>NZ_JPRK01000030.1 GCF_000832125.1 Flavobacterium hibernum | reverse complement strand
TATTTTTAATCTTTTTTATCTCTTTTTCTTAACTCTCTGATAACACTAAACTTAACTTTCTATGTTTTTAAACTTTTGAAAGGTTTTTCTTTAAGCGTTGTACTTTTTGCAATTTTTGCTTTTATAAGAGGTGCTGTTTTGTCGACTTTACAACTTTTTTGGTATTAACTTGTAATACACCACCTCTTTCAATGCATCTCTATTTAATCTCGCAAAGGTGCTAAAGCTACTTTTATACCTGTATATAGAAAATAACCTTTCTCAAACTCCTAACCTAGCCCGATAGTAGTGGAAATTCCAGATCAAAAACAAAACCCAGGAATAAATATCAAAATAAAATCAGAAATTTACAATCTAAGAATTAAAAATAACCTCTATAGAACTTTTAAAATTTATACTTACTGATTTCCATACTATTGGAGACTTTTTTGGAGTTAACGGAAAGAAACTTCAAAGACAATATAAAAAACACTTAAATTCCTTTAATAAATGAGCACTAGCCCAATATGTACACCAATGGATTATTTATCCTAAAAACATCGAGACTCATTTACCTATTGACGAAGTGGCTTTATCCCAAGGAAAACTTTATACTAACCTGACCAACAAAAAATTCCAAGGCAAAAATGGCTCTATAGTAGCCATTGTTGCCAGAACCAAGGTCGATCAGGTCATAGAACGCATTTGTAAGATTGATCAAAAAGAGACATACTGCAAAAGAAATAACACTCGATATGGCTAATTCTTTGAAGTTGATCTCAAAGAGCTGTTTTCCAAAAGCTATATAGATTACCCATAGTTTAATATCTAAAAATTAGATTTAGAAGCACCACAAGGGATTAGAATCAAGTATCGATGGGAAGAGCTATTGATTCTGAGAATCAATTAGTACCACATGCAAAATCAGAAAATAAAACATACATCCTGCAACTTTTACCCAACAGAGATTCTGTAAAATAACTATTAGCTAGAAGCAGGTATCTGCTTTATAAATCTCCAGACAAATGTAATGAAAGCCAAAAAGAAAGAGCACAGATACTATTTGATTTATATTCTAATATAAAAACAGCCTACAATCTAAACCAACAACTTCATTTATAATAATAATAATAATAATAATAACAATGATAAACACATTGCCACACTGGCTCATCGGTATAGAAATGCAGAAGAATCAGGTTTTAAAAACTTTAACATTCCAATCAATCTTAAACTATTTTGATAACAGAAGTACAAATGCTTCTGCAGAATCTTTTAATGCCAAAATAAAAACTTTTAGACCTCAATTCAGAGGTGTGAGAAATATAGATTTTTTCTTATTCAGATTATCTAATCTTTTTACTCAATCCCTAACTTTTGAACATGATCCGAAATCTTTTTACTTTTTTTTCTTTAAAAAGCAAAATATTAAAACCAATATCGAAAGGCAGCCCATATAAAATACAGCTTATCTTAACCCACTAACAACTACAGACACTTAAAACCAATAAGAAATTTAAATCGAAAGATCATTAAACAGCTATTCCACATGCATCGTTTACTAATAAATTAAACATAAAGACTAGACAATCTAAACAAAAAAAACTCATACTTCTCCCTTCATTAAAATAAAACCTAAAAATTCCGATTTTCAAGTTAAAATATTTTTTAAAAACACTTCCAAAATAATTCAAGGTTCATTCATCATCTACAGCTCATATATTAAACAGAATATGATTATTCAAAATCAACTCCCTTTAATTATATTTTAAATATTAAAATTAAAAGAACATTTAAAATTATCCCTTAGCAGGTTTCATTACTTATAAGAGCTTACTATTAAAGCTAGCCACATTCTCATTCCCAAAAACCTATAAAAACAAAAAAACCCTATCCGATTGGATAGGGTTTTTGAAAAGAAAGGCGACGACATACTCTCCCACATAACTGCAGTACCATCTGCGCAGGCGGGCTTAACTACTCTGTTCGGGATGGGAAGAGGTGAGCCCCGCCGCAATAACCACCTTAAG
>NZ_JPRK01000029.1 GCF_000832125.1 Flavobacterium hibernum | reverse complement strand
TTCAATTTTCTTAAAAGACTGGCAACGCGTTATGGTCAATGGTTTTATTTTGATGGCATGCGTATGCAGTTTGGGCAACTAAAAAGTTCTAAAGTTAAACTCATCAACGGCGCGTCTATGCATAAATTTAAGATTCAGGCTAATATGACTTCGCACGCCATATCGCTTGGGGGTTATGATTATAAAAATGCAGATGGTATTCGCGATATTTCACAAAAAACAACCACAGGAAGCAGAGACAGTCTTTCCACTATAGTAGGTTTTAATCAAGGCATAGTAACCGAAACTGAATTAAGAATTGGCTCTTATACCAACAACGCCCAAAACAAAGACGAACTACAAGAAATGATTACCCTGCAAACAGCAGGAAGCGATGCAAACAGCGTGTATTATAGCGGAATATCTTATTTCCCGTTAGGATTAGGACAAACCTTTACGATTGTAAACGGAGTTGTAGAACACAATTTAGTTTGTATAGAAGCCACACATCACTCAGAAGTACATGGTAGTTATACCTGCGAATTTAAAGCGATTCCTAACGATGTTTCTGCACCACATTATACCAATACAGCTGTTTTTGCGCATGCAGAAACTCAACCCGCAAAAATAAAAGACAATAACGACCCCGAAGGACTTGGACGTGTAAAAGTAGAATTCTTTTGGGGAATGGGAACCAAGACAAGCCAATGGATGAGAATGATTCAGCAACATGGCGGAGCAGGAAAAGGATCTTATTTTATACCCGAAATTGG
>NZ_JPRK01000028.1 GCF_000832125.1 Flavobacterium hibernum | reverse complement strand
TTTACGATTGTAAACGGAGTTGTAGAACACAATTTAGTTTGTATAGAAGCCACACATCACTCAGAAGTACATGGTAGTTATACCTGCGAATTTAAAGCCATTCCTAACGATGTTTCAGCTCCGCATTATACCAATACAGCCGTTTTTGCACATGCAGAAACTCAACCCGCAAAAATAAAAGACAATAACGACCCCGAAGGACTTGGACGTGTAAAAGTAGAATTCTTTTGGGGAATGGGAACCAAGACAAGCCAATGGATGAGAATGATTCAGCAACATGGCGGAGCAGGAAAAGGATCTTATTTTATACCCGAAATTGGAGAAGAAGTTTTAGTAGGTTTTGAAGGTGGAAATGCACAGTGTCCTTATGTAATGGGAACACAGTATAACGGAAAAGAATCTTCTGGTTATAACACTCCAAAAAATGATCTAAAGGTTACACGAACACGTTCCGGAATCATAATTATAATGAACGATGCCGATGGAAGCGTTTTAATCGAAGATCCAAGCGGAAATAAATATTTTATGGATGGAAAAGAAAACATCAAATTTTTTGCCCCAAAAACCATTGAACTTGAGGCAGGCGAAGATATTATTATGAAGGCTGGAAGAGATATGACTACCAATGTAGGAGTTAATAAAACAGATTCTATTGGCGGAAATCATAACGAGACCATTATTGGCTCAAAATACATTTCGATAGGTTTCAATTTTATGATTACAGTAGCGGGCAGTTTTAAAGAATATATAAAAGGAAAAATCGAGTCGCATACAGAAAAAGAACGAAAAGAAATTGGCATAAAAGGAATTGATTCTGCTAGCGAGGGCTCTATTAAAAAACATGCTCAGAAAAATTTGAATAATAACAGCGGAGAAAATTCAACGCACAACTAATACATTCGAAAAATGAGACTACGATATTCTGAAAGCGAGATTATAAAAACAACTGGTGGAGATCATGATATTTATTCTGAGGGGGATATTGCTACAACCGCAGGCGGAAAAATACAAGAATCTTGCGATGGAGAAACTTTTTTTGGAAATCCTGATGCAATACCTGAGCTAAAACTAGGTCAATATTTTAAAAAAGGATACTGGACCAATCATAAAGACGAACCTATAACTAGAGCTGTTTACGGGCAAAAACTTAGGTTTCATATCGAATTTGATTTAGAACACGCCACTATTGG
>NZ_JPRK01000027.1 GCF_000832125.1 Flavobacterium hibernum | reverse complement strand
GCTTGCGGAAGTTATAAGTGGGCTGCAAATGGAATTACTTATACTAGTTCTGGAACTTATCCTTACACTGTAGGATGTGATACGAAAACTTTAGATTTAACCATTACTCCAATCACAACATCTACGCAAACGGAAACAGCTTGCGGAAGTTATAAGTGGGCTGCAAATGGAATTACTTATACTAGTTCTGGAACTTATCTTTACACCGTAGGATGTGATACGAAAACTTTAAATTTAACGATTACTCCAATCACAACATCTACGCAAACTGAAACGGCATGCGGAAGTTATAAATGGTCAGCAAATGGAATTACTTATACTAATTCTGGAATTTATCCTTATACCGTAGGTTGTGATACAAAGACTTTAGATTTAACTATTACTCCAATAACTTCTTCTATACAAACAGAAACGGCTTGTGGAAGTTATAAATGGTCTGTAAATAACATTACCTATACAAGTTCTGGAATTTACCCTTATACTGTAGGTTGTGATACGAAAACTTTAGATTTAACCATTACACCAATAACTTCATCAACACAAACTGAAACGGCGTGCGGAAGTTATAAATGGTCAGTAAATAACATTACCTATACAAGTTCTGGAATTTACCCTTATACTGTGGGATGTAATACCAAGACTTTAGATTTAACCATTACTCCAATAACTTCTTCTACTCAAACAGAAATGGCTTGCGGAAGTTTTAAATGGTTAGTAAATAACATTACCTATACAAATTCTGGAATTTATCCTTACACTGTAGGATGTGATACAAAAACTTTAGATTTAACTATTACACCAATAACTTCTTCTACTCAAACAGAAACGGCATGTGGAAGTTATAAATGGTCTGTAAATGGTAATACTTATACAAGTTCTGGAATTTATCCTTACACTGTAGGATGTGATACAAAAACTTTAAATCTAACTATTACTCCTATAACTTCTTCTTCTCAAACAGAAACAGCTTGTAATAGCTATTATTGGCCAATTAATGGTACAACCTATACTACTTCAGGAACTTATTATAATACTGTAGGTTGTGATACGAAAACTTTAAATCTAACAATAAACAATTCTTCTAGTATTAACAATACTGTAAGCTTAAATTCAGGTTTATTAACATCAAATCATTCGGGTGCTACTTACCAATGGTATAAATGTCCAAATACTTTACTTAGCAATGAAACAAATCAATCTTATACTCCACTAGAAGCTGGAGATTACAAAGTAGAAGTTTCTATAGGAGATTGCAAAGTCATGTCTGATTGTATTACAATAAGTCGCTTGGGTATTAATGAGCCAAACAAAACTGAGTTTAAAATTTACCCTAATCCAAGTAAAGGAATAATTAATGTTGTGACTGCCAATAAAGGTAATTATAGCATAATCGATCAATCTGGAAAAACTATAAAATCGATTCACCTTACTGAAGATGTAATCAATACAATAAATTTAGAAAATTTATCAGATGGTATGTATTTTATAAAAAGCACCAGCGATAATAAGGTAAAAGTTCAAAAGTTTATAATCAAGAAGTAATTCTTTAAAAAAACAAAACTCCCAAATTACAAATGTAGTTTGGGAGTTTTTTTATTTAATAATTCCAGCAATTTTGGAATTTGGAATTTATTTTTTTTGAATTTTTATAAAACCATCGTCAACTGGATTCTCTTTCGATCTTCGTCAACCTCAGTAACTTTTACATCAACATGCTGATGAAGTTTTACAACCTCATTTACATCGCTCACAAAACCGGCTTTTAGTTGAGAAATGTGAACCAATCCGCTTTCTTTGATTCCAATATCAACAAAACAACCAAAATTGGTGATGTTATTAACAATTCCTGGCAAAATCATTCCAGTTTTCAAATCTTTGATAGATTTTACATTCGCATCAAATTCAAAAACCTTAGCCGACTTTCTTGGGTCTAATCCAGGCTTTTCAAGCTCTTTTATGATATCTTTTAAGGTTAGTAAACCAATTTCAGGTGTAATATAATTTTCGGCCTTAATTAAGGCTGTTTTCTCTTTGTTAGCAATTAAGTCGTTTACCGAAAGTTTTAAATCTTTAGCCATCTTTTCAACAACCGGATATGCTTCTGGGTGTACAGCCGAATTATCTAATGGATTTTTTGCATTCGAAATTCTAATAAAAGCCGCACCTTGCTGATATGCTTTCTCGCCTAAGCGAGGCACTTTTTTTAGCTGCTTTCGATCTTCAAACGGACCATTTTCAGATCGGTATTGAACAATGTTTTCCGCCAGCTTCTCTCCTATTCCACTCACATAACTTAATAAATGTTTACTGGCAGTGTTAATATTAATTCCAACCGAGTTCACACAACGAATTACCGTATTATCAAGTTCTTCTTTAAGTTTTGTTTGATCAACATCATGTTGGTATTGTCCTACTCCAATCGCTTTTGGGTCAATTTTTACCAACTCAGCCAAAGGATCTGAAAGTCGTCTTCCAATAGAAACTGAACCACGAACCGTTACATCATAATTTGGAAATTCTTCTCTCGCTATTTTTGAAGCCGAATAAACCGACGCTCCAGCCTCCGAAACTATAAAAACCTGCAAAGGCTTATCAAATGCTATTTTTTTGATAAAAAATTCCGTTTCTCTCGAAGCAGTTCCATTTCCAATAGAAATCGCATCAATTTGATACGCATTTACCATCGAACGAATTTTTTTGATCGCCATAGTTTCCTCGTTTTGAGGTGCGTGCGGATAAATGGTTTCGTTATATAATAAATCTCCTTTTTCGTCAAGACAAACTACTTTACAACCACTTCTAAATCCTGGATCAATTGCCAAAATTCTTTTTTCACCCAAAGGTGGCGCTAATAATAACTGACCTAAATTGTTAGCAAATACTTGAATAGAATTGGCATCAGCCTTAGCTTTTGCTTCTTGCAAAGTTTCGTTTCCAATTGCCGGATTCAACAATCGTTTATAACTGTCTTCGATCGCTAATTGTAAATGTGCCGTTGTACTATTTTGTTTTTTAATGACTATTTCATCAATAATATCGTAAGCCTCATCAATATCAACATCAACTTTCATTTTAACAAAACCTTCATTTTCAGCACGAAGCATTGCCAATAATCTATGTGAAGGTGCTTTTGTTAAAGGTTCTTCCCAATCAAAATACTGACTGAATTTTTGAGCTCCTTCTTCTTCCGCTTTCTTTTTTACAACCTTAGTCCCAATAGTTGCTTTTCGTTGATACAATCTACGCAGTTGTTTACGAACATAAATATTCTCGTTAATCCACTCAGCAACAATATCTCTTGCGCCTTGCATGGCAGCTTCTTCGTTAATAACATTTTCATTAAGATATTGTGTTGAAACAAAATCTACATCAACATCATTTTCAGACATAATAATTTTTGCCAATGGCTCTAAACCAAATTCGCGTGCAACATCTGCCTTTGTTTTTTTCTTCTTTTTGTACGGAAGATAAAAATCTTCAATTTCTTGCAAATCAAAACTCTGTTCAATTTTCTGTTTCAATTCTGGCGTAAGTGCTTTTTGCTCTTCAATTGATTTAAGAACTGCATCTTTACGTTTTACAATTGCTTCATAATCTTTTTGAAGTTTTGCAATTTGCTCAATCTGAACTTCATCCAGATTTCCTGTAGTATCTTTTCGGTAACGTGAAATAAACGGAATCGTACAATCTTCCTCTAATAATTTTACCGTATTTTGAATGTTAATTGCTGCTGTTTGAACAGTTTTAGCAATAAATTGAATATTAGTCATACTTTTAATGAAATAATTTCTTGATTACAAAATGAGATAATTTGTCTTTTAAAACCGTAGACAGATTAATCAATCACTCCGCTAAAATAATATCTTTGTTTTTAATTTTAAGCCAATGGAAGTTTTATTACTGTATTTTTTATTTGTAAATATCATCGTTTTTTTTCTTGCCGGATATGATAAATATCAAGCCCGAAAAAATAAACAAAGGATTCCTGAAAACACCTTATTTTTTCTAGAAGCAATTGGCGGAACAGTAGGTTTGTTATTGGCAATGTTACTTTTTAGACATAAAACGAGTAAAACTTCATTTATTGTCAAGTTCACTCTTATTTTTTTAATTCAGATAGTATTGGTTTATCTCAAAATGACTCATAAAGTTTAAAACAATTACATTGTTAACAACTCTATAAATACCTATTTACCAAACAATTAAAAGTAATATTTTTAAACAATAAGCCGGATGAATTTTAAAAATTCATCCGGCTTATTTATATTATATTGGTGCGAAGCACCTGTAATTTTTATTGACAAGCAATTTTATTCACTCTATTTTGGTGTCTTCCACCTTCAAAAGCAGTTGTTAAAAATGTTTCAACAATTTCAACAGCTTGAGGAATAGATGTAAAACGCGCTGGAATACTCACAATATTTGCATCATTATGTAAACGTGTTAAATACGCAATTTCTTTAGTCCAACATAAACCTGCTCTTACTTTTGGGTGTTTATTAACCGTCATTGCAATTCCGTTTCCGCTTCCGCAGATAACAATTCCAAAATCAGCCTTTCCCTCAGATACATCATTCGCCACAGGATGTCCATAATCTGGATAATCAACAGAATCTTCAGAATCTGTCCCGTAATTAGTTACCTCATATCCTTTTGCTTTAAGCATCGCTACGATTGCTTTTTTATAATCTGGTCCTGCGTGGTCGTTTCCTATCGAAATTTTCATTGTAATACTATTAAGTTGTGTACTGCAAATTTAATTAAACAATTTCTTAGCAACACACGAAAACTAAAAAACTTAGCTATGAATTTTAAAACGTTTCAAACGGCTTAAATTCTGCAACATAAAATTGATAAAAATCACCAATTCAGGTAATTAAAACTAATGAACATTCTATGCTGAAAAAACGCTAATAACAAACACTTCTATTCAATTGATGTACATTACAAATCTTCTACTTTTGAAATAAAAATTAGTCTCGTTTTATTCATTTTAATACCTAAAATGCGGTTAATTATAACTCGCTTTATATCAAAAAGTTAACGTTATTAACAATTTTAATATCTATATAAATAGCTGAATATCAATAAATAATAATCATAGATTTTGTTAAAATTTTATATTGTTAATAGCAAAACCTAATTCGTTGATATTCAATTAACTTTAAGTTAACATTATTTGTTAATAAGTTGAGATAGAAAATTAGAAGTTTTTTTTGGTTGTGTCAAAAAAAAACCTAATCCAAAACCGGAATGAAATAACCTAATAAAGTTTGAGGAATTTTTGGAAAAGTTATCAATATCAAAAATGCCATTTTCAACAAAAATCAACATATGAACTTATCTACAAAATGAATTACTTTTTGGTTGTTAACCATTGTTAATTAAAATACAAAAACTCTTAGAAATTAATCCTTTAACAAAATATAAGTATGTTGATAACTCAAGATAAGTAAGAGAAACTTCATTTCAATACTTTTAAAAATAAATTTATAGCACATATTAACAAGCTATAATAACAAACAAAAATTAATTTAATTTAAATTTTTCTTTTTGTTGTATTTAATATATGTTGACAACTTTGAAAGAATAAAAGAAAATTTAATTTTTTGAATTTGAAAAAATAGAATGGTTTAAACGATTTTCAATGGACTGTTTAGATTGTCCAGAATTTGCTGAACTTCTTCGAAATCGTTTGGATGAACTTTGAGTTTAATTCCACCCAGTGCCGAAGTGTACATTGGAACAACAGAAAGCGTCATTTCGTTTTCAAAAAAATAAGGAATCTCTTCTTGTTCCAATAAGTGTTTTAGAACAACAGTTTCGTGCTGATAATTGAATATTGCAATGGTTTTAAAGCTTTCCATGAAGGGTCTTTTTTATAAAGATACGAAATGAGTATTACTAAAGATTTTTCGCTAACACAATTTTAGACATGCTAATTACAAATGACCTTTGAAAATCAATATATACCTATTTCTGAAAGTTATATTTTTAATAATTTATTTGTTAAAATCTATAATCTGATATCTTATTTGTAATTTTAACTTTTTAAGAAAAGATATATGAGTAAGAAAATTAGAAAGCCGATAAAAAATGAGAAAGATTTCTCTAGCAAGATTTTAAAAATTTTATCGCAAAGCCCTAATAAAGCATTCAATTACAAACAAATAGGAGCAAAGCTCGAACTAGACGATACAAAAAGCAGAAATGAGATTATAAAAGATTTAAAAATTCTGGCTGCTTCAAAGAAAATTATAGAATCTGAACCTGGTAAATATTTAGTAAAAGCAGTAAGTCAGGATTATTACGAAGGAACAATTGACATGACGAGCCGAAAAACGGCTTATTTTATTTGTCCTGATTTTGCCGAAGATGTTTTTATCCCTACAAATAACCTGAACCGTGCCTTAGACAAAGACAAAGTAAAAGTTTATGTTTATAATAGAAGAAAAGGTAAAAGACCTGAAGGTGAGGTTATTGAAGTTATAGAAAGAAACAAAACTGAATTTGTTGGAGTTATTGACATTCAAGCTAATTTTGCTTTTGTATCTACCGCAAACCCTAAAATGTATACCGATATTTTTATTCCAAAAGATAAAATTGGAGAAGCAGAAAATGGTGATGTTGTTTTAGTTACGATCGAAGATTGGCCAAAAAGAGCCGATAGTCCGTTTGGATCTGTGATTAGAGTTTTAGGAAAACCAGGAGAACACAATACTGAGATTCATGCTATTTTGGCCGAATATGGTTTACCATCAGATTTTCCGGTAGAAGTAGAGGTCTATGCTCAAAAAATAGATACATCAATACAAGAATCTGAAATTGCAAAACGCCGTGATATGCGTGATACACTCACGTTTACGATTGATCCAAAAGATGCAAAAGATTTTGATGATGCTTTGTCTTTCAAAAAGTTAGAAAACGGAAATTACGAAATTGGTATTCATATTGCCGATGTTTCGTATTATCTTGAAGAAGGAACAATCCTCGATGATGAAGCGTATCAACGTGCAACTTCGGTTTATTTAGTCGATAGAGTAGTGCCAATGCTTCCCGAAGTTTTATCTAATTTTGCCTGTTCATTACGACCAAATGAAGAGAAATATACATTCTCAGCCATTTTTGAAGTTTCAGAAAATGCACAAGTTATTAACCAATGGTTTGGTAGAACAGTAATTTATTCAGATCAGCGTTTTGCATACGAAGAAGCACAATATATCATTGAAACAAAAGACAATACAATTCCTGTTGATATTTCAATAACAGGAGAATCTTATGTTGTTTCCGATGAAATTACGCAGGCAACTTTAAAATTAGATGAATTAGCTAAGATTCTAAGAAAGAAAAGAATGGCAAATGGAGCTATTTCTTTTGATAAAGTCGAAGTAAAATTCAACCTGGATGAGCAAGGAGAACCAGAAGGAGTTTATTTTAAAGTTTCAAAAGATGCCAATCATCTTATTGAAGAATTCATGCTTTTGGCCAATAGAAAAGTGGCAGAATACATTGGTAAACAAAAGAAAACATTTGTTTACAGGATTCACGATGAACCAAATGAAGATAAGTTAATTGCAATGGCGGGAGTAATTGCTAAGTTTGGTTATAAAATAGATTTTAGAAACAAAGGAGATATTTCGAAATCATTGAATGCTTTGATGGAAGAAGTAAACGGTAAAAAAGAGCAAAATCTTATCGATACGCTTGCGATTAGAAGTATGAGTAAGGCAAAGTACTCGACAGAGAATATTGGCCATTACGGATTAGCTTTTGACTATTATAGCCATTTTACATCGCCAATTCGTCGTTACCCAGACGTTATGGTACACCGTTTGCTACAATATTACCTTGACGGAGGTAAATCTGTAGATGAAGAAATATACGAAACAAAATGTTTACATTGTTCGAATATGGAAGGTTTAGCAACAAATGCTGAGCGAGATAGTATTAAATACATGCAGGTTAAATACATGCAAGATCACCAGGACGAAGAATTTTTGGGAGTTATTTCAGGAGTTACAGAATGGGGAATTTATGTTGAAATTGTGTCTAACAAATGCGAAGGAATGGTAAGAATCAGAGAAATTAAAGATGATTATTATACTTTCGATGAAAAGCAATACGCTTTGGTTGGAGCGACTTCAAACAGTATTTTGCAATTAGGAGATGAAATTTACGTTAAAGTAAAAAATGCCGATTTAGTTAAAAAACAATTAGATTTTCATTTTTTAAGAAGAGCAGAATAAAAGTAAAATTTAAAAAATAAAAGTATGAAAAAGTTAATTATAGGAGCTGCAATTTTATTAGTTCAAATGTCTTTTGGTCAGGTTACTAAAGAGTTGGGTGATTTTGATACCGTAAAAGTTTACGACAAATTGAGTGTCAAATTAGTTCAATCGTCAGAAAATAAAGTTGTTATAAAAGGAGCTAGAGAAGCAGAAGTTGAAGCTGTAAATAAAAATGGAATATTAAAATTAAGAATGCCTTTTCCAAAGCTATTATCAGGAAATGATCTGGATATTACTTTATATTACAAACATTTAGAACTAATTGATGTAAATGAAGGTGCAAATGTTAGCAGTAAAGAAGCTATAAAAGCAACTAGTTTTAAAGTTAGTGCGCAAGAAGGTGCAACAATTAATGTAGATTTGGATGTTGATAAACTAAAAGTAAGTTCAGTTTCTGGAGGTTCGATCACTTTAACCGGTAAGGCAGATAATCAAGTTGCAAGTTTAGGAGCTGGAGGATATCTTCTGGCAAGTAAATTAAATACTTCTCAAACAACTGTAAGCGTTTCTGCGGGAGGAAAAGCAGATGTGAATGCTTCTACTCTTGTAGATGCAAAAGTAAGCGCAGGAGGCTCTATTTACATTTATGGAAAACCGAAACAAATTAATCAAAAAACAGTTTTTGGAGGAAAAATTGAAGAAGTAAAATAAGAAATTCTATTTGAATGATAAATGATATTTTGGCTGGACTGCCATGGGGACTTTTTTTAAGTTTTATGGTAGGTCCAGTATTTTTTGTACTATTAGAAACCAGTATTACAAAAGGATTCAGAGCCGCATTAGTCTTTGATCTTGGTGTAGTATTAGGTGATGTTTTTTTTATAGCTATTGCTTATTTAGGTAGTTATAGACTTATTCAGAGTTTAAAAGATAAACCGGCACTTTTTATTTTTGGAGGTATAATAATGCTGGCATATGGTATAATTTCTTTTGTGAAATTAAAAAAAGAAGAAAAGATTAACGACGAAGAAATTGATCGCGATATTATAAAACGAAACTATGCAAGTTTGTTTGTAAAAGGTTTTTTATTGAACGTTATTAACATTGGAGTTCTAGGTTTTTGGTTGGCAGTTATTATTTCTATCGGACCAAAATTAGAGATGCAAAATTCAAGAATGTTTACTTTTTTTACTGCAGTTATCGTAACTTATTTAGTAGTAGATTGTATTAAAATACTATTAGCTAAGCAATTAAAATCTAAAATGACCCCAACCAATATTCTTAAAATCAAAAAAGGAATTAGTATTGTTCTAATGGTTTTTGGTTTTGTTTTGATAGTTCAAGGCTGGTTTCCTAAAGAAAAAGAAATGGTTAGAAATGCTTTTGAGAAGATTGAAAAATAATCAGATTTAATTATATGAAGAGACTTTTACTTATTTTAATTGTGATTCTTGTTAGTTGTAATAATTCTAATAAGACTGTTGTAAAAAAAGAAAAAGTTGTGGATGATGTTCATGACGTTGAAAGAATCGTAAGAAAAGAATACAAACCTTTTTTTACTTCAGATAAAATTGATCATTATTATTTAAAAATCTCTGATGATTCAGTTTTAAAAGTCCTTGGAGGAGATACAATTGTAAAAGATCAAAAGAAATTAAGTATGATATTATCAGGATATTATCCAGATTCAATTTCAAGACCTAATTTCGAATCAGATTTACTTCTTAATAATTTTGTAAAGACAGAATTGAGTAAGCAAAAGAAAAGAGAAGTTGAACAAATATTTACTCAAAAAGATTCTATTCAGATGACATTTTCAGGTTGTATTCCAATGTATAGAGATATTTTTATTTTTAAAAGAAATGATTCAATAACTGGAATAGCGAAGATTTGTTTTGGTTGTGGAGTCGCCTATTTTTATGGAACTAAAGTTGATACAGAAGGTTTTGGAACAAGATCTGAACTTAAAAAGCTAGAAAAAATAATTCGATAATAATTGAATCATAAATTTAAAACCTCTGAATTTCAGAGGTTTTTTTATGTTTATAAGTGTAAGTTTGTCCTTGTGAGGAACGAAGCAATCACACTAACTGCTACACTAACTATTACACAAAGTTTGTCATTTCGAGGAACGAGAAATCTTCGCGACAATTATCGATAAAGTACATCAATCTTTGTAGAGCTACTTGCGAAGATTTCTCGTTCCTCGAAATGACAAGATTGAGGAAATTTTAATCATAAAAAAAACTGTAAATTTCTTTAGAGGTTTTGAATCATTGTTCGGATTCGAACGTAATCTTTATCTAATTTTTTCTAAAAATTAACCATAAAAAAAACCTCTAAATTTCTTTAGAGGTTTTTGAGGCATCGTCCGGATTCGAACCGGAGTAGGAGCTTTTGCAGAGCCCAGCCTAGCCGCTCGGCCACGACGCCATTACTTGAACGGATGGCAAAAGTAACTAAAATCTTTAAATTTCAAAACTTTAAAATGAAGTATTTTAAAATTTTTCCCTTTTTTTAGAAAAAATTACTTTCTAATTTCCGTCATTTTTATAGTAACTGTTTCAACATCACCACCAATAGGAGGATTTATTTTAGAAACCCAAACAGTTGTTTTTTCTACACTTTCTATTTCGGCAAGTACACGAATATTGATTCTTTTGGCTACATGTTCTAATAAATGCGAACGAATTGCCATTTCTTCTTCAACAATTTTGTTTAAATGTACATAATCTACTGTATCTGCTAATTGATCAGTTTGTGCTGATTGCTGTAAATTTGCTTTAATTTTTAGATCAACTGTATAGTCAGATCCAATTTTTCCTTCTTCAATTAAACATCCGTGGTACGAAAAAGTTCGAATGTTTTTTAGTTTAATAACTCCCATTTTAAATTTAGTTTCAGGTTCTAAGTTTCAGGTTTACTGAGAAGTTTGTAAAGAAAACTATAAACTGTAAACCGAAAACTCTAAACTTTTTTATCTTTGCTAAAATTACTATAAAATAATGGCATCAGAAGAGAAATCACTCAATTTTATTGAACAAATCATAGAAGAAGATTTAAAATCAGGTCTTTCAAAAAATAAGCTTCATTTTCGTTTTCCACCAGAACCAAACGGTTATTTACACATTGGTCATGCAAGTGCTATTGCATTAAATTTTGGTTTAGGAATTGATTATCAATCTCCTGTGAATTTACGTTTTGATGATACAAATCCTGAAAAAGAAGAGCAGGAATTTGTTGACGCAATTAAAAAAGACGTCGAATGGCTTGGATATACTTGGGCCGAGGAACGTTATGCTTCTGATTATTTTCAGCAATTATACGATTGGGCAGTTTTATTAATTAAAAATAATAAAGCATATGTTGATAGTCAATCTTCTGAAGATATGGCAATTCAAAAAGGAACCCCATCTACAACGGGAACAGATAGTCCATACAGAAATCGTTCTATTGAAGAAAATTTAGATTTATTCGAAAGAATGAAAAACGGTGAATTTGAGGCTGGAACTCATATTCTTCGTGCAAAAATAGACATGAAATCTACTAATATGTTGATGCGTGATCCTATTATGTATAGAATCTTACATAGAGATCATCATAGAACCGGAGATGCCTGGAAGATTTATCCAATGTACGATTGGGCACACGGACAAAGTGATTATTTAGAAGAGATTTCACATTCATTTTGTACACTAGAATTTTTGCCACATCGCGAATTATACGATTGGTTTTTAGATCAAATATTAGAGGAGAACAAGCTGCGTCCAAAACAAAGAGAATTTGCAAGACGTAACTTATCACATACCGTTGTTAGTAAAAGAAAATTACAGCAACTAGTTAAAGAAAAGCATGTTAATGGTTGGGATGATCCTAGAATGTCTACCATTTCAGGATTAAGAAGAAGAGGTTTTACAGCTGCTTCATTACGTAATTTTGCCAATACAACCGGAATTGCAAAACGTGATAATTTAATTAATATATCGGTTTTAGAGTTTTGTATTCGCGAAGATTTAAACAAAATTGCACCTCGTGTAATGGCTGTTTTAGATCCTGTAAAAGTAATTATTGCAAATTATCCTGAAGGAAAAGAAGAGTGGCTTGAAGCTGAAAATAATCAGGAAGATGAAAATGCAGGATTCAGAAAAGTACCTTTTTCTCGCGAATTATACATCGAGAGAGAAGACTTTCTTGAAGAAGCTCCTGCGAAGTTTTTCCGATTAACTTTAGGAAAAGAAGTACGTCTTAAAAATGCTTATATCATTAAAGGTGAAAGTGTTGTAAAAGATGCTGAAGGAAATATTACAGAGATTCATGTAACTTATGATACCGATTCTTTGAGCGGAAGTGGGACAGAAGCAAGCCAAAGAAAAGTATCTGGAACATTGCATTGGGTTTCTATCTCGCATGCAATTGAAGCCGAAGTTCGTATGTACGATCGTTTGTTTACAGATGAAGCTCCGGACAGTTATAAAGACAAAAATTTCTTAGATTTTGTTAATCCAAATTCTTTAGAAATTATAAAAGGTTTTGTTGAACCAAGTTTATCAACAGTTCAAAATGAAGATAAATTTCAGTTCCAACGTTTAGGTTATTTTACTGTTGATAAAGATTCAACTCCTTCAAAATTAGTGTTTAACAAAACTGTTGGTTTGAAAGATGCTTGGGAAGAAAAAGGTAAAAAAGAAGAAAACAGCATTAATAACTCTTTAAAAGATATCAACAAATACTTTAAAGTCGAAACTAAAGCAGAGCGTATTGCAATCGAAAGTGCAATAGGAGCAAGCATTGCAACTATTTCTACTTTTTCACTTTTGCAAAATTCATTAAAGAAGAATATCAACAACAATAAAGCATCATTGTTATTTTCTCAATTTCTTTTAAAATACTCTCATTTAAAATCCAAGGATTTTGAAGAAGACGATATTAAAAAATTATATACAATGTCTCTTAGAAGTGAATCGACTTATGTTCGATCTAAAGCACTTTTAAATTTGAGAGATTTAGAAAATGAAAGTTTAAGAAATCAGTTTGAAGATGATATTTTAAAATTATATTCAAATTCTCCAAAAAATGCATCGGAGCGAGAAATTGAAATTCTTGCCGAGATGGTAAAAAAATAATATCATTAAAATCTATTAAAAAGCGCTTTTTATAAGCGCTTTTTTTATTATTTATATTTTCTATTATTTTTTAAAAATATATAGATTTATTATATTAAAATTGGCTTCAATAAATTTAATTTAAGCTAATTTTTCATTTCTTCCACCTCATTAATCATCTTTTAAAAAATCGTTTATTAGAAGCTTTTATTTTAATTTTAGACCTTAAATTCTCTTGTTTTTCTCGTTGTTAACATACAATTGTTTATAAAGTTGAAATCAACTTAATTTGAATTTGTATTTTAAATTTTGGGTTGTAGTTTTCAAATTTGTTTTTTTGACTGCTTTTAATAAATAAGTTTTAAATATGATATTTTAATTTTTAATTGTTTTTAATTATAATATATAAAAACTATCATTTTTAATTTTTAAATAGATATTTTATGTTAAAAACAACCTTCATAAATCAATTTTAAGCTAATTTTTTATCTCTTTTATATCGTAAGACGTTTTTTGAATTATTGTTGTTTTTTGAGCTTTATTTTAATTTTTAGTGTCGTTTTTGTTAGTTTAACGGGTTGTTAACATACAATTGTTTATAAAGTTGCTATATTTATCAAAAGGTCAAATATGAAAAGTAATTTTTCAATAATTTGAAATGTAGGTTAAGAATCTCGACTGAGTTTGCTAAAGTTTAAAAATGTTTCATTTTTGATTTTAGTTTAATTCTAATTATAGATTTTTGATAATCATTTTATGTTCTAATTTTTATTGTGAATTGATTTTGATAATACTTATAGCGTGAAAGTATTTTTTCAAAGTGATTTCATAATGTTAAATATCATAGAATTATTTTTTGCTGGTAGTTTCAAATTTTGAATTTCATTTTTTGACTATGAACAATTTAAAAATTTAAAATTTATTTACTTATGAAAAATATCATTTTAACGCTAGGAATTTTATTTGCTAACATCGCAATTTCTCAAACACATCAAATTACCAAACATAATGGTGAACAACTTGATGTTAATTTTATTAAAGTAGAAAAAGACATGGTTTATTATTCTTTAAACGGAAGTGCCGAAGAACATAAAATTAGCAAATATGCAGTTTCGCAATTAACGAATAAACAAACTAATCAAACAAAAAAAATATCTGATAAAATAATAGTAGATTCAAAATCAGATTATAAATTCGTAACAGTATTATCTCAAGACAAAACAATTGGTCTGAAAGAAGTAGCTAATTTTTCTGGAGTCTCGACAAAGACAAAAGGAGAACCGCCAATTGCTAATCAAAATCATACAGCTATGAGAATCAAAACACAATCAGCTTCAAATGGATATCCGTTTGTTAGTATCGTTGAAAAAGGAGATGGAAAGTATGAAGCAGTAGCTTATGTGTATTAAATTTAGTGTTAAAATTAATTAAATAACATCAAGTCAGTATTTTATAATTTAAAAAAAGAGTATCTTTATTAATCATTTAAAAAATAATATTATGTCTAAGAACTTAAATACTGTTGCAGCAATTTTAGGTGCTGCTGCTGCTGGTGCAGCAATCGGAATTTTATTTGCTCCTGACAAAGGATCTAAAACTCGTGCTAAACTAAAAGAAGGTTTAGATGATGCAACTCACAACCTGAAGGATTCACTTTCAGCAAGTTCAGATGTTTTGCGTCAAAAATTCACACATGCAAAAGAAAATTTAGATGGAACTTACGGTGAATTACTTTCTAATATGAGTTATAAAACTGAAGAAGTAATTAGTTTTTTAGAAACTAAACTGGCTGATTTAAAAGCACAAAACGCAAAACTTCAAAAATAAAAATAGAAGAAAGCACAAAGCTCGCTTTGATTTTAATGATTGCTTAGATTATTTTAATTAATTTTAAGATAGTTAAAATGCAAGAATTCAATCTGCGCGTTTTGTGCTTCTTTTTTTAATTAAAATTACAATTATGGCTTTTGAAGAATTAAAAGAAAATACTGAAAATATTCAAGATCAGGCTAAGGTTTATTTAGAGAGCCAAATGGCGTATTATAAACTTTGGGGTTTTAAGGTTGCGATGAAATCAACAACTTTGATTTTTAAGTTTACTTTAATTTTACTTGGTTTGAGTATGGTTTTACTTTTTGGATCAGTTGCTGCGGGTTTTGCTTTCAGCGCTTTATTCGAAAGTTATACTTTAGGATTTTTGACAGTAGGAGGGATCTATCTTGTAATCACCGTTTTACTATTCTTTGTTAAAGATAAATTTGTTGAAGGTCCAATTTTAGAGAAATTTTCAGAAATCTTTTTTAACGATTAATTATGGAAACAAAAAAATACTCATCATACGCAGAAATCGAAAGAGATTTAGAAATTTTAAAATTGGAGAAAGATATTAATTATCAAAAATTAGTTTTAAGTTTTCAAAAAACAAAAGAAAGTATTACACCGCAAAATATTATAGGTGGAGTTTTTTCATCTTACAAGGATTATATTTCACATTCGTATCCTAAGATTTTACAAACAATTTTACCGTATATAATTGGCTGGTTTGTCAATAAAAAAAGAGGCAATTAAGCCTCTTTTTTATTTTATAATTATTGTTGTGTTTCTGGTTGAGTATCGTCTTCATAACCATGTTGTGGTTCAATAGGTTTTTGTTTCACGATTTTTTTATTGTTTTTCTTCATCATTTCACCAACTTGATTTGATGCTGTAAAAGATGCAACCATATTGTTCAACATATCACTTCCGGCTTGTGGCGAATTAGGCAATAAAATTAAGTTAGAATTTGCGTCGGCACCAATTGCTTGTAAGGTATCATAATGTTGAGTAACAACAATCAAAGCCGACGCTTCTTGAGAATTGATTCCAACATTGTTCAAAACTTCAACACTTTCTACAAGACCTCTGGCAATTTCACGACGTTGATCTGCAATACCTTGACCTTGTAAACGTTTACTTTCAGCTTCAGCTTTTGCTTTTGCAACAATTCTAATTCTGGAACTTTCAGCTTCAAATTCAGCAGCAGTTTTTTCTCTGTCAGCAGCATTAATTCTGTTCATTGCATTTTTTACTTGAATATCCGGATCGATATCCGTTACCAAAGTATTGATAATATCATATCCATAAGTAGTCATTGCTTCGTTTAATTCTCTTTTTACTGCAATGGCGATATCGTCTTTTCTTTCAAAAACATCATCCAATTTTAGTTTAGGAACTTCGGCACGAACCACATCAAAAACATAAGCAGTAATTTGATCGTGTGGATATTCTAATTTATAAAAAGCATCATATACTTTTTCCTGAATCACTTTAAATTGAACCGAAACTTTCATTTTAATAAAAACGTTGTCTTTAGTTTTGGTTTCGATAATAACATCAAGTTGTTGAATTTTTAGATTAACACGTCCGGCCAATCTATCAACAATCGGAATTTTTAATTGTAAACCCGAGTTTCTCACACTGTGAAATTTTCCAAATCTTTCGATAATTACAGAAGATTGTTGTTTAACGGTAAAAAAAGATGACATTAAAATAAATAGTCCTATGACTATAATAATAATAAATGCTGTACCCATAATGATATTGATTTAGTTTTTATGATCTGGTAAATTACGAAAATTCTGCCAATTTCAATTTTTTAAAACATAAAAAAAACGCTAAGAACATTTTATCAATGTGTCTTAGCGCTTAAATTATTTATGATTTTTTGATTATAGAGTTGCTATTGCTTTTTGAATTCTAGAAATAGTTTCTTCTTTTCCAATGATTTCAACAATGTCAAATAGGTGAGGACCTTTTAATGCTCCAACCAAACTTAAACGGAAAGGTTGCATAACTTTACCCATACCAATTTCGTTTTTAGTTAACCAATCTTTTACAATCGCTTCGATATTTGCTGAATCAAAACCATCGATATATTCAAGAGTCGAAATCAATTCCTGCATTAAAGCTGGAGTTTCTTCCTTCCAGTTTTTGCTTGCTTTTTCATCATAAGATGTTGGCGCCTGGAAAAAGAAATCAGTTAAATCCCAAAATTCTGAAACAAAATGAGCTCTTTCTTTAATCAAAGAAACAATTCTTGTTATGTCATATTTAGATGTATCAATACCTTTTTCAACTAAAATAGGAGAGAAGCTTGTCGCTAAATCTTCATTATTTTGTTTGATAAGATATTGATGATTGAACCATTTATTTTTTTCAGGATCAAATTTAGCTCCTGATTTATGAACTCTGTTCAAGTCAAAAGATTCAACTAATTCTTCTAATGAAAATAATTCTTTATCAGTTCCGTCATTCCAACCTAAAAGAGCAAGGAAGTTAATAACCGCTTCCGGAAAAAATCCTTTCTCTCTGTAACCAGATGAAATTCCTTCTTCAGTTTTCCATTCTAATGGAAACACAGGAAACCCTAATTTATCACCATCTCTTTTAGATAATTTTCCGTTACCAACAGGTTTTAAAATTAAAGGTAAATGTGCAAATTCCGGAGCATCCCAGCCAAAAGCTCTGTACAATAAAACGTGAAGAGGCATCGATGGCAACCATTCTTCACCACGAATTACATGCGAAGTTTCCATTAAATGATCATCAACAATATTGGCTAAATGATATGTTGGCATTCCGTCACTTTTAAATAAAACTTTATCATCAAGTAAACTAGTTTCGAATTTTACATCACCACGAATAATATCTTTTAAATGTAAAGTTTCGTCAACCGGAGTTTTGAAACGAATAACATAATGTTCTCCATTTGCAATTCTTTTTGCAACTTCTTCAGTTGAAATTACTAAAGAAGTATCTAACTTTTCACGAATTGTATGATTGTAAATAAATGTTTTTCCTTTAGCTTCTTGTTCTTTTCTCAAAGCATCAAGAGTTTCTGGAGTATCAAAAGCATAATATGCCCAACCAGAATTGATCAATTGATCAGCATAAGTTTGGTATAAATCTTTACGATCACTTTGTCTGTACGGACCAAATTTTTCATTTTTACCAACAGTTTCGTCAGGAGAAATTCCTAACCATTCTAATGCTTCCATAATATAAGCTTCTGCACCAGGAACAAAACGAGTTTGGTCAGTATCTTCAATTCTTAAATAAAAAACACCATTATTTTTTTTGGCAAATAAATAATTAAATAGGGCAGTACGAACTCCGCCAATATGTAAAGGTCCTGTTGGACTTGGTGCAAAACGCACACGAACTTGCTTTGACATTTGTATAAATTTTGATGCAAAGATACAATTCTAATTAGAGAATTAGGAAATGTGTTTAATTAGATAATTACCTTGTTTCTGGTCTAATTTTTTTGTTACCATTTTTTAATTATTGGAGAAGTTTAAGTGGATAATGTTTTCCTATGGCTCAATTTTCTAATTATCTAATTGATCATTTTCTAATTAGGAATGTCTTGCTTGTAGCTTAATTGACTAATTTTCTCATTGATTATTATCTAATTAAAATTAGTACTTTTATAGGTTATAAATAAAAGAGATTCATTTTGAAAACAACATCTGCTATATATCAAAAACTAGAAGCATTTATAAAGAAATATTATATGAATGAACTGATAAAAGGAGGACTTCTTTTTATTGGTTTTGGATTATTGTACTTTCTGTTTACGCTTTTTATTGAATATTTTCTTTGGTTAAAACCATTTGGGAGAACACTGTTGTTTTGGATATTTATTGGAGTAGAAGTTTTTCTGTTGTTTCGATTTATATTATTTCCAATTTTTAAGTTATTTAAACTTCAAAAAGGAATCGATTATAATCAGGCATCAACTATTATTGGAAATCATTTTACAGAAGTAAGTGATAAGCTAACTAACTTTTTGCAACTTTCAGCGGCTGAGATTTCGACAGAAAGTTCAGAGTTGATGTTAGCTTCAATAGAGCAAAAGGCAAATTCATTGCAACCAATTCCTTTTGGAAATGCGATCAATTTTAAATCTAATAAGAAATATTTGCCATTAGCAATTATTCCAATTTTGCTTTTTGCAGTGTTTTATATTTCTGGAAATAGTAATATCATTTCTCAAAGTTTAAATAGAGTAGTGCATTTTAATGCTACATTTTTACCTCCGGCTCCTTTTAAATTTGTGGTTTTAAATTCGAATTTACAAACAGAACAGAATAAAGATTTTGTTGTCAAGATGGAATCAGTAGGAAACGTTGTTCCAGAAAATGTAATGATACATATTGGGAACGAAAGTTATTTTATGGAGTCATCTCAACCTGGAAAGTTTGAATTTAAAATTGAAAAACCAACAGGTAATATTCAGTTTTCTTTTGAAGGAAATTCAGTTTCATCTGATGAATATGAATTGAAAGTAATCACGGTTCCATCAATTGCGAACTTCGAAATGGTATTGAATTTTCCATCTTATTTAAAAAAGAAATCAGAAACAATTCAAGGAACAGGAAATGCAATTGTACCAGAAGGAACTTTAGTTACTTGGAAAATGAACACGCAATCTACTCAGGAAATTGTGTGGAAAGATGATCATGCAAGTTTTAAGTTCAATAAGGCAGAAAACGAGTTTAAATTGGCTAAAAATATTAGTCAAAATACAGAATATCAAATTCTTACGTCAAATAATAAGGTCAAAAACTACGAAAAGCTAGATTATCAGCTATCAGTTATCAAAGACCAGCATCCAACCATTACAGTGAGCCCTGCGCCTGACAGTTTAAAGCTAGATAAGAACTATGTTTTGGGTAGATTGGGTGATGATTATGGCTTGTCAAAACTGCAAGTTGTCTATTACGAACGTAACAAACCTAACACTGCCAAGCGTGGAACAATACCTGTGAAGCAAGCCGTTTTTGATCAGTTTGTTTTTAACTTCCCGAGTAATTTGGCAGTAGAAGAAGGAGTATCTTATGAATACTATTTTGAGGTTTTTGATAACGATGCACCTCATGGATTTAAGAGTACAAAGTCTTCTGTCTTTTCAGATAGAGTTTCTACAACAGATGAAGTTCACGATCTGGAATTGCAGCAGCAAAATCAAAACATAAATAGTCTTGAAAAGTCCTTAAAGAATCAAGCGAAGCAGTTTTCTGAAATGGATAAAATTCAAAAATCCGGAAAAGAGAAAGATAATTTAGAGTTTAAAGATCAGCAAAAGATAAACGATTTCATCAAACGTCAGAAACAACAAGACGAAATGATGAAACAATTTGCTGAGAAAATGAATAAGAATCTGGATAAATTTCAATCTGAAAAGAAAGATAAAACAGCTGACGATTTACAAAAGCGTTTGGATAATGCAGAGAAAGATTTAGAAAAGAATCAGAAGTTAATGGACGAATTGAAGAACTTAAACGACAAATTGAATAGCGAAGATTTGTTTGATAAGATGGAAAAATTTAAACAAATTAGTAAAAATCAATCTCGTAATTTAGAGCAGTTAGTTGAATTAACGAAACGTTTTTATGTATCTAAAAAAGCAGAACAAGTTGCTGAGAAATTAAACAAATTAGCAGATCAGCAAGAACAGCTTTCAAACAAAGACAAAGAAAACACACAAGAGAAACAAGAGGATATTAATAAAACCTTTGATAAAATTCAGGAAGATTTAAAAGATTTGAAAGATGAAAATAAGACTTTAAAAGCACCTTTGGATATTCCGTCTGATGCATCAAAAGAGAAAGATGTAAAGGATGATTTAAAAAAAGCATCTGAAGAATTGAGTAAAAAGAATGCATCTTCGGCTAAGCCAAAACAGAAAAGTGCTGCCAAGAAAATGAAAAGCATGGCTGAGAAAATGGATTCTAGTATGGAAGGTGGAGAGCAAGAACAATTGGAAGAAGATGTTGCAATGCTACGTCAGGTTTTAGATAATCTTTTGGCTTATTCATTATCTCAGGAGGATGTGATGAAGCAATTTAAAACAATGAAATTAGGTTCTTCGGCTTTCACAAAGAATATTAAAATACAACAAAATTTAAAACAACAGTTTAAACATGTCGATGATAGTTTGTTTGCGTTGTCACTTCGAAACCCAAAAGTAGCCGAAGATGTAACCAAAGAAATTGGAAATGTGCAGTACAATATTGATAAAGCGATTGAAACTTTAAGTGATGTTCAAGTTCCTAAAGGAGTTTCTCACCAGCAATATGCAGTTTCATCTGCTAATAAATTAGCTGATTTTTTGAGTGATTTATTAAACAATATGCAAATGTCAATGTCTAAACCTGGGTCAGGAAAACCAAAACCGGGTGATGGACAAGGAATGCAGTTGCCTGATATTATTCAGAAGCAAAAAGGATTGGCTGATAAAATGAAGGAAGGAATGAAAGCCGGAGATAAGGCAGGTGATAAAGCTGGTGATAAACCAGGAGAGGGACAACAAGGGAAATCTGGAGATGGAAAGCAAGGACAAGGGAAAGATGGACAGGGTAAAAGTGGAGATGGTAAAGGTGATAAAAATAAAGGCAAAGGAAATGATGGTAAAGATGGTGATGACGGAGAAGGAGATGCTGAAGCTATTATGGAAATCTATAAAGAACAAGTAAGACTTCGTGAAGCATTACAAAAGGAATTAGCCAAACAAGGTTTAGATTCTCAAGGAAGATCTGTACTAGATCAGATGAAAGCTTCAGAAAAACAACTTTTAAACAAAGGATTTAAGAATGAGAACTTGCAACGTATACTTAATATTCAGCAAGAATTATTAAAGTTAAATAATGCAGTACAGCAACAGGGGCAAGATACAAAACGTCA
Source organism: Flavobacterium hibernum (assembly GCF_000832125.1). Classification (GTDB taxonomy): domain Bacteria; phylum Bacteroidota; class Bacteroidia; order Flavobacteriales; family Flavobacteriaceae; genus Flavobacterium; species Flavobacterium hibernum. The sequence goes on along the minus strand of NZ_JPRK01000027.1, from coordinate 188,984 downwards.
ATCAGAAACTAATAAAGCAGAATTTTCTAATAGAACAAATGCATTACCAAGTTCCTTATTGGATTATTTAAACAGTGTAGAGATATTAAACAGACAATCACTACCTTTGCGCTCGAATTTTAATCAAAAGGTTCAAGAATATTTTAATACAAAATGATCAATTTTAATTACGAAACCGAATTTACTTTAGATAACGAACAAGCCTTTGCAGATTGGTTAAGTGCTGTAATCGAATCTGAAAATAAAAACGAAGGAGAGATAAATTACATTTTTTGTGATGATGAATATCTTCATAAAATAAATGTAGAATATCTAAATCATGATACACTAACAGATATTATCAGTTTTGATTATACAGTTGGTAACGAAATAAACGGAGATATATTTGTTTCTGTTGAAAGAGTAGAGGATAATGCTAAGGATTTTAATGTTCCTTTTGCAGAAGAAATCAAACGTGTTCTTGCCCACGGTATATTACATTACTGTGGTTATAAAGATAAATCTGATTCTGAAGCCGAACTTATGCGTTCAAAGGAGGATGAAAAAATCGCAATGTTTCACGTGGAACAGTAATTAAATAACTCTTTTGATTTGATAATAATTATGTTCCACGTGAAGCATAATTTAATCTAAAGTTAGAAATAGTATAATTGTTTCACGTGAAACGTTTGATGATTTTGTTTTGAAAAACAAATAGTTTTGTTTCATGTGAAACATTTCTGAAAGTTCGTTTTGATATTTTGAAATGCTTATGATAGATGTTTCACGTGGAACATGAAAATTACTTTGAAGATTTTATCGAGAACTTGTCAAAGTATAGTGATTTAATCTGTTCCACGTGGAACAGGTTTTTGTGGTTTAGGAAGTGTTTGATGTTTCTAGATTGCGTTTTTTTTGAATTTGAAGAGTTTGAATTTGCGCGTTAGCGCCGTTCCACGTGGAACAAAAGAATGAAAAAATAATTCTGAGGATCGCCTTAAACGGTTTGCAGAGAATAATAAAACAAAATGTTTTTAGAAGAATACGATGTTATTGTAGTTGGTGCAGGTCATGCTGGATCTGAAGCCGCGGCAGCGGCCGCAAATTTGGGATCGAAAACTTTATTGGTTACCATGAGTCTGCAGAACATTGCACAGATGTCTTGCAACCCAGCGATGGGAGGAATTGCAAAAGGACAAATTGTACGTGAGATTGATGCACTTGGAGGATATTCGGGAATTGTTTCCGACCGCACGGCAATTCAATTTAAAATGTTGAACAAGTCAAAAGGACCGGCAATGTGGTCGCCGAGAGTTCAAAGTGATCGAATGCGTTTTGCTGAAGAATGGAGAATGATGTTGGAGGGAACTCCAAATTTGGATTTCTATCAGGAGATGGTAAAGGGTTTGATCATCGAGGACGGAAAGATAAAGGGAATCAGAACTTCGCTTGGAGTAGAGATTCTATCTAAATCTGTTGTGTTGACAAATGGAACTTTTTTGAATGGTTTGATTCATATCGGAGAAAAACAATTTGGAGGAGGAAGAGCAGGTGAAAGTGCTGCAACAGGAATCACCGAAGATTTGGTGAAAGCCGGATTTGAATCAGGAAGAATGAAAACAGGAACGCCACCACGAGTTGATGGACGTTCTTTGGATTATTCGAAAATGAACGAAGAAAAAGGAGATGCAAAACCGGATAAGTTTTCTTATTCGGATTTAACCGTTCCGTTAACAAATCAAAGATCATGTTACATGACGTACACGTCATTGAATGTTCATGATATTTTGAGAGAAGGATTTGATCGTTCTCCAATGTTTAACGGAAGAATCAAAAGTCTCGGACCAAGATATTGTCCTTCGATAGAAGATAAGATAAATCGTTTTGCAGATAAAGAGCGTCACCAGTTATTTGTGGAGCCTGAAGGTTGGAATACTTGTGAAGTTTATGTAAACGGATTTTCGACTTCGCTTCCGGAGGATATTCAGTTTAAAGCGTTGCGTTCTGTTGTTGGTTTTGAAAAAGTGAAATTTTTCCGTCCAGGTTACGCAATCGAATATGATTATTTCCCGCCGACACAATTAAAACATACTTTGGAAACGAAGCTTGTCGAAGGTTTATATTTTGCAGGACAAATAAACGGAACTACAGGTTATGAAGAAGCAGCTTCGCAAGGTTTGATGGCTGGAATAAATGCGCATTTAAAAGTGCACGAAAAAGCGCCATTAATTTTAAAACGTGACGAAGCATATATCGGAGTGTTGATTGACGACTTGATTACAAAAGGAACCGAAGAACCATATCGAATGTTTACGTCAAGAGCAGAATATAGAACTTTGCTTCGTCAAGATAATGCTGATTTTAGATTAACGCCAATGTCGCATGAAATTGGTTTGGCTTCTGAAGCTCGTTTGCGCCGAATGGAAAAGAAATTAAACGAATCTGAAAAGATGGTTGCCTTCTTTAGAGAAACGAGTGTTTCGGTTGCAGAAACAAATCCAATTCTGGAAGCAAAGGAAACAGCTCCAATTACACAAGGAGATAAAATGTTTAAAGTATTCTCACGTCCTCAAATTGATTTGGAGGATATGATGAAATTTGAAAAAGTAAAAGAGTATATCGAATCGAATGATGTAGATCAAGAAATTTTAGAACAAGCCGAAATTCAGGTTAAGTATTCAGGTTATATTGAAAAGGAAAGAAACAACGCTGATAAACTAACTCGTTTAGAAGAAGTGAAGATTCCAGAGAATTTCGATTACAATAAAATTAAATCAATGTCGATTGAAGCAAAACAAAAATTAAGCAAGATTCGTCCTGTAACAATTTCTCAAGCTTCGAGAATAAGTGGAGTTTCACCAAGTGATATTTCTGTTTTGTTGATTTACATGGGAAGATAAAAAGCAAACAAGTCTCAGTAGACAGTTTTCAGTGAATGCCGAAAATTTTTTACTGAGACTGTTCCACGTGAAACAAGTTTGGAAAAGTATAATATATTTATGCTTAATTAGAAATTTAGATTTTGATATATTTTATTATTCCGAGGAACGAAGAATGATAAAAAAGCTAAATTCTAATGTTTGACGAAAAGTCGAGAATTAAAACTTTGTATTATGAGAATTGTTGAAAAAGAAGCTTTATCCCTGGAAGAGAAAGTTATTTTAATAGAACTTTGGAATAATGAATATCCTATGCGATTGCATTTGAAAACTATTGATGATTTTGAAATTTATCTAAATGAGCTTTTAAATGTGAATCATTATTTATTGTTAGATTCGTTTAATAAAATTATGGGTTGGGCTTTTACTTTTGTAAGGGATGATGAAGATTGGTTTGCTATAATTTTACAAAGTAAAATTCAAGGTAAAGGAAATGGTTCACGCTTGTTGAATGAAATTAAAAAGTATAGAGATAATTTGAGCGGTTGGGTTGTTGATCAGGATAACGAGAAAAAACTTAATGCAACAATGTATAAATCGCCGATGCAGTTTTATATTAAAAATGATTTTAGAATTTGTTCGGAAATTAGAATAGAAAATGAAAAGATCTCGGCTGTCAAAATAAATTGGAAAGCTAAATAAAAGATTAAAAATATAATTAACCCTAAAAACAGAATTTCTGATTTTAGGGTTTGCCTTTAAATTAAACCAAATACCTATAAAATTAAAAATGGACGTTTTAAATAAAAAACACTTTCTTACTGTAAAAGACCATTCTGTATCTAAAGAAATTTTTGAATTGTATCATGATGAAAGTTTGGATATGTTGATTACATCTCCGCAGCCGGATTTGGAAAATCTTGGAAAATATTATGAAAGCGAAGATTATATTTCGCACACGGACAACAAACGTTCTATATTTGAAAAAGCCTATCATTTTGTAAAAAATATTGCTTTAAAAAATAAATTGAATTTAATTAATTCTGAACAATCTCATAAAGGAAGAATTCTAGATATTGGAGCCGGAACCGGCGATTTTTTATTGACAGCAAAAAATGATGGTTGGGAAACCGTTGGAGTGGAACCAAGTGAGAGAGCAAAAAATATCGCGATTCAAAAAGGAATTTCTTTTGTAAATGAAATTAGTGATCTTGCCAATAATTCTTTCGATGTGATTACAATGTGGCACGTTTTAGAACATGTTCCTAATCTTGAATTGCAAATTGAAGAATTAAAGCGATTATTAAAGCCAACTGGAACTTTAATTGTTGCTGTTCCAAATTTTAAATCATACGACGCAAAATATTACAAAGAGTTTTGGGCAGCTTTTGATGTGCCAATTCATTTTTGGCATTTCTCAAAAAAAGCCATTCAATCACTTTTTGAAAAAGTAGATATGAAATTAGAAAAAGTACTTCCGATGAAATTTGATTCTTTTTATGTGAGTTTATTGTCTGAAAAATACAAAACCGGAAAAATGAATTATATCAGTGCTTTTTTCGTTGGTTTAAAATCAAATCTGCAAGCGGGAAGCACAAAAGAGTATTCATCGCACATTTACGTCCTAAAAAACAAGTAAAACGCAATTTAAGTACATTTAAGACGTTTTCTCTCTATAATCGAGGGTTGAATATGTCTTTTTTGAGAAGATGTTTTTAATAAAAGCTATGAATGTCAGTTTTGATAGCGTTAAATTATTGACAATTTTCTTTCCATAAATAAAAACAATATGATAAAATTCTAGCATTTTTTAAACTTTATGTTGATGCTATTTATTTTTTTATATTTTTGTCTTCAATACATTAAAAAATAGAAATTCAAAAAATGAAAAAAGCATTAGTAATTATCGCACTTTCAATTTTCGCCGTTTCATGTAACAAAACTGCAGAAGTTAAGGAAGTAAAAACAGCTTACGTAGATACTTCGGTTTTAATGAAAGAGTACACTGAAGCAAAAGACCTTGAAGCTAAATACAAAGCTCAAGCAGAAGAAAAGGGAAGACAACTACAAGCTGAAATTACACGTTTTAAACAAGACGCTGCTAATTTTCAAAGTCAGGCACAAGCAAACGGTCAAGCGTGGGCACAACAAAAAGGAGCTGAGTTACAAAAAAGAGAACAACAGTTGGGTTATGCACAACAAGCTTTGTCTCAACAATTACAGCAAGAAAGTGGTGTTGAAATGGATTCTCTAGTAAGTGGAGTTAAAAAATTCATCAAAGATTACGGTAAGAAAAACGGTTATTCTTATATCTATGGAACTGGAGATGCAGCTTCTATTTTATATGCAGAAGAGAAATATGATATCACAAAAGACATCATTAAAGCTTTGAATGATAAGTATAAAGCTGAACCAAAAACAGACGAAAAAGCTGCAGTAAAAGAAGGCGAAGCGGCTAAAAAATAATACCAAACTAACTACATTTTAAAAACCTAAATCTAACATTAGATTTAGGTTTTTTCTTTTATAAAAATGCCATACTTTTAGTTTTTCAATACAAGTCCAATGCAAAACGTTTCAGAAGCAGCTGCTTACACATTACAATTCATCAATCAGACTCAAAAATCTATTTTTCTGACCGGTAAAGCAGGAACAGGAAAAACGACGCTTTTGCGTGAAATAATTGCGACAACCCACAAAAACACTGTAGTTGTTGCGCCCACTGGTATTGCGGCTTTGAATGCCGGTGGAGTTACCATTCATTCCATGTTTCAATTGCCGTTTTCGGCTTTTATACCAACATATCAAGAAGCTTCTCAGTTTACCGAAACAGTGAAATTCGAGAATAAGGAAACATTACGCAGGCATTTTAAAATGAACAGTGTTAAGCGTAACGTAATTCGCAATATGGAATTGCTAATTATTGATGAAGTCAGTATGCTTCGTGCTGATTTACTGGATGCTATCGATTTTATGATGCAAACCGTTCGTAAAAATACGCGAGCTTTTGGTGGAGTTCAAGTACTTTTTATTGGCGATTTGTTGCAACTTCCGCCAGTTATTCGGGACGAAGAATGGCGTACTTTGCGTAATTATTATAAAGGAAAATTCTTTTTTCACTCACATGTAATACAGCAAAATCCTCCGTTATATATCGAGTTATCAAAGATTTATCGCCAAACAGATGATGCTTTTATCTCTGTTTTAAATAATCTTCGAAACAATCAAATTACACCACAAGACATTGTTGTTTTAAACGAATATGTAAAGCCAGATTTTGATTTAAAAAATAATCCGGGTTATATAACACTTACAACCCATAACGCAAAAGCCGATTCTATTAACGCTGAGGCAATTGCAGATTTGGCAGGAAATGAATTCTCGTATCAGCCTTTTGTAGTGGGAGATTTTCCCGAGAAAATTTTTCCGGTAGAAGAGAACCTAAAACTAAAAGTTGGTGCTCAGGTAATGTTTGTTAAAAACGATTTATCATTCGAGAAACGTTATTTCAACGGTAAAATGGGCGTTATAAAATCACTTTCGCCCGAAGAAATTTTTGTCCATTTTCCAGAAGAAAACAAAACCATCGAAGTTGAAAAATACGAATGGAAAAATATTCGCTATAAAGTAAATGATCTCACCAAAGAAGTTGAAGAAGAAGTTTTGGGAACATTTGCACACTATCCGTTAAAATTGGCCTGGGCAATTACAGTTCATAAAAGCCAAGGCCTAACTTTTGAGAAAGCTGCGCTTGATGTATCGCAAGTTTTTCTTCCTGGACAAGCATATGTTGCATTGTCACGTTTAACGTCCTTAAACGGGCTAATTTTGCTTTCTCCGCTGCAAATGAATGGTATTTCGAACGATCAGGATGTAATGGATTACGCATTAAACAAAGCAACAGAAGATGTTTTAAAACATTCTTTGCATTTTGAAACCAAAAATTTTATTCATAACTATTTGATTAACAGTTTTAACTGGAGCGATTTGGCTCAGGAATGGCGTAACCATAGATTTAGTTATAACGAAAATGCTGCTGGATCAGAAAAATCGAAACATTCAGTTTGGGCGCACAAACGTTTAGAAACAATAGATGATTTGATAGATCCATCACAAAAATTTGTTCATCAGCTTAATAAAATTTTCAACAAAGAAACTGTCGATTTGCTTTTTGTGCAGGAAAGAGTAGTAGCGGCCTATGATTATTTCTTTAAACCAATGGACAAATTGGTTACTGATCTTTTGCAAAAAATGGCCGAAATTCAGAAATTCAAAAAAGTAAAAGAATTCTACGAAGAATTGGCTTTTCTGGACGATTTACAAACAAAAGCTGTTTTACGCTTAATGAAGGCTAAATTGCTAATAGAAATTGTTGTTGCAGGTGAAACCATCTGTAAAGAGAAATTGTCGTCTACAGCGATTAAAAATTACAAATTAGACAAGGTTGCCAAGATTCGCGAGGATTTTAATATGAGCAACACAGATATATTTAAATCTGATGAACCTGCGGTGCGTTATACTGCCAAAAAATTGGATAAAAATTTACCAAAGGCCGAGAAGAAAACTACCGTAGAAGAAACTCATGATTTGTGGCTCGAGAAAAATTCGATTCAGGATATTGCCAGAATACGTAAGTTGACCGTGCAAACTGTTGAAATGCATTTGGTTAAATTAATTCAGGCGAAGAAAGTTGAAATTTCGGATGTGTTACCATATGATAAAATTTTGGCGCTTCGGGATGCTTTTCAGTTTTATCAGGAGGAATCTTTAAACGGTTTAAAAGAAAAACATGGGGACGAATTTACTTGGGATGAACTTAAAATGTTCAAGGCCAGTATAAATTGATTCTGAGGTTGATGCTAACTTCTATTTTAAAAGCAAACGCTTTTAACATTATGTAAAATAGAAAATAATAAAAGAATATTTTAGCAGATTATGATGCTGAAATTGTTCCACGATAACCAAAGAAACCTACGCTGAGTAGGTTTCTTTGGTTATAGTATTTTTTGAAGAAGCCAAAAATGTTTAGGAAAAGAATAAATTAATTACTTTTATAGTAAGATGTAAGGTTCAAATTAATAATCAATTAAAAGTATTTTAAGATGAAAAATATAAATTTAATTTTAGTATTATTGATTTTTTGCAACAGTTTTATGAATGCGCAAGACAGTAAAACAGATTATAAAAAACTTGCTAAAGCTTTTATAGATAATGTTAAAAGTGATAATAAAGAAGCGATTGGAAATTTGGTTGTTTACCCGCTAGAAAGAGAATATCCAATTCCGGATATTAAAAATAAGCCTGAATTTGTAAAACGCTACAATGAGATATTTGATGCTAATTTGAAAAATGAAATTATAAAATCTGACCCTGCAAAAAACTGGTCTGATATGGGTTGGCGGGGAATAATGCTCAATCAGGGAAACATTTGGCTGGATTTTGATGGGCGTTTGATTGCGGTTAACTATCAATCAAAATTTGAATCAGATCTTAAAAAATCACTTATAGCCGCTCAAAAAAAAGGTCTCGATCCTAGTATTGCTTTCTTTCAAACGCCAATTTGTGTTTTGGAAACGTCTAAATTTAAAATTCGTATTGATGATTTAGGATATAATAATTACCGATATGCGTCGTGGTCAATCAACAAAGAAATGAATGAAAAGCCTGATTTAGTGATTAATGGTGGAAACTTGATTGTTGAAGGAACAGGTGGTAATCATCAGTATGAATTTAAAAAAGATAATTATACTTACGAATGTGCGATTATAGTTTTGGGCGAAAAAAATTCGCCTCCGGCAAAATTGACTATTTATCAAGGCAAAAAAGTGATTCTTTCTCAAAATGCTAAGATTGTTTCACGATGAACAAAAAAAAATCCTATTCATTTCGAATAGGATTTTGATGATTTTTATAATGTTTCGACTAGAATCCAAGCCTGTGGATTTTCGCCTTTATGTATTTCTCTTTGAGCCTTTTCTGCCTCGGCCATTGTAGCATAGCTTCCGTACAAAACAGGAAATAATCCGTGTTTGTTTTCCCCTAACATTCTAGCGCTATAACCATCTTTAATTAATTGGTTATAAGCTTTTCTAGCATTTTTTTCGCTTCTAAAAGCGCCCGCCATAATATGATATGACAATGCTTTTTCGGCAACAACTTCTACTTTTGCAGAATCTACAGAAAGTGTTACTGCTGGTAACGGATTCTCAATAAAAAATGTAGCTTCCTGTATTTTGTTTTGTACTTTTTTCTGAACAGCGCTTTCAACAATTAGAGTTTTTGTAGCAATGTTATTTTGATATAATGGATAACCAATACTTCCAGTAATACCAAGTCCTAAAACAAGAATCGCAGCATATTTTAAAAACGGATTAGACGATCTTCCTTCTTCGTTTTCGTATAAAGAAATTGCATCGTTTTCTATAGTTTCTTCAATTTTTTTCTCGAATATCTCTTTTTTAACAAGTGGAGAAACAAACGGACTTAATCCAAAAGAACTTGTTAGGAAATTTGTTTGATCACTAGGAGTAAAAATAATATTCTGATCAGCGTTAAAACGTAAATCACCAATGTTTTTTAGAGATATTACTCCATTTTCTTCTAAGGTTTTTCTCCAACTTAAAACTTCAAAAGCAATAGCGCTCACAGCAAAACCATATGAAGTTTTTTCTGCTTGAGCAATATGATTTGCCAATAGACCATCGTTGTTTTTTAGATGGCTATTAAAAGAGATCATTTTTTTAGGTGGAAAAAACGAATTTGTACTTTCATTCAGCTGTGCCGATTGAATTTCTGTCAAGAATGCTCCAAACCCTGGAACCGTTACACACTGATAACGATACAATAACTGTGCTATATAGTTTTCGATTTTCATAGTAACAAAGTTATGCAACGAATATAGTTATCAAAATTTTATTCACAATTTTTATTAACAATTCGGATTATTTTATAGACAATTAGTAATCAGTAATTTAAATAATACGTCGCTAGTTTTCAAAAATACATAAAAATCTAAATTGTCTATTTTATTAAGAAATTACTTTATTTTAACCATATTTGCAACATTTAAATGTTTAGGATTTTATATTCTATTTTACATAATATTTTAGCAAATGACAGATCAGGATTTATTTTATTTATTAGCCCTATTAAAAGTGGATGGAGTAGGTGATATTATGGCTAAAAAATTACTTACACATTTTGGAAATGCTGAAGCGATTTTTAAAGCTAAAACCAATCTAATTGCTGCTATTGATGGTGTTGGTTCTGTTTTATTAAAGAATCTAAAAGATAATTCGGTTTTTGAAAAAGCCAATCAGGAACTCGAGTTCATTAAATCTAATAACATAAAAGTGTCTTTTTTTCAGGAAGAAGATTATCCGGATCGTTTAAAACACTGTATAGATTCTCCTGTTTTGATTTTTTCAGCTGGCAATATAAATTTGAAAAACAAAAAAATAATAAGTATTGTTGGCACGCGTCAAGTAACTTCATATGGAATGGAGTTTTGCAGGAAGTTAATTGAAGATTTAGCGCCACTTGACCCAGTAATAGTAAGTGGCTTTGCATACGGAGTTGATATTGTCGCGCACCAATTGGCAATGGAACATAATTTGCAAACGATTGGAGTTTTGGCACATGGTCTAAACCAAATTTATCCAAAGACACATAAAAAGTACGTTGTCAAAATGGAAGAAAATGGTGGTTTTATGACTGAGTTTTGGAGTTCTTCAAATCCGGATAAAGAGAATTTTGTACGACGAAATCGTATTGTTGCCGGTATGACCGAAGCTACAATTGTCATTGAATCTGCAGATAAAGGGGGGTCGCTTATTACCGCAAATATTGCTAATGATTATAACCGTGATGTGTTTGCTGTTCCTGGTCGTGTTACTGATAAATACAGTCAAGGCTGTAATGACTTAATTAAGACGCAAAAAGCAAATGTTCTAACCTCTGCAGCCGATTTGGTTTATATTTTGAACTGGGACATCGAAAACAAGCCTAAAACGGTACAAAAGCAATTGTTTGTAGAATTAGAACCAGATGAGCAAAAGATTTACGACTTTCTCGTAAAAAATGGAAAAGAATTATTGGATATAATCGCTTTGCAATGTGATTATCCTATTTATAGAATTTCAGGAATCCTTTTAAATATGGAGCTTAAAGGAGTAATTAGGCCTTTGCCGGGGAAACTTTTTGAAGCAATTTAAATTTAAGAATCTAGAATTTTTTATTTCTGAGATTTATAGATATTAATAAAAAACAGGATTATAGATATTGCACCTAAAACGACTGAGACGATAAAATTTTTGAATGATATTGAATAAAATGCTACTAAAATAATCTCAAAATGGGCAAGAGAAATGTAATAATTTGTCTTTCGTTTCAGAAGGAATATTATTAAATAACCAAAAATGAAAAGAATTTGAGAGATTGTTAAGAAGACATTTAGCATCGCTTCGTTAGAAATACTATAAGCCCAACCTACAGTTTTGTTTACAGCGAAAGATTGCTCATCTCCAAATAAATAGGCTAGTAGGAAGCCTAATAAAAAAAATGATATTAGGAGAAGAAACATGTAATTTGTAAAAACTTTCTTCATGTTTTAATTTGAAAAAATATCAATTTTAAAGAGTTGTTATGAACATAAAAAACCCGACAGGTTTTTAAAACCTGTCGGGTTTGGAATATCTATTTACTAAATCCAAGAACCTCTCGAACTTTTGCTAAAACGCCATCGGCAATAACAGAAGCTTTTGCGGCACCTTTTTTCAAAAGAGCATCAACTTCTTCAAGGTTATTGATGTAGTAAGTATATTTTTCTCTTTCTGTTTTAAATTTTTCTGTAATCAGTTCAAACAAAGCTTGTTTTGCGTGACCATAACCGTAATTTCCACCTAAATAAAGTGCTCTCATTTCGGCAATTTGAGCTTCAGTTCCTAATAACGAGTAGATTGCAAAAGCATTACAAGTATCGGGATTTTTAGGATCTTCAAGCGGAGTACTATCTGTTTCGATGCTCATAACTTGTTTACGGAGCGTTTTATCATCAAGGAAAATATTGATAATATTATTGGCAGATTTACTCATTTTTCCGCCATTAGTTCCAGGAATTAATCTTCCTTCTTCCTGAGTTATAGCTTCAGGTATTACAAAAGTTTCTCCCATTTGGTGATTAAAACGAGAAGCCACATCGCGCGTAATTTCTAAATGTTGTAGTTGGTCTTTTCCAACTGGAACAAATTCAGCATCATATAGTAAAATATCGGCAGCCATTAACATCGGATAAGTGAAAAGTCCGGCATTAACATCATCTAAACGATCTGCTTTATCTTTAAAAGAATGCGCTAAAGTCAAACGTTGAAATGGGAAAAAACAGCTTAAGTACCAAGTCAATTCAGTAGTTTGAACAACATCAGATTGTCTGTAAAAAGTAACTTTTTCAGGATTTAAACCACAAGCAAGCCAAGCTGCTGCAGTGCTGTATGTATTTTCTCTTAATGTTTTCCCGTCTTTAATTTGAGTAATCGAGTGTAAATCAGCGATAAACAAATAAGATTCGTTTTTCGGATTATTCGATAACTCTATTGCAGGAATAATTGCTCCTAATAAATTTCCCAAGTGTGGCGTTCCAGTACTCTGAACACCAGTAAGTATTTTTGCCATTCTAGTTTTTTCTTATTTACTAAATGCAAAGTTCGTTTTTTTACAGCAAAGTACATAAACTTTACCAAGCTGTTTTATTTTAATCTCGCAAAGTCGCAAAGTCGCAAGGAAAAAAACTTTGCGACTTTGCGACTTCGCGAGAAATAAGTTGGAGCTCTTTGCGAAAAACCTTTGCACATTTAACGGTAAAAACCTTTGAGAATTTTTAAAAAGCGTAATATTCTAAAAATCTAACGATCTAAAATCTAAATTCAGTGTGGTTTTATTACTTTTGAAACTATGAAAGGAATTAAAATTGTTTTTTGGGTTTTATGGCGCATTTGGTTTTATGTTTTGATGGCTATCCCAATATTGATTATGCTACCGTTTTTACTGATTTCTATTATATCAGAGAGAGGTTATCCCTATTTCTTTAAAATGGCTCGCATTTGGTCTAAATTTATCCTTTTTGGGATGGGTTTTTATTACAAAGTAAAGCGCGAGCAGAAGCTTGTTAAAAATAAAAGCTACATGATTGTGGCCAATCATACTTCAATGACAGATATTATGCTGATGTTGGCGGTGATTAAGAATCCTTTTGTTTTTGTAGGTAAAAAAGAACTTTCGAAAATTCCGTTATTTGGATTTTTTTATAAAAGAACTTGTATTTTGGTAGATCGAAATTCTTCGAGAAGTAAAAATGAAGTTTTCAAAAGAGCACAAGATCGCTTGAATCAAGGATTAAGTATTTGTATTTTTCCCGAGGGAGGTGTTCCAGACGACGAAAGTGTTTTGTTGGATGAGTTTAAAGATGGTGCTTTTCGTTTAGCAATCGAACATCAAATTCCGATAGTTCCAATTGTTTTTGCAGATAACAAAGAACGTTTTTCATACACGTTTTTTAGCGGAAGTCCTGGAAAAATGCGCGTAAAGATTCTCCCTTTTGTAGAAACAAATGGATTAAAAAGTGAAAACCGAAAGGCACTTAGAGATCAAGTCAGAGAAATAATTTATAACGGATTACTTGATTTCAATAAGAAGCATTAAATAAATACAACTTTAAAACCCGACAAATTTTCGAAATTGTCGGGTTTTCTTTTGAATTAAAAACCCCCAGTTTTAGATTCAAAAAGTTTATCGATGAATGATTTTTTCTGAGATAAATCGTAATACTTTTCTAAATTTCAGTTTGGTTTTCCGGCGGTTTTTATTGTACAACACTTCTATTTTCTCTTTCATGGCTAAAATATTAACGGTTGATAATAAAGAGTTTGGTTAGAACTCAAGTTAATGTCATACTACTATAGAGAGCAAAAAATGAAAAAGGTTGCGTGTAGATCCAAAAAAAAACATAAAAAAATAATAAAAACCCGCTAGCAGCTAAAAACTAACGGATTTTTATTGAACAAACCAACCAAATTTATTCTAGAAAAAAGCCTTGAATATGGTACTTATGGCAAATACCATTCAAAATTATGTCTGTTTATAAGATGGTATAGTTTGAAAAAGGTTGCGTCAATTTTTTTATTTTTTTGAAAATAAAAAACCCGAACGATTTTAATTTCGTTCGGGTCTTTGTAAAGTATTCAATATTAAGACTTTTAAAGATTTATGCGTTTGCTAATTCTTTAATATGAGTTTTAATTTTAGCTTCTAATTCATCTGCCAATTCTGGATTATCTTTAATTAGAGATTTTACAGCATCACGTCCTTGACCTAATTTTGTATCTCCGTAGCTAAACCAAGATCCTGCTTTTTTAACGATTTCAAATTCAACCGCTAAGTCAAGAATTTCTCCTGTTTTAGAAACTCCTTCTCCATACATAATGTCGAATTCGGCAGTTTTAAAAGGCGGAGCTACTTTATTTTTTACGATTTTAACTTTGGTTCTGTTTCCAATAACATTTTCACCGTCTTTAATTTGAGAAGAACGACGAATATCGATACGAACAGATGCGTAGAATTTTAACGCGTTACCACCGGTTGTAGTTTCAGGATTACCAAACATTACTCCAATTTTCTCTCTCAACTGGTTGATGAAGAAAACAGTACAATTTGTTTTACTAATAGTTCCTGTTAATTTTCTTAAAGCTTGAGACATCAAACGTGCGTGAAGACCCATTTTAGAATCTCCCATTTCGCCTTCAATTTCACTTTTTGGAGTCAATGCAGCAACCGAGTCAATTACAACAATATCAATTGCGCCTGAACGAATTAAGTTTTCGGCAATTTCCAATGCTTGTTCTCCGTTGTCTGGTTGAGAAATGATCAGGTTTTCGATATCTACACCTAATTTTTCGGCATAATTTCTATCAAAAGCATGTTCAGCATCTATAAAAGCAGCAATTCCACCAGCTTTTTGAGCTTCGGCAATTGCGTGTAATGTTAATGTGGTTTTTCCAGAAGATTCTGGACCGTATATTTCAATAATTCTTCCTCTAGGATATCCATTTACTCCAAGAGCTAAATCCACACCAAGAGAACCTGAAGAAATAGTTTCAACTTCTACAATGGCTTTATCGCCCATTTTCATTACAGTTCCTTTACCGTAAGTCTTATCTAGTTTGTCAAGCGTAAGTTGTAGCGCTTTTAGTTTGGCATCTTTCTCTGAACTCATCTCTTTTTTTTCTTTTTCTTTCATGTAAATTTTTATAATTCATTCTCAAAAACAAATCAGAAATTAGTAACTTACTGACTTAGATTTGTATCAGGCTTGTAATTTTGTAAAATTAGTTCTTTTTTTGAAGTTTGATTCTCTGAAATTGTTCCAAATTGTCACAAATTTCGATTACAAAAATAAAGCCTTTAATTCTGTAGCATCAGAAGGTTTTATTTTTCCAGCCAATAACAAACTCAATTGTTTGCGACGCAAAGCGGCATCAAAACGCTGTATTTCAAGTTCAGTTTCGGGTGCAATTGCCGGTACTTCAACAGGTCTTCCGGTATCGTCTACAGCAACAAAAGTATAAATGGCTTCATTTGCTTTAGTTCTGTTTCCAGATTCGCGATCTTCTACCCAAACGTCGATAAAAACTTCCATAGAACTTTTAAAAGATCTTGACACTTTTGCTTCGACAGTTACAACACTTCCTAATGAAATGGCTCTATTAAAAGCAACGTGATTTACAGATGCTGTAACTACAATTCGGCGTGAATGTCTGCGTGCCGCTATACTTGCTGCGCGATCCATTCGGGCTAATAATTCGCCGCCAAAAAGGTTATTTAAAGGATTTGTTTCACTTGGTAAAACTAAATCAGTTAATATCGTTAAAGATTCTGAAGGGTGTTTTGCATTCATTTTTTTAATGTAAAAATTTATTTTTCATGTCCGCTCTGCGAACTTTTTTTGCCAAAGATTAAAAGGATTTTAATGATTTTTTTAATCCTTATTAATCTGTCAAATCTGTGGCTTATTTTAATTCAACCAATAAACAGCCATTACAGCTGGAATAAAATAGATAACAATGGTTCTCGCGCCATCATAATCTTTAGCAAGCCGTTGCCCAAAAAGCATCATTAACAAAGATATACATGAAAAAATAGCTCCGTAAAAACCAAATTCACGACCACTATCTGTTAATAATTGTATGGCACCAACAACGCATAAAATTCCAGATATTAATTCTAAAACTAAAAGGTGGAAAAGAGCGAGTGGCACTTGATTTTTTAATGCTGTTTTTGCGAAATGTCCTTTGAGCCATTCGACATTATCTTTCCAATAAAATATTTTTTCGTATCCTGATTGCAAGAATGTTAAGGCTAAAAATGCTAGTAGTAAAATAGAGGCAACATTATTCATTTGGTAAACTATTTTTTATGAATTAAACGAGTCAATTTTATAGATAAATCAGTTAAAATTATTTTTGCATTTCCGTTTCTTTCAATGTGATACATAGCATCTGAAAGTTCTTTAAAAATTTCGTGAATGTTGTTTCCGTTCACAAATGGAGCAAAATTTTCGAGCTTGAATTTATCGACTTTAGGTTCGATATAAACTAATGTTGGTGCCTGATAATTAAGCAAAAGTGCCTGACGAAACATCTCGATACAAAACTGAATGAATTTTTTCTGGCTTTCGCGACCTAGCGATGCGATTTCTTCACTCCAGGTAATTAAATCCTGAATGGCAGCTGCATTACCTTTGGCTCTAAAAGCGGCACGAACCCAATTAACAAACCATTGCTCAAAGGGATATTCAGAATCATCTTCTTTTAAAAGATGAATGGCTTTATTGAAATTTCCTTGCGCTTGGTGTGCAATTTTAAATGCCATTTTTTCGTCGATATTTTCTTTAGAAACTAAAGCTTCGGCGATTACTTTCTCTGGTAATCCGTTAAAGTGAATTACTTGACAACGAGAGCGTATGGTTTGTATAATATCTTCTTCATTTTCGGAAATCAGAATAAAAATGGTTTTATCTGAGGGTTCTTCAAGAAGTTTCAAGAGTTTATTTGATGCTGCAATATTCATTTTATCGGCCATCCAAATAATCATAATTTTATAACCACCTTCGTACGATTTTAACGCAAGAGATTTTAAAACTTCTGTAGCGTCTTCAACACGAATTTCTCCTTGTTTGTTTTGAACGCCCAAAATTTTGTACCAGTCAAATAATCCGCCGTAAGGCATTTCCTGAATAAAAGTGCGCCAATCTTGAATAAAGTCTAAACTTTTGGGTTTGGTTTTTACGTCTTCGGTTGTAACTGTGGGATAAATGAAATGTAGATCAGGATGTGATAGGTTTTGAAATTTCAAATTGCAGGAATCATTTCCGTTCGAATTTTCGTCTCCGGTATTGCTGCAAAGAATGTATTGCGCGTAAGCAATTGCAGTTGATAATGTGCCACTTCCTTCTGGCCCAATGAATAATTGTGCGTGTGGAATTCGTCCGGAAGCTGCACTTTTTATCAAGTGACTTTTGATGTACTCTTGACCTAAAATTTGAGAAAATTGCATGAAGCAAAGATAGAAGAAAATGATGTAGTCAAAAATTTTCGATCAAAAGTTTATGCAACGCTCTTCATTTCTGATATTATTTGTGTTTTGAGTTGAATTTTTTGAAGTTTATTAACTAAGTTTTGTTAATAAAGAGATGAATTTGATGAGATATTAAGATTTTTTTGTTAATAGTTTTTTGCAAAAACAGATAAACGTAAGGTTTTTTTTGTTATTAAATTTTGTATTTTAATTTTTTTTATAAACAATTACTTACAGTATTAGTTTTGGGAATTTTAACAAAAAATTCGTTAAAACGCACATTTTCTCGACATAACACTGATTTTTAAGCTTTCTTTAAGCTTTTTTTTCGAAAAAAAAAATCAATAAAGTTGCAATTTAAGTTAATTTCTATATTTTTGTTTTCATCAAGAACCAATTATAAATAAGAATCTATGAAAGGGAAAATTATTTTATTTAGTGCACTTTTTTTATTGACAACTGGTGCTATTTCGGCACAAGCAAAAAATGCTCCAAGAAGTATTATTAGTACAACAGCTCTTATTCGTAAATACCATGATCAAAAAGAATTAAGTGGTATGCAAAAAGGTGAATTGTTGGAATTATACATTGAGCGTATTAAAGTTTTAGTAAAAACTCTCCCTTACATTGCGTTGGTTACTAAACCAGGAGTTACGATGGCAGACTTAGGTATCCCAGACGATAACGAGCACAAAAAAGTATTAGATGCTCAGGCAGTTGGTACAACAACATTCTTAGACACAACAGTAGAATTTCAAAGAAAAATGATGCCATATTCTGATAAAGGAAACTTAATCGCGGCAATTTTATTTTATGAAAGTACATTGAAATCTTTACATGAGTTCAACGAATTGAATGAAATGTAATAAAAGTATATTTTTTAAAACCTTTTTTGAAATGATTTCGTAGATGACTTAAATTTTTTACGTCATTTTGAAAAAGAGATAAAAAAACACAACTCGTTCTCGATGTATCTGGTAGTATCAGAAAAGTCGGGATGAGTTTCTATCATTTACGCATACCCTAAACAAATACCCGAATTTATTATTAACCTAATACCCCCTTATCATGAAAAAAATTACTCAAATGATCTGTGTTCTTTTGACAGTTACGAGTATGAGTGCGCAACAAGAGAAAGGAATTATGGGCTACACCAATTGGTTGAACAACTGGACAGAATTTAAGCCTAACAAAGTTGACTATGGAGAAGCAAACCAAATTTTGGCAGGAAATATTTCTGTTAATACTAAATTGCTGAAGAGGAATATTTATGTTTTGCAAGGAAACGTTTACGTTACAAATAATGCTGTTTTAACAATCGAACCAGGAACTTTGATTATTGGTGATTTTGAAACAAAAGGAACATTGGTAGTTACAAAAGGTGCACAACTTATTGCAGATGGTTTAGAGACTGACCCAATTGTATTTACATCTAACCGTAGCCAGAAAAAAGCTGGAGACTGGGGTGGTGTTGTAGTTCTTGGTGATGCTCCAATCAATAAATTTGGAAATGTTGGTTCTTATAATTTAGATCTTGATCCTACATTAACTACTTACGGTGGTGATAATGCAGCTTCAAACTCTGGAATTTTAAGATTTGTTAGAATAGAATTTGCAGGAAAAAAAGTTAAAGGTGTTGACACTTTCAACGGTTTAACTATTGCAGGTGTTGGATCTAAAACTACTCTAGATAACATTATGGTAAGCTACTCTGGTGGTGATTCATTTGCTTTCTTTGGAGGTGATTTAAATGCTACAAAATTAGTTTCTTATAAATCTATCAACGACGATTTTAAATTTACTCAAGGTGTTCAATGTCGTTTATACAACTCATTGGCAGTAAGATCTTCTTATTTATCTAGTAATAAAGATGGATCTCGTTGTATGGAAGTAAAATCATATGAAAAGAAAAATGAAACTGATTTTACTAAAAAACAAACTTTAGTTGTTGCTACTAATATTACAATGCTTAATGATAGTGAAAATATTAAAGCTGATATTCAATCAGGTTTAGTTAAAGAGGCTGTTTATGTTGCTGAAAATGCTTCGCTAGAAATGAAACGTAGTGTAATATCAGGATTTAATCCAGCTGTTTTATTAGATAGTAAAACAGAAATTAATGATGCTAGTCTTAAGAAAATCAAATTTGAAGAAATGTACTTTAACCTATGTAACGGAAATATCTTTACAGAGTACAATGCAAACAATGAAGATTTAGAGAGCTGGTATGGAAACCCTGTGTTTTTCAATGTTATGGCACAAAGTGATAACAAAGAAACGTTTATCGATATTTTCAATGCTAAAAAACCAGATTTCAGATTGCAATTAGGAAAAATTACAGCGTCTAGCAGCAACAAGTAAATAGATTTCGATTTTTATTTCAAAGCGTAAATTTTATTAATAAAGTCCCCAGACACAATTTATGTATTCGTCTTAAAGCGGACCAAATAAAGATCAAGACATAATGGCTCTATCTAGAAAAAAATATTTTATATATATAATATTTTTGGTTTCACCTATTACGTTAAGTCTATATGCCCAAAGTTCAGTAGAAAAACCTACAGTTTCTATTGATTTAAGCATAGTGACAGCGTCAAACAACCAAAATAATGACAAAGCTGATGCTATCAGCAAATTAGATAATTCTAATGATTTTGTAGTGGGACTATCCAACCCCAAGGATAGTCTTACTATTATATCTGAAACGAATAATCAAACTTCAAAATGTGAAGAAAACACATTTATAACTGCTACTTATTCTGCTCTTGCAAAAGACATTATAGAGAATTATAAATATGATTTTTCGGAAACATTTATTGATATTTTGTTTTTTGAAAACATAGATTTAGCAAGAACGCGCACTATATGATTCAAAAAACTACCCCAAATTATACCACACTTTTTCTATTATTTAGTATTTTCTTTTTTACTAAATCGAATGTGCATTCCCAAACAATAGTTCCTCAGCCATTAAATGGTGTCGAGAAACTTTGTGCTGGAGTTACTTTCAATGAATTTTACGCAACATTTAGTTATGTTAATTTTCCTGCCGGAACAACATTTGCGGTAGAACTTTTAGACAACGCAAATACTCCAATTGCTACAACTCCGCTGGGAACTCCAGTAGATGTTTCAGCAAGTCAACAAACTTTAAAATTTGCTGTCCCTGTTACTTTGATAGGTTCAGATACTTATGGGTTAAGAATCAAAAGCTCGACTGGTGCTACCAGTGTACGATTTAAAAACAATCTAGGTGCTACTTCTTTCCCTGTACATTATAAAGATTACGAAGCTCCATTTTCTGTCAATAACAAAGGTACTAGTGCAATAATTTGCTCTGCTGGAAGTATAACGCTTTCAGTAGATAATGCTACTCCAAATGACAAGCCTTCTTCTCCTGCAAATTATCCAAATATTAAATACATCTGGTATAAAGATAATGTTGTTATTGCAGGACAAAGTGCTAAAGCGTTAACTGTAAATGCTGTTGGCGATTATTACGCAACTATAGATTATGGTGCTTGTACTGATGTGAATTTTAGTTCAAATCATGTAAATGTTACCAGTACATCTTCAGGCTCTGCAGTTGTAATTAGTTCTAGTTTAGGGAATCCTTTTTGCTCGAATGGAACAGGAACAGTTTTAACGGCAACTCAGGGACAAACCTACAAATGGTATAAAGACAATATTTTAATAACGACAGCAACTACAAGAAGTATTACAACAAATGAATCTGGAGTTTATAAGGCCGAAGTTGATTTTGGAGGTTGTAACGCTACAGGAACAATTACTTTGACAAGTAACAGTTTTAATGCAAGTATTGATGTAGCAGAAGAGTTTCAACTTGGAGAAGGCGAAACTTTAAATGTTACTGTAACTACAGACGCTACCAATCCAACTTACGAATGGTATTTGAATAACGCTCTTATTACAGGTGCGGTAAATAATACTTATTTAGTAGCAGTAAAAGGAGTTTATAAAGTAAAACTTTCTCAGGCTACAGGTTGTATATCTACTAAGGAATTAACTTTTAAAGCGACAGGACCTCCAACCGCGGCAACCGTTATACCAAACATAGTAAGTTTGAGTAGCCATCCGTATTGGGACTTGCCCGATGAATATCAAAACTCAAATACGAATGTTATGATAATTAGCTCACAAGGAGAAATGGTTTTCCAAGGCGTTAATTATGATTCTTCGAAGTGGGTTATAAAAGATTTTAACAATGTAAATCCGGTCTATTACTATGTCATTAAATCCGACACAGGTGAAAAAAAAGGATCAATAACTGTGATAAAATAATATGAAGAAAATTTTACTATTCATAACTTTATTTTACGGTTTTTCAAATACACTCTATTCTCAAACTACACAAGAGGATGGAGTTGTTTCGTTTTCATTACCTATCAGAAATTCTTTAAAGTTTAATAGATATTTAATTAACCCAGCGTTTAGTTTTGTTCGCGAAACAAATGCATATGCAAGTTTTTATAATAAAAGACAATGGGTACAATTTGAGAACGCACCAAACACTTATTTAGCCAATTATTCTGGACGTTTTAGAGAGAACGAAGCATTTGCTTTTGGTCTATTTCAACAAAATTACGGTCTAATGACAGTTTTTGGAGGAATAGGAAACTTTGCACATAACATCGTTTTAGAGCAAGACAGTAACTTAACTTTTGGTATGAACGTTGGTGTTTACCAAAGCGGATTAAACAAAGGAAAAATCATAACAGATGATCCTAATATCTTAAACGGAGATTATCCTTCAAGTACTTTATTGACCATTAATCCTGGTGTAAACTACGGAACAGCTTTTCTTGATTTCGGTTTATCCGTAAACAATTTAATACTTTACAATTTTGGATCAGGAATTGTAAAAAAAGACCCGGAAAGAGCGATAGAATTACACGCAATGTATACAGGATACATTGATAGTTATGGTTTTTTTGACAGAAGTAAATTTTCTGGAATTGTAAAAACAGAAATTAAACAAGACAAAACCATAATTTCCGGATTAGCCATGATCACAATTCCGAAAGGAGTTTGGGCACAAGCAGGATACAATTCGTTGTACGGAGTTTCTGCAGGTCTGGGAATAAATATCTCTCCAAGTATTGCCATAGAATATAACTACGAAAGAGGCATGGGTAACTTTACCAATATGGGAGGTTCTCATGAATTTGCTATTGCTTACAAATTCAAAAACAAAAATTATTACTACGGTGATGACGAAGAAGGTTCATTAATTGATCCTGCAAAACCAAAAGCAGTTCCAGCTAAGAAAACGACAAGTGCTCCAATAACCAGAGTAAGTGGTGCCGAAACAGCTAGACTAGCTGCCGAAGCAAAAGCAAAAGCCGATGCTGAAGCAATTAAAATAAGACTTGCTGCAGCAGAAAAAGTAAAAGCTGATGCCGAAGCCGCTGCAAAAGCAAAATTAGAAGCTGACAATAAAGCTAAGGCAGATGCTGAAGCCTTAAAGATTAAGTTAGCGGCAGATGCTAAAGCCAAAGCCGATGCACAAGCCAATGCAAAAGCAAAACCAGTTGCTGCAAGTAAACCAGCACCACAAAAAACACAAGCACAATTAGCGGCAGATAAAGCAAGAGCTGATGCCGAAGCTTTGAAAGTTAAACTAGCTGCAGATGCAAAAGCGAAAGCGGATGCAGAAGCCAATAAAGCTAAAGTTGCTGCAAGCAAACCAGCACCACAAAAAACACAAGCACAATTAGCTGCTGATAAAGCAAAGGCCGATGCCGAAGCTTTAAAAGTAAAACTAGCTGCTGATGCAAAAGCTAAAGCTGATGCAGAAGCGTTGAAAATTAAGTTAGCTGCTGATGCTAAAACGAAAGCAGATGCTGCAGAAGCAAAACGTAAAGCCGATGCAAAAGCAAAAGCTGAAGCTGCAGATTTACAATCGATTTTAGCTGCAGATGCGAAAGCGAAAGCCGATTCAGATGCTCTTCAGGCGAGATTGGCTGCAGATGCAAAAGTCGCTGCTGCTGCTGCTGCAAAAACAAAAGCAAGTATAGATGCTGCTAATAAAGCGAAGTTAGCTGCCGATGCAAAAGCAAAAGCTGCCGAAGATGCTGCATTAAAAGAAAAACTAGCTGCCGATGCTAAAGCGAAAGCTGATGCTGAAGCAAGACAAGCAAGAATAGCTGCAGATGCAAAAGCGAAAGCGGATGCTGAAGCTCTAAAAATAAAATTAGCTGCTGATGCCAAAGCTAAAGCCGATGCCGAAGCACTACAAGCAAAATTAGCTGCCGATGCCAAAGCGAAAGCTGATGCAGAAGCATTACAAGCAAAACTAGCCGCAGATGCTAAAGCGAAAGCCGATGCAGAAGCACTACAAGCAAAATTAGTTGCAGATGCTAGAGCAAAAGCCGATGCGCAAGCATTACAGGCAAAATTAGCGGCAGATGCCAAAGCTAAAGCTGATGCAGAAGCACTGCAAGCAAAATTAGCGGCAGATGCTAAAGCGAAAGCTGATGCAGAAGCTCTTCAGGCAAAATTAGCTGCCGATGCAAAAGCAAAAGCGGATATGGAAGCTTTGCAAGCAAAATTAATAGCTGATGCTAGAGTAAAAGCAGATGCAGAAGCTACTGCTAAAGCCAAGGCAGATGCCGAAGCAAAACAATTAAAAGAAGCAGAAGATGCTCGCGTTGCTAAATTAGCAGCAGATGCTAAAGCAAAAGCCGATGCAGACGCCCTAAAAGCTAAACTAGCTGCAGATGCTAAAGCAAAAGCTGACGCAGACGCCCTAAAAGCTAAACTAGCAGCAGATGCTAAAGCCAAAGCTGACGCAGATGCACTTAAAGCAAAATTAGCTGCTGATGCCAAAGCAAAAGCCGATGCAGACGCATTGCAAGCGAAATTAGCTGCTGACGCTAAAGCCAAAGCTGATGCTGAGGCGTTAAAAGCAAGACAAGTTGCTGAAGAAAAAGCTAGAGTTGATGCTCAAGCACTTCAAGCAAAATTAGCTGCCGATGCTAAAGCCAAAGCCGATGCTGAAGCCTTACAAGCAAAATTAGCTGCAGATACAAAAGCCAAAGCTGATGCAGAAGCTTTACAAGCAAAACTGGCTGCCGATGCTAAAGCAAAAGCAGACATGCAAGCGGCGCAAGCTAAGTTATTGGCAGATCAAAGAGCCAAAGCGGACGCAGAAGCAACCGAAAAATTAAAAGCTGAAGAAGAAATTAGACAATTAAGACTTGCCGAAGAAGCACGCGAAGCTAAATTATTAGCAGATGCAAAATTAGCTGCCGATGCCGCAGCAAAAGCCGCTTCAGCTCCAAAAGACGATAGTGCAAAAGCGATTGATAACTTAACGTTCTCAATTGAAACCGGAAGTAAAATTCAAAAGGATTTATTATCGCAGTTTAATACAACTGTGGCTAATAAACAAAGAGATTTGAATGACTTAAGAGAAGAGAATGATTTAAGTGAAAAAGGAATTTACAAAGAGCCAAAACCATTTAAAAGTGTTGCGGCAGAAAACAGTCAATTAGAAGCTTTGAAAGCACAACTTGCTGAAGCGAACAAAGCTCAGAAAGATGAAATCACGAAGTTGACTGATTTGTATAACGAAAGACTTAAAAAATTCCCGAATAAAAACGATGCTTTAAACAAAGCTTATCTTGAAAAAATCAACGAGTTAAAAGCTGCTCAATTGAAAATGGAACAAGACAGCGCGGTATTAATTTCGAATTTAGAACGCATTAAAGCAGAAACTGAAATCGAAAAGAAACGTAGAATTAAACGTGCTGCTTACGAAAATGATCAAGGAAGATATGCACAGGACGTTGCTGCTCTTAAACGTATCAAGGAAACAACAAAATTAAGCAGTACACCATTAACCGCAAGTGATTTTGATTTTGGTGAAGATCAATCGAATATGCAAATTATCAAGAATATTAAAAATTCGGATAATGGTTATTATTTAATTATTGCGGTTCACAGCAGTGCTGAAAAACGTGATCAATTCCTGGCAAAAGCAGTGGCTGCAGGTCGTACAGATGTTAATTTCTTTTACAACGTAACAACAAGTAAGTATTACATCTACTACCAGAAATTTGATGGCTTACCAGAAGCAACTAAAGCATTAGAAGCAAAAGGAAGCAAGCCATATAACGGAAAAATGGCCATTGTAAAAGTTGAGAATTAAGAGATATATAATAAAATAAAAGGCATTTTTTTAAAAAATGCCTATAAGATAAATATTTAAAAAAGCCGAAAATTCTATGCTTTAAAGCCCCTTAAAGTATAGAATGAAGCTAAAAAGTGATTGTTATGAAAAACCCTACTATTCTAAAATTTGGATTAATGTCTTTGATTTTCTTGCAGAGCATTATTTCCTACTCTCAAAATTTGGTGTCAAATGTTGACAGGACTAACCAAGGATTAAGAACCGAAAAGTTTTTAATGGGCAGTTTTGCATCAAATGAGCAGTTTGGTACTTATACTAATGATGACACAAATAAAGTTAGTAGTGCTGCAGTACTTGAAAATCCAGTAATTCCATATGCACAATTACCTTATGCGGGACAAGTAGCAGAATGTCCAAATGATGGAAAAAAATTGCCAAAATTATTCTTGTGTGGAGGAAATGATTCTCGCCCAATCGATACTAAAATAACAGATGCGAAATCTATTATTTGGGAAAGATTTATATCCGGAGGTAGTTGTGTAACAGTTTCAAATAGTGATTGTGCTAACGATAATGCATCGCCATCGTGTTGGGTAAAAGTAGCCGAAGGAAAAGATTATTTGGCAAATTCAGCAGGTCAATTTAGAATTAAGATCATAGACAATGCTGGAAATCCTTATACTTTTTATTTTAATGTTTATCAAAATACTTTAATACCTACCGCTATTACCAAAAGCGATATTATTAAAAATGCCAGCGGAACTTGCCAAATTCCCGGTAAAATCACTGTTGGTGGATTTGGAAGCGGATATGAATATAGTTTTACTACAACAGGAGCTCCAGGAAGTTGGGATGTAAACAATACTTTTACAACAATGACTCCGGGTAATTACACAGCATTTATTAGAATAAAAGATGTAGTTGGTTCATGTGAATTTAAGGTTTTAAATCAAGATATTAAAAGTGTAACATTAGCAGTCACTACAGAAGTGGTTGCGCCAAGATGTTTTAATGGAAAAGGAAGTATAAAAGTAATTAAAAACGATAATAGCAAAGCCTACACTTTTAATGTATATAAGCCAGCAAGTAGTACAACTCGTTTAGCATTTTATGATGTAGAAGTAGGTAAGGAATTAGAATACACATTTAAAGATCTAGATCCTGGTACCTACAGAGTTGAAACCGTGATTCAAGAAACAAAATGTGTAGTTGATAATAAAACGAGTGTAATTATACCAAATGCACCTGCACAATTAACATCGAATCCTGTAATTACTAAAGCATTGTCTCCATGTAATCCGGGGACTATTACTGTTGGTACCGGAGGAGGAACAACCCCTTACAGATATTTAGTAAGTATAAATAGTGCGCCATTTTTTCAAAATGCTAATAATGTTATAACAACAGTTCTTTCAGGAAGTTATTTAATTCGTATTGAAGATGCAAATGGTTGTGCTGTCGAAAAAACAATTCCTGTTCCTGATGTAAATAAACCTACTTATACGGTTAGTAAAACAGATGGAGATTGTGCTAATCCTAATGGAAAAATTACGATCAATGTTACGGATAATAAAGGATATACTATTGAAACCAGATTACTTGGAGAAAACAGCTATACGTTATTAACTTATGACAAAATGGCGCTTACAGGTATTACAGGAAATAGGGATTATAGTAATGTTCCTCCTGAAAATTATATTGTAAGTGTTAAGTATACTAAATCAGGTACTACATGTACAGATCCAGATTTTCCTATTGCAATAGGACTAACAACTGCTTTGACAGCATCTGTGGGAGTTGCAGAATTATCTGGTTGTGGTATTGCACCAAACACACTTCAGGGAAAAGTTAGAATTACGAATGCTGAAGGTGGAGTTCCTATTACAGGAGTTAATGGGCCTTATCAATATAGTTATGATGATAGAAAAACTTGGACAACCGACAAAGAAGCTTATGTTGATCCGGGAAAACATGTATTTTATATCAAAGATGCAAAATGCGAAATTCCATTACCAGCGATAACATTATTAACAAAACCTGATGCACCAACAATAAAGGTTGATGATCCGGTTTTTAATTGCGATGGATCGGCAACAACTACTGTAACCGTTACAAATAGCGGAAGTGGAAGTCCTCAATTTACTTATGATTATTTTATGGATGGTGTTCTTAATACTAGTACACCAACAAATATTTTTAAAAACGTACCACAAGGAGATCATACCATATCAGTAAGCTATAATGTAGTAAGTGTTCCTACTGAAAGTGTTTTGCTAAACGAAACTTTTGGTTCAGGACCAGACGTTAGCTCACCTGGAATTAATCCTAATTTTTGTTGGGAAAGACAGGTAGAAGCAACAAAATGTAATAACAATAAGTTATTTGGTAATGGGGAATATACAGTTACCAATTCATTAAAAAACAATCCTTACGGTGGATGGTGGAGTCCTAAAGATAATACGAGCAAAGGGACGAACTCAAACGGAAGGTTTTTGGCAGTCGATGCAGGAAATGCAATCCCTAATAATGCCGTTCTTTATAGAAAAACCATTAACGACATTATTCCAAATGTACCAATCAAAGTTACCTTTGTTGCTACCAATTTACTTATAAAAACTAATACTCAACCAGATGCTTCACTTACTGTCGAATTACAAAATGGTTCTGGAGTAGCATTATCGTCCCAATCTACAGGTAAAATACCAAAAACAGAAGGTTGGGTACCGTATACAAGAACTATTGATCCAGGTAATAATACGAGTTTGGATTTTGTACTGCGATTAGAGCTATCTCAGGTAAATGGTATTGACTTTGCAGTTGATGATTTAGTTGTTACTCAAATGCCAAAAGCATGTAACACTGTAGCTAATTTTCCAATATTTGTTGATGGAAGTAAGGCTTTCTCTGCGGGTATTACAGGATACAAAGATGTAAGATGTAGTGGTGAGCAAAATGGAGAAATTACATTATCTGCCAAAAATTTTGATGCGACAAAAGGATTCCAATATTTAGTAACAGGAGATCCTGCTGGATGGCAAACAGTAATTCCGGTTCCAGCTGCTACAAGTGGTAGTATAACTTTGAAAAATTTACCAAGTAAAATTTATAACATAAGTATTCGTTATGATGATAAAGCTGGTAGCTGTGTTTTTCCGGTAGCGCAGGAAATTAAATCTCCAAAAAAATTAAAAGTAGATGCTTGGGTAGATCAAGTATTAAAATGTTCTGGTGGAGCAATTATTAAGGCTAAAGCTAGTGATGGAACTCCTGGTTATCAATATGAATTAAGAGAAACGGATGGTGTAACAGTTGTAAAAGCTTTTCAAGATTCTGATACATTTCTTGATATTAAAAAAACGGGAAATTATAAAGTTGTAGCCAAAGATTTAAATGAATGTCAGACAGAAGTTTTGGCATCTGTAGATATTGTTGCCCCAGTTAAACCAAAATTAGAAATTGTTCCGTCAAGTGTTTGTTTTGATAAAAATACAGGAACAAATATTACAATAAAAGTTACAGATGGAGTACCAGACTATACCTATACTGTAAGATATAATGGAGGTACACCAAGCGGACCAAGCGCAACATTTACCGGACCTAATTTTACTTATAAAGCTTTAAACGAAGGAACTTACGAATTTTTAGTTACAGATAGTTATGGATGTACCTCTGTAGATCCAGTTACTCAAGTCATAACCGCTCAATTACTTGCAGCAACTCCAGTTACAAGTCCACTTGATTGTGATCCTGCACCAGCAAATCTTGCAGTAATTACAGGAACAATCGAAGGCGGTAAAGCACCATTTTCAGTAACAATTACTACTGGAGATAAAACAGGAACTTTGGTGCCACCTACTATAACAGGAAATACCTTTACATACACAACAGCAGTGTCTGGTGATTATACTTTTACAATAAAAGATGGAAATAATTGTACAACAACTAGTGATGCTAAAATTAATGCATTAGTTCCTATTACATTATCTTCAACAGATGTAAATCCAAAATGTAGTGGTTCTTCAGACGGAACAATATTATTGAAACCAGGTGGAGGAACTGGCAAATTTACTTACAGTAGAGATGGAATTTTTTATGATGATACTTCATATTATACAGGTCTTAGTGCAGGAGTAGAATATACTTTTTATGTAAAAGACGACAATAGATGTACAAAAAGTATAAAAGTCACTTTAGTGGCGCCAAATCCAATTAGTGGTACTGCAACAATAACAACTGCTTACACTTGTCTAGACCCTGCAACAATAACCGTAGGTGCTGTAGTAACAGGTGGAAATGGTGTTTACAAGTACACTTTGAATAGAGATGGAGTTGCATTAATTACTCAGCCTACAAAGGTTTTTAATAATATTTCTGTAGCAGGAGATTACACGGTAACTATTACGGATAGTAATTCATGTACATTTACAACAACACCAAAATTGACTATTGTAGATTTGAATCCTCCAAAAGGAATGACGATCACTACAACGACTGATGCTACCTGTCCAAATAATACAGGAAGTGTTACAATTACAAATGTGGTGAACGCTGCTAATGTTCCTGTTTCAACTACAGGTTTAGAATATAGAATTGTTTCGCCAACCGCGACACCATTCCAACTAAGTAACGTATTCGATAATATCAAAGCTGATATTACTTATAAATTTGAAGTAAGAGATGCTAATAAATGTACGTTTGAAAAAACGCATTTAATTGATTTGCCTAAAGTCTTTACAGTAGTAGGTACTCCAACTAGTATAAAATGTTTTGGCGCTTCTGATGGTTCTGCTACATTTACGGTTAGCGGAATTGCTGTAGGTACAAGTTACTCATATTCAGTAGATACAACACCACCAATAACAGGATCGGGTACTTCGACTACCGATCCTTTTGATATTACTGTTTCTGGATTAGGTGCAGGTTTACATACTATTGCCGTTACAAATTCAGTTACAAAATGTATAGTTATAGAAAAGGTAACAGTAGCAGGCCCGGCATCTGCATTAAAATTAAATCCGTCAGATCTTACACATGTTACCTGTAAGGTTTTAGGAACAGCAAAAATTAATGCTGTAGGAGGATCAGGAACTTATACATACACTGTTACACAAAAAACACCAGTTGTTGGAACAGCAATTAATCAAACGAATGACAATCTGTTTAAAAACTTAGTGGCAGGAACTTATAGTGTTTCTGTGACCGATGGTACAGGATGTAATGTAGCTGGTACAGATTTTACAATTAACCCTGAAGTAAAACCAATAGCAAGTATTGATGGATCTTCGGTTTACTGTGCTGGTGGAAGTGGAGCAACTTTAAAAGTAAATCCTAATACACAAACAAATTACACGTATAGCATTAACAAAGGTACAGCAAAAGCTGATGGAACTTTCTCAGGATTAACACCTGGAAAATATACGATTAGAGTTACAGACACATCTACGGGATGTTTTATAGATTTAGATGAAGAAATTATTGCTATTCCAATTTCAGCTTCAACTAAATTACTTGCAGATCTAGATTGTGATGTAGCGCCAGCTTCTTCGGATGCATCAATTGAGGTAACAATTCTAGACGGATATCCGGATTATAAATACAGACATAATACATCAGGAGTTTTTACAACAGAAGCATATACTGATGTTGCTGCAGGATCAAATAAATTTACTTTCGATACTGGAGCTTCTGGAACTCATTATTTTGAAATTACAGATAAAAAAGGTTGTACTACTATTGTTTCGAGAGTAATTAATGTAAAAGAAACACCTACGGCTATTGCTACACCAACAAATCCTAAGTGTTATAACGGAACTGATGGTTCAATTGTAGTAACGGCAAGTTTAGGTCTATCGCCTTATTCTTATGAAGTTTCAACTACTTCTGCAACAACTGGTTTTAGTACAATGCTAACAAATAAACTTAGTAATGTTGGTGCCGGAACTTATTGGATTAGAGTTACTGACTCTAAAAAATGTTTTGTTGTAGTTTCAAAAACACTAACGAATCCAACAGAATTAACAGCTCATGCAGATGTTACAATTCCATTAACTTGTGGAGCTTTAAATGCACCACAATCGGCAACAATTACTGTAACAATTGATAAACCAGGAACGCCATTTACGGGTCCTAATAAATATTTATACAGTTATAATGGTGTATTACCAGCTGTAAGTTCAAATACGTATACAACAACTACTTCAGGTCCTGTTAGTGTTGTGGTATATGATGCCAATAACTGTCCATTTACCGTGGTTGATTCGCCAGATATTAAGGCATTAGATGCACCACAGAACATGACATTTGATGCACCAGTAGCGGTTACTTGTGCGCCGGGTTCTGATAAAACTAGTTTAACAGTAAAAGTAGATAAAGGTGTTCCTCCATTTAAATTTGAAATAACAGATACAGATGCAGCAGTTACACCACCAACTCCAGTAGCAACTAATATTCTTACGCAGGATCATACTTTTAATGGTTTGGCACCAGGTAAATACTATTTTAAAGTTACCGATAATAATAAATGTACCACTGAGGGAGAATTTACAATTGATAAACCATTACCAGTTTTGGTAGACGGTTCATTAGTTTCGAATGTAGTTTGTCAAGGATCATCTGATGGTAAACTTACCTTTACAGTTTCAGGTAATTCTGGAGCATTTTCATATGAGCTTAGAAATAGTGCAAACGTACTTGTACCTATAATTCAATCTACCCAAACATTAAATGTGATCGATTATACAGGTTTACCGGCAGAAACTTATACTATTACAATTACAAACCCGGGAACTAAATGTACAGCTTCAAAAACCATAGGAGTAAAAGAAGCGACAGTAAAACTTGCATTTATATTACCTACAATAACAGCTATTACTTGTTCGCCTAATAATGGTAAAGTAGTTATCAATACTGTTGGTGGATGGGGTAATAACAGATACACACTTACATTGCCAAATGGTACTAAAGTAGGACCGCAATCGAATTCAACATTTAACAATTTGACTCAGTCAGGAACGTACGGTATCTCTGTTACAGATTTAAGTGGAACAGGATGTACTATTACAGATACTTTTGATGTTGATGCACCAGTACAACCAGATGCAAGTATTGATCTGGTTGCTTCAGATTTGTGTTTTGATGAAACTGGAAAAGCAGAAATAGTTGTAACTCCAGCTGCTACGTCGCCATCGTACAGATATAATATAAATGATGGAAATTATCAGGTAAGCGGTACTTTTAGTAATTTAAATCCAGGTTCTTATATTGTAAAGGTAAAAGATATTACTACAGGTTGTATTTTAACATTAGCTGCACAAACGATTGAAACAGAATTAAAATTTAATGCTGATTTGAATATAGCAGCAGATTGTAATGGTCAGAATACCGAAATTAAAGGTACAGTTTCAGGAGGAAAAACACCTTATACGTATACTGTAACTACAAATGGTGTGTTAGATGCAACTGTTAGAACGGTAATAGGGACAACATTTTTGTACACAGATCCAGATGCTGCAAATGCATCGTTAAACACCACTTATATATTTACTTTAAAAGATGCTTCTACCACTAAGTGTAGTCTAACTTCTACAGTAAATGTAGCAGCAAAAACAAAACCTGTATTTACAGCTACTCCAAACTCTACTATTTTATGTAATGGAGATGCAAGAGGTTCTATAACTGTAGCCATTGATCAAAGTAAAGGAATAGGTCCTTATGTTACAAAGGTTGTAAAAGACAATTCGGCTTTAGTTCCTGCAACTGCTGATGTTGATTATGGCTCAAAAACAACTGGATTACCAGCAGGAGACTATAAAATTAGAGTTACAGATAGTAAAGGTTGTTTTTCAGATGAAATCGCTAAAATTGAAGAACCAACTAAAATTGATTTTAAATTAGTTGATACTCAAATTACGTGTATTGGTGGTACTACAGGTACTACTTTTGGTTCTATTGCAGTAACATTATTAACAGGAGGTTCGAAGAACGCTGCTCCTGCGGCATCAGGTTATGTTTATACTTTGACAAGTAACACCAGCCCAACTCAAGTTTATAATGCTACTGGAAATGAAAACCACACATTTCAAATCTTAAATTTTGGTTCTTACGAATTAACAGTTTCTGATATAAATGGTTGTTCAGTTACAAAGAAAGTAAACATGGCATCTCCAGTAGATGAAATGGAGATTGTAGTGGCACCTGGAACTCCATCATGTACCACTGCAAGCCTAATCGTAACGGCTAAACCAAAAATAGCTGGTGGGCCTTATTATTTTGCCAAATATCCATTAGATCCATTAGATCCAAATAAATATGATTATGCAACATATTCTGCATTATATCAAAAAGCAGATGCTGTTGCTCCTCCAGCCTTACCAGGAGATCCACTTTTATTACAATCAACGTTTAATAATCTAAATCCGGGGGTAATCTATTCGTTTATTGTTTATGATGATACAACGAAATGTTATTACTTCAAACAGGCAGAAGTTGCTACAGAAACAGCATCTACATTAGAAAGTGATGTAAAATCAGCAAATGTAACGTGTACAGGATTGGGGAATGGAAATGTTTCCTTCACTTTTGATAAAGTGCAAGCTGGTACAGAAAAAGTTAAATATGAAATTTACAATTCGCTAACCAATACGTTGGTTTCTCCAGCGGTAAGCGGAACGGTGGTTTTACCACTTAAAGGTGCAAATAACGTAGGACCTCTTAAACCAGGTACTTATTATATTTTATTTACAGAACAAGATCTTGCGGGAACTACGGTTTGTATAAATTCATCAAAACCATTTACAATATCGCAATCTGTTGTTCCATTAGGGCTAGAGGCTAAATCTAATGTAAATGATAATTGCGGATTGAATAAAGGTTTAGTTGAAGCATTTGCTAAAGGAGGAACTGTTAGAGCTGCAGATGTAGCATTAGGGATAACAGCGCATCCTTATTTGTATCAAATTTATCCTGATACAGGCACATTAGGAGCAATTGACGCTGCAGATCCGGATCCTACAGATGAAACAACTTTCACGACAGCGTTTGATGTAGCTACTCAAACTAGTAATACTTTCAATAAAGAATTTGGTCATTATATCGTGTATGTAAGAGATGCAAATGGTTGTATTCAGAATGCATTTGTAGAAGTAAAATTAGATGCAGAACCTTTTATAACTGCTGTAGTAAACAGTTTTTGTGCTAATGAAGGTTCTTTTGCTATCGATGTTGAGTTAACAACAACAGGTATTGGTACTCATTATTATAATTTAGACAATACAGGATTTGTTCAAATACCTTCGGCTAAATTCTCTATTCCAAATCTTTCGTCAGGAAATCATACTATAAAGATTAAAGATTTTAACGGATGTGGTAACACAGTAAATTTACCTTTTATTGCTGAGCCTCTTACTATCAAAGCAAGCTTCACAACTCCTCCTAACTGTGAGGATACAAAAGGTGAAATTACTGCTGTTGTGACAGGAGGTGCTTTGCCAAACAATTTAGAATATACTTTAGAAAAGACTTCATTGCCTGCGATTACAAATATTGTACAAAACAATGACCCTAAATTTGTAGGCATTGGAGCAGGAAATTATAAGATTACAGTTAAAGATCTTACTACAACATGTACAAGATCAACGACTGTTGATTTAGTACTTCCAACACTTGTAGATTTGGAAGCAACAGATATAAGTACTACTCCTGTAGATTGTACTGGTGCACAAGGAACAAGTGATAACGGAACACTTACTGTAAATTTAAAAACTAGTAATAATAACCCTGATTATACGTATACAATAACAGCTGTTTTACCAGCAGTAGGTACCAAAACACAAGTTAATAATAATGTATTTACAGGATTAAGTGCAGGAGATTATGATGTAACTGTTAAATCTGGAAGAGGTTGTGATAATACAGTACGTGTAAATGTACCAGCTCCACTTGCAGTTGTCGCTAGTGCAGTTGCAACACCATTTAGTTGTGCAATAGATCCAGCTATAACTAAAGTTGTTGTGACAGGTTTAGGTGGTACCGGAAGTTATAATTTTAGTAAAAATGGAACAGACTACTTTCCAAGTAACAGTACACCAGCAGATAATAAATATACTTTTGAAATAGGAGATACAGGAAGCGTGCAAAATCCGACTTATTGGTTAAAAGATTCAAATGGATGTGTACAAACAACAACTCTGACAACAGCATTGCAACCGTTACCAAAATTAATATCTGCAATTGCGAAAAGATCTATTCTTCCAGGTTCTCAAATTGATTGTTTAAACAATCAAGAGTTAATTGAGGTTACTGTAGTAGGAGGTTCAGTACCAACTAATTTGAAATATGAAGTTTCTGTAAACGCTACTCCATATTCACTTATTTCGGCATCTTCAACATCACTGACTATTAACTATCCTGCCACAACAGCTGGTGCGACTTATAGATTTAGAATAACAGATAATGTAACTGGTTGCCAAATTTTGAGCAATTTATACAACGTGCCATTATTTGATGCTATCAATGTAGTAGCTACTACAGTTGCAGATGTTCAATGTAAATTGGAGAAAAACGGAAGTATTCAAATTACTGTATCAGGTTATTCAGGACCATATACATATGAAGTTTTTGATGGAGCAACTGCTGTAGCAGGATCTGCCGGATCTCATGATACAGCAACTTCAAATCCGTTCATAATTCCATTCGGATTGGGCGAAGGAACAAATTATACAGTTAAAGTTGTAGAACAAGCTTACCCAAACTGTAATACAACTTCAACTGCTGTAATTATAAAAGAGCCAGCAGTTTCTTTAAATTTAGATCCTTTAGATGTTACACCGTTAGGTTGTTCAACTGATGGTTCAGTTACAGTTACCGCTCAAGGCGGATGGGGTAATAATGTTTATACACTTACACCTCCATCGGGTCCTGCAATCGTTAACAATGATGGTATTTTTGTAAACCTTAGACTTGATGGACCTTATGGAGTATCTGTTAAAGATGCTAATGGTTGTGTCGATACAGACTCATTTACTTTAGTTCTTCCAACTCCTCCAATAGCGACTATTACTGCAACATCTGACTATTGTTATGATAGTACAAATAAGGCAACATTGGTAGTAAAAGCTTCATTAGGAGTAGGTCCTTACCTTTTCAGTATTGATAATGGTGATACATTCTTGCCAAGTAATACTTTGCCTTTACCAGATGATACTTATACCTTTAGTAATTTATCTCCTGGAAGTTATGATGTTTTTGTAAAAGATGCTTACGGATGTCAATCTTTAGTTTCTGTAAAAGCAGATATCAAATCTCAACTTTTTGCTTCAGCAACAAACGAGAAAGATATTTTTTGTACAGGTACTACAGTTGATGGAACTATTAAAATTATCGCTGTAGGTGGTTATGGTTCTTATACTTATACCGTTAAGAATCCTGCTGGCGTAGTATCTGCACCAATAGCATTCCCAGCAGGATTAGACACTGCTTATTATACAGTTCCGTCTACAGATTCAGGAAACTATGAAATCGTAGTTTATGATGCGAGAAATTGTTCTTATGTAATTACAAACGAAGTTGTTATGAATCCGCCAACTCCGGTAGATTTGTTAATAACAGATATTGATATTACACCAGTAGATTGTAATGCTCCACAAGGAACAAATAACAACGGTACTATTACTGTAAATTTAAGACCAGTAAATAATAGCGATAGTTATAATTATACGCTTACACCAACGTTACCAGCTGGTCCAGCCAAAACGCAAGGTATTAGTGTATTTAGTGGATTAGCTCCTGGAAAATATAATATAAGTGTTACCTCAAACTTAAATTGCGAAGCAAATGTGGATGTTGAAATATTAGATCCAGTTGCAGTAACTGCTACAGCTAGTGCAGTACCATTTAGTTGTGCTGTAAATCCAACTAAAACAACGGCAGTTGTTACTGGCGGAGGAGGTACAGGTACTTATACTTTCAGTATAGACGGTATTCGTTATTTTGCAAGTAATAGTGTACCTGTAGACAATAAATACACATTTGAGTTGACGGATAATGGAAGTATTCAAAATCCAACGTTTTATGTAAAAGACTCAAAAGGTTGTATACAAACAACAACATTGACTACGGCACTAGATCCATTGCCTAAATTAAGTTCTGTTGTTGGTCTTTTTGGTCCTGACATGGATTGTGTTAATAATAAACAAGAAATAAATGTGGCCATCAGTGGTGGAAGTAATCTACCAAATCCGTTTACTTATAATGTATACAAAGACGGTACATTAATTGCGGGACCGATTCCAGTTACAGGAAATACATTTACTTATGATGCTTTATCAGTAGGTAGTTATTATGAGTTTGAAGTTTTGGATAATAATACAAAATGTAGTTTAAAATCTACTTCATACGAAATTCCAGTTTTCGACAAAGTAAAAGTTGTGGCAAGCACTTTTGCAAACGTAGATTGTAAGGGTAATGCTTCGGGTGCAATTGAAATTAATATCTTAAATTATTCTGGAACATATGATTATGCAGTTTATAAAGGAGCAACGGCAGTAGCTGGAGCTTCAGGTTCTCATGATACTGCTACTTCTAATCCATTTGTCATTCCTTTTGGATTACTTGAAGGAAACAATTATACGGTAAGAATTGTAGAAACTGGTTTCCCAAGTTGCCCTGCAACTTCAAATGCAGTTATTATTACTGAGCCAGATCCTTTAGATTTAAGTGGATTTAAAGTAAGCGTTAAGAATCAAAACTGTCATGATTTAAAAGCAGTTCTTACTATTGATGAAACGACAATTGTTGGCGGTACATCAGGATATATGTACACATATGTACCTACAACAACGCCACCAACAATTCCAGCAAGTGGAGATTATAAACCATTTACAACTATAGCAATTGCTACAAGTAAAATATCTCCAGCATTCGATTCTTATGATGTATATGTCAGAGATGCTCAAGGTTGTTTCGATCATGTGACAGTTAATATTTCACAAGATCCAATGCCAAGTATTACTTCGGCAATACCTACACAATGTCCAAGTACAGCAGGTACTTACGATATTCCTGTAATAGCAACTGGATTTACTGCAAATCTAGAGTATAGCCTAGACGGAAACAGCTGGGGTACAAATAATGTTTTGGTAGTAAAAACTACAGGAAATCATACAGTATATGTTCGCGACGAGAACAAATGTGAGGTTACCCGAGTAGTTAATATTTTAGAGCCATTAAAATTATTATATGATATTACAGGAAAACCTACATGTAATGGAAATCAAGGTGAAGTAACATTGATTCCATCTGGCGGTACAGTAACACCAAGTTATGAATACAGTAAAGACAATTGGGTAAGTTCTCAACCAACACCAGTTTTCAGCGGTTTGACTCCAGGAACTTATACATTTAGTGTTAGAGATACCGGAACAAATTGTACAAAAGATGTAGAAGTTGTTTTTGAAACTCCAAATACGCTGATTGACTTTAGCTTAACTCCATCAAAAGTACTTTGTAACGGAGGAAGCACAGGAAGTATTACTGTAAATATGGCTACTCAAACAGCAA
Organism: Flavobacterium hibernum; assembly: GCF_000832125.1. Lineage (GTDB taxonomy): Bacteria > Bacteroidota > Bacteroidia > Flavobacteriales > Flavobacteriaceae > Flavobacterium > Flavobacterium hibernum. Next base: position 149,792 of record NZ_JPRK01000027.1, on the reverse strand, counting down.
CAGTAAACAATAATCCAGTTTATACGTATGCAATTAATCCTTCTCCAACTGGAGTAGTTTTAGTGGGTAATGTATTTACAAACCTTCCTAAAGGAACGTATACAGTTACAGTAACTTCAGGAAAAGGTTGTCCAGTTGACAAAACTATTGACGTTGAAGAGCCATTGGCAATCACTGTTCCTAATCCTAATGTATTAGATTTTGGATGTACAACAATAAATAAAACGAATAATGCAACAATAACAGTGGGAATGCCATCTGGAGGTTCTAATGATTATAAAGTTTATGAATTTTTGAAAAACGGAAACCCTGTTCCAGTTCAAAGAGGAGATAATCCGGTTTATATCGAACCAGATTTATTAGGAGGTAACTATGTAATCAATGTTTATGATACAAATGGTTGTTTAGGAACAACAACTGCAACAATAAAACCATTCGTTGCTATCGATTTTGCAACTCCATCGGCAATTACAGTAACTAAAGAAATTACTTGTATTAATGACCAGGATATTCAGGTTAATGTTACCACAACAGGAACAACGACACCTATGCCAGTCTTGAGCTACAACGTAAAAGGAACTAGTGCTGGAAGCACTTATGATGTTACCAATAATAATGGCGCTTTCCCTGGATTAACGATAGGAAATTATTTAGTTACAGTAACTAATACTAGTACAGGATGTGTATTAACGATGATTCATTATGTTAACGATCCAAATACATTTGACTTAGTAGCAAGTAATGTTAATAATGTTGTTTGTTTTGGAACCGCAACAGGAAGTGTTGATTTAACTATCGTAGACAACGAAGTTAGTCCATCTAATGATGCAGGAGCATTTGATTACACTATTACTGGTCCAGTTAATGTTACTGGAAATTCAGGAGGCGCAACAATAAATATCTCTAATTTATTAGCAGGAACATATACTGTTAAAGCAAGATTAAGCGGTAAGCCAACTTGTGATGTCGAAACAACTTTCTTTATCGAAGGGCCAGCATCGGCATTGACATTGAAAGAAGTTCACACACCAATTTCATGTAATCCAGGTAACGATGGAACAATTTTAGCCATTGCAGAAGGTGGATGGGCAGGAGATTTACAATATGAATTAGTAGGTCCGGTAAGTTTTGCGTATTCGTCTCAACTATTATTTGAAGGCCTAACACCTGGATTCTACACTCTAAATGTAAAAGATGTAAACGGTTGTATTCAAACAGCAACAGTAACATTAAAAAATCCTGATCAAATAGTAGTTACAGCTCGTGCAACAGTAAGTGCTTTAATGTGTAACGGAGATAATAGTGGAGAAATTACAGTTGATCTTCCAACAGGAGGTCAGGGAAGTAACTATTCTTATATTTTAAATTATCTGTCACTTAATCCAGTTATTTCTTCAGAAGCACAAACTAGCCCAGTTTTCGCTGGTTTAGCTGCAGGAACATATTCTGTAACGGTAGTTGACGGACTTAATTGTACTTCACAACCAAGTGCAGACGTTGTAATTAGTGAGCCAGCAAGAGTTGAGCCTACATTAGTTATGGAAAGCAGAATTACATGTAAAACAGCTGCGACACTAACATTAAGTGCAATAGGTGGAACAGCTCCTTATGAATATAGCGCAGATCAAGCCTTTACAACAGTTTTAGGTCGATTTGCATCATCTACAACATTTGCTGTAGCAATAGGAGATCACCAATATTACGTTAGAGATTCTAAAGGATGCGTTGGAGCAATTTCTGGTAACATTACAGTAAATCCAATAACACCATTAAGTCTGGACTTAGACTTATCAGATGCTAAAGTTTATTGTAAAGGAAGTGCAACAGCTTCAATAGATGCATCTGGAATTGGAGGTTTAGGTGATTACATTTATACATTATTAAATAATTCTGGAACAGTAGTAAGAGCAGCACAACCAACAGGTTATTTTGACTTACTTCCTCAAGGAACTTATGTAGTACGTGTAGATAGTGGAGATTGTCAATATGACTCTGCTCCAATAACAATTAATGAGCCTAACACAGCATTGACAGTTAGTTCTGTAGCAACAGATGCATCTTGTTTTGCAGCAAACGACGGAAAAATCGTGATTACAGCATCAGGAGGAACAGGCGTAATTAAATATGCAATTTCTCCAAACTTAGGAATGTTTGATGACAAGTTTGTATTTGATCGTTTAGCACCAGGAGCGTACAAAGTTGTAGTTCAGGATGAAAATTCATGTTTCGAAATATTAGATCTTCAAATTAATGAACCGCCACTTTTAGGAGCCAAAGTAGTAGGACCAATTTTACAGGAAATTTGCGATGGCGATAAAGATGGATCATTTAGTGTTGAAATTTTTGGAGGAAAACCACCTTACAGTGTAAGTCTAGATAACGAAAACGGAACTTATTTACCAGTAACAGGTACAAATTACGATTTCACTAAACTTAAAGGTGGTTCACATACAGTATACATAAAAGATGCTACTTGTATAAGCACATTAAATGTGATGATGGACAATGCAGTTATTTTGAATCCAACTTTTGAAATCAATTACGATTGTGTAAACAATGCACAAACCAACATGATTACAGTAACAGTTGATCAAAGTAATACAGATCTTTCACTAGTAGATTATGCACTAGATAGTGATACAGGTCCATTCCAACCAAGTAATATTTTTACAAATGTTGCTCCGGGTAATCACTTTATCGTGGCTAGACATTTAAATGGTTGTAAAGTTCCAACGACAAGTTTTAACATAAAAGCATACGAGCCGTTATTACTTGTAGAAACACCGGGACAAGCAGAATTGAATATAATTTCAGTAACAGCATCTGGTGGAGCACCAGCGTACGAATATAGTTTCAACGGTGAGCCATTTACATCTTCTAACAAATACAAAATCTACAAATCTGGAAAATATATAGTAATAGTTAGAGATAAAAACGGATGTACTTTCGAAACGGTAGTACCAGCAATTTACGTTGATGTTTGTCTGGATAATTACTTTACTCCATCTGGTGCAACAAATACATCATGGGGTCCTGGTTGTACAAATATTTACAACAACCTTGAGTTCTCTATTTTTGACAGATACGGTCGTGTAATCGCTAAGTACCACTACGGTCAGAAATGGGATGGTAGGTACAATGGTGCCGAATTACCTTCAGGAGATTACTGGTATGTTCTTAAATTGAATGATGCGAAAGATGACAGAGAGTTTGTAGGACATTTCACTTTATACAGATAACAAAATATAGCCCCATATGATGTTGTCTAAAAAAATTATCACAATGAAAAAGTTTATTTTATCTTTAGTACTTATGGCTGTAACAACAAGTTACAGCCAGGAGTTAAACCTACCAGTATTTACACAATATTTGGCAGACAACCCGTTTGTTATTTCACCAGCCTTTGCCGGTATTGGAGATAATCTTAGAATTAGAGCCAACGGACTTACACAATGGGTTGGTATTAGAGATGCACCCGAAAATCAGTCGCTTTATGCAGATTTCAGGGTTTTAGATCGTTCAGGAGTTGGTATATCACTTTATAACGATAAAAACGGTTATACGCGCCAAACAGGAGCAAAAGTTTCCTTTGCGCATCACATCATTTTAGATTATTATTCAAAGCAATATCTTTCATTTGGTATCTCTTATAATTTTAACACGTTTAAAATAGATACCAACGAATTTGATACAACAATAGAACATCCAGTTATAGACCCTTCTGTAACAGATAATCGTTATAATGCCAATAATAACTTTGATATAAGCGCATTATATAGAAACAAAGGTTTTTATCTAAGTTTTAATGCCAACAACGTTTTAAGAAAAAACACCGACAAATACAGAGGAGTAGAGCCTAATTTACTTTCCAATTACCAAGTTTATACAGGATATACATTTAAAGACGGAGAAAACAGTCGTATCGAATACGAACCATCTCTTTATTACCAATATTTTGCAAGTGATAAACGTTCAACAACCGATTTCAACTTCAAGTACAGACGTTACAATCGTTACGAAGATTATTATTGGATTGGAGTTTCATATCGTTTCCTAAACGACCAATTTCCAAAACCATTATCAGTTGGGCCAATGGTTGGTTTCATGAAATCTAAATTCTATTTTGGATATTCATATCAGGTAATGTTCAACAACCTTGGAAATTATAATACAGGAACACACTCCATAACAATTGGATTCGATTTCCTACAATCAATTAGTAACTGTCCTTGTACTCAAGGTCCTGTTCATGATTAAGTAAGCTTTTTTAGCGTTTTTAATAGTTAATTTGTTTTTTTTTATAGTTTACATCGTTTTCGTAGTTTTAGCTCATTTATTTTTACATTTTTCAAATTTATTACTACTGTAAAAGTTCTATATTTGTTTTTCTTTCAAAAAAAACTAAAAAACTATCAAATGAAAACTTTAAACGATTTCGACTTTAAAAATAAAAAAGCAATTATCCGTGTTGACTTTAATGTACCATTGGATGAAAATTTTAATGTAACTGATGCTACACGTATTGAAGCTGCAAAACCTACAATTGATGCTATTTTAGCTCAAGGAGGAAGCGTAATTTTAATGTCGCATTTAGGAAGACCAAAAGGCGTTGAAGAAAAATATTCATTGAAGCATATTTTAAAAACAGCTTCTGAAATTTTAGGAGTTCAAGTTAAGTTTGCTGAAAACTGTGTTGGAGAAGTAGCCCAAACTGCTGCAAAAAATTTACAACCAGGAGAAGTACTATTACTTGAAAATTTACGTTTTCATGCAGAAGAAGAAGCTGGAGATGTTGCTTTTGCAAAAGAATTAGCTTCATTAGGAGATATTTATGTAAATGATGCTTTTGGAACAGCACACAGAGCACATGCATCGACAACTATCATTGCACAATTTTTTCCAACCGAAAAATGTTTTGGAACTCTATTGGCAAAAGAAATAGAAAGTTTAAACAAAGTATTAAAAAATAGCGAGAAACCAGTTACAGCAGTTCTTGGAGGTTCAAAAGTATCTTCAAAAATTACGGTTATCGAAAATATTCTAGACAAAGTAGATCACATGATCATTGGTGGTGGAATGACTTTTACGTTCATTAAAGCACAAGGTGGTAAAATTGGAGATTCTATTTGCGAAGATGATAAACAAGAATTAGCTCTTGAAATTTTGAGATTAGCTAAAGAAAAAGGAGTACAAATTCACATTCCAGTTGATGTAATTGCGGCAGATGATTTCTCAAATACAGCAAATACACAAGTGGTAGATGTAACAGCAATTCCTGACGGATGGCAAGGTCTTGATGCAGGTCCTAAATCTTTAGAAAACTTCAAAAAAGTTATTTTAGAGTCAAAAACTATTTTATGGAATGGTCCATTAGGAGTTTTTGAAATGGAAACATTCTCAAAAGGAACTATCGCTTTAGGTGATTATATTGCCGAAGCTACAGAAAATGGAGCATTTTCATTAGTTGGAGGAGGAGATTCTGTAGCAGCAGTAAAACAGTTCGGTTTTGAAGACAAAATGAGCTATGTTTCTACTGGTGGCGGGGCAATGTTAGAAATGTTAGAAGGAAAAGTTTTACCTGGAATCGCAGCGATTTTAGACTAAAAAATCACAATTAACATTTTTTTACATCGTTTTTATCAGTAATCTATTTAAGTTTGCAAAAATCAATGTTCTATAATTGTTTGAATTATAGGTTGTTAAAATAAATGTTATATGATTGTAAAAAAAATATCATTAGTCGTTTCGGTGTTTTTTTCTATGTCCATGTTCGCACAAGAAGATGTAAAAACAAATGTAGAAATTAAGCCAGAAGTAAAGATATCCTATTTAGATTCTGTTAAAAGTACATTCAAAAGAGACGAAGCCGCAACACGCGTTGATAGTCTTTGGATGAAAGAATTAACAAGTTTAGATATCTATGATGATCTAACAAAAGATATTCAAACCATCAATACAGATGTTACCGTTGATGAAGAGTTGCCTACAGAATTGCTAAAACAGCGCTTGCAGGCAATGAACGAGAAATCGCCTTTTGATATAGAATACAATCAAGGATTAGAAAATATTATAAAGTCATTTCTTAAGAATCGTAAAAAATCGTTTTCTCGATTAATGGCTTTATCAGAATATTATTTCCCAATTTTTGAGGACGCTTTTGCTAAACAAAACGTTCCATTGGAAATAAAGTATTTAGCCGTTGTAGAATCTGCTTTAAACCCTAAAGCAGTTTCTAAAATGGGTGCTACAGGTCTTTGGCAATTCATGTACGGAACAGGAAAACAATATGCACTTAAAATAGATTCGTATATTGATGAACGTAGCGATCCACTTAAAGCTACAGCCGCTGCCTCAGAGTACATGACCAAAATGTATAATATTTTTGGTGATTGGGAGCTAGTTCTAGCTTCATATAATTCAGGACCAGGAAATGTAACAAAAGCAATTCGCCGTTCTGGCGGAAAAAGTAAATATTGGGATATTCGTAGTTACCTTCCAAAAGAAACTCAAGGATATGTTCCTGCTTTTTTAGCAACAATGTACCTTTTTGAATATCACAAAGAACACGGAATAAACCCTGAAAGAGCAGTCGTTAAAAACTTCGAAACAGATACAATAAATGTGAAGAATGAAGTAACATTCAAGCAACTTGCAGATTTGTTAGACATGCCACAATCACAAATTCAGCTTTTAAACCCTTCATACAAATTAAACGTAGTGCCATATTATCAAGGAGAACAGCATTTCTTGCGTTTACCAAAAGATAAAATTGCCACCTTTGTTTCAAACGAAGATAAAATTTACAATTACGTAGCCTATCAATCAAAAACAAAATCATTGCCGGCACAGTTGGCTATGAAAGTTGCTCCAAAAGCAAAACCTATTGTAAGAGAAAAGTTAGAATTGTCCAAAGATCTTCAGCTATATAAAGTTCAAAAAGGAGATAATTTAGGAGCAATTGCGGACAAGTACAATGTAAATGTTTCTGATATAAAGAAATGGAATAATCTTAAATCAAATGCTGTTGCACTTGGAAGAACGTTAAAGATTAAATCAGATTTTGATCCATCAGTAAAAACAGCTAAAGACATTAAATCAACACTAGCAGTTGAGAAGAAAACAGAAGAAGCAATTGCTTCTACAGATGATAAAGACAAAAACAATGCACAGTCACAAGAGTATGTTGTAGCTGTAGGAGATAATTTAGGAAGCATTGCAAAGAAATTCGGTACGACTATTGCTGAGTTAAAAGAACTAAATAATCTCAATTCAAATAATATTGGTTTAGGAAAAACATTAATAGTTTCTAAAGCAGTACCTGAAATCATTGATGAAAGTGCGGTAACAACCGCTATAGCTTCAAACTCTTCGATCGATTCGTTCAAGAAAAAAGCTACTTCACCTAAAAGTCTTGGAGAAGATTATTTCGTAAAAAAAGGAGATTCGTTGTATAGTATTTCTAAAAAATATCCTGGAGTAACCATTTCAGATATTAAAAAATGGAACAATATTAAAGACGGAGACATTAAACCCGGAATGAAACTCAAAATAAACGGATAATAAAAAATCTTACCTAAATTTGGGTTTTATTTCATAAATTAATAAAATGAATAAAACCCATTTTTTATTTCTACTACTTCCGTTTTTATTAATTTCTTGTCTAAAGAATGATAAGCAGCCACAGCCAGTATCAGGTAAAACAAACTCGATTTCTATTATTATAGACGATCAGTTGTGGTATGGCGAAGTAGGAGACAGTATCCGAAATAAATTTGCGTCGCCCGTTTTAGGACTCACGCAAGAAGAACCTCTATTTACCATAAACCAATATCCTGCACGTTTGCTAGAAGGTTTCGTTACCGATAGTAGAAGTATTATAGTAGTTAAAAAAGCTGCGGTAGATAAGTTCGAAATTACACATAGCAAATCATTACCACACAATACATTTAGAATTTACGGAAAATCTGTCGATGATATTATTTGTACTATCGAACTCAATTCGGCACAAATCATAAAAACGATCCGTGACACCGAAATCAAGAAAATACAAGAAGACAACAGCAAATCATTATTAAATCCCGCTGTTATAAAAAACAAGTTCCATATTGATCTTCAAATTCCAACAGGATATGAATACATGTTGCACAAAAAGAATTTCATTTGGCTCAAAAAAAATATCATAAGTGGCAATACAAGTCTGCTTATTTATCAAATTCCAATCCGTAGTTTTGAAAAAAGTTCAGATGTAGTCGGGAATATTATCCGTATGCGAGATTCAATAGGTAGTTATATCCAAGGGAGCGAACCCAATACCAGAATGATTACCGGAGAAGCATACGCGCCTTATTTCTCGACTATAACCTTAGACGATAAAAAAGCGTACGAAACTAAAGGTACTTGGGAATTAAAAAATGATTTTATGGCCGGGCCTTTTATTAACTATGCAATTGTAGATAAAACCTATAATAGAGTTCTGGTAATCGAGGGATTTTGTTATTCACCGTCCAATCAGGAGCGTGATTTAATGTTAGAATTAGAAGCCATAATTAAATCCGTAAAAGTAGATAGAAGATAAATTTTAAGAATAGAATATTGTAGAATGGAATTAAAATGGAAAATAAAGCCTTTTGAGGCACTAACAGTTCATCAGTTATATGATTTGCTTAAACTAAGAAGTGAGATCTTTGTATTAGAGCAAAACTGCGTTTATTTGGATCTTGACGGTAAAGACAAGAAAGCATTACACCTAATTGGTGAATATGATAATAAAATTGTCGCTTATGTTCGTTTATTCGATGCCGGAATTAGTTTTGATAATGCTTCGATAGGGAGAGTAGTAGTCGATGCAAATTATCGCGACAGAAAATGGGGACATGATTTAATGCGAGAAGCCATTGTAGCCATAAAATCTAATTTTGATAAAGACGCAATTACAATTGGAGCTCAATTATATTTAAAGAAATTCTACGAAAGCCACGGATTTGTTCAGTCCAGCGAAATGTATCTGGAAGATGATATTCCGCATATCGAGATGATTAGAGAATAATAAAATAGTATTTCAATTATAGATTGTAAGATACAAATGCTAAATGCGCAATATAAAAAAGGCTTTATTGATAATATCAATAAAGCCTTTTTTATACTAAAACTTGAACTACATTTTTAAAATTGTTTTGTACTCCGTTTGATTATTTAAAACATTAACAGCTTTCTTAATTTCTGAATTGTTTTTAAGGTAATATTGATATAAACCTTCCTGATATTGATACCTTTTAATCAATTCTTCCTGAATCAGACCTTTTATCTCTTTTTGATTTTTATCTAATAAAGTGCTTTCACTTTTTTCAAGCGCAGCCAATAATTGTTGATATTCAGGTGCAATCGTTTCATCGATTTTTTCATTTTTAGCAGCAGCCAAAGTGTTTCTTAAAGCAATTTCAGTTTCAGTATCAAAACTAATTTTGTTTGCTTTTAAGTATTGCTTAAAACTTGTATAATCAGCGTCAGTAATAGTTGGAATTTTATCTCCTAAATTTGGATTTTTGTAATAATACGTAGTAGCATAATCAAAGATTCCATCGTTTTTCATCAAAGCAGTCGTAATAGGACTCATTTTAGTTTCATCCAATTCAATGTCTGGTAAAACACCACCACCGTCATAAACAGTTCTTCCTTTTCTGGTTTTAAAAGCATTAAAATTCTTAGCATCGGTTTTTTGAGCAACACCATTTTTATCTTTGTGAGCATAATCTAAAGCCTGAATACAACGACCAGAAGGCGTATAATACCTCGAAATCGTAACTTTTAATTGTGTACCATAAGTTAAATCAACAGAACGTTGAACCAAACCTTTTCCAAAACTGCGACTTCCTAAAATCACCGCACGATCTAAATCCTGCAAAGCACCAGACACAATTTCAGATGCAGAAGCGCTTCGTCCGTTTACTAAAATTGCCAAAGGAATTTCAGTATCAACAGGTTCTTTATTCGTTTTATAAGTATTATTATGTTTTTCTATTCTGGATTTCGTAGTAACAATAACTTCATTTTTAGGAACAAACAAATTACAAATATCAATAGCTTCGTTAAGTAAGCCACCCGGATTTCCTCTTAAATCAAGCACAATTTGTTTTGCTCCATCCGCTTTTAATTTTTCAAGAGCATCTTTTACCTCGATGGCAGCCTTTCTGCTAAAGTGAGCAAGAACAATATAACCCGTTTTGTCATCAATTTTTCCGTAAAAAGGAACCGATTTAATATCGACTTCATCTAAAATCAAATCCGTTGTAAAAGTTTTACCCTGACGAACATATTTTATAGTGATCTTAGTGTTTTTTGTCCCTTTTAATAATTGCGAAGCGTCATCTTTAAAATCGGCAATCATAACATCACCAATTTGAATAATTTCATCTCCCGCTTTTAATCCCGCTTTATCTGCAGGATAATTTTTATAAGGCTCACGAACAATTAAACGATCTTTTTTTCTCGAGATCAAAGCACCAATTCCGGTATATTCGCCCGTATTATTGATTTTGAAATTAACAACATCTTGTTCGTTAAAGTAAACCGTATAAGGATCTAAACTTCCCAACATACTCTTAATGGCTTTGTCCATTAAATCACCCGGATTAGTTTCGTCGACATAATTTGTATTAACAGCTTTAAACAAAGTCGTAAAAATTTCTATTTGCTTGGCAATCTCAAAAAAGTCGTCTTTGAAACTGGTTCCAATAAATAAAAATCCTGCCGCAACAGTTGGTATGATAAATTTCTTTTTGAAATAAGGATACATGATTATATTTTTTTTCTTTTAAATCTTTTTCTAATAAAATAGGCGAGTACGCAAAATATTATAATAAATGGCCAAACGCTAAGAGTCCAGAGTAAAAATCCCGAAAGACTATAAAATCCCGATTCAATTGAACTCCAGATTTTTGAGCCATAAGATGTTTTTACACCTTCTTTTTGAGCTATGGTTTTATAAAATTCGATTGTAACAGTACTTTCGGCAACACGGCTTTCCAAGTATTTAAGCTGACCTTGTTTTGCTTCGATTTCTTCCCGAATGGCCGAAATTTGTTTCTCGATCTCTAGAATCTCACTTACTTTCGTGGCTTTTTGTAATATTTCTATATAACGCGCTTCAAGCTTTTGTTTTGTACTTAATCTTGAAGTCAAGTCAATATATTGTTCGGTAACATTTGCCGAAGAAATGTCTTTTTGATCAAAATAAGAAACCCCTTTTGAGATTGATTGCAAGAAAGAATCAAAATTCTGACTTGGAATTCGAACCACAATATTTCGACTTATATTTTTGGAACTTTTTTGTTGAGAATCATTTTGTATATTTCCTTTGTTGGCTTTAATCGCATTTTGAATTTGATTAAAAGTTTCTTCCAGGTCATCTGTTTCAAACTTAAGATAAGCTTCTCGGATTATTTTTTGAGGAATAATAATGTTTTTATCTTCGTTTGGCTGACTTGGTGCTGAAAGTGTTACTGCCGAAATAGCCGTGTCATAAACAGGTTCATTTTCAGCATGCTTACTACAACCCGAAAAAGTGAAAGCAGTAAAGAATAAAAAGAAAATATATTTCATAATTATTTCAAATTAAATCTAAAACTACAATTTTTTTATAATTTTTCGTATAATTTGATTGACAAACTTGTTTTTGGAGATTTATGCTTCTGTTTTATTTTCAGAATCATCAATTTTATTCACTTGAGATAAGAATTTCTCGAACAATTGAATCGTTTTGGTATTGATTTCTTCGTAAGATAATCTGTCTTTGCTTTGGTAAAAAAACATCAAAGAATAGGGGTGTGGAATATTGTCTAAAAGCAAATGTTTGTTCAAACGATAGGTTTCACGCAAAACGCGTTTGAAATAATTGCGATCAACCGCTCTCTTAAAGTATTTTTTAGATACCGAAACGCCAATTTTAATTTTTTCTTCTGAATTTTCTTCCGCTTGACGGTAAACCAAACGCAACGGATATTTAGATGCCGATTTCCCTTCAGAAAACAGTAAACCAATTGTGGTTTTGCTCTTTAGGCGTTCATTTTTAGGGTAAGTAAAGTTCATTTAATTCAGAAAAAATTTGCAAATTTTAGGACAAAGGTACAATTAAACCATAAAAACAGTTATTGTTTTCGATTTTTATACGGCTAAAAATTTATTTATTACTTTTGGGCATTAATTTTTTAAGCATGCAAAAAATAATTTCCTATCCAATATCAGTAATATACTATCTAGTTTTTAGCTTGTGTTTGCTAGTATTTCATCCAATACAATGGATTTGCCTAAATGTTTTTGGTTATCAGGCTCATAAAAAAAGTGTTGATTATTTGAATTTTTTCCTGCTAAAGTGTACAAACTTGGTAGGAACAACATATAAAATCGAAAATAGAGAAACCATTCCAACAGGAGTTCCAATTATTTTTGTGTCAAATCACCAAAGTATGTACGATATCATTGCAATGATTTGGTACTTTAGACGTTTTCATTGTAAATTTGTAAGTAAGAAAGAGTTAGGTAGCGGAATTCCGAGTGTGTCATACAATTTACGTCACGGAGGTTCAGTGCTAATTGACCGTAAAGATCCAAAACAGGCTATACCAACAATCAAAGGCTTGTCTGAATATATTGAAAAAAACACAAGATCTGCTGTAATTTTTCCTGAAGGAACAAGAAGTAAAACTGGAAAACCTAAAGAATTTGCTCAAAATGGTTTAAAGATCTTATGTAAATACGCACCATCAGCATATGTAGTACCAGTGAGTATCAATAATTCATGGAAAATGGTAAGATATGGTTTTTTTCCGGTTGGTTTAGGAAATCGCCTTACCTTTACCGTTCATAAAGCTATGGCAGTAAAAGACTATAATTTTGCAGATTTGATGGAAATGACGGAGAAAGCAGTTGTAGAAGGAGTAAACGAGTATAAATAGATTTTTGTTTTTAGTGAAGAACTAAAACTTAAATCCCAATCTTAAATAAGTAATGTCTATAAAAAACATTAGATTAGAAGTAATGCAGTTTTTAGAAAAAAACGTGGATAGCTTCGTTGAACAGTATTTAATTCCAGTAGAAAAAATTTGGCAGCCGTCAGATTTTCTGCCTAATTCTGAAGGAGATAACTTCTTTGAGGAGGTTAGAGAATTACGTGAAATTGCTAAAGAATTACCATATGATTTCTGGGTTACGCTTGTTGGTGATACAATTACCGAAGAAGCTTTACCAACTTACGAATCTTGGTTGATGGATGTAGAAGGTATAAACCAAATAGAAAATGGTGGTAATGGCTGGTCAAAATGGATCAGGCAATGGACTGGAGAAGAAAACCGTCATGGTGATCTTTTAAATAAATACTTGTATTTGTCTGGTCGTGTTAATATGCGTGAAATCGAAATGACAACACAGCATTTAATCAACGACGGTTTTGATATTGGAACTGGATCTGACCCATACAAAAACTTTGTATACACGAGTTTCCAGGAATTAGCAACGTATGTATCGCACAATAGAGTAGCTCAAATGGCTAAGAAATTTGGTGATAATAAATTGTCTAAAATGTGTAAAATGATTGCGGGTGACGAAATGCGTCATCACCATGCATATAGCGAATTTGTTACACGTATTTTTGCAGTTGACCCAAGCGAAATGATGTTGGCGTTTCAATACATGATGAAACAAAAAATCGTTATGCCAGCTCATTTCTTGAGAGAATCTGGTCAAAAAATAAGTTCAGCATTTGAACAATTTTCAGATTCTGCACAACGTATCGGAGTTTATACAGCAAACGATTATGTTGATATCATGCAAAAATTAATCGATAAATGGGAAATTGATAAAATTTCTAATTTAACAGATGAAGCTGAAAAAGCACGTGATTACTTAATGAAATTACCGGCTCGTATGGCAAGAATCTCTGAGAGAATGGTTATTCCTCAAGAATCACACATCTTTAAATGGGTTGAGCCAGCTAGATTGTAAATTGCAGATTTCTGATTTTAGATTGATATTGTAATTGCAATTGATATTTAGCATTGAAAACATATTGTTGATTGTTGAGGTATTTAAAGCTTTGACAATCAACATTTTTTATTCAATAAAGATTTCAGAAACAGAAATTAAAAAATAATCTATGTAAACCCGTTTAACTCGTTAAATCTTTGTGCCATCCTCAACACAAGAAAATACCAACCACAACTATGAATAATTCTGATTTAATAAACAAAACAATCACTTTTGTAAAAGAAAAACTTAGCGACGCCGAAGGTGGACACGATTGGTTTCATATTGAGCGAGTGTATAAAAACGCACTTTTAATTGCAAAAGGAACAAATTGCGATTTAACAGTTGTAGAGTTAGGTGCTTTGCTTCATGATATTGCCGATAGTAAATTTCATAACGGAGACGAAACAATTGGGCCAAAAACAGCACGTTTATTTTTAGAATCTGAAAAGGTTTCAGAAGATATTATTCAGCATGTTGTAAATATCATCGAAAACATCTCATATAAAGGCGGAAATTTTGAAAAGAAGTTCAAGTCTGTAGAATTGGATATCGTTCAAGACGCGGATCGTTTAGATGCAATTGGAGCGATTGGAGTAGCAAGAGCGTTTAACTACGGAGGTTTTAAAAATAGAACCTTACATGACCCGGAAATTGCACCAATAACCAATATGAGCAAAGAAGAATACAAAAAGAATAATGCTCCAACGATAAATCATTTTTACGAAAAGCTATTACTCCTAAAAGATAAAATGAATACCGAAACCGGAAAACAAATTGCGGCAGAAAGACACCGATTCATGGAAGTTTTTCTAGCGCAGTTTTACGCAGAGTGGGAAGGAGAGAAATAAGTTTTCAGTCTCAGTCTCAGTTTTCAGTAAATAAAAATGGCTTCAAATTTTGAAGCCATTTTTTTATGTGTTTATATTTATTTTAGTTCGTGTAAATTAGAATGTCAAGCTGAGCGCAGTCCAAGCCTTTCAAACCTTTGTCCCTATGAACCTCTGCAACTTTGAACCTTTCCTTAAGAACACCCACAATTACCATCGCCACAGTCTTTTTTCTTTTTAGATTTCCAAAAGAACTTTTTGACCAAATAACCAACAGCGATAAGTAATATTCCAAAAGCAATAATTTCTTGTAACATGATTGTTTATTTTAAAAGTTGATACGCTAATAGCGCTACAAAATAAGCTAATCCACTCATTAAAATGAGTTGCATAGCAGGCCATTTCCAAGAGTTAGTTTCTTTTTTAGTAATAGCCAAAGTACTGGCACATTGCATCGCAAAAGCATAAAACAACAGTAAAGAAATTCCCGAAGCAAAATTAAAGATCTTCTCACCTGTTTGCGGGTTTATTTCTTCCTGCATTTTACTTTTTATAGTAGACTCGTTATCAGTATCTCCAACACTATAAATAGTGGCAAGTGTTCCAACGAAAACTTCACGTGCAGCAAATGAACTAATTAATGCAATTCCAATTTTCCAATCATAACCCAAAGGAGAAATAACAGGTTCAATAGCCCTACCCATAAGTCCGATATAAGAATTCTCTAATTTTTGTGAAGCCACTTCATTTTCAAATTGAACTTCATCAAGAGGCGTGTCAACAAATCTTTCCTTCACGATAGATTCAGCCTCATTAAAATCCTTTCCAGGTCCGTACGAAGCCAAAAACCATAAAATTACAGATATTGCCAGGATGATTTTACCCGCACCAACAACAAAAGCTTTTGTTTTTTCAACCACATTGATCCCAACATTTTTGAAAAGAGGTAATTTATAACTTGGCATTTCGACTACGAAATACGTTTTAGCACTTATTTTTAATATTTTGTTTAAGATATAAGCTGAAAGAATTGCTGTTACAAAACCTAGTAAATACAACAGCATCAGCGCTAATCCTTGCATATTAAGGATTCCAAAAATTCGCTCATTTGGTATAACTAACGAAATTATAATAGTATAAACAGGCAATCTTGCAGAACAAGTTGTGAAAGGCGTTACCAAGATCGTAATAAGGCGTTCTTTCCAGTTTTCGATATTTCTTGTCGCCATAATCGCCGGAATTGCACAAGCAGTTCCTGAAATTAGAGGGACAACACTTTTTCCGGAAAGACCAAACTTACGCATGATTTTGTCCATCAAAAAGACCACACGACTCATGTAGCCACTTTCTTCAAGAATAGAAATAAACAAAAACAAAAAGGCAATTTGCGGAATAAATATAATGACACCACCAATTCCGGGTACAATTCCCTGCGAAAGTAAATCCGTTAGAATTCCACTTGGTAGTTCCTTAGCAACCCAGGTACTTAAAGAAGCAAAAGTGCTGTCGATGAAATCCATCGGAATAGTTGACCAACTAAAAATCGATTGGAAAATTAAAAATAAAATCGCTAAGAAAATCACATATCCCCAAACCTTGTGAGTTAAAACGCGATCTAATTTAGCTCTGAAATCTGTAGCTACAGTCGTATCAACTTTTAAACCTTCTTTTAAAACATCATTTATAAACTGATATCTTTTGATCGTTTCTTTTTGTTGTAAACGCTTTAATTCTGAATGTGATTTGGTAAAAGTACTTCTGATTTCATTTCGATCTAAATTCGAAAAATTTACATCTTGCGTAATCACCAACCATAATTTATACAATAATTGATTGGGAAAAGCATGTTGTAATTTCATAAAATACTTTTCATCAATCACCGAAGCATTTAAGCAAGGCTCGTGCGGAATAGTTTTGTATGAAACAATAAGCTCTTTTAATTGTTCAATTCCGAAACCCTTTCGAGAACTCACCAAAGCAATTTTGGTTTTTAGTTTCTCTTCAAGATAAGGAATGTCTAAAGTAATTCCTTTACTTTCCATACGATCAGACATGTTGATAACAAGAATCGTTGGAATTTCAAGGTCTTTTATTTGAGTGTAAATCAGTAAATTTCGTTTCAGATTTTCAACATCTGTAACCACCACCGCTACATCAGGATATAATTTGTCATTTTTGTTTAACAAAAGCTCGATTACCACACTTTCGTCCATAGAACTGGCGTTCAGACTATAAGTTCCTGGTAAATCCAGAATGTTAGCTTTTATATTGTTAGGGAGCTTACAAAACCCGATTTTTTTCTCAACCGTAATTCCAGGGTAATTTCCAACTTGTTGATTTAAACCCGTAAGCTGATTGAAAACTGAAGTTTTTCCGGTATTTGGATTTCCGATAAGGGCAACATTGATATTTTGAATGCTCATTACAAATTGGTTTTGATAAGTTCAACTTCAATTTCACGAGCAGTTTCAACACGAATGGCTACGTGTGAACCATTAATGTCTAAATATAATGGGTCTCCAAAAGGAGCAATTTGAAGTAATTCGACTAAATTGCCCGGCAAACATCCCATCTCTAATAATTTTAAAGGAATCAAATCGATATCAAAATCTTTGATAATGGCTTTTTCGCCTTTTTTTAGGGTATGAATTGTATTTTGCAAAGCTTATTTAGATTGAATTTAGATTGCAAAAATAGACAATTATTCTTTATTTCAAGGTATTTAACAGTTTTCTAAATGCTAAATCTTTCTAAAAATAAGGGATTTTACTCCTGAGACAAGAAATTAATGTCTTCTAAAAGACGTTTGATTTCTTCTTTATTCGTTCCGTCATAAAAACCACGAACGCGACGTTTTTGATCTACTAAAACAAAATTTTCGGTATGGACCATATCATACAATTGATCAGGGCGTCCTAGTTTTACCGCCAGATACGATTTTCTGGCCATAGTATAAATTTCCTTTTTGTCGCCAGTAACCAAGTTCCATTTACTATCTACAACATGATGTTTTACGGCGTATTCTTTAAGAACCGGAATACTGTCAACCTCAGGAAAAACAGTATGCGAAAGCAACATTACTTTTGGATTGTTTAAAACGGCTTTTTGAACTTCTTCTAGATTTGTTGTCATTTTTGGACAAATAGATCCACAAGTAGTGAAGAAGAAATCAGCAACATAAATTTTTCCTTCGTAGTTTTTTTGAGTAATTGTATCTCCGTTTTGATTGACAAACGAAAAATCGGCAATGGTGTGATACTTACTTTTGTATTGAACCGTGCTATCCACTAATTCAGGATTTACATCGGCCGGATTGTAGATTGGTAACGTTTTTTGTGGCTTTAAGGCCGAATAAAATAAAGATATAGTTACAGCCGAAAATACAATTAAGACAATAAAGAATTTTCGGTATTTGTATAGAAGCGATTTCATAAAAACAATTTGGCGCAAAAATACGAAAAGAGCATTTTAAAAGTCACAATTATAACGCTTTTTAACAAAGTGTATTTGTTTTTTACCACCACGAATTTCACGAATCTTCGCGAATTCGAACTGTTGTTTTATTGTTATCGTGAGCTCAGGAAAATGTAATTCGTGAAAATTTGTGCAATTCGTGGCAAAATGAAGGAATAAATTGTGTAAACCAAGCGATTAATTGATGCGTTTTTCTAAGACATGTTACGAATTATTTACATCAATATAACGCCCTTAATTATTCCTATAATTTTAACATAAAGTTCCAAATATTAACAATACGTTTGTATATACACAAAAACACACTCGAAAATGAATAAAAAGCTTACTAAACCCTTATTTTGTGTCTTTTCTGTAATGTTTTCACTAACTGCAGTTAAAGCTCAAAATGCAACAACAAAAGAACCAGGTATTAATGTTTCGTACATGAATACAAAAGTAAGTCCAGGTCAGGACTTTTTTCAATACGTAAACGGAACTTGGTTGAGTAAAACCGAAATTCCTAGTGATCGTACAACTTGGGGAAGTTTTAATGAGTTAATCAAAAAAACAGACAAAGATGCAATGTCTATCTTGAAAGAAGCATCTAAAAATCCAAAGTACAAATCGAATACAGATCAAGGAAAAGCAGTTAATTTATTCTCGACTATTTTAGATACAGTTGGAAGAAATAAAGCTGGGATAAAACCATTACTTCCTTACTTTAAAAAGATTGATGCAATTAAAAATGTTGCAGATCTTCAAAAATTTCTAGTTGAAATGGAGCCGGAAGGTAGTTCTGGTTTTTTTGGAATCTATGTTGGAGCTGACGAAAAAAACAGTTCTAAAAACTCTGTAAGTCTTGGTGTAAGTTCATTAGGATTGCCAGACCAAGATTATTATATCTCTCAAGACAAAGATTCTAAAGAAAAACGTGCAAAGTACGAACTTCATGTAGCAAAGATGTTACAGTTTATTGGCGAATCTCCAGAGAAAGCTAAGCAAAATGCAGCTGGAATTTTAGCTTTAGAAACAGAACTATCTAAACCAAGATTAAATCGTGTTGAAAGTAGAGACAGTCGTTTGATGTATAATCCAATGACAGTTGCTGAACTTCAAAAGCTAACACCGGCAATTAAGTGGGATGCTTATTTTACAGGTATTGGGTTAGCAAAGTTAGATACAGTTGTAGTAATGGAGCCTAAATACATGAAAGCTCTACAAACTATTTTTACTGAAAACAAAGTAGCACAATGGAAAGAATATTTGAAATGGGATTTGTTAAACTCAGCTGCATCAAAATTATCGACAGATATCGAAACAGCTAATTTTGACTTTTATAGCAAAACATTAAGAGGCGCTGTAAAACAATTGCCACGTGAAGAAAAAGCGTTGCAAGTTGTGAATAATACCGTTGGTGAAGCACTTGGTAAATTATATGTAGAAAAAGTATTTCCTGCTGAAGCAAAAACAAAAGCAGTCGATATGATTCAGAACGTTATTTTGGCGTACAAAAATCGTATTAATAATTTAACTTGGATGTCTGCCGCTACAAAAGTAAAAGCGATCGAAAAATTAGATAAAATCACTATAAAAGTTGGTTATCCTGATAAGTGGAAAGACTACTCGGCACTTGAAATTAAAAGTATCGCTGAAGGAGGAAGTTATTTTGAAAATTCACGCAATCTTGCAAAATGGAATTTCAAAAAAGGAATTGAAAAATTAAACAAACCAGTTGATAAAACAGAGTGGGGAATGTCTCCACAAACTGTAAATGCATATTACAACCCGTCTTACAACGAGATTGTTTTCCCTGCTGCAATTTTACAACCACCTTTCTACAATTACCAAGCTGACGAAGCTGTAAATTATGGTGGAATTGGTGCTGTTATTGGACATGAGATTTCTCATGGATTTGATGATTCAGGAGCACGTTACAACGCAGATGGAAATCTTGTTGATTGGTGGACAGCCGAAGATTTAAAACAATTTACGGCACTTGGTACTGCATTAGCAGATCAATACAGTGCTTTAGAGCCTTTACCTGGAATTCACGTAGATGGTAAATTTACTTTAGGTGAAAACATTGGAGATTTGGGTGGAATTAATGCTGCATACGATGGTTTACAATTGTATTTGAAAAAGCATGGAAATCCAGGTTTAATCGACGGATTTACACCAGAGCAACGTTTCTTTATATCTTGGGCTACAGTTTGGAGAACAAAATCTAGAGACGAAGCAATTAAAAATCAAGTAAAAACTGATCCGCATTCTCCAGGAATGTACAGAGCAGTAGTTCCAGTTCAGAACGTAGATGCTTTTTATCAAGCCTTTGGAATTAAAAAAGGAGATAAAATGTATATCGAACCAGAAAAGAGAGTTAAAATCTGGTAAGAACAAAATAATAAAAACGGCGCTAATTTTAGCGCCGTTTTTTATTTGAATAATATCGAGTGTTATTTTAATATAAAAACACATCCAATAATTATATTATAATCCTTAGCTTAATTATTGGTAAAATTTAACATATAATTCAAAATAATAGCAATATGTTTGTATATATACTAAAACCATAAATTAAAATGATTAAACAGCTAAGAAAACCTGTGTTTTGTGTTGTTTCTGCAATGTTCACAATTACTGCAGCTCAAGCTCAAGACGCAAAACCGAAAGAACCAGGTATCAATCTTTCATACATGGATACTAAAGTAAGTCCGGGGCAGGACTTTTTTCGTTACGTAAACGGAACTTGGTTAGACAAAACAGAAATCCCGAGTGACAGAAATTCATGGGGAAGTTTTAACGAATTACGTCAAAAGACAGATAACAATTCGCTTGCGATCTTAAAAGAAGCATCAAAAAATCCAAAATATAAATCAAATACAGATCAAGGTAAAGCAGTAGCTTTATTCAATACTATATTAGATACTGTTGGAAGAAATAAAAGAGGAATTACACCGCTTCAGCCTACTTTGAAAAAAATTGATGCAATAAAAAATGTTGCCGATTTGCAAAACTTCCTAACAGAAATGGAAACTCAGGGAGGTGTTGGTTTCTTTGGTGTTTATATTGGAGCCGATGCTAAAAACAGTAACGCATATGCTGTAAATTTAGGACCGGGACGTTTAGGATTGTCAGACAAAGATTATTATAACGCAGACGATAAAGATTCTAAAGAAAAACGCGAAAAATATCAGGTTCACGTGGCAAGAATGATGCAGTTTATTGGAGAATCTCCAGCAAAAGCAAAAGAAAGCGCTGCTCAAATCGTGGCATTAGAGATAGAAATGTCTGCGCCAAGATTAGACCGTGTTGAACGTAGAGATCGTAGAAAACAATACAACCCAACTGCTATTGCCGATTTAAAGAAAACGACTCCATCAATTCAATGGGAGAAGTATTTCGCAGGAATTGGAATCACAAAAATAGATTCAGTAAATGTAACGCAACCACGTTATATGGCGGCATTAGAAAAAACTTTTACGGAGAAGAAAGTAGGAGCGTGGAAAGAATATTTGAAATGGTGTGTGTTGAACGGATCAACTTCTTCATTGACAACTCAAATCGAAGCTGCTAATTTTGATTTCTACGGAAAAACATTAACAGGTGCTTTAAAACAACGTCCTCGTGAAGAAATGGCTTTGCAAGTGATTAACAATGCAACCGGCGAAGCTTTAGGAAAATTGTATGTAGAGAAATTATTTCCTGCTGAAGCAAAAGATAAAGCAAAAAACATGATTCAAAATGTGATTTTGGCTTATGAAAACAGAATCAATGCTTTGCCTTGGATGTCTGCGACTACAAAAGTAAAAGCAATCGAAAAGTTAAAGAAACTTACCATAAAAATTGGATATCCTGATAAATGGAAAGATTATTCTGCTTTACAAATTAAAGATGTTGCCGAAGGCGGAACGTATTTTGACAACTCTGTAAATTTATCAAAATGGGATTTTAAAGAGGATTTAGCCAAATTAGGTAAACCAGTTGATAAAACAGAATGGGGAATGTCTCCACAAACTGTAAATGCATATTTCAATCCATCTTACAATGAGATTGTTTTCCCAGCTGCAATCCTACAACCACCTTTCTACAATTATCAAGCTGACGAAGCTGTAAATTATGGTGGAATTGGAGCTGTTATTGGACATGAAATTTCTCATGGATTTGATGATTCTGGTGCACGCTACAACGCAGATGGTAATCTTGTTGATTGGTGGACAGCCGAAGATTTAAAACAATTTACAGCACTTGGTGCTAAGCTTGCAGATCAATACAGTGCTTTAGAGCCTTTACCTGGAATTCACGTAGATGGTAAATTTACCTTAGGTGAAAACATTGGAGATTTAGGTGGAATTAATGCTGCATACGACGGATTACAATTGTATTTAAAAGCAAACGGAAATCCAGGTTTAATTGATGGATTTACACCTGAGCAACGTTTCTTTATATCTTGGGCTACAGTTTGGAGAACAAAATCAAGAGATGAAGCAATTAAAAGTCAAGTAAAAACTGATCCACATTCTCCAGGAATGTATAGAGCAGTAGTTCCAATTCAGAACGTAGATGCTTTTTATCAAGCTTTTGGAATTAAAAAAGGAGATAAAATGTATATCGAACCAGAAAAGAGAGTTAAAATCTGGTAATATTAAAACATAAAAAACGGCGCTAATTGTAGCGCCGTTTTTGTTTTATCTATTTATTGCGATGAAAATATCGACTTCTGCATTTTCTGGATTCTGGGCTTTCTCTCCATAAATCTCAAAATCTGAAGTAAAACTTCTGTTCAAATCTGAGTTCCAAATTTTTATCCATTCATTGATAACGATGCCGTCATTTAGATTTCCTTTAGCAATGAATTTTTCATAATACGCTGTTTCAATAGTTATACCAACCATTTCTTCCGGAATTAAATCTAAACTTTCTACCGCACATCCTAAAATCGTTGTATAAGGCTTAGTATGATCTTTTTCGTAATCTGTGTAAACTGAATAAATCGAATGGTTTATTTTATTCGGAATTTTTTCAGCAATACCTTCTGATATAAATCTATCCCAAAGAGCAGGAATATCCTTTCCTGATTGCTCATTCTCATTCGTTGTTCGTATCGAAATTCCAATTATGTTGAATTTTTGAATATCCATTTTGCTTAAATTTTATTGTTTACAGCAAATTTAAAATGGCGCCATGACAACAGTATGTCAGCAGTAAAACATATTTAGCCTTATTTAAGGCATTATTTTGAGTTACTGTAGATGTAAGCTTCCAGAGCCTTTAATTCTTCGTCAGACATTGCCTGAGTTATCGGAATGTTTGTTTTCATTACCGCAAACTGACTTGGGTCAACAATAGGGTCTGCATTTCCTTTCAAGAAAGTAACAATATCCCCTTTTTTGTCAAGGTATATTTTTCCAATTTCCTTAATACTCGGTCCAATTACTTTTTGGTCTACCTGATGACAAGAAACACAATTTCCTTTTCCTTCAAAAATTTCTTTTCCCAGCACTTCCGGAGTTGCAGCTTTTGCAGTTTCTCCTTCTGTATAAGTTTCGGTTGTGCTTTCAGTTGATTTTCCAAAAGGTTCCTGACTTTCTTTTTTACAAGATGCCAATGCTAAAAGAGCAGATAAGAATAATATTTTTTTCATTTTATTTATTTAAAATTACAGCAGCTTCTTTTGCAAAGTAAGTCGAGATAATACTTGCACCAGCGCGCTTAATGCAATAAAGTTGCTCTATCATAATTTTGTCATGATCTAACCATCCTCTTTCGGCTGCGGCCTTTACCATAGCATACTCACCAGAAACTTGATATACTGCAACAGGTACGTGAACGGCATTTTTTACTTCGCGAACAATATCTAAATAAGCCATTCCTGGTTTTACCATAACAATATCTGCACCTTCTTCAACATCTAATAATGCTTCACGAATTCCTTCAATTCTATTTGCATAATCCATTTGATACGTTTTTTTGTCTTTGGGAATATTTTGAGAATCTACCGGAGCTGAATCTAGAGCATCACGAAAAGGACCATAAAATGCCGAAGCATACTTGGCGCTATAACTCATAATTCCAACATTATGATGTCCGTTTTCTTCTAGTGCTTTTCTAATTGCTAAAACTCGTCCATCCATCATATCGCTTGGTGCCACAAAATCGGCTCCAGCTTCGGCATGGCTTAAACTCATCCTTGTTAAAGCATCAACAGTTGCATCATTTACCAATAAACCGTTTTCGATAATTCCGTCATGACCATAAATAGAATAAGGATCAAGAGCCACATCTGGCATTACAATCATTTCTGGTACAGCATCTTTTATAGCGCGAATAGTTTGTTGCATTAAACCATCTTTATTCCAAGCTTCAACACCTTTATTGTCTTTTAGATTGTCGCTAACTTTTACGTAAATATTTACCGCTTTGATACCTAAATCCCAAGCTTCTTTTACTTCTTTAATCGTATTATCTAACGAATGACGATAAATTCCCGGCATGGATGGAATAGCAACTTTTACATCTTTTCCTTCGGCCACAAACATTGGAAGCATAAAATCCTGTGGACTTAAACTGGTTTCACGAACTAAAGAACGAATTGATTCATTGGTTCTTAAACGGCGATTTCTTTGTAATGGAAACATGGTATTTTAAATTTTAGATTTTTGACTATAGATTTTAGATCTTCTACAATCTTATTTTTTAATTTCTATATAATTGATTGTGAGTTTTTTTGACTTTACGACTTTAAACTTTCGATCTAATTATGTAATCGAGGCCACATAAATTTCTTTAATTGTGTGTTCTAGTATTGTATTAAATTCAACATTAGATTGATCAGCAAAAAGTCCTTCAGATAATGCTCGCGAAAAACTAGCAATTAATCCGTGATTTTGTGACAGTTTTTGATTGGCATCTTCGCGTGTATAACCACCAGATAATGCAACAACACGCACAACACGTGGGTCAGATATTAATTCCTTGTAAAAATCATTAATAGTCGGAATAGATAATTTCAACATCACTTTTACATCTTTATCCAGAGCATTAAGTTGTTTTAAAATTTCTTCTTTCAAAATTTCTTCACATTTTTCTTTGTCCGCGCTATAAATATCAACTTCAGGTTCAATAATTGGAATAAGTCCTTTTTCAAAAATTTGTAAACCAACAGAAAATTGTTGTTCAACTATTTGACGAATTCCTATTGTATTTGCTTCTTTAATTACCGAACGCATTTTAGTTCCAAAAACATTTCGTTCTACAGCACGCGTCAATAGTTCATCTAAATTAGAGATAGGTTTCATCAATTGAACACCATTTGCAAGATCAGCAAGTCCTTTATCTACTTTTAAAAACGGAACGATATTTTTTTTCTCCCACAGATAGTCAGCCGTGTATTGTTCGTCAATTTTGCGATCCATGGTATTTTCAAACAAAATAGCACCTAGAATATATTTGCTATCAAATGCAGGGCTTTTAATAATTCTCGTTCTCATTTCATGTACAAGTGTGTACATTTCTTCTTCATTTGTATAACTGCTTTCTTCTACACCATATTGCGATAATGCTTTTGGTGTACTTCCACCACTTTGATCTAATGCAGCAATAAAACCTTTTCCAGAATGCATACGATTTAATTGCGCGATGTATCTTTCTCTATTTTTCATAATAATAAATTTTTTTCTTTACTATAAATACTCAGTTATTGTGAACACTCACTTGGTGTTTATTACATGCAAAAATTTAAAGTCTTTAAAGCCCTATTTTTTTGTTTACTTTATCGTAAACTTCTGTTACTTTTTTTGGAGTATTAAAACGATACCCTACAGATATTTTTAAGCTCGAAATGTTTTCATTTAATTTAGCATCTGCCGCAGAACCCTGCAAAAAACTAATATTGTTTAAAGTTGCATAGGCAAAAAAACGATCCGTATTATAGGCTAATTTTAAATTAAGATCTACTTGATATAAACCAGAAACAACACCATCGTTATCATTAATTCCGGCACCAAATGCAATTCCTGACCCTACTAAAACTTTTTTGCTTATAACCCAGTTATAAAAATAAGATGGTGCTACAGAAAAAACATACATATTACTATTAGACGATTCATCGGGAATATTTAAAGTTAGATTAGTATAATAAAATGAAAAGGTGGGAATAAAACTTCCTGCACTTTTAGTCTGCCATTCATTTTGATCAATCAGAGCTTTAAATGAGAACTTATCATTAAAAATATAGGAGGTAGATCCGCCGACTTTAGTCGTGCGCATTCTAGGAAAATCGACTTGTATTTTCTCTGTAATGGCATGAAAACCTTTTTGGTTTATAAAAGTAAAAGACTGCATCCATTTTTTATAATAAAAACGGGTTCCAAAATTAAAATGTTTAGATTTTGGATTATTATTAACGTCAAAGAACTTTGGTGCAAAACCTAGCGAAATATCAATAAATTTATAACTTGCGGTTACACCAATCTGTTCTCGTCGGTCAGGGATAAGTTCTAGAGACGTTTTCTGTCCTTCAACATTTGACTCAATTTGAAAATTATTTGATGTAGCTAAATAATATAAGTTCGTTGTAATTTTATCGTTATAAGATTTTTTATAGCTATTTTGAAGCGTGTCGTTTTGAGCAAAACACCCAGACATGCTTGCGAAAAAAAATATGCTAATCATTTTTAAATTCATTTTCAGAGTCATCTTCATTAATTTATAAGTTACATATCAGATAGTATAAAACTACAGACCGTTAACTTAGTAAAAATAAACCTACAAAATAATCAAATGCTATTTTCTAACCTTAATTTAAAATCCAATCAATAGGATTTTCCAACACCTTTACCAATTTTTCTTCCTCACTTCCGGCTTCTGCATGATGATCATAAACCCATTGAACGTGTGGAGGTAAACTCATTAAAATACTTTCAATTCTTCCGTTGGTTTTTAATCCGAATAAAGTTCCTTTGTCATGAACTAGATTAAATTCAACATAACGACCACGACGGATTTCCTGCCAGTTTCTATTTTCAGGAGAATATTCTAAATTCTTTCTTCTTTCCACAATTGGCACATAAGCTTCAAGGAAACTATTACCAACTTCGGTTACAAAGCTATACCAATCTTCCATTGACATTTGCTCATTTGCTTTGCAATAATCAAAGAACAAACCTCCAATTCCGCGGGCTTCGTTTCTGTGCGCATTCCAGAAATAAGCGTCGCATTGTTTTTTATATTTAGGATAAAACTCCGAATTATGTTTATCGCAAGCCGTTTTGCAAGTTTGGTGAAAGTGTTTTGCATCTTCTTCAAACAAATAATAAGGCGTTAAATCCTGTCCGCCACCAAACCATTGTTCGATAACTTTTCCAGATTCATCATACATTTCAAAGTAACGCCAGTTGGCGTGAACCGTTGGAGTCATTGGGTTTTTTGGATGTAAAACCAAACTTAATCCACACGCAAAAAAGTCTGCTTCGCCAACGCCAAACATCTTTTGCATTGCTTCCGGTAATTTTCCGTGAACAGCTGAAATGTTTACACCACCTTTTTCAAAAACAGCTCCATTTTCGATAACGCGTGTTCTTCCGCCGCCGCCCTCTGGACGTTTCCAAAGATCTTCGCGGAATTTTGTAGTTCCGTCGACAGCTTCTAATCCAGCACAAATTTGGTCTTGTAACTTTTGTATGTATGAGTAAAATTTATCTTTCATGAGTATTATATTCTGATTTAAGTAATCCAAAATAAACGATATCTTCTAGTGTTCCGTCGCCGCTTTTAAATTCCTCGCGTAATATTCCTTCTTGTTTAAAATGATGTTTCAGTGCTATTTGCTGACTTGCGATGTTGATTTTTGAAGTACAAATAAAAACCTTGTTCATTTTTAAAGTATTGAAACAAAAATCTAAAGTTTCTGAAACTACTTTTGAAGTAATTCCTTTTCCCTGATAATCTTCATCAATAAAATAGCCCAATTCGCATTTTGAAATGCGATAATCAATGCTTTTTACACACAAGTAGCCTATTAAATTTTTGGTTTTAATATCTCTTGTAAAAAAATAAAACCACTCGTTATTTTTTTCTTTTTCTTGATTGAAAGTAATAAACTGTTTTGTTTTTTCTAAGTCTAAACAATTTTCGAGTGTAACTGGAAAAGTTTTTTCGATGTGTTTCGTATTCTTTTCAATGAGATTGTAAAATTCCTCAGGAAGAATATCGTTAATCGTTTCTATTTTCCAATCTGTAAAACTCATGATTATTTGTTTTTTAGAGAAGCAATTTTAGTGTTTATTCCAAACGAAAAAACCTTGCTTTCTTGTTGAATGTATTGGTAAATAGCAAGTGCTTTTCCTAAAAAATCAAATTGCTTTTCTTGAGATAAACCAATTAAAATATCTGCAAATTGTTCTTGTTGATTCCAGTCCAGATGACATTGTTGTAACAGAACAATTAATTCTTCTTCTGGAATTTCAATAGTTCTTTGTAAACTTAAACCAAAACTTTTTAGTTGTTCGTCTATAAGGCTTGTATCCTCTGCATTCCAGAACTTAGGCACAAAAATCAGGGAATGCAAAGTTCTTAGAGTATTCTCTATTCTGATGCTTTCTTCGTCTCTTAGGCCTTTGTTGAGCATAATTTTGAGTTTTTTAGTTTCGGTCGCAGTTTTTAGTTTTAAAGTAAAGACTGAAAACTGCGACTCAATACTATATATTTAATTCCCGTATTCCTTAACCGCGTCAATAAACGCTTTTGCGTGATCTACAGGTATATTTGGTAAAATTCCGTGACCTAAATTTACAACATATTTATCTTTTCCGAACTCGTCGATCATTTCGTGAACCATTTTCTTGATAGTAGGAATTGGAGAAAGTAATCTTGACGGATCAAAGTTTCCTTGCAACGTGATGTTTCCACCAGACAAATAACGAGCATTTCTTGCAGAACATGTCCAATCTACACCAAGTGCAGAAGCTCTACTTTTACCCATTTCGCCAAGAGCAAACCAACATCCTTTTCCGAAAACAATAACCGGCGCGTGATCAGCCAAAGCCTCAACGATTTGGTTAATATATTTCCATGAAAATTCTTGATAATCAACAGGAGAAAGCATTCCGCCCCAAGAATCAAAAATCTGAACGGCATCAACTCCCGCTTTTACTTTTTCTTTTAAATATAAAATAGTAGTATCTGTAATTTTTTGTAATAAAGTATGCGCTGCCGCAGGGTTTGAAAAACAGAATCCTTTTGCGGTATCAAAACTTTTAGAACCTTTTCCTTCAACAGCGTAACAGAAAATTGTCCAAGGTGAACCTGCGAAACCAATTAACGGCACTTCGTCGTTCAACATTTCTTTAGTCAACTTAATAGCATCCATTACATATCCTAAACTTTCCTGAATATCCGGAACATAAACTCTGTGAACATCTGCAAGCGAACGAATAGGATTTGGTAAAAATGGACCAAAATTCTCTTTCATTAAAACTTCGATTCCCATTGCTTGAGGCACAACTAAAATATCCGAAAATAAAATAGCAGCATCAGGGGCAATTCTACGAATAGGTTGAACTGTAATTTCAGCAGCCAATTCTGGAGTTTGACAACGCGTAAAGAAATCATATTTATCACGCAAAGCGATAAATTCCGGTAAATATCTTCCGGCTTGACGCATCATCCATACTGGCGGACGTTGAACTGTTTCTCCTTTTAATGCTTTTAAAAATAGGTCGTTTTTTAACATGAGTTTCTATATTTTAAACCCGACAGGTTTTTAAAACCTGTCGGGTTTATTTGTTATCTTATTTATATTCGTTAATTACATCTTCGATCACGTCTTCAATTGTTGGTTGATCTGCAATAATGATGTTTTTTGTTATTTTATGTAAAGCATCGGCAGTGGTTTCTCCAATGCAAAAGCAAGTTTCTTTCTTGATTGTGTTGTCTTTCAAATAACTTTCAACGCCAGAAGGACTAAAAAATAGAATTCCATTGACTGAAGTTTTTACTTTCTGAGGCGTTAATGACGTATCGTAAACCTGAATTTCATTGAATTTTACCTCAGAATCTTTTAAGGCTTGCGGTAAAGTTTCTCTGCGAAGATTTCCGCTGAAAAAAGTATAGCTTTCGTTACGGTAAATCAAAGTAATAATTTCAGCTAAATCTGCGGCATAACCTGTATAAGCCACAACATTAAATCCGTTTTCAGATAAAAGAATTTTTGTTTTTAAACCAACGCAAAAGACGTTTTTGTTTTTTAATTCTTCCCATTTAGGATCCGCCAAAACACTATGAACTGCATTTTGACTCGTGAAAATCAAATTTTCGTTGAGGTCTTTTAGTTCGAAAGATTTATTTTGAGTTTGAATGAAATCAGCTTCGGTAACTTCAATATTGGCTTTCACCAATGCTTGTTTTTGTTCGCCCGATAGCTTTTTTGTAGATAATATTTGAATTGATTTTGCCATTATTTTTTTAAAGATTCTTTAATAGATGCCATCAATTCAGCTCCGCCATTGTTCAGGATTTCCTGAGCAGCAAAGAATCCTAATTTTTTCCATTCAGAAATGTCAACTTTTTTGTTGATTTGTAGTTTTTGTTTTCCATCAACCGAAAGTAAAACACCTTGAAAATGTAGCGTATCTTCATCTTCGTTGTAGTTTACTAAAGCTCCAATTGGTGCAGTACAACCGCCTTCAAGCGTTCTTAAAAACTGACGTTCAATATACGTGCAAATTTCAGTTTCGATATGATTTAATTGCGAAAGTGCATCAAGCGTATAATTGTCATTTTCCATCGCCACAACCATCATCGCTCCTTGTGCCGGCGCAGGAATCATCCAATCAAGATCAATAAAATTTCCTGGTTTTAAGTTAATGCGCTCCAAACCTGCAGCTGCAAAAACGGCACCATCCCAGTTATTGTCTTGTAATTTTTGCATACGAGTGTTTACGTTTCCACGTAAATCAACTACGGTATGATTGGGGTATTTATTAAACCATTGAGCCTGACGACGTAAACTTCCAGTTGCAATCGTGCTTGGGGTTGTAAAATCAGGATTTCCTTTATGAACTAAAATATCCAAAACATTGGCTCTTTCCAGAACAGCTGCCTGAACAATACCTTTTGGTAAAGCCGTTGGAACATCTTTCATAGAGTGAACGGCAATGTCGATATCACCATTAATCATGGCAATGTCTAGCGTTTTGGTAAAAATTCCTGTAATTCCAAGTTCGTAAAGCGGTTTGTCAAGAATAATATCACCTTGAGATTTTACGGCAACAATCGAGGTTTTATAACCTAAATCGTTTAGTTTTTTCTCGACAGTGTGTGCTTGCCAAAGTGCTAATTCGCTATCTCGAGTTCCAATTCTGATTGTTTTTTCAGCCATTTTTTGTTTCTTGTACCATATAAGTTATATAAGTAAATTTAAGCAGTTTGTGTAAAAACATCAGTTTTATTAAATGAACTTATATAACTTATATGGTTTAAAATTTGATTTTATTAGGATGCTTTTATCTTAAAGACTTTTTCAATCCATTCGATGCTTTCATCCACCATAGTATCGTCGTCTTTTAAATGATTTGCAAAATGTGTAGTGATTTTTTGAATGATTCTATTGCTGATGATTTCAGCTTGTTCTTCGTTGAAATCAGTGATTTTTTTGCTTTGGAAATTTAATTCTGAAGTTTTAATAGCATTCAGTTTTTCCTTTAAAGCATTGATCGTTGGAGCAAATTTTCTTCCTTTAGTCCAGGTGATAAATTCCTCTTTTACTTCCTCAATAATAGCTTCGGCAGCAGGAATATGTAGTTTTCTGTTTTCAAGAGTTTCATCTGTCAATTGCGACAAATAATCCATATGAATTAAAGTTACACCTTCTAGTTCTTCTACATTTTCATGAACATTTTTAGGAATCGATAAATCTAAAATCAATAAAGGCTTTTTTAGATTTAAAATCGCTTTGTCAACCGTTGGGTTTTGAGCGCCCGTAGCAACAACAACAACATCAGCTTTTTGAAGTTCCAGATGTAATTCAGAATAATCTTTAACAATCAAATTTAGTTTTCCTGCCAATTTCTCAGCTTTATCCTTTGTTCTGTTAATTAAAGTAATATGTTCGTTTTTGGTGTGTTTTACAAGATTCTCACAAGTATTTCTTCCAATTTTTCCTGTACCAAAAAGTAAAATGTTTTTATTTCCAATATCTTCTACATTTTTAATAATGTATTGTACTGATGCAAAAGAAACTGAAGTCGCTCCAGAACTAATTTCTGTTTCGTTCTTAATTTTTTTACTAGCCTGAATCACTGCATTTACCAATCTTTCCAGAAAAGCATTAGCTAACCCAAAAGATTTTGAATGTGCAAAGCTTGTTTTAATTTGAGAAATAATCTCAAAATCGCCTAAGATCTGACTATCTAAACCTGTTCCTACGCGAAACATATGATTAATTGCTTCTTGATTTTTATATACGAATCCTACTTTTTGAAAAGCATCGACAGAACCGTTGCTATTATCGCATATTAATTTGATTAATTGAAAAGGGTGTTCAGCAAAACCGTAAATCTCGGTTCTATTACAAGTCGAAGTAACTATTAAACTTTCTATTCCCTCGCTTTTAGCTTGTTCCAGTAAACGCGTTTTGGCAACTGCATCTAAACTAAATTGACCTCTAACCTCAGCATCAGCTTTTTTATAACTCAGACCAACTGAATAAAAATATAGGTGTTTCGGTACGTTATTGTTTTCCATAAATTCACTTTCATAAAAGTGTCAACAAAATTATTACTATAGTGGTTATAAAAGTAACGCTCAAAGTACTTTTTGTATCGCTACATGTTTTTTTGTTTCTAAACATCTGTTTTTATGCAAAAAGAAGTACTTTTGTAGCAAAATCAGCTCGTTAGAAAGAGTTTGTTTAGAGTGATTCTAAATAAGGGATTGCGATCGTCCTGATTTTTGTACTAAAAAAATATCGCTATGAGTTCTCAAGAAATTATAAAAATTGAAGACGACTTTACGCTTATCCGTTTTCAAAACGACAGTCCAGAACCTTTTTCTGCACAGAGAGAAGTAGGTAGTGGCCTGATACAGTTTCACTTTGGGATAAAAGGCAACGCCAAATTTTTATTCAATCAAGGAAATTATGCTCTTGAATTGAAGGAAGAAAAATCGCTGCTTTTGTATAATCCGCAAAAAGAATTACCACTGAATTTAGAATTATCTCCAAATTCTTGGGTAATATCTGTAATAGTATCGATCAAAAAATTTCACGCGTTGTTTTCTGCAGAAGCAGATTATATTACTTTTTTAAGTCCTGATAATAAGGACAAAAAATATTATAACGAAGGAAATATTAGTCCTTCTATGGCTATTGTGTTGAGTCAGCTCTTTCATTATAACCTTCATCCATCGATAAAAAACCTTTATTATAAAGGAAAAGGATACGAATTGTTGAGTTTATATTTTAATAGAACCGAAGATCCAAATGCAGAACAATGTCCGTTTTTGATTGATGAGGATAACGTTCTAAAAATTAGAAAAGCCAAAGAGATTATCATCGCCAATATGGCCGAACCACCTGGATTACAAGAACTGGCGGATGAAATTGGTTTGAATTTGAAGAAACTGAAAATGGGTTTCAAACAAATTTATGGCGATACCGTTTACGGTTTTCTTTTCGATTACAAAATGGATTTCGCCCGAAAACTTCTTGACAGCGGATCTTATAATGTAAACGAAGTTGGATTGAAAATTGGCTACAGCACCGGAAGTCATTTTATAGCAGCTTTTAAGAAAAAGTTTGCTACAACTCCAAAAAAGTATTTGATGTCGATTAACACGAATGTTTAGATTGTTTTCGCCACGAATTTCACAAATTAGCACGAATTAAAAAATCTGCAAGATCTGCGAAATCTGAGTGAAAATTTTTAAAAGATCAATTTTCGATATTCAACAATAAATAAAAAGTAATAATTATCATATTTCTAAAAAGCAGCAAGTTCTACTTTTGACGAAATTTTTTTAAAACAAATAAAATGCTTCAAGCCAAAAGCTTCAAGCCAAAAGCAAAAATATAATGAAAGGCGTATTATTAGTAAATCTAGGATCTCCAGAAAGTCCAACAACAAAAGATGTAAAACCTTATTTAGACGAATTTTTAATGGATAAATATGTGATTGACGTTCCGTATTTATTGAGAGCTTTTTTAGTTCGTGGAATTATTTTAAGAAAAAGACCAGAAGAATCAGCACACGCATATGCAAAAATTTGGTGGGAAGAAGGTTCTCCATTAGTAGTTCTTTCTGAAAGAATGCAGAAAAAAGTGCAGCCTTTAGTAAATGTTCCGGTTTCGTTAGCAATGCGCTACGGAAGTATGACAATCGAAAAAGGACTTCAGGAATTGCATGATAAAGGAGTTACTGAGGTAATGCTTTTCCCACTATATCCGCAATATGCAATGGCTTCGACTTTGACCATTTTAGTAAAAGCCGAAGAAATTCGTAAGAAGAAATTTCCTCACATGACTTTTACAGATGTTCCTGCGTTTTACAATAAACCAGATTACATCAAGAATTTGGCCGATTCTATTCAAAAACATTTAGTGGGTTTTGATTATGATCATTTGTTGTTTTCGTATCACGGAATCCCAGAACGTCATATTCGCAAAACCGATGTAACAAAATCTCATTGTAAAATTGATGGTTCTTGTTGTAATACACCTTCGCCTGCACACGATTTTTGTTACCGTCACCAATGTTACGAAACGACCAGACAAGTCATTAAATTATTAGGACTTCCGGCAGATAAATACAGTTTAACTTTTCAATCGCGTTTGGCGGGTGATAAATGGTTAGAGCCTTATACAGATGTTGAAATTGACAGAATGCCAGCAAAAGGTATTAAGAAGCTTGCGGTTGTAACACCAGCTTTCGTTTCGGATTGTCTTGAAACTCTTGAAGAAATTGCAATGCGCGCCAAAGAAGATTTTGAAGCAAATGGAGGCGAAGAATTCCTGGCGATTCCATGTTTGAACGATGATGATGAATGGTGCCAGACAGTTGGAAATTGGATTAACGATTGGGCTAAATAGAAAGTAGAAAGTAGAAGAAAGAGTATAGAATAAAGACTTTAAAATGGAATATTATAACTATCTAAAATCGCTACATATTATTTTCGTACTAACTTGGTTTGTGGGATTGTTTAATATAGTACGTTTGTTTGTGTATCAAATTGAAGCCAACGATAAACCATCTCCTGAAAAGGAAATTTTACAGGCGCAATTTAAAATAATGAGTTATCGTTTGTGGTACATTATTACGTGGCCGTCAGCAATCTTAGCTAGTATTTTTGCTTTTTGGATGTTGTTTTTTACAGATTTAGGAAACGCTTGGCTGAAAATGCCTTGGATGCACATTAAATTAGGTTTCGTTTTTCTATTGTATTTGTATCATTTAAGATGCCATCAAATTTTTAAGCAATTACAAAACGATGAAGTAAAATACTCAAGCAACTATATGCGTTTATGGAATGAAGGTGCAACAATTATATTATTTGCAGTTGTTTTTTTAGTAGTTTTAAAAAGCGCCTTCAATTGGATCTTCGGGGTAGTTGGGATCATTTTATTCTCAGCTTTACTTATGCTGGGCTTTAAGTTTTACAAAAGAATTAGAGAGAAGAAATAGTTGTAAATTATTAATTATAAATTGTTAATGGCGAACTTAAGATAGCCAGAGAATAATTTATAATTAACAATTTATAATTAACAATTAAAATATATGCTGAACAACTTCAAAATGTCGATGCTTTCTCTTCGTGTTAGGATTTTCCTTTCGATGATCGTATTGATTGTTGTAGCATCAGTTTTATTAGCTTCAATTTCGATTATACAGTTTAAAACTGAGGCTAAAGAATACCATCAAGAACGTTTAGAACGAAAGGAAAATGCAGTAAAAGAACACATTAATTATGTGCTTTCTACTACTACTTATCCCTTAAAAACGGGAAATTTAGATTTAATTTTTAAAGATAAAATTCACGAATTAGCCCAAATTCATAAAATTGAAATTAATATCTATAGTCTGGATGGGAAACTGCTTAAATCCTCAAAAGAATCATTTGCAGTAGATAAAGCACCACCGCCGATTCCAGAATATATACTCAAATTAGTTCGATCCTCGATTGAAAAGCGTTTTGTAGATATCAAAACGATCGACGGAGTCAAGAACCGATCTTCTTACAGTTTAATAAAAGACGAAAAGTTTAAGCCTCTCGGGATTTTAAATCTCCCGTATTTAGAAGACGATGGCTATTATGACAACGAATTAAATACCTTCCTGATTCGGTTAAGTCAAGTTTATTCCTTTATGTTGGTCGTGGCATTTGCCTTGGCTTATTTCCTTTCCACTTATATAACTAAGTCGCTTAAAACGATTTCAGATAGATTAGAAGAAACCAATTTGGATCAGAAAAACGAGAAAATTGTTTTAGAAGCCAATAGTAAAGAGGTTAATTTCCTAATCAAAGCATATAACGGAATGGTCGAGAAACTCGAAACCAGTGCTGTAAAACTGGCGCAAAGCGAGCGTGAAGAAGCTTGGCGCGAAATGGCAAAACAAGTAGCGCATGAAATTAAAAATCCGCTTACGCCAATGCGTTTGACGGTGCAGAGTTTTCAGCGTAAATTTGATCCTACAGCACCCGATGTAAAGCAAAAACTAAATGATTATTCTGAAACTTTAATTCAGCAAATCGACACCATGACTGCGGTTGCCTCGGCATTTTCGAATTTTGCTTCGATGCCGGCACAACAAAATGAAACCTTAAATGTGGTTGAAGTTGTCGAATTGGCTTTGGATATTTTTAATGAAGATTATATTGTTTTTGAAAGTGAAGAAGAAGAAATTATTTCAAAAATGGATCGTACACAATTGATTCGTGTAATTACCAATTTGGTTAAAAATGCAACACAGGCAATTCCGGAAAGTCAGTTTCATAAATCGATCTTGGTAACCGTTAAGCGAAGAGATAACAATGTTGAGATTGCTGTAAAAGACAACGGAATTGGAATTCAGAAATCGGATATTGGGCGAATTTTCGAGCCAAAATTTACGACTAAAACCAGTGGAATGGGACTTGGTCTTGGAATTATAAAAAACATTATCGAAAATTACAAAGGAACAATTACCTTTGAATCAACTTACGGAAAAGAAACTACATTTAAAGTTTCTTTACCTATCACAAACTCATAAAATTAGCGTCATGAACTACGAAAATCTTTTAATCTCAATTGAAGAAAAAATTGCAACCGTAACCATTAATCGACCTACAAAATTAAATGCTCTAAACAAAGCGACTATTAGCGACTTAAGTAAAGCAGTTAAATTATTGGGTAAAAATGATGATGTTCGTGTGATAATAATTACCGGAAGCGGCGAGAAAGCATTTGTTGCCGGAGCTGATATTTCTGAATTTGCAAATTATAATATTATCGAAGGAGCGCAATTGGCTGCCGAAGGTCAGGAAAAGTTATTTGATTTTATCGAAAACTTAAAGAAACCAGTAATTGCCGCCGTAAATGGTTTTGCGCTTGGTGGCGGACTTGAGTTAGCAATGGCGTGTCATTTTAGAGTAGCTTCAGATAATGCAAAAATGGGATTGCCAGAAGTAACTTTAGGACTAATTCCTGGTTATGGCGGAACACAACGTTTACCACAATTAGTTGGTAAAGGTCGCGCCATGGAAATGATCATGACCGCAGCAATGATCTCTGCAGAAGAAGCTAAACAATACGGTTTAGTGAATCATGTTGTACCTCAGTCAGAACTTTTGGCTTTTACAGAAGGAATTGCTCAAAAAATAATTAAAAACGCTCCATTTGCCATTAGTAAAGCCATAAAAGCAATTAATGCTAATTATACAGATGGTAAAAACGGTTTTGATACCGAGATAAAATCTTTCGGCAAATGCTTTGGAACA
The DNA here is from genome assembly GCF_000832125.1 of Flavobacterium hibernum. GTDB lineage: Bacteria > Bacteroidota > Bacteroidia > Flavobacteriales > Flavobacteriaceae > Flavobacterium > Flavobacterium hibernum. Next base: position 111,525 of record NZ_JPRK01000027.1, on the reverse strand, counting down.
AAGGATTTTAAAGAAGGAACAACAGCATTTCTAGAAAAAAGAAAAGCTGAATTTACAGGAAAATAAGCTATAACACAGAGTTGCACAATCCCGAAGTATCGGGATCAAAGAGAGTCACAAAGAAAAAAATTAATACAAAGCTTTGTGTAACTTTGCGGTAAAATGACAATACAGTGATACGTAAGGTAAAAATATAGAACCTTAGTATCTCAGAACCTTAGAAACTAAAAAAATGTACGAACCAATATTCGCTCTATTTTGCGAACGCGTTAAAGAGAGTATTCAATCAGGTACTTTTGCCAAACTAACTCTGGCAAAAACCATGGGTGATACCGAGATTAAAAACATCTATTTCCGTTTAGTTTTAAACGAAGACAATACCTATTCTATTTCATTAACAACACGTTACAAAACGGAAGAAATAGAAAGCATTCATACTCTGGACGAAGCTTTGCTAGTTTTAGGAACTTATATAAAGAATCCGTTTTTAACAGCACTTTTATTTACAACAGTTAATGATGTGACTTTTAAAGTAAATAAAAAGAATGCGGGAAGTATTATTGAGCAAGAACCAACATTCAAAAATGCCTCGCCAGTAATGCTAGAAATGATCGAAAAGGGGATTGTATAGATAAGTTTTATTAGATATATAAAGTTTTTCAGGCTGAGCGAAGTCGAAGCCTCGTTTGCTGAATTACTTTGCGGGACTTTGACTTCGCTCAGCCTGACAAAAAAATAAAACCTTAATAAATCTTTGTGTTAATACTTCCTGAATGTCTGTGAAATAAGACTAAACCAATTTCACGTACAAATTCGAAGCAATTTTATTCGAAATCGATAATTCTCGATCGTCAACTTTAATCTTTACAGATAAATCAAAAGACTCTTTGGAGAGAAATTCAATTCTTGAACCCAAAGCGATTTCTTGCTTATCCAGATATTTTAAGAATTCTGATGAAGTATCTTTTACGCCCACACAAACACCCATTTGATTTTCAGATAATTCAGAAAGTAAGTGTTTCTCTATTTTAATAATTCTTCCATTTGCATCCGGAATTGGATCACCGTGAGGATCTTCGGTCGGATTTCCCAGAAAATCATCCAAACGATTAATTAATTGTTCAGATTTGATGTGTTCCAATTGTTCTGCAATATCGTGAACCTCATCCCAACTAAAGTTTAGTTTCTCTACCAAAAAAACCTCCCATAAACGATGTTTACGAACAATCATTTTGGCAGCTAGTTTTCCGTTATCAGTCAATGAAACACCTTGATATTTTTTATAGTTCACTAAATCTTTATCCGCTAATTTTTTAAGCATATCCGTCACCGATGAAGCTTTGGTTTCCATCATTTCGGCAATAGCATTAGTACTTACTTCGCTATCTAGAGAAGCAGTTAAGTGGTATATTGATTTAAGATAGTTTTCTTCTGAAAAAGTCATTTTTTTTCTTTTTGAGGGACAAAGATTTAAAGGGACAGAGGTTCAAAGGTTTTAAATCTTTGTCCCTTTGCAACTCTGTTACTTTGAGCCTATTTTTTAACAATCAACAAAGGTATAGAAATTTTATGTCTCAATTTGTCTACAGTTGTACCAAACAAAATATCTTTTAAACCAGTGTGTCCGTGTGTTCCCATTACTAAAATATCAAAATTCCCAAGGTTAATAATTGTTGGAATAACAGTATTTGGTTTTCCAAAACCAAGTTCCGTTTCTATCTTGAAACCCTTTTTCGAAAGCATATCCTTATATTCTAATAATAGTTTTTCATCAATAGTAGTTTCGTGATCGTCTATGTTTTCTCCATACATTAATGCACCAACAGTTTCCACAATGTGAATTAAGGTGTATTGCGCGTCGATTCCGCCAAGTTCGAAGGCATTGTTTAATGCAATCTCATCGGCCTTAGAAAAATCAACAGAAATGGCTATATTTTTCTTGCTGTACGTTTCTTGAGGAGCATACTGCAATTTTAAATGATGAGGTGAATGGTTTTCGATATTCGATTTTGCTCTGGTAATAAAAGGTTTTGCAATGATGTAAAGCAACAACGCCAAAAAACCAAATGCAAGGGGAACAACAGTAAACCAAATAATCGCTTGATTATTTGAATTCTCGAGCCAAGAACTAATTTCATCGTAAACTAATTTTGCATTTAACGAAACAATGATTAAAGCTATAATCCAAGCTACAATTTGAGTGGTTTTTGAAATATGGAAACCTTTCATTTTACTTTTGTCGCTTACAAAATGAATCAATGGAATAATGGCAAACCCCAGTTGTAAACTTAAAATAACCTGACTTAAGATTAAAAGTTTTCCCGTTACGCTTTCTCCATAAATTAAAATAACAACAACGGCAGGAACAATAGCAATTAAACGTGTAATAATGCGTCGTACCCACGGCTGAATTCGTAAATTCAAATAACCCTCCATAACAATTTGTCCAGCCAAAGTCCCGGTAACGGTAGAGCTTTGCCCCGCAGCAATCAATGCAACGGCAAATAAAATGGGCGCCCATTTTGTTCCCAATAAAGGCTCAAGAAATTGATGTGCATCTTGAATTTCGGCAACTTCAAACATTCCGTTTTTGTAAAATGTGGCTGCGGCCAAAATTAAAATCGCAGCATTTACAAAAAAGGCTAAATTTAAAGCAATTGTTGAATCGATTAAATTGTATTTTAAGGCTTGTTTGATGCCCGCTGGAGTTCTATCAAATTTTCGCGTTTGCACTAAAGAGGAGTGCAGGTATAAGTTGTGCGGCATTACAGTAGCACCAATGATTCCGATGGCGATGTACAAAGCTGCTGAATTTGGAATTGTTGGAATCAAACCATAAATTACTTTATCTAATTCAGGTTCAGCAAAGATCATTTCAAATATGAAAGAAAATCCAATAATGGCCACTAATACAATAATAAAAGCTTCCATTTTTCGAATCCCTTTATTGATAAGGAAAAGCAGTAAAAAAGTATCCAGAACCGTAATTAAAACACCTTCGATGAGCGGAATATCAAAAAGAAGATTGATTCCGATGGCCATTCCTAAAACCTCTGCTAAATCGCAGGCAGCAATAGCAATTTCTGCCAGAAAATATAAAATGTAATTAATAAACTTAGAATAAGTTTCTCGAGAGGCTTGCGCTAAATCGCGCTGTGTTACAATTCCAAGACGTGCACTTAGGCTTTGGAGCAATAAAGCCATCAAATTACTCATTAGTAAAACCCAAAGCAAAGAATATCCAAATTGGCTACCACCAGCAATATCTGTTGCCCAGTTTCCGGGATCCATATAGCCAACACTTACTAAATATGCCGGGCCCAAAAAGGCTAATATTTTTCTAAATCCTGTTTTTTTATGCTCTGTTGCAACTGATTGATGAACTTCTTCTAACGATTTGGTCATTTTAAAAATGTTGTTTGAACAAATATATAGAAAAATTATATTCGCTCAACAATATTTTTAGACGAGTCTAAATATTAAATGTTAGAATTTAAACAATTTGGGCATAATCCTGATAATGTAAAGTTTATGTCGTTTACTTTATAATTGTGCGGAATGATGTAACTCGGCTTTACATTTTCGAGACAAGTTACCTCTAAACATTTCTCGCAACTAAAATGTGCGTGATTATGAATGTGCACTCTTTGCGCATTATGATGACATTTTGCGTATTTAACTGTCCCGTCAAGATTAACAATTTTATGCACTACATCATCATTTACTAAACGATCTAATATTCTATAAATCGTTACGCGGTCGCATAAATCTTCGGTAAGTTTATGAATTTCTGCGTGTGATAAAGCGGTTTTAGATTTTTCAAAAATCTCCAGAACTGCTGTCTTTGCTGTGGTGTTACGAGCTATCTTCATTGTGTATCAATTAAAAATATCAAACGCAACAATGTTGCATTTGATATAAATGTATATATTTGCAACAAAATTGCATTAAGCAAATATACAAGAAATGAAAAAAACAACCTCATCTTTTTACGATATTTTAGGAATTTCAAGCGCGACTGTTTGTCTGATTCATTGTTTGGTTTTTCCTCTTCTAACTATTCTTCCTTTAGGATTAAGCCATAATCCTTTTATCGATTTGCTTTTTGCTTCAATTGGGCTTTTTGCAATTTTTAAAATTATCAAAAAATCAAATTTATTGGTTTCTGGAATTCTTGTCGTTTCAATGGCATTAATCTGGATTAGTGTTTTAAGCGAATTAATTCTGGACATTCATTTAGATCTAATTTATTTTGGAGGAATTGGAATGATCGCGGGTCATCTTTTAAATTATAAATCTCATAAAAAATAGAAATTATGATAGAACAAAAACATTTTGACGTGATTATCGTGGGCGGGAGTTATAGCGGACTTTCGGCCGCAATGAGTTTGGGACGTTCGCTACGTGAGGTTTTAGTTATAGACAGTGGTTTGCCTTGCAATAGACAAACGCCACATTCTCATAATTTCATAACGCACGATGGTGAAAAACCTGCTGTTATCTCGGCGAAAGCCAAAGTTCAGGTAGATTTTTATGATACAGTTCAATTTTATAATGGTCTTGTAGTAAGTGCAATTAAAACTGAAAATGGATTTGAGATTAAAACTGAATCTGGTAAAATTTTCACATCGAGAAAAGTTTTATTCGCAACAGGCGTGAAAGATCTTCTTCCGGAAATTGACGGTTTTAAAGAATGCTGGGGAATTTCGGTTTTGCATTGTCCATATTGTCATGGTTATGAGGTGAAAAAAGAAAAAATGGCTATAATTTCCAATGGCGAAATGGGTTTTGAATTTGCTAAGTTAATCTCAAATTGGACTAAAGATTTGAAATTGTGCACCAACGGAAAATCAACATTAACTTTAGAACAAACCAAAATACTTAAAAAGCATAATGTTCAAATTTTTGAAGAAGAAATAGATTTATTAGAGCATAAAAACGGTGAAATTAAGAACATCATTTTCAAAAACCAGGGAAAAGTTGCTGTGAAAGCGATTTATGCGAGACCACCATTTGAGCAGCATTGCCAATTACCAAAAGATTTGGGTTGTGATATAAATGAACAAGGTTTATTAAAAGTCGATACAATGCAAAAAACAAATATTTCGGGTATTTATGCTAGCGGAGATTGCGTAACTCAAATGCGATCTGTTGCGATTGCAGTTTCTACAGGATCTTTTGCTGGCGCAGTGATTAATAAAGATCTTATAGATGAAGATTTTTAGTGTTTTAAACCCGACAGGTTTTTAAAACCTGTCGGGTTTGTCATTTACGTGTCTTGCATTCCCCCTAGCTTCAGCTAGGGGGAATAATATTGAATTAAAAAAGGGCTTTAGCCAAACTTATAAGATTTGGCTAAAGCCCTTTTTTGTCCTTTTTTTTCTCATCCAGCTAAAGCAGGACGCTATTAAAAAACATTGAAGCCTTATTTCAATTTGCTTGAATAGAAATATAACATATTGATGTGTCAAGAGTTATAAAATTGTAATTCTAAAATCAATATTTGTCAAATTTAATTTTTAGTTTTGTCTAAATTTAATTTTATAACAATGAAAAAACTATTTTTGATATTGATTATGTTTAGTTTACAATTTTCGTTTGCACAGGAAACCAATTCTGTGTCCGGATTTATAACAGGAGAGGGGCATAAAGTAAAGCTTGTAAATGTTCATTTATTAGGAACAAAACATAAAACAGTAACGGATAGTTTAGGATATTATAAATTAGAAAATGTTGCGATAGGAAATTATACAATTCAGATTTCTCAAATGGGCTTTCAGACTTTAAAGAAGAAAATTGAAGTGGCAAAAGATTCCATTCAGACTTATAATTTTGAATTGACGGATAACGAAAACCAACTAAACGAAGTAGTGGTTTCAGGAACTTTAAAAGCGGTGAAACGTTTAGAAAGTGCTGTTCCTGTTGAGGTTTATTCGCCAGTTTTCTTCAAAAAGAATCCAACACCAAGCATTTACGAAGCATTACAAAACATTAATGGCGTTCGACCTCAATTGAATTGTGGTGTTTGCAACACCGGAGATATTCATATAAACGGATTAGAAGGTCCTTATACTTTGGTTTTAATTGATGGAATGCCCATTGTAAGCAGTCTTTCGACTGTTTATGGTTTGTCTGGAATTCCAAATTCATTGGTCGAAAGAATAGAAATTGTAAAAGGCCCTGCTTCATCTTTGTACGGGAGTGAAGCTGTTGGTGGTTTAATCAATATTATTACCAAAAATCCAACGAATGCAGCTTTGTTTTCGACAGATGTTTTTACAACATCGTATTTAGAAACCAATGTCGATTTGGGAATGAAGTTTAATCCAACTAAAAAATCTACGACACTTTTAGGAATCAATTATTTCGATTACAACCAGGTTGTGGACAAAGACAAAGATGGTTTTACAGATGTTACGCTTTCTGAAAGAGTTTCGGTATTTAATAAATGGAGTTTTCAGCGAGATAATAATCGTCTTTTCACTATCGCAGCGCGCGGAATGTACGAAGATCGCTGGGGAGGAGATGTGCGTTGGGAAAAGAAATATCGAGGTGGTGACGAAATTTATGGCGAAAGTATTTATACCAAAAGAGGAGAATTAATAGGAAGTTATCAATTGCCGTTTGAAGAAAAATTAATGCTTTCTTTTTCTGGAAATGTACATTATCAAGACAGCCGTTACGGAACAACTTCGTATATCGCCAATCAAAAAATTGGATTTCTGCAATTGACTTGGGATAAAAAAATTGGTCGAAACGATTTCCTTGCCGGAATTGCCAATCGATATTCGTATTACGACGATAATACAACGGCAACAAAGGAAGCTGAAAGCACTTGGTTGCCAGGGATTTTTGTTCAGGACGAAATTACGCTTTCGCCAAAAAGTCAAGTTTTGCTAGGAATGCGTTACGATTACAATTCGATTCACGGTTCTATCTATACACCAAGAGTGGCATATCGATGGAAAAAGAATGAAAACACAATTTTTAGATTAAACGCCGGAACTGGATTTCGCGTAGTGAATTTATTTACCGAAGATCACGCAGCGCTTACAGGTTCTAGAGATGTTATTATTAAAAGCGATTTAAAACCGGAACAATCTGTGAATGCGAATCTAAATTATATTCAGAAAATAAACTTTACGAATGGAACTTTTATCGGAATTGAAACTACAGCTTTCTACACCCGTTTTAGCAACAAAATTATATCGGATTATGAAACTGATCCGAATAAAATTATTTACGACAACATTAATGGATATGCTATAAGTCAAGGAATCAGTACAAATGTTGATGTGAACTTTACAAACGGATTAAAAATGATTTTGGGTGCAACGGTTTTGGATAATAAAAATGTTGAAAACGGAGTTTCGGAAAGACCTTTTCTAACCGAAAATTTCACAGCAACCTGGAGTGTTTCGTATAAAATAGAATCACTAAATTTATTGCTGGATTATACAGGAAATGTTTACAGCCCGATGAAGTTACCTTTGTTGAGCGAATTAGATCCAAGAAGTCCGAAATCACCTTGGTATAGTATCCAAAACATTCAGTTTACTTATTTTGGATGGAAAAATTTTGAGCTTTATGGCGGAGTAAAAAATCTTTTGAATTTTACACCAAAGCAAAATAATCCGTTTTTGATTTCAAGAACAAATGATCCTTTTGATAAAAATGTGCAATACGATGCAGCCGGGAAAGTTTTGGTCACTCCTGATAATCCTTACGGTTTGACTTTTGATACAACTTATGTTTATGGACAAAATCAGACAATTCGCGGCTTTTTTGGATTGAGATATACTTTGAGGTAAATTTTTAATGCTACAGATTTCAAAGATTAAAAAGGATTTATGACTGGATTGTCGGACTGAGCGGAGTCGAAGTCTCACATGCTGAATCACTTTACGGGACTTCGACTCCGCTCAGTCTGACAAACGTTAATCAAAATTTAGAAAAGATTGGAAAAATCAATTAAATCTTTTTAATCTGTGGCAAAAAACGAAACAAATGAAAAAGCTATTTCTAATAATTATCTTCTTTGGAATAACCTCATCAGGATTTAGCCAATTAAAAAGCAAATCTTTTGAAGAAGTAGATCATTTACAGCAAATTCAAAAACGAAAAACAATCGTTTTCATTCATACCAATTGGTGTCAGTTTTGTCAAAGAATGAAAAGCACGACTTTTAAAAATCAGGAAATCATCGAAAAACTAAACTCAGATTTTTATTTCGTTGATTTTAATGCCGAAGATAAAAAAGATGTAAGTTTTAATAATCGGGTTTTTAAATATAAGCCTTCAGGGAATAATGTAGGCGTTCATGAATTAGCCCTAGAATTAGGCACGATGAATAACCAAATTGTTTATCCGGTTTTGTGTGTTTTGAATGAGAAGAACGAAATCATTCTTCAATACAATAATTATCTTAGCCCAAAGGATTTTAAAGTTATTTTGGAAAAATTAGAAGAATAAAATTCCTTATTTTTGAAAATGACTTCTTCGCAAATAAAACATTTCGACTACATTTTTACGGGAACAGGATTGGCGGCTTTAATGACGGCTTACAAGATGATTGTATCTGGAAAATTCTCTGACAAATCGATTTTACTTTTAGATCAGAATTTGAAGAAAACAAATGACAGAACCTGGTGTTTTTGGGATAAAGAAGACTCTATGTGGAGTTCGATTATATCTAAAAAATGGGATTCGGCTTTGTTTGCCAATGAAGAATTTAAACGCGATTTGGCGTTGAAGCCTTACTCATACAATAAAATCAACGGATTAGATTTTTATAATTTTGTTTTTGAAACAATTTCAAATCAGTCAAATATTACTTTTCTAAATGAAAAAGTAACAGATATTAATGAGCTCGAAACTCATGTTTTTGTTGGAACAGAAGAGAACAGATACACTTGTAATTATTTATTCAATAGTATTTATACAAAGGCTTTTGCCGAAAGTCAAACTAAATATCCTGTTTTGCAACAACACTTTATTGGTTGGTTTGTAAAAACAGGGTCAGAAGTTTTTAATCCGGAGCAAGCCACTTTTATGGATTTTTCTGTTGAACAAAAACGGAATACACGTTTTATGTATGTTTTGCCAAGTTCTAAAACGGAAGCTTTGGTAGAATATACTTTGTTTTCGGAAAAACTTCTTTCGAAAGAAGAATATGAAAATGAGATTAAAATCTATTTAGAAAAACTCGGAGTTAATCAATATGAAATCGTAGAAAAGGAGCAAGGTAGTATCCCGATGACTTGTTATCCTTTTTGGCAGAAAAACACAAAACGAGTATTAAATATTGGTACTGCCGGAGGATGGACAAAAGCAAGTACGGGGTATACTTTTAAAAACTCAGATAAAAATTCATCCAAATTAGTTGATTTTATCTACGATTTTGAAGTTTCGGGATCACTCATGATGAAAGCATTTTATAAAAAAAACAGATTTTGGTTTTACGATTTATTGCTTTTAGATATTCTATATCGTCATAATGAATTGGGAAGTTCAATATTTTCTTCTTTATTCAGGAAAGGAAATCCTGCTTTAATCTTTAAGTTTCTGGATGAAGAGACTAGTTTTTTAGAAGATGTTAAAGTTATTTTAAAGTGTCCAAAAATCCCATTTATTAAAGCGTTATTTAGAGTGATTTTTCTTTCAAATAAATCTGACCAAAACCACTAGCTTTTGAAAAATATTACTCTAGGAATTACTTTCTTTTTTACGCTTTTATCATTTGGACAAGTTTCTACAAATAAAGCACACGATGCAATTGTTGAAGAGTTTTTAACAAATTGTGCAGCAAAACATAATTATGTTTTTGAAATGACCGAATGGCAAAATTGCCTCGATCAAGGTCTTAAAAAAGATAGTACAGTTGCTTATTTATGGCAGCAGAAAGCAATGCCTTATTTTAAATGCAAAAAATACGAAGTAGGAATGTCATTTCTAGACAAAGCTGTTTTGTAAAATAAACAAGAATGGCTCTCTTATAGAGGTTTTATGAAATGTATTTTCTCAAAAAATTATAAAGACGCTATCATAGATTTGGAGGAATGCATTAGACTTTATGGAAACGGATACAGAATGGATCATACTTATAGTTTTTATATAGGACTTTGTTACCTGCAATTGAATGAATACGCGAAAGCAGAGAAAGTTCTAGATGATTATGTAAACGATATCTATAAAAACAGACAGCAATTAGAACATCCAACGGCTTATTTTTATCAGGGAATTGCTAAATACGAACTTAAAAAGTGGGACGAGGCTATTGCAATTTTTGATAAAGCTTTAAAAATATATCCAGAGTTTTCGGATGCAAAAGTTTATAAAGCGATTTGTTGGTTGAAACAAGGAAAACCAAAAGAAGAAGTTGTGGCTTTAATTGATAAAGCAAAAGAAGATGCCAAAAAAGGGTTTTCGATTAATGAAGACAATACCATTTATGAGACCTATCCGTATCAGATAAAATTAAATAAATAGAATTTTTTTAAAGTAAAATCAGCAATAGATTATTAATTTAAGTAGCTTAGTTCAGCATTAAAATGTCTTATTCTTTTGTTTTAATAATTTTTTGAGACAATTGGAAAGATGTCGCAACACCTAGATTTGTCTAGTATTATCGATTATTAACGATAAGCAATTAATTGGCAAATTTATGGGAATTACAAAACGTTTAAATTTTGATGAAGAAACTGAAATAATAGGCAGAATTTGCAAGGCTCTTGGGCATCCTACAAGAATACAAATTATGACACTTTTATGGAAGCGAGACAACAGAACATGTGGTGATATTGTCGAATTAATTCCCTTGGCACAATCGACAATATCCAAACATTTACTAGAATTAAAAAAAGCAAATCTGGTAAGTATAAAAAACGAGGGAAAAAAATCAATTTACTCTGTTGATCTTGACAACATAAAAATTCTTAAAAAATATTTGGGTAGTTATCTTTCGACGATCGATATTCTAGAACAAAATAAATCAACTGTTTTTGCAACTAAACATAAAATTAAAGGTAGAAAAAGCTATTTGAAACAATATAATTATGAGTTTTCTCATAAGAAAATAATAGAAGAGGTTTTTTAGAACAGACAAAACATTATTGCAATTTGATATTTGTTTTAAAATTTAATATTGAACTATAACAAAACTTTATACTTCAAATTAAGTTCTTGCAACTAAACTTTGTAACTTTGCAAATCAAAAGTAAAATTTAAAAATAAACAATATGTATCCAGAAGAAATGGTAAAACCAATGCAGGCTGAGCTTACAGCTGCAGGTTTTCAAGATTTACATAGTGCCGAAGCTGTAGATAATGCTATCAAAGCTGAAGGTACCACTCTAGTTGTTGTAAACTCTGTTTGTGGTTGTGCTGCAAGAAATGCACGTCCGGGAGCAAAAATGAGTTTAGAAGGAGCTAAAAAACCAGATCACTTAATTACAGTTTTTGCTGGTGTTGACAAAGAAGCTGTCGATGCTGCGAGACAACATATGTTTCCTTTTCCGCCATCATCGCCATCAATGGCTTTGTTCAAAAACGGAGAATTGGTTCACATGTTAGAGCGTCACCACATTGAGGGTCGCCCAGCTGAATTAATCGCTGAGAATTTGCAAGATGCATTTAATGAGTTTTGTTAATTCGTAAGGTTCAAAGAAACAAAGGTACAGAGGTACAAAGACTAAAAAAGCACTATAGAAATATAGTGCTTTTTGTTTTTTAGATATATTACGAATCCTTTGTACCTCTAAAGATTCCATCCTCCACCAAGAGCTTTGTATAATTGTACTGTTGAGCTTAATTGTCTTTCAGATAATTGAGAAAGGCTTAATTGCGCTTGAAATAAGTTGCTTTCGACATCTAAAACCTCGAGGTAAGAAACATAACCGCTGTCATATCTTTCATAAGACAATTTATAATTTATAAAAGCCGCTTGAACTTGTCTGTTGCGAGCTTCCCATTCTTCTTTGTAAGTTTTAATATCTTGAATTGATTGTTCTACTTCAATCACCGCAGAAATGTATGTTTTTTGATAAGAGAATTTGAGTTCTTCGGCCTGTTGTCTGTATATTTCGACTCTTCGTTTATTTCTTCCAAAGGCAAATATTGGACCTGCAATTCCCGCGGAGGCATTTTGAGCATAAGAACTTCCTAAAAACATATTACTTAAATCGGCACTAGCAAATCCTGCAATTGCTGCAAGATTTAGAGAAGGAAAACGCATGGCTTGAGCAGTTCCAATTCTTTCGTTAGAAGCTTTATACTTTAATTCTGCCGCTTTTACATCTGGTCTGTTTTCTAACAAAGATGATGGTATCGATAACGGTATCTCGCTTACAATTCTCAATTCTGTGTTAGATTTTCCTCGTGGTATTTCAGTCGGAAGCTGACCAGTAAGAAGAGAGATTATATTTTCCTGATTGGTAATTTGCCTTTTGATATTTGGAATCGTTGCCTGTGCAATAGCAACCTGCTGTTCAATTTGAACTTTATCAACTTCAGAGATATAACCACTTTGAAATCTTTTGTTTATAATGTCATAATATTTCTCTCTTGTAGAAAGCGTTTGTTTTGCAATTTCCAATTGATTATCAAAATTGCGCATCTGAAAATATGCTGTCGCAATACTGCTCACAATATCAGAAAGTACAACCTTACGGGCTTCTTCGGTAGCAAGAAGTTCAATTTGTACCGCATTATTTTCATGACGATATCGTCCCCAAAAATCGATTTCCCAAGACATGCTAGCTCCAACATTCGATGGTATTAGATTTTTTTCATTGCTGTTTATCGTTGCTGCATATTGAAAGGAAGGCAACAAGTTCGTTTTAGAGTATCCTAATTGCGCTCTAAGTTGATCAATTCTGGTTACCGCAATTTTTAAATCGTAATTGTTTTGAAGTCCCTTTGTAATGAGATCTTTTAAAACATCATCATTAAATAAATCAAACCATTTTAAATTGGTAACTGAAGCCAAACTGTCTAAATTTCGTTCGTTTTTATAAGAATCTGACTTGAGCTGTTCAGGTTTACTATACTTAGGCCCCACCATACAGCCCACTGGTAATAGTGAAAGTATAAATATAACTACGATTATTTTGTATTTCTTAATCATGGTCTGTAGTATTTGAGTCCATATTTTTTTCAGTTGGTACGATCTCATCATCTTTCTTTTTTCCGATGTTTTCAATCATAACAAATAAACCGGGTACAATTAATACACCTAAAACAGTGGCGATTAACATACCGCTAAACACAGCCATTCCCATTACAATACGCGCCTGAGAACCTGCACCAGTAGCAGTTAATAAAGGAACAACACCAAGGATAAAGGCAAAGGCGGTCATTAATATTGGTCGAAAACGAAGTTTGGCCGCCACCATCGCCGATTCGTAGAGTGGTTTTCCTTTTTCATATTCTTCTTTGGCAAACTCAACAATAAGAATGGCATTTTTAGCCACCAATCCAATTAGCAATACAAGGCCAATTTGCGCAAAAACGTTATTGACGTAAGCATCACTTCCTATTCTGGCTAAAAGGAGTCCTAATAATGCGCCAAAGACGGCAAATGGCGCACCAAGTAATACACTAAAGGGTAATTTCCAGCTTTCGTATTGTGCCGCAAGAATTAGGAATACAAACACCAATGCCATTATAAAAACGGATCCTCCACCGGGAGAATGTTTTTCTTGGTACGAAAGGTTGATGTAATCGTAGCCCATATCTGCTGGTAAAGTTTCCTTAGCAACTTCTTCTAACGCTTCGAGAGCCTGAGCACTACTGTAACCATCATTTGGACTTCCACCAATTTCGGCTGATCTAAAAAGATTTAACCGATTTGTAAAATCAGGTCCCATAACTTTTGTGGCCGTCACCAATGTAGATATTGGAAGCATGTCGCCATCGTTATTTTTAATGTAGATTAAATTTAGATCTTCAGGTTTTACTCTATTAACGGCTTCGCCTTGTATGAAAACCTTATATTGACGACCAAAACGGTTAAAGTCATTCACATAACTTCCTCCTAAAAAGGCGCCTAATGCTTCGGTAACTTTCGAGACGGGAACGCCTAGTTTCATTGCTTTGTCATTATCAATGTCAAGTTTAATTTGTGGTGAACCTGCATTAAAAGTGGTATAAATACGTTTTATTTCAGGTCGCTTTTGGGCGGCAGCTATAAAAGCCTGAGTTTGTTCCGCCAAATATTGCGGTGTGTTGCCACCTTTATCCTGTAGCATCAAACTAAAACCGGCAGATGCACCTAAACCTTGAATTGCCGGAGGCCCAAATCCAAAAACAGAAGCAGTAGTTATTTGAGTCGCAAATTTTTTGTTTATTCTGTCTACAAATTGTTTAGAGGTTTCGTCTCTTTCTTCCCAAGGTTTTAATGAGATAAAAACAAATGCACTATTAGGCTGATATGAATTGGTAAGCATACTAAAACCGTTTATTGTGGTATAAGACAATATGGATTTTTCTTCTTTCAAAAAGCTGTCAACTTTTCTTGATACTTCGTCCGTGCGCTGTAATGATGAGGCTGGCGGCAAAGACATATTTACTAAAACATAACCCTGATCTTCTTCGGGTATAAATCCTAAAGGAATTTTTTTGCCTAATAATACAACTGCCAATAGAATAACGGCTAGTAATACAACAATTCGCATTGATTTTTTTGCAAAGTAAGTAGCTCCTGATATGTATTTTCCGGTTACTTTTTCGAAAATTCTATTAAATCCGGCAAAAAATTTAGCTAACCAACCAGTTTGTTCCTCGATTGGTTTTGTAGGTTTTAACAACATGGCGCATAAAGCGGGACTTAAAGATAACGCGCTAAAAGCCGAGAATGCTACAGAGACCGCTATAGTTATGGCAAATTGTTGATAAAAACGTCCAGTAATTCCCGGAGTCATTGCAACAGGTACAAAAACAGCAATTAAAATTAAGGCAATTGCAATTACGGGACCAGATACTTCGCGCATTGCCTGAATCGTTGCTTCTCGTGGGGTTTTTCCTTTTTCGATATGATGAATTACAGCTTCTACAACAACAATTGCATCATCGACTACGATACCAATAGCGAGTACCAATCCTAAAAGAGAAAGCGTATTGATAGAAAATCCTAATAATGGGAAAACTGCAATTGTACCTATTAATGAAACAGGAACTGTAATTAATGGAATTAAAGTAGCACGCCAATTTTGAAGAAAAATAAATACTACCAGAATTACCAGAATAATAGCTTCAAAAAGAGTGTGAACAATATCGTCAACCCCCGCAGTAATGGCAAGAGTTGTATCTAGTGATTCTTGATATTCTATATCTTTTGGGAATTTTTGAGACAAGTCGCTCATCGCTTTTTTTGCCAATTTAGCCACTTCTAGAGCATTACTGCCGGGCATTTGGTAAACTGCCATTACTGCACTTGGCGAGCTGTTACGACGTGCAGACGAACTATAATTTTCAGTTCCTAATTCAATTCTGGAAATATCGCTTAGTAAAACCTGTGCACCATCTTTTTTACTTCGTACAACGATTTCTCCAAATTGTTTTTCAGTTACCAATCGATCTTGAAGCGTAACACCATAAGTAAACTCAGTGCCTGGTGGAGCTGGCTCGGCACCAAATTTTCCTCCGGGACTAATCATGTTTTGAGCATTCAAAGCGTTTTTTACATCATCGACTGTAACGCCAAGTTTGCTCATTACATCAGCCTTTAACCAAATACGCATCGAATAATCGCTTCCTCCAAAAAGCGAAACTTCTCCAACACCTTTTATACGAGCCAATTGATCTACTATATTAATACTGGCATAATTATTTAAAAATTTGGCATCGTATTTCGGATTGTTGGATGTAACTGTAAATAACATCATCGGGAATGAAAGGGACTTTTTTACTACCACACCTTGCTGCTTAACACTTGCAGGCATAAAAGGTGAAGATTGATTTTGTCTGTTTTGAGTAAGCATATTTGCATTATCCAAATTAGTTCCAACATCAAAAGTTACCTCAATAGTACAAGCCCCGTCAGAAGTATTGGTAGATTTCATGTACAACATGTTTTCCACACCATTCACTTTTTGTTCAATAGGTGTAGCAACAGCTTGTTCAACATTCAACGCATTGGCTCCAGTAAAACTTGTGTTGATTTTTACAACAGGCGGATTGATGTCTGGGTACTGCGAAATAGGCGTTTTTTGTAATGCCAGTAATCCAAGTATCACAATAATAATACTAATTACAATAGCAACGATTGGTCTTCGAACGAAAAATTCTCCCATAATACTATGTTGTATAAATTATTTAGTTGCTACAGTTTCAGTCTGACCTAATTGCCATTGGATTATTTTTGGCGTAATAACACTTCCATTCTTTAATAAAGATGTACCTCCCAGAGCAATCTTATCTCCGGCTTTTAAGCCATCTTCAATAATATATCCATCTTTTACAGATGGGCCTGGTTTTACGATTTGCATATTGACTTTGTTGTCTTTTCCAAGAACATACACTTGATAAATACCTTGTACTTCTATAACTGCTCGTTGCGGAATCACGATTGCATTTTTACGGACATCTGTAAGCAAACCAATTTTCACATATTGTCCCGGACGTAGCAATTTATCAGGATTTGCAAATGATGCTTCAAAAGTTATGGCACCCGTAGAAGGATCAATTTGTCTGTCGGCAAAACTAACTCTACCGGTTTCCGGATAAGTAGATCCATCTGATAGCTTTAAAGAAACAATTGCTCCAGAACCTTTTAAGGGGGAGTTGGGTTTATTAAATTCTCTAAAAAGACGTAGGAATTCTTGCTCACTCATTGTAAACCGAACTCTAACATCGCCTAGGTCAGAAATTGTAGTTAAAACAGATCCTGCTCCTGGTCTAACATAGTCGCCCACTCTTACTTTAGATATTCCGATTAAACCAGAAATTGGTGCTTGAATTCTACAATAACCCAATTCAATTTTGGCGTTTTCTAAAGAAGCGTGTGATGCTTTAATCTGAGCTTGAGAAGCATTATATGCAGATTTTGCCGAAATTAATTCTCTCTGGCTAACAGCATTTATTTTGGCTAATGGAGCAATCATGTCTAAATCGGCCTTGGTTTTTGCCAAACGAGCTTGAGATTCTGCCAATGTACCATCAGCTTCATCAACTTTTGCTTTATAAGGCAACGGATCAATGCTGTACAATAATTGTCCTTTCGTAACAAAACTACCCTCTTTAAAATTTAAACTTGTAATAATACCATCGACGCGTGGATTAATCTGAATATCCGACTGACCATAAGTTTGTCCAGTATATTCAGATTCTACTTTTACATCCTGATTTAAAACTGTAAGGATCGAAATTTCTAGAGGTTTTGGCGTTGGGGGAGTTTCTTTTTTACAAGCTGAAAGAAAGAAAAGTAAGAGAATTGCCGAAGTGTAAATTTTCTTCATTTTTAATTTATATTAAGATGCATTAATATTCAAATAATTAAAAACCAATTATGTACATAGCTAAGTTAACATTTTTTTAATAAGAAATGTCAAAAGTATGCTTCATTTTGCTGTGCTATAAAGTAAATGTATATGATTGATTATCAGTAATTGGATGTGATTATAGGTAAAAACTTACACTTTACGATTCGATTTTATTTAATCATAAAAAACATATAAAATGTTAATAGAATTTTTAATCTGAAAATAAACCTTATTTTTGCACCAGATTTTTTTTAAAATCAAAAATATTCTCAACTTAAATTAGTTTATAGCATGCAACTGTACAACACTTTAAGCGCAGAAGAAAGAGCCATCATGATCGATGATGCTGGTAAACAACGATTAACGTTGTCTTTCTATGCGTATGCCAAAATTCAAGATCCCAAAAAATTTCGTGATGATTTATTTGTAGCCTGGAATGCACTCGATGCATTAGGTCGAATCTATGTTGCCAACGAAGGTATTAATGCTCAAATGAGCATTCCTGAAGAAAACTTGGAGGCTTTTAGAACAACTCTTGAAGCATATGATTTTATGAAAGGCATTCGTTTGAATGAAGCCGTAGAACATGATGATCACTCCTTTTTAAAGTTAACAATCAAAGTGCGTCATAAAATTGTCGCTGATGGTTTAAACGACGAAACTTTTGATGTAACCGATATAGGCGTTCACTTGAAAGCCAAGGAATTCAATGAAATTTTAGAAGACCCAAATACAATTGTTGTCGATTTTAGAAATCACTACGAAAGTGAAGTAGGACATTTTAAAAATGCAATTACTCCAGATGTAGAAACTTTTAGAGAAAGTTTACCAATAATCAACGAACAACTTCAAAATCATAAAGAAGATAAAAATCTGGTAATGTATTGTACCGGAGGAATTCGTTGCGAAAAAGCAAGTGCCTATTTTAAACACCAAGGTTTTAAAAATGTTTTTCAATTAGAGGGCGGAATCATTAATTATGCCAAACAAATTGAAGCTGAAGGTATTGAAAGTAAATTCATTGGGAAAAACTTTGTATTTGATAATCGTCTAGGCGAAAGAATTACAGAAGATATTATTTCGCAATGTCATCAATGTGGTAAACCTTGTGATAATCATACCAATTGCGAAAATGATGGATGTCATTTGTTGTTTATTCAATGCGATGAATGTAAAGCAGCGATGGAAAACTGCTGTTCTACAGAATGTCTTGAAGTTATTCACATGCCTTTAGTGGATCAAGTTCGTTTGAGAACCGGAAAACAAGTTGGAAATAAAGTTTTCAGAAAAGGGAAATCAGACAGTTTGAAATTTAAACATTCTGGTGAACTGCCAAATGCTGCTTTGGGTACAGCCGAAAAGCCAGCAGATATTCGACAAAAAATAAAGGTGAAAAAAGCATTACTTGGAAAAGCAGAGCATTATTATGTAAAAGCACAAGTTGGACAATTTACTGTAGAAAATCAAGAAGTTAATGTTGGAGATAAAATCTTAATTTCAGGACCAACAACAGGTGAGCAAGAATTAGTTTTAGATAAAATGATTGTAGATGGAGTAGAAACTGCAACTGCAAAAATTGGAGATAAAGTTACTTTTGAAGTTCCTTTCAGAATTAGATTATCAGATAAAATCTATAAGATTTTAGAATAGATTTACTTTTAATAATTTAAAAAAGCAGATTTTGTGTAAAACAAAATCTGCTTTTTTTGTTAAACCTTGCTTTACTACTTCAGAATTTAAGAATTGATAGCATCTAAATGTTTTTATTGCTATTGATCTAAAACTTGAAATTCATCAAAATCTTCAATTTCAGATAATTTAGTGAGTTTGTTTTTGCTTACTTTTGCCACAATTTTCTTAAATACTTCCTCGCCGCTATCTGCGTTTTCGTTAGTATTCTCATTGGTTATTCTTTTTCCTGTTAAAAAATTGATACTCGTTTCGCTATTAATTACTGGTCCGCTATTACTACTGGAGTCATAACCTATAAGTTCCAAATCTGAATTTTGATATCTAAATGTATATTCCCAATATCCATATCTTCCGTGGCTATAGTTAATGAATAATTTTCCTTTAGATATTTCAAAAGATAATTCCGGGGCAAAATAAACGCCGCCATCTTCGTTTTCAGACGAAAAACAGTTGTAATTTATAACAACCAATTCATAAGCGTCATTTTTCTTTAAGAGAACAATAATACCTCGGCGGTTGCGGTCTAATTCGCCTCGGGATTCATCATTTATGAATTGACTTTTATCTGTTGCTTTAATGATAAATACACAATCTTCTTGACCATCTTTATTCAAATCCCCATAAATAGTGTCGAAAATTACGTAACCTTTTGGGACAAAATCTTTAATTTTTTTTCTTCTTGCATTTATTGAAAAAGCATCTTCTTGTTCATCTTTTACAATTGCTGTAATCTCTTTTACCGAAGCTGGTTCTTTTTGTCCTTTTGTTTTACTGCAACTGACAGATCCGATTAGTAATAATAGTGCTGCCGGATAAATCAAATATTTATTCATGGTTTAATTTTTACTTTAGATTTTAATTTCCATTTGCCATTTTTGCCCACATAATTATAGTCAACTATATTGTTTGTAGTTCGATCCTGAAAATGCTTTTGCAACGGAATTATAGTAAAATCGTCCTTTAGTTTATAACTACTTTCTCCTGAAGTTCCAAAAGCACTTCCGTAAAATTCAGTACTTATAATTTTAGTTTCGTTATGATATTGAGGATAATCCCAAATATCTGTTTGATCAGCGGTATTATATAATCTAACCAGTTTTTGTTGTCTTTGGTCATTCATAAACAAAATTGTCCATCGATTCCCATTTATATTAGAATTGATCCAACATAAAAGATCTTCGTTTCCATCGTGATTGAAATCTATTATTTTGAAATTTGAAATAAGAAGTTCTCCGTCAAAATGCCATAGATATGGCTGATAAATCATGTTTTCCTGAAATTCATATTTGTTATTTTTGAATTGAAATAGGGATGCGATGGAATCATTCTGTAAACAGAAAGAATATTTTAGCATAACTTTTCCCTTCAATTCAAATTTGCATTCGGGTTTTTCATTTGCAAAATTAATATCCTCTATGCTTTCAGAGCTGGGAGGAAAATTGACATTAAAAGCCAGTGTCCAATTAGAATTAGGTTTTGTTTGAGAGAAAGCCATATTGATATTAAACAGTAAGAGCAAAAAAGAATATTTTTTTATGAGAATATTCATATTTTTTTAAATTTAAAAAAAATGCTTTTTGTGATTTTTTCATAAAATACAAATCCCACAAGTAGTTCTTGTGGGATAGTAAGATAATAAAAATTTTAAAATATGTATTGTGTTGCGCTTTTACCACCAACCCGCTACAATGTAGTTTACAGAAGTTGATTTAGCATAGGCAAGAGCAATATCTCTTTCTGCTTTTAAAGCAGCTTTGTCTGCTGTAACTTCATCTTGATACACTTTCATCCTAAATGCCCACTCTTTGTTACCGTCAGCTAAAATTTTAGCTCCAATTTTATCTGTAAATGCTTTTGCTTCGTTATAACAGGTAGCATTTGGGCTAATCTCTGTTAGATATTCTCCAGCAGCATAAGCTCCCGATTCATCTTGGCTCGTGTTCCAAATGTTTTTTGCGGCAGCCAACTTCACTTTGCAGTCATTGTCTATATATTGCTTGTAAATTACTTTCGAAACAGGTATACTCTTATCGTAGCACGCTTTACAAGCATCTGGAATGGTTGCTAATTTAAATAGTGCAGCATCATATTGACCCTGTCCGGCCATTGCTTTTGCGTCTTTTATAATAAAATCGCATTTGCGATTGTAGTAATCTACAATTTTGATTTTGGCTTTGGCAATAAAATCCTGATACTTAGGGTCATCTACTTTTAAATTTTTCAAAGCTGACATATATGCTTTTGTTTCATTTTCTCCAACACCTTTAAGAGTAACACTACAACTTGAAAACTTAATGCCTTCCATACCGTCGCCAATATAAAGATTTACGCCCAAAGTGTAGGCTTGCATTGGTGGTGCTGTTGGCGTAATGTCTTTTGTTAAAACAACAACGTTGGCAGTGATAATAAATCTTGAATTTTCTGAACTAACACCCAAACCACTTGATGTAACGATTTGAGAAAGTTTGCTTTCAAGATTATTTCTTGCACTATCAGTCAGTCCTTCAACTTGATCAGGTACATATACAGTAATGTCTATTTGTGAACTGGCATCATAAACGCCAGCATTTTGGGCTTTTGCTCCAATGAATAGAAACATCAACACTAATGAAATTATATTTTTCATCTCTTTTTAGCTATTAAATTATTTTTCTCCAACTACAATAGAGGCTTGTCCAAGCCCTTTTGTCATTAATTTAGAATCTATTTTATAAGTGTCTTTCAAATATTTTTGAAGTCCTTTTGCCCATCCTTTTGCGTCAATTGCTTTTCCAGATCCATCATAAAGAGGGATTCTTACTTGTTCAAAAAGCATCATATTTTCAGTGGTATCTGTTGCGCTGTAGCGCCCTTTTACGGTATTGTTTTTTACCCAATTGTCTATTTGATTTCCCAATTCATCTCCACCATATTCAGTTTCAAAATCTCCTTTAAAGGAATCCCATTTTTTCAATCTTAAAGTGATTTCTCTCCCGTTAGCAAACATATCATCAAAGTGACTCATTAATTGTGTATTGAAATTGTCCATATGCGATAGAACTGCTGTTTCTAACATTACAGGTAAATTAGATCCAATAAGTTCGCTTCCTGTTCCAGATGCTCCGGCAATTTGTTTGTCGGTGTAGGCATCCAGGCCTTGCAAATTGAAGGTTACAGAATGTTTTGGTCCCATTGTATTAACATTCCAGGTTATCTGTATAATAATGTCGGCCTTTGCTGTTTTCTTTAATTTGTCGATTGGGCTTTCAACAACTGATGCACCACTAGTTTTACTGCTAAGCATGGCATCTTCTGCAGATTCACTTTCTAAGGATTTTAATGCAGATTCAAGATTTTTTAAAGGAAATCCTCTTGTGGCCATCAATTCATTTATTTTACTAATGGCAATTAAAAGATTTGAGTTTTCCTGTAGCGCCGTTTTATAATCGGGCACTTTTACAATTGATCCCTGATTATAAAATTCAAGCATATAACCACGCTGATTGCACCAAACATCGCTTGGAACCACCATTATTGTTGGTTTTTTTGCCTGTGCATTTGTCTCTGAAATACTTAAAAAGAGAGTAAGAATTAAAAGTATCTTTTTCATTTATTTTATTGTTTTTAAAATTTAAGGTAGAGTTTGTTATTTTTTTAAAGTTTTGATGTAAAATTTCAACTTTAAAATCCGCTTGTAAGCGATTTAATAACACCTGAGTTTTCAAGGTCTTTTCGTAATTCTGCAACATTTACAGATACGATTACTCCAATTTTGTATTCTTTACCAATTTTCATGCGATCTTCTGCTGCAACAGCGCCGTCGTTTGATAAAGAAACAAACTTCATGTATTTTCCTCCATCTGTAAAAAAGCTTTTAAAGAAATCTGCTTTTTCTTCTTCTAAATTGGAATTGTTAGTAAGGGGGCTTTGACCTGGAACACCAGCCTTGCCAGGGAAACCTTTAAATATAATACCATGAATTGCATTCTTTTTGGATTGTTCTGCGGCAATTTCTGGTTTTTTAGAATACGACCAAACTTTTATCAAATAGGTTCCTTGTGTTCCGGTTTGAACGGCTTCTATTTCGTATCTCCATGCCTCTGTGTCTTTATTAGCTTTTCGTTGCTGAGCGATTCCAAAGGTGGAGATCAACACTAAAAAAAATAGTGTAAGAGTATGTTTAAGATTTTTCATTTGTAATTTTTGAATTTTGAGGTTGAATTTTATTAATTAATCTGTCTAATCAACATGCCTGGATAATATTTGCCTCCACCTTCAAAAGTGGTTGCTTCCAGTGCTGAATTAATTTCGTTTCCATCATCGTCCAAAAGCGGAAGACCACCAGTGTAACGATTGTCCCAAATTCTATTTTTGCTAACTTTTATAGTTCCTTTTCTTTTGTATTCAATAATTCCAGTTTTAGGATCCATATTAGCTTCCAATACTTCAAATTTATCTCCCGCTTCAATTCCCTCTTTCAAGCCAATTTTTGCTGTTATAGGATTCCCTGTAAATAAGGGTACTTTAGTTTTGAATACATCATATTTTTTTTGAAGTTTTGAATACACCTTATCTACATTTCGTGTTACAGCAAGATTGATGATTTGATTCTCGGTTCTTTTTCCATTCAATGAAAAAGTTACAAGACTTGTAGAGTTTTCTGAACCAATAAGTTCCAATTGAAACAAGTCGGATTTATCAAATTTTGCTTTTTTTTCTGCCAGATTTCCAGATGTTGAATTGTCTATCCAGTAATCCTGATAAAAAGTATTACTAGTATCATCATCCCATTTTAATTTGTATAAGTAAGAAGTTGTCCAGACAGAATATCCTTCCTTGGCTTTGTTATAAGCTTTCTCGGCAACATCTATCGCTTTGTTTCGAAGTAAAGAAATTGTTAGTTTGTTTGCTGCTACAATGGCTGCTTCATAAGTAACTCTTGCTACTGGTTCATTTTCTATGAATTTCATTTTTGAAACTACAACAAAGGTGTTGCCAATTAATTCTAAACCGGCAGATTGTAAAAGAGCTTTTCCTTCTGCTGAAGCTTCTGCGGTTTTAATATCTGTAAATGAGGCATTAATTAATCCTCTTTCGCTTACTAAGCTAATGTCAAAGGTTCCGTTAGATTTTCTATTGAACCATTTGGCAACCAATTTATTTGCAATTTTGTTATTTGTAAAATATTTATTGATTGCTGAAGTCATCTCTTCATCAGAAGACTCTTTAACTAAACCATATTTTTTGGGATCAAATGATTTCTCTCCAATGGTATGATCATCAAATTTGTCTGGAAAAGGGGCATTGTAATAGGCGCCGATAACCTGATCTTTTTTTGGAAAGTTTTCTGATTCTATTAAAATAGTGTGAAGTGAGCTTCTTCGGTATTTGGTGTCTTTGACTTCTTTACCTGCTTGGGCAAAACTAGTTGAACTTACAATTAGGCTCATTGCAAATAGTACATTCTTTAATCTCATAAAATTCTTCATTCTTTTGTGGATATTTCCGGGTGAATAGTTAGTACTTCTGACTTTATAAAATAATTTGTCAGAAAAGTATGTAAAAATATTCCAAAAAAGATAACTTGGAAGTCAGTAATAAGTCATAAAAACAATAGAATAAGGTTTTATTTTAAAAAATCAGTTTCAAAGGTTTCTGTATCATAAATAATTATTCTGGTCAGCAATTTTTGATAACCGCTACTTGTCGAATTAATTATCTGATGATAATAATTCAATGGTTTAAATTTTGAACCAGAATCACATTTAGAATAAATCCCAAAATTTTAAAATCGTTATTTGGAGTACAATAAAATTTTCTTTTTTGGTTATGTCAGTTAAATTTTAGAGGATAGGAGCAGGAGAAATAAGGAAGATTTACATATAATCAAAATCATTTTTAGCAAAAAAGAATAGTTTTTTAATTTAACAACCCTTTAGTTTTAATCGATAAAAAGCAAACTAAAAAAAATACTATCTTTACCGATCAAACGTTTATGAACTTAAGTTGCTTTTTTGCAACACTACATATATAATTATGGCATGTACAAGTTGTTCAACCTCAGATGGCGGCGCACCAAAGGGTTGTAAAAATAATGGGACTTGCGGCACCGATAGCTGCAATAAATTGACGGTTTTTGACTGGCTTTCGAACATGAGTCCGTCTAATGGAGAGGCAATTTTTGACTGTGTTGAGGTTCGTTTTAAAAATGGACGTAAGGAATTTTTTAGAAATTCAGAAAAATTAACTTTAAGTATTGGTGATATAGTAGCAACTGTTGCTTCGCCAGGACATGATATTGGAATTGTTACTTTGACAGGAGAATTGGTTAAAATTCAAATGAAGAAAAAAGGTGTTAATCACGAAAGTAATGAAATCCCAAAAATTTACAGAAAAGCATCTCAAAAAGATATCGATATTTGGTCTGTAGCACGTGATCGTGAAGAGCCAATGAAAGTTCGTGCACGAGAATTGGCGATTCAGCATAAGTTAGAAATGAAAATTTCAGATATTGAATTTCAAGGAGACGGATCAAAGGCTACATTTTACTACACAGCAAATGACAGAGTCGATTTTAGACTTTTAATTAAAGATTTTGCAAAAGAATTTAGTACCAGAGTCGAAATGAAACAAGTTGGTTTCCGTCAGGAAGCAGCGCGTTTGGGCGGAATAGGTTCTTGCGGAAGAGAACTTTGCTGTTCTACATGGCTAACAGATTTTAGAAGTGTAAATACTTCTGCGGCACGTTACCAACAGCTTTCGCTAAATCCGCAAAAATTAGCAGGACAATGTGGTAAATTAAAATGCTGTTTGAATTACGAGCTTGATACCTACATGGATGCGTTGAAAGACTTTCCGGATTACGATACAAAATTGGTAACCGAAAAAGGAGATGCAATTTGCCAAAAACAAGATATTTTTAAAGGATTAATGTGGTTTGCTTACACCAATAATTTTGCAAACTGGCATGTTTTGAAAATTGATCAGGTAAAAGAAATTATTGCCGAGAACAAATTAAAAAATAAAGTATCGTCATTAGAAGATTTTGCTATTGAAGTTACTTCAGAGCCTGAAAAGGATTTTAATAATGCAATGGGACAAGAGAGTTTAACTCGTTTTGATCAACCCAAAAGAAAGAAAAAACCAAATCGCAAACGCAAACCAAATGCAGAAGCAGCGATTGTGGCTACACCTGAAAAACCTCAAGCGCAAGGAAATCAAAAGCCTAATAAACCTGGTGGAGGAAATCCTAACAAGGGAAATAAGCCAAATAATAATAAGCCGAATCAATCGAATAAACCAAATAATTCGAATGACAATAAACCGGCTGAACCTAGAAAACCTATAATTATTACTAAAAATGAGAATAAAAAGTAGCGGGATTCTTCTTTTGGTAGCAATACTTCTTTTTTCGTGTGATAAAAAAAGAGTATTTGATGAGTATAAATCTGTTGGAAGCGCTTGGAACAAAGACAGTATTATTACTTTCGATTTACCAGTTTTAGATTCGACTAAAAAGTACAATTTATTTATAAATTTGAGGGACAATAACAATTATCCATTCAAAAATTTGTTTTTAATTGTAGCTATTGAAACGCCAAGTGGTTTCACCAAAGTAGATACTTTGGAGTATGAAATGGCAAAACCTGACGGAACTTTGTTAGGAAACGGTTTTTCAGATATTAAAGAAAGTAAACTGTATTATAAAGAAGATGTGAAGTTTAAAGGAAAATACAAAGTCCACATCAAACAAGCCGTTAGAGAGTCAGGTAAAATACCAGGCGTTCAGGCTTTAGAAGGTATTACAGACGTAGGTTTTAGAATAGAACAAAAAGATTAGAAAAATAGTTATGGCTGCTAAAAAAAACAATCAAACAAATACCACAAAAGATATCAATTACTATAAAAAGAAATTCTGGAGAATTTTTGCTTATAGTTTGTTAGGGATATTAGCCTTCTTTTTATTCGCCTCATGGGGATTATTCGGTTCAATGCCTTCTTTTGAAGATCTAGAAAATCCGGATTCTAACCTTGCGACAGAAATTATTTCGTCAGATGGAGTAGTAATTGGTAAATATTTTAAAACCAATAGATCACAACTTAAATATTCTGATTTACCAAAAAGTTTAGTAGAAGCTTTGGTTGCTACCGAAGATGCACGTTTTTACGATCACTCAGGTATCGACGGACGTGGAACTTTAAGAGCCGTTTTTAGTTTAGGAACAAATGGTGGAGCAAGTACATTAACACAACAATTAGCAAAACAATTATTTCACGGAGAAGGATCTAAGTTTCTTCCGTTTAGGATTGTGCAGAAAATAAAAGAATGGATTATTGCCATTCGCCTGGAAAGACAATATACCAAAAACGAAATTTTGGCGATGTATTGCAACGTTTACGATTTCGGAAATTATTCAGTAGGAGTAAGTTCTGCGGCTCAAACGTATTTTTCAAAAGATCCAAAAGATTTAACAATGGACGAATCGGCTATTTTAGTCGGAATGTTCAAAAACTCAGGTTTATACAATCCAGTTCGTAATCCTGAAGGAGTAAAAAACCGTCGTAATGTGGTGCTTTCTCAAATGGAAAAAGCAAAAATGATTACTGAGGCTGAGAAATTGAGATTGCAAGCTTTACCAATTACATTAAAATTCAAATTAGAAAGCCATCGCGAAGGAACAGCGACTTATTTTAGAGAGTATCTTCGTGATTACATGAAAAAATGGGTAGCTGAAAATAAAAAACCAGATGGTTCTGATTATGATATTTACAAAGATGGTTTAAAAATTTATACCACAATCGATTCAAGAATGCAGCTTCATGCAGAAGAAGCAGTTTCTGAACATATGAAAAATCTTCAGGAGCAGTTTTTTATCGAAATGAAAACCAATAAAAACGCACCATTCGTAAACATTACTCAAGCTGAAACAGAGCGAATCATGATGCAAGCGATGAAAAATTCGACTCGTTGGGCAATCATGAAAGATATGGATAAAAGCGAAGATGACATTATTGCTTCCTTTAAAGTAAAAACCAAAATGCGCATATTTACTTGGAAAGGTGAGCGCGATACCGTAATGACTCCAATGGATTCTATTCGTTATTTTAAACACTTTTTGCAATCTGGTTTAATGGCGATGGAGCCTCAAACCGGAAGCATTAAAGCATGGGTTGGTGGAATTAATTATAAATATTTCCAATACGATCACGTTGGGCAAGGAGCAAGACAAGTAGGTTCGACTTTTAAACCGTTCGTTTATGCAACTGCTATCGAACAATTAAATATGTCTCCTTGCGATTCGATTCTAGATGGTCCATTTATGATTCATAAAGGACGACACAATGTAACCGCAGATTGGGAACCAAGAAACTCTGATAACAGATACCGCGGAATGGTTACTTTGAAACAAGGTTTGGCAAATTCAATCAATACTATTTCGGCAAAATTAATTGATCGTGTTGGTCCGGAAGCAGTTGTAGAATTAACGCATAAGTTAGGAGTAAAAACAGAAATCCCGGCACAACCTTCTATCGCTCTTGGAGCCGTAGATATTACTGTTGAAGATATGGTTGCTGCTTATAGTACATTTGCGAATCAGGGAGTTTATGTAAAACCACAATTTTTAACACGTATTGAAAATAAAAGTGGAGAGGTTATTTATGAGCCAATTCCAGAATCTCACGATGTATTAAATAAAGATATTGCATTTGCAGTAATCAAATTATTAGAAGGAGTTACAGAAACTGGTTCTGGTGCGCGTTTACGTACCGAAGGAGGTGGAAGTGGAGACAACCGATGGACAGGATATCCGTATATGTTTAGAAATCCAATTGCTGGTAAAACAGGAACAACTCAAAATCAATCAGATGGTTGGTTTATGGGAATGGTTCCAAACTTAGTAACAGGTGTTTGGGTTGGTTGCGAAGACCGTTCAGCACGTTTCAAGAGTTTAACTTACGGACAAGGAGCTACTGCAGCATTACCAATTTGGGGTTATTTCATGAAACTTTGTTATGCAGATCCTGGACTTCAAGTTTCAAAATCTGAATTTGAAAGACCTGCAAATCTTTCTATAAAAGTAGATTGTTACAGCAGACCTGCCGTTGTAAAAGATACTACGCAAACAGAACAAAATACAGATGAATTTGAACTATAGTTTAAATTTGACTTTTTAATAAAATTATCCTTTTGTGATCTTCTGAAATTCGGAAGAAAACAAAAGGATTTTTTTTGGAATCATGTGATTTTATTTTTTACGAAATCGTTATAATTTCATCTAAAAATCTTATTTTTATCAAAAATATACAGTAATAAAGACAGTTTGTTATGATAACAAAAAAAGTAAATAACGTTCAGGATGCAATTGAAGGAATCCAAAGTAACATGACAATCATGTTTGGAGGTTTTGGATTATGCGGAATTCCTGAAAATACTATTGCAGCTTTAGTAAATACTCCTATTTCTGATTTGACATGTATTTCTAACAATGCAGGAGTCGACGATTTTGGTTTAGGATTGCTTTTGCAAAAGAAGCAAATCAAAAAAATGATTTCGTCTTATGTAGGCGAAAATGCAGAGTTTGAACGTCAGATGCTTTCGGGTGAATTAGATGTTGAGTTAACGCCACAAGGAACTTTAGCAGAACGTTGTCGTGCAGCTCAAGCTGGAATTCCTGCTTTCTTCACGCCAGCAGGCTACGGAACAGAAGTTGCCGAAGGTAAAGAAGTTCGCGAATTCAATGGGAAAATGCATATCATGGAGCAAGCTTTTAAAGCCGATTTTGCTATTGTAAAAGCATGGAAAGGTGACGAAGCCGGAAATCTTATTTTTAAGGGAACTGCCAGAAACTTTAATGCTTGTATGGCGGGTGCTGCAAAAATTACCATTGCCGAGGTTGAGGAACTTGTGCCTGTGGGAACTCTGGATCCAAATCAAATTCATATTCCGGGAATTATGGTACAACGTATCTTTCAAGGAGAAAAATTTGAAAAGAGAATCGAACAACGCACGGTGAGAGTTAAGAATTAGATAATTAGAAAATGTGATAATTAGATAATTAATTAGATTGCGCAAAGTGAAGCATTATCTAATTATCTAATTTCCAAATTGACACATTATAAATATGGCACTTAGTAAAGAAGATATAGCAAAGCGAATTGCGAAAGAAGTTAAAGACAGATATTTTGTGAATCTGGGCATTGGAATTCCAACCTTGGTTGCAAATTATGTTAGAGAAGATATTGCCGTTGAATTTCAAAGCGAAAATGGAGTTCTAGGTATGGGACCTTTTCCATTTGCCGGAGAAGAAGATGCAGATATTATCAATGCAGGTAAACAAACCATTACAACACTTCCAGGAGCTAGTTTCTTTGATTCGGCTTTTAGTTTTGGAATGATCCGAAGCCAAAAAGTAGATTTAACTATTTTGGGAGCGATGGAAGTTTCTGAAAACGGAGATATTGCCAATTGGAAAATTCCTGGTAAAATGGTAAAAGGAATGGGTGGTGCAATGGATTTAGTGGCTTCGGCCGAGAATATCATTGTAGCTATGATGCATGTCAATAAAGCCGGTGAGTCTAAAATCTTAAAAAAATGCTCTTTGCCATTAACGGGCGTAGGATGTGTTAAAAAGGTTGTAACTGAGCTTGCAGTTCTCGAAGTGACGGAAAAAGGTTTTAAGCTCTTAGAACGCGCGCCAGGCATTTCAGTTGAGCATATCATTGCTTCAACAGAAGCTGATCTGATCATTGAAGGCGAAATTCCAGAAATGGAGATTTAGTTTTAGGTTTAAAGGTTCATAAGCTCAAAGGCTCAAAGGTTCATAGGCTCAAAGGGACAAAGTTGTAAGCCTGAAGATGAATCTATATGTAAAAAGAAAAAACCGCCTTATGGCGGTTTTTTCTTTTTAAAAACTTTGTCCCTTTGAGCCTATGAGCCTTTGGAACTTAAAAAGTTAATCTAAACTAAATGAAGCTCCTAAACTAAAAGTCGTTTGATTGTTTAGATTATCATATAGTTCGTGATTGTTGCTATATTTTGCAATTGGAAATCCAATTTCTGTAAAAACTCCAAATCCATCAGTAAAAAAGTAACGACCACCAATATGTCCTCCAAAATTTCTTAAGCCTAAACTTAAACCAGGATAAATATCTAATTGATCAACACCTATAACACTGGATAAATTAGCATTAATTCTTGCTTTTGCATCAAAACGCTCGCTAAAATCGGGTGTCCTTTTACCACCTAGATTGTTGTCATCTACACCTAACAAATAGTTGGAAACAAAACCAAAAGAGAAATTTTCTCCTAAACCAAAATCTACAGAACCCTGAATTCCAGAACCTCCATTTTGTAAGTTAGCTCCAACATTCACTTTTATGTCTCCCTTTCCTTTAAAAGCCTGTTGTGCTTGTGTAAAACTGAATGATACTAAGAACAATAGTGTAATAATCTTTTTCATAAACTTAAAATATTATTTTTTTTAAAGTGTAAAAATAGCTTTTTATGAACTAATTCCTACCCTTTTCGTTAGAATACAATTCATTTAATGGGTCACTTTGCCAGAATTCTTTTGTCTCAATATCCATTATTGTCAAAGGCCCTCTAAAGGCAGCACCAGTATCTACATTCCAAACACAAGCTTTTTGTACCGGAACTGTTTTTCCAATTCGCGTAACAGGAGTATGACCAATAAAAATTTCTTTATACAAGGTGAAACGTTTTGGATAAAGCACATCATCTGGTGTTAAGTTTGGATCTAATGAAAGTGCAGTTTCCCAAAGTGTTCTGTCCCAGTAAAATAATTTAGGAAAATATTCATAAGTTACACCATTCAAATTGGTAAAGCCAGCGTGAACAAACAACCTATTTTTGTCATCGAGATAATAGTCTTCTAAAGACTCTAAAAAAGCTATATGAATTTGTTTTCTTTCTTCGGTTAACTTTTTATAAGCCATAACTGTTGCTTCACCGCCGTGTTTAAACCACAAAGTCTCATCAACCTCTTCTTTCTTGCCTTGAAACCAAGATAAAAGTAATTCGTCATGATTCCCTCGAATGCAAATACAATTTTGCTTGCTTTTTAAATCCATCAAATAATCAATTACTTGTGGAGATTGACTCCAGCCATCGACATAATCGCCTAAAAAGATAAGAGTATCTTGGGTAGTAACCTGAGCTTTTTTCATCACCTGTTCAAGAGCGAGTAGTCCGCCGTGTATGTCGCCTATAACAAATGTTCGCATTTTATTTTGTTTCGTGTAGAAATACAAAAATAAAGAAAATGATTTGTTTGTGATCATTAAGTTGATAATCTTTAAAAGAGCATATTTTTATGATTATTTTGATGTCATATTCCTGCTTTCCTATTTAAATTTGTAGCATGTCTGAAACGCCTACATATCGAAAAATTATTCATATAGACATGGATGCTTTTTATGCCTCAGTAGAGCAGATGGATAATCCTGCTTTACGAGGAAAGCCGGTAGCTGTTGGTGGATCAGAGAATCGTGGAGTAGTTTCGGCAGCAAGTTATGAAGCTCGGAAATTTGGTGTTCGAAGTGCTATAAGTGGTGTTTTGGCCAAAAAGTATTGTCCGGAAATTATTTTTGTACGCCCGCGATTTGATCGGTACAAAGAGATTTCGGCCAAAATTCACAAAATTTTTTATGAATACACAGATTTGGTTGAGCCACTTTCGCTTGACGAAGCTTATCTTGATGTAACACATAATAAAAAAGGAAATCCAAGTGCGGGATTGTTAGCGCAGGAAATTAGATTAAGAATTTTAAAGGAAGTTGGACTTACGGCATCTGCAGGAATTTCGGTCAATAAATTTGTAGCAAAAATAGCTTCGGATATCAATAAACCAAACGGTCAGAAAACGGTAAATCCCGATGAAATATTAGCCTTTTTAGAAGAGTTACCAATTAGAAAGTTTTATGGTGTTGGAAAAGTAACCACAGAGAAAATGTATCAGCTGGGAATTTTTACAGGAAGTGATCTTAAAAGTAAATCCGAAGAATTTCTGGAGAAGCATTTTGGGAAGTCGGGAAGTTTTTACTACAAAGTTGTTCGAGGAATTCATAATAGTGAAGTAAAGTCAAATCGAATTACCAAGTCAGTTGCTGCAGAACATACTTTTGATGTTAATTTATCATCTGAAATTTTTATGTTGGAGCAATTAGAAAAGATTGCAATTTCATTAGAAAAACGATTGAAAAAACATCAAATATCTGGAAAAACTGTCACGCTTAAAATTAAATATAGTGACTTTACACAACAAACACGAAGCAAAACGTTACCCTATTTTATTTCAGATAAAAGTTTGATCCTCGAAACTGTTGAAGAATTATTGTATCAGGAACGCATGAAAGATTCTGTTCGATTGCTAGGAATCTCTTTGAGTAATTTAAATACGGAAGAAAAGAAAGCAGTTGTTGTACAGCTAAAGTTTTCGTTTTAATGTCAGACAGTTACGATTTTATCACAAGATTTATGTTTTTGTGATGAATTTTCTTTCTACCTTTGAAAGGGAAGATTTAATAATTTTGAATTCGTCATCATGAAAACTAACAAATCTGAGGAGTCTTTATCTCGAAATTCAGTTCCTATTTTGGCATGGGATTTTCATTGCGAACACGTAAGAGAATTGAAAGCTGCTTTTGCTGATTTACAAAAAGTTAAAAAGATTTCGACTCAATTTACCTGGAATGATGAAAGCCTTAAAATTGAAGAACGAATAAAAGAAGAAGTTATTCTGGTCACTGATTTAGATTTAAAAATAGTTTTTGCTTCAAACGGAATCAAAAAAATGACTGGTTACAAAGAAGAAGAAGTTCTTGGAAAAACACCAAAAATGTTTCAGGGTCCCACAACTTCTAAAACGACTATTAAAGAAATAAACGAAGCAATAAAACTACAGATCCCTTTTGAAAAAACAATTGAAAACTACAAAAAAGACGGTAGAACTTATAAATGTAAAATCAATAGTACTCCCGTTTTTAATTTAAAGGGCAAACTAACACATTTTATAGCTTTTGAAAAAGAAGTTTTAAGTGCTTAATTACAAACGCGAAGAAAACATAAGAAATGAAAAAACCGCCCAAAAGGCGGTTTTAATATAAAAAAACTTAGAGCCTTAGCTCCTCAGTATCTTAGTGTCTAAAAAATTATAAATTTTCAAAAAAGTCATTTCCTTTATCGTCCGTAATGATGAAAGCAGGGAAATCTTTAACAGTAATTTTTCGGACAGCTTCCATTCCTAATTCTTCAAAATCAACAACTTCAACTTTTAAGATGTTGTCTTGCGCAAGGATTGCAGCAGGTCCTCCAATGGAACCCAAATAGAATCCGCCATATTTATTACATGCATCAGTAACTTGTTTCGTACGGTTTCCTTTGGCTAACATAATCATACTTCCACCGTGTTTCTGGAATTCATCTACATAAACGTCCATACGACCCGCAGTTGTTGGTCCAAAACTTCCTGAGGCCATACCTTCTGGAGTTTTTGCCGGACCAGCATAATAAACTGGGTGATTTTTAAAATATTCTGGCATTGGCTTTCCAGCTTCAAGTAATTCTTTGATTTTTGCGTGAGCAATATCACGAGCAACAATTACGGTTCCGTTTAATTTTAAACGTGTTTTTATTGGGTACTGAGTCAATTTAGCGAGAA
The DNA here is from genome assembly GCF_000832125.1 of Flavobacterium hibernum. Taxonomy (GTDB): domain Bacteria; phylum Bacteroidota; class Bacteroidia; order Flavobacteriales; family Flavobacteriaceae; genus Flavobacterium; species Flavobacterium hibernum. Next base: position 76,697 of record NZ_JPRK01000027.1, on the reverse strand, counting down.
TATCAGCCATTGGCATATTCAAATCAATCTCAACAGGAGCTTCTAAATGTGGAGCTGTTTCTGGTAAAAATTGTTTTGGGTTTACCTCTAGTTGCTCAACGAAGATTCCGTCTTTAGTAATTTTTCCTTTAATATTTCTATCAGCAGAACATGAAACACCTAATCCAACCGGACAAGAAGCTGCATGACGTGGCAAACGAATAACGCGGACATCATGCGTGAAATATTTTCCGCCAAATTGAGCACCAATAGCACTTTCCTGACATATTTTCTGAACTTTTTCTTCCCATTCTAAATCACGGAAAGCCTGACCAGCCATATTTCCGGTAGTTGGTAAATGGTCGTAATAACCAGCCGAAGCTTTTTTAACCGCACTTAAATTTGCTTCTGCAGAAGTTCCACCAATTACTAATGCTAAGTGATATGGAGGACAAGCAGAAGTTCCTAAATCTTTAATTTTTGCGCGAATGAATGCATCCATAGATTTATCATTCAATAAAGATTTTGTTTGTTGATACAAGTAGGTTTTATTGGCAGATCCACCACCTTTTGCCATAAATAAAAACTCGTAAGAAGTTCCTTTTTTAGCATAAATATCAATTTGTGCCGGAAGATTAGAACCTGAGTTTTTTTCTTCAAACATCGAAATTGGAACAATCTGAGAATAACGTAAGTTACGTTTTTGGTACGTGTTGAAAATTCCTCTGCTCAACCATTCTGCATCATCAACACCAGTAAAAATACTTTCACCTTTTTTTGCCATTACAATTGCAGTTCCGGTATCCTGACAACTTGGTAATTGTCCTTCGGCAGCTACAGATGCATTTTGAAGTAAATTGTAAGCCACAAAACGATCATTATCTGTCGCTTCGGGATCGTCAAGAATTTTTCTTAATTTTTGCAAATGAGTCGTTCTCAACATGAACGAAACATCTGTTAAAGCTTCTTCAGCTAATAATTCTAAACCTTTTGGATCAACAGTTAAAACTTCACGTTCTCCAAATTGTTCTACTTTCACAAAATCAGAAGTAATTTTGCGGTACTGCGTATCATCCTTTAAAATAGGATAAGGGTCTTGGTATATAAAATCAATCATTGCTTTGTTTTTTACAAAGTTAGAAATTATTTACCTAAGAAAGAATTTGAATTAGGGGTGTTTTTGGTTAACAAATGCAGATTTAGAAATTTAGCGTAGAAGAAAAATGTTTTACATTTCTTTTATCGTAAATATTATTTGATTGGGAGGATTCGTAAATCTTTTCCACATTTGAAATAATAAAAAACAAACTATTGCACCGCCAATAAGTAAAATTCCTTTGTCTCCAAGGGTACCAACAATGCGATCAAATAGCTTAGCTTTATTAGTGGTAGATTTTGTTGCAGTTCCATTGGCAATTGCTAAGGCTTCATAGTAAGAAAAGGTAGTTATAGCAATGGTTATAACTAACTTCAAAAGGTGATTGGATATTGCTTTGAAAGGTTCCAATGTTTCATGCTCTTTTTCTAAACCAAGTTCATTTTCCAGAGTATTAAAAAATCGTTGATAATCATTTGGATTAGTAAATGAAAATTTACAATGGTTTGTAGTTCCAAAAGAAGCTTTGTACGAAATGGTAACATTGTCGTCGTTCTCTTCTTTTTTTATTCCCTCGATCAAACCATAACGTATTTCGCTCTTTGTAGCTAAAGTGAATGTTTTATCCCAAGAATTTTCAAAATCTTCGGCTGAATTCAAATTAGAACTTGAAAATTTGAAAGATTCATCATCAAAATATAAAGTAGACATTTTGTGTCCATTAATAGAGAAAATTTCATTTGCCATAAAAAAGCGCTTTATTATTTTTCAATTAAGATATTGGGTACAATTTTATTAAAAAAACCAAGTTGCCACAAAAATGGCAGTAATTACACAAATTACATCTACCAAAAGCATTGTTCCTAAAGCGTAGCGAGTATTTTTTATATTAACAGAACCAAAGTAAACTGCAATAACATAAAAAGTACTTTCGGCACTACATTGAAAAATACTGCTCAATCTTCCTGTCAAAGAATCTGCGCCAAAGGTATTCATAGAATCAATCAAAAATCCTCTTGATCCAGCAGAACTAAAAGGTCTAAGCATAGCAACCGGAAGTGCATCGGTAATTTGTTTGTTTACTCCCATATTCGAAAAAACAAAGGCAATACCATCACTAATAATTTCAAATAAACCACTGTTTCTAAATAATGAAATAGCAACTAACATTCCTAAAACATATGGAAAAATAGTAACTCCCGTTTTAACTCCATTATTTGCGCCAACTACAAAAGCATCAAAAACAGTAGTGTCAGCATCTGTAAATTTCTTTTCGTGTATAAATGAAAAAACAAGTGTTGAAACAATAATTCCAATTAAAATTAATCCCGAAAGATTAGAGGTGAAATAGTTTTTACCGATCAAATCTAAATGGTTCACATACATCAATAAACCTACAATAGCGGCAATTAATACCATTAAGGCAATAACTAAAGAAGCACTTTTGAAATTGATCTTTTGTTTGATACCAACAATTAAGAAAGCTGCAATTGTACCAATAAACGAAGTGATGATACATGGCAACATAACATCGGCAGGATTGCTTGCGTTTGCGGCAGCACGATAACCAATAATAGATGTTGCAATTAAAGTTAAACCAGAAGCATGCAGACACATAAACATAATTTGTGCATCACTTGCTTTGTCTTTTTCGGGGTTTATTTCTTGTAAACTTTCCATGGCTTTAAGACCAAACGGTGTCGCGGCAGAATCTAAGCCTAAAAAATTGGCAGCAAAGTTTAAGGTCATATAAGAGATCGAAGGATGGTTTTTTGGAATACTAGGAAACACTTTTACAAAAACCGGACTTAAGACTTTTGCCAGTTTTCCTGATACTCCAGAGATAATTAAAAGTTCCATTAATCCACAGAAAAATGCCAAATATGCGATAAGAGGTAAAATTAAGTCGAGTAAAGTAGTTTTACAAGTTGGCAATAAACCATCTGATTTTTGAACGCCGCTGTAAATTTTTACGGTTTTATTTTTATAAACATACGTTGTATCAGGATTAAGCGTATCGCGATTTATAATCATAGTTTGATCAGGAGCTTTCTTGATACTATCTTTAATGAAAGCAGGAAGTTGCTCTGCATATTTCTCCGAAACAAGAATTGGATCATCCTTTTTTCCATTCAAAACATAATCAATAGTATAAGTATTGGCAGTAAATAAACTGATCATTATAAAGATAATCGACGAAATAAAAATAGTTAACCAAAATCTACTTAATACCATAACACTGTTTTTTTTGTAAATGTAATTATTTAACCATAAAATGCATAAAGATTTTAGAGGCGAAACGAGAAGAATTTATTAGAAATGATACTGTTTTAGTGAAAATTTACTTTATTCGATAATAATTTTGGTTTCCAAATAATTTTCGAAACCTTTAATACCCTCAAACAGAATCGCTTTTTTATGATTTTCGGTTTCATGAAAAAACTGAGTTTCTATTTTGGCGTGATCTTTTTTGATTGTTCTTTTCCAGGTTCCAATAACTTTACTGTTTTCGAGAATAATGGGTTTGAAAATTCCGTTATTAGTAAAAGCTTTCGATTGATGCTCTTCTAAAATTGATGCTTCTCTGGTTTTGTATGAAATTAAAATTTCATCAAAAGCAGGAAGAAAATGTACGCTTTCTCGGAAGTTATTTTCATAAACTAATTCATTTCCAAACCAAAAAGTTTGATTGTCAATTTCGAGAGAATTCAATCGCAACTTAATTGCATTAATAGCTTGTTTGCAAATTGTTGGCGAAAAACCAGACCACCACGAAAAGTCAAGAAGCGTCGCTGGGCCGTGACTTTCAAAGTATCTTTGGGCTAGTTTAGCAAGAGCTTCTTCTTTCGTTAATTTGGCTTTCGGCTTAAGGACTCTTTCTTCAAGTAAAGAATAAGTTATTTGTTTACCCTTCATTATTCCGTTACAAACCAAACCATCTAATTCTGCATTCATCATAATTGCCGCACTCAAAAAATCAGCATTGGAAGTTTTTTTGATGTCAAGCTCCTGCATGATTTCATCACGAGTCAAATGATTACTTCCTACTAATAGTTTTTCAATTTTCGAGTTTGTTTCATTGAGTTTTTTGTCGTCGTAACCATATTTTTTTGCCGCCGAAGCAGTAAATCGTTTCACTTGCGGTGCCGAAACATCCAACATCCAATAAATATCGTCTGACGAAACAAAATGCCAGGTTGGTCGTAGAATATGTGTTCTAATAATTTGTGCCGAATTTATTGCTGCTTCGATTTCCTTTGCAGAAGAATCGCAACGAGAACCAATCGCCCATTTTGCCATTGCATAATCCTGAGCCTGCATGGCGCCAAGATGCTTTACAATTTCTTGTGGAGAATTTTGGCTTGTTTTATATAGTTTTTGAGAAACAAGACGATGATGTGATATTTCCTGATGTGTCATTCTTTAAAATATTTAAACCATATAAGTTCATTTAATTCTTTGTACCTGTGAAACTTCGCACCTTTGTCCGTTCCTCCTAAACATGAATAATTTCGTCGTCAATTAATAAATCTTCTCGGCGTAAACGCAAGAAAACCTGAGCAACGGCAATCGTATCTTTTTCGCAATACGTTACAATTCTATCAATGTCTTTCTCTACATAAAAAACGTGTCCAACCTGACTGCCGTCAATATCACCTTTTGGAGATGGAATCCCGAGAATTTTGGTAAGCAGTTTTAAAGAGGTAAAGTGTTTGTAATCGCCAAATTTCCACAATTCGAGCGTGTCTAAATGTGCAACTTCCCAAGGTTTTTTACCAAATAAATTTAGCTTGTCCGGAATTGCGATTTGGTTGATAATCATTCTTCGAGCCATAAACGGAATATCAAATTCTTTTGCGTTATGTCCGCACAAAAGATGTTGCGGCTGATTAAAGTGATTGTTTATTAAATTATTAAAGTCTCGCAGAATCTTCTTTTCATCGCCAAAAAACGATGTTACGCGAAAATTTCGAATATCACCTTTGATCGTAAAATACCCAACCGAAATGCATACAATTTTTCCAAACTCAGCCCAAATTCCGGCGCGGTCGTAAAATTCTTCTGGAGTAAAATCATCTTTTCGCTGATATTGGGTTTTATGATCCCAAAGCGATTGCATTTCAGCATCAAGCGAATTAAAGTTTTCTTCTTCTGGGACAGTTTCTATATCAAGAAACAAAATGTTGTTGAGATTTATTTTTTCAATCATTTTTTAGACGTCTTAGATTATTGGACTTCTTAGATTTATAAAAGTACAAAAAATCGACAATTGTATAAGAATTAACTTATTTTTTAAAACAAACTTTGTTGAGTAGATGGGTTTTCGTGTTCGAGTAACCATTTTTTGCGAGATAAGCCACCGGCATAACCCGTTAATGAGCCATTTTTACCAATAACGCGATGACAGGGAACTACAATCCATAACGGATTTTTACCATTTGCAGATGCAACGGCACGAATTGCTTTTACATCGCCTAGTTTTTTGGTTTGATCCATATAACTTACCGTTTTTCCGTACGGAATGTCTAATAAAGATTTCCATACTTTTTGCTGAAATTCGGTTCCTTTTGGGTTAAGTTTTAAGTCAAAATCTGTTCTTTTTCCTTCAAAATATTCTTGTAGTTGAAGAACTGCTTCTTTTAAAACTGCTGGAATTATCATCGAAACTTCATTTGTACCAACATCTGAAACAGAAATTACCGAAATACCATCTTGATCGCCAATAATCTTGGTGATTCCTAATGGTGAATTGATGTATACTGTTTCCATAGTTTTGATTTTAAAGCTATTGAGGTTTTTTAAACCAAATCAGTGATATAAGTAATTTAAGTTTTTTGTATTCCGTTTAGCAATTTTCAACCTGAGCAGAGTCGAAGGTTTTTGAAAATGGAAAGGCTTTAGACTTCGCTCAACCTGACATTATAACTTAATAATTTTCCAGTTTAAATTGATAGTTTAAAGTGGTTTCAATTTTTTCGCTTGAAATTGTTTTCTTTATATTTGATTTTTGAGCACTGAATTTGGGTAACGGAAAATTCATTTCAGTTGCTTTTTGTGTATAATATTCTTCGCGAGTTGGATGAAAAGGCGCGACGGCATTAAAAACTTCGTTCCATTTTGATTGATCGATGATTTCTTCGATTATTCTAATGCAGTCAATTTGATGAATTAAATTTACTAGTGAATCAGGGTTTTCTAAGTTTTCTTTTCCAGCGAGAAACTTTACGGGATGACGATCTTCGCCAATTAATCCGCCAAAGCGCAAAATTGTGGTTTCGAAGTTTTGATTTTTCTGTAAAATAGCTTCTGCCAAAAGTAATTGTTTGCCGCTTTCGGTTTCAGGATTTGGAATTGTTTCTTCGATAATGATATTATTTTCATTTCCATAAACCGCAGTTGAACTCACAAAGAGTACTTTTTTTACGGTTGATTTCTCAATTGATGGAATTAAAGTTTCGATTTTCTCTACAAAAATCTTTCTGAATGAATTGCTTGAATCAGAATTAATTCCTCGCAATTTCGGCGGAATGTCGATAATTAAAATTTCGCTTTTATCTAGAAAATCATCTATACTTTCTGAAACACTTTCGCTTTCAAGAGCAACTAAAAATGGATTAATTCCGGCATTTTCTAAAATCGAAATCTTACTTTCAGAAGTTGTTGATCCGTTTATTAAATGTCCATTTTTAATTAAATTTTTTGCCAAAGGATAACCTAGCCAACCACATCCTAAAATACTAATTTGTTTCATTCTTATTTTTACGGCGTTTTAATAACTGGTTTCAGGCTGTCTTTTACAATGGCAATGCTATCTTTTACAACAGTTGTAGGTGCAATAGTAGTTACTGGTGCTGTATATCTTTTTATTTTTTGCTGAATTACTACGGCATCATTTAAAACAAATGGCGTTGGCATCATCCAATCGCTTCTAGGTTTTACTTTTAGTAACGGATTTGTCATTAAATCGAAAGAACTTTCTAATAAATCCATGTCAAAAACAGATGATTTATGGATGTAAAATTCCATTACTAGCGGTTCGTTTCCAACAACGTAATAGCGTAAAATTTCCATACCTTCTCGTTCTAAGCGGTTTCCTTTTTGTCCGGAAGTCGAAACTCCATTGGCTTTGAAATTAAAGAAAGTCATTTTTGGATTGGCATATATGTCGTAACGATTTACCTTTCTATTTGGTGTGATTTTTATTTTTAAATATCTATTGTTACCTACAACACTGTCTTTTACAAAAGCTATAGTTGGTTTAGGAATCTCTACAACAGGCGCAATTGCGCTGTATGTAAAACCAGAGTTGTATTTGCTTGACATTGGCAAGGCATTTAAACCTACCGCTTTTTGATTTTTTTCTCCTAGGTATGATTTAGTCCAATCGTCTAAATTTACGTCATAAGTCGTCCAGACAGCTGAGTTTGTGTTGGCATTGTAAACGTATAATAAACTGTTTGATTTTGCTTTTCCATGTTCGTATCCTGAGTGATAACCAGCGTATACAAAAAAGCCAATTGAAACAGCAAAAAAGACCATTGTCCAAACGCCTTTTTTAATAAATGAACCAAATATTGGCAATAACAACCCAAAAAGTAAAACGGTAAGAATCGCGCTTCCAAAAAGAATTTTTAAACCAAGACCAATAGGGAACATAACTATAAAAGGGGCAACAATTACAAGTGCCGGAATAGTAAATAGTAAGTTTACACCTAAGCTATAATGTTGAGTAAGAACAAATATTCCAAACAATAATATTCCAAAATAAACAGGAATTATCAAGAAACCTGCCCCGGTTAGACTATTTGCTAAAAATGCATTAATTATTATCCAAAGTAACAATGGCGCTACAAAATGGTTCATTGTTGTTTTTGCTTCTGAGAAATGATGATAGAAAGCAAAACAAATCGCGATACTTAAAGTTACAAAAGCGCCAATGTAAGCATGACCATTATAGGTAAATCCGTTTAATAGATCAGAATATTGAGGATAAGCTTGTAAAAGAATTTTCCATCCTAAAAAGGTTACTAAACCTGAAATTACAATAGATCCTAATAATGGAACAAATCCTTTAAAGATCTCTCTAAAAGTAATAACACGTTTGGCTTTGCCTATAAAAATAAAAAGAATTAAAAGGCCTAAAGCAATTATTGTCATTGGTATTACCCATGAAAAAGGGTAATTAATGAATGTGAAAGGAGCAGTAAAATAAACATTATCTTCAGTTGAATTTGTGGCATTCAAATTTGTATTGGATAAATATTTTAATAACGGCATCAAATAAGTTCCCTGATGTGCAAGCGTAGTTTTATTTAAATGCTGAACATCATCTTGTTGAGTATGATAATTGTAATGTCCGTCTATAAAAGCAAAGTTATATCCCTGAATGTTTCCTTGTTGTCTAAAAACAGTTAGATCTGTATCGTTTGGAAGCATTTTGTAAATGCTGTACATTAATGAATTTGAAACTGGATATGTTGCTTTGGCATTTGCGAATTCTTTTACCAGCGCTTCGTTTCCTTTGTTGGTTTCCATCAACATATAACTTGGTCCTGATGAGCCTCTTGCTTCAAAATTTAAAACCAAACCTACGTCTTTCGCCCATGGATGTTGATTTACAAAAAGTGCAGCACCATTTAGTCCTAATTCTTCGGCATCAGAGAAAAGAATAATAATATCGTTTTTATGAGGTTGCTTGGCATATAAAAAAGCGCGGATTCCTTCAAGAATCGTCGCTACTCCAGAAGCATCATCACTAGCACCTTTAGAAAAAGAATGTGGTGCACTGTCGTAATGTGAAAGCAGTAAAAGTGCTTTTGTATTATTGGTACCTTTTATACGGGCTAAAATATTTTTAGATTTTACCAAAAGACCTTTGTCATTAAGCGTGAAACCTTCTTGAACAGAAGCCTCAAGTCCAATTCGGTTAAGCTCAAGTTTTAGATAATTAGCCACTAACTCGTGATTCATTGAACCAACATAATGAGGTTTTTGAGCAATAATTTCTACTTGATTTAAGGCTCTTTCTGTAGAGAAATCAGCAAGAGCTTCATCATTTTTTGAAATTATTTGTGGCATCATAGTGGCATAGACAATACCCAAAATGGCTAATATGCATACAACGGCTAGAATCGAGGTCTGGTTTTTTTTCATGGCAATTAAATACTAAATTTCTTTTTTAACAAGCATAAAATAATCGTTGTCCAAAGATCGATATCCTTGATCGTACAAGAAATAATAGGTATTTCCTGTTTTGGTTTGTAAAACATTGGTAAAGAAATCGAAATCGAAACCTTTGTTGATCATTTTATCCCGTGTTGCTTTTGATTTTCCATCGGAATTTAGTTCGGTCAAAATTCGGTAATTTTTTCGTAATTTGTTGTTTACATTGCGCATGAAATTGGTACTATCTTTATTTATTTTGTTATTGTAGGCATTTCGACAACTATCCGAACAAAATTTTTTGTCTTCTCGTCCAACAATTTTCTCTGAGCATTCGAGGCATGTTTTCATAAAACAGGTTTAATTTATAGTAAATCAGGTTTTTTGCTTTTTAAAAGGAGTTGATTGATTTCGTAAATTAGAATCTCAACTTCTTTAATATTACAATTGGTTAAAACAATATCCTTAAAACCATTTTCTGTATTAATTCTTAGTTCATCGGACTTTGAAGGAACATTTAAACCAAAAGTAACCTCAATAATTTTGTTTAAAAAAGACAAATGGCGTATTAATTCTACATGTGCAATACTTTCAATTTCAAATTTTCCATTATCTTTTTTATAATCGGTATTATGAACTATTAGATAGTCGTTTTCGACATAGATTTCAAATAAGGGATTTTTTCTAATTATTGTCATTATTGATTTTCAAATGATTTTATTGATCCGTTTTTTTAATTTCATATAAATCATGTCGTCTGTCTTTTAAAATTCTAACACTTCCATGTTCGTGAAGTTGTTTTAATAAATTCAAATCAACATCAACAATCAAAGTCATTTCTGTGTTTGGTGTCGCTTCGGCTTTTATACCATTACTCGGAAAAGCAAAATCTGATGGCGTAAATACTGATGCCTGCGCGTACTGAATATCCATATTATTTACTTTTGGTAAATTTCCAACACAACCTGCAATGGCAACATAACATTCGTTCTCGATTGCACGTGCTTGCGAACAATGTTTTACTCGTGTATAAGCGTTTTGCGTATCGGTTAAAAACGGCACAAATAAAATATTCATTCCTTCATTTGCTAAAATTCTGGAAAGCTCGGGGAATTCCACATCATAACAAATCAAAATTCCAATTTTACCACAATCAGTATCAAAAGTTTTAAATTGAGATCCACCTTTCATTCCCCAATGTTGTACTTCGTTTGGTGTAACATGTATTTTAGTATACATTTCTGAGGTTCCATCTCTTTTGCATAAAAAACCAACATTATACAAATTGCCATTATCTAAATATGGCATACTTCCAGTAATAATATTGATGTTGTATGAAATGGCAAACTCCTGAAAACGCTTTCTAATTGGGTCAGAATAACGGGCAAGTTCACGTATTGCTTCGGCTTCAGAAAGATGATTGTAATCTGCCATAAGCGGAGCGATGAAAAGTTCAGGAAATAATGCAAAATCGCATCCGTAACCGGAAACAACATCAATAAAAAATTCGGCTTGCTCAAAAAACTCTTCCAAATTACTCAAAGCACGCATTTGCCATTGTACAAGACCTAATCGAATAACACTTTTTTCGAGATTAATAAGTTTAGGACTTTCGTCGTAGTAAACGTTATTCCATTCTAGCAGAACAGCAAATTCTTTAGATTCTTCGTCGCCCTCTAAGTAATTTTTGATAATCCTTAGCACGTGAAAATCATTGCTTAGCTGAAAAGAGAGTACAGGATCGTGTAATTCTTTATGTTTTACTTTTTCTATGTAATTTTTGGGAGTCATTTTTTTGGCATACTGACCATAATTTGGAATTCTGCCAGCAAAAACAATTGCTTTTAAATTCAATTGTTCGCAAAGTTCTTTTCGGGCATCATATAAACGACGACCTAAACGTAAACCACGATAATTGGGATGAATAAAGACATCAATTCCGTATAAAATTTCAGCGTCTTTATTGTGGGTAGAAAAAGTGTAATCGCCAACAATCTGTTTGTAATTATGTCGTTTGTCTACTAATTTTTCATCGACAATCAACGATAAGGCAGATCCTACAACTTTTCCATCGGCTAGAATTACCAATTGACCTTCGGGAAAAATAGAAAGTAATCTTTTAATATCTTCTGGTTTCCAATATGAATTTGCCATTTCGGGATAGGATTCAACCATTGAATCTTTTAACTGCTTGTAGTCGTCAAATTCCAAATTTCGTAATTCAACTTTATTGATTTTCGTTTGCATATAGTAAGATTTATCTCAAATATACAAATTTAAAATCCATTTACAAACGCTTACAAATAATTACAACCGATAGTAAATAGTTGATAACCGATTATTTATTGATGTTCGTGAGATCTTTGCCTCGTTGAATTCGAATAATGAATTCTTTTATATGAACATTAAAATAGTATACGCCATGAATGCAATGAAAAACAGAGTACAACTTATTGGAAACGTAGGACAAGATCCTGAAATTAAAATTTTAGAAAGCGGAACAAAACTTGCACATTTATCGATCGCAACAAACGATTTTTACAAGAATGACAAAGGCGAGAAAGTGGAGCAAACAGAATGGCATCGGCTTACAGCCTGGGGGAAAACGGCTGAAATTATAGAAAAATTTGTCGTAAAAGGAAAAGAAATTGCCATTGACGGAAAATTGACTCACAGAAGTTATGACGATAAAAATGGTGAGAGAAGATATATAACCGAAGTTGTAGTCAATGAAATTTTGTTGTTGAAGTAGATATCCAAACCCGACAGTTTTTTAAAACCTGTCGGGTTTAGCTTTTGTGTGAAAAATTATAAAACAGAAGCACCATTAATATCTGTTGTAAGTACTTCACTCATATAGTCAAAAAAAGGTCTCATGTTTTTGAATGTTTCTAAGGCCTGTTCTAAAAAATTCGGACTCAATACTTCGTCATCTGTAAAACGTTTTATAACCAGAAATTGTTTGTAACGAAGCAAATCGATAGCTTCATGATTTACATCGAAACCTTTTGGTGCTGTTTTAAGTTGCTCACCTTGTAGAGTTCCAAAATTAGAGACAAAGGATTTTGAACTTAATATTTTTTGCATAGGTTCAGTATCATGAGCAAATTCGGTTCTTATGCGTTTTAAGTCTGCTGCATTTGGACCCCAAAAACCGCCGGCAAAAAAACTGTTTCCTGCTTCGATATGGAAGTAATAGCCGCCACGTCTTTCTTTCGTTGCTCGAGTATAGCTGCCTCCCCAAAAAGTTTTAAATGGAGTTTTATCTTTAGAAAATCGAATGTCGCGATAAATTCGATAAACACTTTTTTTGCCCGAAGCTGTTTCCAAAACGTCTGTTTTAGAAAGTTCATGAAGCAAAGCACCGGCAAAATTTTCAATATGATTAAGTTCTATTAAGTATTTTGGTTTATTGGTTTCGAACCAAGGTTTATTGTTGTTTTCTTTAAGCTGAGTCAAAAAATCAAGACTCGATTTGGGTACGATAGTGCTATTTTCCATAATTAATTTTTGAGGCTTTTAAAAATCAAAATCTGACTGCAATTTAAACAAAAAACCCACCAAATTTCTTGGTGGGTTTTGTATATATTAGTTAAGCAGTTTTTTTGAATAAATCGAACATAGGACAACGTGAGCAACGTTTCTTTTCACTTTTTTTATATTTCTCACAGCAAGAAGATTTACAGTTTTCCAACTTCTTAATGTTCTCAAGGATAGCTTTATTCTTTTTCTTTTTTTTATCCTTTTTCTTGTCTTTGTCTTTTTCTTTCTTGCTCAATTTTCCTCTGTATTATAAAACAGAGACAAATATAATTGAAAAATGTTATTTTTATATATTCTAAATAAACTTTAACTTTTTTTATTTTGGGTTAATCGCGATCGAACTTGTAACTGTTAGTTGCTGAATATCACGATCAAACAAGTAAAGTCCACCTTTATCGTCTCCAATTAAGTTAATTTTATCTAAAATAGATTTTGCCGTAGCTTCTTCTTCAATTTGTTCTGATACATACCATTGTAAGAAATTATGTGTTGCATAATCTTTTTCTGAAAAAGTAATGTGTACCAATTCATTAATAGATTCTGAAACAAAAATTTCATGGTTATAAAGCGCTTCAAACATTTCTTTAAAAGTAGAATACGATGTTTTAGGCGATTTTAGATCGGTAATCTGAGCGTGACCTCCGCGTTCGTTTACATACTTTACTAATTTTAGCATGTGTGCACGCTCTTCATCTGACTGTGTGTACATGAATTGTGCAATTCCTTCTAGTCCGTGTACTTCAGCCCAACAAGCCATAGAAAGATAAGTTTGCGAAGATTCTGCCTCTATACGGATTTGCTTGTTTAAAGCCGCTTCAATATTTTTTGATAACATAATGTGTGTCTTTTTTGTAAAGTTAGAAAAAATATTTCAGAACATTTTTTACAAAACCCTAAAACATATCACATTTGGATTAATTCTCAATAAATTTAAGCTTTTCAAATTTGGCTGGTTTTGAGAATTGAGACTTGTTCATGATCGGATTTCCATTGTCTTCTCGTATATATCCATCTGTAAATTTGCGTATAGTATATTGTTTAGAAACAGTATCATAATAACTCAATAGGTAGTAATCTTTTAGTTTCAGAATGTTTTGTAACGACACATTTTTATTCATACTAATAAAATAGTAAATGTTGTCAATTGCCAAAGGTTCCTGTTGTTGATTGCTTATAAATTCATAATTAGAATTTAACATTGCATCAAAAGAAACCATTCTGCTTTGAGAATATTGACCGTTTATTGAGTTTTCAAAATTGAATATAGCGTTGTAATCATGCGGAATAGGAGCGAAATCAGTAAAAAATTGTTCCATAAATCCGCCAAAGGTTACCAAATTGATGTTTTTATTTTTGAAAACAGAAACACCAACACTTAAGCCAGATAATTGTTTCAGGAATTTGCTGGTGGTTTTTATTTCCTGTGGTTTTTCGTTGTTTACTTGAATGAAAAAAGGTGAGTTTTTAAATTTGATAGTATCGGTTTTCGCGATCGAAATACTTTTAATTGCCTTTCCGGAATCATAATCTTTTATGTCAAACAAAAACTCGTCTTTGTTTGCTTTAACTTGAAATAACTTGTTTTCGCTATAAAAAGAATTCGAAGTTCTGGATGATTTTTTAGAAACAGGCTGTTCAAAATTTTTCTCAGAAATACTTGAGGTTTCTATATTTAGATCAAAAACTTGTGTTTTCTTTAAATTATAGTCGAAAGTTAAAAGAATATGATCGTTTAATACATACATTTTATTGATACTTGTGGCTTTGTCTAAAGGGTTAAAGGTATCTGAATCTATTTTTTGAATTGGTAAATATCGAAGCAGTGCATTAAAAGTTAAATTTTGTCCGTTTTCGTTTTGAAACTTAAAAGGAGAAAAATCAAACATTTTTATTTCGCATTTCCCATCGTTAAATTGGTAAAGAAGAAGATGTGCACTGTTTCTTTCTTTTCCCAGAATGTAGAAATTATTGTTTTTTTGAAACGTAGTTATAATATATTCGTTGTCTTCAGGAAGGTTAAAATTTAAAGCTTTAGAAGTTTTACTTTCAAGAAAGTATTTTACAATTTTAATGTTTCTAAAATTTGGTGAGCTCCAATATAATAGCGGATTGCCATCTTCGCTGAGACTATATCCGGATAGAATTCTTTTTTCCTGATTTTTTATTGTATCAGTAAATTGATTGGTAAGAAATAAAGACTTGTTGTATTTTAAAATATTGATCTTTTTATCATCTGCAGCAAAAATATAAATTTCATGCGTTTTGGTATCTTCAAAATTTAAAACCTGTCCGTCTTCTAACGGATTGATTAGATTTAAAGGGTAAGTGTTTAATACCGTTTGGCTTAACAGTATTGACTTAGAAGTTAAAAGCAAAAAAAATAGAAGTCTTTTCATGGATTATTATGCACAAATATTATTCCAAATTTAATGAAATAAGCTGTAGTAAAGTAGAATAGTAACTTAGAAGGGTAGAAGCATTAATTTTGTTTTAATAAAAAAGAGCCTTAAATAATTTTAAGGCTCTTAGTTTTTAATATTTTAAAGAATTTATTTTACTTTAAAAGTTACTCTTCTTGCTAATCTTCTAGCTTCTTCTGACTCCTTTTGGATAGAGGTATCAGCTCCAGCAGCAACAACATTTAATCTTGAAGATGCGATGCCTGCTTTTTCGAAAATAGTTTTAATATTATTAGCTCTTGCATTTGATAATTTCTCGTTGTATTCTGATTTACCAACTTGATCAGCATAACCAATGATATCAATAGCAGCTGATGGATTTTTTCTTAAATAAGTTAAAACAACATCAATTGCAGCAGTAGAGTTTTCTATTGGAGTAGATTTGTTAAAATCAAAATAAACGCTATAATATTTATCGTTGATCATATCTCTAACGATATCCTTATCAGTTACTGCAGGATTAATTACTGCTTTTTCTACAATTACCTCTTTTGTTGGAGGAGTATTGTTTACTTTATTTTGTAATTCTGCTATTTTGTTTTCTAATGCAGAAAGATCATTTTCTTGCGAAATAACAACCCAGTCAGCATGTTTTTGATTTTTACCTAAGTAAACTTGTAAACCTATTGTACCATTAAAAATAAGACCTGAAAAACCTCTGTTTTCAACATAAACACCATCAAAAGTATGATCTTGTGAGGCATTTAAGATGCTTGAGAAATCTCCAGTTAAAGCAATTCTGTCAGATAATTTTATTTGTCCGGTTACACCTGCAATAAAATTACCAGTCCAATCTTTCCCTTTAAAATTATTACTTGTTAAAGTACCAACACCAAAACCTGCATGTCCTAATAAGCCAAAAGTATTTGTCCAGGTTTCAAAGTTCATAATGCGGCCTAAGTTTGCAACTCCTTGTAAATCTAATCTTTGGTATTTTGAATCAAAACCAATAGAACCTTTTCCATTTTTGAAACTGTTGTATCCGTAATCAAGTTTCAAACCAAATTTGTTGTTTAACATATAACGAACTCCAATTTCGCCAACCCATGGGCTTGGAGTATCCGTAGAGTAACCAGCAGATAATGGTCGTTGAGGTTTAGTAAAACCTCCACCTAATTCTACAGACCATTTATTGTAGTTTGGTGAACTTTTTTCTGTTTGCGCATTTGCAAAAGTTAAAGACAAAGCAAACGCCAAAGTCATAACAATTTTTTTCATTGTAATTTGAGTTTTAAATTTTCCTCAAACAAACGATTAATTGTAAGAATTGTTCTCCAAAATAAGTCATAATTATAACATAATAGGGTATGTTTTTAATTGGACTATTTCATTATTTCCTGAAAGTAATCTACAAATTGCCCCACATGCAACCCATCCATTAATCCGTGATGAACATGAACAGACATTGAAATGGTTTTTTTACCAGCTTCTGAAGTGATCATTTTTCCAAATGAAATTTTTGGACAACTATCCGGAAACGTATAACTTCTTGCATGTGAAAGCGATGTGAAATTTAGCCACGGAATCGCAGAAAAATGAATTAGATTATCATTATCAAATGATCTTGTAAAAAGACCGGTTGTGTTTTGAATGCGTTCAATTTCGGTCAAAGCCGTTTGCTCGAATATTTTAAAATCTGGATTGTATTCAATTAATGAAAATCCAAAAGTGCCGTCTTCACGACCAATTGTAGCCGAGGCATCAATTTGATTGTTTATATAAATTTTACCGTCAGCAATTCGGTATTTAAAATTTTCGATCGCATTTACTGCAACTAATGTTTTGTGCAAATAGTAAATAAAAAAAGACGTTTTTAGTTCTTTTGCGGTTTTGTAAGCTTGTGTACAATCAATTTCTACCGTGACACCAAAAAAAGGCTCTTCCATTTTACAGAAATGTGCAAAATGTTCTTTTCTATTCCAGTTTTCTAAATCTAAAAGTGTTTTCATTATGATAAGTTCAGAAGTACTTCAGTAATTTTTTCGAACGAACTAAAATGTTCGTGTTCTATTTTGTGATTGATTTTTTCGTGTTCCCAAGTCGTATGAAACGGAATATGTACGGCATAGCCACCAATTCCTAAAACTGGTAGAACATCAGATTTTAATGAATTCCCGATCATTAAAAACTCGTGAGCTTTAATGTCTAAACGTCCCAAAAGTTTTTCGTAATCGATTTCCTGTTTGTCTGACATTACCTCGATATGATGAAAATAATGTCCCAAGCCGGAACGATGCAATTTACTGTGCTGATCTTTTAAATCGCCTTTTGTAGCAACAACCAATTTGTATTTTCCGTGTAGCGCTTGCAAAGTATCTTCGACACCGTCAAGAAGTTCGATTGGTTTTTCTAGTAATTCTTTTCCGTATTGAATAATCTTTTCGATAACTTCAATAGGAATTGTATTGTTCGAAATATTCATTGCAGCTTCTATCATCGAAAGTATATATCCTTTAATTCCGTATCCGTACAAAGGCAGATTTGCAATTTCGATTTTAAATAATTCTTGCGAAATGCCTTGATGCGAAAGATAATCTTCCATTAAAGTGCAAAATTTATGTTCAGTTTCCTGAAAGTATGGTTCGTTTACAAACAAAGTATCATCGGCATCAAATGCGATTACTTTTAAATTTGGTATTTTGCTTTTATGTAACATAATGTTTTTTGTTTCAAGTTTGTTTTAGTTTTTTTTGTCACTAATTTTTTGCCACAGATTATAATCATTTCAAAGATTTTTACAAATAATCTGCTTTATCTGGCAAATCTACGTAGAGTTTTTTCGCCACGAATTTCACGAATTTCACGAATTTTTTTTGCCGCAGATTATAATGATTTTAAAGATTAAAAAAACCAATATTGATCTGCTTAAATCTGTAAAATCTGCGTGAAACTCTTTTATCAAAATCTAAGAGAAATCTACGTTAATCTGTGTTATCCGTCTACCATCTCGCAATTTTAATTCTTAGCAAAAAGCTTTTTCAGAGAAATTGTTTTATCGTAAAACGTAATTCTAATTCCGAATAATAAAACGATTCCGCCAATAATCATTTGTAAAGTTATTTTTTCTTCCAAAAACAACCAAGCCAATATAGATGTTATTATTGCCTGACTCAATAAACTAAGCGAAACTCTAGTTGCGCGCATATGTTGTGTAGCATAACTTATCGAAAGCCAAGCGCACAATTGACATATTACTGCTTGAAGCACCAAAACAAACCAGCCAGTGTCTGTAAACCCTGTAAAAGGTTGGTTTAAAGCATAACATAGAATTCCTAAATAAATACTCGATGCAAATAAACTAATGGTCATAAAAGACAACACATCGATTTCTGACAATACATTTTTGCTAACCAAAAGATAAATCGAATACAGAATGCCGGATAAAACGGCAAACAAAAATGCCTGATTGAAATTTAGATCTATAAAAAACTCAAATCCAACCAAAGTGACCATCCCAAATAAAGAAACAACGGTTCCAATCCAGAAGTTGGTTGCGGGTTTTGATTTTAAAAATAAAAATGAACCAATTCCAACCCAAACTGGCGATAAGTTGGTAAGCAACGAAGCTTGAGTCGCGCTTGAATCCTGAATGGCGATATTCCAAACGGCAACATCTGACGAAAATAATACACCACAAAGCACTGCCAAAAGCAAGAATTTTGTCTTTGGAAGTTTAAAGCTTTTTGTAATTAATACATAAGGCAATAGAAATACCAAAGCAAAAAACATTCTATAAAAAGCCGAAATTAATCCTGGCGCTAATTTAAGTTTAACCAATATGGGGAATATCGAAATGCAAAGTATTCCGCAGATTAAGGCTAATCTTGGTTTGGTAATTTTCATTATTTGTGCGTTTTCTAATCTAAGGTATTTAATCGAAAGTTGATTTTTGCGAAGATCTCAATTTTTTCTTGAATAAGAATCAAGTTAAGGATTTTTGTACGGATTATAATAGATAAACGCGCAAATCGATTATCAATTTGCGCGTTTATCAATTTCTTGTTTTAAGCCGAAATAATTTTATTGCAGGCTTGTGCAATTTGCTGATCTGAAAATGGTTCGAGTGCTTTGGCCAGCATTTTACTGGTTTTGATACAGCCAATCATTTTTGTCCGAAAATCGAGATCATTTCCTATTTCGGTTTCTAAGAGAGCCTCGAAAATCTTGGTTAAATGATCGGGTTGTTCTCTAAATTCTCCTTCTAACCAAAGATTAGAGAGAAAGTTTGCCACAGCTGGCATTACATCGTGATGTGTTGGTTTTTGATTTTCTATTTGCATATTCGAAAATATTAAACGCACGAAACCCTCGCTTTAGATGTGCAAAAATACCCGTAAGGATAGAATTTCCATTGTTTCCGCAGGAACATCATGGCGAGGGAATCGCTTATGTTAACTTTAAAGTTTCAAGGATTGCTCCTTACTGTATTTTTGCAGAACAAACTTACAAATATAAAATTGAAACAAATAATAAAATTGTAGGAATTTTAGTTGTTTTTGCTTCGCAATATTGTCATTTCGAGGAACGAGAAATCGCACTAGAAATTCAACAACTGTGTGTGAATCTCGCGTGCGATTTGCTTCGCCTGTTCGCTATCGCTCGAGTCTTGTTCCTCGAAATGACAAACGATATGCTTAATATTTAAATCAGTTTAATTTACCGTTTCACCATTTGGAGCGTCAGCATCAGGATTAATGAAAACTAATTTACCTTCGGCATTAGTTGTCATTAAAATCATTCCTTGACTTTCAACTCCGCGTAAAGCTCTTGGCGCTAAGTTTGCTAAAACAGATACACGTTTTCCGATGATTTCTTCTGGTGTAAAGCTTTCGGCAATTCCCGAAACGATCGTACGAACGTCAATTCCTGTATCTACTTTTAGCACCAAAAGTTTGTTGGCTTTAGGCATTTTTTCAGCTTCCAAAATAGTTCCCACACGAATGTCCATTTTCGCGAAATCTTCAAATTGAATTAAATCTTTTTGAGGTTCCGGTTGTTTGCTTTCGGCAAGATTAGCAGTTTTTGTAGCTTCCAATTTATCTATTTGTTTTTGTATTTCTTCGTCTTCGATTTTAGCGAAAAGCAATTCTGCTTCACCAATTTTATGTCCAGCCGGAATTAAATCTGAGTTTTCAGAAATATCATTCCAACCTAATGTTTTATCAAGAAAAATGTCTTTTGCATCACGATCTTTCTCTTTCAAGAATTTGCTAAATCCAGCAAAATGCTCTTTAAGATCACCTAAATTCAAAATTTTTGAAAGTTTAGTAGAAGTGAATGGTAAAAACGGTTCAGCCAAAACGCTCAACGCAGTAGCAATTTGCAATGCAACATACATTTGAGTTTTTACACGCTCCGGATTGTCTTTCATTACTTTCCAAGGCTCTTCGTCGGCAAGATATTTATTTCCTAAACGCGCCACATTCATTAATTCTCCAAGTGCTTCACGGAATCTGTAACGTTCTACAGAACTCGAAATCACGGCTGGATACGCTTTTAATTCGGCTAAAGTAGCTTCATCAACTTCTGAAAATTCGTTTGGTGTTGGAATAATTCCATCGTAATACTTGTTGGTTAAAACCACCACACGATTAATAAAGTTTCCGAAAATAGCAACCAATTCGTTGTTATTTCTTGCTTGGAAATCTTTCCACGTAAAATCGTTATCCTTAGTTTCTGGAGCGTTTGAGGTTAATGCATAACGCAAAACATCTTGTTTCTCCGGAAATTCTTCTAGGTATTCGTGCAACCAAACCGCCCAGTTTTTAGAAGTCGAAAGTTTGTTTCCTTCCAAATTCAAGAACTCATTTGCAGGAACATTGTCTGGCAAAATATAGCTTCCTTCGGCTTTAAGCATTGCTGGGAAAATAATACAGTGAAAAACAATATTATCTTTTCCAATAAAATGAACCAGTTTCGTTTCTTCGTCTTTCCAATAAGGTTCCCAGTCTTTTCCTTCGCGGGCAGCCCATTCTTTAGTAGACGATATATAACCAATTGGTGCATCAAACCAAACATATAATTTTTTTCCTTCGGCACCTTCAACCGGAACATCAATTCCCCAATCAAGGTCACGCGTAACGGCACGAGGTTCAAGTCCGCCATCAACCCACGATTTTACTTGTCCGTAAACATTAGGTTTCCAGTCGTTTTTATGTCCAACCAAAACCCATTCAGTCAGGAATTCAGTATATCGGTCAAGCGGTAAAAACCAGTGCTTTGTTGCTTTCAAAACAGGAGTTTCTCCAGTAATTGTCGATTTTGGGTTTATTAAATCCGTAGCATTTAGAGTCGATCCACAATTTTCGCATTGATCGCCATAAGCTCCGTCATTACCACATTTTGGGCAAGTTCCTACTACAAAACGATCAGCCAAAAACTGATTTGCTTTTGCATCGTATAATTGTTCTGTTACTTCTTCAATAAAATCGCCATTATCATACAATGTTCTAAAGAATTCCTGAGCAGTATCATGATGAATTTTAGCCGAAGTTCGAGAATAATTATCAAACGAAATCCCAAAATCAGAGAATGATTTTCTAATAATTCCGTCATATTTATCAATAACTTCTTGTGGTGTAATTCCTTCTTTTTTTGCTTTCATCGAAATTGCAACACCATGTTCATCGCTTCCGCAAATAAATGCAACGTCTTTTCCTTGCAAACGTAAATATCTCGAATAAATATCTGCAGGCACGTAAACCCCCGCCAAATGCCCAATATGTATAGGTCCGTTGGTGTAAGGCAATGCCGCCGTAATAGTATATCTCTTAGGATTCTGTATCATAACTCAATTTTATTGAGTGCAAAAATAAGCAATAGAATTGAGAATTCTAAGTTTCACAGAGATTCCGAATGAAAAGCATTTTAGCTTGTCATTTCGAGGAACGAGAAATCTCCGCAAGAAACTCGGCAAAAATTTGATTTTTCCTAGTAGTTTTTTCAGGAGCTAATCCCGCTATCCGTTACAATCTTTTACTTTTTAAAGAAAAAAGTAAAAGGATTTCCACTTCTATCGGGGCTAAAAAACACTCCAATTGTCAGGCTGAGCGAAGTCGAAGCCCCGTGCGCTGAATCACTGTGCGGGCTTCGACTTCGCTCAGCCTGACAATACAGATAAAAATAAAACTTTGCGCCTCCGTGCCTTTGCGTGATTATTTCAGCTCAACAAATAAAAACTCTTTGTGAATCTCTGTGAAAAACCTTCGTGCAACTCAGTGGTAAAATCTCCATAAAATAGAACCAGTTTAAACTAGCCTTACAATCAAAATCTTCAGAATATATTTTGCAATCTTTGCCTAGAAAAAAAACAAAAACAAGTTATGAGCAAGACAAAATTAATCATCAATAAAAATGGTTCTATAAAAATAGAAGGTGAATTTGAAATCATGGATTCTGAAGGAACTGTTTACGGACTTCAAGGAAGATCTGCATTAGGACTTTGCCGTTGCGGATTATCTGCAAACAAACCTTTTTGCGATGGAGGACATAGAAATAATTTCGAACACGATTCTGTTGCGTTCGATTTACCGCCAATGAAAACAAACTAAGAAAATCTATTTTCTGGTTTTGAGTATAAAAAAAGCTGCATTATTTAATGCAGCTTTTTCGTTTTTATGCCTAAATTTTTAATATACTATACAGTCTTTAGTTTTTAAATAGAAACCTTGACTTTCTGTTTTTCCTAATTTTCCTGTTGAATCTATCGAAACTATGAATGATTCTTTCGACTCTGGACAACTTTTGTATTTCATTAGCTTTAAGTTATAACCATTTTTCGTTTTAATATATCCATTGCCTTTTTGATTGTTTGAATCTATCTCGTAATCATTTATTCGTGCAATTATAAATGCTTCTTGAGGGTTATCGATTTTATTTATAAAAGTGGCTAAATCTGTTTCATTTATGACATAATTCCATTTACCGTTTTGTAAATAAATGATATTATAAGCGCAATATGATGGATGACATCCACCTAAAAAACCATTACAGTCAGTTTTGTAATTATATTTTTCTTTTAATTTTTTATTTCCCTTGTATAAAATAGTTTTTGGAGTAATGCCATGACAATAATTAATCTCCCAATAGTCATAATTTTTATTGGGATTAATGTTTTTTAAAAGGCTTTCTATATCTGTCTTATTTGAGTTTAAATATTTGTAATTTAAATCATTACAAGATGTTAAAATTAAAAGAAGTAAGGGCAATATTTTTTTCATGAAGGTTTATTAGTTTTTATATATAAAGTTCTCCACGCATTGTTATCGCCGAAGAACCTCCAACCAAAATATCGTTTTGTCGATTCATAACTTCAATTAACGAAGGCTGATTTAGTTTTACGCCTTGCAGAATTTTATATTCTTTATTGAGTTGTGTGTATCTGTTTTTGGTTAAAAAGCCAATTAAAGGTCCAGCCGCCGTTCCAGTTGCAGGATCTTCTTCGATCCCGATTATTGGATTAAAAAAACGTGCTTCGACAACATGATCTTGATTTTCATCTGAAATCGAAAAACAATAAAATCCTTCGAATTGATGTTCTTTCGAAATTTCGATTAAAAGTTTGCTATCAGGAACACAGTCGTTGAGTAATTGCGTATTCCTAATAGGAACCATTGTATGCGCAACTTCGGTTTGAACCACTGTTGGAACAAGCATATTAACTTCCAGATCTTCTATTTTTAAACCAAGTGCGATTGCTATTTTGTAAGTAGGAATTTGATGTTTGATAACGGCTTGTTTTTGATGCATTTGTACAATAGGATATTGTGTTTCGGGATCAAAACTTACGGTTAAAGGTATTGGAGCATTTTTCATGATTACAAAACGATTGTTTTCGTCTTGCTCTTCGAATATGGGTAGTTTTTTTAGCAAAGCACCACAAACTGCGCCTAATAAATTGTGTCCTGCACCATCGATTTCAAAACCTATTGGCGTAAACGAACGAACGTTAAGTGCTTTTTGTGTTTTGGAATAATAAACAAATGAGGTTTCAGAATAGCCAAATTCTTTAGAGATATTTTGATACGTTTCAAGATCTAAATTGCCATCGGTAAAAACCACAGAAAGCGGATTTCCTTTGTAACTTTCGTTTGAGAATACGTCTAAAACGTAATATTCTAATGCTGTTCTTTCTCTCATTCCTTTTTCTTTTGCGTTTAACGGAATAAAGTTACAGTTTATAAAATATCAAAGCAACAACCTTTACAACATTCGTTTTTGTTCGGCGCTAAACTTTATTGCTTTTTCCAATCTCGCAATTCTGGTTTTTTCTTGTTTGGCGCTCATAATTACGTGAATTATTACTTTTTTATAAGATGGTGCCTGATTGTTGAAATATTCCCAAGCTGTTCTATTGGCTTTAAATTGCTTTTCGAGCTCAGGATCGAGAACATACGCTTCATTTTCATGCGAGTAAATTTTAGATCTTTCTTCAGATCTGAATTCGAAAGCTTTTACTCCCGTTTCTTTCATTAATCCGGCTTTTGTGAGTACTTCAATTTTTTTGATGTTTATCGCACTCCAAATACTCGATTTTTTTCTGGGGGTAAATCTGATCGTGTAACTTTCGTTGTCAATCGATTTTCGAACGCCATCAATCCAACCAAAACAAAGCGCCTGATCTACAGATTCTGACCAGGACATTGATGGTTTTTTGCTGTTCACTTTATAGAAACCTACCAAAAGTTCGGTTTCTGTTTGATGATGCTTTTCTAACCATTCTCTAAATTTTTCTTGGGTTGAGAAGAATGTTGGGGTCATTTGTTTATTTAGTTTTTAATGGAGGCGGAGGTGGAGGCAAAATATATTTTGAACTATAAAAATCTAACTTTTTCTTCGTTTCGATTAATTTTACTTTCTTTTTCCATTGATAAATCCATTTTGCTAGAGAATCCAGATCTTTTGGGACATCTTTTTTATGAGTATGTATTGCAATCGATTTTTTGATCGAATCTTTATCAATATAAAAAACGTAATATTCTCCATCGGTATAATCTTCGCTGTATTCTGGTTTGTATTTTTTTAATTGTGTTTTAGATATTAGCTCAATTAATGTTTTTTTATCTTCTTTATTTATTAAAGCAATATAATTTGTTTTGATTCTAGGAATATTTGCACTGTCATAAGTATTGTTACCATTCCAATGTTCTCTAATATAAACACTGTCGTTTGGCGTGAATTTTACAGAAAAACATGTTTCGAAAGTATTGTTAAAAGAAAAATCAAAATATTTAAATTTTGCTAAGGATTCTTCTTTTTTACAACTAAGTAAAATTGTGGTAATTGTAATTAGTAAAGCTATTTTTTTCATGATTTTGAAATTTATAAATCCACAATCGTTCTTAAAACCAATAAAAATAGAATAAATCCTAGAAAGTAAAATTGCACTTTGTTGACTTTTTGATTTCCAAACTTCTTGACCAAAAAACGATCAATTAAGATGATTACTAAAACCGGAATCAAACAAAATAAAACATAAATTCCCATTAATTTGTCTGGTGCCGAATATCCATTTATTAAAATAATGGCATAAATTATTCCTCCTATAATAGATAGAATTCCAAAAACAAAAAACAATGTCCAATTTTTTAGAAAGTTATTCATTAGATCGAATATTTACTTGTTTTGAAAGTTTCCTGATTAACAATACAGAGATTACGGATATGATCAAGATTAAAACCAGTTCGTAAAAAGCGTCTAATCCAGTTATTTTTAAAGACATAATTGTGATAAGCAAAATCGACAAAAAGACATTGATCCAGGCAATTAGAGCAAGCGAAAAGATTTTAAACTTAATTTTTATGCTTTTTATAAAAGAAATTAATATTACAATTAGTCCCAAAACTATTAATGTCCAACAAGTTTTAATAAAAATTATCAGGGTTTCTAAACCATGTAGCCATCCGGGAGATTCAAAAAAGTAAATAAAGAACATTACAACACTCCAGATATTGGTTAGAAACAAGGAAAGAATAAGACTTTTATATATTGTTTCTTTCATTGCTTTATTTTTGCTTTTTATTGGTTGTTACAATTAAAACTCCGGCCTCGCCAAAAGAGCCAAAAATGTTAATTCCTTTTTGTTTATCGATTGGAATAATCGAGATTATTTCATTTTTTGATAATGGAAGTTTTTCTTTCTCTAAGTCCTGAAAACGAAATGGTATGCCATCAATAACTACAATGGGTTGATTTGTAGCGATTTTATTTACCGTCGCCAGTTTTGCAATTGTGTCCGATAGGTAAATTTTTTCGGTTCCTTCGTCTTTTAATTCGTAGCGGTTTTGCGAATACATTGAGAAAGAGATTAGAGAAATAATTGTGATAAAAAAGGTTTTCATAAAATTTGGTTTTTAGGTCTATTTAGTTGGATTGTACGAATTTGTACTATATGGTTTAATCTTTTAGAATTTCTTCTTTTTTTAATTTTGAAACTTCTACGATTTGTTCACACAGATTAACAAATTCAGATAAGCCTCTTTGTTGTGTATTTGAGTTAGGTGCCCAAAAACGATAATTTTTATTTTTTCCTTTTGAACCAAACTGTATTTCCCATGTACTTCCGTCGTTGCCATCTAGATAGGCTTTGTCAATGTCAATTTTATCCAGAGAGATTGCTACATCTGTAAGTTTTTTAAAAGTTTTAAGATCAATAATTGTGAAATCTTCTATTTTACTATAGCTCCATTGAGGATTATTATTTGCAGGTCTACTTTTTATGAAAACTAATGCACTATCATTATTAGGCATTCTTGAAATGTTGATTTTTACTTCATTATAAGGAATTCGAAGACTATTTAAATAGATAAATTCAAGTTCATCAATTTTAGATTCAATTTTGGGTTCTTTTTTTTGGCAACTTATAAAAGTTAATGATATTAAGGTGAATAAAATATATTTTTTGATCATGATGTAAGTCTTATTTCGAGCTAAAATAATCTTTTTATTCTCATAATAATCTCACAAAATGAAATCTTCTTATAAAACCTGTATTGCATTAGGGATAGCCCACAGCCAAACAAAGGAAGTGCGTGGACTTGAAGCGATCCCGAAGCTTCGGGACGACCCGAAGGGAGATGCCTAAAAAAATAGTATCATTTGTATTGTTATTTCAACGAAATTTGTAATCAAATTATAAAGAGTTGAAATCATGGCAAAAGGACCTGAAAAAAACACCAAGAATAAGGCTTTGCATACTAAATTGCTTAATCGAAAAAAGGCAAAACTTCAAGCAGAGAAAAAAGCTCAGGCATTACGCTTGAAAGCTTTGGTTGCCAAAATGAACGAAAAAAAGAATTCTGAAGGATTAGATACTCCTTAAATAAAATGGAAAAACCGAGAAAGAATCTCGGTTTATGAATTAAGCCTTTTATATATAAAATTTGAATTATAGAAAAATTACTTCTTTTGATGATTTAGCTATTTTAACAATATGGTAAGGTTGTGTAAGTACCGTTGCTATGTTTCCTGTGTGTAGTTTTTCGACTTTTACGTAAATCTTATTTTTATTCTCGGCTATTTTGGTAATGTCTATGGTGTGTCCGCCATTTAAATATTTTTGATCTATAACGGCAATAATTTGGAATTTTGTAAAATCAATATTGGTGTCGATAAAATATTTACTTTCTTCGTTAACTACACTTATTTTAGTTATAAAAGCATTCCAGGCTTGGGCGTCTGTGATTACAACTTTTGTTTCTGCAATTGGTTTTTGATCAGATGGACTCAAATCTTTTTGAACAACTGTTGAAAAACTAACGTCAGATTGATTTGAATTGTTGTCGTTGCTGCAGCTTGTGAGTAAAAATAAAAAACTAAAAAGGGTAATAATCTGTTTCATGGTTTTTGGTTTTTAAGTGATGAGAATTGTGGTTTATTTAATTCTCTTTTTTAATAGATGTCACTTTTGATAAAAGGTTGCGTTAATTTGTTGTAAATCTTGTTGTTGCAATGTTTAAAAATCAAGTCTTGGTGATGATTAAATCTTGTATAAAGCTAAAATACTCTTTTTTTTGCTTTGAAATAATAGCATAAATTAATCTTAGAATGCTCGAGGTTCTATAACTAATAGTGATTTTTCGTACTGGAAAACGCCAGGAAAAAAATATCCCAATCCTATTATTATTTCTCCGAAATTTGCAAAACAATCTCAAAACAATCTCAAAACAAAACAAAATGGAGGAATTTGGTAGAATAATAGTTTCTGAAACGGCAAAGAATAGTGAAAATCTTCATGATATCATTCATTCCAATATTTCGGTAATCAATTTAATGCGTGAGGAAGGTGTCGATGACGAATTTATTCACGAAGATGCTCTAATGAGTTATTATCTTGATTATTACTATTCGCAATATGCCGAAGGAAATTTTGCTCAGTTTGTATACAAATCAGGTTGGAATAAGGAATTGAATGAACTTATCGAAGAAGGTTTGACTTTAATTGGTGCCGAAAAGCATTTGGAATTATTTCAGCAACAAAGTAAAAAAGTAAAATTGATGAGCAGCGTTAAGCTCAATAAATTTGTAAGCGGTAAACTCGAAGGTGTAAATCCGGTTAGAGATTCTTTGAATAATGATACTTTTTACGAATTAGAAGAAAATTTAATTACACTAAATGCTGATTTCTTAAAGAATCATCCAGATTTCGAAGCGCTTTCAGTAGATGATATGTTTGCTACTTTAGAAGAGTATGTTGGTCACGAAATTAAGCGAGCTTAGTTTTTTTTAGGTTCAAAGAGGCAAAGGGACATAGGTTCAAAGGTTTGTTTTATTGTCTATAAAATCTCTCGCAAAGTCGCAGAGTCACAAAGAAAATAAAACTTTGCGTTTTCGCGACTTTGCGAGATTAATTGAGGTTTCTTTAAACAAAACTTAGCAAATCTTTGTGAAGTCTTCTTGTAGCTTTGTAAAGAAACTTTATTAATTTAGTTTGCAGTGGTTTGCCATATTAAAAAAGCTTAAAATGAGATATAAATATTGCCAAATATTGTTTTTCCTTTTTCTTCAAATAGGATTTTCTCAAAACAAAATCAGTCTTTTTTCCGAAATTAATTACAACTCAATTCCTGCCGTATCATTAAGTGATTATAAATCGGTTCAGGATCGTGATATTAAATGTCAGAATCCTAATATTGCATTAGGAATCGGAATTTCGGGCGGAGGTTCCAGAGCGCAGTTTTTTAGTATGGGCGTACTTTTAGGATTAGAAGAAATTCAGGAGAATAATTCGCAACGTAATTTTTTAAATGAAATCGATTATTTTTCTACCGTTTCCGGAGGTTGTTTTTCGGCAGGATATTATTTAACAATTCTCAAGAATAAACTACAAAATGACAACTGTTCGTTTAACGAATTTTATTTTTCTAAGGCCGATGCGTATAAAGATTATGTAGATAAATCCGTCAATATCTTGTCGTTACTCAACAACAGCCGAAACGAAAAAGGAGATAAAATACCAATGACGCAACGAATAGATGCCGATATTTTGCAATACGATGCAGGAAATCCTGAAAGTACAGATAAGTTTGGAACTCAAATGATGATGTCGGATTTTTTTATTCCTAAAGAAAGTAAATCAGCACCATCTTTACCCATGTTTGTGGCCAACGGAACAGCTTTTAATAATGGAGAACGCATACCGTTTATGCCGCATATCATTAGAGGCTTAAATATAAACTCGTCTTTGGCGCCCAATAAAGCTTCGATTGCATTAAACGAAAACAAAATTAACGACGGATATAATTTTCCCGTTACATATGCTATAACCGCAAGTTCTGCTTTTCCCGGAGTTTTACCAAAAGTAAAGTTTGGTGTAAAAAATCAGGAAAAAATATTATGTATTGTCGATGGCGGAGCATCAGATAATATGGGATATAAAACTCTGGTCGAATTATTGCATAACGACACCAGAGTAAGCGATAAAAATAAAAAAGCACTATTTATAGATTGTTTGGGACAAGGCAAAAAAACGCCTTATATAACCGATGCGAAAATTAGATTGATTTCGCTTTTTGAAACCGCCTCTTTATACACCGTTCAAACCCGTTATATGACTTTTGATAAAGATGTCGAAAATACTTTTGAACGTTATAAAATACCAGTTTCAAATTATCAAGTTATTGGTTTTACTACAATTAGAGAGCATTTGCTTAAAATGGAGAAAGATCAGGATTATGAAAATTTAGTGTCTGAATTAAAAAACACAAACGATGATTCTGGCAATTGGGTGCGACTTTTTGGTGATTTTAAAGCAGGGTTAATTGCTAAGTTTGGAGAAGATTCTTTTAAAAAAGATAAAGATGGCGTGATTATAATTGCAACGCTTAGCAAAGAAAAATTTCAGAATTTATCTGCCAAACAAATTTTATTGCTTTATGAATATGCTTCTCACGTTGAAACCAAATTAAGAATTACCCCAGAAGAAAGAGAGATTTTGCTACTGTCCGGACGTTTTGCGGTGTATTTAAAAACTAATGAATTAAAAGATTTGTTGGTAGAAAACAGGTAAATTAAGAACTTGGTTTTCGTTTGTTTTATTTTTTGGTAAATTTTGTAGGATAATTATATATTTGAATAGAATTTTAACGTTAAGAATAATAGAATTTCTAAAAACAAAAACAAACCAATGAAAAAATACTTTTTGATGAGCGGAATAGTATTGTTTTTATTTTCCTGCAAGAAAAATGAAAGCATTCCTGTAGAGGATAAAAAGCTAAACGACACAATAGTTACGCAAAAACAACCGGAATCAACCAGCATGAAAAATGCGATCGATGGCGTGATTTTTATAAGTACTGATAGTATTAAAGAATCGAAAGAACTTGATGTGCAATTACTTCAAAAAATAGCTCCTCAGTTAAAAATTAAGTACTCAGATATAAAAGTCGATAAAACAAGTTCAATAAGCTATAACGATCAAATTGTCTTTTTTATAATTACTTATGCAGAAGCATTTGATAATAAAGAGAAAGATGTTTCGCTGGAAAGAAAATATGTTTTTGCCAATAAAAGTGACGGTAAAATCCTTGCATCAGAGTCTGATGCAGAATTAAGTCATCTTGAAGACGAAGTTATACAAGCCTCAAAATCTATTATAATAAAAGATTTAATTAAACTGAATGAGGAAACTGCTGGAATAGCATTTTATACAGATTTGGGTGCAGGCGGAGTTGCGCAATATTGGCAACGAAAATTTACCATTATTACTTTTGCAGATTCAAACATTAAAAAAGTATTGAATAATTACACTATCGGACGAGGAAATAGTGAAATGAAAAATGATACTACCGATAAAATCGAAACATTAGAAGCGGGACTTGAAGTTTCGAAAAACAAAACAAATGGTTTTTATGATTTAATCGTTTCAAAAAGCTTTGTGTATGAAGAGTGGAATCGTAATGGAGATGAAGATACACAAGGCAAAACAAAAGTTAAAAAAGAAACAGAAGTACTAAAATACAACGGGAAAAACTATACGTTTGATATTAAAGACAAAATGAGGTTTCTAAGAAACGTGAATGAATAAAAATATAATGTATAGAATAGTAGTTTTTGCTTTTTTAATTTTTCCCGTTTTTCTATTTGCGCAGGCAAAAAAAATAGAGAAAACAGATAATGTTACCCGATATTTTTATGATGATCACGTAGTTTCTGTCGAAATCTGGTACAGTGCAGATAAAAAAACAGACAGCACCAAAACATATTATTCGAACGGAAGTCTAAATGAAGTTTTTTATTTTGATAAAGATGGATTGAAAGATTCCAACTGTTTTCAATACAACAAACAAGGCGAAAAATTAGTAACCTGGAATTTCTCTCACGGAAAATTAGTGAGCAGAACAGATCATAAATTGCCTTTCAACAAAGACCGGGAAGAAACTGTAAAAAAAGCACTCAAATTACTGACGGAAATTAATGTTAAAACCAATTATAATCCAACAAGAATTCTGGATTTATACAATCGTGGAGTTTTGCGCATTAGCCTTGGTAATAGTTCATTGGCACTCGACGATTTAAAAAAAGTAGAATACACGATTGATCGCGATCCTAAAAATAAGAATATTGTACTTAGTGATTCTTTACAGAAAAAACAGAATTTATTTAAGAGCAAGCTTTACGATCGATTAGCAAGCATTTATGCAACGTACGAAATGGATACTTTTGCGATTCATTATTATTACAAGGCAATAAAAAGTGCGCCCGACGATTTACGTATTTTATACAATTTTGCTGCTTTATTACAACGACGAAAACTCAATGATTTGGCGCAATTTTACTTAGAAAAAATAGTACGCGAGAAACCAAATCATGCACACGCTCGATGGGCACTTGCGCGGTTGTATAGTGATATGGGAGAATATGAGAAAGCAATGGAAAATATAACCGAAGCTTTTAAATCCGAAAAGGCGATTATAGAACGAACTGCGGGCTATGGCGGAAGAGATTTAAGAACAACACGCGGTTTGATATATCATAAATTAGGAGAATCTGATAAAGGAATTATCGATTTGAAAGAGGCCTTAGAAATGGATAAAAACAATTCGTACGCGATGAAAAATCTCGGAATTGTTTATCTCGATCAACACAAATACAAACAAGCTTGCGAATTATTCCGTAAAGCCAAAGAACTCAAATATGCATTGGTTTATGACGAAACTGATTTGGCTTCATTGCTAGAAAGTGCCTGCAATAATGTTCAGCCTGAAGTTTTAGTAAATAAAAAGCCATTTGTATTTCCTAATCCTACAACGACAATAATTTCAATCGAAAACTTTGATACTGTCAATTTTGAATATGAAGTTTTTAGTTTCGAATCAGTTTCGGTTTTAAAAGGAAAAAGCACAGATGGAAAAATTGATGTTTCCAGTTTGTCTTCCGGTTTCTACGTGCTAAAAGTTTCAACCACAAATTCAGTAGAAACGTTTAAAGTGATTAAAGAATAAATTTAAATTTAATTCTTTGATTATTTCTGCAGAATAACTAAGAAATAACTTTAGAATCAAGTTTGTCGTAATCTTAGCAAACATTTCCTTAAATTTGCTTCCGTTATTAAAAAATACAATAGTTATAAAAAACAAGCTATGTTACAAATCGCATTTATTAGAGAGAATCAAGAGAAAGTAATCAAGGCTTTAGCAAAACGAAATATCGATGCTAAAAGCGTTGTTGAAGAAGTCGTGCAATTAGACGAAAACCGTCGTGCTACACAAGTAGAATTAGACAACACTTTATCTGAATCTAATAAATTGTCCAAAGACATTGGAGAATTAATGAAAGCGGGAGAGAAGTCAAAAGCGGCAATCTTAAAAGAAAAAACGGTTTCATTAAAAGAAAAAAGTAAAGAATTGGCAGAAAAAGCAGAAGCTTTGGCAGCCGAATTGACGAATAAATTATACACATTACCAAATCTTCCGGCTGATATTGTTCCTGAAGGAAAAACTCCAGATGATAATTTGAATGTTTTTCAAGAAGGTGATATTCCGGTTTTGCACGAAGGTGCACAGCCACACTGGGAATTGGTAAAGAAATACGATATCATCGATTTCGAATTGGGTGTAAAAATTACAGGAGCAGGATTTCCGGTTTACAAAGGAAAAGGAGCTCGTTTGCAACGTGCTTTAATTAATTACTTTTTAGACAAAAATACTGCTGCAGGATATAACGAAGTTCAGGTGCCACATTTGGTAAACGAAGCTTCGGGGTATGGAACAGGACAATTACCAGACAAAGAAGGGCAAATGTATCACTCAACAATTGATGATTTATATTTGATTCCAACGGCTGAGGTTCCAGTTACCAATTTATTCCGCGATGTAATTTTAAACGAAAGTGAATTACCGGTTTTACATACGGCTTATACACCATGTTTCCGTCGTGAAGCAGGTTCTTACGGAGCACACGTACGCGGATTAAACCGTTTGCATCAATTTGATAAAGTAGAAATAGTACGTGTTGAACATCCAGACAAGTCTTATGAAGCATTGGATGGAATGGTAGAACATGTAAAAGATATTTTGAAAGAATTAAAATTACCATACCGCGTTTTACGTTTATGCGGTGGTGACATGGGGTTCACATCGGCTTTGACATATGATTTTGAAGTATTTTCTACAGCGCAAGATCGTTGGTTAGAAATTAGTTCAGTATCTAACTTCGAAACTTTTCAGGCAAATCGCTTGAAATTACGTTTCAAAGACAAAGATGGAAAAAACCAATTGGCACATACCCTTAACGGAAGCTCATTGGCATTGCCAAGAGTTTTAGCAGGTATATTAGAAAATTATCAAACTCCGGAAGGAATCGTAATTCCAGAAGTTTTGCGCCCTTACTGTGGTTTTGATATTATAAATTAGATTAACTTATATAGTTCTTAGAGTCAACCTAACAGGTTTTTAAAACCTGTTAGGTTTCTTATTTTAACTAAGAACTTTAATAAAAATAATGCAAGAGATGAATGGAATTTTAAATTGGAATGTAGATCCGGTTATTTTTATGATAACAGATAGTTTTCCTTTAAAATATTATGGAGCTCTTTTTGCCTGCGGGCTTTTATTAGGGTATTATATCGTAAGAAGTATTTACAAAAAGGAACATCTTTCGTTAGATAATCTGGATAGTTTATTTGTTTACGTTATAGTTGGTACAATTTTAGGTGCGAGATTAGGGCACTGTTTTTTTTATGAACCAGCTTATTTTCTTCAACATCCAATTGAAATTCTTTTACCAATTCAGAAAGTAGCTGGAGTTTATAAATTTGTTGGTTATCAAGGATTAGCAAGTCACGGTGGATCAATTGGGGTTTTGATAGCAATGATTTTATATTGCCGAAAATATAAAGTAAAGTTCTTATGGATTCTGGATAAAATGGCAATAGGAGTTCCTGTTACAGGTGCTTTTATCAGATTTGGAAATTTTATGAATTCTGAAATCTACGGAAAACCAACAAACGGAAATTGGGGAGTTGTTTTTCAAAGAGACGATATGATTCCCAGACATCCAACACAATTGTATGAAGCATTTGCTTATTTACTGATATTTGGAATTGTGCTTTATCTGTACAAAACAGAAAAGTTTAGAAAAGCCGATGGATTTATTTTTGGATGGTTCCTGACTTTGATGTTTGTGGCTAGATTTATAATTGAATTTTTTAAAGAAAATCAAGAAAGCTTCGAGAATGATATGATCATTAATATGGGGCAAATACTTAGTATTCCGTTTATATTAATTGGCGTAATTTTGATAATCTGGAAATCGAAAAAACAGGAGGTAATTTAGTATTCAGTCGCAGTTTACAGTGAATTGCGTTGAATACTGTAAACTGAGACTGAAAACTGAGACTGAAAACTGACCACTGAAAAAAGACTGAAATATGAAAAACATCTTTATTTATATCGTTTTATTATGGTCAACTCTTTCATTTGCTCAAAATGATCAGCTCGCGCAATATTACTATGATAAAGGTGATTTTGAAAAAGCCAAAATCAGTTACGAAGAACTGCTAAATGGTTCTCCATCCAATACACAATACTTTTTAAGAACGGTCGATTGTTATCAGCAATTGCAAAAATTTGATATTGCCGAAAAAGCAATTCAGGATCGTTTCAATAAATACAAACAAGGTGTTTTTTTAGTTGAATTGGGATATAATTTTCAATTACAAAAAAATGATGCCAAAGCCAAAAGTCACTACGAACAAGCAATCGAAAAAATAAAAACGAGTCCCAATGATGTTTATGGAATTGGAAACTCTTTTGAGAAAAAAGTATTACTAGAATATGCGTTAAAAGCCTACCAAACGGCAATGCTGGTTCAGCCCAATTACAATTTTAATTTCCAGATCGGAATGTTGTACGGACAGTTAGGGAAAACAGATCAAATGATTGATCTTTTATTGACCGAATCGTATAATAATCCTCAAAATGCTAATTTAATTCAAACACAATTAGCTCGTTTCATGAATGGCGAAACAGATAATACTGCTTTTAAGGATGCCATGCGTAAAGCTTTGATATTAAGAACGCAAAAAGATCAGGATGTTTTCTGGAATCACTATTTGAGTTGGTTTTATGTTCAACAAAAAGAATTTGGAAAAGCCTTTATTCAGGAAAAAGCAATTTACAAGCGCGAACCGGAATCACTTTCTAGTATTGTTAATCTAAGTCAGTTTGCCATGAGCGAAGACGATACAGATACCGCCGAGGAAATACTCAATTTTATACTTCAAAACACTAAAGATTTAGATTTATTGGTTCAGACCAATTCGTATTTAATGCAAATTAAAATCGATAAAGCTCAGGAAAAAGACTATCCAATTATCAATACAGAGTTACAACAATTGCTTACAACCTATGAAATAACTCCTTTTACCTTATCTTTGCAAATAATTCAGGCGCATTTCCTGGCTTTTAATCTCAAAAAGACTGAAGAAGCTAAGGCGATTATTAAAAAAGCACTAGAATTAAACCTGAACGATTATCAAAAAGCAGATGCTAAGATGGAGTTGGCAGACATCTTGCTTTTAGAAGAAAAGTTCAATCAGGCGTTGATTTATTATTCGCAAATTCAATTGGATTTAAAGAATGATGTAATGGCGCACGAAGCAAGTTTAAAAGCAGCAAAAACGAGTTATTACAAAGGAGATTTTGAGTGGGCTTTAAAACAGTTTAAAGAATTAAAAGCAGCGAACACGCAATTAATTGCCAATGACGCACTAGAATATTTTTTATTAATAAATGATAATACAGTTGCTGATTCGACACAAACAGCGTTGAAGCAATTTGCAAAAGGTGATTTTTTAATCTATCAGAACAAAAAGCAAGAAGCAACCAATCAGTTTTTGAGTGTTTTAAAAACGTACAAAGGGCAAGAAATAGAAGCTGTAACATTGTTGCGTTTAGGTAAAATTTATGAAAGTCAAAAAGATTTTAGTTCGGCTTTAAGCCAATATCAACAGATCATAGACAATCATGGCGACGGAATTTATGTAGATGAAGCATTGTTCTTTTCGGCAGAAATTTATAACGACGAATTACACGATGCCGAAAAGGCAAAACCATTATATGAGAAGGTAATTTTTAATCATCAGGATAGTATTTACTTTGTTGATGCCAGAAAAAAATACCGACAGTTAAGAGGAGATAAAAATTTATAAAACAGATTATTAGATTTTAGACTACTTAGATTATTAGACTTTTCTAAAATCTTGTAATCTAAAGATCTAAGAAGTCTAACAATCTAAAAAAGAATGATTATTTACAACGTTACTACCAATATACACGAAAGCGTTAAAGACCAATGGCTAAAGTGGATGCAGGAAAAACATATACCGGAAATTTTGGCAACACAAAAGTTCTCTTCGGCAAGAATCGTAAGAGTTATGATTGAAGAAGAAATGGGAGGTATCACTTATTCTGTACAATATGTTACGGACAGCAAAGAAACTTTAGAAAGATATTATATTGAAGATGAACCAAAATTTCATCAGGAAGCTTTAGGATTATTTGCAGATAAACTACTTTCTTTTAGAACAGAGTTGGAGTTGATTTCGGAACATTAAAAGAGATTTATAGATCATTAGACTTCTTAGATTTTTAGACTTGCTAAAAACCTAATAATCTAAGAAGTCTAAAAGTCGAACAATCTAAAAAAGAAGATGGAAAAAGTAAAAGCCAAAAAACATTTAGGACAACACTTCCTGAAAGACGAAAGCATCGCCAAAGCAATTGCCGATACTTTAAGTTTAAAGGGATACGATGAGGTTTTAGAAATAGGACCAGGAATGGGTGTGTTGACTAAATATTTGCTTGACAAACCAATTAATACACACGTGATAGAGATTGATGGAGAATCTGTGGTGTATTTGGGTGAAAATTATCCAAAATTAAAAGATAAAATTATCTCTCAGGATTTCCTGAAATACAATATAAACGAAGTTTACGAAAATAAACAATTCGCCATTATTGGAAATTTTCCTTATAACA
Source organism: Flavobacterium hibernum (assembly GCF_000832125.1). Lineage (GTDB taxonomy): Bacteria > Bacteroidota > Bacteroidia > Flavobacteriales > Flavobacteriaceae > Flavobacterium > Flavobacterium hibernum. The sequence continues at coordinate 38,481 of NZ_JPRK01000027.1, read as the reverse complement.
TTTCGACACAAATCGTTTTTAGAACTTTAGAATTTAAACATCAGATTCCGGAATTTTCTGGGATGTTTCAAAAAGAAGTTGCTGAACGTATTTGCGAGAAAAAAGGCTCAAAAGCTTACGGAATCTTATCGGTATTAGCACAGGCTTTCTATGATACTGAGTATTTATTTACTGTAGACGAAAATGTTTTTATTCCTCCGCCCAAGGTCAAGTCGGGTGTGATGAAAATGACCCGAAAGGAAGATTATAGTCTTCCTTGCTCTGAAAAATTGTTTTTTACGGTTGTAAAAACGGCTTTTCAGCAAAGACGAAAAACATTACGTAACAGTTTGAAAACATTAAATTTATCAGATGATTTGCGATTGGACACTATCTTTGATAAACGTCCGGAGCAATTAAGCGTAGACGAATTTATTGTTTTGACTCAAAAAATAGAAGCCGATGGAGTTTAAAATCAGCAAAGAGCTAATTAAAACAATAGCTCAACTCATTCAAGCTAAAAATAATACAGAGTTAGAGATTTTATTAAATGACATGCATCACGCGGATTTCGCTGAAATTCTTGATGAAATTGACATTGATGAAGCAACCTATATCTTTAAAGTTTTAGATAGCGAAAAAACAGCCGAAATTCTTCTGGAATTAGAGGATGATTTGCGTGAAAAAATCTTAAGCCGACTTTCGCCTAAAGAAATCGCTGAAGAGCTGGATGAACTTGAGACAAATGATGCGGCTGATATTATTGGTGAACTTTCAAAAGATAGAAAAGCCGAAGTAATCTCAGAACTTCAAGACGTTGAACACGCAAAAGGAATTGTTGATTTATTGCGTTACGACGAAGATACAGCCGGAGGTATAATGCATAAAGAGTTGGTGAAAGTCAACGAAAACTGGAATGTACTGACTTGCGTGAAAGAAATGCGCATTCAGGCAGAAAACGTTTCGAGAGTGCATTCTATTTATGTTGTTGATGATGAAAATAGACTTAAAGGCAGATTGTCACTTAAAGATTTATTGACAACATCAACCAAAACACAGATTTCAGATATCTATATCAGAAAATTATATTCTGTAAATGTAGAAACGCCAGATGTTGAGGTAGCTCGAATAATGGATAAATACGATTTGGAAGCTATTCCTGTTGTAGATGAATTAGGGCGTTTAGTAGGACGCATTACAATTGATGATATTATTGATGTCATCAAAGATGAAATAGAAAAACGAGATACCGAAGATATTCAAAAATTCGGGGGACTTGAAGCATTAGAATTACCATATGTTCAAACTCGTCTTGGCGAAATGGTCAAAAAGAGAGCAACTTGGCTGGTCGTTTTATTTATTGGAGAAATGTTCACCGCTTCGGCAATGGGATTTTTTGAAGGAGAAATAGAAAAAGCAGTAGTCTTGGCATTATTTGTTCCACTTATTATATCTAGTGGAGGAAATTCAGGCTCACAAGCAGCGACACTTATCATTCGCGCAATGGCGTTGAAAGAGTTGACGCTGAAAGACTGGTGGTATGTAATGAAAAAGGAAATTGCATCAGGATTTTTGTTAGGTGCTATTTTAGGAATTGTTGGTTTTATCAGAATTATGGTTTGGCAACAAACAGGACTTTACGAATATGGAGAGCATTGGCTTGCAATTGGAGCAACAGTTTCTCTTTCGTTAGTGTTTATTGTTTTGTGGGGAACACTTTCGGGCTCAATGATACCTTTCTTGCTGAAAAGACTTAAGCTGGATCCTGCGACTTCATCAGCTCCATTTGTGGCAACTTTAGTCGATGTAACAGGATTAGTAATCTATTTTACGATTGCTTCTTTGTTATTAAAAGGAAAACTGCTCTAAGAATAGTATAGATGCCTGAATTTTGTGCATTACGAACACAAATTTAAAGAAAGTGGGTTTGGGACTTTGAAAGAGTTGCTAGCTTAAATTGTCTATAGAGGAACACGGATGAAGCAGATTCGCTATCGCGAAAACACGGATTAGACGGATTTTTCATCTATTTGTTTTAAAAAATCCGTTTTTATCCGCGTTTTTACTTTGGTAAATCCGTTTCATCCGCGTTCCTTTCGAAAAGAGTTAGATAGTATAATGCTTTTGAAATAGCCAGAATGAATTCTTGAATTTTAGATTTTTGCCACAAATTGATGGATTGCAGTGATTTAAAATCTGTAAAATCTGCGTAATTTACACGTCGAAAAATCTGCTATTAGCCAACCAATAACAAATTAAAAATCAACCCAGAATGAAAGTACATATAATAGGAGGAGGAAACCTTGGCGTTTCTATTGCTCTGGGAATTGCAAAATTCTCAAAAAATAATCAAGTTACCGTTACAAGACGAAATACAGCAAGTATTCAATATTTATCAGAATATGGAATTACAGTTTCATCAGATAATAAACATAATATTCAAGAAGCAGATGTTGTGGTTTTAACCATAAAACCATATCAGGTTGATGTTGTTTTGGCAGAAATTCTACCGGTAATTAAAGGAAAAACAATTGCTTCGGCAGTAAGTGGTTTGTCTTTGGATGTTTTACAATCAAAAACAAATAACGAATATCCGGTGGTTAGAATTATGCCAAATATTGCGGCACAATTTGGCGAATCGGCAACTTGTATTTCATTTCCTGAAAAAGACAGAGAAAAAGCATTGCCAATTGTTGATCTATTCCAGGATTTAGGAACAGCTCCAATTATTGACGAAAAACTAATGGACGCAGCAACTGTTCTTGGCGCGTGTGGAACAGCATATGCTTTAAGATACATTCGTGCTTCAATGCAAGCTGGAATCGAAATTGGTTTTGATTCTCAAACAGCTTTAGCAATCGCTGCACAAACCGTAAAAGGAGCTGCAAAAATGTTGCTAGAGGAAAAAGTACACCCAGAACAATTAATCGATCGTGTAACGACGCCTCAAGGCTGTACAATTGTTGGATTAAACGAAATGGAGCATAATGGTTTCAGTTCTTCTTTAATTAAAGGAATAAAGACTTCTTTGAAACAGATTAAAGGATAAAATTCTATAAATCTCAAATATAAAAATCCCAAATTCCAATTCTTTAGTTGGAGTTTGGGATTTTTTCGTTGTTGCTAAACCCGACAGGTTTCAAACACCTGTCGGGTTTGTTATTGGTGAAAATTAATTAGTCTCTACAATATTCAATAAGATAGTTTATATCTTCTTTAGTTAAGGTTTTTGAGAATGTCATTTTGTGATAATCAATTCCAAATTCTTCAATTTTTGTACTGTCAATTATGTTCTTCTTATTAATTAACCATTTGGTGAACACAAGAGAATCGGTTTCACTTAGTGCAGGTCCAGTTGATCTCGCATGTTTTTTGTGACAAGCAGCGCAATTTGAATTAAAAATTTCTTGTCCCTTTGTTGCCGTTTCTGTTAAATTTGGTGTTCCACAAAATGAAGGGGCTGGTATTCCACACATTAAAGCTGGTGGAACGTATGTTTTTATATGATATAGTATTACTCCAACTAAGAAGATAATGAGTGTTATTGATGTGATTAGTATATGTTTAATTTTTTTCATTTAGTAATCTCATGATTGGAGTTTTAATCTCTGAGGGATTAAGTATTAGGCTTTCTTTCTTGTCAAAATATACTTCAAATAAACAAATCCAAAAAGACCAGAAAGAATTGAAGCAATCAAAATTGCAATTTTAGAAAAAACTATGATTTCCGGATCATGAAAAGCTAAAATGGTAATGAAAATAGACATCGTAAAACCAATTCCACCCAACATTCCTGCTCCTAAAATATGAGCCCATTTTAGACTTTTTGGTAAAGAACAAAATCCTGCACTGACTCCAATCGCCGAGAAAAGAATAATTCCTAAAGGCTTACCCACAACTAAGCCTAATATAATTCCTAAAGTGTTGCTATGGCTTAAACCTTCATGCCAGTCCGATTGAATTGCGATGCAAGTATTAGCAATCGCAAATAAAGGTAAAATTACAAAGGCAACAGGTTTGTGTAAAAAGTGTTGTAATTTATAAGAAGACGAGTTTTTGCCGCCATCTCCAAACGGAATTACAAATGCTAAGATAACACCAGTTATTGTAGCATGTACACCAGAATTCAACATGAAATACCACATGATAACACCACCAATTAAATACGGAATCAGGTTTTGTACTTTCATTCGATTTAAAACAAACAAGAATGCCCAGATACCTAAAGCAATTGCAAGATTTACAAAAGCAATTGTTGTAGTGTAAAAAATGGCAATAACAATTATTGCACCCAAATCGTCAATAACTGCCAATGCGGTTAAGAAAACCTTTAACGAGGCAGGGACTTTATTTCCTAAAAGCGATAAAATTCCAATTGCAAATGCAATATCAGTCGCCATTGGAATTCCTGCTCCGTTTTGTGTTGCACTTCCAAAATTTAAAGCCAGAAAAATAACGGCCGGAATCAACATTCCGCCAAATGCCGCCATAATTGGTAACGAAGCATTTTTTATACTAGATAATTCACCGTGGTAAATTTCGCGTTCTAATTCTAAACCAATTAGTAAAAAGAAAATAGCCATTAAGCCATCATTAATCCAATGCGTGATCGAATGTCCGTTGAGATCTGTTTCCCAAAAAGCAATGTATTCTGTTTGAAACGAAGAGTTTGCAAGATAAAGTGATATAATCGTAACAAATAGTAAAAGTAATCCTCCTGATTTTTCGTTGTTAAAAAAGGATTTGAAAGTCTTAGTTAATTTCATATTGTAGAAGGATCAGGTGATTTAGAAAGAGAAATATTCAACGAAACTCGATGAATGTTATATTTCAAAGTTAAAAAAAATAAACCCAATAAAAAATTCCGAATGTTTTGTTAGGATAGAAACTATGAATAATCTCAATTCAAAATGGAGAATAAGCTGTATTTTTGTTTTTTTTTATTAGCAAAATAAAACTTTACATATGAATGTCAAAATTTTACATATAGACAGCAATAACCCAATTCTTTGGCAACAATTAGAAGATGCAGGTTTTGAAAATCATGCCGATTTTAAATCTTCAAAAGAAGAAATAGAAACTAAAATTCAGGATTATAATGGAATCGTAATTCGAAGCCGTTTTAAAATCGATAAAACCTTTTTAGACAAAGCAACCAATTTACAGTTTATTGCCAGAGTTGGTGCAGGTCTAGAAAGTATTGATTGTGAGTATGCCGAAACGAAAGGAATTCATTTAATCGCCGCTCCGGAAGGTAATCGCAACGCTGTTGCAGAACACTCTTTGGGTGTGATTTTATCATTATTCAATAATTTAAATCAAGCCGATGCCGAGATAAGAGCTGGACATTGGAACCGTGAGAGCAATCGTGGTCACGAACTTGACGGAAAAACAGTTGGAATTATTGGTTATGGAAACATGGGAAAAGCCTTTGCTAAAAAACTGCGTGGTTTTGATGTAGAAGTTGTCTTTCATGATATTTTAGAGAATATTGGTGACGAAAATGCGAAACAAGTTTCACTGAAAGAATTACAGCAAAAAGCCGATGTTTTGAGTTTACACCTTCCGTGGACACCGGAAACGGATAAAATGGTTAATGCTGATTTTATTAACGCATTTGCAAAGCCATTTTGGGTCATAAATACTTCGCGTGGTAAGAATATAGTAACGGCAGATTTGGTTAGCGCCATGAAGTCTAAAAAGGTTTTAGGCGCAGGTTTGGATGTTTTGGAGTATGAAAAATTATCTTTCGAAACATTATTTCAGGATAAAAATACGCCCGAAGCGTTTCAATATTTATTGCAAGCTAAAAATGTCTTGTTAACGCCTCATATTGCGGGTTGGACTTTTGAAAGTCACGAACGTTTAGCGCAGGTTATTGTAGATAAAATAAAGTCGGTTTATTCTTGAAATTCAAACTAAATTTATCTAGGTTTTAATAATAAGTTTTTTCTGAAGAATAATCTTATTTAGAATTAGTTTTTATAAGTATTTTTTTTTAATATTGTTTCGAATTTTAACAAAATTTTAAACAAAGGAGTAACCGAAAATCCTAAAAGAGTAGGTGTTAACGAACTAATTTTATTAATTATGATTGAATGGTACAAAAAGGTGGTTTTTGATAACTATGCAAATTTTAGCGGAAGAGCAAGAAGAAGTGAATATTGGTATTATACCTTAGCAACTATAATCATCTCAATGCTTTTAGGTCTTGTTGATTTTGTTTCTAATCTTACGATTGGTCTTAATCCGGGAATGGGTATTACTCGTGCTATATATAGTTTGTTGGTTTTTTTACCAGGTCTTGCTGTTATGGTTAGACGTTTACATGATGTTGGTAAGAGTGGTTGGTTTTTCTTTATTATATTTATTCCTTTAGCTGGAGTTATCTGGTTGTTAATTGTGTTATGTACTGAGGGTGATAGTGGACCAAATGCATACGGTCCGGATCCTAAAAATGAATTTGATGAAATTAATGAAATTGGAAACGTTGAATCATAGTAATTAAATAATTAGATAAAAATGGAAACTAGCAAACATGAGGCTTGGAACACCCCTTCAAGACCGAGAGAAGAGAATAAAAAAATTGTAAGTGGAATTTTTGCAATTTTGTTAGGAGTATTAGGAGTTCATAAGTTTTATTTAGGATACACTAAAGAAGGAATAATTCAGCTTCTTCTAGGTTTTGTATGTGGGATTGGTGGACTTATTGGCCTTATAGAAGGAATTATTTATTTGACCAAAACAGACGAAGAATTCTATCAAACGTATCAAGTTGGTAGAAAGCCTTGGTTTTAATATATAAACATCCCACTCGAAAGAGTGGGATTTTTTTTTTGAGTTTATCTCTTTTTTAATTGTCTTTTTGTAATATAATAAAAACTTTTACTTCCTGTCGAGATGTTTTAAAGTAAGTAATCTTGCGCTTTACTAAAAAAGTAATGGAGTAACTGAAAATCCTGAAGAGTAGGGAAATTGTAAAAAAAATATTATGTTAGAAATGTACAAGAAAGTAGTTCTTGAGAACTACGCAAATTTTAATGGTAGAGCAAGAAGAAGAGAATATTGGATGTTTTTTTTGGCAAACCTAATTATTAGTTTTGTTATAGGTTTTCTTTTTGGACTTTTGGCTCCAAAAGTTGCGTTTGTTGCAAATTTTTATAGTTTACTAGTTTTAATCCCTTCATTTGCGGTTGCAATTAGAAGATTACATGATGTTAATAAAAGTGGATGGTTTATATTAATTCCTATCTATAATATTATATTACTTGCGACAGAAGGTGATAAGGGGCCTAATCAGTATGGTGAAGATCCTAAAAATGAATTTGATGAAATGAATCAAATTGGGAAAGAATAATTTTTCTAGTTATTAAATAAAAATTGTAATTAAAAAGCCCATTTACTTAGTAAATGGGCTTTTTTCTTTTGTATCTAGAGATGTATAATTAATCTTCCTTTTCAGATAATTTACGCTCTAATTCTATTTGAAACTCTTCGATAACAGGTTTCATAGTGCTTTCAGGAATATCGGCGATTCTAATGTACATTAAACCATCTACAGCGTTATTAAACAAAGGATCGACATTAAAGGCTACAACACGTGCGTTTTGCTTGATGTACTTTTTAATTAAAACCGGTAAACGTAAATTTCCTGGTTCTAATTCGTCAATAATTTTATCAAACTTATTCAAATCAGATTCAGCTTCATCAAAGATAAAATCTTTGTCAGCGTCTTTCAGTTTTACTTTATAAGCTTTCTTAGGGTGAATGTATTGCGCGATATACGGATCGTAATAATTAGATTTCATGAACTCAATCATCAATGATTTAGAGAAATCAGAGAATTGATTGCTGATACTTACTCCGCCCAATAAATATTTATGCTCAGGATAACGCAAAGTAGTATGAATAATACCTTTCCATAACAAGAACAAAGGCATAGGTTTTTGCTGATAATCTTTTACAATAAAAGCACGTCCCATTTCGATGGATTTATGCATCATATCGTGCAATTCAGGCTCAAATCTAAATAAGTCATTTAAATAGAAACCTTCAATTCCGTATTTAGGATAAATTTCAGAACCCAATCCCATTCGGTAAGCACCTGCAATTTTTTTAGTTTCATCATCCCATAAAAACATATGGTGATAATATTGGTCAAATTTATCTAAGTCGATAGATTCATTTGTTCCTTCGCCAACTTCACGGAAAGTGATTTCACGCAAACGACCAATTTCATGCAAAATATTTGGGATAACTTTTGCTCTGGCAAAAAATACCTCGTAGTTTTTACTTTGCAATAAACGGCAATCACTATTTCGTAACGCATTTACTTCGTCAATCATTTTTGATTCACTGGCAGGCGTTACAATTTTTTTAGGTGCTTTTGGTATTTTTAAACTTGCTGTATCTAATAATTTGCTATCCTTTTCAAAAGGATTAGCAAGCATATACGTTTTCTTTCTTAAAAATTCAGAATATTCTTCAAACGATTCAATTTCGTTTTGTTCGTTTACAGAGATTGGTTTTCCAATACGAACCTTAATAACGCGGTCTTTCTGTGTAAGCAATTCTGATGGTAATTTTGCAGTACGCAAAGTATCATCAATTTTAGAAAGCCAATAAAATAATCTACTGTTTTTAGCATGAAAATAAATCGGAACAACCGGAACTTTGGCTTTTCTAATTAATTTTAGAGCACCTTCTTCCCACGGTTTATCCACAACTAATTTTCCGTCTTTATAAGTCGAAACTTCTCCCGCAGGAAAAATCCCCAATGGTTTTCCGTCACTTAAATGACGTAAAGTTTCTTTAATTCCAACCACGCTCGATTTTGCATCCTTATGATTTTCAAAAGGATTTACGGGCATAATGTATTTTTTAAGCGGAACAATTCGGTGCAACAAAAAGTTAGCAATGATCTTGAAATTAGGTTCTCTTTCAAGCATTAATTTCAATAACAAGATACCATCAATTCCTCCAAGCGGATGATTTGAAATGGTAATATAAGCGCCATCTTTTGGCAAACGTTTTAAATCTTCTTCAGGAATTTCGAATTTGATCTCCATTTCATCCAAAATCCCGTTCAAAAACGCGACATCTTCTAAATGTTTATTATGATCGTAAATTTTATTAAGGGTAGAAATTTTAAGGACCTTCATAAGAATCCAGCCTGAAAAAGTACCCAAAACTCCGTACTTCTCAACATTTATTGCCTTTGCAACTTCTTTCGCGGTGACTAAACCCATGTACTATTTTTAATTTATTAGAGCAGCGAACAAAGATAACAAAAAACTCTACTTTTCGCCGTTTCAAACACAAACTTTCCACTTTTTTATTACATTTGGAATCCAAAAAAAATCACTAATGAAAATTATTTCTTATAATGTAAACGGAATTCGTGCTGCAATAGCTAAAGGTTTTATCGAATGGCTACAACATGCAAATCCTGATGTTATTTGCCTTCAGGAAATAAAAGCTACTGAAGAGCAAATTCCCGTAAACGATATAACGGCTGCCGGCTATCCTTATCAATATTATTACCCTGCAACAAAAAAAGGGTATAGCGGTGTGGCTATTTTATCTAAAATAAAACCCAATAATGTGGTTTACGGAACTGGAATTCAGCATATGGATTTTGAAGGACGTAATCTTCGTGCCGATTTTGATGATTGTTCTGTAATGAGTTTGTATCTTCCGTCTGGAACAAATATCGAAAGATTAGACCATAAATTTATGTTTATGGATGATTTTCAAAACTATATTAACGAGCTGAAACAAACAATTCCTAATTTGATTATTTGTGGAGATTATAACATTTGCCACGAAGCAATCGACATTCACGATCCGGTTCGTAACAAAACTGTTTCAGGGTTTTTACCTGCAGAACGCGCTTGGCTTGATGGTTTTATGAAATCTGGTTTCGTTGATAGTTTCCGTCATTTCAATAAAGATCCGCATCATTATTCATGGTGGAGTTACCGAGCAGGAGCAAGAGGGAATAATAAAGGTTGGCGTATTGATTATAATCTAGTGAGCGATTCGTTGCAACACAGACTAAAACGTGCGGTTATTCTTCCAGATGCAGTACATTCAGATCATTGTCCGGTTTTAGTTGAAATCGAATAAAATTTGGTACTGTTCTTGTTGAAAGAATAGTTGTTTAAGTTTTATAATTGACAATGTCATTGAATTTTTGATATTGTTAGATTATTAATACGTTCCAAATAAAATCTAAAAATAAAATGATTAAAAAAACTTCTATCGGATTAGTGCTTTTAGCTTTGACTATGACGTCATGTGTATCTAAGAAAATTTATAATGATCTTGAAACAAAATATTCAGATCTAAAAAAAGAAAACCGTTCTATCGCTGATGAAAATGCCGATTTGCAAAAGGCAAAAAATCAACTGGAATTAGATCGCGATGCTTTGACTAAAGATTTGAATAGCACAAAAGACGAATTAGCGAAACAAAAAGCCGATTTAGCCGCAGCGCAAAATAAATATAAGGTTTTACAGGATTCATACAATGCACTTGAAAAAAACAGCAATGATGCATTGGAAAAAAACATGAATAAAAATCGTGAATTGCTAGCGCAATTAGAAGCAAAATCTAAAAAATTAGCCGAAGAGCAAGCAAGTTTAGATAAAACGGCAAGTCGATTAAACGAACTTGAAGCTATGATTGCTGCAAAAGAAGAAGCAATGAAAAAGCTAAAAGAAACTTTGTCTAAAGCGTTAAACGGTTTTGAAGGTAAAGGTTTGACAGTAGAACAGAAAAACGGAAAAGTATATGTTTCTATGGAAAACAAATTGCTTTTTAATTCAGGAAGCTGGGCAGTTGGTACCGAAGGTAGAAAAGCAGTTGTAGAATTAGGAAAAGTTTTAGGAGATAATCCGGATCTTTCGGTTCTTATCGAAGGTCATACAGATGATGATCCGTACGCTGGTTCTGGGCCAATTGCAAATAACTGGGATTTGTCTACTAAAAGAGCTACAGCAATTGTAAATATTTTAAGTGAAAACACTAAAATCAACAAGCAAAAATTAACAGCAGCAGGTCGCAGCGAATTTTCTCCACTTGCTAGTAATGCAACACCCGAAGGAAAAGCTAAAAACCGTAGAATCGAAATTATTCTAACGCCAAGATTAGATGAAATCGCTGAAATGCTTAATAGTATAAATTAAGGATCAAAGGAACAAAGGTTCAAAGGCTCAGAGTTTTAACTTTGAGCCTTTTTTTTAATCTTTGTCGAACTCTCAATTGAAAAAGACCTTTGTACCTCTGCAACTTAGAGCCTTAGAAAAAACCTTGTATTTTTTTAACCTTTGTCGAATTCTCAATTGAAAAATACCTTTGTACCTTTGAACCTCTACAACTTTGAACCTTAGAAAAAAAATGAAATACACAACATTACCCAATACCGATATAAAAGTTAGTAAAATTTGCTTGGGAACGATGACGTTCGGGCAGCAAAATACAGAAGCCGAAGGGCATGCTCAAATGGATTATGCTCTTGAAAGAGGAGTTAATTTTTTTGATACGGCCGAGATGTATTCAGTTCCTGCAAGTGAGGCGACTTACGGAAGTACCGAAAAAATTATTGGAACATGGTTCAAGAAATCCGGAAATCGCGATAAAGTAATTTTAGCATCAAAAATCGCAGGTCCAAATCCGAGTTTTGGTTATATGCGTGAGAAATTAGATTTCTCTCCTGAAAGTATAAAATATGCTGTTGAAAATAGTTTAAAAAGACTTCAGACTGATTATATCGATTTATATCAAATGCATTGGCCGGAAAGAAAAACGAATAATTTTGGACAGCGCGCTTTTCACGGACATGATGATGTTTGGGAAGATAATTTTAGAGAAATTCTTGAAACTTTTGACGGATTAATTAAAGAGGGAAAAATTAAACATATTGGTGTTTCTAACGAAAATGCATGGGGAATGATGCGTCTTTTGGAAGAAAGTAAATACAATAGTCTGCCAAGAATTAAAACCGTTCAAAATCCTTATTCTTTATTGAATCGTTTGTTTGAAGTAAATTCTGCCGAAGTTTCGAAATATGAAAATGTTGGTTTACTAGGATATTCTCCTTTAGCATTTGGAGTTTTAACTGGTAAATTCTTAACTGGAGAAAGTCATCCAAAAGCGCGAATTAATCTTTTTCCACAGTATAAACGTTACAACGGTGATCAATGTACACAAGCAACGAAATTGTATCAGGAAATTGCTAAAAAACATGGTTTAACTTTGACAGAGTTAGCGATGGGATTTGTGTTGCAACAGCCGTTTTTGACAAGTGCAATTATTGGAGCTACAACATTAGAGCAGTTAAAAGAAAACATCGATACAATTGATGTAGTGCTTTCTAAAGAGATCCTTGCCGAGATTGATGCTGTTCAGGCTATTATTCCAGATCCAGCGCCTTAAGTTATACGCCGAAGATTTTAAACTTAGTATTGTCATTTCGACCGAAGGGAGAAATCACACGAGTAACTCTACAAAGATTGATAATTTTCTTTGCGGAATTCTAGTGTGATTTCTCCCTTCGGTCGAAATGACAAATATTGTTATCTTATGAATAATTCAATAATTACAAATCAAATTCATCATCTCTCCCCAAAGAATCAGCTGGAATTGCTGTTGAATCTGGAGCTTTTATGCGTATGAACGAACGTGCATTTCCGGAAATATAAACCGGTCTAAGGCCTCCAAGGGTATCTTCAGAAACCAAAACGCCACGACGTAACATTAAGTTGCTTAAGAATCTCTGATTTTTTACAGCAAAATCTTTTAGATTTCCCTGATCGTTAAACTGGTACATGAATTTTCGGGGTTTCGGAATAATTGTAGCCAGGAACAAACATTCGTTTAAAGTCAAATCTGCAGGTCTTTTTTGAAAGTAAAAATGACTTGCTTCTCCAATTCCATATACATTTGGTCCCCATTCGATAATGTTGAAATAAACTTCGAGCATTCTTTCTTTGCTTGCAATGCGGTTGTTTTCTAAAATATAAACTAAAAGAATTTCTTCAAGCTTTCGCGAAAGCGTTTTCTCACGGGTTAGGAAAACGTTTTTAATCAATTGCATACTGATTGTACTGGCGCCTCGAGAGAACTTTTTGGTTTTAATGTTTTTTATAATCGATTGTTTAAAAGCTTCGTTAATAAATCCGCGATGCGAGAAAAACGAGGGATCTTCGGTAGTTAAAACAGATTTTCTTAAATAAGGCGAAATCTGATCTAAGGGTGTATAGTTTGGATTTGCATTTCCAACCAAAATTGGACGTTGCAGAACATTTTGAATTATGGCGCGATAAACAAATTCTCCGTTAAGTTTATTTAAGTCAGCCTCGCCATATTTTGTGATTCGTAAATCTTCTTTGTTCAGTTTACTGTCAAAAACTAGATCATTAGGATTGTTTTTGTTGAATTTGAAATCTAATTTATAGTCGAAATTTCCAGTAGCTTCCATTCCTTGAAAATGCGTAAATAAACCATCGGGTAACGAAACTATAAAATCCTGAGCTTTCATCTTAGGAATGTTTACTTTTAAGGTATAAGTCGTGTCTTTTTCGGTGTTATATGAAATATAAGGTTTTACTTTTATCTTATTCAATTGCATTGACGAAGTGCTGTCGATCGAAATAAAATCGTCTCCCAATAAAAAACGATAATCAAAACGAGCATTCTTAATGACAACGTCTTTACTGGCAATTTTTGGATGATTAATTTTTAAATTGGTAATAGAAGTGTAGCCATCAATATGCAATTCGCTTCCGTCTTTTTCTATATTTTGAACGTTTAATCGGATCGAATCAAAACTGGCTTTCAAATTGTAACGATCGTCTAAGTACGGAACACGAATAGCTCCGGTATCTAAATTGAAGAAACGAATATCAGCTTTTTTATTTCTTGGGTCAGCAAAGCCTTTTATGTTCCAACGCTGATCGAAATCTTTACTTTGAACATGAAGATTGGTTTCGAGTTGTTTGTTGTCTAAAACAAGTTTATTGATTGCAATGGAAGCTTTTTTACCGTTGTCGTCAATTCTGAAATTTAAATTTTCCAACTTCATATCGGTTGGAACCAAGTTTAATAATTTTGAGATAATTCTATAAGCAAAAGTGGCGTATTTACGTTTTTCGTTTTTATCAGAATCGGCTTTGTCTTTTTTTAAGAAAGCATCAAAATTTCGGATATTTCCTTTTTTGACCAATTGAATGTAACCGTTATTGATATGGAGTGTTCCAACTTGAATGTCTCCAATTAATAAATTGGCCAAGCTAATACTGGTTTCTATTTTATGAATGTGGCAAAGTGTGTCGGCATTTTTTGGAACCAGAATAACATCTGTTAATTTAATTCCTGATAAACCATCAAAAGAAGCCGATTTTACAGAAAATGTGCTGTTGTATTCTGTATTCATTTTGTTGGTTACTTTTACAATAGCTTGTTTTAAAAGTGAATCGCGAAAAATGTAAAAGCCTAAAAAAAGCACTACCAATACTGATGCAAGTATTAGTAATGCTTTGTATATTTTTTGTTTTGGAAATTTCATAAAGTAAATTTATAACAAAATTATCCAAAAAGAATACCTGCAACATCTTCAATTTTTGCAACAAGCTCAATTTTGATTCCGGTATTTTTTAGAGCAATTTTATTGTACTTAGAGACAAAAATAGTTGTAAATCCTAGTTTTTCGGCTTCCTGAATGCGTTGGTCAACTCGATTTACGGGGCGAATTTCACCCGAAAGTCCCACTTCGCCAGCAAAACAAAAACCTTTTGTCACTGGAATGTCTTCATTAGAGGATAAAATGGCAGCAACAACGGCCAAGTCAATTGCAGGATCATCAACGGAAATTCCGCCGGTAACATTCAAAAAGACATCTTTTGCGCCTAAGCGAAATCCGGCTCTTTTTTCTAAAACAGCCAAAATCATGTTTAGTCTTTTGGCGTTGTAACCAGTCGTACTGCGTTGTGGTGTTCCATAAACTGCTGTGCTTACAAGCGATTGTATTTCGATCATCAGTGGGCGCATTCCTTCCATGGTTGTGGCAATTGCAGTTCCCGACATTTCTTCGTCTTTGTGTGAGATTAAAATCTCTGAAGGATTGCTAACTTCACGTAATCCGCTTCCCAGCATTTCATAAATTCCTAATTCGGCAGTAGAACCAAAACGGTTTTTTAGCGAACGTAAAATTCTGTAAACGTGATTTCTGTCGCCTTCAAACTGCAAAACGGTATCGACCATATGTTCCAAGATTTTTGGACCAGCGATGTTTCCGTCTTTCGTAATATGTCCAATTAAAATAACCGGAATATTAGTTTCTTTTGCAAATTTGATCAATTCGGCAGTAGTTTCTCTAATTTGAGAAATACTTCCGGCTGTCGATTCTATATAATCAGTATGTAAAGTCTGAATCGAGTCGATAATGACAATTTCAGGCTGAATGGCTTCAATTTGTTTGAAGATGTTTTGCGTCTTAGTCTCCGTCAAAATATAGCAATTATCGCTATTTGGCGTTATTCTTTCGGCACGCATTTTTATTTGTTTTTGGCTTTCTTCGCCAGAAACATATAAAGTTTTATAAGGCAGTTTTAATGATATTTGAAGTAAAAGTGTACTTTTTCCAATTCCCGGTTCACCGCCCAAAAGCGTTAAAGATCCGGGAACGATTCCGCCACCTAAAACACGATTTAATTCGCCATCAGTAGTATCCATTCGGATTTCTAGAGCGGAATCAATTTCGTTAATTTTTAACGGACGAGGTGCTTTACCACTTGAAGTTGGCTCGCTTTTCCAAGCTACTTTTTCTTGCTTCTGAATAATTTCTTCAGCAATAGTATTCCATTCTTTACACGCATTGCATTGCCCTTGCCATTTGGCATATTGAGTTCCGCAGTTCTGACAAAAAAATGAAGTTTTAACTTTTGACATTATTTACTGGTTTTTGCAAGTGCATTCATTTGGTCCATTTTTTCATACATTAAATCTTTGGTAAGATCTCCAATTGGTTCCATTTGAGATGCATTTTGATATTTTTTTGAAGCTCTCTTTGGATCTCCCATTTTTTCGTACATCAATCCTAATTCATATTCTCCAAGCATAGCTTTTGGATAATTGACATTTCCAATCTCCGCCATTTTACCCAATTCGTCGTACGCATTCTTTTTTAGGATAAGTGTTTCAATTACTTTAAAATCACTTATTCTTACAGGAATCTGGACTCCCAGAACTTTAGACATCGCAGTGTATTTGTTTTCCAGATAATCTGCATAACCTGTTTCAAGAACAGCAATTTTATTGTTGTATTCCGCAGAATTTATTGGTTTATATACTTCAAATATTTGATATAAAGCACTTGGAATTGCGTGTAAGACTTGAGTGTAATGTGTTGTGCCTTTAAATAAATCGTATTTATAGTTTACTAACGGATTATTTGCGATTTTAATATTGCTGTCTAACTTTTCTATTGGTTCTTTAATCTTTTTATTATCGCCATCTGCAACTGATAAATAGTAAAATAAGGGTTCTGTTGCTTTGGCAAATTTTTCAGGAATTCTAACTTCCATTTTATTAGCAAGTTCAGGACTGAAAGAAATGTAGGCATTAAAAAGAGGCTTTTCTTTATATAAATAAAAATTAATAAAACTTGCTGTAACATCATGACCTGCAATAATTCTAAAAGGCGATGTGCGGTATTTTTTTTCGATATACGGAACTAATTCGGCACCAATAAATTCAAAAAAATCGGCTCCTTTTTCAAACGGAAGTCCAGTTCCTTGGTCAACAGTTGTATCGTCTTCGCGTTCGTCATTTTTATTTTGATGAATTCCAATTATAATTACTTCCGGCAAATCGCCCCAATAAGCACCATAACTTAAAGCTCCGGAGAAAGGATCAAATAAATAATCTCCATCGAGTAAGTATAAAACGGGGTATTTTTTTTCAGGATTGGCTTCGTATGATTCAGGAAGTCCAATAGTTATTCTTCTTTCTTCGCCAAGTTTTTGAGATTTGATGTTGTCAAATGTTTTTTGCGAAAAAGCGGAAATGGAAATTAAAAGAAGTAGTAGGTAAACTTTTTTCATGAGTTGGGGCATTTCAGTGAATTAAAAAGTATATTAATAGTGTAGCAATATAATACTTTATTTGCTTTTTTGTTGATGTGGGATTTTAAAAAAGCAACGAAATATTACAGTCAAATTTATTTTGTTTTTGGACAAAAGAAAGCTTGTTTGTGCAAAAATAATTTTGACAAACTAGAAGAAAGTTATAATGTAAATGAGAAACTTAGGTTAACGAATTATCGTTTTCATTTGGGAAAATGATCCATGGTTTGAAGGTTTTAGCTTCTTCAAATTCCAGAGTTGCATATGAAATGATAATGATGATGTCGTCTTTTTGAACTTTTCTGGCAGCAGGTCCATTCAGTGTTATGTCTCCTGAATTTTTCTCTCCTTTTATAGCGTAAGTTTCAAAACGTTCGCCATTATTAATGTTTACAATAGATACTTTCTCACCTTCAATAATATTTGAGGCTTCCAGTAAAGTTTCGTCGATAGTAATACTGCCAATATAATTTAAATCAGCTCCAGTTACTTTTACTCGATGAATTTTTGATTTTATAACTTGAATTTGCATGTTGCAAAGGTAAATTAATTTAATGAAATGGTGTCAATCAACCTAATAGAATTAACAAATACTGCTATAAATGCGCGGTAATTTTTGTCTTCGTTTTTTTGATCTATAGGTAATAATGTAGATTCGTCTGCAATAACAAAATATTCGAGTTCAAACCTTTCGTTATCTTTAAAAGCATTTTCGACAAATTTTATGGTTTCTTCCGGGCTATTGTTTTTAAATATTTCTTTTGCTTCGGTTAAAACTTTGTAAATTATTGCAGCTTCTTTTCTTTCTTCCGGAGTTAAGCGCTCATTTCGAGAACTCATGGCAAGTTGGTTGTCTTCTCTAAAAATTGGACAGCCCACAACATTTACTGGTAAATTGGTCTTTTCGACCATTTTTTTAACGATTTGTAGTTGTTGAAAGTCTTTTTCTCCAAAATATGCATTTGTTGGAGTGACAATTTCAAACAATCGTTTTACAATTGTTCCAACACCGTTAAAATGACCTGGTCTGAATTTTCCTTCCATCTGATTTTCTAAACCATCAAAATCAAATGATTGCGAAATAGTGTGTCCTTCATAAATATCATCGACAGAAGGAGCATATAAAATCATTTTGTCACTTAAACCTCGCATTTTTTTTACGTCTTCTTCAAGAGTTCGCGGGTATTTATCAAGATCTTCAGGGTTGTTGAATTGGGTCGGATTAACGAAAATACTTACAACTGTGTCGTCGTTTTCTTTAAGTGATCTTTGCATTAAAGCCAAATGCCCTTGGTGTAAAGCGCCCATTGTTGGTACAAATCCGATAGTCGAATTCGCAGTTTTGATAGTTTTTAAATAGGCTATCAAAGCTACTTTACCGTAGAAAATATGCATGGCAGGATTATTAAAATTTTATGCAAACATAATATATTAGTTATAAACTGCATAAAATTTTGTAATTTTGCAACGTTTTTATTACCAAAAATTAAGTAAAATACTATTATGAAAGATAAGAGGATATTATACGTATCATCTGAAGTCGTGCCTTATTTGGCTGAAAATGAGGTTTCTTTAATGTCTTATGACGTTCCAAAAATGATTAACGATCAAGGAGGTCAGATAAGAATTTTCATGCCAAGATATGGAAATATCAATGAAAGAAGACATCAATTACACGAGGTGATCCGACTTTCAGGGATGAATTTGGTAGTGAATGATTTAGATATGCCATTGATTATTAAGGTAGCTTCAATTCCGAAAGAGAGAATTCAAGTATATTTTATCGATAATGATGAATACTTTAAGCGTAAAGCAACTTTTGCTGACGAAGAGGGGGTTTTGTATCCTGATAATGACGAAAGAGCAATATTTTTTGCAAAAGGAGTTGTAGAAACGGTGAAAAAATTAAACTGGGTTCCGGATATCATTCACGTTCATGGTTGGTTGGCTGCTATGTTGCCAATTTATATGAAACATTACTACAAAAACGAAGCTTTGTTTTCTGAAACTAAAATTGTGACCTCTGTTTATGGGCAATCTTTTGATGAGAATTTAGATTTAGAAATGATCAATAAAGTTAAATTTGATGGTGTTCCACATGAATCAGTTGCTGATTTAGAAACTCCAAATTACGAGAATATCTTAAAAGCTAGTATTTTGCACTCTGATGCTGTAATTATTGCGTCAGAAAATGTCTCCCCAAGTTTAACAAAATTTATAGAATCTTCAGGAAAACCTTTTTTACCTTTCGCCACGAAAGATGCATTCGCTGAAGCGTATACAAATTTCTATAAAACAATGGGACTTTAAATTTTAACTTTATTATTAAACATGTACAATACTTCTTTTATTAAGAAAATTCTAGTAGTTGCAACAGTTGTTCTTTTATATTCTTGCGATAAAGATTTTAATGCGATTGGCGATGGTTTGATCGGTGATGATCATTTTGGTTTAGAATTAGAAAAATATGATGTTTTAGCTTTTAACCAGGAAGTTACTCCAGTTCAATCAAATGGGTTGACGCTTTATGGTTTGGGTATTTTTGATAATCCGGTTTTTGGAACCAGTAGTGCAAATTTTGTTTCTCAAGTTGCTTTGGAGACTAATGCGCCAACTATTGGTGAATCGCCAGAAATAGAAAGTGTAGTGCTTACTGTTCCTTATTTTAATCATATAAAAAGTACTGCTACAGACGGAAGTAATACTTATGTATTAGATTCTATTTACGGAGATCCTAATGGTAAGATTAAATTAAGTGTTTACGAGTCAGGAGTTCAAATGCGTTCTTCGTATTTTGATGGCGGTTCTCAATTCGCTCAATTGTATTATTCTGATCAGGATCCTGATTTTTTTGCTAACAAATTAATAGACCCAGCGACTAATAAACCACTAAATGATGATGCTGATGTATCGCAAAATGAGGCATTCTTTTTTGATCCTAAAGAAACTGTAGTAACTACTACAGATGATGCAGGAAAGGTAACGACAACGAGAACAGCTCCGCAAATGAGTCTGAATTTGAATAAGAATTTTTTCTTAAACAAAATTCTGAAGGCGCCAGCTGTAAAACTTTCTACACCTAGTCTTTTTCAGGAATATTTTAGAGGACTGTATTTTAAAGTTGAAAAATCAGGCAGTAATCCGAGTAATTTGGCTTTATTGGATTTTTTCAAACAAAACGGCGCTAATGCTAAAATAACTATCAAATATAAAGCTAAGACTGCTATAACTACAGATGCTGATGGTACAATGGAGGAGAAATCACTTGTTATTAATTTAACAGGAGCTGCAGCTAACTTGTACAATGATGTTAAAAATCCTACTTATAATACAGCAATAACGAGTCCGAATAAAACGACTGGAGATCAAAGACTTTACTTAAAAGGAGGTCAGGGCTCTCTTGCTATTATTGAATTGTTTGGTAAAACAGATTTGATTGGATATGATGCAAATGGTGTTTTAGTGAACGAACCTAATGGAGTTTCTGATCAGTTAGATGAAATTAGGCATAATGTTAAATATAAAAACTGGTTGGCAAATGAAGCGAATCTAGTTTTTTCTATTGATGCAGAGAAAATGGCTGCAACTCACGAACCACAACGAGTTTATCTTTATGACATGGATAATAGTTTGCCTTTGGTAGATTACCTTTCAGATGGAACTTCTGGTGTAGTGAATGGAGTTACAATGCAAAAAATTGTTTACAGTGGTATTATTAATATTGATGCTACTACTAAAAAAGGTAAATCTTACAAGATTTTATTAACGAACCATCTTCGTAATATTATCAAAAATGAGGCGGTAAAAAATGTAAAATTAGGTTTAGTTGTCACTGGAAATATTAATGATATAACCGCTGGTAAATTAAAAAACAGAATTTTGATTGATCCTACTAAACCAAATGAATATTTTTCAGATCTGCCAAAAGCTTCAGTAATGAGTCCGTTAGGGACAGTATTGTTTGGAAGTAATATTCCTTCTGGCGATGCAAATTATACTAAAAGACTACAACTGCAAGTATACTACACGAAACCAAATTAATAAATAATATATGTGTGGAATTGTTGGGTATATAGGTCATCGAGAGGCCTATCCTATTGTTATTAAAGGATTAAAACGACTCGAATACAGAGGTTATGATAGTGCAGGTGTTATGTTGTATGACAACGAATCTGGAGTTAAACTTTGTAAAACAAAAGGTAAGGTTTCGGATCTTGAAGCAAAAGCAAAAGATAATTTAACCACAAACGGTTCTATAGGAATTGGGCATACACGTTGGGCTACTCATGGTGTGCCAAATGATGTGAACTCGCATCCACATGTTTCGAATTCCGGAGATTTAGTTATTATTCACAATGGAATCATTGAGAACTATTCACCACTGAAAGAAGAATTAATCAAAAGAGGTTATACTTTTAAATCGGATACAGATACTGAGGTTTTAGTGAATCTTATTGAAGAAGTTCAGAAAAATGAAAAATTAAAACTTGGTAAAGCAGTTCAGGTCGCTTTAAATCAAGTTGTAGGAGCTTATGCGATAGCAGTTTTTGATAAAAAAAATCCAAACGAAATTGTTGCAGCAAGATTGGGAAGTCCGTTAGCAATTGGAGTTGGAGAAGGAGAATATTTTATTGCTTCTGATGCTTCACCTTTTATCGAATACACTTCTAATGCAATTTATCTTGAAGATGGTGAAATGGCAAATATTAGATTGCACAAGCCACTTAAAGTTAGAAAGATAAAAGACGACTCTTTAGTAGATCCTTATATTCAAGAACTTCAAATGAATTTGGAGCAAATTGAAAAAGGTGGTTACGACCATTTCATGCTTAAAGAAATCTATGAGCAACCAAGTGTTATTAAAGATACTTACAGAGGAAGACTTCATGCAAATGAAGGAATTGTTCAAATGGCAGGTGTTGAGGATAACCTTGAAAAATTCTTAAATGCAAAAAGAATTTTAATTGTTGCTTGTGGTACTTCATGGCATGCCGGATTAGTTGCAGAATATATTTTTGAGGAATTTACACGTATTCCTGTTGAAGTAGAATATGCTTCGGAGTTTAGATACAGAAATCCAATCATCAATAAAGATGATGTTGTAATTGCTATTTCTCAATCTGGAGAAACTGCAGATACAATGGCGGCTATTAAATTGGCAAAAGAAAACGGAGCATTCGTTTTTGGAGTTTGTAATGTTGTGGGTTCTTCTATTTCAAGAGAAAGTCATGCAGGTGCTTATACACACGCAGGACCGGAAATTGGAGTAGCTTCGACTAAAGCTTTTACAACTCAAATTACGGTTTTAACGATGATTGCGTTAAGATTAGGAAAAGCAAAAGGAACTCTTTCAAATCCTGATTTTCATGCTTACTTGCAAGAATTAGAATTAATTCCAAGTAAAGTTGCTGAAGCGTTAGAAACAAATGACAGAGCAAAAGAGATTGCGGCAGCTTTTAAAGATGCTCCAAACTGTTTGTACTTAGGTCGTGGATATAATTTCCCGGTAGCGCTAGAAGGAGCGTTAAAATTAAAAGAGATCTCTTATATTCATGCAGAGGGTTATCCTGCTGCCGAAATGAAACACGGTCCTATTGCTTTAATCGATGAGCACATGCCGGTTATTGTAATTGCACCTAAACAAGGGCATTATGATAAAATTGTAAGTAACATTCAGGAAATTAAATCAAGAAGTGGTAAAATTATCGCTGTTGTTACAAAAGGAGATACTCAGGTTCGTGAATTGGCAGATTATGTAATTGAAATTCCAGAAACTTCAGATGCATTATCTCCGCTAATTACCACAATACCATTGCAATTGCTTTCTTATTACATTGCTGTAATGAGAGGTTGTAATGTTGATCAGCCACGTAACTTAGCAAAATCAGTTACTGTAGAGTAAATACATCAAAATATTTTAATGTTAAAAAAGCGAGATTTATATCTCGCTTTTTTTTATTGTCAAATTTTTTTTTATCACCACTGCATTTTTATTGAATCCGCATTTTTTTACGAAAAATTTATATGTATGCATAGTATTTTGAGTTATGTTTACTTAATAGTTAATTTTAATGCAATAAAACTAATTAATGAATAGTTAAAATTGTTATGTTTTTTGTGTGAAATGTTTATTTTTTTTAACAATTTTTTAGCAATATCAAAAATATTTGTATTTTGGCTAGATAAACTAACCTAAAACTAACCCAAATGAGAGTGTATTTGCTAATTATGTTGTTTTTCAGCGGAATTTCCTTTGCGCAGAATACAATTACTGGTTCTGTTACTGACGGTAACAAACAATCTATTCCTGGTGCTAATATTAGTGTTGTGGGAGGTCAAAGCGGTGTCTCGTCCGACTTTGATGGTACATTTAAGTTGACAACTTCAGCTAAATTGCCTTTTACTATTAAGGTGTCGTTTGAGGGATTTACATCGAAAACTGTAAATATTACTACGGCAAATCAAAAGGTTGATGTTGTTTTAAAAGACGAAGAGAACAAACTCGATGAGATTGTGGTATCTGCTTCAAGAACTCCGGAACGTATTTTGGAATCGCCAGTTACTATTGAGCGAATGGGAATTCAGGACATCAAAAAAACTGCTTCGCCATCTTTTTATGATGGTTTAGAGAATTTAAAAGAGGTTCAGATGAATACCAGTAGTATGTCTTTTAAATCTATAAACACAAGAGGTTTTGCTACAGTAGCAAATACTCGTTTTATGCAATTAGTAGATGGTATGGATAATTCGTCTCCTCTGTTGAACTTTGTGTTAGGAAATATGATTGGAGTTTCTGAGATTGATGTGCAAAGTGTAGAATTGTTGCCTGGAGCATCATCTGCTTTGTATGGGGCAAATGCTTTTAATGGAATTTTATTTATGAACAGTAAAAGTCCGTTTAATTATCAAGGAGTTTCGGTTTATTTTAAAATGGGTCAAACTTCTCAAGAGGCTGCAGGTACCAATAATTACTATGATTTTGGGATGAGATTTGCTCATGCTTTTAACAAATATTTTGCTGCCAAAGCGAATTTTACTTATATGCAAGCTACTGATTGGTACGCTACAAATTATGCAGACAAAACAACTGCAGGAATTGATAGAAGTAATCCAAATTACGACGGAATCAATGTTTATGGTGATGAAGTTTCGACAAATATAAAAGGCGTTGGTCAAACATTGGCGGGAATGGGATTGATTCCGGCTGGAGCGGTAAATTTATTGCCAAATACAAACGTGAGTAGAACGGGTTATAATGAAATCGATCTTACGGATAATAAAGCGGCTAATACTAAAATCGATTTTTCATTTCATGTTAGGCCATTTGGAGATGAAAGATTAGAGATTATCTGGCAAAGTAAATTTGGTTTTGGTAATGCGGTATATCAAGGTGCCAATAGATATTACTTAAACGATTTTGCAATGCAGCAGCATAAAATCGAATTTAAAGGAAAGAACTTTTTTGTGAGAGGATATACTACATCAGAAGATGGAGGGCATTCTTACGATATGGTATTTACAGGGATTAATGTAAATAGAAAATGGAAAGATGATAAAACTTGGTTTGGTCAATATGCGGGTGCGTACATTCAGTCTACTTTAGGAGGTGCGACTCCTGCACAAGCTCATGCGGCTGCAAGGACTACTGCAGATACCGGGCGTTTTATGCCGGGAACAGCAGAATTTAAAAATGCATTTGGTCAGGTAATCAATGATGAAAGTGTATTAACAGGTTCTAAACTTGTTGATAATTCTAGAATTTATCATTCAGATGCAAATTATAATTTTAAAGATATGATCAAGTTTGCCGAAATTCAAGTTGGTGGATCATTTAGATTATATGAATTGAATTCTCATGGTAGAATTTATACTGATGCAAATGGAGCTATTAATTATAATGAATATGGGGCATATACTCAATTGATGAAAAAATTCATGGATGACAGATTGAAGTTTACGGGGTCTATTCGTTATGATAAATCTAAAAACTTCGATGGTAATTTTTCTCCAAGACTTTCTCTTGTGTATTCAGGCGGAGAGAAGAAAAATCATAATTTCAGAGCTTCTTTTCAAACAGGTTTTAGAAATCCATCTACACAAGATCAGTATATTGGTTTCAATATCGGAAACGCTGTGTTAATTGGTTCTGCTCCTGATAACTTAACAAGATTTAGCGAGACTTTTAATCTTAGTACAGAAGGACAGGCTTATAGCAACGGGAGAACTACAAAAGATATGACAGGGGTCGATGCTTATAATAATTCATATGTAGCAAGCTCTGTAACTGCTTTTGCTGCAATGGCAGGAAGTAATCCAATTGCAGCTGCTGCATTGTTGAAAAAAGCAACAGCTAATTATGTTAAACCAGAAGAAGTAAAAGCTTTTGAATTAGGGTATCGTTCTGTGATCAATGGATTTTCAGTTGATATTAATGGTTACTATAATATTTATAATAATTTCATAGGAAATCTTAATGTTATTTCTACTTACTACGGTACGGCACAAGATAATCCTAATCTTGCAGCTGGGCCAACAGATCCAGGTTTTCAGTCAGTTCGAGGAATTCAAAATGGTGAGTATAGAGCGTATCAATTGTATACGAATTCAGATGTAGAGATTCATTCTCTTGGATTTGGGATTGGACTTTCTAGAAAAATAATCGCTGATTTTGAATTGGGATTAAATTATAACTATGCACAATTTGATTTTGATCAGGCAAAAGATCCAAGTTTCGAAGCTGGATTTAATACTCCAAAACATAGAATTAAAGCCTCTATTGGAAATGAAAAAGTATTTAAAAATTTAGGATTCAATGTAAGTGCAAGATGGAATAGCGAATACATGTGGGAGTCAAATTTTGCTGATGGTATGATTGAGTCTGCAACCGTAATTGATGCACAAATTAATTATGCAGTGCCAAAATTAAAATCAGTATTTAAATTAGGAGCGGCAAATATTGGAGGTAAAGAGTATACTCAGGTAATTGGAGCGGGATTAATTGGTCAGCAGTATTTTGCTTCATGGACAATCAATCCGTAATCGAGATTTTTAGATAAAACAAATGTGTTATTTACTTTTTTTTAGAAAGTGATAATTTTAAAATATACAAATTATGATAAAAAATTTCAAATGGCTTTTATTGGTTTCGTTGACCTTTGTAGCCTGTAATAATGATGATTCTCCGGCAACCGTAATCGATTCTTCCGATGGATTGCCTTTGACTGCTGGGACTGCTAATTTTTCAAAATATGTTGCATTAGGAAATTCTTTGACATCAGGCTTTAGTGATGGGGCGCTTTTTAAGCGTGGTCAGGAAGGGGCTTATACAAACATCATGGCGCAACAATTTAAACTTGTTGGTGGTGGAGATTTTAAGATTCCTTATACAAATGACAATGTGGGAGGTTTGCTTTTTTCCGGACAAGTAAATCCTGCTTTTGGTCCAAGATTGTATTTTAATGGTACAGCACCCGTTCCTGTAACAGGGCCGCCGACAACAGAGGTTTTTAATCCTGCAATTGTTGCGGCTGGACCTTATAATAATACAGGTGTTCCTGGGGCAAAAAGTTTTCACTTGTTGTCTCCAACTTATGGTGCAGCTGCAGGTTTGGCAAATGGAACAGCAAATCCTTATTATGTTCGTTTTGCTCCAAACGGAACAACTTCAGTTTTGGCTTATGCTATGGGGCAAGCACCTACATTCTTTTCTTTATGGATAGGAAACAACGATGTTTTGGGATATGCAACAACAGGAGGTGATGGTACAAATCCTATTACACCTGCAAGTGGAGCCCCAGGAGTTGGTTTTGACGGAACTTATGCTGCTCTTGTTACTACACTGACTTCAGGTGGTGCAAAAGGAGTTGTGGCTAATATTCCTTACGTAACTTCAATTCCGTTTTTTAAGACAGTTCCTTATAATCCGTTAACGGCTTCTGCAATAGGTAAAGGTAATGTTGCAGTTGGTACAGCAACAATAAATGCGCTTAATGCACAGTTGTACGGTCCGTTAAAACAGGCTTTAACCGCTTTTGGTGCTGGTAGCCGAATTAATTTATTGTCAACAACCGCTGCAAATCCTTTATTGATAAAAGATGAGTCTCTGCCTAACTTGTCAGTGCAATTAACGGCAGCTTTTACGCCTACCCTTGGAGCTCAGACTGCGGCTTTTTATGGTGCTGTATTTGGGCAGGCGCGTCAGGCAACAGCGACTGATTTAGTTCTTTTAACAACGCAGTCTGCTATCAGTGCTGCGCCAACTGCAGCTGATTCTGGATTGGGATCTGCGCCGCCGGCACCTTTAAATAGTTTTGGAATTACATACCCTCTTCAGGATAAACATGTGTTAATTCCAACGGAAATTACAGAGTTAAAAACAGCAACAGATGCATTTAACGGAATTATAAAATCGCTTGCAGATTCTAAAGGTCTTGCTTTTGTAGATGCGAATGCATTCTTAAGCCAAATTGACAATGGCGGAATAGTGGCGAATAATTTTACAATGTCTTCTACTTTTGTAACAGGAGGGACTTTTTCTTTAGATGGAGTTCATCCTTCACCAAGAGGATATGCGTTTATTGCAAATAAGTTTATTGAGGCCATTAACGCAAAATTTGGATCAAATCTTAAAGGAGTGAATGTGGGTAATTACCAAATTTTATATCCTGCAACATTATAGTAAGCCAATTTTTTTTAGTAAGAAAGTCACACGTTTCTAAAATGTTGTGGCTTTTTTTTATTTTGTTAAAAAATGCTTTTTTCGGTTTTTGAGGCTTGGCTTTTAGGAATCAAACAAAATAATAGTATTTTTTATAAAAAAAAATTGATTTTATATTTTAAAAAATTATCTTTGCGCTCTGAAAAAAGAGGTATTTTCGATAAACCTAAATAGCTATTTAATAAATACATAAGTAATGTCAAAAGTAATAGGAAAAGTTGCTCAAATCATTGGACCAGTAGTAGACGTAGTTTTCAACGGTAAAGATGTTGAACTTCCAAAAATTTATGATTCATTAGAAATCACAAAAAAAGATGGAACTTTATTAGTTCTTGAAGTACAATCTCACATTGGTGAAAACACTGTTCGTACCATTTCTATGGACTCTACAGACGGTTTGTCAAGAGGATATGAGGTAGTTGGAACAGGAAATCCAATTAAAATGCCAGTTGGTGCAGATGTTTACGGACGTTTGTTTAATGTAATTGGTGATGCTATTGATGGTTTAGGAAACTTGCCTAAAGATGGTGATAATGGATTGTCTATTCACAGACCAGCTCCAAGATTCGAAGATTTATCAACTTCATCAGAAGTTTTATTCACAGGTATTAAAGTAATCGATTTGATTGAGCCTTACGCAAAAGGGGGTAAAATTGGA
This sequence comes from Flavobacterium hibernum, assembly GCF_000832125.1. Classification (GTDB taxonomy): domain Bacteria; phylum Bacteroidota; class Bacteroidia; order Flavobacteriales; family Flavobacteriaceae; genus Flavobacterium; species Flavobacterium hibernum. Next base: position 10,001 of record NZ_JPRK01000027.1, on the reverse strand, counting down.
TTGTTTGGTGGTGCAGGTGTTGGTAAAACAGTATTGATTCAGGAGTTAATCAACAATATCGCAAAAGGTCACGGTGGACTTTCAGTATTCGCAGGAGTAGGTGAAAGAACACGTGAAGGAAATGACTTACTTCGTGAGATGTTAGAGTCAGGAATTATTAAATACGGTGATGATTTCATGCACTCTATGGAAAATGGAGGATGGGATTTATCTAAAGTAGATATGCCAGGAATGAGAGAGTCTAAAGCTACTTTCGTTTTCGGACAAATGAATGAGCCTCCTGGAGCTCGTGCACGTGTAGCACTTTCAGGATTATCTATCGCTGAGTATTTCCGTGATGGAGCAGGAACTGATCAAGGTAAAGACGTATTGTTTTTCGTTGATAACATCTTCCGTTTTACACAAGCAGGTTCTGAAGTATCAGCACTTTTAGGTCGTATGCCTTCTGCAGTAGGATACCAACCAACTTTGGCAACAGAGATGGGAGCTATGCAAGAGCGTATTACATCTACAAACAAAGGATCTATTACATCTGTACAGGCGGTTTACGTTCCTGCGGATGACTTAACTGACCCTGCACCAGCAACAACGTTTGCTCACTTAGATGCAACAACGGTATTGTCTCGTAAAATTGCTGAGTTAGGTATTTATCCAGCGGTTGACCCGTTAGATTCTACTTCAAGAATTTTGACTCCTCAAATTTTAGGAAATGAGCACTACGACTGTGCACAAAGAGTAAAAGAAATTCTTCAAAAATACAAACAATTGCAAGATATTATTGCGATTCTTGGTATGGAAGAATTATCTGAAGAAGATAAATTGTCAGTATCTAGAGCACGTCGTGTTCAACGTTTCTTGTCTCAACCTTTCCACGTAGCGGAGCAATTTACAGGTATTCCTGGAGTTTTGGTTGACATTAAAGATACTATCAAAGGATTCAACATGATTATCGATGGTGAGTTAGATCACCTTCCAGAAGCTGCTTTCAACTTGAAAGGTTCTATTCAAGATGCAATCGAGGCTGGAGAAAAAATGTTGGCTGAAGCATAATCCAATTGATAATTATCAATTGACAATTATCAATTATCAATTATAAAATTATGATTTTAGAAATAGTATCACCAGAAGCAAAATTATTTTCAGGAGAAGTAACATCGGTTACATTGCCTGGAGTTGATGGAAGCTTTCAAATATTGAATCACCATGCTCCTATTGTTTCTATTCTAGAAAAAGGAACTATTAAAATTGCAGCGCCAAGTTTCAATTTTTCTAAAGATGTAGCGGGTAAATTCACGAAAGTAAACGACCAGACTTATACATTAGAGATTACGTCAGGTACTATCGAGATGAAAGACAATAAAATTATTGTTTTAGTTGACTAAGACAATTTTAAAATAAGTTAAAAAAGCCAAACAGTAATGTTTGGCTTTTTTTATGCGATAACTTTTGAGGTAAAAGTTACTCTTATAAATAATTTTAGCCTTAATTTCATAACTTTGTTTTTATGAAATTACCAAAAAACCTGATTCAAAAGCTTGAAAGCAGAAAGCAAAATAATTCGTTAAGACGATTGCCGAGTTTTAATAATCTTATTGATTTTTCTTCAAATGATTATATAGGCTTTTCAAAATCCGAAGCTATTTTTAAGCAGGCACATCATTATTTAATCGAAAATGAGGTTATTCAAAATGGTGCTACAGGTTCAAGATTAATTTCTGGAAATCATTTACTTTATCAAAATGCTGAAATTTTTATAGCAGAGTTTCACGAGGCTGAATCAGCTTTAATATTTAATTCGGGTTACGATGCCAATGTTGGATTTTTTAGCGCTGTACCGCAACGAAATGATGTTATTTTGTATGATGAATTAAGTCACGCTTCAATTCGGGACGGAATTATAATGTCGAATGCAAAATCATATAAATTTAATCATAATGATTTTGAAGATTTAGAACGTCTTGTTTTAAAATTCCCTGACGCAAATATTTATATTGTTACCGAAACCGTTTTTTCTATGGACGGTGATAGTCCAAATCTTGAAGAATTGGTGACTCTATCTGAAAAATACAATTGTTATTTAGTAGTTGATGAGGCGCATACTTTAGGCGTTTTTGGAGATGCAGGCGAAGGTCTGGCGCAATATCTACAACTGCACAATAGGATTTTTGCCCGAATTATGACTTTTGGTAAAGGTTTAGGATGTCACGGTGCAGTTGTTTTAGGAAGTACCGAACTTAGAGAATATCTAGTAAACTTCGCTCGAAGTTTTATTTACACAACAGGATTGTCTCCGCATTCTGTAGCAACAATTTTGGTTGCCTATCAACACTTAGTAATTGAAAAAGAGACAATAGAAAGATTGCGTCAGAATATTATATTTTTCAATCAACAGAAAAACTTATTGGGCTTGAAACCAATGTTTGTTCGCAGTAAATCAGCAATACAATCGGCAATAGTACCAGGTAACGAAAATGTAAAACAATTGGCTCAACAACTACAGGACAAAGGTTTTGATGTTAAACCAATACTATCGCCAACCGTGCCAGAAGGACAAGAGCGTCTTCGGTTTTGTATTCATAGTTATAATTCAGAAGAGCAAATTAATCAGGTTTTGGAGTTGTTAGGTAACTTTATATTTTAATTATGGACGAAAATTTTAAGTTAGTTAGAAGTTATCAATACTCATCTGAAGCTCAAATTTTTTGTGGTAAATTAGAATCCGAAGGTGTTGAAGTGTATTTAAGAGATATAAATACGGTAGATTCAAACCCTATTTGGAGTAATGCTGTTGGTGGTGTTAAGATCTTTGTAAAGAGTGATGATTTGGAAAAAGCAAATAAAATTCTATCAGATATCAGTCAGTTTTCTGTTAATGAAAACAATGAATTGATTAAATGTCCAAATTGTGGTGCAGAAGAGATAGAAATGGTAACTTCAATAAAAGACACAAAATCACTTTTAGCTTTTGTCTTTTCACTACTCTTTGTTTTGATGCCGTTCTATTCAAAACATAGATACAAGTGCAATAAATGTAAGTTTGAATTTAACTAGTTTTAATGCGATTGTTGTCAGGCTTAGCGAACTCGAAGACCATTCCAATTAGCATATCTTTGATTTCGTTTAGGATGATAATTTGGTTTAATTACATCTCTACCAAAAAAAACACTGTCGTTAACACCTTTGTTTGCTCACTTCTTTAAAAAAGTTTAATTTTTTTTGTAACGTTTTGATTCTTTGATTACTTACGAGTCGTAATCAAATAAACCAAAATAATTATGAAAAATATATCAACTTTAGCGAAAAGAGGTATTTGTAATCTTTTAATTTTCTTAACTGCCGTTCAGGTAAGTTATTCTTTAGTAAGTCACATTTTTTACGGAAAGCCTAAACCGGATATTGCGGTAGTAATACTTTGTTTATTAATTTCTGCTTTTGCATCTTCAAAAAAGCAAGAATACAGTAAAGAATAAAGGAGTTTTAATCATCAAATCAATCAATAATAACAACCAAAATCAAACTATTATGAAAACATCAACTTCAACTAGCGAAAAAATATTCAATTTCATATTTGTCTCTTTAGCTTCTGCAGGACTTGGATATGCCTTAGTAAATCAGTTTATTTTAGACAAACCAAACAAAGATTTACTTCTAATTATGATCTGTCTTTTTTTTGCATCATTGGCCTCTTGGCAAAGAAAAAAAAATAGAAAATCATAATTTAAATTCAGTCATCAATCAATCAATCAATCAAAGTTATTCAATCAAATTATCATCAATCAATTAATCAATCAACAAAATGAAAAATTTATTTACATTAGCAATAGTAGCAATTACATTAGTTTTTAGTGGAACTGTCATAGCACAGACAAAATCTCCAAAACTTGAAAATTCACTTTTATGGGAAGTATCAGGAAACGGATTGTCAAAACCTTCTTATTTATATGGAACAATTCATATGATTTGTTCGGGAGATTATTTCCTTTCGGATAAAACAAAGAAAGCATTTGATGCCTCTGAGAAATTAGTTTTGGAGGTTAATTTTAATGATCCAAAGGAATTGACTGATATGCAGCAAATGGCAATGGGAAAGGAGCCTTTAAGCAAAAAATTAACTCCGGAACAATTGTCTAAATTAGATGCATTATTGAAAAAATCAGGTGGAATAACCGTTAAACAAGTTGATGCTTTTAGTTTAATGAGTGTTATGAGTTTGATCATATCCAAAAACTTTGGTTGTACCGATATGAAGTTTTATGAAATGGATTTTATCGAAAGTGCAAACAAACGTAAGGAACAAATTGAGGGATTAGAAACCATAAAATCTCAATTCAAGTCTGTTGAAGATGCCTATAGTGATAGTGAAATGATTGCAATGCTGGAGGGGTCTGATGCAGAATTAATGAATGAAATGGTAGTGGCTTATAAACAAGAAAAATTAGAGGATTTATATAAAATTATAACTGGAGAAAATGTAATGAACGATAAAGCAAAAAAATATATGCTTTACGAAAGAAATTTAAATTGGGTAAAAGCTTTACCTGAAATGATGAAAAAAGAAAGCTTATTTGTCGCAGTTGGATCTGGACATTTGGCGGGTGATTTAGGATTGATTAACTTATTGAAAAAAGCAGGATATACAGTAAAACCAGTAATGAAATAGTATTGTTTTGAAAGAAAAAGAGCAAGAATTTTTAAATAGGATCGAGAAGCATAAAGGGATTTTGTATAAAGTTTCTAAGATGTACATGGATAACTCTGATGATCAGCAGGATTTGTTTCAGGAGATTGTTTGTCAGCTTTGGAAATCGTATGATTCTTTTAGAAATGAAAGTCAGTTTTCGACCTGGATGTATCGTGTAGCAGTTAATACCGCCATCGTTTTCTTGAAGAAGGAAAAACGAAAGGTTGATAAATATGAAATTGCTTCAGAAAATATTAGGGATGACGAAGGCGACTCGGATATAAAAGAAAGTCAGATTGATCATTTTTATAAAGCTGTTCAGAAACTGGAAAAAATAGATAAAGCAATTATTTTTTATCAACTCGAGGGTTTTTCACACAAAGAAATAGGGGATAATCTTGGAATTTCTGAGGGAAATGCCAGAGTGAAATTAAATAGAGCAAAAGAAAAATTAAAAGAAATAATTAAAAATCAAGGATATGGATTTTAACGATATACAAAACGCTTGGAATAAAGAGGAGACAAATAATGTCGTTCTTCCAAGTAACTTAGAAAAAATAAAAGAAGCTAATACGCCATTAGATAAAATTAGAAAAAATCTGAAAAAGGAATTTATTTATCAAGTTTTTTCAATCATTTTTATGGGATTTATTCCATTGTTTTATGATTTTCCTCCAAAAATGACAACTTTGTATTATTTGCTTTTCAGTCTTTTTGTTGCTGTTTGCATTTATTATTTGGCAAAATTCTATTTCTTTTACAAGAGATTGAGTTCAATAACGCTAAAAACAAAAGACAGCTTATACGAAACGTACTTTGATATAAGGCTAAATATGGAGTTGTACAAAACTTTTGGATTTGCTTTGACACCTTTTTTAATACTTTATTTAATAGGTTTTCTGTATTTAAAGTTTTCTAACGCTCCGAGTTTTCTGTCAAACGATTTTACGAATTATCAATTAGGGGCCTTATTTTCGATTGTAGTTTTTACGATGCTTTTTATGGGAATTGCTTTAGAATGGTGGGTACATAAGTTTTATGGCAAGTTTGCCAAAGAAATTAAGAAAGTTATAGACGAGCTAAAAGAAGAATAATAAAAAACAATAAACCCATCGTAATGATGGGTTTTGTTTTTATTGGTATTTTTGCAGAAACAAATTATTGCCCAGAGCTTCTTTAAGAAAACTGCAAAGTTGAATAAGGATTTTGCGAATCTTTTTCTTTATTGTGAATCTCTGTGAAACAAATGCCTATGAAATTATTTATAACAGGAATTTCAACAGATGTTGGTAAAACAGTAACTTCAGCAATTATTGTCGAAGCTTTAGAAGCAGATTACTGGAAGCCTATTCAAGCTGGAGATTTATACTTAAGTGATACACATAAAGTAAAATCTCAAATTTCAAATTCAAAATCCCAATTCTTTCCAAATGCTTATGAGTTAAACACTCCCGCAAGTCCACATTTGGCTGCGGAAATTGATGGAATCACAATTGATATTAAAAATATCATTGAGCCTAAAACTGAAAATCATTTGGTTATTGAAGGTGCTGGCGGAATTTTTGTTCCGTTGAACGACAACGAGACAATTGTCGATTTAATTCAGCCCGATTATAAAGTAATTGTAGTTTCCAGACATTATTTAGGAAGTATCAATCATACGTTGTTAACTATTGAAGCAATTAGGAATCGTGGCTTTGAAGTTGCGGGAATTATCTTTAGCGGAAGCGAAAACAAATCGACAGAAAGTTTGATCTTGAATAAAACCGCAATTCAATGTATTGGAAGAATTGATGAAGAACCCTATTTCGATCAAAACGTTATTAAAGAATATGCTGATTTGTTTCGAGAGAACTTACTTAATTTATAGAGGAAAGAAGATAGAGTAAAGAAAACAGACTTTCTTATCTTTGTCAAAATTCTAGAGTTTAGTCTTTTTTCTATGCTCTAATATCTACATTCTAAACAACATGACATTAACTGAAAAAGACAGCCAATACCTTTGGCATCCTTATACACAACATAAAACAGCACAAACTCCAATTGCAATTTCAAAGGGAGAAGGCGCACTACTTTGGGATGAAAACGGAAAGGAATATATTGATGCAATTGCATCTTGGTGGGTAAATCCTTTTGGACACAGTAATAAATTTATTGCCGATGCGATTTACAAACAATTAACGACTTTAGAGCACGTTTTGTTTGGAGGTTTTACGCATGAACCTGCGATAAAAGTTGCAGAAAAGCTTATTGAAATTTTGCCAGGTAATCAACAGAAGATTTTCTTCTCTGATAATGGTTCAACGGCAGTGGAAGTTGCAATAAAAGTAGCTTTGCAGTATTTTTTCAATAAAAATGAAAAAAGAACGACCATAATTGCTTTCGAAAATGCATTTCACGGTGACACTTTTGCAGCAATGGCGGCAAGCGGAATTTCATTTTATACTCAGGCTTTTCAAGGTATGTTTATAGATGTGGTTCGAATTCCGGTTCCGGTGAAAGGAAAGGAACAAGAGAGTTTTGAGGCGCTAAAGAATGTTATTGATAATTATAATTGTGCCGGTTTTATTTTTGAGCCTTTGGTACAAGGTGCAGCGGGAATGGTAATGTATGAACCTGAAGCATTAGCTAAATTGATACAAATTTGTGCAGGAAATAATGTTCTAACTATTGCCGATGAAGTAATGACGGGCTTTGGTAAAACTGGAAAAACCTTTGCGATGGATTATGTTTCTGAACAACCGGATATGATTTGTTTGTCGAAAGCTTTAACCGGAGGAACAATTCCAATGGCGATTACAACTTTTACACAAGAAGTTTTTGATGCTTTTTATGATGATGATATCAATAAAGCCTTGTTTCATGGACATACTTTTACAGCAAATCCAACAGGATGTGCTGCTGCGTTGGCAAGTATAGATTTATTGCAGATGCCAGAAATGCAAGAGAATATCGAGAGGATAAATAAAAGCCATTTGAGTTTTCAGAAAAAAATTGAAAACCATTCAAAAGTAATAACTGCCAGAACACTGGGTGTTATTTTTGCAGTTGAAATTAAATCAGATTCAGAAGAGAGTTATTATGGTTCAATGAGAACTAAACTTTATAATTTCTTTATTGATAAAGGCGTTGTTTTACGTCCGGTAGGCAATATAGTTTACATTTTACCACCTTATATCATGACGGATGAGCAACTTCAAAAAGTATATTCTATTATTGAAGAAGCCATAGAAATGGTATAGTCATTTCAATCATATAAGTACTTATATTACTTATATGGTTGAATTAAATCTAATAATTGCGAACTTTGCGATCAAAAATCCACAACATTGAATACTAAAATATCAATAACCGCTTTTTCTTCTATTTCTCCTTTAGGCAATAATGTTGATGCAGTTTGGGAAAAATATCTTGATAATGAGCATTGCTTTACAAGACAATTTTTAGATCAACAAGAAACTTCGGTTGCTGCTTTAAGCGAAGAATCAAAACAGATTATTGCCGAAGTTAGAGAATCAGATATAAAATATAAGTTTTTAGATAGTTCTGTTTTATTTGCTTTAGCCGCTTCGCGAAAAGCAGTTGAACAAGCAAGATGGAATTCAGATGATGTTTTTGGAATCAATATTGGTTCATCGCGTGGTGCGACAGATTTATTTGAAAAACATTATAAAGAATATATCGATACAGGAAAAGCTCAAACTTTGGCTTCTCCAACAACTACTTTGGGTAATATTTCCTCTTGGATTGCGCATGATTTACAAAGTGTTGGCCCTGAAATTTCACATTCTATTACATGTTCAACCGCGCTTCATGCGTTGTTAAATGGCGTGGCATGGTTAAAATCTGGAATGGCAGATAAGTTTTTAGTGGGTGGAAGTGAAGCTCCTTTAACTGATTTTACAATTGCTCAAATGCGTGCTCTTAAAATCTATTCTCGAATTAATCAGGAAGAAGAGCCTTGGCCAAATCTTGCTTTTGACTTTGATAAAACGCAAAACACCATGATTTTAGGAGAGGGAGCAGCAGTTTGTTGTTTAGAATCTGGTGAAAAAGAAAATGCAATTGCTTACGTAACAGGAGTTGGTTATGCAACGGAGATTTTAGAGCATAATATTTCGATTTCGGCAGAAGCTACTTGTTTTCAAAAATCGATGAAAATGGCGTTGAAAGATGTAGATCTAGAAACTGTTGATGCCATCGTAATGCACGCTCCGGGAACTATAAAAGGTGATTTAACTGAGTTACGCGCTATTGAAAAAGTTTTTGGGTCTAAATTACCTTTATTAACAACCAATAAATGGAAGATTGGGCACACTTTTGGATCTTCTGGAATTTTAAGTTTAGAATTAGCACTTTTGATGATTCAGCACGATACTTTTATTGAAGTGCCTTTTGGTACAAAACAGAATCAAACCAAATCGATTAAAAAAGTTTTGATAAATGCAGTTGGTTTTGGCGGAAATGCAGTTAGTGTTTTGATCGAAAAACCATAATTCGTCAATTTTGAGTAATTGTTCCTGAGGGTTTTTAAAGTTGAGGAAAGAGAAGATTTAATCGTTTTCTGCTTTTTCTAAGAAAGTTACTTTCTCGTAAACGAAATTGCTTTCGTAGCCTCTGCGCAGCATATAATCGCAGAACTTTTTTCGCTTTTTTAAGATGTTTTTCTCCTGTACACTATTCCAGCATCTTTCAGCGAGTTGATTAAAAGTAGTTTCGTATTCTTCAGGATCGATTTCTTTTAAAGCCAATGTAATATTTGTCGATGAAATATGTTTGGCTTTGAGCTCATTTACGATTCTAATTTTGCCCCAATGTTTAATTCTATGCTTTCCTCTTGCAAAACTGCAAGCAAACCGAGTTTCGTTTAAAAAATTACCTTCAATCAGTTGAACTACGATATTGTCGCTTTCGTCGCTAGTCATTTTTAAGCTATAAAGTTTCGAAACTACCTCGGCATGACAACGTTCCTGATACGCACAAAAGTGTTCTAGTTTTTGTAAAGCTTCTTTTGGAGTACAAGTTGTATTCATGGTGTTTATTTTCTTCTTTTCTATAAAACCAAAAATAATTATTTGGAATTGAATTCTGGATTTTTTTGATCTTTTTATTAAAATTTAAATTTCGAGAAGGGTCAGTTTTTGCATGATTTTCATTTTTTTTGCTTAGAAAAACAGAGCCACTTTTTAGGTTATTTTGAATGCTCAAAAAAATATTAAAATTTTTGAAAAAGTCTCGTTTTTTCAAATCAAATCTTCAATTTTGTTTTTTAACTTTTTAAGAAAAATCAACGTAAACTCGCTTTTTTATGATTTTAAAG
>NZ_JPRK01000026.1 GCF_000832125.1 Flavobacterium hibernum | reverse complement strand
TAATCTCTATTTCTTTTTTCTTTGATTGAATCCTTTCTGTAAAAATGCCATAATTGCGTTGGACATAATTTACCTTCTTCATTTTTTACAGGTTTCACATTTGAATACATATCAAATTTGATAACATATTTGAAACCTCCATTAATTTTATCATCTTCATCAGGAGTATAAACAGATGAGTATTTATAAAATCCGTTATCTAAGAGTTCTTTTTGTGTTACAACTTTATTTAGATAATGATTAATTTTATCTTTTTTATTGCAAGAAATAAATAGTAATAATATTACTGCTAAGGTTTTTATTTTTCTCATTTTGCTATTATTATGTTTCCAAAATCATATAATATTAAATTACATTCCTCTAACTATTTGAATTAGGTTTCTAATTAATCATAATAACTGGCATTAATCTTTTGCCCTAAATAATCAAAGATTGGTTTGTATTTTTTTACTTTTAGTTTGGTTACGAGCACGGATTGCAAATACGCACGATTGTTACGAAGAAAATCTGTGCGATTAGATAATTTATCCTTGTTTCATACTAACCACATAATTTTATTTTACTGGATGCCATTTCAGACCAGAATAATATGAGCCTATAATATTATAAATTGTATAATTGTCATTATCAATATAGTTTATAGAACTTTCGTAAAAGGAATGTTTTTTATCACTATAACGTATCGCTGTTTTAAGATTCGCTATCAAAAACAATGTGGGATGATCTTTGGTACTTATATCTTTCACCAACAACGACTTGATGGGAATCTTTAGGCTGTCGTAATATCGAATGATTTTTGTCTTGGTCGTAAAATCGATTATTTCTATATCTTTTTTGTCAAAATCTTCAACTATTATGCTTTTATATTCAAGAGAATCGTTTATAAATAAGTAGGTTATGATCCTGTTCTTTAAGACACCTTTTAAATATCTCGTGTTTGCTTCTCTTTTGATTGTATCCATGCCATAAAAATTACTCAATTGGGTTGGGTATATTTGTCCTTTTTCATTTTTTTCCGGTTTTACATTCGAATATATATCCCGTCTTATTAGTAATTTTATGGAATCATGAATTCCGTCTCCATTACCAATCAAGTCAATACGCGTATGGGTATAAGCATAAGTATAATCAGAAGTATATTTATGTAAATCTTCTTTATTGACAGTATCAACATAAGAATATCTATAAAAACCGTTATCTAATAATTCTTGTTGTGTTATTGGGTTCGGTACATAGTGATTAATTGTGTCTTTTTTGCCACAAGACACTAATGTTATTATAAACAATATAATTATAATTCTCATTTTACTTCTATTTTAATATTAAACCAAATTCTTCTAATTCTTTTAACACATCTCGCTCCGTATTTTTAGGTTTTCCATCTAATTTTTGAGAAGAAATATAACCATTGTAATTTTCTCTTTTATATTCTCTTATTTCAGTTGTTTTATCCAAATAAACTGGTCCTTTTATAGGATAAGTATATTCTGCAAGACTGAATCTTGGCTCTGCACTTAAAGCTAATCCTAAAATTTTCATTGCCGCGTCTGCAATCACTGGTGCTTTACCTGGTATAAAACCAACTGCCGATGTTGTTATTCCCAACAAGCTTATGGTTTTGTTTAACTCATCACGGTTTTCTGCAACCTTTATATTCGTATAATTAACATCGGTTCTACGGTTGCACAGTGATGCCTGTTTAATATATTCATGGAATTTTTAAGACATAAATTTTCCCACTTCTAAAGGTCCCCACTACCGCACGAATCCTTTCGTGTGGTTCGTTTCTAATTAATATAATTTCTAGTCAATTACATATTAAAACTTATGTAATGAAAACCAGATTTTGACATACTTACTGCCACAAGAAAGGATTCGTGCAGTAGCAGGGTAAAACAAAGAATCATTTCTAAACAAATAAGTAATAATTTTATTATCTAATTCATTTTTAAGATAATCTATATTTTTTCTGTTTTTTATAGAATCTTCACTATAAAATTTCCATAATTTAGTTGGATAAATATCTCCATTTTCTTTTTTTTCTGGCTTCACATTAGAATACATATCATATTTAATTACAGAACGAATAGTATCATCTAATTTATCTTTATCGTCTATTATAATCTCATATGAATATTTGTAAAAACCATTAAGTTCTAGCTCTTTTTGAGTAACTGGTCTAGTTAAAAAGTGATTTATAGTGTCTTCTTTATGACATGATATAAATAAAAACATGTTTAATAATATAGCTAAGTTTTTCATCTTCAATTTATTTTAGTGCCAATCTAAAGTCTTCTAATACTTTTTTACTAAACTAACTACATAAATAGCTTTGGATTATACTTTAAAAAATAATGAGTATTACGCATTAATCCATAATACCAAGTATCTAAAATATCATAATAAATAGAGTCGTTTAAATAGTTTGTGAATAATTCATAAGATTTATCCTTTTCTGAATATTGAATGCTTGTTTTATATTTGTTAATTATAAATAGTGTTGGGTGTTCTTTTGAACTTAAATTGTCTTCGATAATTATTCTAACGGGAATTTTAAGATTATTATAGTACTTTGTGATTTTTTCTTTCGAAGTTAAATCGGCTATTTGTTTTTGTGGCGTATCGGAAGTTAATACTATTATACTTTTGTAAAATAAAGTGTCATTTCTAAAGAGATAAGTTATAATTCTATTATTCAAATTATTTTTGAGATAATCTTTCATTTCTTTTTTCTTAAGTGAATCTAGTTTAAAAAGACTTCCTAATTGACTTGGACATATTTCACCTTCTTCATTTTTTTGTGGTTTAACATTAGAGTACATATCATATTTTACTTGAAATTTCGTGTCTATAACTTTATTTCCACTATAGTCATAAAAAGTTGAATATGAGTATTTATAAAATCCATTTTCAGCTAATTCTTTTTGAGTTACAAGTTCATTTGTATAATAGTTGATTCTATCAATTTTCTGACATGAATTAAACAGTAGTGGTGATATTAATAGTAATAATATTATTTTCATTTTGTAGTTATTTTTAATCCATAATCTTCTAATTCTTTCAAAATGTCTTTTTTTTCAAATCTTGGTTCCTGTTCTACTTGTTGGGATGATATATAGCCATTATTGTTTTTTCTTTTAAATTCTTGAATTGTAGTCGTTTCATCCAAATAAACAGGTCCTTTTATAGGATGAGTATATTCTGCAAGACTGAATCTTGGCTCTGCACTTAAAGCTAACCCTAAAATTTTCATCGCTGTTTCTGCAATTACGGGTGCTTTACCAGATATAAAACCAACAGCACTTTCTGCAATTCCTAAAGAGCTTAATGTTTTTTCTAATTCTTTGCGGTTTTCTGCCACTTTTAGATTGGTGTAATTAACGTCTGTTCTACTATTGCACAGCGATGCCTCCCTTGCGTTCTTGAGACTTAATTTAATCAGTTACATAAACTTTGTTTTTCAATGTGGACGCCCGAGCAAGGCAGACAACCTCTAATAGCATCGATAACCGTCATATAAATGATCTAAAACCGCATGATAATTATCACCTTTGTAATCTGTGAACATTTCGTAAAAATTATTTTCCTTATAAAATCGAGTTTCATAATTATTTATAATAAATCGATTAGAATACATTTCTCCCGTCTCCTTATTTTTGATTTTAGGTTTAATTGAAATTTTTAAACTTTTATAGTATTTAATAATTTTATCTATACTTGTAAAATCAGCTATATCTTTTCGAGATTTATCAATAGAGTCTACAATTATATCTTTGTATAAAAGTGTATCATTTCTAAAAAGATAAGTTATAATCCT
>NZ_JPRK01000025.1 GCF_000832125.1 Flavobacterium hibernum | reverse complement strand
CCCTTTATTTGCATTTACAAGCCTTTTTCTAAACTATTTTTAATCTTTTTTATCTCTTTTTCTTAACTCTCTGATAACACTAAACTTAACTTTTTATATTTTTGAACTTTTGAAAGGTTTTTCCGTAACTGTTTATGCTTTTTGTAATTTTTGCTTTTATAAAGGGTGCTGTTTTGTTGAATTTTTAGATTTCTGGAAAATTATGAAGAGATTTGCCATCTAAATTATAAAGTACAATAACATCTCTATCAATCTCGCAAAGACGCAAAAGCGCAAGGTTTTGGTTTTATCCTCAATATAATCCATAAATACTCCTTCTGGAACCTCTCTCCTAGCCCCGATAGAAGTGGAAATCCTTTTGCGCCGGGGTTCGGCACAAAAGATTGAAACGCATAGCGGGATTAAGCTCCTTATTAATACTCTTATTATATATAGATATAAAAAACAAACCTGTCGGGTTGTGGAATCAAAATCTCTACTTATATATAAGTAGAGATTATTTTCTGTTTTCAATATAATGAAATTCCGTAATTATTCATTCTTTAAAACCTGTCGTCAAATTTTATTTCAATACTGTATCGCAAATCTTATTCAATAGATCGCTTCTCATTTTTGAATTTCTTTGATTTAGCAATATTATTATACCCCAATTTTTAGTTCTATTGTAACATATAATTGTCGATTGCCCCATAGAGTCGCCAGATTTCATGTAAAGTGTATTCTTTTCATCTGCTACAATATTTGTTCCTAATCCCATTTCTCTTTTTTCGTCTTTATAGAAGACTTTCTCTGTTTCTATTGCAGCTTTACCTATAGTAGTATCTTTATTTAAAACTTCTTTTAGAAATGTAATCATATCAGAGGCATTAGATTTTATTAATCCGGCTGGAGCTGTAATATTCCATTTAAAGAATTCCTGAATTCCACCATTTGGATTATGTGCAACCGTTCTATTTTTAACTTCAAAATCTTTGGTTAATGTATTTGTAATTTGTAAAGGGTCAATTATTTTGTCTCGAATAATTTCGTCATAACTTTTACCATACACATTTTCCAATATTTGTCCAAGTAGTGTATATCCTATAGTAGAGTATCTATATTTGCCATAATCTTTTAATTCGCTACAATTATTGATTATCATTATCAATGTTTGTCCATCAACACTACTTACAGGCTGTTGCGGATTTAGTTCTATTAATTTTCCAAAATCTATATCCGGCAAACCTGATTGGTGAGATGCCAGATCTGAAATCTTAATTTTATTTTTTAAATTTTCATTTAACACATATCCTTTTGGCAGGAATCTATCTATATAATCATCGACTTTAATTTTCTTTTCGCTCACTGCTTGCGCTATTAAATTTGAAGTTAAAATTTTAGTTATAGACGCTAATTCGAATATGGAATTTTTATTAATTTTTATTTGACTTCCCTCATTTAAATTACCATATGCTGTATAATATTCTTCGTTATTATTAATAAAACCGACGCTAATACCAATTTCCGGATTTCTTTGATAATTATCCTTTATTATTGAATCTATTCTTCTAGAAATATCTTGTCCAAAAGAAAAGGTACTTATTAATAATAGTGCTGCTGAAAATTTTAAAGAAGTTTTCATTGTATCGTGTTTTTACGTTAGTATTTTATTTCGATACAAATATGCGACGCAATTTAAACCTGTGCGACCGAATAAAAATATTCGAACGCATTTGTTCTGAATTATACGTACGAGTACTCTTATTGAAAAGTACGAGTAATTACAAAACGCAGTATTACAATGAATTAAAACTCATTTCAAATGCGATGAAGAGATATTCTTTATACTGCGCGAAAAGAAAAATTCAAACAAAATATACTTGATAATCTAAAAATATTACCATAATTCATGTATTAAGTTTAAATAAATAATTTAGATGAAAACTATTTTTTTGTTAAAACTAAACGAAATGCAATATTGTCTTAAAAAAATTATGAAACTGAACTTGATTGTGAGGTGAAGTAGAATTACTATTTATGGTAATTTGTTTCTTTAATGGTAATGTATTTTTTAAATGAAGCATAAGATCTTTAACGCTTTCTTTTTTTGTTTTGTAACCGTCTAACAAAACTAAATCATGAATTTCTTCCATAAAAGAAACATTTGTTTGCAATTGTTTATCAAATAAACATACTAAAACATTTGCGCCTCTTTTATTAAGTTTTAAAAATTCAATTAACTCGGTTTTATCATAGGTTACATATATAAATCGATCAAAACCTAATAATTGAGTTTGGTGATTTATCTTGGTTGAAGTTTCTGTGAATTGAAATTCGTCTACAAGTTCTTTTTTAAACATTTTTAAGAACATTCCTTTGCCATCTTGCAATAAAACCTTTTCCTTTTTCATGATCAATTTCTTTACTGAAGTTATTAAACATCGTAATTTTCATTTCTCTTTTTAAAGAAATAAAATGTATGCAAAGGTATTTTGACTTATAAATCTCTTTTGTCACTATAAGTTATTTAATAGCAACAATAGGACTTTTATTTATTAAGCATTATTTGATTTGACTAGAATAAGAAACAAAAGAGACCGCTAAAAAAGAAGCGGCCTCAACAAAATATAAAACTTGTAAAGATTAATATTTTATAAAATGAAATCTATCCACAAACATTAGTCCTATTAAGGGAATTGGCTTTCTTTTTTGGTTAACCGCATTTAATATACCAAAAATCAAAACGATCAAGATAATTGCACTTAATATTAAAAACAGAGTTGAAATTATTGGATCAACTGGAAATATCGGAATAAAAATTAGACCAAATATTACGCCCAAAATACCTAAACCAAATGACTGTTTTAAATGATATTGTGCAAAAGACGATCTACCGCCATTGTGATATACTACGAAAGATATTATCCAGCCAACAATTGTTAAGTAGCTTATAATTGAAATGGTTTTTCTATTCATTTTACTTTAGCTTATATATATAATTTTATAAATCTGTGATTATAAATTCGCTTCGCCTATTCATTTGATGTTGTTCTTCGGTACAAATTACACCATCTGAACATCCATTTATCAGTTGGGTTTCTCCATAACCTTTTCCTGTTAATCGATCTGATGATATACCATTTTTTTCAAGCCATTTTATAGTTGACTTGGCTCTTTTATCAGATAATATTTCATTATAAGCATGTGTTTGACGACTGTCTGTGTGTGAACGAATATCTAATTTCATTGACGGATATTGCTTTAGAACATCTAATATTTTTTCTAAATCTAATTCTGCTTCTGTGCGAATATTCGATTTATCTAAATCAAAATAGATCATTTTTATTCCGAAACATTTTCCCAAATCATCACCAATTGTAACCCGACAGCCTTCTTTTTCTAATGCAATTGGCAAATTAGTTTTACCACTTTTAGATTCAATAATCACATTAACTTCTTTGGTTGTATAATCTGATTTTTCGGCTCTTACATTATAAATTTTTCCACATTCTACAGAAAAACTGTAATATCCTGTTTGATCTGAAATGATGGAATTTTTCATTACCATTTGATTGTCGTATAAAGAAACTTTTGTTTGTGGTAAAATAATTCCAGTTTCAGCATCAGTTATAATTCCGCTCAATTCCTGTAAACATTTTAGTTTTCTAGTTTCTAAAAATTTATAAATATCATCAGAACCTTCTCCTCCCTCTTTATTAGAAGAGAAAAAACCTCTTCTGGATTTTGTATCGATTATATAAGCAAAATCATCGTTTGGTGAATTGATATCACCACCTACATTTTGGATATTACGCACTCCGTTTTGATTTATTTCTCCAACAAAAATGTCTAAACCACCAAGCCCTGGATGTCCGTCTGAAGCAAAATATATTTCATTTTCCTCGGTAACAAAGGGAAATGTTTCTTTTCCTTCAGTATTTATTGAACGTCCTAAATTTTCTGGAGACCCAAATACTCCGTCACTATTAATACTTACTTTATAAATATCCGATTGACCAAATGTTCCAGGCATATCTGATGCAAAATATAATGTTTTTTCGTCGGGACTAAGTGCTGGATGGGCAGTGCTATAGTTGTCACTATCAAAAGGAAGTTCTATAATATTCGTCCATTCGTTATTCTCTAGCGTTGCTTTGTATATTTTAATTAAGGTCGTTTTTCTCTCGTCTTTACCTTTTTTACCGTCAATGTAATTGTTTCGGGTAAAATAAACTGTTTTTCCATCTTTTGTAAAAACTGGTGTCGATTCGTGAAACTTAGAATTTATTTTTGATTCAATTTTTTTAACAGCTTTTGGATTAAAGTTTTCGTCTAGATCAGCCTCATAGAGATTAGTAAAGTGCTCGCCCGTCCATTTATGCTTTCGCTGATTAAAATTACCTGTATCTCTAGCCGAAGCAAAAACTATTTTATTTACGTGAAATGCGGTTCCATAATCAGAGTATTTACTATTTATTCCTGCGTTTTGAATAATATAGCGTCCCGAATTGGCTTTAATCTGATCTATATAATTCTTATTACTTTCATACAATTTTCCTCTCGAATCATTTTTCGATTTTTGGTTGAATAATTCAAGTATTTTACTGGCTTTGGCTATTTCTCCATTTGATTTTAATGATTGTGCATAGCGATAATAATATTCTGGTTCGACTTCTACGTTCATGGCAAATAATTCGCCATACCATTTAGCAGCTTTTTCAAATTCAGAATTAAAATAGAACGAATTTGCCAGCTTTTTAAATAAGTCTTCAGATTTGTATCCTTTCTCGGCCACACGCTCGTAAGTTTTAATGGCGTCGATATAGGCATAATTATCATATTTTTTATCCCCAGCATTAATTTTTGATTGCTGTGCATAACCTTCAAATGAAAAAACATTTATTATTATAAGGTATAGGAGTATATTTTTATTCATATTACAATTTTAGAAGAAACGTGGTGTTGTTATTTTTCCATTATTTTTAAAGAATTCATATCGGAGAAAAATCTCGTGCGATCCTGAATTGTAATTGTTTAAGCGGGTTGTTTCGCGATCGTATGCATATCCTATGTAGAGTCCATCACTTACCTGAAATCCTGCCATGGCACTCAGCGCGGCACTCCATCTATAAGCAAGACCCACAACAAATTTGTCGTTAAACATAAAGTTTGCTGAAACATCTACTTGTAGCGGTGCGCCTTCGACCATCTTAGCTAAAACGGCTGGTTTAAATTTTATGTATTGGTATTTATCTAAATCGAATACATAACCTCCTATTAAATAATAGTTGATTTTATCTTTATATATAGCAATATCATTGTCGTTATAACGATTAGTTTCGATAAAATTTGGTACTGATAGACCTATATAAGCTTTGTTTGAATGCCAATAAACTCCTGCTCCAACATTTGGAGAAAACTTATTGTTTAAATCCTGAAATTGTGGATCCCCCTGATTTTCCGGATTTAATTTATTAATGTCAAGATTAAATAAATTGGCTGTTCCTTTTATACCAAACGATAGTTTAAAATCTGCGGATGTTTGTACGGTATACGAAAGGTCTGCCGATAATGTATTTTCATTTGTTGGTCCAATTTTATCATTGACTAGTGAAACTCCTACTCCTAAATTGCTATTGTTGATTGGTGAATTGACCGAAAAGCTACTTGTTTCTGGCGCACCATCAAGTCCAACCCATTGTGTACGATATAAACCAAAAATACTCAGTGCTCCTCTAGATCCGGCATAGGCAGGATTTACATTTATGGTGTTGTACATGTATTGTGTAAACTGCGCGTCTTGTTGGGCTGTACACAAAATGCTTGTTAAGATCATAATCGCAGTGAAAAATTTTATTCTCATGTTTGTCTTTTTAAATATTCATTCAACACGCTCTTAAAAGTAGTTTGTGTTTTTGAAATATTGATTTTTCATTTTTTTTGCTTCAAAAAAACTATTCTCTGTTTAAATACAGATATCCTGCTTTTTTTACGGTTTGAGACTTTGCTCCTGAATATTTAAAATTTAAGATGTAGAAATAAGTCCCTGTTGGCAACATTTTATCCTTAGATATTGTTGTTCTACCTTCTGAGTAACCTCTGAAAACATTTCCGTTAGAATCGTAATTATTGGTTTCAAATACCTTTACTCCCCAGCGATTATAAATCTCTACTGTATTATCTGATGAACATTCTGTTAATCCATCAATTTTGAAGTAATCATTTTTATTGTCTCCATTTGGCGAAACTGCATTATAAATAGTTAATGTACTGCAAGGCAAAACAATACTATCATCAACCCTTGCTGTTGTAAACACATTATATCCAGAGACATTTAATGGTGTTGTAACTGTTTTTTTATCGCTATCGACAACACCGCCTTCATCTATCCACAGCTTTTGTGCAGCATCCCAACGAACAATATGAATTGAACTTTGAGGAGATACTACTATTTCTTCTGGTGTAGTTGATGTTTCGTCCCAACTTAGGGTTAGCATAACATCTGAATTTCCTTCTGTTTTATCTAAAGTCCAGTATTCTTGATTATTTATAAACGTAATTCCGGTTGTTTTATCATTATGCGGGTACAATACATCTGAATTTTCATAAAAATATTTCCCAGTGAAACTGCTCAATATTTCTGTTGGTGCCGAAATACCAGCAAATCGATACTTGTTTTTATCTCCTATTGGATAAATAAAAGCATCTTTTCCATTTTTTTTCACTTTTCCATCTACAAAGCTATTATCGCTAACATTAAAAGATTCGGCACCTTTTTCAAAAATTAATAAGCCTCCGTAATTATCGTCATCAACAATTCCTTTTTGAAAATCTGCTTTTCCAGATATACTCACTTCATTAGATAAAAGAAATGCTGGTTGTACATTACTATTTTTAAATTCGGCATTATACCATTCCATTGGTGAACTACCTGAAATTTCCTGTACTCCTGATATTCCTCTCATTCTCGTTATTCCTTTTGTAGAACCTGTCGAAAAAGTAACAAGACCATCATTATTATAATGACTATAAATAAAAAAATCTCCATCATTAAATAAATTACCACTATTCTTATTATCCATGGCTCCAACTGTAGACATAATTGTGCCCTCGGCTATATACAAATCACCTGTGTTGACTGTTTGTGCTGTTATTATTCCGCTAAAGAGTGATAAAAAAGCGAAAAGAATATTTATTTTTTTTGATTTCATAGTTTACTGTTGTTATGTAAAGCTCTTGAATTACGATATACTTAAATTGTAAGTTGTTTTTCTGACTATTCAAACATTTTATAAAAATTGACAACTAAACCTGACTGGTTTGTTCTTGTTGGCACATTGGTTGTTGCCCCAGAACCATGCCTAAGCAATACTTTTACCACTGTAGAAGTTGCGGTTAGCTTGAAAACAAATGAAAAACTATAACCCTGAACACTTGATCCTCCATCATTTGAAATACTTGATACAGTTTTAACATCTGTTAATAGTGTATTTGCTGAATTTACTATTCCTGCGTCAATAACATAAAGATGTTTATCGCTTATAAGATAGTTAGACGCTGGTGCTGTAGGCGAAAGACAATCCATAGAAATGTCAACTTTATAAGTTCCTGCTGGCAATGTAATATCTGTTCCATTTGGATTCGTAATCCCCATTGTATTAATGTATGTGGTTTGCGCCGTTGTAAAACTTATATAATTGTTTGATGTGCCGTTAGGTATTAATTGTTTAGACTGATCTGTCTGATCTGCATAATAAGTACCTGAAATTTTAAGGTTTAAGATTTTATCCATCTCACTGTTGACAATCATTCTATTCCATTTTTCTCCATCCCAATAATAGTATCCACGGGTAAAAGTTCCCCCTTGATTAAAAATTAAAGAACCATTTTGTGGATTAGCAACTGGATTGCTATTATCCGCCAAACTAGTTAAAGTATACTGAGGTGTTATTACACCACGATCTGTAGCTGTAATATCTAAAGCCGCAGAAGCATCTGGTGTTCTTGTGTTGATTCCTGTTTGAGCAAATAAGCTAAAACTACATAAGCTGATTACTAAAAATATAACTGCTCTGATCATGGTAATGATTTTTCGATATTTATAAATGCATTATCTATGTTTATATTTCCTGTGTATGTTCCGCCAGTTCTTCTTGCCAATTGAAATTGAAATGAATCCGTAGAAGTTAACTCAAAGGAAAAAACAAATGTTGTCGCATGCTTTCTGTCTCCTGATGTATTCGAAATTTCATTTAATTGAATTTCTGATCCCAGAGCCTTACTTCCATTCCATAATCTACCAGAATAAAAATGCGCTTGAGTTTTTGTCGTTGTACCAATTCCATTTGTTGCTGTTTCGGATGTAGAAATATTAAAACTAACATTTACTACATATTTTCCCGGTTGCAATGTTATCGTACTATTTCCATCATCTGATATACCAATTCCTGAGTTATTAAAAAATTTTGTAAATCCTGTAATATTCGAATAAGTTGTAGAAATTGTTTTTGTTTCTGATATTGTTTTAGTAAAAATTGCATTTACTACAGAGTTTTCTCTAGTCGCCATTAAGCTCCAAACACCATTGTCGAATATATAATAACCCGGTAATTGTGTTGTTCCAATATTGTATACAATTAATCCAGCGGCAGGAGATACTATGGGATTTACTTTATCAGCCAAAGTTGTTAAAGCAACTCTTGGTGGTAAAAAAGCTTTTTTAGCGGTATTGTTAGATAGATCTAAAACTGCAGAAGCATCACCGTTTTGTGCATTCACTATTGCTCCTCCTTGCCCAAAAGTTAACACAGGAAGCCCTATTATAACTAAAAGTATTAATATTTTTAAAGCTGCTTTCATTATTTTAGTTTTGTTAATTTATAATATGAACCACTAGGAATAATGTACACCAAATCGTTATGTGATGATCCTAATCTTCGGCCTAATGCTACGGTTAATCGCGAAACTGGATTATTAACATCGTCTGGCAATGTAAAAGTGGTAATAAAGGTTACTCTATGATTTTGATTTGCCTGAGACAATACGCCTCTTTCTACCCTCGCAGAACTTACAGTTGTTCCCGCTGATAGTGTACGAGCAATAATATCTGCATAGTAACCCATATTATAGTAAGTTGTACTGGTTAAAACTGATCCTCTTCCTAAATCTGGTGCTGGAGCTGTTATCAAAAAAGAAATTTCAATCGTATACACTCCTGATCCTAAATTAACAGTTAGTACACCTGCTGAGTTTCCAACATCAAGATGAGGCATATACCCTGAACTCTGAATAACCAAAGCATTTCCGTTTGAATTATTGAGAGATGTACTACTTCCAGCGTCTAAATTATTAAGCGCTCCAAAATTTGAGCCTGTGATACCAATTACTGCTGTTTTTGGTGTTTCCTTAAAAAATAAGTGTGCATTCCAGCTCCCTAACCCTGAGTTTGCTGTTGCATCCCAATGAAATAAGGTTTTTTTTGTTAAATTATTCGTATTATAAATCAACAATCCATCTTTTGGTGCAGCTACCACTGGAGTTTTTACCGTAATATCAGGAACACTTAAACGGGGAATTAATAAACCTTTATCGCTGGCAGATATCTCTGTATTTGCAGATGCATCTGGATTTCTCGTATTTATTCCCGTTTGAGCATTCGACTTGAATACAACTATAAGAAGTACTAAAGAAATTGTAATTATTTTTTTCATGATAATCTTTTTATAAAGGAGAATTACAGGAGGATATTCCTCCTACAATTCATTTTTATTTATTTCTTAAGTAACAACTTCTCAAGTTTCTCTAAACGATCGTTAGTTTCTTGTGCAGTCTTTTTAAGAGAATTAATTTCTAATTGCTGTTCGTCAATTTTTTCTTTTTGCTCAATAGTATGCAAGTAAAGCTCCTCGATTTTTTCTAAACTTTCTATCGATAATTTTGTAATGTCGAATGTGTAACCATTCTCTCCTTTTCTTAGATCATCAATTGAAGCAACACCTGGCAAATGATGGTTTGCTTTAATGAATTCTTTGATATAATTTAAAGATTTAAATTCATACTCGGGATTGATTAATGATTGACCTATAAAGTACTTTTCGAATACATAATCGGCATAAACACTATTGGCTGTCCAAATTTTTCCTGTGGTAGAAATATCACCTGCCACATGAAATTTAGGTGTAATTGTCGCTGTTCCTATAGCAAAAGAAGGAATTGTACTTGTACCTATCGCAACCGTTCCTGTTTGATAAATATTCTGGGCGTTAGTTGTTGCTTTTGTTAAACTTCCTTGCACTTGCCATGGTTCTAATGTTGTAATATCTAAACCTACTGTTGATGATGCTACACCATTGACAGTTGAGATAATACTATTTCCACTCATAATTAAAGTATTACTATTGATGATATTGGCTGTTGGACTTAAACTATTAACCGTACTGGTAAGTAAATTACCTGTCGAACTTAATGAATGAGCAATCGTTTGTGGTGTTGATGGGCCTGCCGGACCTTGTGGTCCTGTAGCCCCAGTATCTCCTTTTGCTCCTGCTGAACCCGTTACTCCTATTGGACCTTGAGGACCTACAGCTCCGGTATCTCCTTTTGCTCCAGCTGAACCTGTTAATCCTATTGGACCTTGAGGACCTACTGCCCCAGTATCTCCTTTTGCTCCAGCTGCACCAGTTGAACCTATTGGGCCTTGAGGTCCTGTAGCTCCAGTATCTCCTTTTGCCCCAACAGCACCAGTTGAACCCGTTACTCCTATTGGACCTTGAGGGCCTACAGCTCCAGTATCTCCTTTTGCCCCAGCAGCACCAGTTGAACCCGTTACTCCTATTGAACCTTGAGGACCTACTGCTCCAGTATCTCCTTTTGCTCCCACTGAACCTGGTACTCCTAT
>NZ_JPRK01000024.1 GCF_000832125.1 Flavobacterium hibernum | reverse complement strand
CTTCGGGTTTTATAACGGCTTTACCGGTATATTGCCAAACAAACGAAAAATGATGATGATCTGCCATTTTTTGTGACAGCTTTAAATCGTAATAAATAACGTTTTGAGTAAAACTATTGATGGTAATATGTACCTGCTCTGAGAAATGTGCCATAGTGAAGTATTGGTTTGAGTGAAGTTAAGTTTGTGTATAATAGGCTAACAAGTACGAAAGCCATCTAGTAAAAATATCAGACAATATTTACAAAATCTACCCACAAAAGGTATAGTAATAACAGAATAGGGTAATAGCTAAAACTTGAGAATTAAGGCAGTAGATGAATAAGTACAAATATTACTTGTTAAACGAATATTAATTTTTATTTTTGCATTGTTTTTATTAATTCTAAATAAAAATTAAATCAACCAACCAATTCCAAAATCAATGAAATATATAAGTTTACGAAGGTCAAAGTTTTTAGTTGTTATTAGTTTTTTGTTTTCAATAGTTTCTTCTTTTGCGCAAAACAGTGGAAAGATAAGGGGAGAAATAACAGCTTCTGACGGAAAACCTGTTTCTGGAGTTCTAATTGTTTTAAAAAACTCGGACTATAAAATCATTACAAATAATAATGGTAATTTTAAATTTAATAAAGTTGTAGAGAATATATATGTAATTCAAGCTTCTCTAGACGGATATGAAACAATAGAACAACAAATTACTGTTGTAAACAATGAAACGGCAACTGTTAATCTTCAGTTTAAAACTTCAAATCAACCCCAATCAAAATCTACAAATGCAGCTTCTGACGGAAGTGGTGCTCAGCTTGATGAGATCATTGTTTCGGCAAGTCGAAAAGTCGAAACGTTGTCTAAGACTCCATCATCAGTAACGGTTATTAATTCTAAGGATATTGAAGATTTATCAATAGTTAGTCCAAACATTGCAAATATTTTGGCCTATGCAGTTCCGGGTTTAGGATCTGCAACCAACAATACGGGTAATTATGGTCAAACGCTTCGTGGAAGAAATCCTTTGGTTCTTATTGACGGGATTCCGCAATCGACTCCATTAAAATCTGCGGGAAGAGAAATGCGTTCTATCGACCCTTCGGTAATTGAACGAATTGAAGTGATTAAGGGCGCAACTGCTATTTATGGAAATGGCGCCGATGGAGGACTTATTAACTACATAACGAAGTCTGGTAAAACTCAAAAGAAGTTTGCAGGATACAGCGAGGCAGGAACTACAGGTAATGTAAAAGGTGATAGTACTGCAGGATATCGATTTAACCAACAATTTTACGGAAAAATAAATAAATTTAATTATATCGTTGGCGGTACTTATGAGAAAACTGGTGTTTTTCGTGATGGTGAAGGTGAGGTTATTTCGCCAGAATATGGTCTAGGAGAAACTAAAACTTACAATATTTTTACAAAAGTTGGTTACGATTTAACGGATAAACAAAGAATTGAATTGATGTACAATTATTTCAGTTCAAATCAGGATTCAGATTATATTCTTAAAAATGGTGTTTACGGCGTAACTCCCGCAATTGGAATTTTGGGAAATAGACCTGGAGTTGACGAAGGCACAAAGTATAATCATAATGCAAATTTGCAATATGTGAATAAACAATTTTTTGGGAATACGTCATTAACAGCAAATTTATACTTTCAGGATTTTTTAACTATATTTTCGAACTCGGCTTTTTTCTATGGCGGAGGACAATCGCAAACAGCATCTACAAAGAAAGGTTTTAGAGTTTATTTAAATTCACCATTTACAATATCTTCAAACTTTTCCGGAGATGTTATTTATGGTTTTGATTTACTGAACGATAAAACAAATCAGAAATTAGTCGACGGACGTGTTTGGGTTCCAAATATTAATATGGTCAATTTGGCACCATACGCACAAGTTTCAACTAGAATTTTTGGTGACTGGAATGTAAAAGCAGGTCTACGTGCCGAAAATATCAAGATAAATATTGATGATTATAATACGATCGCCACAGGAACAAATGGAGGCGGAAGTATTGCAGTAAAAGGTGGTGATCTTAGTTATGATGCTTTTGTTTTTAACACTGGAATTAGATATTCTAGATTTAAGTTTTTTAATCCATTTGTAAGTTTCTCGCAATCATTCTCGATTTTTGATCTTGGTAGAGTTCTTACAGCTGCTAAAGAAGATGCGATATCAAAACTTCAAACAAAGCCTATTATCGTAAATAATTATGAAGGAGGTTTTAGTAGTCAATTAGGGAAATTTAATTTGAGTGCTGCGTATTATTTTAGTACTTCAAAATTAGGAACTAATATGATTCAGGTTGATGGTTTTTCAGTAGCAGAGCGTTTACCGGAACGTGTTTGGGGTTACGAAGTTCAGGCAGATTATCAAATTTTAAAGCAATTGACGGTAGGAGGAAACTACGCGTATGTGCAAGGTAGAGGTGATAAAGATTCTGACGGAAATTTTTATGGACCTAACGATATTTATCTAAAATCAAATAGAATCCCGCCGGTAAAAATGACGGCTTATGCAAAATTTGGCAATAAAAGATTAAATGTCGAATTGTATTGGATGTATGTTGGTGATCGTGATCTTTTTCAGCCTAATGCAAAAGGTGCTTATGCAATTGGCGAAGGACCTATTCATTCTTTTGATTTATGGAATTTGGCTACAGCTTATAAAGTTACAGAGCGTATTAGAGTAAAACTTGGAATAGAAAATATATTCAATACAGATTATTATCCTACAACTTCTCAGTTTTATGGTACAAACGCCAATTATACAAGAGGAAACGGAACTAGATTTAATCTTGCTTTAGGATACAGTTTCTAACAATGAGATGTTTTTTTATTTTTTTTTAAGGTTTCTGGTAATTTTTTATCAGGAACCTTTTTTAATTTTTGTCATAACTTTTAGCGTTTCTAAGTTTAACTTTTTTAATAAGATATAAAGAATCTTTAATTAAGGATTTTATTTCAAAAGATGCAGCTTTGCGTACTTCGTGCATGTTTTGTTGTAAACCTTCGATATTCATTCTGGCAGCTAGCAAATCTGTTTCAAAGGTTTTTAAAAAGTGATTTTCGATGTTTGTATTCTTCTTATAATAATAAATCGCATTATGAAGATCTTCGATTTGCCCCGTAAAATCTAAGATTGCTTTTTTAGAAATGGCTCTATTGTAGTAAATTGAGAATTGTAACGGATCAATTTCTATTGCTTTATCAAAATCTTCAATCGCATGATAATGATAATCTAGTTTCTGAAGACAATTTCCTCGTATTACATAAGCATCGTTATCAAAGCCTGAGTTAATCGCATGGTCTAAATGTAATAAAGCTTCTTGAAATTGATTGGACAGAAAGAGTCGTTTCCCTTTTTCTAAATTGGCAGAACCTTCCTCATTAGAATTCGTATTAGAAAATTTTTCTTTAAATCTCTTTACCGTTAAATTGTAGAACCAGTTCATATTTTGTTTAGATTTTGGTTGGCAAATTAGTTTAGGTCAGGAAAAGACTTATTAAAGAGGGGGAATAAATATAGTTAATTTTTTGAAAAATAGCAACTTACATTTTATTTTATTAAAGATCTATAAAGTTTTTTTTGAATTTAATACTAAAGAAAGTTTACAAATTCTACACTTGTATTACGAGAATAATTTACGATCTCTAATTTTTTTTGGATCTGTATAATATCTTTCCCACCAAGTTTTTTCAGTAGCTATTTTGGGCGGTTTCGCGAGACATAAAGGTTTTCCATCTTTTTTAGATTCTTTTTGAAGGACTCTAAAGTGATAATGATCAAAAATTCTTAAAGCCTCGATCATATATGAGACGGCAATTTTTCGATCTCGAATTAATAATAGATTTTCGCCATTTTTAGTGTCAGCTGTTCCTGAAAAATTATAAGAACCTAAATAAACTCTCGCAGTTGGTTTGTCAAAATCTATGACAATAAACTTATGATGCATTCTTGCTCCAAATCCTCCGCTTGGTTCTGATTTAAAAGGTTCCGGAAGATTTTTTGATAATTCAGATGGAAAAACGGGCGCGAGATTACCATCTGGTTTAAGTAAATCTAATCCTCCAACTTTTTTATCGGAAACCCCATAAACGAAAATCTTGTCATCTTCGGTCAGCTTCTTAACCGTTTCTCGTATTGAACCTTGCACAGAGAATAAAAAGGCGAGTGAATAGAAAACGCTGGAATTTGCGTGACTCATATCTTTTGCAATTTTATCTAAGAGTGCATTTTTAGAAGCGTGTGGTGAAAAAGATACTTTTGCATCGATTCCGGCTAATTGTAAATCAGACCATTCTGCTGATTTTGTTTGTCCGAAATTCTTTGTATCATCATATTTCCAATAATTATTAAAAGCATCTAAGAAAGGTTGAATTGTTTTTTCTCCTCGAACTATAATGGCATTATTGGATTGAACATAAAACCCTCTCCAAGAAAAATTGGTAGAACCACAAATGGCAGCATTGACTTTAGCACCTTTCACAATAATGGTTTTATTATGTTGAAGTTGATTCATATGATGCCTTTTTACATTTCCACCAGTAGATTCTTGTAATTGTTTTGCTGCTTTTGTTTCGCTTGAATGCTCCTCGCCATGATCACCGCTATTGTCAATAATAACTTTTAAGCGATTGCCAAGTTTTACAAGTCTTTTTACAATTTCGGGATGGTTTAAGTCGTAAGCAACTACCATAATCTTTGCACTTTTATCTTTATCGGCTTCATCTAGAAGATCCAGGATTTCTTTTACAGCCTCAAATCCCATCCAGGAAAGTGCTTCATCAGATTTTGGATGTGTAGGCTTAAAATCAAGTCCCAGAGCTGCTTTTGGAGGTAAGAGCGAGGCAATACCACCGTCTTTTTCGTATTTATCAACAAACGCCTGTGAGGATACAAAACCACGAGTAAAAGATACATTTAATTGATCAGGGTAAGTTTCTCTATTCAATGCAATTTCAACAGTTTGATTTTCGCCATAACTCAGTTCATCATTAATGTTCATAAAAACAGGTTTTACCATATAAGTGAATTTACCTTTTAAATTAGCATTTCTAGGGAAGTGAACCCATCTAAACATTTGAAACGGAGCCTGAAGTGATGAGATACTGACAGGACTAGGTTTGCCATTTTTATCCAGGAACGAGAGACGATTTTTTAGGGCGAAAAATTTGTCGCCATGGGGCTCTTTGTACTCAATTGAAAAACCAACAAAATCTATTGGAAGGTTCTCATTTTTCCAATTCATTGCTAATAAAAGCATTCCTTCTCCACGTGATACTTTTAGTAAAAAAAGTGCATTTTGATTATTGCCTAAGACTTGAAATTCGGAGTTATTAATTTTCGCCATACTTTTATGATATTATTTTAAACTAAAATTAAGTATTTGTGTATCAATTAATTGTGTGTTTAAAATTAATAAAATATTATTTATTTTACGATAGTAATCATGGTGTTTTTCTAGTAATGAGAATTATTATTCATTTAGAAAATTTTGCAAAAAAAAAGAGTTTACATTTTTGGTGTAAACTCTTTATATCGTAAAAGAATGATTTCTTAATTGGTTCCGGCAGCACTTTTGTCTACAAGAAATAGTAATTCTCCAGAAACGGGTTTAATCAACTGCATTGGATAAAGTGCAGGATTGTATGCTCCGGTTGTTACTTCTTTTAATGCAGGTGCTTTTTTGTCTCCAAAAGCGATTACAACAATTTTGTTTGCTTTGTTTATTAACGGAGCAGTAAGCGTAATGCGATACATTTTTTGAGGTTCAAGGTAATAAGCGTCAACCCATTTGTTTTGTTCTTCTAAAACTGCTTGCCCTGGAAAAAGTGAAGCGGTGTGTCCGTCGTCTCCCATACCTAATAAGATAAGGTCAAATTTGCCTTCATCACCTAAGACTTTTTTAATAGCCTTTTCGTAAGTTACAGCATAATCTTCTGGCTCAACGCCATCTGCATACATTTCAAAAATATTTTCTGCAGGAATAGGAACGTGGCTTAGTAAAGTTGCATAAGACATTTTTGCATTGCTAAGATCATCATTTAAAGGAACCCATCGTTCATCTCCCCAAAATATAAAAACTTTACTCCAGTCTATTTTATTTTTATAATCGTCAGAAGCTAATAATTTGTAAATCCCAGCAGGAGATGAGCCTCCTGTGAGTACAGCAGAGAATTGACCTTTTTCGGCAATTGCTTTTTGTGCCTCGGATACAAAAAGATCTGCCGCTTTAGTGTTAATTTCTTCTGTATTATTGTATATCTGTATCATCTAAAATTTCTTCTTTTATATTACTTTGTGAGTTTTGAATCCAGGCATGTCCTTGTCGTGCCAATAATTCATCAGCTTCTTCCGGGCCCCAGCTTCCTGCTTTATAATTAGGAAAATTGGTTGGCGCAGTAGTTTTCCAAACTTGCTGAATGGTGTCTATTGCATCCCACGCTTGTTCTACCTGATCCCAACGCATGAATAGGGTAGGATCTCCCGCCAAAGCATCGGCGATTAATGTTTCGTAAGCTTCCGGCGACATTGTAGAACACGCAAAATAATCAAAAACCATTTCTGCTGGTCTTAGCGAAAGCGACAATCCAGGTTTCTTGGTCATAAATTGCAGTTTGATATCCATTGCAGGCTGAATATTGATAATCAATCTGTTTGGCGTCATACCTTGTTTTCCGTAAGAAAATGCAGAATGCGGAACGGGTTTAAATTGTATAATGATCGAAGATTGCTTTTCTTCCATTCGCTTTCCTGTGCGCAGGTAAAACGGAATTCCTTGCCATCTCCAGTTATCCAGATAAATTTTCATTGCCACATATGTTTCTGTATTAGAATCTGGTGCAATTCCTTTATCCTGACGATATCCATGAACGGGATTTCCTTTTATAAAACCTGCGTCGTATTGTCCTCTTACAACATAATGATCTACTTCGTCTGGTTTAATACGGCGAATAGATTTTAAAACATCTGCCTTACGGTTTCGAATATCATCTGCTTCTAATGATGCTGGCGCTTCCATAGCGGTCATGCATAAAATTTGAAGTAAATGGTTCTGAATCATATCTTTTAATGCACCTACGCCTTCGTAGAATCCGCCGCGTTCTTCAACACCAACTTCTTCTGCGACTGTTATTTGAACAAAATCGATAAAGTTACGACTCCATAAGGGTTCAAACATCGAATTACCAAAACGGAAAGCCAGTATGTTCTGAACGGTTTCTTTACCTAAATAGTGATCGATTCTGTAAATTTGTTCTTCTTTAAAAGTTTGCGAAAGCATTTCATTAAGTGCAATTGCAGAAGTTTTATCGTAACCAAAAGGTTTTTCTATAATAATACGATCTTGTTTTGCATTTGCTGCAAGACCAATTTTATTGATATTGTTAGAGATTGTAGTTATGAATGATGGAGTAATGGAAAGGTAAAAAAGACGATTTGCACGTTCTCCAAACGTTTCATCAATATCATTTATCTTGTCGTTTAAACTTTGATACGATTCTTCTTTATCGATATCAAGACTATGATATGTTATGTGAGAAAGAAACTTTTGAGTTTCCGGATCAGAAAGACCTTTTTTTCTTGAAAAGGTTTCCAGATTTTCTAGTACATAGCTGCGAAATTCGTCATCGCTTTTTTCGGCTCTTCCTAAGGCGATAATCTGAAACTTTTTGGACATACGACCATCAAGATACAGATTTTGAAATGCAGGAAAGAGCTTTCTCTTTGCCAGGTCTCCGGTTCCCCCAAAAATAACAATGATTGTTGGATTTATATTTTTGAACTTACTCATTTTTGTAGTTGTGTTGCTTAAATTTTCTTATTCAGACCATTGTGTATGGAAAACACCTGTGGCGTCTATACGTTCGTAGGTATGTGCTCCAAAATAGTCACGTTGTGCCTGAATTAGATTTGTTGGAAGGTTTTCTGATCTGTAGGCATCAAAATAAGCCAATGAATTCATTAGGCCTGCTACTGGTAATCCTTTTTGTACAGCAAATTGAATAACGGCTCTCATTCCTGCTTGATTATCGGTTAATTTTGAAGCGATTCCAGCATCTAAAAGTAAGTTTGGCAAATCTGATTTTGTAACATATGCTTTTCTAAAATCTTCTAGAATGTTTGCACGAATAATACATCCGCCGCGCCAGATTTTGGCAACAGTTTCGAGATTTAATCCGTAATTGTATTCTTTTGAAGCGGTGTGAAGTTGCGCTAGTCCTTGCGCATAAGTTACAACGATAGAAAAGTATAACGCAGATTTTAACGCTGCAATTACTTCGTTTGTATCAATATCAGTTTTTGGAGCGTTCCAAACTAAATTTTTGGCAGCTTCAATTCTTTCCGGTTTTGTTTTAGACATATCGCGCATAAAAACTGCCGCATCGATTGTTGGAATAGGTACTTGCAAATCCATTGCGTTTTGCGAAGTCCATTTTCCTGTTCCTTTCGATTTTGCCCAATCCGAAATTTTATTGATTAATGGGCTTCCGTCTTCGTCTTTTTGTTTTAAGATGTTTCCGGTTATTTCGATCAAATAGGATTTAAGATCATGCGTTTGGTTCCATTCTTCAAAAGTTTTCTGAATGGTTTCTTCATCCAAATTATAACCTCTTTTCATTAGGTCATAAATTTCAGAAATCAGTTGCATAATTCCGTATTCGATTCCGTTGTGAACCATTTTTACATAGTTACCGGCAGATCCGTTTCCTAAATATTCAACGCAAGGTTCTCCATCTACTTTTGCAGCAATGGCTTCAAAAATTGGACGAAGTCTTTCGTATGCTTTTTGATCTCCACCCGGCATCATTGCAGGACCAAATCTTGCTCCTTTTTCTCCACCAGAAATTCCCATCCCAAAGAAATGAATTCCTTTATCAGATAGTTCTAAAAATCGTCTGTCTGTATCGGTAAAATAAGTATTTCCACCATCGATTATAATATCTCCCTTATCTAAGTGAGGAAGTAAACTTGCTATTGCGCTATCTACCGGTTTTCCGGCAGGAACTAGCAACATTATAGCTCTTGGTTGTTGTATAAGGGCTACAAAATGTTTAACATCTGTTGTAGCCTCAATTGTGTGGTCAGCATCTGCTTCTTGTTGAAGAGAATTGACTTTTTCAGTATCTAAATCTAAACCTGCTGCCGCAAAATTATGGCTTGCAATATTCAAAAGTAAGTTACGGCCCATTACACCGAGCCCAACAATTCCAAAATCAAATTTGTTCATAGTTTTCAATTAACTAAAATTATTAGAAAAATGCCTTTTCCAAAAAAGTAAGAGAAAAAACAGTAATGCTTTTTCGGTCAGTTCTTTGCAGAAAAACAAAGTATGTATAATCTTATGTTTTAAGATTTACTGTGCTAAGTTAAAGAAAAATGACGAAACATTATATCATTTACAGTCCTCATTTAAGGCTTTAGGGCGATAGTTTTTTAAGTGTAAAATTTATATTTAAAATTCTGAATTAGCTATAACGTTATCGAAGATCTCTGTAGAAAAAGAAAAAAACGCTTAAAACATTTTCTCTGAAAAGGAATATGTTTTAAGCGTTTTGATCATTAATAATTTATTGTCTACATTATAAATGTATAAACTATTGATACAATAAATAATAATTGCAACGATGACGTTTACTGGTATAATTAATATTTTTGTATGCTCCGGAAACAGGTTCTACCCAATCTTGTCTAATGATGTAAAGACCTTTCATTGTAGGATAAAATACTGCTTCACCATCTTTATTTAGAATGAGTTCTTTTTCCCAGTTTTCGGGGTTAAAAACACGAATTTTTGTTCCTGATTTTGAAGGTTTTCCATTAAAAAAAGCTTTTACAATTATCTTTTTATTTTTATTAACTGCTAAAATATCAAGTTTTTGAATAGGTTTACTTTGATCTATTATTGAGTTACCTACATTGTAAACGGCCGTTATATAATCGATAGGCAAAACGTTTTCGCCACCTGTAGCGGAGCGATCTACAACCGGATGTTTATCGTTAATTCCGATGATGCGATATTGACCTTCATTTTTTTGGAATAAAAACGGCCAACCAAGAATCTTTTTGAAGTATGAATTCTAGTTTTTGTTCGTTGCCTTTTGCGTCAATAATTCGCATTTGAAAATCTCCCGCAAGTTGAAGTTCTTTACCATAATCTCTGTGTCGAACGCCGTATTCGCCCATACTGCCGTAACATAATTCTATATTTATGGGTTCGTTAACTTTGCCAGAACCTTTTACATCTATCCAATAGGCGCTTGCGAATATTTTGGAGCAGGAAAAAAACAGGCAGACTGTAATCAAAATCTTGAATAACAATTTATTTTTCATAATGATTCTTCTTTTATATTGATGTAAAAATTGGAATTTCCAGTTCTCATTAAAAAACTAAAAGGTTGCCTGTAAAGACAACCGTTTAGTTTATTTTAATTTATTACAATGTACTTGTGTTTTAAGTTTTAGCATAGTATTAAAACTTTAGCGCAAAGCTTCCCAAAAATTGAGCAGGAGCCTGAGGTGTAAGTCTCACATTCCAAGCTTTTTCGCTGGTTAGGTTATTTACTTTAAAACTTATTCTGTATTTAGGCTGATCGTAGTAAAGTGCAGCGTCTAGCATTGTATATTCAGGAATGGTAACTTTAGTGGTTTGTGTATTGATAACGTATGACATTGTACCATAATTACCACCAAAACCTGCACCTAATCCTTGAAATTTACCTTCGGGAATTCGGTAACTCAACCATAAATTTACAGTTGTTGCCGGGCCGGAAAGGGCAGGGCGAAGACCATTTACAGTAGCATCTGCTTTTGTGTATTTGCTATCATTATATGCATATCCGGCTACTAAATTGAATCCTGAAAATGGATTTGCTGTTACTTCGGCTTCAAAACCTTTGCTTCGTTGTGTACCATCTTGTATAGAATAGTTGGTATCATTAGGATCTTGGCGCAAAGAATTTGCAACTTGTATATCATAATAACTTACAGTTCCTACAAGTCTATGGTTAAATACATCTCCTTTTAAACCAACTTCAAACTGATTGGCATGTTCTGGTTTAAATGCAGTTCCGTCAAGTGCTTGTCCGCTTTTATTAAGAAAGCCATTCATATAATTGGTAAACAATGATAAATGATCTTTGCTTAATTCATAAACAGCACCAAGTTTTTGTGATAATGAAGTTTGGTTATAAGGGCCTGCCGACGTTCCGTTAGCCCCAAGTCCGCCAGCAGTTGTACCTGTTGCAATGTTATAAACGCCTAAGTATTCGTAACGATCTACACG
This sequence comes from Flavobacterium hibernum, assembly GCF_000832125.1. GTDB lineage: Bacteria > Bacteroidota > Bacteroidia > Flavobacteriales > Flavobacteriaceae > Flavobacterium > Flavobacterium hibernum. The sequence goes on along the minus strand of NZ_JPRK01000024.1, from coordinate 11,081 downwards.
TAAACTTGCCATTACCAAAAATCTGTCTGTAAAATTAAATACATCCGAAAAATAGGCAGCGTATGTATTATCTCTATTTTTTTCTTTTCGTAAAGTTCCTTTTCCTGCTTGTGCAAGTGAGTTTACGATTTGTAAATTGGTTCCTGAGTTTGCCGGAGGATTTACAAAATTAAATGTATCTGTGTTGATTGTAAGTCGGTCAAAATCATTGTAATTATTGTAATAATCTAGTCCCGCAACGATACGATTTCTAAATCTTCCAATTTTAAAATCACCAATAAAATTTTGCTGAATATCTGTAGCTATAAAGTTTGTATTTCCTGATATTACTTGTACACGTGCAGTATTATCACTCAATGCATTAATTGCTGTAATGTTTCCATCTATTGTAGAACGTGCTCTGGAGAAAATAGTTTGTGAGGTCCATTCTTCAGAAATTTTATAATTAATTTGCCCGAAGATATTAAGCATTTGAGTATTGTAAACTAAGTCATTACTCATGAATGTTCTTTTGTACGGAAATGCAATATCGACAATTGATCGTGTGGTATTGCTTTTATTATATGGGTTAAAACGTACTACAGATGTTCCTTCTTCCTGACCAAATTCTACGTCAAGTAATAATGATAATTTATCTGTAATTTGATAGGAGAAGCTTGGCGCTATGCTTATATTTTTGGTAAAACCCAAGTCCTGAAAACTTTTTTGTTGCGTTGTTGCTCCGTTTAATCGGAATAATGCTGTTTTATCTTCATTTACGGGAGTGTTTACATCTACGGTAAGACGATTAAAATTGAAACTTCCGCCTGTGTAAGATACTTCACCGCCAAAATCGTTATACGGTTTTTTAGTTACACGATTAAAAACTCCACCATAACTACTAGCTACACTTGCACCAAATAATGTCGATGATGGGCCTTTTATTGCCTCTACACGCTCTAGATTTACAGGATCAATAGAAGAGAATGCTTGTCCGGCAACACCATTTCGTGCATTTGGTTCTGTATAGAAACCACGAGAACGAAATGTAACACGTCCTTGGTTGGCAATCATTGGAATACCTGCGCCGGGTACGTTTTTAGCGATGCTTCCAAGATCAACAGCAGATTGTTCTTGTATTAGTTCTTTTGAAACGGTATTGTATACTTGGGGGTTTTCAAGGTTTTTTAATGGTAAACGCGCCACATATTTACTTTCTTTTTTAGAGAATCTATTTACTTTTCCAGAAACTGTAACTTCTTGTAAAGCCATTACGTTTTCTTTTGGTAATTGGTAATCTACTGTGGTAATTTGGCCTGCAACAACTGTTGCCTGAATAATTTGCTCAGGCGCACCTAAAACTTGTATCATAATATGATAGGTTGCAGCAGGAACATTTTTAAAGCTGTAATTGCCTTCTTCGTCAGAAAGTGTAGATTTGTTCAATTCGACAATAGAAATTGGAGCAGAGGCGAATGGTCTTCCGTCAACAAGTTTTATTTGTCCGGAAACTGTACCCGTAGATTGGGCATAAGTATCGTTTATGTTAGCCAGTAGAGTTAATACCAGGAAACAACGTAAAATATAGCGCATAGATTAAAAAATATAGGTTGTTTATTGAATGCGCCAAAAGTATGCAATTATTTAGATTTAGTCTTGATAAAGATGTTTAAATAACAATTTGTTAAAAGTTTTGACAAAATTTAAACAATATTTTTATTGACTATTAAAAAAAAAGGGAATAGTATTGAAACTATTCCCTTTTGTATTCTTAATATGTAGAACTTTTCTTATTTTACTCTAAAAGTCACTTTTCTAACTAATTTTCTAGCTGCGTCTGAATCTTTTTCTACTGAAGTATCTTCGCCTGCCGAAACAATATTTAAACGTGATGGATTAATTTTAGCTTTTACTAAAACATCTTTTACATTGTTTGCTCTAGAAGCTGCTAATTTATCGTTGTAAGCAGATTTTCCAATTTCATCTGCATGACCAATAATATCTACTGAAGCATTTGGATTGTTTCTTAAATAATTTAAGATAAAATCGATTCCTTCTGTTGAAACATTTGTTGGAGTAGATTTTCCGAAATCAAAATAAGTACATACATAACCACCATTGATTAAGTTTTTAATCAATTCGTTGTTTCCTAAAATTGGAGATTTGTCTGTATTACTTCCGTAAGTTTTTAGTAAATAGCTTTCTAATTCGTCAGGAACATTATTGTTGTTTAAGTCAATAGATTTTCCTTTTGTGTTTACCATTACACCAGAAATTGTGTTTGGCTCTTCGTCTAAATAATCTGGAACACCATCTTTATCAGTATCTAACATAGATGTTTCGATATCTGTAATTCTTTTTCTCAAGTCATCGATTTCGCTTCCGTTATCAATAACCCAGTCAGCATGCTTTTCGTTTTTACCTAAGTAAACTGTTAAACCAACTGTACCATTAAAAAGAACTCCTGAAAAACCTCTACCGTTGTTGGCAGTTGCAGCATCAAAAGTATAATCTTGTCTAGCATTAACGATAGTTGTAAAGTCTCCCGTTAAAACTAATCTGTTTGTCAATTTAATTTGTCCGGTAATACCTGCAATAAAATTACCCATTCTGTCTTTTATTGCAGAGTTTTGATCTTCTAATTGTGCTAAACCAAAACCTGCGTGACCTAAAATACCAATAGTATTTGTCCAGGTTTCAAAATTCATGATTCTTCCTAAGTTTGCCACAGCCTGAATGTCTGCTCTGTAATATTTAGTATCAAAATCAATAGAATTGTTTTTTCCTGTAAAACTGTTGTAACCAAAGTCAGCTTTTAAACCAAACTTGTTGTTAAACATGTATCGAACTCCTAAATCTGCAACATAAGGACTTGGAGTCGAAGTAAAATAAGACGATGACATTGGTCTTTGTGGTTTATTAACTCCGCCTGCTAACTCAATAGACCATTTGTTAAACTCACTAACTGGCTTTTTTTCGATTTTGTTTTGAGCACTTAAAGTTGTAATTGCACTAGCAAAAGCTAACGAAAGCATTAAATTTTTCATTTTGTATTATTTTAAAATTTCGGGGCAAAACTAGAAGAGAATATTTGATGAAAAAAATGGGCAGTAAAAACGAGAAGAAATTTTGGCATTTTTAGCTCTTGAATCTAGATTGATTTTGTAATGTAAGTACTTGTTGTTTAGTTGTTTGATTTTTTTATTCAAAAAAATCAAAAAAAAATCAAGTTATGTATAATTGAACTAAAATTGAATTTCATGAACAATTGCAATACTTTAGCGTTTTTGAAAGCATAAGATGCAGCTCTTTTTATTATTTATTTTGACATTAAAATTCATTGATTCTAAATAGAAAAATCGAGGTTTAATTATGTAGAATAAGTTCTACATATAATAGTGTAATGTTCTACACTATTATATATCTTAGGAAAGTACTTTTGCACTTATTTAAAAAATAAAAACAAATAAATATTTGTAAAATGAATTATAATATGTAAATTGTTTATGACATATTTATTCAATTAGAAGACTCCCCAAATCTCTTTTAAATATTTTTTTGTCGTTATAATAAATGTTGATTTTAAAAGCGCTTGGCTCGGTTATTTCTATAATAAGCGACTTGGTTTTTTTAATCAATACTATTTTATCGCCAATAGATTTTAATTCATTGATCTTGATTTAAAATCTAAAAAATTATATTTATTCAAAATGTAGTACATCATTTATTTGTGATCGTACTTCTGCCACCTAATTAAAACAGTTATTAGAGTTATTGATTTTTTTAACTCATTATTTTTCATTTTAAAAATATAAACTTTGATTAGAAAACATTTTAAGGATAATGAATTTAGGTTTTTAAAACTAAAATTTCAGCATAGAAAAACTATTCACTACACTTTATTGGCATGTGTTATTTTTTTGCAAGTTATCGTTGCCATTATTTGGTATAATGAGTCTGCAAACGAATCTGAAGCAAATAAGGCTTTGGACTCGATGAATTCGTTGAATAAAATATCTCACTTTACAAGTCAAATAAATAATTCGTTTATCGATTCTCAAAAAAAATTTAATAATTACTCTAATGCAAAAGACCAGGTTGCATTGCAGGAATATACTGTTGCATTAAATGATATAAGTAGATTGCTTGATAGTTTAAGTTTAATTACAAAAGACAATAAAGCTTTTATGGAGATTTTGATGAAAAAAAATCAATCTGAATCGAATATCCAAGCATTAAAGACTAATATTGATTCGATAATTGAAAATCGAATCAATCCGAATAAGAATGATGCTTCAAAATTATTCAGACTTAACAAATTTGAATACAAAAAGATTTTAGACAGTATAAAAACTGATTCTTATATTAAAGTAGATAGTGTATCTAAAAAAGGATTGTTTTCGAGGTTAGGAGATGCATTTGTTGGAAAAATGAACGTACAAAAGGAACAGTTGAATATTACTGTTACCATGAAGTATAATAATAAGGTGGTATCAGGAAGTATTGAAGATCAAATTGCGAATTTGTTTTCGATGACAAATAAGTATTATGAAAATCAATTTAAAAATTTAAAGAAATCATTTGCAGATTTAGATGCGCAAGATTTAAAATTATCACAGCTTAATAACGAGCTACTGAATTTAGAGTCTGAAATAATGCCTAATTATACAAGGACTCTAAATATGCTTCAGGATAATGTGCAAAAAACATTGAAAGAAAGCGCAGCTGCAACAAAAATCGCGAGAAATTATACGATTGCAATTTTGATTCTTATCATGTTTATAATTTCATTAATTGTTTTCAGTTTTACAAGAATGTCGTTTGAATATGAAAAACGATTAACTACCGCTCAGGAGCAAATACGACAAAGCTTGAGTTTTAAAAATAGAATTATGGGAATGATCAGTCATGAAATCAGATCTCCTTTGAGTATTATTTCTATTTACAGCAAAATGATTAGCTCTTCGATAAAAGATGAAGAAATAAAAGAAACTTTTAAATCGATTCAGTTTACAACAAATTCGCTATTACTATTATCAAGTCAGATTTTAGAATATTCTAAAGATGAGAATCGTTCGCCAGAATTAAAAAACAAGAACTTTCATCTAAAGAGTGAAATAAATCAGATTATTACTTCGATGAATTCTTTGGTAGAGACCAAAGGAAATAAATTGGAGGTTAAATCTAATTTATTAGAAGATTATGAAGTTTTGGCAGATGCGGCCAAAATTCACCAACTTTTTTACAACATTATTGGTAATGCCAATAAGTTTACCAAAGACGGACTTATATTGATAGCGATTGATGGTAAAAAAAGAACGGATAAAAAACTAAACCTAAAAGTTGAAATTCAGGATAATGGTATTGGTATATCGGCAAATGATTTAAAAAATATATTTGAGTTGTATTATCAAGGAACTGTTTCAGGAAAAGTTAATGATGTGGGTGTTGGTTTAGGACTGAATCTTTGTAAAGAGATAGTTGAATTATTTGGAGGCGAGATTAATGTTGAAAGTAAAGAGGGTAAAGGCACAAAGATTATATTTAATTTGATATTAAACTTGGTTTAGAACACAAAGTAGGATATTTAGCTTTGTATTTTATTAGTTGAATAATAAATTAGAAACGAGTGTTGCAATAATTTTAATTAAAGTAGATGAAAACAAAATCATCATCAAATAGCTATAGTTTTTTAGTAGCAGATGACCATAGTGTGGTTAGACAAGGAGTTTCTTTGATTATTAAAGAATTGTTCTTGAATGCCACCATTTATAAAGCAGGAAATTTTAAAGATACATTTAGCATTTTGCGAGAAGAAAAAATTGATATGCTAATTCTGGATGTCAATTTTCCTGATGGTAATAGTATCAACATTATATCCGAAATAAAAGCTATTCGGCCAGACATAAAAATATTAATATTCTCGGCTTACGATGAGAATATTTATGCCATGCGTTATTTGAATGCTGGAGCATCTGGATACTTGAATAAAGAAACTTCTGAAGACGAAATGAAGGAAGCGATCAATACAATGATTTCAACCGGAAAATATATTACTCAAAATATTAAGGATCGAATTTTAGATTCATATATTTCAAAAAAACCAACTAATCCGCTAGATTTATTATCGAATAGAGAGATTGAAGTAGCTCAATTATTGATTAAAGGGTATGGAAACTTAGAAATATTAGAATTATTAAATATTAAAAAGACAACTGTTAGTACTTATAAAAATCGAATTTTTGAAAAACTGGAAATCGATAATCTGGCAGATTTAATTAAATTTTTTCAACTTTACTTTGATGAATAACAGTGATTTAAAATTACCGTCACTTTACAGGCAATAACAACACTTTTATTGAATATAGGAGAAACCAGAGATTTTAATTCTCTGGTTTTTTTTTGAAATAAAAAGAACAAAAATAAGACCAATTTCTTGTAGAAATAATTCTACAACGGGTTGTCCATTATTCTATAATCTATTGATTTTATTGGAAGTATTTTTGTCTTGTTAGGAAATTGGAATGTATTTGAAGTCTAAAATAGATTAAGAATCAAGAACTTTTTCTGAGCCATTATTTTTTGTTTTTTGAATTTTTTTTTGTTGCTGTAGACGGCTTCTGTTTGTGTTTTTGGATTTTACATAAAGAGAGTCAAAGTTTTTTTGAGACTAGCCGTCTCAACAGCGAAAAATTGCTTTTGTAACTAAAGAATAAAATAAATATATAATGCAATAAAGGAGAGAGAATGCTTGTGGAATTGGGGGTTCAATTGTGCTAAGTTTATGTAGGATGCTAGTTGGAATCTCTCCTTTTTATTACAACTATATGTTTGTTTCTAATTATGAAAAGGGTCAGCTACTCTTGTTCAGATTAAAATTCATTAAAAGAGTTTGTTTGTAAAATGTAATTGGGAGATGATGAAAAAAAGAGCACTTATATATGGAAATCAAAAATGTTTTTCGAAATACATAAAACGCAGGTTTCAAGATGTATTAGAATTTGATGTTTGTAAGGATTTTAAATTTCTTAATGAAGAATTAGAGGTTTACTCTGTAGTGGTACTCGTTATTTATGAAGAAGAAGATTTGATTGATTTTTTTAAGGTATATGGTAATGGAGTTCCATTGGTTGTTTGTGCTTTTAATAAGAAAGTTTTAGAGATAGTAATTGGTTTTGAAAATATTGTTCTAGTAGATACCGCAAAGATCCGATCAGAAATATTAAATCAGTTAAATTTTTATTTTAAAGAGACAATACTAAGTACTAGGTTGTCGCCTTCGATTGGTTATAAGGGGTTGCTATTTAGGTGTTAATTGATTGTTGTTGAGTGTAGGAATAATTGAATGTTATTAAAGCAAGAAAAAATGGAATTCGATTTTTATAAAACTAAAAAAAACAAAACTGTTAGTAATTTGAAATCTAAATTATTTGATGAAATTCAGGATGCTTTTTTCGTTTTAACGATCTCAGCTGATAATGATTATAATATGCCATTTATAAAAGCTTCAGCATATAAAATGTTCGAAATTTTAGAAGATGATATATTTACGAATACAATACTTTCTGTATATGATAGGATACACTCGGATGATAAAAATTTAGTAAAGCAATCTTTGATGGATTGTATTAGAAATGGAAAGAACTGGGATGTTACTTTTAGAGTTCAATTACCAAGCAAAGGATTATGTTGGTTCAAAATTTCAACAAAAAGAGAGGTAGATAGTGACAATACAGTCTCTTTTTATGGACAAATTGTCGATGTAACTGACTTGAAAAATTTGGATTTGAAACTGAAATTTGCAGAAGAACGTTTGAAATTCGCTGTTGAAACATCTACTTCAGGTGTTTGGGAGTGGGACATGAAAGAAAATACAGTTTTTTATTCTGTACAATCTCTAAAAATACTAGAAGTTGAATCTGTAAGGACTTTTGATTCCCCTCAATCTTGGAATGAAATTGTACATCCTGATGATTTGGAAAAATATTCTAAAGTATTAAACGATCATTTTGAAGGTCAAACATCTTTCTATGAAATTTTTCATCGTGTATTGATATCCAATGAAAAGTATAAATGGATTCTTAACAAAGGTAAAGTTATAGAACGTGACTCAAAGGGCAAACCATTAAAAGTGATTGGAATTCATACAGATGTTTCTTCTCAAAAAGAAAAAGAGTTGGAGCTAATGAGAAAGATGGAATTGTATAGTGAAGAGAATGATAGGTTGTTGAATTTTTCTCATATCGTATCACATAATCTAAACTCGCACGCAGGAAATTTTAAACTACTTCTGGATATGATTGATTTGGAAGAAAATTTTGCTCAGAAACGCGAAACGATGAAATATTTGCGAACTGTTTCTAACGATTTAAATAGAACGATAGAAGATTTATCGCAAATAATAAATATTCAGAATAATGCAGATATTGTTGTTGAGCCCTTGAATTTAAATAAATATTTGAGTCGGGTTCTTGATATTGTTAGCGCTTATAGTCATCGAAATAATGCTACGGTTATCAATAATATTCCTGCTGATGCTACAATTAATTTTAATCCAGCATATCTGGAAAGTGTTTTGCAAAATTTATGTACCAATGCAATCAAATACGCTAATCCGAATAAGTTTTTAATAATTGAGTTCAATTTTTTTATTGAAAACAGTAAGAAGGTATTGACTATAAAAGACAACGGTTTAGGGATCGATCTAAAAAAATACGGGCATTTGTTATTTGGCATGTACAAAACATTTCATAAGCACGAAAATGCAAATGGAATTGGACTATATATAACAAAAAACCAAATTGAATCGATGAATGGTTCTGTTACTGTTGAAAGCCAAGTAGGAAAAGGAACTACGTTTAAAATCATTTTTAATGATTAAAAGTACAATCATTTAGAATCTAAAATTAATATCAATTTACACACAAAAAGTAATTTTATAATGGAAAAATTTGTAATCAATAAAAATACAAATGGAGAATTTCAATTTGATTTTATAGACAAAAAAAACAAAGTTATTCTAAGCAGTGGAGGATATACAAGAAAATTAATGTGCATTAAAGGAATTGAGTCTGTAAAGAAAAATTCGCAGGACAGTGTAAAATTTTTTAGAAAAACAGCATTAACTAGTGAAACCTATTTTAATTTAAAAGCATTTAACGGAAAAATTATTGGAGTGAGTAAAATGTTTAAAGATAGATTTTCTCGCGATAAAGGTATAGAATGTTTAAAAAAGAAAGCACCTAATGCTATAATTGAAGATCGATCGAAACAAACAGTTAAAATATTAGCTTCGATTTCGTCCTATAATATGGCAGTTTAAAAATTGCCATATTTTACTATACAAATATACCTCTTCTTATAGGTATAGAATTTACACATATACTTTCATTACTTCATTCTTTTAGAGGATACTCTCAAGATTTATCATTTTAATTATGGTCGGTTTTTAAATTTAACCAACCTAATTATGCATGTTTATAAATGAATAGAAGTTTTGATAATGCTTCATCGCCTAACGATGAATTTTTAGAGATAAAAGAGATTTTTTTGTGTAAAATCGTGTAGAAATAGTTCTACATACTTTAGTTTTTTATACTACATATTTTTGATTTTAAGCAAGTTACATTTGCGAACTGATTGAGTGTAACAATTGAAAATGTTTTTTTTAAAGATCCCAAATCTAAAAATAAACTTAGCTAATCATGTTTTGAAAGAATGAGAATTAATCATTTTTTAAGTTTTATCTATTAGAATTAGTTCTTGTTAAAATTAATTGTTTTTAAAATGTTTTTTATGAAAAATTATTACTTATTACCCCTTTTAATAGGATTTGGTTTTTTGGGTCATGCACAGGTAGGTATTGGAACTCAATTACCTAATGCATCAAGCCAGCTTGATGTTGTAGCTTCAAATAAAGGTATACTTATACCAAGGGTTGCATTGACAAGTACAACAGATAAAGTAACCATTACTAATGGGAATGTAAATAGTCTTTTAGTTTTTAATACACAAACAATTAATGATATTCTGCCAGGTTACTATTATTGGTATATTGATAAATGGCATCGTTTTGCTGATTCTGGCAATGAAACAATTACGACATTAGTAGATAATAAAAATGGCACCATTACCTATACAAATGAAATTGGTTTAGCCGTGACTATTAGTTTGATTTCCGGCCCAAAAGGAACTAATGGAGCAGATGGAGTCGATGGAAAATCAATTATCGGTGGAACGGGAGCACCAGGAGCATCAACAGTAGGAAAAGACGGTGATAGCTACATTAATTATAGTACAGGAGATGTTTATGTTAAACAAGGAGATACTTGGGTAACTACGGGAAATATTAAAGGTCCAAAAGGTGACAACGGTAAAGATGGAATTGATGGAAAATCAATAACGGGCGGAACGGGAGCACCGGGAACTTCAGCTTCAGGAAAAGATGGAGATACTTATGTTGATAATAGTACTGGAAATATTTATGTTAAGCAAGGAGATACTTGGGTAACTACGGGAAATATTAAAGGGCCTAAGGGAGATGATGGTAAAGACGGAGTTGATGGGAAATCAGTAACGATAAAAGACAATGGCGATGGAAGCTTGACAATTACAGATGGTTCAGGAAATGCTGTTACAGTTAAAAATGTTACTAACGGAACAAACGGAACAAATGGAGTTGATGGAAAATCAGTAACCATCAAAGATAACGGAGATGGAAGTTCAACCATTACAGACGGCTCAGGAAGTTCAGTTACAGTTAAAAACGGTATTAACGGAACAAATGGAATAAACGGAACAAATGGAGTTGACGGAAAATCAGTAACGATAAAAGACAATGGTGACGGAAGTTCAACAATTACAGATGGTTCAGGAAGTTCAGTTACAGTTAAAAACGGTATTAATGGAAAAGATGGAACAAATGGGGTTGACGGAAAATCAGTAACAATAAAAGACAATGGAGACGGAAGTTCAACAATTACAGATGGATCAGGAAGTTCAGTTACAATTAAAAACGGAACAAATGGAATTGACGGAAAATCAGTAACTGTAAAAGATAATGGAGACGGAAGTTCAACAATTACAGACGGTTCAGGAAGTTC
>NZ_JPRK01000023.1 GCF_000832125.1 Flavobacterium hibernum | reverse complement strand
GAAAATTAGTTTTAAGAGAAACGGTTGAAAACACACATTATATTCCGTTAGAAATTATTCTGAAAGAGAATTATTTTCCTGCCAGAAAGAGTTAGTATTTGCCTAAAGATTAAATAGATTTTTTTTAGTTCCGAATAAACCCGACAGGTTTTAAAAACCTGTCGGGTTTGCTTTTTGTAATTTTATTAGAACTAGATCCTCTATTTTTTTGTAATTTACAATGCCTGCTTATAAAAGCAGGTTATTTATTAATTAAATGTAAATCAATACAATGGTTAAATGTATTATTTTCGATTGCGACGGAGTTCTTGTAGATACTGAAAAAATTGGTAACGGGATTTTGCTTTCCATGGCAGCCGAACTTGGTTTTGAAATGAAACTGGAAGATGCTTATCGCGATTTTAATGGTCGAAATTTAAAAGAATGTTTTCAGGAAATAGAAAAAGGTATTGGCAAAAAGCTTCCCGAAAGTTTTGAGCGCGATTATAGAGAAAGAAGTTTTGCAGCTTTTAAAACACAAGTGAAACCTATGGAGGGTATTGTCACTTTTTTAGAAAAACTAAAAATACCTTATTGTGTGGCTTCAAGCGGTCCTGTGGATAAAATTAGATTGAATCTTGAAGTGGCAGGCCTGTTAGATAAATTCGAGAATAAAATATATAGTGCTTACGAAATCAACAGTTGGAAACCAGATCCGGGAATTTTTCTGCATGCTGCCAAAGAAATGGGATTTGATGTTGCAGATTGTATTGTTGTCGAAGACAGTAAAGCAGGAGTAATGGCTGGAATACGTGGCGGATTTAAGGTTTATGGTTTTGCAAATGGATATAATAATGCCGATTTGGAACAAGAAGGTGCTATACTTTTTAATACTTACGAGGAGTTGAGTGCTCTTTTAAAATTTTAAGTTTGACTTTGACTTTAACCGCAAAGGGTGCAAAGTTATTGTAGGTTGAGGTTTTATAAAAAAACGCAAGGTTCGCAAAGCTGGTAATTGCTCTAGCTTTGCGAACTTTACGTTTGTATACTCAATGAAAAGTAAAAAACCTTGCGCTCTTTGCGGTAAAAATCAGCGTAAAGAGATAATAAACATTATCATTCGATAACAATAGGTTAAACATATTTGCGGTTTAAATTCATAAAATTGCGGACTTATTTTAGAAAGTCCCAATTTCAAAGCTTTACCTATGAATTTTAAAATCACATTTTATTACAAAAAATATTTCCTGATTCTTTTCCTAGTTTTTTTAAGTTCGAATATTTCAGCTCAAAAACAGAATAATCTTAATGGTGTTCAAATTGCTTTTTTATCTGATGTGCATTTGCAGGATTTATTCGGATCATTTTCGGATAGCGATTATAAAGGCGTTTTGAATCCGAAAACAGGTAAATATGTTTTAATGCGAACGATGGCTTCTCAATTGCATTCGACCCGAATTTTTAATGAAAACTATTTTGCCTTTATTGCCGCTTTAGAAGATATTGCAAAACGAAAGATAAAATACGTAGCACTTCCGGGAGATTATACAGATGATGGACAGCCGATACATGTACTTGGGTTAGAAAAAATCTTGAAGCAATACAGTAAGAAATACAATATTGAGTTTTTTATCACAACTGGAAATCACGATCCTGTGGGGCCTTTTGCGCAAGAATCCGGCAAAGAAGATTTTCTTGGCAAAGACGGAAAAAGTCAGCCCATTTATAGCAAAGAAGGGTTATATAAGTCAAACTTAACCACGGAACAACCTGTAGTTATCACGCAAGACATTGCTAAAATGGGGTATTTAGGAATTACGGATAACTTAAAAGATTTTGGTTTTTATCCAAATAAAAAAAACAAATTTTGGGCAACTCCATTTTCAACATATAATAGTCAAAATTATAGTTTCGAAAAAGCTTCTCAAGCCGCTTTATTATCCAATCGAGTTTATGAGGTTGCACCCGGATATGAAGTTCCGGATGTAAGTTATGTTGTAGAACCTGTAGACGGACTTTGGTTAATGGCAATTGATGGAAATGTATATATCCCAAAGAAAAAAGAAATAGTTGATCCTAAAGATTCTAAAAATTATAGTGAAGCAAGTACAGGTTACAATAATGTACTTTCGAACAAAAAGCATCTTATAAAATGGGTCGGAGAAATTTCGGCTCAAGCCAAACAACAAGGCAAGACATTAATTGCTTTTAGTCATTTTCCGATGATTGATTTTAATGATGATGCGTCGGCAGAAATTAAAGAATTGCTTGGACCAAATAAATGGCAATTAAACAGAGTTCCGGTAGAAGAAGTAGCGAAGACTTTTGCAGATGCGGGACTGAAAATTCATTTTGGTGGACATATGCATATTAATGATACAGGAATTCGCACGACAGAAAAAGGAAATACTTTGGTGAATATTCAAACGCCATCATTGGCAGCTTATATTCCGGCGTATAAATTATTGACAATTCAGAAAGATAATTTAGTTGATATTCAAACCATAACTATCGATAAGGTGCCAAGATACAATGAGCTTTTTGATTTGTACAAAATGGAATATCAGTTTTTAGAAAGTCAGCAAACAAAAGGTATTTGGAATATTGATATTTTGAAAACAAAAAACTACCATGATTTTACTGATTTTCATCTTAAAGAATTGGTTCGGTTAAGATTCTTAGCTGATGATTGGCCTGCTGCTTTCAAAGATTTTTTTCTGAATGTTTCTGCAAGTGAATTATTGATTTTGGCAAACATTCAATCTAAAAAAGATTTTGATGAGATCTTGAAAAATAAAGAAAATTTCAAAGAAGAATATTCAAAAGCAACACTAAACTTAAATAAAGTATTAGCCGAAAATAATCTTAAAATTGAAGATTTCAATTGGACTGGCTACGATTTTCTAGTTGATTTTTATCGTTTCAGAAGTGCAGATGAATTGGCTTTAGTTGATGTTGGAACAGCACGAGCAAAACAATACAAAATCTTGTCTCAAATGTTTTTTGAAAATTATAAAGAAGACACTTTAAAAGAAAAACCATTGCAAAATCAAGTACGATTGTTTCTAATCATCTTTAATAAATTTATGCATGAAGTTCCGGCAGATCATTTTTCTTATGATTTAAAAACGGGAGAGATTAAGGGTTTGAAATAAGTTTTCAGTCTCAGTCTCAGTTTTTAACCGCAAAGAACGCAAAGGTTTTTTGTCCTCCTGAGCGAAGTCGAAGGACACACAAGAAACTCTATAATTAAAACTGTCAATCTTTGTCGAGATACTATGTGTCCTTCGACTTCGCTCAGGAAGACAATCATTGCGATTATTAAAATAGAGAGTAAACAAAAAGTTCGCAAAGCTTTACCGTATAGCTTTGCGAACTTTGAGTTTAGGAACGTAATCTTAGATAAAAAACCTTTGCGTTCTTTGCGGTTAAATTTTTCATCATCTCAATCTGAAAACTGAGACTATAAACTGCGACTGAAAACTACTTACCATTAACCGGATTAACTCTCACATAAGTTCCGTCATCATACTTAATTTGATAAGGAGAATTAAAAATTGTACTTGGCAAATAATAATCCGTAGTGATGATTTGCGCTCCCGATTTTTTGGCTGCTTCAAAATGTGAGTAATCATTTGCTCGAGCTTCTTTAGTATCAGAGTCGGCCCTTGTTCGTATGATGTAACCTTTCTTGACTAAATCAGTTATTGTAGCATCTTCAGAATTGTTTCTAAATAAAGTTGCAGCTTCGGGTTTTCCAGGTTCAGCATTGATAAAAATGGCACGACCTTTTAATGATGGATGATTTAAAGCGTACAAATCTCTTTTAGCGCCGTTATTGTCTAAAATAAACAAAAACTTGCCTTTAGCTTTTTTAAGAGTTGGCCAATTGTTGTTTAAAACCGCTTCTTCAAGAGTTTTGTATTTTCCTCGAACCATATCTGGCGTGATTAGTTTATTTCCTAAACCTTTTCGAAGTTCTTTGTCTAAGGCATCAAATAATTCTGGTGTAAATTTCTCGGCTTTTGTACCTAAGTAACTATCATCATCTTTTGGTTCTAAAGTAATAAAAACCGGAACATGATCAGGATTAGCATCAGACCATTTTTTTAGTTCTGCAAGACAGCTTTGAAGCGTGTAACAAGAAGTTCTAAAATCGATATCAATCATATGAAAGACTTTAAAACCAGGTTTTTTCATTTCTCCTTTTGGGTCATATGCTTCCTGCGATTTTGCGAGATCTAAACCCTTCGGGTGTGTAAATTTTCCGCCTTTAGAATCGCCTTGAACGTCAATTTCAAGATTTCGCAAACCTTTATTTAATTGTTCTGTAATGCCAATGTGCGTGTATTGTAAACCTTTTAAAGAACGAGAAGTATCTTTTGCCTGTATAAAATCGTACAAATCGGTTTCAATCGCTTGTCGGTAACTGTTATGAGAACCAATAACTTGAATTTGATTGATTTTTAAAGTATCATTTTGTGCCTGAACGTTGCTATTTATCGCACTGGCAAGAATTAAAGAAAACAGAATTTGTTTCATTTTTTTAAAGTGTAAAAATTATTAATACCGTGGACGCAGCATTATTAAAACACCTTTTTTTAGAGTGAACCAAATTAAGTACTGTACTTGATTTTTATGTTAGTTAAAGAAAAAGAAATCGCAAACCGATTGTCATTTTTAGCGAAAAATAGTAGTATTTATACAGCAAAAGAGTTCTTTATTTAATTTAAAGTTAACCTTCAGACAAAAAACTTTGGTATAACATTTTATTATTTTACATCACCAAATAGTCCCACAATAAGTTATGAAAAACCCTGAAATTTTCGAAAAAACGTATAATGAATACTGGAAAAAGCTAAATGCATTTTCGTATACGATGACTCAGGATAAAGACTTGGCGCAGAACATTGTTCAGGATGTTTTTATAGATTTATGGGAACGAAAAGAGGAGGTAAATATAAATGCTATTGAACCTTATTTGTTTCGTGCCGTAAAAAATCAGGTCTTCAAACATTATCAAAATAATAGGTTTGATAAGACGATTTTAGAAGATCAGTTTGAGGATTACATTATTGATAATTTTGCGACAATTGATCCTGAATTAATGGATTTGCTTTATGCCGCATTAGATAAACTTCCGGAGAAAAGAAAAGAAGTTTTATTAATGTATAAATTTCAAGATATGTCGATTGATCAAATTGCTGATGAACTTGGTATTTCGAAACAAACGGTGAAAAATCAAATTTCTTCGGCCTTAAAACAATTACGTGAAGGCTTAAAAGACCTGGCTTGGTTGGTTCCGTACCTTATTTTACATCAAAAGTTTTAAGATAACTTTCTGTTGATGTTTTCATAATATTTCCCGATAGTACGATTTCGTGATTCTGGTACTTAGTTATAACAACAAGTATTATGATAAAAAGAATCAAACATAGTTTAGAACATCTTATAGATAAAAGTTCTCGAAATAAAACTTCAATTGCAGAAGAAAATCTTCTGAATGATTTTGCTTTTACTCAATATCAAAATTCAAAATGGAATGAAATTTCAATGGGAAATCCTGATGAAGTTTCACGAAATATATACGAAGATATTCAACTTCGAATAGGAAAGAAAAAAACTTTCAATCCTTATTTAAAATACATGGCAGCTGCCAGTATAATTTTTCTAGTTGGTTTAGGATTCTTTTTTAAACCGAGCCTTTCAACTGAAAAGCAATTATCATTTAAAACTTCGTCGATCCCCAAATCTATCAAACTAAGTGATGGTTCGAAAATTTATCTGGCAGCAAATTCATCATTTCAATATCCTGAAAAGTTTGAGGGAGACGAAAGAAAAGTTTCGCTATTAAAAGGAAATGCTTTTTTTGAAATTGCCAAAGACAAAAAGCATCCTTTTATTATTGCTTCGGGCGAAATTAAAACAAAAGTGGTTGGAACTTCATTTCACATTCAATTGTCTAAAGAAAAATGTGAAGTGATTGTACTTACCGGAAAAGTAAATGTTACTTCAAAAGGGCAGAGCGTTGATTTGGTACCAAATGAACAAGCTTTGTTTCAATCTCAAAAATTAACCAAACAATTGGCTGATAAGGCCTTTTTAGTGAATTGGTATGCAACAGATATCACACTAAATCAAACTACACTTAAACAAGTAATTACCATTTTACAATATAAATACGGAGTTTCATTTGAATATGATAATGAACAAGTATTAGCAATGCCGTTAACGGTATTCATAAAGAAGGACGCATCATTAGAGAATGTTTTAGAGCAAATAAATTATATCACAAACCTAAAATTTAAAGTTTATGGCGAAATAGTAAAAGTGAATTAAAAAAAAAGCAGTTGCTGAGAACAACTGCGATTAATAATTAAGTATCGATAAAAACCAATAACTTAAATCATGTATTTTAAACTTACCTATTTAAATCTAAAGAGAATCGTCTTTTTAGTACTAGCGTTACTGACCCTTCAGTCCGGTTACAGTAAAACTAATGTGTTAGAGAATTCAAAAGTAAAAAATAAAATAGAAAAAGCGACACTTGTCTCTATTTTTTCAAAACTAAGCAAACAAACCGATTACAAATTTAGTTACGGACAAGCTATTATTGCTGATAATAAGATTTATACAGTCGATTATTCTGATGAATCAGTAACGTTAATTTTAAACGATCTTTCGAAAAAAGCTAATTTCAATTATAATATAAACGGAAAATTAGTTTTAATTCAAAAATCAGAAACACCTAAACCTGTAACTCCAAAAAGTGTGGACAGAGTGAAAGTAAAGGGAAAAGTTGTGGATGAGAACAAAGTGCCAATTCCGGGTGCAAGTATTTTAGAAACAAGTACTTCAAATTCTACCGTTTCTGATTTTGACGGAATATTTGAAATTACAATTGGAGAAGGAAAAACACTTCAGGTTTCGTATGTAGGTTATAAAACAAAAACAGTTGTAGTTCAAAATGGTTTCATGACAGTTCAGTTAGAACCAGATACGGCGGAGCTAAACGAAGTTTTGGTTGTAGGTTACGGTAAACAATCTAAAAAAGATGTTACGGGAGCAGTAACACAATTAGAAGCTGCGAATTTTAAACAAGGAATCAACATTTCGCCAGATAATTTATTGCAGGGAAAAGTAGCTGGAGTTCGTGTTGTTAGTACAAGCGGAGAACCTGGTGCGGGTGTAAATGTTACAATTCGTGGAGTTGGATCTATTAGAAGCGGAAGTACACCTTTGTTTGTTGTCGATGGAGTTCCGTTGGCAAATGACGATGTGAGCCCATCAGGAACAAACGTTGGTTTTGGAGCTTCTGCGGCAAAAAATCCGCTGAACTTTTTAAACAGTAGCGATATCGAATCGATTACAGTTCTTAAAGATGCATCTGCGGCAGCGATTTATGGTGCGAGAGGATCTAACGGAGTTGTTTTGGTTACAACCAAAAAAGGATCTAAAGGCGATGCTACATTAACTTTTGATAGTTATACAGGACTTTCGACTGTAGCAAATAAGCTAGATGTTTTAAGTGCATCTCAATATAGAAGTGCTATAAAAGAACCTGCTTTTGACCATAAAGGAAATACAGATTGGCAAGATGTAATTTACAGAACAGCAATTACAAAAAACAATTCATTGTCATTTTCTAAACAAACAGAATCTGGAAACTATTATGCTTCAGTAGCGCAAATGGATCAGGAAGGAATTGTTCGTAATAGTAATTTCAAACGTATGTCGGGTAGAATTAACGCTGCAGAGTCGTTTTTGGATAACAAACGTTTAAAGGTAAAAGTAAATCTTACGGCGAGTGAAACCAGAGATGACGGTGTACCTACAAGTGATGACGGTGGTTCAAACGGTCAGTTGATTGTACATACTTTAATGGCAAACCCAACAAGATCTGTTTTTGATGCAAACGGAAAGTATACCAACTTTAATATGAACGCGCATTATAATCCGGCTTATTTATTAAGTATCTATGAGGATCAAACGCGTACATTGAGAGTTTTAGGAAATTTAGAAACGTCATTAAGAATTGTTGACGGATTGGAATATAAATTAAACATTGGTATTGATCGCTCTATGGCAGAGAGAAATACGACGATTTATCCAAACGTTACAGATTTAAATCCAAAAGGAAAATATGTTCAGAACAATTTAGATTCAAAGAACTCTTTGGTCGAACATTATTTAACGTACAATCTTGCGTTGAACAAACATAAAATGGAAGTTTTGGGTGGTTTCTCGTATCAAAAATTCGAAAGATCAGGAACAGCTTTTAGTATCGATGGAATTTCAGGTCAGGGAACAGGAGTAAAACCTTCTATTAATCCTGGATTTGCAGGAACACAATCCGGAACTACAGGTTATGCTCAGGAAAATGAATTGCAATCTTATTTTGGAAGGGTTAATTATACTTTCAACAACAAGTATCTTTTAACGGCTTCGATGAGAGCTGACGGTTCGACTCGTTTTGGACAAAATAACAAATACGGTTACTTTCCTTCATTTGCCTTAGGATGGAATGTGTTTAAAGAAAGTTTCTTAGAAAATGTTTCGGCAGTTAGCAACTTAAAAGTAAGAGCAAGTTGGGGACAAACCGGAAATCAAGAGGTTGAAAATAAAATTACGCAAGCAAGTTATTCTCTTTCTGGAGCAGATGGATATTATTTATACAATGATTTGAATTTGGTAAACGGAGTTTCAGTAAACAGAACACCAAATCCAAATTTAAAATGGGAAGTTGTAACGCAATATAATCTTGGTTTAGACTTTAGTTTTTGGAATGATAAATTCTACGGAACTTTAGATTATTTCAATAAAACAACTACAGATGCGATTTTAAATGTTCCATCTCAGGCTTTGAGTCCAACAACTACAATCTGGACAAATATTGATGGAGAAATTGTGAATAAAGGTTTTGAAATTATGTTAGGTTCAAAATTAGTTGAAACTAAAAACTTCACTTGGAGTATTGATGCAAATGGAGCTACGTTAAGAAATAAAATTGAGAATCTTCCGGTTTCAGAAATCTTAACAGGAACTATTTCTGGTCCAGGTCAATCTGGAGTAAATGCTAATATTTACAAAAGCGGATATGCTGCAGGTTCATTCTACTTATTAGAGCATATTGGTTTTGATGCAAATGGAGCGAATGTTTTTAAAGATCAAAACGGAGATGGTAAAATTGATAATAGCGACAGAATTATTATCGAAGGTGCATTGCCAACTTTTTACTACGGATTTAATAGTGATATGAGATACAAAAACTTTAGTTTTTCATTTTCTATCATCGGACAAACAGGCGGATATTTGCTAAACAATACAGGTTTAAATGCTTTAAACATAAACAATTTGGCATCTGACCGAAATGTAGCTACAGGATATTATGAGTCTGGTGCAAACCCAACAAACTCACCAATTTTATCAACGTTGTTTTTAGAGAAATCAGACTTTATCAGATTGAATACAGCACGTATTGGTTACAATTTTGACTTAAAAGGTGTGAATTGGATAAACGGATTGACGCTTTACGTAACAGGTCAAAACTTAATTACAATTACAAACTATTCTGGTTATGATCCTTTAATCAATAGTCCAAAATCAAACGGAGGAAATCAATCTATTGGTATTGATTATGCTAGTTACCCAACTTCTAGAACATTTAGTTTTGGAGCAACTTTAAAATTATAATTTATTATGAAAACAAATACATTTTTTAATATAAAAGTAATAACGGTATTCTCATTTATCTGGTTGTTTACCGGTTGTACCAATCTTGATGAGGTGGTGCTTGATGAGGTATTAGGAGACAATGCTTCAAATCCTGCCGGAGCGCTTGCAGCAGCTTATGACAGGTTAGGAGACGGAACTTTTGTAGATCATGGTGGTGTTTTTTCTTTACAAGAATATACTACAGATGAGGCTATTTTACCAACTCGTGGAAGTGACTGGGGAGATGGAGGAAAATGGAGAGATATGCATGAGTTTACTTGGAAGTCTGATAATGCAATTGTAGGTAGTAACTGGAATTTATTGACCAATGGTATCACACGATCTTTAACAGCAATTCAATCTGTTGAAGAAAGCTCAATTTCGCAAAAGAAGTTATTTTTAGCAGAAGCAAAAGGACTTTTAGCATATTATTTGTACACCACTTTAGATTTGTACGGGCAAGCACCATACAGAGATCCAATGAATCCAAGCGCGCCATTGCAAATTTTAAAAGCCGATACTCAAATTGATAAATTAATTACTGATGTTGAAGCTTTAATTCCTGATTTGGCTGATCTTGGAGAGCAACAAACCCATAACGGGCGTTTTACAAAGCAAGCAGCATATGGTTTTTTAAGTGTTATGTATTTAAATCGTGCTGTGTTTAAAGATCGTTTTAATACGTCTTCAAATTTTAATTTTAATGAGCCTGCCGTAACCGGATCAACAGGAACAGATATGGATCGTGTAATTTATTATACATCATTATTAATTAATTCAGGAAAGTTTAGTTTAGAAAGTGATTACTTTAAAAACTTTGCAAGAGACAATAATAACGGAAAAGAATTAATTTTTGCGATCACTCAAAAAATAGATTACATCCGTAACGGTTCAAACAGTTTTGCTTACGTATGTATGGAGCGTAACCAGAGAACATCGGCAGCAAATAGAGGAACAAACGCAGCTTGTACAACTCCGGAATTCTACGCAACTTGGGATGGAAATCATGAAGACCCAAGATTCAATCAAGCTTATCAATATTCTGATGGAACATGGTTTACAAACGACGGTACAACGCCAAGTGTTCCTGCAACAGATATTGTACCTAAAAGTACAAATCTACCTTGGTTTCATTTTACAAGAGGTATTGTAGCCGGACCACAATTTGGCCCAATATTATTACCTTCAGGTTCTCTAGAAATGGTTGGTAATCGTATTAAAGTTTCTCCGTTATATATGGAAAAAAGTACCACTACAAGAATGGATTTTACGCCATCTTTAACCTTTAAGAATCCAACTCAGGCAGTTTTTGCACAAAACGAAATCAATCAGGGAGCACGTATTTTTAAATATGAATTTGATCCTGAAGGAGGAAACGGAAATAGTAATGTCGATATTCCATTATTTCGTTTAGGGGGAATGTACACAATGAGAGCTGAAGCTTATTTTAGAAAAGGAAGTGCAGCATTAGCGATGGATGATCTTAATAAATTACGTACAAGCAGAAAAAGAGAATCTCTATATGGAGGTGTTTCCGGTAAAGCATTAACATCATTAAATGCAACGCAATTGTACAACGAAATAGGTTTCGAATTGTACTGGGAATTGTATAGAAGACCGCAAATGATCCGTTTTGGTAAGTTTGATTTACCAGGAACTGCAAAACCTGCATCAGAACCTTTTAGAAGAGTATTCCCAATTCCGCAAGGAGTAATAGATGTTACCAAAGAATTCAAACAAAATCAAGGATATAATTAAAGTTTCGTGTTAGTGTGTTTATTTATTTTTTTTACAAAAAGCCTGTTTCGAAAGAAACGGGCTTTAGTTTTTATATACCAGTATCTAGTAAGTGTTTGAAGATCTAAGTTTTAACTTTCATATAATAGAACATAAGGCTAAACCTTTGTACCTTTATGACTTATAAATTAAAAGCCTTAAAAATATAGTTATTGTATAAAAATGCGATTAGAAATAGATATTATTTGAATTGAGATCTGCAAGTACTAGTGATAAGATTTTGTATTCAAATATGAAATGTGGACGACTTAAAATTAGTAACAATTCAAAAAAACAAGAATATCATGATACATCAAATTGACACTACTGATAATATAGTAGCTTTTCGAGCATTGGCAGAAGTAACAAATGAAGATTTTTTAAGTGTAGTTATTCCTGCAGTTGAACATTTGGTAAAGCAAACCAACGAAATTAATTTTTTATTAGTTTTAGATACAGATAATGATGCTCAAAGTTTTTCGTCTGGAGCTTGGTTGCAAGAAGCTTTGCTAGGATTAAAACATTTAGGAAAATGGAATAGAGCTGCAATAATTTCAGATTCTGAAGAAATCATTTCTTTTACTAACGGTTTTAGCTACGTAGTTCCGGGAGAATTTCACGGTTTTAAAAAAGAAAATTTTAATAAAGCCCTAAATTGGGTCGAAGGGAATATTAATATTTCTTAAAGTAAATCTTTTTGATTCAGGTTTTCTTTGTTTCAAATTGTCTTAGGTATTATAAAGATTACTTAAAACTCGAAACAAAGAAAACGTGAAACTTATAAACAAAAATTAGTGATTGTATTCGATACCACTACTATCTGTAATTTCTTTTTTTGCTTTATGATTTTTAGACAACTGCTTATAACAAGCCGATGCCAATAATGGTAATGCTAGACTTCCAACAACTGCGGCAGTTTTATTTTGTCCTGTTTTTTTTAAAACAGCACCAACTAAAAGCGAACCTACTCCGGCCAAAACCAAATTTTTTACAGAAAGTTTAGAAGGCGGATTTGGTGTAATTCCGTGTAATAGAGGGTCTATAAAATTTAATTTTTCCATGATTTTAATAATTTATTTAATTAAACGTGTTTGTATTTACTAAGATAGTTTCTCACTATCAACTTCATTTTCAATTTTTTCAATTTCGACTTTTTCTTTTTTTATAGCCTGTCTCAGCAATGCAAAAAGACTCATATAGATATTTGCCATAAAAATAAGCGAAAATCCTGCCAAAATATATCCTCGCCAATCATTTAGCAAAAGTTTATAATTACAAAGTATCAAAAAAGCAATTGTAACATAATGACTAAAACAATATTCGCATGTAAACAAATAAAACGCTTTTCTCGTCAAAAGATACCTATCATTTTTAGAATGCTTTGTGCACCATTCACGAGGTTCTTTAAATATTTCTTCGTGCGTTACCGTCCAGCTAATACAAGCTATTGGAAGAGCCAAAACAAACAACCAGACAATTTGAATTGTTAAATCCATGATACAAATGCATTTACTCAGTCTATTTTAATTTATCCAAAACAGATATTTTTAAAATTACTTAAATTCAACTTAGTAACATTATATAGTTTTGGACATTTGTTATAAAATTTCATTCTAAATTTAAAAAAAATAACCGTTAAAGCTTATGTCTTTAACGGTTATTTAAGTGTAATATGTCATAATGTCTAAAATTTTTCCGGATTTAAACTCGGAAAAGGATCGTGTGTTACTTCTTGTAAATCCTCATCCAAATCATCCTCGTCTTCTTCTTTTAAATCATCCTCATCCTCCTCATCCTCATCAAGGTCATCAGATTCCTGATCATTTGTAATTTGATCTTCATCGTTTACTATTGGTTCTTCGCCAGGATTATTTTCATTTCTGTTATAATCATTAGTTTGATGATTTATATCATCAATAAACTCTTCCTGATTTTGATGTTTATCGTTTTGATAGTTATTTTCTTTATCGATAAGAGTATCTAAGTCTTGATTAAAATCACGATTATCTTGATCGTAATTTTGATTGTTTCCATTTCCCATAGTTATTATACTTTAGAATTAATTACTTTTTTGTTGTCGTAGGTTTTTTATCGTCTTTTTCATTGTGCTTAACTTCTCTTTTTGGAGAGGTTTCTTTTTTATCTATTTTTTTGTCCATAGATTTTGCACCAGAAGTTGAAGTGCTGCTGCTTTTTTGATCTGTAGTTTTCATGATATTTTTTTTAGTTTGTTATTATACAAATCTAGCTTCTAATGCTTCGTAACTATTTATAGAAAAACAGAATGTAATTGTATAATTAACAGTTGGTTATGATGTAATTTTTCTATTTAATGATATAACTTGTAAAATGAAGTAAAATTTTATTTTTTTACTTCAGAAAAGCGGTTAACAATCTATTTAATAAAATATTAATTTTGTCAAAAAAAAGAAAACTTCTAAGATAAAATCGAAACACATAATTAAACAATAAAGAAACATGAAAAAGCTGTTTTTTGTTTTACTGTTGCTCTTACAAATCCCAACCACTTTTGGAAATAACCAAAGTGAAGATCCTTCATCAAAAAAAATAATTGGTACATGGTACACAGATACCAATCGAAGTACAAAATGGGTATTTACTCCGGATGGAAAGGTTTACAATTATAACAAAGACCGTTTTCAGGTAATGTATCGCTATAGAATTTCGAATAGTTGCCAGAACAACTCAGATGATACTACTGAATTTATAACTTTAATGGACAGAGATGCTAATGAATATTGCTTTAGAATCAATTCAATAAATGTGAATAAAAACGGGATTTTATCACTTACTAAAATGGATAATATGGAGCAATTATTGTTTGTTAACGATATCAATTTAAAAATAACAAACTAGTTTTCCAGAATTATCTTGAGTTTCAGTAAAAGCTTAATCTAATTTCAACTTATTTGATATTAGGCTTTTATTAACAAAAACTAAAATTTCATTCGGTTATATTTGTAAGACACAAATTTATTCTAAGCACTTTACCCTATGAAAATCAAGTCAGTTTATATTTTTTTACTGTTCATTTTTACGACATCGGCTTTTAGCCAAAATGTAAAATTGATAAATATTGATCAGCTGAATGAACGAATAAAAAAAGGGAAAGACAGTACTTATGTCGTTAACTTTTGGGCGACTTGGTGCGCGCCTTGCGTTAAAGAATTACCTCATTTTGAAAAGCTGAGTGCAGAACATAAATCAGATAAATTAGCGGTTTTATTAATAAGTCTGGATTTTAAATCAAAACTTGCTTCGAACGTGATTCCATTTGTGAAAAGAAAAAACTTAAAGAATAAAGTTTTTTTGTTTAATGAAAGTAGCCCGCAGGAATTTATAGATCGAATTGATCCATCATGGTCAGGAGGTATTCCGGCAACACTTTTTATTAAAAATGATAAACGAAAATTTGTCGAAAGCGAATTTACCTACGAACAATTATTAGCTGAATATAAAAAACTGTAAATCCATAAACCATGAAAAAAATAATTCTTTTATTAGTATTAGCATTCTCTGCCTTTATTGCTCAGGCACAAACAGCAACTCTTAAAGCCGGAGATACCGCACCAGATTTTAAACTTAAAAATGTAAATAATAAAGAAGTTTCTTTTGCCAGTTTTCCAAAAGCAAAAGGTTTTATTGTTGTTTTTACTTGTAATACGTGTCCTTATGCTGTAGGTTACGAACAAAGAATTATCGATTTAGATAAAAAATTCAGTTCGCAGGGATATCCAGTAATTGCGATAAATCCAAACGATCCAGAAGCTTCAAAAGCAGATGCGTTTGATAAAATGCAGGATTTGGCAAAACAGAAAAAATATCCTTTCCCGTATTTATTTGATGCAGGACAAAAGGTTACAGATGCATATGGTGCAAAACACACACCGCATATTTTTATTGTTTCTAAGACTTCAAAAGGTAATGTTATAGAATATGTTGGTGCAATTGATAATGATCCAGAGGGAACTAAAGCAGAAAAAATAAAATATGCCGAAGATGTTATTGCAGCATTAAAAAGCAATCAAAAGCCAGCCGTTACACAAACTAAAGAAATTGGCTGCTCCGTAAAAAGAAAAGCAAAAGCTTAAACTGGATAAGTTTATAAAAGAAAAAACGCCTCAATTTTTTGAGGCGTTTTTTTATGCTATTGTTTCGTTGAGCTGCTGTTGTTCAAGAAGTTCAAGCTCGGCAATAATTTGTCTTTTCATTGTGGTATGAATATAATCTTTTGCTTCGGCATAGGAGATATTATATGTACGTGGAATATCTTGTAAATGATCCGGAAAATGAAACAGTAATTTATCGTAATAAATATCAAGCTCTTCATTATTTGGCATTTCAAATTTTAAACGAATCTGAAATCTTCTTAAAATCGCTTTGTCAATACTATTATAAAAATTGGTGGCACAAATAAGTAAAGTGTCTGCAGGCAAATAATCAATTAATTGAATTATGGTGTTTGCCAAACGTTTCATTTCGCCAACATCCGTATCTTCGGCATCTCTGCTTTTGCCAATTTGGTCAAATTCGTCTAGAAATAAAACGGCTCTTTCGCGACTGGCTTTATCAAAAACAGCCTTAACATTTTTAGATGTTTCACCAATTCGCGAACTAATTAAAGTACTTAAATTAATAATGACAATATTTTTGTTTAATGCCGTTGCAATGGCTTTTGCAGTAGTTGTTTTACCACATCCGGAATAGCCGTGAAGCAGTATTTTATGATCGACCTTAAGATTGTATTTTTTTAATTCGTCAATATATTTATGCTCTTTTATAGTTTGCAATAATGCAGTTTTATTCTCTTCGCTAAAAAGTAAATCGTTCAGAGCGATTTTTTCAGTATCATTTACAACAAGTTCGTACAGATTCATTTGAGATTTATTTGATGCAAAATTATGTTTTATTCCTACCCGTTGGATGCAATTCTAAATATTTTATTTAAACAGATAGAAACATAGATTTTATACCTGGAAAAGAATACAAAAAGAAACACATTTCTTTAACACAGCTGCAAATTTAGATAGAATGTAAACTATGAGCAAGATCCAGTTTTTAGTATTTAAAATAGTCCAGATTGCGCTTTAAACTGGACCAGAAAGGTGTTATAAATCGGAAAACTGGATTATTTACCCGCGTCATGTTCTATCTAATTTTGTAGTGAAAATTAAAACTCTATTAAAATGAAAAAATCAATTTTTTATCATGCCGGTTGTCCGGTTTGTGTAAGTGCTGAACAAGATATTTTAAATCTAATAAATACTTCAGAAATTGAAGTAGTTAATCTTGGCGAAGATAAATCTAGAATTCCTGAAGCTCAAAAAGCAGGATTATTGTCTGTTCCTGCATTGGTAACTCCAAACGGAAATGTGTTGCACATTAATTTTGGTGCTTCAATGGCAGATGTAATTGGATAAGTATAACGACCTCTCTAAATTTTTTGGAGAGGTTTTTAAATTGATGTCAAAAACTAATTTTAGTTCTATAAAAAAAAAATAAGATGAAAGTAGCAGTATGGGATACTTATGTAACCCGAAAAGATGGAAAAATTATGCATTTTGATATTCTCGTAAATGAGAGTGATAAGGCAGACCAGGTTTTTGAATATGGTAAAAATTACCTTAAAACAATTTCTCAGGAAGGGCAGGTTTTAACTTCAAAAGAATGTAAGTTTTGCCATATTGATAAAGCTCCTGAAGCGATAGAAAATCAGATTTTAAAAAATGGATTCTCTATTATCGAAATGGAAAATTGTAATTGATTGTTTTTTAATCAAACAAAAAAAGAGCCAAACTTATTGATTAGTTTGGCTGTTTTGATTTTACATGCTTTTAAGTTTTTTCATAAATACAGGAAAGACTTCGTTCAATTCATCAAACAAAGGATTCTTGCGATGTTTGAGTTTTATTTCTCCAAATAATTTAAGACCCAACGCAAATTGTGTTGCTTCTTGATCGTTATCAAATAAGTTCTTTTCTTTTATTCTTTCGATGATACTAAAAATTTCATCGTGATTGTCAAATTCTATTCCAAGTTCTTTTGCTGGAGTAGTTTCACCATTTGCATATTGTTTTAGACTTAATGTCAAATAATATTTGTTTGATCTTTTTTCCATGGGGTATTATATTATAGTTATTTCAACCATTTTTCAACGATGGTTTTAAAGGTTTCTTTGTATTGCTCGCCAACAGTTATTTCGGTTTTATTTACAAAAATGGAGTTTTTGCTAATAGCATTTATTTTTTCAAGAGAAACTATGAAAGAGCGATTAATACGCATAAATTTTAACGTAGGTAATTTTTCTTCTAAGGCTTTTAAGGAAATCAACGAAACTACTGATTTTTGAGTATCTTCCAGATGAACTTTTACATAATCCTTAAGACTTTCGATGTATAAAATATCTTTTAAAGGAATTCTAACCCACTGATATTCTACTTTTAAGAAAATAAACTCTTCATCAGTTGTTACAGAATTATATTGGTTTGAGGCTTCTTCAGTCAATTGTAATACCTTGTTGGCTGCTCGCAAAAATTCTTCGTAGCTAAAAGGCTTTAAAAGATAATCAACCGCATTAACTCTATAACCTTCTATCGCATAATGATTGTAAGCTGTTGTAAAAATGATTTTAGGCAAAGGTCCAGGCTGTTCTTGTAAAAGTCTAGCCAATTCCATACCTGTTAAGTTGGGCATGTTTATGTCTAAAAAAACAATGTCTGGCTGTTGTTCGCGAATTAAACTCATAGCTTCGACAGCATTATCGCAACTACATGCCAATTGCAAAAATGGCGTTTGTTCTATAAAGGTTTCCACCAGCCTTAAAGCTAGTGGTTCATCATCTACTGCTATACATTTTAATACCGTCATTGTTCAAGAGTTATTTGCAGATTTACTTTGTATTTTCCGTTTTGGTCAATACCCGCCGTCATAACATGGTTGTTAGGATAAATCAAATGTAACCTGCGTTTTGTATTCGTTAATCCAATTCCACCTTGATCTGTAGTCGTAGTTTTTTCAAAAAAAGTATTTTCTACTTCAAATTCAAGATTGGCATCCTTTTGCTTCAGTGTAATATGAATTTCACTTTTATCTGTTGCATGTACACCATGTTTGAAAGCATTTTCGACTAAAGGTAATAACAACATTGGAACAATTGGATAATCGTGTATTTTTTCGGGAATATCTATTGTTATCGTTAGTTTACTATTGGCACGGAGTTTCATCAAAGCTATAAAATCTTTCATGAAATCTGCTTCTTTTAATAAAGTAGTTCTTTCTCCTTCGGTGCTGTAAAGTAAATACCGCATCATACGGCTTAAGGTATGAAGGGCCTTGCGGGAATCTTCGATATTACTATAAGTAAGCGAATAAATACTATTAAGAGAATTAAAGAAAAAGTGTGGGTTAATTTGTGCTTTTAACATTGCCAACTCTGCCATTGTTTTATCCTGTTCCAGCTTTTGTTTATGCTGTGCAGCTTTTTGCCAGTGATGTAACATTGCCCAACTGGTACTAATACCAAGAACCAATAACGTTATTGTAAAAACATAATTGTCAAAATAATCATTTCGGTACTTTTTAAAACCTAGAATTTCTGCCAATTTACTGTGCAAATCAGTATTGATATTATAAACATATGCAACAAGCTGCATGGCAAAAATGATAAAAAGTGCCCACAAGAAAAACGGACTTATATTGTCTTTAATAATGGTTTTTGGAACTATTATTTTGGCATTAGAATAAAAAATGACAATCATAAAAAACAAGACTATAGATTGCCATATCCAAAAGATTATTGGAAGCACAATATTCCAGGTCAAGGGTATGTAAAATAACAGCGTAAAGCCTAATAATAACCATCCCAGAATATGTAATCCGGCGTGAATATAAGGTTTGAAAAAGGTTGGTGACATTGTTAATTGTTATTTTTAATGACAATATTACATTATATTTATACATAATATAAAATCAATCGCCCAAAATAGACTTAGAACCTCTAAAAACCATTTTAGAGCCGACGAGCCTTTTTTAAAATACATATTTAAAGTAGAATAAGTTCCATCGGTTCTTATGTTACATCTATCGATTGTCTTATGCCCTTCGTCTATTGAAAATTTTTCGTTTAAGATATTTTAGTTCTTTTGTTCACATATAAATTGATAATTACACATTTTTCACAATGAATAAGCAATCCTTTTTAAGCATTCTCGCAGTAGCTGTTATGATCGCATCTTGCGGTAATAAAAACGACAAGTCGGCTCAGGCCGGAGGTGCACCACAAGTTAAAGAGTATAAAACGCTGACTTTACAGCAAAAATCAGCAACTTTAAATACAGACTTTCCTGCGAGTATTCAGGGACAGCAAAACATTGAAATCCGACCAAGGGTGGAAGGTTACATTGATAAGATTTTTGTAGATGAAGGTGCAGTCGTTAAGGCCGGACAACCTTTGTTTAAAATCAATGCTCCAGAATACGAACAAGAAGTTCGTACGGCAACAGCAAGTATAAAAAGTGCTCAGGCAAATTTAAGTTCTGCAAAACTTGCGGTAAACAAAGTAAAACCTCTTGTAGAAAAAGGAATCATTAGCAAGTATGATTTAGAATCTGCTCAATATACTTACGAATCAGCTTTAGCAACACTTGCGCAGGCAAATGCAGCTTTAGTAAATGCTAAAGTAAATTTAGGATATACTACTGTAACAAGTCCAGTAAATGGAGTTGTAGGTTCAATTCCGTTTCGTTTAGGAAGTTTAGTAAGTTCTAATACTACAGAACCATTAACGACCGTATCAAGCATAGGAAATGTATATGCTTATTTTGCCGTGAATGAAAAAATGTTTTTAAAGTTTACTGAAAAATCAGGTTCAGGAGCTTCAATGGCGCAGAAAATTAAACAAATACCTGCAGTGTCATTACTTCTTTCTGATGGTTCTATTTACAGTGAAAAAGGAAATATAGAAACTGTAAACGGATTAATCAATACAGAAACTGGTTCAGTAAATGTTAGAGCTCGTTTTCCAAATCCAAAAGGAATTATTAGAAGCGGAAGCAGTGCAACAGTTAGAATTCCAAATGAAGTTAAAGACGTAATTATAGTACCTCAGAGTGCAACATTCGAGCTTCAGGATAAAATTTTCGCAGTAACCGTTGGGAAAGATGGTAAAACAAAAAATGTCAATATCACCGTACTTGAGAATACTGCAGGAAACTATTATGTTGTAACAAGTGGTTTAAAACCAGGCGATCAAATTGTATTAGAAGGAGTAGCTTCATTAAAAGATGGAAGCGAGATTAAACCTCAGAATCAAAATGCCGAAACTGTTTACGCAGACTTAAAATAAGAAAAAAATGTTTAAAAAATTCATACAAAGACCTGTACTTTCGACAGTAATATCTGTTATTATTGTCATCCTGGGTGTTTTAGGCTTGATTGAACTGCCTATTTCTCAATATCCAGATATTGCACCACCAACAGTAAACGTTTCAGCAAGTTATACAGGAGCCAATGCAGATGTAGTATTAAAAAGTATTGTAATTCCGCTTGAAGAACAAATTAATGGTGTAGAGAACATGACATACATGACCTCTACAGCAACAAATGATGGTAACGCTTCTATAAAAATCTTCTTTAAAGTAGGAACAAACCCTGACTTAGCAGCGGTAAACGTTCAGAACAGAGTTTCCAGAGCTACCAGTTTATTACCTGTAGAGGTAACTCAGGCCGGTGTAACTGTAACAAAGAGTCAGAGTAGTAACTTGTTGATTTTCTCTTTATACAGCGATGGTAATGCCTACAGTCAGACTTTCCTTCAAAATTATGCTAAGATCAACCTTGTTCCACAAATTCAGCGTGTAGTTGGAGTAGGAGATGTAACCGTATTTGGAGCAAACGATTACTCGATGAGAATCTGGTTAAGACCAGATGTAATGCAACAATACAAATTGATTCCAAGTGATATTTCGGCTGCATTAGCAGAACAAAATATCGAAGCAGCACCAGGTAAATTTGGTGAGAATGGAAATCAGGCTTTTCAATACGTAATTAAATATAAAGGTCGTTTAACAAGTGCCAAAGAATTTGGAGATATTATCATTAAATCTGTTGGAAACGGACAATTGTTACGATTAAAAGATGTTGCCAAGGTAGAACTAGGTTCACTTAGTTATGCTTCGACAACCAAAACAAATGGTATCGAATCTACGGCTATGGCGATTAGCCAGACTCCGGGATCTAATGCACGTGATGTAATCATCAACTCAAAAAAGCTTATTGAAGAAGCAGCAAAGACTTTCCCTAAAGGAGTAAAATATACAATTCTTGTTGACGTTAACGAAAACTTGGATGCTTCTATCTCAAAAGTAATTCATACTTTAATCGAAGCTTTTATATTAGTTTTCATCGTAGTATTTATTTTCCTTCAGGATTTTAGATCAACCTTAATTCCGGCGATCGCAGTTCCGGTAGCTATTGTAGGAACATTTTTCTTCCTGAATTTGTTTGGGTTTACGATTAACTTACTAACGCTTTTTGCAATGGTTCTTGCCATTGGTATTGTGGTCGATGATGCCATTGTAGTCGTCGAGGCCGTGCATGCCAAACTAGATCATGGTTATAAATCGTCGAAGAAAGCTACTATTGATGCGATGGACGAAATTTCGGGAGCGATTATTTCGATTACACTTGTAATGGCTGCTGTATTTATTCCAGTAACTTTTATTACGGGTTCTACAGGAGTTTTCTACAAACAATTTGGTATTACATTGGCGGTTGCGATTATTCTTTCGGCAATTAACGCCTTGACTTTAAGTCCTGCATTGTGTGCTTTACTTTTAAAACCACACGCAGACGATCATAAACATAAAAGCTATTTACAAAGATTTTATACCTCGTTTAACGTTGCATTTGATAATGTTACGGGTAGATACAAACGTTCGGTTCAGTTTCTTTCAGTAAAAAAATGGATTGTATTAGGCTCAATTGTGGTAGCCGGTGCAGCATTATTTTATATGATGAAAACTACACCATCTGCTTTCGTTCCTGCAGAAGATCAAGGTACCGTTTTTGCCAACATTAGTTTACCGCCATCAGCTTCTATGGAACGTTCTGATGTAATTGCTAAAAAAGTAGACAGTATTGCCAAAACAATTCCAGGAGTTAAAAATACACTTCGAATCGTAGGACAAAACTTTACCGCTGGAGCAGGTAGTGCTTACAGTATGGTTATTATAAAATTAGAAACTTGGGAAAAACGTGATTTAAGCGTTAACGATGTAATTGGTCAGCTTTTTGCCAAAACAAGTGGAATACGTGAAGCTAACATCTTCTTTATTTCGCCACCTACAATTCAGGGATTTGGACAAAGTGGTGGATTCGAATTCCAATTGCAGGATAAAGGAGGACATACTACAGCAGAATTCTTTAAAGTGAATACGGACTTTTTAGAAAAATTGTCTAAACGTCCGGAAATACAATATGCAACAACACCTTTTAACCCAGGATTTCCACAATACATGATGGATATTAATCTGGCAAAAGCAAAAGATGCTGGAGTTCCCGTAAATACGATCTTGTCGACAATGCAAGGTTATTATGGTGGATTGTATGCATCGAATTTCAATAAATTCGGAAAACAATACCGTGTAATGATTCAGGCTTCTCCAGAGTTTAGAACAAATACAGAAGGACTGAATAAGATTTTTGTGAGAAACAGTTCTGGAACAATGGCGCCAATTACAGAGTTTGTAAAAATGACCAGAGTTTTTGGACCGGAATCTATTTCAAGATTTAACCTTTTCTCTTCTATTGCAATAACTGGAGCTCCAAACCCTGGATATAGTTCGGGAGATGCGATTAAAGCAATTCAGGAAGTTGCCGCACAAGAATTACCTGCCGGTTATGGTTATGAGTTCTCTGGATTAACGCGTGAGGAATTAGCATCAGGAAGTGAAACTATTTTCATCTTTATATTATGTCTGGTATTCGTTTACTTCTTATTAAGTGCACAATACGAGAGTTACATTTTACCATTTGCCGTTTTATTCTCTATTCCGTTTGGATTGGCCGGAGCATATTTGTTCTCGATCATATTCAAATTAAACAGTAATATTTATTTACAGATTTCCTTAATCATGTTGATTGGATTGCTGGCGAAGAACGGTATTTTGATTGTCGAATTTGCGCTGGACAGAAGGCGTAAAGGAATGCCAGTTGTACAAGCAGCAGTCGAAGGAGCAGTAGCGCGTTTAAGACCAATCTTAATGACCTCTTTTGCCTTTATTTTAGGACTTGTTCCTTTAATGTTTGCTTCTGGAGCAGGAGCCGTTGGAAATAAATCTATTGGAACAGGAGCTGTTGGAGGTATGTTAATAGGAACCATTTTAGGAGTATTTGTTATTCCTGTATTGTTCATTATTTTTCAAACATTGCAAGAAAGAGTGAGTGGTCCGCCTAAAGAAAATTATGATGACGAAGGAGACGACGAAGACGAAACACTTGCAATAGAAGCTCATAAAGAGTAATAATTTAATTAAGAAAAAATGACTCATAGTTCAAATAAATATATTCTTATAGTAATCACAGCCGCACTTTTAAGTGCGTGCTCGATTACTAAGAAATACGAACGTCCATCGACAATTGAGACGGATAAGTTGTATAGAGATCAGGCTTCTGCCGATTCGACTACGATTGCCAATATGCCTTGGCAAACTGTTTTTAAAGATCAAAAACTGAATGCCTTAATTCAAAAAGGATTAGATCAGAATTTGAATTTAAAAAATGCGATCGAAAACATCGTGCAGGCGCGTGCTACATTACGTCAAACCAAGTTGGCTTATTATCCAACTTTAAATGTAGATGCAAATGCAACACGTAACAAGCAATCAGTAGCGGCATTAAACTTTCCTCCGGGAATTAATATTAATACCTTAACTACAACCTATAAATTAGGTTTAAGTACTTCTTGGGAAGCTGATATTTGGGGAAAACTAAGCAGTTCTAAAAGAGCAGCTTTGGCAACTTACCTTTCTACAGATGCTGCAAAACAAGCCGTGCAAACACAATTAATTTCAGATATTGCCAATAATTACTTTTTATTGATATCGTATGATAAACAATTAGAAATTACAAAAGCAACATTGGCAAGTCGTATTAAAAATGTTGAGGTTATAAAAGCCCTAAAAGAAGGAGCAATTGTAACCGGTGCTGCAGTAGTACAAAGTGAAGCAAACCAACATGCTGCAGAGGTTTTGATTCCAGATTTGAAAAGAAATATTCGTGAGACCGAAAACGCCATTAATATCTTGTTAGGCCAAGCTTCCGGTCCAATCGAAAGAGGAGTTTTGGGAGATCAGGTAATTCCTGAAAAAATTGCTATAGGTTTACCGGCTCAATTGTTAGAAAATCGTCCGGATGTTCGTCAGGCGGAGTTTAATTTCAGAACAGCTTTTGAAACCACAAACATGGCTAAAACCTATTTTTATCCAAGTTTGACGCTTACAGCAAGTGGCGGATTATCGACTTTGCAATTAGAGAATTTCTTTAATAATTCTATATTTTATTCTTTAATTGGAGGATTAACACAACCAATTTTTAATCAGGGAATAAACAAAGCAAGATTAACAAACGCACAATCAAAACAAGTTCAGGCTTATAATAGTTTTCAACAAAGTCTTTTAGTAGCAGGTCAGGAAGTTTCGAATGCTTTATATGCATACGAAATGGCTGTTGACAAAGAAGATTCAAGAGAAAAGCAAATTGAAGCATTAGAAAAAGCAGTAGATTTTACACAACAGCTTTTAGAATATAGTTCTGCAACCAATTATACAGATGTATTAACTTCAGAACAAAACCTTTTAGCAGCACAATTAAGTGGTGTTAACGATAATTTACAAAAATTACAAGCAGTAGTCGATTTGTATCGTGCTCTGGGTGGTGGATGGAAATAGATATTAAATCTACGGTAAATTAAAATTGTTAAAAACGAAAAGCGCCTCAAATATTTTAGGCGTTTTTTTTTATTAAAAAATAATATTTTATAAGAAAATATTTATAAATTTGCAATATACTTGTTCAGTGAAAACTGGGCCTTAAACCTCGGAAGCTATTATTGACTTTCGGGGTTTTTTATTTTTATGAATATTAAATTAATATTTTTCTTACATTTAAAAATATTCGCTATATTCACAACTAAATTATATACTATTTTATTTACTTAAATACCACTTTTCTAATCGATTAAGGTTATAAAAATTATGTACAACTTAATGCATAATCAATACCTACATATATGAGTTTTTTAGCAAAATTAGAATTAGACAATGAAACGTTCAATGTTTTAGAATTTGACGTCACTTTTACTCAAAGTATCGACAATAACGGAAAGCCATCTAATAAAACAAAAGGCGGACAAATTAGACTAATTGTCGAAAGTACACAAACAGATTTGTTTTCGGATTGGATGGTTTCGAATACCAGTGTAAAGGACGGAAAAGTTAAATTTTTTAGAAGAGATGCCATGAGCACCATGAAGAATGTGGTTTTTAAGAATGGATATTGTATTTCCTATCACGAAAGTTTTCGCAGTGAAGGATCCGTTCCAATGAGAACAGAGATTACAATTACCTCCAATG
Organism: Flavobacterium hibernum; assembly: GCF_000832125.1. Classification (GTDB taxonomy): domain Bacteria; phylum Bacteroidota; class Bacteroidia; order Flavobacteriales; family Flavobacteriaceae; genus Flavobacterium; species Flavobacterium hibernum. The sequence goes on along the minus strand of NZ_JPRK01000023.1, from coordinate 156,306 downwards.
AAATGAAAATAGGGAACACCTTATTTGAAAACAATTGGAAAAATTCTTAAAAAATAAAAACTTCTAAAAAATGGCTTTACAAACAGTAACCACAATAAAAATTGGTGAAACGATTATTAATAATTTCAGCAATTTACAAATAGTCCAAAAAATACACGATCATCATACATTTTCGATTGAAGTACGACAAGATTTGCTCGTAAGCGAGTTCGAAAGTGCAATGCCGGTTTCTCAACGTTATTTTGGCGAAAAAATAAGCATTGATATTAAGCCATTACCCGGGCTTGATGATCTAATGATAATAAGCAATCCTAATGATTATATCCTGCAGTTTAGCGGAATTGTAACAAACATAAAGTTAACAAAATCGCGAGTAAATGAGATAGAAGAAACCATACTGATTCAAGGATTTAGCAGGTCTATAATTTTAGATAACGGTGCGCAAACAAACTCTTTTACTCAAATGACTATAGCAGATATAGCAAGTAAAATTAAAACAGGATATGATATTGATTTGGATATTCAGCCTTTTTTTAAAGAAAAATTAGCATACACCGTTCAGTATAACGAAAGCGATTTTGAATTTCTGAACCGTTTGTCGAAACGTCACGGACAATGGTTTTTTGATAATGGATACAAGATGGTTCTTGGGTACGGAGGTAGTAGTGTGGTACCAAAATTAGCATACGGAATCAACATGCATAATTTTTATTATGATATGAAATTAGTTCCATCCTTGTTTAAAGTTCTTGAAAATGACAATAGATCCGGAGAATTCTTTGCAGATAACCCCTTAGAATATAGAAACGAAACCGACGGCGCACATCAAAATTATATCAACAAGTCGAATCAGGTTTTTAATAAAGAAACCACCATACAAATCAATCAAAATGCAGTTGGTGGTAGCGGAAATAGTAGTCTTGAAGAGTATTCAAAAAACAAAATTCGTGCCTCGATGGGTAAAATGATGGAGATAAACGCCTCGAGTGAAGTTCCGGGTATTACAGTAGGAGGTAATGTTAGAATTACAGGAGTCGACAAATGGCTTGAAAGTTCGTATAACGTCACCCAAATAACACATATTTGCGATGACGGCGGTGGCTACGAAAACCAATTTACCGCTGTAAATATTAGCGGTGCAGTATTTTCGCCAGAAACAAACCCAGATTTAGTGCCGTATTGCAAAAGCCAAACCGCAGTTGTAATTGCAAACGCAGACCCAGACGGACTAAGTGGCGTAAAAGTACAAATGCCTTGGCAAGAAGCCAAAGGCGAAACTACACCTTACATTCCGTTATTGCAAAAATACGGAGGCGATGCCAGAGGCGCCCATATAATTCCTGAAATAGGCGACACCGTTTTTGTAGACTTTCAGGGCGACAATGCCGAGTTGCCTATAGTAATAGGAACTTTGACCAGCGGGAAAGAAAAAAGTGGTTACAGTACACCAAATAATGATTTGAAGGTGTTAGAAACCAGAAGTGGTAACAAATTAATCTTAGATGATAATAAAGGCGACATTACCATAGAAAGTAAAATGGGACAAACTTTGGCGGTATTATATGGTGATGGAAATATAAAATTTAAAGCGCCTAAAAATATAGAGCTTGAAGCTGGTGAGGATGTTTTTATTACAGCTGGAAGAAATGTAAAAATTGAAGCTAAAGAAAATATTGGTATTGATGCAGGAAGTAATATAAACCAAGAAGCAAGAAATAATATTCTTATAAAAGCAGAAGGAAATATTATAGAAAAAGGCGATGAGAAAATGGAACTTATTGATAAAAAAATAACCATCAATTCAGCTGAACATATTGAAACTGCACAAAAGATTAACTTGAATGCTACAAATGGTGATATGACACTAAAAGCTTCAAAAACAATTCATGCCAATAGTGGAGAAAACAGCAATTTCAACTAAATCTTAAAAATTATGGCTATTATAAAAAACGCCAAAAATAGCATTCTAAAAATAAACAAAAGACATGTTGTTTTAGCAAAAGAAATAGAAAAAACTAGCGAGACTATAAAGTTAGTCGCCACATACGGAAATATAGAATTAAACAGCACACAAAAAATTATAAAAAATGGGAACATCAATTAGTTTAGGCAATTACGAACCAGACGAAGTGCCAGAACCTTGGGAAGAATATCAATTTAGAGAATTATCTAGAGCGTATTATACACAAAGTGTAAATATGGTTTTTAAAAGTGGTGATATTAATTTAGTGCACTGTATTACAGCGCTAACCTCATTAGAATTGAATAAATGTTTTACAGATTCTGCAAAAGATATTACAATAGACAAAGTTCCAAGAAAATGTTATTTAAGTGCTTTAACTATTTATATGGATAATAAAGGCAAAATAGTGAAAGGCGAAAAAGTACTGACAGAATTTAAACTGATTTATGATTACTCCGAAAAGAGACATCTTCTTGATACTTCATATAAAATAAGAAAAGAAAAAGAAGTCTGTATACATGCTAAAGAATTGCATAGGGATATTTTAGAAAATAAAACCGTGACCTTTAGAACTGGAAAAATTTATGTATTTAAAAAATTTCATGAATATATTAAACAGGCATCACTGTGCAACCGTAGAACCGATGTCAATTATACAAATCTAAAGGTTGCAGAAAACCGTGATGAACTAAATAAAACCTTAAGCTTGTTAGGAATAACAACATCATCCGTAGGTTTCATACCAGGTAAAGCACCAATAATTGCAGACACAGCAATGAAAATTTTGGGACTAGCATTAAGCGCAGAACCAAGATTCAGTCTTGCAGAATATACTCATCCTATAAAAGGACCAGTTTATTTGGATCAAACAACCAAAGTTGAAAATTATGAACGAAAAAACACTAATGGTTATATATCTCCTCAGGAATTGACATATCCTGCTCCTTATAAAGAAAACAAGGATATTTTAAAAGAATTAGAAGATTATGGAATAAAATTAACAACAAAATGAGAAAAATAATATTCTTAATACTAATATTAGTAATGCTAGTTTCTTGTAATAAAAAAGATAAAATTAATCATTACCTGAATAAAGTTGTAACGCAAAAGGAGCTCATAGATAATGGATTTTATAAATACTCATCTGTCTATACTCCTGATGAAGATGATAAAATTAATGGAGGTTTCAAATATGTTATCAAATTTGATATGTATTCAAATGTGAAACCTGTAAAAAATGAAGAAGGTAAATTATGTCCAACGCAATTATGGCATTTTTACAGAAAGGATTCAATCAAAGAAAAAAGAAATAGAGATTATCTTAAAAATAAATTAAATAATAGGATTATAACTTATCTTTTTAGAAATGATACACTTTTATACAAAGATATAATTGTAGACTCTATTGATAAATCTCGAAAAGATATAGCTGATTTTACAAGTATAGATAAAATTATTAAATACTATAAAAGTTTAAAAATTTCAATTAAACCTAAAATCAAAAATAAGGAAACGGGAGAAATGTATTCTAATCGTTTTATAATAGATAATTATAAAACTCGATTTTATATGGATAATAACTCTTATGAAATGTTTGTAGATTACAAAGGAGATAATTTTCATGATGTTTTAAACCATATATATGGCGGTTATAACTGCTTCTAAATAATGAAGAATCATCTTAAGGATTAGATAAAATAAAGGATACTATTCTGGATGACCCTTATTACAAAACTACGGAGGCGATGAAAGAGGTGCTCATATAATTCCTGAAATAGGCGATATTATTTTTGTAGACTTTCATGGCGACAATGCCGAGTTGCCAATTGTAATAGGAACTTTGACCAGCAGGAAAGAAAAAAAGCGGTTACATTACACCAAATACAAAATCAAAAACTTATTAATGCATTTTTTGATAAATAGTAAGGTTAATGCCATTTTTAAACGAAAAATAATCTCAGGTAAATTAAAATTGTTAAGGACAAAAAGCGCCTCAAATATTTGAGGCGTTTTTTTATTAAATAAGTTTATGTCGGGTTAAAAGGCGTATTCGTCGATTATGGTAGTCGTTCTGTATATTGCGTATGATAAGCCAGATTATTGGCACTACTTTCGCTTAGTATTAAAATAATATTAATACTTAATACCACTAAAAATGAAAAAAATAGGAATTGCACTAATACTCTTGATGAGTGTTTTTGCTCACGCACAAGTTTCGATAAATGTAAACATTGGAACTCCTCCAAATTGGGGACCACAAGGAAATGATGATAGCAGATATTATTATTTACCAGATATCGATATATATTATGACGTTGCTAAAAGCCAGTACATTTATGATAACAACGGCAAATGGATGCGTCAAAACAGACTTCCGGAAAGATACAGACAATATGATTTGTACGGAGGTTATAAAGTAGTTTTAAATGATTATAAAGGAGATGCACCTTATACATATCATAACAAACACAGAGCTAATTATCCAAAAGGATATCACGGAAAACCTCAAAAAAATAGAGGAAACAAACCAGAGAAAAATAATAAATCTGATAATAGACAAAAACCGAATAAAGAGTATTCAAAAAATGATAACAAGCACTCAAAAGGAAATTCTAATAAAGATCAAAAGCATTCTCGCGACGATCGTCATTAATTAAAAATTTAACAAGTTAAGGAAAGCCTCATTTATGAAGGCTTTTTTTTATGATTTATATTGATTTTAAAATTATTAAAAAGTTAAAAAAGACGCTAGAGAAAAGGGAATGAAAATAATTGATTAACTTAGAATACTGCAAAATAAAATTCAATACATAAATTTTTCTATGTTTCATTAAACTAAAAAACAATCTCAAAATGAATCCATATAATAACTTAACAGAAGCTTTAGAAGGTTTGATTTGTCAAGGATACAACAAAAATTTTGTTCTAAAAAAGGATTGTTTAAAAGTTAGAAATAGTAAAGACAAAATCAATTTGAATGAATTTCAAGTGCAACAGATGTATCATTTTGATGATCCTGATCCAAAGTTTAAAGCTATAATCTATGGCGTTTTTTGTGAAAGGGATGGTACCAAAGGTTTGTTGGTAACAGATCGAGAGATATTGTCCAAAAGTAATTCTCAGGAAATAGAAAATAAGTTGGAGCAAAAATCAATTTTATAGTTTTCTGTTTTAATTAAAAGCACACTTCTTTTAAGCTTTTAGAAACTTGTGTACTCAAATTTTAAAATCCAATACGATAAAGAATTCAAAACCCATAAATACCACTAAAAGTATTAATTCTAAAAAAAGATTTCATGAGTAAGATAGTAGCAGAACAATTAGTTGATATGTTAGTAGAAGCCGGAGTAAAACGCGTGTATGCAGTTACCGGAGATAGTTTAAATCATTTTAATGATGCAATACGCAGAAATGGCAAAATAAAATGGATTCATGTACGTCATGAAGAAGTAGGAGCGTATGCAGCTGCAGCAGAGGCAGAACTTGACGGATTTGCAGTTTGCGCCGGAAGTTGTGGTCCTGGACACGTACATTTAATCAACGGTTTGTATGATGCGCATCGTTCTCATGTACCATTATTAGCCATAGCCTCGACAATTAATACAGACGAAATGGGAATGGATTATTTTCAGGAAACCAACACCATTCGACTTTTTGATGATTGCAGTTGTTACAATCAAATGATTATGACCGCAGAGCAGGCGCCACGAATTATACAAACAGCAATACAACACGCATTGGGCAAAAAAGGTGTAGCAGTTATTGGTTTACCGGGCGATGTTTCTCAATTAAAAGCCGTTGAAAGCAATATATCTACCCAATTTTTTAAATGCAATCCAGTAATCAGACCTTCAGATTTTGAATTGCAACAATTAGCAAATGTTATAAACGAGAGTACAAAAATAACTTTGTTCTGCGGAATTGGATCTGATAAAGCACACGATCAGGTCGTGCAATTATCGCAACACATAAAAGCTCCTGTAGGATATTCTTTTCGAGGAAAAATGAGCATTCAGCCCAATAATCCTAACGAAATTGGAATGACAGGTTTGCTTGGTCAGCCATCGGCATATCATAGCATGCACGAATCGCATTTAGTATTGTTATTAGGAACTGATTTTCCGTACGACAAATTCATGCCCACAAACAATAAAATCATTCAAATAGACACAAGTACAGAACGTTTAGGACGAAGAGCTAACCTTCATCTTGGTTTATGTGGAGACGTTGGACATACCATAGAGGCTTTATTGCCATTATTAAATGTAAAAGAAGATGATAGTTTTTTACAAGCACAACTTAAGTTCTACAGCAGTGTAAAAGAAAACATGAACATTTACATTGATGATAATGGAGGAGAAGATACCATTCAGCCAGAATACCTTGCTCATATTATCGATAAATTAGCCAATAAAGATGCCATTTTTACGGTAGATACAGGAATGACTTGCGTTTGGGGAGCCCGTTTTATTAAAGGTACTGGAGAACGAAAAATGTTAGGTTCATTTAATCATGGTTCAATGGCAAACGCAATGCCTATGGCCATTGGTGCAGCTTTATCACATCCGGAAAAACAAGTTATTGCAATGTGTGGTGATGGCGGAATATCAATGCTTTTGGGCGATTTGGCAACCATTCATCAATACAATTTACCCATTAAAATTATTGTTTTTAATAATCGCGCTTTAGGAATGGTCAAGCTCGAAATGGAAGTTAACGGTTTACCCGATAATGAAACCAATATGGTAAACCCGGACTTTGGTTTAATTGCTCAGGCAATGGGATTTCAAGGTATAAACGTTCATAAACCCGAAGAAGTTGTTGATGCCATCGAAAAAGCATTTTTATTTAACGGCCCAGTTTTACTAAATGTCTTTACGAACCCAAATGCACTGGCAATGCCTCCAAAAGTAGATTGGGCGCAAATTTCGGGTATGGCAAAATCGATGACCAAATTAATGCTTGGAGGAAAAATGGACGAAGTTTTCGAAACAATTAAGTCTAATTACAAACATCTAAAAGAAGGTTTATAAATTTGTACTTTAATAAAAAATGGATTTGATGGATACAAATGATAATAAGTCGTATACCAAGTATTATATCATTGCTTGGAGTTTTGGTTTAGTGTTTTATTTTTTAGATTATGTAATACGTTCTGCGCCAGCAGTAATGATTCCAGAACTTTCGCATAGTTTTTCTGTAACTGAGGTAGGATTAGTGTCTATAATTGGCACCTATTATTATACCTATTCAACCTGTAGTTTAATTGCCGGAATCGCCTTGGATAGATTTGGTGCTAAATATTCACTTTTTGCCGGGGCACTTATTTTAGGAATAGGTTGTTTACTATTTTTAATTTCAAGTCAGGTTGCCGGAACTACAGGGCGATTGTTTCAAGGCGCGGGATGTGCGTTTGCATTTCCGGGTTGTGTGTATTTGGCCAGTAAAGGATTTTCGGCAAAATCATTGGCGACCGCAATAGGATTTACCCAATGTCTTGGAATGCTTGGCGGGTCAGCAGGACAATTTGTTGTAGGGCCATTGATCGAAAAAGGAATAGATAATACCGTTTTTTGGTTGTGGATTGGAGTCTTCACAATAATAGTTGCCTTTGGACTTTATTTTGTAACTCCTGCAAATAGAACTGAAAAAATTGAAGCAGTAACTCCTAAAAAGCAAAGTCTGCTAAGTCCTTATAAAATTGTTTTTAGTAATCCGCAATCATGGTTGTGCGGTATAATTTCGGGATTATTATTTGCACCAACTACAATATTTGCAATGACATGGGCAGTCGATTTTTTTCAGAAAGATCGCGCTCTAGATTTTCATACCGCAACAATTTCGAGTGCAATGGTAGCTTTTGGTTGGGTATTTGGTTGTCCGTTGTTAGGTTATATAACAGATAAAATCAGAAAACGAAAACCAGTATTAATGTTCGGAGCATTATTCATGATTTTAAGCCTAGTTCAATTGCTATACTTTCCAGAATTACTTCCAACCAAAATTAGTATGTTTTTATTAGGAGTTGGATCAGGAGCAGCAATGATTCCGTATTCTATTATCAAAGAAGCAAATCCCGATAATGTAAAAGGTAGTGCCACCGGAGCTATAAATTTTATAACTTTTGGAGTTACCACTATTTTGAGTCCAATTTTCAGTCATTTATTTGGAAAAACCTTGGCAGATAATACGGATAAAGCACTACACTTTCAACAAGCAGGTACATTTTGGATTATCGGAATTGCTATAGCTATTTTAGTTAGTTTTATATTAAAAGAAACTGGTGAGGGAAAAGTAAATAATAGTGATGAACTAACAGCCAAAGGAACAACTGGAAATTTAATCAAGGAGTAAAAATTGGAAAAACAATTGTCATTCAGTATCACACTATTAAAAGGTGTAGGACAAATTATGCTTCAGGAAAGCGCTTATACCGGTTTGTTGTTTTTCGTCGGAATTTTTTACGGATCACTCCATATGGGTTTTGCTGCACTTCTGGCAGTTTTTATTGGTACCATTACCGCAAAACTTTTAGGCTTTAATGAAACCGAAACCGCACAAGGTATTTATGGTTTTAGTCCCGCTTTGGTAGGAGTTGCGCTTTTGTTTTATTTTGAATCTAATCTATTTGTTTGGTTAGCTGTAATAATAGGTTCAGTATTGGCAGCAGTTGTACAACATTGGTTTAGCGTAAAAAAAATACCCGTATTTACATTTCCTTTTATTCTAGTCACTTGGATTTTAATCTACATACTAAATAATAATATTGGAGTTTCGGCATCAGAATATTTGAAGAGTGATGCAGTCTTATCGCAGGATTTTGCATTTGCTCTTAGAGGTTACGGTCAGGTTATCTTTCAGGGGAGTACTTTTGCAGGTGCAGCCTTTTTTATTGGAGTATTTGTAAGTTCACCCATTCGTGCGCTTTACGGATTAGTTGCAGCGTTAATTGCAGGTATTTTGGCAGGTTTATATCATGCACCTACAGATAGTATTATGTCTGGTCTGCTTAGTTACAATGCTGTATTGTGTGCTATTGTTTTCGCTGGTAATAAAGCGATCGATGGAGTATGGACATTTGTTGCCGTGGCTTTGTCTCTTGTAGTTAGTTTTGTTATGAACACGTACAATTTTATACCATTAACATTTCCGTTTGTTGTAGGAACCTGGATAGTTTTAGTATTGCAAAAGAGTATTAAGACATTCTTTTTAAATCAAAGAGAAATCATAAATTAATAATGTTGAGGTTTTAAAAGAGTTATAATATAAATTTAGATTCTAAAAAGATTTAAAAGCAAAAAAGGGTTGAATCAGATATTTTTGATTCAACCCTTTTTTATGTTTTTTAGATCAGAGTATTATTTTACAGTCTTTACTTTGTGTCCAAAAACACCAAAATAAAGAATAATAACAAAACACAATAATGGAATGATATATCCCGCCTGAATATCATCGTGTTTCATATCGATTAAAGTTCCCATTCCATAAGGAAGAATTGCACCACCAACAATGGACATAACCAACCATGAAGAACCTGTTTCAGTATTTGATTTTAAACCTACCAATCCTAAAGAAAAGATTGTTGGAAACATAATCGACATAAAAAATCCGATTCCGCCAAGAGCATAAATTACATAAATTCCCGTTCCGTAAATCGCTACCAAACACAATAAAATACTGCAAACAGCATAAATAGAAAGCAAAACATAATCCTTAACAAACTTCAAAAAGAAAGTTCCGCTAAAACGTCCCACCATAAACAAGAAGCCATAAGCCGTAAGGTAATAAGCCGCTGTTTTTTCGTCAAGACCCGCACCTTTTTGTGCAATTCTAATAAAGAAACTCGTAATACAAACTTGCGCGCCAACGTAGAAAAATTGTGCTACAACTGCCCAACTTAAATGCTTAAATTTTAAAACCGAGAAGAATCCAGGTTTAACTTCAGCTTCGGTAGGTTGAGATTTCATAGAAGGCAAATGCATGAAATAGAATAAAATGGCTACCAAAACCAAGACAGTTCCTAAAATAATATAAGGCAATTTTACAGATGAAGCTTCTTCAAGCAAATATGCCGCTCTTGAAGCATCAGTCATCGCAGCCAATTGTTCTGGAGTATGATTGACTCCCGATAGTATAAAAACACCTCCTAACAAAGGTGCTAATGTTACAGCCAAACCATTAAAAGAAGCCGCTAAATTCAATCGTTTCGAAGAAGATTCCGCAGGCCCTAAAATAGCTGCGTACGGATTTGCACTCGTTTCCAAAATCGTTAATCCGCAACCAATAATAAATAAAGCCAGTAAAAAAAGCTCATAAGTTCTAGTATTAGCAGCCGGTACGAACAAAAATGCACCTGCGGCAAAAACTAATAAACCTGTTATAATACTATTTTTATATCCAATTTTTTTAATAATAATTCCCGCTGGAATTGCCATTATAAAATAAGCAAAAAAGATCGCTGTATCAATTAAGGTCGATTGTCTGTTATTAAGCTGACAGGCTTTTTTTAAATGCGGAATCAAAATTCCGTCTAAACCATGCGCCATTCCCCAAAGGAAAAATAAACTGGTAATTAATATAAAAGGCAAAAGGTATTTATTGCCCTGAACTTTTTCTGTAGCGACTTCGTTTTGATCGCTAATTTGGTTGGTTATTTGCATAGTTAGTTTTTGTTAATAGTTTCAAAGGTTCAAAGGCGCAGAGGGGCAAAGTTTTTTAGGTTCAAAGGAAGGAAACCTCTGTACCTTTGAACCTCTGCCACTTTGAACCTTAAAAAAAATCAAAGATTTTTTTTAACCAATAATAAATGATCACAAACCAAAACTACTTCACCTCTTTGGTTAATAATTTCAACGTGTTCAGTAACAGTTCCCATATCTGGTTTTTTGGCTTCGCCTTTTTCTGAGATGGTAATTTCAGAATGAATAGTGTCGCCAATATGTACAGGTTTTACAAATCGCATTCGATCGTAACCTTTCGAAAAAGCTTCGGGATTAATTTCGGATGCGGTCAAGCCGATTCCAATACTAAAAACCATAGTTCCGTGCGCAATACGTTGTCCAAAAGGTTGTGTTTTACACCATTCCTCATCCATGTGATGCGGGAAAAAATCTCCTGTATGACCTGCGTGAACCACAAAGTCAGTTTCGGTAATCGTTCGACCAAAAGTGACGCGTTTATCGCCAATTTGGTAATCTTCAAAAAAGGTTGATTTGAAATACATATTTTTTTAATTGTAAATTGTGAATGGTTAGATGTGAGTTGGCCTTACTTATTAAGTTATTTTTGGTCTTTTACTAAATAACATTTCACACCTCACATAAAACATTTAACTTAATAAAACGCCTCCGTTGGTATTACTGATATAACAGGCTTCAACGACTTTCATCGTGTCTAGAACGTCTTGTACACTTGCGAGTAATTGCGTCTCAGAACCTTCTTTAAAACGCATTAAATTTGACATTGTACCAATAAAAGCTTCCGGAAACCACGAACCTTCAAGTTCTATTTTTTTCCATTCGTACGCGCCATTTTCATTCGCCAAAGCATATTCAAATTCGTCAGGCAAACCGTGTGGATAATTCATCAATAAACCCATTTTGGCTTTAATTGCGCCTTTTGTACCTTCCCATTTAATGTAACTTTCTTCATGTTTAGGTCCAAAATGATGATCATGATTCGTATTGATTACTACATGTTTATCTTCGCCATAATCTAAAATAATTGTAGAACGACAAGAAGATAATTTTTTAAGCGGATGTTTGGCCGTTTTTGCCATTACGCTTTTTGGGTTTCCTAGAAACGATCTGATGCAATCGATATAGTGAACGCTGTGAAAAAGAATTTCCAATCTAGGATGTTCCTTGATAAGCGGAAACAATTCCCAAGGCGTATTTACAGTAACTTTAAACTCAAAATCATACAAGTCACCAATAATACCCTGATCGATTATGTAGCGTGCAGCACTTACAAATGAAGCAAAACGCAATTGAAAATTAATTGCCGCAACTAGATTTTTACGTTCGCAAACCTCCACAATTTCTCGGGCTTGTGCTAAATCATTTCCCATTGGTTTCTGAATCAAAACCGCAGCCCCATTAGGCAATTGTTCCAGAATTTCAATATATTGATCAGGTAAAACCGTTATATCATAAACTGCGTTTGATGGCGCATTTTTAACTGCCTCGGCAACATTTTCAAAAACATGCGCAATATTAAACTCTTTGGCAAGATCGTGCGCTTTTGAAATGGTTCTGTTCGTAATACCAAAAACTTCAAAACCAGCCATTTTGTAAGCAGGCAAATGTGCATCTTTTACAATTCCGCTTGCGCCGATAATGATAATTGGTTGTTTGGTTTCGGGCAATTTTGGTTTATAGGGAATATTCATGTCTATTCTATTTTTTGAATATTAATTTGTGTTTCTTCTAATAATTGTGCTGAGGGAATATCGCTATTTATAGCTTTTAAAACCATATGATCGATAAATTCAGCAACTTTTGGCCAAATTGGCGTTTGTGGTAATGTCAGCGCATTTTCGTGAAGCATTTCCAATTTATGATAAAACGGAATTAAAGTATTAATTTCTTCATCTTTCCAAGTCGATTTTCGGCAACCAATTCCGCCTTCAATGGTCAATAATTTGTCACTTTCTGGCGTTGTAGCAAATCGTAAAAAATCATATGCTAATCTTTTGTGTTTGCTTCCGGAACCAATTGTATACAACCAATACACATTCAGCGAAGCTGTTTTATGATTTGGATCAGATGGGAGAGGAGCAATATCAATTTTACCTTTTACTTTCGATTCTTCAATAACTTCAGCCATCGAGGCAAATCCAAACCAATTAATTGCCATTGCAGCTTGTCCTTCGGCGAAAGCCAAACCTGCTTCTACAGAACCAAAATCCTTAGATTTTGGATGAACGGCATTTTTGTCATTTACGATTTTACGATAAAAATCTAAAGCCTGAACCGCTGCATCACTATGAATAGAAATCTGATTTTTATCGTTAATTAAAGATCCGCCACGCGTCCATAATTGCAGGCAAAAATCAAAAACCATATTGTGCCCGTCTGGATAATTGGCAAAAATGCTGCCGTATAGATTTTGCTCAGGGCGATTAAAGAAAGTTGCAATTTCTGTAAATTCTGTCCAGGTTTTTGGAGTAGAAAGCTCGTAACCAAATTGCTTTTTAAAATTTTCTTTTTCAGTTTCGTTTTCGAATAAATCCTTTCTGTAAATCAAACATTCGGGTCCATCGTGAAAAGGAAGCCCGTACGTGCCATTATCCAATTGTTGTAATTGCAAAAGCGATTTGTGCCAACCGTGTGGATAATTTTCTGGAGGATTTTCGGCTATAAAGGAATATAAATCAACAACCGCTTTTTCGTGTACGGCATCAAAAATCCAATCGGTATTGATGTGTGCAATATCCCATTTTCCTTGTTTTAGACCTTTTTTTAAAATTGTAGTTTCATAAAGTTCGTGCAATTCCAACGGAACCATTTCGGCTTCGACCTGAATATTGTTTTTAAGACAAAACAAATCCCATAGCTTTTGCAGCGTACTTTCGAAAGGATCAAATTTGCGAACAGCGATTCTTATTTTATCCATTATACAGCTATAAATTCTTTAATAATTTTCTCGTTGTCCTGTCCTAATTTGGGAGAACCTGTAGTAGAAACAAAATATTCGCCATCAATTTTTATTGGGCAACGCGTAGTTTCATAAGAGTAACCGTCGAGCATTGTTACTTTTTGTGTAAAATCTAAAACCTTAAAACCTTCTTCGGCAAATAGTTGCTGATAGTTTAAAACTCCGGCACACCAAATATCAGCAGGTTCTAAAATGTCCAGCCAAAATTGTGTTTCCTGCGTTTGTAAATGTGTGGCAAGAATATTTTTAATTTCGTCTCTTAAAGTAAATTTATTTTCGGGATAGGCTAAAAGCGCTTCGCATTTTAACAGGGTAGCTAAGACAGGAATCGAACCCATTGCGAGCGCTAAATAGCCATTTTTTGTTTTGTATATTCCGTATGGCGCACCCAAATAAGCGTGCGCATTGTTGGTTTTAGTTCGAACGGGCAATTCGCCACCATCATTAAAATAAGTGGTAATAGTTTCAAACTGAAAATCAAATGCCGATTCTAACATGCTTACTTGAACAGAAGCGCCAATATTGTGTGTTGCTTTTCGATACAAAGCAGCCAAAATTCCTTGTGCCAAATGTGCTCCGGCAAGCATATCTACAATTGATAAACCCATTGGTACAGGTCCATCGTCTTGATTTCCGCTTAACCATGTTAAAGCCGTTAAAGATTGCAAAAGCAAATCTTGTCCAGGTAAATCTTTTAAATCAGGATGATTTCCAAAACCAGTAATTGAAGCATAAATAACCGTTGGGTTTATAGTTTTAAGATCGTCATAACTTAAACCTACGCGTTCCATAACTCCGGGTCTGAAATTATGCATTACAACATCGGCTTTAGCCAATAATTTTTTTAATTTTTCTAATTCTAATGGATCTTTAAAATCAATTGCAAACGATTCTTTATTTCTGTTAATGGTATGAAAAACAGATGATTCTCCGTTCATGATTAAATCAGACGTATATAAAGTTCTGCAAATATCGCCTGTTCCCGGTTTTTCAATTTTTATAACGCGTGCGCCCAAATCTGCCAATCGTAAACTAGCCGATGGGCCTGAAAGAAACTGACTAAAGTCTACTATTAAATAATCTTCTAATGGTTTCATTTCTATTATTTTAAAAATTGTTCGTGTATCTGGAGATTATCTTCTCCAACTTTTGGAGCTGCTTTTGAACTGGTTAAATAATTTCCGTCAAGCTGAATAGGATTTCGGGTTGTAACTAAGGTTTTACCATCAGAATTTTTAACGGTTTGTTTCAACTGTAATTCGTTTACAAAAGGTTGACTGTCTAATTCTTCGTAATTGAAAACTTTTCCACACCAAATCCCTTTTTTTTGAAGCAATTCAATCCAAAAATCTGCTGTTTGCGAGAGAAGTTTATTGGCTAAAATTTGTCTGATTTCGTTTCTTTTTTCAAACCAAAGATGTTTATCAGCATAATCATTTAAATCAATGCCAAGCGTATTTCCTATAAAAAGTAAATCGCCCATTGCCAAAGAAAGATAACCGTTCTGAGTTTCGTAGACACCGTAAGGAGCACTCAAAAAAGCATGAGCCGTTCCTTTTACATCGCCTCTTTCTGGCAATTGACCGCCATCATTTAAGAATGAAGTAATGGCTTCAAATTGTACATCGAGTACAGATTCTAACAAACTTACTTCGACTAAAACACCTTTTCCGGTTTTGGCTCTTTTAAGTAAAGCAGCCAAAATTCCCTGTACAAAATGATTTCCGCACATTAAATCGGCGACAGCCAAACCAAACGGAACGGGTTCCTGACTTTTTCTTCCGCTTAAATAACTTAAACCCGAAAGGGATTGCAGTAATAAATCTTGTCCTGGTTTTTTTGCCCACGGACCAGTTGTACCGTAACCCGTAATGGTTCCGTATATTATTTTAGGATTAATTGCCAAAGCTTCATTAAAAGCCAAACCAATTTTTTCCATTACGCCCGGTCTAAAATTATGTGTCATAATATCGGCCTGAGCGATTAATTTTTTAATTAAAATTATATCGTCAGGATTTTTAAGATCGGCAGCAAAAGATTCCTTATTTCTATTAATCGTATGGAAAAGCAAACTGCTATCGTCTACAAACAAATCCTTAATGCTCAATTGTCTACACGCTTCGCCTTTTACAGGACGCTCAATTTTAATTACGCGTGCGCCCAAATCAGCAAGCTTTAATCCTGCTGAAGGTCCTGCCAAAAACTGGCAAAATTCTAAAACAATTAATCCTTCTAATGGTTTCATGTAGTCTGCAAGTTTAAAGATTTCGCATAAAGCGAATTCATAGCTTCAAGAACCAATTTTTCGTTGCCTCCATTCATCAAATAATCGCGCACTACATCGCCGGCATGATCTTGAAAATACATGTGTCCGGAATATCTTGGGCGTAAAAAAGCACGTTCCAGCGCCGGTAAAGTATTCTTGAAATAATCGTGCGTTAAAGCATTAATTCGCTCGCTTTTCCAGGCTTGTAAATGCCCCGGTTGTCCGCCGTTGTCTGCAAAAATATTTTGCTGAACTTGCGATGAGCCAGTAAATTCGGCATATCGAATTGCTTCCGGAATATGTTTACTGAATGAAGAAACCGCTAAACCAGTTCCTCCCAAAGAAGTAATCATAGGGTTATCATTCAAACGTACTAAATCGTAAAAATGAAGCAGGTTTTTGCTATAGCCCGTTCTCGAATAATTAGAATAACCATAAGCAAAAGGGCAATAAGCAATTTCATCAGAATTTACCATTGCTTCGTAAACCTGAATTGGATTTCGGTTAAAATTAGCCGGATCAATTAATTGCGCCAATTCTCTAAAAAGTTGTAACGCTTTTGTTCCCGTTTCAACAGAAATAACTTCGTCTTGCGTTTGAAACGGAGCTTCGCCCAAACTGCAACAGTACATATAGAAACTCATTAAAACATCGACCGGAATTCCGGCAAACGCAACGAGACCTTTTTTGGCTAGAGCCAATAAATCGTCATAAGTTTGAGGTACTTTTAAATCTTGTTTTTCTAAAATATCCAATCGCGCCGCTGCAACCGGAGTTGCGGCATCGATAGGCAATGCCCAAAGTTTGTTACTAAAAACATAACTTCCGTAAGAGCGTCCAACGGTATTAATTTCCTGATCTTTTATATATTCTGACGGAAGATGATCGGAGAGGGGAAGGATGGCATTAGTGTGCGCTCCAAAACCCGTCCAAGGATGATCGATTACCAAAAGGTCAAATCTTTTTGCAAGATCTTCGATAGAGGCATCTGCAAATTCTTGTAGACTTCTTTTCTCCCAAGTAATTTCAATATCAGGATTTAGTTCTGTAAAACGCTGTGCTGTTGCAACCATTGGCAATAAACCTCTTGTATGATTCCAGGTTATCCCTTTAAGTATCGTCATTTTTATTTTAATTTATTTGGATGATTTAGCTTGAAAAATAATAAATGTAAAAAATACAATTACAAAAATAGAAATAAGATTGAATTGCACAATACATGTTACATTTATTAACAATTGTTTTTTGCGGTTTATTAATTCTGTGTATTGTTTTTTTACAAATGATCTAAAAAATGTTATAAAATATTAAAGTATGATCATTTTTGAAGATTCATATGAAAATTTATCTCAGATATAAAATTAAAAATTACTTTTGTAATTGTGTTTTTTACATTTATTTTTTTTAATAAAATTTACAACACTATATAAAAGACTAAAAAACGAATAAAAATGTTTTCATTACAAAATAAAAAGGCCGTTGTAACTGGCGGCGGAAGTGGTATTGGTAGAGCAATTGCAACACTATTTGCTAAGCAAGGTGCAGAAGTACACATTCTTGATTTGACACTCGAAAGTGCTCAGGAAGCAGTTGAGGATATTAAAAAAACAGGAGGAACTGTATTTTCTCATGCTTGTAATGTGGCGAACCAAAAAGAGGTTGTAGCTGCTTTTGAAGCGATAGGAAATATTCATATCCTGATTAATAATGCCGGAATTGCCAATGTAGGTAAAGTTGACACAACTTCTGAATCTGATTTTGATCGTGTTATGGAAGTAAATGTAAAAGGAGTTTACAATTGTTTGTACGCTGCAATTCCACAATTCCGACTTTCAAAAGGTGGTGTTATTTTAAATATGGCGTCTATTGCGGCATGGGTTGGTATTCAGGACAGATTTGCTTATTCGACTGCCAAAGGTGCTGTAATGGCAATGACTTTGTCTGTAGCGAGAGATTATATTGGCGAAAATATTCGTTGTAATTCGATTTCTCCTGCACGAGTTCACACGCCATTTGTGGATGGTTTTATTTCGAAAAATTATGCTGGAAAAGAAGCGGAGATGTTCGAAAAATTATCTCAATCACAACCTATCGGACGCATGGGTAAACCCGATGAAATTGCAACTCTTGCCTTGTATTTATGTAGCGACGAAGCCGGATTTATTACCGGAAGCGATTACCCAATTGACGGAGGATTCATTAAACTAAATAACTAGAAAAGGGGCTAAGTTGCTATCCCGAAGCTTCGGGACTGAGTTGCTAAGTTTTTAGTGGACTTTGAATTTTAGTGATCCAAGATATCTAACAGTCCCGAAGCTTCGGGATAAAACCAGTTAGGTCTGAAAATGCAAATTAAGTATTAAACTAAAAAATAAAATAAAGGTGCTAAGGTTATTAGTTACTAAGCTTTTAAGCTAGTGTTTCACTAACCTGTCAGGTTTGTTAACGTAAACAAAGAAAACCTTAGTAACTAAGAAACTTAGTACCTCAGAACCTTAAAAAAATATATATGAAATTAATACGTTTTGGAGCAGTAGGAAAAGAAAAACCAGGAGTTTTAATTGGTGAAAAAAGATATGATGTTTCTTCTATCGTTTCAGATTTTAACGAAAGTTTTTTCGAAGAAAACGGTTTAGAAAAATTGCAAAAAGCTTTAGAAGCAAATCCAACTTTACAAGAAGTTGACGCAAGTGTACGTTTAGGGTCTCCGGTAGCGAGACCATCAAAAATAATTTGCATTGGTTTAAATTATGTAGATCACTGTAAAGAAACAGGAGCAGCAATACCAACAGAGCCTATTATCTTTTTTAAATCGACTACTTCTTTATGTGGTCCTGATGATGATGTTATTATTCCTAAAAATAGTGTAAAAACAGATTGGGAAGTAGAATTAGCATTTGTAGTAGGTAAAAAAGCAAGTTATGTAGAAGAAGCCGAAGCTTTAGATTATGTTGCGGGTTATGCTTTATTGAACGATTACAGCGAAAGAGAATTTCAAATTGAGCGTGGTGGACAATGGGCAAAAGGTAAAGGTTGTGACACATTTGCACCACTTGGGCCATTTTTAGCGACAAAAGACGAAGTAAAAGATGTTGATAATTTATCGATGTGGCTTTCTGTAAACGGTAAAAAATACCAAGACAGCAACACCTTAAATTTAGTTTTCAAAATTCCTTATTTATTGCATTATTTAAGTCAGTTTATGACTTTGCTTCCTGGCGATATTATTAGTACAGGAACACCTCCTGGAGTTGGTTTAGGAATTAAGCCAGATCCAATTTACTTAAAAGCCGGTGATGTTGTAGAGCTTGGTATTGAAGGTTTAGGAACAAGTAAGCAAACCGCTGTAGCATATAAAAAGTAATCTAAAACAAAACAAATGATGAAATTTATAGTATGCGAAAAACCGCAAGAGTTTGTAATTAAAGAAAAAGAAATTCCAGAGCCAAAAGAAGGTGAGGTATTGCTTAAAATAAAAAGAATAGGAATTTGTGGAACTGATATTCACGCTTTTGGCGGAACGCAACCTTATTTTGAATATCCTAGAATTCTAGGTCACGAGCTAGCAGCAGAATATGTAAAAGGAAATGCAGAAGATTTTAAACCAGGCGATAAAGTAACTTTTATTCCGTATTTTAATTGCGGAAAATGTGTAGCTTGTCGCAATGGATTAACAAACTGTTGTGTAAATATCAAAGTTTTTGGAGTTCATATTGATGGCGGAATGTCTGAATATGTTACGATTCCGGAACAGTATTTATTGCATGGTCAAGGATTAGATTACGACCAGTTGGCATTGGTTGAACCTTTGGCAATTGCTGCGCACGGAGTAAGAAGAGCGGCCGTTGGACCAAATGACACCGTTTTGGTTATGGGTGCAGGACCAATTGGTATTGGATTAATTCAGTTTGCTAAAATTGCCGGAGCAAAAGTTATTGTAATGGATATCAATGATTACCGTTTAGGTTTTTGTAAAAATGAATTGAATGCCGATGCAACAATTAATCCGTTAAACGAAAATGTAAACGCAAAACTGGCAGAACTTACCAGTGGCGATATGGCAAATGTTGTAATTGATGCCACAGGAAACAGAAACGTGATGAACGACGCTTTTAATTACATTTCGCATGGTGGAAGATTTGTTTTGGTTGGGCTTCAAAAAGGTGAATTAACGTTTAGTCATCCCGATTTTCATAAAAGAGAATCTACTTTAATGAGCAGTAGAAATGCAACTATTCAGGATTTTGAATATGTGATGGAATGTCTTAAAAACGGAAAAATTGATCCTAAAAAATACATTACCCACAGAACAAGTTTCTCTGAAATGATTACTGATTTTGGAAATTTGATTGATCCAAAAAACAATGTGATTAAAGCATTGATTGAGATTGAGTAATTAGTAAAAAGTGAGATGTAAAAAGTCAAATGTGAGATATGAAATTAGATAAATTTTATATTTTTTTACCGCATAATTTACATATCACAAGAGAAAAAAACATTTTACATTTTACAAGCCACTTCTAACACAAAAAAGAAATGAATTTAAATTTAAATAATAAAATTGTTGTCGTTTCTGGTTCAGCCGGAAAAGAAGGCAGTATAGGTGAAACCATTATTAAAAGATTGGCAGATGAAGGCGCAATTCCCGTACTGGTAGATCGAAATAGCAGAGGTTTTGGTTATGCCGAAGCATTGCAGAAAAAAGGAATAGATGCTCTGTTCGTTCAAACAGATGTTACAGATCCTGTTGAAATCGAAAATGCAGTACAAAAGATTGTTGAAAAATATGGCAGAATCGACGCTGTTATTAATAATGTTGGTGTAAACGATGGTGCAGGTTTAGATTCAAGCTACGAAGAGTTTATGAATTCGCTAAAACTAAATGTAGTAAGTTATTTTTTATTGGTAAAATATGCGCTTCCGTACTTAAAAGAGTCAAAAGGAAATATTTTAAATATAGGTTCAAAAGTAGCATTAACAGGTCAGGGCGGAACATCTGGTTATGCCGCTGCAAAAGGAGGAGTTTTAGGACTTACCAGAGAATGGGCGGTAGATTTAATTCAGTTTGGAATTCGTTCGAATGCTATTATTATTGCCGAAAGTTATACTCCTGCATACGAAGATTGGATTAAAACTTTGGAAGATGGAGAAACAGTTTTAAATAAAATCAACAAAAGCATTCCGTTTGAAAGTAGAATGACAAAAACAGAGGAAATTGCCGATACTGCACTTTTTGTAATTTCAGATCGTTCTTCGCACACTACAGGGCAATTTGTTTTTGTAGATGGTGGATATGTGCATTTAGATCGTGCTTTAATTAGTGATGTAAATTAATAAAGATGAATAATCGTATTGATTCACATCAGCATTTTTGGAAATTTGATCCCGTTCGCGATAGTTGGATTGATGATTCAATGCAAAAGATTCAGCGGGATTTTTTGCCAGAAGATCTTTTGCCTTTGCTTCAGGAAAATCAGTTTTCAGGTTGTGTAGCGGTACAAGCAAGCCAATCTGAAGATGAAACGAACTTTTTGATCGAGTTGGCTTCAAAAAACGATTTTATAAAAGGAATTGTAGGTTGGGTTGATCTTCGAGATAAAAACATTGCAGAACGATTAAGCCATTTTTCAAAGCATAAAAAGCTAAAAGGATTTCGTCATGTTGTGCAAGGCGAAGCCAATGATTTTATGTTTAGAGAAGATTTCCGTAACGGAATTTCAGCTTTAAAAACATTCAATTATACTTACGATATTTTAATTTTTCATAGACAGTTACCCGCAGCAATAAGTCTGGTAAACGATTTTCCGGAACAAAAATTTGTGATCGATCATATTGCAAAACCAGATATTAAATCGGGCGATTTTCTTTCGTGGAAAAAAGGAATAGAGCAAATCTCAAAATACGAAAACGTAAGTTGCAAAATCTCCGGAATGGTGACCGAAGCCAATTGGAAGTCATGGAAACCCGAAGATTTAAAGCCGTATTTAGACGTTATTTTCGAGAATTTCTCTGTAGATAATTTAATGTTCGGCTCAGATTGGCCGGTTCTTAATGTCGCTTCAGATTATACTGAAGTTGTAAAAACACTAGACGATTATATTGCGAAACTTTCAATCGAAGATCAAAATAAGATTTGGTTTAAGAATGCGAGTTCTTTTTATAGTTTATAAGATATTTATTTTGATTTTCATATTATGTGACATCGTTTGTCATTTCGATCCCGAAGCTTCGGGAGAGAAATCACACGCAAAATTATATAAAGATTGGCAATTTTAGTTGTTGAATTACTAGTGTGATTTCTCCTTCGTCGAAATGACAAAAACTAGAAAAAAATAGTGTCAATTAAACCCGACAGGTTTTTAAAACCTGTCGGGTTTGGCGTTGAAAATAAATAGACAAAAAAAATCAGGCTGTTCGAATGAACAGCCTGATTTTTTTAAACATCTAACATCTAACATCTAACATCTAACATCTAACATCTAACATCTAAAATCTAAAACTTCACAGCACCTTTAGGAACCGTTTCTCCAACAGTAGTTCTTTTAGAAAAATCTAAATTTTGAGACGAGATCAATTCAATATTAGTATTTGCTTCACCATTAATATTTACTGCTTTTGCAGATGTCGAATCGAACTCAATATTTTTAAGAGACATATTTTTGACATTGTAAATTTCGAATACATTGCTGCTTGCGATATCTAATTTAGCATTGGTAATTTTGATTCCGTTTGCGTCGATGATAGAAAAACCTTTATCCGCTTTTGCAATTAAGTTAGAGATTTCGATATTTTGCAGATTCATTTCGGGTAAACCTTGTAAAAATACAGCTTGTTGAGCTCCTTTAATTGTAATGTTTTTAATTGAGATATTTTTAAATTGAGGCGTTTCTTCGTTTACAGGAACTGCTTTTGTACTTACAGTGTTTCCACCTTCAGCCAAAGTTTCGGCAATAGATTTTCCACCATAATACAAATCAAAAGAAATAGCTTGAGATGGAATATCAGTCATAAAAATATCTGAGATGAAGATGTTTTCTACGATTCCTCCGCGTCCACGCGTACTCTTAAAACGTAAACCAACATCAGTTCCCATAAAAGTACAATTTGAAACGTGCAGGTTTTTTACACCGCCAGACATTTCGCTTCCAACCGTTACACCACCGTGACCGTGATATACAATATTGTTTTTTACAATGATGTTTTCGCAGGCAACACCGCGATCGCGACCATCTTTATCTTTTCCTGATTTAATGCAAATAGCATCATCGCCAACATCAAAACTAGAATTTTCGATAATCACATTTTTGCAAGATTCAACATCAAGACCATCTCCATTTTGAGAAAACCAAGGATTACGAACAGTTATGTTTCGCACAATTAAATCTTCGATCATAAACGGGTGAATGTTCCAAGCCGGAGAATTTTGAAAAACCGGACCATCAAACAATACTCTTTTACTGTTTTGAATACTCACCAAAACCGGACGTAGAAAATCATGAATAGCTTCAAAATCTTCTTTGGTTTTTAAGTCAGGACGAACATTTTGATCTGCGCCTTTAGAACCTTTTAAATACTGCTCAGACGGATACCAACTGTCCTTTTTATCATTCAAAACTCCGCCCGAAGCCACAAACTTCTTCCATTGTTCATCAGTTAATTTGCTCTTTTTAACTTGTCTCCAAGCTTCGCCTGAACCATCCCAAACTCCATTTCCGGTAAAAGCAATGTTTACTAAGTTTTTACCATAAATAGGAGAGATACAACGCCATGTATTTAAACCCTCAAAACTGGTTTCAATAATGGGATATAAAGTTTTATCTGTCGAAAATTTAATTAATGCTCCAGTTTCGGCATGTAATTCTAAATTACTTTTTAAAACAATAGGACCAGTAAGCCAGATTCCCGGAGGAATAATAACTTTTCCACCGCCTTTTTTCGAAACCGCGTCTATAGCATCGGCGAAAGCCTTAGTATTTAAAACATAGCCGCCATTTACCGCACCAAAGTCTTTTAGATTTACAGTGTTTTTTGGGATAATTGGTTCGTTGACTTTAGCCATTTTAAATTCAATGCCTTTATAAGTGTCATATGACTTTGAATTTTGGGCAAACATGTTTTGCGAACAACTGGTTATCATAAAGACCAGAGCAATGCGTAAAAGGTTAATTGGGTTAGTTTTCATTCTGATTGAATTTTATTTGAAATTTAATTATAAATGGAAAGCGTTTGTTTACTGAATCTATTTAATGATGGATGATTTTTTATGAATTTGAAAAAAAATAGGTTTCATAAAAATCAAAACTTAAATGTAATCGATTACACAAATCTATGAAAAAATATTCTATAAAAAATAGTTCGTTAGCCGTTTACCACAAAAGAAAAGTTAAAAGTTATGAAATTACATTCCGAAAATCATTTAGATAATGCAGGAGGGTACAGGACACTTATGTTTTACGGTTCTGCTAAATTGTGCCATATATTTAATATTAATGTTAAAAAAAATGGAGATGTAAATTTTTTATTACTTTAAATTATCTCTCTTGTAATTTTAATAACAAAAAGAAGCTAAAAAATAAAAATAATGCGATTAAATACTTTTACTAAACTACTACTGTCCATTTTTACATTTTGTACCATATTTTCGGCAAGTGCGGCCGAGATTTGGGTTTCTCCAAACGGAAAAGATACCAATGTTGGAACCAAAGCAAACCCTCTGGCAACT
This sequence comes from Flavobacterium hibernum, assembly GCF_000832125.1. Lineage (GTDB taxonomy): Bacteria > Bacteroidota > Bacteroidia > Flavobacteriales > Flavobacteriaceae > Flavobacterium > Flavobacterium hibernum. The sequence goes on along the minus strand of NZ_JPRK01000023.1, from coordinate 131,697 downwards.
GTTCAGATGGCGATGAGAAAAGCAAGAGAATTGCGCCGATTGAAAGATGTATCGGTAAAAGACGGTATTCGTATAATAGTAATGAACGGTACGTATTATTTAAATGAACCTTTATTTGTTCGCCCAGAAGATTCTGGAACTCCAGATAGTCCAACTACAATTGAAGCCGATACGAACTCGAAACCAATTATAAGCGGTGGATTCGAAATAAAGAACTGGAAAAAAGCCCTTTCTATAAATGGAGTAAAAAAGTCGAATGTTTGGGTGGCTGATGCACCTCAAATTGCGGGCGAGATTATCAATTACAGACAATTATGGGTAAATGATAAAAAAGCAGTAAGAGCAAAAAGTACAGCAGGAAACACAATGGATCGCATTTTATCATGGGATAAGGAAACTGAAACTTGTTGGATTCCGTTTAAAGACAAATCAATAAAGTTTGAGCCAGGAATGGAAATGTTTATTGTGCAATGGTGGTCGATTGCGAATCTTAGAATCAAGAATATCGAAGTTAAAAAAGACAGCGCCAGACTTTCGTTTGAGCAACCAGAAAGCCGTATTCAGAGCGAGCATCCTTGGCCAGCGCCTTGGATTTCTAAAAACAACGGAAATTCAGCATTTTATTTGAATAACGGAATTTCAATGTTAAACGAACCTGGAGAATGGTTTTTGGATAAAAAAAATGCCAAAATTTATTATATCCCAAGAGTTGGAGAAGATATGAATTCGGCCAAAGTAACCGTTCCGGTTTTAGAAAATTTAGTCGAAGTAAAAGGAACAATCGATTCTCCTGTACATGATTTTAGATTTAAAGGAATTTCATTTCAATACAGTAATTGGCTTCGTCCGTCGCAACAAGGACATGTTCCGTTGCAATCAGGAATGTATTTATTAGATGCTTACAAATTAAAAATTCCCGGAACTCCAAATCAGGCAACATTAGAAAATCAGGCTTGGGTAGGAAGACCACGCGCAGCTGTAGAGGTAAACTATTCGAATAACATTCAGTTTGAATCTTGTCGCTTTGAACATTTGGCTTCAACAGGTTTAGACTTAAATAAAGGAACAAATCACAATACCGTAAAAGGAAATTTATTCAAAGACATTGGCGGAAGTGCCATAAATATTGGCGTTTTCTCTGAAGAAGCTTTTGAAGCGCATTTGCCTTTGGTTATAAAAGATGAAAGAGAAATTTGCTCTGATGAAGTAATTGCAGATAATTTAATTACCAATGTTACCACCGAAGATTGGGGAACACTAGGAATTAGCGCAGGTTTTGTTCGTAATCTAACAATAGAGCATAACGAAATATCTGATGTATCATATTCTGCAATTGCAATGGGTTGGGGTTGGACACACACCACAAATGTGATGAAAAACAATAAAATCTTAGGAAATAAAATTCATCATTACGCCAAACATTTACACGATGTTGCGGGAATTTATACCCTATCGTCTCAGCCAAATAGCCAAATTGAAGAAAATTACATCGATAAGGTTTATAACAGTCCGTATGCACACGATCCGTTTTTATGGTTGTATTTGTACACAGATGAAGGATCTGAAGGTTTTACAATCAAAAATAACTGGATTGCAGAAAAGAAAATATTAAAAAATCATAATGGTCCAAAAGGAAATATATGGGGAAATAATGATCCTTATGTAAGTACAAAAATTAAAGATGCTGCAGGAATTAGAGCACCTTATACTGATTTAACAAAAGAAGTTGTAATTGACGAACCGTGGGGATTGCAAGAAATGCCAAAAGCGGTTGCAATCGAGTTGATTGGTTCTGACTTTGATATCGAAAAAATAAGATCGACTATAAAAGGTTTCCGAATTGTAGGAGAAGAATTGTACCAATGGAAAAATCATTTAGTGATTTACGGAAAGATGAATCAGCCCGAAAGAACCAAACGAAAATTGGCGTTGGCTTTTCCTTCTTTACAAATTAAGATATATGAAAATCCAATCTACGATTTTCAGAATTTTGAAAGATGCAAAGATTCAAAACCGGCAGCAGAATGGGAAAATATTGTTTTGACTGCTAATTTAGTTTCAGATGAAAAATTGCAAAAAGAATATGTTGATTATCACACCACACAATTCGAAAAATGGCCAGAAATCGCAAAAGGATTCTGCAATGCCGATTTTCAGCAATTACAAGTTTTTAAGTTTGAAAAGCAATTGATATTGGTAATCAGTATTCCAAAAGGAGAAAGTTTGGATAAACTCAATCCAAAAACAACCCAAAATAATCCACGCGTAGACGAATGGAATGCTTTAATGAAAAAATACCAAACCGGAATTGAAGGCGCAAAACCCGATGAAACCTGGATTTTCTTAAACAAAGTAGAAACAAAATAATTACATATCAGTTTAAACCTGACGGGTTTTTAAAATCCGTTAGGTTTTCGATGAGATTAATAAAAAATATTTTGCCACAGATTAAAAGGATTAAAATGATTTTTCTAATCTGCGAAAATCCTTTTTAATCTGTGGCAAAAAAAGTCTAAAATCAACAATCTAAAATAACCACACCTCATGTTAAAAATAGCCATTTTAGGACTTGGAGAAGGTCGAAGCACAATGTCGGCAGCTTTAAAGAGTTCAAAAGTAGAACTCGTAAAAGTTTGTGACCGAAACGAAGATTTGTGTAAACAAAGAGCAAAAGAGTTTGATTTTCATTCGTACACAACGAATTATGAAGATATATTAAATGATACATCAATAGATATTATTGCCATTTATACGCCGGATCATTTGCATGCTCAACATGTAAAACAAGCATTGTTGCACGGAAAGCATGTAGTTTGCACCAAACCGTTTATCGATGATCTTTCAGATGCGGCTGCGTTATTGGAACTAAGTAAAAAAACAGGAAAGAAAGTTTTTATAGGTCAAAGTTCGCGCTTTTTTGAACCGGCAAAACGTCAGCGAAAAGATTTTGAAGAAGGTTTAATAGGCGATTTAATTACTATTGAAGCACATTATCATGCAGATCACAGATGGTTTTTAGAAAAAGAATGGTCGTTGTTGCAATCGTTTAAATGGTTGTACGGAGGTTTAAGTCATCCAGTAGATTTTATCAGATGGTATTTACCCAATATTGAAGAAGTTATGGGGTACGGAATGATCAGTAGCAACGGAAGTGCTGCGGGTTTGAAAAACGAAGATACCATGCACTTTATCTTTAAAGCAACCGATGGAAGAATTGCCAGAGTAAGTGGTGTATATACTTCGCCAACACAACCTGCACAACGCGATAGCGGAATGAGTACAATACTAAGAGCGACCGAAGGCGCAAGCCAATCTGATTATCACGAATTGCGTTATGCTATTACAGATAAAACTGGCGAAGAAAAAATAATTACTTGGGGAGATTCGACCTTAAAACACTATTTCCGTTTTGAAGGGCAAAGCCATCACGCAGGCGAATATCAAAATTATTTGGAATATTTTGTAGACAGTATCGAACTCAATTTTACAGCATATCCAGATATGGAGGAAGGAATTGGAACCGTAGCTTTATTACAAGCAATGGATAAAACTTTAAAAACCGGAATGCCAGTAAAAATAGCTGATATTCTTAACGAATACGGACTATGAATAATACCATCTACGATAAGTTAACCACCTTAGATTTTATAATTGTAGGCGTTTATTTGGCTGCTTTATTAATTATAGGATACGTTGTAAGCGTTAAACAAAGCAAGAAAAACGAAACCCTTTTTCTGGCAGGTAATTCCTTAAAATGGTATAGTATAGGGTTTAATATGTGGGGAACCAATGTTGGACCATCATCATTATTGGCTTTTGCGAGTATTGGTTACGCAACCGGAATTGTAGCTGGAAATTTTGAGTGGTATGCTTTTGTATTTCTATTGCTTTTGGCAATGGTTTTTGCCCCGCGATATATTGCGAGCAAAGTAAGTACAATGCCCGAATATATGGGAAAACGTTATGGCGATAGTACTCAGAATATTTTAGCGTGGTATGCTTTAGTCAAAATATTAGTAAGTTGGTTGTCATTAGGATTATTTAGCGGAGGCGTTTTAGTACGTCAGATTCTTGGAATCCCAATGTGGCAGAGCGTTACCGTTTTAGTAATCTTTTCTGGAATTTTTACTTTCGCAGGAGGACTAAAAGCAATTGCCAAAGTCAACGTTTTTCAGATGATTTTGCTAATTGTAGTTTCGTTAACCTTATCTTATCTAGGTTTGCAAAAATTAGGAGGAATTGATGTTTTAATTGCCAAAACACCGTCTAATTTCTGGAATTTAGTGCAACCTGCAAACGATGCACATTATCCGTGGCCGGCCATTTTATTGGGTTATCCTGTGGCTGCTGTAGCATTCTTTTGTACAGATCAATCGATGGTGCAGAGTGTTTTGGGAGCTAAAAATTTAGAACAAGGACAACTTGGAGTAAACTTTATTGGCTGGCTAAAAGTAATGGCATTGCCGTTGTTTATTTTACCTGGAATTCTTTGCTACGCATTATATCCGGAACTCGGAAAAAACTCCGATTTGGCTTATATGACAATGGTTACAAACCTGTTTCCAAGCGGAATGAATGGTTTAGTAATTTGTGTTATGATTGCCGTTTTGGTAGGGACAATTGGTTCATCGCTTAATGCCTTAAGTACTGTTTTTACCAATGATATTTATGTAAAAAAAATAAACCCAACTGCAACGATTAAAGATCAAATTAAAATTGGAAGAATCACCATTGCAGCCGGATGTTTGTTTGCAATTCTTATCGCAGTTGCGATTGATAATATAAAAGGGCAAAACTTATTCAATATATTTCAGGCCGTTTTGGGCTTTTTAGCGCCATCTTTATCAGTAGTTTTTCTGTTGAGTATTTTCTGGAAACGAACTACAAAAAAAGCGGTAAATGCTACACTTTCTTGGGGTTCTGCTTTTAGTTTATTTGTTGGAGTTTTATATTTATGGATATTCCCTGCCGATGTTTACACCATTTGGCCACACTTTTTATTGATCTCATTTTACATTTTTGCAGTATTATTATTTGCTGCAATTATTATTTCATTAGCCGATAAAAATCCTGAAGTTAATTTTTCTGAAGAAGCCGATATTCCTAAAACCAGTAAAAAGGTAAAGCTGTTATTTGGATTATTGGGATTGACGATTTTGGCTTTGTATTTGGTTTTTAATGGGAATTGAAAGTTTTTCAAATTGTTATAATTTTAAAAACGCTTCCTTGATAAAGGAAGCGTTTTTGTTTTTTCAAATGGGCAGGTTTGTTAAAATACTTTAAAATCTACTATATTTGAATGGATATAGATAAGAAAAGACTTTTGATCTAACATTAAATTAATTTATTAAAATATGAAAACTGAATTTTGGCTTAATTCACTTGAATTTAAAAACAACTTAACTGTTGATTTAAAAAAGGACTCCATAGTGGTATTTGTAGGCCCAAATAATAGTGGTAAGAGTCGAACACTCCGTGAAATTTTTCAATTGACTAAAGGACAAAAATATAATATTGAAATTTTGAAGTCATTGAAAGTTTCAGCGTCAGGGACTGCTGATGATTTTTTAGAGCTTATAAAAAGTAGAAAGAAAGACGGAAGTTATCGATATTATGAAAGCAGTAGTAATACTGGTATGGATGCGAATGCACTTAAGGGGTATTGGGATAGTTTAGTTGGAGGAAGCCAGAGTTCTGTGGGAGCAATTTCAAATTTTTTAGTAAAATCAATGGATACTGTTAGACGTCTTTCTTTAGTTTCTCCTCCAGAGAATATTGATATTATGGAAGAGATGCGAACACACGCAATTCATGTTTTAAAAGAAGATACAGATAAAGAACTTCAGTTCTCAAAATATTTTGAGCAAGCATTTGGGGAAGAAGTAATTGTCAATCATGGTGCTGGGAAAAAGATTCCTTTACATGTTGGAGAAAGACCTATTGTTACAGCAGAAAATGATCGAGTTTCGACAGAATATCAAAAAAAATTAAGAGAATTACCTTTTTTACATGAACAAGGCGATGGAATGAAAAGTTTTGCTGGTCTGTTTTTGTCATTATTTGCTGAAGATTTTCTTGTTAACTTAATTGATGAACCAGAAGCTTTTTTGCATCCTCCACAAGCAATGTTGTTGGGTCATATGATTTCGCAGAAGTTAGGAAATGATAAACAATTTTTTATTGCAACACATAGTGAACATTTTTTAAAAGGATTATTAGAAAGTGCAGTCGATAGGTTAATTGTAGTAAGAATAGAGCGAAGCAAATCAGCCAATTCTGTAAAAGTTTTAAATAATACTGACTTGCAGAACATTTGGAAAGATTCGATTTTAAGGCATTCAAATATATTAGATGGTTTGTTTCATAAAAGAGTAGCTTTAGTAGAAAGCGATTCTGATTGTAGATTTTATAGTGCAATTACTAGTGCTATTGTTGATAATGAAAAAATTTCTTCGCCTGATATACTTTTTATACAATCAGGAGGAAAACATCGTTTTCCAGTCATTATAAAAGCACTAAGAGAATTAGAAGTGCCATTAACTATTATTGGTGATTTTGATTTTTATCATGATGAAAATCCAACAAAATTTGTTTATGAAAGTCTCGGAGGAGATTGGAATATTATAAAATCTGATTTTATTAAAGTCAAAAAGGCAATAGATGTAAAACGCCCGGAATTAGAAACAGATAAATTGAAAGAAGAAATTAATTCGGTTTTTAGTTCATTTTCAGATAATATTATTCCTGAGCAAAAAATAAAAGATATTCAAAGTCTTCTTAAAAGGTCATCGCCATGGTCACAAGCAAAAGCATCTGGTAAAGCTTATCTTCCTGCAGGAGACATCACGGCATCATTTAATAAGGTGCAAAGTGCTTTCAAAGAAAAAAATTTGCATATTTTGGAATTAGGTGAAATTGAAGCTTTTGATAAAAGTGTGGGAGGTCATGGTCCCAAATGGGTTAATAAAGTTCTGGAAAAAGACTTACTATTAAGTGAAGAACTTGAAGAAGCACGTAAGTTTGTAAATAATACAATATTACAATCCTAGATGATAAAAAAAATGAAAAACGCTTTCCTAATAAGAAAGCGTTTTTTATTATTTATTAGCAGTCGAAACCAACAACTCCCGAATATCAACCTTCAAATATTTAGAAACCTCGTAAAGTGTTTCAATAGAAGGCTGATATTCATTTGTACACCAACGAGAAACAGTTGCTACTGTTTTACCTAAATGATTGGCTAGTTCCTTACTAGTTCTATTGTTTTCAACTAAAACAACTTTTATTCTATTTAACTTAAGTTTCGACACAATGATGATTTATTGCTATATTATGCAAATATGATGCATTTTAAATATAATAAAAAATATAATGAAATTACTTGAAAGCAACATGAAATTATAATTTCACAATATATAATTATTATTTGTAGTATAATTATTATTATTTTTGTTTCGTTAAAAGAGAAATAAAATGAAACAATCAGCGAAAAGACGATTAAAAATTCAACCCAAACATATCGCAAGAGCATATCATCGTTATGTAATATTTCCTGAAATCCGTCTTTGCGGAAAATGGCTTCAGAAAATCGGTTTTAATTATGGGAATTTCGTAACGATTGAACATCGGCAAAATAAAATCATCATTACAACTAATACCGAAAATGAAAAGATCAACAAGTAAGTTTTCAGTAATGATTTTCTACTTTAATAGAAATTAGACGCCGAGATAAACTTTAGAAAATAATTTAAAAATGCTTCATGAATATTGAAGCATTTTTTTGTGGTCAATCCGAAGATGTACTGAATGATAATTCTGACAAGTGGTTGTGATTTTGAAAAATTATAACCTAAATTTTGATGAATTACATAAAAAAAATCCATTAAAATTATCTGAAACATAGTATTTAAGTTAAATAAAGAGTGTTAAACAGGATAGTGCAGGGTGTGAAATGTAAAGATAACACTTATCTTTAGTCCCAAAATAAACTAACTATGCAAAACCGCTTTCCATTTTTTAAAGTTATACTTCTTTTTGTCGCTCTTTTTACTTGTACTTTGGTATCGGCACAGGAAAAATCTAAAGAAGCAACATGGATCTGGTATCCAGGTGATTTTGAAGTTTGGTTAAGCAATAAAATGCAAGTAAGACGTACAGAACGCGAAGCAGTATTTCCGCCGCTTTGGCAATATTACAGTCCTTATGCCTTAGTAACTTTTCAAACAGAAGTAGATATTCCAAAACCAGACGAGGTAAAAATCTACTCCGAAGGACCTTTTCAATTACTTTTAGATGGTGTTCAGGTTTATGGACAACCAAAATCGATAACAATTCCAGCAGGAAAACACAAAATTTCCTTCAAAGTTTATAATCAGGAAGTCTTGCCAGCCATTTATATTGCTGGTAATTATGTTAAATCTGATGCCTCTTGGAAAGTGACCAACGAAGATAAACTTTGGATTGATGAAACTGGAAAAGCACAACAATCTGGCACACCTTGGGTTCCTGTTGGTTCTTGGAATTTTGATGCACCGGAGAATAAACCATCTCAATTTAAACTAACAACAAAACCTTTAAATGCCCAAAAAACCGAAAAAATAGCTGGTGGTCAATTAGTAGATTTTGGTAAAGAAACATTTGGTTACATTAAAATACACGGCTTAAAAGGAAAAGGTAAAGTAGCACTTTATTATGGCGAATCTCGCGAAGAAGCTTTAGATTCTGCCAAATGCGAAACACTAGATCATTTATCTTTTGATGGAAAACAGCCGGAAACATACACACACAATGGATCAAAAGCATTCCGTTATGTTCAAGTACATGCAGATGCATCGGTAAAATACGATTCAATTTCAATGCTTTACGAATATTTACCATTAGACTATCGTGGAGCATTCAAATCATCAGACCAACAATTAAATCAAATTTGGGATGTGTCGGCCTACACAATGCATTTAACATCTCGCGAATTTTTTATAGACGGAATAAAACGCGACCGTTGGGTTTGGTCTGGCGATGCTTATCAAAGTTATTTAATGAATTATTATTTATTTTTTGATTCGGCTTCAGTAGAGCGAACGCTATTGGCACTTCGTGGTAAAGATCCTGTAACGGCTCATGTCAATATCATAATGGATTATTCGCTCTATTGGTTTGTAGGCGTTTACGATTATTACTTGCACACAGGCGACACGAAATTCATCAAAACTTTTTATCCGCGAATGAAATCACTTATGGATTTCTGCTTGGAAAGAAGAAACAAAAACGGATTCCTCGAACCTCTAGAAGGCGATTGGGTTTTTATTGATTGGGCAGACGGATTACCAAAAACTGGCGAAGTTAGTTTTGAGCAAATGCTTTTAGTAAGAAGCCTAGAAGCCATGGAAGTTAGTGCTAAAATTGCCGGCCAAAATGAAGACCAAAAACAATATCAAAAATTATCTAGTGATTTAAAAGCAAAATTATTTGAGGTGTTTTGGGATAAAAAAGAAAACGTGATGAAGCACCAGCGTATCGATGGTAAAGTACAAAACATTGTAACCAGATATGCTAATATGTTTGGTATTTTCTTTAATTATTTTAATGAAGAACAAAAGCAAAGTGTAAAGAATAAGGTGTTACTCAATAAAGATGTTCTTCAAATCACAACACCATACATGCGTTTTTACGAGTTAGAAGCATTATGTGCGATGGGCGAACAGAATTACGTTTTAAAAGAAATGAAAGATTATTGGGGTGGAATGTTGAACGAGGGCGCAACATCTTTTTGGGAAGAATACAATCCAAAGAAAAAAGGAACAGAACATTTGGCGATGTATGGACGTCCTTACGGAAAAAGCCTTTGCCACGCTTGGGGTGCGAGTCCAATTTATTTATTAGGAAAATATTATTTAGGTGTAAAACCAACTGCTCCGGGTTATTCAGAATATGAAATTAAACCAAATCTTGGAGGTTTAAAATGGATGGAAGGAAAAGTGCCAACACCAAACGGAGAAGTTGCATTGTATTGCAGTACCAAAGAAATTAAAGTAAAAGCAGGTGAAGGAGAAGGGAAATTAATTTTTGAAAGTTCAGCCAAACCCAAAGTAAACTCTGGAACTATTATAGAATTAGCCAAAAATAAATATCAATTGACAGTTAAACCAAATGTAGAATATAAAGTGAGTTATAAAGCTATTTAAGTTCTTAGTAATTAGTACATAGTAATTAGTACATAGTAATTAGTACGTAGTTTGTAGCGTCTAGTTTGTCATTTCGACGAAAGGAGAAATCACACGCGTAACCGCAAAGATTGTCGATTACAGTTACAGAGTTTCTAGTGTGATTTCTCTCCCGAAGCTTCGGGATCGAAATGACAATATTGAAGAAATTCAGAAGTCAATAAAAAAATAAATAACCAATGTCACCAAAAAATACAAAATTCAACTTCAAATTAAAAAGCACTTTCCTAATGCTTTTAGCTATCTGTATTCAAGTTTCAGCACAAAACTCAGCTTGGAAACCAGCATCTTTTGAAGTAATCAATAAGTACAAAACTTTCAAAACAACCAAGTATGCTCATGTTTTTTCAGGAAGTAAACACAACATTGTTAAACTTGCTCCAGAATTAGAAGGATTAACGGGAATAGAACTTCCGTTAGAAAGTTATAAAAACGGAACAAATGCTCCTTTAAAATTGAAATTTAAGGAATCAGTACAAATTCTTATTGGAGTTTTTCAAGAAAAAGATAATAAGGAATTTTTTCAGTTTACTGATGATAATCCAAATGCTAAATTAATTCTAAAAAATGCAATTACAATAACAGGATTGCCTCCAATAGACGTGTATGCTTTTTCTTGTCTCGAAGCAACATATTCGTTTAAAAATAAAGGATTATTCATCGTTTTAGGAGTTGTAAAAGCTTCAGAAAAATTAGAATCCAGAAATGCAGAACTTCCAGACGGAAAGCTTTGGAATCCAACATTTATTGTTGAAGGATTTTCAGATGAAAAACCGCTTTTCGAAATTATTGGCGGTGAAAACAAACCCGTTGTTGAAGAAGGAATGCCCGGAACAGAAGGAATTCAAGGTGGTTTTGAAGGCGGACGCGTCGTAAAAGTTGGCGATACCTATCATATGTTTCCAACAGAAAGAGCAGGAGAAATAGGAGTTGATTATTATTACGATCGTGTAAAAACCAAAATTGGACATTGGACTAGTAAAGATGCAATTCATTGGAAACGTGAATCGACAATCTACCAAGCCAGCGGAACTTACGCCATAACCGAGGATGATAACCCAATGAATGATCGCCGTGCCGCTATTTGGTCGTATATGCCTGTTTTTAACGAAAAGGCAAACAAATGGTACGGCTATTATTTAGCGTATACCGTTCATAAAGAAATACAGCCAAACCATTCATTTGGTAGAATTTGGCGCTGTGAATCAACCGTTGAAGGAATCAACGGAATTGGAGGTCCGTATAAAGATATGGGTATCATTATGGAACCCGGCTTAGATTCTCAACCATGGGAAGGACGTCAAGGAGTTGCCTCATTTTTTCCCTATAAAGTAGGCGATAAATACTTCGGATTTTATAGCGGAGCATATCCGTTCAATTCTTGGGCAGATTATCCGAAGAAATCAGGAAAAGGCTGGTTTGTAGCTTTGGCTGAATCTCAAAGTTTAGAAGGACCGTGGACTAGAATTAAAGACGAAAATACACCAATTAAGTCCATGCATCCGTTTTTTGTGGAGAATCCAATTGTGAGCCAACTTCCAAATGGTTTGTATATCGCTATTTTTGATGGAGGCCCGGAAGGTTGGGGACATCATTTGCCGAACATGATTGCCTATTCATTATCCAAAGATGGAAAAAAATGGGGTGAAGCAAGATATATTCCAATCGAAACAAAAGTCGATAAATGGTGGGATATTATGCGTACACCTTTATGTTTAATTCCAGAAGGAAATGATGTCTACACTATAGTTTATGCAGCAATTGACCTAAAAAGAAGATTTCACCCAATGGGAATGGTAAAAGTAAAACTGAACAAAGACGTAATGGAATCCAGATTGAAGGAATTGAAGTGAAAAAGTGAACGCGGATAAAACAGATTTACTTCGTAAAGACGCGGATTTACGCTGCTGTTTTTATTTTAAATGCGCACAATCTTTGTCAAAGTTTTAAACTTTGACAAAGATGCTAAATTGAAAAGTTGAAAAGAAAAAAATCCGTTTTTGATCTGCGTCTTTACGAAGTAAATCCGTGTCATCTGCGTTCAAAAACGTGTTATAATAATACAAAATGAAAAATACAATAAAATATCTCTTGGTTGGAATTACAACACTTTTTATCAGTAGTTGTGCCACCAAATACAAAAAAAGAGAAATTACCGAAACCGTAATGCAGGAAATTTACAATGAAGTAAAAACGCCTTACAAATACGGTTTAGTAATGGTTCCCACAGACAACTCATATAAAATGGATTGTCCGAGTGTATTTAGAAAAGACGGTAAATGGTATATGACCTATTTAATTTACGATGGAAGAGGTTATGAAACCTGGCTTGCAGAAAGTGACAATCTTTTAGACTGGAAATATCTAGGAAAAGTAATGTCTTTTTCAGAAAACGAAAAACATTGGGACGTTAACCAAAAGGCAGGATATATTGCTTTACAAGACCCAACTTGGGGCGGAAGCTACGAATGGGAAAAATACGATGATAAATACTGGATGAGTTATTTTGGCGGCGATAGCAAAGGTTACGAAGCAGGCGTTTTATCAATTGGAATGGCGTATACAAAAGAAGCACCAACAAAACCACACGAATTTCAAAGATTAGAAAACCCGGTTTTAACACCAAAAGACAAAGATGCGAAATGGTGGGATAATAGTACGATGTACAAAAACAGTGTGATTCGTGATAAAGATAAATTGACAGGACACAATTTTATAATGTACTATAATGCCCGTGGTGATAGCATAAATCCTGCTAAAGGCGCAGAACGTATTGCTATGGCAGTATCGAATGATATGAAAGAATGGAAACGTTATGGCGATAAACCTTTAATCAATCATCATAAAGGAATCTCAGGAGATGCTTATATTCAGCGTATTAATGATACTTGGGTAATGTTCTATTTTGGAGCTTTTTGGACAGGTTGGAATCAAGGAGCATTTAACCGTTTTGCAGTTTCGAATGATTTAGTAAACTGGACAGACTGGAAAGGCGATGATTTAATCAAATCATCGGAACCTTACGATAATATGTTTGCCCATAAGTCATTTGTTGTAAAACACGATGGAGTAGTATATCATTTTTATTGCGCCGTAAACAAAGCCGAACAAAGAGGAATTGCTGTTGCAACTTCAAAAGATTTAGGAGTTAGCAAATTGAATTTTGTTGCGCCGCCGGAGAAGGTTAAAAAGAGTAAATAATTTCGCTAGAAGACCTGACAGGTTTTTAAAACCTGTCAGGTCTAATAATTAGAAAATAATAAAGACACAGTTTGTCATTTCGAGGAACGAGAAATCACACGCGTAGCCACAAAGATTGTCGATCATAATTGCGGAATCCCTAGTACGATTCCTACTTCGTCAGAATGACAAAAAACTAAAAAAATATAGAATTAATGTTTAAGCCAGTTCAAATAAATCACTTTTCTAGGTTTCGATTTTCGAATCATAAATTACATTTTACGATTTACATTTTACTTCTAACAATTGGAGCACACGCACAATCTGTAACCGGTGAACCTGCGGGAATTCCTGAGATACCAAAAAAGTACGAATTTGCACCGTGGGAAGATCCAACAGTTACAAGTATAAACCGTCAACCATCACGAGCAACAGCTTATTCATACACCAATGTCGAAGATGCGCTTAAAGGCGATAGAACCAAAAGCCGTTTAAAAATGCTTACTGGCGATTGGGATTTTAAATATGCATCAAACTTAAAAGAAGCATCAAAAGATTTCTATAAAGGAAAAGTTGAAGACTGGAAAAAAATTGAAGTGCCTTCAAACTGGGAATTAAAAGGCTACGATATTCCCATTTACAAAAGTGCCGTTTATCCTTTCAGACCAATAAATCCGCCTTTTATTCCTAAAGATTATAATGGAGTAGGTTCGTATCAACGCAGTTTTACCGTTCCGGAAAACTGGAAAGATATGACCGTAACTTTACATTTTGGAGCCGTTAGTTCAGGCTTTCAAGTTTGGCTAAACGGAGAGTTTTTAGGATATGGAGAAGACAGTTTTTTACCATCAGAATTTGATATTACACCTTATTTAAAAGAAGGAGAAAACGTAGTTTCGGTACAAGTAATTCGCTGGACAGATGGTTCCTATCTTGAAGATCAGGATCATTGGCGCGTAAGCGGAATCCAGCGTGAAGTTTTTATAATGGCAGAGCCAAAACTACGCATTCAGGATTTCTTTTATCAAACTAAATTAGACAAACAATACAAAGACGCCTCATTTCAATTACGACCAAAAGTAGAAAATCTAACAGGCGAAAAAATCAAAGATTATACCTTTCAGGCACAATTATACGACGCAAATAATGTAGCATTATTCAAAGAACCGCTTCAGAAACCCGTGATCGACATGATCAACGAAAGTTATCCGCGTTTGGATAATGTTCGCTTTGGAATGTTTAAAGAAAATATCAGCAATCCAAAAAAATGGAGTTCAGAAGAGCCAAATTTATATACTTTGGTAATGTCGATAAAAGATCCAAAAGGACAAATTACCGAAGTTAAAAGCTGTAAAGTAGGTTTCCGTTCTGTCGAATTCTCTAAAGAAAATGGCAAAATGCTCATCAACGGAAAAGAAACTTACGTTTATGGAGTAAACCGTCACGATCAACATCCAACGAGAGGAAAAGCCGTTACAAGAGACGATATTAAAGAAGATATTACGACGATTAAAAAGTTCAATTTCAATTTTATACGAACAAGTCATTATCCAAACGATCCCTATTTCTACGATTTATGCGATCAATACGGAATTATGGTAATGGACGAAGCAAATCAGGAAACACACGGAATTGGTGGAAAATTAAGCAACGACCCAAAATGGACAAACGCCTATTTAGAGCGCATGACCAGAATGGTTGAGCGCGATAAAAATCATCCATCTGTAGTTTTTTGGAGTTTAGGAAACGAAGGCGGAAAAGGCCCAAATCATGCAGCAATGGCAGGTTGGGTTCACGATTTTGATATTACACGTCCCGTACATTACGAACCTGCACAAGGAAATCCAAGATTAGACGGATACATAGATCCGCTTGATCCAAGATATCCAAAAACAATCGATCACGCCTATAGATTCGAAAATCCGCAAGACGAACCCTATGTCGATATGGTCAGCCGTTTTTATCCGGGCGTTTTTACACCTAAATTTTTAGTAGACCAAAAGAAAGATACGCGACCAATTATTTTTGTCGAATATTCTCATGCAATGGGAAATTCAGTAGGAAACTTAAAAGAATTATGGGATGAATTCCGTTCGCTTCCAAGAGTTATCGGAGGTTGTATTTGGGAATTTAAAGATCAGGGATTAGTGAAAAAAGATCCTGCAACGGGACAGGAATTTTTTGCACACGGAGGAGATTTTGGCGAAAAATATCATGATGGAAATTTCAATACAAAAGGAATTGTCGACTCAAACGGAAAACCAAAAGGTTCTATTTATGAGAATAAATGGATTTATCAACCTGCAACGAGTAGCTTGAAAGATAACTTTCAATTAGAAATTAAAAATCGTCAGGCCGTAAAATCATTGACAGAATATATTCCCGTTTTAAAAGTTTTGGAAAACGGAAATGTTATTAAAACTCAAGTTTTAAAACCGTTCAATTTAGAAGCGGGACAATCAACCATTTTAGATGTAAAACAATATTTGCCAAAACTGAAAAAGGATGCTGAATATTTTCTAAATATTGAATTTCAACTTTCAAAAGATGAACTTTGGGCAACAAAAGGTTACGCTGTCGCGGAAGATCAGTTTCTGTTGAAAAAATCGGATGCCGAAATTGATTTTAGAAACCAAAAAGATTCTAAATACAAAACCACAGAAACAGATTCGGACTTTAAAATTAAAGGAAAGACATTCGAAATTAGTATTAGTAAAGGAAATGGAGCATTGAGTTCGTATGTTTACAATGGTCAAGAACAAGTTTTTGCACCTCTACTGCCTAATTTTGTCAGACCACTTACAGATAACGATAAAAGAGGTTGGAAATCACATAAAGTTTTAAAACCGTGGTATCAGGCAAAACCAAAAGTGTTGAGCACAAAAATGGCAATTGCAATTGATGGAACAATTATTACAAGTGAATATGAAGTTATAAAAGACAGTGCAAAAGTACAAGTCGTTTACAAAATCAATGAAAACGGAGTTATTAAAGTAGATTATAGTTTGAAAGCTACCAACAAATTGCCAAACATTCCAAAAATAGGAATGCAAATGGGCGTTCAAAGAAAATTTGATCAAATTTCGTGGTACGGAAAAGGAGAATTAGAAAACTACATAGACAGAAGTTTCGGTTCATTTGTTGGCAAATATTCTTTGCCAATAAACGATTTTTTAGAGCACTATGTTAAACCTCAGGAAAATGCAAACAGAACCGAAGTGAGATGGATGGCTTTTACAACGCCACAAAAAAACAAAGGTTTATTGGTTGTCGACGATAACAAAGTTTTAAGCATGAGCGCATGGCCGTATACGCAAGAAAACTTAAGTGCTGCCAAACATACATTCGATTTAAAAGATCCCGGATTTTTAACCGTAAATATCGATTTAATTCAAATGGGAGTTGGAGGAAATGACAGTTGGACTTCAGTAGCACAGCCTTTAGAACAATATCAAATTAAGTCAGGAGATTATCAATACAGCTTTTATTTAGTTCCATTTGAAGCACAAAAAAATGGATTAGAAGAAAGTTTGAAGAAGTTTAAATATTAATTGATTAAAAATTAAAAATTAAAAGCACAGTTTGTCATTTCGACGTAAGGAGAAATCTTCGTAAGAAACTCCACAAAGATTGGACTTTCGTTATGGAGCTACTTGTGGAGATTTCTCCTTACGTCGAAATGACAAAAAAATGCGATATATAAAACCCGACAGGTTTTTGAAACCTGTCGGGTTTACAAACGAAAATAAAACAGTAAAAATGTTTCAAAAAAAATACTTCTTTTTAATATTACTTTTTGCGGGAATCCTTTCCGCACAGGAAATCCATAAAAAAGAAAATACCCTTTTTCAACCTACAAAAGAATCCTCAAAACCGTGGACGTATTGGTATTGGATGCAAAGTGCCTATTCTAAAGAAGGCATCACAGCCGATTTAGAAGCGATGAAACGAGCAGGTATCGAAGGAGCTTATTTAATGACGATAAAAGGCCCCGCAAATCCGCCATTGATAAATCCGCCAGTTTTGCAGTTAAGCAAGGAATTCTGGGATTTGGTACGTTGGGCTTTATTAGAAGCAGATCGAGTTGGAGTAAAAATAGGATTTCATCCCGCCGACGGTTTTGCCGTTGCAGGAGGACCGTGGATAACGCCCGAAATGTCAATGCAAAAAGTAGTTTGGAAAGATACAATCCTAAGCGGAAACAACTTTAAAAATTTAAAACTAGCCGTTCCAAATCACTACAAAGACTATTATAAAGATATCGCCACATTTGCTGTTCCGGTAAAAGAGAGTTTTATTACATCAAATAAAAAAAGACCAAAAATAACATGCACAAATCCCGAATCTGATGCAACAATTTTAAGTTCATCAGATAAAGACGGACTATTTAGAATGCCAAATAAGGGTTGGATTCAGTATGAATTTGATGAACCGTTTTTATGTAAATCCATCCAAATAGAAACCAAAGGGAATAATTATCAGGCGCATCGTTTAATAATTGAATATAGCAAGGATGGCATAAATTTTCAAAGTTTAGGAAGATTAATAACGCCACGTCACGGCTGGCAGGATGTTGATGCATTTTATACGCACAGCATTGTACCTACAAAAGCAAAATATTTTAGATTCGTTTACGATCCAGAAGGGACAGAACCTGGCGCAGAAGATCTTGATCCTGCTAAATGGAATCAAGGTTTAAAAGTGGCAAAAATATACTTGTCAAACGAACCCTTAATTGATAATTATCAAGGAAAATCAGGAGCTATTTGGAGATTAAGCCCACAAGTAACGGAAAATGAAATTAGTGCCGCAGATTGTATCGATCCATCAAAAATGATCAATATTTCGAAGTTTGTAGATGTAAACGGAGTTTTAAATTGGAAAACTGCTACGAAAGGAAATTGGAGAATCATTCGTTTCGGACATACTTCTACAGGACACGAAAATGCTACAGCAGGAGCAGGAAGAGGTTTAGAAGTAGATAAATTTAATCCCGAAGCCATTCGTTTTCAATTAGATCATTGGTTTGGTGAAATGCTTCGCGTTGCGGGTCCTGAATTAGCTTCAAAAGTGGTTAAAATTCTTCACATGGACAGTTGGGAATGCGGAAGCCAAAACTGGTCGCCTGTTTTTAGAAACGAATTTAAAACTCGCAGAGGTTATGATATTGTAGATTATCTGCCGGTTATGGCGGGAATTCCTGTAAAAAATATTGAAACATCTGAGAAAGTTTTATATGATGTTCGAAAAACAATTTCAGAATTGGTTGCCGAAAATTTCTTTGGAACTTTACTACAAATTGCTGACGATGCCAACGTAAAATTTAGTTCAGAAAATGTCGCGCCAACCATGATGAGCGACGGACTTTTGCATTTTAAATATATCGATTATCCAAGTGGCGAATTTTGGCTAAAAAGCCCAACGCACGACAAACCAAACGATATGTTAGATGCTATTTCTGGCGGACATATTTATGGAAAAAATATTATTCAGGCAGAAGCTTTTACGGCTCTAAAAATGGATTGGGACGAACATCCGGGAAATTTAAAAGTGGTTGCCGACAGAAATTATGCTTTAGGAATTAACCGGTTTTTCTATCACGTTTTTGTACATAATCCGTGGTTGGACAGAAAACCGGGAATGACTCTGGACGGAATTGGAACCTATTTTCAAAGAGATCAAACTTGGTGGGAACCCGGAAAAGCATGGTTTGAATATTGCCAAAGAGTACAGTTTCAATTGCAAAAAGGAAAACCAGTTATAGATTTGGCCGTTTTTATTGGCGAAGATTTACCATCTCGTTCCATACTTCCGGATCGTTTAGTACCTTTTATTCCGAATATTTTTGGAAAAGAAAGAGTCGAAAGTGAAGCCATTCGTTTAAAAAATGAAGCACAGCCAAGCGCTAAAATGCCAAAAGAAGTTAATTTCTCTAAAAATTCAACCGATTTATCGCAATGGATTAACGCAATGAACGGTTATCAATACGATTCGTTCAACTCAGATGTTTTGATAAACCGTGCAAAAGTAGAGAACGGAAAAATATCTTTTGAAGGCGGAATTGAATATGGGGCTTTATTGTTTCCTGGAAGTCATAAAATGGCTCCAAATAAGTTGCTTTCTTTGGCTTCCGCCGAAAAAATATTGCAATTAGTAAATGATGGAGCAACCGTTTTTGTAGACGAAAAACCAAATTTAGAACCGGGTTTACAATCGAATGAAGATTTTAAAAAATGGCAGAATGTAATTGATCAAATTTGGAATAACTCTAACGCGTCAACTTGGAAAATAGGAAAAGGAACTGTTATTAAATTACCTTATTTAGAAAATGATTTTGCTTCAATTGGAATTACGCAAGATGTTTACTTTCCAAATTTAAACAGAACCGATGCTGAAACAATTGCCTGGACACACCGAAAATCTAATACAGAAGATGTTTATTTTATTTCGAATCAAAATGCAGTAAAACGTTCTTTTGAAGCTTCGTTTAGAATAGCAGGAAAAATTCCGGTTTGGTACAATCCCGTTACTGACAAAACTTCTGATGTATCTAATTGGAAGATCGAAAATGGACGAACAATTGTGACTATAAATTTAGAGGTAAACGAATCTGGTTTTGTAATTTTTAAAGACAAAACGAAAGAAGTTTTAGCTGAAGGAAAATCTTCTGAATTTGAAAATGTTCAGACTTTGGATGAAAAGTGGGAATTACAATTTGATCCGGCATTTAAAGGTCCGAAAGAAGTTGTAAAAACAAACAAACTTTTTGATTGGAGTACTTCAAGTAATGATCAGATTAGGTATTATTCAGGAACTGTACTCTATAAAAAAGAGTTTATCTGGAAAGGAAAAAATACCGATAAAATCTGGATTGATTTAGGTGAAATTGCCAATATTGCCGAGATCAAAATTAACGGAAAAGATTGCGGCACACTTTGGACATTTCCTTTTAAAACAGATATTTCCCAAGCCTTAAAAAAAGGAAAAAACACAATAGAAATCAGCATCACTAATACGTGGGCAAACCGATTAATGGGCGACCAAAAATTGCCGAAAGTAGAACGATTAACATGGACAAATGCAACATATCGTTTAGAAGGAGAACCTTTGCTTAAAGCTGGTTTATTTGGACCAGTTGTGCTTGTGAAAGAGAAATAAATAAAAATTTAGCCACAGATTAAAATGATTAACACAGATTAAATATCAGCCACAAATTCACGAATTTTTCTAATTATATGTTTTAAAATAATTTGTGAATTCGTGGCATAAAAAAATCAAAATAATCCTTTTAATCTGTGGCAAAAAAAAAATATAAAATGAAAAAATTAATTATTGTTTTTTTAGTGATTTTGTCAAGCATTCAAATCAATGCAAAAATCAAACTGCCGGCATTGTTTACCGACAACATGATGTTGCAGCAAAAATCAAACGCGCCAATTTGGGGCTGGGCAGAAAAGAATGCAAATGTTACCATAAAAACATCATGGAATTCTAAAATCTACAAAGCAAAAGCAGACAATTCCGGTAAATGGAAAACAGAATTACAAACACCATCATTTGGTGGCCCGTATACGATTGAAGTTTCAGAAGGAGCCGAAAAAGTCAGTATTAAAAATGTTTTAATTGGTGAAGTCTGGCTTTGTTCAGGACAGTCGAATATGGAAATGCCATTAAAAGGATTTCAAGGTCAGCCCGTTAAAAACGGAAATGAAATCATCGTAAGATCAAGTAATAAAAACATTCGATTAATCACAATTCCGCGTGCTACAGTTTTAGAACCTTTGAAAGATTTTGAAGGAAAGTGGGAAGTAGCTTCTCCTAAATCAACATCAAATTTTAGTGCAACAGCTTGGTATTTCGGATCGCTTTTGCAAGAAGTTTTAGATGTTCCTGTTGGTTTAATTCATGTTTCGTACGGAGGTTCAAGCATGGAAGCGTGGATGAATCAGGAAATGCTAAAAGATTTTGCAAGTGCTAAAATTCCAACAACAAAAGAAGAATTGGCAAAAGATCCAAATCGTATTCCGACAACTTTGTTTAACGGAATGCTTTCGCCTGTTATTGGTTACGGAATAAAAGGCTGTATTTGGTATCAGGGAGAA
This sequence comes from Flavobacterium hibernum, assembly GCF_000832125.1. Taxonomy (GTDB): domain Bacteria; phylum Bacteroidota; class Bacteroidia; order Flavobacteriales; family Flavobacteriaceae; genus Flavobacterium; species Flavobacterium hibernum. The sequence continues at coordinate 110,195 of NZ_JPRK01000023.1, read as the reverse complement.
TCAAATTACGAAAGAGCATCTGAATATACTGCTTTAATGAAAAAAATGGTAAGCAGTTGGAGAACTTTATGGAAACAAGGAGATTTTCCGTTTTACTATGCTCAGATCGCGCCGTTTAATTATGCTTCATTTCATCCAAAAGATTATTTAGAAAAATACAATTCGGCCTATATAAGAGAAGCGCAATTGAAAGCTTCAAAAGAGATTCCAAATTCTGGAATGGCAGTTTTAATGGATGTTGGAGAAGAAAATAATATTCATCCAATGGATAAGGAAAAAGGCGGAAACCGTTTGGCTTTTCAAGCTTTGGCAAAAACCTACGGAATTGAAGGTTTCGAATTTGAAAGTCCGAAATACAAATCGATGGAAATAAAAGACGGTTCGGTTACAGTTTCTTTTGATGATGTGACTAACGGAATTACGTCTTATGATAAAGAAGTAACAGGTTTTGAAATAGCGGGAGAAGACAAAGTCTTTTATCCGGCCAAAACGGTTGTCAGAAGAAAATCAGTAGTGTTAACATCTGATAAAGTGGCTAAACCAGTTGCTATACGTTATTTATGGAAAGATTTCGCAAAAGCTGAATTGTTTAGTGCAGGAGGTTTGCCGGTTTCATCTTTTAGGACTGATGAATGGTGATTTATAATGGTTAATTGTGAATTGTGAATGATGAGTTTACCTCTAGTTTGTCATTTCGAGGAACGAGAAATCGCACTAGAAGTTCCGCATAGAATGTCTTTAATCTTTGTCGATTTACGTGTGCGATTTCTCGTTCCTCGAAATGACAAATGAGACGAATAATTAAAATTAAATAATAAATTGAAATACATAAAATACATACTTCTCTTTACTACGCTTTGCCTTAAAGCGCAGATTCCTGTGCTGGAAAATTACAATCAAATCTGGACAACGCAAAGCAATAATTCATCGGAATCTATGCCTTTGGGCGGCGGTGATATTGGGATGAATGTTTGGGTAGAAAATGGCGATTTGTATTTTTATTTCTCGCGAAGTGGGACTTTTGACGAACACAATACTTTATTGAAATTAGGAAGAATAAAAGTGAGTTTAAGTCCGAATCCTTTTGCTGGAAAAGAGGGTTTTCATCAGGAGTTAAAACTCAAAGATGGATATGTTTTAATAGGTCAAAATGATACTAAAATTAAACTTTGGGTAGATGTTTTTAAACCTATTATTCATGTTGATTTAGAAAGTAAGACTTCGCTTAAAATGACAGCTTCTTATGAAAGTTGGCGTTATAAAAACCGTGATTCAAAGGGAAAAGCGAATAATGCCAATTCTTATAAATGGGCACCTCAAGGTGATATTATTACGCACAAAGATTCAATTTCATTCGAAAATAACGGAATAAAATTCTATCACAGAAATAGAGAAAACACCGTGTTTGATGTTGCCGTTAAACAACAAAAAATGGAATCGGTAAAAGAGCAAATGCTAAACCCGATTGCGAATTTAACTTTCGGCGGATTTATGACAGGAGATAATTTAAAACCTGACGGAACTTATTTAGGTAAATACCAATCGACAGATTTTAAAGCTTATACTTTATCAAGTATAAAACCATCGAAAAAACATTCGTTACAACTTTATTTAAATACTAGCCAATCGGATTTGAACACTTGGAAAAATGAATTGAATAATCAAATTTCATCCAATAAAAACACTTCAAAACAAGCAGAAAAGAACACGATAAAATGGTGGAATAATTTCTGGAATCGCAGTTATATCTTTACACAAAAAAATCAGACGACAGCAAAAGATTCAGTGTATCAAATTGGGCAGAATTATCAGTTATTTCGCTATATGTTAGGCTGTAATGCGTACGGAAAATATCCAACAAAATTCAACGGCGGACTATTTACGGTTGATCCTGTTTTTACAAATCCGGATTTAGATTTTACTCCCGATTTTAGAAATTGGGGCGGAGGAACGATGACGGCACAAAACCAGCGTTTGGTTTATTTTCCGATGGTAAAAAGTGGCGATTTTGATATGATGAAATCGCAGCTGGATTATTATTTGAGTTTACAGAAAAATGCCGAATTAAGAAGTAAAGTGTATTGGAATCATAACGGTGCTTCATTTACAGAACAACTGGAAAATTTCGGTTTGCCAAATCCTGCCGAATACGATTGGAAACGTCCTGCAGATTACGATGCAGGAATGGAATATAACGCTTGGTTAGAATATGAATGGGATACGGTTTTTGAATTCTGTCAAATGATGTTGGAACAAAAAGAATATGTGGGAGCAGACATTCAAAAGTACAATTCGTTTATTATAAGCTGTCTTCGATTTTTTGATGAACATTATCAATATCTGGCAAAACAGCGAGGAAGAAAAGCTTTAGACGGAAACGGAAAATTAGTTTTATACCCGGGTTCAGGTGCTGAAACTTATAAAATGGCGTACAATGCAAATAGTACGATTTCGGCTTTACAGATAATTACAGAAAGTCTTTTAAACCTTTCTTCTAAGGAATTGTCAAAAGAAGCATTAGAATATCTAAAAGGATTTCAAACCAGAATTCCGCCTTTAAATTTCGGACAGATCGAAAATCATAAAGTGTTAGTTCCAGCAAAATCTTGGGAAAGAGTTAATAATTCTGAAGTTCCACAATTGTATCCTGTTTATCCGTGGGGAATTTATGGCGTAGGAAAACCAGATTTAGAAACGGCAGTAAATACATGGAAATACGATCCTGATGCTTTAAAATTTAGAAGTCATATTGGTTGGAAACAAGATAATATTTTTGCAGCGCGATTAGGTTTAACAAATGAGGCTGCAAAATATAACACTTTAAAAATGGCAAATTCAGACCGAAGATTCCCTGCTTTTTGGGGACCTGGTTTTGATTGGGTTCCCGATCATAATTGGGGCGGATCCGGAATGATTGGGATGCAGGAAATGCTTTTGCAGGAAACCGATGGGAAAATTTATCTTTTTCCGGCTTGGCCAAAAGAATGGAATGTACATTTTAAATTACATGCAAAACAAAATACGACGATTGAAGTAGAATTGGTTAATGGCGAATTAAAAGTTTTACAAGTAATTCCTGAAGAAAGAAAAAAAGATGTAATAAATCTGTTGAATAAATCAGCGGAAGAAAAAATAAAATTAAATTAAAAAAAACATGATAAAGAAATTAGTTGGTTCGTTTGCTTTGGCACTACTTTTTGCTGCAAATGGACAAGCACAATCAGATGAAAAACAAATCGTAAAAGTCGATTTTGATTTTTTTCAAAGAAGATTAGATGAAGTACATGATCCAAATTATGAATCATGGGTCATTAACGATGCTAAAGAAGCAGAAAAGTCTTTTAATAATGTAACTTTTAAGCTGAAAGGAAACTTTACTTCAAAATGGTATAAAGTGGGCATGAATGCGCCTTATTATAACAGATTAGGAAGTGACGGATTGGTAACAGCTGAAAATTTAGAATTAAAAATAAGCGGATTGAAAGCAGGAAAACATACGCTTTTAACTTTTCACAACGCTTTTGATGTGATTACAGGAAAAACATTTTCGCCTATAAAAATCTATGTTAACGGTAAGCTTCAGGAAACCATAAATGCCAGCCAAAGAGCCAATATGAAAATTGATGCTGCGATGGCATATACTACATTTAATGCAGAAAAAGGTAAAGATGTAATCGTTCGTTTTGAAATTGATCCAACCACAAATCCTGACATTGTAAAACAAATTGTAATTAACGGTTTTGAAATTGATACTCCAAACTTAAAAAATCAGGCGAGAACTCCGGAACCAAAAAATAGAGATGAACATGTGGTTGTAGACAAAAACGCCCTTTTAAAATGGGATGCTCCAAAAGATGCAGTTACTCATAAACTCTATTATGGCGAAGACGAAAATGCTGTTAGTAACGCAAATGAATCTTCAAAAGAATTTAAAGGAAAATTAACTACAACAACATTTCATGTTTCTAATTTGTACAGCGGTTCAACTTATTACTGGCGTGTAGATGAAGTAGCAAGTAATGGCGATGTAACGTTAGGAAATGTTTGGTCGTTCAAACCTGCGCAATTGGCTTTTCCAGGAGCTGAAGGATACGGACGTTTTGCCGTTGGTGGACGTGGTGGAAAAGTGATTGAAGTAACGAATTTAAATGACGATGGACCGGGAAGTCTTCGCGATGCCGTAAATCAGGAAATTGGACCAAGAACCATTGTTTTTAATGTTTCAGGAAATATAAAACTAGCTTCGAGATTGGTTGTAAATCAGCCTTATATTACTATTGCAGGACAAACTGCTCCGGGTGAAGGAATCACGCTTAGTAGAGCGCCAATTGGTCTTACAGGAAATGACGGAGTTGTTCGATTTTTGAAAGTTAGAATTGGCGGCGGAACTACTTTTGACGGCATGGGATTAACGGGTGCAAATTATAGTATTATCGATCACTGTTCTATAAGCTGGACAATCGACGAGTCGTTTAGTTCTCGTGGCGCACATCATATTACTTTACAGCGTACTTTAATTTCTGAAGCCCTAAATGTGGCAGGTCATGATAAATACGAAGCAGGAAAAATGCACGGTTATGCGGCAACAATTGGTGGTGATATTGGTAGTTTTCACCACAATTTATTAGCACATAATTACGGTCGTAACTGGAGTATTGGTGGCGGTTTAAATGGCGATGGTTATTATTCCGGCAAAGTAGATATTACCAATAATGTAGTTTATAATTGGGGACATCGCACCACAGATGGAGGTGCAAACGAAGTAAATTTTGTAAACAATTATTACAAACCGGGAGCTTCGACAAATATTTTTGTAGCCTTAAATGCGCAACACGAAGGAGTTGGAAAAGGAATGCAACGTTATTATTTTAACGGAAATGTAATGCCGGGTTATTTTGATGAAAAATCTCAGGAAAAAGGAAGAAAAATGACCGTAACGAATAAAGAAATGGTTAATTATGAAACTTTTGTTGATAAGCCATTTTTTCAATCCTTTGTAGAAACACAATCGGCTAGAGCAGCTTACAAAAATGTATTATCAGATGTTGGGGCAAATCAGCCATTTTTTGATAAACATGATAATCGAATTGTAGAGGAAACTTTAAAAGGAACTTTTACTTACAAAGGAAGCAAAAGCGGTTTAGGCGGAATGATCGACAACGAACAAGATGCTGGCGGATGGCCAAATTTTGCAACAGAAACGCGTCCAGCAGATTTTGATACAGATCATGACGGATTGCCAAACTGGTGGGAAAAAGCATTTGGCTTAAATGAAAATTCTAAAGCAGGAGATTTCTCAGATGCTAATCAAGATGCAGATAAAGATGGATTTACACAACTAGATAATTATTTGGATTGGTTGGCTCAGCCTCATTTTATCATGAATTTAGGAGAGAAAAAAACTTTAAATGTAGCGGATTACTTTAAAGGTTATGAAAAGAAACCAGTTTATACTTTCTCTGATTTAAAAAATGGAAAAGCAGTTTTAAAAGGAAAAGAAATTCAGTTTACAACAGTTGAGAAAGGTTTCGCTTCTTTCATCCTAACCGTAAAAGATGCAGACGGAGATTCTATGAGCAGAACGATTAATTTCTTCGTAAAGTAGAAAAAAGATTTCACGCAGATTTTACAGATTTAGGCAGATCTACGCAGATTTTAGTTAAAAAAAGCAAATTAATCAAAATTAATCAGCTTAAATCTGCGAGATCTGCGTGAAAAATTACAGCACAAAGATTCGTAGATTAAGCAGATAAAAAATCCATTTTAATCTGCGTTTTGCCAAGGGCAATCCGTTTTATCAGCGTTACAAAATCATCATAAAAAGAACAAATGAAAAAGAACATCATCATAACATCTTTATTTCTTTCAACCGTAATCTTTGCACAAAACAAAGGTTTGGTTGCCAATTCTCAAAGTCCATATTCGAAGTTACAAAGTGTTGGTCTTGAAGAAGTAAAATGGACAAACGGTTTCTGGAAAGAACAATTTGATGTAGAAACCAAAAATACACTGCCTTATATGTGGGATTTGTATCATAATGATTCGATTTCGCATGCTTATAAAAACTTTGAGATTGCAGCAGGCGTAAGCAAAGGAACTTTTAAAGGGCCATCTTTTCATGACGGAGATTTTTATAAAATTTTTGAAGGAATGGCAGCTACTTACGCTGTAACGAAAGACAAAAAACTGGATGCAGAAATGGATAAAGCCATTGCGCTTTTTGCAAAAGTACAGCGCAAAGATGGTTATATTCATACACCAGTTTTAATCGATGAACGTTGGGGAACTTTAGGCCCTGAGGAGGTAAAAAAACAATTGGGTTTTGAGAAATACAATATGGGACATTTAATGACTGCAGCCTGTATTCATTATCGTGCGACCGGAAAAACCAATTTTCTCGAAATTGCAAAAGGTGTAGCCGATTATTTGTATGATTTCTATAAAAAAGCTTCTCCGGAATTAGCTCGAAATGCTATTTGTCCGTCTCATTATATGGGAATTGTCGAAATGTACAGAACGACTAAAAATCCGAAATATCTAGAATTAGCCAATAATTTAATTGACATTAGAGGAATGACAAACGACGGAACAGATGATAATCAAGACAGGATTCCGTTTAGACAGCAAACCACTGCAATGGGTCACGCTGTAAGAGCAAATTATTTATACGCCGGAGTTGCAGATTTGTATGCAGAAACGGGTGAAAAGAAATTATTAGACAATCTCGAATCGATTTGGGATGATGTTACGTATCGTAAAATGTATATTACTGGAGCTTGTGGTTCTTTGTATGATGGAGTTTCGCCAGATGGAACATCTTATGATCCAACTGTAGTGCAGAAAATTCATCAGGCTTACGGAAGACCCTTTCAATTACCAAATGCAACGGCTCATACCGAAACCTGTGCCAATATTGGAAATGTTTTATGGAACTGGAGAATGCTTCAAATTACAGGTGATGCCAAATATGCAGACATCGTAGAATTGGCATTGTATAATAGTGTACTTTCAGGAATGGATTTAGAAGGTGAAAAATTTCTTTATAACAATCCGTTGAATGTTTCTAATGATTTGCCGTTTCATCAGCGCTGGGGAAATGAGCGTGAAGGATATATTGCATTGTCAAACTGTTGTGCACCAAATGTAACAAGAACCGTTGCGGAAGTTGGAAATTATGCTTACAATATTTCAAAAGAAGGTTTATATGTCAATTTATACGGAAGTAATAATTTGAAAACAAAATCCTTAAACGGAGAAGAAATAGAAGTTGAACAGCAGACGAATTATCCGTGGGATGGAAAAATTTCATTAAAAATTGTAAAAGCGTCAAAAGATTTACAGAATTTCTTTTTAAGGATTCCGGGTTGGAGCCAGAATGCTTCTGTTTCAGTTAATAATGCAAAGATTAATGATAAAATCGTTTCCGGGACTTACTTAAAATTAAATCAAAAATGGAAAAAAGGAGATGTGATTGAATTGAATCTTCCAATGCCGGTTGAATTAATGGAAGCGAATCCTTTGGTAGAAGAGGTTAAGAATCAAATAGCTGTAAAAAGAGGACCTTTAGTTTATTGTTTAGAATCAGATCAGCTTCCTGCTAAAACTAGTGTAAATGATATTATTTTAAATGTAAATTCGAAATTTACAACTAATAGATTCACCTTAAACAATAGAAATTTAGTTAGTATTGATGCCGAAGCGGTTATAAATTCGAATAATTCATGGAATAAAACTTTATACAAACCGCTATCCTCTAAAGATGCAACTGCGGTTCCTGTAAAATTGATTCCGTATTTTGCATGGGGAAATAAAGGAAAAGGTGAAATGACGGTTTGGATGTCGCATTAGATTTTGAAAGCAGATAAAACGGATTTACTTCGTAAAGATGCAGATTAAAACGGATTTTAACCCTACAGTTTGTCATTTCGAGGAACGAGAAATCTCCACGAGAAGCTCGACAAAGACTAGCGAATCACTATGAGGAGTTGCTTGCGAAGATTTCTCCTTCGTCGAAATGATATAAAATGAGAATAATTAAATTAAAAAATATGAAATCAGCCCTAGCTTTATTATTATTTTTAACCACTATGTTTTTATCAGCTCAAACGCTTGATAATAAATTTGCATTAACCGTTGCTCAAGATGGTTCGGGAGATTTTAAAACGATTCAGGAAGCCGTAAATAATGTAAAAGATAGTTTGAATAAACGAACCGTAATTACAATTAGACCTGGAGTTTATGTTGAAAAATTGGTTATTCCAGCAACAAAAACTTTTATTACTCTAAAAGGTTTAGACAGAGATAAAACGATTATTTCGTTTGATGATTATTCCGGTAAACCAGTTAGAGAAATTGATGCATCTGGGAAAAAAGAATTCGGAACATCTACATCGTATTCCTTTTTAATTTTAGGAAATGACTGTACACTCGAAAATCTTACGGTCGAAAATACAGCGGGAAGAGTAGGACAAGCTGTTGCACTGCATATAAAAAGCGACAGAGTTATCGTAAAGAACTGTAATATATTAGGAAATCAGGATACACTTTATTTATCAGAAGGAAATACGCGTACATATTTTGAAAATTGTTTTATCAACGGAACAACCGATTTTATTTTTGGTGCTGCTACAGCTTATTTTTATAAATGTACTATTGAGAGCTTAACAAATTCATACATCACCGCAGCTTCAACACCACAAGGGCAACCGTATGGTTTTGTTTTTACAGATTGTAAACTTACCGCAAAAGAGAATACTGTAGACAAAGTTTTTCTAGGAAGACCTTGGCGACCGTATGCTCAAACCGTTTTTATAAATACTGAAATGGGTTCGCATATAATACCTGAAGGTTGGAATGAATGGATTGACAAAAGATTTCCGGATAAAGACAAAACAGCTTATTATGCAGAATACGGAAGCAAAGGAGCAGGAGCAAAAGATTTATCTAAAAGGGTAAAATGGTCATACCAATTAGAAAAATCGGCTCTAAAAAAATATAAAATAGAGAAGGTGTTTAACGATTGGAATCCAAATAAATAAAAAATATATTGATTTCTTTTTGCAGTTACAGTAACAAACAGAAAAGCAATATACACTTTCAAAATGCAAATAGAGCATTAAAGTTGCAAGATGGTTTTTTGATGAGATTAATAATTGTAAATAATACTTTATAATTATTAATCTCATCAATTGGTTTTAGAGAATACTTATTTTTTTTATTGGTCAGAATTTACGTTTTAAAAAAAATGATCTAAAAAAAATATATACTATGTAAGTTAATTTCTTTGATGGCTCTATTGTAAGTTTTTATTTTATAAAGTCGGTGTTTTTACTAGCATTATTGGAGTTTTTTAGTTTTTACAAGATAAACTTAACCAATTCTGTATCAGTATTCAACTTTGTGAATTTTGCGAAAAAAACAATAAATAATTGTTTTCGCTATTTTTTTTCTACTTTTTCCTCAAAAGTGGTTTTTGTATTGGGTTATATTCAAACTTATTCCTATTTTTTTTCTATTCTGCCTATTATTTCTTTCTTATTTTTATTAATATTGTTTTTTTTACATGTTTTTTTTTGGATAATAGTATTAAAACAGGATAGAGCAGGACGGTTGTAATGTATCATCGTTATATTTTTGGATATCAAAAAATAAATGTGTTTTAAACATTTAATAAATAACTTTAGATAAATTTGAAAGTTGTTTTAGTTTGAAAGAGGCATATTTGTTAAACATGACTGAACTAACGATTACTAACCTAACCAAAAAAAAACATTTATGAAACAAACACTTATAAAGAGATGTAGTTTTCTTTTGTTTGCATTAATGACTGTGATGAGTTATGCTCAAAACACAACTACTTACACTATTGCAACTGTAACAGGAACTGTTACTGACAATTTAGGAGGCCAGTTACCTGGAGTTAATGTAACTGAAAAATCTTCAAAAAATACAGTTACGACTGATTTTAATGGGCAGTTTACTATCAAAGTAAAAACAGGTGGAACTTTGGTATTCTCTTTCATCGGAATGAAGAAATCTGAAGTACCAGTAAATGGACGCTCAATTGTTAATGTTAAATTAGAAGAAGATTCTAATCAATTAGAAAATATTGTTGTAGTTGGTTACGGTACTCAGAAGAAAAAAGAACTTACGGGTGCTATTGCTACAATTAAGCCAGATGATCTAATGGATTTGCCGGTTGCGAATTTATCTGATGCTTTAAAAGGATTGGTTCCGGGACTTTCGGTTTCAGGAGGTTCAGGTCGTCCTGGAGATGCTTCAAGTATTCAAATTCGTCAATCTTTTGGATTCTCAAAAGATGGTAACTCAACAATTCCTTTAGTAATCATTGATGATATGATTCAGGTTGACCCAACAAATGGTAAGCCTACATTAGAGCAATTCAATAGATTAGATGCTTCAGAGATTGAGAGTATTACAGTCTTAAAAGATGCATCTGCAGCAATTTATGGAGCACGTGCTTCGCAAGGAGCGATCGTTGTAAAAACGAAAAGAGGAAAAGCAGGTAAAGCAAGGTTCTCTTACAACAGTCAATTTTCTGTTAATGATGCGGTAAGCCATAGTAAAGTAATGAATGCGGGTGAATTTGGAGTTTTTAGCAATAGATTCTTAGTAAATCAAACACCTACAATAGATCCAATTAGATTGTATTCTGCAACAGAATTGGAGCAAATGAAAGGCTTGAACAACAATTGGTTAAAAGAAGCTTGGAAACCGGCAATTCAGCAAAAACACTCTTTTAATGTTAGTGGTGGTAACGAAGACGTTACTTATTTTGCAGGTGCAACTTACTTTACTCAAGATGCCAATTTAGGGTATCAAAAATATGACAAATGGAATTTCCGTACAGGAATTAACGCTAAAGTTGCTAAAAATTTAGAGCTTTCTGCTGCTATTTCTGGAAATTCAGGAACCATTGATAAAACTTTTAGTAAAGCTTCGGCAAATATTAGTGATGGTAGTTATGCATCTGCTGCTGGTGGAGAACAAGCTGACTACGGATTTTTATTACACATGCCACAACACGTGCCATGGCAAACTACTATTGGAGGTCAGCAATATTATGTGTCTCCGTTTCCTAACTCAAATAAAAACTTAGGAAGTGCAAATGCTAATAATACAATTGCTGGATGGAATTATTTTGCGAATTTAAATAATGGTTCACATCAAATTAGTGATGACAACTCGTATAACGTAAATGCTTCGTTGAACTATAAAGTTGCAGCAGTAAAAGGTCTTTCGGCTAAAGTAACTTTTTCGACAACAAGAAGTTCTAGTTACACAGAGCAAATTCAATTACCATATGATTTGGTAAGAATTAGAAATTACGAAACACAAGACAATCACCTTTTAAGTGCGGCTGATCCAAGTTTTTATAATTTAACAACAAATCCACAAGGAGATTATCTTTTAGAGACTAACATTAGAAATTCAAGAGTATATTATAACAATAGTGATAGTAAAAGTACTCAGGGAGATTTTATGATTAACTATGACAGAACTTTTGGAGATCACCAAATTGGTGCAATGATTGGTGGAGAGGCATCAGAGATCTACAACACAAGTACTCGTTTGGCTTACGAAAATACATCTAAAGATTATTTAGGGAATTATGCTACTGCGGGAATACTTAATGCTTCAAATAGTACTGCAACAAAAGTCGAAGGTGCAACACTTTCTTATTTTGGACGTATTAACTACAGTTATAAATCAAAATATTTAGCGCAATTTCTTTTAAGAAGTGATGCTTCTACAAAATTTGCTCCAGAGCACTATTGGGGATATTTTCCATCACTTCAATTGGGTTGGGTAATGTCTAAAGAAGACTGGTTTTCTAATAATGTGCCATGGGTTGATTTCTTTAAAATTCGTTACTCAATTGGTAAAACAGGAAAAGATAACCTTCAGCCTTGGAAATGGGTTCAGTTTTATGATATTATTGTTGATAAAGGTTTTCAATTTGGAAATAATGGAGGGCTTAACGGCGCTGGTTTAACACCTAGAGTAAATCCAAACAGAGACGCAACTTGGGATACAACCATAAAAAACAACCTTGGTTTTGATATCAATGTTTTGAAAAACAGATTAAGTCTTACGGCTGATTTCTATTACGACAAAACTAGTAATATGTTAACAGATATGAGTAGTGCTGCCGGAGTTCCAATTTCTATTGGAGGTGGATTTGCAGAACAAAACTATGCTGCAATAGATGCTTGGGGAGCTGAGTTTAGTTTAAACTGGAGTGATAAAATAAAAAGTGATATTAGTTACGATATAGGTATTAACTTTAGCTACGCAGACAACGAAGTAAAAAAATATCCAACTCAAGCGATCGTAGCTCCATCTAATAATGCAACAAGAGAGGGAAGATCTGTAGGATTTAATCCGGTTTGGGGATTTGCAACGTGGAAAGGAACTTCGACAGGTGATGGAATTTTACGTACAGATGCTGATATTGCGAACTATTGGGCTTATCTTACAGATCGTGCAACTGCTGCAGGTACAGTGCCAAGATATTTTGATATTAACTCTGCATCAGGAATTAGAAAAGGTTCATTGGCTTACCAAGATGTTGCAGGACAACTTAATCCTGATGGAACTTTAGGAGCTCCAGATGGTCAGATTATGAAAGAGAATGATTATGTGAAATTGGCTAATAGCAGTAGAACTTACGGATTTACAACAAACTTAGGTTTTAAAGTTAAAGGGTTTTATTTAAGAACTCAAATCTCAACGTCATGGGGAGGAGCTAATTTTGTAGATTTAGTACAACAAGGTACTTCTTCAGCAGCGAGTATGTGGTCGCATGAAACATTCTGGAATGATATGTATGGAGAGGATAATCCAAACGGAAAATATCCTAACCTTGCACAATGGTCATATATTTCAAGTCCATCAGATTTTTGGCAACTAAACACTTTCCGTTGTTTTGTTAGAAACTTAAGTGTTGGTTACAGTATTCCTAAAAAAGTTTTTGCTGATACTAAAATTGCAGCGATTACATTAGGGGTAACAGGTAATAACCTTTGGGATTTATACAATCCTTATCCGGATCATTACCGTAATATGTATGACAATTCTTCTGTGGGTTATCCTACACTTAGAACATGGTCGTTTAATTTCAACATATCATTCTAATTAAAAGTCGATGAAAATTATGAAAACAAAATTTAAATATATAGCACTAACATTGGTACTTGCTTTAGGTACATCATCATGTAGTGATAGCTTTCTTGAAGAGAAAAAAAATTACGGTTCTTACGATGATACTTTCTACCAAAGTCAGGAACGTACACAAGCTTATGTAGACAATCAGTATTATGATTTCTTTAGTGCTTTTAAATCTCCAATACAAAGTGTAGTTGGGTCTTATACAGATACAAACTCAAAATTAACTGAAGAGTTGGGAGGAACGCAAGATTATATTAATCCAAATAAAACCCTAATTAATGCGGCAGATGCAAACGCCTATTACGGTGTTAAAATTGGAACTGGTCTAACCAATAGTCCATACAATAGAATTAGAGAGTGTAACAACTTACTAGAAGATATTGATGTAAAAGGAGCTAATCTTGATAAAACATTTCGCGATCAGGCAAAAGGACAAATGTACTATTTACGTGCTTTGCAATATTTTGATTTAATGCGTACTTATGGAGGAGTTCCAATTGTAACGACAGTTCAAGCAGCAGCAGCAGATAATCCTGCAATTCAATTGCCAAGAGCAAAAGTATCTGAAGTAGTAGATCAAATCGTAAAAGATTTCGATATGGCGGCAAGTTTATTGCCTGGAACATGGCCTTCAGCTGGTACAAACTACGGGCGTGTTACAAAAGGAGCAGCTTTGGCACAAAAAGCACGTGTATTATTAACATATGCAAGCCCATTGTTCAATAAAAGCTGGGATGGATCTAATGAGCGTTGGGATGCTGCATTAAAAGCAGGATTGGCAGCAGAAGCTCAATTATCTGCGGATGGTTACGGACTAGTTGGAAATAGTGCAAAACAATGGGAACAAATGTTCTTGGTAGATAATGTATTTTGTCCAGAAGCAATTACAGTTCAATTTATGAAGCCTGATAATAATGCTCAAACTATGAACAACTCTTGGGAAAGAGCGATTCGTTTGCAAGGTCAGGGCGGAGTTGGTGGAGGTACACCAGCACCAAAAGAAATGATTGACTTGTTTCCAATGGCAGATGGTAGAAGACCTACAGCTGCAAATGGATATAATGATTTTACTTTTTTCGTGAATCGTGATCCAAGATTTTATAGAACATTTGCTTTTTCTGGAGTAAGATGGGCATATAAAGAAAATACTACAGCAGTTCTTTGGACATACCGTTGGTTAGATGCAGCAAGTAAAATAGGTTATGCCGATGGAAACAGTTCAGCATCAAGTCCTGCTTTTGTTAGAAAGATGACAAATCTTACTGCTAGTAACGCAACCAATTTCCAATATTCACAAACTGATATTTTTGAATATCGTTATGCTGAATTGTTATTAAATATTGCTGAATGTTATGCTGCATTAGGACAAACAGGAAATACTATCGCATACTTAGGAAGAATTAGAAATCGTGTTGGTATTCCGTCAGCAAATAATTACGGAATAGGAACAATATCTGATAAATATGCTGCAATTGAAGCTGTTTTATATGAGCGTAGAGTAGAGTTAGCTTACGAAGGAAAACGTTTTTGGGATGTACAACGTTGGATGCTTTATGATAATGCGGTACTTCCTGGCGTAACAGGTGGTACAGTAAGTAAACTAGGTTTAGCACCAATCAATGGTACACAAAGAACAGGGAATTTCTTGCAGTTTAAAAATACAGCTGCATCAATTTCTACAGATCCGTTGGCAGCTGCACGTGCAAGTATAGTTGCAGATCCAGATGCTACTAATTTTACAGCTCAGTTAGCAACATTAGCAACTTTTTACAACACTAATTTTATTCGTACAGCATTAGTTACGCCAATGGATAATTTTAATGGAGCAGCGGTTAAAATTAAATTTAATCCAAATTATTATATAAGCGGATTGAATAGTACGGCATTAACTCAAAATACATGGTTAACGCAAACTATTGGTTGGTATGATGCTAATGGTGGTGCCGGAACTTTAAATTATCAAGAATAATTTTAATCTTAAAAAAGACTATAAAAATTATAAAAAATAATCACCTGTATTTCTAGAAGATACAGGTGATTTGTTTAAAAAAGCTTACCACAATTAAAAATTAGTATGAAAAATATCACTTTACCGGCTCTTTTCCTATTGTTTTTAGGAAATTTCCAATGTTTTGCTCAATATCCCAAACTAAGTGCAGAAGTTCAGGCACAAGAAAAAGCGATCAAAGACGAAGCCAACAAACTTTCTGATGAAGCGTGGGAAAAAGCTCTTGTAATTATCGAAGAAGAAGCTAAACACGGCAAGCCATATATTCCATGGGCATCAAGACCAAATGATTTACCACAAGCAGAAATTCCTGCTTTTCCGGGAGCCGAAGGAGGAGGAATGTTTACTTATGGTGGTCGTGGAGGAAATATCTACACTGTAACAAGTTTGGAAGACAGAGGACCGGGAACTTTGCGTGAAGCTTGTGAAAAAGGAGGAGCAAGAATTATCGTTTTTAATGTTGCCGGAATTATCAAAATTAAAAGTCCACTAATTATTCGTGCACCATATATCACAATAGCGGGACAAACAGCACCTGGAGACGGAATTTGTATTGCAGGAGAATCAGTTTGGATAGATACACACGACGTAATTATCAGACATATGCGTTTTCGTAGAGGAGAAACTTTCGTAGGTCGTCGTGACGATGCTATTGGAGGAAATCCAGTTGGAAACATTATGATCGACCACGTATCAGCAACTTGGGGATTAGACGAAAATATGTCTATTTACAGACACATGTACAGCCCGGGTGCAGGTTACCCAGACGAGAAGAAACCTACGGTAAACATTACAATTCAAAACAGTTTATTTGGGGAAGCATTGGATACTTACAACCATGCTTTCGGAAGTACATTAGGGGGAGAAAATTGTGCTTTTGTTAGAAATATGTGGGCAAATAATGCCGGAAGAAATCCTTCAATTGGTTGGAATGGTATTTTCAATTTCGTAAACAACGTAGTTTTTAACTGGTACAACAGATCTACAGATGGTGGCGATTATACAGCCAACTACAACATCATGAACAATTTTTACAAACCAGGTCCGGTTACAGATTTAACACAGCCAATTAGTTATAGAATCTTAAAACCAGAATCGGGAAGAAGCAAATTGCCTTATATGGTTTTTGGTAGAGCTTACGTAAACGGAAACGTAGTAAATGGAAACGAAAAAGTAACCAAAGACAACTGGGACGGTGGAATCCAAATCGAAAACAAAAAAGGAGAGTTAATGCCGTATGTTGAAGCAAAAGATTATTTTGCTAAAATGAAAAGCGACAGACCATTTCCAATGCCATGGTTCAACAAATTTATGACAGCACAGGAATCGTATGATTTTGTACTTAAAAATGTTGGAGCTACTTTACCAATTAGAGATAAAGTGGACGAAAGAATCGTAAGAACAGTAAAAACAGGAGTTCCTGAATATGCAAAAGGATTAGAGAAAAAAACATTCTATCAGTTTGAGCACAGACGTTTACCAATGGATTCTTATAAACAAGGAATTATTACAGATATTTCGCAAGTAGGTGGATATCCAGAGTACAAAGGAAAACCTTATGAAGATACAGACAAAGATGGTATTCCGGACAAATGGGAAAAGAAACACGGTTTGAATCCAAACGATGCTTCGGATGCAAAATTAGATACAGACGGAGATGGATATTCTAACATCGAAGAATACTTGAACGGAACAGATCCAAACCAAAAAACAGATTGGAAAGATTTAGCCAACAATCACGAAACGCTAACAAAATCTTTACAAGAATAGTTTATAAATAAGTTAAAAATAAATCTGCCAAATCTACTACTCGAGCGATAGCGAACAGGCGAAGCAAATCTGCGAGAAAAAGCAAGCAAGTAGATTTAGCAGATTCTTAAAAAATAGCATTGTAATTCATAATTTTTATTAAAATGAAATCAATAAAAAAAGTATCTGTATTGATGATGTTATTGGTATTCGTTACCAGTATTGCACAACAACACTTAGATCCGGAATATATTAAAGTAACCAATGAAAGAGCTACTAAAATTGTCGCAAAATTAGCCTTAGGAAATGCTGAAAAAGAAAAAGCTGTTACCGATATAATTGCGCAACAGTTTAGAGATTTAAGCGAAATCCAAGATGGAAGAGATGCTGAAATCAAAAAAATAAAAGAAGATACAAGTTTATCAAAAGAAAAGCAAAACGAAAAGATTGACAAGCTAAAAGCAAAAGCAGATCAATCTATAGAAAAATTGCACAAAGCTTACTTGAAAAAATTAGGTAAACAATTATCTGAAGATAAAATTACAGAAGTTAAAGACGGAATGACATATGGTGTTTTACCAATAACATATGCAGGATATCAAGACATGTTGCCAGCTTTGACAAAAGAGCAAAAAGAATACATCTATAATGCTCTAGTAGAAGCAAGAGAACATGCAATGGATGGAGGATCGTCTAAAGAAAAACACGGATGGTTTGGTAAATACAAAGGAAGAATAAACAACTATTTATCAAAGCAAGGTTACGATCTAAACAAAGAAAGTGCCGACTGGCATAAACGTGTTGAAGAGAGAGAAAAAGCAAAGGCAAAAAATTAAAAAAACATACTTTTTTCTGATAAACAATTATGTGTATTTACAAAAAATGAAATGTCTTTCTAGCAAAAGAAAACTATGTTTCTATGTGCTAAAAATAAATAAGGTCAGTATTATAATTTCAGATCAAAATTCTCATGCAAAATAACTTTCCAAAAATAACTCTGAAACGAACAATGATGATAGTTTCATTCTGTTCTTTCTTTTCATCAGCATACGCACAATATCCACAAATTCCAAAACCACTTCAAGACAAAACCGATGCAGTTTTGGCCGATGAAGAAAAACGCTTAAGCGAAATTTGGAATGCCAATTACCATATAATCCAAGAAGAAACAAAACAAGGAAAACCTTATTTACCTTGGGCTTCCTATCCAAAAGATTTCGTTCAGGCCGATATTCCTGCTTTTCCGGGAGCCGAAGGTGGAGGAGCTTTTACACAAGGAGGACGTGGCGGAAAAATATTTGTAGTTACAAGTTTAGAAGATAGCGGAAAAGGAACTTTTCGTGAAGCTTGCGAAGCCGTTGGAGCAAGAACAATTGTTTTTAACGTTTCTGGAATAATCAGATTAAAAAATCGCATCAGTATGCGTGCACCATATGTTACAATTGCAGGACAAACAGCACCTGGTGATGGAATTTGTATTGCAGGCGAAACTTTAGAAATCGATACACACGATGTTATTATCAGACACATGCGTTTCAGAAGAGGAGCTACAGAAGTAACAAGAAGAGACGATGCACTTGGTGGAAATGCAATAGGGAATATCATTGTAGATCATTGCTCAGTAAGTTGGGGATTAGACGAAAATATTTCATTATACAGACATCAGTTTCAGCCAAACGATAAGTCAAAACTGGAAAAATTACCAACCTGTAATATTACAATTCAAAACACCATTTCATCAGAAGGATTAGATACTTACAATCATGCTTTTGGTAGTACAATTGGCGGATTGAACAGTACTTTTATGCGTAATTTATGGGCAGATAATATTTCAAGAAATGCTTCTATTGGGATGTATGGAGATTTTAATTTTGTAAACAACGTAATTTTCAATTGGTGGAATCGCTCTCTGGATGGAGGAGATTATCGTTCGATGTTTAACATCATCAATAATTATTTCAAACCGGGACCAATAACACCAAACGATCAGCCAATTCGTTATAGAATTCTAAAACCAGAAGCAGGTTACATGATCCCAAAAACCTACGGAAGAGCTTACGTTGACGGAAATTATATCGATGGCTCTCCAGAAGTTACAGCAGACAACTGGAATGGTGGGATACAATTGGAAGATATGAGTGCAGAGCAAACAAAGTCATATCTGGAATTAATAAAACAGAACAAACCATTCTCAATGCCTAAAATTACCATTATGAAAGCAGAAGAAGCATATGAGTTTGTACTGAATAATGTTGGAGCAACTTTACCAAAAAGAGATGCTGTAGACGAAAGAATAATTAAACAAGTCCGCACAGGAAAAATTGAAGCAAAAGACGGATTAGAAAATGCAATTGGAGCAGAATTTATTAAAAGAAGATTACCAGCTGATTCTTATAAAAAAGGAATAATTACAAATCCAAATCAAGTAGGTGGTTATCCAGACTACAAAGGAAAAGCATACAAAGATTCAGACAATGATGGAATTCCAGACGCTTGGGAGAAAAAATACGGTCTAAATCCAAACGATGCATCAGATGCAAATAAAGATGCAAACGGAGATGGATATACCAATCTGGAAAAATATTTTAACGGAATTGATCCAAAAAGTAAAACAGATTGGACAAAATCTGAAAATAATACAGACACATTAGCAAAGTCTAAAGGATTGTTACAATAAAAGATTAAATTTAGTCGCACGAATAATCTCAATACAAACCTGACGGGTTTTAAAAACCCGTCAGGTTTCTTAAAGAATAGATAAGCATATCGTTTGTCATTTCGACGAAGGAGAAATCACACTCGCGAAGAGCGCACCATTACAGAAGGATAGGATGTGATTTCTCCTTCGTCGAAATGACAAGATTGTAAAAAAGGGATTTTTGTAATTTTATTATTTTCTAAAATCCTAAGAAAGTCAAAATAAAATGAATTTCAGTCAACTACAAAATATAGTTTCCTTTCAAAAAGATAAAATAATTTTGTCTGCTTTGACGATGCTTTTCAGCATCAATATTACAACATCACAAACCACATTTCCAGACATCGTAAAAACCAAAGAAGGGAAACTTTCATTTACAACAGATGCCAAAGGAAATCAAATTCCTGATTTTTCATATGCTGGATATATGGCTTCTGAAAAAGCAATTCCGAATGTTGAGAATAAAATTTTTGTTCCAAAACAAGAAGAAGACGCAACACTGAAAATTCAGGCAGCGATAGATTATGTTGGTAATTTAAAACCAAACAAATCAGGTTTTCGTGGCGCAGTACTTTTAGATAAAGGAACTTTTAAAATCAGTGGAACATTATTTATTAAAAAGTCCGGAGTGGTTTTGCGCGGAAGCGGAAACAATGAAAATGGAACTATATTGTTAGGAACGGGATTAAAAAGAGAAGCACTAGTACGAGTTTTAGGAGTTGATGATAAAAAGTTGGGAGAAACTTTCGAATTCAATACCACTTACACACCACTTGGAACAAAAAAAATCCAATTAAAAAATACGGCAAAACTAAAACCATCAGACGAAATTATTATCAGTAAACCTTTAAGCATTAATTGGATTAAAGAATTAAAGATGGATGATTTTGGAGCAGAAACAGGTTGGATTGGTTGGAAAAAAGACGATTGGGAAATTACCTGGAATAGAGTAATAACCAATATTAATGGAAATGAAGTAACACTAAATGCTCCATTAACAATGACTTTAGACGACGTTTATGGAACTGCAAAAGTAACTTCATATACTTGGTCAGGACGAATTGAACAAATTGGAATCGAAAATATTTTGATGAAATCAACTTACGACGAATCAAAACCAAAAGACGAAGAACACAGATGGTTTGGAATTAGCATTGAAAACGCAAAAAATGCTTGGGTAAAACAAGTTAGTTTCAAACATTTTGCGGGTGGCGCAGTCTCATTATTAAAAACAGCACAGCAAATTACAGTTGAAGATTGTATTGCAACTCAACCAATATCTGAAATTGCAGGTTTTAGACGTCATACTTTTTATACAGAAGGACAGCAAACCTTGTTTCAGCGTTGTTACTCAGAAAATGGGTATCACGACTTTGCAGTTGGCGGATTTGGAACTACAGGCCCAAATGTATTTATTCAATGCGAATCATTTATGCCTTTCAATAACAGCGGAGCAATAGGAAGTTGGGCGACAGGAGTTTTATTTGATGTTTCGTATGTAGACGGACATTCTTTAAGCTACAACAACAGAGAACAAAATGGAAGAGGAGCAGGTTGGACAGCTGCAAATAGTGTTATTTGGGAAACTTCGGCTTCAAAAATAGAATGTTACAATCCGCCAACGGCACAAAACTGGGCTTTTGGAGTTTGGGGCGGAATTATGGCTGGAGATGGTCATTGGAAAGATGTAAACAATCATATTTCGCCAAGAAGTTTATTCTATGCACAATTAGAAAACAGACTCGAAAAACTTCCAGTAAATCCACATATTTATGATTTAGGTTCAGAACCTTCATCAAGTCCAACAATGGAAGTGGCCGAAGAATTAACCAAAAGTTCAGTCGCACCAAAAGAAAGTTTAATTGAATGGATTGCCGAGGTTTCAAAAATAAATCCAATTGATACAAACTCCAAAGGGCTTAAGAGTGCAAACGATTTAAAAGTAAATTCAATAGAAAGTAATACTTCAAATAATACCTCTAAAGTAATTGTAAAAGAAGGTGTACTGATATACGAAAATAAAGTAATTGCAGGAAACAGACTAAGCGTGCCTTGGTGGAGAGGAAGTTTAAGAGACAGCGATATTTCTAAATCATTGCCGGATATTACAAGATTTGTTCCTGGAAGAACAGGTACAGGATTTACTGATAATATCAATGATGTTGTGGATTATTTGAGCACCAATAATATGGTTGCTTTAGAACATAATTACGGATTATGGTACGAGCGAAGAATGGACGATCATGAAAGAGTTCGTCGTTTTGATGCCGATGTTTGGCCACCATTTTACGAACAGCCATTTGCCAGAAGCGGACAAGATTTGGCTTGGGATCAATTAAGTAAATACGACCTCACAAAATTCAATGATTGGTATTGGGAACGTTTGAAATTATTTGCAGATTTAGCCGAATCCAAAGGACAATTATTAGTGAATCAACAGTATTTTCAGCATAATATTATCGAGGCAGGAGCACATTGGTCAAGTTCACCATGGCGTTCTGCAAACAATATAAACAGTACAGGTTTTCCGGAGCCACCGCCATATGCAGGAGACAAACGCATTTTCATGGCAGAACAGTTTTATGATGTTACCAATCCCGCAAGAAGAAAAATACATGAGGGTTTTATACGTAAATCATTAGAAAACTTTAAGGAAAACAGTAACGTAATTCAATTAACAAGTGCCGAGTATACAGGACCACTTCATTTTATGCAATTTTGGTTAGATGAAGTTCAAAAATGGAAAGACGAAACCGGCAAAAAAGCAATTATTGGTTTAAGCGCTACAAAAGATGTTCAGGATGCTATTTTAAATGATGCACAAAGACTAAAAACAGTAGACTTAATAGATATTCGTTATTGGTATTATAAAGAAGACGGTTCAGCGTATGCGCCCGAAGGAGGAAAGAATTTGGCACCAAGGCAACATGCCAGAAAATTAAAAACAGGAAAAGAAACAGACGATCAGGTTTATCGCGCCGTTCGTGAATATCGCGAAAAATATCCTGAAAAAGTAATCTTATATTCAACAGATGCATCACCAAAATTTGGATGGCCAGCTTTAATGGCGGGAGCTTCTTTACCGAATATTCCACAAATTAAGCTTCAGGACTTTTATTCTGCTTTAAGCGAAATGAAATTTGTAGAACGAACAACTTTTTCAGACAATCTTTGGAAATTAGAAAACAAAGGCAAAAGTTATCTTTTTTATCTAAAGAATAATCAGGATATTTCAGTCGATCTTTCCAATTATAAAGGAGATTTTGAAGTTTACACAATCAATGCAACAACAGGAAATATCACGAAAAAAGCAAACATAAGCGGAGGAAAACAAGTAACAATTCCGCAAGCTGAAATAAAAGAAAAAGTGCTTTTTGTAGTGAAGAAATAGTTAGCCACAGATTTCACAGATTAAAAGGATTAAAAATTTAGAATTAAAAATTATAATTTATCTACTTAATCTGTGGGAAAAACTTAAAGTAAAAGCTTGGAAAATCCATTAAATCAGTGTAATCTGTGGCAAAAAAATAAAAACACAATTCAAAATAAAACCAAAATGAATCTGAAAATCAAATATTTATACGCTCTTTGTATAAGCTTTATGTTTACAGCGCAAAGTGCATATTCACAATCTACGCCAAAACAAAATGATACTTTACCAAGTATTAAAATTTCGCAAAACCAACATTATTTTGTTACCGAAAATGAAAAACCATTTTTTTGGTTAGGAGATACAGGTTGGCTGACATTAGGGAAATTGAACCGTGCAGATGTAGAAAAATATTTTCAGGATCGCAAAGAAAAAGGATTCAATGTAGTACAAGTTATGGTTTTGCATACCTTAAACGTTAAAAATGCTTATGGCAATGCAGCATTGACCAACGAAGACATTTCGAAACCCTTAGTAACTCCAGGAAACGATTTTAATAATCCGGCAGAATACGATTATTGGGATCATGTAGATTATGTTTTGGATGTAGCACAAAAAAACGGAATCTATCTTGCAATGGTTCCAGTTTGGGGAACCAATGTTTCAAAAGGTGATAAAGTAAGCAAAGAACAAGCGCAAAAATACGCCAAGTTTTTAGCCAACAGATACCAAGACAGAACCAACATTATTTGGTTAAATGGAGGAGATACACACGGGAATGAATTTACCACAATTTGGAATATAATTGGAAGTACCTTAAAAATTCACAATCCACGTCAATTGATTACTTTTCATCCTTTTGGAAGAACAG
The DNA here is from genome assembly GCF_000832125.1 of Flavobacterium hibernum. GTDB lineage: Bacteria > Bacteroidota > Bacteroidia > Flavobacteriales > Flavobacteriaceae > Flavobacterium > Flavobacterium hibernum. The sequence goes on along the minus strand of NZ_JPRK01000023.1, from coordinate 86,308 downwards.
ATTCTTCAGATAATTTTCACAATTCGCCTTGGTTAGATTTTAATATGTTTCAATCGGGTCACAGAAGATACGATCAGGATACACTACCGAAGTCTTTCAAAGAAGACAATTACAAATTTGTACAAAGAGATTTAAGTTTAAAACCTATAAAACCAACACTGGACGGAGAACCATCTTACGAAGGAATTCCGCATGGTTTACACGATACACTACAACCAAAATGGACAGATAATGACGTAAGAAGATATGCATATTGGTCAGTTTTTGCCGGAGCCGCAGGTTATACTTACGGACACAATGCCGTAATGCAAATGTTTAAAAAAGGAGATAAAGGAGCATACGGAAACAAAGAACTTTGGACAGATGCAATTAACGCACCAGGAGCAAAACAAATGATTTACGTTAAAAAATTGATGTTAGAATTCCCGTATTTAGAAAGAGTTCCTGATCAATCAATGATTGCCAATCAAGGCGAAAAATATGACTATTTAATCGCAACAAAAGGAAAAAAATACGCTTTGATTTACACTTACACAGGACGAAAAATAGTACTGAATATGGGTAAAATAGCAGGCGAAAAAGTTACTGCAACCTGGTACAATCCAAGAAACGGACAAAAGACAAAAATTGGAGTTATAGACAATAAAGGAACAAAAGAATTTCAACCATCAGGCAGTAAAAAAGACGGAAATGACTGGGTTTTAATTTTAGAGTCAAAATAAGAAATTACAATAAAACCCTATAGGTTTTATCCCGAGGCTACGGGACTGTTAATTCTAATTCACAGTAACCACAATATTGTCATTTCGACGAAGGAGAAATCACACAAGTAGTTCGATAACGATTTACGATTTACTTTACAGAGTTTCTAGTGTGATCCCTCGTTCCTCGGGATGACAATAATGAGGATAATCTGCCAGATCTGCAAAAATCTGCGTGAAACCAAAAACAACACAACTATGAAAATCAAAAACATACTAATCATACTAAGCTTCATATTAGGACTAAATACCGCTTTCGCAAACGATGGCTGGTTAAACATCCTAAACGAAGGAGGCAACAACAAAGGAATAAAATGTACCGAAGCTATTCAAAATGCTATCGAAAAAGCATCTAAAAACGGTGGAGGAACAATCTTTTTTCCTGCCGGAGAATATTTAACAGGCGCTTTAAAACTAAAAAGTAATATCACGATTCATTTAGATTCAGGTGCGCTTTTAAAATTTTCAGACAACTTTGATGATTTTTTACCTTATGTAGAAATGCGATATGAAGGATTAGTAATGAAATCTTTCTCACCATTATTTTACGCAAAAGATGTAGAGAATATTACCATTAAAGGAAGAGGTGTAATCGACGGACAAGGAAAAGCATGGTGGAATGAAGTCTACAGAATTGAAACGGCAAAAGGCCCAATTCCGTTAACGAAATATCAAAAAATGTGGGACGAACAAAACCAAGGAATCGTCTATTCAGAATATTACAAAAGAACGATCGATAAAAAGTTTTTCAGACCTTCTTTTTTTCAAGCCTACAATTGCAAAAATATATTGATTGAAGGAGTTACATTTCAAAATTCTCCATTCTGGACCATAAATCCTGAGTTTTGCGATAATGTAACCGTAACAGGAATTTCAATTTTTAATCCGCATTCACCAAATACAGACGGAATTAATCCATCGTCTTGTAAAAATGTTCATATTTCAAACTGTCATATTAGCGTTGGAGATGACTGCATTACCATCAAATCAGGAAGAGACGAAGACGGTCGTAAATATGCAAGACCAACAGAAAATGTTACCATTACCAATTGTACCATGTTAAGCGGTCATGGTGGTGTTGTTATAGGAAGTGAAATGTCTGGTGGAATCAAAAAAGTTACCATTTCAAATTGTGTTTTCGACGGTACAGATCGTGGAATCCGTATAAAAGCGGCACGAGGAAGAGGCGGCGTTGTAGAGGAAATTCGCGTTGACAATATCGTAATGAAAAACATCAAAGAAGAAGCAATTGTATTGAGCCTTTTTTATGATAAAGACACCAAAGTAGAACCCGTAACCGAGAAAACCCCTATTTTCAGAAATATTCATATGAGTAATATTACGGGTTCTAATGTCAACAAAGCCGGACTTATTTTAGGAATCACCGAAATGCCAATTCAAAATATCACTTTCTCTAACATCAATATGGAAGGGAAAGAAGGTTTTACAGTAAATACGGCTACAGATGTAGAATTTCATGATGTAAAAGTAAACGCGTCAATAGGTTCATCATTCAAAATCTCAGATGCTAAAAACATCATTTTAGATAATGTTAGTTCTTCAACACCAGTAAAAGGAGTTCCAGTAATCAAATTAGAAAATGTTTCTAATATGATGATCAATAATAATTTTCCATTCAATGCAACTGATATTTTTATCGAAGCTGATGGAAAAGAAACTAAAAATATTTTCCTGAAAAATAATGTATTTAAAAATGTAAATACAATCGTGAAAAAAGGAAAAGACTTGGATAAAAAAGCAATTACAGAATAGATTGAAATAATACAACAAAGATTTCACAGATTTACACCAATCTAATTCGTGTTAATTGGTGAAATCCGTGTTTAAATTTATAACATGAAAAAAATATTCCTCATCATAACACTTTTCCTTTTTGCGATGGGCTATTCGCAAAAAAAGAAAGACATATATCTTTTTACTTCGTTTCGAGAACCGGCAACAGACGGTTTATATTTAGCATATAGTGAAGACGGATATAATTGGAAAGGATTGGAAGGATCGTTCTTAAAACCGGAAATTGGAGCAAGTAAAATTATGCGTGATCCATCAATTACAAAAGGCGAAGACGGAACATATCATTTGGTCTGGACAACAGATTGGAAAGGCGGAAACGGTTTTGGATATGCTAATTCTAAAGATTTAATTCATTGGTCAAAGCAAGAATACATTCCTGTAATGAAAAACGAACCGGAAGTAGTAAATGTTTGGGCTCCGGAAATTTTTTATGACGATGTAAAAAAAGAATACATTATTATTTGGGCATCGACAATTCCTTTCCGATTTGAAAAAGGAGTCGAAGACGAAAAAAATAATCATAGAATGTATTATGTAACCACAAAAGATTTTAAAACATTTTCGGATACAAAATTATACTACGAACCAGGATTCAGCGTAATTGATTGTGTAATTGTAAAGAAAGGCAAGAAAGATTATGTATTAGTTTTAAAAGACAATACAAGACCAATGCGCAATATAAAAGTAGCCTTTGGAAAATCGCCACTAGGACCATTCGGGAAAAGTTCAGAACCTTTGACAGAATATTTATCAGAAGGGCCAACCGTAGTAAAAGTGGGGAAAAATTGGTTGTTGTATTATGATAATTACGGTTCAAAAAATTATAAAGCATTAAGTACGTCAGATTTTGTTCATTTTGATGATGTTTCATCAAAAATAAGTCTTCCGGAAGGACATAAACATGGAACTATTACCACAATATCTGAAGACGTTTTAAAAGGATTAATTGAAAAGAAATAACTCAACGCAAACCTGACAGGTTTTTAAAACCTGTCAGGTTTAATTACAATAAAAACAATGATTGCTTTCCAAAACATAAAAACCAACATCTTAACTACAGCGTCAATTCTATTGATCTGTACCGCTGTAAATGCACAAAATGACACCGTACGTTATGTTGGTAAAACACTTTCAAATGTAGATTATCATCACGGACAATTAAGTCCCGCAGTTGGAGTTCACGCCACACAAATCATGCGTGCAAGCCGTGAACATCCGGAAAAAGCAGATGGTTTTGGATGGACATACAATCATCAGCCAACAATGGCATATTGGAATAATACTTTTTATTTGCAGTATTTAAGCGATCCTGCTGGAGAACATATTCCGCCGAGCCAGACTTTGATAATGACCTCAAAAGATGGTGAAAGTTGGAAAATGCCAAAAGTAATTTTTCCAATTTACCATATTCCTGACGGATGGAAAAAAGAAGGAGTACAAGGTGTTGCCAAAAATCTGGATGCAATTATGCACCAAAGAATGGGGTTTTATACCTCAAAAGACAAACGACTTTTTGCATTGGCGTATTACGGAATTGCAATGGATGAAAAAGACGATCCAAACGATGGAAAAGGAATTGGACGCGTGATTCGTGAAATCAAAAAAGACGGAAGTTTTGGCGAAATTTATTTCATTAGATACAATAAAACTTGGGACAAATCGAAATCGGCATTTCCATTTTATACACAAGCAAAAGACAAAGGATTAAAAAAAGCCTGTGATGAAATACTTTCAGATCCTTTAGTTTTACAACAATGGGTTGAAGAAGCAGATCGCGATGATGAATTAATTCCGCTAAAAAAGCCATACAAAGCACTTAGTTCTTATCATTTGCCAAACGGAGACGTAGTAGGTTTATGGAAACACGCTTTAACTTCGATCAGTAAAGATGGTGGAAAATCATGGGAATATATGCCACTTCGAGCACCTGGTTTTGTAAATAGCAATGCCAAAATTTGGGGACAAAAAACGTCAGACAATCGTTATGCAACAGTTTATAATCCATCAGAATATCGTTGGCCTTTAGCGATTTCAACAAGTGACGACGGTTTAAATTACAAAGATTTATTATTGGTTCACGGTGAAATAAGTCCAATGCGTTATGGTGGAAACTACAAGTCTGCAGGACCGCAATACGTTCGTGGAATCTCAGAAGGCGACGGAATTCCGCCTGACGGAAAGCTTTGGGTAAGTTATAGCGTAAACAAAGAAGATATTTGGGTAGCGTCTATTCCAGTTCCAGTGACTTCAGTTGTTACCGAAAATGCAAAGGACATTTTTAACGAACTTCCTGACGGACAAGAATTAAAATTATGGAACACATATGATTTGTCTTGGGCATCAACCAAAATCGAAAAGAAAGCCGATGGCAAAAAATGGCTAACCTTAAGAGATCAGGATAATTTTGATTATTCGCGTGCAGAACGCGTCATTCCGTTTGCAGAAAAAATGGAAGTAACTTTTGTGGTTAAACCAGAACAAAATAATCACGGATTATTGCAAGTTGAATTTCAAAACAAACAGGGATTAACAGCCGTAAGATTAACTTTTGATTCGGATGGACAATTGAAAACAAAAACCGGTGCACGTTCTAATACAATTGCAAAATATGAAGCTGGAAAAGAATATAAAGTAAACGTAAAACTGAATGTTAAAACCCGTTCGTACACCATAAAAGTAAACGACGAAAAAGAATCGACAAGAATTTTTTATGCACCCGTAGATGGTTTTGAGCGAATTATGTTCCGTACAGGCGATCAGCGATACACACCAAATCCTGATACAGCGCCAGACACAGACGATTATGATGATTTACCTCAAACAGGAAAACTAATTCCTGAAGCCGTATTTAATATTCAATCGTTGATAACAAAAAAATTATAGAACACGGATGACACTGATTCGCTAAAGCGAAGACGCGGATAAAAACGGATTTTTTATTCGTTTTGTCATAACTAAAAATAATAGAAAAAATCCGTTTTTATCCGTGTTTTTACGAAGTAAATCCGCGTCATCCGTGTACCAAATAGCAACAATAAGAAATGAAGAATTTAAAATATATAGTATTCCTCCTTTTAATAGCATTAGTTTCAAATGCACAAGTTTCCGTTGTTCATTTAACTTGCGAAATGACTGAAAATCCTGTTGCAGTAATTCATACACAGCCAAGACTAAGCTGGCAGTTAACCTCAAAAGAAAATAATACTTCGCAAATAGCGTATCAAATTCTAGTTGCATCAACTGAAGAAAAATTAAAGAAAAACGAAGCTGATGTTTGGGATAGCAGGAAAGTAAATTCAGCTAAAAATCTTCAAATCCTTTTTGGCGGAAGCCCATTAAAAAGCGAAACCAAATATTTTTGGAAAGTAAAAGTATGGGATCAAAATTTTAAAGTTTCGCAATGGAGTAAAACCGCAACTTTTAGAATAGCGCCTTTAGATTCAGCATTAGATCCAATTTGGATTGGAGCAATTACAAAAGCCGACAGTCATTTACCGGAAGGTCGGAATTATCACTCGGCAACTTATAAAAGAGAGAAAAAAGATGCTATTATAAATGCTTCAGACTCTTTATCGCGCAGAAGTATAATACTTCGTAAACCTTTTAAAGTAGCAAAAGAAATCAAAGAAGCCGTTGTTTATATTTCGGGTTTAGGACATTATGAATTAACGATTAATGGCAAGAAAATAGGGAATAGCGAATTTGCTCCATTATGGACAGATTACGATAAAACGGTTAATTATAATACCTACGAATTATCCAGAGAACAACTTAAAAAAGGAGATAATACTGTTGGAGTACTTTTAGGAAACGGAATGTACAATACGCTTGCCGAAAGATATACCAAGTTTTTTGTGAGTTTTGGTCCGCCAACCTTATTCTTTAAAATGAAAATTACGTATAAAGATGGTTCAGAAGAAATCATAAAATCTGACGAAACTTGGAAATACAGTAAAAGTCCAATTACCTACAATAGTATTTTTGGAGGAGAAGATTACAATACCAATTTAGAGCAAAAAGATTGGAACAAAACAGGTTTTAATGATTCAACCTGGAAAAAAGTTGTAGTTCAGGAAGCGCCAAAAGGAGTTTTAAGAGCCCAAACGGCTCCACCAATTACAATTCAAAAACAATACAATGTTGCTTCTGTAAAAGAACTTAAACCCAACTTTTATGTGTTTAATATGGGACAAAATCTTTCGGGATTTCCAACCATAAAAGTAAAAGGAAAAAAAGATCAAACCATTCGTGTTTGGGTTGCGGAAGGATTAAATGAAGACGGAACTATAGCGCAGGGAAGATCAGGAAAACCGTATTATTATGATTATACTTTAAAAGGCGACGGCGTAGAAGAGTGGCAACCAAAATTTAGTTATTATGGTTATCAATACGTTCAGATTGAAAATATTAATTATAAAAAAACTTTAGATAAAAATTTGCCAACATTGGTCGATATAAAATCAAATTTCATTTATAATTCAGCAGGTGAAGCCGGAACTTTTGAATCTTCAAATGTAATTTTCAACAAAGCGCACGAACTGATAAATAATTCTATAAAAAGTAATTTTCAGAGTGTTTTTACAGATTGTCCGCAACGCGAAAAATTGGGTTGGTTAGAAGAAGTACATTTAAACGGCCCGGGATTAATGTTCAATTATAATCTCGAAAGTTATATTCCTGCGATGATGCAAAACATCGAAGATTCGCAAAGAGAAAATGGCTTAATCCCAACAATTGTTCCCGAGTATGTAGTTTTTGGAGGCGATTTTACCGATTCTCCAGAATGGGGCGTAACAGGAGTAATTTTACCATGGATGTATTACCAATATTATGGAGACGCTTCGTTAATCGAAAAATACTATCCTGTAATGAAAAAGTATGTTGATTATTTGGGAACCAAGGCTACAAATCATATCGTTTCGCACGGATTAGGCGATTGGTACGATTACGGAACACATGCAGCAGGATATTCAAAAAATAGTCCAATAGCACTTTCGGCAACTTCACATTACTTTTATGGAGCAAGTTTGGTCGCAAAAGCAGCAAAAATGTTGCATAAAACCGAGGATATTTCTAAATACGAAACCTTAACAGCAGATATAAAAACCGCTTTTAACAAGGAGTTTTTTAATGCTGAAACCAAACAATACGGTACAAATAGCCAGTTTAGTAATGCAGTTCCTGTTTATATGGAAATTGTAGAACCACAGTATAAAGCGGCAGTAATGCAAAATTTATTAGCAGATATAAAAGCAAAAGGCGATCGATTAACAACAGGCGATGTCGGAAATCGCTATTTGTTTCAGGCACTGGCTCAAAATGGAGAAAACGAAACGATGTATAAAATGAACAATCATTACGATGCACCGGGTTATGGTTTTCAGATAAAATTTGGATTAACAACTTTAACAGAACAATGGGATCCAACAAAAGGAAATTCATGGAATCATTTTATGCTTGGGCAAATTGAAGAATGGTTTTATCAAAGTCTGGCCGGAATTGTTCCAGACGATCAAAATCCGGGTTTCAAACATTTTTTTATTCAGCCACAAGTTGTTGGAGATATGACTTTTGTAAAAGCAACCTATAAATCAATCTATGGCGAAATTGCTTCGGCTTGGGAGAAAAAAGACGGAAAGTTAATTCTGAAAGTTGAAATACCTGTGAATACATCGGCAACAATAAAATTGCCAAATGAAAAGAATTCAGAAGTTAAAGTAAATGGAAAAGTGACAAAGTATTTAAATTTTGGATCAGGAAGTTATACCATTGAATGCGAAATATAGCACACGGATTACACGGATTCGCTAAAGCGAAGACGCGGATAAAAACGGATTTATTTAATTCTGATAGAATACATATTGAATAGACTCCAGCTTTAGCTGGAGATTTAAAATATTTAAGTTACACGGCTTTAGCCAAATTAATCAGTTTGGCTAAAGCCTATTACAAAATCAAATTATATACCTCCAGCTAAAGCAGGAGGTAATTTAAAAAGAAGTTTAAAAAGTAAAAAATAAAAATCCGTTTTTATCTGCGTCTTTACGAAGTAAATCCGTGTCATCCGCGTTCAATTTTTAAGTTAGTTTAATAAACCATAAAACAATGAAAATAAAACACATATATATAGCAATTTCATTCTTTGCATTGACAATTTCAAATGCACAAATAACCTCCGATGAAAATTTTAGGAAACCAGTTTGGGAAACGATAAAGAAAATCGAAAAAGCTTTTCATGTTACCATAAACGACGATAGAGGCTTATTAAAAGGAAAAGAACTGGATTATGCCGATTGGAGAATTGAACCTGGAAATCTGGCTATTTCGTTAACCAATATTTTAGCTCCGTTTGAATTAATGTATTTTAAACAACCTGACGGAACTTATATTATCAGAAAATATGAGAATCATAAAGTTTCGGTGGATAAAGGAAAAGAGCGTTTAGATTACTTGACTACTTTATATTCGAATGTAACAGAATGGGAAGCACGCAAGAAAGAATTAAAAGCTTGTATGATAACATCATTTGGATTGGACAAAGCACCACCAATGCCAAAATCGAAACCTATTTTAACACCAAAAAGAATCTATAAAGATTATAGCATTGAGAATATTGGATTAGAAATTTTACCGGGCGTTTATGTTACCGGTTCGATATATAGACCTTATCCATTTAATAAAAAAGCACCTATTATTTTAACGCCAGACGGACATTTTGGTGACGGAAGATATAGAAAAGACGAACAGTATCGTTGCGCTATGATGGCAAAAATGGGAGCCATTGTAGTGAGTTACGATTTGTTTGCGTGGGGAGAATCATTACTTCAATTTCCTGAAGAAACACATAGAAATAGCATTGCGTCAACCGTTCAGGTTTTAAGCGGAATTAGATTATTAGATTATTTAGCAACAACCAAAAACGCCGATGTTTCAAGAGTTGGCGTTACGGGCGGTTCTGGCGGAGGATCACACACTATGTTTTTAGCAGCTTTAGACGATCGAATTACAGTTTCGGCTCCGGTTGTTATGGTTTCTTCACATTTTTCTGGAGGTTGCCCGTGCGAAAGCGGTCGTGGAATTCACCTTTGCGGAAACGGAACCAATAATGCCGAAATCTCAGCAATGATGGCACCAAAACCACAATTAATAGTTTCTGACGGAAAAGACTGGACGCTTGCAGTTCCGGAATTAGAGTTTCCTTTCATCCAAAGAACTTATGTATTGTATGGTAAAAAAGATTTAGTTGAAAATGCTCATTTTGCAAAAGAAGGACACGATTTTGGAATTTCTAAGCGAATGGCTTTATATCCTTTTATGGCAAAATATTTAGGTTTAGATTTAAATAAAGTCAAAAATGCAAAAGGTGAAATCGACGAATCGACTTGTGTAATTGAACCGTATGATAAATTATATGTTTTTGGAAATAAAGCTGAAAACTTACCTAAAAATGCCTTGAAGGATATCAATAAATTATATGAAATGTTTGAAGAGAAAAATAATAAAATTTACGAAGTTAAGAAGTAAAAAAGGTTTGCCACGAATTGCACGAATTTACACGAATGCAATGCGGTTATTTTTTCTGCCACAGATTAAAATGATTGGAAGGATTTTTTCTCTCCATAATCTGCTAGATCTGCGAGAGTAATTTTTCTACACAGATATAGCAGATCAAGCAAATTTTTAATCAGTGTAAATCCTTTTAATCTGTGGCAAAATAAAAAAGAAATTAGTGCCAATTTGTGTAATTCGTGGCAAAAAGAAATATTATGAAGATAAAAAATAAAATAACGGCAATTTGTCTTGGAGTTTTTTCCTTTACAGTAACAGCGCAAACAACAAACGATTTAAAACTTTGGTACGATAAACCGGCTGCAATCTGGAATGAAGCTTTGCCATTAGGTAATGGTCGTTTGGGCGCGATGGTTTTTGGAGATCCTGCTGTGGAACGTTTGCAATTGAACGAAGAAACCATTTGGGCAGGTTCACCAAACAGCAACGCACATTCGAAATCATTAAAAGCTTTGCCAATTGTTCGACAATTAATTTTTGACAGAAAATTTGATGAAGCACAAGAACTGGCAACGCAAGATATCATGTCGCAAACCAACGACGGAATGCCTTATCAAACTTTTGGAAGCGTTTATATTTCTTTTGCAGGACATCAAAAATATACTGATTATTATAGAGATTTAGATATTAGCAATGCCACTGCGAAAGTAAAATACAAAGTAAACGGTGTCGAATTTACAAGAGAAATTCTAACAGCATTTTCAGATCAGGTTATTGTGGTAAAACTTACCGCCAGTCAGCCGGGACAAATTACTTGTAACGTTTTCATGAACAGTCCAATTGATAAAACGGTAGCTTCGACAGAAGAAAATCAAATTATACTTTCTGGTTTAGGTACCAATTTTGAAAGCGTAAAAGGAAAAGTGAAATTTCAGGGACGATTGTCCGCTAAAAATAAAGGTGGAGAAATCAACGCCAGCAATGGAGTTTTGAGCATTAATAAAGCTGATCAAGTAACTTTATACATTTCGATAGCAACCAATTTCAAAAACTACCAAGACATATCAGGCGATGAAATTGCAAAGAGCAAAGAATTTTTGGCTAAAGCCGAAGTAAAAGATTTTGAAACCATAAAAAAAGCTCATGTTGATTATTATCAAAAATTCTTCAATCGAGTTTCTTTTGATTTAGGAACAAATGAATTAGCGAAAAGACCAACAAACGAAAGAATTAGAGATTTCTCTAAACAATTCGATCTGCAATTGGCAAGTTTATATTTTCAATTCGGACGTTATCTTTTAATTTCAAGCTCACAACCGGGTGGTCAACCTGCCAATTTGCAAGGAATTTGGAACGATATGGTTACACCACCGTGGGACAGTAAATACACTACAAACATCAATGCCGAAATGAATTATTGGCCTGCAGAAGTAACTAATCTTTCAGAAATGCACGAGCCGTTTATACAAATGGCAAAAGAATTAAGTGTTACAGGTGCTGAAACAGCCAAAATGATGTACAATGCAAACGGTTGGGTTTTACACCATAATACAGATATTTGGCGAGTAACCGCACCCGTAGATTCGGCAGCATCAGGAATGTGGCCAACAGGTGGTGCGTGGGTAAGTCAGGATTTATGGGAAAGATATTTGTACACAGGTGATAAAAATTACTTAAAAGAGATTTATCCAATAATGAAAGGAGCAGCAGACTTCTTTTTAGATTTTATGGTAATCGATCCTAATACAGGATATTTGGTTGTTGTACCTTCAAGCTCTCCAGAAAACACACATGCAGGCGGGACTGGAAAAGCAACAATAGCTTCGGGAACAACAATGGACAATCAATTGGTTTTTGATCTTTTTTCGAATGTAATAAAAGCTTCAAAAATTGTTTCTCCTGATGAAGTTTATACTAAAAAAATAAGTGAAGCTTTAGCCAAAATGGCACCTATGAAAGTGGGTAAATACAGTCAATTGCAAGAATGGCAGGACGATTGGGATAATCCGGAAGACAAACACAGACACGTTTCGCATTTGTATGGATTATTTCCGAGTAATCAGATTTCACCAATTAAAACACCAGAATTATTTGAAGCCGCTAAGAACTCTCTAAATTATAGAGGCGACGAATCTACAGGTTGGTCAATGGGTTGGAAAGTTTGTTGGTGGGCAAGATTATTAGATGGCAATCATGCCTATAAATTGCTACAAGATCAATTGCATTTGGTAACAGCAGAACAAAGAAAAGGCGGCGGAACGTATCCAAATATGTTAGATGCACATCAACCATTTCAGATCGATGGAAACTTTGGTTGTACGGCAGGAATTGCCGAAATGCTAATGCAAAGTCAGGAAGATGCCATTCAGTTATTACCCGCTTTACCAAGTGTGTGGAAAAACGGAAACATCAAAGGATTAGTTACTCGAGGCGGATTTGTAATCGATATGACTTGGAAAAACAATAAGGTTTTAGAGTTAAAAATCTATTCGAAAATAGGTGGAAACTGTAGATTGAAAGTAGAGAATACGTTGAAAGGTTCTTCAATCAAAAAAGCTAAAGGAAACAATCCAAATCCTTTATTTTATAATGTTGAAGTAAAGAAACCGATTATTTCGGATCAAGCGAAACTGGAAAAGGTAAAATTGCCAAATTACAATGTTTACGATGTGAATATGAAAGCAGGGCAGACTTTCACTTTTTACGGGAATTAAAATATAACGTATTAAACCCGACAGGTTTTTAAAACCTGTCGGGTTTGCGCACAATTTGTAAAAGAATAAATTAGAACAAAACATGTTACAACATTTCAAACATAAAATAATAGCCCTTTCAATAGTAATTGCTTGTTTAAATAGCAGTTGCAAAACAGGTGCAAACCATTCAAAAGGAACAGCAGTTATCTTAAAAGAAAAAAGCTTCAAACATTATGTTGATTATTTCAACACGATGGAAGATGAGAATTTAAAATTTGCAATTCCAAATGATTCGGCTTGGACATGGATGGAAAAAAATATTCCATTGTTTGAATGTCCGCAGCAAAATTTTGAAGAAATCTATTATTTCCGTTGGTGGAGCGCTCGTAAACATATCAAAAAAACACCACAAGGATATGCCATTACAGAGTTTTTGGTAGATCGTTCGTATGCTGATAAATACAATATGATAAGTTGTGCTTTGGGACATCATATCAACGAATTTAGATGGTTGCACAATCCTGAATATTTAGAGCAGGATGTTCATTTATGGTTTAGAGGAAACGACGGAAAGCCAATGAAAAAGCTTCGTACTTTTAGCAGTTGGACAGCAGATGCTTTGTACAATCGTTATTTGGTTAATAAAGATGATAAGTTTTTACTAGATATGTATCCTGATTTGGTTGCTGAATATGCAGCTTGGGAAGGTGATAGAAAACGTAAAGACGGTTTATTCTGGCAATTTGATGTAAAAGACGGAATGGAAGAATCGTTAAGTGGAGCCAGAAAATTTAGAAATGCACGCCCGACAATAAATAGTTATATGTTTGGAAATGCTGTGGCATTATCTAAAATTGCAAAACTAAAAGGAGATGCAAAACAAGAAAGTTATTTTGAGGCAAAGGCCGATACATTACAAAGATTAGTTGAAACTAAATTATGGAATACTAAAAGTGAATTTTTTGAAACTTTTACAGAAAAAGACACTTTAGCACAGGTAAGAGAAGCAATTGGATTTATCCCATGGTATTTTAATTTACCACAAAAAGACAAAGGTTTCGAAAAAGCGTGGGAACAAATTAAGGACGAAAAAGGATTTTCGGCTCCTTTTGGTTTAACAACAGCAGAACGCAGAAGTCCGCGTTTTAGATCGCACGGAACTGGAACATGCGAATGGGATGGCGCAATTTGGCCTTTTGCAAGTTCACAGACTTTAACCGCTTTGGCGAATGTATTGAACAATTACGATCAGAATTTTGTTGGTAAAACAGATTATTTCAAACAAATGAATTTGTATGTAGAATCACAATATTACAGAGGAAGACCTTATCTTGGTGAATATTTAGACGAAACAACCGGATATTGGTTAATGGGCGACAGAGAGCGTAGCCGTTATTACAACCATTCAACTTTTAATGATTTGATGATTACAGGTTTGGTTGGTTTACGCCCGAGAGCAGATGAAAAGATAGAAGTAAATCCGTTGATTCCACAAGAAAAATGGGATTGGTTTTGTTTGGATAATGTTTTGTATCACGGCAATATAATTACAATTATTTGGGATAAAACCGGAGAAAAGTATAAAAAAGGAAAAGGTTTCAGAATCCTTAAAAACGGAAAACAAATTGCGGTTTCTGAGAGATTGGAGAAGTTGGTTTCTGAGTAAATTGAAAATAGTTAGGCTGAATTTTTTCACGCAGATTTTAAACAGATATAAGCAGATTAAAAAGGATTTTATTATTATTATTATTATTATTATTATTATGTGGATAATTTGTGGTTTTCTGACATGAGAAATATGAGAATAAAATCTGCAAATATCAGCTTAAATCTGCAAAATCTGCGTGAAATACAATCATCGCAAAGACAATAAAATATAATACCATGAAAAAGTTTTTTTTACATCTTACATTCATCATCATAACATTGATTTCAGTTTCGGCGAAAGCCCAAAATAAAATCAACGTAACCGAATTGCAATGCGAAATGCTCAATAATCCCGAAGGAATTGATGTCGTTCAGCCTAGACTTAGCTGGCAAATAAAAGCAGATGTGAATGATGTAAAACAAACCGCATATCAAATTATCGTTGCTTCGACTTTAGAAAACTTAAATGCTAATAAAGCCGATTTATGGGACAGTGGAAAAATAACAAGCGATCAATCTAGCAATGTTACTTATAAAGGAAAAAAGTTAGAAGACAGAAAAGATGCATTTTGGAAAGTAATTGTCTGGACGAACAAAGGCGAAATTCAATCGGCAAATTCAGCTCATTTCAGTATGGGAATTTTGAATTATGCTAATTGGAAATCAACACGTTGGATTGGTTACGAAAAAGCTTCAATTGGAGATAGTATTACTCAATATTCAAGATTATCAGCAAGATACTTTCGAAAAGAAATTAACTTAAAAAAGCAAATCAAAAGTGCCAAGGTTTACATCATGGGTATGGGTTTGTATGAGTTATACATTAACGGAAATAAAATTGGAGATCAGGTTTTGGCACCCGTTCCTACAGATTATACTAAAAATGTAAAATACAATGTTTTTGATGTGACTTCTCAGTTGAAAGAAGGCAAAAATATGTTGGGAACTATTTTAGGAAACGGACGTTTTTTTACGATGCGTCAGGATTTTAAGCCCTATAAAATTAAAACTTTTGGATACCCAAAAATGGCGTTGCAACTATTTGTAGAATATACAGATGGAAGCAAAGAAGTTATTAGAACTGATGATACCTGGAAAGTAACTACAAACGGACCTATTTTATCTAATAATGAATATGATGGCGAGGAATACGATGCACGCAAAGAAATGAAAAATTGGAATACTACCAATTTTGATGATAAAAAATGGTTTTTGGCTGAATATGTGCAAGAACCGGGTGGTTTTTATGAAGCTCAAATGACTCCGAATATGAAAATTATGGGAGAAGTAAAACCAATTTCAATCAAACAAACTTCTAGAGGAACTTATATTTTGGACATGGGTCAGAATATGGTGGGCTGGTTACAACTAAAAGTGAAAGGAAAAAGTGGAGACCAAATAAAGCTAAAGTTTGCCGAATCATTACAAGCCGATGGATCTTTGTATATCGAAAATTTACGCGATGCAAGAACTACAGATGTTTATACTTTAAAAGGTGAAGGCGAAGAAACTTGGGAGCCAACCTTTGTATTTCATGGTTTCCGTTTTGTAGAAGTTACCGGATTTACAACTAAACCAACTATAGATAATTTTGTTGGAAAGGTAGTTTATGACGATATTAAAACAACTGGAACTTTTGAATCTTCTAATCCGATAATGAATCAGATTTTTAAAAATGCATATTGGGGAATTAGAGGAAATTATAAAGGAATGCCAATCGATTGTCCGCAACGAAACGAGCGTCAGCCTTGGTTAGGAGACAGAACAACCGGAGCTTATGGCGAAAGCTTTTTATTCGATAATCAAACCTTATACGCGAAATGGCTGGATGATATTAAAAACGCACAAACTGCCGATGGTGGAATTCCGGATGTTGCGCCTGCATTTTGGCGTTATTACGGAGACAATGTAACCTGGCCCGGAACTTATATTACAGTTGCTGATATGTTGTATCAGCAATTTGGAGATAAAAAAGTCGTAGAAAAGCATTATCCATCCATGAAAAAATGGATTGTTTACATGGAACAAAATTATTTGGTTAAGGATTTAATGACCAAAGACAAATACGGAGATTGGTGTGTTCCGCCAGAATCATTAGAATTAATTCACTCAAAAGACTCAGCAAGAACCACAAACGGAGAATTAATTGCGAGTGCATTTTACTATCATTTATTGCAAAAAATGAAAAAGTTTGCAACAATTGACGGAAATAATACTGACGATATTAAATATTACGACTCACTTTCTGAAAGAATTAAAACAGCATTTAATGCCAAGTTTTTTAATGCAGCAAAAAATAATTATGGCAATAATACCGTAACGGCAAATTTACTTCCGTTAGCTTTTGGAATGGTTCCGGAAAATCTTCAGTCTAAAGTATTTGATAATATAGTTCATGAAGTCGAAGTAACTTACAAAGGTCATATTAGTACAGGAGTTATTGGAACGCAATTTTTAATGCGAACCTTATCTGAATATGGAAGACCTGATTTGAGTTACAAATTGGCTTCAAATGACACGTACCCAAGTTGGGGTTATATGGCCAAAAATGGCGCAACCACTATTTGGGAATTATGGAATGGAAACACTGCCGATCCTAAAATGAATTCGCAAAATCACGTAATGCTTTTGGGCGATTTATTGATTTGGTATTATGAAAATATGGCCGGCATTAAGAGTAATCCTGAAACTCCGGGTTTCAAACAAATTATTATGAAACCAGATTTCGAAACGGGCTTAACATACGTAAACGCATCTTACGAATCTATTTACGGAACGATTAATAGTGATTGGAAAAAGGATAAAAAGGCTTTGCAATGGAAAATTACAATTCCGGCAAATACTACCGCATTAGTTTATTTGCCAACAAATAGTATTACTAATGTGAGTTTAAATTCTAATAAAATAGACAAATCTTCATCAAATTACAAAGTCGAAAACAATACAATTGTCTTGACATTGTCATCAGGTTCTTACAATATTAGCGTTAAACGTTAATTTTAAAAATTTCGGGACAGTACAGGATACATTTTTAATTTTTTAGTGTCATTTTTACATTTATTAAATAATTTTGTGCGAAAAATTATTTAGAATGCATTAATACTCAAAAATTTTAATTCAAAATAAAATTAAGAATGAAGATTGTAAAATTGACTTTGGTCTTATTTAGTTTATTTCTTTTAGGAAGTTGTAAAACTGCTTTGCAGCAAAAAACATGGAAAGAAGGTATTTTAGTAGATGAATTTATTTACGATAAAGCACCATATCCGTCTTGTCACGCCGTTACAATTGTCGAAGCTACAAACGGAGATTTAGTTTCGTCTTGGTTTGGAGGAACGCATGAAAGACATCCTGATGTTTGTATTTATGTAAGCATTAAACCTAAAGGAAGTGATAAATGGAGCGAAGGTGTAAAAGTTGCCGATGGTGTAATTAAAGAAGGGCCAAGATTACCAACTTGGAATCCTGTTTTATATCAAGTTCCGGGTGGCGATTTAATGCTTTTTTACAAAATAGGTCCAAAACCATCTGAATGGTGGGGCGTAATCAGAACTTCATCTGATGGCGGAAAAACTTGGTCTGAAGCAAAAAAAATGCCTGATGGTTTCTTAGGACCAATTAAAAACAAACCAGTTTTATTAAGTAACGGAACCTTATTATGTCCATCAAGTATAGAAGGTGACGGTTGGAGACTTCGTATGGAAAGTACACCAGATTTTGGAAAAACATGGGTAATGGGGGATACACTTTCAAGAGGAAAACAAAAGATCAATGCCATTCAGCCAAGTATATTATTCCATAAAGACGGTAGTATTCAAGCCATTGGAAGAACCAGAAACAGAGCTGTTTTTAGCACATTCTCAAAAGATAACGGAAAAACCTGGTCAGATTTAGAATTGATAGGTTTACCAAATAATAACTCAGGAACAGATGCCGTAACACTTAAAGACGGAAGACATTTGTTAGTTTACAACCACGTTTTGCCACCGGGAACAGAAGCGAAAGGACCAAGAACGCCATTGAATGTTTCAGTTTCTAAAGACGGAATTAACTGGAATGCGGCTTTGGTTTTAGAAGATTCAAAAATCAGTCAATATTCTTATCCGTCAATGATTCAAAGTTCAGACGGAATGGTTCATATCGTTTATACCTGGAGGAGAGAAAAACTGAAATATGTAAAAATCGATCCAAGTAAATTAAAAACACTTCCTATTAAAAACGGAATCTGGCCAGGCGACGAAAACAAAGTCGTAACCGCAGTTAAGGCAGAAGAAGAGTAATTTTAAAAAGATACTTGCCACAGATTAAAAGGATTCAATTGATTAAAAAAAATCTGCTAAATCTGCGTGAAAAATTTTACTCTCGCAGATTTAGCAGATTATGGATATTAATTAGAAAAAATCATTCTAATCCTTTTAATCTGTGGCAAAAAAAAAATAAGCATGAAATCTAAAAGAAATTTAATTATTGCAATGCTTGTTGTTTTGTCAACGACTTTCAATAGTTGTGCAACAGCTCAGTCCTCTAAAAACAAACAACAATACAAAGTTGCAGTTTGCGATTGGATGATTTTAAAAAGACAAAAGCTTGGCTCTTTCACTCTGGCGGCAGAAATAAAAGCTGACGGAATCGAACTGGATATGGGAGGTTTAGGAAACAGACCAACTTTTGATAGTAAATTGGGTGATCCGGTCGAAAGACAAAAGTTCCTTGATAAATCAAAAGAGTTAAATGTTGGTATAAGTTCGATTGCGATGTCAGGATTTTATGCGCAATCTTTTGCCAAAAGAGAAACTATTGCACCAATGATCGAAGATTGCGTAAAAGCAATGAAGGACATGAAAGTAAAAGTGGCTTATTTACCGCTTGGTACAGAAAGTGATTTGAATAAAAATCCTGAATTGCGTCCTGTAATTGTCGAGAGATTAAAATGGGCAGGCAAACAAGTAGGTAAAATTGGAGGTGTTATTGCAATCGAAACTTCATTGAGCGCTACCGAAGAGAAAAAACTACTAGAAGAAATTGATTCAAAATATATTAAAAGCTCTTTTAACTTCGCTAATGCTGCTGATAACGGTAGAGATATTCCATCTGAATTAAAAATTTTAGGCAAGAAGCATTTGGCTCAAATTCATGCTTCAAACACAGACAAAGTTTGGTTAGAAAATGATAAGGCGATTAATATGCCTGAGATAAAGAAAACGCTTGACGAAATGAAATGGAGCGGTTGGTTAATTGTAGAGCGTTCTCGTGACGTAGCTCAAGTACATAATGTTAAGGCCAATTATGGCGCAAATGTGGCATATTTAAAAAAGATTTTTCAAAACTAATTTTTATAGCCACAGATTAAGTGGATTAGAAAGATTTTTTTAATCTGTGAAAATCCTTTAATCTGTGGCAAAAGAATAAATCTCATTTTTGTCATTTCGATCCCGAGGCTTCGGGAGAGAAATCATACTATCCCGAAGTGTCGGGACGCAATCAAAATCGCCAATCTTTGTCGATTCACGAGTTTGATTTGTCCTTGGTCGAAACGACAAACTAGAAGAGAATTTTAATGAATAAAAACAGCATAGCATGAAATATTTACAATTACTTTTTTTAGGTTTCTACGTCTCTTTCGCAACAGCGCAAAATGTTACTATTGTTAGTGATTCAAAATCACCAAGAGCACAGTTTGGAGCTGAAAAATTATCGGAAACATTATCTGCCAAAGGATTTAAAACAACATCGTCTAATAAAATAGCAAAGTCAAAAAATCAGGTAATCGTTATTGGCGAAAAAGGAACTGATTTTTGGAAACAGAACGCAAAAAGTGCGAAAATCGACGACAGTAAACTGACTAAGAAAGAAGGTTTTCAAATTCGTACTCAAAAAAATATTATTTACGTAGAAGGAACTGACGCATCAGGAGCTTTGTATGGTGCAATGGAATTAGTAGATTGCATCAAAGATTCAGGGAAACTTCCATCAGAAATAAATATAGAGGACAGTCCGGAAATGGTTTTAAGAGGTGCTTGTATTGGTATGCAAAAAACGACCTATCTTCCGGGAAGAGATGTTTACGAATATCCGTATACACCAGAAACATTTCCTTGGTTTTATGATAAAAAACTTTGGATAAAGTATCTGGATATGTTGGTGGAAAACCGCATGAATTCTTTGTATTTATGGAACGGACATCCTTTTGCTTCATTGGTAAAACTAAAAGATTATCCGTTTGCCTTAGAGGTTAGTGAAGAAGATTTCAAAAAAAACGAAGAAGTCTATAAATTCCTGACCGAAGAAGCGAACAAAAGAGGAATTTGGGTGATACAGATGTTTTACAATATTATAGTTTCTAAGCCTTTTGCAGAGCATTATAATATGAAAACGCAAGATCGTTCAAGGCCAATTACACCTTTACTTTCTGATTATACCAGAAAATCGATTGCTGCTTTTATCGAAAAATATCCAAATGTTGGATTGCTAGTTTGCCTTGGAGAAGCCATAAATACAATTGATGATGATGTAGAATGGTTTACCAAAACAATTATTCCAGGAGTTCAGGACGGATTAAAAGCGCTGGGAAGAACTGATGAACCACCAATTATTTTGCGTTCTCATGATACAGATGGGCCTTTGGTGATGGAAAAATCACTTCCGTTATATAAAAATCTGTATACAGAAAGTAAATATACAGGAGAGTCTTTAACGACTTATACACCGGGAGGACCTTGGGGCGAAACGCATAAACAGTTAAGCGCCTTAAAGTCAATTCATATCGAAAACGTTCATATTTTGGCAAATTTAGAGCCATTTAGATACGGTTCACCAGATTTTATTCAAAAAACAGTTAAAGCTATGCACAGTGTTCACGGTGCAAATGCGCTGCATTTATATCCGCAAGCATCATATTGGGATTGGCCATATTCTGCAGATAAAACCAAAGCGGGCGAGCGAATACTCGAAATGGATCGTGACTGGATTTGGTACAAGGCTTGGGCAAGATATGCTTGGGACAGTAAAAGAGACAGAAATGAAGAGGTTAAATTTTGGGATACAGATTTGGCTTCGAAATACGGAACAGATACAGAAGCTGCCAATAACATCTTAAAAGCATACGAAGAAACAGGAGAAATTGCTCCAAAAACTTTAAGACGTTTTGGAATTACCGAAGGAAACCGTCAAACTTTATTATTAGGAATGTTCGAAAGCCAATTGGTAAATCCATCAAAATGGCGCGTTTATCCGGGATTTCATGAATCGTGCGGACCCGCAGGAGAATTGCTTTTAGAATATGCTAAAAAAGAATGGAATAAAGAACCGCATTCCGGTGAACTTCCAACTCAAATTATTGCCGAAATTACGGAACACGGAAGATTGGCTGTTGAGGCAATTGATAAGGCCGAAGCAAGTGTTACAAAAGACAAAGAAGAATTTGAACGTCTTAAAAATGATATTCATGCTTATAAGGCTTTCGCCGATTTCTTCTCAGAAAAAGTAAAAGCAGCTTTATTAGTTTTAAGATACAGTTATTCAAACGATATTGCCGATTTAGACAAAGCGATGCCTCATTTAGAGAAAAGTATCGAGTATTACGAATTATTGGTGAAGCTAACGAAAGATACTTATTACTACGCTAATAGTATGCAAACGGCTCAACGACGAATCCCGATTGGTGGAGACGATGGAAACAACAAAACGTGGGCAGAATTATTACCTCATTATGAGCGTGAATTGGTTAATTTTAAAAGAAATTTAGACTTACTAAAATCATCCAAAGATGGTAAAATAGTAACCAAAGAAGCTAAACCATGGCAAACCGCAGAGGTAACTTTATTGAGTGAAAGCAAAGGAACTTATGCCGTAAAAAACGGAACAAAAGTTTATGGAACACCAATTTCTGAACTTACAAAAGTAGCACCGGAACTGCAAAATCTGAAAGGAATTACATTTGATGAAACTTCTCAAAATGAGAACGGAACACACTTGAAATTCAAAAATACTAAAGCCGTAAAATTGGTTGTAGGCTATTTTAATTCAGATCAAAAAAGATTTTTGTTTCCGCCAAGTTTAGAAACAGATGCAGCAGGAAATGCACACGGTCAAGCCGAAGTAATTTTGGCAAGTGCAATGAATTTGAAAGAATTACCACGTGTAAATATTCATACCTACACATTTGAGGCGGGCGAAAATAAATTATATTTAGGCAAAGGAAGAGTATTGATTTTAGGATTTATAGATGCAAATCAAACCATTACACCACGCGATGTTGGTTATATCGATGCAGGAGAAAAAGGCGCAATAGATTGGTTGTTTTATTAGAATTTAATACATCGGTTCGAGTTAAACCTGACGGGTTTTAAAAACCCGTCAGGTTTGCTTTGAGAATAAAAACACAATCTTGTCATCCCGAGGAACGAGGGATCACACAAGAAGCTAGACAAAGATTGACGACATTTCTATGAGGAGTTTGAATAATACATCGAATTAAACGTGTCAGGTTTTCTTTGAGAATACAAACCCAATCTTGTCATCCCGAGGAACGAGGGATCTCCACAAGAAACTCGACAAAGATTGGTAACATTTCTGTACGGAGTTACTTGCGAAGATTTCTCCTAACGTCGAAATGACAAATATTACGATAACAAATAGGTTTGCTTTGAGAATACAAACCCAATCTTGTCATTTCGAGGAACGAGGGATCTTCACAAGAAGCTCGACAAAGATTGGTAACATTTCTGTACGGAGTTACTTGCGAAGATTTCTCCTAATGTCGAAATTACAAAGATTACGATTACAATACAATACAAGACAGTACAAACACAATCTTGTCATTCCGAGGAACGAGGAATCTTCGCAAGAAGAAAATCAAACTAAAATTACCTTATATCACTTATATGGTTTAATAAAATATGAAGAAATTAATATTTTTTACTTTTTGTTTTTGTTCAAGTTTTTGCCTTGTTTGGAGTCAGGGCAACAGTGGTTCAGCGAAGTTTCGTCAAGAAGTTTCGCTGAATTCATCTTGGTCAACAATTGTTTTAGATCAACTTCCAAAACAAGAAGAAGCCTTCGTGAACGATCTTAAAATTGATGCAAAATGGAAACAAGTTAATGTACCACATAATTGGGATCAGTATTATGGTTTTAGAAGAACAAAACATGGTAATTTGCATGGAACAGCGTGGTATCAAAAATCTTTAAAACTTGATAAAGCCACCAAAGGGAAAAGACTTTTTTTATATTTTGAAGGAGTAAGTTCGTACGCTACCGTTTGGGTAAATGGTAAAAAAGCCGGAGAACACAAAGGCGGAAGAACCACTTTTACAATCGACATTACCAATCTTGTGGTTTTTGATCAAGAAAATAATATTGTAGTCAAAGCGGCGCATCCATCATTCATTGCCGATTTGCCGTGGGTTTGTGGTGGTTGTTCCGGAGAGTGGGGATTCTCAGAAGGTTCTCAGCCAATGGGGATTTTTAGACCAGTTTCTTTAATCATTACAAACGATGTAAGAATACAGCCTTTTGGTGTTCATATCTGGAATGATAAATCGACATCTAAACAAAAAGCGATTCTACATACTACAACAGAAATTAAAAACTACAGCAATTCAGATCGAAATTTAACGATCGAAAATATCCTTTTTGACGCTTCAGGAAAGAAAGTTGTGACATCAAAATCAGAGCTTAAAAATAGTGCAGGCGAGACAAAAGAAATAGCGCAAACATTACCAGAAGTTTTAAATCCAAAATTGTGGTCGCCATCAAATCCGTATTTGTACAAACTGGTGACTTCGATTTATGAAAACGGAAAGGTAATAGATCAGTTAACAACATCTTACGGAATTCGTTGGGTAAGTTGGCCGGTAAGTCGTGATGGAAAAGACAATCGATTTTTTATCAATGACGAACCATTATTTATCAACGGAACTTGCGAATACGAACATTTAATTGGAAACAGTCATTCATTTTCAGATGAAATGATTCATTCGAGAATCGAACAAATAAAAGCAGGAGGATTTAATGCTTTTAGAGAGGCACATCAACCGCATAATTTAAAATATCAGGCAGCATTAGACGAAAACGGAATCTTATTTTGGAGTCAGTTTTCGGCACATATTTGGTACGATACGCCAGAGTTCAAAGAGAATTTTAAAACCTTATTGCGAGAATGGATTAAAGAACGTCGAAATAGTCCATCGGTTGTCATGTGGGGATTGCAAAATGAAAGTACGATTCCAAAAGAATTTGCGGAAGAATGCACAAAGATTATCCGCGAAATGGATCCAATGTCGGCTTCACAACGTATTGTAACCACTTGTAACGGTGGAGAAGGAACAGACTGGAATGTCGTGCAAAACTGGTCAGGAACGTATGGCGGTGATCCGTTAAAATACCATCTGGAAATGTCTACGCAGTTATTAAACGGCGAATATGGCGCATGGCGTTCGGCAGATTTACATACAGAAGGCGAGTTTGATCAAAAAGGAATTTTAAGCGAAAATAGATTTTCTCAGTTAATGGAAATCAAAGTTCGCGAAGCCGAATCCGTAAAAGATAAAATTGCAGGACAATTCAATTGGCTTTTTGCATCGCACGAAAATCCGGGACGCGTTCAAAACGGCGAAGGTTTTAGAGATATCGATAAAGTTGGACCTGTAAACTACAAAGGACTTTTTACCATTTGGGGAGAACCTCTGGATGCATTTTATATGTATCGCGCCAATTATGTTTCGAATAAAACAAACCCAATGGTTTACATTGTTTCGCATACTTGGCCAAATCGTTGGGAGAGACCAGGAATAAAAAACGGAATTGATGTATACTCCAATTGTGATGAAGTAGAATTGTTTAATGATGTCAATAAAGTATCTTTAGGGCGATTGAAAAATCCGGGAAAAGGACAGCATTTTCAATGGAATAATGTCAATATTCAAAACAATGTTTTGTACGCCGTTGGTTATGTTAACGGAAAAGCTGTTGCCAAAGATTATATTGTTTTAAGTGATTTTTATTTTCAAAAAGCACCAAACTTAAAAGCTTTATACTCTAATCAAGCCGATATTTTAAAAGCTAACAAAGGGTATAATTATTTGTACAGAGTGAATTGTGGCGGTTCTGAATTAACAGATTCGTCTGGAAATGTTTGGTTGACAGACACGCATAAAAGTGGAGCGAATACTTGGGGTTCACTTTCGTGGACAGATAATTTCGAGAAGCTTCCGGATTTTTATGCGAGCCAAAGAACAACTTTTGATCCAATTGACGGCACAAAAGATGAAGCTCTTTTTCAAAGTTTTAGATATGGAACTGATAAATTAAGTTATGAATTTCCTGCGCCAAACGGAGAATATTTGGTAGAATTATATTTTACAGAACCTTGGTACGGAACCGGAGGTGGACTAGATTGCAAAGGTTGGCGTTTGTTTGATGTTGCTGTAAATGACCATGTAGTTCTTAATGATTTTGATATTTGGACAGAAGTTGGACACGATAAAGCATTAAAAAAGAAGTTTATTGTAAAAAGCGTAAATGGAAAAATTAAAATTTCGTTTCCAAATGTAAAAGCGGGGCAAGCAATTATTTCGGCAATTGCTATTGCAACAAAAGACAAGAATATTAAACCTGCAAAAGAATCTTCAAAAAACATAGAAAATTATCAACAGACAACTTATGATAAAAGCCGCAATACTGTAGCTTCCTGGATGGATATTAATTCAAAACAATATTCAGATTCAGATATTGTCTTTACCGAATTGCCTTCAGAAGTTTTTGGTGCAGATTATTTGCAGTTTTCAGATCATTCTAAAATTAAAGGAACTTTTTCTGCCAAAGAAGATTCTGAATTATATCTCTTTATAGATAATAAAAATTTGAATTTAGAGAAATTTTCAGCTTATAAAAAGTTAGATGATAAAGCTAAAAACAGCAATGGTGTTGAGTTTTTAATTTTTACTAAAAAAATAAAGAAAGGCGAAAAAATCTCTTTTGATAATAGTGAAAATATATCTACAATTGCGATCATTCCAACATACGATATGGGAGAAAAAGACGATTCGAGACCTGTAGTACTTATTGAAGCAGAAAATGCCAAAGTTACAGGAACAGGAATCGAAAAAGGGAACTTTAAAAAAGCCGATTATATTGAGTTTACAAAAAAGACCAATAATAGTATTGAATTTGAAGTAAAACCAGGCGTTGCAGGAATTTATTTAATGCGTTTTAGGTTCATGAACAAAAACGAAACACCATTAAAAGTAAAATTCAAAATGGAAGATGCCTACGGAATTTTAATGCGAAATGATACTATCGAATTCTTTCCTTCATCAGAAAAATGGAAGATTTTAAACACAACTTCAGGAGGTTATATTAATGCCGGAACATATAAAATTACATTAGAAGGTGAAGATTTAAAAGGATTGATGTTGGATAATTTTGAGTTTCAATAGGTTTTTTTGAGTTACAAAGGTTGAGAGGTTCAGAGTTACAAAGGTTTTTCTGTAGAGACGCACAGCAGTGCGTCTACGTTCCAATTGTCCATCCAGATTGTCCATCCAGTTTGTCATTTCGAGGAACGAGAAATCACATGCGTAACTCGACAAAGATTGGCGACTATTAGGAGCGGAGTAACTATTGTCATTTCGATCCCAAAGCCTCGGGATCGAAATGACATTACAGTATAAATAGAAAATAGTTTATCAAGATATATTATGATTAAGCATAAAAACATTTTAAAAAGTATCGGAATTGTAACAATATTATTGTTTTCATCGATATCTATTGCACAACAAAAACAAGCCAGAATTGTCGAAGATTTCAATAAAAACTGGAACTTCAAATTAGGAGATTATCCTACGGCAATTCAATCTAATTTTGATGCAAAAGATTGGAGAACGTTGCAACTTCCGCATGATTGGAGTATTGAGGGTGCTTTTGACAAAGACAGTAAAACCAAACAAGCGCAAGGATTTTTGCCAGCAGGAAAAGGCTGGTATCGTAAAGTTTTTACAGTTCCTGCAAATTGGAAAAACAAAACGGTTTCGGTTGAGTTTGATGGTGTTTTTAAAAACAGTGAAGTATTTATAAACGGAAAATCTTTGGGAATACGCCCTAATGGATATATTTCTTTTGGTTACGATTTATCGCAGTATTTGAATTTTGGCAAAGAGAATATTATTGCTGTAAAAGTCGATAATGATGCACAACCCAATTCGCGATGGTACACAGGTTCCGGGATTTATAGAAATGTACGTTTGGTTGCAAGTGAAAAACTGCATGTAGGGAAGTGGGGAACTTATGTAACGACTCCGGAAGTTTCGGAAACAAAATCTAAAATACATTTAGAAGTTACGATTGATAATGACAATGTTACTGCGAAAGAATTCAAATTGGTAACTTCGATTGTAGATGCTAAGAATATTGAGGTCGCTAATTTTTCTTCAACAGAAAAAATAGGAGCGAAGACAACAGGAAAAAAAGTTCATGATTTGGTTTTAAATCAGCCGAAATTGTGGAGCACAGAAAATCCGTACTTGTATAAAGTGATAACCAAAATTTACGAGAAATCGAAATTAGTAGATAATTACGAAACGCCACTTGGGTTTCGTTATTTTAATTTTGATGCTGAAAAAGGATTTTCATTAAACGGAAAACCAACTAAAATTTACGGAGTTTGTCTGCATCATGATAATGGAGCTTTGGGCGCGGTTGAAAACATTAATGCGGTTAGAAGAAAACTCAAGTTGATGAAAGAAATGGGGGCAAACGCTATTAGAATGTCTCATAATCCTCATTCTTTAGAAATGATGCAATTGTGCGACGAAATGGGATTTATTGTTCAGGACGAAGCTTTTGATGTTTGGAAGAAGAAAAAAGTAACCAACGATTACCACAAAGATTGGGATGCCTGGCACAAACAGGATTTAGAAGATTTTATTAAAAGAGATCGAAATTTCCCTTCGGTAATGATGTGGAGTATTGGAAACGAAATTAGAGAGCAATTTGATTCAACAGGAATTGCGATTACGAGAGAATTGGCTAAAATTGTAAAATCATTAGATACGACACGTCCCGTAACTTCGGCTTTGACCGAAAATATAATTGAGAAGAATTTTATATATCAATCCGGTGCTTTAGATCTTTTAGGATTCAATTATAAACATGAAGATTATAAAGATTTCCCAACCCGATTTAAAGGACAAAAAATATTGGCATCTGAAAGTGTTTCGGCTTTAGAAACTCGTGGTCATTATGATTTTCCTGACGGAATTAAAGCTTGGCCTGTAAAACATGGTGCTCCGTTTGATGGAAATGCAGATTGGACGGTTTCGGCTTACGATCAGGTAAAATCGTATTGGGGCGCAACGCACGAGGAGAACTGGAAAACGATTAAGAAACAAGATTTCATGGCGGGAACTTTTATCTGGACAGGTTTTGATTATATTGGTGAACCAGATCCGTATCCGTTTCCTGCGAGAAGTTCTTATTTTGGAATTGTAGATTTGGCTGGACTTCCAAAAGATGTCTATTATATGTACCAAAGTGAATGGACAACAAAACCTGTTTTGCATATTTTTCCGCATTGGAACTGTAAAGCCGGTCAGGAAATTGATGTTTGGGCGTATTACAATAATGCCGATGAAGTCGAATTATTCTTAAACGGAAAATCTCTCGGAAAAAAATCAAAGCAAAACGACGATCTTCATATTTCATGGAAAGTGAAATTTGAGACAGGAACTTTAAAAGCGATTTCGAGAAAAGACGGTAAAGTAGTTCTCGAAAAGGAAATTCATACAGCAGGCGAAGCTTCAAAAATTGATTTAAAGGCAGATAAAATAACCATCAAAAATGATACTTACGATTTGGTTTATGTAACTGTTTCTACGGTTGACAAAGATGGAAACGTATTACCGAATGCTACCGATTTAATTAATTTTGAAGTTACTGGCGGAGGAAAATTAGTTGGCGTTGATAATGGTTATCAGGCTAATTTAGATTCTTTTAAAGCCAATTCTTGTAAATTGTTTAGTGGTAAATGTATTGCGATTATTCAATCGAACGGAAAAAAAGAGAATATTCAGTTGAAAGCTTCGACAGGGAATGGAATTTCGGTTGGTTCTCTTAATATAAAAGTTGAATAATTAAAATTATAGTATAGATTATCTTTAAAAAGTATCCTTTTAAAAGAGCAAACCCTTTTAAAAGAGCAAACCCTTTGTAAAAGTTTTAAACTTTAACAAAGGGTTTTTTCATAATGTTTGTCATTTCGAGGAACGAGAAATCTCACGCGTTGTTCGATAAAGTGTTGTGTAAGCTCAAGTGCGATTTCTCGTTCCTCGAAATGACAAAATTGTGATGAATTAATCTTAATTTAAGTTTTTCTTAATTGGACTTGTATAATTTATATGGTTTTATTTTTTAGAACTAACTTATCCAGTTTCGGTATTGTACAATTATTTTCCATTTGCCGTTTATCTTTTTTAAGAATATAGCTTGTCCACTTCCGCATCGTCCGCCACATTCGTAATCTAGTTCTACATAAGCATTTTGTTTGTCAGCAGAGAGAATTGGTATTGTCATTTCATAAAATCTTAATCGTTGCCCTTTTTTGCGTGGAATTTTGGTTTTTTCAATTGTGGTCGTATTTAATTTTTCGACTATAGAGTTTCCAATTTTTAGTTTTTCCGGATTTGAATTTTGTTCTAACAGATATAAAGAATCTTTAGATGAAAAAAAGGTGTGCCCTTTTATTTTACTGGGTATTAATAAAGTAATATAAATACCATCAGAAAGAGGAAGTGCTATAAAATCTTTATTATTTTTAGGCGGAATAGATATTTTCAGTTTTCTAAGTTCACTACAAAACATAATAGAATCTTCGCTTTTTGAAAAAACATCTAAACTATCTTGAATTATGATAGCTTCTACAATTTCATTAATATCTTTAGTTTGCTCAATAGCGACGATGGTTTTGTCTTTTTTGTTTTGACAATTGCAGAATGCAAAAATGATAATTGTATAGAGAATTATTTTTTTCATTTACGGTTTAATGTCTTAGTTGAATTTAATCTATTTCGATAGCTTAAAGTAAATGTAAAGAATTAATTTTTGTTGTTTAATAAATAAAAAAAAACATTCCGCTTCAAAACTGAAACGGAATGTCTAATTAAAAAAAAAATCCAAGTAATAACAATTATTATAGTTGTCATTTCTGACAATGTTATTTTTTAGAATACACCAATGTAATGGTTTCCAGGTTTGTTTACTAATTTAGCACCTTTAGTAACTGCTCCTGTTGGAATATCAATAACATAAATGTTTCCGTCTTTTCCAACTGGTGTAACGGCGATGTATAAATCATTTCCATCAACTACAAAACCTTGGTATTGACCAAAATCAATAGCTGAATCATAAGCAATACCTTCTACTTTTGTAACTGTTTTTGCATTTAAGTCAATTCTAGCCACAAAACCTTGTTCTCCTGTTTCTGTTGCAGTATAAAGTGCATAAGCAATTCCGTTTCCAGCATATCTCCAAGCATCGATATAAGATCCTTTTACGCCCAAAGCAGTATCTAAACT
Source organism: Flavobacterium hibernum (assembly GCF_000832125.1). Classification (GTDB taxonomy): domain Bacteria; phylum Bacteroidota; class Bacteroidia; order Flavobacteriales; family Flavobacteriaceae; genus Flavobacterium; species Flavobacterium hibernum. The sequence continues at coordinate 55,312 of NZ_JPRK01000023.1, read as the reverse complement.
AAGAACATAAGAGTTGTCGTATTGGTTGTTTTGGTTGATTTTTAAAATGTAAGAACCATTTTTTGTATCTCTTTGAGTGGCTTGGTAAATGTTTCCATCAGTCCCTACGAAGCTATTAAAACTACGGAAACCACTTGTATCTCCAAAAGCTACTGTAGAAGTAATGATTTGTGGATTCTCTAATGATGGATAATCAACGACTACAGATTTAGAACCTAAACGATCGAAAGTAGTTTCAAGTGCTCCTGTTGCAGGATTCGTTTTACGCATCCAAGTACCAATAATCAATTTGTTTCCTGCTTTGTTCAAAGTTGGAGCATCTAAACGAAATAGGTGATGTCCTTGTGCTTCTTCCTGAGCTGTTAACGGAAGTTCGTATTGTTTAAATCCTGTAATTAAAATGTTTTTTAGGTCTAATGCTAGAACTGTTGCGCTTCCTCTTGTGTATTTATACGTTTTATCTGCATTGGTAACAACCAATGGAGTAGTAATGTTTACAGCTACACCTGTTTTATCTCCGTCAAAAAGTTTTGCCCATCTTGGAGACGTTCCTGCATATTGCGAAATATTTACTGTTGTTCCTGATTGAGTAAAACTCTTAGCTCCGTTAACTTTATAAGTCATGAATTCTCCTCCGTTACTTCCCGTATAAGTAATATTAAAAAGAGTACTTCCGTCTACAGATGATTGCAAACGAGCAGTTCTGTTAGATTGAACCGGCATTCCGCTTTCGTAAACATTAATAGAAAAGTTAGGATCTTTTGCGTTTTTCTTCGTAACAGCATAAACCATAGTTCCACCGTTTCCGTCACCTGGTGCGTCTTGCATCAATGCTCCCGAAACCGTAATCCAACGATCTTGTGTTTCTGGATTTACAGGATCTGTACCTTTTTCGTCATTACTGCTACAAGCTGTAGTTAATGACAATGTGCCTAAAACTAAACCACATGCAAGTAGTTTAAAAGTACTTTTTCTCATATTCATTGTTTTAAAAAAATTAGATATTATAAATTATTTATGGTATAATTCAACTTTATGTAAAAGGCGCGTCCAGGTTTTTGAACGGCATAATTGTCATAAATTTGTTTGTCCAGTATGTTTTTAGCATCAAAACTGACTACAAATTGTTTGTTTGGAAATGCATAACTCAAACCTAAATCCTGTACAAATTGTGCCGGAGTTCTATAACTTTCCAGTTCAAGCCATAGTGTATAAAACGGATCTACATAACCACAGTTGTAGTATACATTCATTTGAGAATTTTCTTGTATCAGATTCTTAAAGTTGTATTGTGCATTTGCATTTATAGTAAAATAAGGCTCGTTTGGTATTTGTTTGTTATAATTATCTAGTTGCCCTCCGTTGTTATCGTATTGCATTTTGAACAACGAATTGAACTTAGACATATTAAAGGACACAAATAATTTGTCTTTATAAACATAATCTACCGAAGCTTCAAAGCCAATAGATTGTGCTTTTCCTAAATTTTCGAAAGGCAATGTTTGTATTGCATCATTTAAACGAGAACTTGTAGTTCGAACAATTTTATCTTTTGTATCTCTTAAGAACCCAGAAGGAGCAAAGGAAATTTTATGTTCATTGATCATATAAGGACCAAATCGTAAACCAACATTCAGGTTATTACTGATCTCTGGTTTTATAGTAGGATTGGCAATTATGTTTTCTCCCGGGCTACCGAAAACTTCATTTTCAGAAGGCATTCGTACTGCTTTTTCTGCCGATGTCAATAACATTATTTTGGGTTGAACCGCATAAGAAACAGCCATTCCATAACCAAAAGTTGTAGTTGTATTTGAGAAAACAGTTTCAGTAACTTTGCTTTGTCCATTTTCAGTTACAATAGTAGGGTCCCTTTTTTCAATCTTTTGTTCGTAGAATTTTCCAAAAACACTAGTTCTAAGGCGAGAGTCAAACGCTTGTAATTCATAGGCTAATGATGAAACCATTTTTTGCAGATCTCGCGTTTCCTGAAACGTTCTTTCCAATTCAGATTTTAATTCATCGTAATCCTCTCTGTCTACCGTGTTGAACATGGTACTGAATATAATTTTGTTATTACGATCCAGATTATAATTAAATCCACCTCTAACACTTAATATATTTCTTTGAATGTGGTTGATCGTTGGCGCACCTTGCTGAGCTCCAAGAGGAGACAAAATTGGTCCGCCATAAAGTCCAATTGCTTTTTCTCCGTTCCAGTTATAATTCCATTTTACAGTATCATTTACAACTTGCTCTCTTTTGCTGTATGCACCCGTTAAGTTGAAGTCAAGACCTTTTATCAGAAAATCTTTTTTATTATAATTTAAAGTCAAAACATTTGCTTCAGATTCGGTAAAACGACCTTTGTACGGTTTTGTCATAAATTGACCGTGTTGTATTTGGTTATAATCCTGAGATCCGTTATAGCCAATTAAAAAAGTATCTGCCCATTTTACATCTGTAAAACCTGCTTCAACTCTTGCTCCGTAAGATCTGTAAGCATCGTTAAATCTTTTGGCTCTAACATATTCATAGCGTCCATTCGGCAGGATATTGTACACAAATTTTCCCCAAACTTCGTAGTCATTATCAGAGTAATTGTAAAAACCGGATCCTTTTACAGTAAAACCAGATTCACCTCTATAAGTTGCGCTTAAATTAGATTGAAAAGTATTAAACGAACCATATGATGCCGATGCGTTTAGCATGTTTTTAGCTCCCTTTTTTAATATTACATTAATTGCACCACCCAAAGCATCATCGGCCAAATGCGCAGGAATAACCCCTTTGTACACTTCGATACGCTCGATTAAAGCCGGTGGAATACTATTTAAATTAAAAGAAGAACCATATGTAGAAATTGGAATTCCATCAATAAAAATTCTAACAGAGTTGCCAGACATTCCGTTTAAGTTATAATCAACGCTAGAACCTAAACCTCCGTTTTGACGAATTCTAACTCCAACAGAGCGATCCAGTAAATCATTGGTTTGTAAATTCCGTTTTGCCGCTTCTTGTGTTTCAATAACATTTACTGCAAAACCTTTATTGATAATCTCCTTTTTTACAGATGTCTTTTGTATCACTACTTCTTTTAAAGCTTTAGGTGAATTTTTCTCAATTATTACATTTATTTGTTGAGATGAACTATTAAGAAGTACATTTACCGTTTTGGTTTTGGCTTCTATGGAAGAAATTTCTAGAACGTAATTTCCGTATGCTAATCCTTTTATTTCAAACTGACCGTCGTTGTCTACAATTACAAAATTTTGAGTTCCTGAAATCAAAACTGATGCTCCAAAAGCCGACTCGGCATTTTCGAAAGTTACTTTTCCGGTAATATTTCCATTTTGAGACCAACCTTGAAAAAAAACGAACAAGAACACAAATAATAAAAACCTCATAACAACTTTACTTATCAATAGAATTGCAAACTTATACCATTGTTTATATTTAATCTAAATAAACGAATTAGAAGATCATTAGAATTACATTAGAATTTCTAATGTTGGATTTTATAACTTTTATGGGGAATATTTTAGTAATTTTGAATTAAATTATTTCTTTATTCAAGTGTTTGTATTGTAGTGAAATATGTTGTTTTTATTAATCAAATACATTTAGTAGTTTAATGAAAGAGTGTTTTTATATAGATGAAGTTTTAGCTTTAAGAACACAGTTTAAAATTGTCTGAGATTACTTTTTTTAGAGACCAAAATTCAATTTACCTCGATTATGCTTTCACACAAAATACTCCATAACGAATTTGATCCTCCCGAAGAATTACAAGATGTAATAAAGTGCTTTTGGTACGAGAAAAGAAATCCCGAAAAGGAACAGTTGAGTTTGGAGGTTTTGCCGGATAGTTATGCCGAAATTATTTTTTATTTTGGAAGTGAATTGAGTATTTCTTACAATGGAGATTTTCAAATTTTGTCGTCGCCATTTATTATGGGTTTGCTTAATCAGCCCTTTACTATAAAGGCAGATAAAGGCTTAGAAATTATTGGCATCAGATGTTTTCCCTGGGCGGTATTTGATTTGCTTGGATTGCCATCTGGAAAAGCAGGATTACAAATATTTGATCATCCAATAGGGAAACTTCAAATGGTATTAAATGAATTGATTGAAGCGAGTAAAATCGATGAAGCAATTGATGTTGTAAAGGAATGTTTTTTGAACCTTAAATCTCAAATTTCGAGCGATAGTATGCTATATAAAGCCGGACTTGCCATGCGAGAGTCTGGCGGAACGTTACCAGTAAGTCAGGTAGCAAATGCTGCACACGCAACGATTCGTACGCTAGAACGCAATTTTAAACAATCGTCTGGTTATACCGTAAAAGATGTTTCGGGTTTAATGCGTTTTGAGCAAGTACGTAATCAATTGTTACTGAATACTGATTTGAATATATCAGCTTTGGCTCATGAATTGGGCTATACAGATCAATCTCATTTAAGCAGAGAATTTAAACGTTATAGTGGCACAACGCCCGCGGCATTTGCAAGAAAGACAAAAAAGGAAATTTCAAACATTGATTTTGTCGCATTTATACAATCTTAAACGAATAGCATTGTAGAATTTTGTACTTCAAAATGAAACGTATAAATAATGTTATTAAAAAATAAAAAGATTGCCATTATTGGAGCAGGACCAGTTGGTCTAACAATGGCAAGATTACTACAACAAAATGGAATCGAGGTAACGGTTTACGAAAGAGACAAAAACGCTCAAACAAGAATTACGGGAGGAACACTCGATTTGCATAAAGGTTCTGGACAAGAAGCTATGAAAAAGGCTGGATTGCTGGAACGTTATTATGAAATGGCGACGCCTATGGGAAGAATTGTGGCTAACGATCAGGCCGAAATTTTGTTTTCTAAAGAAACTACAATCGTAAATCAATATGATAATCCTGAAATTAACAGAAACGATTTACGACAACTTTTACTTAAAAGCCTCGAAAAAGATACGGTTGTTTGGGACAGAAAATTTAAAGATTTTAGAGAAGACAACGGAAAGTGGATTTTGCATTTTGATAATGAATTTACAGCAATTGCTGATTTCGTTATTGTTGCCAATGGCGGAATGTCTAAGGCCAGAAAATATGTTACTGATGCTGAGATTGAATACACCGGAACGCTTATTTTGCAAGGCGACGTAATTGAGGCTGAAACGTCATGTCAGGATTTTTACCAATTGTGTAACCATAACATCTTGATGGTGGCAAAAGACGGTAATTTACTTGTTGCAAACCCAAAGAACGGAAGTGTTTTGAGTTATAGCGTTATTCTGAAAGATCAGGAAGCATTGGGATTGGATTTTGGAAATACAGAAAACATTAAATCCTTTTTATTGAGTAGATTTTCAGATTGGAGTGAATCTTATAAGGATTTATTTCGTTCGACAGCATCATTTGTGGCATGGAAAACAAGAAAAATAACACTAGATACATCTTGGAAAACCAATCGACTATTGCCTATAACACTTATTGGAGATGCCGCGCACATTATGCCGCCTTTTGCCGGACAAGGTGTAAATACTGGATTAATGGATGCTTTGATTTTGTCTGAAAATCTTACAAATGATAAGTTCAGAACCATTGAAGAAGCGATTAAAGACTATGAAGACAGAATGTTTGTGTATGCAAAAGAGGCTCAACTTGAAACATCTTTGAATGAGGAAAAAATGCTTAATCCTGATTTTTCATTCGAAAAATTGTATCAATAAAAGGATTAAAGTTTAGCTTTGAATTTCTTGATTTTAAAGTTTTTTGACTTCACCAATTTTCCGTTATCGGTAATCATTACACAACTGTATTCGGGATATTTTTTAAGTAAAAGCAAACCTTGAGTTTGTCCTAAAACCATAAGCGAAGTGCTTAAACCATTTGCAGTTTCGGCATTTGGACCAAAAACAGATACGCTGCATAAACCTGTGACAGGGTAGCCTGTTGCAGGATTAATAATGTGCGAATATCGTTTTCCGTTAAAAACAACAAACTTTTCATAACTTCCAGATGTTGTTACGGCTCCATTGTTTAAAGGAACTACAGCAAACAAATCATCAGGATGAAAAGGATTTGTCATTCCAATATTCCAGTCTTTGCCGTTAGGTTGTTTTCCCCAAGCCGTCATATCTCCGGATCCGTTAACGATTCCGGCTTTAATGCCTTTTGCCAGCATCATATTTCGGCATTTATCTGTTGCATATCCTTCGCCCAAAGCACCAAATCCAATTTTCATTCCTTTTAATTTTAGGAAAATAGTCGATTGTACAGAATCTAAAATGATATTTTTATAGCCTACTTTTTCGACAGATTTTTTGATGGCTTCCGCCGAAGGCATTTCGGTCATCGAACCATCAAATTTCCAGATTCTGTCCATTGCCGCAAAGCTTACGTCAAAACCACCTTTTGTAGCTTCAGAAAACTGTATTGCTCTTTGTGCTAATTCAAAAACTTCACGATCTACTTTTACAGGTTTAATTCCTGCATTCTGATTGACTTCAGAAACTTGAGAAGTTGATTTCCAATCGGATATTAGATTTTCAATTCGTGTGATTTCGGCAATTACCTCATCGATATTTTGTTCTGCCGAAAGTGAATCTTTTGCAACAATGGTTATGTCAAAACGTCCTCCCATAAGCAAAGTCGTTCTTTTTCGTAAAACTTGTGCGTTACTTGATAAGCTGCACATTATTACAAAAATGAATAAGAGTTTAAGAGTTAATTTTTGAAGTGACATAATTTTTTTAACTTTTTGGGTGTCGTTTTTTCTCTCGCAGATTATGCAGATTCTTATTCCAATCTAAAATCTATAATCTTCAATCTAAAATTAGTAACAATCCGTTAATAACTGACCATTGTTTTTATACTCTAAAATGCTTTTGGTTTCGTTTTCTAAACATAAATGATCAAGAATTGACTCAACATCTTTTTGCATTGCCAATGATCCGCAAATCATGATTACGCCACCTTGTTTCAATAAATCGATAAAAAATGCGGCATCACGTTTAATCAAATCCATTACATAAAAATGTTCTGCTTGTCGTGATAAAGCCAAATGAAAACTTTGAAGTTTTTGCTTCTCCATCATTTCTGATGTAAACTCTTTATAACCTAAAACGGTTTCTGTTTCCATTCTAAACCCAGCATACAAATGAGTTTCTGTTTTAGTTTTATTTTGCTCAATCATTCCAAGAAAAGGAGCAATACCGGTTCCGTTTGAAATTAGCGCAACTTTTGATGCTTTTTCAGGAAAATGAAATGCTTTATTATTGATGATTCTTGCTTTAATAACATTTCCGGGAATCAGATTGTTTAAAAACTCAGAACCTATACCATGCGGATGTAATTTTACAACCAATTGGATATTTCCGGAATGATTTCCAATAGAGTAGAGGCGTTCTCTGGTGTCGTTTGCCGGATAAATGGCAAGTAAATCTCCCGAATTGAATTTTGCTCTCATGTTAGCTCTTAGCGTCACAATAAAAGTTTGTTCCGTTTCAGAAATTAGTGTTTTATTCAAGACCATTAATTTCTGTAAACCTTTTGGAACGTGGTTGTACAATGATGGAGTGGTAGATAATGGAATTCCTGTTTTGGCACTCCATAATTTTATCCAATTTACAAATTCCTCAGCCGATTTATCGTTTACAGTTTGTACGTCTAAGAAACGTTCTGTCCAATTTTGATTGTCTAATGCTGTATCAATTTGATATGCAAAACCACAAAAATCAGGATAAGCTTTTGAACCAAAGCCAACTACAGAATAATTAATTTTTTGTTGTTGACCATCAGGTTTTAAAAGTGAAATAAATTTATTTCCGTTAGACGGCGCATCTCCTAATCCGTGAGTAGAGGAGAAAACAATAATATGTTTTGCCTTTGGAAAAGCGGTAAAACGGTTCAATTCGCAAACAAAAGCTTTTTGTCCGTTGGTAATTAATTGTTTCAAAATTGCATTGGCAAATCGAAGCGAACTTCCGTTCTCTGAGCCTACAAGCAAAATAAATTCGCTTTCATTGGCTTTGAATTTGTTTTTAATACGGCTTGCTCTTCTTTTTAAAGTAATTGCAAAACCAGAATAGATAAAAAAGAGAATATTAATACTTGCAATTGCCAGGATAAAAGCCCAAATTCCATTTGCTCTTCCGGTGTGTAGATCAAGACTTAAATCTGATAATTGAACGGTCATTGCAGTACGTTTTTCAGTAACAATTGCTCCTGTAACCTGATTAACCTCGATTTCTTTGTCTTTTAATTGAATAATGTAATATTCTTCGGGATCATCTGTAAAAGGGAATTCTATTTTTTTTACATCAGCCAAAAGAGTAGTGGCAAAGATTGAAGTTGTTTTTCCTTTTGGAGCTTCTACAGTTTCAGTTTTTTCCTTTTTCTCTTTTTCTTTACCCATGAAAAAGTTAAATCTCTCCAATGATAAATAAGTACCGGAAAGCGCGATAATCAAAATAGGAATAAGAGCTAGTCTTCCTAAAACTACGTGATAATATTGTGCAAAATACTCTTTGATTACTTTAGAGAAAAAATTGCGAATTCCTCTTTGTCGGTTCAAAACCAAAGCAAATCCCGAAATAGCAATTAATAGTAATAAAAAGGAAATAACGCCAACCAAAAAACGGCCTGTTTCATGTAGAAATAATGAACGATGTAAACCGGTTACCCATTGAATAAATTCGCTTTTTTTAATGGGTGTACCCAGTTTTTTTCCGGTTTTTGGATCAATATAAGAATTGATGTCATTCCCGTCGTCATCGATTGCTTGTAAGGTTACAAACTTATTATTATCGACACTTAATTCAGTTATTTCAGGATAGTTTTTTTTGAGAACGGTTAAGGTTTCACCCAAATTTATTTTGTCGAAATTTTCTACTCGGTACGGAAGTGTTTTTTCTTGCATGGCATCAACTGCCAGAATAATTCCGGTTACAGATGCTAATATTAAAAATAAAGAAGAGAACAAAGCCAGAGCCAAGTGTGTGTAACGCCAAAAAGAAAGAGTCATTGAGTGTAATCTATTGAAATGTAATTGCGATGTTTTTGCTACAGATTAAAAAGATTATTTTGGAGTACAAAAAAATCAGTGTAATCTTTTTAATCTGTGGCAACTTTGTCAAAGTTTGGTAAGAATGATAAAGTATTAGATTTTATTTAATCGTACGTATCTAATATAACCTTTACCTTCTGTTTTGTCTGCTAAACCTTCTGTTGTTAAAGGAATTTCAAGATCGCTAACATAGTATTTTTGATCTTCTACTGCCGATTCAAATCTTAATTTGTATCCTTTATTGATTTTAGAATCGTCAATTTCGATTGTAGTAATGCTACGGTCTCCACCTGTTACAGATGCACCCGTTTTTGCGCTGATATCTGCTGGTTTTGACGTTTGAAATTTATTCCATTCTTTCAATGATTTGTACCATTTTTTATCGTCGCCCATTACATAAAGTGTTTTTTCGTAATCTCCTTTAGGACTAATTAACGAAACAACGATATAAGCACCTTCTCCCATGTAATTAGACATTTGAAGCATACATTTGTATTTGCTTTGCGCTGAAGATTGAAATGAGATAAGACAGATTAATGCGCCTGTAAGGGCTATTTTAAATATTGATTTCATATAGAGAATTATAATTGTTTTTTAGTGAAATGTATGATTGCCAAAGACTATTTCTAATCCTTGGCAATTTCTAATTATTATTTTAAAAAATCAACAGAGATGTTGTTTTTAGTTAACGACTCATTTTCTTTTGCCAAAGCATAAGCACTTTCGTCAAATTCAGTATTAATGTCTTTTTTGGCACCAATAGAAATTAGGTATTTCAAAATTGCATCATCTTTTGCAACCATTGCAGCTTTGTGTAAAGCCGTTAAACCATCTTTGTTTTTAGCATTAACATCGATATTTAAACTTGCTAGTTTTTTCAATAAAGTCAAGTCGTTTTTAGCAATAGCAAAGTGGTATAAAGTACTTCCGTCTTTTTGAGCAGCAGCAAGATTTAATCCTTTTTCCTGAAGTAATTTTACTTTAGCATCAAAAGGATCTTTTGCAGCATTTTCTCCACGACCCGCAGGACGGTAAGATTGTACTAAATAAACTCCTAAATTATTTCCGTCTTTATCTTTAACATTAACATCTGCACCTTTACTTAAAAGAGTTGAAACTGCTTCTGGAGTTCCTGATCGTACTGCCATTGTCAATGCCGATTCTCCTTTAAGGTTTTGTAAATTGATGTTTTTTGCTACTGAAAGTAATTTTTCTAAAGAACCATTTTCTCTCGCTCCGGCAGCAATCATAAACGGCGTATTTCCGTCATTGTTTACTTTATTTGCATCTACACCTTTTGCAAGGAAATAATTAATTATTTCAGTTTGGTTTGGTTTATTTGCTAAAATATGAAGCACATTATCTCCTGATTTGCTTGTAGCTGTAGGTTTTAATTTTACATCTTCAACCAAATATTTGTACGTTTCAAGCGTATTAGTTTCTCTACGTGAACCTTGAGCAGCGATAAGAAGCGCATTATCTGTAGCTTTTACTTTTCTGTCTAATAACTTTTTTAAAAGTGCGATGTTTCCAGTTCTTGCAGCATAATCAAAAGCCGTACTTCCGTTAGCATCAACGTCTTTAAGAGACAATCCTTTAGTTATAAAATAATCAGTAAGCGTAAGATCTTTATCAGATGCGATTGCCATTAACAATAAGTTAGCGCCATCAGCGTATTTTTTCTTAGGATCTATACCAGCTTTAAAAAAAGCATCATAAAGAGCCGTATTGGTTTGTCCGCTAGAAGCAGCAAAAGCAAGTGGAGTAGTTCCATGGCTGTCTTCAAGATTAATATCTGAACCTTTAGAAATTAAATATTGAACCAATTCTGTATTTCCTCTATAAGCAGCCCAGTGCAAATAAATACGATTATCGTGAGTAGATTTATTAAGTGGATTTCCCGGTTGGTCTAACAAGAATTTGATACTTGCTAAAGGAGCATCATTATTAATAGCAATAACAGTAGGGTCAAAAGCGTTCGCATTTGGCTGAGCAGGATTATTTCCTTTTTCAATTTCTGCTTTAATTGTATTGACGTCTGGTGCTGATTTCCAAAAAGATTGTTCTAGTAAGATGTTTTTTTGCTGAGCACTAACAAACAAAGAAGCGACTAATGCTAAAGAGATAAAAAAATTCTTTTTCATATTTAGGTATTTATTGTTTTTGAGAGTTTATTGTGGTTGTTTAATGTAATAGATTTAATTTAGAATAGAATTCTATTTAGAATAAATAAAAATAACGCAAATGTAAAAATTAATATTAGTAAATCAAGTTTATTTGGTCAAGAAAACGCCAATTCTAACGTAATTTTAATGTTGGAGTAAAAATTACACTTATACTTTACTGTAAAATGTTTTATTTAGAATTGTGTCACTTTTAGACGCTAAAAAGCCTGATGCGAAAAATAATTTTTCGTATCAGGCTTTTTATTAGAAGTTAGTAAAGTATTGACTTAACTTTTTTGAGTCTTTTTTCTTCCTTCAATATTAGGTAGAAAACCAGTTAAAACCCCAATTAAAGGTAAGAAAGAACAAATTTTAAAAACATATTCTATACTAGTAGTATCGGCTAGTTTTCCTAGAATAGCAGAACCTAATCCGCCCATACCAAAAGCCAATCCGAAGAAAAGTCCAGCAATTAAACCAACTTTACCAGGCACAAGTTCTGTTGCATAAACCAAAATTGCCGAAAAAGCCGATGATATAATTAAACCAATAAGTACAGATAAGATACTTGTCCAGAAAAGGTTGGCGTAAGGTAATAATAAAGTAAACGGAGCAACTCCTAAAATCGAAATCCAGATGATATATTTTCGACCAAAACGATCTCCTAATGGTCCGCCAAATAAAGTTCCTGCTGCTACTGCACCAAGAAATGCAAAAAGATAAACTTGAGATTCTTGTACTGACAAATGGAATTTATCAATTAAATAAAAAGTATAATAACTTGTCATACTTGCCATATAAAAGTATTTTGAAAATATTAGAACCAATAAAATACCCAATGAAATTATAACTTTTTGTTTAGAAAATGCATGATGAGTCTCTTCTGTAACAGTAGATTTATTTAACGCTCTTAGATTTAAATGTTCTTGATACCATTTTGCAATTCTGGAAAGAATTACAATTCCTAGAACAGCAATAATACAGAACCAAATAATATTAAACTGTCCGTAGGGAACAACAATTAACGCTGCCAATAATGGTCCAACGGCACTTCCTGCATTTCCTCCTAATTGAAAAATAGATTGTGCTAATCCTTTTTTTCCTCCTGAGGCCAGATGCGCAACTCTCGAAGCTTCCGGATGAAATATTGACGATCCAATACCAATTAAACTTACAGCAAATAAAAGATTTGTAAAACTAGAAGCGATAGAAACCGCTGCTAAACCAATTAATGTAAAAGCCATCGCAATTGCCAATGAATATGGACGTGGTTTTCTATCGGTATAAAAACCAATAAAGGGCTGTAGAATTGACGCTGTAAGTTGATAGGTTAGGGTAATTAATCCAATTTCGGTAAAGGTTAAACTAAATTTATCTTTTAAAATAGGATAAACTGCCGGAATAACTGCTTGTAATAAGTCATTGATGAAATGCGAAAGACTAATGGCAAATAAAATTGAAAAAACAGTTTGTTGTGCCAACTGTTTCGAATGGTTAATGTTGTTTGTTGAGCTTGTATTTGTCTCCATAATAAAAATAAAAAAAATCAGATCATCTGATGAATTTGGTTAAAAATTAGTAATTACTCTGTCCTACGATTTTTGCGGCTGTATTCCAGGTTTCTTTTTGATCTTTTGCGATAATATTTGTTAAAAGTTGTTCGTGTATATCATACGTTTCTTGAAATACTCTGGTGTCAGGATAAAGATGCAGAAACTCTTTTTTTAAATGCTTTGATACAGATTTATATAAATCAGATAAAATTTCATTTTTAGAAGCCTCGGCAATTGCGATGTGAAATTGAATATCCGCTTCGACACATTCTTCAAGTAAACCTTCGTTGGCAGCTTTCATTCGGTCCGCCAAATGCTGTTTCATTACAAGGATATCATCATCCGTTCTGTTAATCGCAGCTTTTTCAGCAATTTTTAATTCTATTAATTGCCTAACCTCATCTAAATCCTGAAGAGTTGCCCGCATCAGTCTTTTGTCCATCGGTTCCTGAGTGCTGTTAATTTGCTCTACAAAAGTTCCAACACCTTGCTGAATGCGAAGTAAACCAGAATTGGCGAGTATCTTCATCGCTTCTCTAATGGAAGAGCGTCCCACACCAAAACTTTCCATAAGAGCTGCCTCAATTGGAAGTTTTTCGTTGATTTTGTAATACCCCAATGCAATTTGCTCTTCTATTTTAGAAGCAACTTCCTGAGCAAGAGATTTTTTTTGAATTAAGGTTTTCATTTGTCATATCATCTGATGACTGCAAATATAGATAATTATTTTATGAAATGAATTTTTGCATCATTTATTTTTAAGATGCGTAAATTTAGGTAAGTTTAAACAAGATCATATTTATATAAGATTTTAAATTATTCTATAAATCTTTTGAGCTTAATTAATTTATAAATAAAATATTTTAAAACATAATGTCACCCTGAGCGTCCCGAAACTTCGGGAGAAGGCGCTGCTATTGGAACGTGGGCTTCGACTTCGCTCAGCCTGACAAACCAGATCAATTATTTTTTTTAGTATTGTACGTCAGACTGAGTGAATTCGTAGTCTTGCAAAATAATTTAACAAACGTGGGCTTCGACTTCGCTCAGCCTGACAAACTAGATCAATTATGTTTTTAAAGTCTTGCATGTCAGTCTGAGCGAAGTCGAAGACCCGTTCCTATTTGAAGTACTTTCAAGTAAGTTTAGCTAGAACAGAGTGAAATAGACTCAGTCTAACACTCAAAGCTTAATTTCTACAATCAGATCATAGAATTGTTTATAATTCAAGTAATTGTATAACTTTTGAGATAAATTGTATAAAATTTTTTAATTATAATTTTAGAAATTTGATTTAAATGCCCAACTATTAATTTTAAATCTACTAAACATGAGAAAAATAAAATACATCGCTATTCTCCCAAGTCTGTTATTTGCATTCTTTAGTTGTTCAAACGACAAAGAAACCGGTACTAATCCAGGAACTGTAACGGATCCTGTCGAAGGAACTGCTGCAAATACAACTTATAAACCTGCCTTTTCCGGACAAACTCGTATAAATGGTGTTCAAACAACCACACCTTATCAGGCAGATGTAATTACAAGTGCGCTCACAAGTCCGTGGGGAATAAAGGCGCTTCCGGACGGACGTTTATTGGTTACTCAAAAAACGGGTACTATGCGCATTGTTACTGTTGCTGGAGTAGTAAGTAATCCAATTACAGGTATTCCTGCTGTTAACTCTGCGGGTCAGGGAGGTTTATTAGGTTTATGTCTGGATCCTGAATTTGCCACGAACCGAATGATTTATTGGGTTTTCTCTGAAGTAGTTGGAGGCGGAAATAATACTGCTGTAGCAAAAGGTAAATTATCAAACGATGAGAAAACGATAGAAGGCGCAACAGTAATTTATCGTGCAATTCCTGCCAATGCAAGTACGCTTCACTACGGTGGTCGTATACTTTTTGACAAAACAGGAAATCTTGTAGTAAGTACAGGAGAGCGTTCTGTTCTTGAAACGCGACCTTTGGCACAATCACTAACATCTGGTTTAGGAAAAGTGGTCAGAATTACGAAAGACGGACAACCTGCACCTGGAAATCCTTCATTTGGTGTAACGGGTGCTTTACCGGAATTGTATACTTACGGACACAGAAATCCGCAAGGATTGGCACTTAACCCAAATAACGGAGAGATTTGGCTTGCCGAGCACGGACCACGTGGCGGTGACGAAATTAATCGTTTAAAACCCGGTTCTAATTATGGTTGGCCAATTATTACGTACGGAATTGAATATAGCGGAGAAAAAATTGGTGCAGGAATTCAGCAACAAGATGGTATGGAGCAGCCTGTTTATTATTGGGATCCCGTAGTTTCGCCAAGCGGAATGACTTTTTATACCGGTAATCGTGTTCCTGAATGGCAAAATAATCTTTTTATTGGTGCTTTAAGCGGAATGCATATTGTACGTCTTGCGATCGAGAATAATAAAGTAGTGGGAGAGGAAAGACTTTTGGCTTCAGAAAATCAAAGGTTTAGAGATATTACTCAAGGTGTCGACGGAGCTTTATACGCTATTACTGATGGTGGTAAATTGTATAAAATTGACAAGAAATAATTTTCAGGATTTAATCTGAATGAAATAAAATGGCGCTATTTGGCGCCATTTTTTGTTATGCGAAAAACGGTTTAACTATATTTGAATAGATTAAATAATAAAAACGTTTGAAGAATACCATTTCGACATATTCGCTTACACATCATAAAAGTTTGTTTTCGGGCGTAGAGAACGATGAGGATTACTTTTATATTCAGGCGCAAGATCATCCTTATATTAGTGAACCTTACAGAGCAGAAAGTTATGCAGTTGAGTTTCTTAGAAAAGGTAGTATTGTAATGCAAACCCAATTGGAGAAAACGGTTATTCATGCTCCCGCAATTATTGCATTAAGCCCTTCGGTGATTCGGAGTTTTACAAAAGATAGCGACGAAATCTTACTTGATATTCTATTTTTTAAGCAGCAGTTTTTTCTCGAAAATCAGGCGAATATATTTTTTCTGTCGCAATATGAGTTTTTCGAAAATAGCCAAATGCATGTATTTAACCTGGAGCAAAAAGAAACAAAGAAATTCGAACAGGTTTTTAATTTGATTAAAGAAGTTTTTACCTCAAATGCGAATCATAAACCAGCTATTATAAGAAGTTATCTTTATATATTGATTTACGAACTGGATGGAATTAAACAAATCTTTTCTACTGAAAAGGTTCAGAATCCAATATTCGAAAGATTCAAACAACTTTTGTTCAAAGATTTTTTAAGTCAAAGATCTGTACAATATTATGCTGATTCTTTGAATGTAAGCCGTAAATATTTATCTGAAATTATTAAAACGAACAGTGGAAAAACGGCGAGTAATTGGATTGATGATATTGTGATTCTTGAGGCTAAAGTTTTGTTGCAGAACAAAGATTTGACAATTAACCAAATAAGCGACATTTTAAATTTTTTGAATCAGTCTATTTTTGGTCGGTTTTTTAAAAATCGTGAAGGTATTTCTCCTTTAGAATACCGAAAAAAACTTCCGACTTAATGAACAAAGTTGCCGACATTTTGCTCTTTACTTTAAATGAAAATCTGCCCAATTTTGCTTAAAAAAGTAAAGCATGGTTAAAGTTGCAAAATTTGTAGTTATCATTAATGATAATGTGGTGTGGATGGAAAATAAAGCCATTCAGTTTTATTCTGATTTATTTGGTCAAAAAGCATTAGGCAAAAAATATGTTGAAGAATATCTTTCGCATCAAAAGTTATTCAAAATCCAAAATGATTTTTCGGTTGAAATGTTAATGGTTTACGATGGAGATAATCCGTTGTCTTTTATGAAGCTGAATTCATCCAGACTTTCAAATCAAAATCTTGGAGCCAATAAAGCAATTGGTATCGAGCATATTGTTTACTTTAATCCAGACGAAGCTGAAGCACTTTTTAAACGTGCAGAAGAAGTGGCAACGCAAAGAAAACATGATTTAATTTGGGTAAAAGTTCTTGCAATAGATGCCGCTTTAATCGAAGTGTTGCAATCTCTTAATTATAAGACGTTCGATTTTGAAGAAATCATTAGTGAAGAACCTCATAAAGAACTCATTTATTTTAGAAAATCAGTTTAATGAATTTTTTGGATCGTTTATTTAATAGATTCGATTATTTTTTCGCGATGGCTCAAACCCCATTGTACCAGAGTTTCAGTAACCGGAAGTACAGATTTCCCGTATTCAGTAATAGCATATACAACCGTAATTGGTCGTGTCTGCTGTTCTGTTCTGGAAATTAGTAAATTGGTTTCGAGCTCTTTTAATTCCTTGCTTAGCATCTTAGCAGAAATACCATCGATTTCGCGTTGCATCTTCTTAAAATTAATAATTTGATGTGTTCTGTTGGTTAAGAAACGCAAAATCATCAATTTCCATTTTCCGCCCAAAACATCCAGACTATCACGCATTGCCATTAATTCTTCGGAGCAATTGGCTTCTCTAAGCGTACCATTATCGTTAATTTTTGCCATAGTAGTTTCTCTTGGGTAACCGGTTACCTCGGGTTAACCTATAGCAAAAATAAGAGATTTCTATTCTAATTTAGTACTCCTAAAAGAATAAAAATGAAAGCAATCGTTTTACATCAAAATGGAGAATTTTATCTGGAAGAGATAAATGTACCACAACCTCAAAACCACGAGGTACAGGTAAAAATAAGTGCCTCAGGATTTAATCCCGTAGATTATCAAATGACGGAGAATGCTATGGAACGCAAGTTATTGCATTCGCCAATATTAGGTCGGGAATTTTCTGGAATCGTATCGGCGGTTGGTAATGCTGTAACTAGTTTTAAAATAGGAGATGCTGTTTTTTGCGGTTCCGGAAGCATGGGTTCAAATGGCACGTACGCAGAATATATTTGTGTTCCTGAAACAATTATTATGCAATTGCCTGCAACAATTTCTTTGCAACAAGCCGCAGGAATACCTTCGGTTGGACTTACGGCTTTGCAGTCTATTAATAGAATGAATGCTAAGGTAAATGATTCTATTTTTATAACTGGAGCTGCTGGCGGAGTAGGCAATATGCTTCTTAAATTATTACTTGCAAAGGGATATCATAATCTAATTGTTACTGCCGGAAATGAGAGCAGTATTGCGTCGTTGCTCCATATAGGTATAAACTACGAGCAGATTATTAATTATAAAAATGTTGCAGTTTACGAAACGGCTTTGGCATTAAATAACAACAAACCTTTTGATTTTGTAGTGGATTTGGTTGGAAATGAAATTGCTGTTGTAGCCGCTAAACTTTTAAAAGCTAACGGAACTTATGTTGACGTAACTAATTTTTCGACTTCAGATTCTCGTGAAATTCTTTTTAGTAAAGGAGCAACCATCTTGAATATCTCGAACTATGTATATGGGAAAGAAAAAAGATATGATTATTATAAAAACGGATTAAGCGAATTAGCTTCTTTATTGAATCAAAAAGTTATTACTCCGCCAGATATTGAGGTAATTGGTAATTTGGAAGTAGAAACTGTTCTAAAAGCGCACACTATACTTAGAGAGAATAAAACGAATGGAAAGAAATTAATAATGCAAATACAATAAATTTATGAGAGCAATCCCGAGAAGAATCGTAACAGGATTACGAAATGGAAAATCAATAATTGAAAATGATGCGATAGTATCTAATGTCTCAGAACATTTTCCGGGTTTAATAATTTCCGATATTTGGTCAACAGCTAGTATACCTGTAAAGTTGGATGTTGAAAATGTTATCGAAAATACTGCTTTTCCAAACACCCCTGTAAACGGAAGTTATTTTAGATATGTTCAGATTCCGCCAGATTCTGCCCTTGGGATTGTCGCTAAAGAAGGTCAGCCGCATCCCTTAATGCATCAAACCGATACGCTCGATTATATTGTAATTCTTTCGGGAGAAATTTATCTTATTGTTGATTAGGATGAAACGCTTTTACAAGCCGGAGATATTGTTGTACAAAGAGGAACAAATCATGCTTGGAGCAATCGATCTGATTTTCCTTGTATTCAACTGGCGATATTGCTTGATGCTTCAGAAAGGAAGTAGCTAACTCTAGCTTTATAAAAGTTGATAACTTACAAACTTTGATAATACTTATTTATTTGTTTCTATTCGTAATCTTGTCACTCTGAGCGAAGTCGAAGAGCATCACGTAATTCGACAAAGAATATCGATTTTGATTGTGCCCTTCGACTTCGCTCAAGGTGACATTTAGTTTTGCGATTTTTAAGGTGTTTCACATTTTTGCATATATTTATACTTGAATAAGACTTGTATTTAATAAACTCCAATAGCTTAAAATCATAAATAAATCAATAATATTAATACTAGAAATCAAAGTTGTATGAAAACAATATGTTCAAATTGTGAAGCAGAAAATGATATAAATTCAAAATATTGTTCTGTCTGTGGGTTTAAATTGCCTGTTTTAGAAAAGGAAGCTATAGCTTCTTCAATAGAGAAAAAGAAAGCTGATAAACCTGAAAGAAAATTTAATTTGAAAACCTTTTTAGGATTTGTAGCTGGTTTTATTGTGATGTTTTTTGTAATGCAGCTTCCATTTAAACCGTCTAGTGACACATCTGTTGATAAGGTATTAGTTCAAGCAGCAAATAAAGTGAATAAAAATTGCCCGATGAATGTTGACGCGAATACAACTTTAAAAAATGCTGTGGCTTTACCAAACAAAACGCTTCAGTATAATTATGTTTTAGTTGGAATCACTAAAGCGGATGTTAAAATAGATACAGTTCGAAAATATATTTTTCCGCGTATTTTAGAAGACGTGAGAAACAATCCGCAATTAAAATCGTTCAGAGATAATGAAGTTACTATTAAATACAATTATACAGATTCAAATGGAGCATTTTTAACAGAGTATGTTGTTACGCCAGAAATGTACGAAAACTAACTTTTAAATCTAAAAATCGAAAACAATATTCAGCCTGTTGTATTTTTGGATTCTCTAAATATTTGTCAATAATTTAGATGTATTAGTCTATTATATTGATAGGATAATAAAAGATTTAATGTTTTTTGTTTTAAAATTCAAAATATCTCTTTAAATTTGCCGCAGCAATGAAAAACAATAACCAGTATACAATTCATTTTAGCAACAACATGATAATGTGTTGTAATACTATTATGCAATGGTATGAACTGGCTTATATATAGAAAGTAAAATTATTTATTTCGAAAGCCTTTCATGATCAATTGAAAGGCTTTTTGATTTTAAATTTTACATTTTCAGAAGCTATAAAAATTATGTCGGCGAATTTTCCTGACTTAACTTGAATTAAAGAAATGATTGAATTAAAAAATGTCACCAAAAATTTTCATCAGAAAAACCGAATTGTTTCGGCTCTATCAGATGTTTCACTTAAAGTTCCGCAAGGGAAAATCTTTGGTGTAATTGGCACTTCGGGAGCAGGGAAAAGCACATTAATTCGATGTGTCAACTTGCTCGAAAGACCAACTTCGGGAGAAATTATAGTAGACGGAAAATCGTTAATGCAATTGTCGAATGCGCAACTTGCTATTGAAAGAAGACAAATTGGGATGATTTTTCAGCATTTCAATTTACTTTCATCACGTACTGTTTTTGATAACGTAGCCTTTCCTTTAGAACTTGTTGGAACTTCAAAATCCGAAATCAAGACACGAGTTCTGGAACTATTAGATTTAGTAGGTTTAAAAGAAAAAGCAAATGATTATCCGGCGAGTCTTTCCGGAGGTCAAAAACAAAGAGTTGCGATTGCCAGAACTTTGGCGAATAATCCAAAAGTATTGTTGTGTGATGAAGCTACAAGTGCATTAGATCCTGCAACTACGCGATCGATTCTAAATTTATTGAAGGATATTAATCGTCGCCTGAACATTACTGTTTTGTTGATTACGCACCAAATGGAAGTCGTTAAATCGATTTGCGATGAAGTTGCCGTAATTAGTCATGGAAAGTTAATAGAACAGGGAAGTGTTGGAGAAATTTTTGCAGATCCAAAACATGAATTAACAAAAGAATTTATCGCATCGTCATTGCATCTGGATATTCCAAGAGTATATCAGGAAAGATTGCAAAAAGTAGATGGTGAAGGTTTGTGTCCGTTGCTAAGGCTCGAAATGACAGGAAAATCAGTTAATGAACCTGTAATCTCCGAAGTTTCTCGATTATTTGATACTGACTTTAAAATTGTCAGCGCGCAAATGGATCAGGCCGGAGATGTTAATTTTGGCGTAATGTTAATCGAATTATCGGGTAAACGCGAAAATTACGAAGCTGCAATCGAATATTTTATTTCTAAACATATTAAAACAGAAATCATAGGTTATGTCTGAAACGATTATTGAATTATTATTAAAAGGAACTTTAGAAACCATTGTAATGACCTTTGTATCGGGCTTTTTTGGCTTTTTACTAGGACTTCCAACTGGAGTTTTACTTTTCCTGACCCGAAAAAATCAAATATTAGAACAACCGGTTTTAAATAGAACTTTATCTGTTTTGGTAAATATTTTCCGTTCGATTCCATTCATCATATTAATTGTTTGGATGATCCCTTTTACACGTGCTTTAGTAGGAACTTCTATTGGTGTTAGTGCAGCATTAGTTCCGTTAAGTATTGGTGCAGCACCTTTTATTGCAAGGCTTGTAGAGAACAGTCTTTTGGGTTTACCTTCAGGATTAATTGAAGCTGCAAGAGCTTTAGGAGCAACGCCTTTGCAAATTGTATATAAAGTGTTACTTCCAGAAGCTTTACCATCTTTAATCAACGCGGCATCTATCACATTAATTACACTTGTAGGTTATTCTGCAATGGGTGGAGCAGTTGGAGCAGGAGGTTTAGGACAAGTTGGTTATCAATACGGATATATTGGTTATGATGCTGTAACGATGAACTCGGTACTTGCTTTACTGGTACTTTTGGTATTCATAATTCAGTTTGCCGGAGATGCTTTATCAAAACGATTTGACCACAGATAAATATCAATTAAAAATTAAGAATTAAAAGTAAAAGAATATTGTTATGAAAATGAATATTTTAAAAATTGCTGGAGTTTTGGCTTTAGCGCTTGTTTTATCAAATTGCGGAAAAAGTAAAAATAATGATCCGCATTATATAAAAGTTGGAGTTGCTTCAGGACCTGAATTAAAAGTGGCGGAAGCGGCTAAAAAAGTAGCAAAAGAAAAATTTGGATTAGAAGTAGAATTGGTTGCTTTTAACGATTATGTAATTCCAAACGAAGCTTTAAGTCAAGGCGATATTGATGCAAATGCTTTTCAGCACAAACCTTATCTTGACGAACAATCAAAACAACGTGGTTACAAATTAGCAATTATCGGAAAAACGTTTGTTTATCCAATCGCTGCTTATTCTAAAAAGATCAAAAACCTTTCTGAATTAAAAAATGAAAGTACTATAATCATTCCAAACGATCCTACAAATGGAGGACGTTCGTTATTGCTTTTAGAGAAAAATGGTTTATTAAAGCTTCGTCCAAATGTTGGTTTGTTACCTAAAGTAACAGATATAGTAGCGAATCCTAAAAACTTAAAAATATTAGAGTTAGAAGCGCCACAATTGCCACGCGCGTTAGACGATCAAAATGTAACGATTGCCATTATCAACAATACTTTTGCTTCGCAAGCAGGATTGGTTCCGGCACGTGATGCTTTGTTTGTTGAGGATAAAGATTCTCCTTATGTTAACTTAGTGGTAAGTAGAGAAGACAATAAAAACGAAGAGAAAGTAAAACAGTTTTTGCAGGCTTTTCAATCAGCAGAAGTAGAGCAGGCTGCCGTTCGCGAGTTTAAAGGCGGAGCAGTAAAAGGATGGTAATAAAGTAGTATTACAATTCAGTTTACTTTTCTAGTATAAAGAATAAAACCGCCAGTAATTTGGCGGTTTTTTTGTATTTGATTAGAGCGCTGCAGCGGCTTCTAAAATTAAGTGGGTTATTTCTTTTGGATGTGTTGCCAAAGAAAGATGTCCTGAATCGAGATGAATTGTTTTTTTAGGGTTTATTCTCTCTGCCATTTCTTTTTGAGTTTGTGGCGGAATCATATTGTCGTTGTTCGAAATTTGATACCAAGATGGTTTTGTTTTCCATGCCGGTTCACCAGATTGGTCTCCAAAACATTGTCCGTGTATGGCTTTTTGTGATAAAGACAATATCAATGAAGATTCATTATCTAAATCCTGACAGAAAGCGTCATGAAATTCATCGTATTTAATCCATAAAAAACCTTTTGAATCTGGATAAATACTTGCACCGCCTGAACCTGGTCTTTTGCCTAAAAGCGCACCTAAACTATCTCCTGCATCTGGTGCAAATGCTGCGATGAAAACTAATCCTGCTACTTTTTCGTGATTTCCTGCTCCAGAAATTACGGCTCCTCCGTATGAATGTCCTACTAATAAAACTTTTCCATCCTGAGCATCAATTAAATCTTTGGTTTTATTGATATCATCTTGCAAAGACGTTAGCGGATTTTGAACGCTACGAACTTTGTAACCTTCTTTTACTAATGCCGGAATTACATGTCTCCAATGCGAACCATCTCCCCAAGCACCGTGAACTAAAACAATTGTCAAATCTTTTGTTGCCATAATTTTTACTTTTTAAATTGTTAATAAGACAAAATTACCCACTAGAAATTCAATAGACGTTCACTTAAGTTAACTAATGCGTTTACGTATTCTGCTTAGAGATTGTGGAGTAATGCCTAAATAGCTTGCAACGTGCTTTTGATTGATTTCTTGAAAAATTAATGGGTTTTCATTTAATAAATTCGTGTACCGTTTTTCGGGCGTAAAGTATAGTAAGTCTTCTATTCGTTTCTTGGCGTCGATGTAGAGTTTTTCTTTTGTTTTTCGACCAAATTCCTGCCAATAAATTCCTTTTTTGTATAAGGCTTTTAAATCATCTTTATGTAATAGGAATAATTCTGATTTGTGAATGGCTTGTATGTTTAATTTTGATTTTTTGTCAAATAATAAACTTTCGTAGTCCGTGAAGAATTGATTGTTAAAGTGAAAATTAAAACTTATCTCATTTCCGTTTTCTCCACTATGAAAACTTCTTAGCGTTCCGTTTTTAATAAAACCAATATATTCGCATTTTTCGTCTTGTTGCAAAAAGAAATCTGATTTTTCAAGTGTAGTGCTTTTTAAAACGGAAAAAAGATCATCAAAATGTTCCTGATCCACTTGAAACAAATTGCCATATTTTTGAAAATTATCAGACATTCTATTCTTTTTTAATGTCTGTTAAAGATAAAACAATTTGGTGATTTTTTAGCTTTTAAAATGAATTGTAACGACTTTCTCAAAACGACCATGATGACTAATGGATACATCTTGAATTGTATTTGATGAGGAATTTATCACATACGGAATACCATTCTCATCTTTAATAATGTTTTTATTTTCGATCTCAATTACATTCTTAAAATCAGAGATAAAATTTACGGCTATAGTATTAATGCTTTCTTGAGTGAGAATCGTTTTGGTATAATAAACATTCTCTTCACAATTTACTTTCCCAAGAATACAATCTTGATTTTGAGAAGTTATTGTACAAGCGAATTGTTGTGGTATATATCTACGCAGTTTAGTTTTTCGATTATAAATTTTATAAGCGGCTTCTTTCATGCTCCAAAGCATCCAAATCATTGTTTCGGGATTTTGAGCATTTGAGATTAATAGTTGTTCTTGGGGTGCAAAGATTTTTTGCGCCAAACCTTTGCGTTGCCAATTGCTTTCGAGACGTGATTGTTTAATATCTATGATATCATTACCAATCATTTTGCGGCAAGTTTGGTTGTTATAATTTCTACTGCGGTTTTTACGTCGAGCATATGTTCCATATCGGTATTGTCAATTACGACATTAAAAGTTTCTTCGATATCAAGTACAATATCTACCAAATTAGCCGAATTGATGCCTAAATCATTAATAAAATCAGTTTCTTCTGTAAGATTATCGAAAGCTTCTGTTTTTGTTGTGTATGGCTTTATAATTACCTTTAATTGAGCGATAAGTTCTTCTTTGTTCATTTGGGATATGAGTTATGAGTTATTAGTTAAGAGTTATGGATTATTAGTTGTGGGTTACAATAAAAATTTTTTAAAAATGATGCAGGCGTTAACATCGCCAAAACCAAAACTTGCTTTGGCAATTATATTGGGTTGAATATTTAATGTTTTTAATGGTATTTTGTTTGGATCAATAAGCGCAGTAATTTCAGGATGGAGATCATCACAATTAATATTGCCAAATATAAAACCTTCATGAAGTTGTAAAATTGTGGCAATACTTTCGACACTTCCGGCTGCACTTAAACAATGTCCAGTCATATTTTTAAGTGAGTTAATGTATGGGAAATCATTTGCGCTTCTTCCTAAAGCTTTTGTCCAATTCTCAATTTCAAGACTGTCTTTTGTAGTTGCGGTAAGATGACCATTTATAGCATCAATTTCATAAGCAGAAATTCCTGCATTGTTTAGTGCCGTAGTAATACATTTTTGCACGGCAGTACTATTTGGCGCAGTCATACTTCCGTTTCCTCTTTGTCCGCCAGAGTTTACATTTCCGCCCAAAATTTCGGCATAAATAGTTGCGCCACGTTCTAAGGCGCTTTCTAAATCTTCTATAACCAAAGCACCAGCGCCACTACCAGGCACAAATCCTGCTGCCGAGGCGCTCATTGGGCGAGAACCTTGCTCCGGATTATCATTATATTTAGAACTGCAAACACGCAAAGCATCAAATCCTGCCCAAATGTAAGGACCGCTATCACCAGTACTTCCTGCTAGTATGCGTTTGGCTTGTCCGGCTTGTATACGATCGTAAGCCATTAAAATTGCTTCTGTACCTGTTGCGCAGGCCGATGAATTTGTTGTAACCTGATTTCCGAGTCCAAGTTTACCACCAAGGTAAGCACTTACACCACTATTCATGGTTTGTGCTACTACAGTGCTACCCAATTTTCGGACTTGCAATTCGTCTATTTTGTAAATGCTTTCGCGGAATTTATCAATACCAGATGTTCCCGAGCCAAAAATAGTTCCGCTATCCCAATCAGGATTTTCATTGTTTTCTATTGGCAATCCTGCATTTTTCCAAGCTTCTATACCTGCAATAACGCCGTACAAAATACCGGTACTGTTAAAACCCCGAAGTTCGAGTTCTGTAAAATATTCTAATTTAAGTTCGTCTGATATTTGTGGCTGACCCGCAATTTGACAAGAAAATTGTAACTCCTGCAATTGCGCATCATGCCGAATTCCCGATATTCCATTTTTTATGGCATGACTAAATGCAGGAATGCCAACTCCGTTGGGAGCAGCAACTCCTAAACCTGTTATTACGGCTCGTTTATTCATAACTTATTAGTTATCATACCAGCCAAAATGCCTTTGCAAACTTCTTGTCCGGATTCGTTTTTCATAATGACATCACATTTTAGTTTGCCAAATCTAAAGAATGATTTTTGAGAGGTTACTGTTACTTTTTCGTTTGGATATACAGGTTTTAAAAACTGCATATCTGCCGATGTAAATGCTATTACGGTATCTTTATTAAAGGTATCACCCAATAAGTAAATACCAAGACAAACCATTCCTATTTGCGCCATGGTTTCTGTCAGGATTACGCCTGGAGTTAAAGGATTATCTTTAAAATGACCTTTGTAAAAATCCAAATCTTCATTATAAGTATAGGTTCCTATCGCGCTATTTTCGTCTACATGAAGCAATTCATCTACAAATAGAAAAGGCTTGCTGTAGGGTAACTTTGCAATAATATTTTCGAATGCCATAATTTGTTTTGTTTAATTAGGTTGATGCGTAATTGAACGCTGATGCAACGGATTTACTTCGTAAAGACACGGATAAAAACGGATTTTATCTTTTTAATCTAAAGATGTAAAATGTTTCAGCGATTCAATCGTAAAAAATCTGTTCTTATCCGCGTCTTCGCGATAGCGAATCTGTGTGATCCGTGTCTAAATTATACATGACAATAATCAAATTGAACGTGGATGAAACGGATTTACTTCGTAAAGACACGGATTAAAACTGATTTTATTTTTTTAGTCTAAATATGTAAAATGTTTCAACGATTCAATCGTAAAAAAATCTGTTCTTATCTGCGTTTTCGCGATAGCGAATCTGTAAAATCTGTGTCTAAATTATACATGACAATAATCAAATTGAACGCGGATGAAACGGATTTACTTGTAAAGACACGGATAAAAACGGATTTTATCTTTTTAGTCTAAAGATGTAAAATGTTTCAACGATTCAATCGTAAAAAAATCTGTTCTTATCCGCGTTTTCGCGATAGCGAATCTGTCTAATCTGCGTTCTATCTATTACCATTGCAATAAAACGCGTTGCGCTGAAAATCCCGGTCCAAAACTTAACATTAATCCTTTTTCTCCTGATTTTGGATTTCTATCCATAATTTGCTCTAAAACATATAAGACCGTTGCACTCGACATATTGCCGTATTGTTTAAGAACTTCTTTTGTATCATTGATGTTTTTCCCTAATCCCGAAAAAAGAGCTTCGACGGTTGTAATGATCTTTTTTCCACCGGGATGAAAGATCATGTGTTCGATGTCTTTAATTTCTAAATTGTTTTTTTGCAGGAACGGATGGATAATATCACCAAAGTGCGATGCAATTGTATCTGGAACTTCGATATCCAAAACCATTTGCAAACCGCTATTGGTGAGTTTAAAGCCCATCATATGTTCGGCATCATAAAAATGATACATTTGTTCATCAAGTATTTCAGGGCCATAATCTTCTTCATAAGAGGATAAAAGACAGCAAGCAGCTCCATCACCAAAAATTGCTGCACTAACTATATTAGGCATCGAAAAATCATTTAGCTGAAAAGTTGCTGTTGGCGATTCTACAGCTATTACGGCGGCACGTTTACCGGGATTGGCTTTTAAGAAGTTCTTTGCATAAATAATTCCGGAAATTCCGGCAGCACAACCCATTTCGGTAACCGGAAGACGCACGATATCTTGCCTCAATTTCATTTTATTGATAAGATAGGCATCTAATGACGGAATCATTATTCCGGTACAACTTACCGTGATTATGTAATCGAGTGTTTGCGGATCCCAATTTGCTTTAGCAAGTGCTTTTTCTAATACTTGTTCGCCTAGAATAATCACTTCCCGAGTATATATATCGTTTTTGTCTTGAAATGAAGTGGCTGTAAAAACTTCGACCGGATCCATGATCGAGTATCGTTTGTCTACAGCGGCACCTTCAAATATCTTTTTTACTTTTTTTATAAATCGGTCGTCTTGTCCGTGAAGCCATTCCTCCAACATTGGGAGTATATCTGCCGTTTCACGGGAATATTTTGGTAGTTGCTTGGCAACAGTTATTATTTTTACACTCATGTTTTAGCAATTAACCATTGGTAACGAAAAGCCCATTTCCAGCTGATGGTATAGTTTTTTAAATTTGTTTTTTGGGAGAATTCCTCTAGTTCCTTTTTTTTAAATCCTCTTAAAATAGACACCAATCCATCTTCACGCGACATTTTGTTTAGATTAAAAATAACACCTATGATTTTAAAAAGTCGGTAAGCTAATTTACTACGATGTAAATCGTTAATAATAATGCCAATAGTAGCATTGTTATTAAAGGTAGTAATTATATTTAATATTTGTTCATTGGTAAAATGGTGTAAGGTGAGCGTGCATAAAACTATATCATATTTAAGATTGATAAAATCTTCGGTAAAAATATCCACACATAGATATTCGATATTCGAATATTCAGACGAAAGTGTTTTAGCATAATTGATCGTAAATTCATTAGCATCTATGCCTATAAGTTTAAAATTGAGTTTGTTTTTTTGACCAAATTTAGCCAGCATTCGCAACATGTCACCATTGCCACAACCTATATCTGCAATTACAATTGTTTGATGTGTATTGGAGTTATTTAATAATTTTTTTATACCGTGAAGCGTAAGTTTATTACCGCCTAATAACTGATTAATACTGGCAATTTTATCTAATGCCTCTTGCAATTCTTCTCCTTCAAGAGAAAAATCGTCCATTATTTCGGTTTCCAGAGTTCTATAATCCGTGTTTATTCCCATTTAATTGATTGCTATAGTTTTGCCATGTGTTTGCTTAATTATGCTGCGCATTATTCCTGGAAATGATGCTACTATTGAAACAAGCGTATTAGTAACGGTTTTGTTGGTTAAGATTTGCGCCAGAATCCTGCCCATGTAAATTCTTTTTCCAAAATGAATATTCCATTCTTTGGTATATTTTTTTTCTAATGATTCACGGGACATTTTTTTATTCGAATAATAATCTAAAACTAATTCTGAAGCTATTTTGGCACTATGAATTGCCATTGCCATTCCGTTGCCACAAAGCGGATGAATAAGTCCTGCGGTATCGCCAATCATTAAAATATGGTTTTCGACAGGTTGCTTTTTGTCAAAAGAAATTTGACTTATGGTGATGGGTTTATCAAATAGAAGTGTACTATTTTTAAAAACAGTTTTAAGATGTTTGTTTTTATAAAGTACGTTTTGCTGATAATCTTCTATATTTTTATAACGTTTGAAGGTAGCATAATCGGCCAAATAACAAATGTTTATACTATTATTCTCGACTTTAGAAACACCGCAATAACCACCATTAAAGTTATGGAGTGCGACAAGATCATTATCTAAATTACCAGAATAATGTGCTTTTACGGCCAACCAAGGTGATTTTTTATGGATAAAATCTCGATCTAATACCTGATCGATGTTGGAACGTTTACCAAAAGCACCCAATACTATTTTAGTCGTTAAAATTTTATTTGGAGTTATAACAGTAAAAACATCATTATCAAAAGAAACATTGGTAACGGTTTCTTTAATAATTGTACAATTGTTTTCTAGTGCTTTTTGATATAAAAAATGATCTAGTGCATAACGGCTAATGCCAAATCCGCCAAGAGGAAGTTTTGCCGTAGCGACTTTTCCTGTATTTGTAGTAAACTCGAATTGGGTTATGTTTGTAGGATTGAGTTTTGAAACATCTGCACCAAGCCATAACAAATAAGGCAAAATTTCATTAGAGATGTATTCTCCGCAAACCTTGTGTCGGGGATAATCGGATTTCTCAATCAGGATTACTTTTAACCCTTTTTGAGAAAGATGTATAGCTGATGTTAAGCCAGCAAGTCCTCCGCCAATAATTAGTACATCGGGATTTGTTTCCATGTAACTAATTTAGTCATTAAATCTCACATAATGTTTAAGGGGAGGAAACTAAGTTTATCTCAATAAAATAAAATGAGAGCTCAATAGTATTAGATTTTGAGAATAACTAAAAAAAATCTCCCAGTTTCATAAGGTGTGAAACTGGGAGATAGTAAAAAAAATAAAACACAATCTTTAGAACGAATATCTAAGTCCAAGCTGTCCTTGGAATCTTGAAGCTAATTGATCTATAGTATAAGGAGTCGACGTAGGTTTTTGGAAAGTGTAAGTTGGATCACCAGTAGCAACTCCGCCTATGTTTCCAGATTTTGTTAACCCAAGATTAGCCGTTGAATTGTATGTATTTGGAACGAAGTAACTTCTTCCCCAATCTTTATTGATTAAGTTTCCAATATTTGCGATGCTAAATGAAATTTGTAATGTACCTGCTTCATCGATTCTAATTTCATCCATTACTTTCAAATCTGCCTGAATGTTCCATGGTGTAGTGGCACCATTTCTTTCTGTAAAGTTTCCTCTTCTGCTTTTCAAGTAATCATTTCCGTTAATGAAAGCTTCGTAATTTGCTACTTGTTGTGCGGCTGTAGCCGATGGAACTCCTGCTGAACTTACTCCAATGTATTTAGCAGCTTCTGTTGCATCTTTAAAAATATATGCTAATCCTGCTGCTTGTCCTGTTCCTGCAATTGTAGAGTTTACAAATCCCCAAGAAAATGGATTTCCAGATTGAGCATTAAAATATACGTTTGCAGAGAAAGTATTATTATCTGCTACTTTTACAGCGTATCCAACATTCGAAACAATTCTGTGTTTGATGTTAAAGTTAGAAGTTGCCAATTGAGGATCATTTGGTGTTAATGATTGGTTCATTTGGAAGTTACTTTCCATAGAGTTACGAATTCCGTTTGTAATATCTTTAGAATCTCCGTAAGTATACGCTACCATAAAGTTAAGACCAAAATCGTATGTTTTTGTAATCATCTCTGTTATGCTATATCTGTATCCTTTATTAGTGTTTGATAATAAATAAGCATTTGAAAATGCAGAATTGATATTGGCTGCATAAATTGGCATTTGGTGATTAGTATCGTAAGAGAAATAAGTTGGGTTATCTGTCTTGTTTACTTGTTGAAATTCTAGATCACGAATTACTTTTGTATAAATAGCTTCAGTTGTAAATTTATATCCGTTGAAGATTTTATCTATAGCAAGAGAGTTTCTTAAAACAGCCGGCATTTTAAATTTATTGTCAACTAAATCTGCCTGAACTTTTGGAGTAGCATCGTGATATCCGTTTAAACCATTTGCTGCTAATGGATCTCCGGCCGCAGCAACTTGTGCAGGAGTTAAATTGTTTTTGTCATAACTTCCGTAACCAACACCATCATTGTAATAAGCATATCCTAACCATGCAAACGGAATTCTACCTGTAAATACTCCAGATCCACCTCTTAAAACTAAGGTTTTGTCTTCGTCTACATTGTAAGTAAATCCAATTCTAGGTGAAACTAATGCTGTACTAAAAAAGTTGTTTTTGATTTGATTTAATGGAGTGTATGTATACGTAGTTCCATAGTTTGGATCATTTGGAGAGTTTTGTACTTGCGCGCTCAATTTTGGTTTGTTTGGCAAGTCAGTATAATCAACTCTCACACCAGGAGTAATTTTTAATTTATTACCAATTCTAATTTCATCTTGTACGTAAACGCTGTATAAGTTAATTTTGAATTTAGCATATGGATTATTAAAAATCTCATCTCTTGTTGAACCATCAAACGGATAAGTTCCACGAACACGAGTAGGTAATTTACCAAAAAAGTCTGCTAATGATTTGTATGAAACCCTTCCGTTAAGAGCATTTACAAAACCGTAATTAATATCGTAGAATTCGTTGTGTGTACCAAATAATAAAGTATGGTTTCCTGTTTTGTAAGTAAGGTTATCAGTGATTTCGGCAGTGTTTTGTTTCATGTTAAAAACAGTTGCTTCACGGTCGTTTCCTAAGAAAATTGTTCCGCCATTGTAACCAATTTCTGTTTGAGGAAACATTGTATTACTTGATTTTGGATCACGATAATCTTTAATGGCTGAATAACTTGCAATAAATGAGTTTGACCATTGACTGTTAAAATGACTTTTAAGTTCTAAAACGGTACTAATAGATTGATTTTTTTGTGTAAAATCCATACTAGAGAACCTAAAGTTTGCTGCATCACGCTCTAAATTTGTAGCTTGAGAAACTACTGTATTGTTTCTTAACGAAAGAGAGTTTTTGTCGTTAATTTTCCAATCTAATTTGTTGAAGAATTTTTGACTCTTAGCAAAGTTATTGTATGAACCATAAGTTCCAGGATCAAATCCGTAGTTTGTTTTAACAAAATTCGAAATTTGTTGAGCAGTAGCGTTATCAACCAATGAAGTTAGTTTTCCGCTAGAGTCTGTTGATCCTGCATTGTAAAACAAAGGGTCAGTTCTCTCAGCATATTCCATATTAGTAAAGAAAAACAATTTGTCTTTTACAATAGGTAAACCTAATCTAAAACCAATTTGATAATCACCAAAAGAGTTTGGCATTTTAGATCCGTCACCTGCATTATTTCGTCCAGTTATAGCAGCATTTCTTCCGTAGCTGTAAATAGATCCGCTTACTGTGTTTGTACCGCTACGAGTAACAGCATTTACACTTCCTCCTAAAAAGTTTCCTAGTTTAATATCATAAGGAGCAATATAAACCTGAATATCCTGTATAGCATCTAAACTGATAGAGTTCGAGCGCGTACTGCTTCCTGGCATTCCAGAAGTTCCTGATTGACCTCCTAATGATGGACTAAAACCAATTGCATCATTATTGATAGAACCGTCAATCGTTACGTTGTTATATCTAAAGTTCGTACCTGCAAATGAGTTATTAGAACTTTGTGGAACTAACTTAGTAACATCTTGTATTCCTCTGTTAATTACCGGTAAGCCATTAATTTGTTTTTCGTTAATACCAGTTCCATTATTTTTAGAAGAGGGTTTAGAACTCGTAATTACAACTTCTTCCAAAACATTATTATCAGCTTTGCTTACTGCAATTGTTGGTAAATCATTATCACCAAGCGCTAAATGTATTTGGGCATTAGAATAATCTTTAGTGGCTGCACTTTTAATTTCTAATTCGTAAGGACCACCGGCATTTAAATTTTCGAAACTAAATCTACCTTGTTTATCAGTTTTAGCTTTATAAAGTGAGTTTGTAGGCAAATGTGTTAAAGTAACCTCAGCGTCAATAAGTGGGCTTGTACCATCGTTAACTTTGGCAGATAATGATGAGGTTGTAATTTGAGCAAAAATGTTCCCCATAACAAGAAGCATTAATGCCGTAAAAAAGAGTTTTAGTTTTGTCATGTTGTTATTAGTTTTTATTTGACAAAGAAACTCAGTTTGTTTCGATCATATTTAACGCTTTTGTTAACTTAAAATCATAAAAATTTACATTGTTAACTTAGAATTACGAATGTGTATTTTATGCAAAGATAGTTTAGCTCTTTAAAATCAATGTTTTGCATAAGTTGTTAGAAATAAAAGAATTAAAGCTGAATTTAAAGTAGATTAGAGAAAGATTAGAGTGTTATGTAAATGTTATCGAAAGGGAAAAACGATAATCTTGGAGATTTATATAACAACTTAAAAAATGTAATTATGTTGTGTTTAAAGTCTCCAATAGATTTAAAGTTCACATAGGATTGAATAGCGTTCAACTTTAGTTGAATGAAGAATAAAGTAAAGTAAAAAGGCTTTAGCCAAAGTGTTACTTATTCGGCTAAAGCCTTTTTGTATTCAATTTTTGTTCTCCAGCTTAAGCTGGAGGCAATTCAAATAACATTGTGTTATTAATAAATCAGCACATTTTTGTCATCCTGAGCGAAGTCGAAGGATACAGAAGTAACTCCGTACAGGAAATCTCCAATCTTTGTCGAGCTTCTTTGTGTCCTTCGACTTCGCTCAGGATGACATATTGTTGCGTAAAGATTATTTGCGCATAGTAAACCCGACAGGTTTTATCCCGAGGCTTCGGGACTGTCGGGTTTCGTTTCTTAAGCTTTGACTAAATCTGCGTGACATAAAAAAAATCCAAATATATATTAAGGAAACACCAAAGAAAAGGAAGTTCCCTTTTCAAGTTCAGAATCTACAATTAAAGTGATATTATGAAGTTTGAGTATTTGCATTGTTATAAAAAGTCCTAAGCCTTGTCCTTGAATATGTCGTGTACGATCGCTTCTATAAAAGAGATCAAAAATTGAATTTTTATCGTCGTCAGAAATTCCGGGGCCATGATCTACAATTTTTATCAGCAATTTTTCATTCTTAGATAAAGCAAAAATTTCTACTGGTGCAGGAGATGAAAATTTAATAGCATTATCTAATATATTGTAGAGTGCAATAAAAAGCATGTGTTTGTTTGCATGTACAGAAAGTAAATCTTCGCGATTAGCAATAGCATCAAAATTGACCGAAACTTTATTATTCGGATATTCAATAGCTTTCTTTTCCAGAACATTCCATAATATTTCGTCTATTCTAACAGTTTCCATTTGTTGAGGTTCTGAAAGTTCCAGTCCCGATAAAACTAAAAGTCCTTCTAAAGTAGATTTTAAATGTAAAGTATCTTTTTTTAGTGAACTTAAAATTTCTTCATATTGTTCGTTAGTTCGAGGTTGTTGTAGTGACACGTCAATATCGCCAATAATAATAGTAAGCGGAGTTTTTAGTTCGTGCGAGGCATTTTTTAGAAAGTTATTCTGAATCATGATTCCGCTTTCAAGCCTTTCTAAAAGATAATTAAAGGTTGTAATGAGTTCTTTAATTTCATCTTTTCCGCTTGTTTGCGGCACTTCTAATCTTGAATGAAGATTTTCGGTCGTTATCGTATTTACTTTTGCAATAACTTCTTCAAAAGGACGAAAAGTTTGTTTGGATAAAAATGTTCCTAAGAAAAAATTTAAAGGGATTCCAACCAAATAAAATAAAATAAACATTAAACCAAGAGCGTCAAGCTGTTTATTACCAGCATGATCAATTCCAGAAACCACAATGATAAAATCTCCCTGGTTATCTTTATAAAAAAGCCCAACAAACTGTCTGCCGTCTATAGTGAAATTAAGAATCTTATTTTTCACTATCGCATTTAGATGCTGTTCATCTAAATTAATATCAATATTATCGCGCACAAAAAGCTTCTTAGTTTTGGCATCGTAAACGCGTATTGATTCATTATTGATTTTATTATACTGAATTTCAATTTGACGATATCGTTCGCTGTTAATGTCTTTGATCTCATCTCTTTCAAAATGAAAAAGCGAAGCCGTTACAGCGTGATCTTCGAGATTATCAAAATAAAGATCTTTCATATGACTTCTAAAAAGAAGAAAAGCACCAGTCATAAGAAGTCCCACTGTAAAAGCAAAAAGCAATGTAGAATTTACAGACAACTTATTTTTTAGATTCATGACTCTTTGTTTTTGAGCATATATCCCGTTCCTTTTATCGTATGAATAAGCGGAGTAGGGAAGTTCTTGTCGATTTTATTTCGCAAATAATTAATATAAACGTCAACCGTGTTCGATGTAGTTTCAAAATCGATATTCCAAACTGCTTGTGCAATAGATATTCTGGATAAAGCTTTTTCGCGATTTTTCATAAAAAAGATCAAAAGCTTTAGTTCTCTGGACGAAAGATTAAGCTCTTTGCCATCTCGCGAAGCACTTTGTTCTTTCATATTAATTTCGACACCAGCATAAGATTGAAAATCCAAAATTCCGTTGCTAAATTCCGTACGGCGAAGCTGAGCATTTATTCGGGCAAGTAATTCTTCAAACAAAAAAGGTTTAGCCAAATAATCGTCGGCACCGGATTGTAATCCTTTTACTTTTTCGTGTGGCGTATCGAGCGCACTCAGAATAAGTATGGGAACAATTATTTTTCTACTTCTTAAAACTTCGCAAACTTCAAATCCGGTAATATCCGGAAGCATAATATCGAGAATAATAATGCTATATTCATTTTCCATAACCTCTTTAATTGCATCAAAACCTTTTGTAATAGTTTTGACTTCATAAAGATTTTCCTCAAGACCTCTTGTAATGAAAGAAGCGACCCTTGGATCGTCTTCAACCAGTAATACTTTATTCATAGCCGAATATAATTGAAGTGTTTATCATAAATTAAGTAATGCAATAGTTAGAAGTTTTTGGTATTGAAGTTACTTTTTGACCATTTAATTCCAGTAGTGTATTCTCTATCATTTGAGACATTGCATCCAGAGCAAGATCGTTGGGCTGTAAACCAAACGGATTTTCTAATTCATCGGCAATTGCTTCCAGAGCTACAAAAGTATAGGCAATAAATACTATTATAAAAGGTGTAATCCAACCCATAGTTTCAAGAAAACCAAAAGAGAGTAAGAAACAATAAATATAAACGGTTCGATGTAACAATACACTGTAAGTATAAGGTATTGGAGTACTTGCGATTCGCTCGCATCCGCCTACAATATCAGATAGTTTGTTGAGGTTATCCTCAAAAGCCAATTGAGTTATGCTGTCTATTTTGTTTTCTGCCTTTGCATTTTTTACCCAAATCCCTAATTCTCTTAATATAATTATAGGTTTATATTGTACATCTTTAAGTTGTTCAACTAATTGTTTTGGTAATAATCGATTTAAATCCTGATCCGGATTCGTTTCTCTAAGTTGATGCTTTAAACTGTAAACAAATGCTGTGAGCAAATTAATAAAGTCTTGACGTTTAGCATCGTAATCAGGATCGTTAATAAGTGTAATGCTTTGTCTGGCCAGAGATCTTGTATCATTAAGCAATGCGCCCCAAAGTTTTCGACCTTCCCAAAACCTGTCATAACTTACGCTGTTTCTAAAACCCAAAAATATAGCAAGCGCAATGCCAAAAAGCGTAAAAATAGCAGGATTTATATGTAAATTATATGCTATTAAGTAAGGCTTAAAATAAACAACTGAAAACGAAAATAAGAGTAGTAACAAAAGGCGAGGAAGAAGTTGCGGCAAAACAGAACCTCTCCATTCAAAGAGCATTTTAAACCAGGTATTCTTTTTCTTTATAATCATTGGGAGTGATCAAATTTAATGTTATAAAAGTAATTAAAAGTATGACCTCACGCAATACATGCATAAAAATTACAAATGATTTTTCTCCCCAAACAAAAAGTTAATCTTCAAGAAGACAAATCTCAAAAGTTGTCTTTTCGTTTTCGCGTTTATAAGTAATATAACCGCCATGAGCTTCGATAATATTTTTAGATAAAGTCAATCCAATTCCGGCACCTTCAGTTCTGGTCGTGAAAAATGGCAGAAATATTTTGTTTTCGATTTCACTTTCAATTCCAGTTCCGTTATCTGTAATTTTTATAAAAGTTCGGTTTTCTTTTGCTTCCGCCGAAATTGAAATCTTTTTTTCGGAAGCATCTTTTACCGCATAAATGCAATTGGTTAAAAGATTGATTAAAACCTGTTCTATTTGCTGTGCATCGACATTTATGTATCGTTTGAATGGAATCGCATTTACTACCTCAATCTGGTTTTCTTTAAACAACGGATTCATGATCTCGATCGTAAGATCGATGAGGTCGTGTAGTTCTATTTTTTCCTTTTTAGGAGAAGGAAGCATCGCCAGTTTTCGATACCCTTCGACAAATTTTTGTAAATGATCGCTTCGTCTTAGCATGGTTTCGACGCTATTTTTGACATCTTCTAAATCTTCTGCCGATAATGTGTCCTGCTCGACCAAATCTTGTAGATTTTGGCAAATAGAACGAATGGGTGTTATGGAATTTAAAAGTTCATGCGAAATCACTTTCATTAAATTAACCCAAGCATCTTTCTCTTTTTTCTCGACTACATTTTGTATGGAATCGAGTAAAACAATAAAATAATCTTTTTCTAAAATCTCTGTTCGTGATGCCTGCAAAACAAAAGTTTGCATATTTTGCTCATTAATACGAATTTCTACTGCTGTTTTTATTTCCTGAAAATTATCTTCTTCGATAATCTCGCATAATGCGGGCAATTGATTTTTAAGATATTTCCATTTTGAAACT
The DNA here is from genome assembly GCF_000832125.1 of Flavobacterium hibernum. Classification (GTDB taxonomy): domain Bacteria; phylum Bacteroidota; class Bacteroidia; order Flavobacteriales; family Flavobacteriaceae; genus Flavobacterium; species Flavobacterium hibernum. The sequence continues at coordinate 17,118 of NZ_JPRK01000023.1, read as the reverse complement.
TTTGGCACACTAAAATGGCTCGAAAAATAATCGTTCATCAAAAAAATATCCCAGTCATTTTCCTGCTTTTGCAAAATAATAATTCCAGTTTCAATATTATTAAGGATAGAACGGTAGATAATATCTTTAGAAACCTGTTCGTTTCGCTTGTTCTTTAAATTATCATACAAATGAAACAAATGGTCGTAACTCTTGTTGAAGTTCTGTTTTGAAAAGTCTGATGTAAAATCGTTTTGCAAGATTGAAGCAATCGTTTTATCATAAAGCAAAATAAAATTGCGAACATAAAAATACATTTCGCGAATGAGCAGAAAAACAAAAAAAAGTCCAAATACTCCCGTAAACGCCAATCCTATTTTAAAGAAGTAAATAGAAATTTCGATAACCACCACAATTGCGATTAAGCGCAGAAATATAAGTTTGTAAGTTTTAAGTTCTTTAAACATATCAATTAATGCTAATATTATATTTTTCTAAACGTCGGTACAATGAACCTCTTGAAAGGCCAAGTTCTTCGGCAGTTTTACTAATATTATTATTGTTTTTAAGCAACGCTTTTTCAACCGCAGCTTTTTCTACAGATGAAAGCTGAATGTCGTCCGGGTTTTCGTCATAAGCAGTTATCGTTTCCAAATCTAAGTCCGAAACAGTAATTTTGTTGTTTTCGCAAAGAATAACCGCACGTTCAATTTTATTCTCCATTTCACGAATGTTTCCGTTCCATGCGTGCTTTTCAATTTGTTCCAGCACTTTTTTATCAAAAGTAATTTCGTCTCTGCTATACTTTTCAATCATTTTATCCAAAAGATATTCGGCCAACGGAATTTTATCTTCATTGCGCTCTCGAAGTGGCGGCAAAACTATTTCCATTGTATTAATACGATAATATAAATCTTCTCTAAAACTCTTATCTGCAACTTCCAGTTTCAAGTTTAAATTGGTTGCCGTAATAATACGAACATTTAAAGGTCTCGCTTTTGTTTCTCCTAACCGTGTTACGGTTTTTGTTTGAATAACCTGCAAAAGTTTTGATTGTAAGTGAAGCGGAACATTACCAATTTCATCTAAAAATATAGTTCCGTTTTGAGCCATTTCAAAACGTCCCGGCGTGTCTATTTTAGCATCCGTAAATGCGCCTTTGGCATAACCAAACAATTCGCTTTCGAAAATATTCGAATTTAAAGAACCTAAATCGACGGCAACAAAAGGACTATTTTTTCTTTCGGACTGGCTAAAAATATGATGTGCCAAAACAAACTTTCCGGTTCCGTTTTCTCCAAGTATTAAAACATTAGCATCAGTTTTCGCAACTTTATCGGCAAGAGAATAGGCTTTTTTTATAATTTCTGACGAGCCAACAAAAAAGTCATTTTCAACCTCAATACTTTTCGTTTTCTTCTGTTCCTTTCTGGCTTTATCGACCGCTTGTTTTACAGATTCCAGTAGTTTTTTGTTTTCCCACGGTTTTAAGATATAATCAAAAGCACCATTTTTTAAACCTTCAACAGCCGTTTCTACTTTTCCAAAAGCCGTCATTAAAATGACAACAGTTTTTGGCGAAAGCGTTTTTATTTCTTTTAATAAATACAAACCTTCTCGTCCGTCTTCAAAACCAATTCTGTAATTCATGTCGAGCAAAACAACATCGATCGCTTTTTTTGACAGTAATTCGACAATGTTTTTTGGATTATTGAGCGTATAAATCTCTTCAAAATACTTTTTCAGGAACACTTTCGACGCAAAAAGGATGTCTTCCTGATCATCGATGATTAAAATTGTGGCATTCGTTTTTTTCATTGTTGTTCGGTTTTGGACGAAAGCTGTCCAATTATGGACACTTTAAATTTCTTTTTAAAAATAAAAACGTAAAAATAAGGCTGTTACAGTTTTTAAGTTTTTGGCACGAAAATCACATTATGACTGGTAAATCATCAAACATGAATCTTATTATTGATGGTAAAAGTAACAAAAATAGATATCTAACAACGATATTGTTAATTATCTTCGTTTCGAGATAAGTTTCTTTTCCATCGGTAATAAAAATTATTTAAAAACATCAATCTTAAAACAATCATTATGATCAAAATTGAAAAACTTTCGAAAGTATTTAGAACCGAAGAAATAGAAACAAATGCTTTAAGCGAAATTTCATTAACCATTAATCAGGGCGATTTCGTTTCGATTATGGGACCATCGGGAAGCGGAAAATCGACTTTATTAAATATTATTGGATTATTAGACAGTGCTTCTGGCGGCAGTTACAAGTTACTTGGCGAGGAAATGGTTGGAACCAAAGAGAAAGCAAAATCAAAAGCCAGAAAAGAAAACATAGGTTTTATTTTTCAGAATTTTAATTTGATTGACGAACTTTCGGTTTTCGACAATATCGAATTGCCTTTGATTTACAATAATGTTCCGTCATCTGAAAGAAAGAAAAAAGTAGAGGAAATCGCAAAGATATTGGGTATTTCGCATCGTTTGAAACATTTTCCGCAACAACTTTCGGGAGGTCAGCAACAACGTGTGGCCGTGGCTAGAGCTTTAATTAATGATCCAAAAATTATTCTTGCCGATGAGCCTACAGGAAATCTTGATAGTAAAAATGGTAATGAGGTAATGGAATTACTTACAGATCTTCATGCTAGTGGTTCAACAATTTTAATGGTAACGCACTCTGATTATGATGCTTCGTTTTCGCAAAAAACAATTTTAATGAAAGACGGGGTTATTCTTTCGGAAAAATTAAATAATAGAAATGTCGACGTTTTTGCAGCAAACTTAAATAATTAAGATCATGCTAAAAAACTGGATTAACATATTTATATACCATATCAAAAACAATAAGTTCTTTACAGCGCTTAATGTTTTGGGTTTGAGTATTGGAATCGCAGGATTAATTTTTGCGATTTTGTATTGGAACGAAGAACATTCGTACGACAAATGGAATCCTGATAAAGACAGAATCTTTTTGTTGGTAAACCAAATGGATGAAACTAGATTTTGGGCATCAAGTTCATCTCCTGCTGGCGCGGCGATAAAAGAGAAAACTCCAGAAGTTGAGGATTATTGCTATTTGACTGGTGATTATACCAATGAGATTATCAGGTTTAGAGATAAAAAAATACAGTCGGACAAAATTGTAAGCGCTCAGAAAAATTTCTTTACATTTTTTCCTTTTGATTTTGTCGAGGGAAATAGAGCAAAAGCATTGCCTGACGAAAATAGCATTTGCTTATCTGAAGATCTGGCCTTAAAATTTTTTGGAAATGAAAGCGCTTTGGGTAAAGAAGTTGTTTTACAGAATAAAAAATTACTGGTAAGAGGGGTTTATAAATTAGACAAAAAATCGTCTTATAATCCGTCGTGTGTCGTAAACTTTGTAGATTATGGTTTAAGAGAAACGTTAGGGCAGTGGGGAAATTTTCAGCTTGTTTTATTAATTAAAGCTCGAAATGCCAATGCGATTTCTGATATAATCAGAAATCTTGATAAATTATATTACACCAATCTCACCGTACGTTTTGCAAAATTCAACGGTATGTCTCCGGAAGAATATGTAAAAAAATATGGTGTTCCTAAACCGCATTTAGAGTCGTTAGCGTCGCTTCGTTTGCATACTAAAACGGGTGGTTTAGTCGAAGGAAAAGGGAATTATCAATTTCTGTTGATAATGCTTGGTTTATCTGTTTTAATACTAATTCTTTCGATAGTAAATTACATCAATTCTGCCACCGCGAATGCCATAAAAAGAGCAAAAGAAGTGGGAGTTCGTAAAATTATTGGAGCATCAAAAACAAATATTATACAACAGTTTGTTTTTGAAACGGTGTTAATTGTATTGTTTGCCATTTTAATATCGCTTGTAATTGTAGAACTATCATTGCCTTATTATAATAGTTTTTTAGAAAAAACATTAACCATAGAAGGCAGTCAGTTTTACATGCAACTTATTATCATATTTTTTGTAACTGTGGGTGTTGCAGGAATTATTCCAGCGATTTATGTTTCAAATTTTGAGGTTTTACAAGTTTTAAAAGGGAATTTCGGTCGCAGTAAAAGAGGGATTTGGCTTCGCAACGGAATGCTGATTCTTCAATTTACGATAGCTTCATTTTTTACTATTGGTTCGTATATCGTGTACAGTCAGATTGAGCACATGAACAAAAAGGATTTAGGTTTTAAAGCCAGTAACATTCTGGATATTTCGTACCGAAATACTTATAGTGACAATGATAAAACAACCAAAGTAAACAGATTCAATCAATACTTATTGATTAAGAATGAATTGTCGCATATTAAAGGCGTTAAAAAAGTAGCCGGAAGCGGATTCGTTTTTGGTGGCGGCGTTTCGACTACAAGCTATCTCTATAAAGATACCGAGGTAGATGGTAATAACATTATAGTTGATTTTGGCTTTTTGGAAATGCTGAATATTAAAATGGCAAAAGGGAGATATTTTAGTCCAAAATTTGCTCAGGATACCGTAAGTACAATGCTAATTAACGAAACGGCTTTAAAACAATTAAATGAAAAGGATCCTATAGGTAAAGTAATAAAATGGGGAGACAAAGATGTTACAATTGTTGGAGTTGTAAAAGATTTTAACCTTGGAAATCCAGGTGATCCAATTCCTCCAATGTCATTTTTTCATTTCAAAACATTTCCTTGGTTTGTAAATTCGTTAAACAATATTTATGTTGACGTAGATGCGTCGAACACAGAGCAAACGTTGGCTGATATCGAAAAGTTTTGGTCTAAAAATGTCGATCAGGATTATCCTTTTACGTATGATTTTGTCGAAAAAGAATACAGTAGATCATACAGCAATTATATTAAACAAAAGGAGCTGTTTTCATTATTGAATATAATTGTGATTATCATTGCGCTTTTTGGTTTGTTTTCATTGGCTTCATTTTCTATCGAAAGAAGAATGAAAGAAATCGCGATTAGAAAAACACTAGGAGCAGAGACGAATATTTTACTAAAAGAGCTTTCTAAGCAATATGTATTGCATTGTATTATAGGATTTTTGTTTGCTTTGTTTCCTACTTATTATTTCTTGAGCAAATGGCTGGAAAACTTTTCGTACAGAATTAGTATTTCTATTTATCCGTTTTTAATTGGATTTACAACTTTACTTGTATTAACACTTTTTGTTGTGCTTACAAGAGCTTATCAGGCGACTAAAATTGATATTCTTAAGTATTTAAAGTACGAATAAGATGCTGAAAAATTGGACCAACATATTTATATACCACATCAAGAACAACAAATTCTTTTCGGCTTTGAATGTTTTGGGGTTGAGTATTGGAATTGCAGGATTAATTTTTGCGACACTGTATTGGAACGAAGAGCATTCGTATGACAAATGGAATCCTGAGAAAGACAGAATTTACTCGGTCATGAATGATATTGGTGGCGGGAATATTTGGACTGTAAATCCAACAACGACCGCCCCATTATTAAAAATGGTTTCATCAGACCTTGATAGTTATTGTTACACGCAATGTTTGTACACCAAAGAAACTGTTGCCTACAAAGGTAAAAGGGAATTATTTGACAAGATCTACACCGCACAAAGTAATTTTTTTACATTTTTTCCTTACGAATTTATTCATGGTAACGGAAAAACGGCGCTTAAGGATATTAACAGTATTGCCTTGTCTGAAAAAACAGCTTTCAGATTATTTGGAAACGAAAATCCAATGGGCAAACAAGTACGTTTCCTGAGTAAGTTATTTGTAGTGCGAGGTGTTTATCGATTAAATCAGACTTCATCTGTAATGCCGGACTTGGTTACTACTGTAATCGAAGAAGATTTAGAAAAGAACAGAGGAAAGTGGAGTTATGATTATGGGTTAATAATTAAGCTAAAGAACCAAGGTAATCCTGATGCAATTGTAAAAGATCTGGACCATATTTTTATGGAAAACTGTTTAAAAGTATCTGCAAAAGAAGAAGGATTAACGGTAAAAGAGTACATAAAAACGTATGGCGAGCCTGTAAAAGCAAGTTTACTTTCGTTACCTAATACCAGAATGCATTTGGGTAATGATCCTTTTCCGGAAGGAAGCGCAAACTTGAGATTCTTGCAAATTCTGATGGGATTATCTGTACTAATCTTGTTGCTTTCGATTGTTAATTATATCAATTTGGCTACAGCCAATGCGGTAAAAAGAGCAAAAGAAGTAGGAGTAAGAAAAATTGTTGGCGCAGGAAAAAAACAAATCATCGTACAATTTGTATTTGAAACTGCTTTGATTACACTGTTTTCACTTTTACTTGCATTGGTAATTGTTGAACTTTCGTTACCATTTTACAACACGCTTTTGCATAAAAATCTAATTCTGGAGGGAACTCAGTTTTATTTGCAGCTAATCGTAATTTTTATAATTGTCATTATTGTTTCCGGAGTTTTGCCCGCTATTTATGTTTCTAATTTTGAACCGTTAAAGGTACTGAAAGGAAATTTTTCGCGTAGCAAAAACGGAATTTGGCTAAGAAACGGTATGCTGGTTTTGCAATTTGCTATCACTACTTTTTTTATCATTGGTTCGTTTATCGTAAACCGACAGGTAAAATATATGATCGATAAGGATTTAGGATTTAATGGTTCGCAAATTATTGACGTAGTTTTTAAACCGCAAGAAGGCAAAGATCAATATGCAAGATATAAAGTAATCAAAGAGCAAGCGCTTAAAATAAAAGGTGTAGAGGCTGTTTCGGCAGGATTATTTTCGATTGGAAGTAACGAAAATACCTGGGATAGTTATTCCTATAAAAATAATAAGGGAATGCTAATTCAGCGTATGGGAGTTGATTTTGGTGTATTGGATATGCTTGGAATTAAAATTGTAAAAGGAAGAGATTTAAGCGAACGGTTTTCATCGGATACAGTAACAAATGTTTTATTAAATGAAAGAGCTGTAAAAGTAATGCAGGAGAAAAACCCAATAGATAAAACAATCAATTGGAAAGGTAAAAATTATAAGGTTGTAGGAGTTGTAAAAGACTTTAATTATTTTGGATTGGAAAGCCAAATTAGCCCTATGATTTTTGTTCACTTAACAGCAAAAGGAATAAACAGCCAGGAGTTGCACAATATTTCGATTAAAATTGCTCCTGAAGAAATGTCTAAAACAATTGCCAATCTGGATAAATTTTGGAGCACTAAAGTAGATGCCGAATATCCTTTTGAATACAATTTTGTAGATAAAAATTACGCTAGAAATTATCAAAAATATGAGAGTCAAAGAGATCTGTTTTCTTTATTAAACGTGATTGTAATTCTAATTGCTGTTTTTGGATTATTTGCTTTGGCTTCTTTTTCAATGGAACGTAGATTTCGTGAAATCGCGATTCGAAAAACGTTAGGAGCAGAGACAAATGTTTTATTAAAAGAATTGTCAAAGCAATATGTAGCGTTCTGTTTCATAGGTTTTGTTATCGGCATAATTCCGGCTTATCTTTTATTGCGAAAATGGCTTGAAGATTTTGCTTTTAGAATCGGTATTCCGTTGCTTCCTTTTCTTGTGGCGCTTGTGTTTTTATTGTTTTTGACCTTAACAATTGTTTTGGCAAAAGCTTATCAGGTTACCAAAATCGATGTTTTAAAATACCTCAAATATGAATAAAAGATGTAATGTCTATTTTAAATTAACCATTAACTAAAACCATGATACTAAACTATATTAATATATTTATTTACCAGTTAAAGCATAATAAACTGTTTTCTTTTCTTAATATTTTAGGATTGTCAATCGGAATTTCAGGATTGATTTTTGCTTTGCTGTATTGGAACGACGAGCAGAGTTACAATGAATGGAATTCTGAAAAAGAGAATGTTTATCAGGTTTTGGTTAAACTAAGCGATATGCCCGCCCTGTCAGATTGTGCGGTATTCCTGAAGCCGGCTTTAGACCAAGATCCAAATGTCAAATCGATACTATATGCTGATAGTTGGTATCAAAATGATAAAATTATTTACAAAGGAAAAAAGGAGTTTGTAGATAAAATTATCAATGTCGAACAAAATTTCTTTTCTTTTTTTCCTTTCAAAATTATTAAAGGTGATGCAGTTTCGGCTATAAAAGATGATTCGAGTATTGCTATTTCTGATATTACGGCTAAAAGGATTTTTGGAAATGAAAACCCCATTGGAAAACAAATAAAATGTTTTGACCAGCTGTTTTCTGTAAGGGCCGTGTACCATATTCCAGGAAATTCTTCGATTGCGCCAAATGTCATCATTAATAAAATGAAGCAATATACAACTGCCGGATTGAATGGCCCGTTTGTTTTAAAGTTATTATTAAAAGTAAAGGACCCCTCAAAAGTTGATCTTACAAGACAAAGACTCGAAAGAATTTATAACCACGATTTTATTGCGATAATTGCCAAAGAAGCAGGCTTTACAGTCGAAGTTATGGCTAAAAAAGTAGGTCATTTTACGGTTATTCTTGAACCTTTATCAAAAGCCAGATTACATTCGATAATAGATGGTTATCCTGAAACACGAGGAAATTATCAGTTTTTAATAATCATGATGGGTCTGTCTCTTTTGATTCTCGTTTTGTCGATTGTTAATTACATCAATCTCGCAACTGCTAATGCTGTAAAGCGTGCAAAAGAAGTTGGAGTACGTAAAATTTCGGGTGCATCAAAAGGCGATATTGTAACTCAGTTTCTTTTTGAAACGGTTTTAACCACGACTTTTTCTATTTTACTGGCGCTAGTAATTGTAGAGTTGACTTTACCGTATTATAACAATTTTTTAAACAAAAACATTGTACTTCTTGCCAGTCAGTTTTACATGCAATTGATATTGATTTTTATCATTACAATTTTGACTGCAGGTTTATTTCCTGCTATTTATATATCCAATTTCGAAACTTTTAAAGTTTTGAAAGGAAATTTTGAAAGAAGTAAAAATGGTATCTGGCTGCGCAACGGAATGCTTATTTTTCAGTTCGCCATTGCTGCCTTTTTTATTATTGGCTCAAATATCGTATACCAGCAAATTAAATTTTTACAGAATAAAGATTTAGGTTTTAAGGGCGATCAGGTAATTTCGGTTTCTTTAAATTTTCCATCGGTTGATTATCAGGGAGAAAATGCAGCTCAAAACATTTACAACAAATACAACATCATAAAACAGCAGCTCAGCAAAATTAAAGGTGTCGAACAAGTCTCGACAGGTCTTATTACGTTTGATGGATCAGACAATTCTATATCTGGGGTTTTATACAATAATGAACTTTTTAAACAACGCGTTATTCCTTTAGATTTTGGCATGTTTGAAATGTTGAACATCAAAATAATTAAGGGAAGAAATTTTGACAGAAAACTGGCTTCAGATACTATAAATTCTGTGATTATAAACGAAAGTGCATTAAAATTAATGAATATTAAAGATCCTATTGGCAAGGAACTTTTAATTCGAGAGCAGAAAGTAAAAATAATTGGTATTGTTCAGGATTTCCACTTATTAAGTCCAGAAGTAGAAGTGCCGCCAATTGCTTTTTACAATATAAAAATGTTTGGTATGACACAGAACATTAACAAAGTTTATGCAAAACTAAAATCAGACGATCTTGGAAACACTATTGCGAACATAGAAAAGTTATGGTCGAAAGTCGATACCGAATATCCGTTTAAATATGATTTTGTAGACAAAGAATATGCAAGAACTTATGAAACTTATACGAAGCAAAAAAGCTTGTTTTCGCTTTTAAATATTGTTGTAATTGCAATAGCACTTTTTGGTTTATTAGCGTTGGCATCGTATTCTATACAAAGGCGAATGAAAGAAATCGCGATAAGAAAAACTCTTGGAGCCGATACAAAAGTTTTGCTAAGAGAGTTATCCAAACAATATGTTTTGTATTGTATAATAGGTTTTTTAATTGCCGTATTTCCTGTTTATTATCTATTGACCAAATGGTTAGAAAACTTCGCTTTTAGAATCGATATTTCACTATTTCCGTTTATTATAGGATTTGTTGTGCTATTGTTTTTGACATTAATAATTGTATTGTCCAGAGCATATGTGGCAACAAAATCGGATATTTTGCAGTATTTGAAATACGAATAGATTAAAAAAAAAACTAAACCTCCAAGATGATTTTATTTTGGAGGTTTTTTGCTTTTATAGAGGATTTGGATGTTTTGTGCAATGAAATTTTTAATGTAAATTTTGACTAATAAAATAAATTGTAGTTCTTAATAAATAATTATCTTTAAAATTAATATCACTTTATTTTATTATAAACTTAGTACTTTAAAAACGGAATAATTCATGAAGATAATTTTTACTAAAACAATGTTGTTTTTAATGTTCCTGACTTTTTTTTCATGCGAAACTAAAAAGCAAAAGGAAGAACCAAAACCTTATAAAGCGGGAGTAATTTTATCTTTTGATGATGCTTATGTAGACGAGTGGTTTGAAGCCGATCAGGCTTTGAAAAAGTACGGATGGAAAGCTACTTTTAATGTTTGCAAGATAGATTCGCTTGGTGAACCTCAAATTAAAAAATTGCTTCAAATGCAAAAAGAAGGTCACGAAATTGCAGGTCATGGTTATCATCATTACAATGCTGTTAAGTTTGTAAAAAAGAACGGACTGGATGCTTACATGAATCAGGAAATATACCCAATGATTACTTCGATGAAGAATAAAGGGTTTAATGTTACTTCATTTGCCTATCCGTACGGAATGCGATCTGATGCTCTGGACCATGCATTATCTAGTAAATTTAAAATTATTAGAGGTAGAGCTTTTGGCGGTGAAATCCCTGAAAAACAAGACAGTTATTTTAATAACTCAAAAATTGTGTTTGCATTTGATATCGACAATAGTCATATTCATTTTAGTATTCCGTACGTTTTAGAGTTGCTGGATTACGCAAAAAAACACAATAAAATATTGCTTTTATGCGGTCATAGACCCGTTAAAAATGTATCTAAAAATTATGAAGTTAAAATCGAAACGTTAGAGTTTGTTTGCAAATACATGAAGCTAAATGATCTAAAATTCTACACTTTAAATGACCTAGATACTTTAATTCCGCAAAAGTAATATTGCTTTAAAAACTAACTTAAAAGAGTTTTTTTATTGTAGAGTATCAACTATTTTTTCTTTCTTCCTAACCAGATCAAGAGTCCGGTAATAGGTAAAGTTACAGCAAAAAGACAGACCAAAAAGGCAATTATTTTGGTCGTGTAACCATAAATACTACCGGTATGAATAGGGTACATTAAACGCTTTAATTTATCTCCATTCGAAAAAGATTCGTAAGGTCTTACTTCGATATTCTTGGCCGTATATTTATCAAAATAAGCAGCGCTTGATTGAAACGGAATTGTTTTTTCTAAATTTTCTTTAAGTACCGTAATGCTGTTAATAGTATCAATAGGCATTCTAATTTGTATATTTCCTGTATAAGGAAAAATGCTATCTGTTTTGTCGTAAATACTTTGGTAAAAAGTAGTTTTGTCTAACTTAGGATCTATTTTTGTTGGATTTTTGACTTTGGCAGAAAGTTTTGGTTTTGAGCCATCGGCAAGGTAAACTATACCATTTTGGAACCAATCAAAAGCAAAGTTTAAGCCACTTAACGAAATGATTAACAGAATTAAAAAACTATAGAATCCAAAAGTAGAATGAAAATCCCAATTGACTCTTTTAAAAGACGCTTTCCATTTTACTGTTAATCGTTGTTTTAAGTTTTTTATTTTTTTAGGCCACCATAAAACAATACCCGAGAGGAGCATAAAAACAAAAATCAAGCAAGAAGTTCCCATGATTATTTTGCCTGAATCTCCCAACAATAATTGCCTGTGTAGAGACAAAAGGAAAACAAAAAAACGGCTTTCCTGAGGCGTATTTGCGAGAACTTTTCCGGTGTAAGGATCAAACGAAAAAAATTGCGCTTTTTTATCGGCATCTTTTGCAATAATCTGTATTGTTCGGGCAGGATCATTAAAAGTATAAATGCGGGTAATCTTTTTTATCGAATATTGTTTCTCGAGAACATCAGTACAAAAATCAATAGTTTTCTTTGTGTTTCCTATAGTCGAAACATTGTAAAATTCTGGATTTACTAACTGATCAATTTCTTTTTCAAAAACCAATAAACTTCCTGTAAGCGCGGCAATAAAAACGATTAAACCAGACCCAAGTCCTAACCATAAGTGCAACAGGCCAATATTCTTTTTAAATGTTTTCTTCATACAAGGAGGACTTATGTTTTATGATCGATTATAGAAATTTTAAAATAGAAACTAAAATCGTAGTTTGAATCGGTTGCAAATTTATACTTATTAAGACTAATTCTATTTAGAAATTAAAAAAAAATCTTTTATAAAGTGAATATTTTGGTTTTTGTTTTAGAATCCTGTATGTCAAGATGAGTATTCCAAAACTCAGATATCAGATAGCGCGGATTTGCAAATCCGCGTCGGATATGTTTATTTTAGCAAGAAAAATATAAGTTTCTTTCATTATAATCGCAACTTTTCTATATATGGATTTTCTACGACCTCTAGGATATATTTATTAACTTCTATTATTGTTAACACTTTGGATTTAATTTGTTTGCAGTAATTTTTCCTGTTTTTAAAAATCTTTCAAAAAGTAAATAATATAAGCCGATGAAGATTCCAAACAGAAAGACTAACAAAAAATTTAATAGACTAACCTCATTTTTCTGAATTTTAATATATTCGTCTATTTGAGCAGCGGTTATTCAGCTAGTCTTGCAGCTAAATATTCTGAGTTACGAACAGTGGCTATCTTTTCAATAGTTTCTACATTGCGATTGTGAATAAAAAAAAATTCTTTTCCCGAATTTATATTATTCACATTGTCTTCAAAACTATTAATAAGTAGAATAGATTTTTTCAGTATGTTAACTTCTCTCTCTGTAATCATTGTTTTTTATTAATATCATTTGCTGGCGTGAACATCATGTTTACAAGCACATTATTATTTTAATCTACTAGCATGAAAAGGTTATCAAACTAGAGTTCAAGTATTTTTATTTTTAATCTTGGTAGTTTATTTACCAGGACCACCTATTCCAGCTTTATTCCATATTTCTTCATCTAAAAAATCGCCATTTTTATCATATTTTCTAATTTCCGTAGTATCGGGAGTTTCAATTGTTATTTTTTTCTCACCATTTGCTGTAATCATCACTATTTCAATAATGTCTCCGCAATAATAAACATCACTATCTGTAATTAGATTGTCTGTTGAATCATATGTAGTAGCTTTATATATAAATCCATCTCTAACGAGGTATTTAGTTGTGAAAATTTTACCACGTTTTAAATACTTTTCATCAAGTTTTCCATCAATTTTGCCAGCCTTATTTACTGAGAATTTTGTAAAAAGATCATCGTATTTAATTATATAATTCCCTTCTTTTAATATTGTGTCTCGGGCAAGATCATAGCGGTTTTTATATTTAGTGGCTAAAACCGAAAATTTAAAAGTTACTGAATTAGGTCTAACCTGAAAATTCTCTCTATTTAGAGGTAAATAATCAATATTTTTTTCTTGAGAGAAAACGAACTGTTGTGTTAAAAACACAAAGGCAATTATAAATTTCATTTTTTTCAATCTTTAATTTATTCAGCAAAATATGGTACTATATTTTGCTGAATTATTATTATTTTAAATTCTGCTTTTTAGCGCGATAAACTTTGTAAAGTCTTTTACCAATCGATTTTTTTGCTTACATAGAAAAAACTTCCATCCTTTTTCATTGTCCCGCTCCCGCACGAATCCTTTCGTGTGGCACACCCTAATTAGTGATGAAAGAAATATTAAGTTTATGATTTCTGCTCATTTGTAATGCATTAAACGTTTATATAGAAAATTAGAATTTGACCTTACATATCGCCATACGAAAGGATTCGTGCGGGAGCGGGGGCAAATCAAGCCCAAAGTGATCCCACAAAATCACATCATATTTTGCTATATAATGATCTTCTTTAACTAATTACATTTGTAGATTATAGTATCTGGTTTAAAATGATCTCCCCATTCATTGTATAGACGTAATTTACCTACCCATTTTGTTGAATCAGTTTTACAATGAGATAAACTGAATGAAGCTATCAAATCCTTGTTATACATGGAAAGTACTTGAGCTCCAAAACCATCATATTCTTCATTTTCTAAAAAATATTTTGTATTTGAGGTATATTTGTAGAAATCAATATAATATTCCCTTTTTTTAATTTTTGAAGGATTCTTTATTAAAAATAAAATAATCTCCTTTTTTATTAAAGAATCATCTTTTGGAGGATCCTTTAATAAAAAAAGGCTAGGATAAACATTCGATTGTATAAATTCTGTTTTTCTTTCACAAGAAATACAAAATATAAAAGTCAATAATAGCAATATTGTTTTCTTCATCTTTTAAATTTTAGGTTCACGCCATAAATCATCACGCATTCTTTGATTTACTCCTTTAGCTTCAATAATTATTTACATTTATAAATTATAGTATCTGGTTTGTAAAAATCCCCGTATTTATTATCAAATTGTAATTCTCCAACTAGTCTTTTCTCATTGTTTTTACATTTGGAAATTGAAAAGATTGCAATCCTATAATTATTATAAAAATTTAGTTGTTGTTCTCCTAAACTTAAACCAGAAGGATTGTCTTCTCCATGATCCAAAAAATATTTAGTATCTGAATTATAAATATAAAAATCTATTCTATTTATTTTATTTTTATATTTTGGAGGATTCTTTAGTAAAAAATCTTTTACTAGTTTTTTTACCAAAGAATCTTCTTGCGGAGGATTTTTTAGCAAAAATAAATCTGCTATTGTTTTAGATTTTATAAATTCTGTTTTCTTCGTACAAGAAAAAAATAATAGCATAATTGTAATTATAATTAATGTCTTTTTCATATTTTAAAATTTAATCACACTTATAAAGAACAATATCAGAGCTACCTGGTTTATTATAAAAACTTAATATACCAGATGTTTTTGTTGTATCATTTTCACATTTTGAAATAAAAAAAGTTGCTAATTTTGCTTCATGATCGTACATTGATATTTCTTCACTTAAAAAACCCCAGGATCTTCTCTATTATCCAAAAAATACTTGGTATTGGAAGTATATTTATAAAACATTTTTGAAAAACTATTTTTTTTGGGAGGATTTTTTACTAAAAAAAGA
Organism: Flavobacterium hibernum; assembly: GCF_000832125.1. Classification (GTDB taxonomy): domain Bacteria; phylum Bacteroidota; class Bacteroidia; order Flavobacteriales; family Flavobacteriaceae; genus Flavobacterium; species Flavobacterium hibernum. Next base: position 1,916 of record NZ_JPRK01000023.1, on the reverse strand, counting down.
TTTAATCGTACTTTAGATTGTACAAATTCCGTTTTTCTTTCGCAAGAAATACAAAATATAAAAATCATTACTAGTAATATTGTTTTCTTCATCTTTTAAATTTTAGGTTCACGCCATAAATCATCACGCATTTTTTGATTTACTCCTTCAGCTTCAATAATTATTTACATTTATAAATTATTGTGTCTGATTTAAAAAAATTCCCCCATTGATTATAAAATTTTAATTCACCAACTAATTTTGTAGAATCATCTTTACATTGTGAGATAACAAAATAGGCTATTTTTTCATCATTATAAAAACTTAGTTGTTCTTCTCCCAAACTTAGCCCAGTTGGATCATCTTCTTTATTGTTTAAGAAATATTTTGTATCAGATGTATATTTATAAAAATTAGCATGACCAAATTTGTTTTTCACTTCGGGGGGATTTTTTAGCAAAAAATTAACTATCATTTTTTTTACTAAAGAATCATCTTCTGGAAGATCCTTTAATAAAAAAAGCGTTGAATAAATATTGGATTTGATAATCTCTGTTTTCTTTTCTCCGCAAGAAATTATTATTAATATAAATAATATCAATATTATCTTTTTCATAAATTTAAAATTTAGGTTCAAGCCACAAATCATCTCGCATTTTTTGATTTAATTCTTTGGCTTTTTGTTCTCTTTTTTCTGTAGCTAACTCATCTCTTAATTTTGTTTTTTCATCTATTCCTTCTAGTAAGCTCCCTTGAAATTCTTTTTGAAATTTAATTTTGGTTAAGAAAGGCTTGTAACCACGTAAATGTTGTAATACAAACCAAGATATAAAGGTTTCGTTTACACTAGGAATAATATTAAAAATCTTTTCCATATCAGGTAAATCCAGTCCAAAATGATCCCACAAAATAACCTCGTATTTTGCTGTATAATTGTTACCTTCAAAAAGCAACTCTTTTAATAGAACTTCGGCAGCCCAAATGTCATTTAGTGCAATGGTTAGCCCATCCGTGGCTTTTATAGGCGCTTCATGTAAAGCTCCATAAGAATAAGTCGGTTTGCTGAAAATTTTGTTTCTTTTGCTTCGTTCGCCTTTTGAATTAAAAAAAAGATTTTCTACACCAATTTTTTTTGCAAAATATGGCTCAACATCTTCAACTTCTTCCAGCTTAGAAAGATTATTTTTTAACTGTTCAGCAATATAATCTTCTACCTTCTGACAATATTCATCGGTTTCGCTTCGTGCTAATGCATGTTTGGTCATTATTGGGCTTTCGAAAATACCGCCTTCGCTTCTTTTAAATTTTGCAATAAGCTGGTCGAGATTGTCTTGCATTTCGCCTCTTGCAAAATATAACTCAGCAGTATTTTTAAATGTAAAAAACAACAATTCATCTGATATATTATCAAATAATCTCACATCTAAACCTGAATTATATACTGGAACTTTAAAGGAAAAATCTGTCCAGGGAATTTTAAATTGTGGAGAATAAAATGTATTGTAACACTCTTGGGTCGAGTAATATGCTTTTTTGTTTTTGTTGCGTTGTTGCAGTGCTTTTTTATAAGAAACAGCATTTGGCATATCAATTTTAAGTTTGTCAATTTTAGTTTTTGATAATTCTTCAAGTTTCGTTCCGGTGTTAGGAGTTTCATCTTCTACTAATTTTTCATATAAACTACTATTGTCATCGTTTGAGAATAAGCGATGCGTAAAATTATCGAAACCAAAAGTTTGATATTGATTTTTATACTTTTGTACAATTTCAGGTTGGTAAATTGGCTTTTCTTTTTTGTATCCAGTGCCATAACACATATCTTCGGCAACATCTGTTCCTTTAGCATTAAGTCCCGGCATTTTATAACGATCTATTACCAGAGTTCCAAGTTTGAGGTAATTAACAATGCGAGTGGGTAATTCGACATTTTCTATGCC
>NZ_JPRK01000022.1 GCF_000832125.1 Flavobacterium hibernum | reverse complement strand
GAGAAAGCTAAAGCTAAAAAAATAGCCAAGAAAAAAGCAAAGTCTCAGAAAAAATCTAAGGCTAAAAAGAAAAAATAATATTTAAGAAAGGTTTGACTTCAAAAAGTTGAACCTTTTTTTTTGCCTCTAAATTTATCATCTAGTTTGTCATTTCGAGGAACGAGAAATCGAACTAGAAATTATACAAAAAAGATTAACAATCTCTGTCGTTTTGCGAGTGTGATTTCTCGTTCCTCGAAATGACAAGATTGAAATTACCCCCCAATCGCAATCATGCTACGATTATCAAAATGCAATACAGGATCATCCATTTCTTCAATAGAAACCATTCCTGCTCTAACTTTCTTTTTATTTAGAATAGCGTCAGAAATTAAGTTCGTAATCGATTCACCACTTCTTAAAGGGGTTAGCAAATCTGTTTCGGAATTAGAGAAGAGGCAATTTTTAATTTTACCGTTTGCCGTCAAGCGGATTCTGTTGCAACTGTCACAAAACGGATTAGTTATGGAACTTATGATTCCAAAATCGCCTTGAAAATCTTTTATTTTATAATTTCTGGAAGTGAAATTTTTTTCGTCTTCCAATTTTACAATTTCATTTTCAGCAAAGTTATTCTCGACAAGAGACAAAATCTCGCTTTGAGAAACCATCTTACTTCTGTCCCACTCGTTACCGGCAAAAGGCATAAACTCAATAAAACGAACTGAAATTGGAAGAAACTGCGTAAGTTTTACAAAATCGATAATTTCGTTATCATTAAAACCTTTCATTAAAACGACATTTACTTTTACCTGAAAATCATTATTTAAAAGCAAATGCAAATTATCAATTACTTTCTCAAACTGATTACGAAGCGTTATAGTGTGAAATTTAGACGAAACCAAGGTATCTAAACTCAAATTGATTTTTTTGATTTTAAATTGCTTTAAAACATCAATATATCGGTCAATTAAAATTCCGTTTGTCGTTATAGAAAGTGATATATCTAACTGCGATAATTTAGAGACTATCTCTGGAAAATCTTTTCTTAAAAGCGGTTCTCCACCCGTTAATCTTATTTTATCAACACCATTTTTTACGAAAGTTTGGGCAATAGAAAAAATCTCATCAGCCGTCATCAAATTGGCTTTTGGAGAAAGCGCTATTCCGTCAGCCGGCATGCAGTACGTGCAACGCAGATTGCATTTTTCCAGCAGCGAAATGCGCAAATAATTGTGTTTGCGCCCAAAGCCATCCGTTAAAATAGTATTAGAGACTGTCATGATTTTTCCCTTTTAAAATATGAAAAACGTGCATCACATGCGGAAAAACAGCGTCCATAGATTCTTTAACTCCATTTGTTGAACCTGGCAAAGCCAAAACTAAACTTTTACCCAAAGTTCCTGCCACACTTCTGGAAAGCATCGCATAAGGCATTCTTTGTTGTCCGTAACTACGAATTGCTTCTTCAATTCCCGGAATTCTGCTTTCTAAAATTGGCGAGAGCGCTTCCGGAGTTACATCTCTTGGAGACAATCCAGTTCCGCCAGTAAAAATCACCAACTGATGTTCTTCTGCGAAAGCTTTTGTTTTTTCCTGAATAACATCAAACTCGTCTGGAATAATTTCGTAATGGGAAGTTTCGACTCCATAAGAATCTAATTTCTCTACAATTGCTTTTCCGGAACGATCTTCTTTGTCGCCCGCAAAAATCGAATCAGAACAAACAAAAACTGCTGCTTTTATAGCGTTTGGAAATTTATTTTTGAAAGAAGATTTTCCACCTTCTTTGTTTATTAATTTAATAGTCGAAATTTCGATTTCCTTATCAATTGGTTTCAGCATATCGTACATTGTCAATGCTACAATCGATGCGCCATGCATGGCTTCAACCTCAACTCCGGTTTTGTAAACGGTTTTTACATTAAAAATAATATGAATCTCTAAACCTTCAATTTTATATGCTACAGATGTAAATTCAATAGGAATGGGATGACAATCCGGAATTGATAAATGGGTGTTTTTCACCGCAAATAATCCTGCCGTTTTTGCCATTTCCAATACATTTCCTTTCGGCACAAGATTATTGACAACTGCATCAATTGTTTCTTGTTTACTAACTTTTACAATTGCAGTTGCAGTAGCTTTTCTTAATGTGCTTATTTTATGCGTAATATCTACCATTTTATTTTCTTAGGTATTTTGTTTCCAAGTGAATGTATCGTTTTCAAATATCTCTTTACCAAAAATCGGTACATCGGTTTTTATCCAGTTTACAATCGCTTCAGTCGCTTCATAAACTTGTTTGCGTCGTGTTGCCGAAACAAAAACGAACAAGCAAATTTCACCTGCTTTTACAACACCTAAACTATGATAAATATGCATACAGGTTAAGTCGAATTTGGCAAACGCTTTTTCACGAATTGCATGCAAGGCTTCGTTTGCCATATCGGTGTAAGCCGAATAGTCTATTGCTACGACTGTATTGTCATGAATAACATCGGCACGAACTTGTCCTAAAAAAATATTATGCGCCCCAATCGTATGTTTTGACTGATGTTTCGCAATCGACTCAGCGATAAATTCAGAAGCTATTGGCCCTTCTACAAATACATTTTTACTCATTTTTTATGTTTTTTTGACTACAGTTTTTTGCCACAGATTACAAAGGTTAAAAGGATTTTTTTTGCCACGAATTACGCTAATTTTCACAAATTAAAATCATAGTAAAGAAAATTACCTCAAGATTGTCATTTCGACGGAGGAGAAATCACACTCGTTGATCTACATAGCTTAGCAATTTTCTTTATGGAGTTTCTAGTGTGATTTCTCCTCCGTCGAAATGACAGACTAGACAAATCAATAAGTAACTACGGCTATACGCTTATTTCCTTTTTTAATAATTGTTTCATTGCCAAAACTCCACCAACAATACTTTTTACGTCTTTAAATTGATGCCTTTGAAGCGATTCAACTGCAATTTTACTTCGAATTCCAGATTGACAGAAAATGTAAATTACTTGGTTTTTATCCAGTTTTTCAATTTCGTTTTCTAAATTCACTAACGGAATCTGAATTTGATTTTTTAAATCGATTTTTGGCAATTCGTCGTTATTTCTAACGTCTAGAAACAAAACTTCATCATTGTTTATTTCATCCAAAATTGATTCAAAATTTATTTCTTCAACTTCAGATTTATTATATTTTTCGTCGAAAGTTTCTTTATTTAATAAGTGAAAATCGCTTTTATCAAAATCATATTTTTGTTGTTCGTTGTTCAAAATATTATACACTAATATTTTACCGCTAAGAACTTCTCCAATTCCAAGAATCATTTTCAGCACTTCGTTTGCCTGAAACATTCCTATAATTCCAACCGAAATTCCAATTACGCCAGCATCTTCACAGTTTAAAGCGTTGTTATTTTGATCTGGATATATACATCTGTAAGTTGGTCCGTTTTGATAATTAAAAACCGAGACTTGTCCCTGAAATCTAAAAATTGATCCGTAAACCATTGGTTTATTCGTTACCAAACAAGCATCGTTTATTATATATTTAATCGAAATATTATCTGTTGCATCAACAATAATATCATAATTCTCGAATAACGAAACGGCATTTTTTCTGGATAATTTCTCAGCAAATACATTGACTTTTACCAACGGATTCAATTCGGAAATCATCAATTTAGCTTCTTGAACTTTAGCTTTCCCAACGGCCGATGTTTTATAAATTACTTGTCTTTGCAGATTAGAAATTTCAATAACATCATGATCAATAATTCCAATTTCGCCAACTCCTGCCGATGCTAAATAAGGTAAAATTGCGGCAGCCAAACCTCCGGCACCAACAACCAAAACTTTAGCTTTTGATAGTTTGTACTGACCTTCTTCTCCTATTTCAGGCAGAATCGTTTGTCTGTTATATCGTTTTGCTGCATCCATATTTTACCCTCCTGCAAATGGTGGCAATAAAGCCACAACATCGCTTGTCTGCAAAGTATAATTTGTTGTTTTTGAAACTATTTTTTGGTTTATGGCGATGCTAAAAGTAAGCGATTCAAATTGGTATTTTTCGTTTAAATCCTGCAATAGCTTTTGCAGTGATAATTCAGAAAAAGACATTTTTTCGAACTCACATTTTGTCCTTTCGGCAATGGCTCCAAAATATTTAACCTCGATCATTTTTATAAATTTAAATTCTGAAAAATGAATTCATCTTCAAAGTGTTCCTGAAAATACGAAATCCAGCTTGAAGTATTTCTAACTACTTCGCCAATCACAATAATAGCAGGCGATGATATATTTTTTTCCAACACTAATTTAGTAATTGTATTAATAGTTCCAATCACTTTTTGTTCGGAATTTTTTGTTCCGTTTTGAATAATAGCGATTGGTAAATCGTCATTTCGGTTTTCCTGATAAATAGCAATTATTTCATTTAATTTATGCATTCCCATCAAAATAACAACTGTTGCGGCAGATTTTGAGGCCAAATGAATATCTTTTGACAATTTATGATCTGAGGTTGTTCCTGTAATGACCCAAAAACTTTCGGCAACTTTTCTTTGTGTTAAACTAATCCCAACCGAAGCAGGAACCCCCAAAGCCGATGAAATTCCGGGAACAATAGCTGTTTCAATTCCAAATTCTTCTGCAAACTCGATTTCTTCACTTCCTCTTCCAAAAACAAACGGATCACCGCCTTTTAAACGTACTACATGTCCGTGACTTTTTGCCATCGAAACAATCAAATCGTTAATCTGATCTTGCGTGTAAGCATGACAACCCAAGCGTTTTCCAACAAAAACTATTTCTGCATTTGATGCATATTCTAATAATTCTTCGTTGACCAAAGCATCATACAATACCACATCTGCACTTTTTAAAGCTTTTATAGCTTTCATCGTAATTAATTCAACATCACCAGGACCTGCGCCTACAATTGTTAATTTGGGTGTTTTAGAGTTTCGCATAACTTTTAACTTAAATTGATATTCAGGTCGTTTAATTCGTCGGCCGAATTAATATTGGTTAAATGAAAGTTTTCACTTTCTTCAATTTTAATGATTTGATGCGGAACATTGGCAATCAAATTCATCATTTTTAAATCATTGTTATCAATTGCGCTTTTGATAACAGGCAATACTTTTTTAGAATAAATTCCAATTAATGGATGCATTCTGCTTTCTGAAGCAAAAATGGTAATTTCAGCTTCTTCATTATGTTTTGATATTAATTCTGATAGTAATCCTGTCGAAATTAATGGAATATCACAACTCAAAATCAAATTAAATTGGTTTTCAGAATATGTTAATGCTGTAAAAATTCCGCCCAAAGGTCCTTTATCTAAAACAATATCCGGTATTTTTTCATACGGCAGATAATCGTATTCTTTTGTTGCCGTAATTAATTTTATATTTTCTGTTATTGGCAAAATTGCCTTTATAATATGTTCTATAAATGGTTTTTCCTGAAACAGCACTAATCCTTTCTCTGATTGCATTCGAGAACTTTTTCCGCCACAAAGAATAAATACTGTTAGTGTTTCCATGACTTTTTGTTTCAGGTTTCAGGTTGAAATGAAAAAAAATATTACCGCAAAGTGCGCAAAGTTTTTTTATTCATTCTTCTCTTTAAAATTAAGTCCGCAAAGCTGAATAAATAAAAAGCTTCATGAACTTTACTTTGTTATTTTTATAAAACGCCATATTTTCTATTATTAAACATAGCTATGTGTTTTAATTTATATACTGCATTTTATCATTTATCCTCTAAATTCTTTTTTTGTATTCTAAAATCTATTTTGTTAATCGATTGGCAATAACTTAACGAGTCCTCCTTTTTTGAGCATTTCTACATCATGAGGAACTATTAATAAACAGTTGGCTATCGCAAACGTATTTAACATTGCTGAGCTTTGACTGTCTAAAATTGTAACGTGGGTTTCATCATACAACGCTTTTAAAAACAATGTTTTTCCGCTTGTATTTGTAAATCCTGAATTTAATTTCCGAACTAGTTTTGGTAAGTGAGTATCAGAAAATCCCATTCTATTTTTAATAGCTGGATAGACATACACATAAAAATTAGTTAGAGACGAAGCTGGATTTCCGGGTAAGGCAAAAACTAATGTTTCATTTTTTGCACCAAAAAACATTGGTTTCCCAGGTTTTTGATTGATTTTATAAAAGAGTTCTTCTACTCCATTTTCTAGTAATGCTTCCTTTACAAAATCGTAATCACCAACAGAAATTCCACCAGAAATTAAAACAATATCATTTTCTTTTAAAATTTCTTTTAAAGCTTTTTTTGTTGCTTTAAGATTGTCTTTTACTTTATGAACTTTCGTTTTTTTGATCCCAATAGTTTCAAGTGCTGCTTGCAACATTATAGAGTTGCTCTCGTAAATTTTCCCTTTAGGAAGCTTTTTACCGGGTTTTACCAATTCGTTTCCTGTTACTAAAATGGCAACTTTTGGCTTTTTAAAAACTTCAATTTCTGTAATTCCTAAACAGGCCAAAAAACCTATTGCCGCAGGTGTAATTAAAGTATTGGCCTCAAAAGCAACATCTTCGGGACCAATTTGTTCTCCTTTATTTCGAACGTTAGCAAATTGCGCAGGCATTCTGGTAATCAAAATTGACTTTTCGTTTGCCATTACATGTTCCTGCATTACAACTGTATCTGCATTATGAGGAACAAACGCACCTGTAAAAATACGCACAGCTTCGTTTTCGTTCAGTTTTATATTTGAATGATCTCCGGCTTGCGAAATATCTACAACATCATATTGGTGTCTTTCACTATGAATAAAAGCGTAACCATCCATTGCTGACTGGCGAAAAGGCGGCATTGCTATCGGAGAATAAACCGTTTCTGCTAAAATATAACCTAGCGCTTTATGCACTTGTATTTTTTGAATGGGCATTTTAGTGCTATTCTCTGCACTAATTGATAAGGCTTCGTCAACTTGGATCATGGTTGCTATTTTATATAAGAGAAAATACTTATCACAAATATAAGTATTAATACTTAGTTTAGGTTATTAAAAATCTAAAAAATTAAAAGAATATAAATTTAGGCTTAATTCTTTAATTACTTCCCCAAATAACGGTTAAATAGCTTTTACAATTGATATTAGTGAATATTATAAAATTTATAAGTTATTTCTTTTTGAAATTTCCACTTGGTAGATAATACAGCCAAGCAAAACCAATTAAAAATAAAACTGCCGATGCTATAAACGCGGGCAACAATATTTCTTTATTATTGTCTAATGCATTATTTAGTGAGGCATATAACAACCAAATCTGGATACTAACGTTTAGAATTAAAATAAAAATAAGTGTCGAAAGTATGTTGTTCAACTTATTGGGATTGGCTCGATTCTGGCTTCTTCTAAAAGTACTCATAGCAATTGATTTTAAGTTTATTCTAGCTTTCTTTATTTTCTACTACTGCTTTTACGTAAACGGCATTTTCTTTAAAAAAAACTTCTAATTGTGGCAAAGCTCTTGGCGGCGGTCCTGCAATTACATCGCCTGTCATTGCATCAAACGATCCTTCGTGACACGGGCAATGAATAATTCCTGTTCCGGGTTTGTAAAATACGGAACAGGAAAGATGGGTACATTTTTGCTCATAAGCTCTAAAATCTCCACTTTCAAGATGTATTAAAATATAAGGAATTGTACTTCCTTCAATTACAAAACCTCTTGTTCCGCCCACAGGAACTTCGTCTTTATTACAAATAAAATGTTCTCCCTGAACACCTTCTTTTGGTAAAAAATATGCTTTTGCAGCAACAAAACCACTTCCAACCATTAATCCGCCAGAAACAAAAGTCAAGAATTTGGCAAAATCACGACGGCTTACATGTGTTGATTCTTGTTTTTTTATTGGAAAATCTTTTTTCCAGTTTTCATTTAAATTATCTTCTTTTGACATGGATTCGGATTTAATATATTCTTAATTCATTACTGCCTTTTGGCATCATAATATTAACTTTGGTGTTCACTACTTCTTTACCAAAAATGAACGTATTTATTGGTGTACTATTTGGTCTCATTTCTTCGATTTGCTCTCTTGTTCCATAAAACAATGCTCCACTTGGACAAACTGTTGCGCACATTGGTTTTTTACCCACGCTAGTTCTGTCGTAGCACATGGTACATTTCATCATTAAATCGTATTCTTCCATTTTTTTAGGTACTCCAAACGGACATGCCATTACGCAGTTTGAACATCCAATGCATCTTTCTGTATTTGCGGTGTGAACAACTCCAAATTCATCTTGTGAAATGGCATCGGCAGGACATACGTTTGCACAAACTGGATCTTCGCAATGCATACAAACTTGTACGGTTGTTTGAATTGTTGATGAACGCTCAACATAGTTTACGCTTATCAATGATTCTTGTCCATTGGTTTCACATTCTGCACACGCCATCTCGCACGCTTTACAGCCAATGCAACGTTGCAGATCTACAAAAAACTCTTCATTTCTATTAAAATTAGTCAAATTCATAGTGTCATTTTTTATAGATTATAAACTTGCATAAGCATCTGATTCTTTCGATGGTGGCGCTATTTTTCCTTGTGGGTCTAATAAACAGGCACAAACTTTAAACTCGGGTATTTTAGAAATTGGATCTAAAGTTCCGGGTGTTAATTGGTTTGCCGATTTGGCTCCGGGCCAATGGTACGGTATAAAAACGGTATCTTTTCTAATGGTTTCAACAATATTCGCCGGAAATATTCCTTCTCCTCTTCGGGTTGCAACTCGAACTAATTCACGTTGTTTAATTCCGTATTTAGCTGCTAATTCCGGATGAATTTCGACCATTGGTTCAGGAAACTGATCGACCAATTTACCTATTCTTCGTGTTTGAGTTCCGCTTAAATATTGTGAAACAACACGCCCAGTTGTTAATGTTATTGGGTATTCATCATCGGTAACTTCTCCCGGTAATTTGTATGGAGCGGGATTAAAATGTGCTTTTCCATCTGGGGTTTTAAATTTTTTATCTTCCCATAATCTTGGTGTTCCCGGATGATCGTCTGTTGGACATGGCCAAAAAACACCCATATTGTCTTCTACTTTTTTGTATGATATTCCAAAATAATCTGCTGTTCCTCCTTTAGAAGCTACACGCAATTCATTAAAAATAGCTTCACTATTTTCGTAGGTAAATTTATCTTCTTCGCCTAATCTTTTAGCCAATTCTAAAAAGATAGAAGTATCAGTTCTGGCTTCTCCCGGAGGCGTAACTGCCTGTCTAATTCTAATAACGCGACCTTCTGCCGAAGTTGTTGTTCCTTCTTCTTCTTCTTGTAAAGAACCTGCTAAAACAATATCGGCATGGCGAGCAGTTTCATTCAAAAAGAAATCGATACAAACGTAGAATTCTAACTTTTCGAGCGCTGATCTAACATAATTGTTATTTGGTAGTGAAACCAGCGGATTGAAACAAATGGAAATCAATCCTTTGATCTCTCCGCTATGAATGGCTTCTATAATTTCATAAGCTGTAAGTCCTTTTCCGGGCATATCTTTTTCGTCGATTCCCCACACTTCAGATATGTACTTTCTATGCTCAGGATTTTCAATATCACGATTTCCGGGTAATTGATCACATTTATGTCCGTGCTCTCTTCCTCCTTGACCGTTTCCTTGACCGGTAATGGTTCCGTATCCACAATATGGTCTACCAATTCTTCCTGTTGCCAGAACTAAATTTATACATCCTAATACATTATCAACTCCTTTAGAGTGATGTTCAATTCCACGCGCATGTAATAAGAAGCTTGTTTTGGCTTTGCCCCATAACTCTGCGGCAGCTTTAATTTTATTTTTATCGATTCCTGTAATTTCTTCTGCCCATTCTAAAGTATAATCTTTTACGGCATCGATTGTTTCCTGAAATCCTGATGTATAATTATCGATAAAATCATGATCTAACATATTGTTATCCACCAAATATTTTAGCATTGCGCCATATAAAGCAGAATCTGTTCCGGGTTTTACATCTAGATGAATATCGGCTGTTCTTGCAAGCGGAATCATTCTAGGATCAATCACAATAAGTTTTGCGCCACGATCTCTAGCTTTCCAAATCCAATGGGTCAAGGTTGGAAAAGTTTCGCTAATATTTGCTCCCGCAACTATAATTACTTCGGCATATTCCAGATCCGAATAATTGTTTGAGGCGCGGTCTAATCCAAAAGCTTTTTTATTTCCAGCTCCTGCACTTACCATGCAAAGTCTTCCGTTATAATCTAAATTTCTGGTTTTTAATGCTACACGCGCAAATTTCCCAACGAGATAACTTTTTTCATTGGTAAGCGATACGCCTGATAACATTGAAAAAGCATGTTTACCGTATTTTTCCTGAATTCTTTTTATTTCAGAAACCGTTTTATCCATTGCATCATCCCAAGAAACTTTTTCGAAGCCTTTTCCTTCTACTCTTTGTATAGGATGCAAAAGTCTGTCTAGATGATTATTTTGTAAATAACGCTGAACTCCTTTTGGACATAAGCGTCCTTCGTTAAAAGGAAATTCCATCCAAGGCTCAAAACCTACTACTTTATTTTCTTTTACTAATAACTGAATACCACATTGCATTCCGCAAAAACAACAGTGCGTTTTTACTACTTCATCTGGTTCATCTCTACCTTCGTAACCGTCTTTTGGAGCATAATTTAAATGCGGTCCAAAATCTTCAATAATTTTTTCAGTTGATACGGGTAATTTTGCCATCTTTTTTTTTGTTTTTTTTGTTTCAGGTTTAAAGTTTCAAGTTTCAAGTTGCTATATATTGTTTGTAAACTAAATTCTACACAAAGTGTGAACCTGAAACTTGAAACAAAAGAAACCTGAAACCATATTTTTATCCAAATAAGCTTCCACCGCTTTCTAATCTTGCTTTTAAGTGTGCTTGAGCCAAACGAGATCTTTTTCCTTCGGGGCTTAAATCTAAATGTGAAGTTCCGTCTTCGTGGGTAAAGTCAAATCCTAATTGTTTGGTTACAATTTTTAAATCCTCAATATGAAGTTTTGTTGCAAATTCTTCTCCTGTATGCGGACAAACTGCCATACCTTTTTTAATTCCTTCTTGCTTGTAAATATGGGCTCCAATTTGTGCGGGACGCTGTATAATGTGAAAGAATTTTCCAAACGGTATCCATATTAAAAACATAATAACTGTGACGGCATGAATAACAGCCAAGAAATCATACGCAAATCCTTTCATAAACTGATAGGAATAGGTTAGACATAATCCTGTAACCGAAATTGCAATTAATAGAATAAGTGGCAATAAATCACCTTCAAAAGATTGTGTTGCAATTAATCCCGGATTTGTTAATCTTCTTCTCAAATAATAAACTGATCCAAAAATTACTAACCAAGACGACCAGTTTAAAGCATGGAAAATTAAAAATGCAAGAAATGATCCTATGGTAAAATCCATCATTTTAAATCCAAAAAAATGAGCTTCATACACCGAAATTGAATTTGGCGCCAATGTAAAATGAATCCATCCAAATGTTAGCGGAATTGTAATTGCAAATGCTGACATACATCCTAATGCAATACAAAAGTGGGCTGCCCAACGATATTTACTTCTGGGATAAATGAATTTTTGAACTACAATATTTTCTACAGATTCTTTTCCTAAAAACCATAAGTGAGAGAATATCTTTCCGGTAAATAAAAATCGAAGGCTTCGTTTAAAATACATCCATGTTGGTGGTCGCTGCAACCAAACGGTATAGCGATATACGATTCCAAAAAAAGCAAATATGGTTCCAAATAAGTAAGTTACAAGTGCTGCATCAAAATTTTGCAACTGTCTCGAGCCGTAAAAAACTAACACTATTGTTAATGCAGATACTGCTGTTGCAACAAGTAAAGCTTTGGTATTAAACGTTTTATTTTTCATCCTTAATTAAAATTTAATGATTACTTTTTAACTTGGTTTCTCACAACCTTTACGATTATAGAACCACCAATTGATACCTGTAGCTAATATAGTAAAAATAGCAACGCCAATAAAGAACTGATTTACAGTACCATTAGCAGAAAGATTATTTCCAATTAATTTAGAAAAAATAAATGGTCCAAACGCTGCAATTGCTGCTGTCCAACCAATAACTCCGGCAGCCTGACGCTGATTTTCGGCAAAAATAATTGGGTATTGTCTAAATGTTCCTGCATTTCCAATTCCTGTAAAAAAGAACATTCCTAAAATCACCGCTACAAATAGTGGAAATTGCTCCATACTTATTGGCGCAACTAATCCTTGCGTTACCAAGATTATTGCTCCTGCTAAAATTCCTAAACCGGTAATTGTGGTAAGGATTGCTCCTCCTACTTTATCTGCTACAAATCCAAATGCGATTCTACTTGCAGACCCAATTAACGGACCGTAAAAAGCATACACTAAAGGATCTGGTGCATTAGGAAAATCTCCGTATAAGAACTTAATCATTAGAGGAAATGCTGCTGACAAACCTGCAAATGTTCCAAAAGTCATTACATAAGTTATCGTACAATACCAAGTATGTTTATTAGAAAAAATATCCATTTGCTCTTTAATCGAAGCTTTCATCGGAATACTTCTTAGATAGAACCAACTTATAATGGATAATAGTATTAGGAAAGGTGCATACCAGAACGCAGCGGACTGTAAATAAATTTCGGTGTTTTTGACCGCTGTATTTTTAGGGCTGATTTCATTTAATATTTTCTCAGCCATTTTTGGATTTGCATTTGCAATAGCTTTTGCTTTAGCCTTTACTGGTAATGATGCGAAAAGAATTACTTTATCTTCTGATTTGATTGATGCGCTTACAGAATCAGTAATAGTTTTCTTTACATTGGTCAATATTCTAGCTTGTACCTCTGGATCTAATGATGCAAAAACCTCTTTTTGTTTTTCGATGCTAGCATTCTGAAAAACAACTATTGCTTCTTTATGATCAATACTCGTAAAATCTGATGCAGCACCATAAATGCTAACGCTTATAATAAGTGGCGTAACAAATTGTGCTACCGAAACTCCAAAATTTCCTATTCCCGCTTGTATTCCAAGGGCTGTACCTTTTAATCTTTTCGGAAAAAATAAACTTGTACTTGGCATATAAGAAGAAAAATCACCTCCACCAAAACCTGTAGTAAAAGCTAAAACTGCAAATACCCAAAATGGAGTGTTTATGTCCATAACTGCAAAACCAATCCCAATTACGGGAATTAATTTAATAAGTGTTGCAATCGACACTACGTGCCTTGTTCCAAATATTGGTAATATAAAAGTGTGAATAATTCTTAAAAATCCGGCTGCAAGTCCAGGAATAGCAGTTAGCCAAAAAAGTTGATCTTTAGTAAAACGAAAACCTAATCCCGGTAATTTTACTGCAATAACACTCATCATAAACCATGACGCAAATGATAGTATTAAAGTAAGTGTTGTTATTGTTAATGTTCTCCATGCAATTTTACTTCCGGTAGAACTCCAAAATGCTTCATCTTCGGGGTCCCATTTGTCTAACCAAGTTTTCATATAATGTTTTGTTTAATTTCTAATTTGTTTAATTATGAGATTCTATATCTCTAGTGAAATTTGGCAATTTCGTTCTGGTTGCATTTATGATTGTTCGATGCATCCAAAGCATGCAAAGAATCGATACTACAAAAATGAATATCCATGAGCTAGTCCAAAGTCCAGTGTAATTAAGGAGATAACCAAAAATTATTGGTCCAAAAAATCCACCTAGTCCACCAATCAAACCAACCATTCCACCAACAACACCAACCTCATTAGGGAAATATTCTGGAATGTGTTTATAAACTGCTGCTTTACCAATTCCCCACGAAATACCAATAAGAATAACCAAAACAAGGTAAACCCACAGATTTGCACTGAATTTGATTTGAGTTACGCCTTGAGCTAATAGTTCTTTCTTTTTTACTTCCTGATTTTGTTTTACTACAATTTCCTGCCAAGATTTTTTTACCGGGAAAATTGCGGTTTCATGATCTTCTGAAGTTTCTTTTTTAATGATTTTATGTTCTTTACCATTTACGACTATTGCATCGGCAGAAATTTCGGTAACCACACCATTTGTACTCGATAAAACTCCGGGACCTGCTGTAAAAATTTCCATTTTTGGGAACATTAGTAAAAAACTAATTACTATTGAGGAACCTAATACCCAATACATTACTTTTCTAGCACCAAATTTATCTGATAGATATCCTCCAAAAGCTCTAATAATTCCAGATGGTAAACTAAACATAGTGGCAAACATTCCACCCATTACTAATGAAGTATGATAAACATTCATAAAGTTAGGAAGTAGCCATTGCGAATAGGCAACAAAAAAACCGAAGACTAAAAAGTAGTATGCTCCAAAACGCCAAACACGAATATTTTTAAGCGGAGACATTAATTCGCCCATTGTTTTTGAAACTCCGGGATTGGTTTTATTTTTAGCAAAAACAATAAAAAGGATTCCAATAATTACCAATACAGATGCATAAATAACCGGTAGCATTTTCCATCCATTTAGAGGATCTTTTTCTGATAAATTATTTAATAAAGTTGGTGCAATAAAAGTAGTAATAGCTGCACCGGCATTTCCCATTCCGAAAATACCCAAAGCTCTACCCTGCCAATTTTTTGGATACCAAATCGATGTATATCCAATTCCAACAGCAAAACTTGTCCCAACTAATCCGAAGAAAAAACTTAAAACTGCAAAACTCCAGAACGAGCTTGCAAATGGCAACAGAAAGAGTGGAATCGAACAAAGTAACAGTAAAATTGAAAACACAATTTTTCCGCCATATTTATCTGTTAAAATACCAATGGGAAGTCGAAATACTGAACCTGACAAAATAGGAATTCCTAATAACCAACCAGTTTCTACAACCGTCCAATTAAAAATTCCCTTATCTACAAGGTACGTGACTAAAACACCGTTTAGTGTCCAGCACGCAAAACAAATTGTAAATGCTAATGTGTTTAGAAATAAGATTTTGTGAGATTGAGATAGACTACTCATATAAAAAAATATTAAAATATTTAATTTTAAATCATTAATGAGTACTGACTTCCTCAATTAAAAACAAAATTAAATTGTTAGATTCTTACAAAAAATGATATATATCATATTAAAGGGCATTCTTATCTTTAAATAAAAAAACACCTAAAAATCAACTTAATAAAATCAAAAAAGCAATATATTTTTTACTCTCAGAAGGCTTTAACAGAACAATATTGTAAGAATAACTCTAACTTAAAAAAAAAACAAAAAATCCTTTATTCTACTGCTATCATTAATCAATATTTTCTATATGAGTCTTGTATTAAAACTTTAACTGACTAAAAGTAAGAAAAAAAACAACACATAAACAACTAACTATCAATATTATAAACTTAAATTCTAAAAACATTTACTATTAATTTCTTACGAAGTAACAATTTTACAAGTATCTTTTGTTATCATTAATTTCTTATAAAACATAAAACAAAAGATATGCTTCACTCCTTTTGAAAAATACATTTAAATTGAAAAAACGAGTTTGCCAGACGTTTTTTGTCTTTTTAAAAAGATGCTAATTGTTTAAAAATTAGAAAATTAAGTATAAAATACTACATTTTAATTGGTTGTAAAATATATTTTTCAACGAGCTCTTAATTAATAATAACCAATACAAAACACTGAAAAACAACAACTTAACCCAAATAATATATTTTATAAATTACTTATTTTAAGAACCTTTTGAAAAAAGTTAAACAAATTTTTGGTTTTTATTATATTAAAATTAACTTTGTCTATAGGATTAGTAGAGTATAAAAATATTTAAAACCATAAAGAATATATATTTTGAAAACAACCGAAAGCATATCGTATTACATTCCTTCTAAAAAATATACTTATAACACTTTTTGTTATATGTGCTTCTGTTGCTAAACCTCAGCAATTTTTTCGTTTACATTCGATTCTTCTTTTACATCGAATCGATCTAAAAAACGAATTTCAAAAAATAACCACACTATCTAATTATTGAAAATTACAAAAGTCTGTTTGATACATTAATTTGTATCAAAAGGATTGCTGAGATATAGCTATCAATTAAAAAAAAAATGACTAATAACTAAAACAAAATCAAAATGAAAAAGATGCAGAGTTGTTGTTGCTGTAAATAAAAAAAGCCATTTCTGCGGCAACAGAAATGGCGAGGCTTAAAGAAACATTTATCACTAAATCAAGGAAACTATTAGAGAGTTGAAAATTCAACTTTCAAGGCGCCTTGTTAATTACTTAAACCAGTACAAAGAAATGAAAAAAAATTTAAAAACATACTCATTACTATTTCTCCTGCTACTCACGGCCGGAATAAATGCCCAAAACACCACTCCCCTTATACAGTCTAAACTAGACGGAACTGTAGTCGATGATATTACAAATCAACCCATTATAGGAGCATCTGTTGTTATTAAAGGTACTACACACGGAGTTCAAACAGATGCCGAAGGAAAATTTTATTTTCAAACCGGTCAAAAATTTCCTTACACATTAATAGTAAGTTATATAGGTTATAAAAAAGCGGAAGTCATTGTAAACAAAAATCCTGTGACAATCAATTTAAAAGAAGAACGTCAGGAATTAGACGAATTGGTTGTTGTTGGGTACGGTTCTCAAAAGAGAAAAGACATTACAGGCTCTGTAGCTTCTGTCCCAAAAGCCAATTTAGCACAAGTAACCTCCTCTGCAGATAATTTATTAAGAGGTGCAATTCCGGGTGTGGTAGTTACACAAAGTTCTGGTCGTCCCGGAGCATCTTCGAGTGTTCGAATTAGAGGAGGAAACTCTATCACAGCAGGTAATGAACCCCTTTATGTTGTTGATGGTATTTTAATTTATAATGATAATAATAACAGTACCGCCGGAGTTTCATTTGCTGGTGCAACGGTTAACGTTTTATCTACTATTAACCCAGGCGATATCGAATCTATCGAAGTTCTAAAAGATGCCTCTGCAACTGCTATTTACGGATCTCGTGGTGCAAATGGTGTGGTTATTATCACAACTAAAAAAGGAATTAAAGGACAAGATAATATTTCGTATCAAGGATATTTTGGATTCCAAGATGTTTCTAAGAAATTAAATTTAATGAATGCTAGTCAATGGGCAAGTTTGCGTAACGATGTTCAGGCAAGTATTGGTCAGGCACCATCTTTTACTGCAGCTCAAATTGAAGCTTTTAAAACATCCGGAAGTTACGATTGGCAAGATGCACTTTTTAGGACTGCAGCTCCTGTGCAAAATCATCAATTATCGTTTTCTGGTGGAGATGAGCGTTCTCGTTACGCAATTTCAGCAGGTTATTTTCAGCAAGACGGAATTATAATTGCCTCAGATTTTAAAAGAATTTCACTTCGTGCTAATTACGAAAGAAACTACTCTGCAAATTTTAAATTTGGCGTAAATGCAAATTATAGTAATTCAGTTGCAAATGGCGTGGGAACAAATGGCGGTGCTGCTGCAGGAAGATCTCCTAGCCCATTGGTAGTCGCATTGTATCAGCCGCCTGTAGTTCCTATTAAAAATGCTGACGGAAGTTATAATTTAACCAATAATCCTTATGCAACGGCAGTTAACGGTATCATTCCAAACCCAATAAACGATTTGGTAAGTACTACCAATGAAACGAAAATTAACAGAATCCTGACTAGTTTATTTGGTGAATATAAAATTACCAAAAAACTTACCGCTAAAGTCGCAGTTAGTGGAGACGTAATTAATACCAAACAAAATTACTACGCGCCGGCAACTACAACTACAGGAGCAGGAACAAAAGGTTTAGCATCTGTTGGAGATCGAATTGTAAGCTCAGTATTAAATGAAAATACATTGAATTACAACACAAATTTTGGCGAAAATCATAAATTCTCAGCCTTAGGAGGATATACACTTCAATACACTCAAGGTGAAGTTGTCAATGCAGGAGCGCAAACTTTTGTAAACGATGCCAATACTTATAATGCGTTGCAGGATGGAGTTCCGGTAAAACCATATAGCGATGCTTTTGAAAGTGTACTTAAATCTTGGTTGGCTAGAGTAAATTATTCTTATAAAGGAAAATATAACTTTACATTATCAGCACGTGCCGATGGTTCGTCAAGATTTGGATCAGAATCGCTTTGGGGATATTTTCCATCGGCAGGATTTTCTTGGAATATTACCGATGAAGATTTCGCAAAAAACATAAAAGGTGTTACCGAAGCTAAACTTAGAATTACAGCAGGAACAACCGGAAATCAGGAAATTGGAAATTATCTTTCTCTAGCTTCTATGGGTTCTGTAAATTATGCTTTTGGAGGAACTTTAGCAACTGGTCTAGCTCCTACCCGATTGGCAAATCCAGACTTAAAATGGGAAAAAACAAATCAATATAACGTAGGTTTAGATTTGTCATTATTAGACCGAAAAATCAATTTTGTGTTTGATGTTTATTACAAAAAAACAAACGATTTATTGATTAATGTACCAATTCCGCTTACATCAGGATATGCCACTGTACTTCAAAATATTGGTGGTGTTGAGAACAAAGGTGTTGAGATTGGTTTGATTACTGAAAATGTAAAAACAGAAAATTTCTCATGGAATTCGAACTTCGTTTTCTCTGCCAATAAAAACAAAGTTGTATCGATAGGAAATGGTGTCGATCAGTTTTTCCCTGTAGTTCCAAACGGTTCATTACTACAGCAACAACCAGTTACAGTAAAAGTTGGATTGCCTCTTGGAACTTTCTGGGGATATCGTACAAACGGAATTTTTCAGACTCAAGAAGAAGTGAATACCCAACCAAAAATAAACAGTTTAGCCAATACAAAAATTGGAGACAGAAGATATGTTGATACAAACGGAGATGGCGTAATTACAGCTCTTGACAAAGGAAACTTAGGAAGCTCGCAACCTAAATTTGTGGGAAGTTTTAGCAATACAGTTTCTTACCGTGATTTTGATCTTAATTTTTCTTTTCAAGGATCTTACGGCGGAAAAATATTCAATGCTTTAAACCAACAATTAGAGATTTCTACTTTAGGAACAAATGCAAATGTAACTCTTGTAGATCGTTGGACTCCAACAAATCCAAGTAACGAAATTCCAAGAGCAACAAGTTCTCCGCTTGGTATTGTTTCGGAACGATATGTAGAAGATGCTTCTTTCCTGAGATTAAAGTTAATTACACTTGGATATACTTTACCTAAAAGCCTTTCGCAAAGACTTGGAGCAAAGAGCGTAAAATTTTATGTCTCTGCCGAGAACTTAATTACATGGACAAAATACACTGGTTATGATCCAGAAGTAAGTTCATACGAGCAAAACAATTTATACCCGGGAATTGACTTTGGTTCTTATCCAAACTCTAAAACATTCATTTCTGGACTGAACGTAACTTTCTAAGTAAAAAAAATATACACAATGAAAAAGATTATTATAACATTACTATTAAGTGCCGGTTTATTTGGATCGTGCGCAGATCTGGAGGTAACACCAACCTCTTTTGTAACCGAAGACAATTACTTTAAAACCCAAGACGATGCCATTGCAAGTGTAACAGCTGTATATGCTTCATTAAGTCTGGATCCGGGCGAACAAAGTTTATTTGGTCGAAATCTATATTTCTTAACAGATATGGCAAGTGATTATGCTGCTGCAGGAGTTTCGGCAACAAATCCGCAAGTAAGAGCCTTGAGTAGTTTAACCCACGATGCAACATCAGATCGTGTTCAGGTAGCTTGGCGTCAAATTTATGCTGGAATCAACAGAGCAAATGTTTCAATAGACAATATTCCAAAAGTTGCTGGTACAGATGCTGTTAAAAACAGATTGATTCTTGAAGCAAAATTCATTAGAGGATTATTATACTTTCAGGCAGTGCGTCTTTGGGGTGGAGTTCCAATTGTTTTGCACGAACCAACTTCTATACAATTAGAAAGTTTAAAATCAAGAAGAGAAACTGTAGAAGCAGTTTATGCTCAAATCATTTCTGATTTAAAAGATGCCGAAGCTTTGCCAGCAACATATCCTGCAACAGATGCCGGACGTGCTACATCTGGAGCTGCAAAAGCAATTTTGGCAAAAGTATATTTGACGAGAAAAGATTATCCAAATGCAATATTAAAAACCAGAGAAGTAATTAATGGTGGTTACGGATATGCTCTTTTTGAAAGTTTTGCCGATATCTTCAACAAAACTAAAAAGAACGGAAAAGAACACATTTTCTCTGTTCAGTTTGAGCCAAATCAAGCTGGAAACGGATCTAGCGGAAGCACTTTTCAAGCCACATCTTTTACAGGATTTACAGCGACAGAACCAGCAGATATTATCTCAGACGTAGCATTGTTTTATGATATTTATGCTCCTGGCGATACCAGAAGAGATGTGAGTTATGCCAAAACATTACCAATTCCGGGAACAGCAAACATCTATACTTTTCCAAAACCAATTTTCAAAAAATATCTGGACTTAACCAATTTAGCAACTCCTGCAAACGTTGCCATAAACTTTCCAATTATTCGCTACGCAGATATTCTTTTGTCACTGGCAGAGGCAATAAACGAACAAGGCGCACCAACTCCCGAAGCTTATGAATTAATCAACCAAGTAAGAAGAAGAGCTTTTGGAAAACCAATTACAACGCCAGACGCAACGGTAGATTTGTCAGGACTAACACAAGTAACTTTTAGAGCCGCCATTCAGGAAGAACGTAAAAAAGAATTTGTTCAGGAAGGCCAACGCTGGTTTGATTTAGTTCGTTGGGGAACTCTAGTTACCGAAGTAAAAAAAGTAACCGCAAAAAACTCAGTTTCAGAACGTAATAATCTATATCCAATTCCGCAAAGCGAAAGAAATATTGATCCAGTAGGTTTACCACAAAACCCTGGATACTAACAACCAACTATAAAAACTAATACATTATGAAAAAATTTCAATACAACAGTTTTATCAAAAGCCCACAAAAAGGGCTTTTGATTACCGCATTACTAATTGCTCAGTTTGGTTTTGCACAAGAAAAACCTGAAGAGTTTAAAGGCGTTATTGGTAAAACTTTAGCCGATTCTAAAGAATATTGGCCAGAACCGGTAAAAGCTCCCGCAGGCGCACCAAACGTTATTTGGATATTATTGGATGATGTTGGATTTGGAGCTTCGAGCGCTTTTGGCGGATTAATCGAAACACCAACTTTTGATGCTTTGGCTAATAATGGTTTACGTTACACCAACTTTCATACAACAGCCATTTGCGCGCCAACACGTGCGGCATTATTAACCGGAAGAAATTCTGGAAGAGTGCACGTAAGCGGATTTTCGCACACTATTTTATCTGCAGGATTTCCGGGTTGGGACGGAAAAATCCCATCTGATAAAGGAACAATTGCAGAGATTCTGCGCGAAAACGGATACAACACTTTTGCCGTTGGTAAATATGGCGTAACTCCAGACGAAGACGCTACAGATGCCGGACCTTTTGACAGATGGCCAACAGGAAAAGGTTTCGATCATTTCTTCGGTTTCCTTGGTTCTCAAACAGATCAATACAATCCAGATTTAGTCGAAGATCAAGTGCATATTACGCCAGATGGACGTCATTTAAGTGAGTTGATTACTGATAAAGCCATTAGCTACATCCAAAAACAACAAAAAGCAGCACCAGGAAAACCGTTCTTTTTATACTACGCACCCGGAGCAGCACACGCGCCACACCAAGTAGCGAAAAAATGGAGCGATCCGTACAAAGGAAAATTTGACGATGGTTGGGATGCTTACCGCGAAAAAGTAATTGCTAACCAAAAGAAATTAGGTGTAATTCCTGCCAATGCAGTATTGCCAGAACGTAATCCGCTTATTACAGACTGGAAAAAACTAACCCCGGATCAAAAGAAAGTTTATGCTCGATTTATGGAAGTTTACGCCGGATTCCTAACCTATACAGATTACGAAGTAGGAAGAGTTGTCAATTATTTAAAAGAAACAAATCAGCTTGATAATACCGTGATTTTTGTAGCCATTGGCGATAACGGAGCGAGTAAAGAAGGAACTACGGAAGGAACGATCAATCAAAGTTTATTTTCTCAAGGAACATCTGACGAGAAAAATCTGAAGAAAAACTTAGCTAATATCGACGAAATTGGTACAGCAAAAGGATTAAATACAAATTATCCTTTAGGATGGGCACAAGCAACAAACGTTCCTTTTAAAAACTGGAAACAAGATGCACAATCTGAAGGTGGGACACACAATCCGTTAATTGTTTTTTATCCAAAAGGAATCAAAGACAAAGGCGGAATCAGAAATCAATACAGCCACGTAACAGATTTATTGCCAACGACATTGGATATTGCAGGAATTAAAGCTCCGGAATATATCAAAAATGTAAAACAAGATATTATTCAGGGATCATCTTTGTATGCTTCATTGAACAATGCTAAAGCAGAATCATTACACAAAATTCAATACTACTACATTTTTGGAAACAGAGCAATTTACAAAGATGGATGGAAAGCCGGAGCTGCACATTTGCCAGATTCATTTGCAGTTAAAAAAGCATTTGGTAAAAACGAAAAACCTGCCGAAAGCAATTTTGACAACGATGTTTGGGAATTGTACAACTTAAACGAAGATTTTAACGAACGTAACAATCTTGCAAAAAAGTATCCTGAAAAATTAGCTGAACTTAAAAAGTTGTTTGATGAACAGGCCAAAGAAAACAATGTTTATCCGCTAATTGACTGGCAAGATGTATACAACAGAAGAATACACAATACCGGAACAGACAAAGGCAAAACGCTACAAGATTTAGTAAAACAAGTTACAAAACCAGGAAGTGCTACAACTACTTCTGGAAGTAGCAATTAAATATTGATTTCCTTAACCTGCAAGGTCTTTTTCTGACCTTGTAGGTTTTAAATTATTTTCGAAAAAATCAAGACTGATTTTGAAGATCAACTAATAATGCATGCAAGGTTTGAAAAAACTTGCAGAATAACTAAAAAAAGCAAATTATGGCAGCAACAAAACCACTTATCAAAAACGGCATTTTTGCCTTAGTTCTTGTAGTAATTGCGGTAAGCTTTTATTACTTAACCGTATGGATAACTCCCTATTATGTGCAAAATAAATTTGCCGAAAAAAGTCTGGGATTAGTAAATACTCCCCGATTTGGAGATCAGCCAAATGCAGAAAACAGCAGAGTAATTCCACTTCCAAATCCTGACTTTTTGTATTCCACAATCAATTATGATTTAAAAGATAATATCCTAAAAATTTCAGGAATAGTTCCAGATTCAACCTATTGGTCAATCTCGGCTTATCAACAAAATACCACTAATTATTTTGTGGAAAACGAAGAAAAAGTAAAATCAAAATTTGAATATTATCTCGCTCCTGAAGGAAGTACAAACGAAGTTTTGAAAAATATTCCAAAAGAGAAAATTATCTATAGTCCAACAACAAAAGGATTGATACTGTTTCGCTATTTAGTTTCAAAAGCCTATCCGGTAGCGAAACTTGCAGAATTACAACATGGAGTTACAGTAGAAAAATTAGGAAAGTAAAGTTTTTTCTAAAAGTTTGTCATTTCGACCGAAGGGAGAAATCACACAAGTAGCTCGACAATAATTGGTTTAGCCCCGATAGAAGTGGAAATCCTTTTGTTCCGGGGTTCGGAACAAAAGATTGAAACGGATAGCGGGATTAGCTCCTGAAAAAAAATGTACATATCAACACAAAATCAATAAAAATGGCTTTAAATCAAAAGATAAAAAAGATAGGCCTTGGAGTGGCATTGATCATTCTGGCAATAGTTTTCGGAAGTGCCGTTGGTGTTTATAATATCAAATCCGGAAAAAGTGATTCGCAACGCAGTATTGGCAATTGGCAAACAGTTGATAAAGATAAAGACCTTAGCTCTGCCGATTTACTTACCATTGCACAAGTAGCAGTTTATGGGCCATATGCCTTAACCAAAAAAGAAGTTATTTACTTAAGTACAAGTACTGACAGCGAAGGAAATGAATTAGACCCAAAATCAGATTATACCATTAGCGGAAAAAAATTAGACGCCAAATATTGGAGTATTACGGCCTATGACGAAAATGGATTCCTGATAAAAAACCCAATCAATAAATACAGTTATAATCTGGAAGATGTAAAATACGAAGCCGATAGCACTTCTTATAAAATCAATCTTTCTGGAACTGAGAAAACAGAAAACTGGCTGCCTATCAACGACGTTAAAAAAATAAGTCTAATTATTCGATTGTATTTACCATCAGAAAAACTTAGAGACAATTTAACTGTTGAAACGCTTCCAACCATTCAAAAAATAAAATAAGCATTATAATAAACTTTTGGACAACGATTAAATAAAATTCTACTAAATCCATATAATTAGAATTATTTAATTTGAAATTTATGATTTTCAGAACATTCCAAAAGAATAGAGAAACCAGAATAAAAACAGCAACAAATGAAACGAGTAGACTTCGAAATTATAGGAAAAAAGATTGTCGTTGGTACAATACTTTTTTTAGTACCTCTGGCGATTTTGGCCGGCGGATTAGCATTATTAAAACAATTTTTAAAATAAGAAATTATGGCAACAATTCAAAATTCAAAACTAACTAGAGATTTAAGCATCAGTCTTTTGTTATACACATTGCCGGTATTGGCAATTTACCTTTATTTTAAACTAAGTAATGGTGTTGTAAGCGAATCACATATTACATTACCGTCTTTTTTAGAATTTGCAAAACCTGCATTCACCAATATTAGAACATGGGGATTGACCGTTTTTATGCTCGTTTTGGGAATCATCGAATTTAGTGCCGGTTTGTACGACGACCAATGGACTGGCGAAGAACGCAAAATAGATATTATTTCGTTTTTAGCTCCAAAATTAATTTTACCTCCAGTAATCGCTTTTTTTAGCTTAACAGTACTTCCAGTTTTAATTCCGAATCTGGAAAATTCACTTTCGTGGGTTCCGTTTTGGGGAGGTTTTTTCCTAATCGCAATTGCCGATGATTTAACGCAATATTGGTACCACCGTTTGCATCATCAAGTACCATTTTTATGGCGTTTTCATAGAACACATCACTCCGCTCCTTATATGGGAATGGCAATGCTTTCGAGACAAAATTTTATTTACACCATCTTTTTCTCCCAAATTTACCTAACAGCAACTTTAACTTATTTAGGTTTAGGTTTGCCCGCATTATTTGTTTTGGTTTTAAAAAGTTTTATCACTCTGGGCGCACATTCTAGCATTGCATGGGATAAACCTTTATACAAATACAAAGTATTACATCCAATTGCATGGGTTTTAGAACGCTTAATCTCTACTCCTGCAACACATCACGCGCATCACGCAGATACAAGTGGCGACGGCGTTGGACATTTTAAAGGGAACTTTGGGAATATGTTTTTTATTTGGGACGTAATCTTCGGTACAGGTTTAATCACTCGAAAATTCCCAAAATCGTACGGAATCAAATCTTATAAACAAGAAGAATGGTACGCACAGTTTCTTTGGCCAATATTTAAATCTAAAAAAGAAGGAAGTGCTTTAGCAGATGGCGTTTTCTCAGTTCCCTTAAAACCAAAAGCCGAAAATGCTACACCAAGTCCGGCTTTATACGAGCAAGCTCAATCTTAAAGAATCATGAAAACAAATAAAATAACCACTCTATTAATAGGTTTCACCATTGTTGCAAATGCGCAAGCACCAAAACAAGCGTCAACTTTTACCCAAAAATCAAATGAGGCAGTATATTCAAAATTAAACTTTGATGATACTGCCGATTTTACCGATGCAAAAAGAGGTTTTATTGCAACATTACCAGATGGAAAAATTGTCTCTAAAACTGGAAATGTTGCCGTAAACCTAAACGATTTTGCTTTTATAAAAGGAAAATCTCCCGCAACCGCAAATCCGGCTTTGTGGCGTCAGGCACAATTAAACAACATCAACGGATTATTTAAAATTACCAATGGCGTTTATCAGGTTCGTTCGCTAGACATTGCCAATATTTCATTCATAGAAACCAAAACTGGTTATGTTGTCATCGATGCATTAACCATTGGAGAAGCTTCGACAGCAGCTTATGAATTAGTTAAAAAACACGTAGCCAATAAACCAATTTTAGCAGTAATTGTAACCCACACCCACGGCGATCATTATGGTGGTATCGAAGGTTTGGTTTCCGCCGAAGATATCAAATCAGGAAAAGTAAAATTTATTACACCAAAAGGTTTTTACGAAGAAGCGGTAAGCGAAAATGTACTGTTAGGAAACGTAATGCGACGACGTGCCGGATATCAATTTGGGTTAGGTTTAGAAAAAAGTGCAACAGGTCAAGTCGATGTTGGTTTAGGAAAACCTTTTTTATCCGGAGGTTCTTCATCGCTTTTACAACCCAATTTTGAAGTCGAAAAAACAGGTCAAAAAATTACAATTGATGGTTTGGATTTAGTTTTTCAGCTTACGCCGAATTCTGAAGCTCCGGCCGAATTAACAGTCTTTGCTCCTGCTCAAAAAGTATTTTTTTCTGCCGAAATTGCAAGTCACACCTATCATAATGTTTTAACGCCTCGAGGAGCAAAAACAAGAGATGCAAAAGCTTGGGCTGGGTATATAGATGAAGCTATTGATTTGTTTGGAGATAAGACCGAATTTATCGTTCCGTCTCATACATGGCCAGTTTATGGGCATGATAAAGGAATTACTTTTCTTGAAAAACAGCGTGATTTATACAAATACGTTCACGATCAAACCGTTCATTTGGCCAACAAAGGTCTAAATAAAGATGAGATTGCCGAAGAAATAAAGCTTCCTGCCGAATTATCTAAAGAATGGTATAACCGAGATTTTTATGGAACGGTGAAACACAATGCCAAAGCAACGTATCAATTTTATTTGGGTTGGTGGGACGGAAATCCTGCTGATTACGATAAACTTCCTCAAGTCGAGGCGGCAAAGAAATATGTAGAATGGTTTGGCGGCGAAGAAACCGCATTAAAAAAAGCAACCGAAAGCTACCAAAAAGGCGAATACCGTTGGGTTGCCGAAGTTTTAAAACATGTCATTTTTGCAAATCCTGAAAATGTTCCGGCCAAAAATTTGCAAGCTGATGCATTCGAACAAATTGCCTATCAAAGTGAATCCGGAATTTGGAGAGATTTATATTTATCCGGAGCCAAGGAACTTCGTGAAGGTGTAATTGTTCCTAAAAACCCAATCAATCGTGCCGCTGGATTTTTAGCATCATTAACTCCCGAAGCTATCTTTGATTACTTATCAATTACTGTTGATGGAAACAAAGCCGCTGGAAAAGAAATCTCTTTACGTTTTGTTTTCCCCGAACTCAATAAAAACATTTTGGTTTATCTTAAAAATGGCGTTTTGCATCAAAGTCAAACGCGTGTAAACGACAAAGCCGAATTTACATTGGCCATTTCAAAAGCCAAGTTTGTAGAATTATTGACCAATCCCGAAAATGCAAGAACAATTTTATTTTCTGAAGGAGTAATTTTTGAAGGCGATCCGCTAAAATTCAGAGAATTGGCAGGTGTTTTTGAACCTGCAAATCCGTATTGGAATATTGTTACACCTTAAAAACTACAAATCATGAAAAATAAAATATTTAAAAATAGTATTACAACCGCCATTTTGCTTTTTACGGTTTTGGGATTTTCACAAAACAAAAGCTCAAATACCGTAACTTTAGATGTATTTTATTCGAAAATTAAAAGCGAAAAAAATCCACAAATAATTGATGCCAGAGGCCCAGAAGAATTTGTACTAAACCATATCAATGGCGCTGTTAATTTTAATCTGGAATCTAAAGATTATGATCAACAAATTGCAAAACTAGACAAGACAAGACCTGTTTTCACCTATTCTATTGGTGCAGGACGAAGTGTTTGGCTGGCAGACGATTTATTAAAAAAAGGTTTCAAAGAAGCGTATAGTCTAGAAGGCGGAATTGCCAATTGGATTGGAAACGGAAAACCTTTTTATGCCAATTCTAAAAGCAAATTGACACTGGCAGAATACAAAAAAATCATCTCAGAAAACAAAGATGTTTTGGTTGATATTGGCTCTAAATATTGTGCTCCGTGCAAAAAAGTAAAACCCATTTTAGAAACCATTAAAGCACAATACGGTGAACATCTTAAAATTGTAGAAATAGAACTGGAAGATAGTCCGCAAGTAATTGCCGATTTAAAAACCGTAAAAGTCTTCCCTACTTTGATCTTATACAAAGACGGAAAAATTGTATTCAAAAAAGAAGGTTTAGGCGATTTGAAAAACGATGTTGATGTGGCTTTGTCTGCTAAATAATGCGATTGTTATATTTTTTTTCACGCTGATTTTGCAGATTGAGCTGATTTTTATTTTAATCTACTAAATCTTTTAATCTGTGCTTCGCAATTAGAATCGTCATTTTTGTCATCCCGAGGAACGAGGGATCTTCGCAAGAAACTAACACAAAGTGTATGTAGATTGTCGAGCTACTAACGGGGATCCCTCGTTCCTCGGGATGACAAAAATGCGAATAAAACTTTGACAAAGATTGTAGCTAAAACAACATCCAAAACAAAAACAAAAAACTATGCCATTATCCAAAACAAAAAAGATCATTCTCCCAATAGTTGCTATCCTTTTTCTATTGGCGATATTTTTATTCTGGCCCATCAATACGGATGGAACATTAGTACAGCCTGATAAAAAATTATTAGCCGGAAAAACAGCATTTCTTGCTCAAAAAGTTAACACAGACAAAACTTTAAAAAAACCAAATATCATTATCATTCTGGCTGATGACTTAGGAAAATATGACATTTCGCTATACGGTGGAAAATCGACTCCAACGCCACAAATCGATTCGCTAGCAGCTTCAGGAGTTACTTTTCAGGACGGATATGTTTCGGCTTCGATTTGTTCGCCTTCTCGTGCCGGAATATTAACAGGTCGTTATCAGGAACGTTTTGGTCACGAATACCAGCCTGGCGACCGTTATCCAAAAAACAACTTAGAATATTATGGTTTTAAATATTTAATTAATACCAATAACTGGAGATTAAACGACAAAATCAATTATCCAAACGAAGCTTCAATCGCAACTCAGGGATTACCACAATCTGAAATTACATTTGCAGATTTGGCCAAAAAACAAGGTTACAGCACCGCAATTATCGGAAAATGGCATCTTGGACACAACAAAGGTTTTTTCCCTTTAGACAGAGGTTTCGATTATCATTACGGGTTTTATCAGGCATTTTCGCTTTACACACCCGAAGATGATAATCCGGATATCATCAATCACCATCACAAAGATTTTACCGATAAAATGATTTGGGGAAAAGGCCGTGTTGGAATTGGGCAAATTCGTCGCGATACTACTATTATTCATAACAAAGCCTATTTAACCGAAACATTCGCGGATGAAGCCGAAGCTTTTATCGATAAAAATAAAACAAAACCTTTCTTGCTTTACGTTCCGTTTAACGCACCACACACGCCATTTCAGGTTCGCAAAAAATACTACGATCGTTTCCCAAATGTAAAAGACGAAAACAAACGTGTTTATTTTGCCATGATTAGTGCGCTTGATGATGCTGTTGGAAGAATTAGAGCCAAAGTAAAAAAAGAAGGTCTCGAAGATAATACATTAATCATTTTTGCAAGTGATAACGGTGGCGCCGATTATACTTTTGCAACTACAAATGCACCACTAAAAGCCGGTAAGTTTTCTCATTTTGAAGGTGGTGTAAATGTTCCGTTTGCACTTTCGTGGAAAGGAAAAATTAAACCGCATACGATTTATAAAACTCCGGTAAGTACATTAGACATTTTTAGTACGATTGCAGCAGCCATTCATTCTGATTTACCAAAAGATCGTATTTATGATGGTGTAGATTTGGTAAATACCGTAAATGAAAACAAAGAAGCACACAAAACTTTATACTGGCGTTCCGGCGATGCAAAAGCCATTAGAAGCGGAGATTGGAAATTAATCGTAAGCGGAAAAACGCATGAAGAATGGCTTTATAATCTGGCAAAAGATAAATCTGAAACAACAGATTTGGCTTCAAAAAATCCTGAAAAAGTAAAGGAACTACAACTTGCTTTACAAAACTGGGAGAAAGGTTTAATAAAACCTTTATGGCCAAATCTAACCTATTATGAATTTGATTTTGGCAAACAAAAATACTTTGTCGATTTGTAGTCAACATCATACAAACCCGACAGGTTTTATCTCGAGGCTTCGGGACTGTCGGGTTTAACTCAGTATCTCTTTTTTACATTGATTCTTTGAATTGCCTCCAACTTTAGCTGGAGTTTAAAAATGAAGATATTCAAAGGCTTTAGCCAAATAAAAAGTTCGGCTAAAGCCAATTTCATTGAAATAACAATAATCTCCTAAAGCTGGAGTCTATTCAAAAAAATTAAAACCATTAAATAATACAATGTCAACCTCAACCAAATCATTTACTATTCACGAAGACTGGACCGTTGTAATTCTCGGATTTATAATCATTGGGACTTCTCTTTTTGTTTTCCTTCCCGAAGTTCCTGTTTTCAAGTGGTCAACCGGAACAGATTTATTCCAAGATGTATTCGATTTTCAAAACCTAAAAATCCTCGGATTCCAGTTTTTATATCTCATTTCTATAGGTGCTTTGGGCGCATTCTTAATTGGAAAATCTGTAAAATACTTTCTATTGGGTTTCCCAATTGTTTATATTTTAACCGTTATTGCACTAATCATTGCCGGAAATACCGAAGTAAAAGGATTAAATCTCGAAGCTGTAATTTTCAGTTTAGCGATTGGTTTAGCGATTGGTAATTTCTTTAAACTTCCGGACTGGTTTCGATCAGCGCTTTCGACAGAAGTATTTGTCAAAATTGGATTGGTTTTATTGGGAACCAGCGTCATATTTTCAGACATTTTAAAAGCAGGTTCTTTAGGATTAATTCAGGCTTTGGTTGTGGTTTTATCCGTTTGGTATTTTGCTTTTTGGTTGTGCAAAAAACTAAAAGTCGATGACGAATTAACCATGATGATTTCGAGTGCCGTTTCTATTTGTGGCGTTTCTGCTGCCATTGCAACTTCGGGAGCGATTAAAGGCGATTCTAAAAAACTGTCTTATGTTATTTCGATTGTTTTGGTAACCGCAATTCCCATGATGATTTTCATGCCCATAATTGCCAAATATTTCAACTTCCCAGAAGAAGTTACCGGAGCGTGGTTAGGCGGAAGCATCGATACCTCTGGCGCAGTTGTAGCTTCGGGTTCTTTGGTTGGAGAAACCGCTTTAAAAATTAGTACAATTGTAAAATTCTCTCAAAATGTATTGTTAGGAATTGCTGCTTTTGCTATCTCTGTTTATTGGACCTATACACACAACAAATCAGCAGAAGCTGTAGAATCAAAACCAACTTTGAGTGTTATTTGGGAGCGTTTTCCAAAATTTGTTATTGGTTTTATTGCTGCTTCTCTTCTATTCTCTTTTCTTTTAACTTCTGAAGTTCGAGATGGCGTAAAAGACAGTTTGAAAAATCTACAAGGCATTTGGTTTGCTTTAGCTTTTACGAGTATTGGTCTCGAAACCAACTTTAAAGATTTACTGAGCAATAATAGTAGAAAACCACTATATGCGTTTTTAATCGCGCAATTGTTTAATGTAATTGTTACGCTGATTATTGCGTTTTTGCTTTTTGGTAAATAATCGCACTCATTGTCCTCCTGAGCGAAGTCGAAGGACACTTAAGTAGCTCGACAAAGATTGTCGTTATTTCTTTAAGGAGTTTCGTGCGTGTCCTTCGACTTCGCTCAGGAAGACAAAAAATGCGCACACCAATTTTTCTAATAAAACTTCGATAAAGTTAAAACCCAATAATTTCTAAAAAATTAAAATATCAACAATAATGAAAAAAACAATTATTACGCTAAACCTTCTGTTATCTACAGTCGTTTTAGTTTCGGCACAAAATAAAGCAACTCAAGAAACATCAAAACCCAATATCGTTTTAATAATGGTGGATGATATGGGTTATTCTGATTTAGGAAATTATGGTTCCGAAATTAAAACACCAAATTTAGATAAACTGGCTAGCGAAGGTTTACGCTTGCGCGAATTTTACAATAACTCGATTTGTGCACCAACTCGTGGTTCGTTGCTTACTGGACAATATCAGCACAAAGCCGGAATGGGATTTTTTGATGTTAATTTAGGATTGCCTGCTTATCAGGGATATTTAAATAAAGAATCCTTGACTTTAGGCGAAGTTTTCCGTTCCGGAGGTTACAGCACTTTGCTTTCAGGAAAATGGCATGTAGGTTCTGAAGATCAGGCGCAATGGCCAAATCAGAGAGGTTTTGATAAGTTTTACGGAATCCTGAAAGGCGCCTCAAACTATTTTGATACTAAACCGTTGCCTTTTGGGAAAACACCTTATCCTGTAAAACTGATTCGGAATAATGAAGAATTACATCCAAAAGATGATTCGTACTATTTTACAGATGAAATTGGCAATAATGCTGTAACTTTTCTAGACGAACAAAACAAAGAAAATAAACCGTTCTTTTTATACTTAGCTTTTACGGCACCGCACTGGCCATTGCAGGCAAAACCGGTTGATATTGCCAAATACAGAGGGAAATTTGATGAAGGTTGGGACATTTTAAGAGAAAAAAGAATTGCAAAACTAAAAGCAAACGGCATTTTACCTTCAGATCAAACGGTTTCTCCAAGAGATCCCGAAGTTCCGGAATGGAGTAAATTAACGTATGATGAAAAACAATTCTGGAAAGCAAAGATGGAAGTTTATGCCGCAATGGTCGATAATATGGATCAGAATGTGGGGAAAGTTCTGGAGAAACTAAAAGCTTTAAAAAAGGATAAAAACACGCTGATTATTTTTATTTCAGACAATGGCGCGCAAGGTGGTTTCAATACTTATAATCCGCTAGGGCGAGGTTTGGTTCGAAATGATGGACCTGTTGGAACTTCGGGTTCATTTGATTATCAGGAACAAAATTGGGCTTATTTATCGAATACTCCACTTCAACAATATAAAAATAATATGCATGAAGGCGGATTCAGTTCTCCTTTTATTGCGTGGTTTCCATCAAAAATAAAAGCGGGCAGAATCGATAAGGGAACGGGACACATTATTGACCTTGCTCCTACTTTTTATGAATTGGCAGGAATCGAATATCCACAGGAATACAATGGTGTAAAGTCAAATCCGTTAGCAGGAAAAAGTCTATTACCCGTTTTATTCGATAATGTTTCAGAGGTTAACAGAGGCGCTCCTCTATTTTGGGAAAGAGCTGGAAACAGAGCGGTTAGAGATGGAAAATGGAAATTAGTTTCGACTTATCCATCTTACGAATGGGAACTTTATAATATAGAAACAGATCGCGGTGAAACCACAAATGTTGCACAGCAAAACCTAGGAATAGTAAACAAACTTTCGGCTTCTTATTTTGATTGGGCAGATAAAACAGGAGTTGTAGAATACAGTAAATTCAAATTAAAAACAGAAGTTATGCCCGGTGGCGCAGCTTTAAAGAAATAATTTATAATAAAAAACTTTGATAAAAACTTAATTTTAAAGTTGGTCTGCGCATTTTCGTCATTTCGACGAAGGAGAAATCTCCACAAGAAGCTCGACAAAGATTGGGCTTTCATTGCGTCCCGAAGCTTCGGGATTACGGAGATTTCTCCTTCGTCGAAATGACAATGATTATGGTTATTTTGAATAAAACTAAAGTTTCTATAAGCCTGAATTCATTTTCGAATTTAAATTAAAAACGCACAGATACTTACCAAAATCATTCACTCAAAAAAGAGTATTTCATTTATGTAAGCTACTTAAAGACAGAAAAATAAGTATAAAAATCTCACTTATACTTATTTTTTTGTCTTTTTTTTATTTTCCGAAATAAATATTTAACAAATTAAAAACCAATAACTTACAAACAAAATCATTTCACATTTCATCAATCACATTCTCACTTTCTTAAATAAATTTTAAAAAACTTTTGGATATTATTATATTAAAATTAACTTTGTCTATAGAATTAGTAGAGTTTAAAACCAAAAGAACTACATTTTGAAAACAACCGAAAGCATATCGTATTACATTCTTCCTAAAAAATATACATATAACACCTTTTGTTATATGTGCTTCTGTTGTTAAATCCCCTAAAAAACTTTTGTTTATAACTGACTTTCTTTTATGAAATCAGAATTAAAAAACGAATCTCTCAAGGCCTAAAAAGTTTCTTATTGAAAATTATAAATCATTTTGTTGCGCTTTTCTGCATCAAAGAGATTATTACGCATAACTATAAATCATCCAAAAAAAATAACTAAAAACTAACAAACATGACACAAATACACCAGTACAATTGCACCTAAAAAATTTCTGCGGCAACAGAAATAACAAGGTTTAAGAAACATTTATCACTAAATAAAAGAATGCAAAACGAGGGTTTTATTAAACTTTCGAGGCATTTTTTAATTACAAAAAATCAATACCAAGAATGAAAAAAAATACAAAACTTATTTTATGGATTAGCATTTTGTTTATTTCAATTGGCGTGAATGCACAAAATACAGAACCTAATATTCAGTCGAAGCTTAACGGAACGATTGTAGATCAAACCACAAATCAGCCTATTGTTGGTGCGGCCGTAAACATAAAAGGAACTACACACGGCGTAGAAACTGATTTAGACGGAAAATTTTACTTTCAAACGGGTCAAAAATTTCCATATACTTTAATCATAAATTATATTGGATATAACTCTAAAGAGGTTATTGTTGACGGAAGTCCTGTGGTTATAAAACTTACGGAACAAGTCGAAAAACTAGACGAGATTGTTGTTGTAGGTTACGGAACATCGGCAAAAAAAACCTTTACGGGAGCTACGGCAAAAATCGATGCAAAACAAATCGCCAACCGTCCGGCACAAAGTTTTGATCAATTATTAGGCGGTCAGGCTTCCGGATTAAATATTGTTCAGCCTAGCGGATCTTTAAATACTACTCCTGTAATTCGAATTCGAGGTATCAATTCTATCACAAGTTCTCTTTATCCGTTAGTTATTGTAGATGGTGTTACTGTTTTTACAGGAACTGCAGGAGGTGCAATTGGAAACAATCCGCTTTCTGACATTAACCCAAATGATATTGAGTCTGTAGATGTTTTAAAAGATGCTTCGGCAGCAGCAGTTTATGGTTCCCGAGCAGCAAATGGTGTTATCGTAATTACAACCAAAAAAGGAAAAAAAGGAAAGGTAAATGTAAATTATGATGTTTGGGTAAGCTGGAATAAAGCTACGAACTTGCCAAAACTTTTAAACGCACAGGATTATGTTACGATTAAAAATGAGGCCAGAACAAATGCAGGATTATCGCCTGGTTTTGCTTTAGGTCAAAATGCCGATGGATCTACAATTGGCACTAATTGGTACGATGTAGCTTATCATACAGGTGTTTCGCAAAATCATAACTTAAGTTTTTCTGGTGCAACAAATGCTACGAGTTATTTTGTTTCGACAAGCTATTCTGATCAAAACGGAATTTTAAAAACAAACGAATTTATTCGAAAAGGTATCCGCTTAAACTTCGAACATAAATTAAATAATTCGCTTACTTTAGGAACGAATTTCTCCTACAATAACTCTTTAAATTCTGGACCAAATTCAGGATCTTCTACACCAAATTCGGTTGCATCTTCGGCAGGAAATAGCGTTAATACTCAATATATTGGTTTACAACCTTTAGGTAGGCTTACTTATATTTTGCCTTCAAACGTTTCTGTTTATAATCCTGATGGTTCTTATAATATTAATCCGAGTAACGGAAATATTGGGTACAGTGCAAATAGTCCTGCATTGGGTGTTTTTAATGCATACAACTTGCAAACGATTTTAGATTTAGATAAAAATACTTCTGAGAACAATACTTTTATCGGAAGTGTTTATGCTGAGCTGGAAATCATCAAAAACTTAAAATTTAAAACCGTTTATGGTATCAATAATTTTGTTGTAGAAAACAAAGAATTTAGAAATCCGTATAGTGGAGATGGTTTCTCTACTAAAGGAAGTGCCACAAACTCGAATACTAAATACTCTAGATCTAACTGGACGAATACGCTAACCTACTCGACTATATTTGATCAAAAACACAGTTTGAAAGTGCTTTTGGGACAGGAAAAAAATGTTCGCGAAATTGACGGTTGGGGCGCTATAAAAACGGGTTTAACGGATCCTTTTTTTACAAGTTACCAAGGCGGATTTACAACTATTGCTCCTGGTCCTTCTGTCCAGACAGAAAATGTTTTGCTTTCTTATTTTAGTAGTATTGCTTACGATTACGACAAAAAATACCTGTTGAACCTTAACTTTAGAAGAGACGGATTATCGGCATTGGCTTCTGGAAATAAATGGGGAAATTTTGGTGGTGCTTCTATTGGATGGAATGTTTCGGAAGAAGATTTCTTTAAAAACTCTTCTGTAAAAAGTGTTTTAAATGCTTTAAAAGTTCGTGCGAGTTACGGAATTGTTGGTAACAGTGAATTAAACGATTATGCAGCTTTATCGCAATACACGGCAGGAACTTATGCAGGAGTTCCAACATTGAATTTTGCACAATCAGGAAACTCAAATTTAAAATGGGAAACGAGTAAAAAGTTTGATATTGGTCTTAATTTAGGATTGTTTGACAATAGAATTACTGTCGAAGCCGATTATTACAAAAATGACATTAATGACTTGATTTTAAATGCTCCGCAATCTTTATCACAAGGAATTCCAAATAACTCTATTGCTGCCAATGTTGGTTCTTTATACAACAAAGGTTTTGAACTTACGGTTAGTGCCAATATTATAGACAACAATGATTTTCAATGGAATGCAAGTTTAAATTTGTCTACTATTAAAAACAAAGTGACTTCTTTAGGTGGTTACGGAGATATTTACCCAACGGCTTTAAGCACTTTCGGAATCCAAAATATTACCAGAGAAGGTTATTCTGTAGGATCTATTTTTGCGGTGCCAACAACGGGTGTTAATCCGGAAAACGGAAATCGTGTTTATGTAAACGCTAATAATGAAGAGGTTCAATATAATGCGCTGACAAAAGCTTTTACTTATCTAAACGGAAATACTGCTCCGGCAATCGACAACTATCGTGACGGACGTATTCAAGGGCCTTCTCTACCTACTTATTACGGAGGTTTAAACAATAATTTGTCTTATAAAAATTTCGATTTAACGATTGGTTTAACATTCTCTGGCGGAAATAAATTATACAACGGTACAAGATCAACTTTATCAGATCAGCGTTTCTTTAACAACGGAACTTTCATAAAAGATCGTTGGACAACTCCGGGACAAGTTACAGATATTCCAAAATTAGTTTACGGAGATAGTTTCTCTGGTGGTTTCTCGTCAAGCAACTCTGCTTATGTCGAAGATGGATCTTACTTAAAAGTAAAAAACATCATTTTAAGTTACAGAATTCCGGTTAAGAACGAATTAGTTAGCAAATACATTTCATCTGCAAAAGTATATGCGCAAGGTTCAAACTTATTGACTTGGACAAAATATCGTGGTTCAGATCCTGAGATTTCTATTAACGGAAACTCAATCAATTCTGGAAAAGATCAAAACGTTCCGGCAAATTCTTCTGTATTCACTTTAGGACTTAATGTAGGTTTCTAGACATCAATTTTAGTTAAACCATAAAATAAAAACATCATGATTTTCAAATCTAAAAATTATAAAAAGAGTATCCAAAAAACCTTAATTATTGCACCATTTGTAGCTTTATTATTGGCAGGATGTAGTGATAATGCACTGGATACTGTTCCTGAAACGAGTATTTCTACAGAAACCGCTTTTAGTACACCAGCCAAAATTTTGGCTCAGGTAAACGGACTTTACGGACAGTTTAGTAATCAAGCACTTTACGGCGGTCGCTTCATTATTTTTAACGAACAAAGAGGAAACGAATTTAGCCAGAATGATGGTAACAACTCGACTGGAGCCAATGTCTGGAACCAATCGATCACATCATCAGGAGATTTTGTAAACTCGGTTTGGAGCGTTGCCTATACAGCTATAAATTTCTCGAATATTTTAATCGATAATTTAGCTACTTCTACAGTGGTTACGGAGGATTTACGTAAAAACTATATTGCCGAAGCTAAGTTTATTAGAGCCATTTCGTATTTGAGTCTCGTTCAAACCTACGCAAAACCTTATGCACAAAATAGTGCTGCATTGGCGCTTCCGCTACGATTAAAAGGAAACTCGTCTGGCGGACTTAATGATTTGGCTTTTAGCAGTGTTGCCGACATTTACACTCAAATAATAAAAGACTTAGACGAAGCCGAAACTGATTTACCAGAAAGTTATTCAACAGGAATTCTTAACGCTTCGAGAGCACATAAAGCTACAGCAATTGCCTTAAAAACAAGAGTATATTTGAGCAAAGCCGATTATGCTAAAGTAGTTTCCGAAGCTTCTAAACTTGTTCCTTCGGCAGCACCTTTTCAATATGTTTCCGGAAGTTTAACGCATCGTTTAGAGCCAAATGTTGCTACTGTTTTTGGAGGTTCGTATGTTGGTAATGAAGCTGTTTTTTCAATTCCGTTTACAACTGCTGCCGAAGCTCCGGGATTGCAAAGTGCATTAGGCGGAAATTATTTAACTCCGGTTCTATACTTTAATTCGGCTGGAATTATTGCCGATAATGTTTTTGCTTCACCAACCTCAACAGATGCTCGAAAAGCTTTGGTAATTACCAATTCGACAGGACAAAAATTATTGAACAAATTCAAGAAAAATGGAGCACCTTTTACAGATTACGTTCCAGTAATTCGCTATGCCGAAGTAATCTTGAATTATGCCGAAGCCGCTGCTCAAAACGACAATTTGCCTTTGGCGAGAACATTATTATCAGCCGTTCGAAATCGTTCTGATGCTACCTATATATTCACAACCGGAGTAACAACAAAAGCTGAATTGATTGCAACTATTTTAAACGAAAGAAGAATCGAATTAGTAGGCGAAGGATTCCGTACTCCAGATTTATTGAGACGTGTACAAACTCTTCCGGGCAAAACAGGAAACGCCGGTGTAGCGCCGGAAGTATTGCCAACAGCGAGTAATTATGTTTGGGCAATTCCGAGTAATGAATTGGCTTATAACAAACTGGCTCCAAAATAGAATTAGACTTTTAAAAAAATATCAAGACATTAAAAAAGAAATAACGAAATGAAAAATAATTTTAAATATCTGGCTTTAATCTTCGCTACGACGATTATCACAGCACAGCAAAAAAATACCGCCGAAAAGATTTTCATAAACGGTAATATTATCACGGTCGATGCAAAAAATAGTACTGCACAAGCTGTTGCGGTAAGTAACGGTAAAATTCTTGCCGTTGGAACGAATAGCACAATCGAAAAACTAAAAGATAAAAACACAATTGTTGTTGACTTAAAAGGTAAAACAGTTGTTCCGGGTTTTATTGATGGTCATAGCCATTTTATGGGTTTATCGAGATCGACGACTGTAAATGTTGGTTCTCCGCCAATGGGTACTGTTAAAAACATTGCCGATTTGGTAAGTCGTATTCAGGATTTTCAGAAAGAAAAGAAAATCGCTCCGGGCGAATGGATCGATGCTTACGGATATGACCAAGATCAATTGGAAGAAAAAAGACACCCGAATAAAGAAGATCTTGACGCTGCTTTTCCAAACAATCCCGTAACGATTACCAATATCAACGGGCATATGTCAGTTTCCAATTCGTACGCGTTGAAACTTTCAGGAATTGACGCCAGCACACCAAATCCTGCCGGTGGAGCAATCGAAAGAAAAAAAGGAACTAACGAACCTACTGGATTATTACAGGAAAATGCTGCCAGATTACTAAAAAGACCTGCAAAACCTGCTCCTACTTTAGACGAGCAAATAAAAAGTTTAAAAGAACAGCAATTGTTTTATGCCAGTAACGGAATTACAACAGCTCAGGATGGATATTCTAGTTTTGAATCTGTTCAATTATTGCACAAAGCGGCAGAAAGAAACGAGTTGTTTATTGATATTGAAGCTTTGCCGGGTTACCCAACTTTAGATAAAGTGCTAGAGAATCCAGAATATAAGTTTGGGGTACTCAAAAACCACTTAAAACTGGCAGGAACAAAAATGATTGCTGATGGTTCTCCACAAGGTAAAACTGCTTTTTTTAGCAAATCGTATTTGGTAGAAGTTCCGGGTTGTAATCATGACGTATGTACAGGTTTCCCAAACATTACACAAGATCAATTTAATGATTTGGTTATTAAAGCATTCAAAAACAATGTTCGCCCGTTTGTGCATTGTAACGGTGATGCAACAATCGATATGTATTTAAAAGCGATCGAAAACGCCAATAAAACTTTAAGCATAAATAGTAACGATCGTAGACCGGTAACTATTCACTCTCAGTTTGTAAGACCAGATCAATTAGACGATTATAAAAAACTGGGCATCATTGCCGCTTTCTTTAGCAATCATGCTTTCTTTTGGGGCGATGTTCACCTTAGAAATCTAGGTCCGGAAAGAGCTAACTTTTTAAGCCCTTTAAAAACAGCCATAAAAAAAGGTGTTGTGGCCACAAACCATACTGATTATCCGGTGACTCCACTGAATCAATTGTTTTTATTGTGGACATCTGTAGAAAGAAAATCACGCACAGGACAAGTTATTGGTCCAGACGAAAGATTATCGCCTATCGAAGGTCTTCGCGCCATTACTATAAACGGTGCTTACGAGTATTTTGAAGAAAATAGTAAAGGTTCTATCGAAACCGGAAAATTGGCAGATTTAGTAGTACTATCTGATGATTTAACCAAAATCGAACCTTCTAAAATAAAAGATATTACCGTTTTGGAAACCATCAAAGAAGGAAAAACAGTTTTTAAAAAATAACCCTTTAAAACTAAAAAAATGACTCAGATAAACATTAATCCTACGCCGGTTATATCAATGAAAATCTCTAAAAAATCTTCTGAAATTTCTTGGTTCAGTGAAGCTGATATCAGAAGCTCGCAAGATAAAAAGAATGCAAAAATTAAAAAGGATTTAAAAAAGAAGAAATAAAAATGATTGAAGGTAAAATTGAAACTGTAGCCATTAGAACCCCTGAAAGAGTAGCCGAAATTTCTTGGTTTAATGATATTATTGGTGGAGATACAGCATATTTAGGTGTTTTAGATAATGATCGCCGAAGCAGTTACGAACATTGTCGTGAGATTACGCTTGAAGCAGAAAAATTGGGTTTTAGTAATATACTTTATCCATCGGCTTATACTGTGGGGCAAGACGGGTTGGCTTTTGCCGCAAGTGTTGCGCCCGAAACAAATAAGATCACATTTCTACTGGCAATTCGTACCGGAGAAGTACATCCGCCCATGTTGGCGCGCGCCATTTCGTCATTAGATCATATGTTGAAAGGACGTTTAATATTGAATATTATCAACTCAGATTTACCGGGAACGCGCGAAGATCCAAATCTAAGATATCAAAGATGTTCTGAGGTAATTCAGATTTTGCAACAAGGCTGGACGCAAGACAGAATATCACATAAAGGAGAAATTTATCAGTTTGATCTGCCTTCAGATCCGGTTAAATCATATCAGCAAAACGGTGGCCCATTATTATATTTTGGAGGAACTTCCCCTGGTTCCAGAGCTGTTTGCGCGAAACATTGCGACGTGTTTTTGACTTGGCCGGAATCTGAAGAATCAATGTATGCAACGCTTAAAGAAATGAGCGAACGTGCTGCTGCCGAAGGAAGAACGATAGATTTTGGTTTAAGAATTCATGTTATTGTTCGCGAAACTCAGGAAGAAGCCAGAGCTTACGCCAAAAAACTAATTTCAAAATTTGACGAAAAACGAGGTTTAGAAATCAGAAGTCGTGGCGAAGACTCACGTTCGTTAGGCGTTTTAAAACAAGACGAATTAAGAGAAACTTCTGATGAAGATGGTTATGTAGAAGATATTCTCTGGACGGATATTGGTAAAGTTTTCTCAG
Source organism: Flavobacterium hibernum (assembly GCF_000832125.1). Classification (GTDB taxonomy): domain Bacteria; phylum Bacteroidota; class Bacteroidia; order Flavobacteriales; family Flavobacteriaceae; genus Flavobacterium; species Flavobacterium hibernum. Next base: position 21,058 of record NZ_JPRK01000022.1, on the reverse strand, counting down.
GTTGTGGAAGTGGCTTGGTTGGAAGTGCAGATCAAATTATAGAAAAACTAAACCGCTATATGGATATGGGTTTTAGATCTTTTATTTTCTCAGGATTTCCATTAATTGAAGAAGCCAACTATTTTGCCAAACTCGTTTTACCGCGTTTACCAAATGCCTCTTTGCCCCATTTACAAGGAAGAATTCCGCAAGAAACACCTACAACACCATTAACCAATGCAGAGTTGGTTTAGTTATAAAAACAAAAAACAAGAATGTCACAAATAGAAAAAAAACAAGAATATAAAAGAGAACTCGGTCTTGCCGATGCTGCCCTATTGGTCGCCAGCGGAATGATTGGTTCTGGAATTTTTATTGTAAGTGCAGATGTTACACGAAATGTCGGGTCAGCGGGTTGGCTAATTTTAGTTTGGTTAATTGGTGGATTCATGACTTTAACTGCGGCTGTTAGTTATGGAGAATTAAGCGGAATGTTTCCAAAATCAGGCGGTCAATATATTTATTTAAAAGAAGCATATAATCCTCTGGTGGCATTCGTTTATGGTTGGAGTTTGTTTACAGTCATTCAAACCGGAACTATTGCTGCAGTTTGCGTTTCGTTTTTTAAATTCTTGGCTTATTTTTTCCCGCTTTTCAGCGAAGATTTGGTCGCGTTCAGGATTGGTGATTCCTTTACGGTTTCGCCTGCACAGCTCTCTTCTATTGTCTTGCTTTTTATCTTAACCTACATCAATACCAAAGGCGTAAAACTTGGAAAGTTAATTCAGAAGTTTTTCACCGGAACCAAATTAATAAGCTTACTAATTCTTATTGTTTTCGGGTTTATATTTTTTAAACCCGAAGTCTGGCAGGCAAACTGGACGAATCCTTTTCATTTACAAAAACTAAATCCAGATGGTTCGTTTTTACAATACACCAATACACCAGCTTTTTGGGGTGCAATCGCATCTGCTTTAGTAGGAACGGTAATTAGTTATGATGCCTGGAATAATGTGACTTTTGTATCTGACGAAATAAAAAATCCAAGACGAAATATTGGCTTGAGTTTGCTTCTTGGAACTGCCGTTGTAACCATTATATATGTTTCTTTAAACATCATGTTTACAGCAGTTCTCCCAATTGAAGCCATTGGAACTCCAGAAAAAGACCGAGTTGGTATTGCAGCTGCTCAAGCTATTTTTGGTTCAAGCGGCACTTCGATTATTGCCTTAATGATTCTGATTGCTTCTTTTGGTTGTGCCAACGGAATGATTTTATCTGGAGCGAGAGTGTATCAAAGTATGGCAAAAGATGGCTTATTTTTCAAGAAAACAGCCATTTTAAACAAACATTCTGTTCCTGCAAATGCATTATGGATTCAGTTTTTTATGGCGGTTATTTTGAGTTTAAGCGGCCGTTACGGGAATTTATTAGACATGATTTCGTTTGTAGTTGTTTTGTTTTACGTCATTACTATTGCCGGAATCTTTGTTTTGCGAATTAATAGACCAAAACACGATAGACCTTACAAAGCCTTTGGATATCCGTTTTTACCCGCTATTTATATCATTCTAGGATCGGCGTTTTGTATTTTATTAATTATTTACAAACCTACTTATACATGGCCAGGCTTAATTATCGCAGGTATTGGAATACCGGTTTATTACATTAGAGAGAAATTTTCTAAACCACAAAACAACGAATTATGATTGTAATAATTCTAAAAATAAGAAAAATGTATTTTTTGATTTAAAAACAATACTAATATTTTCAAAAATCTAAAATACAGCATTTTACAAATAATTTCACAGTAAAATAAAGTGTAATTATTTCGATCGCTTTTATTAAAATCATAAATTTACTATAGAACAAGATTTTCTTTTTAAAGAAACTTATAAAATAATATAACCAAAAAAATAACCTTAAAAACCATTAAATCATGGCGGATTCTAAACAACAACAAACGGCATTAGGAGATGTTGCAGCAAGACAACTCGCGATTGCAACACGTACAGTCCCACAAATCGGAACAATTTCACCACGTTGGTTAACGCATCTTTTGCATTGGACTCCGGTTGAATCGGGTGTATTTCGTTTGAATAAAGTAAAAGACGGAAGTCATATTGAAGTAGATTGTTCTGCAAGAGACGAAAGAGTTCTTCCAAACACTTTTGTGGACTACATCGATAATCCAAGAGAGTATAATTTAGCAGCGGTTCAAACTATTGTCGAAGTTCACACGCGTGTTTCTGACTTGTACAGCAAGCCGTACAATCAAATTTCGGAGCAACTTCGCTTGGCAATTGAAACCATTAAAGAACGTCAGGAAAGTGAGTTAATCAATAATAAAGATTACGGTTTACTAAGTAATGTTGCTAAATCGCAAATTATTAAAACCAGAACGGGCGCACCAACTCCAGACGATTTAGACGAATTATTAACAAAAGTATGGAAAGAGCCAGGATTTTTCTTGTTACATCCTTTGGCTATCGCAGCATTTGGTCGCGAGTGTACGCGTCGTGGTGTACCACCTCCTACTACATCTTTGTTTGGATCTCAGTTTTTAACATGGAGAGGAATTCCGCTTATTCCATCAGATAAATTACCAATTGTAAACGGTAAATCTAAAATCATTTTATTGCGTACAGGCGAAAGCCGTCAAGGTGTAATTGGACTTATTCAACCGGGATTACAAGGAGAACAATCTCCAGGTTTATCTGTGCGTTTTATGGGAATAAATGAAAAAGCAATTGCGTCTTATTTAGTATCTCTTTATTGCTCATTGGCCATATTAGTAGATGATGCTATAGCTGTTCTTGAAGATGTAGAAATAGGTAAGTATCATGAGTACAAATACTAACAACAACGGTTTACCCAACATTGACGATTTGCAGCTTTTGGCCAACGAATTGTTCAAGACTTTACCTAATGAGTTTCCTAAGGAAATTTCGTTAAGTCCTGATCGAACTGAACATCCGCGTGCCACAAAGATTGCCGAAACGTTTTTGCAATCCGGTAATTTAAACAGCGGTGCCGAAAATCCAATTTCATCGCAAAATGTTGCAAGTCCGCCTATTGCTTCGCCAGCATTTAGTGGCTTTGGAGCATCACCGTCTGTGGCTAATTACGGTTCGGGAGCTTCAGCTTTGTACCCAAATGCGGGTGCAGGATTTAATCCTCAAAGCGGAGTAACATCATCTGGAGTTCAGGAAGACAACAACTTAAATCTAAATAATCCGCATACAGGATTTCAGGATATTAATCTAAAAAATGGAGGTTCACCGCAATTGAATGAAGAATCTTTTTTTTCGCAATTGCTTTTAAACAATGAGTATTTGCCTTTTCAATCTGAAAATTCTTCTTTTGAAACTGAATTAAAACTGGCGCTTTCGTTTGTTGATACCCATTTTACAAAGCGTGTAGATTTTCCGTTAAACGGAAATGAAGCGAACTCTTACTATTTTTTAGACCAAAATCCTTTTGCATTTGATCAGAAAAATGCCAATTTAGCAGTAGGAAAAACTTTTGAACCACAAGGATTTAGCCACCTTACAAGTGCTCCTTTTGATGCAAATCTCATTAAAAAAGATTTTCCGATATTAAGAGAAACCGTAAATGGTAAACCTTTAGTTTGGTTTGATAATGCAGCAACAACTCAAAAACCACAATCGGTTATTGATCGTATTGCTTATTTCTACGAACATGAAAATTCGAATATTCATCGTGCTGCACATGAACTTGCAGCGCGTGCCTCTGATGCTTATGAAGCTGCTCGAGAGAAAGTAAAAACATTTTTGAATGCTTCATCTGTAAACGAAATTGTTTTTGTTCGTGGTGCTACAGAAGGAATCAATTTGGTGGCTTGCACTTGGGGAGATCAAAACCTTAATTCTGGCGACGAAATTATCGTAAGTAATCTTGAACATCACGCCAATATAGTTCCGTGGAAACGTTTGGCTGATAAAAAAGGACTAAAACTACGCGTAATTCCTGTTGATGACGACGGTCAAATTTTGCTGGATGAATATGCTAAATTGCTGAATTCTAAAACTCGTTTGGTTGCTTTTACACAAGTTTCAAACGCACTTGGAACGGTAACTCCTGCTAAACAAATTGTTGAAATGGCACATGCTGCCGGAGCAAAAGTTTTAATAGATGGTGCACAATCCGTTTCGCACATGAAAGTTGATGTTCAGAACCTAAATCCGGATTTTCTGGTCTTTTCAGGACATAAACTTTTTGGACCAACGGGAATTGGAGCTTTGTACGGAAAAGAAGATTTGCTAAACGAAATGCAACCTTATCAATCTGGTGGAAACATGATTCAGGATGTTACTTTTGAGGAAATAAAATACCACAAAGCACCCAATCGTTTCGAAGCCGGAACGGGAAATATAGCCGATGCTATTGGTCTTGGAGCAGCAATAGATTATGTAACTAAACTAGGAATCGAAAACATTGGTCAATATGAACACCAATTACTGGAATATGCTACAAAATTGCTAAAAGAAATTCCGGGCGTGCGATTGATAGGAACTGCTGCTAATAAAGCAAGTGTACTTTCTTTTAATCTGCAAGGATATTCTAACGATCATGTTGGTCAGGCTTTAAATAAAGAAGGTGTTGCAGTAAGAACGGGACATCATTGTGCGCAACCTATTTTGAGAAGAATGGGAGTTGAAACTACTGTTCGTCCATCTTTGGCATTTTACAATACTACACAAGACGTTGATACTTTTATCCAAACTTTGTGGGAACTTAAAAAAGTTAGGTTTTAAAATAAAATGAGCCAATGCATGATATGCATTGGCTCAAAGAAATAGTTACTTTTTTTGATATTTTAAGTAATTATAACCAGAAGGCGATTGTTTTACTACAGTCGCCTTTTTATATAATAAAGATAAGTAAAATAATCATTTCATTTTTTAAACACATAGAATCATAGATTCTGCAAACTTAAAAAAGGCATTTCATTTATTTAAAAAAACATAGCAATCTGTTTTATGCCACAGATTAAAGGATTAAATAGATTAGAATAAAAATCTGCTTAATCTGCAATCCCGATAGCCATCGGGAGCGTGAAAAAACTTAACCGCGTATATTTTAATTTAATCTCTAAAATCATTCAATGACTTCTCAATAATTTCAAGACATTCCTGAATTTGAGCTTCGGTCATAACCAATGGTGGTGCTAACCTGATTTTGTTTCCGTGAGTTGGTTTTGCCAATAATCCGTTGTCTCTAAATCTTAGGCAAATTTCCCAAGCCAAATCTGAGTCTTCACCGCAATTAATAACAATCGCATTCAACAATCCTTTACCACGTACCAATGTGATTAAGTTGTTACGCTCTGCAATTTCATTTAAACCTTTTCTTAAAATGATTCCTAAACGTTCAGCATTTTCAGCTAGATTCTCTTCTTTAATTACTTCAAGCGCAGCAATTGCAACAGCAGCAGCAACAGGATTTCCACCAAAAGTAGATCCGTGTTGACCTGGTTTAATGACATTCATAATCTCGTCATTACACAAAACTGCCGAAACCGGATAAACTCCGCCCGAAATCGCTTTACCCAAAATTAAAATATCAGGCTGAACATTCTCGTGATGTACTGCTAATAATTTTCCTGTACGCGCAATTCCAGTCTGAACCTCATCTGCAATAAACAAAACATTATGTTTCTCGCACAAGGCTTTGGCTTTTGCTAAATATCCTTCAGATGGCACATAAACTCCAGCTTCTCCCTGAATTGGTTCAACCAAAAATCCTGCTATATTTTTTGATGATTCTAAAGCTTTTTCAAGTGCTTCAAGATTATCGTATTCTATTTTTATAAATCCATCTGTAAACGGACCAAAGTTTTTACGCGCAGTTTCATCATTCGAAAATGAAATAATAGTTGTCGTTCTTCCATGAAAATTATTCTCGCAAACAATAATTTGTGCTTGATTCTCTGGAATGCCTTTTACTTCATAAGCCCATTTACGGCAAACTTTAAGAGCTGTTTCTACAGCTTCAGCGCCCGTATTCATTGGCAGAACTTTATCAAACCCAAAGAACTTGGTTACAAACTCTTCGTAATTTCCTAATTTATCGTTGTAAAAAGCACGCGAAGTCAACGTAAGTTTTTGTGCCTGATCTACCATTGCTTTTACAATTTTAGGATGGCAATGTCCTTGATTTACGGCAGAATATGCAGATAAAAAATCATAATATTTTTTTCCGTCTACGTCCCAAACATATACTCCTTCTCCTCTTTCTAATACAACCGGAAGCGGATGATAATTGTGAGCTCCGTATTTATTTTCTTTTTCAATCAAAACTTCTGATTTTGACGAAAGGTTATTTTCAGTATGAATCATGATTTATTTCTTTTAATTCTTTTCAAAGTACAAAAGTATTAAAAATTATTATTTATCAGGCCATAAAACACTTGTTTTGACTTTAATTTTTGTTTTAAAAGTCAAAAAATAAATTTTAAAACTTAAAAAAAGTCAATTTAATCGTCAAGAGCATCATTTTATCCCTTATTAATTAAAAAAAATAATTACTTTTATAAATCCGAAAATAATTAACCCAATCTCAAACAATGGATATATTAGACGAATTTGATATTAGCATCATTAAAGAATTAGAAAAAGATGGCAGAATGGCTTTTTCTGCAATTGCTGCTAATTTAAAGATATCAAACACTATGGTGCACCAACGTATTAACAGAATGATTGAGCAAGGTGTTATTGGTGGTATAAAACCTATTATTCAAGAAAAAAAGATTGGTTACGACTGGGCTTCTTTTACTGGTATTACCCTAAATAAAGATTCTGATTCTGATCGAATTATTGAAGCCTTAAAGGATATTCCTGAAATTACGGAATGTTATTATGTAACGGGTTCATTTACACTTTATATCAAAATCATTGCGAAGAATCATGAACACATGCGAAGAATCCTTTACGAAAAAATAGATGGTATTCCGGGTATTGCCAAAACAGATTCTATTATTGAATTAGGTTGTGCCTTTAAACGAAATATTACTTTATAGAATAATCATAAAAACAGCAAAAAGAAACCTCGAATAAATACAATTCGAGGTTTTTTTGTAACATTTTATTTCTGATATTTGTTAAAAATTGTGAAACTATGAAAAATTCAGCTATTCTCTTATTTGCTACAATCTTGTTTTCTAATACTATCAATGCACAATTAAAACCTGTAAAATATACTGATGGTTCGCAGGCCTTAAATGGATTATTTGTAAAAGCAGTCAAAAAAAGCAGTCAAAATCCTGGAATTTTACTTTTGCCGGCTTGGTTAGGAATTGATAAAGCATCAAAAGATATTGCGGAGAATTTATCAAAATTAGGCTACAATGTTTTTATCGCTGATATTTATGGCGAAGGAAATTACCCAAAAAACACTGCCGAAGCAGGAAAACAAGCCGGTTACTATAAAAAGAACTACGAAATTTATCAAAAACGCATTAATGCAGCTTTGCAGGAATTAATAAAATCTGGCGCAAATCCTGATAATATTGTCGCAATAGGATATTGCTTTGGAGGAACTGGAGTTCTTGAGGCGGCACGAGGACACTTGAATCTAAAAGGTGTTGTTTCGTTTCATGGCGGATTAGGCAAAGATGCAACTCGACCTGTTGAACCAATTACTACAAAAGTGCTGGTTTGTCATGGTGCCGATGATCCGTTTGAATCGGCAGCAGAAATTACAGCTTTTCAACAGGAAATGAGAGATTCTAAAGCCGACTGGCAAATGATTTATTACGCAAATGCTGTTCACTCGTTTACAAATCCCGAAGCTGGGAGCGATAACTCTAAAGGAGCTGCCTATAATCCAGTTGCTGCAAAAAGATCATTTGAGCATTTACAACTTTTCTTAAATGAAGTCTTGAAAAAGTAAAATTAATTGATGTGAATGGCACGCAGATATTACGGATTTAAACAGATTTACGCTGATTTTCAATAAAATTAATTCGTGCTTATTCGTGAAATTCGTGGCAAAAAAAACAAATCCATTTAAAACATAAACAGTCAAAAAAACAACCAAAATTAAACCAACTTAAATAACTAATGTCACACAGTCCGATTAGAAAAGACAAAACCTGTTTGAATTGCAGGCACGTTGTAGAACAAAAATATTGTCCAAATTGTGGTCAAGAAAATACAGACAGCAGAAAAACATTTCATCATTTATTCATACACTTCTTTGAAGATTTGACGCATTATGAAAACGCATTCTGGAAAACCATAAAAAACCTTCTTTTTAAACCTTCAACTTTAACTAAAGAATATCTTTCGGGAAAACGTTTATCTTATTTGGCACCGGTTAGACTTTACATTTTTATAAGTTTTGTAACCTTTCTTTTAATTGCATTATTTCCAAGTCATATAAGTGAGGACCTGACAAAAGGTGAAAAAGAAATTACATCAAATTTCGAAAAAGTAGATAAAAAAGAGAAAAAAAGCTGGGATGAAAAATCATATTTAAAATCGAAAACACTAGATAAGTCCTATTTTCACTTCAAAACAATGAAAGAAATCGATTCCATACAAAAATATGGGAAAGAAGAAGAAAAACTTAACCAATTTCAATACTGGCTTCAAGAGAAAGCTGTCCACGTAACGGAGACTAACACTAAAAAGCAAATTATCGAAAAATTCATAGAATCTTTTGTACATAATTTACCTAAGGTTCTGTTTGTTATCATGCCGTTTTTTGCTTTCTTTTTGTGGATTTTTCACAGTAAAAAGCGCTGGTATTACTTTGACCACGGTATATTTACACTACATTATTTTTCGTTTTTATTACTCGTATTTTTGATTCTATTTTCTCTGGAAAGAATAGCACAATTAATAAACAGTACCTTTATTAATGCTATAGTTAATATAATCACCTTTGTTGGAGTACTATGGGCATTTTATTATTTTTTTCCTGCTCATCATAGATTTTATGGCGAGTCAAGAATTGTCTCTTTTATAAAAAGTATGATATTATTCTTTATCAACTTCTTTTTTACGCTATTTTTACTAACATTCTATATGTTATACACATTCATTAATTTACACTAATAAATATGAAAAAAATCATACTCTTATTATTAATTGGTTCTGCATTTTCTTGTAAAAATACGCAGTCAGTTACCTCAAAAGATAATTCAGACCCAAGTAAATACATACAAGCCATTAGCGAAAAAGATCTAAAAACAATGTTATACGTTGTTGCTTCTGATGAAATGGAAGGTCGCGAAACAGGCTCTAAAGGACAAAAGAAAGCAGGTCTCTATATGATCGAGCAATACAAAAAAAGTGGAATCTCTTTCCCAAAAGGAGCAACAGATTATTACCAACACATTCCTGCTTCTTTCTTGAATGCCAGACGTAATGAGAACTTACCTGATTCTGAGAATATCTGGGCCTATATTGAAGGTTCTGAAAAACCAGATGAAGTTTTAGTAATCTCTGCACATTACGATCACGTTGGTATAAAAAATGGCGATGTATATAATGGTGCCGATGATGATGGTTCCGGAACTGTTGCTGTAATCGAAATGGCGAAAGCTTTTGCAAAAGCTAAAAAGGAAGGACACGGACCAAAACGTTCTATTCTTTTCTTACACGTTACTGGCGAAGAACATGGTTTGCACGGATCACGTTATTACTCTGAAAATCCTTTGTTTCCAATTGCCAACACCATTACTGATATTAATATTGATATGATTGGTCGTCGCGATGTAGAGCATGCTAATACAAACAATTATGTATATGTAATTGGTGCTGATAGATTATCTTCTGATTTACACAATATTGTAGTGGCTCAAAATGAAAAATACACGAAATTAGATTTAGATTTTAAATTTAATGACCCTAAAGATCCAAATCATTTTTATGAGCGTTCTGATCATTATAACTTTGCAAAACATGGTATTCCTGCTGTTTTCTTATTCAACGGAGTTCACGAAGATTATCACCAAAAAGGCGACGAACCTGAAAAAATCGAATACGACGCTTTAACTAAAAGAACAAAATTAGCTTTTGTTATTGCATGGGATTTGGCAAACAGAGAGAATAGACCTGTGGTTGACAAGAAATAGGTTCTTAATTTTTTAGGTACAGAGGTACAAAGTTGCAAAGGTTCAAAGATTTCTTTTAACAACTGCAATAGAAACTTAAAACCTAACAATTAAGTCACTAAAATGAAAAATCAAAAATAAAAAAAGGATGAGTTTATCAAAACTCATCCTTTTTTTATTTATAGTGGTATATACTCTCAAAGCAAAAAAACCTAAGTCCCTTTGCAACTTTGAACCTCTATACCTATCTTAGTCATTCATAGAAATCAAAAACTCTTCGTTATTTCTTGTTTTCTTAAAGCGTTCGTTTACAAAATCCATAGATTCAACTGGGTTCATATCTGATAGATATTTACGCATAATCCACATTCTTTGTAACGTTTTCTCGTCTAATAATAAATCATCACGACGTGTACTTGACGAAGTAAGATCGATTGCAGGGAAAATACGTTTGTTGGCGATTTTACGATCCAATTGTAATTCCATGTTACCAGTACCTTTAAATTCTTCAAAGATAACCTCATCCATTTTAGAACCAGTTTCTGTTAATGCAGTTGCAATGATACTTAACGAACCACCGTTTTCTACATTTCTTGCAGCTCCAAAGAAACGTTTTGGTTTTTGCAATGCATTAGCATCAACACCACCACTTAAAACTTTTCCAGAAGCAGGCTGAACTGTATTGTAAGCTCTTGCTAAACGTGTAATAGAATCTAATAGGATAACTACATCATGACCACATTCTACCAAACGTTTTGCTTTTTCAAGAACAATATTGGCAATTTTTACGTGTTCTTGTGGTTCTCTATCAAATGTAGAAGCAATAACTTCTCCACGAACACTACGTTGCATATCTGTAACCTCTTCAGGACGCTCATCAATCAAAAGAACGATAAGATAAACTTCAGGGTGATTTGCAGCGATTGCATTTGCAATGTCCTTTAATAACATTGTTTTACCAGTTTTAGGCTGCGCTACAATCATACCACGCTGACCTTTCCCGATTGGAGAAAATAAATCGATAATGCGAGTTGAAACTGAACTGCCTTTTTCGGCTAATTTGAATTTTTCAGAAGGGAAAACTGGTGTCAAGTGTTCAAAAGAAACTCTATCGCGAACTACTTGCGGGTCGTGACCATTTATTTTTAGTACACGAACCAAAGGGAAAAACTTTTCGCCTTCTTTAGGAGGACGAACCACTCCTTTTACTGTATCTCCGGTTTTAAGACCAAACAATCTAATTTGTGAAGTTGATAAATAAATATCATCTGGAGATGCTAAATAATTATAATCTGATGAACGCAAGAATCCGTAACCGTCAGGCATCATTTCAAGAACACCTTCACTTTCAATAATTCCATCGAACTCAAAGTCTGAATCTCTGAAATTACTTTTTTTATTTTTATGATTTGGATTTTGATTCCCGTTATTTCCGTTTCCGTTAGCATTCCCGTTTGGATTCTGATTTGGGTTTTGATTCGGATTTGGATTTTGGGCTTTATTCTGATTTGGATTCATCTTTTTTACAGGAGCAGAACCTTCTGTTTTTTCAACGATTTCCTTTTTTTCTGTTTCTGTTGTCGCTACAGGAGTTATGATATTTTCTCCAACTTCGTCAGCAACTACTTCCTTAGAAGCTTCTTTTTCTTTTTGCAGAGCAACCTTTTTTTCGTAAGCTGATTTACTAAACTTTACAATTTTTGGTCCCTTTTTCTCTACTTCCTTATTCTCTTGATTTTCCTGAGCTACCGGAGTTGCCTTAACGGCTGGAGCAGCTTTAATTTTTGGAGTCCTTTCTGGAGCTACGGGAGTTTCAATTTTCTCAGGAGCTTCCTCAACATTATCAAATTCTAAGACAGGCGCATTTTTTGCAATAGCCACTTTTTTTGCTGGAACTATTCTGGCTCTTTTTGGCTTATCGTCTTCTACAATATCAGCCACAGCATTAACTGGCGGCGCAACAGTCGTTTCTTGATGTGCTAAAATCTGACTTATTAAAGTCTCTTTTTTAACGCCATTAAACTTTATAGTTTTAGCTAACTTAGCTATTTCTTGAAGCTCAGCAAGCTTCATTTCTTTTAATGCAGAAATATCAAACATGAATGTTCTATGAATTTAATTATTTTAAAGGAAAAACTGTAAAAAGAATAGGTAGATATTTTTTTTCAATTGCCCGCAGTATGAAGTGCTTACGGTATTATGATGCAATAATACGAATAAAATTTAATCAGACAATAGTATTTTAAAAAAAGAAAATATATTTTTGTAAAACAATTTTACAAAATGATACAACGAATTCAAACAGTATATTTAATTCTTGCATTTATAGCAACAAGTGTTTTAATGCTTTTTATTCCTTTATGGACATTAAAAACAGGAACACCATTCTATTTTAATCAAGATCCAATTTACACTGTAATTGTTGGCTTAAGCACTATGCTTACAATCATTAGTATCATTTCATACAAAAAAAGACAAAATCAGTTTGTGATGGGCAGACTGAACATAATATTAAATTTAATTTTATTAGGATTATTTGTATATCGCTCTCTAAATTTATCTGGAGACGCAACAGCAGTTGTGTCTGAGAAAGGTATTGGGATGTTTCTACCTATTGTTGCTATCGTATTATTAGTATTAGCTAATAAGGCCATCAAAAAGGACGAAGATCTTGTAAAATCTGTAGATCGTTTGAGATAAACCTATAAACTTAAGTTTTTTGTGCGAAGAGAACCCGAATTTTATAATTCGGGTTTTTTTGTGTCTTATTCAATCATAAATTAAGCTTATACAGGTAACTTCTGCCCTCATTCCTTCATAATTTTGCATGAAATACCATAAAAAATCATGAAGAACAAAATAAGGATTCATCTTGCCGATGATCATCAGGTACTTATTGATGGACTTACTAATTTACTGCAGACCGTTACAAATTTTGAAGTTGTTGGCAGTTCTCAGGATGGAATCAATATTTATGATGACGTTATTGCAAACAATGCAAACATCTTAGTTCTGGATATTAGTATGCCTAAAAAAGATGGAATAGAAGTACTTAAAGAATTCAGTCAAAAAAAATTTCCGTGCAATATAATCATCTTGTCTAGTTATGACGATCTCAAAATCATAAAAGAAGTTATGAAACTGGGCGCAAAAGGTTATCTAACTAAAAAATGCGCTGGCGAAAACATCATTAAAGCTATAGAAACCGTGCATCTAGGTCAAGAATATTTCTGCGACACTGTTCGAGAAAAAATTTTCAATAGTTTTACTCATAACAATCCTAAACTTAACAGAAATCATTACATCGAAAACCCAATTTTAAGCGCTAGAGAAATTGAAATTGTTACTTTAATTTCACTAGAATATAGTGGCAAAGAAATAAGCGAACAACTTTTTATTAGTACACACACCGTTGAAACTCATCGAAAAAATATCATGAAAAAATTACAAACCAAAAATACAATTGGTCTTGTAAAATATGCTTTAAAAAACAACCTGATAAATCCTTAAATCAATCAGAAAACCGTATCTATAATTCATATGTTTTATGTCAATTTTCCGAACTTTTATTTTATCATTTTTTTTCATTTCTGCAAGCATTGCTTTTGGTCAGAAAAAAACAGTTACTTCTGAAACAAAGATTAACTTCTCTGAAAATCTGCAAAAACACAATACTTCAGAAATTCATCATACTGAAAAATTTAAAAGCAAAGAAACACTCAGTTTATCTATAGTACTCACCATCTTAGTGTTTATTTTATTCTTTTTTTTCTATCAAAATAACAAACTAAAACAAACGATAAAAAGAAAAGACACGAAGCAAAAAATACTTCTAAATGTAATTAATGCAGGTATTGATAGTCAAGAAATTGAACATAAAAAAATCGCCTCTTTTTTGCACGACAACATTAATTCCTTACTCTCTTCTGTTGGACTTCATTTGAATGTTTATACGACACAAAATAACATAAAATCTGAAGAAATCAGGAAGGCTAAAGCTATTCTCGAAGAAGCTCACGATTTATTACGCGACATGTCGCACGACTTGGTTCCGACACTCTTAGTTCGTTTTGGATTAATTTATGCATTGGAAGACTTATGCGAAAGAATATCAAACTCAAGTTTAAAATTTAAATTTTCAAGCACCATTTCAACCGAAAAAAGATATAGTGAAAAATTTGAGATGAAGCTTTATTTTATTATAACCGAACTGTTCAATAATATTATAAAACACAGTGACGCAAAAAAAGCACACATTACATTATCTGAAAAACAAAATCAATTTACAATTATGATTCACGATAATGGAATAGGTTTTAAGACGGAAAAACTTAAAGAAGTCGAAGGTTTTGGCCTGAACCGAATTAGAGCCCGAATTAAAAAATACAAAGGAAGCATCACTATTAATTCAAAACCTAACGAGGGAACTTCGATTAAAATTCAAGTCCCAATTCCTCATTAGACAAAATTATTTTTTCCCTATTTCAACAATTTCCAGATCTTTTATTTTATCATCGTCAATTACAAATCGTAACATGGTTCGAACTTGATGAAATCCGCTTTTTCCTGCGGCACCTGGATTCATATGCAATAAATTATTCTTTTTATCAAACATCACTTTCAAAATATGTGAATGCCCGCAAATAAATAATTTAGGCGGATTTGACGTCATCTCTTCTCTTATAGCAGGATTATATTTTCCCGGATATCCACCAATATGCGTTATCCAAACCGAAACATTTTCACACATAAATCGATTGTGCAACGGAAATTCTAATCTTGCCTGCGCATCATCAATATTACCATAAACACAACGCAAAGGTTTTAACTTTTTTATAGTATCTGTAACATGCAAATCTCCAATATCTCCAGCATGCCAAACTTCATCGGCCTGATTTACATATTTTAAAATAGTATCGTCAATATGACTGTGAGTATCGGAAAGTAATAGGATTTTTTTCATTCTTTTTTTAAGGGGCAAAGATTCAGAGGCGCAAAGGTACTAAGGTTTTTTTAAAGGTGCTAAGATTCTGAGGCGCTAAGGTTCTAAGTTTTTTTTCATATAAAAAATCCGATCTGCAGGTGCAGACCGGATTCAAAACTTTGAGTTAGACGCACAACAGTGCGTCTGTACGATATACGATGTGTTTTACATTTCACATCTAACATTTTACAACAATTATTATTTCTTAGGATTTTTTAAATCTTTCGAATCTTTTGTATCCATCATTTCCATTAATTTTAATCCTAATAAACCGCTGATTGATCCATCAGAGCCGCCATTTCCTGAAATCAAAACATCCGGAATTACTTTGATATTTCCTTTACCAATTTCTTCGGTTACTTTATATCGGGTAAAGTTATCACCACCCATTGCGCTAACTTGAAGTTGGTACGATTCGGCAGTCGATTTACCAATTGCCATAATTTTTTCTGCTTCTGCCAAACCAGTTTTTGAGATTCGTTCAGCTTCAGCACTTGCGTTTAGCTTCGTTGCTTCTGCCTGTGCTCCTGCCCTTGCTTTTGTAGCTTCAGCTTCGGCATTTGCACGCATTTTTGTTGCTTCGGCTTCAGCGTTTACATTCAGTTTTAAACTTGTTGCATCACCTTCTGCTTTCTTGACGGTTGCATCAGCAGTACGTTGCGCAATTTCAACACTTTGAGATGCTCTAACAATTTCTTTTTGCATATCTGCAATTGCCGTCTCTTTTTCCATTCCCTGACGCTGTTCCTGCGCCATTCTTTGAGTTTGATAGGTTTTTTGCTCTTCTTCGGCTAATTTTCTATCCGTTAAAGTTTTCATCAATGAATCTGGCGGAACAATATCTCCAATTAATGTATCAACAGCGTTTACGTTATATTCATCAAGTACTAACTTGATATGGTTTTTAGCAGATTCCTGACGCTCTTTTCTAGTTGACAAAAAAGAAATTACATCGCTATCCTGAGCCGAGTTTCTAAAATAGTTACCAATTGTAGGCTCTAGAACCTGAGAAACCAAGTTGTTCATGCTTCCAAAACGCGCAATTACTTTTGGCGCCTCGGCAGCCGGAACGTGAATAATTTGTGCAACGTCCAGATTAAAAGGGAAACCATCTTTTGAACGAACGGTAATTGTAGATAAGTTTTTATCTAAATCATGCGACTCGCTTCTGGCATTTGCCCAGTTTAAAACCAAGTTTGTTGTTGGAACTGGTTCTAGTTTTGTCGTGTACTTATTCAGAGCATATTTTCCAGGTCCAAAAGGCTCCATCCAGACACCACGTTGCCCTTTTGAAACAATATTTCCGTGTTTAAACGTATCTCCTGTTACGTCTTGTCCGTCTTCACCAATATATGAAATTACGACTCCAACATATCCAATTGGCACATCTGTCATTGGGTTTTGTTCAATTAAAATTCCCCATGTATTAATATAATAAGAACCCGCCAACATTACCTGAGGCTGTAATCCACGGTTACCACCTTTGCCTAAAAACTGGTCAAAATCCTGAAAGTTATTATGTCCTTCAACAAATTTACCTGCAATTTGTCCTTGCGGAATTGGCTCTCCATCCAGAGCAGTTACAATACCAATCATATTCTCGTAGATCTTAACTTGATCTGCAATTACGATCTCGAATAAAAAGGTATTAATACGATAAGAACCTGTTGTAATAAATGCCGTCTGACGACCTTTTTGTCCACCATTGTTTAAGAATGCGGTAGCATCCTGAAAATTGTCACTTTCAATTCTTCTGGCCAAGATTCGTCCAGTAGGAATTTCTTGTCCATCTTTACTTAAAACCAATCCAATTTTTCCTTCCGGAATAATTGTAAATCCAGTCATATCGATTGAATATTGCCAGATCCACATTCCCCAGTATAAACCCGGAGCTAAAGTTTGCGCCTGATAACCTGCTTCTCCTTTTGTCGCAATAATACGACCATCCGGAAGCGACCTATCGGCTCCAAACAAAACGAATTTTTTGGTCACTAAACCAATTTTATCTTCGGGAACCATTACCATTCCAAAGAAAACGCGCAAAATAAATTTGTAAAAAATAATGGAGAATAAGATTAAAATTATCCACCAATAAGAAGTAATTTCATTCATAGTTTTTGATTTATTAGACTACAAACATAATAGAAATATTTCCTGTTAAAATAAAATATTTTCAAAATTAACATTTGCCAATTTTTCATAAATTATGTTAAAAATAAGCTCTAGTTAAATCGTTGGAATTGTCAATTTCTGACACGATTTTTCAGTGAATAAACTATGATTGGTATTTTGGACGTTAACAGTTTTTAAGAAGGTGCAAAGGCTCAGAGATACAAAGGTTCATAGGTTTCATTAATCAGACTTACAGAAACCAACTTTTTTCAAAAGTATAGCAAGACCTTTTATATCTGTTCATTATTCACCTGACAGGTTTTAAAAACCTATCAGGCATAAACATCTATAAAATTCACCTACTCAAGTATCGCAAAAAACCTTTGAACCTTTGCCCCTTTGTTACTTTGAACCCATAAAGAAAAAATTCTTTGTACCTTTGCATCTCTGAACCTTTGAACCTTCACCTTGAGATATTTTATTCAATTTGCATATAACGGAACACATTATCATGGTTGGCAATTTCAGCCCAATGCATCTTCTGTTCAGGAAACTTTAAACAAAGCGCTTTCTGTTTTATTAAATGCTCCTATAAATGTTATGGGTGCCGGAAGAACTGACACTGGTGTTCATGCACAGGAAATGTACGGACATTTTGATGTCGAAACTTCGCTTGATGTTCCTAGTTTGATACATAAACTCAATTCATATTTACCAAAGGACATTGCCATTTTTGACATTATTTTGGTAAAAGACGACGCACATTGCCGATTTGATGCTACAAAAAGAACATATGAATATCATATCAATACTGTTAAAAATCCGTTTTTACAGGAATTTAGCTGGTATTTTAATCAAAAATTAGATGTAGCTTTGATGAATGAAGCTGCTAAAATTTTGTTGAATCACACCGATTTTCAATGTTTCTCGAAAGTAAATACAGATGTAAATACTTTTGATTGTACCATATTTGAAGCGCATTGGAAACAGGAAAACAATACACTAATTTTTACAATTTCGGCCAATAGATTTTTAAGAAATATGGTTCGTTCTATTGTTGGAACTTTAGTAAATATAGGTCTTCATAAAATTTCTCTGGCAGATTTTGAAAATATTATTGCTAGTAAAAGCAGAGAAAAAGCCGGTTTTTCGGTTCCGGCACACGGATTATATTTAACCGAAATAAAATACGATTACATCATAAAATAGCCCTGATTGCAGTGAAAAGCTTTTTTGAAAAAAATGTAGTTTTTGTGTTTTTATGAAGCGACCAACGGAAGCTTTATAAAAATAATACAAAAACCCATTTTTGAGAAAAACTTGTAACGAAAAGCAGGAATAGCTCCTAAAAAATAAATGAAAGCAAAAGCATTTGATACCGGATTATTCAAACGAATTTTAAAATATACAAAACCATATAAATGGCGTTATTATGGCGTTATTATTTTTGCAATTTCTTTGTCGATTTTTGCTGCACTTCGTCCTTACTTATTAAAACAAACGGTTGACGGCTATATTAAAACGCACGATAAAGAAGGTTTATTGATGTACATCATTTTAATGGGCATTGTTCTTTTGTTCGAAGTTTTCTCTCAGTTTTACTTTGTGTATTGGGCCAATTGGTTGGGGCAAGACATTGTAAAAGATATTCGTACGAAACTTTTTAAACATATTTTAAGTTTTAGAATGAAATATTTTGATTTGGTTCCTGTAGGACAATTGGTAACCAGATCTGTATCAGACATTGAATCGATCGCACGTATCTTTAGTCAAGGTTTGTTTATGATTATTAGCGACTTGATGAAAATGCTTGTTGTACTGATTTTTATGTTTTACATGAACTGGAAACTGACTTGGATTGTAGTGGTTGCCATGCCTATTTTGGTTTTTATCACTAGAATTTTTCAGCGCAAAATGCAGGTTGCTTTTGAGGAAGTTCGTACACAAATTGCTAATATGAACTCTTTTGTACAAGAACGTGTTACAGGTATGAAGATTGTTCAGCTTTTTAACCGTGAAAAAGTTGAGGCCGAAAACTTCAAAGAAATCAACAATAAACATCGTGTCGCTTGGATAAAAACAATTTTATACAACTCAATATTCTTTCCTATTGCAGATATTATTTCGTCTATTACTTTAGGATTAGTGGTGGTTTATGGAGGTTTTAAAATCCTAAACGGTGATCATTTTACAACTTTTGGAGATTTGTTCTCTTATACCATGTTTATCGGAATGTTGTTTAATCCGTTGCGTCAGATTGCAGATAAATTTAACGAGATGCAACTAGGAATGATTGCTGCCAATCGTGTTTTTGACATTATTGACACTCAAGATCATATTCAGGATACGGGAACTCTTGAAGCTCCGGTTTTTGAAGGAAGTATTGAATTTAAGGATGTACGTTTTAGTTATATTCCGGAAGAGGAAGTGATTAAAGGTATCGATTTATCTGTAGCTTCTGGACAAACGATTGCGATTGTAGGTTCGACCGGTGCAGGAAAATCGACAATTATTAACTTATTGAATCGTTTCTACGAGATTAATAGCGGAACCATTTTTATTGACGGACAAAATATCGAAAACTATACATTGGCTTCATTAAGAAAACAAATTGCAGTGGTTTTGCAAGATGTCTTTTTATTTGCCGATACGATTTACAACAATATCACTTTGCATAATCCCGAAATTACGCGTGAGAAAGTTCTTGATGCTGCCAAAAAAATTGGTGTTCATGAGTTTATCATGAGTTTGCCCGATGGTTATGATTTTGATGTAAAAGAACGCGGTGTGATGCTTTCGTCTGGACAACGACAGTTGATTGCCTTTTTGCGTTCGTATGTAAGTAATCCGAGTATTTTAATTTTAGATGAAGCCACCTCATCAATCGATACTTATTCTGAAGAATTGATTCAGCGTGCGACCGAAACTATTACCAAAGGAAGAACTTCGATTATTATAGCGCACCGCTTGGCAACAATTGTAAATGCTGATAAAATTGTGGTTATGGATAAAGGTCTAATTGTAGAGCAAGGAACACATCAGGAATTACTGAATAAAGTCGACGGTTATTACAAAAACCTCTACGATTCGCAATTTTCGGTCGCTAACTAGGTTTTCAAATGCTAAAAAAGTTCTTAAAAAAGTTAAATTAGCGTTATAAGAATCATAAATGTGATAGTTCAGAACCAGCGCGATAGTATTCTATTTTTCTTTATTCTTTATCTTTGAGAATCAAAAAATCAAATGTAAAAGAAAATGCCACAAAACAGATTTTATCCTCAAGAAGAATTCAAAGAAATAGAAATAAACGCCTCATTACAACTTAGATACGCAATTTCAAATAGAGGTCGCCTCATAAGTTTTTCAGATGAAATTGAAAACGGACGCCTCCTAAAAGGTGGTTTGAGCGACGGATATCCAACTTTTAGATTTAAGGTCAAAAAAGACGATAAAATTGTCAACAAATACCTGTTTTTATACAAATTAGTTGCGCAATATTTTATTCCAAAAGAATCAGAAGAACAAACTTATGTTCTTCATATGGATTACAACAGAAGTAACGACGATATAAGTAATTTACGCTGGGCAACAAAAGCCGAGATGATGGCACACAGTCGTAAAAGCCCACGCGTGATTCAGGCCAAAAAAAATCTAATTGAACACAACTTAAAAGCCGATGGACGAAAATTAACCACTACAAAAGTGATGTTAATCAAGAAAATCCTTGCCAGACCAGAACAAAAAACACGTCTTAAAATGATCGCTAAACAATTTGGCGTAAGCGAAATGCAAATACGCAGAATTGCTAGTGGCGAAAACTGGGGACACGTAAAAGTTTAATTAACAATTGATAATTAATAATTAATAATTATTTTGTCACTCTGAGCGAAGTCGAAGAG
>NZ_JPRK01000021.1 GCF_000832125.1 Flavobacterium hibernum | reverse complement strand
TGCAAATCCTGAATTTTGTCAGCCGGGTTAAAGTCTTTCATTTTTATGTCATTGCGAGGAACGAAGCAATCTCATCCTCATAGTTAGTATTATTGTTTAGGAGCTATTTCCTGCTATCCGTTTCAATCTTTTGTGCCGAACGCCGGCACAAAAGGATTTCCACTTCTATCAGGGCTAAGACTCTCATTTTTAAAGAAATTCTTTTCAAAATAACAGATAATTAGAAAATTAATCAAGCATGAGGATTATAATTAGATTTTAAAACTATTAAAACTTATTTATAAAGATTATTATTCTAAATTTGAATAACGAAACCCAATTTGCTAGATTTTTTTTCACTTCAAATACCACAAAAATGATTTTAGACGTCACAGATAAAAAACTTCTCGTTTTACTACAAACCGATAGTAAAAAAACAACCAAAGAATTGTCCTTAAAACTCAATCTTTCCGTAACAGCAGTTTATGAAAGAATAAAAAAACTAGAGCGCGAAGGAATTATCAAAAACTACGTAGCATTGGTTGATAAGACCAAAATAGACAAAGGATTCGTTGTTTTCTGTCATTTAAAACTCATTCAGCATACCAAAGAATTCCTAACTAAATTCGAAAGTGAAGTCATTAAACTCAACGAAGTACTGGAATGTCATCACGTAAGTGGCGATTACGATTATATCCTGAAAGTACTAGTAAAAGATATGGAAGAATACAGAGAATTTCTGGTCACAAAACTTACCTCTTTACAGCATATCGGCAGTACACAAAGTATGTTTATGATTAGCGAAGTAAAGAATTCGACGGTGATTTTTTAGGAAGGTTCAGAGGTTTATAGTAGCAAAGGAACAAAGGTTTTCCGTAGATGCACAGCAGTGCGTCTAACACAAGATGAGTTTCTAAGGTTTTAAAAATAATCTCGCAAAGTTGCAGAGTCGCAAAGGTTTTATTTTGAATTGCCTCCAGCTTTAGCTGGAGGAATAAAATTTAGATAGAGAAGGGCTTCAGCCAAATGAAACAGATTCGGCTAAAGCCTTTTCATTTTGACAATATTTCCATCCAGCTAAAGCTGGAGGCAATTCAATCAGCATCATGTATTAAAAAAAACTTTGCGACTTCGCGACTTTGCGAGACTAAAAAAAATAAAACTTAACGAATCTTTGCGAAAAACCTTTGCGCGCTTTGCGGTAAAATTTACATTCTAAAACAAAATCTTAGCACTTTTTGTGGTAAAACCTTTCCTCAAAATTTCACATAAAAAACATTGAAATTTAAACTTTAAACAAAACTTTATTCCTTAATTTTGTATCGCTAAAAATAAAATAGACAAACTATGAGTTCATTTGACGTAGTCATTATAGGTTCAGGTCCTGGAGGATATGTATCAGCAATTCGTTGCGCACAATTAGGTTTCAAAACTGCAATTGTAGAAAAGTATAATTCATTAGGCGGAACTTGCCTTAACGTAGGTTGTATTCCTTCAAAAGCATTATTATCATCATCTCATCATTATGCTGAAATTGCTCATTTTGCAGATCACGGAATCGAAGTTTCCGGAGATGTAAAAATCAATTTAGAGAAAATGATCGCGCGTAAACAAGCAGTTGTAGATCAAACCGTAGGTGGAATCAACTACTTAATGGATAAAAATAAAATTACTGTTTTCAATGGTTTAGGTTCTTTCGTAGACGCAACGCACATTGCAGTTGCAAAAGCTGATGGAACATCTGAAACTATCGAAGCAAAATATACTGTCATCGCTACAGGTTCAAAACCATCTTCTTTACCATTTATTAAAATTGATAAAGAAAGAATCATCACTTCAACTGAAGCTTTGGCTTTAAAAGAAGTTCCAAAACACTTAGTAATTATTGGTGGAGGAGTTATCGGAATCGAGCTTGGACAAGTTTACCTTCGTTTGGGAGCTCAGGTTTCTGTAGTAGAATTCATGGACAGAATCATTCCTGGAA
This sequence comes from Flavobacterium hibernum, assembly GCF_000832125.1. GTDB lineage: Bacteria > Bacteroidota > Bacteroidia > Flavobacteriales > Flavobacteriaceae > Flavobacterium > Flavobacterium hibernum. Next base: position 50,018 of record NZ_JPRK01000021.1, on the reverse strand, counting down.
TGGATAGTGCTTTGTCTAAAGAATTGACTAAAGTATTGAAAAAACAAGGAATGAAATTCTACGTTTCTCACAAAGTAAAATCAGTAGAAAGAAACGGCGATGCTGTTACGGTTCAGGCTGAAAATGCAAAGGGAGAAACAATTACTCTTGAAGGAGATTATTCATTAGTTTCTGTGGGTCGTCGTCCTTACACAGACGGATTAAACGCTGACAAAGCCGGAGTAAAAATTTCAGACAGAGGACAAGTAGAAGTAAACGATCATTTACAAACTAATGTTCCTAATATCTATGCAATTGGAGATGTTGTTCGTGGAGCAATGTTGGCACACAAAGCAGAAGAAGAAGGAACTATGGTTGCTGAGATATTAGCAGGTCAAAAACCACATATCGATTATAACTTAATTCCTGGTGTAGTTTACACGTGGCCAGAAGTTGCTGCCGTAGGACAAACTGAAGAGCAGGTAAAAGCTTCTGGAGTTGAATATAAAGTTGGAAGTTTTCCTTTTAAAGCTTTAGGTCGTGCAAGAGCAAGTGGAGATCTTGACGGATTTGTAAAAATCATTGCTGACAAAAAAACTGATGAGGTTTTAGGAGTTCACATGATTGGAGCTCGTACAGCAGATTTAATTGCAGAAGCTGTTACTGCAATGGAATTTAAAGCTTCTGCTGAAGATATTTCAAGAATGAGCCATGCACACCCAACTTTTGCCGAAGCAGTAAAAGAAGCAGCATTGGCAGCTACAGATAATAGAGCATTACACGTATAATTTACGTAAAAATTATATTTAGGAAACCGCTACAATTCATTTTGTAGCGGTTTTTCTTTTTAAAAAATTCCTGTTTTAGGTTCGAAAAAATGTAAAAAGCAATTGTAATTCTGTAAAATAAATATTTTAATCTAATGCTATCTTTATAAAACTAAAAGATAACATTATGAAAAGTAAATATATAGCTCCGGTTTTACTTGGAGCAGGAATTGCGCTTACACTTTATTCTTGTGGATCAACGATTCCTAAAAAAGCGGTTGCGGTCACCAACTTTGATAAAGCAAAATATTTAGGGAAATGGTATGGAATTGCGAGACTGGATTTTAAATACGAAAAAGGACTCAACAATGTTACCGCAGAATATTCCTTAAATGATAACGGAACCATAAAAGTCGATAATAAAGGTTATGACGTTAAAAAGGAAAAATGGGAGCAAAGTATTGGTAAAGCAAAATTTGTTAAAGAAGAAAATATTGGAATGTTGAAAGTTTCTTTTTTTGGTCCATTTTATGCCGGATACAATGTAATTGCAGTTGAAGAAAATTATAAATATGCGCTCGTTGCCGGCGAAAGCTTAAAATATATGTGGATACTTTCTAGAGAGACTACAATTCCGGAAAGTATAAAAGCCGATTTTCTGATTAAGGCTAGAGAGATTGGATTTGAAGTTTCTGACTTAGTTTGGGTAGAACACAATAAAGTAAAAACACAATAAAGTAAATTAGTAGAGATTTTAAGGTTGAGATTTTTGCTAAATAAGGAACCCGATACTTTTTGAGTATCGGGTTTGTTTATTTTAAATGTGAATAAATTATCTGGTGAAAACCGTTCTGTAATTATTCCAATATCTGTAGATCAGGAAGATGTTTGCCAAAAATAATAAAGCTGCAATAGGAAGCTTTTCCGGAGACATAAAATAATTTATAAACAAAATATTAATTGTAATAGGTAGTATAAGGATATTGGCAAGAGTTACATAACGTCCCGTTACAAAAGCAATCCCGCAAATCAATTCGACAGACTTGGCTAACGGCATCAAATATTTAGAAGCAACAAGGCCAGTGTTAAAAGCCTTAAAATCATCATTGTTTACAGGTTCAGCCGGCATTAGGTGAAAGAAAAAACTAATGGAAGCAAAAAGCAGTAAAAGACCAATCAAAACGCGGACAATAATAGTAGCAATTTTCATAATACTTAGGATTTTTAATGAGTTAAAAAAGTATACTTTATTTATAGAAAAATTAATAATCTGAATTCTCTAATAAAATGAAAATCAATTTGTAAAACTATTCTATTGAGAATTTTACAATCTTTATAACCCAATTTTAGGATTATAACAATGCTATATCAAATATAACGATTTTTTTCGTATTAAATTGCTACTTTATTAACACTTTTCTTATTTTCTGTAGTATCTTTTGTAAAGGAAAAATCCGCCTAAACCAATCAAAATGAACGGCCAAAGATTAATAATAAATACAAATAATGTTTCAAGAATGTACCAACCATTTTTTAGAGAATCAATAATCTGAATACCTAAGTTTGGTTTATAAGCATTGCTGTTTTTTTCGCTTGCCATTGTTTCTTGTCTTACCGTTTCGTTTTGGTAAAGTTGTAATGTGATGGTGCTAAAATTAATCTGATCTTGCAACGACAAATTATCAATAGTACGATTGTCGTTAGCTTCTTTTTGATTGGCCAGAGTATTTTCGGCCTCCATAATATCATTTATTTTCTTGCCCTTAGAATCAATTGCTTTTTCGACTCTTTTTTCTGTACCAGCATTTCTTTTTTGCGAAAGCTGATTGGCTAACATCTTTAGCGAAACATCATCAGCCTTGATTACTCTAAAGTCTAGAAAGTCAATTTGTTTGGCGATTGTTTTAATTACCGTATCAAGTTGCGTGTTAGGAACACGAATAGTAATATTATTTTCTACCGTATATTTAGTAGTTTCAAGTGTACTATCCTGACTAATTTTAGTTTTTATCTGATCGTGAATATTGCTTTGTAAATTGGTATAAGTAACAAAACCACCAAATTTTTGAGTAGCGTTTTCAATTGCATAAGTGGACTTGACGACATTTTTGACCTTAAATTTAATATCCGCAGTTCGAATAAATTTTTGTTTGCTGTCCTTTTGCTCTACTGCTGCCGATGACGAAACCGCGGTGCTGTCTGCGGAAGCTTTCATATCTGCCGATTCTCCGTACGAAGAATTATCAGCTTTTTTACAAGAAAATAGTAATGCGATGATTACTGCAAAGGTTAGTCCTAATTTTGCAATTGTTTTCATAAAGGTTTTAAAATTTGATTGATAAATAAAGTTTTTGGTTTTATTAATATTGGATTTTGTGTTAAAAAGCTATTTAAATAATAAGTGTTAATTCGATATACTAAAAAGTGTGCCAATAATTTTTTGAGTATTACTTTATCGAAGGATTTTTTTTGTCGTAATTTTGGACTCTAAAATTTATTTATTTTTGAGAGTTTCCATTCATAAACATATTTCAAATCCAGAGCATTTTAAACAACAACTTTTAAGCTGGTCGCAACAATTTCGAGAAATCGTTTTTTTGGATAGCAATTCGTATCCGCAAGAATATTCTAGTTTTGATTGTGTGTTAGCTGTGGATGCGTTTACGTCTTTAAAAACCGATTTTCATAACGCTTTTGAAGATTTAAAACAATACCAACAAACTACCAAAGATTGGCTTTTTGGTTATCTTACATACGATTTAAAAAATGATGTTGAAGACTTAAAATCCGCTAATTTTGATGGTTTAGATTTTCCCGATTTGTTTTTTTTTCAGCCTAAAAAAATATTTTTATTAAAAGGAAATCAGCTCGAAATTCAATATTTATTACTTTGTGATGATGAGGTCGAAGATGATTTTGAAGAGATTACAGAAAGTAATTCCGAACCCTTTGTCACGCTGAGCGGAGTCAAAGTACAACAACGTATTTCAAAAGAATTATATGTTGAAAAAGTAACAAAAATGCTCGAACATATTCATAAAGGCGATATGTATGAAGCTAATTTTTGTATGGAATTTTTTGCCGAAAATGCGATTATAAATCCATTAGAGAAATTTCAGAAACTAAATACAATTTCGCAAGCTCCGTTTTCGGTTTTCTTTAAAAATAATAAGCATTATCTACTTTCTGCTTCTCCGGAACGTTATCTGAAAAAAGTGGAGGGAAATTTGATTTCTCAGCCTATAAAAGGAACTTCAAAGCGATCTTTAGATCCTTTAGAAGACGAAAAATCAAAACAATTCTTAGCATCAGATGCAAAAGAACGTGCCGAAAATATTATGATAACAGATTTGGTTCGGAATGATTTGTCGCATACTGCTCAAAAAGGTTCTGTAGAAGTTGTAGCACTTTGTAAAATCTATTCTTTTTTGCAAGTACATCAAATGATTTCTACTATTACTTCAAAATTAGATCCGCAATATTCGCCAATTGATGTTTTAAGAACCACTTTTCCAATGGGAAGTATGACAGGAGCACCAAAGATTTCGGTAATGAAAATTATCGAAAATCTGGAAGAAACCAAAAGAGGTTTGTATAGTGGTGCTGTTGGCTATTTTACTCCAGAAGGCGACTTTGATTTTAATGTGGTAATTAGGAGTATTTTGTACAATCAAGAAAATAAATATGTTTCGTTTTCAGTAGGAAGTGCCATTACATCGCAATCAATTCCCGAAAACGAATACGAAGAATGTTTACTAAAAGCTAAAGCAATGCATGAAGTTTTGCAGTAAAAGTTAGTCACAGATTAAAAGGATTAAAATGATTTTGTTTCACGCAGATCTAAAATGATTTAAGCAGATTTAGTTAGATTTTATTAAAATTAATTTGCGCTAATTTGTGTAATTCGTGGCAAAAAATGACTTTAAAAAATTTGTGTAAATCTTTTTAATCTGTGGCAAAAAAAAATTGCGCAATTCGTGACAAAAAAATACGCTTAACATTTCATTTAAAAATAGATCGAATTTAATTTTTTACATTTATCGAATGTTTTCAAAATTTCAAAATCACATTGCGTCTAGATTTCCATTTTTGGGAGATAAAAAGCTATTTCTGGCAGTAAGCGGAGGATTAGATAGTATGGTCTTGTTGCATTTGTTAAAACAATTACCATATGAAATTGCTGTTTTGCACTGTAATTTTCAATTACGTGGACTGGAGAGTTTTGGCGATCAGAATTTTATTAAAAACTATTGCGATCAAAATAACATTCCCGTTTTTATTACTCAATTTGATACCGAGGCTTTTGCTAAAGATTATAAATTGTCAACGCAAGTTGCTGCTCGAGAGTTGCGATACAGTTGGTTTTATGAACTTTTAGAAAGTAAGAATTTCGATTATATTTTAACCGCGCATCATGCCGATGACAATTTGGAAACTTTTATTATCAATTTAACCAGGGGAACTGGTTTAGACGGGTTAACTGGAATTCCCGAGGAAAATGATAAAATTATTCGTCCGCTTTTGCCTTTTTCCAGAGATGAGATTCTTACTTATGCTCAGGAAAATAAGATTGAATGGCGAGAAGATAGTAGTAACGCGTCGAACAAATACCTTAGAAACAAAATTCGCCATGATTTAGTTCCCATACTAAAAGAAATCAATCCGAACTTTTTGAATGCTTTCCAAAAAACACAATCATACTTGCAGGAATCGCAAGAAATGGTCGAAGATGCTTCAATAATGATTTATCAGCAAGTAGCAAAAGAAGTTGGAGATGATATTTATTTTGATTTGAATCATCTTAAAAAATTACCTAATTATAAATCGTACTTGTATCAATGGCTTAATGAATTTGGCTTTTTGGCATGGAATGATATTTATGATTTAGTTGGCGGACAGTCAGGAAAACAAGTGTTTTCGGCTGAATTTAGATTACTAAAAAATAGAGAAACATTGATTTTAAGTCCCATTTCTGAAATAGAAGAGAAGGATGAGTTTGAAATTAATGAAGAAGATAAAGAAGTTAATTTTCCCTTAAATTTGAAGCTATGTAACGTAGGTCACATAACTATAGATTCAAATAAAGCTATATTTGTCGATGCTGAAAAAATCCAGTTTCCTTTGATTTTACGTAAATGGAATGAAGGAGATGTTTTTCATCCTTTTGGAATGAATGGAAAGTCTAAAAAAGTGAGCAAACTTTTTAAGGACGAGAAATTATCTCTAATTGAAAAGGAAAAAACATGGATTTTGTGTTCAAACAACCAAATTGTATGGGTTGTTGGAATTAGACAGGACGAACGCTTTAAAATCGAAAATACCACAAATAGAATACTTAAAATCGAATTACAATCATGAACTTTAATCAACACCATCAAACGATAATGTATAAAAACATCTGGAATAAGTCCGTTCTGTTTTTACTGTTTTTCTTGTTTGCTTTTGCAAAAGGAAATGCGCAAATCCTGGAACCTGTAAAGTGGACTGCTAAAATTGAAAAGAAAGCAGGAAATAATGCTGTTTTAATTTTTGATGGAACGATTGAAAAAGATTGGCATATGTATTCGCAATTTACTCCTGAAGGAGGACCGCTTGCGTTAGAAATTACATTTAAAAATCAAAAAGGAAATTATAACTTAGTAGGAAAAGCTAAAGAAGGTAAAACCAAAACTGCTTTTAACGATGTATTTGGTGTGAACGAAACTTTCTTTGAAGGTAAAGCGCATATCGAACAAGAAATCACGATTATTAATCCGAATTTAAAAACGGTTGATGTTGATTTTGATTTTCAGGTTTGTAAAGAAGTTTGTATCAACTCAAATAAAAAATTCTCAATTGCGATTCCTTCCACTTTTAAAATGAGTGAAGTTCCAGTCGTTGCCGAAGCTAAAAAAGATGAGACTAAAGTTGATGGTTTAGCTGTCGATACGATAAAACCAGTTGCAGTTGATACTGTAAAAACACAAGTGAAAACTGCCCCAGCTGCAATTTCGGCGCAAGAAGAAGTTCCTGCTCTAGCATCATCATCAAGAAGTTTATGGTCGATATTTTTTCTAGCTTTTTTAGGTGGTTTTGCTGCTTTATTTACACCTTGTGTTTTTCCAATGATTCCAATGACAGTGAGCTTTTTTACTAAACAGAGTAAAAGCAGAGCAAAAGGAATTAGAAATGCAATTATTTACGGGCTTTCAATTATCGCTATTTACGTAGTATTAGGTTTACTTGTAACTAAGATTTTTGGTGCCGATGCACTAAATGCACTTTCTACAGATGTTTGGTTCAATTTAATTTTCTTTATCATATTGATCGTTTTTGCAACGTCATTCTTGGGAGCTTTTGAAATTATGCTGCCAAATTCATGGGCAAACAAAGCAGATCAACAAGCGGATAGAGGCGGAATAATTGGAATATTGTTTATGGCTTTGGCTCTTGCAATTGTTTCGTTTTCATGCACAGGACCAATTGTTGGAACGTTATTGGTTGAAGCAGCTTCAAACGGAGGAATAGCTCCAATTGTTGGAATGTTAGGGTTTTCATCAGCATTGGCTTTACCATTTATGCTGTTTGCAATGTTCCCGGGTTGGTTAAACTCATTGCCAAAATCTGGTGGATGGTTAAATACAGTAAAAGTAGTTTTAGGATTTTTAGAATTGGCTTTAGCGTTTAAATTCTTGTCAAATGCTGACTTGGTTTTACAATTACATTTGTTAGAAAGAGAAGTTTTCTTAGCAATTTGGATTGCAATTTTTGGAACTTTGGCATTCTATTTATTCGGAAAAATTACTTTGCCACACGATAGTCCATCAAATCATATTTCAGTTGGAAGATTGTCATTTGGTTTATTAGTACTGACTTTTACAATTTATTTGATTCCAGGACTTTGGGGAGCACCTTTAAAATTAATTAGCGCATTTCCTCCTCCAATGCAGTATAGTGAAAGCCCTTTGGGACTTGGAGTTTCGACTGCTTCAATTGGTAGTAATGTTGGTGAAATAAAAGGCTTGCCAGATGGTGCAGAATTAGGACCTCACGGTATTATGGTTTTTCACGATTTTGAAGATGGTGTTGCGTATGCAAAATCAATTAACAAACCAATTATGCTTGATTTTACAGGTTATGCATGTGTAAATTGCAGAAAAATGGAAAACAATGTTTGGTCTGATCCTGCTGTTTTACCAATCTTAAAAAATGATGTAGTATTAATTTCTCTTTATGTTGATGATAAACGTGAGTTGCCAAAAGAAGAGCAATTTGTAACTAAATCCGGAGATAAAATTATTACTGTTGGCGATAAATGGACTGATTTTATGATCTCAAAATATAAAACGAATACGCAACCACTGTATGTTATTACTGATTTAGAAGGTAACAACTTAAACACTTCAAAACCTACAATTAGTTATGTTAGTACTGAAGAGTATTTGCATTGGTTAAAAGAAGGAATTGGGAATTTTAAATAGAAAGAGTAAAGAGTAAAGAGTAAAGAGTAAAGAGTAAAGAGTAAAGAGTAAAGAGTAAAGAGTAAAGAGTAAAGAGTAAAGAGTAAAGAGTAAAGAGTAAAGAGTAAAGAGAATGCGTTTATACTCTATGTTCTTTACTCTTTATTCTACAATCTGAAGTCTGAAATCTACAATTAAAAGGTTAATTCAATAAAGCAAAAAGCACTCTTAAAATAAGAGTGCTTTTTTTTGGTTGATTGTAATTGGTTGGTTTTTGGTTTTAATGTCTTCTTATAAGAATTCTCCGTGTTGAGAAATATCTAAACCTAATTCTTCTTTTTCTTCAGTAACTCTTAGTGGAGTAATTTTATTTACAACAAAGAATAAAATATATGATCCAACAAAAGCAAAGATCGAAACAACTACTAAAGCAGTTAATTGGTTAATGAATAAAGTTGGAGTTCCAAAAATTAAACCTTGATTATCTCCAACAGCAGGGTTGATTGCTTTTGATGCAAAAACACCAGTTAATAACATTCCTACCATACCACCAACACCGTGGCAAGCAAAAACATCTAATGCATCATCAATTTTTCCTTTAGGGAATTTGCTTACTACAAGGTTACTTACAATTGCAGAAAACGCTCCGATGAAAATTGCATGTGGAATACTAACGAAACCAGCTGCAGGAGTAATAGCAACCAGACCTACAACAGCTCCAATACATGCTCCTAGTGCAGATAATTTGTGTCCTAAAATTTTATCAAGGAAAACCCATGCCATTGCAGCCGCTGCAGCCGCTACAGTTGTAGTTCCTAAAGCTTGAACTGCTAAGCCGTTTGCTCCTAATGCAGAACCTGCATTGAAACCAAACCATCCAAACCATAGTAAACCTGTTCCTAATAATACATAAGTAATTCTAGCAGGATTTACTTTTTGAATTTTTCTTTTTCCTAAGAATATCGCTCCGGCCAATGCAGCCCAACCTGCACTCATATGTACAACTGTTCCTCCAGCGAAGTCTAATACTCCCATTTTAAAGAAGATTCCTTCTGGATGCCAAGTCATGTGTGCTAAAGGCGAATATATAAAGATGATAAATAAAACCATGAATAACAAATAAGCCCAGAAACGTACACGCTCTGCAAATGCACCAGTGATTAATGCAGGTGTAATGATGGCAAATTTTGCTTGAAATAATGCGAATAACATAAAAGGTATTGTTGGAGCAAGACTCCATGCAGTATTAGTACCAACACCTTGAAAGAATAAATTTGAAGTAGGGTCTCCAATGATTCCTCCAATAGTAGGGCCAAAAGCTAATCCGAAAGCAACAACAACCCATAAGATAGTAACAATTACCATTGCCATAAAACTTTGTAGCATAGTACTGATAACGTTTTTCTTACCTACCATTCCTCCATAGAAAAACCCTAATCCTGGAGTCATAAGCAATACAAATGCAGTTGCTACGATCATCCAAGCTGTATCTCCTGTGTCAAACTTTACAGCTTCTGCCGGAATAGGATTATCTGTTAAGATAAAGTTTGATATAAAGGTTAGTACCAAAATAGTGATAAGAATCACACTTAAAATAATTTTTCGCATAGTTATTTAGTTTTAAATTTTTTATAAAAGTATAAAATCATTCGACACCCCTATAAAAAATAGAGTGATGTGTTTAATTTTTGTTAATTTTAAAATTTAACCCCTTGTATTTTGCGTGTATTTGTTAAAATGAACTTAAAATTTACGATTTGGCAACGATTTTTTCAAGCTAATTATGAAATCGAGTAATTTTCCTATTTTTTAGATGGCGTTTTACTTGTGAATATTGGTATTTTTTGTTTAAAATCGTCATATTTGATTTAAACATGAAATATATTAAAGCTTTTTAATATTTTTAGATATTAAAATTCAAGGATTTAAATCGGGAGAAAGTGTAGAGTTGTATGAGGAGATTTGAAGAAATCAAGCCGAAACCATTTTGATCATATCGTATCAAAATAATTTCGGCTTGAAAAAAAGAAAGATAAGTTTAAAACCCAAATTGGACTAGACGCCTAAATAATAGATCTATTCTATATTCTTTTCGATATAGTTAGAACTTAATAAATACAAAGCGCCCATATATTTAATATTGAAGGAAACCAGATCTCCAACTTTATATTTTTTTGTTGAGCTCGAAATATCAATAACAAGCATATCAGAGCTGGCATCTACAATTGTAATTTCGTTGTCAACCGCTTCTAAATATTGAGGTTGCATATCTAATAATCCAATATCCAGAATAGCTCTTAATGAAGTTCCTCCCAGATCCTCAGTATCATTCATCGAGAAAGTGTTTCCTGCAACATTTTCTCCAAGTTCGCCCGTTGGAATATCTGGTTTTTCGGTAATTTCAATTACTTCGGCAAAAAGTTTAAAAACGTCATTGTGCATTCCCGAAATAGTTTCTCCTGTAAATAAATCTTTTCCAAAAAATAAAGCTTCACCAATTCTAAAATGATTAACAGCCATTGGTCTGGCATTTTTAAGTAATAAAGGTATTGCAACAGAAGTTCCACCAGAAACCCAAGGAATTGTAATATTAAATTTAGCTTCAATAAGTTGCTTGTATAAACTTAATTGAATCAGTTTGTCTTGCGTCGGCATTACACCACTTAAACAATTTAGGTTAGTGCCAATTCCTAGAATCTCAATATTTGACATACTTATTATAGCGCCATAAAATTCGATTAAATCTTCGCCCATGACACCTTCTCGCAAATCACCCATTTCAATCATAATAATGATTTTATGAATCTTGTTTTGCTTTTTAGCCTCGTCCGAAAGCATTTGGATAGTATAAATTTCGGTATTAAAACTTACATCAGCATATTTTACAATGTTTGGAATACTTCGTTTCGCGGGAGGTTTTATGTAAACAGTTTGTATAGTAGGATCAAGCGACTTGATTTTTTTTAAATTACTAACTCTAGAATCATGTATTTCTTTGACACCGAGTGAAATGATTTCTTTAAGATAAATTTTGTTTCCACATAAAAGTTTCGATACAACTCCCCATTGAATATTTTTGGATTCAAAAAGTGAATTCAGAAAAGTGTAGTTCTCTTTTAGTTTTTTACGGTATAATTTTATAAATGCCATTAGGCTTTGTTTTTTATTGAATTAATGAATTTGCGATTATTTAATTAATCGCATTTCGAGATACTTATTTGTAAACCCGAGTTTTTCGTATAAAGCTTTAGCCGGATTATCTGGTTCAACGTGTAGCGCGAGATTTCCATCTGCGACAGCAATGGCTTTTTCCATTAGTTTTTTTCCATATCCTTTTCCTCTTTGCGAGTTATCGACCGCAATGTAAACCAGAAGATTCTCAGGATGAAAATCTTTCATTCCGGTATTGTTTAAAACTACAGTTCCAACTATTTTCTCATTTTCTAGTCCAACAATTATATTTCCACCTTTTTCAGGATTCATTGCATGAGTTATAGCTTTTAGAATGTCCTCTTTTTCGTCACCATATTGTTCTAAATGCGTGTACAAAAATGCAGTAATGATTTCTGGTGTATATGTCTCGTCCGGTCCAGTAATTGGATTGATTAATTTAAATTCCATTGTTTAAATTTTTAGATTATTTGTGCCGATTGTAAATTTTCAGCAGATGTAAAGAAGCAAAATTAATTGCAGTAAGATTTCAAGAATTAGAAATCGAATGTATCGATAGATTGTCGATGATATTTTCGCAAGATAAGCATAAATACTGATTTTATCTTTATAAAATAAGGCTTTTTTGATTTTTAGTGACTTTAGGTCTTTTTTAATTTGGATTTATTTGTAATATTTTAACTGTTAAATAAAATTAATTTTAGTAGTTTTAAAAATATTTAATGAAAGGATTTTATGTTAGTAAAAATTTACGGGAGTGCTGTTTTTGGAGTAGAAGCAACGACTATTACAGTCGAAGTGCATATGGATAAAGGGATTGGTTATCATTTAGTTGGATTGCCAGACAATGCAATAAAAGAAAGCAGTTATAGAATTGCCGCCGCGCTTAAAAATAACGGATTGAGTTTGCCAGGGAAAAAAATCACCATCAATATGGCTCCAGCCGATTTGCGAAAAGAAGGTTCTGCCTATGATTTGCCTCTAGCGATGGGGATTTTGGTTGCATCAGATCAGATAAAAGCTCCAGAAATTGAGAAGTATATTATTATGGGAGAACTTTCTCTCGACGGAAGTTTACAACCCATTCGCGGTGCACTGCCTATCGCAATAAAAGCAAAAGAAGAAGGATATAAAGGTTTCTTTCTTCCAATTCAAAATGTAAAAGAAGCTGCTATAGTTACTGGTTTAGATGTTTATGGAGTTGAAAAACTACAAGAAGTAATTGACTTTTTTGCAGGAAAGGGAACTCTTGAACCGACTATAATTGACACGCGAGAAGAATTTTATAAAATGCTGGATTTTCCTGAATTTGATTTCTCTGATGTTCGTGGGCAGGAAAGTATAAAACGCTGTATGGAAATTGCTGCTGCCGGAGGTCATAACATTATAAAAATATAGCAAAGAAATACCACTTATTAAATATCTGACTATCAAATATTTAATATCTTTAAATATTGAAAAGTGCTATTTATTATTAAATATTTTGTTCGAGGTAACGTTGACATCTACTTGAATATGCAAATGTTGCTATATATAAAACGCCAAAGTTACCATCCTGTATTGAGTGTTTAATTGCTATATTTCCTAGTTTACCAGTTACATCATTTATTAGGGCTGTATATTCGTTTGATAGTTGTATGCGATTTAAATTACTTCCCTTAATCTTATCAAAAGACATTATAAAATCGTCAACTACTTGTTCACATTCTGTATTAAAATTACTCATCTTATGTTGTTTTTTTATTATTATAATTTGTACAATTTATTTTTTCAGTTGTTGTATGGCAGTACCCGATTAAGTAGTTGGATTTTCACTCTTATCGTCAGAAAATGCAGATTTTATAATCTTCATTGCTGCTCTTTTTGCCTGGGTATCGCTTTTAAATTCTCTATGATAGAAGTAAAAAAAGCATTTATTATGCAAGGGAATTTCCAAGAAAATGAATTCGTTAGATGTATGAAAATAATTAAACGATTTGTTCTTTGTTGTTCCCACAATTAATGATGAAATATTCTTTGTCTTATCCTTTGTAGCAATTCTTTTACGTGCCATTCTTGCTTTTGTTGTAACCGTTCTTACCGACCCATCACGCATAAATGCAATTGAAAAAATAGATAAAAATGGTATAAATTCTGCTTTCTTATGTCTTTTGAAATCAGTCCGCAAATCCCATACTTGAAATTTAAAATCAATAATTTCCAACCATCGAATTATAATTAACCATTCTTCTGGACTATAATATCTTTTCTTTAAATCTACCTCTGAAATGATTTTTTGAACTTCTCGTTCTATAGCATTAAATAATTCGGAATTACATTTTCCACATAAGGGAATTGTAGCTTTAATGTAAGATTGGTCAAGTTGGTTCACATCAGATTTGAAAGAGGTTTTTGGATTACTTTCAAAGACCCATTTAGGTATTATATGTTCCTTGGTGAGATTTTCTTCTGCACCGCAAAACGAGCATGATGGAATTCTAATTTTATCAAAGTATCCTGTGAGATAATCGTCAAATAATTTACCCATAACATACTTGCCACGTTCTCTTGCAATTTTTCTTATTTCAAGTAATTTGGGTTCAATACTCATATACGATTAAATGTTTTTGCTAATTTAATATTTTTTATCGGACACGTATAAAGAGTTGTTTTACGTTTATAAACAAAATACGTTAATAATAATAGTCATTTCAACAGCACTGGCGACTTTAATTCCATTAACTTTACAAGACTAACATTCAGTTTAACCAAAAGTAAGATATGGAAAATACAAAGTTTGATATCACTTCAACAGCAATTGAAAAAGGAATTGACTTAATCGCTGGATTTATTGAAAAACTTGCTGGTTCTTCATTAGAAGAAGCTGGACTGCTGTTATCTGATAAGATACGAACCAGAAGATTAAGAAACCAGATAAAAATATTTTCAGATGCAAAGAGGATTGCTGAGGAAAATAATCTATCAATAAAACATATTAATCTTAAAACGCTTATTCCACTCTTAGAATTTTCATCACTTGAAGAGGATGAGACCTTACAGAAAAAATGGTCGAATCTTATAGTAAAATTTAGTGATGCAAATCAGCATTATGAATCATCAATATTTCCTTTCATTTTAAATCAATTATCAGCGAGTGAAGCAATCGAGTTAGATAGAATTCAACTTAAAAAAGGAATCAGGTCTACATCTTTCAGAATTAGTGAAATACAAATCTCAAATTTAAAAAGACTCGGATTAATAGACCGAATTATAAATGAAGGATTTATGTTTAGTGAAGAAGAAAATTCGCCCGTATATTATTCAGTAACAGAAATTGGAATTCAATTTATTAATTGTTGTTCATCAATAAAATAAAAGTATGCAAGAAGAAAATATAACAATAAACGATAAAAAATTTACCGTTACATTTGCCACGGATAAAGAAGTGGTCAAACAAAGAGTTGAAGATGGTTTAGCTGTACTTCTTATTACCTACATTCCGAATCGAGACGAAAGTTTGACGCAAGAACATTGTGAAAATATAGTGAATGATATGTACCAAGATATTCTAACAAATGTTAAGAAGTACATTAATAGTAAGGCTTATGAAGATTATACATTCACGAATAAAATGGCCTACAATGGTTTAAAAGCTCGTAATGGAGGTTTTCAGCAATATGTCAATGATATTAGTTTTGCTATAGATTAATAGAGAAAGGTATCTTAATTGATACCTTTTTCATTTTTATCTAAAATAGTTTTAACCCTTGTTACCGTTGATAAAGACGTATCCGTTAGTTTAGCAATCTTTCGCAAAGAATTAACACCAGCTTTTAATTCTTTCACAACGTTATCATACTTCTTCAGAAAGTCCTTATCTGATGTAGTCGTTCCTTTAACCCTGCCACGAAATTTTCCTTGCGCAACTGCCACCGCTATACCTTGTGCTTGGGATTCCCTAATGTTGTTTCTGGTGAGTTCGGCCACGTTGGCCAACACATCTGCTATCATCTTGAAAATTGGATTCGGTTTATTATTAGCAAACGATTCTATTCCTAAATTTTCCACTTTTAGATTAACACTTTTAGAATTGAGGTATTGAATTGTGCTCTGGATATTGAACGCATCACGACCAATTCTGTCTATAGACTCTACAGTCAAATAATCGACCGTACCAGCTTCAATTGCTTCAATCAATAGTTGTGCTTGCGGTCGGTCATTGAATGCAACAGCACCGCTTATAACATCAATAAAGACCTGCTCATCTGGGTGTTGTTTAATCGTTTGCCTGATGGTATTTTGTGTACCGCTGGAAACCCTGACATATCGTGCTTTTTTCATAGTGCATTTGTTTAGTATATTAAGAAAACCACCTCAGCACCCAATTCTTTCAGGTTATATATTATTTATAATCTTCAATGTATTCAATGTCCTTATCCAATCTATTCTGAAGTTCATCAAAATAAACATCGGTAACTTCTTTCTTGATACTCTTAACATCTTCTATAAGATAATAACTGTATGTATCATTCCAAGCTAACACGATAAAGACCCATCCTTTATGATGATGTCCGTTAACCAATAAGAACAAACCTTTGTTCTTAACTCTAAGTACTTTCTCAACGCCCCAACTCCAAAAAACATTCTGGTTTAGTTGAAGCAGTTTTAGAGTTTCATCAACGTCGAATTCACGTTGAACCAATTCTTCGATATTCTCAAATCTTTTATTTAAATTTGCCATAGTTATATGTATTAGATTCGAAAGAATTTGGTGCTAATAAATTAAGCGGTATTAGTAGTACCGCTTTTTTATTTGGTGGTAATCTCAATATGTCAATTAACTTGTGTTCCTTTTTTGAACTATTCAAAGATACGATTAAATATTATTTGTATCCAAATTAAAGTATACTTATTTTTGAATACAATTAAAAATAATTAATCAGTGAATCTATTAGCCTGATAGTGTATTCATTGAATAGGGTCTAATTTGAATACAATTTTATTTGTAAACAAATTACTATATTTATACACTAACTAATAAAACAGGATATGACGCACAGTGAAGCATTAGAAGAAATAAATAGAAGAATTGGTGGCTGGTTTGGAACTGCTGACAAAATATTTGGTGGCCACAAAATGGATGAAGACCGAGCAAAAGAAGCACGAAAATTAGCTGCTGCATCAGGTGTAACACTTGATGAAATTGTTCAAATGGCTGATGAATATTTTGATAAAGAGAACTTGCACGCTGAACTTCGTGAAAAAAATATGAAGCGAATCAAAAAGCTTTTCGGTACTAAGCTACAGTAAGAAATTAACCACCTTAAAGGTGGTTTTTTTATCTCTAAATGTGAAATCTGGCTGGAATCGACTTTTATGCACGCATTTCTATACTTTTGAACTACTTTCAACTAACATCATGAACCGCTTTTTGTATATGCCGTAATAATATTATTAAATTTAAGAAAAGACTTATAAAAGTAATTTGTAAATTTATCATACTATTCAAATCACAGTGGTATGTTTGGCAATCGGTTAATAAGAAATCTGGATTTTCTAAAGGAGTTCATTAAAACAAATGATTTAACTCAGAATTTCACTTGTAATTTCGATATTAAAACAAAGCAACACGAAACCTATATTGACTGCGAAGCTTTGATAACTTTTGATTCTTCGAAACGAGAAGTTGAAATAATAGTAAGTGCCAATATTGATACAGGTATATTTCCAATTTCATTTCAATTAAAAAAGCACCAATTGGACATTGAGTATGATGCATTAATAATTTATGGAAAGAATCCCACTATAGGATTGTATAAAGCTATCATTACACCGTATGAGAATATTTAACCTATTTAATATTATTGTTCATATTGTATATGATTTGTTCAATTCTCTTAACTGACAATTCGTATTTTTCGCCAAGTATAATGTATCTTAATTCTTTGGTTATATCATCATCAATTGCATTGTAGGCTTCGTATATTTCAATATCTCTTAATATCATTGAAGACAAGATTCCATTCTTTACGAATTGAAATGTCATTGTTTCGTTTTTTTTTAATAATTCGTATCTGTTCATCTTTTTAGTTGATGTTGTTTTTTCTTTTAGTTTTTTTAAAGCATTTAATTTTATTTCGTTTATCCTTTGTCTGGTTAGATTAAGTTCTTCACTTACTTGCTGAGTGGTCATAGATTCATCTTGTTCACTCCCATAGTTATAAAGCATTCTAATGACCTTTCTTTCTTGTGGATTCAAATATTCCATATAATGCTTCAGTTTGTTTTTCTTTTCATCAATATCTGATTCTTCAATATCAAATGGACAATTTATATTGGTTTCATCTTCAATTCTAACTGTGTTTGGTTTTGAAAAAAAGTAATGATTAATTTCAGATGTAGAGAATTGATTTAAGGCTTCAATATCATTTTCGAACACTTCGTATTGGTTCTTTTGATATAATTCATTTACAGCCTTTGCTATTTTATTATCAGACATTATTTTATTATGTGGACTTCTAATTGTACTACCAGCTTTTATGATAAACTCGGTTATTGCTCTCTTAATCCAGAAACTTGCATAGTATGAAAACTTTACATTAAAATCGGAGTTATATCTTCTGGCTGCTTCCATTAAACCAATGTTTCCCTCGCTTATTAAATCATCTAATTCAATTGCATCGGATTTTTGTAGAATTGATTTATATTGTTTTGCAAAATGGACAACCAATTTTAGATTGGATGTAATTATTTTATTGAATGCTGTTTTATCATTTTGATTAATTAAGATGTATAAATCTTTTATTTCATGATTGGTGAGAATATCAAATTTTGATAAGTCTTGATAATACTTTTTGTTAATAATTTGTTTTTCGTGGTTCATATATTTGTTTACATATAAATACCTTAGAAAATCAAAAAGGACAGATTAAAACTAAAAAACCTTCAATATTTTTTAGGTACTGAAGGTTGTTTTATTATTGAAGGTTAGCGTAGTTTTCTATTACCTGAACCCTATTCTGTTGCGATGTTATATCAGTTACATTCACAACTGGTGCTGGCAATGTTGAATTGGCTTTTGCTATTGAATTGGCTAGCTTTTCGTAGTCGATTGAATAACTTGCATTGGCTTGTGAATAGCTTGGCGAACCAACGTAACCACCGTTTGCAAATCCTGGCACTCCGATTGATTGAAAGAACCTGTGACCACCTGCTCGTGCTTGTTGTTCTTGGTTTAAAATAACCTCACCTTGTTTAACATAAGCAAGTGTATCATCACCATTTGATAAAGGAACTACGTTTGAACCGTTATTGATTAAACCGTTTCTTAGTGTTGGTATTGCTCCACCTTCAGCACGTGTTGGAACACTTGCTTCTTTTGTTGATGTAATCTTTTTCACGTTTGCGATACCTGCCGCAACGGCCGCACCAGCCGCAATTGCTCCCAATACAGGACCTACAATTGGAATACCAGACATTGCAGAATATGCACTGGTTGCCGCTTTATAGGTGTCCATTGTTGCTTGTGCAACTGCCATTGCTTTACCAGCTTTAGATTCCTTACCTAAGATTGTTGCAAGATTTCCAAGTGTATCTGATGCTAATTGAAGTTTATTTTCTTGAACACTTCTTTCAATTCCTTTTTGAATTGTAGCATGCTTCTGTTTAATTAAATCAGTGTCAGCACCAGTTTTTTCGGCTGATGCAAGCTCTGCTTCATAACGAATTTGTTCCTGTTGTGTTTGAAGTTCTAAATCAAATGCGAATGCTTCACCATCAGCTATAATCTTATTCTGTAAATCAAGTTCTTTCTTTGCTTTATCCTCTTCTTCTTTTTGAAGTTCAACAGCTTTCTTATCGGCCGCATATTTATCATCAATTGCTTTAATGGCAAGTGCATATTCTTCTGCATTGATAACACCATTCTGCAAACGAACTGTTTGTGCTGATGCTTCTGCTTCGCTAATCTTATTTAAACGGTCAAGTTCCTGTTGATATAATGTATCGTTCAGGAACTTACTAGCATCTAGTTTGGTTTGATTAGTGGCAAGAAATATTTCAAGTTCCTTATCAGCATTAGCGATTGCTATATCAACTTGCATCTTCGCAAATTCATTTGTGATATTTAACTTATCGGTTTCATATTTCGTTTTTGAAATTTTTCCAGCTTTATATTCTGCTTCAAGATTTGCAAGTCTTTTATCTTTTAAGGTTGTTTCATATGCCAATTGTTCTGACATTGTTTTCTTTCTCTCCCCTTCTGAAGCAATATAAAGTTCAAGTTCTTCTTGGTTCTTTTGAATTACTTTATCAGATGCCGCTTGTCTAGCCGCTGTTGCTTTATCAGCATTCTCTTTTGCTTTATCGGCCGCTTCTTTTCTAAGTGAATTCAAGTTGGCCAACTGTTCAGATTCTTGGCCTGTGATACGTTCTTGAATATCTGATATACCAGTTAATGCTTCAGCTCTAAGATTTAATGCTTCAGTTGTTTTACCTTCAGATGCAATTGTTAAGTCAGCCACTTTCAATCTTAGATTAGCAATCTTCATTTCCTCAGCACTTTGTTTTTTTAAAGTTGTCGCCAAAGCTTCGTTCGCTTTCATTCTTTCTGGAATTGATTTGCTTTCATCATCCCTAAGCTGTCTTAATTTCTCTGCCTGCTTCTGGTAATCTAATTGAATCTTTTGTGCCTTACGTTCTTCTACTTGTAGTTTAGATGTGGCAATTGATAAATCGGCCGCTGCTTTTGCTCCTTGTTTAACTGAGTTGGTAAAGCCATCAACACTAGCGGCCGCATCTTTAAACCCTAAAAACTTTAAAGCGGTTGAAACACCTTTGGCCGTTTTCTCAATTATCTTAACGGCCGCATCAAAGTATGCAATGAAAGCGTTACCCATAAACTCACCTAATGGTTTCACTAACTTATAAAGTGCTTTGAATACACCTGAAACAGTTGCGGTAACTCTAGCTAATTTTTGTGAACCTTCTTCTGTTGAATTCATTGCACCAGTCATAAACTTAAATGCTCCAACAACTAACCCAACTACAATTGCTATTGCCGCAATGGCCGCACCTAATGGGGTTGCAATAAAAGCTAATGATGCTTTAATCATTCCACCAATTGCTGTTGTGATTGTTCCGAACGCACCTTTAAGCATTGGAGCAACACCACCTGCTTCTTTGGATTTCTCCATGAAACCACCTAGACCACCATTGAATATATTAAGTTCAGCAAAAGCTTCTTTGATTTGGTTTTTATAGTCACCAATCGCCATTTTTTGTTGCTCGGCCGCACTGACATTTGATTTTATGTATGCAGTGTTTTCATCAATCTTTTTGTTTAAGGCCGCCAATGCTTCAGCACCTTCTTCAGTGGAAGTGTTCAACTGATTTCTGATTGCCTTTAACTGTTTATTGTTTTCAGTTGCGGCATCGATGGATACAATTTCTTTATCAATAGCTTCAGTTAAAGCCTCAGTGCCATTTGCAAATGCGTTTGTTGAAGTGGTTAATTGCGTGACAACATTCTTTTGTTGTCCGTACAGAGTTTGCAGTCTTTTAAGTTCAACTTCATTCTTTGTGAATGCGTCAGTTGACTGCTGATTTGTTGCGGTTAATTCTTTTTGGGATTGTTTAATTTTATCAATCTCAGCACGTGTTGCTGTCATTTTAGCAATCAGTGCTGATGTATTGATATCCAATTGTAGAACCTCTACTTGGTTTGCCATTCTAATTCATAGTATTATCTTTTTATGTTATTGTTTGTGTTCCTTACTCGTAGATTGATTCAAGAAGTATTTCTTTTGGTGCGTTTGAGCTGACCTGACTTGGTGAAAAATAAAGTACAGCACCGCTTGACATTATCTTATTATAGACATTGAAGAAATTAAATCTTGTTGCATCTAATAAAATCCCTCCACCAGTAGCAGTTGTTGCAACTCTACCAGTTCTAAATTTGTACAGGTTTCCGACATTGGTAATATTCTCAATGGTTGTCATAGTACCATTGATTCGCATAAAGGTTGCTTCCAATTCAAGTTGGGTATATCCGTCTTCTATCAGTATTTCATATGTTAAGTAAAAGCCACTACTATCTTGATAAGGCGTTACTGCTGTTGCATTTAATGGTGCAGGTGGTTGAACTCCTGTACTACTTAGTGGATTATCAATTTGAATTAATTCGACGCTTGTACTTTTATTTAGTTGAAAGTTGATGATTTTATTTACTAAGAAATATGCACCTAACTGTTTTATGAAATACAATTTGCTAAAATCAAAATCAATCACATCAAGGTAAGTCAGCCATACATTAGCTGTAACAATCTTAGCATTGTCCAGAATTTTATTGAACTCACTATAGTATTTGCTTACAGTGTAATTAAATGATTGATTAGTAGTTGATTCTTCTGGAACTACATAAGCTTTTGCTCTTGTTGCTTGTGACTGTGAACCAAACCATTTTCCAGCAGGATAATTTTTATTAGTGTATGTCATCCAATAAAACCTACTCGATAAAGATTTATAATTTACTTCACCTTCATCGTTAATCTCCTTATCCCAATACTTGTATAAATTTGACTCGTATCCCAGATTAGAAGTTTTGTCTTCTTCTTTAGCATAAACCTTGGATTGAATAACTACTTTCGAATCATTTAAATTTTTATTATTCACCGTGATATAACCGTCATCATAGTTAACATTATCCGAATTATATTTAAGTGCTAATTGATTCGACTGCGCATAAGTGCCGTATAAATATGATTCACTACTTACGGATTGGAATTTATCTGACCAATCAATAGTATTGTTTTCGTTTATTATCTCGGATAAGTTTTTGAATGTGTAATGATTTCTATACTTATCTTTATACATAGTCAATCCATACTTCCAAAGTATTTCATTTAGAAACTCTTTTACTTTGAATTCACCTAATGCCTTTCTGGAAGTTTCAGAACTTGTTGATACAAACTTGTATTGAAGGTGAAACCACAATGGTATTGGTATCAGCCAGTCACTAATTCCGAACCGTAGAGGATATACAATATTTCCAAGTGTAGTCGTGGCAACTATTTTTAACGTATCACCAGCATTCATTGGAACTTGCGTACTTCCGCTTGTCTCACTATCACTAAAAGAAAGTGGATAATAGAATGTGTCATTGACTAACACTTTTGGAAGTAGTCTTTGATTTTGATAGAAATAACTGCCTGAATCAACGTCTGCAAAGATTGACCAGAAATATGATACTTCATAAATACCTGAAGAATCAACTGTGAATCCGATTGTATCAGCATCGAATGAACCGCCACCTGTAACACCGCTTGTTACGTTATGTTTAACACTTACAATATTTGGCTGTATAGCACCACCATAAGAATAGTGTTCACCCGAACCATTGTAAATTACTTGATTTACCTCAGTTCCATCATTTTTTCTTAGATAAGAAATGTATGTGTTTTTAAAATCATCTGTATCAAATATGCTACCGTCATAAGTCGCATTTGCATATTCAAATGTTTTATCCAACAGATACCCAATCTTGGTTGACGGAACTAAATAATCGATGTTTACTGTATCGTTCATCGTACCACCATTTGATGAATATTGTGATTGTCCATTATAATCTGCTACGATATATTTGTACTGCAAATCATCACCAAATGATGCAATAACATTTTCAATATTTTTAGTGTGGTCAATTTCATCAATTGATAAATTAGCAAGAGTTATATTTTCAATCGCCTTATACAAATCAATTGCCCCGTCATAGATACTGATGTTATAGAAACCATCGGTTTGGTTAACTAATGCCCAACCATCATAGATTAAAAACTCATTGCCAATCAAATACTTCGCAGTGTTCTTTTGATAAGGGAACTGTGAGACATTCCCTGATACACCAAGCCAGTCAAAAGTTTGAATATTCTTTGGTGTTTTTGGTACTTTGATATTCTTTGTGAAATTAGTCTGACGGTTTTCAATGTTAACCAAATCATTTACCTGAAGTGTTCGGGCAAACGCACTTTCATCAGTTGCAAGCTCAATTTCAACTTCGTTTATAAAAAGTCTTTCTCTTTCAATTAATGACATTATAATGTTTGGGTATAAATAGCTGGTAATGTTATTGTCAAATCCATTTTATTATTTGTGGATTTATTAGTATTTGTTGTTGAACCATCATTGATAGTAACCCCAATAAATTTGTTTATATCTGTTTTATTAAATGGTTTATCAGATACATACATTTCAACCATAGGACTGGTTAAGATTGAAGTGATATATTCTTTCTCTTGTGAAGTGTATCGAGTTGAAACTTTAAGGGTCTTGCTTGCAGATTTTCCAGCAATGCGACTTGTTGCGCTCACATTCTGCAAATTATCCCATCCACCATTTAAATCATCAAGTGTCTTTGTTTGGATTGTTTCAGTATAAACTGGGTCAAACAACCAATAGCTATATGAACCCGAATTATTAAACCATTTTAGGTAAACACCGCTTCGTGAATTATTTCTTTTAATGGTGATGTTTGAATTAAAACTTCCATTCACCCACAATTCAACAAGGTTTTCTGTAGTAGACAATCCCAGAAAATTTGAAGCATATTCATTCTTTCCACCATCCGATAAATAAACTCGCTGAGTTCCGAATGTTTCGCCTGTAAAAGTTGGTGATTGACTGATTGTTGTAATATTTCTAAAATAATATGTTGCACCTTCTGGAATGCCGTAAATGGCAAAATCTGTCGGATATCCTTCGAAGTACGGCAGAAAATAATCCGTTTTATTATTCGTTGGCAATAGGACTCTAATCGATTTTTCTACCTCAGATTTTTCACGATATCCAATTAATTGTTCAACCGACTTAATAAACTGCCAGCTTGGAATAGTTTCTTCGTATGTGCTATTATTGTACACACGAATAACTGGTTGCAAATTGTAGTTTAGCGTATTGTCTTCATATACATAAGCCGCTGTAAAGTCAGGTAATATTGAATCTTTAAATTGATTTTCATTTATAAGAACAGATACGATTGGTTTTAAGTTATATGTGAATATACCACCGATTGGATAAGTTTTAAATACGTTAGTTCCAACATAAATATTTGAATATGTTACGCCCGTAAGTGTTGAGGAATATTCTATAATTGAATCATTGTAGGCTGGATTTATTGTTAACGGTTGTTTTGTAAAATTTATCATTGGTTTTCTTCTAAACTGCCTAACATCTGGTTAAGCTCCCAAACAAATAATTGAACATTTATTTGAGAAATTTTTGTCATTATGTCTTGTATTCTCTGCGGTGTAATAACCTGCTTATAAATCTGTAGTTGCGATTCTTTCCGTGTTCCTTCTTTAGCAATTTTTCGAGCAATCAAATAAGCAAGTGTTGAAATCTTCATGGTAGATTCAATTGGCTTAATCCCTTTTTGCTCTAGCCATTTTTCAATCGCTTCAATTGGCGGCATCTTCCCAGCTCTACGGCCAGCTAAATATTCATAACCAAAAAGAGTTGCTTTATTTGGTTCGTACTTTAGTTCTAAGCCGTTTTCAAACTCACCTGAAGTTCTTTTGCCTGAAGCGTTATAAACTGCCAGTATATCGGCTTTAATCGCTTCCATCTCTTCAATCAAAATACGTTGATTTTCATCTTCGATATTCATTCTTAATCAATTAATGTGATGTTATAATTGACCAGAATACCGTCAAGGTTAAAATCAAATCTGTTGATTACCTCAGTCGATTGGAACTTGTTTATTTGCAAATCAGAACACAATAAAGAATCTTTGATTGCTTGTGTGCTTGTAGTAATTAAAGGCTTTATATAAGTTTCATATTTGGTTGTGTACTCTTCATCAACATCAGATGAAAAGAGTAACATAAAATATCCTGAGAAGGTCTGCGTTTCATTTCCAGAATCGGAAAATCTACTTTCAATTGTAATGGGGTCGATAAACAAATGAACTTTTTCGGTAGTAGCTTTATTATATAAGTTTTGATAATCAGAAGGTGCGTATTCAAAGACCCAATCATTATCACTAGCAATGTTTTTTAAAATGTCATACATTAATTTTTAGCTTGTTTATTCTTTTGCAATTCAGCAATTTCAGACTGAATCTTATTTTTTTCGTTATCCATACGTAACTTTGTAAAAACAGTCATATATGGTAATTTTTCTATTGCTTCCCATTGAAGAAGATTTCCATTTGCTAGTGAATCCAGAACGTTTAAAACCCCGAACTTTCCCATCCTTTGCTTAGCATTAACAGCTTCAACAATTACATCAAATGAATCATCAAATAGTTCGTTAGTTTCCATATTATTTATCTCGATTAACTCACTTTTCATATAGGAAATAATACCATAGAATTGTGTGATTGTAAAGTTCAATATGTCTTTATCTTTTAACCCAGTAATTATTTTAACTGAATCAATCATGGTAAATATCGATGGTTGATTAAAGTTTTCTCTGATGTTTGTAACGTCTTCAAAAGACATTTCTCGAACAGCAATTATTTTAATAGTCTTAGAGTTTTTTTCAGATGTCTTTTTATACCATTTATAGTTAGGGTTTTTGATTTCCTTTAATGGATTTAATAAATCTAAAATCATCAAATAGTCATAGACAAGACTTTCATCCTGAAGTTGAAAGAAGTCCTTAATTTTATAATTGATTATCTTTTCCATTTCGAATATTTCAAATTAAAGTGTGTGCTTTTTTTGCTAAACTTCATTAAGAAGAAATATCTTAATGCATCTATTATGTGGTTATAAGTATCAATTGGAACAGATGTTGAATTTCCTTCTTTGTCCTTCATCCAAGTATAATTTTGAAACTCCTTAATTAAGTTTAGGCTTCTGGAAGTAACTCGTAAATTTTGTTCTTGAATAAGTTGCAGACCGTAATTGATTGAGTCTTTTCCTTTCATGACTGGTAGAACCTTTAAACCGTAATACTTCAATTCAGCAATTGATTTTGGTTCGGCCGAATCCGCATAGATTACTGTATTCTTTGCTTCACTTGACTTGATGAGAGAAGCCAACTGACTGTTTAATAATCCTTTTTGATAAACGACTTCATCAATTATTATTTCTCCATTATAGCGATAAACGCTAACCAACGCTGTTGGGTCATTTGTAAAACCAAAATCAAGCCCTGAACCAAGTAATTCAGCATTTAAAGGAACTGAATCAATTTCTGTCCAATCAGTAATGATTGCACCAGATTGGATACCAAGCTGACCTAATCCCATTACTTTCCAACGGTTTGCAAAATATTCAGAAGTAGATGCTTTCTCTTTCCAAGTTTCAATTTCTGTTACAATTTTAATATCTAAAAATTCATTGTCTTTGTAGGTTACAATTAAAAAATCGACATTATCTTGACCAATTAAATCAGTGTGTGCGTAAAATGGTGCGGTTGGATTGTAGTCGAGAAATGTGAATTTTTTGGTTCTAATATTTAATTCCTGAAATGCTTCAAATGAAATATTATTCGCTTCATTTATAAATAGAATATCACGACGTGAACCACGTAATTTTGTTGAATCATCAGCAGAAAAGAATTCAAATGTTGAGTCATTTAGTTGATAGGTTCTATCTGTTTTATTGTGAAACTTTTCATCATACAGACCCATTTTAGTAATAATATCTTGAAAGTCTTTGTAAGCCCCACGTTTAAGAACTGGAATCGATTCTGCAACAACACTTATCAATACATCACGTTTAAGTGCATAAAGAATTAAGTAATGTAATATTGAATATGTTTTACCTGCTGACGTTCCACCTTGAATGCAACGGATTGGTTTTTGAAGTGCTGCTATTTTTGTAAAAGCAGTTGTTGGTGTAATCATTAAAACGGCAATTCATCTTCTTTTTCGTTATCGGTTAATGATTTAACTTCTTTTGGTTTTGGTAATTGAATTGGTTTTACTTCTTCGAAATCAGCATTAATAAGATTATCAATTAGTTTTCTTTGCTCTTCAGTACCAGCCTGAATATTAATTACCGTAGATTGTTCGTTTCTATTGATGTTTTCAGAGATGTGTTTAAGATTCCATTCCGTGAACTTACGTTCCATAATCCAAGCGTACCTTGTCCACTGGCCATTGTTATCTTCCATCATCTTTTTTGATAGCAATTGCTTCTGTCTTATTAATGCTAGATTTATACACGCCACAAATTCTTTTCCGACTTCCTCATTTGGGGCATATTTCCCAGACTTCCATTTTTCAAAAGTTGATGTTGATATTTGATTTTCTTCTGGAAGTCTTCGATTTACTAGAAATACAAGGTCTTTATCTGATAAAAAAAGTATGTCTTCTTCATTCAAAATATTCACTAATTCAGCGACCCATTCTTGCATTTTAAAAGGTCTGCCAGCTAACCTCTTTTCTATTCCTTCATTCATATTATTGTCTTTATAATAGAATAATACTATTGTTACGGTTGTTTGTAAAGCACAAAAAAATAGACTTCGAAATAAGAGTTTTTAAAAAAGTAATTCCATTTTTACTTCAAAACAAAATTTTGTTGTATAATTGCTAGTAAATGGAAAATACAGGTACACTAGTTATACGTGTATTAGGTGAGACGAAAGGGAATAAATTATCTCCGTCTAACTATGATATAAAAGAAATTGTTAGTCTATTGGCTAACATTGAAGATATATTGTACCCTAATCAAAAAAACCGCCCCCTCATAACATATGAATTGGGTGAAGGTTCTGTATTGAATAAATTTAAAACTACTATACAGGCAGTTATATCATCTACTGCAATCTTTGCTAGCGTACAAGAAGCACAATCCACCGAGCATTTAGAACCACAAACTGCGAAGGCTATAGAGGTAATACAAAAAGTAGCATATCAAAAAAATTATACATTTGAAATAAGTTCTTCGGAATCTGATTCTGTAATATTAGAAATAAACCCTCAAACCAAATTTGTTATAACAAAGGATTATTTTGTAGAGACCGAACTATATGTATATGGAGAACTTACAGATGCTGGTGGTAAAACTAAACCAAATTTGCATTTGGATACATTAGAATATGGCGCACTAACTATACAAGTATCTAAAGATGTAATTAAAGAATTAGATGGTAATCCTCTTTATCGAAATTTCGGTGCAAGAATTAAGACAAAACAGCATGCAAGTACAGGTGAAATAGACAAATCATCAATCGTGTTTTTGGAACTAGTACAATATGATTCAAATTATGATGAAGACTATCTCAAATCCTGTATAAAAAATGCGACACCAAAATGGCAGGGCTTTGATAGTGATAAATGGCTTGATGAAATGAGAGGAGGCTATGATGCTTAAAGCTGTACTAATTGATACTTGTTTTTTAATTAAACTTTTAGATGACACCAGCGATTTACATCAAAATGCATTGGACTATTTTCAATATTTTTTGAGAGAAAAAATAATAATGAAGATATCTACAATTTCTGTTGCTGAGTATTGTGTAAGAGGAGATTTTGAGGACATTCCAATAAGAAATTTGCAGATAATAAACTTCAATTTAACTCACGCACATCTTGCTGGAGGTTTTGCTGAAATTGTATTTAGACACAAAAGAAATGGTACTATCAGCACTGAATTAAGAAGTATTATACCAAATGATACAAAACTGTTTGCTCAAGCATCAATTGAAGAAAGTATCAACTGCTTTGTAACTTGTGATTCTAAAGCTGAAACTATTTACAAAACAATACATAGTGAACATAGAATGGATTTTGACTTTTGGGATATTAATGTAACCGTCAATGATAGAATAGGTATTTTACCATTTTGATTAATTGAGTGTCTCAAATTATAACAAAATAAAAAACCACCAATTCATGGTGGTTTTAATATTAATCCTTTTTGTCTTTTTTATCTTCAATCAGTTCGTTTAAATCTGATTTTATACCTTTAAGTTTATCAATCATTTCTTTCAATAAGACCCAGAATGATTTGTTTCCTAACTTTATTGAAGATTCATCAATCGATTTTATTTCAATGTAAATCCATAAAGCTGTTACAACTTTTGGTATCAAATATTTGATTCCAAAAAGCGTTTCATTTAATAGATGTTTGTTTATCAGAAATGACATTATAATCGTCATCAGATAAAAAAATAACTTCACTACGATATTGAAAAGTTTATGAGATTTGAAAGATTTTAATCCTTCTAATTTAATGCTGGCATATATTCCAAAAGCTGTATCAAGCAAGACAAAAAGCATCATCAACCAAAGTAAGCCAGCGATTGGGGTTAAAAACGTTCCGATAATCGAAACGCATATTGTTATTATTTTCAATTTTTTAATCATTAATTTTATTCACTCATAGGTTGAATATTATGTTATTTTACCAGCTTGATAGAGCTGCTCTTGTCCAAATCGTACCACCAGCACATACATATATGTAATCTGATGTTGCTATTATTTGACCTGTTGTACCAGAAGTTACACCTTGTGTTGGTGCTTCTTGGGTTGTCACCAAAGAAGTACCTTCAATAATTCCATTATCAAGTATTCTCGCTTTCATCACATCACCTTTAGTAATTTGGAAAGGAATACCAGTCCCAGCTAATGTGTTATTAATTATCAAACCATTACCAGCACTTGTGTGTCTAATCTCTTGTGCAAATGAATCTGAAGATTGAGCTTGTGATTGTATTCTTAAACCTCTTTGACCACCGAATACATAGTTAGATAAATTTAAATCAATACCGTAATTACCATTACTTTGTGTTCTTAATGCTGTTCCATTAGAACTTATATAAACACCAGCATTAGCTCCACGTACATATAACGCTTCAACTGAATCATTACTATTTCTAACAATTTGTAAACCTCCACCAGCTGTAGTTTCTATTGTCTGATATTCATTTTCGTCTTTAATATTAATTGCCTGAGCCATTAGTTTTTTAGCCTTGATGTCATCACCATTATAAATTTCGGGTTGGGTAACCTTTAAATCATCTATGAATACGCAATCTTCAAATGAAACACCACCACTATCTTTTGTATATCTGAATACTACTTCGTAAGTTTGACCAGCAGTGAAATAATAAGTGTAGTCATCCCAGCCATTATATCCCGAACGTCTAAACTCTTCGCTACCATTCACAATGAATCTGAAAAAATCATAATTACTCTCAGATTGAACAAAGTATTTAAATGTAAAATAACAG
This sequence comes from Flavobacterium hibernum, assembly GCF_000832125.1. GTDB lineage: Bacteria > Bacteroidota > Bacteroidia > Flavobacteriales > Flavobacteriaceae > Flavobacterium > Flavobacterium hibernum. The sequence continues at coordinate 19,498 of NZ_JPRK01000021.1, read as the reverse complement.
TTCTCTGCTGGTGTAATCGTATATGTTGCATCAGTTTGACCATTATCAGGTATAGCACCACTTCTTAAAGCATAATTTCCATTATAAGTAAATGCAGATTGTATAAACCAAGGGTTAACTCCAGTTGAAGCTAATGGTGAAATAGTACCAGTTTCAAATCCTTGGTCAAGAATAATTCGTTCTTCAATTAAATGCCCTATCACAACAGTTTTATCAGCTGTTACAGAAATATTACTTCCAGATAAGTTCCCAGATAAATCACTTGTAATTGGTAACACACCAATAACTGAACTATTTGAAATTCCAGAACCACCAGTTGAACCACTTATCCCAAAAACAATATTACCACTAGCATCAATACCTAAATTATTTACAGCTGTACCAGATGTTAAACGTTTCACATTTAACCTATCAACGTAAGTTGTGTTATCTGTGTTACCAGTAATATTTTGACCTAATACAATTGAAAAATTACCATTAGCAGTAGAACCAGTACCGTGAACAAAAGAAGAATATCCGTTGGCTATTGATACATAACCGCCAGCGTGCGAATATTGACCAAATGCCCTAGTAAAAGCACCTTCTGAATGTGAAGCGTCACCACCAGCAATTGTATGTGCTCCTTCAGCGTGAGCAGATGCTCCTGACGCTACCGATACCAAACCTTCTGCGTGGCTGTAATCACCAGTTGCTACAGTTTGAGTACCCTCAGCGTGAGCTGATTGTCCTTTAGCATAAGATTGAACACCTTCAGAGTGAGTTCCAACACCACCAGCAACAGTTGAATTACCTTCTGCGTGTGCTGATTGTCCCGAAGCAACTGTACTAGCACCTTCTGCGTGTGAAAAATCACTATTAGCTCTTGTGTTATATCCTTCTGCTAAAGATGCATATCCATTTGCTCTGCTTGAAGTACCAACGGCAACAGAAAACATTCCATTTGCTTGTGTACTCGCACCAATAACTTTTACTGAATTTGCACCGCTTCCAGCTTCCCAAAATGAATTACCAGTTGAACCACTTGTTCCAATTACGATATTACCAGAAGTATCAATACCTAAATTATTTATTGCCGTTCCAGTAACCAAACGTTTTACGTTTAGTCTATCAACATAAGTTGTATCAGAATTGTTTCCAATAATGTTAGCACCAAGGACAATTGTATTTGTATTATTTGCTTCTGATGAACTACCAAATGCGACTGAATTATTTCCATTTGCAATTACAGAATCACCGTGTGCAAATGAATTACCACCAAAGGCTTTTGATGAAATACCACCAGCGTGTGAATACGAACCACCTGCAATTGTTCCCAAGCCTTCTGCGTGTGATGTATAACCACTTGCTAATGTATATGCACCTTCAGCGTGGCTATAATCAGCTAAGGCCTTTGTTTGATTTCCCTCAGCGTGTGAAACGTCACCACCTGCCGTAGTTCCTGAACCCTCAGCGTGTGATGAATAACCACTAGCAATATTTTCAAAACCTTCGGCAATTGAATAATTCCCAGAAGCAACAGAATTTGACTCACTAGGTACATATGCATTCGTTCCAGTAGAAGCTGACCAATAAGATGTGCCACCGCCAGTTGTACCAGTTACAACTAAACCATTACCGTCTAAACCTAAGTTGAATAATGGTGTACCTCCAGCTATTGTTTTGATATACAATCCATCAACGTGTGTTGTATTATCAAAACTTCCAATAATATTTGCACCTAATACAGTTGAATTAACACCAACAGCAGTTGAACCATTACCGTGAACGAATGAAAAAGTACCTGATGCTTGTGATTCTCTACCACTTGCAAAGGATGCTTCACCTAAAGCAATCGTATTGACACCTTGTGCGTGAGAATAGAAACCAAGAGCCTGTGAACCGTAGCCTTCAGCGTGTGAATAAGAACCACCTGCTTTGGTATAGTGACCTTCAGCGTGAGCCGATTGTGTAGTTGCAGATGTTCCATAACCTTCTGCGTGAGATTGGTTACCAGTAGCAACTGTATTTATCCCTTCAGCGTGAGATTCACTTCCAGATGCAAGCGTTCCACCACCTTCAGCGTGTGAGTTATTACCCAAAGCTTTTGTAGTTGAACCTTCAGCGTGAGATTGATTACCACCTGCAACAGTTTCAAAGCCTGATGCGTTTGAAGTATACCCTGTTGCTTTTGAACCTTGACCTGTAGCAATTGAGTAATCACCAGAAGCAATAGAATTTGAATTTACTGTAACATATGAATTTGAACCAGTTGATGCTGTCCAATAGTTTGTTCCAGTTCCACCAGAACCAGCTGAGCCAATGATAACTTTACCAGTTGAATCAATCCCCAAATTATTTACAACAACACCTGTTCCAACTCTTTTAATATTTAATTGGTCAATAAATGTTGTATCGGCTGTATTTCCTGTTATACCACGACCTAAAACAATAACGTGGTCGTTATTTGCAGTTGAACCTGAACCGTGAACGAAAGAAGCTGCACCCCAAGCGACACTTTCAACACCACCTGCGTGTGATGCATAACCATTTGCCGTTGTATTTTTACCTTGAGAATGAGAGTATACACCAAAAGCAGATGTATCGAAACCTTCTGCGTGAGAGTACTGTCCATTCGCTTCAGATGAATAACCTTCAGCGTGCGAATATTGGCCTATGGCAACAGTTAGACCACCTTCACTATGTGAACCTAATCCTTGTGCTTCAGTTGAGTTACCCTCTGCGTGGCTATAATTACCAATAGCGTTAGTAAATGCGCCTTCAGCGTGTGAACTTGTTCCACTAGCAATAGATGAAACTCCTTCAGCGTGAGATTGTTGGCCATATGCTCGTGTTCCAGCACCTTCTGAGTGTGAATAATTTCCATTAGCTTCTGTGAAATAACCTTCAGCATGGGCATATTCTCCAGCGGTTTTAGAACCAATACCTTCAACGTGCGAATAAATTGCTGCAATTGCTGTTGAACCTGATAAACCTTCTACGTGAGAACCGATTGCATTGGCAACACCTGAACGACCTTCAACGTGAGACCAAGAACCATTGGCAGTTGTATACCAACCTTCAGCGTGAGAGGCTTCACCCATAGCTTTAGTTGAATTACCTTGTGCATTTGATGTTTCACCGCTAGCGATTGTTAAAGCACCTTGTGCGTGTGAACCATACCCTAAAGCTTGAGTATAGTGGCCTTCTGCGTGAGCAACATAAGTTGTAGCAGATGTACCAAAACCTTCAGCGTGCGAAGCTTGTCCAATAGAATAAGTTCCATCACCTTGAGCGTGTGATGAAGAACCGCCAGCAATAGTATTTATACCTTGAGCGTGTGAGTTTTCACCTGTAGCTCTTGTTGAATTACCTTCAGCGTGAGAATAATTACCTTGTGCATATGTATTAAAACCTTGAGCATTTGAAACAAATCCACCAGCAATTGCACCATTACCTGTAGCAACAGCAGTTGAACCTGAAGCTACAGTTAAATTACCTAACGCAACAGCCTCAAAATTACTAGCAACAGTATTTGAACCCATTGCAAGAGTACTTGGTGATGTAGCGTTTACTCTATCACCGTGAGCAAATGAATAAGTTCCAATTGCGTTACTATTAAAACCACCAGCGTGAGCGTATAATCCGTTAGCAACCGATTGGTAACCTTGAGAGTGAGAATAGTTTCCAGAAGCAATAGAATAACCCTCAGCGTGTGACGCCAAACCCATTGCTTCTGATTGATAACCTTCTGCGTGCGCATATTTAGCAGATGCTCTTGTATTTTGGCCTTCTGCGTGCGATGCGAATTCACTAGCTTGAGATAAAAAACCCTCAGCGTGTGAGTTTTCACCAATAGCTTTAGTTTCCTCACCTTCTGCGTAGGCATTCTCGCCTGAAGCTAGTGTTAAGTATCCTGTCGCTAAAGCATTTAAACCAGTAGCCGTAGCTTGTTGACCTATAGCCTTTGAGTGAAGACCAATAGCTTTTGATTGGTAACCCAAAGCCAGCGAGAAATCTCCCGTAGCAATATTTTGTGCATTGGCCGCAAATGCATAGTTACCAGCAATATTTTTCTCACCCAATGCAACAGCAGTTGTACCTGTTGCTCTGTTACCGAAACCACCAGCTAAGGCAATATAACCATTAGCGGTTGAACCAGAACCTAAAGCAGTTGAACCGAAACCTGATGCAATAGAATCAACCCCTAAAGCTGTTGATTGATAACCTTGAGCTATTACATTTGTCCCTAAAGCAACTGAGTTATCACCAATGGCTTTAGCTTTGAAACCTTGCGCCAATGAAGTATTACCTTGAGCTTCCGTTTCGAAACCAACAGCAAATGAGAAATCCCCAGAAGCTACATTATTTGAATATTTTGATTTGATTGAAGATGAAGATGTTCCATTAACAAAAACACGACTATTAGCGATTGCATCTTGTTGAGCAGTTGAAACAGGTTTATCAGCATCAGACGTATTATCCACATTTGATAATCCTAAATCAGCTTTAGTCAATATTACAACACCAGTTTTTCCATTAACAGATTCGACATCACCGCCACCTGAACCGCCATCTTTTGTAAATAATAGAGGTGCTAATACAGACATTAATTGACTTTGACTTGTATAAATACTGCCGTTTACCTGCACTTGATTATATGGTGTGCTAGGCATTAATTGAAAATTTGTATCAAAGTAATTATGTATGGCAATATTCGTATTACCTTGCTTAATTACGATAAAGTTTTTTACATATTTTAATCCATTTAAAGTGAAACTTGTAGAATTAATATTTTGAATTACTTGCATTTATATTTTGCGAAATCTAAATGTTCTATCACCAGCTGGTGCTGATTCAGAACCGTATATGTTATTTTTCCAATTAGGAAATAAGGTTGGGTTTGCGTTTAGGTATAAGCGAATTATTTCCCAGCGTGAGCCAGCTAATTGTAATTGTTGTGTTGAAATATCTTTAAGTGAATTTCTATCAGCAGGTTCACCATTTGCACCCAACTTTATTGTTGCACCAAAAGGTGTGAAATTTGTATTTATTTGAAGAACATATTTTGACATAAAGTAATCGGCCAATAATGAATTCAATCCATCTTGATAATAGTTTATATCAAAGTATGTGAATGAACAACCGCTAAATAGTGGTGCATAATCTGCATTGTCTTTATTCGCTAAAACATCAAAATAAAAGCGGTCACCAAGTGTTGTTTTAAGTTCAACTGTTTGTGCTTGCTCAATAATTGGATTAATCTTTTTAGCATCAATTTTTTCACCAATATCTTTAAAGGTTTGTATTTGTTCTGGTGTTAATAGTTTATTCATTTGTTGATTGGATTGTTTGAATAATTGGTGTTATTTTCCAATTGTTGGTTGGATTTATTGTAGCATGAAAATTTGAAAACAATAATTCAAATGCATCTGTAATGATGCTTCTTTCTTCTTCTTTGTTTTCCCAATGTGTTTTTTTTGCCTCTTTCAATAGTTCACCAGACTGGCCGAATATTGAATTATCACCATCTTCAATTAAGATTGATGGCACGCCAAAAGCTTTTCTAATATTTCTTGCAGAAGATTGTTCACTTGATTCAAATTGCTTATCATCAATATTTGAATCAATATTTTGAATAACAAATTGCTCAGAAAGTGTATCAGAAGCTTCATTTGATTCAAGTAATAAAACACCTGATGAATTTTCAGAACCTTTTAAGTCGTTAATAGTTTTTTCAAAGTCTCTTCTTTCCATATCATCCGTAAATGGTTTGGTAACAAATAATTTCGCTCCGAAAAAACCTTTTCTCAATCCTGAATTTTTAAACACAGAAGCTTGATACTCTGAATCAGCATCATATAAAACTGAATCAACATCTGATAAGGAATACAATTCATTAAAGTCGGCTGTTATATGAAGTATTTGCCCTTTGTATTTATTCCAACCCCCAGCGGCTTGAACTTGTGCTTCGATAATTGCAGGTAAAGCGTTATATCTATCGATGATATTGAAATCTTTCTTTTCAATCTTTTTGCTTTTTGATTTATCCCAATTATCGTAATCGACGAATTTCCCTGAATAACCAGTTGAATCAGCTCTTCCGATTCTTAAATCTTCAGATGATAGTAAATCAACACTAGTTACTTCGTATAAAGCATTGTAGTTAACGTGTAAAAACACATTATTTTGTTCTGAAAACTCACGTGAAACTATTCTTAGTAATTGATTAATGTTTAGGCCTCGTCTGTTTACAATTAAACTATTTTTATTGGTGACATTTTGAGTAAATTCAAAACCTTTTCCATAAATATATTTACTATTTAAATCCACGCATTGCTTTGCAGTTACTGAGGAATTGACAAGGGTTTTAACCAAAGAAGGATAAGCATTATCAGCACCCCAAGCATATACATCATCTTGCTTACTATATTTTATTGATAATCTGTTATCAACATCTACTAATTTTATTTTCACTATTCATTGTCAGTTTCAATTTGCGTTATTAATTCCATCCAGTTTTCAGGATACTTTTCAAACATTGTAATTCTCTTTGGATTTGCTTCTAAGAATCCAAGACAAACATCATCATCGGCATGAGTTTGGCTAATAAATTGGCCATTGTCAAAAGTTATCTTACTTACACCTAAATCAGTTCTTAATTTGAAATTGCTTTCCTTTTCGGTTAAGAGTTCAAGACCATTTTCAAGTAATTCTTTATAGTATTGAGGGAATTTATTTTTACAACTTGTACAAGGTTTTTTATCATAAATACGCTGATAGTATTCAACGACTTCAAGTTTCAATTCTTTGTCATCTTCAAGTTCAGATAATGGTATTTCTAATAATTCTTTTAATCTATCTCTATTCATATTTCATTATTTTATAATAAAAAAGGCAGATAGCTTTTATGACTATCTACCTTTAATTATACTATTGTTATTAGTTTTTGTAAAGCAGTTTATTAGCTAAACAAACCTTCAAATTTGGCTTTAGTAGCGGCATAAGTACCTTCTAAATAAGTTTTATAAGCGTACTCTTCACCGAATCCATCGACACTTGATAATTTGAATACGAAAGAACCATCATTTTCAATACTTGAAAAAGTTCCTTCCGACATTTTTAATCCGTTATCTATACCAAAAACCTTATAAGCATCAACGTTATTTGTTCCTTTGAATTTCGTTTCAACAACCATCACAAATTCACCTTGCGAAAGTTCTTTTATTCTTTCAGCATCAGCAGATGATTGACCGAAAACTCTACAAGCAAATGATTGTTTGAAAGAATCAAGACCATCATTAATTGTAAATTCAGCAGCTGTATTTCCTAATTGTTTAATAAATCCAATTTCAAAACCTGTAGAACCAGATTTTAATGTTAAGTTGGTAACAGTTCCACCACTTTGCGTTAAAGCAGTTCTATCGATATCAATTGTGTTGATAAGAACAGCTTTTGATTCTAAACCACCCTTTGCTCTGTTACTAGTTGAACAGTCATAAGCAATATTAGCAGTTACTTTATTTATACAAGACATATTTTATTTCATCTTTTTTTCTTTTTATGTTATTATTAAAGATTTGGGTGCTTATCTAAAGCACCCATTTCTTCATGTTATATTTTTCCTAATTATGCAGTTACTTTTAATACTGTTACTTCAGATGGGAATGCGATTTGAGCACCGTATTTGAAAGCGATTTTCATTTTTACTTTCTCGATTGCATCGATGTAAACAGTTGAAGCACTATCTTCTTCACCATCTAAATCAGTTCCAATCCAGAAGTTTGATTTTCTACCAGCAACAACTGCTTTTGACCCGTTTAACCCATTTAAAGCAATGATTTTAATTTGTGTTCCAGGAATTGTAATTTCTCCATCAGTCGAATCAGCATTGTAGTGGAATAAGTTTGCAGTTTTTAATGCAGTTGTATAAGTTCTGAAGTAATCTCTACCCATATAGATTGCCATATCTTCAGCATCTAATACTTCAACTGGAATTGCAGTGTATAAGGCATCAATGCTTGCGATAGCATTTGCAGCTGTAAATGTTGCAGCTGAAGTTGCTGTTACACCAGTAGCAGAATTGATTAATTTTAAATAACCGTCAAAGTGTTTTAAATCAGAATTTGAGGTTAAGGTTGTATCACCTTTCCATAAAGCATTCTCCATTTTAGCGGCAACTTTATCAGTTACAGCATCAACAATTTCTTTTTCAAATACAATTTCATCATCAGCTGAACCAGCTTTCATTTGAGATTGGATAAATTTTTGGTTTAATACTTTTGGGTCGAAGAATTCACGAACAGCAATTGGTGCTACACTAAGCATCCTTTGTGAAAATTTCACATCACCACCACCAGCAACATCACTACCAACTGAATTGTTTTGTAATACAACATCAACATCCATTAAGTTGATGGCAGAACTTGATTTAATTCCTGTCTGCAATTGGAATAAAGAGGCTGTTTTTGCTCCTAAGATTGAAGCTTTTAAAATTGGAAAGTTTTGTTCTTCCGTGTAATTAGCCAATTGACTTACATTATATGCCATTTTTTATTTTTTGTTTTTTTCTTATGTTATTTTATTTTTGAGGTTAATATTTGAAAGGCACGGCTGGTATTTTCAGTAGATGCTTTCACGTTTGTTTTGTTTTCTTTTGTGTTTGTTGGATTGAAATCTGAACCGATATTTTTGGCTAATGCTTGGAATTTGGTTTCCAATTCAACATTCTTTTGAGCCATTACTTCAATAATTCCTAGTAATTTTTCAATGTCTTCATTGTTACTTTCAACTGGTTCGTCAATTGATGCTTCATCCGTTTCTGGTTCTGCAACTGCTGGCTTAACCTCTACAATCTTACCGTCAGCATCAGCGATTATTCTACTACCATCAGCAAGTTCATATTCACCCGCTCCACAGCTATATTCAACTTCTTCATAAGTGTATTTAAGTATTTCACCAATTTCAAAAGATGTATTAATAACATCCATTTCCCACTTAGCAACTTCTTTGATAATCTCAGCTTTTGCCAATGGTTCCTCAATTTCTGGTTCATCAGCTGAAACTTCTTCTTCGGCAGTCTTGATTTCTTTTACTTCGCCATTTGAAGCAATGATTGTCGACCCATCAGGCATGATAAATTCACCTTCCGCTGGTTTGTTATCAACAACAATTTTTGCATCAACTGCTGGTACTTCTGTAGCATCTAAATCAGGAAAAACAAGTTCAACACCTGTTGCATCTTGAAGAACTAATTCAGCTTTAATTTTTTTCGATACCAGATTCATTAAGGCATCAATTTTTTTGTTTAGTTTATTCATTAAACTTTCTTCTTTTTCTTCTTTGTTATTGTGTAATATGGCTACCGCTTTCGGTGCAACTTGAAGTTGTGTTGCAAAGCCTAATTCTATCGCTTGTGTTGCGCTTAAATATGTTTCACTTTTAAGTAATGAGTGAATCGTGTCCCTATCCAAATCAAGTGCTTCAGCATAGAATTTCACAAGTTTATCTTCTGTTGCTTTTAGCTCTCCCAGATATTCATTTAGAGTTGAGTAATCGCCAGCTGCTTCTAACCAAGGCAAATGAATCATCAATGCATTTTCAGCACCATCTGGAATAATTCTGTTATCACCTGACATAAAAATTACACTTGCAATTGAGAATGCACGTGTTGTATATGTTGTGATTGATTGAGATAAGTTTTTTAAGTAATTGTATATGTCATTTCCAGCATCAACGTATCCACCTTGAGAATCAATTTTAACTAAAAATGATTCCGCTGTTGATTGTGCTTTTACTTGCTTAATGACATCAAGCAATGTTGTGTCTTCGCCTATTACACCATTTATGTAAATTGTTCCTATCATAACTGAATAGTACTTACACAATGGTTGCTTGTAAAGTAGTACCTAATTATTGTTAGGGATTATTGAAGCAATCGATAGAAATCTTTTGTTTTAGAAATTCTATCTTGAAGGCCATTTGTGCCGCCATTTACCCTTTTTGAAACAGTTATAATTGAAGCGTCATTAACTGTTTTTGTTAAGTTCCATAATTTGTTATTGTCGAAGAAAAATTTGGCTGATTCGAAGAAGTATTTTGTTGAAACTAATCCCGGACTTTTTACACAATCTTCTCCAACATAATCTGAGAATAACTTGTAGTTAGCCTTACCAGTTAATTGTAATGCGCCACGGCCACGATAATTGAAACCATCGCCAGAATTTTCGTCACTGTTACCCATTCTGTTAGCGTAAACTCTATTCGCAATCTTTTGTGGTTGATTAGCGTAGTCTTTTGTTGAATCTAATGTTGGAAAGTATTTCTTGAAGGTTGTTATCAATCCTTTTGCTGAATAATTGAGATTTTCAGTATCCGAATTGAAATCGCCAGTTTCGTGAGCAATTTGGCCGATGAAATGTGATAAATCTTCATTGGTCTGTATTTTCAACACTTCTTTGAGTTTTAAAAGTGTCTTTTTGCCTATAATACCATCGGCAATTAGGCCATAATTTGATTGAAATTGTTGTATTTGGTTCATGATAGAACTCTACTACAACTATTGGATTTTGTAAAGTCTTTAAAAAGGTATTGTTTATTGATAATAAGGAAAAAAACGTGCAATCTATTTGTATTAAGAAGAAACAAAAAAGGTATCATCTAGTAGTATTAAGGGAAAGAGAGAAGGGTGTATACTACTAAATGATACCTTTTTTAAAAGAATATCAAAAAAAGTGACTTTAAGCGGTTGGGTTGAAACTGCATTGAGAAGTATCTTTGTAATAACAGTACAAACAACCAATTACTGTTAGCCATTAATTAAAATTTAGGTCACACCGAGGCCTAAAAAAATAAATCAAAGAATTTATTTTTAAAATATTTACTTCTTTTTAAAAAAGGCAGATATTTATATAAAGACAAAAGAATAAACTTTTAAAAATTTGGGTTTCCAGCAGATAAATAGACGGCCATCTACTGCTGGTTCTGTTACCCATCAAAAAACAGAATCTAACGAAAAACAGAATACAATATGAACAATGTTAATCAACAAATTCCAGAATGGAAAAAACTCAAACGTAATATCATCGTTACCAATTCATGATATATTAAAAACAATCAAAGAAGGTGATTCAAACCTTCAAACAATTCACTCACTACGTCAAATTGGCAAAGCCAACAACTTATTTGATGACATTAAAATCTCGAAACTACCAACATATCGTTTCAATTTTAACTTCAATCAAAAGGCGACCAATAATAACATAAAAGCCAGTACTGGTTTAATTTATATTGATGTCGATGCTCAGACCACAATTACCACAAACGAATACGTTATGGCGAGTTGGAAATCAATCTCTGAAACAGGATTTGGAATCTTGGTTAAGGTTGAAGGTCTTACTTTAGAAAACTTCTCAAACACTTACAATGAAGTTTCAGAATTACTTGGTATCACTACTGATATTGGTGCTAAGAAAGCTACGCAACAAACAGTTTTATCATACGACCCAAATTTATATTACAACGAAAGTAGTTTAACTTATCAGGTTTCAAAAAAGGTATCATCTAGTAGTATTAAGGAAAAGAGAGAAAGATGTATACTACTAGATGATACCTTTTTCAATAAGGATACTGATAAATTAAGATTCAATAACATTGATGAATATTTCAATGATGATACACCTTACGTTGTGTTTACTGAGAATAAAGAAAAAATATGTTCACCATTCATTCCACGGTCAATTGAAGAAGGAAATCGCAATTCAACAATGTTCTTCATCTTATCACAATATGCACTGCTAAATGAATCAAAAGGAGAACCATTTCTAAGAGCATGCGCAAATGTGATTAATAAAAACATTCACCCACCACTAAATGAAGGTGAGTTAAAAGGAATTATTGGAAGTGTTATAAAAAAGCGAGAAGAACAAACACTTCAACCATACTTAAATAAAGAAAGAAGATTATTATTCAATCCAAATATTAAAATGGATAAAAAAGAAAAACAAAAAATATCAGGCCAAGAAATGGGAAAAATAAAACGTGGTCAAACAGAAAAAGAAATTTACGAAGTAATTGAAAATTGGGATTTTGAAACAGATGGTAAGATTACCCAGAAAAAAGTGGCAACAAAATCTGGTAAAAGTATTGTGACCATAAAAAGATATTGGAACAATTTTAAGGATTATACAGTTGATTTAAACAACGGAAATAAGCAAAACAACAATAGTATTGTAGAGTTGAATTCAGAGCCTAAAATAGACGTTATTGAATTAAGCGAAGATGATTTATTCTTGGCGATGATGAAAGAATCAGCTGCTGTATATGCAGATGAATTAATTGAAAAAATTAATCAGAAAGATGAAGTGGAACTTGATTCTATTGACTCAGATTATCTATCAGAAATTTTGAACCACGCAAATATCAAATACATTCAAAGGGCATTAATCCAAGATGAAATTGATAATGGCCAGATATCAACATTGCAAGAATTGGAAGAACGAATGGCCTACTAAAATATTTTTCATGATTTCGAAAAATAATTTGAACTTTTGGAATTTCAGACATATTTATAATAAACAAAAAAATATGACAAAATTTGAAAGAGCAGAAAAAGCCGAACGTGATAATATGATTGCTTTATTTAAACAATTCAACGTTCAACATTATGAATTCACAGAGGCGAATACATTTGATAACATTGATGGTTATTTTACTGGAAGCACTGGTAATAAAGTTGCATTTGAAGTAAAAAATAGAAAAACGAAAAGTGACCAGTATCCAACCACAATAATTGAATCATTTAAATTGGATGCAATTCATGCATCCACAAACCAAACAGAATATGAACCGATGTTGTTCGTATTCTTTGCAGATAATAAAGTGTTTTTTGAGAAACTAAAAACTGGCGGTTATGAAACATTTGTATGTCCAACGCAAGCAACGACAATGGGAAATACTGAACTGATAAATAAGGAATTTGTAAAGATTCCAATTGATAACAAAAATGTGATATCTCTAAAATAAATGGAAGAAAAAGAATTAACGCCAGAAGACGAAATATTGAAACTAATCATGATTCAAATTGAACGATACAAAAAGAATCAATTAGAATTTTTTGAAGCAATTGATGACTTCATTATAACGTCAAATGAAATATTAGATGATGAATAAAAATTTAGCTACTTAGAATTAAGTAGCTTTTTTTGTATATATTTAAAACCTAATATTTAATGAATGAAATTCAATTTTCCTAAACAGCCAGATTGTAGAAACTATAAAACCAAATTATCTGAAGAGCAACAAATTTTGATGAAAATTTCAACTAATCAAATAATCACTGTTGAAGAAGAAGAAATTTTAAAAGTTTGTATTGAATACTATAAAGAAGCATTTGCTTATTTAAAATCAATTAATTTATCTGAAATTGAAGAAGGTGATTTAGCAGAATTAATTCGGTTTATTAAATCGGTTTTTTATATGGAACTCATAACACAGCGCAAATTATATTTTAATTATTTGTATAGAGTTACGACTGTAATAGATATTTTTTTAGAAGATGGAAAAGTTAGAGATTTAGGTTTCATAAAAAATCCACCATTAGAGGTAAATAAAAAAAATGGAGTTTACAACAGAGCAAACACCCCTGATTCAACAATTTTTTATTGTGCTTTCATTCCAAGTGTAGCAATTTTAGAAGTAAAACCAAAAGTTGGTCAAAGAATTATTATTGCTGAATGGTATAAAGAAGATAAGCATGATTTCATAGCGTATTTACTAACAAATGATAAAACAGTAGACAATGAAGGATTAAAATTATCTACGACATCTTTTCAACAAAAAATGGAAAATCAAAACCCTTATTTTGCTGAAATTTTAGGCTTACATTTAGAATTTTTAAGTTCCGAATTTTTAAAAATTATTCCCGTTAATAGTGAAAAAAAATATGAATATTTGTTTAGTGCTTACTTCGCAGATATAATCCTAAAAAATGATTTTGAACCATTGCCAGATATCGAAGAACCAATAGCGCATTATGATGGTATTCTATATCCCTCCATTGCCGTAAAGCATGAGTCTGAAAATTTAGCTATCATACCGCAATCCATTAAAAAACTGATGCCGTTAAAATTGATAGAAGGTATTGTATTAGAAACTTTTTATGACAACCCAAAGTTAGATGAAAGTCCAATCTCTGTTAATGTATTAAGAACCGCAACTAAATTTGATGATGAAAGAATTTACTGGGATGATGACGAAATAAGTAATATTTAAATCAATAATTTTATGTTACCAAAAAAAAGTGAAAACATATATCCAAAAACAGAAGAAAATATTCAAGCAATATTTGATTACTATTTCAGTGAATTCAATGTTGGTCAAACTGGTGCAATTGAAAGATTAAAAGAGAATAATATTTTAAGCTTAAATCAAATTGAATATCTCATAAGGAAATTATCTGAAGCATATATTCCAATTTTCAGAGTTCATTTAAAAACACCTATTGAATTACAGAACCTTATAAAGTATGGATTAGATGCTATAGTTTATCAGGAAATTAAAAAGTCAGGAAGCAAAAGCAGACAAAGTATAACATTAGAATTTCAAAATTTCGTTAAAGAAAACAAGTAATTAAATACCTAAAATGGGAATAATTGACATATTCGAACTGGTCAACAAATATAGTGGCGCAATAGCGGCTTTTGCTGCTATTGGCGCTTTAATTTATGCCAGAAAAGCAATTAAAAGAACCACCGAAGATAATCGTAAACAAATCTTGGTCGGAAAATTTGAAGAAATTTATGAATTAGTAGTGCTTCTTTCAGTAGAATATGGTCATTTATATGATGCGTATATTCTTTTTGAAAAAAGTTTAAGCACTGAAATACCAGAAGAAACTAGAAAGGCAATTAATGAAAATTTTAGAAGAGCAATACTAAAAACGAATGGAAAGGTTGAAATTGAAGACTTATTTACTTTAACTATACGATTGAATGTACTTGCTAATGCTTATTTAACTGGAGAAATTAAGTTTCAAATAATTGGTTACTCTCAATTATTTGAAGCTATAATAAATGTCTTAAAATCTAGAGATTTAAAAGTAAAAGAAGATGAATTTCCAGAAATTTTGCCAACTACAGAAAAGGTCTTTGAGCTTGTGAATCGGATGACTGCCAGATTGGTAGAAGTTATAAATCTAGGCAGTGAGAATAAAGGATATGTAGAGTATCGTGAAACAGTATTTAAAAAACAATTAGGACTAAGAGAATGATAATTATTATTCTCCTAAAAATTTACGAAACTCTTTCTCAATTTCTTTTTTAAGAGGAAATATCAATTTTTCCAATTTTTGATATTCAGAGTCAAAGTTAAATGTGAAACCTAAGTTATCTTCTTTATTGATTTCTTGCATATGCTTATACTGGTCATATGTATTAAAAAAGTCTCTACAATGTATCATATAATTTATAAGCATTACTTCAGTTTTGTCATCAAAAAATAACATATTTCGAGATATATATTTTGTTGAATCAGCGTAGGTATTTATAAAACTATTTTGAGCGTTAGCAATTTCAATACTGTCTACATCGCTATTTTTTTGATTCTTTACGTATACACTGTATATATGTAAAAGTTCCATTAATTGTGACAGATAACTGTAAATTTCCGCTAAACCATCAAATCGCTTTTCGTGCAGTTTTGTAAACTTAAAATTCTCTCTGGACTTTAATTGATTTATATCAGCTTGAAATCGAGAAATCTCTATCGAATGTTGCTTTTTAACTTCTTCAATTTCTTTTGTGTTTTCTTTTTTAATTTCTTCGAGCTTTCGGTCGTATGTGTTTTTAATGTTGCCTTTAACTCTTTCAGTTAAATACAGTGTGAATAATGCTGGTAAACCAACAAAACCTAGTATTTGGTATATGAATTCTGGGTAAGTCATAATAGTATGTTTAGAAAATTTTATTCACCTAATAACTCACGAAATTTAGTTTCAATTTGTTTTTTCAAAGGATAGATTTCAAGAGGCATTTTACTATAAACACTGTAAGCTTCCTGTAAAATTTGGTCATCACTTTTTGGGAAATGCACCTTTCTGTCATATATGTCAAAAACTTTAGCAGACGAAGCAACATATTCTCGTATTAATTTTTCCAAATCCTCAGAAAAATAAATAGCATAGTGATTGAAGTACCTTATAAATTTATTATGTTTCTCCTTATATCTCAAACTAAATTCCTTTTCATACATTTCAACAGTTTTACCTTCAGGAATAATTTTAGTAGGTGATATAAAATCTTGCAGTAACTGCATATTATCATTTAAGATATGATGAGTTCGAGCAAGAACTTTAAGTCGAATTTCGTGCAACTTGGTAAACTTAAAATTCTCCTTGGATTTAAGATGATTTAGCTCTGATTGAAACTGAGATATTTCTTTTGAGTGTTCTTTTTTAAGAACTTCTAACTTCTCGTCAAAAGAATTTTTTACACTCAATTTTACCCTTTCATTCAAGTAAAGTGTTAGTAAAGTAGGAACTAGACCACAAACAAATGCTATGACAATATTGATAAGAATATCCATCTATTTTTTTGATTTAAATATAGCAATTTAAAATAATAATTTGGAGTATTGTATTGGAAGGGACAAATCATAATCATTTGTATTCATTTCTTTTTTAACCTGTGGAATAATCTGTTCAAAAGTTAATTTGGTAAAGCGTGTAAAATCTGTACTTGGACTTTGTGATTTCATATATGCTAATTTTATATCTCGTGTTACACGCTTATCTATTACAATGTAATCCAACTCCAATTGAATCGGCAACGTATCACCAAAATATTCCGTGTAATCTTGCGACACGGTGAAATCATTTAGAACAATTTCTAATACAGTATAACTCACATTATGTTCCAGAATATTTATCTGGTCAACAAAACTGTTTATGTATTTCTTCAATAATTCTTTTGAATTTTCAATGGTTGAAAGATTGTCCTTTATCACTGATTCAACATTTTCTTGCTTATCTTGAATCAGCAATTTATTTGATGCAATTCTTGCTTTCTCTTGCGCAATTTTATCAAGTTCAGTTTCAAGTTTTTCAATTTTCTTTGCTGACTTTTGAACCAATTCAATAACGTTTACATTACGCATTTTACCCATTGAATCTACAACTTGTACATTTTCCTGAATTTCATTTTCTATTTCTTTTTCTCTTTCAATAAAATTGCCCAGATGCGAATCTAATTGCAGTAAGTATTGGTCTGGATTTATTTCATTAATCCTTTTAGATAGTGTTGGTAAATCTG
Source organism: Flavobacterium hibernum (assembly GCF_000832125.1). GTDB lineage: Bacteria > Bacteroidota > Bacteroidia > Flavobacteriales > Flavobacteriaceae > Flavobacterium > Flavobacterium hibernum. Next base: position 2,216 of record NZ_JPRK01000021.1, on the reverse strand, counting down.
CTTTAATCAATCCCCAAACTGCACTGTCAATTAAATTCATTGACAAACTTTTAGAACTACCGCAAGGTTGTGTATCAGTCCTGCTGGTACACCTGTAACTATTTTTACTTGCACCAGTTGTACTTCTGTAATTTGCCGATAATTTACGGCCACATGAAGGGCAGTTAATTAATTTTGAAAGTATTGTTATATGTTTAGTCTCTTTATCGCCTTTAGTGATATTCGATTTAAGTTTTTCCTGTACCGAATTATAAGTTTCACTTTCAATTATAACAGGATACTTAATTTTATTATTCGAGATTAAATATTCAGGTTCGTTTGGAACCAATTTATACTTTGGATTCTTACGCTTATTATTGGTAATCTTTTCACCAGTGTAAGCTTCTTCTTTAAGTAACTTATTTAAGTTCCGTTTACTGTGGGTATAGGGGTGGAAGCCACGCTTAATACATTCAATTGAAATTCTTTTCACTGATGGACTTTTTACTTCATCTAAACCATTGATGTACCAATTGAAAACGGTTCGTATAATTAACGCTTGTTCTTCATTTACAACCAGTGTATTCTTTTTATTGTCGGTCATAAATCTATCATACCCAAAAAGTAATTTACCACCAATGGACAAGCCTAGTTCCATGAGTTCCTTTTTCTTTCTTTGAAAGCGTTCTAACTTTTGTTTAATTTCAGCTTCGGCAAATAAACCGAATAGAGTAAACATCGTTTCGGCCTGTTGGGTAATGTTGCCCGATTCATCTAATAGTTTATATTCTGAATCTTTGATGTACAATTGTATTCTGGAATTAATAAATAATTCTTTTATTGAATGCAAAATACTTTGTCGTCTCGCAAGGCGTGAAAGTTCAGTTATAAAAATTGTATTGTAGTGCGGATTACTTTCAATAAAACGAAACATTTCATTTGTACCAATCTTTTGGTCAAAATCAGCGAAGGCCGTTTCTTTGGTTTCAATAATATGAAAATCAGTATAACCAAATTTATTTCCGTATTGTCTTAAATCATATATTTGAGCTTCATAGTCTTGAACACTAGTTGAGACCCTTACAAGTAATATTGCGTGCTTCTTTTCCATTGAACAAAGATAATATAAAAGTGGTATTTCTTTAACACATTCTTATTTTGATTGGTCCACCCGGAGCAGGAAAAACAATGTTAGCAAAAAGAGTTCCAAGTATTTTGCCGCCAATGACTTTGCGCGAAGCATTAGAAACCACTAAAATTCATAGCGTTGCTGGAAAATTAAAAGAAGTAGGCTTAATGAATCAAAGACCATTTAGAAGTCCGCATCATACAATTTCTAATGTTGCGCTTGTTGGAGGTGGAAGTTATCCGCAACCGGGCGAAATTTCGATGGCACACAACGGAGTTTTGTTTTTGGATGAATTACCAGAATTTAAACGGGATGTTTTGGAGGTGATGCGCCAACCACTTGAAGACAGAGAAGTTACTATTTCTAGAGCTAAGTTTACAGTAACTTATCCTTCATCGTTTATGTTGGTGGCCAGTATGAATCCAAGTCCGAGTGGTTTTTTTAATGATCCAAGTATGCCAAATACTTCGTCGCCACACGAAATGCAACGTTATATGAGTAAAATTTCGGGACCATTATTAGACCGAATTGATATTCATATTGAAGTCACGCCAGTTCCTTTCGAAAAATTAGCTGATGATCGAAAAGCCGAAAGCAGCGTAGAAATTCGAAAACGAGTTACCGCAGCGCGAGAAATTCAGACAAAACGATTCGAAGAAATTGAAAATATACATTACAATGCTCAAATGAGTAGTAAATTAATTAGGGAGTTTTGTGCGCTTGATACACAATCAAAAGAATTGCTGAAAACAGCGATGGAAAGACTCAATCTTTCTGCGCGAGCTTATGATAGGATTTTGAAAGTGGCCAGAACAATTGCTGATTTAGACAATGCTCCAAGCGTAGTTTCGCAACATATAGCAGAAGCTATTCAATATAGAAGTTTAGATCGTGATGGTTGGTTGGGGTAGAACCTAATACTGTAAATTTTACATGTTAAACCCGACAGGTTTTTAAAACCTGTCGGGTTTGTTGGTTGAGAAACTTGCGGTTAAATACTTATTCAAACTTTAAACTTGCGTTTCTAGACATCAAATATGAGGTAAGCTTTTTTATTTTGCCATTTTCCATTTCAAAAACATCACAAAAAACGGCATCCAAAATGTTT
>NZ_JPRK01000020.1 GCF_000832125.1 Flavobacterium hibernum | reverse complement strand
ATTCATTAGGACAACTAGTAAAATCATTCGTATTCGATTCTGGAGATACTAATAATACAATCAATTTATCTGGCTTGCCAAAAGGAATTTACTATGTATACTTAATTAACGAAGATGCTGCTTCGGCTAAGAAAGTAATAGTAGAATAATTACAATTAGTTAACCAAAAATCCCATTTTCGACATACTGAAAATGGGATTTCTTTTAACATAACATCGACGTTTATTTTAAAATACTTTAAATTAGTCAGTTTTTATTTAATAAATTGTGAGTAAATATCGTATTATTGCGAAACCAAAAATTTACAAATTTTATCCCATGAAAATAAAATTACTTTTACTGCTATTTTTAGCAAATTTTTCTTTTTATGCACAAACCAACTTAGTTCAGAATGGAGGTTTTGAAAGCTGGACAAATAGTATAACACCAACAAACTGGACTGTTGAAAATAGTGCTAAACAAAACACTTCAAGTTATTTTAGGGGATTTAATAGTATACAGCTATCTACTTTTTCTACTCTGCCAAAAATAACTACTCAAATCCATATGAAGGCTGGTGTAACATATACAATTAAATTTAAGCATAAATTTATAAGCCCTGATTACAAAAGTTCTCGATTTCCAAGAGTTACCTTAGAAATCAGCAATAATGGAACCTCAAAATATTCTAATATTAAGGACATTGATACTGAATGGAGAACATTTGAAGCCACTTTTACGCCCGATCAAGATCTAAATTACGATTTTAGTATTTCTTTGTCAGGTTATCAGAACTACGAATTTCTCGCTGCCATAGATGAAGTTATGGTATATGTTCAAGGAACCGAAGAATATACATATATACCAGATCGATATTTTGAATTGAGATTAAGAGATCGTGGCGTTGATGTAGGAGATATAGACGGCCTAGTACTAACTTATTGGATAAACACACTAACTTCTTTAAATTTAGAACCTGATTTGGCGTTATATATCACAGATTTAACAGGCATTCAAGATTTTTCAGCGTTGTCTTCTCTAGATTGTTCCCGCAACAAGTTAACCACCTTAGATTTATCTAAAAACACTGCATTAACCAAGCTTGACTGCAGTTCGAACAATTTAACTATTCTTGATCTATCTGCACAAACAAAAATAACTTCTTTAAAGTGCAACAGTAATAAAATAACTAGTCTTGATCTTTCAAAGCAAACTGGCTTAAATTATGTTTCTTGTTTCAACAATACGCTAACTTATTTAAATCTAAAAAATGGCAATAACACCGCTATTTACTGGAATGGTACTGATCCCGGAGGTTTTACTGGAAATTCCAATTTGACCTGTATTTTGGTAGATGATGTAATCTATTCGAATAAAAACTGGATGAAGAAAAAAAACGGTATTGCCACTTATTCGCTAACATGTGATGGAAAATATACAGCTATTCCTGATTCAAATTTTGAGAACAAATTAATTGCTCTCAATATAGATTCGGGGCAGCCCGATGGAAAAGTGCTTACATCTACTATCTCCTCATTAACCACATTAGATGTATCCGCCAGTTCAATTACAAATTTAAATGGGATTGAGGATTTCATTAATCTAACTAATTTAAATTGTTCTGAAAATAAATTAACCTCTTTAGATTTTTCTAAAAATACAGCATTGACAGTTTTAAATTGTGAATCAAATAATCTTTTTAACTTCAATCTTAAAAATGGCAAAAACACTCTTTTAATTAATACTAGCATATCATTTAAAAACAACCCAAATTTAAAATGTATTCAAGTAGATAATGAAAATTACGCCAATACAAATTGGGAAACTAAAAAAGATGCTTTAGCTTCATATTCTGCAAGTTGTACATTAGGCATCGAAAATTCAGTTTTTGATAAAGTCGTAATGCATCCGAACCCAACAAAAGGTGAAGTAAACATTACCAACATTTCATTAGAAAAAGCAACCGTTTATAATTCATTAGGACAATTAGTAAAATCATTCGTATTTGATTCTGGAGATACTAATAATACAATCAATTTATCTGGTTTGCCAAAAGGAATTTACTATGTATACTTAATTAACGAAGATGCTGCTTCGGCTAAGAAAGTAATAGTAGAATAATTACAATTAGTTAACCAAAAAATCCCATTTTCGACATACTGAAAATGGGATTTTTTTTGTTTTAAAGTTTCTTTTTAAAGAATTTCTTCGCAAGTAAAAACTTCTTTCAACCGAACACCTTTTTCTGTATGTTCGACCGTTATAATTTGATTGTGTGCATCATGCTCTAAAAACAAATAATAGTTTTGATCAGCAGCAGCGTTTAAAAATTTTGACTTTTCCGGCATTGTCAGCAAAGGTCGCGTATCATACCCCATAACATATGGTAACGGTAAATGTCCCGCGGTAGCCAACAAATCAGCACAAAAAACAATGGTTTTATCTTGATACTTAATATGTGGAATCATTTGTTTTTCGGTATGGCCATCAACATAATAAATCCCGAAATTCATTTCTTCAGAAAATCCAAAATCACCTTCTGGACGTTTTACAAAATTCAACTGTCCGCTTTCCTGCATTGGTAAAATATTCTCTGAGAGAAAAGAAGCTTTTTCGCGAGCATTAGGTTTTGTTGCCCATTGCCAGTGATTTTCGTTTGTCCAGAATTTTGCGTTTTTAAAAGCCGGCTCATAAAAAGTTTTATCTGAATTCCATTGTACACTTCCTCCACAATGGTCAAAATGCAAATGTGTCATAAAAACATCGGTAATATCATCTCGGCTAAAGCCATATTTTGCCAACGATTTATCTATAGAATGTGATCCCCAAAGTGAGTAATAGCCAAAAAACTTTTCAGATTGCTTGTCGCCCATTCCTGTATCAATCAAAATCAAACGATTTCCATCTTCAATAAGCAAACAGCGCGCAGCAATATCAATTAAATTATTGGCATCGGCAGGGTTGGTTTTGTTCCAAATTGTTTTCGGTACAACGCCAAACATAGCACCACCATCTAACTTAAAATTTCCGGATTCTATTGGGTAAAGTTTCATAAAAATAAATTTCTAATATAGAAACAAAGCTAGGAAATTGGATTTCCTTATGCTAAAAATTTTCCTTTAAAAACTCAAAACTTCCTTATTCTAGCGTAATAGAAGAACTTCCCATAATTTCTTGTTTGTCAAAGAAATTGACAAAATAGGTTCCTTTTGCAAATGGATTTTCATCAGAATTTAAAACTCCGTACACATTAGTCGCTTTTCCCTGATAATCTAAGCTTACAATAAAACTGTAAACCAAAGCTTTATCGTCACCAAATTCAATTAATTTATTTTCACCCAAAACCGTATTTTTTTGATCTAAAACCTGAATATAATACACTTTCTTTCCTGTTTTTGCCACAGGATTTCCGTTGACTGAAAAACTAATTTTAAGCTTTTTTACGCTTTTGGCTTTGTCTGTTTCAAGTTCTTTTCCTGAATTTTTTTCTCGTAGTGCAATTACTTTAAAATTATTCAACGTTAATTTTGAAGCATCTTTAAGTGTTGATTCTAATTTTTTTTGTTTTGAAATTAATGTGTCATTTTCGGCCTTCTGTTTGTACATGACCACGTTTTGACTTTCAATTTCGGTAAGTAGATTTTTATTTTGAGATTTTAATGTAGTAACCTCAATACCTTTAGAAGCTAAAGCAGCTTTCAAATCAGACATCTGTCTTCGATATACTTGAATTTGTTCTTGAGAAGGATTTTTAGAAGCATTAATAATTTCCATTAAATTTTCAATATTCTTCCTTTCAATTTCTAATTGTTGCGACAATGCCGTTTTTTCAAGTATTGCTGCATCATAGGCCAATTTTAAATTCATCAAAGAATCTAAAATATTCTTTTGAGCAAGAGATTCTCGATTGGGTTCGACAACCGGTTTTTCAATTGTTACAACTTTAATTTTTTCATCCTTTTCATTTGTCTCCCTACTAAAAATAAAGACTGTAGCACCTATTCCAAAAACAAAAAACACGGCTAAAAGTGCTTTAACCCACTTATCTTTGTATTGTTTTTTCATAATTACTGACAATTTATCGCAAAAATACCATTATTTCACGATTTAAAACAGGTATAAGTACGGTTTTTTTAACAAATATCAAGCATTGTTCTCATTTAAATGCTTGTAAAAAATATATTTCTTAAAATTATTTTCAACTATTTTAAAAATATCATTTAGCAGATTTATCTATAGTCAATTTATAAATTCAGCAATCAAAATAAGTTCTATCTATTTTAACATTTGTTATATTAATGTGAACCGTTATGGAAAAAGGTTTTTAAGTCGTATCTTTGCAGATAATTTCATTTGAACATTGAACTACAGTACTTTAAAAAGTAATCCAATAATTACTTTTTAGACCGTAAATTCAAATGAAAGCTAAAAACAAATACCATAAACAATGATAAAAGTTTCTGATACAGCCAAAAAGAAAATCATCGACTTAATGAAAGATGATGGTTTTGATGCTGCTAGCGATTACGTAAGAGTAGGCGTTAAAAGTGGTGGATGCTCTGGTTTGTCTTATGATTTAAAATTTGACAAAACTAAAGGCGACGACGACAAAATATTCATAGACAACGACATAACAATTGCAGTTGAAAAAAAATCATTCCTTTATTTAGCCGGAACAATTTTAGAATTTTCTGGAGGATTAAACGGAAAAGGTTTTGTATTCAATAATCCAAATGCAAGCAGAACTTGTGGTTGCGGAGAATCTTTCTCTCTTTAAAATAATTAAACGATTGCAAAATTTAAAGATTTAAAAATTACAGAAGTGATTTTATTTAAATCCTTCAATTTTTGAGTCTTTCAATAAAAAAACAATGAGCAAATACACAGAAGACGATTTAAAAATCGAACTCGAGACAAAAGAATACGAATACGGATTTTACACTGATATTGAATCAGAAACGTTTCCTATTGGTTTAAACGAAGATATCGTGAGAGCTATTTCTCTTAAAAAAGAAGAACCTCAATGGATGACCGATTGGCGTATTGAGGCTTTTCGTGCATGGAAAGAAATGATTGAGCCAGAATGGGCAAATGTTCATTATGTAAAACCAGATTTTCAGGCAATATCTTATTACTCAGCTCCAAAACAAGTTGATCCAAATAAAACGTTGGACGATGTTGATCCGGAACTTTTAGAGATGTACAAAAAATTAGGTATCTCTGTCGACGAACAAAAAATGATGAACAATGTCGCTATGGATATTGTTGTCGATTCTGTTTCTGTAGCAACTACTTTCAAGAAAACATTAGCCGAAAAAGGAATTATTTTCTGTCCAATTTCAGAAGCTATCAAAGAACATCCTGAATTAGTAAAAAAATATTTAGGAACTGTTGTACCGCAAAAAGACAACTTCTATGCAGCATTAAACTCAGCAGTTTTCTCTGACGGAAGTTTCTGTTATATTCCAAAAGGTGTTCGTTGCCCAATGGAACTTTCAACTTACTTTAGAATCAATCAGGCAGGAACAGGACAATTCGAAAGAACGCTCGTTATTGCTGATGCAGGAAGTTACGTTTCATACCTTGAAGGCTGTACAGCTCCTAGTCGTGACGAAAATCAATTGCACGCAGCTGTAGTTGAATTAATTGCCATGGACGATGCAGAAATTAAATATTCTACCGTTCAAAACTGGTTTCCTGGAAACAAAGAAGGAAAAGGTGGAGTTTACAACTTTGTAACTAAAAGAGGTTTATGCGAAACAAACGCTAAAATTTCTTGGACACAAGTAGAAACAGGTTCTGCTGTAACCTGGAAATACCCTTCTTGTGTATTAAAAGGAGACAATTCAGTAGGAGAATTTTATTCGATCGCTGTAACTAATAACTTCCAACAAGCAGATACAGGTACTAAAATGATCCATTTAGGTAAAAATACCAAATCGACCATTATTTCTAAAGGTATCTCTGCTGGTAAATCACAAAACAGTTACCGCGGATTAGTGCAAATTAGCCCTAGAGCAGATAACGCAAGAAACTTTTCTCAATGTGATTCTCTATTAATGGGTAACAATTGTGGAGCACATACTTTTCCTTACATCGAAAGTAAAAATCCATCTGCAAAAATAGAACACGAAGCAACGACAAGTAAAATTGGAGAAGATCAGGTTTTTTATTGTAACCAAAGAGGTATCCCAACTGAAAAAGCGATTGCCTTAATTGTAAACGGTTTCAGTAAAGATGTATTGAACAAATTACCAATGGAATTTGCTGTTGAAGCTCAAAAATTATTAGAGATTTCTTTAGAAGGATCTGTAGGTTAATTGCAAAATGGAAGGTAAAAAAGTAATCATTTTAGGTTCATCCAGAAAAAACGGAAACACAACCCGAATTGTGGATGAAATTTCTAAAGATACCGGAATAGATGTAATTGATTTAAGTGATTATAATATTTCTTATTATGATTATGAAAGCAAAAACAGAGAAGATGATTTTTTGCCTTTAATAAAAGGCATCATCGAAAAATACGACACTTTAATTTTTGCAACGCCAATTTATTGGTACAATATGAGTGGAATAATGAAGGTTTTCTTTGATCGTATATCGGATTTAATCCGAATTGAAAAAGAAACCGGACGAAAACTAAGAGGAAAAAAAATTGGTGTGATATCAAATTCGCACGACAATGAAATCGAAGATAGTTTTTACATTCCGTTCAAAAAATCAGCCGATTATTTAGGCATGGAGTATTTAGGACACGCGCATTTTAATGCCAATATCCTAAACCAAACAACAAAAATAGAATTGACATTTATATAAAATAAAAAAAACAATGTTATCAATAAAAAACCTTCACGCCTCAATTGGTGATAAAGAAATCCTGAAAGGAATTAATATAGAAGTTAAAGCTGGTGAAGTACACGCCATCATGGGACCAAACGGTTCTGGAAAAAGTACACTTTCGGCTGTTATTGCCGGAAACGAAAACTACGAAGTTACTGAAGGAGAAGTTTTCCTTGACGGAGAAGATCTTGCTGATTTAGCTCCAGAAGAAAGAGCACACAAAGGAGTTTTCCTTTCTTTTCAATATCCTGTAGAAATCCCTGGAGTAAGCGTAACTAACTTCATGAAAACTGCAATCAACGAAACTCGTAAAGCAAACGGACAGGAAGAAATGCCTGCAAACGAAATGCTAAAAGTAATTCGTGAGAAATCTGAATTATTAGAAATTGATCGTAAATTTTTATCTCGTTCTTTAAACGAAGGTTTTTCCGGAGGAGAGAAAAAAAGAAACGAAATTTTCCAGATGGCAATGTTAGAACCAAAATTAGCAATCCTTGACGAAACTGATTCTGGTCTTGATATCGATGCTTTAAGAATTGTTGCTAATGGAGTAAACAAATTAAAAAGCGAGAAAAACGCAATTATCGTAATCACACACTACCAACGTTTATTGGATTATATCGTTCCTGATTTCGTTCACGTACTTTACAATGGAAAAATTGTAAAATCTGGTGGAAAAGAATTGGCTTACGAATTGGAAGAAAAAGGATACGACTGGATTAAAGCGGAGAATTAAATTTGTTTCAAGTTTCATGTTTTTTTTAGTTTCAAGTTGAGCTACATTTGTAGGTTTAAACTTAAAAACAAAAAAAACAGAAATATGGCAACAATCAAAAGATTTGAGGATTTAGAAATTTGGAAAGAAGCTCGACGATTAGCGAAAGAAGTTCATCTTATCGCAATTCATACAGAGTTAAGATCAGATCTCAGATTCAAAAATCAAATAAAAGCTTCTTCTGGCTCAGTGATGGACAATATTGCTGAAGGATTTGAAAGAGATGGAAATTTAGAGTTTCGTCAATTTCTATCAATAGCAAAAGGTTCTGCAGGAGAAACAAGATCTCAGCTTTATAGAGTTTTTGATTTTGAATATATTTCGGAGCAAAAATTTGAAGCTTTAAAAACAGATTACGGAAATTTAAGTGGTAAAATAAAAAACTTTATTACTTATCTCAATAAAAAAGATTTCAAAGGAAATAAGTTTCAGTAGAAAAAACTTGAAACTTCAAACCTGAAACAAAAAAACGGATTGCAAAGTAACAAGTCACAACAGGCAACCTGAAACTTGAAACCTGAAACACCGAAGGAAACAAAAACAAAATGGATTTAAAAGAAAAATTAGTATCGTCTTTTATGGCTTTTGAAGAGCGTGTCGATGTACATTCAGATTTACATGACGTTCGCACGAAAGCACTAAAAAACTTTGAAAATAAAGGTTTCCCAACCAAAAAAGAAGAAGCTTGGAAATACACATCGTTAAACGCCATCTTAAAAAATGACTTTTCGGTTTTTCCTAAGCAAGAAAATTCAATCGAATTTAATCAGGTAAAAAAATACTTTTTACACGAAATCGACACTTACAAATTAGTATTTATTGATGGTGTTTTTAGTTCGCATTTATCTTCTACAACTCACGACGGAATCGATGTTTGCTTAATGTCATCGGCATTAACTAAACCAAAATACAAAATGATTATTGACACTTACTTTAATCAAATTGCTAGTAAAGACGAAAGTTTAACTTCGTTGAATACTGCATTTGCTTGTGAAGGTGCTTACATCAATATTCCAAAAAAGAAGGTAGCCGACAAACCAATTGAGATCATGTATTTCTCTACAGGAAATGAAGCTGCTTTATTGGTTCAACCTAGAAATTTGATTATTGTTGGAGAAAATTCACATGTTCAAATTATCGAGCGTCACCAAAGTTTGAACGAAAATCCAGTTTTAACCAATTCGGTTACAGAGATTTTTGCTCAAAAACGTGCAATTGTTGATTATTACAAAATCCAAAACGACAATAGCGAAGCTAATTTAGTTGACAATACTTATGTTTCTCAACAACAAGAAAGCCATGCTTATGTACATACTTTTTCGTTTGGAGGAAATCTAACTCGTAACAACTTAAACTTTTATCACTTTGGTGAAAGATTAACAAGTACGCTTAACGGAATTTCTATCCTTAACGATAAGCAACACGTTGATCATTATACTTTGGTAAACCACGCAACGCCCAATTGCGAAAGTTTCCAGGATTATAAAGGAATTTTCTCTGATCGCTCGACAGGAGTTTTCAACGGAAAAGTTTTGGTTGAAAAAGAAGCTCAAAAAACAAACGCTTTCCAAAAAAGCAATAATATTTTATTGAGCGATAAAGCAACTATTAACGCAAAACCACAATTAGAGATTTTTGCCGATGACGTAAAATGTTCTCACGGTTGTACAGTTGGACAACTTGACGAAACTGCTATGTTCTACATGCAATCTCGTGGAATTCCTCAAAAAGAAGCTAAAGCTTTATTGATGTATGCATTCTCAAATGCCGTAATAGAAAGCATTAAAATACCAGAATTAAAACAAAGAATTACTAAAATCATTGCCATGAAATTAGGCGTGAATTTAGGATTTGATTTGTAGATTTTCTTAACCGCTAAGAGCGCTAAGATTTACGCAAGGTTCGCAAAGTTTTATATAAGCTTTGCGAACTTTGTGTTTTATAAAAGTTTTGAGCTTTTAATTTTTAAGTTTTTTTCTAAAGAAGAATAAAAATGCTGAAAAGATTGTACAGAAAATAATTGCAGAAATTTCCTGAATCCATATACTGTAAATCAAAAAGCCAAAGCTTCCAATAAGAATTATTGTGCAAACTAAATATTGCAAAAATCTCAAATCATCACTCAATTTTAATTTCATAAAATCATTAATAGTTTTTAATTATATCATAAAAGTTCGCAAGGTTTATTACAAACTTGCACACTTTGCGGTTAACTCCTTAACCTCTAATTTTTATGATTGACAATATAATACTTAAAAAAATCAATCCCAACCCAAGCAATAAACAAATACTACTTAATATTGGACCAACTTTTACAGTCCAGGCAATTCCATTTAACACAAAACCAACAATAAATAAAATTGCTGGATGTAAGACCTTTTTCATAAAATTATTTTTTTACACTTTCAATTATTCCCTTTAGAAATCCATTAAAATCAAATCCTTGCTCCTCTTCCTTTAGCCCCATTCTCACAATTACCATATCCAGAGACGGAATAATCGCCACCATTTGTCCTTGATAACCACTGCAATAAAACATATCTCGAGGAACATCAGGAAATTTTCCTCCAGCATTAAGCCAAAACTGTGCACCATATTTTCCCTCAGAAGTATTTGTTGGTGTTGCTGTATATTTTACCCAACTTTCGTCCAGAATTTGTTCGCCGTTCCAATTTCCTTTATGCAGATACAATAGTCCAAATTTCGACCAATCTCTTGCCGTTGCCCATCCGTAAGATGAACCTACGAATGTTCCAGACATATCTTGCTCAACAATCATGGAGTTCATTCCAATTTTATCGATTACGGCACTGTACCAAAAATCAAGATATTCTTGTTGCGATTTAAACTGCGCTTTTAAAATTCGGGATAATAAATTTGTTGTTCCAGACGAATAATTCCAATGCGTATTTGGTTTAAATTGAGCCGGTTTATCCATTTGTACTTTTCCCATATCTTCAGCCTGAAAAAGCATTTTTGTGGCGTCGCAAATCGTACTGTAATTCTCTTCCCATTCTAAACCGGAATTCATATGTAACAAATCGTTTATGGTAATAATTTTACGATTGTCATTTTTCCATTCGGCAATTGGAGCCGGTTTATAAATATCAATTTTTCCTTGTTTGGCCAAAACTCCAAAAGCTGAACTTGTAATGCTTTTTGTCATCGACCAACCCAAAATTTTGCTGTCTTTGTTAAATTCGGTATCGTATTTTTCAGCGATTAATTTGTCTTTATATAAAACAACAACGGCGCGCGTACGTTTTGTTTTCCCTCCATTTTTATCAAAAGAATCGTCAACTGCTTTTTTCAATTTTGAATAATCTACGTTCGCGAAAGCAGAATCTTTTGGTTCATTATTTCCATACGGAAAAGGCAAATTATTTACCAATTTTGTTCTTTTAGGCAACAAATAAGGTTTCGAAATATCAAAATCATCATTAATTAAAATCGCTCCCAAACCTTCACGATAAATTGCTTTTCTTTCTTTTAAACCATAAACATTTGATGTTGCAAATTTCTCTGCATCGTTAATTGCATTCGTCGCCAAATCGATCATCTTAATATCGTTGTCGGTTTTTTCGATTAATTCTTTCGGGCGATTATCTATAAAATGCGCAGAGGCAATACTTTTGGCAGAGAAGCCGGAAATCAAATCAAGTTTCGGATAAGTTGTAAATCCGAAATACAAAAAAGCAAGAATCAAGACAAGGGCAAGTACTTTGAGAAATTTTTTCATAATGATTTAGGATATTTTTACTGCAATATAAATAATTTATCTTCACGATATTAGAACCTAAATTACAAATCTGATTCGGATAATTCATTAAACCAAATTGATTTTTACAGAATCAGTATTTACATCTTACAACAATGGTACTATAAAAGGAAATTATAGAATAGCCGTAGAAACCAATTTAGTTTTAGTACTTTTGTAAATAGAATTTTTCTAAATAAGACATGCTAGACATTCAAAAAATAAGAGCTGATTTTCCGATACTTTCGGAAAAAGTTAACGGAAAACCTTTGGTATATTTTGACAACGGAGCAACTTCACAAAAACCACAAATTGTGATTGATGCTGAGGCAAAATATTATCAGGAAATAAATGCCAATATTCATCGTGGTGTTCATACTTTAAGTCAATTGGCAACTGATGCTTACGAGATTTCGAGAGTAAAAATCCAACATCATATCAATGCTAAATTCTCTCATGAAGTTCTTTTTACATCTGGAACTACACATGGAATCAATTTAGTAACCAATGGTTTTGCTTCAATTTTAAAACCTGGAGACGAAGTTGTCGTTTCATCATTAGAGCATCATAGTAATATTGTGCCTTGGCAAATGTTATGCGAAAAAACGGGAGCAACTCTTAGAGTTATTCCGATGAACGAAGATGGCGAACTGATCATAGAAGCTTTTGATGCTTTATTATCAGAAAAAACTAAGGTTGTTACGGTAAATCATATTTCGAACGCATTAGGAATCATTAATCCTATTAAATATATTATTGAAAAAGCTCACGCTTTTGGCGCTGCTGTTTTAATCGATGGTGCACAAGCTGTTCCACATTTAAAACCTGATGTTCAGGATTTAGATTGCGATTTTTATGCTTTTTCAGGACATAAAATGTGCGGTCCAACCGGAACTGGAATTTTATACGGAAAAGAGGCTTGGTTAAATAAATTACCTCCTTATCAGGGTGGTGGCGAAATGATTAAAGAAGTTACTTTCGAAAAAACGACTTATGCTGATTTGCCTCATAAATTTGAAGCTGGAACTCCAAACATTGCTGGTGGAATTGTACTTGGAACTGCTGTTGATTATTTAAACAATATTGGTTTTCATAATATTCACAAACACGAAGAGCATTTATTAGAATATGCTACAAAACGTTTACTAGAAATTGAAGGTTTAAAAATTTACGGAACAGGAAAGAATAAGGCTTCGGTAATTTCGTTTAATATTGACGGAATTCACCCTTACGATATCGGTTCAATTATAGATAAATTAGGAATTGCTGTTCGAACAGGACATCATTGCGCACAACCTATTATGAACTTTTTCTGTATTCCGGGAACTATTCGTGCTTCATTTTCTTTTTACAATACCAAAGAAGAAATTGATGTAATGGTCGAAGCGGTTAAAAAGGCTAAAACCATGTTAAGCTAAAAAAAACTTTTTATGAGAATATTATCTTTATTGCTTCTAACGATTATAATCGGAACAAGCTGCTCAAGCCAAAAGAAAACAGACATGAAATCTACTCAAATTGAATATTCTGCTGTTTCACGTGGCCTTTACAAAAAGATAGTTGTTCACAATCAAATGGTTTCAGTTACTAATGGCCGAAATAGTGAAGCTGTTGAAAACAAAATAAGCGACTCGAAATGGAAACAGATTGTGTCGGAATTTTCAAAAGTAAATTTAGACACCTATTCAGCTTTAAAAGGCCCAACTGAAAAACGCTTTTACGACGGTGCCGCAATTGCAAATTTAAAGATAATTCAGAATCAGAAAATATACGAAACGCAAGGTTTTGACAATGGCTATCCTCCAAAAGAAATAGAAAAATTGGTAAATTTGCTACTGGATTTTACGAAAGAATAATTATGACAATAAAAGAAATACAAAACGAAATTATAGACGAATTTTCGATGTTTGATGATTGGATGCAACGTTATGAGTACATCATCGAATTAGGAAAAAGTCTTCCGTTAATCAAAGAAGAATACAAAACAGACGAGAATTTAATTAAAGGTTGTCAATCAAAAGTTTGGTTACAAGGTGAGCAAAAAGATGATAAAATTGTATTCACGGCTGACAGTGACGCGATTTTAACCAAAGGAATTATCGCAATTTTAATTCGTGCATTTTCGAATCAAAAAGCAGAAGATATTATAAATGCCGATACGCAATTTATTGACGAAATTGGATTAAAAGAACACTTATCTGCAACTCGTGCAAACGGATTAGTTTCGATGATTAAAAACATCAAAATGTATGCTTTAGCTTTTGATGCAAAAAATAAGAATTAAAGTTTTTTGCCACGAATTTTACAAACTTCCCGAATTATAAGGATTCTATTTAAATAAAAATTCGTGTTGATTAGTGAAATTCGTGGCGAAAAAACAAAAAAACATAAACAAGAAAATGGAACAAGAAATAGACACAAACGAATTAGGAGAATCAATTGTAAAAGTTTTAAAAGGCATTTACGATCCAGAGATTCCTGTAGATATTTATGAGTTAGGATTGATTTACGACGTAATGGTTAACACTGATTATGAAGTAAAAATCTTGATGACTTTAACATCTCCAAACTGCCCTGTTGCAGAAAGCTTGCCAAGAGAAGTTGAGGAAAAAGTAAAAACAATTGAACACATCAAAGATGTTGATGTTGAAATTACTTTTGATCCGCCTTGGACTAAAGATTTAATGAGCGAAGAAGCAAAATTAGAATTAGGAATGCTTTAAAAAAGTATACAGTTTTCAGTTTTCAGTAGCAGTGTTCAACTGCTACTGAAAACTGCTACTGAAAACTAAAAAGAAATGGAAGAAATTATCAATAAAGTTGCCAATAGCGCCTTAGAAGTATTTGATCTTGAGGATTATTACCCAAAAGGAATGCGTGTACAAATAGACATTTCGCAATGGCTTTTAGAAGGCTTTTTGTTGAAAGAAAAAGACTTTAGAGAACACTTAAAAAATCATAATTGGTCGCAATATCAAGATCAATATGTAGCGATAAATTGTAGCACAGATGCTATTATTCCTGCATGGTCTACTATTTTAGTAGCGATTCAATTAGCTCCGTATGCAAAAAAAGTAGTCGACGGAACTCTCGAAGATTTAGACGCTAGTTTGTATGAAGAAATTTTAAGCAAGCTTGACTATTCCGCATACAAAAACATGCCGGTTATTATAAAAGGCTGTTCTAGAAAACCTGTTCCAATGAGAGCTTATATTTTGGCCTCAACTTACTTACAACCTTTTGCAAGAAGTATAATGTACGGAGAAGCTTGTTCAGCTGTACCATTATACAAAGAACCTAAGAAATAACCTCCTTTTACAATCCATAAACACCGTAGCTTTTAACAGTTTTTTAGTATATTTGTTCTTACACATCTAAACTAAATACCATGAAAAAGCTAACGTTGTTACTCTTTATTTTAACGAATTTAACTTTTGTACAAGCTCAAAATTCAGAAAAAGAATTAATTCAAAATACTGAAAAAGCAGTAAAGAAGATAAATGATACTATCGAAGGAGAAGGCTGGAAAGCAAAAGGAACAGTTTCTCTTTTACTGAATCAATCAAGTTTTAACAACTGGATTGCGGGAGGAGAAGATAGCTTTTCAGGAACTTTAGGAATCAACTACGATTTCAATTACAAAAAAGATGATCTTACTTGGGATAATAAAGTTTTAGCTTCTTACGGTCTTTTACAAACCAAAAATGCCGACTACGAAAAAAAGACTGATGACCGTTTAGAGTTTAATTCTATAGTTGGAAAGCGAGCTTTTGGTCAATGGTATTATTCTTATTTTCTGAATTTCAGAACTCAGTTTACAACCGGGTATTTATATGGCAAGGATGCGAACGGAAAAGAAATCAGGACGGAAAATACTAAGTTTATGTCTCCAGGTTATCTTACTACTGGTCCTGGTATTTATTGGACAAAAGATGATAATCTTAAAATAAATTTTGCTCCTTTAACTTCTAAATTCACTTTTGTAGACAGTGCTTACACTTCTGGAATTGATCAAGCAACCGGATTACCATATGTTGACGGTGCTTATTTTGGTGTAGACGCCAACAAAAGCATGCGTTATGAACTAGGTTTCTATGCTTCTGTTTACTACAAATTGGCAATTATGACTAACGTAACAGCCGAAAATACTTTAAATCTATATTCTAATTATTTAGAAGATCCACAAAACGTAGATATCAATTACTCTCTAAATATAATTATGAAAGTGAATAAATTTCTATCTGCCAATCTATCATTTCAAGCAATTTATGACGACAATGCATTTCAGGGTTTTCAAACCAGAGAAGTATTTGGTCTAGGAGTTAATTTTGGATTTTAAAACTTAGAAACCAAAACTATATAATTTTACCGCTAAGAACGCTAAGATTATATTTTAGCATCTTTACAAAACAAAAAGTTCGCAAAGCTATATATAGATTTAGCTTTGCGAACTTTTGTTTTATTAACCTTAGCGTTCTTTGCGGTAAAATTAATTTATTCTTCTTCTTTTTCTATTGCATCTTTATAATCCGGATACAAAAACTTATTGTAAGGAAATCTAGTGATATGAATTTGACGAACTGCTTCGTAAACTACTTCTCTAAACTCTTCAAAATTTTCTTTTTGTGTCGCAGAAATAAACAATGCTTTATCTTCTCCAACATTACTCATCCAGGTTTGTTTCCATTCCTCCAGTGTATAATGTCTTCTTGTTTTTTCAGTAATCAAATCATCCTCATCAATTGTCAAATGTTTGTAGGCATCAATTTTATTAAAAACCATAATTGTTGGTTTATTATTACTCTTGATCTCTAACAAAGTTTGATTTACAGATGCAATATGATCCTCAAAATCTGCATGCGAAATATCTACAACGTGTAATAACAAATCTGCCTCACGAACCTCATCTAAAGTACTTTTAAAAGAATCTACCAATTGTGTTGGTAATTTTCGAATAAAACCTACAGTATCCGAAAGTAAAAAAGGTAAATTTTTAATTACCACTTTTCGAACTGTTGTGTCAAGAGTTGCAAATAATTTATTTTCGACAAAAACATCGCTTTTACCCACTGCATTCATCAAAGTCGATTTTCCAACATTGGTATAACCTACTAAAGCAACGCGCACCATTGCACCACGATTACTTCTTTGAATACTCATTTGTTTGTCGATCGTTTTGATTTTATCTTTCAATAACGAAATTCTGTCACGAACAATACGTCTATCTGTCTCGATCTCAGTTTCACCGGGACCACGCATACCAATACCCCCTTTTTGGCGCTCAAGGTGAGTCCATAATCCAGAAAGTCTTGGTAATAAATAGATACATTGTGCCAATTCGACCTGAGTTCTTGCATAAGAAGTCTCGGCTCTTTGTGCAAAAATGTCCAGAATTAAATTGGTTCTGTCTAAGATTTTACAATCTATAATTTTAGAGATATTTTTTTGTTGCGATGGCGACAATTCATCATCAAATATCAAGGTCGATATATCGTTTTCTTTTACAAAAAGATTGATTTCTTCAATTTTCCCTGTCCCAACAAAAGTCTTGGGATTAGGACGTTCCATTTTTTGAGAAAAACGTTTAATAACTTCACCTCCAGCGGTAAAAGTTAAAAACTCTAATTCATCCAGATATTCGTTAAGTTTTTCCTCACTTTGGTTTTGAGTGACAATACCAACAATGGCAGTTCTCTCAAAATTTATAACTTCTTTTTCTAACATAGCTTTGAATAAGGTGCAAATTTAATGATTTGTAAGGTACTAACACTTATAGAATTTCTTTTTTAAGTTCTATTTGGGAAATTATCCTCTGTCTAAAAAAAAGAAACCATTTGAAAATCAAAATTATCAAGACGTTCATCTCAATGAAATTTAATTTCTAAATGGTTTTAACTAAATTGAAAAGTTAAACGATTACTCGTAAATAAAAGTTTTTTCTGTTTTTACAATTCCGTTTTCCTCAACTTGAGAACATGAAATTGGGAAGTTTAGTTTATTGTATTTGTATTTTCTGCTCACTCCAACTAATACAGTCGACGATGGGCTAAAATTCATTTCGTTATTGTATGAAATTGCCTCAAAACTAAATTCGTCTTCATGATACGAAATCATTGGTACAATTACTTTATAATTATCGCCAAATAAATTTTGAACGATTAACTGATCTACAGATTTTTTATCATCAAAAGTGTAAGTTTTAGAGATTTTATCTCCCACCAAACCTTTGTGTTTTATCACATTGTCATTTACATAAACATATTCAATTTTACCAATAATTGCTTTATTTCTATCACGAGAAGTACGCCTTACAATGATTCCGTTTTCAACAATATATTCAATATCGTCAACTAAATTTTGATGATTAGTACTTTTTTTAGTTGTTACTTTTACTCGTGCACCTTCGTAACCAAAAGTCACTACTTTGGTAATATAGTCTGGTCCTTCTTGGTATTTTTTAACGAATTTTGTTATGTTGTTATCGGCATCATAAGTATAATTTATAACTTCTTTCCAGTCGCTTCCAACTTTATCCTTAACAGTCATATCCAACAATCCGTTTTTATTATAAAAAAAATGCTGTACGACATCAGATGTGGTGATTGTTTGTATTTTGCCGTCTTTAAAAACAACAGTCTTATTTACAATCTCTCCATCTTTAGAATTTTGGTAATTTGTTTTTACAATGTTAATTTGTTTTAAACGAACTGGCGCTGCGTCCTGACTGTGCACTAAGCATGGAAAAACCATCATCATGATGGCGATAAAGTAGGTTTTCATGTGGTATTTGTATTGATTTGGGATGACCAAAATACAAAATTCTGTCAAATTTTAACAGTTTAAATCTCAAAAACGGCACACTATTAAATTATCCTCTAAAAATCAACACATTAAATATTCATTTCAAAAACAGAACTTACTTCTCGCCAAATATCTTAACATCATCAATCATAAATGCACCATTAAGTGTCTTATCTTTTCCAGATCCTATATATTTAAATGCAATATGAATATTTCCTGAATAAGATGATAAATCTATTCCACCAGAACTTATAAACTGTCTGGTAGGTGTTGACAATGATGGGAATTTTGCCGTTAGCTTTGTCCACTTTGCTTTAGTGACACTTGATCCGTCAAAATTAGTGGAGACGTAAACTTCTAAAGCGTTTAATGGCGAATCAATTTTTAAATCATGTTGTGCACTTCTAAAAGATAACACAGCATTTTTGTAACCTGCTAAATTAATTTTAGGAGAAACCAACCATGCTATATTTTCGGCAGCTGTTGTACTTGTGGTATTAAACTCGGCATAACCATTTCCGCCATAAACCATACTTTTCCATAATTTTGTCGCTTTTTCTACAATGTTGCTCCATCCCGGAAGCGTAAAATTTACATTGTTTTTTACGGACTGAAAATCTTCCGCAAAAAACGGTACATTTCGCTTTCCGCTCATTATAACATCTTTTTCTGATCGAACCATCATTTGGTAATCAGATCCAAATTTGGTCAATATTCCGCGGACTTTTCCGCTTCCTTCTGGAACAAAATGATCTGCAAAACTAGCGTAACTGCTAGTTCTAAAAATAATCTGATTTCCTGTTTTATCTCTTAAATTCCAATTTGTTGAACCTCCAACGTTGTTGGTTTCTTCAAAATAATGACGTCCAATTGCTGCTTCTGTAAACTCAACATCATTTAATTCTATTAACGTATTTAATTTGCTATCATTTAAAGCATCTTCTACAGAAAGAGACTCAACCAATTGACTTTCGTCAATCATAAGGCATGATGCATGTAGTACATTTTTATATTCATTTTGCGAAATCCTGCCTATTGTTGGGTCACCGGCATTACTTACATACAAACTCCCAATTCGCAAACCTCCATAAAACAAATCTGTAAACTGGTTTTTAAGTTTTATATATACTTTATTACCCATTCGATAATCGATGTAAGTATTTGAAGCATCAATAGGAATACTAAAACCAATTGCAGGTAATTTTGCTGTTGCCAAAGTCTGACATGAAATGCTTTTAAAAAAATTCCCTCCTTCATCACTCGAAACTACATAAGCTTCAATAATATCATCATAAACATATTGCTTTGCGACAGTTCCCGATAATTCATGAATTTTTTCGACTGTTTTATTTACCGTTAAATTAGGTTGTGTACACTCTAATTTTGGCATTTCTATTTCGTTATTACAGCTGTAAATAAGCAATAATGATAATCCAAAAAATGAATTCAAAAATCTATTCTTCATGTTATTTTATTTTAAAATTTAGAAACCAATTGTAAGATTTACAAAATAAGTTCGACCGTATCCGTAATAATATTTGGGGCCAAAAGAGGGATTTCCGCTAGAAATATCTTGATTTAAAGCTCTAAAATTGGCATTTCTGGCTTGTTCAAAACCTCCTGTTTTGTATGTTGAATCCAAGACATTATTTATACTTGCAAAAAGCCCAACATACTTTTTATAAATGCGACACGACTTTCCGCCCGAAATATTGAGTAATGAAATTGGATTGAATTTTTCTTGTTTTAGCAGTTCATCACCACGCACTTTTGTCGCTTCGGGAAAAGGAAATTCATTTGCAGGATTGATATAGAATTGCGATGTTCTAGCAACTGGCGAAATATCGATGTAACTATCTGTTAAATAATTCACATTTGCCCCAAGCCACCAAAACTTTGGGTCTCGATATTCTAATCCTAAAGAATAAGCTTGTTGAGGCATCCCGGCTTGTTTATAATTTTTAATATAAGCTTTGCCAAAATCAAATGTTGATGGCTTATCTGTTTTAGCTGTATTTGCATCATTTGTTATTAAAACATCGGGATTACTACTATACGTATAATCTCCATAAGCCGCAGAGAAAGTTGTTTTTAATGTTGATGACATTTGGTATTCAAAACTCAATTCGGCCCCTATATTTTTTTTGTCCAAATGGGTAAGCGTTTGACTCACAAAAGCATCGGTCGCGTCGTAACCTGCTCCGTTATCAAAAATTCCTTCGGCATAAAAAAAAGTTGTTTTTGTGCTATTTTTAATTGTTGCATAATATGCTGTTAGTCTCATTTTGAGTTTGGGAGAATGATACACATAATTAGCCTCGGCACTGCTTATATTTTCACTTTCAATTCCGTTGATTACCGCATTATTCAAACGAGAATTTGAAAAAGTATTTCGAATTGATGGTGCTCTGGTAAGATGCGATCCGTTAAAAAACAACAATTGCTTACCTGAAATTTTATAGGTAAATCCTCCTTTAAAACCAAAATTTTCAAAATTTACTTTTTGGCTTTTGCCGAGAGAATTGTCAGGATAAAGTCCATTTTGGTACAATCCTTCTCGTTGATAATCTGACATCGAATAAGATTGTGCTAAATAGAATTCTGTTCTGTTATAGGAGAATCGAAACTGTGCGAAGACATCGATTGTATTGGCCAAAAAATTATAATTATAACCATAAATATCTCCTTCTTTTACTTTTCTATTCGGGTTTTGTAAATCAGATTGTGCTTGGTTTCCTTTATAAAACGGATCAATGTCTTCAAAATATTCTCCTCCTAATAAATCTGTGAGGTATTGAAAATTATGCGATTTAAGATTTCGAAATGTTATTCCTCCATCAAAAAAGATGTTGGCTGTAAGCTGTGAATTTAAATTTGTACTTGCTCCAAAAGTTTTATCATCTGTTCGATCTTCATATAACACATAATGGCTTTGCATGGGTTCAAAACCTGAAACTGTACCATTTGCATTTGTTATTATTTTTTGATTGGCGCGATACATGGCATCCCAATCTATTTGAGAATGTGCTAAAAATGCTATTTTATTTTTTTCGGCATTTTCGTAATCCGGAATAAATGCTCCCGAAAATTCTCCGTGATCTTTTGCATAAAGTGAGTTAAAATAACTAGGCATTTTTTTATAGTTAACAGGATCAGGACTATCTACTCTTTGATAATCTATATTGCTGTTTCCAACTTTACCAAATTGGTACATTATGCTTGAATTTAAATTTGTTTTTTCATCAATTTTAAAATAATGATTGAGCATAAATAATGGTTCTTCAACATTTTTTTCTCTTGCATTTCGTTTTGTACCATTCTGCCAACCCCAATACGAATTGTATTTTTCGTTGGTTAGTTCTGTTACTTCATTTGTATTGGCTGAGTTTTTTCCTCTAGAATTTGGTGTATAAAATCCTGTAAAATTCAGGGATTGTCTGGCATTTAATTTCTTTTCGACACTTATAAAAAAAGACTCAGCGTTGAAGTTTGTTCCTTCAAAAAAGCCTTCATCTGACCAACGCTTTCCTACCGAAATTGCATATGCCCAACCTGAAGTATTCATTCCAGAAGCATAAGTTGCAATACCGCGCCAACTGTATGTTGTATTACTTCCTGAAAAGGTTAATTGCCCTCCTTTTCTATACATTGAAGCTCGTGTAAAAATTTGCTGTGTTCCTAGAATACCTCCAAAAGTATAATTTGATGCTGCGGCACCAATCGAGAATTCTTGATTTCGAAGCACATTATTTAATCCTCCCCAATTATTCCATTGTGGTCTTCCATCATAAATTTTGTTCATGACCATTCCGTTGAGCATCATAGTTCCGTTTTCACTATCGAGACCACGAACTCTAAATCGGGCTTGACCCCAATTGAATGCTGAGGCTTGCATGAAGGCATCTTTTGACGATTGAAGAAGTCCTGCGGTCATCTCTGATGAACTATTATCATCGGACAAATCGCTTTCTAATAATGTAATTAAAGCGGCAGGAGTTTCGTCTGAAAAATTATCTTCTAATTGCAGTATCCCAAGGTTAACTTCTTGACCTAAATTAGATTTTATTTTCAACAATAAATCTTTATAACCCTGACTGTGCAATAGCAACAATTGCTCTCCCTTTATTGAAGACTGCAATTTAAATCTACCCTCTGTATTTGTTAATTGTGTTACGGAAGAATTTTGAATGCTTACTACAATATTCTCTAATGGATTTTGTGTTTTTGAGTCAATCACAATTCCTAAAAAAGTAGTTTGTTCTTGCGAAAAAACAAGGCTGAAAGGCAATAAAATAAGAAACAAAAAGTACTTTTTTCTCATGAAAAACATTAATTAAGTTTTGCGAAATAGTTTTAATTATTCCGTTCAAAAGATAAAAATGGTTTTTGGAAAAAATTTTTACGAATCAAATCATAGGTAATTCATTGATTTGAAATTCAAATATAAATAAAAACAAATAAGAAATACTTTTCTTGTTAATTTTTATTTATTCGAAATGTTTTTTTGATTAGTATTGAGTATATCCTCTCTTTTACAAGAGGAAATATAACTTTTAAGCTCTATTTATTTATTACTTAATTAAGATGTAGTTCTAATTTTAGAAACCATAAAAGCGATTAAAACGCCAAAGATTCCAATAAATGCAAAAGAAAACTGAAGTCCAAAACTTTCGGCTATATGCCCAATAACTGGAGGTCCCATTAAGAATCCAAGAAAACTCACGCTCGAAACAATGGTTAAAGCTTCACCTGGTGGAACTGTTGGGTTTTTTCCTGCCATACTATAAACAGTAGGCACAATTGTGGCTACTCCTAAACCAACTGCCATAAATGCAATTGTACACGGAATAATGTAGGGAAGAAAAACAGCAGTAAAAAGCCCTGCCGAAATCATAACTCCACTAATTTGCATGACGCGTTCACGACCAAATTTATTAATTAAACCATCTCCTAAAAAACGTCCGCTGGCCATCATGATCATAAACGAAGTGTAGCCTAGAATTACTAAAGGCCCTGGCGCTTTTACTACATCTTTAAAGTAAACTCCGCTCCAGTCAAACATAACTCCTTCGCTCGCCATACTACAAAAACCAATAACTCCAAGCCAAATTAAAGCGCTATCTGGTTTAACGAATAGTTTTTTCTTTTCGGAGGTTTTATTTTTTATTTTTTCTTTGGCTTTGACCAAAAATTTAAAGTTAAAAGCGACCATTAATAGCACCACTCCACCTACTATTAAAAAATGATGAAAAGGCGACAAGTTTAAGGCTAACATACCCAAACCTACTAATGCTCCACTAAATCCGGCAAAACTCCACATTCCGTGAAACGACGACATGATGGTTTTTCTAAAAAGTACTTCGGTATAAACTCCTTGTGTATTGACTGCAATATTGGCTAGATTTCCAAATAATCCAAACAGGAACAATCCTAATGATAATTGTAAAGCCGACGTTGCCAAACCTAGATTTGCCAAACATAAAACGTACATTATTAAGGAGAAAATCAAAATTCTATGACTCCCAAATTTGGTTACCATTTTTCCCGAAAAAGGCATAATTACTAATTGTCCCATTGGTAAAGCAAAAAGTATTGAACCAAGATCGCCTTCGGTTAAATGCAATGCGGTTTTGATATCCGGAATTCGGCTTGCCCAAGTTGCAAAACTTAAACCCATTCCAAAATAAAACATTCCCACAGCGAAACGAATTCGGTTTAAATAAGAGGCTTTGGCTTCTCTGTAAACTTTCTTGATTTTTCCTTTTGTTTGGAATAGCGCTAATGGGTTGAAATTTATCAATGTTGATGCATTTTGAATTTAATCGCATAAAAGTACAAAAAACCAACCTTATAGTCTATCATACCATAGCTGTTCCTCCATTTATAACGTTGTATGTTTATAAATTCTTTTTTTTAAGGTGCAACGGTTCTGAGATGCAAAGGGACAAAGGTTTTCTTTATACTTGTATTTTGTAATTATTTTTTGCCACAGATTTTACAGATTAAAAGGATTAAAATCTGTGAGAATCTGTTCAATCCTTGAAATCTGTGGGCATAAAAAAAGACGCACTACTGTGCGTCTTTACAATATTTCATAAAATCCGTAGACTAAGTTTCTACAAATTAATTGCTTTTCGCTGCTCATTACTCGCAATTGCAGCTTCAATAATCTGCATTACTTTTACGCCATCTTGCGCGGTAACGGGTTCTCTTTTGTCGTTTGCAATTGAGTCATAAACACCATCAAAAAATGAGAAGTAGTTTCCTTGAAGTGTTGGAATTTTTTCTCTAATAATTTTTCCGTCTATTTCTGTATGCAAAAGTCCTTTTAAATCTTCTGATTCTGTTCCCCAAGATTCCAGATTTGGTTTTTTACCCAATTTTAATTCATCTTCCTGAACATCTCCGCGAGGTTTTAAGAAAGAACCTTTTTTTCCATGAATTGTATACGCGGGATTTGCTTCTCTAACAAAAAAACTTGCTTTTAGTCGTACTCTAAAATCTTCGTAAATCAACAATAAATCTATCCAGTCATCGACTAAAGAGTTTTCTCTGGTATAACGAATATCTCCAAAAACAGATTTTGGCGAACCAAACAAGCAAACGGCCTGATCTATTAAATGTGGTCCTAAATCTTTAAGGATTCCAGCTCCATCATTTGCAGTTTCTTTGTGTGCTTTTGGACTCAATAATGGATTGTATCTGTCAAAATGAAATTCGGCTTCGACTAAGTCTCCTAAAGTTCCTTCTTTAATTACTTTTTGAACGGTTTTAAAATCGCTGTCCCATCTTCTATTTTGAAAAACGGCCAATTTTAATCCTTTTTCTTTGGCAATTGCTGCCAATTCTTCGGCTTCGGCAACTGTTGTCGTAAATGCTTTTTCGACAACGGCATGTTTTCCGGCTAATAGAACTTTTTTGGCATATTCGTAATGTGTTCCAACTGGTGTGTTTACAATTACTAAATCGACATTGTCTGATAATAATTCGTCTATTGTTGGATAACTTTTTACGGTTGGATAATCTTCCTGAATTAGTTTTTTGCTTCTCTCCCAAGAACCTAATAATTCAAATCCTGGATGAATGTCTAAAAATGGTGCGTGAAAAACTTTTCCCGACATTCCGTATGATAATAATGCTGTTTTTATTTTTTGCATGTTGGTATGGATTTTTTTTCGCCACGAATTCACGAATTATAAAGCTTTCTTTTAGAATTAATTCGTGAATTCGTGGCGGAAAAATATTAAAGTTTTGCTCTTTCGTATTGTTTTGGCCATTGAATATCTTCGTTTAATTCTCGGGCGAAATCTAAAGGTAAGTTCGGGTTTCTTAGAGATTCGCGCGCGAACAGAATTAAATCGGCTTGACCTTTAGTTAAAATTTCTTCGGCTTGTTTTGCGCTGGTAATTAAACCAACGGCGCCTGTTGAAATATTGGCTTCTTTTTTAATTTTCTCTGCAAAAGAAACTTGATAGCCCGGTTTTAGTTCTATTTTTTGATGAGAAACCAATCCGCCAGATGAAACATCTATTAAATCTACTCCCTTTTCTTTTAAGATCGCCGAAAGCTTTACTGATTCTTCAGGATTCCATCCGCCTTCTGCCCAATCTGTTGCTGAAATTCTAACTATTAAAGGTAAATCTTCTGGCCATTCTGACTGAACTGCTTCTAGAATTTCTAATGTAAAACGGATTCTGTTTTCGAAACTTCCGCCATATTCATCTGTTCTAACATTGGTTAATGGCGATAAAAACTGGTGCAATAAATAACCGTGCGCACCATGAATTTCCATAACCTGATAACCGGCTTCAACAGCCCTTTTTGTAGCTGCTTTAAAATCTGAAATTACTTTCTGGATTCCGTTTTTATCCAAAGCTTCCGGAAGAAATGGTTCGTTATCATGATATGGAATCGCACTTGCCGAAACTGTTTGCCATCCGCCTTGAGCGAAATCTAGCTTTTTATTGCCTTCCCAAGGAGATGAAACACTTGCTTTTCGACCTGCATGCGCCAACTGAATTCCGGGAATCGAATTTTGAGAAACTATAAACTGATTGATTGTTTTTAGCTTTTCGATATGTTCGTCTTTCCAGATTCCTAAATCGGCTGGCGAAATTCTTGCTTCGGGCGAAACGGCTGTTGCTTCCTGAATAATTAATCCAACGCCTCCGCTGGCACGACTTCCAAGATGAACTAGATGCCAATCGTTTGCAAATCCGTCAATTGCAGAATATTGACACATTGGCGAAATAACGATTCTATTTTTTAAAGTGATTTTTTTTATTGTAAGTGGAGAAAATAATTGTGAACCCATAATTCTAACTTTTAATGGTTTTAAACTGCCAATTGAAAATGACAGAATTTTAAAAAGTAAAGTTACGGCATCTTGCTAAAATGAGAAATTGAAATGTTTATTAATTAACAAACATTTAAAGCAAATTCTATTTAGGCATTTTTCGAAAATAATTCTTCTTCAATTTCTACAAACTTATTTTTCTCAAACTCATGAATTCTCTTATTTTTTAGCAGAAAAATTCTATCACAATCCTTATATAGAATTTCTAAAATATGAGATGAAATAAAAACAATAGCTGTTTTTGAAAGCTCTCTGATATAATTCATCAACAGATAATTTGATTCTAAATCAAGCCCGTTAAAAGGTTCATCTAAAACATAAATCAAGAATTCTTTTTGAAAAACTGCGTTTAGATATGTTTTCTTTTTCATACCTGTCGAAAATTCACTTATTAATTGATTTTCTGGAACTTCAAATATGGTATTGAATGCTGGCTTTTTCAGATCTAATAAATGAGCATAGAAATTATAAAATTCTTTTGCCGTAAGTTCATTGTAAATTGCAGGTTCTGTTGGAACCCAACCTGAATTTTGCAACATAACTTTATCTCCATTTATTTCACTACTTCCCTGAAATTTCTCTAATCCAAGCAAACATTTAAAAAATGTGGTTTTTCCGTGGCCATTTTTACCTATAACACCGTAAATTCCAGGTTTATCAATATTGATTTTTATATCTTCTAAGATAATTTTATTACCGTATTTTTTTTCATCAATACAAATTGTCAGCATATTTTGATGGTGTTTAATGTTTTAATCGCTTTTATATAAGTAAAAGGCAATGCTAATAATGGAACGCCAAAGAGAAAAATATTTGAGGCGATAAACAGACTAAAAATAATTTGTTGCAAAAAATGATTTTCAAAATAAATATATTTAAACAATACATTAATAAGTGGCGGAATAAAAACAAGAAGTATGAATACTATTTTTTGCCATTCCTGAAACAAACAAAGTGTTACTACTACCGGAATCACCAGATAAAATGTATTGAAAAATGCATTTTTTAATTGAAAAATCAAGTACTTTTTAGCACTAAAAGTATTAAGCTTTATTTCTTCTGTTTTTTCCCTTTCGAAAGATGGAACGCACGCAATAAAAGACAAAACCAGATAGACTAAAAATATAAGATTCTCATTTTTATAACTTACAGCCACAAAAATCAAAGCAACCAAAAGCGGAAAAACATAAATAAGTTTATATTTTCTAAAGGAAATATGCCAATGCGCATTGAATAAATTAAAAGGATATCGAATAACTTTTAGATTTAATCGCGGCGCATTTATTAATATTATTTTAAACAAAAGAATTCCAGCAATAAAAATGAATTCCTTCTTTACTGCCAACACTAAATAAAAGGGAAGCGAATAAATAATATATTCTGTAAACAGAATGGTTTTATAATTTTTTTTCAGTTTCAATATTTCAATGTCTCTTCTTTGTAAATGGTAAGCGATTACATCAACAAAAAAAAGAATCATATAATTGCGGAAAACTTCGTAATTTATATAAACTACAACTGCAGCTCCCAGATAAAAAAATACGATTAAGAACATAGCAATACTGTCGTCTTTAGAAACTAATTTTCTAAAACGAATAAGAAATAAATAATGTAGAATTTTGATCAATATTGTTTTTAATTTATAAAGTTATAGTTGAAAGTTAACTCGAGCTTTTCTTACAAGTGAATATTGAAAAATCTAAAATAGTCGTTTTTAATTAATTTAAGAGATTATAAAGTGCTTTTATTCTGCTTAAAAAAGGATTAACAAATAAACAGACTTAACAAGTTTTTAAAATATCAGAACAAGACATTTGTAACAATATAAGCAAATGAGATACTAATAATTAAGGCTTTTTTAATTTAATAAAGTAAGAAGAATTATTAACAAGATTTTAAAACCTTAAGTAGTATATTGCGGTCTTAAATTAAAATAGAAAACGTTACTTTTGTGCGTTAAATTACGAACTAAAAATACAAAATGGATATAGTTATCAAACTCTCTCAATTTCTATTGAGTTTATCATTACTTATTATTCTTCACGAATTAGGACATTTTATTCCTGCAAAATTATTTAAAACAAGAGTCGAAAAATTTTACTTATTTTTTGATGTTAAATATTCTCTTCTAAAAAAGAAAATTGGCGAAACTGAATACGGTATTGGATGGTTGCCACTTGGAGGTTATGTAAAAATCTCTGGAATGATCGACGAAAGTATGGACAAGGAACAAATGGCCTTGCCACCGCAACCTTGGGAATTTCGTTCGAAACCAGCTTGGCAACGTTTAATTATTATGTTGGGTGGTGTTACTGTAAACTTTATTCTGGCGTTTATTATATATATAGGAATGGCGTTTGTTTATGGCGAGACTTATGTAGCAAATGCTGATTTGAAAGATGGTGTTTTAATCGAAAATCCTGCAATGATTAAAGCTGGTTTTAAAACCGGAGATAAAATTATTTCTATTGATGGGCAAAGCATAGCCAATTTTGACAATGATTTGAACATTAAAATTATCTTGGCAAAAGAAATTGTAGTTGAAAGAAACGGACAACAGCAAACCATAAAAATACCTACTGATCTTGCTGATCAATTGTCAAAATATAAAAAAGGAAATCTTGTTGGTATGAGAATGCCATTTGCTGTAGCAAATATTACTGAAGGCTCAGAGAATACGGCTTTAAAACCAAAAGATTTATTTGTTAGTATTAACGGTAAGGATGCGAGATATTACGATCAGGTTAAAACGATTTTAGAAGTTAATAAAGGAAAAACTCTTCCTGCTGTTGTTTTACGTGATCTTAAACAAGTTCCTGTTACGGTTAAAGTTTCATCAGAAGGAAAATTAGGCGTTGCTGTAGGCGGTTTAAATATGGAATCTTTAGAGAAACTAGGGTATTATAAAATTAGTACAAAAAACTATAATTTGCTTGAATCAGTTCCGGTTGGACTAACAAGAGGTAAAGATCAATTAGTAAGTTACGGTAAACAACTTAAAATGATTTTTAACCCAGAAACAAAAGCATACAAATCAGTAGGTGGTTTTGCTGCGATTTTTAACGTTTTTCCAAGCACTTGGAGCTGGGAAGCTTTCTGGACAATCACGGCTTTTTTATCAATTATGCTTGGAGTTATGAATTTATTGCCAATTCCGGCACTTGATGGTGGTCATGTTATGTTTTTATTATATGAAATAATTAGTGGCAAAAAACCGAGTGACAAATTCTTAGAAAATGCACAAATGGTTGGTTTCGTTTTACTTATCGGACTGCTTTTGTTTGCTAACGGAAACGACATTTATAAGGCAATTGTTAAGTAGAAAAAATATCTAAAAAAAAGTGCAAAAATATTTTTGAGAAACTAAAAAATGCTCTATATTTGCACTCGCTAAAAAGAACAACAACTTCCTCCTTAGCTCAGTTGGTTAGAGCATCTGACTGTTAATCAGAGGGTCCTTGGTTCGAGCCCAAGAGGGGGAGCAAATTTTTTTTAGCAAAAATATTTACCTTTAAGGTGATTCCTCCTTAGCTCAGTTGGTTAGAGCATCTGACTGTTAATCAGAGGGTCCTTGGTTCGAGCCCAAGAGGGGGAGCTTAAAAAAAGACTATCATTTTCATGATAGTCTTTTTTTTTTGATCTAAACTCAAGCAAACTAAATAGGATTAGCAAAGGATTAACGCGAAATGTTGCGGAGAGAAAAAAAGTTTACCGCAAAGAGCGCTAAGTTTTTTTACTCTTAGCTTTTATAAAAAAGACAAAGTTCGCAAAGCTTTGTCTAGACTAGCCTTTGCGAACTTTTTGCTTTTAAAAGCTTTCTTAGATACAGATCTTTGCGCTCTTTGCGGTAAAAACATTTTTTATGTTTCTCCACACATTTTAGAACTGAGATTTAAAAGTATTTCATTTTTCTTTCACTACTTCAAAAGCTGCGTTTTTAACCTCGAACAGTTTCATCATTTCGTCGGCTTTCTCGATTTGATTTATTCCCTTTAAGGATTGTGCATATCGATAATAGTACATCGATTCTAAATTATTGGTTAAACTAAAGAGTTGCGAATAGTATTTGACTGCAACTGCAAAATCGCCATCAAAATAGGCTCTATCAGCAACTTTTATTAGCATATCTAAAGATATGTAACCTTTGTCTAAAACTTTCTCATAGGTGCTTATTACATCTATGGTGAGGTATTTTTGTGCTTCTGCCGGTGCAATTACACCTACTTTAATTGGTTTAATGTTAGTTCTAGCGGTATCAACAATAGCTTTTGAGTGTAAACCTGCTTCGACAGTTTTTACTTTTGCTTTTCCGTATACTGGCGTTACGACTCTGGTATTATGTGGGCCAAGATCATATGTACTAACCATACTAAGTTTAGAAACTTCGTACTTAGTGATTCTTTTACCAAAAGTCATATTAATTGTCTCTTCAACTTCATAAGCTACTATTACACGATCGTCTTTTGGCGAGTTGTTTGACTGAGAAGTTGTGTTTCCTAATGCTGCAATGTTTTGCGAAGTGCGATTGATACTTTGTCCAAAACATTTAAAAGAAAAAGCAGCCATA
The DNA here is from genome assembly GCF_000832125.1 of Flavobacterium hibernum. GTDB lineage: Bacteria > Bacteroidota > Bacteroidia > Flavobacteriales > Flavobacteriaceae > Flavobacterium > Flavobacterium hibernum. The sequence goes on along the minus strand of NZ_JPRK01000020.1, from coordinate 57,329 downwards.
ATTGCGATAATAAGTACTGCATAAGTTTTCATGATAGGTTAGATAAAGTTGTTGTCTAATACAAAAAGACAATATAAAGATAGCTCTAGTTCTCTTTTTAATTTTATTATGCCCGTGAACAGCCTTAAAAGTCGTTTAAGTACTTGTTTTTGCTGTCAAAGTTCGGCAATTGAAACCATTTCTTTACCTATTTACTTCTTTAATTTTTTATGCATTCATAATTGCAATGCAGGCTTTTTCTATTTCTTGATCTGAGAATGGCTCTAATGCTTTTGCCAACATTTTACTGGTTTTGATACAACCTATCATTTTAGTTCGCAAATCGAGATCGTCGCCAATTTCGGTTTCGAGAATGTTATCAAAAATTTCGGCTAAATAATCGGGCTGATTTCTAAAATCGCCTTCTAACCAAAGCGCCGAAAGAAATTTGGCTAATGCTAATAATACATCACTATTTTGTATCGTTGTTTGATTTTCTGTTTGCATGATTGCGATTTTTTATAATTTAGTTCCAGAACATTTTCTATCAGAAAAATTGTATTTTTGTTTTTTATCGAAAGTAAATAACAACTTGCATTGTATCGAAACTTGCCAAATTGTAAACCACAAACGCAAGCTTGTGTTTTACAATACAAATAATTTTTTTCAAGAATTTTAAATATCTTTGAACTATGAGCACAGCAATAAAACCAAAACATATTGGAAGAAATATAAGCCGAATCAGAGAGCTTAGAGGCATGAAACAAGAAGCCCTTGCAATGGCAATTGGCGTAAGCCAGCAATCTGTTTCGAACATTGAAGGAAGTGAAAGTATTGACGAAGAGAAACTACAAGCAATTGCCGAAGTTTTGGGCGTGTCTGCCGAAGCAATTAAAAACTACAGCGATGAAACTGTTTTAAATGTTATCAACAACACTTTTTCTAGCCATGATAGCTCAACGATTAATGCAGTTAATATTCAGCCTAATTTCAATCCACTTGATAAAGTTGTAGAACTTTATGAGCGTTTGGTTCAAGCTGAAAAAGATAAAGTTGAATATTTGGAGAAGTTGTTGAAAGGGAAATAATTCTTTTTAGAAATATATAACTAAGGAAAAGAGGTCTCAAATTGAGCCTCTTTTTTACTTTGTAGAGCTAATTACGGATATTCCTCGTTCCTGGGAAAGACAAACTCTAGGAAAATATTATTATAAAAATTATTATTCTAGCCCCGATAGAAGTGGAAATCCTTTTGTGCCGGGGTTCGGCACAAAAGATTGTAACAGATAGCGGGATTAGCTCCTAAAAAAAGATTTGGTTTTATCATAGAAATCGGAAAGACAAGATTATCTAAAATTGAAAAACAAAAAAAAGCGCCACAATTACTTGTAGCGCTTTTCTATTTATTTTAAAATCTGGAATAAAATTATACTCCAAGTTTTTTAGCAATATCAGAAGGAATTCCTCCTTTGTTTACTAACAAAGCAGTCGTTTTATATTTCACGAAATTTTTGGTTACAAACAAGAAACCTTTGTAATCGTTTGTTTCTCCCCAAGAATTTTTTACGATGTAATATTCTTTTCCAGATTGATCTTTTGCAAGACCAATAATGTGCATACCGTGATCGTCTGTAGTTGTGTAGTTATCAAATGCAGTTTGACGCATTTCTGGAGTAATTTCCGGTTCTGCTTTTGGTCCGTTAAACATGTCTGCTTTTTCTTCGGCAGTCATATCTTCAAATTTCTTTGTTGGAACGTATGCTACTCCATTTTTCCAGCTAAAGCTTTTCTCGCTTACATCTGTTGCCCAAGCTACTGTGTATCCTTTTTTCAATGCATTGTCGATAACATCTGTCATGTCGTTTACTTTTACATTGTAAACCTGATCGAATGACCAGTTGTCCGGTACCATCATTGTTGTTTTTTGGTAGTATGGAGATGTTGTAAATGACGACATTTCGATATACTCATCTGGATTAATTCCTACTACATCTTTAGCAAAAGATTGTGGTGTATAGTTTTTTCCTTTGTAAGTAAAGTTTTCCGGTACTTTTCCTAAATACGAATCAATAACGGCAGCATATGCTTTTTGCCAGTTTGGTGTTAATTCTCCGTTTGGATTTTTTACAACTGCTGCCAAAACTCCTTCGATAAGAGCCGACATTTCTCCAAATTTATTTTTATCTGTTCCGTAGTTTAATCCTGTGTAAACTTCTCTAGGAACGGTTCCGTATTTTTTGTACATATTAATTACATCATGCAATGCACCACCGTCACCCAAAGTAACTGCACCGTGCATGCGTACATAATTGATACCTTTTTCTACATAAACATTTCTTGCTGAGTAAATTTGAGATAATTCAACTGGTTGTTTCCCCAAACGAATCATTTCTGACTCTAAGAAAGAGTTTGTTGAATAACTCCAACAAGTTCCTGATGAACCTTGCAATTTTACCGAAGTTGTTCCAAGATTAATTACTTCTGTGAATTTAAAGTTTTCTTTACTTTTTTCGCTTGCATTAAGCTTTAGTGAATTCACTAAAATGTCTTGTGCAAAACAGCTAGATGCTCCAACAAAAAAAACTGAAGCCGCCAGTACTGATTTGAATGAAAATGTATTCATAATGTAGATTTAATGTTTTGATAAATTAGTTGTTGTAATTTACTTTTTGTTACAAAACAATTAAATAATAAATAATTTGTGCGAAGTAAAACAGTTAATATTTTCTTAAATATTTAACATTATACCCCTTATAACTGCGTAAAGCCCCTGTAGATACAACTATCGGGGCTTTACAATGAACATCTAACTAACCAATTTCTTTATATATTTAATACTATTAATTGTATTATCGTAGCCAGTTACTGCCAAAAACTACGTAATATGCCCAATCTTCGGGACCTTTTGCTACGTCGACTCCCATTCTGAGTTTGAATTTTCGAGCCAATAAATATCTAAATCCCGAACCGTAACTGTAAACGACTGGTTTAGAAAAAGCTTTATCCCAATCATTAAAAGCACTTGCTAAGCCACCATAACCCATAAGACTCCATCTTTTGTACAAATCCCAACGTAGTTCGCCCTCGGTAACCACACTAGCTTTTCCTTGATATCTTGCGGCGGGAACTCCTCTTAAATTAATTCCTGGTCTAAGATAAAAAGGTGGACTCCCAAACGCCTGCTCTCCCTCTAACCTAAGTCCACCAATTAATTTTTTGGTTAAAGGATAATATCCTATTGCAGATAAATTTACCCTCCAAGCCTGATAATCACTACCTAATGCTTTATCTGACCAAAAAAAGTCTGCCTGTAGTCGCACTCCTTTATCTGGTGTAAATATATTGTCACGCCCATCAAACTGAATTGCCGCTCCTAACTGACTCACTGTACTATTTACATCTGTAAGTTTAGCAAACGATGGAAGATTATTTAAATCTGGAAAATTAATTTTAGAATCTAATAAAAAATATTGTGGTCCTGCACTCCATTTTGCGTTCCTAAATTGTTTCATTACTCGTGTGTAAAACACAAACGATTCAAAATTAAGATCAAATTCTTGGTCTTTGCCATTGGGCAAATTTTCATAAAAAGACATGTTTACATTTCCATATCCAGCCCCTACACGATACATTATTTTCGATTTTACAAAACTTCCTGCTCGAAATGCACCTGCAACCCAACTTTTATTGCCTGTATACATTCCCATAGCTCCTGTAATATCAGGATCTATAAATCTTTTTTTTCCATTTTCATCAATTACCGGTGCATGCTTTTTAAGAAAAAGTGGCACAACTGCACCACCAATTCCTCCTAAAGCAGGCTCTGTTATTAAGGTTGGAACTACAATAAAACCATGCGCATAAATAATGTAATCGCTTAAATCTATAGCACCATCTATTGAATCTCTTAAACTTATATGTTGCTTTTGAGCAATTGCATTAAATGATAAAAGAAAAAAAAGATTTAACAAGGCTATTTTTTGGAAGATTTTTTTGCTTTTCATATTAGAATCTGAATATTTATTTGCCATTTAAACACCTTTAGAATTTATCGTATTCATTAAAAAAGAATAATTACTCAGACTTAAAACGGTCCTTATTATTGCTTTTAATTATTTTTTCTTGAAACTAAATACATGTGCCAACGTTAGAAAGAAAGTATTACCCTGAAATCTATTTATTGCTTCGACCTCAGCGATCCAGCGAATTCCGGCAGAAGTGCTACACCCAAGATGAAAATAATTTATCTCGGCTCCTATTCCGCCAACGCGATCTTTGGTCGTTTCTATTGTACCAATTATAGGAACTGGAATTTTATCGCTTGTCATTTTATATTGCAAATAATATATCAAACCTGCATTAATAATTGATTTCGGCATTGGGTTTGTTCCATCCATTACATAAAAAGTTTTTCCCAAACCTCCTTCAACACTTAAGATATCACCGGTTTTAATGTCGGTATCTTTCTTTTTTCCGTTGATCTCATATGATGCTAAAGCAGAAAAATGAAATGTTTTTTTATCATTAAAAAATAAGGTTGTTCCTGCTGAGATTTCATTCATAAACATTCCCAAACCACTATTGTCTGAAGCTCCTGCAGTAAATTTTCCAGTTGGAAGATACATTTGATAGCTAAAAACAAAATCGGCTCTTTTATTGTGCCAGCCTAATTGTAACGGCTGAACATAGGAATCTGTAAAAGCCAAAGAATTATGAACATCTGTACTGTTTCCTTGAATTGTATTGGCCGCAAAAGCAAGTAAAACGGTTGCTCCGTAATTAGCTCCTAAAATTTTAAAATCACTCACATAAGACGCTCCTACACCAGTAATGCTCATGGTTAAATCAGGATTTGCTATCGATTTGTCTCCATCTGCATTTCTTAAAGAAGATGCACTGTAAAAATAACCTGGTATATAGACGCTTAGTGTATTTTCGGGAGTTTGAGTTCCAGATTGTAAACCCATCGCTCCAAGTATATGTCCTCCTTTGAGTTGCGCATGACTAAAGAAACAAAACATTAGAAGTATTAAGGTAAAAATAGATTGTACAATTTGTCTTTGCTTATTAAATTTCGTTTTCATAGCTAATATTTAAAAATTATTGAGTCATTACAGCTACTCTTAATAAACCATTGTTAATTTGAAGTTTGCTTTAAATAATAAGGCACTGTTTTCTCAGGATTAATTCTAATTACTTTAAAATATTCAGAAGGAGATTTTCCTGTATGTTTGATAAACGCTCTAAAACAAGTCGTTCTAGACTTAAAACCTGATCCCCAGGCCATACCTTCTAATGATAAATCTTTCCACTCAGGATCGTTTATTTTTTCTTTGAAATAAATAATCCTTTTTAAATTTACATAATCTTGAAAATGAAGATTTAGTTCTGAATTGATTAAATTAGAAAGATGATGTACAGATATTCCAGTTTCATCAGAAATATCACGAATTACTAAATCTTTCTTCAAAAAGAGTTTTTTGGAAGTAAAAACACTTTCTAATTTTAAGAGGTATTCCTCTTTCTTTTCTGTCGTTAGATCTTTAACAACTGGTAATATTATTTTATTTTCTGTTTCGATCGTAATCGACACTTTATCTATAAAATCTAAATTTTCATTTGTATCGTAAAAAACTTGTGGTTTAAAATAGAGCCATCCCACAGTAAAAACCAAAACTGATGAGATTAAAATATAACATGAAAAATCAATACGATCTATGCGACTAATTAAAAAATAATGAACAAAAAGGGCTGAAAATAAAAATAAGATCATCAAATTATAGACTCTTATCCAACTTAAAACCTTCGTTCGACCAAAATGATTTTCTTTGAATTTTTTTAAATCGTAATTCAAAATCATCATCGTTTGACAAAAAGCGTAAAACAGCCAAATCGTAAGACTTAACATCGAAAAAGGATTACTTATTTTGGTAGAAACATAATCAACAATGTTAAGATTGATTTGACTTCCAATCCATACAAAAATTGTTAAACTAAAATAAACTAGAAAGGGTAAGAAATGTAGCCAATCATATTTTCTAAACATTCTTTCTGAAAATAAAATGCTTCTAACATATAAAAATGCACATGGAGCCACTAAAAAAATAAAAGATTTTGCAATCATAAATAGGTCCGGAAAATCCTTTAAATCATTTGCTGACAAATAAAAATTATAGATACTTACTACGGCAAGACTAAACAGAAATAGTCCTAAAAAGAAACTTTTTGAATATTTTTTCTTTGAAAAAAGAACCATAAACGATGTCGCAAAACCAACTATTGTTGCCACAAAAAAGAAAATTGAGAGTAGTATATCTATCATGTTGATTAAGCTTGATTTGTTGGAATATTACCTTTCCCTTCAAAATAAATTTTAAAAGAAATGATCTCTAACTTATTAAATACTATACTTATCGGGGGATTGATAAGTATAGTATTTAGTATAAGTATTATATGCTATTTTTTTGCCAAACCAGGAGGGAAACCTTCCAGGATTTTCTTGATTGAATTCGCAACAAATTCATCAGGATTATCAGGTTTACTATCAATTTGGGCATTCCCAATTCCTTGCCAAATTAGTTTTTGCGTTTTAGATGATACAATGTCAATTATAAGTGAGCCATCAACATAATCGTAAGTATTAAATGTTGTGTTTGCTCCACCCATCATGGCACCACCACCCCAATATCCATAAGGGCGATACATTCCGCCATAACCATAAAAATCAGAGTTGGCTGTAACCTGAGTTTTGTTTTTTAAGATTGTTACTGCATTTACTTTTAAATCCGGATTATTGGTCGTTTCTGTAAAACCTTTACTGATAAGTTCGGCACGAATTGCCTTTGTAATACGATCAACATTTAATTGATTTATCTGTCCTTCCTGCGCTTTTAGATCATAAAACGCAAACGTTTTGTATTCGCTAAAATTTGCACCATGGTCATAATCAGTTGTAACTTTTACAGTTGGAGAACAGCTGTAAACTAAACCCAAGAACAATAATGGGATTATACGAAGACTCTTTCTTTTAATATTCATATTGTAGTTTTTAAATTAATGATTAAAATATTTTAACTTGAAATCTTTAAAATCTTGCTTAAATCCTGAATATGTAGAAATTCTGTCAGATAACTGCCTAATATCGCATAATTAACTATGCAACAGCACCTTACTATATACTCAAAGATAAATTATTTTATTTAACCAACATAGTGTTGTGTATAAAATTCTTACTTATTTTTTCAAAAAATTTTATAACCTATAAAACAATCTTTAATAAGCTTTATTTAGGACCTTTATTTTCCTTGAACAACAACATAACTGTCTTGTCCATCTTTTGAAATTGGCTGATAATACACATTGTTATAAATCATGTATTTTTGACCGTCAATAGTTTTCTCTTCTGCTCCTTCTGGAAGATGCGAAACAACAGCTCCAACCGGGGCATTTACTACTTTATATTTACTTGTGTCCTTAGCATAATAAGCTCCGCCGTAATAGTAATAATCTGTCCCTGAAACATTAACGGTCACATAACCTTTAGGTAGTTCTGAAATTGTCGCTCCAAGTGGTGCTGGCACTACTTTATAACCATCCGATTCTTTTACATAATAAACTCCATCATCATAATTGTATTGATTATTTTCTACTGAAATTACTATAGCAGCAGTCGTTAAGGTTGCCATAAAGAATCCTACAGGATACCATGTTGGACCCCAAACATAAGGAACGAAGGGATGGTAAGCATAAGGAAATGGTACCGGATAAGGATGAAATGGTACCGGATATGGCCTAGGATATGGGTAAGGATGTGGATATGGATGCGGAGGTGGCGGCAATGGTCTTGGAGGAATTGGACGCGGCCCAGGAGGAATTGGTCTAGGTTCAGGTCTAGGCATTGGCATTGGTCTAGGCATAACCGCATGTGGTGTAAAATGACCAAAACGTTGCGCAGTTGCCTGTTCCGGAATCATAAGTAATAGTGCAAAAAATGCTATAATTATGAGTGATATTTTATTTTTAGGGTAAATTGTTTTCATAGCTCTGAATATTTAGTGATTATTTGGTGTTTTCTCTAGGCGCTAACTTCACTTTTGTGGCTTTTGGCGGCGTCGTAAACTCAAACATAGAATCCGGGTAATCAGTATTTATTGTCCAGTCTTTATAAATTGCTTCATATTGAGGTTTCTCTTTATCAGAAGTATACACTATTACCATTTTTATGGGTAAAAACAAATTGTCATCTCCTATCCAAAATTGAAAACTTTTTGTTTTGTCGCTTCCAGCGATATGAAAACATTCACGTCCATCGACTATCGTTTTTCCTAAAAAGACTAAATTTCCTTGTTCTGAAATAAGATCTTGTAAAAAAGTAGGATAGAAAAAATCTGCAGCAGGAAATTCAATTCCAAATTTTTTGCTCACCTCATCAATCGTTTCTATAACAGAAGCAGGAGCCGTTACAAAGCCATAGGTATTATTATCAAGCGAATAATAATTTACCTTTTTACCATTATACCATAAACCTCGATTTCCTTTATCACCTGTCGAAGTGACTTTCATTTTGTTAGGAAACTTAATCGCAACTTTGTCTGTTATCGCGTGCTTTATCAAACCTAAACTTTCACTTGGAATGTCGTAAGTTGTAACTGCCGTAAAGCTACAAGACTTAATATCCTGAAAGGTTACACTTGTCCGGTTTAATAGATAAACAGCCGTAGAATCGATACGCTGTGTTTGGGCTTTTGTCGTAATCGACATTATTACAAAGCCTACTAAAAATAATAGTTTTCTATTCATACTAGTTTCTTTTTTGAATATTTAAAATGATAAATTAAAGATTTTATTTATAAATAAATTGGCGCTTCTTGTAGGTCTTTATTTAATAATAATGATCGCTGATTTATAAAAATGCTCTATTCAGAAATAGGTAACTTTCCTTTCTTTATAGCTTCTAACATTTTATCATAATCTGAATCATTTTGGTTGGCGTAAGAAATAGAAAATCTTGAAATTGCATTCGCAAATTCATTACTTTTCCCAATATAGCCTGACAACACTGATGGATCTCCTGTGCGTGCATGTGCTCTCGCAAGGGCCCACCCACAGGCTTTTGCATAATCCTCCATATTTTTTGTTTTCATAATTTCGAGTACTGGTTTTACTTTGGCATCACGAAGTTGGCGGATATAGAAAAATTTACCCTTATCATCGTTTGTCCATCCTAAAAACATGTCCGAAGCTGATTGCATTAGCTTTTGCCCTTGAACGATTCGCTCTCCTTGATGACTGTATTTACTTTTCGCTTTAACATGAGCTTCTAAAACACTCTTTCGGGCTTCTTTGAATTGTAAAAAAATTGGTTCGCCTGTAGCCGACATTAATAAACTTATTCCACAAAGTGTTCCTACACTTCCTACTCCTACTACCTTTATAGCTAAATCATGCAAAGTATATCTACTTAACAATACTTTTTTTTCATCAGACAATGTTTCGAGATAGCGCTTGTGTATGATTTCGGCTTCTTTTAAAATGCGCTTCTCTTCGTCCCCCGACGGATGATAAATTAAAGGCGGATCATCTTTTATTCGTGCGCGAGACCCTTCCTGATAAGTCATTTTAGCGAATTCTTTTTCATGAGCGCTATATTCAGCAGCTTTTTTTATACGCTTATGTTGAAACGATTTAATCTCTTCATCTTCTCCTTTTTCGATTAAATCTGCCAAATCAATATCAGCATACCAAATTTGAAGTGCCGATAATTGACTATATTCCAGCATATGTCTTTTGTAGCTGTCAGCAACATTCCAAGCAAATTCTTTACAAACTTTATTCGAAAAATTTTTCCATCTACCTGCAATAACGAAACTTGTGGCAAGCCTTTTTACATCCCATTCCCAAGGTCCGGGAAATGTTTCGTCAAAATCATTAATATCAAAAACCAATTTGCGTTCTGGTGTTGCAAACCCACCAAAATTCATTAAGTGACAATCGCCACAAAGCTGAAGATCAATTCCTGTATTTGGAGTTTGCGCCAAATCTGCAGCCATAATTGCAGCAGCTCCTCTAAAAAATGCAAATGGCGATTCCATCATACGTGAATATCGAATTGGCAATAAACTCTCAATTCTACCAACACTAGTTTTAATCAATATTTCTACAGGATCTTCACGATTTTTGGCTGGAGTCCATTCCTGATGATGAGAACGAGGCGTAATTTTCCTAATCGCAGTGCCCTTTTCATAGCGAGCCGCTTTTGATGCTACAGGATCAAATATATCTTCCTTGTTGTCTTTAAATTCTTCAGTCATAGCTTTTAGATTTAGATTTTATTTTCTTTTAAAAGGCAAATCTGTAGTAAGCGTAACTCGAATTGTATGATTCATTCGACTTAAACCACTATCTGTATCTGCTGATTTAAAAAAAACCTGATTCATATAACCCAGTTCCATTCTAATTTCTCTTCGTTTATCAAGACTATAAGCAGCTCCTAAATACAACCTATTTTGATCTAAATAATTCTCATTACTGCTGGCCGCATTTGTTCTAATATGAAGTTCATCATAAATTACAGCAGCCCACCGCGGTTTAAACCAATATTGATATCGAAGCTGATAACGAAACGTGTTTTCGAATTTATAGTAATCAAAATGATCACCTTCGCTATCGGGATCATCTTTTCGGCCTAACCACCGTTGCTCCATTCTAAAACGTTGTGACCATACTTCATTCCCTTCTTTTTTAACGATACGCCAAATAAATTGTTCGTATATTCTGTAGTCCGGATTATTATACGGCAATGAAAGTTCATCGTAAGGCAAGTCCCATTGATAAGCGATACCAGCACCTAATCTATTTCCGTTTTTAAGATAATAATTAGCTCCAGCCCGATAAAAAGAACCTTGTAACTCTGATATCAAATCGCTCCCTTTAGAATATCCTTCGAGCAGTAATCCCCATCTTCCATCTTCTTTAAAAGGCAGATACATTTCATAACCAATCCACGCTGCTGTATTCTGAACCATTTTCTGCGCCTTTGTTTGGACACTAAATGATAATGCCAGTACAATTAAAGCAAATAGAGTTTTAGGAATGTTGGTTATTTTCATATTATCAATCTGGTTAGTTTTCTAATTCAAAAATTTAAATAAAATAATTTCTTACTTAGCTTTCAAAACTGCTGGAGGTAACCAGGTATCTTTCACTACTCTATCTTCCGGCCAATAACATCTTATATATAATGAGAATGTTTCTTTGGGCGAAGGCAGCCAATTGCTTATTTTGTCAATAGAAGGTTGAGTGTTCTGCACATAAAGTGTCAATGAACCATCAGGATTGTATTTTAAATCTTTATTCTTGGTTCCTAAAGAGAAGCGGCTAATTGGGTTTGGCGAAAAGAAATGATATTGATTATACAGGGTAAGTGACCAAAAACCTTTAACAGGCGGTACTTCTCCTTTTGCAAAAGTCACTGTATAATTGCTTCCTCCGTTTAGTCGAATTCCTACTGCATCTTTATCTTGGTAGAAATACTTGGTTTCATTTGGCTTATTAACAAATATATTTGCTTTTGCGCAAGCAGTTCTAGTTAGATAATCCAATCCAAATTGTGCCCCATTCCCTTGAGTTGTCCAATTGTCTTTTAAAGGATAGCCAACATTTTCGAATTGAAACAAAGGAGCAATTAGTTTTTGATCTGCTTCTACTGCTGCTTCTTTTAACATATCTTTGATTTTAGGATCTTTTGCGGCAGCAGCAATAACAGATTTAATTTGCCCGTAAATCGCTTCTTCGCCTGGTAATGGCGGAACTTCTTTTAGAATGATCGGCAACTCATCAAAAAACACTTCTGGCTTTACCCATTTCGTTTCTTCATTACTTGTACTGGGTGGTGATGGCAAAACGGGTATTTTTGTCCAGTCTTTTGTTTTTACTTTCCCATCAAATTCGCTTACAGAGTACATTAATATTTTTTGAAGTATGGGTTGAATTCCTTTTTTATCAGCTGGATCGTCTGTTTGAAAGACACGAGGAATTACAACTCCCAAATTGGTATCACATTTAAATATTCCTGTGATTCCATCTGGAACTTTTCCACTCCATTTTGGACCTGTCAATAAATAAAATCCTGGTTTTGTTCCGTACATTTTCCCCAAGGTTGCATAACCATCTGTACGCTGATTACATACCTGATAGACCCAAAAACGATCTCCAAAATCTGGAACTTGAACAACGAGCGCATCAACCTTTGAAAAATCGGTTAAACCAAAGCCGTACACAACATCCTGATTAGGGCAAGTCACATCTTTTTCACCGGGTTTTATATAATCTGTAAGCATGCACAATTGATTTGGCGGACTTAGAGGTACAACACCTCCTTTATATAATGGTCCAGGAAGTTTTTCAAACATTACCTTTCGGTTATGAATGTTAACCATTGGCCATCCCCATAAATAAGCTATCGCACCAATATGTTTAACATATTCCGCTGTCAATATCGTGTTTGCAACTGGCCCAGCAGGGATACCTTTTCTATCTGACGTAGAATCTATAGTCGCTAAATCTCCTGTCTCAGTTCTGACAATTACTGTATCTTTTTTACAGCTAATAAGCAATAAACCTGCGAACAATATTATAAGTAGTTTTTTCATCTTTTAGCTAATAAATAATTAAGAATTACTTTTTCTCTTCAATTGGAGCAGGAAACCATTTTCCGTCAAGAACCTCTTTTTTAGAAACGTACATACGTAGATTTAAAGAAAATCCTTTACCTGAAGGGGTTGGTAACCAATTACTCTCGATTGCATTTTTAGGCAGTGAAGATGCTAGCCAAATACTCAAAGACCCATCAGGATTTGTCTTTAGTCCTGAAACATTATTCAAATTGTATCTTTTTAGTTTATTGTCGACTACTCTGTAATCCGGAACACTATACAAGGTTACAGACCAAAAGGCATTTACTGCTGAATCTGGCAATTGACCTTTTGGAAATTTGATTTCATATACTTTGTCACCACTCAAAGGTTGCTTATTGCTATCTGTCAGTCCAATAAAATAAATGGCTTCCTCTATTGTATTTGCCCATAAACCTCCATAATTAATAATGTCTCTAGCCATAATATCATCGCCAAAATTTCCGGCAACGTAAGTCACTGACCATCCTCCCTTTTGTGTACCAAATCCTTTTGCTCCTGCTAAAAATGCGGGAATCGCTTTTGTTTTAACCACTTCATCGATATGAGATTTTATTTTAGCATCTTTTTTAGCATAGTTTGCAACTGCAACTGCTTTAGCCTGATATTCTTTGGCTTTTGGCATTGAATCAGGATATGAATTGAGTACTTCTTCAACGTTATCGAATATTTCACCACCAATTGGTGCTTTTGGTGTAAATTCTGGAATTTTAATGGGTGAGGCAATTTTAATACCCGAAGGAACATCAAATGTAAATTGTCGCTGAAGTTTTTGTGCTACAGCTGGAGTTCCTTTTAATTCTACCCGAGCTAACATTTTGGCTTTTTCAGATGGTAATTCGATTTTTACTGCTCCCGCAGGAATTGCTGGATTTGTACCTTTTAAAACTAAAGCAAATTTTCCATAGGGTGTTTTAGGATAATTACGTTCATTAATATTTGTAATTACCTGTCCCCATCCGTCAAGAAGTTGTGCGGTATAATAACGTCCTTCAATTTTAGGAACGTTTAAAATAACTGCATGATCTTTATCAACGGCAATCCAGGCTTCGAGATAGGCAACATCTAAATTTGGATTTACAAATTGAGCCGATCCTAACGGATTGTATTTAATTTTATTATAGCCAACTTTTTCAATATTAATATCATGATTTTCCTGTTGAAGCACCAAGTATCTTGCATACAAATAGGTATAGGCATCTATGATATCTTGGTCTGTAGGAGTTGAACTTTGTTCATTTACTGAAGTTGTTGAAGTTGAAGTTGAAGTTGCGTTTTCTTTTTTACAACCAATGAATAGAAAGCCTACAACTAAAATAAGAAGTACTTTTTTCATCTGAATAGTTTTAAAAATTTAAAAATTTGATTTTTATGAACCTGGAAACACAAAAGCGACTACAGCTCTTAATCCCCAATCTGGTCTCATATCATGTGGACCTACAATTGGTATTAAAGGCATAACAGCAAACTGTACAACCTGATCGCCTAATTTTGTAACAGCTCCTATATTAGGGCTTAAAGTAACCAGAGTTGTATTACCCTCCCAATTTTGAGTGATTTCTGAAGTGATTCCTAAACTGGCACCACTTTTATAAGTATGTGTGAGGAATATTTGTGTATAGAACTGATTAAAATCAGCACGATCTTCATTTCCTGCTACAGACCAAATTTGATTGGCTATAAAACCAATCGATAATCCTTTTCCTTGGTGCATTACTAACGCACTTGGACCTACTCCAAATTTTTCTGTGCCTAAAAACTTGTCTGTAGCCGTTGGGACCAAAAATGCAGGTCCAAATCCTAAAATCAAGCCCTTTGTTTTTGGTGCAAAAAAGGCTGTTACAGTCGCATCACTTAAACCAAATTGATGTGTGTTTTCGCCAGTAATATCTCTTTGATCAACAACTGGAAGAATATAACGTGTAATTAAATTTAAGTTTTCACTTAATTTAAATGGAATTACAGGCTGCACATTTATAGTATATTTTGAACCGTTAAAAGCGCCTATACCATAAGTAAGATTATTTTGTAATGGCACACTAATTAAACTTGCCACTGGGTTTGCCAATTTATCTGCAAGTTCTTGGGCACTTGCACCAGATTTTGGGGCTTCTTCTTGAGCAAACGCAGCAAGATTTACGAGAAAGAATGTTACACCAAAAAATATTTTACGTGTATTATATGATATTGTGGATTTCATAGCGATATACTTTTAAAAAATTTTTAATCATTAAAAAAAGCGTACAGCTTTTGTAAGAAGCTGTATCACTCTAAAAACCGACCAAACCCTCTTTTTTATTTATCTGGAAAAACCTTTTTCCAATCATCCTTGATGCTAATAACATGATATTTGTATTTTGCAGCAGTACTTAATGATAGGTTGTCTTTTTCCTGATAACTGTACTCCCTAATTGAATCGTTATGATTTACAATTAATTGAAAAGAAGGATATTTGTTTCCTTGCGAATATCTAAGCATGGCAAGATCTCCTGCACCACCTTCGTTTCCACAGGCAAAAACTGGTCGTTGACCAATATGCAATTGTATACCAACAGGTTTTCCTTCCTTATCATTAAAATGATCTAAAGCAGCTTGCCTTTTTATACTATTTGTAGTGTCATCAAAAGTGTATTTGAAAGAAGTTCCTACAACCTGATCTTTGGGAATTCCATAAAAATCAGCCGATATCGCACGTACTAATTCAACAGTTCCGCCAGTTACAATAAAAGTTTTAAATCCGTTTACACGTAAATAATTCAATAATTCTAATTGTGGTTGATATCTGATTTGTTTTAGGGAAACATTTTTTCCAGGATATTTAGCCCCTGCAAAAAACGCTGCAGCATCTGCTTCAAACTCATCTTCGGTCATTCCTGTATGAGTTGCAGCAACTAATTCAATAAGAGCTTTATCTCCTCCTTTTTCGAAGAATGCTTTATCTTTTTCTACAACAGCTTTAAAAGGTTGTTTTTGAGCTAAAGCTGGATTTGCTTCTACCATTTTCTTAACTCGGTAAAAAGCAAATAATTCCTGAACATATGGTTTTTCAGCCCAAAGTGTTCCATCATTATCAAAAGTTGCAATTCTGTTCTCTACAGGAATAAAATCTGGACTTCCTTCTTTAGTTACCTTCGTAACATAATCAATAATATCTTTCTTTAAAGCTCCTTCATTCCAACTTGGCAACGGGTCTCCACTTGTTGCAACTGTTTCAGTACCGTCTTTAGGATTTGTAGTAGTAATGCTGTCAGACTTTTTGCAGGAAATTAATAAAGACAGGAATAGTAGTACTATATATATTTTTCTATACATGATATTGATTTTTTAATTTAATAAAACTTGAGTTATGGGGAACTCAAGTTCTATTTTTGTTATTATCATTTTTTCTTAGACGTTTGTGTATCTGATTTTATTGCTTTTTGCAATTTGATCCCATTTAATGTTTCTTCCATAATTGTAGCAGGAGAAAAACTTGGTGGTATAGCTCGAGGTGGATATTCTTTAAAAGTTTCAGCAAATTCTGCTACTTCAGCAATATACTCGTATCCATAATATACATGATTTAAAATCCAGTCCCAATATGTATTAGATGTTATATCTGCTCTTTCATATGGGTCCTGATATAAATTATACATTTTTTGTAAGCGTAATTTGGTAAAAGGTTCTGCCCAAAGTTCTAAAGTCCCAGGAGAACGTTGCTCTGCAAAAACAGATTTATAATCTCCTTTTCTCATCGCTACAAGCAAACCATCATCATCAGAGTAGAAAAATTTATCTCTGGCACTTTTAGGACTTTTCCCCTCTAAAAATGCTGATTGATCATAGCCGTCTAAGTGTACTTTATAGTTTATACCATTAGCTTTATAGCCGGTTAATAATTTTTTTACCAAGTCGGGCTCTCCGGCAATTGATGCTAAAGTTGGAATCCAATCAAGATGTGACATAATTTGATCATTCACTTGTCCTGGTTTAATATGTCCTGGCCAACGAACTACACAAGGAACACGAAAAGCTCCTTCCCAGTTGGTATCTTTTTCAGAACGAAATGGTGTCATTGCTGCATCTGGCCAGCTGTTCATATGAGGTCCATTATCAGAAGAATATACTACGATAGTATTATCAGCAATTCCTAAATCGTCTAATGCTTTTAAAAGTTCTCCAACAGTCATATCATGTTCGATCATACCATCGATATATTCGCTGTCACCATGTGTATATTTACCTCTGTGTTCTTTTCTTACATGTGTACGCAAGTGCATACGAGTAGCATTGTACCAAACAAAGAATGGTTTACCTGCTGAATTTTGTCTTTTGATATAATCGATAGCTGCAGAAGATGTTTCATCATCTATAGTCTCCATTCTTTTTTTGGTAAGAGGACCTGTATCTTCAACTGTTTGTTTCCCTATTTTTCCAAAACGAGGATCAACGGTAGCATCATCAACATTTGTCGCTTTACATTTTAAAACACCACGAGGTCCAAATTTATTGAAGAAAGCAGGATCCTTTGGATAATCAGGTAATTCAGGCTCTTCTGAAGCATTTAAATGATATAAACTTCCAAAATATTCGTCAAATCCATTTACTGTTGGCAAATTTTCATTACGATCTCCTACGTGATTTTTACCAAACTGCCCAGTAGCATAGCCCAGATTTTTCATGATTCCACCAACAGAGGGATCTAACTGATTCATACCCATTGGAGCGCCAGGAAATCCCACTTTAGTCAAACCTGTACGTATACCTTGTTGGCCAGTTAAAAAAGCAGCACGCCCTGCTGTACAACTTTGTTCTCCATAATAATGCAAAAACTTTATTCCTTCATTAGCAATACGGTCAATGTTAGGAGTTTGATATCCCATTAAGCCATTACTGTAAGTACTTATATTGCTTATACCAATATCATCTCCCCAAATGATAAGAATATTGGGTTTCTTTTTGTCTTGAGCCTCCAGTTGATTAGTCGTAAGGCATACAAATGCAAATAATAATATCGCATTCTTAAAACCACATTTAAAATTGATTTGTTTCATAGTGATAAAATTTGTTAATGATTATTGTTATAAATGTTTTACCAATAAATTAATAAAGGGTCAATATCTTAATGAAAGCCAAGAAAATTCATTTCGATTATAAATAATGTTTCGCTTTTTTAGCATCATTATTTAGGGATAATTTGAAACAAGAATTTTCTTAGATTTTTTTAAGTGTCTCAAAATTAGCCAATAAAAAATCTAAGAATTGTGTTTTTAAGGCCTTACATTGTTTCATTTTATAAAATGAAACATCAAAAACACTTTATTTTACCCCAATAAGTCTCATTTTGTAAAATGAAACACCAAAAATCCTGTATTGCAGAAATTAGATTTCTATTGGATTATTGAGAGAGGAAAAAAAGAATATCTGAGAATATTCATATTTTCAAAAAAATAGATTGAGAATCTTGTTCTTTCAAAACGAAATATAAATTTCTAGATTAATTCAATATTTGAATTAATCTAAAAGGAATTATTGAACAAAAAAAAAGAGCCATCAAAAGTATTGATGGCTCTTTTTTATAATCTTAAAAAAAATTATTCTATTTCAGAAACTCTCATGGTATTTACCATTCCTTTTTCTTTAATTGGCATTGCAGCAAGATTGATTAAATAATCTCCTTTTACCGCGTACCCTTTTTGAACTGCAATTTCATTAACATCAGTTACAGTATCATCTGTACTTTCGTCTTTATCGTAGAAGTATGATTTTACTCCCCATAATAAATTCAATTGTGTCAAAATTCTTCTGTTTGAAGTAAACACTAAAATATGTGCAGATGGTCTCCAAGCCGAAATTTGGAAAGCTGTATAACCACTATTTGTTAAAGTACAAATTGCTTTTGCTTTAATTTCATTAGCCAATAAAGCTGCCTGATGACAAACTGTTTTTGTAACAAAACGTTTTGTTTTAATTTGGGGTGTGTTTTGTGGAACCTGAATTAGCGGAGAATCCTCTACAGCCTCACAAATTTGAGTCATTTTTTGAATAACTTGTACTGGGTAGTTTCCTGTAGCAGTTTCTCCAGACAACATTACAGCATCAGCTCCATCCATTACAGAGTTTGCAACGTCATTTACTTCAGCTCTTGTTGGAGTTAAACTTGTAATCATTGTTTCCATCATTTGTGTAGCAACGATAACAGGAATTCTAGCAGTTTTTGCTCTTCTAATCAAATCTTTTTGCACCAATGGTACTTCGTGAGCAGGAAGTTCAACTCCTAAATCTCCACGAGCAACCATTAAAGCGTCGCAATATGCTACAATTTTATCCATGTTCTCAAGAGCTTCCGGCATTTCAATTTTAGCAATAATTGGAATTTTAACTTCTGAATGCTTAGCGATTAATTCTTGCAAATCTTGTAAATCACGAGGTGTTTTTACAAACGAAAGTGCGATCCAATCTACTTTTTGCTCAATTGCAAAAATTGCATCTGCAATATCTTTTTCAGTTAAAGCCGGTAAAGAAATTTTAGTGTTTGGAAGATTAACGCCTTTTTTAGATTTTAACTCTCCACCTTGAATAACTACTGCTGTAACTTCTGTTTTTTTATCAGTTGTAAGGATTTCAAAAATAAGTTTTCCATCATCAAGCAAAATACGCTCTCCCGGGTTAACATCATTTGGGAAATTTTGATATTTCATGAACACTTTTGAAGCTGTACCTATAATATCTTCAGCAGTTGTAAAAGTGATAACATCACCATCATTTACTACTGTTCCTTCTTCCATAACTCCAACTCTAAGTTTTGGTCCTTGCAAATCTCCAAGAATTGCAGTTGTGTATCCAAACTCTTCGTTTAAACCTCTAATAATACTAATTTTATCCTTAACTCCTTCGTAATCAGCATGCGAAAAATTGATTCTAAACACATTAACCCCTGCCTCGATCATATCTTTGATAATCTCTCTCGTACTACATGCGGGACCAAGTGTAGCAACAATTTTGGTTTTTTTGTTTGTTTTTATCATTTTTTTTAAAAAATTAGATTGTTTTTTGATTTTATTTTATCAGTATCTACAGCATATATTGCTGCAATACTTTCGATGGTATTTAATTGTTGTTGAATTTCTGAAAAATCGAGAGCCTCTTCGCTATTCTCTATTTTCAGGAAAAAATCTACTTTTTTGAATTCAGGAAGTAAATGAATTGTTGTTGAAACCTCACTTGTTTCATTGGAAAACAAATCTTGAAAATCATTCTTACTCGCTGAAATGATTTCATTTTTATTCTGAATCAAATTCCATGAAACTGCTTTTTCGGCATCATAATAATAGAATCTCGAAAAATTTGCCTCGCCTTCTTTAGTTTGAGCATGGATCTCGTTTTTGCTCTTACTTAAGTTTATCGGAAGGTTTTTATTGATAAAATAGGCCAATCTATAATCTTCTAATGAAGTATGAATTGCCATTAAATAATAATCAATTTCGTCAAATTCGTCTAAATCCAATCTATGAATAGCCATGTCATGAAAAATCAAGGTGTAAATATACTATTTCTTGCGGAGCTTAAATAGTTAAGATGATCTTGTTTTTATTAATTTATAAACGAAAACGTTATAGCGTTAAGACAGTTACTGCATTTTTGTAGCTATTTCTTGTCTATTTTTTCTTGAAATGCAAAATAAGCTCTTTGTGATGCTTTTTCTTCTGCCTTCTTTTTTGAAGTTGCTCGCGCTCTTGCGATTACTTTATCGTCTATACTTAATTTAACGCCAAACAAGCGTTGGCCGTCTATACCGTTATCTTCAAAAATGTCATAGTGAAAAACTCTTTTTTCTTTCTGACACCATTCGATAACCAAACTTTTATAACTAATTACTTTACCCTCGAGTCGCGCGATGTCGACATAAGGTGCAATAACTCTTTTTTGAATAAACTTTTCACAGAAAGAATATCCTTTGTCTAAATAAATAGCACCAACAAGTGATTCAAAAATATTACCATGAATATTTTCTCCAAAATGCTGAATTGGCACTTTACTTTCTACAAAGCGAACTAAATTTAAATCTTTACCCAGTTCATTCAAATGTTCACGGCTTACGATTTTTGAGCGCATTTTGGTCAAATAACCTTCATCGCCATTGGGTGCTTTATTAAACAAATGTGCTGCAATTACAGCACTTAACATTGCATCTCCTAAAAACTCTAATCGTTCGTAATTTATTGGATGGCCTGATTCGTCTAATTTATTTGAAGATCTATGCGTAAACGCTTTCTTATAAAAATCGATTGTAACAGGCTTAAAACCAAGTATTTTCTGAATAGTGTCAAAAAAAATCCCGTCTTCTAGAGAACGGGATTTAGAAAATATTTTTTTGATAATATTCATATACAGAAATTAGTCAACTAATTTTTTAAACAATACACAAGCATTGTGTCCACCAAATCCAAAAGTGTTACTCATAGCAACATTCACCTCTCTTTTTTGAGGTTTGTTTAAGGTAAGATTCAATGAAGGATCAATGTTCTCATCAACAACTGTATGATTAATCGTTGGAGGAACAATACTGTTTTGCATTGCAAGAATTGAAGCAATTGCCTCAATAGCTCCAGCAGCACCAAGTAAGTGTCCTGTCATTGATTTTGTTGAATTGATATTGATATTTTTTGCATGATCTCCAAACACAGCACTAATTGCTTTCAATTCGGCAACATCTCCTAATGGAGTAGAAGTTCCGTGAGTATTGATATGATCAACATCTTCAGGATTCATTCCAGCATCTCTCAATGTATTCTTCATTACTGCGATAACTCCAATTCCTTCCGGATGTGGTGCAGTTAAATGGTAAGCATCAGATGACATTCCGCCTCCACCAATTTCGCAATAAATTTTTGCTCCTCTTGCTTTTGCATGTTCGTAATCTTCAAGAACCAAAGCTCCTGCTCCTTCACCTAAAACAAAACCATCTCTGGTTGCATCAAAAGGTCTTGAAGCTGTTTCAGGACTTTCATTTCTTGTAGACAAAGCGTGCATAGAGTTAAAACCTCCCATACCAGCAATGGTAATAGCTGCTTCTGAACCACCAGAGATAATTACATCACACATTCCTAAACGAATGTAGTTGAAAGCATCAATTAAAGCATTTGCAGAAGATGCACATGCAGAAACTGTAGTATAATTTGGTCCCATATACCCATTACGCATAGAAATATGCGCTGGAGCGATATCGGCAATCATTTTAGGAATAAAAAACGGATTGAATTTTGGAGTTCCGTCACCCTTAGCGTAATAAATTACTTCTTCTTGAAAAGTTTCTAAACCTCCAATACCTGCTCCCCAAATAACACCAACTCTTGTTTTATCGATGTTATCATTAGTAAGTCCAGCATCTTTAATAGCCTCATCACTTGCAGCAACAGCATATTGAGCGAATTTATCTAATCTACGAGATTCCTTGCGATCCATGTAATCTTCAATATTGAAGTTTTTTACTTCGCAGGCAAATTTCGTTTTGTGCTTCTCTGTATCATAATATGTTATAGGAGCCGCTCCGCTAACCCCATTCACAAGTGCATTCCAGTAATCCTGAATATTATTCCCGATAGGAGTAAGTGCACCTAATCCTGTTACAACAACTCGCCTTAATGCCATAAATATGTATTTTGTACTTTAAACAAATAAAACCCACGCTTTCTTAACACTATTGTTACTTAAGAGCCATGGGCATTACAATATAAATATATCTTTTTGATTGAAAACCAATCGAAATTTAATTTTAAAAAAATAATAACACCCGACTTATAAAATATAAAAATCGGGTGCGGTATTATTATTTTTTAGCTTCTTCGATATAAGAAATAGCTTGACCAACAGTAGCAATGTTTTCTGCTTGATCGTCTGGAATTTGAATATCAAATTCTTTTTCGAATTCCATAATAAGCTCAACAGTGTCTAATGAGTCAGCTCCTAAATCATTAGTGAAGCTTGCTTCTGTTACAACTTCGTTTTCGTCAACACCTAATTTGTCTACGATAATCGCTTTTACTCTTGATGCAATGTCTGACATAATCTTTAATTTTAGAATTTAATTTGTTGGCAAAAATAAAAAACTTTATTTTAAAACCACGATTTAGTTTATAAATGTAACACTAATTTATAAAATTAATTTCAAGAAAGACTTTTTAATACTATTTATTTTCGATTATTATTCCGTTTTTTGCATTCTCAAACTAAATTCGATTATGAAAAAAATTATTGTTTTTGCCTCAGGATCAGGAACTAATGCTGAAAACATCATAAAATATTTTGCAAAAGGAAAAACAGCAAGAGTAGTTTCTGTTTTTACGAATAATGCTTCGGCAAAAGTTATCGAAAGAGCAAAAAATCATCAAATTTCGACCGAAATCTTCTCGAAAAACGAACTTTTAGAACGAAATGTATTACAAAAAATACAAGAAATCGACCCAGATCTGATAGTTCTGGCTGGTTTTTTATTGAAATTTCCAGAGAATATAATCGAGAAATATCCCAACCAAATAATCAACATTCATCCGGCACTTTTACCTAATTATGGAGGTAAAGGAATGTATGGCATGCACATACATCGAGCGGTTGTTGAAAATAAGGAAAAAGAAACCGGCATAACTATTCATTTTGTAAACGAAAATTATGACGAAGGTGCCATCATTTTTCAAAAAAGTACAGCATTGACAAATGAAGACACTCCTGAAACAGTGGCAGAAAAGATTCACGACCTAGAACAAAAGTACTTTCCGGAAATTATTTCCAGACTTTTAGAGGAATAGATTTATGAAAAAAGTACTTTTAAATTTAATGTTTCTTTTACTATTTTTCAATTCTTACTGTCAGGAAAAATTAGATATAAAAAGAATTGGATTCTCAATTGATATTCCAAAAAACTGGACTACTATACAAAATGATGAGATATTAAAAAACTTAAACAATTTTGAATTTACAGACGAGCAAATTAACCATCTTTTTAAATCTAATAATTCCTCTGTAAATCTTGCAACTTTTGTTAAATACAACCCTAAGACCTATGCTGGAATTATTCCGACTATTAAAATTAGAACTAGAGAATCCGAAGTAGCAAATCTTCAAGATTTTTTAAAACAAATCCAAAATTCCAATGAAGAATTAAAGAAAACATTAGACGATTTTAAATTTATTGATAACCCAACATTCATTGAGCTTTCTAGAAAAAAAGTTGTAAAATTTTCAGTTCAGTTTCATTTAAAAAAAGACGATCACATATTCACTATATCTAGTAGAAGTTATTATATTCCAAAAGATGGATATTATATTTCTTTAAATTTTATTGAAGAAATTGGAAAAGAAGACAATAGTATACTTTTTGAGGATCTTATAAAAACAATATAGCTAACAGATTAATAATAATGACCCAATACGAAGTACATATATACACAGATGGCGCTGCAAAAGGAAATCCAGGAAACGGTGGCTATGGCGTAGTGATGGAATTAGTAGGAACTCCGCATAAGAAAGAATTTTACGAAGGCTTTCGTCTTACTACCAATAATAGAATGGAACTTTTAGCTGTAATTGTAGGCTTAGAAAAACTAAAAAAACCAAATATGAAGGTTTTAGTCGTTTCTGATTCTAAATACGTTATTGATTCTGTTGTGAAAAAATGGGTTTTTGGCTGGGAGAAAAAGAACTATGCAGGCAAAAAAAATCCTGATCTATGGAAACGCTTTTTAATCATTTACCGCAAACATCAAGTAGATTTTAAATGGATAAAAGGCCACAATAATCACCCTCAAAACGAACGTTGTGACGAGTTAGCGGTTATGGCAGCCATGCAAAAAAATCTTTCTATAGATGTTTATTACGAAACCATTGGTTCAAAATCATAAAAAAACGCATCAAAAATTAATTTGATGCGTTTTTCATTTCTAACTTAAAATCTACTCTTCTTTATCCAAATCTTTAGCTGTTTTAAATCCAACTAAAAGTCCGATACCTGCCATTATGAAAATAATTGAAGGATAAACGGCTCCGTTATTAAGAGAAGTATAAGTTGTAATTAATAGTGCAAGAAAAATTCCAACGCCGCTTCCTATTAATAAGAAAGCCAGATTTACAACAAAAATTTTCCATACCGAACCTCCTTTAGATCTTCCGTTTAAAAATATACTGGCATCGACACCTTTTTCTATAAGAGCCAAACGCTCTCTGTTTCTTGTTGAATAAATAAGATAGACAATCCCAAAGATCATCGCAAATAGACTAAGTGGTACTAAAACTTGTGGTCCCATAATTTTTATGTTTTTATAATTGATTGATACTCCATATGACGACACGTTTTAAATTGAGGTTACACCTTTTAGCGAAAAATTTCAATTTTTAAATCCTAAGTTGAAAAACTTATTGATAATCAGTTAATTTTGAATATAAAAACTTTGTAGCCTAATGTTCGTTTCGACATTTTTGTCATCTCAACGAAGGAGAGATCACACTAGAAGCTACGCAGAGCAAATCACCAATCTTTGTCGAATTTTGTGTGTGATCTCTCCTTCGTCGAGATGACAATATTAATGTTAAGCTCTGTCAAATTTTGACAATCCTACAATTGGTCCCGAGGCTTCGGGATGGAATTTAAAATTTTTTTAAAATTCTTGTAACCTAAAATAACAAACTGTCGTCCTATACAATATGAGTGCAATTCCGGATCAACATTATATCGATAGAATTTTGCAGGGCGAAACAAATTTGTTTGCCATGCTGGTTGATCGTTATAAGGATATGATTTTTACTTTGGCAATCAAAATGGTTAAAAACAGAGAAGAAGCTGAAGAAGTTGCACAAGACACTTTTATCAAAATCTATAGTTCGCTGATCAAATTTAAAGGTGATTCGAAATTTTCGACCTGGATTTATAAGATTGCTTATAATACGTGTTTAGATCGTTTGAAGAAAAATAAAAAAGAAGACCTTAATATATCAATAGATGAATTTTCGGCACATTTAATCAAAACGATGGATAATGCTTTGAGTGCTTTAGAAGATAAAGAACGAAAGCAAACGATTCAAGATTGTTTGAATTTGTTGCCGGGCGACGAAAATTTCTTACTAACTTTATTTTATTTTGAAGATCAGAGTTTAGAAGAAATTGGAAAAATCATGAATATTAATGCTAATAATGTCAAAGTAAAATTGTTTAGAAGCCGACAAAAATTAGCCGTAATTTTAAAAAAGCAATTAGAACCTGAAATAGTAGAGTATTATGAAAGAGAGCGATAAAAATATAGAAAATCTTATTGAAAAAATGATGGAGGAAACTACTTTGCAATCGCCATCTATCGACTTTACTTCGAGCATAATGTCGCAAATTCTTGTTACTGAAAAAGCAAAAATTAAACCTTACAAGCCT
Source organism: Flavobacterium hibernum (assembly GCF_000832125.1). Lineage (GTDB taxonomy): Bacteria > Bacteroidota > Bacteroidia > Flavobacteriales > Flavobacteriaceae > Flavobacterium > Flavobacterium hibernum. The sequence continues at coordinate 31,265 of NZ_JPRK01000020.1, read as the reverse complement.
TTAATTTCCATTTCAACGTGGATTTTTATCGGAATTACTTTGGCTATTTTAGTTCTTTATAATGTGTTTTTTGCCGAAACTCAGAACAATTTAGAAATAGGAAAATCATACACTGATAAAATTTCGGCACTAGTTTCCGGAATTCATGTTTCTAAAACTTTATTGTATGCGCTTTTAATAGTTCCTTTTATGATTTTAATTCAGATTGGAATTCTGAAGAATTATTTTGACAAGAAGTATCAGTTGTAATTTTTAAAAAAAATAAACGATAAAATGGTAATATTTAATAGCATTATAACAGCAGAAAAAACATGCAAATATCCTCTCTTAATGTTGTTGTTTTTTGTCGCTAGTTGTGCATCAGCACTTCCACCAAACTTTAGTACAAAGGAAATAAAATTTGTTAGTGAAGGAGTTTCACTTTCTGGAACTATTTTTACACCTAACAATGTACAAGCAGCCGTTGTAATTGTTCATGGATCTGGACAAGAAAAAAGAATGATAGATTTTGCTACAACTCTAGCCAATAATGGAATTGCGGTTTTAACCTATGATAAACGTGGAGTTGGAGAATCAGCAGGTGTATATGCGGGACCTGAAGTAGGAACTAACAATGTTGATTTCTCAAATCTAAATCTTTTGTCTTTAGATGCGAGCGCTGCTGTAAATACTTTATCAAAATATCTCCAAAATAATAAAATACCAATCGGCTTAATAGGCGGTAGTCAAGCTGGATGGATAATTCCATTGGCGGCAGAAAAAAACAAGAAAGTCAAATTTATGACAATATTTAGCGGAGCACTTATAACGGTTAAAGAACAATTGAGATTCCAATTTTATACAAATGGAAATAAAAATTTTTGGGATACTCACTCAGAAGAAGAGGCAAGAAAACATGTATTCAATGACCCAGACAAATATGAGTTTATTGACACAAATCCCAATGATGTTCTTTCTAAATTATCAATTCCAGGAATCTGGATTTTTGGAGGCAAAGACATTCAAGTTCCTGTAAAACTATCAATCGAATATCTTGATATATTAAAGTCTAAAGGAAAACATTATGAATATAGATTGTTCCCAAACTTGGGTCACAATACAGCGTTTTCAGACGATGAAGAGCCTATGAAAGATGCAATCAATTGGATGAAAAATATCGATAAATTAAAAAATCATAAATAGAAAATATCGCTAATAGTCACTATAACATCTTTTAAGCTTTCTAATAAAATATTAAAAATACGAGTTGTAATTTTTATCTAAAAGAATCTTCTCTTTTTTGAATATAGTATGTAGCAAGATGATCATCAAAACCAACATCATATTTGTTTTTATATAAAAGATATTTGATTGTCGATAAATCATTTTTTTGAATGATAGACGTATTGAGTTTAAGTTTCTCTTTTCCAACATTATCTTCTGAATACTTTTTAAGAAAATTATCAAATCCTAAACTCACATATTCTTTCTGTATTTTTTGATTTAATTTAAAAGAATAAAAACTTTTTGAATTTTCATCTAAAAGAAATTCCCTATTTAAGACTTCATCTAAAAAAATTTCAAACGAGGCAAATTTTTTAAAATAATTCTTTCTATAGTAAGTGAATAAATCATGATTATTTGTTCTACAAATTTCTTTATCGTTTGTAAAAATATACAGATCCAAACGTAAATATTCAGATGGCAATAAACCTAATTCTACATCTTCATACATGTATGCCAATTTCTCTATCATTTTTTTAGAAAAATTAGGTTCTTTTCTTTCACAAGAAATCAAAGAACAAAGCAAAAATAATATGAATAGAATTTTCTTCATAAATTAGAAATGATATTTAAACAAATCTAACTAAAATCTTTAAAGCATTTTCCAAAAACAATTATTGTATTTTAATTCCAAAAAACATATTTTAAGCACTCCAAACCACCAAATACAATTCACTCATTTACAACAGTTTTAAGTCTTAAATCGATCTTGTTTTTTTATGAAAATTTTGAGAACTTAAACCGTTGCAATATTGCAACTTATGAAGTATCTTTGCACCCTAATTCGAAATTCATAAAATGAATAAATTATTGATTGTTGGAACGGTTGCTTTCGACGCTATCGAAACTCCTTTCGGAAAAACAGATAAAATATTAGGTGGTGCTGCAACGTATATTGGTTTATCGGCATCATTTTTTAACTTACAATCGGCTATTGTTTCTATAGTTGGAGACGATTTTCCTCAAGAACATTTAGATCTTTTAACGTCAAAGAATATTGATATCTCTGGTATCGAAATTGTTAAAGGTGGAAAAACTTTTTTCTGGAGCGGTTTGTACCACAACGATTTAAATTCTAGAGATACTCTAGTAACTGAACTAAACGTTTTGGCTGATTTTCAACCAAAAGTCCCTCAAAACTATAAAGATGCTGATGTTGTGATGTTAGGAAACTTACATCCGCTGGTACAAAGTAGTGTTTTGGATCAAATGGAGAAAAAACCAAAATTAGTAGTTTTAGACACTATGAATTTTTGGATGGATTGCGCTCTTCCAGAATTATTAGACGTTATTAAACGTGTAGACGTTATTACAATTAACGATGAAGAAGCAAGACAACTTTCTGGAGAATACTCTTTGGTAAAAGCTGCAAACAAAATCCAAGAATTGGGACCAAAATATGTGGTGATCAAAAAAGGAGAACACGGAGCACTTTTATTCCACAACAGAGAAGTTTTCTTTGCACCAGCTTTACCACTAGAAGATGTTTTTGATCCAACAGGAGCAGGAGACACTTTTGCAGGTGGTTTTTCAGGTTTCATTGCACAAAGCGAAAACATTTCGTTTGGCAATATGAAAAATGCAATTATTTACGGTTCGAATTTAGCTTCATTTTGTGTAGAGAAATTTGGAACTGAAAGAATGGAAACATTAAGCAAAGCCGAGGTAGCAATTCGATTACAGCAGTTTAAGTCGTTAACTCAGTTTGACATAGAAATATAATGCCCTAAAGCCTCGATAACACGGGGCTTTTTTATTACGTTATTACGCACAACTTACAACAACAACAACAACACAAAACACACAACACAATGAGCGACGCTTTAAAACACGAATGTGGTATAGCCTTAGTTAGACTTCTTAAACCGCTTGAATATTACAAAGAAAAATACGGAACGGCTTTTTACGGGATACAAAAAATGTATCTAATGATGGAGAAGCAACACAACCGTGGTCAGGATGGTGCAGGTTTTGCAAGCATTAAATTAGATGTTGAACCAGGAGAACGTTATATCAGCAGAGTTCGTTCAAATCATTCGCAGCCAATACAAGACGTTTTTAAACAAATCAATGAGCGTATCAACGAGGAGATGACTACACATCCTGAATACGCAAATGATGTTGCTCAACAAAAAGCAAACATTCCTTATATAGGAGAATTATTTCTAGGACACGTCCGTTACGGAACTTTCGGAAAAAACAGCATCGAAAGTGTACACCCTTTTTTACGTCAAAGCAACTGGATGCACCGTAATTTGATTTTGGCCGGAAACTTTAATATGACAAATGTTAAAGAACTTTTCGAAAATCTAGTTGAACTTGGACAGCATCCAAAAGAAATGGCTGATACCGTTACAGTAATGGAAAAAATTGGTCACTTCCTAGACAAAGAAGTAATGCAACTTTACCAAGATTGCAAACAAGAAGGTTATTCTAAAAGAGAAGCTTCGCCAGTAATTGCTGATCGATTGGATATTGGAAAAATATTAGCACGTTCTGCTAAAAATTTAGATGGTGGTTATGCAATGGCCGGATTACTAGGTCATGGTGACGCATTTGTTTTTAGAGACCCAGCAGGAATTCGTCCAGCTTACTATTATCAAGATGACGAAGTAGTTGTTGTAGCTTCTGAAAGACCCGTTATTCAAACTGTATTCAATGTACCTTTTGAAAGTGTTCAGGAAATCGATCCGGGAAATGCTTTGATCATCAAAAAAAGCGGAAAAGTTACTATGGAGCAAATCCTGGAACCAACTGTTAAGAAAGCATGTTCATTTGAAAGAATTTACTTTTCTAGAGGAAGTGATGCCGAAATTTACCAAGAACGTAAAAATCTAGGGAAATTAATTTTACCTGCTGTTCTTGAATCAATTGACAGCGATACAGATAATACTGTTTTCTCTTATATCCCAAATACTGCCGAAACTTCATTTTATGGTTTAGTAGAAGCAGCTCAGGATTTCTTAAATCAGAGAAAAAATAATTATATTTTAGCTAATAGAAACACTCTTACCGCAGAAACATTACAGGAATTATTGGCTGTAAAAATTCGCACAGAGAAAGTTGCGATTAAAGATGCTAAACTTAGAACCTTTATTACAGAGGATAGTAGCCGTGATGACCTTGTTGCACACGTTTACGATGTGACTTACGGAGTAATCAAACCAACAGACAACCTTGTTATCATCGACGATAGTATTGTTCGCGGTACGACACTTAAAATGAGCATCATAAAAATGATGGATCGTTTAAAACCTAAACGTATCGTAATCGTTTCATCGGCTCCACAAATTCGTTACCCTGATTGCTACGGAATTGATATGGCTAAACTAGAAGGTCTTGTTGCCTTTAGAGCTGCTCTTGCTTTATTAAAAGAAAGAAACCTATATCATATTGTAGACGAAGTTTATACAAAGTGTAAGGCGCAAGAAAATTATTTAGACAGTGATGTTGTAAATTATGTAACAGCAATTTACGATCAATTTACGCCAGAAGAGATTTCAGATAAAATTGCAGAAATGTTAAGCTCTCCAGAAATCAATGCCGAAGTAAAAATTATTTTCCAAAAGGTAGAAGATTTACATATCGCTTGTCCTAAAAATCTTGGAGATTGGTATTTTACAGGAGATTATCCAACGCCAGGAGGAAATCGTGTTGTAAATAGAGCTTTTATGAATTTTTACGAAGGAAAAGACGCTAGAGCGTATTAAAAAAATACTAACAAAAGGTTAATTTGTGCATTTCATCGGTTTTATTTGCCGTTCGTCCCATATGTTTGGTAAAAATGAAAAGCTACAATACTTTTGGAAAACCATAACATTAGTAGGTTAAGTTTATGGTAGATTTGGGGCAAAAAGGGTGGAAGTAATTCCACCTTTTTTATTGGAATAAACTCAAATATTTCAAAAGCAATAAATTACAGTTACTTTATCGGATATATTTACCATTCATCTAAAAAGTTTTTTTCATAAGAATAGCTACCATACATTTACTGAACCATAACATTAGTAGGTTAAGTTTATGGTAGATTTGGGGCAAAAAAGGCGGAAGAAATTCCGCCTTTTTTATTTTCTTTTTTTTATAGAGATTAGAATAAAGAAAACAGAACAAAGATTACTAAAGAAGAAGGAGCATAGAAAAACCACTCTAGATAAAAATAAAAAATATAGACACAAAAAAAAGACGAATAACCTTTAGGCCATTCGTCTTTTCTCTTTATTCTTTAATCTTTAATCTATTTTCGACTATTTATCTAAAGCAAATCTTCTAGCAACTTCTGTCCAGTTAATTACACTGAAAAAAGCTTCAATATAATCAGGTCTTCTGTTTTGGTAGTTTAAATAGTAAGCATGCTCCCAAACATCCATTCCTAAGATTGGAGTTCCACCGCAACCAACTTCTGGCATTAATGGATTATCCTGATTTGGAGTTCCACAAACATCAAGTTTTCCACCTTTCTCCACACATAACCAAGCCCATCCTGAACCAAACTGCGTAGCTCCAGCTTTAGCAAATTTTGCTTTAAACTCGTCAAAAGTTCCAAAAGAAGCTTCGATTGCTGCTAATAAATCACCAGTTGGTAATCCACCACCATTTGGAGACATTACAGTCCAGAATAAGTTGTGGTTGTAAAAACCTCCACCATTGTTACGAACTGCTGCGTTTGATTTATCTAAATTGATTAAGATATTTTCGATTGTTTTTCCTTCCAAATCTGTACCAGCAATAGCTGCATTTAAATTTGTAGTATAAGCATTATGGTGTTTTGTATAATGGATTTCCATTGTACGAGCATCAATATGTGGTTCTAATGCATCGTATGCATAAGGTAATTGTGGTAATTCAAAAGCCATGATATTATGATTTTATGATTTATAATAATTTATTTCAAATTTAGACATTTAACTTTGGAATAGAAAATACTATTTCGTTATAATTCGATTTGATTAATCGATTATTTGATTATTTAACACATAAACACCTGTAAATCTTTATTTTCCGTTAAAAGTTGTCATTGTATTTTCTAATCCGGCAGTTCCAAATGATTTGATAATTTCTGACGCAACTTCTAAACGTTCCGGTAATTTCGCTTTCTCTTCTTCATCCCAATCACCTAAAACGTAATCTACTTGTTGCCCTTTTTTGAACTGGTCACTTATACCAAATCTAAAACGAGTGTATTGCTGCGTATTTAAAACTAGATTGATATTTTTAAGTCCGTTATGACCTCCATCGCTCCCTTTTGGCTTAATGCGAATTGTTCCGAATGAGAGATTTAAATCGTCTGTGATAACTAAAATATTCTCTAACGGAATGTTTTCTTTGTCCATCCAGTATTTAACTGCTTTACCGCTTAGATTCATATAAGTATTTGGCTTTAGCAGAAGAAATGTTCTTCCTTTAAATTTATATTCGGCCAAAGAACCCAGTTTAACGGTTTCGAACGAAAGCCCTTCTTTTTTAGCTAAAAAATCCAGCACTTTAAAACCTATGTTATGTCTTGTATTTACGTATTCGGCACCAATATTACCAAGTCCGACAATTAAATATTTTTTACTCACGTTTTTTATATTGTTTTTTTGGTGTTCGTGAACCTCCGGTTTCATATTATCGATGTTCTCTTCTTTTTGTGTTGATGAAAACAGTTCTGTTATCCATTTTATCATGATACAAAAATAGGATTAATGTTGGTAATTAGAAAATGTGTCAATTAGATAATTTATTCTTAACCGCAATGTCCGCAAAGGTTTACGCAACGTACGCTAAGAATGGTACGATGATCACGAAGATTTAAGCAGATTAACACTGATCTCTTACTTTACACCTTTGAACCTTTCCCCTTTGAACCTTTTCTCAGAACCTCAGCATCTTAACAACTCAAAACCTTTAAAACAAAAAAAAAGCACCAATCTTTCGATTGATGCTTTTTGTATTGATTTGAAAAAAATTATTTTTTCTTTCCTTTTGCAGGAGCTTTTGCAGCTTTTGCAGCTTCTTGAGCAGCTTTCATAGCAGCACGAGAGATTCTTACTTGAGCAACAACAGTGTTCTCTGGGTGCATAATTTTGAATTCTGGAGAACCCACTTTAGTAACGTATAATTTGTTACCCATTTCAAGTGGAGTAATGTCAGCTTCAACAAAATCAGGAAGATCTTTAGGTAAAGCTTTAACTTTTAATTTACGAGTGTTTAAACGTAAAACACCTCCAGCAAGAACACCTTTAGATGTACCAACGATTTTTACTGGAACTTCCATAGTGATTTCTTTGTCATCAAATAATTGAAAGAAGTCAATGTGTAAAATTTTGTCAGATACTGGGTGTACTTGAATGTCTTGCAAAATTGCATTGAATGATTTTCCTTTTCCAAGCTCAATCACAACTGTGTGTGCGTTTGGAGTGTAAACCAAGTTTTTGAACGCTGCAGCGTCTGCTGAGAAGTGTACTGCCTGATTTCCTCCGTATAACACGCAAGGAACCGCTCCAGCATTACGTAAGGCTTTAGTTGACACTTTGCCCACGCTTTCTCTTTCTGATCCTTTAATTGTAATCGATTTCATTGTAAAAAAAATATAGTTATTAAATAATATACACTGCTTTAAGCTTTAAGCACTGGGCCTTAGGCTTTTTGTAAAGTGATATAGCTTACGGCTTAAAGCCCAAAGCATATAGCTTTTACATAATAAATTTTCCACTAATGGAATTGTTGTGGTGCACCATGTGCATTACTTCAGCAAAAAGAGGTGCACAACTCACGACTTTTATTTTCTTTGATTCTCTCTTTAACGGAATAGAATCGGTAACTATTAACTCACTTAATTTTGAGTTTTCAATTTTTTCGTATGCGTCACCTGATAAAATGGCGTGTGTACAAATTGCTCTAACGCTTAACGCTCCTTTTTCGATCATTAAATCGGCAGCTTTTGCTAATGTACCACCAGTATCGATCATGTCGTCTACTAATATTACGTTACGACCTTTTACTTCACCAATTAATTCCATAGTGTCGATAACGTTGGCTGCTTTTCTTTGTTTGTAACAGATTACTACATCTGATTCTAAAAACTTAGAGTAAGCATATGCTCTTTTTGAACCTCCCATATCTGGAGATGCAATTGTTAGATTTTCTAACTTTAAACTTTCTACATATGGTAAAAAGATTGTAGATGCAAATAAATGATCTACTGGTTTTTCGAAAAACCCTTGAATTTGATCTGCATGCAAATCCATTGTCATTACTCTTGTTGCTCCGGCAGCATCTAATAAATTAGCTACTAATTTTGCCCCAATCGGAACTCTTGGTTTATCTTTTCTATCTTGTCTTGCCCAACCAAAATAAGGCATAACAGCTGTAATGTGTCTTGCTGATGCGCGTTTTGCTGCATCAATCATTAATAACAATTCCATCAAATTATCAGCAGTTGGAAAAGTTGAGCACACGATAAAAACGCGTAATCCTCTAATTGATTCTTCGTAAGATGGTTGAAATTCTCCATCACTATACGTTGACATAGTTACTTTTCCTAACGGAATTCCGTATTGTTCTGCAATTTTTTCTGCAAGATAAACACTTTGTGAACAAGCAAAAATTTTAGCTTCTGGTTCTAGGTGCGACATTATAATTTGTTGTTTTGTAGTTAGTTGTGTGTGCTTCGTTTTAACGAGGTGCAAATTTAGAAAATTTATTGGACACTGAAAGGAAAAAATTAAGTATTTTTATTAGAATTTTTAATTTTATTTTTTACATTTGCACCGTGTTAAAGGAATAAGCACAGTTATGACATCATAATTAACTTATTCTATTGCGTTAAAATAATTAATTTATTAGTTATTTTTTCGTCTGCTAAGCCCGGATGGCGGAATTGGTAGACGCGCTGGTCTCAAACACCTGTGGGAAACCGTGCCGGTTCGACTCCGGCTCCGGGTACAAAAACCTCTTCGAAAGAAGAGGTTTTTTTGGTTTTATGCTATTTTAAACCATATAAGTTCATTTACAAGATGGTATATAACGTAAGATCAATATTTACTTATATAACTCATACGGTTCAAATAAATTATTAAACTTCACAACTAGCCTCATGCAAAACAGGAAAATTGCAGGAATTAGCAATAAAACACAATTGATTTGCTTTAAAATGTAAATCCAAAGCCAATTCTATTTGGTCTGGATTTGAAATTTTCACTATAGGCTTTAACCTAACCTCAACAAAACGTCCACTTCCCGATGCTGAAACTTCAAGCGTTGCCTCGGCATTGTCTAAATATTCGAGAACTTCTATTCCGTTTTGAGAACAAACATATAAGTAGGACATCATATGACAGGAAACCAAACTACTTAACAACAAATCTTCAGGATTATATAATTTCGGATCGCCTTTGAAAGCTTTTGCAGCAGAAACATCTAAAACAGGTTTTCCATCAATTTTAATTTGATGTGTTTTGTTGTGAATTTTTGAAGTTGATTTTTCCTCTTTTTTCGAAGTCCAATTTAATGCTACTTTGAATATGTGTTTGAAAGTCATTTTTTGTTTTTTTAGCCACGAATTAAATAAAGTTGAAATTCATGGCTAAAATAACACAATTCTGTTGATCCAATTTTATTTATCCCATTTAGTAAAATCTGAATCTGGTCTTTTAAAAGGTTCTGATAAAAATTTATTGGCTATTGCATTAAATACTTCCGGACTTGAAGCCGGCGCAAAATGGGTCTCTCCAGGCATAATACATAGCTGTGCTTTAGGTATATTTTCGAAAATTTCAACCGTATGCTCATTTCTGATTACGTCTCTATCTCCTGCTATTACAAGCACTTTTGCTTTAATTTTTGATAAATCTTTTGCTGCAATATTAGGCTGATCTGCTAAAAGTCCAGAAATTTGTTTCAGCAGATTCCAGTTCTCGCTAGTGTCTTTTTCTTTAATTTTTGCACTAAACACTTTTCTCTCGTTCTGAAGACCTTTTACCGCCCATGAATAAATAGCAGTAGAATCAGGTCGTAAATTGGCACCCATCGCTATGATTTTCTTTATTTTTGATTTCCCTGAAATCCCCATTTGTAATCCAACAATTCCTCCGTCACTCCATCCAATAATACTTATTGAATCCAGTTTTAAGTGATTAACTAATGCTTCAGTATCTTTTGTCATTTGGACAAATGTTAAAGAATCTGTTTTCAACTCCGATTTGCCTTGTCCTCTACTATCAAGAGCAATTACTCTGTATTTACTTTTAAAATAAGCAATCTGATTTCCCATTGTTTCAATACTTCCACTATTTCCATGAATCAATAACAACGGTTCTCCTTTTCCATATTCTTCATAATAGATTTTAGCTCCATTGAGTTCGACAAACTTTCCAACAGCGGTATTGTTACCATAAGGCGTGTCAAATTTAGAATTCATCTGAACCTGAGCATTTGCTATTCCAAATACTGAAGATGTTAATAACAGAAGTAATGCTTTAATTGGGTTTTTCATTTACTAATAGTTTTTACAATAATTATCCCTCAAATATATCAAATAATTGAATAAATTAACAAAATCCTTACAAATCGTAATGCGTTTTAATAATTACAAATAAAAAAACCTCGCAAGTATAACTTACGAGGTTCTTTAGAGAATTACTGAACTAATAAACAAATCCTAAAACTATTTCTTCACTGAGAATTTAAAAGTAGTTTTAGTTTTATAATTTTCTCCCGGGTTTAAAACCGTTGTTGGAAAGTTTTTCTGATTTGGAGAATCCGGATAATGTTCTGTTTCCAGACAAAGTGCGGTTCTGTGACCAAATGTTCCGCCTTTAGGCGTTGGTAAAGTTCCGTCAAGGAAATTTCCTGAGTAAAACTGAATTCCTGGTTCGTCTGTTGTTACTTCCAAAATTCTTCCGCTTGGCGCGTGATATACTTTTGCAATTATTGTTTTTCCTTTTTCAGGATTGTTCAATACCCAACAATGATCGTAACCTTTTCCTCTTTCTAATTGTTCGTTTTTAGCATTGATGTCTTTTCCAATTAATTTTGGCGTTCTGAAATCGAAAGGCGTATTCGCAACATCTTCTAATTTTCCTGTTGGAATTAAAGTTGCATCAACCGGAACAATTTTATCAGCATTTAAAGTTAATTCGTGATCTAAGATTGTTTTGGTGAAATCTCCAGATAAATTAAAATACGAATGTTGCGTTAAATTCACTACCGTTTTCTTATCTGTTGTAGCTTCATACAAAACTTCTAATTGATTATCATTTGTCAAAGTATAAGTAACAAAAACCTGTAAATTTCCAGGATATCCTTCTTCCATATCTTTGCTTAAATACGATAATTTTAAAGAAGCTGTTTCTCCGGATTTAGCCTCATCGGCTTTCCAAACGACGTTAAAATATCCTTGCGGTCCACCGTGCAAAGCGTTTGGTGCATTATTTATAGCCAATTGATATTCTTTTCCGTCTAAAGAGAATTTTCCTTTTGCGATTCTATTTCCATATCTTCCAATCAAAGCTCCGAAGAAAGGATTTTCTTTTTCGTATTGTGCCAAAGAATTAAATCCGATTACTACATTTTCTGAAACTCCTTCTTTATTAGGCACTTTCAAATCTGTAATTCTTCCTCCAAAAGTGATGATATCAACTTCCATCCCATTTTGGTTTTTTAATTTGTAACTGTCTACTTTTTCTCCTTTTGCAGTTGTCCCATAAGAAGATTTTTCGATTGTAACTGTAGCTTTTTGATCTGAAGAAACTGTAGCGTTATCCATTTTTTTATCGTTTTTGCATTGAACTGAAATTGCCGCCAAACTCAACAGGCCGATTCCAAAAACACATCGTTTTATTACATTCATAAATGATATTTTTTTGATTTGTAAAAAGTAAAATGTTAGATGTTAAAAGTAGCAAAAAACTCTGAACCTTTGCTTCTTTGAACCTTTGCACCTTTAATTAAAGTCCATGCTGAAACAAATGAAAATACGCTTCATTAGCATTAATCTTATCTTTAAAGTCTCTTACCGTAGTTTTTTCATCAATAACCAATAATTCAATTCCGGCAATATCAGCAAAATCCTCCATATATTCTGTTGTTAATGACTGACTGTAAACGGTGTGATGCGCTCCTCCGGCAAGAATCCATGCTGTTGCAGCTATATCCAGATTTGGTTTGCAATCCCATAGAACTCTGGCAACAGGTAATTTTGGTAATTCTGCCAATGGTTTAATAGCTTCAACTTCGTTTACAATCAAACGAAAACGAGTTCCCATATCAACCAAAGAAACATTGATTGCATCTCCTGCAGGGGAATTAAATACCAAACGAGCCGGATCTTCTTTTCCTCCAATTCCTAAAGGATGCACTTCACAAGAAGGTTTTCCATCAGCAATTGAAGGACAAATTTCTAACATGTGCGATCCTAAAACATATGATTTTTGAGGCGTGAAATGGTATGTATAATCTTCCATGAAAGAAGTTCCTCCTTCAAGACCAATATTCATTACTTTTAATGCTCTCACCATTGCAGCGGTTTTCCAGTCGCCTTCACCACCAAAACCATAACCGTCGGCCATTAATCTTTGTGTTGCGATTCCAGGAAGTTGTTTCCAAGCACCAAGGTTTTCGAATGTATCTGTAAAAGCTCCGAAACCTCCTTCTTCAAGGAAAGCTCTTAAACCTAATTCAATTTTTGCCGCTTCAACTAAAGAACTTCTTTGCGCTCCACCTTCTTTTAAAGAATCAGTTAAAGTATAAGATGACTCATAAACTGCCAATAAATCAGCTAATTGTTGGTCTGTAACTTTTTCAATATGTTTGGTAACATCCGATGAATCGAATCCGTTTACGGAAACTCCAAAACGAATTTGAGCTTCAACTTTGTCTCCTTCTGTAACGGCAACTTCACGCATATTGTCTCCAATACGAGCCACTTTTAAGTTTTGAAGTTCGTCCCATCCAAGTACAACTCTTGACCAGATACCTAATTTTTTCTGAACTCTTTCATCTTCCCAATGTCCTACAACAACTTTACGTTTTTTACGCATTCTTGACATGATGAAACCAAATTCACGATCTCCGTGAGCAGATTGGTTTAAGTTCATGAAATCCATGTCAATAGATCCCCACGGAATTTCAGCATTATATTGTGTGTGTAAATGACATAATGGTTTTTTTAGAATACTCAAACCGCCAATCCACATTTTTGCTGGTGAAAAAGTATGCATCCACGCAATAATTCCGATACAGTTTTTAGCCGAATTTGCTGCTAAACAAACGTCTAATATCTGAGATGGAGATTTTACCACATCTTTATAAACCACTTTTACCGGAATACTAGATGAAGCATCCAATCCTTTTGCAATTATCTGCGAATGTTCTGCTACTTTTCTTAGTGTTTCTTCACCGTATAATTCCTGGCTTCCTACTACAAACCATACTTCTTTTTGAGATATATCTATCATTTTTTATTTTGTTTCAAGTTTTCTTTGTTTCAAGTTTCAAGTTTTGAAATGCCGAAAATCTTATTGTTATGTTATTATTTTTGTTTTATCTGTTTCATGTTCACGTTCCAATTTTCACGTTCCAACAACTTGAAACAAAAAAAACCTGAAACCTGAAACAAATTTTCTACTGTCCGTAATACGAATCTTTTCCGTGTTTACGATTGTAATGTTTCTTTATTAATGAATCTTTTAATCTTGGTGCATTTGGGTTTATTTGTAAAGTCAGGTACGCCATTTCGGCTACAACTTCCAGAACCTTACTGTTATAAACTGCTTTTGCTGCATTTTTTCCCCATGCAAACGGACCATGATTTCCAATCAAAACCATTTCTACTTCTTCGTATGAAAGATTTTTTTCTTTGAAACAATCCAAAATCTGAATTCCGGTATTGTGTTCGTAGTTTCCTTCAATAAGTGCATCTGCCATTGGCGGTGCGCACGGAATATCTGCTGTTAAATGATCTGCATGTGTGGTTCCGAAAATTGGAATATCTTGTTGCGATTGCGCCCAAGCTACTGAATAGGTTGCGTGCGTATGTGCAACGCCTCCGATATTTGGCCAGTTTTTATATAAATAAGCGTGCGTTTTGGTGTCTGATGACGGACGCATTGTTCCTTCGATAATGTTATTATCAAAATCGACAATTACAATATCTTCGGATTTTAAATCTTCGTAAGGAACACCGCTTGGTTTAATGGCAAAAACACCATTTTCTCTATCTACTGCGCTTACATTTCCGAATGTATAGACCACCAAATTCAATGCGTTTAACTGCATATTGGCTTCGTAACATTCTTGTTTTAAATCTTTATATTGAGAACTCATGTTGCGAAATTTTAATAGTTGGATCTTCGTAAGCGCTTAATTGATCGTAAGCAATAAGTAGTTTGTTATAGGCTGCTACTTTATCTAATTGAGGAAAATATTCTCCGTCAAAATCGCTTCCTATTTTTTGGCTTGCTTCGATTACGTTTGAATAAATTCCTGCTGCAACGGCCGCATAAATTGCTGCACCTAAAGCTGGGGTTTGGTCTGAAGCTGCAATTTTAATTGGCTTGTTTAAAACGTTTGCCAAAGTCTGCATGATAAAAGGAGATTTGCGGGCAACGCCACCAATTCCGATAACACTGTCAATTTTTACACCTTCTTCTTCAAAACGGTCTACAATTTTCTTTGCTCCAAAACAAATTGCGTTTACTAAAGCTTTAAAAATGTGCGGTGCTTTTGTTCCTAAAGAAAGGTTTGAAATCGCGCTTGTTAATTCCTGATTAGCATCTGGAGTTCTACGTCCGTTAATCCAGTCCAAAGCAATTGGAAGACTATCTGAAACCGCAATTTTCTCGGCTTCTTTTGTTAATTCTACAATTAATTTATCACTGAATTCTTCTCTTAGTTGCTCTTTTTGTTCGTCATTTAAAACAGTCGAAGCTGTTAATAAATGATCTGTTGGCCAAAGCAATAATTCTTTGTACCAAGCCAATAAATCTCCAAAAGCAGATTGCCCTGCTTCAAGACCAATAAAGCCCGGAATTACAGATCCGTCAACTTGTCCGCAGATTCCACGAACAGTTTTAGTTCCCACTTCATCATAAGAACCAACCAAAATATCGCAGGTTGAAGTTCCCATAACACGAACCAAAGTATTTTCTCCAATTTTTGCCCCAACTGCTCCAGAATGTGCATCGAAGGTCCCAACAGCTACAACAGTTTCTGTTGAAAGTCCTAAACGATCTGCCCATTCTTTACTTAAATTTCCGGCAACTAAATCAGATGTATACGTTTCATCGTATAAATTACCGCGAAGCTGTGCTAAATAGGGATGTAATTTTTCTAAAAATTCAACCGGAGGAAGTCCGTTCCAGTCTTCGTGCCACATTGCCTTATGTCCCGCGGCGCAACGGCTTCTTTTAAATGTTTTTAAATCTTTTTCTTCGATTAATAAATACGTCATTAAATCGCAATGCTCCATCCAGGTATACGCTGCATTTCGAACGGCTTCATCTTCTCTGGCAATGTGCAGGATTTTTGCCCAAAACCATTCTGATGAATAAATTCCACCAACATATTTGGTTACGTTTTCTCCGCCCCAGCTTACAGCCAGTTCATTGATTTCGTTTGCTTCATTTATAGATGTATGATCTTTCCATAACACCATCATTGCATTTGGGTTTTCTTCAAAACCTTTTGTCAATGCCAACGGAATTCCGTCTTTGGTTACAGGAACCGGAGATGATCCCGTCGTATCAATACAAATTCCTTTTATTAATGAAGGATCTACTTTACTTTCTTTTATAACGGTTTGAATCGTAATTTCTAAACCTTCAATATGATCTAAAGGATGCTGACGAAATTGATTTATCGACGCATCGCAATATTGTTTGTTTTTCCATCTCTTATAATGAGAAACATTGGATGCCAACTCTTGCCCATTTTCAGTGTCTATTAGCATCGCTCGAACAGAATCTGTTCCGTAGTCCAATCCTATAACGTAATTTTTCATTCGAAATTCATTTTTTAATAGTGACAAATATAATTATAAATAATTCATAAGTGTATAAAAAACACTTAACAAAAAAGGCGTGCGATATTTTTACAAATAATGCATCAAAATCAAACATTTAAGATTAAAACTAAAAACAAACGTAACTTTTACACTTGTTCAATTACGAATACTTCATCTTAAATTCAAAATATCACCAAATTCAAATATAAATTGGCTTTATTTTAATTTGTTAGCATTCTTGTTACAAAGCTCTTTTACTCTAAAATAAAAGAGAATTATGCTTGCAATTCTATTTTCCTTCTAAAACCAATACTGAAAATGGAGGAATTGTAATTTCTAGTTTTCCTTTTTTATTTTCAAATCCTTTAAAAGCTGTTGGTACAATTTTATTGGGCGTATCAAAAGAATTAAAATCCTGTAATTTTGATGCGTTTAAAATTGTTCCCGTAAAGTTTTTTACTCCCAAATTATTTACATCAATTTCTATTTTGTTTTTATTTTTTGAATCGATGTTTACTATCGAAATATGAACTTTTCCGCTTTTGTCTTTTGAGGCTGATGCCGAAACCGCCGGAAGTGATTCTCCTCTATAGGTATAATTTGGCGCGCTAAAATTTAGATTTAATAATGTAGCGTCTTGATGTACATTGTACATTTTCATTACATGGTAAGTTGGCGTAGTAATCATTTTTGCTTTATCTGTTAAAATAACGGCTTGCAAAACATTTACACATTGTGCCAAATTTGCCATACGAACTCTATCTGCGTGATTGTTAAAAATATTTAATGTTGCTCCTGCCAAAACCGCATCTCGCATCGTGTTTTGTTGGAATAAAAAACCGGGATTAGTTCCTTTTTCAACATCGTACCAACCACCCCATTCATCTACAACAAGGTCAATTTTTTTGTTTGGATCATATTTGTCCATAATCGCCGAATGTTTGGTAACCAACTCTTCCATTTTTAGCGCCTCTTTCATTGTTGCAAAATATTGATCTTCGGTAAAATCAACGCCGTCTCCTTTTTTATTCCAATCTATTACAGAATAATGATGAAGTGCCAAGCCTCCTAACATATTGGCTGGAATATTTTTCATTAAAGTTTCTGTCCAATTATAGTTGTCACTATTTGCGCCCGATGCAATTCTTACGATATCATTTGGCATAAATGTGGCATATTTTCTATACTCATTTGCATAATAATCTGCCGTCATATTTCCACCACAACCCCAGGCTTCATTTCCAATGCCCCAAAAATTCACTTTCCAAGGTTCTGTTCTGCCATTTTTTGTACGCAAGTCACTCATTGGGCTTTTCCCTTTAAAATTGGCATATTGCACCCAATCCGAAAGTTCCTGTACGGTACCGCTACCAACATTTCCGGATAAGTAAGGTTCTGCCCCAAGCAATTCGCACATGTTTAAAAAATCATGTGTCCCAAAACTATTATCTTCAGTTACTCCTCCCCACCATTGATTTACAATTGTCGGTCTATTTTCTTTTGGCCCAATACCATCTTTCCAGTGATAGGTATCTGCAAAACAACCTCCAGGCCATCTTAAATTTGGAATTTTTAATTCTTTTAAGGCTTTAATAATATCATTTCGAACTCCGTTTGTATTTGGAATTTTTGAAGTATCCCCCACAAAAAAACCTCCATAAATAGATCGTCCTAAATGCTCGGCAAAATGTCCATAAATGTTTTTATTTATTATGGGTGAAGTGGTGGTTTCTTTTATAGAAATTACTGTAGTTTGGCTTTGGGCAAAACTATTGCGAGCGCAAGTGATAATAAGAAATGCTACTAAAAGTGTTTTTTTCATAATATATCTGTTCTTTAGTACAATACAAATTTTTAGAATCGATTCTACAGCAATTCACATTAATATAAGTGTTTTTTATACATTTGTAAATTTAACTAAAATAAACACTCAAAAACAAATAAATAATATTAAAAAGGTAAAATAAAAACACATTTAGCAAACGAAGTGTGAAAATCCAAATAAAAACGGATACTTGTCTTGCAAAATCTTGTTCTAAATCTAAAATTTTGAGAAAAAGAATTGATAATTATAGATTTTTAATAAAATTTGAAATTTAACGCGTCATTTTAGCAAGAAAAAAACCATTACTTTTGTCTGTATTTTCATAAAAACCATTAACTTAAGAATATTATTAAAAAGCATTCTGTCATAAGTGTAAAATACACATTAATATAGTTGCAAAACAAATTAGGAAGTTTATATATTTACCAATAAAAAATTTAATATGCTAAACAGTTATAGCTCTGCAGATAAAGTACTATTAGCAGTAGATTGTATCATTTTTGGGTTCGACCATGAGGGGTTGAAAATCTTATTAATCAAGAGAGACTTTGAGCCTGAAAAAGGAAAATGGTCTTTAATTGGTGGCTTTTTAAAACGTGATGAAGTGCTTGACGATGCGGCTATCAGAATTTTAAATACATATACGGGTTTAAACGATATTTATATGGAGCAATTATATGCTTACAGTGAAATTGATCGTGACCCTGTCGAAAGAACCATCTCTGTTTCGTACTATGCTTTAATCAATATTGAAAATCATAATGCCGAATTGATTAAAAATTACCATGCACAATGGTTTAGTATTACTGATGCGCCAAACTTAATTTTTGACCATAATGAGATGGTTAAAAATGCTATCAAAAGATTGCGATACAGGACTTCGATCAAGCCTATTGGTTTTGAATTGCTTCCTGAAAAATTCACAATGCGTCAGTTATTAGAATTATATGAAGCTATTTTGAGTAAAGAATTAGATAAACGAAACTTTATCAGTAAAATCAACTCGCTGGAAATTTTAAACAAATTAGAAGAAAAAGATATGCAGTCGTCACGAAAGGGATCTTACCTGTATACTTTTAATAAAGAAAAATACGAAGAAAAATTACTAAACGATTTTGTACTGAATTTATAAAAAAGACAGCCATATATTGCAAGAAATTTGTTGAGGACTTTGACAAAGAGAAGCTAACTTGAATGATCTATAAAAGAGACGCGGATGATACAGATTTACAAAAGTAAAGTCGCGGATTAAAAACTGATTTTAAAATAATTGAAAATTAAATCCGTTTAATCCGTGTTTTCGCTTTAGCGAATCCGCATAATCCGCGTTCCTTTGAAAAAGTGTTAGATAGAATTAAAGGATTTGCACAGATTTTCTACATCATTTTAATATTATGCAATTTTACAAAAAACCAAAACCCTGAAAACTACAACCTTTCAGGGTTTTTTACTTCAATAAAACTATTATTAAAAAACTAAAAATTAAAGAATAAGAAACAAACTAAAAATATTAAGTGTAAAATTTACATTTACAAATATATACAAAAAAATGTTTCATTCTTTTTTTTAAATAGTTTCAAACAAAAATGTTTTTAGTTGTGAAATAAACCGTATTAAGGAAATATCACTTTACAAAGAATTCCGAATAATTAACGACGATTTGTTTTCTATTTGTTCTTTGCTTCCTTTAAGAACCATGCTGGCGAGAATTTTTCCCATAGTTTCAAAATGAGTTGAAATAGTTGTAATTCCGTTTGCGACAATTTTCTTTAACGGAGTTTCGTTGTACGATATAATTCCAAAATCGGCACCAAGTTTCAAATTTTGAGATCTCGCTTTTTCGATTACGTGAACCAAATCACGATCATTCGGAATAATAAACAAATCGCCAAAAGTAATTTCTCTCTCAGCAAATTCAGTAATAATTTCGTACTCAAAATCATTTTCAGTACAAAAAGCTTCAAAACCAATTTTCATTCCAAGAGGTTCTCGAAATCCGGGAAAAATTAAAATCAATTTTTGGTATTTATTGAGCTTTGCTTTTCCTTTGGTCAACCCTTCAAAGATATCTTTTTGATGATTTTGATAAATTGCAGGATACAATTTTAAGTCCTGATTCGTTTGATCTAGTATGATTACTTCACCTACTGGTAGGTTTTTTAGGAAACTGGCAACATCGCTTAAATTAGTTGGCATTATAATGTATTTGGTATAATTGCCGTAACTGTCACTTATTAATTTCTGAAAAACCTGTGCATTAAAATGATGAAAGAAAATATCGACCTGAACATTTTTTCCAATGTGTTGCAAAAACGAATTATAGATATCTTCTTTAAAACTATTTAATTCATCAAATAATAAAAAAATCTTTTGTTTTATGGTGGTTTCGACGCTTTTAACATAATAACCTTTACCGGGAATGGCATAAATAATACCTCTTTTTTTGAGTTCGTCATAACCTAATAAAACAGTATCTCGAGACAATGAAAATGCCAGACAAACTTTGTTTACAGACGGAAGTCGGTCTCCTTTTAGCAACTTTCCTTCTTCAATCGATTTCTCAATTGAAAGAATAATCTGCTTATATTTTGGCAAACCAAGATTGTTTTGAATCGAAATAACATTCATAAAAATTAGTTTTTTTTGCAATATACTAAAAACTGGTAGGTACTGGTATGTAAAAATAGAGAATGTTTCTATTTTTGGATTTCATTTTTTTCAAAGTTTATATGGAAACAAAGAACATATCGCATTCTCCAGAAACATCTGCATCGAAATCTTTTGGTATAACATTAGATAACGAAGAAGTTCTTTCTTTTAAATTATCGAACAAAAATGGTATGATTGTGCAGATTATAAATTATGGTGCAACTGTTACTTCTTTACAAATTCCAACTTCGGGCGGCAATCTTGTCGATGTAGTTTTAGGTTTCGATAATCTGGAATCTTATCTGGCTTCTTATAATTTGCCAAGTGCTCCTTATTTTGGTACAACTGTTGGGCGATATGCTGGACGAATCGATAAAGGTGCTTTTACATTAAACAATAAAAGTTTTCAACTTAATACTAATAATAACGAGAATGCTTTGCATGGCGGAAATATTGGTTTTGGAAAAAAAGTATGGAATGTTACTAATTTAACTTCTGGTGATAATCCGTCGATAACCTTCAGTTTGTTGAGTCCAGATTTAGACGAAAATTTTCCTGGCACATTGCACGTAGATTTGACTTATACTTTGACGGAAAAAAATGAATTGGAATTAGAGTACAAAGCCACGTCTACTAAAGATACTGTTATCAACCTGACACATCATAGTTATTTTAATCTTGATGGTCATGATGCTACTGTTTTAAATCAGGAAATGATTATTGAATCGGATAAAATATTAGAAACAAATGCAGGAAATATTCCAACAGGAAAATTCACAGCGCTTTCTAATCACGATTTCGATTTTAGAAGTCCAAAAAAATGCCCTGCATCAATAGATCATTCTTTTGTACTTGAAGCTACAAATAATGTTGTGGCGCAATTGTTCAGTTCAAAAAACAATTTGCAAATGAGTGTTTTTACAGATCAGCCAAGTGTACATATATATGTAGGCGGAAATTGTTTTGATATTTTAAAAGGCAAAGAAAATGCTAATTATCATTCGTCAAGCGGAATTTGTTTTGAAACTCAAAATTTTCCAGACGCACCCAATCATGACCATTTTCCGAATTCGGTTTTGAAAAAAGGAGAAACATACCAACAGAAAACAATTTATAAGTTTGAAAATATAAATTAGTATTTCAGCTAAAACAATTACAAAAAACAGAAGCATTACTATTTCAATTACAAAATAATGAATGACATTTTAATACAAAATACAACTGCTTTTTTTGAGAAATCGTTCGGATCAAAACCTCAAAAAACAGTTCTTTCCCCAGGAAGAATAAATATTATTGGCGAACATATTGACTACAACGACGGTTATGTTTTACCGGCAGCAATTGACAAAATAATTTGTTTTGCTTTTGAAAAAAACAATTCTAAAAAATCTAAAATAATTGCCATTGATTTAAATGAGGAATTTGAAATCGACTTGACTGAAGAAATCACATTAAGTGATGTTGTCTGGACAAATTACATTCGTGGCGTTATAAAACAATTACAAGATAACGGTTTTTTGTTTGAAGGTTTCAATTGTGTTTTTAGCAGTAATATTCCGGTTGGTTCAGGATTATCGTCTTCGGCAGCTTTAGAGTGCGGAATGATTTTTGGTATCGCAGCGCTTTTCAATTTAGAAATTAAAAAAGTAGATCTTGCTTTATTAGGTCAAAAGGCAGAACATTGGGTAGGTATTAATTGCGGTATTATGGATCAGTTTTCGAGCGTTCATGGTCTTGAAAACAAAGTGATAAAATTAGATTGTAATACGCTGGATTTTGAATATCACAATGCCGATTTTAAAGATTATTCTTTGATTTTATTTGATAGTAATGTAAAACATTCGCTTTTTACCTCTGAGTATAATACTCGTAGAATTGAATGTGAACAAGGTTTAGCGATTATTAAAAGTCATTTTCCTGAAGTAAAAAGCTTTAGAGATTGTACTGAAGAACAACTTTTGAGTATTCATGACAAAATGAATGAGACTGTTTTTAAAAGAGTACATTATGTTGTAAAAGAAATAAACCGCGTAATAAAAGCGTGTGAAGCTTTGGACAAGGGAAATATTGAGCTTTTAGGACAATTGTTGTTTGAAACGCATTATGGTTTATCGCAGGAATATGAAGTTAGTTGTGCGGAATTGGATATGCTTGTAGATACTGCAAAAGCTGATGATTCTATAATTGGTTCTCGCTTAATGGGCGGAGGTTTTGGTGGTTGCACGATCAATTTGATTAAAAAAGGGCAAGAAAATGCGGTTAAACGTAAGTATTCAAATCTTTATTTAGATACATTTGGGATTGAATTAAAATTTTACGATGTAAAAATCTCAAACGGAACAACATTACTTTAATACCACCAGAACAAAAATGAAAAATTTTGACATTAACGAAGATCCACACAGACGTTTTAACCCTTTAATTAACGAATGGGTTTTAGTATCACCTCATCGTGCAAAACGTCCATGGCAAGGACAAAATGAAACAATAGCAACAGAAGCTTTACCAGAATACGACTCAACTTGTTATTTGTGTCCGGGAAATGTTCGCGCTAATGGTGCAAACAATCCTACGTATGAAAACAGTTTTGTATTCGAAAATGATTTTGCAGCTATGAAGCAGGATGAAATTATTTTTGAGGAAGATATTAAACATACTTTTTTTAAAGCTATACCAGAACAAGGAATTTCGAAAGTGGTTTGCTTTTCGCCAAAACATGATCTTACGCTACCGGAAATGGAAATTGACGGAATTGAAAACATCATTAAAACCTGGCAAAAAGAATATACTGATTTAGGAAATATTAAATACATCAATCACGTTCAGATTTTTGAAAACAAAGGAAGTGTGATGGGATGCAGCAACCCGCATCCGCATGGGCAAATCTGGGCTCAGTCATCACTTCCTACACAAGTAGAAAAAACTCATAATAGTCTTAAATCCTATTTTGATAAAAATAATAGAACGCTTCTTGAAGATTATCTTAAAGCCGAATTAAGAACGGGAGAACGTGTTGTAATCGAAAACGATCATTATGTCGCTTTAGTTCCATTTTGGGCAATATGGCCATACGAAACCATGATTATTAGCAAAAGAGCGTTTGGAAAAATCACTGATTTTACGGATGAAGAAACCAATGCTTTTGCCAAAATTTTAAAGCAATTAACAATAAAGTACGATAATTTATTTAGTACTTCTTTCCCATATTCGTCAGGAATTCATCAGGCTCCAACAGATAATTTAGAACATCCGGAATGGCATTTTCATATGCATTTTTATCCACCATTATTACGATCAGCAACGGTAAAGAAATTTATGGTTGGTTACGAAATGTTGGGCGAAGCACAAAGAGATATCACTGCCGAAAAAAGTGCCGAAATTTTAAGACAACAATCTGACATTCATTACAAATTGAGTAAAAAATAAGATCAAAATCAAAATTTAACACAATAAATGTTTTTATAAATGTAAAAAATACATTTACGCTTGGTGTATTTATAATTATTTATTTTACTTTTGGCTTTCATTCTTATTTTCATAAAAAAATAACAAAATAAAAACACATATCACACTTTAAACCAACATTCACAATAAAAATATCGTTTCGAAAAATTTCCACAAAACGATGTTTTTTAAGAACCAGATAAAAACAAACAATCACCTATACTAATTTAAAATACCAAAAACAATGAACCAAAACCTCGCTTTCGCAGATTATGCGGTTTTTATAATTTATTTCATCGTAGTCTCGGCCTACGGTTATTCTGTTTACAGCAAACGTAAAAAAGACGAACATGATGCTAAAGCATACTTTCTAGCCGAAGGAAATTTAACTTGGTGGGCAATTGGAGCTTCATTAATCGCTTCTAATATTTCGGCAGAGCAATTCATCGGAATGAGTGGTGAAGGTTTCTTTTTAGGAATCGCTGTTGCAGCTTACGAATGGCTTGCAGCCGTTGCACTTATTATCGTTGCAGTATGGTTTATTCCTGTATATCTTAAAAACAAGATTTACACGATGCCACAATTCTTAAAAACACGTTACAACGAATCGACTGCTTTGATTATGGCTGTTTTCTGGTTGTTTTTGTATGTTTTTGTAAACTTAACTTCGATTTTATATTTAGGAGCAGTTGCTATTAACGGACTTGCCGGAGGAGAATATCTTCACGTAATTATGGTTGGATTGGCTGTGTTTGCTTTGTTTATCTCTCTTGGAGGAATGAAAGTTGTAGCTTATACAGATGTTATTCAGGTTGCTGTTTTAATCATTGGAGGTTTGGTAACTTCTTATATTGCATTAACAACTGTTGGACAATATTTTGGAGTGGGCGAAAATGCTATTGCTGGTTTCAAAGTTTTAATGAGAGAAGCTCCGGAACATTTCAAAATGATTATTCCAAAACCAACTGCTACTTCATCTCAATTGGAGATTGACAAATACTTAACTTTCCCCGGTTTAATGTCTTACGTTGCCGGTATCTGGATCATCAACTTAAACTATTGGGGTTGTAACCAATACATTACCCAAAGAGCTCTTGGTGCAGATTTACAAACTGCTCGTACAGGTATTTTGTTTGCTGGTATGCTAAAATTATTAATGCCATTAATTGTAATGTTGCCAGGTATCGCTGCTTTTGTTTTATACAAAAACGGACACTTACCACAATTAGTTGGAGGAAAAGATGGTGCATATTCTGCAGTATTGACTTTCTTACCAACTGGTTTAAAAGGACTTTCTGTTGCGGCTTTGACTGCTGCAATTGTAGCTTCACTAGCTGGAAAAGTAAACAGTATCTCGACCATTTATACTTTAGATATTCATAAAAAATACATCCAGAAAGAAGCTGGCGAAAAACAACAAGTAAACATTGGTAGAATTGCTGTTTTTGCTGCAATGCTTTTAGCTGTTTTATTTACATGGAATGATATTCTTGGAATTGGTGGTGTTGGTGGATTTACTTACATCCAAAAATACACTGGATTTATTAGCCCTGGAGTTTTTGCTATGTTCTTCCTTGGTATGTTCTGGAAAAGAACTACAGGAACTGCTGCAATTGTAGGTGTAATTCTTGGTTTTGTATTATCAGTTTTATTCAACGAATATGCTCCGGCTTTATTCGGGAACGAAACATTATTATATACGGCTTATCCTAACGGAAAAGGAGCTTTCGAAATCCCGTTCCATATTTGTATGGGATTATCATTCTTCTTTACCATGTTGGCTATGATAGGAATTAGTTTTGCAGGACCAAAAGTAAATCCTAAAGCATTTGAAATAGATTCCGAAATGTTTAAAGTAAAACCACAAACTACAGTATTAATCGTAATTACATTATTGATTATCGTAGCATTGTATGTTAAATTCTGGTAGTATAATTTTTTACTATATTATTTTTTGAAGAAAAAAAAGAGGATACCAAATTGGTATCCTCTTTTTGTATTTTATAGAACGATTAAAACTTATTCTTTCTCTGCTTCATCTTTCTGCATATTCAATAAATAAGCCATATTCGCAATTACGTGATCATGTTTTTTCACAAACGGATTTTCCTCATTCCAAACGTAACCAGCCAAAACGGAACAAATTTTTTCTTTTACATCTGGATTTTCAGGCTGATGAAAAAACAGCGTTTGCAAATTACCTGTATACCATTCTTTTACATAAGTAGTAAAAACGACAATTCCGCTTTTCATATATTCAGTAAATTCAACTTCCCAGTCAACAGCAATTCCTTGCGATTCTTTCAAGTATAATTTGGCCGCCAACATTCCAGATTCTGTCGCAAAAGCAACTCCCGACGAAAAAACCGGATCTAGAAATTCAGAACTATTTCCTGTTAAGGCAAAACCATCTCCGTACATTCTTTTCACGGCTCTCGAATAATTTTCGAGTTTTACAGGTTCAAACAAAAACTCTGTTCCTTTAAATCTTTTAATGTAATATTCTGATTTCTGAATGGCGTTTCGTAACGCTTCAGCGTTATCCTTATTTTCAGATAATGAATTAATAAAATCTGTTGGACCAACAACTCCTAAACTGGTATTTCCGTTCGAAAAAGGAATTACCCATAACCAAACTTCGGTTTCCAGAATATCAAATGAAATTTGAGTTCCCTCCTCTCCTTCTTCTCTATTAATATCTTTTACGTGTGTAAATATCGACGAATGCGGATCTAATTGCGATGGGGTATCAAGATCTAAAAGTCGCGGTAAAACTCTACCATATCCGCTGGAATCAATGATAAATTTAGCGTGAATTTCTTTTAAATTTCCATCCTTATCTTTTACGATTGTTTTAGAATTTTTCCCTTCAAAAGAAACCTCCAAAACTTCACTTTCAAATTCAAGATCAATACCTTTTCTAATTACTTCCTGCGCCATTGTATTGTCAAAATCGGCTCTTGGCACTTGCCACGTCCAATCCCAACCCTTGCCAAATTTCTTGCTAAAATCAAAAACACATATTTCTTCGCCTCTAATAAAACGAGCACCCAATTTTTTCTCAAAATTCATCGCATCAAGACTCTCAAAAAGTTCTGCTTCAGAAAAATGATCCATAACACGCGGTATTAGGCTTTCGCCAACCACAAGTCTTGGGAATTTTGTTTTTTCGACCACTTTTACCTTAACATTGTTTTTGTGAAGATAAGATGCTGACACACATCCCGAAGGTCCAGCGCCAATCACCAATACATCAACAAACTCCTTTATCATATTAAAAATATTATCAATTATTAACCTACATTTGCCATCATCAAAATAACTACATTTATTTTGATAAATAAAATTAAATTAGCACAACCAAAAACAATTTAATGAATACAATTAATGAATATTTAAGTTTAGCCGAATTTGAATCAATTATCTTTGGAAACAACAAAGTTACCATTAGTGATTTGGTTTTAAACCGTGTAAATGAAAGCTTTGAGTTCTTGAAAGAATTTTCGGGAAATAAAGTTATATATGGTGTAAATACGGGTTTTGGCCCAATGGCTCAATATAGAATTAAAGAATCTGACCAAATTCAATTACAATATAACCTAATTAGAAGCCACTCATCAGGAACAGGAAAACCTTTGAGTGCTGTTTGTGCAAAAGCTGCAATTTTAGCTCGTTTAAATACATTATCATTAGGCAATTCTGGAGTTCACCCTTCAGTAATTCACCTGATGGCAGAATTGATTAATAGAGACATTACACCTCTTATTTTTGAGCACGGTGGTGTTGGTGCAAGTGGCGATTTAGTACAATTATCTCACTTAGCTTTAGTCTTAATTGGCGAAGGCGAAGTTTTTTATAAAGGAGACAGAAGACCAACTCAAGAAGTTTTTGAAATCGAAGGTTTAAAACCAATTCAGGTAGAAATTAGAGAAGGTTTAGCGCTAATTAACGGAACTTCTGTAATGACAGGAATTGGAGTTGTAAATGTTCATCATGCTAATAAATTATTAGATTGGTCTTTAAAATGTTCTTGTGCTATAAACGAATTAGTGCAGGCATATGACGATCATTTCTCTGAAGAATTAAACCAAACCAAACGTCATAAAGGACAACAGGAAGTGGCAGCCAGAATGAGACAAAATCTTTCTGACAGTGCTTTGATTCGCAAAAGAGAAGATCATTTATATTCTGGAGAAAATACAGAGGAAATTTTTAAAGAAAAAGTTCAGGAATATTATTCATTACGTTGCGTACCTCAAATTTTGGGGCCAGTTTTAGAAACCATTAATAATGTTGCTTCTATTCTTGAAGACGAATTTAACTCGGCAAACGACAACCCAATTATCGATGTAAAAAACAAACACGTTTATCACGGAGGAAACTTCCACGGCGATTATATTTCGCTTGAAATGGATAAACTAAAAATTGTTATTACCAAATTAACCATGTTGGCAGAACGTCAGTTGAACTATTTACTGAATTCAAAAATCAACGAAATTCTTCCTCCATTTGTAAACTTAGGAACATTAGGATTTAATTTTGGAATGCAGGGCGTTCAATTTACTGCCACCTCGACAACTGCCGAAAGCCAAATGTTATCCAACCCAATGTACGTGCACAGTATACCAAACAACAACGACAATCAGGATATTGTAAGTATGGGTACAAATGCTGCGGTTATTACCTCAAAAGTTATCGAAAACTCTTTTGAAGTTTTGGCTATCGAAATAATTACAATTGTTCAGGCAATTGATTATTTAGAGCAAAAAGATCAAATTTCATCGGTAACTAAAAAATGGTATAACGATATCCGAAATATAATTCCTACTTTTAAAGAAGATCAAGTAATGTATCCTTTTGTTCAAAAAGTAAAAGATTACCTGATTAACAGTTAAGAATTTATTTCAAAATATTAATATTGAACCTAAAATCATGAAAAAAACACTTATTTTTTTATTCGTTTGCTGCATTCAATTTGTTAATAGTCAAGAATTGGCTTTGGTTAAAAAAAACTCTAAAATTGGATATCTTTCTAAAGACGGGAACTTTAAAATCGAACCACAATACAAATCAGCAAAAAGCTTTTCTGATGGCTTGGCTGCAGTAGAAGATAATGGAAAATGGGGGTTTATTGATACAAAAGGAACCTGGGTAATTCCAGCAACTTTTAGTGATGCAAAAGATTTTAATAGCGGAATTGCTATTGTAAAAAAAGATAAAGACTGGGTTTATATTGATACTAAAGGCGAAATTCAAAAAGCTCCTGCATCTGACAAACTTTTTGATTTTACCGACGGTGTTGCCTTTTTTAGACAAAACAATAAAGTTGGATTAATCAACAATAAAATGGCCGTGGTTCTTGAACCAAAGTACGACCAGATTAAGCCTTTTGAAAATGGTTTTGCAAGAGTCGAAAACAATAAAAAATGGGGAATTATTAATACTGCCGGTAAAGAGTTGGTAGAACCTGTTTATGATGAAATAGGGAATTATTTTAAAAATACAACCTGGGCAAAAAAAGACAAAACTTTTGGAATTGTCAGTTCAGGAAATTTTATTCCTGTTGATGGCGCAGACAAAATATGGGATTTTGAAACTCAGGATTTAACATATGCCAGAAAGAACGGAAAAATTGGTTTTATTGACTTAAAAGGAAACTGGACCATTCTACCTATTTATGATAAAGCAAAAGCATTTTCTAAAAACTTAGCTCCGGTTTGTGTAGGATCAAAATGGGGATACATAAACCCAAAAGCCGAATTTGTTATTCCGCCAACTTATAATGATGCCGAAGTTTTTAGTTCAAACGGATTGGCTCCTATAAAAGAAAAAAACTGGGGATTTATTAATGAATCCGGAAAATTAGTGATCCCAACACAATATGGTATTACCGCAAACGCAATTATTGCCATGTTTTTAAAACAAGACAAAGGATTTATTGACGGTGTTGCAAGAGTAAAAAACGAAGGCAAATGGGGTTTTCTTAAACCAGACGGAACTGTATTAGCCAATCAGTGGTTTGAAAATGCTGAATTATTTTCGCAAACTACCGAAAAGCCGCAACCTGTCGAAATTGCTGCCGAAAAACCAAAACAGGAAATAAAAGCAACTAAACCTGCCGCAAAAACTACTAAAAAACCGGTGGCTAAAAAAACGAAATAACTTTTATTTCAACTAAAAAATAAAATCAACATAGATGAAATCGCTTATAAATAAAGTGTTTTTACCATAAACTCCAATAAAAAGCGATAACATATATGACCAATAAAAAATAAAATCAACATATATGAAATGTGTATTAGTAACAGGTGGTTCAAGAGGAATCGGAAGTGCTATTTGTAAAAAATTAGCTGTTGAAGCCAATTATCATATTTTGATTAATTATCACTCCAATAAAACTGCTGCCGAAGAAACACTTCAGGAAATACAAAAATTAGGCGCAACAGGAGAAATCTTAGGATTTGATGTTTCTAATTTTGAAGAAGTACAAAAAATATTAACGCAATGGCAGGACGCCAATCCTGAAGCCATTGTAGAAGCTATTGTAAACAATGCCGGTATTACAAAAGATGGTCTTTTTATGTGGATGACTCCCGAAGATTGGAATGGCGTTGTGAACACGAGTTTAAACGGATTTTTTAACGTGACGCAATTTTTTATTCAAAAAATGCTTCGCAACAAATATGGTCGAATTGTTAATATGGTTTCGGTATCTGGTGTAAAAGGAACAGCAGGACAAACCAATTATTCGGCTGCAAAAGGCGCAATTGTTGCTGCTACAAAAGCTCTGGCTCAAGAAGTTGCAAAAAGAAATATTACTGTAAATGGTGTTGCTCCAGGTTTTATTAGAACTGATATGACAAGCCAATTGGACGAAAAAGAATTATTAAAACTAATTCCGGTAAATCGTTTTGGCGAAGCCGAAGAAGTAGCAGATTTGGTAAGCTTTTTGATCTCTAAAAAAGCAAGTTATATTACTGGAGAAATCATCAATATAAACGGAGGAATATATTCTTAAGAATACCATGTTTCCGGTTCTATTTTTAAGTTATTTCTTTGACGGCGAAAATTGCTCACAAAGACGCAAAGTCGCAAAGTTTT
>NZ_JPRK01000019.1 GCF_000832125.1 Flavobacterium hibernum | reverse complement strand
TCAACGCATTGTAGTTAAAAAAAAGTATAAAAAAGCTTGATTTTTTTTTGGAAAAACGAAAAACAGGCTTATCTTTGCACCCGTAATGAGTCGCCAGCGTAGCTCAGTTGGCTAGAGCAGCTGATTTGTAATCAGCAGGTCGTGGGTTCGAGTCCCTCCGCCGGCTCAACAAAAACCATCACTTCGAGTGGTGGTTTTTTATTAAAATAAGCAGTAGATTTATTTTGGAAAATACAAAAATCCATTTTATATTTGCACCCGTAATGAGTCGCCAGCGTAGCTCAGTTGGCTAGAGCAGCTGATTTGTAATCAGCAGGTCGTGGGTTCGAGTCCCTCCGCCGGCTCAACGTAAAACCATCACTTTTAGTGATGGTTTTTTTTTTGGAATAAACTGAAAAATGAAATTTCAGATTTTTTAGAGCCCTACGATCAACATTAAATGTTGTGGAGGAGCATAAAGAAATATTACTTAATATTTCTTACCGCAGAGATTGCAAAGATTTAAATTTAAGAGTTCTTCTAAACGCACAAAATTTGCAAAGCTAAGTCAATATAAAGCTTTGTGAACTTTACCTTTTTTAAAAGCTAAGAGAAAAAAAACTCAGCGTTCTTTACAGTAATTTTTTACTCTCTCAGTAGGTTTTAATGTTGATCGAAACTTTGTTTTAATTTTTATTAGACCTCAGAAATACTTGGCTAATTCACTGATTGAATTAATAAATTGTAAAATCGAATTTAACCTTTTTTTATTTGTAGCGGTTATTGCGTTAATTTTCTTATGTTTGTTACTTAACCAGAAAAACATATTACAATGGAAGAAACTTCAGTTTTTGAAAAATTTGAGTTGCAGCTCGACCAAACTGCAAAAGACTTTTTAAAGGAAATCGCTAAATGGGCTTATTTTCTATCAATCGTAGGATTTGTAGGTATCGGGCTTATGCTTGTAATTGCAGTTTTTGCAGGAACTATTTTTGCATCAATGGGAAGCGCTATGGGAGGGGCTTTTGGAAGTTCTTTTGGAGCGGCAATGGGATTTGTTTATGTTTTTATTGCTGCTATTTATTTCTTTCCTGTTTTTTATTTATTCAAATTTTCAGTAAATGCCAAAAAAGCATTTAGAGAGAATGATTCAGAAGCTTTAAGTAGCTCTTTGGGATATCTAAAATCACATTACAAATTTATCGGTATTTTTATGGTAGCGATTTTAGCTCTATATGCGCTTATATTTGTATTTGGAATTATAGGAGCTTTATTTGGTAGATAAAACTAGTACAGCTCAAATTTTAAGCTCAAAATCTGGATTCAATTCATATGATTGATTTACTATCTTAGAATTTAAAGTTTACGCAATAAAAAAACGTCCTGAAAATAGTATTCAGGACGTTTTTGTTTTTGAGATTTTTTAAAATCTATTTTTGTTGTTCTTTTTTAATGTCAGCAACATATTTTGTTAGCTTTTTACCATATAGAGAATTGGCTACTTTTGGAGTCATTGATTTTTGAATTGTATCAAGAAACTTTACGTTAATATCATAAATCTCAGCCAAAGCAATATAAGGTGCTATTTCGTGATCTTTATTGTTAAGAGCAAAGTTTGTAGCGTATAGATATTTTCTTTTAATGTTAGATTCCTGTTTTGCGGTAATACTATCAAGTGCTTTTTGATCTTGTCTTTTTATTGCTTTGAATCTTGATTCAACCATAGAAAGATTTTCTTCATTAAAACGTGAGTTTATTTTTCTGTACTCGTCGTATAATTCTTGATTTTTAGATCCTGTAATTTTAGCGCTATAAATAAAATTATCTAAGTTGGTGTCAATATTGATGTTTCCAGGCTCTGCAAAAAATAAAATATTGTTGTCCATTGAGTTTGTTACACCTCTGTCTAAAAATAAATAAAGCATTTCTGGAGATTCTAATTTGATGTCTCTTTCAAACGAAGAATTTCCATCAATTTTGATACTGTCGATCGCAACAAGTGATGTGTCAACAATTCTTTGAATGTATAAAGTTCCGTTTTTTAATCCTTTAATATTTCCTGTAATATGCAAGTTGTCAGTCGATTCTTTTTTGCTACATGATGCTAATAGGGCAAGTGCAACAAAGGCAATAATTGATTTTTTCATTGGTTTTTAGATTTTGCTGCAAAATAAAGAAAATAGTTTGAATGTAATGAAGTAGTGTTTAAATTTTGTCAAAAATAAATCCCAATCTATTTCTAAATTGGGATTTGTAATTTTTAAAGAATAATACGGTTACATTGTTAAATTATAAGATGTTCCGTTTTCGTGGGTGTAAGTGTATTTACTATCGCAGTCATTATTTCCATAATCGACAACTCCGTTTAATAAGCCGCCTTGAATTTTTAATTTTCCTTTAGAGATAAATTCACAAGAATATTTTTTGACTAATGATTCCTGAACAGTTAAAGTCAATGTTGCTCCACTCGCTGTTGTTATAGTATGATTTCCTTCGGTCATTTCGTAAATATTATCAGCCAAAACGTAAGGAGTGTCGACACCAGCAGTTTGTTTTACGGTCCATGAGCCGGAATTAAGATAAACTCGACCTACTAAATCTGTAAATTTTCCGTTGGTTACTTTTCTGCTCCATTGCGGAACTGTTGGGATAGTTGTTGTGTTGGTGTATTCTATGGTTCCTTCTAATTTTATACCATTAATTGAATAATCGATTCTTTCAATAGTCATTTTGCTTCCAGTTGTAATTACCGGGCCAGAAAGGGTAATTTTAAGTTTTCCTTTTCTTGTTAGTGTGTTATCAGTACAACCAGTTGTTCCGTAATCTATTGTAAATATTTTTGGATAAGAATCAGCATTCTGCTGAGTAACGGTAATCGTGGCGCAAATGCCGGGTGTAGTTTCTGCATTTTTTGATGTAGGAGAAGTTTTCGATGTAGCAAGTAATCCGGTTTTAATGTCCATTTCGTTTGCAGCATCGATTGCTATCGAAGCTCCCACAGATGAAACGTCGGTTTGGTTGCTTGTGTCGTCGTTACTAGAACACGAAACATAAGTAAGTCCTGTGGCACAAACTGTTAGCAGTAGTAAAAAAGTTTTTTTCATAGTAGTTTGGGTTTTTGATTAGGTTAAAAAGGCATTCAAATGTAATAAAAAAAATGAATTGTAATAAAAAAATCCTGTAAGCAAAGCCTACAGGATTTTTATAAAATATTTATGATTCAAAAATTATTTAATCATCTCAAAACTTCTTTTTACAAAAGCAGTTAAAGCTTCTCCTTTTAATAAGTTTTGTGACAATTTAGCTAAATCTAAAGCTTGTTTTACCAAGTGTTCCTGATGTGTTTTGTCTTCAGTGTTCAAAATACTAGTTGCTAGATCTGAATTGGTATTTACAATCAAATTATACATTTCTGGCATATTTCCCATTCCAAACATTCCGCCACCGCCAGACTGACTCATTTCTTTCATTCTACGCATAAATTCTGGTTGCGTTATAATGAATGGAGCAGCTTGACTATCCATAGCTTCTAATTGTACAGAATACGCTTTTGGTATGTAAGCTTCTAATGAAGTTTTAAGAGTTTCTTTTTCTTCATCAGATAATTTAGAAATCGTGTTTTCGTCTTTTTTGATTAAGTTATCAATATGGTCAGAATCTACACGAACAAAAGTTACATCTTTATTATCACCCTCAATTTTTTGAATTAAATGCGAGATAATCGGAGAGTCTAAAAGTAATACTTCATATCCTTTTTCTTTTGCTGTTTCAATATAAGAGTGTTGTGCCTCTTTATTTCCAGCATAAAGAATTACTAACTTTCCGTCTTTATCCGTTTGATTCTCTTTTAATTTTTCTTTTAATTCTTCTAAAGTAAAATAAGTGTCATCTACAGTTGGGTATAATACAAATGCACCTGCTTTTTCGTAGAATTTATCTTCAGAAAGCATTCCGTACTCTAAAACTATTTTAATGTCATTCCATTTAGCTTCAAAATCAGCACGGTTTTCATTAAATAAAGCTTTTAATTTATCAGCTACTTTACGAGTAATGTAGTTTGATATTTTCTTAACCGCACCATCTGCCTGTAATCCTGAACGTGAAACGTTTAACGGAATGTCTGGTGAGTCAATGACTCCTTTTAACATCGTTAAAAATTCTGGAACAATTCCTTCTACGTTATCAGTAACGTAAACTTGGTTTTGGTACAATTGAATTTTGTCTTTCTGAATTTGCATATCTGAACCTAACTTAGGGAAATATAAAATTCCAGTTAAGTTAAACGGATAGTCTACATTTAAATGGATGTGGAACAACGGATCTTCAAATTGCATTGGATACAATTCTCTGTAGAAGTTTTTATAATCTTCATCAGATAATTCAGTTGGTTGTTTAGTCCAAGCTGGATTTGGATTATTGATGATATTGTCAATTTCAACAGTTTCGTTTATATAGTCCTCAGGAGCATCTTCCGGTTTTGGAAGTGTTTCTGTTTTTGTTCCAAATTTAATTGGAATAGGCATAAACTTGTTGTACTTATTCAATAATCCGCTAATTTTTGAATCTTCTAAAAATTCTAGAGAATCCTCAGCAATATGCAAGATGATTTCTGTACCACGTGAAGTTTTGTCAGCTGGCTCTAAAGTAAATTCAGGGCTACCGTCACATGTCCAATGTGCAGCTGGCTCATCTTTATATGATTTTGTGATAATTTCTACTTTTTCTGCAACCATAAATGCAGAGTAAAAACCAAGTCCAAAGTGACCAATAATTCCAGAGTCTTTAGCAGAATCTTTGTATTTGTCTAAGAATTCTTCGGCTCCGGAAAATGCTACCTGATTGATGTATTTTTCAACTTCATCTGCAGTCATACCTAAACCTTGGTCGATAATATGGATTTTTTTCCCTTCTTTATCAACTTTGATCTCGATAATTGGATTTCCGTATTCTACTTTAGCTTCGCCAATGCTTATAAGGTGTTTTAATTTTAAAGTAGCATCGGTTCCGTTTGAAACAAGCTCACGTAAGAAAATTTCGTGATCGCTGTATAAGAACTTTTTGATTAAGGGAAATATGTTTTCTACTGAAACATTAATTTTACCTGTTGTCATATTTTTTAATTTTTTAGTTTAACGTGATGATTCTCATTCCTTCAAATAGAATACCAATTGTTTTTTGGGTGACAAAATGACCGAAGTGTTAATTTTGAAAGAAAATAATTAGATTTTGGAACTGAAGATGTTTCTTTGAATCGTATATTTGTGTTATAATAATTGTTAAACTTGTAAGTATTAACTTAAATAATGTACAAAATGAAGAAAATTATTTTCATTTGCATGATTGCAACGATGTTATTCGCGTGTAAATCAGCTTCGTCTACAACTGCTTCAACAGAAGCACCAACGCTTGCAACTAAACTTGATAAATCGACTCAAGTAGCGTTAAAAGGAAATTGGGTACTTACCAATGTTTCTTATCCCGGATCTGAGTATATTAAAGTAAATTCATTTGATCTTGCGGATTCTAAATGTTTTATTGGTAGTACTTGGAGTTTCATTTCAAACAACAACAAAGGATCAATGGCTTTGACTGCGCCAAGTTGTACTTCATTTTCTTCTCCTATTGTATGGAGCATCAACAGCCAAGGTATGTTTATACTTAAAATTCTTGACGCTGGTGTAAAAGCAAAAAAAGTTAGAGATGGGTATTTACTAAAAGTTGCTGGAGTTACTGATAGTTCTTTTCAGTTAATTGACAACATTAATGTAGGTGGACAAGTGAAAGATGTTACTTACCAATTTCAAAGAGCTAATTAATATTAAAAATATATAAAGATGAGAAAGATAACCGTTTTAAGTTTGAGTAGTTTACTTGTATTAGTAAGTTTCTTTACAAGTTGCGATTCAGTAAAAAATGCTAATAATACACAAAAAGGAGCCGGAATTGGAGTAGTTGCGGGTGGTCTTATTGGAGGTATTTTAGGAAATAATTTAGGACACGGTGGAAACGCTGCTTTAGGTGCTGCTATTGGAGCTGCAGTAGGTGGTGGAACAGGTGCTCTTATTGGAAACAAAATGGATAAACAAGCTCGTGAAATTGATCAGGCTTTACCAGGTGCTTCTGTAGAAAGAGTTGGAGAAGGTATTCATTTAACTTTAAATGAAAACTCTGTTCGTTTTGATACTAACAAATCGACTTTAACTGCTCAAGCAAAAGCAAACCTAGATAAATTGGTTCCTGTATTTAATGAGTACGGAGATACTGATATTCAAATTTTTGGTTATACTGATAATACAGGGAAACCAGAATACAACTTAACACTTTCAGGACAAAGAGCTGCATCTGTGCAAGCTTACTTAGTTGCAAAAGGATTAAAAGCAAGCCGTTTTAAAACTTCTGGTTTAGGAATTGCTGATCCAATTGCAACAAATGATACTCCTGAGGGAAGAGCTCAAAACCGTCGTGTAGAATTTTCGATTACTGCAAATGACAAAATGGTTAATGATGCTAAAGCTCAAGCGGGAAAATAATTATTCAAACGCAATAAAATTTCTTAAAAGCTGTTTCGTAATTGAAGCAGCTTTTTTTTTGACTTTAGAAATTAAACATTGTAAATTTGTGCTTTCAAATATAACCCATGCTCGACATTCAAAATATCTCTTTTTCGTATACCGAAAACCCTGTTATAAAAAACGTTTCTTTTACCATAAATAAAGGTGAGAATATTGCTATTATTGGCGAGAGTGGCTGCGGAAAAAGTACTCTTCTTAAGCTAATATATGGTTTGTATAACTTAGACGATGGCAAAATTTTCTATAACGAAAAGCCAATCTTAGGTCCAAAGTATAATTTGATTCCGGGAATGCCGTATATG
Organism: Flavobacterium hibernum; assembly: GCF_000832125.1. Taxonomy (GTDB): domain Bacteria; phylum Bacteroidota; class Bacteroidia; order Flavobacteriales; family Flavobacteriaceae; genus Flavobacterium; species Flavobacterium hibernum. The sequence goes on along the minus strand of NZ_JPRK01000019.1, from coordinate 74,811 downwards.
AAATATTTGGCACAGGATTTTGATTTGTCTCCTTATGAGACTGTTGCAGAAAATGTTGGAAAATTTCTTTCGAATGGTTTTGCGAATATGAAAAAACTTCGTGTTCAGGAATTATTAGAAATGGTTGAAATGGAGCAGTTTTCTAATGTCAAAGCTAAATTTTTGAGTGGAGGACAACAACAAAGGGTTGCATTGGTGAGGGTTTTGGCTCTTGAGCCGGAAGTAATTTTATTAGACGAACCATTTAGTCAAATCGATGCTTTTCGTAAAAATGCTTTACGCCGAAATTTATTTAAATACCTAAGACAAAAAGGAATTACCTGTATTATTGCAACACACGATAGTACAGATGCTTTGTCGTTTGCTGATGAAGCAATCGTTATGCGAAACGGGGAAGTTCTTACAAAGGGAAATCCAACAAAAATTTATGAAGATCCGGAGACTAAATATGTAGCTTCACTTTTTGGAGAAGTAAACGAAGTGCCAACGCATGTATTGGTTCCTTATGAAGATCAAACTCATAAAACATTGGTTTATCCGCACCAGTTTAAAATGGTGCCCGAATCGAATTTACCGGTAAAGATTAGAAGAACTTATTTTAGAGGAAATCATTTTTTAATTGAAACAGTTTATAAAAGGCAATTAATATTTTTTGAAAGTGAGATTGATTTACCACTTGAACAGGAAATATTTCTTGGATTGAATTATCTTTAATTAGAAAATGTGACAATTAGAAAATTAGATAATTTTTTTTAGTGGTATAAAAACAAGAAACCCGATAGTCTAAAACTATCGGGTTTCTTGTTTTATTGAACCCGACAGGTTTTCAAAACCTGTCGGGTTTACTTGTGTAAATTAGTTCTTTAAATACTTTTCTAAAAACTGATCTTGTTCCCAAAGCAGGTGCAAAATGTTTTCTTTGGCAACATAACTGTGCGCTTCTTTAGGTAAAATTACCATTCTTGCAGTTGCTCCCAAACCTTTAAGAGCTTGATAATAACGCTCTGTTTGCAATGTAAAAGTTCCAGGATTATTGTCGGCTTCACCGTGAACTAATAAAAGAGGAGTTTTCATTTTATCGGCACTCATAAAAGGAGACATTGTCGTGTAAACTTCAGGAACTTCCCAGTAATTACGTTGTTCAGTTTGAAATCCGAAAGGTGTTAAAGTTCTATTGTAAGCACCACTTCTGGCAATTCCGCAAGCAAAAAGATTAGAATGAGTTAATAAGTTTGCAGTCATAAAAGCTCCGTAAGAATGTCCTCCAACGGCTACTTTTTTACGGTTAATATATCCTAAAGCGTCAACGGCATCAATTGCAGCTGCGGCGTTGTCTACCAATTGAGAAATAAAATTATCATTTGGTTCTGTAGTTCCTTCTCCAATAATTGGGAAAGCAGCATCGTCAAGAACAACATATCCTTTAGTTACCCAATACACAAACGATCCATAATAAGGAAAAGTAAATTCGTTTGAGTTTTGTGTCGATTGACCTGCACTATTTCTGTCTTTGTATTCTGCAGGATAAGCCCAGATTAACAAAGGTAATTTCTCTTTTTTTGCTTTGTCGTAACCTACAGGCAAATATAAAGTTCCAGAAAGTTCAAGACCATCTTTGCGTTTGTATCTGATTACTTCTTTACTCACATTTTTAATGCTTTCAAACGGATTTTTGAAAGATGTAATAGGAGTTAAGCTGTTTTGTTTTTTAATATTTCTAAAATAGTAATTTGGATATTCACTTTTAGATTGAATCTGAACTAAAACTTTACCAGTTTTAAAATCTTCAATTTCTAACAAATCTTCTTTTTTGTCTTTATAAGTCGAAGTGTAAATACGTTTAGATTGTAATGTTTTTAAATTAAACTCGTCGATAAAAGGAAATTGTCCTTCTTTTGTATATCCGTCACCAATACGATAAGCATTGTCTTTTTCGATCGCTAAAACATATTTGTTGTATTGGTTTTTTCTTGTTTCAAAAACTCCCGGATCAGAATAAACATCTTGTTGATTTCTATCTGTAATTACTTTTGCCTGTTGTCCAGGATTTGACGGATTAATTAAGTATGTTTTAGTGTTACGAGTATCGTACCATTCGTCAGAAATAAAAGCAATATTATCATTCCCCCAAGTAACATCGCTGTAACGTTGAGGTACTTTTACTAATGATGTTGCATCATTTGTAAATGGAGCTTCCCATAGAAAAACTTCATCTCTAAAATCTACTTTGTTTGCCGGGTTACCCTCGTCAAGAGCTACAACATAAGATAAAGTTGCAGGTTTGTCATTTCTCCAGGTCATTTCTCTTTTTCCTTTTCTAACCGCCATAAAACCTTTTGGGATTATTTCGTTTAAAGGAACTTCGTTAACTGTTTTAACTTCTTTTCCTCTTGCATCATAAACAATTGTTCGAGATGGAAATCTATTAAAAGGAACAACATACGAAAATGGTTTTTGAATAGTAGTTAACATGATGTAATTACCATCTGGCGAAATTCTTTCTCCTGCGTACATAGCAGCATCTTTAAATAATGTTGCAGTTCCGTTAATGTTAACTTTGTATAATTCTGATGTGATGATGTTTTCGAAATTAATTTCATCATTTTTGTTTTTCAACATGTCAGGATACGTTCTGTTTTGAGATTTTTCTCCAGAAGTATTAGAGATAATTGGACCAGTTGGCAAATCTTTTTTAGAATCTAATAAAGCAGGTCTGTTCTTTGGTAGCATTTTTACCAAAATTGTTTCACTATCTAAAAACCAGTTAAAGGGATTTCCAAGGTTTGCATTTACAGTCGCTTCTGTAAGTTTATTAGCTTTTGCAGTTGCAACGTCTAAAACCCAAAGTTCAACACCTGTGTTTGTAGTATGCGAGAACAAAATTTTCTTGTCATTTGGTGACCATAGTATATTGCTAATTTTGGGATTAGTAGGTAATCCGGAAACTTGCACTTCATCCTTACCACTAATTTTTCGTACTTTAAGATTGATAATGTAGGTGGCAGTACTAGAAATATTTGTTACAGGATTAATTCTCAAACCACCTAAACGAAGTTCTTCCTGATTTAAATCGTCTAATGTTTTGTATGTATTTCTATACATCAATAACATATTCTCTTTTTTTGTATCCATTGATACAGTAGGAGCCTTCTCATAATCGGCCAAATCTAAGATCGACTTTGATGGTTTTTGATAGGTTAGATTTTCTTGGGCAAAGGCAAAAAAGCCAATATTTAGAAATAAGAAAAATGTGATCTTTAATTTCATAATTTGAATTTTAGGTGTTTAAAAAATGGCATTCATAATGTTTGACTAAAGTACTTTAATCTTGTTACATTTTATGCGTTATTTTTCATACTTTTCATTGTTTTGATGTAAAAACTGATTTTTCAAAATGTAAATAGCCTTAATTGGGTATATAATTAAAGTATATTAAATTGTCAATTACGAAAAAAACACTAATTTGGACGTTAATGTTTTAAAGTATACTTAAATTTGCATTCCAATTTTATAACAAATAATAAAAGAATATGTATCATTCAAAAATAGCGGGCTTAGGATATTATGTCCCTTCAAATGTTGTGACCAACGATGATTTGTCTAAGATTATTGATACCAATGATGAATGGATTCAAGAGCGCACAGGAATCCAAGAGCGCAGACATATCATTCGTGGCGAAGACACCACAACTACAATGGGGGTAAAAGCAGCTAAGATTGCTATAGAACGTTCTGGCGTTGCCAAAGAAGATATTGATTTTGTAGTTTTTGCTACATTAAGTCCAGATTATTATTTTCCAGGTCCAGGAGTTTTAGTACAACGTGATTTAGGATTAAGAACCGTTGGAGCTTTAGACGTTAGAAACCAATGTTCAGGTTTTGTTTACGCAATATCTGTTGCAGATCAATACATTAAAACCGGAATGTATAAAAACATTTTGGTAATTGGTTCTGAAGTGCATTCTACAGGATTAGATATGACAACCCGCGGACGTGGCGTTTCGGTAATTTTTGGAGATGGAGCAGGAGCGGCGGTTTTAAGCCGTGAAGAAGATTTGACAAAAGGAATTTTATCTACACATTTACATTCAGAAGGACAACATGCAGAGGAATTAGCTTTGCAGGCGCCAGGAATGGGAGCACGTTGGGTAACTGATATTTTAGCAGATAATGACCCAAATGACGAAAGTTATTATCCGTATATGAACGGACAATTTGTATTTAAAAATGCAGTGGTTCGTTTTGCCGAAGTAATTAACGAAGGTCTGGAAGCAAATGGTTTACAAGTTTCAGATATTGATATGTTGATTCCGCATCAGGCAAATTTGAGAATTTCGCAATTCATTCAAAATAAATTTAAATTGAGTGATGATCAAGTTCATAACAATATTCAGAAATACGGAAATACAACTGCAGCATCTATTCCAATTGCTTTGACTGAAGCTTGGGAACAAGGAAAAATCAAATCAGGAGATACAGTTGTTTTGGCTGCTTTTGGTAGTGGTTTTACTTGGGCGAGCGCAATTATTAAATGGTAAATTAATTCATCTTGCAATATATTTCAAAGCCTGCTCTTTTTTAGAGCAGGTTTTTTTATACCCGTATGTCAGTCTGAGCGAAGTCGAAGACACGTTTAAATTGGAGCGCCTTCGACTTCGCTCAGGATGACAATCGAGGTTGTGCATTTTTTGTTTTTTTTTTAATCCAGTATGTCAGTCTGAGCGAAGTCGAAGACAGATTCCAATTGGTACGCTTCCGATTTCGCTCAGGATGACAATCGAGATTGTGCATTTTTTGTTTTTTGAATCAGTATGTCAGTCTGAGCGAAGTCGAAGACCACGTTTCAATTGATACGATTTCACTTTTTGTTCAATATGACAAACATTAATAAATTTAAGTATTTTTCTTACTTTTAATAATTAAAATTTGCTAATAAATCAAAGAGGAGTCTAATTATAAAGTTATTTAAAATGAAGAGGTATTATGTTTATATATTAAAGTGTTCAGATGATAGTTATTACACAGGAGTTACAAGTGATATAGAAAGAAGACTAAACGAACATTGCTTTGGTTCGAATAAAGAAAGTTATACTTATAGTAAAAGACCTCTTGAATTAGTTTTTTGTACTGAATTTAATGATGTGAACCAAGCTATCGCATTCGAAAAACAAGTAAAAGGTTGGAGTAGGAAAAAGAAGGAAGCAATAATAAATGATAAATGGGAGGATTTAAAAAATCTTTCAGAATGTTTAAATAAAACAACGTATAAAAATTTTAATAAAAAGGATGTTTAGTAGTAAATTAGCCTTCTACTTCGCTCAGTATAGCAGTCGAGACTTGATATCGTTTTGTTAATAAGTATTGTCCGTCTGAGCGGAGTCGAAGACACGTTCCAATTGCAGTGCCTTCGACTCCGCTCAGGATGACACCTGGAGTTTGAAATACCATTATAATAACGATTGTTCGTCTGAGCGAAGTCGAAGACTTTTTTAAAATAAATTAAAATGAAAAAAAATCAACTAGAAATAGCCTGTTTCAATTACGAATCGGCGATAATTGCCCAGGAAAGTGGTGCTGATAGAATTGAGTTGTGTGAAAACATGGAACTTGGCGGAACAACGCCAAATGTATTTTTGGCCGAAAGAGTAAGAGAAAAACTATCGATCAAAATGCATGTAATTGTTCGGCCTCGTGGTGGCGATTTTGTTTATACCGATGATGAATTTGCTGAAATGAAAGAAGATATCCAACAATTCAAAAAACTTGGTATAGATGGTTTTGTATTCGGGATTTTAAATCTTGACGGAAGCGTTAATAAAAAACAAAATCAGGAATTAGTAGAGTTGGCGAGTCCGCTTTCGTGCACATTTCATCGTGCGTTTGATGTTGTAAATGATATAGCACAATCTCTTGAAGATGTAATTAATTGTGGTTTTCAAACTATTTTAACTTCTGGACGAGGAAAAAATGTTGAAGAGGGAATTTCAGATCTAGAAATGATTCAGAAATTAGCTAACGACCGAATCGAAATTATGCCCGGAGGAGGTTTGCGATCTTCAAATATAAAATTACTGCAAACAAAATTAGAACCAACTTTTTATCATTCATCAGCAATTACAGATAATACAGAAACTGCAAATCCTGAAGAAATAAAAGAATTGCGAAATTTTTTATAAAGAGATATAAAAATAAAAAAGCCTGAAGTTGGCAAACTCCAGGCTTTTCTTTTCTACAAGAACTATTAAAATCTACTAATAAAAGCGGGATTAAAACATTCCACCACCGCTAGCTTTACTAGTGTTATCTTCTCTTTGTTTACGTTGCAAGTTTTTGATTTTTGCACCACCAAAATTATAAGTTAAACCTAAATAAACTGTTTGACTTTCCCATTTAAATTGCCCTTCATGTGCATAAGGGTACATAGAATCAAATGAATATTTCATCGTATTGAAAACGTCATTAAAACGTAAGCTGATATTCATCTTGTTGTCTAACAATGTATAACGTGAACCTATGTCCATTTTGTACATTTCTTTACTGTTATTTTGTAAACCATCAACACCACCTCTGTAAAAACCAAATAATAAGAAGCTTAAACGCTTGTTGGCTTTAAAGTTTGAGTTCATACGACCATTAAATGCTGCAACAGTAACTTTTCTTTCAAGTGGATTACTTGTTTGTGTTACAGGATCGTATGCAAATACAACTCCTTGTTGATTGATGCTTGAGAAATCAATAGACGGTTGAATATCCCACCATTTTGTGATTTTGTAATTAAAAGAAACCTCAAAACCATAAGATGTATTATGATCGTAGTTGGTATAAGTTAAGATTTGCTTGTTACCCGTTGGGTCAGTTTCGTCTGGATATAAAATTCTACTAATTTGGTCATTAATACTTCTATAAAATATACCAGTAGTAAAGCTTCCTTTTTCAAGAGTTCTAGTATAATTTATTTCTACCGAATTTGTAAATTGAGGTCTTAATTCAGGATTTCCTAATGAAGTCACTAAAGGAGTAGAAAACTCACGAATAGGTTTAGTTTGTTCTAAACTCGGACGGTCTACACGACGGCTGTAGCTAAATTGCAAAGTATTTTTCTCAGTTAAATTATAAGTAAAATAAGCCGATGGATATAAAGTAATATAATCATCATTGAATTTTTCAAGACCTTGATTCAAGTTAGCAGCTACTTTATAACTTTCGAAACGAGTTCCTAATTGGTAACTAAATTTTTTAAATTTCTGACCAAATGTTACATAAGCAGAATAAATATCAGTGTCATAAGTATAATTAGAAACTGGAAGCGCTGCAAACGGATTTCCGGTAAGGTAGTAATTATCTGTTTTAGTAATTCTAGCTTCGGCACCAGCTTCAAGAGTCGTTTTATCGTTTAATGGATTTACGTAATCAACGTTTAAAGTAGTCAGCTTACGAGTTCCTTTGATATAATCATCATAAACAACATTGTTTTGAGTGTTGTCGTTGTTTATCGTTTGAGTATCAAAAGTAGAATATTGAGTGTCTTTATTATCGCTGTAATTTCCTTCAAAATCTAAGGTATGACCTTCTTTTTTAAAGATATGTTTGTACGCTAAATTATAAGTTCCAACTTGGTCTGGTCCAGAATATTTAGATTTTTGAAAAATACTTGCTACATCAGAACCTGTTACATCGTCGTAGTTAATACCAGTATCAACAAAACCTTTTCCGTTCGATTTATTTTGATTCGTGTAAAAAGATAAAGTATTATGATCGTCAATTAAATAATCCATTCCTATTTTATATAAATACGAATCATTATCGTTTAGAACATCAATTTTCTGAAATACATCCGGATTAAATCTTTTAATGAAACCATCATTTTGATACGTTCCAAAGTTTTGTCCCACATTACCAAAGAAATTTACTTTTCCTGTTTTGTAGTTCAAGTTTAAAGATTGGTTGTATTTAGCCGTTTTTCCAAAAGTGATTCCTCCGCTGTAACTTCCGTTAAAACCATTATTTGTGTTTTTATGTAAAACGATATTGATGATTCCAGACATTCCTTCAGGATTGTATTTTGCACTTGGATTCGTAATCAACTCAATTTTTTTGATAGAAGTTGATGGAATTTGTTTTAGTAATTGCGCTGGGTCAATATTCGATGGCCTTCCGTCAATTAATACACGAACATTATCGTTTCCACGAAGCGAAAGTTTTCCGTCCTGATCTACATTTACAGAAGGAATATTATTCATAATATCAGATGCCGATGCTCCTGCTGTAGTTAAATCTTTTCCAACAGTAATTACTTTTCGGTCAATTTTTTGTTCTATTGTTGAGCGGTCGCTTACAATATTTACACCTTTAAGCTGAGTCGCTTCTTCTTCAAGGGCAATATTAATTGTAGCAGTTTTTTTATTGTCGCTTAAAATAATAGATCCCGTATATTTTCTAAAACCAATATATTGAATTTCGATTGTGTAACTTTTTAACGCTAAATTTTTAATAGCAAAATCACCATTATCATCTGTATTTACTCCCGAAACTACTTTTCCGTTTTCTTTGATAGAAACAGTTGCATAAGAAATAGGCGCGCTATTCGATTTTTCGGTAATTTTTCCAGAAACCGATCCCGCGTTCTGGGCTTGCGCTGTTGCCATTACCCCCAGTAAAGCGAACAGAAAGAATTTTAATTTCATAATTGTAGTAAATTGATTTTTTTGATTTGATTGATGATGATGATTGTTTTGTTTTTTTCTTAGATTTTTTTTTACTTTAAATGAATTCAAAGTTCTTATTAAGACTCCTTTATCATCGATATGTTACACAAAAAAAGAAAAAATATTATCTTTTTTTTAAGATGCTCTGTTTGTGAATAGATTAGCGTTTTGATTTTTTGATAATTTTTGCAATCAAAACAAAATCCATTTTAAGAATTTCGAATTGTTTTGTTGTATTTTATATGTTTTTCATTTTCTGTAATTGATGAATAAGCAGTATCTTTGCTCACTTTAAAATAAGTTTACATGTCATTATCACAAATTCTTACACCTTCTATACAAAAAGCAATACAAGCATTATTTGATGTTACTGTTGATAAAATCGAATTTCAAACTACACGAAAAGAGTTTGAAGGAGACATTACTATGGTAATTTTTCCTTTATTAAAAGTGATTAAAAGTAATCCGGTCGAATTAGGAAATAAAATTGGAAATTATCTGGTTGAAAATCTTCCCGAAGTAACACGCTTTAATGTCGTTTCTGGTTTCTTGAATATTGTGATATCTGATGGATATTATTTGAATTTCTTTAATGGAATAAAAGATAATACGAAGTTTGGATATGTAACGCCAAATCCCGACGACAAGGCAATAATGGTCGAATATTCTTCGCCAAATACAAATAAACCTTTGCACTTAGGTCACGTTCGTAACAATTTGTTAGGATATTCTGTAGCTGAAATCATAAAGGCTTCGGGTAAAAAAGTGTATAAAACTCAAATTATCAACGATCGTGGAATTCATATTTGCAAATCTATGCTCGCTTGGGAGAAGTTTGGAAATGGTGAAACTCCTGAAAGTACTGGTTTAAAAGGAGATAAATTAGTTGGTAAATATTATGTTGAGTTTGATAAAGCGTATAAAGCCGAAATCAATCAATTGATAGAAAGTGGTAAAACTGAAGAAGAAGCAAAAAAACAAGCTCCAATTATTATTGAGGCTCAGGAAATGCTTAAAAAATGGGAATCTGGAGATGAAAAAGTAATTACGCTTTGGAAAATGATGAACCAATGGGTTTATGATGGTTTTGCAACAACTTACACCAATCTTGGGGTTAATTTTGATAAGTATTATTACGAAAGCAACACTTATTTATTAGGTAAAGATGTTGTTCAGGTAGGTCTTGATAAAGGAGTTTTTGAAAAAGATCCGGACGGTTCAGTTTGGATAGATTTGACAGACGAAGGATTAGATCGTAAAATTGTATTACGTTCGGATGGAACTGCGGTTTATATGACTCAGGATATTGGAACTGCAATTCAGCGTGTAAAAGATATGCCAGATGTTGGAGGAATGGTTTATACCGTTGGTAACGAACAAGATTATCACTTTAAAGTATTATTTTTAATTCTAAAAAAGCTTGGTTTTGATTGGGCTTCAAGTCTTTATCACTTATCATACGGAATGGTTGATTTACCATCTGGAAAAATGAAAAGCCGTGAGGGAACTGTTGTAGATGCCGATGATTTGATGCAAGATATGACAGATACTGCGCAGCAAATTTCTGAAGATTTAGGAAAGTTAGACAGTTATTCTCCAGAAGAAAAGGCAAAATTGTACAAAACAATTGGTCTTGGTGCTTTAAAGTATTACATATTAAAAGTAGATCCTAAAAAACGTATTTTGTTTAATCCTGAAGAATCTGTTGATTTTGCTGGAAACACAGGCCCGTTTATTCAATATACATACGCAAGAATTCAGTCTATAATTCGTAAGTCAGATTTCGATTTTTCTGAGCAAACAAATACTGAAGAATTACACGAGAAAGAAAAAGAATTGGTAAAACAAATTGAACTTTTTCCAGAAGTAATTCAAAATGCAGCGCAAAATCATAGTCCAGCCTTAATTGCTAATTATACGTATGATTTAGTAAAAGAATACAACTCATTTTATCAATCTGTTCATATTCTAGGAGAAGTAGATTTGACAAAAAAAATATTCAGAGTACAGCTTTCCCAAAAAGTTGCCGAGGTAATAAAATCTGCGTTTACATTACTTGGAATTGAAGTTCCGGAGCGAATGTAAAAATTCAACTAAAAAGATTAAAAAAAGAGCCGATAGTAAAACTATGGGCTCTTTTTATTTTGTATCTAACGATAAATATTTAGAAAAATAAATTGCTTACTTAGGAACTTTCTTGATTGATTTTTTAAGTTTTCATAATAATTGAGACTACAAAAAAGTTTGTGTTGCATTTTTATGATAAGTATATGTTTTTAAGAAAATTCGTGCATTTATTTTTGTCAAGTTCTCTTTTTTGTTTTCTCTCCGATTATTAATTAACAAATAAAATAGAGTATTTACTCTGTTTTATGTTGAAAAATAGAGTATAGCATGTGTTAAATTTAGTAAAATACGTGTTAAAACTGTTTTGATTTTTTAAGTTGCGCTTCAATAAACCTAAATAAATCAAAATAATGAAAGAAAAATTTAAAAGCTTAACTGTGCTTTTTTTTGTTCTTGTAATGCAATTTATGTATGCACAGGACAGAAAAATTAGTGGAGTTGTTTCTGATGTTTCAGGGGTAATTCCAAATGTAAATGTTTTAGTCAGAGGATCAAAAAATGCGGTCCAGTCAAACATCGACGGAAAATACATTATACAGGCAAAAACAGGAGATGTTCTTATATTCTCCTATATGGGAATGAAGGAAGTGTTGGTAACAATTACATCGTCAGACGTTGTCAATGTTAAAATGAAAGAAGATGGTAAAGACCTCGAAGAAGTTATAGTAGTAGCTTATGGTAAACAAAAGCTTAAATCTATTGTAGGAGCAGTAGGTATAGTTTCTTCAGATGTTATTGAGAAACAACAAAATGTAAATGTTCTTAATGCCTTACAAGGAAGTGTTGCTGGTGTAAATATTATTTCATCTGGAGGAATGCCCGGAGAAAGTCCAACCATTCGAATTAGAGGAATAGGTTCAATCAATGCTTCTGCTGAACCCTTAATTGTTTTAGATGGCGCACCTTTTAGCGGTAATGTAAATACTATAAGTGCAGATCAGATCGAATCGATGACTGTTTTAAAAGATGCATCATCGACAGCACTTTATGGATCCAGAGGTGCAAACGGTGTAATACTTATAAACACCAAAAGAGGAAAATTAAATACAGTGCCCAAAGTTAGTTTTACAACTTCAACAGGATTTGCAGACAGTGCTGTTCCTTTACAAAAATTGGTAAGTTCAGACAATTACATGAAGCTGACTTGGGAGGCGATGAAAAATTCAAATCAGTATGTAGGTAAGCAAAATCAGGCAACTGCAGCCTTAAATGCTTCAAACGGTTTGATATCGAGATTAGGGTATAATCCTTATACCGTTGCTAATCCCGTTGATGCAACTGGTAATTTAGTAACAACAGATAAAAAGTGGGATACTGATTGGGCAAGTTTAATGCTTAATAGTGCTGCCGTAAGACAAGAAAATACATTGTCTGTATCTGGAGGTAGCGATAATACGCGATATTTTTTTACAGCCAATTATTTATCTCAGGAAGGGAATGTGGTTACTTCAAAATTTGAGCGTACTACCACGCGATTAAGTATCGATTCTAAAGTTAACCACTGGTTCAAAGTTGGAGCAACCATGTTTTACTCGACCTCAAATCAAAACTTTCCTAGCCAGAGCGGAAGCTCTTTTGAAAGCGCTATTCAATGGATTTATACCATTCCGTCGATATATCCTTTATACAGAAGAGACAATAGAGGCGATTTGGTAATGGACGGTAATGGGCAGAAAATTTTTGATTACGGAGGAACTCCCGGTCAGTTATTGAATGCTACGAGACCGCAATTGCTTAATGAAAATGCCTATGGTGCATTATATAATTATAAAGTAAAATACAAACGTGATAATTATACGGCAAATGCTTATTTAGAGTTTACGTTAGCTAAAGATTTAATTTTTAAAACCAACCTAGCTTATGATAGATACTTGTATGATTATTTTAATTATGCCAGTAATGAAGTTGGATATGCTGCTAGTGCAGGCGGAAGAGTAACTCAGGAAAGAGATATTACAACTTCTACAAATTTAATAAATAGCCTGACTTATAAGAAATCTTTTGGAGATCATAATTTTTCTGCAGATTTAATACAAGAAGCATATAAATTTCAAGTTGATAATTTAAGTGCACAAGGAGAAGGCTTTTTACCGGGAGTTCAAGTGTTAGACGGTAGCACTACACCCGTTAGTGTTGGTGGATATACGGCTGAAGATAGGATCTCCAGTTATTTAGGGCGTTTGGCTTACAATTATAAAGAGAAATATTTTATAGAAGGAACGTATAGAAGAGATGGATCTTCAAGATTTGATTCGGCCGTAAGATGGGGGAATTTTTACTCCGTTGGAGGTTCGTGGCTTATATCTCAGGAAAATTTTCTAAAACAGAATAGAATTATTAGTGATTTAAAAGTGAGAGGTTCTTATGGAGAATTAGGAAATAATCAAGCTTTAGATAGTAATGGAAACCCTAATTTTTTTCCTTATAAACAATTGTTTGCAACAGGCTATAATGAGTTAGATAACACAGGTGTTGTTTTAGGATCTGCAGTTGATCCATTATTAACTTGGGAAAAAACAGCCATGACTGATATAGGAGTTGATTTTGGATTATTCAAAAATAGACTGACTGGTACAATTGATTATTATAATAAAAAATCTATAGATTTAATTTACACTAAACCTTTGCCTGGTTCTACAGGAAATACCGGTGTTACAACAAACGTAGGTTCTTTAAGAAATTATGGTTGGGAATTTTCGTTAAACTCTAAAAATATAAAGACTCATGATTTTGATTGGACTTCAGGGCTAAATTTATCTATTGACAGAAACGAAATTACGGCATTAACTCAGGCAAGTTATATTAATGGATCTAAGAGATGGGAAGTTGGAAAATCTTTATATGATTTTTATGTTCAGGATTGGGCGGGCGTAGACTCGGAAACAGGTTACGGAATGTGGTATAAAGATGTGTTAGGCACAGATGGAAAACCTACAGGCGAGAGAGCAACTACTAAAGTCTATTCTGAAGCCACAAGATACTACGTTGGCAAGTCTTCATTGCCAGATTTTATAGGTGGATTTACTAATTATATCAGATATAAAAATGTTGATCTTAACTTCTTGTTTAATTTCAGTTTTGGTTCCTACTTATATGACAGTACTTACGCAAGTTTGATGGAAGGTTTTAAATCTCCCGGCAGAGCATCAAGTCAGGATATTGAGAACCGTTGGCAAAATCCTGGTGACATTACAAATGTTCCTATATTATTAACATCCAATAATGATTTCAATTCTCAGTCAACAAGATTTTTATTCAAGAATGATTACGTTAGACTTAAAGCCTTAAATCTGGGCTATAATTTTCCGCAAACTATTCTAGACCGAACAAGTCTTTCTAAAGTTAGACTATATTTTCAGGGAGATAATTTACTCACTTTTCAATCTCATAAAGGGCTCGATCCAGAGCAAAATTTTTCTGGAACAACAAATAGCAGATCCTACAACCAGCGAGTTTTTTCTTTTGGAGTCAATTTAGAATTTTAAAATAAAATATATGAAAAATATAATTTCAAAAAGTATCATTGCCTTATTGGCATTGTTTATAATGACAGGATGCAGCAAGGATTTCCTTGATGAACCACAACCAACAGGCGAAGTTTCTGAAAATGTTGTTTTTAATTCCAGAGAAGGAGTTGAAGCATTTATCTCAGGAATAATGAGACGATTTAGAGGGCAATTTACAAGTACAGACTCTGCTGGTCTGAATTCCATTTTTTTTGCGAGAAGTGTCAAGGGTAATGATTTGATTCAGACTGATAACTGGTTTGGATTTGATTATTCAAATGCAAACAGAGAACCTACCTACAGAAGAACCACTTTTACTTGGAACTACTGTTATTATATGATTAATCAGGCAAACGCCTTAATTTTAGGAGTAGAAGAAAGTACAACATTATCTTTACAAGATAAAAACGAACTTGTTAGTTATGGATATGCTTTAAGAGGTTTTTTCTACCATCAATTAGTTCTGGAATTTTGTCCCTCCTATTCTGTAGATATAAATTATCCTGCCCCACCTATTTATACCACTCCCGCAAACGTAGGAGGATCAATGTCAACTGTAGGAGAGCTGTATGAATTTATTGTTTCTGATCTAAGAAAAGCAGTAGATGGTTTAACAGATGAACGTTTAGGAAAATCTTATATTAATAAAGATGTTGCGAATGGCATTTTAGCTCAGGTTTATCAAGTAATGGGTAAATGGTCTGATGCTGCAATTGCTGCGAATGCCGCCTATGGAGGAAACCCATCATCGGTTTTAAATGCCGCTGGTTATCGTTCAGGTTTTGACGATTACTCCAATATCGAATGGATTTGGGGAAGTGCTCAAAGGGCAGATCAGACGAACTATTATTATAATGCACCGGCCGTAATGATAGATCATGTGGCAGGTCCATACGCTGCAACATATATTAATCGTGATTTTGTCAGTTTGTTTTCTCCTACAGATGTGAGGGGCTATTTTCAGAGAAAAAGCGCTGCCATTGTTAATGTAGATGATTATAGATATTGGACAACCCGTAAGTTCTCTTTTAGTTTTACTGGAGATAATGCCATTATTAGAACTCCCGAAATGATTTTGATTGAAGCAGAAGCAAAAGTTAGACTTGGAGATGATGCCGGAGGGCATAATTTACTGTATACTTTGCAAAAAAATAGAGATGTAAATGCTGTAAAATCAACCGTAACAGGCTCCGCTTTAATTGATGAAATACTTGTAGAAAGAAGAAAGGAATTATATGCAGAAAACGGAGTGGAATGGTTTGATGCAAAACGCTTAAGAAGGCCTATTCTTAGAACAGGAAATCAGCGAATAACAACTACAGCTAGTTTAATTGCTGATGATAAAAGGTTTTTCTTGAAAATTCCACAAGCAGAAATTGATTCAAATCCGTTGATTCCAGCAGATATAAATAATAATAGATGATTTTCTTAATTGCGTAACAATGCAAGTTTTTTATTTGTAATATTTTTATTACGTTAAATTTGAAATTTTTATAGGAAACCGTTTTAATTTGTATTAATTTTCGCTCATATTTGGAATTTTGATTTCTCACTTATTAAAATGGTTTTTCTTTTTACATTATAAAATGTAAACGATTTTATTCAAAAATATTATCCTTATATTTTCTTTTTACGTGTTTGAATTAGTAAGCTATATGTAAAAAATAAGGGTTAAATAACCGTCTAATTTGATTTTTAGGCGGTTTTTTTTTGCATAAAGTAAATCGGAAGTAGTTTTTCTGTAAAATCAAATATTTAAGACAATTCTTACTTTGTTTTTTGTTTTTTATGCATTGATTCTGTTTTTAAAGCCAAATATTAACATATATACTTTTTGTAATTAATTTTTTATATGTAAAAAGATTACAATTAATATTGTTAAATGGTATATTATTCTTGTTAAAATTATTTTAAATTTTTAAGTTCGTTCCCAATAACTAAAAAAGATATAATAATGAAACAAAAATTAAAAGGCTTAATTACGCTTTTTTGTATTCTGGCTATGCAATTAACATTTGCACAAGACAGAAAAATTACTGGTGTCGTTTCTGATGCCTTAGGACCAATTCCAAATGTAAATGTCGTAGTCAAAGGCACGAAGAGTGGTGTCCAATCAGATCTTGATGGAAAATATACTATTCAGGCTAAAACAGGAGATATTCTTGTGTTCACCTACATGGGAATGAAAGATATGGCTATAACAGTTGGATCTTCAATTGTTGTTAATGCTACTATGAAGGAAGATGGAAAAGATTTAGATGAAGTTGTAGTAGTTGCGTATGGTAAAACAAAAAAATCTACTTACACCGGATCTGCAACTCAAATAAAATCAGAGCAACTTTCAAGCAGACCATTAACTAATGCACTTTCGGTTATTGAGGGAAATACATCTGGAGTGCAAATTCAAAGTTCAGGAGGACAGCCTGGTGCCGCACCAGAAGTGAGAATACGCGGGTTTAGTTCTGTTAATGGGTCAAATAATCCGTTGTATATTGTTGATGGAGTTCCGTTTGCGGGAGATATCAGTAATATAAACTCAAATGATATTGAAAGTTTAAGTGTTTTAAAAGATGCTGCATCGACTTCATTATATGGCTCGAAAGCTGCAAACGGAGTTATTATTATTACAACAAAAACTGGTAAATCGTCTAAAGATAAGTTTTCTTTAAACATGAGTACAAGTATGACTTCTCGCGCAATTAAAGATTATGATAGAGTAAATGCTTACGATTATTATCCTCTGGAGTGGGAAGCAATTAGAAATAGCCGTCCGATGGGAACACAAGCACAAATAGATGCTGCTAACACTTATGCATCTGGTCGAGTTCCTGTTGTATTGGTAACAAACCCTTTTAATGTGCCAAATGCAAGTATTGTTGGGACTGACGGAAAACTAAATCCTGATGCACAACTATTGTATCCTGAAGATTTGAATTGGGAAAAACAATTAGAAAGAGCCGGAGTTCGTCAAAATGTTGATTTTGCTTATCAGGGTAAATCTGAAAAATCAAATTATTTTGCTTCATTAGGATATTTAAATGAAGATGGATATCTAAGAAAATCCGATTTTGAAAGAACAACTGGTCGACTAAATTTAAATACAAGTTTAAATGATTGGTTTAAAACAGGTGTTAATCTTTCAGCAACCTTTACTAATTCTAATTTAGGAGTTGACGGCGTAGAGAATACAAATTCTTTTAGTAACCCATTTCGCGCAATGAGATATATGGGACCAATATATCCAGTTCATGATCATACTGCAAATGGAGATTATGTGTATGATGTAAATGGTAACAAAGTATATTCGACTGCACGTGGATCTGGAGCGGCAAACGGTAGAAACGTAGTTTATGAAACATTAAATAATACTGATAATGTTAAAGCAACAGCACTTTCAGGAAGAACATATTTTGAGATCGCTTTTTTAAGAGATTTCAAATTTACCACCAATATTTCTATTGATAAAACGTATTCTAATAGAAACATCATCTACAATACTTTAATAGGGGATGGCGCTCCAACAGGCTTGATGTCTAAGGAGGATCGCGTTTTAACAGGAACAACTTTTAATCAGTTGTTGAACTATAATAAAAAATTAGGAAATCATTCGATTACAGCGTTGTTAGGTCACGAAAGTTTTGATTATGCGTCAGCATTTACTACAGGAACAAAAATAGGGCAAGTTGTCCCTGATATTGTAGAATTTGTCGATTATATTACTACAACAAATTTAACATCGTATACAAGAAATTATGCTACTGAATCTTATTTTTCGAGAGTAGGATATGACTATATGGATAAATATATTTTTTCCGCATCATTTCGTAGAGACGGATCTTCAAAATTTCATAAAGACTATCGTTGGGGGAATTTCTGGTCTTTAAGTGGAGCTTGGGTACTTACTAAAGAAAACTTCTTGAGTGAAAGTTCATGGGTAAATGACTTGAAATTAAGAGCATCTATTGGGGGTGTAGGTAATGATTCTCACATTACCAATAACACAAACGACGCAGGTACAAAGATTGGAGGATTAAATTACTACATAAACCAGGCAACGTATAGTTTGGGCTATAATAACGGGAATGAGGGTGGTATAATTACTTATGCTGCAGCAGCCCCTAATTTGCAATGGGAGGTTAATACACAAAGAGATATTGCAGTTGAATTTGGGTTGTTTAAAAACAGACTAAGAGGTAGTGTGGAGTATTATAATAGAAGTACTGATGGACTTATTTTTTCGGTACCAAATCCATTGTCATCTGGATTAGATGATAGAGTTGAAAATATTGGTTCTATGGTAAACAGAGGTTTTGAGGTTTCATTAGATGGTATAGTTCTTAAAACTCAAAACTTTTCATGGGGATTAAATATTAACGCTTCAACGATTCATAATGAAATTACAAGTTTGCCACAAAGTGAAATTATCGATGTTACAAAAAAACTTATGGTAGGCAGATCAATTTATGATTACTGGTTAAGAAGTTGGTATGGGGTTGATTCAGCAGATGGTTATGCTCTATATGTGGCCGACCCAAATTTAATGACGGCAAGTGATCCAACCGCAAGAGTTGTAAATGGTGTAAATGTAACGACAGATCAAAATAAAGCTTTGTACCATTATGCAGGTTCTGCAATTCCTGATTTGTTTGGTAGTTTCGGTACAACTCTTAAATACAAAGGCATTCAGCTCGAAGCAATGTTCTCGTACCAAATAGGAGGTAAAATGTACGATAATAATTATCGAGAATTAATGCAAACAGGAAATAATTATGGTTCAGCATTTAGCACTGATATATTTAGAAGATGGCAAAAACCTGGGGATATTACTGATGTTCCACGTTTAGATATTAATAGAAATACGCAGTCTTCTGCTGCTTCAGACAGATGGTTAAAAGGATCAGATTATTTAGCGTTGAGACAAATTAATTTGTCTTATAAGCTTCCTTCAGATCTGATTTCAAAATTATCTATTGATAATGCAAGTATTTACATTAATGGAGAAAACTTATTGTTGTTTACAAAACGTCAAGGTATGGATCCAACGCAAACTTTTAATGGTACAACTCAAAACAGGTACATTCCTTCAAGAGTATTCTCATTAGAACTTAACTTAAATTTTTAATTTTAGATAATATGAAATCAAATTATATAAAACTGCTTTTTTGTGCAGTTTCGATGGTTGTTTTGTCATCATGCTCAGAAGAATTCTTGGATAAAAAGCCAACGGAATTTGTAGATTATGATGCAGCGACAAAGACAACAGAAAATTTAATGACAACATTAAATGGTATTCATAGATCATTATATATAAGATATGAAGATCAGAGCCAATCAGGTTTAGGTGGTTTAATGCAACAAACAGACATTGCCGGTGATGATATCGTTTTTCCAGTAACAAATGGTTGGTTTTTAGCAGTCTATAATTGGAGCGCATTGCAAAATATAAATGCTGTGGATATTAGATATCCTTACAGAACCTATTATAGAATAATACGAAATGCCAATACAATAATAAATGCAACAGATGTGGCAATTGGCTCAACTGCTGATAAAAATATTGTAAAAGGTCAGGCTCTTTTGTATCGAGCATTTTGTCATTTTCAATTGGTACAGTTATACAGCAAACGATATGTAAATGGTCAAGATAATACTCAATTAGGAGTTCCTATTATCTTAACAGTTGGAAATGAAAAGTTTCCTCGTTCTACAGTAGAAGAAGTGTATGCTCAAATTAATAAAGATTTAGATGAAGCTAATAATTTATTAATAGGATATCCTAGACCAAACAAATCTCATTTAAATTTAAATGTTGCGCAAGGTCTAAAAGCTCGAGTAGCATTAACACAAGGTAATTGGGCTGTTGCGGCAGATTATGCTAAAAAAGCTAGAACAGGAATAAGTTTAATGTCTGTTGCAGAATATGGTGCAGGATTTAATGACTATAATAATAGAGAGTGGATGTGGGGTAGTCATATTAATGAAGTTCAAACAGAATATTTTGGAAATTTTGGGGCTTATATGTCCAGAAACTACAATTCGACCGTTATTCGTTCATGTCCAAAAGCAATTAATAGCAAGTTGTATAATTTAATCCCTTCAACAGATGTAAGATCAACTATATTTAGTGTAGATGGTAAACATCCTGGTTTATCGCTAGCGAGTAATTTTTCTAAATTCCCTTACACAAGTCAGAAATTTTTATCAATAAGTACTGGTGATAGTAGATGTGATGTGCCATATATGCGTGCTGCAGAAATGTATCTAATAGAAGCAGAGGCAAAAGCAAGATTGGGTCAAGCAGATGCTGCTGATATACTTTTTGAATTAGAGAAAGCAAGGGATCCTAAATATGTACTGTCTACAAATACTGGACAAGCCCTAGTTGATGAAATATTATTACAAAGAAGGATAGAATTGTGGGGAGAAGGCTTTAGATTTTTTGATCTAAAAAGAACAAACTCTAGTTTAGATCGTACAGGAGCAAATCATGATTCGTCGATTGTAGGAGGAGTTTTTGTTGTTCCTGCTGGAGATAAGAGATGGCAATGGTTAATTCCAGTAGACGAAATAAATGCCAATCCTTTAATAATTCAAAACGAATTGTAAAATGGCTATAAATGTCTTAACGGCATTTTGAACTATGTGAATTTATATATTTAACCGTTTGATTTAATTCAGACGGTTTTTTTGTTAAAAGAAAAAGCCGATAATCTAAGGATTATCGGCTTTTTTACAACCAACACAAACAATTTTATTTTACAAATTTGTCAATAATAGCATCACTTTCTGCTTTAGTAGCAGTTGGTTTTAGATCAAACAAAAGAGAGTAAAGTGCTTTTCTGTCAACTTTAGCTTCAAGGTTTAAATCTTTATGTCTGTCAAAAAGAGTTTGCCATTTATCACGAACATTTTTCCAAAGCGCATTATTTGCTACCCACCATTTTTGTCCAGCGATACATTTAATGTCTGGTACTTTAGTATAAACATCCATTCCTTTTTCTTGTGCTAACAAAACATCTTTTCCACTGTCATCTCTGATCAGTTTTTCGTTATCTTGTTCATGATTCCATCCTGTAGCAGTAATTTCGTGAATGTTTCTTCTTTTTAAAACATTATAGTCATTACGTATAGTTTGCTCTCTTCTTGGTAAAGGTGCATCGGCAATATTTGCCCAGTAATCCTTACCATCTACATGTACCCAAGTTGATGAACCTTCGTATCTTGGGCTATCATCTACCTGATATACTTTTTGAGTCCATTGACCTTTAACAGCTTTTTTATCTAATTTTTTATATTTCCAAGAAGTTCCTTTATCATATGAATATAAATCAGTGTTTTCGTATAACCAGTCTTGTCTCCAGTGTTTAATAATCATATCGTCACTTACGATTAATAAGTGCTGCATTACAATTTTGTTTGGAGTATCTTCTAAAAGTTCTACCCATTCTAAAGCTGATTCATGTTTAGTTGGTGAAGATTTATAAGTCAAAGAATCTTTAGGATATTTAAAAGTTTCTGTAAAATTAAACTTCACTTCGTAACAACCACACATCGATTTAATTGATTTAATGTCTTGTTGTTTCTTGTCCTGACTAAAACCAAGACCACAAGTCAAAGCCATAAAGGCCGATAAATAAAGGCTTTTTGAAATCATAATTTTTTGTTTTGTTTTAATTTTTTGCAAATATAGAGATTTTATTTAGAACAAATAAAAATAGTTATATATTTGCATCATTATTAAGACTGAATAAAAATAATGAAAATAAATTTTACCCTTTTTGCAGCTTTTGTTTTTTGTCAAATTTCTCTTGCTCAGCAAAAAGATACCATTGTATCGCGAGAAAAACTTTCTGAAGTAGTTGTTACAGGACAAATTGAACCACAGTCTATTAAGAAATCTGTTTTTAATGTTCGCGTAATTTCTAAACAAGATATCAAGCAATTAGCAGCAAATAATCTATCAGACGTTTTAAATCAATACTTAAATATTACAGTTCAGAATAGCGGAAGCGATGGACGTTCGACGGTTTCAATGTTCGGATTAGATTCACAGTATTTTAAAATTTTAGTTGATAATATACCTTTAGTAAGTGATACAGGTATGGGAACTAATGTTGATTTAACACAGGTAAATCTTGACGATGTAGAACGCATCGAGATTATCGAAGGTTCAATGGGAGTTACTCATGGAGCAAATGCCGTGACCGGAATCTTAAATATTATTACAAAGAAAGGAGGGGCTAATAAATGGGATATCAGCGCAACTATTCAGGAGGAAACTGTTGGTAATGAATATTCACTTAGCGATAAAGGAAGACATATTCAGTCCCTTAAAGTAGGACATAAATTTAATGATAACTGGTACGTTAATATTGGTGGAAATCATAATGATTTTAAAGGTTTTTATGATGATAAACAAGGAAAAGATTATATAGTTAATGATAATTTACGAGGATATTCATGGCTGCCAAAAGAACAATGGGTTGGAAACGCAATGCTTGGCTATCAGAAAGATAATTTCAAGATTTTTTACAAATTTGATTACTACGGAGAAAATGTTGATTTCTATAGTCCAGTGTTAGTTCCTCAAGACAATTATCCTTTTCCTGAAACTTTTTTTGCAAGAGATAAACGTTATTTGACAAATCGTTTTTATCACCATTTGAATGCCAATGGAAAACTTTTTTCCAAATTAAATTATAATGTTTCTGTATCACACCAAAAACAGGAACGTGATGCTGAATTGTTTGATTATCAATTGGAAACAAAGAAAGAATCTAACAATAACAGATTTACATATCAATCTAAAGAAGTATTTTATTCTACAGGTACATTAAGTAATTTTTTCAACAATAAAAAAGTAGATTTTCAATTAGGGTATGAAATCACAAATGAAAATGGTTTTTATAGCGGTGCAGCGGGAACTTTTTTAGATAATGGATTACAGTCTGTAGATGTTAGAAAGCGATTAGAAAATTATGACATCTTTACAGTTGCAGAAATTAGCTTGTCAGATAAACTTTCAATTCGTCCGGGACTTCGTTACTCCATTCAAAATACTTTTAAAGATCAATACGCTAGTTCGTTAGGTTTAAGATATCTTTTCAAAAAAGGATTAGAAGCAAGAGCCTCATTAGGTAAATCATATCGTACTCCAAATTTTGATGAACTTTATACTTATTTTGTTGACTCTAATCACAACGTACAAGGGAATCCTAATTTAGTTCCGGAAAATAGTACATCATACGAAGTAAGTTTTAAAAGAACTTGCGATTTAAAATCGGGAGGACAGATTGCTAATAATTTAGCAGTAACTTTTTTAGATGTTGATGACAGAATTGATTTGGTATTGACACAAATTACACCTTCAAAATATAAGTACATCAATATCAATAAATATAAAATGTGGAATATTTCGACCACAGAGCAATATGCCTATAAAAACTGGAATGTAAAAGTTGGAGCCGCTCTAGTTGGAATTTCTCAAAAACTTGATTTAGCCGAGTTGGGTATTACTTCAGATGATAAATTCTTGTATTCTTTACAGTTAAACTCTAGTATCTCATACAATGTTCCAAAATGGAATACTCTGTTTGCCCTTTATTACAAATACAATGGGCAACAGCAGCAATATGCAACAGGAACCAATGAAAAAGGCGAGGCAGAGTTTTATCTAAACAAAATTAATCCATACAGCTGGATGGATGCATCTGTTCGAAAATCATTCTTTAACAATCAATTTGAAGTAACACTTGGAGCTCGTAATTTATTCAATATTACGAATGTGCAGATTACTCAAGGTAGTGGAGCTTCTGGTGGAGGAACTCATGCCGCTGGTCCACAAGCCTTGATGCTTGGATATGGACGCTCTTACTTTCTTAAACTTACTTATAACTTAAATTTTAATTAAATATATTAAATACCTTAAATACTATGAAAAAGAACTTTATCTTAATTCTTACTTTCGTCTTTCTTGCTTTTACGGCATGTAATAATGACGATAATGCTCCGCAATCAGATGTTGCTGTTGCGTTTGCAGAAGCTTCGTATAATTTGACAAGTGATGCAACACCGGTTCAAATAAAATTCTCTAAGCCAGCTCCTGTTGCTGGAACGATTACTCTTGATGTAACTGAAACTGCAGTAGCTTATACTACAGATTATACAACAACACCTGCTGCAGCTTCAAAAAAAGTAGTAGTGTCATTTCCAAAAGATGCAACTTCGGTTGAGTTTACTTTTAATAAAATTAAAAACGCCACTGCAACTGAGGTTAAAAATGTAGTTTTTACTATTTCAGGAACTTCTTTTGGTGGACAGATATCAAGTAATAAAACAATTCAGTTAAACTTTAACGAAGCAGCATCTTTAGGAACAGCTTTGTCACCAGAAGTTGGAGGTCCATTAGAACCAAACCAAGTTTATGTTGATTTAAGCAGTGGAAAAATGACGTCTGCAGTTAGAAATTCTTGGGATTTAGGATTTTATTCAGGTGCTGATTTTAGAGTAGTTTTGAACAATTCTGTGAAAATGGCTGCGAAACAATTAAAAAGTACCAATATTGACGAAGTTCAGGTTGTAGATGAAACGATGATTATTGCACAAGGAACAGGATTTCCTGAGCAAGTTGATGATTCAGCAGGAGATATTACAAAAACGGCTATTGCTGCGGTTTCATCTACAGATTCTGATAACAAAGTATATTTACTTTACCTAGGGAACAAACCAGCTGCTGCTGCGCCAGTTTTAGGAAAAGAAGGAGCTGCTGGAGGAGACACTAGAGGATGGAAAAAAATTAGAGTTTTAAGAAGCGGAAGCGACTACAAAGTTCAATATGCTGATATTGCTTCAACTACTCACGAAGAAATTGTAATTTCTAAAAATAGTGCATACAATTTTACATTTTTAAGCCTAATCGATAAAAAAGTAGTAAATGTTGAACCACAAAAAAATCAATGGGATATTAACTTTACAACTTTCGTAAACGTTATTCCTAATGGAGCGACAATGGTACCATATTTCTACCCAGATTATGTTACTAACAACTTAAACGGTAATGCAAAAGCGTATCAAGTTTTAACTTCTGCATTTACTTATGAGGCTTTTACATTAGCAAATGTTGATAATACTAAATTTACTGCAGATCAAAGAAACATTGGATCAAACTGGAGAAGTACAAGTGCTCCTGGTCCTGACGGAAATCCAATGACTCAATTTGTATTGAGAACAGACCGTTTCTTTGTAATTAAAGATCCTGCTGGAAATGTTTATAAATTGAAATTTACAGGTGGTGCTAAAGCTGATTTAGAAAGAGGTCACCCAACATTCCAATATGCTATATTGAAATAAATTATAAGACAAAAAAATTAAAGATTATCAAGAACATTTTGTTCTGGTTTTTAATAGAAAACATTAAAAATTCAGTTAATCATTAGCTTTGTTTTTTTATTTTTTTTTGAGAGAGGTTAGATTTATCTGACCTCTTTTTTTTGTTTTTATTTTAATCGTCAAAAAACGATTAAAAATTAATGTTTAATTCTATCTTTGCACGTATTTTTTTTAGGATTGACAAAAATCGCAACTGCTTATTTGTAATCCCATTCTTTAAAATTATTATCACGAGTGAATACAAAATCTTATTTCTTTCAGTCTTTTGCAATTGTAGCATTAGCATTTGTAGCTTTCATTGGATTCAAGCAAATCTTACCAGATAAAATTTTTCCGGATAGTAAAGTAGATTCCAAAAATGTACTTATTGACAGCTTGCTTTTAGAGTCAGTAGCAAACGACTCTTTGTCTCAAAAAGGCGATAGTCTTAGCGAAAGTGAAAAGCAGGAAGCGGGAGAAAAAATTACATTTAATCCAGCCGAAGGAATCGAATTTCCATCTGAAACTTTTGATAATTATAAAGGATTTCAATACCTGATTTCTTTTTACGAAAAATTATATCAACTCGAGAAAAATCCACAATCTAAAGTAAGAATCGCTTACTACGGAGATTCAATGACAGATGGAGATTTAATCGTACAGGACGTTCGATCTAATTATCAGGAACGCTTTGGAGGAAACGGAGTTGGTTTTGTTTCTATAACTTCAGAATCTGCAGCATCGAGAGGTTCTGTAAAATCTACCTATTCTAAAAACTGGAAAACATTATCATATTTAAATGTCAAAAATCCAATTAGTCCGTTTGGAGTAAACGGTCACGTGTTTTTTGCCAATGATAAAGTAAATACAACCTGGGTTCAATACGAAGCAGGACTTAATAAAAATGTGAACACATTAGATAATCCAACATTGTTTTACGGACGAGCAAACAAAAAAGGAAATGTGAATTTTATTATCGGGAAAGATACACTTAGAAAAAGTCTGGTTCCTAATAATTTAATAAATACCTTAAAAGTGAGTTCGGGAAGCATAAAAGCTTTTAAAGCTAATTTTATACACGCCGATTCAATTCCAATTTATGGATTCAATTTTGATAACGGAATAGGAGTTCACGTTGATAATTTTTCTCAAAGAGGAAATTCAGGATTACCAATCTCGATGTTTAATGCAAATGTAATGCAAGGATTCAATAACAATTTGAAATATGACTTGATCATTTTGCATTACGGAACCAATGTTTTAAATTATGGAACCAAGAATTATTCGTGGTACCAAAGAGGAATGACAAAGGCTGTAAATAAAATTAAAGAATCTTTCCCAGGAGTTTCAATATTGATTATTTCAACAGCAGATAAATCTACAAAGTATGATCTGGAAATGAAAACAGACTCGGCAGTAGTTCCTTTAATGAAAGCGCAAAAAAGATATGCGCTGGATACAGAATCCGGATTTGTCAATTTATACACTTTAATGGGAGGCGACGGATCAATGGTAAAATGGGTTGACGAATCGCCGGCAAAAGCCAATAAAGATTATACACATTTTAATCAGCGCGGAGCAAAAGCTATTGGTAAACTATTATACGATCAGCTAAACAAAGGATACGAGCAATATAAAGTGTTACGCCAAAATAGAGACACTAATGGTAGTAAGCCAAAAGCAGTCAGGAAAACAAAAACAGATTCCGTATCTGTAAAAAAAGATAGTGTAAATGAGTAGACTTATTATTTTCATTTGTTGTCTTTTTTTCGCAACAAATGATAAAACGCAAAAGACAGATTCACCGCCAATAACAAAAAACATGATTCATAAAGTCGATACAACAACAGTTGATTCTTTTTCTGAAGACAGAATTTATAATGCGAAAGTCTTAGAGCGTTTTTTTAAGAAATTAAAAGAGAACGAAAATCATAATAATCAAAAAATAAGTATTGTACATATTGGAGATTCTCATATTCAAAGTGATTTAATGACCAATGAAGTTAGAAAGAATCTACAGCAAAAATTTGGAAATGCAGGTCGTGGTTTAGTTTTCCCCTATCAGTTAGCAAAAACAAATGGTTCTTACAATGAGCGTTTTTATTCAAACAGGGCTTGGGAAAGTTATAGAAATATCCATCCTTACAAAAATGTTCCAGTTGGTTTAAGCGGAATTGCCCTGTGGAGAGATGCTGGAGGTTTTGCTGTTGAATTGAATATAAAAGATACAGCATACAGGTTTAATACCATTCATATTGTTACGCCCAAAAATGAGAATATGTTTGATTTGGCTACATCATCTCAAACTAAAACCATACAGTCTACAGAGCGAAAGGTTATTACACATAAAATTAAAAAAGGCGAAGCTATTTCGACAATTGCCGACAAGTATAATATTTCTGTTGCCGAAATCAAGAGAGATAATCATTTAAAGTCAAATAATATTCGGGCAGGAAGAACCTTAAAAATTGTAACGAATGAAACAAGACCCAAAAACATTACAAGTTCAGAGTTTGTTTCTTTAGATCTTGAGTCAGATTCTTTTACCCATTCCTATCATTCAGATAAAGCATCGGATAAAATTTATTTGATACCCAATAAAAATGCTGATAAATATGAGCTTAATGGTATTATTTTAGAGAAAGATGCTCCAGGATTAATGTACAGTAATATTGGAGTAAATGGTGCTAAATTCTCGGATTACAATAAATATCCGTTATTCTTTGAACAATTAAAAGCCTTACATCCGGATTTATTGCTTTTTTCATTGGGAACAAACGAAAGTTATGATCATATGGAAGCCGCTGCATATATAAGCGAATTACGAAAGTTTATAAGCAATATAAAAGCACAAAATATAGAAGTTCCAATAATTGTTATGACGCCGCCACCGTCTTTATTAAAAGCAAGAAAACCGAATGTTTACGTACGTGATTATGCAAAAGCAATTATTGAAGCTGCCCAAACAGATGGTTTTGCCGTTTGGGATTTATACAACGAATTTGGTGGTTTTGACGGAATCCGAAGTTTAAAAGCAACAGGACTTATTGGCCCGGATTGGGTTCATTATTCTAAAAAAGGATACGAAAAACAAGGAAATTTGTTTACAGAAGCATTTTTAAAAGCATACGATAATTTTAAATTAAAAAATTAAGTTGATTACAATTGATAGCATAAATAATTGGTTTGTTCAGAATTTTGGAGAAATTACTTTAGAACAAGCAAAAAGTTGGTTTATATACAATCCAGAAGAAAAGTTGTTATTTAATACAGGTTTGTTCTTAGGGTTGTTTCTGGTTTTTTATTTTGTGTATGCTTTTTTACGCAAAACATTCTATTTAAGATTAACATACGTTATTCTCTTTTCGCTTTTCTTTTATTATAAGTCAAGCGGAATTTATTTTTTACTCTTGCTACTTTCCTCTGTCGTTGATTATGGTTTGAGCCAGATTATTTATAAAGCAACAAAAGACAGCACAAAGAAAATTTATCTTGTAATAAGTGTAATCCTAAATTTAGGATTGCTTGGGTATTTTAAATACATGAACTTCATGATCGTGACATTCAATGATATGTTTCATGGTAATTACCAGCTTCATGATGTTTTTCTTCCTGTCGGAATTTCATTCTATACCTTTCAGTCGATGAGTTACATCATTGAAATTTATCGTGAAGAAATTAAGCCAACAAAAAATTATATCGAATATCTGTTTTTCGTTTCATTTTTCCCTCAGTTAGTTGCCGGGCCAATTGTTAGAGCAAAAGATTTCTTACCTCAAATTTATCAAAAATTAAACTTGACAAAGCAAGATGTCAACAACGCTTTGTTTTTAATCATTGGAGGATTAATTAAGAAAACAGTAATTTCAAATTACATATCAATAAACTTCGTAGATCGTGTTTTTGACACGCCAATGAATTATACATCTTTCGAAAATTTAATGGCATCTTATGGATACGCCATTCAAATTTATTGTGACTTTTCAGGATATTCAGATATGGCAATTGGAATCGCATTGTTGTTAGGATTCAAATTACCAGCCAACTTTAGAACGCCGTATAAATCGACTTCGATTACAGATTTCTGGAGAAGATGGCATATTTCGTTATCAACTTGGCTAAAAGATTTCTTATATATTTCTATTGGAGGAAATAGAGAAGGAACATTTGCAGGATTTTTATTCCCGAGTTTATTCTTCTTCGGATTATTACTTTGGGGAATCTCAAATGTAGCCGAAAGTTATATTCCGTTAGGAATCGCAATTGGGGCAATTGTATTATTCTCTTTAACATTTTTGCTATCAAAGAAAAAACATCAAACTCTAGTAACCAACTTTAACTTATTTACCACAATGCTTTTAGGAGGATTATGGCATGGAGCAGGAGCGCAGTTTATAGTTTGGGGAGCATTACATGGTTTAGCATTAGCTGTACATAAAATTTTCATGGAATTTTTTCCGTCTAAAAAAGAGGGTAAAGGCCCAAATTTTTTATGGAGATTCTTTTCAATTTTAATCACATTTCATTTTGTAGTTTTCTGTTGGATCTTTTTCCGCGCAAGAGATTTCGAAACAGCCATACAAGTAATCAACAATATTGGGCAGTTAACTTTTGAGCCAGAACATTGGCAAGCAATAGTGATAGGATATAAAAATGTGTTTTTGTTAATGTTGTTTGGATATGTTTGGCACTTCTTGCCAGAAGTTATCACCTCAAAAATGAAATTTGTTTTTGATAAAACACCATTAATAGGAAAAGCAATAATTCTAGGTTTCGTTTACTGGATCGTTTATGCAACCGCAGTTGCGGGTTCACAGCCTTTTATTTACTTTCAGTTTTAAAGAAGGTTCAAAGACAAAGTTACAAAGGCGCAAAGGTTTTTTCTTTTGCGCCTTTTATATTTATAGCCACAGATTAAAGGATTACAAAGATTTTTACAATCCGCATAAACCTTTTTAAATCTGCGTGAAACAAAAAAACTTTGCGCTTTCGTGACTTTGCGAGCAAAAAACATAGCGAACTTTGCGTAATACTTCGCGCACTTTGCGGTAAAATCAAAACGTACTTTGTACTTAAATAAAAATTGCCTGAAATGTCTAATTAGATTATCTTTGCACTTCAAATAAAGAAAATAGTATGTTTGATAATTTAAGTGATAAGTTAGATAAAGCCTTCCATATATTAAAAGGGCACGGTAAAATTACAGAAGTAAACGTTGCCGATACCTTAAAAGAAGTTCGTCGTGCCTTACTTGATGCCGATGTTAACTTTAAAATTGCTAAAGATTTTACAACCAAAGTAAAAGAAAAAGCAATTGGTCAGGACGTTTTAACAACACTTCAACCAGGACAATTATTGGTGAAGTTAGTAAAAGATGAACTAACGGAATTAATGGGTGGCGATGTTGCAGGAGTAAATCTTTCTGGAAATCCAAGCATTATCTTAATGTCAGGATTGCAAGGTTCTGGTAAAACAACTTTCTCAGGAAAACTTGCGAATTTTTTAAAGACAAAGAAAAATAAAAAACCACTACTTGTAGCGTGTGATATCTACCGTCCTGCGGCGATTAATCAATTACATGTAGTAGGAGATCAAATAGGTGTTGAGGTATACTCAGAACCAGAAAATAAAAATCCTGTTGAAATTGCTCAAAACGCAATCAAACATGCAAAAGCAAACGGTTTTAATGTAGTTATCGTCGATACTGCAGGTCGTTTAGCAGTAGATCAGGAAATGATGGACGAAATTGCACGTGTACACAAAGCAATTGAGCCTCAGGAAACATTGTTTGTTGTTGATGCAATGACAGGACAAGATGCTGTAAATACAGCAAAAGCCTTCAACGATATCTTGAACTTTGATGGAGTTATTTTAACAAAATTAGATGGAGATACACGTGGTGGAGCTGCAATCTCGATTAAATCGGTTGTAAACAAACCAATCAAATTTGTAGGTACAGGAGAGAAGATGGAAGCAATCGATGTTTTCTATCCAGATCGTATGGCCGAGCGTATCTTAGGTATGGGAGACGTTGTATCTCTTGTGGAAAGAGCACAAGAACAATTTGATGAAGAAGAAGCAAGAAAACTTCAAAAGAAAATTGCTAAAAACGAATTTGGTTTTGATGATTTCTTAACGCAAATTCAGCAAGTAAAGAAAATGGGTAATATGAAAGACTTGGTAGGAATGATACCAGGAGCTTCAAAAGCCATGAAAGATGTAGAAATAGAAGATGATGCTTTTAAACATATTGAAGCTATCATTCACTCGATGACGCCAATCGAAAGAAGTAAACCTGCCATAATCGACGTAAAAAGAAAAGCCAGAATCGCAAAAGGTTCCGGAACCAAAGTCGAGCAAGTAAATCAGTTAATGAAGCAATTCGACCAAATGAGCAAAATGATGAAAATGATGCAAGGTCCAGGCGGAAAAAACTTGATGAAAATGATGGGAGGTATGAAAGGAATGCCAGGCGGAATGCCGAGATAATAAAATATAATTTAAGGTTTAAAGTTTCAAAACGAATTGGAATTTTAGACCTTAAATTTTTTAATTAAAAGAGAATAATAAATTAATCTAAGTTTCGCATTTGAAACTTTAAATCTAAAACATTTTAACTACAGAATAATGCAACTACTAGACGGTAAAAAAACAGCTGAAGACATTAAAAACGAAATCGCAGCCGAAGTTCAATCCATAAAAGATGCCGGAGGAAAAGTACCTCATTTGGCAGCTGTAATTGTTGGAACAAACGGAGCAAGTTTAACTTACGTAGGAAGTAAAGTAAAATCTTGCCAGCAAATTGGCTTTGATTCAACTTTGGTAAGCTTACCGGAAGATATTACCGAAGAAGATTTACTGGCAAAAATTAAAGAATTAAATGAAGATGATGATCTTGATGGTTTCATAGTACAATTGCCATTACCAAAACATATCGACGAACAAAAGATCTTATTAGCAATTGATCCTGATAAAGACGTTGATGGTTTTCATCCAACGAACTTTGGTAGAATGGCTTTAGAGATGGAAAGTTTTATTCCGGCAACACCATTTGGAATCATGCAGTTGTTGGAGCGTTACAATGTTGAAACTGCCGGAAAACATACCGTAGTTATCGGAAGAAGTCATATTGTAGGTCGCCCAATGAGTATCTTAATGAGTCGTAAAGGAAATCCTGGAGATTCAACAGTAACTTTAACCCATAGTCGAACTAAAAACTTAGCTGAATTCACTAAAAACGCAGATATTATTATTACAGCGTTAGGAGTTCCTGAATTCTTAAAAGCAGATATGGTTAAAGACGGAGTTGTAATTGTAGATGTTGGAATTACTCGTGTAGAAGATGCTTCAAATCCAAAAGGGTATGTTATAAAAGGAGATGTTGATTTTGACGGAGTAAGCAAAAAATCATCATTTATTACACCTGTTCCTGGTGGAGTAGGACCAATGACAATTGCAATGTTACTTCAAAATACGCTTTTAGCAAGAAAAATGAGAAGCGCGAAAAAATAATTTTTTCAAATAAATATAAGCAGAGCCTATTCAATTGAGTAGGCTTTGTTGTTTTATAAAGTTTGGGTGTGACCGCATTTACAGCAGGTATTATTTAAAATTCTGCTTATGTGCGCCATTCGCAAATACAGTCGGCTCTATCTCTCATGCAAACCAGATTGTAAATGAGTCTCATTCTTGTAATGATTTTAAATTTTTATAGATAAAAAAAATCAATTTAACGCTTGTCAATTCAAAATAAAATATAACTTTGCAATACAAAGTACTTTTATTATGAATCAACAGCACCAAGAGGATTTAGCGCATATCCGTTCCATGATGGAACGTTCTTCAAGATGTATATCCCTAAGCGGACTCTCAGGAGTATTTGCCGGACTTTCAGCTTTAATAGGCGGATTATATGTTTTTCAATTATTCAAAGCAAACGGCATCGAGTATTTTGGAGGACAACAAATTTATGTCCCGGCAAGTTTGGTTTCTCAGTTGTTTGTTACAGGAGTTATTATTTTAATCTGTGCTTTTGTATTTGGACTACTTTTTACTATTAGAAAAAGCAAAAAATACGATTTACCTATTTGGACGTCAGCGACAAAAAAAATGCTTTTTAATTTAACTATTCCGCTTTTGGCAGGAGGAATATTTTGTTTGGCTCTTTTGTACCATCAAATTTATGGTTTCGTAGCGCCGGCAACTTTAATTTTTTATGGTTTAGCACTTATAAATGCCGAAAAATATACATTTTCGGATATTAAATATTTAGGATTCTGCGAGTTAGTTCTGGGGTTTATTTCTCTTTTTTATATTGGATATGGTTTAGTTTTTTGGATCATTGGTTTTGGTATTTTGCATATCTTGTACGGATTAATAATGTTCAAAAAATATAAATAATCCAAATAATGGGAATTATTGATAAACTAAATAAAGATTTTGAAAGCCGTGTTAGATTGGGTATTATGTCCATTCTGATGGTTAATGAATGGGTTGATTTTACCGAGATGAAAAATCTATTGAATATCACAGATGGAAATTTAGCCAGTCATTCCTCGGCACTTGAAAAAGCTGAATATATCGAAGTCAAAAAAGAGTTTGTGGGTAAAAAGCCTAAAACTTCGTACCAAGTTACACCTAGAGGACGTGCAGCCTTTAAAGAGCACCTATCTTACCTTGAAAAATTAATGAAATCGTAATAACTATATTTTTTTACCTAAATACTTTGAATTGCAAAGTGCTTTTAAAAACTAAAAACATGAAAAAATACCAAATTATTTTAGCTAGCAGTTTGATTTTTACACTGCTTTTTTACAACGAGTCAATAGGAGTAAACCTCGCTATTTTTGCACTATTATTAACCGGTCTGATATGTTATTTCTTTCAGGATCGATTTACAGAGCGAACACATTTAATTCTTGTTGTAACATCAGTTCTGTCTTGTTTGGCCTTTGCTTGGTACGGAGATTTTGCTTCTTTTTTGGCTTTGTCAATGTCTGTTCTTTTTTTACAGTTTAAAACTCAGGATAAAAAACTTAAAATAGTGCAGATTTTTCCACTTGTATTCCTGAACGCATTTACCACATTGGGGCGGGTTTTTATGTTCAGCCAATGGCTTCCAGAGAGAAAAATACACAACAACTTTGCTAAAAAGTTAGTGGCTTATTTTATTATTCCAGCCATCTTTTTAATTGTCTTTTTTACCGCGTACTCATTTGGTAGTTCTCATTTCTCATCATTACTGACAGATTATACATTAGATATTGATATTGTAGAAGTTGTGTTAATTGGGATTTTAGGATTTTATATTTCTTTCAGTTTTTGGAATTATTGGGTTCCCGAAGTTTGCTATGAAAAAAACGAACTGCTGAATAATGATTTCGATAATATAGCCGAAATCAAAAATCAGCAAACATTTTCGTTTCTTGATCTCGATTTTGAAAGAAAAAGTGGCGAGGTAACTTTAGTACTTTTAAATTTTATGCTTTTGGTTTTTATAATAACCTATAATTACGAACAGTTTTTTGAAGTAGTAAAGAATCCAAACTTAAGTGCGGATACTCACGAAAGAGTAAATTCAGTAATCTTCTCGATTATTATGGCAGTAGGTTTAATATTATTCTATTTTAAAGGAGGATTTAACTTTGATAAAAAAGCGGCTAATCTTAAAAAATTAGCCAAAATTTGGATCGTTTTAAACGGACTTTTAATCGTAAGTGCATTCATTAAAAACTCCGAGTATATCGCCGTTCAAGGATTAACTTATAAACGATTGGGTGTTTATGCTTTTCTGGTTTTAGCAATTATAGGCTTAGTTTTTGTTTTTCTAAAAATCACAAAACAAAA
Source organism: Flavobacterium hibernum (assembly GCF_000832125.1). Lineage (GTDB taxonomy): Bacteria > Bacteroidota > Bacteroidia > Flavobacteriales > Flavobacteriaceae > Flavobacterium > Flavobacterium hibernum. The sequence goes on along the minus strand of NZ_JPRK01000019.1, from coordinate 39,260 downwards.
AACAAATGCTTATTTGGCAAATCAAATGGTATGGTATTTTTACGGAACAGTTTTAATATGCAGTTTTGTAAACTGGGGGAATTTGATAACAAATTATAATATCTCAGTAAATAAATGTGCAGAGCCTATGTTCTTGAGTACTTTAAATTTTAATGATGAAGCCCGCAGGGAATATTTTTCTAAGAATCATTTAAATGGTCAATTAGAAGAAGTTAAGAGAGAAGAACAAATTGACGAATATCAAAATAAATCATTTCTTTCAAAAGCCTTGTATTATGAGTTTGTAAATAATAAGTAATAAAATTAAAAAACCGTCTTAATAATGTATTTAAGGTGGTTTTTTAATGTTTAATTATTTTTGGTTAGAAAAATAAAAGATACTTTTGCAACACTTTAAAAAAACTTCTCCAATGGACGATTATTATTCGTTAGTAATTAATTAAATAGCTTTTGATCTTTTTCAAATTGCTATACTAAACCCCGCAATTTTTAAATGAAAGCCTTTTACAAAAACAATAACGGATTAATCGAGATCAAAGAATGGACTCCAAATTGCTGGATCAACATTGAATCTCCTTCAGAAACAGAAAAAAAATATTTACTGGAAGAACTTCAAATTCCAGAAGCCTTTTATAATGATATTGAAGATATCGACGAAAGACCTCGTATGGAATCTGAAGATGGATGGAATTTGTTTATCATGCGTATTCCAATAAAAAGTAATGATGTCAAATTACCTTTTCAGACTATTCCGATTGGATTGATTTTTAAAGATGATGTTTGTGTTACCATTAGTTTTTACAAAACCGAAATAGTTGCAGATTTTGTACAATACACCAAACGAAAAAATATAACTATAAAAGATAATTTTGACTTGGTTTTAAGGTTGTTGTTGTCATCAAGTATTTGGTATTTAAAATACTTGAAACAAATCAATCAAAAGATAAAACTGGCAGAAGATAATTTAGAAAAGTCGATCAAGAATGAAGAGTTACAGGCGCTTTTGCAAATAGAAAAATGTCTGGTTTTCTTTATTACTTCACTTAAAGGGAATAATGTTTTATTTCACCGAATAAAAAATCTTAAAGCCCACAGAGAGCATTTTGATCCCGATTTATTAGAAGATGTAGATATCGAAATAAGTCAGGCGCAAGACACGGCAAATATTTACAGCAACATCTTAACAGGAATGATGGATGCTTATGCTTCTGTAATATCCAATAATATGAATAATATTATGAAGCAAATGACTTCGATTTCGATTATCTTAATGATTCCTACTTTAATCGCCAGTTTATACGGAATGAACGTACCAAATGGTCTGGAAGAAAGCAAATATGGTATTTGGATTCTACTATTTATATCGGTTATCTTGTCTACCGTTGGTTTTTTATTGTTTAAAAGAAGAAGATGGTTTTAATAGAATAATATTTTCAAATACAAATAAAAAAAATACCCTTTCGTTTTTGCGAAAGGGTATTTTTTTGAGATCAATTTAATAATCCCCTTTTTTCTTAAATCTCGGATCATCTTTTGAAATAAAATCTGTTCTTCGTTTTGGAACATCATCTTTCGAGATAAAATCAGTTCTTCGTCTTGGAGCTTCAGGTTTTGGTAAACTCGCTTCTTCAGTTTTACTAGATGGTTCAATTAAATGATTTAATTCTTTAATTTCATCATCAGTCAAGTCACGATAACGACCAACCGGAATATCAAGCGATATGTTGATAATTCTGATTCGTTTAAGCGCAGTAACGTCATAACCTAAGTATTCTGTCATTCTTCGGATTTGACGGTTTAAACCTTGCGTTAAAATGATTTTAAACGTGAACTTACTAATCTGTTCAACTTTACATTTTCGGGTAACCGTATCAAGAATTGGAACACCATTTCCCATACGTTGTATAAAACGTTCCGTAATAGGTTTATTAACCGTTACCGTATATTCTTTTTCGTGATTATTTCTGGCGCGTAAAATCTTGTTTACAATATCACCATCATTAGTCATAAAAATTAAACCCTCACTGGCTTTATCCAATCTTCCAATTGGAAAAATACGTTTAGGATAATTAATATAATCTACAATATTATTTCGTACCTCAAGATTCGTTGTACATTCGATTCCAAAAGGTTTGTTAAAAGCCAGGTAAACCAATTTTTCATGTTTTTCAACAATCAATTTTCCATCAATACGCACTTCGTCATTTTGCGAAACTTTAGTTCCCATTTCTGGTACAACACCATTTATTGTCACGCGTCCTTCTTCAATAAGTTTATCAGCTTCACGACGAGAACAATATCCTGTTTCACCAATAAATTTATTCAGACGTTTTAAATTCTCTTCCATAGTGCAAAAGTAAGCAAAATTTAGACTTCTTAGAATTTTAGATTTCAGACTTTAGATTGTTGGATTATAAATTTCACACAATTTTGTCTTTTTGAGGAACAAAATCTTCACAAACGTTTTATAGAACGCGGATGACACGGATTTGCTTTGCAAAGAAGCGGATTTAAGCGGATTTTGTTCTTTTAATATGCACACAAAGTAATGGCTTTATTCACTAAAAAAAAGACTTAGCAACTTAGAACCTCAGAACTTCAGAATCTAAAAAAAACCTTTGTCCCTCTGAACCTCTGCAACTTTGTCCCTTTATTAAGAATGAAATTCCGAACTATCTTCAGGTGTTTCTTTTCGTTCAAACATTCCATAATCGCGAACAACATGAGCAATTCTTAAATGATAATCTTTAAAAATTTCATTTCTACCCTTTGATTGGGCGTAACGGTGCATTTCAAGATTTCTCCATTGCTGAATACTTTCTTCATCTCTCCAAAAAGATAATGATAAAACCTTTTCTGGATTACTAAAGCTCTGAAATCTTTCGATAGAAATAAAACCATCTATTTTATCCAACTCAGGTCGCAAACTTGCTGCTATATCAAGATATTCTTCTCTTTTTCCTTCATTAGGAATTACTTCAAAAATTACGGCGATCATATTTTAGACTTCTTAGAATTTTAGATTTCAGACTTTAGATTTCAGACTGTTGAATTATACAAGTTATTCAGTTTTAAAAAACCTCTGTACCTTTGAACCTTTGCTACTTTGAGCCTTTATTACTTAGACCCTTCAGAAAAAAGAAACTCAATCACCTTATCATATAATTGATCATCATGCATGCCGTGACCAAGGCCTATGGTTTCTATAAACTGACTGTTTTTCCAGTTACTGGCTATTTTTTTTCCTTCATCAAAAGCGACAATGGTATCAGATGTATCGTGAGCGATTAATCCCGAAACATTAAATTGAGATGCAAATTTTTGCCCGGAAAAGTCTTCGAGTTTAAAATTAAAACGACTCATAAACTTGCTTTCTAAAAGCGAAAACATTTTAGAGTTCAAACTCAACATCGAAATGTAATTGTCTATTAACGTTTTTAATTCTGATGGCGCTCCAAGAATCACCATTTTATTAATACTTGTATTTGGAAACAAATATTGGTGATAAACACAGGCTGCGCCTCCAATCGAATGTCCGATAATTATTGTAGGCTGATATTTTTCGACCGCTTTATTAATAAATTCAGCATATAGAGGGACGTTGAATTCTTTACCGCTACTTTGACCGTGAGCCGGAGCATCGATAGCAATTATGGTACTTCCTGATTTTTGTAAATGAGGTAAGGTTTTTTTCCAACGAGCAGCATTACTTTCCCAACCGTGAACAAGCAAGATTTTGGTTTCGTTTCCTTTCCAGATATAAGTCTGAAAATGATGCTCGTTATGATGAAACGTTTCTTTTTCTGTATTTCTTAAAACTTTGGGTAAACTTTCTTCTTGTAATCTTCCAATTCTAGGTTGACTAAAAAGCGCATACGAAAGTTCAACAGCTTTTTGAGGACGAACATAACTTAGAAAATTAATGTATGACCCAACCGATTTTAATGTAATGAAACGAATTCCTTTTTTAATTCCCAAAACTTAATTTTTTTTCTAAAGGTAAAAAATGTTTTGCCACTCCCGATCGCTATTGGGATAAAAAGATTTTGACTGATTAGTAAAAATTTTCGCCACGAATTTCACGAATTTCACGAATTGTCACTAATTGATTCGTGATAATTCGTGAAATTCGTGGCGAAAAAAATAGATTAGTAAAATCTATAAAATCTTGTTAATCTGTGGCAAAAACAGAAAAAAAAAGTCCCGATTAAATCGGGACTTGTATTTAGAATTTAGAGAACAATTGTTCCATTTTTTCTTTTTCTTCTTCAGCTAATGCGCTGTCAACTAAAATTCTTCCAGAGTGCTCATCAGTAATGATTTTCTTTCTAGAAGCAATCTCTACTTGAGTTTGTGGTGGAATTGTAAAGAATGATCCTGCAGAAGCTCCTCTTTCGATAGATACTACAGCTAAACCGTTACGAACACTAGTTCTAATTCTAGTGTAAGCAGCTAATAATCTTTCTTCAATTTGACCTGAATACTCAGCAGATTTCTCAGATAAGAAGATTTCTTCTTTTTGAGTTTCAGCCATGATAGCGTCAAGTTCAGATTTTTTATGTTTTAAATGTGAGCTTTTAGCGTCAAGTTTTTCTTTTAAGTTAGAAATAACTTCTTTTTTATGCTCGATAGAAGCTTTCATTTCTTTGATTTGCTTTTCAGCCAATTGAATTTCTAATTCTTGAAACTCAACCTCTTTAGTCAAAGAGTTAAATTCTCTATTATTACGAACTGATTCTTGTTGTTTTGTGTATTTTTTGATAACCTCTTTGTGCTCATCAATCGCGTTTTTCTTCGATTTGATAAGATCTTCAATAACCTCAAGTTCACTTTTCAGTTTCTCTGAACGCGTGCTTAAACCTGCAACTTCATCTTCTAAATCTTCCACTTCTAAAGGAAGTTCACCTCTCACGTTTCTGATTTCGTCAATTCTAGAGTCAATAAGCTGTAAATCGTATATTGCTCTTAACTTGTCCTCAACACTTAATTCTTTCGTATTCGCCATATTCTATAAGTACTTAACTGGATTTGTATTTTCTTCTGATAAAATGATGGCAAAATTAAGGATTTTTTTTCGAAGATAATCAACAATATAGTTTTTTGTATAGCGTTCGCTCTCAAAATGACCAATATCGGCTAAAAGTAGTCGGTTTTCAGCTTCATAAAATTGATGGTATTTTAAATCGGCAGTCAAAAAAGCATCGGCTCCAGCCATAATTGCATTTTTTATGGCAAAACTTCCTGAGCCTCCCAAAACAGCTACTTTCTTGATCTTTTTTCCTATAAAGGCCGAATGGCGAATTCCGTCGGCAATCATTTTATCTTTTACAAAATGCAGAAACTCTTTTTCATTCATTTCAGTTTCAAATTCACCAATCATTCCTAAACCAATATTTTGGTGAGCGTTTTGTAAATCATAAATCTCATAGGCAACTTCTTCGTAAATATGATTCGCAAAAAGGGCTTTTAAAATTTTAGATTGTAAATGCTTTTCAAAAACAACTTCAATTTTTATTTCGGTTCCCGTGTGTAATTTTCCTTTTTCGCCAATTACAGGATTGCTGTTTTCGTTTCCTTGAAAAGTAAAAAAACCTTCGGTATTAAAACTGCAATTGTCATAATTACCAATTGTTCCGGCTCCGGCTTGAAACATTGCATTTCGAACTTTATCTGAGTTGTCCGGAGTAGTGTAAGTAACTAATTTTTGAATGAAATTTTGTTTTGGAATCAAGACTTTGGTATTCACCAAACCTAAAGCATCGCAGAAAATTTTATTTACACCAGCCGAATGATTGTCAAGCGCGGTATGAACGGCATAAATAGCAATGTCATTTTTAATCGCTTTTAAAATGGCGCGTTCGACATAGTTTTTTCCTGTAATTTTTTTAATTCCCGAAAAAAGAATCGGGTGGAAGCAAACCACTAAATTACAATTCTTAGCAAGAGCTTCGTCGATTACATTTTCTAAAGCATCGTGACAAACTAAAACTCCGGAACTTTCTGTTTCAGAATCTCCGACCAAAAGACCAACGTTGTCAAAATCTTCGGCGTAAGCCAATGGTGCCATTTGTTCCAGAACTTCTATTATATCTTTGATTTTCATTTTTTTCGTTTAGTTTCAGGTTTCAGGTTTTACTTGTTTCAAGTTCGATATTGATGGACAAAATTTGAAACGTAAAACCTGCAACAAATTCATCAAACAAATTAACGAAAAATATTATACTTTCGTAAAATGAATGTACTTCGAAAAATACTTTTTCCGTTCGCTATTTTATACGGATTCATTACTACAGTTAGGAATTTTCTTTTTGATAAAGGAATTCTAAAATCAACATCGTTTAATGTTCCAGTTATTGCTGTTGGAAATTTAAGTGTTGGCGGAACGGGAAAAACACCTCAAATCGAGTATTTAATCCGATTATTATCAGATAAATATAAAGTGGCAACTTTAAGTCGTGGTTATAAACGAAAATCGGAAGGTTTTGTTTTGGCTAATGCAACTTCAAATGCTGAAATTCTGGGAGATGAACCTTTTCAATTTTATCAAAAATTTCCAAACATTCAAGTTGCAGTTGATGCAAATAGAACAAACGGAATTACACAATTGCTTTCGCAGAATGAGAAACCTGAAATTATTTTACTCGATGATGCTTATCAGCACCGAAAAGTAAAAGCTGGGTTTTATATTTTACTGACTTCTTTTGATGATTTATATGCGGATGATTTTATGTTACCTACAGGAAATTTGCGCGAAAGCAGAAGTGGAGCCAATAGAGCCAATATTGTTGTGGTTACCAAATGCCCGAGCAATTTATCGAATGAAAAACAAGAAGAAATTCGCTTGAAATTAAATCTGACTTGCTCGCAGCAAATATTTTTTACTTTTATCGATTATGATGATGAAATTTATAGCAAAGATGAAAAAATAGCTGTTTCTGAAATTAAAAAAGAGCCAAAAATACTTTTGGCAGGAATTGCAAAACCAAAACCTTTCTTTGATTATTTAAAAAATGAAACGGATGAATGTTTGACTTTTCCAGATCATCATCATTTTTCCGATGCCGATTTAGAAGAGATTCAGAAAAAAGCTCAAAATAAAAAAATCATTACAACCGAGAAAGATTACGTTCGTTTAAAGGATTCTAATTTAATTTCGCAATTGTATTATTTGCCCATAAAAAGTACGTTTATTGCTAATAGACAAAATTTTGATGCTACGATTTTAGAATTTGTAAAAAGAGTTGTTTAACGATTAAATGATTTTATTAGATTTCGATATTACAGAATGAATTATTAACTAAGACCGTAAAAAAAATGTTTGGAATAAATTTTATTAAGTTCGATTCGATGACTTATGTTATTAAGTTTAAAAATGGACAGGTTTCAAAAGAGGGAAGAGGACTTTCTTTTTTTTATTATTCTCCTACAACTTCAATTTCCGCTGTTCCTATTGGAAGTAATAATTTGCCATTTATTTTTAATGAAACTACAAAGGATTATCAAACGGTATCAATTCAAGGGCAGATTACCTATAAAATTGGCAATCCAAAACAATTAGCAGATGTTTTAGATTTTACTGTAAATGGTGATGGTATTTACAAGAAAGATGATAGTGAAAAATTAAATCAAACAATTGTAAACGAAGCTCAAACAGCAACATCTTCATTTATACATCAATTGGGCTTAAAAGAAGCGATACGTTCTGCAAAATCTGTTGAAACTAATATTACTGATGGACTTTCTAATTCTACCGCAATAACTATGTTAGGAATTGAAATATTGAGTATTAATATTTTGGCAATTAAAGCAAATCCTGAGATGGCTAGGGCGTTAGAGACTCAAACTAGAGAGAGTTTGCAACAAGAAGCAGATCAAGCAATTTATGCCCGAAGAAACTTTGCGGTTGAACAAGAGCGAAAAATTAAAGAAAGTGAGCTAAATACGGAGATTGCAATTGAGGAAAAGAATAAGCAAATTGCAGAAAAGCAAGCAGAAACGGAAGTTCAAAAAGCAGAAAATGAATTAAAACTTCGTGAAATGAAAGTTCAGGCAGATATTGCAATTGAAAATCAACGAAAGGTTTTATTAGAGCAAAAAACTGAAAATGAAAGAAAAGAAGCTGAAACCCAGGGATATGTTTTGGAAACAACTTTAAAACCTTATAAAACTTTAGATTGGAAAATGCTAACTGCATTGAATAATAATGCTGATCCAAAGTTTAATATTTCACTTGCCTTTAGGGAGTTGGCTGAAAATGCTGGGAAAATAGGGAATTTAAATATTAGTCCAGAGTTACTTGATAACTTATTGAATGATAAGAAAGATAGAAGATGAGCATTGAATATGCGATAATTATAAAAAATAAAACAAGATTGGAGTCCTTAATTGAACGATTCAATACAAAAGCGCAAGCAAAGTTTTATATAGAACGTTCAGGAGGTGATTTTGTTGATTATGAAAGAGAACATGAAATTTTTCATGATTCTCTTTCAAAAGTTCAGAGAAATTTGTCGGCTATAGTTAAAAATAAAATAGTGGAAAGAGGTTTTTTACCTTCTTTTATTTTTAATGAAAACCAAGTTGTTGTTACTGTTGGTCAGGATGGATTAGTTGCGAATACAGCTAAATATGTTGGTGAAATACCAATTGTTGCCGTTAATCCTGATCAAGAAAGATTCGATGGAGTTTTGCTGCCTTTTAATAATGAAAATTTTTTGAAAGCAGTAGATGATGTTATGAGAAATAAATACAACTCTAAAATGACCTCTTTTGCAGAAGCTAAATTAAATGATGGGCAAAGATTGTTAGCTTTTAATGATCTTTTTATAGGAGCAACCTCTCATGTTTCGGCTCGGTACAAAATAACTTTTAATAATAAATCAGAAGAGCATTCTTCATCTGGTATTATCGTTTCGACTCAATCAGGTTCAACAGGTTGGTTGAGTTCTGTTTTTAATATGAGTTTTGGGATAAATAAATTTATAGACAACAAAGATTCAAGTAAAAAATATGTGAAGTTAAAAGATAATCAATTGATGTTTGCGGTGAGAGAACCTTTTGCTAGTAAGAAAACTCAAATTGATACAACCACCGGAGTTATTACTGAACGATCAAAATTAATTATTCAATCATTTATGCCTAATAATGGATTTATTTTTTCTGATGGTGTAGAATCAGATTTTTTAAATTTTAATTCAGGTTCCATTGCTACAATTGGTATTGCAAAAGAAAAGGCAAATTTAGTTATTTGAAAAAAAAAATTAATCAAAAAATTTAGCAATAATGCAGTAGAATTCGTCTGGAACAAATGGTTTTGTAATAACGTCGTTCATTCCAAAGGACAAAAGCATATCCCTATTTTCGTCGAGCGAAATTGCGGTTAAAGCAATAATTGGTGTTGTTTTATCAAATTCTCTAATGAGTTTTGTAGCAGTTGTACCGTTGATTCCAGGAAGGTGAACATCCATTAAAATCATATCAAAACGTTTTACTTTCAAGAGTTCAACAGCATCTTCACCATTGTCGATAATCTCGCATTGAATCGCTTTGTTTTCTAACATTTTGCGAGTTATCATTTGATTGATCTTGTTGTCTTCAATCAGTAAAATCGATTTGTTTTGCAATTGCTTATCGCTATAAGGTTTTGCTTCTTCTATTACTTCCAACGGTTCTTTGTTAATCTTAAAGTTTAATTTGAAGGTAAAAGTAGAACCTTTGCCTACCTCACTTTTTAATTTTATTTCACCGCCCAAAAGTTCGATTAGTTTTTTTACAATAGTTAAACCTAAACCGGTGCCGCCATATTTTCTGTTCACTTCTATAGATCCTTGCGAGAAACTTTCGAAAACACTTTGTAGTTTATCTTCTGGAATTCCAATTCCGGTATCAACAATTTCAAAGTAAACAGTTGCATTATCTTCCTCCTCGGCATATAATTTTGCAATTACATTAACGTGTCCGTTTTGAGTAAATTTTAAAGCGTTGTTAATTAAGTTTAATATGATTTGAGATAATTTGGTTGGATCACCAATTAAATTGTCTGGAATAGATTCATCTATTTCTAGATTAAAATAGTTTTTGTTGGCAGTTGCCAATTCTTTTAAAGAGCTCTGAATGTTAAAAAGTAACTCTTTTAAATTGAAACTTATGTTCTCGACTTCAACTTTTGTCGAATCGATTTTGTTGATTTCAAGAATTTCATTGATAAAAGTAGTCAGATAATTTCCTGAGAATTTTAGGGATTCAAGATACTTAAGTTGTCTTTTTTTAGGTTTATCTTCAAGTAATAAATGTGTAATTCCGTTAATGGCATTTAACGGAGTTCGAAGTTCATGACTTACTGTAGATAAAAATTCTGATCTGGCTTTTGATGCTTTTTCGGCTTTATTTTTGGCTAGAATAAGCTCTTTATTTTTTTCTCTTAAAAGTAAATTATTCTGATTTCGAATAATGTTGTTTTTATATAAAGCTAAACTCAAGAGCGATAAAATCGATATAAGTGCAATGGCCAAAATACTAACCAATTTAGAATAGCGATATGTTTTTAATTGAATTTTCTCTTCGCTTTCGCGTTTGATAGTATTATTTATCGTTTGGTTTTTTTTGAATTTTTCAAATTCATTAAAATCTAATTTGGCATTTTTTAGTTTTAAAACATAATTTTCTATTTGATAATGCTCATCTAAATAAGAATAGGCAAGATCATAATTTTTGTTCTGCTTGTAGTATTGGCTTATTGCAAAAATGATTTTTGATTTTTGAGCCAGATTATTCGTTTTAGCATTATAATCTAAAGCATTATCAAAATAAATAATAGCCGAATCATTTCGTTTAAGTTGAGATTCAATTAAACCTAGTTGATAATAAGAATCAATTTTGGTTTTTATAATAGCAGGGTTATCTGGTTTTTTTGTGATTTCGCGAAAAGATTTAGCTGCCATTGCTAAATTTTGATTTGTCTTTAACGCCATCGCTTTTTGATAGTTTAAGACTTCTGCGCTATCCGTAATTTTTAAATGATTTAAAAGATTGTCGGCTTTTTTGTAATAAATGTCGGCAGTTTCATAATTTCCTTGCGCTGTATTGGTAACTCCAATATAATGCAATGCCAAAACTTTAGTGCAAGTAGGTCTTATATTATCAAATAAGGAAACACTTTTGTGAAAGTTTTTAAGCGCTTCTTCGTATTTTTTTTGATTGTAGTAAATTTTACCAAGCTTAAAAGTTTGATTGGCTAGATTCTCATTTTTGTGAGTTGATTCGCAAAAATCAATTGACTTTTTGGTGTAAAAAACTGCTTTGTCGTATTTTTTATTGTTAAGATTGCTATCTACCATCTTGTTGTAATACGAAACACTATCTGCACTCTTTTTATTTTGAGAGTGCAAAAATGAATGTAATAAACATACAACAATAAAAAGGTGGTATTTCATGTATGGCAATGCTTTTACAATGAATTTTATGTTTTTCTTATTAGTAAAATCAAATCTATTAATCTTGATGAGTAGCCAATTTCGTTATCGTACCAACCCACAACTTTTACCATTTTGTCAATAACAGAGGTAAGTTGTGCATCAAACAAACACGAATGTGTATTGCCAATTACATCAACAGAAACGATAGGATCTTCGGTGTAATCTAATATTCCTTTTAAATTTGTTTTTGAGGCTTCTTCAAATGCTTTATTAATTTCTTCAATTGTAACAGCACGTTTTACGTTAAACGTTATATCTGTCAATGAACCATCTGGAACAGGAACGCGAATTCCACAACCTCCGATTTTTTCATGCAATTTAGGAAAAATTTTCGTTAATGCCTTAGCTGCACCTGTAGTTGTTGGAACAATTGACTGGCTTGCGCCTCTCGCACGGCGTAAATCCTTATGTGGTTGGTCGTGAAGACTTTGGTCTGTGGTGTAAGAATGTATAGTTGTAATGTATGCTTGTTCAATTCCGCAAAGTTCATCAATGATTTTTATCATTGGGGCAGCATTGTTTGTGGTACAACTTGCGTTTGAAACAATATTTTCGTTTCCGTCTAAAATATTTTCATTAACTCCTAAAACAACTGTTTTAATAGTATCAACTTCTGATGGAGCCGAAAGGATTACTTTTTTTGCTCCAGCTTCAATATGCGCATTTAGTTCTTCGTGCGTTTTGTATTTTCCTGTAGATTCAATTACAAAATCAATATTGTGACTTTTCCAATCTAAATTAGAAATGCTCTTTTCATGAAAAAATAAGTAATGATTATCGTTAACAATAATTCCTGTTTCATCATGACTCACCTTAAAAGGCAAAACACCGTGAATACTATCATATTTAATTAAATGTGACATAGTTTTGTTGTCGGCGATGTCATTTATAGCAACAACTTCAATTTCAGGATGGTTTAGAAGTAAACGAAATAAATTTCTGCCAATTCTTCCAAAACCATTAATAGCTATTCTAGTTTTCAATATTTTGTTTATTTGTTTAATCGTTCAGCTGTTTAATCGTTTTATCAATGCGATTAAACGATTAAACAGTTAAACAAATAACCTTTTATAATATGTGTTTTTGTGCTTTGTATGACGAACGTACTAATGGTCCACTTTCGACATGACGGAAACCCAATTCAAGACCAAACTTTTCGTATTTAGCAAATTGATCAGGGGTTATAAATTCTTTTACCGGCAAATGTTTTTTACTTGGTTGTAAGTATTGACCAATAGTAACAACATCAACATTCGCATTACGTAAATCTGTCATAGTCTGAAAAACTTCTTCTTCAGTTTCTCCAAGACCTAACATAATTCCAGATTTGGTTCTGTTAATTCCTTTTTCTTTTAAATAACGTAAAACTTCTAAACTACGATCGTATTTAGCCTGAATACGTACTTCGCGAGTTAAACGGCGCACCGTTTCAACATTATGAGAAACTACTTCTGGGTTTGCTTCTACAATTCGATCCAGATTTCTTTCCATTCCTTGAAAATCCGGAATCAAAGTTTCAAGCGTAGTGTTTGGGTTCATTCTACGAATTGCCTTTACAGTTTCAATCCAAATAATAGAACCCCCATCTTTTAAATCATCTCTGTCGACACTTGTAATAACAGCGTGTTTAATGTTCATGATTTTAATCGAACGTGCTACTTTTTCAGGTTCGTCCCAATCTACCGTCTCAGGTCTTCCAGTTTTTACACCGCAAAATCCGCACGAACGAGTACAAACGTTTCCTAAAATCATGAAAGTAGCTGTTCCTTCGCCCCAACATTCACCCATATTTGGGCAACTTCCTGAGGTACAAATGGTGTTTAAGCTATATTTATCGACTAAACCACGAAGTTCAGTATATTTTTGGCCAATTGGAAGTTTAACCTTTAACCATTTAGGTTTTCCAATTGGTACATTTTCAACGACTGTTTCCATATATCAATATTCAAAACACAAAGATAAGGAATGTAGTTTATTTGGAGATTCGTTTAAGATTTAATTTGATATGGATTTGTTTATAGTTTAAAAAGTGTTTTTGAAGATACTTCTGTCTTGATGTTAAATTATCGTTTTTAAATCATGATGAGGTTTGAAAAATATAATTTTTGTTTGTTAATTTGAAAAAGAGGAATAATTATGGTAGAAGGTTGGTTTTTACTCGTTTAAAATTTTTATCTTTAATTGTTAAAAAATTAGCTTAACGAAATAAAAACGATATTTGATTTGTAGTACATTTGTTGTTAAATTGTAATAATATAAAACATGAAAAAGAAATTTATTGTATTGGGAGTTTTGTTTGCCACTTTTGGTTTTACTAAAATGAATGCGCAGATTAATTTTGGTGATAAAGCCATTGGAGCTGTTCAAAAGGGGATTACTGGTTTTACGTTTAGTAATGCTGATGCAGCTGCTTTGTCTAAAGCTGCGGTAGATAAAATGGATACAGAGCATGAAGTTGCAAGCGCAACAGATCCTTACACGCTAAGGTTGAACAGGGTTTTTGGTAAATATACTGCTGGCGATGGATTTACTTTAAATTATAAAGTATATAAGCTAAAAGAAGTGAATGCTTTTGCAACTGCTGACGGTAGTGTTCGTGTCTATACAGGATTAATGGATATTATGGACGATAATGAATTGCTTGCTGTAATTGGTCATGAAATTGGCCACGTAGCCAATCATGATTCTCAAGATGCTATAAAAGCGGCTTATAAAAAAGAAGCTTTAATGGATGCAGCGGCATCACAATCTACAACAATTGCAACCGTTACAGATAGTCAATTAGGGAAAATTGGAAGTGCGATAATAGATAGTAAATTTAGCCGTAAACAGGAAGCTCAGGCTGATTTATATTCTTATAATTTCTTAAAAAAGAATGGTTATGATGTGAATGCAGAAGAATCTGCTTTTAGAATTTTGGCTAAAATGAGCGAAGGAACCGAAGCTTCTTTTATCGATCAGATGATGAGTTCGCATCCAGATTCAAAACAAAGAGCTGAAGATGCTAAGAAAAGAGCTGAAAAAGATGGTTTGTACAAACCTTATGTGCAACAGAAAATTGTAAATACTGCTCCGGCAGCAAAAACAACAACCAAGAAAGCTACAACTACGAAAAAAACTACTACTAAAAAGAAATAATAATTTCTAATAGAAAAGTAAAACCCGATAAGTTTCTGATGAATTTATCGGGTTTTTTATTTTAAAGATTAACCTAAAACATGAAATGCCAGCACTTTTTGTACATCATACACATTTACAGATTTTGTAAATTGTTTTACAATACTTGGGCTTGTCTCGCTTGCAACCCATATTTTCAATTCGGCATCCAAGTCAAAAGTTCCTGCAGTTTCAACGCTAAAACGTGTGATGCTTTTGTAAGCAATAGATTTGTATTCTGTTTTGCTTCCTGTGATACCTTGTACGTCAACCAGAATCAATCGTTTGTTCGTAAAGATAAAAGTGTCACGGATTAATTTAAAACCCATTTCAATTTCTTCATTATCTGTTAAAAGTTGTCCGTATTTTTTAAGTAAATCATCTTGACTTACAGAACCAGCGTTGCCAAGAATAGCAGAAAATATTCCCATTTTTTAGTTTTTAATTTTAATAGATTTAATTTCCCTCTTTAGGAGGTGTAAAAGTAATTGATTTTGTTAATTACGGAATGTATTTTATGCTGAAATAAGATGATTATTTGTATTTGTTTAGAGGACTTGTTCCTTCTAAATAAGCTTCAATACTACTGTAGAAATTGTCTAAGGTGACTTGTGTGCTTTTATTCTGAGGTTCTTTTATTTCTGACGTTTCTTTAGTAATTTTTAATGTTTCGAGCGCAATAGTACTATAACCGCCAAGTTCAACTTTAATAATCAATCCTGGTAAGCCCCAAAATTCAAAAGGACCATCATTGATAGGTATTTCTTCGGTAAACCAAGCTGTAGTTGGTACAAAAGCTTTTTTGGTTGTGGCCTTTTTACATTTGTAGCCATTTATTACTGCGGTCTCATTTGTAATAGTCCATTCGTAATCAGTTAGTTTGTCTTTGGCGCTAAAATCACTGTTTCGAATATTGTACTCTTTTATAATCTGATTGTTTTTAAAGTTCTTATACGTAATATCAATATCGGCTAAAGTTACTGCGTTATAAGTTTCCAGTTTTAATCCGTTGTGGAATATCTGAGAGGTATCAATTTTTGATTTTTGAGATGAAATCATTTCATAAAGGGATTTTTGAGCCGAGTAGAAAAATGAAAATGTTTCAGGTTTAACAGGGTTTTCAGTAACGCCATTTGCATCTGAGCTCATAGATTTTAAGTGAGTGTGTATATAAACTCCTTTTATGGTTTGACCATAACTTTGTGTTGTAAGAAGAACTAAAAAAATGAATATTCTTTTCATGAATTTAAAAGTAGATGGTTAAATAAAAAAAAACAAAATGGTTGAGATTAATAAAGTGTAAGATAATTGAAATCGAACTCATAAAGAAAGAAAAAGACTAACTGTTTTTAAGTTGATTCAGTTTTAGTATTACAGGACTTAGGATTAAGGAAATTAAAAAAGCGGCAATTACAGAAACAATTATGTTTCCAAAAGCTTTTGTATTAAACGAGGCTGAAAATCGTATAAATAAAACAAAAAGTGTAAGAACAAATACCAAAATCCAGTATTTTCTAGAAATCGAATATTTGATAATGTTTTTCTGCGGAAGTCGCAGATAAGCAAGAATAATAAAAAATGCCCCAATTAAAGAACTTAAATGTTGTGTGATTTTCCAAATCGGAATTTCATGTCCAAAAATAATAAAGACATTTTTTAGTCCGGAAAATTGCTCTGTAAAATAACCGTGATTATGGGTAAAACCATCCCATAGCAGGTGTGAAGCTATTCCAATCAATATTGAAATTAATACCACAATCCAATTTTTCCTGAAATAAAGATTCCAGTTAAACTCAGTAAAAACTAGAATTCTGGAATGAAAGCTTTTTGGTAGATTAAAAAATAAAGGATCGCGAACTAAGTTATGAAAAAGAAATGCAAGTAAAATTGCAAGAGGTAAATCAAACCAGAATATTCCAACCACAGTGTGGCTGTAAATACTCTGAACTTTCATTCGAATAAAATATTCAAAATCTGGAGTTAGACTTCCAATTACAAGACCCGTAAATGAAAACCATTTTGCAGGAAAATATCTTAAAGGTAAAATTATTGCAGGATGTGAAAAAGTAAATGGCATTTAAGGTTTTTAGATAGAAATAAACCTAAAAGTAATCTTTTTAGAGTTTCAACTTAAATAAAGCACAAAAAAAAAGCAGAACCTAAGTTCTGCTTTTTTTGCAGTTTTTATTGTTATTCCATTTCCGTTTTAATCGTAATTGGAAGATTATATGCTGTTCTAACAGGTTTTCCTTCTAAGATTCCTGGGTTCCATTTAGTTTTTAAGGATTTTAAAACTCTAATGGCTTCTTTTCCCATTCCGTATCCAGGATCATTTTTTACCATGATATCAGTCATAGTACCATCTTTTTCGATTACAAACGAAACATATACTTTTAATGTTCTTTCAGAATCTAATTCAGGTCTGTGAAAGTTATTGCCAACATAAGTGTAAAACTTATTGATTCCACCCGGAAATTCTGGTAGTTTGTCTAATATTGCAGGGTTTACAGGTTCGTTAGTCGTTCCTGTTGATGGAGCGACATCGCCACCGCCGCCGCCTGCTGGTAATGCATTAACAACAGTTCCTGTTCCAGTGCTTACATTATTGCTTGTTGGAGCGTTTTGGGTATTTGGCGCAATAACATCTGGCGTAGCCTGACTTGTTTGAACGACTACCGGATTACTCAATTGAACTGCTTCTGTAACCGGAGCGCTTTGCTGTGGAGGCGCAATAGGTTCTGGAGCTACTGGTTCAACGGGAATTGGAAGATCAACTTGTGTTACTGTAACTGGCGGAACTTCTGGAATAGTTGGTGTTTCTACAATGTTACTGGTTTTAATTTTACTAATCAACATCGACACACTTCCTAAACCTACAAATAATAGCAGTGCCATAAATAGCGCTGTAACTGTAGTTTTTGAATTCTCTTGGCGTAATTGATACGCACCGTACTCTTTGTTTTTGTTTTCGAAAACGAGATCGGTCCACTTGGTTTCGTAGATGCTTGATTTAGACATGATTTATGGATTTTAAGGTTAAGTAACATTAAATCATAAGCGATAAGGTTTTGGGTTGTTAGCTAACAACGTAAGAGTTGTTGTTTTATTGTGTGAATAATTTATTAATTTAAGAATAAATACATGGATATGTTATTCTTTTCTTAAAGATAATAAATTATCTATTACGCTCGATAATTTCGGCTAATAATTTTTTAGCACGAAGCAGCTTTACTTTTACATTGCTTAGAGGTTCGTCAATTTTGAGCGCAATTTCCTGATACGTCATTTCTTGAAAATAACGTAGCTGAATAACTTCTTGATAATGGGGTTTTAATTCTTTGATGCAAAGAAGCAATCTGGAGAGATTTTGTTCTTTAATTAATGCATCTTCTGCAGACGGAGTAGGGTCGGCAATATTATATGCCTGTTGGTCTTCGGCATCTGTGATTTCTATAAAAAGATTAGTTTTCTTTTTACGTAACAAATCAATGTAAACGTTTTTTGCAATAGCAATTAACCAGGTGTTGAATTGAAATTCTGAATTGTAAGTAGCAATTTTGTCAAAAGCTTTGGAAAAAGTTTCTATGGTAATATCTTCGGCAATCGTTTCGTTTTCAGTACGCTTAAGCATGAAGCCATATACTTCATTCCAGAAATAATCTAATAAAAAAGTAAAGGCGATTTGATCGCCTTTTTTTGCTTTTTCTATTTTAGAATTTATTTCCAATATACAGGTTTTGAAAAGATATTAGTTATAAAGATATTAATTTGCGTGAATATAAGCACGATTTCGACAATAGGAAACCAAATTTTTAGATCATTCTCTTTTAGTTTGCCAGCCGAAAATCCAATTACTGTCCAAGCCACAGTGTAGCGAGTCGCTAAAATAGCCAAAACAGCAATCCACTGAAATTGGAACGCTAATAACAAGATAACTGATAAAAAGAAAAATAATTGTGATACGAAAAATAAACCCAACTGCATTTTGTCAAAAAAATTATAATATTGTGCAGTCGAAACATGTCTTCTTTTTTGAGTAAACCACTCTTTATAGGTTTCCTTAGGTCTTGAATAAGTAAAACTTTCAGGAGTATATGAAATAGTTGTATTATTTTTGTTTGCGGCTTGATTAATAAACAAATCATCATCGCCAGAACGAACCTGAATGTGTTCAATAAAACCATTTACATTAAAAAATTCTTCTTTTTTGTAAGCTAAGTTTCTGCCAACTCCCATGTATGGGAATCCTAGTTTTGCCCACGAAAAATATTGCACAGCCGTTAAAACGGTTTCAAAACGAATAATTTTATTTAACAATGAACGCTCGATTTTTTCGTAACCACCATATCCTAAAACGATAGTTTTGTTCATCGTAAATTGAGAAGTCATTGACGTAATCCAATCTTTTGAAGTAGGATAACAATCTGCATCTGTAAAAAGTAAATAATCTTTTTTTGAAGCTTTAATTCCTAAAGTCAAAGCGTATTTTTTATTTCCCCAAAAAGCTTCATTGTTTTTAACTTTTACCAAACGAATATTATCATATTCACTTTCAAATTGCTCAAAAACTTCTAAGGTTTCGTCGCTTGAAGCATCATCAATTAAAACAATTTCAAAATCAGGATAATTTTGTTCTGCTAATAGCGGAATGAATTTTTTTACGTTTTCTTCCTCATTTTTAGCGCAAACTATTACTGAAACCGGAATTCTTTTTGGTGTGATGTTTTGTGGTTTTGCGAAAGCAAACTTTCCAAAAATTCCTAAATAGTAGAAAATTTGAATAACAACAATAGCAATAAAGAAGTAAAATAAAGTTATAAGCATCTGATTTTAATGTCTTTTAATTTCTGAATCTTGCGAGTGCAAATGTACTTATGAAATCTCAGTTTTCAATGGTTAAAATTGATTTACTTTCGGCATTTCGACATTTCTTTTGCAATAGCAATAGACTGAGGGTTTTCGGTTTTTTCTAATTCCGAAATTATGTTTTTATAATTGTGATCGTCTCTGTTTTGAGATAGTTTTTTGGTTGCCTGAATTTCGTTAATTTCAATTTCAAAACCAAAAATTCCTCTCGCTTCACGCATTGTTTTGGTTGATAAGTTTTCTACTCGAACGGGATTCTCAGAATTAGCTTCGTATTTATCCACCAATTTCTTTAGTTGTTCTATCGAAGTTGCTTCGTCGACAATTTTGATGCGTCCGTAAACATGTACGGCTATGTAATTCCAGGTTGGAACATTTTCGTGATCGTACCAAGAAGATGAAACATAGCTATGCGGACCTGTAAAAACGGCCAGAACCTGATCGTTTTCGGTAAAACCTTCGGCTTGTGGATTCAGTTTAGAAAGATGTCCTTGCAAAATTTCTCTTCCATCAGCATTTACTTCAAGTTCAATCGGAATATGTGTAGCACATAATTTTCCGTGAGTTTGATTGATCAGAATGCCAAAACTGTTTTCTCTCAAAAAAGTTCTGATAGATTCCGGATCTTCATCTTTGTATAAATCTGGTGTATACATTTTTTTGTTTTTAGGTTCAAAGGCACAAAGAAGCAAAGGTTCAAAGTTTTTTGTTCTTTTAATGGACTTCGGCTTCGCTCAGTCTCACAATAATTAGGAATTCGTGCTAATTCGCGAAATTTGTGTTTTAAATCACATTAACTTCTGCTTCAATATGAATTCCGAATTTTTCAAAAACAGTTTTCTGAACATCTCTCGAAACGGCAAGAATTTCCTGTCCTGTTGCGTTTCCGTAATTTACTAAAACCAAAGCTTGATTTTTGTGAACTCCCGCATCGCCAAAACGTTTTCCTTTAAAACCTGCTTGCTCAATTAACCAACCCGCTGGAACTTTTACTTCTGTTTCAGAGACTTCGTAGTATTTCATTTCAGGAAATTTCTGGTGGATTTTTTCGAAATCAGATTTCAATAAAATCGGATTTTTAAAAAAGCTTCCGCTGTTTCCAAGTTCTTTAGGATCGGGTAATTTACTTTGTCTGATGGCGATAACCGCATTACTCACATCTTTTAAAGTTGGAGTTGTAATGTTGTTTTTGGCCAATTCGGCAGTAATATCTCCGTAAGATGTATTTATTTTATGATTGCGTTTTGTGAGTTTATAAACTACAGATGTAATGATGTATTGATCTTTAACCTCATTTTTAAAAATACTTTCTCTATACCCAAAATTACATTCGGCATTTGTAAAAGTTTTAATTTCTAATGATTCAATATTTAAGGCGTCACAAGAAATAAAAGTATCTTTTATTTCAGTTCCGTATGCTCCAATATTTTGTACGGGAGTTGTACCAACATTTCCAGGAATAAGAGACATGTTTTCCAGGCCTCCAAAATTATTATCGATTGTCCAAAGAACAAAATCGTGCCATGTTTCTCCGGCTTGACTTTCGACCCAAACAAAATCATCATCTTCTTTAATGATTTTTTTTCCTTTTAAATCAATGTGAATTACCAAGGCGTCAATGTCTTTAGTTAGAAGCATATTGCTTCCTCCGCCAAGAATAAACTTTTTCTCGTTTTTATTTTCTTTTAAAATGGTTTTT
Organism: Flavobacterium hibernum; assembly: GCF_000832125.1. GTDB lineage: Bacteria > Bacteroidota > Bacteroidia > Flavobacteriales > Flavobacteriaceae > Flavobacterium > Flavobacterium hibernum. Next base: position 18,065 of record NZ_JPRK01000019.1, on the reverse strand, counting down.
AATTCATCAACCGAATGAACGGCAACAAATTGTTTTGCTTTGGCTTCGATACCAAAAGTATTGTGGTTTTTTAAAGAAAAATTGGATTGGATTTCCATAAATAAAAGGCTTTTTTGAATCCCGAAATTTCAGGATGATTCTGAGTTCAAAAGTAACGATTATTATTTATTTGGATAGATTTCCGTAGAAAGACTTTTGCGGAATTTCAATTAATAGCTTCAATAAATTGCTGCATTTCTTTCATGGTTCCTATGGTGATTCTAGTCCATTTTCCGTTTTCTTCGTAAATTTTTGTGCCTTGTATATTGTGGTTTTCTAATTGTTTAAAGTAATCTTTTTGATAATTATTCAAAGAGAAATAAACAAAATTAGAATGAGATGGGATGCAGGTTAGGTTAAGCTGAGTCAGTTTTTCGATCGTGTATTTTTTTACTGCTTCGTTATCAGCGTAGACTTGTTTTACAAAATTTTCGTCTTGTAAAGAAGCCAATGCGCCAGAAGCTGAAACCACACTTACAGAACTGTCAGGTGATGATTTTAAACCGTTGAGTTCTTCAATTGTAGCAGAATGTGCAACGGCATAACCAACACGAGCCCCTGCCATACCGTACATTTTTGAAAACGTTTTGGTAATAATTAAATTCTTGTTTTCTGAGACAAGATTACTCAACGATTCTTCTTTTGTAAAATCGATATAAGCTTCGTCTATAAATACAATTACTTTTTTAGTAGCTTCCTTTATAAACGATACTAGTTTTTCGCGATCACAAATTGTTCCTGTTGGATTGTTTGGATTACAAATGTAGATCATTTTTGTATCAGCATTAATTGCCTGCAACATGGCAGTTAAATCATGTTTTTTATCTTCGGTTAGCGGAACTGTTATTTTTTTAATTCCTAGTTTTTCAGAAGGAGCTGTCCAATAATTATAAGTGGTTTCGGCCATTATAAAATTGCCTTTGTTTAAAGCGGAGTATTGAAGAACCAAATCTAAAATTTCGGTTGAACCTGCACCAAGCAGAATATTATTATCTTGAACATTATTCTTTTTTGCAATAGCAGTGATTAATTCCGAAGCAAGATTCCAGCCGTATCGGTTACTGCTATTTACACTTTTTGCCATAGCAGTTCGGGCAAGCGGAGAAGGGCCGTATGGATTTTCGTTTGATCGTAATAATATGGGAGATTTGTCCAAATTAGGTAAAAAACATTCTTCTACAGAAGGATTTGCGAATGTTTCAAATGGGATAATGCCCAATCCAATCGTACCTAAACTTATTTGTTTTAACCAGTTTCTTCTATTATTCATATCTTTTTTGGATTAAATTAAACGATTTAATAATAAGTCTTTGGAATTGAAGAAAAGTTACGGTGCGATTTTTTTTTTTTTTACCGCAAAGAGCGTAAAGATTTTACGCAAAGTTTCGCAAAGTTTTTTTAATCTTTCTTCGTGTTCTTTGCAGTTAGATTACGCTTGAGAATCCAGCAACTCATGATATTTATCGGCAATAATTTTCATGTTGATATTGTAGTTGGCGTTTTCTTCTACAAATTTTCTGTTGGTAAGAATTGCGTTATTTCTAGATTCTACATTATCAAAAGACCAAATCAATTCTTTGGCAACCATTTCGATATTGTCAATTTCAATCAATTGTCCGTTTTCGCGATGTTTAATCCAGCTTTGATTTCCTGGAATGTCCGAAACTACTGGATAACAGCAACAAGCCATTGCTTCAAATAAAGATGCCGAAACACCTTCGGTAATGGGCATGCTAATATAAAAATTCGATTGTTCTAATAATTTAGGAAGTTTGGTATTTGGGATTCTTCCTGTAAAAATCACTTTGTTTTCGATTAGTAAATCTTTGGCTAAATCTTTTAAAAATTGTAATCGTGTTCCGTTTCCAACAATGGTCAACGAAAAATCAATTCCTTTTTTATTGAGAATAGCAAAAGCTTTTAAAATAGAATCATGACGATATTCCGGTTCTAAAGAACGTGTCACAATCGCTTCAATTTTAGCAGAATTATTTATTGAAGGAGAAAATAGCTTTAAATCAATTCCTTTTGGAATTACAAGAACTTTATTCATGTCAACTCCAATTGCTTTCATTGAAATAGTCATTACAGGACCCCAAGCATGAATTAAATCGGCTTTTTTAAATGCGTGTTTCTGAATGATTTTTTTAAATGGAAGTAAAATAGAACCTTCTGGCCATAAATCAGTTCGGCCTTGTTGTGCAATTGCAATAGGATGAAGACCTGAAATTGCAGCAAGAAAACCATAACTGGTCGTTCTTTCTGCAATAATCATATCTGGTTTTTCTTGTTTTATTGTTTTTCGAATAGAAATAGGAGAGAATAAATATTCTAAAATACGCTTGAATCTGTTAAGTTTTGAATTGTTTGGTGTTTGTAGTTCCCATGTGCAAATTTCAAAATCACCAAATTCTTTCAATCCTTTCATCCAAGTTATGGCGTCGGCGCGATAGGATTCTCCCAGAAAAAGTATTTTTCTTTTCATTCAATGAAGTTTTTTTGCCACAGATTAAAAGATTTAAAAATGATTTTCAATAATCTGTGCTAATCTGTGCTAATCTTTTAATCTGTGGCAAAAATTTTATCTAATTTATTAAAATTATTCTTCTGTTTCTAAAGCACGATTGATAAACTCGTTTAAAGGTTTTAGAGCAATTAATTTCTGACTCATTTTAGCAACGAAATCTTTTTTTGTTACTTCAGAAATATCATATTTTTGAGTTGCTGTAAAGCTTTTTAGTTTTAAAAATTCAATTGCAGGATGTTGTTTTTCGTAACCTCTTGGCGGGTTTTTAAGCGAATTATTTTCATCGAAATCTAAACTGTTGAATTCCTTTTTGAAATTTTTATCAGCTAAAATTGCTTCCAAGTCTTCATGGAAAAAAGCAATTTCCTTGCGTACTTTTTTCAATTGATCAGGATCTGGTGAATAAAATCCACCGGCTATAAAACTCGCGCCTTTTTCGATATGGACATAATATCCGGAACGATTTTGACCTTTTGCGCCAGATGAAAGCCAAACACCTAAATGAGCTTTGTAGGGAGATTTATCTTTAGAAAATCTAATGTCACGATTAATACGGAATGTACAGTTTTTAACCTCTAATAATTCTAATGAAGGGTCAAGAGGTTTCATTGCATCAAGAAAATCACTCACCAATTGATGATAATCTTTTTTGAAAATCTCATATCGTTTTTTATTTTCCTGAAACCAATCTCTATTGTTGTTGATTTTTAAATCGTCTAAAAATTGCAATGATTCTTTCGTAAGCATATTCAGTGTTTTATTGCAGTTGTTTTTTTAAATCTTGTTCGCTAATTAAGCCAGTCGTTTGCCATTTTATAGTTTTGTTTTCGTATAAAAATAAAGCAGGAAGTCCGTTGATTTTTAATTCGTTTGCCAAAGTTTTGTTTTTATCAACGTCAATACGAATGATCGTTACTTTATCTGCCATTTCTTTTTGCATTTTCAAAATGTATGGTTCCATTTGTTTGCATGGGCCACACCATTCGGCATAAAAATCTACCAAAACTTTTTTGTCCGTATTTAGTAAGTCATTAAAATCAGTTGTAGTCATACCAACTTGACCAGTTGAAGCTTTTCCAAATCCCTCCTCGTTCCATTTTAAGAAACCACCTTCTAATTCGTAAACTGTATTAAAACCTAGTTCGTTAAGTTTTGTAGCTGCTTTTTTGCTTCTTCCGCCACTTAAACAATATACAAAGACAGCTTTCGATTTGTCAAAAGATGCAGCTTTTGTTTCGAAATCTTCGCTGTTCCAGTTTACGTTTTTAGCATTATCAATATGTTCAGATTCAAATTCGTCAGGAGTTCGAACGTCTAAAATTTGTGGGTTTTCAGTGTTTTTAATCTTTTCTGCAAATTCTTTTGGACTAATTTCTTCAAAAGAAGTTGTCTTTTTTTCGTTGCAAGAAACGAGTACGATTGAAATTAATAGTAATATAATTTTGGGGAATTTCATAAGATCGAATTTTAAATTATAGAATTGCTAAAATAATGTTTTTTCATTTTTGAATTCTTAATAGAAAGTGAAAAAAAACCGTTGCCACGAATTTCACGAATTAGCACGAATTTTTTAGTAGTGAGTTTTAAGACATATATTTTTGTCATCCTGAGCGAAGTCGAAGGATCGCGAGTGACTCGACAAAGATTGGTAACTAACTTGATGGATCTTCGTGCGTAATCCTTCGACTTCGCTCAGGATGATAATGATTGTGGTTGCTTTACCCTAAATTAAAAATCTTATAACTCTGATGTGTCGATTTTACAATTGCTTCAGTACGTTCGGCATGCGTGTCAGAAATAAATAATTGTCCAAAAGTTTCGCTATTCACCATTTCGACAATTTTGGCAACGCGACTTTCGTCTAGTTTATCAAAAATATCATCGAACAATAAAAGGGGTTTTACGCCGCTTTGTTTCTTTAAAAATTCAAATTGGGCCAGTTTTAAAGCAATCAAGAAAGATTTCTGTTGTCCTTGCGATCCGAATTTTTTTATAGGATACGAATCGATTTCAAAAGATAAGTCGTCTTTGTGGGTTCCTACGCTTGTGTAATGCAAAGCGCGGTCCTTATTTATGTTTTCTTGTAAAAGTGTCAACAAGTCTTTTTCGAACAAATGACTTTCATAAACCAGTTGAACAGTTTCTTCAGATCCGGTTATGGCTTGATGATGTGTATTAAATATAGGTATAAATTGCTCGATGAATTCTTTTCGCTTCTCAAAAATAGATTGACCAAAGTTATTAAGCTGTTCGTTGTATATAGATAAGGTGTCGTTGTCGAATGTATGATTTAAAGCAAAATACTTTAGCAAAGCATTTCGTTGGACAATTACTTTTTGATATTGAATAAGCTGATGTAAATAAGTGGAGTCTAATTGCGAAATAACGTTGTCCATAAATTTACGGCGCGTTTCACTTCCTTCTATAATTAAATCGCGATCGGCTGGCGAAATAATTACAAGGGGAATAAATCCAATATGGTCTGAAAATTTGTCGTAAGCTTTTCCGTTTCTTTTTAAAACTTTCTTTTGTCCTTTTTTTAGACTGCAAACAATTTGTTCTGTTCTGTCATTTTTTTCTAATTCGGCATCAATTACAAAAAACTCTTCGCCGTGCTTGATATTTTGAACCGCCAAAGGATTAAAATAACTTTTTCCGTAAGCCAAATGATAAATAGCATCGAGTACATTGGTTTTTCCAATTCCGTTTTTGCCAACAAAACAATTGATCTTGTGGTCGAAATCAAAATTGGCTTCGGAGAAATTTTTATAATTGAATAGAGAAATTTTGTTTAAATGCATTTTTTTGAAACTGTAATAATAAAAATTGACACCTCCAGATTGTAATTTTGTCCTGCGGATTTGGTTTTTCTGCCACAGATTAAAAGACTAAAAAGGATTTTGTTCAGCAAATTTAATTCAATAAATGCTTAATATGCGAGAATCTGTAAAATCTGTGGCTAAAAATTACTTTTTCATGATTAAGAACTTTGAGTTAAGTAAGAAATATTTAAGATTCAAATTATTGAAAATTATTGCTATAACAGGTTTTTGTAGTGTTTAAATATGAATTGTTTTCTCTGAATTTAGATTGAAGATGCTATTTAGAGCGTTATTTTTTTTAAAATAGTGATAAAATTGATTTTTTTTACCTCAGTTTCAATAAAAATTTTATTTTTGCCGTTCACTAAATTAATTTTAAATGGCTACTTACAATAAAAGAGGATATAAAGCACCAAAGGAGAAGGAAGTTAAAGAAGAAGTTGTGAATGAAGAACAACAAGTAATTCTTGATGGGAAGAACAGTAAAACAGCTGAGGTTTTTTCTAAATTAGATGAAACTGCTTCAAAAACTGAGGATTGGGTTGCTAAAAATCAAAAAATCATTATTGGTTTAGTTGCTGGTATTGCAGTTGCTACTATTGGATATTTGGCTTACCAAAAATTTATTGAAGCTCCTAAACAAGACGAAGCTGCAAGCGAAATGTTTGTTGCTCAACAAAATTTTGACAAAGCGACAAATGGTGTAGCAAGTGATTCATTGTACAAATTGGCTTTGAACGGTTCTGAAGGTAAATTCGGATTCGTTAAAATTGCTGATGAGTATTCTGGAACAGATGCAGGAAACTTAGCGAACTATTATGCAGGTATTGCTTCATTGAATATTGGAAAATATGATGATGCTATTAAATACTTAGGTAACTTTAAATCTAAAGATGCGATAGTTGGAGCTTTGGCAATTGGTGCAACGGGAGATGCTTATTCTCAAAAAAACCAACAAAAAGAAGCTTTAGATTATTATGTTAAAGCTGCTAATTTTAATAAAAATGATTTTACAACACCTCGTTTCTTGTTAAAAGCTGGTAAAACTGCTTTAGCTTTAGGTCAAAAAGAGGATGCTTTAAAATACTTAACAGATATTAAAGAAAACTTCGATGCAACTCCAGAAGCAGCTTCTGTTGATGTATTGATTGGATTAGCACAATAAAAACCCTGAATTTTAAATTTAAGATTGTAGATTTGTATTTCAGAATCTGAAATCTAAAGTCTAATATCTAAAATCTAAAATATACAGATGGCTACTGAAAATAAAAACTTATCAGAATACGATAAAAACACGATCCCAAATGCGAAAGACTTTCGATTTGGGATTGTTGTTTCTGAGTGGAATGAAACTATAACTGAAGGGCTTTACAATGGTGCTTTCGACGCCTTAATTGATTGTGAAGTTCCTGCTCAACAAATTATTCGTTGGAATGTTCCAGGAAGTTTTGAGTTGATCTACGGTGCAAAAAAAATGTTGCAAACGCAAAATGTAGATGCAGTTATTGTTATTGGATGCGTTATTCAAGGCGAAACAAAGCACTTTGATTTTGTATGCGAAGGTGTTACACAGGGAATTAAAGATTTGAATGTTCAAACAGATATTCCGGTTATCTTTTGTGTATTAACAGATAACAACATGCAGCAGTCCATTGACAGAAGTGGAGGAGTTCACGGAAACAAAGGAACTGAGGCAGCAATTGCAGCAATCAAAATGGCCTATATTCGTCAGCAAGCTTCAATTTCACACTCATTCAATCAACCATTGTTATCTTCAGGAGCAATTCAAATCGAAGAAACTCCAATAACGATCGAAAAAGAATAAAACACAATTGTTTTAAAATACTAAAACCTATACTGTGTATAAATAGTATAGGTTTTTTGTTTTTTTTATGACGCCACTTATTTAAAAAGCCAACGGAAATTCATTAAATTTGTAGACTTTGGTTTTTAAAAATCATAAATTAATTAATAATATTATCCTGAGATTTTTACAGACGAAGTCTGATGAGAATTGAAGGACAACCTTTAACCCAAATTTCTTAATGTCGAGTATCATTCAATTACTTCCTGATCACGTTGCTAATCAAATTGCTGCCGGAGAGGTGGTTCAAAGACCAGCTTCAGTTGTAAAAGAGCTGTTGGAAAACGCCGTTGATGCGAGTGCGACGGATATTAAATTGATTATAAAAGATGCTGGAAAATCATTAGTTCAAGTTATTGATAATGGTAAAGGAATGAGTGTAACCGATGCGCGTTTGTGTTTTGAACGTCATGCGACATCAAAAATTCGTCAGGCCGAAGATTTATTTTCACTTCATACAAAAGGTTTCCGTGGAGAAGCATTGGCTTCTATTGCTGCAATTGCACACATGGAAATGAAAACCAAACAAGATCAGGATGAACTTGGAACGCATATTGTTATCGAGGGAAGTAAATTTGTATCGCAGGAAGTAGCTGTTTTACCAAAAGGAACCTCATTTGCGGTTAAAAACTTGTTTTTTAATATTCCGGCTCGTCGTAACTTTTTAAAATCAGATACGGTTGAATTTCGTCATGTTATGGATGAGTTTCAGCGAGTGGCATTGGCGCATCCAAATATTCATTTTACTTTTTACCATAATGGCAGCGAAATGTATAATTTGCCAGCTGCTGGATATCGTCAGCGTATAGTTGGGATAATGTCTGGTAAAACCAATGAAAAATTGGTTCCTGTAAACGAAGATACTGAGATTATAAATGTTCAGGGATTTGTGTGTAAGCCGGAATTTGCAAAGAAAAACAGAGGAGAACAATTCTTCTTTGTAAACGATCGTTTCATTAAAAGTGGTTATTTGCATCATGCGGTAATGGCAGCTTATGATGGTCTTTTAAAAGATGGTTCACAGCCAAGTTACTTTTTGTACTTAACAGTTCCGCCAAATACAATCGATATTAATATTCATCCAACTAAAACAGAAATTAAGTTTGATGATGAACAAGCTTTATATGCTATTTTAAGAGCTTCGATTAAACACAGTTTGGGACAATTTAATGTTTCTCCCGTTCTTGATTTTGATCGTGATGCCAATTTAGATACACCATATCATTATAAGGATTTAGAAGCTGAAACACCAACTATTCAGGTAGATGGAACTTTTAATCCGTTTACAGATGACAAAACCAATCAGCATTATTCTAAATCTAATTCGGGTTCTGGCTCAGGATCTGGTTCAAGTTCAAGTTTTAGTTCCGGCTCAGGATCAAGTTCATATCCTAGTTATAATAAACGAGTAGAACCAACTGCAAGTTGGGAAAGCTTATATGTAGGTTTGGATACAGAAACTATTGAGAGTTCGCCTTTTACTTTTGAAAATGAAGAAGTAACTTCGTCTTTATTTAATGATAATGAAATCGAACAGGCGAGTCAGGGAACATACCAAATTCATAAAAAATATATTGTTTCGCCAATAAAGTCAGGAATGGTAATTGTCGATCAACAACGCGCACATCAGCGTATTTTGTATGAACAATTTTTGCTGAATATGACCGTAAATCAAGCTTCGAGTCAACAATTGTTGTTTCCGCTGAATTTGTTTTATTCGTCTGGCGAAATGGAATTAATCGAAGAATTGAAACCTTCACTAGAAACAACTGGTTTTGTTTTTGATGAAGCGCAAACAGATCATATTATAATTTCTGGAATTCCGGTAAATATTACCGAGAGTGAAGTTTCGCTTGTAATTGAACAATTATTGAGCGATTTGCAAGACGGAATTCCGGCTAGTAGTTATAGTCAAAATGATACAATTGCCAAATCGATGGCAAAAAGTTTAGCGGTTAAAACAGGGTCTTATTTAACCGAAAAAGAACAAGATAATTTGGTAAACGGTTTGTTTGCCTGCAAAGACCCAAATATTTCACCTTTTCAAAAACCAACTTTCATCACAATGCGTGTGGAAGATATTGATAAAAAGTTTGCCTTATGATGAATATGACTCCCGTAGTAAAACAATTGTTGATAATCAATATTATATTTTTTCTTGGTTCGCAATTAGTGCCAGTTTCTTATGAATATTTGGCTATGTTTTTTCCGGAAAATCCAAATTTTAAAATTTGGCAGCCAATCACGCATATGTTTATGCATGGCGGATTTATGCATATAGCTTTTAATATGTTTGCAATGGTATCTTTTGGGTCTGCGTTGGAGCATTTTTGGGGAGGAAAAAAGTTCTTATTTTTTTATATATCATGTGGTTTAGGTTCTGCGTTGCTTCATACATTAGTAAATTACTATTCTTTTCAAGATGTAATGAGTACTTTGATGGCAAATGGATTTCAGAAACAAGAAATTTTGAAGCTTTTGGCAGAAGGTAAAATCGATACCAGATGGCAGAATTTAGTTTCTGTTTCAGAATTTAGTGGTTTTACAGATGCTTATCTTGGAACCGTTGTTGGGGCTTCTGGTGCAATTTATGGATTGCTTACAGCTTTTGCTTTTATGTTTCCAAATGCTGAATTGGCTTTGATGTTTATTCCTGTTCCAATTAAAGCTAAATATTTTGTTCCTGGAATTCTTGCGATAGATTTGTTTTTAGGTTTCAAAGGAAGTTCTTTATTTGGAAGTGGTGGTACTGGAATTGCACACTTTGCTCATATTGGAGGAGCATTAACAGGATATTTGATGATGTTGTATTGGAAAAAAAATCAGTTTAATAAAAATCGTTGGAATTAATTTTTAATTTTAATATCGAAAAATAATAACCAAAAGAAGCTATTATGAATATTCTTGACGATTTAAAACTACAATATAAATTAGGTGGCATTGCTATGCGTGTTATCTATTGGAACATTGCATGTTTCTTGATTTCACTAGTGTTTTTTTATCAGTATTCTGGTGGTGGCTTTGATTATCCAAATTGGTTGGCATTATCGTCAGATCCGCAGGTTTTTATGTTCAAGCCTTGGACACTTTTAACTTATGCTTTCTTTCACGGATCATTTTTGCATTTGTTTTTTAATATGATTGTGTTGAATTTTGCAAGTCAATTATTTTTAACTTTTTTTACGCAAAAACAATATTTAGGAGTTTATATTCTTGGTACTATTTTTTCGGGAATAATATTTACTTTAAGTTATTATGTTTTAAATATTTCGGCTCCAATTGTGGGAGCTTCTGCTGCAATTATGGCTGTTTTAGCAGCTGTAACTACCTATCAGCCTTTAATGGGAGTTCGCTTAATGTTTGTTGGAAGTGTTAAGCTTTGGCATGTTACTGCAGTAATTTTAATTCTGGATTTAATGCAGCTTCGCTTAGATAATACGGGCGGACATATTTCGCATTTAGCTGGAGCTTTGTTTGGGTTTATCTACATGAAATCGCTTCAAAACGGAACCGATTTAAGTGTTATAATTTCAAAAATATTAGATTTCTTTACTAATCTATTCAAAAAATCACCTTCGACCCCTTTTACAAAAGTTCATAAGAATTATAAAAAACCTACAGAAAAAGTTACATCAAGAATTGTTACGAAAGATAAAACGCAACAGCAAATCGATGAAATTTTAGATAAAATTAGCCAGTCTGGCTACGATTGTCTAACAAAAGAAGAAAAAGAGTTTTTATTTAAAGCTGGAAAATAATCCTTTTAGCCAACAAATATGAAAAACCTTTCGTGGTTTAATAAAATAATGTTCTTTTTGAATATAGTGCTAACTGTATTGACTTTTAGTATTTATATTTTACCATTTCTGGCACCAAAGAGTTTTCCGCTTTTATCGGTATTGACGCTCTTTATGCCGGCTTTTTTTGTTATGAATGGCCTGTTCTTTGTTTATTGGGCAATTCAGTTTAAAAAGCGCCTTATTTTATCTGGTTTGGTATTGTTAATGGGAATTACTTTTATCAGTAAGTTTTACAAATTTTCGGCAAAAGAATATGTTCATGACGAGAAAGATTTCTCTGTAATGAGTTATAATGTGCGTCTTTTTAATGTTTTTAAATGGTTGGATCGCGATGATATACCATCAAATATAAAAGCATTTATTGACGAGAAAGATCCTGATATTTTATGCATTCAAGAGTATTCAAATTCAGCACATCTTGATTTAAAAGTATATCCGCATCGCTATATTTTTATTGATGGAAAGCAAATTAAAACGGGTCAGGCTATTTTTTCAAAATTTCCAATTATAAACGAAGGGAATATTATCTTTCCTAAATCAGACAATAATGTAATTTATGCAGATATAAAACGTGGTAAAGATGTTATTCGTGTTTATAATATGCACTTGCAGTCTATTAAAATATCTCCTGATGTTAGTGAAATTTCCAATAATATTGATAATGTAAATCAGAAGAAATCACAGCTTATTTATGGTAGAATAAGTAAAGGATTTAGGCAACAGCAAGAGCAGGCTGAAATGTTTAAAGAGAATATTAAACAATGTAAAAATCCGATTATTATTTGCGGAGATATGAATAATAGTCCGTTTTCTTATGTGTATCGAAGCATAAAAGGAAAGTTAAAAGATGCCTTTGAAGAAGCGGGAGAAGGTTTTGGCGCAACTTATAAATTCCGATATTATCCAGCCAGAATCGATTATATTTTTACAGATAGTAAAATGAAAGTGAAAGAGTTTGAAAGCTTTCCTGATTTCGAAAATTCAGATCATTATCCAATTATGACAAGACTTTCGATAGAATAAAAAAAAGCTTCTGTTTGGAATATTTATAAAAGAAAAGGACTTAGATTTTAATGAAATTCTAAGTCCTTTTTTTATGTCTAATACGAAAAACGCGTTTCTTATAATCGGAATATTTTATATTACTTTCTGGCTTTTTAAATAGTCCATTGCGAATTTACCTTCGTTGAAAAGTAAATCTAAAACGCTTAAATTATTGATAAAACCATGTTTGTCATCAAAAACCTGAGTGTATTTTTCGAACGAATTGGTATCTTTTTTTCCGTTTGCCAAAGCTCTGAAATCTGTAACGTTTTCTGTTTCAGGAAAATATTCAGTGGTTTTTCCAAATTCCAATTTCATACGCAAACATTTCGTTACAACATCTAAAACCTCCATGTTTAAATCCATCAAAAAGGTATGTTGTTTTTCGAAAATAGGACGAATATCATCTTCAAAAAATTCGAAAAAAGGGGAGCTTCTGTAGCCTGCTTCTAATGATTTAAAGTGTTGTTTTTGCCAGTCGAATTCATTTTCAATCAAGACATCTTTTGTTTTTTGATGATTTGTTTTTGAATGTTTAACGGGTATGTTTAGTAATTGAATTCCGTTTGGACTATAAATATACGTACGATTTCTATTGGTTTGTTTCTGAAAATTATCCTCCATTTCAAAAGTGATATTTTCAGATTGAGCCATAACCGCAAAGTGGCTAATAGACGGAAAATAGGTAGGAAGTAATAAAGAGTTCATAGTTTGTCTAAAGTTTTAAAGTCAAAAGTCCAAAGTCACAAAAACAAGTTTTAAGCTTGACTTTATGACTTTAGACTTTTAAACGTTTGACTAATTTATTATGCTTTGTTTTCTTTTCTTTTTCTCCAGAAATATTCTCCAACAAAATAGGCTGCAAGAATGAATAAGAAATATTTAAAGTACGACTGAGGTTGTCCTTCACCGTCAACAGTGGTGAAAACTCTGCTCCAGCGAATTTTATTAATTCCTTTTCCGTTAGTGTCCCAGCTTAGCCAAATGAAAACTGGTTTTCCTACAATATGATTTTCCGGAACATATCCCCAATAACGACTATCTTCAGAGTTGTGACGGTTGTCTCCCATCATCCAGTAATAGTTTTGTTTGAAGGTGTATGTTGTTGTTGGTTTTCCGTTTATTAAAAATTTAGAACCGTCTAATTGCAAAGTGTTTCCTTCGTAATTAGTGATGATTTCTTTGTAAAAAGGTAGAGAAGTATTGGTTAAAGCAACTGTTTTTCCTGCTTCCGGAATGTAAATTGGACCAAAATTATCCTGACTCCATTTGTTAATGTGAGGGAAAATAGCATTGTCATTTCCTCTGTCGATTTCTCTTTTAACCGCAGTAATTCCAGGTGTGTTTTTTAAGCGCTCTGCACTGGCTTCTGTTAAAGCTCTAAAATAAAGAGTATCTCTTTTTTCAGTTCTGAAACCTGCAGGATCTGTTATGTCTAATTCTTTGAATAATCTTTCAAAATCAATATTTGTTTTTCCGTCTAATGCAACAGAATAAGAATATTGAGGTTTTGCTCTTTCAGGTAAAATTAGTTTTTTTCCGTTAATGAAAACATATCCGTCAACAACAGATAAGCTATCACCAGGAATACCAACGCATCTTTTTACGTAATTTGATCTTTTGTCAATTGGTTTGATTACTCCAGGTCTTCCTTTTGGCTCGTAGAAATAATGAACTGTATCTACCGGCCAGTTAAAAACGACAATATCAGATCGTTTTATTTTTTCCATAGCAGGTAATCTAAAGTAAGGCAATTGTGGCCAGCTTAAATATGATTTGCGTTTTGTAAACGGAATTGAGTCATGAACCATTGGCAATGCAATAGTTGTCATTGGAACTCTAGGGCCATAGTTTACTTTGCTTACAAATAAGAAATCACCAATTAACAATGATTTTTCTAAAGATGAAGTAGGTATTGTATAAGGTTGTACCACATAAGTATGTACTAATGTCGCCACAATAACAGCAAAAAGTAATGAGCTAATAGTATCAGCAGTTTTGTTTGTTGGTGTTAATGAACGGTTGGCGTTGTATTCTAATTTTTGAGTATAGTTTACATAATAGATGTAAAAACCTAAAGTAAAAATCCCTAAAATAGTATCTAAAGTTGATTTTTTGCCAAATGTTCTTAAAGTTTCTACCCAAACAACCGGAAACATAATTAGGTTGATAATTGGAATGAAAAGTAATAATGTCCACCAAGTTGGGCGATTAATTATTTTCATTAAAACAATCGAATTATAAACTGGAATCGCAGCTTCCCAAGTTTTTCTTCCCGCTGCCTGATACAGTTTCCATGTTCCTATAAAATGAATAACTTGTACAGCTAAGAAAAATACAAACCAAAGATATAGTGTCATAATATTTTGTTTAGAGTTTAAAGTTTAAGGTTGTTGAATGGTAAGCCTTAAAATTAAATCAGTTTATTTTAAATTTAATACGTCTTTCATGCTGTAAATTCCTTTTTTTCCGGCAAGCCATTCAGCAGCAATTACAGCTCCAAGTGCAAAACCTTCGCGATTGTGAGCAGTATGTTTTAATTCGATACTATCGACATTTGAATCATAAGTTACAGTGTGTGTTCCGGGAACATCACCAATTCTTTTTGCTTCAATATGAATCTCGTTGTTTTTTGCCTGATCTAAAGTCCAATTAGCGTAATTACTATTTTCAATAACACCTTTTGCTAAAGAAATAGCTGTTCCACTAGGAGCATCAAGTTTTTGAGTATGATGAATTTCTTCCATCGTCACTTTGTAAGAGTCAAATTGAGCCATTATTTTAGCTAAATATTCATTTAATTCAAAGAAAATATTTACACCTAAACTAAAGTTTGAACTAGAAATAAATCCACCTTGTTTTTCGTTGCAAAGTTTTACCATTTCGTCATAATGTTCCAACCATCCCGTTGTTCCTGAAACTACCGGAACATTAGCATGGAAACAATTTGAGATATTGTCAACGGCTGCAGTTGGAATACTGAAATCTATAGCGACATCAGCTGTTGAAAGTCCATCGTAAGTGTTGGATTCGTCTTTTTTTAAAACAATTTCATGACCTCTTTCTAAAGCAATTCTTTCGATTACTTTACCCATTTTTCCGTATCCTAAAAGCGCAATTTTCATTTTGTGTATATTTTTGAATTTAAATAGCAAAGGCTATCTAAAAGTGGTAATTAAAAGTTAGTCCAACGTTTGGTTTAAAAGTTATTGCGTCAGGATAAACTTCCGGACGTAGCGATAATCTTTCGTTTACGTTAAATTGAATTAACGCTGCATCAACATTGGCATCGATAATGTTTAAGGCGTAAAAGCCGACAACAAATAGTAGGGATAAATCTCGGTTTCTTTGGTAGAATTTTTGACCAGCAATAAGTCTGCTGTCGTCTAGAAAATCGTACTTCCCACCAGTTCCTGGGCCATAACCTTCGAGTCTTCGTTTGTATTCGTCTCGATAATCATGGTATTTTTTATTGTTGTCTATGTAAAAGTATAAACTCGTACCAATTGCTCCGTATACTAACGGAATTTTCCAGTACTTTTTATTGTAGGCCTGACCTAAACCGGGTAAAATAGCCGAATAAAAAGCTGCTTTTGCTGGTGTAAGAGGGTCTATTTCTTGTAATTTGCTAGTGTCTTTAACAACCAAAACCGTGTCTTTTTTTGCCTGGGCAAAAAGAGAAACGGTTCCTATAAGAAAGAACAATAGACTTATGGGGACAATTTTATTCACTATCCGTTTATTAATTTTATAATTCTATTAAAGTCGGCTTCAGAATTAAAAGGAATTGTAATTTTTCCTTTTCCGTTGCCCGCGACTTTTACATCAACTTTCGCACCAAAATAATCATTGAAAGTGTTTTTTTGCGTTTCTTTAACCATAAATGACGAATCTGCTTTTGGCTTTCCTTCTGCTTTTGGTTTTAAACTTTCGTGATAATTTTTTACTAAAGCTTCAGTTTCACGAACAGATAAGTTTTGACTAACTATTGTTTGATAAATGTCTGTTTGAACATCTAAATCTTCAATATTGATAATTGCTCTACCATGTCCCATGCTGATAAAACCGTCACGTATACCTGTTTGGATAATTGGATCTAGTTTTAAAAGACGTAAATAGTTGGCAATTGTAGAACGTTTTTTTCCAACGCGATCACTCATTTGTTCCTGAGTTAATTGAATTTCATCAATTAAACGTTGGTAAGAAAGTGCAATCTCAATAGGATCTAAATCATGACGTTGAATGTTTTCAACCAATGCCATAACCAATGATTCGTTATCATTTGCAATACGGATATAGGCAGGAACATGTGTTAATCCTACTAGAGTTGAAGCACGTAAACGACGTTCTCCAGAAATTAATTGGTATTTGTTGAAATCTAATTTTCGAACAGTAATAGGTTGAATCACACCAAGTTCTTTTATAGAAGTGGCTAATTCGCGTAACGATTCTTCATTAAAATTACTTCTTGGTTGAAACGGATTTATTTCGATAGCACTTATTTCAAGCTCAATAATATTTCCAACAACCTTGTCAGCATTTTTGTCTTCTACTGATGTAATGTCATTTTCCGGATCTTTTAATAATGCTGATAATCCTCTTCCTAAGGCTTGTTTTTTAATTGCTTTTGTCATAAAAACTATTTGCTGTTTTTCTTTATAATTTCTTGAGCTAAATTGATGTAATTAACAGCTCCTTTGCTCGTTGCGTCGTAATTAATAATGCTTTCTCCAAAACTTGGAGCCTCGCTTAATTTTACATTTCGCTGAATAACAGTATCAAAAACCATATCGTTAAAGTGTTTTTGAACCTCTTCTACAACCTGATTTGATAAACGTAATCTTGAATCGTACATGGTTAATAACAATCCTTCGATATCAAGATCTGGGTTGTGTATTTTTTGAATACTTTTTATAGTGTTCAATAATTTTCCTAATCCTTCAAGTGCAAAATATTCACATTGAATAGGAATAACTACAGAGTCAGCAGCTGTTAAAGCGTTCAAAGTTAACAAGCCTAATGAAGGTGCACAGTCGATTATGATATAATCATAATCATCTTTTACACTTTCTAATGCTTTTTTAAGCATATACTCTCTGTTTTCTTTATCAACCAATTCGATTTCGATGGCAACAAGGTCAATGTGAGCAGGTATCACGTCCACATTTGGAGCAGTGCATTTTAAAATAGCTTCTTTTGGTGTTATACTGTGTTCCAGGATTTGATAAGTTCCAGCTTCAACTGATTCTACGTCAATACCAAGACCAGATGTAGCATTGGCTTGAGGATCAGCATCGATTAAAAGTACTTTCTTTTCTAAAACACCTAATGAGGCTGCAAGATTTACTGATGTAGTAGTCTTTCCAACGCCTCCTTTTTGATTAGCAATCGCAATGATTTTGCCCATTTATTTTCTGAATTTTGAACCGTAAAAATACAATTATTTATGGTTTCTGAAAATCTATTTTGTTAACATTTACTAAACCTCCGTAAGCCTTTGTTCTATGCGTGTTTTGATGGATTTATTTTTATTAAGATGAAGATTTTAAGTGAAAGGCTAAAGTGTTTAATTACCATTTTGGCCAAGGGAAAGCAAATATTAAATTTGAATCTATATACTATAAGGTTTTTTAGATCTTCAATTTTTGAGGACGTTAGGTTCTTCTGAAATAAAAAAAGCTCTTAATTTTTTAAATTGTTTTGGATAAGTAAAAAATAGTTCTATCTTTGCACCCGCTTACGGGGTGTAGCGTAGCCCGGTTATCGCGCCTGCTTTGGGAGCAGGAGGCCGCAGGTTCGAATCCTGCCACCCCGACAAAAGTCTTTTCATTTACTTGGAGAGACTTTTTTTTTGGCATAAACTGAAAGCTAAAATTCTAGTATAGAACGATTATCACGTCCCGATTTTTAATCGGGAAGTCCGCAGGTTCGAATCCTGCCACCCCGACAAAAGTCTTTTCATTTACTTG
>NZ_JPRK01000018.1 GCF_000832125.1 Flavobacterium hibernum | reverse complement strand
ACAGTGTAAGGATAAGTTCCAGAACTAGTATAAGTAATTCCATTTGCAGCCCACTTATAACTTCCGCAAGCAGTTTCAGTTTGTGTAGATGTTGTTGATGCAGTTCCTGTAACGGTTTTTACTAGTACTCTTTGACTAGCGCAGTATGGAGTTTCGCTAGCTACCCAATAAGTTGTATTATTTGCAGTTGGAGTGGCTGATACAGTTGCACCAGTTGCAAAACTAGTTCCTCCAGTTTCTGAAGTATACCAAGTTGCAGTTGTTCCAGATGGAGCAGTCGCATTTAATGTAACAGCTGTACTTCCTAAACAAGGAATATCTTGTGTTGAAGCTGTAACTGTTGGGTTTGCAGGTTTTAGTGAATTCGTTGTAACATTAGAAGTTACGGTCGAAAAATTTGTACCGCTTACCGTTGCTTTATTTGTTACTTCACAAGTATTTGCAGGAAGAGAAATTGCCGCATTAATTGTTGCGCTAAATGTTATGATAGTACTTTTTGCAGCAGGTAAAGTAAATGGTCCAAAAGAAACTGTTTCTCCTGATGTTGCCTTTGCCGTACTACTTTTTGCAGTTTGGTTCGAAGTTGTTTCGGTATTAGTTTGATTTTCTACGATTGGAGCTGTTTCTTCTACAACAATATCAGTAGGTCTTGCAGGTTTTGAAGCGGCTGCATTATCTGGCGGTGTAACAGTTCCAGAGCCTATTTTTCCGGTACCAGGTTCAGCCAATGCTGTTCCGGTAGTTACATTATTTGCATCCCAAAAAGCTTTGGATGCGATAGATTTGTCAACAGTTGCATTATTGAAAGCAGCACTAGCTTGAAAAAATACTTGCGAATTAAGTCCATCAGAAAGTACATCAAAATTTGCAGAACCCAGTCCTGTTGGTGCATTTATAGTGTTCCCAGTAATTTTTGCAGCATTTATCATTGTGCTAGAACTATTATCTGAGTAAGCAACAATTCCAAGATTAGCGTAAGCATTATTTCTAACGTTGATAGTATTACCAGTTATAGTAGCATCAATTCTACCAGTTGAATTTGGTACACCGCCATCATTTGCTTCAGATAAAATTCCGTAAGTACCAGCATTCGTAATTAAATTGTTTGAAATTTCGGTAATATGTTTAGCATTTCCATAAGCAGAAACGTTTATCCCATTACTAATTGAAGTAGAACCTCCGCCATCAATTGTATTATTATTTATTCTACCTTTTAAAGTTCCAGAACCCTGATGTCCTACATTACATGCAGAAAGAGCATTAAAACTAGATTTTAAAGTGTTATCTATAATATTGTAATTAACAGTTGCAGCCCCATAAGCTTGTATAGATAAACCATTACTACCAGGATTACTTGTGGCAGCGTTTATAGTGTTTCCATCTGTAGCCAGATTATTTCCACCAATTTGAACATCATTAACAGAAGATCCGCTAAAATTTAATTCAAGACCAGCGGCTTTAGAATTAGAAAAATCATTTTTTTTGAAAACCAAAACACTGTTAGAGGTTCCTTTTGCCTGAAAGCTAAAGTTACTATTACCGTTTGCTCGATTAAAAGAGTTTTTAAACTGACTTCCAGTTACAGTCAATGTAAGAGCAGGATTTTGAGAAAGTTGTCCGTTATAGCCGTAAAAACCACGTCCCCAAGAATCATTCACATTAGTATTGGTTATAGAACTTATTCCTTTTAGATTAAGAGCAAATATTCCACCAACATTTGAACTTCCAGAATTACTAGTATTAGCACTTCCACAGCCTGTAATAGTACTATTACTTAAAACAAAATTATTTACATCATTTAGGTTTATTCCAACCGCATTTGTTGTCCCTGTAATATTAATATTATCTAATGTAACACCACTTACCGTTTTAAAATGCATTGCAGCAAATGAATTCGTATTATCAATATTAGGGGTATTAAGTATTGTTAATGATGTATTTGAATTAACAAAATTTATGTTCTTAAGAGAGATACCTGAACATGTAATAAACTCAACTCCTCTGTTTTGAATATTTTGAATTGTACCTCCAGATCCGGCTGTAGTGCCAGTTCCCGTAACCTGAAAAATACCCAATGCTTTATTTACGGATATTCCAGTAGTAGATCCATTTGCCGAAATACTTTTAAAGATACAATCTAAAATACCTCCTTTAGCAATATTTACGGCCGTAGCAGTTCCTGTAGCATTAACAATTACATCTCTTACTTTTAGATTTCCAACATCCGGACCATTCATAGTAGATGTAATAGTGACACCTTGAATATCGTTATTTGATTTTAAATTTATTGTAGATAAAGTAGGGTTGGTTCCACCTGTAGAAGGTAATGAATTACTGTAAACGGGAACACTAAGACCTAATAAAGTGATTAAATCTGATGTTGCTCCCTGACCAATTACTTTTTGAGTATCATTTAAATTTAAAGTTCCTGAAATAGCCCCACCGTAAATAAAAATAGGACTTGCACTTGTGCCTGTAATACTACTTAGATCTTTATAAGGCGCTGCTAAAGTTCCGTTACCAGTTACTGTCGCTGCACCATTAGCAAAGATAATAGGAGTCGTTACAGTAATGTTTACCGTTGCAGTACTTGTTTTACCATTGCTACTTGTCAACGTATAAACAAAACTATCAGATCCAGAATAACCTGCCGTTGGGTTATAGGTAAAAGAACCATTTGCAGCTAATGACAAAATTCCGTGTGTCACATTTGTCGATACAGCTGTGGTTAGAGTCGTTCCGTCAGGGCTAACATCATTTGATAAAACACCTTGTGCGGTATTTAATGTAATTCCAACATTTCCAATACAATTATAAGAATCATCAGCAGCAATTGGAGTTACTTTTAGAGAGCCAGGAACAAACGTTAAATTAGAATCTAATATATCTTGAAAAGTAATTCCTGTAGCATCACCTCCTGTACTATTAATAGTAATAGTAAAATCAAGTTGAGAACCCGGAGCAGCATTTCCTCCACCATTTACAGCAACAGCATTGGTTATTGTAACGGTTGGACCTGGTGCTGTCAAGTTGGTAACGGTTGTTTTTTTAGCGAGATCTTTTTTCCTTCCTGTTTTAGCTTTTACTACTTGATCAACAGCTTTTTTTTCAGAATTAGCTATCTTATTTAAAATAGGAGTAACAACATTTTCCCTAACAAAACCACTATATGACATTCCGAACGAAAGGAATCCAAATAGCATTATAAGAATTAAGAGTTTGTTTTTTTTCATTTTTTTTACTTTAAAAAGTTAGCATGATTAAGAAAAAACTGCTTCATATTTCATTCCAACACTATCAAAACCAAGTGGAGTAAGAAATATATCTAAGTAGCCTTTTTCAGGATGTTCAACAGTAAAAATACCTTGTTCGTAATACTCATTTTTTTGTTCAGTTCGGAGGATTATTGAAAAAGGATTCCTTTCCAAAGGCGAATAATTATTCAGCTTTGTTAATTCAATTAATTCAGCATCAAGTTGAATTTCGTCTGAAATTCGAATTTTAAAGGCTTGATTTAGATATGCGGTAAAATCATTTAAAGTAAGTAAAGCTATATCCATACATTATATTTTCTTGTTGATCATTTTCATTTAGAACTCCATTCCATTAAATGGTAAACGCCATTTGTCTCGCTTATTTTTTTAAAACCCAATCTTTTATACAAGTTCATTGCAGGGTTGAAACTTTCAACATGAATGGAAACATTCAAATTATTATCGGCTGCTTTTATTAGAATTTCATTTAAAATAGAGCGGCCAATATTTTTGTTTCTCCATTCTGGTAATACGGTAATATCAATTATTCGAATACCTTTTTTTTCAAAAAAGAAATCAATATATAATCTACCAATTGCATAATTATCTTTTTCAATTACATAGAATTTTCCATCTAAGTAATTTTTTTGATAATAATCGTGTTGAGCAGAAAATTGATGCTCAATAAAAAGTTTTTTTTGTTCGTTATTCCAGTTAGTTCCATTATCTAACTCCTCCTTACGTGTACTGCCGTATATTTCACAAAGAATAGGAAGATCTTTTTCCTGAATGTCGCGAAGCTCAATATTTTTTATTTCTAATTCCAAAACTTAATATTTTTATCTAGGATCTAGGAGGAAAAACACCTTGTAACGCAATACAAAAGTTCAAGGTCAAATAGGGCATCATATTATTATGTGGCAAGTTTCCACCAGCAGCAGCAATGGTATTTACACTCATTTGAGCATCACTACCAGTTGTAGTATATACTCTCAGCGGATTTCCTCGGCCCAAACTATTATTTGTTGGAGAAATTGATTGTGAGTTTAAAGTACTCGCCATCAATTGATGCGTGTGTTGCGGAATTTCAGATTGAATCAAAGTAACTGTTTGACTTCCGCTCTGTTCACCTAAATCATGCTGTGATAAACCAGGACCTTGCCCGGGATGCATAGGTGCATTTCCTTGCATGTCTGGTAATGCAAAATTTCTTACTCCGTCACCACCATAATACGTTCCTAATATCGAAAATATTGCTGTATTTTGAGATAGTGGCATAAGTTGCCCGTTACAAAGAGCCCAGTTTCGTGGTGCAAAGTTAAATGGGAATATGCGTATTTCGGCCACAAATGGATCCATAATGTATTGTTTTATTTTATTTAAAAAAAGGGACTAAAAATTTAAAATTCCATTAAGTTGAGGGGAATAATCCAAATAAAGAAATTATAAAATTAACGCACAAATAGGGTTGAAGATTGGTATGTGCCTGATTTCCGCCAGAAGGAGTAATTGTGGTAGGATTTAAAGCCAATGTTGGATTACTATTCGAAAACATTTTACTTCCGGTAGGGTTTGTGCTAAACTGTGCATTTCCAGGATTTCCTGTATCTGCCAAATCTGTTGTTGCTATTAAAGAATGTGTATGTGTTGGAATTTGTTGTGTATTAAGTGTAACGCTTTCTACACCTCCAGTTTCTGCCAACAAATAATCTGAACCTGTGATATTTTTACCATAATGAATAGGAACTCGTCCTCTTAAATCAGGCAATGCAAAAGTTTCTTGACCATCGCCTCCATAAGTAGTACCAATTAAGTTAAATAAAGTTTCATTTTCTGCAATAGAAATTAATTGCCCTTCACAAAGCATCCATCCAGCAGGGGCAAAATTTCCTGCAAACATTCTAATTTCACCAACGTAAGGTACTGCCATGTTATAATTTTTTACAATTAATAATTAAGTCTGAGATGGAAAAATTCCCTGTAAAGCAATACAAAAATTCAAAGCCAAGTAAGGCTGCATGTTTGTATGCGCCTGATTACCGCCTACATTACTAAGCGATCCAGGGTTCATAGCAGTAAAGTTTTGACCCTGACTGCTATACACTAAATTTGGAGCCGTTTGACCTAAAAAGTTGGCTGCAGTAGGTATATTAGTAGTTACCGGATCTGTTTTTGCCTTCAAAAGATGGTTGTGTAGAGGCATCTCCTGCATGGTTATAGTGTGTACTTCTTCACCTGCTTTTTCTCCCAGTGTATGCCCATTTCCAAAACTAATTGGAGTTCTGCCACGTAAATCAGGTAATGCGAAATTAACCCTTCCATCACCACCAAACGTAGTTCCTAATAATGCAAATAATGCTGGGTTTTGATTTATAGGTAAAAGCTGTCCGTTGCTAAGAGCCCATCCTCGTGGAGCAAATGCAAAAGACATAATACGTGTTTCAGCTAAAAATGGTTCTGCCATAATACGACTATTTTATTTTATATATATAAGATGTTTTATTAAACCAAAAGAGAGTTCGCAACAAAACGATGTTGAGAAATTACTTCTTTTTGATATACAATGTTACTACCTTCTTTTATGATAATTTTTGTTGAGGTTTGCTCCTGCGCTAAAAGTGTTTGTAGAGAAACACTTCCTTTTTTGGTATTAAAACCGTAGGGATTAAATTGTTGTAAAGGTGCAGGAAATAAGTAATCAAATAAATTGACCTCATTACTGTATATTTTTAAATCTTTCAATGCTACAGTAAGTGCTTCTATGTCAAAACCTGATAAGGATCTTAAAGATTTCCATTCACCATTCGAGTTTTTTCCAAAGCATAACAAAACGTCGTCAATTTTCCCCGTGCTATCAGTATGAAGGTGCAATGGAAACATTTTAAGATGACCATCTAATGAGCTATAACAATAGTTTCCTGAAGAAACATAACCTGTTTTCTCCCAATTTACAATTGCGTTGTTATAACAATCCAAAAGAGATGGATTTAAAAGAAAAGTATCAGAAAAAGATGATTTAGAGAAATGGGATAAGATATTATTTTCTCCATTTTTGGAATCCGAAAAATTATCGAACGTATTTTGAGCAAGGAGAGAACCACAAAAAAGTGTTGTGGCGCCTACAAATCCAACATTTTTAATGAAATTTCTACGGGTTAAATCAATCATAATCAATGTTTTTGGTAAAAAATTACTGTAAAAATAGTAAAAACATTAACTAAATTGGGTAAAAAACAAAAATAAATGTTAAAATTTACAATAATATTATATTTGTTACGTTAGTGCAATTTTTTGTAAAAAAGGTACAATTAAAATTTGATAAAATAATAAAACCCCAAACTACATTTGTAATTTGGGGTTTTTATACCAGTATATAAAATACTTATTTAGTTTCTTCCTCTTCTTTTTTTACAGGAGGTGTCGGCGCAGTTTGATCGTCTTTAGCAGCGTTTTTAAATTCCTTAATTCCGCTTCCTAAACCTTTCATTAATTCTGGAATTTTTTTACCTCCAAAAAGTAATATCACAATACCTACTATAACGAGGATTTCTGTTAGACCTAATCTTCCCATGATTGTATATTTAATGCCGAAGCAAATTGATTTTTAGTTTCACCGCAAAGGTATATAGAAATATACGAACAAAAAGTGTTTTTGGATTAAAATATTGAGATTAGGCAACGTTAAATATTTTATAAAATCGTAAATTAAGCCAATTCGTCAAAATTTCGCCAGCATCAACAAGACGATTAATTATTATATTTGCTCATATTAAAGAACCGTAATGACTAAGAAGAAATTCGATTTCAGAGAAAAATTATTCCTCAAAACCAGATTGGTAATTTTAAATGAAGACACTTTTGAAGAGATCTTTTCGTTCAAACTTACCTTAATGAATGTATTTGTAACGTTTACTTTGGGTGGGATATTTTTAATTCTGATTACTACTTTTATCATCGCTTTTACGCCTTTACGAGAATTTATTCCCGGATATTCTTCTTCTGAATTAAAACGAAATGCAACAGAATTGACTATTAAATCAGATTCGTTAGAAACAGCTTTAAAGAAAAATGAAGCCTATATAAAAGGTATTCAAAAAGTATTAAAAGGCGAATTAGAATATGCAAAATTCAATAAAGATTCTATTTTAGCCGAAACAGATGAACCTTCAGAAGTAAATATGAAAGCCTCTGAAGAAGAAATTAAATTGAGAGAAGAAGTTACAAAAATGGAGAAGGAGTCTGGTGAAAAATCCCGAAGTAAAAACAAAAGTGACAAGAAATAATACCATAAAAAATGTCTATTAAATCAGTAGCAGCAAAATTATTTGCCAGTACAATATATTATCAAACAATGGCTTGGGCCAAAAAGCCTATAGAAACTCAACAAGAAATATTTAAGAGTTTAATAAATAGTGCAAAAGAAACCCAGTTTGGTATTGATCACCATTTCGAAAAAATAAAAACAGTTCACGATTTCAAGAAACGAGTTCCGATAAGAGACTACGAAGATTTAAAACCTTATATAGACAAAGTTCGAATGGGTGAAAAAAATATTCTATGGAAAGGAAAACCATTGTATTTTGCAAAAACATCTGGAACAACATCTGGAGCAAAATATATTCCGCTTACCAAAGAATCAATGCCTTATCATATAGAAGCTTCGCGAAATGCAATCCTACATTATATATATGAAACCGGAAATGCTGATTTTGTAGATGGAAAAATGATTTTCTTGCAAGGAAGTCCAATTTTAGTTGAAAAGTACGGAATCAAATTTGGAAGATTATCAGGAATTGGAGCACACTTTGTTCCAAAATACCTTCAAAAAAACCGAATGCCCTCTTGGGAAACCAATTGTATCGAAGATTGGGAAACTAAAATTGATGCGATTGTTGAGGAAACCATTGAGCAGGATATGACCATAATTTCTGGAATTCCATCGTGGGTTCAAATGTATTTTGAGCGTTTACAAGAAAAAAGTGGTGGTAAGAAAATAGGAGATCTGTTCAAGAACTTTAATTTGTTTATTTACGGAGGCGTTAATTACGAGCCATATCGTGCCAAGTTCGAAAACATGATTGGCAGAAAAGTAGACAGCATAGAATTGTTTCCGGCTTCTGAAGGATTTTTTGCTTATCAAGATTCGCAAACAGTAAAAGGAATGTTGTTATTGTTAAATTCAGGAATTTTCTATGAATTCATAAAAGCAGATGAATTTTTTACTGAAAACCCAAAAAGTTATACAGTTGGCGAAGTAGAAATTGGCGTAAATTATGCCATGATTATTTCGACAAACGCAGGACTTTGGCGTTATAATATTGGAGATACCGTGCAGTTCACGTCATTGTTTCCGCATAGAGTAATCGTTTCGGGTAGAATTAAACATTATATTTCGGCTTTTGGAGAACACGTTATTGCAAACGAAGTCGAAAATGCAATGAAAGAAGCGACAGAAGGTACTAATATTGTAATTAACGAATTTACAGTTGCACCACAAATAAATCCTTCAAGCGGATTACCGTATCACGAATGGTTTGTAGAATTTGAAACAGAACCTGAAAATATGGAAGCTTTTGTAGAAGCGATTGATAATTCGATGCGAAAACAAAACATTTATTACGATGATTTAATTACCGGAAATGTTTTGCGAAAAGTAGTCGTTACAAAAGTTTCTAAAAACGGATTTCAGGAATACATGAAATCACAAGGAAAATTAGGTGGACAGAATAAAACACCTAGATTATCGAATGATAGAAAGATTGCAGATAATTTGAAATAGAGAAAAAATAGTTTTAAGTAGTAAAAACGGAATGAATCTAAAAATCAGAATTAAGTATATAACTATATATTTAGTATTAAATGGAATAGCTGTTTTTTTGGCTATTCGATTTTGGTGGACTGATCCTATAATTCTTTCATATTTGAATATTTATACTATTACATTATTATTTTCTGTTGGAATAAGTTGGATCGGTATTCTCTTTATTAGTATAATGATTACTAGGGATTTATTATTAGAAAAAGATAAATTCAATTTTATTACTCCTCTAAGTTTAATTAACAATGATTATTATATCTCTGAAATAGGATTAGAAAAAGCTAAAAAGTGTAATTAACATTTCAGCTTTTATAATATTATTTTTGAGTATTGCTTCTTTTAAATATTTGCTGGGATTTTATGAAAAATATGAATTAAAAAAATATGGAGTTGTTGAAAGTATTGTTATTACAAAAATAAATACTAATATAAAAAAAGACAATTTTGTTTTTATAGAATATGCGAATAAAAAAAACAGTATAAATCTTCGATCAGATTCTTTAAGAATAAATGATCAGATTCAAATTATATATTCCAGTAAAAACCCAAAAATTGTAAAATATTACAATGAATTTAAAAAGAATCGATAAAAGCTATTCTAACAATTTGTTAAATATTGTTTTTACAGAATTACCTTTTTAATTACTAATTTCGTTAAATTAAAAAATACAGATTATCTTCATTTATAAGAAGATTTTTAAAATAAAATAGCATGAAAGATACCAAACATATATCAAGATCAAGAGCTCAGGAATCATCTGCAGCTATAGAAAAAATGTACATTACAATGCGTCACCTATTCAACCGTGGTTTTTATAAACCAATGGGAGTTTCGGGCGATAGTTTACGTGAATCATTATTAGCATTACGTCCGGAAATTTACGGAAATATAGGCGAAGAAAAAGTAGAACTAAACGGACTTTTGTACGTTATTGAACGTTTACCAATAGGAATTGAACAATGTCGTTTTATTAATTTAACTTCTGACGAAGGATATTCTAAATCGCATTTTCAAGCAATTGTTCCTCCAAAAAGAAGAAGAAACTGTTATAGAATCGACGAAGAACAAATGAATGTCGAAATCACTCGTGGGCGATCTGATATTTATGATATCTTAACGCATTTGACTTTTATTTTTATAGAATCACATAAAATTAAAGACCGAGTTTTATTAGACGATGGTGGCGAAGTTTCTCGAGATTGGATGAAGTTGGAACAAGCCGTAATGCAACCTAAAAAATTGCCTTTGGTAGAAAAAGAAAAAGCAATCTCGCACGTAGCCAATATTTTAGGACGTACTTTTGAAGAAGTTCTAGATATTTACGACGCTTTTGGATCAGAAAACGCTCCAGACCGTTTCTTGCACGTTATTTACTGGTTAGGAAAATTAGCCATAGAAGAAGTAATCGAAAATAATAAACGTACTATAACTTTTAGTCCAGTTTTACGAGAGCGTTTAGGACACCACATTCATGGTGAAATTTGGGCAACCAATATCAAGGAAGTTCTAAAAGCAAATAATCTTTTAAAGCGACCAATTCACGTAATAAGTGCAAATATGCACAGTGTAATGAATTCTATTTTTGCAACGCCGTTGTTGAAAACGAAATTTAAGGACAAATCTGATTTTTTCATTTACGAAGAATTGAGTAAATCTGGCGCAAAAGAAATTAGAAGTCATGTTGAAGAACTGGCGTTGAAAAACGGAATGATTTCGTTACCAGATACATCAGGAACAAATATTGATGTTCAGATTTTTGATACTGCAAAAATTGATTGGGTAAAAACAGGATTTCCAAAAGCAGCTCTAGACGAAGCTAAACCAGTTATTATTGTAATGGATTATGCTTTTGGTGAGCAAGCTTATGAAACGATCGATGAACTTTTGAAACCTTTCAAGAAAGAAACCTTATTAGAAGTAAGATCTGTTTCGATAATGGGAAAAGCAGGAATTCTTGAAGGCGGAAAAGGAGATATTATGATTCCTACAGCACACATCAACGAGGGAACTGCTGATAATTATTATTTCGAAAATGAATTAACAGGCAAAATGTTTGAAGGAAATGACATTGCAGTTTTTGAAGGTGCAATGGTAACCGTTTTAGGAACATCATTACAAAACAGAGATTTATTGAAATTCTTTCACGAATCGACTTGGGGTGTAATTGGTCTTGAAATGGAAGGTTCATATTATCAAAAAGCCATTCAATCTGCTTCAAAAATCAGAAAAAGTGTACCACACGATATTAAAGTTCGTTATGCCTATTATGCCTCAGATAATCCTTTGGAAACAGGAAGTACATTGGCTTCTGGCGGATTAGGAACAACAGGTGTAAAACCAACCTATTTGATTACTATTAAAATTTTAGAACAAATTTTC
Source organism: Flavobacterium hibernum (assembly GCF_000832125.1). Lineage (GTDB taxonomy): Bacteria > Bacteroidota > Bacteroidia > Flavobacteriales > Flavobacteriaceae > Flavobacterium > Flavobacterium hibernum. The sequence continues at coordinate 79,145 of NZ_JPRK01000018.1, read as the reverse complement.
AACATAAAATAATCCCATAAATGAGTACAAAAGTACCCCAAAACAATGACGATCAAGAAATTGATTTAACCTTTATTTCAAGAAAAATTAGTACTTTTTTTCAAGGAATAAGTACTTCTATTTTTAGAGGTATTCAGTTTTTTGTTCATAATTGGATTATTGTTTCAATTTTAGTTTTGGCCGGATTTGGTCTCGGAATTTTTTTAGACAGTACACAAAAGAGTTATGAACATGAAATTATCGTAGCACCAAATTTTGGTGCTACAGATTATTTATATGCTAAAATCGATTTGATTAATTCTAAAATTAAAGAAGAGGATACTCTTTTTTTAAAGAATAATGTTGGTATTATAAAACCCAAAAATCTAAAAGTAATAGAGGTAAAACCCATTGCCGATGTTTACAATTTTATCAAAAACAAGCCCGAAAATTTCGAATTGATAAAGTTGATGGCCGAAGATGGTGATATCAAAAAGGTACTTGAAGATAATATGACCAGTAAAAACTATACTTATCAAACGATTGTATTATCGACAAAGGAAAAAACAGCCGAAGAAGAGCTTATAAAACCACTTTTGAAGTATTTAAACGCATCAGATTATTATGGTAAAATTCAGAAAGAAGTTTATAAAAATATAGAGCTTAAAATGAAGCAAAACGACTCTATTATCAAGCAGATAGATGGAATTATTAGCAACTTTTCGAACTCAAAAAATGGAGCTGGGAGAAACGAAAAATTAATGTATTATAATGAAAACACACAGCTCAACGACATTATTAAGACCAAAAATGATTTGATTAACGAACAAGCAAATAATAGGATTAATTTAATTGGCTACGATAAAATTGTAAAAGAAAACAGTATTACCCTAAATTTAGAATCTGTTAAGTATATTAACGGTCGTTTAAAGTTCTTACTACCAGTTTTGTTTGTTGTATTATTTGGGTTTTTATATTTATTTAAGTCATTTTACAATAAACAAAAACACTTAGCTAAATTATAATATGCTGAAATATAATATTTTATACAATTAACCAAAACTTAAACAAAAACGGAAAATATTTTTAGTGTTGAAAGCTAAATATATATATTTTTGTTAAAAAAACAGACCAATGAAAAAACAGTTACTATTTATTAATATAGTTTTATTAACATTATTTAGTTCTTGCAAGAATAAAGAAGAAGTTGCCCCGGTTGAAGAAGTTAAAGCCAATACATTTGATGTAGTTGTAGATTTAAAAATAGAAAAAGATGATGAATTAATTCTTTTTTACAAAGATCCTTCAATTGCTTATTTTGATGACAAAAAAACGGTTTACAATGGTGTAAAAGGAAAATCTGAGTCACAATTAATAACATTTAGTATTCCAGAAGGAGTTTTACCAAATGATATTCGTTTTGATGTAAGTTCAAACAAAGATCAAGCACCAATAACAATCAACTCAATAACTTTAAGTTTTGAGGGAAGAGTTTTTAAAATTGAACAAAGAGACATTTTAAAATACTTTACACCAAATGAATTTATAAAATTTGATGAAGCCACAGGAGTAGCAACTTTTATTAAAAATGGAGAAAATTTTGATCCCTATTTTTTAACAAAACCGTTAATTTATCCTGAAATCGAAAAAGTAAGAGGAGCTAAAATGTAGTTTTTTTTAAATAATATTAATTTTTAAGGCTGTTCCTTTTTAGGTATAGCCTTCTTTTTATAATAAAACCACCAAACATTGAAGCCAATTTTTGATATATTTCAGCGATATAAAAAGCACAAAATTTTGGCTTCAAATTTCGTGTATCTTTCTTTGCTTCAAGGTTTAAATTTAGTATTGCCATTAATTACATTGCCTTATTTAATAAGAACATTAGGTGTAGATTATTTTGGATTATTATCTTTTTCATTTGCATTTATTACCTATTTCCAAATTATAACAGATTACGGCTTCAATTCAACCGGAACACGTGACATTTCATTAGCCACAGATGACTCTGAAAAGCAAAACTTGATTTTTAATCAAATTATGTCTGCAAAGTTGCTATTGCTAGTAGTAAGTTTCGTTGCAATGATGTGCATAGTTTTTTTGTTCGAAATTTTTAGAACCTATTGGATTGTTTATTTATTTTCATTCGGATCTGTTTTTGGGCAAGCCATTTTCCCCGTATGGTATTTTCAGGGAATTCAAAAAATGAAATACATTACCTATCTCAATTTATTTACGAAAGTAATTTTTACAATTGCTCTTTTTATCTTCGTAAAACAAAAATCAGATTATTATTTAGTTCCCGTTTTTAATGCCTTAGGATTTATAACAGCTGGTATTTTTGCATTATTTTATATTCAGAAGGATTTTAATATTAAGTTTAAAATACAACCTTTTAGTGGAATAGTAGAGCAGCTTCAAAAATCGAAATATGTCTTTTTATCCGAGCTTAAAATTTCCTTTTTTACCAATACTAATACATTAATACTTGGTTTTTTGGCAGGAAATCAGGCAGTAGGTTATTTTTCTGCAGCCGAAAAATTAGTACGGGCAATGGGAAATCTTCAAACACCAATTTCAAACACTATTTTTCCTTATCTTTCAAAAGAGATGATGCTGAATAAGCTGCAAACCATTCAAAAAATAAATAAAATTACAGTAACAGGAACAATACTCTTTTCAATACTAATATTATTTTGTTTTTGTTTTGCAGAACCAATTATCGAAATTATTTACGGGAAAGCAATGTTTGCTTCGATTCTGATTTTTAGAATTCTCCTTCTAGTTCCATTATTATCATTTTTGGACACTATGTATGGAAAACAAATTCTTCTAAATTTAGGAAAGGATAATTTATATTTTCGAGTTATAGTTTATGCAACAATTTTAAATTTTACAATTAATTTAATTCTAACGCATTTTTTTCAGGAAGTAGGAACCGCAATTGCGCTAATTATTACACAAATATTTATTGTTTTAGGAATGTGGTATTTTGCGAATAAAGAGATTAAGTTGATTTTTAAAACCGATAAATGAACATGACTATTATTAAAATTAGTGTTATTATTCCGGTTTATAACGCAAAAGACTATTTACATGATTGCATAAAATCATTGTTGAACCAAACGCTGGGAGATTGTGAATTTATATTTATAAATGACGGTTCTGTAGATAATAGCCGCCAAATAATCGAAGACTATCAAAAAGAAGATCAACGTATTATCCTTATCAATCAGGAAAATAAGGGAATTAGTGAAGCTCGAAATACAGGAGTTAATAATGCCACTGGTCAATATATTGGTTTTCTAGACAATGATGATTATTTAAAAAATGATTTTCTGGAATATTTATACAATACAGCTATTAAAGATGATTTAGATATTCTTATTTCTAAAACAATATTAGGCAGAGATGACAAGTTTATTATTAAAGAAAATGGTTTTGAAAAGGATTTAATTTTTGATAAAGCTTTTATACAAAACAAAATCATTCCTAATTTGTTACGAGTTGAAGATTTATTTGCGGTTTGGAATAAAATCTATAAACGAAGTTTTATAAATGAAAATCAGGTTAGATTTCCTGGAAATAGAGTTATTGAAGAAGATAATATATTTAACATACAAGCTTTTAATAAAGCTCAAAAAGTTTTATTTACAAATTACGCCGGTTATTATTACCGAGAAGTTGCCAATAGTAAATCAAGACTAATTATTGAAAATGATTATTTTAGTAAAGCACTTGAGAAATATTATTTAGATTATAAAAAAGAATATGATCTTTCGATTTCTGCAACAGAATTAGAAAAACTAAAAGCCATTAGATTACTTCAAAGAGTTTCTTATTTAGTATATAAATGTTCTGTTTCTATAACTCCATTTAAAACAAAGTGGAATTATATTGAACAGATGGTTTTTCATGAAAAAGTTTATGAATTAGCCAAGAAATACTATAGTGAAGCCCTTGCAGACAAAGGATTATACGAAAAAATAATCTTAAAAATAATCCTTAATAAATCTCAAATGGCATTATTCCTTTTGGTTTTAAGTATTAAAATAGGATATCATCCAAAAATCTCAGAGATTATTCGAAATATCAATAATTTTAAAATCAGTAAAACTTAAAAATATTGCTTAGAAAATTATATACAATATTATTTTTTTTAGGACTCTTCTTCTTTCCATTTAATGATTATGAAGGGATTCCTTTATTGGGCGAATTTAAAAGTGAAGCCGGAGCTCTTTTTCTTATTGTAGGATTTCTTGTTTTAGGTGTTGAGGTTGTCTTTTCTAAGAAGATTTATGTACCCTACAAAAGCTTAATTTTTCAGTTGATAATGGTTTTTTTAATATGGTGTTTAATAACCACATTATTAAACATAAATACCGTTTCGGCCAATTACTTTAAGCAAACGGGTGGTATAAACCGTTTTGTGCGACAATATTTTGCTTTGCTATTATCAAGTCTGGTATTTTTAATTTTGTATGTCAATGTTTTGGCAAAAATGGAGCTGAAAGAAATTCTCTTTAAAATAAGGAAAGTTTTTCTATTGTCTTTGATAATAGCTTTCGTATACGGTTTTTTCGAAATTTTAGTTTCCTCATTCGGATATCGTGTTTTTTACAAAGTTCTCGAAGCATTCAATTATTTTCCATTTCTCGAAGTAAACTTATATCCGCAAGGACGAATTTCGTCAATATCTTACGAACCGCCATTTTTGGCAATCTATCTTATTACCATTTCAGGATGGATGTTTAGCTATATTCTAACCAGTAAAAAACCAACAAGGTTTTTACCAACAATTGCAGTTTTAATTCTAACGTATTTTTCAGGATCAAGAACTGGACTTGTTGTAATATTTATTCAATTGTTTATCTTTTCCATCTTTTTGTACAAAGACCAAAGGTTTAAAAAATACATTACCAATTTTTTAGTTGGATTTGCATTAATATTTAGTGCTTTGCTAGTTTTCAATGGAGAGAAAGTAATTAAATCTGTTGCTGAAAAAATGGATTCTCTCGACTTTAAAAAAAATCTGACCAAAAACGTTTCTAATCAATCCAGATTTGGAATGCAATATGCTTCTATACAAGTATTTTTAGAAAACCCAATAACTGGTGTTGGATTTGGGCAACAAACGTATCATAATAGAACGCATTATCCTACCTGGGCAACGCGAAACAATTATGAGTTCGAATTGTATTACAAGAATAAAAAGGAAAAAGCCTTTCCGCCAGGATATAACATCTATACTCGTTTGTTGGCCGAAACTGGGTTAATTGGAATTTTATTGTTTTTAATGATACTTTGTTTTTCGCTCAACGAAATACGTTTACTTATGAAAAGAGCAAGAGACGAAGAGAAAACACTTTTAATGATTCTGCTCATTTCACTTGTTGGCTTATATATAAATTGGTTTCAAATAGATACTTTTAGAATGTATGGTGTCTGGTTAAGTTTAGCTATTTTGATTAGAATGAGAAATAAAGCAATGGCAGCAAAAGATGAATAAGGTCGTACTCTTGATTCCGTATTATAATAATTCTGATGGATTAATAAAATCTTTGATTTCTATTCATCCTGATGAGGAATTGGACGTTATTATTGTCGATGACGGAAGTAAAAACAAATTTGACGAACTAATACTTCAAAATAATTTTAAAGCAAAAGGAACGCTTTATTTTGAGTATTTGGAACAAAATCAAGGAATTGAATTTGCATTAAATCACGGACTTAAAATAAGTGCAAAAAAAAAATACAAATACACAGCAAGACTCGATTGCGGAGATGTTTGTTTAGGAAAAAGATTTGCGATTCAAACAGAATTTTTAGAACAAAATCCTGAAATAAAAATTGTAGGTTCAAATGTGTTGGCGGTTGACAGCAATGACATTTATTTATATGCAATCGATTTGCCACTAGATGATCAAAACATCAAAAATAAAATGTACATCAATTCAATGTTGATACATCCTGCCATATTGTTTTGTACATCAATAATAGAAGTAACCGGATTTTATCCCGTAAATCATAAATCGGCAGAAGATTATGCTTTCTTTTTCGCGATCTCAAAAAAGTTTAAAATGGCTAATATTGGTCAGTATTTAACTCAAATTGAAATTAATGAAAATGGTATCTCAATACAGAGAAGAAGACAACAGGTAAAAAGCAGAATACAGATTATAAAAGAAAATTTCTATGTTGGATATTATCCAATTTATGGACTTCTTCGAAATTATGTTTTATTGTTTATGCCGTACAGTATAATTTTATCCATTAAAAAAAGAATTAAAAAATGAGAAATCTAATTAGAGAGAAAGGTTTCGAATATCTCATTTATGCTTTGTTGATTTCATTGTTTTTTTCAAAAGCAATTCCAAATATTATTTTGGCAGTTTTATCAGTTTGGACAATTATTGATTTTAAAAAAGATCAAATTATAAAAACAAAGTTTAACTTTTCGTCAGGTATTATTTTGTTAATATTGCTGGTTTTTTTAACTATAAAATCGACGCTTTTTGCCACAATTTCTTATGATTTTAAGATCTTTAAAGGTCTATTTTTGTTGTTTTGGCTTGTCGTTGTATTCAAAAAAGTAAAAGATTTTAATACATTAAAACTGGTCATTTTATTGGGGATAGATGCAGCTATTTTGTGTTCTGTTTTTTTAATTACACTATTTTTTATAAAACATCATACACTTCCATTTTCAAATACTGCCGAGGTAAATGAGTTGTTACTTTTAGAGCGGCCTTATATTGGCTTTATAGCTGTTTTAGGTTTATTACTGGCAAGTGAAAGATCAATTACGCTAGTAAAATACAAATATCTTTGGGCCATAAATGCTTTATTGTTATTCTTGTTTATAGTATTAATTTCGGCCAGAATTTCGATCATAACATTATTTTTACTTGCCGTTGTGTATTTGATTTTCTATTCTAAAATCAGTTGGGTAAAAAAAGGTGTTTCTTTAGTTTCATTTGTTCTTTTGTTTGGATTATTAGTCTTAACAAATAAAAATATTTCGGAACGTTTTTTTGTAAAGAGTAATCTTGAAGAATCGCTTAAAGTGGCATCTGATTATGAACCAAGGATTGTAATTTGGAATTGTGCATATTTAATGACACAAAAAAGTGATTTTAATTCTATAATTGGATTTGATGGATATAAAACAATTTCTAATAATTTTTTAGATTGTTACTCCAGTACAATTGAAAATCCATCTAAAAAAGAATATTTTTTGACAGAAAAGTTCAATTCGCACAATCAGTTTATAGATTTTTATTTAATTGGAGGTTTTATTGGGTTGCTATTGTTTCTCACCTTTTTTATTAAATTGCTTATCGAAGTCAGGGCGAATTTTTTTCAAATGGCAATAGTAATTTCTTTTCTATTGTTTTTTTGTGTTGAGAATATATTTTATAGACAGTTTGGATGTTATTTGGTTGGAATATTTATACTAATTTTACTGCAGAGAAAAATAAATGAAGAAAATTAAAATTGCGCATGTTCTCCATTCAGTAGGAGGAGTTGATGTTTCGTTGAGGCAGATACTTCATAATTTAGATACTGTAAATTTTGAAAGTATTGTAATTCATGGAGATTCTGATATTAAAGATGAATTCGTAGATAAAGATTCTAAACCGGTTGTTCATTACCAGTTGCCAATTTATAGAGAGATTTCTTTTTTTAATGATTTAACGGCAATTTTAAAAGCATGGAAAATCATTCGTAAAGAAAATCCGGATTTTATACATTCTCACAGTACCAAAGGAGGTGTTATTGGTAGAATTGTTGGTTTTATGACAGGAACAAAGATTTTGCATACACCTCAGGCATTTTCTTTTTTAAGCGCAGAAACTAAGACTAAAAAAACATTTTTTTTAAAGGTAGAAAAGATACTTTCGAAAGGAGAAACAATTTTATTAGCTTCTTCACAATCTGAGTTAAAGAGAGCTATAAATGAAGTTGGTTTTCCAAAAACAAAAACAAATCTATTTAACAATTCGATAGAACCGATCGAAAAAATTTTAGATTTATCCATACCAAAAACATGGCCAGACGAATACCTTTGTACGGTAGGAAGGCCCTGTTATCAAAAAAACATTGAAGAACTTATTGTGGTTCTACATGAACTAAATAAAACAGTTGATGTGCATTTAGTGATATTAGGAGTAGGACATCATGCTGATCATTTAAAACAAGTTGAAAATTTAATAGCAGAACTAAATCTAAAAAATAAGGTGACGCTTTTAAATTGGACTACCAGAGAAGATGTTTTAAATATTATAAGCAAATCCAAACTGTATCTTTCAACAGCAAGATACGAAGGACTTCCTTATTCTATTATTGAAAGCTTAGCGCTCTCAATTCCGAGTGTAGTTTCTGATTGTGACGGAAACAGAGATTTGATTTTAAATGATTATAACGGTTATTGTGTGAAAGAAAATAATACAATTGAGTTTAGTCAAAAAATCAATACATTACTTCAGGACGAAAAATTATATAATGAGTTTTCAAAGAATGCGAGAGCGACATTTGAAAAACATCATAATATTTATAAAACAATAAAAGATCTTGAATCTATTTATAGAGAAGAATTAAAATAATATGAAAAGAATACTTATTACCGGAGCTGCGGGATTTTTAGGATCACATTTGTGCGACCGTTTTATCAAAGAAGGCTATTATGTTATTGGGATGGATAATTTGATTACAGGCGATCTTAAAAACATCGAACACTTATTTAAGTTAGAACATTTCGAATTTTACCATCACGATATTACCAAGTTTGTACATATTCCGGGTGATTTAGATTATATTTTACATTTTGCTTCACCAGCAAGTCCGATAGATTATTTAAAAATTCCAATTCAGACTTTAAAAGTTGGTTCTTTAGGAACTCACAATTTATTAGGATTAGCGCGAGTTAAGAAAGCAAGAATTTTGATCGCTTCAACATCCGAAGTTTACGGAGATCCATTAGTTCACCCACAGACAGAAGAATATTACGGAAATGTAAATACAATTGGTCCACGAGGCGTTTACGACGAGGCAAAACGTTTTCAGGAATCAATAACAATGGCGTATCATACTTTTCACGGTGTAGAAACCAGAATAGTGCGTATTTTTAATACCTACGGCCCAAGAATGCGTTTAAATGACGGACGTGTAATTCCTGCATTTATTGGACAAGCTTTGCGCGGAGAAGATTTAACCATTTTTGGAGACGGAATGCAAACGCGTTCCTTTTGTTATGTAGATGATCAGGTTGAAGGTATTTTTAGATTATTACATTCAGATTATGTATATCCGGTAAATATTGGAAATCCAGACGAAATTACCATTAAAGATTTTGCAGAAGAGATCATTAAATTAACGGGAACAAACCAAAAGGTAGTCTATCATCCGTTACCTATAAATGACCCGTTACAACGTCAGCCAGACACTACAAAAGCAAAAGAGTTATTGGGTTGGGAAGCAAAAGTAAGCCGATCTGAAGGAATGAAAATTACCTATGATTATTTCAGATCACTTTCTAAAGAAGAACTTTCAAAAGAAGAACACAAAGATTTTTCAAGCTATATAAAATAATAGGCCAAAAGCCAAAGAAGTAACAATTTAATGAGCGAATTAGTATCTATTATAACACCAATATATAATACTGAAAAGTTCATTAAATTGACAATACAATCCGTTCAAAATCAAACTTACGAAAACTGGGAAATGATTTTGGTTGATGATGCATCGACAGATGATACGGTAAAAATAATTTCTGAGCTTGCTAAAGTAGATAACAGAATTAAATTGTTTCAATTACCCAATAATTCAGGAAACGGTTTTGCCAGAAATGTAGCTTTAAAAAAAGCAACTGGAAAATACATTGCTTATTTGGATGCTGATGATTTGTGGTTTCCGATGAAATTAGAAAAGCAAATTCAGTTTTTAAAAGCAAATAATTTACCTTTTACATTTAGTTTTTACGATTGTATAGACGAAGATGGAAAAACTTTAAACAGAAGAGTAGAGGCACCATTAAATCTAACTTATAATCAATTGTTTTTTTGTAATTATGTTGGAAATTTAACTGCTATTTACGATGCTGAATATTTCGGAAAAATTGTAATTGAAGCCACGCAAAAAAGGCAAGACTGGCGATTATGGCTTACTATTGTAAAACAAATTAAAGAAACAAAACCAGTTCCAGAATCTTTAGCTTTTTATAGAATTAGAAAAGATTCGATTTCGTCTTCAAAATTCAAATTAATAAAACACAATTTTGGTGTATACAGAGATTTTCACCGTTTTAATTTTGTGAGTTCTGTTTTCTTGATGATACGTTTTTTATTTACTCAATTGATTATCAAACCACAATATATAAAGAAAGTTTAGTATTCATTAAGGGCGCAATTTGCGACCTTAATGAATTTCTTATTTTTTATAGCCAATTTTCACTCTTTCGCATTCATCTTCTTTTTTCTCAGTAAGCTCATCAAGATAGGAGAAAACCAATTCAATATTTTTATCATGATTCTCTAACTTCTTTTGAATCTGTAGAATATCAACTTTAATTTCTGTTGTATCCAAAAGCATTTGTCTCACTTTCGTGAAAATACGCATGATTTGAATATTAGTTTGAATTGCTTTATCGCTTTTTAAAACGCTTGATAACATTAAAACTCCATGTTCTGTGAATGCCATTGGTAAATAGCGTAAACCCATCTTTTCAGAATTGGAGGTCGCAAATTGCGACCTCCAATTTTCAAATTCTTTTTTAGTGAGTTCAAACATAAAGTCTTCGGGAAAACGAATTACATTTCTTTTTACTTGTTCTTTTAATCGTTTTGTTTCTATTCCATAAAGTAAAGCCAAATCACGATCAAGCATCACTTTTTGACCACGGATAAAATATATTTTATTTGAAATTGTTTCTTCAGAAAGTAAAGATTGATCTTCCATAAGTTTTTAATTAAAAAAAAACAAATGTAAGATTTTATTTATATTTATAAATAAGATTTAAATTGTTTTAGTTTACCGCTTTTACCGCGTTCCAATTTTTCTTTTCGTGTAAAAATGTACTTTAGATTTGGTTCAAGATAAGTTGAAAACTCTTTTTCTATTTTTTTTATTTCAGTTAGAGTAAGTTCATTTTCACTGGTATATTCTATTTCAAAAACATCTATTTTGGTTTGTTTTATTTTAAATTCTTTTACATTTCCCTCGTCTCCAAAGAGTTTTTTAGTAATTGAATAGAAAGTCATTCCAGGCGATTTTTTACCACTTGGTAAAATGGCAATATCATTAGTTCTGCCAATTAAATTTTTTAAAATAGGTCTTTTAAGAGTACTTTTTTCATCTAATATTCCATAATCACCCACTTCATATCTAATAAAAGGATGTGCCTTATTGTCTAAATTAGTAATAATAATACGACCCTGTTTTCCGTAAGGTAACGGCTGGTTATTTTCGTCTACAATTTCTACAAAAAGTGTTTCAGAGTTTACAAGCCATTCTCCATCATTATTTTCAAAGGCAATTACACCAATTTCCGAAGATCCGTATTCATTGACCACAGGAACTCCAAATTGGTTTTCCAGCAAGATTTTATCTTCTTCAAAAAGCATTTCAGATGTGACAATACATACTTTTAGTGAAGGACAAATTTCGATAAGTAATTTATTTTTTTTCTTTAAATATTTTGCCAGCAATACTACATTACTCGTATAGCCGTTTATGTAATCAAATTTCTTTTTTTGAAATTTTTTCACAATTTGTTCAAGCCCTTTATCTGATAAATCAAATATATTGAATCGGTATCTATTGCTTAAAAAATCTTTAAGACGTAGCTTTTTGTTCGCTATAAAGCCCAAGGGCATACCATAGAATCTGGCTTGAAAAGAAGAATTAAAATCTATTTTGTACCATGAAAAACGACGTATAATATCTGCCCAGGTCAAGGCGTGACAAAACTTATCTTTTGCAAAAACCATTGGGTCTCCGCTGGAACCTGAAGTTTTATTGATATAAACATTCTTTAATGAATATCCTTTTGAAAGTCTTTCAGTTAAAGGTCTTTGTAGATTTCTCTTATTTAGGATAGGTAAATCGGACCAGTTTTTATAAGAATCAATTTTTGCTAATTCTTGATAGAAGCTATTATTTTTTAAATGAAAATCAACTATTTCTCTTTTTTTGTTTTCAAGAAAATGAGCATGTTCTTCTTCAGATAAATTCACAATTTTATCCAATTCAGTTTTGGCCTTCTTTATCGGAAAACCATTTAATTGGAGTGAAATATCAAAAAGAGAAATCATTTGAGGATAAATTTTTCATCAAAAATAATATTATCCAATTACTAATACAGAAGAATGAACAAGTTTTTAAGATTTAATTATTTTTTACGTACAAAAGCAATTATTTTTGCACCACAACTAAATACAACTATACCATGACAATTTTACTATTGGGATCAGGCGGAAGAGAGCATGCTTTTGCGTGGAAAATGATTCAGAGTCCGCTTTGCGAAAAACTTTTTGTTGCACCAGGAAATGCAGGAACAGCTGCAATTGCTACAAACGTTGCAATGTCTCCAACCGATTTTGATGCAATTAAAGCATTTGTACTTAAGGAAAATGTAAAAATGGTGGTCGTAGGACCAGAAGATCCTTTAGTTAAAGGGATTTACGATTATTTTAAAAATGACAAAAGTTTACAGCATATTCCGGTTATTGGACCATCAAAATTAGGAGCTCAATTAGAAGGAAGTAAAGAGTTTGCAAAAGAATTCTTGATGAAACACAATATCCCAACTGCTGCTTACGACAGTTTTACTGCTGAAACAGTTGAAAAAGGATGTGATTTCTTAGAAACTTTACAACCGCCATATGTTTTAAAAGCCGATGGTTTAGCAGCAGGAAAAGGTGTTTTGATTATTCAGGATCTTGAAGAGGCTAAAACGGAATTGAGAAACATGTTGGTTCATGAAAAATTTGGAGCAGCAAGTTCAAAAGTTGTTATCGAAGAATTTCTTGACGGAATCGAATTAAGCTGTTTTGTTTTAACAGACGGAAAAAGCTATAAAATTCTTCCAACTGCAAAAGATTACAAACGCATTGGCGAAGGTGATACAGGATTAAATACAGGCGGAATGGGAGCAGTTTCTCCAGTTCCTTATGTTGATGCTGTTTTGATGGAAAAAATTGAAACTCGTATCGTAAAACCAACAATTGAAGGTTTCCAGAAAGACGGAATCGAATATAAAGGTTTTGTATTTATTGGTTTAATCAATGTAAAAAATGAACCAATCGTTATTGAATACAACGTAAGAATGGGAGATCCTGAAACTGAAGTTGTAGTACCAAGATTAAAATCTGATTTGGTTGAATTGTTCCAATCAGTTGCAGATCAAAAATTAGATACTTTCGAATTAGAAGTTGATCCAAGAAGTGCAACAACAATTATGGTTGTTTCTGGCGGATATCCTGAGGAATTCGAAAAAGGAAAAGTAATTACCGGTTTAGAAAATATTACAGATTCGATAGTTTTTCACGCGGGAACAAAATTAGATAACGAAAATGTCGTTAGTAATGGAGGACGTGTTTTAACTGTTACATCTTATGGAGATGATTTCCAAGAGGCCATAAAAAAATCTTACCAAAATATAGATAAACTAAATTTTGATAAGATGTATTTTAGAAAAGATATTGGCTTCGACTTACTTTAAAAAAGAGTGAGCTGTAGTATCTTGGTTTTCTGTTCCAGCGTCATCAAATATGCGTAATTGTTTAATCCAATAAACGATTGCGCATGCGCAGATGATCATAAAAATCCAGTTAATAGTATTAGCACCAAACCAAGTAATAAGTTCTAGGTGACGTAAAAAGTCAAGTGGAGCGAATAAAATGTTAACGAATAAGTATTGTATTCCTTCAAAAAAAGCTGTCATAATTTATAAAATTATATGTTATTTATTGTTGTGTAACGCATTGAAATCAAAATTCCAGAATAGAATCTTTTTCAACTTGTTGGTTTTACTTTTTAAACAAGTATTATATTTACAATCACAAAAGTATAAAATATCCTTATGATAACAAGTGTTTTTAAAAAATCTACGCCATTAAATTATTCATTGGTCGTAATTTTGATACTGGTTTTCTTTTTTATTTTTCAAATTAAAGATCCATCATGGGTGAGTTCTTATTTTTTGGCGTTTCAAAAAGTAAGTCTGTTGTGCTTTATTTTGGCTTCATTTTTCCTGATTAATTTCATTGTAAAAAAGAACGGACTTAGTAAAGACAATGGTTACGCGATATTTTTCTATTTATTGTTTATATTATTTTTCCCCACGATATTTAACAATTCAAATGTTATATATGCCAACTTTTTTATTTTGTTGGCACTTCGACGATTGATTTCTTTACAATCATTAAAAGCTTCAAAAGAAAAAATATTCGATGCCTCTTTTTGGATTTTAATAGCTTCTTTATTTCAATTTTGGTGTATCCTTTTCCTAATTTTGGTTTTTATATCAATTGTTTTTCACGTTTCAAGAGATTATAGAAATTGGATTTTGCCTTTTATAGCATTTATAGCCGTATCAATAATATTTTTATTGATCTCTTTAATTTTCCATATTGATGTAATTGAGTTTTTTCAGAAACGTGCAGTAATTGATTTTAATATTAATTATTTCAAGAATAATTATGAGAATGGAGCACTTTCAATTTACGTTGCAGTAGCTTTATTTTTTGTGGTTTCAATGTTAAGTACATTGTCAAACAGGCCACAAATTGTACATTCTTCGTACAAAAAAGTGGTAGCTTGTTTTTTTATTGCATTAGTTGTTTACATTGTTTCACCAGATAAAAGCAATGATTTGTTGCTTTTCAGTATTGCTCCCTTAACTATTATGGCAGCAAGTCATGTCGAATATATGCAGCAAAAACTGAACAATGAAATTGTTTTTTATGTACTGATTTTGTGTAGTTTATTTACTTTTTTCGCTCAATTATAATTTACTTCCGTAAGCTAGATCACCTGCATCTCCAAGACCAGGAATGATGTAATTTTTGGTATTTAATTTCTCGTCTAAAGAGGCAACCCATAAATGACAATGATCAGGAAGACTTTCTTGAAGATAAGCAATTCCTTCCGGAGCAGCAATTACAACAACAATGTGAATTTCTTTTGGAGTCGCATTTTGAATTAATTTTTCATGAACAGCAACAATCGATTGACCGGTTGCCAACATAGGATCAAGAAGTAAAACAGTTTTATTATTGATGTTTGAAACAGCTTGATATTCAACTAAAATTTCGAATTCATCATCGTTATTTGGATGATGTCTGCAAGCAGAAACAAAGCTATTTTCGGCGTGATCAAAGTAATTTAAGAAACCATTGTGAAGTGGTAAACCAGCTCTTAAAATCGAACATAAAACCAAATCACTTTCAATCTCGGTAGTTTTTTTAATGCCAAGAGGAGTTTCGATATCTACATTTTTATAAGCCAGATCTTTACTTAATTCATAGGCCATAATTTCGCCAATTCGTTCAATATTTCTTCTAAAACGCATGCTGTCGTTCTGAACGTTAATATTTCTAATTTGACCTAAAAAATGGTTTAACACGCTATTTTTTTCAGAGATATAATGAATTTTCATAATAAAATTTTAGTATAATCAATTGGTTATGATTTGTAAACGAAAAATTAATTGTTTTTTTCGCACTATAAAAGTATAAAAAGTATCTTTGTGTCTCTAACAAATAAAGACATGTTTTCAAAATTAGCATATTCTGTTTTCGAACAAAGCATCAAAGATTATCATAAATTTGATAATGTAGATCAACCTATAAACAATCCATATCCAAAGGATAAATTCGAGCATTTATTATATCTGAAAAATTGGATTGACACTGTTCAATGGCATTTTGAGGATATCATTCGTGATCCACAAATTGATCCGGTAGCAGCTCTTACTTTAAAAAGAAGAATCGATGCATCAAATCAGGAACGTACTGATATGGTTGAATATATCGATAGCTACTTTTTACAAAAATACAGCGATGTAAAAGTAAAAGATGGCGCAAAAATCAATTCTGAAAGTCCAGCTTGGGCATTTGACAGATTGTCTATTTTGGCTCTAAAAATTTATCACATGCATGAAGAAGCTACTCGTGCAGAGGCTACACAAGAAC
Organism: Flavobacterium hibernum; assembly: GCF_000832125.1. Taxonomy (GTDB): domain Bacteria; phylum Bacteroidota; class Bacteroidia; order Flavobacteriales; family Flavobacteriaceae; genus Flavobacterium; species Flavobacterium hibernum. Next base: position 62,973 of record NZ_JPRK01000018.1, on the reverse strand, counting down.
ATAGAGATAAATGTCAGGAAAAATTAAACATTCTTTTAGAACAAAGAAGTGATTTATCGACAGCAATTGACGATTTACTTACAGATATCGAAAATGGAGATAAATTCATGAAAGTGTACAAACAAATGAAAATGTACAATGACGATGAATTAAATCCTGTTTTATACCAAAATAAGAAATAATTTCTGGAGCTATTTCCAGCTTTCCATTTCAATTCCTCACAAAAAAATAGAGTTTCTATTGTTCAAAAAAGAGCTTCCGTTGGTCGCTTTTTTTAAACAAGAAACTTTATTTTTTTTGCTCCGGGATTTTCATTTCAATCTGGGCTAAAAGTACAGAACCGGAAAAAGACTTGAATTTAAAAACATAAAGAAATTGTCTAGTAAAATTAAGCATATAGCCGTCATGAGACTTTCCGCAATGGGAGATGTCGCCATGACGGTTCCTGTTTTACGCGCCTTTGTAAAACAGTATCCAGGAGTTAAATTAACGGTAATTTCACGTCCGTTTTTTAAGCCATTTTTTGATAGAATTCCAAATCTTGATTTTTTTGCTTTTGATGAAAAAGAGCGTCACAAGGGTTTTTTAGGATTATTGAGATTATTTCGAGATGTGAAAAAATTCAAAATAAATGCTTTTGCAGACCTTCATAACGTTCTGAGATCTAAAGTTGTGAGTTTGCTTTTTGCTTTAAACGGGAAAAAAAGAGCAACTGTTGATAAAGGGAGAGAAGGTAAAAAAGAATTAACTCGTGAAGAAAATAAGATCTTTAAACAATTGCCAACCATGTTCGAAAGACATGCAAAAGTGTTCGAAGAATTCGGATTTCCTTTAGATTTATCGAACCCGGAATTTCCTGAAAAGGCAAAATTAAAAGATGATATCCTAGAAATTATTGGATATGAAAACCAAAAATTAATTGGTATTGCACCTTTTGCACAATACGATTCTAAGGTTTATCCGATAGATCTAATGACAGAAGTTATTGCAAAATTAGCGGAGAATAAAGCCCATAAAATTCTACTTTTTGGAGGAGGAAAAAAAGAAATCGAAATTCTGGATTCCCTTTCAAAACCATTTGAAAATGTAGTTAATATGGCCGGAAAAATTAAATTTCAGCAAGAATTACAACTTATAAGTAATCTTGATGTAATGCTTTCTATGGATTCCGGAAACGCACATATTGCAGCAATGTTAGGAGTAAAAGTAATTACACTTTGGGGTGCAACCCATCCGTACGCTGGTTTTTTACCGTTTAATCAAAGTTTAGATAATGCTTTAACCTCAGACCGAAATCAATATCCTAAATTGCCAACATCAGTTTATGGAAACAAAATTGTTGAGGGTTACCAAGACGCAATGAGAAGTATTTCTCCAAACGAAATCGTTCAAAAAATACAATCAAGCATATAATCCATCTAAATCTTGGATGTAATAGCCAATTGTTTTCTTTTTGTTTCTATTAGCAACAATCACAACAAAATGATTTTCTTTTTCTGTAGACAACAAAATGTGTTCAAAATCGTCAGTTGAATTTCTGTAGATTTTGTGCACTAATTGTGACTCTTTAATTTTGTTCGATATTACTTTAGCAGCTTTTAATTTGCTTATATAAGGCCAAAAATTAAAGATGTTTTTGTCAGAAGTTGTTATTTCAGTCATTTTCCCAAGCATTGTTGAGTTATACTTTTCTTGGGTTAGTAATTTTGGACCTTTTTTATTTCGTTGCTTTTTAATTATAAAATAGACACAAAATAAGGCTGTTATTACAAAAAGTACTATAAATGATAAACGAAGAAAGTGATGCATTGTCATAATATTTAATATTTAAACGTGTTGACAAATTTGATGTAGCTCTACAATTCTCAAAAGGAACAAGATTGCGATTACCGTATTTACACCACTAAAATAATGAAAATTTGACAATATTTTAATAAAAATTTGTTTTTATTGTAATCTAAATTATAACCAAATTTTCATTTATCAACATCTGGTAAAAATGTAAGTTTTTAGGTTCGAAATTGTGGCATCATAATTTGGTCTTCATAACCAAATTGTCAAAGTTTTAAATCTTGATAAATCTTGTTAATAATTATAAGACAAAAAAAATTCCAAATTCCAACTTTAAAATTGGAATTTGGAATTTTATCCGAGGCTTCGGGATTGAAAATTTAACGTCTAAACATCATCATAATCTACATAAATAGACTCTGATGTTGGATGTGCTTGACAGGTTAAAATTAAACCTGAAGCAATTTCTTTATCAGTCAAAATAGAGTTTTTAGTCATTTCTGCACTACCACTTGTAACGCGTGCTAAACAACTGCTGCAAATTCCGCCTTGGCAAGAATATGGAGCGTCAATTCCTTGTTTTAAAGCCGCATCAAGAATGGTTTGTTTTTGAGACATTTCAAATGAAACTTCGTCATCATCAACTAAAACAGTAATTTTTGTATGCCCTTCTAATGAAGTTTTTATTTCATGCTCTTGAGTTGAAGAAGTAAAAAGTTCAAATTTAATAGCAGATTCTTTTACATTTTTCTCTTTCAAAACATTAGAAACAGTATTGATCATTTCTTCTGGTCCACACAAGAAAAACTTGTCAAACTGCATTTCTTTGTGTTTGTTATTCAAAACAAAATTAACTGCCGATTTCTCGATTCTTCCAAACAAAGCATTTTCGGCTTTAGCCTGACTAAAAACATAATGAACAAAGAAACGACCCACATATTGCAATTGCAAATCGTGTAATTCTTGATAGAAAATAGTTTCTTCTGGTGTTTTATTTCCGTAAACCAATACAAATGAGCTTTTTGGTTCGCTTTTTAAAACAGATTTTATGATAGACAATACTGGAGTAATACCACTTCCGGCAACAAAAGCTGCATAGTTTTTTTGTCTTTCAGGATCTGGCTCAAAAGTAAATTTTCCTTCTGGATGACCTACTTCAAGAACATCGCCTGCTTTAAGTTTAGTATTTGCAAATTGAGAAAACAAACCGTTTTTTACAGCTTTTACAGCAATACGCAATTCACCGCTTTCTGGTGCTGAACATATCGAATAAGCACGACGAATCTCTTGATTATCAAGTGTTAATTTTAGATTTATGTATTGTCCAGCTATAAATTTGTAATCTGGTTTTAGTTCTTCAGGAACATTAAAAAGTATAGAAACAGCATCAGTCGTTTCACGTTTTACCTCTTTAATTATTAGTTTTAAGAATGAAGGCATGATTGTATATTTTATGCAAAAGTAGCAAACGACAGCTAATTGAGAAGCACTAAGTTATTTTTTTTAACTTTTTTTGTAACGTTTTCTTACATTTGATCTCTTACTACAAAACTCAAAACCAAAATAACCATGATTAAAAAGTTTATTTACCTAGAATGGAAAGCCTTTTCAAGATCTGCATCGTTTGGCGCAAGCATGGCGATGAAAGTTTTAATTGGTTTTTTTATGGTATATTTTTCCATAATTTTTATTGGAGCTGGAGTAGGAGCCTTTTACTTCCTAAAAAAAATGAATCTGGAACCATTAGTGACGATCAATAAATTTTTGATTTATTATTTTTTATTCGATTTGGTTATTAGACTGTTAATGCAGGCTATACCGGTTCTAAATATCAAGCCACTTTTAATTTTACCATTTAAAAAACCAACAATTGTTCATTTTTCGTTAGGTAAAACTGCGTTGTCTTTTTTTAACTGGGTTCACGGACTTTTTTTTATTCCATTTTCTATAGTATTAATATTAGAAGGATATGATGTTGTGGGAATTGTTTTTTGGCTCATTGCTGTTTTCTCTTTAATTTATATCAATAATTTTTTAAATATTATTTTAAGTAATATCGATAAATTGTTTGTTGTTTTTGTTGGAATTGCATTGGCTTTTGCTGCCGCTCAATATTATAAATTATTTGATATTACTGTTTTTACAACGCCATTTTTTCAAGGATTTTATGATATAGAAGGACTGTTTTTAATTCCTGTTTTAGGATTAGTGGGTCTATATTTATTTACATTTAAGTACTTTAAGAGTAATTTATTTTTAGATGCTGGACTTTCGAAAAAAGAAGACATTGCAACAACAGAAAATCTTTCATGGTTAAATCAGTTTGGAACTTTAGGAACGTTTCTAAAGAATGACATTAAATTGATTAAGAGAAATAAAAGATCGAAGACAACTATCATAATGAGCTTTTTCTTCTTGTTCTACGGATTGATCTTTTTTGGAAATTCTCATCAACCAGTAGTAATGCACATTTTTGCCGGAATATTTGTTTCTGGGGGATTCTTATTTGTCTTCGGACAGTTTGTACCAAGTTGGGATAGTTCTTATTATCAATTAATGATGACGCAAAATATTCCTTATCGTGGTTATATTACTGCAAAATGGTGGTTAATTGTTATTGCTACTTTCGTTTCGACAATTATTGCCTCTTTTTACCTTTTTTATGGATGGGAAATTTATTTAACTATCGTAGTAGGAGCGATTTATAACATTGGAGTAAACTCTCACTTAGTACTTTTAGGTGGTGCATTTACAAAAACACCAATTGATTTAAGTTCTGCAGGAGGGGCATTTGGAGACAAAAAAGCTTTTAATGTGAATACGATGTTGTTATCCTTGCCCAAAATATTGTTACCATTGGCATTATATGGATTAGGACTTTATTTAGGTGATAAAACTCTTGGATTAATACTAGTGGCTGGTGCAGGAGTTTTAGGATTTATTTTTAAAGACAAGGTTTTTTCTTTAATCGAAAAAAGATATAAAATCGAAAAATACAGTACGATAAGTGCTTATAAACAAAAGAATTAATTAGAGAATGTGGCAATTTGAAAATGAGATAATTAATCTCATAATAATTGAAAATCAATCAAATTAACGATTAACCAAATCAACAATTAAACATTTAAAAAATGATACAAGTAAATCAACTTTCAAAAAAATATAACGGAACAACAGTATTAAATATTAATAATCTTGAAATTCCAAAAGGACAAAGTTTTGGATTAGTGGGAAATAATGGTGCGGGAAAAACTACATTTTTCAGTTTGCTGTTAGATTTAATTCAGCCATCTACCGGAAATATAATAAACAATGATATTCAGGTTAATACAAACGAAAATTGGAAATCTTTTACAGGTTCATTTCTTGATGAAAGTTTCCTGATAGGTTATTTAACTCCCGAAGAATATTTTTATTTTATTGGAGATTTACGCCATCAAAACAAAGCAGATATTGATGCGCTATTAGCGCAACATGAAGAATTTTTTAATGGAGAAATTTTAAACAATAAAAAATACTTGCGTGATTTGTCTAAAGGAAATCAGAAAAAAGTGGGGATTATTGCCACACTTATAGGAAATCCAGAAGTTGTAATTCTTGATGAACCGTTTGCAAATTTAGATCCCACAACAGTTAGCCGATTAAAAAAAATCATCAAAGATTTAGCAGATAATCCAAACGTTACGGTACTGGTTTCCAGTCATGATTTGCAGCATACAGTAGAGGTTTGCGATCGAATCGTTGCTCTTAATAAAGGTGAAATAGTAAAAGATATTCAAACTTCAAGAGAAACCTTACAAGAACTAGAATTGTTTTTTGCAGTATAAATTTCCATATATCAAAAAGAAGCGTATTTTTACAAGTCATTATACTAAAAATCCTTTTTAGAAGTTAATTGATTTAAAATCTTTTCAATTGAAAAAGAATACTCTGAAATACAGTTTTTGTCTTGTTTTTTTGTTTTTTTTGATAGCATGTTCTACCAAAAAAAACACTTTTCTGGCTAGAAATTCTCATGCTTTGAGTACGAAATATAACATTTTGTACAATGGAGGAATTGGTCTTGATAAAGGACTAAAATCTATCCAGGCAAATAATCAGGATAATTTCTGGAAGATTTTGCCCATAGAAAAAATGCAAATCGACGAAAATTTTTCGGGAGATGAAAAAGCAAAGAATCCAGATTTTGAAAAGGCCGAAACTAAAGCAACAAAAGCCATTCAAAAGCATTCAATGAATATTGGAGGTAGAGAACGAAATTCTCAAATTGATGAAGCTTATTTAATGCTTGGTAAAGCAAGATATTACGATCAGCGTTTTATTCCAGCTTTAGAAGCATTCAATTATATTCTTTACAAATACCCAAACAGCAGTAATATTTATACCGCAAAAATTTGGCGCGAAAAAACCAATATGCGTTTAGGAAATGACGCTATTGCTTTAAAAAATATTAAACTCTTATTAAAGAATACCGATTTAGATAAACAGACTTTTTCTGATGCAAATGCTTTATTGGCAGAAGCTTTTTTAAATCTGCAACAAAAAGATAGCGCCGTTGCTAAACTTAGAATTGCTGAAAAATTTACCAAAATAAACGAAGATCGAGCGCGTTACCGTTTTATCTTGGGTCAAATGTATCAAGAGGCAGAAAAAAAGGACAGTGCAAATTACTTTTACGACGGAGTGATTGCCATGAATCGTAAAGCCGATCGTAAATATATGATGCATGCCTATGCTAAAAAAGCTGAGATGTTTGATTATCAAAACGGTAATCAGGATTTATTTATCGAAACCTATAATAAGTTAGTTGCTGATCGCGAAAACAGACCGTATTACGACATAGTGTTTTATGAAATGGGTGTCTTTTTTGATAAATACAAACAAAAAGACGATGCTTTATTTTTCTATAACAAATCATTGGCAAGAAAGCCTAAAGACCCATATTTAATTGCGTCAACTTATCGAAACATTGGAAATATGTATTTTAGAAATACAGATTATACAATGGCTGCCAAATATTATGACAGTACATTAGTAAAATTAAATCCTAAAACGAGAGAGTACGCTGTAATTCAAAAAAACAGAAAAAACTTAGATGATGTAATTAAATATGAAGGAATTGCAAAACGTAACGATAGTATAATTAAAGTTCATGATTTGCCTGATGCTGACAGAAAAATTTATTTCGAAAATTATATAGCCGAACTTAAAAAGAAAGATGAAGCAAAACGTATTCTCGAAGAAAAAGAAAAAGAGAAATTAGCAAATATAGATCGAAATACAAATAGTAATAACGGTCCAACGGCAATAAACCCACAATCACTTGGAAAAGCAGATCCTAATATGGGACCACTTAGTCCTCCGTCAGGAAATGAGCCAGCAAGTACTTTTTACTTTTATAATCCAACAACAGTTGCTTACGGAAAACTACAGTTTAGAAAAACGTGGGGTAACAGAACTTTAGTTGGCAATTGGCGATTGGCAGCAGTAAAATCAGCCAATAATGCAGCAATGATTAATGACAGCATAATTAATAGTCAGGATGCGGCCAACGCATTAAAAGATACTGTGGTTATTGAAAAATACACAACTGCTTTTTATGAAAAGCAACTCCCAACAACCCAATCTGCAATGGATAGTATAGGTAAAGAACGTAATTTTGCCTATTATCAATTAGGACTTATTTATAAAGAAAAATTTAAAGAGTATAATTTGGCAAGTGCTAAACTGGAACAGTTGTTAAAAAATAATCCAGAAGAAAAATTTATTCTACCATCGATGTACAATTTGTATAAAATTTATCAAATTACAAATCCGGCAAAAGCTGAATCTGTTAAGTTTGATATTACTACAAAATATCCGAATTCGAGATATGCTCAAATTTTGAATAATACGAATTCAGATGATTTAGCATCGCCCGATAAAGAGTATCAAAAATGGTATAAATTGTATCAGAAGGGACAGTTTGACCTTGTGTTAAGTAATATTGACAATTTAATCAATCAATATTCTGGGGATGAAATTATTTCTAAGTATGAATTGTTAAAAGCAAACACATTAGGAAAAGTAAATGGTTTGGCAGCTTACAAAAAAGGGCTAGAATCAGTTGCAGATAATTATCCTAATAGTGATGAAGGTAAAAATGCTCGGGAAATTTTAGAAAAACAAATTCCAAGTTTAGAAAAGCTTGATTTTACAGCAGTTGATAGTAAAAATTGGAAAATCATTTATGCAATTTCAAAAGATGATACCAAAACAGCGAAACAAATAGAAGAAGCAATTAAGAAGTTTTTATCAGTTGAAAATTTCGAAAGACTTACAACTTCTTTAGATAAGTACAATCAAACAGAAAGCTTTGTAGTTATTCATGGATTAAAATCAGAGGCATATGCAAAAGATGTTTCTGGAGTCTTAAGAGACGATAAAAAATATAAAATTTCACATCCCGCAATTATTATTTCAAGTGATAATTACTCAGTAATCCAAATCAAAAAAAATCTGGAAGCTTATTTAGCACCCAAAACCCCATAATCATGTTTGATAAAGTTAAAAAAAACGGAACAGAACTTTTAGGAAAAACAAATAGAATTGTTGAAGGAACATCTATTATAGGTGATATTGTATCAAAAGCCGATTTTAGACTGGACGGCGAATTAATTGGAAACTTTACTTCGCAGGGAAAATTAGTTATAGGCCCATCTGGCATAGTAAAAGGTGAGATTGTTTGTAATAATGCAGATATTGAAGGAGAGTTTAAGGGAAAAATTAAAGTTTTAGAAGTTTTAAATATAAAAGCATCGGCACAGATTCATGGAGAAGTTGCAGTTGGAAAACTGTCAATAGAACCAGGAGCTGAGTTTACTGCGACTTGTACTATGATAACTAATACTAAAGAAGTAACGCTAAAAGATGGAAAAGGAACCGAATAATAAATCCAATAATAAATGGCTGGCATTAATTAATATTCCGATTCAAATGGGAGTTATTATTTTTTTGTTTTCTTATTTAGGTACATGGTTAGACAAAAAATATTCAAATGGAGGTTCGTTATGGACAATAATTCTATCTTTGTTCTCTGTTTTTTTAGCACTTTATAATGTAATAAGACAGGTTAAAAATTTAAATAAATAATGAACAAAACTCTCGATTTTCTAAAGTATTTTATCCCCTTTTCAGTTGTATTATTTGTTGCGCAATATTTTGCGATGCAAGCATTGTCAGACAAATTAGTCTTTTTTTACTCCGCATGGAGCATTTATACTTTTAATATTGTTGCTACTTTTTTAGTGTATCTATTTTTAATTTTTGTAAATAAAAATTTCGATACATACACAGGGTTTGCCTTTTTGGGTGCCAGCTTTTTCAGAATGATGTTGGCTATTATTTTTCTAATTCCACTAATAAAAGGGAAGGTCAAAGATCCAATAATTGACTTAAGTACATTTTTTATCCCTTATTTTTTATTTTTACTTTTCGAAACGTATTTCACAATCCGACTAATAAATAGACGTTAATTGCTTTATTAGCAGTAAGTTTAGTCTAATAAAAGGTAAATATTAAAAATTACAGTCATAAATTTTCAATTTTCAATTTTAAATGTACCTTTGCAAAAAATTTTTGGAACCTAAAATTTACATACAGATTTAATAATGATAATTTCAAATAAACCAGTCCAGTACTTATTAGTTACCTTATTAGCATTTACTTCGTCGATAAATTTCGCATCAACTCCTGTTGATAGTGTTTCGGTTAATCACGAAACTGTTGAAACAACAGAGGTAAGTCATGCAGAAGCAAGTAATCACGGTGAAACCGTTGGTCACAAGATCGAAGAAGAATTCAACGCAAGTGAATTGATTAATTCACACATTGGAGATTCACATGATTTTCATATCGCTGATTGGGATGGTCATCCTATTTCTTTTAGTCTACCTGTTATTTTGTGGACAAATAATGGATTGGAAATTTTTTCATCTTCAAAATTTCACCACGATAATTCAGGTGAGCACGTAGTTGATATTAATGGACAGAAATTAGTTCGTTATAAAGAAATTATTTTTTATGCTGACAAATTTGAAACAATGACGGCTGATCAAAAAAATACTGGAGCTTTTGCTTTTGATGCAAGACCTTTAGATTTTTCAATCACTAAAAATGTTTTCTCAATGTTAATGTCGGCGATTATTTTGTTTTTCTTATTTTTTGCTGTAGCAAGATCATACAAGAAAAATCCAAATGCACCAACAGGATTAGCTGGTTTTTTAGAGCCACTAGTTACTTATGTTAGAGATGAGATTGCTGTTCCAAATATTGGAACGAAAAAAGCTGGTAAATATATGCCATACCTTTTAACTATCTTTTTCTTTATTTGGATTAACAACCTTATCGGTTTAATTCCATTCTTCCCATTCAGTTCTAACTTAACAGGAAATATATACTTTACATTCGTAATGGCATTTATTACTTTCATCGTTACAACTTTAAGCGGAAACAAATCTTACTGGGGACATATTTTCAACACACCAGGAGTTCCTGTATGGTTGGCTCCAATTATGATTCCTGTGGAAATTATCGGAATGTTAACTAAGCCATTTGCATTAATGATTCGTTTGTTCGCAAACATTACTGCTGGTCACATTATCATTTTGAGTTTAGTTTCTTTGATTTTCATTTTCAAAAGTATTGCTGTTGGACCAGTTGCGGGAGCATTCGTATTGTTCATGAGCGTATTAGAATTATTGGTTGCTGCATTGCAAGCGTATGTATTTACATTGCTTTCAGCATTATTTATTGGTCAGGCTGTTGAAGAGCACGATCATCATTAATTAGAGTTTTATTAATTATTAACTATATAAATTTATTATTATGGTATTAGCTGGAATCGGAGCTGGATTAGCTGTAATTGGTGCAGGTCTTGGTATTGGAAAAATTGGTGGTTCTGCAATGGACGCTATCGCTCGTCAACCAGAAGCTGCTGGAAAAATTCAGACTGCTATGATTATTGCTGCTGCACTTATTGAAGGTGTTGCTCTTTTCGCAGTAGTTGTTGCGTTAATTACAAACGCATAATTAAAATTTAAAACTTCCTGTAGCGGTTGGCTATAGGAAGTTTTTTCAAAAAACGACAAACAATTTTTAAATATATACTGTTATGCAATTAACTTCACCAGAAAGTTTAATTTTTTGGACAACAATTATCTTTATTGTTTTCTTCTTTCTTTTAGCAAAATTTGCTTGGAAACCTATTTTAGGTGCTGTAAAAAGCCGTGAAGAATCTATTAACAATGCTTTGGCATCTGCAGAAGCTGCACGTTTAGAAATGCAAAATTTAACTGCAGATAATGAGCGTATCTTGAAAGAAGCTCGTGCAGAACGTGACGCAATGTTAAAAGAAGCTCGTGAAATGAAAGAGCAAATGATAGCTGAATCTAAAAATGAAGCACAAGAGCAAGGTCAAAAATTAATAGCTCAAGCTAAATTGGCGATCGAAAATGAAAAAAATGCTGCTATGGCTGAATTGAAATCACAAGTTTCAAATTTATCATTAAGCATTGCTGAAAAATTATTGAAAGAGGAATTATCTAACAAAGAATCTCAAACTAAATTAGTAGAGAAAATGTTAGGTGACGTAAAGTTAAACTAATATTATGGCAAGTACAAGAGCAGCAATTCGTTATGCAAAAGCAATTCTAGACTTAGCAAACTCTAAAGGTGTTGCCGAAGTTGTCAATAACGATATGAAGTCAATTGCTACGGCAATTGGAACAAATACAGAATTAAGTTCATTTATTCAAAGCCCAACTATTAAAGTTGAAGTGAAAGAAAGTGCTCTTTTAGAAGTTTTTGCAAATGTAAATGGAGTAACTAAAGGTTTATTTCATTTATTGTTTGAAAACAAAAGGTTCGAAATTCTAGAAGCGATTGCTTTAGAATACATTACATTATTTGATCAAAGCAATGGTATTGAAGTAGCGAAAGTTACAACAGCAATTCCAATGGATGCAGAATTAGAAGCTAAAGTTTTAGCTAAAATTGCAACTTTTTCAGATAAAAAAATTACAATAGAGAATATTGTAGATGCTTCAATTATTGGAGGATTTATTTTAAGAATTGGTGATCAGCAGTATAATGCTTCAGTTGCTAATAGATTACAAGTGTTAAAAAGAGAGTTAACACAAAACTAGATCGACCTATTCATAATTTTTAATTAAGAATTGTTGATCAGCAATATAATGCTTCAGTAGATAATAGCTTACAAGTGTTAAAGAGAGAATTAACCCAAAACTAAATACCACCTATGAAGAATTTATTAATTTTATTTGTTTTATGTACATCGTTACTGTCGTTTGGTCAAAAGATTAAAGAAGACGATAACAAAATTTTATTTGACGGGAAAGCAATTGCAAAGGTTGAGAAAGACAAAACCGGAACACAATTTACTTATACTTCAATAGATGGTTCAACTGGTATTATTGCCAATTTAAAAACGCATAAAATTGATGCTCAAAATTCTAAAAGCTGGTTAGTTGTTACGAATTTAGACGGATCTAAAAAAACAGAGGTTAATTTTGAATTATTATCTTTTACATTAAATTATAAAAAAGCAGTTGCTGAGCTTCTTGCTAAAAAGTATAATGTTTTCACTGCAAATGGTATTGAAAATCTTGATGCTTTTTTTGCTGAAGAACGTCCTAGTATTTCTGCAGAAATAGAAAAAGTAAAAGAAGCAGGTAAAGTAGATGAGAAGCAATTAGCAACTCTAAATTACCAAATTCATACAACTGAAAAATTAGTTTTTTCTGGAGAAGTTCCAGAAGATGCTTTTACATCAAAATATAATGATGCTGAACGCAAAGAGTTCATGTCTAAAGTTGTGGCTAAGTATGTTGTTTCTTGGAAACAAGATTCTTCTCCTTTTCCAGTTTTAAATGTTGATATTTTAACATTAAATGGAAGATCTTTAGTTAAAGCTGTTGATAGAGGAGGAAAAATGGTTGTTGCATTGACAGAATCAAGTAAAACATTTACTTATACTCCGTCTTTTGTTTACACAAGCAGAAGTACTGCTGCAGAAACTGAAAGATTAGTTAAAGAAGTAGTTGATAATTCATACTTAAACGGTCAAAAATACATGACTTTAAGTGAGGCTGAAGTTCTTTTAGATGCTAGAAAAGCTGATAAATTGGCTAAAACAGAAGAGGCTAAATTAAATTCAGCAAATATCTATGATAAAAAAGGATATGCAATTGATCAAAAAGGAGTAAAATTAGAAGGAGTACTTTCTATTGATTTTGAGCAGATTGCCCCAAAATCTAGTAGTAGTGGTATGATTGATCTAGATGCTGCTGGAGATGGTAAAAGTGTGAAAGTCGTTGCTAAAAATGAAAAAGGTAATTTTAGACAATACTTTTACAAAGCAAAAGAAAATGTATCGTTTGGAGTTATTAATGACGATAATACAGAAACAAAATATAAAGCACTTTTGGTAAAACTTGAAACAGTTGCTCCAAAAGATAATACAGCACTTGATTTAGGTGCTTTGGCAGGAGTTTCATTAGCTTCAGCTTCTTGGAAGTATTTTAAAGAAGTAGATGTTACAGATAAGATGAGTATCTATCAAGATTTACCATCAAAGTCTTATGTAATTAAAGTTCCAAACCAAGAAAAAGCATTTCAAATTTTTGTAAAAAAAGGTAAAGAAGATAAATTTTTAAGTAAGTTAAAAGAATATGTAGGAGATTCAATTGGTAGTAGTGATTTAGAGAAAATTGACTACAGCAGTTTGGAGGGCTTAAAAAATCTTAGTGATTTATATTCTAATTTTAAATAAAATAAAAGTAGGTAAAAATAATAATTATGGCGGACATCAAACCTGCTGAAATTTCAGCAATATTAAGAAAGCAAGTAGAAGGTTTTGAATCTGGTGCTACACTAGAGGAAGTAGGAACGGTACTTCAAGTTGGAGACGGTATTGCTCGTATTTACGGGCTATCGAATGTACAATATGGTGAGTTAGTTGAATTTGATAACGGACTTGAAGCTATTGTATTGAACCTTGAAGAGGACAATGTTGGTGTGGTACTTTTAGGACCATCAACAGGTATCAAAGAAGGATCAACAGCAAAAAGAACACAACGTATTGCATCTCTTAAAGTAGGTGAGCAAATGGTAGGACGTGTTGTTAACACTCTTGGTTTTCCAATTGATGGAAAAGGACCAATTGGTGGAGACTTATACGAAATGCCATTAGAAAGAAAAGCACCTGGTGTTATCTTCCGTCAGCCAGTAACTGAGCCATTACAAACAGGTATTAAGGCAGTTGATGCCATGATTCCAGTTGGTCGTGGACAACGTGAGCTTGTAATTGGTGACCGTCAAACAGGTAAATCAACTGTTTGTATCGATACAATCTTAAATCAAAAAGAATTTTACGATGCAGGAAAACCTGTATTCTGTATATATGTTGCAATTGGACAAAAAGCTTCAACTGTAGCAGGAATCGCTAAAATGTTAGAAGAAAAAGGTGCAATGGCTTATACAGTTATTGTTGCTGCAAATGCTTCTGATCCAGCTCCAATGCAAGTTTATGCTCCTTTCGCAGGTGCTGCAATTGGAGAATACTTTAGAGATTCTGGTCGTCCAGCTCTTATCGTTTATGATGATTTATCTAAACAAGCTGTTGCTTACCGTGAGGTTTCTCTTTTATTAAGAAGACCACCGGGACGTGAGGCATATCCTGGAGACGTTTTCTACTTACACTCTCGTTTATTAGAGCGTGCGTGTAAAGTAATTGCAGATAATGGAATTGCTAAAAACATGAATGATTTACCAGATTCTATCAAGTCTATCGTAAAAGGTGGTGGTTCATTAACTGCTTTACCAATTATCGAAACTCAAGCTGGTGACGTTTCTGCATATATCCCAACAAACGTAATTTCGATTACAGATGGTCAGATTTTCCTTGATGGAGATTTGTTTAACTCTGGGGTTCGTCCTGCAATTAACGTTGGTATTTCTGTATCACGTGTTGGAGGTAATGCTCAAATTAAATCAATGAAGAAAGTTTCAGGAACTTTAAAATTAGACCAAGCTCAATTCCGTGAATTAGAAGCTTTTGCTAAATTTGGTTCTGACTTAGATTCTGTTACATTAAATGTAATTGAAAAAGGAAAAAGAAACGTTGAGATTTTGAAACAAGGTTTAAACGATCCTTATACGGTAGAAAATCAAGTAGCTATTATTTACGCTGGTTCTAAAAACTTATTAAGAAACGTTCCTGTAAATAAAGTAAAAGAGTTTGAAGCTGATTTCTTAGCTTACCTAAACAGTAAACATAAAGATACGCTTAACGCTTTAAAAGCTGGAAAATTAGATGACAACATTACTGATGTTATTGAAAAAGCAGCAAAAGAAATTTCAGCAAAATATAACTAATAAGACAATTAGATAATTAGATAATTGAAAGACTCTTTCAATTATCTAATTGCTAATTATCAAATTTTCTAATTAGAAAAAATGGCAAATTTAAAGGAAATCCGTAATAGAATTACTTCCGTTTCATCGACGATGCAAATTACATCGGCAATGAAAATGGTTTCTGCTGCAAAGCTTAAGAAAGCACAAGATGCAATCACTGCAATGCGCCCTTATGCCGAGAAATTAACAGAGTTGTTGCAAAATTTATCCGCTACACTTGATGGTGAAGTTGGAGGAGATTATACAACTCAACGTGAAGTAAAAAAAGTATTGCTTGTTGCTATAACTTCAAACAGAGGTTTATGTGGAGCATTTAATACAAATATTATTAAGGAGGTTAAAAACCGTTCTGCTTTTTACGCTGGAAAACAAGTTGATGTTTTTCCTATTGGTAAAAAAGGAAATGACGTACTAAGTAAATCTTTTAAAGTTCACGGTCATCATAATGCAATTTTCGATCATTTAACTTTTGATAATGTTGCCGGAATTGCTGATAACTTAACTCAGAAATTTTTATCTGGAGAATACGACAGAATCGAGATAATTTACAATCAGTTTAAAAATGCTGCAACACAAATTGTTCAAACAGAGCAGTTTTTACCGTTAGCTCCAATTAAATCTGATGTAGCAGTTTCTGCTGGTGATTATATTTTCGAGCCTTCAAAAGAAGAAATCGTGTTAACTTTGATTCCTAAATCATTGAAAACACAACTGTACAAAGGTATTCGTGATTCATTTGCTTCAGAACATGGAGCGCGTATGACAGCAATGCACAAAGCAACTGACAACGCAACAGAATTAAGAAACCAATTGAAATTAACTTATAATAAAGCTCGTCAAGCAGCTATTACTAACGAAATCTTGGAAATCGTTGGTGGAGCAGAAGCTTTGAACGGATAATTTATTTAAGAATATATTGAAAGAGCCGATTATCGTGAGATAATCGGCTCTTTTTTTATGCTGAAATTTTTTTAGATTTTAGTTATAAAATGGTGATTCTTAATTCAATCAAAAATCAAGAATCATTACCATTTTATAAAATTATTTTACAGATTTATCACCTCTGTTTGCTTTGTCTTTTGTAGGAACAAACTAGCTTTATTAGTCCTAAAGCTCTACGTTTTTTAAAGGGTTATCTATTAGCTTTTCTCATTCCCTGTGAAGCAAAGTTAACATGCAAGTACCTAGAAAGACTTATAGAATTTTTAAACTTTATTATAGATTTCGCATATGTAGTTGTTTCTGAATTATATTGTCGACAATGAAAAATTGAGTATTTTTGAAGTCTATTTTTATAAGAATGAAACTGCAAATACAAGAATTAACGACAATCGAAGAAATGTTGGCACAATTAGAGACCATGAGATTTCTTTATCCAAATCTTTCTGTTGATAAATACAAATCATTCCTCTTAGAAATGGTACCTCATAATTATTTTCAAATTGCAGTTTTTGAAAATGATGTTTGCTTAGGAATTACGGGGTGTTGGTCTTCGACTAAATTGTGGACAGGGAAATATCTTGAGATAGATAATTTTGTTGTAAACCCGGAACATCGTTCTAAAGGAATCGGAAAATTATTGACAGATTACGTTGAAAAAAAGGCTATTGATTTAGATTGTAGCAGTATCGTTTTAGATGCTTTTACCGGAAACTTTGGAGCACACAGGTTTTATTACAATCAAGGTTACGGGCCAAAAGGTTTTCATTTTGTCAAAATATTAGATGAAAATAAATTAACACAATAAATTAGGCACAAGTTTTTTTATTGAACCTACAAAATCAATAATAAACCAAAGAATTGGTTATTTTTGTTTTATAAACTTTTTACACATTTATTTTGGGATTATATAAAAATCTGTTCAAACAAACTGCTATTTACGGACTAGCAACGGTGTTGCCACGAATGCTAAGTTTTTTACTGGTAAGATTGTATACTGGTATTTTACCAACTGCAGAATATGGTGAGGTTTCGATCGTTTTGTCATGGATGGTTTTCTTTAATGTGGTTCTTTCGTACGGAATGGAAACGGCATTTTTTAGGTTTTATAGTGCTGAAGATGACAAGAAAAATGTAATTGCAACTTCCACAATATCGATTTTCTGGTCGTCAATTATATTTTTGTTTGCGGCTTTGATTTTTAGAAATACATTGGCAAGTCTTGCCGAAGTTGATGTACAATATATAACCTATTCCGTTTGGATATTAGTTTTAGATGCTTTAGTTCTTGTGCCTTTTTCTAAACTACGAGCCAATCAGAGACCAATGATGTATGCGGCTATTAAAATAGGAAACGTAGTAATCAATATGTTACTGAATTTCTTCTTTTTAGTGTACTTACCAAAATTGGCGGCTGCAAACCCTAATTCAGTTTGGGATAATTTATATGTCGAAAATTTCCAAATTGCATATATCTTCATTGCAAATTTATTGGCGAGTTTAGCCACTTTTATAGTATTATCTCCAAATTATCTTTCGTTAGGCAGAAAATTCGATCCCGTACTTTGGAAGAAAATGATGAAATATGGTTTACCAATTTTGGTTGCTGGACTTGCATTTGCGGTTAACGAACATTTTGATAAAATTCTTTTAGGATATTTATTGCCAGAAAACCTTGCAAAATCTGAGGTTGGAGCCTATTCGGCTTGTTATAAATTAGGATTGTTTATGGTTCTGTTTGCGACAGCTTTTAGGTTGGGTATTGAACCTTTCTTCTTCAGTCATGCAAAAAACGCAAATGCACCTCAAACTTACGCGGTGATCACAAAATACTTTGTCATTTTTGGGTCGTTGATTTTATTAGGAGTTATTGTTTTTGCCGATGTTCTAAAATATCTTTTACTCGATAATAAATCATATTGGGAAGCAATGAAAGTTGTTCCCTTAATTATATTGGCTAATTTCTTCTTAGGAATTTATAACAACTTATCAGTTTGGTATAAATTGACTGACAAAACTAAAATTGGAGCCTATATCTCAATTGTTGGAGCTATTGTAACATTGGTTTTAAATTATTTTTTAATTCCAAAATACAGTTACTACGGTTCTGCAATTGCAACTATTTCTGCTTACGGAAGTATGATGTTGATTTCTTATGTTTTAGGAAATAAATATTACCCAATACCATATGATATGAACAAAATTGGAGCTTATCTTGGAATTTCAATTTTATTTTCGGCTATTTCTTTTTATGGATTTAGAGAAAATTATTTTGTTGGGATTCCGTTACTATTAGGATTCGTCTATTTTGTTTATCATAATGAAAAAGACACTATCAAAGGAATTATGAATAGAAAGTAGAATTGAATTAGAATATTCAATTTGATTTTTTAATCTTTTTAAATAAAAAATGAAAATACAAATTATCAATAAATCGCAACATGCTTTACCAAATTACGAAACAATTGCTTCGGCTGGAATGGATTTGCGCGCGAATTTAACAGAGTCTATAACATTAAAACCATTAGAAAGAACCATTGTAAAAACAGGACTTTTTATTGAATTGCCAATTGGTTACGAAGCACAAGTTCGACCAAGAAGTGGTTTGGCAGCTAAAAAAGGAGTAACCGTTTTAAATTCTCCAGGAACTGTTGATGCCGATTATAGAGGTGAAATAGGTGTAATTTTAGTAAATTTATCAAATGAAGTTTTTGTTATCGAAAACGGAGAAAGAATTGCACAATTAATTATCGCTAAACATGAAAGAGCGGAATGGATTGAAGTTGAAGAGCTTTCTGAAACGTCCAGAGGAGAAGGCGGATTTGGAAGTACTGGAGTGAAGTAGTTTTTAGTCAAAGTCACAGTAGTCAGTTTCTGTACTTTGCGATCTTAAAAATGAAATGAAAAACTTTGCAATCTTTGCGAAAAAACTTTGCGAACTTTGCGGTTAAAATTAAGAACCAAACTAAGAGGATTTTTTTAATCTTCAGATAAAATAAAAATATAAAATGAAAATAATCGTTCCAATGGCGGGTCGCGGATCAAGACTTAGACCACATACTTTAACTGTTCCTAAACCATTAATTCCTGTTGCAGGCAAATCGATCGTACATCGTTTAGTCGAGGATATTGCCAAAATATTAAAAGAACCTATTGAAGAAGTTGCTTTTATTTTAGGAGACGAAGCTTTTTTTGGAGACGATCTTGTAACAAGTTTAGAAGAATTGGCTGGAAGTTTAGGAGCAAAGGCTTCAATCTATCGTCAGGATTTACCATTAGGAACTGGTCACGCTATTATGTGTGCAAAAGAGTCATTGTCTGGGCCGGCAGTAATTGCTTACGCTGATACTTTAATTAGAGCCGATTTTGAATTAGATCCTGAGGCTGATGCTGTAATTTGGGTAAAACAAGTAGAGCAACCAGAAGCATTTGGTGTTGTAAAATTAAATTCTAATAATGAAATTGTAGAATTGGTTGAAAAACCAAAAGTGTTTGTAAGTGATTTGGCAGTTATTGGAATCTATTATTTTAAAGAAGTTGGAGATCTAAAAAAAGAACTTCAAGGAGTTTTAGATAATAATATTCAGAATGGTGGAGAATACCAAATCAACGACGGAATCAAAGCAATGATGGCTAACGGTAAAGTTTTTAAAACCGGAAGTGTAGACGAATGGATGGATTGCGGAAACAAAGATGTTACCGTTGAAACCAATTCAAGAATGCTTGGATTCTTACATAATGACGGAGAACATTTAGTAGATTATGATGTAAAATTAGAAAACTCAACTATTATTCCTCCTTGTTATATTGGCGAAAATGTAGTGTTGAAAAACACAACAGTTGGTCCAAATGTTTCAATTGGAAAAGGATGTCACGTAATCGATAGTTCAATTAAAAATAGTTTAGTACAAACTTATTCTCAGATCAAAAATGCAAATTTAGACAATGCAATGATTGGAAATCATGTTGTTTTTGATGGTAAATTTACAAGCATAAGCATTGGAGATTATTCGGTTTTAGAATAAACTTTTATAAGAGATAGATTCGTTTTTGTTTAAAGATTAAATTTTAGAAATGATACAAAAAGGAGTTATAGTAATTTTATTTTTTGTTTTGCTTGGCAATACAACTTCACTTATGGCTCAAACAGAACCAGAAGATATTGCTATGGCAACAGATGAATATCAAGACTCTTTTTATGAATCATTAAAACAAAAGGGAATCGAAAATTATGATAAAGCAATAGTATCATTAGAGAAATGTATTAAACTAAAACCTAATGATGCTGTAGCTTATTTTGAGCTGGGGAAAAATTATTTGTTTCTAAAACAGTATAAAGAAGCTCAGGATTCGTTTGAGAAAGCAACTCAGTTAGATCCAAAAAATAAATGGTATTGGTTGGGGATTTATGATGTAAGTTTTCAAACCAAAAATTATCCGTTGGCAATACAGACAATTCAGAAAATTATTCCATTTGACGAAGAGTATAAAGACGATTTGATTTCGCTTTATATGATTACCAATCAGTTTGAAAAAGCTCTTGCTACCATTATCGAAATGGATGCCAAGTTTGGAAAATCTGATGATCGTAATAGATATAAAATGCAAATTATATCTCAAGGGAATTTTCAAAATACAGAGATTAATAATTTGATTAATCAGATTAAACAAAATCCTAAAGAGGAATCTAATTATGTAGATCTGATTTTTTTATATTCTAAAGCAAATGAGGCAGATAAAGCTTTAGATGTCGCGAAGCAATTGGCAAAGGAAGTTCCAACTTCAGAGTGGGGACAGGTGAGTTTGTTTAAAACATATTTAGATTCTAATCAGGCTGATAAAGCAATCAAATCAATGAATGTGATTTTGGCAAGTTCAAAAATTGATTCAAAAATAAAACATCGTACTTTAAACGAATTTTTAATTTACGTAAACAAGAATCCACAGTATTCTGCGGATTTGGAGAAAGCAATTTCTTATTTTGATAATGATCCAAATGTTGATGTAGCAAAAGAAATTGGGAAATTTTATCATAGTAAAGGACAGTTTGAAAACGCTATTAAATATTATGAAAAAGATTTAAAATCAAATTCAGAGACAGATCGCGAAACCAATTTGCTTTTGCTTGAAGCATATACTCAGGCAAAACAATTTGAACCAATGACTAAACGTGCCATGACTATGATCGAAATTTATCCAAGTCAGCCACAATTTTATTATTATGCCGGCTTAGGAAATAATCAGTTAAAACAATTTAAAAACGCAAAAACCGTTTTAGAAATGGGACTCGATTATGTTGTAGATGATAAAGCTCTGGAAGCAAATTTTAATATTCAGTTAGGAGAGGCTTATAATGGTTTGGGAGATGCTAAGAAAAAAGAGGAATACTTTTTGAAAGCAAATGAATTATTAAAGAAAAATAAGTAAAAGATTAAGTGCAGATGAAAAAATATATAGTAGTAGTATTGTTGTCGATTTTTGTGGTTTCTTGTAAATCAAAAGCGGTCGCAGTGCAAAACAGTAATAAAGAGGTCAAAGAAATTTCGCCAAAAGAAGAGAAAAAGATAATTGAAAACCATTATAAAAACACGTTAGATTTTTCGACTCTATACATAAAAGCTAGTGCGAGATATGCTGACGAAAAACAAAGTCAGAATGTTACGGCCGAGATTAAAATCGAGAAAGACAAACAAATTTTAGTTAGTGTACGATTTTTAGGAATTACAATGGCAAAAGCCTTAATAACACCCACAACAGTAAGTTATTACGAAAAAATAAAAAGCACTTATTATGAGGGAGACTTTACAAGTTTAAGCCAATGGTTAGGAACTGAATTAAATTATAGTAAAGTTCAAAATTTATTGGTTGGTGAAGCTTTAGACGATTTAAGAGATGGAAAGTACACACAAACGATTGTAGAAAATCTTCTTCGTTTAGATGATGAAAAATCGGCTAGTTTAAAAAAATCATTTTACTTAGATACCGAAAAATACTTGGTACAAAAAGAAGAGATTTCGCAACCGGCTCAAAATATATTGTTGCAAATTTTATATTCTGATAATAAAGTCTTTAATCAGGGAACATTGCCAACAACTGTTGAAATTAATGCAATACAGCCAAAAGGAAAAACTAATATTAATTTGAATTATAATAATATTTCATTTAATGAAGAACTTTCTTTTCCTTATAGTGTGCCAAGTGGTTACAAAAAAGTTATAATTAAGTAAATTTGCAAAAAGAAAATATAAACATGCCAAAATTTCTCCTCAGCCTAATTTTTATATGTGCCACTACATTTATGTGGGCGCAAGATTCGCAACAAGAAAAACTGGAAGAACGTAAAGCTCAAATTCAGCAAGAAATTAGAGATAATGAAAAAATGTTGCAGACTGTAAAGAAAAAAGAAAAATCAGCTGTAAATGTTTTTTTAATTCAGGCGAACAAAATTAAACTGAAAGAGAAACTTATTAATACTACAGCAAAGCAAGAAAAGCTTTTGAGCAATGATATGTATATTAACCAAGTTAAGGTTAACAAACTCAAAAAAGAGTTAGACATATTAAAAAAGGATTATGCAAAAATGATCTTGAAATCATATAAAAGTAGATCTGAGCAAAGTAGAGCGATGTTTATTTTGTCTTCAGAGAGTTTTTTGCAAGCTTATAAAAGAGCGCAATATTTGAAGCAATATACCAATTTTAGAAAAAATCAAGGTTTAGAGATTCAGTCTAAAACAGCTCAGCTGGTAGATTACAACGCACGATTGGACGGACAAAGAACGGTGAAGAAAAAAATCATTGCCGAAAATGAAAAAGAAAAGAAAAGTCTTGAAGTCGAAAAACAAGAGCAGCAAAAATTAGTTAACTCGATTAAAAAAGATAAGAATAAAATTATTGCTGATACTAAAGCCAAACAACAGGAATCGAAAAGAATTGATGCAAAAATTAAACAGTTGATTCGTGAACAAATTAGATTGGCCAATTTAAGAGCAGAAGAAGAAAGAAGAAAAAAAATAGAGGAAGACAAGAAAAAAGGTATTGCTACCAAAGAAGCAGATGAGCCTGCTAGGGTTGTGTCGTCAGACAGAATTGCATTAACTCCAGAAGGTAAAGTACTAGCTGCTGATTTTAAAGCAAACCGAGGAAAATTGCCTTGGCCGGTAGAAAAAGGATTTATTTCGTTAGGATACGGAGATCAGCCACATCCACTTTATCCGTCGTTAACAGTTCACAACTCAGGAGTAGAGATAACGACAGAGTCTGGAGCAACAGCACGTGCAGTATTTGAAGGGGAAGTATCTAAAGTTATTATTTTATCACCTGTTAACAGAGCCGTTTTTATTCAGCATGGAGATTACTTTACAGTATATCAAAATCTAAGTCAGGTATTTGTTGAGCAAGGAGATAAAGTAAAAATCAAACAAAGTATAGGTAAAGTAAGAACCAGTGGAGACACAGGAAAAACAATTATTAAGTTTTTAATTCTTCAAAATACATCAAACAACAATCCTGAAGGATGGTTGCAAAACAGATAGATTTAGTTTAAACATAAAAAAAATCCTTTTCAAAGCGTTAGCTGTCGAAAAGGATTTTTTTGTTTTTAGTTGCTCACGTTATCCGGATTTTGAACTAATGCAGGATTAGAATCTAAATCATATCGAGGAATTTTAAATAAGAAATTCTTTGAAGGCACAAATTGCAAAGGATTGTTAACATACATATTAATCTTATTGTCATTTCCGTATTTTACATGATTTGCAACATTCTTGCCAATACGGTTCGTTCTTATTTCATCAAAAAATAATACCCCTTCACCAACAAATTCCCAACCACGTTCTCTGTAAATAGCATCTGCAAAAGCTTCTTTACTCAAGCCAGGTGTCAAATCTGGTAAATTTGCTCTGTTTCTTATTCTGTTAACGTATGAATAAGCAGCTGCCGGACCATTGATTTCATTTTCTGCTTCAGCATAATCCAACAATACATCAGCGTATCGAATGGCATAAGAATTTGCCTGAGGTTTTTTTAATGAAGCCGAACTTTCAGTTCTGTCATAAAATTTTAAGTTTCCAGGCGATGCCGTTTTCCATCCTTTAGATCCCGGGAAAAAACCTTTGTCTGCCGGAACAAACTCAAGAGTCTGAATAATATGAGACGGATTACCTTTTTCGGTGACATTAAATTTAGTTAGAAAACTACCTTCTTTTCGAGTATCAGCATTATCATAAGAAAGATAATGTTGGATAGAAGGACCAAAACGATGGTACATATAACAGCCAAGAGTAGTTTCGGTAATATTTACACCAAACATTACATGATTATTATTGTACTCATTTTCTACACTACCATATTGTAATTCAAAAACAGATTCGATTCCGTTTTTATTATTAGTATTCCACCAGAACCATAAATCTTTAAAATTGGGCTGCAAGTTATATTGACTGGATTGAATTACTTTGGCGCAATAATCTTTAGATTTTTGAAAGTATGTTTTATCGCCAGTCATACCACCTCTGGTTAAGTATAAATCGCCAAGTAAAGCCTGAGCTGCTCCTTTTGATACTCTCCATGCATTACCATTTCCATAAGCTGATTTCAAAGGAAGATTTTCTTCGGCATATAAAAGATCCGCGATTATGTAAGCATAAGTTTCATCAACTGTTTTTCTTGGAATAGCCAAGTTTTTAAGTCCTTCGGTAAAAGTTTCAGGAATAGGTACGCCACCATACATACGTACTAAATTATAATAAGTGGCAGCTCTAAGAAAACGAGCCTCGGCAAAATATCTCTTTTTAAGATTTTCGTCCATAGTAACATTTGCACCTCTGCCCACAACCAGATTAGCTCTGTTAATGATATTATAAGCATCATCCCAATTTGTAATCACCATTTTATCGGCATTATTCATATCAGCCCATACATTCCAAAGTTGAGTATCATCTTTTGCATAAGCAGGAGAACCAAATTCAGTTAGAACCTCCAAATACATGATGTATTTATAATAACCATTAAAACCATTTTGATAACCATCATAAACTCCCACTAAAGCTGTGTTTAGCTCGTCGGCATTTTTATAATAGTTCGTTGGCGATAAAAAAGTAAAAGGTTCCTCGGTTAAATCCGTGCATTGAGCAAATAACATTAATGCACAGCCGGAAAAGATATATTTTAGAATTTTCATTTTATAGATTTTTAGAGTTAAAACTTCGCGCTAAAGCCAACAAGCATTGTTTTTACATAAGGAGAATTTACGCTTCCGCTCTCCGGATTATATCCTCGGTGATTTGCAATATTGATATAGTTTTGCGCATTTACATACACATTCAGTTGTTTTACCCAATCAACATTTTTAATTACGTTAGATAAATTATACGCTAGTTTGATATTTTTAATTACAAAATAATTCCAGTCACCGTTTGTACGATTTGAAAGATATACTTCCTGTGCACCCGCTCTTGGGAAATTTCCTGTTGGATTAGTGGTACTCCACATTCTGTCGTAAGCATATTGAGTTGGAATGTAATTTCTATTCTGAATTTGATTTTCTCCAAAAATCATATAGTTATTATCTTCATCAGATGCTAGACCTGTTGCACCTTGACCATAGATATCTAAAGTCATATTTTTATAACTTAGATTAGTTGAAATTCCGTAAAAGAAATCAGGAGAAGTAGAGCCAATATTAATGTAATCATCATTATTAATGATTTTATCGCCGTTTTTATCAACATACATTTCTTCTCCAAGTTTTGCTGTTGGACGAATTTGCTGATAAGCTGTTAATTGTTCCTGTGTTTTAATAATACCGGCTGATTCGCGTGCCCAAACACTATTTACAGGTTGTCCAACAATTAAATATTTAGCAATTCCGGCAGAAGAACTTCCAATGTTAATACGTTGTACATCCCCGTATAAGCTAACAATTTCGTTTTTATTTTTAGAAAAGTTAGTTCCTAAATCCCATTTAAAGTTAGAATCGATTATTTGAACTTTGGCAGTAACTTCAAAACCAACATTTTTTACCTCACCAATGTTTTGTAACATACTATTGTAGCCAGAAGTTGTTGGAATTGGTACGTTGTATAATAAATCTGAAGTTTGTCTTTGATAAAAATCAAGATTCAAATCCAGTCTTTTCCATAAACTTAAATCGATACCAACATTATATTGAATGTTTCGTTCCCATTTTAAATCCGGATTTCCAATAGTTTCTACAAATCCAAAAATTGGGTTGTTTTCATAAACATAATTAGCCTTTACAAGTTTTGATAATGATTGATAATTACCAATTTCCTGATTACCCGTTACACCATAACTAGCTCTTAGTTTCAATCCATTTATTACCGAATTGTTTTTTAGAAAATTCTCTTTATCAATTCTCCAGCCTAATCCTACAGAAGGGAAAAATCCCCATTTATTATTATCGCCAAAACGCGATGATCCATCGTAACGCCCCGTTAAAGTAACAAGATATTTTTCGGCATAAGCATAAGATGTTCTGGCAGTCCACGAAATTAATTTGCTCGAATATTTAGTCGAAGAATTGGTAATGCTACTTCTGTCTGCATATGTAATATCATTTGCACCAGTAGCATCATTTTGAAAACCAGATCCTCTTACTCCTAAATCTTCGTAAACATATTCTTGCCAGGAATAAACGCCAGTAGCCGTAAAACTATGTTTGTCATTCCAAGTATTAGAATAGCTTAAAATGTTATCAGTTAATTGAGAAGTTTGTCTTCTGTAATATTGAGAACCCGTACCAGTACTACCAGATCCAATTCCGGCAGTCGATTTTGAGGTATAATATTCATATTGTTTTTCGTTAGAAACATCAACACCATAATTCGTTTTGAAAGTTAGATTTTTCGCCAACTTAAAATGTGCATATACATCTCCCAAAATACGATCTGAAGAAATTTGATTCGTCATTTCTGCCGCTTCTGAAACAGGATTCCAAGTACCTTCAAAGTAAGAACTAATCTTTGGATCTTCGGTAGCATAGTGCCAGCTTCCATCACTGTTTCTTACTGGTATTGTTGGCCATCCGTATCTAAAGATATCGCTAGTAGGATTGTTTCGAATATCTCTTTGTGAGCGTCCCACTTGTAAATGTGTTCCAACAGTAAGCCAAGATTTAAATTCATGGTTTAAATTCGTTCGAAGAGTCATTTTTTTAAATCCGGAAGCTTCTACAATTCCGTCTTGCGAAAAGAGATTTCCCGAAAGTAAATAAGTAGTGTTGTCTTTTCCGCCGCTAAATGATAGCGAATAATTTTGCATCAAAGCCATGTTTCTAATAACTTCATCCTGCCAATTCACATTAATGTTTGGAGCTGGATTAGTAGCCGAATAAACAGGTTTTCCGGTAGAATAAGTATAAGCGTCATTGATAAACTTAATAAAATTATCTCTGTTTAAGGTTTTAGGTAATCTGGTTGGAGTAGAGATTCCTTGAGTACCAACAATTTCCATGTTGTTTTGTCCCTTTTTCCCTCTTTTAGTTGTAATCAGGATAACACCATTTGCACCTCTTGAACCGTAAATAGCAGCAGACGAAGCATCTTTAAGAATTTCCATCGATTCGATGTCGTTTGCACTAATGTCGTTTAAGTTACTGTTGACCAACGGAAAACCATCTACAACAATTAACGGATCGTTACCGGCACTAACAGAACCATTTCCGCGTATCCTAATTTTTGGTGAAGAACCAGGAGAAGAGTCATTGTTTAGAACGGCAACTCCAGCCGCTCTACCTTGAACAGCTTCTAATGGGTTTGAACTTGTTACAGTAGTCAAAACATCTCCTTTTATTTGTGCTACAGAACCCGTTAAGTCGCTTTTTTTCATGGTTCCGTAACCAACCACAACAACTTCCTTAAGTTCTGCAACATCATCGGATAATGTAATATTAAGAGTTGAGGATTGTTCAACAGTTTTTTCGGTAGTTTTTGATCCTGTGGAACTAAAAATCAAAACACTTCCTGTATTTGCACTGATAGAATATTTTCCATCAAAATCAGATACAGTACTAATTTGTGATCCCTTTACAACAATGTTTGCTCCGGGAATAGGAATTCCGTTTGAATCGGTTATTGATCCTGATACCATTTTGGTTTGGGCAAAAGCTGTCCAATGGAGTAAAATGGAAAAGATCAAAATAATCAAATGATTAATTTTGTTTTTCATAAGGTATAAATTTGGTTAGTTAGAGCAGACTAACTTATTTATATCTCAATCTCTTTGTATCCTGTTCTATCCTGTTAATTTTGAAGCTAATACGATTGTTTTGATAAATGAAACAACTATATTTTTCTATAAATAGTTGATATGCTGATTTTTAACTAAATTATTGTTTAATCATTTTTAGATAAAAAATAAACGATTTATTTTAATAAAAGCTTAATTTTTTATTAATAATAAATTTATTTAATAATTAATATTATGTATTAAGTTTTGAGTTTATAATAAATAATAGGTTAATAAACAGATAAAATGTTTTGTTTTGTCTAAAAAGTAATAAAATAGGACGTAAAAAACGGAGTTCAGTTGAACTCCGTTTCTAATATTATTGATATTGTTCTAAAAAGTATTTAATAACATCTGTTGTTGTTACAATTCCTTTAAGTTCTCCTTGATCTACAACAGGCAGGGCATGAAAATCCTCTTTTGCAAAAACTTCTGCCAAATCCTTGATAATTGTGTCAGATGGAAGAGTTCTGGGTTTTGAAGTCATAACCTGCGAAATGCTAAGCATGTCTAAGATAGCTTCATCAACGCCTTCTTGTCCATCAAACAAAGCACCAAAAGTCAATCGATTAACATCTGTTCGGCTTATAATACCAACAACTTCTTTGCCATTAACAACAGGAATATGTCTAATCGAATTCGATTTTAGTTTTTCTACTACTTTTCTTAAATCGTCATTTTGATTTACAGTCACTACACTTTTAGTCATAATGTGACTAATTGGTTCTCTTTTTTTCATAATAGATACGTTTTAAATTCATATCAAATTTGCAGAATAATTCGTACAATGTCGATGATATTTATCAGCTTTTAAATCAAAACAAATCCGTACTTATAGTAGTTGAAATTTGAGAATAGTTTGAATATGAAAACCCAAAACGGGAGTTTTTTTGATAAATCGATTGTAAATTCACTCGAAGTTAATTTGAAATTGCAACGATTGAATTTAAAAATAGTATTTTTGCATAATGGAAACAAATAGACAGAAAAAAATAGGCGGTGTCATCCAAAAAGATTTGGTTGATATTTTGCAAGGTGAAGTGCGAAAAAACGGAATTACTAATCTTGTAATTTCAGTATCCAAAGTTAGTGTTACTTCAGATTTATCTGTAGCAACAGTTTATTTAAGCATTTTTCCTCAAGACAAAGCCAAAGAAACTTTAGAAGGAATAAAATCAAATTCGACACTAATCAAACACGATTTATCGCAACGTGTACGTTTGCAATTGCGTAGAGTGCCAAATTTGGTATTCTTTATTGACGACTCTTTAGATTATATTGAAAAAATTGATAACGCTTTATCAAACAGAGAAAACCCAATTGAAAATCGTGATCTTTTAGAAAAAAGAAGAAAATCATAAATTGAATTTCCCCCTTTACATAGCCAAACGTTATATTTTTAGCAGAAGTAAAAACAATGCTATAAATATTATTAATCGCATTGCCAGCATGGGAATTATTGTTGGCGCAATGGCTTTGTTTGTCGTTTTATCAGTTTTTGGAGGATTAAAAGTTTTTAGTCTTTCGTTTACAAATGAAATCGACCCCGATTTAAAAATTACCAGTACTTTAGGAAAATCATTTTTGATCACACCTAGTCAGGAAAGTGAAATTAAGAAAATTGATGGTATTGTTTCGTACAGCAAAATTATCGAAGAACGTGTTTTGTTCCTATTCAAAGACAAACAGCTAGTAACTAATTTAAAAGGTGTCGATCGCAATTATACGGTAGTAAACGCTATTAAGAAAAAACTGTTTAATGAAGAAGGCGAATGGCTAAAACCAGATACCTATCAGGTAATTGTAGGATATGGAATCGCCAGAGACTTTTCGATGGGAATACTGGATTTCCAAAATCCTTTGCAAGTATTTGCACCTAAACCAGGAACAGGCGCGATCGAAAATCCGGATGAAGCATTTAATCAAATTGATGTTTTGCCCGTTGGAATTTACTCCATAAGCGAAGATGTAGATTCAAAATATGTTTTTGCTGATTTGGGCTTAGCTCAGGAATTATTGATGTACAAACCCAACCAAATTTCGGGAGTAGAGTTTAAGCTAAAACCAAATGCCGATGAGAGTGCTATAGATGCAAAACTTAAGGCAATTTTCAATAATAAAATCACAGTAAAAAATAGAGCACAACTTAATGAGTCTTTATACAAAATGCTCAATACCGAAAATATTGTTGTCTATCTTATTTTTACATTAGTCATCATCGTAGCACTATTTAATTTAGTTGGAGCATTAATTATGATGATTTTAGAGAAAAAAGGAAATCTTAAAACCCTTTTTAATCTTGGAACAGAAATTAAGAATTTGCGAAAAATATTCCTGCTTCAGGGAACATTGCTAAGTTTCTTCGGCGGAATAATTGGTCTGCTTCTTGGCATTATTTTAGTAGTATTGCAACAACGATACGAACTCATTATGATTACGCCAACCCTGGCATATCCAGTAGTTTTTACACTCAACAACGTACTTATAGTTTTGGGAACCATTGTATCACTGGGCTTTATCGCATCTTTAATTGCCAGTAGTCGAGTAAGTAAAAAGCTGTTAGATTAATATTTCTGAAAGAAAATATTGATTATATTTATCCTCTTAAAAATCTACAGCATATGATTGTTTCTGCCTAATCCTATTTTTATTTTTTAAATAATTAGGATACTTACGTTTATTTTCTTCAGTTCAGATTATTACATCTGGACAAATTTTATCATTTATCCTAAATATCATGACAGAAACAGTTATAAAGAAAAGTCTATTTTCTAAAATTTTCTCCACCTTAAAACAAGCCTTAAATGGCGACGAATCTTTCGATTATACAGCTGGAAGCATCAAGAAAGCCGTAATTCTATTGGCCATACCAATGGTTTTAGAAATGATGATGGAATCAGTTTTTGCTTTAGTCGATTTATATTTTGTTGGTCATCTTGAGCACAGTAGTTTTGCCATTCAAACCGTTGGATTAACAGAGTCAGTCCTTACAATTATATATTCTATAGACATTGGATTAAGTATGGCCGCAACAGCAGTTGTAGCAAGACGAATTGGCGAAAAAGATCCTGTTGCCGCTGCAAAAGCCGGAATGCAGGCCATTGTTATCGCATTTATACTAAGTATTTTTATGAGTATTTACGGAATTATCTATGCTAAAGATATTCTTGTATTCATGGGAGCTTCTGGAGATGCCGCCGAACATGGTTTTAGATATACTCAAATCATGATTGGTTCAAGTTTATGTATCACACTTTTATTCCTGATTAACGGAATTTTTCGTGGTGCAGGAAATGCAGCAATCGCAATGAAAAGTCTTTGGATAGCCAATATTTGTAATATCATCCTTTGTCCAATACTAATTAATGGTTTTGGATCAATTCCTGCCTTTGGATTAGTTGGAGCAGCTATTGCTACAACTTTAGGAAGAAGTATTGGAGTCGTGTATCAGATTTATCATTTGTTTTATGGAAATGGAATTTTAAAAATTAAAATGTCTTATTTAATTCCAAATTTCAAACAAATAAAAGCCTTAGTTAAAATTGCCGCTCCCGGAGTTTTGCAATTTGTAATAGCCTCTTGCAGTTGGATTTTTCTGGCGCAATTAGTAGCTACAACAGGAGGAGATCACGGTTCTGCGGGTTATCAAACAGCACTTAGAATAATGATGTTTTTTATTCTTCCAGCTTGGGGATTGAGTAATGCAGCCGCAACTTTGGTAGGACAAAATTTAGGAGCCAAACAAATTGAGCGTGCCGAAAAATCGGTTTATACAACAGCAAAATACAATGTCATTTTTATGGCTTCCATAACGATTATAACATTAGTTTTTGGGCAGTATATAATTTCATTTTTTACTAACGACGAAATAGTGAAAGCTGTTGCAGTCGAAGCTTTGCAAATCATGTGCATTGGTTTTGTTTTCTACGGAATAGGAATGGTTTTAATAAATACATTTAATGGAGCAGGAGATACTTGGACTCCAACTGGAATTAATTTCTTTGGATTTTGGCTGTTTCAGATTCCATTAGCATATATATTGGCAAAACATTTTAATATGGGACCAAAGGGAGTTTTCATTGCAATTCCTGTAGCCGAGACAGCGATAACTCTTGCTGGTATCTTCTTTTACAAAAGAGGAAGATGGAAACGTACTCAGGTTTAGAATTTTGTACAATATTTCTTAAATTTATTCGTTTGAAATCAATAACCAAAAAATAAATTTATATGAAAACCAAAATTAGAATTTTAGGACTTTTGAGTGCAACTTTTCTTTTAGGAGTATGTTTTGCATTTAAACCAATAGAAGAAAAGAAGATCATTGTAATTGATGCCGGTCATGGCGGCCATGATTTTGGTGCGAACATGTATGGATTTCAAGAGAAATTGATTACTGAAACTATCGCAAAAAAATTAAAGCATTAAATAAAGATAGTAACCTTGAAATTGTTTTACTTCGAGATGGGGATCATGAGATGGAATTGAGCGAAAGAGTTTCTGTTATCAATAATCTAAAACCTGATTTGGTTGTTTCTCTTCATGTTAACTCAAATATGAATATGAGTGCAAATGGAGCAGAGGCGTATGTTCCATCAAATGAGATGTTTCATGAAAAATCAAAAGAAAGTGCTGTAATCGTAATTGATAAAATGACAGAGGATGGAAATCTCAATAAAAGAAAAGTTACTGAAGCACCTTTTTATATTTTAAAAAATGCTAATTGTCCTGTTATGACATTGCTAATTGGATTTTTATCAAATGAAAAAGATCGTGATTATATTACCAGTGAAAAAGGGCAAAACGAAATTGCTTTAAATATTTTAGAAGCTGTAAAGTAAAAAAGATCATATAAAAACGAAAGACCTTCAATATTGAAGGTCTTTCGTTTTATATGTTTTACCAAAGTTAGTTTGCGAATTTTTGTCATTTCGAGGAACGAGAAATCACACCAGAAACTCCGTATAGAAAGTTGCCAATCTTTGTCGATTTCCGAGTGTGATTTCTCGTTCCTCGAAATGACAATGATTGTGTCTATTCTTTTTAAAACTAAATTCTAAAGTCTTTGTCTTAAATTTCGACAATTATTAAGTGTGTTTAAACAAACTCATATCCTGCATAAACCTGTTCAATTTCTTTCATAATATTGAACAAATTTTCTGGTTCATCAGTTGTCACTAATTTTTGTTTGTATTCTTTAAAAGAATGAATTCCTTTAAAATAATTGGTATAATGACGACGCATTTCTACAATTCCCAAACGTTCGCCTTTCCATTCCATCGACCACATTAAATGATTTCTGGCAGCTTCTACACGATCAGCAACTGTTGGAGAAGCCAAATGTTCACCCGTCTTAAAATAATGCTTGATTTCGTTAAAAATCCACGGATAACCAATTGCAGCACGACCAATCATGATACCGTCAATACCGTATTCGTTTTTATATTTTAAAGCTTTTTCAGGATTATCGATATCACCATTTCCAAAAATAGGCATTGTAATTCTTGGGTTATTTTTTACACGAGCAATATGAGACCAATCAGAGTGACCTTTATACATTTGAGCACGAGTTCTGGCATGAATCGTTAAAGCTTGAACACCAATATCCTGAAGTCTTTCAGCAACTTCGTCAATATTAATAGAGCTTTCATCCCAACCCAAACGCGTTTTTACCGTTACAGGCAAATCAGTACTTCTAATAACCGCTTTAGTCAAACGAACCATCAAATCTACATCTTTCAAAACTCCCGCTCCGGCACCTTTACAAACTACCTTTTTAACCGGACATCCAAAATTAATATCCACTAAATCAGGTTTCACGGTAGAAACAATTTTAGAAGAAAGCGCCATTGCTTCTTCATCTCCACCAAAAATCTGGATTCCAACTGGACGTTCGTAATCAAAAATATCCAACTTCATTCTACTTTTAATAGCATCACGAATCAGTCCTTCTGATGAAATAAATTCAGAATACATCATGTCAGCGCCGTGCGTTTTGCATAATCTGCGAAACGGCGGATCGCTCACATCTTCCATAGGTGCGAGTAGTAAAGGAAATTCGGGTAATTCTATGTTGCCAATCTTGACCATCTTCAATATTTTGTGCAAAATTACAACTTTTAGTTCAATTTGTACCAAATTGAGGTTCAAAGGTTCAGAGTAGCAAAGTTGTGAAGGTTTTTAAATGAATTTTAAGCCTTTTATATTCAAGCATTTGTCATTTCGACCGAAGGGAGAAATCACACAAAAAACTCCACGCAGAAAGTTGCCAATCTTTGTCGAATTACTAGTGTGATTTCTCCCTTCGGTCGAAATGACAAATAAAACTTATTTCTAAGTTAGAATAAAAACCTTTGTCCCTCTGAACCTTTGCACCTTTGAAACTAATAAGGTTACCTATAATCAAAAAACCGAATTGGTTTTCGACTCATTGGGTTAAAAACTAAAGGATTCAAAGTTTCTTTTGAGGCGAATTCGATCTTTGGAGTCACTCTTAATTTGGCTCGAAAGTGATCTTTAATTTCCTGTAAAAATTCGGCAGATTGATTTTTTACAGCGATTTTTATGAGAATTTCATCCGTGCCTAGATCGTTGGTTGAAATTTCGATAATATGATTTTCGATATTGTCAAAACCGCTCAAAACATCATTCATTGCTGGAGGATAAAGCGTTGTACCTTTATACTTAATCATTTGTTTTTTGCGTCCCACAACTGGGCCAACTCGCAACGTATGTCGTCCACAAGCGCAAGGTTCGTCATGAAGCTCGACAATATCGCCAGTTTTAAAACGCAATAATGGCATCGCTTCAATACCTAAAGTAGTAAAAGTCAATTCGCCCGTTTCGCCATTTTTTACCGGAATATTATTTTCGTCAAGCACTTCAACAATAATTAATTCCGGATGATGATGACCACCAAGTCCGTGTTCACATTCCGTAAAAGCCGTACTCATTTCAGTCGAAGCATAAGTCGAAAACAACTTAATATTCCATTTTTCAGTAATTTTTTGCGATAAAGTATTCATTGAAAAATCCTGATTTCGCAACGATTCACCAATACAAATGGCACCTTTTATGCTCGAATTATTATAATCAATTCCGTGCGCTTCGGCATATTCAATTAATTTTAAAAGAAAAGAAGGAACAGTAATTAGATAAGATGGATTATATTTTAGAATAGAATCCCATTGCAACTCCGGAATTCCGGCTCCAACGCGAATAACACCAACTTTTAGTTTTCGAAGTCCAAGAAAATAAGCCAAACCAGCCATAAATTTTCTGTCAATCGTAGTCATTAATTGCACCACATCACCTTCGGCAATTCCTGCGCAGGCAAACGAAATAGCTTCATTATAAGCCAATCGATCCAGATCAGAATCTGTTAAACCAAAAGTTACCGGATCGCCAAGCGTTCCAGAGGTCGAAGCATAATCAATGATTTTATGTTGTGGTACACACAAAAAATCATCGTTATATTCTTGTAAATTTTCTTTTGTAGTAACAGGTAAATATTGTAAATCTTCCAGCGTTTTTACTTTCGAAATATCGATATTTTGTGCTGAAAAAAGTCTTTTATAGAAAGGTGAATTCTGGCTAATGTATTGTAAAAATTCTGCTAATTTTTGTTCTTGAAAAATTTTAATTTGTTCTAAAGAATCCTTTTCTATTGCTGGAATCATTGTAATTTTCTTTTGATTTTTTTTAAATATTTTTCAATTTGTGCTTTCTCAGGCGCCGTTGTAATTTCTTTGGTTAACGCTTTTTCAAAATAATCCTGAGATTTTATAAAGTCTTTTTTTTGATAAAAATACAATCCCGTTTTATAATATACAACCCAATAATCGGGGTTTAAGGATTGATAGTTTTGAATAAACTCAGCTGAAACAGCTGTTTTATTTTTCAAATATAAATCTATTTTATGGTCTTCAATTCTAAAATTTTGATAGTTTTTATATTTCGTAGTTTCCAAAAAAGGATCTTTAGCAATGTTCAAATTTTCTTGTTCAAAAGAAATGGCTGTATTTGTTTTTCTATCTTTAAAAATTGAATCGAGATTGTAACAAACAAACTCGCCCAATTGATACGGATTTGCAGAAACCCAAACCAATTTTTCTTTTGGTTTAAAAATAATTCCGTGATGCGCCATTAATTGATTCAGCGCTTTTTCGTTTCCATAACCTAGCGCAATATTTTGTAAACCCTCTTTATTTCGCAGAATTTCTGATGCAATTTTGGGATTGATTTTGGGGTTTTCGGCAAAAAGTTCCTGCATTCTGTCAAAGCGATATTTAGAGTGACTATTTGCAATTTGCGATAGATTTCGTTCTTCATCTTTAAAAGCATCGCTCTGAAAATGGTTCGAACAAATTAATTGATCGCTGTTTGGAACATCATAAATATCCATTTTTTTAGGCGTAACCTCAATTAAAATGGCTTTATTATCCTTGGCACTTCCTACCATTATAGATTCAGAAACAAATACTTTTCTTTTTTTAGCAATCGCAATAGCTTCATCAATAGTTGAGGCATGTTGTAAAATTTCGCGGGTCAAAATTGAAATAGGTGTTTTGGCACTCATCGGAATTTTAGATTTTCCTGCATTAATGGTTACCGTTAAACCTTGTATATTCATACCAGAAACCGCTCCAATCATTCCTGGCCAGGTCACCATCATAAATTGATTTCCTACTTCTGGATTTACAAAAGCGATAATTTTATTTTCCGCGAAAGCGTCGTTTACATAAAAGTCAAAATTGCGTCCAAGAATTAAATTACCATCTTCAGATTTTTCTCCCCAAGCCGCAAAAGAAGAGCAACCCACCAAAGCCAAATCTTGCAAAGCGTGTCCAATATCGTGTGCGGCATGCAAATACAAACTGCGCTGATATTGTGGTGCAATGTTATCAAAATCATGCGATGTGTATTGCGAAACACCATAAATCTCAGTTTGATATTCCTCAGGAACATTTAGATACAATTTTCGATTGTACCATTTTAAAAAGTGTCGGAGCATTTTTTGCTCAAACTTAGACGGAATTATATCTTGTATTTTGGAGAAAAATATGTGCTCTTGATTTTTTAAAAGAGAATCAGACAAAGCGCCGGAGTTTAGTCCAATTTCTAATGGATCGCCCTCGACATACAATTCCCAAATGCCTTGTTTATTTTTTAAAAGAGAATTTTTTCCGGAAACAAAAATACTGTCAGACAGTTTTGTTACAATGGGCTTTGTAGCGTTATAATTTGAAATTTCAGGCTGATGGTGCATAGATTTTGATGTTCCGCACGAAGCCAACATCAATAAAAAACCGATAAAGAAAAAGAGTGTACTTCGGTTTCTCATAGCTTTTTCATTCAGGTGTCTGATTGATTTTGTTTACTAAATATTCTCTACCAAGAATTTCAGAACAAGTTACAACGGCGCCAATCGTGACGCCTAAAACTCCATGCATATTTATGCTTTGACCCGTAAGATACAAATTATCTAATTTGGTTTTTGACGGAATTAGAGTTTTCATCGGGTTATTCGAATCTTTAACATAACCGTACATATTACCATTATCGCCACCAATGTAATCCCGATAGGAGAGCGGTGTCGAAGTATGTAGGGATTGAATACAATCTTTGATACCCGGAAATCTCATTTCGACTTCATCTAAAAACTTCGAAGCTTTTCGTGATTTAAACTCTTCGTAACTTTCTCCACGATCGCTTTCGTCTACAGTTGTATTAAACGTATCAATCCAAGGTGCAACATCATCATATTTCATGTAAGTGATAAAAGTCATTCCTTCTGCCCATTCTTCTTGTTTTTTTGAGGCATTCATTGAAGCCATAAAAGCTTTGGGCCAAGAATCTTCATCATAATCATGCGCAGTCCAGACTTCACTACTTTTCTTAAAATGATAATGATTGTGATTGATATATTTGAAAGTTTCGGGCTTAAAAACGATATACAAACTAAAGGCCGAAATTACGCCTTCAAGACTTTGAATTCTGCTATAAAATGATTTTCTAAAGTTCTCTTCGCCAGCCAGTCTCAGAGTGGTTTTTGGTTCTATATTCGAGATAAAAAAAGAACCCGAAACCTGAGTTCCGTCTTTCATATCTACCGAAGTTACTTTTTTGTTTGTGACATTAAATCGGGTAACCTCTTTGTATTTATAAAATTCGCCGCCGTGTTTTTTAAGCTGCTTTAAAAGTTGTTTTGTAATCTGACTTCCGCCGTTTATACATCTCCAAGAACTTTGAATGTATGAGTTTACAGAAAGGGCATGAACGTAAAAAGGCGATTTATCTGCAATTCCTGCATACAAGAAATTAGATCCTGCCAAAACTGCTTTTAGTTTCTCATTCTGCGTACATTCTTCGATCGTTTGTTTAGCGTTTAAGCTTAAAATTTCGTTATCATATTTTCCTTCCCATTCTAAATTATAAAGTGGAAAACATTCGCAAATCGATTTTATTTTTTCGCAATACCTCTCAATATTGGCTTTTTCGTTAGGGAAAAAATGAACGAGCTGATTGGCAAAATTATCATAACCCTGCGCATGCGGATATTCGTTTTGATCGTCTTCAAAAGAGATGATATCAAAACCATTATCATCTAATTTTTTCAGGTTAAGATGATCCATAATCCCCAAATATTTAAAATATTTGTTCAAATTCTGACCTTCGTCTAAACCTCCGATGTAATGAATTCCAGTATCAAAAATGGTTTTATCGCGTACAAAAGTTTGAAGATTACCGCCGTATTGATTGTTTTTTTCGAGCACACAAACGCTGTAGCCTTCTTTGGCCAAAATAATTGCCGAGACCAATCCGCCTAGTCCGCTGCCCACAATTACTACATCGTATTGCTCCTTCATGCTATTTTTTCTTAAATACGATTATAGAATCTTCTTCTAAAACACATTCGAAACCAAAGTTAATCAAAGAGTCCTTTGAAATAGAATTGTTAAGGGCGATAATTGTAGAAGTAGTGGAAATCACTTTTTCAAGATCATTCTTATAATGTGCATCAGAAATTAAAATAGCATCGTATTGATTTGGGAACGCCAATTCGAACTGATCCAAATATGATATCTTTCTTTTTGTAACGATATAATTGGTTTTTGAAACCGCTAGTTTTTCTTCATCGCTATTGTATGAAGTAATTTTGCGTTGTGGTTCCTGCAAGGCCAATAAAACATCAAGTTGTCCGTAATCACTAGACAAATGCAATATTTTGGCTTTGGCCGAAAGATGCTTATTGAGACGATAATAAGTTTCGATATTTTTTTTCAAATCAGTTTTTACACTATTTACAATCTCTGTTTCTTTATAATCAAAACTATGAAGCACCATTTTTTTAAAGTAATCCGGACGTTCTAATTTTTCACGGATTTTGCGATATTCTTCTTTAAAGAAAACGCTTATTTGTTTTGTTCTTTCGGTGTAATTTTTCCCGAAAGAAAAATTATCAGGCGCAATTCTTTCTAAAATAGTAATTGTAAGATTGCTGTTATGAATGACAAAATCGCCTTTTGGAATTGCTTCTGATGCGCCGTGAATTACAACAGGAATAATATCCAGATTAAATTCTTCGGCAAGATAAAAAGCACCTTTATGAAAACGCTTTATTTGATTGCTTTCAGAACGGGTTCCTTCCGGAAAAATCATCAACGAATATCCTTCTTCTACTTTTTGGCGTAAATGTTCGACACCGCCTTCAAGACCTTCTGAAACCGGATAAAATCCAGCTTTTCTTACCGTTCCGCCAAAAATGGGGGAATTGTAAACCCAGTCGTTTACTAAAAATATAATTTTTGGACTCAACATTCCCATTGCCAAAATATCGATAAACGAAGAATGATTGGCAACTATAATAGCAGGTTTATCAAATGTTTCATCAAATTGATTCACCACTTTTTTATGAATAAAAGGATTCGAATACAATACCGATTTCATGAATTTTGAAATGAAATAACGGAATCCTTTCATTTTTGTTTTTTCTTTTATCGGCAGAATCGGCATGATGGTAATGCTAAAAAGTGACATTAAAATTCCGCCAAGTCCATAATAAGCAAACGAAATTATACCGTGAATAAATGTTCGCAAGACAAAAGGCGGATTACCTTTTTTTGAACGATTTGATATAAATAATTTGAACAGAATAGGATAGAAGATAAATGTAATAATAAGTGCTGCAAAAACACCAATTAAGGAAACCAGCGAAATGGATCGTAATGCAGGATGTTCGGCAAAAATCATGGCACCAATTCCTAAAATAGTAGTAATAACTGCCAGAATGATTGAAGTTCTATAAATGGCAATTTCGTTTTTGCC
Source organism: Flavobacterium hibernum (assembly GCF_000832125.1). Lineage (GTDB taxonomy): Bacteria > Bacteroidota > Bacteroidia > Flavobacteriales > Flavobacteriaceae > Flavobacterium > Flavobacterium hibernum. The sequence continues at coordinate 22,195 of NZ_JPRK01000018.1, read as the reverse complement.
CGAAGTATATTCTTTTTGAAGTGCGCTAGTCATGAAAATGCTAAAATCGACACCGTGACCAAAAATCAGCGTACAAACAATCATACTGAAAATATTCATTTGAATGCCAAAAATCCCCATAATTCCCGCTGTTACAATTCCGGTTAAAGCAATTGGAATACAACTCACGATAACTAATTCTAATCTCCGGAAAAAGAAGAACAGAATTAAAATTACAGCAACAAAAGAATAATTGACAAGCGAATTAAAATCAGTTTTTAAAGTGCTGAAAAAGGTTTCGTTCATTTGCTGACGATCAATCGCTATCAAATTATTTTTGGCTGAAGCCGATTTTACAAAGCGATCTCTTTGTTGTGGCGTAACTTTTACTAAAGTAGAAATCGTGAAAAATCCATTTTTTTCGGTTACAAATTCCTTCAATTGTAAAGCTTGAATTTTTAGATAATCTTGCGCCGAAATTGGTTTGAAACTAACATTTAAATGATCAAAAAAAGCGGTGTAAGTTGTGGGCTTAAAGCCAAGTTTTGAACCTTCGGTAATTAATTGCGATTGTAAAAATTGTTTTTTATTGGCATCCCAAAACGAATTCCATTTGTCGATTTTTTGTTGCTGTTCCTTTTGCGAAAGCATGATTCCACCAACCGAACTGAAATTTAATATTTTGTCTTGCTGTTTCTCTTTTGATAAATCAGCGAAAAGTTTGCTGTTGCTTTGCAAAACTTCTTCCATACTATTTCCGTACGAAGCAACATAAATGGTTTTTGAAGTTAAACTCGTGCTTTCTTCTAAATCCTTTTCGGCAGCTTTAATTTCTTTTGGAACAAAATTTAATTGCGACAAATCGTTGTTGAAACCAACATTGTTATACGTAAAACAGCAAACTATTGTGATTAAGAGGCAAAGACCAATTAAATATTTATTGTTATGAAATGAGAAATGAGCCAATTTGTCGATCCAGTTTTTCTTGTGTTCAAAATTTCCTTCTTTTGGTTTGTACAAATGCGGAACAATTAAAAGCGAGAAAAATGCCGACGCCATAACAATTACAGCAGCAAAAATTCCTAAGTCGTTTAATGCGTCAGATTTTACAAAAAGCAAACATAAAAAAGCAACCGCAGTTGTCGAACTACTCATTATAACGGGCATTGTAATGTCTTTGTACAAAGTTTTTACATCGCTATTGTGTTTGTAATGCGTGAGGATATGTATCGAATAATCAATTGTGATTCCTAATAAGATCGAACCAATTCCAAGTGAAATCGCAGAAATTTGTTCTTTAACAAAATATAAAAACGCCACAGCAAACAAAGCTCCAAAAACTGTTGGAAGAAAAATGATAAGCGGAATCATTATTTTTCGATAGAATAAAATCAAAATCAACATAAGCGTAATCATCGCAATTGTTATTGTTAAGATTATATCACTTTTAATTTGATTGGCATTGGCAACTGCAATCAAAGCCGAACCAAAATAACTTATAGAGGTTTTACTTTTGAATTTTTGGTTTAAATTGTCTTGAATCGATTTTAGTTTTTCGGCAAAAATGGTATTCTTTTCCGTTTCACTCGAGGGAAGATTTGAAGTAATAAACAACAATAATTTCTTTTTATCCTTGGTCATTACAAAACCATTATCTAACGTAAAATCGTCGCCAATATTTAATTGTTGTAATTTTTTTAAAGCGATAAAAGATATTCCAAACGGATCTTGCAGAATAAAATCTTTGGTAATAAATCCGGACGGAGAAATAATCGATTTGTAATTTCCCTGCACAGTTGCTGCAATACTGTCTTTTTGAAGTTTTTTTGCAATAGCATCATAATCCTTATTTTCTAGAAAAAGAGGCAGATTATTGTAAACGAAATCTATAGTTTCCTGAATGTTTTCTTCGTCAACTTTTCCTTGAATTCCTGTTACATAAGGTTTACAGGATTTTGCAACGCTATCTGAAAAAGCCGTTGCCATTTCCTTTAAATCCTCGTTTGTTCCGTTTTTATCCAGTTTAAAAATAACGGTAATTTTATCGGCAAAATTAAGCTGTTTTAAAACTTTTGCAGTGGCATCGGCTTTGTCATTTGTTGGAATTAGCTTGGTAATATCTTCTTCAAATTTAATTTGAGAAGCAAAAAAGCCAAACAGCAAAAGCATCAAGATTGCCAATACAACCGAAAGAGATTTTCTTCGGTTTACAAACAAATGAATGGCGTGAAAATAGTGATGCATTTTTTTATTTTTTTTAGCCACAGATTTAAAGGATTATATTTATTTTAAATCTTTGTTTTTTCGCCACGAATTCACGAATGAGAATAAATTAATTCGTGAATTCGTGGCGAAAAATTTGTATAAATCCTCTAAATCTGTGGCAAAATATTTTAATTATTGTTGTTTTTTCTTAGAACTAAAAGCGGTTAAAAGTAAGTAACTCAAAAAACCGGCAGACAGCGCAGAAACGGATGCTAAAATAAGACTTCCAACGATATATTGCGTTGCATTTTTCTGAATATCATCGAGTGTGACAGAACTGTCTAAAATTAATGGCGCATCATTGGACACAAAATAACTTCCCATTTTTAAAGAACCATAGATAACAAAAGGTATAAATGGCGGAAAACTCACATTTGAAGCCAAATAAGCGATGACTTTATTGAGCTTAAACAATGCGGCAAATGTAAAAAGCAACACGGTTTGAAATCCCCAAAAAGGCGAAATCCCAATAAAAACGCCCAAAGCAATTGCCGCCGATTTTTTGAAATTTGAATCGCTACTTTCTAAAATATCTTCCAGAAAGAATTTTTTAAATCCTTTTTTTTTAGCGTTTCTTAAAAAATCTCTTGGTTTAATATACAGCAAAGCATTTAGAACCAAAACGGTATTTAGAATGCTAATTCGGGTAAAATCTTGAAAGGGTCTAAAATGCGAAACACGTTCTTCTGGATCGTACAAAATCTGAATAGGAATATTTTTCACCACAATTCCTTTCCATGCAGATCTTACAATGACTTCAATTTCAAACTCAAATTTATTGGTATAAAATTGCTTGGGAATTAATCGCAAAGGATATAAACGGAAGCCAGATTGTGTATCATCTAATTTAATTCCGGTTTCGAACTTAAACCAGAAATTCGAAAATTTATTTCCAAAACTGCTCTTCTTTGGCACATTTTCCTGAGTCATATTTCGGCTTCCAATCAATAAAGAATTAGGCTCGTTTTGAATCTCAGCAATAAATTTCGGAATATCAGTAGCAAAATGTTGTCCGTCAGAATCGATCGTAATGGCATATTCAAAATTCATTTCGATTGCTTTTCTAAAACCATTTCGAAGCGCTCTTCCTTTTCCTAAATTTTTAGGATGATGAATTTGCGTTAATTGCGAATATTGTTTTAGAATTTCGCTGGTTTCGTCTGTTGATCCGTCATTAACAATAATGACATTTGTAGTGAAATCTAAAATAGAATCCAGCACTCTTTTTAACGTTTTCTGATTGTTGTATGTGGGAACAATGACACAAAAATGGGTCGAATTAAGTACGTCTTGCTGTGGTATTGTAGGTTTCATTTGGAGATTTTCTTTAGCTTACTTCACAAATTGTCGCTCTTTTTCAGAGAAACTTTTCGATTGTAAAATAAAGTTTTTTAGATATTCTTTTAAACTTGCATTTTGCTCAGCATAATGCTCAGTAATGTATTTTTTATCTTCTTTAATGTTTTTTTTATAACCCGTAATTCCAGGCACATTTTCCTGAATACTTAAACGAATCATTCTAATTTCGATATTGTTGGGTTCACTTTTTATAGTTGATTCAAGTAATGTTGCACCTTCTTTAAAGCGATCCATTTTATCTTTCAATTTCTTTTCAAACTTCGAATCTAACAAAATAGAAGCCGCTTTGTAAGCTACTAAAATTTTATCGTCGTTATTTGAAATACCAGTAAGTTTTCCGGAAAATTCTTTGGCATTTGCCTCAGATTTTGACACATCAGCATACATTTTTCTAATGCTCGCCAAATCTGGTGTGCCGGCAAAACTAATCCATAAAAGTATTGACAATAATAACTTCATAATTATATTTTTTTGTACACATTGCTTAGTTTCAGCGCAACAGTGTCGTTAAAATAAGTCGTATTTTTTACTTTAACCAAATCTTCTTCGGTTGTCGTAATCTCAAGTTCTAAACGTAGTTCCGGAGTTACCTCAGGATTAATAAGTGCCATGAATTTTACATTTGATAATGTCTGAATAATCAAAGTACTTTTAGTAATCGCTGCTGTAAGTTCTTTAATAATCTGAATCATGCAAACTCCTGGCATAATTGGATTTCCTGGAAAATGACCTTTAAAAACTTCATGTTTTTCGTTGATCAAAATCGTTATACTATATTTAGAATCTCCTGTTTTTTCTTCTGAAAGAACGTTGTAAAAATCTTTTAAAACCATAATTTTTTATTTACCAAAAGGATATGAAATACCTAATTGAAAACTAATATTTGTATTATAATCAGCCAACCAAAATTCATCATTGTCTCTGCTGCTTTCATAAATATCGCTATCTAAAACATCAACTAGCCCTTTTTTAAATCGAGCTTCAAATGTTAATCCAGATTTCAATTTATAAGCAATACCCATTATAAAGGCCAAATCGACGTCAGATTTTTGATAAAGTAAATTGTCCTGTACTCTAAAGTCTAAAGTTGGACCTACCTGAAGCTGAAAACCACCATTAAAAGTAAACTTATTAATCATAGCTAACGAAAGATAGTCAATTTCTAAATTTCTGGATTCGATAACATCCTGACCATTATTATAACGAATAATAGTTTTAACATTATCAGCACCCTGTTGACTATATGTGATTTCGGGTTGTAAAGTGTAAAACTTAGTTAATTTGATTTCGCCAAAACCACCTACATAAAAATCTGTTTTATAATCAGAACGTATATTTGAGAAATTAGAGAACGAAGCTCCGGCTCTTAAACCCGGTTTAAAGGTTACCTGAGCACTCATTATACTTGCAAATAAAAAAAAGGCAATTACGGTTATTTTTCTCATTCTTTGGTTGCTTTAAGTTTAGGTTTAGTTTAAATTTTACTCTGATTTAAAATGGTTAAGCTCAATTTTTAACTTAATGTTTTGATGAATAATCTGAATATTCTCGGCAAAAATATTGTTTTTTGAACTAAATTTTATTGTAAATTTTTCTTTTGTTTTAGAGCAATGAACGACTTTTTCTAATTTGCCTTCTTTTTTAGAGATAAAAAGGTAGTTATCTCGCTTTCCATCTTTAGATTTATAGATGTTATTGGATTCATTTTCAAACTGTTCCTCGATTAGATATTCTTTTTTAAGAAGTAAACGAAAATCTTGTTTTAAAGTATTAATCAGGATTTTTCGATCTAATTCTGATACAATCGAATTAACTTTGAAACTCTTATCAGAAATTTCAAAATCCATTAATTTATTGCCAAATTCAGTAGTGAAAACAATTCGGTGTAAAGTGTCATTTATTTTTTTTGCAATAAAAATTCCCGACAACTCATTTCCATAAACCGTGATATTAGTTTTATAAACATAATCTGTTTTTGAATCTGAAAAATACGGAACTTCTATAGCCGTTTTGTCTAATTTTTTAGGAATGTAGTTTTTTGTAACAGAGCCACAAGAAACCAAAACAATCGCCAGTAAGCAATTAATTAGTAAAAACTGAATCGTCGATTTTTGCATTGATTACTTTATTTTTAAGTACAATTCGAGTATAATCCTCAGATGATTCCAGCAGTTTTACTTGAACCACAGTTGATTCTTCTTTATCAAAAGTAAGTTCGATTTGTTTGATGTATTTTTTTAGCGTTGCGTCTTTCGGAATAAACTTTGCTAGATTTTGTCCTTTCAATTTAAAATACGAAATCGTAAATTCTTTGTCGTCAAACATATTTCCGCTTACGCTTCCCACGATTAATTTATTGATACGGCCAAAAATTTTACTGTTGCCAATATCAACCGCACTTTTCTTTCCTTCGTCGTTAATCAGGATTTTTCCGTTTTTAAAAACAATAGTATAATTGTATGGTTTTTTATATTGCCATTGCAGTAAACTAGGTTCTTTAAAAATCATTTTACCAGAAGTTTCAATGTCTTTCGATAAAAAATCCAAGTGTTTGTATTGAATAAAATCAGTACTCAAAGTTTTGATTTTTTTTGATACAAGATTTACATCTTGTTTAAAAGAAGCAATTTCTGCATCAGACATTTTCTGTTCCTGAGCAAATAAATTGCCTGAAATAAATAGAATTAATAGTGCTATTTTAGTTTTCATATTTTTTTAGAAATTATGCTTTAAATTTCTTGCCACAGATTTCACCGATTAAAATGATTAGAAAAATCCGTTTAAATCTGCGTTTTCGCTTTAGCGAATCCGTTTTATCCGCGTTCAATTTCATAAGCTTTAAGATTCAAAAGTTCTTCAATCGAAATCACTTCGTAATTACTGTGCTCTAAAAATTGCAAAAACTGTTCCAGTACCAAAACAGAGTGCGGAGCAGTGTCGTGCAAAAGTACAATTCCGCCTGGAGAAACACGTTTTTTAATTCGGTTCAAAATCAAATCCTGATTTTTTGTTCCACCGTCAAGCGAACGAATATTCCAGCCAATAACTTTATGGTTGGTTACTTTTAAAGCTCTCCTGATCGATGGCGTCGTTACACCATAAGGCGGACGAAAGAAATTTATTTTTTTAGAAGTGAACTTTTCCAGAAGTGCATCTGTTTTTTGAAGTTCCTCGATTATAGTTGATGCATTATAAAAATCAAAAAAATTAGAATGAGAATACGAATGATTTCCAACTAAATGGCCTTCGTCTATAATTCTTTGAAGAATTTCAGGATGCTTTTCAATATTTTTTCCGATGCAGAAAAAAGTGGCTTTTGCGTTGTGTTTTTTCAGCAATTCTAGAACCTCCAAAGTAAATTCACTTGGTCCGTCATCAAAAGTAAGTGCGATTTTTTTTTCTTTTTCCGATGGATTATTGCAGTAAACTTTTATATGATAATTGGATGAAATTATCGAAGAACCAATTGCATTAAAATTGAACCAAATGAAAATTATTAAAACAAACCACCAAATATTTATTGCTATATAAAAATTCGAAAGAAATAATAAGAGCAAGACTAAAATGAAAAAAAGTGATATGTTTTTGTGCGTTATCATTTTGAGATCAAAGTAAAACTATGATTTTTTCCATTCAATTGATTGTATAATAAAATGTTACTATAAATCGGTTTTTCGACTGAATTAACTTTTACAATTTCAGGGATTTCCTGAGTTTTGATCACTTTAGAAGCCATCCATAATGCAAAAGCCGAAGCCGTATCGTATTCGCCACTTAAATGTTTATAATACAATTGAGGTATTTTTGCAAAAGCATTTTCGGCAATATTTTTATAATAAATATCAGAATCAATATTTCCGTTAAAACCTAAAACCACAGCATCAAGATCTGAAATCTCTAGATTATTAGCTTTTAGAAATGCAGTTATTTTGGCTTCAACTTCGTTTTCTTGTAAAGTATTTATGATTTCAACATCTAAAATCTGAGCATAGGTATTTTCTTTTTTCTCGTTTTCTAAAACAAAAAAAGCGGCACCTTCGCCATAAATAGCGCCAGTGGATGTTGAGTTTAAAATGTCGTTGGGTAAATTATTTTCGTCCTTAACACGTCCTGCGAGTTTAAAAAGAGAAATGGTATAATCTCCGGTTTCGTCGATTCCGCCAACTAAAATCGAATTGGCTTCGTTTTCTTCGATTTGCATTTTGGCATCTAAAAGTGCCGATTCAAAAGAAACAGCTCCATTTACATAAGTAAAATTATAACCCTTGCATTGTAATGTTAAAGCGATTTGAGCGCCAACTGTATTATGCGTTGATTGAATAAATGCTGTTGGAGTTAAAAACTCTTCGTTATTATCGAGAATGTTTTTCAGGAATTTTTCAGAATCTTCAATGCATCCCAAACCAGTTCCCGTAATAATGGCATCAATATTTTCCAGATGTGCATCTTTTAAGGCTAAAGCCGAAGCTACAATTCCGTTTTTTACTCCTTTTGCCATTCTTCTGCTGGCAGCAGGCGAAATATAATCTTTGTAAATCGGTGATACTATCGAAAGTACGGTTTCATTTTTGTGCTCAATTGCTTCTTCTAAAAAAACGGTATCAAATGTTTTTTGAGTCGAAATACAACCTACTCCATTTATATATGTTTTTTTCATGTTAGCTTTTTGAGAATATAAGGGTTGAACAATTTCCTCCAAAACCAAAAGAGTTGGATAAAACGTGTTCGATAGTTTTGTTTTTCAAAGAAGTTTCTGGCTGTAAATCAAATTCTTCCATAGGGTTTTCGAAATTCAAATTTGGATAAACCACATTATTCTGAATTGCCAAAACACTGTAAACGGCTTCGATTGCTGCCGCTGCTGCTAAAGTATGTCCTGTAAAAGGTTTGGTAGAACTAAAATCCGGAACTTTTATGTCTTGATAAATTCTCAACAAAGCTCTTCCTTCAGATAAATCGTTGTTTGGAGTTGCTGTTCCGTGCACGTTGATGTAATCAATTTGCGAAGGTTTTAAGCCCGAAACTTCAAAGGCTTTTTTCATCGCTAAATAAGCGCCATCGCCATTTTCTGAAGAAGCAGTTTGATGAAAAGCGTCGTTTGCATTTCCGTAACCGGAAACTCTTGCCAGCACTTTTTTATTCTGTTTGGCAACAATTTCATCCGATTCTAAAACCAAATATGCTGCTGCTTCACCAAGGTTCAATCCTTTTCGTTCATTGTCAAAAGGTTTATTGAAATCGTCTGATAAAATCATCAAAGTTTTAAATCCGTTAATCGTGAATTTAGCCAAACCATCGGCTCCGCCAACAATTACACGATCTAGTTTTCCGGTTTTAATTAGTCGCGCGCCCAGCATAATTGCGTTTGCGGCAGAGGAACAAGCGGTACTTATAGTAGTAACAATTCCTTTTAAACCTAATTCCTCGGCAATTTTCTCAGCAACATCTCCTCCGTCATGGCAAGCAATATATTTGACAAGTTCAGGGTGTTCGAAATAATCGTAATAATGCTTTTCAGTCATGTCCATTCCGCCTACGCTTGTAGCCGAAATAAGTCCGGTTCTAAATTCGTTTATCGATGTAATTCCTGCATTTTCAACAGCTTGCTTGGCTGCAATTGTGCCAATCATCGCCGTTCTCGAAAAGTTATTATCTTGGCTAAGTTTCAATTCGTCAACCAATTCGTCGTTGGTTTTTTTAATTTCACCTACCTTAATAACATCGGCATGAACAGTTGGAATATTTGTGATACGAGAAATACCAATTTTATTTTCGATTAACGACGTATAATTTTCCTCGACTGAATTTCCAATCGAAGAGATAATTCCCATTCCGGTTATTGCAACACCTTTCATTTTAGACTTCTTAGATTTTTAGACTTGCTTAGATTTCTTTATTAGACTTGCTTAGATTTTTAGACATTAGACTTCTTAGATTTTTTTTAAAGTATTGTCTAAGTTGTCTAAAAATCTAAGTCAGTCTAAGATGTCTATTTAGTTCTGTTAGCGCTAATGTACGCCGCCATAGTTTCGATCGATTGAAAAATGGTTTTACCTTCTTTTGGGTCAACCAATTTAATTCCGTAATCTTTATCTAAAATTACAATTAATTCAAGCGCATCAATTGAGTCTAAACCTAAACCATCTCCAAACAAAGGATCGTTATCAGCAATGTCTTCGATTGCGATATCTTCAAGGTTTAAAGTCGTAATGATTTTATTTTTTAATTCTTCTTTTAATGCTTCCATGATTATTGATTATATAATGTATTGATATTTTCGTTTGTATATTTTGTGTTTTCTTCTGCACTAATGACACAAAGAAATGCTTTGTAATCATCCTTAAAAAATTCTACCCAACCGCACAGAACTGAATCTGCCTTATTTGTGTTTAACAAAACCTCGGAATAGTTCAACAGAAACTCCGAATTGAAAGCATCAAATATAAAGAAAGAATTTTCACTTTTAAGCTGATGACGAATACTTATTTCGCCCAAACAAATATTTGGTAAAGTATAAACAAAAACCGCAGGACTCGGATAATAATTTTCTTTGTCTGAAATAGATTCCTGATACTTAACATCAGTATCTAAACTTGACGATTTATTGGCCAAAACCAACGCAATATTGTTTTCTTGTTCAGCCGAAGTTATCGGACTCAAAAGCAATTCAGATCCTAAAAAAGCCAATTTGCTCAAAGCATCCATTTTGAAAAACTTCGGGTATTGAATATCAAAATTACGATACGCTTGTTTCGAGAAATCCCCAAAATCTGTTGGTTCAATTTTGAATACAGAAGTTCCGTTCAAAACAATTTCGTTGTTTTGGATGGTGATGTAGGATTGTATGTAGGTTTTATTTTGAGTCATTTTATTTTATATAATCTTCTGCTTGATAAGCATCAATAGGAAAATCTTCTTCTGTTATCGATTTATAAAAGAAAGTTCCAATACTCATTTTTAGATCAATGTAAACTTTATTCAAATCTTCAATATTTTCTTCTTCCCAAAGAATGTCATGAAAAATATATCCCACATTCAGTGTTTTAGTATTTACAACAATTGGATCACCATTTGCACCTGAACCAATTATAAGTAAATCTTTTTTATAGATTTCTTTGTTCTCCTTTTCAAGATTTTCTATTCTAATTCTATTTACACAATTAAAATAAATGCTTCCAAAATTTATCTCTTCTTTAAAGGAAAATGCTTTTAAAAAAGTTATTAAATCTTTAGATAGATTTAAGCTTTCAAGAAATTCAATAATTTTATCAGTTACTTTTACTACATCATTTTTGAAATCAAAACCGTGAATTTTTAAAGCTTTTTTAAAAAGGGATTCGTCTATATTCATGATATTTAAATTTTGAACTTATAAAGAAAATTTACAAGTTGGATTTTATCTTTTCAAAAACAACCGCCGTATTACAACCTCCAAATCCGGAAGCCGTCTTCAGGAAATACTCAATCTTCTTTTCTAGATTTTTCTCAATAACATTGATAGCTTCACTAACTCCAATTTCATCAAAACCTTTCGATTCAAAAAGTATATTTTGATTTGCAGATTCTATCGCGATTACCGTTTCCAACAATCCAGAAGCGCCTAATGTATGACCGTAAAATCCTTTTAAACTATTTATTGGAGCGTTTTGTAAATTTAAACGATTTAAAGCAATAGCTTCCATTTCGTCGTTGAACGGAGTTGCGGTTCCGTGTGCGGAAATATAATGGATTTTGTCGGAATTAATTTGAGCTTCTTTCAAAGCATTCTGAATACTTCTAAACAAACCTTCGCCTGTTCTTGAAGGTCCCGAAATATGATTGGCATCGTTTATCGAACTGTCGCCAATTACTTTTATTTTGGCATTTTTGGCTTCCGCCGAAAGTAAAACGGCTGCGGTTGCTTCGCCTAAACTTACTCCGGTTCTATTTTTAGAATACGGTTTACAAGGCAAATCACTCATTGCCTGAAAAGCATTAAATCCAGACAAAACAAATTCTGAAATTTCATCGCCGGCAACCACAAAAATAGTATCGTACAATTCAGACTGAATCATTCTTTTGGCAACAGAAACTGCTAAAATTCCGGAAACGCAAGCATTTGAAACTACAATTGGTTGTGTTTTAAATCCGAAGAAATCCGAAACATTTTTTGCTAAAACATCTAAATGTGCGTTATTGAAACTTTCTTCAGAATTATTTTTTAAAGCCGTAACATTTCCTTTTGTAGTCGAAAGTATAAAAGCAGTTTTCGAATTTAATTCAACTCCTGAATTTTTGATAATTGGCTCTAAAGCCAAGATCATCATTTTCTCTAAACGGGAATATTTTTTTTCTGTGCTGATTTTTTCAAAAGCACTGTTTATTTTTTCATCATTAATAATCGCAGCATAAAACGGCATTGGCATTAAAGAAAGAGCGGAATGCAATTGAATTCCAGATTCACCACGCAAAATCGCTTCGATGTTCGATTCAACATCAAAACCTAAAGGCGTGATACAATTCGTTTGTGTGATATATATTTCTTTTGTCATTTTATATTACGTTGATTGTCAAGATTATTATTCATACTCATAATATCGAGAATCAAAGGATTTCCATTTGTGTTTTTCGTGACCCAATTTTGTGATTGAGTTTTCAATAAGCTCATTTTCAATTTTATTGAAATTAAAATATAAGAATTGGGGCAGTTCTATTTTTTTACCGTTCGCCAAATACAATATTATCGATTTAAAATTCCAAATTTTTATTGGGTACTCTGAAATACTAAAACCTTTAATTTGATTCGTTTTTAGTAATTCTTTTCTACCAGATAAAATTGAAATTTTAAATATACTATTTTCTTCTATTTTGAAATTATATGATTGTTTAATAATAAGAATGGCAAAATGATAAGTAAGGTATATCATAATGATGTTGAATACTATTCCAAAGAAAAATTCAGATAAGTAATTGTTTGATTTAGAATCTTTAATTAATACATAAATCATTATAATAGATAATGCTCCAAAAAAGATTGTGAAGATAAATCTTGCTACAAGAATTAAGTAATTGTATCTAGTTTTAAATTGATTCATTTCTTTTACATTAACAACCCAACTTTTCGTTTCCATTCCTCATAAAAAGGAGGATTCGTCAGCATTAAGTTTCCTTCTTTATCTAAAAATACCTGAACGGTTTCGCCAGTGCAGGCAATTTCGCCTTGAGCGTCTAAAATTTTAAAACGATAAATTATTTTGGCAGCAGGCGTATCGACAACTGTTGTTTCTATCGTTACAACATCTCCGTAACGCAAAGACAATTTGTGTTCGCATTTTGATTTTACAATTGGTGTTGTAAAACCCGTTTTGGCAATATCCAAATAGGTGAGTGCGTGTTGGCGTCCAAAGGCTTCGCGTCCATCTTCAAAATAGGTAATATAATGGCCGTGCCAAACGATTCCGAGTGGGTCAGTTTCGTTAAAACGAATTCTGATTTCGTGCGAAACGGTTAAGTCTGTGGCTTCGTTATACTGTTCTTTTCTTTTTGTCATAAAATAAGGCGATGGATGTTGTGATTATAAAGAACAAAAATAGCAAACTTATTTTTGGAATGATTTCAAGGAAAGAAACGTTGCGCAATAAAACATCATAAAACGCTTCTAAACCCCAATTCATAGGCGATGATTTAGCGATAATCTGCATGATTTTTGGCATTGCAAAAACAGGAACCCAAACTCCTCCAACGGCAGCTAAAATAAGTACACTTGTTGCACCAAACGGAGCCGATTGTTCTTGTGTACTTGCGACAGTTCCTAATAGAATTCCGAAACCTATGGCGGCAAAACCTGAAAATAAGGCGACAATACTCATTAAAAATAAATGTCCTTCGATATTTAGTGGAGGCAAACCAATATGCGGAAACAAGAAAATAGCAACGGCAACCATCATATAAAACTGAATCATACAAATGATTGAATACGTGATTGTTTTTCCGATGATGACAATTAGATTTGAAACCGGATTGGTTAATAATCGAACAAATGTTCCTTGGGATTTTTCTTTTACGATATTTATAGACAAGGGAATTACAATAAAAAATATAGCAAAAAGTGTCCACGCAGGAACGTTATGCTGTACTGAATTTGGCAATACTTCTTTGTTGTTTATCCTTGGAATTATTTCTTTGAATGTAATGAAGCTTTTTTGTTCGAATTGAATATTTCCTTCTCCTAATTGATTTTGAAAAGTGGCGTAAATTGATTTGGTTTCGATTTGTGAAATCATTTTATCAATAGAACTCATAACCGCATTTTTGAAACTCATTTGAACCGCTGGATCAAAATACAATTTCACTTCTTTTTCTTTGATTACTTTTGGTTTTTCAGCTTGCGCGGAAGTATCGGTTTCTGTTAAACCCATTTTGCTCACAATGTTCTCGACATTCTGATCAATTTTGGTTTGTAAATCAATACTTAGATTTTGCGGAATTATAATAGCCAATTGATATTTTCCTTTGTAAACGGCTTCTTTGGCAACTTCTTCGGTAATTGGTTTGTTGTCGATTTGTGTGATAACACTAAACAAATTGCTTTTTTCTAAGTTCTCAAAAACGGATTTTGAGACTGAACCGTTGTCGTTATCTACTAATAAAATGGGAATTTTATTATCGCTAATCGTTTTAAAAGCACTGTCCTGAATTAAGGTTACTGTAATAACCAAAACCAAAGGCATGATAAACAAAATGATCAAACCTCCTAAATCTCGTTTGAGCAACAAGAATTCTTTTACGACCGACATCCAAATTTTATACATCATCTCGCAACTCTTTACCGGTTAATGAAATAAAAACGTCTTCTAGATTTCTTGCATTTTCAGTAGCATCAATTAAAGCCTTTGGAGTTCCTTTGGCATAAATTTGACCTTGGTCTAAAATGGCAATATTGGTACAGAAATCTTCGGCTTCGGCCAAATGATGTGAGGTGTATATAATGGTAGTTCCGTTTTGGTTTAAAACTTTCAAATAATTTATAATGGCATTTTTAGAATGAACATCAACGCCAACGGTTGGCTCATCTAAAAACAAAACTTTTGGGTTGTGCAAAATTCCGGCGATTAAATTTACTCGGCGCTTCATACCTCCGGAAAAGGTGTCGATACGTTTGTCGGCAAATTTTAATAAACCCAAAAGATCTAAAGTTTCGATTACCTTATCTTTTAAATGATTGCCTTTTAAGCCGTACATACTTCCAAAATAATGCAAATTTTCTCTCGCCGTTAATGTTGGATACAAAGCATATTCTTGCGGAACAACTCCAATAATTTTTTTAATTTTTGAAGCATGATTGGAATAGTTTAGGTCGTCAATACTAAAGTGCCCGGAAGTTGGTTTTATCAATCCGCAAAGCAAGGAAATTAAAGTAGTTTTTCCGGCACCATTTGGGCCCAATAATCCAAAAATCTGACCTTGGTTAATATCCAACGAAACACTGTTCAAAGAATACATTTCTGCATCTTTGTACTTTTTCGAAAGGGATTCTATTTTTATAATGGATTGCAAAATATATATTTAGCTAATTGCTTTTTTTAGTTTTTTGAAAAAGATTTCTTCTCTGTTGGCAATACTCAAAAGTTCATCGGCAATGGCATTGTAAGCATCTTCTTTGGCGCTTCTGTTTTTGTAAATTCTGGAAGCTTCTACAGCAAAATCTCTCCAGGAATCTCCAATTTGAGTCATTTCTTTCGAGAGCACTTTTAATTCTTCATTGTTTAAAATAACCGAAGCTTCTTGTAAAAATGCGGCATATATAAAACGAAAACCTCCGCCACCAGTTCCTATTTCTTCCTGCATACGAACCATTTGGGCAAGGTAATGATTGGCTTTTCTAACACCGTGTTTCAATGGCCATTTTCTAATTTGTCGAGAAACCATTTTAATTCCGCGAACACCAACAATTGGCATTGGTGCCAACATATCGCGACACGTATTTTTGATTCCTTTAATAATGGCACTTTTTAAATCAACATCTTTTGGAATCTGAATTGGATAATACATTTGTCCTCTTGGAGCAAATGCACCTTTGGCAAAACGCACTTTGTCTAATTCTTCGTGTGTCAAAGTGGTAACGGTTTCCATTACGGGATCGCTAATTAAATAATCGGTTTCGGTTTTTCCGTAAACGACTAAATTGTGTGCGTTAAAATGGAAACGGTATTCATCAGGAAAATAACTTAAATGATAAACGCCAACTTGTAATCCGGTTGGGATATTATTTTTTAGATTTTCATCTAATGCTTTATTGGCATTAACTGTTGATGAAAATTTTTGTCTTTTTATTTTTAAATTTAAACGGTTGGCAACTTTATTAAAAATTTGTCCAGGCAAAGTTCTGTAACTAATTGCTGGCGCATGATTTACTTTTAAAAAAGGTAGGTACACAAAAAAAAGTCCCGAACCAATTCCAAAAACCATAGGTTCGCTGATATTGAGTCCGCTATTTTTTAAGAGGTTTGAAGCTACTCCATTTTCACAATGAGCAGATTGATGATGTGTAAAAGTAACTTGCATTAATCTGTTTTAAAGTTTTTTAAATCAGCTATTGAAATCTCAAAAGCGTCGGCATATTTCTGTAAAGTTTTATCGCTTAATTTGGCAAAAACAGTTGGTTTAAAATGTCTTTTTACACGCCATTTCCACATTTCTACATAACCTGCAAGAATGGTAAGATCCATTTTATTGAGTTCCATATAATAACAAATTGGACTTAATTCGCCAGTCTGAACTTTTATTTTGGCTTCTTCCGCACGTTCTTTTATATCATCAATTGCGTTAGAAAGTGCAATTGCTTTTGGTTCCCAACCCGTGCTTAAAGCGGTTGTATAATTGCCATTTTCATCTGTAGCATAAACAAGTTCTTTGAGGTTCTTTTTGCTTAAATTTCCATCGTGCTGAGGTACATTTTCTTTTTCCATGACGGTTTTTTATTTTCGATCAGAATTATGTTGTTGTCGAAACTGTCTTTTGAATAAACAAATTAATTTCGCATTCTAAAAGTAGTTTGTCTTCAAATAAACTTTCGCAACTCATTGTGCATAAAGTATAATCGTCGCCAATAAATTTCGAAACCAGATTTGCTTTGGTAATAATGGTATTACCAGTTTTTGGTAGCGAATGTATTTTCAGATTTTTTAAAGCACTGATAAAACCAATTACATTTACGTTTTCATTTTCTGTTCCGTCTTCTTCAAAAAAATACTTTTTGCCTACAATTGCAGAACAGGTTTGTGCTGTATTTTCGATTAATCCGGCTTCGACAAAAATGTTATTATCAACAAAAATGTTGTCTTCTTTTATCAGAAATGTCGTTTCTACAAAACTTGAATTTATATCCAAAATTAAATCTACCATAAGCATTGGCGCCCGGTGCGGTAGATAATTTTGTATTTCAACTCCAATCTTCATAGGTATATTATTTTGCCAAAACGGTTTTCATTTGTCCGCGGGCAATTTCTTCATTATTTAAAGTAGTCACAATATCAACCAAAGTTATTCCGGCAAATTCTTGCAGAATAGTCACGGCTGATTGAATTGTATCGTCGACTTTTGGGCATTTTTTTATTTCAATATCTTTTATAGAGCCAATATAACCTGTTGGTGCGGTTTCGTTTTTCAAAAAAAACTCATATCCGGTATGCAATGCCACAGATTGTGCCATATGCTCGATTATACCTGCTTCCAGAAAAGAATTATTCTCAACAAAGATATTGTCGCTCTGAATTTTTAAACCGGAAACTAATGAGGTTTCGGTATAAGAATACATTTTATCGACCATTACAAAAGGAAACTTTTGTGGCAATAAATTTTCGACGGCTTCTTTATTTAATAGAGAAATTGTTTCCATTAGCAAACGGTTAAATAGGCGTAGGCAAAAGAGAATCTTCCGCTTTCCGGAACTGATAATAAAATGCGATCTCCTTTTTTTAGTTTACCTGAATACATTAATTCTTCAAGCGCAATATAAATTGAGGCCGAACCTACGTTACCAACTCTTAAAAGGTTCATAAACCATTTTTCTTCGGCAATATCGACTCCTTTTTCTATTAGTCCTTTTCTTAGTCCTTCTACAAAAAAGTTAGAGGAAACGTGTGGTAAAAAGTAATCTATCTGATCTGCCGTGATATTGTGCTTTGCCATTGCATCGCTCATACTTTCGACACCTTTTGGAAGGATAAATTCGTCTAATATTTTTACATCTTGTTTTACCGCAAATACAGATTCGTTTAACCATTGCTCTGGTTTGTAATCGCTCCAGGCTTTGATTTCTCCGTTTTCTAGTTTATCTCCACCAGCATACATACAAGTTTCTAATTCGAATGCATAAGAATAGGCTTCCATCCATTCAATTTTTAATGAAATTTCTCCGCTTGGTTTATTTTCTAATAAAAATGCTCCGGCTCCATCAGACAACATCCAACGTAAAAAATCTTTTTTGAAGGCAATTATAGGTTGTTCTTCAAGGTTTTTTAAATTAACAATTTCGTGATTGTATTTTGGAGAAGAAAGCCATGTCGAAACTTTTTCTGATCCTGTACAAATAGCATTTTTAGAGTTTCCTGATTTTATCGAAAGAAAACCATATTTAAGCGCATTCATTCCAGAACAGCAAATACCCATTGAAGAATTTAATTCTACAGATCTGTTCTTTAATAAACCATGAACCATTGCAGCATGTGACGGCGCCAAAACATCAGGCGATGAAGTTCCGCATGAAAGTACTTCCAAATCCTGATCTGTAAAGTTTTCATCAAATAGTTGTGCAACGGCATTGCGTGTTAACTCTGCATTACTATGTGTGCTTTTTCCGTTTTTATCTACAGCGTAATAACGGTTTGTAATTTTATTATTACGCAAAATAATACGTCTTGCCTTTGAGGCAGTGTCATTTATCAGACCTAAATAATCTTCCATTTCGTCATTTGAAACAGCTTCATTAGGCAAATATTTTGCGGCTTTGGTAATATATACGTCAAACATAATTAAATTTCGTGTGCTAAACTCCTTGATAATATTGAGTTTCTTTTTTTATGGTTTTGAACTTGAATGGATAGGTAATAAGATGCAATATATAGACTATTGGTGAGATTAGCCATATCGCAAGGAATAAATAAACATAAAATATTTTAAGAAGCGTTTTCCTGTTTTTTTGATTCTTATGAATGAGATTTGACCATTTATTAAAAATTTTATTGGCGGTTTTATCTACTGTAACTAAATATGGACTGATTTTTACAGCACCTATTTCGGTTAATTTTGGCTGTAAATCGCCAAGTTTATTTTGTTTAAATTCTGAAAGTATGATTTCTCCAAATTTATCTGACTCCTGAATATCTTTATCAGAAACTCCGGGAAGCGGAAAAAAGCCGAGATATTTTTTCTTTACACCAGAAAACATCCAATTTACAATCGTGATTACGCTAATTAAATTTCCAACGCGATCTACTAATGCAACATTTCCAACCAATTTTGCATTTGCATCACGCAATAAAACTTTAATTTTTTCTTGCGCCATGACCCACATATTACGAGAACCATTAATAGTTATAACGGGAGTATTGTTTAATATTGTTTTGGCTTCCGGACTTTTTAAAAACGAGTTGATTGGAATTGATGGTGATAAAAACCAAACTTGGTAATGAAAAAGAATTAAATCAAATTTTGTATTTAAAATCTCTTCTGAAACTGGTTTTAACTTTGTTGGAATTTGTAAAAAAGATTCTGGAAAGGCATCAAAAAAAGAAGCTTTATTCCAAGGAAACGGAAATGGTTTCTCTAATTGTATTTCGTGAAAAGTTACTTTTATATCCTCTGAATTTAGAAATGGTTTTGCAATATTTTTCGCAATAGATTCCAGTTGTCCGGATTGAGAATAATAAATAACGAGAACATTTTTCATTTTGGTTATTTGCTTTGGTGGTAAACAAAAATAAGTAAATTTATTTAAACGAATTTTCTTGTTTAATGGATTAATTTTTCGCCACGAATTACACGAATTTTCGCAAATCTATATGTGGCAAAAAAAGGTATAAAAACTGTATCTTGAGAATTTACAAAATAGAAAGCGATTACTAATTAGTGAAAATTCGTGTAATTCGTGGCGAAAAAACTAGCTTTTCAAATCATTCCAAAAATCGAAATAATTAAACCATTGTAAGGGATATTTTTGCAGAATACTTTCAACACTTTTTATATATTCTTTTAGTAAAGCTTTTTCGTCACGATGTTTTACGGTTGCTTCGCGCGCGTATAAATGATAATGAAGGTTTGGTTCTTTCATTACATAAACAAATACAACTGGAACTTTTAATCTTGAAGCAATTAAAAATGGACCTGCAGGAAAATTTGCTTCTTTACCCAGAATTTCTTCAGAAATAGATTTGGTACCTTCAAAATAGCGATCGCCGGTAAAACAAACCAATTCGTTGTTTGCCAAAGCTGCATTTATCTCAAAAATATGAGACAAATCGTCTTTGATAATTATGAATTTTACGGTGGGTTTTTGGGTAACGCTTTCGAGATAATTCTTGATCGCCGAATGTTCTAAATCAGTGGTCACTAAATTGATTTGAAAATCAACATCAATATCGCCAAGAAAGTGCTCGGCAATTTCAAAATTACCTACGTGTGCGCTAATTAAAACACCGCCTTTTTTCTCGGCTAGCAGTTTTTTTAGCACTTCGATTCCATCAAATTCATAGGTGAATTTATTTCGCATTCCTGCCGAAATGGAAATTTTATCAATAATGGTTTGTCCAAAAGTATAGTAACTTTTGAAAACCATTTTTTTTGTTTTAAAATTGGAATATTGAAGTCGCTCTTTAAAATAATAAGAAATAGCGCGATTGCTTTTCTTTAAGAATAAAAAGTAGTAAGAAGCAACAAAATAAAGTAAGCCGTAAGCAGCTTTAACACCCGCTTTTTGTATTAAAAAAACGAATATTTTATAGCCTAAAACTGTCCCTTTTGATTTGCCATCCCATTGACTCATTAAGCAGTTTTGGCTTTTATTTTGGTTTCGATAAGGTCATAAAAACTTTGAAAATCAGCGATTCCAACAAAATCAGCTTCAACCAGTTTTACACCAAAGTTAGATTCAATTGAAACTACTAAATCTACATAATCTAAACTATCTAACCCAAGTGTGTCTTTCAAATTAGCATTCGGCTCAATGTCGTCATTGTCTACTTCAAATTCATCAACCAAAAAACCATTAATTCTTGCTATAATCTCTTCTTTATTCATTGTTCAATTTAAACTTTTTAACCACCAACGCAGAGTTGGTTCCTCCGAATCCGAAGGAATTGGACAAAAATATGTCAATTTTTTTGTTTAAAGTAGTTTTGACCAAATTTAATTTAGAAGCATCTTCATCTGGATTATCTAAATTGATGTTTGGTGCAATAAAATCATTTTGCATCATTAAGATAGAATATATAACTTCGCTTGCTCCGGCCATCCAACATTCGTGACCTGTCATTGATTTGGTGGAACTTACATATGGGTTTTTTTCGCCAAAAACTTCAAAAATTGCTTTCGCTTCATTTCCGTCTCCAACCGGAGTTGAGGTTGCGTGAGCATTTATGTAATCAATATCTGTAGCTTTTAGTTGTGCATCGTCAAGTGCTCGTTGCATGGCTATAGACGGGCCTTCGACGTTTGGAGTTGAGATATGTCCTCCGTTTGATGAAAATCCGTAACCTACAACTTCGGCAATAATATTGGCGCCTCTTGCAATGGCAGATTCGTAACTTTCGAGAATTAAGGTTGCGCCACCACCACTCGGAATTAATCCATCGCGATCTACATCAAAAGGACGAGAAGCCTTTTCGGGCTCGTTTTCTCTCTTCGAAAAAACACCTAAACCATCAAAACTACTCATCGCATATTTGTTGATTTCTTGTGCTCCTCCGGTAATAATGATATCTTGAAAACCGCTTTTTATTAAAAAATAAGCCAGTCCAATAGAATGTGAACCGCTGGCACAAGCGGCACTAATAGTAAGATTGATTCCACGAAGTTTAAAAATTGTAGAAAGATTCATTGTTACCGTAGAATTCATTGACTTGAAAATTGCTCCGGAACCTATTAAAGCGGTGTCTTTTTTCTCGCGTACAATATCTGTGGCGTCAATAATAGCTTTTGAAACACTATCATTTCCGTACATAATTCCAACTTCACGATTATCGAAAAAAGCATCATCTATATTGGCATCTTTCAAAGCCTGAATAGTTGCCATATATGCATATTCTGTTTCTTCGCCAATACTCATGCGTTGTCTTCGGGTCAATAAATTTTTCAAATCGGCTTTAGGAACCATTCCGGTCAAAGCTGATTGGAAACCAAATTCTTTTCTTTCAGAATCAAATTTAATACCTGATTTTCCTTGGTATAAAGATTCCTTTACTTCCTCTAGAGAAGTTCCAATACAAGAATAAATTCCCATTCCAGTAATTACAACTCTTTTATTCATGTTGGTATTTCAAAGTAATTTTAGTCAGTGACGTAATTTTTTCTAACACATAGAAACTAGTTACAAAGTTCTTTTTTTAAATCTCGCAAA
>NZ_JPRK01000017.1 GCF_000832125.1 Flavobacterium hibernum | reverse complement strand
GATTTCTCGTTCCTCGAAATGACAAACTGTACGCCAATATTCGACTATATGTTGAAAATAAAATAATTCTTCAACTACTTTTTTTCTTCTCTTTGCGAATTTTTTAATGATTTTTAAATATTATAATATTTAATTCAAGTATAGCTGTGAAAGCTTGAGTTTTGTGCTTTAATTGTGCTTGAAATTGAAATTTATAAGTTTCGAGCTTTTTTTAGTGCTAAAATTTTACATTTTATATGTAAATTTCTAAAAATGGTTTTAAATTTAAACTAAAATTAATATTTATGTTTTTAGATTGTAACTGATATTGCATCTTTGCCTTATCAAAATAAAAAATTACAATTAAAAATATAGAATTATGTGTGGAATCGTATGTGCCTTTGATCTAAAACAAAAAGCCGAAACTTTAAGACCTCAAGTATTAGAAATGTCTAAAATCATTCGCCACCGTGGACCGGACTGGAGCGGAATTTACAGCAATGATAAAGCAATTCTTTCGCACGAGCGTTTGGCGATTGTAGATCCAGCTTCAGGAAAACAACCTTTATTTACAGAAGATAAAAAAATGGTTTTGGCTGCAAATGGTGAGATTTACAACCACAGAGAATTACGTAAACAATTTGAAGGAAAATATAACTTTCAGACTGAAAGTGATTGCGAAGTTATTTTAGCGCTTTACAAAGAAAAAGGACCTCACTTTGTTGATGAAATGAACGGAATCTTCGGATTTGCTATTTATGATGTAGATAAAGATGAGTATTTTATTGCTCGTGACCATATGGGAATTATTCCACTTTACATTGGTTGGGATCAACACGGAACTTTTTATGTAGCTTCAGAGTTAAAAGCTTTAGAAGGATATTGTACAAAAATTGAGTTGTTTCCTCCGGGACATTATATGACAAGTAAAGACGGTGAATTTGTACAATGGTACAAAAGAGACTGGACAGATTATGATGCTGTAAAAGACAACGAAACTAGTATTCCTGCCATTAAAGAAGCTCTAGAGGCAGCGGTTCACAGACAATTAATGAGTGATGTTCCTTACGGAGTTTTACTTTCTGGAGGTTTAGATTCGTCTATTACTTCGGCTGTAGCCAAAAAATTTGCACAAAAACGTATTGAATCAGATGATACTACAGATGCTTGGTATCCGCAATTGCACTCTTTTTCAGTTGGACTTGACGGTTCTCCAGATTTAGCAGCGGCTCAAATTGTTGCAAAACATATTGGGACTATTCACCACGAAATTAAATTTACAATTCAGGAAGGTTTAGATGCTGTTCGTGATGTAATTTACAACTTAGAAACGTATGATGTAACTACTGTTAGAGCATCAACTCCAATGTGGTTAATGGCGAGAGTTATTAAATCAATGGGAATCAAAATGGTACTTTCAGGAGAAGGAGCAGATGAGTTATTTGGCGGATATTTGTATTTCCACAAAGCACCAAACGCAAGAGAGTTTCACGAAGAAAACGTTCGTAAATTAGGCAAGCTTCATATGTACGATTGTTTGCGTGCTAACAAAAGTTTAGCAGCTTGGGGAATTGAGGGTCGTGTTCCGTTCTTAGATAAAGAATTTATGGATGTAGCGATGAGAATCAACCCACAAGATAAAATGATCAACAAAGAACACCCAATGGAAAAATGGGTTGTGCGTAAAGCTTTTGAAGATATGTTGCCTGAAAGTGTTGCTTGGAGACAAAAAGAGCAATTTTCTGATGGAGTAGGATACAGCTGGATTGATACTTTGAAAGAAGTGGTAGCCAAAGAAGTTTCGGATGAACAATTGGCAAATGCGAGATTTAAATTCCCATTACAAACACCAACTTCAAAAGAAGAGTATTACTATCGTTCGATTTTTGCAGAGCATTTCCCAAGTGATGCAGCAGCTTTATGTGTACCTCAGGAAGCAAGTGTGGCTTGTAGTACAAAAATTGCTTTGGAATGGGATGAAGCTTTCAAAAACATGAATGATCCTTCTGGTAGAGCAGTTGCAAGCGTTCATGACGACGCATACGCAAAAGCATAAGCAAGAATTTTTAGAATTAGTATATATTATTTCCGAAAGACGTTCTCAGTAATGAGAGCGTTTTTCTTGTCTAAAATTGTTAAATTCTATTATTTCAATTACTTAAAAATAATTATTAGATAATTGTTTCACTTTCTTTTTTATATTTGAAGATTGTTGAAGCAAAGTTAAAGATCTGATATTGAGTTCTTGTTTTTGAGTAATATCAGAAAATATGAGTTAATTTACTGTGGAGACTAAGGTTACAATAATTTTATACTTTGCATGAGGCGAGGTTATAAATAAAATCAATAAAAATATAGAATAGTATGTCTGGATTGTTAGCCGTGATTGGTAAAGGAAAAGACCCACAACTTGTACAAGATCTTTCTAAAAGAATGTCGCATCGTGGTCCTGATGAAAGAGATTTTCATATAATGGAAAATGGTAGTATTATTTGCCATGAAAGTTTGTCGATCATTGATTTGAAATCAGGAAAACAACCCATTCAAGGAACAAATAAAGCCTGGATGGTTCACGATGGAGAAATTTATAACTATCAGGAATTAAAAGATACCGTTTTAAAAGAGCATACATTTAGAACAAAATCAGATTCAGAAGTGATTGTGCATTTGTACGAAGAATTTGGATACGATTTTTGTAATAAATTGGATGGTGATTTTGCTTTTGTAATTATTGATGGAGATAATTATATAGCAGGAAGAGATCCAATAGGAGTGAAACCATTGTATTATGGGTTGGATGAAAGAGGAAGAATTTATTTTTCTTCAGAGATGAAGTCGATTGCAGATCAGTGTAAATCATTCTCGACTTTTCCTCCAGGACATTATTATACAGGAAAAACAGGTTTTGTAAAATATTACCGACCTGAATATGAAGATTATGAAAAAGCAAATCAAGCACTCGATTTAGATTTAATTCGAAACACTTTTATAGAGGCTACTCGCAAACGTTTAATGAGCGAAGTACCCGTTGGTGTTTTACTTTCTGGAGGTTTGGATTCTTCTTTGATATCGGCAATTGCAACTCGATTATTAGCGGGTAATGGTAAAAAACTTCATTCCTTTTCTGTAGGATTGGATGCTGATGCGCCTGATAATGTTGCAGCAAGAAAAGCAGCAGAATTTTTAGGAACAGAACATCATGAAATTCATTTTTCTGTAGAAGAAGGAGTTCAAATTTTAGAAAAGGTAATCTATCATATAGAAACTTACGACATAATTTCAGTTCGATCTGGTGTTCCAATGTATTTGCTTTCTAAAGCAATAGCGGACAAAGGAATAAAAGTGATTTTATCAGGAGAAGGAGCGGATGAGATTTTTGGAGGTCATTTGTATTTTAGAAATGCACCATCCGCAGAAGAATTTCAGGACGAAACTATCGAAAGAGTTCAGAAACTATTTACTGCCGATTTACTACGTGCCGATAAAACAACCATGGCACACGGATTAGAAGCCAGAATTCCTTTTTTAGATTCGGCTTTCTTAGATGTTTCGATTCGAATTAAAACCGAAGAAAAACAACCAAAAACTTATGATGGTGTCGAAAAATGTATTTTAAGACAAGCTTTCGATACGCCGGAGGATCCATATTTGCCAGAAGAAGTTTTATGGAGACAAAAAGAGCAATTTTCGGATGGAGTAGGTTATAAATGGGTTGATGAATTAATTGAATATTGTGCTGCGCAAGTTTCGGATGAGCAATTAGCGGGAGCAAATATTGAATTTCCATATAATTCGCCTACAACAAAAGAAGCTTATTTTTATAGATCTATTTTTCATAAATACTACCCACAAGTTAGTGCCGCACAAACGGTTCGAAAATGGATTCCGAAATGGCAAGAAAACCAAGATCCAAGCGGAAGGGCTAATGCGGCTCACTTAAAAGGAAATTTTGAAACTGTAAAATCTGAAATTGCGGTTTAAAATTTAAATTAAAATTCTAGTTTTAGTATCATTAATATCAAAATCCGAAAGAACATTTCTAAGATGTTTTTCGGATTTTTTTATGATTGTGTTTTTTAAATTTGGTTGGAGTAAAAGGCAATTTTATTTTAAGATAAATTATTAAAACTAAGTTAATTTCATTCTATTGTGTTTAGGAAAAATACTATATTTGGTTACCAGAAATAACTAACCCTTAAAAATAATTTATGAGAAACTTATTGCTTAGCAGTATTTTATGCTGCTCATTTGCTACGTTGAGTTCAGTTCATGCACAAAAAACGGAGGTTCCAAAATACATTAAAAATGTCGAAGGAGTAAAAGAATATTCGCTGAATAATGGACTTAAGGTTCTTTTGATTCCTGATGCTTCCCAAAGTAATATGGTTGTAAATATTGTTTATAATGTTGGTTCCAGAAATGAAGGTTATGGCGAGAAAGGCATGGCGCATTTATTAGAGCACATGCTTTTTAAAAGCACCAAAAATCTTGGCGATATTAAGAAAATGCTTTCTGATAAAGGAGGAAGCGCAAACGGAACTACTTGGTTCGATCGTACTAATTATTACGAAGTTTTTCCATCTACTGATGATAATTTAAAATGGAGTATCGAAATGGAGGCGGATAGAATGATAAACGCTACCATTTTACAAACTGATCTTGACAAAGAGTTTTCTGTAGTTAGAAATGAGTTTGAAATTGGCGAAAATAACCCAGATGGAGTTTTACAGGAACGCGTACTTTCTACAGCTTATTTATGGCACAATTACGGAAATAGTACCATTGGTAGTAAAGAAGATATAGAAAGAGTAAAAGCAAATACTTTGCGCGTTTTTTATCAAAAATATTATCAACCCGATAATTCGACTTTAATAATTGCAGGTAAGTTTGATGAGAAAAAAGCCTTGCAATATGTAGGACAGTATTTTGGAACGATTCCAAAACCAAAAAGAGTTTTAGATAAAACCTATACAATTGAGCCAGCGCAAGATGGTGAGAAATTTGTGGAATTAAATAGAGCTGGCGACAGTAAAAATATTGGAGCTTTGTATCACACAGCGGCTTATGTAGATAAAGATTATGCTGCAATCGATGCTTTGGGCGAAATTTTAACAGCAGATCCGTCAGGTTATTTGTATAAATCATTGGTAGAAACTCAAAAAGTATCAAGCATTTACTATTGGCAACCAACAACGAGAGATGCTAGTTTTATGTATTTTGGAGTTGCGGTTCCTAACGACAAAGACGTAAAAGCTACAAAAGATTTGGTTAGAGCTGAGCTAGATAAAATTGCATCGACAAAATATACAGATGAAGATGTAAGCAGAGCAAAATCAAAAATTATAAAACAAATTGAAAACGTAAAAAACAATACGATTTCGTTTGCTATAAATCTTACTGAAATTATTGGTGCAGGAGATTATAGATTAGGTTTCTTGTATAGAGATGCTGTTGAGAATTTGACAAAAGAAGATATTCAACGCGTAGCCGAAAGGTATTTTAAAAGTAATAACAGAACAGTAGGAGTATTTATTCCGTCTAAAGATGAGCAACGTGTAAAACCAACAGAATATACAGATGAGCAATTGTTAGCCTTTACTAAAGATTACAAAGGAAAAGCTTTGGAAAAAGAAACAGCTCCGTTTGAAGCTTCGATAAAAAATCTAAAACAAAACTTTGCTGAAGGAAAATTAACTAACGGTGCAAAATACGGATTAATTAAAAAAGAAATCAAAGGTGGTAAAGTTCAGGCTAGTTTTAAATTTCCGGTTAGTAATGAAAAAGATTTAGCAGGTAAAACAGATACAGGATCTATTTTGGCTCAATTGTTAAAAACAGGAACCAAAACAAAAACTAAAGAGCAAATAAGTGATAGATTAGACCAACTTAAATCAAGTTTGTATTTTAATTATTCTGGACAAACTTTGGTTATAAATGTTAATACTTACAAAGAAAGTTTTAAAGAAGTAATGGAAATTTTGGGCGATTTGTTGGTTAATTCAACCTTTCCGCAAAATGAATTAACAAAAACAATAAATGAGTATAATACTTATTTAGAATCAAGTTTGAATGATCCTCAATCAATTGCATTTATTGAAGTTTCAAAACAAACAGAAAATTATCCTAAAGAAAGTATCTTTTATACATCAACAGTTCAAGAACAAATAGACGCTTATAAAAAGATTAAACAATCGGAAATAGTTGATTTTTATAATAATATTTTAGGAGGAAACAACGGATTAGGAACTGTAGTTGGGGATTTAGATGCAAAAACAACTGAGCAAATTTTGGAGAATACATTTGGTAAATGGAATTCTAAATCAAAATATGAATTAGCACAACCAACTTTTTTTGAAACTAAAAAATTAGATAAAGATTTCATTACGCCAGATAAAGAAAATGCCGTTGCAATAGGAAAAATAAGTTTTAAAATGAACTTGAAAAATCCTGATTATCCAGCGTTTGTTATGGCAAATGAAATATTAGGAAGTGGAGGATTTTTGACAGCAAGAATCCCTATGCGATTAAGAGAGAAAGAAGGAATCAGTTATGGAGCAGGATCATTTATAGATATTCCGGTAACAAACGATGCTGCATATTGGTTGTATTATGCATTTTTAAATCCAACGAAAAAGAATGCAGTAGAAGTTGCGGCTAAAGAAGAAATTGCAAAAGCATTAAAAGATGGTTTTACTGCCGAGGAATTAAAATCAAATTTAGTAAGCTGGATTAATGAAAGAAAAACCAGATTAGGAAATGATGTAACACTAATGGCTTTAACGAATACTTATCTTCAATACGGTATTCCGCTTGATGACTATGATGCACTTGAGACTAAAGTAAAAGCATTAAAAGTTGAAGAGGTAAATGCGGCTTTGAAAAAGTATTTAAGTTTAGAAAAAATGACTTCAGTTTATGCTGGAGATTTTAATAAAAAATAACAGAATGTGAAATTTCAATCCTGAAGTCTCGGGATAAATTCAAAATTCCAAGTTTAAGATTTTAAATCGATTAAAACCGAAATGCATTTTTATAATGTTATTTCGGTTTTTTTATTCTCTAGTTTTAAATGTTGGAATTTTGAATTTGAAAATTGTATAGTTTGATGTTTTTTTATGTTATTCCTATTTTTGGAAATTAGGATTTAAGAAAATTGGAATTTAAAGTCTCTTTTAGGGTTATTTTTGTTTTTTTTAACCAATTGTGTTAATAACTTAAGTGCTTTAAGTTGTATTTTAACGGATATATAATTTGCGTTTTTATATATTTGCGTGTTAGACAATAATTACATTTTTTAGAATAAATTATATGAGCGAAGAAATCAAGAAGAACAATTATTCAGCAGATAGTATTCAGGCATTAGAAGGAATGGAGCACGTAAGAATGCGTCCATCGATGTATATTGGAGATGTAGGAGTTCGAGGGCTACATCATTTGGTTTATGAGGTTGTTGATAACTCTATTGATGAGGCGATGGGAGGACATTGTGATACCATTGGTGTTGCAATAAACGAAGACGGATCGGTAACAGTTGAAGATAATGGCCGTGGTATTCCAGTTGATTTACATAAAAAAGAAGGTGTTTCGGCGCTTGAAGTAGTAATGACTAAAATTGGAGCCGGAGGTAAATTTGATAAAGATTCTTATAAAGTTTCCGGAGGACTTCACGGTGTTGGGGTTTCTGTAGTAAACGCACTTTCGGTGCATATGAAATCTACTGTTTTTAGAGAAGGTAAAATCTACGAGCAAGAGTACGAAAGAGGAAAAGCAATATACCCGGTTAAACAAATTGGAGAAACAGATAAAAGAGGTACACGCCAAACTTTTTATCCAGATAATACCATTTTTACTCAAACAACTGAGTTTTCATACGACACGCTTTCAGCACGTATGCGTGAGCTTTCTTTCTTAAACAAAGGAATCACAATTACATTTACTGACAAAAGAGAAGTTGATGAAAAGGGAGAGTTTAAAAGCGAAGTGTTTCATTCTACAGAAGGGCTAAAAGAATATATTCGTTATTTAGATGGAAACCGTGAGCCAATTGTTTCTCATGTTATCAGCATGGATAATGATAAAGGAGAAATTCCGGTTGAGGTTGCATTAATTTATAACACAAGTTATACAGAGAATATTTTCTCTTACGTAAATAACATTAATACACACGAAGGAGGAACGCATTTACAAGGTTTTAGAAGTGGTTTGACAAGAACCCTTAAAAAATATGCAGATGCTTCTGGAATGTTAGATAAATTGAAATTCGAGATTGCGGGAGATGACTTCCGAGAGGGATTAACAGCGATTATTTCGGTAAAAGTTGCAGAACCACAATTCGAAGGTCAGACAAAAACAAAACTTGGAAATAGAGAAGTAGTTTCTCCAGTTTCTCAGGCAGTTGGAGAAATGTTAGAGAATTATTTGGAAGAAAATCCAAATGATGCCCGTATCATTATTCAAAAAGTAATCTTGGCTGCACAAGCCCGTCACGCTGCGAAAAAAGCACGTGAAATGGTACAACGTAAAACCGTTATGGGTGGCGGTGGATTACCAGGAAAACTTTCAGATTGTTCTGAGCAGGATCCGGCAAGATGTGAGGTTTATCTAGTCGAGGGAGATTCGGCTGGTGGAACAGCAAAACAAGGTCGTGATCGTAATTTTCAGGCAATTTTACCATTACGTGGTAAGATCTTGAACGTTGAGAAAGCAATGCACCATAAAGTATTTGAGAACGAAGAGATTCGTAACATCTTTACCGCTTTAGGAGTAACGGTTGGAACTGCAGAAGATAGTAAAGCATTAAATCTGGAAAAACTAAGATATCATAAAGTAATCATCATGTGTGATGCCGATGTCGATGGTAGTCACATTTCTACCTTAATATTAACGTTCTTCTTCCGTTTCATGAAAGAATTGATCGAAGAAGGTCACGTTTATATCGCTGCACCACCTTTGTACTTAGTTAAAAAAGGAAATAAAAAAGAATATGCTTGGAATGATGTTCAACGTGATCAAGCCAACGAAAGGATGGGAGGAAGTGCTGCTATTCAACGTTATAAAGGTCTTGGAGAGATGAACGCTGAGCAATTGTGGGAAACTACAATGGATCCAAGTTTTAGAACATTACGTCAGGTAACTATTGATAGTCTTGCAGAAGCTGATAGAGTTTTCTCAATGCTAATGGGAGATGAAGTACCACCACGTAGAGAGTTCATCGAGAAAAATGCAGTTTATGCAAATATTGATGCATAATGAAATTTTAACACGTCAATTCGTTTAATTGTTTAAATTTACTTTAGACAATTAAGCGAATTGTCAATTTATCAAATAAATTAATTAATAACCGATAAAGTATAAAATATGAAAGTTACCATTGTAGGAGCAGGAAATGTTGGAGCTACGTGTGCAGATGTTATTTCTTATAGAGGAATTGCAAGTGAAGTAGTGTTGTTGGATATTAAAGAAGGTTTTGCCGAAGGGAAAGCGTTGGATATTATGCAATGTGCCACAAATACAGGTTTTAATACCAAAGTATCTGGGGTAACCAATGATTATTCTAAAACCGCTGGAAGTGATGTAGTAGTTATTACATCAGGAATTCCAAGAAAACCAGGAATGACTCGTGAAGAATTAATAGGTATAAATGCAGGAATTGTAAAAACAGTTGCTGAAAATGTATTAAAGCATTCTCCAAATACAATAATAGTTGTAGTTTCTAATCCAATGGATACTATGACGTATTTAGCTTTAAAATCAACAGGATTGCCAAAAAATAGAATTATAGGTATGGGAGGAGCATTAGATAGTTCTCGTTTTAGAACTTATCTTTCTTTAGCTCTTGATAAACCAGCAAATGATATTTCAGCAATGGTTATTGGAGGTCATGGTGACACAACTATGATTCCATTAACACGTTTGGCATCTTATAATGGAATTCCGGTTACAGAATTTCTTTCTGAAGAAGTTTTGCAAAAAGTTGCTGCAGATACAATGGTAGGAGGAGCAACCCTTACAGGTCTTTTAGGTACTTCAGCTTGGTACGCTCCAGGAGCTTCAGTAGCTTATTTGGTAGATAGTATTTTAAATGATCAGAAGAAAATGATCGCTTGTTCTGTTTTTGTAGAAGGAGAATATGGTCAAAATGATATCTGTATTGGAGTGCCATGTATAATTGGTAAAAATGGAGTAGAAGAAATTTTAGATATTCAGTTAAACGACTCAGAAAAGGCTTTGTTTGCTAAAAGTGCAGATGCAGTTCGAGGGATGAATGATGCTCTAAAGTCGATTTTAGTATAACGATTTTTGAAAAAAAAGGAGAAGACTGCACTTTTGCAGTCTTTTTTTTAAGATTAATTAATAAATAAATTGGTTAATCTTTTCGAGAATTATATATTTGCTCGGTTTAAAAAAAATGTTGTAATTCGTGATCTAGATTTTTTAGTTTTAAAAACTCATATCAGGGCTTATTTTATGGGACTTTAAAACAAAAACAAACAATAAAACATAATTAATTTTTAGTAATAATGCAGAATAAAGGACTTATTAAATTTTTCGCAATTCTATTTGCATTGGTAAGTATTTACCAACTTTCGTTCACTTTTGTGGCCAATAGCGTCAAAAGTGAAGCTAAAGCCTTTGCAGGAGATAATCCTGATAAAGAATTAAAATATTTAGATTCTATTGGAAAAGAAAAAGTATTCAATCTTGGTTTTACGGATTTTACTTACAATGAAGTAAAAAACAAACAACTTAATAAAGGTCTTGACTTAGAAGGAGGAATAAACGTTATTCTTCAAATTTCTGTTAAAGACGTTTTAAAAGGATTGGCTAACAATTCTAAAAATCCAGTATTTAATAAATCATTAGCTGATGCAACTGCAAATTTAGAAGGAAACAAAACCTATTTAAATAAGTTCTTTGAAGCTTTTGAGGCGAACTCAAAAGGAACAGTGAAATTGGCTTCACCTGATATCTTTGCAAACAGAAGTTTACAAGGAGAAGGCGGTGTAGATTTTCAAATGACTGATGCACAAGTTCAAAAAGTAATTAAGAAAAAAGTTGATGAGTCTATTGAAAGTGCTTACAAAGTATTAAGAGAGCGTATTGACAAATTTGGTGTTACACAACCAAACATCCAAAAATTAGGAGAAACAGGAAGAATCTTAGTAGAGCTTCCAGGTGCTAAGGATGTTGATAGAATTAAAAAATTATTAGGAGGAAAAGCTCAATTAGAGTTTTGGGAAACTTATAAAATTGAAGAAATTGGTAACTTTTTAGTAGCGACTAACGAAGCTTTAAAAAAGACTGAAATCAAAAAGATAGAGACTAAAGCTGTTGCTAAAGATTCATTGAATGCTTTATTAACTGATGCTAAAGATTCTGTTGATACTAAAAAAGGAAACAATCCATTATTTGACAAAATGATTGGTCAAGGTGGTGGACCGGTTTTAGGTTATTTTGCTCCAAAAGATACTGCTGTTGTTAATTCATACTTCAAAAGATCAGATATTAGAATTTTATTGGGTGCAGACCAACACAATGCAAAATTTGTGTGGAGTAAACCAACTACTTTAAAAGATGCTAAAGGAAAAGAAGTTGAGGCTGTAGAATTATACGCTTTAAAAGGAAACAGAGATAACGTTCCTGCAATGGCTGGTGGCGTTGTAACTGATGCAAAAGATACTTTTGACCAATTAGGAAAACCAGCTGTTTCTATGCAAATGAACAGCCAAGGTGCTAAAATTTGGGAAGAGTTAACAGGAAGAGCTTTCTCTCAAAAAGGATATATTGCTATTGTTCTTGATAATATTGTTTACTCTGCTCCTGGAGTTACAAGCGGACCAATTGCTGGAGGAAGATCTGAAATTACAGGTTCTTTTGACGTTGCTGAAACTAAAGATTTAGCGAACATATTAAATGCAGGTAAATTACCGGCTTCTGCTGATATTATTCAATCAACTGTTGTAGGTCCATCTTTAGGTCAGGCTGCAATTGATGCAGGAACAATTTCATCTGTATTAGGATTTGTGTTGGTTTGTTTATGGATGGTATTCTATTACGGTAAAGCAGGTTGGTATGCTAACCTTGCATTATTATTAAACTTACTTTTCTTGTTTGGAATTATGGCAAGTTTTGGTTTTGTATTAACATTACCAGGTATTGCAGGTATCGTATTAACATTGGGTACTGCGGTAGATGCGAACATCATTATATATGAAAGAGCAAAAGAAGAATTGCGTGAAGGAAAATCATTGTCAGAGGCAGTTTTAGCTTCTTACGGATGGCACGGTGCAATGCGTTCTATTATTGATGCAAACGTAACACACGTTTTAACTGGAGCGATCTTATTTATTTTTGGAACAGGACCAATTAAAGGTTTTGCTTTAACATTACTTATTGGTATCGTAACTTCATTGTTTACATCAATCTTTATTGCTAGAATTTTTATTGATAAAAATATTGCTGGTAAAGCAGATTTAACATTCTCTACAAATATTACTAAAAACTGGTTTACTAATTTCCACTTTGACTTTATTAAAATCAAGAAATTTACTTATATCTTCTCTTCAATTGTAGTTGTAGTAAGTTTAACTTCTATCTTCTTCGTTAACGGATTAGATGAAGGTGTTGATTTTGTTGGAGGAAGAACATTCCAGGTTAAATTTGAAAAACCAGTAGATGCTACTGTAATTTCAGATGAATTATCTGCTGCTTTTGGAACTCCGGTTGAAGCTAAAATTTTAGGTGATGATGATCAATTAAAAATCACAACTAAATACAAAATCAAAGAAGATGGGGTAGCTGTTGATGAGGAAGTGAATCAAAAATTATACAAAGCATTAGAGAAATATTTCCCAAATGTTACTTACGATAAATTCACTAATACTTTTGACGGTAAAAAAGTTGGAGTTTTACAATCTTCTAAAGTTGGAGCTTCTATCTCTGAAGATATTAAAACAAACTCATACTGGGCTGTACTTGGTGCAATGGCGGCTATTTTCTTATACTTAATGGTTTCTTTCCGTAAATGGCAATATTCATTAGGTGCGATTGCAGCTGTAGCGCATGACGTTATCTTTGTATTAGGAATCTATTCTTTATGTTATAAATTCATGCCTTTCCACATGGAAATGGATCAGCACTTTATTGCTGCGATTCTTACTGTAATTGGATACTCTATGAATGATACTGTAATTGTATTTGATAGAATTAGAGAGTTCATCATTGGAAACCGTAAAGGAAGTTTCGAAGATATCGTAAACGCTTCTATTAATACTACATTGTCAAGAACGTTGAATACGTCATTAATGATGATCATTGTATTATTAACGATGTTTATCTTTGGTGGAGAATCAATTAGAGGATTTATCTTTGCTATGTTAATTGGTATCGTTGTAGGTACTTACTCTTCATTATTTATCGCTACACCAGTATTGGTTGATTCGATTTCAAGTGATGAGAAACATAACATCGAAGACAAGCACAACAATAAGATATAATTGTTATTTAAAATATTGAAAAGGATCCAACGAAAGTTGGATCTTTTTTTTATGGTCTTTTTTTAGACCCGTAAAGTGTTATTTATGAGTAGAAAATTACTATTGCTTTTAATGTTCTTTTTAATTCAATTTAAGGTTACAGGACAGGATAAGAAAAATAATTTAGCCTTAGGTTTTAACTACGGTTTTGGGAGTGAATTTAAAAATAGAAATTATAGTTTTACAAATCATTTCTATAAAGTAGAGCTTTATTATCAAGTAAAAGAAACGAAGAATTTTGAGTATGAAATTTTAGTTCAGCCAGAGATTAATTTTGGTAGACATCAGTTATTAAATTTTTATTTCGTAAAGCCTGAAACTACAAATTATCTCGAGAAAAGAGAAGAATATACCAAGTTGAAAGATATTCGTGAATATGTACTAAATTTTGGTTTTTTGATAAGAAGACCGATTAACAAGGTTTTTTCAATTTATGCTTTGGGAAGTGTTGGTCCCATGATTACTGATACTGAAACGGAAAGAATGTCTGATGGATTTGCTTTTGCAGATGTTTTGGCGATTGGTTTTTCAGCTAAAGTAAATGAGTTTCGATTAGATATTCGACCAAGTGTTAGGCATGTATCTAATGCAGGGCTAGGGAGTCAAAATGCGGGCTATAATACCAAGAATATTGAAATTGGTATTTCGTATTGTCTGTAAAAAGAAATGCCCAATATCTCTCGATATTGGGCATTTCTATATTTTAATATAAGTTTTATTCTGCAGCTAATGGATTTCTTTGTGCTCTAATGATAAAGAAGAGCCCGATTATGATGAAAGGAATACTTAACCATTGTCCGGTTGAGAATATGCCTAATTCCTCTTCAATTCCACCTTGGCTTTCTTTTACAAACTCAACAATGAAACGTACAACAAATAGTAAGACTAAAAACAACCCGAATAATAATCCTGATTTAAGTCTAGCATTTGTTTTCCAGTATAAGAAGTATAAAATGGCAAAAACAAAAACATAGCTAATTCCTTCGTATAGTTGTGTTGGGTGTTTTGCAGGAACCTGAGCTAGTAAATCAGCAAATTTAGGATCTGTAACAATTGCGTTATATGCAGCTTTTGGGTCAGCAATTTGTGTTGCATTGACAGCTTCATTTTTACTGTATGTATCGTGTAAAAAACGAATTCCAAATGCAGAGTCGGTTTTTTGTCCAATGATTTCAGAATTGAAAAAATTTCCAATACGAACAAAGATTGCACCGCTGGCAACTGGAATTACAACACGATCAAGAATCCATAATATTGGACGTTTTAGGATTCTTTTGCTGTAATAATACATCGCAACGATAATAGAAACCGCTGCACCGTGACTAGCTAAGCCTTGGAAACCTGTAAATTCGAATTTAGGTTCAAATCTAACCGGTAAAAAGATTTCAAGTAAGTGATTTCTAAAGTACTCCCAGTCGTAAAAAAATACATGTCCTAAACGAGCTCCTATTAATGTGGCTAAAACGGTCCAAACAAATAAAGAATCTAATTTTTCAAGTGATTCGTTTTCACGCTCAAAAATTTGTTTCATTATGAACCAGCCTAAACCAAAAGCAATTACGAACATTAAACTGTAATAGCGAATCATAAAAAATCCTAAATCGATTCCCTCTGAAGGATTCCAAATGACATTTAAGGAGTGTGACATATATTATATTGTTTTTTGTATTAGTAAAAATAAATATTTAAAGTAGAGTTCCTCTTTATAAAAAGTTAATGTTTATGTGAACATTTCTTCTCTGGAACAGGATCGTATCCAGTTCTTCCCCAAGGATGACAACTCAAAATTCGTTTCATTCCAAGGTAACCACCATAAAATAATCCATGAGTTTGCAAGGCCTGAATCATATAGGACGAACAAGTTGGTTCAAATCTGCAACTTGCCGGTGTAAAGGGCGAAATTGCAGTTTGATAAAAGCGAACTAATAAAACAAATGGAGTAATTACTTTCATGATTTATTAGAAAATGAATTTATTATAAAGAAAAGCTAGTGCCTTCTTTTCCGTCTTTTAATTGAATACCCAGACCAATCAACTGATCACGAATTTGGTCAGAAAGCGCGAAATTTTTATCCGCTCTAGCCTGATTTCTCATTCCGATAAGCATATTTACGACACCTTCTAATTTATCATTATTAGCATCTGAAGCTTTCTCATCGCTTAAACCTAAAACATCAAAAACAAAAGCATTAATTGCTGTTGTGAATGAGTTTAAATCTTCGGCAGTAAGGGTTTCTTTGCCTTCTTTCAATAAATTGATATAACGAACAGCTTCAAATAATTGCGCAATTAAAATTGGCGTATTAAAATCGTCGTTCATGGCATCGTAACACAATTGTTTCCACGATGAAATATCTAGTGAGCTAGTTTTGCTTGGATTAATGGATGGTAAAGCTTCAACAGCTTCCATTAATCTTTTATAACCTTTTTCGGCAGCTACAATTGCATCATCAGAAAAATCCAGGATACTTCTGTAATGTGCTTGTAACATGAAAAAACGGGTTACAGAAGCAGAGAAAGCTTTGCTTAAAATATTGTTGTTTCCGCTTAAAATCTCACCTGGTAAAATATTATTTCCAGTAGATTTTGCCATTTTCTTTCCGTTCAAGGTTAGCATGTTGGCGTGCATCCAGTAATTAACCGGCGATTGACCTGTACAAGCTTCATTTTGTGCGATTTCGCATTCGTGATGTGGGAACTTTAAATCCATTCCGCCACCGTGAATGTCAAAATGATTCCCAAGGTATTTGGTGCTCATTGCTGTACATTCTAAATGCCAACCCGGAAAACCATCACTCCAAGGCGAAGGCCATCTCATGATATGTTCAGGTTCTGCTTTTTTCCAAAGTGCAAAATCCTGCGGGTTTCTTTTGTCAGATTGTCCATCAAGATCACGAGTGTTAGCAAGCATATCTTCGATGTTTCGGCCGCTTAGAACTCCGTAATTGTTGGTTTCGTTATATTTTACAACATCAAAATAAACAGAGCCATTGGCAATGTATCCAATTCCGCTATCGATAATTTTTTTGATAATTTCGATTTGTTCAATAATGTGTCCTGTTGCCGTAGGCTCAATGCTTGGCGGTAAAAAGTTGAAAGATTTTAAAATGTCATGAAAATCTACAGTGTAGCGCTGTACAACCTCCATAGGTTCTAGTTGCTCTAAACGTGCTTTCTTGGCAATTTTGTCTTCACCTTCGTCAACATCATCTACAATATGTCCAACATCGGTTATATTTCGAACATAACGCACTTTATAATCAAGATGCAAAAAATACCTGAAAATTACATCAAAAGACATAAAAGTTCTAACATTTCCTAAGTGTACATTGCTATAAACTGTAGGTCCACAAACATACATTCCAACATTTCCATCATGGATTGGTGTGAAATTTTCTTTTTCACCCGAAAGCGAATTGTATATTTTTAGATGTTGACTTGTATATAGTGGCATATTCGTTTTTACTGTTTAATCGTTTATTTGTTTAACCGTTAATTCGTTGCTGGTTTATTCGGTAAACGTTTTATTGTTCTGTAATTACTTAAATTTTATTCTTTTGAAAGATAGTATTTTTTTAAACTATTTATTTGATTACAAATTTTTTCAATTTTCTCACGAGATTCTATATATTCTATTTCAGATAGATAATTTAAATCTTTTGAAATAATCAAATGATTTAAAGTTTCCATTGCTGATGAATAAGAGATCGTTAAAAAATGAGCTTTGTCTTTATTTGTATTTCTCGAAGTTCCCTCGGCAATATTTGTAGCAATTGAAGAGGAACTTCTTTTTATTTGAGAAGTAATTCCAAATAATTCATTTGATGGAAATTTACCAGTTAATTTATAAATATCCAAAATAAACATTCTTGCATTTTGCCAAACCTCTAATTTTTCAAACGAAAAAACATGCATTTTTTTTGGGTTTAATCGTTTAACCGTTCATTTGTTAAAGCGTTTTCGATTAAACGATTAAACAAATGAACGATTAACCAAATATTTAGAATTGCGTTTCCAATTTAATGTAATCTAAAAATTCTCGTCTAGTTTGAGGATCTTTAAATTTACCACCAAATTCAGAAGTTACAGTACTGCTTTCAATGTCTTTAATTCCTCTTGAGTTTACGCAAAGGTGTTTAGCATCGATAACGCAAGCAACATCTTCAGTGCCTAAAGCTTTCTGTAATTCTTGAACAATTTGCATCGTCAAGCGCTCTTGAACCTGAGGTCTTTTTGCGTAATATTCTACAATACGGTTCATTTTAGATAAACCAATAACTCTTCCGCTAGAAATATATGCTACGTGTGCTCTTCCGATAATTGGTAATAAGTGGTGTTCGCAGGTTGAATAAAGCGTGATGTTTTTTTCAACTAACATTTCGCCGTATTTGTAATTATTGTCAAAAGTAGATGCTTTTGGTTTTTTTGTTGGGTTAAGACCTCCAAAAATTTCCTTTACAAACATTTTTGCTACTCTATTTGGAGTGCCTTTTAAACTGTCGTCAGTCAAATCCATTCCTAAAGTTTGCAGAATGTTTTCAACATCTTTTTTTATTTTTTCTATTTTTTCTTCATCACTCAAAACAAAAGCGTCCTCTCTTACAGGGTTTTGTGCGTTGTTACTGAAATGACTGTCTCCTATTTCGTCTAAAAAATCTTCGTTATTTATCATTAAAAACTACTATTAGTATGGGTATATCTATTTAAGGCGGTAAAGATAATTAATAAATAGGAAACCTTTTCTATCGTTTTTACTATTTAATCGTCTCTTTTTGGATATAATTTAAAATCAAACTTTTTTAAAATACAAAAGACAATAACGTTTAGGTTATTGTCTTTCGAAGTTTATGTTTTTTGTAATTATTTTTTGTTGTAAACCAGAAGTGCTTCTTTCAAAATGTTTACTGCAGTAGTTAAATCTTTTTTGTTTAAAACATAAGCAATCCTTACTTGGTTCAAGCCCATTCCCAGAGTCGAATAAAATCCGGCAGCGGGAGCAACCATTACAGTTTCGCCGTTAAGATTGTAACTTTCCAGAAGCCATTGAGCAAAATCATCGGCGTTGTCTATTGGTAATTGTGCAATGCAATAGAAAGCCCCTTTCGGTTTGGTTACAATTACACCTTCTATCTTATTCAATTCAGTAATTAAAGTATCTCTACGACCTTTGTATTCTGCAATTACTTCGTCGAAATAACTTTGTGGAGTATCAATAGCGGCTTCACAAGCAATTTGTTCAATTGTTGGCGGACTCAAACGTGCCTGAGCAAACTTCATTACCGTTGCAAGAACATCTTGGTTTTTAGTAATTAAACAACCAATTCTTGCGCCACACATACTATAACGTTTAGACACAGAATCTACCATTATAACGTTTTGTTGTACATCTTCAAGATTCATTACAGAATAATGAACATCGTCTCCGTCGTATAAAAACTCACGGTATACTTCGTCAGCAATTAAATATAAATCGTGTTTCTTAATTAAAGCCGCTAATTGTTTAATTTCGGCTTCAGAATATAAATAACCCGTTGGATTTCCTGGATTACAAATTAAAATAGCTTTTGTTCTTGGCGTAATCAATTTTTCAACATCTTCGATACTTGGTAACGCAAAACCAGTTTCGATTGTCGAAATAACCGGAATTACTGTTGCACTAGTCGATGAGGCAAATGCGTGATAATTAGCATAAAAAGGTTCAGGAATAATGATTTCATCTCCTGGATCAGTAATTGTGGCCAACGCAAATAGTAAGGCTTCAGATCCACCAGTTGTAACAATGATGTCTTCTGAGTTAACATTTACATTTTGGCGTTGGTAAAATTGAGCTAATTTTTTTCTATAACTTTCATATCCAGCAGATGGACTGTATTCGATAATAGTTCTGTCAATATTTTTTACCGCCTCGATGGCCACTTCGGGTGTCTTGATATCCGGTTGACCAATGTTTAAGTGATACACTTTAAGTCCTTTTTTCTTTGCAGAATCTGCATAAGGAGCAAGTTTGCGTATCGGAGATTCGGGCATGTTTCTGCCTTTGTGAGAAATTGTTGGCATGAGTTTTATTATTGAAGTGCAAATTTGCATTTTTTTTTCGAATTTAACGTAAACATTACGGGTACTTATTAAAATGTAACAATTATCAATATTTTTAGTAATTTTATCATAAAATATTATCAATGAAAAAATATTTCATGTTGTTTTTTGGGCTTTTGATAGCTTTTTCACTTCAGGCACAAGATAAATTCGTAATCGAAAAAGGTGCTTCTAAGGTTACAATTCCGTTTAAACTCATTAACAACCTTGTTTTTATACCCATAAAAGTAAACGGTATCGAATTAAATTTCTTGTTAGACTCTGGAGTCGAAGAGACAATTTTG
The DNA here is from genome assembly GCF_000832125.1 of Flavobacterium hibernum. Taxonomy (GTDB): domain Bacteria; phylum Bacteroidota; class Bacteroidia; order Flavobacteriales; family Flavobacteriaceae; genus Flavobacterium; species Flavobacterium hibernum. The sequence continues at coordinate 120,399 of NZ_JPRK01000017.1, read as the reverse complement.
TTTAGCATGGAAGAAAAACAAGAAGTTAGTTTTAAAAATGTTGAGAAAATTAAACTTCGCGGGTTAGGAAGTGAAGAAGAAATAGAAGGATTAAAATCGACAAACAACACATTGGAATCTCATGGATTAAAATCAGAGAATCATTTGCTATATATTATTTTAGATCAGAGTTTTAATTTGTCTTCGCATATTGGAATTCCTGTAAATGGAATTATTGGATATAAATTTTTTAGAAATAATTTAGTTGAAATTAATTACCAAAAAAAGAAGGTTTATGTTCACAAAAACAGTGACGAAATTCATAAAAAATTAGATAAAAAATTTAAACAAGTTCCTATTACGATCGAAAGATCTAAACCATATATTATGACAACGGCGGTTGTTGATAGCGTAGAGATACCCGCCAAAATGCTTATTGATATTGGAAATAGTGACGCTTTTTGGGTTTTTGAAAACAGTAAAATTAAATTGCCGAAAAAGAATTTTCCTGATTTTTTAGGAAAAGGTTTTAGTGGTGATATTGAGGGACATCGTGGAAAAATCGCGAAAATTTCTATAAACGAATTTAGTTTTAAGAAACCAATTGTATCTTTTCCTGATTCGACTTCTATTCGAAATGTAAAAATGGTACCAGGAAGAATAGGTTCTGTGGGAGGCGAAGTTTTAAAACGATTTACAGTCGTTTTAGATTATGCTGATAAAACCATATACCTTCGAAAAAACAGTAAATTTTCCGAACCCTTTACATACAATAAAAGCGGAATTACAATTCAGCATAATGGACTTCAATGGGTGCAGGAAACCGTTCATTTAGAAACTGTAAAAGTGGCAACATCATTAGATGATATAGAAGCGAATAATAAAAAAGATGGCGATTTTAAATATAAATTTTCGCTAAAGCCAGTCTACGAAATCGTAAATATTCGTAAAAACTCAGCCGCAGAACGTTGCGGATTACGAAAAGGTGATGTTATTGTGAGTATAAACAAAACTGTACCTTACAAATTTACGTTGCAACAAATAAATGCCTTGTTAAAATCTGAAGATGATATTTGGATAAATTTAGAAGTTGAGCGAAATAGTTTGCTTTTAAAATTTAGATTTAAACTCGAAGATGAACTGTAAAAAGAACGAACTTTTATGGTTTATAATTTCGGATCGAGACAAAAAATATTACACATTAATCTTTTGAAAAATTTAAAATTTGTGAAAAATTAACTACTAATTTATGTTTTTGCCTAATTAACATTTTTATTTTATTATGTTTATAAAAAAAATGATTTATGGTTAAAAACTACATTAATTTCTTACAATTTGTATTGTTTTTCGTTTTTTTATCAGTTTTGCCTTCAAAAATTAGTGCTCAATGCGCGGGAAGTGATGCACAAAAAATAATTTGTGACGTCGAAAATCCAAGCTACAAAAACCTATCTTTATTTTCTTTGCTTGGAGGTTCTCCAGTTCCTGGAGGTACTTGGTCTGACGATAATAAACTTAGAGGTTTAGATCCTGTAACCGGAATTTTGGACGCACAACTTATTACCAGCGGAGGAGTTTATCATTATACTTATACAGCTCCAGACACCGCAGGATGTTTAAACAATAAAGCTGTAATTACACTTACAATTGGTGCATATGCAGGTGTTGGATCTCAGGCTACAATTTGTAGCGAATCTGGTAGTTTTAATCTATTTAATGCATTTGATGGAACCGTTATGGGGCCACATTCTAACGGAAGATGGACCAACAGTTCCGGTCAATATGTACCATCATCTTTAGATATTGGAAAAATCGATCAAAAAATGACACTTCAGTTTACGTACACCGTTCCACCCGTTTTAGAGTGTTCGGCAACTGCAAAGTCAGTCAATGTGTTGGTTACTATTTTAAGAAAACCACAAACTGGAAAAGTTACTAACTTAACCTTGTGCGGAACTACAGGCTTAGCAGGCTATACTAATTTAGATATGAACGATTTGCTGACAGGAGAAGATCCCGGAGGTCGTTGGGTGGGTCTCGGAATAAGTTCAGAAACAGATCATAATGTTAATCTACAGGAAGTATTTGATACTTATGGTGCAAGTGAATATACCTATGAATATACTGTTTTTGCAGTTCCAGATAATAATATTTGTAGAGATATGACCGTTCCCGTAACCATCACACTCGAAAAAAGACTTGATTTTACAGGAGCAAAGGTTGCAGTTTCAAAAGATATTTGCGAATCTGAAATTGCTACAGCAACATATTCTGCAAGAGTTACCCAAGGGCCAGATTCTATTCCGAACGGAGAATATAATGTTAGTTTTAGTGTTGTTGGGCCAACATCTGGTTCCGAAACCGTTAAAGCAAATTTTATAAATGGAGTATTAAATTTTCCAATTCGATCTTCTTTTTTTCAGAAAGTAGGGAAATTTACAATTACGATTACAAACATTGTCTCAACTTCAAGTCGAAATTCGTGTGTAAATATCTTTAGTCCGTTCGCAACAGATTTAACCATTTATCCATTGCCCCGTTTAGATGGAGGAATTTTGACCATAAATTCAGTTTGTCAGAACGACACAGCATCAGCTCAAATTACCGCGGCGCAATTGCTAGATGGAGATTATCGTGTCACTTACAATATAACTGGCGACAATTTGGCAACGGCACAAACGGCAAGTTTTACAGCTACGGGCGGAAAAGGAACATTTGAAATTCAGGGAAGCTTAAATATAAAAAGTGGATTGTCTGTAATTACCATTCTTAATATTATCAATATCACAAATCCGGAACCGCAATGCTGCAATAGTGCAAACGTGTCAGGAAATCTAACTATTAATCCGTTGCCAAATGTGGCAGCCGTAAAAATAGTAGTGAATGATAATTGTTTTAACGAGCCGTTTTCTGCGAGCGTTTCAGGTTTAGGAACTTTAACCAAAGCAAAACTTTCGTATACACTTTCAGACAGTAATGTCTCGACATTGCAAACCGTTGATTTAACAATTGTAAACGGAAATTCCAGTTTTCCAATTCCCTCAAGTTTGCTTTTAAATTCGGGTTCTACTACAATTACAGCAAGTAGTTTGACGAATAGTATTACAGGTTGTACAAATGCATTAAATGTAAGTGATGTTTTTCTGATAAACGCATTACCAGTTGCACCAACCGCTGTAAATCAGCCATTTTGTAAAGTCGATCGGGCAACAGTTGGAGATTTACGTCCGCAAGGAAATCAGTATAAATGGTATATTTCAGATGCATCAACAACACCTTTGGCTGATACATATCTTTTAAAATCAGAAGATTATTATATAAGAGAATTTTCGGCAGCAGGTTGCAAATCACCATCAACAAAAATTACAGTTGTAGTAAACGATACGCCGGCTCCAATATTAAATCCTGACGGAAAAGACTTTTGTGGTCTAAAAAATCCAACAATTTCAGATTTATCAAAAGCAACTAATGTCGCTTCAACTGTGGCTTGGTATGATGCTGCTGATAATGGAAATTTATTAACATCGACGACATTGCTTGTCGACAAAGCCACTTATTTTGGTTTTGATCTTTCGAACGCAACAAGTTGTATTTCTGAGAATTATTTAGAAGTAACCGTTTCATTACTAGATTGTGATACTTCGCAATATAAATTTTTTATACCTGACGGATTTTCGCCAAACGGAGACAATGTAAATGATACCTTCAAAATTCCTGATATTGAATTTTTGTACCCAAATTATACACTTGAAATTTTCAATAGATATGGAAATGTAATGTTTAAAGGAAATATAAATAAACCCGACTGGGACGGAAAAAATGACCAGTCCGCAGGATTTGGTGACGGAATCGCGCCAAACGGAGTTTATTTTTACATTATCAATTTTAATAAAGATAACAGACGAGCAGAGCAAGGCCGACTTTACTTGAATCGATAATCCTTTTTATATTATTTAATATAATTTTTCAAATGAAAAAAACACTACTTTTTATAACTTTCCTCTTTTATATTACATCAGCTTCGGCGCAACAAGATCCAGAATACACACATTATATGTACAATATGAGTGTTGTAAATCCGGCTTATGCAACTGGAGTTCCGGCCATGTTAAATCTTGGCGGATTATACAGAACTCAGTGGGTAGGAGCCGTTGGAGCACCAAAAACATTTACTTTTTTCGGGCATACCGCTGTGACTGATAAAGTCGAAGTGGGGCTTTCTTTAGTTTCAGACGATATTGGCGATGGTGCAAAAAAGGAAAATAACTTTTATGCCGATTTTGCTTATGTCCTGAATTTGGGCGGAAAAAATAAACTTTCGCTTGGGCTAAAAGCAGGTTTTTCATCGATACAAACCAACTTTAACGGATTCCGTTTTACAGATCCGCAGACAGATTTGGCTTTTGCGGATAATCTAAACGTAACAAAACCAAACATTGGAGTTGGAGCCTATTATTTTAGAGATAATTTTTATGTGGGTTTATCAGCACCAAATTTATTAAGCACCAAACACATCGAGGAAAAATCTGGAATTAATGCTTATGGTTCAGAAAGTATTCATACTTTTTTGACCGCAGGATATGTTTTTCAAATCAATGATATGGTAAAGCTAAAACCTGCATTTATGTCAAAATTTGTAACCAACGCACCAATTTCTGTAGACCTTACAGCCAATGTTTTGTACAATAACAAATTTGAACTGGGCGCTGCTTACAGAATAAATGATGCTGTAAGTGCTTTAATGAATATAAATGTTACACCATCTTTGAGAGTTGGTTATGCTTACGATCATACACTTTCGAATATGGGACAGTTTAATTCTGGAACACACGAAATTATGCTGCTTTTTAATTTAGATTTATTAGGAAAAGGATATGATAAATCACCAAGATTCTTCTAAGATGAAAAATATGAAAAAATTACTCCTTATTATATTCGTATTTTCAATACAGTTTGTAAATGCTCAAGATCTGGAATTGGCAAGAGCCAAACGTTTTTTTGATAAAACCTTTTATAGTGAATCGATCGTTTTGTATGAAAAATTAGTTCAGGAAAAACCTTCGCAGGAAGTTATTAAAAATCTGGCCGACTCTTATTTTTATACTAATGATTTAATAAAAGCGCAACGTTATTACAGACTTCTGATTCAAAATTATAACAAAGACTTAGATCGCAATTATTATTTTAGATATGCTCAAACCCTAAAAGCAAGTAATAGTTATGAAGATGCAAATGCAGCTTTAAAAGAATATTATTCAAGATCTGCAAATGCAAATGATGTTGTTAATTTTGAAAAAGATATTAAAACATTAGAAAATGTTACTGCTATAGGAAAACGATTCGATATTAAAAATCTCTTAATAAATACGCCTAATTCTGAATTTGGAGCCGTAAAGTATAATGATAATTTAGTTTTTGCAGGAGTAAAATTAAAACCCGGATTATTCGATAAAAAGTTCAAATGGGACAATGAGACCTATTTGAATTTAGTTTCAATTCCGCTAAAAAACATTAATTCTGCCGATTCTATTGTACATTATTTTGCTAAAGAATTGAAAACCGGAATGCACGAATCGAATGCTATTTTTACAAAAGATGGCAAAACGATTTATTTTACACGTAATAATTCCAAAAAAGGAAGTAAAAAAACAAACGACCAGAAAATTTCGAACCTTCAGATTTTCAAAGCCGATTTAGTTGATGGAAAATGGACAAATGTAACCTCACTTCCGTTTAATAGTCCTAACTATTCAGTCGAACATCCAGCTCTTAGTCCTGATGAAAAAGTATTGTATTTTGCCTCAGATATGCCTGGGACTTTAGGTTCGTTTGATATTTATTCTGTAAACATAAACAAAGGCGCATTTGACACACCAAAAAATTTAGGTCCAATTATTAATACCGAAAAACGAGAGCAATTTCCTTTTGCTTCCGCAGATAATAAACTGTATTTTTCGTCAGATGGACATTTAGGATATGGTTCGCTTGACGTTTTTGTTTCAGAAATAAACAGAAACGAATATTCAAAACCAATAAATGTAGGGTTACCATTGAACTCCAATTTAGATGATTTCTCTTTTAATATAGATGTAAATACCAAAGAAGGATATTTTTCATCCAATAGAGAAGGAGGAAAAGGAAGCGACGATATTTATCAATTTAAAGAAATAAAAGATTTAATTGTAGAAGACTGTAAACAGTTTATTGTTGGGACAATTACAGATATTGATACAAAATTGGCTATAGAAAATGCTATTGTAATATTACAGAATTCAGATAAAAAAAATCTGAATACCATTATAACAGGTCAAGACGGGAAATTTAGTTTTACAGTTCCTTGCGAAAATTCGTTTACAGTTTTAGCATCTAAAGAAAAATACACAAACGAATCTAAAACAATAGCTACAGGTAAAACCAGAAATGCAAACAACGATGCATCGATGGCATTGAAATCATTGGAAGTAATAAAATTACAAGAAAAGGAAATTGCCGAGAATAAGCGAAAACAGGAAATTATTATAGAAGAAGAAAACAAGAAAAACCAAGCGCTTGCAGCAATTGAGTTAAAACAAAAAGAGAAAAAAGCCAATGAAGCCGAAGTTGTGGCTGCCGAAGTTAAAAAGAATGAAAAAGTAAAACAGATTTTAGAAAAAGAAAAAGATGTAGTAAAAGATAAAGACCGATTGATTATAAAAACAGATCCTATTTATTTTGATTATGATTTATGGTACATCCGAAAAGAATCTAAAGTAGTTTTAGGACGCGTTGTAGAACTAATGAAAAAATATCCAGAAATGGTTATTGAAATAGGATCACACACAGACTCTCGCGGAAATTTAAAATACAACGAAGATTTATCTCAAAAAAGAGCCAATTCGACCCGAGATTTTATCATAGAATCGGGAATAAATGCCAAAAGAGTTCAGGCAAAAGGTTATGGAGAATCAGTGCCCATAATAAAATGCAAAACAGATGAAGCTTGTTCTGAAGAAGAACACGAACTAAACAGAAGATCTGAATTTGTAATTAAAAATTTATAAATAGGAAAACTTTGTAAAAAATTTTCTGTTGATTTCTTTTTTCTTAATTTTATAAAATAACCGTGAAATAAAATATTAAAATATGAAAAATCTAGTTTTGCCTTGTCTGCTTGTAATCTGTATTGGATTCCAAAGTTGTAAAAATGAAGAAAAACAAAAAGAAGCCGAAGCTGCAAAAGTTGCTGCGGAGACAATTGTAAGTACTGAATGTTATAAAGCGATATACGAAAAAGATACAATCGATTTAAAATTGAATACTTTAAAAAACGGAAAAATATCTGGAGATATGGTTATGAAAGTTGCTCCTAAAACAGTAAAAACTGGCGAAGTCGCAGGTGAATTTCATGGAGATACATTATTTGTTGACTATACTTTTAAAGATTCAGCAACCAAAGATCAAATTTTTAAAAACCCAATGGCACTTTTAAAACGTGACAAACAACTTATTTTAGGAAACGGAACGATGCAAACAACAATGGGAGTGACCTATATTGTAAAAGATAAACCAATTGATTTTGATCATGTAAAGTATAAATTCGATCCAACAGAATGTAAAAAATAAAATAAGGGTTGCAATCTTTGTCATTTCGAGGAACGAGAAATCCTCGTAAGTAGCTCTACAAAGATTGGTGATTCACGTTGCGGAGCTACTTACGAGGATTTCTCGTTCCTCGAAATGACAAGATTGTGTAGACTTTGACAAAAATCCTTCTACATCACAAAACGCTCTCAATAATATAATGCGTTTTATTAATTTCAAAAGTAAAACCCACTTTGTTCCCCATCAAATGAGCACCCAGAGGAGATTGTGGTGAAAGTGCAATAACATTAATGCCGTCAATAGTAATTTTTGGAAGTGCAACACTTAAGTATAAATGAATTCCATTGGCTTTTACCAAACTTCCTAGAATGATATTTTCTGTAGTTTTTGAAGCATCAATTTTATCTAAAATCGCTTTTTGAGTTATCGCTTCTTTAAGTTTATTGGTCAGTTTTTCCTGCTCGATATGCATCATCGACAAAGCCGTTTCGTGCTTATCGCCGGCAGAACCTTTGGCATCGTTTTTAGAATCTTCGGTAAGAGCCGAAATCATATCTCTAAAAACATCAATGCGGTCCTGAACCATTTGCAAATAATATGAATGTATTTTTTGTTTGAATTCCATTTTTTTAAAGTACTGAGGTGCGAAGGTACAAAGGTGAGAAGGTTTTTCTTGTTTGTGTAAGTTTTTATTCGAAAAAAGCTGGTGGGTAAACTACTTTTCCACTTACGCCCACTAATCCATTTTCAACCAAAGAGACAACCATGCAGTTTTCGGCAGGAACATCAAAAGGCATTTCGATGTTGTACTTTTCACAAAGTTCATATCCAAATCTTGGATAATAATCTTGATGTCCCAAAAGGATAATCGATTTATAACCTAAATCTTTAGCAACTTTATGACTGTGCATTATTAATTTTGAACCAATTCCTTTTCCTTGAAATTCAGGCAAAACCGAAACTGGCGCCAAAGCCAAAGATTGAAATGATTCCAAATCATTTTTAATCTCCAGTTTTGTTAATAAAATATGTCCAACAATTTTATTTTCCAATTCGGCAACAATCGATAATTCCCGAATAAAAGCATCGGATTTTCTCAATCTTTCTACCAAAAATTGTTCTTTATGATCACTATATTTTTCATGCTCAAAAGCTTTTTCTATTAATTGAAAAACACTTTTATGATCCTTTTCATTTTCTTGTCTGAGTTTAATTTCCATTTTTTTAAGGTACTTAGATGCTAAATTACAAAGGTGCAAAGGTTTTCTGGCCGCTCCAAAAAAGTTAGCCACGAATTCACGAATTAATTTTAAACTAATTCGTGAATTCGTGGCTTAAAAACTTATTTAAAAAAAATGTTGCGCCCTAGCGTCTTCGTGGCAAATATCTTTTAAAAATCGAATTTATAATTTCCTCCCACTAATACCTGAAATCCTTGAACCGGATAATTCATCCATTTTTGGTATGCCTGATTTCCAATGTTGTTTAATTTTAAGAAAAAAGTCAAACGTTCATTGTATTTATATCCAACATGTGCATTGGCATCAAAATAGCTTTTTAAAGTAACTGGAACTCCAGGAATTGGCATAGCAAAATCAGTTTGTTTTGTCTGCATATCTTTACGTTCTCCTACATAGAAAACATTTAAACCAGCATACCATTGTTTTGTAATATTTACATCAAGATTAGAGCTCAATTTCATTGAAGGTAAATTCCATGCTTCTAAACCATCAAATTTGTAACTATTAAATGTTCCGTTGATTCCAAAAGAAACATTTTGAGAAAAATCAGCTTTTAATTCTCCATAAAAACGAAGCGTTCTTACATCATCATAAACAACACCAAAAGAGTTTCCAAAAGCATAATTCTGATTAGAGAAATCTTCGGTATAATCATTGGCTTTATACAAAGCCTTATCTTTTTCATTCAAGTATGAACCGGTAAGATTATAATTGATATTATTAGCCAATTTACCTTTTAAACCTGCAAAAACAGTATACTGATTATTAGTAGGTCTCATATTTAGTGTTGGAGATAAAAACGGGTTTTGATTTGCAAGATCTGCGTACGAGTTTTGCTCTAAACCACCATTTACTCCTGTGTAAAAAATCATCAAATCGCCAACTAATTTATAAGAAGCATTTACTTTTGGATAGATATAAAATTTATTTCCACTGTTCTCAGAATCTAAACCATAAAATAATCCAGCTCCTAATTCAAGCGTCCAATCGTTTTCAAGAATAACAAAACTTGGTTCTATACCAAAATTAGTCAAACTGTATTTTAAAGGCTCTGTATTATCGCGAGCATAATTATGCTCAAAAGAACCGCTTACATGATCTATAATAATATTGGTATTAATTGATTGATCCATTACTTCTACTTTGAAAGTAGGTTTCACGTAAAAACGATTTTCAGACGAAGAAAAACTATCTGAAAAATGAGTGAATTTAGCCGCTATTTTACTAAAAATCCCTTCATTAAATGCTACATTTCCACCAGCGGTAATTGTATTATACGAATGATTTGGATTAATTCCTCTTATTAAATCATCTTGCGTTTGTGGAGCTAAAGTCGAACCAAAATCAGCAGGTAAACCATACCAATTATAAATTTGATTTTGATAACCTAACTCAACATTCCACGACATATCGCGATTGTTAACACCGTATGCAACATTCAACGCTGTGTCATAAAACTCATCGTTCAGGTTTACACCACTAATTCCGCCTTGCGAAGAGTGATGACGAAACATTCCCGCCACATAATCATTGTTTCCTAAATCCTGATTCACAAACAATTCAGCATTTAAAGTTCCATAATTACCAACTCCTAAAGTAGCATAATTATTAAATAATTTTTCTTTTTTAGATTTTTCAACACCTTCTGCTTTTCCTTTTGATGGTGTAAAAGTTGAGGCTACAGGAACTGACAAAATACTATATTTTATCGTTTCCTTTGGCTGATTTCCTGCATCGTCAAGCGACGGAGTCTCCTTAACTTTAAAAGCATCAGAAATTGTTGGCGAATACGGCTTTACTACATTTACTGTTTCTGTACCAATTGTTTCTTGTTTCTTTTGAGAAAACGAAAGCTGGACAACAAACATTACTAGTAAAATGATTATTTTATTCTGGCAATTAATTTTCATATATCTTTTTTTTTTTGTAAAATGTATGGTGTAAGATGTGAGTTGTATAATTTTAAATGCTTTTACATTTCACTTTTCATCCTTTTACATTTTACAATTATCTAATTTTCTAATTAACAAATTCTCTAATTATTACGCTTCCCATTCTCCTTTTGCAACAAACTGGGCTTTTCCTCCTATTTTAATATCAAAGTCATTCTCGTTTAAGCTTCCTTTAAAATAAATTTGCGACGGACGGTTAATATAATCTCCTTGATAATTAATCAAATCAATTTCTGGTTTATGATACTTGAGTAAAAAGGCTTGTAAACAAGTACTCGCACTTCCTGTTGCTGCATCTTCTACCAATTGATTGTGTTCTATGCATAACATTCTGCTAAACAATTTTGAACCTTCCAGGTAATAAAAATATAAACCTCTGTGAGTTGTCTTGCAATTCTTTTTAAGCCAATCTTCTGTTTTATCTTTATCTAAAACCAAATTCTCCAGCGCTCTTTTGCTACTTAATCCAACCATTACAAAGGCACTTCCGGTCGTTACTTCCTGAATTGGAAATTGATTTTCGAAATCGTGATTTTTCAGATTACTAAATACTGTAATATCTTCTTTCGAAAAAATATCCCAAAATTTAGGTTGCGCCGCTTTTAGCCAAATCAAATCCCCTGATTGATGAATCGAAATGGGTCCAATTGGTACATTCAGTTTTATATGCTCTGGCGAATCAGTAAATACTTTATTCATCAAAACCCATGAAGTTCCAATTATCGGATGTCCTGCAAATTGCATTTCCTGAGACGGAGTAAATATTTTGATCTCGGCTTTATTATTCTCTTTGTCAAGTTTGGTTACAAAAGTGCTTTCGGCGAAGTTAATTTCACGCGCAATTTGCTGCATTTCTGCCGAACTTAATTTTTCTGCATCCAAAAAAACTGCCAATTGGTTTCCGGCATATTTTTTATCGGCAAAAACATCAACTATATAAAAAGGTAAACTCATTATTTTTATTTTTTTGAGAAAACAGAGTATAGAATAAAGAGAATAGACTTTCAATCTTTGCTTTCCAATCTATTTTCTATTCTCTTTATTCTATTCTCTTACTTATTAATCGACGAATTCGTTTTAGATTCTTCTAGTTTAATTGCGTTTAATTCTTTTTTAGCTTCCTCAACAACATCTGGAAAATCTGTAAAATTGTTAATTACGTTATCTAGAATATAAGTTGCCTGATAGCTGTCTTTTAATCCGTAGAAGTTTTTAGCCATTAAAATCAAACTCTTCGCTCCATAATATTTATAAGCCGAATAATTCTTAGCCAATTTTTGCACGGATACATTCGATGCCTCAAACTTGCCTTCTTTGGTTTTAAAATAAGCGTCATAGTACAATGCTTCGGCAGCTAATTCTCCTTTTGATGTTGTCGAAAGTTTTGCATAAGCAGCTTTGGCTTTATCTTCATTTCCAGTTTGCATGGCGGCACGCGCTACAATAATTTGAGCATCTGCTTTTACATTCGCATCTGCTTTTGCGTTTTGCAGCACTTTATCAGCATAGATAACCGAATTGTCATAATCTTTTTTGTCGTAATAACATTTCATCAAATTGGCTTGTGCAAAACTTTTATTTTGTACCGCATCAGATTCGTCATCAAGGCGTTTCAAGACCGGAATAGATTTATCGCAATCTTTTGCTTTTAAGAAAATCTGCGCCAATTTCATTAAAGATTGCTCTGTAAATTCACTTCTTGGCTGATCGATAACATATTCATAATTACCAACCGATTTAGTTTCTGATCCTTCGGCAAAATACAATTGTGCCAAATAAAAGTTAGCTTCAAGCGCATGCAATCCTTTTGGAAATTTGCTCACATAACCCGTAAATCCAGTTATGGCTTGTTTACTATTATTTTGAGAGTATTGTTTGAAAGCCGCATCGTAAGTATCATTGTCTAATTCTGCATCCGTAACCGCAACAAAATCCAGAGTTCGAACCCAAGTTGCATATTCATCTACTTTTCCTGAATCAACATAAATTAATCTTGCTGTAGAAACTGCTTCCAAAGCTTCAGGAGTTTTTGGGAATTCTGCCGCTACTTTTTTGAATTTTACCAAAGCTTGTTCGTCACGATCTGAGTTGTAATAAATCAAACCTTGTTTCAAGATTGCTTTTGAGGTAAATGAACCATTTTTGTATTCTGAAATTAACTGATCGTAAGTTTTAATTGCCAGATCATTTTTCTTTTCGGTCGCATAAGTATTTCCTAATTCGTATAAAGCATCATCACGATATTCTGATTTCTTATACATTGCCAGAAAGTTATTCAACTCATCTGCCTTTTTATCATTCTTACCCATAAATCCGTAAGAAATTGCTTTTTGAAATTGAGCATAATCAGCATCTACGCCTTTCGATTCAATCGCTTTTGCATAAGCTTCGTTTGCAGCGCTGTATTTTGCATTTACAAAACGACAATCTCCTAAACGCAAATACGAATCGTTTAAACGAACTTTATCTGCTGCAGCATTATCAATTTGTGCTTGAAATGAAGTAGCTGCCGAATCGTATTCTTTCAGTTTAAAATAAGTATATCCAATATTATAATTAATGTTTTTATACTCATTAGTAGTCTTTGCCGCCGCTTGTCCTGCAAACTGTTTGTAACTCAACAAAGCATTCTTAAAATCATCTGTAACATATTCAGTTTCTGCTTTCCAAAAAGTTGCACGTGCTGTAAATTCAGGAGTTTTTTGTTCGCTTACTGCACTTTTAAACATTTTTGCGGCATCGGTATAATTTGAATCGTTGTACAATTCTAAACCTCTGTAGAAAAGTACTTTTTGATAAGCTGCTTTATTTTCGGCTGATCTGTTTTTCTCTAATAAAACCAAAGCTTCTTTATAATTTTTAGTCGAAATATAAGAATCAACCAATAATTTTTCTACTTCAGAACGACTTGAATTGTTTGGATATTTTTTTAAGAAATCAAGTAAAATTGCAGGAACAGTTTGGTATGCATTTCCAATTTCATAACTTAACTTCGCATAATTTAAAGCTGCATCTTCTTGAATTAGGGTATTAAAATCCATTTCAGAAGCATTTTTAAAAGCATTTAAAGCTTCTTGTTTTTTGCCCGTATTTAAATAAGCCAAACCTAAATGATAATAAGCATTTTGTGCTACAAAATCTTTTCCCTCAATAATTTTATTGAATTGAGAAATGGCTTTTTCATATTCTTTTTGCTCATAATACGCATATCCTAATTGATAAAAATCAGTATTATTCCATTTTCCTTTTTTACCGGCATATTGCTCTAAATATGGAATTGCTTTTCCGTATTGTTTTAAATTGAAATAGCTTTCTCCAATAATTTTATTCAATTCAGATTTTTCAATATCATTTGATTTGGTCATTGCTTTTTGCCCTACATCAATTGCTTTTTGAAAACTTCCTAATTTAAAATTCATATCGGCCTGATAATACGAAAGCTTTTCTTTGTATTTTTCTTCGCCCGAAACTTCATCAAAATATTTGGTTGCTTCTTTGTAATCGTCGCCTTCATAAGCCATAAAACCTAAGTAATATTTGGCTTGAGAACCAAATACAGGAGAATTTACTACCTTATTAAAATAAGTAGTTGCTTCCTTTTTCTTTTTAGCATTAAAATAGCTGTATCCTTTTTGGAAATTAAATTTATCCGAGTCAGATTTGCTCATGTAGCTTTCATCTACTTTATCGAACCATTGCAATGCTTTTGGATAATTTCCTTGCTCGAAGAAAAACTGAGCTACTTCTATATAAGCCTGATTTTGTTTAGTACTTGTTGGATAATCGTTAACAAACTTTTCCATCAAAGCATCTGCATTTGCTTTATTGGTTCTAATGGCGCAATTGGCGATATAATAAGCACAATCTGATTGAACTTCTTCAGTCTTAGCCTCATTTTTTACATGTTCAAAAATAAGTTGTGCCGAAGCATATTGTTTGTCATTATATAAAGCCAGTGCTTTGTCAAAATCCTTTAAGTCGTAAGTATATATAGCTGATTTTTGTGCCGAAACTGTGGTCGAAATAAGGATTATTTGGAGTAAAAAGAACCAGGAAAGTTTACGCATTTTTATTATATTTAGTATTCAAATGTATCATTTTATACCGTTTATAACGAAACGTTTCTTGCTTTTATTATGAACAAAAAATTTAACAAGATGTATTTTGTAGCTCCAACCGCGGTATTTTTTAACCCTATAAGTCATATAAGTAATTATAAGCTAGTTGGTTTCGTTGTTTAGATAATGTTCTAAAATTAGATAAGCTTTGACCAATAAAAACTTCCTTACGTCTTGTACTAAAATGAACTTACATTACTTAAATGGATAAAATTTCATTTTAATATTTTATAAGAAATCATTGAAATTTATTTTGAATCCTATCGTTATCTTATTACTTTTACCAATCAAATCAATTTAATTATGTCACAAATCGTACTGTCTCTTAAAGAAGTAACTATATATCAAGAAGGAAGAAAAATTTTATCTCATATTAATTTAGATGTTCAACACGGTGAATTTATCTACATAATTGGAAAAACCGGTTCTGGTAAAAGTAGTTTCATGAAAACTTTGTACGGTGATTTGCCTTTAACTGAAGGTGAAGGTCATATTGTTGAATTTGATTTGGCTACTTTAAAAGAAAACGATATTCCGTATTTGAGACGTAAAATTGGAATTGTATTTCAGGATTTCAAATTGCTTCCGGACCGCTCTGTAAAAGACAATATGCTTTTTGTTCTTAAAGCAACCGGATGGGTTGACAAGGAAGGAATGGAACGCAAAATTGATGAAGTTCTGGACAAAGTAGGTATGAAAGATTTTATAAATAAAATGCCTCACCAACTTTCAGGTGGAGAACAACAACGTGTTGCAATCGCAAGAGCTTTGTTAAACGATCCTGAATTTATTCTTGCCGATGAACCAACAGGAAATCTTGATCCGCAAACGAGTTCTGAGGTTTTAGAAGTTCTTAAAAAAATCAACGCCAACGGTAAAACTGTTATCATGGCAACGCACGATTATGCTTTATTGATGAAATTTCCATCGAAAACACTAAAATGTGAAGACGAGAGAATTTTTGAAGTCGTGCAACGAAACGTGTAATGCTTTCTATTTTAATTCCGGTTTACAATTACAATGTATCTTCTCTTGTTGAAACATTGTACAATCAGGCATTGGAATCTAATGTGATTTTTGAAATCATTTGTTTGGATGATTGTTCGCAACATTTTTTATCAGAAAACCAAAAGATTAATCAACTCCAAAATTGTAATTATTCGGTTTTAGAACATAATATTGGACGAAGCGCCATCAGGAATTTATTAGCCAAAAAAGCAACTTTCGAAAATTTGCTTTTTTTAGACGCAGATACATTTCCAGTCAATCAAAATTTTCTTTCTACTTATATTTCGCAAATGAGCCGGAACGAAAAAGTAGTTTATGGCGGGATTTTATACGAAAGTAAAAAACCTGAAAATGATAAGCTTTTAAGATGGTTTTATGGTACCGAAAGAGAAGCTTTGAGTACTGCCGACAGAAATAAAAACTCTTACATTTCTTTTTTAACGCTGAATTTTTTAATCTCTAAAAGTGTTTTTAAAAAAGTTACCTTCAACGAAAAAATTCCAAATTTAAGACATGAAGATACTTTGTTTTCATTTGAATTGAAACAGGCTAAAATTGAGATTATTCATATCGAAAACCCTGTTTTTCATTTAGGAATAGAGAATAGTGAAACCTTTCTTAGAAAATCTGAAGAAGCAGTTATTGGTTTAAAAAATCTGGTCGATTCTAATCTAATTTCGTCAGATTATGTAAAGCTTTCCCATTACTACCAAATCATAAAAAAATATTACCTTCAATCCGTAATTGCATTTGGATTCAAGATTTCAAAACCATTGTTTTTAAAACAATTATTAAGCAAAAAACCATCTCTTTTACTTTTTGACCTTTATCGACTGGGCTATTATTGCACTTTAAAATAAAAATAAATGGCATTTTTCTCCGTAATAATTCCGTTATACAACAAAGAAAATTTTATCGAAAACACGATACAAAGTGTCTTGAATCAAACTTTTGAAGACTTTGAAATTATTGTAATAAATGACGGCTCTACAGATAAAAGTGAAGAGAAATTATTGCAATTTAAAGATTCAAGAATTCGTTATTACAGCAAAAATAATGAAGGAGTTTCAATTACACGAAACTTAGGAATTACATTAGCAAATGCCAATTTTGTTGCGTTTCTAGATGCCGATGATTATTGGCACCCAGATTTTTTAAAAGTAATGTTTGACTATTGTACTCGTTTTATAAAAGCGAAAGTTTTTACTACAGCAATTGAGGTTGAGACTTCACAAAAAACGTTCCTGGCTCAATATTCTATCAATAAAACATTTGATTTTGAATTTGTAAATTACTTCAAAGCCAGTAAAAAAGAGTCCGTAATTTTAACCTCGGCTACTATTTTTAATAAAAAAGTCTTTGATAAAGTTGGTGTTTTTGACCCCAATATCAAAAGCGGACAAGACACTGATTTATGGATAAGAATTGGTTTAGTGTATCCTATATTATTTATTTGGGAAGTTTTGGTTCGTTACACTCATGACGAAAATAGTCTTTCTAAAAAACCTGATTTACTGGAATCTAAAATGGATTTTTCGAAGTTTACCGAACTTGAAAAAACAAATTCTGATTTAAAATATTTCTTAGATTTAAATCGGTTTTCGCTTGCCATTAAAAGTAAATTAGCCTATAATAAAACGCTTTTTGATTATTATTATAATGGAATTGATTTAAAAAAAATTAGCTTCAAAAAAAGATTTCTTTTACTGCTTCCTCCCTATTTACTTCGCTTTTTAATTCAATTAAAACTCAAAATGGCCAATTTAGGATTTGGTTCATCTGTTTTTAAATAATTTGAAATTTTTATATTCTCTAATATAATCTTCTTCATCAAATTCGTCCGAAGCCAGAACCAAACAAACCGCACCAGAAGAAAAATTACGCAGTTCGCGCCAAATTCCATCTACAATTAACAAACCTAAATTTGGTTTATTAAGCGTAACTGTTTGCGATGATTTTCCATCTTTCAAAATCACATCAAAACTACCACTTAAAGCAATCAAAAATTCTTGTTGTTCCTTGTGTGCGTGTCCGCCGCGTTTGCTTCCGCTTGGCACGTCGTACAAATAATATACACGTTTTGAAATGAACGGAATTGTCGCTCCCTCGATAACGGAAAGATTACCGCGCCTGTCCTGAATTTTTGGAACTTCAATTAATCGAACGTCTGTATTTGTGGTCATAGCTTATTGTTAGTTAATCCTTTGAATTTTGCGATTCCCGCCAATCCTATTTTATATTTTTTTCTTATTTCAGAAAACCGAATGTACTTTTTTCTAAACAAAAAAAACACATATTTAGCAAGCCATAAAAAAACCAAATTACCGTGCAATTTATAAAATAAAGCTGCTCTGCCATAAATTAAAACATCTGATCCTTCATCTTTGCCAGACGAAAACTGCGGATGTGAAACGATAATTTCGGGGCTAAAATAAACTTCTAAACCTAGATTTAATGCCAATTTTAAAAATAGAAATTCTTCGGCAGTTTCAAAGAAAGCACCAAGTCCAAAATATTCATCAAAAGTGATATTATTTTTTTTGATTTCGTTTAATTGAAACGCAATTTCGATCGAACTCACATTCCAAATACTTTTATCATCATGTTTAAAAGAAGAATTACAACTTTTTTGTGGCTTAGAATCTCCTATTCTTTGATGATTGAATGTAATTACATCTGCTTTTTTATTTTTTTCGAAAGCTAAAAGAATATCTTGTTTGAATTTTTTTGCAAAAACAACATCATCATCTGTAATCAGGCAGATTTTTTTTGAGGCATTTGCAATTGCTTTATTCCTGCTTTTTGACAAACCTTTTTCGGTCGTATTTATAACTTTAACATTATCAAAATCAGATGATAAAACTTCAATTTTAGATTGATTTACAATCAAAATATTAAAAGTCGAAAAATGCTCAAACGGAAACATGGGCAACAAAAAATCTAAATTGCTTCTATCTTTGGTAGCAATTAAAATTTCGAAGTCGTTTTCAGAAAAAACATTTAACATTTTCATATATATTTACGTAAATATAAATATTTCTAGCACAAATGAGAATACTCTTGGTAGGAGAATATAGTAGATTGCACAATTCTTTAAAAGAAGGATTAGAAGCCTTGCATCACGATGTTACTATTATAGGAACGGGAGATAATTTTAAGCAATTTCCGGTAGACTACTCTATTTTTCCAAAGTACTTTCTCAAAAACAAGCTTTTGGTATTTTTAAACAAAGCTTTATTCCGAGTTTTTAAACTTGATTTGCAACTGGCCGAAAAAGGAATTCGGTTTTGGTACTTTTTGCCCAAACTAAAAAATTACGATGTTGTACAATTAATCAATTCGAATGCCATTGAAACGTATCCGTTTTTCTCGAAATTTCTATTAAAACGACTCTTTAACCAGAATAAAAAAAGCTTTTTGCTGGTTTGTGGAGAAGACACTCCAATAATCGATTTTCTGTTAACGGATAAATTAAAATATTCGATTCTAACTCCCTATTTAAAGGATAATAATTTAAAATCTGAATTTCGTTTTTCGCTAAAATACACTCAGAAAAATTATCGCGATTTATACGATTTTGTAAAAGAAAGGGTTTCAGCAACTATCGTTTCTGACTTAGATTATAAAATTCCGATCCCGGAAAAAACACTAATTCCAAATCCAATAAATACAGACAAAATTGCTTTTGAGAATTTAGACATCAGTAAAAGAATTGTGATTTTTATGGGGATTAATAAAAGCAGTTACATCAAAAAAGGAACTGTCTTTTTTGAAAAAGCTTTAGCCATTATTAAAGAAAAATACGCTGATAAAGTCGAGATTATTTCGGCAGAAAACATTCCGTATTCAAAATATATTATGCTGTACAGTAGAGCGCACATTTTACTCGATCAGGTTTACGGATACGATCAGGGCTATAATGCGCTTGAAGCTATGGCAAAAGGAAAAGTAGTTTTTACTGGTGCGGAAACTGAATTTATGAATCATTACAATTTACACGAGCGCGTAGCCATAAATGCCTTAGCAGATGTAGATTATTTGGTGAACGAACTGTCGTTTTTAATTGAAAATCCCGAAGAAATAGTTGCTATTGGCAAACGTACAAGAGCTTTTATTGAAAGAGAACATCAATATGTAAAAATTGCTCAAAAATATCTTGATCTCTGGAATTCAAATTAAAATAAACTTTTTCTAAAATACAGGCACAAAGCACTAAAATAGACTAAATTATCAAATGCCTGAGCCATTACAACTCCTTGTATTCCATAATATTTTATAAAAACAATACTCGATACATACAAAAGCGAAAGGGAGAATATCTCGAAAAAGATAAAAGCTTTGGTCAGTTTTTTGGCAAAAAAATTATATCCTAAAATTAGCGAAGCGACTTTAAAAACATCTCCTGTTAACTGCCAAATAAAAAGCGAAGTAACAGGTAAAAACTCTTTTGTAAACAATAATTGTATTATAAAAAACCGAGCAAAATAAATTACAATTACTCCCAAAATAAAAACGGGTAAAATTGATTTATAAAACCTCCAAAATATAGTTTTGGTTTCTTGATTATTTTGAGCTACCGAGAGTTTTGGCAAAAAATAAACCGTTAAAATCGTACTTACAAACATTAAATAATAAGAGGAGATCCGAGTTATGGTTTCCCAAAAACCAGCTTGATCTATACCTAATTCCTGAATTACATTGTTTCGTATTGCCAAAAAGACAATTGGTCCAAAAACAGACGAAATCAACGCCATTAAGGAATATGACGAAAGATTCTTTATGATTTTAAAATCGAACAAATGTAATCGTATAGATCCTAAAAAGTTGATTTCTTTATTGAGGAAATAAAATGTTACAAAAAACAACAATGCGGGAGTTATTACAATTGCCAATAAAGCGCCAAGTGTTTTAAATTGTAAAATCATGAAAACTGACGCTAATAACCCTATTAAATTTCCAATGATATTAATCCAGATTACTTTTTTAAACTGGCTCAAACCATTTAAAACTGCCAACAAAAAAACGGAAACGGCATACCACGGCAAAGCCAAAGCTAAGACCCTAAATACTATTGAAAAATCGAAATGGTTATTGAATATTTTGTCGTTCCAGAAAGTCGCAAAAAAGTATAAAACAAAACTTAGAATAATTGCTACGGTTAGCAAACTAATAAAAACGGTAGCCAGTATTTTTTGAAATTCACTTTTATTCTTTTGATTTTCTGCTACATATTTTACTATTCCGTTTTGAAAACCTAGTGTCGAAATACTTTCTAACGAAGTTAGGAAATTACGCAAATTACCAACCAAAGCCATACCGCCAGGTCCAACAAAAACGGCTAAAATTTTGGAGGTTATTAATCCAATTCCAATTTTAAGCCCAACACTAAAACTGTTTAACGATGTAATTTTGAACAGCGTAGTTTGGGTAATTTTTTTAAAGGAGTTCAAACTAAAATTTATTTAAAATTTCAATAATATAACTCACTTCTTCTGCTGTTAAAACAGGACTTATTGGTAAACTCAAAACTTCATTATGAATCTTTTCAGTAATTGGAAACGATAAATTCTCCCACTCTAACAAAGCTTTTTGTTTGTGTGGCGGAATTGGATAATGAATCACGGTTTGAATATTATTTTGAGTTAAATATTCCTGCAATGCATCTCTATTTGTGGTTCTTATAACAAATAAATGAAAAACATGATTGCTTGACAAATCCCAAAACGGAAGTATTATTTTATCGTTTTTAATTTCGGTTATATATCGTTTTGCAATTGCACGACGTTTTTCGTTATCAGCGTTTAGGTTTGGTAATTTTAAATTTAAAAATGAAGCTTGTAGTTCATCTAATCTAGAATTTACGCCTACATAATCATTATAATATTTTTTTTCGGAACCATAATTTCGAAGCGAATAAAGCACTTTTGCCAATCCCGAATCGTTTGTCGTAATTGCTCCGCCATCGCCCAGACATCCTAAATTTTTGCCGGGATAAAAACTATATGCAGAAGCACTTAAATGCTCTTCGCCTTCGCTCAGAGTGACATTGGTAGATTTTAGATTATTGTTTGCGCCATGCGATTGGGCTGCATCTTCAACAATAATTAGATTATTTTGAAAAGCGATTTTATTTATTTCGGGCATTTCAGCCAATTGTCCGTATAGGTGAACAACTAAAATAGCTTTGGTTTTTGGACTGATTTTCTCTTGAATTAAATCTGGATTGATATTGTAGGTTTCTAATTTTGGCTCCACTAAAACGGGAACTAAATCTGCGGCCAAAATAGCCAGAATACTTGCGATATAGGTGTTTGCAGGTACAATAACTTCGTCGCCTTTTTCTAGTTTTCCTAACTGAATATAACCTTTAAAAATGAGTACCAAAGCATCAAACCCATTTCCTACTCCAATACAATATTTGGTTTGGCAAAATTCGGCGAAAGCCATTTCAAATGTTTCCAGTTCTTTGCCCAAAATATACCAACCGTTATCTAAAACTAATTTCAGTTTATCCTGAAATGCAGTTTCATAAGGTTCGTTTATTTTTTTAAGA
Source organism: Flavobacterium hibernum (assembly GCF_000832125.1). GTDB lineage: Bacteria > Bacteroidota > Bacteroidia > Flavobacteriales > Flavobacteriaceae > Flavobacterium > Flavobacterium hibernum. Next base: position 97,967 of record NZ_JPRK01000017.1, on the reverse strand, counting down.
TCCAGAAATGGTATCATCTTTTTTTAATTTCAATATATACATTAAATCTTTTTCTCGCAGATCTGGCAGATTATATTTTAATCCATTTAATCTTTCAATTCTATCTAACACTTTTTCAAAGAAACGCGGATTATGCGGATTCGCTAAAGCGAAAACACGGATTAAACGGATTTTATTTTTGATTATTTTTAAATCAGTTTTTAATCCGCGGCTTTACTTTTGTAAATCTGTATCATCCGCGTCTCTTTATCGATCATTCAAGTTAGCTATTATTTACTTCGTCCGTTCGCTATCGCTCGGGTGTCAAAGTCCTCAACAAATTTCTTGAAATCTATGGCTTTTATTTTATCTCCATTTTATAAAAATCCTGATTATACACAGAACAGCCTAATTCTTCTTTTTGGTTTAAAAGACCAGAATGATAACCACTTTCATTTTCTTCGTTTACGATTCCCATATCAAAAAAACGTTTGCCTTTTCGCTTGTATTTATGAATCAAGTTAATGAATAAAAAATCTAATGCTCGTACTTGTTCGCCTTTTTGAGATGTAGCTCCATATTGCGATTTTACGACATCTTTTGTCTCAAAAATAGTTATTCCGGCAATAATTTCATCATCCTGATATACGGAATATTGTTTGATGTTATCAGGGAAATTTTGCTTTAAAAGAGCAATTTCTTCTTTGGTATGAACGGGTTTTACATTGAATTTCTCTAGTAATCTTGGTCCTAAAACTTTTTCCCAAAAAGGCTGAAAATCATGTTCTTCTACGATATCTAAATCAAGGTTTTCGATTCTTCTAAAATGCTTTAATTTACTTTTAGAAATCTGTAAAGGCAACTCTAAATTAATCGCCAAATTCATTTCTTTTCGTTCTAAAATAGCTCCTCTTTTAAACAAAAAAAAGTCTAAATCCTGATTACCTCTCTGTAGATAAAAATCGGGAATTGGTTTATAATAAAAGTTTACGATTGAATTTTCTTTTAGAAATAATAAAACCTGATCTAAAACAACTTCTACTTTTTCGCCTTTTAGTTTAGCATTAAAGACCAAACCTCCGTATGTAAGCCCTTGATGCGAATAAACCGATTTTCCTTTTATATTGGCGGGTAAAACAGCTTTGAGTTTTTCATCTTCAAAAATCAAAAGCGAAAAATCCTCAAAACGATCTTGGTGATATTCTATAAAATCACGGTGAAATAAAAATGTGGCATTCTTGGCTTGACCAATAAACGCATTCCAGATTTCATAATCGTTTTTATGGTATTTCTTTATGGTGTAGTTCGTCAAGTTTTTTTGTTTTTTCGGCTACAAATTTTGCAGCTTGTTTTTTTACTTATGTTCGAATGCCGGCAAATGCCACTTAAATTTTACGGCTAACAATCGAACCGTAATTATAGCAACAGATGTTACCAAATATAGAATATCATCTTCTAAATTCAATTTTTTAAGTGCAAAAAACACTACTCCGCCAAAAATACAAATCGTAGCATAAATCTCTCTCCTGAATATGGTTGGAATTTCGTTGCACAAAATATCACGTGTAACGCCTCCAAAACAAGCAGTCATGGTTCCTAATGCGATACAAATTACTGGATGCAAACCAATCATGATTCCTTTTTCAAGACCTATTAAGGTAAAAACACCAAGACCAATTGTATCAAACAAAAACAATGAGGTTCGCAGTTTGTCAAACTTTTTTCTAAAAAGTATCGCAAATCCAAAACCTAAAATAATTACATAAACGTATTGCAAATCCTGCATCCAAACTACTGGAGTTCTTCCTATTAAAACATCACGAAGTGTTCCGCCTCCAACGGCTGTAACAAAAGCTATGATAAAAACGCCAAACGGATCGAGTTTTTTATGCATTGCCGTTAATGCGCCAGACATAGCAAAAGCCATTGTACCAATAAGATCTAATAAGTGAAACATTCTTTTTAGTTGCTAAGAAGTTAAATTATAAAAAGATGCAGAATTATAAAAATTCTCATAAATGAATTACCCCGATTCGTTATTTTTTTACGTAAATAGGACTTCTTTTTAATAAATAAGATATAGAATCCATCCAACTATCTTTGATGTTTAAAAACGGTTTACGAGTTTGTGAATATATTTTGGTACCATTTTTATACATATCAAAATAAACCATATAATTGTAATAGGTTTGGGTAGAAGCTGTTGTTGTAGAAACATCATTTGTCTTTACTTTCTTATTGTCATCACTTACTTTAGCATTTCCGCTGTTGTAAGTCGAAGCTGTAGAACCCTCGGTAATGGTATAAGAAACTTTTGCGGCAAGAATATTATCTACACCAAGAATTTTTTGAAGATCTTCAATAGGAGTTTCGTCGATATTTTTATAATCAATTCCGGCTTTGTGCAACAAACTATTTGTTACTCTTAAATCCTGAACGGTTAATGGAAAAAGATTTGCTGACTTATCTAATAATTTATTGTAAAGATCGTTTTGAGCAAATTTTGCCATTTCTTCAGAAGTTTCTAAAGTTCCCGAATTTACGTAAGGAATTGGCAATATAGCAATGGTATTAGGTTTCATTTCTGCGGAAGCTGCAACTTGACCGGAAGTATTTGGAGTAGCACTATTTGGAGTTACATCAAAAGTCTGAGAACGTCCGCTGGCAAAATCAATTCTGGCAATTTGAGATACATCAAGCGAAATTTGTACAGTTTCTCCAGGTAAAGAATACTCTACAGTTTTATCAGACATTTTAGCGATTGAGCATTCAATAATTTGATAATCTCTTTTAATTATTTTATCTAATTTTTTTCCGCTTTGAGCGAATGATAAAACAGAAATGAACAACATTAAAATTACGGAAACAATTTTTCTTAGTTTCATGGTATTTACGATTAAATTTTCCTACTCTTAGGCTTTTCGGTAACTCCTTTTATAACAATTAATTTACTAAAATTCTAATCAATCAATCTCTACACAAAGTTACGAAAATCACAACAAACACCATCAACCAAATCCATATATTACATATTCTGCGTATAAAAACTATAATCTTTCAGGATAATTCTAAGAAAGTCAATATTGTCGCCCGATTGATTTTTGATTCCGGTTACACTTTCAATTTTCGAAACTAACTTATAAATCATTTCGTGATCATTTTTTGCAACGGCATTTTGAAACGTATCTTTAATAATTCGCATATCATTGTCTGATAATTTAATTACTAAAGGATAAGTTGCTACATAAGCATCGCCCACTTCTTCAAGAATGGTATGACTAATATTCACTTTATTTTTTAATGTAATTACGGCTGTTCCAGCAACCATATCGCCTAATCTTTGTCCTTTTTCACTCGAAATAACTGATATTAAAGCTACAATTCCGCCAAGAATTGAGACATCGACCAATCTAAAAAACCAACGCATTAAATAATCGCCAAAACCTGCCTGATAGCCATCGATTTTTACCACTTTTATTTTAACTAGTTTTTTTCCAACAGTTTGTCCTTCAAAAAGGCTTTCCATTGTTAAAGTATAAATGAAAAAAGGAAAAAACATTATCAAAATGATCGACATTCTAGACCAATTATCTAAATCGTTAAGTAGTACATCAAAATTTAACCAATAAAAAAAGATCAGCCAAACAACGATTATAAAAGAAAACTTAATAATCAAATCAATAAAATATGCCCCTATTCTCTCGCCTACATTTGCAGCGATAAAATTTATTTTAACATTTTGTGTTGTATTAATAGATAATTCTGACATATTTTATATTTTAGCCTTTAATGAGAGAAGTTGCATTCATAAAACAAAATAAAGAAAAATGGCTGGAATTTGAGCTAGCTATTTTTGGTAAAGCTAAAAAAAATCCTGATGAGTTAGCTAATTTGTACATTCAAATGATGAATGACTTGTCGTATGCGCAAACGTATTACCCAAAAAGTAAGACGGTTATATACTTAAACCACCTCGCTTCGCAGATTTATCAAAAGATTTACAAAACCAAGAGAACGGAAAAAAACAAGTTCGTAGAATTTTTTGTTACAGAAGTTCCGCTGCTTATGTACGAATACAGACGCTATTTAATGTACGCTTTTGTTTTGTTTTTTTTCACTGTTGGAATTGGTGTAGTTTCTGCTCGTTACGATCCTAATTTTGTTCGCTTGATTCTTGGGGACGGTTATGTTAATATGACATTGGAGAACATTAAGAAAGGAAACCCAATGGCTGTTTATGGCTCTGGAAGTAATTGGGGAAGCTTTATAGGTATTACAGTCAATAATTTAAAAGTAGGTGCGCAATGTTACATTTATGGTGTTTTTGGTGGACTTGGAACTTTTTATATATTCCTTCAAAACTGCATTATGCTGGGGTCTTTTCAGTACTTTTTTTATGAGCAAGGTGTTTTCTGGAAAAGTGTTCGCGGAATTTGGATTCACGGGGCAATGGAAATTTTTGCTATTGTAATCGAAACTGCTGCAGGCTTTATTTTAGGAGCTTCTATCTTGTTTCCTAAAACTTTTTCGAGAATGAATTCGTTTAAAATTGGTTTCAAGAATAGTTTTAAAATTTTTCTTAGTACTTTTCCTTTTACAATTAGTGCCGGTTTTCTGGAAGGTTTTATAACCCGATATTCCATTGATATGCCAAACTGGTTGAGCAGTTTTATCATTTTATTTACTTTAGGAATTATTTCATTTTATTATTTGATTTACCCTTCTATTGTTCACAAAAAAACACAGAAATTATCTGCCAAATTCAATTAATGAAATCCATAATGAATAGAATTTTCTTCATTTTATCCTTTCTCTTTTTTTGCAGTATCTCCAATGCTCAGGATTCTTTGGCTACAGCCGAACCTCCTAAAATTGATACTGTAAAATATACCGAGAAAGATATTCAAATTGATTCCAGTACTGTAGAAGCAAAAACTTTTTCGAAAGACTTCAAGAAAAAATATACTGATCCGGATTTTGTGTACGAACAAAAAATGCCCGAAAAAGGTTTATGGCAGCGTTTTCTGGAATGGCTTGCACGTCTTTTTGAACGTTGGTTTCACTTTGAGAGTGCCGAATCCTCGTTTAATTTTGTATCCTTTTTTGTAAAAACAATAGCTGTTTTAATTATTGTATTTGTGATTTACTTAATTGTAAAAGCAATTATTGATAAAGAAGGACAATGGATTTTTGGTAAAAATGCCAACAAACGAAATCTTTACTATTCTGATATTGAAAAGAATATTCATCTTTTAGATTTTGATAAATTAATCAAAGAAAGTATTCAATCCGGAGAAAAAAGAGTTGCGATTCGGTATTACTATTTGTGGCTTTTAAAAGTTATGGCGCAAAATCACTATATCGAATGGGATATCGAAAAAACCAATTCTGATTATTTATACGAACTTCAAAGACCCGCTCATAAAGAGGAGTTTACCTATTTATCCTATTTGTACAATTATATTTGGTACGGCGAATTTGAAATCGATGAAACCTCGTTCAGTAAAGCCCAAAACCGATTTAAGAATGCCATAAAAACCTTTAGCAATGAGTAAAACACTTAAAATTTATATTGCTATTCTGGTTTTTATTTTAGCACTAGTTTTAATAGCAGATCACGACCAGCCAAAACCAATTGATTGGCGACCAACATATTCTGTCAACGATAAAATTCCGTATGGTTTATATGTTTTTGATAAAGAAATCAAAGGTATTTTTAAATCCAAAGTCGAACGCATTTCGACTATGACGCCTTATGAGTATTTAGACTCTAAATATGACGAAGATACGTTGGTAGAAAATTATAAAATAAAAGGAACTTTTATAAATATATCCGAAACGAACGCGATTGACGAGCAATCTATTAAAGAGATTTTTTATTTTGTATCGCACGGAAACAATGCTTTTTTGAGCATGAAAAACTTTCCGAGATATTTATTAGATAGCTTAAAAATTGATGTAAATTCAAATTTTCAAGGCGCTTCTGATACTCAGGTTTGGCTGGCAAACAAGAAAATGAAAGCCCAGAAATATACTTTTCCTGAAACGATAGAAGATTATTTTTCGAGAATTGATACTGCAAATACAGTTGTTTTAGGCTATCAAGGCAAATTATTAGATAAAAAAATAGTAAACCAACACGTCAATTATATTAAAGTCCCTTACAGACAAGGATATTTCTATTTGCATACACAACCTGTTGCTTTTACAAACTATAATTTATTAAAAAATAAAAATTATCAATATGCCGAAAGTGTTTTATCCTACTTACCAAAAGGCGATATTTTTTGGTACACAAAAGGGCAAAATAATGAAAGCATTTCTGAGTCGCCTTTGCGCTACATTTTTAGTCAACCGGGATTAAAATGGGCTTGGCTTTTCTTTTTAATAGGCATGCTAATTTTTATCATTTTTAATGCCAAACGAAAACAGCGCATTGTACCTATATTAAAACCATTGCCCAATTTAACGGTCGATTTTACCAAAACAATTGGCAATTTATACTATCAGGAAGGCGATCATCAAAATCTTATCGATAAAAAAATCATTTACTTTTTAGAAAAAATTAGAAATGAATATTTAATTGATACCAGAAAACTAGACGATAGTTTTATTCAAAAACTACATCATAAAACAGGAAAAAATATTACTGATATACAAGAACTTGTATATTTGATAAACGAACACCGAAAAAGTTATCATGGCAGTCTTGAAGAAGATTTAATCCGAATTAATAACGCAATCGAAAAGATTTTAAATTAGATAAAAATAATATTTGCCACAGATTAAAAGGATTAAAATGATTTTTAAAATCTGTGAGAATCATTCTAATCTGTGGCAAAAAAACAAATAAGAAAACATACCAAACTATGGACGATATCAATACAACTACACCAGAAATCACAAATGAAGATGTAAATTTTCAAACCAGAATAAATTTAGCGCCACTTTTAGATCACGTAAGCGAGATTAAAAAAGAAATCGAAACCGTAATTGTAGGTCAACATAAAATGGTCGATCAACTATTGGTTGCGATTTTATCAAACGGACACGTTTTACTTGAAGGTGTTCCGGGTGTTGCTAAAACAATTACTGCAAAATTATTATCTAAAACATTGAATATTGGCTTTAGCCGAATTCAGTTTACGCCCGATTTAATGCCGTCTGATATACTGGGAACTTCAATTTTTAATTTGAAAAACTCGGAATTTGAGTTTAAAAAAGGTCCTATATTCTCTAATTTAATTTTAATTGATGAGATCAATCGTGCTCCTGCCAAAACGCAAGCAGCACTTTTTGAAGTTATGGAAGAGCGCCAAATTACTATTGACGGATCTGCTTATCAACTTGAAACTCCGTTTTTGGTCATTGCTACACAAAATCCTATCGAACAAGAAGGAACGTATCGTTTGCCTGAGGCACAATTAGACCGTTTTTTATTCAAAATCACAATTGATTACCCAAAATTAAACGAAGAAATTTTAATTATCCAAAGAGAGCATTTACTACAAGATCACGGAAAATTAGAAGCGATTAAAACGATACTTTCTGCGGCTCAAATAAAAGAATATCAGGCTTTAGTAAAACAAATTAGAGTAGAGCAAAATTTATTAGAATACATTGCTCGAATTGTTGTGAATACACGTGAAAATGCCTTTTTATATTTAGGAGCTTCTCCTCGTGCTTCGATTGCAATTTTAAATGCTGCCAAAGGTTTTGCAGCTATCCGCGGACGCGATTTTGTAACTCCGGAAGATATTAAAGAAGCCGCAATTCCTGTTTTACAACATCGTGTAATTGTAGCTCCAGAACGTGAAATGGAAGGAATTACAAGTTCTGAAATCATTAAACAGATTATTGAAACTGTAGAAATACCAAGATAATTGTTAATTGTAAATGGTTAATTATAAATATTTAAACTTTATATATTGACTAAAAACGTGAAACTTGAAACTATAAAGAAACCTGAAACAAATTAAAAATTGAAATTCATAAAAAGCCTTTATCTCAATAACTTCTTTTTCTATATGCTCTTGGGCATTATTGGACTATTTGTTTGTGCTTTTATTTTTCCGAATTTATACAATGCGGTTTGGTTTATCGTTTTGATTCTTGCCACTTTTCTTGGTCTTGACATTTTGATTTTATATTTGACAAAAACAGGAGTTGAAGCAGAAAGAAAAACACCCGAAAAACTTTCGAATGGAGATCTAAACCCTGTAACAATCAGTATTAAAAACCATTATACATTTAAAATTTCGGTTAAAATAATTGACGAAATACCATTCCAGTTTCAAGTACGTGATTTTAAAATCGAAAAAACAATCAAAGCTTCTGAACAAAAAGAAATAGGCTACGATTTACGCCCAACGGAACGCGGAGAATACTATTTTGGGTATTTGAACGTATATGTTTCTTCGCCTTTAAAATTAATTTCAAGAAGATTCTCATTCGATAAAGATCAAATGGTGCCAACATATCCCTCTTATATTCAATTGAGAAAATATGATTTATTGGCATTTTCGAATAATTTATTTCAATATGGAATAAAAAAGATTCGCAGGATTGGTCATACAATGGAATTTGAACAAATTAAAGAATATGTGCAAGGCGACGATCTTAGAACTTTAAACTGGAAAGCTACCGCAAAGAAAAACGCTTTGATGGTAAACCAATTTCAGGACGAAAAATCGCAATCGGTTTATATGGCGATAGATAAAGGTCGCGTCATGCAAATGCCTTTTGAAGGTTTAAGTTTACTGGATTATGCTATTAATTCGACTTTGGTTTTAGCAAATGTTATCCTAAAAAAACAAGATAAAGCAGGTATTTTTTCTTTCTCTAAAAAGGTAGAAAACAGAGTTTTTGCAGAGAAAAGATCTTCTCAGATGCAAAAAATTCTGGAAACGTTATACAACATCAAAACGGATTTTTTCGAAAGTGATTACAGCCGTCTTTATGTCGATATTAAGAAAAATATCAATCAAAGAAGTTTGATAATTTTGTATACCAACTTCGAAACAATGGATGGTTTAAATCGTCAATTACCTTACTTAAAAGGAATTGCAAAAAATCATTTATTGGTAGTTGTTTTCTTTAGTAATACCGAATTGAATGCGATTATCAATAAAAAAACCGATACGATTCAAGAAATCTATGACAAAGTTATTGCCGAAAAATTCATGTTCGAAAAGCGTTTAATCGCAAATGAACTTAAGAAATACGGAATACATTCGGTTTTAACGCAGCCGGAGAATTTGACTTTGGACGCGATTAATAAATATTTGGAGATTAAAGCGAGAGGAATTTTGTAAAAGTTGTGAAATGTAAAATGAAACAGAAATCAGAAACCTTACTATTTATAAATGACTGATTAAACAATTTTATCTTTCATTAATTGCAGGCCAAATCTTTGTCTTTTACAAACATTATGAAAACATCAAATTCTTACTATAAATAAAAATAGTCAAAAAAAACTTTGAACCTTTGTTTCTCACAACCTTTGTAACTTCTAAAAAATGAAAAAATTAATTCTAATCACATTCGTTTTCACGAGCTTTCTGTCTCGCGCGCAAAAAACAGAAAACATCATCATTATCACCACAGATGGTTTTAGATGGCAGGAAGTTTTTAAAGGAATCGATCCGGCAATTGCCAATGATAAAAAATTCAATCAGGGCGACAGTACTTATATTTATAAAAAATATTCTAGTGCAGATTTCAAGGAAAGCCGAAAAAAAATCATGCCTTTTTTATGGTCTGAAATTGTTTCGAAAGGTCAAATTTATGGCAATCGCGATTTAGGAAACAAAGTAGATGTTTCAAATCCATATTGGTTCAGTTATCCCGGATATAGCGAAATCATGACCGGAAATGTTGATGTTGCGGTAAACTCTAATAGCTATAAAGCAAATCCAAATGTCAATGTTTTAGAATTTTTAAATCAGCAACCAAAACTAAAAGGAAAAGTAGCTGCATTTGGCGCGTGGGATGCTTTTGACCGAATTTTAAATGAAAAAAGAAGCAATTTTCCAGTAATTTCTGCCTTTGATAATGTTGGCGGAACTAAACCAACTTCAACTCAAAAGTTGTTAAACGAAATGCGCAATAACTCATTCAAACCTTTTCATGAAGACGAATGTCTGGACGTTTTTACACATTATGAGGCATTGGATGAACTTAAAACAAAGAAACCAAAAGTACTTTATATTGCTTACGGCGAAACTGATGAATGGGCTCATCACGGACATTACAGATCGTATCTTGATGCTGCCAATCAAGTTGATAAATGGATTAGCGAAATCTGGAATTTTGTACAAAATGATCCGCAATACAAAAACAAAACCACTTTATTAATTACTGTAGACCATGGTCGTGGTGACAAAACAAAAGCACAATGGACAGATCATGGCGCTGATGTTGTGGGAGCATCGGAAATTTGGTTTGCCGCAATTGGACCAGAAATTGAGGCAAAAGGCGAAGTAAAAACAGATTCTCAATTGTATCAAAAACAAATTGCGCAAACGATCGCCAAAATTATGGGATATACTTTTACAACCACACATCCTGTAGCAAATGAGATTACCGAAGTGTTAAAAAAATAAATTAACAACCATAAACCAACCAAAACCAATCTACCAAAATGAAAAAAACCTTATTATTTTTATTATTATTTGCCGCTTTTATTCCGAAAATAATTGCACAAAAACCAGATACTCTTGTTGCATATTACGAGAATATCGAAAAATCTTTAAAATACGAATCCGGAAAAATTAAATTACCCGAAGGCGAAGGAACGCTGAATGTTCCTAAAGGATTTAAATTTTTGAATGCTGCACAAACACAAGACGTTTTAAGTAATTTATGGGGAAATCCCGAAGACAAGACCGTTCTAGGATCACTTGTTCCTGATGCTAAAGGCGTTACACATGCTAATAGCTGGATGTTTGTAATAAGTTATCAGGGAGATGGTTTTGTAAAAGATGATGATGCCGGCGACATCGATTATGATGATTTGCTAAAAACCATGAAAGAGGATACAAAAGCAGAAAATGAAGAACGAAAAAAAGGCGGATATTCGGCAGTAGAATTAGTTGGTTGGGCTTCAAAACCATACTATGATAATAATTTAAAAGTATTACACTGGGCAAAAGAATTAAAATTTGGTCAGGACGAAACCAATACTTTAAATTATGATCTAAGAGTTTTAGGAAGAAAAGGAATGTATAATATTTCGGCAGTAGCAGGAATGGGACAACTTGCAGAAGTTAAAGCCAGTATTCCGGGAATCCTAAAAAGTGTCGAATTTAATGACGGACACAAATACTTAGATTTTGATGCCGATACTGATACTGTTGCGGCCTGGACTATTGGCGGATTAGTAGCCGGAAAAGTGCTTGCAAAAGTAGGTTTCTTTGCGATCATTGCTAAATTCGGAAAAGTAATATTCTTGGCAATCGCTGCAGCTTTTGCAGGGTTAAGAAAATTTTTATTCGGCAAAAAAGATCAAGTTACAACAAGACCTCAGGAAGAAGAAACAGCATTACTAGAAGAAAACAATCCTAAAGAAGAATAGTTTTTTTGCCACGAATTACACGAATTTGCACGAATTAGTTTGTACTTCAATACGGACAAAAATTAGCGGAAATTCGTATAATTTGTGGCAAACTTTTTTTATTCAATTCTAAAAATATTTCAGACAAAAACTAAACTACTCGAACTGAAAAATAGTTTTTTTCGCCACAAATTACACGAATTTTCACGAATTATTTTTTACTTCAATACGAAGAAAAATTAGTGGAAATTCGTGTAATTCGTGGCAAACTTTTTTAACCGTACATAAAGAAAACCTTTGAACCTTTGCCTCTCTTAACCTTTGCTCCTATTTTAAAAAAAACTCAGTACCTTAGCGGCTCAGAAACTTAGTACCTTTAAAAAAAATGAAACAAATTACTTCAATACAAAATCCGTTTATTAAATCGCTAGTTTTACTTCAAGAAAAAGCCAAAGCCAGAAAACAAACCGGAACATTTTTGATTGAAGGTTTACGAGAAATTTCATTGGCAATAAAAGGCGGTTACGAAATAGAAACGGTTTTGTTTTTACCGGAATTAGTAACTGAAAATCAAATCAATAAATTAGTAAACTCACCAGTTCCGCTAATTGAGATTAATAAGGAAGTGTATCAAAAACTTGCCTATCGTGACACAACCGAAGGTATTTTGGCAATAGCCAAAACAAAATCAATGTCATTATCGGATTTAAAACTATCTAAAAATCCATTGATTTTAGTAGCCGAAGCTCCCGAAAAACCAGGGAACATTGGAGCGCTTTTGCGCACCGCAGATGCTGCAAATCTTGATGCCGTATTAATCGCCAATCCAAAAAGTGATTTATACAATCCAAATATTGTGCGTTCGAGCGTTGGTTGTTTGTTTACCAATCAAATAGCAACAGGAACTACAGCAGAAATCATTGCTTTCTTGAAAGAAAAAAAGATTGATTTTTATTGCGCTACTTTACAAAATTCGACTTCATATCATACACAAGACTTTACTACTCCAACTGCATTAGTTGTGGGTACAGAAGCAACCGGTTTAACGCAGGATTGGCGTGATGCCGCTACGCAAAATATCATTATACCTATGCAAGGCGAAATTGACAGCATGAATGTATCTGTCGCAGCTGCCATTTTAATTTTTGAAGCCAAACGTCAACGAGGATTTAATTAATTATAAATTTAAAATTATGAATTGTAAATTATTTCTAGTACTGTTTCTTTTAGGTCTTACAGCTTCTGCACAGATTTCAAATCAAGAAGTAGATGAATTGGTAAATCGCACCATAAAAGCCTTTGACGTTCCCGGAATTGCTGTTGCAATTGTAAAAGACGGAAAAGTAGTTTTGGCAAAAGGTTACGGTGTAAAATCGGTTACAACACAACAAAAAGTAGATGCTAATACTCTTTTTGGAATTGCGTCAAACAGCAAAGCTTTTACATCTGCAGCTCTTGCGATGCTGGTAGACGAAGGCAAAATAAAATGGGACGATAAAGTGATACAATACCTTCCTGATTTTAAAATGTATGATGATTTTGTAACGCGTGAATTTACTATTCGTGATTTACTAACACACAGAAGCGGACTTGGTCTTGGCGCGGGAGATTTAATGATTTGGCCTGACGGAAGCGATTTTAAAGCACAAGATATCATTCATAATTTAAGATATTTAAAACCTGTTTCGAGCTTTAGAACCAAATACGATTATGATAATTTAATGTACATTATTGCAGGCGAAATTGTGCATGTTGTAAGTGGCAAAACTTGGGCGGATTTTGTTGAAGAACGCATCATGAAACCTTTGGAAATGAATAATAGTGTCGCATCTGTAAAACGATTAAAAGATACTACAAACGTAATTACGCCTCACGTTCCGCTTGATGGAAAACTAAAAACTATAAAACGCTATGAAAATCAGCTTTTTGATGGAGCTGCCGGAATTTATTCTAGTGTAAACGATTTGAGTAAATGGGCTATTGTGCAAATCAATAACGGAAAATACGGCGATAACAAACAATTGTTTTCTGAAAAAGAACACGATGAAATGTGGCAATTACAAACGATTATTCCAACAAAAACAAGACCTCCTTATAACACTCATTTTAACGGGTATGGTTTAGGATGGTTTTTAAATGATATAAAAGGATACAAACAAGTTTCGCATACTGGAGGTTTAGAAGGAAATGTTACGCAAACGACTTTGATTCCGGAATTAGGATTGGGAATTATTGTATTGACTAATCAGCAATCCGGAGCAGCTTTTAGCGCTATTACAAATACAATTAAAGACAGTTATTTAGGCATTAAGTCTGATGATTATGTAACGGTTTACAGCAACAAAATGAAAGCCAGCGAAGAATCTGCTGACAAAGTTACAGACGAAGTTTGGACTACTGTTGCCAAAAATAAAAAAGACAAAGTAAAAACTGATTTTTCTAAAATTACAGGAACTTACAAAGACAATTGGTTTGGAGAAGTTACTATTACGGAGAAAAAAGGAAAAGTATATTTTGCTTCAAAACGTTCTCCTCAACTGGCAGGTGAAGTTTTTTTCTACAAAGATGGAAACTACGTGGTAAAATGGAATAACGCTTTTTTCCACGCAGATGCTCATCTACTTTTCAAATACGATGAAAACGGAAAAGTCATTAACTTAAAAATGCTTCCAATTTCTGAATTAACGGATTTCAGTTATGACTTTCAGGATTTAGATTTTTCGAAAGAGTAATTTTTAGATTTTAGATTAAAAACTTGTGGTTTTTAATCTAAAATTTTTCTTTTCTGCTTTTCATAAAAAACAGCTTTTCAAATCTATTTTGGACAAATATAAGTCCATTTTATCAATCAAAAATCTGATATCTAAAATCTAAAATCTAAGTTTCAAATCCTTGTGTATATACATTTTTTTTCCTATTTTTAGTACTTGAACTATGCCGTTATGATAGAAATAGATATTGAAAAAGAAAATAAAGCAATTGCGCAAGAGTATAAAGAATTACTTCGAATCAGTTATCAGACTTTAAGCCCAACCGACAAAAAACTTATCCGTAAAGCATTTGATGTTGCTGTTGATGCTCATAAAGAGCAAAGACGGAAATCTGGCGAAGCGTATATCTTTCATCCTATTGCAGTTGCAAAAATTGTTGCCTCAGAAATTGGTTTGGGAGCGACTTCGATTGCTGCGGCTTTATTGCACGATGTTGTCGAAGATACGCCTATGACGGTCGAAGATATCGAACGTTTGTTTAATCCAAAAGTGGCTCAGTTGGTCGAAGGTTTGACCAAAATTTCATTGGTTCAAAAAGATCTAAATGCTTCTATGCAGGCAGAGAATTTTAGAAAAATGATCCTGACTTTGAATGATGATGTTCGCGTAATTTTAATAAAATTGGCGGATCGTTTGCACAATATGCAAACCATGGATTCGATGGCAGAATACAAACAAACTAAAATTGCCTCAGAAACACTTTATATCTATGCTCCTCTCGCCCATCGTTTAGGACTTTATAATATTAAAACTAAATTGGAAGATTTAGGATTAAAATATACTGAACCGGCCGTTTACAATGATATTGTAAGCAAGATTAGAGAAACTAAAGAAGAGCAGGATGCTTATATCAAAGACATTTCAGATGTTTTAAAGAAATCTTTAGATAGTGAAGGAATCGATTATATTATAAAAGGTCGTCCGAAATCTATTTATTCGATTCGCCGAAAAATGCGTGCTCAGAACGTTAGTTTCGACGAAGTATATGACAAATTTGCCTTAAGAATTGTTTACAAATCAGATCCGCACGACGAAAAGTTTGTGGCCTGGAAAATATATTCGATCGTTACAGATCACTACAGACCAAGTCCGAGTCGTTTACGCGATTGGATTTCTTCTCCAAAATCAACTGGATATGAAGCTTTGCACATTACCGTTATGGGACCAAAAGGTCGCTGGGTCGAAGTGCAGGTACGAAGCGAACGTATGGATGAAATTGCAGAGAAAGGTTATGCAGCACATTACAAATACAAAAACGGAGCAACCGAAGAAAGCGGTTTGGACGTTTGGTTGAATTTACTTCGCGAAGCATTAGAAAATCAGGAAACCAATGCGGTAGATTTTGTCGAAGATTTTAAAATGAATTTATATTCAAAAGAAATCTTTGTCTTTACGCCAAAAGGAGAAATCAAATCGTTGCCAAAAGGCGCCACATCTCTTGACTTTGCCTTTAGTATTCACTCTGAGATTGGAATTAAAACCAGAGGAACACGTGTCAATGGTCGTTTGGTTCCGTTAAATCACGAATTAAAAAGTGGCGATCAGGTCGAAGTAATTACATCTGCAAACCAAAAACCAACGGTAAACTGGTTAGAATATGTAACCACTTCGAGAGCCAAAAATAAAATTAAAAATGTTCTTAACGAGAACACCAAGAAAATTGCCGAAGAAGGTAAAGAATTACTTACCCGAAAACTTAAGCATTTAAAAATAACGATTAGTGAACAAGTAATCAATGAACTCGTTAACTTTTTCAAGCTTAAAACCAGTTTAGATTTATTTTACAGAGTTGGAATTGGTGCAATCGAGAATCAGCAATTAAAGGATTACGCAGCGCAAAAAAGCAACTCGTTTATCAATTTCTTTAAAAATAAAATTAAAAGAAATAAGGATACTGCAGACGATGACATTCATAAACCTGTCATTAGCAGTAATTATGACATGTTGGTTTTTGGAACTGAACATGATAAACTAGATTATAAACTTTCGCCATGTTGTAACCCAATTCCGGGAGACGACGTTTTTGGTTTTGTAACTATAAACGAGGGAATTAAAGTACATAAAAAAGATTGTCCAAACGCAATTGGAATGCAGTCAAACTATGCATATCGTATCATGAGTGCCAAATGGATTGACTCTTCTCAGGAAGAATTTAAAGCCATTATCAACATTACAGGAATGGATGTTTTAGGACTTACAAACCAATTAACAAGGGTGATTTCGAACAATATGAGTGTAAATATCCAGAGTATTTCGTTAAGTACAGATGCAGGAATTTTTCACGGACAAATTGCAGTTATTGTTCAAAATAATACGATTTTGAAAAAAATGATCAATGCAATTAAAAAAATTGATGGAGTTGATAAAGTTACCAGAGAATATAGAACCTAACTTTTTAACCTATCTATAAGGGTTTTATAACTAAACTTTAAACACGAAACTTTTATTCATTAAAAATAAAAATTTATCTTTGCCGGATATGACACTCATTTCAACTGACAACACTAAGAATCAAGAAATTGTAAAAAATGTATTTACAATGTATCTTGAACAAAAAGGGCATCGCAAAACTCCTGAGCGTTATGCAATACTTCAGGAAATTTACGATAGCGAAGAACATTTTGATATTGAAAACCTTTATATCAAGATGAAAAACAAGAACTATCGTGTGAGTAGAGCAACTTTATACAACACGATTGAACTATTGTTGGACTGCGCTTTGGTTAGAAAACATCAATTTGGACAAAATCAGGCTTATTACGAAAAATCGTATTTTGATAAACAACACGATCACATTATCATGACAGATTCTGGTGAGGTGATTGAATTTTGCGATCCAAGAATTCAAACCATCAAAAAAACAATCGAAGAAATATTTGATATCGAAATTACGAATCACTCACTTTATTTCTACGGAAACAAAAAGCAAAAACAATAATCCCGAAAAGGCATTATTTACAAAATAAAAAAAAGAAAATTAACTACATTAATCAGTAGGGCAATTCAAATTGCCTCAACGCAAATTAAAACAGAATGACGGTAGATTTATTACTAGGATTACAATGGGGAGATGAAGGTAAAGGGAAAATTGTTGACGTTCTTACCTCAAATTATGATATCATTGCACGTTTTCAAGGAGGACCAAATGCAGGACATACATTAGAATTTGACGGAATTAAACACGTACTTAGAACCATTCCTTCTGGAATTTTTCATAAAAAATCAATAAACATCATCGGAAATGGTGTTGTAATAGATCCTGTAGTTTTTCAAAAAGAAATTGAAGGTTTAGAGAAATTTAACCTTGACATCAAAAGCAAATTGATCATTTCTAGAAAAGCACATTTAATTTTGCCAACGCACCGCTTGTTAGATGCAGCATCTGAAGCTTCTAAAGGAAAAGCAAAAATTGGTTCTACATTAAAAGGAATTGGCCCAACTTACATGGACAAAACTGGTAGAAACGGATTACGTGTTGGAGACATTGAATTAGAAGACTTTAAAGACCGTTACAGAGCTTTAGCTGACAAACATGAAGCAATGATTGCTTTTTATGATGTAGCGATTCAATACAACTTAGCTGAACTTGAAAAAGAGTTTTTTGAAGCTATCGAAGAATTAAAAAAATTAGATTTTATTGACAGTGAAGAATATATGTACCAAGCTCAAAAAGCTGGTAAATCTATTTTATGCGAAGGAGCTCAAGGTTCATTATTAGATGTTGATTTTGGAACTTATCCTTTTGTAACTTCATCAAATACTACTGCTGCCGGAGCTTGTACTGGTTTAGGAATCGCTCCTAATAAAATCAAAGAAGTTTACGGAATTTTTAAGGCATACGTTACACGTGTTGGTAGCGGACCTTTCCCAACTGAACTTTTTGACGAAGTTGGTGCTACAATGGCAAAAGTTGGAAACGAATTTGGATCTGTTACAGGAAGACAAAGACGTTGTGGATGGTTAGACTTAGTAGCGCTTAAATATGCTGTTCAGGTAAACGGAGTAACACAATTAATGATGATGAAAGGTGATGTTCTTTCTGGATTCGAAACTTTAAAAGTGTGTACTGAATACAACTACAAAGGACAAAACATCTCTCACTTCCCTTATAACATCGAACCAGAAAATGTAACTCCGGTTTATAAAGAATTTAAAGGATGGCAAGCAGATTTAACTGGTATGACAACTTACGATCAATTACCAGTCGAGTTAAAAGAATATATTGAATTTATCGAAGCTGAAGTTGGTGTACCAATTAAGATTGTATCTGTTGGACCAGACAGAAAGCAAACGATAACAAAATAACAATCTCTAAACGCTCTGATAATCAGGGCGTTTTTTTATACAAATTTATATGCCTTATGAAAAATCCGGAAATCAAAATAACTGAAACTTCTTTACTATCAGACAATTGGTACATCTTAAACAAAGTAACATTTAGTTATCAAAAAGAAAATGAAAAAATTCAAACACATGTTCGTGAAGTTTATGATCGTGGAAACGGAGCTGGAATTTTATTATACAACACTACAAAAAAAACAGTTATTCTAACACGTCAATTTCGTTTGCCAACTTTCCTTAACGGAAATAAAACCGGAATGATGATTGAGGTTTGTGCAGGACTTTTAGATCAGGATCATCCTGAGCAAGCTATTATTCGTGAAACCGAAGAAGAAACAGGATATCGCCTAAGCAAAGTCCAGAAAGTAGTAGAAACTTATATGTCGCCAGGTGCAGTAACAGAAATCTTATATCTTTTTGTTGGAGAATATGACGAAAGTATGAAAGTAAGCGAAGGCGGTGGATTAGCTTCTGAACAGGAAAACATCGAGGTTCTGGAATATACTTTTGACCAAGCTTATGCCATGATTGAATCTGGAGAAATTACAGATGCTAAAACTATTTTACTATTACAACATGCTAAGATAAAAGGGTTGGTTTAATTTAATTTTCAAAATATCATGACTCAAAAACCAATAATCTTTCTTTTACTGATTTCATTTTTATTTGTAAACTGCAAAAATGAAATCAGTAAAACAGACCATGCGAAAGTTGAAGAATCGAAAATTGAAAGTGCCAAAACTGAAAAGTCATCTTCAAAAATAACTGACGAAAATTTTGAAGCCTTTTTAAAAGATTTTAGTCGTGATTCTCTTTTTCAAATTAGCAGAGTAAAATTCCCGTTGAAAGTCAAAGAAATTGACTTAGAAAGCATGGAAGAAATAAATGAAAACAAGTCAGGATTTAAAGAAAGAACCATTTTAAAGTCTGAATATACAAAACTAGATTTCACTTATCCTAATGATGCATTAACGAGAGAACTTGATCGATATAGTCAGAAGAATATATTAAAAAATAATTTAATGACTGTTGAGATTAGAGGAATTGATAATGGAATTTACTCAGATATTTATTTTGAAAAAATAAATGGAAAATGGTTTTTGAAATCTTGGAAAGAACAATCGACTTAAAATTTTATGAAAAACCAAATCAATTTCTGGCAAGAATTTGCAAAACAAACTAACGGTACTTTTAAAGAAGGTTATTCATGGCGTTCTGACTCAAACACAATTGAATACAAAAATTGGAAAATTATTTTTGACAATTACACATTATGGTCTGGTAAATACAGCACACAAATGACTCGAGTTGTAGCACCTATCACTTTTACAGATAATTTTAAATTTGAAATTTATCGTGAAGGATTTATTCGCAAAATCGAAAAACTTTTTGGCGCTCAGGATGTTGAGATTGGTTATCCAGAATTTGACAAAGCCTTTACAATTAAAAGCAATAATGAGTTTAAGATAAAAACATTATTACGAAATAAAGAAATTAGAAATCTGCTCGAATCTCAAAAAGAAGTCAATATTCAAATCTCAGATCAAGAAGGTATTTGGGAAAAGAAACTTCCGGAAGGAGAATATGAACTATCTTACTATATGGATGGTGAAGTTGATAATATGGAAATTTTAAAATCTGTGCTTAAGGTCTTTAAATTGATTCTCGACGATTTGTATCAAATGAAATCTATAGTATAGCATCAAAACTTAAAATATTCGAATTTTTGAGTGTCATTTTGATAAAGCTTTTACAATGATTCAATCTGGTAAAATTACAAATACTAAAATTATTTTATTATTACAACACGCTAAGATAAAAGGATTAGTGTAAGATATTTTTTGCTATTTTAGATTAATTATAGCAAATTATATCCAACAACTAAAACGAATAAAATGTTGAAATTAAAAATGATCTTTTTACTAATTCTAACATCAAAAGCCTACTCACAAGCAGAAAAAGAAACTTACCTTTTTTCAAAAGACATAAAAACGAACTTCGAAAATGACAAAAATTTGTCGAGATATCAAGTAGCTGCTACAAATTATTCTATAAGCAGTTATTATAAACAAGGTCTTGAAACATGGGACAAACAATCTGCTTCAGATACTTTGGAAAAAAAAACTATTTCTACAGAAGACAGCCTTTATTTTAAATCTTTTAAACCTGTAAATGCAAAGAAATATATAATTGATCGCTCAAAAAACGAGCGAATCATTCTAATAAACGAAGCACATAACAATTCCAGACATCGAGTTTTTACAACATCATTATTGCAGGATTTATACAATAATGGATATCGATTTCTCGGATTAGAGGCGTTGTGGAAAAATCTGGATAACAGAGGGTTTGCAGTTTTAGAAAGCGGTTTTTATACCAAAGAATCTCAATTTGGCAATTTAATTCAGGAAGCTACAAAAATTGGATTTACTGTTTTTAGATATGAAGGCACTTCACGAGTAAATGATGGTGGTAAAACCAGAGAAATAGAGCAAGCTGAAAACATTGTTAAATTAATGAAAGAAAACCCTAATTCTAAATTCCTGATTCATTGCGGATATGAGCACATTATTGAAGGCGTTCCAAGCATTACAACTTGGGATAAAGCAATGGCTGGCAGAATTATAGAAATGACAGGTATAAACCCTTTTACAATTGATCAAACCTATTATTCTGAAAAAGGAATTCCAACGTTAAACTCTCCATATATTCAATTGGTTAATCGGGATTACCCAGTTATTATGGTAAATAAAGACAATAAAATATTTACCGGAGCTATTGATGATTCTAAAAAAATCGATTGCACAATTATATATCCCGTTACAAAATACATTAACAATAGACCAGACTGGCTAAGTTTATCAAAAGAAAGAAAAACAGTTAAAATTGAAAAAACTAAAATTAAGGAATACCCAGCATTAGTATTGGCATATCGAATTAATGAATATGAAAAAAAAGGTATTCCCGCTGACATTATTGAGCTTCTAGATGCATCTGGAAAAAGCAATTTAATACTGGAAAAAGGAGAATACAGGATTTTAATTAAAAATAGTGATTATAAAATTGTTAGTGATTTTATACAAACTGTAAAATAATGAATAAATGAGGTAATAAATGAAAATCAAATAACCAAATCAGTAAATTGTGTAATTCATTTAAGTATTAAAAAAATAACTTTACTATACTAAAAAATTCTATTTATGAGAAAGTTATATTACACATCAAATATTTTACTAGTGGTTGTTTTGGTTTTAATAAGTTCTTGCAAAAAGAATGAAACAAACGAAACTAAAATAAAGCCAAAAAAAACTATTGAGCATATAAAACCAAAATCAGTCTCGTATCATTTCGAAAAAACAAAAGAGTGGCTCAAAGTAAATGAAGCTGACAGCGTTAAACTTCGTATTGCATACGCCATAAATAGAACAGACAAGTCACATTTTACTAAAATGGACTCCGTTGTAATTCCAGCTGATTTTACGGGCGATTTAGTTTATTACCTGCCATTTCCTGTACATGTTAAAGCTTTAGAAGAAGTATCAAAAGTGATTATTTTCTCCTATCCTACTCAAACCTTTGCTGCTTACGAAAACGGTGAACTTGTCCTTACGGGGCCAACCAATATGGGTAGAAAAAAAGATCCTACTCCAACCGGATTATTTTTTACGAATTGGAAAGCCGAAAAAACGACGAGTACTTTTAATGACGAATGGGAATTAAAATGGAATTTCAATATTGAAAATAAACTAGGAGTTGGTTTTCATCAATATGAACTACCAGGATATCCAGCATCACATTCCTGCTTAAGACTACAAGAAAATGATGCCAAATTTTTATATAAATGGGCAGACGAATGGATATTGAAGGATAAGGAAAATGTAAAAGTAAAAGGAACTCCGGTTATCGTTTTTGGAAATTATAGTTTTGACGCTCCAAAACCTTGGTTTGAGTTAGTCAAAAACCCAAAAGCTTTAGATATTTCAGAAGATGAGATAGAAACTCAAGCACAGCCTTTTATTCAGACAATTTTAGAAAATCAGAAATTAAGAGAAGCAGAACAAACTACTACTCCATAAAATACTTCATCAACAAAAATTATAAAATTAAGAACAGCCAAAATCATTTTTTAAATGGTTTTGGCTGTTTTTTTTGAAGAATAAATGTGAAATTGAGCTAAAACCGATCTCTAAATATTCTTTGCTCTCCAGCTGAAGCTGCAATCTATTCAATTGTGTAATTGTATAATATAACATCTCAAAGCCCTTCAAATTCATACTTTTAAAAACTTTCAGTCATAAATGAATGAACGTTTATTTATTATTTTTATATTTGCAAATAATTAATTCCATTTATTAAACTTGAGATGAACAATTCACTTATAAAAAATAAAAAGATCGTCATTATTGGCGGTGGTCCAGTTGGTTTAACAACAGCTAGAATTTTGCAAATTAATGGTGCAGATGTAACCGTTTACGAAAGAGATTTAAATGCACAGGCCAGAACCTCGGGAGGAACACTTGATATACATTTGGATTCAGGACAAAAGGCGATTCAAAAAGCAGATTTAATGAAAAAGTTTTATCATTATGCAAGGCCAACTGGTGAAAAAATGGCTGATATGCATGGAAACATTACTTCTGAAGAAATGCCCGACGAAGAAAATGCATATTCTCGTCCAGAAATTGATCGCAATGATTTGAGAAAAATCATGCTCGAAAATCTTAAGAAAAATACGGTTATCTGGGACAGCCATTTAATTGATATCGAACAAATAGAAGACCAATATCATTTAGAATTTAAAAATGGTATTAAAATAATTGCCGATTTTGTAATTGTTGCCAATGGCGGTAGATCTAACGCCAGAAAATTTGTTACCGATAAGGAACCAAAACTTTCAGGAACTTATATCATTCAGGGCGAAATTGCTAATCTCGACCAAGATTATCCCAATTTTAAACCTAAATACGGGAATGGGAATGTGATGGCGATGGGAGAACAAAAAATGTTTTATACCCATACTTTGCGCGATGGTTCAGTTCATTTTGGAGTGTCATTTAAAGCAGATGAAGATTGGATTTTAAACCACAATCTTAATTTTGAAGACAACAACTCTATAAGAGCATTTTTGAACAAAACTTTTGAAAATTGGGGCGACGATTACAAAAACTTCTTTTCGGCTTCAACTGATTTTTCAGGATTGCCACTGCGATTATTTTCGTTAGAAGATTCCTGGAAAAAACATTCAAATATTACTCTTATTGGCGACGCTGCACATCTTATGCCACCTTTTGCCGGCGAAGGCGTAAATATAGGTTTAATGGATGCCTTTCAACTGACCGAAAATTTAACCAATGGTCAATTTGAAACACTTCAAGATGCTATTGACGATTATGAACAAAAGATGTTTAACTACGCTTTAGAAGCACAGCGCATGACGGACAAAATGGAACAATTATTACATTCAGATGTTTCGACCGAAGAAATTTTAAACAGTCGTGGCACTTGATTTTCAACATATAATTGCTATAAGTTCATTTTAAAAATTCTACAATTAAGAAGTGGTTTTGTCATTTCGACGAAGGAGAAATCACACACGAAACTCCATTTCTAAATGTAACAATCTGCTGAATAACTAGTGTGATTTCTCCTTCGTCGAAATGACAATAGAAAACTATTAAAACAAAAAAGGCGTAAGAATTAAAATCTTACGCCTTTTTTTATAATGAAAACTAAAAATTATCTGGAATAATTTGGAGCTTCTTTTGTGATTGTAACATTATGCGGATGACTTTCTGTAATTCCGCTTGACGTAATTCTAACAAAACGTCCTGTTTCTTGTAGAGTCGGAATATCTTTTGAACCACAGTATCCCATTCCAGCACGAAGACCTCCAATAAACTGAAGCATGCTTTCGTTCAATTCTCCTTTGTATGGCACACGACCAACAATTCCTTCTGGAACTAATTTCTTAACATCGTCTTCAACATCTTGAAAGTAACGATCTTTAGAACCTGTTTGCATAGCTTCTACAGAACCCATTCCACGGTACGATTTGAATTTTCTTCCTTCAAAGATAATTGTCTCACCCGGAGATTCTTTTGTTCCTGCTAAAAGCGATCCTAACATTACACAGTCAGCACCAGCAGCGATTGCTTTAGGAATATCTCCTGTATAACGAATTCCACCATCTGCAATAACCGGAACACCAGTTCCTTTAATAGCGGCAGCAACTTCTAAAACTGCTGAAAATTGAGGAAAACCAACACCAGCTACGATACGAGTTGTACAAATAGAACCAGGTCCAATTCCAACTTTTACACCATCGGCACCATTTGCAACTAAATATTTAGCAGCTTCGGGAGTTGCGATGTTTCCAACAATTACATCGATTTGAGGAAATTTTGATTTTACTTCTTTTAAAGTATTTACAACACCTTCGGTATGTCCGTGTGCTGTATCGATAATGATGGCGTCTACTCCTGCAGCAACTAACGCTTCTGCTCTTTGAACTGCATCGCCAGTAACTCCAATTGCAGCAGCTACTCTTAAACGACCAAAAACATCTTTGTTTGCGATTGGTTTTTGAGTCAGTTTTGTAATATCTCTAAAAGTAATTAAACCAACTAATTCGTAGTTAGCATTTACAACTGGTAATTTTTCGATTTTATGTCCTTGTAAAACTACTTCGGCTTGTTCTAATGAAGTTCCTTCGGCAACAGTAACTAAGTTTGTACTGGTCATTACCTCAGCGATTGGTTTTGCTCCGTTTTTCTCGAAACGCAAATCACGATTGGTAACAATTCCTTTAAGGATTTTGTTTTCGTCAACGATTGGAATACCGCCAATTCCAAATTCTTTCATGGCGTTTTTTGCATCTGCAATCGTAGAAGTCATTGGTAATGTTACCGGATCGATAATCATTCCAGACTCAGCACGTTTTACTCTTCTCACCTTTGCAGCTTGCTGCTCGATGGTCATGTTTTTATGTAAAACACCAATTCCGCCCTCTTGTGCCATAGCAATTGCCATAGAACTTTCGGTAACGGTATCCATAGCAGCTGATACTATTGGAACGTTTAGCGTTATATTTCTTGAGAATTTTGATTTGATACTCACTTCGCGAGGAAGCACATTCGAGTAGTTAGGTACTAATAATACATCGTCGTAAGTTAAACCTTCGCCGATAATCTTGGAGTTGTGTGCTATCATGTTGCAATTTCTAGTTGAATTGCGTGCAAATATAGTGAATAAATTGGAAACTTGAATACTAACTTATTCATAAAATTACGTTTACAGGAAAGATCTCACAAATAACTCAAGAGTTAAATTTCAATTTTCTAAATCCCAAATTCCAACTGATCCTTTAAATTCCATGCAAAAAAAACCAAATTCCAATAAACCCGAAACCCCAAAAATTAGAATTTGGAATTTCTAAAATATTGGAATTTTAAAAATTAATCTTCAGAATTTTGGAAAACAAAATTGAAACCAAATTGAAATGCTATACTATTGGCTTTGGATACGTCTTTATATTCTAAGACATTATTAACTAGAAGATACATGTTGAGTTTTCCAAGTGTTCCCGAAAGCCCCAAACCTATATTTTTATCTGAATATTGATCGATAGTATAAGTCACTTTAAAATCAAGTTTTTCGAATATGTTTCGTTTATAAAAAGCAGTTAAAGCTACAAAAGGCTCCACTGGCATTGACATTGCAAACAATTGTCCACCTACTGCATTGACATATTTTCTGGTAACTTTTCCTTTGCAATTGCATTCGTCATCAGAGCGCGATTCTCCAAATGAATATTGAATTGACGAATAAAACTTTGTTGGTCGCCAAGTCGTGTACTTATTATAAAGTGTATCACGTGGTATGGCTTTATCAAATTCATCAAAAACATCTTTTGGCTGATTTGTCGAATCAAAATTAGGATTAACTCCATCATATTTATATTCCCCTTTATAAGTTAAGGTTTGAATATCTTTTGATTGTCTTATAAAACCAAGATCAACGACACTTGCTGTAAGCTGTAAATTTTCTTTAATATAATAAGTCAATCCGGCATCAAAACCTAACCCCAAACTTCCATTAAAAAAAGTATTGTGTACAACATCTTTTGGGATACTTCCATCATATTCGTCTTTTGTAAAAGCAGCAATACCAGAAGTTTTAAGTTCTAAGTTGGATGAAATAATTTGGGTATACAAATTGGGCGTTCCTGCCATTTGTCCGGTATAAATATATCCAGAATTTTTAGTCGATGTAGCGTTAGCTCCACTTGAGTACAACTTTGCACGACCACCTAAAACAAGTTTTTCATTTAGTTTTTTATGATATCCCACGTGAAATACAGAAAGGACTTCGGCTCTAAGATTAATATCTCCCAAATCAAATGATTCACCAATATGATCTCTGTTTCCGTCTAATGCTAATATAGCTTCGTCTTTTGGTACGTATGCTAGAAAATCAAATTCCTGATATACTCCAAACGAAACGTATGATTGACTGTCTTTTCCTCCTACTCTAAAACCGCCTGAGAATATCTCAAGTTGTTGATTGGCTTGTGCTTTGTCTTTGCTCGACGAATTGTTTACGATATTTCGAACTTTATCATTAAAATCGACTCCATTATTTGCAAATAAATCATATGCCGAAAAACTACTGGATCCTAAATTGGCCGAAATTCCGGATAAAACCGGTACTCCAAAATAGAATTTATACGAAACATCCGCTCCTGGATTTACAAGTGACGATTGTGGTATTGCAGTGAAATTATATAATACTTCTTTGTTTTGGGCAAAAACTGTAAGCTGGAATGCCAGCATTAAAATTAAGTATACTTTTCTCATTGTATTACCATGTATGCTGTTGCACTTGAACGTAGTTTTAAACTCCCTACACTATTTTCGTTTAATGGCGGACCTGCTGCCATTATAACCACAAAACCAATTTTTGTAGATTGTTTTAATAAATCTAATCTTTGATTTTCAAATACTTCTGTAGGGTATTTTATAACATTTGACGTTCCTGAATATGCAGGAATAGCAAGTCTTATGCTTTGAAGAATTTGATCATTATCATTTAGAAATAATACATTGAGAGTAAAAGCTCTATTTATAGTGTTTTCGAGTTCAAAATTAAATTCGGCTTTAGCCAAATTATCTCTAAAATATTGATCTTTAAAAACATTAAAATTTTGTACATCAAATGGTATTTGCTGCTCCATACCATTATCAACAAACTTATTTGCGGCTACATCAAAATAAGCCAGATTTGCCACGATAACGGGCTCTAATTTTAGATCTTTTACTTGATCGAAGTCCAGATCACTCGAACATGAAATGAATAAAATTGAGAAAAGCAGTAACTTAAAAATTCTTTTAGTAGGGGGGGCTATTTTCATGGCTTCTTTTATATCTAAATAATAAACAACGCTGTTCTTTTATTACTTATTATGTGCTTTGATGGTAAATATAAACTTTTTATTCTTTGCTAATCTAACACTATTAAAGTTAAATATCAGTTTGTGAAACTATACTCGAATTCAACACTCTTTCAAGATTATTATCTATATCTAATAAATCCTGAATTGCTTTTTCGATACAATCTCTGGTTAATTCTTTTACAAATAAGTCAGGTGGAATTTGATATAAACCATCAAGTTTATATCCATTTTTTTTATCATATTCTATTGCTGTTTTTAGAAAATCATAAGTCCATACATTGATTCCATACTTTCTACCATCTTTCATTCTAACTTGGATATTACAAAACTCATTCTCTATATCCCAATAACTTGGCTCTACCGCCTCAAATTCCATCCAAATTTCAAAATCTTTCATTAGTCTAATTATTTGTTCTGAATTCTTCTTTTAATGAAATTTCCCAAACAATTTTGAAGCCTCGTTATAAGCACTTTCAAAACTTAGAGAATTTAAACCTGTTGTTTTTTTATTGGCAGTAAAATAAGAAACTAATTTTTCTGTCGGCATATTTCCAGTTAGTTTATCTGTAGCCATTGGACACCCGCCAAAACCCTGAATTGCTCCATCAAAACGAGCACAACCGGCCTTTGCTGCTGCATCAATTTTTTCGAACCAACTATTTGGAGTGGTATGTAAATGTGCTCCAAATTCTATTTCGGGATATTTTGGAATTAAATTAGAAAAAAGATACGTAATGACTTCTGGTGTTGAACTTCCAACGGTATCTGAAAGCGATAAGATTTTAACGCCCATTCCTGCCAGCTTTTCTGTCCATTCGCCAACAATTTCAACATTCCAGGGATCTCCATACGGATTTCCGAAACCCATTGAAAGATAGGTTACGACTTCTTTATTTTTTTTATCGGCTATTTCAAGAATCTCTTCGAGTGTTATTAAAGATTCTGCAATAGTTTTATGGGTATTTCTCATCTGAAAATTTTCAGATATAGAAAAAGGAAATCCTAAATACTGAATAGGTTCATGTTCTGCAGCTAATGTTGCACCTTGGGTATTGGCAATTATAGCCAGTAATTTGCTTGAAGTTTGCGATAAATCAAGTTGTGCCAAAACCTCGGCTGTGTCTTGCATTTGCGGAATGGCTTTTGGAGATACAAAACTTCCAAAATCAATGGTATCAAAACCCACTCTAAGCAAAGCTTGTATATAAGAAACCTTGTTTTTTGTAGGTATAAAAGTTTTGATACCTTGCATAGCATCACGAGGACATTCGATAATCTTGATTTCTTTACTCAAAGCTTACTCTTTTATGAAGCTAAGTTAGTTTCTTTTTTAAAGAAATAAAAACTATAATTTTTATTAATTATACATTACACAATATTGTAATAACACACAATATTACATAAAAGTGTAATAATTAAAAATATTACATATATTTGTAATAGTAAAGTTTATTTATTTTTAATTATATTTGATTTATGACAAGCGTAATTACAGGTGATATCATTGGGTCAAGACAGCAAAAAACCAAAGATTGGGTTGAAGATTTAAAAAAAATCTTGTCTCCGTTTGGCGAAACACCAAGTCAATGGGAGATTTACAGAGGTGATGAGTTTCAAATCGAAGTTAAAAACCCTGAAGAAGCGCTCTTGTCTGCCATTCTAATAAAAGCACGTTTAAAGGCTTTAAAATTAGATGCGCGAATGAGCATTGGTATTGGAGACAAAACGTATAATGCGGAGAAAATATCCGAAAGCAATGGTTCTGCTTTTATTCATTCCGGCGAACTCTTCGAAACTTTAAAGAAACTAAAAGTAACATTGGCAATACGAACGGGAGATGCTGTTTTTGACGAAAAAATAAATTTAATGCTTCAGCTTGCTTTGACTTTTATGGACAATTGGCTGGCACAACCTGCAGAGTTTGTAGCTATGGCAATAGAAAATCCAACTTTATCTCAAGAAGAGTTAGGGCAAAAAATTGGCATCAATCAGGCAGCAGTGAGCCGAAGACAAAAACGAGCACAATTTGACTTGATAATGAATTTAGACCGTTATTTTAGAACACAAATAAAACAAATCAAAGTATCATGATTTTATTTATAAAACTACTTTTAGCGCATTTATTAGGCGATTTTATATGGCAACCTAACTCTTGGGTTTCTCACAAAGAGGCTAAAAAACATAAAAGTATTTATTTATATCTTCACATTATACTTCATGGAGTTTTGGCTACAATTTTGGTTGGAGAAATTCAGTTTATACCTTACGCCACTTTCATTGCCATTACACATGGTTTTATCGATTTAATTAAACTAAATTTTCAGACCAAGAAAACAAAACGCACTTGGTTTATTGTAGACCAGATTGCTCATATTTTGATATTAATTGGAGTTGTATTGATTTACAAAAACGAACCAATAACTTTTCATGGATTCGGCAATCAATTTTGGATTTTGATAACCGGGATTTTATTCATCACTAAGCCAACGTCCATTTTTATTAAAACCATTATTTCGATCTGGAATCCCGAAAGTCAAAATAGCAATCAGGATAATTCACTCGCTAGCGCAGGAAATTACATTGGTATATTAGAACGATTATTTGTATTTTGCTTTATCTTAACTGGACATTTTGAAGCAATTGGATTCTTGCTGGCCGCAAAATCTATTTTTAGATTTGGAGACTTAAAAGAAGCCAAAGACAGGAAACTTACTGAATATGTCCTGATTGGTACTTTGATAAGTTTTGGAACTGCTATTATTACAGGATTAATCGTGCAAGCGCTTTTACAATTGCTCTAAAACTTTCTTATTAATTGCTTTTATCAAAGCTGGACCTTCATAAATAAAACCAGTATACAATTGCACTAAACTCGCTCCTGCTTTTAATTTCTCGATTGCATCATCTGCAGAATGTATACCTCCCACTCCAATAATTGGGAATGCTTTATTGCTTTTTTCCGATAGAAAACGAATCACTTCTGTCGAACGTTTAGTTAATGGTTTTCCTGACAATCCACCCATTTCAGATTGATTTTCAGATTGTAATCCATCTCTTGAAATAGTTGTATTGGTAGCAATTACACCTGCAATTTGAGTTGTTTTTACAATATCAATAATATCCAACAATTGCTCGTCTGTAAGATCCGGAGCAATTTTTAGAAGAATTGGTTTTATTTTCTGAGTACTTGTTTTTTGCTTTTCAACATTTCTGTTTTGCAAAGTTTGCAATAAAGCCGTCAAAGGTTCTTTATCTTGTAAAGCTCTTAAGTTTGGTGTATTTGGAGAACTTACGTTTACCACAAAATAATCTACATGATCGAACAAAGCATCGAAGCAAATAATATAATCGTCAACAGCATTTTCATTAGGCGTAACTTTGTTTTTTCCTATATTTCCACCAATCAAAACACCCGAATTCTTTTTCAAACGTTCTACGGCTTCCAAAACCCCTCCATTATTAAAACCCATTCGGTTAATAATAGCCTGATCTTCTTTTAATCGAAACAAACGTTTTTTAGGATTTCCTTCCTGACCAACTGGAGTTACAGTTCCTATTTCGATAAAACCAAAACCAAAATCCGAAAGCTCTTTGTATAATTTGGCATCTTTATCAAATCCTGCTGCAAGACCAACAGGGTTTTTAAACTTAATTCCGAAAACTTCACGCTCTAAACGAGTATCTTTTACTTCGTAAATTGATTTTATAATTGATGAAACTCCTGGAATTTTTGAAATGAATTTAACAAATGAAAAAGTAAAGTAATGTACTTCTTCTGGATCAAAACAAAAAAGTAGCGGGCGAATTATCAATTTATACATATGAGTGTTGTGTGTGTGTTTTCGGTTGCAAATTTAATTATAATACTTGAAAGTGTCTAAAATTTATAAAAAACAGTTTCGATTACAATATTAATGTTATAATATTTGAAAGAAAAACACTCCTTATTTTTTTACTCGAAAAACAAAATGATTCATCTAATTATATTAACTTGGTCATAGAAACCTTTTAAACAAATAGTTACCAATGTGATAATAAATATTTTTTCAAAAACCACTATACATTTGTTAAGCTTCCTCAATTGAAAAATTTCTATGTAGAAGACCTATAATATGTTATCACATTTACTTTTTTTAAGCAAATCGAACGGCTTTCCAAACAAATTATTTACAAACTAAACAATGACAAAACCCACTTCTCAACTTGACTAAATAACACTTAATCAAAACGTCAATAAAATGATTTTCACTATTTTTTGATTAACATTCTTATTTTTTTTTATAATTTTAATACTCATAAAACACTGAAAATGAAAAACATAAAAAAAACTCTTAGAAAAACAGCACTAATGTGCTTAGTGGGATCATTTTTTTTGATTTCAATTGATAGTATAGCCCAACGTCGTGGCGGCGGTGGAGCTCATAGAGGTGGCGCAGGCGGAGCAGAAAGAGTAAGACCAGCAACGCAATCAAGACCTGCTGTAAATAGATCCGGAAATAACAATTCTGGAATTAGAAAATCGGCAAACACAACCAGACCCGGTAATAACGGTTCAGGAACCAGAGCTACAAGACCCAACAATGCAAACTCAAACACTATAAATCGAAATAATAATGGTAATAGAAACACCAATATTAGTGGAAATACGGTTAATAGAAATAGAAACAACGTAAATATTAACGTGAACAATAGTGTACATGTTCGTAACAATCGTAATACTTATGTAAGACCAGGAGTAAGACCCTATGTTCGTCCCCCATATCGTTATGGAGGTTATAGATACAATTGTTATCATCCTTATTACCCTCGTCCTTACGCTCCATTTTATTGGGGACCAGTTTGGCATCCGTGGGGATTTTTTGTTGCAACACTAGCTGTTACCGCAATTGTAGTTAGCGTCGAAAATGAAAAATATCATTACGATCAAGGCGTTTGGTACACATCGTCAAGTGGAGGATATACCGCCGTGCCTGCTCCAGTTGGAGGAACCGTAAATAATATTCCCAGCGGAGCCGAAACCGTAAACACCGGAACGGTTAATAACTATTACTACGGAGGAACCTATTATGAAAAAGACGGAAGCAACTATAAAGTTGTAGCACCAACAGCAGGAACATTAGTCGATAAATTGCCCGAAGGCGGAGAAGAAGTTACTATTGGAGATGTTAAATATGTAAAATTTGGA
This sequence comes from Flavobacterium hibernum, assembly GCF_000832125.1. Classification (GTDB taxonomy): domain Bacteria; phylum Bacteroidota; class Bacteroidia; order Flavobacteriales; family Flavobacteriaceae; genus Flavobacterium; species Flavobacterium hibernum. The sequence continues at coordinate 64,686 of NZ_JPRK01000017.1, read as the reverse complement.
GAAACATACTATCAACCTGTACAAGTTGATGGAAAAGACAAATATGAAGTTGTTAATGTTGAGAAAGACAATTAAAACTATAGTAACCATATCAAATAAATAGAAATTAATAAAGATATATTTTATAACTTTATCCTCAATTAATTAACAACCACAATTAGATTAAAAATAACTGTAATGAAAAAGAAAACCTACTGGATTTTTGCCATACTGACAATCTCAATCATCTCTATAGCTTTTGGCTACACCAAACTTATTCATCCCAAAGAAAATTTGGTAGCCATGGATTGTGCAGAAACAGCAAATACAACAGCCGAATCGGCATTTAAGCCCACAATTGAGAACAAGAAAAAACCTGCCAACAAAGCACCACAAGGAATGGTATGGATTCCGGGAGGCGAATTCTCTATGGGAAGCAATGTCGAAGACGAAAGTTTATGCAGTTTAAAAGGTGTAACAAAAGATGCAGCTCCCATACATCGTGTATATGTAGATGGTTATTATATGGATGAAACCGAAGTTACCAATGAGGAATATGCGAAATTTGTTAATGCAACCGGATATGTTACTGTTGCAGAACAAAAACCTACTAAAGAAGAGTTTCCAACAGCCGCAGAAGAAGATTTAATTGCGGGATCTGTAATTTTTACGCCAACACCATCCGCAGTAAACTTGAATAATTTTTTGCAATGGTGGAATTATATTCCTCAAACTGACTGGAAACATCCTCTAGGCCCACAAAGCTCTATAAAAGGAAAAGAAAAATACCCTGTTGTACATATTGCTTATGAAGATGCGGAAGCTTATGCAAAATGGGCAGGAAAAAGACTTCCAACAGAGGCTGAATGGGAGTTCGCCGCCAGAGGTGGAAAAACTGGAGAAATTTATGCTTGGGGAAATGTTTTAAAACCAAAAGGAAAATTTCAAGCCAATATCTACCAAGGACATTTTCCAATTAAAGACGGAGACACAGGCGAAGATGGCTTTAAAGGTATTGCTCCTGTAAAACAATATGCACCAAACTCATACGGTCTTTATGATGTAGCTGGTAACGTATGGGAATGGACTAACGACTGGTATAGTGTAGATTACTATAAAACGTTAAACGAAAGCGGAAAAGTTGCAAAAAACCCACAAGGCCCCGATGCTTACAATGATCCAACTGATCCATCTCAAATAAAACGCGTTCATCGCGGGGGTTCATTTTTATGTACAGACCAATACTGCACGCGCTATATGGTTGGAACAAGAGGAAAAGGTGAAGTACGTTCTGCAGCCAATCATCTTGGTTTTAGATGTGTAAAAAGTATTTAAATAAGAAATAACACTAAAAAAAAGGATTCTAAATAGGGTCCTTTTTTTATGGGAATAAATCTCAAATATATTGACTTAAAAAATTACCTATATTTGCTAAAAAATTAAAAAAATGCAACATATCATAGATCGTTTTATTAGTTATGTAACTATTGATACCGAATCAGACCCAAATTCACAAACAACGCCTAGTACTGAAAAACAATGGAATCTTGCAAACAAACTAGTTGAAGAATTAAAATCAATTGGTTTAAAAGATGTTACTATAGATGATAAAGCTTACATCATGGCGACTTTACCTAGCAATGTAGAACATGAAGTACCAACAATTGGTTTTGTTTCGCATTTTGATACTTCGCCAGATTTTAGTGGAGCTAATGTAAAACCACAAATCATTGAGAATTACGACGGAAAAGATATTGTTTTAAACGCTGAAAAAAACATTGTTTTATCTCCAAGTTATTTCAAAGATTTACTACAATATAAAGGTCAAACGATCATTACTACCGACGGAACTACTTTGCTAGGAGCCGATGATAAAGCCGGAATTACTGAAATTGTTTCGGCAATGGAATATTTAATTCAGCATCCTGAAATTAAACACGGAAAAATTAGAATTGGCTTTACTCCTGATGAAGAAATTGGTCGTGGCGCTCATCATTTTGATGTTGAAAAATTTGGTGCTCAATGGGCATATACTATGGATGGAAGCCAAATTGGTGAATTAGAATATGAAAATTTTAATGCGGCCGGAGCAAAAATAACTTTTAAAGGAAAAAGCGTTCATCCTGGTTACGCCAAAGGGAAAATGATCAATTCGTTATTGATTGCAAATGATTTTATCAATGAACTCCCAAAAGGTGAAACTCCACAGGAAACAAAAGGCTATGAAGGTTTTTTCCATGTTCATCACTTAACAGGAAGCATTGAAGAAACTGTTTTAGAATTGATTATTCGTGATCACAACAAATTAAAATTCGAAAAACGAAAAGATTTAATTGGTAAAATCGCTAAGAAGATCAATAAAAAATTTGCCAAACAATTTGGTGAAGATATCGTAATTGCCGAAGTAAAAGATCAATATTACAATATGAAAGAAAAAGTGCTTCCGGTAAAACATATTGTTGATATTGCCGAAAAAGCAATGAGAGAATTAAATATCAAACCTATCATTAAACCAATTCGCGGAGGAACTGACGGGTCGCAATTATCATTCATGGGATTACCTTGCCCAAACATTTTTGCCGGTGGACATAATTTTCACGGAAAATACGAATATGTTCCCGCTGAAAGCATCCAGAAAGCAACTGATGTAATTGTAAAAATTGCAGAATTAACAGCAATTCCTGGTATTTTTGATGTAGCTGAAAAACCTAAAAGAAAAAGATAAATTGGAACCAACTTCTGATAAAAAACACGTTTGGGACAAAGTCAACAATTGGGAAGAAGAACTTCTTTTCCTTAAATCAATTATTGACAAAACTGAACTTGTTGAAACCATAAAATGGGGCGGCCCTATTTATGTTTACAACAAAAAAAACGTTATTGGAATTGGAGGTTTTAAAAACTATTTTGCGATTTGGTTTCTCAACGGTGTTTTTTTAAAAGATGAAAAAAAGCGGCTTATCAATGCGCAGGAAGACAAAACTAAATCTATGCGCCAATGGCGATTTACATCAAAAGAAGAAGTAAACGAGGTTGAAGTTTTAGAATATATTTTAGAAGCTATTGAAAACGAAAAGCAAGGAAAAATCATTAAACCAACAAAAAAAGAAGCAATCGTTTCTGAACTTTTTCTAAAAGAATTAGATCAGAATTCAACTTTAGCAGAAGCTTTCCAAAAATTTAGTCCTTATAAACAATATGAATTCTTAGAATATATTGAAACTGCTAAACAAGAGAAAACTAAATTATCACGAATCGAAAAAGTGATTCCGATGATTTTGAATAATGTTGGCTTGAATGATAAATACAGGTAAATTAAATTCCAAATTAGAAAATCCTGAACCCCAACGATTACAAAGACAAACCTTTGTCAAAGTTTAAAACTTTGACAAAGGTTTTCTCATTTTTGTCATTTCGAGGAACGAGAAATCGCACTAGTGAATTGACAAAGATTGGCGACAATGTTTGCGGAGTCTCTAGTGTGATTTCTCTCTTCGGTCGAAATGACAAGATTGTGTACAATTGCAAGCTTTAAACAAAAAAATCCCAAACTCCATATTGGAATTTGGGATTTTATCCCGAGACTTCGGGATTGTAATTTAAAAATTATGCTTTTTTCAAAGCAGCACTCATTTCCATAGAAATAGCTGAACGCTCAATTTTTAATTTTCCAGACATTGTTTCGATAATTGCACTTGTTTCTGCAAGCTCAACAATTTTACCGTGAAAACCACTTTTTGTAATTATCTTATCACCTACTTTTAGGCCGCTTTCAAATTCTTTTTCGTTTTTTGCTCTTTTTTGTTGTGGTCTAATCATGAAGAAATACAACACTACAAACATTAGTAAATAAGGAGCAAATTTCATTAAATCTTGCATAGTATTCAGTTTTTATTTTTTGTTATTAATATTATGTTTTAAATCTTCTCACGAAGCCTAGAGACGCTTAGAGCGACAATATTTAAATTTTGAATTTAAAAAAATTAGAGTTTTTCCAATCTTACATTAAACCTCTACCCACTTTAATCATCTTTTTATTAGCTGTCAGCTCTTTAACAAGATTATCTAAAATTCCGTTGATAAAAATACTACTTTTTGGTGTAGAATACTCTTTTGCAATTTCTAAATATTCGTTAAGAGTTACTTTTACTGGAATCGAAGGGAATTTCAAGAATTCGCAAATTGCCATTTTTAAGATAATAGTATCAATTTCAGCAATCCTTTCACTGTCCCAATTTGGTGTTTTATCATCGTATTCTTTTGCAAAAATAGTTTCGTTTAAAACTGTTCTTCTAAATAAATCTTTTGCAAAATCTTTATCTTCAACATCTTTATACAACTTTGGTACTCTAAAATCGTCTGGATCTTGAGTTTTAATTGCTTTTAATTGTTTAATGATATGTGTATTTACAACCGGAATATCATCAACCCATGTCAATTTATCATCTTCTAAATACTCATACAATTTTTCATTTGGAACAATTACATCAGCAAACAAATCAATTAGAAATTGTCTGTCTTCTTCAAAAGTATTTGTGGTTGTGCTCATGTATTTTGCATACAAATCACTTGACTTAATATCATTTAAAAGTAAAATGATATAATCATCATTTAAAGACCAATTGTTGATTTTACGATTTTCTAAAGCAATACTTAGAGAATTACTTTCGGCAAGAAGTTGAAAAATTTTGTTATTGATAAATTTTTCATTCGGATTACGTTCTGCAGCAGTTGCAAGATGTTTTTTACTTGAAAGATGTAAAAAAACAGATTCTTTTTTGCAAATTTCAATCAATGAAGAAAGCATTATAAGATATAAGTCCTGAATATTATCAATGCTGTAAAAAAGAAATTTCTCTTCTTTTTCCATATTGTCAGAACCGCTTTGATGCATTGCATAAATGGATTGCATTACTTTAACGCGTATGTGTCTTCTATTTACCACCTTGTAAGAACATTTAAAAATTAGTCTGCAAAATTAGCAATTTCAATCCTTATATTAAAATTAATTCGCAATTTTTAGTCACAGTTATCAGTCTCAGTTTTCAATACTGCAGAAAGTGGTTAAAAAAGTCGCGGTTTTCAGTCTCAGTTTTCACTAGAAGGGCATAAAAAAGTCCCAGTCACAATTTTCAAAAGTGAAAACTGGGACTGGGACTGTAAACTGTAAACTGTAAACTAAAAATTACTTTTTAGCTGCGTTCTCAATTCTTCTCGCATCGATACGATTTTGAGCAATTGTAAGCGCTGCTTTATGAGTTGTCATTCCGTTTTTCACAGCATAATCGATAATTTCTAAAGTAGTATTGTAGATATTTTCGGTTTTTGTCATGATTTCGGCCTTACCGTAATGCTCTAATTCAGCATAAACATTGATAATTCCACCAGCATTGATTAAGAAATCAGGAGCATATAAAATACCTCTTTCTTGTAACCTTAAACCGTGAACATTCTCATCTGCCAACTGATTGTTTGCGGCACCAGCAATAACTTTAGCTTTAATTTTGTTTACTGTATCATCATTAATGATTGCTCCCATTGCACATGGCGCGTAGATATCAACATCTGCAGTATACAAATCATTACCTGTATAAATTGCAGCATTATATTTTGCAGCAACCTGAAGTAATCTTTCTTCATTAATATCTGTAATAGTAACGATAGCTCCTTCTTTAGTTAAATACTCAACCAAAGCTTCACCTACGTGACCAATTCCTTGAACTAAAACTTTTTTACCATCCAAAACATCAGTACCAAACTGACTTTTAGCAGCAGCTTTCATTCCTAAATAAACACCGTAAGCTGTTATAGGAGAAGGATTTCCTGAGCCACCTCTTTCTTCAGAGATACCAGTAACATAAGGCGTTACATCTCTAACAGTGTCCATATCTTTAGTCTCCATTCCAACATCTTCAGCAGTAATATATCTACCTCCTAAAGAGTGAACAAATTCTCCAAACTTACGCATTAATTCAGGTGTTTTTTGCGTTTTAGCATCACCAATAATTACTGCTTTACCTCCACCAATATTTAATCCGGTAATGGCAGATTTATATGTCATACCTCTTGAAAGACGCAAAACATCGTTTAATGCTTCCCATTCAGTATTGTAATTCCACATTCTTGTACCTCCTAAAGCTGGCCCCATAACCGAATTATGAATACCGATAATTGCTTTTAAACCTGTATCTTTGTCATTGCAAAAAACAATTTGTTCGTGATCATCAAAAGATAATTGGCCAAAAACAGGATCCATTTTTTGAAGTTCCTTTCCAGTTGCGAAAGTTGCATCCATAGCGATAGTATTTATTTAGTTATAAATTATGAATTTGTCAAAAAGACATCTCAAACTTAAACAAAAAATATACATGTGCTAATTTTTTATCTTTAAAATAACAATATAACAATCGTTTTGTTTTGATAAAATTATACTTTCCGTTAATTTTTATTCATAATAATTTACAAAATCAAAACATTTCATCATTGAATCTCTTAAAAAAATGAAAGAATTAAGCTATTTAAACAAATATTTCATCAAATATAAATATAGTTTCGCATTAGGAATTTTAATCGCTATAATCTCACAAATATTCTCTTTATTCACTCCAAAGCTTATTAGTAAGTCTTTAAATTCAATCGAGAAGTTCGATAAGTTGCCAGCCGCAGATCGAGCATCACAGATAATCATTGATTCTTACCGCCAGGATTTAATCCATAACGTTCTAATAATCATAGTCACTGCAATAATTTCAGGTTTTTTTCTTTTCTTAACGCGTCAAACTTTAATCGTGATGTCGCGTCATATTGAATTTGATTTAAAAAATGAGGTTTTTAAGCAATATGAGAATCTTTCGCAAAACTTTTACAAACAAAACCGTACTGGAGATTTAATGAATCGTATTAGCGAAGACGTTTCTAAAGTTCGTATGTATGTTGGCCCGGCCGTTATGTACACGATCAATACCTTTATACGTTTTGCGATCGTTATCATATATATGTATAATGTTTCGCCTTTACTAACCTTATATACTATACTTCCTTTACCAATATTATCTTACTGTATATTTAAACTGAGTTCAGAAATCAATAAGCGTAGTACAACTTTTCAGCAATATTTATCGAAAGTTTCCAGTTTCTCGCAAGAAATATTTTCGGGTATTCGCGTTATAAAAGCATATTCGTTAGAAAATCAACATCAGAATAATATGGTGGCTCTTGCAGACGAAAGCAAAAAGAAGAGCTTAGATTTAGCCAAAGTTCAGTCCTTATTTGGTCCTTTGATGATTGCTTTAATTGGAATCAGTAATTTGGTTGTCATTTATTTTGGAGGGATTATGTACATCAACGGAACGATTCCGAATATTGGTACTATTGCAGAGTTTATCTTATATGTAAATATGTTAACCTGGCCAGTTGCCTCTTTGGGATGGGTTTCATCAATGGTTCAAGAAGCTGAAGCATCTCAGAAACGTTTGAATGAATTTTTGAAATTGGAACCGGAAATCAAAAACAAAAACGAAAATCACTCGGATATTCAAGGTTCAATTGCTTTTGAAAATGTAAGCTACACGTATGAAGATACTAATATTGAAGCGCTGAAAAATGTAACATTTACGGTAAAAAAAGGAGAAACTTTAGCCATTTTAGGAAAAACGGGTTCCGGAAAATCGACTATTTTATCTTTAATTTCTCGTTTGTATGATGTTACGGACGGAAGAATCACAATTGATGGAAATGAAATTAGCACTTTGAACTTAAATGATTTGCGAAACAATATTGGAATTGTACCTCAAGATGAATTCTTATTTTCTGATACTATAAAAAATAACATCAAATTTGGCAATCAAAACGCTACTGACGAAGAAGTGATTGAAGCTGCCAAAAATGCTGTGGTTCATGATAACATTATTGCATTTAACAAACAATACGATACTATTTTAGGAGAAAGAGGAATCACGCTTTCGGGCGGACAAAAGCAACGTGTGTCTATCGCGAGAGCAATTATAAAAAATCCAGCGATTCTACTTTTTGATGATTGTTTATCAGCAGTAGATACAGAAACCGAAGAAACGATATTAAATAACCTATTCGAAATTTGCAAAGACAAAACAACAATTATTGTAAGTCATCGTGTTTCATCAGCAAAAAATGCGGATAAAATTATCATTTTAGAAGACGGAAAAATTATACAACAAGGCTCTCATAATCAATTAATAAATCAAGGCGGCTATTATTCATCTTTGTATTTAAAACAACTTTCGGAAAAAGAATTACTTTAATTGTTGCGTAATAGATAATTTTTTATGATTTTTGAGTACTATTAATTCCAAAAGTGATAGAACGTATTATGAGAGAAAATGACATGTTAGAAAAAGAAGAGATTTTTTCTAAAGTATTACGAGCAGGAAGAAGAACTTATTTCTTTGATGTAAGAGCTACTAAAGCTGACGATTATTATATTACAATTACTGAAAGTAAAAAATTTACCGAAGAAGATGGTTCGTTTCATTTTAAAAAACACAAAATTTACTTGTACAAAGAAGATTTTAGTGCTTTTGCTGAAATACTAGAAGAAATGACTTCGTATGTCTTGAACCACAAAGGCGAAGAAGTAATCTCTGAAAGACATCAAAAAGATTTTAAAAAAGAATACGGTTCTGACAAACCAGAAGGGCAACGATCAAGCTTTACTGATATTGATTTTGACGATATCTAGTCCTAAATAACTTTTTAAAAAAGTACAAGTCCAATATGTTTTACATTTTGGACTTTTTTTATATATTTAAACTCTATAAATTTAGTCGATTTTAGATTTGTAATCTAAAAATCAGAGATTCAAATATTTTAAAATAAAAATTCCCAGAAATGGCAACACAAATACTGATACTACCCGGACTTGGAAATTCCGGAGATAAACATTGGCAAACCTTTTGGCATAAAAAATTTGAAAATTCAATACGCTTAGTTCAGGATAATTGGGATGAACCTATTCGTGAAGAGTGGATCGAACGATTAAACGAAGAGGTTGTAAAATTGAAAAGTCCAACAATTTTGGTAGCGCACAGTTTAGCGGTTTCCTTAGTATTGCATTGGGCAAAAACAAATAATAACCCCAATATTATTGGCGCATTATTAGTCGCTCCTGCCGACGTAGATTCACCTCAACACACACCAGATGTTATTCGCAATTTCGCTCCAATGCCACTTTATAAATTACCATTCCCCTCAATAGTTGTAGCAAGCGAAAATGATCCTTATGCTTCTTTTGAAAGAAAGCAATATTTTGCCAAAAATTGGGGAAGTGATTTTGTAAATGTTGGTCAACAAGGACACATCAACTCTGATTCTGATTTAAAGTATTGGGAAGAAGGGCAATTGATTTTACAGCAGTTAATTGATAAAGTAAAATAGTTCTCAGTTGCAGTTTTCAATCGCAGTTAAGACTGGAAACTGCAACTGAGACTAAAAACTAAATTATCCAATCCTAAGTCCGTTTTCGATTTTAAAATCCGGAGCTAGTAAAATCACGTCTCCCTCCTCGCCTACGGCACCAAGAACCAGGCATTCGCTCATAAATTTACCTATTTGTTTTTTAGGAAAATTGACAACAGCTACAATTTGCCTGTTTAGCAAATCATCTTTTTGATAACGTTTTGTTATTTGTGCCGATGATTTTCTGATACCAATTTCTGCCCCAAAATCGATGGTAAGTTGATAAGCCGGCTTTCTAGCTTCAGGAAAATCATTTATTTCTATAATGGTTCCGATACGCATATCGGTTCTTTCAAATTCGTTCCAGGTTAAATCCATTTTTGTATTTTCAATGTTGTTTCATTACAAACCTATTAATTTTGTAATTGTTAGCACTAATTCTATAATCTTTTTTTTAGCTATACTTCTAATTTTACAAATAAAACCGCGAAGTCATCACTAAAAAAATATAAAATGGAAAATAGTTTAATAAATACCAACGCAGCTTTACGTGATCTGGATTTTGATGTTCAACAACAAAATTCTGATAAATATATTGAAACAGCCCAGAATGTTAAACTGTATGTAAAGGATTATGGAAAAGGAGAGCCTGTAATTTTGATTCACGGTTGGCCACTTTCGAATGAAATGTGGGAATATCAAATCGATTTTCTGGTAGAAAATAATTATCGTGTAATTGCTTATGATCGACGTGGTTTTGGTAAATCATCGCAACCTTATAATGGCTATGATTATGATACTTTAACTGACGATTTAAAAGAGATTATTGAGCAACTTCAATTAGAAAATGTTACACTTGTTGGGTTCTCAATGGGCGGTGGCGAGGTTGTTCGCTACTTTAGTCGTTATGAAGGGAAAGGGGTTAAAAAAGCTGTTTTAATTTCGTCTATTATTCCATTTTTAGCAAAAACAGAAGATAATCCTGAAGGTCGACCAAAGGAAAAAGGTGATGCAACGGCAGCGGCAATTAAAGAGGATAGAATTGGCTTTTTGGATAATTTTGGTAAAATATTTTTTGGTATCAACATTATCAACAAACCTTTAAGCACGCCTCTACTCGAATACTACAGAAATCTATGTGCTTTAGCTTCGCCAAGAGCAACCTTAAAATGTGCAGAGTCTTTAAATAATACAGATTTTAGAGATGAACTACAAACTATTAAAGTTCCTACCTTGATAATTCATGGAAATGATGATAAAAATGTTCCAATTGAAATTAGTTCAGAAAAAACAGCCAAAGCGATCGAAAATAATACTTTCATAGTTTATGATGGTGCTCCACATGGCTTATTTTATACCGCAAAAGACAAACTAAATAAAGATTTACTCGACTTTTTAAATTCGTAAATTTCGATTTATTCTCAAATAAACACTCAAAGGAGTTTATTATTTTAATAAAAGCTTCTTTGGGTATTTTTTATAGTTTCGAGCTTTTTTTTACAGAATTTTAAAGTTAAATTTGAATAACTTATTCTATATAAAATGGCACGAACTCCTTCAAATATGATTCCGCTAGGAACAATTGCTCCAGATTTTCATCTTAAAGATACCAATTCTAATAACGAATATTCTTTTGAAGATTTGAAGGGATCAAAAGGTACGCTTGTCATGTTTATTTGTAATCACTGTCCTTTTGTACTTCATGTAATTAAAGAAGTAGTTATGATTGCTAATGATTATCGTGTACAAGGACTTGGCGTTGTAGCAATCTCTAGTAATGATATTGAAAAATATCCCGAGGATGCGCCAGAATTAATGACTGAATTTGCTTTTAAAAACAAAATAGATTTTCCTTATTTATTCGACGAAAATCAGGAAGTTGCCAAAGCTTATGATGCTGCCTGTACACCAGATTTTTACTTATTTGACAGTCAAAACCGATTATTTTATCACGGTCAATTAGACGATTCAAGACCTGGAAATGGAATTCCGTTAAGCGGAAGTGACCTTAGAAGTGCAATTGATGCCCTTATTTATAACCGAAGTTTGAACGAAATTCAGAAGCCAAGTATTGGTTGTGGCATCAAATGGAAATAAGAAATTAGCTATTTAAAAAAGTTTGTCTATCTTTGCAGATCAAATTAATTATACTCATTGTGAGCACTATAAATATATTTACAGTTTTTACGTTGTTGTTTTCTTTTACAAGAAGACCACTTACTGCTGTATTTATTTCACATAGTAAGGCCTTTATCAATTAGGCCTCCGTCTATTTCAATTTCTTCTTTCAGGCGGAGGATTTATACCACGATTTAATCATTTATTTTATTTGAAAGAGTAAATTCTCTCTCAAATAATTTTCTGGTTTTTTCAATAAAAAAATTCCAAAAACATAATTACTCAAAAAACTCCAATTTACATATATGTAATTGGAAATAGTATTGTGCTTTTATATGCCTGTAAAGAAATCACACGAACATTTTACATTCAAAAATAAATTTTAATAATAAAAATAAAACATAGCTATGAAACCAACACCCACTTTCTGTAAAACAGATTATAATTTTTTAAGAGAACTGATCTTAAAAAGTAAAAATTCAACAAACGCTAAAGAAGCGAATCAGCTTTCGCAAGAATTAGATCGCGCTGTAATTAGCAAAGAAGACGAATTAGACAACTCGATTGTGAGAATCAACTCTTATGTAACAATTGAAGATGTAAAGGCTAATAAACAAATGAAAATTCAGATTGTTCTTCCCTCTTCTTCAGATGTAAAAGAAGGAAAAATTTCAATTCTAGCGCCTTTAAGTGTAGCTATCATTGGTTTTAAAGAAAATGACGAAGTCGATTGGGAATTACCGGCTGGAATAAAAACTTTAAAAATAATTGCGGTTAACAATCCTTCTGTAAACGTTTCTTAATTTTATTAAACACCTCACTCGTGACGGTGTTTTTTTATGTCCTGTTTTTAAACACAAAAAAAACTATCCAATAAAATAATTACCGAATAGTTTCTATTAATCTACAGTAACAACTTCTTACAATTGAGAAGTTATATAATTTGAAATCGAAGCCATTTGACTATCATCTAACTTCGCTTTTTTCTGCATTTTTACTAAAATTGGTTTCCACTCTTCTTGTGTGAATTGCTTTGGCTCAAACAATTTGTGACATCTTGCACAACTGTTTTCATACAGGTTTTTACCTTCTGCTAATGCCGGTGTTAATTCAGTAGCTTTTGCAGCCTCAGTAACTGTTGGAGTAGCTGGTGTAGCTGGTGAAGCTTTTTTAGTTCCACATGATGCTAAAAGCAACACTACAGCGGCTAGGATTAAGATTTTTGCTTTCATCGTTTTTCTATATTTTTAAGTAAATATAAAAAAAATCCCATTCGGCAAGCGAACGGGATTATTATTTAAAACAATACTAAATTGTATCTGAAATTCTTATTTAACTTCCATTAATTCAACATCAAAAATCAATGTTGCGTTTGGCGGAATAACTCCTCCTGCTCCAGCAGCTCCGTAAGCTAAATCAGATGGAATTACGAAACGAGCTTTGTCTCCTACTTGTAACAAAGCAATACCTTCGTCCCATCCTTCAATAACCTGACCTTGACCTAATCTAAATTCGATTGGTTTTTTGCGTGGATAAGAAGAATCAAAAACTTTTCCATTCTCTAAAGATCCTTCGTAGTGAACTGCAACTGTTTTACCTGCTTCAGCTTTTTTACCCTCTCCTTTATTAATCATTTTATAACGTAAACCACTATCTGTTTTATCAAAACCTGCAGCTAATTGCTCCATTTTTGCTTCAGATTCTGCTTTTAAAGCTGCATCTCTTTTTAAACGAGCACCTTTTAAACCTACAAAAGCTTCGATAGCATTCCATTTTTCAGCTTCTTCTCCTACTCTAAGGATTTCAACACTTTCTAAAGCATCACCTTGAGCAACAGCATCAACGATATCTTGTCCTTCAATAACATGACCAAATACTGTGTGTTTATTATCTAACCAAGAAGTTGGAACGTGAGTAATGTAAAATTGAGAACCATTACTTGCTGGTCCTGAATTTGCCATTGCTAATACTCCCGGACGATCGTGTTTTAAACTTGGGTGAAATTCATCATCAAATTTATAACCTGGATCTCCTGTTCCTGTTCCTTTTGGACATCCACCTTGAATCATAAAATCAGGAATTACTCTATGGAATGTTAATCCGTCATAGAATTTTTGTCCTTGAGGTTTTACTTTATTCTCCATATTTCCTTCTGCAAGAGCTACAAAATTCCCTACGGTTCCAGGTGTTAAGTCGTGTGTTAGTTTTACTAAAATCGAACCTTTACTAGTATTGAATTTAGCGTATATTCCGTTTTCCATTGTTGTTATTTTTAATTTAATTGCAAATTTACAAATTAATTTTATATCAATTTGTCCTTTCTATTTTTTAGATTTTGATTTATAAGTAAGTCCGTAAACTACAAATGATAATATTGATAAAGCAACACATCCGATAGTTACAGCGTGCCATCCTCCAAATTTCCATAAAAACAAACCGTAAGCAGATCCGGCCGCTGTTCCTAAAAAACTAAACGACATGAATACTGTATTTAATCTATTTCGTGCTTCTGGTAATAATGAATAAACTCTGGTTTGATTTGAAATGTGAACACCTTGAATTCCAATGTCGATAAAAACAATTCCGATTGCAATTCCGATCACGCTCTCTATTGAAAAATAAAACACTAAAAAGCTTATTAAGATTAACAAACAGCCGTAACCTACTGCTACTCTTGAACCTCCTTTATCTCCCATTTTTCCAACAAGTGGCGCTGCTAAAGCCCCAGATGCTCCAACAATACCAAACAATCCAATTGTGGCACTGTTAAAACCAAACGGCTCTCCCGAAAGCAATAATACCATTGTGGTCCAGAATGCTCCAAATTGAGCAAAACTAAACACATTAATCATGGTGGCTTCGCGCAAAACGGGTTGTGTTTTTATTAGTGTAAAAAGAGAACTAATTAGTTGTCCGTAAGTTCCTTGAAACTGAGGTTTATTGACTGGGAATTTGTTCTGAATTACAAAAAAGATAAGTAAACAAATTCCGGCAGCGATATAAAACATTGATCTCCATCCTAAAATCTGACCAATAAATCCGCTTAAAGTTCTTGAGAGTAAAATCCCCACAAGCAAACCACTCATTATGGTACCAACGACTTTTCCGCGTTGCTCCGGTGCACTTAAAGACGCTGCCAAAGGCAAAATAAGCTGTGGCACAATAGAGGTGATCCCTATAAGCAAAGATGCTATTTGTAAAAGGAAAAAGCTTTTTGCAGTTGCTGCGATTATTAATGCAATTACAGATGCAAAAGTGGTAATCAGAATTTGTTTTTTTCGCTCGATTTTATCGCCCAGCGGAACCATAAAAAATAGTCCAATAGCATAACCCGCTTGGGTCAAATAGGTTATTGTTCCCGCGCTGGCTTCAGGAATTTTAAATTCGTTAGCAATTAAAACAATTAAGGGCTGGCAGTAATAAAGATTTGCAACTATAAGTCCAGTGCAAGCTGCCATAAATAAGACATTCGTTTTGGATAAATTCATTTTGCAAAAATACCATCAATATTTAATCTAGACTTATTATTAAAGTTATTTTTTTTATAAAATCTGTGTAAATCTACGTCTTCGCGATGGCGAATCTACTTCATCAGTATTCCACAAAATGAAGCTGATTAAACGGATTCGCCATCGCGAAAACACGGATATTAACGGATTTTCTTTATTTAATTCTATTTAAAAAAATCTTCTCTTGCAGGGCTAAAAACATCAGTAAGCATACCGCTTTCTAAACAAACTACTCCATGAATCGCATGTGGCGGAATGTAAAAACTGTCTCCTTCTTTTAAAGTTTGAGTCACGCCATTAATCGTTACATCAAATTTACCGCTGGAAACATATGTTACTTGTGTATGATAATGTTCGTGTAAAGTACCAATTCCACCTTTTTCAAAATGAACATTTACTAACATTACTCGATCATCAAAGGCAAGAATCTTACGTTTGATTCCTTCTCCAACTACTTCCCACTCGATTTCATCTCCTTTTATAAATTCTTTGCTTGTCCCGAAACTTTGCATATTTGCTTTTTTTATTGAATTGCTACAAAAATAAGGTTTTTGATTGTTTTATTTTTAAATCAAATTTTTAGAAATAAAATCAAAACTTGTCTGAATAGATTTAAACGAGTTGCCTCCGTAGTTATTCTCCTGCTCTACAAAAAAATGTTTCATTCCAGAGTGTTTGGCTTCCTTAAAGATAGTTTTAAAATCAATCGAACCTGAACCAATTTCGGTATTTAAAGCTGGATTTATTTTATCCATATCTTTTACATGCCACATTTTAAAACGATCCTGATTTGCTTCAAACAATTTAATTGGATCATTTCCTGAACGAACTACCCAATATAAATCCAATTCAAAAAACACCAAATCTTTGTCTGTTTCTTGTAATAAAATTTCATACCCCGTCATTCCGTCGTGTTTTTGAAATTCAAAATCGTGATTGTGGTACGCTAATTTTAAACCTGCTTTTTGACACATTTTTGCGGCTTCATTTAACCTTGAAGCAATCTTTTTATAATCTTCTATGTTTTTTCTAAAAGGCTCATCTATCCAGGGAATTGTTAGAAATTCACTTTTCAAGACTTTTGCCGCTTCAATTGCCGCAATAAGTTCGGCAGTGTTTCCATCATAAAGAAAACTTCCTAAATTATAATGTCCGCTTACAGCTTTTAAATTGTTTGCGTCTAACACTTTTTTAAGTTCAATTGCAGACAATCCCCAAAACTGCTCTTTTATCGAAAAACCATACATTTCGACAGTTGTAAATCCGGCAGCTGCAACTTTTTCGAGAGTTGTTTTCACATCTTTAGAAATTTCGTTTCGCAAAGTATACAACTGTAATCCAACTTCTTTTTTATTCATAGTAAATGCTAATGATGGCAAAGCTAGAACTGCTGTTGCTGCCATACTGGTATTTATAATAAAACTTCTTCTTGTAATCATTTTCTATATTGACTTTCAAAATTTTTTATGAGGATTTAAAGCGTAAACTCTCTTTTTACATTTTTATTTATTGAACAACTTCAATATCCTTTTTCATAGATTCAAATCCTTCAATTAAGTCATTCTTCTTAAAATATATTTCTAAATCAGTTAATCTCTTTTTATTATCATATGGTATACAGGAATTTAGTTTTCTTTGGCAAACAGAACATAATCGTATAGAGTGCCTATCTGTTTCACCCATATTATTGGTGCCATTCATAACACAATTTGCAGTTGTACAATGATGCAAACCAAACATATGCCCAATTTCGTGAGAGCTTATTTTTAGCAATCGCGATAAACATAAATTAAAATTCTCAGCAGTTAATTCGCCATCCTGTAATCTATAAATCGAGCTCACGCCCACTTTATCGTGATAAGAAGCCAAACCAAAAACATAATTCCATTCTGGCTTAGGATACAAATCCAGTTCAGAAAGTCCCATTAAAGCAATTCTATTTAAAGGTTTTATTTCTTTCAATACATCATTTAAAAGATAACCTGCTAATAATTGTTCATGACCTTCAGCAATCATTCTTCTGGAAGAATTTGGAACTACATCATTAGAAATAGGCTTTAAAGTTTTGGTTTTTAATTGGAAATAAATTTCTAAATATTCATTAGTAAGTTGAATTTGTTTCTTTTGCAAAGCATTAAAATTTCCTATTGGTTGTAAGTAAATAATATTCGCTTCTGCTGTTGGACAAACATGTTTAGACCTAAAATATTGTTCAAAACTTTGTCCTTTTTCTTTATGAGAAAACAGCCAATCACCATAAACAGGTTCAGCCAATTTAACATCATTACTTTTGATTTGCTTAAAGTATGACGCTTCTTTAGGAATTTCTTTTGGGATCTCTTTTGGAGTTTCTTTTGTTTTTTCTTTGTTACAGGAACAAAATAATACTAATAAAAAGAAAATTATTTTTTTCATTAATTTTTTGGAGGTTTATTCCTTTTGGAGAGCTTCAACAATGTTATCTATTTTTCTTCTTCTTCAAAATTATCAAAATAAGAGAAATCTTTAGTGATTAGTCCGTTTTCGATTGTGAAAATAGTACATATTGGCAACTCAAATTTCGAATCATCAGGCGCAGTTCCTGTCGAAACAAATTCAACAATAATATGTTTTTCTCCCGATGGATAAATTTGAATTACTTTGTCGTGTAAGTCAGGAAAAACTTTATTTAACTCTGCATATTTGTCCTTAATTTGCTGACGTGACTGCTTTACAATACCAGTTCCTAGTGACGGATCTTTAAAATCAACCGTTTCGGTGTACATTTCGGACATTTTCTTCCAATCATGATTATTAAAATGTTCAAAATATTGTTTTACTATTTTTTCATTTCTACTAATTTCCATAACTTTTGATTGATTTTGATTGTTACAAGATGCAAGTGTTAAGGCTGCAAAAAGTATTGTAAACATTTTTTCCATCAGCTTTATTTGACTAAAATTCAATTAATTAAAGAATTAAATATAATAAAATTTCTTTAATTAATATCTTACTTTTATCAATTGAAAATAAAACTGATGGGAAAACAATTATTTACTTAACACGATTTGTTGTGGTGGATTTTTTTGTTTTTCATTTCGACATGAATAAATTTTTCCTTCCTTGTTAACATATACATAAGAGTAACTCCAATAATTTGGACCTGCAATTCTGGAACCTTCAGCATTTTTAGAATTTGCATAAATTTGTTCCGCGTAAACAAGTACTTCTCCTTTTTGGCCATCATCCATATACCTTATTGGTGGCCCCCAGTTTTTTATAAGGCTGCTTTTTGTCTTACCAACCCAGTTTTCTGAGGTGTTTTTCATGTCTGAGCATGATACAATTGCAACAAGCATTGCTATTAAAAGTAATTTTTTCTTCATAAATCATTAATGTTGGTTCTGGTTGTTATTCAATGTTAAAAATAAGTAGTTTTTATTTATTAACAGGTATAATAATGTTTATCAATTCATTATTAAACAAAATATAATCTAGATGTAATATAACTATACTTTTGAGTTCACTTTACAACAATCATTTCTCATTTTTTAAATCTTTAAACTTGTCAAATATTAACTTTGTATCTTTGCGGCTTAGAACTCTTGAAGAAAAAAAATGCGAATTGACATTATTACGATTTTGCCAGAATTATTAAGAAGCCCGTTTGAGGCTTCGATTATGAAACGTGCCATAGACAAAGGTCTGGTTGAAGTACATTTTCATAATTTACGAGATTATACTACAAACAAACAAAAAAGTGTCGATGACTATCCGTTTGGCGGTGGCGCTGGAATGGTTATGACTGTTCAGCCAATTGATGCGTGTATTACACATTTAAAAAGCGAACGCGAATATGACGAAATCATTTATATGTCGCCTGATGGAGAAACGCTAAATCAAAAAATGGCCAATACAATGTCGATGTATGAAAATATTATTATTCTATGTGGACATTATAAAGGTGTAGATCAACGTGTTCGCGATCATTTTATTACTAAAGAAATTTCGATTGGAGATTATGTTTTATCTGGAGGAGAACTAGGTGCATTGGTTTTATCCGATGCTTTAATCCGATTAATTCCTGGTGTTTTAAGTGACGAAACCTCAGCTTTAACAGATAGTTTTCAAGATAATTTACTTTCGGGACCTATATACACAAGACCAGCAGATTATAAAGGATGGAAAGTTCCTGAAGTTTTAACCAGCGGTCACTTTGCTAAAATTGACAAATGGCGCGAGGATATGGCATTTGAGCATACTAAAAACAGAAGGCCTGATTTGTTGGAAGGACATTAAAGAGTTTTCAGTATTCAGTCGCAGTTTACAGTATTTAGTCTCAACGCACTGCAAACTGCGACTGAGTACTGCGACCGAAAACTGTAAACCGCAACTGTAAACTGCGACTGAATACTGCGACTGTAAAACTGGACAAAAATGAATGATTTTAATCTAAAACGCATTTATAATACCCGGAATCACATTGAGATGCATTACAATCAAATTATCTCAATAAGCGCTCTTGAAGATATTTCCAGTTATTCTTACCGAAATTTGCAGCGTGTTTTTTATTCTTTATTTAAGGAAACAATTGGTGCATATCAAACCAGATTGAAAGTCGAAAACGGCTATAAAAAGCTTCTATATTCTAAGAAACAAATTTCGGATATTGCCCTTGAAGTAGGTTTTGCAGATGTACAGTCTTTCTCAAAAACTTTCAAAAAACATTTCAATTACTCTCCTTCTCTAGCGCGACATCAAAAAGAAATTTTATTAAATGATATTCATCCTCAAAAAGTAATTTACTATACTTTAGAACCCGAAATAACTTTTATTCCTGAGATAACAGTTTATTATTCGAGTTGCAAAACTTATTATATCAATCCCGAAATAGAAGAACTTTGGGATGTTTTACTAAAAAATGAATTCCCTGAGCCCCTTACAGATTTCTTTGGTATTATAACTGATGACATTTTAATTACCGATAAATCTAAATGCACCTATGATGCTTGTATCGTTACAAAATCTATTATTAAAAGTCTTCCGATAAAAAAGATTTTTGGAGGTCGATATGCTCGTTTTTTCCATCATGGCAGTTATGAAACTCTGGAAGATACTTATGAGCAAATTTTTGGAGGCTGGTTTTTAAATAATACTGTCGAGTTTTCTCATTTACCTGTAATCGAACAATATATAACAAACAATGGCAATTGTGATAATCCATCTGATTATCTGACGGCAATTTTTATTCCGCTTATTTAATTTGTCCATTTTGGACAACTTTGCAATTACGCTTTAGAAATACCTTTGTCCCGTCAAACTACCGGTACAATATGACACTAAACTTAATATACAACTAAGATGAAGAACTTATTTCTAACCGTTTTATTACTACCATTATTCTCGTCGTGTCAAGAAGACGAATTAACTGCAAAACCAGACGAATCGATAAATACAGCGATTATGTACACAATGCCTGAGGAATCGGCTCCACATGAAGGAACTTGGCTGCAATGGCCACATCAATATCAATATGGTATTGATTATAGAAATGATCTCGATGCAACTTGGGTTGCCATGACGAAATCATTAACAGGAAGCGAGAAAGTATTTATTATCGCTTATGACGTTACTGAAAAAAACAGAATTACCACTTTATTAAAAGACGCAGGCATTTCATTATCTAATATTGAATTCAAAATTTTTAAAACAGACGATGTTTGGGTGCGAGATAATGGTCCGATTTACGTAAAAGATAAAAACAATCAATTAGTAATTCAGGATTGGGGATTTAATGGATGGGGCAAAAAAGTTGCTTTTGCAAATTGCAATACAATACCTTCGCAAATTGCAGCAGATCAAAAAACAACAGTTGTAGATTTGAATGCTGTTATGATTAATGAAGGCGGAGCTGTAGAAGTTGACGGAAACGGAACTTTATTAGCGACCAGAAGTGCGATACTAAATTCGAATCGTAATCCCGGAATGACACAATTAGAAGCCGAAGCAAACTTTAAAAAGTATTTAGGTATAACACACTTTATTTGGTTGGATGGCAAAGCAGGAAGAGAAATTACCGATATGCACATCGATGGTTTTGCACGATTTGGCAGCGTAAATACAATTGTTACAATGAACGAAGACGATTTATTGTATTGGGAAGTTCCTCAAACTGACATTACAACTTTATACAACTCAAAAGACAAAAATGGTAAAGCTTATACTTTTTTAAAACTACCATTGTCTAAGAATAACGTTGTAACCACTTATAGTAAAAAACTAGGCTACAAAGGCTCTTATGTAAACTATTATATTGGAAACACTGTTGTTCTTGTTCCAAATTACAATGACCCAAATGATGCCATTGCCAACCAATTGATTCAGACTTTATACCCATCCCGAAAGGTAATTGGCATTGATGTTCGCAATTTATATGCAAATGGAGGAATGATTCATTGTGTTACCCAGCAGCAACCTAAGTAAATTTTTTGTTTCAGGTTTCAAGTTTGTTTTGTTTCAGGTTTCCTTCATTGCGTAATCCAAACTTGAAACTTGAAACCTGAAACAAAAAAAAACGTCTTAATACTCAATTTATCAACAACTTAAAATAATTTACAATTTACAATTTATAATTCACAATTATTTTCTACATTTGCACCCGAATTAGACTAACCTCTGGCGAGATCCGTGAATGTTGCTCTATATAAAAAACCATAATTATAAGATATCATGGCAGATTTAATGAAATTCGTTCAAACCGAATTAGTTGCTAAAAAAGATTTCCCTGTTTTTGGAGCTGGAGATACTATCACAGTTTTCTACGAAATTAAAGAGGGTGAAAAAACAAGAACTCAGTTTTTTAAAGGAGTTGTTATTCAAAGAAGAGGTTCTGGTAACACAGAAACTTTTACTATTCGTAAAATGTCAGGTGCAATTGGAGTTGAGCGTATCTTCCCAGTAAACTTACCAGCTTTACAAAAAATTGAAATCAACAAAAAAGGAGCTGTACGTAGAGCTAGAATTTTCTACTTCAGAGAACTTACTGGTAAAAAAGCTAAGATTAAAGATAAAAGAAGATAATCATTTATCTCTTTGTTATAAAAAACTCGTTTCAAGTAATTTGAAACGAGTTTTTTTTTGCTTCTAATTTCCGAAATACTAAAACCGTAATTTTTTAATATCAAAATCTTCAATTTGATAATTTAACGACCTCGAAATAACAATCTGATAATTCCAGTATTTCTCAGAAAAACTATACCGTTTTCGGACTGTTTTTATTATATTTGCTCCGCTCATTTTGAGCCGAATATACCTTTTACATCGCCATTCCCTGACGATACGATTATAAAAAAAAAAAAAAAAAATGACACAGAATTCAAAAATCTATTACACCTTAACTGATGAGGCGCCATTGTTAGCGACTTATTCTTTCTTACCTATTGTTCAGGCATTTACTGGCACTGCTGGTATTGCAATTGAAACTAGAGACATCTCTTTGGCAGGTAGAATTTTATCAAATTTTCCTGAGTTTTTAACAGATGCTCAAAAAACTGGAGATGCTTTGGCAGAATTGGGTCAGTTAGCTACACAACCTGAAGCTAACATTATCAAATTACCAAACGTTTCAGCATCTGTACCACAATTAAAAGCGGCTATTGCTGAATTACAATCTCATGGATATAATATTCCTAATTTCCCGGAAGATCCTCAAAATGATGCCGAAAAGGAAATTAAAGCAAAATACTCTAAAGTTTTAGGTTCTGCTGTAAACCCAGTTTTACGTGAAGGAAACTCTGATCGTAGAGCTCCAAGAGCAGTTAAAAACTTTGCAAAAGCAAATCCACACTCAATGGGTGCTTGGTCTGCTGACTCAAAAACTAAAGTAGCTTCAATGCCAAACGGTGATTTTTATGGAAGTGAAAAATCGCTTACAGTTGCAGAAGCTAATGATGTAAAAATTGAATTCGTAGCAAAGGACGGTACAACAACGGTTCTTAAAGCAAGTACTCCACTTAAAGCTGGTGAAATAATCGATAGTTCAGTAATGCACTTAAAAGCTTTAAAAAGCTTTGTTGCAGATGCAATTGCCGAAGCAAAAATTGCAGGTGTTTTACTTTCTGTGCATTTAAAAGCTACAATGATGAAAGTTTCAGATCCAATTATCTTTGGCGCTATCGTTGAAGTATATTTTGCTGATCTTTTCAAAAAATACGAAACTTTATTCTCTGAATTAAACATTGACACAAGAAACGGTTTAGGCGATATCTATGCAAAAATTGCAGGAAGACCTGAACAAGCCCAAGTTGAAGCTGATATTACTAAAGCTATCGAAAACGGACCAGCTCTTGCAATGGTTAATTCTGATAAAGGAATTACAAACTTACACGTTCCTTCAGATGTTATTGTTGATGCTTCTATGCCGGCAATGATTCGTACTTCTGGACAGATGTACAATAAAGAAGGAAAACAACAAGATACTCTTGCTGTAATTCCAGATCGTTCTTACGCTGGAATATATACGGCTACAATTGACTTTTGTAAAAAACACGGTGCCTTTGATCCTAAAACAATGGGAAGTGTTCCTAACGTAGGTTTAATGGCTCAAAAAGCCGAAGAATACGGATCTCACGATAAAACTTTCCAATTGAAAGCTGAGGGTGTTGTGCGTGTTGTTGACACAAACGGAAATGTTTTAATGGAGCAAAATGTTGAAGCTAATGACATTTTTAGAATGTGTCAGGCAAAAGACGCTCCAATTCAGGACTGGGTTAAATTGGCTGTAAACAGAGCTCGTTTATCTGATACTCCTGCTGTTTTCTGGTTAGACGAAAACAGAGCGCATGACAGAGAATTAATTGCAAAAGTTCAAAAATACCTAAAAGATTACAATACAGTAAACTTAGATATTCGCATCTTAAACCCAATTGCTGCTACAGAATTTACTTTAGACAGAATCATCAAAGGTTTAGACACTATCTCTGTAACAGGAAACGTTTTACGTGATTATTTAACTGACTTATTCCCTATTTTAGAATTAGGAACATCGGCTAAAATGTTATCTATCGTTCCGTTAATGAATGGTGGTGGATTGTTCGAAACTGGTGCCGGAGGTTCTGCTCCTAAACACGTTGAACAATTTACAGAAGAAGGATATTTACGTTGGGATTCATTAGGAGAATTTTTAGCTCTTGGTGCATCATTAGAGCATTTAGGACAAACTTTAGACAATTCTAAATCAATTGTTTTATCTGAAACTTTAGACGAAGCTAACGATAAATTCTTAGCAAACGATAAATCTCCAGCTCGTAAAGTAGGTCAAATTGACAACCGTGGCTCTCACTTTTACCTTGCTTATTACTGGTCACAAGCATTGGCAGCTCAAAACAAAGATGCTGAATTAAAAGCAATTTTCACTCCAATTGCTGCAGAATTTGAAGCTAACGAAGCTAAAATTGATGCTGAATTAATTGGTGCGCAAGGAAAACCTCAAGTTCTTGGTGGTTATTACCAACCAACTCCAGAATTAGTAAGCAAAGCTATGCGTCCGAGTGCAACATTCAACTCGATTATTGCTAAAATAAAATAATACATTTTACGATATACTCATTGAGCTGTATCTTGTTAAAATACCATCAAAAGACAACCTAAATGGTTGTCTTTTTTTATCTTAACTAATGTTTAACAATCGTTGTGCCTCAATATTTAGTAAGAATTCTTAACCTTGTAAAACCAAAACCAAGACAATGATTACAAAAAAAATTGGCATACTCCTTATTCTTTTTTTAGCATCATTAACATCATTTTCACAAGAAAAATTTACTTTAAGTGGCACGATAACCGATTTTAAAAATAACGAAACCCTAATAGGCGTAAACATTTATATTTCTAACCTAAAAATAGGAACCACAACTAACGAATATGGTTTTTATTCCCTGACAATTCCTAAAGGCGAGCATCAAATCGAGATTAGTTATTTAGGCTATCAAACACTTCAAAAAACAATTACATTAAATCAAAATACAAAAAGTAATTTCTCCATAAACGAAAGCGGCGAAGAACTTCAAGAAGTTGTAATTACAGATAACAAAGGCAAGATCAACATCAAATCGCCAGAAATGAGTACCAATAAACTTTCTATTGCTACTATAAAAAAAATGCCTGTTGTTATGGGCGAAGTCGATGTTCTAAAATCCATTTTATTACTTCCGGGTGTTACAAACGCTGGAGAAGGTGCTTCTGGATTTAATGTTCGCGGTGGCGGTGCCGATCAGAATTTGATTTTATTAGACGAAGCCACCATTTTTAATTCGTCGCATGTATTTGGTTTTTTCTCCGTTTTTAATCCTGATGCGATAAAAGATTTAAAACTATATAAAGGTGGAATTCCTGCTCGATATGGCGGAAGAGCTTCATCGGTTTTAGATATTTATCAGAAAGACGGAAACAGCAAAGAATTTCATATGAATGGCGGAATTGGTTTAATTTCGAGCCGACTTCTTGCCGAAGGTCCTTTGGTAAAAGATAAAGGTTCTTTTCTTATTGGAGGAAGAGCTTCATATGCGCATTTGTTTCTAAAACTATCCGAAAAACAAAAAGACAACTCGGCCTATTTTTACGATTTAAATACCAAATTAAGTTACAAGCTAAACGACAATAACAGCTTGTACTTATCTGGTTATTTTGGTCGTGATGTATTTAGCTTAAACAAAAGTTTCACGAATATCTACGGAAACTCAACTTTAAATTTGCGTTGGAATCATTTATATTCTGATAAGTTATTTGCAAATTTATCCTTGATTTATAGCGATTACTATTACGGTCTAGACTTAGATTTTGTAGGTTTCAAATGGGATTCTGGAATTAAAAACTACAATATCAAATACGATTTCAAGAATTACATCTCAGATAAATTCAAATTAAATTATGGTCTAAGCGGAATTTACTACGAATTTAATCCTGGAACTATAAAACCAAGCAACGATACATCAGGAATCAATCCGGATCAATTAGACAAAAAATATGCTTTTGAACCCTCTCTTTATTTAGATGCCGAAAATCAAATTTCTAAAAAAATTACGATCGCTTACGGATTGCGTTACAGTTTATTTTATCGTTTAGGCGCGTCGACAATCAATTATTACGACAATAACGAACCCGTTATTTTTAATACCGACATGCAGATTTATGAAAAAGGCACACCAACCTCAACTAAATATTTTAGCAAAAACAAAGTCATTCAGAATTACAATAATTTCGAACCTCGCCTTTCCCTTTCTTATCAAATAAATGATGATCAATCGGTTAAAGCAAGTTATAACCGCATGGCACAATATCTTCAATTGATATCTAATACCTCATCGCCTACTCCACTCGATGTTTGGATGCCAAGTGATAATTACATCAAACCTCAAATTGCAGATCAGGTCGCGTTGGGTTATTTTAGAAATATTAATAGTGGAGCATATTCTGTAGAAGTTGAGGCATATTACAAAAAAATCAAAAACAGATTGGATTATATCGATGGCGCAGATTTGATTGCCAACGACGCCATCGAACAAGTAATTTTAAACGGCCGAATGCGTGCTTATGGTTTAGAATTTATGCTGAAGAAAAATGAAGGCAAACTTAATGGATGGATTTCTTATACTTTATCAAAATCGCAACAACAAACTCCAGGTAGAACTCCTGAAGAAACAGGTATCAATAACGGACAATGGTATAGCTCTGCTTACGACAAAACGCATAATTTAGCCATTACATCCGCATACAACTTAAACGAAAAATGGTCTTTTGGTGCTAACTTTGCGTTACAATCCGGTCAACCTGTTACATACCCAAATGGTCAATACCAATATCTAGGAATTACAGTTCCCAGTTATGGTTTACGAAACGAAAACCGCTTGCCAGCTTATCATCATTTAGATGTTTCAGCAACGCTGACCCCTAGAAGTAATAAAGACAGAAAATGGAAAGCCGAATGGGTTTTTAGTATTTATAATTTATACAATCGTCATAACGCAGCTTCGATAAACTTTCGACAAAATATTGACACTGGTGTAAACGAAGCGGTACAAACTTCGATTTTTGGAATCGTACCGGCAGTTAGTTATAATTTCAAATTTTAAAACCAATTCTGTAAAAAGAAAAAAAGATATACCATGAAAAAAGTAACCTTACTAATCGTACTTTTTATATCGATTTTCTTTGCAAGTTGCGAAGAAGTTGTTGATGTAAATTTAGACACAGCGCCACCAAAATTGGTAATCGAAGCATCTATAAACTGGCTGAAAGGAACAACCGGAAAACAGCAAACCATAAAATTAACCACAACAACAGGCTATTTTCAAAACGTAATTCCTACCGTTTCCGGTGCAACCGTTTATGTAAAAAACAGTCAAAACGAACAATTTAATTTTAAAGAAGTTACAAAAACAGGTCGCTACGTTTGCACCACCTTTAAACCTGTCCTTAACGAAACATATACTTTGACAGTTATTAGCAATGGAAATACTTATACCGCAAGCGAAACAATGCAATCTGTCGCCCCAATAACACATATAGAACAAAATAATAACGGAGGAATTACAGGAACTGACATCGAAGTTCGTGCTTATTTTAATGATCCGCCAGATGCAGATAATTTTTACTTGTATAAATATATGTATTCCAATAAAATAACATCAACGTACTATGTTGGCGAAGATAAATTCTTTCAGGGAAACGAATATTTTAGTCAAACAGATGATGATGATTTAAAGGCTGGCGACGAAATCGAAATAACGCATTATGGTATTTCAAAACAATACTACAACTACATGAGTATCTTAGTTAGCATTGCAGGAAGTAATGCTGGCGGACCCTTTCAGTCACCACCGGCGACTGTAAAAGGAAATGTGATCAATACAACAGATAAAGCCAATTATCCACTTGGCTATTTTTCGCTTAGCGAAACAGACTCTAAAAAATACAAAATTCAATAACAAGAATAATGGAAGCTAGAATTGAAATTCTAAAAGAAAAAAAACTAATTGGTAAACATATAGATATGTCGTTTATCGAAAATAAAACCTTTCAGTTATGGAACGGTTTTATGCCCAGACGCAAAGAAATCAACAATACAATCGATACAAATTTATATTCGCTTGAAGTTTTTCCTCTAAATCATTTCGACAATTTTGATCCCAACAATAATTTTCAAAAATGGGCCGCAGTCGAAGTTTCTAATTTTGACGATATTCCGTTAGATATGGAAACGTTAAAAATTCCAGCAGGATTGTATGCCGTATTTATTCATAAAGGCCCAGCAACCGAAGCACATACAACTTACCACTCTATTTTTGTAGAATGGTTGCCAAATTCAGAATATACTGTAGACGAAAGACCTCATTTTGCTGTAATGGGAGATCAATACAAAAAAGATGATCCTAATTCTCAAGAAGAAATCTGGATTCCAATAACAAGTAAAGTTTAGAGCCATGTTAATCGAAACGCTAAAATCCCTTTTTAATCGCGATCTCAATAAACTAAAAGTTGAAATCGAGTTGTATGAAAACGAAAATCAAATTTGGTTAATCGACAAAAACATTTCCAATTCTACAGGAAATCTTTGCCTACACCTCATCGGAAACATAAATACCTATATTGGTACCGAACTTGGAAAAACAGGATATATTCGAGATCGTCCTTTAGAGTTTTCTTTAAAAGATATTCCAAGATCAGAATTAATCAGTAAAATAAACAATACTATTTTAGTCGTAAACAACACACTTGATACGTTGACTGAAAATGATCTACAAGCCATTTATCCGCAAATTGTTTTCGAAAAAGAAATGACAACAGGTTTCTTTTTGGTTCATCTTGCTACACATTTGGCGTATCATTTAGGACAAATAAATTATCATAGAAGGTTACTTTAGTTTTTAGTCACAGTATTCTGTCGCAGTTTTCAGTAAATACTGAGACTGTAAACTTTTCTCAAAACGCTCAACATATGTAAATGTTTAGAAATTAGAATTAAGCGAATTTTGCCCGCAAGTAATTCAAAATTTCAACAACATGAAACATTTTATTTTTAGCTTATTGTCCATTTATGCATTTACTGCAGAGGCGCAAACCTTCAAAAATCCATCTTCGTTGTTCGATCCAACTCCGTATGGTTTTAGCCATGCTTCATCAGTTTTTACACCTGGACAATTTGTTTACATTTCCGGACAAAGTGGTGGTCTAGGAAAAGAACATACTTTAAGCAACAGCTTTAGAGAACAAACTCAAATAGTTCTAAAAAACATCGTGACAGTTCTCGATAGCTATAATCTAAAGCCGGAAAACATTATGAAAATAACCATTCTAATTGTAGATCATTCGCCCGAAAAACTAAAAATATGGAATGAAGAAATTAGAAAAATATGGCAAAACAAACCATTCCCCGCAAGCACCTTAATACCCGTACCCAAATTAGCTATTGAAGGAATGCAAATTGAAGTTGATGCTATGGCTTTTAAGGCAATGAAATAGTTTTTACTTTACCATTAAGAAAGAAAGACAAAACTTAATTTTTCTTAATTTCTTAATGGTAAAAACCTTTTAATTCAAAACCTATAACTTTTGTACATTTGCAACACATTCAAAAAAAAAGTAGTATGTCATCACACCATATAGTTCGCGACGATCAGGAACCCGCTTTAATTATTGCTAACGGAGCTGCCTGCAATCCAGAATTATTAGGACAATTGCTCGAATGGTCGCCGCTGGTTATTGTACTAGATTCTGCAATGGAAAGAGTTGTAGAATTAGGAATTAAAGTTGATGTACTCTTAGGAGATTTTGATCGTGGTTTTGATCCTGAAATTTACAAAACATCACAATATCCTATCGAAATCGTCCATACGCCAGACCAAAACAAAACCGACTTAGAGAAAGCTTTTGATTATTTAATCGATCGAAAAATGCCTGCCGTAAATGTCGTTTGGGCAACCGGAAAGCGTGCAGATCATACTATTACAAACCTTACCAGTTTAGTACAATATCGCAATTTGCTTAAAATTGTTATTCTCGACGATCATTCAAAAATTTTCTTATTACCCAACAAATTCGAGAAATGGTACACCGCAGAAACCCCCATTTCATTAATTCCAATTGGTGTTGTAAACGGAATTTATTCCAGTAATTTAAAATACGAATTACAGGATGATACGCTCACAATGGGTTATAGAACAGGAAGCAGTAATTCTGTAGAAAAAGATGGAATTGTAAAAATAACACATCATGAAGGCGATCTTCTTTTAATGGAATGTTTTGATTAGAAGCTATTTCCTGCTGTCCGCTATATCTTTTTCCGGCTGACAGCAGCCAGAAAAAGGATATCGCTTCCATCAGGGCTAGACCAACCTTTTTCATCAAAAAATCTTTCTAAAAAATCACCTTTAAACACCTATAAGAAACTCAAAAACCAAAGCATGAAAACAAAATTAATCTTAGTATTATTCCTTATTATAAACTACTCTTTTGCACAAAATAAAACTTTTAAAGACAACCAGTTTAATTGGACAATGAATGTTCCTGAGGGATGTACTATAATTAAACCTAAAGCTTGGTTAAAAGAAAAAAACAAAGAAAATACAGCTAAAGGATACGAAATAGAAAATGAAGACAATTCGAAAATAATAGTTGTAATGAGTTTTGACAGTTTAAATTATTTTGTGGCTTATCGAGATTTCGATCTAAAAAAGTCAAGTGCATTTCTTAATTTAAAGAAAAACATGAAAGAAATTCATTCGAAAGGACAAAAAATAACAGGAAATAATTCTAATGAAAAAGTCAAAATAGCAAATTTAGAATTCAACAAAGTCAAATTCGATTATAATTTTCCAGACAAGTCTTATATATGTACCGAAGTTTATGGTGCATTTATTAATCAGAAAGTTTTCACTGTATATGTGCAATATAGTGACAAGCAAAAAGGTGCTCAATTAATAGAAAACTTAGAAAAATCAACATTTCAATAAATAATAAACATAGAAATTGATTTTCAAAACCACGACAGAATTGATCTTGAAATCAAATGTGAATTTTACAAAAAAGGAATGACTATCTTTGCACGGAAATTTACAAAATGAAAGCAACAGACAATTCCGAAAAAAACAACTTACATCCTCGAAACCTACATCGTTCACGTTATGATTTCGAGCTTCTTATCGCGAATTGTCCTGAACTAAAATCGCATGTTGCAGTAAATATTCACGGAATTGAAACGATTGATTTCAGCAATCCCTTGGCAGTAAAAGCGCTTAACAAAGCATTATTGCAAACCTATTACGACATACAAAACTGGGATATTCCAAAAAATTATCTCTGTCCGCCAATTCCCGGAAGAACAGACTACATTCATTACCTAGCCGATTTATTAGCTGAAACCAACAATGGAGTTATTCCAAGAGGATCATCAGTTTTAGGTTTGGATATAGGGACAGGCGCCAATTGCATTTACCCTATTCTAGGACATGCCATTTACGACTGGAGTTTTGTTGGAACCGATATTGACGAAAAAGCGATCGAAAATTGCAGTAAAATTATCGAAGCCAATCCAAAATTAATTGATGCTATCAGCTTACAACAACAAACTGAATCTCGATTCATCTTCAAAAACATCATAACGCCCGAAGATCGTTTTACCTTTACAATGTGTAATCCACCATTTCATTCTTCAGCCGAAGATGCAAATCAAAGTACAGTACGTAAAGTTTCGAACTTAACAAAAGAAAGAAAAAAAACAAATCCGGTTTTGAACTTTGGTGGTCACAATGCCGAATTATGGTGCGATGGCGGCGAAATTGGTTTTGTAACACAAATGATTTACGAAAGTGCAAAATATGCCATGCAATGTTTATGGTTTACCACTTTAGTTTCAAAAAGAGATAATCTTTCGAGCATCTACAAAACTTTAAATAAAGTAAATGCCTCTTCGATTAAAACAATCGATATGGCGCAAGGCCAAAAAACAAGCCGTATCGTTGCCTGGACATTTTTAACGGATGAGCAACAACAAAAATGGACTATCTAAAATTCTGATTTTCAGTACAAAAAATTGATTTTATTATTTGTTTTTGGTAAATTTACTTTAAAGCAATTCATTTAAAATCATGGCAGAATATATTGGTTACCTCGCATCATTTTTTATTGTGGGCGGTTTTTTACTCAAAGACCTCAAAACAATCCGTTTTATAAATATGTTTGGCTGTATCTGTTTCGTCATTTACGGTATCTTTTTAAAAGATTACAGAGATGTAAACCAATGGCTTTTACCCGTTATAATTCCAAATGCCATTTTAGCATTAGTGCAAGTATATCATCTTACAGTAAAAAGTAAAACCGTATAATTCTGATACTTTAAAATAAAATTCTGATACATTTTCGGTCCGCAATTTCCGTACCTTTAATGTAAATTGAATTTTATGACTATGCGAAAATTACTATTCCAATTTTCTCTTTTATTCTTGTTTGTTAGTTGTGCTACATCTAAAAAAGCAAAATTTGACGATTATGTTTTTAAAACAAAATCCGAAAAACAAACTTATATAAATTCGTACGACAAAGCTTTAAAACTCTGGGATATTCCATATTCCGAAGAGAACATAAAAACCACTTTCGGAACGGCTCATATAACCTTTGCCGGTCCAAAAAATGGAAAAAACCTAATTTTGCTCCACGGAATGGACGCCAGCTCAACAATGTGGTATCCGAACATTAAAGCATTAGCCAAAAATCATCGCATATACGCGATCGATTTTATTATGGAACCCGGAAAATCGACTTTAACTTCAAAACCGCTTTCATCAGACGAAATTGTGCTTTTTTACAATGAAATTTTTGATCATTATAAATTAAAGAAATTTGATCTTGTGGGCGCTTCACGCGGAGGCTGGATCGCTACTTTACTGGCAACTCAAAAAGGAAATTCTGTAGACAAAATAGTTTTATTAAGTCCGGCGCAAACCTTAAAATTTATTGACAAACCACGAAAAACATCATCAGCACTGCTTCTAAAACTTTTTCCGAGTGAAAAGAAATTCAGCAAAACATTAAAAACATTTTCTACTCATCCTGAAAAAATTAGTCCCATTTATAACCGACAATTTTATTTGGCCAATAAATATGCTAAATCAAATTCGAGCATGCTAAAAATGACTCCTTTCTCTAATGATGAATTAAAATCAATCAAAAATCCAGTTCTAGTTTTAATAGGCGATCAAGATGTTATCAATTCAGAAGAAAGCTTAGAACGAGCAAAAAAATATTTAATCAACAGTAAGACCGAAACTATAAAAGACGCAGGACATTTTTTAACAATCGATCAATCTAAAATTGTAAATGACGCGATGATTGATTTTTTAGAATAGTTACAATATAAATAGTGGAGCTTCTCGTGTGATTTCTCCTCCGTCGAAATGACAAGATTACGTGTTCAAGCATTGGGGCTTTCTAGAACTAATTTTAAAATTTGTGTAATTCGTGGCAACCCTTTTTTATAGAAATCAAACTTTGTATCTTTACAAAACTAATTTTTTAGCATCTTAAAATGAATTTCCAAGTATCCTCAGAATATAGTCCAAAAGGAGATCAGCCACAAGCTATTGAAAAACTTTCGCAAGGCATTGTCGATGGCGAAAAATATCAAACTTTATTAGGAGTTACAGGATCTGGAAAAACATTTACAGTTGCCAATGTGATACAAGAAGTGCAAAAACCTACTTTGGTTTTGGCACACAACAAAACTTTGGCCGCTCAGTTATACTCTGAGTTCAAACAGTTTTTTCCAAACAATGCAGTAGAGTATTTTGTTTCCTACTACGATTATTATCAACCCGAAGCTTTTATGCCAGTAACAGGGGTTTTCATCGAAAAAGATTTATCTATCAATGAAGAGCTCGAAAAAATGCGTTTAAGCACTACTTCTTCCCTACTTTCTGGACGACGAGATATTTTAGTCGTTGCTTCGGTTTCGTGTTTATATGGTATTGGAAATCCTGTTGAATTTCAAAAAAACGTAATTGAAATTTCAAGAGATCAGGTAATTTCAAGAACAAAGTTATTACACAGTTTAGTACAAAGTTTATACGCGAGAACTGAAGCCGATTTTACTCCGGGAACTTTTAGAATAAAAGGCGATACTGTCGAAGTATATCCAAGTTATGCAGATGACGCTTTTAGAATTCACTTTTTTGGAGATGAAATCGAAGAAATAGAATCCTTTGACGCTAAGACTTCGCAAGTCATTGAAAAATTTAAACGATTGACCATTTATCCTGCCAATATGTTTGTGACTTCTCCAGATGTACTACAAGGTGCTATTTGGGAAATTCAACAGGATTTAGTCAAACAAGTAGATTATTTTAAAGAAATTGGTAAACATCTTGAAGCCAAACGTCTTGAAGAACGTACTAATTTCGATTTAGAAATGATTCGGGAATTAGGATATTGTTCGGGAATCGAAAACTATTCGAGATATCTTGACGGAAGAGAAGCCGGAACAAGACCATTTTGCTTATTAGATTACTTCCCTGACGATTATTTAATGGTAGTCGACGAAAGTCACGTTACCATTTCGCAAGTTCACGCCATGTATGGAGGTGACAGAAGCCGAAAAGAAAATCTGGTAGAATATGGTTTCCGTTTACCAGCTGCAATGGACAACAGACCTTTGAAATTTGAAGAATTTGAAGCCATGCAAAATCAGGTAATCTATGTATCTGCAACACCTGCCGATTATGAATTGCAAAAAACAGATGGTATTTATGTTGAGCAGGTTATTCGTCCAACAGGATTATTAGATCCAATTATAGAAATAAGACCAAGTTTAAATCAAATAGACGATTTAATCGAAGAAATTCATGTTCGTTGCGAACTCGACGAAAGAGTTTTAGTCACCACTTTGACCAAAAGAATGGCCGAAGAATTGGCGAAATATTTAGCCAAAGTAAACATACGTTGTCGTTATATTCACTCAGATGTGGATACTCTCGAACGCATTGAAATCATGCAGGATTTACGAAAAGGTATTTTTGATGTTTTAATTGGCGTTAACTTACTTCGTGAAGGTCTTGATTTACCCGAAGTTTCGCTTGTTGCAATTCTGGATGCTGATAAAGAAGGTTTCCTTAGAAGCCACAGATCTTTAACACAAACTATTGGTCGTGCAGCAAGAAACTTAAACGGAAAAGCCATAATGTATGCCGATAAAATTACAGCAAGTATGCAAAAAACGATCGACGAAACCACTTATCGCCGTACCAAACAGATTAACTATAATACGGAACACGGAATTACACCTCAAGCTTTAAATAAAAAGATTGATAGCGCTTTTACCAAAAATCCATTGGTTGAATATGAATTAGGTCATACATTATCAGTCGCAGCCGAACCAGAAACAGCTTATTTATCTAAACCAGAATTAGAAAAAATGATTCGCGAAAAACGTAAATCTATGGAAAAAGCCGCCAAAGAATTAGACTTTTTACAAGCTGCAAAATTACGTGATGATATTAAAAAACTACAAGAGCAATTGGCTTAAAAAAAATACAACTATCTAATTATTAATTATTTAAAATTATTTTATACATTTACGCGTCCATAATCTACTAGCATTTTAGTCTTACTTCCAATCTAGATAAATTATGAATACTAAATTTACTTTGGCTATTGCTTCCCTGTTAGGTTCAGTAGTATATAATTTTGGGCAAACCAAACCACAGCCTGCATTAGAAAAAATTGTTGTCGATGAATATTTTGGAGAAAAGATAGAAGATCCTTATCGTTATCTTGAAGACTTAAAAGACCCAAATGTGGTTAATTGGATGAAATCCAATTCAACCTATGCCAGAGAAAAACTAAATGAAATTAGTGAACGCAAAAACCTCGTTAAAAAACTTCAAGAATTAGACGCAAGGAAAGAAAGCACAATCACTGAACTTCAAATTACAGAAAACAATAACTATTTCTACTTAAAGCGTAATGCCAACGAAGAAAACAGTAAATTATACCATCGGGTTGGATATAAAGGCGCTGAAAAATTACTTTTTGATCCGGAAACGTATAAAAAATCAGCCGGAGTAAATTACAATATAAGTTCTTTAATGCCCAATGAAAAAGGAGATAAAGTAGCACTCGAAATTTCTCCAAGCGGTTCAGAAAGTGCCGAATTACTTATTGTAAGCAGCGACGGAAAATTATATCCAGAAGTATTTGACAGATGTTGGTATAGCAGTCCGTCATGGCTTCCAGATGGAAATTCATTTACATACACAAGATTAAACTCGTCCAATGTTACCGATCCAAACCGATTATTAAACAGTAAGGTCTACTATCATAAATTAGAAACTGATCCTAATAAAGACATCGAATTTTTTTCGAATATTACTAATCCCGAACTTAATATTGGTGCCGAAGAATTTCCTGTAAATGTTTATCATAAAAATTCGAATAAAAACTACGGACTTGTCCTGACGGTTGACAATAGAATTAAATTGTATACTACAGATTTTAAAGACAATTATGCTCCTGCAAAATGGAAAATGTTAGTCGATAAAAATGACGAAGTCACTAATTATCTCGTAGATAAAGAATTCATTTATTATCTCACTTTTAAAAATGCTTCCAATTTTAAAATTCTTAAATCGCTTATTTCAAGTCCCGAAATAAAAAATGCCATTACAATTGTAGACGAACCTCAAAACGGAAGCATCACAAATTTCACATTAACAAAAGATGGTTTGTATTATTCGCTTACAGAAAACGGTGTTCAGGCAAAAGTTTACTTTCTGGGAAAAGGAAAACCTAAACCAATTGAACTAAAGTTGCCATTTCAAGCTGGTTCAGTTTCTTTTTTGACTATAAACGAAAACAAAAGCGATATATGGATGACATTCTCTGGTTGGACTTCTCCAATGAAACGCTATTTATACAATCCAACTACCAATAAATTCACTTTTCAGCCTTTAACAAAACAAATCGAATATCCTGAATTTAAAAATATTATATCTAAAGAAATTACAATTGCCTCGCACGACGGAGTTAAGGTTCCTGTTTCTATTATTTATGATAAAAACATAAAATTTAATGGCAATAATCCTGTTTTAATGATGGGATATGGCGCTTACGGGGTATCAATGGAACCACGTTTTAGTTCTGGCTTTATATTACCATATTGTGCCTACGGGGGGATTTATGTAATTACACATGTTAGAGGTGGCGGTGAATTAGGAGAAGCGTGGCACAAAGCAGGTTTTAAAACCACCAAACCCAATACTTGGAAAGATCTAATTGCAACTGCCGAATATTTAATTAAGGAAAAATATACATCACCAAAAAAAATTGCAATATGGAGCGCAAGTGCAGGTGGAATTTTAATTGGTAGAGCAATTACTGAAAGACCTGATTTATTTGCTGCTGCAATTCCAGAAGTTGGTGCGTTTAATACTATTCGGTCAGAAACATCGCCAAATGGCCCTGCCAATATTCCAGAATTTGGAACGGTAAAAGATCCTGTAGAATTTAAAGCGCTGCTAGAAATGGATTCCTATCATCATATTAAAAAGGGAACTTCTTATCCTGCAACATTAATCACGGCAGGAATGAATGATCCGCGTGTGATTGCATGGGAACCGTCAAAATTTGCAGCTTCACTCCAAAACGCAAATGCATCCGGCAATCCTATACTTTTCTTTACTGATTTTGAAGCGGGTCACGGAATGGGCGACAGCGCAACAAAAATAATCGAAAAATCGAGCGATGTTATCAGTTTTGCTTACGCTCATACCGGTCATCCAAAGTTTCAATCATCAAAAAAATAAATCAAAATTTAAAAACCTGTACAGTTAATACCGTTTTAAATTAATTATGTTGTTCCTGAAATACTTTCAATAGTATTTTAGGATCAATCATAGCGTTTGGCGCTTTTTCCATTAAATCCAAAACACGTTTTACAGCCGTTGGATTCAATCCCATTTCAATTGCAATTTGCTGAATTCCCTTTGCTTCTTTTTCATGCAAAACTCCATCGCAATACATAATCAAAGCCAATCTATAAAATTGCTGAATGCGTTGAAATTCCGATTTTATAGCTACAGGCGTGTGTTCCTGATGAAACAAATCCTTAAAAACAGCATATTCAATATTTAATTCCTGAGCAACCAACCACAAAAAATCATATTCTCTTTTATGCAATTGCCCGTCAACGGTAGAAAAAGCAATCATTTCTAAAAGTAAACTTCTCTTTTCGGCCTCGGTATTCATCAATTTATTATTTTTAGCTAAAATATTGTTTTTAAAACTAAAACGCAAAGAAACTCATGATTAGAGGCTTTTTCTTCTTTATACTTTTATCGTTAACCTCTATTATGTATGCGCAAGAAAGTACCGCATCCAAAAACGTATCTACTTTTACGATTGAAGCGCCTCAACTCAAAACCACAAAAAAAATCTGGATTTATCTTCCTCAAAATTATTCCACATCTGTTCAAAAAAAATACAGTGTTATTTATATGCACGATGCTCAAAATTTGTTTGACAAAAAAACGTCGTACGCAGGAGAATGGAATGTTGATGAAAAACTGGACAGCTTAAAAGCTCAAGTAATTGTTGTGGGCATCGAAAACGGAAATGACAAACGTACAGAGGAATTAACACCTTTTAAAAATGAAAAATATGGAGGCGGAAATGCGGATAATTACCTCGATTTTATTGTGAAAAAATTAAAACCTTATATTGACAAAAATTACAGAACCAAAACAAAAGCTAAAAACACCATTATTATGGGAAGTTCGCTTGGCGGATTAGTCTCGTATTATGCGATTTTAAAATATCCCGAAACGTTTGGAAAAGCTGGTGTTTTTTCACCCTCATTCTGGTTTTCAAATGATATTTATACCTTAACAGAACAAGCTCCTAAAATTAAAACTAAAATTTATTTTTTATGTGGAGACAAAGAAAGTGATGATATGGTAAACGATTTGAAAAAAATGGAACGTTTATTGGACAAAAACCGATGTTATTGTCTGCATCTCAACAAAACAAAAATCGTAAAAGGCGGAGAACACAATGAAAAATTATGGCGAGATAATTTTGTAAATGCGATTCTTTGGCTTGGTTATTAAAATAAAAAAACAATCATACAATCATGAAACTAATTTTAAGAGAATACAACTTAAAACTAAAACACACTTTTACGATTTCAAGAGAATCAATTGATTTTCAACCCTCTTTGATTGTCGAGTTACAAAGTGATGGATATTCCGGTTTTGGAGAAGCAACTTCAAATCCGTACTACAAAACGACTGTCCCGATGATGATGAAGGATTTAGAAAGATTGAGAAGCGCAATTGAAGCTTCAGAAAATGAAACTCCTGACGTTTTTTGGGCAAAAATTTACCCATTTTTAAAACACGATATGTTTGCTTTATGCGCTTTAGATTTAGCTTATAATGATTTATATGCGCGTAAAAAAGGCAAAAAATTATACGAATTATGGAATTATACTACCGAGAAAAATCCGCTTACAGACTATACGATTGGAATTGCATCTATAGAAAAAATGGTTTCAAAAATGCAGGAACTTCCATGGCCTATTTATAAAATTAAATTAGGAACCAAAGAAGACATTGCCATTGTAAAAGAGCTTCGTAAACATACTGACGCTATTTTTAGAATTGACGCCAACTGTGGTTGGGGTGTCGAAGAAACCATTAATAATGCCATTGAATTAAAAAAACTAGGCGTTGAATTTCTGGAACAACCTATGAAAGCAGACAATTGGGAAGCGCACAAAGAAGTTTTCAAACATTCAGTTTTACCCATAATTGCCGATGAAAGTTGCATTATCGAAGAAGATGTTTCTAGATGCCATAATCATTTTCATGGTGTAAATGTAAAATTGGTAAAATGCGGTGGTTTAACTCCCGGAAAACGTATGATTGAAGAAGCTAAAAAATTAGGTTTAAAAACAATGGTTGGTTGTATGACAGAATCTACTGTTGGAATATCGGCAATTGCACATTTATTACCTCAATTAGATTATGTCGATATGGATGGCGCATTGCTTCTGGCCGAAGATATTGCTACTGGTGTTACCATAGAAAATGGTGTTGTTCATTATTCTGATCTAAATGGAACTGGCGTAACCTTATTATAACTGTTATGGATGTTAATCAATTTCCGGATAGAATTATTGAAATAGATCGCGAAGAATATCTTTATTTTGGCGGAACTGCTTATTTGGGTTTACCAACCAATAAAGCTTTTCAGGAATTGGTTATTGCAAATATTCGTAAATGGGGTACAAATTACGGAAGTTCAAGAAGTGCCAATATACAACTAGCTGCTTATAAAAATGGGGAAACTTTTTTAGCCAAACATATTGAAGCAGAATCCGCAGTTACAGTTTCGTCAGGAATGTTGGCCGGAAAATTAGTCCTTGAAGAATTAAAAAAACAAACCGATTCTTTCTTTCATTTTCCAGACAATCACACTGCAATTCAGGTGCAAGATAGCTTCCCTATTTTTGTAAAGAATGAAATTAATCCCAGATTATTAGATCCTAAATCAGAGAAAATCACCATTTTGACTGATGCCGTTTCTGGTTTTCAAACCAGTGCAATTGATTTATCAATATTCAATAAAATTCCAAATCATAAAGAAATCACACTTTTAATTGATGAATCGCATTCTCTTGGAATTTTAGGTAAAAATGGTCGCGGAATTTACGCTGATGTTAACCTTCCTATTCAACGAAAAATCATGGTTTCCTCATTAGGAAAAGCTTTTGGTTTGAGTGGCGGAGTTATTGCAAGTGACGCTTCTTTCATCAATCAAATAAAAACTCAAAATATTTTTGTTTCTGCTGCCGGAATGAATCCAGCATTTGTTCAAACTCTAGCCGATGCCGAAACTCTTTACAAAATTCAAAATCAAAAATTACTTGATAATTTAAACTATATTGATCAAAAACTAATCAAACACGATTCTATAAAATTCAATAAAACTTATCCACTAATTTATTTAACAGATGATCGTATTATTGAAATTCTAAAATCGAATAAAATAATTATTGCAAGTTTTAAATATCAGCAAAACGCTGGTAATCTAAATCGAATTGTGGTTACAGCGAATCATCTTCCCGAAGATTTAGATAAGTTGGTAACCGTTTTAAATGATTATAGTTGAGGGAAAAAGCAACAAAAGTTTACCACGAATTTCAAGAATTTTCAAGAATTAAATTTTGAACGTACTGTAATTAGTGAGAATTCGTGTAATTCTTGGCAAAAAAACTACGCCCACTTCAATAAATCGCAATCAAATTACTTTAAAAACGTACCTTTGTAAAAAATTAAACGATGACGAACAACGATATCCTAAAAAAACTTCGCGTGGCTTTGATGCTCCGTGACGACCAAATAGTTGAGATTTTAGAATTAGTAGATTTTAGAATTTCAAAATCTGAATTGGGAGCTTTTTTTAGAGCCGAAGATCATGAAAATTACATGGAATGCGGCGATCAGGTTTTACGTAATTTCTTAAACGGATTAGTAATTCATTTAAGAGGAACAAAAGAAAACCCGAAAAATCCTAATGACGTTTTAGCGAAACATAAAGCTGAAATCCCTAAGAAAGATACAAAAGACAGACCTGAGTTTAAAGCAAGTCCAAAAGATGCTGAAAAAGGAAGAGGCGACAAAGCTCCTTCTAAATCTGGACCAGCTGCTAAAAAACCTTTTAAGAAAAACAACACCAAAACTGCACCTAAAGTACAGGTTGTAGAAAAAGTGGTTTACAAAAACGGTAAAAACAAAAAGTAGTTACTATTTATTTAACCACAAAGTTCGCAAAGGTTTACGCAAGGTTCGCATTTTTTTTAGCCACAGATTGCAAGGATTAGAGCGATTTTAATTTTACTAATTCGTGAATTCGTGGCGAACTTAAATACAGAGTTCGCAAAGCTTTATCAACATAGCTTTGCGAACTTTGCGTTTTTATTTAAATCTATATAAAAAAATATTTGCACACTTTGCGGTTAAAAATCACCCCAAACCCAAATTTTATATCTTATTCTGATCAATTCTCTCGAAAAAAGGATCTTTAAAAGTCGCTCCAATTGGCAATTCTTTTGAATTGATAAAAACCGAAAAACTGTCAGTAGATTCAATTTGCTTTAGGGCAACGACAAAAGATTTATGTATTTGAATAAAATCTTTATCCGGCAATGATTCAATTACATTCTTTAAAGATGAATGTGTAATAATTTGCTGTTTCAAAGTATGAACACAAACATAATTCTGAAGACTTTCTAAGTACAAAATCTCATTTAAAAATAACTTCTGAAATTTATTTTTACCATCTGTTTTAATAAAAATAAACTCGTTTACCGATTGGTTCGTAACTTCAACTTTTGCTTCTGATTTCAATTTAGAAACTGCCTGATAAAATCGTTCAAAAGCGATAGGCTTCAATAAATAATCGATCGCATTTAACTCAAAACCTTCTAAAGCAAAATCAGGATATGCAGTGGTAAAAATTACTTTGGTATCTTTTGAAATAATTTTAGACAACTGTAAGCCTGTCAATTGAGGCATTTGAATATCTAAAAAAACAACATCAATAGGGTGTGAATTTAAAAACTCCAATGCTTTTAGGGAATCATTAAAAACACCAGCATTTTCCAAAAAAGAAACTTTTCCAATATAATTTTCTAAAATTCGCGTTGCTGGCGGTTCATCATCAACAATGATACATCTAAAGTTCATATTATTTTTTTAGTGGTATTTTTAAGTATGTTTTAAAGGTATTATTTTCTGTTGTTTTTTCAAGTACAAATTTATCTTTATATGTGTACTCTAAACGTTTAGTCAGATTCTCGAAACCAATTCCTGTCGATGAGTAATTCTCCCCTTCTACACTATAATTAAAGGTTGAAACTTCCAGATTATTTTCTTTTATTTTGATTAAAATATTAGCTCTTTCATCAGGATTATTCAATTTTCCATGTTTAAAAACATTTTCTATAAAATGAACTAATGCCGACGAAATAATTCTCTCGGAATTATAATTTCCTTCGACTATAAAATCCAAATAAAGCTGATCTTCAAAACGTTTTTTCTGCATATGTATATAATTTTGAATGAACTGAATTTCTTTAGAAAGTAGCGCCTCGTCTTTTTCTGTTTCAGTAATCACATAACGAAGCAAATCTGAAAGTACTAAAATATCTGAAGCCATTTCGTCATCTTTCAAGATTAACTGACTGTAAAATGAATTTAATGTATTGAA
This sequence comes from Flavobacterium hibernum, assembly GCF_000832125.1. Taxonomy (GTDB): domain Bacteria; phylum Bacteroidota; class Bacteroidia; order Flavobacteriales; family Flavobacteriaceae; genus Flavobacterium; species Flavobacterium hibernum. Next base: position 21,358 of record NZ_JPRK01000017.1, on the reverse strand, counting down.
CAAAAAATGTGGACTAACTTGAGATTTCAGCATCTGAAATTCTGCTCTCTTATTTTCCAAAAGCAATTCCCGATTTTGTTGTTGCGTTTCCTGAGAATGAAAAAACAAGTAACTAAAAGCACTTAAAATTACTGCCGGTAATCCGAAGAAAAAGTTATCCCGAATATAATATCCCATTTCACGTGTTTCTTCACCATAATTATGAATTCCGGTAATTTCATACACAACTACTTCCTGCAAAAAATAACGGACTCCCGCAAAAAAAAGTAACGAAACAGGAATGCTCAAAAAATACAACAAAATCCTTTTTTTGTTCAAGAACCAATCGCAAAAAAAATAGAAGTTTAAAAGATAAACGATAAAAACTGACAGGACAAAACCAGCATTAAAAAAGAAATACTTATTGCTAAAAACAGAATCCAATTTTCGATTACTTACTCCAATATCCCAAAGATAAAAGGTGAAAAATAATCCTAAAAAAAGAAGAATATGATAATAAAAGGGAATTTTTAGCTTCATAATAATGTAGTTGTACTTTCAAAAATACAACTATGACTTTACATGAATACTATATTTATATAAAACCCTTATTTTCTGTGATGAACGATCAAAAACAGTACAGCAAATTTTTCAATCAAGAATTTTGAGTGTTTATAATATGGTTATTGGTGTTTGTCAAAAATTGAAAAAGTACTTTAATTCCTCAGATACATTTGCAATGAATTTAAAACAAAAAATCATCATGCAAAAAATTATTCTATTACTAGTACTAACCACATTTAACTTGACATTTGCTCAACAAAAAAAGAAACAAATACTATTATTTGGAAGTTTTCACTTTGAAAATCCGGGACTTGACGTTGCTAAAGTAAATACTTTCAATGTTATGACAGACAAGAGCCAAAAGGAGTTAGAAAACATTACCGATAAAATTAAAAAATTTGGTCCTGATAAAATTTTCGTAGAATGGAATTATCAAAAACAAGCCAAACTAGATCAATTTTTTGCTAAAAACACTGATAGTTTGCTTAAGAATGATTCAGATGAAAGAGTACAAGTAGCTCTAAGATCCGCTAAAAAATTAGGTCATAAAAAATTATATGCAATTGATTACAACGAAACTGATTTTCCATATGATAGTTTGGTTAAAGAAATGAAAGTTGCTAATCAGCTTGATCTAATCAAGAAGAATGAAGAAACCATGAAAAATTACGAAACAGATTTCAACGCAAAAATTACAAAGTATTCTTTGACCCAATTACTTTTGGATGTTAATAAACCAGATCTTAGTTGGTATCTTCAAACGGCAATAAAAGGTGGTAAAACAGATAATTTTGTGGGTGCATTTTTAGTTTCAGAATGGTATCGAAGAAATCTTTATATGTATGCTTTGATTACAAAACTTACAGAAAGTAAAGATGATAAAATAATGGTTTTATTAGGCGCAGGTCATACGGAAATCATTAGAGAATTTGTAGAACATAATCCTGACTTTGAAATTGTAGAATTAGCATCAGTTTTAAAATAGTGAGATAATTAAACCGTAAAGTTTTTTTTTAGCCACGAATTCACGAATTATTTTTAATCTCAAAAGATTATTAAGCTAATTCGTGAATTCGTTGCTATTTCAAAAATATAGCTTTGCGAACTTTGCGTTTGTCTTTAACAATCTTCAACAAAAAACTTTTACACCAGGTAGTTATTAGGATTACGGTTAAATTAACTCCAAAAAAAAAAATCCCTCCGAATGATCGAAGGGATTTTCTATATATAATTTAAATCTTATTTGATTAAGATAATGCAGCTTTAACTTGGTCAGCAGCTTCTTGAAATTGAGTAGCTGATAAAATTGGCATACCTGAATTGTCAATTAATTCTTTTGCAATTTCAGCATTTGTTCCTTGCAAACGAACGATGATTGGCACATTGATAGCGTCTCCCATGTTTTTATAAGCATCAACAACACCTTGAGCAACACGGTCACAACGAACGATTCCTCCGAAGATGTTAATTAAAATAGCTTTTACGTTTGGATCTTTTAAGATAATTCTGAAAGCAGTTTCAACACGTTTAGCATCTGCAGTTCCACCAACGTCTAAGAAGTTAGCAGGCTCAAAACCAGCATATTTAATTAAATCCATAGTTGCCATTGCAAGACCTGCTCCGTTTACCATACATCCTACAGTACCGTCAAGATCTACATAGTTCAATCCTACTTCTTTAGCTTCTACCTCGATTGGATTCTCCTCACGGATATCTCTCATCTCAGCATATTTTGGTTGTCTGTATAAAGCGTTATCATCGATATTTACTTTAGCATCAACAGCCATAATTTTATTGTCTGAAGTTTTCAAAACCGGGTTGATTTCAAACATAGAAGCATCAGAACCAATGTAAGCATTGTAAAGTGCGTCGATGAATTTCACCATTTCTTTGAAAGCATTTCCAGAAAGACCTAAGTTAAAAGCAATTCTTCTTGCTTGAAAACCTTGCAATCCAACAGAAGGATCTACCTCTTCAGTAAAAATTAAGTGTGGAGTATGCTCAGCAACTTCTTCAATATCCATTCCACCTTCAGTAGAATACATAATCATGTTGCGTCCTGTAGCTCTATTCAATAAAACAGAAACATAAAATTCAGAAGTTTCACTTTCACCAGGATAGTAAACATCTTCAGCAACTAAAATCTTGTTTACTTTTTTACCTTCAGCAGAAGTTTGAGGTGTAATCAATTGCATTCCGATGATTTGTCCTGCAATTTCTTCAACTTGTTGCAAGTTTTTAGCCAACTTAACTCCACCACCTTTTCCACGTCCACCTGCGTGAATTTGTGCTTTTATCACATGCCATCCTGTACCAGTTTCGGCAGTTAATTGTTTTGCAGCAGCCACAGCTTCAACCGCATTATTAGCCACAATTCCGCGTTGAATGCGTACTCCGTAGCTAGCTAAAATTTCTTTTCCTTGATATTCGTGTATGTTCATAATATAGAATTTGTCTGGTTCTGAATTTATTTCAGAATAAAAGTGCGACAAAAGTAGCAAAATTCAACTTAATAGTAAAATCTTTTTCAATTAAAAATGAGTCAATTTCATATGTAAATTAATAATTACCTCCAAAGCCAAAAAAACGTTAAACAATTGCGCATAAAATGTTAACTAAAAACCACTATATCGTTTGAGATTTAACAAAAAAGACTGTGCTTTCAGCACCTAAGCGTCGATTTTTCCTAATATAATTTAAAACATATTGTGATTTTGACATTTCGCAATGCTTTAAATAAAATTATTATCATTTAAGAAGCGTTTTTCTAATATTACAACAAAAATGTAAGTCAAATTATAAATTCAATACATTATATTTAACGAAATCTTTATTTTTGTAGAAAAAATATCAAGAATGAAAGTTAAAGAACAAGGGCTTTATTTGCCTGAATTTGAACACGACAATTGTGGTGCAGGATTTATTTGTAATTTGAATGGTATTAAATCAAATGATATTATTCACAAAGCATTAGACATCTTAATTAAATTGGAACATCGTGGTGCCGTTAGTTCTGATGGAAGAACTGGAGACGGGGCTGGAATTTTATTTGACATTCCGCATGATTTCTTTAAAAAAGTATGTGATTTTGAAATCCCTGAAACACGTGAGTATGCAGTAGGAATGGTTTTTTTACCAAAAAGCAAAAACCAGGTTTCTTTTTGTATTAATGCATTTGAAGCAACTATTAAGGATCAGAACTTAAAGATTCTAGGTTGGAGAGATGTACCTGTTGAAGTTGAAAATTTAGGGCAGATTGCCGCAGAAAAAGAACCAACAGTTAAACAAGTTTTCGTTTCTAAAAACGGTCAGGATTTAACTGAACAAGAATTTAATGCAAAACTTTTTGCAGCTAGAAAAATTGCAGAACATGCCGTAAGAGGATCTAAAACCTCTGAAAGTCATATGTTTTACTTCACTAGTTTATCAACAACTACCATAATATATAAAGGTTTGTTGATGCCGGAAGACATCAGCCGTTATTATGTTGATTTAAAAGATCCAGATTTAGTGACTCGTTTGGCGTTAGTTCACCAACGTTTCTCTACAAATACTTTCCCTTCATGGGAATTAGCTCAACCATTTAGATACATGTGTCATAATGGTGAGATCAACACACTTCGTGGAAACGTTAGCCGTATGCGTGCTCGTGAAGAGCTTATGCAAAGCAAAGTTTTTGGCGATGATATCAAAAAACTATTTCCAATTATCTTAGAAGGAAAATCAGATTCTGCTTCTATGGATATGGTAGTAGAACTTTTATTAATGACAGGTCGTTCATTGCCAGAAGCGATGATGATGGTGGTTCCTGAAGCTTGGGAAAAACACCAAACTATGTCTCCTGAGAAAAAAGCATTCTATGAGTTTAACGCTTGTATTATGGAACCTTGGGATGGTCCGGCTTCGATTCCGTTTACAGATGGAAACGTAATTGGTGCTTTATTGGACAGAAACGGATTGCGTCCTTCTCGTTATACACTAACACATAGTGGTTTCGTAATCATGTCATCAGAAATTGGTGTATTGGATATTGAGCCAGAAGATGTAATACGTCACGGTCGTTTAGAGCCAGGAAAAATGTTCTTGGTTGACATGAACGAAGGTCGTATTATTGAAGATGAGGAAGTAAAAAAATCAATCGTAACAAAACGTCCGTATCAGGAATGGATTGACGAAAACTTATTGCCATTATCTAAAATTCCATACACAAATAACCCTACTCCGGTTGAGAAATTAGATTTCTTAACAAGACAAAAATTATTTGGTTACACAATCGAAGATTTAAAAACTATCATAAACCCAATGGGAGGTCAAGGAGCTGAAGCTATCAGTTCTATGGGTAATGATACTCCTTTGGCAGTATTATCAGAGCAACCACAATTATTGTACAACTATTTCAAACAATTATTTGCTCAGGTTACCAACCCGCCTTTGGATGGTATTCGTGAAGAGATCATTACTGATATTAGTTTGGCAATTGGTGGAGATTTCAATATTTTCGAAATTGAATCTAAGCAATGTAAAAAACTAAAAATCCAAAATCCAGTTATTTCAAACGAGGATTTAGATAAAATAAGAAACATTGATCACGTAGATTTCAAATCGGCTACAATTTCTACTTTATACAAAATAGAAAAAGGAGTAAACGGTTTAGAGCGCGCGCTTGAAAAATGTGTTGACGCAACTTTTAAAGCCGTTTCTGAAGGATGTAATATCATCATCTTATCAGATAGAGGTGTAAGCGAAGAATTTGCTCCAATCCCAATGTTATTGGCTTGTTCTTACATTCACCACTCTTTGAACATCTTACAAGTTCGTTCTAAGTTCGGAATCATAATCGAATCTGCAGAACCTCGTGAACCACATCATTTTGCTTTATTATTTGGATACGGTGCAAGTGCTATCAATCCTTATATGGTAAACGAAATCATTCACGATCAGGTAAACCAAGGATTCATTACAGGAGTAAAAGCAGATTATGCTATTGTAAATTACAATAAAGCAATTGCAAAAGGAATCGTTAAAATCATGAACAAAATTGGAATCTCTACTTTACATTCGTACAGAGCGGCTCAAATTTTCGAGATTTTAGGTCTAAACAAAACATTTACTTCTAAGTATTTCCCATACACACCTTCTAGAATCGAAGGAATTGGTTTAATGGAAGTAGAAAAAGAAGTGAAGAAACGTTTCCAAAAAGCATTTCCAAATTCAAAAATTGCCAACTTATTGCCTTTAGAAATTGGCGGTATTTACAGATGGAGACGTGGTGGAGAAAAACATATGTTTAATCCAACAACTATTTCAAAATTACAACAAGCAGTTCGTTTAAACAGTCCTGAAAGCTATAAAGAATACTCTGACATGGTCAATGAGCAAAGCTCAAACTTAATGACAATTAGGGGTTTATTTGAATTCAACAATCTTGACCCAATTTCTATTGACGAAGTAGAACCTTGGACAGAAATTGTAAAAAAATTCAAAACGGGTGCAATGTCTTACGGATCTATCAGTAGAGAAGCACACGAGAATTTAGCAATTGCAATGAACAGAATTGGCGGAAAAAGTAATTCTGGAGAAGGTGGAGAAGATCCTAAACGTTTCCAGAAAGAAATTAACGGAGATTCTAGAAATAGCGCCATCAAACAAGTTGCTTCGGGTCGTTTTGGTGTTTCGATCAACTATTTGACAAACGCTAAAGAAATCCAAATTAAAATGGCTCAAGGTGCTAAACCTGGTGAAGGTGGACAATTACCTGGAGAAAAAGTGGTGCCTTGGATTGCAGAAACAAGAAACTCTACACCTTATGTAGGTTTAATTTCGCCTCCTCCTCACCACGATATTTACTCAATTGAGGATTTATCTCAGTTGATTTATGACTTGAAAAATGCTAACCGTGAAGCACGTGTAAACGTAAAATTAGTTTCTGAAGTTGGAGTTGGAACCATCGCTGCCGGTGTTGCCAAAGCAAAAGCTGACGTTATCTTGATTTCTGGTTATGATGGAGGAACTGGTGCTGCACCATTAACATCTTTACAACACACAGGTATTCCGTGGGAACTTGGTCTTGCTGAAGCACAACAAACTTTGATCTTAAATGATTTAAGAAGTCGTGTAGTTCTTGAATGTGACGGACAATTGAAAACTGGTCGTGACGTAGCAATTGCTGCATTGTTAGGAGCCGAAGAATTTGGTTTCGCAACTGCTCCGCTTGTAGCTTCTGGATGTATCATGATGAGAGCATGTCACTTAAATACTTGTCCGGTTGGTATTGCAACTCAGGATCCTGAATTGAGAAAAAATTTCAAAGGAACACCAGAGCATGTCATCAACTTCATGTATTTTATTGCTGAAGAATTAAGAGAAATCATGGCACAATTAGGTTTCAGAACCTTAAAAGAAATGGTGGGTCAATCACAAAAATTAAATGTGAACAAAGCGATCAAACATTACAAAGCAAATGGTTTAGATTTATCACCGATTCTATACAAACCGGAAAAAGCAAAAACACAGCCAATTCACAATACTACAGAGCAAGATCACCAACTTGAAAATGTATTGGATTTTGATATTATCAAAGAAGCAATTCCGTCTATTTATAGAAAAGAAAAAACAAGAGTTACATTTAAAATTAAAAATACAGACCGTTCTGTAGGTGCCATTTTGAGTAATGAAATCTCAAAAATATATGGCGCACAAGGTTTACCTGAAGACACTATTTTAGTTGATTTTGAAGGTTCTGCCGGACAAAGTTTTGGTGCATTTGCAACAAATGGATTGTCGTTTAAAATTCACGGAAACTGTAATGATTATTTAGGGAAAGGTCTTTCTGGAGGAAAATTAATTATTAAAGTCCCTCCTACTGCTACCTTCAAACCTGAAGAAAACATCATTATTGGTAACGTTGCCCTTTATGGTGCTATTACCGGAGAGGCTTATATTAATGGTATGGCTGGTGAGCGTTTTTGTGTAAGAAATTCTGGAGCAACAGCAGTTGTTGAAGGAATTGGAGATCACGGATGCGAGTACATGACAGGTGGTACTGTGGTTGTTTTAGGAAAAACAGGAAGAAACTTCGCAGCTGGTATGAGCGGTGGTGTTGCTTATGTTTACGATCCAAATAAACAATTTGACTCAACATTATGCAACATGGAAATGGTTGCTTTTGACCCAATCGAAGACGAGGATATTACAAAACTAAGACGATTGATCAAAAACCATTCATTGTACACTAGCAGTCCATTAGCAAAAAGAATTTTAGCAGACTGGGAAAATGAGCAGAAACATTTCGTAAAAGTAATGCCTACTGATTACAAAAAAGCATTACAACGAATTGCAGAAGAGAAAAAAATAGAAGAATTAATAGCTGATTAAAAGGTTCTGAGTTACAAAGGTGCAGAGGTACTAAGTTTGAGTTTTTCAACTCGCTTCTCACATCTCATATCTCACAACTAAATTTAATAAAAATGTCATGGGTAAAATAGGCGGATTTAAAGAATATAACAGAGCCGACGAAAGTAATTTAGCAGTAGTAGAACGTGTTTCGAATTACAATGAATTTACAATTCCGTTAGCAAAAGATAAAATAAAAGAACAAGGTTCAAGATGTATGGATTGTGGTATTCCTTTTTGCCACAGTTCTTGTCCATTAGGAAATTTAATTCCTGATTTTAACGACATGGTGCATCAGGAAGAATGGCAAAGTGCTTTAGAGATTTTACAATCTACAAATAACTTTCCGGAATTTACAGGTCGCTTATGCCCTGCTCCATGTGAGAAATCATGTGTATTAGGAATCATTAAAGAACCAGTTGCTATCGAAAACATCGAGAAAAACATCATCGAAAGAGGTTTTGCCGAAGGTTGGATTAAACCACAAGCGCCATTAACCAGAACTGGAAAAACTGTAGCCGTTATTGGTTCAGGTCCTGCTGGCTTAGCAGCTGCTCAACAATTAAACAGAGCCGGTCACACGGTAACTGTTTTTGAAAGAGACAATGCAATTGGAGGTTTATTACGTTACGGAATTCCGAATTTCAAACTTGAAAAAGGAATTATCGACAGACGTGTAGCAATCCTTGAAGCTGAAGGAATCACTTTTAAAACCAATGTAAATGTTGGTGTTAACTTTAGTGTAGACGAATTAAATTCTTTTGATTCTATCGTTTTATGCGGAGGAGCAACAGAAAGAAGAAGTTTACCAACTAAAGGAATTGAAAGCAAAGGAGTTGTTCAGGCAATGGATTTCCTTACTCAGCAAACAAAAGTTTTATACGGAGAATCAATTCCAGATCAGGTAAAAGCAACAGGAAAAGATGTAATCGTTATTGGTGGTGGAGATACAGGTTCTGACTGCGTTGGAACATCAAACAGACACGGAGCAAAATCAGTTACTAACTTTGAGATTTTACCAAAACCTCCAGTTGGAAGAAGTGAGTCTACGCCTTGGCCTTTCTGGCCTTTGCAATTGAAAACCTCATCTTCTCACGAAGAAGGTTGCGACAGAAACTGGTTAATCAATACTAAAGAATTCCTTGCAAACGAAAAAGGAGAATTAGTAGGATTAAAAACAGTTGAAGTACAATGGAAAATGACTCCTGGTCAACGTCCAGAATTAATCGAAAAAGAAGGTTCAGAAAAAATCTGGCCTTGCGATTTAGCTTTATTAGCTCTAGGATTTACAGGTCCGGAGAAAACTTTAAGTGAGCAATTAGGTCTTGAATTAGATATGAGAAGCAACTATAAAGCTAAAAATTATCAAACAAATGTTCCACACATTTTCACCGCTGGTGATATGAGAAGAGGACAATCATTAATTGTATGGGCTATTTCAGAAGGTCGCGAAGCTGCAAGAGAAGTTGATATGTTCTTAATGGGATATACCAACTTACCAACCAAAGGAAACGGAGATTTACCAAGTCTTTAATTTTTTGAGTTTCTAAGAGACTAAGGTTCTAAGTTTTTCTCTTAGTATTTTAAATCTTATGAACATAAAAGATTAAAATAATAAATCTTTATTCCGATAAACAACACACTAATAAAAAACCTGGACTTTCGTCCGGGTTTTTTAGCTTCAAAGGGAAATAGAAACAAAGACACAAAGGTTTAGAAACGTTAAAAAAACCTTTGTCCCTCTGAACCTTTGTATCTTTGGGTCTAAATAATTTTACAAAAATTCGAAACAAAGCACTTTTTGTTCAAAATTAAACAATTTGTTATAATTTGTTATTTTTCTACAATTAATTTGTCGTTACTCAAAAGTGTAATAACTTTGCTCAAAATAGTTTAAAAATGCAAGCAAAAGATTTACTGCAGTTAGCAGACCAATTTGGAAGTCCATTATATGTTTATGATGCCGAAAAAATCCAATCTCAGTACAATAGGTTAACTAAAGCTTTCTCTAAGGTAGAAAACTTAAGAGTTAATTACGCCATGAAGGCATTGTCTAACGTTGCGATTCTTCAGTTATTAAAGAACATGGGGTCTGGTTTAGATACTGTATCAATTCAAGAAGTTTTATTGGGACTTCATGCTGGCTATGAACCTGAAAAAATATTTTTTACACCAAACGGAGTTTCTCTTGAAGAAATAGAAGAAGTTGCTGCAATGGGTGTACAAATCAATATTGACAACTTATCTATTCTGGAGCAATTCGGGACAAAACACCCACATATTCCAGTATGTATTCGTATTAATCCACACGTAATGGCGGGCGGAAATGCTAATATTTCTGTAGGACACATCGATAGTAAATTTGGTATTTCTGTACACCAGATACCGCATATATTACGTATTGTCGAAAATACAAAAATGAGTATTGTTGGAATTCACATGCACACAGGATCTGATATTCTAGATATCGAAGTGTTCTTGTATGCTGCCGAGATCTTATTTGATACTGCTAAGCATTTCAAAGATTTACAATTCTTAGATTTTGGAAGCGGATTTAAAGTTCCTTACAAAAAAGACGATATCGAAACAGATATCGAAGAATTAGGTAAAAAATTATCAAAAAGATTCAACTCTTTCTGTGCAGAATACGGTAAAGATTTAACCTTGATTTTCGAACCAGGAAAATTCCTAGTAAGCGAAGCAGGTTTCTTTTTAGCAAAAGTAAACGTAGTAAAACAAACAACTTCAACAGTTTTTGCAGGAATCGATAGTGGTTTCAATCACTTAATTCGTCCTATGTTTTACGGTTCTTCGCACCATATCGAAAACATCTCAAACCCAAAAGGAAAAGAGCGTTTTTACTCTGTTGTAGGATACATTTGCGAAACAGATACATTTGCCAATAACCGCAAAATTTCACAAATTACAGAAGGTGATGTTCTTGCTTTTAGAAATGCCGGAGCATATTGTTTCTCAATGGCTTCAAACTACAATTCAAGATACAAACCAGCCGAAGTTTTATGGAAAGACGGTCAGGGAATCTTAATTCGTAAACAAGAAACATTCGAAGATTTACTTACCAATCAAATTCCGTTGCCACAAGAAGTTGCTGCAACAGTTTAACAATAAAAAAAAAGAGAATATCTACATTAATCCCGTTTCTTAATTGAGGCGGGATTTTTTTATGCTTTAGATATTTTAGACTTCTTAGTTTTTCTTCAAACCGATTGTCAGGCTTAGCGAAGTCAAATCCTACAAAGTTTGTCAGCCCAATTTGCGACAAAATAATCAATTAGAAAAGTTTCATTTCAAGTACGAAAACCATTTATCGTCCATAGATTTCTCTATATCAATATCATGATAATTTGCAAATAACAAAATTTGTCCAAGGAGATCTGCTACTTCATTTGAAATATTTTTCTTCAATTCTTCTTGTGTTAAATTTCTATCCCTTCCTCTAGATGTATATGAAAGATAATTTTGTGTCAGTTCTCCTAATTCTTCCTGAAGCTTTAAAATATACCAATCTTCGTCTCTTTTGATATTACAGTTCTTTTCATATTGATCAGACACCTTTACAACTTTCTTTATTAATTCATTTAAATTCATTTCTCTCCTTTATGTGTTATTAACCGTTCTCTCATTTTATTTCCTTTTTATCTAATCCATGATTAAATTAGAAAATATCGGTAAAGATAGTTTCTAGTTTTTGTAAATAAAACTTTACAATATTGATTTTATTGTTTTAGATATTTTAGACTTCTTAAATTTTCTTCAAATCGTTTGTCAGACTGAGCGATTTCGAGACTTCAAAAACAACATACACAAAGAAACAAGTCAGTTTTGTCATTTCGACGTAAGGAGAAATCTTCGCAAGAAGCTCTACAAAGCATATCACAATAAATTAAATGATAAGAAAATTCTTAACATATTTTTTTATCTTTAGCCAGAAATAATTTAAATGCAATGACAAGAAGGCTATCATACTTACTACTTATACATAATAACCAACAAATCTAAAACTGTTTTATATACTGGAGTTACTAATAATTTGAGAATTCGCTTAAGTCAACATACAGAAAACAACACAAACGGAAACAAAACCTTTGCATCAAAGTACAATGTTACATTCTTGCTGTATTATGAAAAGTTTACTTGAATTCAAGAAGCAATTTCTCGTGAAAAAGAAGTAAAAGACTGGCGAAAAGAAAAGAAAATCGAATTAATTAAGACAATTAATCCAAATCTGGATTTTTTGAATTATTTGTTTGTATGATTTCATAAGTAAATCTCTGTGCAACATTTCCATTCTTTGTAGAGCTTCTTGTGAAGATTTCTCCTCCGTCGAAATGACAAGATTCTGGATAATTGAGACTTGAAAACTGAAACTTCGAATAACAAATCACCTCAGAAAAATCATATATTTACTCTTCAATAAAATCAAAAAAATTAAATACCTTTGAAATTATGAGCACAACATCAAAACCAAAACATATCGGCAGAAACATAAGCCGAATCAGAGAGCTTCGAGGTATGAAACAAGAAGCCCTTGCTGAAGCAATTGGCATAAGTCAACAAACTATTTCAAGCATTGAAACAAGCGAGGAAGTTGATACTAAAAAACTTGTACAAATTGCAAAAGTTCTTGGTGTCACGGTAGAAGCAATTGAAAACTTTTCGGAAGAATCTGTTTTTAACTATTTCAATACGTATTACGATACAAAAGATAGCGTAATTAATGCAGGTAATAATTCAGGTGAAAACTCAAATAATTATTGCACATTCAATCCACTTGATAAAGTTGTCGAACTTTACGAACGCTTAGTTCAAGTTGAAAAAGACAAAAACGAATATTTAGAAAAATTACTAAAAGGAAAATAATTCCTCAATAATAAATTTTACGAAAGCACAAATATATTTTTATTTTGTGCTTTTTTTATGCACAACCAAAATTCCAATCCAAATTTTAAACCTATGAAATTAAATCTACTCACATTATTTTTTGTCTTATCAGTAAGTTTTATTTATTCTCAAAAAACAATCAAAATAATTTTAGACCCAAAAATAAAAGCGCTGGCTCTTGAAAATATAAATACAACAAACAACGGATCACAATATGCGATAGATTCTATTTATGGAACAGTTTATAGAGGAAAAAATATGGTTGAAGACACTATATTTTATGATCATCTAAAAAATGATTTTACAAAAAAAGACTTTATGTGCAATCATTATTACAAAAATGATACACTTATTATTAAAGGTGGCTTTGGCTCTAGATTTCAAAGATATGGTTTCGTTGCTAAAGTGTTTCCAAACAAAACTGCCGAAGTAAAATTACGCATGTCTTGGGGTTATCCCTCTTATTTTACAAGTAGAGAACAGGTAGATGCTAAAAGCGAAATACTCGTTTATACAAGAACTTCAAAACTTGTTCTCAACAGATTACCCAACAATAAATCTGATCGTAAACATATTTATGGCTGTGTCGATTTTTTAAGCGAAGATTATTTTGTTGAAATGAAAGACAAAAAAACTGGAGAACTTTATAAAGAAAAAAATACAATGGAATACAAGATTTATTTTGACAGCAGGTATCTCAAAGATGATGAATAACACCCCGCTGCTGGCGCGAGCATCCCGCTCGTGAACACTAGACATGCAAGCCCTATGAAAAACTAAAAAAACATTGCAGTCACGAGCGGGACACTCGCGCTAGCATAAGCATATACAAAACATAATTCAAATCCATACTAATCTCAGCTTCATTTTTAATTTGTAATTTTGTACACCAAAAAAAACATCAAAATGAAACTACAAATCCGAATCCTAATTTATTCAATCTTATTCTTTTTATATCTTTCATCTACCACATCGTTACTTACGTTGGGTGAAACATTAAAAACAGATCCGTATATTACTTTAGGTTGTGGTTTTGCTGTTTTAAACATACTTTACACTTTCTTCGCTTTAAAATGGACACCTTTATTAAATATAATTTTATCTATTGCTATTGCAGCCATAAGTTTATTTCTAGCAGTGCAATTTGCAAATTTACATCTCCTTGTAAATTATGATCCTTATTTGGTAAAAACAGCCATATTTACAAATGCTATTTTATCTATTTTGTTTTGGGAAATTGTATATCAGGTCAAAAATAAAAAACAAACAAAATAAGCCATAAATCTTTAGACGTTAAAGAGTACGTCAAGCATTTCTATTTTTCAATTTAAAATTTCATAAATTTATATTACGATTACTTTATAGTCAGAATTAAGTTCTAATTTTTTAAAATGAATCTTATGAAAACTAAAAAAATATGGGCCAATATGGGTGTAGAAAATTTAGACAGAACAACTAAATTCTATACCGAATTGGGTTTTACACCAAACGGTCACAATACAAATGACGAATTAAGAAGTTTTATTTTTGGAGATGAGAATTTTATAATTCACTTTTTTGTAAAACAACAGCTCGAAAAGTTTGTTCCTAAAGTAGCAGACTTATCTACCGGAAATGAAATTATATTCAGTATCTCTGCAAAGGACAAAGAAGATGTTGACCAATGGGCAGAAGAAGTTAGAAAGGCTGGAGGCAAAATTTTTCTAGAACCAACAAATTACCAACAAGGATATACTTTTGGTTTTTCTGATCCCGACGGACATAAATTTAATGTTCTATACTGGCCTGGAATGTAGAGAATTTGTTATTTAACTAAAACAAGTAGACCAATATATCTCGAGCATCTCGCTCGCGAATGCCCCAAAAAATCATGAAAAAACTCATAACATATCAAATTGATTCTTTTACTAAAGAAAAATTCAAAGGAAATCCTGCCGGAGTTGTTGTTAATGCAGATGGATTAAAGGATTATGAAATGCAGCAAATTGCGAGAGAATTAAACAATTCTGAAACCGCTTTTCTATTCGCTCCAGACAATGATGAATGCGATGGTGTAATTCGATATTTTACTCCAAGTATAGAAGTTCCAATTTGTGGACACGCAACGATTGCTGCAATGTATGCAAAGGCTCTCGAAGATAATTTAGATTCTTGCGTGTTAAGGATGAAAACTAAAGTTGGTATTCTTCCGTTTGAGATCATTAAGCAAAACGGGGATTATCAGATTGTAATGACTCAGGGAGCTTTTGAACTTAGTCCAACATTTGATAATGAAACAACTCAAAAAATGTTAGCTGCATTAGATCTGGATTACTCGGATATGGATGAAAAATGTCCAATTCAAATTGCTTCTACTGGACATTCGAAAGTGATGATTGGAATTAAAAGCCGAGCAAAACTTAATGCTTTGTCTCCAAAATACAATGACTTAGCCGACTTAAGTAAATTGATACATTGTAACGGTTATTTTGTTTTTACATTTGATTCTGACAGCGAAGATATCCTGACTTATGGCAGAATGTTTGCTCCAGCAATTGGCATAAACGAGGATCCTGTAACTGGAAACGCAAACGGACCATTGGGTGGCTATTTGGTACAAAACAGAATTGTTGATTTTAAAGATGATATATTTGAATTCAACGGAAGACAAGGCGAACAAATAGATCGGCTTGGTGTGATAAAAGTTAGCGTTGCAATTGAAAATGACAAACCTACTCTAATTCAAATAAAAGGTGATGCAGTTATTGTTTTTAGAACTGAAATAGAAGTTTAAAAAACATTCTATATACACCACATCTCAGACGCACTGCTGTGCGTCTCTACAATAAAATATGCTTCATTTGTTTCTTATAAAAAAAACAAATTTCTGACCTAGCCCCGATAGAGCCGATATCCTCGTAATGAAATGGAGAGATAAAGGCGAAAGCGGGACAGTTGGTTATTATGAAAACGGAAATTGCTGCTTCTTAAATTTAAAATTAACATTATCTGAATTTCTCTAAAAACCGATATATTTACACCTTCAAAATCAATTGGTCTTTAGGAATGAAAAAAATTACTTTACTGTTTTCAATATTATTTTTGGCACTTTCGTCGTGCGGTGTAAAAACAACTCAATCTTTAATAAGCGATGGCAATTATGATGGCGCAATAGATCGCGCCGTAGAAGCTTTAAGAACCAAAAAAGACTCAAAAGGAAAACAGGATTATGTGTACTTGCTCGAAGAAGCTTTTGCAAAAGGCAAAGACAGAGATTTGCGCGATCTGGAAATGATGACCAAAGAAGCCAATCCTGCAAATGCAGAACGAATCTACAACACTTATTTACAGCTCAATAATCGTCAGGAAAAAATTAGACCATTATTACCATTGCCTTTATTGAAACAGGGCAAAAATGCTTCTTTTCCGTTTGATAATTATTCGAATGAGATTGTAAGCAGTAAAAATGCGCTATCTAAATATTTATATGAAAATGCGTCGGCACTTTTAAAATCGAACAACAAACTCGATTTTAGAAAAGCCTATGATGATTTTTTCTATTTAGAAAGTATCAATCCCGGCTATAAAAATTCAAAAAAATTAATGACCGATGCGCAGTTTAAAGGAACTGATTTTGTAGATGTTTATGCTACAAATGAAACCAATATGGTAATCCCAAAGCGTCTTCAGGATGATTTACTGGATTTTAAAACTTACGGATTAAACGATAAATGGACGGTTTATCATAGCGCAAGACAAAAAAATATTGCTTACGATTATAGTTTGATTATCAATTTTGTTCAAATTAATATTTCGCCGGAGCAAATTAAAGAGAAAGAGTTTATTAAGGAAAGACAAATTAAAGATGGTGTAAAAACACTTCTGGACGGCCGCGGAAGACCTGTTAAGGATAGTTTGGGCAAGGAAATTAAAGTGGACAATTATAGAATGCTTCGTGCAAAAATATACGAATTCAGACAATTTAAATCGTGTCAGATAACAGCAAAAGTAGATTATGTCGATATCAAAACGAATCAGTTATTGCAATCGTTTCCTGTAAGTAGCGAATTTATTTTTGAGAACATTTACGCTACATACAAAGGAGATCGAAATGCTTGTGAGGATAATTATATGAATTATTTTGACCGTCGTTCTGTGCCTTTTCCAAACAACGAACAAATGGTTTACGATACTGGCGAAGACCTGAAAGCAAGACTTAAAGATATTATTGTTCGAAATAAATTTAGGAGATAGTACTTTTTTTTTAGACGCACTGCTGTGCATCTCTACAATCGCCTGTGCAATTGGCACCTTAAAAATTTCACTGGCGTCTTATTCTCAAATACTTATACAAAGACGTATAACAGTATACGTCTTCCTTTCTTATACCTAAAATCATAAAAAAAACGCAAAAAAATATTGCGCAACCAAAAAGTTGCATATATTTGCAACTGATTAGTTGCGTATTTAAATAATTTAAAAATGAAACGAGATATTTTTCAAGCTATTGCCGACCCAACTCGCAGAGCTATTTTAGTCTTAATTGCCAGCAATGCTTTGACACCAAATGCAATTGCGGAACAATTTAATACGACGAGACAAGCCGTTTCTAAACACATTAAAATCCTAAACGAATGTGAGTTGCTCGACGAAACAAAAATTGGTCGAGAAATTTATTATCAACTCAAAATTGATAAAATGAAAGAAGTTGACCAATGGCTAGAACAATTTAAACAAATCTGGGAAAACCGCTTTAGCCAATTAGATCAAGTATTAATAAATTTAAAATCTAAAGAAAATGGAATCTAATCTTTTAATGAATTTTACGGTAGATAAAGAAAACAAAACGGTAAACATAAAACGCGAGTTTAGAGCTTCTTTGTCAGACGTTTGGTCAGCTTGGACCGAAGCTGAAATATTAGACCAATGGTGGGCTCCTGCCCCGTTTAAATCTCAAACAAAAAGTATGGAATTTAAAGAAGGCGGACGAAGATTGTATGCAATGGTTGGGCTGGAAGGCGAAGAACGCTGGAGTTCTTTTGATTATACTTCGATTTCTCCAAAAACCAATTTTAAATATGCTTCAACTTTTTGCGATTCAGAGGGAAATCCAAATTCAGAATTTGCAAGTTCCTACTGGAGTGTCTCTTTCTCTGAGCAAGATAATTCGACATTTGTTGATATTGCCATTAAACGAGATAGCTTGCCTGAGTTAGAAAAATTAATAGAAATGGGCTTTAAAGAAGGAATTACAGTTACAATGAAAAGTTTGGACAAAATCTTTGAAAATCGAAAATAATAACCTTTTAAATCTATTAACTAAAATATTAATAAAGTAAAAATCTAAAGAAAATGAAATCAAATCTTTTGATGAATTTTACCGTAGACAAAGAAAATAAAACGGTAAATGTAAAACGCGAATTCAACGCATCACTTGCCAATGTTTGGTCTGCTTGGACAGAGGCCGAAATATTAGACCAATGGTGGGCGCCCTCACCTTGGAAATCCAAAACAAAAAGCATGGAATTTAAAGAAGGTGGTCAAAGACTTTATGCAATGGTTGGCCCTCAAGGAGAAGAACACTGGGCTTTGGCAGATTTTACCTCAATTACTCCAAAATCAAATTTTAAATATTTGGATGCTTTTTGCGATAAGGATGGAAATTTAAATCAAGATTTTCCACGTTCTAACTGGAATGTAAATTTTTCGGAACAAGGAAATTCTACTTTTGTAGATATTGCTATTAAACACGACAACTTATCTGATATCGAAAAAATTATCGAAATGGGTTTCAAAGAAGGATTTACAATTGCTTTGGAAGGCTTAGACGAAATTTTTGCTTCAAAAGCATAATACTAATTATTCTGTATCAATATAATCCCGTTTACCATAAGGCAAACGGGATTTTTTGATTTCATTTTAACCTAAAATCAAAACAATAATTTGTATTTTCGTTTTAAACATTAAGTTTTTTATATGATCAAAAAATTTCTCCCTTTTGAAGAAGTAGTCTATCATTCAAAATTAAATAAAGAAGAACTTTTAGCTCGTCTTAATAATGAAATCGAAGCCGAAAAATCTTTTGGCTTTGGCGCAAAAAGCTTTTCTTATTCTAAACCATACATTGGCAAAATCGCTTACGACAGATTCGAAATTAAAAGAGCCATTAATTACAGAAATTCGTTTTTACCTGTAATTAAGGGAACGATTAAAAATGATTTAAATGGTTCTAAAATAAATGTAAAAATGAATCTAATCGATTTCGTAAAAGTCTTTATGATTGTATGGTTAGGAGGAGTTTCGTTGGGTTGCATAGCCTCAACATATAGCTTGTTTTTTAGAAATAATACAAACTCAGAAACTGGATTTTTTATGTTTATCCCTTTTGTAATGCTTGTATTTGGAATAGCAATGGTAAGTTTTGGCTTTAAAGCCGAAAGCAAAAAAAGTATTGCAGACTTAGAAGAACTTTTACAAGCCAAAATAATACAAAACAATAATAGCAATTAAATACCAAAAAAATGAATAAATACGTTGCCCTTTTCTTTTTACTATTTTCTTCAACTTTAATTTTTAGCCAGATCAATAAATCTAAATCAACCGAAAGTACAAAACCTTTTGTTTTAGGTGTTATTGATGAAATTCAATCGAAAGAACTTGGCGAAAAAAGAATCCTGAACATTTATCTTCCCGAAGGTTACAACACAAACGAAGCTACAAAATATCCTGTTATTTATCTCTTAGACGGTTCTGCCGATGAGGATTTTATTCATATTTCCGGATTAGTGCAATTTAATAGTTTTGAATGGGTAGATCAAGTTCCAAAATCAATTGTAGTAGGAATTGCAACAGTCGACAGAAGAAGAGATTTTACGTTTCCTACCACTATCGAAAAAGATCAAAAACGATTTGCAACTTCAGGACATTCGGATAAATTTATTGCTTTTGTAGAGAAAGAATTACAACCTTTTATAGATAAAAAATATAAAACAACCCATTCGAAAACAATTATCGGGCAATCTTTAGGAGGATTATTAGAAACCGAAATCTTGTTGAAAAAGCCAACCCTTTTTAGTAAATACGTTATTGTGAGTCCAAGTTTATGGTGGGATAATGGTTCTTTACTAAATCAAAATTCTGCTATTTTTCAAGAAAGTTTTAATCAACCAACTGATATTTATATTGCCGTTGGAAAGGAAGGTCTTACGCCAACCGAAATTCCGAGAGTAATGGAAGTTGATGCCAACTTACTTGCCGAGAAAATAAAAGCAACCAAAAGTAAAAATGTAAAAGTATATTTTGATTACTTGCCTTTAGAAAATCACGCTACTATTTTGCATCCCGCAGTTTCAAATTCATTTAGAGTTTTATATCCAAAACCTAAAGAATAAAGTCAAAATTAATGAAACACGTAGAAGAATATAAACTCGATAATCCGGTTTGGAATGCTGTATCAGAAATTCATTCCAAATTTGCTATTGATTACAATGGCACTAAATTTTACAATCCTGATTATTGCCTGTTTGGAGGATTTATTGATATTGAAAGTACAAAAGAAGCAACATTTCAATATTCATCATTAACCGATAATTTTTTTGTTGTAGGCACTCAACCTGCACTTCTTGATTCTTTAAAAATTACAAAAGAATTAGTTTGTCTACAAATGATTATTTCTGAAAAAATAGAATTGTCAATAGATGCTGAAATTGTCGAACTTAACGAAAGTCATAATGAAGCATTATGCAATTTGGTGAACTTAGTTCAGCCTGGATATTTTAAAAATAAAACTCCTTTGTTGGGTGATTATTTTGGAATTTTTAAAGACCATCAATTAATTGCAATTACAGGAGAACGAATGAAAATGAATGATTTTACTGAAGTGAGCGCCATAATTACACATCCTGATCATACCGGAAAAGGATATGCAAAACAGTTAATTGCTCATGTTGTTAATAGAATTTTCGACCAAAATAAAATTCCATTTTTGCATGTTGTCGAAAGTAATATTGGAGCAATTAAACTTTATGAGAAACTAGGTTTTGTAACGAGAAGAAAAATGAGTTTTTGGCATATCTCTAAAAATCAGTAACTTTAAAATTAATTTCCTTAAGTATGACACTAAATAAACAAACTGTAAACGAATACATGGACGCTTTTAGAATAAGTGACCATAAAAGAATTTTGGCTTGTCTGACAGATAATATTATTTGGGAAATGCCAGGAATTTATCAGCATGTTGGTAAAGAAGCATTTGATAAAGAAATTGAAAATGAAAATTTTATTGGAAGTCCAACAATTCAAATTATAAAACTCGTTGAAGAAAACAATATCGTTATTGCCGAAGGTGCAGTACAAGGAAACATGAAAAATGGAAACATTTTGGATGCCGTTTTTTGTGATGTTTTTGAAATGGAAAATGGCAAAATAAAAAAGCTTACCTCATATTTGATGTCTAGAAACGCAAGTTTAAAGTTTGAATAAGTATTTAACCGCAAGTTTCTCAACCAACAAACCCGACAGGTTTTAAAAACCTGTCGGGTTT
>NZ_JPRK01000016.1 GCF_000832125.1 Flavobacterium hibernum | reverse complement strand
TAATAATAATGCACCTTTTTGTTTAAAATTTATTCAATTAGAACCATTTTCTAGTAAAAAGATTAACTAATGTTTTTGGAGACAAAGTCATCACGAATCGTATTTTTTCGTCGTATTTATTTTGACTAATTTCCCATCCATTATTAGAGTAAACCGGGAAATAAAGTTCAAAATAATCCGGAACTAAATTTAACCGGATACCGCTATCATACACAAAATCTTGTTTTTGATGTTTGCTTTTCATAAAACCAACATCTCCATATACTTCAATCCAGTTCCAAATAGAGTAACTCGCATTTAAAGTCGCCATCCATTGATTGGCAAACGAAGGTGCAATTTTTGATTTAAAGCCACCTTCTGCCATAATAAATTGTTGGCTAAAGAATCCCGTACTTTCAGATCTTCCGTAAAAGTTGTAATCGAACATATAATCCGTAGGTCTGTCTAAACCAAAACTAAAATAATCAGAGTTTGTTGTATTGTATAAAAAACTTCCTGCGTATGCACGCACATTTAGTTTGTGATTGTTTTCAAATAATCGTCTGTATTCAACTTCACCGGCTAGTTTTCCAAAATCTCCTGCAAACTGCATATCAGTCATAAAGCTAAAATGATTAATCAATTCCGTTTTCGTATTCATATATCGAGCGTTGAAAATCGAATAATTAGGTTTTGAGTTATCAGTAATATATGCGCTGGCTTCACGATTTACAATAACTTGTCGAAACATAAACAATTGCTTTCTGTTATCTCTAAAATTTTCCTCGCGAATTCTAAACTGAACCATTGGGTTTAATCTCAAATAAGTAGCATCTGGCGCGTAATGAAAATAATTTTGACTAATAGAATACCTTATATTATAAAGTGTACTATTTCGATAATATTCGCTCCACGAAAAGGCTGACGAGCCCGAAATCGTTCCTGCATTAATAGAGTAGGCGGGAGTAATATCAAATGTAAAAGGTTTGTCTAGAATAGTTTTGTTGTGAAAACGAATTCCGGGTGTTAAACCATCATACAAATTATAAGTAAGCGTTGGAATATATAAAATCTGATTGTAATAGGGATCTTCCAGATCTTTGGCAAAATTAAATTTTATTGGACGATTGGTTATCGCTAAACTTTTTAACGATTTCCAGTTATTTCTTAGGTTGTATTCAGGAACTTCGTTGTCGTAATTAAAAACTATTTTATCTGCATTTTTTCTTTCAAATTCATAAATAGAATCAGCTTTTACGGGTTCAATCCATTTTTTAAAAACCACTTCGTTTTTCTTAATTCCATAAACTGGAATCGGAACATAAATTCCAGTTCTGTTATTGATCTGAAATTGTACACTGTCTTTAGTTCTGGAAACATGAGTAAATTTGTAATCGATAATATCACGAGAATCGATTATAGTTTTAAAAAACCAATTGATATCTTTTGGACTATTTTTACTTAATATTTTTTCAAAATCATATCGATTCACCTGTTCGGTTTTATTCAAACTATAAAACTGTTGAACGCTTTCCGGAACAATATTATGGTTGAGGTAATCGTCTAGATAACTTAAACTTAAACCCGCGCGGTATTTGCTGGCAATTTGTTCATTAAATTTGATTAGCGTATTTTTTGGGTCGCCAAGTGGCTGATCCAGATTTTTTCGCGCCATTAACATATAATAATAGCTGTACTGCTCATTAAAAGTTAGATTGGTAATGTTGTAACTTTTAAAGAGTTTCATTTCTGAAAGTTTACCAAGCATTTTTTGATCTAGATGATTCTCTTCCATATATTTCATCATCACATAAATCTGAATTCCGTCATAAACCCAATTGTCTTTTCGCGGATCTAGACGCAAACTTTGCTTTAAATAATTGTTTAGATAAGTTTTTAAGAATGTAATTTCAAAAATAAAATCATCAGAAAACGGACTGATAAATGATGGCAATTGATTTAAGCCATAAAATGGATTTCTGTCATAATCTACTTGTGAAACAGTAATTTTCTTATGCGGATATTTTCCAATAAAATTGTCGGCATAATTAACAACTCGATCGATAATAATGGCTTTTTGAATTTCGTCCAGTTTTTTGGTTCTTAGATTTGTAAGAACTTCAATCGCGCCAATTTCATAACTTCTAAAACTGTTTTGTTTCTCAATGAATAAGTTAAAATCAGTTCTGTTTTTTCCTGAAAATGAATATGTTTTATAAGCGACATTCGTTAGATCTTCTGAAACCGAATTCAAATCGGTAGTAATCGAATATTGGTTGGGTATTTTTATCTCGACTTCATAATCAGTGCTTGCATTTGCAATATCATCTAAATTGAAATTGTCGTATTTTATAAAACGATGATTTTCAAAACGAGCAGGACTTAAGAACCAGTTTTTAAGATTCATTCCACCATTTTGATCAAAACCATAACGAGTGAATTTGTCGCTTGGAATTTTTGAAATATAGGTTAAGTGTAGATCAATTTTGTCTCCCGGACGTAATTTTCGATTTAGTTTTACAACAATATAATCAGGATTTTTAGCAGTTCTTTGCCATTCAAGTGCTGCGTTATCTGAGTCTGTTAGATTTAAAATAGTAGTACTTCCTCTTTCACTGTCTTTTGCTAAATGAAAACCTCTGTAAAATTCATCTGAAAAACGTCTTGCTAATGGCGTGTTTTTATCTGAGAATGCATTATTCCAGTCATTTAAGACAATCGAAATCAAAGAATCGTTTGATGTATTGTAAAAAGTAATATCCTGTTTTACATTTAAAGTTTTAAGTTCAAGATTAACCGCCACTTCCATCTTAGATTGATGTTGAGCATATTGTTTTATTGAACTAAATAAAACTAAAATGAAGAATATAATTTTATAAAATGATTTCAAGAGATGGCTTAAAAATTAAGGGTGTGTATACTTAAATTACGAGCATAGAGATATTTTGGTTTTTTGTAAAAATAGCATAAAAAAAGCTGTTATAAAAACAGCTTTAATTTTTTGTAAGATTTAATGTAATTTCACCATATAAGTTATATAAGAAAATTTAAGTTTAATGCTATATGTGACATTTTTAAAAGAACTTATATGGTGAAAAAAAATATTAGAAGTTTGGACTCAAATCGTATTTTTTGTAGAATTTATCCAAAACATCAACTACTTCATCTTCAGTGTCTACGATCTTGAATAAGTTTAAATCGTCAGGACTAACAGTTTGCATTTTTTCAACCAAGACTGTTTTTACCCATTCGATTAATCCAGACCAAAATTCAACGCCAACCAAGATAATTGGGAATTTTCCAATCTTTTTTGTTTGAATCAAAGTAATAGCTTCAAACATTTCGTCAAGAGTTCCAAAGCCTCCAGGCATAACCACAAAACCTTGCGAATATTTAACGAACATAACTTTTCTCACAAAGAAATAATCGAAATTAAGGTTTTTATCGTGGTCGATATACGGGTTAAAGTGTTGTTCAAAAGGCAATTCGATGTTTAAACCAACCGAAGTTCCGCCTCCTAAATGTGCACCTTTGTTACCAGCTTCCATGATTCCGGGACCACCTCCTGTGATTACGCCGTAACCAGCTTTACTGATTTTATAAGCAATTTTTTCGGCCAATAAATAATATTTATCGTCCGGTTTTGTTCTAGCCGATCCAAAAATTGATACACATGGACCAATTCGTCCCATGCTTTCGTATCCGTTTACAAATTCAGCCATGATTTTAAAAATAGCCCAGCTATCGTTTGTTCTAATTTCATTCCACGTTTTTTGCTTTAAACGGTCTTGAATTACTTTGTCCTCATCATTATCAAAATCTTCTAATCTCATTTTAGGTATTTTAATTATTTATATTTTTATTTAAGTTGTGTCTTTTTAGGTGTCGTCCTGATCATGCCGAGACTTCAAGAGAAGGAGCTGTTTCCTGCTCTTCACTATATCTTTTGTGGCGAACGTCTCCACAAAAGGATGTCGTTCCCATCAGGGCTAGGGCATTGGTTTTAATTGAAATTTCTGGTTGTTGAAAAAGAGTCCATTACTAGTATTTTTGTTCCTCAATTGATTTGGTAATGTCGCTTTTAACCTTTCCGGTGTGTTCCGTAGTTTTGGGTTCTATAAGCATTATTAAACATTCGTCTATTGCCGAAACTCTGTGATTTATTCCCTTTTTCACAACAAACAGATCTCCCTTTTTCATTGCGAAAGATTGTTGATTTTCGATTTCCATTAAAAGTTCACCTTCAACAATGTAAAACAGTTCGTCTTCATTTTCGTGATTGTGCCACGGCAAATCCTGACCTTTTATTTTTGCCACTTTAATATATTGATCGTTTACTTCATCAATTATTTTAGGCGAAAAATATTCGTTTACGTTATTAAAATTCTCTTTTAGATTCATAGACATTATCTTAGTTTTTGTCAAAATGAAATGCTTTGGCAAAAAGGGCGTACTAAATTAAGTCTTTTTTCTAGAATTGTTACAAAAATGTGTATTTATTAATTAAAAGGTAACGTTTTTAAAAGGTTGTTTTTTGTTTTGTATTCATTATCAGTAAGTTGTTAGATTTGATAATGATTTGTTTATTCATAAAGTTTAATGAATTGATTTTTCTTAATCTATATTCGCAATCTTGTCATCCCGAGGAACGAGGGATCTCCGCAAGAAACTAACGCAATAGGATTATTCATAAATTGTTGAGCTACTTGCGGATATCCCTCGTTCCTCGGGATGACAATGGTTTCGTTTGCTTTGTGGGAAAGAATATTTCCATGTTATTCTTACGAAGGACTTTTATTCCAATTCCTTTTTCAAAAACTTCGCTGTATAACTTTTCTTATTTTTCGCCACTTCTTCAGGAGTTCCTTTGGCGATTAATTGTCCGCCGCCTTTTCCGCCTTCAGGACCAATATCGATAATGTAATCTGCAAGTTTAATCACATCCATATTATGTTCGATAACTAAGATTGTGTTTCCTTTATCAACCAATTTATTGATCACGTCCATTAAAACACGAATGTCTTCAAAGTGTAAACCTGTTGTGGGTTCATCTAAGATATAGAAAGTATTTCCGGTATCTTTTTTAGACAATTCTCCTGCTAATTTAATACGTTGGGCTTCACCACCAGAAAGTGTTGTGCTTTGCTGTCCAAGTGTAATATATCCTAAACCAACGTCTTGAATAGTTTTTACTTTACGGTAGATTTTTGGAATCATTTCAAAGAATGGAACAGCTTCATCAACCGTCATATTCAAAACGTCCGAAATTGATTTTCCTTTATAGCGAATTTCCAGAGTTTCTCTATTAAAGCGTTTTCCCTGACATGTTTCGCATCCTACATAAACGTCCGGTAAAAAGTTCATTTCGATCGTACGAACCCCAGAACCTTCACAAGTTTCGCAACGTCCGCCTTTTACGTTAAAACTAAAACGACCAGCTTTGTAACCACGAATCATACTTTCAGAAGTCATCGTGAATAGATTTCTAATTTCGGTAAAAACCTCTGTATATGTTGCTGGATTCGAACGCGGTGTTCTTCCAATCGGACTTTGATCTATATCAATTACTTTATCAATATGTTCAAGGCCTTCAATCTTTTTGTAAGGTTGGGGTTTTTTTACGCCGTTAAAATAATAAGCATTTAAAATAGGGTAGAGGGTTTCGTTTATCAAAGTCGATTTTCCACTTCCCGAAACTCCTGTAACGCAAATTAACTGACCTAAAGGTAATTCGATTGAAACGTTTTTTAAGTTGTTTCCTGTGGCTCCGGTAAGTTTTAAAAACTTTCCATTTCCTTTGCGACGTTCTTTTGGAATTTCTAATTTCATTGTACCGTTCAAATATTGAGCGGTAATTGTATTCGATTTTAGCGTTTCGGCAGGAGTTCCAATACTAATGATTTCTCCACCATATTTTCCGGCTTTAGGACCAATGTCAATTACATAATCTGCCGTTTCGATCATGTCTTTATCGTGTTCTACTACGATAACCGAGTTTCCAATATCTCGCAATTGCTCTAGAGATTTGATCAGTTTTTCATTGTCTCTTTGGTGTAAACCAATACTAGGTTCGTCCAAAATATATAAGACTCCAACTAATTGCGAACCAATTTGTGTTGCTAAACGTATACGTTGCGCTTCTCCTCCCGAAAGGGATTTTGAACTTCGGCTTAAAGCCAAATAATTTAAACCAACATTCATTAAAAAGTTCAAACGATCTTTGATTTCTTTTACAACTTCTGATGCAATCAAAAGTTGTTTGTCTGATAAATGACTATTCAAATCCTGAAACCAAGCCGTTAAATCAGAAATATCCATATCACACAATTCGGTGATATTTTTATCGTTGACTCTAAAAAACTGTGCTTCTTTTTTTAAACGTGAACCTTCGCAAACCGGACAATTTACTTCGTCCATAAAATCTTTTGCCCAACGTTTTATGGTTGTTGAAGAACTTTCGTCATATTGATTTTTGATGAAATGCGAGATTCCTTCAAAATCTATTTTATAATCACGGGTTACGCCAAGATCTTTTGAGTTTATGGTGAATTTATCTTTTCCGCCATGCAAAATCATATTCATGGCTTCTTCGGGAATTTTCTCAATTGGATCTGTGATTTTAAATCCAAATTTTTCTCCAATAACCTCTAACTGCTTAAAAATCCAAGACGATTTATAGTCGCCAAGTGGTGCAAAACCTCCTGCTTTAATAGATAGTTTTGGATTTGGAATGATCTTTTTAATGTTGATTTCGTGAACTGTACCTAAACCATTACAATGCGGACAAGCTCCTTTTGGAGAGTTGAATGAAAATAAATTAGGTTCCGGATTTTGATATGATATTCCGGTTGTAGGACACATTAAGTTTCTACTAAAATAACGAACTTCATTGGTGTCCTGATCTAAGATCATCAATACATTTTCACCGTGATGCATGGCTGTATTGATGCTTTCAGACAATCTTTTTTGATTGTCTTCGGTGTCTTCAATTAACATTCTGTCAACTACAATTTCGATGTCGTGCGTTTTGTAACGATCTAATTTCATTCCTGAAACTAAATCCTGTACTTCGCCATTTACACGAACTTTCAAGAAACCTTGTTTGGTTATTTGTTGAAATAACTCGGCATAATGACCTTTTCTTGCTCTAATAATCGGAGCAAGAATATTGATTCGTTTTCCTTTAAAATCCTGAATAATCAGATCTTTAATTTGATCATCAGAATAAGAAACCATTTTTTCTCCTGTGTTGTAGCTGTAGGCATCTGCACCACGCGCATACAAAAGTCGAAGAAAATCGTAAATTTCAGTAATTGTACCCACGGTTGATCGCGGACTTTTACTGGTTGTTTTTTGTTCAATAGCAATTACTGGCGAAAGCCCGTCAATTTTATCAACATCGGGACGTTCTAAGCCGCCAAGAAATTGTCTGGCATATGCCGAAAAAGTCTCAACATA
Organism: Flavobacterium hibernum; assembly: GCF_000832125.1. Lineage (GTDB taxonomy): Bacteria > Bacteroidota > Bacteroidia > Flavobacteriales > Flavobacteriaceae > Flavobacterium > Flavobacterium hibernum. The sequence continues at coordinate 65,072 of NZ_JPRK01000016.1, read as the reverse complement.
ACGACGTTGTCCCTCGGCATATATAGTATCAAATGCCAAAGAGGATTTTCCCGAACCTGATAAACCGGTTATTACAACCAGTTTTTCACGCGGAATAGAAATATCGATATTTTTTAGATTATGAACTCTTGCGCCAAGAACTTCAATAGTATTGTCTTTTTCTAACATAATTTTGAGCAAAACGCAAAGTTACCACTTTGATTTGTTCTTTTAATGCTCGATAGCAAAACTTTATGTTACAATTAGTAACAAAAAACGCTAATTAGACTTGATGTTGTTTGTTGATAAAATTTTATTGAAATTATCTTCTTTACCGTCTTTTTTCATTTGAGCATAAATCATTTGGATAATTTTTTCGGCATCTCCTCGATACGGAGATTTTTGTTCAATATATAGCTTGTAGGCTTTACACATATTGTCAAGACCTTTTTCGGAATCGTTTAAATGAAGTGCATACATTTGTCCAATTCCGTAAAATACTTCTGGATTATTAGGTTCAATTTTGGCAAGTCTTTCATAAGTTTCGACTGCTTTTTTGTAATCTTTTTTATAAGAGTAGGTAACTGCAATGTTTTGCAAAGGCATTAATCCGTTTGGGTCAATTTTTAGTGATTTTTCGTAAGCTTCTATTGCCAAATCGAATTCTTCTAAACGTCTGTAGCAAATACCCATGTTGTCGTATGCAAATGCAAAATTTGGGTCAATTTTTACTGCTTTTTTGTAGTATTCTATCGCTCCTTTAAAATTGTTTTTTGCCGTTTCATCCATCCCTAAATCATATAATTTTAGGGCTTCCATATTTGTAGACATGGAGTTGTTGTTGACTACATTGTTTGATGCAACTTTGTCTTTTAAAGTTGGGCAATTATCCATTAAATATTGCTCCATTTTATAATAAATGTCTTTGTATTCTTTGGAGTTTTTATCCAGATTTAAAGTGACGTTTATTTCTTTTTTTTCACCTGATGGATTTGATAAATCTATGTTAGAAAATTTTTGACCTATTTGATATGCGCCAACTTTATCATCGATACATGCACTAATGTCTGCTGTAATTGAATCTTTCACTCTATTAAAGGTTGGAATCGAATCTATGCAAGAACAAACTTGATCTGTTAACTCTTTGAACAATTTTGTAGTATCGATTTTGTCTTTTGTTTGCGCATTAGAAATAAAACTGGCAGCGAAAAAGAGTAGTAATAGATTTTTTTTCATGTTATGGTTGGTTTTATGGTTGGTTTTTGGTTAGTTAACGTTTTCTTTTTCGAGTTGCCATATATTCTTCAATGGCTTCTTTAGTGGTGTACCAGTTTCGTCCTTCTTTATAAGCGTCAATTTTACCTGTTCTAGCTAGTAAACTAACATATTCTTGACCATAAGGAGCTTGTGGTTCACTTACAATATCTATAATAGGCTGAAAATCGTAACTGCTGCCAGGCATTGCAGTTAGATAAATATTTAGCGTACGTTCTAAAGCCTGGCACATCAAAAGTATTAATTTTTGGTAATTACCATTATTAGCTTGATTTAATGCTTCGTAATATTTTTTTCTATCATTTTTAAGAATAATAGCTGGAGGAAAATCGCAACGCATTAATAATAAATTCATGCTTAATCGAACAGTTCGCCCATTTCCATCAAAGAAAGGGTGAATCCAGACTAGTTTATGATGGTAAATGGTTGCTAGTTCAATGTCATTTAAGCATAAAGGATTTGTATTTATAAAATCAATAAGTTCATCTAGATAATCTGAAACTTTATTGGCATTTGGCGGCATAAAATTGGCTCCTGAAATACGAACGCCACCATTTCTTAATCTTCCTGCAAAATCATCTTCGATAGAACGTAAAACTAATCCGTGTAGCGAAAGGATATCAATACTTCTTAGTTTATAATCATCTCCAACAATCGAATATAAATAATCGATTGCTTTATCATGATTGTGGGTTTCAAAATGTTCGCGAAGTGATTTTCCTTTAATGGTAATTCCTTCCTGAATAACCATTTGGGTCTCGCGTAAACTCATCGTATTTCCTTCGATACTGTTGGAATTGTATGTCCATTCCAGAGATAAGCTTTCGCGAATTTTATGCAAAGCAATATTGGGCAATGGTCTGCTGTTTTGCAAATCGAGCCTTTTTTGGTACAATCGATCAAAAGTTGATTGAAATTCTTCTCTGTAAGTTAGGTTTATATCCCACATAATCTTACAAAAGTACTTATTAATATCGGATAAATGAAATTTTTAATCTATCCGATATTAAGCTTATTCAATTGTCATAGCACGTAGTTTAGTTCTGTAGGCTTCTAGTGCTATAGATTTGGAGATAAAGCCGTAGTATTTGTCATCTCTTACAACAGGAAGAAATGCTGTTTTTGATTTTTCAAATTTGCTCATTACGATTTCCATGCTATCAGAAGAGGAAATTGTTGCGGGTGGTATTTTCATAACATCTTTAATCAAAGTGTATTTTACTCGATAAGAATTGAAAATAATTTCGCGAATATCATTAAAATGAACAATACCAACGAGTTCTTTCTCGTTGTTTACAACTGCAAAAACAACCTGATTAGAATGCGAAATAAGATCGACTAATTTGGTTAAGTTTTCTTCTGGGTGAACGGTTAAATAATCGCACTGAATGATAGTATCAATATCTAATGTTGACAGAATATTAGAATCTTTATTGCTTGTAAAAGCATGACCTTTTTTGGCTAAACCTTTTACATCTAATGAATATTTTTCGAAACGTTTAGAAATAGCAAAACTGATAGAAGAAACTATCATAAGCGGAATCATGAGGCTGTAACCACCTGTAATTTCTGCAATTAAGAAAATAGCAGTTAGTGGTGCATGAAATAATCCACTCAAAATACCAGCCATTCCAACCATGGTAAAATTACTAATTGGTAATTTTGCTAAACCAATAAGGCTAATGAATTTTGAAAAGAAATATCCTAAATACGATCCTAAAAATAACGACGGTGCAAAATTACCTCCGTTTCCTCCACTACCAATAGTTAATCCTGAGGCAAACACTTTTACCATCATGGTGCATCCAACAAAAAGTAGTAAAATCCATTGATTATTTCTAAAATCACCAAATAGAGTATTGTCTAATATTTTTCCCGGATCAGCTTCGGATAATGTTTTGATACTTTCGTAACCCTCACCAAAAAGTGTTGGAAAAATAAATATAAGCAATGCTAATAATGAAGAACCAATTAAAGCTTTTTTGTACGGACCGATTTCTAATTTAGCAAAATAATGTTCCACTCTTTGAAAATTTCTAGCATAATAAACAGCCATAAAACCAGTAAGAATTCCTAAAAGAACATAAAATGGAATATTATGATAATTAAAAGCTTCTTGTTTTTTGAAGGATAACAATATGGTTTCGTCTAAAACAATTGCTGAAACTAATGCTCCGGTTGCTGCCGAAATCATAATAGGAGTAAAGGCAGAAATACTCACATCGACCAATAGAACTTCTATAGCAAAAAGAACTCCAGCAATAGGAGCGTTAAAAGCGGCAGCAATTCCCGCGGCAACTCCACAACCAATTAATAAAGTTCGGTCTTTGTAGGCGAGTTTGTAATTTTGAGCAAAGTTAGATCCGAAAGCAGCTCCGGTAACCACAATCGGGCTTTCTAAACCTGCAGAACCTCCTAAACCAACCGTTAACGAACTCGTCACAATTTGCGCATACATTTGTTTTCTTGGAATAATACTTGCTTTTTTTGCAACGGCATATAATATTTGAGAAGTTCCTTTTTCGATAGTACCGTTAAGCACTTTTTTGATTACAAATACCGTAAGCAAAATACCAATAATGGGCAAAATACTGTTAATGAAACTTAATTTTAAAATGGCGTTGATCGATGTAGCAAAAGAAAATACGCTATGCGCAAAAGTCTTTAAGACAATTACTGCCAAAGAACAGGAGATACCAATTAGAATACTTGATAAAAAAATAAATTGCTTTGGAGTCATTAATGATTGAGCCAAAGCGATAATGCTTTCTAGTTTTCTAAAATATTTTTTTAGCATTCTGGTTTTTAAAATTAGGGATATTGCAAATTTAGCTTTTAATCAATAAAGTTTCAATAATAAGAGGAGTTGTTTTAGAAACAATTATTGAATTAAAGAAGCTGCATGTTTTGCAACAATTCCAAAATTGTATCCTTGAGCCTCGTCAAATCCTGCATAATTAATAGCAATTAGCTGTCCGCATTGATTAAATACCGGAGATCCACTTGCGCCATGAGTCGACGTTACATTATATTGTATACTAACTCCGTCTGATTCTTTATTGATTTGACCTTCATAAACTTGTACTTTTATTCCTCGTCGTGTGTTGGCAAGAGTCATACCCATTGGATAACCAATTAAAATAGCATTTGTACCTGGTTTTAGAGTGGAATCGTCTGTGACAGCAGTATCCAAGTCAACGATATTTTTTACAGATCCAGGCAATGTTTCACTATTTAGTTGTAAAACGGCAACATCTACTTCATTTCCATCAGCAATTTTATAAACTTTACATTTTAACCAATCGTCTTTTGAACCGTGCAGTGCTACACTAATTTCAACTGTTACTGGAGTAATTTTAATATCATCAACACTTACGTATTTTATATCTTTTGCTGGACTTGGTACTGTAGCTTCAGGTGAAGTAGTGGCAACTGTAGCAGTATTTGTAGCTGTAGAGTCAACAGTAGCGACTACTGTTGTTGCAGGAGTTTCTTCTTCAGAGTCGTCACCTTCTTCGCCTTCTTCAAAATAATAATCGTTCCAATTTTTTTCAATAACAGATTTGTAGTTTCCTTCGCTTATAGAATCTGGAAGAACAGCAGCAATGTGTTCTTTTAAATAATCGTAAGATGTAGTATTGTCACTTGGATATTGCCAAGGTTCAGCAACGTGATGATTGGTTACTATTTTTCCATCTTCAGAAACAAAAAAACCTGTTCCGGATATGGTTTTTGGTTCTAAGTTAGTTTCGCCAACTTCAAGCTGAAATGGTTTAGAACCTTTTATAGATATTTCGACCGTATAAGTGTGTTTTACTAAAACGACAGCATCTTTAAACTTTTCATAAATTTCTGTTTGGCCATTTAAGCATACTACTTCTTTCTTATTGTATTTTGCCCAGATTTTAGGAATGAAAATAATTCCAAGAACTGCAACAATGGCTACTGCTGCGCCAATTTTTATATTTCTTGATTTGTTGTTTGGTTGTTTTTCTTCTGGAAATGATTCTTCAGACATATTGGCTTTTGTTTAGTTTTGGCGCAAATTTAGTAAAAAAAATACTTCATTTTTTTTAAAAGCAATAAGTTGGTATATTTTTTAAAAGTAACTTATTAATGAATGTTTTTTACCAAATTAAAAACCAACTGCGGTGTCATCTCCACGGAAATCTGCTCCACCTTCAAGAGATTTGTTTGGAAGTACTAAAATACAATCTAGTTTGCCAATTACAGGAGTTGTTTTCTCATTAATTAAATAACCTTTTGCTTTTAATTTGTCTATTGTGGTATTACTAAAAGCATTTGGTTCGAATGTAATTAAATCAGGTAACCATTGATGGTGAAAACGTGGTGCATTTACAGCTTCCTGCATACTTAAATTGTATTCGTATACATTTAATATAGCTTGTAAAACTGAAGTAATAATAGTTGAACCGCCTGGTGAACCCACCACCATAAATAATTTTCCGTTTTTCTCCACAATAGTTGGTGTCATCGAACTTAACATTCTTTTTTGTGGCGCAATGCTATTAGCTTCATTTCCAACTAAACCAAACATATTTGGAGATCCTGGTTTTGCACTAAAATCGTCCATTTCGTTGTTCAAAAAGAATCCCAATTCCTCACAATAATATTTTGACCCAAAGCCATCGTTTATGGTTGTAGTTGCTGCAACAGCATTTCCTTGAGCATCTACAATAGAATAATGTGTTGTTTCGGTACTTTCGTTATAAGTAACATTTCCTTCTTTTATTTCAGATGATAAACTGGCTTTTTCAACATTAAAATTTGACATTCTTTCTTTTAAGTACGAATCAGCCAGTAAGGCTTTAATTGGAATTTTTACAAAATCCGGATCGCCTAAAAACTGACTTCTGTCTGCATAAGCTCTTCTTTCGGCTTCAACAATTACCTGAATAGATTGATCTGAGTTATGTCCCATTTTAGATAAATCATAAGGCGCAATCATTTTCATGATTTGAGCCAAACAAATCCCGCCACTACTAGGAGGGGACATTGAGGTAATTTTTAATTCTTTATAATTAAATTGTAATGGCGTTCTCCATTTTGCTTCATAACTCGCCAAATCTTTTAAAGTAATAATTCCACCTTTTTTCTGAAGATAATCGACTAGAATTTTTGCCGTTTTACCTTTGTAGAATTCATCTTTACCGTTTTTTAAAATTCGCTTTAAAGTTTCGGCTAATGCAGGATATTTAATAGTATCATTTTCCTTAAATTGTCCTGCCATTAATGTATTTGGCCCATTTACTTTTACAATTGCATCATGATAAGCTTCAAGTTGTTTTTGTTGTTTTTTAGTCACAATAACACCTTTTTCTGCAAGAGCAATCACTGGTTTTAGAATTTCAGACATTGGTAACGATCCCAGTTTTTTATGTACGGCAAAAACTCCGGCCACAGTTCCGGGAACTCCAATAGCTAAAGCAGTTTCGGTACTTTTACCTTTAACAACATTTCCGTCTTTATCTAAAAACATGTCTTTTGTAGCTGCTAGAGGTGCTTTTTCGCGATAGTCTAAAGAGCCCACTTCGCCATTGGCTTTTCTATACACCATAAATCCACCACCGCCAATGTTACCTGCATAAGGATAAGCTACCGCCAAAGCTAATTCTGTACCCACCATGGCATCAAAAGCGTTACCACCTTTTTTCATAATTTCGACACCAACTTTAGAAGCTTCTGCACGAGCCGAAACGACCATTGCTTTTGTAACAACAAGTCCAGTAGGTTTTATTGGATTTTGTTGTGCTGTACAATTAATATAAATTAGGAAAAATAAAAAGGCTGCTTTTTTCATGTTGAGTGAAATTTTGGAAATAAATATTGAGATGCTATAAATTGTATAAAACAGTTTTATAACGAAAGTAATTTTTGATTAGAATGTTTTTTTATGTCTTCAAAAAAGAGAGTGAATTCTTGTTCAAATTCAGGATAAAATTCTTTTAATTCTGCGCTTGCAAATTGCATTTTAGATTGATTTTTTGATCTTCTGTCCATTTGAGTTAAAATATTATGAATACCATCGACAGTCTGATAGCTCAAAAGCCAATTTTGCTTAATCATATAAGGCATCATATCTTGTGTTTTTTCACTTAAATCAGGATAATTTTCATGTAATGATCTATAAAATCTATTAATGAAATGATCTAGCTTTTCATCGGAGTATTTTTCCCAGTTTTTGGCCAAAAAATGATCATAAATAATGTCTACAATAACACCGGCATAATGATGGTATTTTTCGTGCAAACGCTTCGTACTTTGTCTAAAAACATCGTGTGAATCTGTATAAGTGTCGATCGAACGATGTAAAAGAATCCCTTTTTGGATATCCAAAGGAAAATGTTCAAACTGTTTTCCACGAATTCCATCGGCCATAAAATTGCCAATTTTAATTAAATCATTTTCACCGGAAAGATATATGTGGGCTAGGAAGTTCATTTTTTTAAGGTGCTAAGTTTCTAAGGCACTAAGTTTTTTCAGTTGCTGAGATTTTAAGCAACTTTGTTATTTTAGTAAAAGTATGAAAAGATTTTCATATCGTTTTAGTGAAGTAACTATAGCTTTTAAATTTAATATTTAAATCTTGGCAGGTTAGTATCTTAGTGCCTTGGGAACTTTTTTAAAAATCTTAGTGCCTTGGCAACTTAGTTACTCATCAACTTTTCTATATTTGTAATAAAATAACCATAACTCATTAAAATGACTTTAATAAAATCGATTTCAGGGATAAGAGGAACAATTGGTGGAAAAGTAGGAGATAACCTGACTCCTGTTGATGCTGTGAAATTTGCATCGGCGTATGGTACTTTTCTAAAAAACAATACTTCTAAAGAAAAATTAACTGTTGTAATTGGTCGTGATGCAAGAATCTCTGGACCAATGATTCATAATTTGGTTGTAAATACTTTAATAGGTTTAGGGATTAATGTAATTGATCTTGGACTTTCGACAACTCCAACTGTAGAAGTTGCTGTTCCGTTAGAAAAAGCTGATGGTGGAATTATTTTAACGGCTTCACATAATCCAAAACAATGGAATGCCTTAAAATTATTAAATGCTAAAGGAGAATTTTTAAGTGGAGAAGAAGGTGCATTGATTCTTGAAATTGCCGAAGCGGAAGCTTTCGATTTCTCGGATGTAGATAGCTTAGGCGAAATTACAGTAAATGATGCTTATATGGATATTCATATCGACGAGGTTTTAAATTTACCTTTAGTAGATATTGAAGCTGTAAAAGCGGCAAAATTTAAAGTTGTTGTAGATGGTGTAAATTCATCTGGAGGAATTATTATTCCTAGATTATTAGAATTAATGGGTGTTGAAGTGGTAAAATTGTACTGCGAACCTAACGGACATTTTCCTCATAATCCAGAACCTTTAAAGGAGCATTTAACTGATATTTCGGAATTGGTTGTTAAAGAAAAGGCTGATTTAGGTGTTGTTGTTGATCCGGATGTTGATCGTTTGGCATTTATTTGCGAAGATGGAGAGATGTTTGGTGAAGAATATACTTTAGTTGCTTGTGCTGATTATGTTTTGAGTAAAACTCCAGGAAATACAGTTTCTAATATGTCATCTTCTCGTGCATTACGTGACGTAACTGTTGCGCATTGTGGTAAATACGAAGCTAGTGCAGTTGGAGAAGTAAACGTGGTGGCATTAATGAAAAAAAATAATGCTATTATTGGTGGCGAAGGTAACGGTGGAATTATTTATCCTGAATCTCACTACGGAAGAGATAGTTTAGTTGGAGTTGCTTTATTCTTAACGCATTTGGCAAATAAAAAAATATCAGTTTCGGCATTACGTGCTTCATATCCTGAATATTATATGAGCAAAAATAAAATCGAATTGACTCCTCAAATTGATGTTGATGCGATATTAGTAGCGATGACTGAAAAGTATAAAAATGAAGATATTACAACAATCGATGGTGTGAAAATTGATTTTGCTACAGAATGGGTTCACTTAAGAAAATCGAACACTGAACCAATTATTAGAATTTATACTGAGGCGCCTTCTCAAGAAAAGGCTGATGTGTTGGCACTTCGAATTATCGACGAAATAAAAGCGATTGCAGGAATCTAATCTTGCAATACTCTAATAAAAAAACCCCTCTTTCATATTTTTTGAAAGAGGGATTTTCTGTTAAATTATAATTTAGTTTTTAATAATTTTCAAAGACTTTATGACCGTTCCATAAGAAGCTGTTACGATATAGATTCCAGTTGAAAGTTTGTCTCCAATTTTGATATCTTCATTTGTATAAAAAGAATCTGAAGCATAACATGTTGTTCCTTTCATGTCGACAACTTTTAAGTTCAATGGTTCTGTATTGGCAGTTTTAATATGAAGGATAGATTGACTTTTAATAGGATTTGGATAAACCGTAAAAGAATCTTTTTCTTTTGTAGAGTCATTTATTCCTAAGTTTGAAGCTGTGACATCAATATAATTAAAATTCATATCGTTTGATTTGAATTTAATCTTCAAATAAACTTCCCCTTGAGGTAAATTAACTCCGTTTACAATTTTATCGGCATAAGTTTGGTAACCGCCAGTTGCAGGAAAAGTCTCGTCGGTTTTGGCGACAACACCATTTACAATAATATCAAATTTCCCCGGAATTGTTGGTGATGCTACTCTAAAAGTTAAATTATAAGTTCCGGCATTCGCAACATTAAGCATAAATTCGTTCCAATCGCCATTCTCAATAAAGCAAACATTTTGACCAGTTCCGCTATCAGTTGTATTTTGTAAGCCCGTACCTTTTCGGCGATAATGTTTGTTGGCAACAATTCGTCCCGGAATACTTATTTTTTTTGCAGTATAAGAAGCATTTACATATTCGGTCCCAATTGGCTTCAAAACACCGCTTTCAGGAGCAAGTAATTGTCCTTCTAGCATATCAGTCCAAGTTGGGTCAACTCTACCGCTAAACCATGAGTATCTGTAAATGTCTGGATCATTCTCAAAACTAGCTACGATTTCTTTCATAAAAGTAGTTTTTTGAGCCGCCGTCTGAATAACTCTGTTTGCAAATTCATTAACCCAAACTGGGCGATTGTATTTTTTTAGATTTCCTGTAACGCCAATAACAGAGCCAGATGAACTGTCGTAAGTATGAAAAGCAATGTAATCGACTTTGCAATTTGGACATAAAAGGAAAAATTGATCATGCCACGCAACAGGATCGCTAAAGCCTCCATAATTGTTTGGACCATTGTAGGCGGGCGAAGCACTAACAATTTCTAAGTTTTTTGCAGCAGCAATTTTTTCGACATTTGCCCAAGCATTTACAGCTTCTTGTGGTGTTAGTCTGGCGCCATCAGTAAAATTAGGTTCATTAAAAGCAAGTAAATATTTAGCTCCTGGCTTTATTTTGCTAATAAAAGCCTGCACATCGGCATCACTTTGTTTTCCCCAAGCCATTGGTACATATTCAACACCAAGAGATTCGTAATTGGCATTTACGTCATTTTCGGGCAATGAACCCCAATTGTACCACCACGAAATTCCGGGTTTTAAAGCAAGTAAATCGGCAGTTGAGTTATTTCCGTATGCAATTCCTCGTTTTGGGCTTTGTGCAAAACCGATGTTTGAAATGCAGAAAATCAATATTATAAAGAGTAGTTTTTTTATCATGACCTATGATTTTGATTTGTAGGGTATAAATTTGCTGACTCCAAATTTATGCTGTTTCTGTAAATTTTCCTTTTTATTACATCAGGAAAAAATATTACAAAAACCCATCAAAATCATTGTTTAAGAGGGAAAAGAGGGGGTTTAAATCTTTTTGAGTTGTTTTATAAAAAAAAGTCCAAAAAAGAATGATACTTTTTTGGACTTTAATTTTTGTTATAAATATTATTCAACACGATGTTTCCATCTTTTATGTGTCCATAAATAATACTCAGGAGCTTCATAGATTTGTTTTTCTACTTCTCTTAAATATTTCTCAGTAATATCAAAATTTTCATAATCGTGCGGGTTATCTGCAATGGGTACAAATGTTGCTTCATAATAACCTCTGGCGACTTTATTTACTTTTACAAATACAACACTTAGATCGTATTTTTTAGCCAACATTTCGGCCCCAGTATGCACGGGAACTTCAATTCCCATAAATTTCATTGAATGAAAAATTCTATCAAGTTTTGGCGATTGATCGCTTGCTAGTCCGTACATGCTTAAAATTCCGTCACGTTGGTTTTGAGCCATTGTTGGAATTGCTTTTCTTGTTTCAACTACCTCCGTATCATATTTAGAACGAATTCTTTGAACTAATTTATCAAAGTAAGGATTGGCTACTTTTTTATAAACAGCAATTCCTTTAAAATCAATTTTAGGATTCATGGTCAAAAGCCATTCATAACTAGCGTAATGCGAAGCGACAAGGATTACGCTTTTACCTTTTTTTGCATATTCGTTTACAAGATCAAGATTGGTAATTTTAAATCTTTTTTCCATTTCCTCACTAGAAATGCTCATTGTTTTAATCATTTCCAGAAACATATCACACATGTGTTTATAGAATTTCTTTTCAATGACTTTTCGTTCAGCATCACTTAAGTGTGGTAGAGTTAAGGCTAAGTTTTCACGAACTACTCTTCGGCGATAGCCAACAATTCTGTAAATAATAACATATACAAAATCAGAGAACCAATAGAATAATCGAAAAGGAAGTATAGAAATAAGCCAAAGAATGGGGTAGGCTAATATATAAACAAGAAACTGCATTTATTTTTTTTTACAAATATAAAGTAAAAATGAATAACTGACGATATTTTGGATTGACGCTAACATATGTTTAAGAATGACTATATTTACAATTCACATTAAATATTTTTTATGAATTCCGTTAATACCATTCTAGTTGGGATTATAGTTGCCAATGTTTTAATAAGTTACAAAGGTTTTAATGATCTTTCTTTTTTTAGAAAATACGAATTCCACGTTGGAAGTATTCGTTCCGGAGAACAAATAAGAATGATCTCTTCTGGATTTTTGCATGTTGATATGATGCATTTAATCTTTAATATGTTAACACTTTGGTTTTTTGCACCGGTAGTGATACAATGGTTAGGAACGATTTCTTTTGTTTTGGTCTATTTTGGAAGTCTAATTTTTGGAAGTTTGCTAACGATGTTATTTCATAAAAATGATTATAGTTATCGAGCTGTTGGAGCATCGGGAGCAGTAACAGGTGTTTTGTACTCTGCTATATTGCTACAGCCGGATATGATGTTGGGAATCTTTTTTGTAATTCCAATGCCGGCATATCTTTTTGGAATTTTATATTTATTGTATTCTATTTATGGTATGCGTGCCAAAAATGATAATATTGGACATACAGCGCATTTTGGTGGTGCAATGGGCGGTTATTTGATTACTTTGGTAAAAGAACCGTCTTTGATTGTAGATCATACTTTGATGGTAATTTTATTGGCAATTCCAATTTTGATACTTTTTATAATGGCAAAATTGGGTAAGTTATAAGACTGGCACAACTTTTGAAATGCCTTTATCAAATAACTTAAATATAACAAAAATGAAGAAAGTACTATTTTTTTTAACAATCATGTTTATGACAATGTCCTACGGCCAAGAAGTAAAACAAATTCCTCAAATCAATGTAAATGGTGAAGGAAAGATAAAAGTAGCACCAGATCAAGTTTGTATTTCGGCTACAGTCGAAACGAAAGGGAATAATGCTAAAGATATCAAAAAGCAAAACGACGAGAAAATCGATGCCGTTTTAAAGTTTATCAAAAAGATGAATATTCCTGCTGCTGATTACAAAACCAAACAAGTTTCTTTGAATCCGCAATACGACTATGAGAAAAAGAAAACAAGTTATAATGCGACTCAAACTGTTGAAATTGTTTTAAAAGATTTATCTAAATATGATGAATTGATGGAAGGATTGGTTGCACAAGGAATTAACCGTTTGGATAATGTTTCTTTCGAATCGTCTAAATTAGCTCAATACCAAACCGAAGCTCGTAAATTAGCTATTAAAGATGCTAAAGCAAAAGCTGAAGATTATGTTTCTGTTTTAGGGCAAAAAGTAGGTAAAGCAATAACTATTTCTGATAACTCTCAGGTATATCACCCAAGACCAGTGTATGCAGCTATGAAGTCAATGGCAATGGATAGCAATGCAGGTGCGGAAAATGAAACTTTGGCAATTGGAGAAATTGAAATTACAGCAAATGTAAGTGTGAGTTTTATTTTAGATTAATAACTCATTTTATATAAAATTAAAACCCATTCGTGTTGAAACGAATGGGTTTTTTATTTTAGTAATGTGTGTAATTTTAGTAAAATAGATTGAAGTTTTAAATACAATAAAATCTAATTTGTTTTCAGGAAAGCTTATCATGATAAGTTGATAGATCTGAATAATTGTACTATGCAGTTTGATACGTTGGGTAATCAGTATATCCACTTGAGCCTCCGCTATAATAGGTTGCTCTGTCATTATGGTTCAACGGAGCATTTAAAGCAAAACGTTCAACCAAATCTGGATTACCAATATAGTATTCTCCAAAGGAAATTAAATCTGCAACATCATCTTCTAGCGCACTGTTTGCAGTTTCTGCGTTAAAACCTTTATTAATCATTAAAGTGCCTTTGTAAATCGAGCGAAAATGTTTGGCAGTTTCGAGCACTAGTTTTAAAGGATCTGCTACCGAAGCCATTGTAAATCCGGAAATATGAAGGTAGGCTAGATCATAATTGTTTAATTTACTTGTTAGAACATCAAAAAGTGCTTGTGATTCATCGTCAAGCACAATTCCAAAAGTTTGATCTAAAGAAGGCGAAATACGTACCGCAACTTTGTTATTTCCAATTTTACTTGAAATTGCATCTAATACTTCAAAAAGAAATCTTAATCTGTTTTCAATTGTACCACCGTATTCATCAGTACGGATATTAGCACATTTTGCAAAAAACTGATGAAACAAATAACCATTGGCAGCATGAATTTCTACCCCGTCAAATCCCGCATCTATGGCATTGATTGAGGCTTTTTGGAAATCTAGAATTGTTTGCTTAATGTCTATTAAAGTCATTTCTCTTGGCGTAACAGTTTCTTTAAAACCATCTTTAGTATAAGATGTAAAATGACCATTAATTGCAGATGGTCCAAGAGCTAATTTACCATTTAATAAATCTGGATGAGCAAGACGACCTACATGCCAGAGTTGAGCAAAAATCTTTCCACCTTTGTCATGTACTGCCTTTGTTACTTTTTTCCAACCTTCTACTTGTTCATCAGTATATATACATGGAACATTAATATAACCAGGAGCCATTTCGCTAACAAAAGTACCTTCAGATATTAATAAACCGCCAGAAGCACGTTGCGCATAATATTCGGCAATTAGGTCAGTTGCGACATTCACATCATTGTCAGCTCTGCATCTTGTCATTGGAGCCATGACAACGCGGTTTTTTAAATTTAAGGCTTCAGATTCATATTTTTCGAGTAATTTCATTTGAATGTTTTTAATTTGAGGGCAAAGGTAAAATGACTATTTTGTTACTACAATACCGGCAAAAAGATGCCAATAGGGCATAATTTTGCGCTACATATTTTGCTTATATTTCTTGTTTTAGGTTATTCTAGTAGGTAATAATTACATTTGCAAATCTATCTTCCTATTATAATTAATATTTTGTTCATAAGCATCAAAACGATGGTTAGCATTTATGCTGATGAATGTCGTTGGTTTTAAATAGAAGTAAGCAAATAGGAAGCAAAATAAATATTGATTTATGTACGAAAGAAAAATAGAAAGACACTATTGCTGTGGTTTAGAAATTACAACCGAAATTATAGGAGGAAAATGGAAGCCTACTATAATCAATCTGATACATGAAGGTATTATTAGACCAAGTGATTTACAGCGCGCTATGCCTTTAGCATCTAGGCGTGCGATTAATATACAATTAAATGAATTACAGGAGCATGGCATTATTGAAAAAAAAATATACCCAGTTTTGCCACCAAAGGTAGAATACACATTGACGGAATTTGGCACTTGCTTGTTGCCTATAACTCTTGCTATGGAAGAATGGGGAAATAAGTATCGTGAACGTTTTAATAAACTTCTGGAATTAAAAAAAGAAGAGGCTAGCCAATAGTATTATTGTAGGGCAAAAGTTTGCCGTATCTGAATAGTTATGCCGTTATTGTGGATGCTTTTTTAAGGGACTAAATTTGCACAGTTAAAAATTTAGTTATTATGATTAATTTAAGCATATTAGATTATTCGCCTATTGATGAAAATAGCAATGCAAGAGAGGCATTAATCGCAACCACAAATTTAGCAAAACGTGCAGAAGAATTAGGCTTTAAACGTTTTTGGGTATCGGAACATCATGGAATGCAGACTCTTGCAGGAAGTACCCCGGAAATGTTAATGATGCATCTTGCTGCTAATACTAAAAATATACGCATTGGATCCGGAGGCGTAATGCTTCAACATTATAGTGCATACAAAGTTGCTGAGGGAATTAAACTTATGGAGGCTTTGTATCCGGGCAGGATTGATCTTGGTATTGGAAGAGCACCCGGCGGCGACAAGCTTACTCATAATGCATTGAATATTGGCAAGACCCGTGTTCTTGCATACGATCAACAGATTAGAGACTTAAAAGCTTATTTTGGAAGTGATAACGAATTTAATTTGTCTTTTCCAGATCTAATTCCAACGCCAATTGTAGATACGTTACCGCAATTATGGTCATTGGGAGCTGGCGCAAGTGGAGGATTACTTGCTGCTCAAGAAGGCACATCTTACATATTTGCACATTTTATTAATCCCGGTGGAACTGGATTGCGAGCTACTGAAGATTATTTGTCAAATTTTTCTCCTTCTTTAATAACTACTAAGCCTCAAAACATGGTAGCTGTTTTTGTAGCTGTTGCCGAAACCGATGAAGCTGCTGAACTACTTGCTAAAGGATTTGATCACTGGTTGTTAATGATAGAATCAGGACGAGAAACTCCTTATTATATGAATTATAACAGTATTAAAAACTACCATTATACAGCAATGGAAAAAGAAATTATCAAGCACAACAGGAATAGAATTATTGTAGGTAGCCCTGAGACTGCAAAGAAAAAGATAGAGAAACTTGCTGATGCATACCGCACAAACGAGGTGATGTTATTACCTCAGATTTTTGGTAAAGAAAATAGGATGAAGACGATTGAGTTACTATCGGAGGTATTTAAATAAGATAAGTTATCAATTTTAATCATTTACATTAAAAATTAAAATAGCAGAGTATATGGAAACAACAGAAATAACTAAGCTTCTTAATTTAGAAGCTATTAAGAATTTAAGAATACGTTACACGCATTATCTGGATAGTAATAATATAGACGGTTTAATTTCTCTGTTCACCGAGGACGCAATTTGTCAAACAGATAGAGATCCGTGGAGAGGAAGGGAAGAAATACGTAAAGGACTTGTTAAGGCTTTTAAGGATTATGATACAGAAAATCATGGGTCTTACCCTTTTTTGCATGCGATTACCAATCATTGGATTGAAATGATTAACTCTGATACTGCTCAAGGAAGATGTTACTTAATTGATTTGGTTACAGAGCGACCAAAAAACGCAAGTACTTTGTTATTATTGGGTTTGTATTCTGATGAATATAAGAAAATTGGAGATCAATGGTTTATTAGTCGTTCACGATTGGACTTGGTTTGGCCTGAGCGCAATGTGGAAGGTGGAGAACCAGGGAAAAATTTAAGTCTCCCATCATAAATAGGAAATTGATTATTGAGTTTGTTTAAGAATTGGCAAGTTCTATTATTGTATTGCTTAATTCAATATTTGAGTTTATAAAAAATACCCTTTAGGCATTTTGGTTAAAGGGTATTTTTAATTACATATTTTAATAGCTAGAAGATTAAATTTGTTTTTATGCCGGTACATTTTTTCTATATTTTATTTTTAGAAAAATGATCAGAAGCAACATAAATAATACAATCGCATTTGTGATTACCAAAGGTATAGCATCTTTTAATAAACCATAAACAAGCCACGAAGTACCATTACTGGCAAGCAAAACAATTGTAGCCATAGAAAGATCTTTTGCTGATTTGGTTTTCCAGATTTGAACCACTTGTGGCAAGAAAGATACCGATGACAAAATGGCGCCAATAATTCCAATAATAAGATCTAATTCCATAATATTCTAATTTATAAATTGATACAATTTCTTCAAACAGACAACTGTAGTTAGAGTGTGTTTACAAGTGCTGTTTTGCTAAAATACGTAATTTAATTTACTGAAATTAGCTTTAAATATGAGTATAATTAGTATTTTATCTTAAAATGATAACAATGTTATATTTTTCAAACGTAATAGTTTTTGTGCTTGATACCTGACCTCCTAAAAAAATGTCATATGCAGAAAAATGATGTTTTTTGAATTTTATTTTATACTGAAACAATTTTTTTCGGGAAAGAAAACCTTGTGTAATTTAATATTCAGCTATTTTTTGTTTCATAAAATTGAGACTTCCAATGGCTAACTCTTCTGCATCATGTGGTGATTTTTGCCATAAAGAAACTGCTTGCTGCATTCCGACTATAGACGATGAAAAATTCTCCAAAACAAGATTTCCTTCATAATCTATTTGGTTTAAGGCTTTAAAAAGTTCGTCCCAATTCACGGTTCCTTCTCCTAACATACCACGGTGACTTTCGGTAATATGCAGATGTTTTAGTTTTTTATTTGAGGCTATAATTGGATCGTGAAAATTGTTTTCTTCTATATTCATATGAAAAGTGTCCAGATGAACGGCAAGATTAGCGGCATTTGTGTTTTGAATTATTTCTAAAACATTTTCGGCAGTATTACAAACATAACTTTCGTAGCGGTTTATAGGTTCAATACCTATTGTAATGCCTAATTTATTGGCATAAATAGCTGCTTCGCCCAATACATTTGTAACGATTTCTTTTTCTTGTGTTGTTGCGGGATTACCAGTAAAAACACCTATTCCGCTATGTAGAACTCCACCTAAAAAAACACTTTCTACTGCTGCAGTTTTTTCTAAAGCTTTGCAAATAAGGGCTAATGCTTCTTTGGGATAAAATGGGATATGTGCTTCTTTTGGTAAATTTAATGAGCAAGCTACATCAAGTCCATTTTCCTGAAGTTGTTTTTTTACCGTTTTGGCATCAAAATCCATGTTGTTTGGCAAAAGTATTTCGATGAGGTCGAAACCAGTTTGAGCGGTTTTTTGAATGGCATAATAACCGGATTCCGGTGTCCAGTTTGGCGTTATCCAAGATAGTAATGAAGCTCCAAATTTAATTTTCATTGAATTGTTATTTTAGTAATGATAAAAACTAGATCAAATTTTTGTCATTATGATTGTTATAAACCAGCGTTTCTTTTATTGCATTTTGAGATAATCCAAGTATTTTTGGTTTGTAATATTTAACAGCAAACAACAGGATTACTAAATAGCAAACAATTGGCAATAGATACGCATAAGCAATATCAGTATTGGCTACAAAACCCATTATTGGAGGAAATACTGCGCCGCCAAACATTGCCATTACTAAGAAAGAAGATGCTTGTTCTGTTTTGTTTCCAAGTTTTTTTAATCCGAGACTAAAAATGGTGGGATACATTACACTCAAAAAGAAGTTTAGCATAATTAGTGCGATAAAGGAAATCAATCCAAAACTTTGCGAAATGATTAAACATAAAACGATGTTTGCAATGCAATAAATTGCCAAGAGTTTATTGGGAGCTATATAACGCATTAAAAAGGTTCCAATAAAACGCCCAATCATCATCATTGCCATGCTAAGAGAGAAATAGTAAGCGACCTGATTGTCTGCAAGACCAGTTTTTTCGACTCCGTAATTAATAAAGTATGCCCAGGTTCCGCCTTGTGCACCAATATTAAAAAATTGTGCCACAACTGCCCACATAAAATGGCGCTGACGATATAATGGTGCATTTGAAATTACATCTTGCGCTTCAGCATCTTTTGCATTTTCTTCCTGTTCGCCATGCGGATTTTTTAAAGCGGGAACTTTTACAAACCAAAATGCTATTCCAATAATAAGTATGACAACTCCAATAATGGTATATAAATTTTTTACAGATTCAAGACCATCAGCTCCTGTGGTATTCAATATAAAAAATCCTCCTAACAATGGTCCAATAATGGCACCTAAACCATTAAAAGATTGCGCGAAATTTATTCTCTGATCGCTTGTTCGTTCATCGCCAAGAGCGGCAACAAAAGGATGAGCAACGGTTTCGAGTGTTGCAAGACCAGAGGCAAGTATAAACAATGCTATTCTAAAATAAGTAAAAGATTCATTTTGTGCAGCCGGAACAAACAAGAAAGCGCCCAATGCATAAAGTAGTAAACCTAGTAGAACTCCTTTTTTGTAACCATACTTTTTCATGAATAATCCGGCAGGAATACCCATTACAGCATATGCGCCAAAAATGGATAATTGAACTAAACCAGATTCTGATTTGCTGATATGTAATACATTTTGAAAATGTTTGTTAAGTACATCGCCCATAGTAATTGCAATAGCCCAAAAGAGGAACAATGAGATTACAAATAATAAGGTAATAATGTATTTTTTTTCGGTGAATTTAGCCTCAGATTTCATATTAGATCATTATTGATTTTTAATATTTTTCCAAGTTGGATCATTCTTGCTACGGAAAGATTCAAAATCACTCATGGTATAATCAGGACATGCACCTTCTTTTGAAGTAATAAATGCTCCAAGTGCTGTTGCTTGATTCATGATTTCGTCAGGACTAGCGTTTAGAATTCTTTTAGAAAGAAATCCTGCCAAGAATGCATCTCCACTACCAACGGTATCCTGAATAGTTACAGGAACTGCAGGAGCTTGATAGTGCGCATTGCCATTATAATATATAGCGCCCTTGCTTCCTTTACTCACTAATATTTCCGGAATATTAAAAGTGTCTTGTATAAAGCTTATTGAATCTTCTTCGTCTTTATATTCTTTGTTTAAAAAATCTACTATTAGTCTAAGTTCCGCTTTATTCATTTTTACAAGATCAGCTTTATAAAGCAGTTCTTTAATTACTGGAATAGAGTAGAAGGGAGGACGTATGTTTACATCAAAAACTTTGAATTTTGCTATTTCTAAAAGCTCAAACAGTGTATTTCTAGAAGTTTCATTTCGGGTAATAAGGCTTCCAAAAACAAAGGCAGATGCATTGTTTATTTTCTCTCTGTAGTCATTTCTAAATTCGATAAAATCCCAAGCTACAGGTTGAATAATATCATAATGAGCTTCATTGTGCTCGTCTATGTGTGCAATTACTGTTCCTGTTGGATAGTTGGTATCAACTTGACTATCGCTGGTTTCAATTTTCCAGTCAGTTAATTGTGATAGTAGATCTGTACCCAGTTTGTCGTTTCCTACACGACTAATCATATGGGCATCAATACCCATTCGCATAAGGTTGTACGCTACATTAAAAGGTGCTCCGCCAGCACGCGCTCCTTCAGGAAAGATGTCCCAAAGTACTTCTCCATAACAAAATATAGAGGGATTATTAATTTCTTGTTTCATGATTGTTTTAAGGTTAAACGTTTAAGCAAATTGATAAATAAAAAAAGTTAGTTAAGTTTAGGTTCTGAAGATTGACCAATATGTAGTGCGGCCTTCAAAACGATATTTTGAATTGGTAAGGTATTGTTACTAATTTTAGTGTAAAGTACTTCTACAGCTTTGGTTCCGATTGCAATAAGAGGCTGTTTTACAAAAGTTATTGGCGTAGCAAAAAGTTCGTAAGCTTCGGTTTCATCAAAAGCAACCACAGCAAGATCTTTAGGAATGTTTATTCCTAATTTCATCAGACTTTTTATTCCGGAAACGGCAAGTTTATTACTGGTAAAAAAAACAGCATCCGGTTTAGAATTGTTTTCTTTAAATAAAAGATCAAAACGGGATGAAATTTCTTGGTCTATATGGTCTTTATGTATCGAAATTACATTGTTCTTGTTTTGAGAAAGTTGGTGTTTTTTTAAGACATCCATAAATCCATCTGTTCTTTGCAGAAGATGTTGTAATTGCGTTTTATAGGCTATAAGATATATGTTTTTATAACCATTATTCAAAAGATATTCAGTTACATTATAGCTTATCTCGTAATTGTTTATTTGTATGGTATCGGCTTCGATTTTTGGTAAGTATCTATCGATTAATACAAAAGGCATTTTTTGCTTTTGTAATTTCTGTAAATACTTTTCAGTGTTTTCAACAGGGGCAATAATCAATCCGTCGGCCTGGCGATCGCAAAACATATTAATAAGCCCTTCAAATTTTTCCGGATTTTCATCAGAACTTCCTATCAATAAAGTGTACCCAATTTTATTGGCTTCATCTTCTATAATTCGGGCAATTTGAGAAAAGTATGGATTTGCAATATCCGCTACTATAAGCCCAATAATGTTTGTGCGTTGGGTTTTAAGGCTTTTTGCTATGTTATTCGGGCGATAATTTAATTCTTCTGCGGCACGTTTAACTTTTTCTATCGTGTCTTTTCCTATGCGGCTATCAATCTTATTGTTAAGTACATAAGATACTGAGGCGATAGATACGCCTGCTTTTAATGCCACATCTTTTATGGAAATTCTCTTCACTACATCGATTTCTGAAAAGCAAATATAATCAAGTTAAACGTTTAAGCAAATTTTTTAACATAAAAGGAACATTGATTTAATGAAATCAAAAATTATTTCTTTTGTTGAGTAATCTCATAGAGATATTCCATTGTATTTGGCAAAATATAAAATACCAGATTTCTGGATATCTCAGATAAACTTTCAAAAGCAACTGCACCCAAATAATGATCCGCAAAATTAAAACTATGTACATGCCAGTTTTTACTGTTCTGTACAAGGTCAAAATCTATATCATGCGGTCCGTCTAAACTCGGGATGGATTTAAAATCTTCATCAATACCTTTTCCTAACGCTTTTACAAATGCTTCTTTACGTGTCCAGGAAGTATAAAAAGCATGTTTTTTATCGACTGCATTTTGAATTTGCAAAATTTGGCTGTCATCAAAAACATCCGGGAGCATACTTGTAAAGTTGAAATCTTGAGACATATATTCAATATCTAATCCAACGTTTTTGCGTGAAACTGCGATAGCCGCAAAGTCTTCTGAATGTGAAACATTAAAGAATAACCACGGATGCGATGCTAAATATGGCTTTTTATTAAAATGATAATCGAGGTAAATATTTTTTACATTTAGATTGGTATGTGCTGCCAGAATAAATTTTAAAATCGATCTGTATATTATAAATCGGTCTCGGTCTAATTCTTTAAAAAAGCGTTGTGCTTTTTTAAGTTCTTTTGAGGTTAGAAACTGAGATAATTCTGATTTTAGTTCAATGAAATCAGGTAGATAAATGGTATAAATAATTATTTCATCAATATCTAAAGAGTTCAGTTTACAAGGAATTAATTTTATATCCTTTACGGTCGAATATTCAATGACAGACTTAGATGTTTTCATGTTTCTGATCTAAAATGTCCTGAAGCAATTGCGCTAATACTTTGTCGTTTGGTGGTGCTACAATATCTAAATGATTACCTGAGATATTATGAATTAGGACTCCACCTAATGCCGCTTTTTTCCATCCCAAATGTGTTGGGTCTAATTTATATTCATCATCATCTTGAGAACGAAATAAATCGACTTCAAAATTTTGAGGTTTAAGATGATAGCGGTCTACGATTTTTTTAACCATACCGTCAGCTTCAAGAAATTGTTGAAATGCTAACTCTTCTTGTTCTGTCATTACATCTTTTTTACCAAAATGTCTTTGTAGAATGTATTCTTTTTTACCATTAATTCGCATTTTAAAAGCTTTCCAGCTCAATAACATTTCTTTTAAAAAATCTAATCTTCTATGTGTAATATCAAGGTATCTAACGAGTTGTTTACGTCTGTAACTTCCATAATAATAAGACGAATCAACATAAGAGTCGAGTAGTGCTGTAAGGCTCACGGTTTTTCCTTGTTCTTTTAATTGACGTGTCATTTCGAAAGCAACAATACCTCCAAAAGAAAAACCTGCCAAAGCATATGGACCTTTTGGATTTACTTTTATAATAGCCTCGACATAATGTGCGGCCATAGCTTCGATTGATTCATACCAACCTTCAAAACCTTTTGGTTTAGTACCTTGAATACCATAAATAGGTTGGTCACTATGAAAGTGTTTGCTTAAATTAATAAAGTTTAAAACGTTAAGTCCTGCTCCGTGAATTAAAAAAAGAGGTGCTTTGTTTCCACGAGGTTTTATTGGAACTAAACAATCTGAATAAATCTCGGTTCCGGTATTTAATAATTTGGCAAATTTCTCTACGGTTGAGTATTTGAACAATGCCGATAACGGAATACGTTTACCAGTATGTTTCTCTATTTCAATCATAACCTTTACTCCAGTGATGGAATGTCCGCCCATTTCGAAGAAATCACTAAAAATATCAATATCTTCTATACCAAGACTTTCTTTCCAAATAGTGGCAACAATATTTTCTTCTTCTGTTCGAGGTGCAGTATAGGTAATTTTTTTGTTTGTCTTAAGTTGTGATAATGCTTTACGGTCGATCTTACCATTTAGTGTTGTTGGTATTTTCTCTATTAAATTAAAATCATGTGGGATTAATTGTGCCGGCAATCTTGATGTTAGCGTTTCGCGCCAAATTGGTATTTGATCTTCGGCATTCTCTAAACTGGAATCGGGAACTATATGGGCAACAAGAAAGTTTTCGTTTGCCAGTACAACTGCCGATTTTATACCGTCAAGTAACAAAAGAGCTTGTTCTACTTCACCTGGTTCAATACGGTGACCTCTAATTTTAACTTGTTGATCGACGCGACCTAAACATTCTATTTCTTTGTTTGAAAGCATTCTTCCTAAATCGCCGGTACGATACATGATATCATCATTAATACCAGAGAATTTGTTTGGAATAAATTTTTCAGATGTTAGCTCAGGTCTGTTCCAGTAGCCTTTGGCAACACCGTCGCCACCAATTACAATTTCGCCAATGCTTCCTGGTGCAACAAGCAAACCTTGTTCATCGATGATGTAGATTTGTGTATTTGCAATTGGTTTACCAATGGTTATTAATTTATCGTCGGCTCTAATTTGTTTTAAAGATGACCAAACCGTAGTTTCGGTTGGGCCATAAACATTCCAAAGTGTGTCGCATTTACTCAAAAGTTCTTTGGCAAGATCTGGAGGCATTGCTTCGCCGCCACATAATGCTTTAAGCGGTAAGGGCTGTGCCCAGCCAGAGTCTAATAGCATTGACCAGGTTGTAGGTGTGGCTTGTAAAAAATTGATATTTTGATTTTTAACTAATTCGAGTAAAAGTCTTCCATCTCTTGCTGTTTCGTGATCTGCTATTATTAATGTTGCTCCTTTTAAAAGTGGTAAAAACAATTCTAAACCAGCAATGTCAAAGGAAATTGTTGTAATCGAAAGCAATCTGTCATTTTGATTGATTCCAGGCTCTACAGCCATACTATAAAGAAAGTTTACCAGATTTTTATGGGTAATTGGTACTCCTTTTGGGTTGCCGGTTGATCCAGATGTGTAGAGTATATAGGCTATGTTTTCTGGACTTACGGTATCTGTAAGAGGTAATGTAGAGTATTGATCTAATGAATCTACGGCATCTTCTATAAAAAGAGTTTGAGGCCACGATGGTAATGATGCAAATAATGTTTTACTGGTTAATAAAATTTTTGCACCAGAATCATTAAGCATAAACTCTAAACGATCTTTAGGATACTCAGGATCTAGTGGTATATAGGCTGCACCGCATTGCATAATAGCCAGTAGCGTACAAACTAAATCTGGACTCCTTGAAAACGAAACTGCAATAAAATCACCAGATTCAACACCTTGTGCTTTTAAATAATGCGCCAGTTCATTTATTTTTTTTTGTAATTCAAGATAAGTCGTCTTAGAATCGTGAAATTCTACAGCGATATTATTGGGTGTGATCTCTGCTTGTTTTCTAAGCAATTCACTCAACGATACATTTGGATAAGTCATTTCTGTACTATTTAGAACATTGTAATTAGCTAAATAGTTACCGCCTATAATGTCTGATAATGGATTACTTGCTTCTGATGTTACTTTTTTAATGACCTCTTCAAATACTTCCATCATTTTAGTAATGGTTTCTTCTTTGAATAGTGTTGTATTATATAACCATTGAAATGATGGTCCTTCTTTAGCTCTAAAAATATGAAGTTGAATTTCGAAGGTTCCGTATTCTCTTGGGTTTGGTTTTAATTTATGAGAAAGTCCTGTAAATGAAAAGTCATCTTCTATCGTTCTATTCAAATCGACAGTAAGTATAACCGGAACTAAAGGAATTCTTGAAGGATCTCTTGCAATGGCAAAACTTTTTAAAAGATGACCAAAACTCACTTGTTGATGTTCGTATGCATCAAACAATTGAGAGTTTCTTTGTTTTAGATATTTTATGAAGCTTATTTCAGGGTTAATTTTACTACGTAAAGGAAGTAGGTTAGCACAATCACCAATTAGTTGTCTCATGTCGTACAATGTATTTCCTGATGATGGAAATCCAACCACTAAATCATTTTGCCCAGTTATTTTGCATAAAAAAACTTCAAACGCAGCCAGTAGCGTAGTAACTAAGCTGCAACCGGCACTTATTCCTGTGTTTTTTAAATCGTTTATAATAGCATCATCTAATGGAAAATCAAGACGATTACTATTGTAAGTTCTTAAAGGAGGACGCTCAAAATCTATTGGTAGTTCTATTGTAGGAACTGATTCTTTGTAAATATTAATCCAAAAATTCTCTTGAGGTTTATACTCACTACTTTCCATAAACGAATTTATTCTTTCGGCAAATTCACTAAAACGTTCCGGATTTGGTAGCTTAGGTTCTTTGTTTTCAACGTAGGCAGAATAAAGCGCCCCAAGTTCTTCAAGTATCACATCGATACTTAATCCGTCGCCTATAATGTGATGAATGGTTAATGTTGCTATATATTCATAATCTTCGACCTTGATTAAATTAACTCTAAACAATGGTCCATTTACAAGATCAAAAAGAGTATTTACCTCTTCTTTAACAATATGATCTATAGTACTTTCTTTCTCGATCGTTGGTAAGTCTGAAAGGTCGTTTTGAGAAATTTCGAAATTAACATTTTTATAAATACACATAAATCGTGCATCTGGACTAAATGTAGCTCTCAAACTTTCATGACGTTTTATCAAAGTATCTACTGCCCGCTCAAATAAATCTATTACTAAGTTGCCTTTAAGATTAATTGAGACAGATAGGTTATAAGCTTTGTTAGCATCACTGCCTCCAAAAATACAATCTGTCCATATTTCCTGTTGCGAATTTGTAGTATGAATTACACGTTCAATTTCAGGTGAAAATGGATTAAATTGAATTTCAGTTTCCATTTCTGTTTGTATTAGAGGTTGATTTTTCATTGGTTCTCTATTTTTTAAACGTAATTGAAATAGTTTTTAAATTGTTAGTTTAAAATATTTATTACTAGTTGTCTTTACCTGATTTTTATAATTTGATCTTTACAAAATCTCCAATGTGAGTGGGGTCCTCGATAAACCATGCGGGATTTCCATTTTCATCCCGACCCAATTTACTACCTTGAACAGGTGGTTCACTGGCCATTATGGTATACTTTTTTTCATGAGTATTGGTATCGAATGATTGCTGATTATTGGTGTTTGAAGTATCAAAAGATTTGTGAAGTCCGTTACTTCCATTTGTTTCTTCTTGATTTATAGTATTAAATTTGACAGAATCAAAATGCTCGATTTTTAAGTTGGTAAATGAATTATTTCCGTTTGATGATGAGGTTTGATAATTATGTAATTGATCTACTTTCTGACTCAAAAGTTGAATTTGCTGAACTATTTGCTCTAGCGAAACTTGATTTGCCGGAACTTGATTTCCATTTAAGGATACTTTAGATTCAACTATAGGAGTTTGGTTGGCAGTTATTTCATTTTCTTTGGTGTTAAGTATAGAATGCTCTTCTGGAAGATTAAGTTCTATATAATCAGCTAATAATGAGGGTGTCGAAAAACCTTCGTTTAATTGTCTGAAAGTAATTGGTAAATCAAACTCTTTTTTTAATTTTCCAGATAATTGTGTAAGAGATAATGAATCTAAACCTAATTCTAAGAAAGTGTTAGAAGCAGATTCTGAGTCATAACTTATACCTGACGCATTTTTTATAATTTCTGAAATCTTTAAAAGGATTGTGTCTTTTTTCGAATTATTTGCAACTGTATTACTCTTTTCCATTTCTGTAGAAATTGTTGGTGTATCGAACGAAACCAAAGGTTTTTGAATCACTGTTGTTTCAATTGTATCTAAAGGTTCAATCCAACAAAGTTTACGATCAAAAACATAACTTGGCAATTCGATTTTTTGTCTTTGTTGTGCATTATAAAAAGCTTTCCAGTCAGGATTAATTCCTCTGGACCACAAATCACCTAATGCATTAAGTAGGCTGAAATATTCATTTTCTTGCTCATCTTTCGGAATAGTTATACTAGGAAAAGCAGAGATGATTTTACCGGCAGCTTGCTGACGTGCTAAAGTTGTGAGTGTTTGTCCGGGACCAACTTCTAATAAAACAAAATCGTCTAGCTCAAATGCAGTATCCATTGCATCTGCAAATCGAACTGTATTTTTTAGATGATTTACCCAGTACATTGGGTTTGTTGCTTCGGTATCTTTAAGCCAGGTTCCTGATGCTGTTGAAATAATTGGTAGTCGTGGAATGTTTAATTTTACTTTCTCTAATTCGCTTTTGAAGGTATCCAAAATAGGATCCATCATGAAAGAGTGAAAAGCATGACTTGTTTGGAGTAATTTATTTGGAATTTCTTCTGAATCGAGTTTTTGATTAAAAAGCGCTATATCTTCTTTTGTACCGGAAACAACACAAAATTGATTTGCATTTATTGCGGCAACCGAAAGTGTATGAGGTTTTATTTCGTTTAATTTATCAATAGAAACTCGAACAATAAGCATAGATCCGCCAGGAAGTTCACTTATCAATTTTCCTCTAATGGCAACTATGTGTAAAGCATCTTTTAAACTCAAGATTCCTGCTAAATGCGCTGCTGTAAATTCGCCAATACTATGACCACAAAGAAAAGTTGGTTTAATGCCCCAACTCATCCATAGTTGCGACAAAGCATATTCTGTTACAAATAAAGAGGGTTGTGTTAAACGCGTATTTCTTAAGAGTTCTTCGGCTTTGTCAGCTTTTATTTTTGGGTAAATTATATCACGAATGTCTAGTTTTAAATCTTCCATTAAAAGTTCGGCACATTTGTCTACAGCGTCGCGATATACCTTTTCATTATCATAAAGTGTTTTGCCCATATTTAGGTATTGAGATCCTTGTCCTGGGAAAAGAAATCCTATTTCGCTAGGAACACTTTTTAATGTTGAGGTTTTAGAGCTTTTGGTTTTTAAACAAAGTAATTTTTCGGCGGCATCATTTGTAGATTTAGCGATTAAAAAGCTTCGATGATTAAAGTCGTCTCTTGTAGTGTGCAATGAATAAGCAATGTCAGCCAGAGGATTTTCTTTGGTTTTGTCAATAAAATGACCCAAAGCATTTTCATAACCCAATAAACTATTTTGGTTTTTTGCAGACCACATCAGGATTTCCAGTGGTCGTCCAACTGAAGAAGGCTGTGGTTTCATTTCATATTCTTCGATAATAGCGTGAACATTTGTACTGCCTATTCCGAAAGAACTTAAACCGGCTCTTCTTTTGCCATCTGCTTTCCAATCAATTAATTTATTGTTGATGTAAAAAGGGCTATTATCAAAATCTATATTTGGATTTGGCTTATCAAAATTAACCATTGGCGGAATTTGCTTATGGCGCATTGATAGCAAAACTTTAATTAATCCTGCAACGCCGGCAGCAGCAGTAGTATGTCCCATATTACTTTTTATAGAACCCAGCGCACAAAAATTGTTTTTTTCTTGTTTACCATATGCAATTCTAAGACCTTCTATTTCTATAGGATCTCCAATTGGGGTTGCGGTACCATGCGCCTCCATATAGCTGATTGTCGATGGTGATACTTTAGCATCATTAAAAGCATTAATTATGGCTCCTGCTTGACCTTTAGGACTTGGCGCCATAAAGCTGCCTTTGTCTCCTCCGTCATTATTTACACCAACTCCTTTAATCAATCCATATATAATATCGCCATCTCTTTCGGCTTCTTCCAATCTTTTAAGTAAAACTACTCCGGCACCATCGCTAAAAACAGTTCCTTTTCCAGAAGCTTCAAAAGATCTGGTCGAACCATCGGGACTTTTTATAAATCCATCATCATAAAGATGACCGCTATTAATAGGGCAAGTTACGCTAGATCCTCCCGCAAGGGCAACATTGCACATACCTGTTCTAATGGCTTTAACAGCTTCGGCAACTGCCAACAAAGAAGTTGAGCACGCAGAATGTACACTTACAGAAGGGCCTTTTAGATTTAAATGATACGAAGTACGAGGGGCAATAAAATCTTTTCCGTTAACGGTATAGATTTGTAATTCGCCTATTGAACTTTTTAGTTCTTTGTTATTAAATATGTTGTTTTCGTAATAAGTATTGATTTCGCTGCCGGAATAAACGGCAATACTTCCTTTGTAATGTTTAGGCAGATGGCCTGCTTTTTCTAGTGCTTCGAATGAAATTTCTAAAAATACTCGTATTTGAGGATCCATTGCGGCTGCTAGCTGTGGGTTTAACCCAAAGAAACCTGCATCAAATGTTTTAGCAGAAGGCAAAACTCCTCTTGCGCCTATATAAAGTGGATCATTACGAAGACTTTCGGGTAAGCTGGCATCTAATTCTTCTTTTGTAAATAAAGAGATTGTTTCTTTTCCATCTCTCAGATTTTCCCATAATTCATCAATTGTATCAGAACCTGGAAATCTTCCTGCCATACCAATTATCGCAATATCCGAAGATGTTATATTATCATTGGTTTCTTTAAAAGTAAATAAATCTTCCTTACCATTGTTCTCACTATTACCTTCTTCCAGAGTCGCTGCAAGTTCACTAATTGTGGGATGAATATAGATTTTTGAAACAGGTACGTC
Organism: Flavobacterium hibernum; assembly: GCF_000832125.1. Lineage (GTDB taxonomy): Bacteria > Bacteroidota > Bacteroidia > Flavobacteriales > Flavobacteriaceae > Flavobacterium > Flavobacterium hibernum. Next base: position 34,547 of record NZ_JPRK01000016.1, on the reverse strand, counting down.
TTTAGACAAACGTTGTCTCATTAATGAAGTTACTTTTTGCGCCAGAACGGAACTTCCGCCCATATCAAAAAAATCATCATCGATACCAATACTTGATATTTTTAATTCGTTACTCCATATTTGAGCAATATCTTTTTCTAGTTGCGTATTTGGTTTCTTAAAGAGTGGTGCAGAATCGGGTCTGTGATATTCAGGAATTGGTAAGTTCTTTTTGTCAATTTTTCCGTTTGGAGTTATTGGGAATTCGTCAACCCAAATATATTTAGAAGGTAAAAGTATTTCGGGTAAAATTTTTGAAAGTGCGTCATGTATCAGTTTTTCATTCTGTATTTGATCTCCAGATTTTAAATAAGCTACAAGTTTATCTTCATTTCCAATATGCTTGCTTACAATTACGGCAGATTGTTTTATTCCGGCTAAACTATTTAAAGAGGCTTCGATTTCGCCCAATTCAATGCGATGACCTCTAATTTTTACTTGATGATCGATACGTCCTAAACATTGAAAATCTCCATTGGGTAATAATTTGCCTAAATCTCCAGTTCGGTATAGAATAGCATCTGATTCTTTAGAAAATGGATTTTGAATAAATTTTTCTGATGTAAGTTCTGGTCTTTTCCAGTAACCTTCTGCGACTCCGTCTCCGCCAATAACTATTTCTCCAATAGTTCCAGGAGGGGCAGCTTTTCCCTGCTCATCTAATAAATAAATTTGTGTGTTGGCAATTGGAAGTCCAATGGTTATTAATTCATCATCGGCCTTAATTTGTTTTACTGTCGACCAAATAGTGGTTTCGGTAGGGCCATACATATTCCATAGTGAATTACATCTCGAAATAAGTTCACGTGCAAGATTCAATGGTAAAGCTTCACCTCCACAAAGTGCTTTTAATGAAATCGGTTTTTCCCAACCAGCATCAAGCAATAATTGCCATGTGGTTGGTGTAGCCTGTAATATCGTAATTTCTTTATCTTGTAAGAGTTGAAGTAAAAGCTGACCGTCGCGTATCGTTTCATAATCAGCAAAAACTACTGTAGCGCCTTTTATTAATGGTAAGAATAGTTCTAATCCTGCAATGTCAAAGGAAATTGTTGTAATTGATAATAATTTATCCTTTTCATGTATACCAGGTTCAAGTGCCATACTATAAAGAAAGTTAACTAAATTTTTATGCGTTACAGTTACTCCCTTTGGTTTTCCTGTTGAACCCGAAGTGTACATCATATAGGCGGTGGCCGTTTGAGGTACAATAAGAGAAATTGGTGTAATAGGATATTGCTCTAGTGCAGATAATATATCTTCAATCAATATCGTTTTTGAGCTGTTGGGTAATGAGGTAGATAGTTCTTGTGTTGTTAATAAAAAGCTTGCTTGAGAGTCTTCCAGCATAAACTTCAAACGTTCCGTTGGAAATTTTGGATCTAATGGCAAATATGCTGCTCCGCATTGTAAAATAGCTAAAAGTGAAGCAATTAAATTAGGACTTCGTTCCATAGATACAGCAACAATTTGTCCGGGAGATAATCCTTCAGCCAAAAAATAATGGGCCATTTGGTTTATCATATTTGCTAATTCTCTATAAGTAATCTTTCGATTTTCAATTTCAAGCGCTACTGAAGTAGGGGAAGCTTCAGCCTGTTTTGTAAAAAGCTCATGTAACGGACTTTCCGGATACTCCATTTTTGTCCAATTCATCTCTTTGTCTAAATTATTGTTGTTTGATCTTTTCATTTTAATCATATTAAAATTAAAGTTGAGCAAAATAATATGATAATATTAGCATTGAACTAAAAAGAGACTAATTTTAAAATGCTGGCTAATTGTTTATTAGTGGGGGGAATGATTACGCTTTTTTTATTAACTTTTTTTCTTCTTGATTAATAAATAGATGTAAGAATTTTGATTAGCTTTTGTCTTTGTATGGTCTCTATATTAAAATAATATTTGTAGCTTATTATTCAATAAGTTGATCAAAAAAAGGAATTTTTTTTCATTAATACTTGTATATTCTGTATAAAGCTATTATTATCGATGAAAAGCATATTTTGAATTTATTAAGGCAAATTTTGAGAAAAATTATCAAGATTTTGTTTCTTCGGTTCGATGCTTTTTTGTCCCTTTCTAAGTTCTTCTCAAACAAAAAAAATGGCTTTTAGAAAATGTATTTTAAAAAATATTATTTAATTAATGTATTTTAAAAAATAAATAACTAATTTTAATTTTTATTTAAGTGGTTTAAAATCAAATAGATAAAAGTTGATAAATAAGGATTTTTTATTTACTCTCTTTATAATTATGAAAATGAAATAATTTATGGGGTTGTATTGAGGATTAAATAAAAAGCTAGTATTAATGTAATTTATAAAATGAATTAACGTTGTTTTGTAAATCACAACTTGTTTAAGTTGCAAGCCAAAAAAATTTCGTCATTGTTTTCGTAAAACCATATAATTTATTTTTTTTAATGATTTGTCAAGCATTAAAATTATGTACCTAACTTTTTTTAGATGTAAGTAAAAAATCACTAAAATACTACATTTGATGTGGTTTATCGGAATTAATGTAAATTATGTCGACTATATTTTGAAATTAAATAATTTTGCAGTATTAACAAGTATTAAGAATATTGAACTGTGAACTATCTAAGATTAAAATGTATTAACCTACTTATAATTGCAATGTTGTTTTTTCCTTTTTTAGGAGAAAGTCAAAGCGCACAAACTACCACTATTATGCAAAGTATAGTTGCAGCCGGTAGTAACGCGACAGGAAGTTCTGGAACAGTTTCTTACTCAATTGGACAAGTATTTTATACTTATAATGGAGTGGGAACAGTTTATAATGTAGCTCAGGGTGTCCAACAAAATGGAAAAGATGATACTCTAGACGTACCAGACATTGACAAGCCTACAACAGAAATATTTATTTTCCCAAATCCAACGACAGATTTTGTTAATATAAGCATGAGTGGCTTAGAGTTACAAAGTGGACTAAAATCCTATAAACTTTATGACCTGCAAGCGAAGCTTTTGAAACAAAATAAAATTGATCAAGATCAAACTCAAGTTAGCTTGAGTAATCTAAGCACATCAATTTATATACTAGTAGTATATGTGGATAATAAAATTTTGAAAACATTTAAAATCGTAAAAAATTAAAAAAAAAATACAATGAGACTTGCACATACCCTTTTATTACTATTTGTGACTGTTACACTTAAGGTATTTGCACAAGCACCGGAAAAAATGAGTTATCAGGCAATAATGCGTGCAACAGATAATACCTTGGTTGTTAATTCCAGGGTAAGTCTTAGAGTTATAATTCATCAAGGCACTGCAACAGGTACAACTGTTTATCAGGAAACACAATCTCCTACTACAAATGCGAGTGGTTTGGTTTCTCTGGAAATTGGTACAGGAACAATTGTTATTGGAGATTTTAGTAAAATTTCCTGGGATAAAGGCCCTTATTTTATAGAAACTCAGGTTGATGTAAAAGGTGGGGCTAATTATGATATTACTGGAGTTACACAAATGTTAAGTGTACCTTATGCACTGTATGCCAAAACTGCTGGTTCAACAAGCGGTTCCGCAAATAGAGCAGTAATTGTTTCATTTACTTCTTCTAGAAACGTTGCAGTTGGAGATATAAATAATACAATAGAATGTACAGCATCTGCTGCATTAACATTAACCACAGACTTTACGAGTATGGTGGTAGGTGAAACGATTAATTTAGAAGCTCATAATGGAGCTGTCTTAACAGTTCAAGCGGCGTCTGGTGTAACCATTAATTATAATGCAGGTGGAAGCGGAAAGTTTACCAGTGTTGCAGGAAACGTAAGATTTGGATTTCTTAGAAAAACGGGCGCAAATTCCTATATTATATCGGGACAATGAAACATCTAATTTGCTTTTTACTCTTTTCAACTGCAGTTTTTTCACAAAACTATCATTATGCAATTGATGAGACACCGGCTAATATTCCCGGTGTAAGTAACCAACTGGAAGAAATTGAATATTTTAACGCTTATTTATTGCCGCTTACTCAAAAAGCGACAATTCAGGCTGCTTTAGATAAATATGGTTCTGTACGATTGGAAAAAGGGGATTACTCTGGAGTAAACATTGTTATGAAAAGCAATCAAAAACTTTATGGGCATCCATCTTTAAATAAAATATCGAACATAACTATAGCGGCCGGAAGTACCGGAGTTCTTTTAGAATCGTTACTTCCTGCAGATCAAACCATAACTTTGCAAGGAGGCGGGGTAATTTCGTATTGTACTTTAAAATCCATTAAATGGGCAACTTTAGTAGGTAAAGATGTAATGCTTGAGAATAACTCATTTATTAATTTTATTGGACCAATACGACTTGATTGTAGTCGATCAGGTTATATAAGAAATACTAAAATAATCAAACATCAATCGCAGGGTGGTGCAAATATGCTTGTTCTAAAAGGAAATAGCACTACACCAAGTTATGGGAATGTTAGTTTACATACTAACTTTTTAACTCCACATGGAGACACTACTGATATTGATGGATTACGTTCTCTTACTTTTGTGGGATTAGATGCTGAAGGCTGGAATCTTACAGGGGAGGGAACAAAAGCTATGATTTCTGCTACTAATATAGGTGATGTAAAAATTACTAATTTTAATGGAGCCAACAGTTATTCGGCAGTTAAAACACCATCGTTTGATATCGATGCAGCAAATGTTTTCTTTTTAGAGAAATCCATGAATTTTCCAACAGATATATTGTCGCTAAGAGCTAATATGACTGTGATAAATGGAGGAGGAACGTATATAAGACAACCTGGTACAGTAACTGGATTTGATCTTCTTGGAAATGTAAATGCCAGTAACGCAATCAGGTATAATGGAGTTGAGCAAACTTCGACAATGACAAATACTACCGTAATTAACAATATTACTAATAGTCTTTTAGGGCCTAAATACACACCATGGGTCAGACCTACATGGGAAACGTTGCCAAACCCGGCAGGTGCAAATTGGAAAACGGACAGAGCAGGTAAAATAGATCAGACAAGTTATATACAAGGTTTAATTAATACCAAAGGCGTTGCAGAACTGCCCGAAGGAATTTTTTATATAGGTTCTACATTAAAACTTCCCATTGATTCAAATCATGGTATTGTTGGTCGCGGAACGGGTAAAACGGTTATAGTTGGACTTACGGATGATTTTCCTTTAATATCGCTTACAGGTGGTCAAGATGCTAATTTTATATTAAGTTATTTGACACTTCAGGGCGGAAGCGTAGGGATATATTCTTCACAAGATTATGGAACGCAACATATGTCATATCAAAACATCAAGTTTGTAGTGTTTAGAAATCAAAATTATGGCATTCAATTAAGACGAATTAGAGGATTTGATAACAACTTTCTTGATAATTTAGGTTTTGTCGACTGTAATATTGGTTTTTTTCAAGACCCTCTTACTCCGTATAATAATGATATAGATACTTCTAGTTTTGTAGACAAAACGATGTTTTATAAAAATCAATTCATAAACTGTTCTACATCAGTTTCTATGTTGGCCACCAGAGCAGATAATTTAGATGCATGGGTAGATTGCAAATTTGATGGTGGTAGAACAGCAATTGCTTTAAGTGCACAAAATGCTCCTCTAGCTGCAAATTGTGACTTTACTAATTTTACCGGAACAAATATTATAAGCAGTAATATATTCTCAATATACAACTCTAATTTGTACAATAACAAAGTAACCAGTTCGATAATTAATTCAATTAGTAATAATATTGAAGGATGTCAGTTTTTAGATAATATTCCAGTGTTTTCGCCAGTATTATTTAATCCGCTAAACAATCAAATTGTAAATTCAACAATTACAGGAAACGTGGTAACTGTAATTCCTCCAAATGGTGGTTACGGATTAGAATCGGCTATTTATGTAAACAGCACATTTTTGGCAAACCCAACGCTAAGTAAATTATTGGTTAATGTAAAAGCAGGAGTTCCAACAATTATAATAAATTCTACACCAAATTCATATCCACAGCTTTTGGTAACGCAATAAAAAATAAATGAAGTACAAAGGATTGTATTATATAAAATAGATTCTTAATTGTATTATTTAAATAAAGGTTCAGGTTAGTTCAACTTATCTGAACCTTTGTTTTTTATAGTAGTAATTAATCATTTATAAGATGATTAAATTTGTCTCTATATCTTTATACCACTTTTACCATAATATAGTTTTAAAACGATCTAAGACATCTTAATACCTTTCGATAAACTGTTGGTTAATTTCTAAAATGACTGGAGTTGTTTTTATCTACTTTAAAATTTCAGTTTCAATGGTTTTTAAAAGAATTTATTTTTCTTCTCCATTTCACCTTTATCTAATCTAATTCTAATGTAACATAGTTCTACAATGCGTAGAACTACGTGGCTCTAGTCCTATAAAGTAAGGTTTTCGCATCATAATTAAACAGATCAAAGGGCTGAAAAATGTAACATATTGTATTTTATCGGATTTTAAAATACGTTGAACAGATTTATTATTATAAACTCGAAACATTATATATTTTTGATCAAAATTTAAAATGAATGATAAAGAATAAACGTCATTTAGCTTTAAACCTTGTTGATAATGGAATAGTTACTTTAAAAAGTTGTTTTTTTTACAAATAAGTTAAAAACAATAAAGCATTTATAAATTGTGCAAATGCTTGAGACTGTAACTTCTAAATAAATATTATTAGTATTTTTTATTTTTTACTTTTTATGAAATATAGTGTATACGAAAATATTAGAAAGATAAGAGAATTAAAAAATTTGACCAGAGAATATGTAGCGGCTGAACTAAAAATGAGTACCAGCGGATATGGTAAAATTGAAAGAGGCGATGTCGATTTAACTGTTTCTAAATTAATTGAAATTTCGAAGGTATTAGAGGTTTCAATTGAGTTCATTTTTAAATTCGATGTTTCAATTTTTTTTAGCGAAGTCAGATAGAGTGCCCATCAAATAAATCAAATATTTTTATTAATAAAATTAAAATTAGTATTAAATAATAAAGCCATGGAAAATTACTATTCAAAAATTAGAGAGTATCGATTGCAAAATAATCACACCCCTGAATACGTTGCAATTCAAATGGAAATGAGTGTAAAAAAATACGAAAAAATTGAACAAGGTATGGTTGATCTTAAACTATCAAAACTAGACCAATTAGTTAAGATTTTAGGAATCAAAAAAAGCCAAATTTTTCAATTAGATATGTAGTTTTTTGGTACTAATCATTAACTACCACCATAAAAAAAGAGCTTAATGTCAAAGTTAGTTATTTATTAAAAAGCTCTTTTTTTTGTTTACTATTTATGTTTTACTTTTAAAACATATCCTAAAGATTCTAATATTAATACATAATGCGTTTTTGTAATATCTTTTACTACCGCATTTTGATCGCAAAAAGGGCCAGAATTTAAATGTATTTTATCGCCAATTTGATATTGCATTACTGATATTTCTGAGGCAGTATCGCCATCTTTAAGCCATTCTTTTATAGTCTCAATTTCTGTATCCTTTACGACTGCATGTCTCCCGAGCCAAAATAAAAATCGTACCACTCCAGGAGAATGAAATACTAAGTTTCTGTCTTTTTCTGCTAATTGCACAAATATGTAATGATTAAACAATGGTTGCTCAACCTTTATTTTTCTATCCGATCTTTGTTGAGTTTTTTTAATAACTGGACAATAACAATTGATATTAAACTTAGTTAATTGTTCTGCAGCTCTTTTTTCCCATTTAGGTTTTGTGTATACTACATACCATTTCATAATCCTTAATTTATTTATCGTATTTGTAAATAAGTTGTTTTAAAATAGAGTAAGCTTTTTATAATGGAATTCTTCTTGAAAAATTGTTCCAGAAATCGATTATACGAATAGTATAATTTCTAATGAAAGAATTCCTTTTATCATATAATTAATTAGTAGTTTTTAGAAAATCATCATCAAAAGATATTTGACGGTTTCTATTGTAAACTAGAATGTAAATTTAATTCTGAGCTTTTAAAATTACAGATGTTTTTTATGTTAAAATATCCTTATTAAGGACAATTAGAGACAAAAAGGAGATATCCTATCAATGACATTATTATAATTTTATTCTAAATTATTGTAGGAGTTAAACCCGATAATTGATTAAGATTTCTAGTTTTTTAATCCAGATATTTTAGCCTTTTAAAAACGAGTTAACAAAGATAATTTTAAATTTTTAAGCCATTTATTTTTCTTTTATGAGTAGTTAAAATGTAACTATTCACGGGGAACCCTTTATCTATTTTTTAAAAATAGCGCTGAAACCCCAGTAAAATGGCTCTTTTTTTTAGCAGACAATTCTCCATTAATAAACATTTTTTTTTAATCTAAAAACATTAAGCAGATGAGAACTGGAATAACATTTAGTGCTTTTGATTTGTTACATGCAGGGCACGTTAAAATGCTTGAAGAAGCAAAACAACATTGTGATTTTTTAATTGTTGGTTTACAAACAGATCCAACGTTAGATCGACCAACAAAAAACAAACCAACGCAAACTGTAGTAGAACGCTACATACAGTTAAAAGCCTGTAAGTTTGTTGATGAAATTGTTCCATATGCGACAGAACAAGACTTAGAAGATATCTTGAAAGCTTTTACTGTTAATGTGCGCATTTTAGGAGACGAGTATAAGGATAGAGATTTTACGGGAAGAAAGTATTGTGAAGAAAAAGGAATTGACTTGTATTTTAATACTAGAGATCATCGTTTTTCGAGCACTAATCTTCGTAATGAAGTATATCAGAAAGAAATTTTAATGCACTCTAATGGCAATTAGTACAGTCACACATGTAGTTTTGACCGGAGGGATTGGCAGCAGATTGTGGCCTCTTTCCAGAAAAACACTACCTAAACAATATCTTGAGCTTTTTGATGGAGAATCACTTTTTGAAAAAACAGTAGCTCGTAATCAAAATGTTTCTAATAAAATGATAGTGGTGGGTAACATCGAAAATTACAAAATGAGTAATGCCATTATGTCAAAATTCGATAAGCCATTTATACATATTGTAGAAGCTCTTCCTCGTAATACTGCTGCTGCAATTGCTTTTGCCGCATTTGCATCAAAACCAGAAGATGTTTTATTGATTACACCTTCTGACCATATTATAGAAGGAAGTAGTGCATACTCAACTGCTTTACAACAAGCAATTGATTTAGCTAATAAAGATTATTTGGTAACTTTTGGGATAAAACCCACTAAACCGGAAACGGGATACGGCTACATTGAGTTCGAAAACGAAAATGTAATTGCATTTCACGAAAAACCAAACTTAGAAACAGCAAAGACTTATCTTAAAAGAGGAAATTACTTTTGGAATAGCGGACTTTTTTGTTTCAAAGCAGGAAAGTTTTTAGAAGAGCTCAAAAAGCAGGAACCTGAAGTTTATGAAACTTCAAAAGTAGCTTGGGAAGCCAATAAAGATGGTTTCTTAGATTATAATTTGTCACTAAAAATTCCTTCAATAAGCATAGATTATGCAGTTATGGAAAGAAGTAAAGACATTAAAGTAGTGGCTGCCAATTTTGAGTGGTCGGATTTAGGGTCTTTTGAATCAGTTTATGATTATTTAGTACAAAAAGGACATCCAATAGATACCAATAGAAATATTGTAATAGGAACCTCAATGCATACCACTTTTATAGGCGTTAAAAATTGTATATTAATTTATACTGCTGATGCCTTAATGGTTTTGCAAAAAGAAAATTCTCAAGAAGTAAAACAAGTGTATCAGCAATTAGAATCGATTGCTTCGCCATTATTGTAAAAGATATTCTTAACAAGATTAATCGCAAGTCTTTAAAAATTAAAAGTGCCTACAATGATTGATAAAAATTCTAAAATATACATCGCTGGACACAAAGGAATGGTTGGAAGCGCTATTTGGAGAACCTTAACAAAAAAAGGGTACAATAATCTTATTGGAGTTTCAAGCAAAGAATTGGATTTAAGAGAACAAGAACAAGTTCGCAACTTTTTTCTAAAAGTAAAACCAGATGTAGTTATAGATGCTGCTGCAAAAGTAGGAGGGATTTTAGCCAATAATGATTTTCCGTATCAGTTTTTAATGGAAAATATGCAAATTAAAAATAACCTTATTAGTGAAGCACACAATCTCGACGTAAACAAATTTATCTTTTTAGGAAGTTCTTGTATTTATCCAAAATTAGCCATACAACCCTTAAAAGAAGAATATTTGCTTACAGGTTCTTTAGAAAGTACAAACGAATGGTATGCTGTAGCAAAAATCACAGGTGTAAAATTGTGTCAGGCGATACGCAAGCAATTTAAAAAAGATTTTGTGAGTTTGATGCCAACAAATTTATACGGTACTCATGACAATTTTGATTTGAATAGTTCTCATGTCTTGCCAGCCATGATTCGTAAATTTCATGAAGCCAAAGAAAATGATAATGCTTCAGTAATTCTTTGGGGAAGTGGTAAACCCATGAGAGAATTTCTGTTTGTAGATGATATGGCAGAAGCAGTAGTTTTTGCTTTAGAAAATCAGCTTCCTGGATATTTGTACAATGTAGGAACAGGAGAAGATTTAACAATAAAGGAATTGGCCACTACTATACAAAAAATTGTAGGTCATACCGGAAATATTATCTGGGACGAAAGTAAACCCGACGGTACTCCACGAAAATTAATGGATGTTTCTAAAATGCATCATATAGGATGGAAACACCAAGTAAATTTAGAACAAGGAATACAAAATACTTATAAATGGTTTATGGAAAACATTGAAAATTTAAAAGAAAAGGTTTATTAGTAAATCAGAATTTATCCAAAAACTTTCAATCGACTTGCAACTTTGCAGAACGCACTTTTATAAATAAGAATTAAAATATGAATCCATTGAAAAAAGTAGCCTTTATTACTGGAGTAACGGGACAAGACGGAGCTTATTTGAGCGAGTTTCTATTAGAAAAAGGATATATTGTACATGGTTTAAAAAGACGTACATCTCTATTTAATACTGATAGAATTGATCATTTATATCAAGATCCTCATATCGATAACAGGAATTTTATTTTGCATTATGGGGATATGACCGATAGTACAAATTTGACTCGTTTGATTCAGCAAATTCAACCTGACGAAATTTATAATTTGGCAGCAATGAGTCATGTTGCGGTTTCGTTTGAAACTCCAGAATATACAGGTAATGCAGATGGATTAGGAACACTAAGACTTCTGGATTCTATTCGTTTGTTAGGATTAGAAAAAAAGACGAGAATTTATCAGGCGTCTACCTCAGAGTTATATGGTAAAGTACAAGAAGTACCACAATCAGAAACAACTCCTTTTTATCCAAGATCACCTTATGCCGTAGCCAAAATGTATGCCTTTTGGATAACTGTAAATTATAGAGAAGCTTATGATATGTATGCCTGCAACGGAATTTTGTTTAATCATGAATCGCCTATTCGAGGAGAAACTTTTGTAACACGTAAAATTACCAGAGCAACTTCAAGAATAGCTTTAGGATTGCAGGACAAATTATATTTAGGAAACCTCGATGCGCAACGTGATTGGGGACATGCAAAAGATTATGTGCGAATGATGTGGATGATTTTGCAAGCTGATGAGCCGGAAGACTGGGTAATTGCTACAGGAAAAACTACTTCGGTTCGCGAATTTGTAAAAATGAGCTTTGCTCATGTAGGGATTGAATTAGAATTTAGAGGAAAAGGTGCAGAGGAGAAAGGCTTTATTCTTTCGTGTAATAATCCTGATTATTTGCTTCCTATTGGTAAGGAAGTATTAAGTGTAGATCCACATTATTTTAGACCTACAGAAGTAGATTTATTAATAGGTGATGCAACGAAAGCCAAGACTAAATTGGGGTGGGAATGTCAGTATGATTTGTCTGAATTAGTAGAAGAAATGATGCAATCTGATATAAAATTGATGAAAAAAGAGCAGCATTTAAAAGAAGGTGGTTACACAATTTTAAATTATTTCGAGTAACGAATTAGATTATAAAAAAGCAAACATTTTTTTCCTCAAAAAAAAGAATTTAAATGAAAATTAAAAATATTTGTTGTCTAGGTGCTGGTTATGTTGGTGGTCCAACAATGTCTGTTATCGCCTTAAAATGCCCAGAGATTAGAGTAAATGTTGTAGATTTAAACGAAAGCCGAATCTTGGCTTGGAATGAAGAAAATCTGGATAAATTACCGGTTTACGAGCCAGGACTTGCAGAAGTGGTTAAAGAAGCAAGAGGTCGCAATTTATTCTTTTCGACAGATGTTGATAGTGCTATTGAAGCCGCCGATATGATTTTTATCGCTGTTAACACGCCTACCAAGAATTATGGAGAAGGAAAAGGAATGGCAGCCGATCTAAAATTTGTAGAGCTTTGCGCAAGACAAATCGCAAGAATAGCTAAGAATGATAAAATAATAGTTGAGAAATCGACTCTTCCGGTTCGCACAGCTGAAACTTTGCAGACTATTTTAGATCATGCAGGAAACGGAGTTAAATTTGAAGTGCTTTCTAATCCTGAGTTTTTGGCCGAAGGAACAGCAATTAACGATTTACTAAATGCTGACCGTGTTTTAATTGGAGGAAAACAAACAGAAAGTGGTCAAAAAGCAATTCAATCCTTAGTTGATATTTATGCACATTGGCTTTCACCAAAACAAATATTGACCACCAATGTATGGTCGTCAGAATTATCAAAATTAACAGCTAATGCATTTTTAGCGCAAAGAATATCATCTATAAATGCATTATCGGCTTTATGTGAAGCGACAGAAGCAGATGTTGATGAGGTTGCTAATGCGATTGGGACTGATAGCAGAATTGGTTCTAAGTTTCTAAAAGCTTCAGTAGGTTTTGGAGGATCTTGCTTTCAAAAAGATATTTTAAATTTAGTTTACTTATGTCGATATTTTAATTTACAAGAAGTAGCTAATTATTGGGAACAGATTATTATTCTAAATGATTATCAAAAATATCGCTTTGCAAAGAAAATTATAACATCTCTCTTTAATACTGTTAGCGGAAAAAAAATAGCATTTTTGGGTTGGGCATTTAAAAAAGACACCAATGATACTCGTGAGTCTGCGGCTATTTATGTAGCAGAACATTTAATTGAAGATGGAGCAGAAATTCACGTATTCGATCCTAAAGTTTCTGAAGGAAAAATTAAAGCCGATATGCGTGATTTGTGGGATTTAAAAGGATTTACAGAGCAGAAAATAGAATCAAAGTTAAAACAAATTTTTGTACATCAATTACCAATAGAGGCTCTCGATCAGGCACATGCAGTAGCTGTTTTAACAGAGTGGGATGAATTTAAAACTTACGATTGGAATTCGATTTACATCAAAATGTATAAGCCTGCTTTTGTATTTGATGGGCGTAATATTCTGGATGCAGCTAAATTAACAGAAATTGGTTTTCAGGTTAAAGGAATTGGAAAAGGTTAAACTGATCAATTTCAAAGAGAATTTATTTTAATCGTTTAATTTCTATTTCTTGAAAAATATTTTGTTAAAAGTAAAAGAACATCCTAAGTACGAAACAATTCTAAACTGGGGTAAATTAATTTCGATCACCGGAAGTGCTCAAATTATTATACAAGCCTTAGGATTTGCTTCTGGAATTCTAATAATACGTTTATTGCCTCTTCAGGAATATGCTTTTTACACCTTAGCAAATACCATGTTAGGAACTATGACAGTACTTGCAGATGGTGGTATAAGTACCGGATTAATGGCTCAAGGCGGAAAAGTTTGGGAAGATAAAAAGAAAATGGGTATTGTTTTGGCAACAGGTTTAGATTTAAGAAAAAAGTTTGCCTTTGCCAGTTTAGTAGTATCGGTACCAGTTTTGTTTTATCTGTTATATCACAATGGTGCCAGTTGGACAATGTCATTACTTATTGCAGCAGCTCTAATTCCAGCCTTTTATGCAACTTTGTCTGATTCGTTGTTAGAAATAATTCCAAAATTAAATCAAACTATTTTGCCATTACAAAGAAATCAAATCGAAGTAGGAATTGGAAGGTTAGTATTATCAGGATTAACAATGTTTGTTTTTCCATGGGCTTTTGTAGCGGTTGTGGCGGCAGGAATTCCTAGAATTTGGGGAAATGTTGGTTTACGAAAAATAGTTTATTCTATGGCCGAAAAAGACCAACAGCCAGATGCTGAGGTTAAAAAAGAAATATTGAGTTTAGTGAAGCGTATCATGCCTACGTCGATATATTATTGTCTTTCAGGACAAATTACAATTTGGTTAATATCAGTATTTGGAAACACAACTTCTTTGGCAGAATTGGGAGCTTTAAGCAGATTAAGTGTTGTACTGTCTATTTTTAGCGCCATAATTGTAACATTAGTCATTCCTCGTTTTGCAAAATTAGCATCAAATAAATATTTGTTATTAACGCGTTTCTTGCAAATATTGGGACTATTGGTTGTTTTACTTAGTATAATTGTTCTTATTGTTTATTTATTTCCTAGTCCAATTCTTTGGTTGTTGGGAGATGCTTATAAAGGCTTACCATTTGAATTACTTTTAAGTATTCTTAGTAGTTGCATTGGATTGTTAGGAGGAATTGTTTTTAATTTATATAGTTCAAGAGGTTGGGCTATGTCGCCTATAGCGCTTATTTTAATCAATTTATTGGCAATTATAATTTCAGCAAGTTTATTGGATTTAGGTAGTTTAAGAGGCGTTTTATTTTTTAATATTATTTTAGGAATAGTGGCTTTATTGCAAACCATTTTGTTTTGTACCTATAATATTCTTCTTGTAAAAAATGAGTAATATGAACCGTCCCAATACATTAGCAATTATATATAACAAAGTTATTACAATTGGTCATTCCATATCTTTTTTAGGTCTTAAAATTAGAGGATTACAAGGAGGCAGAGACTCAAAAGTAGAAAGCATCACGTGCAATTGGCCTAATAAATTAATATTAGGATATGAATGTGAAATACAAAATGGAGTTGATTTTAGAATATGGCATCCTTTTAATAACGAATCATATATAAAACTTGGAAACAAAGTATTTGTTGGGCATGCTTGCGAATTTGTTTGTAACGAAAAAATTCTAATTGGAAACAATTGCCTAATTGCAAGTAAAACCACTTTTAATAATACCGGGCACGAGTATAAAATAAATGCCAATATAAATCAGCAACCAATAACGAGTCAAGCAATAATTTTAGAAGACGATGTTTGGATTGGAACTTCCTGCGTGATATTGCAAGGAGTTACAATTGGTACAGGATCTATAGTTGCAGCCGGTTCAGTAGTAAATAAATCAATACCTGCAAATGAGGTTTGGGCAGGAGTACCCGCACGTTTCATAAAAAAAAGAATATAAAAAATGGTTTCATCTATTTGCACCTTATTTGAGGGACATTATCATTATGGAGTTGCGACACTTTCTAATTCACTTTATAATAAAGGATTTCGTGGAACTATTTATGTTGGATATCGAGGCGAATTACCTAGCTGGACATTAAGCGGAAAAAAAGAGCCAATAGGAAAATGGAAAGGAGCATTGACTGTTACACCAATTGAAGGCATTCAGCTTATTTTTTTGCCATTAACAACAACTTATAGCTTAACCAATTACAAACCTGACTTTATGTTGGAATTATGGGAAGGTCCGGCAGAAAACGTAGAAGCACTTTTTTATTTTGATCCGGATATTGTTGTAAATGACACTTGGGTTTGTTTTGAACAATGGATAAATTGTGGAGTAGCACTTTGCGAAGACGTTGAGTCTCCTTTTCAAGAATTTCACCCACGAAGAGTTGGATGGAGGAATTATTTTAAAAAATATAACGTTGATTTAAAATTTAAGAATCAAATCTACGTCAATGGAGGTTTTGTTGGACTTCTAAAAAAAGACATACTTTTTTTGACTTTGTGGACACAACTTCAAAATTATATGGCAACAGCAATTGGAGGATTAGAGAATTCGATATTTTCAAATCAAACCTACAATTCAACAATATTAAAAATGGAAGGATTTACCATTTTTGATAAATCAGATCAAGATGCTTTAAATGCAACTGTCGAGGCTTACCCGGGAACGATTAGCTATTTAGGCAAAGAGGGAATGGGATTTGAAACGAAACACATCACAATGTATCATGCTTTAGGAAGTCCTAAGCCATGGAAGGCACAACATTTTTCAAGAGCCTTAAACGGTAAAATACCCAGAAGAGAAGATAGTGCATATTGGGAAAATTGCGGTAGTCCAATATTAGCACATTCCAAATGGAAAATCAATCAAAAAAAGGCAAGTATTAAAATAGCTAAATTCATTGGAAGATTTTATAAAGTCTAAAAACGAGAGCTTCATTATGTTTAAAAATTGATTCAATAAAAATATATTTTTATGAAAGTATATATATTATCCGCTTATGATGAAAGCCAGTCTAATTTTGCATTCCAAAATTTAAAAAAGTCTAGCTTGTATGATCCATTTAAAAAGTATGTTTTAGCAGATAATCCTAAGTCAGCAGATCTTATAATCTTTGTTGAACATCACCCTGGCTCTGATCCCTATTTTTTTGAAGTATTAAAACATCCTGTATATAAACAATACAAAAAGAAATGTTATTTATATCATGATAATGACGAGCATCTTACTTTGATGCCCACAATTTCGCCGTCGGTTTGCAATTCTAGTTATAATAAAAAGATGCATCGACCTTATCATTATCTGGAGCAAATTTCGACAAATCCTTATATTCAATATACACCCGATAAGATTTATGAAAAGAAATATTTATTTTCTTTCATGGGAGCTTCGAGAACATATCCTGCGGTAAGAGAAGAAATTATAAATAGGTTTCGGGGAGGCGACAATATTCATGATACAAAAGATTATAATTCGTGGGAATTAAATGAGGAAGACCGAAATAAGTATTTTGAAAAATATGCCGAAATTTTATTTCAAAGTAAATTTATATTATGTCCTCGTGGTATTGGTCCTAGTTCTTACAGACAATATGAGAGTATGAAAGTGGGAATTGCACCGGTAATAATTTCTGACGACTGGGTAGAATGTGAAGAAATTGATTGGGACAGTTGTTCAATTCGTATCAAAGAAAAAGATATAAGTCAAATAGAGACTATTCTTAAAAATAGAGAAGCAGAATGTCTTGAATTAGGACTCAATGCAAGAAAGAACTATGAAAAATACATGTCGTTTGAAAATCAATTTCATTTTCTTTCAGATGCAGCATCCCAATTACACGCCTACAGAAATGAACTTTCAGTTTTAGATTATTTAAGAGAATATTTGAGGTTTTTTGAACCTTTTCATTTTCGAAATTTATTAAGATACTATAAAAATAAATATATAAAATGGATATCCTCTTCATCTGCGGATCGGTCGAGCCAGGAAAAGATGGCGTAGGCGATTACACACGTCGTTTGTGTGGAGAACTTATAAGGATAGGACATGGGGTTAAGATATTGTCGTTGTGCGATCATCAGGCAACTTCTTTTTTAACCGAGTTTCAGGAAATCGAAGGAACTAAAGTTGCTGTAAATCGGATTCCTATAACAGCTTCAAAGCAAGAGCGATTCACATGGACTCAGGATATTTTAAACGATTTTAAGCCTCAGTGGATTTCGTTACAATATGTGCCTTATAGTTTTAACCCAAAGGGACTACCATTCTGGTTGCCTTCTTTTTTTAAAAAATTAAAGGGAAATCACAAATGGCATATTATGTTTCATGAATTATGGATAGGAATAGATATTGAATCTTCGTTGAAACAAAAATGCATTGGTGTAGTACAGCAATTAATTGTAAAACAAATAATTCGTAATACTAAGCCACATTTTATCAATACACAAAATAAGTTGTATCAATTTTTTCTTCAGTCACATAAAATTGAGGCAGTTATTTTGCCAATTTGTGGAAACATACCCTTAACAGCAGTTAAGAACGAAGCGAATAAGTTTACTCAAATAGTATTATTTGGAAGCATTCATCCAGGAGCCTCTTTTAAAGAGTTTATAGATGATTTAGTAAGTTTTGAAAGCAAATTAAGCAAGCCAATAAAATTTGTTTTTATAGGTAAAAATGGTACGGAACTTTCTAGATATCAAGAAGTATTAGAAAGCAAAAAAATAGTTTACGAAGTAATGGGAATCCAGCCAGAAGCAGTAATTTCTCAAGTACTAATTGATAGTGATTTTGGAATATCAACCACACCTTATTTCCAGACTGAAAAAAGCGGTGTATTTGCAGCTTACAAAGAACATCAAATAAATACCATTTGTGTTTCGCGCGAATGGACACCAACAAAAGGTCAATACAGCATACCACATATTATTAAGTACGAAAAAAATAATTTGAAATTAAATCCAACAACAGTTCAAGTTTTTAATTTGAATCTTTTGGCAAATCAGTTTATTAAATCAATATCCATCTCATGAAAATTCTTATTTCTCATCCTTCCGGAAATAGTAATGTACGCGCTATAGCAAAAGGATTTTTAACTCAAGGATTATTGTATCAATTTCATACTTCGATTGCTGTATTTCCAAATAATTTTTGGCATAAAATAGCAAATTTAAAAGGCTTAGGAGATATAAAAAGACGTTCGTTTGATTCTGGATTACAGGCGTATACAGAGATTTATCCGGTAAAAGAAATAGGAAGAATGATTGCTTCAAAATTAAGTTTGAATGCTTTAACAAAATCAGAAACAGGAATTTTTTCGGTAGATAAAGTATATCATAATTTAGATAAAAAAATCTCAAAGAAACTCTTAGATGCAAAAAAGAACGGATTAACTGCTGTTTATGCTTACGAAGATGGCGCGCTTGAAACATTTATTGCCGCAAAAAAACTAGGCTTAGAATGCATTTACGATTTACCTATTGCATATCATACCCTTTTACAAGAATTACTACATGAAGAAGCCATTAGAAAATCAAGTTGGGCATTTACACTCGGCGGCGGAATTCATGATAGTGGTAAAAAGTTAGAAAGAAAAAAAAGGGAATTAGAATTAGCAGATACAATTGTTGTGGCAAGCGATTTTGTGCGCCAGTCATTACCTGAATGGGCCAATAAAAAGAAAATTATTCAATCGCCGTTTGGGACACCTTTTTCATCAAATGAATTTGATTTGGAGGAAAAAAGCAAAACTAAAAGACTGAGAATTTTATTTGTAGGCTCAATGACGCAACGTAAAGGATTGGCCGATTTATTTGACGCCATAGAATTAGTTGACGCTTCAAAAGTCGAGTTAGTCGTTTTAGGTTCATTAGCCGCACCACTTTCTTTTTATACAGATCAGGTAAAGTTTACATATGAACCAACAAGATCACATGATAAAGTTTTGGAATTAATGAGAACCTGCGATGTATTTTGTCTTCCATCTATTGTAGAAGGCAGAGCATTGGTTATTCAGGAAGCAATGAGTCAGGGATTACCAATAATTATTACCCCAAATACAGGAGCAGAAGATTTAGTAATTGATGAAGAAACAGGCTTTTTAGTTCCAATTAGAAATCCAGACGCTATTGCAGATAAAATCAATTGGTTTTTGGCTAATAGAAATAGAATTTTTCAAATGGGAAAAAAAGCCAAACAACTTGCAGATACCTATAGTTGGGATAGTTATGCTAATAAAATTTGTACTGTATTAAGTTCTAGTGAGAATTAAAATAAAAAGAGACCAATAAATTATAAATGAAAGATAGTATCGCAAATATTAAAAATTATAAGTCTATAAAAATAGCGATTTGGCTGTATTTTTTCTTGTGGATTTTTGAGGGAGCATTGCGTAAATGGGTTTTACCTGGTTTAGCTACTCCATTGCTAATCGTACGTGATCCTGTTGCAATATTTATAATTATCAGAGCCATTTATTTAAATGTAAATTTTTTAAACGGCTATGTAGTTTTCAGTTCCATCATTACAATTCTGGCATTAATTATAACGCTAACTTTTGGTCATGGTAATTTATTTGTCGGGATATACGGTGCACGAATTATGCTGCTACATTTTCCTTTAATTTTTATTATTGGAGCTGTTTTCACCAAAGACGATATTCTCAAAATGGGGTATGCGTTGCTAGCCTTAAATATCTTGATGACATTAATTGTTTACTTACAATTTATAAGTCCTCAATCAGCTTTTATAAACAGAGGATTGGGAGGCGAAGGAAGTGCAGGTTTTTCTGGAGCGATGGGTTATTTTAGACCTCCCGGCACTTTTTCATTCATTACAGGATTGGCATCTTTTTATATAATGGTTTCTGTATTTGTCTTTTATTTTTGGTTATCAAAAGAGCGAGTTTCTAAGATTTTGCTTTATACCAGTACACTAGCTTTAATATTTAGTTTGCCATTAACAGTAAGTAGAACAGCAGTTGGAGGCGTAATCTTAGTAGGAGTTTTTGCTTTTATTGGTTCTGCTACCAGTTTTAAGCAGATAATGAAAGTAGCCTTTACCATTTGTGCATTATTCTTATTATTTGCTGTTTTACAAAGTACAACTTCAGTCTTTAATATAGGAACCGAAGTTTTTATGAGTAGAGTTGATACGGCGAGCGGACAAAGTGGTGGATTCGAGCAATCATTCTTTTCAAGAATTTTAGGCGATTTTGTTAGACCAATAGTTAACTTATTAAATCTACCGTTATTCGTTGGTAAACTAGGAATGGGAACCAATGCAGGAGCACAAATGCTGTCTGGTAGTAATTCGTTTTTAATTGCCGAAGATGAATTAGGTAGAGTTGGTGGAGAACAAGGTCTTATTTTAGGAGGCGGTCTTATTCTTTTAAGATTAATCTTGGCGATTAATTTGTTTTTCAAATCCATAAAATTACCACAAGAAAATAGATTGTCACCCCTAACGTTTTGCGGTACAGCTTTATATCTAATTACTTTAGGGCAATGGGCTCAACCCAGTATGTTAGGATGTTCTGTTCTTACAGTAGGACTTTTAGTAGCCAGTATAAATATGAACTTGAAAACAGATAAATGAAAATAGTATTGTTTACTCATCCTACTTTTTTAGGGCATAAAAGCATGCCTCGATTCGCTCAAATGATTATAGGGGGAATGAAACAAAAAGGACATGAGCTGACCGTATGGAGTCCCAAAGCATTTTTTTTCAAACTCTCTTTTAAAAAGCCTGTTCTAGAAAAATGGTTTGGTTATTTAGATCAGTATGTAGTTTTTCCTATAGCAGTAAAAATCAAATTGCTTAATTGTAGTAAAGAAACACTATTTGTTTTTTCAGACAATGCATTAGGACCTTGGGTTCCCTTGGTAAAAAAAAGATATCACGTAATGCATTGCCACGATTTTTTGGCGCAACAATCGGCTTTTGGATTATTGCAGGAAAATAAAACAAGCGTAACCGGAAAATATTATCAAAAATTTATTTTTTGGGGATATTGTAAAGCAAGAAATTTTATATCAATTTCTAAAAAGACTCAAATTGATTTGCATCTTTTACTAAACAAAAAACCAACAATATCTCGAGTAGTTTACAACGGAATGAATCAGGATTTTGAGCCTGCAAATGATTCCACAGCAATAAGAGAGAAATTGTCTAGTAAGCATAACATCGATTTGTCTAAAGGATATATTTTGCATGTTGGAGGAAATGCTTTTTATAAAAACAAATTAGGAGTTCTGGAAATCTACGATCAATGGGCAAAAGATTTTGATATAAAATTACCATTGATTCTAGCGGGCGAACCACCAACCGAAGAAATGATTGATTTTAAAGAAAGATCATTGGTTTCAAAATCAATTCATTTTATTAACAACATCGACGATTTGCAATTACAACAGTTTTATCAAGGCGCATCTGTAATGTTATTTCCATCATTATACGAAGGTTTTGGTTGGCCAATCGTAGAAGCAATGGCTTCAGGAAGTTTAGTAATAACAACCAACGAAGATCCGATGAAAGAAGTCGCAGCCGATGCAGGGTTCTACATACCAAAAAAGCCAGCCGATTCAGGAAAATTATCAGGTTGGAAAATGATTACAGCCAAAGAATTAGAACGAGTAATTCAGCTTAGTCCAGAAGAGCGCAAAGATGCCGTATCAAAATCAATCTTGCGATCAAAAGAGTTTTCGGCTCAAGGTTTTGTCAATTCAATAGAAGCCATTTATCAAGAAATTTTACAAGAAAAATGAAAGTAGTTCATTATATAGCAAGTATCGACAAAAGCGCTGGCGGAACCACAGAATACATGCGGTTATTGAGTAAAGCTTTAAATAAAGATACCTCCTTTATAATAGCAACAGGAATTTCTGAGCAACCTATAAATATTGATGGAGTTTCTATAAAATTCTTCAACGGAAATATATTACGCTGGTTTTCTTTATTGAAAGAATTTCGTGTTTTTCTCAAAAATGAAAAACCGGATGTTGTACATATTAATGGAATTTGGAGTCCACAAAATTGGGGTTTTCAAAAAGCGGCACAAGAACTAAAAATAAAAGTTGTGTTATCGCCACACGGAATGTTAGAATCCTGGATCATACAACATAATCCTTTGAAGAAAAAAGTTGCTCTTTTTTTGTTTCAGCATAAAGCCATTAAAAAAGTAGATCATATTCATGCTACTGCACAAATGGAAAAAGATAGTATTCGAAGATTAAAATTCGATAATAATATCACAATTATTCCCAACGGTATTGATTTGGGGGAATCAGTAATCGAAAAGGAATATTATGGTACTAAAAAAATGGTGTTTTTATCTCGTATTCATCCCAAAAAAGGTATCGAAATATTACTGGAAGCCTGGAGGAATTGTGATACAAAAGGCTGGACTCTGGAAATAGCAGGAAACGGTGACGAGACTTATATATCAGGTTTAATCGAGAGTGCTAAGGATCTAGAAAATGTACATTTTGTTGGTGCTTTGTACGAGGAAGAAAAATGGAATTTTTTGAGATCAGCAGATGTAATGGTTTTACCAACTCATAGCGAAAATTTTGGTATCGTAGTAGCCGAAGCATTGGCAGTTGGCGTACCCGTAATAACAACTACAGGAACACCTTGGGAGGATTTAGAAAATTTTAATTGTGGCTGGTGGATCGATTTGTCTGTTGAGAATATACAATCAACTTTAGTAGAAGTTTTCGATACATCAACCGACAAATTACACAGAATGGGATTTAATGGTAAAAAATTAGTTAAAGAAAAATACGACATAAAGGCAATTGGAAAAAATATGATCGAATTGTATAATAATATTTAAAGCAATGAAAATAACTATAGTTCAGGGCGCTTTTATTCCAGTTCCTCCAATATTGGGCGGAGCAGTCGAAAAAATATATTTTAAGTTAGGGCAGGAGTTTGTCAATCTAGGCCACGAAGTTACACACATCAGCAGATCGTATCCATCGTTTGAGGATCAAGAAAACATAAATGGAGTATCACATATTCGAGTTAAAGGTTTTTCGACACCCAAAAGTTTAATGATTTTAAAATTTTATGATCTAATCTATACTTTAAGAACATTAAAACATATTGATAGTGATATCGTAGTATCAAATACTTTTTGGTTACCAATTTTTTTTAGAAACAAGAGAAAAGGAAAAGTTTATGTTAGTGTAGAGAGAAGGCCAAAATGGCAAATGAAATTATACAGCAACGCAAGTAAATTTAGAGCCTGTTCTCCAATGATTTTTGACTTAGTCAAAGAGAAAATTAAACCAGAACATCATAATAAAATCTCATATATTCCTAATCCGGTTCCTTTTCAGCTCAAAGATTTTAAAGTAGAAAAAACAAATACCATTTTATTTGTTGGCCGACTTGATAAAGAAAAGGGAGTACATGTTTTAATAGATGCTTTTAATAGTATTCCGGAACATATTTCTAAAAATTGGACATTAAATATTGTAGGTCCATGGCAGCCGGCAGAAGGTGGTGGCGGCGAGGCCTATTTTGAGAGTTTAAAAAGTAAAAAAGGAAATGTAAATTTTGTTGGTTCAGTTTACGACCAAGACGCATTATCTAAATTTTATTTTGAATCTAAAATTTTTTGTTACCCAATACAAGACGGAACCGGAGATGCTGGCCCTGTTGCTCCTCGAGAAGCAATGTCTTACGGATGCGCAACCGTTCTGTCTAATCACGATTGTTTTAATGAGTATGCGCTTGACGAAGTAAATTGTTTGAGATTTAATCAAAGCAGTAACAATCAGGTAGAGCAACTTTCAGATCAACTAATTAGGTTGATGACGGACTTAGAACTTCGTGACAAAATTTCTTTAAATGGAAGAAAAGTTTTTGATGATTTTTCGACCACTAAAATTGCCAAAATGTTTATTGAGGATTTTCAATCATTATTAAATGAATAGTACAACTATACAATACAGTCAAGATTCGCCTTACGATTCACCTTGGACAATATCGCATCGAATAAAAATGCTGCTTTGGGAATACGTTTGGTTATTATTTTGTGTTTGGACACCAAAACCAGCCAATTCTTGGAGATTATTCTGGCTTAGATTATTTGGATGTACCATTTACGGTAAACCATTTGTGCATCAAAGAGCAAGAATCCAAATTCCTTGGAATTTAATATTGCACGATCATGCGTGTCTTGGCGATAGAGCCAATGCTTATACGCTAGGTGTTATAGAAATATTTGAACACGCTACAGTGGGACAGGAAGTTTACTTATGCACAGGAACTCATGCATTCGAAAATGCAGCACTAAACTTAATAACCAAAAAAATAACCATTCAAAAAGGAGTATTTATTGGAGTAAGAGCTATTATAATGCCAGGAGTAACAATAGAAGAAAATGCTATTGTAGGTGCAGGAAGTTTGGTTACCAAGAATGTCGAAAAAAATACCATAGTAGGAGGGAATCCTGCCAAATTTATAAAAACTAGAAGCTTTGAATAAAATTCCAATCACCGTAATCGTTTCTGTCAAAAACGAAGCTTTGAATTTGCCATCTTGTTTGGATAAATTAAAGCGATTTGACCAAATAATTGTGGTAGACTCAGGCAGTACTGATGATACTACAACTATTGCTGCTGCTCTGGGAGCCGAAGTATTACAATTTCAATGGAATGGTAAATTTCCTAAAAAACGAAATTGGGCACTCCAAAATGCAAATCTTCGGCACGAATGGATTTTGTTTTTAGACGCTGATGAATTTGTTACCGAAGAATTTGTTAATGAAGTCGCGACTAAAACTCAAGATCCAAGTTATAATGGTTTTACAATACAATTTGAAAACTATTTCATGGGAAGGAAATTAAAATATGGATATGGTTTTCAAAAGTCGGCACTATTTAAAAAATCAAAAGGAGCTTATGAAAAAATAGAAGAAGATTTATGGAGTCATTTAGATATGGAAGTTCATGAACATCCAATCATAGAAGGTAAAGTTGGTGTTATTAAAGCAAAAGTCGTTCATAAAGATTTTAAAAACTTAGAACATTATATTGCCAAACACAATGCTTACTCTTCTTGGGAAGCCCAAAGATACCTTCAGCTAAAAAAATCTAAAAACGAACTTTTGTCATTTAATCAAAAAATTAAGTACGGTCTTCTAAATACAGGGTTACTTCCAACAGTTTACTTTTTGGGGGCTTACTTTTTAAAATTGGGTTTTTTAGATGGTAAAGAAGGATTTTATTTAGCCCGTTTTAAATCACATTACTTTTTTCAGATTCAAACCAAAGTCAATTCAATCAAAAAATAATATAAGATAAACATGAAAAGAATATTAATAACTGGTGGAGCTGGATTTGTAGGGTCACATTTATGCAAACGATTATTAAATGAAGGCAATGAAGTAATATGTCTGGACAATTATTTTACCGGAGCTAAATCTAATATTATTGATCTATTGGATAATCCTTATTTTGAAATGGTACGACACGACATTACAGAATCGTATTATGCTGAGGTTGATGAGATTTACAATTTAGCCTGTCCAGCATCTCCCGTACATTACCAGTATAATCCAATAAAAACAATAAAAACTTCTGTAATGGGAGCTATCAATGTACTAGGATTAGCAAAACGAGTAAATGCAAAAGTACTGCAGGCAAGTACTAGCGAAGTATACGGTGATCCACTTGTACATCCTCAAACCGAAAGTTATTGGGGACACGTAAATCCAATAGGTATTCGTTCTTGTTATGATGAAGGTAAACGTTGTGCTGAAACTTTATTTATGGATTATCACAATCAAAATAAAGTAGCGATTAAAATCATTCGAATTTTTAATACCTATGGTCCAAACATGAATCCGGCTGATGGGCGAGTAGTATCAAATTTTATTGTACAAGCTTTACAAGGAAAAGATATTACGATTTTTGGAGATGGTTTACAAACCAGATCGTTTCAATATGTCGACGATTTAGTCGAAGGTATGATTAGAATGATGGGCTCAAATCCTGATTTTTTAGGACCTGTTAATCTAGGAAATCCAAACGAATTTACAATGCTCGAATTGGCTCAGAATATTATTGAATTGACACAATCCAAATCAAAAATCATTCATATGGATCTTCCTCAAGACGATCCAAAACAAAGACAGCCAGATATTACTTTGGCTAAAGACAAACTTAATGGTTGGGAACCTAAAATACAATTACGTGAAGGTTTAGTTACGACCATTAATTATTTTGACAAGCTATTGTTAAATCAATAGAACACTTCTTTTTACAAAATTCCCCCATTTATTTAGACCGTTTTTTCTCCGCAATTTCCTTATTAAGGAAACAGAATTTTGCGTACCACATTTTTGAGCACTCTTTTTGGTGCTTTTAACGAGTATTGTGGTGCTTCATCGAGAACATTTTTTAGTAAAAAACCTTTGTTTTAATTTTAACTTGAAAATGTGAAAAACGGTTGACTATGAAGAATATTTATAATTTAAAAAATAATTATTATGAGAGTTACGATAATCACAGTTTGTTACAATCGCAAGAACACAATTGAGCAAGCGATCAAAAGTGTATTAGAACAAAATTACAGTAATATCGAATATATTATTGTTGATGGAAATTCTACAGACGGTACAAAAGAAATTATTGAATCGTACAGAGATAAGATAAGTCAATACATCTCAGAACCAGATAAAGGGATGTACGATGCAATAAATAAAGGATTGAAATTAGCTACTGGAGACATTATTGGTTTGATGCATTCTGATGATGAATTTTATGATAAAAATGCTATTTCAAAAATTGCAGCACGTTTTGATTCAGAGCCCAATTTAGAAGGAGTTTATGGAGATGGAGTTTATGTTTCAAATGATAAATATGAACGCCTTATTCGAAATAGGATAGGAGGTGTTTTTAGTCTCAAAAAAATTAAAGAAGGCTGGCTGCCATTGCATCCTACAGTTTATTTAAAGAAAAGCATAATTGATAAAAATGGTCTTTATAATCTTGATTTTAAAATTGCTTCGGATACCGAATTTTTGCTTCGCTATTTGTATAAATACGAAATTAAAATGGGGTATATAAATGCCTATATAGTCAAGATGAGAATGGGAGGTATGAGTACAAGTTTTAAACGTGCTTTTGAAGTTTTGAAAGAAGATTATAGAATTTATAAATTTCACGGTTTGGCTGCAATTGGAGTTGTATTTCTGAAAAAAACTATTGCATTAAAACAATACATAGTTCATTAGTAAAATATGACAATTGTAGATTCAGTTGATTTTATGGTGTAGAAAAGTACAAATCAGAAGTAAAATTTGAATTCTAGACAAGTTATTCAAGACAAAAAATATAGAAAAAACAGTCATTACAAATAAAAATATTGAATACTATTTTAGTTTAAATATATAACCGATAAGGTTTATAAAGCATTAAATTGTTTCATTTTATTTCAATAGAATTTTAAGTTTAAAATACTAATATATACCATAATAACCATGAAGAAAATTGCCCTTTCGATAATTTTATTGCCTTTGTTAATCTTTCAATCTTGTACTACTAAAAAGCAAATGTTGTATTTGCAAGATTTAGACAGATATACAAATACTACTATTAATTATGCATCACCAGTCATACAACCTAATGACATCTTAAAAATAGATGTTGGAGATCTTAACCCAATAGTTGCTGCACCTTTTAATATGAATACAGGATCTACTAATTCACAAAACTCAGTAGATATGATGAAATTAACAGGCTACTTAGTTAATCCGCAAGGAACTATTATGATGCCCATTTTGAATGAAGTAAAAGTAGGAGGCTTAACACCTGCAAATGCCGAGATCAAAATAAAAGAGCGTTTAATAAATGAAAATTACTTGGTAAATCCTACCGTTTTGGTAAGAGTCCTCAATAATAAATTTACAATTTTAGGAGAAGTAAATTCTCCAGGAGTAATCAATTTTAGCGAAGAGTCTATTAGTTTACTAGATGCAATTGGGTTGGCAAAAGATTTAACCTATTCGGCAATTCGAAAAGATATAAAACTAATTCGAGAAGTAGATGGAAAACGTATGGTTTATCATGTTGATTTAACTACAGCTGCATGGATGTCTAATCCAAATTTTAGAATTAGACAAAATGATGTTATAGTAGTAACGCCAAATACACTAAAAGTGAATAGTGGAGGATTAATTAAAGATCCATTACAAGTACTGGGAATTGCAGCATCTCTTACAGCAGTAATTTTACTGATTGTAAAATAAAAAGATAAAAAGAGTATATAATCTCAACAAGATATTTAAAACATTAATGCGACTGTATCAAATTAATTAAAGAGTTATGGATTTAAAAAAACAATTTTTAAAGTATTTACAGTATTGGCCTTGGTTTTTGGTTAGCTTGATCATATTTATGAGCGCAGCCTTTGTCTTTATTAAGGTAGTGCCTTCGACATACGAAACTTCGGCTACGATCTTTATTGACAAAAAACAAGAAGACCAAAACAAAATAATTACCATCAGTACAGATAAAAAAAGTAATGAAGACAAATTAGAAGATGAAATTAGATTGATGACATCTAATGAGTTTTTATTGGGAGTCGTTAAAAATTTGGATTTAAATTTTAGCTATTTTGAAAAAGTATACACAGTACAAAATAATTATGTAAATGCAGTTCCTTTTGTTTTAATACCAACAGTTTCAAAAGATTCGTTACCACAAATTTCGTATGAAATTAAAATAGATAACCAAGGATTTACTATAACCGACCCAGATTCTGAAAGAGTTTATACTGTAAAAGGATATGACGGAAAAGAAGCAGTTTATGGTTTACCTTTTAAAATTAGATTATCTGCCAATGCAAAGAAAAAACCATCATATTATTTTGAGAATGAATATAAGGTAAGCCTTGTACCAACAAGCGAAGCTGTAAAAAATTTGAAAGCATCACTAATTGTTTCTTCCGATGAAAATGCGAAAGGAGTATTAGAGATGAAACACATAAGTTCAAACCCTGATCGTTCCAGAAAAATATTAAATGAAATTATCGTATTGTTAGACAAGAGTATTGTTATAAACAAGCAAAAAGTCTATGCTAATACCGTTTCATATTTAAATCAAAGAATCAAAAATTTCACTAAAGAAAAAGATTCTATCGAAAGTGTAAAAGAAAAATATTTACAAAACAATGATATAGCAGTAATGGACAATTACATTGTCGAAAAAACTGCCGATAGAAGCCAAAAAAAGGAAAGTTCTTTACTTAACGAAAAACAAATATCACTTGCAAGTTTTGCAATTAACGATATTAAACAAGCTGGACCAGCTCAAACTTTAGGAACAGGTTATAACCTGGAATCTCCTACAGTGAATCAAATGCTTCTTAATTACAATGCAAAATTACTGGATAGCCAATTGATCTTGCAAAGAGCCTCAAGTAATAATCCGGCATATATTAGTTTAATGACCCAATTAAAGGTTCAAAAACAAGAAATATTAAACACACTCGAAGGATATTTAAATTTCCTAAATCAAAATAGTAGAGCAAATAGATCAGAACAAAGTATTGCAGATGCAAAAGTAAAAAGTATCCCAACAAAAGATAAAGTTTTGGGTAATATCAACAGCAACCTTAATACTAAAGAAGAGACCTATGTCGCATTACTGCAAAAGAAAGAAGAAGCAGTTTTAAATGGAGCCATATTAGAATCAAATTTAAAAACTCTAAATGCACCGGAAACAAATTATTCAGCAATTTTTCCACAGCCAAAAGCATTTATGCTAGGAGCATTTTTGTTTGGTTTGCTACTTCCTTTTGGAGTTACATATGTTCGTTTGTACTTAGATACCAAAATACATAACGAAGAAGATATTCAGGATGTTATAGGCGATATTCCAATTTTAGGACATATTCCTAAAATAAACAACAACGAAAAGTTAAACAATACAGCAACTTCACATTCATTAATTGCAGAAGCATCACGAGCCTTGGTTTCAAATATATCCTACCTTTTGCCTAGAAACAAAGAAAACAAAGGAAACGTTATATTGTTTACATCATCTATTCAGGGAGAAGGGAAATCATTTTGTGCTTTTCATAATGCTATAACAATGAGCAACCTGAACAAAAAAGTATTGTTAATTGGAGTCGATTTAAGAAAACCTCAATTACACGGTTACTTTAATATAAGCAGAAATTCACTAGGACTTTCTAATTTCTTAGCAAACAAAAGTGACGACTGGAAAGAATTCCTGCATAAAGACAATAATTTTTCTAAAAACCTAGATGTCCTATTCGCGGGAGATCCACCGCCAAATCCATCTCAATTAATAACCAATTCTAATTTTGAATCATTAATTGAAGAAGCAAGAAAAATTTATGATTATATAATATTAGATACAGCTCCGGTACAAATAGTATCAGATACACTCAATTTTAGTTATTTGGCAGATGTGACTGTGTTTATAGTAAAATACGATTATACAGATAAGAGCAATTTAGCTCAGGTAAGTGGTTTTATAAAAAAAGAACAATTAAAGAATGTAGGTATACTAATCAACGGTGTAAACTTAAAAACAGCTTACGGATATGGTTATGGCGTAAGTTACGGTTATCAATATCAAGAAGTAAAAGCAAAGAGACCTTGGTATAAAAGAAGTCTAAGTGTAAAAGAAGCTTAAGCAGCATAAAACCTATTTATTAAAATTAAATAATATAAAATGTTTCATAAAATAGTTCTATTGCTTTTGTTTCTTGTCATAGCTGCCGTTTTTTATTTTTCCTGGTTATCAGATCCAAGTTTGTCTAGTGAAACTTATTTACCAAGATGGCTTTTAAATTGGAGTAATCATTATTACAATTTGCGTACTGCAGTTCCTTTTATAGGCCTAGGTTTTTTACTAGAAGTATATGGAGATCGAAATGATTTAAATGAAGAGAATAGTAACAAAAAATTAAATTTTATACAAAATATAGTTTTTGCAGCAATAATAGTCTGTATAGCTGAGGGAGGGCAATTTTTAATACAAAGAAGAAGCCCCGATTTTATGGATGTATTTTATGGAATTATTGGAAGTATAATAGGAGCATTAAGTTACAATGTATTGAAAAAGATAAAAAATGCGAAACAGACATAAATTTACTTTCATAATGTGCTGTGCCGTTGTAGATATGATTGCGATGGTCTTTGGTACAATGCTATTTTTGAATTTTGCAATTGAAGAGAATCTCCGTTGGAATGCTTTATTTCTGAATAAAATGATTCCGATAACAATTTTGATATGGTTATTTTCGGTTACTTACTTTCAATTGTATCGAGTTGACGTTCTTTTTAGTTTAGATGAATTTTTTCGCAACAGTTGGCGAGCCTTTTTTACACAAAGAATATTGTGGCACATTTATATTTTTGTTTTTCAGGATGATGTCTTATATTTTTTTGGAAGCAAGGCCAATTTAATTCAGTTGAGTTTTTTACTGTCCTATTTTTTGATATCCAGAATTTTGTTTACCCTCGTTATAGGAAAAATAAAAGGATGGGTTTTTAAACAATATACAGTTGCAATATGGGGGTTTAATAAAACAAGTATCGAGCTAGCATCTCATTTAGAAAACAATTCCTTTTTTATAAACTTTGTAGGTATTCTTAACGAAAATTCGTCAGCAGAGTACACAAGTAATGAAGATTTTAGTATAGCACTTTGCGAAGCAATTCATAACGCATCCGAAGAAGATATAAATGAATTATATATTGTTTCTAAACCTGATTTCATTTCAGATTTGAATTATTTCTTTGAGCTTGGAGATAAACGGTGTATGCGATTAAAATTTGTACCGGATTTTTCGTCAATTTCAAAAAAACATTTTAACTCAAGTCATTTAAATAATTTTCATGTTATAAAGCCCCGTTTTGAGCCTTTACAGAATGCTTATAATCGATTAATCAAAAGAATATTTGATCTTGTTTTTAGCATTATGGTTATTGTTTTCATTTTATCTTGGTTGTATCCATTATTAGCTTTTCTTATAAAAAAGCAAAGTAAAGGCCCAGTTTTATTCAAGCAAATGAGAACAGGAAAGAAAAATCAACAGTTTTGGTGTTATAAATTTAGAAGCATGTATGTAAATGTGGGTGATGAAAGCCAGCAAGCCCAAAAAGGAGATAGCCGAATCACGCCAATAGGAAAATTTATTCGTCGTACCAGTTTAGACGAAATGCCACAGTTCTTTAATGTTTTGATAGGAAATATGAGTGTCGTAGGGCCACGTCCTCATATGATAAAGCATACCTCAGATTACAATGGACACATTAATAATTTTATGGTTCGCCATTTTGTTAAACCAGGAATTACAGGCTTGGCTCAGGTTACAGGTCTTCGCGGAGAAACCAAAAAAGTTTCAGATATGAAACGCCGTGTTACAACCGATATAGATTATGTACAACACTGGAGCCTAATTAAAGATATTAAAATTTGTTTCTTAACCATTATAGTAACCCTTAAAGGAGATAAAAATGCTTTTTAGTTTAGAATCATATAAAATCAAAAATAAATCAACAATAAATAATAAACTCAACAACAAACCAATACACTCATGGATATTACTAATTACCTTATCGGTTTGCTTACAGGCGTTTCTGTGACAACCTTCTTTATTGGAAAAGAATGGTATAAATATTATACTAAATATACAATCCAACAAAAACAACTAGATCGAATATTGAAATTGAATGATAAGATTAAAAAAATCAAACATTACAGTCCAACAGAAAATCAAAACTACAATGTTGGAGTTTAAAGCTATTTTTTGAATTAATTTTATTTATAAAGTTTATTAAAAAGAACAATTAACCTTTGTTATTGTGCGATAAATCAAAGGTATTTACTGTTTTAATTTAAGTAAACTTATACGAAGTAAAAATCGACTGAGATTAAAATTTGTACGATTTTGTAATTAAACAATGGATAATAACGAGCTTGATATCTTATCGAGCTCTTTGCTTTTAATATTAAATTAATGCCTGTTGTACATTCTTATTTACAGCCTTTAAAATTTCTTCATCACTATTTTATAAGATTTGTGTTTCTTCAGTCTTATGTTTTTTTTGCCCCCAATCAAACAAACAAATAATCAAACAAACATTCTAAAATTTGATCGTTAACTACGTTTTTTTAGAATATTTCTTTATGTATTAAGTATTTATCTGTTCAGCTGTCTTTTTAAATAGTAACAATAGATATATCTAACCTTCTTTATACAAATTAATAAAACTTCCAAATCTTAGCTGAAACTCTATCCTTAAAAATGGTTTGAGTTTTAGTTTTTAAGCCCTGTTACTTAATTCTCTTTAGTTGATTGTAAAAATCAACAGAAATGGAAATGAAGTAACTGTTGTATTATTTCTTATAAAAGTCCCATTGTAGATGTACGGTCTTTTATTTTGTTATAAAGAAAGTTTTGATGTTACTAAAGTGTAATCTATTACAAATGGATAAATACGAATTTACAGAGATGGATAAGAAAGAAAAAGTTTTAGTTCGCGATAATAGAGGAGTTTTTTTAAAAATGTTTAAAAGGAAGTTCAAAGGAGAGTTTGAATTTTCAGAAGATTACTTTTTGCCAAAAAATAGCGATAGATCGGGTGGTTTTGATCATTCGGTGTTTGTCGTATATGAATATTCAGAATTAATAGATTTTTTTGAATTAGAGGGTATAAATACAAATTTTATGGTTTGCTTATTCAATAAACATCTCTATAATAGTTTATCAAGAATAGAAGAAATCAAAGATCTAATTTTAATAGATGCCTCAAAGAGTAAAACAGAAATTTTTGAGGATTTGAAATTATGCTTCAAAAAATCATCAAGCATAATTCCAAAACTATCAAAGAGGAAGATAGTGAAATCAAAACCTCCTTTAAAGCAACTTGAGATACTTCAAAGAGCCTTATATTTCATGATGTGATCTATATAGTGTAGCATAGAAAGTAAAAACAATCTCTCCTTATATATAAGTAGAGATTTTGATTCCACAACCCGACAGGTTT
>NZ_JPRK01000015.1 GCF_000832125.1 Flavobacterium hibernum | reverse complement strand
ACTTATTTTAGGAAACGGAACGATGCAAACAACAATGGGAGTGACCTATATTGTAAAAGATAAACCAATTGATTTTGATCATGTAAAGTATAAATTCGATCCAACAGAATGTAAAAAATAAAATAAGGGTTGCAATCTTTGTCATTTCGACGAAGGAGAAATCTCCGCGAGAAGCTCGACAAAGATTAGGTTTTCGTTACGGAGTTACTTGCGGAGATTTCTCCTTCGTCGAAATGACAATGGCTGTGGTTACTTTGAGTAGAGCTGAAGTTTTTTTTAATCTTACTATATTTTTATAATATCAAAAGCCGTTTTCTTATTTAGAAACGGCTTTTCTTGTTTTTTAATTCAGGTGATTCTGTAAGAAAACAAGTGTTGTTAATTATGAGATTATTATATTTGTCTCTAATCTAAGTCAGTTAAAAAATGAAAAAAACATTATTTTGTATTATAGCTTTAAGCTTATTGTGGTCTTGTAGTAGTAATGATGAAGTTGCATCTTCAAATCTTGACAAGAATGCTTCCGTAAAGTTTTTATATAACGGAAAATCATACGAGTCTAATTATAAATTGAACAACGATGGAACTCTTGTATTAGACAATCAAACTGCGGCTGCCCAATATCAAAAAATACAAAATTTATCAAATTTAGCTACTTATGTAAATGCCGATGGAAGTCTTACTTTTTACGACAGTTATAAAGATTTGGAAGAAACGTTGAGTTTGACTAAAAAAAATAATTCGACTTCAAAATCAGCGAATCAAAATAATAAAATTATCTTTTATCACGATATTAATAATTTAGGGACTAGTGCGGGGTTTCCAATATTTGAAGATGGATTAGAAGTTCCTGATATTTCGATTTATAACGGATTTAACGATAAAATAAGTTCGTTCTTAGCCAAAGTAGATCAGGTAAATAAATATAATGTAACGCTATTTAGAGATAAAAACTTTGAAGGAGCTTCAGTAACTTTTCCTCTTGATGAATTGGAAGTTAATGTCACGAATTTAAGAAACTATACTTTAAAGAACAGGTTTCCTAAAAAAATAAGATGGAACGATCAGTTGTCATCTTTTAAAATTACAGTAAACAATTAATTAGCAATTATATTTTTGTAACCATAAGCTAAAAAAAAAGCCGTTTCTTAAATTAGAAACGGCTTTTGCTATATTTATGATTTTGTTTTTTTATAAAACTTCACCTTTAATTTTTAAGGCAACTCTACCATCAGGATAGTTTACGGCGTTAGTTTCAACCGTAATTGTTTTACGAATTGGGCCAGTAACCATGTTGTATTTTACATCAATTTTACCTTTTTTTCCTGGCATAACTGCGTCGGCAGGTTTAGTAACAACAATAGAACTTACTGTAGATTCTGCACCTGTAATTAAAAGAGGCGCATCGCCCGTGTTTGTAAATTCAAAAGAGCGAACTCCATTGTCACCTTTTGAGATTTTTCCGTAATCAATTGTATTGTCTTGGGCTGCAAATTCAATTTTTGGGCCGTTTTGAGCATAACCTATTGTACAAAACAATGCGATTACAATAAAAGAGGCTACATTTTTCATTTGAAATTGTTTTTAAGTTGTAAGTAAATATACTTTGTTTTAATTAATACACAAATTATTATTTCTCTTTTTATACTGTACTTAATTATTTACTTTTGCTGTCAGTTATAATTACAAAAATTGAACCAATTTTTTGTTTAATTGTTTAATCGTTAATTCGTTTAATCGATTGATGATAGGTAAGCATTGTTCGCAAAGCAAAAACAGTTAAACAAAAAAACGATTCAACAGTTAAACAAATTAACGAATAAACAATCCTAATAAATGAGTATTCCAGCACAATTTGACGCTAAAACGATCGAGAACAAATGGTATGATTACTGGATGAAAAACAATTATTTTCATTCTGAGCCAGATCATAGAACGCCTTATACAATTGTAATTCCTCCGCCAAACGTCACTGGAGTCCTTCACATGGGGCATATGTTGAACAATACAATTCAGGATGTTTTAATTCGTCGCGCACGTCTTAAAGGATTCAATGCATGTTGGGTTCCGGGAACAGATCACGCATCTATTGCGACTGAGGCAAAAGTTGTAGCAAAATTAAAAGCAGAAGGAATCAATAAAAATGATTTAACTCGCGAAGAATTTTTAGCTCACGCTTGGGAATGGACAGATAAATACGGTGGTGTAATCTTGGATCAGCTTAAAAAACTGGGAGCTTCTTGCGACTGGGAGCGAACTAAATTTACAATGGATCCTGATATGTCGGCATCTGTAATTAAATCATTTGTAGACCTATATAATAAAGGATTAATCTATAGAGGTTACCGTATGGTAAACTGGGATCCTGAAGCAAAAACAACTTTGTCTGACGAAGAAGTTATTTATGAAGAACAACAAGGGAAATTATTTTTCCTTAATTATAAAATTGAGGGAAGCGAGGAATTTTTAACCATTGCAACAACGCGTCCGGAAACTATTTTTGGAGATACTGCTATTTGTATCAATCCAAACGACGAGCGTTTTGCACACTTAAAAGGTAAAAAAGCGATCGTTCCTATTTGTGGTAGAGTAATTCCTATTATTGAAGATGAATATGTTGATGTAGAATTCGGAACCGGATGTTTAAAAGTAACTCCGGCGCACGACATGAATGATAAAACGCTAGGAGAGAAGCACAATCTTGAAATCGTTGATATTTTTAATGAAGATGCTACATTAAATAGTTTCGGATTGCATTATCAAGGAAAAGACCGTTTTGTGGTTCGTACTGAAATTGCAAAAGAGTTAGAAGAAATTGGAGCTTTGGCAAAAACCGAAATCCATTTAAATAAAGTTGGAACATCTGAAAGAACCAAAGCTGTAATCGAACCAAGATTATCAGATCAATGGTTTTTGAAAATGGAAGATTTAGTAAAACCGGCAATTAAATCGGTTTTGGTTGACGGCGATATTAAATTGCACCCAAAACGTTTCGAAAATACTTACGCGCATTGGTTAAACAATATTCGCGATTGGAATATTTCTCGTCAATTATGGTGGGGACAACAAATTCCTGCTTACTATTACGGAGACGGAAAAGAAGATTTCGTTGTTGCAGAAAATATCGAAGACGCTTTAAAATTAGCACAAGAAAGAACTAACAATTCACAATTAACCATTAACAATTTAAGACAAGATGTTGATGCCTTGGATACTTGGTTTTCATCTTGGCTTTGGCCGATGTCAGTTTTTGGCGGAATCATGGATCCGGAAAGTGCAGATTACAAATATTACTATCCAACAAATGACTTAGTTACAGGTCCAGATATTTTATTTTTCTGGGTTGCCCGAATGATTATTGCAGGTTATGAATATGCAGGCGAAAAACCATTTACAAATGTATATTTAACAGGTTTAGTTCGTGACAAACAACGTCGTAAAATGTCTAAATCATTAGGAAACTCTCCTGATCCTTTAGACTTGATCGAGAAATTTGGTGCAGATGGTGTTCGTGTAGGATTGCTTTTGAGCGCTTCTGCTGGAAACGATATTATGTTTGATGAAGAATTATGTAATCAAGGAAAAGCGTTTTCAAACAAGATTTGGAATGCTTTTAAATTGATTAAAGGTTGGGAAGTTTCTGAAACTATCGCGCAACCAGAATCATCAAAAGTAGCAATAGAATGGTACGAAGCTAAATTGCAGCAAACTTTGGTTGACATTGAAGATAATTTTGAAAAATACAGAATTTCAGATTCATTAATGGCGATTTATAAATTGGTTTGGGATGATTTCTGTTCTTGGTTCCTTGAAATGATCAAGCCAGCTTACCAACAACCAATTGATAAAGCTACGTTTGATAAAGCTATCGAAATGCTTGAAAGCAACTTGAAATTACTTCACCCTTTTATGCCTTTCTTAACGGAGGAAATTTGGCATTTAATTGCCGATAGAACTCCGGAAGAAGCTTTGATTGTTTCGACTTGGCCAGAATTAAAATCGTTTAATGCAACTTTAATATCTGATTTTGAAAATACAATCGAAGTAATTTCAGGAATTAGAACCATTAGAAAAGATAAAAATATTCCGTTTAAAGATGCTATCGAATTAAAAGCAATCAACAGCGAGAATATCTCGACTTATTTTGATTCAATCGTAACGAAATTAGGAAATATTTCAGCTTTCGAATACGTTTCAGCAAAAGTTGATGGAGCATTATCGTTCCGTGTAAAATCAAATGAATATTTCATTCCGATTTCTGGAGGAAACATTGATGTTGAAGCTGAGGTTGCAAAATTAACTGCAGAGTTAGTTTATACACAAGGTTTCTTAAAATCTGTTCAGGCAAAGTTATCAAACGAGAAATTTGTTGGCGGAGCACCAGAAAAAGTATTAGCAAACGAAAAACAAAAAGAGGCTGATGCTTTAGCAAAAATTGCTACAATCGAGCAAAGTATTGCTGGTTTGAAATAAGAATTAGATTTTCTTTTTAAATATAAAAGCTGTCCAAATGGACAGCTTTTTTTGTAGACTTTTGTCATTTCGAAGAAGGAGAAATCACATAAGAAGCTCGACAAAGATTGACGATTTTGATTGCGAAGGACGGATTGAAATCCATCCCTACAATATAATTTGTTCCTCTGGAACGCTATGATGAACAAATCTCCTGCAACGGCACAGTTCTGAGATTTATTAAGGATAAAGGTTTTGTTATTTCGATTAAAAGGAGAAATGACAAGATTGAACTGATAAAATCCGTTTTAATCTGCGTTTTCGCAAAGCGAATCCGCGTCATCCGCGTTCAATATTGTCGCCAATCTTTGTCGAGCTACTTGCGAAGATTTCTCCTTCGTCGAAATGACAAAATAGGTGTTACTTCCTTTTTTTTAATACCAAAAACAAAGGATAAGAAATTGCCGTAATACCTATAATAATCATGAAGTTTTGAGGATCACTAAAAATAAATCCAATAAGTAATGCTAATGAAACTATAATAGCCAGAATAGTGGTCCATGGATACCAAAACGAGCGATATGGTCGAGGTAAATCAGGTTCTGAAACTCTTAATTTTAAAAGAGAGCAATAAGCTAATCCCCAAACAATAATAGAGGTAAAAGCGGCGAATGAAAAAAGGATTTTGAATGAACCAATACAAATCAAAAACAAACTAAATAAAGAAGAAATCAATAGCGCTACAATTGGAGTTCCGCCTTTGTTTACTGTTGTTCCTTTTTTAATAAAAAAGCCATCACGACTTAATCCGTACAAAATTCTTGGCGGAATCATCATAAAAGCATTCAGAATACTTATTAAAGAGAAAATTGAAATTACCGTAACGATAATGGCACCATTTTTTCCAAAGATAATATTGGCAACATCGGCGGCAGCCAAATTAGATTTTGCTACATTTTCGACTGGCAGAATACAAAAAAAAGCAACGTTTATTAAAACGTAAATGGCAATAACCAGTAAAACTCCGCTAAACAAAGATTTCGGAATATTTTTGCCCGGATCATCATTTTCTTCGGCAAAAAAGCAAACAGCATTCCAACCATTATAAGTTCCGATGATAAGCTGAAGTGATTTAAAAAAGCCAAAGATTAAACCAATTTGAACCGCTGTATCATTTTTTGGAATTGGTTCTAATTTCACGCCCGAATACATAAAACAAGCGACGACTAAGGCAAAAAAACAAATAACTTTTAATAAACTGGTAATTTGTTGAATCGTACTTCCGTTTTTTACTCCGCTTAAATGCAAAAACACAAAAGCGATTAGTAGAGAAATAGCCATTTCGGTCGAATAGTTTTTAAGACTCGGAAATAAAATAATAATATATTCACTAATTACAATACAATAAAAAGCAGGTGGAATGGCATTGGTAATATAATCGTACCAACCCGAAAGGAAACCGGCATAATTGCCAAAGGCCTTTTTAATATAATTGTAAGATCCTCCAGCTT
Organism: Flavobacterium hibernum; assembly: GCF_000832125.1. Lineage (GTDB taxonomy): Bacteria > Bacteroidota > Bacteroidia > Flavobacteriales > Flavobacteriaceae > Flavobacterium > Flavobacterium hibernum. The sequence goes on along the minus strand of NZ_JPRK01000015.1, from coordinate 219,796 downwards.
TAGGCAACATTGTTGCCAGTTCAGCGTATGAATTGGCACCTATTAACACAAATAAACCACCAAAGAGCCAAGAAGCAATAATCAGCCAATAACTGTCTAACATGGCGGCGATTTCGCCAGGAGTTCGCAAAATTCCAACTCCAATAGTTCCTCCAATTAATACAGCAATATTAAAGCTGAATCCTAAAGTTTTTTGTAATTGGTTCTTTTTGGAATCTGACATATTTTAAGAATTTTGTTTGGAATTATTTAAGACTATAAAAGTAACACAATTAAAGCATTTTCTTTTTTAAAATAAAAAACCTCGTCTATTGCTAAACGAGGTTTTCTTGCGGTATTATATAATCTAATTCAATGTTTTAGAATTTGTATCTCAAACTTGTCATAATTTGACGAGGTGCGATAGGGTTTACACTATAATTTTCGTGAACAGTGTAATTCAACTCATTTGTAATGTTTGATAATCTGCATAAGATTGAAATTTTTCTCCATTCGTATCCTAATGAAGCATCGATAGTTGTGTAACCTTTTAATGGAATATCACGATCTCTAATTGTTACAATGTATTTAGGATCTGGGTTTGGATTTGCAGGAGTTGGTTTAACTTCTGTCCATAAATAATCATCATTCCAACCTCCAGTACGATCACCCACATAATTTGCAATAGCTCCAAAGGCCAAACCTTTTAATAAACCACTTGGCAATTTGTAGAAAAAGCTCAAGTTAGCTGTGTTTCTTGGAGTTCTTGCCAAAATATCGCCAACAACTAAACTACCGTTTGTTCCAGATGATTTAGATACTTTAGTTTCATTAAAGCTATAACCAGCCATAATGTTTAATCCTTCTACAGGTTGAGCTGTAATATCTATCTCAACTCCTTTTCCTTTTGTTGCTCCAACTAATTCTTTAAGAGTAGTAGTAGCATTTTGTGTAACACCATCTGCTAAGAATTGTGCCGTTTGCGCTAAATTATTATTAGATATTTGGTACAAAGTAACGTTTGTGCTCAAAAGACCTTTCCAAAAATCTTTTTTGATACCCACTTCATATTGATCAATAATAGATGGATCTAAAGGTTTTAAGTCTACTGTTGTTCCTGTATTTGGTGTAAAAGAGTTAGAGTAACTTGCGAACAAAGACATGTCTTTACTTGGCTGAATTACCAAACCTGCTTTAGGAGAATATGCTCTGTTTAATGTTTTAGGGGTTGTAACTGGTGTAGAATTATCAAGTGAAGTTGTAATAGCATCTACACCATTGACTTTTCCTATTACTTCTTTAGATGTTGTAACATCACTTTCTTGCCATGACCAACGTAATCCTGCTAAAACTTTTACATAATCTGTAACAGAAATTAAATCCTGAGCATATGCTCCAAAACGTTGTGTGTTTGTAGTAGCCAATTGAGTTGCTCTGGTTGGGTAAGGTACATTAAGGCTTTGTGTGCTATAATCGTAATTAAAAAGGTTTATTGCTGTGGCCTCAGTTGTAATTGCTGTTGTAGAAGTTGGTGTTGCATAAAAACCATAAGTGTAACTTGGAGCTATTGAATTTTCGTAATCAACACCAGTAAAAATTTGATGTTTGATGCTTCCAGTTTTAAAAGTTCCTTGCAAACTCAATTGATCAGCAAAAATTTGTTCTGCACCGTCAGATCTTGTTAGACCACGTTTCCAGTTTCCGTTAGCCTCAACAGTACTTAATTGTGCTGTAGAAGTTTGCGTTCTGCGGTATGATTGATAAGAAGAATTAAAGTTTAATTTCCAATTAGAATTAAAATCATGGTTAAATAACATCGATGCACTAGATGATTTTGTATTTGCTGTAGACCAAAGTGCTCCGTAAAATTCGTTACGTGGTAAGTCTAAAATTGTTTTACCAACAATTCCAGTTCCAAAATCAGGAGTCCAGTCAGCACTTAGATAATCTCCTTGTAATGTAATTTGAGTTTTATCGCTAAGTTTAAATAAGAACGAAGGATTAATATAAATACGTTCGTTTTTTACAAAATCTCTAAAGCTTTCTGAATTTTCGTAAGAAGCTGTAAATCTATAAGCAATAGATTTGTTTAATGGGCCATAAATATCCAAAGATGGCTTATAGAAAGAATAACTTCCCATTTGCATTGATAATTCGCCACCTTGTGTAAATTTTGGTGTTTTTGTAACCAAGTTCATAATTCCTCCTGGCGCAACATTTCCGTACAATAAAGCAGAACCCCCTTTTAAGAATTCTACTTTTTCTAAAGATGAAACTTCAGGAATAGACCCTGCATTATAACGAAAACCATTTTTAAACATATTGTTTGCACTCATGTCATATCCTCTTGAAAAGAAAGATTCCTGAGCACCACCACGAGCAGATCCAACATAAACTCCATTTAAGTTTTTTACTACTTCGCTTAATCTAATTGCTTGTTGTTCTTCTATTATTTCACTACCAATAATTTGAACACTTTGCGGTAAATCCATTACTTTAATTCCTGAACGAGCCGCTTCGATTGGCTTTTTTGGTTTATTTGTAGTAATTAAAACTTCGTTTAAAGTTTCACCTTTTTTGTTCTTTACAGTATCATTTAAAGTTGAAGTGTTTTCTGCTTTTGCATAATCCTGACTATAAGATGCAAAACTTATCAACGATAAGGCTAAAAGTAAATTATATTTCATGGTATTTATTTAGATTTAATAAAAATAACTTTTTGCAAATATAAGGTCACATTTATGCTTTAACAAAATTTATTAAGAAGTTTTATTCCTTAATATTGTCTTAATTTATCATTAAGATTACATTAGAATTTTGCAATTCTCGTTTTTAACATATATTAACTAGAGTTGTTCTAAATAAAAATAGACTTATATAAAGTGAAAACGGATTGTAATAAAAAAACCTTGTTCTTCTGAACAAGGTTTGATTGGCAATATTTTTATTTAAAGTAAGAAGTTTGATATACTATTTAACAGAAATTAAGTAAGTAGCCATTTTCCATACTTCATCGTATTTTTTGCCGTTATGTTCACCCGGAGCTTTTTCGGTGTAAGCAAACTCTACCATATAATTTCCTGACCAAAGTGGTGTAAATGAGATTTCGCCTTTATCATTACTCCATAATTCTTTTTCCCAGCCATTTGGAGCAATTACTTTTATTTTTTGCTTGTCGGCAATTTTTCCCTCATAAAGCGCATTTACATTTATAGTAGTTTTTTGTTTTGCAGTTGTTGCTTCTTTAGAAAATAAACTAATAATATTTGAGTTTACAGTCGCTTCGTTTCCTTTTGTAGCATTGCCAACTGTTACGGTCGCACTAGAATTATAATCTAATTTCATAGTTCCGTAAACATCTTTTACAGTATGATGCATTGCTATAGTGTAAACCCCATCTTCATCAGGAGTAAAAAAAGCTTGATACTTATTTTCTAAAGCTTTAGCAGTAAGTTTAGTCTCTTTTTTTGAAGGACTAATAACAACTAACGAAAAATCTTTTAAATCTGAGAACCATTTTGCAGATGCAGTAATATCGTTATCTGAGAATTCTCCAAAGAAAACTGAAATTTCCTGTGCTTTTCCTTTTGTACCAGTTGCTTTAGTTTCAATCCAAAGCGCATGAGCAAATATTGAAGGACTTGCAACTAACATTAAAAGTAAAAATGTTATTGATTTTAAAGTTTTAAATTTCATAATATGGATTTAATGGGTTAATATTTATTTAGACAAATGTAAAGGTTAAAATTAATTTTACAATATTTATTTAGAATAAATACAAATAGTTGTTTACGTGAAAGTAAAATAGATATAAAAATTTGAAAGGACAATCTTCTGATAGATTGGGTTTAAAACCTTAATTTTGCAATCTGAAAAAATGAAACTTATCAAATGATTTTACCATTCCTGAAAAAATTCCAGAATTCGCCAAAAGGATTCCGTTTAGCCAATACTGTATTTTTCTTTCTTTCGGGATTTGGATATTCGTCTTGGGTATCTCGTATTCCGCATATACAAGCACAATTGCATTTATCCGAAGCTGAGTTTGGGGCAGTTTTATTTGCATTTCCAATTGGTTTAATGCTTACAATGCCTTTTACAGGAAAGCTATTAAATAAATATAGTAGCCGTTACGTCATGTTGCTTGGAGCAATCATGTTCAATATTGTATTGTCTTTGCCTGGTTTAGTAGCTTTTGTATGGCAGTTGGTTATTGTACTTTTAATCTTTGGTGCTTCTCGAAATATTTTCAACTTATCAATTAATGCTCAATCTCTAGAGGTTCAAAAATTATATCCGCATTCTATTATAACCCGTTTTCATGCGGTTTGGAGTATAGCGGTTTTTGCCGGAGCAGGTTTGGGTTATGTAATGGTAACACAACATATTGCGCCATCGCATCATTTATTGGGAGTAAGTGTTTTTATGCTGGCTCTTACGGCTTTTTTTTATCCGCTGAGTATTCACAATCAGCCAGTACCCGTTAAAAAGAAGTTCTTTTCGATGCCGGAAAAAAATCTGGTTAAGTTTGCCCTAATTTGTTTTGTGTCTATGGCTTGCGAAAATACCATGTACGATTGGAGCGGTATTTACTTCGAAAACATATTAAAAGCTTCTCCCAAGTTAACCAGTGCTGCATTTGTCTTTTTTGCATCGGCCGTAACTTTAGGACGTTTGTTTGGCGATTATGGTGTAATGAAATTTGGTACGAAACGAATACTATTTTACAGCGGAATTTTAATTACCGTAGGATTTGGTATTTGTTTTATTCTGCCATATGCTTACCCAACTATTTTTGGTTACGTTTTAATCGGGTTTGGAGTTTCGTGTGTAGTTCCGTTAGTGTTTAGTATTGCCGGAAGATCATCAAAACTAAGCAGCGGTTCTGCTTTAACTTCAATTTCTACAATTGGTTATCTTGGTTTTTTATTGGTTCCGCCAATGGTAGGTTTTATCTCCGAATATTTAAGTATGAAATGGGCATTTTTAGTAATGGCGCTTTTAGGATTACTTATGATTTTTATGGTGAATAAAATCGGAGAGAACGAGTAGGTTAATTTTTTAAGTTGCTGAGTTTCTTAGTTTTTTTTCTAAATTATGATTGTCCAATTTCAGATAATTCGTCTTTCTGTCTTATAATTTTTTCTTTCAAATTAAAAAAGAAGTTAATCAAAATTAGAGCGATAATATTTAGACTAAATGCAGCAACTTCCGGATCAGAATTTATTTTATAATTAAAAGCTGTTAATCCCGAATTATAAGTAATTAAAGTATCAGTAGTTAAATTCAAACCAAAGCTGAGGTAGATTCCAGATGCATATTGAAAAGTGAATCCTAAAACTGAAAAACTGATTATTTGCAGTGCCTGATTAAAAATTGATAAATTAAAACCTCTAGTATAATTTTTGTTAAGTAATAAGAATCCGCAATAGATTGAAAATGAATAAAGAGCTAAGAAGAGGAGCGTTATTTTTACTATTGAAATATTAAAAATACTTGCTTTGCCTGCAAAATACATAATTAAGATAATTCCAATGATACCACCTACAATTTGATAAATTCCAAGGGCTTTAATTTGCTTATCTATTCTTTGCATTTTTGTTTTAGATATTTGTTTTGAGGATTCTTTTAATTTTTCTGAGGATCAAAATCATACATAAAATCATTTAATAGACCATTAGAGATTTCAAGTCCAACGATATCCATGAGTTCTTCAAAATAACTACAAATGCGTTCTCTGTTTTCAGTATCTAGATCAAGATAAATTTCAGAAAATCTTTGTAGCCCTTTTTTAATAGCATTTTGATAATCTTTATCTGTTGCATTATTTGATTCGGCAACCTTTTTGAAATCATCTGAAGCCAAATTAATTTTTTCCGTTAAAATCGGTTTTAATTTTGGATCACCAATTCCGGGATAAAAAATAGTATTATCTGCGATAAACTTTTCTTTATTTTTAAATGCCTCAAATTTTTTCATTGCACCAATTGGAGTTTTTATTTGACCTTGTCCACAATATACAAACAAGAGAAATATAGGTGTCAAAAGTATTTTTTTAATACTTGACATTTACTTCTTCGTCATTACAAATTTCTCAGAACTCGGTTTTCCTTGTAAATTACCAGAAATTTCAGCCGTCAAAGTATTATTAGCTCCTTTTGTATAAGTGATTTTTTGCGGATAATCGTGTTTAGGATTTTCAAAAACCAATTGTTTGTCAGATTCGGCTGTTGATGGAAACTCAACTGGTTTATCGTCATTTTGACCTTTTACAGTAGCGATATAAGTTAATGTTTCACCTTTTTGAGATAAAACAATACTTTCGAAATGAATGGTATCTTTTCCTTTTATAAAATATGATGCAGCGCTAAAAGTACTATCGTTTAGTTTTTGCCAGTTTTCAGTAAGTACGCCATCTGTCGAAGTGTTTTCCCAATTTCCTATTAACCAGTCGGCTATTTTGATTTTATCTTTTTCGACAGATTCCTTTTTTTGACAAGAAACAACTGCTAATACAAGCATTAAAAGAGTAATTTTCTGAAACATATTTATGAGTTTTGATTGTACTAAAGTATGAAAAAAAAGTTTGCCACGAATTTCACAAATTTTCACGAATTAATTGTTTTATGCGAATGAAAAAATATGCCACAGATTAAAGGATTAAAAAGATTTTTGTTTCATAAGTATTTAAAAAGATTAAAGCGGTCGAATGCAGATTTAAATAATTACGCAAATCTTGCAGAATCCGAAAAAAAAATAATTCGCGAAAATTTGTAAAATTTGCGACAAAAAATCATTTCAATCCTTTAATCAGTGGCTAAAAAAACTTAAATGCTTTCCTGCAAAATAGAATAAACCAATTCTTTGGTTGGTTTTTGATCTTTTAGTTTGGCTCTAACATCATCAAAAGAAACTTTAAAATCGCAGCCCAATTTATAATCGCCACAACCATAAGCTGTTTTTCCTTTCATTACGGTTCCTTTTTTACATTTCGGACACGTTAAAGCATCAGATGTAGCTTCTGGTTTTGCTTTTGGAGTTGTTTTCTTGGGTTCTAATTTCAGTTTGTAATTTTCTTCAAAGCGAATCAAACCTTCTACCGTATCTGAATCTATTTTAAAACCTTTTATATTTACAGTTGATCCTTTTTGAACCAATCGCAAATATTGACTTTCAGAAATCTTTTTTCCTTCAAAAGTATTAGGCAACAGAAAATCACAACCAGCTTTGTATTCGCTGCATCCGTAAGCAGATTTTCCTTTTATAAGTGTTCCTTTTTTACATTTTGGACAAGTTTCTGCTAAAATTCCTGCGGCTTTCTTTTTCTCTACTTTTACAACTTCTTTTTCAACAGTTGCTGCATGCGAGATATTGGCGCGTCTGGTTTCGCTTCGTACTTCTGTAACCAAAGCTTCAACCATTCGTTTCATGTTTTTAATGAAAGCTCCCGCAGTAAAAGTTCCCTTTTCGATATCTTTCAACTGCTTTTCCCAAGAACCCGTTAATTCCGCCGATTTGATTAACTCATTCTGAATCGTATCAATTAGCTGAATTCCTGTTGGAGTAGGTAAAACCTGTTTTTTGTTTCGAACAATATATTGACGCTTAAAAAGTGTTTCGATAATATTTGCACGTGTCGACGGACGTCCAATACCGTTTTCTTTCATCAATTCGCGTAAATCTTCGTCATCGACTTGTTTTCCTGCGGTTTCCATGGCACGCAGTAAAGTAGCCTCTGTAAACTGATTGGGTGGTTTGGTTTCTTTTTCCAGAAACGAAGGCTCATGCGGACCTTTTTCTCCCACAATAAAACTGGGTAACAAATCGGCTTCTTTTTCTTTGGCATTTGGATCTTCAAACACAACACGGAATCCTTTTTTTAGGATTTCTTTTCCGGTGGTTTTAAAATGTACTTCGGCAGCTTTTCCAATTACTGTAGTATTGGCAACTAAACAATCATCATAAAATACAGCAATAAAACGCTTTGTAATAATATCGTATACTTGCTGCTGATTGTATTGCAAATTGCTTTCTATTCCGGTTGGAATAATCGCGTGGTGATCTGTAACTTTTTTATCGTTGAAAACCTTAGGTGATTTTTTAATCTTTTTTTCTAAAAGTGGTTGCGTTAGCGTTGCATATTTGGTTAATTTTTGCAGAATTCCCGGTACTTTTGGGTAAATATCATTTGGTAAAAAAGTAGTATCAACTCTTGGGTATGTAACTACTTTTTGTTCGTACAACGTTTGTACAATTTTAAGGGTTTCATCTGCCGAGAATCCAAACTTAGTGTTACAATACACTTGCAAACCCGTTAAATCAAATAGTTTTGGTGCGTATTCGTTTCCGTTTTTTTTATCGACAGAAACAATTTCGAAATCACTTTCTTTTACTTTATTGGCCAGAAGTTCTCCGTCTTCTTTTTTTAGGAAACGACCTTCTTCATAACTAAAAAGAGTTTCTCTGTATAAAGTCTGTAATTCCCAATAAGGCTGAGGTTTAAAATTTTCAATTTCTTTCCAGCGATCAACAACCATTGCCAGAGTTGGCGTTTGTACACGTCCAATAGATAAAACTTGTTTATAACCGCCATGTTTTACGGTATATAAACGCGTTGCATTCATACCAAGAAGCCAATCGCCAATGGCTCTTGAAAATCCTGCATAAAATAAATTATCGTAGTTTGTAGCGGGTTTTAGGTTATCAAAACCTTCTTTTATGGCTTCCGTTGTTAAGGACGAAATCCATAAACGTTGTACTTCGCCTTTGTAATTGGCTTCGTTCATTACCCAACGCTGTATCAATTCTCCTTCTTGCCCGGCATCCCCGCAGTTTATAACAACTTCGGCTTTGTCGAATAGGTTTTTTACAATTTTAAATTGCTTCTGAATTCCTGAATTTTCAACTACTTTGGTTTCAAATTTTTCGGGAAGCATAGGTAGATTGTTCAAATCCCAGCTTTTCCAGTGTGGTTTGTAATCGTTAGGTTCTTTTAAGGTACATAAATGCCCAAAAGTGTAGGTTACCGCATAACCATTTCCTTCAAAATAGCCATCGTGTTTGGTATTGGCTCCCAAAACGGATGCGATTTCTCGTGCTACACTTGGTTTTTCAGCAATACAGACCTTCATTTTTCTCCTTCTTAATTAAAGGCGAAATTAAGGATTTAGAATTTGGTATCGAAATGAAATCTTAAGCAATTACGAATGCGCGATCTAATAAGTCTTTGCGAGGAACGAAGCAATCTCATAGTCAGAAGTATAAATTAGTAGGATAAGTTAAATCAAACTCAATATCTTTTATAGCAAGTTCTCTGCATCTTTTTTCAAAGTCAATTTTACTCAAAGGTCCAATTATTGTTTTATCTTGAAAAGTATTTTTTGTACGCTCTAAAATATAGTAGTACGTTATTTTTAGATCTATTTTTTCTTTTGTATTTTCAAGAAGAGGATGTTGTTTGGCATAAATATATTTTGAATTATGTCCAACGGCATAAACATAAGGTGGAACTAATCTTTCTCCTTTATTTAAAGATCTTGTTTCACGTATATCAATCCAGCTCACTTTATAATCATCAACAATAGTATCTGAATCACTATCAAATAAACCAAAACAGGAGATTAATATAATTGAAATTAAAATTGTAAAAATAAATTTCCGCATATGTTTTTTACTGTTTTTCAGCCATTTTGCTTATTAGATATCGCTGTCTAAATAGAAATTAACAACAGTCGTGAAGAATACGATCATGAACAATTACAAACGACATCCATAAAATAATTACAATTAGAAGTACATTAATTATTGTTAAGATCGTGTAGTAATTTTTCTGAAAGTCCTGAGAGTGATTGCTTATTTTTTTGCCGTAAAACTTAGAAGCAACTGCAATCAATGTGACTAAAAGTAAAACAATAATTCCTGGATAAAAACCAGTAATTGTAATACCAATTAGACTAAATATTGTTGCTGTAACTGCCAATACTATCGAAATCGAGGTAACAATGCTAAATGATTTTGATTCCATCTTAATAAAGATTAAGATTATATTTTAAATATAAAGAAAGTACTTTGAATTACAAAGTAAATTTAAAATTCTTTTATAATGATATCGAAATTAAACAAAAAGCTAATGGAATATCTTTGAAATTATATTTTAAAAATATCAATTCCTTTTAACCAGAACATTTTAGAATCAAGAAACGTAAGTCTGGTTTTTACGATTTGATCTGTTTTGTCTCTAGGTTTTTTGGTAATAAATCTTGCAGTAGAATTGCTAAAATCTAAAGTATATTTTGAGTTTAAATCCTCTTTTTTGTCTGAAGAAAAAGTAACTACATTGTTTTTTACGCTCCATTTTCCTTTTCCATATTTGTTTACTTCAGGTGGAGTTCCGCCTTGCAACTTTGTGTAGGAATGAAATTCGAAAGTTCCGTCTTCATTTAAAGTCAGTTTATATTCAATAGTGTGTTTTCCTTCTTCACTAAGCGAGCGTGTATAATTGCCAGCAATTTGTTTAGATTGCGCAAATAAAGTAAGGTTAAAAATTAAAAGTAAAGCGGTGATGGTTAATTTCATAGTTATGGTTTTAATTTGTTAATGGCTTTTTTTCTCGTGGTTCTCGTTCTTCAGATTTTCTCTTTAAAATAAACAAAATGATAAGAAGCGGTATCAATGTAACTTGAAAATAAATATGTCCGATAGCGTTATCTCTTTCGGCGCTCATAGCTTTCTCATTACCTAAAAAAACTTCATCGTTAATTGTACTTTTCCATACATTAATTCCTTTTACTTTTTTAACGATTATTTCGCCAGTATTATAGTTGTAACGAGATCTGTAAATTCTATCCAGAACGTCATATGTACATGTTATTTCTCTTTTTGCTTTAGAGTTCAAGAGATTACCTTTAATAATAGTGTAATCTTTATGACTAGGTGCCGAGCCTCGATTTGGTGATATTTGTGTTTCGATATAAGCGGTATCGACTACAAAAAACACTTTTTGAAGGTATTTTTCGGGATTGTTTAAAGCTTTATAATTTTGATAAGGAGCTTTAAAAATTCCAACAACATCATGATTTGTAAAGCCATGTACCAAGGTCGAAGTTAGGAGAAGTATAGAAAACGCCAGATGCGCCAATAATATATACTTGAGATATTTATATTTCTGGAAAAACTTATGGTTTTTTAGGTTCATTATTTAGGATAGGACAAAGGATTTTTATTTGTTTCAAAAAGTATTTTAACTAAGAACAAGCTTAGAACTTATTTAAAAGATTTCATAAAATTGTAACTCATAATATAGCCTAAATTTTCGTCTTGATAATTAAGACCTGCCGTATAAAGATGATTGTTGATGTAAGAGCTGTAAAATTCCTGAGTTAAAATTAGTGCATCGGTTTTAGGATGGTACAAATGGACTATAATTTTATTAAAATCATATTTCCCTAATTTCATATCACTACTTTTAATGTCAAATTTCATTCCTTTGCCAGAATAAGTTTCGTCGAGTAACTTAAGCATGAAAGCTTTGTACTCGTCAAAAGTCATCTTTTTTTTGCCCACTAAAGACTCGTAGTTGGCACTAAAAATATTGTATTTGTCTTTTTCAAAACTGATTAAAGTTGTAGTAGCGCGGCTAATATTTTTTCCTTGCGAACTATGTTCTTTCATCGCTTCGTAGCCTTTATCTTCTAACTCTTTTGTTCTTTCTTTTGAGGTTATAGTAAAGCCTTCCGGAATTTCGATTTGCCAATCAAATAAGTTGCATTTATATTTGCCGTCTTCAATTTTCCCGTCTTCTTGATCTGTAATTATTAGCTCCTCTTTAATCGGCGGAGGATCAACTTTTTTTAGTTGACAAAAGCCTTGCAACGGAATAAGCGTTAATAATAAAAGATTTAGGTATATTTTTTTCATGATGTTTTTAATTAGTAATATTTGTCATTATTGATTGCAAATCTAGATTATTCTATAAAATAATTATCATATTATAAGTCTTAATCTTATATGCTCTGGTGCGAAGTTTTTTCGGTAAAGATTAGGTGTTAAAAATGATTAGCAAAAATATCATTACTCCAAACGATAGTACACCAATCATATGATTTCGAGAGCTGTTTTCGTCCTTTTTTGTAGCATTTCCGGTTGGCGACCATATGCTCGAAAATGTTGTAAATTCGTTATCGTTTAGTAAGCATGCTAAGTTCACATAAAGAAATCTAGTTGAAGCTCCTAAAAACTCCAATAAAATCCGACCAGATAATAATGCTATAAAATCCATTTTTAACGATTTGTTTCTTTATAAATATCGTAATGCTAAATATAATTGTCTAATTCTGTTACAGCATCTTTGTTTTATTCAATTTCGATGTATTCAGATTTTCCTTTTTCACTTCCGTTCGTTAGCCATTCCCAATCCAAAGACAATTTGATTTTGCCATTTTCTGTTAACTCAATTTGGGCTAATGCTTTGCCGGCTTTTAATTCATTATCTGTTGTTAAACATTGATAAAGCATGTTTAATTTGTCGTCTTTTAATTCGGCAATAATTTTTCCGTATTTTATAGAACCTCCAAAATAATCGGCAGTTACAAGATTGTCGTCTTGTTTGTAATTAAAAATGGTTTCGGTGTTTACTTGTCCATTTTCGGAGTTTTGAATAAGAGCAAAACTTTTATTATTAAAGTCAAATTTGTTCATTTTGTGTTTTGGTTTTATTTCTATTGAATTGTCTTGGTTAGAGATTCTTATCATATTTTAAACTGCTTACACAAAGATTGTTTTTTTCTTTTTATAAATATTAAAAAGCTACAAAAATATTTTCTTGTAGCTTTTTTGTTTTGCTTTTTCGTGCATGAATTTATAAATCTCGTATTAAATCATTCCCGTTTTTTTATGGCAAATGTTGTTCCTGCAAATATTGTGATGAAAACTAATAGTGACATATGTTTTAAATTCTGAAGCGATTCTATAGCCGAAATTGCCATAAAACAAAGACAACAAGTAAATATAAAACCATAAACATAAAGCAAAACTTTACGCGGTAAAAAGTAATTAATTATGGAAAGAAACAGACCAATAAATAATATCCAATAATACTGAATATTGATCCAAAGCGATCCTAACGACATTGTAAAAACTACAAAATTTTGAAATAACAATCCCGAGAAAATATAAGCTATTGCAATAGCTAATAAACGTTTAATAGTTTTCATAATAAAGAGATTTACGGTTTATTCGAATATACGTCAATAAATTAATAAAATAGGATTTTTCTTATTTTTAATATTTATTGAATTTTGCACATAAAAAAGGAGGGAGATTTCGTCTGCGTTCGTGACTTTTTAAGAGAGAATGCTTGATGGAACCGATCACAAATTTTTGAATAAATCTATAATTATGAATGTCGGTTGTAAACACTCGGTTGTATACAATCCCTTAAAAGTAATCTATAACGTGTAATTTCGTTTCGATGAAAAATCAGAGTAAAAGATTAACGATCAACTAAAATTCAATCATGGAAATACAACATAAAGAACAAATCACGGAATTTTTAGAATCGATGAATAGAATTAATAAATTCACTAAACTAAAACCAGAAAATAGTAATGATAATTCGCTTAGCGTAACACTAAGAGTATCTTGTTACAACGAATTAAATTTAATGGTTTCAGATTTGCTTAAAGCAAGTATTATTTTGCTCAACGACGATGTTAGAAATTTGTCTAACACAACAAAAGTATCGGATATTAATGTAATGACTTTACTCGAAATTGCATTGCAACTACTTCCCGAAGATGAAATGGAGATATTAGACGATTTGCATAAACTGCATTTGCAGGTTTAATGTAGTATGTGTTTTATTGTTGAGTGAGCGCAAGCGGTCAGATTAAATCTTACGAAGATTCATTAATTGTTCTGCGAATTACGTTTTTTAATTTCGGAATCTATTTGACTTATAAAAATTAAAATTGGGATTATCGTTGTAATGGCAATCGTCAACAGCGTAAAAATTAACTTGTATTTTGGTATACTAACGATCCAAGTCAGAATAAGAATCCATAAAATGCCTAACCCGATACTAATTATTTTTAACGCTTTTTTATTCTTAATTAGTTCTTTTAAACTAGAATCTGATACTGATTTATTTCTCATAATGAAAAAGTTGAAACTTAATGCAAAAAAAAGTAATAGATTTTAAATTCATTTTACACTTTTGTGTAGTTTTTAGTATTTTTATAAGATGGAAAATGAAAAAAAATCTTTACTCAACCGCAACAAGATTGAAGCCACATCAGAGGCTGACAAATTTCAGTTTGGTAATTATTTGGAAGTGGTAAAATCTTTTGCAAAAATAACGTATCAAAGTATTTATGTAATCGATTATGAAGAAATGAAGTTCGAATACGTGTCTAATAATCCTTTGTTTTTATGTGGGTTTTCTGCAGAAGAAGTTCTTGAAATGGGGTATGAATTCTATTTTAAGAATGTTCCAACAGAAGATCTACAGTTATTAAACACGATCAACAATGCCGGATTTGATTTTTATGATAAACTACCTAATAATGACGAACGAAAATTATACAGCATATCTTATGATTTTCATTTAAAAGGGAAATACGACAAACCTATTCTTATTAATCATAAACTAACGCCTCTTTTTCTTAATCAGCAAGGGGCAGTTTGGAAATCCTTGTGTCTGGTTTCTATCTCACACAATAAAAAAGCCGGAAACATTATTATAAATAAGCAGGGTTCAGATACTTTGTGGAAATTTGATTTATCTGATAAAGTCTGGATTGCAAAAAATAAATCAAAATTAAAAGACAAAGAATTAGAAATACTTCGGTTATATGCTCAGGGTTTAACCATAAATCAGATTGCCGAAAAAATGTTTGTTTCTCCCGATACGATAAAATATTACAGAAGAAAAATTTTTGAAGCTTTTGAAGTTAAAAATTTCACCGAAGCGCTTTCTTTTGCTAAAGACAATAAGATTATTTGAGATTGTTTTTGATCGCTTTCATGAGCGGGATTTTCGGTTGTATACAATCAGTTGTATACGATCACTTAAAAGTAAAGTATTACTTGTAGTTTTGTTTCGATGAAAATAAACGACAAGAATAAATACAATTCAATAATGGAAACAGTTGATAATACAAACACCTTTTCAAAAGAAACTGAAAAGAAACTAATCGATTTTTTCAATAGGTCGGTTGAGCCAAAAGTAATGGCTAAGTCAATAAGGCAACTAAATTATATAATTGCTTTAGGATTAATGAGAGAACATGAAACACTTCAAAACAATATAGTAAATCTAGAAAATAGTTTTTATTGGTTGAATGAATTAGCCGAAGTTTTAAATCCTTATTTAGATGTTGAATAAATTTCTCAGACTAGCGCGAGCGTCCCGCTCGTGCCCGAAAAGTTTAAGGAATTGATTTTGATTGTCTTCACGAGCGGAGAAATTTACCGAGTAAGCAGATAAAGCGTTATCTCTCTAGAATCTTCTTTTTGTAAGAAAAAAAATGCGTATATTGCCAAAGATTAAAATTACAATAATGGTAACTGCCAATTTTTATTTAATAAATAGCTGTTTGATGTGCTTAATGTGCACGTTATTGTATTTGCATGATGATACTTTCTTAAAAAGCTCAAAAGAGTTTATTCATTTTGCCCTGTCGCAACTCTAGACAGGGACACTCTTATCGTAAATAGTTCATTTATTAAACCTTCATTTTCATTGGGTATGTTATATCATTGAATTAAATCGAACTACAATATATTCATTGAAGAGTTGTATAGCAACGTCGATGCAAAATGAAGCAAACAAGAAAGTTATGTCAGAAAATATTATTTTAACAACAGGAACATACGATTTAATTAAAGATCACGTAAGAAGAAAAAAAGTAACACCACAAGAAGAAGAGTTGTTATTGAGCGAATTAAAACATGCAAAACAGGTTTTGAGAAGAAACCTACCAGAAGATATAGTTTCGATTAACCGAAGAGTAACCTATAAAGACCACAATAATAACGAAGAGAAAACGATTCTTCTTGTTGGTCCGGAAAAATCAAAACCAAACAAAAACAAAATTTCGGTTCTTTCTGATGAAGGTATCGCAATGGTTGGTTACAAAGTGGGCGATCTTGTAGAATGGCCTGCTAAAAAAGGAAATCTAAAATTAGAAATTCTAAAAGTAGAAGTAGAAGCAGAGGCATAATATTAGTTTGTTTTCGCTTTAAGATTAGTAACATCCCAAAAGAGTTTTCTTTTTTGGGATGTTTTTTTTATGTAGATGTTTTAGGGAGTTTTTTTTTTAATAGACTATTATCAAATTTATAGTTGTAAGATGATAAAAAACACATAAAGTCAGAGACATTTATCTGGTAGCGCTGTGCGAAGTCTCCCGACTTCGTACCCGTGACAATATTAAGTTACAACTTTTTTTTAATTTTAATATTCATTGTACTTTGTGAAGTTATTCAAATTCAATACATCAACAATTGGGATATCGGCTTTTTCGATTTCTAATATTCCTTTATCATAAACATAATTACTGGCACTAGAATAAATATAATGAGATGCTTTTTCTACAATGCCAGCGCGAACAGGATTAAGATGAATGTAATCTAACTTTGACCACATGAATTTTGAACTATAAATTTCTTCTGGATGATTGCCGTATTGCCAAAATTGATAGTTTTTATTTCGCGAATGATTTTCAGTAGCTGATTTAAAACGTTCTAGCATCCATTCTCGTCGACTCTCTGGATCTGATTTTATTTTTTCTATAATTTTTGTAGCAGTGAATTTTTTAAAATCTCTTAATAAATCTGATAATTCTCCCTTTTCAGATTGCACAATCATATGTATATGATTACTCATAATTACATAGCCATATAAAATCATAGATTTATTTTTTCTACAAAAATCTAAACAATCAACAACTATATCTCTATAGTTTTGCCTTGAAAAAACATCAATCCAATCAACAACAGTTGCAGTTATAAAGTGTGGTAAATTTTGATCTCTTATTATATATCCGCCTTGCATAAATTTTTTAAGTAAAAATAAATATTTTTCCTACAATTAAAAAGCTTTATGTGTTTTCTTACGGGATGATTTGAATAAACTTTATTTGGCAATTTTGACTAGGCTATTGTGCTGTGCGAAGTCTCCTGACTTCGCACCCGTTGCTATATTCAGTTTAGAAAAGTTTTATTTTTCTTTGTGGTTTATTGGATTGGGTACGAAGTCGGGAGACTTCGCACAGCGATTAGCAGAGTTTACAAATGAACACTTCGTAGAGCGGGACGCGTCTATGATGCTGTGCGAAGTCTCCTGACTTCGCACTCATTGCCATATTCAGTTTGGAATAATTTTATTTTTCTTTGTGGTTTATTAGATTGGGTACGAAGTCGGGAGACTTCGCACAGCGATCAGCAAACTTTACAAATAAACACTTCGTAGAGCGGGGAATAATTTTATTTTTCTTTGTGGTTTATTGGATTGGGTACGAAGTCGGGAGACTTCGCACAGTGATCAGCAAAGTTTACAAATGAACACTTCGCAGAGCGGGGGGGTTTCAAGATGATGAAAAATACGTAAAGTTACAGCCATCTGAGTAGCAGCGCTATGCGAAGTCTCCCGACTTCGTGCCCGTGACAATATTAAGTAACAACTTTTTTAAAATTTAATATTCATTGTATTTTGTGAAGTTGCTCAGATTCAAGACATCAACAATTGGGAGATCGGCTTTTTCGATTTCTATTATTCCTTTATTACAAACATAGTTGCTGGCACTAGAATAAATATAATGAGATGCTTTTTCTACAATGCCAGCGCGAACAGGATTAAGGTGAATGTAGTCTAACTTTGACCACATGAATTTTGTACTATAGATTTCTTCTGGATGATTGCCGTATTGCCAAAATTGATAGTTTTTATTTCGCGAATGATTTTCAGTAGCTAATTTAAAACGTTCTAATATCCATTCTCGTCGACTCTCTGGATCTGATTTTATTTTTTCTATAATTTTTGAAGCAGTAAATTTTTTAAAATCTCTTATCAAGTCGGATAGTTTTCCGTCGCCAGATTGTACTATAATATGTATGTGGTTACTCATAATTACGTATCCATATACGATCATTGATTTGTTTTTAATACAGTAATCTAAGCATTCTATAACGATATCTCTATAGTTTTTTCTTGTGAAAACATCAACCCAATCAACAACTGTTGCTGTTATAAAGTGTGGTAAATTTTGATCTCTTATTATATATCCACCTTGCATAAATTTTTTAAGTAAAAATATATATTTTTCTTACAATTAAAAAAGCTTTACATATTTTCTTACAGGATGATTTAAATAAACTTTATTTGCCAAGTTTGACGCATCTATGATGCTGTGCGAAGTCTCCCGACTTCGCACCCGCTGCTATATTCAGTTTGGAATAATTTTATTTTTCTGTATGGTTTATTGGATTGGGTACGAAGTCGGGAGACTTCGCACAGCGATCAGCAAAGTTTACAAATGAACACTTCGCAGAGCGGGTATTTTCATAGCTTTCTATAACAGTACTTAGTAGAGCTGGGGAGATGTTTCTTTGGAGTTAGGCAATTTTAAAATCGTTTAAGCTTCTCTTCTTTTTCAATTTTCCTTCTATCATCTTCCATCATTTGCATGTTTTCCATGTTGAAGGTAATTTTTTTATTTTCTCTTATGTAAATGTCAAAATCAAATATTTCTATTCTATCATCAATTACAGTTTCGCAATATTTATTGATTTTAAAATCAAAAGTTAGCATTGCTCGAATTTTATTTTCTTCAGAAGCAAAAAAATATTGAGAAAATGTATTTAAGTATTTTTTTAATTTTAAATTTTTACAGGCGTTCGCAGTTTTCTTTTCTACTGATTTATGCCCTTTTCCTTTATATTTTTCTAAGATAATATCAGTATAATTTTTATTTAAGCTGGCTTTTACAAAATATAATTTGTCATTATAGAATTTTAATAAAACATTTTTAATAACGATATTATTAGTTTCATAACTAGGAATAAATATTACTTCTGTAGAGTCGTTTACCGAGGCAACTTCAAGATTATACCAACTTTTTACATTTTTATAGTCTGGTTTTATCACATAAGCAAATGGATCTCTTGCGTATTCTTCATTGAGATCCTCATGATTAACGATATGATTTTGATATTCATCTAAACTTTCTATTATCGACATGTAAGAAGAATAGGAAGGCAATATCCATTTTAAATCAGAAGAACTTGTCGAATTTATCTCAAAGTCACCAATTCTTGTTGGACAATCTTGTGCATTTGAATACATTCCAATAAAAATTATAAATAGAAAATATTTCATAAACATTTTTTTAAATTATTTAATTTCCTTCAACATAGTAAGTAATTCAGGAATCTTATTTACTTGCGATTCGGTCCAGAAATAATGTTCATTATCGGTAGAACCATTATTTTTTAAATAAATAGATATTCTTCGGGTACTTTTTTCAATGTGAAAGCTAAATGTAATTTCTCTCGAATTAAAAATATAAGTTACTGACTGTTTTCTTTCTGTTTTGTCTTTCAGATTTGGAATTACATACTTTTCGATAAAAATTGTAAATTCATCTACTTCATTTAAATCAATCCATGAAGATTTGAAGTAGTTAAAGTTCTTTCCTGCAATTTGATAAATTACGGTCATATCCATTTGTAATGATTTTACTTTAATATTTGATTTCAAATCAATTGCTTCCACAGGAAAGAAAGAAACTACTTCGCCAAATCCAGTTTTAAATTCAGCTTTTATATTCCAGTCTTTATTTATTTGTGTTATTTCGGCGTTCTCAATGAATTTTCTTGTCTCAGAATTTGTTTTTTGAGCATAATTTATTGTGATATTTGAAAACATTAAAAATGTAATTAATATTTTGGTGTATTTCATATTAAAGTATTTTAGTATAAATAGTTTTATTTTTTTCAAAACTAGCTTCTTAATAATCAAAAAGTTTACGGTTTTCCGTAAACCTTTTTTTAAAGAAACAAATAACTAGTCCTAATAGAAGTGAAATCCTTTTGTGAAGCATTAGCGGAACAAAAGATTGTTACGTCCCGAGGCTTAGGGAGCAGGAAATAGCTCCCAAAAAAACATCCTAATCACACCAAAAAATCCCTTCAAAAAACACAAAAAATCAATACTAGAATTTTCAACAAAAATTTCGTAAATTTGCACTCCAATAAAAGGATTTAGAAAATGTTAGATAGACTTCAAATAGTAAAACAACGTTTTGACGAGATTTCAGATTTAATTATCCAGCCGGATGTTATTGCTGATCAAAAACGTTATGTGCAATTGAATCAAGAGTACAAAAACTTGAAAGCATTGGCTGAAAAGCGTGATGAATATGTGCTTTTGATGGCTAATATAGATGAGGCAAACGAAATTATTGCTGATGGAAGTGATGCAGATATGACCGAGATGGCCAAAATGCAACTAGATGAAGCAAAAGAAAGATTGCCGGAACTTGAGGAAGAAATCAAGTTTATGTTGATCCCTAAAGATCCCGAAGATGCTAAAAACGTTATGGTCGAGATTCGTGCCGGTACGGGTGGAGATGAGGCGAGTATTTTTGCGGGAGATTTATTTAGAATGTATACTAAATATTGCGAAAATCAAGGTTGGAGAACTTCTGTAGTAGATATGAACGAAGGAACTTCTGGAGGATTCAAAGAGGTTATTTTTGAAGTTACCGGAGAGGATGTTTACGGAACTTTGAAGTTTGAAGCTGGTGTACACCGTGTACAACGTGTTCCTCAAACAGAAACTCAAGGTCGTGTGCATACATCGGCAGCTACTGTAATGGTTTTACCAGAGGCAGAAGAGTTTGATGTACAAATCGATATGAACGATGTTCGTGTAGATTTCTTCTGTTCGTCAGGACCTGGAGGACAATCTGTAAATACTACGAAATCGGCAGTACGTTTAACGCACATTCCAACAGGATTAGTGGCGCAATGTCAGGATCAGAAATCGCAACATAAAAATAAAGATAAAGCGTTAACGGTTTTACGTTCTCGTTTATACGAACAAGAATTGGCTAAGAAAGAGGCTGAAGATGCTACAAAACGTACATCTCAGGTTAGTTCTGGAGACCGTTCGGCTAAAATTCGTACTTACAACTACGCTCAAGGTCGTGTAACTGATCATAGAGTTGGTTTGACTCTTTACGATCTAGGAAACATCATGAACGGAGATATTCAAAAAATTGTTGCCGAGTTACAATTGGTAAACAATATGGAGAAATTGAAAGAGGCTTCGGAAGTTTTCTAAAAAGGTTTAAGAAAGGGACATAGGTTCAGAGGGACAAAGGTTCAAAGGTTTTAAGAGGGCGATATGTTTTTCGTTTCTGTAATTAAAATCACCAAGCTATAAAATTAAAAAGAGACTGTTTCAGATTTGAAACAGTCTCTTTTTTTTAAGTTTTTTCTCTAGGTCTTTGTACCTATGTACCTCTGAACCTTTGAGTCTAAAAACTATAGAAAATATAGAAAATATATAGTGAAGGATATTAACTCTTTAACCGTTTGTTTAAAAATAGAAAAACGTATAAAGAAAGTTAGATACCTAGAAATACTCTTGTAAATTCAAAACATTTATATAGATTTGAGTACATGTAAACACCATTTTTTAATACTATATCGGTTAACTTTTCCATAATACATAAATTTAAGTTATACAATTACTCTCTTGATGATTTTTAAGATGATTCCTCGCGTGAGGGCTCATGTGGCTTTGATACTAAGTTGGTTACAACAAGTTGTAATAAGGAACCAAAAATATTTTTGACTTTTGAATCGCTTTTTCCAACAACAAATCTCTTGGCCAGATATCCAATACCAATACTTATGGCAGACTGAGCTATATGACTCTTGAAACCCACAGTTTCGTTTATTTCCTCGACTGTGTTTCTAATAAGATTAAGAGGTTTTAAATTGTCCTTAATTTCATCGATTTCGTCCTTAATAGCGCACCATTCTGTGTCCTGTCGATCTTCTAATAACTGAATCTTCTCGTTTAATGAGTCCATGGTATAAATAGCTTCCATAACATTCTTTTTTAGTCAATTCGTTAATTTAAATCAGGGTTGGTATCTTTTTTAGTTTCTTTTAAAATACTGGAAACTATCATGTTTCCAATAGGTGTTTTAATTAATTTGTGCTGCGATTTGTGCATTACAATGGCAACAATTAGGTAAAAGAGCGCTATGATAAAAAAACCGTAATAATACTCTCCAAGTTCTTTTCCAATCCATAAACTAATCCCAATATTAAGGAACAGGGTAAAAAATGCAACAACAGCGCCAACTGCAATTCTCGATGTTAATGTTGATAAAACATCTGCCGATGCTGCTACTGTTTTGAGCTTAATTAATTCCAGGCTCGTTTTAGTATAATTTTCGGCTTTTTCATAAAGATTCAGATTCTCGTTTGTTGTTGCATTTGATTCCATGATAGAGGGTATTTATGGTTTAAAATGAGCACTTTTTAATAATTGCTTTTTATTGTTTTTGCTTCATCTTTAATAGTATTGAAGTCTTCTTTAGCTTGATTGAATTTTGATTTTCCTTCTTCAAGAATTTCTTTCCCGTTTGAAGAAATTGTACTTAGAATTCCGTCAACTTTAGTTTTTAAATTATCTCCGTAATCTTTTGATTTATCTGAGATTTTTTTTCTTGTATTCGAACCTTTGTCCGGTGCAAATAAAACTCCTAAAAATGCTCCTGCAGCTGCAGCTCCTAAAATTCCTAAAATTGTGTTACTCGTTTTCATAATATTTGATTTAGTGATTTAATAATAATGTATTTAATAATTAGTTGATTTTAAATTTCGCGACCTTTAATAAGTCTAAACAATATTGCAATAACAGCAATAACTAATAAGATGTGTATAATGCTTCCAAGGCTGTAAACAAAGAATCCTAAAGCCCAAAGAATAACTAGTATGACGGCGATTGTATATAATAAATTTGACATGGCATATATGATTTATGATTAATAATTAATTGTTTTTTTAATTTAATTTATACGAAAGGTATAAAGTCAAATTGCTGTTTTTTGCGTCTGGAAAAGTATAAGTTGTTCCCGCAAGAGTTCTTTCTTTCCCAACAGTAGTTAAACCGTAATTGTAACGTAAACCAATACTAACCGGATTAAAGTCGACACCTACACCGGCAGATAAACCAGCATCAAATTTGTTCAAATCATCAGTATTGATTTCCTGATCAAAATTAATGTCTCCGTCTCCCGTAACTTTAGAACTTACCAAGTAAGATGCGTATCCACCGGCATGTACATTAAAGTTTTTGGTAATATTTACTCTCACTAACAAAGGAACTTCAATATAATTTAATCTAAATTTTGCGTTTCCTGTTGCAAAAGCATTGTTGTAATCCAACTCTGCACCTTTTGTCGTAAACAAAATCTCTGGCTGAATTGCAATAAAATCTGAAATTGGTAATGTGGCGTATACACCGGCATTAAAACCGTAAAGAACATTGTCGTCGTTTGCATCATTAGAATATAAATTCGACATGTTAAAACCTCCTTTTACTCCAAATTCGGTATTTACATTATTGTCCTGAGCGTGCAGCATTCCAAACGAAGCTGAGATAAAAAGTGTTAAGGCGCATAAATAATTGGTTTGCATTTTCATAGTTAAAAAAATTTAGTTAATAATAATTGTATCGGCGTTTAGATGATTATTTTTTTTATTTTTTCGGTTTCCCTTAAAAATTGATATTGTTCTGGTAAATACTGTAATACTAATTTTAAAATAGTTTGATCGTTAGTTTCTTTAGATATCGATTCCAGCAAATTAATTTCTTCATGCAATGACTCTTGTATAGAGTTTAAATATGTTTGATTAAAACTAATTTCATCGGCATCAATCAAATCATACAAAGCTCTTTTGTGAGTGCTATTGATTTCAGTAATAATAATGAGCTTTTTGTTGGCCAATTTTGTTACTTCCTGCAACAATTGATTTTGTTGAATTTCAATTCTCTTACTAACTTCTTGTAATGTACTATCAGAACTTTTTTGTTGTGCAATTTGACTTTTAGATATAATAGTTTGACTAACATTTGCGGTTGCAATAAAAAAAAAGGCTTCAATTTCTTCTTTCTCATTCTTAGCAAAAGCTTCATTTTTTATTGAACTTTCGACCAGATTATTTTTTTTGCATGATGAAACAAAAACGATAAGTGTCAATAAAAAAATTGTTCTTAAAATTATTGCTTTTACGACGGGCATTGTTTTCATTATTACTTCATAAAGTATTACATTACAAAGATGGCAATGAATAGAATATTTTACTTTACAGCATAAAAAAGAAACGTTATATAATTCCCATAAAGGATTTATATAACGCTAATTATGTAAAGTTTAAGTCTTTTTTTGAAAGTCTAATCTGGAAGAAAAATAGTAAAAACAGAACCTTGATTTGGAGTACTGTCGGCAATAATATGACCTTTATGATTGTCTACAATTTTTTTACAAATTGCAAGACCAATTCCTGTTCCTGGATAATCTGTTTTAGAATGTAATCGTTGGAATAAAACAAAGATAGTTTCCTTAAATTGAGGATCAAAACCCATTCCGTTATCTGTAAAAGTGATTTTATGGAATTTCTTAACATTCTGATCTAATAACTCAGGATAATCGCTTGAATTTACTTTATGACTTTCGATTGTAATTTCTGGAGCAATATTAGGCTGACTATATTTTAAAGAATTTCCAATCAAGTTAATAAAAAGCTGTTCGATTTGGTACGGAATAACGGCTAGTTTTGGTAATTTTGATGTTGTAATTGTTGCCTTTTTTTCATCAATAACCTCTGTTAGTTCTCCTTTTGCATTTTCGAGCAATTCGTTTAAGTTCGATTTAATAAACTCTTTTTTGGTAGTGTTTGTTCTCGAAAATAAAAGTAAATCATCAATTAAAACGCGCATTCTTTTTGCCGAAATCTGAATTTTGGCAATATAATCTCTTGCGCTTTGCGACATCACTTCTTTATCAGCATCAGAAATTCTAGAAACAAAGGTTTGAATTTTTCTTAAGGGTTCTTGTAAATCGTGACTCGCAACGTGGTTAAAAGAAGCTAGTTCTTTATTACTCTTTTCAAGTTCACTATTACGTTCCTGAAGTTCAATATTAAGTAAATGCTCATCAGTAATATCAAAATTAATACCCAGTAAAATTTTACTTCCTTGTTGATCTGTCAAAAGTTTTCCAGTTGTTTTAAAATATCTGATATCGTGATTAGGAAGCACAATTTTATAATAAACAAATGGCAATTGTTTTTTGCTAATTATTTCTTCCATCGATTTTGCTACAGTTTCCTTATCGTCAGGATGTACAAAATTTAGGAACGTTTCTTTTTCCGGAACAAAAGCATTTGGCTCATAGCCCAACAAACGGTATTGATTGTCTGAGTAATCAATTTTTGAAGTATCTAAATCCCATTGCCACGTACTAAATTTACCAATAACTTCAGATTCGGCAATTAATCCGCTCGAGATTAAAAGTTTTTTATTGTATACTTTTAAGCGTTCAAAATCGCGGCTAATTTGTCTGTAAGCCAGTAAAATAAAGCTTAAAGCGACAAGAAACAATGAAATTGAAAATATTGGGCTTAAAGAAATTTCGGCATCATAAATTTTTAATCTATTAGCCAAATAATTTTTCTCGATGTCATTCATTTCGTCTACTTGGAAACGAATATTTTCCATCAAAATTCGACCGCCAAACATATGATTGTCGAGTTTTCGCTTATCATATGTTTTGGGATCGCTATATTTTAGACAATTTTCAAAAGAAACAAAACGCTGAATAATTAGTTTAAATAACTTTTGAAGATTTTGCTGCTGTTTTGGATTATCAGCAGTTAATTTTTTTAGTTTAATAAATGAAGTATTTACCTTGTCTCGCGAATAAATATAAGGTGTCAGGAAACGGGCATTTCGGGTAATTATATAACCACGTTGACCTGTCTCAGCATCTTTTATCGCCGACATTAATCGCTCTAATTGAATGTTTATTTCATACGTATGCATAACCACTTTACTGGATTCGTCTAAATCCCGATTGTGCTTATATGCAATAGAAGAAAGAAATAACAGAATGAAAACTGCGACTACAAAAATAACTCTCAAAGAGTTTGAAGAATTAAAATTGGGTATCCATTTCATCGATCTACAATTATTTTAGTCGTAGCAAAAAATTATCACGGTTTAAACCAGAGGTGTGATAGTGCCAGTTTACAGTCACGACTTCATTAATTATTTTTTTAAGCGTATTAAAATCGCTCGGTTTCTTAATGTAAATATTGGCTCCCTGAATAAAAGTATCTTCAATATCCTCTTCAGATGATGAAGTAGAGTAGATTGCAATAATTATATTTTTAAGATGTTCTGTTTTCTTAATTTCAATTAAACATTCTTTACCTGTTTTTTTCGGCATATTTAAATCCAGAAACAAAATATCAGGCAGTTTGTTATTAGTATCCATCAAATGCTCCATTAATTGCATTCCGTCATGAACAAAATCTACTTTAGTTTGAATCTTAATTTCTTCAAAAGCATCGTTAAAAAAAAGGCGATCATCTTCATCGTCATCAGCCAATAGGATATATAATGCGTTATTTTGCATTTTAGTGTGGTATTTGGGTTTTATTTTAAATTCTCTCTACGTTTCTTAATAATTCGCTGAAAAGCCGACGGCGTAATTCCTGTTGTGTTTTTAAACTGTGTACTTAAGTGAGCAACACTAGAGTAGTTTAATAAAAAAGCAATTTCGGTAAGGCTCATTTCGTTAATAATAATTAACTGTTTGGCTCTTTCAATCTTCTGTAAAATAATAAAATTTTCGATAGAAGAGTACGTCACTTCCGAAAAAACATTTGATAAATAACCGTAACTGTGATTTAG
Organism: Flavobacterium hibernum; assembly: GCF_000832125.1. GTDB lineage: Bacteria > Bacteroidota > Bacteroidia > Flavobacteriales > Flavobacteriaceae > Flavobacterium > Flavobacterium hibernum. The sequence goes on along the minus strand of NZ_JPRK01000015.1, from coordinate 192,819 downwards.
TTTTTCAGCTAAAAACACAGAACTTTTATAATTATTGTTGTCTTCCATAAAAACAAGTTCAATAATAGCATCTTTTATTTTTTGAACTAATACGCTTTTTTGATTTTCAACAACTTCAAATCCGCACGGGCTTAATTTATTTTTTAAAGCTTCGAGCGCATTAGCATCAAGATTATCACTGATCTCAATCTCGCCAAACCCTAATGTTGTAAAATTAACATTATGTTGATCTAGATTGTGTTTTAAAAAAAGTGAGCAAATGGTGTTTATGTCGAACTTTATAAATAGCTTCATTTTATCAAAATTTGGTTAAAGATAATTAATTTATTTTTGGTTGTGGTATCGAATAATTATAAGGAATATACAAGTATTAAAATAAGGAGTAAATGTTCTCAAAAAAATACCGTCTAATAAAAAAAAATTAGACGGTATTCCCGATTGAGCAAGAAAGGGTTACAAATCTGATAGCATCTTTTGAAGTTCCTCTTTTGTTTTACCTAATTTTTGCTGAAGTTTACCATACATTTCATCTTCTTTACCTTCAGCATACATCAAATCATCATCAGTCAGATCTGCATATTTTTGCTTCAATTTCCCTTTTAACTCATTCCAGTTTCCTTTTATTTCTGTAGTATTCATGATTGTATATTTTAATAAATTAATAGTATTGTAAAATTGCAAATTACTCATTAGTTATTTGTTACATCCATTTTGTTGCGTTTTGCATAATTCACATTTGTAATTTTTAAACCTGATATCGGCGTAAAATCCAAGCCATTTTTTCGTGTTCCTGTAATAAACCCGTAATAAAATCAGCCGAACCAATATCGTTATTTTCATTTTCAAAAACCGGAATGTAAGCGCGGAATTCAGTTGCCAATTGTTCATGATTTCCAAGAAGTTCCTCAAGCATTTGCTTTTGCGAAGGATATTCGTTTGGAGATTCCTTGAGCGTCGAATTTTCGACAAATTCCTTCATTGTTCCAATAGTTTTTTCGCCCAGTTGACTAATGCGTTCTGCAACGTCATCAATATTAGCTTCCAAAATTCGGTATTGATCTTCAAACAATTTATGCAATTCCATAAAACTATTTCCTGAAATGTTCCAGTGAAATTTTCTCGTTTTTACATAAAGAGTCATTTCATTAGACAAAATCGTGGCCAAAATAGCAGCGCTTTTCTTTAAGTTTTTTGGTGTAATTCCGATATGTAGAGACATAAACTATTGATTTAGGGTTCGTTATCAAAAATAGAAAACAAGCAATTTATTTTTCTTACATAATTTGTTCAAGATGTTACATGAATTCAATGTTAGCTTAACCTGTTTATAATTCTAAAAGTGTAGTTTTGCCGCCGAATTTACCTTCTAAAACCAAATTTTAATGAAAAAAACTTTACTTAGTTTATTAGTTATCACAATTACTTTTTCGGCCAAAGCGCAGTCTTATTTAGGATACACCCATGACAATTATGCGGGAGTTCAAAGTGTGCTTTTTAACCCGGCTTCTATTGCCGATTCTCGTTTTAAAACCGATGTTAATATATTTTCTGTCAGCGGTTCAGCAGCAAACGATTTGTATGGAGTTAATCTTTTTGACGTTTACAAAAAAGGATACGATTTTGACACGCAATCTGTAGTTACAGCAAGAAAAGCCAACAATGGTATTGCGAATTTTGATATTATGGGGCCGTCTTTTATGTTTAACATTGCACCAAAACATACCATTGCAGTTTTTACAAGAGCGAGATCACTTACTAATTTAAGAAACATAAACGGAAGTCTTGTAGATCAGGTTAAAGATGGTTTAGATCAGGCAAGCGATTTTAATTTTAATGCAGGAAATCCAAATGGTGCTTCGCATACATGGGGAGAATTTGGAATTTCGTATGCCGCTGTTTTATATCAAAAAGAGCAACATTTTCTAAAAGGAGGTTTAACAGCCAAATATTTGCAAGGTGGTGTAAACGGATATACTAAAGGAAAAGATGTTAGCGTTGTGTACAACGAAAATACAGTAAATCCTGAGCAAGGAACACTTGTATCAAATGGACAAATTACTGTAGGAACAAGTCAGGATTTTGAAACAAAAAAAGATTACGATTTTGATTCTGGAGCAAACGGATTTGGTTTAGATTTTGGATTGGTTTACGAATGGAGACCAGATTATGATCAATATGATATAAGTAGAGCAAAACCAGCCGATAATAATTTTAGAGATTTAAACAAATACAAATTACGTTTCGGATTATCGGTTACTGATATTGGATCAATCAATTATAAAAATGCAAGACAGGATACCTATAATGTAAATGGGGTTATCACGCAGGAAATGATTAATGATGCTGATAATATCTATCAATTTCTTAACGACCATTATACCAAAACATCTTCGACAAGAGGGACAAAAGTGAATTTGCCAACTGCTATTCATGCTGATGTAGATTGGAATATGTACCGAAAATTCTATTTGAATCTTAACGGAGATATCAATATGGTTTCTGGAAATAAACTAAATGGTTACGGAATCGCAGATCGTGTAACTTTAACGCCTCGTTACGAATCAAGATGGTTTAGTTTTTATGTTCCATTGACCTATATGGAGTATAGCGGAATGCAGGTTGGTTCAGGATTAAGGGTAGGAGCGTTCTTTATTGGTTCTGGTTCTATTTTGACAAATTTAGTTTCGAAAGAATCAAAAGCAGCAGATTTTCATCTTGGAGTAAAAATTCCAGTTTACGAGAAGAAATTTAAAGATACAGATGAAGATGGCGTTATTGATAAAGAAGATTCTTGTAGAAAAGTAGCTGGTCCGGCGGAAAACAACGGATGTCCTTGGCCAGATGCAGATAAAGATGGTGTTTTTGACAAAGATGATGCTTGCCCTAATGTTGCAGGTCCAATTGAAAATAAAGGTTGTCCTTGGAAAGATTCTGATGGAGATACATTATTAGATAATGTAGATGTTTGTCCAACAATTGCAGGTCCAATAGAAAACAAAGGTTGTCCGTGGCCAGATACAGATGGAGACGGAGTTCTGGATAAAGATGATGCTTGCCCAACAGTTGCAGGTTTAGTAGAGAATAAAGGTTGCCCTAGTTTAGACGCAGACAAAGACGGAGTTCCTGATAATATTGACGATTGCCCGCTAATTGCAGGTCCAGCCGATAATAAAGGTTGTCCAAAAGTAACAAAAGCAACATTGGCACAATTAAAAGTAGAGGCAAGATCAATTTTCTTCAACACAGGAAAGGCGACTTTAAGTGATGCCAGAAAAGGAGAAACTTCAGGAAGATTAGACGCAATTAAAGAGATTTTGAAAAACTATCCAAATGCTAAATTTGCAATTAACGGACATACAGATAATGTAGGGAATCCAAAAGCAAACCAGAAATTATCTGAAGCAAGAGCAAAAGTAGTTATGGATGCACTTATTGAAAAAGGAGTAAATCCAGCGAATTTAACTTCGCAGGGATTTGGTGCTACAAAACCAGTAAAATCTAATAAAACTGCTGCAGGAAGAGCAGAAAACAGAAGAACAGAAATTGTTTACTTAGGTAATTTATAATCCTAAACTGAATATAAAACCAAAAAGCCATTCGTAATTGAATGGCTTTTTTTATTTTTGCGTACTTCTAAAAAAGAATTACTTCTGATGCACTAGAAGAACTAAAAAATCAAGAATGACAACACAACAACTACACAAACAAATTCTTTTAAAAAAATCATTTTTATGCGTTGGATTAGATCCTGATCTAACCAAAATACCGCCTCATTTATTAGAAACCGAAGATCCTATTTTCGAATTCAATAAAGCGATAATTGATGCAACAAATGATTTGACTGTTGGATACAAACCAAACACTGCTTTTTTTGAAGCATACGGAATAAAAGGGTGGATTTCATTGCAAAAAACAATCAATTATATCAACGAAAAATTTCCTGAAATTTTCACGATTGCCGATGCGAAACGTGGCGATATTGGAAACACTTCGAGCATGTATGCAAAAGCCTTTTTTGAAGATTTGAATTTTGATAGTGTAACCGTTGCACCTTATATGGGAAAAGATTCAGTAGAGCCTTTTCTTGCTTTCGAAAATAAACATACTATTATGTTGGCTTTAACGTCTAACGAAGGAGCTTTTGATTTTCAAACCTTAACTACAAACGGAAAAGAATTATACAAACAAGTTTTAGAAACTTCTAAAACATGGAAAAATAGCCATAATTTAATGTACGTAGTTGGAGCTACTAAAGCAGAATATTTTGCAGAAATTAGAAAAATTGTTCCGGATAGTTTCTTGCTAGTTCCTGGAATTGGTGCTCAAGGCGGAAGTTTATCTGAAGTTTGTAAATACGGAATGAATGATAAAGTTGGTTTATTAGTAAATTCTGCAAGAGCAATTATCTACGCTTCTAAAGGAACTGATTTTGCCGAAAAAGCAAGAGAAGAAGCTTTGAAAGTACAACAAGAAATGGAAGAGATTATCGCTAATAAATAAAGATTCAGTCGCAGTTTTCAGTCACAGTTCAGACTTAGATTGTAAACTGCGACTGAAAACTGCGACTGAATACTATGAAACAACTAACAGATCAATTAGGTACATTACATTCGTTTGAGAATTCTCCAAAAAGAATTATTTCGCTGGTTCCCTCTCAAACAGAATTGTTGTATGATTTAGGTTTAGATGATAAAATTATTGGAATCACGAAGTTTTGTGTGCATCCGTATCAATTAAAATCGACTAAGAAAATTGTTGGAGGAACTAAGAAAATTCATTTCGAAAAAATAAAATTACTGCAACCGGATATTATTATTTGTAATAAAGAAGAAAATACTGCTGAGATTGTGGCACAATTAAGTACAATTTGCCCGGTTTGGGTAACCAATATAGTTAGTATAGAAGATAATTTTCAGATGATTTTAGATTTTGGACAACTCTTTAATTGTAGAACCGATGCTCAAAAATGGAACGACAAATTGAGATTTGCCCTTAGCGATTTTAAAAAATATGTTGAAGATATTCCAGTAAAAAAAGCCGCATATTTTATTTGGAAAAATCCATTTATGGTTGCCGGAAATGATACCTATATTAATGAGTTATTAAAATTGAATCATTTTTCGAATATCTACGAAGACAAAGGCCGTTATCCGGAAATTGAACTCAAAAAAATGCGTTTAGAGGGTGATCCTGATTTGGTTTTTCTTTCTTCTGAACCTTATCCTTTTAAAGAAGAAGACGCATTTGAAATTGGACGTTTTACGCATCACGCCAAAACTGTTTTTGTCGATGGAGAAATGTTCTCTTGGCACGGAAGTAGATTGTTAAAAGCTTTTCCTTATTTTAAATTACTCCACGAAAGACTCAAAAATTAAATTCCAATTTTTATTGACATTGAGTATAATTTTATCGCAAAGCAGGCAAAGTTTTTTTATTATTAAGTTTCTATAAAAAGGAAAAGTTCGCAAAGCTTTGTGTTTATATAGCTTTACGAACTTTGATTACTTATTTAGGAATTAAAACTTAGCGAACTTTTGCGAAAAACCTTTGCGTGCTTTGCGGTAAAATCACGCCTTCAATTTAAAATTTAATTAAATGAACTTCTAAATTCTAAAGGAGAAACATTGGTTTTGCTTTTAAATAATTTATTGAAGGATTGCGGATATTCAAAACCCAACTGATATGCCATTTCACTTACACTTAAAGAAGTTGTGAGAAGTAATTCCTTTGCTTTTTCGATGATTTTATTATGGATGTGATGTTGCGTGCTTTGACCAGTTACAGAGCGTAACATATCGCTAAGATAGTTTGGAGAAACATTCAGTTCATCTGAAAGATAAGCAACTGTAGGAAGTCCAAATTGTTGTACTTTATCACTTTCAAAATAATCAGAAAGCAAGGTTTCTAATTTTGTTAAAAGAGTATTATTAGCTGATTTTCTAGTAATAAATTGACGGTTGTAAAACCTGTTGCAATAATTAAGTAATAATTCGATATGCGAAATCATAACATCTTGACTAAAAGCATCAATTGACGAAAGATATTCCTGCTCAATGTTTTGCATAATACTTATAATCATGGATTCTTCTTTGTCTGAAAGATGTAAAGCTTCATTAACAGCATACGAAAAGTAACCGTAGTCCTTTATTTTTTTTGCTAAAGGATAATTTTGAATAAAATCAGGATGAATAACCAGCATTGATCCGTAAACTGAAGTATCAATAGAAACTTCTGTTGAAATAACTTGTCCGGGCGACATAAATGTCATAACTCCTTCATCAAAATCATAATAATTTTGACCGTATTTCATTTTTCCTTTAAAACCTTTTTTTATAGAAACAGTATAAAAACCATATACAACACTTTTTAGATTATCATCAAAACGGCAACTTATTTGACTTAAGTCTACGAAACTGACTAATGGATGCGCAGGTTTTGGGATTTTTAATAATTGATGCATTTCTGAAATCGAATGTATTGTATGTGGAATGTGAGTTTCTTTTTTCATGATAAAAAGGTGAAATATTTAAGAAATATACAAACAGGAAAAGCTACTGTAAAGATAGCTTTTCCTATGGTTTAATTTAGAGTTTGATTATCACTTTGAATGTTCTCTAACCTTGGTAGGATAATTTTATAGGATAATTATTTACTATAATGAGAACGAAGTGAAATCTTTTTATTGATCAATAGATGCCATGCTAGCCTCGTCATAACGCATTCCGGTTTTTGTACCAAGCGGAATAATTTTTTCTAAACGATTCATTTCTTCATTAGTCAAAATAATTTGAGTTGCGGCAATATTTTCTTCGACATATTTTACTCTTTTTGTTCCCGGAATAGGTAGAATGTTTTTAGAAACAATCCATGAAAGTGCCAGTTGAGAAGCAGTAATTTGTTTTTCTTCGGCCATTTTTTTGATTTCATTTACCAATTGAATGTTTTTTTGAAATTGTTCTCCCTGAAAACGCGGTAATCTTCTTCTAAAATCATCAGCAGGAAAATCGTCCGGACTTTTGATATCGCCAGAAATAAAACCTCTGCCAAGTGGAGAATAAGCCACAAAACCAATTTCTAATTCGTTTAACGTATTTAAAATTCCAAATTCTTCAACACTTCTTTCAAACAAAGAATATTCAGTTTGTACAGCAGTTAAAGGATGAATTTTATGCGCTTTTCGAATGGTCTCTGATGATACTTCTGACAGACCAATATAACCTACTTTTCCTTCCTGAACCAATTCTGCCATTGCAGCAACTGTTTCTTCAATTGGTGTATTAGGATCAAGTCTATGTAGATAATACAAATCAATATAATCTGTTCCTAAGTTTTTAAGAGAGCGTTCTACAGCTTTTTTAACATACTCTTTTTTACCATTAAAATTCCAGGTAAGTTGTTCGTTATCGTCAATTTCAAAACCAAATTTAGTAGCAATAGTATAAGCATTACGATTGCCTTTTATAGCTTTTGCAACTAATCTTTCGTTGTGCAGTGGTCCGTATAAATCTGCTGTATCCAAAAAGTTTCCGCCTAATTCAAGTGAACGGTGAATGGTAGCAATTGATTCTTTTTCATCTGCTTTACCATATATATCTGCGCCGGCAATTTGAGTCATTCCCATGCAGCCTAAACCAATATTTGGAACAATAAGTCCCTGATTTCCTAATTTCATTTTTTTAATATCACTCATAATTTCGTTTTTAAATTTTAGATTGAAAATTATGAGACAAAGATCCGAGAGTAATATTTGTATAAAGTATCTAAATCCCGTGTAGTTGTATCCAAAATGTAGTTTTATTAAAACGTAATTTAACCGCAAAGTGCCCAAAGGTTTTGTATATGTGAGGGTTTGCATAAAACACAAAGTTCGCAAAGCTTTGTATCAAAAAACATTGCGAACCTTGCGTAAACTCTTGCGCACCTTGCGGTTAAATTACGCCCGATAAAACAAAAACGCATATAAAAAAAGAATGCCGACATCTCGAAGACGCCGGCATTATTTAACTAACCAAAACCAAAATAATAAATAACCAGTTTATTACACTACAAAGATCCGACTTATATGAATCTAATAGTGTTAAGGTCTTGTTATTACTTTGTTGGATATAAGTTAATGTCTAAATTTATGACTTAGAGTATATTTTCTGATGAGTAAAATTTATGCTTTTTGTGATAAAACTAACCACAAAGTAACTAACCTTTCACAAAGAAAATTTGAAATGAAAAAACAGAAATGGATATAAAGAAAGAATGCCGGCATCTCGAAGACGCCGGCATCATTTAACTAACCAAAACCAAAATAATAAATAACCAGTTTATTACTCTACAAAGATCTAACATATATGAATGTTTTGCTGTTAAGGTTTTGTTATTACTTTGTTGGACATAAGTTAAGATTTTTTAAGATGCCATTCTGAGGATTCTATGACTATAAATAGCTTTTGGTTATTAAAATATAATAACAATCAATTTTGTTTATGAATATGCTAAGGATAAGTTTGTATATTTGATAAAACATTAAATATCAGCAATATGGAATCAAAGAAAAAATTAACAACTGCAACAGGAACACCCGTTCCAGACAACCAAAACATTCAAACAGCTGGACCTCGTGGACCTGTTTTATTACAAGATTTTTGGTTTTTAGAAAAGATGGCTCATTTTGATCGCGAAGTAATTCCGGAGCGTAGAATGCATGCCAAAGGTTCTGGTGCATACGGAACTTTTACTGTTACTCATGACATTACAAAATATACAAGAGCTGATTTGTTTTCGCAAATTGGTAAAAAAACCGAAATGTTTGCACGTTTTTCAACTGTTGCAGGAGAAAGAGGTGCCGCTGATGCCGAAAGAGATATTCGTGGCTTTGCCCTGAAATTTTATACAAACGAGGGAAATTGGGATTTGGTAGGAAATAATACGCCAGTTTTCTTTTTCCGTGATCCAATGAAATTTCCGGACTTAAATCATGCTGTAAAACGTGATCCAAAAACCAATTTGAGAAGTGCTGATAACAATTGGGATTTTTGGACATTATTACCCGAAGCTTTACACCAAATTACAATTGTAATGAGTGATAGAGGAATTCCGAGATCGTACAGACAAATGCACGGATTTGGAAGTCATACCTTTAGTTTCTTAAATGCTCAAAACGAAAGACATTATGTTAAATTTCATTTTGTAACACAACAAGGAATCGATAACCTTTCTGATGAAGAAGCTGCAAAATTAGTAGGTGGCGACAGAGAAAGTCACCAAAGAGATTTATTTGATGCTATTGAAGAAGGAAACTTTCCAAAATGGAAAATGTTTATTCAGATAATGACTGAAGAACAAGCTGCTAATTATCGTTTCCATCCTTTTGATTTAACTAAAGTTTGGTTGAAAAAAGATTATCCACTAATTCCAGTTGGAGAATTCGAACTAAACAAAAACCCAGAAAATTATTTTGCCGAAGTAGAACAAGCTGCTTTTAATCCGGCGCATATTGTTCCGGGAATAAGTTTTTCGCCAGATAAAATGTTACAAGCGCGTTTGTTTTCTTATGGAGATGCGCATCGCTATCGTTTAGGGGTTAACAATTATCAAATTCCCGTAAACTCATCAAGATGTCCTTATAATACGTTCCACAGAGATGGTGCAATGCGTGTTGACGGAAACAACGGAAGCCGTATACATTATGAGCCAAATAGTTTTGGCGAATGGCAAGAACAACCTGAATTTAAAGAACCACCATTAGCACTTCATGGCGATGCCTGGGCACATAATTTCAGAGAAGACGATGATGACTATTTTACTCAGCCAGGTTTATTATTCAATTTACTGACAGATGAGAAAAAACAATTGTTGTTTAAAAATACAGCCGGACAAGTAGGAGGAGCGCAAAAGTTTATTCAAATACGTCACATTAGAAACTGCTTTAAAGCGGATCCAGCTTATGGAGAAGGTGTAGCAAATGCTCTTGGCTTAACAATGGATGAAGTAAATACTTTTGATGATCCAAGATTGTTGATTAAGGTTAGGTAATAAGGTTCTGAGGAACTAAGTTACTAAGAAGTTAAGTTTAAAAATTGTTTAAATAGTAAACCCGACAGGTTTTTAAAACCTGTCGGGTTTGTTTTATTTAAGAAAAAGCCTTTGTAACTCTGTAACTTTGAACCTAAGAAAAAACAACTGTTTTGTTACTATAAACCATAGTCTTACGTTCTGCATGTAATTTGATAGCGCGAGCCAAAACAATACGCTCCAAGTCACGACCTTTCATAATAAAATCATCAACGGAATGTATGTGCGAAACTCTCGCAATATCCTGTTCGATAATTGGACCTTCGTCTAATTCGGCAGTAACATAATGACTTGTTGCACCAATAATTTTTACACCGCGTTTAAAAGCCGAATGATAAGGTTTTGCACCCGGAAATGCCGGTAAAAACGAATGATGAATATTGATGATTCTATTTTTGTAAAGCGAAATCAAATTAGGCGTTATAATTTGCATGTAACGAGCCAAAACAATAAAGTTAATTTGGTATTTTTCTAATAATTCAATTTGTCTTGCTTCGCCTTCTTCTTTAATATCTTTAGTAAAAGGAACGCAATGAAAAGGAATATCAAAACGCTCTGCAATAGATCTTAAATCATTGTGATTACTTATTATAACCGGAATTTCGACATTAAGTTCGCCTGCGCTGTAACGCCCTAAAATATCAAACAAGCAATGATCGTATTTGGATACAAACAAAGCCATTTTTGGTTTTTGTTCCTGATTGTACAAATCCCATGACATATCAAAAGTCGAAGCTATATTTTGTTCAAAGTCTGCTTTAAATCCTTCAAGTGTAGTGTCCGGATTGGTAAATTCACATTCCAATCGCATAAAAAATACATTTTGCTCTACATCAACATGTTGGTCAATGTAGGTAATATTTCCTTCTACTTTAGCAATAAAAGTAGTCACTGTTGCAATAATTGCTTTTTGATCCTTACAATGAATCAGAATGGTTATTTTTTGCATTTTAAGTTTTTTTGGTTAGTTAACCGCAAAGTCCGCAAGGATTTACGCAAAGTTCGCAAAGTTTTTCAACCTCAGAACCTTTGCATCTTTGTCCCTTAGAACCTTCGTAAAAGTTACTTTTTATCCTGCATTGCAAACACGCTTTTTAGCACATGTGTTGTTCTTGCATTGATATTAGTACGAATATCTTTTTCTTCGACAGCGATCATTTTAAAAACTCCTGCCAAAGCTTGATTTGTTGTATAATCAGTTAAATCTGGATTTACCTTTTTAACTAACGGAATTGTATTGTATTTGTTAATGATGTTTTTCCAAACCACATCGGCACCCACTTTTTCGAAAGAGGTTTTGATCACCGGATTAAATTTTCCGTATAAAGCCGTTGTGGTACTATTTTGTAAATAAGTTGTTGCTGCGTTTTGATTTCCTAACAGAATGTTTTTGGCATCGGTAAACGACATATTTTTAACCGCCGAAACAAATATTGGAGTAGCTTCTTTTACAGCATCTTCGGCAGCGCGATTTAGAACTTTTACGCCTTCATCTGCCAATGAGCCCAAACCAACTCTTCGTAAAGTAGCGTCGACTTTTTGTAATTCGGCAGGCATAAGAATTTTAACGGCTTCATTTTTATAAAAACCATCAACAGCCGTTAGCTTGCTTACTTGTTGTGTAATTCCTTTATTGAGCGCTTCTTTTAATCCAGATGCAATATCAACACCGCCAACTCCAGAAATTTGCGTAGATAATTTTGTTATTTTTTGAGTTAAAGTTTCTTTTACCTGAGCATAAGAACCAAGGGAAAATACAAGCGCTAAAATTAAAATCTTTTTCATTAAGTAGTTTTATAAGTTTCAAAAATACTACTTATTCAAAAACAAAGCCACAATTTTATTTGAGCGGTAGATACAATTTGTTTTATAATTAACAATAGTTTTACTATTCGTTGCAAACGAAGTTCATTAAAAACTAAATAGCATAAATATTGGGTACAGTAATTTGTTGTTTTACCAGTAAATCAGTTTTTTCTTTTTCTCCACTCTCGAAGACTATTTTCAAAGAAAGATTTAATTAGGTCTTTTTCGCCATCAACACTAACCTGAAATGTTTTGTTGCCTTTTGTAGTAATCAACATATACGGTGAGTAAGTTAATCCGGAATTGTATATTGTGTCAATTTTTATAATATCCTTATAATAGGCAAAGTCTGTTTGGTTTTTCTTTGCATCTCGTTTGTCGATCCAATAAGATGCAATTCTTTTATTCGTATAAAAGTTTCCCGCAAATTGATTTTTAAACTGACTATAAAATTGATAAATAGTTTCGTCGTCGTCTAGAATTTTTAAACTTTTTATACGGTTAATATCATCTTGAGATAAAGTTTTATGATTCTCAATTTTGTTACAAGAAGAAAGAAACAATAAGAATGTTATAATGATGTATTTGTTCATATTACTTACTTCTTCAGCAAATCAATTTCCTCTTTTGTGTTCTCAATATAAACAGATTTTACGCTGTATTTCCAGGTTCCTCTTTTTTCGGCAACAATAAAAATCGTTCCTTTTCCTTTAGAGCCTTTTATAGGAATTTGTAAATCGCAATTTCCGGTATCATTACTAAGACTGATATTGCCCGACGTCATTCCATCTTCTTCGATGGGTTTTCCAAGTTTTTCAATTATAGTAGTATTGTGTTGTACTTCGGTCATAACCTCTTTATAAACATCAGAATCTTTCATCATTGAGGTAACGCCAAAGAAAATTCCAACAATAAATAAAACAAACAGAAGTATAATACTTAAACATCCTGTTGGTACAAGCCATTTCCAGTTTCTGTCCCACCAACTTTTTCTAGCGATTAATTCGTTTGAGTCTTCCATAATTTAGTTTAAAGTCTTGAGTTTGTTTACCATTGAAATTGAAATTTAAAAGTACATATTTTTTTGAAGTTATGGGTTTTATAAATAAAAAAAGCGAAAATATAGCAGGATATTTTCGCTTTAATAATTTAAAAAAAATAAGATTTAAACGTATTCTAAGCAATATAAATTAGGATTATGCACAGGATTCATTTGCTTTAAATCGGCTAATATATTATAGGTATTATTGTTACCGCCAATCGCTAAATAAAATAAAGATTTGGAGACATAAAAAGGTCTTAAAGGAAATGTGCGCCAACTTTTTAATAAACTCTTTAAAAAGTGTTTTATGACGTATTTGAATATTTTTTCTTCGGGACGTACAAAATAAATAGTTGAACTTTTAACGTTAGTCATTAAATTTGGAAACATTATAAATCGACCACCTTGCTGAATCAATAAATTTATTTCGAAAAGGGTTAATCCGTCTATATTCTCTGTTTTCATGATAATTAATTTTAATTAAAAATTAGTGGTATTATTATGAAGCAAAGGTCAGTCGATTTGGTTTTATTTTTAGTCTGTAAAAGATTTAAAATTAACAACTTAGGTTATTTTTTAAATAAAAAAAATCGGAAACTCATTGTGAAAATGGTTTCCGATTATAGTATAGACTTTTTTAATTTTAGAATTTGTTTGAAGCAAGTATTTCTTTTGAGATCGTAATTTTATTTAAATCGCCATCTCTATCATAAACATCTTGATAGAAACAAATTTCGCCAGAATCATTTACCCAAGTTGTAAAGTATGTAATGTAGATTGGAACTTTATTGGGCAATTTAAAAGTTGTTTCTTCGGTACCTTCCATAGCTTTATCAATTTTTTCAGCAGTCCATTCAGGATAATCTTGTAGCATCGCAATGGCAAGTTCTTTGGCTTTACTTACGTTAACGCAACCATGGCTAAAAGTTCTTTTATCGAAATCAAATAATGTTTTGGCAGGTGTGTCGTGCATATAAATATCATCTGGATTAGGGAAAATAAATTTCACCAAACCTAATGAATTGTCAGGACCGGGTTTTTGTCTCACCTGACCATTTATAATTTCCATATTGTGGTCGGCTAAATAATTTTTGTCTGCGGCAATCTTAGATTTTAATTCGTTGTCAACAATACTTTGCGGAACTGTCCAATAAGGACTAAAAACAACTTTGTCAATGTTTCCGTCAAAAATTGTGGTTTTAGTTAAAGGAGCTCCAACAAAAACTTTAGATTCAAGTTCGATTTTGCCATTCTTTACATAAACCAACTCATATGATGGCACATTCACCATAATGTATTCTTTATTCGTTAGCAATTTTTGAGAAATTGATTTGCAACGTTCCATATTAATGTTGATTCTTCTTATTTTTTCCTCGATACTTTCGTTCAAGTCTTTAATATGATCTTCGGTAATAATATAATTTGGTTTTAAACCATTACGTAATTTATATTTCATTACACCATCCATTAATTCCTGATCATAAAAATCACTTTTAGAATCATTTTTTAAATCCCCCATTATAAATAGTCTATTTCTAATCTCGGCCACCGTAATTGATTTCTCGTCAGGTCTGATATCTTTGTAAGGAGTAGCAAGAGTCATTGGTTTCCAAGAGTCTTCGGCCGCTATTTTTTTATATTTTTTTAGAGCATTTTGCAATTTGTTGTACTGATTAAAAAGTACAGTATTGTTTTCTTCTTCTAAAGTAGATTTAGTAGATAAAGTATCTAAATTAGATTTTGAAGATCTGTTGTTTAAATTCTCTTTTTCAATACCATTAAAAGAGGAAATGAAAAAACTAAGAGATAAAATTAGGCTAAGTGAATATAAAGTTTTCATTTTTTAAAATTTTTACGTTGTTGCTTTTCTGTTTTAGTTTTAGTAAAAATTTGGGGGTTTTTATATACTGCTAAATTACTTTACTGTACTGCTTTACAGGTTATTAGATTATGTTTTAAAGTTGCGAAATTGCCATGTTTGTAGGTTTTATATCTATATATCAACTCATTGCGTAAATTGTTACCCTTATAATAAAAAAATAATTATTTTTTATGTTAACATAAAGCTATTACGATAATCAAATATTAAAATATTTTGTAAATTGCTCCCTTAAAATTATCATATTCATAAAATGGAACAACAAATACCATATATTCCTAAAAATAAAGTAAGAATTGTCACAGCAGCTTCTCTTTTTGACGGGCACGATGCAGCGATCAATATCATGCGCCGTATAATTCAGTCAACTGGAGTTGAAGTAATTCATTTAGGACACGATAGAAGTGTCGAAGAAGTGGTAAATACTGCCATTCAGGAAGACGCCAATGCAATTGCAATGACATCGTACCAAGGCGGACACAACGAATACTTTAAATATATGTATGACTTGCTTCATGAAAAAGGAGCGGGGCATATTAAAATATTTGGCGGCGGTGGTGGAGTAATTTTGCCAAGTGAAATTTCAGAATTACATGAATATGGTATTACAAGAATTTATTCTCCAGATGACGGACGTTCTTTAGGTTTACAAGGAATGATTAATGATTTGGTAGAACGTTCAGATTATCCTATTGGAGATAAACTAAACGGAGAAATTGATCATATCGAAAATAAAGTTCCAACGGCAATTGCACGTTTAATATCGGCTGCTGAGAATTTTCCTGAAATTGCAAAACCGGTTTTTGATAAAATTCACGAAAGCAATGCTAATTCTAAAATTCCGGTTCTTGGAATTACAGGAACTGGTGGAGCCGGAAAATCGTCTTTGGTTGATGAATTGGTTCGTCGATTTTTAATTGATTTTCCTGAAAAAACAATCGGATTAATTTCTGTCGATCCATCAAAAAGAAAAACAGGAGGAGCACTTTTAGGAGACAGAATCCGTATGAATGCCATAAATAATCCTCGCGTTTATATGCGTTCGTTGGCAACACGACAATCAAATTTGGCATTGTCTAAATATGTATCCGAAGCGATTCAGGTTTTAAAAGCTGCAAAATACGATTTGATTATTTTGGAAACTTCGGGAATTGGACAATCTGATACCGAGATTATGGATCATTCTGATGTATCGTTATATGTAATGACACCAGAATTTGGAGCTGCAACACAATTAGAAAAAATCGACATGCTTGATTTTGCTGATTTGGTAGCTTTAAACAAATTTGATAAAAGAGGAGCTCTTGATGCCATTCGTGACGTTAAAAAACAATACCAACGCAACCATAATCTTTGGGATAAAAATCCTGATGAAATGCCGGTTTTCGGAACCATTGCTTCGCAGTTTAACGATCCGGGAATGAACACGCTTTATAAAGCGATCATGGATAAAATTGTAGAGAAAACTGCATCTGAATTAAAATCGACTTTTCAGATTACGAAAGAAATGAGCGAGAAAATCTTTGTGATTCCGCCTCACAGAACTCGTTATTTATCTGAAATTGCAGAGAACAACAGATCGTATGACGAAAGTGCCCTTTCGCAACAAAAAGTAGCACAAAAATTATACGGAATTTTTAAAACCATAGAATCGGTTTCAGGGAAAATACCACAAATTAATAAAGCAGGAATCGACGATTCGACCGTTTTACCAAGCGCAGTCGAAGCACACGACGAAAATAGAATATTTCTGAATCTTTTACTAAATCAGTTTGATAAAGTAAAAATGGATTTAGATCCGTACAATTGGGAAATTATCCTGAATTGGGATGAAAAGGTAAACAAATACAAAAATCCGGTTTATACCTTTAAAGTTCGTGATAAAGAAATTAAAATCGCGACACATACAGAGAGTTTATCGCACTTGCAAATACCAAAAATAGCTTTGCCTAAATATGAAGCTTGGGGCGATATTTTGCGTTGGAATTTACAGGAAAATGTTCCTGGAGAATTTCCGTTTGCATCAGGATTATACCCGTTTAAACGTGAAGGCGAAGATCCCTCAAGAATGTTTGCGGGTGAGGGCGGACCGGAAAGAACCAACAAACGTTTTCACTATGTGAGCGCGGGATTACCTGCAAAACGACTTTCGACCGCTTTTGATAGTGTAACTTTATACGGAAACGACCCAGATTTGCGTCCGGATATTTACGGAAAAATTGGTAATGCAGGAGTTTCTATTTGTTGTCTTGACGATGCTAAAAAACTATATTCAGGTTTCGACTTGGTTCATGCTTTAACCTCTGTAAGTATGACCATAAATGGACCAGCGCCAATGTTGTTAGGCTTTTTTATGAATGCGGCGATCGATCAGCAATGCGAATATTACATTAAAGCCAACGAACTGGAAAAAGAAGTTGAGGCTAAAATCAACAAAATATATAAGGAAAAAGGAACGGAACGCCCTAAATATCAAGGCGATTTACCCGAAGGAAATAATGGTCTTGGTTTAATGCTTTTGGGCGTTACGGGCGATGAGGTTTTACCTTTGGAAGTTTATAACGATATTAAAGCCAAAACATTATCGCAAGTTCGTGGAACAGTTCAAGCCGATATTTTGAAAGAAGATCAGGCGCAAAACACTTGTATTTTCTCGACCGAATTTGCACTAAGATTAATGGGTGACGTTCAGGAATATTTTATTACCAAAAACGTTCGTAATTTTTATTCGGTTTCGATTTCGGGATATCATATTGCCGAGGCGGGAGCAAACCCAATTACACAATTGGCATTTACGCTTTCGAATGGTTTCACTTACGTGGAATATTATTTGAGCCGCGGAATGAGCATTAACGATTTTGGACCAAATTTATCGTTCTTCTTCTCAAACGGAGTAGATCCAGAATATTCAGTAATTGGTCGTGTGGCACGTAAAATTTGGGCAAAAGCCATGAAAAACAAATACGGAGCCAACGAAAGAGCACAAATGCTAAAATATCATATTCAGACTTCAGGGCGTTCTCTACATGCACAGGAAATCGATTTCAACGATATTAGAACGACTTTGCAGGCTTTGTATGCAATTTACGACAACTGTAATTCATTGCATACCAATGCTTACGATGAAGCCATTACAACACCAACCGAAGAATCTGTGCGTAGAGCAATGGCAATTCAGTTGATTATTAATAAAGAATTAGGTTTGGCCAAAAACGAAAACCCAATTCAAGGTTCGTTCATTATCGAAGAATTGACAGATTTGGTTGAAGCTGCCGTTTTACAAGAATTCGACCGAATTACAGAGCGTGGCGGTGTTCTTGGTGCAATGGAAACGATGTACCAACGTTCGAAAATTCAGGAAGAAAGTTTGTATTATGAAACCCTAAAACACAACGGAGATTTCCCAATTGTGGGTGTAAACACGTTCCTAAGTTCAAAAGGTTCTCCAACGGTTATTCCGGCAGAAGTAATTCGCGCCACCGAAGAAGAAAAACAATATCAAATTACAATGCTCGATAACTTACACCAGTTTCACGAAGCAAAAGTAAACGAGCACTTAAACAAACTACAAGAAGCCGCGATAAAAAACGAAAACTTATTCGACCATTTAATGGAAGCTACAAAGATTTGTTCACTTGGTCAAATTACTTCGGCATTGTTTGAAGTTGGTGGGCAATATAGAAGGAATATGTAGAATTTACTATTTTAAAATTTTTGGAAAAACCTCTCAGAAATGAGAGTTTTTTTTGTTTTAAATTTTTTCAAATCAATTATTATAGAATTAATTTTAGTAGATTTATTTTTATAATTTTCAATTTCAGTAATCAATCTAATTAATATATAAATGAAGATACAAAAAATAAATTTAGGCGAAGAGATTACATCAAAAATAGATCTCCAGCCAATTTCCATGGATCGTTTAGGTAGTGTAGTTTTATTGGCCGGTAAAAATGGTTCAGGAAAAAGTAGAACATTAAGATTAATTAAAGAGCAGATTGCAATTGTACCGAATACTGAACAAGTAATAAAATTAAAGAATGAAATTAAAAATTATAATGGCGGAATATTAAGTGAAGAAGGAGTCCAACATAATTCACATTCAACAATAGATTCAATTGAAAGAAGTAAACAGATTATTAAAAGTTACAAAGAAGAAATTAGTAAGAGGGAAGAACAATTAAAAAGTATAAATTATTTTTCTTTATTTCCTGAAAAGGAAGATAAAGTTTTGGTTGATTTTGTACCACAATCTTTGAATTTAACGGATAGTTATACAATTCCTGCTCAGCAACGTGATGGTCATGCTAAATTAATTTATAATGTAGGTATGAACAATATCTCAATGGGTGCTATTTCAGCAATTGAAAAGATTCAAAGAAATTTTGTAGAAGCAAGTGTTCCAGAAGATTCAAATGTAAGTGAAGAGGACAGGAAAGAAATATTATTTCAGTATGAAAAATTAAAAAGTTACATAAAATTATTTCTGAATACAGATTTAAAAAGAACTAAAGATGGTTATCCTGAAGTTTTTGGTAAACGTATTGGTGAAGCAAAGCTATCTAATGGTCAAATAATTCTATTGCAATTTTGTATGGCACTTTATGGGCAAGAAGTTAATTTAGAAAATGTAGTCATATTTATGGATGAACCTGAAAATCACTTACACCCAGCAGCTTTAATTGAGGTTATTGATAAAATTATTCCGCATATCAAAAATGGACAATTATGGATTGCAACACATTCGATTAATGTGTTGGCTCATTTTGATCCTTCATGTATTTGGTATATTGATGAAGGAAAAATTTCTTATGCAGGAGATATTCCTCAAACTGTTTTGAAAGGATTGCTAGGAAATGAAGAAGAAATTGAGAAATTGTCTCATTTTTTATCTTTACCTGCTCAGATGGGGAGTAATAAGTTTGCGTATGAAAGTTTGTTTTATCCTGAAGTACTAATAACTGGATCAAAAGATCCACAAGTTGAACAAATTCATGAAATAATAAAAGATCGAGTAGCCAAAGGTCAAAAACTTAAGGTTTTAGATTTTGGTATTGGAAAAGGAAGATTGCTTTCTACTATATATGAGAATGAAAGGTTAAGAAATTCAGATATCACTGAGTGGTTGGACTTTTATGGATACGATAAATTTGATGAAAATAAAGATACTTGTATTAAGGTATTTGAAGACATTTATGGTGGTAGTTCAGATAATAGATATTTTAATGATATAACACAATTGTTATCGACGCATGATGAAAACACTTTCGATATTATAGTAATGTGTAATGTTTTTCATGAAATAGAGCCAAATGAATGGTTAAATTTATTCACTTCTGTAAAGTCTCCTTTTAAATTGCTTAAAGAGGACGGCTTTTTGTTGATTGTGGAAGATCAGTTTTTAGCAATTGGAGAAAAAGCACATGCGAAGGGATTCTTAGTTTATGATGAACTTGAATTCAAGAAATTATTTAAAATTGCTTCGGAAGACGCATATGTATCTACAGACTATAGAAAGGATGGAAGATTAAAATCTCACCATATTCCAAAAAAGTGCATAACGAGAATAGATGCTAAATCAAAAATAGAATCATTAGAAATGTTAATTCAAAACTCAAAGGATGCAATTAAAGAATTAAGAAAAACTACTGAACCAACATTTAAAAATGGCAAACGACATGGTTTTTGGTCTCAGCAATTAGCAAATGCTTCGCTTGCCTTAGAAGAATTGGGTTAGAATTCCCCCCGCTAGCGCGAGCGTCTCGCTCGTGAAGGCAAAGTAATGCACGAGCGAGACGCTCGCGTCAGCAAAACACAAAATTCCATCCAGTTTGTCATTTCGACCGAAGGGAGAAATCACACGTGAAGCTCGACAATGCAAATCATCAATCTTTGTAGAATTACTTGTGTGATTTCTCCCTTCGGTCGCAATGACAATTTTGTGGTTAATTTTGATGGAGTTTTAAAATAGTTCCGAAGGAACCAAACATATTGTAGGGATGGATTTTAATCCGTCCATGACAAAGAAATTCCATCCAGTTTGTCATTCGAAACTCGATATTACAAATCACAATCTTTGTAGAATTACTTGCGAAGATTTGCTTCGCCTGTTCGCTATCGCTCGGGTCTCCCTTCGGTCGAAATGACAATTTTGTGGTTAATTTTAAACGGATTAATTTCTTTGACAAAAGATCATTCATTAACTATATCTTCAATGTCACTCAAAAATTCAAGTTCATCCATGGGAATCATTTGTAGAATGGTTTCAAGAATTAGGCTCACATTTATGGCATCGTTTTTATTGTTTCTTACATTATGCATGTCATGATCGAGTGCCAGAATACATAATTTTAGCATATCGGTAATTAGACAACCGAGTTCGAAGTAGTTTATAATCTTGATTTTAAAAATATAAGCTTCAGATTTGTCGTTGGTGGGTTTTAAGGTCTGAAAATGTAGAGTGGCTAATTGTTTAAGTCTTGCCAAAGTCTGGGTTTCATTTGTTTCCATAACATATATTTTTTATTTGTAACTTGTTAATCGTTTTACAATTAGATTTTTATTATAAGAAAAATTGTACTTTTGTTTGATTTGATACAAGAGTAGAAATTGATTGTAGCGTACCGAACCGTTTTGGCGGGTATCACAACAGTCGAAATAAGTTTTTTACCAGTTGAGGTTTTTCACACTTAATTATTATCTTTGAATTATGAGCACACTAACAAAACCAAATCATATAGGGCGAAAAATAAGCCGTATTCGCGAACTTCGTGACATGAAACAGGAAGCTTTAGCACAGGCTTTGGGAATAAGTCAGCAAACAATATCTGCTATTGAAAACAGCGAAACCATAGAAGAAGAAAGACTTGTTGAAGTAGCAAAAGCGCTTGGTGTAACGGTTGAAGCTATCAAGAATTTCTCAGAAGAAAGTATGATTAATTATTTTAATAGTTTTAATGAAGCTGTAAACAATAGCCATTTTGGAAATAATAATAATTGCACTTTCAATCCATTGGATAAATTAGTAGAATCTTTCGAAGAAAATAAAAAGCTTTACGAACGTTTGCTTCAATCAGAAAAAGATAAAATCGAATATCTCGAAAAATTACTTAAAGGAAAATAATACTCTTGAAAGAGGTTTATTCATAAAAAAAAGCATCAGCCACGGTTGGTGCTTTTCTGTTTTAATACAAAAAAACATACTCTGCAAAGTGTTCATTTATAAATTTATTAGTGTTGTGGTAAGTTTGCTGACTTCTTACACATTTCAATAATCAACAAAGAGAATCAAGAATATTTTTATAAAGGGCATATAGCGGTTGGTTTGTCATTTCGACCGAAGGGAGAAATCACACTAGAAGATCAACAATGCAAATCACCAATCTTTGTAGAATAACTTGTGTGATTTCTCCTTACGTCGAAATGACAATATTGCGGTTAATTTTGATGAAGTTTTAAATAGTTCCGAAGGAACGAATCATATTGTGGGGATGGATTTTAATCCGTCCATGACAAAGAAATTCCGTCATCAAAATTAATTTGGTTATGCCGAAAAAAAAAGCAGCTCTTGGAAGGAGCTGCTTTCATTTTTAAGCAAAAAACAATTAACGTCTAAAAGCTGGGCTTTTGTTTACTGACTCGTCAAGTTTTACAGTTTTTACTTTTTTGGCTGTAACTTTAATCTCGTGTTTCTCAATTTTACCATTTTCAGTTACTTCTAATAAATAAGTTCCGGCTGGATGACCTTCTAAACTTATTGTTTTAGAAACTTCTAATTTATCTACAGCAGATTGTCCTGCATACACTAAATTATGATTTTCATCAAAAATAGAATAATTTGATTTTTCGGCAGTGTTCAAAGTAAAACTCATTACTTTTCCGTTGCTAGTAATTATATTCAAAATATAATCACCTTTTCCATCAATTGCATAGGTAAAAATTGTGGTTAGAAAAACGGCTACAACCAAGCCCATTTTGGTAAATTTTGTCATGTTTTTTTAATTGTTTATTACTATTTGTGGAACACGTAAAACTACAAATAGAAATTTAATTTTATGCAAAAAAAGTTCTTTTTTAGAAGTGTAAATTGCTGAATTAAAGATGTTTCTGTGTTTTATCTGAACAATGTACGTAATTGCTGGATTCTTGGATGTTTTTTTATTGATTTTTTTAATGGTTTAAAAATCAGTTGTTTGTATTTATTAAGAATATTTTTTCAAAAAATAGAAGTGTCATAAACTCGAGGTAAAATTTGGGCATAAAAAAACAGCTCAATAACCACAAAGAGCTGTTTTAAACGTAATGTTTTATACTAACTATCTAACCTCACTTTTATACTGTATAAGTATAACTTTTTAGCGTACTGCTACGACTGTATTATTTGCAGAAAAACCTGGTTTGTAAACTGATGAAACTGCTTTTTTTGATATTACTGTATTATCGTCAGTAATTGTTATTTCGTGTCTCACTTTTTTTACATTGTCTTCAACTTCCAGGAAGTAAGTTCCTGCTGGAAATTCTTCTAAACTAAAAGTTCTCAAGATTCCGTCTTTGCCAGAAGCATTTTCAGAATAAATCAAACTACCATCTTTATCATAAATAGATAAACTTGCTTTTTGTAGTTTGTTTAAGGCAAACGTAATTTGTTTACCACTTGTTTTTATTACATGAAGATTAAAATCTTCATTCCCGTCGATTGCATAAGTACTAAATCCTGTAAAAAGTACTGCACATACTAAACTTAATTTTAAAATCTTTTTCATGACATTTGTTTTTTAGATTAATAGCTCTAATTCTCTGATGCTAAATTACTTATAGAACATGTGTTTTTGTACAACTCTATTTTCCTATTTATGTGCTATATTCTCATTTACGAAACCGTTATAGGTTAAAATTTGAATTATATTTAGCGTTTTAGTTAAATCAGTTATTATTTTTTAATGTTTTCTTTAAAATAAGATAATATTGGAGTTGCTGTATTTCTTACAAAATAGTTCTTTATTTAGCAGGAGGTATTTTACCGCAAAGTGCGCAAAGGTTTTTTTATATTAGGTTTTGGAAAAATAGAAAGTTCGCAAAGCTTTATGTTGAAATAGCTTTGCGAACTTTGCTTTTTTTCTGCGTGCTGCAAGTTTAAATTCTTTGCGCACTTTGCGGTTAAATCTCATTTCGACGAGGTTTTATACAAAACGCAAAGTTCACAAAGCTTTGTGTTGAAAAAGCTTTGCGAACTTTGTGTTTTTTGAACGTACGATGAGTTAAGATTCTTTGCGAACTTTGCGGTTAAATCCTTAAGTAAAGAGCAAAAAAAAACAGCTCAATAACCACAAAGAGCTGTTTTAAAACAATCACGTTTTTAACTTTACTAACTATCTAACCTCATTTTTATACTTTATGAGAGTATAAACTTTTTTAGTGTATTGCTACACTTGTATTTTGAGCAAACAAATTTGCTTTATTATTTTACTGAAGAAATTGCTTTTGTAGATAATACAGATGCATTATCAGTAATTGTAATTTCGTGTCTTACTTTTTTCAAACCATCTTCAACTTCTAAGAAATAAGTTCCAGCTGGAAATTCTTCTAAGCTAAAAGTTCTTAAGATTCCGTCTTTTCCTGAAGCATTTTCAGAATATATTAAAGAACCATTTTTTTCGTAAATACTTAAACTTGCTTTTTGTACTTGGTTTAAGGCAAACGTAATTACTTTACCGTTAGCTTTTAATACATGTAGGTTAAAGTCACTATTTACATTTCCGTTGTCGTTTCCATCAATTGCATAAGTGCTCATTCCTGTAAAAAGTACTGCACATACTAAACTTAATTTTATAATCTTTTTCATAACTATCTTTCTTTAAATTATTAGTTTAATTCTCTGGTGCTAAATTACTCCAGAATGTGTGTTTTTTTAACAACTCTATTTTCCAATTTATGTGCTGTATTCTCATTTACGAAACCGTTATAGGTTAAAATTTGAATTATTGTAGGTGTTTCTGTTAATTAGGCTATTATTTTTCAAACATTTTCAAATGTTAAATTTTTTGATGATAGGGTATTATTCTTACAGATATGTTATATGTCTATAAAAATGGTAGAATTAATACGATTTATTAAAAAAATAAGGAAAAAAAATATTAGTCGTTTAATAATTGGTGTAAATTGAATAATTTTCTATTTTAACTTTTGGTTAATTTTGTGATAATTCTTCAATTGCGAAACCGTTATAGGTTAATTTATGAATTATATTAGCTATTTTTGTTAAATTTGCTATTATTTTTTAAAGATTTTATCATGAAGACAATTGCCCCAGCTCTTGAAGTGATATCTAACTCATACGGAAGTTCTTTTACCTATACTAAACACGCCCAAAAGACCAACAGTAAAGCGCATTTATGGCATTACCATCCAGAAATCGAGTTGGTTTATATAAACGGTGGGGCGGGTAAAAGACAAATAGGAAGCCATGTTTCTTATTATACCAATGGTAGTTTGATTTTGATAGGAGCCAATTTGCCACATTGCGGATTTACAAATGAACAAACGGGAAATATTAATGAAACCGTGATTCATATTAAACCTGAATTTTTAGGGAATGATTTTTTTGTTGCTCCCGAAATGAGAAAGGTTCAAAATATTTTAAGTCAGGCCAAAGGCGGAATTGCTTTTGGTGGAGAAACTAAAAAACATATTGGTAAGAAAATCGAGATGATGGAAAATCAACTTCCGTTTGAACGTTTGCTTACACTTTTGAGTGTTTTAGACGAATTAGATTCTTCTGAAGATTATACGGTTCTTAATGCCGATGGTTTTTCGCTAGAATTGCAAACACAGGATAATGATCGTATAAATGTGATTTTTAATTACGTAAAAGATCATTTTCAGGAATCGATTGCAATAGACGAGGTTTCGAATTTGGTGAGTATGACAACGCCTTCTTTTTGTCGTTATTTCAAGAAGATTTCAAATAAAACGTTTACAGAGTTTGTAAACGAATACCGATTGGTACACGCGTCAAAATTATTGGCCGAAAAACAAATTAGTATAAACGAAGTTTGTTACGAAAGCGGTTTTAATAATTTTAGTCACTTTAGTAAATCCTTCAAGCAATATACAGGTAAAAGTGCGTCGCAATATCGTCACGAACACAAGATTATAATTAGTTAGTGATATTTTGCCACAGATTACGCAGATTAAAAAGATTTTTTTATTCAGATTGCGTGAGAGTATATATAGTTGAGATTTACGGGAAATAAATTTTTTATAAAAGTAATCTTTGGAATCAATTTAATCTTTGGCAAAAGAAAAACATACAAATCCGACTGGTGAAAAACTGGTCGGATTTTTCATATAATATATTCAGAAAAAGGTATATTTACAAACCCAAAATTGAAAATCTATAAATATGAAAAACTTTAAAATCTTAGTATTCGCTCTTATTTTATGCTTGTCTTCAGTGAGTTACGCGGCAAGAGTAGATACTTTGCAAGTTCCAAGTGTGGCGATGAGTAAAACCTACAAAGCTGCGGTTGTTTTGCCTAATTCGTATGCAAAAAGTAAAACGGCTTTTCCGGTTATGTATTTGTTGCACGGCGCTTACGGACATTTTAGCGATTGGTTAAAAAATACACCAAACAAAAAATTGGTTCAAAACTTATCAGATCAATACAATATTATTATCGTAATGCCAGAAGGCGAAACGTTTAGTTTCTACTTGGATAGTCCTGTAAATAGCGGAAGTCAATTTGAGACTTTTATCACGCAAGAAGTAATTCAGAAAGTAGATAAAACATATCGAACCATAAGTAATCGAAACGGAAGAGTGATCACGGGGCTTTCGATGGGAGGTCACGGTGCTTTGTATCTATCAACAAAACACCCCGATTTATTTTGTGCTGCCGGAAGTATGAGTGGAGCTGTAGATATGAGTACAATGCTCAATCGTGAATCATCGGCACAAGTTGTTAAATTGATGCAGCCCGTTTTTGGAGACAAAAGCGATAACTCAGAAATGTATGCACAATATGCAGTTTTAGGAATGTTAGACAAAATAAAAGCAAACAAATTGCCTTTAATTATAGATTGTGGTGTGGATGATTTCTTGATTGAACCTAATAGAGAATTGCATAGAAGATTAGTTTATAACAAGGTCGATCACGATTATACTGAACGTCCTGGAGCACATACTTGGGATTATTGGGAAAATTCACTACCTTTCCATGTATTATTTTTTAACAAAATATTGCTTAAAAACCAGCAAGTTGTAAAAAAATCATAATATTTTTAATCTCAAACTGAGCTAAAATCATTTTTTGGTTTGGTTTTTGGAATACCTTTATAAATCTTAAAAAAATAAAAATTATGAAAAAGATACTTACCCTTTTTGCTGTTGTTGGACTAATTGCATTTTCTAGTTGTGAAGGACCAGAAGGACCTCAGGGGCCGGAAGGACCAGTCTCTGAAGTTTTTGAACTTCAAAATGTGAATTTTGGTTTTAATACTACTGATGGTTATAATATTTATCAAAAATTATCTCCTATTATTTTTGATTCAGATGTGATTTTGATTTATAGATTAGCAGGAACAATTGACTCTAAAACACCAATTTGGCAACAAATCCCTAGAACTATTTATACTGCAAAAGGAGATTTTGATTACGATTTCGATTTTAGTAGAGAGGATTTTACAATTTATGCTGGTGGAAACTATGATTTGGCTTTAACTCCTGAGTATATAAAAAATCAAACTTTTAGAATTGTAATTGTGCCAGGTGCATTTTCTACTACAGGTAAATCATCTAAACCGGATTATTCAGATTATAATGCTGTTGTCAAAAGATATAATATCGATGATAGTAATGTTAAGAAATTAAATTAATTATTAGAATAGAAATAAAAAAAGGAAATCGTAAGATTTCCTTTTTTTATGAATATAATTCAAATCCCCATTTTTTAATTGTTTTTTAGGAATGTTATCTTTGTACTTCTACGATCCCCAGTATCTAGATTTATAAAATATGTTCCTGATGGTAGGCTTGAAACATCTATGCTTATTATACTTGGACTAATTATTGAGTAATTGTTTGAATTTACAATTGTTCCCGTTACGTTTACTATCGTTACTGATGTAGTTGCCATATTAAGGAGGTTGCCTTTATTTTCAATATTTATAATTGAAGTGGCTGGGTTTGGGTAAGCAGTTATTAAAGGGATTTCTTTATAACTTATAGATGTTAAAGTTATTTCATTGCTATATGATGATTGCCCATTGTGGTATGATGGCACAGTTAACCGTCTATAATTATAACTCATTGGAGCTTTCCAAGTGGTTTCTCTAGGGTTACGAGGGTCATAGCTAGAAACTAGTTGGAGGGATGGAGGTAGGAAATCTTTTGATGTTGCTCCAGCGATATTTGTCCAATTCCCAATTGCACTAGTGTTATTGTCTATAGATTGACTTTGCCACTGATATCGTGTGGATTGTTTTGGGTCTGGTGTTGCTTCTGCTCCTATAATAAGGTTTGGCGAATCGATAGTATTTGAACTTGATATTACAAGAGTTTGATCGCAACAAATGGTGTTATTATGGCGAATTGTTCGAAGTAATAGTTTTAGAGTGTTGCTAACTTTTTTTATGTTTTGATAAAAAGCGATTCTTCTTACTAAATAAAAATTATCTTCACCATCAGTAAGGTCTGTGGGATTAAAAGAATCTAAGTCATATGGATGTGAATTATTAATTTTAATCCAATCAGCAGACACGGAACCTATTTTTCGATATTCCCATTCAAATTTTTCGATTTGTGTTAAGTTATCACCTCTTTGAGGAGTATGAAATGGATTTTGTAATATATTTAAATTTACGTTTGCACTAGGTCTTGTGCCATAGATTTGTTTTGGATTCGTGTTTATGATTTCAATATAGCCATCCGAATTTGCAGGACTATTAACTGAAATTTCATTTAGAGTAATTGGTGACGGTACAATAGTAATAGTTACTACATTGCTTTTGTTTGGAAAATCGCTAGTTCCATTGTACCCTAATTTTCTTTGTATTGTTTGACTTGTAAGTGGTGTATTGTAATAATCTAGATATACAATTTGATTTGCATTGTCGAAATCTAAAAGTGCATAAGCAGACCAAGTATTGTTTATACCGTAGATTTTATCGAAATATGGATTGTTGTATAGCGATCCTGTAATAGGAGCAGGTTTGTCTCCCTGTCTTATAGTTTGATCACAGCATATTGTGTTGGTTATTTTATTTGGGTTAGGAGCATCTGCAGGAGCGTTTACAGTTCCTCCGTTAAGTGTTGAATTTTTTATTATTGAAATATTTGAGCTTTTATACGAAGCTCCAGCGGGGTTTTTGTATTCTGCAAATAGGTATGCAAATGATGTTGAAAAATCTGACCAACTCAAGTTTATATAAAAACTTCGGGTTGCCACTTTTTCTCCTCCAAAATATAATGAGCCTCCATCGCCACCTACAGCTACATTAACTCCAAGTGCAGTCCCGTTTGAGCAGTAAATTTTTATTGTGCCTGTGTCTCCAACTGCTACATTATCTGGTAATTCTACTTTAACGGACAGTGAAACGCTAGAATAAGCTACGCCACCTAAATTTATTGGGCCACCGGTATAGCCAATATTGTTAACAGTAGCAGGGGTTAGGGTTACTTTTTGTGCAGATACTGAAATACTCAGTATAAAAAGTACGATAAAATAAATGTAATTCTTTCTCATGATAAAATTTTAAAGGTTTATAATGAGATAAATATATTTAATATAAAAGTATAATCTTATTTTTAATAGTTAAATTATAATATTAATCTTATGATTTAACATATAGGCATATAAAAAAAGGAAATCGTAAGATTTCCTTTTTTCAAATATGTATATCAAGAAGTTTATTCTTCTAGCTTCGCTTCCTCTTCGGTTTTTCCGTATTTTAAAGAAACTAAAATACCTACCAAAAGTGCCAATGCAATGAATCCTAATGATGCCCATTCTGGTACGTGAATAAAATCGTGAAGAATCATTTTTAATCCAACGAACGTTAAAATAGCAATTAAGCTGTATTCTAAGAAACTGAATTTTGCCAGCATATTTGCCAAGAAAAAGTACATAGAACGCAATCCTAAAATAGCAAAGATGTTTGAGCTAAATACTAAAAAAGGGTCTGAGGTAATGGCAAGAATAGCAGGAACACTATCGATAGCAAATAAAACATCCATAACTTCAATTACTATAAGAGCAACAAATAAAGGAGTAGCTGCTTTTTTTGCTGTCTTTGTAGAAACAAAAAATTTCTCTCCGTTCATTTCAGAAGTCATCGGAATAATTTTTCCTAGAGTTTTGTATACGAAAGAATCTTTTGGCTGAAAATCTTCGTCTTCGCCAGAAAACAACATTTTTAAGGCTGTAAAAATCAAGAAAGCACCAAATAAATAGGTCATCCAGGTAAACTTATTAATAAGCATTACACCAAAGAAGATCATTAAACCACGAAAAACGATTGCTCCAAGAATTCCCCAAAACAAAACACGGTGTTGGTATTTTTGAGGTATTTTGAACGATGCAAAAATAATAGCGATTACAAAGATATTATCAATACTTAAAGACAACTCGATTAAGTAACCCGTAATAAACTTCATTGAAGCTACGGCAGGTTTTAGATTGTCGGGATTTGCAATATAATCTGTAGTGTATAGCCAGTAAATTACTCCCGAAAATAGGAATGAAGTTGTTACCCAAATGAGTGTCCATTTACTTGCTTCTTTTGTGCTAATAATATGCGGGTTTTTGTTAAAAACTCCCAAGTCTAAAGCAAGAATAAGAACAATTGCGATTAAAAAGAAAATCCAGACCATTATGTTATTTTTTTAAATGATGTACAAAGATAGTTTTTGAAGTTTAACTTAAAAATTAATTATTAGAAAGTTAGTTTAAAATTTTACCATGATTTTTGTTATAATTTTTTACAGCATTGATGGAAGCCGAAATCAAAATAGATAATCTTTGTCATTCCGAGGAACGAGGAATCTTCGTAAGAAACTAACGCAAAGTATTTCTCTGCATTGCCAAGCTACTCGCGGGGATCCCTCTTTCCTCGGGATGACATAAAATGAGATTATTTCGTTTCGTGTGTGATTTCTCGTTCCTCGAAATGACAAGATTACGCTTATTATGTTTTGATGCTAAACGCGGCAGGTTTAAGTTGCGACATTTCGACTTTGTTAAATGTAACAAGGCTGTTAAATAAAAAAAGTGCCATCAATTAAGATGACACTTTTCAGTATAATTTAAACTATGAATTACAACGCTGATTTTACAGTTTTGATAATTCTAGCAGCAATTTTGTATGGATCTCCATTTGAAGCTGGTCTTCTGTCTTCTAACCAACCTTTCCAACCTTTTTGAACAGTAATTAAAGGAATTCTGATTGAAGCTCCTCTATCAGAAATTCCATAAGAGAAATCGTGAATAGATGCAGTTTCATGTTTACCAGTTAAACGTAAGTCATTGTAAGCTCCGTAAACCGCAATGTGCTCAGCAGTTACAGGACGGAAAGCCTCACAAATTCTTTCGTAAGTTGCTTGGTCTCCACATGTTCTAAGAACGTTGTTAGAGAAGTTAGCATGCATTCCTGAACCATTCCAGTCTGTATCTCCAAGTGGTTTTGGGTGATACTCGATATAGTAACCATATTTTTCAGTCAAACGATCTAATAAATATCTAGCAATCCAGATTTCGTCTCCGGCTTTTTTAGCACCTTTAGCAAATAATTGGAATTCCCATTGTCCGCAAGCAACTTCTTGGTTAATACCTTCAAAGTTAAGTCCGGCAGCAATACATAAATCAGCATGTTCTTCTACTAATTTTCTTCCGTGCGTGTTTTTTCCACCTACAGAACAGTAGTACATACCTTGTGGAGCAGGATAACCTCCAACAGGGAAACCTAATGGCAATAAAGTTTTAGTATCCATGATGAAATACTCTTGTTCGAAACCAAACCAAAAATCATCATTATCATCATCAATTGTAGCTCTACCGTTAGAAGGGTGTGGTGCTCCATCCGCATACATAACTTCAGACATAACTAGGTATCCATTGATACGAGTTGGATCTGGGTAAATTGCAACAGGAACTAATAGACAGTCTGAAGATCCACCTTCAGCTTGTTTTGTTGATGAACCATCAAATGACCAGTTTCCAAGTTCTTCTAATGTTCCTTTGAAATTTTCATGCTCTTCAACTTTAGTTTTACTTCTAAGATTTTGAGTTGGTTCATATCCATCTAACCAAATGTACTCTAACTTAATTTTAGCCATAATAATATAGAATTAATTTTTTTGTTTTTTTCGTTGGGTCAAATATAGATTTATTTTTTTAGCCGTAAAAATTAGGGGGGTATTTTGTTTAGTGAACTATTATTTTTTAGATAAGCGCAAATTTGTTAGGGGTATATTTTTAAAAAAGCAATTTTTAACACCATTAAAAAATAAATTCGTAAAAATTACACATGTTTTTTAGATTTCTGGATTAAGGAATTGTGAAAAAATGTTTATTTAATGAATAATACCGATGTATTTTGTTACATTTCTTTAAATCA
Source organism: Flavobacterium hibernum (assembly GCF_000832125.1). GTDB lineage: Bacteria > Bacteroidota > Bacteroidia > Flavobacteriales > Flavobacteriaceae > Flavobacterium > Flavobacterium hibernum. The sequence goes on along the minus strand of NZ_JPRK01000015.1, from coordinate 160,420 downwards.
AATCCATTATTCTTTATAAAAAGCGTCTTCTATTGAAAAATCGGCGTATAAAATTCTGAAATCTATGTTTTAAATCACTTGTTTAATTGTTTATATTTGTTCCTCTTTTTTTAATGAAAATTATTACGAATTTTAAATTTATATACATGTCAACATTACGTTTCCAAGCTTTACAAGAAGCTTCTACGAGAAAGCCAGTACATTTTGAAGAGATTGATAGAAAATCTGCCATTTTTGGTTCAAATGTGTTTAATGAGAAAGCAATGAAGCAGTACTTAACTTCGGATGCTTTAAAGGGAGTAAGAGATGCGGTTCAACATGGAACTAAAATAGACAGAAAACTGGCAGATTATATTGCCATGGGTATGAAAGAATGGGCACTTGCCAAAGGAGTTACACATTATACACACTGGTTTCAGCCTCTTACGGGAACAACGGCAGAAAAACATGATGCTTTCTTTGAGGTTTCGTACGATGGAAGTGATCCTGTAGAAAAATTTGGTGGTGCACAATTGGTACAACAAGAGCCAGATGCATCAAGTTTTCCTAACGGAGGAATTAGAAATACTTTTGAAGCGAGAGGTTACACAGCTTGGGATCCAACATCGCCGGCATTTATATATGGAACAACTTTATGTATTCCTACCGTTTTTATTGCTTACACAGGAGAAGCCTTAGATAATAAGATTCCCTTATTAAGAGCTTTATCCGCGATTGACGAAGCTGCTACGGAGGTATGTAGATATTTCGATAAAAATGTAAAAAAAGTAACTGCAACTTTGGGGTGGGAGCAAGAGTATTTCCTTATCGATAAAGCTTTGGCAAATTCTCGCCCAGACTTAATGATGACTGGTAGAACATTACTAGGACATACATCTGCAAAAGGACAACAATTAGACGATCATTATTTTGGTTCTATTCCAACTCGTGCATTAACCTACATGAGAGATTTAGAGCAAGAATGTATGTTATTGGGAATTCCGGTAAAAACACGTCATAATGAAGTTGCGCCAAACCAATTTGAGTTGGCACCAATTTTTGAAGAAACAAATCTTGCTGTAGATCATAACTCTTTATTAATGGATGTAATGCAAAAAGTTGCAGAACGTCATGATTTTAAAGTTTTATTTCATGAAAAACCATTTAAAGGAGTAAACGGTTCTGGGAAACACAACAACTGGTCATTGGCAACAGATACAGGAGTTAATTTATTGAGTCCGAGTAAAACGCCAATGAGCAATTTACAGTTTTTAACTTTCTTTATTAATACCATTAAAGCGGTTAATGATTATGAAACTCTATTAAGAGCATCAATTGCAACAGCAAGTAACGATCATAGGTTAGGAGCAAATGAAGCGCCGCCGGCAATTATCTCGGTTTTTATTGGAGCACAATTGACAAAAGTTTTATCTGAATTAGAAAGTGTAACAACCGGAAAACTATCTCCAGAAGAAAAAACAGATTTAAAACTAAATGTAGTAGGTAAAATTCCTGACGTTCTTTTAGATAATACTGATAGAAACAGAACTTCGCCTTTTGCTTTTACAGGTAATAAATGGGAGTTTAGAGCCGTTGGTTCAAATTCAAATTGTTCAAACGCCATGACAACGCTTAATGCAATTGTTGCCAAGCAATTAAAAGATTTTAAAATAGAAGTTGATGCTTTGATCGAGTCAAAAGACATGAAAAAAGACGATGCTATTTTTAATGTTTTAAGAGAATATATTAAACAATCTAAAAAGATTCTTTTTGAAGGTGACGGTTATAGCGAAGCTTGGGAAAAAGAAGCTGCTAAAAGAGGTTTAAGTAATTTTAAAACTACTCCGGAGGCAATTAAAGCTAAGGTTTCTAAACAAGCATTTACATTGTTTGAAGAATTAGGGATTATGAATCATATTGAAGTTGAAGCGCGTTATGAAATTGAGTTAGAGGAATACACTAAGAAAATTCAGATTGAAGGTAGGATTTTAGGAGATATTTCGAGAAACCATGTTATTCCAACAGCAATTCGTTATCAGAATACTTTAATTGAAAACGTAAAAGGATTAAAAGAAATCTTCGGAAAAGAATTTGAAACAATTGCAAAAGAGCAGATTGTTTTAATTAAAGAAATCTCAGGTCATATAGAAGGAATTAATTCTAAAGTGTTGGCCATGACAGATGAAAGAAGAACAGCTAACCATTTGACAGATGCGCAAAAAATGGCCGAAGCTTATTGCAATAAAGTAAAACCTTATTTTGAAGATATTCGTAACCATTGCGACAAGCTTGAGTTGTTGGTAGACGACGAAAGTTGGACTTTAACAAAATACAGAGAATTATTGTTTACAAAATAGTATTTGTAAAAACATACCACCAAAGCCTGTCTCAAAAAGACAGGCTTTTTTTTGTGATTATGTTAAAAAAACAGATTCTATATTGTTGTTTTAACACTTGTTCAGGGGTAATTTTACATTAATTATTAACAAGTAGTTTTTTTCTTACTAACTAAAAAAACAAAAGAAGTAGTTCATCGAGATAGTTTTACAGTTCATCGAAAAGACTTTAATATATTGAAAAATAGGTGTTTATACTTGTTTTGATTTTCGGGAAGTTTTCTAATTTTGAGTATGTGATAGAGAAAAAAAAAGTAAATTCTTTTATTTTCAAATGAGATTTTGAGTACATAAATTCCCCATGCTTTAGCCTACATAATAACTTGTATTAATAACCAATTAAATATATTTATTATGAAAAAAGTAATTTTAAGCATCTCCGCGATGCTGTTTGTCAGCGCAATTGGAACCGCACAAATTCTGCCTGGAACAATTGCTCCAAATACCAGTTATGTAAACCAAACCGGTACTTCGCAAGATGCGTATGTTGATCAAATTGGAACTGCACAAAGTTCAAGCATTAAACAATCTAATATGCACAACCAGTCAGATGTGTATCAAGGAGTTTTGCCAGGACAAATGACTGCACCTTTGTTGGGAAATATTTCTCATGATAACTTAGCAGAGGTTTGGCAAAATGGTAAAGATAATACAGCTTTTATCTCTCAAAATAACTGGAGAAATAAAGCTTATCAAACTCAAGTTGGAGATAATAACGATGCTACAATTTGGCAAGATGAAACTGTTGTTACCTATAGTTTGCTTACTGGAAATTTAAAAGGAGAAGATACTGCGACTCAAAATCAGGACGGTAAACACAATAAAGCAACAATTGATCAGGGAACCAGCGGTAATCCATTACCAACTGCAGCTGTATTTACTGGAATGGCGGCTTTGACAACTTCAGTACCGGCTTCTCCTCATGGTAAAAATAATGCTACTCAAACTCAAAATGGAAATTATGGTTTAGCATATGCTAGTCAAGGTGGCATAAATAATGAATCTAACCAAACACAAACAGGAGGATTTTTCTCTAGTGCTTCTAATAGAAATGAATCTAATCATTTTCAATTTGGAAAAGATAATATAGCAGATTCTTCTCAAACTGGATACAGAAATGTTGAAAATGTACTGCAAGAAGGTAACGGTAACCATTCTTATTCAATACAAACAGCTTTTTCAGCTCTTTCTACAGGAAATGAAAGTGTTGTAATCCAACAAGGGAATTCAAATTTATCTAACGTAAATCAAAGTAATCACTAAGGAATATTACTTAGAAGATAAATATAAAAATATGACAGCTAAATTAGCTTTAGCTGTCATATTTTAAAACAATCAAAAAGATGAAAATTTTAGTAAACATATTCTTTTTAATGTTTTTTGTTTTGATACCGGTACTTCATGCACAAGAAAAAGCAGATACTTCAGGTCTTAAAACGTATAGTTCATCTGTGTTTGATACTAAAGATACCGCATTAAGTATAGTATCGACTGTAAACAAAAAAAGTACAGATCAATTACAGTTAGAACAAGTACAACAATTATCTCAAGGAGTTTTGATTCAGCAAATAGGAAACTTCAATGCAGTCAGAGCAGATCTTGATGCTAATAAAGTTAATGTTACAGTTTCACAAAAAGGAGATTTCAATGAGTTGTTGTTAGTAAAAGACGCCAAAACAATATCTCAGACGATATCCCAACAAGGAAAAAACAATAGTATTTCAGATTACTCCTTCCGAACTAATTATGATGTAAAAACAGAAATGATTCAGAATGGGAACGATCAAAAAATACAAAGTTATGGCACAAACTCTATTTCTAAAGATATGAAAATCACACAAAACGGAAATGGGTCTGCTATTATTATCCTAAACAAATTAAACTAAAAGAAATGCAATTTTTATTCCGATATATCCTCTTGAGTTTTTTGTTTTTTAGCACCGTTTTAATGGCACAGGTTGCTGTTCCTCAAAACCAGATAAAAGCAAAAATAGATGTAGAGAAAATAGAAGATAACTTTAAAATTACTGGTACAGCAGAAAATCTTACCGACGTTATGAAAAGTGCTTCTTATAGATTATCCGTAATAAAAAATAATGATAAAAGTAATAATCAATCTAATAATTCCCAAGTAGGGATTTTTACACTAGAACCAAATGAAGTTAAAAAATTATCGGCTACACAAATCAATGTAAGTGGAGATGACGAAGTTATCGTGTTGCTGTTATTTTATGACGAAGAAAAAGAAATAATAGCAAAAGACAGAGTGGTTCTGGGTGAAGAAAAAAAAAAGATGATGTAATAATTATGCCCGTTGATGGATTTGAGTTAAGAGGTATTGTAACCGATGATACCAAAACCAAAATGGGAAAAGATTTTTACGATAAGTATTATTACAAGTACAATGATATTGGAATAAATGCAAAAAAAATAGTTGTTATAACGGAAGAATACAGTTTTGGAAGAAATACAAAAATAACCGTTTCGATAGACAACACTGTTATATATGATTTTTTAGTACGACCGGACGATGAATTTTTAGAAGCGGTAGCTCAGGAATCTATAAATGCAACTATTTACTACTTGAAAGATTTAGAAAAGCAACGCAAGTATTTCACTCAGTATTAATTTTATCATTAAGGTCATGAAATTTATTTTAAGCCTCTCATTATTTCTTCTGCTTTCACCTTTTGTCAGATCGCAAGCATTCGTTTACAAGCCTGTAAATCCTGCGTTCGGCGGTGATACTTTTAATTACCAGTGGCTATTAAATAGCGCTGAATCTCAAAATAAATTAAAAGATAAAACAGCAGTTACGCCACAAAAAACAGATTTGGAGCAATTTAAAGCAAGTTTAAATGCCCAGTTGTTAAGTCAGATCTCAAGCTCACTTTATAAACAACAATTTGGAACAAACGGTCTTTCTGTAGGTTCATACACCTTTGGAAGTTATTCTGTCGATATCTATCCTTCATCCGAAGGTCTATCGGTCAATATATTAGATACAACTACAGGAGAACAGACGCAAGTAATCATTCCAAATAAATAATAATAATGAGAGTAAATAACTACTTAACACTGTTATTAGTCCTTTTATTTTCTGGCTGCGGTGCGTTTTACAATCAGCCAACCGGAGTAGAAAAAGCAGTTCTGGGCGAAAGCACACCAGCAACTTCTCTATTAAAAGAACTTCCAAAACCAAAAGAACAAATTGTGGTTGGAGTTTATAAATTTAGAGATCAAACAGGACAATATAAACCTCAGGAAAACGGAAGCAATTTTAGTACCGCCGTGACTCAGGGCGCAACTTCAATATTGCTAAAAGCCTTAGAGGATTCTAAATGGTTTATACCAATCGAACGCGAAAATATTGGAAACTTATTGCAGGAAAGAAACCTGATTCGATCTACAAGACAAGAGTATTCAAAAAACGCAAATCCAAATGAACCACAATTAACGCCATTGTTATACGCCGGGGTTTTATTAGAGGGCGGAATTATTTCGTACGATTCTAATATTATCACAGGAGGTTTTGGGGCAAGATACTTTGGTACAGGAGGTTCTATAAAATACCGTCAGGATCGAGTAACAGTTTACTTGAGAATGGTTTCGACTTCAAACGGAAAAATTTTAAAATCAGTTTACGTTTCAAAAACAATCTTATCGCAAGCCATAGACGAAAGTTTGTTTAAATATGTAAGTTTTAAAAGACTCTTAGAAGTAGAAACAGGATATACAACAAACGAACCCGTTCATATGGCAGTTACCGAAGCCATTGAAAAAGCCGTTCAATCGATGGTTTTAGAAGGAATTCAGGACAACATTTGGCTGGCAGATGCAACTCCGGCAGAATTGGATGCTACTATGAAAAAATATGCAGTCGAAAATGAAGTGGCAGATCGCACTGCTTTATATGGTCGAGAACTTGAACCACGACGCTCTAAGTTTGCTATCGAAATAGCAGGCGGAACCTCACTTGTTGATGGAGATTATGCAAATCCGGTATTAAAACCTATGGGAAGAGGAGCCTTAAAATACTTTATTACCCCTGGTCTTAATATTAGCGGTTCTACAAATGCCGTTTTATTGGCTAATAAAGATATAATCGACGTAGGGTATTTGACTTTTGACCTGAATTTGGAACTTTTACTGCTTCCAAAAGATAAATTTAGCCCTTATATATATGGAGGTGGAGGTTTTGGAATGAATAAGAAGTTTGAAAATACACATTCGAAAGTACAATTTGGTGCAGGAGTAGAATATCTGGTTTCTAATTCAATTGGGATAAAATTATTTGGAGAGTATGATATCAATTTTTCAGATAATTTAGATTATCTGGTAGCAGGAGTCAGAGACGATTACTACTATAAATTTGGACTAGGAGTTACGTACTATTTTTCGAGTAATAAAAATAAAAGTAAAAAATAGCATTTTGAAATAATTTAAAGCGAAGATTATGAATAACTTATATTTTAAATTATGTTTTCTTTTTTTTATAGTGCTAAGTTCTTGTAGCGAAGAAAAAGTAGACCAAGTTGGGTACGGTACTGTTACCGGAAGAGTTGTGATAGCAGATACCTTTGAGCCAATGGAAAATGTAAAAATTACTTCAAGTCCTACTTCGGGAACCATTTTTACAGATGCAGATGGGAAATTTGTAATGAGTAAAGTACCCATTGGAGAATATTCTTTTCAGGCCCAAAAAGACGGTTATGTTGCAAAATTCGAATCAGTATCAGTAACTGCCAATAATACAGCAGAAGTTATATTCGAGCTAAAAAAATCGACAACAAATAACAAGCCGCCCGCAATACCAGTTTTAACAACACCTACAGATAATGCAGTTAGCCAAAACATTGCACTCGATCTGGTTTGGACTGCTACAGATCCGGATAATGATGTATTGACCTTTAGTGTTACTTTGCGAAATGATGCTAATACCGATGTAAAGGTGTTTACAGGTATTAAAGACAAAAAACTATCCCTAACAGGATTATTGTATGGTGTTAAATATTTCTGGCAAGTAACGGCAAATGACGGCGTAAATGTTGATATTTTGAGTGCAGTAAGTTCATTTACAACATCGACATTTCCTGCTACGCGATTTTTAGGCGTAAATAAAGTAGGTGATAATAATGTAATTTATTCTATTGATGATGCAGGAAATAAATACCAGCTTACAGGTTTGGAAACAAATAATTGGAGACCAAGAAGAAATACACAAGTCCGAAAAATTGCTTTTATAAGATCTAGCGGAGGACAAAATCATATTTACACCATGAATGAAGACGGTTCCGGAGTTACAAAAATTACAAACTCAGTTCCAATAAACGGTTTTAATTCAGATTTTGTTGGTTTCAGTTGGAATGCTTCCGGAAGTGAAATTATTTATCCAAGTTTTGACAAATTGTATAAAATAAATAACAACGGAAGCGGTCTGGCACAAATTTACAAAACACCAACAGGTAAATTTATTTCAGAATGCGATTGGAGCAATGACGGAACAAAAATCGCATTAAAAGTAAATGATGTTAGTGGCTACAATGTCGAAATTTATATCATAGACACTTCAGGAAATGTGCTCAGTCAAGTACTTTCAGGATATAAAGGAGCTACAAGCGGATTAAATTTTTCTGTGACCGGACAAAAACTGCTTTATTCTAGAGATGTTTCAGAGTATGAAAATCAGAATTACAGACAACTCGACAGCAGAATTTTCGAATACAATTTAACAACAGCAACAGCAACAGCAATTATTGGCAACAAACCAGCGGGAACAAACGATTATGACGCCAGATATTCGCCAAATGAAGCCGAAGTTATTTTTACAAACACCTCAAATGATGGTGTATCAGTAAAAAACATCGTTAAAAGTGGTATCTCAGTAACAGACTCACGAGTCGTTTTGTTTGCAGGATACTTTATGCCAGACTGGGAATAACCGTAAAGACCAATTTTTTTATAACCAATTTTATTGCAGAAAATCGGCAGTTATAGCAAACTGCCGATTTTTTTGTGAAACAGACACACGAATCAATCAAAGAATTAAAAAAAGAGATTATCTTTGCACCACATCAACACAAACTAAGTTACATGAGTTCAGATTCTAGCAAAAGGTACGCGCAAAGAGGTGTTTCGGCATCAAAAGAAGACGTACACAACGCCATAAAAAATATCGATAAAGGTTTATTTCCTCAAGCATTTTGCAAAATTGTTCCTGATTATTTAACACAGGACGAAGATCACTGCTTGATTATGCACGCCGACGGAGCAGGTACAAAATCGTCTTTGGCGTATATGTATTGGAAAGAAACAGGAGATATTTCGGTTTGGAAAGGAATCGCTCAAGATGCATTAATCATGAATATTGATGATTTGTTATGTGTTGGAGCAACAGATAATATTTTACTTTCGTCTACAATAGGAAGAAATAAAAACTTAATTCCTGCCGAAGTTATTTCAGCAATCATTAACGGAACCGAAGAATTAATCAACGAATTAAAATCATTTGGAGTAACCATTCATTCAACAGGAGGAGAAACTGCCGATGTTGGAGATGTAGTTCGTACCATAATCGTAGATTCAACAGTAACCGCTCGCATGAAACGTGCAGATGTTGTTGATAATGCTAATATTAAAGCAGGTGACGTAATTGTTGGTTTAACCTCTTTTGGTCAGGCAACTTACGAAAAAAGCTACAATGGCGGAATGGGAAGTAATGGTTTAACATCTGCCCGTCACGATGTTTTTGGTAAATATTTAGCCAAAAAATATCCAGAAAGTTATGATGCACTTGTACCAGAAGAATTAATCTATTCAGGTCAGGTAAACTTAACAGATACCGTAGAAGATAGCCCAATAAATGCTGGTCAATTAGTACTTTCTCCAACTCGTACTTATGCACCAATTATTAAGAAAATTTTAGACACCTACACACCAAACGAAATTCACGGAATGGTACATTGCAGTGGAGGAGCACAAACTAAAATTTTACATTTCGTTCAAAATTTACACATTATAAAAGACAATTTATTTCCGGTTCCGCCATTGTTCAAGTTAATTCAAGAGCAATCAAAAACAGATTGGAAAGAAATGTATCAAGTTTTCAATTGCGGTCACCGTATGGAAATTTACGTTCCGGAAAACATTGCACAAGATATTATTGCGATTTCAAAATCATTCAATGTCGATGCACAAATCGTAGGTAGAGTAGAAGCAGCCGATGCTAAAAAACTTACTATTACCAGCGAATACGGAACATTCGAGTATTAATTTTTTTAAGTTACAAAGTTACAATCCCGAGATTTCGGGACTGAGTTGCAAAGGTTTTATATACTGGAGTTTACAACAGAACCTTTTTTATTAATAATTAGCTTTTTTAGGAGCTAATCCCGCTATCCGTTACAATCTTTTATCCGCCGCGGCAGATAAAAGGATTTTCACTTCTATCGGGGCTAAAAAACACCAAGCTATGTACGAATTACTTTTTTGGAGATATTTAGAAGAAGTTTACCTAAACCACCAAGAGGTTTATGAAGCACTTGTAGAAAGAGAAGATGTCGAAGGTCTGGAAACACTTCCGGTTGAGGTAATCATGAATAGAATCGCCTCCGTATTCTCGCAATGGGAGAGAGTCGACGAAAATAGCTGGAAAAATAATTCAGGAAAAGGAGCATTTCAAGTTATAACAACACCACAAAGTGTAAAAATAGATTGTTACGGAACCGAAGGCAAAACGATGAATAAATTAGTTGAGATAATGGAAGAATTCAAATGTCCATTATACGATCCTCAAGTTCCGGAACGTTACGATGAAATGAGTGAGTAAACTATTTATTTTGATATTTGAAAATTGATGAAAAAAGCGTCGGTATTTATAGCTTCCATTCTTTTAAGTGTTATAATAGCGATTTTTTATGGTATTGTACATAATCAATTTACATATACAATTTCTGATGAGTTTTTTACAAAACTAATGTTTGAAAGGTTTGGTTTTGTTCAATATGGGCAAGACACTCCAAGATTAACAGCTTCAATAATTGGAGCATGGTCAACTTGGTGGATGGGATTAGTTACCGGTTTTGTATTTGCAACGATAAGCTTATTTCACTCAGATGTCAGGCAAATGATAAAAAGTATAAAAGGAGCTACTTTAGTTGTATTAGGCACTTCACTAATATTTGGTCTTATTGGCTTGTGTTATGGTTTTCTTGGTTTTTCAAGATTAGACTCTAACTGTTGTTTTCCACTTGAGGTTCATAATGTCAAAAACTTTATTGCAGTTTCTGAAATGCATAGTTTTAGTTATTTAGGAGGTGCAATTGGATTATTTCTGGGTATTCTTTGGCAAATTAGAGCTATCAAATCAGTTAAATAATTTAAGAATCGAATTATTTATATAAAGAAAACATCGTAAAACTTTATTAAGATTCCATAGATATACAGATAAAATATGACTTCAATGCCAAAATTCAAATTCTCAGACAATGTTATTTTAGAAGATGATCTAGTTTTATTGCGTCCATTACAAGAAACTGATGTCGATAATCTATTAGAAATTTCGATCAACGAACCAGAAACCTGGAAATATTCATTAGTAGGTGCAGACGGAAAAGAAAACCTGATCAACTATATTCAATTAGCTATAAAAGCGAGAGAAAATCAAAAAGAATTTCCATTTATAGTTTTCGATAAAAAATCTCAAAAATACGCAGGTTCAACCCGTTTTTACGACATGAATCTCGAATTCAAAACCCTGCAATTAGGTTTTACTTGGTATGGTTCTGCATTTAGAGGAACAGGGCTCAACAAACATTGCAAATTTTTATTGCTTCAATTCGCTTTTGAAACACTCGAAATGGAACGTGTAGAATTCCGTGCCGATAATAATAACGAACGAAGTATTGCCGCCATGAAAAGCATCGGTTGCAAAGTTGAAGGCGTTTTACGCAGTCACATGCCAACAGCAAACAGTGAAGTTCGTCGCGATTCTATCGTGTTGAGTATTCTTAGAAACGAATGGTTTGCTGAGGTAAAAGAAAATTTAAAACAGAGGCTTTAAATTTAAAAAGAGCTGTAGTGTAGAGCTGGATTTTCATCTAGTACATAACACATACTGAGGTAAAAAAATAATTCGCGATAATTAGTGTAATTCGTGGCGAAAAAAAATAATAAAAAAGAATCATCATGGAGTTTAAAAAAACTTCACGAAATTTGCACTTTAAATAAAAGTAAATATGAAAATAAATCTAAAATCAGGAATTGATAAATTGCTTTTCGGAATGAAGCAAAACGATGTAACGGCTGCTTTAGGAAAGCCTGATAAAAATTATGTAGACGAAGATGATAATGGGATTTTTGTATACAATAAACATAAAATCAGATTGACATTTTATCAGGAAGAAGACTTGAAATTAGGTTATTTAGTAGCTTCTAGCAATGATTTAGAAGTTTTTGGGTTCAAACTAATCGGAAGAAAAATTGCCGATGTAAAGAAAGATTTAGCAACCAAAGGAATTACAAAATTCACGCAGGAAACGTTTGATACTTTTGAGAATTATTTCAACGAAGACAATTGGTTTATCCTTCAAACAGAATTTGACGAAGTTGTAAAATTCGAAATTGGAGCTATTATCAATGATAAAGACGAATTTGATTGGAAATTTCCAGTTAAGAAATAAATACAATATTTGTCAGACTGAGCGAAGTCGAAGTCACGTTTGCTGAATCACTTTGTGGGACTTCGACTTCGCTCAGTCTGACAGATCAAATGCAATCTGAATAAAAACAAAAAAACCGACAATCACTTGTCGGTTTTTTTTGTTTTAATCAAAAGAAATTACCCTTTTAACCATGCATTTTTAAGTTTCTCTTTTGAAGCATCTGTAGCTTTAAAAGTTTCTTTTTCTTCAAATGGTACTTTCACAGTTCCTTTTATAGTTTGCTCTTTACCGTCACGTTTGATTTTAATTGTAATTGGATCATTTTCTTTCCAATTTTCACTTTCAGTAATCAAATCATAAATATTATCTAAGTTGTACGTTTTGTTATTTACATCAAGAATCACGTCACCAGCTTTAAGATTTAAATTAGTAAAAAATACATTCAAATCACCAGGACGAACACTTATTGCTTTGGTAGCTTTGTCAACGCCAATATATGGAGTTTGTCCTTTTATGAAAATTGATCCCGGAACCTTTTCTGAGGCTTTGCCTACACCAATTTTTGCCAAATAAAAATCGTAAGGAATTGGAGTTGTTCCGGCAACATATTTATTTAAGAATTCTCCAACTTCAGGGTAAGTCAATTCAGTAATTTTAGCAAAAAGTTCATTATCGTTAAATGGTTTTTCAATACCATATTCATTAGATAGTTTGTGCATTAAATCTAGAATTCCTCTTTCGCCATTGCTCTTTTCTCTAATAATAATGTCAATACACATTCCAATTAAAGCCCCTTTTTGATATACGTTTAAGTATTGATCTTTGTACGGTTGTTCTAAAACATTTTTGCTCATAACAGTAAACGACATTGTATCATTTAAAGCTTTCGCCTGTTCGATTTTATCAGCAATACGAGTATAAAATTCAGACTCATTAATTAAACCCTGATTGATTTGAAAAAGGTTTGCAAAATATTCTGTAACACCTTCATACATCCATAAATGTTCAGACATTTTTGGGGCATTGTAATCAAAAAACTGAATTTCTTTTGAGTGAATCGTTAACGGAGTTACGATATGAAAAAACTCATGCGAAACAACATCTTTCATTGATTCTACCAATTTGTCTTTTGGGATAGATTCCGGTAAAACAACAGTTGTAGCTGTTGGATGTTCTAAAGCTCCAAAACCATGTGCATCATCTTTTGCCATAGTAGACAAATACAATAAAACAGAGTATTTTTTAGTAGAATTTACTTTTCCTAAAAAGTTTTTTTGCGCCGTCATCATTGTTTTCATTTCCGGAGTAATACTTTCGGCAGTAAATTTTCCTGTAGGAGAATAAACAGCAATCAAGATATCCATTCCGTTTACATTGAAAGTCGTGTAGTCTGGTTTGGAATACATAATTGGATTTTCGACTAAAACTGCATAACGTGGTGTTGTAAATACATCGCTGGTTTTACTGGCATCTTCATCAGTCATTGAAGTTGCTCCCCAAAGCGTTTCAGGATGTGTAATAGTAACTTTGTAAGGAACGTCTAGTTTATCTTGAAAATAACCTACGAAGCCATGTGTATTAACCATAAAGTTAACTCCTGCGTTGATATTGGTTCCAGCTGGTGAAAAAACGTCATCATTGCCAAATCCTGTACCTTTTTCAGTATCAAAAGTATCGCCAACCAAATAAGTAACTTTTTTTAATTTTTTAGCGTCAGAGATGGACCATGAATTATCGTCAATTCTCTTTACAGTCAATTCATTTCCTTTGGCATCAAAAGCCTTAAAACCATCTGAATATTTACCGTAATTATCTGTAGAATAAGTTCCCGGAACTGTTTTTGGAATACTGTAAACAACTTCGTCAGTTTTTATTTGCGGAGGCGTAACAGTTACCAAAACCTTATCATCTTTTACATCAACAAGATTTATATTAACCTCTACAGTATTACTTTTTGCGGCACCGGTTGAGCTTCCGGTTTTACAGCTCCAAAGCGTTGCAGCAAGAGCTAAGGTGTAAAGAATTTTTTTCATTTATATGAGTTTAGTTATTGCTATTTGACTTACAAGAGGTGAAAAAGTTACATTTAATTTAAAAATAAAAAAAACTCCTGAATTCCAGGAGTTCTATGTTTTAGTCTAGCTTATTTTTTATATAGTATTTGCCATCCAAATCCTCGTCAAAATCATCTATCTTAACTTGTTTTGGTTTTGGTTTATTTGCTGTTGCCTTCTTTTTCCACATCTCAAATTTTTCAAGAGGCATTTTCTTTTTCAAGATTTCCAGAACTTCTTTTTCTGCCAATCCAAATTCTTTTTTAATGATCTCAAATGGATTTTTTTCTTCTAATGCTAACGAAACAAGTCTTTCCGTTTGTTCCCAATTCAATTCTTTGCGGTTACTCTTTTTCATCACGTGAAAATTAATTCAAAATAGGGGTTAATGATTAATAGATTGATTTTCAATTTAAGTATCAATATTAATAAAAAAAATAATTACTTGGTTCGATGAAGTGTGTTTTTTTTCAGGATTTTAACTGTTTTTTACAGATCTTGATTTTTGAAACGGTATTTGTAACAAATTTTTCAATTTGTTGTTTTCTTCAGGAGCCATATGAGTGTCTACACCATAAATCAATTGATCTTTGGGTAATGTTGTAAAAGTGCCAAAAAGACGATCCCATATCGAAAAAATGTTCCCGTAATTACTATCCGTATAAGGTAAAACATAATGATGATGTACTTTATGCATATTAGGCGAAATAATAAAATAACTTAGATAATGATCGAGTTTATTTGGCAAAGAAATATTGGCGTGATTAAATTGTGAAAAAACGACAGATAAACTCTGATATAAGAAAACCATCCACATGGGACTTCCAACGATTAAAACTCCTAGAGTGGTAAAAATAAACCGAATGATACTTTCGCCTGGATGATGTCTGTTTGCGGTCGTAGTATCGATCCAGGTATCAGTATGGTGAATGAGATGAAATCTCCATAAAAACTTTATTTTGTGCTGAACATAATGTGCACAATAGGCACCAATTAAGTCTAATAAAAGTAATCCCGTTAATGTATACAACCACATTGGTAATGTTGGTAACCATTGTAAAATGCCAAAATGATGTACAGTTGTCCAGTTCGCTGTTTTTATTAAAATAAAGGCTAATACAAAATTGACGATAATTGTTGTGAAGGTTAAAAAGAAGTTGATTCCTGCATGCTGCCATTTTTTGTACTGCATTTGAAAAAGAGGAAAGGTATTCTCGATAAGCCAAAAAATAGTAATTCCACCAACCAGAATTAAACTTCTATGCGAAGACGGAATCGTACTGAAATAAGCAATTATATCATTCATAAAATTAAAGTTTAAATGAAACTAAAGGACCAACAGAGGAATTCTTATAAAGTAAAAAGAGAAAACCGAATATAAATATATTTGATTTTCTCTTTTAAAAGTTATTATGTAATAGAATGTTTTATGCTTTTTTGATCAAACTAATGATGAATAGCAAAACCCAGGCTCCACCAACAGCAATTATAATTTGCCATAAAAGCCCGCCGCCACCTATACCTAGTTTGCCAGCAATCCAGCCACCAATAATTCCGCCAATGATTCCAACGATAATATTACCTAGTAATCCAAAACCTGCGCCTTTCCATATCTGACCTGCTAACCATCCAGATATTGCGCCAATAAGTAAGAAATATAAAAATTCCATATTTGATAAATTTTAGAGGTTACAAATAAAAATCGATTATGCTTCGGCGTGATTTTGCAGTAGTGTTTTGTAGATAAATCCTGCTACTATTGCGCCTAATATTGGAGCAACCCAAAACAACCAAACTTGCGATAATGGTTCTCCACCAGCAAAAATTGCTTGAGATAATGATCTTGCAGGATTCACAGAAGTATTTGTAATAGGAATACTAATTAAGTGAATAAGCGTTAAGGCTAAACCAATAGCAATACCTGCAAATCTTCCGTTTGCAAATTTATCTGTTGCTCCCAAAATAACTAATAAGAAAAACAATGTCAATACAAACTCCGCAATAAAAGCAGATTGTAATGAATATCCGTCAGGCGAAAATGCGCCATAGCCATTAGATGCAAAGGCACCGGCTTGTGTGTTGTTGATTGCATTTCCTGCTTTACCAGTCCAAATGATAAATAAAGTTCCTGCTGCTGCAAGTGCGCCTACACATTGCGAAATGATGTAAGGTAAAAGATCTTTTGCGGGGAATCTTCCACCAGCCCATAAACCAAATGATACAGCCGGATTAAAATGTCCACCAGAAATGTGCCCAACAGCATATGCCATCGTAAGTACTGTTAAACCAAAAGCCAGTGCAACACCAGCAAAACCAATTCCTAAGTTAGGAATTCCAGCAGCAAAAAGTGCGCTTCCACAACCTCCAAAAACTAGCCAGTAAGTTCCAAAAAACTCTGCAAATAATTTTTTCATAATAAATAATTTTAATTAATAGTTGATCGTTAAAGGGTATATTGGTATGCCCAAAAAATCAGAACCAATTGTAAGGGCAAACGTACAAATAAAATCCATTTTGGTAAATTAAAACTTGCTTTTTTATTTTGAAACATAAATAAATTTGCTGGGAATACTGCAATTAACAAAGCAATAATTCCCCACGCAGCAAAACGTGTTGTGACAGAAAATGTTAGCAGAACACCTAGTATTATCTCAGATGCTCCGCTTAAAATATTTATTAAATTTGGGTTTTTAAAAAAAGGAGGAATTATTTTAAGATACATTTTAGGGTTCCTAAAATGATTAATTCCAGCAATTATATAAAGAAAAGCCATTAAATATAAATGCCAAGGTAAATTCATGATATGTTATTGTTTATCACGAATTTATAAAAAAATTAACAATTATTACATTACAAGGCTCTTTTTTTTAAGGCTGTTTAAAATTGGCTAGTTTTTACGCTTAAAATTTACGTTCATAATAATAATGGCCAAAATGATAAGAACAATTCCAACCCACTGAATTAAGATAACTTTTTCGTTTAGTAATACGAATGCCATCATTACAGAAACAGGAAGTTCAAGTGCAGAAACAATACTTCCTAAACCAATTCCCGTTAATGGAAATCCTATATTCATAAGCATAGGAGGGATAATTGTTCCAAAAAGAGCAAGGATAATTCCCCATTTAGCAAAAATCGTCAAGTTAAAAGGTGTTATTTGTGTCGCAAATGCAAACGAAAATACAATTATTGCACCACCCAAAAGCATGTATAAACTACGTTGCGCCGAAGAAATTTCTGTAGCGACACGATTTGCAGTAAACATAGTTGTAGTAAAAGATGCTGCAGCACAAACACCCCAGGCAATACCTCTCCAGTCTAATTTTATTTCGTTGTTTAAAATGTTCGTCGCCAAAACTGTTCCTACAAGGACAATAATTACGGCAATAACCTTTTGTTTTGAAGGTAATTTTTTTTCTAAAATCATTTCAAGTAGAACACCCATCCAAACGGTCTGCATCAATAAAACAATACCAATAGAAACCGGAATATATTTTACAGCCAAATAATAAAACAAACTTGTCATACCTAATGAAGTACCGGCAAGCATTAAACTAAAGATATTTTTTGGTGTCGCTTTTACAACATTCTCTTTATGTTTTATTTTCTGGAAGGCATTTATAAGTAAAATACCAAGAATTCCTAATACAAATTGAGAGGTTGTTACTTCGGCTGTAGTATATCCTTCAGAATAAGCCATTTTTACAAAAGTGGCTAACATTCCGTAAGTTGTAGCTCCTAAAGCAACAAAAAATACTCCTTTTAAAACGTGATTTTGTGACATCTTAACTTGTTTGTTTTAAAAAATTAAAGCCGGCAAAGGTAAGTTATTTTGTTTAGGATTTAATAGAAAATATGTACAAACGTTAATATTACTTTGTTTTTGCTCTTTTAAGAAGTTCTAAAATTGCAGATTTGATAGAATTAGTATAAAATAAAAAACCGCCAAGAGAATATCTTGGCGGTTCATTTTATGTCAGTAAAGAATTTAAAAACTACTTTGTAGGTTGCTCTTTGTACGTTTCAATTTCAAAAACCAAAGTTGTTTTTGGAGGAATAACATTTCCTGCACCTTTTTCGCCGTATGCTAAATTTGATGGAAGAAAGAATATTGCTTTTTCACCATCAGTCATCATATCCAGAGCTTCAAGGAAACCAGGAATCATACCGTCTTTTTTACCCACTGCAAAAGAAAAAGCCTGATATCCTTTTTGAGCATCACGATTTGCATCATATTGACCGTAAGCTTTGGCTACGTTAGCCATACTGCTGTCAAAAAGTTTTCCGTCTTCAAAGTATCCAGCGTAATGGAAATAAATATTAGATCCCTCAGCACCTTTAACACCACTTCCTTTTTGTGTGATAACATATTTTAAACCAGATGCAGTTGTGGTTGCTTTAGCTTTAGTAGCGGCAAAATAAGCTGCTTTTTGAGTTATTACTTTTTGAGCTTCTGCTTTTTTTGCATCTTGTTTCTTAGCATCATCAGCCAAAACTTTTACGGCATCAAATTTTTTAGCCGCTGCACCTTTACGAGTAATGGTAATTTTTGTCATAATATCATCCTGAACAATTTTATTGACATTGTCCATTCCTGAAACCACATGACCAAAAATAGTGTGCTTTCCGTTTAACCAAGGAGTTTCTTTGTGTGTGATAAAGAATTGGCTTCCGTTTGTAGCAGGACCAGAATTAGCCATTGCAAGAACGCCACCTTTTTCGAATTTTAATTCTTCGACAAATTCATCTTTAAACGAATATCCTGGACCTCCAGAACCATTTCCGTCCGGATCTCCTCCCTGAATCATAAAGTCATTGATAACTCTATGAAATTTTAAACCATCGTAAAATGGTTTTCCTTTCAATCTTTCCACTTTTACATTAGGATTTTTACCTTCTGCCAAAGAAATAAAATTAGCTGCAGTAACGGGTGTTTTTACGTATTCTAAAGATAGAACGATATCACCTTTTGTTGTTGAAATTGTTGCAAAGATACCATCATTAGGATCTGCTTGAGAAGTTGATTTTGTTACTGCTTTTGTTGCAGGAGCTTTTGGTTTAGCAACTGGTTTTTTTGTTGTTTGGGCTTGGATATTGACTACTGCCAAGCAAAATAAAAATAAAAATTTAAACTTCATGAGTTCCGAATTTATGTCTATGTTGAACTTTTAAAAAATTATTGTGGCTTTTCTAATAATTGAATTTCGAAAATAATATTAGCATTTGGTGGAATTGCATCTCCGGCACCAGTTGGTCCGTAAGCTAAATGAGATGGAATAAATAAAATTGCTTTATCTCCAAATGAAAGTTGTTCGATTCCTTCAATAAATCCCGGAATCATACCGTCTTTACGACCAGCTTGAAATGGAATTGGCTGGTAACCTTTTTGTTCTGCTCTTGCTGCATCAAATTTACCAAACGCTTTATTTACTTCTTCTACGCTTGAATCAAACAAAGTTCCGTTTTCTAAGAAACCTGAGTAATGAATGTATAATTGAGTTCCTGTTGCAGGTTTTTTGCCTGTTCCTTTTTCAGTAATTAAAAATTGTAAACCTGAACTTGTTTTAGTTGTTTTTGGTTTTACAGATGCAAAATAAGCAACTTTTTCTGCTTGAACTCCTGCAATCTTACTTTGATCTTTTGCTATTTCCGAAAAGTAGTCGTGAAATACTTTAACAGCATCAAACTTTTTAGCAGCTTCGCCATTTCTGATAATTTTTACAGAAAGAACTTTATCATCTTGTTTGATTTGGTTTACTACTTCCTGACCTTTTTCAACAACATGACCAAAAATAGTGTGTTTCCCGTCTAACCATGGAGTTTCAACGTGTGTGATAAAAAACTGACTGCTGTTTGTTCCAGGTCCGTTATTAGCCATTGCTAATACACCACCTTTATCAAATCTTAAATCTGAAATTTCATCTTTAAATTTATATCCGGTATCTCCAGAACCAGTTCCTTCAGGATCTCCCGTTTGAATCATGAAACCGTCAATAACTCTATGAAATTTTAGACCATCATAAAATGGTTTACCTTTTAAATAATCTTTTGTTACAAATTCATTTTTACCTTCGGCTAAGGTTACAAAATTAGCTACAGTAACAGGAGCTTTTTTATAGTCTAATTCAACAATAATATGTCCTTTATTAGTTTCAATGTCGGCATATAAACCATCAGGCAAGTTGCTGTGTTCGTTTTTACAAGAATAAAATGAGCCAACGGCTAATAGCAATAATAAAATACTTTTTTTCATTTTTAAAATGTTGTTTTTTATGGGTTTATTGTATCTTTTTTAGTTTGAACAGGAGCTTTTGGAGTAATCGTTTTTGGCGTTTGACCAACTAGTGGTGCTGGTTTTGCTGCTGGATCTGGAACAAAATTACGAAGTGTAACAGTACAGATTAAAGGCTGATTAGTTCCTATTTTTTTATTGTCTCCATGATATCCGTAAGCAATGTGAGACGGAAACAAGAAAGTAACCGTTTCATTTTTTTTCATATACTTAATTCCGTCACGCAATCCCATCATGATGTCTTGCTTATCAACATAATAAGTTTGTGGACCAAGATCAGCTTCAGAATAAATAATTTTTCCGTTGATGTCTTTTACTTCTAAATTAAAATAAGCAATATCTCCTTTTCGAGGTGATGCCGTTTCGGTTGTGCTTTTTTCATCATAAGTAAACCAATAACCTTTTCTTGTAGCGTAATATTTTGCTTTAGGGTTATTTTTGATTATTTTTTTGATGACATCTTCTTCATTAGCTACTAACTTTTTATTTCTGTCAACTGATTTTTTCATAAAAGTACCTGAAGCCTGAGAAATAGGTCTTCTGGCTTCTTCGTGCTGTTTACAGCTAACAAATAAAACAGCAAAAAGTAGGGCGCAAATGCTTAGTTTTAAGTAGTTCATAATTGAATTATATTTTTAGTTTAGTGACTAAATCTTCAAATTTTTTCAAGGTTTCTTCCATCGAAACATCAGATCGTCCGCCAGCTGCATTACTATGTCCACCACCGTTAAAGTGATCTCTAGCAAACTGATTTACGTCAAATCCGCCTTGCGAACGGAACGATATTTTAATGATTTTCTCGTCTTTATTTTCGATAAAAATAGCAGTAAAAACAATACCTTTTATGCTTAGGCCATAATTAACAATTCCTTCAGTATCACCTTTTACATAATTAAAAGAATCCAACTCATCTTGCGTAAGTGAAGTGTAAGATGTTTTGTGTGCTTCAAGAATTTTTAAATTCTGTAAAGCGCGACCTAATAATTGTAAACGGCTATAAGAGCTGTTATCAAATAATAAAACAGGAATTTGAGTATTTTCAACACCTAGATCAATTAATTCGGCAATAATTCGATGCGTATTTCCTGTGGTTCCCGGAAAACGAAACGACCCCGAATCCGTTAAAATTCCAGTATAAATGCAAGTTGCAATTGTTTTATCTAAATCTTCTTTTTTGTCTAAAAATGAAATAAAATTATAGACCATTTCGCAAGTAGATCCAAATGAAGTATCTGAGTACATATAAGCTGCATAATCATCCGGTTTTTGATGATGATCAATCATGATAAATGGAGCAGTTAGTTTGGCTAGCGTATGTTCCATTTCGCCAGTACGATGAAAAGCATTAAAATCGAGTGTGAAAATTAACTCTGCTTCTTGTAAGATCTTGGTGCAATTTTCAGTGTCTTTTTCAAATATTTTTACGGTTTCAGAACCTGGAAGCCAAGCTAAGAAATCAGGAAAATCGTTTGGTGCAATCACAGTTGGCTGGTGATTGTTTTTTAATAAAAAGTGGTATAAAGCTAAGGTTGAGCCCATAGCATCGCCATCAGGGCCTCTATGTGGGATAATGGCAATTTTTTTTGGGGTAGCGAGTAATAATTGTATCGCTTGAATATCTTGTATTTTCATAGTGTGCGAATTTACATTTTTTTAATGTAATGTTGAAATCATTTTACAGATTAACACACTTTTATAAGTTCGCAGTCGCAGTCTGAGTTTTTAGTCACAGTTTACAGTTTTCAATCACAGTCACAGTTCTTAGTTGTGGTTTTTAGTATTTGAAATTGTATTGATTTTGAAAATAAAAAAAACATGTACAGATAAAACGGATTCGCTAGTGCGAACATACAGATTTAAACGGATTTTTTATGTCGGTACGTTTAAGTTCTTTAGAAGCAATCAATTTGAAGTTTTGGTGAAAAGTGAGACTGTTGACTGTGACTAAAAACTAAATTAAAGCCACTTTTGATACAATTTATATTTAGCTCCTTTTACAATTTGTGATTTGTAAATTCCAACAGAACCAGACGAAAAGTATGCAATTGTGCAGGCAATAGCAATGAAAATTCCGGGTTGGATTCCAAAAAGTTCCATTCCCATAACTGTACAAGCGATAGGAGTGTGGGTGGCACCAGAGAATACTGCGACAAAACCTAAACCTGCTAAAAAAGCAATTGGCAACGGAATTATGAGAAATAACGCACTACCCAAAGCTGCTCCAATAAAAAACAACGGTGTTACTTCACCTCCTTTAAAACCGGCACCTAAAGTAAATCCAGTAAAGAGAATTTTAAGAAGAAAATCATACCATGCATTTGGGTGATTAAAGGAGTCAACAATAAAAGGAACACCAAGACCAGAAAATTGTGTGAATCCAAAACCAGCAAATGCAATAGCTAAAATGATTCCTCCAATAAAAGGTCGTAATGGAGGATATTTAATATTCGAAAAAAGAGAACTCCAAAAATGGGTGCTTCTTGCAAATAATAAAGCAGCCAAACCAGATAAAAGACCTAAAAATATAGTGTAAAATAAACTACTAAAACTAACTTCGGGAACAACAGGAATGCTATAATGTGTATGTTTTATTTGCCAAAATTCTACAGTAAAATAAGCAGTATAAGCGACTACAAAAGATAAAATAATGCTTTTAAGTTTTATTTTACTAAAATATAAAACTTCAAGAGCAAAAATAGCGCCTGCCAAGGGAGTTCCAAAAACCGATGCAAAACCAGCACTAATTCCTAGAATAATTAATATTTTGCGTTCGGAATTGTCTAAATTGAAAAGTTTAGTGAACTGATCGGCAATTGCGCCACCCATTTGTACCGCTGTGCCTTCGCGACCGGCAGAACCTCCAAATAAATGAGTAAGTAAGGTTCCTAAAAGTACTAAAGGAGCCATTTTAAATGGAATAACTTTCTTGGGTTTTTCGTATTCTTCGAGTAGTAAATTATTGCCTTTTACAACAGATTCGCCCCAATAATAATAACTCAATCCAACTAATAATCCGCCAAAAGGCAAAAGCCAGATAATCCAGTCGTGGTGAATTCTAAATTGCGTAACCCACTCTAAAGAAACTAAGAAAAATGCGGAAGCAGATCCGGATAAAATACCTATTGAAATACAAATGACAATCCATTTGAAAATAGTGAGTAGTATTTGTTTTAGGTTTTGAAAAGCCATTAATTAACTTAATTTTTTAGCCACGAATTCACGAATAAAAACGAGTTTTAATTTTAAAGATTTAAACAAAAATAATCTTTTTTAATTCCTTAAATCTGTGGCTAAAAAATAATTTGTGAATTTGTGGCTGAAAAATTATTGTACAACAGCCGTAAATTCAATTTCAACTAAATATTCGGGAGCAACTAATTTGCTGATTTCGTAAAATCCAGTTGTAGGTTTTACATCTTTAAAAAATGCTGAGTGTGCTCTTGCTACTTCTTCAAAAGTCGAAATATTAGTAGTGAAAATGCGCGTTCTAATAACATCTTTCATTCCTACATTCAAATCTTCTAAAACTTTTTCAACGCGTTCTAATATATTATAAGTTTGAGCATAAGCGTCATCGGCTTTTACTTTTTCTCCATCAACAATAGCTACAGTTCCAGAAACTTCGATAATATTGCCAATTCTTACTGCACGGCAATATCCCATTTTGTCCTCCCAAGGTGATCCTGTTAAGATGTTTTCTCTTTTCATTTTATATGTTTTTTTGAATTGTTTTTACATTGTTAAAAACAAATTCGGGTTCGTTAATTTCGCTGCAATTTATAAAATATGGAAATGAAAAAGGATGTAATTAGTTTGAAATCACTTTGTAAATCTTTCTTTTTTGTGATATTTTGAGTATCTAATAAGGATGTTTTTCTCTTTTGCCACAGATTTCACAGATTAAAATGATTTTATTTGAAGTGCTTTTTGCTACGACCCGAGCGATAGCGAACATGCGAAGCAATTATACCAATATCCACCATTTTGATTCACGTAAAATTGTAAAATTCCTGGCAAATAATTGCAGCATAAATCATTTTAATCTGTGAAATCTGTGGCGAAAAAATACTCTGCTTTTATTTAATTTGAAACTGTTCGTAAAGTCTTAGTTTGTTTTGGGTTGTCGTCAGATTTTGTTGTAATGCTTCGATCTTAGTTAATAGATTTGCGATAACATCAATGCCTTCAAAATTGATTTTGAGATCATAATGTAAGCGAATCATTTTTTCGACAGCAGGTAATTGTTCCGGTTGAAAATATTCATCTTCTTCGAGAATTACAATTTTTACCAAACCATAATTATGCAATTGTGTTATAAACGAATTGTCAATTTCGTGATACAAACAAAACTGTTTTATTTGAATTAAGTCGTTACTATTCATGTTTTCTTAATTTAGCTAATTCTTCAAATAATTCTTTTTCTTTTGGGGATAATTTAGTCGGAATTTTTAATGTATATGTGATATACAAATCACCAAATTGATTCTCTTTTTTGTATACCGGAAATCCTTTTCCTTTTAGCTTTACTTTCGTTCCGGGTTGAGTTTCGGGTGCGACTTTTATTTTTACTTTTCCATCAAAAGTATTTACATAAATCTCTCCGCCCAAAATAGCAGTATACAAATCCAAATCGACATCGGCATATAAATTATTGCCTTCACGTTTAAAATCAGGATCATTATCGACTATAAATGTGATGTACAAATCGCCATTTGGACCTCCATTTGCACCAGGCGCACCATGATTTGGAATTTTTATAATCTGACCATTTTCTACACCGGCAGGAATCGTGATTCTGATATTCTTACCGTTTACGCTCAGGTTTTGCTTGTGGGTCGTGTAGGCTGATTTAAGGTCTAATTGCAATTCAGCATTAAAATCTTGTCCTCTGTATTTGGCTTTTCCTCTTGAACTTCTTCCGGCAGAACCATACATCGAATTAAAGAAATCAGAAAAATCACTTCCAGAAAAATCTCCTCCAAAATCAGAATAACTTTGACCTCCTTGCTGTTGTCTGGAGTATTGTTGCTGATTTGGGTCATAACCAGCTTTTTCGAACTCATCAGCATGTTTCCAGTCTTTCCCGTATTTATCATATTTTTTACGATTTTCAGGATTGCTTAAAACTTCGTTGGCTTCGTTTATTTCTTTGAATTTTTTCTCGGCTTCTTTGTCATTCGGATTCAAATCAGGATGATACTTTCGAGCTAATTTTCGATAAGCTTTTTTGATTTCGGCCTCCGTTGCCGATTTCGTAATTTCTAATACTTTATAATAGTCAATGTAGTCCATTTGCTTGTATTTTTTAATAAAGGTAAATTAAAATATTGAAGTTAGGAATAACTTATTAATTATCAAAATGATGTCAGCTTTTTTAAGATAAATCTCTCGTTTTGAGTTTTCCGTTTTTTTTAAGAGATTACTTCTTTTAAATTTTCAGATCGTATTTTTGGCAGGTTTTTTGATTCCAAAAATTAGCCTAATATATTGTTATAATAGTCTTAAAGTTGTAGCGCCTAACTAAATTATGCTATTTTTGTGATGCTATACTCTGATTTTATAAAAGTTATAAAAGCCCATTCGATAATATTTTTTCAATGAAGCAAATTTTATTTTTCATATTATTTTTTACTGCTGTCACAGTATCAGCACAGACTGAATTTGGTACAAAATTCAAGCCCATTGCAGCTCCAAAATTTGGTGCAAAACCCAAAAAGACACCTATTCCGGAAGTAAAAGATCCACAAGCAGATAACTTAGATATTCCGAGTATTAAAACGCCTAATGTTTTTGATAATACGACAATTACCCCAAAGTCTCAATTGCAAATTGGCGTTGAGAAAAGCAAATTTACCATGTCTACAGAAACAGATTTTGCTAATCCTGGTGATCGTTTTGTGCCTAAAATGGAAAAAGATTTAAATAAAGCTCTAAAAGATGCAGGCTTAAAAGAAGGACGTGGAACTTTAGTAAAAAGAAATATTTCATTAGGAGATTTTAGAACAAAATCGCAATACTTTATTGTCAAATTCCGTGATTTTGGTGCAATTGACGGCGATTTAGTAAAAGTATCTTCAAATGATAAAGTAATAAGAGACCAACTGTTTTTAGAGGCTAATTTTAAAGATGTCAAAATTGTGTTGGTAGATGGTTTTAATAAACTAGATTTTGAAGCTCTAAATATCGGAACCTTAGGTGGAAATACTGCCGAAATTCAGGTTTACGATGATAAAGGACAATTAGTAACCAATGACTATTGGGATAATCTTGCCGCTGGATTTAAGGCATCTATTATTGTTACAAAGGAGTAATTCTTAGAGATTCAAAGCGACAAAGGTTCAGAGGAACAAAGTTTTAATACTTTTCCCTCTGAACCTTTGTCGCTTTGTTACTTTGTAACTTTTTTAGAAAGGATCCGCAGTTACTCTAAACTTCATATCTGCTTTTACGGTTACATCTTTGGTAAGCGTTTCTTTTAAAGTAACTTTAGTTCTAATTTTATACTTATCGGCCTTTATGTATTGATCTAGTTTTTTATCTGTACAAATTAAATCAATCTCATTTGTTGTTGCGTTTACATTGTCTTGATACGCCAATTCTAATTCGTCAGAATCGGTTGTAGATATATATAAATGAACTGATTTTAAAAAAGTAAACGTTTTGTCTGCAGGATCACTAATCGATAATTTTAAAGATCTCAATTTTACATCTTTTACCAAACTTGCCTTGGTTTTATTGTTTTGAAATTCTGCCGATGAATTGGTTGTAACATCCGGAGTAATTATTTCTGATGGCAAATTGATTGGTGATGTACTTTTTATTTTTATCGATGTCTCATTAGAGATAGTAAAACTCAATAAATCATCAACAGCACTACAAGAGGTTAGTGATAAGGATAACAAAAGGGCAATTGCAATAAATTTTGATTTCATAAATACGGTTTTTTTCTACAGGTACGAATTTTTTATGGATTTGGATTTTCTTTTTTGAGGATCAAAGTTACAAAGGTTCAGAGGTTCAAAGAAAAAAAACTGTATTTAAAGATTTTAAAAACTTTGTACCTCTGAACCTTTGCACCTAAAAATCGTAACGTTGAAAAAAAAAAAAATTTTCAACGTTACGATTTTTCAAATTCGAATATAAAAAGTATTTTTGCGCATGCAACACAACGTACTTATTTTAGATTTCGGATCGCAATATACTCAGCTTATTGCGCGTAGAGTTCGCGAATTAAATATATTCTGCGAAATTTTCCCATACAATCACTTTCCTAGTGATTTATCACCTTATAAAGCAGTAATTTTAGGAGGAAGCCCTTTTTCTGTTCGTGCAGAAGACGCTCCACATCCTGATTTATCTCAAATTCGAGGCAAGCTTCCAATGTTGGCAGTTTGTTACGGAGCACAATATTTAGCTCATTTTAGTGGAGGTGAAGTAGCAGCTTCGAATACCAGAGAATATGGTAGAGCTAATTTATCATATATTAAAGAAGGTGAAACTTTCTTTAATGGAGTTTCAGAAAACAGTCAGGTTTGGATGAGTCATAGCGATAGTATCAAGGCTTTACCAACAAATGCTGTAAAATTGGCAAGCACGCATGATGTAGAATATGCTGCTTATAAAATTGAAGGCGAAACAACTTACGCTATTCAATATCATCCAGAAGTTTTTCACTCTACAGATGGATCAAAAATGCTGAAAAACTTTTTAGTAGACATTGCCGAAGTTCCTCAAAACTTTACACCAAATGCTTTCGTAGAAGAAATGGTGGGAGAATTAAAAGAGAAATTAGGAAACGATAAAGTAGTTTTAGGATTGTCAGGTGGAGTAGATTCTACTGTAGCAGCAGTTTTATTGCACCAGGCAATTGGCAAAAACTTATACTGTATTTTTGTAAATAACGGTTTACTTCGTAAAAACGAATTCCAAAATGTATTAGATCAATATAAAGGAATGGGATTAAACGTAAAAGGAGTAGATGCAGGAGATCGTTTTTTATCAGAATTAGCTGGAATCAGCGATCCTGAAACTAAGCGTAAAACAATTGGTCGCGTATTTATCGAAGTTTTTGATGATGAATCGCACCTAATCGAAGATGTAAAATGGTTGGCACAAGGAACTATTTATCCTGACGTAATCGAATCAGTTTCGGTAAAAGGACCATCGGCAACAATTAAATCACACCATAATGTAGGTGGATTGCCAGATTATATGAAATTAAAAATTGTAGAACCACTTAGAATGTTGTTTAAAGACGAAGTTCGTAGAGTTGGAGCTACTTTAGGCATAGATCCTGAGTTATTAGGAAGACACCCTTTCCCGGGACCAGGATTATCAATTAGAATTTTAGGAGATATTACTCCGGAGAAAGTACAAATCTTGCAAGATGTTGACGCTGTTTTCATCGACGGATTAAAATCTTGGGGATTATACGACAAAGTTTGGCAGGCTGGAGCAATTTTGCTTCCTGTAAACAGTGTTGGTGTAATGGGAGATGAGCGTACTTACGAAAAAGTAGTGGCGCTTAGAGCTGTAGAATCAACAGATGGTATGACTGCTGACTGGGTTCATTTACCATACGATTTCTTGATGAAAGTGTCAAATGACATTATAAATAAAGTAAAAGGTGTGAATCGTGTAGTTTACGATATCAGTTCAAAACCACCAGCAACAATTGAGTGGGAATAATTTTGATTCTCATTTAAATATTTAATAAAAATGCCCATATTTTTGATATGGGCATTTTTATTTTTGTGAAAGTTTCGAAGATAATTTCGTTCGAAGAAATGAAGTTTGAATTGATGGAAAACCCTCTCAGAGAGGGTAAAACGGTAAAGGTTGAAGTTTGTGATAATCTTAGAGAAGTTTCAAACGGCTATTACTTAGTTTTAGGTATATTTACAGACGCAACAGTAAGAAATAAGTTCATTATCAAACACATTGATTCTGGCGATTTTAACGCTAATTTTGTCTTTAATAGCAGCAGTCTTTCGCACTATGTTTACTCAGATAAGTACCAAAACAGGAAAGAAGTTTTGTGTCAATGCAAGAAAAAGGAAGAAGATGAGTTATATAAAGACATTATTATTGCTAAGATAGAAATTGATCTGAGAGAATATTTACCACTAAAATAACAAGTGGCAAGAATCTTGATTTAGAGAGAAATTACTAACTTGTTTTGAAATAGAAATTAAATTGTTTTAAGCCTTATTATGAAATATTATTTAACATTATTATCATTAGTTTTTTTTGTAACCAGTTCTGCATTTTCGCAAGAAAAAGTGGTGAAATACACGGTTTCAAGTGGAGAAACTATTAATCAAATTGCTGTAAAATTTAAGGTTACGCCTTATGATATTTATACCTTAAATCCGGATGCTAGAAATGGTGTAAAACCAAATACGGTTTTATTGATTCCAACAAATGGTACAAAAGCGGCAGCTAAAACAGAGACAGTTGTAGCAAAAGTGACGAATAGTTCTAAAGAAATTGTTCATGAGGTACAACCAAAAGAAACATTTTATAGTATCGAAAAAAAATATGGTATTTCTGACGAAGCTTTAAAAGCTGCAAATCCTTTTTTGGTAAAAGATGGTGTTCAAATTGGACAAAAATTGGTTATTCCGGCAAAAGGAGCATCAGTAAAAACTCCTGTAGCTAATAAAGTAGTTAGTGAAAAAGCAAAAGAAAAGTATGTTTATCATGATGTTATTGCAAAAGAAACTAAATTTTCTATTGCTAAAAAATACAATACTACGATTGAAGATTTAGAAAAGCGTAATCCTGAAATTGTTTCAAATTTACCAATAGGATATCGTTTGACAATAAAAGGAACGGCTCCAAAAACCGAAACTTCGGCAGCACCCGTAACTAATACGGCAAAACCCGCTGAGACTAAAAAAGCAACTGAAACTCCTAAAAAAGCGGTTTCTTATATGGAATATCAGGTAAAACCAAAAGAAACTTTTTATAGTTTAGGTAGAACTTTTCATATAAGTCAAGAAGAATTAACGGCTTTAAATCCTGCTCTTTCAGAAGGTGTAAAGGAAGGAATGGTTTTAAAAGTTCCTGCTGGATATTTAGCTCCAGCGCCTATTATTGCGCAACAACAACCTGTTGAAAAAGCAGTTGAAAATGCAAATACCGGCGGAATACAAATCGTAGATAAAGTAAAATCTGAAACGGTTTCGGCTAATCCTGAAATTGTTGAGTTGACTAAGAAAAGAGGACAAAATGAGCGTAAGAAATTAGTTTTACTTTTGCCTTTTAATTTGGCGAAAATGCAAAATGATACAACAAGCACTGCTAACCGAATTAAAAGTGATAAGTTTTTGAATATGACACTTGATTTTTATTCTGGAGCAATGATGGCAATCGACTCTGCCAAAACATTAAAATTGCCAATTGATGTGGCGATTTACGATTCTCAGGAAACAAAAAACAGTTCGAATATTTCGACTTTAATCGCGCAAAATAAATTGCAGGACGCAAGTGCTGTTATTGGACCATTTTATCAAAGTAATGCCGAATCTACGGCAAATACATTGCGTTTATACAATGTTCCTGTGATTTCGCCTTTGTCTAAGGATAAAGCAAACCCAATTGATAATTTGTACCAGACAATTCCATCAAATGATGTGGTTCGAAATGCAGTTTTTGATTTTATGCGTTCAAAAAACGGAAATATTGTTGCCGTTGTTGATAAAAAGAAGGAATCTGTAATTAGCTATATCAAACAAAATCAAAAGGGAGTTGTTTTTGCTGGTTTGACAGAAACTGGAGGTTTAGACGTTGCTAGTTTAAAAAGTTTGTTATTGCCTGGTAGAATGAATTATGTGGTAATGGAAACAGGAAATACGGCTATGGTAAAAGCAACTATAAAAGCTTTAATCGATGCTCAAAAAACGTGTCAGGTGCAGTTGGTTATTTTAGAACCAAACAGTACGCTTGATACTGATGAAATTAATTTTGACAATTTGGTTAAACTAAAATTAATGTATCCGTCAGTAACTCGCGAAAGTGACGAACCTGCTGTTTTAGTTTTTGAAAAAGAATATAGATTGAAGAATAAAGTAAATCCTAATACTTATGCAACACGCGGTTTTGATGTAACTTTTGATACTATGATGCGTTTGGTACAGGGAAAAACATATCAGGAAACAGCAGATTTAATGACAACGGAACAAGTTGACAATAAATTTCAATTTTATAAAAAAGAAGATGGTGGACACGCAAACAAAGGTGTTTACATTTTATATTACGACAGTGATTTAACTTTAAAAGTAGCAAACTAATGACATCAAAAGTAACCTATTTAGGCGATTTAAGAACAAAATCAATTCATGTGCAATCAGGTAGTGAAATTATCTCTGATGCACCGGTAGATAATAACGGAAAAGGAGAAGCTTTTTCTCCAACAGATACAGTTGCAAATGCTTTAGCGAGTTGTATGATGACTATTATGGGAATCAAAGCACGCGATTTGAACGTTGATTTTACAGGTTCAACAGCCGAAGTAACTAAAATAATGAATGCTGAACCAAGAAGAATTGGTGCAATTGAAATTGTTTTTGATATGCAAGGTGTTGAAGAAGAAAAAAGCAGAACGATTCTTGAACGCGCAGGTATGACTTGCCCGGTATTTTTGAGTTTAAGTTCAGAAATTGAAAAGAAAATTACTTTTAACTGGAAGTAATTTTTAGAATTTATATTTAACGAAAAAACCATTCATGTAAGTGAATGGTTTTTTTGTTTTTAGGCGCACAGATTAAACATAATATTGTCATTTCGACGAAGGAGAAATCTTCATGAGAAGCTCGACAAAGATTAGATTTTTTTGCGGAGTTACTTGCGAAGATTTCTCCTTCGTCGAAATGACAAAACTTTGCGGTTTTGTGTTTTTTCGAAATTAATTTTGCTTTGTAAAAGCTTACAATTAGTTTTGACGTTTATCGGCTTAAATCAGCAAAATCTGCGTGAAATATTTTTAATCCTTTTAATCTGTGGCTAAAAAATTCTCTCGCAGATTCTACAGATTTAGCAGATTTAGTTTTTAATTTATAAACCTTTCTCAGGTCTTAGATCTTCTAAAATTGGAGTAGCAATAGATTTTAGTTCTTTTTGAATTGTTTCATTTTTTTGCTCAAAAATCACAATGTTGTTTTTACCTTTTTTAAGCCAACAACCTGGTAAATATAAAGTTTGTTGTGGACCAACACTCCAGTAACGACCAATATTGATTCCGTTTATAAAAACGATACCTTTACCAAAATCGCGCATGTCCAGAAAAGTATCTCCAGTTTTCTTAAGATCAAAAGTTCCTTGATATAAAGTTGGACGGTTTATTTTTCCAGAGTTTTTATAAGCTTCTAAATTGGGTTCTGTAGTCATTGGCAATTGATACATTTTCCAGTCTCCCGTAATTGTTTCACCATTAATAATAACCGGGCTAATGATTCCTTTGTTATTAGCATTGATTTGAGAACCGTAGTTAATGCGTCCCATATTTTCGACAACAATATCTAAAGTAGCATTAAAAGGAACATCTATTTCGCAATCGTATTTTTTATAATAACGATTTAATTCTGCTACTTTTTTACCATTAACATATACGATTGCATAATCGCGCAAACCGTTTAATTCTAGTTTTCCACTAATAGGTTGCGTAAATCTTTTGCTGTACCAAACATAACCGTCCCCTTGATTTAATTGTTCAAACGACAAAGGACTGTCGTTGATAACGGGCGTTATTTTAGCTTTCAAATCGGCTAAATCAACCACTTTTGTTAAAGTAATTTTCGGGATTGTGATTACCGCTATTTTTTCTGGAACAGCTGGAGTTTCACCTGATTTTAATATTTCTCTTAACGCACTGTATTTTGGCGTTGCCCAACCTGCTTCGCTAATTGGAGCATCGTAATCGTAAGACGTCATATCAGGTTGAATGTCGTGCTCTTTGTCATAATTTGCGCCGGATGTAAAACCAAAATTAGTTCCCCCATGAACCATGTAGTAGTTGAATGAAACTTGGTTGTCCAGATATTTTTGTGTTAAGCGAACGGTTTCTTCCGGAGTTTGTGTAGGGAATGGTTCTGCCCAATGATCTAACCAACCCGGATAAAATTCAGCCACCATATAAGGACCTTGCCCGTTATTGTATTGATTGACTACATTTTTTAATTTAGTAATATCACTTTCGCCATTTGCAGTTGGCAACGCACCTGGTAAGGCACCGCCTTCAAACAGCCAGCTTCCGTCTGATGTAAAAAAGGGAACTTCAAAACCTACATCTTTTAATTGCTGAAAAACAGCTGCACTGTATTTTTTATGATCTTCTAACGAAACATCTTTACGTTGTGCAACATAAGAACCAAATTCATTTTCGCCCTGAACCATAATAATTGGCCCGCCTTTGGTAATTTGTAAATTTTTAACCTGATTGTACAGTTCAGTAAAATAGGCTTTTGTAGCCGTTAGATATTCCTTGTTATTACCGCGAATAACCATATTCGGCACGTTTTGTAAAAACCAAGGATAACCACCAAATTCCCACTCGGCACAAACATAAGGACCCGGACGAAGAATAACGAATAAACCTTCTTCCTGCGCTATTTTAATATATTCGGCTAAGTTTTTATTTCCGGTTTTAAAATCCCAAACTCCGGGAGCAGTTTCATGATAGTTCCAAAATACATAGGTCGCAACGGCATTTAATCCCATTGCTTTCATCATTTTTAAACGATGACGCCAATACGGTTGTGGAATACGAGAATAATGCATTTCGCCGGAATGTATTTGAACCGGTTTTCCATTCAATAAAAAATTACCTTCACTTATGGCGAAAGTTTGTTTTTGTTGTGCATTTGTAATCGAAACAGTAAAAATTGATAACAGAATTATAAGGTATATTTTTCTCATTTTGATTTTGATTTAGAATTGTTATAAAACAAGCAAGAGGGCACCATGACTTGCCCTCTAACTTTCTTTCAACTAACCAATAAAATTTTATTCTGAAAACTCTAACTTTTGCAGTTTGTTCCAGCCTCCACGAGTGAAATCTGGAATTTCTACCGGCGCAGAACCGTTGTCAAGTGAGATTTCTGTTAATGGACCTAGACAAGACCATTCTGCTAAATCATAAACATCCATATCTAACGGAAGTCCTTTTTGTAAACAGTGAATCAAACGATAGTCCATTACGAAATCCATTCCGCCGTGACCACCCACTTTTTTAGCTTGCTCTTCGATATTTTTTACAATTGGGTGTTTGTATTTTTCCATCAAAGCTTTTTTAACTTCTTCAGGAACGAATGAGTGTGCGCTTAATTTTTCGTGATTTGGTTTTACGTCATCTCCTAATTCCTTACCATCTAAAGCATAACCTTCTAACGGATATTTGTTTGCAAAACCTTTTGTTCCGCTTAATTGGTACATTCTGCTATATGGGCGAGGCGAAGTAACGTCGTGTTGAATTTGGATTGTTTTTCCGTTTTCAGTACGAATCATAGTCATTGTGTGATCTCCATTTCTAAAGTCTTTAATATCCTGACCAGATTTTTCTTTGATGTAAGCAGGATTTCCAACGGCTTTAGTATCCATAGAAACCAAGAAATTCATTTTATCGCCACGGTGAATGTTTAAAGCCTGACAAGCTGGTCCCATACCGTGTGTTGCATAGATATCTCCACGGTGTTTGATGTTGTAATCCATTCTCCAGTTGTTCCAGTATTCTCCCCAAAAAGGTTGAAGACCGTGAATATAAGAACCTTCTGCATGAAGAATTTCTCCAAATAAACCTTGTTGCGCCATATTTAAAGTAGTCAATTCAAAGAAATCATAAACGCAATTTTCAAGTTGCATACAGTGTTTACGTGTTTTTTCTGATGTATCAATAAGATCCCAGATTTCTTTCATTGTCATCGCACCCGGAACTTCAATAGCAACGTGTTTTCCATCTTTCATAGCTTGAACACCAATTAATGCATGGTGTTTCCAATCTGTAGCAATGTATACTAAATCGACATTTGGTAATGCAGTTACTTTTTTCCATGCATTTTCATCTCCAAAAAATTCTTGCGCTTTAGGAAGTCCAGCTTTTGTTAAAATTTCGTTTGCCGATTGTGTGTTTTTCTGGGTCATATCGCAAAGTGCCACGATTTCTACACCCGGTATATGCGTCATACGCTCTACAGCTCCCGGTCCACGCATTCCTAAACCAATAAATGCTACACGAACTGTTGGGATTGGAGCAGTTGCTAAACGCAAAACATCTTGTTGTCCTTTTGCACGTGCTGGTGTTTTGGTTTTAATCATTTGAGCCGAGGCAGTTGTCCATCCAAACAAAAGACAAGCGACTAACATGAATTTTAAAATACTAGTTCTCATAATTTAAATAATTTGATTTGAAATGATGATAATCAAAATAGGATTATCGGAAAAAATTGTTTTTGTTGTGTTGTTGTTTAGTTCTAAAAATGTACTTTTTATGGCAAATTCTTAAAATTTATTTCTGGTTTTTTATTGTTTAATGGTCTTGTAAATATTGTTTTTGGCTTTGTATTGTTATTAAAAAATCCTCCGTTTTTTAAATAAAAAGAATCTTTGTCAAGTCCGCCTGCATAATCCATTCGGTATTCTTTTGCTCCTGTATTATCTGTTGTAAAACGAGCTGAATTTATTTCTGTCCAAACTCCTTTATCATCACAAATCCATTGATTATTGAATAAAACTTTACGAGATAAATCGCCTTGTTCCGGAATAAAATTCTCTAGAAATGAATGGAATCTTTTTAAATACGTATGGGTTTCCGGACGATTAAAACTAGCAATTAAAAGCCATTTTTTAAGCTCTGGTGCATAAAAATAAGCAGTATAATTGGTACTATTGTTATTTTGTGGAATTCCGTGCAGTAAAAACTTATAAGTATTTCCGGCTTTCCAATTGTATTTTAGATAGCTTTGTCCGCCAGACCCTTCGTTTCCGAATTCTCCTGTATGAACATTTTCGCCTTTTTTAAGCATTTTAATTTTGTGTGTTTCAGGAATACTGGCAGGATCATCTGTTGTAAAAGGGCTCCAAACCGAGAATAAAACTCTTCGCTCTGTTGCTGAGTTGACCTGAATTCCAAAGTAACCTTCGCCAAAACCATTTGCCATAAAATAAGAACCAATTTTGTCTTCATTTACAGGAACAGTGATTTCGTTGTAATACC
The DNA here is from genome assembly GCF_000832125.1 of Flavobacterium hibernum. Classification (GTDB taxonomy): domain Bacteria; phylum Bacteroidota; class Bacteroidia; order Flavobacteriales; family Flavobacteriaceae; genus Flavobacterium; species Flavobacterium hibernum. The sequence goes on along the minus strand of NZ_JPRK01000015.1, from coordinate 123,827 downwards.
ATTCGGCATTTGTCGTTTCTGGAACCTGATAATTTAAGTGTACAGATGGCCCGCGACGTCCCCAATGATAAAAGTTTCCTTCGTTATTTGGAACATAAGCAATTTTGCGATCGTAATCTGTGCTCGAAATACTAAGGCGATTGATAGAAGGAAATTGCTTTCCGGTTTTGCTGATTCCTTTTATTTTAAGGGCAACGTAACCTTCTTTATTGATTTTCCAACTTCCTATAGTTACTGCTTTTTTTGAGGTATCGAATTTTACTTTTTTGGATTCATTGTTAATTGAAAATTCAATTTCTGATTTTCCATCCACTAGTACAGATTCTTCAACTGTAATTTGGAATGTTCCTGCTTTATCAATTTTAAAATAAGCAGTAAAAAACTCTCCGGAATCTGTCCAATTTTCGATACCATTATCTGTGATCGTATTGCTTTCTTCTACGTGTTTAGAACTGTACGCATTACCGGCAAGAGGCATGGAAATCGAAGTTTTTGGATTTTCTATTGGATCATTTGTAGTGCTTTTTTCGTTATTGATAGGATAACCAAAAGACATTAATAATGAAGCGAGCGATACGTAAAATAAGTTTTTCATTTTATCTGTAGTTAGTTTTTTTCTTCTTTTTGAATTGCCTCTCTAATCAATACAATTAGAGAGGCTTCAAAAAACAAAAACCTAAAAAATTATGGGTTTTGTGTCAATGTTCCAGGATATGCATTAATCTCCGATTGCGGAATATATTGTACGACTCTTGGGCTTGAAGCTGGCCAGTCTATCATTGGTAAATGTGGACCAGGATAACGACGCGTCATCGTTTGACCATTTCTGTAAACGTCATAACCTCTATGTGCTTCAAAAGCTAATTCTAACTGACGTTCTTCGTCTACACGTTGTACGGCATTTGTGTTGTCTAATGATGTATAACTTCCACCTACAATTGATCTTTCACGAATGATGTTTAGGTTCGTTAAAGCGCTGTTGTAATCTCCTTTTTTAACGTAGGCTTCTGCCATGTTTAAATACAACTCATCCAATTTTGAAATAGGAGGTGAGTATAAGTGAGAATCATTATTTTGCAATGAACATTTTGTGATGTAATACATTGGATATACACGATTTAATAACATCATGTAATCTTTTTCTCCAGTATATGTTTTTCCTTCATATACAATTGAATATTGATTTTCGGCTGCATTTACTGCGGTTAAGTTATAATCTGTAGTTCCAATTGTGATGTAATAAGAACCATTAGATTTTGTTTTAAGCGGCTGTTGCATATAGTTATAACCTGTTTGCACACCACCAGTATTTTTGATGTCGTAGATGAAACGGAATGCCGGAGTTTTGGTTCCTGCATCGTCTGTATCATATTGTGGGTCAATAAAAGCCCAACGAGCATCTTTCTTTAAACCTGATTTTCTTAATAAATCCAAGTATTTTGCACTAGCGTACATTTCGCCCCATCCTTGACCTTGAATATTAGCATACATACCACCAATTCCGTAATAATGATCGTAACCTGAAAATTCTGAAGCTACACGTTTAACAGCAAAAATAGTTTCAGTTTGTTCATCAGAATCTGGTGCATAAGTATTGGATTTCATAAAACCTTCACGGCTCAATAATTTATACTTTCCGCTATTGATTACTTTATTAGCGTACTCAATAGATAGTGTTGCATATTCCTGATTTGGGTTTTCATACGTACCACTCATATACAAATATACTCTTGAAAGCATTGCCTGAGCAGCTTCTTTAGTTGCATATGCTGCAGATCTGTCAACAGTCATTAAAGATTCTGCTTTTTTCAAGTCGCTAATCGCTTGTGCATAAGTATCTTTTACCGTTGATCTATCCGGTAAATTAAGATTAATTAAATCTGCCGGAACACCATTTACAATTGGCACACCTAAATTAGTTTCAGGCGATTGTGCGTAAGGTCTTCCGTAAGCGCGGCATAAATAAAAATAAACCATACCTCTTAAATAGTAAGCTTCGCCAAGTTGTTGGTCAACGGCAGGGCTTTCACCTTCGGTCATAATCTTCATTAAATCACTCGATTGTGAGATTATTTTATAACTGTTATTCCAAAAAACAGATAATCTATCATTGTCTGGAATATGTTGGTAAGAAATAAAAGAATAAAATGCATCTGTAGATGTTCCTCTAATCATAATGTTATCACCAGGATATTCTCCAACTCTGTGCATAACATCAGACCAGCCTTTTAATTGTGCGTAACAACCATTTAATAAAACTTCTACGGCTGCGATTTTATCTTCTTCAATTTTGTCTTTTGTGTATGCATTAAACGGTTCTCTGTCTAAGTCACATGAGGACAGAAAACTAATTACCATACATAATATAAATATCTTTTTCATGATTCTGTTTTATAGAGTTAAGTTAAGTCCTAATACAATTTTACGTGTCGAAGGATATACTTGTGTTGCAACACCCGTAATAGTATATTGTTGGTTTGCCGAATTATAAGTAGGAGGCAGTTCAGGATCAACACCAGAATAATGGCTAATTGTGAACAAGTTCTCTCCGGCGATGTATAATCTTAAATTTGAAATATGAAGACGCTCAATTGATAAATTGTAACCAAAAGTGATGCTTCTCATTTTTAAATACGTACCTGTTTCTAAGAAACGTGACGAGGCTTTGTTTGATTGACTATTGTTATCATAAAGTGCTTGCGGATGCGTTGCAATATCACCTGGTTTTTCCCAACGGCTCCATCCACTTTGAAGTTTCATTTGGTTTCTATCGTTGTAAGCACCATCTGAGTCAAATTCTGCACGAGCATAATTGTAAATCTCTCCTCCAACTGAATAACTGAAAATAGCAGAAAAATCAAATTTCTTGTAATTTAAACTTGTAGAGAATCCTCCAAAAAAATCAGGAGTATAGGCGCCTATCACTTTTCTATATTTAGAGGCTTCACCATAATTGCTTGTTTTTACACGTGCTCCCGAAGCATCTGTAGTAAACCATTGTGGTTTTCCGTTTTCAGGATTAACACCAGCCCATTCTGTTAAGTACCAACTGTCAACATCTTTCCCTGGAGTTAATAGTTTTGATGCAGAACCTGCAGCGCCGCTACCATCACCAACAATGATTTCTTGTTTATCTCCGTAAAGGCTCGTTACTTTATTTTTATTAGTTCCAATATTAGCATCAACAGACCAGTTAAAGTTTTCATTTTTGATGATGTCAACATTTACCGAAGCTTCAAAACCTCTATTGTTTACTGCACCTACGTTTCTCCAAATGCTGTTAATTCCAATAACACCCGGAAGAGGTACTTGGTATAATAACCCAGAAGTATTTTTATTGTAATAGTCTAAAGTAATGTTTACTCGTTTAAAAAAGCTTACATCTACACCAACACCCCCAGTAAAAGTTTTTTCCCAGCTTAAATCTGGATTTGCTAATTGGGAGATTAACGCTCCCGGGCTTTCGTTATAACTACTTTTTGAGAAAGAATACAGCGGTAGGTGAGGGTACAAACTGTTTGGTCTGTTTCCTACTGAACCATAGCTTGCTCTAAGTTTTAAGTTATTGATGTAATCTGCATGAAAAAATGATTCATTGTGAATGTTCCATCCTCCACTAATAGAATAGAAATTACCGTACTGTGCATTTTCTCCAAAATTTGATGCTCCATCACGACGGAAAGATACTTGTGCTAAATAACGATTATCATAAGAGTAATTTACGTTTGATAATAACGATTGTACAGCCCATTGCGATCTTTCACCAGCTACTTTTTCTGGAACTGCGGCAGCATCAGGAGCTACAATTCCCGGAGGAATTCCTGTTGCAATTGCCTGACTGAATTTTTTGTTGTACTCATTCCACTCATAACCGGCAACGGCATTAAATGAATGTTTATTGAATGTCTTATTGAATTTTACTAATTGATTGGTATAGATTCTATTGTAAGTATCAAAGTTATCTTCGATTCTTCCTTTTACTGAAACTCCATTTGCTGATCTTGGATCTGTATAATAACTTGAATTTGAGTTACCAAAAATGTAATTGTTTACAGATGAAAAAGTTAACCAACTTGTGAACTTAATATCAAAATCAAGATTTGTTCGAACAGTATAACTTTCAGATTCACCATAATTCCATTGTAAATCGTACAAGTAATTTGAACCCGTTGTGTTTACCCAAGTTGGGTTTGGAGCGTTTCCTACCAAAGATCCATCTGGTAAATAGGGACTATCCCAAGGCATATTTGCATATAAAGCATATATATCATGTTGTTTGTCTAATGTAGATTCTCTGGTTAAATTAACCTGAGGTCTTAAGGTAAACCAAGTGCTTGGTTTGTACTCAAATTTCATAAGACCACTGTATTTTTTGTAGTCGTAGCCTTTAATAGCTCCAGTTTCATTGTAAACACCAACAGAAACGTAGCTTTTAAAGTTTTCGCCACCACCACTAAATGATAAGTTGTAATCTTCTGCAATACCCGTTTGAGTTGCATTATCCCACCAATCAAAGTTTTTGTTTCTTAATTCAGGTTTCCACCACCAAACGTTTTGAAAAGTTTCTTTGTTGGCAAACGAATCATATAAATCATATAATTCGGAGCCATTCATAATTTTGAAATTTCCGTTGTTTATGGTGGTCATAGCAGTTTTTGCAGAAAAGTTAATGGTAGATTTTCCATTTTTTCCACTTTTTGTAGTTACTACAATTACACCATTTGCTCCTTGAGATCCATAAACAGCCGTAGAAGCTGCATCTTTAAGAACCGTAAGGGTTTCAATATCTGCCGGATTCACATTTGCCGAAGTATTCCCCACAATAACTCCGTCAATAACCCATAAAGGATCTGTACTACCATTAACCGTTGTTCTACCTCTAATAATTACTTTTGCAGGTGCTCCCGGTTGTCCGCCACCTGTATTTACAAATACACCAGTAGCTTTTCCTGCCAACATATTTTCGACATTAGGCGTGGTTACATCTACGATTTTTTTATTGTCTAAAGTTTGCAATGAACCTGTCAGACTTTCTTTTTTTACTTTGCTGTATCCAACTACAACAACTTCTTCCATTTGTTGGCCAGCCTCTTTCATTACCACTTTTAAAATACCATTTCCTGCAGGAACTTCCTGATCTTGCATTCCTAAAAACGTAAAGATCAAAATTGCATTCTCATTTGGTACATCGATAGCAAAACCTCCGTCCATATCAGTTTGAACCCCTTTGGTTGTGCCTTTTATAATAACATTTACTCCTGGAACCGGAATTCCTTTTTCATCTACAACTTTACCTTTTACTATTTTTTGAAATGCAACAAAACTAGTTTCGCTTTTTGAAATTTCTTCTGAAGGTGCTGCAGCTGCATCTTGAAAACTTAAAGCCAACAAAGAAAGTAGTGTTGTTTTTAAAGTTTTTTCAAGAACAGTATGCAACCTGAAATTTCTAGTTTTTTTTGAGAACGTTTCTTTCATACTCTTGATTTGGTTTTGGTTAAAGAATGTGTTTTTTGTTGGGGGTGTTTTTTATAAAAATGATTAAAATTTTCAATCTTAATTTTTACTTTTTAAACGAAATAAAATCCGATAAAAAGATTTAAAAAAGAGCGAAAAAACCTGCTCTATTTTTAGATTATTTGACGAAACTATCGATTATATTTTTACTAACCAAGAAAAAACATAAAAAATGTGCTCGAACACACAAAATTTGTGTTCTCGAGCACATAAAATTGCTGTAAACGTTTTTTTAAATTTAAAATAATGAGATATTTTTAAAATAAACTATAAAAAAATGTGTACTTGATTTTAGGGGTATGTGTAGCGATTATGTTTAATTATTAAATAATGCGAAACTTTGATCTGTATTTATGATAATATCGCAATCATTAATTAATAATTTTGATAATAAATATGTTTTTTTGTCGAAGGTAAAAAGAGTATTTTTTTGATGGTTTATTCATTTCGAATCTGTTTTTTAATGCGATAAAGGCTTTGGTTTTTTACAAAAATGGCGAAGAAATGTTTTGTTGTAAAAAGTGTAGCACAAAGTGCTTTTTTGAAGTTTTAAAATTTTTAAAAATGGATCATTTCTGCTATTGTTTAACCTATTGTTTTTTGATAATCCACAGTCAAATTTGGATAAAAAATAAAAGTATTTAATTGCTTTGGAAACGAATGATCTGAAGCTGTTTTGGTTTAATTATTTTAAGCAGATAGTTTTGTGAAGTCTCGGGATTGATTCTGTAAATGTGTTAAAGGCGTTTGACTATTATTAATGAATCTACACGCTTTAAAGGATTTTATTAAGTTGAGCTTTTGCCAAATAAAAATAATCTCGCAAAGGAACATCTTAAACACAATATTGTCATTTCGACGAAGGAGAAATCTCCGTAAGTAACTCCGCAACGAGAACCTAATCTTTGTCGAGCTTCTCACGGAGATTTCTCCTTCGTCGAAATGACAAAACCTTTTAGATTTTGCACGTTAGGACTATGTGTTATTTTTTTTTGTTAATATCTATGAGTTAACTTTTATTTTACGACATCAACGCTTAATTCAGAATTTTTTAAGTCTAATTCTTCACGTTTCATTCCTTTTAAAAGAATGTTTTTCCCTAAAACATCTTTGCTAAATTTATTTCCGCTGATTTCCACATTTTTACAAGCCTCAAGCCTGAAATTTTGTTTTTCAGGATATAAGGGAGTAAATGCAAAACTACGCTTGATTATATTGTTTTTAAAGCTTAATCCGTCTACAGACACGGCGTACAGAATTGGGTAGTCTGATGGATTAAAGCTGTTGCTTTCGATTTTTATGTTTTTATGAAACGGCTTTAAAGCATTTGGTTCCGGAATTTCGGGATAGATACTAATAATGGCTTCACAGAATTGATATGGTGATGAATTACAAGGAAATCGAAATTGATTATTTTTGATGGTAATATCTTTTACAGCGCCACTTTCGTACCAATAATTAGCATCTCCGGCAATCAGAATTGCCGAGCCGCTGGTTTCGAATATATTGTTTTCAATAATTACTTTTCCTGGAGTAGAGATCAAATAACCGCGCGCGCGATTACTGCCCACAAAACAATTGGTAATCGTTGCATTTGGTGTCCAGCTTAAGTTTTCTAGAACAAAATTGGCATTTATTTGGGTTGGAATTTTCTCTTTGAACCTGATGATGAAATGGTCTACATCCAAAGGTTCAAAACTTGAAACGGTTCCATAAGACAAAGTACCCATTTCTTTCTTTTCGATAAACCCAACTTTATCGCCTTTAACGGCCCATAATAATCCGTGCGACATATCCTGTCCAAATTTACATTTTACAGCATAATCGTCGATTTTTCCTGTTACAGGAACATAAGTTCCATGAATGTTAATAGGATCGTCCATTAAACCTTGTGCATCGCAATTATCGATGATAATCTCACCTTTACATCCCATAAAATGCAATCCGTCGTCATGACCGCTCAAATAGCGATTTTTATTCGGATTTGGAATCATATTGACGTTTCTCATTTCTATATTTTCGCAATATTGAGATAAGATTCCTAATCCGGAAGTATGATAGACGTTAATGTTTTCGAGTTTGGTGTTTTTACTATGAAACAAAAACATTCCGGCGTGATCTCGAGTTCCATGTCTTAAAATTAAGAAATTTCCAACCGTGGGCGTTTTAGTAAAATTTCCTTCCATTAAAACAAATCCGGGTTTTATCTCGCTGTATTTTACATTTTTAAAATCACCTTTTACGCAACCATTGTCTCCCGTGTTAGCTGGAATAATGTGTTTTTTGTCAAATTCTATAAGCCATGAACCGCCAGATAATGCCCAATTTTCGTTTGCATTTTCGCCAACAAAAGTCAGCCCTTTTTCATGGATTTTGTATGGAGATTGAGCAATGTCAATCTTTATTAAAATATGGTTTTTATCGGCTTCGATAACTTCAGCTTCAGAAGTTAAAGGAACATCCCAATCGATATTTACGTTTTTAATCGTAATGTTTTCGGTATTATCCAGAGTAAAAGGCTGAATATGTTCGTGATACACAAAGTCAGATTGTTGTGCATCGATCGTAATATTCTTTTTCTGTTTTATAAGTATGGCCAATTTTCTAACGTCGGCATCGTAAGTATTGCTTTCGTAATAGGTTTTGTAATATTTAGCATCAGGATAGAAATCGTAACGGCCTTTTGGGAAAATTATTTGTACAGATTCATTTCCCAGTCCTTCAATAAGTTGATTGACTTTGGTGGTTAAGTTCTCTTTTGTGTTGGCGACAATTCCATAATCTTTTACATTTATTTTTTTGACTTTGTTTTGCGCGTTGCAAACCGTGAAAATAGAGAGTAGGGCGTATGTTAAAAAAAGTTTTTGCATTTTTAGGGTTCTATTTTTTTTTTTCTAAAATATTGAGTATTTAAAAAAGTACGGAATACAATCAAGGCTAAATTTTGTCTTTGATTGTACACCGTACTTGATTTAATGAAAAAGGTATTACTAACTATTTTTGACTGCTAAATTTTTTAATTAGCGGTGTTACGTGTTTTTTAGTGTCTTCGTCTAATGATGATAATGCTTTATCTGATTCATCGGCTGAGAATTTTGATAATCCTAATATTCCGCCCGCAATTACATTATAAGATTGGTTTTTAATGCTTTCCTGCATTAATCCTTTGTAAGCTGCATCTCCAGTTGAAGCTAATTTTACAATTGCTGCCGCTCTGCTAGCTGTTTTTTTGTCGTTTTTAGCAATGTTAAGTAAGCTTTTTAATGCCGCTTCTTTAATTTGATTATCACCTAAATCTATTGCTTTAATGCTCAGGATTCTCAAATCATCTTGCTGATCTTCTAAACCTGCCAAAAGTATTAATTGTGCTTCATGGCTTTTATCATTTGTAGCATATTTTATAGCTTCAATTCTGTTATAATAAGTGGGAGCATTTTTGTATTGAAACAAATAATCGCCTACTTTTTTATTGTCGATTACCTGACCTACTAAAATTTTGTCAGGATCAAGATCTACAAAATTGGGTTGTGCCGGAACATCAAAACTAAAATTTTGTTCTCTTTTATCGATCAAAATATCCTTTCTTATTTTAGTTCCGTTTACGTAGAAATCTACTTTTAAAGGCAGGCTAAAGGTTTGTGTTGCATTATCCTGAATTTGTTTTACGGCAATTGTCGCTTTTCCATTTGCAAAACCATACTCAACATTTAGGATAGGATTTCCGCCTTGATAATACCATTGATTAAAATACGGACTCCAATCTTTTCCGGTAACATCTTCCATTGCCAAACGCAATTGATGTGTTTCTCCACTTTTTAAAGCATTGGTTGTGAGATAACGATTTAGCGATTTAAAAAATGCTGCATCGCCCATTTGATTTTTAATTGCATACAATATTATAGAACCTTTTGAGTAGCTAATATTGTCAAACATGTCATCATGGTTTTTATAATAAAAACGGGCTAATGGCGGACTAACTCCGTTTTTTGAAGATCGTAAACAATTTTGTAATTTCTCGTAACGCGATCTGTCTTCGGCATCTTGTCCGGCATCGTGACCGTGCCAAAGCACTTCGCCAAAAGTGGCAAAAGATTCGTTCATTGTTAAGTTAGACCAAGATTCGGCCGTTACATAATCACCAAACCATTGGTGAAAAAGTTCGTGCGCAATAGTACTTTCTTGATTATCATCTAATAATTCTCTTGCAGTTTTTTGAACGTATTCGCCGTGCAAAGTTGCCGATGTATTTTCCATTGCACCAGATACATAATCTCTGGCAACAATTTGAGCATATTTTACCCAAGGATATTCTACGCCTAACATTTTGCTGTAAAAATTCATCATATCTGGTGTTTTTCCAAATATTTGTTTGGCATAAGGAGCATATTTTGGCTCAAGATAATAGCTAACTTCTTTTCCGTTGTAAGTGTCTTTATAGATTTTAAAATCGCCAACAGCCATCATAAACAAATAAGGAGAATGCGGTAAATCCATTTTCCAGATATCGGTGCGCGTACCATTTATGTTTGGTTTTTGCGAAACTAATTTTCCATTAGATAAAGTGGTGTATTTAGCCAAAACCGTCATCGCAATCTCTGATGTTGTTTTTTGATTTGGTTTGTCTATTGTTGGAAACCAAGCCGATGAAGCTTCGGTTTCGCCTTGTGTCCAAATCTGGATTGGTTTATCGTCTTTTCCGTCAGGATTTATAAAATACAAGCCTTTTGCATCTGTTATTGCCTTGCTTCCTTTTACTTTTAGCTCGTTAGGTTTTGCTGTATAATCGATAAAAATGATGTAGTTTTCTGTGCTTTTATATTTTCTGTTTAAAGTAATAAAAAGCTGTTCACCATCATTAGTGTATTTTAAAGTCGTTTTTACTTTTCCTTGAATAATGGCAATTTCTTTAATATCCATTCCTTTTGCATCGAGCGTAAGCGAATCTGTTTCGTAAAAATGAGGTTTTAAAGTAAGCCATTCTTTTCCGTACAAATATCTCTTGCCATAATCAAAAGACACGTCTAGTTTTGTATGTATTAAATCATTTACTTTTAATGGCGTAACTCTGTAAGTAGATGATTCGTCTTTGTTTTGATCCGTATTTTGCGCTTCTATATTTTGGCACGTGAGTAAAACGATGCTAAAAAGAGAACATTTAAAAAAAAGTTTGTTCATTTTATTTGATTTAGAATGATTGTTTTTTGCTGAATTAAAGCTGATTATGCTGTAATTCGAATATTTGTATTTTTAAAGTTTTTCTATAATTCTAACTTCGCCATCTTTTTCATCTTCGGATAAAATGGTAGATTGTTTTTTAGTGTAAACTTCTAAACTCCATTGCACAATTTTGTTTTCCGGATATAATTTGGCTTGATTTTGCAACCATTCTGCTGCCTTTTGAGCCGATGAAGTTTTTTCGATCGCCCAAGCCGAAACCAATTGATTTGCTGGTAAAAAATTCATTACAGTATTATCAATTTTTGGATTAAAAGTAATGATTTTTTGCAATGATTTGTTTGCTTTTTCATTATCTCCTAAGCTGGTATAGCATTGATAATTCAGCCAGTTTTCCAATCTTTCGTCAATATCTTCATCATAAGGTTTTCCTACGCCTAGATTTTCTGGCCATAATTTAGCATCGGCAATTAATTGTAAAGCTTTTTTGTATTGCTTGTTTTTTATTTCTACCAAGGCTTGCATTAGTTTGGCTTCGTGATACAATTGTCTTCCTGCTGTTGCTCCTTCAAATGGAAGAATTTTTAATTTGGTAAGAAATGCATCTGCGGCAACATATTTTTTATTGAGTAATAATGTTTTAGCGTATAACATTCCAAAAACATAATTCTCTGTGTGACGTTTGTAAAAAGGTTCGGCAATAGCCAATGCTTTATCATATTGTTTTTGAACGATGTAATGTTCCGTTAATAATTTTGGATATCGCCAGCTTTGAGCATCTAGTTTTATGGCTTGTTGCAAACTTGAGATTACCAATTGAGAATCGTCTTTCATCAAAGCAGCTTTTGCAGCATAAAAAGCAGGATCATTTGGTTTGGTGCCACATTGTGCAAACAATTCTTTTGCTTTCGAAAGATTATTGCGATTCCATTCGATTAAAGCCAAATGATATTTTAATTGCCATTGATCATTTTTCTGAATTAAATCTTCAAGAATAATAGCTGTTTCTCCACGGAAAGGGAAACTGATTCCGGGCTGAATTTTACTTAAATCAACGGGTTTATTTTCTAAATATGCTTTCCAATACATAATTTCAGCATTTGGAACCGCAAGAGCAAAAACTTTCAAAGCTTCTTCTTTACGGCCCAGATGCTGGTACCAGATTCCTAATTCAAGATAAGTTTGTTCTGGCATTTCGTTTTGAATCAACGAGGTGAAATGTTGTTTTGTTGCAGTTGAGTTTTCCCAAAGAAATCTTTCAAAACCAGAGAAATGATTTAGTGGATCAACTTTAACAATCGTATTTAATGCTTCAGAGGCTTTATTTGGATTATTTTCCAAACGATATAAAACCGCCAAAACTTGCAAACCTTCTAGATTGTACTGATTGTTTAGGAGACTTTTTTCGGCATATTCAATTGCTTTTGGCTGATTGTTTTCGGCAAAATAAAGTTTGCTCAAAGCGGTATAAGCAGGACTTCTAAATTCGACACTTGCAGCGGCAATATCAAAACCATCTTTGGCATCTGTTGTATTTCCGATGTGTAAGTTTGCAAGACCATAATAATAATTGGCGGCTGGGTCGTAAGTATTTATTGCGAGAGCTTTGCTTGCAGTTGCAATTGCTTTAGTGTATTCGAGTTTTCGAATTTGTAAAGAGGCTAAATCTGATAGAGCAGGAGCGTAATTGGGATCTTTTTGAAGACAAGCTGTTAATTTTTCTTCGGCTTTTACGTAATCTTTAAAGCTGATATAGTTTTTTCCCTGAAGGTATAATCCATAAATCGAATTGTTGTCAAAATCTTTTGGAATTTCTACAGGACGATTTAGGTTTCCGTCTTCGGGAGCCGAATTCCAAACCAGTTTATTGTCGCCAAGTACAAAACATAGTTTGTTTTGATCTACCGCAACTTGAATGGAATCTTTGAATGTTTCTAATGTATTTACCGAAATGTTTTTAGAATAGACTTTCTTATCATTATCAAAAACTTCAATTTTTTCATTTAGTTTTTGAAGTGGAGAAAAATAGATTTTCAACCAGCCATTTTCATTTTTAATATTGACTGCGCCGTAATTGTTGGCTTTTACAAAACCTTTTGTTTGTTTTACCGGAAACCAATATTCTGTCCAAGTATCTGTTTGATACGGTGCAAAAGAACGTTGTTTAAAAGGCGTGTAATTACTGCCTTCGCTTGCTTGGTTGAATAATCTTCCGCTTTGAACTTCTACATATTGACCGTCAGTATCTGTTAATAATTTTTCCCAAATCATGCCTTGTTGAGACAATCCCCAAATCCAGATTTTTTTGCCTGGTTTGTCATCATAATTGCCGTAGCGTCCCATTCCAAAATCTTCGTCGTGATAATATCCACCAAAGAAATCATTGTATTTACCAAAAACGTGATAGGATTTATAACCTCCAAAATCATTGTTTTTGTAAAATGATAAATCTTTGCCGTTTTTCTTGTCTATTGGCCAGTTGTTGTGCTCGCCGTTATGACCAATATAGCTTTGTCCCGGATAAATAAATTGCAAATTTCCTGCGGCTTTAATTCCGGTATTCATCCAGGTATAATACGGTTGTTCTGCTTCTGTTGAGTTAAACCAAAACGAACTTGTGGTAAAATAGGCTTTGTCTTTAGGCAAATTAATGTCTAATTTCCACGAAGTACGAGTAAGTAAATCCAGAACTCCAATAATACAGCTTACACTTCCATCTTCTCTGGTTATAGTTGTAAAATCGACAGGAGTAGCACAATTTGGTGTATGACCAATTATACCATAATTACCTTCGACGCCACCGCTTGTCCACGGACCACGCATTGCGATATCTCTAAACTTGATTACATGATTGTTATAAACGATATCTTTTCCGGTTGATTTCTCAACCGCCGACCAAACTTTTCCGCCAATTTCAGGAAGTATGGTTAGTTTGATATAATCGTTTTCTAATTCAATTACTTTCCATTCTTTTTGCACAGGTTTATCTGTAAAACCATCAAATCTAAAGTAGGGATAGAATTTTGTATCTGGTTTAGGAATTGGGTCCGGATCTGAAAACGGATATGTGGTAAATACTTTTTTGTATTCCTTTATGGTTGGGTTATTTTGTGCATTTGCAAAAAGGCTTCCAAAGAGTAAAATCGATAAGAAAGGTTTAAGTTTCATATGGAGAGCAATTTATTTGTGGTTATTTTTTTTGCCACAGATTTCACAGATTAAAATGATTTTTTATCTATAAAGATTTAATCTGTGTTATTCTGTGAAATCTGTGGCATTAAACTATTTTGTTATACTCTGAACTTTCTCGTGATTTTGTCATTTCGACGAAGGAGAAATCTCCGCAAGAAACTCCACAATCTTTGTCGAGCTACTTGTAGAGATTCTTCGTTCCTCAGAATGACAAACTGGGTGTTATTTGTTGGTATTACAGATTATTACTTCACAATCAACAACCATCCTTTTCCTTTTGAAACTGGAATTTCGTCGTTTGCAGTAAAAGTTTGTGCCGGTTGAAAATTAGTTACCGCTGGAGCTGTAATTGTTGCTTTTGCAGGATTGATTCCTAGTTTTTTCCAGTCGATGTTTAGTTTTACTTTTACATCAGTATCTGCCCAACTTGCAATCGAAATTAAAGCAGTTCCATTCTTTTTGTAAACGGTTGCCAGAACTTTGGCGTTGCTAGTTTTTACAGGACAGTTTTCGCTCCAATATCCAATCATTTCAGAACCTTTGATTCCAAAAGAATCCCATAATTTCCAGATTTCTCTAGGATCAGCATTATCGCTCCAAGGCAATCTGTTTGTCATTCCGTAAACCATTCCTCTCCACGGATTTCCACCGTCTTGAAGCATTTCTCCCATTAATCCAAAAGGAATTCCACTTACTTCTGTTAAGAAAAAATCAGGTTGACCTTTTTCGTAATCAAAGTATTCTCCAAACCAAAGTTTATTGATGTACGGAAAGTGCTCCATATATAAGTTGGCACTATTATTAAATCCGTCGCTTTTATTGTATTGATTGGCACTGTGTAAATCGATAATTCCCGGATGGCCGTCTTTTGTCAATACTCTTTTGATACGTTTCATTGTAATTCTGTCAAAGGCAACATCATCAAGATAAATACCGTCAATACCCACATTTTGAGTTAACCAGTTCATACCTTCAACATAGTAATTATGCCAACGGTTCATACCGCTATTTACGATTGCTGCATCTTTAATTTCAGGAACAAACCAAGCCGGAATATAATCGTCGCCAACGTGTTCTTGCAACCAAGAGAATCCGCCGCCTTTTCCTGGAGAATAAATTTCGTGACCTAAACTTTTTAAGGCAAAAGTTTCATATGCTTTGTTTGAAACTTCTCTTACTGTATTGTAGATTTTTACTTTTAATCCTTTTTCGTGTGCTTCATCAATATAGGTTTTCATCTTTTTAAATTCGATAAAAGGATAATTGATATAAGGATTTATAGCATTTGCATGGTGAATATTAATTACGGTTGCGCCAGTTTTTACAATGGTATCAATTGGGCTGTATTTGTGATAGAATTTATTGTCCCATTGAAAATCGGTATCGATTTTATGGAACGGCGTAATTAGTAAGGTAAAGTTGTAATATAAAACATCTCCTTTTTTCATGCTACGCGCTCCACTGTAAGCATTTACCAAAACTGATTTTTGGTTTGGTGTTATTGTAATTCCTCCTTTGTTTTCGTTACCCCAAGAAGTTGGCAATAATAAAGGTTTTTGCAAATAGAAATTGGTATTTAACGGACGGCTGTATTTTTCGTCTCTAAAAGAAAACTGCAATCCAGAGTTTACAGATCCAATCCATGCGCCGTCTTGATTTTTATGAGCAACATCCCATTTCCAGTCAAAAGTTGCAGGACGGTCGCCACCTTTTTGACCTAATCCCATCATGTATTTTGCAGATGTTGGCTGAATTGGCATTTGAAAATTAATGTCATTAAAAGTAACATCTTCAAGAGCGGTAACTTTAACGGTATAATGTAAAAAACCATCAAATTCAATTGAAGCATTCACATCCATTTGTACCGATTTTGATGTCGAAGTACTTTCCCAAGCTACAGTTCCAGCTTCTTTTTTAGTGAATTTTAGTCCTGTATTTTTCCATTGTGCCACTTCTTTTCCTGAAGCGTCGACAAAATGAAATGCAAATGGAGCACTCAAAATATCGTTAGCTTTTGTGGTAATAGTTGTCATTTCCGGCGTAAAGAAAGTTTGAATTTGAGAAGGAAAACCATCAGATCCTAAAACTACTTTTCTTCCTAATAATGATACTTCTGCGTCTTTTACAACTAGCGGAGTATAAGGTGCAATAACAGTGTTTTCTTGTGCTAAAGTTGAGTTTAACCATTTTAAGCGTGTCATTTTTTCTGGAGAATCAATTCCGCCATTTTTTGTTACTTCGTTTTTTACTGTTATTTGAAGTGTTATTGCAGTAGATTTTCCATCGGCAGTAACGGTTGCTTTTCCTGTATAGGTTCCGGCAGCAGCAGTTTGCGGAACGTCAACGCCACACCACATTGCTTGTACTTTTCCTTTTGCAACCGAAACGGTACTTGCAAAAACAGATCCGTCGTATTTTACGCCGTCTGTATTAATACAGCTTATGTTTTTTGAAGAAATGGTTTCTCCGTTGCTGTTTTTTAAATCTGAGAATGAAATCTTTACACTACTTAAATCTTGTAATGCATAAACACCTAACTGAAAAGCCAAATATTCGCCTTTTAAAGCGGTGTCAGAAAATGTGTTTTGAACTCCTTTTTGAATCCATCTTTGTGGCAAATCATTTTTCATTCTAATAGAATATATTCTGTCTTCTGGGAAAACTAGAAATGAGTTACCGCTGTTTTTAGCAATGATATCTTTTGTTTCGGCAGCCGTTGCAATAACATCCATTGGATAAAAACTATTAAAAGCATTTATACTCTGAATTTCTGTTAGTGTACAATTGTCAGCCATATTTGTTTTTACTTTGGCTAACCATTGTGCATCGGCTTTATTTTCTGGTTTGGCATAAACTCCTTTAAGGTAGTTGGCTGTACCTTCATCGATATATGGCATGAAATACACATAATAGTTTCCGTTTCCAGAAATTGGTTCAAAGAAAATAGTTCCGTTTTCTCTATTTATGTTTTCAGTTTTTACGTTAAGAATCGTTGCACCTGTTTTTGCATCCTGAACAATAATGCGTTTTAGATCTGGGTTTTCGTCTCTTCTACGCCATTCGATAGTAGTTTTGGCCACATTTCCTTTTCCGGAAAATTGAACTACGGCACGATGATTTCCTAACTGATTAGAATTCCAACTGTCATTACCATCTGTATATTTTATTTGTTGTGCAGCCAAGGGAATACTGAAAATGCAAAGACACATGATCAATATTAGGCTTAAAATGGGTTTGTTGTGTGAGTTTAGTTTCATTGTTTTAGTATTCAGGTTTAGAGTATGCTAATTTTAAAAGTTAGTAAACGGCTTTCCAACCATTCTTTTTCCAGTAAGCGATAATTGGTTTATAAGGGCCGTATTTATGTTGTTCTGCCGAGAAATTATCAATAAACGGACTGTGTGCATAATCGATAGGTTTGCCCATTTTGTTAGGATAATCTAATGTTTTGGGGTTTGGTCTTGCGTGTATGGCATCGTCATTTACATATGCGGCAATGTCAAGGGCTTCGGCATCTGTGAGATATGGTTTTCCAATAGTTACTTTGTCATAAGGCATATTGCTTTTTAGCCATTGTGCTTGTTTGATAACGCGGTGCATACTTGAGCCAGGCTGATAAGCATAATTTCCCCAAAGTGGCGGGTAGGTGTAACCAGATTTATCGGCGTTGTATTGTCCTTCGCCATTGTTTCCGTGACAACGGGCGCAGTTTTCAGTAAAAAGAGCTTTTCCTCGTTCTGGGCTTGCAGCAACGTCTGGAAATTCTATTTCTAAATTTTTAGCACCTTTAAAATCTCCATCTTTAGGAACAAATTTGCTAATCCATTTGAAGTACGATAAAAACGCGACCATTTCTTTTCCGTCAAGCGGAAGAGGTTTTCCGGAGTGCGGGCGCATTACACAATTGTTAACACGTTCGGCAAGCGTTAGGACTTTATTTTCACGTCCGCGATATTGTGGATAATTATCGTGAGACGACATTAAATTAAAGGCATAAGGTTTTGTACCTGCATCCTGATGACAATTGGTACAATTCATTTTGTTTCCTAAATATTTTCCGTTGATACCGTTTGGACCTATATAATAGGCGGTTTTCATCATTAATTCTCTTCCGTAGCGAACTGATTTTCCAAATTCGTCATCTGGAATTTTTGAGGTATCAATTGTAATATAACCCTCATCATCGGCAACAGTAGTTTTTGAGACTAGTGTTTGCGAATTTGAAGTATTGCAAGAATTGAAAACAACAATTGGCAGTGCTGAAAATAGACCAATAAGAATTATTTTTTTCATGGTTGAAAATTTTAATCTGACATTCGAAATAATAAAAAGGGATTAGGAATGTCAATGTTTTTTAATTTAAAAGAAAAGGTTTCATGTTTTCTTCCGGAATAAACTCTGTGCGATAAGGAGGAATTTCAGACTCTAAAGCCCAAAGTAATACTCCTTTTTTATTGGTTAAAACTGTGATGTGTCTTTTTGAGCAACAAACCAAAACAGTTTCTTTATCAATCATATAGGCACTTCCCATTCGGTCATTATAAATGTCTTTTGGCAAGTTGATGTGAAAATCCAATTTTACGTTTTTTCCTTTTTCATCTACTTTTAGGGCAAAAACCGATGATTGTTTTTTATCGACTCCATTATCAAAAAAGAGTAAACTTCCGTCTTGGTTAATATGTGCGGCGTGTGCCTGAGAGAAATCAGTGTCTTTAGACATATTCATATTTCCGCCTTTTCCTAATTTCCAGATTACTTTTCCGGTTTTAGAGTCTACTTTCCAAATTTGACCGTTGTTGTAAAAAGAGATTAGAAAATTTCCATCTTTATCATAATTCAGGCTGTTGGCGTGTGTCCAGTCTTTTTTTGTTTTTAATAAAGCTTTATCTTTTAAAGGATCTAAATCGTCAAAGACGCTCCATTTCCATATTTGTTTTCCTTTTTTGTCCAAAATTTGAATCCCATCTCCGTTGATCGTATCATTCTTTTTTCCTCCAATAGAAGTTAAATCCATAATTTTTTGATCGACGGTTAAGGTTACAATTTCGTTTGCCGATTTTTTTATGATTTCATGATGAATGACTTGTTTAAAATCGCCTTGTCCTTTTTTAATATGCGTTAAAGTATCGCCTTGTAAATTAAGTTCCAGAATTTCGCTTCCGTAACTTGTTGGTTCATCATTTTTTCCAAGAATAGCAATAATGCTTTGTTCTTTTGTAAAATGGGTAACTTTAAAACCTGTTCCTTCAACTGTATGATACCATCTTAAATTGCCTTTGTAATCTACAATGTAAGCAACTCCAGGCGTTTCTCTTTTGGCCAAAAGCATAAAACCTTTTTTGAAGTTTTGAGGTAAAAGTTCTGGTTTTGGAATATTTGCTTTAAATTGTTTTTGTAGCCATTCTGGCAATGTTCGAGATTTGAATGTGTATACTTTACTGGTGTTTTTTTCTTGTCTCTGAACGGTTACTAACTGATAATTGTAATTGGTTTCGGGCGTGATATTGATTAACACTAAGGAGTGGGTAAGACCTTTTTTTGAAATCGGAGTAGTTATTTTATTTTTTTGTCCATTTTTATCAGACCAATATTCTGCAAATACCTGTACATCGTCATTCGTAGTAACATCGATTTGAATTTTCAATTCGTTGTTGCCATGAATCCCAATAATGATATTCTTGATTTGATTTTTAGAACAGCTTACGATTGTAAGTAGTGCTAAAATAAAACTCCATTTTATTGCTATTTTTTTGATCATTTGAAAGGCTTCTTTAATGAAACAGAAAAGTACTTTTTTTGTATAAAAAATCAAGAACAGGCAGTATAAAACTGCCTATTCCTGATTTAGCATTCTTTATTGTCTATCAGCATTACTTAACTTAGGGTTAAGATCGACCTGACTTTGTGGGTATGTATAATATTTGTTTTGTGGCATTTTAACTTGTGCAGCTTCACCAACTCTAAGGTGATATGCATTTACAAGAACATCGTATTTGTTCATTCTAATTAAATCGGCGCGACGTTTTCCTTCGTAGAAAAGTTCCCATCCTCTTTCTTGCAAAATTGCATCTCTCAAAGTAGCTTGTGTGTAATTTGCTAAAATCAGAAGTTTTGCGTGTGATCTTCCTTTAACTCGGTTAATAAGATCAATTGCTTCCTGAGTTGGCCCACTAATTTCGTTTAAGGCTTCGGCTCTGCTTAATAAAACATCTGCATAACGTAAAATGTTTACACTGTGACCGTCATAATACGTTGTCGTTTCATCATCGGCATATTTTCTAGTTGCAACGTCTGGCATATAAAGTACGCCTGCTGGTGGCTGAGCTCCCAAAGTTGGTGCTTGTTTGTGCAATAAACCATCGCTACCCATAAATTCTGGAAAGAAACATTTTTTTCTATCATCTTCATCGCCAAAAGTGTTGTAGAAATCCCAGTTTACAGTATAATACTGCCATCTGTTTTGTACAACCGGGTGATCTGTTGGTCCAAAGTGATTTAATAATTCAGTTCCGTTTGTATTCGCATCACTTAATGATGAAAAGATATTTTCACTGCACCATTTGTTACTTTCTTTAAACAAACCTAAGTAAGTTGGAAAAAGGCTGTACTCGTTTAAGTTCATTACTTGTTGTGTCAAAGTAGCAACTTTTGGCCAATCGTGAGCGCGTAAGTATAGTTTTGCCAATAAAGTAAGTGCTGCACCTTTTGTTGCACGACCTACATCGTTTGTACTGTAAATTGCATTTTGTTTGTAGTTTACTGGTAAAACATCGGCAGCTTCATTTAATTGTTTAATTATGAAAGCATCAATTTCTTCTACAGATGATGGAGGCGTTTGATCTAAATACCCCGGATTTCCTAAGTTGGCTTCTGTAATCAAAATTACCGGTCCCCAAGCATCTGTTAAATCCATATAAGCTGATGCTCTTAAAAACTTGGCTTCGGCTATAAATTGTGCTTTTTCTGCTGCCGTAATACCTGTCATTGGTGTAATGTTAAAAATAGCACTATTGGCATTCGCAATCAGTTTATACATCGCATTCCAGTCTTCTTTAAGCAAACCATTTGTCGAACTCCAGGTTCCTAAAGACAATTGTCCCGGATCTCCACCAAATTGGCAATGTCCTAAATCTGTAGCAATATCTGTCAAAGCAAAGTGACGTGTTGCCCAGTACGAAAAGTTATCTCCTACAGATGGCCCTTTTAATCGACCATAAATTGAGTTGATCGCTGCAACGGCATCCGATTTGGTTTGGTACCCGTTGGTGTTGGTTAAATTACTATATACCGTAGGATCAAGATCCTGATTGCACGAAATTTGTGCACCGGCGGTAAGTAAAAGTAATAGAATTGTATATTTTTTCATTTTAATAAATTTAGTGTTACTAAAAAAGCTTTTTAGACTAGTGAATTGCGACTTTTATTCCTAAAATAAAGGTTCTAGAAGCTGGGAATGAGTTAAAATCGATTCCTCCACCTAAGTTTTGTTTAGTTGGGCTATCAGCAGTAAAGTGTCCGTTTATCTCAGGATCGTTTCCAGAATAATTGGTGATCGTTAATAAATTTTGTCCAATAGCATACAATCTGATACTATCTATAAATTTTGTTGGTTTTAAAAGACTTTCCGGAATAGAATATCCAATCGAAACGTTTTTCAAACGAATGTATGAAGCATCTTCAACAAACTTTGAGTTTACGTAGCTTCCGTATTTGCTTTTGTAGTATCCATCTCTAGGAATATCAGTGTTTTCATTTGTTCCGGCAACCCAACGGTTTAAGGCATCTGTACTTGTAGATGATTCACCAACCATTTTGGTCATGTTGTAAACTGAATAATCAAAAGCACCTTGAAAGAAGATATTCAAATCAAAATTTCCGTATCTAAAATCATTATTCAAACCAGCAGTGTAGTGCGGAGTTGAATTTCCTAAATACGTTCTGTCATCAGCATTGATAATTCCGTCTCCATTAACATCAACATATTTTGGATCTCCCGCTACAGAAAGTGGCTGAGCTGCGTATGTTTCTCCGGTTTTTATTACTCCTGCATATTTATATCCAAATAATTCGCCCATTTCTTTACCAGGAACTAGTCTTGTAAATTCTTGTCCAGAAACAGTACCACTTGGGTTAGAAGTGTTTGTGCTAATGATTTTTACATTATCAGCAAGCGAGATAATTTCTTGTTTGTTATACGCCATATTTAATGATGTGGTCCAAGTAAATTTGTCATTTCTGAAATTTGTGCTTGTAATACCCAACTCGATACCTCTATTTTGAATTATTCCAGAGTTGATTCTTTGTGTATCAAATCCCCACCATCCACCAACAGGAACATTTAAAAGAGCATCTGTAGTTCTTTTTTCGTACACATCTATTGTAGCAGTAAGTTTGTCATTAAAGAAACCCATATCTAAACCAATGTTAGTTTGAGCTGTTTGTTCCCATTTTAGGTTCGGGTTTGCTAAGTTTGCTGGTTCAGTACCACCCACAAAATTACCTTCGCCAATTGTTACTCCCCAAGAAGTTAAACGGTTCATATAAGCATAATCACCAATACCGTCATTACCTGTAAGACCGTAACTTACTCTTAATTTAAGATCAGAGAAAGTGTTTAATTTTTGAATAAAAGATTCGTTAGACATTTTCCAGGCAATTGCTCCAGAAGGGAAAATTCCGAATTTATTGTTTGGTCCAAAACGAGACGAACCATCTTTTCTTATCGTGAAAGAAAGCAAGTATTTATCATCAAAACCATAGTTTAAACGACCAAAATAAGAAGTCAGTTTAGTTTCTGTTTTCTCAGTTTCAGGTTTCAAATAAACCGCTGCACCTTGAAGATTGTAATACGTTAGCAAGTCATTAGAAAAACCAGAACCAGAAGCTTTCATTCTTTCGTAAGTATCTTTTTGGTTTGATGTACCAATCATTGCCGAAATGGCGTGTCTCTCTTTTACGGTAAATTTATACGTTAAATATTGCTCCGTACTCCATCTAAAATAAGTTTTGTTTTCTTCAGAACCAGTTCCGTTAAGAGCCGCTCCTGCAACCAATGTTCTAGGAGTATATTTACCTTGAATGTTTTCCTGCCACTCAGATCCTGCACCAAAATGGTACGTTAAACCTTTTATGATTTCATAATCCATAAACATATTACCGTTTACCAATCTGTTAATAGTGTGATCAGTTGGTTCCAGTAAAAGTGCTAAAGCATTATCTCTTCCTAGATATTTGTAATAAGTTCCATCTGCATTATAAATAGGAAGATTAGGCGCAGCAGTTTGTAGTGAGTACATAGGAGATAGAATATTATCGCCAAAATCACTGTTATGACCTTCACTTGCAGCACCATAAATGTTAACGCCGATAGTTAATTTATCACTAAATTTTTTCTCAGCACCCGTTCTCACAGAATATCTTGTAAAATCGGTATTTTCTAATGCACCAGTTTGTTTTAAATAGTTTCCGGAAAGAAAGAATTTAGAAGTTTTATCGCTTCCGCTAAAGTTAATCGTTCTGTTTAAAACCTCACCCGGACGTGTTGCTGCTTTAAACCAATTGGTATTGGCTACCGGAAAACTTGCAGGGAAAACTGGAGGTCTTCCGTTTTCTTTAGCAATAGCATTTTGAATGTCAGCATATTGCTGTCCGTTTAACAAAGAAGGTTCTTTGATGATGTTTTGAAAACCATCAGAAATCTCTGCTTCAATTTGCATTTTTCCAGATTTTCCTTTTTTAGTAGTAATTAAAATTACCCCATTTCCACCTCGAGCACCATAAATAGCGGTAGACGAAGCATCTTTCAAAATCTGAATATTCTCGATATCGTTTGGACTAATTTGTGCACCGGTACTAGTAATAAATCCATCAACAACATACAAAGGCGCGTTCGAAGTATTAAGAGAGTTTCCTCCTCTAATTACAATCGATGGGCTACTTCCCGGAGCATAACTGTTTTGTTGTACCTGAACTCCAGAAGCACGACCTTGCAAAGCTTGTCCAACATTGGCAATCGTTCCACCCAAGTTTAAGTTGTCTTTACCAATAGAACTTACAGAACCGGTAAGATCTTTTTTCTTAGACTTTCCGTATCCAATTACTACTTCTTCTAATTTTTGTCCAACCTCTTTCATGACAATTTTTAGAGGAGAAGCCGTGATAGCTACTTCCTGATCTTCCATACCAATGTAAGTAATGATAAGCTTAGTAGCATTATCTGGAACAGTAATAGCAAAACTTCCATCAACATCCGTTTGAACGCCTGTAGAAGTACCTTTCAGAATAACATTTGCCCCCGCAATTGGAAGTCCATTTTGATCTGTAACTTTTCCTTTCACCGTTTTTTCAAAAAACAAAGTGGTATTGTCTTTAGTTGATGTTTCTATTGACGAAGCCGCAGAAGCTTGAAATGTAAAAACTAATAGCGAAAGAAGTGTGAGTTTAATTTCTTTACTAGCTAGATTGTTAATCCGAAAATCTCTAGGTTTTTTTTGGGTTAATAATTTCATACTTAAATTGGGTTTGGTTAATGATTAATTTGTTTTTTTTTGTTTGTAAGTTTTTGATTTCTTTTTTGTTGCGTTATTTTTTTTTGGTTTTTAATTCATCGCCTTTCCAAATGGTTTAAAAAAAAGATACCTGATTTCTTTTTTTGTTGTATTTCCGCCACTTTTACTCGTTTTCGAAGGATTAAATTCTGTTAAAAAAGAACTTATTTAACTTAGTTTTAAGATTATTACCTGACGAAACTATTGATTATATTTTTATTAAACAAGAAAAAACATGAAAAATGTGCTCGAACACACGAAATTTATGTTCTCGAGCACATAAATTTGTGTGAAATGTTTTTTTTAACTTAAATTCGTATGATTATAGTAAAATATTTGACAGATAAATGAGTTCTTGTTTTTGGCTTTTTTTTAAGGCAAAGTTTAAAATGTAATAAGAATGTTAGAAGATGTTGTAAAATGTTAGGAATTTACTAATGTAAAAGTGTGTTTGATACTAATTAAATAGTGTTTTATTATCGTTTTTCTTACTAATAAATGGAGGTTTGTAAAAATATATTTCAGTAATCAGAGATTTTTTTTTCTTACGTTTTAGAGTACTTTCGTAAAGCGGTAAAAATCTAACAAGAAAAGGTAGTATTTTGATTTGTCTCTCTCTTTTCTAAAAATAAAAAATTAACAAAAATTAACAGTTTAATTATGAAAGAATATCAAGTGAAATTAGTGAGTGAAAATCATATCAATTTTAATGAAAGTTTGAATGGTTCTTTTTTTGAGAAAGCAAATTGTTTAACCGATTTTTGTTCTGCCTGGAATGAAGATCCTATTTTGAAAATTGAATTTAGAGCACTTTGGAATCTTGAAAATTTCTTTTTCAATTTTAGAGTTTTTGATACAGATGTTTATTTGGATCAAAAAGATGACAGTTTTGATAGTATTGGAAATTCTGATAGAGTAGAGTTGTTTTTTCGAAAAAATGAATCTCTAAATCCTTATTTCTGTCTGGAAATGGATGCTTCGGGTAGATTAATGGATTTTAAAGCGCATCCTAATAAAGATTTTGATTTTGATTGGAAATGGCCTAAAAAAGATCTGGATATAAAAACATCCAAAGACGAAATTTCATTTACTGTCGAAGGTAGAATTAGCATTCAATCCTTACGAGAGTTAAACTTAATTGAGGATAATATTATTGAAGCGGGAGTTTATAGAGCCAAGTTTTCTAAAAACGAAAAACAAGAATATGAGCCAACCTGGATTTCGTGGGTAAATCCAAATACCGAAACACCAAACTTTCATATTGCTTCTTCATTTGGGAAGTTTAGGTTGTTGTAGGGGGAAGATTCAAAGGTTCAGAGGCTCAAAGGTTCAAAGGTTCAGAGGTACAAAGCTTGAACACAAAATTGTCATTTCGACTGAAGGGAGAAATCGCACTAGAAATGACTCACAGAAAATCGCCAATCTTTGTCGATTTTCGAGTGTGATCTCTCCTTGCGTCGAGATGACATATAGGAGTCTTTTTTACTATTAGGAATAGCTTTGTGATTTCTCCGTTCGGTCGAAATGACAAATTATAGCTTTTAAAAAAAAACTTTGAGAGAAACAAAAAATCAGCGTGCTATATTCTTACGACACATAAAAAGAGGCATTCTCTACATTGATAATGTCAATTGGCAGCAGAATAGTTTCAGGAATGTCTTTTCTAAATAAAAAATGCTCCACTAAAGTACTAACGCCTAAATAGGCTTGTCTTTTTTGGTTTTGGTGAATTAAAAAATGTACCAATCCCTGATTTAAGAAGTTTACATTTTTTTCGACTAAATCGTAACCAATAATGGCAATTTTTTTATTTTTTAAAGGCGCTAAAATCGAAGCAATCTGATAGGCCTTAGAAGTTGTTATAAAAATTCCTTTCAAGTTTGGATTTTCTTCTAAAAAAGTAGAGAATTTACTCTCAACATTTGGGTGCTTTAACTTTAAAGTCGTTATAGGAAAACCTGGAATCTTTTTTTCGTCAAAATAATTTCTAAAACCCTTTTCTTTTTCCTGCATGTGAACTGCATTTTTAAGGCTTTCGTCAATATGGATAATTGCAATTTGTCCTTCAGTAATAATAAGATTCATTAAACTGGCAGCAACACGTCCGCTTTTATTTAAATCCTGGCCAACAAAACTTTTGATAGATTCGCCTTCGATTTGATTATTAAAAGTATTCACCATAATATTCAATTCGTCGTATTGCTTTACTATTCCTAAAGTTTCTTTGTGAAATAATGGAGCAATTAAAACCGCATCGGGCGATTTTTTGATAATGGTTTCGTTAGTATGCAAAAACGACTTCGTACTTTCCGGATTAAAATAGTGAGTTTCGATAATAACACCGTAAGCCTTAAATTCGGTAATAGCTTCCTGAATTCCGTTAACACATGGAAGCCAGTAAGGATCGATTTCGGGATCTGGAAGTAAAACACAAATACGATATACTTTTGTGTTTTTTAAATTACGAGCAATTAAGTTGGGTTCGTAGTCAATAACATTTAAGACTTCATTGATTTTGTCTAATGCCGTTGGAGAAACTTTTCCTCTATTATGCAAAACTCTGTCTACAGTTCCTTTAGAAACTCCAGCCATTTTTGCTATATCCTTAATTGTGTACTTTTTATCCATATAAGCAAATATAGAAACTTTGATTTAATAATTTAAAAAATGGTGTAAGAATTATTTAGTGTGCTCGAGAACATTGTTTAAGTGTGTTCGAGCACATTTTTTGTTTTTTTCTTGTTTTATAAAAATATAATATATAGTTTCGTAGAATCAAAATCCCAAAAAACAAATAAATCTATAACCAAACAGCATTGTAATTACTTGTTTTGCAGTGTTTTATTATAAAGAAATATAAGTGAGAAAAATTACTTCATTAGCCCCGGGTCGGACATGTCTCTTTGGAGATCATCAAGATTATTTAGGATTGCCGGTTATAGCCTGTGCAATCGATCGAAATATAAAACTAACCGCAGAACAAAATGACTCAGGTACGTTTGTTCTAAATATGATCGATATTAACGAAGTTCGAATCATTAATATCGATGCAACTTTCGAAACATTAGAGCCGCGCGATTATTTTGCCTCTTCGTTGAGGGTTTTGCGCAGATACGGTTGTGTTCCCAATGTTGGTTACACTATTACAGTAACAGGAAACATTCCTATAAATTCAGGAACATCGAGTTCATCGGCATTATTAATGGCTTGGATTCGATTTTTAGTGGCTGCTTTTGGAGTAGATCGTGAAGTTACACCAGAATTTATCTCGAAAGTTGGATATGAATCTGAAGTTTTAGAACACGGAGAACCAGGCGGAATGATGGATCATTTTAGTATTGGAGTAGGGAATGTGGTTTATATAAATACCAAAGAACCTTTTTCATACAATGTTATTGGTACCGAATTAAAAGGACTAATTACCGGAGTTTCCGGAGTTCCTAAAGAGACAATTGGTTTAATTGGCGAAATTAAGGGCAATGCTTTGATGTCTATAGGAATTGTAAAACAAAATTTCCCTGATTTTGACCTAAATACTTCCGAAATTGGAGATATCGACCGCTATAGAAATTGTTTGCCAGATCGCTTAATTCCGTTTTTTGAGGCAGCATTAAAAAATTATCATTACACCAAAGAAGCCTTAAAAGAGTTTGAAAAACCAGTTTTAGATCTTAAGAAAATTGGAGTATTAATGAATCAGCATCACGAAGTTTTGCGTGATTTATTAAAAATAACTGTACCGCGAATTGATGATATGATCAATGCTGCATTGCGAGCAGGCGCTTACGGTGCAAAAATTGTAGGCTCTGGCGGTGGCGGAAGTATCGTTGTTATTGCAGATCCTGAAAAAGAAAATGTGGTTATAGAAGCCATCTTAAAAGCGGGAGCGCTCGAAGCTTATGCGGTAAACGTAGATCCGGGAGCAAGAATCATTGAAAATATTCAAATTTAAAAAATAAGTATGCACAACAATTTAATTATTCTAGCGGGAGGAGCATCGTCTCGTATGAAAAAAGAAGCTGTTTTAGATAATTTATCGCCAGAAGAAATAGCACAGGCAAACGAAAGAAGTAAAGGTTTAATTGGGGTTGGATCTAGCGGAAGACCATTATTAGATTATCTTTTGTTGAATGCTAAAAAGGCAGGATATAAAAACATTTATATTATTATAGGAGAACAAGGAGAATTGTTTAAAGAGTTTTACGGAAGTCAAAATGTAAATAATGATTTTCACGGACTTAATATTTCATTTGCCGTACAATATATTCCAGAAGGGAGAGTAAAACCATTTGGTACTGCCGATGCATTGTTTCAGGCAGTTGAGCAATTTACAGAGTTGAACACGCAACAATATTCAGTTTGTAATAGTGATAATTTATATTCGGCAGAAGCATTATTAGCATTGAGAGAAACAACCAGTCCAAACGCTTTTATCGCATATGATCGTGATGCATTAGAATTTCCTTCAGAAAGAATTTCTCGTTTTGCAATTGCAAAATTGGATAAAAACAATCAGTTATTAGATATTCTGGAAAAACCATCGGCAGAAGTTTTAAATGATTATAAAGATGTTGAAGGAAAAATTAGAGTAAGTATGAATGCTTTTAAATTTAACGGAAGTACTTTATATGCACATCTAAAAAATTGTCCCGTTCATCCTGAGAGAGATGAAAAAGAATTGCCAACAGTGCTTTTAAATTCAGTAAAAGAAAACCCAAATACAACCTTAGGAATTCCTTTTTCAGAGCACGTTCCTGATTTAACAGCAAAAGAAGATATTGCAGATGTAAAAGAATATTTGCAAAAATATTATCCGGTTTTAGACTGGAATGTATAACAAAAATTAACAAAAAATTGATATCTAATTTACCAATAAGTTTAACTTATTAAAGTACTTTTGCTTCAAATTGCAATTTTTACGCATTCATTTGCATGAAAATTGCAGGATAATTTCAAAAGTGTTGATGCTAATTTAGATTCAAAAAACCAATAATCTATTAATAATCAACCAAAAGTATTATGTCAAACATTGAAAGTGCGTTACAAATAGAAAAGAGGAGTACTATTATTCCGATGATAATCTTAACAGCATTATTTTTTATTCTAGGTTTTGTAACCTGGCTAAACGGTCCTTTAATTCCATTTTTTGAGTTAGCGTGTGAGTTAACCTCTTCTCAGGCATATTTTGTAACATTTGCTTTTTATATTGCCTATTTTGTAATGGCAATACCATCATCTTGGGTAATCGAGAAAGTAGGGTATAAAAACGGAATTTCGTTAGGATTATTAATCATTGCATCAGGTGCATTTATGTTTTATCCGGCAGCAGAAAGCAGAACTTTTATTTTGTTCTTAATTGCATTATTTATAATGGGAACTGGATTAGCAATTTTGCAAACCGCATCAAATCCTTATGTAGTAGTAATTGGTCCAAGAGAAAGTGCGGCAGCTAGAATTAGTGTTTTAGGAATCGCAAATAAATTAGCAGGATTTGTAGCGCCATTAATATTGACAGCTTTAGTTTTGTCAAACATGCAAGAGTTTACCGCAGATAAAATTGCATTATTAGATTCAGTTTCAAAAGCAAATGCCTTAAATTCGCTTGCACTACAATTGCAACAACCTTATATTTATATGGGGTTAATTATTGTAGTTTTGGCATTATTAGTAAAATTATCTCCGCTTCCTGAAATTGATTTGGATGAAGATGGAAATATAACAAATTTGAGTGTTTTTGAACAAATTAAAAACGCATTTAAACGACCTCAATTAGTTTTAGGAGTTGTAACTTTGATGCTTTATTTAGCAGCCGAAGTTTTAGCAGGAGATTCTATAGGTGGTTTCGGGAAACAATTAGGAGTGTATGGCGATGAAGGGAATTTTTACTTAAAACTAACCTCATTTACAATGTCTGCAATGGTTGTTGGATATATATTAGGAATAACATTAATTCCAAAATATCTTTCTCAAGTTACAGCTTTAAAGGCTTCAGGAGCTTTAGGTATAATTTTGGTGTTGTCAATAGTTCTGGTTTCACCAAAAATAATGATTCAGTTACCTGGAATTCCAAGTTTGCCAATTGTAATTCTTTTAGTAGCATTACTTGGTTTGGCAAATGCACTTTGTTGGCCTGCAATTTGGCCAATGGCATTAGAAGATTTAGGAGGATACACAAAAATAGGAAGCGCCATTTTGATTATGGGAATTATTGGAGGAGCAATTTTTCCTTTGTTCTACGGAATGATTACAGAAAGTATTAACGCATCAAATATTGCAAATGGGACACAGGCTGTTTCAAAAAGCGGAAACCAAATTGCATATTTAATGTTACTGCCATCATATTTGATGATTCTTTTTTATGCCATAAAAGGACATAAGTATAGAAGTTGGCACAATTAATCGACAGGAATTATAAATAAATATATCATGTTAAAAAGTAAAATCGACAAAGCAACAGGTTTCGAAAAACGATTCGAAAATATAAACACAGTTGTTTTTGAAAATTCAAACGAAGCTTCGAAAGCTGTTGCTCAAGAAATTGCAGCTTTAATTCAATCCAAACAAAAAGAAAATAAACCTTGTATTTTAGGTTTAGCGACTGGTTCTTCTCCAAAAGGATTATATGCAGAACTAGTGCGTTTGCATAAAGAGGAAGGTTTGAGTTTTAAAAATGTAATAAGTTTTAATTTGGATGAATATTATCCAATGGAACCAAATTCAATCAACAGTTATGTTCGCTTCATGAAAGAATTGTTGTTTGATCACGTCGATATTTTACCTGAAAACGCACATGTGCCGGACGGGCTTTTAACAAAAGAACAAATCGCAGATTATTGTCACAATTACGAAGCTAAAATCGAGGCTTTGGGCGGAATCGATCTTCAAATTTTAGGAATTGGTGGTAACGGACATATAGGTTTTAATGAATCTGGTTCGCTACAAAACTCTAAAACTCGTTTAGTAGCTTTAGATCACATTACAAGAGTTGCGGCAAGTAAAGACTTTTTTGGATTAAATAATACACCAAGAACCGCTATTACACTTGGAGTTAAAAAAATCATGGAAGCCAAAAGAGTTATTTTAATGGCTTGGGGTGAAGGGAAAGCAAATATTGTAAGTAAATCTGCCGAAGGTGAAGTTACGAATAGAATTCCAGCTTCATTTTTGCAAGAACATAATAATGCAGTTTTTGTTTTGGACAAAGAAGCTTCTTCAAAACTAACAAGAATCAATAAACCTTGGTTGGTAGAGAAAATTGTTTGGACAGATAAATTAACTCGCAAAGCAGTTTTAGGATTAGCATTAGATCTTAAAAAACCAATTTTGATGCTTACTGATGCTGATTATATCGAAAACGGAATGAGCGATTTATTGGCAGATTCTGGACCGGCTTACGACACAAACATTAAAATTTTCAATAAATTACAAAATACAATTACAGGTTGGCCAGGTGGAAAACCAAATGCTGATGATACACATCGTCCGGAAAGAGCAGAGCCAGCTAAAAAACGTGTATTGATCTTTAGTCCACATCCAGATGATGATATTATTAGTATGGGTGGAACTTTTATGCGCTTGCAAGAGCAAGGACACGAAGTACACGTTGCATACCAAACTTCGGGAAATATTGCTGTTGCCGATGACGAAGCATTGCGTTTTGCAAGATTCGTAATTGATTACAATGAGAAATTCGGAATCAAAAGTGCAGAAGCGGATGATATCTACAAAAAAGCACAAACCTTTTTAGAGAATAAAAAGAACAGTGAAATTGATATTCCTGAAGTACGTTACATTAAAGGATTAATCAGAAAAGGAGAAGCAAGATCAACAAGTCATTTTGTTGGTTTAACAGATGACCAGATTCATTTTATGGAACTTCCATTTTATGAAACAGGTACAATCGAGAAAAAGCCAATTGGACAAGAAGATATTCAATTGACAATGGATTTAATTGAAAAAATTAAACCACATCAAATCTACGCAGCAGGAGATTTAGCAGATCCACACGGAACGCATAAAGTTTGTCTAGATGCTATTTTTGAAGCTGTAAAAGCTTTAAAACCAAAATCTTTCATGGATGATTGTTGGTTATGGTTGTACCGTGGAGCTTGGCAAGAATGGGGAATTGACGAAGTCGAAATGGCTGTTCCAATGAGCCCAGATCAGGTTTTGGCAAAACGTCACGGAATTTTCAAGCATCAATCTCAAAAAGACGGAGTTGTTTTTCAAGGAACAGATGCCAGAGAATTTTGGCAAAGAGCCGAAGATAGAAATGCAGAAACTGCAGCTTTGTACCACCAATTAGGTTTGGCAACTTATGCAGCGATGGAAGCTTTCGTAAGATGGCATTACTAAAAAGCTGCTATCCCGAGGCTTCGGGACTCAGTTGCTAAGTCGCTAAGATTATTTAGTATTTGAAAATATTCGCCACGAATTCACGAATTAAATTAAATATAATTCGTGAATTCGTGGCGATTTTTTTAGAATCTCTTAAAAAATACACCGATTAGAAATTATTTTAATTCGTATAATCTGTGGCAGAAAATAAAAATAAATAATAGCTTTGCATCAAATAGAAGCAAGAAGAGAGAAAATCTATATTCTTTCATCTTGCTTCTTTCTTCTTTAAAAAAATGGAACCAGACAAAAAACTTCTCATAAAATTAGCCCACACCAAAATGCCCTTCGGGAAATACGAAGGACGATTTTTAATCGATTTACCAGAATATTATGTCGTTTGGTATCATAATAAAGGATTTCCTAATGGAGAATTAGGGCAACAATTGGCGCTTGTTTATGAATTAAAATTAAACGGATTAGAAGAATTAATTCGAAATATTAAGAAACAATACCCTAAACCGTTAAAATAGTAAGAAAAATCTTTTGTTGTTTCGTTTTTTTTATTTATGTTTGATATATAAAAATATTATAATTTTTAAAAATAAATTGATACCACAAATTCAAGCCTGAATGTATACATGTGTACAAGTCATTATTTTTAAAAGATAATATTTAATACATAAAAATATTATAATTTATTAAAACATATTGATACCACAGAATTCAAGCCTGAATTTTTTAATGTGTACAAGTCAATGTTTTGAAGATTATAATATTTTTTTTTTTGGCTAAATTTACTTCAATAGGAACAAGTGTAGTTGACAGACGCAAGAATTTTTTTTTAGTTCAAATTGATTTTACAGTATGTGGAATCATTTTATCGAGTCAAAAAAACAATATCGAAAACGTATTTTAAGAGTATTCTTCAAAAAAAGCTCTAATAAAAAGTTAAAATTATCGATTACAAAACCTAGTAATCGTTCTCTTTAAAAATTTGCAAATTATCTCATTCCCTAATTGATAAATTATCTAATTAAATTTGTACTTTTGCCAAGTTTTTTACACAACTACAATACAAACAACAACAGAATGAATCAAACAAAATATATTTTTGTTACAGGCGGTGTGACTTCTTCATTAGGAAAAGGTATTATCGCGGCATCTTTAGCAAAATTGTTACAAGGAAGAGGATATCGTACAACTATTCAAAAATTTGATCCATATATTAATGTGGATCCAGGTACTTTAAATCCATACGAACACGGAGAGTGTTATGTAACAGATGATGGTGCAGAAACAGATTTAGATTTAGGTCACTACGAGCGTTTCTTGAATGTTCCTACTTCTCAAGCGAATAATGTTACTACAGGAAGAGTTTATCTTTCAGTAATCGAAAAAGAAAGAAGAGGAGAATTTTTAGGAAAAACAGTTCAGGTTGTTCCTCATATTACAAACGAAATCAAAGACAGAATGCAATTGCTAGGTAAATCTGGCGATTATGATATTGTTATTACTGAAATTGGTGGAACTGTTGGTGATATTGAATCCTTACCTTATATAGAGTCAGTTCGTCAGTTAGTTTGGGAATTAGGAGAAAATAATGGAATCGTTATTCATTTAACGTTAGTTCCTTATTTGGCTGCTGCCGGTGAGTTAAAAACAAAACCGACACAACACTCTGTAAAAACTTTGATGGAAAGTGGTATCAAAGCAGATATCTTGGTTTGTAGAACAGAGCACGAACTTTCTGATGAATTGCGTAGTAAATTGGCATTATTTTGTAATGTAAAAAGAGAAGCAGTAATTCAGTCTATTGATGCATCAACAATATACGAAGTTCCAAATTTAATGCTTGAAGAAGGATTAGATGTTGTGGCTTTAAAGAAATTAGATTTACCTAAAAAAGCAGCTCCGGATTTAAAAAACTGGAACACTTTTTTACGCAGATTAAAAAATCCAAAACATACCGTAAATATTGGTTTGATTGGGAAATACGTAGAAATGCAAGATTGTTACAAATCTATTTTAGAGGCGTTTATACATGCGGGAGCTTCTAACGAAACAAAAGTAAACGTTATTTCTATTCACTCAGAGCATATTAATAGTGACAATGTTGAAGAAAAATTAGGACCTCTTGATGGAGTTTTAGTTGCACCTGGATTTGGAGAAAGAGGTATTGAAGGAAAAATTGAAGCAGTTCGTTATGCGCGTGAAAATAACATTCCGTTTTTCGGAATTTGTTTAGGAATGCAAATGTCAGTTATCGAGTATTCTAGAAATATCTTAGGTTATAAAGAAGCAAATTCAACAGAGATGAATGAGAATACTCCTCATCCGGTTGTGAATTTGATGGAAGAGCAAAAAACAGTTACTGATAAAGGTGGAACAATGCGTCTTGGAGCTTGGAAATGTGATATTAAACCAAACACATTAGCGCATAAAATTTACGGACAAACGACTATTTCAGAGCGACACCGTCACCGTTATGAGTATAACAACAAATACGCAGACGAATTACAAAAAGCTGGTTTAAAAGCTTCAGGAGTAAATCCGGATACAGGTTTAGTAGAAATAGTAGAACTTGAAAATCATCCGTTTTTTATTGGAGTACAATACCATCCAGAATACAAAAGTACGGTTGCAAACCCGCATCCAATTTTTGTGAATTTTGTAGCAGCTGCAGTAAATACGCATAAAAAATAATAATTAATTCTGAAAGGATGTAACGTTTGAGTCAAACTCATAACTAATAGCCTTAAACGAATAACCTTTTTTAAATTATAATGGAAGAAAAAAAATTTGATCTTAATTCAATCATTGGTTTTGTATTGATATTTGGTATTTTGATTTGGATTATGTACCAAAATCAGCCTTCTGACAAAGAGATTGCTGCTGAAAAAGCCAAGAAAGAATTAGTTGCCAAGCAAGAAGCGCAAGCTCAGGCTGATAAAACTAAAACAGCTGTTTTGCCAGTTGCTGCTACAGCAACTCCGGGAGATACAGTTCAATTGGCAAAATTACAAAAATCATTAGGAGGTTTTGCTTATTCAGCTACACTTCCTTCTGCTAAAGAAGGTTTTACAACTATTGAAAACGAAAAGATGATACTAAAAATCGCCAACAAAGGTGGTTATATAGTTGAAGCTACTCTAAAAGAATTCAAAAGATTTGAGAAAAATTCTGGACAATTAGTAGAATTGATCAAAGACAATAATTCTAATCTAAATATTCAATTACAAACAACAGATAATAGAACTTTAAACTCTAAAGATCTTTATTTTGAGCCAACGTTAACTAAAAACGGAGCAGATCAAATTTTGACTATGCGTTTGAAAGCTGGCGAAAATGAGTTTTTAGAATACAAATATATATTGAAACCAAACGATTATTTAGTTGGTTTTGATATTCGTTCTCAAGGATTAAATAAAGTTTTAAATTCTTCAAAACCATTAGATTTACAATGGGATTTAAAGAGTTATAGAAATGAAAAAAGTGTTTCTATTGAAAAGAGATATGCTCAAATTGAGTATGAGTATGGTGATGAAAAATACAGCTCAGTAAGTCATGGTGTTGGAAAAGAAGATACTCCTGAAAAAGTAAGTTACATTGCTTTCAAACAGCACTTTTTTGCGGCTATTTTAGCAACCGATAAACCATTCGAAAAATCTAAGTTACAATCTGATGATTTAGTTAAAGATGAAATAATAGATACAACTTATATCAAACAATTTAAAGCTACAGTTCCTTTAGCTTTTTCTAATGGAGAAGTTGATTATAAAATGAACTGGTATTTTGGACCATCTGATTATAAAACTTTAAAATCTTACGATAAAAATTTCGAGAAAATTATTCCATTAGGTTGGGGAATTTTCGGATGGATTAACAAGTGGGTTTTTATTCCATTATTCGGTTTCTTAAGTTCTACAATGGGATTGTCTTTAGGAATTGCCATTATCATTTTTACTATTATTGTTAAATTGGCTATGTCGCCAATTACTTATAAATCATTCTTGTCTCAGGCTAAAATGAAAGTTTTACGTCCTGAAATTACAGAGTTGGGAGAAAAATTCAAAAAAGACCCAATGAAGAAACAACAAGAAACAATGAAGTTGTACAACAAAGCAGGAGTAAACCCAATGGCAGGATGTATTCCGGCATTGATTCAGCTTCCTTTTATGTATGCTTCATTCCAGTTCTTCCCGTCAGCTTTTGAGTTAAGACAAAAAAGTTTCTTATGGGCAGACGATTTATCATCATTTGATGCTGTTGTAAAATTACCATTCAACATTCCATTATACGGAAGTCACATTAGTTTGTTCCCAATTTTGGCAGCAATTGCGATTTTCTTTTATATGAAAATGACATCTGGAGATCAGCAAATGGCCGCTCCTCAACAAGAAGGTATGCCGGATATGGCAAAAATGATGAAAATCATGATTTACGTTTCGCCATTAATGATGTTAATTTTCTTTAATAGTTATGGTGCAGGTTTGAGTTTATATAACTTTATCTCTAACTTAATTACAATTGGAATTATGTTTGTAATTAAAAACTATATTGTTGACAGTGATAAAATTCATGCTCAAATTCAAGAAAATAAATTGAAAGAGCCTAAAAAACAAAGCAAGTTTCAGCAACGTCTACAAGAGGTGATGGAGCAACAAGAAGCTGCAAAAGGCAAAAAGAAATAATTAGAATTTTATAAAAAAAAACCGCTGTAAATAGCGGTTTTTTTTTGTTTAAAATTTTGGCAATAAGACTTTGTCAATCACATGAATTATGCCGTTTGAACACTGCACATCTGTTGCAACAATAGTACTGACTCTTCCATTTGTATCAGTAATTTTTGCCCCTCCTGTCAATCCAATTGTGAAATTTTGTCCTGCAAAAGTGCTTACTACTTGACCGTTCGTTAAAGAAGTTGAAAGTACATTGGCACCTGCGACCACATGATATTTTAGAGTTGTTTCTAAAACATTTGCAGGAATTGCGGCAAGTCCTGAATATCCGGTTTCAGTTAGAAAACTTGTGAAAGCAGCATTTGTTGGCGCAAAAACAGTGAAAGGTGAACTAGCTGTTCCAGATAATATTCCGGCAAATCCGGACGATGGATTGTAAGTCAAAGCGGCTACAAGAGTTGTGAAATTTTTATTTGCAATGGCATGATTTACAATTGTAGGTAAACCAATTACACCATCAACAACATGAATGATACCGTTTGAAGCTTCAATGTCAGCAGTTGTTACAGTAGCACCTCCATTTGTTTTTCCTCCATTAATATCGAATCCTGTTCCTTTTTCCAGATACATACTTAATGTGTTTGAAGTCGATGCAGTTCCTTTGGCTAAAGTTTTTACGTAGCCAGTTGCAATTTCCGTCGATTTTACTTTGGTGACTAAAACGTGATTAAGTAATATTTCTTTTAAAGCAGCAACAGGAACTGCATCTAAATTTGCATAACCCTTAGCGCTTAAAAAAGCACTAAAAGCTGTGTTGGTAGGTGCAAAAACGGTATAAGTACCGGAAGAATTCAGTGTAGTTGCCAAATCTGCTTTTTCTAAAGCTGCAACTAGTGAGCTTAAATTAGGGTTTGCTTTCGCAATTGAAACGATTGTTTTTGATTGTTGAGACGAATCATCATTATCGTTGTTGTTACATGAAATACTGACGAAAGCAATTAATGCTAATAAAGCAATTAATTTAATTTTGATTGTTTTCATAATATAGTTTTTTTTCGTTTGTTACCACTAAGTTATTTATTTTGTTTAACAAAATGACTAAAAAGTTAAACAAATATTAAGTTTGGCTATATTTTAACTGTTTTGTTTAGTGTTTTATGTTGTTGATTTTTAGTTAATTATGTTTGTTTCGCTTTTGTTTTCGCTGTTTTTATATGAAGTAATTGTAAATGAAAGGTTAAACAGAAATTAAAGTGAATATTATCGTTTGGAGCTTCGAATAAAGTCAAAATGGTTATACTTTTGCGATACTAAAACTGAATTTTTGTTGTTATATAGAAAACTGAATTATGAAAAATTTTTGGATTTTACTTTTTATTAGTGCTGTAGCCTTTTCTCAAGAGTTTAATAAAGTAGATGCTAACGGAAAAAAAGACGGCGTTTGGAAAGGAACATACGAAGTTTCAAAACGTCCTCGTTATGAAGGAACTTTTAATCACGGAAAAGAAACTGGAATTTTTAAATTTTTCGATGACACTAAAAAAGGAGATGTTTTAGCAACTCGTGATTTTACGGCAAATGACGGAACTTCGTATACTATTTTTTATGACCAGAGTAAGAATATAGTAAGTGAAGGAAAAGAACTTGGTAAAGTGCATGAAGGAGAGTGGAAGTATTATCATAAAGCTTCTAAAGTATTGATGACGCTTGAAAATTATAAAAATGGAAAGTTAGAAGGTGCAAGAACGGTGTATTATCCAAACTCAAAAATTGCTGAAGAAGTAAGTTACAAAGACGGCTTAAAGGAGGGGATTTATAAAAAATACGGTCAAAACGGAATTCTTTTAGAGCAAAGTACTTATAAAAAGGATGAATATAATGGTGATGCCATTTTTTATGACGCCGATGGAGTTGTAGCTTCAAAAGGGAA
Source organism: Flavobacterium hibernum (assembly GCF_000832125.1). GTDB lineage: Bacteria > Bacteroidota > Bacteroidia > Flavobacteriales > Flavobacteriaceae > Flavobacterium > Flavobacterium hibernum. The sequence goes on along the minus strand of NZ_JPRK01000015.1, from coordinate 84,450 downwards.
ATTTGTCAATGGAAAAAAAGCGAATATATGGCAGTTTTACTTAAAAGGTAAATTAACCAAAGAAGTAAATATGAGCGACCCCAAAAGCAGTTACCAAGTAGATTCAAAGCCTAAAATGAATTAGATTTTTATTTTAAAAACTGGTATTTTAAATTAAATACTTAAGTTTATAATCTAAAAAACTAATCTTTATGAAGATCAAAACTTTACTTTTATTTTTATTGTTCTCAGGTGCTTATGCGCAAAATCAAGTTGAAGCTGAAAAGCTTATAAATGAAGGCGTCGCACTCCATGATAAAGGAGATTATCAAGGAGCAATCGATAAATATAGTAAAGCATTAGAGGTTGATAAGGATAATTTGCTTGCGTATTCAGAAAAAGCAATGTCTCTAAACGCAACTGGTAAATATGATGAATCAATAAAAGTTGCTAAATTGGCTATTGCAACACATTCAAACGATGATCTTAGTAATTTATATGTAAGTTATGCTAATTCATTAGATCACTTAAAAAAGACTGATGAATCTTTAAAAATCTATGACGAGGGAATTGAGAAATTTCCTAATTACTATCAATTATATTTTAATAAAGGAATTTGTTACGCTAACATGAATAAGCGTGATGATGCTATTCTTTGTTTTCAGAAATCGCTTAAAATTAATCCAAAGCATGCAGGTTCTTTAAATGCAATTGGAACTCTTGAAATGGGGGAACATAGAATTCCAGCAGTTTTAGCCTTTTCAAGGTTTTTAATTGTAGAACCGCAAACATCTCGATCTAAGAAAAACTTTAAAAGCTTACAGAGTTTATTAATGCAAGGTGTTACCCAAACCGGAACAAAATCTATTTCCATAAACATTAATGCAGCTAGCCTTCCTGATTCTACAGGAACAGCAAATAAAAAAGAAAATGATTTTTCGATAACAGATCTGATTTTGTCAATGGATGCTGCCTTAGATTTTGATAAAAAAAATATTAAGAAAACTGACGTTGAGAATTTTATTAGAAAATTTGAAACTATTTGTGCATCTCTTGACGAAGTAAAGAATGATAATTATGGCTTTTACTGGGCTACTTTCGTTCCCTATTTTCTTGAAATGAAAAAGAAAAAGTTAATTGAACCTTTTGCGTATATCGTCTATGTTGATTCAGGTACTGAAGATGTTGTAAAATGGCATAAGAAAAATCAGGATGAATTAGATAAATTCTATGCTTGGTCAAAAGATTACAATTGGAAGAAATAGTTTTTAAATTGATTAACTGTTTTAATTAATTTATTTCAAACAAATAACATAATAAGTTTTATCTACAATGTCATTACATAAACTAATCAAAACTACTGCAATTATCAAAAATACGGCTTATCTTTGCACCCTTGTAAAAATATAAACGATTTAGAATGAAACGTGTAGTTGTTGGACTTTCTGGTGGAGTAGATTCGAGTGTTGCTGCTTATTTATTGCAACAACAAGGATACGAAGTTATTGGGCTTTTTATGAAAAACTGGCACGATGATTCGGTTACTATTTCTAACGAATGTCCTTGGTTAGAAGATAGTAATGATGCTTTATTAGTAGCTGAAAAACTTGGAATACCGTTTCAAACTGTCGATTTAAGCGAAGAATACAAAGAAAAAATCGTTGATTATATGTTCAACGAATACGAAAAAGGAAGAACTCCAAATCCTGATGTGCTTTGTAATCGCGAAATCAAATTTGATGTTTTCATGAAAATTGCTTTAAGTCTTGGTGCAGATTATGTTGCAACAGGACATTATTGTCAAAAAAATGAAATTGAAGTTGATGGAAAACCAATGTATCAATTGATTGCCGGAGCTGATAATAATAAAGATCAATCGTATTTTTTATGTCAATTGTCGCAAGATCAATTGTCAAAAGCATTATTTCCAATTGGGGCATTAACAAAACCGGAAGTTCGCGAAATCGCTGCTGAAATGGAATTGGTAACGGCCGAGAAGAAAGATTCTCAAGGTTTATGTTTTATTGGAAAAGTTCGTTTACCTGAATTTTTGCAGCAAAAATTACAACCAAAAGAAGGTAAAATTATTCAAATTGACAAAAACGATCCAATTTATACAGTTGAAATACCAGCTGGATTATCTTTAGAAGAAGTATTGAAAATAGAGGCTCAAAAACCTGCTTATCTTCCAACAATGGGAAAAGTAATGGGAAATCATCAAGGAGCACATTATTTTACAAACGGACAAAGAAAAGGATTGAATGTTGGTGGAACTACGGATCCGTTATTTGTTATTGCTACAGATGTTGATACCAATACAATTTATACAGGTTTAACTAGCAATCATCCTGGATTGTTTAAAAAAGCTTTATTCGTTGATAAATCTGAAGTACACTGGATTCGTACAGATTTAACTTTAAAAGTTGGTGAAACTTTAGAAGTTATGGCGAGAATTCGTTACCGTCAGCCTTTGCAAAAAGCAACTTTGCACCAATTCGAAAACGGAATGTATGTTCGTTTTGATGAGCCTCAGTCAGCAATTACTGAAGGTCAGTTCGTAGCTTGGTATTTCGATAATGAATTAGTTGGTTCGGGAGTAATTTCATAGCTTTATACTTTCTTAAATAGGTTTAACCTTTTAAAAAAGTATATTATGAAGTTCAATTTCTTGTTATTTTTGCTTCTAATTTCTTCTGTGATGTTTTCGCAAGAAGATGCCTGGGTATACTTTAAGAGTAAACCAAATGCACAATCCTATCTGGATAATCCATTAAATATGCTTTCGGCTCGGTCTTTAGAGCGAAGAACCAATCAAAGTATTGCCTTGAATAGTACCGATGCTCCAATAGAAGCATCCTATATTAATCAGGTAAAATTGAGTTCAGGAATCACTATAAAGGCAAAATCTAAATGGTTAAATGCGCTTCATATACAAGGAACTCAGGGTAATGTTTTGGCTCTTAAATCGCTTTCATTTGTAGATAAAGTTGTTTTTGCAGATCGAACTTTAAATACCACTTCTAAAAAAGTTTCGACAGATCAAGTTAATAAGACAAGTGACAAGCTAAAAACGACAATTGATTATGCCTATGGATCATCAGGAAGTCAAATTCAAATGCTTAACGGGCAAATTTTACATCAACAAAATAAAACAGGTTCAGGTAAAATAATTGCTGTTTTGGATGCAGGATTTCCTGGAGTAAATACAGCTCAGCCATTCAAAAAATTAGTTGATAATCACCAGATTCTTGGAGGTTATGATTTTGTGAACCGAAACGAAAATTTCTATACAGGGGACGATCACGGAACTATGGTGCTTTCGACAATGGGCGGTTACAAGGAGAATGCTTTGGTTGGAACTGCGCCTGATGCTTCGTACTATTTGTTTATTACAGAATATGACCCTACAGAAACTCCAGTCGAAGAATCGTATTGGGTTGAAGCGGCGGAAAAAGCCGATAGTTTAGGAGTTGATATTATAACCACTTCGTTAGGTTATTTTGCTTTTGATAATCCAAATTATAGTCATTTGTATAGTGATATGAATGGATCAACAAATTTTATTTCTCGTGGTGCAGAAATCGCCTTTAGCAAAGGGATAATTGTTGTAGCCTCTGCAGGAAATGAAGGAAATAAAGCTGAGCCTCATATTGGTGCACCAGCAGATGCAGTTTCGGTAATTACAGTTGGAGGAGTTACAGCTTCAAAAACAAAATCTAGTTTTAGTTCTATAGGTCCAAGTTATGATGGTCGAATAAAACCTGATGTTATGGCTTTGGGAAGCTCCGCCGTAATTTCAGATGCATTAGGAACGATAAGAGTCGCCGATGGAACCTCATTTTCATGTCCTATTATGGCAGGAATGATTGCTTGTTTATGGCAGGCTTTTCCGTCGAAAACCAATAAAGAAATCAGGCAGATGATTTTGGCATCTTCAGATCGATATAATTCTCCTAACAATAGTTATGGTTATGGAATTCCAAATTTTGGAGCTACTTTAGGAGTAGAGACTTTTGAAACTTCTTCATCTCTTTTTTCTGTGTTTCCAAATCCAGTTCAAACAACAGTTTCATTTTTGTTCCAAAGTGATACAGCTTCAATTTCAATTTATTCTGTTTTAGGGCAAAAAGTAATTGAGAAGCAGATAACCAATCAAAACCCAAATCTTTCTATTGAAATGCTAAAAAGCGGATTGTATTTTTATACTTTTGAAGCTGATGGTTTGCATAAAACAGGAAAGATAATCAAACAATAATAGCATTTTTGAATGAATAGAATTACAGAACTTTTTAAAATAAAATATCCAATTATTCAAGGCGGAATGATCTGGAATAGTGGATATAAGTTGGCTTCGGCCGTTAGTAATGCAGGAGGTTTAGGACTTATAGGAGCTGGATCAATGTATCCTGAAGTTTTAAGAGAACATATTCAGAAATGTAAAAAAGCAACCGATAAACCTTTTGGTGTCAATATTCCGATGTTGTACCCAAATATCGAAGAAATCATAAATATTGTGATCGAAGAAGGAGTGAAGATTATTTTTACTTCTGCCGGAAATCCTAAAACGTGGACTTCTTTTTTGAAAGAAAAAGGAATTACTGTTGTTCATGTTGTAAGTAGTAGTGTTTTTGCTTTAAAAGCACAAGAAGCAGGAGTTGATGCTATTGTTGCCGAAGGTTTTGAGGCAGGTGGACACAATGGTCGTGACGAAACAACCACTCTGACACTAATTCCGATGGTGAAAGAAAAAATTCAAATTCCTATTATTGCAGCCGGAGGAATTGCTACGGGTAGAGGAATGCTCGCTGCAATGGTTTTAGGTGCAGATGGTGTACAAGTTGGAAGTCGTTTTGCGGCTTCGATAGAATCTTCTGCTCACAATAACTTTAAAGAAACAATCGTTAGAGTTAAAGAAGGAGATACGCAATTAACATTGAAAGAATTGGCGCCGGTGCGTTTGATAAAAAATAAGTTCTATCAGGATGTACAGGAGTTGTATGAACAATGTCCTTCGAAAGAAGATTTAGTGCAGCTTTTAGGCAGAGCAAGAGCAAAAAAAGGAATGTTTGAAGGCGATCTTGAAGAGGGAGAACTAGAGATTGGTCAAATCGCTGGATTAATTCATGAAATTTTACCTGTAGAACAAATTATTCAAGAAATGGTAGCAGATTTTGAAGTTGCTTGTTTAGAAAAAGCTAAATTTGAGTTTTAATTACCTGCTAGAAATATAACATGAATTCCATACGAAATTATATATTATTACTTTTTTTAGGATTTGGTCTGCAACAAGTTCAAAGCCAGTCGTATCACTTTAAAACATCAGGATTTAGTGTATTAGAGAAAAACGAAAGAGGGAAATGGGGCGAATGGTCGAATCTTGACCTAGTCAATTTATCGGTAATTTTAGATACCAATAAACATAGAATTGTCGTGTATTCGCAAGAAATTCAGCTTTTTAGTATTTTGGATTATATTGAGCGTGAAGAAAATGATACCGATATTGTTTACTCTTTTATGTGCAAAGATAATGATGGAAAAGACTGTAAACTTTCTATAATTACGCGTAAAAAACAAGATTACCGCAAGCAACTTTACATTAACTACGACGATCACATTATTGTTTATAATATTATTACTGTGTGATTTTAGAAAACGCTATAAACTAATAAACCCGACAGATCTTAAAAACCTGTCGGGTTTACTATATAAAAAAAACTTAGTGCCTTAGCATCTGAGTATCTTAGTATCTTTTTTTAAGAATCAATATCCTTAATAAACTCATCATATTCTAAATAGAACATCTCAAGAGCGTGCATTTTTTCGTTGAAAAATTCAAAAATAGTATCCCAATTATTTCGGTTACTAAAACCTACACCTTGAATTTCAGTCCAAATTCGGCTAATAGTTTTACCACTTTCTAAAGTGTAATTTTTTTCAAAGACCAAATCTTTGATAAATTCTTCTTCCAGAATATTTTTTAGAGCTTCAATTTTTTCAAAATAAGCAGTTCGTTTTTCGTCGCTTCTTTGTTCGATATCGATAAAAACCTGTGCTTTTTTATTGTCAACATAAAACTTAAAAGAGAAATCTTTAATCTTCGTGTCATAAAGAACCCATTTGCGTGGATATTTTTCGGCGAAAGCCACCCAAAACTCTCTTTTTATTCTTTGTGATTCTTCTTTGCTGTACATTTTTATGGCTTTGGTTTTAGAAAACTTGTAGAAACGCGTTTTCTAGAGTATATTTATATTTTATTTGAAAGTACAAAAATAAACTTTGCTTATGGATTTTCAAGATTTTTTACAATATGTTCCTAATTTAATTCCGGTTGAACTGCCAGCAACGTTAGCACATATTAAAATGGCTCCCAAAGAACGTATTGAAGCCTTAAAAAAACTTGATTTTAAAGCAGAGAATCCTAGAATTGCTGCGGTAATGATGTTGTTTTATCCAAAAAATGGAAAAACACATTTAGTTTTAATTGTTAGAAATGCTTACAATGGAGTTCATTCATCGCAAATTGCTTTTCCAGGCGGAAAATATGAAAATACAGATGTTGATTATGCGGAAACAGCCTTGCGAGAAACACATGAAGAGGTAGGTATTGCACCAAATAAAATAGAAGTAATTAAGCAATTTTCACCAATGTATATTCCGCCAAGTAATTTTTTGGTGCATCCTTTTTTAGGAATTTCAAAAGAGGAACTTCAGTTTTATCCCGATATCAGAGAAGTTGCGGGTATTATAGAACTGCCTCTTTCTGTTTTTTTAGATGATGAAATTATTATCGAAGCCACATTGTCAACATCTTACGGCAATAATATTTTAGTTCCTGCATTTAATATTCAAAATCATGTCGTTTGGGGAGCAACCGCTATGATTTTAAGTGAATTGAGAGATGTTTTGAAGATTACCTTTGAAGAAAATAAATAAAAAGCTAGAATTAACAATTTGATATTCATTATAATAACAATTTCTTTCCGAAATAGTTTATTAGTATTGCTAAAAGAATAATTTTTGTATGTTTGCGTCCTAACAAAAAAACACAATAAACAGCTATGGGATTGTTTAAACGAAATCCTTTTGGACATATATTATTCATCAAGAAATGGTTAATCCGAATTTTGGGCGCCATGACTCACCGAAGATATAGAGGTTTTAATGATTTGCAAATCGAAGGATCTGAAATTATTAAAACGCTTCCGGATACAAATGTTTTGTTTATATCAAATCATCAAACTTATTTTGCTGATGTTGTAGCGATGTTTCATGTGTTTAACGCAAGTTTAAGCGGACGTCAGGATAATATTAAGAATATTGGTTACTTGTGGCAACCTAAAATGAATATTTATTATGTTGCAGCCAAAGAGACCATGCAAGCAGGTTTGTTACCAAGAATTTTGGCTTATGTTGGTGCTATTACTGTCGAAAGAACTTGGCGTGCAAAAGGTGTAGATGTTACTGAAAAACGCGATGTAAACCCAAATGATACCGAAAATATTAGAATTGCTCTTGAAGATGGATGGGTTATTACTTTTCCGCAAGGAACAACAAAGTCGTTTAAACCCGTTCGTAAAGGAACAGCACATATTATTAAACAACATAAACCCATTGTAATTCCTATTGTAATTGACGGCTTTCGTCGTTCGTTTGATAAAAAAGGTTTACGAATGAAGAAAAAAGGAATTCTGCAATCATTCATTATCAAAGAACCTCTTGATATTGATTATGAAAACGATACGATTGATGAAATCGTTGAAAAAGTAGAATACGCAATCGAGCAACATCCATCGTTTTTAAAAGTTATTCCAGCTGAAGAAATTAAAGTACAGGAAGAACTTAATAAACTAAGAAGATGGGAGTATTAAATTTTAGATTTTTGATTTTAGAATTTAGATTTAAAAATTGTAAGTTTCAAAACCTTTGAACCTTTGTTCCTCTGTAACTTTGTGCTTTTTCTTAGAAATCAATCTTCTTTAACTCTTTATAATTTGCGTACAATCTGTGCAGCAATCTTCCGTATAGCAATCTGTAAATACACCAGAAAATACCCAGCAAACCAAGTATTGTTAGAATTAAAATTCCGACTGTAAAAAACATTGCTTTACCATCTGACTCTAATCTTTCTCTAAAAAATGCAAAATCTGGATTGTAAACAAAAGCAATAAAATAGCTAAAAATCGAAATAATTACAAGCATACCAAGATTATACCATACATAATACTGTACTATTTTGCGGGTTTTTAAAATAGCATTCATCAAGGATTTTGTAGCAACGGTGGTAGAAATTGTTTTATAATTTTTATAAAAATTGATCACAAAAAACAATACAACGGCGTAATTGAAATAGGTTAAAATATCAAGAGCCAGTACAATTTCAGGATGATTCATTTTTCGTAATAAATCATCAGTATTGATAAATAAGTTTGAAAACGTCCAAAAACAAAATTCCAAAAGACTAATAATTAAAATCCACTTCACAATCGAAGAAGACTTTTTATGAATCATTTTGTAAATTTCAGTTTCAGAAATTTGTTGAAAAGAATTTGAGTTCTTTTTCCAGTCTTTTTTTAGTAAATCCAGTTCTTTCATAATAATTTTTAAGGATTTAATATTTTTTTAAGTTTCCCTTTAATTCGATTCATTTTCACACGAGCATTCACTTCGCTGATTCCTAAGGTCTCAGCTATTTCTTGATAATCTTTGTCTTCTAAATACATAAAAACCAATGCTTTTTCGATGTCATTAAGCTGATAAACGGCTTTATACATCAATTTAATCTGTTCTTCTTCTTCATAATTGTAGTCAACATCTTTTACAAAATGCTGATGACTTTCATATTCTATTGTCGATATGGTTCGTTTGGTTTTTCGGTATAAGGTAATTGCGGTATTTAAAGCAACACGATACGTCCAGGTCGAAAATTTGCTGTCGCCTCTAAATTTTGGATACGCTTTCCAGAGCTGAATTGTTATTTCCTGAAACAAGTCTTTGTGAGCATCTTCGCCAGCAGTATATAATCTACAAATCTTGTGGATTATATTCTGGTTTGCCTGCAATTGCGCAACAAACGACTGTTCTAGATTTTCGCTCATAATGTATTAGTAGTATTGCGATAGGTTTTGTTACAGTAATTTTTATTTTTTTGCGACAGATTAAAAAGATTTGAAGTGTTTTTTTTTATTCTAAAATGAAATCCTTTAAATCTTTTTAATCTGTGGTAGAATTAAAGTTTTCTAGTTTTATAATAATTCACCATCAAATCAATGAATTTACTATAACTATCCATTCCGTCTTTTTGATTGTTTGTTTTTAAGAAATTATCATATAGAAAGTAAAAACCTTCATCAAGAAAAGTGTCATACTTTTTCCAGAAATCCTGACTTTCCTGATAGTTTTTTAAAATTCCAACGTGTACAGATTTTTTTAATTGATTATAAATCTTCTCGTTTTTATACTTCCAAATTCCTAGACAATAATGCAATGTAAAGCTATACCCTGCATATTGATAGTAGAGATTATCATTTTTTACAGAAGCCAAGACACCAATAAAATTACATTCGTTTTCGCTGGCAAAACCAATTTGATGCGCCATTTCGTGAGCCGTTGTTTGGGGGTAGTTATACATAGGAAGCAAAGAATTTATCTGTGCTTCGTTTGTAAAAGGGTTTAAATAACCACCAAAACCCATATAGGTTAGAGGCACGCTAAAAAGTGATTTTTTGACGCTTGGTATTTCATATTTAAAAAACGGATATTCTTTGGCGAGATTGTTATAGCCATTCAAGTTCATCTTGAAGGCTTCTTTTTGAGAATATGGAAAAACAATTTTGGCGCTATCATTTTTAGTAATCTGAAATTGAATTTCGTTGGTTTTAACAATTAGTCTTTTTGTAAAAGCTAAAAGATCAGTATCAGTATATTCTCTTTTGATTTCCATTTTTTCGAAAAGAGGTTCACGATAGTAATTGAAAGCCCATAAAAGATGGAAGAAAAAATAAAAAACAGAAATTTTACCTAATATTTTTAAAAGGTGATCTTTCCAATCTGTTCTCCATGTTTTTCGAATTTTCCAAAACCAAATTACTATAGATAAGATTAAAAGAGCATAAATACAATCGCCTACAGAAAATGGAACTTTTCCTAAAAGTGTTCTGGAGAAGTGCGAAATCCTAACAAATAAATTGTTGCTGTAAAATCCTTCGACAAAATCTGGGAAAAAGCGTAGAATTTTTAAAAAGATGATTTGAATTAATAAGAATAAGGGAAGTATATACTTTCTTCTCACGATTTGAATTTTTAATACGTAAATATAATTACAAAATTGAATGTTTAAAAAATGTTCGCCAGGAATTTGACGAACTTTCACTAATTATTGATTTGTTTAACTTTAGAGTCATTATAATTCGTGAAATTCGTGGCGAAAAAGCGCTTAAACTTTGTAACTTTGGGCTTCTTAATTGTTAAACTTCAAACAAAATATAATGAGTCAAGAAATAAGAAATCTCGAACCAAAAGCACTTTGGAATAAGTTTGCTGATTTGAATGCCGTTCCACGTCCTTCAAAAAAAGAAGAGCGTGTTATTGAGTTTATGAAAAACTTTGGAAATAGCTTAGGTTTGGAAACTTTTGAAGACGAAATTCGAAATGTAATCATTCGTAAACCGGCAACTCCCGGAATGGAAAATCGTAAAGCAATTGTAATGCAAGGGCATCTTGATATGGTGCACCAAAAAAATGCTGATACTGTTTTTGATTTCGATACACAAGGAATCGATATGTATGTAGACGGTGACTGGGTTCGTGCTCGTGGTACAACACTTGGTGCTGATAATGGGCTAGGAGTAGCAACTATTATGGCAATTTTGGAAAGTAAAGATATTCCACATCCGGCCATCGAAGCTTTGTTTACAATTGATGAAGAAACTGGAATGACTGGTGCCTTAAACCTAAAAGGAGGAATTCTTCAAGGTCAGATTTTATTAAATCTTGATACTGAAGAAGATGATGAAATTGATATAGGTTGCGCAGGTGGAATCGATGTAACGGCTACAAGGTCTTATAATGAAGAAGAAGTTCCGGAAGGTTCTGTAGGGCATATTATTACCGTAAAAGGCTTAAATGGTGGTCACTCAGGAATGGATATCAATAAAGGTTTAGGGAATGCTAATAAAATTATGAACCGTTTGTTATTTGATGCTTTTGAAAACTTTGGTTTGCAAGTGGCAGAAATTAACGGTGGAAGCTTAAGAAATGCGATTCCAAGAGAAAGTGTTGCGAAAGTAATTATTTCTGAAATGTTTGATGAAGCGTATATTTTTGATATGCAGGAAATCATCAACGATATTAAAACTGAATACAAAACTACTGAACCAAATCTTACTATTGAAATCGTAAAATGCGATACGCCAAAGAAAGTAATGGATTTAGGAGTTCAGGAAGGGATTATCAGAGCTATTTATGCTGCTCATAACGGCGTTTACAGAATGAGCGCTGATATGGCTGATTTAGTGGAAACTTCAAACAATATTGCTAGAGTTATTATAAAAGATGGTGAAATATCTATTGGATGTTTAACACGTTCATCTGTTGAAACTTCAAAATTTGATTTGGCAAATGCTTTGCGTTCTGCTTTTGAATTAGTGGGTTGCGAAGTGGAACTTTCAGGTTCTTATCCGGGTTGGACACCAAATGTAAATTCTGAGATTTTAGATACTTTGGTTGGTATTTATGAAAAACAAAACGGAGAGAAACCAAAAGTTGTAGCTTGTCATGCTGGTCTAGAATGTGGAATTTTAGGAACAAATTATCCAGATATGGATATGATTTCTTTTGGACCAACTATTCACGGTGCGCATTCTCCTGATGAAAGAGCAAGTATATCGTCTGCTCAAAAATATTGGAAATTTGTATTAGAAATTCTTTCGAATATTCCAGTAAAATAATTAGTGCATAAAATAATTAACCCGACAAGTTTTGAAACCTGTCGGGTTATTTTTTTATAAATTTTTAAAATGGTAATTAAAATCAACCACCACCACTTCTTTTAGCAGTTGATATGGATTTTAATTTCTCTTGTGCCTCTTTAAGCTTCAAATAATTATCGATAGTAATTGGACCAGGATATAGGTTACTTTGTACTACATGAGGTGGATATTTTTCATAAGTTTTAGCAAATTCACCAATGATATTCTGAATAGTTGGTAAGAACCAAGTTTTCTCAGTAAAGTTGTTCATGAATAAATCATAGCGCTCTTGCGGATCTGCCCATAAGTCAAATATTTGAGGTACAGTTGCTACATAACTTGCTGCCCCTTTCCAACCTAAATTAGAATCTACCGCTAAACCTCCTGTTGCTTGACCGTTATCACCACGTAAATTAAAAACTGCTTTAAATTTTCCAACTCTTATTGCTCCTGGCAATAATTCATCTTCAGTGAAATAAAACCACATTGTTCGTTTTGATTTTCCTGTACCAAATAAAACTGGCGACATATCATAACTGTCGAAAATTGTTGGTTTGCCTTCTCTGTCTACCGTTGGTAATTCTTGCCCAGACAAAGCAGCAAATGTTGCCATAAAATCAAGCGTCCCTAATATGTCATGATTTTGAGTTCCTGCTTTGATTTTCCCAGGCCACCATGCTAAAGTTGGAATACGGCTTCCGCCTTCGCGATCAGTTCCTTTTGTTCCTCTAAACGGAGTATATCCACAATCAGGATATACATCTTGCCATGTACCGTTATCGACTGTATAGATAATTAAAGTATTTTCGGCAATTCCTAGATTTCTTACTTCATCCATAATGCGGCCAATTCTGGTATCTAATTCAACAATACAATCCGCATATTTATTTTTACCCGGTGATTTCCCCGCAAAATCTGGATGTGGAATGTTTGGCTGATGGTTTTTAGCAAAAGAGATTTCCATAAAAAAAGGTTTATCTTTTTTCGCATTTTCTTTCAGCCATTTTACAGATTCTTCTTCTGTATATTGATCTAGATATGGAATTACTTTACCGTCAATTTTTCGAACTTCTCTGTATGGTTTTCCAGCTTCGCCTTCCAAAGCTCCTTTTGTTCCTTTGACCCATGTTGCTCTAATATCATCAGGCATATCTGCATTCCACTCTGGGTCTGTATATGTATAGGCATTTAAATGATATAACGTTACATTTTTCATCACATCAAAACCTTGTGCAATTGGCATAGAATAATCTTCTTCACCAAGGTGCCATTTTCCGGCAAAAAAAGTACTATAGTTTTTGCGTTTTAGTATAGAGGCTAATGTCCATTCTGCTTTTGGTAAACCGCCACCATCTCCGGGAAATGCAACGGTCGTCATTCCGCTTCGATTTGGAATTCGTCCGGTTATTAAGGCTGCTCTTCCAGGAGTACAGCTTGGTTGTCCATAAAATGACCAAAACTGAATACCTTCTTTAGCCATTTTGTCGATATTTGGAGTTGGAGCTCCACGACCTTCACCACCACCATAGGGACCTAAATCTCCCCAACCGGTATCATCTGAGAGCAAAATAATAATATTTGGACTTTTCTGGGAATATCCAATTGCTGTCATTACTAAAAAACATAGAGCTGTAAAAACTGACCGAATGTTTGGCTTTTTGATTAATACTTTGTTTGTCTTCATAGTTTATTTGGATAATAATGGTTAAAAATCAATATTATTTAATCTAATCTTTGGTATTTAGACTTGTATAGGGGCGATAAATTAGATTGTTTGATTTGGAGCATTTTTAGCGGTTGTTTTTTCTTTGTATTAAAAAAAGAAAAACCTCTAAACCAAAAATATGATATTTTAAGATTTTACTGATAGAATTTAAACTTGAAAGTGTTTCAAATTATAAAATGAAACAAACTTATTTTTAACGAACTAGCTGTATATGTGATATTTTTTAGTAAGATTTTATAGGTTTTGATCAGATTCGTTTATAATTTTTACTTGGGCTGATGGAGCGAGGAAAAGTTGAATCAATTTTTTCGCACAATAGTATAAGTGAAAAAATCTCAATATTCAGTCTGAGTATTCAGTTTTAATAGTACTGAAAACTGAGACTGAAAATTCTTCTAATATATCCATTGAATTCGAAATTGAAGATTGTTGGTTACTCCTGTAATTCCGTCTTTTTCTAAATTACCAATTCCATAAACAAGACCAGCTTTCCAATATTGAGTTGCCCACCAATTCAATCCCAAATCATAACGATTATTTATTCCGCCATGAATTTCTTTGGTTTCTAGGTCATTTGCTCCAACGCGTGCAAATATTTCCCATGCTCCATATTTTCCTGTTGGTTTTATCCTGCGAGCATAAGCTGCTTTCTGATCGTAAGGTCGTTGTTCTCCGCTTAAAACATAACTTCCTGTTACATAGTAACCGCTAAATTGCTGCGTGCCTAAATCGTTTGTTGCGGTCCAGTTATGAACATATTCCATTAAAACCGAAAAATTATCTAAACTCCAAAGTTGTTCCATGCTTAAATTAAACTGGTGCGAAGCATCCATATTTCCGGTATCAACATAGGTAGTGGTGATATTTGATTCGTTTTTGTTTTTTAATCTGATAATATCATTTTTAGCGTCTACATAGCGCAAACCAATTCCCACATGCATAAACTCTTTTCCGTCATTTTGCCATTTTGGTAATCCTGTAATTCTGGCTGTAAAAGTATTGTCAGTGTTGGAGAAACTTTTGTCACTGGCAGGCCAATTTTTAAAAATTCCACCAGAAAGAGAAATTCTGTTGTTCAATAAATAATGACGATAAATTACACCAATATTTCTGCTATTGAAAAAAGGATTTAATAATCGTTCAAATTGAGGTAAGTTGGCAGCGTCTCCAACCATTTCGTAAACAAAAGTTTCTTTGACTTTTCCGAAATCTAACTGACTATTTTCAGATAAAGGAATAACAATTTTAAAATCGGTTATACCAAAATTGCTCGCATCATCGGCTCTGTCTAAGCCTTTGTATTCTACGCTTATCAAGTATTTCCAAGGATTTTTGAAGTTAATTTTTCCGCTCACCATAACTCTGGCGCTTCTAATGTCAAATCGACTTTCTTGTTTACCAATCTGATTTTTACTGTCCTGATTTTGAAAATTGGCATTATAATCTAAGATAGGAGCGAATCCTAATTTTGCGGTAAACCACTTATTGTGAGTTCTTGACCATTTCATTCCTTTGCTTGTTGCGTCGGGAATGATATAGTTTTTAGTAGAATCGGCTAGGACTTGAGTTTGAGAATCATCTACTAAATCAGTATGTTGTGAGAAGCTTTTGCTGCTAAAAAAAAAGAGAAATAGCAAAGGCGTAATCTTTAAAATGTATTTTTTTTGCATTGCTTCTAATTTTAAATTATCGATATATCTAAAATTGGGCACTTAAAAAAAAGTATCAGTATCTGGTCAAAGTATTCGTTTATTGTAGTTGAGGAAAAACTCAATATTAAGTCGCAGTTTTGATTTTAAAAAGAAAACTGCGACCGCGATTGAAAATTTTTTTTTAAAAAAAACTAATCTCTTTTAGGATTGTTTTTCTTATCTCTTTTTTCTTCTTTCTTTTCTTTTGCTGTTTTTAACGGTTCTTTTTTAACCGTTTTCTTCGCGTCTTGACTTTTTGACATGATATTTTGATTTAGTTATTTCCCTTTCGGGATTAGTAAATATAGGGATTAAAGTTTAATTCATCTCGAATTATTGATTTAAAAAATCACCATCAATAATTAGTAACTCAGTATAGGTATTGCTTACAGAGCGGTGAGAACTTAAGTTGTCAGAAACAATGAAAGACATTCCTTTTGTGAGTTTCACTTTTTGGCCATTTTCAAATTCAGTACTAAAATTTCCTTCGAGACAATGTACTATATGTCCTTTTTGGCACCAGTGATCTGCAATATAATTTTCAGAATAAGAAACTTTTCGAATACGTAAACCTCCCAGTTGTAGTGTTTGAGAGTATGCAATTCCAGATGTTCCGGGATGTTCTGTTTTTACAATTTTATTCCAGTCTATAGTTTGAAAAGGTATTCCGCTCATAGTTTTGTTAAAAGATAAAGCCATTAAAATAAAAAAATCCTCGATACTAATGTAAGGAGGATTATTGTATGTTTTTAGTAAAAATTTAATTTCGCTTTAATACTTTATATTGTTCGTAACATCCGCTAATGGCATCCATAATTTGTAAGTCATTTGCAGTCTGAATAAATGAATCTGAATAGTTGCAGCGTTGTAAAATGTCTGGAATTTCGTCTTTACTAATTCCTAAAAGAACCGAAATAGTTTCGCGATCGTATTTAGATTCTAATAAATTTCGTACTGTGTCATCTTTTCGCATTTCTTTAAGTTTCTTGAGTTCTCTTCCATTTTTACCAAAAAAACCATAGAGAACATCGGCAGGATTAAAAATAGAACCCAATACTTTTCCAAAAGCGTTTGGAGAATATTCACCAGCTTCATAGCCTTGTGTAAGACCAGAAATACTGTAACGATAGTTTTCCTTGGTAGGAATTAATTTTGAATCGACTTCAAGATATCCGGTTAAGTTAAAAGGAGCAATGATAACTTCTTCAAGGGCAATAGCCTTTTCTGTAAGTTGAATTCTGGTTACTTTATTTTTCATCCAGTCATTTGTTACTCTGATTCTTAAGGATTGAAAACCCAAGATAGAGAAGTGAATAGTATCATTTGCCTGAACATCTATTTCAAAATATCCTTTTGCATCAGATTTTGCACCACGTACTTTATTTGTGTTAATGATATTTACGTTTGCAAGAGGTTGCTTCGTATTATCGTTAATAACATAACCTGAAACTCTTTGTGGTACAGTAGACTCAACGTCTTGTGCAAAAGTAACGGCTGATAGTAATGTAAAAAAGAAAACTGCGAAATATTTCATATCCTGATTTAAAGCATTAAAAGTAGTAAATAGGGATTAAATATTTCGCAGTCTTCGAATATAATTATAAGAAAATTAACAAAGGATAGATGTGTTGCTTTTAGTATTTAACTAAAAAGAGGCAAGGAGAAAGATTATTAGTATAAAAAAATCCCAAATTCCAATTATGTCTGGAATTTGGGATTTTATATTTTAAGATATTGACTTAATTAGTCTCTTCTTGGTCTTCTTGGTCTTGGTGAATCACCAAAGCTTTCAGAACGTCTTGGAGCTCTATCAGAACCACCTTCGCTTCTTGGAGCTGAGCTTCTAAAACCACCTTCTCTTTTTGGAGCAGATGAGTTTCTGTCGCTTCTGAAACCACCTTCTCTTGGAGCCGAGTTTCTGTCGCTTCTAAAGCCACCGCCACCAGAACCTTCACGTCTTGGTCCGAAACTTCCGCCACCTTCTCTTCTTGGGCCTCCAGAAGAACGTCCACCACCGCTACGGCCGTTATGGTCACGTCTTCCACCACCGTCATTTTTAGAAATTTCAACATTAATACGACGTCCTTCTAATTGTACGTTGTTTAATACTTCCATTACTTTTTCAGTGTGCTCAGGATCTGTGTTAAAGAAAGAGAAACCTTCTTTTACATCTACTTTGAAAACGTCATCGCGACCTAAGTCTAATGTTTCTTTCAAGTAATCTTTAAGAGTCATCCAATCGAAATTGTCTCTTGAACCGATGTTTACAAAATAACGAACTGCTCCATTATTATTGAATTCTCTTGGTTCAGAATCGCTTCTTTCACGTCTTTCACCTGCTTGAGATGAAATATCTCTGTTCTTTTTGTAGTAAGCAATAAAACGGTTAAATTCTACTGAAACCATTTTCTTAATCAACTCTTCTTTAGATAAACCTTCAAGAACATTGTTGATTGCTGGTAAATAGTTGTCAATTTCGTGATCAACTTCAGTATCTTTAATTTTGTTTGCTAAGTGCAACAATTGAATTTCGCAGATTTCAATTCCAGATGGAATAGATTTTTCTTCAAATTTTTGTTTGATGATTCTTTCGATAGAAGAAATTTTACGTAACTCACTTTTTGTAACAATTACAATAGAAGTTCCTAATTTTCCAGCTCTACCAGTACGTCCAGAACGGTGATTGTAAGTTTCAATTTCGTCAGGAAGTTGATAATTTACTACGTGAGTAATATTATCAACGTCAATACCACGTGCAGCAACGTCAGTAGCAACAAGCATCTGAATTTGTCTTCCACGGAAAGATTTCATTACACCATCACGTTGCGCCTGAGATAAATCTCCGTGCAATGCAGCAGCGCTGTATCCATCTTCAATTAATTTTTCAGCTACAGCTTGTGTATCTCTTTTAGTACGACAGAAAACCACAGAGAAAATATCTGGATTTGCATCGGCTAAACGTTTTAAAGCTTCGTAACGATCACGTGCATTTACTAAGTAAAATTCGTGAGATACTGTTGCAGAACCTGAGTTCTTAGCTCCAACAGTAATTTCAACTGGTTCGCTCATGAATTGTTTTGCAATTCTAGCAACCTCTTGTGGCATAGTTGCAGAGAACAACCATGTGTTTTTTTGATCTGGAGTATCTGATAAAATAGATACGATGTCTTCATAGAATCCCATGTTTAACATCTCATCAGCTTCATCAAGAATACAGTAATCTATATTTTTAATGTTTACTAAACCTCTGTTAATCATGTCTTGCATTCTCCCCGGAGTAGCCACAATAATTTGTGCCCCTCTTTTAATCTCTCTAGCTTGCTCTGTAATACTAGCCCCGCCGTAAACTGCTACCACATTAATACCTTTTTCGTATTTTGAGTAGTTTTTAAGTTCGTTGGTAATCTGTAAACAAAGTTCTCGTGTTGGCGATAAAACTAATGCTTGTGTGTTTCTATTGTCAGCATCAATTTTTTGAATTAGCGGAAAACCGAAAGCTGCCGTTTTCCCCGTCCCTGTCTGAGCCAACGCAACCATATCTGTGTCTTTTTCCAATAATAGGGGAATCGCTTTCTCCTGTACCTCTGACGGATTTTCAAATCCTAGATCTAAAATCGCCTTCAGTAACGATTCATTCAATCCTAATTGTTCAAATTTATTCATATATGTATTTAAAATAGGGTGCAAAATTACTGTTAATTATTCATATAAACTAATGCAATTTTAAGAATTATGTATTTGTTATGATTTGATTATCAAAAAGTTATGTTTATGATAAAATCATTTGAGTAACAAATTGAATAATTTTCAGAAAAAAAACGTCGTGAAATATCAATTTAGCGCTCTAAAATGTTGTATTTTAAACAATTATTTGGTTGTGTTCAGAAAATCAATTAGTTGCTGAGTTGCTTTTCCGCGATGACCAATTTTATTTTTTATTTCCAAAGGTAATTCGGCAAACGTTTCTGTATAATTTTCCGGCTGAAAAATCGGATCATATCCAAAACCTTGATTACCAGTTTTATTTAAAGTAATTTCTCCCTTTGCAATTCCAGTAAAAAGATGTTGCTTTCCGTTTAGATTTAGAGCGATAACGGTCTTGAACTGGGCGCTGCGGTCTGATTTATCTTTTAATGCGTCTAGAAGTTTGTTCATATTATCATCGGCATTACGTTGTTCTCCTGCATATCGGGCAGAATAAACACCAGGTTCGCCGTTTAGAGCCGTAACTTCTAAGCCTGTATCGTCTGCAAAACAATCATAACCAAATTTTTCTGTTACATAATTGGCTTTCAAAATGGCATTTCCTTCAATAGTATCTGCCGTTTCAGGAATTTCTTCATGGCATCCAATATCATCAAGACTTAATAATTGTATGGATCCATTTAGAATACTTTGAATTTCTTTGATTTTGTTTGTGTTATTTGAAGCGAAAACGAGTTTCATAATAAATAAGTTTAGTGGTAAGAGTAAATTGAAACACAAATTTAGAATTCTTATATTTGATATGTTGCCAAAAAAAATAAAAATAAATGGAGATATCTTTATTGTATAAAAAAATAACGCCCTTTGTTAAGCCTTATCGAAAAATGGTAATTGCGACATTGTTGCTTACTTTTTTAGGTTCATTTGCGGCACAGGTAAATGCATTGATCTTAAAATATACTGTTGATACGATTAGTAATTTAATGGTAGCGCATGAACCTCTATCGAAAGGTTTTCATTTATTAGGTATAATAAGTATTGTTTTACTGTCTAAAGAATTGATTTATTCGGTAGTTCAATTTGGGCAAAAATTTTATGGAGAGAAGTTACGAATTTTTATAACAAGAGATATTTCGCAAACTATTGTCGAGAAAATTTTAAGCTACAGAATGGAGTTTTATACGTTAAGCGAAAATGAAAGCGGAAAACTTCAAACCAGAATCGATTTGGGTATTAGTAGTTTAACCAGATTGGTCCAGAATTTTTTTATTGATATTCTTCCTTTGTTTGCCAACGCTTTCGTGGCTTTGGTTTTAATGTTTTATGCCAATGTATATGTAGGTTTAGTGAGTTTATGTATTATTCCTATTTACTTTTATGTAAGTCAATTGCAGGCCAGTAAATTAAGTGGTTTTAGAAGAAGAATGCGCAATTATCGTGAAACGAAGAATAACGGAATTATAAGTTTGATTGAATCGATTACAGTAATTAAATCTTTTGTCAGAGAACCTATGGAGGCAGATCGTCATAAAGAAATTCAGTTCGAAATGACCGAAAATCAATTAGCGACCAGAAAAACAAGCTTTATTTTTGAAAGTATTAAAGGGTTTATTGAGCAAATAGGGGTTGTAATTATTATTATACTTACTGCTTATTTTGTGTTGAATAATACAATGACCATTGGTGCAATTATGTTTCATATAATGTTGTTTAATAATGTTTCGTCTCCAATTAGACAATTGCATCGTATATATGACGAAGTAAACGATGCTTTAATTTATTCAGAAGGCTTTTTTGATATTTTAGAATCTGATCAGGAAAAGGAAACTAGCGGTAGTTATATTCCTGAAAAAATAGTTGGACTTATCGAAGTAAAAAACGTTGGTTTTGCTTATCCAAACGGAACTAAAGCACTTTCTAATATTAATTTTACCATTAAACCAAATGAAACAAGTGCATTGGTAGGATTAAGCGGTGCAGGAAAAAGTACAATTATAAATTTATTGGATAAGTTTTATTTGCCTTCATCAGGAAATATTTATTTGGATGGAGTTGATTTAAATGATTATGATACTGACTTTCTGCGTAAAAACATTGGATTAGTGTTGCAAAAGAATCATATTTTTAAAGGAACTATTGCAGAAAATATTCTATACGGAGATCCAGATGCTACAGAATCTGAAATTATAGATGCAGCAAAACAAGCTTATATTCACGAACAAGTAATGCAATTGCCAAAAGGCTATGACTCTGACGCTCATTTGCTTTCTGGAGGACAGCAACAACGAATTGCTATAGCAAGATTGTTTTTAAAGAATCCTCCAATTATTTTTTTAGATGAACCAACAGCCAGTTTGGACGCTATTGCGACCGAACAAATAAAAAAATCGCTCGATGCAATTAAAAAAGACAGAACGGTAATTATTATTTCGCACAGTATTTCTCAAATTATTGATGCTTCTCATATTGTAGTTTTAGAAAAAGGGAACTGCGTAGAACAGGGAACGCACGATGAATTGTATGATAATAAATCAGTATACTATGAGATATTTACGGCGATGGCAAATAGTTTGAATATTGATAAGATTACGCAGACACTTGATTAGTATTTTTTAAGATGATTCTTTCGATACTAAAAGCAAATGCAATTCCAAAAGTATAGGCTATAATATCTGTCCAAAGAAAACCCTGTCCTAAAACATATCTTCCAAAGAGAGTGTTTCGCAATTCGATTATGCATTTTCCTTGGTAAAGTTGTAAAAACTCGATACAATAACATATTAATAAGGAAGTAGTAATAATGTACAAAGCATTTTTGCTTATAAATATGATTCTTACTAAAATATAAATCATAACTGCATACAAAAAATCACCGGTAGATAATGGAATCTGAGGAATTTTTCGTGACATAATTCCAAGAAAAATAGTCAAGAGTAATAAAACGAAATAATAAATTCTTGATTTTTTCAAAGTTCAATATTGATTGGTATTGTTTGTGTTTTTTAGAGAAGCAAAAATACAAAGATTCATATTGATTCTACTTATTTTATAAATTTATCAAGTCTATTAACTTTCTATCAAAAAAATAACCACATGAATTTTAGATCTAGTACATTAATATTAGCGTTGTTTGTTTTAGGAAACTCGAGTTATGCTCAAAAAGATAATTCATTTAACATTAAAAAACAGTTGGAGTATTGTGCAAGTCAGGCTTCTCAGACTTTAAAAGTGATTCCAAATGACGGAACTTTGCCTAGAGCTGTGCTCAACGGAAGTAAGGAATGGAAATTTGTAAATTATAAAGATTGGACAAGCGGTTTTTGGCCCGGTGAATTGTGGTATTTATATGAAGCTACGGGTGATAAGAAGTGGGAAAAAGAAGCAGATAAATTTAGCCTATTTTTAACGCCTTTATCTGTAAGTAAAGCAGGTGATCATGATTTAGGCTTTCAGGTTTTTAATAGTTTTGGAAACGGATATCATTTGACTAAAAATCCAGAATACAAAAAAATTATTCTGAAAACAGCCGATACTTTGGCAACGCTTTTTAATCCGAAAGTGGGAACGATCTTGTCTTGGCCACATAATAAATACGGAGGTCATAATACAATCATAGATAATATGATGAATTTAGAATTGCTTTTTTGGGCCTCTAAAAATGGCGGTAATAAAAAGCTTTATGATATTGCCGTGAAACATGCTGAAACTACTATGAAAAATCATTTTAGACCAGATTACAGTTCATATCATGTTATTATTTATGATTATGAAACAGGCAAAAAATTAAAAGGAATTACAGTACAAGGTTACAGCGATGATAGTATGTGGGCGCGCGGGCAGGCGTGGGCTATTTATGGTTTTACTATGGTATATAGAGAAACAAAAGATCCAAAATTTTTAGATTTTGCCAATAAAATTGCACGTGTTTATTTAGATCGATTGATAACAGAAGATCTAATTCCGTATTGGGATTTTAACGCACCCGGAATTCCAAATGAGCCAAGAGATGCTTCGGCAGCGGCAATTGTTTCTTCAGCATTAATAGAATTAAGTACTTATACTAAAGATAAAAATCTGAAAAATGAATATCTTGCAAAGTCTAAAAAAATGATAGAATCTCTTTCGGATCATTATCAGAGTCGTGAAGTAAATTCGGCATTTTTGTTGCATTCGACCGGACATAAACTAGCTGGAAGCGAGATTGATTGTTCGATTAATTATGCGGACTATTATTATTTGGAAGCACTTTTAAGACTAAAGAAATTAAACTAAAAAAGGAAATTATGATCAAGAAGATGAACAGATTTTTATTTGCAATTATTATTGTAATGATGTTGGTAAGTTGCAAAAATATCAAGCAAAAACTTCAGGAATATGTTGTTTCGTATAATGCTGCAGCCAAAAACTTTAAAAGTGAGAATGTTACGCTTACTACTGCCAGAGGTTATATAAATGATGATAAAATTGAATTAAGATTTGAGACGAATCTAGAGCAAAACGAACAGAATAAATTAGAAGCTCAGAAGGATTTTCCTAAATTGTTGAAAACGATGATAAATAAAGATCAAAACCTTAAAGAGTTAATAGAAGAGGGAGTACAATTTGATGTTTATTTTTTGGCTAATGACAATACAGTTCTAGAGAAAAGGACCATTGATAAAGAAGAGTTACCTGAATTGATGAAAGAATAAATCTAATTATAGTATAAAAAAAAAAGGCTTTTTTGAATAATTCAAAAAAGCCTTTTTTAGTTTTAATGTTTAGTAACACTTGTAAGATTATCAGGGAAATAAAGATCTGATAAGTGAGCAAATTCATCGCCACGCATGAAAATATTAATATCAACATCGGCAAAGTTTTTCTTGCCAGCTGCTGCTAAAAGTTCATTTGCAGAATGTAAAGTGTTTTTATGAAAATGATAAACACGATCTGATTTGTCAGTCACAACTAAACCTTTCATTAGCATTTTGTTTTGTGTGGCAACTCCTGTAGGACATTCGTTATTATGACAGCGTAATGCCTGAATACAACCTAAAGAAAACATAAAACCTCTGGCACTATTACACATATCTGCTCCAAGAGCAACAGCGTGTAAAATTGAGTATCCCGAAATAATTTTTCCGCTACCAATAATTCGTATTTTGTCTCGAATATTTAAACCAATTAAGGTTTTGTTTACAAAGATTAAAGCAGGTTCAAAAGGCATTCCAACGCCATCTGCAAATTCTAGCGGAGCTGCGCCGGTTCCTCCCTCGGCACCATCAATAGTTATGAAATCCGGGTAAATATCTTCGGCGATCATTTCGTGACAAATTTCTTCAAACTCCTTAGTGTTTCCAATACAAAGTTTAAATCCAATTGGTTTTCCATTTGATAATTGACGCAATTGTGCAACAAATTGTATAAGTCCTTTGACATCTGAAAATGCATGATGGCCAGGAGGCGAAAGAATCATGGTGTGCGGTTGAACACCTCTAATTTTGGCAATTTGTTCTGTGTTTTTAGCAGCCGGAAGTACACCGCCATGACCTGGTTTTGCACCTTGTGAAAGCTTAATTTCAATCATTTTAACGTTTGGGAGATTCGCTTTTTCTGCGAAATTTTCGGGGCTGAAATTTCCTTCGGCATCACGGCATCCAAAATATCCTGTACCAATTTGCCAAGTAATATCTCCACCGCCGGCAAGATGAAATTCGGTTAAACCACCTTCTCCCGTATTTTGATAGAAATTTCCTTTTTTAGCACCAATATTGATTGCTCGAACGGCATTTTCGCTTAACGATCCAAAACTCATTGCCGAGACATTAAATAAAGAAGCTGAATAAGGTTGTTTGCAATCTTTTCCGCCAACTAAAACACGAGGTAGTTCTTCGTTAACTTTCGCTGGAAAAATGGAATGTTTTATTCCTTCGTAGCTATCGTGATTTAGGTTTTGTTGTGTTCCAAAAGGCGTGCTCGAATCAATGTTTTTTGCTCTTTGATATACTAAAGAACGTTGATTTCTTGAAAAAGGTTTTCCGTCGGTCGATCTTTCAATAAAATATTGCTGAATTTCTGGCGCAATCATTTCAAATAAATATCTAAAATAACCTAAAACAGGAAAGTTTCTTAAAATGGCATGTTTTTCTTGAATCGTATTATAAACTCCAATGATTAATAATATTGGGATGATAATTACGAGTAAAAAACCGCGATCGGAATAATAATAAATTGTAGCAACAATTAGAAACAATAAGAATCCATAGATAAAGAATTTTTTTCTCATGTTTTCAAAAATTTAAAGAATAATAGTTTAATAATTAATTGAATCGTAGGCGAACATAAACATGTTTGATACCTTTTTTGTCTGATTCTCTTTCGTCGATTTCAAGAATATCTGTCAACGATTTTAGCATGGGAGTAAGTTTAGAAAAACCATAATTTCTAGGGTCAAATTCGGGTTTTTTCTTTACAATTAGATTTCCAACATCTCCTAAAAATGCCCAGCCATCATCATCTTCAATATCTTCAATCGTAGCTTCGATAAGCTCAATAGTTTGTTTGTCAATTTTATGTAATGCTTTTTCAGCAGGTTTTTCGACTGGTTTTTTAGCATCGGTTGTGGTTGTAGCTTTAGGTTTTTTCTTCTGTATTGCACCATCTAAAACCTCAATATAAATAAACCTATCGCAAGCCACAATAAAAGAGTTTGGGGTTTTCTTTTCTCCAATACCAATTACCTTCATGCCGGACTCTCTTAATCTAATTGCCAAACGCGTAAAATCGCTATCGCTGGAAACAATACAAAATCCGTCAAGTTTTCCAGAATATAGTAAATCCATAGCATCTATAATCAAAGCAGAATCCGAAGAGTTTTTTCCAACGGTGTAGCTATACTGTTGAATTGGAGTAATGGCGTGTTCTAGTAAAACAGCTTTCCATCCGTTCGAGTTAGGCTTAGTCCAGTCAGCATAAATACGTTTTGTAGTTGGAGTTCCAAATTTTGTTATTTCTTCCATCATACCTTTAACGTTACTGTACGGTACGTTATCGGCATCAATTAGAACGGCTAACTTTAGATCTTTTGAGGTGCTTAAAGCCATTATTTATGTGTTAGAATTTGTGTTTATTTTTTTAAAATGCTTCTAAAATTACTAAAAAATAAAACAATTAAGGTCTTTTGTTTTGAATTTATAACTGGTATAAATTACCAAGTTGACTTTTTTTGTTGTGTTTTTTATTGAGAAATGTATTACAATAAAAAGAGTTTTGTTGTAAAAGATTATTAAACAATGATTTTCGATCTTAATCATTTTTAAATTATTATGATACCATCGAATAAATATTTATTTTTGCACCCTGTTTAAATTAAAATTATTACTTCAAATATATTATGGTAAAAGATTTATTCGAAAGAATTCAGAACAATAAAGGTCCATTAGGAAAATGGGCATCACAAGCAGAAGGTTATTTTGTGTTTCCTAAATTAGAAGGTGAGCTTGGTCCAAGAATGCAGTTTGGTGGAAAAGATATTTTGAATTGGAGTTTAAATGATTATTTAGGTCTTGCAAATCATCCAGAAGTTCGTCAGGCAGATATTGATGCTGCGACTCAATTTGGAGCGGCTTACCCAATGGGAGCTCGTATGATGTCAGGTCATACTAAATACCATGAACAATTAGAAAATGAATTGGCTGAATTTGTAATGAAACCAGCAGCTTATTTATTGAATTTTGGTTACCAAGGAATGGTGTCAATTATTGATGCTTTGGTTACTAAAAACGATATTATTGTATACGATGTAGATTCGCACGCTTGTATTATTGATGGAGTTCGTTTGCACATGGGTAAGCGTTTTACTTACAAGCACAATGATCTTGAAAGTATGGAAAAAAACCTTCAGCGTGCTACTAAAATGGCACAGGAAACTGGTGGTGGAATTCTTTTTATTACAGAAGGTGTTTTTGGAATGAGAGGTCAACAAGGAAAATTAAAAGAAATTGTTGCTTTAAAACAAAAATATAACTTCCGTTTATTGGTAGATGATGCGCATGGTTTTGGTACACTTGGTAAAACAGGAGCCGGAGCAGGTGAGGAGCAGGGAGTACAAGACGATATTGATGTTTACTTCTCAACTTTTGCAAAATCAATGGCTAACATTGGAGCATTTGTTGCTGCAGATCAAGATGTTATTGATTACTTAAAATATAATTTACGTTCTCAAATGTTTGCAAAAGCATTACCAATGATTCAAACAATTGGATCTTTGAAACGTTTAGAATTATTGCGTAACAACCCAGGATTAAAAGATAAACTATGGGAAAACGTAAATGCTTTACAAAACGGATTACGTTCTAGAAACTTTAATATTGGAGATACAAATACTTGTGTTACGCCAGTATATTTAGAAGGAAGTGTTCCTGAAGCTATGGTAATGGTAAATGATTTAAGAGAAAACTACGGTATTTTCTTGTCAATCGTTATTTATCCTGTAATTCCAAAAGGTATCATTTTATTGAGAATGATTCCAACAACTTCACACACATTAGCTGATATCGACGAAACATTGATCGCATTTGAGGCTATTCGTGAAAAACTAGAAAATGGAACATATAAAGAAATTGCAAGCAGAACGAAAGTAGACTTAGATGCTTAATAGTTTGAAATAGATTTCTGTAGATGGGAATTATATAAAAGAAATCCACTCGTTATGCGAGTGGATTTTTTTTATTTATGCTAAATTTATAATTATAAAACACAATAAAAATAAAAAGTATGAAAAAAGTATTCGCATTAGCAGTAATTGTTTTAGTTGTTTTAGTTTCCTGTAAAAAGACAGAACCGGTACCCGAAATTGCACCAAATCCACCAAAAGAAGTTGAAGCTGTCGAACCTGCCGGAGATCAATGTTATATTTCGACTGCAAATAATAGCTTAGTCGAGCTTAGTTTTAATGTTAACTCTCATCAGGAAGTAAACGGAAAATTAAGTTATAATATAGCAGGAAAAGATAAAAATGAAGGAACTTTGATTGGGAATATGAAAGGAGACACCTTAATAGCCGATTATACTTTTATGTCTGAAGGAGTTTCGTCTATTCGAGAAGTTGCTTTTTTACAAAAAGACGGAGCTTTTATAGAGGGTTTTGGAGATGTGGCAGAAACTAACGGAAAAGTAACTTTTAAAGATAAAAAGAAATTAAAATTTGACCAGAAAAATATTTTAACAAAAGTCGATTGTAAAGTTGAATAAAGATTACCGATTATAAACAAAAAATCCATTCGCTTTAACGAATGGATTTTTTTATAGAAGTAAAAAACTTTAAAATTTACTTATTTTGATTTAAAAAACTGCTTGAATTTCCATTCCAATAACATTTTACACAACGCTGATTAGAAAATTCATGCTCACAATTTTCATATCCGTACAAAAGATGTGTGCATTCAGGACATAAGCTTTCCATTAAAGACGAATCTTTGTAAAATTCACTTTTACATTCATCACAAATTTTAATGGTAGACATATGTATCATAATATTTTACGCTGCTAACCGCAACTGAAAACTGATTACTTTTTTAAAGGTATTTTAAATACGTTTTTCTCTGACAGTGAACTTTTGGGTCAAAGTTTTTCCAAAGTAAATGAATTGCGGTATTCTCTGCTAATTCAGGCGTTCTAATACAATTTTGAATTCCTTTTTCGGAGAAAGTTTTGTAATATTCATCAAAAATAATAGCCGTAACGCCTTTGTTTTGATAATCTGGATGAACTCCAATAAGGTAAAAAACAACGTCTTTACTTTTTTTGCGCGCTCTCAACAAATGAATAAAACCGAATGGGAACAATTTTCCTTTTGCTTTTTGCAAAGCCTCAGAAAAACTAGGCATTACAATGCTAAATGCCACTAAATTATCGTCTTTATCAACTACAAATTTGATATATTCCGGATTGATAAAACTGATATATTTCTTTTTAAAATATTCTTTTTGAACATCTGTAATGGCAACAAACGAAGCAAGACTTGCATATGAATCATTAAACAAATCGAACATTTTGTCTACGTGTGGCATAATGTCTTTTGTTTTCGTAAAAGTCAATGAGCGCAGACCGTATCTCTTCTTAATTAATTCCTGAGCTTTTAAGAAAAATTCAGGTTTTACATTAGAAAATGGAAAAATACTTTCGATATATTCTTTTTCTACTTGGAAGCCTAATTGTTCGAAATGAGTTACATAGTAAGGATTGTTGTACCATGTAATCATAGTTCCCATTTGATCGTAACCTTCGGTAAGAACCCCAACTTTATCCAGATTAGAGAATCCCATTGGTCCTTCAGTATGTTCTAAGTTGTGTTTTCTGCCAAGTTCGTACACTTTTTCAAGTAAAGCTTTTGTTACTTCAATGTCATCAATAACATCAAACCATCCAAAACGAACTTTTCTTTTATGCTGATTATTCACCTCAGACCAATTGATGATTGCCGTTATTCTACCAACAATTTCATTGTCTTTGTAAGCCAGATAAAAATAAGCTTCGGCATTATCAAAAGCAGGATTTTTAGTTTTATCAAAAGACTCTAATTCATCTGCAATAATGGGCGGTACCCAATATGGATTGTCTTTATAAAGTGAAAATGGAAATTTAATATAATCAGTTAATTCCTTTTTTGTTATGGCTTCTTTAATTGTAATCATTAAGATTCTTTATGTAAATATATCCCTTTAAATAAGAGAGGTTTGTTATTAAATTCTTATTCGTATTTAGCTTTACGCTTTCTTTCTTTTGCTTGATAATCAGGTTCTAGCTCATTATCCTTGTTCTTTTTTGCTTTTTCACTGCTTTTAAACTCCATTTGTTTCTCTTTATATCTTCCGTCATAACGCCAAGAAACTCCAACTCCTCCATATAAAACTGAAGGTGTGTTTTTAAAATTAGTACTTACAGAAGCATCAACCTGTAAATTTGAATTGATTAAATAAGCCGCTCCACCACGAACAATAGCATCGCTATACAAATCGCTTTTGTAACCCTGATTTTCGACAAAACCAGACCATTTGTCGTTGAAGCCGTGAGTTAAGGTTAAAACATAGCCATAACTCGGATAATCAGTAGTGATATAATCGGCAATGATATTGGTAACAAAAACCCATTTTCCACCTCCAAATAAATTTTGAGTAATCAACACTACTTTTGGAGAGATGCTCGATTCTAATGATGTGTATTGTGAGTGGGAACCAAAAGCATAAGGATTGTCTGCGCCAACAAAATTGGCTCCGGCAAAAAGTGAAACTGCAGGAATTAATTCGTGCCAATTAAAACTACGATTGGCTTTGTAGCTGTAAATATTTACTTCTTTTTTATAATTTTGATAAGGATCGTAAATTAAATATTTAGCTCCTAATACAGTTTGTCTAAAATTATTCTTTTTATAACTGGTATAAGGAGTGTCAAAATTTTCCATTTGATATTGTAAATCAACGATCAATTCCAGTTTTTCCAGAAAAGCACCATAACGCAAAGTTATATCTGTACCAAAACCGCTTCCTTCATAATCTAATAAATCGTGCTTCTCTTTGATACCGTAAACGCCAATTTCGGCCTGTATTACTGATTTTCCTACTGCATATGCCGACATCGTTTCGCCTGGACGATTTGAGTTGATGATATCAGTATATTGAGCGAAAAAAAGCTGAGGTATAAAAAAAAGAGCTGTAAGAAATAAGTTTTTATTTTTTAACATAAACATGTTTTTGGATTAAAAAGTAATAACGCATTTCAAATGTAATATATTTTATTATTTATTTAAGATTCATATTTTAATTTTAAACGATGGATTTATTAATTTTGGAAAAAAATTATATGATCATGCAAGAAGCATCTTTTACAAATTTGTTTAAAACGATAATGTGGATTATTGCGTTTTATTATATTTTTAAGTTTTTGGCTAAAATATTTTTACCAGTGTTGGTAAAGAAAGCGGTTGAAAAAGCAGGGGAGAATTTTCAGAGACAACAACAATATAGTCAGGATAGTACATGGCAAAAAACACGCTCAAACAATGACGAAATAATTATTGATACTGCTAATGCCAAAAAGCCTCGCGAAACCAAAAAGGTGGGCGATTATGTTGATTACGAAGAAATAGATTAAGTTTGCGTCCTAGATTTGTAGGATTCATCATTTAACCCAAACCAGCCTAAATTGAAAATAGTAAATAAGTTCTATCCGCATGCCCTTGTTATACTGGGCTTTATTATCGTTTCGTTAGTTTATTTTTATCCAGTTTTACAAGGAAAACAAATATTCCAATCAGATATTGCTCAATATACCGGAATGGCAAAGGAGCAAAATGATTTTAGAGCAACAGAACATTCTGAACCTTATTGGACAAATTCAGCTTTTGGTGGAATGCCAACGTATCAATTAGGAGCAAATTATCCTAACGATTATGTGGGTAAATTAGATGATGCTTTACGATTTTTACCTCGTCCTGCAGATTACTTGTTTTTATACTTCTTAGGTTTTTATGGATTGTTATTGGTCTTAAAAACAGATCCTTTAAAAGCTTTTATTGGGGCAATTGCCTTTGGTTTTTCTACCTATTTAATTATCATTCTTGGCGTTGGTCATAATGCAAAAGCGCATGCTATTGCTTATATGCCGCTTGTTATAGCCGGATTTATAATGGTTTTTCAAAAAAAGTACATTTGGGGAGGTTTACTCACCATGTTTGCGGTTGCGTTAGAGGTTAACGCAAATCACTTTCAAATGACCTATTATTTATTGATTTTCTTATTGATACTTTCAGGTTATTTTGCTTTTAATTTTATAAAAGAA
Organism: Flavobacterium hibernum; assembly: GCF_000832125.1. GTDB lineage: Bacteria > Bacteroidota > Bacteroidia > Flavobacteriales > Flavobacteriaceae > Flavobacterium > Flavobacterium hibernum. The sequence continues at coordinate 52,567 of NZ_JPRK01000015.1, read as the reverse complement.
AAAGAATATAAGCCGCTTTTAAGTGGTATTGGAGTTTTGGCAGTAGCCGGAATTTTTGCAATTGGTGCCAATGCTACAAATTTAATGGCAACAAGCGAGTATGCTAAATTTAGTACCAGAAGTAATAGCGAATTGACTTATAATCCTGACGGATCTAAAAAGACAAACGAGAATGCTTTAAGCCGCGAATATATTACAGAGTATAGTTACGGAATTGCAGAGAGTTTTAATTTAATTGCACCGCGACTTTTTGGAGGTTCAAATCACGAAAATGTTGGGACTGACAGTCGTATGTATTCGTTTATGATAGAACAAGGAGTTCCATCTGAGCAGGCAAATGATTTTGTATCAGGAATGCCAACGTATTGGGGAGATCAGCCTATTGTTGCTGCACCAGCTTATATTGGAGTTGTGGTTTTCTTTTTGGCGGTTTTGGCATTGTTTATTGATGATAGAAAAATAAAATATGTATTCCTTTCTGGAGCATTAGTTTCGTTAGTGCTTTCATGGGGAAAAAACTTTTCTCTGCTAACAGACTTTTTTATCGATTACGTTCCAATGTACGATAAGTTTAGAGCGGTTTCATCTATTCAGGTTATCCTTGAATTGTGTTTTCCTGTTCTGGCTATTATGGGATTACAATCGTTTTTTAAAGCAAAAGAAGAACCTAAATTACAACAAAAAGCATTGGTGCAAACTGGTGTTTTTGGTTTAGGAATAATTGTAATTCTTGTTTTTGCCAAAAGTATGTTTCATTTTACAGGAAGTAATGACAATTATTTCTTAGAAAGTTATGGACCTGATTTTGTTGAGGCTTTAAAAGAAGACAGAATGAGTTTGTATTCTGCTGATTTATTGCGTTCAGGGTTTTTGATCGTAGTAACTTTTGCAATATTATGGTTGTATATTAAAAATAAATTAGCTCAAAATACTACTTTGATTATCGTTGGTATTGTAATGATTTTCGACTTGTTTTTTGTAGATAAAAAATATGTATCGGCAAAAGATTTTGTGAGCCCGGTACAAATTGCAGCTCCATTTCAAGAAACACCTTCAGATGCTCAAATCTTAAAGGATACAACGCATTATAGAGTTTTTGAAGTAAATGGAAACATGTCAAGTGCACGTGCTTCTTATTTCCACCATTCATTGGGAGGTTATCATGCTGCAAAACCTAGAAGAATACAACAGCTGTTTGATTACCAAATTGCAAAAAACAACATGGAAGTTTTGGATATGTTGAATGTTAAATACATCATCCAATCAGATAAAGAAGGAAAAGAATTCCCAACAATAAATCCAAATACAAACGGAAATGCATGGTTTGTTAGTACTGTAAAACTAGTCAATAAGCCAGACGATGTAATGAAAGCTTTAGATCATATTGATACTAAAAAAGTAGCTGTTTTTAATGTGCACGATAATGAAGCTAAATTTAGAAACGCACGCTTAAAGAAACAATGGGATACTACAGGAACTATTAAAGTAGTTCAATACAAGCCAAATTACATTAAATACAAATCTGAAAGTGCGAAAGATGGTTTAGCTGTTTTTTCTGAGATTTATTATAAAAATGGATGGAATGCTTATATCGACGGTAAGTTAACAGATCATTTCCCTGTTAATTATGTTTTAAGAGCGATGGAAATTCCGGGAGGAAAACATACAATTGAGTTTAAATTTGAACCTCAGGTTGTAAAAACCGGAAGTACAATTGCTTTAATAAGTTCAATTGGAATGTTATTGATTTTGATTGGTGGGATTTATTTTGAAAAATTCTACCGCAAAGATTCACGAAAAAATCACGGAGATACTCCAAATAATTAAAAGCTTTGTGAAACTTAGTGAAAGCTTTGTGTGTCTCTGTGAAATAGAATAAACCTGATGGAACAAAAAAAACTCTTAATCATTACCTATTATTTTCCACCGGCAGGAGGACCAGGTGTTCAACGTTGGTTAAAATTTGTAAAGTATTTGCCAGAATTTGATGTTCAGCCTATCGTTTATGTTCCAGAAAATCCAACTTATCCAATAATTGATGAAGGTTTGGTAAGTCAGATCTCAGATAAAGTAATTGTTTTAAAAAATAAAATATGGGAGCCTTATCAATTGGCTTCAATTTTTTCGAAGAACAAAACCAAGAAAATTAGTTCAGGTATTTTTCCGCACAAGAAAAAGCAAACCTTTTTGGATAAAACCTTTCTTTGGGTACGTGGAAATTTATTTATTCCGGATGCACGTGTTTTTTGGGTAAAACCTTCTGTAGCTTATCTTGAAAAATACATCAAAGAAAATAATATCGATACCATTGTAACTTCGGGTCCACCGCATAGTTTACATTTAATTGGGTTAGAATTAAAAGAAAAACTAAACGTAAAATGGTTCGCAGATTTTCGTGACCCATGGACTACGATTGGTTATCATAAAGCTTTGCGTTTGTCTAATTACGCAGCCAAAAAACACAAAAGTTTAGAGCATAAAGTTTTAAATACTGCTGATACTATAATAGTAACAAGCAAAACTACTAAAACGGAATTTGAAGCCATTACTAATAAACCTATCGCGGTAATTACAAACGGCTATGATATCGAAAATGTCGAAAAGCAAACTTTAGATACCAAATTTACTTTGGCACATATTGGATCTTTTTTATCCGATAGGAATCCCCGTTTTTTATGGGAATCTCTAGTGGAGTTGCTTCAGGAAATACCGGACTTTAAATCAAATTTGGAAATCAAATTAATTGGAGCGGTAAGTCAGGAAGTTTTAGATGCTATTGCTGATTTTAATTTGAATGACTATTTGAATCTTCTTGGATATGTTTCGCATCATGAAGCAATTGCACATCAAAAAAAATCACAGGTTTTACTTTTAATCGAGATTAACTCTGAAGATACAAAAAGTATTATTCCAGGTAAATTGTTTGAATATATGGTGTCTAATCGTCCAATTATTGCCATTGGACCACAAGGTTCAGATTTTGCAGATATTATAAAAGAAACCAATACAGGAGTATTTTTTGATTATTCTGAAAAAGCGAAGTTAAAAAGTGTAATTTTGGACTTTTATAATCAATTTTTGGAAGGAAAATTACAAGCAAATGGTGTTGGGTTACAGCAATATTCAAGAAAAAACCTTACCAAACAATTAGCACAATTAATTCGCTAAAATGTCGATTTCAAAAAGCAATAACAATTTCAAATATCATAAGAGAGTAGAGAGTCAAATCAAAAATCTAAACTCTACAATCTAAATTCTGCAATCAAAAAATGGGTATTGTCTTAAATCAGTCTTTCAAAAATACTATTATCACTTATATAGGTTTCGGAATTGGAGCCATTAATACACTTTATTTATATCCGGTTTTTTTAGGTGCAACTTTTTATGGTTTAACGAATTATGTTACATCTTGTGCTAATGTAATTATGCCTTTATTTGCGATTGGAATGCAAAATACATTAGTTAAATTTTATTCGCAATATAAAACAGAAGAAGAAAAATCTCGTTTTTTATCCTTTACTGTTTTATTCCCTCTACTTTTAATAATTCCTATTTTACTGATTGGTCTTTTTTTCTATGATGAGATTTTATTCTTTGTATCAAAAAAGAATGCGATTGTAAAAAGTTATATATGGTTAATTCCATTTATAGGATTGTGCATGGCATATTTTGAAATTTTTTATGCCTGGTTGCGAGTAAACATGCATTCCGTTTTTGGAAACTTTGTAAAAGAAGTAGGTTTAAGATTGTTTTCATTATTTCTATTAATAGGTGTTTACTATAATTGGCTTAGCGTAGAAGGTTTTGTATACGCAACTGCAGGTTTATATTTTTTGGCATTCTTGATAACCATGCTGTATGCATTTAGTATCCAGAAACCAACTTTTCAGTTTACAATACCAACAAATACAAAAGATATATTAATATATACATTTTACATTATTTTATCCGGCAGCGTTGCTAATTTACTTTTAGATGGTGATAAAATGATGTTAAATCAGTATATGAAGATTGAGAATATTGCCTTCTATTCTGTAGCTACTTATATTGCTTTAGTAATTTCTGTACCCAGTCGTGCGATGCATCAAATTGTTTATCCGATTACTGCAAAATTGATGCATGACAATAAGTTTGATGAGTTAAATGTGCTTTATAAAAAGACGTCTATTAATTTACAAATTGTAGGCGGATTTGTAATGCTATGTATTTTTGTTAATATTAATCAGCTTTATGAATTGGTACCAAAAGAATATAGCGGAGGAGTTTCAGTTGTATTCATGATTGGTTTATCAAAATATTTTGATTTGATTTTAGGAAACAATAATGCCATTATTTTTAATACTAAATATTACCGTATGGTATTGTATTTAGGATTAATGCTTGTTGTTCTTACGATTGTTTTAAACATGATTTTTATTCCAATTTTTGGAATTTTTGGTTCTGCATTTGCTACTTTATTGTCGATTACTTTATATAGTTTGGCCAAGTTACTTTTTGTGGTAAAAAAACTCCATTTATATCCTTTTACAAAACAAACGGTATATTCGATATTAGTGACTTTTGCTTTGTTTTTATTGTTTTATTTTTGGGAGTTTCCTTTTTATCAGTTGATTAGTATTGCTTTGAAATCTATTTTAGTAACCATTTTATACGTGTATCTAAACTATAAGTTTAAAATTTCTTCTGATATCAATAAATTGATCGATAATCTTTTGCAAAAAGTTGGAATTAAAATTTAGTACGATTTTTTTGAGAAAACGAAACTAATTTAATTTCGAAGCTATTTTGTTTTTATATTTGTTAGAAAGGATAGTTAATTTATTTCTAATAGAATATGAAAAGGAAATTACTTTATTTTTTAGCATTTTTCATTGTAGCGTTTTCTTCGTTTGCAAATCCACAAAAGGATAGTTTGCTTACGTCAAAAACTATTGTTCCAGAAGTAAAACAAAAGCGATATCCCGTAACTCCTTTTAAGGATACACTTTTTTATGTTTATAATAAAGTGGGTTCTTTTTCTGCCGAAAGTAGAGCGAATGCGATTACCGAAAAAATTAGAAAACTTTACGAGGATTCTTTTTTCGAGAAAGATTCTATTGCTGTTATTCCCTCAGATATTTCTCAGGATATTATTTACAAGAATGATTTTGTGATCATGTCTATTTTAGATATTGATGCAAAGGCCGAAAATCAAACGGCAAGCTTTATTGCAAATCGAAATTTAAATTTAATAAAAAGAGCTATCATTTATCAAAATGAAAATTATTCAATGCTTCCCAAAAGACTTGGATATACGGCATTACTAATTTTAATTATTGGAGTTGTTTTATATTTTGTTGGTAAAGTTTTTAACCGAATAAAATATCATATCCTAAAAAAGAGTGATAAATATTTTAAAGGTTTCATTTATAATAACATTACCATTCTTTCGCCACAAAAGCAACAATTTATATTAATGAAATTGTTCAGCTTTGTAAAAGGTCTTACATTGATCTTGATCGTGTATCTTTCATTGCCTTTATTGTTTAGTATTTTTCCGGCAACAGAAGCTTACACGACAACATTATTACATTGGATTCTTTCTCCGGCAAAATTGGCTGTTATGGGCTTTGTTCGTTTCTTACCAAGCTTTGTTACCATAATCGTTATTATAGTTATTTTTAAATATACCATAAAAGTGATCCGTTTCTTTTTTGATGAAATTAAAAAGGAAAATATTAAAATAGAGGGTTTTTACAGCGATTGGGCAATGCCAACTTTTAATATTATTAGGTTTTTACTTTTGGCCTTTATGGTTGTCGTAATTTTTCCTTATTTACCGGGTTCAGATTCTTCCATTTTTAAAGGAGTATCAGTTTTTGTGGGTATTCTGTTTTCTTTAGGGTCATCAAATGCTATCGCCAATATGGTAGCAGGATTGGTAATTACCTATATGCGTCCTTTTAAGATTGGAGACTTTATAAAAATTGGTGACGTTAGTGGAGAAGTAATCGAAAAAACAGCTTTGGTTACCCGAATTAGAACACCAAAATTTGAAGATATTACCATACCAAATTCAACAGTTTTATCCAGTACGTCTACTAATTATTCTTCCAACACAAAAGTTATAAATAATGGTTTGCTAATCCATACAACAGTTACGATTGGATATGATGTTCCGTGGAAAGATATTCATGAAGCCCTAATAGAAGCTGCATTGAAAACCGATATGGTTGAAAAAACGCCTTCTCCTTTTGTTTTGCAAACAAGTCTGGATGATTTTTATGTTTCTTACCAAATAAACGTGTACACAAAAGAACCCACAAAGCAGCCCTTAATATATTCGTCTTTGCATCAAAATATTCAGGATTCATTTAATGCCGCAGGGATCGAGATTATGTCTCCACATTATAATGCGCTTCGTGATGGAAATACCACCACAATTCCTCCCAATTATTTAAAAGATGATTATGAAGCGCCATCTTTTACTATTAAAAATAAAGAGTAAGTTGTTGATATTCTGTAATTAATGTTAAAATTTAACAGTTGATTGTTTTGTAGTTAATTTTATTAAAATTAATTTTAGCTCAGAAATTGTTAAGACTTTTATTTTATAAGAAGAAAAAACTTATATATACAATAAAAGTGCTTATTGTAGTGTTTATTTAGATTGGAATACTTCTCAGAAAGTTAAAGTCTGAAAAGGAATTGTAGTAGTATTTGGATTAATTTTTAATGATAATTATGAAAAGCAGTCAACTCAGTCAAGAACAAAGCTTACAAGTATTTTCTAACATGATATCAAATAAAGTTCAAAACGGATTTACGTTAGAAGAACGAAACGATGAATTACTATTTGCAGTTCTTTCTAAAGGAGGAAAAGTAGTTAATCACGGTTTAAATTTTATCATTTTTTGTTTAACTCTTGGATTATGGTCGTTTGCCTGGCTTTATTTAACGATCGAAGCTTCAAAACAGAAAAAAGTATTAGTTGCCATTGATGAAGATGGATGTCCATTTGAAGAAAGATGTTTGGTAGCTTAAAATCAATTTTAAAACAAAAAAAGGCATAAATTAAATCTAATTTATGCCTTTCTTTATCTTAAACCTTAGCGACTTAGTATTCTCAGTATTTTTCTAAATTTTGTCTTTCAAATAAACCCCTGTTACAGATTCTTTTACTTTAACAATATCTTCAGGAGTTCCTACAGCTAGTAAATGTCCGCCATTTTCACCACCTTCTGGACCAAGATCAATAATCCAGTCGGCACATTTTATAAGATCAAGATTGTGTTCAATAACAATTATAGAGTGACCTTTATCTATTAAAGCGTCAAACGAAGCTAAAAGTTTTTTAATGTCATGAAAGTGTAAACCAGTTGTTGGTTCATCAAAAACAAACAAAGCTTTATCTTTTGTAGCACCTTTTACTAAAAAGGAAGCCAGTTTAATACGTTGTGCTTCACCACCTGAAAGAGTAGAAGAAGATTGACCTAATTGTACATATCCTAAACCAACATCTTGTAAAGGTTGTAGTTTTTGAGTGATTTTAGTTTGCTTATTTTTATCGAAAAAGGCAATAGCATCGTCGATAGTCATAGTTAGAATATCGTTGATATTCTTGTCGTCAAAATTAATTTCGAGAATTTCCTTTTTAAATCGTTTTCCGCCACACGTTTCACAAGGCAAAGAAACATCGGCCATAAAGACCATTTCAACATTTATCGAGCCTTCTCCTTTACAAGTTTCGCATCGGCCGCCATCAACGTTAAAAGAAAAATGTTTGGCCTGATAACCTCTTATTTTTGATAATTTTTCTTTGGCATACAAATCACGAATATCATCATAAGCTTTGATATAAGTAACCGGATTTGATCTTGAACTTCTACCAATAGGATTTTGATCTACATATTCAATATGTTTAATTTGCGAAAAAGAACCTTTAATCTCGCTAAATTGTCCCGCTTTTTCAGCAGCATTATCCAGCTTTTTTTGCATCGCTGGAAATAATATCTTTTTTATTAAAGTACTTTTTCCACTTCCGGAAACTCCAGTAATAACTGTTAGTACATCTAATGGAAAAGTAACATTAATATTTTTTAAGTTGTTTTCTCTTGCTCCAACAATATCAATATGGTTTTTAAATTTTCGTCTCTTTTTAGGAACCGAAATCTCTAAATCTCCATTTAAGTATTTTGCAGTAAGTGATTCAGATTTTAGAATTTCCTCATAAGTTCCTTGAGCGACTAATTCTCCTCCAAAAGTTCCTGCCTCAGGGCCAATATCAATAATCATGTCGGCAGCTTTCATAATATCTTCATCGTGCTCCACCACAATTACCGTATTTCCTAAATCACGAAGCGAAAGCAAAACTTTAATTAATCTCTCAGAATCTTTAGGATGTAAACCAATACTTGGCTCATCAAGAATATACATTGATCCAACCAAACTACTTCCTAATGAAGTTGCAAGATTAATACGTTGAGACTCTCCTCCTGAAAGTGTTGCAGAATTTCTATTTAAAGTAAGGTAATCCAAACCAACTTCAGTCAAAAATGATAAACGATTGTTGATCTCGATCATCAAGCGTTTTGCGATTTGCTGTTCGTAAACATTTAACTCGATGTTTTGAAAAAAAGTAACCAAATGTTTGATTGGTAAATCGACTAAATCTGAAACCGTTTTACCATTAATTTTTACGTAAGAAGCTTCTTCGCGTAAACGTTTTCCGCGACAAGCGTGGCATTTTGTTTTTCCGCGGTAGCGAGATAGCATTACACGATTTTGAATCTTATAATTTTTTTCTTCTAATTCCTTAAAGAAATCATTTAAACCTTGAAAATACTGATTTCCTTTCCACAATAAATCCTTCTGTTCTTCTGTAAGCTGAAAAAAAGGTTTGTGAATTGGGAAATCAAATTTATAAGCATGTTTTACCAATTCGTCTTTAAACCAACTCATGCTATCACCTCTCCAAGGATAAATAGCACTTTCAAAAACCGATAGAGAAGTATTTGGAACAACTAAATCAGCATCAATACCAATAATATTTCCATAACCTTCGCAAACCGGGCAAGCGCCATAAGGATTATTAAAGCTAAATAAATGAACATTTGGTTCTAGAAAAGTAATTCCGTCAAGTTCAAAATTATTCGAATAAGTAAACCTTTTATCAGAGTTTAACTCCTGTAAATAGCAAATTCCTTTTCCTTCAAAAAACGCTGTTTGAACAGCATCTGCCAAACGATTATAAAATTCTTCTTCATCCTTAACAACGATTCTGTCAACAATCAATAAAATGTCTTTATTATCTAGCTGATGAAGATCTGTTGGTGTAAAATCATCCAGACGAACCATTTCGTTATTTACCAAAATACGGGCAAAACCTTGTTGAAGTAGTACCTTTAGTTTGTCTTCAAGTTGTCTTCCTTCTTCAAGATGAATAGGAGCGAGCAGTAGCCATTTACTATCTAATTCGAGTCCTTTCACATCGGTAACAACATCAGTAACCGTATTTTTTTTAACCTCTTGTCCTGAAATTGGCGAATAGGTGCGGCCAATTCTTGCAAACAAAAGTTTAATGTAATCGTAGATTTCTGTAGAAGTTCCAACGGTCGAACGCGCATTAGTAGTATTCACCTTTTGCTCAATTGCAATTGCAGGCGCGATACCTTTAATGTATTCAACTTTAGGTTTATCTAAACGTCCTAAAAACTGACGCGCATATGATGATAAACTCTCAACATAACGACGTTGTCCCTCTGCGTATAAAGTATCAAATGCCAAACTTGATTTACCAGAGCCTGAAAGCCCCGTAATTACTACAAGTTTATTTCGAGGAATGACCACATCTACATTTTTTAAATTATGTACTTGTGCTCCTTTAATTATAATATTATGTTTTGGGTCGAGTGTAGAAAGATCAATTTGCATAAAAAAAGTCAATTTCTACAAAAGTAATCAATTTTGACGTGAGTTTTGTTAATGAGATTGTTCCAAATTTTAACAGAATTGCACTGTTAGGATGGTTTTTAGCTTTAGATTATTTGATTTATAGAAAACATGTGAGAGTTCACATTTACTATCAGAAAGATTAAATTTCTTAAAAGTGGTAAAGAATGTCCAATATTATTTTAATAAGATGCAAATGACATAATTATTTAATTGTAAGTTATTTATGTCTTATTTTTTAACAATAAAAATTGCTTTTTTTAGTTTTTTTTAATGTTTTGGGGATTTAGCCAATTTTACGCTGCAATAATTAACAATTTATTGTTAATTATTATTGTATTTATTTGCTTTTTAAAATATTAATTTGTTAAATTTGGTCGCAATATTAACATAACCAAAAAAAGATACGCCTATACAATAAAATTACTTTTTAGAAAATTTACTCCAAATTATAGAAACTAAAAAAGTAGTATTATGGCTGATCTGCATATTCCAGACGCTCTATTAGTAAAAAAATATGTCGATGGTAACGAAGTTGCCCTTTCGACATTAATAAAAAGGCACGAGTCGAAGATATATGGATTTATATATTCGAAGATCGCTGATAGAGATATTTCAAACGATATTTTTCAAGACACTTTTATAAAGGTTATTAAAACCCTTAAAAGCAATTCATACAATGAAGAAGGTAAATTTTTGCCTTGGGTTATGCGTATATCGCACAACCTAATTGTAGACCACTTTCGTAAAACCAAAAAAATGCCAATGTATAGAGAAACCGAAGAGTTTTCGATTTTTTCTATCATGTCTGATGATTCTTTAACCATCGAGAATAAAATGATTTTTGATCAGGTCGAGGTCGATTTGAAAAAGATTATCGAAGAACTTCCGGATGATCAAAAAGAAGTATTGGTAATGCGTATGTATCAAGATATGAGTTTTAAAGAAATATCGGAACTTACTGGCGTTAGTATTAATACTGCATTAGGCAGAATGCGTTATGCTTTAATGAATTTGAGGAAAATAATCGACAAACATCAAATTATTTTGACCAACTAAATACTATTTAGAAATAAAGTTCGTTATACTATTATAAAACATTTTTATAGTATTATGGGGAAAATTTACTCTAAAAGAGCATTAGCTGCACAAAATTTGAAGCCTAAAAAAGAAGTAGTTTCTTTTTTATTAAGTTACTCACAAGCTTTAACAGTTGTGAAAATTAAAAACAAAAATTTTGAGATTATAGCTAATTAAACACCCCGCTACTTTGGTCGGATGTTTGTTCGAAAGAAAAACCAAATGGTCGTTTTGGTTGAAAGCTCACTATTTGTATGTAAATACATCTAGTGAGTTTTTTTTGTGCCAATTTTACCACGTGCAATACCGCAACAAAAGCTGTTGTTACATTGGTTATTCGGAATTGGTTATGAAAATTTGCATTTTTTAAGCGAATTGTGATTTTGTTAAAATTTAGAATTTTAATTGAATTTCAGATATTTATTTTATATTTAGTTTTATTTTAGTTAAAAAGTAAAATTTTATTCAATGAACTAGTTGTAAAGAAGAGATTTATGTATTAAAAATCTTTCAATAAATAAAAATAGTAAAGTAAAAAAAGCCAAAATTTAATGTCTAACCAATAACCAGTTAATTAATGAAGAAAAACTACCCTCAAATTGTTTTGTTTGTTGTAAATCTTAAAGCTTTATAAAGAGCATTGAGAATGTTCTAGGATTTGGCTAAGTTTTTTTTAGAATATTTAGTCTGCATCTTTTTGATGAAATCCAATTTAGAAAACCCTAAAATCTATCCAACAACCAAACTTAACAGAAAATGAAGAACAAACTAATGGTATTGTCATTATTGCTATTGATAAATATCGGAGCATTTGCTCAAAAAGAAGAAATAAAAGAAGCCCAATCTCTTTACAGTAAAGGAAAAATTCAAGAGTCGTTGACAATCTTAAAAAAAATTGAATACCTCATTGTAAATGCTCCAGATGAAGTAAAATCAGATTTCTATTTTACAAAAGGAAATGTTTATAAAGAATTAGCAACCAAAAATATAGATGCGGTAACTAATTTTGCCTTGGCCTCAAGTGCCTATCAGGATATTCTTTTGTATGAAAACGATTCCCGAAATTATAAATATGCTTTTAAAGCAAATTTAGCATTAAAAGAAATGAAGTCTACACTAATAGATGGGGCTTATGGCGATTACAAAGCAGGAAAATTCAAAGAGAGCGCAGGTAAGAGTTATGAAGTATATTTAATAGATAAAAAAGATACCTTAAACTTACTTAATGCTGCGGCTGCTTCTTTAGCGGGTAAAGACTTTATTAATGGAATTAAGTATTACGACGAGCTTAGAAAAATAAATTATACCGGTAAAGGAATTATATACTACGCCACGAATAAAAAAACAAAAGCTGAAGAAGTTTTTATCTCAAAGAGTGCCAGAGAATCAAATGTTCAGGCAGGTTTTTATGAAAAACCCAGAAATGTCTCGCCACCTTCTAAAAAGGAAGAAGTTTTAGTGTCTTTAGCTTTTTGTTATATGGAAAGAAGCGACTATGCAAACGCCTGCAAGTATTATGAAAGTGATCTTCAAATAAATCCAAATTGCATGGATTGTTATATTAATCTTGCATATGTCAAAATGCAGCTAAGAAAAGAACTCGTAAATCAAATGGATTTATTGGGTAATAGCGCAAAAGAAATGAAAGAATATGACAAATTAAATGCTCAAAAAAACGAGATTGTAAAAAGTGCGATTCCGTATCTTAAAAAAGCATTGACTATTGAACCCCAAAATACTGATGTAAAAAAGTCCCTTTTAGGAGTTTATCGAACATTAGATATGACAAACGAATACAACGCGCTAAAAAACAGCATGTAAAATAAAACCAGAAGCTACTAGATTTTCTTTTTAGTAGCTTCTTCTATTACCGATTTTTTACCAACCGTTCTGGTAATAATATCTTTATCTAAATCCCAACCTCGAGCAGGCGAATATTCACGTCCGTACCAAATAATTTGCAAATGCAAATCGTTCCATATTTCTCTCGGAAACAATCTTTTAGCATCTTTTTCAGTTTGCGTTACATTTTTTCCATTCGAAAGATTCCATCTATACATCAAACGATGAATATGTGTGTCAACCGGAAAAGCAGGAACACCAAAAGCTTGCGACATTACAACACTTGCTGTTTTATGCCCAACAGCAGGTAATTCTTCCAGTGCTTCAAAGCTCTGCGGAACTTTTCCGTCATGTTTGTCAATCAAAATATGCGACAAACCATGAATTCCTTTCGATTTCATTGGCGATAAGCCACAAGGACGAATAATTTCCTTAATTTCCTCCACCGACATTTTGATCATATCATACGGATTATCAGCCTTAGCAAAAAGCAATGGTGTAATCTGGTTTACACGAACGTCTGTGCATTGAGCCGATAGTAAAACAGCAATTAATAAAGTATAAGGATCTTTATGATCAAGAGGAACAGGTATAGTAGGGTAGAGTTCTTTTAACGTATTTATAACAAATTCAACGCGAGCTTCTTTATTCATTTCCGTATTTTTAATCCCGTAAAAATAATCAATTATAAGTTAAAAGTTAAAAGTTAAGAGTTTTGAGTTATAAGTTATAAGTTTTAAAGGAAGTTCAATAATCTAAACCCAAAATCTATATTCTTGGTTCTTTACTCTTTAATCGAAGAATCTAAAATCAACAATCTAAAATCTAAAATTAAAAATATGACAATACTAAAAGCCGGTGATAAAGCACCAAATTTTTCAGGAATAGATCAAGACGGAAAAACGCATAAATTGGCCGATTATGCAGGAAAAAAATTAGTAGTTTTCTTTTATCCAAAAGCAAGTACACCAGGTTGCACGGCAGAGGCTTGTGATTTAAGAGATAATTTTGAGCGTTTTAAAGCCAATAATTATGAGCTTCTGGGTGTTAGTGCCGACAGTCAAAAAGCGCAATTAAAATTCAAAGACAAATACGAATTTCCTTTTCCGTTATTAGCCGATGAAGATAAATCTGTAATCAATGCATTTGGAGTTTGGGGACCAAAGAAATTCATGGGAAAAGAATACGACGGAATCCACAGAACGACTTTTGTAATCGATGAAAAAGGAATCATTGAAGAAGTAATCGAAAAAGTAAAAACCAAAGAACACGCAGCGCAAATTTTGAAATAGTTTGAATTGCGGTAAGCTTTAGGTGTAATTTTACCGCAAAGTGCGCAAAGGTTTTTTATAGATGCATTTAAAATGGGCAAAGTTCGCAAGGCTTAATCAATACAAGCTTTGTGAACTTTGTGTTTTCTACACATAATCTAAAAATATTCTTTGCGCACTTTGCGGTAAAATTTTTAGTCAATTCACACCTAAAACAAAAAAGTCCCAATTAAGGGACTTTCTTTTAGTTATTCTGTTCTAACTCTTTTTGCGGATGATACCCAAAAAGATGATGTTCTTTTATAATTTCGGCAATACCAGACGGAAGCATTGGTTCCCATCCCGGCTTTCCTTGATTGATCATTTTTAAAACCTCACGAGAGAAAACCTCTAAATTATGCGGATCATAATCGGCGATGTCAACTACTTTTCCATTAAATTTAAAGAATTTGTACAATTCTTTCATTCTCGGATGAACTTTTAAGTTATTAGAATCCATTAAAACGCCATTGTCATCTAACATCGGATACAAGAAAACTTTCATATCTCTATAGAATAATTTTCCAAAAGCCTCAAGAATTCCTCCACTTAAATGTCGGTAGTATTTCTCGTCAAAAATATCCACTAAGTTGTTTACGCCCATTGCCAATCCCATTCTGGCTTTGGTATAATTAGCAAAGTATTCAACCACTTTGTAATATTCCTGAAAATTCGAAATCATAACCGTTTGACCTAGCGAACAAAGCAATTCGGCTCTGTCCATAAAATCGCGTTCATCAATTTCTCCATCAGAACGTAAATTCGATAGCGTAATTTCAAAAACAACCAAAGTGTTGTCTTTTTCAACTTTGTTCTCTTCAAGAAACATTTTTAGTGATTTCTCATACATATCCATGTTTACTTTCGTAACCGGACGAAAACTTCCTCTTAAAGCAAGAAGATTCTTTTTGTATAAAATAGCAGCCGGTAGTATGTTTTTCCCTTCAGGGTTAAACATTACGGCATCAGTCATACCATTTTTAACCAATTGTAAACTCATCAAACGATTATCAACATCTGCAAAACGAGGTCCTGAGAAGTTAATAGTGTCAATTTCGAGTTGGTCTTTGTCTAAGTGATCGTATAAATAACGAAGTAATCGTTTTGGATCATTGTATTTGTAAAAAGCACCGTAAATTAAGTTTACTCCTAAAATACCAAGTGTTTCTTGTTGTAGTCGAGCGTCAGTTTCTTTAAAACGAATATGAAGAATAATTTCGTTGTAAGCTTCGTCAGGTTCAATTTGGTATCTAATTCCAACCCAACCGTGACCTTTAAATTGTTTTGCAAAATCGATAGTTGCAACGGTGTTGGCGTAGCTAAAGAAGAGTTTGGTAGGATGTTTTTCTCTGCTTAAACGTTCTTCGATAATTTGACCTTCAAGAGTTAACATCTTTTTTAATCTCTCTTCGGTTACATAGCGACCATCATTTTCGACTCCATAAACCGCATCACTAAAATCTTTGTCATAGGCAGACATTGCTTTTGCAATTGTTCCCGATGAACCTCCGGATCTGAAAAAATGCCTTACTGTCTCTTGTCCAGCGCCAATTTCAGCAAAAGTTCCGTAAATATTCTCGTTTAAATTAATGCGTAGCGCTTTGTCTTTTATAGAAGGAATCTGTTCGATGACCTTGTCACCTTTGAGTTTTATTTCTGTACCCATTTTATTTTAAATAGATTTGTTACAAAGTTAGCAAATTAGGCTTCTAATGAAAGAGAAATAATCCTATTTTTGTAAAAAAATTAAGTTCAATTGAAGGTCTATTTTTTAGGTACTGGTACATCTCAAGGCATTCCGATCATCGGAGTCGATCATCCCGTTTGTAAAAGCACTGATGCTAAGGACAAAAGGCTCCGCGTATCCATTTGGATAACATGGAACGAACACTCATACGTAATAGATTGTGGGCCTGATTTTAGGCAACAAATGCTTTCGTGCGGATGTCGCAAGCTCGATGCTATACTGTTTACACACGAACATGCTGATCATACGGCTGGTTTAGATGATATACGTCCGTACAATTTTCGTCAGGGTGAAATTCCGGTTTATGCACATCAGCGTGTTATAGATAATCTAAAACGTCGCTTTGACTACGTTTTCGAAACCGTAAACAAATATCCTGGAGCGCCAAGCGTTAAAACTATCGAAGTAATCAATAACGAACCATTTGCCATTGGCGACAAAACCGCTATTCCAGTAAATGTTATGCATGGTGATTTGCAGGTTTTTGGTTATCGGATAGATGATTTTGCTTACCTAACCGATGTTAAGACTATTAACGAAGCCGAAGTCAAAAAACTAAAAGGTCTTAAGGTTTTAGTGGTAAATGCTTTGCGAGTTGAACCGCACGATACACACTTCAATTTGCAGGAAGCACTTGATTTTATTGATCTGGTAAAACCAGAAAAAGCTTATTTAACGCATATTAGTCATGTTTTAGGCTTTCATGAAGAAGTACAGAAACAATTGCCTAAAAATGTCTTTTTGGCTTACGATAACTTAGAAATTACAATTTAATTATACCTCAAAAATGAAAAAATCCTTAATGCTTTACCTTTTTATCCTTGCGATATTAATGAATGTTTTTACTTATATGTTTTATAGCCGAGAAGTAAAATTTGGTGAAGAAAGATACGAGAAAACAACAAAGAAGCTAAGAGATAGCATCAATTTAGTGAAAACACAATTGACCGATGCAGATTATTTTTCTTTAGAACATAACGAAAATGCACAAAACTATTTTGATAACAGCGCTTCTGGAGGAAAAGTAATTTTGTTCGAAAAATTAATTCCGGTTGTTACAGAGAAATTATTAGACTTAAACTCGAATCCTAACGGAAATCCTTATACAGGACAAGATAAAATAGATGGAAAGAAATTTATCATTAATAAAGTAAAATTGCTAAATCATAGATGGATTATTGCTGATTATAGCAATGGAGATTTATGGGGAGAAGTCTTGTTAAAATATTTTGTTGATAACGACGATAATATTACCTTTGAAGTAAATCAAACTTGGTTGTATCAAAAATAGGATTTTATAATCCTATTTTTTTTGACCTTTAAATAAATAGAATTATGAAAAAGATGTTTTTGTTTTTGATTATTGCGAGCTCATTTTCTTGTGCAAAAAAGATTTCTCAGGAAAATGCAAAGACTACTCCAAAAGAACCACAAAAAGAAACTGTTGTTGGAAGTGATGCTGATGCTCATGGTTGTAAAGCCTCAGCAGGATATACGTGGTCAACTCTTAAAAAGGAATGTATTCGAATTTTTGAAGGTACAAAATTGACTCATGCTGAAGAAAGTGGGAAAACTTATACAACAGCTGCGTATGTTATTTTTGATGGAAACAAAGCAGAGCTTTTTCTGGATACTCAAAAAGAATCAATCATTTTAGAAAGAAAATCTGAAGGCGATTCTTGGGTAAAAGGAGATTTGCAATTGATTCCGTGGAAAGGATATGTATTGAAAAAAGCAGGAAAGATTATTTATACAGGAGAATAAAGTTTAAAGTTTTTAGTCGCAGTTTTCAGCTTTTATGACTTAGACTGAAAACTGCGACTGAAAACTGAATACTACTCCGCAAGCCAATTCTTAAAATCAAAGAAGTTCTGTGGTGCAACACCGTGCCCAACAGGATATTCTTTGTAAGTAATCGGAATGTTTAATTTCTCTAAAATTGCTGGTGTTTTTCTAGCCCAATCAATTGGGATTACCTGATCTACAGTTCCGTGAGAAGCAAATATTTTTAAATTTTTAAAGTCATTTTTCTCGTAGCCTTCTTTGATGATTTCTTCATTAAAATAACCACTCATTGCGACAACTCGCTTAATTTTTTCAGGATAAGATAAGGCAACCGAATAGCTTAAAATCGAACCTTGGCTAAAGCCAATTAAAGTTACATTATTAGCATCAATTGGATAATTTGCAATTAATTCATCAACAAAAGTGGCGATTAGATCACGTGAAGTTTTTGCTTGCTCGTTGTCTGAAAATTTATTCTGATCAGCATCAAAATTAATGGCGTACCAAGCATAAGCACCATATTGTAAATCGTAAGGCGCTCTAGCCGAAATAATGTAATAATTATCAGGAAGTTCTGTAGCAAACGAAAACAAATCAGCTTCGTTGCTGCCGTATCCGTGCAATAAAATTAAAACAGGGTTTTTATCTAAAATTACTTTTGGTTCTTGTATTTTATATTCTAAGGATAGATTCATTTTTAATTGTGAATTGTAAGTTGTGAATTGTAAATTTTAAACTTTGCCGAAGTTTTAAACTTTTACAAAGTTATTGACAAAGAAATCTGTTTTTGTCCGTGTTTTTGCTTGCAAATCCGCGTCATCTGTGTTCAAATTTATACGCTGATAAAACAGATTCGCTAAAGCGATAACGCAGATTTCAACGGATTTTTTTTTGGAATTTGGAATTTAATTTTTGGTTTTTTACTTACCCGATAGATTTAAACCATTTTTGAAATAGATTTCCAACTAACGGAATTGGTCTTGTTTGCCCTTGAATAGCGCTAAAAATCCCGTAAGTCCATAAGACTGAAATACAAATCCACATTGGGAAAGTGATCATAAAGCTATCAAAATTGCTAATAATAGTCCCAAAAGAAATAAATGTCAAAGACAATCCTAAAGCCTGACGGATATGAAAAGAAGCAAAACTATTTTTATTTTCGGAGTTCATCGACATCGCAATTAAAACGCCAATTATCAAAATATAACTGGTTATAGCGATTGATTTTCCCTCTTCGATTGAATTATTCATTGTAATTATTTTGTGATAACAAGTTTATTTTGATTCAAGATTCCATAAACAGAACCTTTTAATTCTGTACCTAAAAAGGCAGAATTCTTAGATTTCGAAAGTATATTTTGCTTTGTAAAAGTCGATTTTCCTTCTGGAGTAAAGAATGTAAAGTTTGCTTTAGAACCTTCGGCAATTGTGTTGTTTTCAATTCCAAAAACAGCTTTTCCTAAAGTTAGTTTATCAATTACAATTTCAAGAGGCAAAACAGTTAATAAAGCTCCAAAGGCACTTTCTAGACCAATTGTTCCGTTTTTAGCAGTATCAAATTCCATTTTCTTAAACTCAATATCAATTGGGTTATGATCTGAAGTAATCATGTCAATCGTTCCGTCTAAAACGGCATTGATAAGAGCGGTTCTGTCTGTTTCTGTTCTTAATGGAGGTGTAACTTTAAATCGAGTGTCAAAACCTTCCAGTTTTTCATCGGTTAAAACCAAATGATGTACAGATGCACTACACGTTACTTGTAAACCTTTTGCTTTAGCTTCTTTAATTAATGCCATCGATTTTGCTGTAGAAATGGTTGGAATGTGTAATTTTCCTCCTGTATATTCTAATAAAAATAAGTTTCTGGAAATTTGTAATTCTTCTGCCAAAGTTGGGATTCCTTTTAAGCCTAATCTTGTTGAAACAATTCCTTCGTTTACGACTCCATTTCCTTTTAGGTTGGCATCTTGTGCATAAGTAATTACTAATCCATCAAAATCCTGTACATATTGCAAAGCTATTTTTAATAGATTGGCGTTGTCAATGCTTTTGTTATAATCTCCAAAAGCTACTGCACCTGTATTTTTCATGTCAAATAATTCGGCCATATCTTTTCCTTCGCTGGCTTTTGTTAAAGCGCCAATAGGGAAAAGTTCTGTTGCAAAACCATTTGCTTTGTTTTTTACAAAATTTACCTGAGATTGATTGTCGATAATAGGGAAAGAGTTTGGTTGTAAGGCAATTGCTGTAAAACCGCTTTTTGCCGCAACATTCAAACCATTTGCAATTGTTTCTCTGTCTTCATAACCTGGTTCTCCAAGAGAAACACTACTGTCAAACCAACCTTGAGAAAGATGTAAATTATCAAATTTAACTTCGGTTGTATCCTCGATATCAAGAATCGAAGTTCCTATTTTTTCTATAATACCATCTGCAATTAAAAGATCAACGGTCTGGTTATGAAACGGACTTTTTGAATCGATAATTTTGGCGCTTCTGATGATTATTTTCATATGTAGATAAATTTATTTTAATTGGAATGTTGTTTCTAATACTTTTTGGCCATACAGTTTGTCATTTCGACGAAGGAGAAATCTCCGCAAGTAACTCCGTAATGAGAATCAAATCTTTGTCGAGCTTCTCGTGGAGATTTCTCCTTCGTCGAAATGACAAACTAGATGATAAATTTAGAGGCAAAAAAAAAGGTTCAACTTTTTGAAGTCAAACCTTTCTTAAATATTATTTTTTCTTTTTAGCCTTAGATTTTTTCTGAGACTTTGCTTTTTTCTTGGCTATTTTTTTAGCTTTAGCTTTCTCTTTTGCCTTTTTAGCTTTTTCTTTTTTCTTTGCTTTGGCTTTCTGTTTAGCTTTTTTAGCTTTTTCTTTCTTTTTGTCGTTTTTAGCTTTTTCTTTTTTCTTAGCTAATTTCTTTTTGGCTTGCTCTTTTTCTTTGTCTTTGTCTTTCACTTTTTTCTTCTTTTTATCGGCAGATTTGCCTTTTGTTGATTCTTCTTTTAATTTTATTTCAGTTGTCTTTTCGTCTTTTGGTTCTAAAATTTCCTTTGCAATTTCAGGTTTTATAGTTGGCGTAGCTACTTTTTTTACAGGCGTACTTTTTGCTGCTGGTTTCGACGCAATTGTTGTTTTTGCCGGAACTTTTGGAGCAGCAGTTGTAGCTGCTTTTGTAACAGGTTTTGCTGGTGCTTTTGGTGTAGTAGGCTTTGCAGCTGTTGATGCAGCCGGTTTTGCAGCGGTAGTAGTTTTAACTTGTGTTGTTTTACGAACGGGTGCTTTTACTGGAGTATTTGCAGGTTTTGCACTCTCGGTAACAGGTTGCGTAATTTCTGGTTTTGGAGAATCGATTTTCTCAGGATTCGTATCTGTGGCTTTGTTTTCCATATAATAAATTTGCTTTTAGATGAGTATATTGTTAACAATGTATCTAAATTGTTAATTTACGGTTAAGTAAATATAATCAATAAACAAATGCCCCAATGTTAAGTTTTTCTATAATTTTAAATTATAAAATACTGAATATTAGTTTATTGTTGTTTTATTGAATAAAAAAAAACAAAATCTCTTAACAATTCTACTTGAGAAAATAGAGGAAATACAGTATTAAAAACAATACTATAAAAGGATTACTTCAATAATAATTTGTTTTTAGTAAACTACGTTTCGTAAGACTTAATAGATATTATGATGAATATAATGGTTTACTTAGTTTTTTATGATCTCTAAAATCCTGAAAGTATTTTTTGGTGCTTCGCATAAAGAACAGCAATAATCTTCGCCTAAATCTGTAAATAGAATACCTTTTGGAATTCCTTGGGTTTCATCTCCGTATTCAGAATTGTATAATGTTAAACATTCCTGACATTGGTAAATATCTAATTTTGGTTTTTCTTTTTTCTGTAAATTTTCATTTGTTTCAGGAACTGAATTTCCTAGTTCGTCAAAATATTTTCGGCTCAATTCAATTAAAATCGTAGGCAATTCGAGTTTGTCAATATCTTGCGAATGCACGAGATATTCTCTTGTATTTGGATCAAAATTTTTAGCAAACAATACATTGTAAGTATCTCGAATTTTAATGGACTCTAAAGCTGGTGGCAACTCATTTTTTTCGACAACAATCGAAGTGAAATAATGACCATCACGATTATATTCGGATATTCCAAAAGTTAAGCCATAAGTACTAATGTCAAATTGATCGAGCGTACGAACCAAGAAAGTTTTAAGGTTTAATGCCCATTCCATTGCAACAGGTAAATGCCAGTTTAATTCAAGTAAAGAATGACGAACGTTGATTCCTCTTTTGCCCAGGAATTTCTCCCATTCCAGTTTTCGATCTTTTGGAATTCCTTTTATAATAAAGGATTTCCATGGCGTAATGCATATTTTTCCAATTTTGCAATCAAAACACAAGTCGCACATTTCTTTTAGAAAATCGAGATTGTACAAATTATTTCTCCAATACAAACCAAGCCAATACTGATCAATTCCCATTCTATTCATACCTTCATAATATGGAAAAGGATAAAAAGGAATATTCAAAGGTTTATCAATTGTTCTGTTATTGGTTTCTAATGCATCACTAACCAAGCTAAAAAGCATATCAATTCCCATTGATTCTTCGGCTGCAATTTTTTCGATTTCATAGTAGAAAGTTGCAATATCCCAACTATAAATCAGGATTGGATACATTTCCATTCGCTCCCATTTTGGTAAACGAATGTATAAAAACCAGTAATCTTCGTGCTCTGAAGCTATAAAATTGAGATGTCCTGTAAATAAGGGAACCAATTGTTGTTTAGGATCGGTTATGTTTACTTTGAGTTTTGGCTGTTCTTTAAATTGCTCTAAAATGTATAGAAATTTATTACCCGTAAGCCAATTGGTATTTCTAAAAATATCTGTGGAAACATAAGAAGAAACAATATTATTGCCACTTTTTTGATCTGGAAAAACAAAATGATGTTTGCCCAGTTTTTCTTTATCTAAAGATTTAAATCCGTTAGGAAAAATAATGTCTTGTCTTGAACCAAATGAAATCGAATCTAAACCCTGATCCATTGCCATATTGACTACTTCTCGCAATTCTCCAGGCGAAATAACTCCTCCTTTTACTATTAGTCTTGTTAGTTCCATATTTTCTTAGTTTTCGGTTTTCAGTCTCAGTTTTCAGTCTCAGTTTTCAGTCTCCGTTTTCGGTGGCAGTCTCGGTTTCCAGTCTCAGTCTTAGTTTCCGGTCTCAGTTTTTAATTTTGGTTTACTTTATTAGTCTTACTGTCAACTGAATACTGTTAACTGCGACTGCGACTGTAAACTGCGACTGAATACTATTTACATTTCGCCAATATCTCTTTTACTTCGGTTTTACAGCTTCCGCAGCCCAATCCTGCGCCTGTATTTTTGCATAAATCTGTAAAATTAGTGACACCACCTTTTATGGTTTCTTCTATATTTCCGGCTCCTACCTGGCTACAGGAACAAACTAATTTTCCTAAAACAGGTTTGGCATTTGAGCTTCCGCGAAGCAATGTATTTCGTTTGTCAGATAATTCGATTTTGCTTTCGATCATCGTTTTAAATTCGGCAAATTCATTTTTATCTCCCATTAAAATTGCGCCAACAAGCAAATCGTCTTTTACGATACACTTCTTGTAATAGCGTTTTTTCAAATCGGCAAAAATAATTTCTTCGTATGAATCGTCATTTTCTGGAATGGTTAAATCTCCAATACTGCAAAGGTTAATATCTTCTAGTTTTAGAATGTTCATTAAGATCGAACCTTTGTAAAAACTGCTAATATCGCCCGCCAAAAAGTTAGCTAGAATATCTGCTTGTTCTTCGGCTGCCGATGTGATTCCGAATAATTTATTGTTGAATTCGGCAATTTCTCCAATGGCATAAATATCCGGATTTGATGATTGTAAATACTGATTTACTTTTACGCCACGACCGCAGGCAAGACCAGTTTCTCTTGCAATTTCGATATTCGGAATTGTTCCAATAGTATAAACAATGGCATTTGCAGTAATAATTCGGCCACTTTTTAAAGCAATTTCGATTTCGTTTTCATTATCCGTTTCAAAAACCGTACTGACTTCATTGTCAAAATAAATTTGAATATCACGAAGCTGAACTTCTTCGGCCAACAATTTACTTGAAATTCGGTCCAATTGACGTTCCATCAAACGAGATGCACGCTGAATTATAGTTGTTTTTACTTTTTTATGTTTTAAAGCTGCTGCCAATTCTAAACCTAATAAACCACCGCCAATAATTACAACATGTTGCTCTTCGGGCGGTAAATTAGTGCTGTCAAGATGTTTTTTTAAACGATCTGCATCTTCTTTTCTTCGTACGGTAAAACGACCCGGAAGATGTAGTTGAGCATTTTCTGGCACAAACGGACGACTTCCGGTTGCCAGAATCAAAGAATCGAAAGTATGTGTTTCACCTAGACTATCTGTAATTGTTTTTTGGCCAGCATCGATTTTGTCAATTGCAACGCCGGCTTTCATAGTAATATTTAGTTTGTTGAAAGCTTCGCCATCTTTTACTTTTAACAATTGTTCCCAAGTAAATTCGCCAGTCATATATTCCGGAAGTAAAACGCGATTGTAAAACGGATTTACTTCGTTCGAGAAAACAATAATTTCATCGGTTTGATTGAATTCGCGATAGTTTTGTATGAATCTGAAAGAAGCTGCTCCGGCACCCACTATGGCAATTTTCTGGAAAGGTTTTATATATTTAGAAATATTGACTGTTGTATATTTAAAATCAGGTTCTTTTGAAACCGGATCGACAACTGTATTGGTCAAATTATTAGTGCGGTTCAAATCATTTTCGAGTTGTTTCCCCCAATGCATGGGTAGAAAAACTACTTTTTCTTTGATTGAATCTGTTACTTTAGCTTTTACACGAACTTCTCCATTTTTACTGGAAACAACAATAATATCACCATTTTTTATATCGTTTTTAAAAGCATCAATAGGATTAATCTCTAAAACAGGACTAGGCGTATGCGTCATCAATCTGGAAACTTTTCCTGTTTTAGTCATCGTATGCCATTGATCGCGAACTCGTCCTGTGGTAAGAATAAATGGATATTTAGGACTTGGTTGTTCTGATGTATTTTCAATAAAAGTGGGAATATTAAAAATTGCTTTTTGCGATGGCGTGTAGAATTTTTTATCGGTAAAAAGGCGAGGAGTTCCCGGATGTCCGTAATCTGGAACTGGCCATTGAAAAGTACCTTCTGTTTTTAAACGATGATAGTTTAAAAATGATATATCAATGTTCGTGTTTTTGGTAAGTGCGCAATGTTCTTTATAAATTTCTTCGGCGCTATTAAAATCAAATCCGTAGAAATTCATTTTTTTAGCAAAACGAATTAAGATTTCGATATCTGGAAGTGCTTCTCCAGGCGGATTAATTCCTTTTGGTAAATAAGAAATGCGTCGCTCAGAGTTGGTCATTGTGCCTTCTTTTTCTAACCAACCTGCGGCGGGTAATAATAAATCGGCATATTTTGACGTATCAGCATTATGCGAAATATCCTGAACGACTACAAACTTGGCATTTTGCAAAGCTTTTTCGATACGTCGTGAATCGGGCAAACTCACCATCGGATTGGTGCAAATAATCCAAACAGCTTTCATTTTTCCAGATTCCAGTGCTTCAAACATTTCAGTTGCCGTTAAACCGGGTTTGTCTGAGATTTCGTCAACGCCCCAAAAATTGGCTACTTCCTTGCGATGTTCAGGATTTGCAATGTCTTTATGTGCGGCCAATAAAGTTGCCATTCCGCCCACTTCACGTCCGCCCATTGCGTTGGGTTGTCCCGTTAAAGAAAATGGTCCGGAACCGGGTTTTCCAATTTGTCCCGTTAATAGAGATAAATTTAATAAAGCAGTATTTTTATCAACGCCAACGGCACTTTGATTAAGTCCCATTGCCCAAAGCGAAATAAATCCTTTAGCTTTTCCTATAATATCAGCAGCAAGTTTAATATCGTTTACTGATATTCCACATAGTTTAGACGCTTTTTCAAAAGAAGTACTTAAAACTAAGTCCTTATATTGTTTGAAGTTTTCGGCATGATTTTTTACAAAATCGTGATCGACGTAACCCTTTTCTATAATGCGTTTGGCAATTGCATGATATAATATAATGTCAGATCCTGGAATAATTTGTAGATGTAAATCGGCAAAAGCAGCCGTATCCGTTCGTCTTGGATCAATACAAATGATTTTTATTTTGGGGTTATTCTCTTTGTGTTTTTCGATTCTTCTAAATAAAATTGGATGACACCAAGCAGGATTTGCGCCTGTAATCAAGAAAGTATCGGCTAATTCGATATCTTCATAAGCAATAGGTACAGAATCTTCTCCAAATGTTTTTTTATAACCTACAACTGCAGAACTCATGCAAAGTCTGGAATTGGTATCGATATTATTAGTTTTCAAAAAACCTTTTACAAGTTTGTTTACTAAGTAATATTCCTCCGTTAAACATTGTCCAGAGATATAAAATCCAACACTATCTGGTCCGTGTTTTTTTATAATCGAAGTAAAAACAGCTGCGGCACGATCAAGGGCGGTGTCCCAACTTACACGTTCCAGCGGATAGGATTTGCTGCCTCGCATTTCCGGATATAAAATCCGGTCTGAAGTGTCATTAACGACATAATGCAAATTCATTCCTTTAGAACAGAGCATTCCTTTGTTTACCGGATGATCTATGTCGCCCGTTACCATCACACCGTTTTTGGCATCGTTGGTAACGATTATCCCGCAGCCAACGCCACAATAGGAACAGGTAGTTTTGATTTTGGTATTTTGCATGGCGACTGTTTTTGAATACTACTAAATTAAATCTGAAGAGAATCTAAATAATTCACTTATTTATTTCAAAACAAAAATAAGTATTTATACGTAAAAATACTTATTTTTTGAATTTATTTTTTTATTTTTGATAAAATTAAAAGAGGATCAACAAATTAGTTTTCAATTGGATAAAATTAGAACTCATGAAAGAAGAGCAAACGGTTTGTTATACTTGTCCCAACGAAAATTGCTTTATTAAGAAACATTTGCATTTGGAGCAAATGGGGCAGTTTATTTTAAAGAAGAATAGTTTTGTTTGTAAAAAAACGAATCAGTTTATCACCGAAGATTCTCCCTTGCAAGGGCTTTATTTTGTTTGCAGCGGAAAGGTAAAAACGGTTAAAACGGGAATAAATGGTCGTGAACAAATTGTGCGTCTTACTACAAACGGCGATACCATTGGTTTTCGAGGGTTTGGAACTTCAAAACGTTATTTAATTGGTGCTTATGCTCTTGAAGATACTGTTTTATGCAATTTTAGTAATGAAACGATGTTAGAAATACTGCAAAAAGTTCCCGAATTTACGTATGCTTTAATGTTGTTTTATGCCGATGAACTGAACAAAAGTGAAAACAATATTCGCAAAATTGCGCACATGAATGTTCGTGAACGGGTGATTGATTTGTTACTGTATATCCACCGTAAATTTGGACAAATAAATGGTTTAATTGATATTGAGCTTTCGCGAAAAGAGATTGCTGATTTTGCCGGAACTACCGAAGAACAAGCGATTAGAATACTTTCAAGTCTTAAAAAAGAAGGACTAATTGAAACGGTTGGAAAGAGGATTGGTATTTTGGCTATTCCAGAATTGCGAACAGAAATTATGGAACACAAATATTTTTAATTTAAGTATTACTACTTATGGCTTGGTAATAATGCAGAGACGCACAAAAAATGTGTCTTTAAGATGTACGTCTCTCTTTTATGTTTTTTAAAGATCTGTATACCACTTTAAGATATAATCTGCTATTTCTTCCCAGCCCTTTTCGCCACAAACAAAATGGCTTTTTTGCTCGAAAATTTTTAAATCAACTTTGCTATTGGAGTCTTTATATTGGGATGCAATTTTTTTTGTTAATTCTGGTGGAAATATCTTGTCTTGTCCCCCTCCAATAAATAAAATTGGTTGGTGTGGTTTTTTAAATTCAGCATTCGAAAATGATTTTAGCAATGTTTCACGCCCTATTTTTCTACTTTCAGGTACTGCAATCAAATCGTATGCTTTGTCCTGTTCTGCTTTTGACAGCGTATTAAAAAATGCCCGATTGTACCAATCTCGCGAGCCTAAATAATAGCCTTTACTTGAAAAAAAGTTTACCGCAGGCCAAACAATTTTCACGGTTGAAAAAGGAGGAAGAACATTTTTTGGAGGTGCGCCATTAATACTTACTGCTGCATCGGCTTTGCCTAAATCTATTAGTTTTTGAACGGCTAAGCCAGCCATAGAGTGTCCAATTACTAGTGGTTTTTCGGGTAAGGTATCTATAAGTGTTGCAATATTTGTGACGACGTCTATAAAACCGGTTTCTACAAGTTTAGGATGAATATTGGTTCTGAGTTCGGCGGGATTGCCATCATGTCCGGGATTTGGTGGAGCATAAACGGTGTAACCTTTTTGCTTCAGATAATTTTTCCATTCAGACCAACTACTGTTATTTACGAACATTCCGTGTACTAGTACAATTGTTTTTGATTTTGCCATTATAAAATTGTTTAAAATTTATTACGATTAATTTCAAAATAGGGGCAATGCAAAATGAGAAACACAACCTTGTAATTGGTTAGGTTGCTACTTGTAGATAGTCTTTTTTTATACGAAAATACAAATAATTGTTTTAGTTTTAATTAGAGTTAAGTTTTTAAGTGATTGTTTTTTAGTTTGTTACTTGTTTTTTTATTCGGAAAATTTTGTCGAGGCGTTTAGAATAGCGCCTCGACCTCACGTTTTATGTACAATTATTTTTTTCTGCCAACAAATCGAATTACTGAACCTTTTCCGTTATGGAATAAACCCTCGTTCAGTTCAATTTCTTTTTCTTCTAATTCGATGATTTCATAGTTAGGGAAATCAGCTTGAATTTCTTCAATAGAGAATAAAGACTCAATGTCTTTCGGACCGCCAACTTTATCGTTTATAGCAAGATATTCTAAGTGTTTTTTGCTGAAAGCTTCAAAAACAAGAATACCGCCTTTGCGCAAATAAGTTTCGAGTGTTTTGTGAATTGATGATTTTATTTCTGCCGGAAAATGTGCATAAATTAATGCTATTGCATCAAATTGCTCAGCTTTATAGTTTAATGTTTCTAATACTCCAACTTTGTAATCGATCGTTACATTATTGGCTTCGGAAAGTTTTAGGGCTTTGTTTTTACCTTCTTCGCTAATATCAAAGGCGGCAACTTTCCAACCTAATTTGGCTGCAAAAACGGCATTTCGTCCTTCGCCTTCAGCTGGAAAAAGGATTGTTCCTGTGTTTAGCTTTTCAATTTGTTCTTTTAAGTAATTGTTGGGATCTTCTCCATACGCAAATTCTTCGCTTTTGTAGCGGTCGTCCCATCTTTGAGTCCAGTTGGTCATAGTTTTATATATTGAATTTAATTATTAAGGGTTTGTGATCACTGTGTATTGTCCAATCCTGATAAGTTCCAATTTGAACACTTTCGAGAGCGCCAATAAAATCATTTGATGCAAAACAATAATCAAGATGGTAAGGTTTGTTTTCGTGCCGATACATATACAAAGTGGGATGTTCTTCTTTTCCCTGTGTTTGATTGTAATATTTATGATAGGTACTAAAAATATTCTTTTCGGCTAATTTATGGACAACCGCTGTATGATTTCCTTCACGTCTAGGTTTATCCCAAATGGTATTACTGTTAAAATCGCCAATTAAAATGGTTTTGTTTTCTGTGATTAAATCTTCATAATAATTAATCGCTTTCCAAACTTGTGTTACATATGCGCCATCTTTATCGGCAGGGTTATTTGCCCAAACTGCAAATAGCGTAAAATCAATTTTTCCACCAGTTACAGCAATTGGTAAAATATTTTTAAATTCAGGATTATAGCAATCCATTAACTGAAATCTATAATTGGTATAAGAGAAAACGCCAAGTCCTTTATTTGGATTTGATCCGTACCAAAGAATATCTGTTGGTATTTTTGCTTCGCTTGAGAATTTAAGTTTTTCAGGACTTTCACACTCAGAAATTACTGCAATATCAGGATTGAAAGGAAGAATAAATTCTGCTTTTTTTCTGAATGCCATGTTGCAATTCCAAGCTATGATTTTCATGGTATTTTTCTATTTAATTGCGATTAAATATTACTTTTTTTAATCTGAACCGACAAGTTTTGTTTTGCCATTTTTGATGTCAACTTCTGCAAAATTATGCTTGCCAATAACAACAAGAAGCTTGTTTTTATTGAGTCCTATATATCTTATTTGAGGTTCTCCTACTTTTGGCTTACCGCAAATAGAAATTACATTAGTTTGCCATTTAAGTTTGTTTTTTTTGTACGCAGATATTGTTTGTAAATCCTTTTCAACAAAGTAAATTACATTATCGCTTTTAATTCCTCTTTTTAGTGATTTTGCAAAATTTATCTCTGAATCTTTTGAAATTAAGTTAGCATTGTATTTTTGAGAAAAGCTTGATTGTGCTATAATGAATGTGAATAGAGATAATTTAAAAAGTTGTTTCATAAAGATTTTTTTGTTTGTTCAGGTCTGTTTTTAAATATTTTACAAGAATAAAGTAATTTAAAATTTGAGATGAAATTATACTAAATAAAGCAATAAGTAGATAGTTTACATTTTGATGATGAAAATAATATATGTTTTTAATATTGACTGGCGTAGTATATTTTATGATTTGAGATTCTAGAAAGCAGTAGAAAAGATAAAATGAAACTAAAAGCCCTGAAAAAATTAAAATAGAGTAAAGGGAGATTCTTTTCTGTTTTTGTGATTTTGAAATAATATATAGTCCAGTTGGAACAACTGTTAATATAAAACCTAAATCGAGAACAAAAAATCTAATTTCTTTTCCTCCATAATATCTCAAGTCATAATTACTAAATTCTGAAAATCAGTATTCGTGTTAGCGATCTATATTGTATATCATAAAGTAATCCAAAAAGAAAAAATAGAATTATTGAAACAAATAAAATTATTATGCTTTTATATTTCATTAGGGAACAGTATTGATCTTTTCTTAATTTTTACTAAGATTAAAAAGTAATCATAAATAAGGATTTTTTTAGATAACTAAGTCAAATATAATTAATTAAAATTTAAGATGAGTTTCTTTAAAAGACAAAAAAAAGCCCTTTTTCTATTTTGAAAAGGGCTTTTTGTAAATTTATATTTTGAAAAATCTCTTATTTTTTCCAAGTAAAAATTCTTGGATTTACAGAAATCATTAACCATGCCCAGTTGTTGGTGTGTCCGGCATATCCTGGAGCTTTTAAAACTTCTAATGTTGTAGTGCCAAACATTTGAGAGTAACCTCCTGTAAGTGTGATGTCTTTTTTAAAATTGAATCCGGCTGTAAAATCGACCTCAGTTCCCAAGTACGAATCCATTTTTTTGTCTGCTACAACTACATCAGCAGCAGATAAGAATACGTGTGGCATTAATGCAAATTGCCATTTTTTTACATTGTAAGTGAATTTTAAATTAGCATCTTGTAAACCAACACTGTTTTGATGACCTCCGCCAACATAAAAATAATCCATATAACCGTTGAAAGCGTGGTTGGTACCAAAAATAGGGTTGAATGATTTGATAACTGTGCTTTTATCATTCATATCTTTTCCTGAAAGATATTCGTAACCAATACCAGCTTTAAAAGATTCCGTTATGCTGTATGCTAAGTTTACAGCTCCATCCCAGGCGCTAACTTGTTTGTCTGCACTTTTTCCGGTTTGCCCGTAGAAACTTAAATTACCATCAATTTTATTGTTTTTGTAAGTCAGGTAAGTACCAAAAGTTTGCTTGTAATCTACCAATAGTTTTTTTGTGAGATTAGCATATTCATAACCTGTATTCAAAAATAGTAAGCTTACGCCTAATTTGTCTGCATTAGTGTGATACCAAGCATATTGCATCGCTTTATAATTGGCTACAGTATAAGGAGTTTGAAACGTATTTTCGGCATCAGAGTTATAGGCAAATCCCATATCTAGCTGATGGTTTTTTGGATGAAATGAAACCATTAACGCGTCATGGCTTTGTCCTTGCTGTAACCAGTCGATTTCTCCCATAATACGCTGATTGTCATAAGAAAGTACTTGTCGACCTGCTCTTGCGCTCCATTTTTCGGATATATCATATTTTGCCCAAGCTTCGAAAACGGCTACACCATTTTTATCTGCAGTTGCTGTTGTTGGTACATCTCCCCATGTTCTTACATTTTGAAAAGTTAATTTAACAGTTAATTGATCCTGTTTGTAATTAAAGTTTAATCTTGAACGTTGTGAGATTTGAGAAGTAGCTTCTGTTCCTTCGGGTATAAGAGTTTTATATCCGTTACGATATTCAAAACGAGGTCTTAATTGTAAATTAACGTCCAATTCCTGTGCTTGAATATCATAACTTATTGCTACTAGTAGTAATAAAAGAATTATTTTTAGGTTTTTCATAACTTATATTGTTTAAAACTGAAACAAAATTATAAGAAAAGGATTTCTTTTTTAATGATAAAAATCATATTTAATAATTAGTTAAAGATAAATAAATTATTGTCTGTCAATTACTTTTGCTAGAATTGGCTGTTTTTCGTTCATGATTTTGGTAATTGTATAATGCATCCAAATTAGACAAATTGCCGAAAGCAGTAAAATGAAGATCCATGAGCTTGACCAAATTCCTGTTGCAGTTAATAAGTAGCCAAAGATTATTGGTCCAAAGAAACCTCCTAAGCCGCCAATCATACCAACCATTCCGCCTACGACGCCCACTTCTGTCGGGAAATATTCAGGAATGTGTTTGTATACAGCTGCTTTACCAATTCCCCATGAAATACCAATTAAAATTACTAGAATCAAGAACACCCACATGTTCGCATCAAATTTAATTACAGTAATTCCTTTAGCAAGAAGTTCTTTTTTCTTTACAGTTTGATTTTGCTCTACTACAACTTGTTGCCACGATGTTTTGGTTGGGAAAATCGCATTTTCAGATTCGGTTTCTTTTTTCTGAGCAACTGGAAAATCAGTATCTCCAATTTTTACTTTTTCGTTTGAAACTTCAGTTATTGTTCCCTTTTTAGTAGCTAAAACGCCTGGTCCGGTTGTTGTAATTTCCATTTTAGGAATCATTAATAAAGCACTCAAAACCACAGATGAACTCAAAACCCAATACATAACTTTTCGGGCACCGTATTTATCTGATAAATAACCTCCAAATGCTCTGATTACTCCGGATGGCAAACTGAAAAGTGTGGCAAATAAACCGCCCATAACCAAGCTGGTTTGATAAACGTTCATAAAGTTTGGTAATAACCATTGCGAGTACGCAACAAAACATCCAAATACTAAAAAGTAATACGCTCCAAAACGCCATACACGCGCTGATTTTAGAGATTGAAGCATTTGAGAAACAGTTTTGGTATTATTTTCTAATTTTTTGTTTTTAGCAAAAATTAAAAAGGCAACTCCAATAATAACCAATGCGATTGCATAAATAACAGGAAGAATTTTCCATCCATTTTGAGGGTCATCTACAGAGAAATGGTTTAATAATGAAGGTGCTAAAAATGTGGTGATTGCAGCTCCTGCATTTCCCATTCCGAAAATTCCCAGAGCACGTCCTTGCCATTCTTTTGGATACCAAATCGAAGTATATCCAATGCCAACTGCAAAACTTGTTCCTACCATTCCGAATAAAAAACTTAATAAGGCAAACGTAATAAAGCTATTAGCGAATGGCAATAAAAATAGCGGAATCGAGCAGAGTAGAAGTAGGAGTGAGAAAACATATTTTCCTCCAAATTTGTCAGTAAGTATACCAATTGGTAGACGCATGATTGAACCCGTTAAAATTGGGATTCCAAGAAGCCAACCAACCTGAACGACACTCCAATGAAAAATTCCGTTATCGACCAAAAAGGTTACGAGAACTCCGTTTAATGTCCAACAGGCAAAACACACGGTAAATGCCAGTGTGTTCAAAAATAAAATCTTGTGTGATTGCGATAATGAATTTGTAGTTTTCATAGTACTTATAATTTTTGATAAAAATAAGTACTATAACTTAGTTAAAACCTGCTAAAACGCAGTTTTTGAAAAATAATTACGTATTAATACGTAATTTGTTTATAGTAACGAATATTCCGTAGCTTTATTCGAAAGTTCCATAAGGTTCTTTACTTTTAGCTTTTTCATTAAGTTAAAACGGTGCACTTCGGCAGTTCGTTTACTAATTTCAAGCGCTTCGGCAATTTCTTTATTTCCTTTTCCTGATAACAAAAGTGTCAGGATTTCTTTTTCTCTTTTGGTAATCATCATTTCTTCGCCTAAGTTTTGCTTAGGTTCTATTGATGCTGATGAATTTGTTAATTGGCTTATTAAGATAGAAGATATGTCTCCGCTAAAATATTTTCCACCTGCGGCAACAGTGTGTAATGCTTTTAAAAATTCTTCTTTGCTTGAACCTTTTAGTAAATAACCATCGGCTCCTGCTTTTATTGATTTTAATACATATTCTTCAGATTCGTGCATTGAAAGCATAATGATTTTTACAGCATTATTTTCATTTCTAAGTTTTTCTACTACTTCAATACCCGTTAAGTTTGGCATGCGAATATCTACTATAAGTAAATCTGGTTTGCTGGTTGCAACGACTTCAAGAGCATCGGCACCATCAATGGCTTCCCCTACAACTTCAATGTTGGCTTCGTTTTCCAGTAATGATTTTATTCCATCTCTTACAAAAACATGGTCATCTGCCAGAACTACTCGAATGTTATTACTCATGGTTTACTTAATTTTGATTCTGAATTTTTACGTATATTCATCTATAAAGAAGATGCTAATATACGTAATTTTTGAATTTGAAAATTAGAAAATGTGGCAATTTGAAAATTGGATAATTTGACAATGTAAAAGGAAGGTTGTTAATCGGTTATTTTTTTTGCTCTATTTTGTCATCTCGACGAAGGAGAGATCACAAAAATATATTGACAAAGATTGGTGATTTTACATTTTATAAACCCGACAGGTTTTTAAAACCTGTCGGGTTTAGCTTAATTACGAGTTTCGAGATCAGATAAGATTGCGCAAACCTTTGCCAAATTTCAAAACTTTAGCAAAGGTTTGCGTCTATAAAATTTTCTAATTTTCTAATTGCCAAATTTTCTAATTAAATAGGGATATTAAAAGTAATCCTGGTTCCTTCTCCGGGAATTGATTTGATGAAGACGCGTCCGTTGATGTATTGAATTCTTTCTTTCATAAACAATAATCCCATTCCAGATTCGCTGTTTCGTTTTTTGTCTACCGCATTGATATCAAAGCCTTTTCCGTTGTCGTCTATAATAACGCTCAACAAAGTCTCGCTGTGGGAAAGTTGTACAATTATATGCGACGATTCGGCGTATTTTATAGCATTGTTGATAGCTTCTTGCGTTAGGCGATAAATGTTGATTTCGATTAACGAATCTAAACGCTGGTCAAAATCGGTTTTATTGTAAAATAGGATTTCTTTTCCGGTTAGTTTCGAAAGTTCCTGAGTAAGTTTTGCAAGCGAAGAAACTATGCCGTGATCGCTTAATTCCGGTGGCATTAAGTTGAAAGTTGCCGTTCGAACTCCTTTGATAATATCGAGTGAAAGTTTTTTTAAATATTCTATTTTTTGAGCTGATTTTTCTTTGTCTTCCAGATTGATACTTTCCAGACTAAACTTTAAACCTGTAAGCATCTGGCCAATTCCGTCGTGAATTTCTTTGGCAATTCGGTTTTGTTCGTTTTCCTGATTTTCGACAATTTTACTCGAAATGATTTTTTGCTGATTGATTTTTTCGTTACTGTTTTCCAGATTCAAACGCTCGACTTCGCGTTGTGCTTTTTTGCGTTCAGTAATGTTAAAACATACAATTAATAGTTCTAGTTCATCTTTTTTGATCATTACAGGAACCATCGATAAATCTAACCAAATTGTCTGATTTTCCTTGTTGCTAATTTTAATTTCGCCTTGCCAGCCGCTGCGTTGTTTCTCAAAAATGATACGATCAATATTTATTTGTTCTTTTTCATCGGTAGTTAAAACTTCTGAGAATTTTTTATTGGATGAAAACTTGGTGTAATTTAAAAGTTTGGCAAATTTTTCGCCAACATGTATAATCGAACCATCTGGGGCTATACGGCAGTAAAGCAACGTATTTTCCATGGCATGATTGAGCGATTTTAATTCTTTTACAGAGTTTTCCTTGATTTCACTAATAATTTCAGTGTCGTAAGCAAGTTTTAGTGCTTTCTTTTCAGATGCTAAAAGTTTGGCAATGAGATTCTCTATTTTTTTATTCGTTGGTTTAAAAATAAAGAAAAATTCCATCAAAAGAACAAATAGGGTAAAAGCAAAAATCCAATATTCTATTTTGCGTTGTTCTGTTACTTTTTCGTGCGCTTCGATATCGTACTGACTTACAATTTGATTCATTTTCGAAAGAAAAATACTTTCGTTTTTGAGAATTGTTTGTACAAGTTTCTGATTGTTTTCGAAGCTATTTTGTTGCTCTAAATTTGAGAGAAATGTATTTGTAGCTTCGGCAATATTGTTGAAACTAGGCTTAATTTCACGATATAATTTAGATAAGGTTTCGCTTTTTTCTTTTGGAAATGCCAATGTATCGCTGCCGTTTTCTAATGCATTTTGATTGTTTTTCCAAAGTGATAAAACGGTCTTTAAATGTGCAATTTCTTGCTTTTTGGCATTGTCAACAACATAGTTTAAAATCAATACTTCTTTGATAATTTTCTGACTCAACATCCTTTGTTTACCAGAAATATTGATGATTTTAGAATCGCTTAATTGTTGTTTTAAGTTGTATTGAACGAGAATCTGACTTAAAATAATGGTTAATGCAATAGTCCAGAGTGCAAAAAAATACCAACGGCGTAAATTTTTGAAGGTGATTTTATCTGCTGCTTCCTGATTGCTTTTTTTCATTCGAAGATACTTTTTGTCTTTATATGGGGAAATTGAACTTTTTTCAGCTCATTTCAGATGATCTGATTATAACCCCAAAGAAGCTTTTATCAAATTTAAGTTTTCTTCAGAGTAATTAATTTTTAAAGCTTCCTGATGTCCTTTTTCAGACATTTTGTCCCAGGTTTTTTTGATGATGTTTTTAAGTTTTTCTTCATCGTGTTTGTGTACGAATGGATCTAGATAATATTCTAGAAATACAAGACAAATTACATCTTCAAGTAATTGCGTTTCGGCATCTTTTTTAAGTAATTTCTTTTCGATTAAAAAAGAAACTCTCGTAATAAATTCCTGGTTATAACCTGCTTTTTCTAAAATTTCGGCAGCAGTTTTGGCGTGAAATTTTTTAAGATCTTCTCTCCATTTTAAATAACCAACACGATCCATTGGGTAAGATTCGCGAGCGACTTTCCATCGACAAATATGCTGTGCTTTTGAGGCAATTTGAACTTCTTCTGAAGCATCTGGTTGAAATTGCATCAGTTTTTTATACATCCTGTTTGAATATAATAATTCTTTAGGATATTCTACGTTTTGGTCGATTTCGATATTTGGATCCTGAGCATTTTCGGCATCAATCCATTCACTGGCTTTTTGAAAAGGTGTAGTCATTTTGTGTAGTCAAATAATAGAATTCAAATATACGGAATTAAGTTTTTTTCGCCGCTAATTTCACGAATTTGCGCGAATTAAATTAGTGTAATTTGCGAAATTCGTGGCGATGAACAATTACTTTTTATTTTGTATTAAGCTTTTTTTCGGAAGTCAAATCACTATTACGCTATTTTTGTCATTTCGAGGAACGAGAAATCACACTCGTAAGTCGACAAAGATTGGCGTCTAACTGAGAGGAGTTTCTTGTGTGATTTCTCCTCCGTCGAAATGACAAGATTATGTCAGATTATTCTAAAAAACCAACAAAAACCTCATTTTCAATGACTTTAATGGGGTAGGTTGCAATTTTGTATTCTTCTCCGTTTAGATTTGAACCATCAACTAATGAGAATGTTTTTTTGTGCATTGGACACGCAATTTTCGGAATATCATCTGTAGATCCTGTCATTCCTCTTGCTAATACCATTTCCATTTTATGTGGACATGCATTTTGACACGCGTACCATTCGTTTCGACGTGCAAAATTAAAAATGGCTATTTGTTTGTTTTTGTATTTGATGCATCCGCCGCGGTTTGTTGGAAAATCTGTTACTTGACCAGCTTTGAACCAAATTGTAGCATCGTTTGGATGTACGGTTTTGTATTGATTTAAAATTTCTTCCATTTTGATTTTATTTTAATTCCTGTTTCTTATCCCTCTTTTTACAATCAATAGACTTGACGGCGCAGTAAAAAAGAGGGTAAGAGGACAGCAAACGTTTTTGTGATATTTTCTTTTTCTTTTTTTGGAACTCATTGATTTAAACGCATAGAGATATAGGTTTTTATTCTGTACAAAAAGATTAATAAAAGAAACTCGTTTCTAGTACACAGCTATCTATGTTTGTTAATACAAGTGAAATGCCCTTTTGATTTTTCAAAATCTATGATTCTATGTGTTTAAAAAAAAATATTTTAAGTCCAGGCTTTTGGCATTTTTTGATCTCTTAACGGAACAAAAACAACATTGTCGTCTTTGTCTTCAGAGTTTACAAAATGGTTGAAACGTTTTAATAATCTTGGTTTTTCTAATACTTGTTTCCATTCACATTCAAAAGTGTTAACTAGGCCTTGCATTTCAACTTCTAATGTTTCGCAGATTCCTAAACTGTCTTCGATAATTACTTCTTTTAGATACTCTAAACCTCCATCTAGTTTATCTAACCAAGTAGCTGTTCTAATTAGCGGACCTGCTGTACGGATGTAATACATTAAAAAGCGATCTAGGTATTTAATGACGGTTTCTTTATCAATTTTTTCAGCTAATAAAACGGCGTGTTTTGGGTTTGCGCCCCCATTTCCTGCTATGTATAAATTCCAACCGCCTTCGACAGCAATTAATCCAAAATCTTTTCCGCG
Organism: Flavobacterium hibernum; assembly: GCF_000832125.1. Lineage (GTDB taxonomy): Bacteria > Bacteroidota > Bacteroidia > Flavobacteriales > Flavobacteriaceae > Flavobacterium > Flavobacterium hibernum. The sequence continues at coordinate 13,746 of NZ_JPRK01000015.1, read as the reverse complement.
AGCTTCCGCGCATTCACGAATACAGGCCGAAACACCGCCTTTTAGTTTATGTGGAGAACGAATTCCTTTGTATCTGTTTTCCAATTCGATTGCAAATCCCGCGCTATCATCCATTCCGTAACGGCACCATGCATTTCCAACACAGCTTTTTACAGCACGAAGCGATTTTCCGTAAGCGTGACCACTTTCAAAACCATTATCGATTAGTATTTTCCAGATTTTTGGTAAATCACTTAAGTGTGCTCCAAATAAATCGACGCGTTGTGCACCCGTAATTTTGGTATATAAATCGAATTGTTTGGCAACTTCACCAATTACGATAAGTTTCTCGGCAGTAATTTCGCCTCCGGCAACTCTTGGAACTACAGAATAAGTTCCGTTGCGCTGAATATTGGCTAAAAATCTGTCGTTTGTATCTTGTGTAGTAACGTGTTTATTTGCAGTGTCATTGTAGATACTAGAGAAAATAGAAGCGACAACTGGTTTGCAAACTTCGCAACCATCTCCTTTTCCGTGATGATCGACAACTTCATAGAAATTCTCGTATTTATTGATTTTTACTAAATCGTATAACTCTTGTCTGGTATATTGAAAATGCTCGCATATAACATCTTTAACTTCTTTTCCTAGTGATTTTTGAGTAGCTTTTACCAAATCTGCAACCATTGGTTTACAACCTCCGCAACCAGAAGTAGCTTTGGTATGTTTTACAACATCAGAGAAGTTTGAACAAGTTTCGTCCAGAAGTGAGCAACAAATAGAGCCCTTAGTTACGTTTTCGCAAGAACAAATTATGGCAGTATCTGGTAAGTCTAAAACGCTTCCTAAACTAGAGCCTTCAGAGCCATCTCTCGAACCTAAAATAAGATCTTCAGGATTTTTAGGTAAAGCCATTGCATTACTGTAAATCTGAAAAAGCGAATTGTAATCGCTGGAATCTCCAACCAAAATTCCCCCCAACAAAGTTTTAGAGTCTTTGGTAACATTAATTCTTTTGTAAATACCTGTTAATTTATTTTCGTAAATAATGGCGGTTACATCATTGTTTTCGATAAAAGGATCACCAAAACTCGCAACTTCAACACCAATTAATTTTAATTGTGTCGACATATCGATGGATTCTCTCATGGTTTTAGTTCCATTTAAGATTTGCTCAGCTGCAACATCGGCCATTTCGTAACCGGGAGCAACAAGACCATAAATATTTTGGTTATAAAGTGCCACTTCGCCAATCGCAAAAATAGAAGGATCTGATGTTTGCATCTGATTGTTTACCACAACGCCACCTCGAACACCAACTTCTAGTCCTGAAACCCGAGCCAGTTCGTCGCGTGGTTTAATTCCGGCAGATATAACCAACATGTCAACTTTTAACAATTCTTCATTGGCAAACATCATTCCCATTATGCTATCTTTTCCATCAATATATTGAGTGGTTTTGTTAAGATGAATTCCGATATTTAATTCCTCAATTTTAGATTGTAGCATATCACTTCCGCCTTTGTCCAATTGTCTCGGCATCAAGCGTGGCGCAAATTCTACAATATGAGGGTTTAATCCTAAATCACGTACTGCTTTTGCAGCTTCAAGACCTAATAATCCTCCGCCTAAAACAGCAGCTTCGGTCGCGCCTTTTTGCTTTATTTTTTTGGCATAAGCCATTATGGCGTCTAAGTCTTCGATGGTTCTGTAAACAAAGACACCTTCTTTTTCGACTCCATCAATAGGAGGAACAAATGCAGATGAGCCTGTTGCAAGAACTAAGTAGTCGTACTTATGAGTTTGTTCTAAGTGCGTATGTATCGTTTTTTCTTCCCGATTAATATCTGTAATTAATTCAGAAGTATTTAGAGTAATATTGTTTTCTAAGTACCATTCGCTAGTTGATAATGATAAATCATCAGCGGTTTTACCTCCAAAGTATTCACTTAAGTGAACTCTGTCGTAAGCGCGCCTTGGCTCTTCGCCAAATACTGTAATCTGATACTTTTCTTGTCCTGATTTTACAATGAATTTTTCGCAAAATTTATAACCAACCATGCCGTTTCCAACTACTATTACTCTAATCATGATTTCTTTAATTAAGTATTATTACGCAAATATAAGTATTTGTACTTATTAAAATACGTATTGGTGTGATTTTTTTAAGTAGTGATTTGCTTTTTTCTACGTATTTTATCTTGATCTTTTAAGTAGCGCGGGTTCGAAGTGTTTTTTAATTTTAGATTTTTTTTGTAAATGTGTTATTTTTCTTAATTTTATAAGAAATTCCACCTAAAAAAATCATAAAAAATAAGGCTTCGTAATTTTTGGCTCAGTTTTTTCTAGAGGGAAAGCATAATAAAAAATATACAATATGAAAAAAGTACTTTTACTATGTGTCTTAGCGGCTGTGACGTTAAGCTGCAAGTCGGTCGCAGTTAAAAATTCGAACATGGAAGAAACAACTTCTAAAACAACTTCAGATGAAGAAGATCTAACAGTTTATTTTAAAGCTACTGGAAATGAACCATTTTGGGGATTGAAAATAGGGAAGGACAAAACTGTTTTTACATCATTGATTGAAGGAATGGAATCAATTAGTTTTAAATCTGTAGAGCCTATTAGAGCTATGGATGCCAATGTGAAGATGTATAAACTTAACAACGGGAAAACGTCTGCCACAGTTACCATTCAACAATTCGACTGTCAGGATTCTATGTCAGGCGAAAAATCACCTTATACTGTTAAAGTCGAAATTAATGGTAAAATTTTAAACGGTTGCGGAAAATATATTACAGATTACCGTTTGCATGATATTTGGGTTTTGGAAGAATTAAATGGAAAAAAAGTTTCTCTTACTGATTTTCAAAGAGAATTACCAAGAATTGAAATTCATGCAGCAGAAAATAGATTTATGGGTTTTGGAGGATGTAATTCTATTAGCGGAAGTATCTTTTATGAAAAAGATTTATTGAGATTCTCGAATATGATTTCAACGCTTATGGCTTGTGCTCCTGGTAATAAAGAAGATGAGTTTACAAAAGCGCTTCAAAGTACAACTACATATACTGTTGGTAATAATAGATTAACACTTTCCAATCCGTCAGGAAAACTTTTGGTTTTTAAGAAAGTAGATTAAAAATTTAGTTTTATAAATGTCTTAATTTGATTGAAAAATAACCTTTAGAGCCTTTTTGAGTTGTAAAAGTAAAATAATTTCGCAAGCTAAAACTTACAAAGTATATTTTACATGAAAAGGATTTTAATGTTATTTATTGCTGTTTCACTGACTTACAGCTGCAAGTCTACGAAAAGTACAAGTACTGGAAATAGTACAGTTGAAAAATCAATTGAGAAGAAATTACAACAAACTTGGATTTTGGAGAATTTAAACGGAAAGGTACTTACGCAAAAGGATTTTTCTACTTTTCCAACTATTTCAATTGCATCGTCGACATTTTCAGGTTCTACAGGATGTAATGCTATTAAAGGGAATTTGCTTTCAAAAGATGCAGGTCTACTTCAGTTTTTAAACATCACGTCAGAAACTAAAAAGTGCGATGCGAAAAAAGAAGCCGAGTTTTTGCAGTTGTTAAGAACGACATCGGGTTATTCTATTGAGAATAATAAATTATTCCTTACCAATCAGTTTGGACTAACAATGTCCTTTAAAAAGGGTTAATTCAAAATAAAAGGCTTCGATTAATTTCGAAGCCTTTTTTTGTACAATTTTGTCATCCTGACGAAGGAAGGATCACATGAGTAATTCCGCAAAGAAATTCGTCAATCTTTGTCGAGTTTCGAGTGTGATCCTTCCTTCGTCAGGATGACAAATATTACGTTTGTTTTGATTGTAAAAAATACAAAAAAAATCCGTGCACATCCGCGTCTTCGCGCTAGCGAATCCGTTTAATCCGCGTACCATCTCCACATTATTATTCCAATAATTCTTTAGGATCCTCTTGCTCGTCTTCTATAAAATCCAGTTCTAAAGCTCTAACGGTTTGAACAGCATTTCCGGCAATACCACGAATAGAACCGTACATTCCTAAAGTATTATGAACGACCTTTTCGATCTGTTTTTCACGTTGTTTCCAAATACGTTGCATTGCTCTTTTTTCGGCATCAAGATCACCTTGCATTTGGGTAAAACCTTCTACAATTCCTTCAATTTGTAAACGGAATTCGTTGCTGGTTAAAAAATCGTACAGCATCGACATTTTATCGCCTTTGTTTTCCTGTGCCTGAACTGCGTGACTTACCTGAATTAAAGATTGACGTAAAACAGCGCTTAAACCTTTAAATTCTTCATAAGTACAAATCCATATTCCGTCTCGCATTCCCATTCGGTCCATTCCCGCCGGCATAACTTCGGTTACTAAAACTCCAATATTAGCTCTTTTAGTTCTAATATCATTCTTGAACTTTTCAATCCAAGCTGGCTGAAAAGCTTTGGTACGTTTACTTTCGTAATAAATAGAACCGCAATTCTGCAATTCGCGAGTATTTACAATCTGAAGACAATCGGCACCATTTGCACCTTTTTTAATTTCGTCAATAGTGTCTAGAGGAAAATTATTTGCCAGCCATTCTTCAATCGCTAACTCCATTACTTCACCTTGCAATTGCATAGAACCTTGTTCTTGCTTGCGTTTCATTTCTTCAATCAATTTCTTTTGATCGTCTGATTGTTTTTGGTATTCTTTGATTTTTAACTCGTTTTTTTCTTCTTCTTGTTTGCGAATTTTATCACGTTCAAGAACCAAGGTTGCATTGAGTTGTTTTTCGGCTTCAGCCTGAATGGCGTCTTTCATCTCCAGTTTTTCACGTTGAAGTTTGGCAATTTCACCTTCCATTTTATTCAATTCCCGAAGTTTTTCTGATTTCTCCGAAAGCTCTTTTTCCATCAAAAGCAAACGGTCTTTATTTTCTTCGTCGAGTTTTGTTTTTAATTTCTCGGTAATTTCTTTTTCGGCTACCTTTTTTTCACGTTCTAAACGTTCAGCAAAAAGTTCGTTTTCATGTTTCTTTTTAGCTTCAAATTCCGTTTTGGCCTTTTCGAATTGTTCGTTTTTAAGTTCTAATTCTTTCGTTTGAGCGTTGGCTTTTTGTTGAAATTCTTTACGAATACTATCTTCTAATTGATGTTTTAATATGTCATTTACATCGATATTAGTTCCGCAATTTGGGCATTGAATTGAAGACTGCTCAGCCATTTTTATTGATTTTATTAGGTAGAATTATAATTTGCTAAGGTATTTAAAAGTTATCTTTTTATGATTGTTATTGGTGTGATAAATTGTAACGTTTTTTTGTTGCCACAGATTATAGGATTAAAATGATTTTTTCTCCTTTTGTGTCATTTCGAGCAACGAGAAATCGCACTTGTGAATCGACAAAGATCGATGACTTTCATGTGTCCCGAGACTTCGGGATAGTGTGATTTCTCGTTGCTCGAAATGACAAACTATGAGGGTAATTCAAATAGTTACAGAAAAAACTCTGCGACTTTGCGAGATTAAATTATTATGCAATCTTAGTGTAAACTACTTTTCTTCAATAAAAACTCGACTGCAACTCGAGTAATTTCTGAAGCATCTTCTTTTGAGGTGATTAAAGAAACATCGGTTTGCAAATTGACTTTTTTTAATTCGATAAAACCAATTTCAGGATCTTGATTGTTTTGAGCAATGTTCGACGGAACAATCGAGATTCCTAATCCGTTTTTAACCAATTGTACTATAGAGTTAATGTTGTTGGATTCATGAACGACCTTTGGCGTAAAGCCATAAAAAGCACAAAGTTCCAGTAAAACTTCATGATAATGCGGCGCATAGTCTTTGTTGAAAAACACAAAAGTTTCGTCTTTTAGATTCGGAATTTCTTTCTCAGAATTAATTTGAATTACGTTTTTGTTGTAAACAACTGAAAACCCATCCTGAAACCATAATTGCGCCTTTATTTTGGGCGATTTTATGGGCGATCGAATAATGCCCAAATCTATTTTTCCTTGCTCTAAGGCTACTATTTGTTTGGTTGTAGAAATTTCAAAGAGTTTAAAATTAACGTATGGAAATTGTTCTTTTAGATATTTAATTAATTCTGAAATGACGCTTGAGTAAATTGAACTTATATATGCGATTCTGAATTCCCCGGAAACATTCTCGGCAATTTTTTTAGTTTTTACAGTAATTCGTTCGAGATTCTGAAATAGTTCTTTTATTTCTTTTTCAAAATATTTTCCTGCCTCGGTTAATTCTACTTTTTTATTATTTCTGTTGAATAGGCGCGCCTGAACTTCTTCTTCGAGTTCTATAATTTGCCTGCTTAAAGGCGGTTGAGATATAAAGAGTTTTTCGGCTGCTTTTGTAAAGTTTAATTCTTCGGCTACAGCCAAAAAATATTTTAGATGACGTAATTCCATAAATACCTATTAAGTATTAATAATTGCTAAAATAAGTATTTTTGAGATATGTATCAAAGTGCTAGTTTTGAAAAAAATAAATGGCCGCAGATTTTACGGATTTAAACTGGTTTAAGCGGTTTTTTTTTTGTGAGTTAAAAAGTTATGCCACAGATTAAAGGATTTTCATAGATTTCTGTAGTTTTAAAATCATTTGAATCATTTTAATCTGTGGCAAAAAATCAGTGCAAACCCGTTCAATACGTTAAGATCCGTGGGTAAATAAAAACAAAAAACTATGAAAAAATCAACTATTAAAGAGATTAAAGAAAGGTTTGACAATGATGTCGAACGATTTTCAAACTTAGAAACTGGACAAGTAGCAACTATTGATGCGACAATTTCTTTGGAATTAATTACGGAAGCGTCGAAAAGAATTGTTCCAAATGCTGAGAATGTTTTGGATATTGGTTGTGGTGCAGGAAATTATACTTTAAAAATGTTGTCTAAAGTACCAAATTTGAATTGTACTTTGGTCGATTTGAGCTTGCCAATGTTAGATAGAGCTTTTGAGAGAGTTTCGATAGAAACAAATGGAAAAGTAGAGGTAAAGCAGGGAGATATTCGAGAAGTTGAATTGCCGGAAAATCATTTTGATATTATTTTGGCTGGAGCAGTTTTGCATCATTTGCGAGACGATGAAGATTGGGAAACGACTTTTGCTAAAATATTTAAGTTATTAAAACCGGGTGGATGTTTTATGATTTCGGATTTGATTACGCAGGATACTGATTTACTTAACGATTATACGTGGCAAATATATGGTGAGTATCTAGAAAGTATTGGTGGTGCAGAGTATCGTGAAAAAGTGTTTGATTATATTGCAAAAGAGGATACACCTAGATCGATGAATTATCAGTTGGATTTAATGAAGAAAGTTGGTTTCAAAAGCGTTGAAATATTGCATAAAAACATGTGTTTCGGTGCTTTTGGCGGGATAAAATAGTAAAAAAGTTTGCAGCCAATTCCATAAATTAACACTAATCTATTTTTATAGAAATATTAATTTGTGGAATTGCTGGCAAAATAAAATTACAATATCTGTACTGTTTTATAAACCTGAATTGGTGCAGCTACTAAAGATTCGCTTTTAGCAATAAAATCTTTTAAGTGCGATTGGTTATTATGAATGTCTAAACCTTCTTGATCTTTCCATTCTTCCCAAATAATAAATACATTTTCGGAGTTGTGAAGATCGTAACGCGCGCACGCAGCTTCTTTTCTGGTTTCGGTAACCAAATGGTTTAGCAGTGATTGTATTTGTTCTATGTTTTCTTTTTTACTTTTTAGGATTGCTGTAATTGAAATCATAATTATAGGTTTTTAAAAATTTGTTCTAAATGATTGGTGTATTCATATTTAAAGATACTAATATTTTCTGCAGTAGCACCTTTTTCGACATCATGAAAATGAAATCCGTCTAGTTTTTCCATTCCAACAAATTTATTCATTTTATGAAAGCCAAACATAGCGCCATCATCTACAGATGTTTCTTCAAAGAATTCTCCAGGAAGCGTAAAAGCAGTTGCAGGAGCATTCCAGCTTGTGGTTAACATATATTTACGTCCGTGCAATTGTCCACCAGTTCCGTAATTAATATCTGGATTTGTTCTGGATCTTCCGTCGCTTTTGTAAATTCCTTTGTTGTGTCCGGCAGTAAAAACGTCGTCGATATATTTTTTGAAAAGATTTGGTAATTGAAACCACCAAACTGGTGTGTGGTAAACAACTACATCTGCCCAAGCAAATTTTTCGACTTCTTCTTCGAGATCAAAATCTTGTTTGATATCTGTGGTTTTAATTTCGTAATTTTTACTTTTTAGATATTCTAAAGTCCAATCTGTAACGGTTTCGTTGAATTTTCCGCCCGAATGTGCGAAGTTTTGACTTCCGTTGATAATAAATATTTTTTTCATAACTGTAATGTTCTTATGTATTCGTGATTTTGTGTGAGGGATAGAGGCGGTATCCTTTTGTGAAGTGGAACGAAACAAAAGATATAGCCGAAAGCCCGACCCAAAGGGGCACACCTAAATTATTATTCTTATTTTAATTTTGAAATTGCCTGATTGATAAAATCCAATTCAGAAACTGATAAATCAAAATCCATTGTTTTTGCGTTTGAAATGGCTTGTTCAGCATTTCTTGCTCCAGCTAAAACAATTGCGATTCCTTTTTGTAAAGTGGTCCAGCGTAAAACCAATTGTGAAATCGAAATGTGTTTTGCGTTTGCCAGTGAACTCAATTCTTCGACCAAAGTTTTTACTTTTTGAAGATCAAACTGACCAAAATATCCGTTTCTATGGTCGTTTTCTTTTAGTTTGCTATCGGTGAAATATTTTCCGGTTAGCAAACCGCGTTCCATGGGGCTGTAAGCAATGATTCCGATGTTTTCTTCAGCTGTAAATGGAATAAGATCGGTTTCAATTTTACGGTTTAGCATACTGTAAGCGACTTGATTTGAAGCTATTTGAATTGTTTTTTGGGCTTCCTGAATTTGTGGAATGCTATAATTACTTACTCCAAAAGCTCTAATTTTTCCTTGTTGAATTAAAGTTTCAACGGCCTCCATTGTTTCGTTAATTGGCGTTGTAGAATCTGGCCAGTGAATTTGTAATAAGTCGATATAATCAGTTTTAAGACGTTTTAAGCTTTCTTCGATTTCTTTAATTACACTTTCTTTTGATGAATATTTATAGACAGGAACTTTTTTACCGTTGTCATCAGCATCAAAAAAGAAATCTCCCTTTCCATTGTTACTTCCGTCCCAAACTAAACCAAATTTAGTTAGCAACTGTACTTTTGAACGATCTTGGGTTTTTAAAGCTTCGCCAATCATTTCTTCGCTTAAGCCAAATCCGTAGAAAGGAGCGGTGTCAATTGTGGTAACGCCGTGATCGATCGAAGCGTGAATCGAAGCAATTGAATCTGCTTTTTCGTTTCCGCCCCACATGTTTCCGCCAATTGCAAATGCACCGTATGTAATAGTTGATAATTCAAGTTCAGTATTGCCTAATTTTCTATATTCCATGATCTTATATTTTATTGCTTAAAAATTTTTTGACAAAATTATACCATTTTTAAGAGTGTTAAGTTGTATATATTTGTCTTTTTTATGTAAATTTGTAGCCGAATTAATAGAAATCATTATGAAAAAAGAAAATTTATACGAGCCTTTTATGGTTTCTTTTGAAACTCTGGATGAATATCCGGATGTTGGGGATCGTCATAATTTCTTCGAATTAGTCTATATTTTAGAGGGAACAGGTTCGCAATGCATCAACAAAAATATTTTTGAATATGATGCCGGGCATATGTTTTTATTGACGCCAGAAGATTGTCATAATTTTACAATTGAGACTAAAACGAAGTTTTTCTTTTTGAGGTTCAATGATATTTATTTGAAAAATTCAAGTTTACAGAATGAGAATATTCAGCGTTTAGAATATATTCTGCAAAATGCAAATCATCAGCCAGGTTGTATTTTAAAAAATGATTCTGATAAATGTTTGGTTAAGGTAATGATTGAGGCTATTTGTCGTGAACATCAGGATAAAGATGTTTACAATCAAGAATTGATTCAGCAATTGGTAAACACCTTGATTATTATTGTGGCAAGAAATATTGCGAAGTATTTACCAGAACAAGTGAATATTGGTTGTGAGGCTAAAGCGATGGATATTTTGCAATATATTCAGAATAATATCTATTATCCTGAAAAGATAAAAGCAGAATCTATTAGTGATTATTTTGGGATTTCGAATACGTATTTAGGACGTTATTTTAAGAAACATGCCAATGAAACGATGCAGCAATATATTAGTAATTATAAAACGAAATTGATTGAACACCGTTTGCAATTCAGCGATAAGCGTATTAACGAAATTGCATATGAATTTGGTTTTACCGATGAAAGTCACTTTAATAAATTCTTTAAAAAACAAAGAGGCAATAGCCCTTCAGAGTTTAGAAAAGTGATTCGTATAAGTGCGTAATAATGGCGCACGAATTTGCACGAATTTTTTAGCCACAGATTACGCAGATTAAAAGGATTTTTAATTTGTGTTTAAATAATCTTCTTGATTACGCGCAATTTATGAGTATGCTTGTTGGTTTCAGGATTGTAAATTCCTAAGTGGTCTAAGCGATCAATACGGACTTTTCCACTTGCATGAATGATATAATTGTTGTCCATGATAATACCAACGTGAGTGATGTTTCCTTCATCATTATCAAAAAAGGCTAAGTCTCCAACTTCACTTTCTTCAATAAAACTCAAAGGTTCGCCTTCACGTGCTTGTTGCGAGGCATCGCGATGTAATTTGTAACCGTTTAGTTTGTAAACCATTTGAGTGAAACCAGAACAATCGATACCAAAAGGAGTTTTTCCGCCCCAAAGATAAGGTGCGTTTAAGTACATAAAAGCGGTATTAATTAAAGCGCTTTTAGGTTTTATTCCACTAGTTTTTGTTCCTTCAAAATCGAAATTTGAAATGTTGATTTCGCTATTATTCAAAAATGATAACGAAGCTCCAAGCGGAATAGGTAATAATAAATTATCTGGTGCGGTGATATAATCGATTAAATCGGCATTAAGAATTATCGCTTCTTTGCTTAATAGATTATAGTTTGCCTCAGAAATAATCTGATATTGTTTAGAATCTACCCAACCTTCGTAGTCATCGTACTGTATTTTTATTCGAGCCCATTGATTTTGGCGTTCTAAAATCTCGATGTGTTCGCCAAACAAAAGTTGTGTAACGATTTCACTTCTGTCACTTGGCTCAGATCGAACGGGTACTATGGCTAGATTGCAAATTCCGAACATTTAGGGTAATTTATAAGTTGTAAATTAGGAGTTATTTACAAATGAAATAACTCCTAATGTAATATTTTTAAGCTCTTTCGATAACAATTGCTGATGCGCCACCACCACCGTTGCAAATTGCTGCAGCTCCGGTTTTGGCATTATTTTGTTCTAAAACATTTAGCAAAGTTACGATGATTCTTGCTCCCGAGCATCCAAGCGGATGACCTAATGAAACTGCTCCACCATTTACGTTTACTTTATCGTTATCTAGACCAAGGATTTTTGAATTGGCTAATCCAACAACGGCGAATGCTTCGTTGAATTCGAAATAATCAACATCGCCAATCGCAATTCCTGCTTTGTTTAAAGCTTTTGGTAGTGCTTTTGCAGGACTCGTAGTAAACCATTTTGGCTCTTGCGCCGCATCTGCATAGCTTTTTATGTAGGCTAGGGGTTTTAATCCTAATGAGATTGCTTTTTCTTCAGACATTAAAACTAAAGCTGCAGCTCCATCATTAATTGTTGAAGCATTTGCGGCAGTAACAGTTCCGTCTTTGGTGAAAACAGCTGCTAATGAAGGAATTTTATCTAGTTTAACGTTGGTGTATTCTTCGTCTTTTGAAACAATGATTGGTTCACCGCGTCTTTGTGGAACTTCTACAGGAACAATTTCGTTATCAAATTTTCCGGCATCCCATGCTTTTGCACTTCTTTCATACGATTGAATGGCAAAATTATCTTGTTCTTCACGGCTAATGTTATATTCAGATGCACATAAGTCAGCGCAAACTCCCATTGCGTTATTATCGTAAGCATCTGTCAAACCATCTTTTTGCATTCCGTCAAGCATAGTTGCAGGACCAAATTTAGTTCCGTTACGCATTTGTACGTAGTGCGGAATCAAACTCATGTTTTCCATTCCACCGGCTACTACAATCTCAGCATCGCCACAAGCGATTGCCTGAGCAGCAAACATAACAGCTTTCATTCCTGAAGCACAAACTTTGTTTACTGTTGTTGCAGCAACTTCTTCAGATAGACCTGCGAAAAGTGCAGCTTGGCGTGCTGGCGCTTGTCCAACTCCTGCTTGTACCACATTACCCATGAAAACTTCATCAACTAATTTTGGGTCAAGGTTAATTTTTTGAAGTGCTCCTTTTATAGCGGCAGCACCTAATTTTGGTGCGGGTACGGTAGATAAACCTCCCATGAAACTTCCGATAGGTGTTCTAACGGCAGAAACGATAACAACTCTTTTGTTCATTTTCTGTTAATATTAGTTAATCAAGCAAATTTACTCTTTATTTGAATAAATTCAAATTTTGGGGCAATTCGATTGGATTTTAAATTTAATATCAATTTTTTGTTAATTCTATTTGTTTGATTGTTAAGTGTTTTAAAAAAAAGATTGAAAAAAGATGAAAAAAAGCGCTGAAATAGTTGTGAGATATGGAATGTTGTCTTACATTTGCAACCGCAAAACAGAACACGTTTCTTGAGCTTGGAGAGGTGCCAGAGCGGTAATGGAGCAGATTGCTAATCTGTCGACGGGTAACCGTCGCCAGGGTTCGAGTCCCTGTCTCTCCGCTTAATAATTTTGCCTCGGGGTGTAGCGTAGCCCGGTTATCGCGCCTGCTTTGGGAGCAGGAGGCCGCAGGTTCGAATCCTGCCACCCCGACGAAAACTTTGCCATAAAGTTTTAAAACAAATGGACGCATAGCTCAGCTGGATAGAGCACCTGCCTTCTAAGCAGGCGGTCGAAGGTTCGAATCCTTCTGCGTTCACATAAGAAGCCATTCAAATAGAGTGGCTTTTTTGTTTTAATTAACGAGGTCTAGTTACAGTAAAATAAATGGATGCATAGCTCAGCTGGATAGAGCATCCCGATTTTCAATCGGGACGATCAGAAGGTTTAGTAAAGAAAATGAATGGACGCATAGCTCAGCTGGATAGAGCATCCCGATTTTCAATCGGGACGATCAGAAGGTTTAGTAAAGAAAATAAATGGACGCATAGCTCAGCTGGATAGAGCATTCCGATTTCCAATCGGGACGATCAGAAGGTTAGTAAAGAAAATAAATGGACGCATAGCTCAGCTGGATAGAGCACCTGCCTTCTAAGCAGGCGGTCGAAGGTTCGAATCCTTCTGCGTTCACTACAAAAAAAAAAGCCACTCAAATAGAGTGGCTTTTTTTGTTTAAAATTTAGACAAAAAATGATATGAGTTTTTTCTATATTCTTTATTCAAATTTATTAAATCAATATTATGTTGGTCATACATCCGAAAGTTTACAAGAACGATTACGTAAGCATCTATCAAATCATTCTGGATTCACTGGTAAAGCAAAGGATTGGATTGTAATTTATTTTGAAGAATTTGAAACCAAATCACTGGCTTATAAACGTGAATTAGAAGTGAAGAAATGGAAAAGTAGGGTTAGAGTTGAAAAATTAATAAATGGGTCAAATGCATAGTTCAACTAAATAGAGC
>NZ_JPRK01000014.1 GCF_000832125.1 Flavobacterium hibernum | reverse complement strand
AGTGGAAATCCTTTTGTGCCGGCGTTCGGCACAAAAGATTGAAACGGATAGCAGGAAATAGCTCCTAAACAATAATACTAACTATGAGGATGAGATTGCTTCGTTCCTCGCAATGACATAAAAATGAAAGACTTTAACCCGGCTGACAAAATTCAGGATTTGCAATATTTTGGGGAATTTGGCGGCGTAAATCCATCGATTTCTGACTCTTCGACTTATACGTTTCTATCGGCTAAAACCATGTTTGATACTTTTGAAGGCAATATGGAAGGCTGTTATTTATATTCGCGTCATTCGTCGCCAAGTAATTTGTATTTAGATCAGGCTTTGGCAGCGATGGAAGGAACGGAAACGGCAAATGTTTCGGCTTCTGGAATGGGCGCTATTACGCCTACTCTATTGCAGTTGTGTGGTGCGGGCGATCATATTGTTTCGAGCAGAACTATTTATGGCGGAACTTATGCTTTTTTGAAAAACTTTACGCCTCGTTTTGGAATCGAAACAAGCTTTGTAGATATTACTAAATTGGATATTGTAGAAGCTGCAATTACATCAAAAACAAAAGTTTTGTATTGTGAAACGGTAAGCAATCCGTTGCTTGAAGTGGCTGATATTGCTGGTTTGGCTAAAATTGCCAAAAAGCATAATTTAAAATTGGTTGTCGATAATACGTTTTCGCCATTGTCTGTTTCTCCTGCAAAATTGGGTGCTGATATTGTGATTCATAGTTTGACAAAATACATTAACGGAAGCAGCGATACAGTTGGTGGTGTTACTTGTGCATCAAAAGAATTTATTAATTCATTGAAGAATGTAAATTCTGGTGCAAGTATGCTTTTGGGACCAACTATGGACAGTTTACGATCTGCATCTGTGATGAAAAACCTAAGAACTTTACACATTAGAATTAAACAACATAGCCATAATGCGCATGTTCTTGCCGATAAATTTGAAAAAGACGGTTTAAAAACTGTTTATCCGGGTTTAAAAAGTCACCCGAGTCATGAACTTTACAAAACGATGATTAATCCTGAATATGGTTTTGGTGGAATGCTGACAATTGATGTTGGAACGTTGGCTAAAGCCAATGAATTAATGGAGTTAATGCAAGCAAGAAACCTTGGATATTTGGCGGTAAGTTTAGGATTTTACAAAACATTATTTAGCGCTCCGGGAACTTCAACTTCGAGTGAAATTCCTCTGGAAGAGCAACACGAAATGGGATTGACTGACGGTTTAATCAGATTTTCGATTGGTTTGGATAATGATATCGATCGCACTTACGAAATGATGAAACAATGTATGTTGGAACTTGAAGTTTTATAATTTTCTTTAACCGAAATTCATTATTTTTTTCTCGCAGACTTGACAAATTATGTCGATCTATTAATAGATATCTCTAAAAAAGAAATCTGCTAAATCTGCAAGATCTGCGCGAGAAAAAGATTCTACCATCTTATAAAAGTAAAACACTTCTTTATAAATAAATTTGCACGATTTTTTATTAGTTTGTTTAAATCCGCTAGAGATTTTTCTCAATGCGGATTTTTTTTATTTGATGTTTCTATAATAAAGAATTTCACTCAGATTTTATTCCTAACTAAAGAACAAAAAAAATTAAATCTGCAAAATCTGCGTGAAACAAAAATCATTTATAATCCTTTACTCGATAGCCATCAGGAGTGGCAAAAACATACAAAAAAGCTGTTTTGAAATATCTCCAAAACAGCTTTCCCATTTATAATTTATAATTGACAATTAATAATTACCTAAGCTTCTTTAAAATTTAGCTTACTGTTTTTTCTACTGAATGTAAAGTAAATAATCAATCCTATTAATAGCCAGATTGTAAAGTAAATCCAGTTCCAAACGCTTAATTCGGCCATCATATAAAGACAGCAAATAAGTCCTAAAAGTGGGATTAAAGACAAGTTTTTTCTGAAAGCCCAAACTGCTAATCCAACTAAAACGAATAAGAAAATCCACATTGGGATTTTGTGCTTGAATAAACTGAAACCTGATTCGTATTTTAAAGAATCACTTATTGGCAATCCTTTTACAACTTCGGCATATTTTACTTCGTTGTCTTGATATTGACTTAATAAGTGTTCTAGATCTGATGTTTCGGCAGTTTTATTTTGCTCATCAATCGTTTCTAAGTAATTAAAAACTTTTGATGTTTCTTCTTTATTTAATGAGGTTATAATAGTTGTTGCATCGTTTACCTGAGCTTCATTATTTATAAAACTCATTGTTGCTTTATTATTGAATGCAAAGGCATAATACAATCCTGCAATCATTAAAACCGGCAAAATATACTTTGCATTTACATATGGAGTTTTAAATTTTCCTCTCGGGATATCCGTTTTGTCCTGCAAAACCAAAACTCCGGCACACACTAAGACAAAAGCAAATAAAGTTCCTATACTGCATAAGTCTGTTACCATAGTCAGGTTCAGAAACAAAGCTGGAACGGCAACCACAAAACCGGTTACTACGGTCGCAAAAGATGGCGTTTTGAATTTTGGGTGAACTGTCGAGAATTTCTTTGGTAATAAACCATCACGACTCATACTCATCCAGATACGAGGTTGTCCCATTTGGAAAACCAATAAAACGCTCGCCATAGCCACTACAGCACTTACGGCAATAATTCCGGACATCCATTTTAGATTTAATTTATCGAAAACAAATGCCAGAGGATCTCCAACATTCAATTCGTTATAACGCACCATTCCGGTTAAAACCAATGCAATGGCAATATATAAGACAGTACAAATAATAATCGCCCACATCATACCGCGTGGTAAATCACGTTGCGGATTTTTACATTCTTCGGCTGTTGTCGAAATGGCATCAAAACCAATATAAGCAAAGAAAACGGCCGAAACTCCTTTTAAAACACCACTAACTCCATTTGGAGCAAATGGATGCCAGTTGGCAGTATCTACATAAAAAACTCCAACAGCAATTACTAAAAGCACGATACAAAGTTTTACAACAACCATTAAATTACTCGCATTACGAGATTCTTTCATCCCTCTATAAACTAAAGCTGTAATTAAAATAATGATAAATAAAGCAGGTAAATCGGCCACAAAATGAAAAGAACCAAATGTTGGTGCTGTTGTCCAAGCAGTATACGCAGCTTGCAAAGAAGTACTTAAATTCTCGAATGATTTTCCGCCTTGCATTAAAGCTGTAGCGTCTTTAAATCCGTTTGAAGCCGTTAAATAATCCATCTGAATCCATTGCGGGAGATGAATACCGCCACTCTGGAGAAGTCCTGTAAAGTAATCACTCCACGATATGGCTACAGTTATGTTTCCAACAGCATATTCCATGATTAAAGCCCAACCAATAATCCAGGCAATGATCTCACCAAAAGCAACATATGAATACGTATAAGCACTTCCTGAAACGGGTACCATTGAGGCAAATTCGGCGTAAGCAAAAGCGGCAAAACTACACGCAAGAGCTGTAAATAAAAACAAGAAAATAACAGCAGGACCGCCATCTGCACTGGCTTTTCCGATAGTACTAAAAATTCCTGCTCCAACAATTGCAGCAATTCCAAAAGCAGTTAAATCTCTTGTTGTCAAGTGTTTACCTAATGCGTTGTGACCGTCTGCATCATTTTTTGCAACTTGCTTAAGAATATCCTGTACCGTTTTTTTTCGGAATAATCCTGATAATGCCATATATGTTTTGCTATTAAAAATTAATTTAGTTCGGATTTTATGGTTTTATTTTGCAAATAATGCAAAAAATATCCTGATTTCAAATATATAAAACCATTTTGTTTTATATAGCTATTTTTCGCCACGAATTTCACGAATTAGCACGAATTTATTTTTATGCCACAGATTAAAATGATTTAAGCAGATGTCCCAGATTTTCTTGATAGCTAGATCTTAAATTAAATCTGCTCAAATCTGTATAATCTGCGTAAAAAAAAAATCCGTGCACATTCGCGCTTTCACGAAGTGAATCCATGTCATACGCGTGCCATCTTATTTCAAACAGCTTTTCAAAATACTTACCGGATGTTGTGCTTCTCTACTCGTTCCGTCAAAAATTTGATGACGGCAACTTGTTCCTGCAGCTGCGATTTTTACGTTTTCGGCAGTTGCGCGCACTTTTGGGAATAGAGTATCTTCTCCCATTTGCATACTTACTTGATAATGTTCTTTTTCGTAACCAAAAGATCCCGCCATTCCACAACAACCAGAGTTGTAAATGGTAACCGTATTATTTTTTGGTAAATTCAGCATCGCGAAAGTCGCTTCAATAGAACTCAATGATTTCTGGTGGCAGTGTCCGTGAATTTTGATTTCTTTCTTTTCTTCTGAAAATGAATCCGGTTTAATTTTACCGTCGATAATTTCTTTTTTAAAGAATTCTTCGATTGTAAAAGCACTCTGCGATATTTCCTCGGCACTTTCTTTATCCGATGCCAAACGTAAATATTCATCTCGAAAAGTCAATATTGCCGAAGGCTCAATTCCTATTAAAGGTGTTTTCGCAGAAATTAAATCTTTAAAAATATTGATATTCGTATCAGCGATTTTCTTTGCTTCCTCTAGGAAACCTTTAGACAAATACGTTCTTCCGCTTTCTTCGTGATCCACAATTAAAACTTCATAGCCTAATTTGGTCAATAATTCAAAAGCATCGATTCCGATATTGACGTCGTAATAATTCGTAAATTCATCATTAAACAAATACACTTGTCCGTTCGGGAAATTGTTTTGTTGTTGTTTATGATTTTCGTACCATTTTTTGAACGTTCTTTTCGCCAAAAGCGGAACTTGTCTTTCCGGCGCAATTCCCATACTTTTTTTAACGATCGATTGATTCGAAATAAAATTGGTTATCGATGGAAACAAACTTCCCATTTTATTCAGTTTTGCGTTGTGTGCAAAAATCTTATTTCTAGTCGAGAATCCGTTTGCCTTTTGATATTGGTATAAAAATTCGGCTTTTAAAGTTGCAACATCCACATTACTCGGACATTCGCTCGCGCAAGCTTTACAGCTTACACACAACTCAAAAACTTCGTATAATTCTTTCTGGTCAAATTTGTTTTCTTTTTCAGAATAGGTCAAATATTCACGCAATGCATTCGCTCTCGCACGCGTGGTTTCTTTCTCGTTTTTGGTCGCACGATAACTCGGACACATCGCTCCTCCCGCCGATGGTAATTTTCGGCAATCTCCAGATCCGTTACATTTTTCGGCAGCTCGCAAAATTCCTAAACTGTCTGAGAAATCCTGAAACGTTTTAATATCCGGTTCTACTCTTCCTGAAATGACACGATGGTTTTCGTCCATTTTTAAAGCATTTACAATCTTCCCGATATTCAAAACCGAATTCGGGTCAAACGCTAATTTGATTCTTTTCAGCAATTCATAATTCGTTTCGCCAATCATAAACGGAATAAATTCTCCGCGCACAATTCCGTCGCCGTGTTCACCACTTAATGAACCTCTGTATTTTTTAACCAAAATCGCAACATCAGTCGCAATGGTTCTAAATAATTTTAAATCGGCTGATTTCTTCAAATTCAAAACCGGACGCAAATGCAGTTCTCCCGCTCCGGCATGCGCATAATAAATTGCGCCTTGTCCGTGGCGCAACATCATTGCCGAAAACTCTGCAATATAAGCTGGTAAATCGCTCAATTCAACTGCTGTATCTTCTATAGAATCGGCCGCTTTGTCGTCGCCAACAATACTTCCTAAAAGTCCGAGTCCGGCTTTTCTAAGTTCGTTTACTTTCTCGATATCGGCACCGTAAATTTTTACAAGTGCGTAACCAAAGTTGTTTTTTTCTAAATCAACCACCAAAGCATTTGCCTGATTTTCGGCATCTTCGGGATCGTGCGAAGCCACTTCAAACATCATAATTGCTTTTGGTTCTCCAACCAAAAAGAATCTGTTTTTAATGTGTTCGCGATTGGTTTTGGTACAATCCAAAATCGTGTCGTCGATCATTTCTGCTGTGTACAAATGATGTTTCATCGCCACAACAACAGATTCTAACGATTCCTGAATACTATGATAATGCGCTACAACCATAATATTATTGGCAGGCGGTAAATCGTCAACTTTCAACGTAATTTCTGTTGTAAAAACTAAAGTTCCTTCACTTCCGCAAAGTAATTTCCCAACGTTAATTGTTGGTTCTGTTCCGCCAAACAAATCCGATTTTAGCAGAATATCAACGGCATAACCTGTATTTCTTCTGTGAATTTCTGGTTTTGGAAACTCTTTTATAATTTCATCCTGCGTTGCTTTAACCGAAAGTTCGTCGTAAAGGCTTTTGTATATTTTATTTTCTAAAGAATCTCCTTTGGTTTTTTCGATAAATTCAGCCGAAGTTAGTTCGTTAAAAACGACTTGAGAACCATCGCTCAAAAGCCCTTTGATTTCTACAATTTTATCGCGCGTCACGCCATAACGAATCGAAGTTGTTCCCGAAGAATTATTCCCCACCATTCCGCCAATCATACAACGATTTGAAGTCGAAGTATTTGGACCAAAAAATACACCGTGAGGTTTCAAAAATAAATTAAGCTCATCGCGAATCACGCCGGGCTGAACCGTAACCGTTTTTTTTATCGGGTCGAAATTCAGGATTTTAGTAAAGTTTTTCGAAACATCGACTACAATTCCATCACCAACAGTTTGTCCAGCAAGTGAAGTTCCAGCCGTTCTTGGTGTAACCGAAATATGATGTTGTGCTGCAAATCGAATTAGTTTACTAATATCTTCGATCGTTTTTGGAACGGCAACTGCCTCTGGTCGAATACGATATACCGAAGCATCGGTCGAATAAAGCGTTTTATGAAGATCATCGTACAAAAGTGTTCCTTCTAACGATTCTGATAATTGTTCTAACTCTTTACTTATTGACATTTTTACTGAATATGTAGGTTACAAAAATAGGTATTTTTTTATATTCTTTTATCAGAGACAGAGCTTCAAAGGTTTTTCTTTTCTTTGCCTTTTTTGAGTTAGGCTTTAGAATTTAAAAAATTGGGATTGCAAAAAAAATACTAGTTATTTAAAACAAACGAGCGCCGGCATCTGCAAAGTTTTTAATTCGGGGACTCCCAGGACTCAATTCTGTTACTATAGCGTCTATTTTATCCAGACCACAAACTTTATGAGGCATTTTGCGGTTGATCTTGTCTGAAGTTGCCAGAACAATGACTTTGTCTGAGGCATTGATCATTTCTTTCTTTACGATGGAAACCTCATAACCCATTTCGGTAAGTCCCTGATTGACGTCTAAACTACTTACACCTATAAAACAAACATCTGCTTTTATTTTAGACAAGACCTGAACCACATCGATACCAACAGTTACCATTGCATTTTTCTGCAGTTTTCCACCAATAAAAATCAATTCTATATTAGGATGTTGTGACAATTGCATCGCTATAGGCAAGCTATACGTATATATAGTAGCCGCGAAATCGATTGGAATGAGTTTACAAAAGGATAAATTGGTTGTACCTCCTGTCATGATAATTACCTGTCCTTCACTTAAAAACGACAACGCCTTCTGCCCAACTATTATTTTCTTATCTTCATTAAAAATACTGATATCAAATACATTACGAGATTTATCCTTTACTAGAAATGCTCCGCCGTACACTTTCTCAATAAGACCTTTATTGTGCAATTCATTAAAATCCCTACGAATTGTATCTTCAGAGATTTCTAATTCCAGAGCCAAATCGATCGTATTTACTTTATCGGCATCTTTAAATTTATCCATGATAAATTGATGCCTTTCCTTTTTCAACATTTTCCTTTTTTTTAAACAAATATAGAGTATAATGCATTATTATGCGATTTTAAAATAAACTAATTTAATAAAAGGGTTTTATTATGATTTTTTTTTAACTACTAAAACGATTAAAATGCATTATTATGCGTTATTTAATATATTAATTTAAAATATCGCACAAAATTGCATTAATTGAAAAATAATTTATATATTTCGGTTCTCTAACTAAACAAAAATTATAAAATGAAAAAACTATTATTTATTTTATTTGGAATTATTTTGTTTGCGCAACCCGTTTTTGCCCAATCAAAAACCGTAACCGGTACAATTACAAGTGAATCTGACGGACTTTCTCTACCAGGAGTATCTGTTCTTATTGAAGGAACATCTAAAAGTACGGTAACAGATTTAGATGGAAAATTTAGCATAGCTGTAAATCAAAATGAAACGCTTGTTTTTAGTTTTGTTGGATTTGCTTCTAAAAAAGTTAAAATTTCTGCAAACTCTTCTACTATCAATCTTAAGATGGCCGAAGAAACCAACACACTTTCTGAAGTTGTTGTATTAGGATCTACTGTGCGAGCTACTCGTAAGGAGTTAGGAAATGCAGTTACAAGCTTAAAAGGCGAAGACTTAATAAAGGCGCAACCAGGCGGACTTTCGACAGCTTTGCAAGGAAAGATTGCTGGTGCTCAGGTTTCTCAGAATTCGGGTGATCCGGCAGGAGGTTTCAGTATCAAACTTAGAGGAACCTCTTCTATACTAGGTTCTTCTGATCCGTTGTATGTTATTGATGGGGTTGTCCTGAATAACGCCACAACAAATGTTACCAACTTAAATGTAACGTCAGGAAACTCTAACATGCAAATTGGTCAGAACAGATCATCAGATATTAATCCTAACGACATTCAAAGTGTCGAAGTATTAAACGGAGGAGCCGCTGCAGCGATTTATGGCTCAAGAGCTGCAAACGGTGTTGTTTTGATTACTACTAAAAAAGGTGTTGCAGGTGTAACTAAATATACTTTCTCGACTAGTGTAACCTCTAACCAAATCAGAAAAAAATTAGATATGAATATGTCTGATAAACAGTTTGTAAGTACTTCTCCAGCTTTGTTTCCTATTCAGGGAAATCCTGCGAGCCCAACTACAGTAACTGTTTTAGGTAGAAACCTTGAAACCAGAACTACAAATGTTCAACGCTATGATTATCAAGACGACATTTTTACTACAGGCATTGGTACTGACACTTACTTCTCGCTACAAGGCGGAGACGAGAAAACAAAATATTTTGCTTCGCTGGGCTATTTAGTAAACGAAGGAATTGTAAAAAATACCGATTTTAAAAGAGCAGGTGCAAAAGTAAGATTGAAACATGACTTCAATTCGAAATTATCTGCTACTGTAGGTTTAAATTATATTAATTCAGGATCAAATGAAAAACCGGATGGAAATGTTTTCTGGAGTCCAATAAACTCTATCAACATCACCAATAACATTTATGATATTAAACAAAAAGATGCTAACGGTAATTATTTAGCCGTTGACCCAAACAGAATTAATCCACTTTCTATTATAGATGATTTTAAAATCAAACAAAATACAGATCGTATTATTACAGATTTACAATTGAACTATGTTCCGTTTAAAAACTTTAATGCCGATATGATTTTTGGTTTAGACAATTACAACCAAAGAGGAAATGTATTTATCCCTAGATACACTTACACCGTTAACCCCGCTTATTATAATGATGGTTATGTTTCTGAGGCTACGAACAGAGTAGTACAATTCAACAACGATTTGAACTTAAGATACCTATATAATATCAACTCAAACTGGAAGGCAACAACTTATGCAGGTTATAACGTACAAACATACCGTGATAATTTCGTAGCTATCGAAGGTCGTAACTTAAAACCATTTATCGAGACTATAAATGCTTTTAATACTCTTCTTCCGGGTTCACCAAGTTCTAGCCAGTCAAAATACAATTTATGGGGGTATTATCTTCAGGAAACAATTGGCTATAAAGATAAATTATACCTAACTATAGCTGGAAGACAAGATGCTTCGACTATTTTCTCAAGCGATAACAGATCTCAATTTTATCCAAAAGCAAGTATAAGCTATGTACTTTCTGATGAAAAATTCATGGAAAGCATTCACGACGCTGTAAGTTCTGTGAGACTTAGAGGATCTTGGGGAAAATCAGGAAGTTTAACAGCTATTAAACCTTATGCTCGTTTTACCAATTATTCTACCGGAACGCTTTTAGGAAATAGTACTTTTACTATCGAAGGATTCAAACAAGGAAACTTAGATTTAAAACCCGAACAAAGTGTTACTTATGAACTTGGAGGTGATTTTGGTTTCATAAAAGACCGTTTGAACTTATCATTTAGTTACTATAATGCTGACATTGATGATTTATTATTACCAGTTCAGTTAGCAGCTTCTGAAGGCGCTACAAACACGATTAAAAACATTGGAAAGATGAATAATAAAGGCTTCGAATTGAATCTTAAATATGCTCTTATCCAAAAAGAAAATGTACATCTTGACGTTTTTGTAAACTATAGCAGTAACAGAAATAAAGTAACAGGATTACCACAACAACGTTTTAAACTAGACAGCAATTTAGCCGGAGCACCTGTTTTTGTTGAAATGAACAAACCAGTTGGAATTTACTATGGCACTTATTTTGCCAGAAATGCAGATGGAAGTCTATTGTTAACTCCTAGCGGATATCCTCAAACAGAAAAAGGAGATGTGAATACAGGAGCGCCACAAAGAGATGCTAGCGGACAACCAACAGGAACAATTTTGAACAAACAGATTGGAAATCCAAATCCGGATTATATCATTTCATTTGGAGCGAATCTGAACTACAAAAAATTTGGTTTATCTGTATTATTTGATGGTGTTCAGGGTGTAGATGTTTTTGATGCTGATTACAGAACCAGACAAGGTGTAGGATCAGGAACATTGGTTCAAAAAGAACTTAACGGAGAATTACCTCGTGGTTATATCTGGTCTGTTTATAACGTAGAAGAATTTAGAGTAGTTGACGGAAGTTACCTAAAATTAAGAGAAGTTTCTTTGAATTATTCTTTTGGAAAACTAAACAATTTCTTTAATGATTTAAGCATTACTGCAAGTGGTCGAAACCTAATTTCATGGGATAAATTCCCGAGTTTTGATCCTGAAACAAATTCAGGCGGACAATCTTCAGTTGCGAAATACAATTTTGGAACAGTGCCAATTCCTAGTTCATATTCATTGGCCGTTAAAGTTCAATTTTAATCAAATAAAACATCATGAAAAAAATATTCATCCCTATAGTAGCCTTTGCATCACTTTTAGTTAGCTGCAACGAAGATTTTGTAGACCCTACCAAACCATCTCAGGAATTAGTTTTTGGATCCAGAGAAGGAATCATTGGCGCTGCAAACGGATTACAACAACTTTGGAGTGTTGACAGAACAAGTCCTGTTTACAACACCATTACCGGTAACGGATTTACAACAAAAGAACTTAGACTTATCAATGCAGGAAATGTTGACGAAGGCGAACTTTCTGTTGGTGGCGATGTACTCTCAACCAAAAATGCCGTAGTAAATAATCTATGGTCGCAATGTTTGGTAATCAAATCTGAATCTCAAAAAGTAATTGATCATATTGATGTTTTAACTGCTGAGAATGAAAGAGCAAGTGTTCTTGTTCATGCCACTATTTTTAAAGCAATGGCACTAACAACTCTCGTACAATATTTTCAAAGCGTTCCCTTGAAAACAGGAAAAAATGCTACTTTCGATTCAAGAACTGATGTATTAAACGAAGCCATTAAAATCTTAAAAGCAACAGAACCTATTCTGGATAAAACAACTGGTGCTCCGGGTTTAGTAAGTACTATAAATTACAAAAATACCGTTTACGCTCTTTTGGCCAGAACTTATTTAATGATTGGAGACTATGACAATGCTATCGCTTATGCAGGCAAAGTAGACCTTGCTACAAAATCAGTATTTGCTTTTGATCAAATTAGTCCTAACCCAATTGCTTACATTTCTATTACAACTAACAACGTGTTTCAACCAGTAGATTTAACCTTGGGATTACCAGCTGCTTTAGCTCCTGCAAATACTGACGGAAGATTGAACTTTTATATCAAACCGGGTTCAAATCCTACACTTGCAACTGGTTTTTTTGATTCTAATATTAAACCAATCCCTGCTTATTTACCTGGAGAAATGACTTTAATTGTAGCAGAATCATATGCCCGAAAAGATAATTTGCCACAAGCAGTTATTGAATTAAATAAAGTTTTGACTAAAACTGCAGCAACAGATACTTACGGAATTGGAGCAAATCTTGCGCCATATACCGGAGCGCTTACTAAACCTGCTATTTTGACTGAAATTTACAGAAACCGTTGTATCGAAATGTATATGTCAAGTTTGAAATTCGAAGATAGCAGAAGATTTGATCGTCCTGCTGCCGGAACAGCCGGAGCCGAAAGAAACCGTAACTGGTATCCTTATCCGGATTCTGAAAGAAACAATAATACTAATACACCTGCTGATCCCAAAATATAAGACCTCCTAAAACCGAGGTATTACAAGATACCTCGGTTTTTTTTATACTATAAACATAATTTATTTGTTATGAAAAATAAAAATCCAGAAACTGAGCAAGAATCTTTATATAAAGATTTAGATCAAATGACTGTTAAAGAACTTCTTAAAAATATTAATACAGAAGATAAGAAGGTACCGCAAATTATCGAACAGCAAATTCCAAAAATTGAAAAACTGGTAAAATCGATCGTAAAAAAGATGCAGCTTGGCGGAAGATTATTTTACATTGGTGCCGGAACTTCAGGACGTATCGGTATTTTGGACGCTTCCGAATGTCCTCCTACTTTTGGCGTGCCACACGATATGATCATTGGTATAATCGCTGGAGGAGATACTGCAATTAGAAAAGCGGTTGAAAATGCAGAAGATGACACTGAACAGGCCTGGAAAGATTTGGCTCAATATCAAATTTCGAGTTTAGACTTTATTATCGGGATTGCTGCCTCTGGCAACACACCTTATGTATTAGGCGCACTGGAAAAAGCCAAAGAAAACAATATTAAAACCGGAAGTATTTCCTGCATTAGCAATGGTCTTATTGCCCAAGTTGCAGATCATCCGATAGAAATAGTTGTAGGGCCGGAATTCTTGACCGGAAGTACTCGCATGAAAGCTGGAACTGCCCAAAAGTTAACCTTAAATATGATTTCTACTTCGGTTATGATTAAACTGGGAAAAATCAAAGGTAATAAAATGGTAGACATGCAATTATCTAATGAAAAATTAGTAAAAAGAGCCATTAAAATGATTATGGAAGAACTTAACATCGAAGCTGATTTAGCAGCTGAACTTCTTCAGCAGCACAAAAGTGTACGAGCTGTTTTGTTAGACCATAATGCCAAAAAATAATTTTCTTAACTAACCAAAAACCAAAATGTCTTCAAGCACTATATTAATTTTTATCGTCGTCTATTTTGGACTCTTGCTCTTCATTTCTCATGTAATAAGCAAAAAAGGACAAGACAACGATTCGTTTTTTAAAGCTAATAAAAACTCAAAATGGTATTTAGTTGCTTTTGGTATGATAGGTACTGCCTTATCCGGAGTTACATTTATTTCAGTTCCGGGCGAAGTTGGATCTCCAAACGGAGAGCAGTTTAAATATTTTCAGTTTGTATTAGGAAACGCTATCGGGTTTATTATCATCGCCAAAGTACTACTTCCGTTGTATTACCGAATGAATCTGACTTCTATTTACAGCTACATCGAACAACGAATGGGCGTAAACAGTTACAAAACTGCTGCTTCTATTTTTTTAATAAGTAGAACTGTAAGCTCTGCTTTTAGATTGTACCTGGTTATTATTGTATTACAGCGTTATGTTTTTGATTACTACGGAATCCCGTTTCCGGTTACCGTCTTTTTAGCCTTAACACTAATCTTTTTATACACTTATAAAAGTGGCTTAAAAACGATTATTATTACAGATACCTTACAAACATTTTTCTTAGTGACTTCTGTATTTATTACTATTTATTTTGTGTGCGACAGCTTAAACTTAAGTGTTATAGAATCTATCTCGACCATTAGGAAAAGTAATTATTCACAAGTATTTTTCTTCGATGATTTCTTAACCAGTAAATACCATTTTGTAAAACAAATTCTGGGAGGAATCTTTGTAACGATTGCAATGGTAGGACTTGATCAGGATTTAATGCAAAAAAACCTAAGCTGTAAAAACATTGGAGAAGCACAAAAAAATATGTTCACCTTTACAGGCGTTTTTGTACTGATCAATATTATTTTTCTTAGTCTTGGTGCTTTATTGTATATCTATGCCAACAAAAACGGAATTGCTGTACCGTTGGATTTAGTAACCAACAAACCTAGAACTGATTTGCTTTTTCCTGAAATTGCGCTCAATCACTTGTCTCTTGTACCTGCTTTTATTTTTCTATTAGGAATTATAGCAGCCACTTTTGCAACAACAGATTCAGCTCTAACCGCTCTAACAACTTCTTTTTGTGTCGATTTTATGGGAATGGACAAATCTGAAAACGCATCTAATACTAATAATGTAAAAAGGAGACATCTAGTTCATTTCGGTTTTTCGATATTATTATTTCTAGTTATTATTGTTTTAAATTCGTTCAACGACAGCTCAGTAGTTGCCTTGATTTTCAAAGCTGCTTCTTATACTTACGGACCATTGTTAGGCTTATATGCTTTTGGATTATTGCAAAAATCAAGACGTGTCAACGACAAATTAGTACCGGTACTGTGTATCATCGCTCCTATTCTGACGTATTTTCTTAGCGAACATTCAGCCTCACTTTTCGGATATACATTCGACAATGAACTCATAATATTAAACGGACTATTTACTTATATTGGGCTTTATTTTACAAGCAGTACTTCTGAAGAAAAAATCTCTTTTTAAGTAATTTGTATTTAAAATAAACTGATTTTAGCATTTCAATTGAAACCGTTTGCATCAAATTAAATTCTTATGAATAAAAATATTAACGCACTTTATAAAATTGCACAAAAAGAAACCCGAAAAATTATTGGATTAATGTCCGGAACATCTCTTGACGGACTTGATATTGCTTTGTGTGAAATTTCAGGTTCCGGCGAAAATACCATCGTCACAGTAAATCAATTTGAAACGGTTGATTATTCTGAAGATATCAAAATCGAAATCCGTAAAGTTTTTGCTAAGAAAAATATCGATTTTCAACACTTGGTTGTTCTCAACGAATGGATTGGTATTTTACACGCCGACATGATTAGCAATTGTCTTCAAAAATGGAACATTCCCTCGCAAGAAGTCGATTTGATTGCTTCGCACGGACAAACTGTTTTGCATGCTCCAAAGTTTTTACATCAACTAGAAAAATTTCCAAACGCCACCTTACAAATTGGAGACGGAGATCATATTGCAGTAAAAACCGGCATTATCACATTATCTGATTTCAGACAAAAACATATTGCTGCCGGTGGCGAAGGCGCTCCCTTAGCTGTTTACGGTGATTATTTTTTATTTGGAAAAAGAGGCGAAAATCGCATTATGCTGAATATGGGAGGCATCGCTAATTTTACTTTTTTACCCGCTTCCTTAAACCCGGAAGAAACTTTTGTAACCGATACAGGAACAGGAAACACACTAATTGATCTTTTTGTAAAACAATATTATCCTGAAAAAAGCTACGACAAAGACGCTGAAATAGCCCAACAAGGAACTGTAAATCAATTGTTGCTAGCCAATCTAAAAGACAATGCTTTTTTTTCTCAAAAATTCCCAAAAACTATTGGTCCGGAACTTTTTGGTGCTGATTATGTGAACACTGCAATTGCAAAAAGCGCTATCGATACTATTGATGCTCCAGATCTATTAGCCACTTTAACACGTTTTAGTGCCGAAACAATTGCAGAAGCCATTCAATATGCTGTAAGAAACTCTTTTAATCAACTAAACGATTTCAAAATATACATGTCTGGCGGAGGTACACACAATCCGTTATTGGTAAAATGGCTGAAAGAATTACTGCCTTGCGAATTTTACAGAAGTGATGATCTGGGAATTTCGGGAGACGCCAAAGAAGCGGTTTTATTTGCCATTTTAGCCAATGAAACAGTTGCAGGAGACGGTTTTAATTTTGGAACTAAAAAAGGAATTCCTTCTGTTACAATGGGGAAAATTTCTTTTCCTGATTAAAAAACCTTTGCCACGGATTAAGAAGATTGTAATGATTTTTAAAAATATATTTTACCCAGATTAAAAAGATTACAATCTTCTTAATCTTTATCAAATAAAATCAAAACATTAACGTTGAAATTATAATTTCTGAATTATTTATTATAACCGCTTAAAAAAACTATTTTTGGTTTCTGTTAAAAAAGATTGAAATGCATAAAAATCAGCAACTACTTTTCTCTATCTTATTCTTAGTATTCTTTGGATGGAAATCCTTGGCACAAGAAAAAACATTACATCCTAAAAACGAATTTCGTGGTGTTTGGATTGCCACAGTTGTTAATATTGACTGGCCAAAAACAGCAATTGACGGTGTAGAAAAAGAAAAAGCAGATTATCTAGAAATTTTAGACACTTACAAAAAACTAAATTATAACGCTGTAATTGTTCAGGTTAGAAGCGTTGGCGATGCTATGTACCCATCAGAACTGGCACCTTGGTCACGATTTTTAACCGGTAAAGAAGGACAGGCACCAAACCCGTATTATGATGCATTGGCTTGGATGATTGAAGAAGCACACAAACGAGGTTTTGAATTTCATGCGTGGTTAAATCCGTATCGCGCGACTTTCGATTTAAACAAACAACAATTGAGTCCAACTCATGACGTTTTTAAACATCCGGAATGGATGATCGAATATGGCGGAAAAATATATTACGATCCAGCCTTACCCGAAGTTCAGGCACATTTAACAAAAGTTGTAAAAGAGGTTGTTGATAAATACGATATCGACGCGATTCATTTTGATGATTATTTTTACCCTTATACCGTTGCAGGAAAAGCTTTTAATGACTCGGCTTCATTTAGAAAATATGGCGCAGGTTTAAGTCTTTCTGATTGGCGTCGTGCAAATGTGAGCAACTTTGTACACACGATTTCTACTACTATAAAAGCAAGCAAACCATGGGTTCAATTCGGAATCAGTCCGTTTGGAGTTTGGCGTAATAAATCTGTCGATCCCAAAGGTTCTGAAACACAATCGACTTCAAATTATGACGATTTATATGCTGATCCTGTTTTATGGATGGATCAAAAATGGATCGATTATATCTTGCCACAATTGTACTGGAGCATGAATAATACAAGAGCTTCTTACTCGAAATTAGTAAAATGGTGGTCTGAAAATTCTAATAATACAGCAGTTTATATTGGTCACGCCACTTACAAAATTAGAGGCGATAGTGACAAAAGCTGGAACTATATCAATGAAATTCCAACTCAGGTTGATTTTGCAAGAAGTTTTAAAAATGTATCAGGAAGCGCTTATTATAGTGCAAAATGGTTCATGAATAAAAACTTTGATGTTGTGCGTCTTTTAGCCGATAATCAATATAAATATCCTGCGCTTCCGGCTCCTGTTCCAAATTTGAAACATATTGTAATTGACATTCCGGTCCTTAACGAATTTCAGAAAGACAGTACTAAATATTCATTCAATATTAAATCTCCATTAAACACTCAAGTTCGTTATATGGTAATTTATGGCGGGGAAAATACCTCGAAGGTAGATATTAATGATCCTTCAAAAATAATTGACAAAGTAGCCGTTAATCAATATGATGGAACAATTTTATTTTCTATCCCTGCCGAGAAAATGAATCAGTATAAAGCTTGCGCTGTAACATTTATTGATTATTTTGCAAACGAAAGCACACCTACTTTTATCGACTTAAAAAAGCCAATTAAAATCTATTCCCCAGCTCAACCTAATGAAAACAGATAATAATAAACCTTGGTTCTGGATTCCGCTTCTTAATTTTGCTTCTGGATTACCTTACGCTGTAATCATCTCAGTTTCTGTTATTATGTACAAGAATCTTGGAATTACAAATGAAGATATTGGCGTCTACACAAGTTTATTATACCTGCCTTGGGTTATAAAACCACTTTGGAGTCCGTTTATTGAATTAACCGGAACCAAAAGAAAATGGTTTCTATCTATGCAATTATTAATTTCGATAGCTTTTTTACTAGTCGGATTCACCATTCCAACAAATGGTTTTTTCTTTACGACTTTAGCCATATTTTGGGTCGCTGCTTTTGCTTCGGCATCTAATGATATTGCGAGTGATGGCTTTTATTTATTGGTTTTACAAAAAGAGCAGCAATCTTTTTTCCTCGGAATTAGAAGTACTTTTTACCGACTTTCAATGCTTGCCGGAAACGGATTGATCGTATTATTTGCTGGTTATTTAGAACATAAATATGGTGACAACACAAAAGCTTGGTCATATACCATGATTTTTGTTGGCTTATTAATGACATTTATTACTGTTTATAATTTTATTTTTACTCCAAAAAGCGAAATACATACTTTAGAAAGCAAAGACAAAGTGCATCATCAAAGCTTTGGCACTATATTTATAAGTTTCTTTCAAAAGAAACAAATTGGAATAATTCTGGCTTTCATACTAGTTTTCAGACTTGGTGAATCTCAATTGCTTAAAATGTTAAGTCCATTTTTATTGGATGGAAAAGAATTGGGCGGAATGGGATTAGATACTGAAGCTGTTGGAATAATTTACGGAACTTTAGGAATTTTTGCTTTGACTATTGGAGGTATTTTAGGAGGTATTGCAATCTCGAAACATGGTCTTACCAAATGGATGTTGCCAATGTTTCTTGCCATGCACCTTCCTATAATTGGTTTTATTGGATTAGCTCACTTTCAACCGCAAGAAATTTTCCATCTTCATATAAATTTATATTTTTTCGAAATTAACTCTCCTCTTAACCTATATACTTGCATTACTGTTATTCTTGAACAATTTGGATACGGTTTTGGTTTCACCGGTTTCATGATGTATTTAATACATGTTGCCGAGGGAGAATCGAAAACGGCACATTATGCACTTGCAACAGGTTTTATGGCATTAGGAATGATGTTACCAGGAATGCTTAGTGGTTTTATACAAAAATATTTAGGCTACGAACATTTCTTTATATGGGTATTACTGGCTACAATTCCAGGTTTAATACTTTCAAGATTTTTAGAATTCCCAAAAGATTTCGGTAAAAAAATAGAATAACAGCTATACCATATAACGCCCATGAAAATCAATGAAAACATACAGGTTGAACGAAACCTGAAAGCAATTGAATTGGAGAAAGCAGGAGAAATTGAAAAAGTAATTGCGTTATACGAAGAAAACATTATCGAAGGTTTTAAAGGAAATCATCCATACGATCGATTGGCGACAATTTATAAAAACCAAATCGATCTGGACAATGAGATTCGGGTTTTAGAAAAAGCTATTATTATATTTGAAGAAATTACTTTAGAAGACCGACTAGAAGGTTTACCAAAACTTTTCCGTTTTAAAAACCGACTCGAAAAGGCCTTACATACCAAAACACAACTTTCCAAGCAAAAGAAAAGTAAACTTAAATAGACCTTAATTTTACCTTATTTACTATGACTAGCTTAAAACGAACAAACTCTGACGATATCGATTTTATAAATCTGGTAGTTTTATTAGATCAGGATTTAGCTATTAGAGATGGCGAAGATCATGCTTTCTATAATCAGTTTAATAAAACGGATAAAATCAAACATGTTATCGTTTTTTACGAAAATAATATTGCTGTTGGTTGTGGTGCTTTTAGAGAAAAAGAAAATGACAGCGTCGAAATCAAACGTATGTTTGTGCATCCTGACTATCGCAAAAAAGGAATTGCATCAGCCGTTTTGGCCGAGTTAGAACGTTGGGCCAAAGAAGTAAACTACACTTATACTATTCTGGAAACAGGCAAAAATCAGCCCGAAGCCATTAATTTATATCAAAAACAAAATTACACTATAATTGCAAACTATCCTCCTTATGAAAAAATGGATAATAGTGTTTGCATGAAAAAGACTTTACAATAATGAATATTACAGCTCAAACCTTAAAACAAAAAGTGGGACAATTCTTTTTTCCTGCAGTTTTCATCAACGATACCGAAGAAAATATTCAGGAAACTGAACGTTTAATAAAAGAACACAACATTGGCGGTTTGACTTTTTTTCACAGCCGTGCGAGTGCTGCTACGAATTACGAAAGCAAGAAGAAAATTGTTTTTAATGATGATAGTTATCAAAAAATAAAAGATTTGATTGTTCGCTATCAAAAAGTTGCTCCTACTCCACTTTTAATTAGTATTGATGCCGAATGGGGTTTGGCTATGCGCATCGAAAAAACACCCCAATATCCGTATGCAATTACGCTTGGTGCGTTACCTGAAAACAAATCAGCTTTAGCTTATGAGGTTGGAAAACAAATTGCTTTAGACTTAAAAGCAGCCGGAATTCAATATAATCTATCGCCTTTGGCAGACATTAACAATAACCCGAATAATCCGGTTATTGGCTATCGCTCTTTTGGCGAAAACAAAGAAAAAGTAGCCAATTTTGCAGTTGAATATTTAAAAGGAATGTCCGATGTTGGAGTTTTAGGCTGTTTGAAACACTTTCCCGGGCACGGAAACACTAATGTAGATTCACATTTAGGATTACCTATTTTAAATGAAACGCTGGAAGAATTAATGACAAATGAACTATATCCATTTATTAAAGGAATCGAAAATAATGTCGATTCGATTATGATTGGACATTTAGCTGTACCGAGTTTAAATGACGGAAAAAATACGTCGGCTACTTTATCAAAACCTATTATCGAAACACTTTTACGCGAGCAATTAGGCTACGATGGTTTGATAATTTCTGATGCCTTAAACATGCACAGTGTTTCTAAACTATATGAAACAAAAGGTGAACTGGAATGGGAAGCCTTCAATGCGGGAAATGATGTTTTATGCTTTGCTGAAAATGTTCCAGAAGGTATTGAAGCGATTCTTAAAAATGCTTCACCAAAACGCATCGACGAAAGTTTTAATCGAATCATGAAAGCCAAAGAAAAAGTTGGAATTCTTTCTGAAAACAATTTCACTTCGGGAACATTAGATTTCGAAAAAACTTCGGCATTAAATCTTGAAATCGCTAAAAATTCAATTACCAAAATCATTGACAATTCGAATACTGAGTTAGTTTTTGAATCTCAAAAAGAACACAAATTAGCCAAATTGAGTTTATATAAAGGTGTTGAAAATATATTCTTTAAAACTTTAAATTCAAAACTACAATCTCCAGAATTTGCTTTTGAAAGTTTAGAAAATTCTGATATTTCATTTCTTAAAAATGAATTAGAAAATTTCGAGACTATTATCATTTCATTATTTGTTCCGAAAGCAAAGCCAATGAATAATTTTGAAATTAATGATGAAGTTTTAGAATTACTATCTTATTTGCTTCAAAGCAAAAAATGTATTGTTTACGTTTTCGGAAATCCATATGTTTTGCCAATTATTCCTAATCTTACAAAGGCTTCAGGACTTATTCAGGTCTATCAGGATTTTGAAGAATTTCAAAAAACAGCTGGAATTCAATTTTTAGAAAATATTCCATGCAGTGGCATTCTTCCCGTAAATATTGACATACAATAACTTACACTTTGAAATAACTAAAAACTATCAACTTATAAATATTAATAATCACATCTTATTGTAAGTACCCTTACTTATACCCTACTTTTGCACCAGAAATAATTTTAACTTTAAAACGAAAAATATGTCTTTAGTAGGAAAAAAATTCCCAAGTATTGCAGTAGATGCTATCTCAGAAATGGGTGATAACTTGAAAATCAACATCTTTGAAGAAGCAGTAAACAACAACAAAAAAGTATTATTGTTTTGGTACCCAAAAGATTTCACTTTTGTATGCCCTACAGAATTACACGCCTTTCAAGCTGCTTTACCAGAATTTGAAAAAAGAAATACTATCGTTATCGGAGCTTCATGCGACACAAACGAAGTACACTTTGCTTGGTTAAATACTCCAAAAAACAACGGTGGAATCGAAGGTGTAACTTATCCAATCTTGGCTGATACAAACCGTAACTTATCTAACATTTTAGGAATTTTAGATATCGATTCTACAGAATACAGCGAAGAAACTGATTCAGTTATCATCGAAGGTTCTAATGTAACTTATAGAGCTACTTACCTTATTGACGAAACTGGAAAAATCTTCCACGAAAGTGTTAACGATATGCCATTAGGTCGTAACGTAAACGAATACTTACGTATGGTTGATGCTTACACTCATATTCAAGAAAAAGGTGAAGTTTGTCCTGCAAACTGGGAAGCTGGAAAAGAAGCTATGTCTGCAGACAGATTAAGCACTGCTGAATACTTAAGCGCAAACTAATTTCTTATAGAGGTACAAAGGTTCATAGGTACAGAGCTGCAAAGTTTTTTTGTTGCTAAAATTTTCCTTTGAACCTTTGATACTTTAAATCTTTTTAAAAAGTTTTAAAAGTCCATAGGTACAGAGCAACAAAGGAAATTTGTTGTCTTGTTCAAAAAGTTGTAAAAACTTTGTCCCTGTGAACCTTTGCCACTTTGAACCTTAAAAACAAAAAACATGTTAATCGACTTAAACGAAGATACGTTAGCAGATTTAGTTGCTAAAAACGAAAAAGTAGTAGTACAATATTCAGCTTCATGGTGTGGAAATTGCCGTATTATGAAACCAAAATTCAAAAAATTAGCCACAGAAAACGAAGCTATCACTTTTGTTTTGGTTGATGCTGAAAATTCTCCGGAATCAAGAAAATTAGCCAATGTAAGCAACTTGCCTACTTTTGCTACTTTCGTAAACGGAAAATTGGTTGGAGAAACTCAAACCAATAAACAAGAAGTTTTAATCGACTTGGTAAACGCAATTGCGTAATGAGATTAGTTAGACTTACTTAGATTTTTAGACTTCTTAGATGTTGTCTAAACTTCCAAAAAAGTCTAAGAAGTCTAAGAATGTCTAAAAATCAAAGAAATCTAATTATGAAATTACCCGTAATAAAGCAATTAACCCAATTCATCGAAGAAAACGATCAGGATTACATCATTGAAACGATCGAAGTTCTGGAAGCAATGACAGAAATTCCATCTCTAAAAGATGAAGAACTAGATGTAATTGGCGAATTAATTTCAAATATGTATGGTGCACTTGAAGTACACAAAATGGTAGTTCAAGGTACAGACAAAAAAGAAGCTCTAAATGCGTTTATGAAACGTGTTTTAGGTTCTATCGATAAATAATCGAGCATTACAAATAAAAAAACATGACTTAAAAAACGCTTTCATTCCAAGAGGGCGTTTTTTTTATGCATTACTATTGCGCTTTGAGCGAGTAAACCATTTTCAGTCTCACTTAACCGTTTTCAACCCAATCTTGTCATCTCGACGGAGGAGAGATCACACTAGAAACTCCACACAGTGATTCCATTATTCTGGTCGAGTTTCTTTGTCCAGCTAATTGTGCGATCTCTCCTCCGTCGAGATGATAAAAACGAGAAAAAAAACCGATCTGAACCTATAGTAATCCCTGTCATCCGTACACTATACATACCCAAAACGCAGTTATCTCTCTATAATCAAATTCACATCTTAATCTATACTTAAAGCCACAACAAATACTTTTAGATTCAAATATTAATCCTTACTTTTGAACCTCATTAAAAATTAACAATCATGGCTTCAATAACATTAGGAGGAAATCCAGTTCATACTTCAGGCGAATTACCAACAGTTGGATCACAACTAGCTGATTTCAAATTAGTACAAAACGATTTATCAATTGCTTCATTAAGCAACTTCGCAGGAAAAAAATTAGTTTTAAACATTTTCCCAAGTGTTGATACAGGAACTTGTGCAACTTCTGTTAGAAAATTTAACGAAAGTGCCAGCAATTTAGAAAACACTACTGTTTTATGTATTTCTAGAGATTTACCATTTGCTCAAAAACGTTTTTGTGGAGCTGAAGGATTAGAAAATGTTGTTAACTTATCTGATTTTCAAGCGGGAGCTTTTGGTAAAGCAAACGGTTTAGAAATCGTTGACGGACCATTAACTGGTTTACACTCAAGAGCTATTATTGTTGTTGATGAAAACGGAAAAATCACGCATACAGAACAAGTTGCTGAAATAGCTAACGAACCAAATTACGAAGCAGCTTTAGCAGCACTATAATACCAATAAATGGAATTTCAAAAAGATAATACTTTTGTTACAGGCCGACTTAAAAGCATGACTTATGCTTTTAACGGTGCCGTAAAACTTATTCGAACAGAACACAGCATTATGGTTCAATTCTCATTGGGAATTATAATGACCATTGCCGGATTCTATTTTCATATTTCACAAACTGAATGGCTTTGTCAAACCTTAGCAATTGGTTTAGTTTTAAGTATTGAAGGATTGAACACAGCAGTCGAAAAAATTGCTGATTTTATTCATCCTAATTATCATGAAAGAATCGGTTTTATTAAAGATATTGCCGCAGGAGCAGTATTTTTTGCCGCATTGACAGCAATAGCAATAGGCTTGATTATTTATATACCAAAATTTGTATAGGCAATAGGAAACGCAAGAATGGCAAAAACAACCAAAAAAGAAACTTCAGACAAAAAAAACGAATCAAAAGCTGAGACATTAAAATCTTGGAAACTAACCAAACAACAAAAATTTGTTTTGGGATGCCTTTTGGTACTCTTTTCAGTTGCATTATTAGTTGCATTTATTTCTTTTTACGTCAACGGACAATGGCAATCTGACCAAAGTGCAGTAAGCCAGATTGGAGATCGTACAGAAATTGTAGAGAACTGGCTTGGAAAATTCGGAGCCTATCTCGCTGATATTATAGTATACAGAGGTTTCGGTCTTGCTTCTTTTGTATTAGTTCGTTTATTTTTCTTAACCGGATTATTTCTAGCTTTAGAAATGTCAACCAAAAAACTAAAAAGCATTTGGTTTTGGGATTTATTTGCCATCATTATTGTTTCTGTTCTATTTGGATTTTTTGCCACTTCAGCTCCTGAATTAGGCGGAACAATTGGTTATGAACTTAATTTATTTCTTCAGGATTACATTGGAAAAACAGGAACTTTATTGACCCTGCTTTTTGGTTTAATCATTTATCTGATCTTTAAAATTAAATTATCACCTGAAAAAATTCAGTCATATTTTGATTCTACTAAAAAAGAATTCAAATCAGAATTAAATTCTATAAAAACGCCTCAACAACCTGAAAGCGCATACAATTTAGAAGAATTTGCTATCGAAGAAGATCCTGAATTAGACCACATTCACTTAAAAACTCAGGACACTCAATTCGAAATCAACAAAGAAGCTTTAAAACCAACTATTTCAAATTCATCAGAAATAGATTTGAATCCGGTTGTAAAACCAGTTCAAATGGATATCAAACCAGTGACAGTAGCTCCTACTACAGTTCACACGGAAGAATTTGTTATTGAAAAAGCTGAAGAAGAAGATATTATCGAAGAAAATCTGGCTTCTCGTTTAGTAGCTGATTTTGGATTATTTGACCCTACTTTAGATTTATCAAATTACAAATTCCCAACAATCGATTTATTAAAAGAATATTCGACTGGAGGAATTACTATTAATCAGGAAGAATTAGAAGAAAATAAAAACAAAATTGTAGATACACTTCGTAACTACAAAATTGAAATTGCACAGATTAAAGCTACTGTTGGTCCATCGGTAACTTTATATGAAATTGTACCGGAAGCAGGAATCAGAATCTCTAAAATTAAAAGTTTAGAAGACGATATTGCTTTATCACTTTCGGCATTGGGAATTCGTATTATTGCTCCAATTCCTGGAAAAGGAACTATTGGTATTGAGGTTCCAAACAAGAATCCAACTATGGTTTCAATGAAAAGCGTTATTGGATCGGCTAAATTTCAGGAAGCTGAGATGGAGCTTCCAATTGCATTGGGTAAAACAATTTCAAACGAAACTTTTGTTGTCGATTTAGCTAAAATGCCTCACTTACTGATGGCAGGTGCTACAGGACAGGGAAAATCTGTTGGACTAAACGCCGTATTAACTTCTCTTTTATACAAAAAGCATCCAGCTGAAGTAAAATTTGTTTTGGTTGATCCAAAAAAAGTAGAGTTAACGTTATTCAACAAAATTGAAAGACATTATTTAGCCAAACTTCCTGATACTGATGATGCTATCATTACAGATAATGCAAAAGTTGTAAACACATTAAATTCCCTTTGTGTAGAGATGGACAATCGTTACTCTTTATTAAAAGACGCGATGGTTCGTAATATCAAAGAATACAACGATAAATTTAAAGCTAGAAAATTAAACCCTGAGGCAGGACACCGTTTTTTACCTTATATTATATTAGTAGTCGATGAGTTTGCCGATTTGATTATGACTGCCGGTAAAGAAGTCGAAATTCCAATTGCTCGTTTGGCTCAATTGGCGCGTGCTATTGGTATTCACTTAATTATTGCAACCCAAAGACCATCTGTAAACGTCATTACAGGTTTAATTAAAGCCAATTTCCCTGCGAGGATTGCCTTTAGAGTAACTTCAAAAATTGACTCCAGAACGATTTTAGATACTCAAGGAGCAGATCAGTTAATTGGTCGAGGAGATTTATTGTACACCAATGGAAATGATGTTGTTCGTGTACAATGTGCTTTCATTGACACTCCAGAAGTCGAAAAAATCACTGATTTTATTGGCTCACAAAAAGCATATGCCACAGCTTATTTACTTCCTGAGTTCGTTGGGGAAGAAACTGGCATCAATCTTGATGTTGATATTTCCGATAGAGATACCTTATTTAGAGAAGCTGCAGAGATTATTGTCAATGCACAACAAGGTTCTGCTTCATTATTGCAAAGAAAATTAAAATTGGGTTACAACAGAGCCGGTCGTTTGATCGATCAGCTGGAAGCAGCAGGAATTGTTGGACCTTTTGAAGGCAGTAAAGCAAGAAGTGTGAACATATCTGACTTAAGTTCTCTTGATCAATTTTTTAATAATGAACAAAATTAACCCCATCATGAAAACAAAAATTCAGGAAATCCACACCAATTCTATTACTAAGATGACTAAAAAGTGCTTACAAATTGCAGTTTTATTGCTTTTAAGCTTCACTTCTATTCAGGCTCAGGATAAAAAAGCAAAAGATTTATTGAACGAAGTAACTTCAAAAATAAAAAGCTACGACAATATTGTTATCGATTTTAAATACTCTTTAAACAACGCTAAAGAAAATATCAACCAAGACAGCAAAGGAAATGTAACTATGAAAGGAAATCAATATGTATTGAATTTTATGGGAGTTACAAAAATTTTTGATGGTCAAAAAACATATACAATTAATCCGGAAGACGAAGAAGTTACTGTTTCTAAAGTAAACGAAAAAGACGATAATGCTATTACGCCTTCAAAAATGCTTACTTTTTTCAACTCAGGCTACAAATACAATATGGATATTGTTCAAAATGTTAAAGGAAGAAAAATCCAATACATTAAATTAGCACCTACAAATTCTAAAGATCAAAGAAAAGAGATTCTTTTAGGTATCGATGTTCAAACAAAACACATCTATAATTTGATTGAAACAGGAAAAAATGGAACAAAAACCACTTTAACGGTTAATTCTTTCAAAACCAATCAGCCTTTATCAAAAAATCAATTTACATTTGTAGCGAGCAAATACCCAAAATACTACATCAATAAATTAGACTAATTCAAGGTTGAAAATTTTAGACAAATACTTACTAAAAACATTTCTGATTACATTTACTACGGTATTCGTAATCCTTTTTTTTATATTCATACTTCAAACCGTTTGGCTCTTTATTTCAGAACTTGCTGGTAAAGATTTGGATTTATTATTGGTTGTAAAATT
Organism: Flavobacterium hibernum; assembly: GCF_000832125.1. GTDB lineage: Bacteria > Bacteroidota > Bacteroidia > Flavobacteriales > Flavobacteriaceae > Flavobacterium > Flavobacterium hibernum. The sequence goes on along the minus strand of NZ_JPRK01000014.1, from coordinate 107,552 downwards.
CCTGTTATTCTCGATGCCCAGGATCATTCCTTTGGTTTTACCATTATCGGTTTTACTGGCATCCATAATGACTTTTGGAAATTTAGCCGAAAACTACGAATTCGCAGCTATGAAATCTTCCGGGATATCACTTCAAAGAGCAATGCGAGGTTTAATCGTATTTATATTTGTACTAAGTATTGTCGCTTTTTGGTTTGCCAATAATGTGATCCCTTACGCGGAATATAAATTTATGAATTTCCGAAAAAACATTGCCCAAGTGAAGCCAGCAATGGCAATTGCCGAAGGTCAATTTAACGACGTTGGCTTTTATAATATTAAGGTTAATAAAAAATCTGGTGAAAATGGAAATGTTTTAACCGGTGTTACAATTCACGAAAAACCAAGTGGCAGCGGTGAAAACAAAACTGTTATTAAGGCCAAAAGTGGAGAATTAATGAGTAACGAAAAATCCAGTATTTTAAAATTAGTTTTAAATGACGGATACTACTATCAAGATGTTACTCCAAAAAAATATGAAGATCGTGCCAAATTGCCTTTTATAAAAGGGGCTTTTAAAAAGCAAATCATCAATATTGACTTATCTGAATTAAATAAAGTTGATGAAAACCAAGAGAATATGGAAAGCACCAACACGATGCTAAATGTTAATGAGTTACGTTATACTTTAGACTCTTTAAGCAAAAACTTGGATAATGAAATAATCTCTTTTTCAGAAAACATCAATCAACGTGTTGGAATTAGAAAATCCATATCACCAATAAAATCAGATATAAAAAAGAAACCTTTACCGGACAATCTTTTATCTTTATATGATAACAAACAAAAATCGGATATTTTAAGAATGGCTACTAGTAATGTAACTAGTAATATTTATTCTATTGAAACAACCCAAAAAGACTTAAGAGATAAGGAACGAGAAATAAACAAACACTTAACCGCTTTATACGAAAAGTTTGTCATTGCTTTTGCCTGTTTTTTAATGTTTTTCATTGGAGCGCCATTAGGTGCAATTATCCGAAAAGGAGGACTTGGCTTACCGATTGTCTTTGCCGTTTTGATTTTTATTACTTTCCACTTTATAAATACTTTTGGAAAAAGAGTCGCACAAGAGGGCGGAATGACTCCGTTTATGGGTTCATGGATGTCTTCTTTTGTATTGTCACCATTGGCTATATTATTAACGTATCGTGCAACAAACGATAACGGATTAATAAACTTTGATGCAATTACTACTCCAATATCGCAACTATTTCAAAAAATTTCCAAGCGGTTTTTTCCTGCTCAAAATCAAAAATAACTATGTCAACAACAAAAATACAACTGAATACCATTGAAGAAGCTATAGAAGATATTCGTCAAGGTAAAGTAATCATTGTAGTCGATGATGAAGATCGTGAAAATGAAGGTGATTTTTTGGCTGCGGCCGAAAAAGTAACTCCTGAAATGATCAATTTTATGGCGACTCACGGACGTGGATTAATTTGCGCTCCATTAACTGAAAGCCGTTGTAAAGAATTGGATTTAAGACCAATGGTTACCAATAACACTGACCATATGGAAACTGCATTTACGGTTTCAGTAGATTTAAAAGGACACGGCGTAACGACTGGAATTTCTGCATCTGACAGATCTAAAACTGTTTTGGCGTTGACAGATTCAAACATTAAACCACATGAATTGGCAAGGCCTGGACACATTTTTCCATTGGTCGCAAAACAAGGTGGTGTTTTAAGAAGAACCGGCCATACAGAGGCTGCAATTGACTTTGCTAGACTGGCTGGATTTAAATCAGCTGGAGTTATTTGCGAAATCTTAAACGAAGACGGAACTATGTCACGTTTACCGGAATTAGTAAAAGTGGCGAAGAAATTTAATTTAAAATTAGTTTCTATTGAAGATTTAGTTGCATACAGAATGCAACACGATAGCTTGATCGTTAAAAAAGAAGACTTTGATATCGAAACTCGTTTTGGAACTTTCAGACTAAGAGCGTACGAACAAACTACAAACAAACAAATTCATATTGCTTTAACTAAAGGAACTTGGAATCTTGGGGAACCAATTTTGACAAGAATCAATTCTTCGCAAGTAAATAATGACTTATTAGGCACTTTGACTAATAATGCAGAACAACAATTAGACGATATGTTTAAGGTGATTAACGAAAATGGAAAGGGAGCTGTTTTGTTTATCAATCAGGATATGACTGCTGTAAATCTTTTAAATAGAATTGCAGAACTTAAAACATTGCAGGCTGAAGGTATAATGAAAGCACCAAAAGTAATTATTGACAGTAAAGATTACGGAATTGGAGCTCAAATCTTGCATGATATTGATATTTCTAAAATTAGATTAGTTTCTAATACAGAGCAAACAAAACGTGTTGGAATGATTGGTTACGGACTTGAAATTACTGAATACGTAAGCTACTAATATGGGGACATTAGAAGAAAGAATCATAAAATCAGAAACGCATATTTTTAAAGCAGTTTTTCCGAGTACAACAAATCATTATGATACTTTATTTGGAGGTACAGCGCTTCATCTTATGGATGAAGTTGCTTTTATTTGCGCAACAAGATTTAGTAGAAAGAAGGTTGTAACGATTTCAACTGGTCAAATTGACTTTAAAAAAGCAATTCCTGCCGGAACTTTAATCGAATTGGTAGCCAAAGTAGTGAGCGTTGGAAGAACGAGCTGCAAAATTCACGTTGATATTTTTATGGAGCAAATGTATTCTGAGCTTCGCGAAACCGTAGTTTCAGGAACTTTTTCGTTTGTTGCAGTAGATGAAAACAAAAAACCAGTGCCCGTTTTGGACGACTTAGAATAATTTTTCTAAAAATATCTTTTTCATAAATACTGATAATTAGACACTTGAAAGTTATTTCAAAAGAACCTAAAAAAAAGTCTAAAAAAAGTTTTGAGAACCGGAAAAGCGTCTTATATTTGCACTCGCAATCAGCAAATGATCGCGACATACTGGAGAAATGGCAGAGCGGTCGAATGCGGCAGTCTTGAAAACTGTTGACTGTAACAGGTCCGGGGGTTCGAATCCCTCTTTCTCCGCCAGTAGAAGTTTCAGAAGAAACTTTAAAAGTCAAAAGCCTTTAAACACTAGTGTTTAAAGGCTTTTTCGTTTTTACACACTTTTCAAAAAGCACATGTTTTATCAAAGAATGGTGGCACAATTAGTGACCCACTTTTTTTGAGATCTTTTTTCTCAAAATTGGACCACTAAAACAAAAGAATTCCCCGGGAATTCCCTGCTGTTAATGGGCTCTCTTAAAATTATTAATTCAATTTGATTATTAATTTTAAAACTAGATAACATGTTAAAAACAATTTTTCTGCTAAAATCCGGCAGAGTTAACCGCGACGGAGAAAGCTCTATTATCCTAAGACTTTCTTATAAAAACAAAATAATTACAATCGCGTCGGGAAAATTTATCTCGAAAGAAAAATGGATCCAGACAAACCACCTGAAAAATACACTGAAAGCGGAAAAAGAGAAGGTAATTAAAAGCTCTCTTGAACTTATGCAGCTCAATGCCGAAAAAAAGTTTACTGAACTCTTCAGAATTGATCCCGAAGTTGACCTAGATTTACTAAAAGCTGAACTCACAGGAAAAGTCAAAATCGACCAACCTGAAGGCCCAACCATAATTGAGATTATGGACACTTACAACTTATTTTTCACCAAAAGAGTCAATTCTGGAGAACGCGCACCGGCTTCACTGCAGAAGTACAAAAGAGCAAAGGATTTACTTTTGGATTTCATCACCAGCACCTACAAAAAGGAAGATCTGCTCGCATCTGAATTATCAAGCTCGTTTGTCTTTAAATTGGAGCAGTATCTTAAATATGAGAGCAGTTTTAAAGACCAGACAGGTATCAAAAACAATTCGGTGGTAAAATATATGAAAATGTATAAAACTGCATGCAATTACGCCATTAAAATGGACTTGATCATAAAAAACCCATTCAACATTTATGACGGCAGGCTGAGCATAAAAGATGCTGTTTTCCTAACCCAGCAGGAACTGAATACAATCGAGAACAAAATATTTCCAACTCCCCGTCTGGAAAAGGTGAAGGATATATTCCTTTTCAGCTGCTACACAGGTTATGCCCCTGTCGATGCCTTGGAGCTGACCGAAAGAAACTTATCAGAAGATTCGACAGGAAATTTATGGATTATGACCAGCAGAGCGAAAACTGCCATCAGGGCCAATGTCCCGGTACTGCCTACCGTTGAGAAAATTATTTCTAAATATAAAAATCAGCAGAAAGGTCTTATCCCGAAAATATCCAATCAGAAAATGAATGCCTATCTAAAGGAAATCGCTGATGTCTGCGGCATAGACAAACATCTTACATGGTATGTTGCCAGACATACTTTTGCCACTACAGTCACTCTAGGAAATGGAGTAAGACTTGAAAACGTATCTGCTATGATGGGGCATACCAACACCAAACAGACTCAGCATTATGCGAAAGTTTTGGATGTGAATATAATGGAAGATATGGAGAAACTGAAATCTAAGTTTAAGTGATTTTTTTTATAAAGGAGCTCCTGAATTTGAAACCTCTTAAAGAACTTCAATCCATTTAGAACAAAAATACCATTTGAAATATATCACAAATTTTGCAGTACATTTCCAATTGCGTCCGCAGTGCGGACGCAATTGACATGGACACAAAAAGTATATTCTTTTTAGTTTTTAAAACTAATCCTGTTTACTAATTTTAACACAACCGAATATACAAATTTAAACACATTCATATTTACCAATTGAACGGCAGTGAATTGTTTTCGGAATTAGCGCGACGAGGAAACCCAGTTGGGGAAAACAATTTTATCTTAGGCAATTTAGACAAAAACGATTGATTTTTTACATTATGATGAGAAATCCTATTCTTATGATTTACAATTTATTCAGGATATCAAATTTTTAGTTCAAATTCGATTGACAAAATTGACAAAAAAGATAAAATTTCAATTGAACCCACCAATATGAGTATCTTCGTAAAGGATAAAAAATAAACAATGCAATAAGTATTAATATTTCAAAAAAATATTAAATTGTAAAAGCGATTGCGATAAATTAACTATTGTTGATTAAAAATAAAACCTGTTTTGTAAATGAAAATCCAATACTGCTCAGACCTCCATCTAGAGTTCCCAGAGAACAAAAAACACATAGTTGACAATCCTATAAAACCAGAAGCAGATATTCTAATTTTAGCTGGAGATATAGTTCCATTCGCTATAATTGATAAACATCAAGATTTCTTCGACTATATTTCTAGTAATTTCAAAATGACTTTCTGGATACCAGGAAATCATGAATATTACTATTATGACATTGCTAAAAAAAGTGGTTCTTTAGATATCCAAATCCGAGAGAATATAATTTTAGTAAACAACTGTATGAAAGAAATTTTGGGTGTAAATATTATTTTTTCTACCCTTTGGTCAAATATTTCAGAAACAAGGCGGTGGCTAATTCAACAAAGCCTTTCCGATTTTAAAGTAATTAATTTTACTGAGAGATTATTAAATGTTGATGATTACAATCTATTACACCAAAAAAGTGTAGAATTTTTACAAAACGCATTAAATGAAAAATCAAATAAAAAAACAGTTGTTGTAACCCATCATGCGCCAACATTTATTAACTATCCTGAGAAATATGCCAATAGCAATATCAATGAAGCTTTTGCTTCGGAATTAGAAAAACTCATTGAAGGTAGTAATATTGATTATTGGATTTACGGACACCATCACGTCAACCTTGCTGATTTTGAGATTGGAAATACAAAACTAATAACCAATCAATTAGGATATATTAAGTACAATGAAAATACAGGATTTAATGATAAAGCTATTATTTCGATATAAACTGATTTCTTTTATACAATAATCGCTGTACTTTATTCATTAATAAATTAATTTTCAATATAATAAACCTATATTTGCACAATAAACCTATGTGGTTTATTGTTAATTTTATTAGTTTATTCTAATTTATTATGGAAAAATTAAAAGACTATATCCAACAAATACTTGGCGTACAACTCGAAATAAAAGAGTTGCAAAATGAACAATTGAATAAGTTGCCTTTTATATTCAAGAGCAATTTTAAATTCTATAGCACTACTTTAAGTAATCACGAATTAATTTTATTGGAACTTAATAAAGAAGATACTCTCAATGCAAGCCAATTGAGAAAGCAAATAGTAGAAATTCAAAAAAAGCTTGAAAAAAGAATAATTATAGTTACTGATACTATAAGCGCACTAAATCGTAAACGACTAATAGAGCATAAAATCAGTTTCATTATTCCTGGGAAGCAAATGTATCTAACAGAATTATTAATAGATATTCAAGATTACGAGAAAGAAAAGGAATTTAAAAAATCTTTCTTGTTACTGCCCTCAGCTCAGCTAATCTTACTATATCAAATTTTACACAAAGACGATAATTTAAGCCAATATACATTCAAAGAACTAGCAGAAAAGTTACAATACACCCAAATGGGAATAACTAAAGCAATAGAAAATCTGAGAAGATTAGCGATAGTGAAAGTTGAAGGAACAAAAGAAAAGAATATTATTTTCGAAAAAGACCTGCAAAAGCTTTGGGGAGATAGTGAACGATTATTAATTAACCCAGTTATGAAAACTGTTTATGTTGATGAAAAGCCAAAAGGATTATTAAAATCTAATACAACTGCACTAGAAGAATATACGGATATGAATCCAAGTGCATTAGAATATTTTGCTATAGAGAAAAAACAATTTTACGAGTTAGAGAAAAACAATAAGTTAGTTAATCTGAATAATGAAAATGGAAATTTTGCATTAGAAGTTTGGAAATACAATCCGGAACTAATCACAAAAGGAATCACAAAGAAAAATAATGTAGATCCACTGTCTTTATATTTAAGTTTAAAAGACAGATTTATTGACGAAAGAACAGATATGGCATTAGACCAAATAATTGAAAAATACATATGGTAAGAGGTTTAGAAATTTTCAGACAACACTTTAAAGAATTCACAGACAACTATATTATCATTGGCGGAACCGCTTGTGATATTGTTATTAATAATGTAGGACTTACACCAAGAGCAACAAAAGACATCGATATCATTTTAGTAATCGAAGCTTTAAGTCCTGAATTTGCAACTCACTTTTGGGAGTTTATTAAACAAGGAAATTATGAAGTAAAAGAAAAAAGCGAAGAAGACCGAAAATACTATCGTTTTCAAAAACCTCAAGTAGAAGAATTTCCATTTCAAATTGAATTGTTTTCAAGAATCCCAGATTTGTTAGATTTAGAAGAACAAGCACATCTAACGCCAATTCCAGTAGATACCGAAATTTCAAGCCTTTCAGCAATATTAATGGATGATGATTATTACAATTTTACAATCAAACATAGCCAATTAGATAACGACATCCATTTAGCCAATACAGAGGCTTTAATAGGTTTAAAAGCAAAAGCATTCCTAGATTATAAAACCCGAAAAGAGAATGGAGAAAAGATTGATGAAAGACAGTTACGTAAGCACAAAATAGATGTATTCAGATTGTTATTATTATTAACACCTGAAGATAATTTCACAATTCCTACAAGTGTAAAAGCAGATATAGCAAATTTTACCGAAGCTGTAAAAACAGATTTACCAGATAAACAAATTTTTAAAGAAATGGGTGCTGGAAATGTAAACGTAAAAGAATTATTTGAGCAATTAATTAAGGTTTTTAATATTTAATAAAAATAAGCAAAGTATCTGTCAAAAATAAAAAACTTTAGAAATTTTAAAGGAGTATTATTTAATGTAAAACTCTCAACAGCGTTGAGAGAAATTCGCCCTAAGATAATCAATACATTAAAAGACAGCTTAATAAACATTATATGTTTAAAGATATAATTAACAATTACACACACATTTTATATGTTTAAGCATATAAATTATTATATTTGCTTAAATTCGTTGTAAAAGCATATAATTATGACACTTGCAGATTTTGTAAAAGAAAAAAGAAAAGAAGTAAACCTAACACAAGAGGCTTTTGCTGAGCGTGCTGGAGTAGCGCTAACTGTAATCCGAAAAATTGAACAAGGGAAAGAAAACCTTAATCTGGAAAAAGTAAACCAAGTACTCAAAATGTTTGGACATACCCTGGCACCAGTTAATGCAAGAGAATTATCCAAAACCAATAAATAGTAAGGATGAGAAAAGCGGCTATATACTATAAAGACCTCTTAGCAGGAATACTCACAGAAACTGACGAAGGTGAGTATGTTTTTCAATACGAAGAAAAACATATTAAAGAGCATCCAAAGCAGTTTCTCACGTTTACTATGCCGGTAACCCCAAAACCTTATAGCGACAAACGTCTATTTCCTTTTTTTGAAGGATTAATTCCTGAAGGATGGCTATTAGATATTGCTTCAAAAAACTGGAAAATCAATCAAAATGACCGCATGGGCTTGCTTTTAGCATGTTGCCATAACTGTATCGGAGCTGTAAGTGTCCAACCAATACCACAGGAAAATGAATAATAAAAAGTGCTTATATTGTTACAAAGTATTGGATGAAAATACAACCGGAGATTTTCACGAACAGTGCAGTCTGGATTTTTTCGGAACCAAACAGCAGCCATTATTTGAACATTCTCTGAAACAAATGGTTGAATTGGCAAAAAATGTAGTAGAAAGAAGCATAGCTGTTCCAGGAGTGCAACCTAAGCTTTCCTTATCATTAATAGATGACACTATTCAGGAAGGAAACAAAGGACGTCTTACCGTAGTGGGTGCTTTAGGAGGGAATTATATTTTCAAACCACCATCCGATCACTTTCCCGAAATGCCAGAAAACGAACACCTAACGATGCGTATTGCTGAAGCCTTCGGCATAAATGTAGTAAAATCAAGTTTGATACGGTTGCAATCAGGAGAGCTTTCTTATATTACAAAACGTATTGACAGAACAGATTCAGGAGAAAAAACCCATATGCTAGATATGTTCCAAATTACCGAAGCTTTTGATAAATACAAAAGCTCAATGGAAAAAATAGGCAAAGCTCTTAACGAGTATTCAGATAATACTTTGTTGGATAAAGTTTACTTTCTGGAATTAGCTATTTTCAGCTTTTTGACAGGAAACAACGACATGCATCTTAAAAACTTCTCCATGATAAATATAGGGGATAAATGGACATTAGCCCCAGCATATGATCTCCTAAACGTAGCTATAGTCAATCCAGACGATACCGAAGAACTCGCTTTGACTCTTGAAGGAAAAAAGAAAAAGATCAAATGGGAAAATTTCGAACGATTAGGTAAAATGTTAGAGTTAAACGACAAACAAATTGGAAGTATTAAAAAACGTTTCTTAATGAACAAAAACATAGCCATTCAATGGATTGATAAGTCATTCTTATCAGAAGAGTACAAAGAAAAATATAGAGCACTTTTGGAAGACAGATATATCATACTTCTTCAATAAAAATTATCAAATCAAACACTATTTTTTAAATTTTACCACAACTAAAACCTTTAGCAGGTTTAAAAAAAATCTAATAATTGAAAATGTAGGAGAGAAAGGGTTCCGAGCTTATGGTTCGAATCCTGCTCTCCCTATCACTAAAAGGGTAATGTTGTGAAATTAATTTACCCACAATTGTTTTAATTTTAAAAAGGCCATTTTAAGAATGGAATAAGAAGTCCGAAAATCCAATAATCTAATTATACTTTCAAAAAGTAAAAATCAACACTTTAAGTTTTATAAAAAACCTTTAAAAAGTTAATTAAAATTTATTTTTAAAGAAAGTAGTGATGTGGAGAAACCTCTCAATGGTAATTTGCATCCTATCAAAATTCCTTTTTTAATTATTCAAAAAACTAAAACTATTATTAACTGCTTTTAATTCATTCCCTACAAACTCAACATCAATAATGGCGGCTTTTCGAGGAGAAACAGCGCTTTTACTAAAATGCGTATGCAACACATAATGCATTTTTTGATCTTTGTCCCAAAAAATATCTCCATGACCAATTCCGTTTTGACTGGTATTTTTTCGACTAATAATTGGACTATCTTTTGATTTTTCCCAAGGCCCAAACGCACTTTTACTCGTAGCGTAACCAACCGCATAATCAATATTTCTAAAATCATTTGCCGAATAAATCAGATAATACAAACCGTTGTGTTTTAAAACCGTTGGTCCTTCTGTAACCGGCCAATTTGTATTTTCAGTATTCTCCCAAGGCAAAGTTCCGGAGATACATTCTGTTAGCGTTTCTGGTTTAATACTTTGAAGATCATCATTTATTTCCGCTGCAAAAATTCGGTTTCCGTTTGTTAATTTCACAAAATATAAATATTTTTTTCCGTTCTCATCGATAAAAACAAACGGATCAATCTGATTTCCTGTTTTAATAATTGGTTCTTTAGTTTCACTCTTAAACGGCCCTAGCGGACTATCACTAACTGCTGTAGCAATGTTTTCATTGGCCGTATAAATCATATAAAATTTGTTTTTATACGAAAGAACCTGTGGTGCCCAAAAACCTTTATCTCCATAAGAATCTCCTTTTTTCAAAGCCAGACCATTCTGCGCTCCAACCGGCCCTTTCCAATCTTTTAAATCCGATGACGTATACACCTGAAAACCTTCGCCATTTGGGATATTTCCTGATGTCGTGCCGTATAAATAATAAACCCCATTATTATAAAAAATGGTAGGATCTGCCAATAAAATGGTGTTTTTTTTAGTTTCTTCTTTGACTTCTTCTTTAGGTTTATCTGTATTTTTTTCCTGCGAGCAGGCTGCAAAAACGCAGAGTAATGTAATTACGCTTAATATTTTTTTCATGTTTTTTGGTTTTAGATTTTATAGGAATGTTTTTTTTTAACCGGAGAACGAAACTTTTTTTTTCAAGGGATTAAAATCCCTTGCTACAAAACAAATCATTCCTCCGGAATTTTTTAAAAAGTTCCAGAGGAACGAAATATATTGCTATGATGGATTTTAATCCATCATAGCAATTAGAATTTGTCATTTTTTCATTCTCCATCCTCCCATTCTCTCATTTTCTAATTATCTAATTCTCTCATTTCACAGAAAACTGATAATAAGAAACCGTATGATATTTTTGTCCCGGTTTTAAAACAATCGGTGCAAATTTTGGCTGATTGGGTGCATCCGGAAAATGTTGTGTTTCTACAGCAAATGCCGTTCTAAAATCATCTTTCGAACCTGATTTAAAGGTGTTTTTAGACTGCATAAAATTTCCGCTGTAAAATTGCAATCCGGGTTCTTCTGTAAAAACATCCATTATAATGCCTGATTTGTCTCCAGAAATTGTTGCGGCATGATTCAATCCGTTTTTCTTTGTTCCGTTAAGAACGTAATTGTGATCGTATCCTTTTCCGAATTTTAACTGCTTATCTTTGGTTTCAATTCGCTCTCCAATAGTATGTTTTGAAGTAAAATCAAATGGTGTATTTTTTACCACTTTCAATTCTCCACTCGGAATCAAACCTTCATCAACCGGTGTAAATTCATTGGCATAAATTTGTAATTCATGATTTAAAATCGTGCCGCTTCCTTCTCCATTCAAATTGAAAAAAGCGTGATTGGTTAAATTAACAACGGTAGTTTTATCAGTCGTCGCTTCATATTCCATTTTTACCGAATTATCCTCCGTAATTGTGTAAGTCACTTTTACCTTCAAATTCCCTGGAAAACCTTGTTCTCCATCTGGCGAAACATAACTAAAAACCAAAGTATTTTCGTTGGTTTTAACAGCATCCCAAACCACATCCTGAAAACCTTTTATACCTCCATGCAACGCATTTTTCCCATTGTTTAGCGAAACCTGATATTGTTTTCCCTTCAATGTAAATTTTCCCTTTGCAATTCGGTTTCCAACTCTTCCGATAGTTGCTCCAAAATAAGGTTCTGTTGCATTTTTAAAGCCAGTTGCACTATTCATTCCAACAACAACATCGGTTGGTTTTCCATTTTTATCAGCCACCCAAAGTCCCACTAGTCTTCCTCCATAATTGGTAAAAGCCGCTTTGATTCCTTTGTTTTCTATCCAAAATAAATTGACTTTTTTACCATCAATTATGGTGTCAAAGTTTTTAGTTTCTAAAACTGTTTTTGCCGAATCTGCTATTTTTTCAGCAGTTTCTTTTGATGCTGCATTTTCTTTTTTAGCGTCTTTACAATTAAACTGAAAAAGTGCCAGCATGATAACAGCCGCTATCTGAGTATTTCTCATTTTTTATATCATTGCGAGGAAGACCTGTTCGCCGGAGCGAAAGCAATCATCCTCTGATTAGTATTTATTGTTTTCTAATTTGATGGCAGCGCCAATTTTGTTGCTTCGCTTACAGGTTCTCCTAAAACTGGAAATCCGTTTGCATCCCAATCGATTTTCTGCATTCTTGGTGATCTTTTATTGCCGCATCCTTCTCCCGGATTCGAATTGGCGTGGTATAAAATCCAGTCTTCTTTTCCGTCAGGAGATTTAAAGAAAGAATTGTGTCCCGGTGCATAGACTTTGTTTTTATCAGATTGTTTAAAAATAGGTTCAGGCGATTTTTTCCATGCCGATGCATCTAATAAATTGTCTCCACCATTAAAAGTTAATAAACCCAAAGCGTAGAAATCGGTCCAGCAACCGCTCGCCGAAAACACTATGAATATTTTACTGTTTCTGGACAAAAACTGAGGTCCTTCATTTACATTTACCTGTGCCGGATTGATATCATCATGCAAAGCCCCGTGTGTTTCCCAATCGTTTGTTGGCGCAGAAATCATAACACGATCCCCTTCTATTTCAAGCGGATTTTTCATTTTGGCAATATAAATATTCTGCTGTCCGTTAGTATTGCCTTCCCATCCTGCCCAAATCATGTACAGCTGTTTTTTGTGTTCAAACACATTTCCGTCAATTGCCCATTTATCGGTTTTAGCAGCAATTTTTCCTTTAAATTCAAAACTCCCTTTAAACGGATCTGATGATTTATTTTCTAAAACATACATTCTGTGATTGTTGTTGTCACCATTATCCGCTGCAAAATAGCAATACCATTTTCCGTTTATGATATGAAATTCAGGCGCCCAGATATCTGCCGAATAATCGGTTCCTTTTGGAGCTGTCCAAATAACTTTACTTTCAGCATTTTTCAGATCAGATAAATCTTTTGTTTTCCAAAGTTCTAATCGATTCTGTAAAGTATTCGTGTAATAGTAATATCCTTTATAATACGTGCTATATGGGTCTGCACCCGATGGCAAAATGGGATTTGTGAATGTTTTTTGCTGTGAATATCCGGTTGAAACAACCACTAGTAAAAATAGTAATAGGTATTTTTTCATTTATTATTATTGTTGTTGTTGTGTGTGTGTTTAAGCACAAATTGATAAACGTATTTTTGTCATCACATTTCCCCAAAAGTTGAAACTACGGGCTATGCTTTATCCCTATGTTTAAAAACTTATTTCTTTTACTTTCTCTTTTTTTTCCAAAAAACCTATGTTTCGATGTGTTTAATAGCATTTAAACAGTTATTTACTTTTCTTAAGTAAACTTGTCAAACATAGCCCGTGGTTGAAACCACAGGCTATGTTTGAATATAGAAATTAAATCAGGTTACAACTTTAAAATTAAACTTTTACAAAAGTTCCTTACATTCTTGGTTTGAAACTTTGACAAAGTTTACTCAAACTAGAAAACTCTTATTTAATGTTTTAAAGCATCAATCACCTCTCTATTAATTTTATTTATAGCTTTAAAATCCATTTTATCTACTTTTCTGTCGTAGGTCATGAAACCATTTACTTCTCCTTCTACATCTGTTGTTTGAGTATAAACTGCTGCCGAAAATCCTGTTTTTACATAGTTTTTCAGGATTTGAGCATATTTAATATACTCCGCTGTTACTTCACTTTCATTTTTAAATTTAATGTACCCCCAGTTGTCATTTGCTCTCCATAAATGACCTTCGAGTGGCAAACCAATTCCGCCGTATTCTCCTAAAACAGTGACTCTTCTGGCATCATACAAATACATTTCCGGTCCAGGATAATTGTGTAAATCAAGAATATCTCCGGTTTGAAAATGATTTCCTCCACTTGATGAATTGGTTAAACGGCTTGGATCGTGATTTTTTGTCCATTCGGTAATTTCTACCGTTTTAAATTGTCCCCAGGCTTCGTTAAACGGAACCCAAACAACAATACTAGGATAAGAATACAAATGGTCCATTATTTCTCGCCATTCTTTTCTATAGATTTCTTCTGATTTTGCTGAACGCTGCAATTCGGTTCCTTCAAAGTATTTTCTGTTTTGCCAAAGCGGCTGTTCGTCTCCGCTTGGCATATCCTGCCAAACCAAAATCCCTAACTGATCGCAGTGCGTGTACCAACGTTCCGGTTCGACTTTTACGTGTTTACGAATCATATTAAAACCTAATTCTTTTGTTTTAATAATATCGTATTTCAGAGCTTCGTCTGTTGGCGCCGTATACAAACCGTCTGGCCACCAACCCTGATCTAATGGGCCAAACTGAAAATAATCTTTGTTATTTAACTGCATTCTCACAATGCCGTTTTCATCTCTTTTTGATGCAATTTTTCGCATCGCAAAATAACTTTTCACCTCATCAACCACTTTATTATTACTAATTAAACGAATTTTTGTCTGATACAAAAACGGACTTTCCGGCGACCATAATTTAAGGTTATTTAATACGATATCATTGCTTTCGCCAATAACCGCTTTTTCTTTGGCGATTGCTGCATCGCCATCAAAAACAGTAATTTCGACTAAATCTCCGGCTTCCGCACCCGCAACATCTGCTTTGATTCTTATCGTATTCTGATCAATATTTGGAGTTGTTTTTAGTGCTGTAATATTTTTCGCATTTACCGGTTCTATCCAAACCGTCTGCCAAATTCCGGTTACCGGTGTGTACCAGATTCCTTCAGGATTTTTCACTTGTTTCCCTCTTGGTTGTGGACCATCATTTGACGGATCCCAAACTTTCACCACCAGTTTTTGATTTTTTCCTTTTTGTATAAAAGGCGTAATATCAAACGAAAATGGAGTGTAACCTCCTGTATGCGAACCTACTTTTATATCATTAATAAATACTTCTGTTTTCCAGTCTACGGCACCAAAATGCAAAAGGATATTTTTACCGTTCCAGTTGGATTCAAGCGCAAAATGGGTTTCATACCAAAGTTCATTTTTTGCTCCCACATCTTTCATCACACCGGACAAACTGGATTCTACCGCAAACGGAACCAAAATTTGCCCGTCATATTTTGAAGGTGCTTTTTTTCCAAATTCCTGAATGGCATAATTCCACAAACCATTTAAATTTTTCCATTGGCTGCGCTCCATAATCGGGCGGGGATATTCTGGTAATGTTTTATTAGGATCAACCTGCTCCGCCCATTTTGTTTTGATTTTATCTCCCTGTGGTTTCCATTGTGCATGAACCAGACAGCTTATAAAAAGCGCCAGTAAAACAGTTGTTTTTTTATTCATTATATCTTGTTTTGTGCAATGCTTCTAAAAATTATTGCCATTTCAATTTCTTCTTTACTAAATAAATTACCAGACTATATCCACATAGCCTGGTAATTTCAAACACTAACTTAACTAACCATTTTTTTGAGTTATGAGTTTGGAGTTATGAATTATGAATTGACCCCAATCCTCACTCATAACTCATAATTTCATAACTTTTTAACGAGGCCAAATTTCTTCACCAAACCATCGTATTCTTTTTTCGAAATGGTGATCATACAACCATGACGAACTTTTTCAGGAAAACTGTATTTATCCCAATCGGCAAAAAAGGTGTAACCTGAAGCTTGAAACCAAGGACCGTTTAGGTTATCTGCAATCGATAATCCGTAAGAAACTCCCGGATATTGCTCGTAATACATGTACCATATTTTATCATCCGGAGAAGGAATCAGCATTGGCGCTTCTCTAAAGTTGGGACTAATCGATTGTTGGGGCAAAGAATAAGGTCCTAAAAGTGATTTTGATTTGGCGATTCGGATGGTTTTTCCGGTTGTCCAGTATAAAGTTGGATAGGTTTCATCTTTAATTACAGCGTAATACGAATCACCTACTTTACGGATAAAAACATCTATGGTTCCCATATCCCAGTCGAACAAACGTTTTGGTGCTCCTTCGAAAGTTTTTAAGTCTTTAGACAAAACATACAAAGTTCGCTGACTTGCCCAATAACGTTCCGGATCTTCTTTTGTACCATCAAGATGCGGCGTGTGCCAGGTCATGATAAACTTTTCTGAGTCTTTGTCGTAGTATAATTTTGGGGCACCAATTCGTTGTAAAGCGTTCGAATAATCTGGCGTGCTTTTTAAATCCGGCGTATAATCTGAGTATTTTTTCCACGTAATTAAATCCTCTGAAACCCAGATATTGATTGTTTTTGCATCGTCGCCAGTGTTTCCTGCAATGTAGTATTTCCCGTCCGGCCCTTTGCAGATATCGGGATGTCCTTTGTAATCTTCAAAAACTCTTTTTCCGCTGTTTAAGTTTTCCCAATGCAAACCATCAAGACTAACAGAGTAATACAATCTGCCGTAATCGTTGTGCGTCATATGCGCAAAAAGATAGGCTTCATTTTTAGGTTTTTCATTTCCTTTTACTTGTCCCGGCGGATCTGGCTGTTGCGCTTTCGCGGAAAATCCAATCCAGAATATTCCCAGAAAAATAAGCTTCTTTATCATATTTATCGGTTTTAAAATGTGTCAATTGACTAATTATCTAATTGAATTAATTATCTAATTCTTCTTATTCGCCTCAGCAGTCATCTTTTTAATCAAATCTGTTTCTGCTTTTATATAAGGCGTTCCGTCGTTTTTAAGTACTTCGTGAAACCATAGTTTTGGCTCTGCATCGTATTTTTTAGTCCAGCTGTCCCAGGCATATTTTGTTTGTGTTTTTCCGTCAACAAAACCCCAGTTGATCATCCCAACATTGTATTTTTTTGCAATTGGTAAAAATCCTTCAAAAGTACTTCCGTTTGGTCTTGCCATATACTCAGTACACAATAACGGTTTTCCGTAACGCTGTAATTGTTTTATTACTTTTTCGAAATCTGCAGGTGTATTATAGTTGTGAAAAGAAACCACATCCGATTGTTCGATCTGCATTTTGTGCATTGGTTTCATCTCTGCTTCATCGCTCCAGTCTCCTACCCAAACCCCAGAGGTTAAAGGTTGTGACGGATTGCTTTCTCTTGCCCAGGCAAAAACATCTTTTAAAAGCGGCAAAATCAAATCGACTTTATTTTTGATTTCGATTTTTTCATACGATGGTCCGGTCATATTATCCGGTTCGTTCCAGACATCCCAACCCAAAATACGTTTGTCGTCTTTGAACTTTGCAACGGTTTCTTTTACATATTTTTCTAAACGCGGATATTGTGTTTTGTCCTGTAAAACTTTTTGTCCCGGACTCTGTACCCAACCTGAATTGTGTATGTATGGTTTTGGCACATGTTGTTTTCCTAAAGCAGGAAAAGGATCCCAGCACGAATCAAATAAAACAAATAGCGTTTTGATATGGTGTTTATCTGCAATTTCCAAAAATGTATTCATGCGTTTGTAAAGTCCTTCGGCATCTTGCTGATGCAATAAATCGTGCAGGTAAACGCGCATTACATTCATACCAATACCCTCTGCCCAGCCCAATTCCTGGTCGATTCTTTTGGGATCGAATGTATCTTCCTGCCACATCTCTAACTGATTTATAGCTGTGCTAGGATAATAATTTGCCCCTACTAACCAAGGTTGTTCTGCATACCATGTATTGGCCTGATCTTTTGTCCAGATTTCTCTTTTTTCGATTTTAGCGGTTTCACTTTTACTTTCTTCAGTATTATTTTTTTTGTTGTTGCAACTAAGCAATACTAGTCCTGCCAACATTAATGTCAGACACAATTTTACTTTTTTCATTATAAATTTTGTTATTATGAACGATCGTTCTTTTTATAAGGGAATCAGATTTATTGAATCTGATTCCCTTTAAACTATTTTAATATTCAGCGTGTTGATCCAGGTTTGGATTATTATCCACATCAACCTGCGGAATTGGTAATCTTTGGTTTTTACCTACTGTAAAGTTTTTAAAATCAGGATCACGAAGCGCAATTTTATCCACAGAAGCCTGAGTATTTAAATCACCCCAACGTTTTAAATCTTCCCAGCGAACACTTTCTCCGGCCAATTCTAAAACTCTTTCTGTTTTTAATCTTTCTAAAAATTTATCGTGATCATTTCCAATTTCAGGATGTGCGACCGCTAGTGTGTTCATGTTTGAACGTGCTCTTACTAAATCAACATATTGATAAGCGCCAGCTGTATTTCCTAATTCGTTCAGCACTTCGGCATAACGCAATAAGATATCTGCGTAACGAACCAATCTGTAATTTACCTGATTGTAATAATCTTCGTTGTTTCTGTAATAATCACGGCTTCCTTTTCTAAACCAGGCTTCATCATTGCCCCACTCCCAGTTTTTACCGTATGTTTTGTCTCCAAAATCAGCTAGTAGGCCAGGATAGTATAAGGTATATCTTAATCTTGCATCCAGATTTCCGTCTTTATTTTTTTCTTGTTTAAATGCATTTACTAACCAGAAACGAGCTTGTCCGTCTGACCATCCAATTCCTCTTGGTGCAAAAAATTGACTGCGATTACTGGAAACTGCAGCATTTTGATCTTCTCCAGTTCCTCCTTTTCTTTGATCTCCAAACTGAATTTCAAATACAGATTCGATGTTGTTTTCATTTACGTCTGTAAAGTTGTCTCTGTAATTTGCTACTAAATTGTACTTGGCACCAGGACCGGTAATTAAATATTCCAGAGCCCCTTTTGCCTCTGCCCATTTATGCTGTTGCATGTATACTTTTGCCAGAAAAGCTTTTGCAGCACCTTTATCAGGACGTCCGGTTTGGTCACCTGACCATGAAACAGGCAAATCGGCGAAAGCCTCATTTAAATCTTTTTCAACCTGTGCCCAAACTTCGGTTACGTTTCTTTGCTGGGGTAAATCAGCCGGCGTAGAAGGATCCAACACTAAAGGAATATTTTCCCAAAGAATTCCGGCGTAATAGTAATGTAAGGCTCTGAAAAATTTAGCCTGTGCCAAAATTTTCTTTTTATCGTCTTCATTTTGAAATGTAATATTAGGCACATTCGCCAAAACCTGATTACATCTAAAAACAGCTTTATAAGTATCTCTCCATGTTACTGCATTTCCTTCCCAGAAATTATAATTGATATAATTGAATCTTGTCCAATCTGCCAATTCTGTCCACGGGCTGTTACTAAATCCTTCATCAGAAGTTAAATCCAGACGGAAATAAATCCATCTTGCCCATAATCCATCTTTATAAAACATGGCATAAATAGAGTTAACACCAGCTTGTGCATCACTTTCAGTTTTCCAATATTGATCTACTGTTATATCATTTGGGCTGTTCAGATCTAATTCATTTTCACAAGATGATGTAAAAAAGAGACCTAGAAAAACTACGGTTGTTATTATTATTTTTTTCATTATCCTATTTTTTTAATTAAAAGCTAAATTCAACTCCAAAAGAATATGTTCTAAGATTTGGGAAAGCTCCGTTATCTACACCTCTTTCAAAAATATTACCGTTTGAAAATTCAGGATCTAAACCTTTGTATTTTGTAATTGTAATAATATTTTGTGCTGATAATGTTAATCTTGCTCTTGCAATTCCTGATTTATTCAAGATACGTTCTGGCAAATTATAACCAAACCCAATATATTTAAGTCTGATAAAATCGCCATTTTCTAAGAATCGGTCACTATCTCCTCTTGAGTTTAAAGTTGAACCTTTTGTTACTCTCGGGAAATCAGTATTTGGGTTCTCAGGTGTCCACGGCTGAATTCCTGCTCTGTAATTACTATTGTCGTCAAAACGATCTACAACGCTTCTAAAACCGTCATAAACAGTTGCTCCGTGAGAAGCAATCCAGTTCATAGAAAAATCAAAACCTTTGTATTCTGCTCCTGCATTTAAACCCATCTCAAATTCAGGCCACGGGCTTCCAACAATTGCTTTGTCATCACTTGTAATTTGTCCGTCGCCATTAACATCTTTAAAACGGATATCTCCTGGTACTGCACCTGGCATAATTACTTTTCCGTCAGCATTTTTATAGTTGGCTATTTCAGCTTGATTTTGAAACAATCCATCAGTTTGCAATACATACCACATTCCTACAGGAGATCCTGCTCTTGTCATTGTATTTCCAACGATGTTTTCGTTTTGACCATTTCCTAAAGACACCAATTTGTTATTTACTTTTGTAAAGTTTACAGAAGCATTAAATGAGAATTCATTAATTTTTTTGCTGTAAGCCAATTCCAGTTCAATACCTTTGTTTTCAACAGTTGCGGCATTAGAAATAGGATTTCCTCCGTCATTTCCTGTTGTTAATAAAATTGGAAAACCAAATAATACATCTTCTGTACGGGCAATAAAATAATCTGCCGTAAAACGTAAATCATTATTTAAAACTCCAAGATCTAATCCAAGATTGGTTTGTTTTAGTTTTTCCCAACGTAACTGAGAATTAGATAATTTTACCTGAGTTGCAGATGGATACAAAGTCTGTCCTGTTCCTAACACAATTTGTCCAAAATTATTCACGAAACTTTTGTATTCGTAATTTCCAATGTTACCAGAACCTAATTCTCCATAACTTGCTCGTAATTTCAGATCTTTAATAAATTCAGATTTAAAGAAAGATTCATTATTTACTCTCCATCCTGCAGAAACAGAAGGGAAATTTCCCCATTTGTTTTCGTCACTAAATCTTGATGATCCGTCGCGTCTCAAAACAGCATTAAATAAGTAACGATTATCATAATTGTACTCTAATCTTCCTAAATAAGATGCCAGCGAAGCCTCATTGATAAAACCACCAACTACCGGTGAATCTCCCTGATTTAAAACCTGATAATATTGACCCGTTCCTGAGTTTATCGGAATATTTCTCTTTGTTCCATAAATTTGCTCGTATTTATCTTTTTGAAAAGTCTGCCCCACTAAAATTGTCAAATCATGTTTTCCAAATTGTTTTTTGAAATTCAAGGTGTTTTCAAACAACATCGTTTCAGATCTTCCTTTATTTTGATCAATAATAGAAGGATCCACCGGTTGATTTAATGTCCAGTTTCCTATTTTTCTTAAAAATTTATAAGAATCAAAACTAGTTTCATATCCAAAATTGAAACGGTATTTTAACCACGAAGCCAATTTTAATTCTGACCAGACATTTCCTCTGATTCTGAAATTTTCATTTATTGCATTCGAAAAATCAGCAATTGCTAAAGGATTTGTACCAAAAGTATCTGCTACTCCTTGTTTTCCGTAACCATATCCTCCAGGATTTGCAGCATCATAAAGCGGAATTGTTGGCGTCATTCTGTAAACATCAATAATTGGATTTCCAGACATTTCATCTGTTTTCGAATTGCTGATCGCAATGTTTTCTCCAATACTAAAAATTCCTTTAGTTCCACTTGCATTTACACGGAATGAAATTCTGTCAAAATCTGTTCCTACAACTGTTCCTTTATTGTCAAAATAATTTCCTGACATAAAAAAGGTTGAGTTCTCTCCCCCTCCGGAA
The DNA here is from genome assembly GCF_000832125.1 of Flavobacterium hibernum. Lineage (GTDB taxonomy): Bacteria > Bacteroidota > Bacteroidia > Flavobacteriales > Flavobacteriaceae > Flavobacterium > Flavobacterium hibernum. The sequence continues at coordinate 85,799 of NZ_JPRK01000014.1, read as the reverse complement.
ACACTTACATTGTAATCATTGATCATTCCGGTTTGAAAAACAGCATCCTGCCAGTCTGTATTAACAGCCATATTAAGATTTTGTCTTGGATATCCCGCATTATCATATGCCTGATTATTTAATTTTGCAAACTCCTCGGTTCCCATTAAATCATATCTTGGCATTGTGGTAATACTTGATTTCACAGAAGCTTCAACCTTAAGTGGTCCTTTTTTACCTTTTTTGGTTGTAATGATGATTACACCATTTGCCGCTCTTGAACCGTAAATTGCTGCTGCAGATGCATCTTTTAAAACCTGAATAGTTTCGATATCATTTGGGTTAAAATCCCTGTTTGCTGAAGTAATTACACCATCAATTACATATAATGGATTGGTATTTTGAAGATTTTTTAAACCACGAATTTCAATATTCGCTTCCTGTCCCGGGCGACCACCGCCACGAACTTTAACTCCGGTAACTAAACCCTGAAGTCCGTCTGCGACAGTTGTAACCTGACGTTTTTGAATTTCTCCGGCTTTTACCAGAGAAACGGCTCCTGTAAGGTCTTTTTTCTGTTGAGAACCGTAACCTACAACCACAATTTCGTCGAGTTTCATTGCATCTTCAGCTAAAGTGGCGTCGACTGTTGTAGCATTATTTATCGCAATTTCGATTGTTTTATATCCCTGCGAACTAAAAATCAGAGTTTGATTTGAAGCTGCTGTAATCTTATATCTTCCGTCGAAATCGGTAACTGCACCGTTTTTGGTATTCTTGATCACAACATTTGCAAACGGAATGGGTTCTCCTGTTGCAGAGGCTACTTTTCCTGTTATGGTTATTTGCTGTTGCGCGTGCATTTGCTGCACTAATAAACTAAAGAAAAACAAGAGGTAATATCTCTGCTTTAAAATTTGAGTGAACTTTGTTTTCATTGATTTTTCATTTTAGATAGTTTCCTTTTTTGGTTGGTTTTGTAAATTAAATTTGTAAAGTTTTAAACGTCTTTGTGCTGGCGACGTACCATTTTTAATTGGTTAGTAATAATAATGTGTTCATTTTAATTCAAAAGTGGTAATGTTGTTATTTTTTAAAGTTAATTTTATTGATGTCTTATTTTTTAACCTAAAAAATTGTCAATATCACTTATTTAAAAAGTCAAAGTAGATGATTTTAATTCAAAATAAAATGATTCATTTGTGTCAATTTCTATCTTAAATGAGTCAAATCGTATAATTATATCCAATTAAACAGCGGTTTGCATCATTTTGTTGAACATTGACACGATTTGATTAAAACATGATTTTATCTTAAATAACACAACAATGCGTAAATTCTTTCTTTTTTCATTTTTATTGATTTTTTCGATAAATTTTACTCAGGCACAAGAATATTATTTTAAACATTTTCAGGTTGAAGAAGGACTTTCAAACAACACCGTTTTGACTTCTTTACAGGACGAAGATGGTTTTATGTGGTTTGGAACCAAAGATGGTTTGAACCGATTTGATGGTTATCGATTTAAAACATATCGCAGTAATGGCAACCCTATTCATAGTTTAGGAAGCAATTACATTCAGTCTCTTCATGAATATAAAGGTGTGATTTGGGTAGGTACAGATAAAGGTTTGTATCAATACAATAAAAAGACAGATGAATTTACTGTTTTAAATGAAGCTATTAATGACCGGATCAACGATATCAACCATGATAAAAACGGAAATATCTGGTTTATTTCAGGCAATATTCTGTACAAATATTCGACGATAAAGAAAGAAACCAAAACTTTTAATCCGAATAAGTATTTTATCGTGACTTCGATTTCGCGGGATGTAAATGACCAAATTTGGGCTTCATCATTAAACAAAATCTACCGTTATTCTGAAGAAAATCTTTCGTTCGAAAATATTCCGATAACGCCTCCGGTAAATTCAGCTAATTTTAGAATCACCGTTATTTATGCATTAGATAAAAACAATATTGTAATTGGTACGCAGGACGATGGTGTTTTGGTGTATAATATTCCGAATAAAACTACTTCATGTTTACAATTTTCGAGTAAAAATCCGGTTTATGTGCGCCAATTTAAAAAGAAAGGCGATGACGAACTCTGGATTGCCAGCGAATCTGGCGTTTATGTTTACAACCTGAAAACAAAAGTGAATGTAAATCTCAAAAAAAATTACAATGATCCTTATGCTATTTCAGACAATGCAGCTTATTCGATCACTATAGATAAAGAAAACGGTATTTGGATTGGAACCTATTTTGGCGGTATTAATTACCATCAAAAACAATACACGCAATTCAAGAAATATTTTCCGCAAAAGGGACAAAATTCCATTAGCGGAAGCGCCATAAGGGAAATTCATAAAGATGATAAAGGTGATCTCTGGATTGGAACTGAAGATGCGGGCTTAAACCGATTTAATCCAAAAACGCAGCAGTTTACCTCCTATTTACCTAACGGAAGTAAAAACGGTGTTTCCTATTACAATATACATGCCCTGATGCCCAGAAAAGACAAAATTTGGGTGGGAACTTTTGAGCATGGTTTAGATGTTTTGGACAGAAATACGGGTGCGGTGCTCAAACATTATAGTGCCAATAATCCTTCATCGGGATTGCGAAGTAACTTTATTTTTTCTTTTTATCAAAACAAAAAAGACGAACTAATTGTTATTACCACAATGGGACTTTATAAGTATAATGAGCAAAATGATAATTTCGATACTTTAAAAATATTTCCGGAAACTACACATTACACCAATTATAAAGAAGATAGCGACGGAAACTTGTGGGCCGGAAGTTATCGCGATGGTTTATTTTATTACAACCCGAAGACCAAAAAGAAAGAGGTTTTTATCTATGATTATAAAAACCCGAATGGCATTAGCAATAATTCTATCAATTATATATTTGAAGACAGTTCGAAAAATCTATGGTTTGCCACTGAAAATGGTCTGGATTTATTTGATAAAAAAACAAGAGCTTTTAAAAAATTCACTACCAAAAATGGTTTTCCAAGCAATGTTGTCTATTCTATTTTAGAAGATGATGCTAAAAATTTATGGCTGACAACTTCTAAAGGTTTGGTAAAATTTGGCCCGGACCATAAAAGCATAAAAATTTATACAACGGCAAACGGTTTATTGAGCGATCAGTTTAATTATGCATCGGCGTTTAAAGATACAAACGGCGATATGTATTTTGGAAACCTCAACGGAATGATTAGTTTCAACCCGAAGAATTTTACCAAAAACAAATACACTCCGTCTATCTTTATAACCAATTTGCAGATTAACAATAAAGATATCGATGCCAACGGAAACGATTCGCCTATAAAACAATCTATTTCTCATATTGACGAACTGGAACTCAACAGCAGTCAATCGTCGTTTAATCTTGAATTTGCTTCTTTAAATTATACAGCTCCGGAACTTACCGAATATTGGTATAAACTTGAAAACGTAAACAATGACTGGGTTTACCTGGAGCGCAACCACAAAGTTTTCTTTACTGAACTAGCTCCTGGCAATTATGTATTTAAAGTAAAATCACTAAATAGTTTTGGAGTTTGGAGTAAAGAAGTAGAATTAAAAATCAGGATTTTGCCTCCGTTTTGGGCGAGTTCTTACGCTTACTTTTTTTATTTTCTGCTTGTTTGCGGCGCATTTTATTACATCATACGTTACTCGCAACACTTAACCCAGATTAAAAACAATCGAAAAATAAAGCATCTCAACGACGAAAAAGAAAAAGAAATCTATCAGGCTAAAATTGATTTTTTTACCAATGTGGCGCACGAAATCAGAACACCTTTGACATTGATAAAGGGACCTTTAGAAAAACTTTTGGTGATGGAACATCAATTACCTGAAGTCCCTCAGAATCTTTCTATAATGAAAAAAAATACATCACGATTATTGAAATTGGTGAATGAATTACTGGATTTTAGAAAGTCGGAAATTGGCGGATTGAAACTGACTTTTGTCGAAGCGAATATTTCATCGATGGTTCGCAATTTTCATTTAAGATTCAGTCAACTGATTGAGGAAAGAGCTATTGAATTTGAACTGGAATTGGGAGATAAAGATATTTCTGCTTTTGTAGACAAGGAGGCTTTCAAAAAAATCCTGAGCAATTTGATGAATAATGCCATTAAATACGCAAACGAAAAGGTTTCTATTACACTTTTTAGGGACGAAAAGAAACTGACTTTGATAGTAAAGAATGACGGGAATCTAATTCCGTCTCATTTGAAAGATAAAATTTTCGAGCCATTTTTCAGGGTCGATAATATGGATGCAACTTCCGGAACCGGAATTGGGCTTTCTCTGGCACATTCGCTCACACAATTACATCACGGAAGTCTGCAGGTAATTCCGGATTCGAAACTGAATATTTTTGAACTTGTGGTTCCGCTTCGTCAGGAAGAAGAATTTATGTTTTATAATGAACCTGAAAAAGAAGAAATTGAAACAGAATCTGAAATTACTGAAATCGAAAACAAACACGAGAAACCTCAGCTTTTGATTGTAGAGGACAATGAAGATTTACTGAATTTTATTACCGCAGAAATGTCGTCAATCTACACGGTTTTAAAAGCAGATAATGGCGAAAATGCCCTGAAAATCATTCATAATGAAAATATTCAATTGGTGATAAGTGATGTCTCGATGCCGGTTATGGACGGGATTACTTTGTGTAAAGAAATCAAAGCTAATTTGGAAACGAGTCATATTCCGGTTATTTTGCTTACGGCTAAAAACTCGCTAAAATCACAAATTGATGGTCTTGGAGCTGGCGCCGATGCGTATATTGCAAAACCTTTCTCTATGGACTATTTGAAAGTTCATGCAAATAATCTGATCGAAAATCGAAAACAGATTATGAATTATTATGCTAGTTCGCCCCTTTCTCATATTAAAAGTATTGCACATAATAAAACCGATGAAAAATTTCTTAAAAAACTGGACGAAGAGATTTTAAAAAATATTACTGATTCTGATTTAAGTGTAGAATCTCTGGCAGAAATCATGAATATGAGCCGTTCGACTTTATACCGAAAAATCAAAGATATTTCGAACTTAAGCCCGAATGAGCTCATCAATATTGTACGTTTGAAAAGAGCTGCAGAACTACTTTTGAATGAGAATTTTAAAATCTATGAAATTGCCGAAAAAGTGGGCTATAAATCGCAAACAAGTTTTGGCAGAAACTTTCAAAAACATTTTTCGATGACACCATCTGAATATATTGCTATGAATAAAAGGCTTTAATGCTTTTTATCTCAAAAAAAATAAATCTTGATTTTATGCAAAAACCCAATTCTGTATTCTTTTTTAATATTTAAAAACTTGGTTCTGTCGCATCTGTCAGACTCAAATATAAGAATTTATGTAATTTAAAAGTTAGCCCGCCAATTTACAAAAGGATTTAAACATAGTTTCCCTGGGATTGACCATCTGATTCTTTCTAAGCATATGAACAACCTCAATACCCGTTAAAGTTTTCTTTGCAGATTCAAAACTTTTAAAGCCTAATCCGTTTTGTATGAGCCACTTGATAAAACGATGATCCTGTTCTACCATATTGTTGAGATATTTACACTGTCGGATTTTAATCTTTGAGAACGAACGTTTGTTATATACTTTGATCACTTCAGTATTAGAACCGCTTTTATCAATGTTTATTACTCTTGGCCCGAGTTATTACTAATTGCTTTAATTAGAAACGACTGAGCACTTATTCTCAGTCTTTTTCTGGTCAATAGAAAGTCTACTGTATGGCCTGATTTATCTACCGCTCGATATAAATAACACCAAATCCCTTTTACTTTGATATAGGTCTCATCCAATCTCCAACTCGTACCCACTCTGCCTTTTCTCTTTTTCATCTCTGACTCAAGCAAAGGTGTAAACTTATACACCCAACGCTGAATCGTGGCATGATCAACAGAAACTCCTCGCATTTTCATAATCTCTTCAACATCGCGGTAACGCGGTAACTAAGTGTAAATCTTAATTTGAAATATACGGCCTGAAGTATAATAGATTTCGGATAGCAATGACCTTTCGTATTCATGAGTTTAACAATTTAAAAAAGACAAAGATAAAACTTAGCTTTAGATGCGACAGAACCAATAAATCTTCTGTTTATTAATTATGGTTATATCGCAAGATAAATTCGTAAATTTGTTATTCTTTTTGGAAATTCTATCTTCCTAAAGCCTTACCTTAAATATCAAATTACCAGTTGTCCATAAATCTTGTGAAAGAATCAGAAAGCACAATGCAATATCACTATGAAATAAATACCCCAGAAAAAGATGTACTACTGCTCTACATTCATCAATACATTCATTTTTCTTCTTCAAGTGAAAGAATAGTGAAAAAAAATTTATGGCCAAGTGCTAATGCTTCACTTATATTTAATTTCAAAAAAACAAAATTAAATAACAAATTAAGCCCTGTTGTTACTATAGTAGGATTACATGATACTATTCATACAATACAACCTGATGAAAATGATATTGATACTATTATAGTTCATTGTTGTCCTTCTGTTTTTTCTGTTTTTAATACTACACAGACTTCTTTTCTGACTAATACTATTATTGATGCAAAAGATGTATTTGGAGAGTCTGTTGACTCACTTGCCACAGCGCTTCAACTGACAAAAAACACAAAAGAAAGACAAAATTTACTAGATACTTTTTTTATCGGATTACTTAATAATACTACCGAACAAATTTCTTGTTTTGCAAAACTTGCTGCAACTATTCAAGCAGATCCTGAATATAAAATAACATTAGGAACAGAGATAAGCTATCGTCATTTATCCCGAATGTTTAAACAGATAATAGGAGTGAATATTCAAACCTACAAGCGTTTAGCCCGATTTGAATTAGCCAGGCAATTGATAATCAAAGAAACGACTCCTTCATTAACAGATGTTGGTTATCAATCTGGTTATTACGATCAGGCTCATTTTGCAAAAGAATTCAAAAAACTATCCGGTTTAAGAGCTAAATATTTTGGCCCGCTGTGTTCCATTTAAATTTTCAATGTCCATTGTGTACAATTTTATGCTTTTAATGCGAAGTAATTTTGCTTAAAAATATATAACCAATGAAAACAATTATTTATGTAGCCGTTTCAGCTAATGGACTAATTTTATTGACAAGCGAAGGCAATTATCAAATACCAGTCGAGTTATTTCAGGACTGTATAGGTTTAGCGCACCAAACAGGAAATATGGTGATCGGATTAAATACATACCGCCTCTTTTCCAGTAACCCTAATGCTCTTGAAGCCTTTAAAGGAGTAGAAATCGCAGTACTTTCGGCAAATTGCAAAGAAGAACTCGAAGGGGTAACCGTTTTAAAGAATATAGATGCGGTTATGGAATTTTACAAAACAAAAGGATATTCAAAAATATTTGTTGCTGGGGGTACCTATACCTATCAATCTTTTCTTAAAGAAGGTAATGCAGACGAATTTTACATCAACTATCTTCCCATTTTAACAACTGCAGGAGCACTTCTTGTTAGTCATATACCAGCTGATAAAATTCTTGAAATAAAAGAAAATAAACTAATTGCAGAAAATATTGTTCAACTGCACTTTACAACAAAATAATGTCAATTTTAGAAAACAGTAAAATGAAAAAAGCGGTATTATTTGGCGCCAGTGGCTTTGTTGGTTCTGAATTACTTTTGGAATTATTAGACAATCCGGTTTACAAAGAAGTAACTATTGTTGTAAGGAAACCATTAAATACTACCCACCCTAAGTTGAGAATTTTACTAGGAGACTTTAATTCTATGCCTGGGCTAATTGAAAAGATTAGTGCGGATATTGTTTTTATTGCGCTTGGTGCCATTCAAAACAGCAAACAAAACTCAGTTGAATTTTATCAAATTGATCATGATTATCCTGTTATAGCAGCAAAAATATTGAAAAAAAATGGAGCAAAATCTATTTTTCTGGTAACAGCAGCCGGAGCAAATCCAAATTCAAAATTCAAGTATGTAAAAACAAAAGGAGAAACAGAAAGAGACATTATTGCATTAGATTTTGAATTCACCCATATTTTCAGACCTACAATGATTGTTGGAAATCGAAAAGATAAACGTCCGTTCGAAAAAATAGGAATGAAAATATGGAAACTTATTCATCCTGTTTTTATTGGCCGACAGACTGACTACAAAGAAATCGACGGAAAAGAAATTGCAAAAGCAATGAATAATGCTTCTTTAAATCAGACAGAAAAAATTAAGATTTATAATTGGAAAGAGATGAAATTTTACTCTAATTCTAAAGAATAAATTACACTGGTATAAAAAAAATAATACTAAACTTTTTTCTCTAACTTAATTTTTTAAATGAAATAAAATGAGTCACATGATTTCTTAAGACTCCAATTTAGTAGATTTGTATTAATCCATTCCAATGAGTCTACAATGAGTGAAAAAGATACCGCAACGAGGTCATTATATGATTTGTACATCGAATTAGGTGTATCGGTAGATATGCTTGACCCTAAAGCCGGCTTCGCTGTAGTTAATTTAAACGATGTCGGTTTTGAGCTCCCTTATAAATCGCCTCCATTTAGGCCCAACTATTTTTCGTTCCTATTTGTAAAAAAAGGTTCGGGACAATACACCATTGACAATCAAACTTTCCTGACAGAACCTGGATCTATTTATTTTACAAATCCAAGTAATTACAGAACCTTTGAATGGAATACAATTGATGAAATTTATCTAATTTGTTTTGATGAAACATTCCTGAAAGAAAATGTACATCAGGATGTTTTTAATGAGTTTTCGTTTTTATTGACCGAAACGGTACAGCCTAAAATATTGAATACAGTGTTTTATCAGCAAATCGAACAGCTTTATCTTCAAATTCATAAGGAATATTTAAACAATTCCAGATATAAGTACAGAATAATAGGCAGCTTGTTTGTTGTGTTATTAATAAAGATAAAGGAATATTTTTGGGAAGATTATAATCCTATATATGAAGGTAATCGATCCTCACAGATTGTAAAAGATTTTAAGCGTACATTAGAACAGCATTATCGCGATTTAAGCAGCGGTAAAACTCAGACTGTTTTTAGAGTGCAGGATTATGCCAGTACTCAAAATTTGCATCCCAATTATTTAAGCACGGTAATAAAAAGCAAAACAGGGAAACCTATCGCCACATGGATTGTCGATAAAACAATATCGGAAGCCAAATCTTTACTGCAAAATTCAACAATCTCAATTAAAGAAATTGCTTTCTTACTAGGTTTTTCAGAAGCGGCACATTTTAGCAATTATTTTAAAAAACATACCAATTCCTCTCCTGTACTCTATCGGAAGGAACACATCGCCAACTAAAAAATCAAGCCTGCAAATTTAAATTTTGCAGGCTTTTTTTATTAATGCCTCAACCACTTTCAGAAAAACGACAGCTGCAAATTCTAAATATTTAAAATTTGCATGGAATGCTTTATTCCTTGCAATATTCGACGCTTGCCACCGCCATACATTTGTCCTTTCAAATTAAAACAACATTTTAAAATCATTTAAAAAATTAAAAGCATGAAAAAATTAAACAACAAAGTAGCGGTAATTACAGGCTCAGTTAGAGGATTAGGAAAAGCAATTGCAGAAAGATATGCCGCAATGGGTGCAGACATCGTAATTAATTATTCCAAAGACAAAGCTTCGGCAGATGCAGTTTTAAGTACTATTAAAGCAATGGGGGTAAAAGCAATTGCTGTTCAGGCTGATGTGAGCAAAGTGGCCGATTTGGAAAGATTGTTTGCTGAGGCAAAAGCAGCATTTGGAAAAATTGATATTGTAGTGGCCAATGCAGGAATCGAAATGGTAGAAGTTCCTGTTACTGAATTTACAGAAGAACAATTTGATAAAGTATTTTCTATTAATACTAAAGGAACTTATTTTACGCTTCAGCAGGCTGCCAAACACATTGAAGATAACGGCAGAATTATTTACATCGCTTCGAGTACTACTTCTTTCCCCGTTCCCGGAATGGCTGTTTACGGAGGAAGCAAAACTACGCCAAGATATTTAGTCGATATTTTATCTAAAGAAATAGGACATAGAGGTGTAACAGTGAATTCAATTATCCCATTTGCTGTAGATCACTCGGGGATATTTGCAGAGGCAGACAGCTACCCGGAACTAAGAAAACAATTGTTAGACAGCTGCCCGATGAGACGATTGGCAGAAGTGGAAGATGTAGCAAATGTGGCTGAATTTTTTGCAAGTGATTTATCTTCTTTTGTAAGCGGACAACACTTATTGGTAAATGGCGGAGCTACAAACTAAAATCAAACCGTCTATGAAAACATTAATAATGGGACTGTTTTTTACTTGCTTTGCCTGCGGGCATCCCACAAATAAATTAGAGAAAGTGAATTTAGATAAAATAAAAAATCAAACGGTGAAAAAAGCCATTGAGGCTTTGCAAAATGCCGATGAAATTGCATGGTTTTCATTATTTACTGAAGATGCCCAACTGTATGATGATGGAAATAAAAAGAATTTTAAAAGTTTTTTTGGAAGAGCATTAGGACATGAACAATTTACTTCGATTGACAAAACAGAGAACAATTCACTTGACATTTACGGAAAATTTCATAGTGATGTGTGGGGCAATTTTAAAACTTATTTCAAATTCCAAATCAATAAAGAGGGAAAAATTACAAGACTAGATATCGGACAGGCAAATTATTAAGGTTTGTTTTTTTAAGTTTAAACCGTAGAAGCAATCTTTAAAATGTATAAGTAATCCTTTAGGGCTTGTATTTTTAAAAAGTAAAAAGTAACAACCTTTGTATCTGCAAATTAAAACAACAAATAATAACAAATTAAAAAACATAATTATGAAAAATTTAAACAACAAAGTAATTCTGGTAACAGGAGCTTCCAGAGGAATTGGTGCAGCAGTAGCTAAAAATTTAGCCGGAAGAGGCGCAAAAATTATCGTTAATTATTCCGGCAGCTTACAGGCTGCAGAAGAAACTGTGAATGCAATTAAAAATGCCGGAGGCAATGCTATTGCTGTTCAGGCAGACGTTAGTAAATCAAACGAAGTAAAAACAATGTTTGATCAAGCTATTGCTCACTACGGTAAAATTGATGTATTGGTAAACAATGCTGGTATTATGATTACCAAATTGATAAAAGACACCACAGATGAAGATTTCACAAGACAATTTGATATCAATGTAAGAGGTACTTTCAATACCCTTAGAGAAGCTGCTACAAGATTGGCTGACAATGGAAGTATTATCAATTTTTCTACTTCTGTAAATAGAATCATGTTGCCTACATACAGCACTTATGTCGCTACAAAAGCTGCTGTAGAACAATTAACCCGGGTAATGGCTAAAGAAGTTGGCGCGAGAGGAATCAACATTAACTCTATCTCTCCCGGTCCAACAAATACAGAGCTCTTTACAAACGGAAAACCACAGGAAGTTATAGACAGGTTGGCCTCACTTTCTGCTTTTAATCGCCTTGGAGAACCGGAAGATATTGCACAGACAGTTGCTTTTTTAGCCAGCGACGATGCTAAATGGATTACAGCTCAAAACATTGGAGTTAATGGCGGAATGGCATAACTCCCGGACATACTAATTAGTTTAATCAATTAAAAATATAAATACTCATGAAAACTTTTCAGACCGCAATCATTTTTGGCCTTTTTGGAGCAGTTGCTGTTTCCATATCGTTCGCGGCACAATGGCCAACTTGGGTTATGTTTATTGCCTGGGTGAGTTATTACATTTTTGGAAGAAATATTAAAAACTCAGCCTTCGCTTTTATCCAAATTATTTTAGGGATTTTAATGGGCGTTCTGATCCAATTAACCGGAATGTTTTTGGGTAGTTATCTTGGGGCAATTGGCCTGCCTGTATCCATATTTATTTTTATTGGTTCATTGGCTTACATTTCAAAAATAAAAAGTTTAAGTACTATCCCTGCCTGGTTTCTAGGACTTATCGTATTCTTTGGTATTCATCCAAAACTTGAGCCTCTTTCACTTTTAGAACTGGGAGTACCGCTTATTTTCGGATTCATTTTTGCCTTTTTAAACGATACTGCTGTACATAAAATTCAATCTGCTTCTGAACATTAAGTAAGATCTTTATTTCTTATTCAATTATAATACTCGATGAGTAAAAGATGGCGTCAACCAAAGAAAAATGACGCCATCTTTTTTTTATAAAAATCAGTAGAATTGACCATTTATTATTAAAATCAAATGACAGAATAAATTTTTAAAGCATAGTTTTACAAAATTTGATGTATGATATATTATTGCCCTTTATGATTTAAATTCAAATAAGAAAAATAAAAAAAGCCCTCATTTCTGAGAGCTGTTGATTCTTAGAAGTGTACTTTTTTATAAAGAACTGGCTTTTATCCTTACAATCTTGCCATCCTGCATAACAACTAGGTCGCTGTTATTTTTCTTTTTAAACTCAATTAATTTTTCAGAAACTTTATCCATTGCCTCTATAATCTTTTTCTGAGTCGCTGTCGTTGTTGGTTTGTCTTCTCTCATGATTGGTTCTTTTTGAGTTTATCGAACTTGATTTCATCTATAACTTCAATATCATTACCTAAAGTTTTCTGTGCTATCAATTCAGCTTTTACAGCTGTATTGTCAAAAATCAATGCCTCGTTAACTATAGGCAAATATATAGCAAACAAATTAGTTATTCCGTTTTTATATCTGCGTTTAATAACATCGGTTTCAATATTGTGTCCGCCTTCCTGAACCCTCGTCTTGACCCTTTCAATTGCCAGGTCAACACTATCGAGCCAAAAAAATAAAAGAACCACTTTATAGCCTTTTTCTTGAGCCGAAATCACTTTCTCCTTATAGCTCTTTGTGGCTAAAGTCGTTTCAAAGGCAAAAACTTCATTATTTGCTAATAATTCATTGATTCTGTGGAGCATTATTCTTCCCGATTCAAAGGCAGCTTTTTCAGGCTGGAAAGGAGAAAGTCCTTTAGCAATTTCGTCCGCATTTACAAACTCCTTACAATTTAGTATTTCAGGAAGTATTGTAAATGAAGCAGTAGTCTTGCCTGCACCATTACAACCTGCAATTATATAGAGATTTTTATTCATCCTTACAAAGATAATAAATTACACTTTTAGTATACAATATTTACACTTTTAGTTTATTCTTCAAATGTCTTAAAAACCTGCAAGCAAACGACAATATTGATAAATTTTAATAATACTTTTTCCTTACCTTCCATCCATCTCCTCAATCATCGCCCAAAATCAAAATAAAAAATCTAAAAGAAATAACGAAAAAAGAACAACTTACTAAGTAGTAATTTATCAGATCATCCTTATGTTGCGGAGTCTGAAGTTCCGCAATGGAACGTTTATCAATCGTAGTTTAAATAAAAATAAACTTCCCCATCTTGATAGGGGACAATTTCAGATGTATGCCAACTATTATAAGTGCATTGAAAAAAAAGATAATAAAGAAACCTACTATTAGAGTATTGCTGTTTACAGATAAAAATGACGTAGTAGTAAAATTTACACTGTGTTAAAACAACAAAAGTACAATTGCAAGCCAGTGTCAATTATACCTTCGTACAGAACAGCACTTAATTGAAGAAGAAAAAAAATGATCAAAAAAATCTCAAAAATCTATAAATTTTGAATTACAGGTGAACTGGAGTTTATCCCTTTCTGTCAAAAATAGTTAAAACGATTATCAACGATTTTCACCAGCCTAAATTTTGTGGCATAATTATATCACAAGTGTATTGAAATGGATACCTTTTTACTCTCCTTGATTATCGGTTATTTTCTATAATAGCCTAAAATATTCAAGAGCCTTTAAACACTAATGTTAAAGACTTTTACTGATATTTTTAAACCACTATAAAGCATAACATCAATTCTTTTAACTTTTTAATCATTTTTAGCCATTAATCTTACCATTTCATTATTCATTGCGACTTCAAACCAGTCAAATTCGAATTCACTCGTATCCGCTTCATATTTTAGTCCTAAATTGTTAATTTGTTTAACCAGTTCATTAATTTCGTCCAGCTTTTCTTGTGCTTCATCCTCAAACGTCATCCAGTCATACAGCCATTGTACTTCATTTGCAATATATTCGCTAAAAATATAATCCAAGTGACCACTAATAATTTCTGTGTTTATTTTCTCGAAATCAACTTCAAAACTCTTAACTAATTCTTTTAGTACATCGACAGCATCGTGTATATCATCTGTACCTTGGAAAAGGCTGGAAACTATGTCTTCAATTCCATCTTGCAACGCCTTGTTGATATTTTCATTATCTTTAACTGCGAGCATAAACTCTTTAAAATGTAAATTCAAAGAATAATCTTGATGTAATGCTTCCCATTCCGAAATATTGTTTATGATGTTGCAAACAACTTCTTCTTTAGCATCATTATCTATGTATTTATAAATTACTAATGCTATCAATATTAAATCGTAGGAAGGGTTTCCTTTTCCAATAAAAGAATAATAATCATTAAGTAATCTTTTCTCTAAACTTTCAGGCAACTTAATTTTATCCGCTCTTCCTAAAGAAAATAGCCTTTCAGTTAACTGTGAAGCAAATTGAACTGATTCTGCTATTCGAAAAACTTCTTCTTTGTCTTCCCCTAAAAATTTCAAAAGAAAATCAGTTAGCGAAGGATTAATAAAATTCACAATGAAATCATGTTTCAATATGATGAATCCACCTTCTAGACGTTTAAATGCTTTTTTAAAAGCAAACATCTCATTCTGCTTGTTATTATTTTTAGCTTCATACTGAATTCGGGCATTAAACGCATCTTCCAATTCGTTAACAGTTGCGGAATCCCCAAAACTTAAAAGCGTATTTAAAAGAAGTCTGTCGTCTTCTGTTATTTGTTCTAGATACGCATGTCTCCAAATTTGATCAGGATAATCAAATGTAGAAAAAATAAAATCCTCAAATTCATCGACATTAAATTGATTCACCAGTTCCTCTGAAGTAATAAATTCTACAGATCGAGGAGTATAACTACTATGATTAACTATGAATTCCTGAAGTTTTTCCTTCGATAGCAACTCTTTAAGTTCTTCTTTTAAATCACAGTCTTCAATATGATTTCTAAGAAGTTGCTTTCTTAAACCTTTATCATATTCTTTCAATTCAAATAAACTTGTTTTAGCCTTAATATTAAATTTCCTCAAATTTTCACTTTCTTCAACAGTAGTTTTTAATAAAAAAGATCTGGTCGTAAAAACAACTAGTTTGTTTTCCATATTAGAAACTCTGTTTAGTATTTTCCTTAAAGCAGTTTCACTTCCTTTAGCTTTATTTATTTCAACTTTAGTACTACCTAAAAAATCATCAAAATAAATTATTTGTTTTGAGTCATCCGGTGTTAAAACTTTTTCAGCCTCTTTAATATCGTCTAAGACATATGATAAGTTATATCCCTCTACAATATATCTGTAGATCAGCATTTCAGCTAAAGTTGTTTTTCCTACTCCAGGTTCTCCAGTAATTATAATAAATCTATTTTTTTCTAAAGCTTCTTGTGCCTTCTCAAAAAGTGAGGTTTTTACATAAATTCTTAAGCGTCTTTTTAATTCATGTTCTTCAAAAGCAGCTGACCTAAATTCTAACTCTGAACTTAAAAGTTTTCTTAAAATTGAAAAATCAGACAGCCAAAGCTTGTAATGTGTATTTAAAATTTCTACGTGATTTTCTATTAATCTATTAAGATCTTTTCTACCATAAATATCATTTAGATTTTTTATGTAAGGATCAAATAATGTTTTAATTTCCTGAGTATTGCCTACACTTAAATCTACTGACGTTGCAAAAATATATTTATTTGGATTTAGTTTTTTTACTTTATTAGTTTCAGTTTTTTTAAGCTGAGCCAGCATTTTTGCATACCCTGTTCTGTAAAAATGTTTCACTTGACCAACATGCTCAAATTCAAAAGTATTACTTGAATACAGTAAATCAATTCCTTTATCCTTTCCATCTTTAAAGGTTTTATATTTCACAGGTGAACTCTTAGGCTGTTCTAAGTTCAATAAATCGCAAACAAGCTCTTCTAAATCAGAACTGTTTAAAGTTGAAAAGTCATACTCTGCCATAAATTAAATTCTTTTGATACTCTTATATATTTTATTGCTAAGATAAGTGTTAAAATTAATGTAGCCAAAGGCATAAAATAGTATTAAAAAAATTTTCTGCAATCAAAAAAACATTCTATATTTGCACCCGCAACCAGAAAACGGTTACGTCTTATTGGAGGAATGGCAGAGCGGTCGAATGCGGCAGTCTTGAAAACTGTTGACTGTAACAGGTCCGGGGGTTCGAATCCCTCTTCCTCCGCCAGATAAAGTCCGAAAAGCGACTATAAAAAATAAAAAGCCTTTAAACATCAGTGTTTAAAGGCTTTTTCATTTGGAATGGTATCGAACCCTGCTTGAAAAACAGCCCTCATTCCAGTTACCCTCTTTATTTTAGACTGTTTTTTAAAAATCTGGGGAACAAACTAAATGCTGAATTATGATTCATTGCTTCTCAGTATCTTATCGATCTTGCCGCTGTCATACAAAAAAATATCTCCAAGCTTAGTGTAGGGCAGAATTCCGGTCTGTCTGTATTTTATAATAGTGTTATTGGACAGTCCAAACATCTTTTTCAGATCCTCATTTCTGTAGTATTCAGGTCTCAAAACTTTCCCTTGGCTGATTTTTGAATCAATTGTTTCAATTCTTGCCAGCATAGGCTCTATCAACTCCTTCACTTCCATTACATAAGATTGCCACTTTTCTTTCTTCATCATTGGTGAGTTTTTTACTTATTATTAGTTTTTTCTACTATCCATTCTACCAGCTCTCCAGCCTTCTCTTACGCCCCTGCATTACTGCAATAAATTCATCTAAAAATTTAATCTGTTTTACCTTATAGGTATAGCCTTTACATTCGGAGAACTGTCTGCTGATCGACTTAATTTTCGACTGCCCACCCTCATCGCCGGCATATGTGAAATTATTTTCGAGAAAAAACTGAAACTTGCTTCTATTACTTTTTTGGTCTGCAGTATCAAAAAACAATAAACCTTCATCCATCAAAACATAAAACAGCTGGGCAAAGTCAATTTTGTTATAACAGGATTTACATTTTTCATTTGAAGAAATGGATTGCATTTTGTTTTCCTGATCACTTACACTAATTAGCTGTTCTACTAATCGGAGCCTTTCATCAAATTTTAATATAACATTTAAGTACTTTATTAGCTTACCACTTTTCATTGTCTCTAAAATTTAGTCATCATCCTGTAAATGAAAATATACATTGCTGCGTTTATTTTACTCCTTGTTGTATACATGAAATATTTCTACCTCTCCAGCTTGCGTATGTATTTATAAGACAAATATATAAATGCATTTTGAAGTCATTCGAACCATGGTCATTGTTTGCTTTCTTTGTCTTTTAATGGCCGTTTATAAAAACTTGATTTTTAGGTGATACTTGAAGGTAGGTTATCTGTTGAAATAAAAAATTAAAAAAGATCGCAGACTGATTAAAATACTGAATCATAGGAAATTTAGCTGCCTATTTTTTATTAGTACAAGTTGTTCTTTGATGGGCAGGAAACTCAAATTTATACCTACAATCTTCTGCGTTTAACCTTTCGTTTCATCCTATTGTCAAATGCCTGTTCCTCGTAATCCTCTGCCTGTGCCTGTGGCAATAAACCGCCCAATACGTCAAAACTGTTTTGTTCGTAAGCATGGGGCATATTTTCCTTTCTTAAAAAGTCAGGCGATTGGTCTATTTCTGTTTTCATCATAGCCTCTTTTTCGGAAACACAGCTTTTATATGCTGGATTTTCTGGTTTCCTACTATTATTCCACCAGTCGTTAAATGAATTGGCCGAGAGGTTTTTGCCAAGCTCAGAGCCGTTGCACACACAACGGGATTTGTGGTCAATAAAAGTTACGCCATAGATACGCCCTTCAGCATTTCGGCGTATCACGAAATTCATACCCTGTTCTAATAATTTTTTCTTAAATTCAGATTCGTTAGAAACAGACTGCATTACTGATTCGATCCTGCTTTTAACTGATTGTTTAGCCGGACTGTCTTTTAGATTTATCCTGCTTCGCTCATAGTGGGATTGCAGCTGTGTGAATCCTGCACTTTTACCAAACAGCGAAGCCTTAAAGAGAATGCTTGCTTTTTCTCCCTTTTCATTTAACGCAAAATATACTAATCCCAGTTTTGGAATTCCATTATATTCGCCTTTCACTTCCTGGGCAGTAATCTTAAAAAGGGAAAGCAGGGCATTATATGCTCCAAAAGTTTGGAACTGGTAATATTTAGGCAGATAGCGCAGTACCGAAGCCATCTGGCTTTTTATATCTCCTGCCTTATAGTCAACTGGGTTGAATGTTGGGTTGTCCACCTCTTGCTTTTTCTCTACAGCTGATATAAGACTGTACAGTTTTTCCAGCATCCGGCAGACAGCCATCGAACGCCTTTTTTCAAATTTATCGGATATCTTCCTGCCCTCCGCGTCCACGCACACCGATACGATATGAATGTGGGTACGGTCTATATCAGTATGTTTGAACACCACAAAAGGCTGATTTCCGTAGCCCATCTGCTTCATATAGTCTTGTGCCATATTCACAAAATCAATATCGCTTACATTATCTTTCGGATCAGGGTTCAGGGAAATATGAAGTACAGGTTTTTCCGTTTTACGATTAGCCAATAAGTGTAATTCAAAAGAACGGGAAAGCTGTTCTACAGAATAATTACCGTCACGTGCTTGGATTATCTTCTGGGTAAACAAAATCTGTGCACTTTCTTTTTCAAGTTTTTGATAATTATAGGCTAATGCTCCGTACAAACTGCTTCCTCTTCCAATTTTCGCTATCATTTTTTTAGGTGTTTTTCTTCAAATTCCGCTGTGAGCTGTATTATCTTTTGCGCTAAAAGAGCAAATTCCATTGTTTGTTTTACCAATTTGTGGAGATAAACGGGAGCTTTTTTTTCGGAAAAATTACGATACATAATCTTCACAACCTGATTGTAATTAACCCCAATAGCCCGAAACTGTGCGAATAAGGCAGTTAGAAGTATGTAATAATCCATTGTTGCTTTATCGATCTTAACTGTCTTGATCCCTTTTTGAAAAATACACGCTGTAATAAAGTGCGCCATTACATTCATGCCCGAGCTCTCAAAAAGGGTCAGGAAGCGGCCATTTTCCTCAGCAGTAAGACTGATCGAATAGCGGTGGACAGCCGGATCTATTTTAGGATGCCTCCCTCCTTTATGGGAGTTCTTTTTTTGTTCGTTTTCCATAACTTAATTAATGGTATTCTTAAAAGGCAATATATTTTATAATCAGCACTTACACTCGGATTTGGCAGTTAATGGAAATGTTTGGAAGCATTTGGCTAATTCGCTCCCTAATACAGTCTTAAACCTTTATGATTCGACATCCACTGTCAAATAAAGCCATCAGAAGACACTCTTAAAGACCAGAGCTTTTTCAGAATTAATTTTTCTGAAAATATAAAATTATGCTCTACAAAGAAACAGTTTGCCAGGAGATGTGGGAACTTCTCCAAAGGCTTATGAAAGATGAAAAATTGAAAGACCATATACTGGTCGGCGGTACAGCACTAGCATTACGGTTGGGACACCGCCTATCGGTGGATATAGATCTTTTTACAACAAAAAAATTTAATTCACAGATGATGCTCCAATATCTGCACAATACTTACGGTACAGATCAAGAGGAAAGCCAATTCTACCCTAACACAGTTCTTACCTTCATCGATAATATAAAAGTCGATATTGTAACACATGATTACCCTCTATTGAATACTGTAGAAACTATAGAAGGAGTCCGTATGATTTCCAATGAAGACATTGGAGCAATGAAACTCCACGCAATTCATCAGAGTGGTAATAGATACAAAGATTTTGTCGATATGTACTTTATGCTTGAACAAGAGCCCTTAAAATTCTATCTACAGGCCTATCAGAGAAAATATGATAAAGACCCGTATTGGGCTTCTAGAGGTTTGAATACTTATGACAAGATTACCACCTTTGACGGTGTAGACATGCTGAAAGGAAAAGAGCAGAAATGGAATAATATCCAAAAACGGCTGGAACTGGCAGTAAAAAATCCTTTATATAAATTCAAATCAGAAACTCAGGATTTACCCGATAACCCCAATAAAAACAGAGGTTTACGCAGGTAATTCAGCAGAAATTGCTTATATTTGATACTAACCTAATTCATTAAAAAAAATGAAGGCATCAGCTAAAAACATACCTAATCTTCATCCTAAATTCTTCTGGGATTTTAAATTTGATAAGATCGATTGGAACGGGGGGTATAAAATGGTAATTGCCCGCATTATAGAGCGTGGAGGACAGAATCAAATTGATGAAATCGTGCGTTTTTATGGTCGTGAAAAAGTGATTAGGGCTGTCCGTGATGAGATTTCCTTTCTTCCAAATTATGGCATTGAAAATGCCCTTAAATTCTTTCCCGAACTCCAAAAGGAAGAGATGTACTGCTACCTCAACCGCAAGGATAAACCCTATCACTGGATTTAATCCTCCTTTAATAAATTAAGCCCTCCGACCACAATGATTAATCACTTCACTAGAGTCTGGAGGGCATGTCCATAAACATAATCTTCCAAATTTATGTGTACTATCCGCACAATGGCGTTTGCATTTAAACGGTTATCTAAATAATATATTACAAGCTTAAAACATTAGTTTGATAAAACAGTCTGCAATGTCAGAATATTTGCCCGGATTGTAATTATAAATTCCTGCAAGATGTTCTACTTTTAAAAATATTTTTTTCCGCTGATTTTTATTTTCTTTTCCTAAAAGAAACAATAAAAAGAAAACCAAGGTAGGACGTGATGGATCAGACTTTACAAAAGACTACGGCATAATGTTTTGCTCGCTTGCTCACAAACCACCCTTTGGGACTTATTCCGTTTCCTTTTGTCCTGTCTGCATCCCGTCCTGTAAAATTGCTTTCTTTTTCTTTTTTCCGTTTTTCTATTTTCTTTGGAAATATATTTATGCTTTTGCATAGGTACATTAGGCTGTAGCTGAAAGATTATCTAATTATCTGCATCAATGAGCATGTAAAGATGTGTGTCTGTATGCAAAAGCATATATCTTTAAAAAAGTAAAACTGTAAAAACGTATTTACATAAATACAGTTCTACAAGTTTATCTGCCCACAGGGTTACATACAGCTGTAAATATGTATATACTTTTCGCCTCATATATATAATGTAATAGATATGAGCATTTGTAAATGTGTATGTAAATTTTATTATACAGAGCTATGTATATTTATAGTTCAGAAAAGAACTGCACTTAAAATCTTTGGAATTTACTGGAAGGGGTTGATGTCAAAACTCCTAATTTTATTATGTTTTTTAAGCCTTATCAAGGCTGATTTTAAAAATTAATATAAATCATGAAATATCTGCTAAATAAAAAAAGGGTATCAAGCCCTTTCAATTAAAACTATTGCAATAATATTTTCGAGAGAAAATAGCAAGTTGTGTTTTGAGATGCTTGAAATGAATTCAGCATCTCAAAACAACTTGCCCTGCGGGGCTGGAAAACGTCTCCAAAGTCGCCGTTTTTATTATAGTTGCAATTGGAGAAAAGTTACTGGGAGCCACTTTTATTTTTCTCATTTAGATGTTTTATATAAAGTAAATCCAGTAAATCTCCTTCTTCCAGCGGGATCAGCATTTCTATTACCCTGAGCACACTTCCAACATATCTTTCAGGATCTTTAACATTTTCCCCACTTCCTTCAATTCCTTCTAAAGCAAGCATTCCAGCTTTTAGCAGATCCATAATCAGGCAGAACAGGTCTGAATATCCCTGAACATTTATTTCGAGATTGTGTATATCGTTCCGCATTTTTGATGCAGGTTTAAGCATTATAAAGTAATGCTCCGGATTTTCAACCAGATCATTTAATTTGATTTTATTTTTTTTCATATCAATATCTTTTATTAGTTAATCAAGCATCTCTGAAATTATACAGTAATTTCAGCATTCGGCATTCTCTTTAGATTCATTAACTTTTTTTATTTTTTTAAGGCCTCTTTCACGCATAAGCTCTCCCGCATCAAGCATTTTTATTAAATGGATATACGGAGTCGTAAGGTCAATATCCCCCTCTTCTTTGTATGGAGACAATGAAAGACTCACAATTTCAGAAAGGAAAAATTCAAACTCCTTAAGGCTTTTCTCTGCAAATGCCTTTCGAAATACTGTAAAAGGATTATCATATTCCTGCTTTGTCAGTGAAGTGAGATGAAATACATCTTCGGTGCGGACTGACTCTTTCACTCTCCATTTACTGCTTTTTTTATGCAGGCAGTAGTATATTTTCAAAAATGAGCATATTGCTTTATAGAATATAAAAATCCCGCTTGATTTATCATTACTGCAGATTTCTTCCTTAAAGCTGTACAGTACTGCCTGTGTTAAATTTCGCTTATAGTAGTCAAGATGCGCAAAATCAAAAAGGGCATCAGATGCTTCAAATGGATTTCCCGCCTCAAATCCAGCCCAGAACTTGGTTTCAAAGTTTTTTTTCTTCTTTTTCATGATTTAAAAATTAGTTATCCTTTTGTTCATTTTTATTTTCGCTATTAATCTTTAAATAAAGCTTGTGCAGTTTATCAAGTCCTTCCGCTTCACTGCACGGCAGTAGCTGGATTGCAATTTCCAAAATACTCGTAAGATGAAAAGCGGGATCTTCGATCTGGCTGGAATTCTTAAGATCTGAATTTTCCAGCGTGTGAAGCGCTATTTTGAGCAGATCCTGTACTGTATAAATGAGTTTTATGTAGCTCGTAAATTTTATATCTGCATGATAAATACCTTCTTTCTCTCTCTGCGGGGTCAATGTTCTAAAATAAAAACTGCTTTTCAGTTCTTTGATAAAATCATCCGCCTTTTTATTTTCATTGATTTCCATATTCTTTAAATATTTTTTTGGTTTGCTCAGCATACTGCTGATACATTGTTTTTACTTCACTCATCAGCCACTGCATTTTTTCATATGCTGATTCAACAATTTCTGCAGTTAACGGTTCAATTTCTTCTCCCCATTGGACAGCTTTTCGGGTAAGATCAAGCTTTCTTAAAACTTCTTTCTCTTCTTTGTTATCTAAATCAAAAGTGTTGCCTAAGACACTATTAAACTTCGCAATGCGCTCCTGCTGGCCTGAGATGTTTTCATCCATTACCCATTCACCTGTCAGAATCCACGAGGCGTTAATAAAAAGATATCGAAACTGCTCATGTATAACATACAATGCCATTAAATGATTCTCGTTTCCACGGTGATACTTTAAATCTCTGCCAATAGTATTGGCCTCTGATATCCACATTTGATAATTTGCAACAGTCTTTTTCAAAAGCCGTTTCATATTTAATTTTTTTATATCCAGAACAGGTTTCCCTCCAGTGTTTCTATACACAAGATCTGTTTCTTTACAATTGAAAAGAAAAAATAAATTTCCTTTTCCGACTTCTCTCTTTATACATTCCCTGTCAAAAAAACAGAATGAAAAAGTATTGTAGTTTTCAATTACTTTCCATAAATGGAAGACAACATCGTCATAGTAATGGGGGCTTTTTTTGCTCACAACAACTGTCAGAATCCCTGTTTTTGATTCTACAGCGGACTCTGAAAAGTAAATACACTCAGCTTCTACAAACGCTACTAACAGTTTCACTGTTTTCTTGACTGCCCGATATTTGGGATGGTCTGTCTGTGTTAAAATGTTATAATACATGGTCTGTCTGTTTAAAGTTCTGCCGAAATCAGATTCTAAGTGCGTCGTAATTCATCTTTTACAACAGCTGTGCAGAAACCAGCAAAATCATTGTATCGATCCTGCAAAAGATTCATATCCAGTTCAGAAAAAGTATCTGCACCGCTGTATCTCAGCGAAGCATATGATCTGCTTAATATCGTAAACAAGTTTCTGTCCTGTTCTGTAACCCTCGGAAAGTAACTGCTTATTTCAGGGTTAAAATGATCGCAGATTTCTAATAGGTAAGAAAGGGAAAAATGATTTGGAGAATACCCCATAAACAAGCGGATCATTCCAAGACAGATCTGTTCTGTCATGGTATGGAGCATCAAACCTTTAAGGGGAGCATAACATGCCCATTCATAATCTTCCTGCCATTTTTCCATATTGTTCACCACAATATTTCTGTAGCACAGGTATTCTTTTGCTGATGTTATACTGCGGACTGGAAGATCTCCAAATTCCGGAACAGCAGATTCGTTTTTAAACAAAGCCTTTCCATTTTTTAGAATATTCAAAAAGAAATATTTCTGATCGCCTGTTGCGCTCTTAAGCTCTGAAATATGATGAATCAAAAGTGTTGCGGTGCACTGCTCTTTGGTTCTGCTTTTAATAATATCAGCCAGATCATGCACTGCATTTACTTTACTTTCTTTGACAAGCACTAATAGATAAAAGTGTTTAATACTTTTTTCCGCTTTTCCAAAACAATAAACTGCCTCAGTCTTAAGATAAGAAGTAACGGTATCACTGACAATTTTCTCATAGTCGATGACACCATCGTTTAAAGTGTCTGTATTCTGTTTTGGTTCAATAAAAAAAATGGATTTTTCCTCGCAGTAAGAAAGCTGGTCTTGGTAGATTTTTTTAGTTTCTTTTAAGATGCGGTAAAGTTTCTTTTGTGCCTCTTTAACCCTGTCTTTCTTAATCTTTGTTTTGCCTCCATAAGGAAATTCAATCCTTGCTCTATCAAGTAAATCGGCAATTTCTTTATCCTTATCAAGATCAGTATTGAACACCTGTTTCAAGATAGGTGCATAGTCCTTTATCGTATTTAAGTGCTCTAGTGTATAATGATTCGAATGAGATTTTCCCATCACCAGTTCTCCGATTATACCAAAAAGAAGGTTTACCGCCTGATGGATTGTATAGAGTGCCATATAATGGTTATTTGTTCCTTCATAATGCTGGGAGCCTCTTCTTAATGATTCTGCTTTGGCTAAAAGCCCACTGTTTTTCTTTACTGCTTTTTTAAGCAGAACAGATACAGCCGGAATATCTTTTTTAATCTTAAAATCAAACTCCTCGTTTTTAAACAGACTTATGTTTGATAAATACCACTTTAAATAATACAAACTCCCATGCTTTAAGCGATGCAGTACATCCCATAGATTTATAATTACATAAGGAACGGACGGATATTTTTTTAAAACCTTATCCGCCCAGTCATACATTTCCGATGCAATCTGCTGTGAATCTTCCCTTAAGATTATAGTAAGTATATAACCTCTTTTACCTGCGGTCTCTGCCTCATGCAGGGTGACCGCTGTAATGTCCATAAATGATTGGAGCTCTCTAACGGCATTCTCCAATTCTTTCTGATCTTGAAATTGAATTGCACTACTCATAATTTTAATTTTTTTAATTAATACTTGGGTGAAAAATTGTATTTTTGTTTAACACACAGGCAAGTAAGTGATTAGCCGTACTGTACCGTATCAATTTGTCGCGTACCGTACAAGACTAATTTCTATATCATACATAGTACTTACTTTTTTATTCTTAATTATTATCTTTGAGCTATGAGTACACTAACAAAACCAAATCACATAGGGCGAAAAATCAGCCGTATTCGTGAACTAAAAGACATGAAACAAGAAGCTTTAGCCCAAGCTATGGGAACAAATCAGCAGGCTGTATCTATCATGGAAAACAGCGAAACCATAGATGAAGAAAAACTTAAAGAAGTTGCAAAAGCATTGGGAGTAAGTGTCGAAGCAATTAAAAACTTTTCAGAAGAGGCTGTTTTTAATATTATTGGTAATACCGTAAATAATCATGATAATGCCGGTTTTTTTCAATATCAGCCTACATTTAATCCACTTGATAAATTAATGGAATCCTTAGACGAGAATAAAAAACTTTACGAAAGATTATTGAAAGCCGAGCAAGATAAAGTTGAATATTTGGAAAAATTACTAAAAGAGAAATAAGCTTTTATAAAAGATATATTAATTCCAAAAAGAGACTTTCGAGTCTCTTTTTTGTTGTCAAAATATTATCATTTTCGTATTTAAAATATTAAATCATACATAATGAATAAAATTACAAAGCTTAGAGTGAATAAGGAAATTAAAAGAAGCGATGAGCTTAAAGTATTAACTCATGGAAACTTTGATTACTAAAGGCTATCTTGTTTACTAACTCTTTTATATTAGTCGGCTGACTACCTACTTAATTGTCAAGCAAGAAAAAGTAATATTATAAATATACGAAATACTTTAAACACCTCGCGATATAACCGATTTTAAAACATTGCAAACACATAATAAAATAAATTTACTATTTTAAATATGTCATAAATATATCCTTAAAATGTAGTAGCTATTCAAATTTATACAGAACGAGAACCTAAATAATATCAATTAGTTTTGTTCTAACTATTAACTCACAACACCAAAAGTTTATTACATTAGTGCCTTCTTAAGGATAAATAATCCCTAATCATAATAACAATTATTTCAAATGTCAGAAGAACAAAAAAAAATATTGGAGCAACAGCTTTGGAATATAGCGAATACTTTACGAGGAAAAATGAATGCGGATGAATTTAGGGATTATATACTAGGATTCATATTCTATAAATATTTAGCTGAAAAAATGGAAATTTTCGCTAACTCAATTTTGCAACAAGATAATATTCAATTTAGGAATATTGAAGAAAAAACAAAGGAAGGTCAAGAATATATTGAAGCCATAAAAGAGGAGTCACTTGAAAACTTAGGTTATTTTTTAAAACCATCTGAACTTTTTAGCGAAATAGCAAAAAGAGGAAACAGTGGCAGCAATAATTTTATTTTGGAAGATTTACAAAAAATCCTAACCAATATTCAGCTGAGTACAATGGGGACTCAAAGTGAAGAAGATTTTGAAGATCTTTTTTCTGACATGGACCTGAACAGCAATAATTTAGGCAGAACAGCTGAAGCAAGAAATGCAATTATAGTAAAAGTTTTGGTGCATCTGGATGAAATTGACTTTAAGTTGGAGCATACCGAACTAGATGTATTAGGAGATGCTTACGAATATCTAATTGGTCAATTTGCCAGCGGTGCAGGTAAAAAAGCAGGGGAATTTTATACACCGCAGGAGGTTTCTAAAATTCTTGCAAAAATTGTAACAACTGGTAAAAATAGATTAAAATCAGTATATGATCCTACCTGTGGTTCGGGATCGCTATTATTGCGTGTTGCTCGAGAGGTAAAAGATGTCAATAATTTTTACGGTCAGGAAATGAACCGCACTACATACAATCTTGCTCGAATGAATATGATACTCCACGGTGTTCATTATCTAAAATTTAACATAAAGCAAGAGGACACATTAGAGCACCCTCAACATTTAAATGATATGCCATTCGAAGCTATCGTAGCAAATCCTCCTTTTTCTGCCAATTGGAGTGCGAATCCTTTATTTTTAAATGACGACCGTTTTAG
This sequence comes from Flavobacterium hibernum, assembly GCF_000832125.1. Taxonomy (GTDB): domain Bacteria; phylum Bacteroidota; class Bacteroidia; order Flavobacteriales; family Flavobacteriaceae; genus Flavobacterium; species Flavobacterium hibernum. The sequence goes on along the minus strand of NZ_JPRK01000014.1, from coordinate 58,151 downwards.
TCAGTACGGTAAGTTAGCTCCAGCAAGTAAAGCCGATTTTGCTTTTGTACAGCATATGATTTATCATTTAGCTGAAAACGGTACTATGGCAATTGTATTGCCACATGGCGCTTTGTTCCGTGGCGCAGCAGAATTGCACATTCGTAAATATCTTATTGAACAAAAAAACTACTTAGATGCAGTAATTGGTTTACCTGCTAATATTTTCTATGGCACCAGTATTCCTACATGTATTTTGGTTTTCAAAAAATGCCGGGAAACACCAGATGATATTTTATTTATAGATGCCAGCAAAGAATTTGAAAAGGTTAAAAATCAAAATATATTGCGAGATGAACACATCACTAAAATTGTAGAAACGTACCGCAATAGAACAGTAATTGAAAAATACAGCCATTTGGCTAGTTTAAAAGAAGTTGCTGGGAATGATTATAATTTAAACATTCCTCGTTACGTAGATACATTCGAAGAACAAGAAGAAATCGATATTCAAAAGGTAATGTTTGAAATTAAAGAACTTGAAGCCAAAAGAGCCAATCTCGATAAGGAAATAGATGTTTATTTTAAAGAACTAGGGTTAGTTTTTTAATTTCTTAAATCCTTAATGTTTTTAATAACGAAAATTAAATAATCGAGATGGCGACTAAAAAATTAAAAGTAGGTAACGTTCCTAATTTGAGATTTCCTGGGTTTGAGGGTGATTGGGAAGTGAAGAAGTTGGAGGAAGTAGCTCAAATTGGAAGAGGAAAATCAAAACACAGACCACGAGATGCTGAGTTTTTATTTGGTGGAAAATATCCATTTGTTCAAACAGGAGATATACGAAAAGCAGATTTGTATCTAACTAAATTTACTCAAACTTATTCAGAGTTAGGATTGAAACAAAGTAAATTATGGAATGAAAATACTTTGTGTATTACTATTGCAGCAAATATTGCTGAAACGGCGATACTTAAAATAAAGGCATGTTTTCCTGATAGTATAATTGGATTAATTCCAAAAGAAGACAAAACAATTGTTCTTTTCGTTAAACATTTATTTGATAAATTTAAAATACAAATACAAAGTCTTTCGCAAGGTGCCGCACAAGATAATTTAAATCAAGAAAAGTTATCAAAAATTAAATTTGTTTTTCCTTCACTTCCTGAACAAATAAAAATTGCTTCATTTCTGTCTTTAATTGATGAGCGCATCCAAACCCAAAGCAAAATAATTGGAGAGTTGAAGTTATTAAAGAGTTCGGTTGTTAAAAAATTCTTTGAAAATAAACTTCGATTCAAAAATAGAGATAGTAATTCAAATTGGGAAAGGAAAAAATTAGGAGAAATTTCTAAAGAACACTTACATAAAAATAGGAATAATCAATATCTTGAGGTATTTTCTGTTTCAAAACACAAAGGAGTTATTAATCAAATTGAACATTTAGGCAGGTCTTTTTCAGCAAAAGAAATTATGCATTATAAATTAGTTTATAATGGCGATTTGGTTTATACCAAAAGCCCAACCTCTGAATTTCCTTTCGGAATAATTAAGCAAAACAGAACTGGAAGAGTTGGGGTTGTTTCTCCTCTTTATTGTGTTTTTACACCTAAAACATTTGCTTTAGGATATTTGCTTCATGAATATTTTAATTCACCTGTAAATACTTTTAATTATTTAAATCCTCTAGTTCAAAAAGGTGCAAAAAACACAATGAATATTAATAATGATACGTTTTTGAATGGTGCTAAATTATTGTTGCCAACGAATGAAAAAGAGCAAGATAAAATTTATAACATTTTATCTTTAATTAATAATAAGATTGAAGTTGAAAATTTATTACTAACTCAATATGAAAATCAAAAAAAGTACTTATTACAGAACCTTTTTATATAAATAGATTTGATAATAAATACTGTTTTTGTTTTAGCAATAAACTAAAAACCTCAGATTCAATACTTATTTTCTTATCAATGCTAGATAAAAATTCTGCTGTATCATCTTGTAAATCAATGTTTGGTAAAGCAATAATCATTGGTTCAACTTCTGAAATATAATGTCGCTTATGTTCTCCAGATTGTAAATTGAGAAATAAAAGGTATTCAAAAACGAATTTCAAATTAACCCCAGGTTTTGGTTTTAGAATTTTTATAGCAGAAGATTTTACTTTGAACTGGAAATTAACATATTTCATATCCATTGTAAAATCATCAAAAATAATACAATCGCTTTTATCATAAATACCAAAACATTCATCAGTGTATCCTAAAATGAATGCTTTGTTTGCCGTTAGAACAGGAACTAAAGATCTATCAGAAGAATAATCAGTAGTTGAAACCAAGTATTTGGTGGGCTGTTCATATTCTAAAACATCTTTAATTAACAAATCTTTATATCTTTGATTGATAATATCATGAAATAATCTATTGCGAAGTGTACTTTTTAATACTTTCAACTCTCCAATTATTTTGTTTTGGGTTTGGATACGCCGATCAATTAAGTCCAAAAACTCAGCAATTTTTCTTTGTTCAGGCTCAAAAGGAAAGTGAAACGATAAATTTTTAATACCTTCAATTCCAACATTTGTTTGATTTCCTGTTCCCCCTTTAGCTATCTCAAAAAAATCATCAAGGAATTTTTCATTTGAAACAACTTGCCCTACAAAACCATTGACACTTTTGCCTTTTTTCTCTCGAAGTAATACTAATCTTTGATTTAGCAAATATTTATCATCTTCGTTTATTTGGACAGAATAGCCAAAGTCCTTTTTACCAACAGTGCCAGTCAGCGTTAAAATTGTATCACCTTTTTTTAACAAAAACTCAGTTTGTTTAACATTCACTCGATCCCAGAATGAAGGATTTCTATCTAAGCGCAGCTCGTTTCGATACACATTAGACATCTTTATTAATTGATAAGTGCTTTTTGCATTAAGCATTCCACTACTTGGAAATGCATAACCAGCCTTAAACTCAATAATATCTCCTAATCTTTCCACTTTCCACTCACCTATAAACTCTGGAAATCTCAAATTAGGAACCTTAATGATATTAAAATCCTCAATTCTTTATTTCTTTCCTTTGGAATTAATAAAAATTAAATAATAATGAATGATCAAAAACAAATTTTAGAGGTAATTGACCTATGGAAAACAAACAAAAAGCAATACGTGAAAAAATCAAGTTTTTCAGCTTATACTCTTTTAATTGAAAACCACATTCTACCCATATTTGGTAATAAATATTCGATTGAGGAAGCAGAAGTGCAAGCTTTTGTATTTCAGAAATTGGAATCAGGTTTAAGCCAAAAAACAATCAAGGATATTCTAATCGTTCTGAAAATGATTCTAAAGTATGGAGCTAAACATAAATGGGTGGATTATAGCCCATTTGAAATACAGTTCCCAACAGAGCGAGAAAAATATACAATTGAAGTTTTAAACCGTTCTGATCAGAAAAAAATCATGAATTACATACAAGAGCATTTTACATTTCGAAATTTAGGAGTTTATATTTGCTTAAGCTCTGGGATGCGTATAGGAGAAGTTTGCGCTCTTACTTGGGAAGATGTTGATACAGATAAAGGTGTTATCAGCGTTAACAGAACCATCCAACGCATTTACGTTATTGAAGATGGAACCAGAAAAACAGAACTCATTTTAGACACGCCAAAAACAAAAAATTCTATTCGTGAAATTCCGATAAGCAAAGATTTATTAAGAATTCTCAAACCATTTAAAAAAATTGTAAACCCATCGTTCTTTGTGTTAACCAATGATGCTAAGCCAACTGAGCCCAGAACTTATCGCAGCTATTATAAAAACTTAATGGCACATTTGAAGATGCCTGACCTGAAGTTTCATGGACTGAGGCACAGTTTCGCAACCAGATGTATTGAAAGTAATTGCGATTACAAAACTGTAAGTGTGCTTTTGGGACATTCTAATATTAGTACAACCTTAAATCTCTATGTCCATCCCAATATGGAACAGAAAAAGAAAGCAATCGAACAAATGTTTAAAGCTTTAAGGTAAACTTTTAGATTATGAATTAGGAGAAGTGGCAGAAACCTCTTTATTTTGTTAAATTTGATATTTTAAAGGTAAACATAACAACTCCTAATTCATAATTATTTTGAGCAAACAGTCTGAACAGATCTTAGAGGAACAACTTATTATCCAATTACAAAAATTAGGATATAAATATAGGACTATTGCAAATGAAAAAGAGTTGTTGACAAACTTGAAAACGCAACTAGAAAAGCACAATAACATTCAATTTAGTGAGACTGAATTCGAAAAAGTACTCAATATTGTTAACAAAATGTCAGTATTTGAAAAAGCAAAGATATTGCGTGAAACAAAACATCATATTTTAAGAGATAATGGAGAGAACCTCTATTTTGAATTTCTGAACGTAGAACATTGGTGCCAAAATGAATACCAGGTAACCAATCAGATTACACAGGAAGGGAAATATGAAAATCGTTATGATGTAACTTTACTAATTAATGGGTTGCCATTAGTCCAGATAGAACTGAAGCGCAGGGGATTGGAAATGAAAGAAGCTTTCAACCAAATAAACCGTTATCAAAAGCATAGTCTTGGAGCAGGAAAAGGGCTATTTCATTTTGTCCAACTGTTTATAATCAGCAATGGTGTAAATACCAAGTATTTCAGCAATTTCGGTGCACATAAACAGGAATATCTTCAAACTTTCCATTGGACAGACGAGAATAATAATCCTCTTAACAACATTCTTAATGGTTTTACTGATACTTTCTTAGAGCCTTGTCATGTAAGTAAAATGATTTGTAAATACATTGTACTTAACGAGACAGATAAACGGTTAATGATACTTCGTCCATATCAATATTATGCTGTGGAAAGTATTATAAAAAAAGTAACCGAAAACGAAATATTAAATGGGTACAACATTGAGAAAAATGGATATATCTGGCATACAACAGGAAGTGGAAAAACCTTAACAAGTTTCAAAGCCAGCCAAATTTTATCAAAAATTACAGCTATCAAAAAGGTAGTTTTTGTAGTAGACAGAAAGGATCTAGACTATCAAACCAACAAGGAATATGATAGCTTTAGCAAAGGCTCAGTAAGTTCAGCAACCAACACAGATGACCTTATCAGGAAATTCAATGATCCGAATGTAAAAATTATTGTTACAACCATTCAAAAGCTCAATAATGCTATTTCGGGTCGGAATTTAGCTAAAATGAAAGCTCTTAAAAACGAAAGAATGGTATTTATCTTTGATGAATGTCATCGTTCACAATTTGGAGATACACATCAAAACATTGTAAGTTATTTTGATAATATTCAATTGTTTGGTTTTACAGGCACACCAATTTTAGCAGAGAATGCCAATGGAGAAAAAACCACATCCAGTTTATTTGGAAAGTGTCTTCATAAATATGTAATTACAGATGCTATTAGAGATGAAAATGTTTTGAGATTTTCGATTGAATATATTCAAACTTTCAAGAAAAAAGATAACATAATTGACTTGAAAATTGAAAAAATAAATGAAGCTGAAGTCTTTGAAGCTCCTGAACGTAAAGAAGCAATTGTAGATTACATCATTCAATATCACGATCAGAAAACTCAATCCAAAAAATTCTGTGCGATGATGTGCGTTCAAGATATTGATGCCATTATTGAGTATTACGAAATTTTTAAACGTAAGAAGTTGAATGGAGAACATAATTTAAAAATAGCAACTATTTTTAGTTATGCTCAAAACGAGGAAGAGATAGAGGATCAATTAGCCAGTCGATTGAATATGGCTGCAGAACCACAAGCAGAGTACGGCGTGAAACCACATCGTAGAGAATTATTGGAAGTCTATGTACAGGATTTTAACGAATTGTTTGGAACAGCAGAAAATATTAAGGATAGCGAAGGTTTTTACAATTATTATAATGCTGTTGCCAGAAAATCAAAACATCCGAAACATGAAACGGATATTTTGTTAGTTGCTAATATGTTTTTAACGGGATATGACAGTAAAAACTTGAATACATTGTATGTTGATAAAAACCTTCAATACCATGGCCTTATTCAAGCATTTAGCCGTACAAATCGTACTTTAGACAAAAACAAGACACAAGGTAATATTGTATGTTTTCGAAATCTGAAAGATAAAACAGACGAAGCAATTGCGCTATTTAGCAATAAAGATGCAATTGATGAAATTATCGTTGAACCTTATGAAGTCTATACAGAAAAATTCAACGAAGTAACTAAAAAATTGCTAGAAATTGTTCCTCAGGTTAGCACTGTAGATAATCTATATACTGAAGAAGATAAGCTACAATTTATTTTGACATTCAGAGCACTTATACGATTACACAAGAAAATGAGCCATTATTCCGAATTTACATGGAATGATTTGGAAATTGAGGAACAGCTATTTGCAGATTACACGAGTAAGTATTTGGATTTAAAAGACAAACTTAGCACTAGCGCTGCAATAGAGAAAACATCTATTCTAAATGACATTGATTTCGAATTGGAGTTGATTAGACGTGATACAATCAACGTTACCTACATTATTCAACTTCTAATTAAGTTCAAACTAAAACACAGTTCAAAAGATAAAGAAAGTATTGAAAAAGAAATCTCAAATTTATTAAACACTGAAGTCTCATTAAGAAGTAAGAGAGAACTGATTGAGAAATTTATTCAAGAAAGCCTACCTCAAATTGCCGATACCGATCTTATTCCCGAAGAATTTGAAAAATTCTGGAATGAAGAACAAGAAAAAGCACTCCAAGATTTACTAAAAACCGAAAATCTTTCCGATGAAAAAACTGAAAAATTAATTGAAAATTATCTTTTTACTGAACGAGAACCTTTAAGAAAAGAAATTTTAGACCTTCGCATAGATGGAAGACCAAGCGTTTTAAAATCTAAAGAAGTAGGCGACCGAATATTAAATAAAATTTTAGATTTTGTAGATACTTTTGTTAATGGTATATCTGGACTTTAATTAAGTGTTAGGTTAGGTTATTTTCCTAATATTGTAGAGAAATATAAATAAGAGCAATTGAGACAACAGATATAATGAAGATAATTAACTTGGCATTGTAATATGGCTTTTTCGTAAAAAAGCGGAATTTATTCTGAAGGAACAGCCGGGCATTCTAATTGTACCCGAATGCAAAAATCAAGAACGCCTAATATTTGGAATTTCTACAAAAATGTATCTGAAATTGAACAGATTTACAAAACAAAAGTAAAAAACTCTGAAAGACCACAAATCAAATCTTCGAAAGATGCATAAAAACTGACTCTTCGATTGGAATTGTACTAAAATAGAATTCTTCGAGCAGTTTAAAATATCGCTTTTGAATCATGCTCACAAAGCACTTGGAATTTACGAAATATCTTCTGTAGGAATTACAGGTACTGTTCTAAATTTTAGATTAATAGTCACAGCTACTCTAAAAGCAAATGAGACATCACTAATGATGATTCACAATCATCCTTCAGTAAACCTCACAGCCTCTGAAGCTATACTATAGAAAATAAACTTGCAAAAAAATTACAGTTGAACTATTTGTTTAATTACATCTTTTGATAAAAAAAATTTAAGTTCATCTAAAGAATTAAAATGAATTTCATAATCTCCATTACCATGATGACCTTTGGCAGAACAGTCAATAAATAGATTTGTCAATTCTAAAGGTAATTCACCTTTCTTTTTGTTGACCCACATGATTACTTTACTATTTTGCAGCTTAATATCAAAAACATTTTTATTATTTCTTTTGAAAGCAATATATTCTACTTTGGGATCAATTATGAAGTCATCTTTTTCCGAAATGGCAAAATTTAAGCTATTATATATACTTTTTATAACGCTTGATTTACCTTTCAGGTGCTGAGACTCTGATACCTTTTTGCCTGATCTTTTTCCTTTTAAATTGACAAAAGTGAGGTTTTTTAACTTAACCTCTTCATCCTCTTTTTCGCTATCTTTATTTGCTTCTGTTTTTTCCTTAGTCACAACATTGGCTCGAACAGGTTTTACAACAGATTTAACTTGTAAACTTTCACTATGAATTTTGATTTCTTCAATTAAATCAAACATCTTTCGAAAGTTTTTAAAATCATCCTTTGCAAATGATGATGAATTATGAGATAGAATGTTTTTTGCGTCATTTAATACGTCCTCAGAATATTCTTTTATTGACTTATTTGAAGTTTTACCTAAGGTATTTAAAACAGCCTTTTGATAAGATTCTTCCCAAAGAGAATAATCATACATCATCTCTATAGAACAATCACATTTCTTATCATTTAATTCAGGTAGAGACGTTACAAAATAGTTGTTATTTTGCTTATCACTTTCAATAATTTTAAAAAATGCCTTTCCATCTATTTTGGTGTAATTTTTAGGATTTTTGAAATCATTCAATATTTTATTTTCTCTATCAAACAAACCAATAAATAACTTTGATTCATCAAACTCACTTTCATACAAACCCCTTAAAAAAGGTTGAATATTAGTTTCTGTGTTTAATTTAAATATTTCAAATTCTAAATCTTCGTACTCTTCCTTTAAAGCATTAAATGCATTGCTAATATGCTCTTTATCATGTTTTCCTTCCACAAGTAATATAATTGGTTTTTTAGAAGCAATAAAGGCATTTTGCTGAAACTTGTTCCAGAATTCTCCTGATACGTTTTCCAAGATTTCCTGTTTTTGCTGTGGTACAAGCTTACCTTGATTAAGCATATATAGAGAACCATTTTCAAAAGTATCTGTTAATGTAGGGGAGTGAGTCGTAAGAATTACCTGTCTGTTTGCTTCGTAATTTTCAAATACTTTTTTAATTTGTATTTTATTACTCAAATGAATATGAGCATCAGGTTCATCTAATATAAATAAACTATCTTCTGCTCCAGCAAACTCCAATGCAGCTTTTATTAAAAGCATTTTCTTTTCACCTTCACTAAAATGTTCAATTTCCAAATGATCATCATTGTATTTAATCACAATATCTTCAATCATTTTCTTTTTCTCAGGAGTAAAAGCTATATATAAATATTTATAAATATCTGCTACTGTATAACCGTTATCATCTAGAATCTCATTTAACTCTTCTAAGGTATATTCGTCCTTTGCATCAATATTTTGAACAAACGATTTCACCGAACTTGTTGCGTAGTTTGCGTAATTGGATTTATTGAACTTAAATTTTATAGAATGAACATCTTTGATATTTAAAATATCTGAACAAAATGTATCAGAAACGTTATAGGATTTTTGTAACAACTGACAAAGAAGTGAAATATGCCAATAAAACTTATTAATGTATAGCATTTTAGGCATTTCATTGTATACGCCAATCCCTGTAGTTTTACCACTAGTTATATTAGATATGTAGTCTAAGTAAATGGGTTTGTACCAATTATTCCAAAGGCGGTTTTCTTCACCACTATAGATGGCCACGATTTGTTTAGGTAATTTATCATAAGCATCAGAAACGGGTTTTCCTGCAATGGTCGTTTTTACAGTTGACTTGGTTTTAGTTATGTTTATCTCATCTGCAGAACCACTATTGGTAAAGGAAATGGAAAAGCTAAACGGTATGTTTTTTTCTTTCCCAGTATATAGATGATTAAAAATAATAGAAAGCGATTCAAGTAAATTACTTTTACCACTTCCATTATTACCGATAAAAGCCATTACACCTGCAGAATTATTTTGAAGATCAATGTCTAGGTTTTTGTATTCTTTATCTTTAATTTGTAGTTTGGTTATTCTCATTTTGGTTGTTTAATTTTTATTTGATCTTTTTAATTTCGTTTAAGATCAAAGTGCAATATTGAGCTTTTCTGCCTTCACTATTTGGATTCGAATATTTTTTTAATAATGCTACTTTATTAATAGAATTTCTATTAAGGGATAATAAAATTTTTCTAAATTGATCCAAAACAATTCTTCTTTTATACATTAAATCTTCATGATTAAGATTTAATTCTTTTATATCAATATTAATATCATGATCACTAGAAATTAACTTTCCACCTTCATATCGTAAAAAAAGATCAAAACTATACCCACTATCTTGAGGTTTAATTGTTAACATTTTTTTCGGCGTTCTAGAAGAATCACAATGTCTATATTTTGGATTTACACTTTCACCGTTGCAAACTAACAACATATTAGAATGTAATATATCTGCCGCATTAATAGTCTTATAATTGGCATCTTTTTTACATAGGGATTGAGGATACCAATGTTCAATTTTTAAGTGATGTAAATTCTCTTCTGATAATAATTTATTACAGTATGCACATAAATAAAATTGCTCTTCTAGGAGTACTTTTTTGTAACTATTTTTTTCAGGGTTTACAAAATCTAAATAAGTTGTAGCTCTAAATTCACCACCTTCATCAATCCTTGCTTTTTTGAAAGAATCTAACGGAACTGGATCTGTCCCAAGTTTTATGATTTTTTCCATTAAAAGTCTTTTAAAAAATCAATCTTTGTTTGTAATCTAATTATTTCAGAATCATCTGAAGACAATAACTCTTTCAATTTATTAAAATTTTTCAGACCTTTTTCATAATCAACATCCAACAAACCATCAACTTCATTAATCTTTTTTTCTGCCCATTCTGGCCTAATTTCCCCACCCATAATTTCTCTTATCACATCATTGACATCTCTTCCGTAATATTTAGATTTATGCTGATGTAACTTCCCTTCAGCAAAATGATATAGACTACCAAATGAATTATCTAAACTACTTATAAACGAAGGGTTATGAGTAGTCAAAATTGCAAACGAATTCTGAAAATATGGTTTAATAAAAGGTATGAATTCACGTTGCCATTTAGGATGAAGAAAAACATCAGGCTCATCATATAGAAATAATTTATTTTCTTGATCTTTCCATAAAGCGCTTAAACCACTTGTAACAATAAATTGTCGTTGCCCTTCACTTAATCTTTCAGAATCTATTTCTGTGCCATCAGTCTTCTTTAATGTTATTGAAATATTTTCTAAAAGACCATTATAAAATAAGGTATCGAGAACCATAAAAGCATAGTCACTATCTTCTGAATCTGAAAATAAATTTACAAGATCTAAGATTCCATAATAAGTATAAAATATAGTGTCTTTCTTCTCATTGTCAACTTTACTCGCAGTAGCATTAAGCTTATGTACAAATTGTTCTACAAAATTTGAGTTTATTCCCCATAGTGTATCTTTATCACTTTTTGCCCAAATTGGTTTTTTTATTGTTATAATAGTGTCAATACCTCCCATATCAACTTCTCCCAATAACTTTAATAATAATTTTTTAATTTCATTATTTTTACCAGCATTTACCAAAAGTGAAAGCAAAATTAATCCTAAATAAATATCTTTTACATAATAAAAAGGTCTTTCCTTCGGCAAATTTAATGGATTTAAAGTGTACGGATTCCCTTTTTTAATGAGGTCATCAATAAATTTATTTTCAAAATGTTCACTTAACGCTTGTAAAAATTTAGCCTCTCCAGCATAGTAAACCCCAATCCTCGACGGAAGAAAGTTACTAAACCCTCCAAATTCTTTTTCAATTTGGGATATCGACATTTCGTTGCCATTAATTCTTATTACTGGTTTGAAAGTGTTCGTTTTTTGACTAATATAAATACTTTTGAGATAGATTTCATATACCTTCGATTTATATGTTGAAGTAAATTCAATTTCATAACCATCAATAAATTCCGCAGTTTTATCATCTAAAACAAAATATTTGTGTAAATGGCCAAAAATATAAGCTATTACTTCGAGGAGGGTAGATTTACCACTACCATTATCACCAATAATGACTGCTAAGTCTTTATTATGTTCAAAAACGATTTTAAAATCTTTTAGGATTAAAAAATCTGGTATATACACACTTTTTATTTTCATATTTGATAAAAAATTGCTTGTTCAAATTCCTCTGTAGCTTGATTTATTAAACTTTGGATAATATTTTTATTATTTAAAATCTCAGTTTCTTTCTGGTTTACTAATTCCATAATTATTTTCTGTTCCGTAAAATTTGGAAAAGGAATTTTAATTTCTTTTAATTCACTTTCCGTAATTGCTGGATATAAGCCACCAGTCATTCTATTTCTTAATTGCTCAACTCCATAAGAACATCTTAAAAATTGTAATAGAAAAGGTAAATAATAGTCATCAGATTTACTAATTACAGAAAAACCAGAAGAACAAACATTATCATTATTTTCTTTTGTTACAATTGCAAATTTTTTTAAATAAGGTCGGGTTGTCCCTATGATTAAATCTCCTGTTTTAACGAATTGTGTAGCCCTACTAGGTGCTTTAGAAACTTTAACATCTTTAATCTCAGTTATTCCTTTAATTGCGTCGATAGCTCCAATCTCAATATATTTAAAAGATTCATACTGATAAGCTTTTTTATTAAATGAACGTTTTTCAAAACTATATTTCTCTCCAATTTTAATTAAAGGATATTTACTTTTTTTAAGCTGAATATTAACGCCATAATCCCCCGAAAAATAATCCCATCTTTCCACATCTTTAAAATCAATTAGTAACAAGCCTTTTGTTTCCAAGCGCTCATTTAGTTGGTTCAAATCAAGTTGCTCTAAAAAATACTTTTCAATTTCTTGATCTAAATCTTCTGCTTGCTTTTCTAAATCTTCTGCTAGCTTAATTTTATCCTGATAATTATTTACAATTTTTTGTTGCTCTATAGTAGAAGGAAGTGGGATAAATTGATTCAAAAATATCTCAACATTAATCCGCTGTCTATTGGTTGTCCCACTACTACAACTTTGAGCAAAATTAATAAATGCTTGTGTTGTCGTAATTAACAATAAAAAATGAGGATTTATTCTTGACGAATCAATATTAAATATTGGAAAATCATTAGTTACAATAGCTCCATCTAAATTATCGGGTATTATACCAAAAGCCCCATTTCTAGCATCTATTTTAGAAAGTATAAATTGCCCTTTCTTTACTTTAAACTGCTTTTTTGTGCCTATATTAACACCTTTCTCAATATCCCTCAATATAACGCCATTGTTATTAATCTTGACAGTTATACGTTTATAGTCTATATTATCTTCAATTGAAATAGTATCACGACTTTTTAGAAGAAAATCACCAATTTTTGCTAGTTCAAATTTATTTGTGTAATTAAAATTTGAATGAAGTAATCCTTGAACACTCCATTCACTGAGTTTAACAAAATCAATGAAATGCAAGTATAAATTACTATTACTCATCATCACTAATTATAAAAAATTTCAGGTTCAGCTAGCATATCAATATTTTCGGCAATCGGAATACGATAGATTATCTCATCAATTACCTTGTATGTTATATCTGTGAACTTTGTACTCCATAATTTATTATCGTTGCGGTATAGCTTAAATTCTTCTGCCAGTGGTTGTAACTCATTTTCAATTTTAGCTCCCGTACTGCTAATACCAGCTTTTTCAACTTGGGCAATTGGTATTTTGTAATTAAAACTTTCTTTAATTGAAACTTTAATTTCATTTGCCATTTTCTCTTCTATATCTTTAACTTCTGCTTTCAATAACTCTTTCTGATCAGCTGTTCGAGCTTTATCCCCTTTTAAAGCAATTTTACTACTTAAATCTGTCAATTGTAGTTTGTATTTAGTTACAATTTTTTTTTCAACATTTTTAGTAATGTTTTGGTACTCTCTGGTTTCCTCTTCAGTAAACTTCCTAAAGAATAACAAACTTGGCTTTACTGTTGCCCCACTAGCAATAAACACATCTTGGGGAATTGAAATAATCAAAATAATCTTTGCTTTACTCTCCACAAAATCTCGTATCTTTTGCAAGTTAGCATTGTTTAAAACCCCTTCTGGCAAGACTATTCCCATTCTACCTCCCGGCTTTAACAAATTTAAGCACCTTTCGATGAATAAGACTTCAGTAAGTGAACTCATTGTCCCTGTTTTATATAAGCTTAAGAGTGATTTACCAATATTTTTGTTTACTTGCTCTAAGGCTTTATCATAAGCAGTACCATAACGTTCCTTGTATTTTTCAATACGTTCAGTATCAGAATATTTGTCAGCTTCAGTAATTTTCAATGATTTTTCTACACGTGCTCCAAAAGGTGGATTCGTCAATATCACATCAAAACGGTTTTCAAATATTCCGTTAACATTCAATAGACCATCGTTATGATGTACACCACCGTGACCATCTCCATGCATAATCATATTCATTTTAGCTGTACGACTCATACGTGGATTTGCATCTGTACCAAATATACAATCGTAACTTAATACACGTAATCTACTTTTAGAATTATTTATGTCTAATTCGGCATTGAGTTTTGAAAATAAATCACTGACCTTATCATCAATACTAAGCTTAATTTTTTCAGATGCTTTTTCATATTCTTCGGTATAGTATTGTTTTTTAATCTCCTCTTTAGCTAAATGAATTTCGACTTCAATTTTAGCTCGAACAAATTCAAAAGCTTTGATTAAAAACCCTCCAGATCCACAACAAGGGTCACAAACCGTTTCTCCCTCTTGTGGATCTAAAACATCTACCATGAAATCCACTATCGTGCGAGGGGTAAAAAACTGTCCTAATTCTCCTCTGAATGTTCTCCCTAAGAACTGTTCAAAGGCAATTCCTTTAACATCATCAGAAGTTGTGGAAAGATTGTAGATTTCTAATTCTTTTATTATAGCTTCAAAGCTATTTTCTCTGATTCTTAGTATTTCAGATGGTTCGAATAAATCATCATCTTTAAAGTCTTCTTTGGTTTGTTCGAACAAAAATTGATAAAAGTCTTTTCTATCTTTTGGCCTGTCTTTTTCGGAATTTGCTTTCTCTTGTTTAAAGGCTTTTTCTGAAAATATTTGATTTTCAGAATTGGCTCTTTCATATCTAATTTTGATGAATAGGATTTTTGAAATTTCGTCAAAAGCAGCTTCCGGAGATAATTTGTCATTATTACGAATGATGTTATGACATTTAAAAAGTAGTTTTGAAAACTCATCTCGTGTAAAAGCTTTGGTTTGGTTCAATAACTTTTCAATTTCTTTATCGCTCTTTATCTCTTTAGCAGATGGTATATTAACGATTTCCTCTAGACACCTAGAAATGTTTCCTTTTACAACTTTAAAGATTCTTGTTTCTTTTTGATTTGTCATTACAAAGAATTCTGCTCCAGCCCAAGAAGCATAATTATATCCTTGAAAATAATCGTCTTCATGCACCGTAATATGGTCAGCTTTGCACCCTACAACTATCACAGCATTTTTCCCAGCTAACTTATCTTCTTCATTTTTCCAAATGACAACATCAGCTACAGCACGTCCCTGTCCACGTTGCCCATTGGTAACCTGCACTTCTTGTGCCATTTGCTCTATTGAAAACCCGTAATTATTTACTAAACGACAAATGTATTCTTGACGAACTTTTTCTTCTGGCTTTAAAACCAACCATTGGTCTTTAAGTGGTGCATATATTTTGTTGTCTTTTATTTGGACTTCTAGTTTCATACAAAACGTTTTTTTGCAATCATTTATTTTAGAGCATTTTTTTAATTTCTCCTACACAATTCATTAATTCTTTTTTCTAATATAAAATAACTATTTTTATATTAGAATTTCTAATTAGTTATGAAGTTATTTTTAGACGTTAAAAAATTATTGGAACAATTTACAAACATACGAAAAAGCAAACGGAAGTAAATTAGAGGAAAACTTAAAAGCGAGAATTATTATTAACAAACTAAAGGTTAATATTCCTTAAATAATTCATTTAAAATTTTCAAATCCTTTAGTAAATAGTTCGAATTCTGAATAATGGTAAGAACAATTGAATTTGTATTAAGTAGAGAAGATGGATCAACAATTTATACAGATCAATACCTTCAACTATATTTAAATATTCTTCCAATTTTTTAGCGCAATTATATCCGACATTGGTAATCTTTCAATAATAAATCTTACTCTCCAAAATTCATCTTTTGTTATAATTTTATTAGCGAAAAGAGCTAATGTTTCTCCAAGAAGTTTAGCTTTAGAACCAGTTTCTAATTTATCAATAATAGCAATTAATTTTTCACCTACTTCTGATTGATATTCGCTGTCTTCTAAATCTTCAATATTTTTTTTCAATTACTTTCTGACAAAATAGATGATTCTTTAAGGAAAAACATCATTTTATTTAGAAACCTTTAATCATTTACAACAATGCCAGTTTTACAAATTCCAATTAAAGAACCAACAATTGGTAGATCTTTAAGCACACCTTTTTCTAGTATTGAATCAATTAATATTTCTGCAAGAGTTAAAGATGAGGCATCTTTCGGTTAAGCACAAATTTTCCAAATACAAAACCATCTTTAAATTCAGCCTTAATAATTTCACAACAAGGATTATTATTTGTTGTATCATAATGACATTTTTAATATCTTTACTGATATTAAAGTACATTGACTGACTGCAATTAAATTGATCAAGGCTACAAAGGGCTACAAGGTAAGTCATTATAAATGAGACCTATTCGGCTACCCTTTTTGGAAGAGTACTTGAGAACACCAATAAAATCAACGAATTAAGGAATAGGCATGTAATCCTGCCACCCGCTTACCTTTCTCTGAATCTATAAGGTCACTACATGCTAAAATAATCCTTTGCTTTTTTATTAAACGAAGCTACCAAAATTCAGCAAGATTAATTAATTGGAAATATATTTTTTTATATAAACTTTTAAGATGTACATGCAATAATACTATAAAAATCTTCAATAAACTGGTTAGATATTTGAATGCTTCCCGCTCGGAAATATCTCTCGTAATTATGATTATAATGTAAAAACAAGTATTTTATATGTAATTTAAGGATATGTATCTTTTTAGTAACTGCGGGAACAGGACTCGAACCATAACTTTAAAGTTGTTTAAAATCTTTAAATAAACATATTACAGATAATTGTCAACAATCCGAAATTTGTACATAAATAAAACATATGTTTTATATGTATGTATGTTTTTCCAAAAGCGATCAAGCTTATTGGCACTTCTTCCAAAAAAGAAGCTTTAAAAGTAAACCACCACGAATCAATAACAAAACGAACAATTTTTTTTTCAAACTCTAATAATCACATCACCATTTTCTTGAAATTTCCCAGCTATTTCTCGATTTTTTTTCCTACATTTACAGAGGTTAAAATAACCTAAGAATTTTAAGAGTGCCCTATTAGTACCCTGCATTTTTTGACATAATATGACACCCAGTGTTTACTGGTGCTTTCGATACAGGTGGCGGAGCCTCTTTCTCCGCAGAACTCGAAACCCTTAACTTTTGTTGAGGGTTTCGTCATTTTATACCTCAAAGGTTTTTCTACACTACTTTCAAATATAAAACGTCAAGCTCAAAAATGAATGTCATATGCCAAAACAAAGCAAGTTCAATTAGAGCGAACCTACATCACTTATGCAGATCTAATTTCTAATTACACAGAACTCTCCAGAACAATTATACTTCTAAATTAGATTTTTCTCTGAATAAGAACTAATACTATAAAACAGGTCTCGTTTATCAAATTTTAAAAAACACTTCTAATGCTTTTTACAAATCAATCTACTAATAATCGCTTTCGAAACCTTTTTTTAAAGAAAATTTAAGATTCAATAATTTCTCAATTACTATATTTGGCGCGTTATCAATAATTACAAGTTTTGTTTTTATGATAACCTATTTAATCCTGCTGTACTGTAAATGAAACCTACCAAGTTCATATATATCCTTTTACTATCGCTGCTTTCTTTTTTTAAAGGCACCGAAACATATCAGCAACCTTTACATTTTAGCAGTTGCATTGTTCTAGATAGCGTTGCAGCTGACGATTTACTAGTTCATTCTTCAGATTTTTCTTCCTCTAAAAATTTAGAGATACATTACAAAATCAAAAAGAAAATAAAAGCCAGAGCGACTACTTTAGAACAAAGTACAATCAAAGCTCCGTATTTTAGCAACTTAATAAACTTCAAGCTTTATAAAAAAAGCTTAATATATGGTATAGCTTCGCTATACCAGGTTCAAAGGCACACTTACTTGCATTTGTACCAACTTTTCTAGATTACAATTTTTTGCTGTTTTTATTATTTTCAGATAATCTCTGAGAAAACTTTCATGTGCCCTATACTACATGAATTGACCTTGTCATAAAAACATCTTCTAAAACGGTACTTCACTCAAAATGAATTATCCGAATGCATTATTATTTTTTATTCTGATTGTTATCAGAAACAAAATCCAAACTCAAACTCCCAGTATTCAATATTTAGGGAGCAAATCTATTTATTCAAAATTTTAAAACCTCATTATGAATATTCATAAAAATAAATTCCTATTATTCGCTTTATCCCTATTCGTTTTAGTCTCGTGTGGCGATAAATCCAAAAAGGATTCCCACAATATAAAAACACTTCCCGTTTATAAAGTTACTTTAAAAGACACCATAGTTTCGAGCAAATTTGTTGCTGATGTTCACGCTAAAAACAATGTAGAAATTCATGTTAGAATTCCCGGATTACTTGAAAAAGTTTATGTAAGCGAAGGACAGAAAGTAAAAAAAGGCCAAATCTTATTTAAAATAAGCGATGTAGAACTTCAAATTCAACTTTTAAAAGCCGAAGCTGTTTACAAAAGCGCAAAAGCCGACTTAAGAATCACAACTGTAGAATTGGAACAGGCTCAAACTCTTTTTAATAAAAAAGTAATTGCAGATAAAGAATTAGAATTATCTAAAGCAAAAAATGATGCTGCTTCTGCAAAATTAGCTCACGCTGCCGCTGAAAGAAAAGCAATCAACCAACAAATTAGTTTTACCACAATCCGCGCACCATTTGACGGAACTGTAGACAGAATTCCGTTTAAAGAAGGAAGTTTAGTAGAAAATGGGTCGTTACTAACAACCGTTTCTCAACTAGACGACGTTTATGCTTATTTCTCGATTCCAGAGAATACTTATTTCCAAATGATGGAAGACAAAACCTTAAATAATCAAGGCGATATTAAACTGGTTTTACCCAACGGAATGGTGTACGATCAAAAAGGTGAACTAAGAACTGCCGATGGAGAAATTGACAGACAAACAGGCTCTATTCAATACAAAGCAAAATTTCACAATCCGCAAGGGTTTATAAAACATGGAACTTCTGGAAAACTAATTATTTCAGAACCTAAAATCAATGCGATTTTAATTCCTCAGAAAGCTGTTTTTTCTATTCAGGATAAACAATATGTATTTCTGGTAAAAAAAGATGGAGTAGTTAAAATGACCAATATTACAATTGAAAGTACTCTTGATGATGTTTATATTTTAAACGATGGTCTAAAAAACGATGACCTAATTGTACAGGAAGGTACACAATCATTGAGAGACGGCGACAAAATCAACATCAAACAGATATAGGTTTTAAACTTGTAAAACAGTTATTTAATTATTGATCTAAAAAAATTATAATGATAGAGTTATTTATCAAAAGAAAAATATTGTCATTAATCATTTCGGTTATGATAGTTCTTTTGGGATTACTGGCATTGTTCCAGCTTCCCATAACCCAATTTCCAGATATTGTTCCGCCATCTGTAACTGTTACAGCCAAATATACAGGAGCCAACGCAGAGGTTTCCGCCAACGCCGTCGCGCTCCCGTTAGAAAGAGCCATAAATGGTGTTCCTGGAATGACATACATGTCAACCGTAACTTCAAATGATGGTTTAACCTTAATTCAGGTTTTCTTTGAAGTTGGAACCGATCCTGATTTGGCTGCTGTTAACGTACAAAACCGTGTAACAACAATACTTGACGAACTTCCTGAAGAGGTAATTCGTGCCGGTGTAACTACTGAAAAAGAGGTTAACAGTATGTTGATGTACCTCAACGTTACGAGTACAGATAAAATTCAGGACGAACAGTTTATTTTCAATTTTACTGATATTAATATTCTTCAGGAATTAAAGCGTATTGATGGTGTAGGTCGTGCCGAAATTATGGGACAAAAAGAGTACTCGATGCGAGTATGGCTTGACCCTCAAAAAATGCTTTCGTACAACATCGCAGCAAACGAAGTAATTAGTTCGTTGCAAAAACAAAACATTTCTGCCGCGCCGGGTAAAGTTGGTGAAGGTTCCGGACAACTGGACAGCCAATTACAATATGTAATAAAATATGGCGGGAAATTTTTTGAACCTAAACAATATGAAGAAATACCAATTAGAGCCAATTCTGATGGTACAATTCTGAAATTGAAAGATATCTCAAAAATAGAATTGGGAGCTATGAGTTACGGAATGGTTTCGAAGACTGATGGAAAACCTTCGGCTTCAATCATGCTAAAACAAAGACCAGGCTCGAATGCTTCTGAAGTAATTGCGAGCGTAAAAGAAAAAATGGCGGAATTAAAAGGAACGTCTTTTCCTCCTGGAATGAACTACAATATTGCTTATGATGTTTCTCGTTTTCTTGATGCATCGATAGACGAGGTTTTAAAAACACTTATTGAAGCTTTTCTTCTTGTAGCTTTTGTTGTTTTTATATTCCTGCAAGATTGGCGTTCTACACTTATTCCTGTATTGGCAGTACCCGTAGCTTTAATTGGCTCGTTTACTTTCATGTCGATGATGGGTTTCTCTATAAACCTGTTGACTCTTTTTGCCTTGGTATTATCGATTGGAATTGTCGTCGACAATGCCATTGTAGTAGTCGAGGCTGTACACGTTAAAATTACCGAAGAACACCTCGATCCTCTACCCGCGACTATAAGTGCGATGAAAGAAATCACAGGTGCTGTAATTGCAATTACAATTGTAATGGCTGCTGTGTTTATACCTGTTGCTTTCCTTAGCGGTCCTGTTGGGGTTTTCTATAGGCAATTCTCACTAACAATGGCAATTAGTATTGTAATTTCTGGTATTAATGCACTTACTCTTACTCCTGCTCTATGTGCTATTATGCTAAGACCACACGATCCTAACAAAAAGAAAACGTCACTTTTAGATCGTTTCTTTAATGGATTTAATAGATGGTTTGATAATATCACGTCAAAATATATTAGAGTTCTTTCAAAATTTGCTGATCGCAGTTCTATTACGGTTGGTCTTTTAGTTTTATTCTGTATTCTTACTTGGGGAACGTCTCGATTTTTACCATCAGGATTTATTCCGTCAGAAGATCAGGGAATGGTATATGTTAGTGTTACAACGCCACAAGGTGCAACTGTAGAGCGAACAGAAAAAGTGCTTGACGAGGTTACTCGCATTGCAAAACAAATTGAAGGCGTTGATAATGTTACGACACTTGCAGGTTATAGTATTGTAACTGAAATTGCTGGAGCTTCGTATGGAATGGGAATGATTAACTTGAAGGATTGGAGCGACAGAAACATATCTGTTAATGAATTCATTACACAATTAACTCAGAAAACAAAAGGTATTTCGGATGCTCAGATCGAAATTTTTGCGCCACCAACTGTTCCTGGATTTGGTAATACTAGTGGTTTTGAATTGCGTCTTCTTGATAAATCAGGAGGGCCAATTAGTAACACTGATGAAGTTACCAAAAACTTTATTAAAGAGTTAAATGCTTCACCTGAAATACAAAATTCGTTTACCAGTTTCGATGCTACTTTCCCTCAGTATTTAATACATATTGATTATGATCTCGCTGCCAAAAAAGGAGTTTCTGTAGATAATGCAATGTCTACTCTACAAACGATGTTGGGATCTTTTTATGCTACAAACTTTATTCGTTTTTCTCAAATGTATAAAGTAATGGTACAAGCGGGACCTCAGTTTAGAAAAAATCCCGAAAGTATTTTGGATATGTATCTTAAAAATGATGCGGGCGAAATGGTTCCGTTTTCGACATTTGTAAAATTAGAACGTGTTTATGGCCCAGAAGTTCTTACACGTTATAATATGTATATGTCCGCGATGATTAACGGAGAACCTGCTGCCGGTTACAGTTCCGGAGAAGCAATTGCAGCTGTAGAGAAACTCGCAGCCGAAAAACTCCCTCAAAAGTTTGAGCTTGAATGGTCTGGTATGACACGTGAGGAAATCCTCTCGGGAAATCAAACGATTTACATTTTTGCTTTATGTTTATTGTTTGTTTACTTATTGCTTGCGGCTCAGTATGAAAGTTTACTACTACCCTTTCCGGTACTTCTGTCGCTTCCTGTGGGTGTTTTTGGTTCTTATCTTGCACTTCTCGCTGTTGGGTTAGACAATAACATTTATGCTCAGGTTGCCTTAGTCATGCTTATAGGACTGCTGGCCAAAAACGCCATTTTGATTGTGGAATTTGCTATGGCTCAAAATAAGTTAGGTCAAGACATTACCGAAGCCGCAATCGAGGGCGCAAGACTTCGTTTTAGACCTATTTTAATGACTTCATTTGCTTTTATATCAGGACTTATTCCTTTGTGTATTGCTTCTGGAGCCGGTGCAATTGGTAACAGATCTATTGGTACTGCGGCTGCTGGAGGAATGTTGATAGGTACCATTTTTGGACTTGTAATTATTCCTGGTCTTTACATCCTTTTTGCAAAACTTGAAGAAGCAATGAAAAAATAAATTTAAACAATGAAAAATTCAATATATAAATCTCATCAAATCGTAAATTCTTTATGGCATTTTATGAGAAACAACTCAACTTCTATTTTAATAATAGCATTTGTGGTTGTATTAACAGCTTGTTCTGCCCCAAAGATGGCAGAACAGCAAAAAGCTAAAACATTGCCCGAAAATTTTGATGCTAAGCGAAAAAATTCAACTGAAAATCTTGAGGCTTTTATTCCTTTAAAAACAAAAAACTATTTTAAAGATCCTCAATTAGAAAAATTATTAGACAAAGCTATTGCTCAAAATCCTGACTATTTAATCATGCAGGAAAGAATTGCAATTGCCAATTCTCATCTTAAAGTAGCAAAACTTGCTTTATTGCCCTCTTTTGAAATTGTGGCAGATGCATCTGGAACTCATTATGGTAAATATACTATGGATGGTGTTGGAAACTTTGACACAAATTTGTCTCAAAACATACAAGACAATCAAAGAATTAATACTGATGTAACTCCAAATTTGTTTCTTGCTGGAAAAGTATCTTGGGAAGCTGATATATGGGGGAAATTAAGCAATCGAAAAAAAGCGGCGCGCGAACGTTTTTTTGCTTCGCAAGAAGGAATGAGATTGTTACAAACCAGATTGCTTAGTGATATTGCATCGCTTTATTACAAACTTATTGCACTGGACAATCAAGCGCTTATTTATAAAAAAAATCTAGTTACGCAGCAGCGCGCTCTTGATATTATTTCGGCGCAAAGATCTGTTGGAAAAGCTACTGAATTAGCTGTACAGCAATTTAATGCGCAAAACAATAACATTCTTGCCGAAGCGAAGCAATTGGATTTGAGTATTGATCAAACTGAAAAAGCTTTACTGAATCTTTTGGGTGAATATGGCGGAAAAATCGAAAGAAGTTCAACCTTTTTATCTGGACATCTTGAAGTTTTAAATCAAAAAATAAGTGTGGATTCTATCATTCATAAAAGACCTGATGTATCTGAGGCTTATTTTGAATTAGCTGCCACGCATGCCGATGCTAAGGCTGCACGTGCTGCTTTTTTCCCAACTTTAAATCTTGGTGCTTATGGCGGACTTAACTCTTTTTCGTTCTCTACATTTTTTAATAGCGAATCTCTTGCTTGGCAATTGCTTGGCGGGCTTTCGGCTCCAATATTTAACAAAGGTCAAATTAAACAGGAGTTTTTTATTGCAAATAAGAAACAACAAATTTCTTTTCTTCAATATCAAAATACGGTCACTATAGCGTATAATGAGTTAAGTGCATTGTTGCACAGAACTGAAGCTTTTCAGGATGTTTTGGCTTATAAATCGAAAGAGATTGAGCATCTTGAAATTGCTGTGAATGTTTCGAATGATTTGTATTTGAGTGGATATGCCAATTATCTTGAAATAATTAGTGCACAAAAAAACAAGCTTCAGGCTGAATTGGATTTTGTTGACATTCAATTAAAAAATGCCGATTCGCAGGTTTTATTGTATAAAGCTTTGGGAGGAGGAATAAATTAATTTTTGAAATAAGTTTTTTATTTCGAAATCTAAACTCTAATTAAAAAGGGGAAATCTCAAACTGATGAGATTTCCCCTTTCTTTATTTATAAAACCTCAACTATTTTTTCTTACTTAAATCGGATTCAAAAGGCGATGCTGGTAAGTTTTCTTTGTTATATAAATTAGCTTCTACAGGATTATCTGCCCAAGCATATCTCACTTTTGACGGATTGCTTATCGTGTCATTCCAAACTACAATTTTATCCCCTTCAATTGTTGCATTTGCCCAAACAAACTTACCGTCATTATTGGCAATTGCAAAACCTTTTAAAGAGGTATTATCTTTCGCTAACAAACCAGATCCTGTATCAGTAAAACTCAAAATTAGCTTGTTTCCTTTTTGCTCCATTGCTTTAAAAAGTGGTCCTGAAGCAACTAAATCCTTCTCGCCATATACTTTTTTTCTAGCTTGCAATGAAAGTCTTTTACCTACATCATATTTATTTAACGGGTGAATATCGTTCCATTCTCCAAGATCGATTGTTACCGCTAATCCTGTATTTGGTATCGCCAATGTGTTTAATTGTTGTTGCCTTAACGCTGCCCAATTACTTTCGACAGGTTCTGTTTTAGGATCCATAAAATTGGTAAGTTGTACTACTAAAAATGGCAATTTAGGTTGTTGCCATTGTGTTCTCCAATTTGTAATTAAGGTTTCCATTAACGAAAAATATTCTGATGGCTTTTTGGTGCTTGATTCTCCCTGATACCAAAGCACGCCTTTTATCGAATAGTTTTTTAAAGGCGCAATCATAGCATTATAAAGTCCTACGGGTTTCCATCGCACAAAAGTTTGTCCGGGCAAAGGCAACATTTTTGCGCCTAATTCATATTTCCATGAACCTTTTAAATCTAATGTGTCTTTTCCTAAAACAAGTTCGTAAGGTTTGTCTAAAACAAAACCTCCTTTTCCCGAATTATTGATAATACGAACTGCAATTTCATTTTTGCCTTCTTTTAAAATATTGGCATTAAACGAATATATTCTTGGCGGATATTGATATGAAGTTGTCCCCACAAATTGCCCATTTACATAAACTGAATCTGCGTCGACGATACGTCCTAAAATAAGTTTTGCTGTATTCTCTTTTACTTTAGGAATCGAAAATTCTTTTCTGAACCAAACGACTCCGTTTACATTTCCTAGCTGATTATCTGCCCAATATCCCGGAACATTCATTGTTTTCCAATTGATGTCATTAAATTCTGGGTTCGACCAATTGTTCTTTAATCCAAGATCTGTATTGTTCGCCAATTTGTACCAATCGTTACTTACTTTTTTATCGTTTTGGTCGATTTGAACTTCTAGTTTTCCATCTTTATACTTCAAATATTCCTGATAATAATCCGGAAATTTCTTTACACTTTTCTCGCTAATCCAAGATTCGGCCGGAGAACCTCCCAAAGCCGAATTGATTAAACCGATCGGGATTTTATACTTTTCATAAATTTCTAAAGCAAAAAAATAGGCAACGCCAGAAAATTGCAAAACACTTACAGGATTTGCCGAAACCCATTCTCCCGAAGTAAAATCCTCTTTTTCATTGGTGAAATAATATTGATCAGGAACTAAAAATTGTCTGATGTTTGGGTTTTCCGCTTTAGCGATTACTTCTTTGTATTTATCTTTTAATCGATCCATCGGGAGTTCCATATTTGATTGTCCGGAACAAACCCAAACGTCTCCAAAAAGAATATTTTTTAGTACAATTGTACTATTTCCTTTTAATGTCATTTCATACGGGCCACCAGCTTTTTGAGACGGAAGAACAATTGTCCATTTTCCTTCTGCGTTCGTTTCGGCTTTGTATGTTTTATGATTAAAATCAAGCTGAATTTTTTCTTTTGGCGAAGCCCAACCCCAAATTTTCACTTTGGTATCGCGTTGCAAAATCATTCCATCGCTAATAAGTCTTGGCAATTTTATCTGTGCATTTACTGCGAAACTTAAAAGTATCGTAAGTAATAGTATTATTTTTTTCATTTGCTTCTCTTTTACTTTTTTGGTAAACCCGACAGGTTTTATCCCGAGGCTTCGGGACTGTCGGGTTTGTTATGAAGTGAATTTTATGCTTTTGCCACAGATTAAAAGATTTACACAGATTTATTTTAAATCATTTTAATCACTTAATCTGTGGCGTTTTTTTTTCTCGCAGATTTGGCAGATTTAGCAGATTCCTTTTTCTTCAATAAAATATAATTCGTGCTCATTCGTGTAATTCGTGGCGAATAAAAATCATACCTAACTGGTTTTGGAAACCTGTTAGGATTGACCTTATTCGTAAGTATATAATTTTACTTTTTGAATTTCGTAATCACCTACCGAAATTCTAATATGTCTGCCTTGATGGGTTTGATCTCCATTAAAATGTCGGACAGTTTTCCAGATTCCGTTTTCAAAATTTCCCTGATCGGTTTTTAAAATTCCGACATTTAGGCTGGTATTTTTTAAAGGTTTAAAAGTGACTACAATTCCTGAGCCTGCTATATAAAATTCGTCTTTTCCTATTTCAATAATAATTGCACTCGACGTTGGCCAAGTTTCTTCTTTTGCACCGTCTGACCAATTTAAGGTGTAATCGTGTTTAAAGGTAAATTCGTAATTAGCCATTTGAACTATTTGCAATTTATTTTCTTTATCTAATAAAACTCCATCAATTTTCCCCTGTCCTTTATTGGCTTCAATAATGGGCGTCAGTTGTTTTACTAAATCATATATTTTGCCAAGCGGTTCTTTTTTAGCATCTGAAACTGACTCTATAGAAAATGGCGAAAAACCAATTGCCTCGTAATGTGCAATCGCATATAACCCTTTAAATGGTGCGCTGGCATCAAAGCGATGTTCTGGTATAAATAATGGATCGCCTTGACGGGTAAATAAATCGTTCCAATGCTTAAATAACGGATTGTAAAAATCCGGAGAGAGAAAATCTATTGAAGTTCCTGCTGCTTTCCAAACATCCATTACATGCGGTAACGGGCCCGCACTTGGGTATTCTCCCGGTTTTTTCTCGGCTGCATTTAAGGCTGCGTTTACAAACATTGGTATTGGGTAACTGTCTTTTCCGGCTTTGGCAACTTTATTGGTAAATTTTGCAAAATACCATGCCATAAAAATCTCATCGGTTGATAATCCTTTTCCAAAAATTTGTTCCCAATTTCCTGATGTTTTAAAACCATTTTTTTTCCATATTTCTAAAAACTCGGGAACTAATTGTTCTTTATTTTTCTTCAGATATTGTAACAATTCCTGAGGCACTTCTTTTTTGAAAGCGGCATTGGCTAACGGATGATAATCTCTGGCGGTGGGTAACATTCCTATTTCATTTTCGACCTGAACCATAATGACGGTTTGTTCTTTTTGATCAAAATCTTTTAGGTGCGCCATCAATTTTTGAAAAGCCTGTAAATCTGCCTGTAAATTATCTTCGCTAAAAGGCGTTAGAATTTCATGACTTTTATCTTTGTCGTCTTTAACTCTTGGATATTTTTTCTGATTTAATTTTACCCATTCCGGTGCATGACTTGACATACTGTTTTTCCAGGATCCAAACCACAGAAATACTAATTTGAGATTTTCTTTTCTGGCTTTCAGGATTAAATCATCAACTAAAGAAAAATCAAATTTACCTTCCTCCGCTTCTATTAATTCCCAATAAATGGGCGTTAAAACGGTGTTCAGATTCATATCGGTTAACTTTGACCAAATAGGTTCCATACTTTCCATGCTTGTTGCCGAAGAGTTTCCTAATTCGCCGCCAAGTATTATAAATGGTTTTCCGTTGACTATTAATTGTGTTTTGTTTCCTTTTTTCTGAAGGCTTGGTATTTTTTCCTGCGAATACCCAAACTGAGCTACTAATAGTATTAGTAAAAGAAATTTGTTCTTTCGAAAATTAAACATTCTTAATTATTTTAATATTAAAAATCAATTTTACGGTTTGCAAACGGTTTAAATTGGATTGCAAAAGTTAAGGAAATAAATAATCCATAGTACAAATCTATTTCTAGATTCATACTACGGATTTATTTGTGAGCAAAAATTATTTTTTTACTAATTCTCCTGAAAAGTCTTTACTTACATCTTTTCCTGCAAGACCATCCGCCGTTCCTTTATAAGCATGCTTACGAACATAGTTAGCATCCCAAAGGTTTGGAGATTCGTCAGGAAGCCAAAATTCATGCTCTTTTACACTATCCGAAACACCCCAAATTGTAATACCGTATTGTTGTGCTGCTGGAATATATTTTTTATAAGTATCTATTACATATTGATACATTGAAGCCTGAGAAGCTTGTTGCGCTACTGTTGGCGTTTTTGTTCCTAATCTCACATCTAATTCAGAAATTTTAATCAATTTTCCTGATGCTGCCAGTTTTTGAAACATCTGAGCAATTTTATCTTTATCTGTAGTCAAACTAATGTGCATTTGAGTTCCAATTCCGTCAACTTTAGCACCTTGACTTTCGATGTAAGTCACGTAATTGATTATTCCATCGCATTTATCTAATCTGGACTCTAAATTATAATCGTTTATAAACAGCTTATCAGTTGCATTTCCGTATTGACGAGCCAATTTAAAGGCTGTTACTGCATAATCTTTTCCTAGATATTTTATCCAAGAAAAATAATCTGTTGCGGTATCACCTTCTGTACCGTTTCTTAATGTACCGTCTTCTTTCATTGGCTCATTTACAACATCCCAAGCAAAAACACCAGTTTTGTAATGTGTCATCATTTTAGAAATCCAGTCTTGCATTGCAGCACCAATCAATTTTGTTTTTTCGGCATCGGTTTTTTCAACTGTAATTGGTGCCGTTGCTCCTCCTCCTGCCGCTGCGCCAGAAGTTACAACTACATTATCAATATAATATGTTCCTGCTGTTCCTCCTAAATCGAAGTTCAAACCTGTTTCTGTACCATTTGCAGTAAATTTCCATTCTACCAATTTCCATGTTGTCGATGTAGCCTGATCTCCTTGATAACGTGCTGTTGTTCCAGTTGTTGAACATCTAACTGAACCAGTTGCTTCAGATTTAATCATATACGAAATCGTATAATCTTTTCCGGATGTCATAGTAGAGGTAAACATTGAGTTAATCTGTGTTTTCCACTGATTTGCTGCGTCGGTTGTTGCATTTACTACTTTCATAGCTCCAGCTCCTTCATAAGCATTTGCCGAAGTTGCTGCACTTAATGCATCTGTTGCTCCATTAGCTTTTGTCCAGCCTGTAATTCCTGAATTAAAAGTTCCGTTTGAAACTAAATTGACAACGCCTGTAGCAGCATCAAGATCGACAACGGCTATTGTATTAACATCGATTAAATAGGTAACATTTGGAAGATATCCTAAATCTAAATTAAACTGAAAAGTCGTGCTTCCTGCTTTAAAATCTCCGGGGGCAAGTTTAATTTTAACTTGTTGCCATGCTGATGTTGTTGCAAAAGCTTCGGTAAAACTCCCTCCTGTATTATACCAATCTTTATATGGATATTGATTTGTCAATGTTGAACCAAAAGAAAGACGCCCTTTTCCTGCTACATCTGATTTGATGTAAAAAGAAATTTCATAATTGTGTCCTGTTACAATTGGTACATTTGGCGATGTTAACTGTAAACTATAAGGTTGTGCTGATGTTGCACTTGCGGCCAATTGAATTGCTTTTGTGGCACTTGCTAATCCTGCATTATCGATTACAGTGATTCCTTTTCCGGGATTATTTCTTGACCAATTGGTAAAGGCTCCGCTTTTTAAACCTGCTACATCCAATATGTTAGTTCCGCTAGAACCTGGAATTACGG
The DNA here is from genome assembly GCF_000832125.1 of Flavobacterium hibernum. Taxonomy (GTDB): domain Bacteria; phylum Bacteroidota; class Bacteroidia; order Flavobacteriales; family Flavobacteriaceae; genus Flavobacterium; species Flavobacterium hibernum. The sequence goes on along the minus strand of NZ_JPRK01000014.1, from coordinate 28,159 downwards.
TTGGGGCGATAAGACCGTTTAAGTAACTTGCATTTTGATTGGAATGCCAAACTAAAGTATGTCCAAAAACTGTTAGTCCTGCTTTTTTTGTTTCTGCAATAAATGCATCTATGGTTGTAAAGTTTATTTCGCCTTTTGCATTTACCATAGCGCCATGTTTCATGGCATAACCCGGAGTAACCTCATCAAAGTTCTCGTTTACTATTTTTCGGTACGCTGCATCGCTCATGTACAAATCAGCTCCAATTCCGTTTCCTAAAACAAAATTGGTGTAGCTTTTTAATGGCTCGTATCGGCTAATTTTTTCAACTAATTCTAACGGAAGCTCTGCTCCTGTTACTGCTCCATGATCTGGGTCTTTTTCCCATTCCATCAAATTATCATCACAGGATGACAAAACCAATAGAGATGAAGCTATTAAAGGGAATATATATTTTAATTTCATTTTGATGTTTTTTTAGTTAGAAAAATCATTGTAAACCGGTGTATTCAGCGAAACTATTCTCCAATTATCTGTGTAAACTTTTACTGAAGTAGCTTTTGAAGCAAATTCTACTTCGCTTGCAGTTCCTGTAACATCTTTTAATTTAACATCAGAGTTTTCGAAATACATACCAAAATTTTGATATGTTGCCGCTTCACGATATGCCAGAACTGCTTCGAATGTAAAGGCTGCTTTTGACCATGTGTATAATCTGTTTAACGGAATTGTAACTGTTGTCCAACCTGTGGGTTGAAAAGCTACTGATTTTCCGTCAACAATCCACGGAACAAAATTGTAACAAGCTCCTGTCCACTCTCCTCCGTTAAAATTATTGATTAAACAAATTTTTAAGAATCCTGAATCTTTCCATGCTTGTGGAACATAAATATCAAACTGAAACGCTACTTTGTCAAGCGGTGTACTTGCGGGAATGTAAGGTGTTAGTTGTGCTCTCCAATTATCAACTCCGTTTCCTGCTGTCCAAACTTCGGTACAACGGTTTTTTGCAGGATCAAAAGAAGCGATTCGAGCCGGACGATGCGGAACATATTTTCCTTGCGAAACATTTCCAACTCCAACTGCTGTAGATTCTAAATCTGTTGGTTGAATCATACTTGTACTTGTTCCCCAATATCCATGTTGCCCTTGTCCGTCGAAATTTAGTAATAATCCTTTTTTGAAATTGAAATAGGCTGGAGAATAAACTCCTCCATTTGAACTCTCTACAAATAATGATCCTCCAAGGTCTGAAACTCCACTTGGCATTGTTACTGTAAAAAATTCACCGTCAGGGTCTGATGTAATTCCGGTTGTTACTGCAACATTTCCTGGGAAAACTACTTTTTTAACTTCGGTTAAACCAGCACCTACAACAAGAATTTTTTCTCCCACATTAGGCATCGTATTTGAAATCCCGTTAATAACTGGTTTTCCTGATCGAATTTCAAAAGAAAAAGTGGTTTCGTTACTGTCGTTTGCAAATCGAATGGTATTTCGAACCGAAGGATCTGCATCTATGGTTGGTGTATCTGAAGAAACACTTATTATCATTGAATTATCGGATACATAAACTACATTAAAATAAGTGGAATATCCGTTAATATATACCTTTTTCAGACCTGTAAATCCTGAACCTTCTATACGTAAGGTTTGTCCTAAACGGGCAAAAGTAACTTCTCTATCCGGTACTGATGAGTTTACATCTTCTAAAAATACTCTACTGATTGTTATAGTTTTTCCGTTAGAGTCGTTATTATCACAAGCAGTAAATAGCATGCTAAAAACCATGATTCCTAGGAATGCGATGGGTGCCCAATACTTTTTATTTAAAATATATTTCATATTAATCTTTCTTTTAGATTTATTATTTTAATACTACTAGAATAAGTCTTTTATTCTTTCCTCTTTGAACTCGTACGGAACTGGATTTTCTCTCAATAAAGGGTTTTGAACAAGTTCTGATTCCGGATAAGGCAAAGTAAATATGGTTGCATCGATTACTCCAATCGCACGTGGACTTGTACTTTTTGAAGCATCTACTGAAACTGCGTTTGTTGCAGAATCATACAAAATTGGTGTTATAACACCTCTGTTTTGAGCGGTTACATAATTAATAACTTCTTGTTGTTTGTAGTAAGATCTACGAACCAGGTCGTACCAATATTGACCTTCCATACACAATTCTACTCTTCTTTCGTGAATAATATCTGCGTATGTTAATGTTGCTTTTGTCCCAAGTCCTGCACGTAAACGAAGTGCATTTATTGCGGTTACGGCACCAGCATCAGCAGTTGTGGCATTGTTTCCTAAAGCTGCTTCGGCATAATTTAAGTACACTTCGCCTAAACGTAGCATGTAAGTATTTAAACCTGAATTCATACGTGTGGTTTTAGGATTGTCTTTTGTTGATCCTACAACTCCTTTTTTTACTGTTAAGAAATCTTTGCTATGATCTACGGTATATCCTCCGTTTGATTTGTTAATTTCCGGATAAAAATCGTCGTCGGCCATCCAAGTTGCTTTACGACGAGCATCTTTAGATTCGTATTCTTGCAAAATATTGTATGAAGCTCTTGTCCAATATCCCCAAGCGGCATCATCACCAGTAACGTCAGATCCTATTGCGAAATAAGCTTGTTGTGTGTTATTTACGCCATAATCTCCATTTGGTACCCATTGTAGCGCAAACATTGACTCTGAATTGTTGTTGTTGTCGATTTTGAACAAATCGGCATAATTATCCATCAATTTGTATGGCCCTGCTGTGATTACTTTTTCGGCTGCTTTTTTTGCTAAATCAAGATATTCCTGATTTCTTGTTCCGCTGTTCGGATTGGCGCTAATTCCTGAATACGATAGGTAAACGCGTGATAACATTCCGAATGCACTGTATTTTGTTAAACGTCCTGATTGTCCAACTGTTTCAGGAAGGTATTTTGCTGCATATTCTAAATCGCGCATGGCAAATTCGTAAACATCTTTTAATGGATTTTTGTTTACAATTGGGTTTTTAACCAATTCTCTTGGATCTGTAGAAATAATTACATCGCCCCAAAGTGACGCTAAATACCAGTATGCTGTTCCTCTCATAAATCTTGCCTCGGCAATATATTTATTTTTAACAGTGGCACTAACCTGACTATCTGTAATACCTATGATAACATTATTAGATTGCTGAACTACATTGTACAATGATGCCCAAGCCGAAACTAATGGTCCTGTTAATCCTGTTTCTGTTAAATCTGTAAACGGATAAACATAGTCAGAAAAAGGAGCGTACAAATTAGCAGCACGTCCGTCGCCTAATCCATAATAGAATTTGTCATTAAAATCAAACCATACTTTATTGTAAAGTGGTCCTGTTGCTGCTTGAAAATCAGATTCGGTTTTATAGAAATTCTCTTTTGTAATTCGATCTTCTGGTTCATTTTCTAAAAAATCACTACAACTAACCCAAATAAGTGGCAAGGTGATCATAAGAACTCTGTGAAATATATTTTTTGTTTTCATTGTTTGTACGATTTAGAAATTAACATTTAATCCAAGAGTTGTAATGATTGGCGATGGATAACGTCCATTATCAATACCTGTTAATAGGGCATTTTGATTAATAGAACCAACCTCAGGGTCATAACCTTTGTACTTAGTGAATGTCAATACATTTTGCGCGTTTGAATATACTTTGATGTTCGAAATTCCCCATTTAGCATATAAACTTTTTGGCAAATTATAAGCGATTGAGATGTTTTTAACTCTTACATAAGATCCGTCTTCTATAAAGCGATTGCTTAAACGAAAGTTCGAAGCTGATGATGCAGACGAAGCTCCAATTCTAGGCATATAAGGATCTCCTCCAACAATTTGCACGTTTCTGTAATCGTTTGGTCCTGTTGGATCAATTAGTTCTAGTTGTGCATATCCTAATGCCGATTTTAATAAATTGGTATTCTCACGAGGATTTTCTAACCAGCGTCTTTGGTAATTCATTACTTCATTTCCGTAAGAACCTGTTAGTAATATATTGATGTCAAAACCTTTAAATGAGAATGAGTTATTGATACCGAAATTAAAATCAGGATTTGGATTACCAATATATCCTAAATCTTTTTCGTTTACAACGCCGTCTTTATTTTTATCTTCAAACATATAATCTCCAATCCAAACTCCATTTTCTCCAATTACCATTCCTTCCGGTAAAGCGGTTGGTTTTACAGCTCCTGTGTTGTCTTTATAATAAAAATCAGTTGCTTTTTCAAAACGTCCAATTACTTTATATCCGTAAAACTGTCCAATAGGTTGTCCAACTGCTGTTCTTGTCACAACTGTAACATCTGAACCTTGTTGAAGTGTTCTGTCGTAAACCCCAGATTCTGTATTAAGTGATAATACTTTGTTTTTGTTCATAGAGAAAATGAAACTTGATTTCCAAGTAAAGTCATTTCTTTGCATGTTGATCGTGTTTAGCGTAAACTCGATACCTTTATTTTCAAGAGATCCAATGTTGTATGTTGGTGGCGCAGTCGAACCTTGTCCAGATGTTCCGGCATAAGCAGGAAGCGCTAAATCAAGTAATAACCCGTCTGTTTTTTTGTAATACACATCGGCAACAAGTTCGATTCTATTTTTAAAAAGTCCAAGATCTAAACCAATATTACTCGATTTTGTTTTTTCCCATCCTAAATCAGGATTAGCGGTGTTGGTCGCAATTTGTCCGCTTCCCCAATTCGTTGCTGATGTACCGTATACTGATGTATAAGCATAATCAGGAACACTTTGGTTACCTACTACCCCCCAACCTAAACGTAGTTTTAAGTTATTGATCGTCTGGTTATTTTTCAAGAAATTCTCATTTGAAACTTTCCATGCAAGTGCTGCTGATGGAAACCAATCCCAACGATTGTCTTTGGCAAACTGAGATGAACCATCTCTTCTTAATGTTGCTGTTAATAGGTATTTATCATTAAAAGAATAAAATACTCTTCCAAAATAAGAACTAAGTGATCTTGTAATACTAGCATTTGAATTTCTTGCTGTTGTTGGATCTCCCGCATTCAAATCTGTAGCTCCATTTGTGATGTATCCAGAACGGTATCCATATAAATTTTCCCAATGTTGTTCTTGCATTTCCTCTCCCAACATTGCATTTACAGTATGTTTTCCGAATGTTTTATTATAGGTCAATAAATTATTCCAAATCCAGTTGTCACTTAGTGATTTTGTTCTGGTTCCTTCACGTACATCATTTACAAGTGCTCCAAATGTATAAGAAGGATTGAATGTGTAATTATTTCCAAAATTATAATCGATTGAATATTGTGATTTAAATTTTAATGCTTTTGAAAAACTAATTTCGGCATAAGTATTTGCTCTAACTCCATAATTTTCGCTGTGATTGTCTCTCATTAAAGCCAAACCTAGAGGATTGTTTTGAACAAATTCTGTCGTGTCTGGTCCATCAAAAGTACCATCGGCATTACGTGCAGCAACATTAGGCGTTTGTTTAAGTGCTGTTAAGATTAAAGCTCCGTCATTAAATGTTGTTACTTGCTCAGATTTGTTTAAAGCCATGTTTACTCCAATTTTTAAAAAGCTTTTTACCTGAGAATCGATTACTCCTCTAAGATTGAAACGATTAAATGAAGATCCAACAGCAATACCATCCTGATCTAAGTAACCAATTCCTAAAGCATAAGTAGTGTTATCTGTTCCTCCGGAAGCAGATAAATTGTAACTCTGCATCATGGCAGTTGTAAACAATTCATTTTGCCAGTTTGTTCCTTCGCCTAATAAATCTGGTCGTATAAAAGCATTGTCACGTTGTACAATTCCAAGATCTGCTCTTGTATTTTTAAGTGTTGCATACTCTCTTAAATTAAGGACTTGTAGTTGTTTTGGAATTTCCTGCCAACCTACATAACTATCAAAATTTAAGGTAAGATCTCCTTTTTTTCCTGTTTTGGTTGTAATCATGATAACACCATTTGCAGCTCTTGAACCGTAAATAGCAGTTGCCGAAGCATCTTTTAAAACGTCTACAGAAAGTACATCGGCTGGGTTAATTCCTGCCAATGGGTTGGAGTTCATAGATCCTGTATTTCCATCAATTACAACTCCATCAATTACATAAATAGGCTCGTTACTTCCTGTAATCGAACTTATACCACGAATACGAACTGAAGAACTTGCTCCTGGAGCTCCATTATTTTGCTGAATGTTTACCCCCGCTGCACGACCTTGTAATACTTGATCGATTGTTGTTGAAACTGATTGTGAAACTGCTGCACTATTAATAGATGAAACTGCTCCGGTTAAATCTCCTCTTTTCATGGTTCCGTATCCAACTACTACAACTTCTTTCAAATTGTTTAAGTCTTCTTCTAGTAGAACATCAATTTTACTTTTATTGGCTACAGATACTTCTTTTACTTTGTAACCTATAAAGCTGTATACCAAAATAGCGGTTGCCGGTGCTTTAATAGTATATGTTCCGTCAAAATTTGAAACAGTATTAATGTTACTGCCTTTTACAATAATATTTACTCCCGGTATTGGTCCGCTACTATCTGAAACTGTTCCTGAAACAGTTGTTTGAGCATTTACCGCAGCAGAGAATACTAACATGAAAATCAAGAAACCCAGATTTTTAAAGTATTTCGATTTGCTTTTAGTAATTAAAAAGTTAGTCATAAATAATTGGTTTAATTAGTTAATAGTATGGTTTAGTTAGTTTTTGTTTTATTGAGCTTATTTCCTTTATTTTTCTTTTGCAGAATATTAACGTTTTATAAGCCTTTATTGAAACAAATATATATAAAAAACAACAACACACAATCGGTTGCGTTAATTTTTTTTTCGAATTATTAAAAAATAGCCTCTAAAAAAAACACATTGCTCATTTAATTTTATAAAATATTAAAAATATGACAAAATAACCTTTCGCGCGTACGAAAACGTTAGAGATATCAAATCATTTACTCAAATATCTTAAAAAAAACACAAAAAGAAGAAAACCTATATTTTTTTTAAGTTGAAGCATTTTAATCAAAATTGATTTACAAAAATCTCTCAAAAAATTTGATTAAAACATCAAATAAAGCAAAGAATAAAACCTTTTACCCTCTTCAATAACAATATTTTAGCTATAAAGACGACAACTCTTTAAAAAAGGACAAAAACAGGCAATCGGTTGCACATAAAACAAAAAAACTCCCTTTAAACAGCGTTAAAGGGAGTGTGTAATTTGTTACATAAAAATGTAACAAATTATGAGGATTTTACAGATTCGAAAATCTTATAATTTCATCTTTTTTGCGTCTTCTATAAATTGATTCAATCCAATGTCCGTTAAAGGATGTTTCAACAATCCTTTGATTGCCGAAAGTGGTCCTGTCATAACATCTGATCCTACTTTGGCGCAATTTACAATATGCATGGTATGTCTAATCGAAGCCGAAAGTATTTGTGTTTGATAATCGTAATTATCATAAATTTCTCTGATCTCGGCAATTAAATGCATTCCATCTGTCGAGATATCATCTAGTCTTCCTAAAAATGGCGAAACATATGTCGCTCCTGCTTTTGCAGCCAACAATGCTTGTCCCGCCGAGAAAACCAAAGTAACGTTTGTTCTTATTCCTTTAAACGAAAAGTATTTACAGGCTTTTACGCCATCTGCAATCATAGGCAATTTTACCACGATTTGAGGATGTAATGCCGCCAGCTCTTCTCCCTCTTTAATCATTCCGTCAAAATCTGTCGAAATAACTTCTGCCGATACATCGCCATCTACAATATTGCAAATGTCAAGGTAATGTTTCAAAATATTATCTTTTCCTGTAATTCCTTCTTTAGCCATTAAAGACGGATTTGTCGTTACGCCGTCTAAAACGCCTAACGCCTGAGCTTCTTTAATATCTTCTAAATTAGCAGTATCTATAAAAAATTTCATGTTTTTTGGTTTTTTGGTTGGTTAAAATAGCGATTTATCATCGACTATAAATCGTATAGTTTGTCATTTCGACGAAGGAGAAATCTCCATAAGTAGCTCTACAAACTAAATCACCAATCTTTGTCGAGTTTCTGGTGAAGATTTCTCCTTCGTCGAAATGACAAGATTGTGGAAATTTCTTTGTCTAAATTAGTTAGTAGAGATGTACTGCAACGCGTCTGACTTTTAGCGAGAAAAAAATATGTATTTTGACTGATTCTGCTCTTCAAAAAACCTTCAATAAAAAATACTACTTATTATTTATCAAACTGACTTTTATTTATTTCAATTTAAAAAAATAGTAACTAAACCTTCAATCTATTTTTCTGAAATCTTAATAACAAAAAAGTCATAATCTTAATACATATTTCTAAAGTTTCACTTAAAAGTCATTTTCTAAACACTTTAACATTTTACGGCTATCATGTTTGAAATTGAATTCTTTTAAATATTTTGTAGAAACCTAACAGGTTTGAAAACCTGTTAGGTTTGGTTTTAAAATCTAAACCAATTAAATATATTGATTGATGATATTTTCAAACAATTCTTGTTTTCCACTTTGAAGATTTAATTCGCCATTTTCATTTGCGATATTGTACAAATCTTTTAAGTTTAATTTTCCGTCAGCAAAATCTTTTCCTTTTCCAGAATCAAATGAGCTGTATCTTTCTGTTCTTAATTTTTCGTAAGGAGATGATGTGATGATTTTATCGGCAGTCAATAATGCTCTTGCAAAAGTATCTGCACCACCAATATGAGCAAGGAAAACATCTTCAAGATCTGTTGAGTTTCTTCTAATTTTTGCATCGAAGTTTACTCCTCCACCTTGTAATCCACCAGCCTTTAAAAATACTAACATTGCTTCTGTAGTTTCTTGAATGTTGTTTGGGAACTGGTCTGTATCCCAACCGTTTTGGTAATCTCCTCTATTAGCATCGATACTTCCTAACATTCCTGCTTTTGCAGCTACTTCTAATTCATGTTGAAAAGTGTGCTGTGCTAATGTTGCATGGTTTACTTCAATATTGATTTTGAAATCTTTATCTAAACCATATTCTTTTAAGAATCCAATTGCTGTTGCTGAGTCAAAATCGTATTGGTGTTTTGATGGTTCCATTGGTTTTGGCTCAATAAAGAATGTTCCTTTAAAACCTTGTGCTCTTGCATAATCTCTAGACATTGTTAAGAATTGTGCCATGTGGTCTAATTCTCTTCCCATATCTGTATTCAATAAAGACATATAACCTTCACGTCCTCCCCAAAATACATAGTTTTCTCCATCTAAAGCAATCGTAGCGTCTAATGCCAATTTTACTTGTCCTCCGGCTCTTGCCACAACATTAAAATCAGGATTTGTAGCTGCTCCGTTCATAAATCTTGGATTAGAGAAGCAGTTAGAAGTACCCCAAAGCAATTTAATTCCAGAAGCTGCTTTTTTCTCTTTCAAGTATTCTGTGATTGTTGCTAAACGTCTTTCAGACTCTGCAAAAGTTGGCCCTTCGGCAATTAAATCATAATCGTGAAAACAAAAATAATCGAATCCCATTTTACTAATAAATTCAAAAGCTGCATCGGCTTTATCTTTGGCAGCTTGAATTGGATCTGATGACTGATCCCAAGCAAAATTTTGTGTTCCCGGACCAAACGGATCACTTCCTTGTCCGCAGAATGTGTGCCAATAAGCAATAGCAAATCTAAAGTGCTCGCGCATTGTTTTTCCAGCTACAACTTGCTCTGGATTGTAATATTTGAATGCCAAAGGATTATCAGATTCTTTTCCTTCAAATTTAATTTGACCAATACCTTTATAGTATTCTTTATTTCCTAAAACTATCATTTTTTTATTTTTTATGTGTTAATATAAATTCTAATTCTTGTTTCCATTTTTGATAAGCTGTTTCGTAAGGCTCTCTGTTTTTGAGCGGTAAAAAAGTCATTACGTGATCGTTGGTCGTAATGCTTGACCCAAATTTATTGTAATCTCCATCTTTTAAACCTACTGCTCTGGCTGCTCCAACTGCTCCTGTTGTGTTGTAAATTTCAATTTCATGACCTATTAATGTTGCCACTGTATTGGAGAATATCTCTGAGCGGAATAAATTATCATTTCCTGCTCTAATTACATTTATCGTCGCATTGTCATCTTTTAAACATTCCATTCCGTACACAAACGAGAAAGCAATTCCCTCAAGTGAAGCTCTAAACAAGTGTGCGTTATTATGAATATTTAGATTCAGATTTAAAAAATGGGTTCCAATGGTTTTGTTATTAAACATACGCTCGGCACCATTTCCAAACGGAATCACGACAACTCCATCTGATCCAATTGCAATTTTTGACGCTTTTCGGTTCATGGATTCGTAGGTTTCGTCGCCCATGTTATTTCGCAACCAACGGTATTGTATTCCTGCTCCGTTAATGTTTAATAATTTTCCTATTCTTGGTGTTTCTAACTCGTAATTAACATGAACAAAGTTGTTTACTCTGTTTGTTTTATTTCCTGTAGACATATCGCTCACGGCATAAAAAACTCCCGAAGTTCCTCCTGTTGCCGCAACCTCACCCGGATTCAACACATTTAACGACAATGCATTATTGGGCTGATCTCCTGCTCTGTATACTACTGGAATTCCTACTGGAAGTCCAGATTCTTTTGAGCCTTTTTCGTTTAAAACTCCTTGATTTGTAAAATTCTCTACAATCTCCGGCGTCAACGATTGGTCGATTCCGTAGTAATCCAACAACCAATTGGCTACTTTGTTTTCTTTATAATCCCAAAGCATCCCTTCAGATAAACCGTTTTTTGTGGTTTTAATATCGCCCGTAAGTTTATAAGCGATATAATCTCCCGGCAACATATATTTGTAAACCTGATTGTATATTTCAGGTTCATTTTCTTTTACCCATTTTAGTTTTGAAGCTGTAAAGTTTCCAGGAGAGTTGAGTAAATGCTCTCCACACTTTTCCTGTCCTAAATCAGCGTAAGCTTTATCTCCAATTTCGACTGCTCTACTGTCGCACCAAATAATAGAATTGCGCAGTGCATTTCCTTCTTTATCCACAATTACCAATCCGTGCATTTGGTACGAAATACCAACGCCCAAAATTTTAGATGCATCAATATTTGCTTCGCGAATTGCTCTTTTGGTTGCTACACAAATGTATTGCCACCAAATTTCAGGGTCTTGTTCTGCCCAATCTGGGTGCAACGACACAATTTCCATTTCGTTTTGCGGTTCATGCAATACGATTATTTTTTTTCCGGTTTCGGCTTCTACCAAAGCAACTTTGACAGAAGAACTTCCAATATCATATCCTATATAATACATAACTTATAATGATTCTCTTAAAATTAAATTTGTTGATACATAACTCTGAACAACCTCATCGTGTGTGATAAATGCTGCGGCTTTTGTTCCTAATTCTTTAAAATCAGTCGATACTACTGAAATTCCTTTATATATAAATTTCTTCATTGGCGTTTCGTTGTACGACAAAAAACCAACATCTCTTCCGGGTTCTAAATCCCGCTCTTTGCATTGTTCTAAAAAGTGACCTAAAATTCTATCGCTCACACTGATGTAGGCAATTCCTTTTTCGATATTGAACTTTTTTGGATCGGTAATAACTTCATAATCAAAATTAAAATCGGTACAAAACTTTTTAAAAAACTCCAATGTTTCTTTTGGATGATTGGTATAATCCGGATAAACAAATTGTATGTTTTTATACTTTTTAAACAAATCAACCGCATTTTCTAAAGCATTATAAAATGCTTTTCCAAAATCCTGAAAAACATAATTATTTTGTTTTTCGGTATGTATATTCCAATCAATTAATAATAGCTTTTCGTTGGCAATTACAGATAAAGTTGGTGACACTTCTTTATGATCAAAATTCATCACCACATATTTATAATACTTTCCTACACTATTGTTAATGATCGTTTTAAAAACGTCAATGTTATAATGATGAAATTGTACATCTGTAATCACATTATCAGCAAGATTATTTACAAACGAATGATATAACACCTCTTTATATGCTTTAAAAGTATCTAATACCAAAAGCACTTTTCTGGTTTCGCCCGATACATAATATCCTTTATTGGGCACAGAATCAATGATGTTTTGGTCTTTTAAAATCGAATACGCCTTAAAAACGGTATCTCTTGACAACTGATTCGTTTTGCAAATGCTGTTTACTGACGGCAGCAAATCTCCTTTTTGTAAAATATTCTCGGCAATGGCATTGGTGATTCCGTTTACCAATTGCTGGTATTTCGGAACATCACTATCGTGATTTATTGTAAATACAAATTTTTCTTGTTCTTCGTTTAGCATACCGTTCTGTTCCGTTCTGTTATGGTAAGCTAAAGTAACTAATTGTTAGTTATAAAAAAATAGTTTTTATGCAAAAATTGTTAACTTTTTAATTTGGGCGTGTCCCTCTGGGTCGTCCCGAAGCTTCGGGATCGTTTCAAGTCCTCGCACTTCCTTCGTCAGGCTGTGGGCTTTCCACTGCTATCCCTCACGCAAAACGGTTTCATAAGACACAATCTTGTCATTTCGAGGAACAAGAAATCTCCACAATTAACTCGACAAAAACTTTATGGATTATTAATCGAAATGTTTACTCGAAGTATACATCGCCAAGTATGTCCCTACAAACCCTCCTGCTTCTTTTGTACTTAATAGCGCTCCATCAATATCTTTTGCGAGTAAAATCCATGCTCCTTTTTCGGTTGTTTTATAATAGAAGTCGTAAAATCTTGCTTTGCCTTCAATTTTCAAAAACAATACTTTTTCATTTTCAGCAATTTCTTTTTTGGCTATAATCTCAGGTTTTCCATCGTTACTTTTAGCGGCTGTTTTTTCTAAATAAACTTCTTGCTTTCCATTGGCATTTAACCTTTTCCCAAGTAACAGGTAATGTTTTTCGTTTTGAAATGCGACTAAACCTGCTGTTCCTAAAGCATCTTTGGCTTTATATTCTAATTTTGTTGACGCTTCGAATTTTAAATGTTGTTGTCTTCTTCCTATAAATGAAAAATTAGTTTCGGTATGAATTGATTCCTGACGCGGTTTCATAACTAGTTTTCCGTTCATTAAATCGTACCATCTTTCAGAAGGCGTTCGAATAAAATTCCACTTTAAGTCTAACTTGTTATTTTCAAAATCATCATGAGAAACAAAATTCCCACTCATTGGTTCTGTTTTTTCTTTTGAAAGGGGCAAATTGGGTCTTTTATTCATCATCGGAATGGCTTTGTTTCCGTCTACAATTGTTGGCCAATCATTTTTCCATTCAACTGGCATCATAAACGTTTCTCTTCCTGTATTGTACAAATCCATTCCGTAAGGTCTGCAACCAAGAAATACTGCCCACCAATCTCCGTTAGGTAATTCTACAAAATCGGCATGTCCGGTTGTTGAAACTTCATTTTTACGATTCGGGTCTAAATGTGATTGTGTCATAATTGGATTTTCTCCATAACTTTCATAAGGCCCATATATGTTTTTGCTTCTAAAAACAACTTCAGAATGATTGAAACCCGTTCCACCTTGTGCACAAATCATATAATAATATCCTGATTTTTTTATCACATGCGGACCTTCAATCCAAACTGGTTTCTTAGCCATGTCCGTTCCTCCGTTTATGACTAATTTGGGTTGACTTGTAATTTTTTGATTTTTCAAATCATATTCGAACATATAAATAGCTCTGTGTCCGTCATGAAGCGAAATATTATTTGGCGGCGATCCATTGTGCGTGATATAAACTTTACCATCGTCATCAAAAAAAATGTCGGGATCAATTCCGTCAACACCAGGAATCACAATTGGGTTTGACCAAGGGCCTGCAGGATTTTTTGCAGTTACGATAAAATTTCCTACTCCGCTTACATTGGTACAAATCACATAAAAAGTTCCATTATGATAGCGAAGTGTTGGCGCGTACATTCCGCCAGACAATCTTGAGTTACCAAAATTAGCTTGTTCCGGACGGTCGATAATATTTGCAATTTGTTTCCAGTTGACTAAATCTGTACTTTCGAAAATGGGCAACCCTGGAAAATAACAAAATGAAGAATTTACCAAATAGAACTTATCTCCCACTCTGCAAATGGTTGGATCGGGATAAAATCCAGCCAAAATTGGATTTAGATATTCTTTATCAGATTTGGATATATTGGCATAAGCATCGTCATTTCCTTTGTAATTAAACCAGTCAAAAGCAGCACAATCAGAACACACAACCGATTGTGATTTTTGAGAAATTTTTTTACACGAAGAAGTGGCAATCATCAAAATGATTACAGTAACAATTTTAAAATCTATTTTTTCTATTTTAAACATATCTTTTTACTGATAAACAAAATCTTAATCCAACAATCTTCTTATTCCATAAGGGTCTATTGTAACTATTGTTCCATCTTCGAGATAATCGATTTTGGTTACTTTCATACTTCTTAAATGCGTTACTCCTTTTGACAAACTTGAGTCGTGGTAAAATAAATACCAATCATCATCGACTTTACAAATTGAATGATGTGAAGTCCAGCCTACGACAGGGTTTAAAATTCGCCCCTGATATGTAAATGGCCCATACGGATTATCGCCTATCGCATAACAAATAAAATGGGTATCTCCTGTAGAATAAGAGAAATAGTATTTATCGTTGTATTTATGCACCCACGAAGCTTCAAAAAAACGTCGGTCGTTATCTCCTGCCAATAAGATTTTGCCGTTTTCATCCAGTATTTTAATTTCTTTTGGTTCTTCTGCAAATTCTAACATATCCTCTCTTAGCAAAGCTACGATAGGTCCTAATGCAGATTCTTTACCAACTGGTTCTTCATTATCTACATCGTATTTATTACTGCGGTATTTTTGAAGTTGTCCGCCCCAAATTCCGCCAAAATAAATATAATGTTTCCCATCTTCGTCTTCAAAAACTGCTGGATCAATACTATAACTTCCTTTAATAGCATCTGGTTCAGGTTTAAAAGGTCCAACTGGCGAATCGCTGATGGCAACTCCAATCTGGAAAATTCCGTTGGCTCGTTTGGCAGGAAAATACAAATAGTACTTTCCGTTTTTATGTGCTGCATCCGGCGCCCACATTTGTTTTTCGGCCCATGCTACTTCATTTACATGTAAGGCAACACCATTATCTACAACTTCAGATTGAATATTTTCCATCGAAAACACATGATAATCTTCCATACCAAAATGATCTCCATTGTCGTTAAATGGAATTCCGGCATCGATATCATGCGAAGGATAAATATAAATTTTACCGTTGAACACATGTGCCGATGGATCAGCTGTATACATGTGTGATACTAGGGGTTTGGAAATGGCTAATTTATTAATTTGTTCAAAATTAATTTGTTCAATACTATCTTCAGGCATAGTGATATCTTGTTTTTTAAATAATAATTAATTTCTTCTTTCTTTTAAATCGGATTCTATTTGTACTTCCATATTTTTATTGATTTTATAGAAGAACAATAGAACAACACCAATTAAAAATGGAATAGCAGGAAAAATGCTGACCAATAATTTTATTCCGTTTACGGCGGTATCTGTTTGTGTTAATGAGTTTGGGACGTAATGAAAGTATCCTAAAAACAAAGCATTTAATGACCCACCAATGCTTAAACCTGCTTTTAATCCTACCATCATGGCCGAAAATATTATGGCTGTAGCACGACGGTTGTTTAACCATTCTGAATAATCGGCAACATCAGCAATCATTGCCCACAGAATTGGGATTGTGATTCCGTAGAAAAATCCATGAAAGATTTGAGAGCAAAAGATCAAGCTTATTGAGGTTGGCGGAAAGAAATAAAACGCTATAATAAATAATGTTGAAATGAATAAAAACAATCCGAAAACGTTTCTTTTTCCACACTTATCTGCAAGGCTTTTAGACAATGTAATTCCAACAATCATAAAGATGATTCCGCCGGCATTAAACAATCCAAATCCTGCCGAAATGGGATCATTACCAAAATGATTCAATCCCAAATTTGACAACACATCCAGAATGGGCTGAATAAAAATGGCTAATTGTTCTTTATTGACATAATTTTCAAAATAATATACATAAGCTCCACCTTTCATTGACAGGGTTATAAAAACCAAGGTTGTTAAAGTCAACATGATTATCCACGGTTTATTTTTCATTAAATCGTTTAGATCTTCTTTAATACTTGACTTTTGTTCCGGTTTTGGAATGATACGCTCTTTTGTGGTCAAAAAAGTAATTAACAACATAACGGTTCCTATAATTGCCAAAGCGGTCATTACCTTTTCGATTCCAATAGCTTTGTCTCCGTTTCCGGCACTTTTAATAATACCAAGCATAAATACCTGAACAAAGAATTGCGCAAACATTACGGCTACAAAACGATACGATGACAGACTGTTTCTTTCTCGCATATCGCCTGTAATTACACCACTCAATGCCGAATATGGTAAATTGTTACTGGCATAAAACAACAGTAATAAAGTATAGGTTACTACGGCGTAAATTACTTTTCCGTGATACGAAAAATCTGGTGTTGAGAAAGCCAATAAAGCAACAACTCCTAATGGTATTGCCGTAATTAAAATCCAAGGTCGAAACTTTCCCCATTTTGTATTGGTTCTATCTGCCAAAACTCCAATGATTGGGTTAAATATAAAGGCTGCAATTAGCCCTACAACCAACATAATGATAGATGAATCTGTAGGCGATAATCCGTAGATATCTGTATAAAAATAAGCCAAATAAGTCATCAGAGTCTGAAAAACTAAATTTGCTGCTAAGTCGCCTAAACTGTATCCTATTTTTTCTTTAATTGATAATTTTTGAGAAATGTGATTCATTATGGGTTAGTGGTTATTTTGGTTAGTTAGTACAGAATGTTAAAATTAAATAAATTACTCCTGTTTTGTTATTTTGAAGAACGAGACCTGAGCAACAAATGAAGATTTCTGGTTTCTCGAAATGACAAAATTATACTTACTTATATTTTAAACAATCGGTTGTGTAAATTTAGCTAAAAAAACATATTATGCAAATTTAGTTTACTTTATTACAATTATTACTCAAAAAACAACCGATTGTAAAACAATCTTCAAAAAGGGATCATTTTTAGCCTTAAAAATTATTCTTTTACTTCTTTTAATTGCATAACGCTGTTGTATGCTTTTTTAGGCTGTAACTTTGTATCAAACAGTAAAGGATAATTTGTTCTTCCTTTTATGGGCCAATCGTTCAACCACGATTGTCCGTCATGAACTCCCCAGAAAGTTACTCTACTTATTTTGTCTTTGTGCTTCAGGAATAATTTAAAAATATCAGCATAACGTTGTGCTAATTTATTCTGAATAGAATCTGGAAGTGTCTCTGGATATGGATTCATTTTAGGATTTCCTTCAAATTTCTGATTTACATCTGCTCCTTTTAAATCCCACGGATTTGGCAAAACTGTAATATCTAATTCGGTAAAAGCAACTTTAACTCCTAATGCTGAATAGGCTAAAATGCTTTTTTCAATTTCTTCTAGTGACGGACTATTTAAATTCCAATGTCCCTGACTTCCTATTCCATCCACTTTTCCTCCGGCAGCTTTTATTTTTTTTATCAAATTAATAGCACCTTCTCTTTTTGCAGGATCTTCAAGGTTATAATCGTTATAATACAAATCGACTTTTGGATCGGCTTTTGCTGCTAGTTTAAAAGCATCGGCAAGATAACTTTCGCCAAGCGTATTTAGAAAAACTGATTTCCTTAAAGTTCCATCATCGTTTAGAGCTTCATTTACTACATCCCACGAATTGATTCTGCCTTTGTACTTAGAGACAATTGTTGTGATATGATCATTCATAAAAGCTTTCATTTCGGTACTGTCTTTAATTTTCTCCATCCAAGGCGCCAGTTGACTGTGCCAAATTAAAGTATGTCCGTGAATGAACATTTTATTTTTTTCGCCAAATGCCACAAATTTATCTGTCAAGGCAAAATCATATTTATCTTTTTGTGGATGCACAAACATCGACTTCATGATATTTTCGGCTGTAATTGCATTAAATTGTCGGCAAATTAGCGAATCAACTTTAGCGTCTTTTTCTTCAATCTGATCAGCACTTAAAGCGGTTCCAATATAGAAATCGTTCTTGTAACTATTTTTTAAAGACGATGACAATTCAGTTTTCTTTACATTACAACTGCCTAAAATCATCAACGATAATAGTGGCAAACAATGGTTAATAAATTTCATATATTTTTGGTTTAATAGTTAATCGTTATTTTTAAAACAAATAATATTTTCATCGGAGACCTGACAGGTTTTAAAAACCTGTCAGGTTTAATCGACGACAAACAATGTCTAGATAATTACTTTTTTCTAAAACTCTCTGGCGGTCCTAAATACGATTGTAGTATTTGTCCTGATTCCGTTTCAATTACAATTTTCTGAAGAACTAAAGCTGGGTCAATTCCATAAAACTTTAAAACGTGATTTCCAGGTTTTTCGATGGTATGCGATGAGGTTATTATTTTGATATTATCTGCAACAGATTCTGCCCATTTTTTCTCAGAATTATCTTGATTAAAATTGATAATTTGAGGTTTTTCATCATCAAAAGCAATTCCGTATTTCAATCCGTCGCGGATAGTAAAATTGAGTGTAGGCGAAAAATAAGCGTGTACTTTTACATTTCCTTTGCTGAAAAAATGAACATCATATTCTAATCTTGGAGATTTTTCTGAAATCTCAATCGGTTTTATATTTGAAGGTTTTAAAGTAACACCCGATTTCGTTTTTCCCAGATTCGGAATTATTGTCCATTTTACAGGATCTAAGTTTATTGCTTTTGAGTAGTTTTGTGCTTCTATCGAAATGTATCCGTTACTTTCTATAAAACCATGAACTTTACTTGGATTAATGTTATTCGTTTTCAGTAGAAAAGTAAACTTTTGATTATTGGCTACAACAGTAAATTCCCTATTACTGATTCCCTTAGGGGCTTTTTTCCAATCAATATTTACTAGAACTCTTTGTTCTGTTTGAACTATGCCTTCAGTAGTAGAAAATTGAATCCAATTATAATCGCAAGTAATTTTAAACGCATATTTTTTTTCTCCAGAATTTATTAAATCGATGTAAGTTGGCTTATTTTCTAGCGAAGTCAAATCCATCAGCGCAATTTTATTTTTTAGAACTCCATCAAAAGATTCTTTTGTTCCTTCAATAACAATGGCCTGACTTATAAATGTGTTATAAAAAAGATGTCTTGTATTTGGAATCACATTTTTATCGGGCTGTTGCCAATTATCATAGCCAATATGGGTTTGCGACATCATATGGTTCCATTTGTCATTGGCTAATTGGGTATGATAATAATTCGTGAGCTGATTGTCTTTTTCAAATAACTCTTTTACTTTCTCTCCATAATCATTTGCCGAAAGTCGCCACTGCTCTGTATACAAATAGTTTTTAGCCGTTGCAACATACATTTCATTTAAATTTGAACTTGCTAAAACAGGAAATAAAACCAGCTGATAAAAAGCATCTTTATATTCTGGCTGCAATTTCCCGTTTATCGAATTGGCTTTTTCAACCAGTTTCTTATAATCTGCAACAACTCTATCTGCCTCATCATAACTGGCAATACTATAGGTTTTCTCATTTAATAATTCTGGTTTTCTACGAGCATTGTATTTTGTGTGTAATTTTAAGATTTCGGCAATATCATTTGTATTTTGATCACCAAAATTTTCCTTTGCCCAATCTTTATAATATTGATCTAAATTACCAGCATTGAATTTTTCAGGATTCCATGCCATATCTAAGAAAAATTCAATAGGAAATTCCATTGGTTTGATATCACCCACATTTACAATCCAGATTTTATCGACTCCATATTGATACGCCAAATCCATTTGTTCCCATACACGTTCGATTTGATTCGTGTTAATCCATTTATAATTTCTTGGTCCGCCAACATAATCATAATGATAATAAATACCATAACCGCCTTTTCGTGGTTTTGCATTCAGTTCAGGCAATTTGCGGATATTCCCCCAATTGTCATCGCACAATAAAAGTGTAATATCATCCGGAACAGTCATTCCTTTGTCGTAGTAATCCTGAACTTCTTTGTAAAGTGCCCACATTTGAGGCGTTTCTTCGGCAGGTTTTTTAGTAACATCTGCAATGATGTTTCTTTGCGTTTTTACGATATTTTCTAATAAATCAATTGCCGTTCCTTCAGTCATAGGTTCATCACCATCGCCACGCATTCCAACCGTAACAATGGTTTCGTTATCTCCCATTCTTTTAATTCCGTCTTTCCAAAAATTAATCAAAGCTTCAGAATTGGTATTAAAATCCCACTTCCCGTTTGCTTTTCCCCATTCGGCATGTGCTCTTGTTAAAGGTTCGTGATGAGAAGTTCCCATTACAATTCCATATTCATTGGCTAAAACAGCATTCTGCGGATCTTCGACATAAAACATTCTACCCCACATGGCCGGCCATAAATAATTGCCTTTCATTCGCAGAATCAATTCAAAAACCTTATCGTAAAATTTCGAATTAAATCCGCCGTACTTTTCAAATGCCCAACCCGATAAAGCTGGTGCTTCGTCGTTAATAAAAATACCTCGATATTTTACTTTTGGTTCTCCCAGCGAATGAATTCCGGGTAATACATGTAATTCTGATTGTTTTTGAACGGGAACATCTGCCCAAAAATACCATGGAGAAACTCCTATTTGATTGGATAAATCGTAAATTCCGTAAATCGTTCCTCGTTTGTCCGAACCTGCAATGACCAAAGCCTTTTTAATTCCTTTTACCGGATTATCGACAATTTGCGTGGTAAATTTTTCCCATTTCCCTTTAAGCTGATCTCCATCGATTTTTCCTTCTTTGACTAATTGGTCAATAATTTCATTTTTGCCAATTGTACCAATAATAACTACAAAATCCTGAATATCGGTAATTTTATTTATTCTTTTTGGATGTAAGTCTGAAACTTTAAAAAGATCGCTTTCTAAATGTCCAACAACTTTTAAAACCCCATAAAAATCCTTTTCACTAACTAAAAGCGAAGCTATTTTGCCTTTTGAAACCAAAGGAAAACTTTCGGCAGAAGCCTGATGTACTACATATTTATCCGGATTTATGGCATACGATTTCATCCCGAATCCCATAAGGAAAAGCGATAAAATTAAATGCGATACTTTCATTTTTAAATACATAAAATCATAGAAATTAGAACCTTGTTAGTTATTATTTAAACCTTTGTATTTTCAACGGAGACCTGACAGGTCTAAGCCGTAATGTTTTTTGTTCATTCCAAATAACTAAGAGGCTTTCGAAACCTGTTAGGATAGTTAAACTAATCTATAAATTTAATTTATAAGCAATTCCCATTTCTAAACCTCTTAATTCTGCAAGACCTTTTAATCGTCCTACGAGTGAATATCCGGGATACGTTTCGTTTGTTTCATCAACATCATGCAAAAATCCATGATCAGGACGCATGGGTAAACTCACTTTGGTTTTATTCATTAACACTAAAAGTTTTTCTACAATAACTTCCATTTTAGCATCGCCTTTTAAGTGTTCTGATTCTCTGAAAATATTGTCGCTTTCGCGGAAGGTATTTCGGAGATGTAAAAAGTGAATTCGGTCTCCACAATCTTCAATAATTTGCTCGAGATTGTTATTTTTATTAGCGCCTAAAGAACCAGTACAATAGCACAAACCATTTGCTTTTAAAGGAACGGCTTCCAGAATATTTTTTATATCATTTTCTGTAGAAACAATTCTCGGCAAACCCAAAACCGAAAATGGCGGATCATCCGGGTGAATGGCCAATTTTGCGCCGTTTTCTTCGGCAACCGGAGCTACTTCGGATAAAAAATAAATTAAGTTTTCTCTTAATTTTTGATTATCAATATTGGCATAATTATCTAGCAAAGACAAAATCTGTTCGGCCGTAAAGTTGATTTTACTTCCTGGCAATCCCAATAAAACATTCTTAAAAAGTAATTGTTTTTCTTCTTCCGAAAGTTGGTTGCCAAATTGTAAAGCAGTTTCTTTTTCTGCTTCCGAATAATCATTTTCGGCGTTTGGTCTTTTTAATAGATAGAGATCAAAATAAGTAAACGCGTCCTGATTGTATAACAAGGCTTTGCTTCCATCTTTATTAATAAAATTATGATCCGTTCGAACCCAATCGAGAATAGGCATAAAATTATAGGTTATGACTTTGACACCGCAATAAGACAAGTTTTTAATACTCGTTTTATAGTTTTCAATATATTGCAAATACGATCCGCTTGCACGTTTTATTTCTTCATGAACCGGAAGGCTTTCAACAACAGTCCATTCTAATCCCGCTTCCTTAATAATTTGCTGTCTTTCTATAATTGCTTCAACGGTCCAGATTTCTCCAACCGGAATTTGATGCAAAGCGGTTACGATTCCGGTTGTGCCAGCTTGTTTTATATCTCTTAATGTAATGCTATCCTGCGGACCAAACCATCGCATTGTTTGCTGCATTTTTATCATAATCGATGATTTAAAATTAAAACCCAATGCTGTTTCCGCCATCAACCGGCAAAACTGTTCCTGTAGTATATTTGGATTCGTTTAAAGCAAAATAATATACTGCATCTGCAATGTCTGAAGGCTCACCCAAAAAGCCCATTGGCGTTCTTCCCAGCACTTTATTTTTTCTTTCAGGATCATTATCCAAAGCTGTAGATGACATTTTGGTTTTAATAAATCCCGGTGCAATACAATTAACACGAATTCCAAACGAAGCCAATTCTACTGCCATTGCTCTTGTCATTGATTCAATTGCTCCTTTGCTTGCTGAATAGGCAATTACTTTTGGAATTCCGTATTGAGATGCCATCGAGCTAATGTTTACGATGCTTCCACCGCCATTTTCTTTCATGTTTTTTACCACTTCTCTACTTACGGCAAAAACGCTTAAAAGATTGGTGTGAATTACAGATAGAAAATCTTCATCTGTAACATCCGAAAATTCTTTTTTAAGATTAATACCGGCATTGTTTACCAAAATATCAATTGGATCATTTTTGGTAATACTTTCTATCATTGCTGGAATTCCGGCAATATCGTTTAGATCGTACAAAACAGGAATTGCATTTACGCCAATTTCTCGACAAGCTTCTTCTGTTTTTTCTTTTGATCTTCCGATGATATACGTTTTGATTCCGTTATCACATAATTTCTTTGCGGTTGCAAATCCTAAACCCGAATTCCCTCCGGTTACAATTGCTGTTTTATTGCTCATGTTTTAATTTGTATAATTAATTTCCTGGTGCAAAAGGAAATTTTAATGATTTAAAATATTCTAAAGTTTGTGTCGATTTCTCTACTCCCACAGGCAATTCTTTACCCGAATACTGCTGAAAATAAAGTAAACAGGCATCTCGCCACCATTTAGCTTCTTTGTATTGAATTGCTAACAACATTTCAACTTCTTTATAGCGTTCGCTGTCAACATATTTTTTTGTTTTACTCCACGTATTTTGCATCTCTTTTACCTGATTTACGCCTTCTTGGTATTTTAAAGCCATACCATTCCAAAGCGTCTGACCACTTTTCAGTTTATAATCCCATGAAACATGATGAAACCATAATAAATCTTTTTCAGGACAAGTTTCCAGATTATCAAAAATCTTCTCCCCTTCTGCCGCGTATTGTGCAGTTGCATTTGTTCCGGTTTTAGATCGATCGAAACCAATTCCGTTCTTGTCGGCTTTATGATAATAGGTTGGATTCCATTCAGGTCTTGACAAATTACTTACCCACGGTCCCGGGCCATAATGATGCCCAGTATCCATAATATGATGCAAACCAAGTGGCGTCATATAATTTACAACTGCTTCGCGCGATGTGAGCATCATATCTTTTACAGGTTTAATGAAATTTTCATCATTCGAAAAAGTAGCTCGTAACCATTCATCCGCAATAATTTCAGCATCTAAATACGGGTTCCAAGCTAATCTCCCAAAGCCATACCAATTGGCTTGCGCAAAAGGATGACCTGTCCAGTTAAGATCATTCCCAATATTGGAAACTCCTGCAATTCCGGTAAGTTTGTGTGGATTTAAAGAACCATCAATTACTTTAGCAATAGTCGAACCTTTTCCTTTTTGATAAGTCTCCGATTCTAAAACTTCCTGAAATAATTTAGGCAGAAAAACTAAATGCGTACTAAAACCTAAATATTCCTGCGTAATTTGAAACTCCATCATTAAAGGCGTTTTTGGCATTGCTCCAAATAAAGGATGAAAAGGTTCTCTTGGCTGAAAATCTATTGCTCCATTTTTCACCTGAACAATTACATTGTCTCTAAACTTCCCATCGTATGGCTGAAACTCAGCATAAGCCTGTTTTGCTCTGTCGTTGGCATCATGTTCAGAATATACAAAAGCTCTCCACATAATAACACCTCCAAACGGAGCAACAGCATCGGCAAGCATATTGGCACCATCGACATGATCTCTGCCATAATTTTGTGGACCTGGTTGACCTTCTGAATTTGCTTTTACTAGAAATCCTCCAAAATCAGGAATTGACTTATATATTTCTTTTGCTTTTTCTTTCCACCAATTGGCAACTTCAGTATCTTTTGGATCGGCCGTCTTTAAACCTCCAATTTCTATTGGTGCCGAAAAACGGGCAGTTAAATACACTTTTATTCCGTAGGGTCTGAAGACATTTGCCAATGCCGTAACTTTCTCTAAATATTGTGGTGTTAGAATTAGCGCATTTGCATTTACGTTGGTCAAAACAGTTCCGTTGATTCCAATTGAGGCATTTGCTCTGGCATAATCAATATAACGCTGATCGATAAAATCAGGTAATTTTTGCCAATTCCATAAGGAAAAACCAGCGTAACCGCGCTCAACTGTTCGATCTAAATTATCCCAATGATTTAAGATTCTGATATTAGTTTTTGGAGCATCTACAATATTTATGCTTTTAATCGATTTATTCGTTTGCATTAATCTCAAAAAACTATAAACACCATATAAGACAGCAACATCATTTTTTCCGGTAATTACTATTTGTTTTTTATTTTTCAACAAAACCGATTTTATAATAAACCCTTCATTATTTATCTGAGTGAAATCTGATTGAAATATTTTTTGTAAATCCGAATTTAAATTAGTTTGAGCCCCAAAAATTAAATTGTTTTCTCCATTTATTACTGATTTTACTTCTGGTTTATTTCCAAGCATATCAGAAATTCCGGTTTCTAATTCAGTAAGAGAAATTTTAGAAGTTGCGGAACTTCCTAAAGAAACAATTCCCTGCAAGTTACTTTTGTATTCTGACGCAATTGCAGCGTTTTGTATTTTATGGTATTGAAGCCATAATTTATAGTCCTTTTGAGCTGAAGCCGAAAAGGAAATGAGAAGAAACCAGAAAAAAAATCTTAATGAAGTCATTTACTTTTTAATTTTATTCTTTAAAACCTCACCTATAAAGCATCAATGTTTTACGGATTAATAAAAATATTTGATAAAATTTTAATCTAAAAAATACATTATTACAAATAAAACAACAATTGCAATCGGTTGCGTAAAAATATAGGATTGTTATTTAAGAAAAAAACTTTAAGTCTCTTTTTTTTCAAAAATTTATTTCTTTAACAAAGAAAAGCAGGATAATTTAAAAAACTATCCTGCTTTAGTATCGTAAATTCTAGAGGTGAAACCCTAAATATCTTTTAACAATTCATTACTAGACGACTCTCTGGCAAGAACCTCTGTATTTAAAAAAGTAATCTCTTTTGCATCATCATTTTTAGACGACTTCAAATTTTTGATAATAATCTCAGCCGCAGCTTTTCCCATTTTTTCAGCAGGATGCGTAATAGTTGATAAGTTAGGATCTATAATTTGCGAAATGGGATCATTATTAAAACCTATAACCTTAA
Source organism: Flavobacterium hibernum (assembly GCF_000832125.1). GTDB lineage: Bacteria > Bacteroidota > Bacteroidia > Flavobacteriales > Flavobacteriaceae > Flavobacterium > Flavobacterium hibernum. The sequence continues at coordinate 2,196 of NZ_JPRK01000014.1, read as the reverse complement.
ATTCTTCCGGAACTTTTATACCTCTTTTTTTTGCGGTCTGAACCGCACTTACCGCCAAAATATCTCCTGGAGCAAATAACCCATCTGGCATTGGTTTTAGATCAAATAAAGTATTACTCGCTTTAACACCATCTTCATAAGTAACAGAATTTAAACTAATAATTAATTCTTCTTCTACTGGAATATTATGATCTTTTAAAGCCTCAATATACCCCCTTTTTCTTTCATTATATAGATTTCCAAGCTCTGAACCAGCAGTTAAATGAGCAATACGAATACAACCCTGCTCAATAAGATGCTTTGTAGCTTTGTATCCCGCTGAATAATTATCAATAACGACTCTAAAAGTGTTATAATCCTTTGGAACCCTGTCGACAAATACCAATGGAATATTATTATTTGAAAACTGATGAAAATGTGCTGTATCCCTAGTTTCCATTGCCAGTGAACAAATGACACCACTTACACGATTACTGTATAAAGATTTAGCCATATTTACTTCTTCTTCATACGAGTCATGCGATTGCATAATAATTACGGTATAATCTGATTTTTGAGCGGTAATTTCGATACCACTAATTAGAGAAGACAAAAAAGGCTGTGTCACAGTTGGAATCAAAACCCCAATAGTTTTAGTTTTATTTCCACGCAAACCTGCTGCTAAAGTATTGGGAACAAATCCCATTTCCTCAGCCGTTTTTTTTACTTTCTTAATGGTTTTATCACTAATAGTATGGTGATCTTTTAACGCTCTTGAAATAGTTGATGTTGCAAGATTAAGCCTTTCAGCGATATCGTAAATCGTTACATGTTTATTTTCTTCCATGAAATAAATAATATAGATGTAAATATAAACTATTTTACAACAAGATGATATTTCGAAAAATAACAATACCGTAAGTACCTGAATGAATTACAAGTAAATTAAATTTCGTATTTTTAATATAACACAATGTAATCATTTCTAAATCTATACCTATGCGTTATATTATTCCTCTAGCTACTATTCTACTACTAGGCTCTTGTAAAAACGATACACAAAAAAGCACTCTTAATGATTATTTTACTTACAATGTAGAAAATAGTATAGAATCAGCAGGAGTTAAAATGATCCCTATAAAAACTCCCGTTGGCGAATTTAAAGTATGGACCAAACGATTTGGAAAAAATCCCAAAATAAAAATATTACTCTTACATGGCGGTCCAGCTATGACACATGAGTATATGGAGTGTTTTGAAACTTTCTTTCAACGAGAAGGCTTCGAATTTTACGAATACGATCAATTAGGCTCGTATTACAGTGATCAGCCAAAAGACAGCATCCTGTGGACTACTGAACGTTTTGTAGAGGAAGTAGAACAAGTGAGAAAAGCGATTGGCGCAGACAAAAATAATTTTTATGTGTTAGGAAATTCGTGGGGAGGAATTCTCGCAATGGAATATGCATTAAAATATCAACAAAACATGAAAGGTTTGCTAGTTGCAAACATGATGGCAAGCGCGCCGGAATATGGAAAATATGCAGATGAAGTACTTTCTAAACAAATGAAACCAGAAGTCTTAGCCGAAATAAGAGCACTGGAATCAAAAAAAGATTTTAGCAATCCTCGTTATATGGAAATACTTATTCCTAATTATTACCAGCAACATCTATGTCGATTAAAAGAATGGCCAGACGGTTTAAATCGAGCCAGCAAACATATTAACAATGAAATCTATACTATAATGCAAGGACCAAGCGAATTTGGAATTAGTGGTCGCTTAGCGAAGTGGGATATTAAGAATCGTCTTCATGAAATCACTGTTCCGACTCTTATGATTGGAGCAAAATATGACACAATGGATCCTAAAGCAATGGAAGAACAGAGTAAATTAGTCAAAAAAGGGCGCTATTTATATTGCCCAAACGGAAGTCATTTAGCCATGTGGGATGACCAAAAAGTTTTTATGAATGGAGTAATACAATTTGTTAACGACGTTAATAAAGAAAATTTCTAAATTTTACACTCAAAAAAGATCATCAGAAGAGAACTTACCAATTAGATTATTCGTAAAACTTGAGTTTATTGCAAAAAAAAACTTCAATTAGCCAAGCCAATTGAAGTTTTTAGTACTCAGAGCGGGACTTGAACCCGCACGAACATTACTGTTCACTGGATTTTAAGTCCAGCGTGTCTACCAATTTCACCATCCGAG
>NZ_JPRK01000013.1 GCF_000832125.1 Flavobacterium hibernum | reverse complement strand
TGTCATTTCGACGAAGGAGAAATCACACAAGAAATTCCGTATTTAAAATTGTCAATCTTTGTCGTCTTACGCGTTTGATTTCTCCCTTTGGTCGAAATGACAAGATTAATAAAACCTTTGTCCCTTTGCCCCTCTGAACCTTTGAACCTCCTTTAATCAATTATCTTTACAGGTTCTAAATCCTTCTCTTCTTCCTCAGTGAAAATTCTATATTCTATTTGAAAAGTCTTTTTTAAAGGCGTTTCGAGAGAAAAACCTCCTACTCCAAAAGCGTCAATTACAGTTAAAGTAAAATGAGCATGTTTCCAATATTCATATAAATCTTTATCTACCCAAAATTCAGTATCTTCAATAGTTCCAATGCAAACATCGCCCATTCTTTGGTAATAACCGCCTTTTTCAAAACATTGTGGCTGGGTTCCTTCGCAACAACCTCCGGCTTGATAAAACATTAAATCACCATGTTTTTCCTTTAAAACCTTTATTAATTCAATAGCTTTTTCTGTTGCATCAATTCTTCTTATCATGACTTACATTTTAAATTAAACTTATAAAAAAAGGTAAGTCAAAAACTTACCTTTTTAAATCAACAAAAAACCAACTAAAAGAAACCTAGTTTCTTTTTATCGTAAGAAATCAACATGTTTTTGGTCTGACGGTATTGTCCCAACATCATTTTGTGGTTTTCACGACCAATTCCAGATTGTTTATAACCTCCAAATGGTGCTCCGGCAGGATAAGAATGGTATTGATTAATCCAGACACGACCTGACTGAATAGCTCTTGGCACCTGATAAATTTCATGTGCATCGCGTGTCCAGACACCGGCCCCCAAACCGTACATTGTGTCATTCGCAATTTCAATAGCTTCTTCAGTCGTTTTAAAAGTCGTAACTGCGAGAACTGGTCCAAAAATCTCTTCTTGAAAAATTCTCATTTTATTGTGTCCTTTAAACAAAGTAGGCTTAATGTAGTAACCTCCCTCGAGATCTCCACCTAAATTATTTTCATCTCCTCCAGTCAATAACTCCGCTCCTTCTTCTTTTCCCAGTTTAATATAAGACATGATTTTTTCTTTCTGAACTAATGATGTTTGTGCACCAATCATAGTCGTTTTATCCAAAGGATTTCCTTTAATAATAGCTTCAGTTCTTTCGATCACTTTTGCAATAAACTTGTCATAGATATCTTCATGAATTAACAATCTTGATGGGCAAGTACAAATTTCCCCTTGATTTAAAGCAAATAAAACGGCCCCCTCGATCGCTTTATCGAAGAAATCATCGTCATGATCTGCTACAGATGGAAAGAAAATGTTTGGTGATTTACCACCGAGTTCAAGTGTAACCGGAATAATATTCTCGGTTGCATATTGCATTACCAAACGTCCGGTTGTAGTCGAACCAGTAAAGGCTGCTTTAGAAACTTTTTTATTGGTAACCAAAGGGCGCCCAAGCTCTGCACCAAAACCGTTTACAATATTTAGAACTCCTGCCGGCAGAATATCTCCAATTAATTCCATTAAAACTAAAATAGAAATTGGTGTACTTTCGGCTGGTTTTAAAACAATTGTATTTCCTGCTGCCAATGCCGGAGCAATTTTCCAAACCGCCATTAAAATCGGGAAATTCCACGGAATAATCTGTGCAACAACACCTAATGGTTCACTTAAAGCGATTGAAACTGTTTGAGAATCAAGCTCGGAAATAGAACTTTCTTCGGCCCGAATAACTCCTGCAAAATATCTAAAGTGATCGATTGCCAGTGGAATATCTGCGGCAAGCGTTTCACGAATTGGTTTACCATTATCAATAGTTTCAACAGTGGCAATATACTCGAGATTATCTTCTATTTTTTGTGCAATTTTATTTAGTAAAATACTTCTTTCGGTAACTGATGTTTTTCCCCAAGTTTTAAATGCTTCATAGGCAGAATCAACAGCAAGTTCTAAATCTTCTTTTCCTGAATGTGCTGCTTTGGTAAATACCTTTCCGTCAATTGGAGAAATAACATCAAAGTATTCTCCTTTAATAGGTGCAGTAAATTTTCCGTTGATGTAATTATCATATTTTGCCTTAAATTCAGGTCTTTGTGCGATAGTACTCATAATGATATTTTTTTTGATTCATTTCAAATTTACCTTCATAATTTGATTCAGAATAGCACTTTTCATTCATCTAATAGCACAAAAATTACACATTCGTTTTTATAACTAACTTTTAGTATTTAATTATTAAAAAATTAGCATTAAAAAAACAAAATATTCAATACGAAACACTTTTACTTAAATTAAGAACACTCTAAAAAAACCAAATAAATTGTTTCTTACTACAACACGCAATCCTTATATTTGTAACCTTATACAAGAATAAAAAAGTTAACATGAAAATATCTTACAATTGGTTAAAACAATTTATTAAAACAGACTGGACATCTGAGCAAACTTCAGAATTACTAACAGATTTGGGTCTTGAGGTAGAAGTTGTCGAAAAATACCAGTCGATAAAAGGCGGTTTACAAGGAGTTGTTGTTGGACACGTACTTACGTGTGAAAAACACCCAGATGCAGACCGACTAAACGTTACAACTGTAAATATTGGGTTAGAGTCTCCTATACAAATTGTTTGTGGCGCTGCTAACGTTGCTGCCGGCCAAAAAGTTCCTGTTGCTACTATTGGAACTGTTTTGTATGATAAAGATGGTGTAGAATTTACGATAAAAAAAGGAAAAATTCGCGGACAGGAAAGTCACGGAATGATTTGTGCCGAAGACGAATTGGGCTTAGGTACTGGCCATGATGGAATTATGGTTCTGGATGAGAAATTGGTTCCAGGAACTGCTGCTTCAGAAGTTTTTCAGGTTGTTAATGATGAAGTTTTCGAGATTGGATTAACGCCTAACCGTGCTGATGCGATGAGTCATCTGGGAACTGCTCGTGATTTAAGAGCGGGAATGTTACAACGTGGTGTAAATGTCGAATTGATTACGCCGTCTGTGAGTAACTTTAGAGTTGACATGCGTACATTAAAAATTGACGTAAATGTCGAAGAACCACTTTTAGCACCTAGATATTGTGGTGTAACCATTTCTGGAATCTCAGTTAAAGAATCTCCTTCATGGTTGCAAGATCGTTTAAAAGCTATTGGATTAACTCCAAAAAATAATATAGTCGATGTTACTAATTATGTTTTACATGAACTAGGACAGCCTTTACATGCATTTGATGCTTCAAAAATTAACGGAAAAGTAATTGTAAAAACACTTCCTGAGGGAACAAAATTCGTCACGCTTGATGATGTTGAAAGAACATTGCATAAAGAAGATTTAATGATTTGCGACGAAAAAGGCCCACTTTGTATTGCGGGAGTTTTTGGAGGAAAAAAATCTGGTGTAACCGAAGGTACAACAACAATTTTCTTAGAAAGTGCTTATTTTGATGCCGTTAGTGTTCGTAAAACTGCTAAAAGACATCAATTAAATACAGATGCTTCTTTTAGATTTGAAAGAGGAATTGACCCTACAATTACTGAATACGCTTTAAAACGTGCTGCCTTATTAATTCAGGAAGTAGCGGGCGGAAAAATCACATCTGATGTTGTTGAAGTTTATCCTAAAAAAGTAGAAGATTTCTCTGTTTTATTAAACTTTAGCCATGTTTCTAAAATCATTGGACAAGAAATTCCGAAAGACACGATTAAAAAAATCTTGGTTTCTTTAGATATCAAAGTAAACAGTGTTTCTGATTCTGGTTTAGGATTAACCATTCCCGCTTATCGTGTTGATGTACAACGCGAAATTGATGTAATCGAAGAGATTTTGAGAGTTTACGGATACAACAACATTAATTTTTCTAAAAAATTCAATGCAACAGTTTCTAATTCGCCAAGAACAGAAGATTATAAAGTACAAAACGTTATTGCATCTCAATTAAACTCGCAAGGTTTTCATGAAATGATGGCGAACTCTTTAACAACTGCTTCTTACGCAAAATTATCGGCAGTTTTAAAAGAAGAACACAATGTAACGATATTAAATCCGTTGAGTAGTGATTTATCTACAATGCGTCAATCATTGTTGTTTTCTGGTTTAGAAGCAATTTCATATAACATCAACAGAAAAAATTCTGATTTAAAATTATTTGAATACGGAAAATCATATCATAAATATCTTAACGGATACGAAGAGCATAAACACCTGACTTTATTAATTTCTGGAAACAGAAACAAAGAAAGCTGGACAAACCCACAAAAAACAACTGATTTCTTTTTATTGAAAGGATATGTAAAAGGTATTTTGGCACGTTTAGGAATTGATAAAATTTCGAATGCACCTGTTCAATCTGATATTTTCTCTGAAGGAACTGCTATTACTTACAACAACGATGTTTTGGTAGAAATGGGTGTGGTAAAAAAATCAATACTTAAAACTTTCGGAATTAAACAAGATGTTTATTTTGCAGATTTTAACTGGGATTTAGTTCTAAAAATCATTACCGGAAAAATTAAGTATACAGAGATTCCAAAATATCCTGAAGTACGTAGAGATTTGGCTTTATTAATTGATAAAGACACTACTTATGAAAGTATTTTTAATCTTGCTAAGCAAACCGAAAAATCACTTTTAAAAGATATTAACTTGTTTGATGTTTATGAAGGAGAAAAGCTTCCTGAAGGCAAAAAATCGTATGCATTGAGCTTTACCATTCAAGATAATACAAAAACGCTTACAGACGCTCAAATTGACAAAATCATGTCTAAGTTGCAACAAACTTTTGAAACTGAACTTGGAGCTACTTTAAGATAAAGAACAGTTTTTGTTTTATAATACAAAATCCCAATTCTAAAAATATTAGAATTGGGATTTTTTTATTACTTCGAATATTCTGCTCTTAATAAGTCAAAGCGGCAAAAATTGGGTTTTCTTTTATTTTTTCTCTTCCGTTTAAAAAAGTCAGCTCCATTAGGAAATTACATTGCACAATTTCGCCTCCTAACTTCTCTACTAATTCACAAACTGCTTTTGCGGTTCCTCCTGTCGCCAAAACATCGTCGTGAACTAAAACCTTATCTCCTTTCTTTATCGCGTCGATATGCATCTCTAAACTATCCGTACCATATTCTAACTCATATGTAGCCGATATTTTGTCGTACGGCAGCTTATTTGGCTTCCTTACGGGTACAAAACCTGCGTTTAACTCCTGAGCAAGTAAAATCCCGAAGAAAAAACCACGACTCTCTGCTCCTACGACTTTATCGATTTTTTGTCCTTTTAAAGAATTTACTAAAACTGATAAGCATTCTTTCCTCGCTTTTGGGTCATTTAGCAGCGGAGTGATATCTTTAAACAAAATTTCTTTTTTGGGAAAACCCTGAATATCACGTATATAATTTTCAATCTTCATTTTTTTTAAATTTTATGTTATTTTCCTCTTGTTTATCTCACATTTATGTCTATCTTTGCACCCGCAATAAGCAATCAACAAAGCTACAAAAAAATAGCCAAATTGATAACAAAAAAGGCCTCGTGGCGCAACTGAATAGCGCACTTGATTACGGCTCAAGAGGTTACTGGTTTGAATCCAGTCGAGGTCACTACTCGGGACAAAAGAAAAATATCATCTTTTGTCCCGTTTTTTTTTGCCCGTAACCTATTGTTTACCAGATAAATAGAGTTGATGATTTCGTTCACTCGGGCGGTGCGGATTTTGTTTTCTGAAAATGTAAAATTTTCGGGAAAAATTAAACCAATTATTTCCCTAGAATCAGCTAAAGCCCCACCATCAAAGGCTTCACCAAGCTTTAAAAGGTTTTCCAGTCCTGTGTTCGTTAGATACTCTATATTCTCTCTATCGTCATCTACATTTCCAATCTCTTTCTCTAACTTGCTGATAACAGCATTGTATTCAATTTTCATAAGATGATAATCCTCAGCATCTATTTTCTCGGTGACTAATAAATTTCTGGCAACGGTCAATTTCTTTTCATAAACTGTAATTTGTTCAAGGGATTTCTTTTTTTCATTAATAATTAACCCAGTATGCTCCCTGTAGCCTTCAAGCAGAACTGCTGAATATAGTTTCTTCACTTCCGGTAAAGGTTTAAATTTATTTAAATGCAACTTAAATGTTTTATTCGCTATCTCAGAGTTTATTCTCCATTTACAAACTTTATCACAGTGGTAATAGTAATAATATTTATTTCTTCCTTTGCATTTGCTTCCTGTTAACTTCTGTCCGCAATTAGGACAAATAAAAAACCCTCTCAAAGGAAAATTTTCTATTGTTTTAATTTTCGGTCTATATGTCCGTGATTTACTATCAAGGACATCCTGTACCTGGTAAAACAATCCTTCACTAATAATTGCATCATGCTGGCCATTGACTAATCTCGCCTCTTCATCTCGATACTGAGGAACAACTATCTTTCCGCAATAAAGAGGATTTCTTATAATAAGCCACAAGTTATTCTTAGAGATACCAAAGCCTTTCTCTTTGGCCATTTGGTAAATAGATTCAGTACTAAAAATATTTTTTGCAATCTGTTCAAACACCCATATAACTTTTACGGCTTTCTCAGGCACAATGGCAATATATTTTTTTCCATCTTCTGTAACTCTATTGGCATAGCCATAAGGAGCCATACCCATATGCCTTCCCTCCTTCTTACCCCTCCTAAGCCCCTGAAAGGTATTCAATGCCCTTCGGTCGTTTTCAACCTCGGGTGCGGCCAGGTAAAATGCAAGCATCATTTTGTTTTCCGGAACACTAAGATCAAGTGGCTGTTCTATTGCCTGAGGCTCAATACCTAATTTTCTTAATACATTGATCATTTGGTAAGCATCACCCGCATTACGGCTGAACCTGTCCCACTTCATAAAAAGAACCAAACTAATTTTATTTTTATTTTTTTTTACTTCATCAAGAAATTTTTTCCATTGAGGCCTGTTAAAAGTCTTTGCTGAATGATCTTCATAAATTACATTACGTATCTGTATTTGCTTTATACTGCAATATTTTCTTAGCATTTCCTCCTGATTCCGTTGGGAGAATCCTTTTTCTGCCTGCTCGTCAGTACTCACTCTAATATATGGCATTATAAGCCCCGAAAAGCGTACCTTTGGTCGTGTCCATCTGCTGTGATTCACTTGCCATGGCATAGGCAAAAGCATCATCTACCGTATTTTTAAACACGGTGGAAACTTCATCCTCAGCCCCTTTTTTAATTAAAGCGAGTGTTTCGGTATTCGGGCATAATGCCAATTGAATCAGTTTTTTAACTTCCCTGTCTGTTACCTTAACTTGAGCCCATTCATTAAAAATCCCTTCCAATTGGTTGCTCAATTTGTCCGCCAGTCCCATGACTTTATGGGCATCATCAAGGCGCTGTTTTGCCCCCGAGGTATGGCGGATGCGCACCACGTTGCTCATCGAGCGAAGCGAAGCGTTAAGCGTGTTTTGGCATACGATACGGATAGGCGTAAAAGCCGCCGTGATGCTTCCGCTTCCGTCATGGGATGTGGTCAGGAAAATATACTTTTCGGTTACATCGTCCCCTTTGCCCACACGGATATAATCAGGGAGTTTTGCCGTGATAAAAATGCGCTCTCCCTGCCCGAGCGCCCCTGCCGTTTCGTACAAGATGCCGTCACCGCCCCCGACAATGGCATCAAAGAAGCTGAACGCCTCACGGTTCTGCACGATTTGATAATCTTTCCCTACTACACCCAAAACGGCATTGCTGTCGGTGCGGATGGTGGCAAAACAGTCAGGTACTGCCAGTTCAGTACTGCCCATTTCAATACCGCCCGCAGTTTGGATAATGCCCGATGCTTTTGTGTATAAAGGGCTTTTAGCCACCTCGTAATCAAGCCCTGCATGTCTGATGGCTTCTGAGCTTGTCGGGTATTGCTCCACTACCTGCCCGAGCCCGTGCCATGCTTTTTCCTTTACGCTGAAAAAAGAATACTTTCCTGTCTCGCTGTTGTAATTGATATTATGTGCCATGATATTTGATTTTTAAAGTTTGAAAATAAAATTGTTTAGAACCCTTATTGCCTGCTCAAAACGGGATGTCGTCCTCAGGCTCTTTTATGGTAGCTTTTTTGCTTCCCTGTTCCGCATTCTGCCCAGTTTTCACTTCCTGCCCGCTTTCGGATTTCTTCCCTCCCCCGTGCAGTTTGATATTCGAGGTATTGAAGTTCAGCCCCGCGCGCGGTTCCCCGTCATTTCCTGTCCACGCCCTTGCGCTTACCATCCCAGTGAGCTCCACCACCGTGCCTTTGGTCAGCCACTCGGCAACCCTCGGGCTTACCCAGTAGGCGCAATCAAAAAATGTAGTCTGCTCCACCTTGTCGCCTTTTTTGTTTTTGTAGCTCTCATTGATGGCTACTGAAAAATTTACTACCTGTCTGCTGTCTGACAATGTGCTTACTTTCGCATCTTTTGTCAATCTTCCTGTGATGTTCATGATTTCTAGTTTTTAAAATTTTTACTTTCTTTTTCCCGCCCCGCTTTTTTACTTTTTACTTTTTTCTACTTTTCTTTTCTTTTCTTTTCTTTTCTTTTTGAAATTTTATTCGGCAATGAGAGCAGGCGCTGTTTTGTTTCATCATGGCGTTTTCAATATTTCAATTCTCATTTCTGACATTTTTTTTTTATTCGTCTAAAGAGCCGCAGTATGCTATGTTTTGTTTCATGAGCATAAAAAGGTGAGTGTCCGGCAAAAGCAAGGCTCTGGCAAAAAATACAACCCGGATGGGTGGAGATTTTTTGGCAAGACCTGAAAGGCCCGGCCTTGCTTTTGCTCAAGGACACGGACTACCTTTGCTCCTGAAATAAAACAAAAGCATACAGGGTCTTTGATAAAAAACAAAATGGGAAGCAATTGGGGTAAGATGGATAAATAGCAGTCAGGAAGAAAAGCAAACAGCTCTGGGGTGAATTCTATTAAAGGCAACACAAGTGTGGACGCAACCAAATAGAATTACAATAAAAAAACTTTAATGCTTATAGGCAATTATCTGATTTCAATTATACTAAAAACAGTGACAGAACTAAAATAACTGATTCATCGCTATTGCTACATCCCTAAAAGATTAGTTTATTATTCATATATTCGCTAGATTATAATTGCACAAAGCCAGCTAAAAAAAAATCGTATTGATCTCATTTTATGGCTGGTATAAATTAGTTACTAGCAATTTCTCGAACTCATAATAAATAAGACGAATGGCTGAAAATGAAAGCTACATAAGATGGCAAAATATTAGAATTACACAATTAGGATTTGCCAATAATCTTTTGATTCTTTTAAATGTAGCGCTATTAGGATTTTATTCGAAATTTTTAAGTGATTGCGAGATCTTAAACAATTATCAGAAGTTCTTTATTTGCGCATCCTTTTTATTAATTATTGTTTCTACAGGTTTGGGAATATTTGTAATGCTTAATAGATTGGAAGACTTTAAGCTTACGGCTCAGATTGCTCGTAAAAGGGAAACTAATCAAAGAAATGGAATTGAAAATGATCGTGAAGAAGCAAAAATACTTGGGGAAAGAACTTATAACTATTTTATTTGGCAAGCTGTGACTTTTTTATGTGCTTTTATTACTGGATTGATAGTTATTGTAATTGAATTTAATGATAAATTATTTTAAAAATGACAGCAGAAAATTTGAACTCCGCTATTCAAACTTGTAATGACGGATTACTGGAATTCAACAATGGAATTGTTAGATCCTTTTTATATGGAAAGAATTGGTATCCTTTGCGAGCAACTGTGAATAGGGCAAGATTTGAAGCTGGAGAAGACGAAGTAACAACTGATAGAGGTTTAGTTGAGCTAGTCTACTTATTACCATATATAAAAGTGGAAGACAAAGAATTTAATAACAGTTTTCCGATTGAAATTAATGACTAAGATAAATTTCGCGAGATAAGTTATTTGTCAGAAATGATAACAAAGATGACAAGTTAATAATTCAACAGCTAGTAATAGATGCTACAACGGATTTGAGCAATAGGCTTAATGAAAGTTGGTTTTGTATTTGGGATGATTTGCCAAATTCGAAGAATGACCTTAATTTAACGTAAGACCCTATTTAACAATACATTAACTACCATTTATTATAAAACATCGTAAAACATGAAAAAAACTTTACTCCTTATTTTATTAATTTCTTCAATAGCGTATTGTCAAAAAAACAAACCACAAATTGAATCTATAGAAGAAATTAGCAATTATTATAGTGAAACAGAAACTACATCTTATAAATTTGAAAACGGTAAATTAGTCTCAAAAAATGTCGAGAAAAAATTGCCAACCTATTTTTCATATAATCAAAAAGGGTTGTTAGAAAAAGAATCGAATACATACAATGATGGTGATATTCAGGATGTTTATTACACGTATAATGACAATGGTTATTTAATAGGAATTATAAGAACGGGGAAAAAAAATGGTGCATCAAATTTTAAACCTTGGGGTAAAACAGTAATTACTTATAATATTAAAGATGCTAATCATTATATAGTGGAGAGCTCTTCTGGAAATATTGATTTTTCTGGCAACATTGACAATAGTAAATATGTCCAAAAAAACACTTTTGAAATGAAAGGTAATATCTTAAAAAAAACTACCAACGAAGGAAGCTATAAATACATCATGCAAAATGGAAACATGATTAATATAGAACAAGAAAGCCCTTCTAAATTTAATCACTCTGTCGATTATAAATTTGACAACAGCGAAAGTGTAAACAAAATTATCGCTTATAATATGTTTGGTGACAAATATTTCATTACCTCATTAGTATGTCAGCCTCCGTTATTTGATTTTTATACCGATTTTGTAAATGAAAATAATAGTATTGAAAGCAAAAACGCTAAAATAAATGAATATTTGAGGGATAGTGAAAACACAAGCTTCATAGTTTATAATGAACAAAAATTGCCTACAGAAATAAAAACGGAAAACAATCATAAGCAGAAAAAATTAATCAAAATAAAATACCATTAATAAAATAGACGATCTTTCTTCTGTTTAAATTAACACTATATTGTAAATTGTTCGATAAGAGTCAAAAAAAAATCCCATTTCTTACGAAATGGGATTTTTTATACTTAATTGTTCGTGTTTGAGCTTTCAGTAATCTTGTAAAATTCTTGAAAATTACCAATGAATATTTAAGATTTTTGAGAAAGTTCTTAAAATACAAGGAGATTATATCTACTAAAAATTACACTTAGAGAAACAGATTTCTGTCAGCGTCCCAATTCTTCTCCAAAGCTTCAAAATATTCTATTTTCACACCATCAATTTTTTCATAGATCTCCCTGCTTACTTTATCCGAAAAGGTATTTAATTCTGAAAAATTAGCCGTTAAAACCATTCTTCCACATCCAAACAAAACAGAAGTAATACCAAGCAGTATATCTGCATCTCCACAATCACTTACAAGCATCAATAAAGCTGATGCCGATAATAAAATCACAACCCAGTTTAGATTCCTAAAACGGCTCCAGTCTATCATTCCGTATTGCACCAGCGAACCTGCCAATATGAGATTAAAGAAACCAGCTATAAAAAAGTAAGATAACAGAACTTCATTTACATTTACAATATTTACAAGGTCAAATAAAATTAATACTCCAGTAATTATTGTAAAAATTCCAGATTGTATAAACAATCCCCATGCTTCTAATTTTCTTTTATTGGCAAGCGAGAAAAAAATCTCGCAGCCACCATTTATAATCAGTAAAAAAGCAGAGAGCCCAATGATGTAAAACTCTATAGCATGCGTAATTAATAAAGAGATGCACCATGTAATGTTAAATAGCAAACCGCTGACGAAAAATATTGAATTAAACCGAAGCTTTTCAATCATAAATTTAGGAATACTTTGAACCTTACTTTTTTTTATCGCTTTAAGTTTCATTTAATGATTTATTTAAAATTTAATATATTATTTTTTACTTGCAAATTTAGCTTTTTGAATGAGAACACTAAAAATAATATGTCGTATAAACAGATCTTACAGTCGTTTTTTAAATCAAAAAAAATCTGCATCAAAAGAAGCAGATTTTTATAGTTTGAAGAAATTAATATTAGTTATTGGTCACAGAGAGCTTAACTTCAATGTTGGATCTTGTAGCATTTGAATAAGGACAAATTTGATGCGCTTTTTCAGTTAATTCCTGAGCTTCTTCAATAGAAACTCCTGGAATATTCACATCGAGTTCTGCTGCAAGACCAAAACCACCATCTTCATTCTGCCCGATGCTTACTTTTGCAGCTACTGAAGTTTCACCGGCTTTAATTTTAGATTTACTGATAATCAAATTCAGTGCACTGTCAAAACACGCTGCATATCCTGCTGCGAAAAGCATTTCCGGATTGGTAAAATCATCATTAGCTCCGCCTAAAGCTTTCGGCATTCTTACCTCAAGGTTCAAAATTCCGTTTTCGCTTTTAACCTGTCCGTTTCTTCCGCCTTTTGCAGTAACACTTGTTGTATATAATGTTTTCATTTTATTTTTGAATTTTATTTAAAATTTTCTCAACAGTTTCCTTTAGTTCTAATAAATCTTCTGTTGTTAAATTTAGTTTTTTCTGCATTTTTGAAGGAATTTCACACGCTTTCTGCTGCAAATTTCTTCCCTTATCAGCTAAAAAAACTTCAACTACTCTTTCATCTTCTTTTTTTCTTTTTCTGATGATAAAACCCTTAATTTCAAGTCTTTTCAGTAGCGGTGTTAATGTACCGCTGTCGAGAAACAGTTTTTCGCCAACTTGATTTACAGTCATTCCATCTTTCTCCCAAAGCACCATCATCACAAGATACTGCGGGTAGGTAATATCAAGTTCATCAAGAAATGGGCGGTACAAACCGATAACTTCCTTTGAAATAACGTAAAGCGGAAAACAAAGCTGGTTTCCCAATTGGAGCGAATGGTTATCTTTCATAATCTAATGGAAAAAAATAAAGTAAAAATTATTTTCTGATGATAAATTCCTCCATAGGAATTCTTACTTTCTTCATTTGAGATAGCCAGTCCTTTTCTGTATCTCTATAACCAAGATATAAAAGTGTAACGCTTTTCAACCCTAATTCCTTGAGATTCAAAATCTCATCTACGACTTCATTGCTAAAACCTTCAGCCGGAGTAGAATCAATTTTGAGTTCGGCCGCCTGTGCCATTGCCAAACCTAATGCAATATAAGTTTGTCTTGCTGTGTGTGCAAAATGCTGCTCAGGAGTTTGAGCTCCGTAGATTTGCTTAATCTGATCTGTGTAACTACCAAAACGACCTCTTGGTAATTCTCTTACGTCAGTATGATGATCATAAACTTTATCGATTTTCTCATTAGAGTAACTGTCCCACGCTGCAAAAACCAGTACATGAGAACAATCTCTCATAACTTCAGGATTTAATGCACCTTTTACCATCTTCTCTTTTAATTCCTGATTTTCAACAACAATCACACGAAAAGGCTGTAAACCTGATGAAGTTGGAGCTAATCTAGCCGCTTCTAAAATTTTATCTAAATCTTCTTCTGATACTTTTTTTGTTGAGTCATATGCTTTTACGGCATGTCTCCAGTTTAAATCTTCTATTAATGACATTTCTTCTTATTTTATAAATTAAAAAACTAATTCTTAGATCTTTTTAAATAAAGATAACAGTGCAAATGTATAAAATAATTAAATTGCGCACAATTTAATTGCTGGAAATATATTTTCTTTTAACAATCCTTTACCATATATACAAACCGCTATGGAGTCAAAATGTAAAATAATTGTCTTATTATTTTACTTGATAAATTTCCCAATGAACTTTAAAGATACATTAATAACTAATTTATAATGAATCGATTACACCTTATAAAAAATAAACCAATTATCAGTAATTTCAGATTTAAAAAGTATAGAGCTATACCCTTTCTATTTTACAAATAAAACAACAGGCCTCTGAATTTCTTGCATGAAGATATTCGACATCACATTTTGTTTCAAAGATTTCAGCAATTAATAAATCGATATCATCATTACCCACTAATTTAGTAAAAATCATTTTTTGTTCTTTGCTATAGCCAATTAGCGATAAAGGGAAGTTTTCTTTATCTGCTTTGATTTCTGCGGGAAAATTGTAAATATCCGAATATTGCTCTACTTCGTTTTTATGAATAAATATTGGTCCGGATTGATTAAAAGCATTGCGCTCTGAAAAAGGACTATAAGCAAAAACCAAGCGAATATCCTGATTAACATTAAATGGTTTCAATGAAACTCGACACGGTCCTTTTCCTGTTGCTAATTGCTCGTAAACTTGATTACCAAAATTATCACTTTTTGTTTCCCGAATTTGTCTTGCAAACTCTTTAGACAACGGAACAATTTTAAAATTTTTCATGTTTTTTATATTTTAAATCAAAACAAATTTATATTCTGGTTCTCTTATTAAAAATCCGTTTCTTGCTCAATTAAAAACCCCAACCAAAAGAAAATTTTCTTGCTGGAGCAGAAAGATGTAATTGAAGACAAACTCTTGAAACAAATTTCGGCAGTATTAAAAATTCCTGTGGAAGCTTTTCAGAATTTTGATGAGGAACAAGCGATAAGTATTATTTCTAATACTTTTACAAGTAATGATACATCAACATTAAATGCAGTTAACCCACATTGTACATTTAATCCAATTGACAAAATTGTTCAATTATATGATGAAAAAATTGCTTTGTACGAGCGTATATTGAAAGAGAAAGATGAAATGATGGTGAGGCTTGAAAAATTGATCAATAAATAATTATTTGTATAGATATATTAAAACAAAATAGAGACTTTCGAGTCTCTATTTTGTTTTATAACATTATTTTCGGGTGCGAAGTCAGAAGATATTCAAAGCTTTTCATTAGAACTCTTTGGAGATCTGAGGTAAGATTTTTTACTAGATCGTAATCATGATTTTCCATTCCCTTCCAATATTTTTTCAGTTCGATAATTTGCATTTCCATCATCGTTTTATAAATTCAATACTTTATAGGAAATCTGACAAAGTATTATTTATTGTCAAATTCTCTACGGTTGTAAAAGGAATCATCGTCACTGTAATATGCAGAATCAGGATTATTTTGAGGATAGTAAGAATTCATTACCTTTCTTTCATATTCCCTGTCAAAATTCTGCTGTCTATCATATCTGTTAGTGTTTCTAAAGGTATCATATCCTAAAGTGTTCGCCATAACAGTTTTGGTGTCTTTATTTATACTTACCGATCCTATTGGTATAATAATATGACTGGCTCCTTCTTTATAAATAAACTCTTTACCATTGTCATTTGCTATAACATCTCTAACTTCGTTACGGCTATCCTCTAACAATCGTTTATCTAGTTTAACATCAAGATAAATAACACGTTGCATGTCTTTATTCACCCATAAATTATCAATTTCGCCTATAGTTTGATTATCAGAATCAACTATTTTCCATCCTCTTACATCGGAATAATTTGATGCTATTTTATAATCAGATAGTTCGTCTAACCTGTATAAATTTTTATGTTTATTTTCCATAATTTCTTGTTTTAATTGTATGCATTCATATTCACTTTTCGGCTGGGTTTAACTTTCGTAATTCCCATTCATTGTGTTCTATTTTGCACTTGTAGTATTTTCGATTTCTACATTGCTTTCGGTATGAGTTTCATGGTCCACAAAATAGATGTAATATATAAGTCCTCCGATAACCAGTAATAACGCAATCCACGGCCATACTGGTTTTTTCTTCTCAATTTTAATTTCTGCCATAACTTAATATTTTTTGATTTTATAATAGTTTTAATAACAATATTAAAGGTACAAATGAGGAGAGACTACGAAGTATTTAATTTCAGCAGGATGTTACAAAATTCCCAGTAGATTTGTTTCCTAAAAAACACTACAACCTGACTATAAGATACTTGTTATGTTTTTAATGATAATATCTTCGAGATAATTGTTTTTTAAGAATGATGTAAAAGCAAAGTCGCTAAAATGCAATGAATAATCTTTTAGCATAAAAAATGTAGTGAAAAGAGAAGCTTTCTAATTCTAATACACAACTTGAACAGAACAAATATATCCTAAGTCGAAAGGCTTTTAATCACTGATATAAAGAATTTTATTTAAGTAACATCCTCTCAGTAATTAATTTATTTGAAGAAGCATCAATTCCAGTAACTTCGGCATATTTTACATTTGGCAGCCAAAAAGAACCTCCTTCAATGCGTACAAATATTTTTTCTACTTGTATTCTTTTCTGATTTACACTTACAAAAACATGGTATTTTTGATCGGAATCTATCTTTTTTAAGGTTAAGGGCAATTTTTTATACGATACAAATTGAAGTTCAAATTCCTCATTATTTACCGTTTTGCTTTCTATTCCGTAGGCAAATTTGCGTTGCATATAATTAAAATCCTTCTTCTCTCCTTTCTCGGCATATCGAATCCAATACGCTTTTATAGGATTGCTTTTGTCTATTTTTCCATTTTCCTGATAGTTTATGGCATAAATAGCAGTATTTGTATTTGGGTCTCGCTGAATATAAAATAGCATATTATCTATATTTTTTGGCGTAGGAAAATTTAATGGCGACGGATTTTTAGATTGTGCCAATAGATTTCCAGAAACTATAGTTACTAAGATCGTTGTAACGATTAGTGATTTTGTGAAATATTTTAATGATAATTTGTTCATAACCGAAATATTTATATGAAGTGTTGTGCATTATTTTAACACATAGTCCCGAAGCCTCGGGATAGATGCAGAACGCTTAAAAAAGGCGTTTCACTTGTTTAAAACAAACATAGCTATGTGTAAAGAAACTAGTTTCTTTTTTTATATTCTTTTTACACATCTAAAATCTATCCCGAGGCTTCGGGACTATGTGTTTAATTACTTTTTTTGATTTACAACCAAAAGATTAGTTTGATTCGGTTACATTTTGTTTTTCGTTTGTTTTAAAAACCCAATATTTAATAAGTGGATAATTAAACCCATAAGAAACAAAACTATCCGTGATTAATCTTCCGATTCTGTAATCTATTTGAAATACTTTTTGCAAAATAAGCGTACCAAATGATTTTAAGGAAATACTTCCTAATACAACCAACGCAAACTTAAAAAGCTGACTATTGATGCGGCTGCTATAACCCGATTGATTTTTAAATACCCAAAATCTATTGATGCTAAAATTGACAATTGCGCCAACGCTTCCAGAGATTAGAATAGAAAAAGTAAAATGCAATTGAAAGACTTCTGTTAGTAAAATCATTAAAGCATAATCGGTAATGCCGCCCACAAATGCTGCAACTTGTGCTTGTAGAAAAGTATAAATAGACTTTTTCCTGAACATTTCAGTCTTGGTTTTTATCTTTCAAATCGCCCTGCTTCAAAAGTTTGAAGCTATCTATGGTATTGATTATAAATAGAACAATAGTGATTAAGCCTGCTAAATAGGTTATTGATCCCTGAAATAAAACTTCCAGAATTAAAATTAAAGCAATAATAAATCGAAGTTCTGTTGGGCCAACAAAGCCGGAATCTATACTGTATTCATTTGTAATTTTGTAGCGCAACTGGCTAATGATGATAGACCAGCCATACAAGGCTACAAAAGCAAAGGCTACTATTTGTGTGCCATTTTTAGCATAAATGTAGTAGCCAAAACCTATTAGTACAATACCAATCCAATCGGCAATAATATCGAGTGCAAAACCATACCAGCGACGCGGAATATTTCTATAGTAGGCTAATCTTCCATCAAGAGAATCGCCTAACCAATTTATAACCAAACCAATAATTCCCAAAAGCAAATACCAATTTGTTACATAAGTTCCTAAAACAAAAGCGAGAAAAACCAATCCCGAACCAAGCGTACCTATTAAGGTGAGTAAGTTTGGCGAAATGAAATTTGGCACCTTTGGGAGCAAAAATACAATCGTAATCTGTTCTGCCTCTTTTAAAATATTAGTACGCTTACGGTCTGAAAATGTTCTTTGTGCAATTGCGCTATACGCTTCAAGCTGTGTTTCCTTTCCCATTATTAGCCCAATATTTGTAAGCCAGATAGTATAGCCAATTCTAATTTTGCAGTTTTTAGTTTTATTTTTCTATGTGTATTTTTAAAAAAATCTGAGGTACTTTTTAGCTTACCTGATCTAACCAGATAACTAAATGCGAGGATAATTAGCATAATTATTTAACAATACCTGCAAAACGTTGATAAAAAACCGTTGGGCTGTTCTCATTTTTAGGAGCATATTTTCCTGCTATAATTGGAACATAAATAACCCTTCTTCTACTTTCTTCGCCACGAATAGAAGATTCTGCAACTCTGTGCCACAAACGACCATCGTGAATGGTTAAATCTCCAGCTTCCGGATTGATAGAAACCTCCTCTGAGTCGGGTTTATTATCTAAAAAGTATTTTTTACGAAAAAGCATTTGATAAATACTTTGTTTGTGAGTACCCGGAATGATTTTAAGACCACCGTTTTCGGGTTTTAAAGTGCTTAAATGAATACCCACATTTAGCATTGGGTTTAATTTTCCACCATAAAAAATGTCTCTTAAACCGTCTGTATGCCAGCCCATTTTAGTAAACTTACTTTCAGGGCCATTGATGTAGTGATTAAAAACCATTCCGTCTTTTTCTTCCGTACCTAATCTTGCGTCGTCGCCTGCTAACGGTAGTAAAGCATTAAATCTTGGATCAAGTAAAAGACCGCTTAAGGTTTGATGATGTTGATTGATAAAAGCAAAACGTTGTACTATAGCTGCGCCATCTAAATCTTTGCCGTATTTAATAGGAACACCATTTACTTTTTGAAGATCGTTTTCAATCCAATTTTGCTCTACTTGTTTCGAGGCATCAATGATGGATGAAACCGTTTCCGGATTTATAAATTTTTTGAAATGAATGAAGCCATGTTCGTTAAAAAAGGAAATTTGCTCATTAGTCAATTGCTCAGTAAGGGTAAATGTTTTATAAGAAGATACCATGATAAATATATTTAATAAATGAAATAATAGTGTTTGTAATTTTCTAAAAGTCTAGCAACAGCAACAACAGCACATTCGCATATTTGCGTGCATTCGATCTTTAGGAAAATTAAATCTATTTTTTCTTTTATTTGACATACTCTATAGGATTAGTAGAATTTAATACAAACATAATATATATTTTCTCTTTTCCAAAAATTATTTTTTATTTTTTTTCGAAAAAAAATTAAATTTTATAAATTCCTGCTGCCGTTTTTTCGATGAATCCCTTTGGTAGTATACGATTGGCATACACCGAAATGATATTTGTAAAACCCGGAATAACTTCTGATTTTTTGCTGAACATGGCTTTTACTGCCATTTTTGCAACTTCATCAGGCTGCATATTAAACTTTTCAGCCATTTTGCTAAAAGCATTTAAACCTGCTCTTGCAGCAAAACCCGTATCGACCGGGCCTGGACTAAAACAAGTTACTGAGATTGAAGTTTGTGCAAGTTCAAAACGCAAAGCGCGCGTAAACGATAAAACAAAAGCCTTTGTAGCCGAATAAACAGCCAACGTAGGTACAGCCTGATATGCAGCAGTACTCGATATATTTAAAATATAAGCTTCTTTTTGTTGTGAAAGTATAGGTATTAATAAATGCGAAAGTTCAACCACTACATTCATGTTAAGTTGCATCATACCAAGCTGATCGCTTAGAGAAGACTGACTGAAATCGCCCCAAACACCATAACCGGCATTGTTAACTAAAATGCCAACGGGATAGTTATTCTTTTTTATCCAATCGGTTACTTTTAGCGACGCGTCATTTATCGAAAGATCAATCGATAAGGCAGATGCATTGGTGCCGTATTTAACTTTAAGATCATCAGATAATGCTTTTAGTTCGTCCTCACTTCTTGCAACAAGCAATAGTGGATATCCCTGTTTAGCCAATTCATAAGCAATAGATTTTCCAATGCCTTTGCTGGCGCCAGTTATTAAGGCATACGGTTTCGTTTTTTCGCTCATTTTATTTATTTAATAAATCAAATATAAAGATTAATTGTAAACTGTTGGGTGCAATGTACATAATGGTTCTCCCCTTCCTTGCTATTCGTCTTTCTTACAATCTTCCTCTTTTAAGCAGGCAGATTGTACTTTTAAGCCAATTATTCGACCAAATTATCAGTACTAAAAACAAATACATAACATTAAAAAAGGCATTGAAATCAACTAAAATTTGAAATCAATGCCTGTAAATAATATATATGACTTACCTATTTTTTTGCTTTAAAAACTTTGTAAAATACAAATAGAATCACCAACCAAATTGGAATTAACTCTACAGATAATTTCATATTTGTCATCCACATGATGGCTAAAATACCCAATAAAAATACAAAACAGATATAATTACTTACGGGATAAAATAAGGATGGAAACTTCGTTTTTGTGTTTTCTTTATCCTTAGAAAGTCTGAATTGTAGATGTGTATACGAAATCATAACCCAATTGATAATTAGTGTAGATACTACTAAAGACATTAAAATACTAAAAGCTTCTTTTGGAATTACTTTGTTTATTAAAATGCAAATCGCCGCAAAGCACGATGAAATTAAAATAGCATTAATGGGTACTGATTGTTTGTTTAACTTCATTAAAAACTTAGGTGCATTACCTTGATCTGCTAAACCATACAACATACGAGAATTGCTGTATACGCTACTATTGTATACAGATAAAGCTGCGGTTAATACAATTAAATTAAGCACATTAGCAATAAGGCTTGTAAAAAATATTTTGTGCCCAAAAAGCTCAAATTCCATTCCGTTTAAATTTTGGAAAACCATTACAAACGGGCTACTATCTGTCGTAATTTGTTGCCAAGGCGACAAAGCAAATAAAATTACCAATGCTCCAACATAAAATATTAGAATTCTATATATAACCTGATTGGTTGCTTTTGGAATATTTTTTTCCGGATTTTCGGCCTCAGCGGCAGTAATTCCAATTAGTTCTAAACCACCAAAGGAAAACATAATTAGAGCCATTGCCGATAACAATCCCTGAAAATCGCCTGTTGCCGTTTTTTCAAAGAAACCTTTTGGAAAAAAGCCTCCATCGTTGTATAAATTATGAATCGTAGCGTGCTCTCCTCCTGTTCCACTTATTAGCAAATAAATACCAAAAAGAATCATTGCAATAATTGCAACAACTTTTATAATTGAAAACCAAAATTCAGTTTCTCCGTACACTTTTACCGAGGCAAAATTCAATGCATTTATAACCAAAAAGAAAAACAAACTGGATGCCCATAGCGGAATTTCGGGCCACCAAAACTGCACATATACACCAATGGCAGTAAGTTCGGCCATACTAACCAAAATATATAAAATCCAATAATTCCAACCTGAGGCAAAACCCGCAAAAGAGCCACAATATTTATAAGCAAAATGACTAAAACTTCCTGATACCGGTTCTTCGACAACCATTTCGCCAAGTTGTCTCATAATAAAAAAGGCAATAATTCCGGCAATAGCATATCCCAAAATAACTGATGGACCTGCTAATACAGCCGCTGGACCAATACCAAGAAAAAGACCTGTTCCTATTGATCCGCCTAAGGCAATTAACTGAATGTGACGATTAGTCAACCCGCGTTTAAGCTGATTCTCTTCTACGACTTCCTGTTTATTCTTCACAAATTAAATTTTTAAATGAGTAAAATGTACTCACAAATGTATAAACCGCGAAGATAAGTTAAAAGAAGATAAGTTAAAAAAGGAATTTATCCCGTAAGAGATTCTCCTTTTAAGCTAAAAAGAGCGGTCGATTTATCTAGTTTTCTATCATTTCATATAAAAGATTATTGTTGGCATGCGATACATCAGTATTCCTTTTTTCTCTCATAACTCCCCATTTTAAGCAAGTTGCACCCCAAGAAAATCCTGCTCCAAAAGTCGTGATGAGAATGTTTTGTCCAATTTTAAAGTCATTTTGAAAATCCCATAAACATAACGGAATTGTTGCTGAGGTTGTATTGCCAAATTTTTCAATATTAACCTTTACTTTATCCATTGCAATATTTAGATTTTGACCTACGGCCTTGATAATTCTCAAATTTGCCTGATGTGGAATTACCCAGTCAATATTTTCTGTTTCTAAATCATTAGTTTTTAGAACCTCTTCACAAACCACACTCATCGATTCTACAGCTTTTTTAAATACAAATGCGCCATCTTGATTTATAAAATGCTGTTTGTGTAATATGCTTCGCATACTGGCGGGAAATCTTGAACCTCCGGCTCTTACCAATAAAGATTCTGTTCCGCTGCCATCAGTTCTTAAAATGCTTTTCATTACTCCGTATTCTTCTTTATCGGGTTCTAAAAGAATTGCTCCTGCACCATCGCCAAAAAGAATACAAGTATTACGGTCTTCATAATCTACAATCGAACTCATTTTATCTGCCCCAACAACCAGAATCTTTTTATAACGTCCGCTTTGTATCATGGCAGTTGCCATTTCCATTGCAAATAAAAACCCACTGCAAGCAGCATTAACATCAATTCCAAAGGCATTAATAAGACCGCTTTTTTCGCATACTTTGCTCGCTGTAGGAGCCAAAAGATGATCCGGAGTTGCTGTAGCCAACACTAATCCTTCAATTTCTGTTTTGTCAACATCATAGCACTGCAGAAGATTTTCAATTGCAGCCGTTGCCAAGTCCGAAGTAGCCTGCTCACTTTCAAAAGCAATTCTTCTTTCCTTAATTCCCGTTCTTTTCTCAATCCAGTCTTCAGTAGTCTGAACCATCTTAGAAATATCTTTATTAGTAAGGGCTAAAGTTGGAACAAATCCACCGATAGCCGTAATTGCTGCATTCATTTGTAATTTTATATCTAAATTATACGTGTTTTTTTATTTAAAAATTAGGAAGTGATAATAGTGGAATATCCAAACCAACTGCCATTATTCTGGTTTTACTAATATGAACCAGTGAGTCCCAGAATCCATATTTTTGCGGTACCATTACCAAAATATCGGCATTGTAATTTTTAATTTCTTGTTTTATTTCATTTACAACTGAATTTGATCTGACACTTTTATAAACAAACCTTACCTTTTCAAAAGCTTCTGGATCTGTATTGTTTAAAATTCCTTGCTCCTGAACGAGTTCTTCTACTTTTTCATCAACACTAAAAAATTCTACTTCTGACTGCAATTTTTCTACAATCTCCATAAACCATTTAAATTTTTCGATGGTTGTTAAACTTAAATTATCTGAAGCAAAAAGGAATTTTTTGGCGCTTTTAAAAGCAACATTTGCCGGAACTGCTAATACTGGTATAATTAGATTCTTAATTACCGAAGTTGTTTTATTTCCTAATAATTCTTGCTCAAGCGAACGTTCTGCCATTCCCATAACTACTAGTTCTGACTTATTTTTTTCGATAAGATGTACAAGCTGATCTTCTAAAAAAGAATAACTGCAAAAACTTTCTACTTCGATATTAAACAAAGTACTAAGCTCTTTTCCTAAAGAATTAAGTTTCCATGTTGCAGTCTCTAATTCTTTTTGCATTCCTTCGGCCGAAATCCTTGAATTTGAACTGTGTATCGATAAAGTAAAAGAGTTGAATAAAATAAGTTTTGCTCCTATTGCCTGAGCTAGTCCGGCAGCATATGTAACAGCATTTGTTGCTGTGTCTGAAAAATTTGTTGCAGCAATTATTGATAATGGTGAATTCATAACTATAATATTTAAGTAATTTGATAATTAGATTTTTTAATAAAGTCGAGATAAAAATGCTTATTGCTGAAACATACAAGATGTCCATAGCGGAAGCATTTTTTTTCTTTCTTCAAGCAAAACAAGGTATCGCCTGTTTTCTGTAATTTCTGAATTTGCAAAGCGTTTAACGGTCGCCAATGGTAAGAGAATCATTCCAATAAGATTTAAAATTTGCTGTACTGGATTAAATTTATTCTTGCTCTCTTTTTTAAGTTCTAAAATTTGCATCATAAAATAAGAATTCAGCAAATATTCCCGCTTAATTGCAATGACATCTATTTTACTGGAATCTGATAATAATTCATTCAGGATAAAAGCAGCAAAATCTGGTTTTTCTAGCAGTAAATCAATATAGGCCAATACTATAAACTCTATTTTTTGAATAACGGTTTTTTCTCTACTATTGAGAACCGGAGCCAGAACATTAAAAAGCATAATAGTATTTTGTACGATCACTTTTTGAAGAACTTTTTGCTTATTGTTAAAATAGTAATTTGTCAACAATGCACTGCCGTCATTTTCCTTTCTTACATCCCAAACTTTATGACTCGCATAATTTTTTTGTTTAAAAAAGAATCTAGATGCGGCTATAATTTTTTGTTGTCTAATTTCTTCAATATGGTTTCTTATCGTTTTTTCAGCTTTCATCATTATAAGTTTTAACAATGTTCCTCTTTTAAACATGGAAACAAAATATTTGCTCCAACTCTATTCACAATTCCATGAAGAAAAAAACTATTGATATACGACAAAATATTATTTTTCTCCACGACAGCTATAGAATCATCTTCAAGCGCAATATCTATTTGTTTAAAATAGAGTTCGCCCGTAAGTTTACTATTTACTGATTTCCTGTAACATCCTTCCAGTATACCCTTGTCTACATTTTGTATAAAAAAAGCAAAAACTTAGTGGTTCTGTATTTTAAGAGATCATCATTTACCGTTGGATAAAACTTTAAAAGATCACTTATAAAAATGGGTGTAAACACAGCAACATTAGCCTGTAAAAACTTCAAAAAATTAATGAGTTCAGCTATTGCATCATTGGCAATCTCTAATAATGTTTTAATATAATTATCAATCTTGCTCAAGGCATTTATAACAACATCTTTTACAATAGTTTCTTTATCTCGAAAATATTGATAGAATGTTTTTTTGGATATCCCACAATGCTGACTGATTATATCTACCGAGGTTTTCTTAATTCCTTCTTCAGAAAAAAGTAAAGAGGCAATCTCGATAATTTCTTGTTGTTTGCTTTTCATTACTACACTAGTTTAATTACCGTTTTGCATTTGCTTTTAATGAAAAAGCGATAACTTAATTAAGGCGTTTATGAATTGAAAAAAAGAATATTTTTTATTCCTACACGATCTAAAAGCTAAATTTGCATGGCGATAATTCTACAAAGATATTTCTATAAACGGCAATCAAAAAGGTCGATTCAACGCCAAGATTAGTTTATTTGTCGCTTTATTTTAACTTTGCCGTAGAATTTCAGTAAAATGATATTTTATTGTACTATTGCACAAACAGGCAAATCTGTTATTACTTCGGCACTGTTAGCATTAAAATAGCTGTATTTCTTACATCAAGTAGTTTCTTAAACAGACATGCTGAATATTTTTTTTTTGATTGATTAATTTCTTTGCTATACTATGGATAATCAAGTTTATAATCTGACTCTTGAAGAGCTTATAAATCAAGTAAAAACCGATTTAATTACGAGAGAATATGTTGTTTGTTCGATGGACAGTACTAATTACAATATAGAACTTAATATGCCACATAAGGCAGATTTTTTCTCTCTTGTATTAATTGAAGAAGGTTTTTGTACCTACAAAGTAAACGACAATAAATCGAGAGTTGAGGCAAATGATGTGCTTTTTTCGCCTATTTCTGAAACATTTATAATCGACCATATTTCTGATGATTATAAGGCCAAATACATTCTATTTACTACTAATTTTATAACTCAAGCCGGCTTTAATTACCGTTCAAACGACATATTAAAAAGTATTTCGAGTAATCCTGCCATAATTATCAATAATGAAATAGCCTTATTTAAAAGATTAAAATTTTATCTCGATGAACTGGAATCTTTAAACGATGCCGAAAATAAAAACTATTATTTCAACGAATTAATCTGGCATTCCTTTTCGCTTCTTATTTATGAAATAGACAACTATTTTAGGAAAATTGAAATTGTCCGCCCTACAACACCTCGAGGAGAAGATTTAACTACCCGATTTTTTGAGCTTTTACGAGAAAACTATAAAGAGCATCATGATGTACAGTTTTACGCTGACAGTCTTTTTGTTACCCGAAAATATCTTAGTAAAATGATAAAGAAAACAATGCTTAAATCCAGCCGAGAAATCATTAATCATTTATTGGTTACCGAGGCCAAAATATTATTACGAAATTATAATACTTCGGTAAGCGACGCGGCAACAGAACTTAAGTTTTCTGATCAATCTGTGTTTAGCAAATTTTTTAAAAAACACACCGGACAAACTCCATCCGACTACAAAAAAGACGATCTCTACTAAAATCTAAAACACAAAAGCCTTTTAGACATACACTTCATTTATATTACTAACTTAAAGTTCTTAAAATCATACATTACCCTATTATTATAGGATAGCAAGCCTGCTTTAAATGTTTTAAAATAGGCGACTTTTAGACAAATATAGGCGTCTTCTGGTTTTTTTTCATGATCTTTTTTAATCGAAATTTGCACCCGATTATTAAATTTCTAATTAAAAAAATCAATGAACCGATACTCCATTTTCACGTTTTCAGTACTTTTTTCTGCTCTTTTTCTTTTGGAAGGATGCGGTAAAAACAATCAAGATCAGGGTGCGCAACAAGGCCCTATAGAACTTCCTATGGCAACTATTGTTAGTGGAAAAGTGACCACTCAAAAAGAATACACTGCAAGCATAGAAGGTGTTTCTGATGTCGAAATTCGCCCGCAGATTTCTGGATATTTACAAAAAATTCTTGTTGACGACGGTGCCTATGTAAAAGCCGGACAAACGCTTTTTGTAATAGAAAGCAGCATTTACAGAGAGCAATACAATACTGCTCAGGCCAATCTAACTACTGCCAAAATTGAACTTGACAGAAAAAAGGAACTTGCAAAAAGCAAAATAGTTTCTAATCTTCAGGTTGAACAAGCGCAAGCCGTTTATCAAGCCGCTGCGGCACAAGTAGGATCAGCAAGAATAAATCTGAATTTCTGCACGATAAAAGCGCCTGTAAGCGGTTATATTGGTAGAATTGGATATCGAATGGGAAGTTTGATTGCGCCTACAAATACAGCTCCGCTAACACTTTTATCTGACATCCAAAAAGTGAATGCTTATTTCAGTATGAGCGAAAATGATTTTAATACTTTTCAGCAGCAATATCCCGGAAAAAACATCATTAAAAGTGGACCAAAAGTTGAACTTCTTGTCTCAAATGGAGATAAGTATGAGCTTCCCGGAAAAATTGATGCCGTTGACGGACAATTTGATAAAACGACTGGTTCTATAACTTTAAGAGCCAAATTCGACAATCCAAAAACCGTTTTAAGAAGTGGTAATACGGGCAAGATTATTATACAGCAGGACAATAACAATGCTGTACTTCTTCCTATTGCTTCTACAATTGCGGTTCAGGACAAAATATTTGTGTTTACAGTAGATGCGAAAAGCAAAGCCATACAAATTCCTGTTGAGGTTTCTGGAAAATCAGGTACAAACTATGTTATTGCAAAAGGGCTTCAGGCTGGTGATACTTATATCGTTTCCGGATTTGACAGACTACAAGCGGGCGCTTCTGTAATCGCTCAAAAAAATGCAGCAAAATAATTTTTAATTATTCTCAAAAACAACAACATGTTAAAAACAATCATAAAAAGACCTGTGCTTGCAACAGTAATTTCGCTATTGCTGGTCATACTGGGTATTGTGGGAATGACTGGACTTCCTATCACAAAATTCCCAGATATTGCGCCTCCTACTGTAACGGTTATGGCTACTTATCCGGGAGCCAATGCAGAAACTATTGGGCGATCTGTGGCTCCTCCGTTAGAAAATGCCATTAATGGTGTAGAAAACATGGATTATATTAATTCTGTTTCCAGTAATGATGGTACGCTGGCTATTACCGTTATTTTTAAATTAGGAACAGATCCTGACCAAGCAGCCATAAATGTACAAAACAGAGTTTCGCAAGTTACCAATCAGCTTCCTGCCGAAGTTGTTCAGGCCGGAGTTACTACTCTAAAAAGACAAAATAGTATGATGGCCATGATTACTTTAAGTAGTGAAGATGGTAAAATCGACGATTTGTTTTTAGAAAATTATGCCAAAATCAATGTCCTTCCGGAACTTAAACGTGTTAAAGGTGTTGGAGATGCAATGGCATATGGAAATAAAGATTACTCTATTCGTGTATGGCTTGATCCTGCAAAATTAAAAGCATATAATCTTGCTCCTGCCGATGTTTCTCGTGCTATTCAATCTCAAAATATGGAAGCCGCTCCTGGAAGATTTGGAGAGCGAACAGATGAATCGATGGAGTACGTAATGCGTTACAAAGGTAAATTTACGGAGCCTGCTCAATATGAAAATATTGTTATAAGAGCCAAAAGCGACGGATCGATCCTGCGTCTAAAAGATGTTGCAAAAGTAGAATTTGGAGCTTATAATTATGCTGTATCTTCTAAATACAACAAAAAAGCCGGTGTTGTAATGGCTATTTTTCAAATGTCGGGATCTAATGCCAACGAAGTACAAATTGCGATACAAGAACGTATGAAAGTATTAGAAAAATCATTCCCTCCAGGCATGAAGTACGATATTCCATACGCAACAAAAGAATCTCTGGATTTATCTGTTAGCCAGGTAATTCACACGCTAATTGAAGCCTTTATTCTTGTATTTATTGTCGTTTTTATCTTTTTGCAAGATTTTAGATCTACCCTTATTCCTGCAATTGCAGTGCCTGTATCTATTGTGGGTACATTCTTTTTCATGCAGCTTTTTGGTTTCTCCATCAATACCTTAACATTGTTTGCATTAGTGCTGGCGATTGGAATTGTGGTCGATGATGCCATTGTGGTTGTAGAAGCCGTGCACGCCAAAATGGAAAAAAGAGGTTTAAATGCCAAGGCAGCCACCATGTCTGCCATGAGTGAAATCTCCGGTGCGATTATCTCCATTACACTGATCATGTCGGCGGTATTCGTTCCGGTAGCTTTCATGGAAGGTTCAACAGGATTATTCTACAAACAGTTTGCTATCACACTGGCAATTGCCATTATAATTTCGGCAGTAAATGCCTTGACGCTTAGCCCTGCCCTTTGTGCTATTTTACTTAAATCGCACGATCCAAGTCATGCAAAAACAGGATTTAAAGAACGCTTTTTCTCAGGCTTTAATGCCGGATTTGATAAATTAACAACTCGATATGCAAAATCAATATTGTTTCTGCTAAAGAAAAAATGGGTAGCATTCTTAATTATATTTCTTTTTGGAGGATTGTTTATCTGGATGTCTATGACTACGCCAAAAGCCTTTATTCCAGACGAAGATCAAAATTTTATCATCGTTACAGCCAATCTTTCTCCTGGTGCTTCTCAAGACAGAACAGGAAAAGTTATTAATACTGTCGAAGACAAACTTATGGCAAATCCAGCGGTCGAAAAAGTAATTACCGTAGACGGATTAAATTTGTTTAGCGGTTCATTATCTTCTTCTTCAGGAACTTTCTTTGTGAAATTAAAAAATAGTAAAGACCGAGGCAAAGTTCAAAAAATAGACGATGTAATGGGACAAATACAGGCAACTGTATCTCAAGACAAAAGAGCTAATTTCCTTGTACTAAATGTTCCTACTGTTGACGGATTTGGAAATACCAGCGGAATGGAATTAGTGCTACAAGACCGTACAAATGGCGAGTTACAAAAATTAGGCGCTACCTCTTACGGCATGATGGCGGCCTTAATGCAACGTCCGGAAATTGCCGTTGCATTTACCACTTTTAATGTAGGATTTCCGCAATTTGAAGTTCTTGTTGACGAATCAAAAGCAGCACAATTAGGCGTAAGCGTCGCTGATGTTTTAAGTGCAATGCAAGGTTATTATGGTAGTATACAATCTTCTGATTTTACCCGTTTTGGAAAATACTATCGTGTACTGGTACAGGCAAATCCGGAAAACAGAAAAGACAAGGAATCGCTAAACAGTATTTTTGTTAAAAACAATAACAACGAAATGGTGCCTATAAATTCAATTGTGAGTTTAAAAGCCACTGCCGGTGCCGAGGTAGTCGATCGTTTTAATTTGTTTAATGCTGCCAATCTTACCGTAATGCCAAAACCGGGTTATAGTACAGGACAAGCCATGGCGGCAATTAAAGAAGTAAGCGAACAAGTTTTGCCTCCGGGTTATACCTACGATTACAAAGGAATGAGCCGCGAGGAAAGTTCGTCTAGTTCGCAATCGGCCGTTATTTTTGCCTTGTGTTTTATTTTCGTGTTTTTCCTTTTATCAGCGCAATACGAAAGTTACATTTTGCCACTTGCTGTACTTATTGCAATTCCTGTTGGACTTTGCGGTGTTTTTATCGGAATCTCTTTTGCAGACATTGCCAACAATATATATGTTCAAATTGCCATGGTAATGCTTATCGGATTACTAGCAAAAAATGGTATTCTGATCGTCGAATTTGCCATACAAAGACGTCACGCAGGAAAAAGTCTAATTGCCTCGGCGGTCGAAGGTGCAAAAGCACGTTTACGTCCTATTCTTATGACTTCGCTTGCGTTTATTACAGGATTATTACCGCTAATATTTGTTGTAGGACCATCGGCTTTAGGAAATCATTCTATCGGATATGCTGCCATTTTTGGAATGTTAATAGGAACTGTGCTTGGAATATTTATTACGCCTGTACTTTTTGTAGTCTTTCAATATCTGCATGAAAGATTAAGTGGTAAACAAGTAAGTGATGCAGATTGGGAATACTAATTCAAAAAATAAGAAATGAATTCATTTAAAAAAATAATTTTCATCACAACAGTTTCAGGCTTAATTGTTTCCTGTTCTGTACAAAAATACAAGCAGCCGGCACTTGACATTCCTGAAACTTTTAGAAATGACGAAACTGTCCAGAAAGACAGCACAAGTAACATTGCCAGAATTAGTTACAAAGATTTTTTCAAAGATCCTGTCCTTGTCGATTTAATCGACAAGGCAGTACAAAACAACTACAATATGAAAGTTGCTTTGAAACAAATCGAATTTGCTTCTTTAGGATACCGTCAATCAAAATGGGGCAATGTCCCAACTGTAAGCGCCAATGTTGCATCGGCAAATATTTCGCGCCCGTCAGACAATAGTTTAAACGGACTTTCTTTAGGACAGTTTTTAGGGCAAAAATATATTGAAGACTACAGCACTTCGATCAATATTTCGTGGGAAGCTGATATTTGGGGAAAAATTAAAGGTGCTAAAGAAGAATCTCTAAACAGCCTTTTGCAAACCCAAGAAGCTGCCAAGGCTGTAAAAACTCGTTTAGTTTCTGAGGTTGTTACCGGTTATTATAACCTGTTAATGCTGGATAAACAACTTGAAATTACGCGTAGCAATTTATCATTTGCCGATAGTACTCTTACAATCCTGAAAAAACAGCAAGAACTTGGTATGATTACTTCATTGGCTGTTGAACAACAAGGAATTACAAAAGATCAAATTCTAAAAACCATACCAGCAATAGAAGGTTCTATCAACATGCAGGAAAACGCATTAAGTATTCTAACGGGCGTATTGCCTAACCGAATCGAAAGACATGCAAAACTAGATCAAATTGAAATTCCCGAAATGTTAGCTTCTGGTTATCCTTCAGAAATTTTAACTTTACGACCAGATGTAAAAAGTAGAGAATTAGAAGTTAGAAAATCGATTGCAACAATACACGTTGCCAAAACGAGCATGTATCCGGCTCTTAATATTACGGCTCAGGGAGGTTTGAATTCTTTTAAATCAAGCAATTGGTTTGAGATTCCCGGATCTTTATTTGGCATGGCAGCGGGTTCGATCATGCAGCCTATTCTTGGCGGAAAACAATTGAAAACCAGATTTGAACAATCAAAAATAAGCTCAGAACAAGCCGAATTAAATTTCAAGCAAACTGTACTTACTGCTGTAGCCGAAGTTTCGGATGCGCTGGTGCAAATTCAAAAATTAGAAGAACAACAAATAATTGCTCAGGCTCTCGTTACAAGAACAGAACACGTAGTAGTTAATTCTTTAACGCTGTACAAATACAACGAAGCCAACTATCTTGATGTTATTGTAGCGCAAACCAACAGACTTCAGTCTGAACTCGAGTTATCAGCTATCAAAACGCAAAGACTCAACGCCATAACAACTTTATACAGATCCTTAGGCGGAGGATGGCAATAAAACCATGACAAAAACTGTCGTCTTTTACAGACGGCAGTTTTTTTTTATACAAATTCCTTCTCTCCCATCTTTATTAATAACTATTTGATTTTTAAAGTTTAACTAAAGAACATTTAATGCTGTTACAGAATCAATGTTATCGGTTGTTCTGCATGCTAATTTTTCTATTATCATTATTTTATTTAATTCACTGGATTTTGTTAAATAATAAGAATAGTTTTATAAATACATTTTAATTGTAAGAAATAATTTATATTTGATCTTTAATATTTTTAATATGAGATCTTTTAAAAAATATAAAGTTCAACGCGGAGATACAATAGAAAGCATTGCTGAAAAAATTGGAATTCCCGCTGTCGAAGTAAGAACATTTCATAATCTATATTGCGATGACCGTGATTTGGTAGAATTTAGACTTCCTATTCGACGTGTCGAATATATTTTACTTCCTGACTTAGAGGAATATGTAGCTGCTAAAACGGCTCAAAAAGATGCAATTAAAAAAGTATTTAACAATCCGGAAAATAATCTGAGACTATTGGTTTCAGAAAATCTAAAACTCGATTACGGAACTATAATACAGTATAAAGAGAATAATCGAGTAAAAGATAAAATTCATTTTACATCTCAAATAGAATTCTTAAAAAGAGATGGAAATTTTTCTATTGTAAAATTTCAAATAAATCAAGTTTACATCAATAACAAAGAGCCAGAGTTAGTAATAGAAAAACTAGCCGACAGAATTTCGAAGGCTTTATATCCTGTTTTATTGCGTTTGAATGATAAAGGCGAAATAGACAATATAATTAATATTGATGCTATTCAAAGAAGATGGGAAACAATAAAACCTGCAATTCTTGAATATTTTAGAGGTAATGAAGTAGATAAACTAATTGCTTCTTTCGAAAAAACCATAATGTCGGCGTCTTTATTAAAAAGAAGCTTTGACGATCATCCTTTTTATCAAATATACTTTGCACCTATTTACCAAAAGTATACTTCTGATTTGTCATTTTCCCAAACTGACTCTACACTAAAAACAATTCAAATTATTGATGAATTTCAAACTTCGACGTCTAAGATTTGTTTAAGGCGAAAAGGTCTTGAACAATTGTTTTTAAATGACTCAGAAGATTTGGAAAAAGATCTAAATAAATCTGAATTTGAAATTGGAAAATTGGAAGAAGAAAATAGCAGTAATATAGATTTTCTATACAAACTGCATCACGATAACAACACTATATTTTCTATTACTGGTTTTATAAACTCAAGAAAAAACAGCGATGTTGTATCGACCATAGAGTTTGAAACTTATGAGCGAGCAAAGAGAAAACCAAAACAAGAAATAGTAAATCCAATATCAAGAAAAATAGATTGGAGTGCAGAGGTTATTAATGAGAGAGAAATAAAAGAAAAAGGGTTTTGGGATACTTTTTGGGGAACCTAGCAGTAATAAGGTTTAAGAGTCTAATTGATAATTTTAATTGTAAAAAGATTATGGAATATATAGTAGTATACGGAGCAAAAATAAATTGTGAGTACGGTAGTACAGATTCAACTTTTTTAGAAGTGCCATATGATGGATGTACAATTGATGATAAAAATCCAGTGCTTGAAAGTAATTTAAATATTGGTGATTTTGTTTTTTGTACCCTTCGTGAACAAGCTTGTGTTTTTAAATCATTGGATAAGACTTGGAGAGAACCCGCAAATTGCGGTACTACAGAGGGCAAGTATATTACAACAAAGTCAGTTTTGTTTTGTCAGGAAAGAGGAATGTTATCAATTACAAATCCAGGACAAAATTGCGTAGCAGAAGTTAATGGTATGTTGGTCGTTACCGATTTATAATAATAAAGCTTTTAAGTAAAGTAATTTCTAGTAACCAAAAAAAACAGAAGATGAGCGAAGTACATTTAGTGTGTGAGGGAGCAACTTGCAAGTGCCAGTTTGGTACAGCTCCGGATACTTTGAAAGTAAAAACACAAACCAAACGTTTTATAAATGATACCAAAGGAAAATCAAAATTAACTGCAACTCACAAAGATATTGGGCAAACTTTTGAAAAAAAAACCTTTGGCAGTTGTGCAAAAATGAACAATAATCCATGTAAGCCTGCAATTACAAAATGGGAAAACCTACATGATAAAGTCACACTAAAAGACAATAATGGCAAACCATTATTAGAAAACAGTAAAGCAACTTGTGCAGTTGCAGGTAGTGCTTGTGTAGAAATTATTAATCATGGACAAATTACAGAAGTGACCCAACAGAATATTCAAAATAGCAATGCCCAAATTATTAAAGCAATTAATCCGGCACTAAGTTTAAATATTGAGGACACAGGATTATTACAAATACCAAATATGTAAACATTATGGCCGATAACAAACTGCATTTAATTCCTGAAGTAACCAAAGGACAAATCTATAATCCCGCAATGGGAAACATTGTGCTTAATAAAGCTGATTTTTTTTATGTAAAAATAAAAGAGTATCAGGAAGATGAGAAGTTAATTAAAGACTTAGAAAGCAAGAAAAAGCAAGCCAAAGAATCTGCTGTACAAAAATGGGAACAGCATGCAAAGGATGGTTGGAATGAAAAAAGACTTAAAGAAAATTACGATGCTGACATGGAGGGTTGGCAAAAAATGGACAAAGAATTTCAAGCTCTTACCGATAAATACAATGATGTAAATTGGTGCTGGCAGTTAGTGGGTAAAAAATTAGATTACAAAAATATTTCACATAATCAAACGTTTACCAAAGGAATTGGCGAAATTAAAAAAACAGGTAAGCATAGTATTAAGTTTCCGGAATTATTGGTAGGTGGCGGAATGGCTTGGCTCGAAGCATTTCACGAAAAAGAAGGTGCTACAGGAAAAATTCCGAATGGTATATACGTTCAGGCATACGGAAAACCTAGAATTCTACAAATAGAATGGACAGATTTTGAGTATGAGCCCATAACAAAAAGTGTAGGTTTTATGTCTAAAGTTATTTTGCATATATACACTGTGGATATGTACGGACAAGAGGTTGAAATTAATTTATTGAATAAAAATGTAATTTTCTCTAACGACGAGCTAAATATTTCTAATGTAAAAGTTTTTAAGAGAGAAGTAACAGTTTTAAAAGTTAAAAAAATTGATATTGGCAAAAAAGGAGTGTCAGATCAATTGAACCAAACTAAGCATGATAGCAACAATACAGTAGAAAGTGAACAATACATACAAAAAATTGAAGTACAAGTATTAATTGATGCAAGTTGGGAAAAGTTTGGAAGTAAGTTAGAAATATACCCAAAAATTAAATCAATACAAACCGGAACTTATTTTGAAGATTTTACGCCCAAAACTATAAAAGTCGACGCTAAAAGTTTAATATTAACAGCTACAACTGAAGTAAGCAATAAACCTGTGGTGATTGGACAAGTAGAAACCAATGTAGGTGCTTTTCATCTATGCCAGTATACAGGAATTACACTAGAATACACAAAAGACAAAAAAACTGAAACGTTAGAAATATATAAAGAAGATCCCGGTGTGAGCCAAAACCCTAATATCGAGATAGGACTAATTTTAGGTTCTGCCCCCGAAAAATTCTCCATAAAAGTTGATCAAGAAAGTGATACAAATGAATGTGTGTACAAAGGTAAGCCCAATGATCATGGAAAAAACATTTTTGTTTTTGATCAATCAAGATTGCCTAAAAACATTAATATTACCAAACATGATGCTAAAAGTATTGAAGGGACGGCCCATTTTGATTATGATGTAGACGATTTGCCTAAATATTTCTGGCTTTCAAAAAATAATTCTAGTGCAATGTCGCAGTTGCCTTTAATGGTTTCTACTTGCAGGCACAAGCATAATATTGTATTAAAAGTAGTACCGGAAATTGAATGGACTATTAACTTTTTTTACAATACGCCAGATCCTGTATGGTTCGGACGATCTGAGCCTAATTATAATATTTACAGTACGGAAACAACAGCTATAAGAGATAATATATCTCCTAGTGATATTAAAAATAAAGGTGATGTTGTAGCATTGGCAGATCTTAAAAAAGAAGAGATTATACACAATAGCAACACAAAAGACGGAAAAGTTAAAATAGCCACAACAGCCAATAGGTATTACGGAAATGCTAAATCAAACTTTGGACTTACTGTAAAAGCAACGTATGACGGTGGCAAAAGCAAGGAATTGAGTTTTAAGTTTGCCGAAGAGTACCGTAAAACATTAGGTATTATTAAATCTGTTTATGATTTGGTAGATAAGATTGCAAGGGCAAAAGAGGCAAGAAAGGCCTCCGAAACTTTGCCTCCTTCCTTATTAGGAAGAAAAAACATGATGAGTCTTTCTCTCCTACCTCCTGCTCCATCTGTAGGTATTGGTTGGAAATATACTAACACAAACAATCGATTAGGTATAGAACTGGCTGCAAGAGCAAAAATAGCACCGTTAATAGGCGGAGAACTAAAGATAGATGTGCTGGCTCTGGCCGATAAAATACCTTGGTGCGGAAAGTTAGTAACAGCACTTGATTTAACTACGTGGCTGATTGAAAAAATATCTAGGGATACGCTGACTATAAACTATAGAATCGATCTTACTTTTTATGCCAATGTTGCGCTAGAAGAAACTTTTATAAAATATAGTCAAGCGCAGGAAAAAGGGAAACGTTTGGATGCCGATTTAAATTTGTCAGGAACATTGGGAGGAAAACTAGAAATTTCTACAGATGTTAAAGTGAAAGTAAAAACAGCTACAGAGTTAACTTTTGAAGCAGGAATCAAAGGGGATTGCTATTTTAAAATAGCAGCAAGCCCTAATGCAAATTATGATAATATGATAGATTGGACCACTAAATTTTCAGGTTTAATAGTTACTGGATATATTAAATTTTCAATGAAATCACAAAGAAAGACGGAGCCTAAAAATTTGGATCCCATTCCTTTACTTCCAAGTTATACTGGAAATGCTATTATTATGAAATTATGGACTGATTAAAAAAAAGAAATGTTAATAAGGATAGAAAAAATATTAATTACTTACATTTTAAAGAATGAAAAATATGATTTTAATTGGTTTACTAATATTTAATATAGCAAGTTGCCAAAAAAAAGAAAATGATACTCAAAAAAAAATAATAAATATTAATAAAATGACTTACCAACCTATTTACACTTTAAAAATATCTGTTGCAAATCCATATGAAACATATGTAAACGATATGCCTTTAGAAATCGATTACCAAGCTGGTTCAACAAACAATGAATTACCTATTAATAATTATATCCTAAAAAGCGGTATCCAAGAAATAAAAATTGTTTTATTACCAGACGAAGGGAAGAAAATAGTTGATAGATTAGGAATTAATTATGTTGCTGTTAAAATATATAAATATCCACGTGGACTTGATTACACTGGAGAAAATCGTGTAGAATTGATTAAAGAAATTAATCTAAGAGATTTGAAGGAGTCTCCATTATTAGTGAAAACATTTCAAATAGACATAGATGTGCCATATAATTTACAGGGTTGGTCTGAATCTGTAGATTTAAAAAAAGAAAATCAAAAAGAGTTAAATAATGAGTTGGTTAATAAATTCAATGAATTTAGAGATTTATTAAAAATTCATGATGTAAAAAGCTTTTTATCAAAAACGGAAAAAAGTGAAAAAGATTTAAATGAGGCTTTGTTCTTATCTCAAGAAGAAATTAAAAGTGATTTGAATGATTTGAGTGCAGATATTAAAAATATTATAGATGTATATCCTATTGAAAATTATGAAATTAAATTTTATGGCAATGGTAGAATTATTACGTTGTTAAGAATTGATGGCAAATTAAAAGGGACGTCTGTGTTAAGAACTGATAAAGCAGATTATAATACCACCTATAATCTATATTTTCATCGCCCAAAACCGGGATCTCAATTAGAGGTAATAAGATAAATATAGGTAATGATACTAAGGTGTTTATTAGATAATTTTGTATTTACTTTATTTAACGGTTATCTATTATATCAGTATATGCATGCATGGTTTAGTATAAATCCTGATCCTTTAACTGTAGAAACTTTAGCTGTTTTAATTTGCTCGGAATTTATTATGGTTAATTCTGGAGTTCTTATGGCTGTCTTTCAGAAAAAGCTTTTAATATTGTTTTTTGCATTAGTATATGCACTTTTTGCCTATGAGTTTAATAAAATGCTTCCCTTACAAGATAACAAGATAATGATTGCTTATTTTGTCCTTGTTCTTCATAGAATGCGTTTTGCATTCTATAATAAAAGCGAAAAACAACGAGATAAATTATTAGGACTTTCCGGATTAGCAGCTATACTATATATAGTATCTATTGGTTTTTGTGTTGTGTTTTCAAATTTTCTACGCAAATTAACTTATACCAAAGCTTTTTTGGATGAAAATAATTTTCAGCATAATAATTATGATCCTTCACAAAATTCAATACTTATGGCAACAGGTAGTATTTATTATTCGTTATTAATTTTTTCTTATTTGTCTAATGAATATTTGGAAAAGAAACAAGGTCATTAATTCCCTTGCTAGCGCTAGGAATAAGTTCCTAAATGCAAAAAATATATTTTATTATTATAAACATACAACACAAAACATCATGACTAAAAATATTATTTTATTCTCACTTTTATTGTTTACATCAATATTTACAAATTGTAAAGGACAGGAAAATCTAACTGCCAAATCACTTGGTGAAGAATCTTTAAGATTAGAGGATTTTGATTTCAATACCAAATTATCAACTTTATTACCTGAAAGTAGTAAAAGTAAAAAGTATCATGGATATTACGAGGTAAAAAATGAGCTTATAGAAGTTGATACAGTTTCAGAAATAACATATGACGGTAATAAAAAAGTCCGAATTGATTACAGACAACGAAGCTATTCTAGCAGAGATACTATGGCTAAATTTTGTGAATTCGAATTTAATGCTATTAATCTTGCGACGGATTTAAACGGGAAGATAATACTTATTCATGCAATGATGGATAAAACAGACTTGAAGCAATCTAAAGATTTAATTGCTATTTTAGATAAAAAATACGGAAAATCAAAAAAAAGCGAAAATACTTTCTTTGCAAATAATTTTGACATCTACACTTGGCATTTAAAAGACAGAATCATTAGATATAGTCTTGTTTTTGATAAGGAAGAAAATGTGGTGTATCTTGAAGTAGATGAAAACAATAAAAAGATTGACAGAATAGATACAAAGAACGAGCATTTCAAAGGGTACTTCTATATTATCAAAGCCGAAGATAAGGATAAAGTTTTTGGAAAAGATAAATCCGGAGATTTAGTATATCTCGAATAAAAACTTCCCCGTGATAACGCAAGCATCCTGTTCGTAAATTATTGAACTTTAAAAATATTGTGCTCACGAGCGGGACGCTAGCGCTAGCGAGGGAAAAGTGGTTAGAAGCTTTAGAAGAAATTAAAAGATTAAATGCAGAACTTTTGAAAGCTAAAGATGAGAAGATTGAGGTTTTGGAGAAATTATTAAAAGATAAATAGACTTTTATAAAAATATATTATTTCAAAGAAAAAAAAGAGACTTTAAAAGTCTCTTTTTTTTCTTTGGTGTATTATTTGTTTGAAGACAGAAAAGTTTTAATAAGTTAGTTTCCATAAAACAATATCCAGATTAATAATACAATAGAAATTGTAATCAACACTAAAGGAATTACACATTTTCTCTTTTCCATCAATTCTAAGTAACTTATATTTAATAACTATTTTCATTTAAATATTTATGTATAGCTGAATAAGCTATATTTTTACTTTTTTTAATCTGCTTTTGAAAAGAATTTGTCTGAAATTCATAGCAACAGCGTTTTATATAGCTATGATAATTAGCTTGCTTTTTATTATTTCGCGCACTAAATTTAAATTCATAAAATCCTCTCTCATTTAAAACAAGATTGTACCTCATTTTTCTATTTATTTTCTTTTCAGTTAAATCCCCATCTGTAAATTTTACTGGAAGATTATAAATTTTTCTAAGCTGGTTTTTAAAAATAGTTTTCTTGGCATTTGGATTTTCTTCCATTAACTTTAAAGTTCTTTTACTTTTCCTTTTAACAGTAGAAATTATCTTCCTATAGTATTTTGCTAGATTTGTTGATTTTATTCCTGTATGAAAACCTCTGAACTCAAAACCTAAATACGTCATTGCCGAGGCAACTTCTTTTGAATCTTCAATAATTCTAAAGCACTCTAATCTTATATTGTCATTTTTTTTAATATTTCTGAAAACAAATTTTTCGGTTTTTTCCGTACTTATCTTAATTTCATACTTTTTGATTAGATTGTTTATATCCTTTTCAATTTCATCGCATAAATTCTTATCACATACAATAAATATATCATCTGAATATCTTCTATAATAAGCGTTATGAGGCTTAACCCAACGATTAACAATATCTAAATCAAAATCAAAAAGGTAAAGATTGGCTAAAACTGCACTAATTGGCAGACCTTGCGGTATTCCGTTCTTGACAGTTTTTCCATTTTCTAATTTTTTAGAAAAAGGATTTGAGTAGATAGGTAATTTCCCTTCTTTAATATATGTTCTAAAATCTTCATTAGAATCAAAAAAACATCTAAAACCTTTTGTCTTTCTAATCTGTGCTAATTTACTTTCATTATAAGGAGCTTTTCTTCCATTCTTATTTCTTTTAATACGCAAATCATCTAAAAGTACATATTTAAAATTGGTACAAGCTTTAAACACTTTATAATGATCCTCAGGAATCTGATCATTCTGATTTAAAACTTTGCTCCATTGCTCTTTTAAAATCTTATGATCTAATGTAGAAAAAAAACTTTTTAAATCAATTGCTAATACCGCAACTTCATTATCATTTTGCGCTCTATTTTTAATTTCTTCAAAACATTCTTTTGCAAAATGAATATTAGATTTACCTATTCCTGACCCCTTAAAGGTTTCAATTTTTCTATACGCAATAACAGCTTCATCCTGTAGAGGTTCTTTCACTAAAAGATTCTCATATTTTTCTCTTAAAATATCAGCATAATAGCCATAGATCAAAGCGTCCATATGACTAGCATAATGTAATGGTCGATTTTTTGAATTTTTAACCGGGTGCAAAGTTTTAGTTCTGTAATGTGTATGGCTTCTTTTGTCTGTAGTAAATTTTTTTAAATTTCCTTTTTTAAATTTTCTATCAGAAATGATAGTATGAATTAATGGATAAAATGCATATTTTTCTATATACTTTTTGTCGGTAATTTTTTTTACAGTTTTATGCCAATTATTTCCTAATTCTAAGGATGGAGATAAATGTATATATCCTTTTTCTTTGAGCCAAATAGGTTTATTCATAAGTCAAATTAAAAAAGAATCTGCGATCAGCAATAACGTTAAAAAAATTACATAACTCTCAATTTGTGAGTTGGATCGGTACCCAATTACTGAGTCATTGGTTATGTGAGTAAATATAAAAGATTGTATATGGAATATCTAATAATTGTATTAACTTTGTTTGTATCGCTTGTAACGAATGAACCAAGTATAGTACTAATAGAAATAATTATCCTTCTATTGGAGGGTAGTTTAAAGCTAAACAGCCCAACCGTTGATAAATCTCATTTCCTAATATACCTTTTTGTATAATAGTAAAATAGAATAAATTCTATTTTGCGATCCACACAGCTGTAATTTTACTCATCACGCAGATTCTTTTCAAATTTAACATTAAAATTCATATATTCGACATCTATCCTAACTAAAAAGAAATTATGTCAGAATTTAAACAAGGTGAACTAATTGTTTTCAAAACACATCCCTACATTAACAAACTAACTAATATTAAAATCACAGCATATTCCGACTATTCGTCACCTGTATTAGTTATAAAAGAAATCAAAGAAAAATCATTTGACAAAGAAACTGGTATCGATATTGGACAACAATTAAACTGCATTTACTATAATTCTAAAGAGGGAAAATTCACAGATAAGTGGATTAATAGCAATCTTGTAAACAAAATCTTTTTCTCAATAATAGATCAAAAATTCCTTTTTGAATTTAATTTCAAATCACAACTAGAGGAAAAAAACAAGGAACTAACTAGTAAAAATTATGAAAATTTAATTAAGCAATCATACATTAATAGAAAAGTTGTTTTAA
Organism: Flavobacterium hibernum; assembly: GCF_000832125.1. GTDB lineage: Bacteria > Bacteroidota > Bacteroidia > Flavobacteriales > Flavobacteriaceae > Flavobacterium > Flavobacterium hibernum. The sequence continues at coordinate 258,431 of NZ_JPRK01000013.1, read as the reverse complement.
AAAGTGTAGATATAGAATTAAATAAAGTAAAAGTTAACCGAACAAAGGAAAATGGTGAATTAATGGAAACGAATCATTTAGAATTTTTACCTCCAATCATGACTATAATTGGCTTTAAATTTTCTGATGAAAAAAATAAATTTTCTGAAAAATCAGGATTGCCATTAATAGACTTAAAATGCAAATGGTACAATTCAAACTCCAAAACTTTTTCAGAATTATATCTTCCAAGCGAAACTTTATATGAGGTTAAAAATACTCATGATTTATTTCCGGAAAAAGATTTATTGTCAGATATTGTAGAATCAGTCGAGAAAAATTCTTTTTTCAACTTGCCAATATTACCATCAATAAATTCTTTTACATTAGAAGGTAGTTCCACAAAAATATCAAGAACTCTTGGTCACTCCAAAGCAATATTGTTTAAGCATTATTTCTATCAAATGAATTATTTTGATTATATAACACAAAAAAAATCTGCAATAACAATTAATGATACTTTTAGCGTAAAAACCGAAACTCAAATATTTGGAAAAAAGTTTCCAGATTATAACTCACGTGGGTTTAAGTTAAAAACCTTCGATTGTAAATTTGCCCCAAACAGTTACTATTATATCAGATATAAAGACACCTATAATAACATTACCACGAGATTAATAAAAATTATTGATTTATTCATTTATATTAAAGATTTAAAAAAATTTAAAGATTTATATAAAAACTTAAATTCCTGGATTACAGATGGAAACCAAGAATTTGTAAACTACAACTATAATGACAATGGCAGTATATTTATTCATTCACCTGGCGAAATAATTCCTGACAATACTTTACCTAAAACAATTTTTGAAGATCAAAATGTTGAAATAATATTGAAAACAAATTGTCTTCTAAGAGAAGGAAAAATTCGAAACTTCAAAATTAATAGTATTCTTGAAATTCAAGAAATAATTAATGGAAATGAAATTTTTGAAAGCGCAGAGGTGTAACCATGCCCGCAAAGTATATCTTAACCGTTTTTTATTAATATAGAAGCGGGCACGGAAAGAATTTCCACGCTATCGTTACGCATTTATAAGCGATAGAATAAACTACTTCATCTACAGTCCGAAAATAAAAAGCCCATTTCTTACGAAATGGGCTTTTTTTATAACTTTTAGTGTGATTAAGCAAAAGGAATAAAAAAAAATTAGGATTTAAGCGCACCTGATCGAGAATTCGAAATACTCGAAAGCAATTCCAAAGGCTCTACATAATGTTGATTTTTGCTAATCTTTCCGTCTTTAATCACGTAAGGATGTGTAAGCAATATATCTGTAAGTGTGTTTTGGCTGAAACTATTAATATCGTACATACAAATTAATGAAACGGCATGTTGTGGCGTGAGTAAATTCAGTTTAGCCTCATATTCTAAAAGTTCATCGGTTCCTGGTAAGTTTTTAAGTGCCCATACCATATCTCCGCACGCTCTAACACTTTCGTAACCGGCTCTTGAAGCTGATAATAAAGTATTTTCGAGCATAGCATACATTTTATCGGCAGCAAACTTACCACCTTCAATGTAGGTGTTTTCAGAAGCAAGAACTTCTAATTGACCGCTCACTAGTTTTTCGGTAATAGATATTCCATTATCGGCCAGACAACGACAATGTTCGCCATGACGGTTTCCTTCAAGGATATTAATTACTTTATCATTCGCATCCAAGCCCTCTAAAATATAAGGAATAATTACATCATATTGCTGTTCTCTCGAATCGAAAAAACCGCAAATGTGCATTGGAGCCGACAATGATTCTCCACATACCGAAAAAGGTGTCTGTTTGTTCATACATCAAAGATACATAATTAGTATTCTTGAACAACTTTGTAAAAAAATTTTCAATGCACATTCCTTGTTGCTCCTGCTTGATTATCTCAACAATTCTCTCAACAATTCTCTCAACAAATTAGCAACAATCGATATTCTCCTTCATTTTCTATTGGCGCTCTATGAATACAAGGCAGTACTTCTTGTTTTGGATGATCTACAGCCAGTCGCCAAAGATGTCCTAATCCTAAATTAACAGGTTCTGCATCTTGATGTAATTGATAATGCAAATCAAAATAATTTTCTTTCAAAAAGTCTTCAAATTCTTCTTCTGTTCCGTCGTTAAGTTCTTTGAGCTTGGCTCGGATTTCTGGAATCAGGATTTTTTGTTCGGCTTGCGCATTCGATACAATATCGCTTGCCGCTCCGTGATAAGTACACAAATAAGTATCTGTCGCAATGGGCGAACGATCTACATGAAACGAATATACATCTGTCGATATAAAATCAAATTCGTCATCGCGTTCGTAACACTTTAGTAAATTAAGCGAGGGCGAAGCACCAAAATCTGTCAGTAATTGTAAATCGTTTAAGATTATTTCTCTTGCTATATTTCCTTTTTCAGAGAGTTGTAGCGCGAGTAAATCTTTGGCAGAAACTTCGGTTATATTTTCTTCTAAACGTAGTTGGGTTACAATCTCGTTAAAATCGCCCTCTAGATTTCTGTACCAGCACAACGCATTCATTTTTTCTTTGAAATTGGTATGCACAAGATCAGCAAAAGTAGACACTACTCCTATTTGGCTGTTGTTAGAAAATATATTGTTCATTGTATACTATTAAAAAGCTTGTTATTTCATGCATTACAAAATTATGTAATAGTAGTTGGTTACGGCATTTTACGGCTATAAACTTTTATTTAATTTTACGAATAGCCATAAAAAGTTAATTCGTATTTTTAACAGTAAACAAAATCAATATGAAACAGCTTAAAATATTTATTGTATCACTTATATTTATTTTTATCTCTTCGTGCTCGACTGTTCTCAATAGTCCGAAAATTGATTATCTGACTAGCAATTACTGCCAGCCTACAATAGAATATGATTATTCTAAACTCGAAACATCTCCAAACAAAATACCCAAACAAGACAGCATATTACATGCTAATTTATCTAAGCATGATATTTTAATCAGCAAGGCTATTGGCATTGAAACTTATTTGGCAGAATATCTCCTGACAAAAAAAGACACTTTAAAAAGGCTGGTTTTAAAACAAAAAATTACCGATCGCTTAATTCTTACGAGTATCGAAATAAATGCACTAGCATCTGAATTAGACTGCAATGGCGAACGCATCGACAAACTAGCCAATTTTGTTACCGACATCAATAACAAAAAAACTAAAAATCTTACGGTAGCTTCGGTAACGATTGGCGCATTAACCACTGTGGCGACTGTTTTAATAAAAAACAATAATTCTAGTAATATTGTGGGTGTAAGCGGCGGATTATTAAGCGCAGGATTAGGAGCGCTGACGATTTCGCCTAAAGGAAAAAAAATTGAATTAAAACTACAACGAAATCTGCTTAGAAATATTTGGTTCAATGACAATGCTAACGGAGCCTATCCTAACGCAATATGGACCATTCTAAACGATAAAGAATTTAGTAATTCGGGGAAAAATGATCTACAGGAAAGCATTAAAAACAGATGGCTTCAATACAATTTTGATGGAAAAATAGATACTGAAACCGAAAAGCTTTTCTTTTATGATGGCGGAATTTATACCGCAGATGATTTATCGTCCAGAGCCAATATGCTCAACGAATTGCAGGCGACGGTTCGCTCTCTCGAACAAGATTTAAAAAGTCTATCGATAAGGCTTAATAGTATTTAATCGAAAATTTGCTTACGAAATTAAAACTGTCTTAGAAATTGAGTTTAAATACTCTCGAGGAGTAAAAGTCGTAATCTCTTTGAAATATCGATTAAATGATGATTTCGAATTAAAGCCCGCTTCGTAAGCCAGTTCAAGAATGTTAATACTATAATTTTGTTCAGACAAACTCTTTAATTTCTCTTTAACATAAGCTATTCTGTACTGATTAACAAAGGTGTAAAATGGTTTATTGATAAAATGATTTAATGTTTCGCTTATATGGTATTTACTTAAACCTGTAAGTTTTGCCAACTTGTCAAGAGTCAATTCGCTCTGCATGTAATACTGCTCTTTTTCCATAGCATTTTCAAGCTTTAGTACGATCTTAAACATCTCACTCTGGCTTAATATCTCTTTTCGTTTTTGTGCCAGCAAAGTTTCTTTTTCTTCCAGTACAGCATTTTCGGCAGTAACAGTATTTGATAAAAAATCGTTTACGGTTGTTGGTTGCATTTCGGAATTTATTCCTGAAACTTCGATAAAATTAGGATCAGATAAAACCATTTTATTTTCGATGCCTGTTGAAACAGCATCACCAATTGCACCATATTTATAAGTAATAATTCGAATTGTAATTACAATAAGCAACGCATAAATAATAGACCTGCTGAAATAATTTAAAGAGAAAGTAATACTGCTAAAAACGGTAAACAAAACCCCCAATATACCAATGCATAAAAAAAGTGACGCCAGTTGTACAATTAGTTTTTTTTCCTGCGAGCTTCTTGGTAATTTATTGATGGCGAGATAAATAATTCCACAGGAAAAAATAATATCCAACGGAAGAAGCGTATACAAACTAATGGTATTGTACCAATACAAAACCAAATAAGCTTTTGGCGAAGTAACAGTCAACACACATACTGTCGAAAAATAACCTATTGCACCTATAATAAACGGAATAAAAAGATACCATTTTGAAGCACTCACAAATTCCGGACGTATCGTTTTTAAGGTATAGAGATATAATAAAGGAATGTAACAAAACCCTATAAAGGTATTCATCATGGTAAGTACCTGCTGATCTTCGACGAAAGTAAAAATGAAAAATTTAATCGAAAGATGCAGTCCTATACATACCACAAGGGAAATTAATAAATCGTCTGCATTTTTTCGGTACCTAGTTCTTAATAGTAATACCACAGCTAGCAGTGCCTGAAATATCCCAATGGCAATAATATATTTCATCTTATAATTCTTTGTGCTAAAGTAAACTCAGCCTGTTAATTTAATGTTTACTAATTACCAAAAAATTGATTCGTAACAATTTAATAACAAACTATAAATAACTAAAAATCAAACACTTAAAATAAATAAAAATAATTGACACTTCTTAAAAGTAGTTCTAGTTCGATAAAGTCGTTTCGTGGTTTAATTCGACGCAATCTTTGCAGAAAACTACAAAACATGACACCAAAAATTAATTTAAAATCTTTACTTAAACAGAAAAAGATTTTTAAAAAAGTACTTTACATTGCCGCCCTTACAATGGGCTCTATTGTATCAACAAATGCCCAAACAGTAAAAGGAGTGGTTACCAGCGATGCAGGAACACTGCCAACGGCAAATATTGTTGCCAAAACACTCAACAATTCAGTAATTTCAGATTTGCAGGGAGCTTTTACTCTTACTGCACCAACCACAGGAGAAATAGTACTTGAGATTAGCTATATAGGTTTTGAAACCAAAACAATTACCGTAAATCTTGTAAAAGGAATAAATGATCTTGGCCTTATTCAAATGTCGCCCGATGGTTCGAGTTCACTAAAAGAAATCGTAGTTAAAGGTACAATGGCGCCTTCTCAGGCAAAAGCATACAGCATCAAGAAAAATTCGCTTGCCATTATGGATGTAATGGCGGCAGATGCAATTGGAAAATTACCGGATCGTAATGCCGCCGAAGCAGTACAGCGTATGCAAGGTGTAGCCGTTGCCCGTTATCATGGTGAAGCAGATCAGGCAACTGTAAGAGGAACTCCTTTTGCTTGGACTTCTACTCTATTTAACGGTAATCGTTTGCCGAGTTCGAATGTAATGGGAAACCGTTCTTCTGTTTTGGATGCTGTTCCTTCAGAAATGATTCAGTATGTTCAGGTTTCAAAAGCAATCACGCCTGATATGGAAGGAGATGCTATTGGAGGATCTATTAATTTTATTACTCGTACTGCTCCATCAAAACGTGTTTTAAATGTTAGTGCTGCTGGCGGTTACAATACTTTTAGCCAAAACGGTACTTACAATGGTTCGATAACTTACGGCGACCGTTTTTTTAATAATAAACTGGGCGTAATTGTTTCCGGAGCTATCTGGAGCAGACAATGGGGTTCTGACGAATTTGCTGCCACTTACAACACAGGCGCAACTGTTGCTCAACAAAAAAGATCGCTTAACACGGTACTTTTTAAACGTTATATGGGTGAGCGTGAAACCAAAGGGTTAAATGTTGGAGCCGAATATAAGCTTACTTCTTCTGATAAAATATTCTTTAGAGGAATGGCAAATAAATTTGACGACGTTCGTCCAGTTTATGAATCTTATATCGATTATACCAACACTCGTTTTCAATACAATTACAGATACTCTCACTATCAAACTGCTTTAAATGGTTTTGAAGTGGGCGGTGAACACCAAATGAACGAAAAGTTTAAATTGGACTGGAGTTACAGCAATCATAAATCAGAATATTATTTAGATACGCCTCCTACTTCTGGCAACAAAGGACTTCCTATTGCAACTTTCCGCCAAAAAATAACAGGCGGTTTCAATGACCTTTCAAGCGATGGAAAACGTTACTGGGGTTTTGATTCTCCAAACGGAGTTGGTGGTACGGTAGATCATTTTGAAACAGGTATTGCAAATCCAAACGAAGTAATGGATCCAACAAAACTATTATTAAACCAATTGGTAATTGCTCAGCTTAACAACAGCGAAAGAGATCAAATTGGTCAAGTAAATTTAAAAGTCGAAGCCAGTTCAAAAGTCAATTTAAAGTTTGGTGCAAAATACCGTCATAAAGACAGAACAAATACTTACGGTTCTAATTATGTTTATTTGCCGGGAGCAGCTGTGGGAGTACCAAATTCACCAGCTTTAGTGCCACTTTCAAATTTACAAACAACCAATTTTCCAAGCGGAAGCAAGTTTTTTGGAAACATGAATGGTGATTTTAGCCAATTCATCGTAAATCCGTTAACTAAAGATCAGTTGTTTGCAATGTACGGACAACCTTTTCAAACCGCCAACGGATTTATGGATTTTACATCCAAAACTAATGCAACTTCATTTTATACCGGAGACGAAAATGTAATTGCAGGATATGCAATGGCCGAAATCGATGCTACAGACAATTTCAAAATCGTGGCTGGTATTCGCAACGAATATACCGCTATGACCTTAAACGGAACTAAAGCAACTACAGAAGGAACTCCTGCTGTTATAACTCTTAGCCCATCTGTGGTCGAGAATAATTATAATTCATTTTTGCCAATGCTGCATTTAAAATACAAATTAAGCGATAAATCAAATCTACGTGCCGCTTATACACGCACATTTGTTCGTCCGAATTTTGGAGACATGACACCCGGAAGTTCTACAAATACTACTGCTTCGCCAATGACAATTACTCAAGGAAATCCTGATCTAAAGCCAACCTTTAGTAACAATTATGATGTAATGGGAGAATACTATTTTGACAATGTTGGAATTTTATCAGGAGGCGCTTTCTACAAAAACATTACCGATGTTGTATTTACTGATGTAAACATGCAGAATATTAATGGTAGCGATTATTTGGTTACTCAGGCAAAAAACTTAAACAAAGCTTCTTTATTTGGATTTGAAGCCGGAATCAATAAAAGGTTTGATTTTCTAAATGGTTTCTGGAGTGGTTTTGGAGTAGAATTTAACTACACTTATTTAGATTCAAAAACAGAAGTACCACGTGTTAGCGGAACCACTGTTTATAATGATAAAACAAGCTTGCCAAATCAATCTAAAAACTTGTTTAATGCGATTCTTTTTTACGAGCGCAACGGCGTAATGGTTCGTCTTGCAGGTAATTACAGAGGAAACTCTGTAGAGTCAATCAATCAGCAATTAGGTCCTGATTATTATATCTGGACAGATTCTAACTTTACAATTGATGCCTCTGCAACAGTAAATATCAACAAACGATTTAAGGTATTTATTGAGCTAAACAACCTAAGTGATTCTCCGGTTAAAATGTATATGGGTCAGGACAAACGTCGTATTACTTCACAAGAATGGTATGGCAGCCGTGGACAGGCAGGTATACGTTATGACATATTTTAAAAATAAATAATTTAATAAATAAACCCAAAAATAAAATGAAAAAGACACTATTAGCCATGGCCATATTAGTACAAACATTAGCAAATGCGCAACTTACAGACAGCATAAAAAGAGTAGTTCCTTTAAAAGGCGGATTAAATTTTAGAGATGTTGGCGGATACAAAACCACAGACGGAAAAGAAGTTGCCTGGGGAAAAGTTTACAGAAGTGCTGCTATTGATAAATTGACCGATAACGACGTTTTACTTTTAGATAAAAAAGGAATCCACACCGTAGTAGACTTTAGAGGTGTAGCAGAATCAAAAGCAGCTCCAGACCGTTTGCCAAAAAATACCGATTATACGCTTAGTCCGGCAGGAAGCGACAGTATTCCTAATCCGGCGCAAATGGTTAAACTATTAAAAGAAGGCGGTTTTCTTGAAAAATTTTACGGTACAGATGCGGTAAAATACAGTGGAGACCGATTTCGTCCTTTATTTGTAAAACTATTGGTTTTAGACAATAACGAAGCCATTATGTACCATTGTACAGGCGGAAGAGACCGTACAGGAATGGCAACTGCCTTATTTCTTTACATCTTAAACGTTCCGCAAAAAACGATCGAAGAAGATTATGTTGCATCAAACATTTATTTGAAAAAAATGAATAAAGGTATGATGGCACCTCTTGCAAAAATGAGTGGTTTGACTGAAGCGCAAATAGAAAATGAAATGGCACTGAAACCAGAACTTATTCGTACATTTTTTACAGGACTTAAAACCCAATACGGAAGTATCGAGAATTTTTTACAACAAGAAATGGCAATTGGACCTAAAGAGATATCACTTTTAAGAAAAAAGTACACCAAATAAAATTCAATTTACATTATTTTAGAAATCAAAAATTAACAGAGCGATTATTTTTAATCGCTCTGTTTTTTTAATTAGTCTTTCGCAAAACGAATAATCAAATTTGTTACTTCAAGCGCAGAACGTGCAGGTTTGTTTTCGTCTGGCACAACTAAACGGAATGGCCCTACTCCATCAGCCAAAGGTTTTCCGTCTTTTGAATCGGCCAAAATAACCACTCTGTTTGTAAAACTTGGATCTAATTCTGCTAAGGAAAAAACAACTTCATAACCATCGCTGCTTCTTACAAGCATATACTTAGTGAGATTTTCGCCTTTCAATTCTTTTCCAACCGTAACTCCGGCAAGTCGTAACAAATCAAAAATTGGAACACCAGAATATTGCTGTAAAACACCTTCGCGACTTTTCATCGTGACGTCTACATGTTTCAGTTTTGCAAAATCTGAAAGACTTAGCGATAAAGGTTTTAAAACCTCTCCTTCTACTTTTACGACCGCTTCTTTTGCAACAGTTTGCGCATGTACACTTTGAGATATCGTGATAAAAAACAATAAAGCTAAAACGATCGTGGATAAATAGTATTTTTTCATTTTTTAAAAATTTGGTTTAAAAATGGATAATAATATAATGGCTTACCTTTTATTTCTGTTTGATATGCGGATTCGAAAACTTAGGATTATTTACAAAAGTAGAATCTGTAAGCATCTTTAGGAAACTTATAATATTTGCTTTTTCGGTTGCCGTCAAGCCTAGACTTTTCCCATCTACATCGTTTGGTCTGTTTTGTAAAGTTACACTTAAAGACTTGCTAGGCATGATATGTTCATTATAATGATCTAAAACTTCCTCAAGATTTTTAAATCTTCCATCGTGCATATAAGGAGCCGTAAGTTCGATATTACGAAGCGTTACAACTCTAAAACGTCCGCGGTCATTTGCCATTCCGGTAAGCGATTCTCTCCCTAAATCCTTCGGAATACTGTCCAGACCATTGTTATGAAATAATTCCATATAAATCTTTGGCGTACCGTGACACTGCGCACAGCTAGCACCTCTAATATTTTTGTTTGCTTCTGCCGAATTCATAAACATTTCCATTCCGTTTAATTCAGCAGCTGTTGGTTTATATTCTCCACGTAAATACTTGTCATAAGGAGAATTTGCCGAAATTAAAGTTCGCTCAAATTGGGCAATTGCCATTGCAATACGATCTTTTGTGACGTCTGGACTTCCAAAGGCATCATTAAAAAGAGCAGGATAATTTTTTGTTTTTTGAAGATCTTTAACTGCTTTGTCCAAATAAGCACCCATTTCGTGCGCATCATTAAGCGGTATGATGGCTTGAGCTTCTAAACCTTTGGCTCGACCATCCCAAAAAAAGTTTCTCACCCAAAGCAGGTTTGCCAGCGACATCGAGTTCCGTTTTGTAGGTACATTATTAATTCCGGAACTAAATGCTTTTCCATCCGTAAATGCCAATTTTTGCTGATGACAACTCGCACAGGAAATTGTTTTACTCGACGATAATTTCGTTTCATAAAACAACATTCTGCCCAAATAAACCCCTTGTTTAGTTGTTGGGTTATGGTCCGGAATACTAATTCTGTTTCCAAAATAATCCGGATATTCCAATTTATAAGGATCCGTATAAACCGGATCTGCGTTAGTAGCCGCTACTAATATAAGAGCAGCCACAAACACTAATAAAAGCGTAAATTTTTTATAATGAGATTCTATTTGCATTATTATACTTTTCATAATCCGTTGAGTGATTTTTTTAAACACATAGAGACATAGATTTGTATTCTCAAAAAAGGCGTTTCACTTATTTTAAATACACATAGTAACTATGTGCGAGAAATATATTTCTCTTTTATATTCTTAATTGCGCAAAAAACTATGTTTCTATGTGTTTAATTTTCTTTACCCTTTGAGTGTTTTTTTTAAACACATAGAGACATAGACTTTGTATTCTCAAAAAAGGCGTTTCACTTATTTTAAATACACATAGTAACTATGTTCGAGAAATATATTTCTCTTTTGTATTCTTTATTGCGCAAAAAACTATGTTTCTATGTGTTTAATTTTCTTTACCCAATCACATTTTAGAATCAAAAATTAATTAAAAAAACGAAGCGTTACAAAAAAATTGCGTCCTTCTTCAGGAAAGCCTTCTACAAGACTGTAATTCCTGTCGAATATATTATTTAATCCCGCATCAAGGCTAAAGTTTTTTAATATTTTACCCGAAGCATACAAATTTAAAAGCGTATAATCTGGAACTCTTGTACCATAACTCGTGCTGAATCTTGAAGAATTAAATTCGGCATTCGCGATTAATCTCAATATTTTAATCGGTTCATATTCTACAGTTCCCATAACTTTAGTATTAGGAACATCAGTAAAATGAATGCTTGGACTAGTAATATTTTTTCTTTCGATATACGTATAATTTACATTCAGTGAAAGATTTTTCAAAATAGAATAAGCCGCCTGAGCCTCAATTCCTTTATAATCGGCTTTACCAAAATTCTGCATTTGCGCTTTTCCAGGCTGAACATTGCTTACGCTCAAAATCGCATCAGTAAGTTTGCTATAAAACAACGCAGTTTGAAAAGTCAGTTTATCAAAAAACTTACTCGTATAATTTACTTCATAATTTAAAGCAGTTTCGGGTTTTAAATCAGGATTTGGAATCGCCGTTCCCATTCTATACGAATAACGGTCTTTGATAGTAGCAAATCTCGTTTTCTGCGAAACCGTAGCGCCCAACTTTTGATCTTGATTCAATTGATAAAAAAGACCTATTTGCGCATTATACGCATCACTTGCATCCGCGCTTGGATAATCTGAAATTACTTTTGTAGTACTATTATAATCCTGCGCTTCGATGTTTTTTCGAATGTTGTAACTCAAACCCGGAATTACCGTAAATTTATTCGAAACTTTATAGACATCTTCAATTCCTATCAATACAGTATTGTCAATAAAATGGCGTACTGGTTCTCCAAGATTATGCTCGCGATGAACATCTTCTTTAAAATGTACAGCAAATTTGAAATCATTTTTTGGAATAATCTGCGTGTTGTATTCGACATTTCCACCAAAAGTATAATCATCATAAAGACTCTGAAAAGCGTAACCTTTAGTCATTTTCGAATACGTATTGTCATCGTAACTATTCAAAGTATTTTTAAACTTATCGTAGTAAATTCTGGTTTTTAGACTGTTTTTTGTATCCAAATTAGAATTAGAAATAAAGTAATAACTCTCTTTATTCCAAACCGGCCATTGCCAAAAACGAGGGTTCACCAATAATGAGTTTTTGGTATCACTTCCTGCATATACCGGATTTCCTTTTTCGCCTTTTTGGTTGATATAACCCAATGCATATTCACTTTTTTTATTAGGAGTCCATCCTATTTTAAAACTTATCTTTTGATCTGTTCGGTACGAATTATCTCTTTCTCCTCCATCTTCATTTTTCATCGGAACAAAATTGGAAGACATTCTGGTTGAATTTCGATCTAAATAAGAAAATCCACCCTGAACATAAAATTGCCCCAAATTAGAACCAACATTAACGTTTCCTCTATAACCGTTTGAGTTAATCATTCCCAGTGAACCATCGTATTCTAATTTCTTTGAAGGTTTTCTGGATATCAAATTAATTGCTCCGCCCAAAGAGTTTGGTCCATAAAGCACAGACGAAAAACCTTTTGAAACATCAATTGCAGCAAGATCAAAAGTCGTAAATCGTGCTAAATCCACATAACCATCATAAGGAACATAAACCGGAATTCCATCCATATAAACAGGAACCTGTCTCAAATCAAAACCTCTAATCGAAACCATAGATTCGTTTCTTGGTCCGGAAGCTGTTAAAGTAACGCCAGGAAGCATATTTAATGCTCTCGAAACATCGATTTTATTCTGAGCCTCCATTGTTTTAGAAGTTACTCTGTTTAATGTATCCTTATTTTGATGCTGAGTTACGATAACTTCTCCCAACATAAAAATATTTGATGTTTTTACAGAATCTGTCGGTATTGAATTATTCTGCTGACAAAAACCAATAAGCGGAAAAAGCATAAATGCTATACATTTTAGTTTCATAAATTTTACGATGTTTTCAGTATGTTTTTAAATGAATACTGACGGTTAAAAAAAAATGGTTTAGTTAATTGCTCTTTTTTTTCTTAAATACAGTTGATTTCTAAGACGTAAACACTTTGACAGTTTAAACCTTTAGCAAAATAAGTTCTTTTTAAAACTACAAAATATGATCTAAATCATAATCAGAAAAATTAGAATCATGAAAATGTTTACTTTAAAATAATCGCGAGTTAATAAATACTTAGTTTTAAAAATTACAATAATACGTATAAATACTTAATAAATACATTTTATCTACGTGAAATTTAAATTTTGTACTAAAATCGAATACCCTGCTTAATAATTTCACGATATATCGTGAATAAAATCATACTTCATAAACACATAACATATTGTTAAACAATAAGTTATACCTTTAGGCATATTGTTTGAAAATTCAGTTGCATCACAAATTATTAAAACGATGCAAAACGATAGAACTATAAATAGAAATAAAAAATACAATATTTTTTTTTCTTAATCTAGGTTAACCAACAGACTTTCGAAACTGCTGTAAGTTTGTCAAAGAAATAAAACAACATCAATAAAAATAAAATTACAATTAATTATCATTTGAATTTTAACAATTATACAAATAATTTAATAATCTAAAACCATAACAAAATGAGCACATTTAAAACACAAGACGGAACAGAGATTTTTTACAAAGATTGGGGAACAGGACAACCTGTTGTTTTTCACCATGGATGGCCTTTATCAAGCGATGATTGGGATGCACAAATGATGTTCTTTCTAAAACAAGGTTATAGAGTTATTGCTCATGACCGCCGCGGACATGGTCGTTCTAGTCAAACTTCTGAAGGAAATAACATGGAAACCTACGCATCAGATATCGCTGAATTAACTGCTGCGCTTGATTTAAAAGATGCCATTCACGTAGGTCACTCAACTGGTGGTGGCGAAGTAATACGCTACGCAGCAAAATACGGAAAAGGACGTGTTGCAAAAGCAGTTATTATTAGCGCTGTTACACCAATCATGATTCAAAACGAATCAAATCCGGAAGGAGTTCCATTGTCTGTTTTTGACGAAATAAGAGAAGGAACAGCATTTAACAGAGCACAATATTTCTACGATTTCCCAATTCCGTTTTACGGATGGAACCGCGAAGGAACAACAGTTCACGAAGGAATTAAACACAACTGGTGGCGTCAGGGAATGATGGGTTCTGTATTGGCACATCATGACGGGATTAAAGCTTTCTCTGAATCAGATTTTACAGAAGATCTTAAAAGTTTAGACATTCCGGTTCTTGTTTTGCACGGAGAAGACGATCAAATTGTTCCTTACGGACAAGCACCAAGAGCTGCTGCATTATTGAAAAACGGAAAACTAATTTCGTATCCTGGATTTCCTCACGGTATGCCAACAACAGAGGCAGAAACAATCAATAAAGACATTTTGGCTTTTATTAAAGCATAATTAGACAAACTCTAAAATCAATCAAAACTGCCTGCAAAGGTTTTCTTTTAAAGGCAGTTTTAAATTTTCTAACTATGAGCACTTTCCAACAGCCAGCTTTTGATACCGTTACCGAAGCTTTACAATGGCTAAATCTACAAGGTTTTACAGAAAACTTTAACCTTGACGAAAACTGCATTCGCTATAATAATAACACACAAACTATGTCTCCCGAAGAATTTAAAATCGAATATCTGTTTCGTTTTGAAGGAGATACAGATCCCGGAGATGAAGATATTGTATACGGAATTGTTTCTGAAATCTATAATCTAAAAGGAGTCTTAACCAGCGCATTTGGAATTTATGCTGATGCTGTTTCGACAGAAATGATTAAAAAGCTTTCTACACATTTATAATGATTTTCATAACGCAATAATAAAATTACGAAATATCGTAAGATAAAATTATCGCCAAAAATCACAATTACCATCATAACAACACATTACTAGTTTGGCATTTTGTTGGCTTAACTAAAACTATTAAAATAAATAATCTATGAAACCATCAGTAAACTTATTATCACCAGATAATCACGCATTAGTATTAATTGACTTTGAAGGACAAATGGCATTTGCTACAACAAGCATTGCTTTGAGCGAATTACGTAACAATGTTGCCATTATTTGCGGTGCATCAAAAATTTTTAATGTGCCAACAATCGTAACAACAGTTTTTGAAGAAAGTTTTGCAGGTCCGGTTTTTCCGGAAATCGAAGAATATTATCCAATCGCAACCTCAGGATATATCGATCGTACTACAATGAATACTTGGGAAGATGAAAACGCTTATAAAGCAATTACCGGAACAAAAAAGCAAAAATTAGTTCTTGCCGGATTATGGACAGGAGTTTGCATTGTTGGGCCAGCTTTATCTGCAATTGAAGAAGGTTACGAAGTTTACGTAATTACAGATGCCTGCGGAGATGTAAGCACCGAAGCTCACGAACGCGCCATACAAAGAATGATACAAGTTGGTGCACAACCTATCACTTCTATCCAATATTTATTAGAATTACAAAGAGACTGGGCACGTCAGGAAACCTATGTTCCGGTAACTAATTTAATGAAAAAACACGGTGGTTCTTACGGTTTAGGAATTCATTATGCACACAACATGTTGAAACACTAATTCATTTCGACCTAAAAATTAAAATAAAACAAAACCCTCTCACACTTCATTATGTTGGAATCATCAAAATCCATATTGTCAAAAAACAAGAACTTCAAAATCATCTTGATGTGTTTTCTTTTAATAGGAAGCGCAGCATCTGCACAAAGTTTTAAACTTTTGCGATATGATGAAAACTACGAATTTCTTAAAGATTCAAGCAGAAACTTTTATGAGAATCTAAAATTCATTCCGTTAAACCAACAGAAAGATTTTTATATGTCTCTTGGAGGCGAAGCCCGATATGAATATGTCGATTTCAACAATGAAGATTGGGGAAGATTGAATATTGGTCACAACAACTTTTTATTACAGCGTTACGATCTTCATGCCGATGTTCATTTAGGAAAAACCTTTAGAGTATTTGCACAATTGCGAAGTGCTTTGCAAGACGGACGCATCAATGGCCCACGTGGTATTGACGAAGATCAGCTCAATGTTCAGAATCTGTTTTTAGATGTAAATCTATATCAGAAAAAAGATAAAAAACTAACCATTCGCGCCGGAAGACAAGAACTCGATTACGGTTCAGGAAGATTAATATCAGTGAGAGAAGGTCCAAATGCCAGACTTTATTTTACAGGAGGAAAAATAATGTACTCCTCTGCCCGATTCTCTATTGACGGATTTGCGATGATGGCAGATACTATTTACAAAGGAGTTTTTGATAATAAAATGTCCAAACAACTCAATCTTTGGGGAGCATATTCAAAAATTATATTCCCAAAAGCAGGAAATCTGGATTTGTATTATCTCGGAATCAACAGAAAAGAATCACTTTTTGAAGAAGGAATTGCTCCCGAAAAACGACACACTATTGGTACAAGATTTTGGAAATACGGCGGCGGTTTTATTTATAATCTCGAAGCAGCCTACCAATTTGGAACTTTTGGAACGGGAAATATTAACGCTTGGACAGGATCTATCGATATTGGTTATATGTTTGAAAACGTAAAGTTTAAACCCACAATAAACCTGCGAAACGATTATATCTCAGGAGATAAAAAAGATGGCGACGGAAGCCTGCAAACATTCAACCCATTATATCCAAAAGGAGGATATTTTGGTTTCAGTCCGCAAATTGGCCCAGTAAACCTTATCGACATTCATCCCTACGCCACGATGGATTTATTGCCTCAGCTAAAGATGCAGGTCGATGTGGTTTTTAACTGGAGATATTCACTGCAAGACGGTGTTTACAGACCAAGCGGTTCGCTAAATCTTCCGGGAAGTGCCTCAACAGAACGATATATCGGGACCGCTTATCTTGCCAATTTTACCTATAGCGTAAACAAATTTATTTCGGTCGTAAGCGGAATTCAATATTTTAAAACCGGTGCATTTATCGACGACATTATTCCAAACTCTAAAGACGGTGTTTTCTTTAATGCCCGACTTGGATTTAAATTTTAATAATACAAATAAATTTGAACACTGATGACGCGGATTTGCTATCGCAAAAACGCAGATAAAACGGATTTAGAGATAGAAATCAAAAAAGAATCTGTGTAAATCAGCGTTTTTGCGATAGCAAATCCGTTTTATCCGCGTCAAGATCTATGTCTTCATTTGTTTAAACCTTATAAAAACAACATCAAATAAATTTCAAAACATGAAAAAATCAGTCCTTTTTAAAAAATATACCATTAGAACAACGATTCTAATTCTTCTATTATTCGCAGGCTTCACAAATAATGCCTTTGCACAAAACGCTTCTCTGGGAACAACTGTTACTTGGGGAAAAGTAGACGGAGTTGCTGTAAACGGATTAGTTCAAGGCCCATCGGCTTCGGTAGCAGATTTGCAAGTTGCCTGCGTTTTCGAATATACCGAAGGTGATATTTTTAATCCTCCTGCACTTCCAGCCAACCTAAACGGAATGATTCACTTAGACGATGCATTAAAAGGCATTATTACCGAATTACGCAAAAGCGGAAAATTTACAGGACATTCACTAGAAACCTTATTAATTACACCTCCAAAAGGCACATTAGCATCTAAACAATTATTATTGATTGGTCTTGGTGACCGCAATAAATTCACACCAGATTTAATGATTAGTGTAGGAAGTGTTGCCATGCGCGAAGCTTTACGTTTAGGCGTTTCAAACTATTCTTTTGCCAGCGATATTAAAGATGCGGGAATCGATTCGCCAACCGCTTTAGTAGCCACAAATGTAGTTTTAGGATCATTTGAAGCTTACAGAACACAAACCTATTTAAAAGATAAAAAATTAGCCCACTACAAGCCTTTAACCAAAATTATTCTGCTTGCAGGACCTGCTTTTTATAATGTTGCAGGCGAAGGAATCAAAGAAGCCATTGCAAAATTGAACTCTAAATAACCAAACTTATGAAAGCAGATTTAATCTTATTCAACGGGAAAATTCATAGTTTCAATTCCGAAACACCAAATGTTACAGCAGTAGCCATAAAAGACGGAAAATTTATTGCAGTTGGAAACGACAGCAACATAATGGAATTTGCAGCTGAGGAAACCAAAATAATTGACCTTCAGAATAAAAGAGTCGTTCCGGGAATCAACGATTCGCACATTCACCTTATTCGTGGCGGTTTAAACTATAATTTAGAATTGCGTTGGGATGGTGTTCCATCTTTAGCCGATGCACTTAGAATGTTGAAAGAACAAGTTGACAGGACACCAAATCCGCAATGGGTTCGCGTTGTTGGCGGTTGGTCAGAGTTTCAATTTGCCGAACGCAGAATGCCAACTCTTGAAGAAATCAATGCCATTGCTCCGGAAACTCCTGTTTTTATTCTGCATTTATATGACAGAGCCATTATGAACAGAGCCGCTCTAAAAGCAGTTGGTTATACCAAAAATACTCCTGCTCCTCCGGGAGGACAAATCGAAAGAGATTCTAAAGGAGAACCAACCGGACTTATTATTGCGACGCCAAATGCCATGATTTTGTATTCGACTTTGGCAAAAGGGCCAACACTTTCATACGAACATCAAATCAATTCGACACGTCATTTTATGAAAGAATTGAACCGTTTCGGGATTACAAGTGTTATTGATGCCGGAGGCGGATTTCAAAATTTTCCAGACGATTACAAAGTCGTGAATGAACTAAACGAAAAGAAACAATTAACGGTTAGAATTGCCTATAATCTTTTTACTCAAAAACCAAAACACGAATTTGAAGATTTTTCAGATTGGATTGATACCGTAAAATTATATCAGGGAGACAATATGTACCGCCATAATGGTGCGGGCGAAATGTTAGTTTTTTCGGCTGCCGATTTTGAAGATTTCCTTCAGCCAAGACCAGATCTTCCGGAAAATATGGAAGCCGAATTAGAAAAAGTAGTTCGCCTATTGGTCGAAAATCGTTGGCCGTTTAGACTTCATGCTACATATAATGAAAGCATTACAAGATTTTTGAATGTATTCGAAAAAATCAATCAGGAAATTCCGTTTAACGGATTACCGTGGATTTTTGATCACGCCGAAACTATTGACGAACGTAACATCGAACGTGTTAAAAATTTAGGCGGTGGAATCGCAGTTCAAAGCCGAATGGCATATCAGGGCGAATATTTCACAGATCAATATGGCGCAAAAGCAGCAGAGAATACTCCGCCAATTAAAAAAATGCTCGAAATGGAAGTTCCCGTTGGTGGAGGATCTGACGCTACTAGAGTAAGCAGTTACAATCCGTGGGTTTCAATGTATTGGATGACCGTTGGAAAAACCGTTGGAGGATTGCAATTGTACAACGAAAGCAGATTAAGTCGAGAAACAGCCTTAGAATTATATACTAGAGGAAGCGCATGGTTCTCGCAGGAACAAGCCAAAAAAGGAGATATTAGAGTTGGAATGTTTGCCGATTTAGTGGTTTTAGACAGCGATTACTTCACTATTGCCGACGAAGACATTAAAAAAATTGAAGCTGATTTAACGATTGTAGATGGAAAAATTGTGTATGCAAACGGAGATTTTTCATCCTTTTCACCGCCACATATTCCAATTTTGCCAGATTGGTCGCCAACTAATATTTACAACGGTTATCCTGCCAAAAGCAGCTTGCAAAGCGCAATCGAAAAAAATACAAAAGCTGATGCTAAACCAAGCCTGACTTCGCAAATACACAGTTGTAGCGGAAGTTGCGATGTTCACGCTCACAGTCACGATGTTGCCCGAATGAGCAATGTGCCGGTAAATAACTATAACGCATTTTGGGGCGCACTTGGGTGTTCTTGCTTTGCCTTTTAAATTTAAACAAATGACTCAAATTATAAACCAAATTCTGTATTCAGATCTAGGAACAGCATTTAATAATGCAGCTCTTTTAGTTTTCAGAATTTTACTGGCGGTGGAACTTTTTAGAGTTCACGGAATGAAGAAATTCAGAGTTGAAAACGGGCAAAAAGAACACGTTCCGAATCCGTTACATTTACCCGAAAAACTAAATGGATTAGTTGCCACTTTTTCAGATACCGTAGTTCCTTTTTTTATCATTCTGGGTCTCGGAACCAGACTTGCCGTACTGCCTACAATTGGCGTTACAGCCATAGGATATTTTGTCGTACATAAAAATGATTCGCTCGAAGTACGCGACGTTCCGTATATGTACACTTTATCTCTGCTATTAATCCTTGCACTTGGCGCAGGAAAATATTCACTTGATTATTATCTACTAACATTTATAAACAATTAATTTAAACACATAGAAAAATAGATTTTGTTTCACGCAGATTTTACAGATTAGAGCAAATTTAATTTTAGATTTTTATTAATTTAATCTGCGCTTATCAGCTTAAATCATTTTAAATCTGCGTGAAAAAATATCCAATACATAAATTTAAAATGATTACTTATTAAACCTTATATAAAATGAAAGCAAACATCGGAATCAAACAAGAAAGCATCACAAAAGTTGTAGATGTATTAACGAAAGTTCTGGCGGACGAATTTGTACTTTATACCAAAACAAAAAAAGCACATTGGAATGTAGAAGGTCCGGATTTTTACAACAAACATCTTTTCTTCGAACAACAATACGAAGCACTTGACGAAATTGTAGATGCTGTTGCCGAAAGAATTAGAACTTTAGGACATTATGCGCCTGGAACTTTAAAAGAATATTTGGCTCTAACGCATCTTACAGAAGAATCAAGAGAAAAAAATGACAGCACCGGTTACATCAAAGAATTGCTTTTGGATCACGAAAGTATTTTGATTCACTTACGTGAAAACATCAACAATTTTGCGACAGAACTTCACGATGCCGGAACCAGCGATTACATTACAGGACTATTAGAAAATCACGAAAAAATGGCGTGGATGCTTCGCGCTCACCTAAAATAAAAATTATGGAAATACAAAAAAACATTTGGTACGTAACCCTGCTTCTCACAATGATTGCAGGGTATTGTGACACGGTAACTTTTGTTGCCGCCGATTCTATATTTTCGGCACACGTTACAGGTAACTTTATAGTCTTTGCTTATCAAATCATCAAAGGCTCAGATATACATGCGTGGATAAAACTATTAACTTTTCCTGTTTTTATTATTGCCGTTATTACCGGAGGACGAATTGCATTAAAAGCAACAAACCGTTATACTCTTTTATTTTGGGAAGGCTTAATATTGGTTTTAAGCGGAATTGCCTCGTACGTTTTTGGCTATCTGGAAATTTTTTCAGAATGGACAATATACACCGTTGCAATGACAACTGTATTCGCAATGGGCCTTCAAAATGCTTTTGGAAAATTGTATGCTAAAGAAACACACGGCCCAACAACCATGATGACAGGAAATGTTACTCAAGCTTCTCTTGATCTAGGAAATCTATTAAAAAACGGATTAAAAGATGTAGATGTTCTTTTAAGTTTTAAGAAACAATTGGTTACCATAATTGGGTTTCTTATAGGTTGTTTTTTAGGAGCAATAGCCGGAAAATTTTTCGGATTAGGAACTTTAATTTTACCTGGAGCAGCAATGTTAATTTGTTATTGGTATCACCGTAAATAGTAAAGAAAGAGTTGGACAGTTGCGAATTTCTGATAAAATATTATCTTTAAAAAATGAATTTCATCCCCTTTATTTCTCTTAAAAAATACCCGTGCATTTTATGTACTGTGTTCTTATTTTTATTGGCTTCGTTTAATGGAATGGCACAGCACAAACAAGATCCTGTTGTATTAAAAAAGAAAATTGCTGTAGCCGAAAGTAACAACCAAAAAGTCGAATTACTAATTGCTTTAAGCACTTATTATCTAACCAAACCTGGAGAAATAAAAGAAGACCTCGACAGCGCAACTAATTTAAATTTTGAAGCCAAAAAACTAAGTAATACCTTAGGGTATAAAGCAGGTAAAGGGAAAGCAATTCTTTTAGAAGCTCAAATCGACCGAGAAAAAGGAGATTCTAAAAATGGATTAATAAAAACAAATACAGCACTCGCCTACGCTGTAAAAAACAATTTACCAGTTTTAAAAGCCGATGTTTACAGAGAACTTTGCGCTTATAAAGGTTATGAAACCGAGGATTTTGAAGAAAAAATAAAATATCTCGAAATCGCAATTCCGCTTTATAAAAAAGGCAAAGCTTATAAAAAAGAAGCAGATGCCTTAAAAGATCTTGCCGATTATTATGGTATTGTCGAAGACCATCAAAAAGCATTAGAACTTTTAGAAAAGGCCGTTGTTATTTATAAAGCTATAGGTTTTAAAGAACTACAAGGAGTTTATACCTTAATGTCTGATAATTACGGAATATTACAAAACACACAATTATCGTTGCAATATGCATTGATGGCAGAAAAAACAGCCGAAGAAGTTCACGATACAAGTTATCAGCTTTGCACAATTTACAATCATCTTGGACTTGCTTATTATGATCTTCTAAAATATGATTTAGCATTTTCTAATTTTGAAAAAGCCTTAAATATAGCTTTAGAAAACAAGAATGTAAACGACATCAACATTATAGGTTATAATTTGGCATCATTATATTGCCAGCAAAAAAATTATCAAGGCGCATTACGCACACTAAAACGTACCGAAAAAGATTATCCGCCAACAGATGAAATTAACAAAATCAGACAGCGTTTTATATTTGTAGTAAGCTATTCCATGCTCAAACAAATAGCAAATGCAAAACCTTATTACGAACAATTATTAAAAGATTATCAGGAATCTGATGCAGGTCTTGCTTATAAACTCACCGGAATTATCATTTATTTACAACAATCCGGTCAGGTCGAAAAAACGTACGCATACATTGAAAAATTCAAAGAATTTGCCAAAAAATCAAACAAGCTAATTCTATTTTCGCAAATCGAACTCTTGTCATTTCAATCCGATCATGCCAGTAAAAAATACGAGTCGGCGATAAAACATTTGCAAAAGCATCAACTTTTAAGAGATTCCATTTTTAATGTCGAAAAACTAAAAACGTCCGCAGCTTTACAAGTTCAGTTTGAAACAGAAAAAAAGGACAAAAACATAAAACTTCTCACAGAACAGGGAAAATTACAGGAAATAAAAATTCATAATGATAAAGTACTTCGTAATATTTTTATAGGCGGCGTTGTAGTTTTAATTCTTTTTATAGGCTTATTATACAACAGTTACAGAATAAAAAAGAAAAAGAACGAAGAATTAGAAATCAAACGTCAGCAAATAAATGAGCAAAACGAACTGAACAAAAAAATGCTGATTGAAAAAGAATGGCTTCTAAAAGAAATACATCATCGAGTAAAAAATAACCTTCAAATTGTGATTAGTTTATTAAACACACAATCGGCTTATTTAGACAACGAAGATGCTTTAATGGCCATTCAAAATAGCCAGCACAGAATGCACGCCATGTCATTGATACATCAAAAATTGTATCAATCTGATAATCTGGCAAATATTGATATGTCTTGGTATATTTATGAACTCATAAGTTATATGAGAGAATGTTTTGATACTGATACTAAAATTAACTTTGTTCTAGATACAGAAAAGGTTTATCTTGATGTTGCTCAAGCAGTTCCGCTGGGTTTAATTATAAACGAAGCCATAAATAATGCCATTAAATATGCTTTTCCTTTAGATAAAAAAGGAGAAGTAAAAATAAGTCTCAAAAATATAGGAAACAGCGATTACAAGCTTTTGGTTGCAGATAATGGTGTTGGACTTCCAAAAGATTTTGAAGAAACAGAAAGAAATTCACTCGGCATGAATTTAATGATGGGATTAACCGATCAAATTGACGGAACTTTTGAGATGAAAAACGATAATGGCTTAAAAATCACCATTACATTTACAAAAAACACCGAATTTGAAGGCGCAACAGAAAATAATGAAACCATATAAATAACGAAATGAAGGAGAAAATTCTAATTGTTGAAGATGAATTTATAGTTGCAAATGATTTAAAAATCATGTTGATCAAAGCAGGTTATCAAGTAGTTGGTATTGCATCTTCTGTGGTTCAGGCTCGAAAATTAATCGAAGAAAAAAAGCCCGAATGGATATTGCTCGATATTATGCTAAAAGGCACTTTAACAGGAATTGATCTTGCTTGGGAACTTCGCGCAATGCAACTTCCGTTTCTTTATATTTCTGCCAATACCAACCAAAGTACATTAGAAGCCGTGAAAGCAACGCATCCGTATGGTTTTATGGTAAAGCCTTTTCGCGAAAAAGATCTTATCGTAATGCTCGATATTGCCAAATATAGATACGATCAGGAAAGAGGAACATTAGCCGGAAAATCAACTGAAAATGAAAATCAGGAAATTGAAGGTATTATTGGTACGAGTGAACTTTTAAAAGAGGTTATTGAAAAAATAAAAATTGTCGCTCCTGCCGAAACTTCTGTCTTGATTTTGGGCGAAAGCGGTACAGGAAAAGAAAGAGCGGCACATTCTATTCATGAACTATCGGCACATAAATCAAATGCAATTGTAGTTGTCAATTGTGCAGCTTTGCCACATTCTTTGATTGAATCTGAACTTTTTGGACATGAAAAAGGCGCTTTTACAGGCGCCAATAGTTTACGAATTGGAAAGTTTGAACAAGCCGATAATGGCACTATTTTTCTGGACGAAATTGGCGAATTACCGCTTGATTCTCAGGTAAAATTATTACGTGTTTTACAGGAAAAAGAAATTCAGCGACTTGGCGGAAATAAAACCATTAAAATCAATGTTCGCGTTGTGGCAGCAACCAACAGATCGCTGGAAAAAGAAGTCGCCGAAGGACGTTTTAGACTCGATTTATATTATCGTCTAAATGTATTTCCAATTCAATTGCCAACTTTAAAAGAACGAAAAGAAGATATTGAAGCATTGGCCAATTATTTCCTTAAAAAATACGCTACAAGCTCACGCAAAAATGTCAACGGAATTAGTGCCTCGGCATTAGCACAATTACAAGGATATGACTGGCCGGGAAATATTAGGGAACTAGAACATTTAATCGAAAGAAATGTGCTTCTTGCCAAAACAAACGAAATTGAAAAATTTGATCTTCCAACAAGTAATTCAAATCCGTTAGAAAAAAACAACGGAAAAATGTTGTCGATGGAAGAAATGGAAAAAGAGCATATTATGAATGCGCTTCAAATTTGTGACGGAAAAGTTTCAGGTTCGGGCGGTGCCGCAGAACTCTTAAAAATGCAGCCACAGACTTTGTTTTCGAAAATGAAAAAACTAGGTATTAAACAAGGATATAACTAAAAAGATATGGAAACGATAAAACTAGAATTAAACGAAAAAAAACACGGCGCTTTTAATCTTTATATTGATGATAAAAAGCTAGGCGAAATGACTGTAAGCATAAAAGATGATGTACTAACCGTTTATCATACAGGTGTTGAGCCCGAAATTGAAGGAAAAGGTTATGCAAAGAAACTTCTGGAAGAAATGGTTTCGTATGTGCGTGAAAATAATTTAAAAGTTTTACCGCTTTGTCCGTACGTACACGCACAATTTAAAAGACATCCCGAGGAATATCAGGATATTTGGAAGAAATAATTGAATAGCTTTTAAAAAACTTTGCGGCTTTGCGGCTTTGCGCGCGAATTTCTCGCCGCTTAGAGAAAAAAAACAATCTCGCAAAGACGCAAAGTCGCAAAGTTTATTATATAAAGTGAAACAAAAAAAACACGCCATCCCTTCACATCAATTTAAAAATAAAACTCATGAATACAGACATTTTAACTGACGGTATTCCTTTAAACGAAGCCAAAAAAGCCCTAATCATGATTCATGGTCGTGGTGCTGGTGCTCATGATATACTCTCGATTGCAAAGCATCTTAAAGTCGATGATTTTGCTTTGGTTGCACCACAGGCCGAAAACAGAACTTGGTATCCGTATTCGTTTTTAGCACCAATTGAAGAAAACGAGCCTTCTTTTTCAAAATCATTAGACGCCATTCACCAAGTTGTTGTGGCGATTCAGCAAAACGGAATCGAAAAGGAAAACATCTATTTCCTTGGATTTTCCCAAGGAGCTTGTTTGGCATTAGAATTTACAGCCAGAAATGCAGCAAAATACGGTGGTGTAGTCGCTTTTACAGGCGGACTAATTGGCGATAAAGTCTATGAAAATCATTATGCTGGAAATTTCGAAAACACACCAATTTTCATCGGAACAAGCGATCCAGATTTTCACGTTCCTGTCGAAAGAGTAAACGAATCTGAAGCACTTCTTAAAAAATTGGGTGCGTCAGTTACCAAAAAAATCTACCCAAACATGGGACATACGATTAGTCAGGACGAAATAAATTGGGCTAATGAACTTGTTTTTGCAAAGTAATGATTCAGATAACAAGAATTTATAGCGATGCGAATGGCGAAAGTCATTTTGAAGACTTCGAAGTTCCGTTGAAAAACAATGGCGATATCGGTTTTTTATCTGATGATGAACCTGTTAAATCAATTGTATTTAGAGAAGTTAGTCCATCTTACGATTATGATTTTCATAATGCACCAGATCGTCAATATATAGTTTTGTTAGAAGGCGGCGTAGAAATTGAAACTTCATTAGGAGAAAAAAGAACCTTTGAAACAGGATCAATTCTACTAGTCGAAGACACAACCGGAAAAGGACACAAAACAAAAAATATTGAACCAAAACTTCGAAAATCAATATTTATAAAATTATAGATTAAAAAATATATAGCCACGAATTCACGAATTATTATGATAGCATTTGAATATATAAATTCGTGAATTCGTGGCTAAAAAAACTTTGCGAACTTGGCGTACACCTTTGCGCCCTTTGCGGTTAATAACTACATAGAAATTAAAAAATGGAAAAAGAAACCGTAAGAATAGAAAATTTCAGCGATGCCGTATTCGCTATTGCCATTACACTTTTGGTTTTGGATCTTCACGCACCCAACACGATTACCGTAAAAAATGGTACTGAATTATTGACTTTTTTAAAAGGGGAATGGACATCGTATCTTGCTTTTACACTTTCTTTTTTCAGTATTTTTATCATGTGGGTCAATCATCACAAGATTTTTAAACAAATTTACAGCCGCAATACCGCGATTATGTTTGCAAACGGATTGATTCTATTTTTGGTAACACTAGTTTCTTACCCAACCGCTTTATTGGCTCGTTTTTTCGAGAGCGAAGCATCCAATATCGCTGTAGCAATTTATACAGGAATCTTTGTTTTAATTAATATTTCGTACAATTTATTGTGGTTTATAGCAAGCCATAACAAAAAACTTTTGCGTCCGGAAATTACAACTTCAGCAATAAAAAAAATTAGAAACAATTATTTATACGGATTACCCACTTATTTAATTGCGTTTGGAATTTCATTTCAATACCCAACAATTGCTTTAATTATCAGTATGGCTTTATTGATTTTTTGGGCTATTTCTTCGGGGAAAATAAAAATGATTCAGGAATAAATCAATCTGTAGAATGTTCTTTTTTAATGCCCAATTTCTGCATTCTCGACATCAAAGTTGTTGCCGGTAAACCTAATAAAACTGCTGCGCCTTGAGGTCCTGAGATTCTTCCGTTGCATTTTTTTACCACTTTCAAAATATGCTCCTTCTCAATCTCCTGTAATGTTTTGATATACAAATCATTTTCAGAAGTTGTAGATTCGTTTTTAAAAATCTGCGGAAAACTCATTTCTTTTATCACATCTTCTTTGGCAAACAAAATACTTCTCTCAACAATATTTTCTAATTCGCGTACATTTCCAGGCCATGCATTTGCGGTCATATTTTTAAGTACTTTTTGAGAAAAACCTTTTACTTTTTTGCCCATTTTTGCTGCATGTTTTTCTAAGAAAAAATTCCCTAAAAGCTCAATATCTTCCGGACGTTCACGCAACGAAGGCAATGGAATTGGAAACACATTTAAACGATAATACAAATCGCTTCTAAAACGAGCTTCGGCAACTTCTTTTTCTAATGTTCTGTTTGTAGCTGCGATAACACGAACATTTACTTTTATGGTTTTATTACTTCCTATTCTTTGTATTTCTTTTTCCTGAAGCACTCGAAGCAATTTCCCTTGCAATTCTAAAGGCATCTCTCCTATCTCATCTAAAAAAATAGTACTATTTTCAGCCTCTTCAAATTTACCAATTCTAGATTCTAAAGCTCCTGTAAAAGCGCCTTTTTCATGTCCGAATAATTCGCTTTCGATAAGATTTTCAGGAATCGAAGCGCAATTTACTTTGATCATTTTTTTGTTCGAAACCAATGATAAATTATGAATCGCACTCGCCACCAATTCTTTCCCCGTTCCCGTTTCGCCAGAAATTAAAACTGTCGATTGAGAACTTGCCACTTGCGAAATAAGTTCGTAAACACTTTGCATAGCATCGCTGTTTCCGATAATTCCGTAAAAACCTTCGTTATTTATAACTATAGGTTCTTCTTCTTTTTCCACTTTATTTCTATTCAGTAATTTCAGTTCATTAATTTTACTTTCAAATTTGTGAGTCAAAATAATATTTCTGAGCGTTATAGAAAGCTGCATCCCAATTCCTCTAATAATTCGGTTCGATTCTCTGCTAAAAGTATTCGCGTTTTTAAAGAAAAGAAAAAGTACATTTCGGCTTCCTTTAAGATACGGAAGACAAATTCCAATTCCGTTTTTAAAACCTTTGTTATTGACAGTCGAAATGTAATCAGGGAAATTATTCTTTTTTTCGTTTACCGTTTTTAAATCAAAAATCACGGTATCGGCAGAATCCAAACAAGTGTCAAAAAAGCCATCATTAATAATGTATTTTTTTGATATTGTTTCTTTCTGTAGAAATTGATAGAAAACATGATATTCTGTTTCATTTTCATCGGCAAAAGCCAGAATAAAATCATCAAAAGAAAATTCTTCTTTAAGATTATTACGTACAACAAGATCCAATTCTTCTTTCGTTAAAGCCTGAGCAAGCGCACCACAAATAGACATAATCAGCATTTGTTCTCGTTCTCGTTCCTGCAATCGACTCATTATAATTGCAGTTTGATCATTTGGCTTTTCCATAAATAATAATTCCTGTGGTATTTTGTACGTAACAGCGTAAATTTAGGCATTACCCTTTAGTAAATTACTATTGGTTTTCTAAATAAACCAATATCTGTTTATAAAATTACGATATATCGTAGTATTTCAAATCACAAAAAGAAATCAAAAGTCTAATTTACAAGCATTTAATCTATCTGGAATATTATTTGGTTATTAGCAAGTAAATATGTTTAGTATAATGCAGAAAAATATTCAACACATAGAAACATAGTTTTTTTGCACAATTTAAAGAATACAAAAGAGAAATACATTTCTCGCACATAGCTAACTATGTGTATTTAAAATAAGTAAAATGCCTTTTTGCGAATACATGTCTATGTTTCTATGTGTTAAAATTATTTTCATTCAACAGGTTCCCTTGCAACTTATAATAGAATGGCTTTTTTATTTCTTAATCTAGGTTAATCAACGCAGGGCTATAACCGACGTAAATTTGTAAAACAAAATCAATAACAATTTAATATAAAAATACCATGGAAAATAAAATTTTAGGCTTACACCATATTACTGCAATTGCAGGCGATGCAAAACGCAACTTTAACTTTTACTCTAACATATTAGGATTGCGTTTTATTAAAAAAACGGTAAATTTTGACGATCCGGGAACATACCATTTTTACTTTGGTGATGAAGTTGGAAGTGCAGGAACAATTTTAACTTTTTTCCCTTGGGGCGAAGGAATTCAGCAAGGAAGAAAAGGTTCTGGAATGGCTACAGAAATTGGATATTCTGTACCAAAAGGAAGTCTTGATTTCTGGCAAAAACGTTTTGAGCAATACAATGTGATTTACAATAAACCATCAGAAAAATTTGGAGAAAAATATCTTACTTTCTTAGATCCGGATGGTTTAAAATTGGAATTAATCGAATCTAAAACGGATGATAACAGAAAACCGTGGGAAACTGCCGAAGTAAAAGCTGATGTTGCAACAAGAGGTTTCCACAACATTACTTTGACTTTAAACAGTATAAAAGCAACTGCCGCAATCTTAACAGAATTTTTTGGTTACAAATTGATTGAACAAGATGTAAACCGTTACCGTTATGCTACAGATGCTGTCGAAAATGCTGCTATTGTTGACTTGGTAGAATTGCCTGAGGAAAAACGCGGTTTGGGTGCAAACGGAACTGTGCATCACGTAGCTTTTAGAGTTCAAAATGATGAAATTTTAATGCACTTCCGTGAAAAAATTGAGGAATATGGATTGTCTATTACGCCTCAAATTGACAGAAACTATTTCCATTCTCTTTATTTTAGAGAGCCAGGAGGAGTTTTGTTCGAAATCGCTACAGAAAATCCTGGATTTACAGTAGATGAGCCTTTAGAAGAATTAGGTCAAAACTTAAAACTTCCTGCTCAATACGAATCTGACAGAGCAGCTATTGAAGCGCATTTGGTAAAAATTAATTAATTCTTATAAAAACTAAAAAGGCAGAAAAAATATTTTCTGCCTTTTTTTTTATCTCTAAATGGGCTAAATAGTAAAAACCCATTTTCAACGACTGATTTTGCCTTTTTACCTAAAATAAAATAATTCATAGGAGTTTTTTTAGGAACTTTACGTAAGAAAACAAAGCGATAATGCTTTAAAAATTAAAACTTTACATTATGAAAGCAAATATTGGTATTACAGAAAAAAACACAGAAGCAGTTTCTAGTCAATTGGCAATTTTATTGGCCGATGAATTTGTTCTTTACACAAAAACCAGAAATGCACACTGGAATGTTACTGGAGATAATTTTCATGCAAATCACATTTTCTTTGAAAATCAGTACAATCAGTTAGATGAAATCATTGACAGTGTTGCAGAACGTATTCGTAAAATTGGTCACTATGCGCCCGCAACATTAAAAACATATCTTGAACTTACACATCTTACAGAATATAGCGAAAGAACAAATGACGGATTAGGTTTTATGAAAGACTTATTACAAGATCATGAAAGCATTATCGAATTTATTCGCGGAAACATTACTCCTTTTGCTGACGAATATAAAGATTATGGTTCTAGCGATTTTATAACTGGTTTAATAGAAACTCACGAAGAAATGGCTTGGATGATTCGTTCTTACTTTAGATAAACTAACTAGGAATAAGTATATTTGTCTAAACCAAAAACCAAATACCATGAAAGCATTAATCGTTGATGACAATGATATTGCAAGAACCACTTTGTCGCATTTGGCAAAACAAATTCCAAATCTTGTTGTTGTAAATGAATATTCGAATGCTATCGAAGCGTATCATCATTTACAGGAAAATCATGTCGATTTAATCTTTCTGGATATTGAAATGCCGGAGATGACGGGAATCGAATTAACAAAAAATCTATCGGGCAAAGACGTCATTATCATTTTTACATCTTCTAAAAAAGAATATGCACTTGAAGCTTTTGAGTTGAATATTGCAGATTATATTTTAAAACCCGTTACTCCTGCCCGATTTTTACAAGCAGTAAGTAAAGCACAATCTATAATTGAAAGCCGTAAAGAGAATGTACAGTTTAATAAAGAAGAGTTTTTATTTGTTAGAGATTCTAACATTACAAGACGCTTAAAACTGGATGATATTTTTTATGCCGAAGCTATGGGCGATTATGTAAAGTTTTACACGAAAGAAAAAATGTTTGCGATTCATGGTAAGATGAAAACTGCCGAAGAGCGTTTGCCTAAAGATGATTTCATTAGAGTGCATCGCTCTTATATTGTTTCGATTGGTAAAATTGATACTTTGCAAGATGGTGGAATTATGATTAATAAAAAATTTATTCCCGTTGCCGATGCTTACAGAAAAGCGCTTAATACCAGAATGAATGTTTTTTAAATAACATTTTCTTTTGCCTTTTACGTAAACTACAATCCTGTCTTATTTAGTTAAGATAATCCGCTGAATGTAATTCAAAAAAAACTTTTTAACACATAGAAACATAGATTTTAGATGTTTAAAAGAGTACAAAAAAAAGAAACTCGTTTCTCTACACATAGCTATCTTTGTTAATGCAAGTGAAACGTCTTTTTTTAAGTTTACAAATCTATATTTCTATGTGTTAAAAATAATTACACTCAAAGGGTCGAGATAACACAATTTATTTACACTTATTTTATGATAAATACGTCTACCGTAATGGGCAACAAACGCTTTAGTTATTTTATAATTAGCAGTTTTGTTTTGTGCAGTATATTACTGATAGCTGTACAAATTAACTCCGCGAAGAATACTAAGGCGCTCATTAGAAACAATAATACACTTTTGAACGAATTGCGTTCCAGCAATCATTTAAGAGAAATCGATCGTGATATTTTGGGTGTCGAAAGCAGAATTAGAGCTTCTATTGCAACCAATGACACAACTCATTTAGAAGGCATAGACCAAAAGATTAAACAAATTAGAAATTTTCTTGATTCACTATCCGTAGATAATTCAGATCCTGAAGAAGAAAACTTGATTCAAAGACTTGGAGTTCTTGCGCAGGATAAAATGGCAACCAAAGGAAAACTTTTGCATCGTTATGACTCTCTTGGAAATATGGATGATAATAGTTCTATCGCCAATCCGCATGCCAGAATAATTTCTAACGAAATCACCAATATTACAGCACAAATTTATCGCAAGCGTCAGTTGCGTATGGTGGAACTTAGTAAGCTAAGTCAGGAAATGGGTCAGAGAGCAAAATTTTACGACATTTCCTTATTGGTTTTATTAGTTTTAAGTGGTGCCGTCATTGGTTATCATATTATCCGACAATTTAGAAGACAACATTTTCTAATTAAGGAATTGGATATTGCTGAAAAAAAAGCATCTGTTGCGGCACAAACAAAAGAAAATTTTCTGGCCAATATGAGTCACGAAATCAGAACACCGCTTAGTGGGATTTTAGGATTTACCAATTTATTGCAAAAAAGACCTTTAGACGAAACTTCGGAAGAATTTGTAACTTCTATTCAGCGTTCTGGAGAAAATTTAATGACCATTATAAACGACATACTCGATTTATCTAAAATCGAAGCGGGAATGATGCGCATTACACCCGGAATATTTAGTATCAACGGATTATTAAATTCGGTCGAAACGCTTTTTTCGGAACGTGTAAAAGAAAAGAAATTAACCATTTCCAGTAAAGTCGATACATCAATTCCTGATACTTTAATTGGCGATGCCACGCGATTGACGCAAATATTGGTAAACCTGATTGGAAACGCTATAAAATTTACGCATCAGGGAACGGTAAGTATTGAAGTTTACAACAAAGAACAAAATGAAAATCAGGTTGTTCTGGGTTTTAAAATTGCTGATACCGGAATTGGAATCGACAGAGAAAAACTAAATGAAGTTTTTGAAAGATTTAATCAGGGCGAAGATTCTACAACCAGAAATTATGGCGGAACCGGACTTGGTTTGTCTATTGTGAAAAAATTGATTTTAATACAAAACGGTGATATTGAAGTAAGCAGCGAACAGGGAAAAGGAACAACTTTTAGTTTTTACATTCCGTATGAAATTGCCAAAGAACAACTTAATACAATACCTGTTGCCAGTATAGATCACTTTAAAGATATATCGAATACAGCGCTGAGAGTTTTAGTGGTAGATGACAATGCGATCAATCAGAGTTTAATGAAACATTTACTCTCGCAATGGAATATTGATTTTGAAATGGCATCTAATGGTCTGGAAGCTGTTGAATATCTTAGAAAAAAAGATTGCGATCTTGTTTTGATGGATTTACAAATGCCACAAATGGACGGATATACTGCTACTCAGCAAATTCGTGAAATATTAAAACTCGATATTCCAATAATTGCCATGACTGCACATGCATTGCCTGGCGAAAGAGAAAAATGTTTGAGCCGAGGCATGAATGAATACATCTCAAAACCGATCAAGGAAGAAGAACTTTTTAAACTTATTGCTAATTTTGGGTTGAAAGAAACAGCATTAGAAGAAGTAAAAACTCCAGCATCAGACTCGGTTTTTCAATACATTGATCTTACTTATATGAAGTCTGTAAGTGGCGGAAACAAAAGCTTTGAGCACACGGTAACAAAGCAATTTGTAGACAACGTGCCTTTGCATTTACAACAACTTATAACAGCTTACCAAAATCAGGATTTTAAGATGGTAAAACTTAGAGCGCATGATTTACAATCGAGTGCCGCCATAATGGGTTTATTGCCTCTTTTAGAAGAAAAACTAGATCTTCTTGAAATAGCAATCGAGAAAAACACAACTTTACAGCAAATTCTCGACGATGTAGAGCATATTCTCAATTTGTCGCTTTCTGAAGCTAAAATATTTTTAGAATCGCTGTAAAAAATAGATCAGCAAATAACACTTTTTCAATTCAAAAAAAAATTATTCAAACACATAGAAACATAGATTTTATATCTAAAAAGAATACAAAAAAGAAACTAGTTTCTAACACATAATCCCAACGCTTCGGGATGTGTGTTTATGAAAGTTAAACGCCTTTTTTGAGAAGCCATAGTCTATGTTTCTATGTCTTAAAAAATCACACCCAATAAGAGGTTATTATTAATTATTTGATTTAGAGACTGCCTTAAAGCAGTCTCTTTTTTTGTTTGGTTCTATATTAGAAAAGAACTTTTACGTCGTTAGTTTAAGCTTCAAAAATGTAAACGATTAATTGTGCTTTTTAAACGAGTGTTTTTGCCCATTCGCTGAAAAGTCACTGGCAGATTGCGTTAACGAATGTAAATTTACTCTATTAAAACAATTTAAACCAAGAAATCATGGAAATCACACAAACCAAAGAAAATGCATTATCACATTCAACAGTTACTGCAATTATTAATGCTCCTATCGAAAAAGTAAATATTGCAGACTGGCTTTTAAATTTGCCAGATGCCGAATATCAACGTTGTTCTACCCAACATATTGGTGCGGGAATCACAAGTACTTACGATGGACAACCAATGTCTATTAATGTAGAAACAATTGGCGATGCCTTAATGGTGCAACATTATGTTGCTACAGTTTATCGTCCGGATTATTGCCGCATGTTGTCAATTTCTGATTCTATTACTCAAAACGGACGTAATAAAGTTCAGGTTTTATGGGAACTTAAAGCAACCAAAATCGACGAGAATACTTGTCTTTATACCAACGAGATTCATGCTACGGCAACACCCGAAATGTTTGCTTATTTAAAAGAACACAACGTCGATCTTGCTGGTGCTGCCGCTTCTAGACAAGCCGCTTCTGACGCTCACAACCACGAAGAAACACCTAACTTTGCTAAAAGCATCGAAAACAAAGCTTTAACAGGCAAATACAATCAGCCGTTTTAAATGTAATGATTCAGAATGAGCGCATTAACCTGCGCTCTTTTTTTTACTATTATGGAAAAAAAAATATTCGAAATATTGATAGGCACATGGACTTTAGTCGAATTGATTGAAGTACCTTTAAATGGTGGAGAGACTATACATCCGATGGGAACTGAACCTAAAGGCATCATAATTTACAATAACGACGGTTATATGTCGGCTCAAATAATGAAATCTGATCGTCAAAAGTCCAAAACGAAGGTTTCGACCGATTTTCTAGATAAACAAGATGAAAGCGAAAGCTTAGCGTATCTCGCCTATTCTGGACCTTTTCAAACAAATGATGAAAAACAAACAGTTAGCCATACTATGTTCGTTTCCCTTTTAAAAAACTGGAGAGGTCAAACTCACAACAGGAAAGTTCTTTTTAAAAATGGATTATTGCATCTGGAAACAGAGCAACCTTTTCTAAGTAATTCACAATTAGTAACTCACAAACTTACCTGGAAAAGAATCACACAATCAAACAAAAACATATAATCTTAAACGAATGAAAGCAATAGTTATAACCCAATTTGGAGCTCCGGACGTATTACAATTAAAGGAATATCCAACACCGGAAATTAAAGGTGATGAAGTTTTAATTGAAGTAAAAGCAGCAGGATTAAACCGTTCTGACGTTTTTCAACGCGAAGGTAATTATCCCGCGCCTCCCGGAGTTTCTGCCGAAATACTGGGTCTGGAAGTTGCCGGAATTATTGCGAAATGCGGACCGGATGTTGTTGATTTTAAAATAGGCGATAAAGTTTGTGCACTTCTCGCAGGTGGAGGTTATGCCGAATTTGTCAGTGTACGAGAAGGTCAATGTCTACCAATTCCTTCAGACTTGAGTTTTGCTGAAGCCGCAAGTCTGCCAGAAACAATTTTTACGGTGTGGTCAAATGTATTTCAAAGAGTGGGACTAAAATCTGGAGAAACACTTTTAATTCATGGCGGTAACAGCGGTATTGGAATCACCGGAATTCAGTTAGCGCATGCATTAGGTTCACGCGTAATTGTTACTGTAGGATCTGATGAAAAAGGTCAAAAATGTCTAGAACTTGGCGCAGATTCTTATATTAATTACAAAACACAAAACTTCGAAACCGTTTTGCAGGAAGAAGGAGTTGATGTAATTTTAGATATGATTGGTGGAGATTACCTGAGTAAAAATGTTAACATCCTAAAACCAGAAGGCAGATTAGTTCATATTAATGCAGTAAGCGGCAGTCGCGTAGATCTCGACATTTGGAAAGTAATGATAAAACGTTTAACTATAACGGGAAGCACATTAAGAAGCAGAGAATATGATTTTAAAAAACAATTAACCGAAGAAGTAAAAAAATACGTCTGGCCTCTGATAGAGTCTAAACAATTTAAGCCAATTATCTTTAAAACGTTTCCATTTACTGAAGCTCCTGAAGCCCATCGATTATTAGAAGAAAGCCAACATACAGGCAAGATTATACTCGTTAGATAAGAATTTTGAATTAATTGTATTTTAAACCAAGTTATTACCAACCAAAACAAATAGTATCATGGAAAATCAAGGAG
Organism: Flavobacterium hibernum; assembly: GCF_000832125.1. Lineage (GTDB taxonomy): Bacteria > Bacteroidota > Bacteroidia > Flavobacteriales > Flavobacteriaceae > Flavobacterium > Flavobacterium hibernum. Next base: position 221,303 of record NZ_JPRK01000013.1, on the reverse strand, counting down.
CATCTGTTGTTATTACGCACCATATTCTGGACGGGAAACAACCGCAATATGAAAAATGGCTAGATGAAATTGTTCCCATTACCAAACATTCGCATGGTTTTATCGATTTGCAAATTGTACGCCCAATTCCACATTTAACCTTTGTTTACACCGTAATCATTCGTTTTGACACCATCGAAAACCTTAAAACCTGGATGGAATCTGAAGATAGAAAAATGCTGATTCAAAAAGCACATCCGTTTTTTAGAAAAAACGACAACTACCAAATAAAATCGGGTTTAGATTTCCTTTTTAATTCCGAAAACGAAGGAAATAAAGTTCCTGTACGCTGGAAACAATTTCTTGTAACTTGGTCTGCAATTTATCCTTTGTCGCTTTTAATTCCGTTGTTGGTACTCCCCTTTTTAAGACTTTTGCAAATTCCAGCAAATCATTATTTTGATGCTTTAATAAACTCAGGTTTAATTGTCTTTTTGATGGTATTTGTTATAATGCCAAATTATACCAAACTAATTAAAAAATGGCTTTATAAATAACATGATAAAATCAACTTATACCCTAGAGAATCACTGTTTTACGCAGTGATTTTTTTTTTATCTCAAACTTAGAAAAACAAAATTTATTCTTTAAAATTTTCACTTACTAAACTCAACGACTCTTTTTGCCCATTTAACGAATACGACACATAGAGCGTTCAAATCTTCAATAGCTTTACAATAGAATTAAAAACCAGTACAATTAATTATCAAAATCTATCACCATGAAAACCAATTCATTAAGTTTTAAATACGAATTAGAAAAAAAAGAACCACGTACCAATGACGGCGGTACAACAAGAGGAGCATCAGTAACAGATTTTCCTGCTTCTATTGGGATTGCAGGAGTTTCGATGAGATTACAACCCGGAAGTATGCGCGAATTGCACTGGCACGCTAACGCTGCCGAATGGGCTTATGTTATTTCGGGAACGGTTCGTACTACTATTATTCATCCAAACGGTCATAGTTATACTGATAATTTTGAACCAGGCGATGTTTGGTATTTTCCAAAAGGATATGGACACTCTATACAAGCAACAGGAACTGAAGAATGTCATTTTATTTTGATTTTTGATAATGGTAATTTTTCCGAAGATCATACTTTTAGCGTTACTGATTTTGTTTCGAGCATGCCACCGGAAATTGTTGCTCAAAACCTTGGAATAACTTTAGAAGAAGTTGCCGCCTTACCTCAAAAAGAAGCCTATTTTGCTGCCGGAATTGTTCCTGACGAATTATCCTTTAATGCTGCTCCACGTCTTGAAGAATCAGATATCGAATTAACCAATTTGCACCGTTATCCACTACATTCACAACAACCAAGAATAATTCCGGGTGGTGGTTTACAACGATTGGTAACCAGCAAAGAGTTTCCAATTAGTACCACAATGGCAGGATCTATTATCGAATTGCAACCTGGAGCTTTAAGAGAAATGCACTGGCACCCAAATGCTGACGAATGGCAATACTATATTTCCGGTCAAGCCGAAATGTCTGTTTTTCTGGCAGAAAGCACCGTTGTAACCGAGCAATTTAATGCCGGAGATGTTGGTTACGTACCAATGGGTGCAGGACATTACATTAAAAATACGGGAAATACTGTTTGTAAAATCTTAATTGGTTTTAACAGCGGAGTTTATCAATCTATAGATTTAAGCGAATGGTTGGCAGGAAATCCAAAAGATGTAATCGTAACCAATTTTGGTCTGGCCGAAGGTGAAATAGAGAAATTCCCTAAAAGTAAATTGTTTATTCAACCTGAAAAATAATCCTTTTGATTTCTCAAACAGCACTCACCACAACTTCTAATCAAATTAGAACGCAAGAGAAACTAGCCGTATTTCTGGCTTTTATTGCAGGATATTTGGATGCAGCGGGACTTCTTAAATGGAAAATTTATGTGTCGTTTATGAGCGGAAATACCACACAGTTAGGAGTCGCTTTATCTCATAATAAATGGGCTGTAATTATTACAACCTTAACTGTAATTGGTTGTTTTGTATTGGGAATTTATAGTGGTACGTGTTTGTCATTGTGGAAAAATTGTAAAATTCAAACCTTACCTTTTTACATCGTGTCAGGAATACTGCTAATATATACAGCTATTTCGCTCTATTGCAATATAAATACAACTCTTTCGATCGCCATAATTGGATTTTCGACAGGAGTTATGAATACGATTGTAACATCAATAGGAAATCAACAAATAAATACTGATTTCGTTACCGGAACTTTAAATAGTCTTGCCAGAAACACGGCAATGCTAAGTATGAGTAATGACGAATCTAATTCAAAACAATACAAACTAAACGCTATTCACTTATTACTGTTATGGACAGGCTTTTTGTTGGGAGCATTTACTGTGCCTTTTTTACTTCCTTCGTTAGGAAACTGGACACTGAGCCTGCCCGCAGTACTATTGATAATTTGTGCATTGTTTACGCCAATTACAACCATTAATCCTAAAAAATAAATCTTATGCTGCAGAAAAATGACGTTGCTCCGGATTTTACATTATTTGCAACACCCGACCAAAAAATCACGTTATCAGAATTTAAAGGTAAAAATGTGATTTTAGCTTTTTATCCTGCCGATTGGAGTCCAGTTTGCAGCGACCAAATGGCACTTTACAACGAAATGCTGAAATACTTTAAGAAATACGATGCCGAAATTTTTGGTATTTCGGTAGACAGTAAATGGTGTCATATGGCGTTTTCGCAATCTAGAAATTTACACTTCCCTTTATTGTCTGATTTTGAAGCTAAAGGAGAGACTTCAAAAAAATACGGCGTATACAATACCGAAGAAGGCGAATGTAACCGCGCCCTTTTTGTTATCGATAAAAACGGAATTATACAATGGAGTTACTTGTCGCCAATGGCTGTAAACCCAGGAGCTGATGGAATTCTAGAAGCTTTAGAAAAACTTTAAAAACCAACTAATTATGTCACTAAAACCAGCGGTTAGTAAAACTGACCATACACAAGGAAAAAAAGATGCCGATATCGTAATTGTAGAATATGGAGATTATCAATGCCCTTATTGCGGAGCAGCATATCCAATTCTTAAAGAAATGATGAAAAAATACGGAACTAAGGTAGAATTTGTTTTTAGAAACTTTCCGTTATCCGAAATGCACCAATATGCTCGTCCGGCTGCAATTGTAGCTGAAGCGGCTGCATTGCAAGGGAAATTCTGGGAAATGCACGACGCGATTTATGAAAATCAGGAATATTTGAGTGAAAATTTTCTATTAGAATTAGCAGAAAAACTAGAGCTTGATCCTCATCAATTTAATACTGATATTAAAAAACCTGAATTGGCAAGTAAGATAGATTCTGATTTTGAAAGCGGTGTGATGAGCGGTGTAAATGGTACGCCTTCCCTATTTGTAAATGGCACAAAATTTAACGGTGGGCCTGAAGATTTATTACGACTACTAAGTGAAATTGTAAAATAATTCGGGATTTGCAACTACGTTAAACATTAAACAAAAAATATATTAATTAATTAAAAACCAAAATAACGATGAGCACAATTAAAGTAAAAGACGGAACAGAAATTTATTATAAAGATTGGGGAACAGGACAACCTATTGTTTTTCACCACGGATGGCCTTTATCGAGCGATGATTGGGATACACAAATGATGTTTTTCCTGAAACAAGGATATAGAGTTATTGCACACGACAGACGCGGACATGGTCGCTCTGGTCAAAGTGCACTAGGAAATGATATGGAAACTTATGCTGCTGATGTAGCAGAATTGACTGCTGCTCTTGATTTAAAAGACGCTATTCATATCGGACATTCAACTGGTGGCGGTGAAGTAGTACGCTACGCTGCAAAATACGGAAAAGGACGCGTTGCAAAAGCTATTTTAATTAGTGCCGTAACTCCAATTATGATAAAAAACGAAACAAATCCTGATGGTGTTCCATTGTCTGTTTTTGATGAGATTAGACAAGGAACGGGATTTAGCCGAGCACAATATTTTTATGATTTTCCTATTCCATTTTACGGATGGAATCGCGAAGGAAAAACAATTCAGGAAGGAATTAAACAAAATTGGTGGCGTCAAGGAATGATGGGTTCAGTTTTGGCACATTATGAAGGAATTAAAGCTTTCTCTGAATCTGATTTTACAGAAGATCTTAAAAGTTTAGACATTCCGGTTCTTGTTTTGCATGGCGAAGACGATCAGATAGTTCCTTTTGCTCAAGCGCCAAGAGCTGCTGCATTATTGAAAAACGGAAAATTAATTTCGTATCCCGGATTTCCGCATGGTATGCCAACAACTGAAGCTGAAACTATTAATAATGACATTTTAGTATATCTAAAATCTTAAATAGTAGCATGACTTAAAAAAAAACTTCAAAATGATCTTGGAGTTTTTTTTTATTTCAATGATACTGTACACCATTATTTGATTGCATTGAAACAATAAGATTCCCGCCTTGTTGAAGATTATGAGACATATGATTTTCATAATCTTCCAGAGATATTTCATTCCAAGGACTGGATTGTTTCGGGTTCATAATTTTAAAATAGGATTAAATTCTGGACAACTCTGATTTTATTTTTACTAATTGACCAAGCATTTCTGTAATTGGTACGGCAATATTTCCTTTTAAAAGCGCAGATTTGGCAATAGCTAAATTTAGTGTTTCTATTTCAGTTTCTCGTTTATTTAAGATATCCTGATAGGTTGATATTTTTTGTCCGTCAGACATTTTACTTATCGCAAGTATATTCTCTAACACAATGTCTGTGGTTAAATTAATACCATGCTCTTTTGCAACTGATAAACATTCTGTGATCACTGTTTTTGCAATTGCTAGTACTTCCTCATTACGTTGAAAAATTCCATTATCGGTCTCTAATAATGGACAAATAGAATTAAATACACAATTGCTGATTACTTTTTTCCAAATTAGAGTTTGTATATCCTGTTCTTTTCTAAATGAAAAAAGACTTGTGTCAAGTACGTTGACAATCTCTGTTAGCACTTCATCTGAGCCTTTAATAATACCTATTGGCGAAGGAGCGACCAACTTAAATCGTACTTTGTTATTTTCTAAAGATTCACTGGTTGCCAATAAAACACATCGGTAAAGTTCATCAAAATCTTTATCAATAAAACTGTTTTCAATATGCAAACCATTTTGAAGAAATACAATTGGAGATTTTCCAGTTTTATCTTTCAGCTTATTTGAAAGGGCTGCATTTCCAAATGATTTATTTGTTAATAGAATTGTCCCGTCTAGCTTTTCGTAGTGCGATAATGAGCTAATCAGTACCTCTGCTTCTACTATTTCATCTCCAATTAAAACTTGAATATTTTCAATATTTGCAGGATGGTTGTCAATACTTCCTCGCAAAATGGTTGCTTTTCTTCCATTTAGAATTAAAGCTACTGCCAAAGCTTTTCCAATTACACCATTGCCAATGATGAAAATATGATTTTGATTCGAGTTCATTTTATTTTTTTTAGCAAATCTAGAAATCTAAATTCGAGGGTTACAGATACAAAAACTAAATAAAATACGGGTACAAATTTATTTTACAGTTCAGTAATATTTTATTTATTAAATATTAAAAAATAATTAAATTCGCGAAACAGTTTTTACGAAACAGAACTAAAGTGCTTTTTTTGCAAACTAAGTTAGGCCAAAAGTTTCGTAAAACCTATGCTACCGGTAATACCATCACTGACCAAAAAAACTAAAGAATCAATATTGATTGCCAAAACATTAAAATTAACCAATGACGAATAACTGTTTAAATTGTAATGAAATAATTACGGGAAAATTTTGTAGTAATTGTAGCCAATCAACATCAACACATCGATTTTCTTTATCGCACGTTCTTCAACACGATTTTATTCACGGAATATTTCACTTTGATAAAGGCTTTTTCTACACGATAAAAGAACTTTTTACAAGGCCCGGACATAGTATTCGAGAATATGTACAAGGAAAAAGAACAAAGCATTTTAATTATTTTGCAACTGTAATTCTTTTGCTAACCATAGGTTATTTTATTAAAAAATGGGGCAAAATAGAAGCGTCAGCTTTGTATGATGAGACGAATGTTTCCGGATTATTTAAGATCCTAAAAGACTACTCAAAAATTACTGTTTTTCTACACATTCCAATTATTGCATTTATTAGTTACTTATTCTTCAGAAAAAGCAAACAAAACTATACAGAGAATCTGGTACTCAATATGTATTTGCTGGCTGGAACATTAACACTTAGCCTTATTTTACCAATCTTAATGATCTTTATTGATAATAAAGAATTTCTTCTTCAGGTAAATCTTTATCTGACCATATTAACCTTTCTTTATATAGCAATTTTCTATTATCAATATTTTTCGGCTTTTGATTTAAAAAAGTACAAACTAATTATTCGCGCCATTCTTATTGCATTGTTGTATTTGGCAACAAAACAAACAACAAACAACATCCTGAATATTATTGGACAAAAATATTTACATTAACTACAAACAAAGATCCTAGCGTTAACATTTTCCTTCATAAATAATATTGATTTTCATCCTATTATAGTACTCAATTTCCAAAACAAGACTTCGTTTATATTCATTTTTTGATTAAATTTACGTATCAACTTAAGTGAATTTACATGGAAATGAACGAGTCGGAATTAGTTTCTATTAAAGATATATACATTAGAAAAGTAAATGGTGCAGAAAGCTCATTCTACTCTGATATTCTCTCTATAGAAGAGCCACTTGAAATAAGAATCAGTTATGGTTCTGAGGATAAAAAAACGCATAAGAATATCTCAGTAACCATGCGTACGCCAGGAAATGATTTTGACCTTGCGATTGGCTTTTTATTTACGGAAGGTATTATTTCTTCGTTTCAAAATATCAAAAAAGTGTATCATTCGCAAAAGGAATGTTTATCACAAAAAAAGAATGTAGTTCAGGTTGATCTTGTAGATAATTTCGTTCCTCATTTACAACAATCGGACAGGAATTTTTACACAACTTCGAGTTGTGGCGTTTGCGGAAAAAGCTCTATTGAATCCATTAAAACAGTTAGTTCTTTTAAGCATATAGAGAATTCTAAACTAAGCTTATCTACAGATGTTCTTTATCAATTACCACAAAAAATAAAAACGGCCCAAAGTAGTTTTACTTTGACAGGCGGTATTCATGCATCGGCACTTTTTACCATCGAAGGTGAACTTGTATTCTTACAGGAAGATGTTGGGAGACATAATGCATTGGATAAACTAATTGGTCGCGCTTTGGCTAACAATTTATTGCCGTTGAACAGCTATATTTTATTACTTAGCGGTAGAGCAAGTTTTGAGTTGATTCAAAAAGCTGCGATGGCAGGTATATCAATTGTTGTTGCTATAGGTGCTCCATCTAGTCTTGCCGTTGAGCTCGCTATTGAATTTGATATTACTCTTTTGGGTTTTCTAAAAGAAGATAGATTTAACATCTACAATTCTAGCAATCAGGTTACAATTCTAACTTCTTACACGAATTAGAATCATTCAAAATCTTCATTTTTACACCAATCAAATACAAAAGCCATGAAAGAAGATAAATCTAAAAAAGGCATCGACGATAAAATTGCGAAAGAACCAAACGCTGAAAATCCTTATAAACTATTAGACCTAAAGCTAACAAAAGTTGAAACTTGGGCTGCAGGTGTACCTGCTGTAGTAGCTGCCTTTAGTGATCTTATTGAAGAAAAAACTCTTGTTCGTGGTACAAAAGCTTTGTTTAAAATGAATCAGGTTGGTGGTTTTGATTGTCCGAGTTGTGCATGGCCTGATCCTGATGATGAGCGATCTCCACTAGGCGAATACTGTGAAAATGGCGCTAAAGCATTGGCAGAGGAAGCAACAACTAAAAAAGTTACAGCAGACTTTTTTAAACAAAATTCGGTTTACGAACTTGCCAAACTAGACGATTATCAAATTGGAAAAATGGGAAGATTGACCGAGCCAATGTATCTTCCTCAAAACGGTACACATTATCAACCTATAAGTTGGGATAATGCATTTGAAAAAATAGCAAAGCATCTTAATAAGTTAGAATCGCCTGATGAAGCTGCGTTTTATACCTCTGGAAGAACAAGCAATGAAACATCATTTCTTTATCAGCTCTTTGCTAAAGAATATGGTACTAACAATATGCCTGACTGTTCTAATATGTGCCATGAAACATCAGGTTCTGCATTAAGACCTACTATCGGAATTGGAAAAGGTACTGTAACATTGGATGATTTTTATGATACCGATCTCATTATCATTATTGGTCAAAATCCAGGAACTAACGCACCACGAATGATGAGTGCATTATCGAGAGGTAAAAAAAATGGGGCAAAAATTATTGCTATTAATCCATTACCCGAAGCTGGTTTAATGGGTTTTCATAATCCACAAGAAGTTAACGGAATTCTTCGCGGCGGTGTTAAACTTGCAGATCTTTTTCTGCCTGTAAAAATTAATGGAGATATGGCTTTATTAAAAGCTCTCGAAATTATGTTAATTGAATTTGAAAAGAAAAACCCCGAAAAGGTATTTGATTATGACTTCATCAAAGAAAAAACTACGGGTTATGACGCTTTTCTTAAACAATTTGAAAATTACAATCTTGATGAACTTGTAGCTCTTTCGGGTGTTGCAAAAGAAGCACTTTATGAAGCTGCCGAAATGATCGCATTAAATAAGCGAATTATTGTTTGTTGGGGAATGGGACTTACGCAGCAGCCTAATGGTGTGGAGATGATTCGAGAAATTCTAAATATTTTGTTACTTAAAGGAAGCATTGGTAAGCCAGGTGCAGGCGTTTGCCCTGTTCGAGGTCATAGCAATGTGCAAGGAAATCGGACTATGATGATTGATGAAAAACCTACCGATGAACAACTTGATCGCTTGCAAAGCTTCTATGGTTTTAATCCTCCACGCAAACATGGATATGATGTTGTTCGAGCTATTAAAGCAATGGATGAAGAAAAAGTAAAATTACTGTTTTGTATGGGCGGCAATTTTCTATCGGCAACACCAGACACAACTTTTACAGCAAATGCCATAAGAAAACTCAATTTAACCGTGTGTGTATCAACAAAACTCAATCGTACTCATTTAATTCATGGACAGGAAGCTATAATATTGCCTACGCTTTCACGAAGTGATATTGATATAGTTAATGGAGAAGCACAGTTTATATCTACCGAAAACTCGATGGGTGTCGTACAATCATCAAAAGGAATTTTGAAACCCGTATCTGATAATCTTATTAATGAAACTCAGATTGTATGCAAAATGGCTATGGCAACGCTAGGAAACAAAACGGTTATTAATTGGCAACGTTATCATGATAGTTACGATGCTGTGAGAGATGACATTGAAAAGTGCATTCCGGGTTTTGAAGATTATAATGCTAGAGTACGTCAAAAAGGAGGTTTCTACCTGCCCAATGCGGCACGACATGGGCAATTTATTACAAAAGAATTTGGAGACAGAGTGCCATTTACATTAACCACAGTGCCAAACAACGAGCTTGCTCCTGATGAATATATGATGGCAACAACTCGAACTCACGACCAGTTTAATACCACAATATACGGTCTTGATGATCGATATCGTGGTATAAAAAATGAACGTAGGGTAATATTTATGAATCAAAAAGATATTGAACTAGCGGGACTTAAATCTGGAGATATAGTAGATCTATTTAATTATGATGATGATATCGAACGAATTGCGCCTTTGTTTATTATTGTTTCTTATCAAATTCCTGAGAAAAACACGGTTACCTATTTTCCAGAAACAAATGTTTTGGTTTCTGTTAATAATGTGGTGAAGGATAGCAATATGCCCGCGTCAAAATATGTAAAAATTAAAATTAAAAAGCACGACCCGAAAATTTATGAAAGAATAAATCGATTATAAAAATTAAGCATTAGTTTCACTGGAATATTCGTCTAATACCTCTAAAGTTGGGACAAAAAACAATGCTCCGGTTTGCGCTGTACTAAAATCTAATATTCGATCATAATTTCCCGGTGGATTACCGATAAACATGTTTTCTAACATTTTTTTTGTGGTGCTAAATGTGCTTGCATAAGCAATAAAGTATGTACCAACCTCTCCTTTTGATGGATTCCCAAAAGGCATATTGTCACGTACAATTTTCAAGTCATTCCCATTTTCGTCAGTTATGCTCGTAAGAGCGCTATGCGAGTTATTAGGTTTTACATTATCGTCCATTTCGATATCGTTCATTTTATACCTTCCAATTACTTTTTCCTGATCTTCAGTTGATAGACTTTCCCAGTTTTTCATATTGTGAAAATATTTCTGAACAAAGAGATAACTACCACCTTTATATGTAGAATCCTCATCTCCTACTACTGCAAAAAACTTTCGTTCCTCGCCTATCGGATTTTCTGTGCCATCTACGAAACCAATAATAGACCGACCATCCCAATATCTAAATCCATGAATTTCATCCAAACATTCGGCTACAGGTTGTAAAACATTTGAAATCGCTGTCGCCATATCAAAACAAATTGCCATGTTTAGTCCTCTTAAATGAAAATGAAGATCGCCAGATGTCGCCTTTGCACTGTGCTTTCCACCATTAATAGATTCAAAATTTACCAACTCTTTAGGCAAAGGTGTTGGCAATTGCAATTTTATCCATGCATCATGACCAATACCCATTACACAACTACTTCGCCCATCAGGAATTCTAATGGTAAAAGATTTGTTCAGGTTATTTACCAATGAACAAATTTTTTCGAATGCGGGCTTTATATCGGTCTGATCTTTAAAATTCCACACCATAAAAATGGTATTATTATTTGGATAGTCAGTAACGCTTTGAGATTTATTCATGGTAAGTTTTTATACTTTAAATATATTCAAATTTAAAATTAAAATCCCTAAAAAAGTAGACTACACTTTAATAAAACATTTGAAAAAACATATAAAATTTAATTCAAGGCTCTGTATTCTTTTGGTGCAACTCCAACTCTTTGTTTAAACAATCTGGTAAAGTGCTGTGGATATTTAAAACCTAGCGCGTAAGCAATTTCGCTTAAAGATTTACTTTGGTCAAATATTCTTTCTTTGGCAATTTCAATCACTTTAGATTGTATGTATTCCTGTGCCGTTTTGCCTGTCTCTTTTTTTATTAAATCTCCAAAATAATTAGCCGATAAATTAAGTTCTTCGGCAAAATAAGCAACCGCAGGAAGTCCCATTTTTAAAGGTTTATCAGAAGAAAAATAGGTATTAAGCAGTTCTTCAAATTGCTCTAAAATTCCAACATGAACTACATCTCTGGTTATAAACTGGCGATCGTAAAAACGCGTGCAGTAATCTAAAAACAATTCAATATTTGCTACAATTAAATGTTTACTATGTTTGTCAATCGCGTGTTTCAATTCGTAATTAATCTTAGTAAAACAATCTAAAATTATTTGTTTTTCTTCTTCGGATAAATGAAGTGATTCGTTTGAAGAATAAGAGAAAAAACTATAGTTCTGTATCGTTTTCCCCAACGATGTACCGTGAAGCAAATCTGGGTGAAATACCAATGCAATACCTTGAGGTTGATAATATTCGTCACTATTTTGACCAATAACCTGCCCCGGTGCCAAAAAAATTAAAGTTCCCTGCTCATAATCATAATTACTCAGTCCATAACGCAAATCGCCACAATAAACTTGTTTGAGAAAAACAGTGTAAAAACTATAATTCAATTTTCGTTGTTGTCTTGGCGCTGCATTATCTAAATAAACAAGACTTATTAAAGGGTGTAAAGTTTCTTGTTTATTAAAAGCGTTGTACTGGCTTATGGTATCAAAATTTATAATATCATCCATCGTAAATATGGTTTTCTTTACACAAAGCTATAAAATAAATAACCGCTTTTTCTTAAACATTTCTCAATCCGTAATATTGGTAAGTAATTCCGTAATTGATATAAGCTCCATACTTTTTAATTTATCGAAATTTGCTTTATCAATTTAAACAACTGAATATGAAAAAGATAAAACATATTTCTTTCTTAATAGTCTTAACAATTCAACTTGGAGTTATAACTTCTTTAAACGCTCAGACCAACATGAAAACTGACAAACCATTAACTAATAAAGAACAAAGTATAATTCCTATTGCCGCATTTACAACCAAAGGCGACACTCAACAACTTCGCATTGCATTGAACAGCGGATTAAATGCTGGTTTAAACATTAACGAAATCAAAGAAATAATAGTTCAAATATATGCTTATGCAGGTTTTCCGCGCTCACTTAATGCATTAAGTACTTTTATTACGGTTCTGGAAGAACGCAAAAAGAATGGAATTCACGATGAAATTGGAAAAACGCCCTCTTCTATTGCAGCCAATGAAAACAAACTAAAAAGAGGAACGGCATTGCAAACTAAACTTTTAGGCAAGGAGATGAAAACAAGTACTGCTGATTTTGCTCCAATTATTGATATTTTTTTAAAGGAACATCTTTTTGCAGATATTTTCAGTCGTGACATTTTAGATTTTAAAACCCGCGAAATAGTAACTATAACTACATTGGCAAGTTTAGGCAATGCCGAACCACAACTGCGTTCTCATATTAATGTTGGTATTTATAACGGGATTACGGAAACACAATTATATACTATAGCAGACATTCTTAAAAATAAAGTAGGTCCTGCAGAAAGCAGTTCTATGAAAGAAATTTTAAAAAATATTAATATGAAAAATAATGAAAATACCAAAAACCCATATACATTAGTATATGATGGCGCTCTTACAGAAAATGTAAAAGGAAGAGTAAACATTAACCCTGTTAGCTACAAAATTAAAGATATCACTATAGTTGCCAACGTTTATACACCGCCCAATTATAATCCGGCAAATAAATATCCAGCCATTGTAATTGCGCATCCAAACGGTGGTGTAAAAGAACAAGTTGCAGGTTTATATGCGCAACACTTAGCCGAACAAGGTTATATTACCATTGCGGCAGATGCAGCTTATCAAGGCGGTAGCGGCGGTTTTCCTAGAAATGTAGATAAACCAGCAAACCGAATTGAAGATATCTATTCGATGGCTGATTTTATTTCTCAATATGCTGGCGTTGATGCTTCAAGACTTGGTTTACTTGGTATTTGTGGCGGTGGCGGTTACTCTTTAAAAGCAGCGCAATCAGACAAACGTTTTAAATCTGTAGCTACTTTGAGCATGTTTAACTCGGGACTTGTAAGACGTAACGGTTACATGAATTCTCAAATTTCTACAATTCAAGAACGATTAAAACAAGCTTCGGATGCAAGAGCGCAAGAAGCTGCAGGAGGCGAAATTTTATATGCAAACAATAGTACAACTCTTTTAACTAAGGAACAAATTGCAAGTATTCCTGTTGATTTGTACCGACAAGGAATTGAATATTATTCGATAACTTACCCTCATCCAAATTCTAGCGCAAAATATACTTTAAGCAGTTTATTGGATTTAATGACTTGGGATGCGTCAACAAACATGGATTTAATTGAACAGCCTTTACTGATGATTGCAGGCAGTAAAGCGGACTCTTATTATATGTCTGAAGATGCATTTGCTAAATCAACTAATGCAAAAAACAAGGAACTATTTCTTATTGAAGGTGCAACTCATATCGAAACGTATTGGAAACCTGCATATGTAGATCAAGCGGTTACTAAACTAACTCAATTCTATACAAAATTTTTATAGTTTTTGTTTGTATAAGGAATTGATGTTTTTAAAAATTCAGACTCAATGCAGATCAAATTTGAAGTTGTATCGATATAAAAAACAAACCTCCATTATTTCTAATGGAGGTTTTTGTATACTATGATTATACTGGTAATAAGATTTATCTAAAAAGCGATATTGTATCAGCCAAATCCTCCTTAATTATAAATGCATTGATAAATTCCTGAACTTCCGTTTTTGTTTCGACTGGAGTTTCAAAAGAATTGATATGAAATTCATCATCCTGATCCAGAATATGAATAATCTCGGTATATCCTTTAGAAATTAAACTCCCTTTTAATTTAATTATATTCAATTGTTGTTTACTATCCAACTCCTTACGAACTTTTAGTTTTATAGCTCTTTCCATTCCAAATATTTTTAAATTAATAAATGATCCTATTCTTATCAAATATAGATATAATTTATTTTTTCATCTGTTAAAAAAAAGACGATAATTTATTATTTACTAACAAATTTAAAAAAAGCTTCAGTTTCTTTCTAATCGATATAAAATGTTTCAAAAATCTAAGAATCCAACTTTAAAAATTAGTTTGTATTACTTCCAAACGCAATAAACAAGGGTCTAATTTGTCCTAAAAAACTCATTTTTAATTTAATTGTCTTACTAAAATTAACTTTAAAGCTAAAATTATCGGTATAAAAACACCTCTTTTACACACTGATTATCAACACTATCAATATAAATTTCGTTTTTTTTTAATAAAAACAGCTGCATTATCTGCTCCCGTTTTTAATTGCTTTTATATATTTGTATTGCTATTTTAATTAAGTCTAAATAACCAAATGATACGAATTTCTACTCTACTTCTAGTGTTTCTCGCTATGAGTTCGCTCTCTGCTCAGCAAATTTCTAAAACAAACTCTAAAACCGAAAAAGATAAAAACGTTAAAAATCAGGATACTGTCTTAAAAGATAAAAAAGAAGCTGATAACGAATTACAAGAAATTGTAGTTTCTGCCTCTAGAAAAGCAGAAATTCTAGACGAAGTTCCGTCTTCAGTTACTTTATTGTCTAAAAAGCAAATACAACAACAATTAAGCATAAGTTCTAATCTTAGTGACATCTTAGGTGCATCTGTACCAGGTTTGGGTTTTACGACTAATAGAACTCAAAATTTAGGTCAGACTTTACGTGGTCGTCGTGTATTGGTTATGATCGATGGTATTCCGCAATCTACACCTTTAAGAGATGGTGCTAAAGATATGCGTTCTCTAGATCCTACTGTTTTAGATCGTGTTGAAGTAATTAAAGGCGCAACGGCTATTTACGGAAATGGCGCAGATGGTGGTTTGATAAATTATATTACAAAAAAGGCAAACACAGACAAAACCATAAGCGGATCGACTGAGGTTGGAACAAATTTCTCTCTTGTAAAACCAAAAGAAACGGCTGGTTTCTTTGTGTCTCAGTTATTTTCCGGAAAAGTAAAAAAGATAGATTATGTTGTTAGCGGTCGCTATGAAGAAACGGGTCTTTATCGTGATGCCAAAGGTCGCGTGCTTTCGCCGGAATATGGTATGAATGATCTTAAAAACTACAATGCTTTTGCGAAAATTGGTTATGATATCAATTCAAATAATCGATTGGAAGTAATGTATAACTATTTCCAAAGTACGCAACATACTGATTATGTTGCAAAAGCAGGTGTTTATGGTAATTTTGATTCGCCAACTATTGGGGTTAAAGGACAACGCCCGGGCGAGCCTGAAGGGACTCCATACAATCATAACGCAAGTTTAAGCTATATTGGAAAAAACATTATTGGCAATACTGATGTTAATGCTACGCTTTATTTTCAAGATTATCTTACGTTAATTAACTATAGTGACTTTTTTGAAAATAACGGACAACCTGCTACACAAAGTAAGAAACTGGGTTTTCGCCTAAATTTAAATACACCATATGAATTTAGTTCTCTTATATCTGGTAATTTAACGTATGGATTAGATATTCTTTCGGATATTACTGATACACATCTTACTGATGGACGATTGGTAATTCCTGAAATGAAGATGAACAATTTAGCTCCTTATTTTCAGCTTAAAAACATGTTTGGTCCAGATCTGGTTTTTAAAACTGGTTTAAGGCTTGAAAACGTAAATATTGATGTCCCGGATTATACTACTATTGGTATTCGTAATTATGTAAACGGAACTTATGTTGGGGGTGGTATTGCCGTAAATGGCGGAGCATTAGATTTTAATGCTCTTATGTTTAATGCAGGATTACGTTATACGAAATGGAGCTTATTTAAACCTTTTGTTAGTTTTTCTCAGAGTTTCAGCGTGGCCGATTTAGGTTTGGTTTTGCGTGCTGCAAAAGAAAATACGGTAAGCAATACTTCGATAAAAGCTGTTACGGCAAATAATTATGAATTTGGTTTCTCTGGATCTCTGGACAAACTTTCTTATGAAGGAGCGGTATATTATAGCACATCAAAATTAGGAGCTTCGTATGTTTATATTGATGGAAATCCGCAGATTTCACGCTCACCTGAAAAAATTTATGGTTTTGAATTGTCAGCAAAATATCGTCTTTTTTCGAAAATGGATATTGGAGCGAATTATTCTTTTACCGAAGGAAAACGTGAACTAACAGACAAAAAAGTTTACTTAGGTGGAGATCGTATCAATCCGCCAAAAATAACTGCTTATACTATTTTTAGACCTTTAGAAGATTGGTCTATTTTTCTACAAATGATTAGCACTACTGGTAGAGACAGATTTCAACCTGTAAATGGAGCGTATACTTATGGAACGGGACCTATAAAATCTTTTACGGCTTTTAATCTTTCGTCGAGTTACACTTTCAAAGAAAAAAGCACTATTCGCTTGGGAGTCGAAAATCTATTTAATAAAGATTATTACACAGTTATTTCGCAATGGCAGTCGAGCAATATGAATTATGTAAAAGAAAATGGTACGCGCCTAACAATTAGTTTTGCACAAGCTTTTTAGAATTTCTTTAAAATGACATAATCAAAAGATCTTAAAGGAGCCTCCAAAAATCAGATGTTTTGGGAGGCTCTTTTTTTATTGGAATCTTCTTAAAAACCAATATTGTTTACCGGATCAGTAAAACTGCAACCACAATTGCGACGCATGTTTTTGGCTTGTTTAAAAATGTATTTAAGGTAAAACTGGTGAGACGATTGAGCATATTTACCCAAATCGTTTGTGTTATAATCGTAAGCGTATCCTACCTGAAAGTCCTGTAATATATTAATTCCCATCATGGCGGTCACCGCAGAATTTAATCGGTATGAAACTCCAAAACGAAATTGTTGCATATACTCAAAGTTAAAAGCAAAATCTATTGCAAAAGGTACATTTGAAGCTGCTTTTGCCAATATTGAAGGTTTAAAAAGAAGGTCATCACTAAGCGCTGTCTGATATCCTGTTGTAAAGTAAATTTGAGGTTTGGCCGAAAGTGTAACCTCCTTAACATCGGGATCAAATTTTTCTTTAATCAAATTTGGAGACGATACTCCAATAAACCAACTCTGTGTATTGTATAGAAAACCTAATCCTACTCGTGGCGTTATTTGATTGTTTATATTATTCCTGAAACTGTCATCATTAGAATTGCCTAAATCAAGTCGCGTATAATCGACATTTAGGCTATTAAAACCTGCTTTTAGACCAAAAGTAAGCATGTTTATATCATTTGTATAGATAGTGTAAGAATAGTCTCCGGTTACGATTAATTGTTGGGTTACTCCTGCTTTTTCGTTTATTACATTAAACCCTGCTCCCATATTCATGGTAAGAGGAATATTTACATTAAGGTTTTGAGTTTCCGGAGCGCCTTCAAAACCAGTATACTGCGAGCGATTAAGTAATAAAATGCTTCCGTCAAAGAAACCCGCAAAAGCAGGATTAAAACTCGACATATTAATTTTATAATCTGAAAACTGAGCGTCCTGTTGTGCGTTGCCCGAAAACATAGTAAAAGTAACTAGTATGGCAAGTATATATTTAAGTTTCATTTGTATAATTCGATTTGTAGGTTTAAGGATTTAAGTGCAAAAAGCCTTTTTTTGTTATGCGACTATTGTCATGGTTTGTAAAACTAAATACATAATAATAGGTCCCAAACGGAAGCAAACCATTCCCGCCTCCGAGCCCATTATTAGCGTAACCTTTAAATTTATTATCTTCCTTTCCATAACTTGTAGTTTCGAAAACTAAACTTCCCCAACTGTTAAAAATTTCCAGTTTATTGTCTTTAAAAGTATCTGCACCTTCAATATCAAAAAAGTCATTTACTCCGTCACCATTGGCTGATATACCATTATGTACGACAACATCACAATAACGAAAAATAACCTCGACCTCAAGCCTTTGAGAACTTTCGCATTCTGCTCCTACAAATGCCGCGTAGTATTTATGTTTATCTTCTAAAACCGTAAATCCGTTTAGCGGACTACCTCCTGAAGCTCTGTCGTACCAAAGAATTTCTTGTTCATTGGTAACAAGATCTGTAATTAAGGTTTCTTTTTCTTTACAAACATATTGAACAGAATTTCCTGTTGGAGCCGCAGCATCGTTCACAATTATAGTTACAGGAACTTTTTGGCTATAGCAACTCCCTTTAAAATTTGCCGCATAATATGTTTGACTTTTTAGTAACGTATTTAATGCTAATGGCTGAGACGAACTAGCATCGCTAAACCATTTTACATTGGTTTCTTTTACTTCGATATCGCCAACACTCGCATTATCTACCACACAAAAACTTTGGGTAGTATTAAAAAATGTTGGTATAGAAAGCGGTAAAATTGTAAGGTTTGCGGTTTTCGAAGCCGAATTTCCGCTGGAATCTGTAACGGTTAATGTTATTGTATTTATACCAATATTAGTACAATCAAATGTGGTTTTATCTAATACTCTTGTTGCGATTTTGCAATTATCGGTAGAACCATTATCAATTTGTGATTCATTTATGATAAGATTTCCTGTAGTATCTAATTCAACCGTAATATCTTGTGTAACTATGATAGGCGCAATTTTATCTTCTATTATTACAACCGCAACTTTTGAAGCCGAATTTCCATTAACATCTGTAACGGTCAAAGTGACATTATTTGCACCAATATTGGTACAATCAAATGTGGTTTTATCCAAAGTAATTTTGTCAATCGAGCAATTATCCGTTGAACCATTATTAATCAGCGCCGGAACAATTTCTGCCTTTCCTGTAACATCAAGTTGGACTGTAATGTTTTTGGGGATAACATTTGGGGCAATCAAATCTTCTACAATCACGACAGCCGTTCCTGACGCTGAATTTCCATTTTTATCTAAAACTGTAAGTGTTACTGTATTTGTGCCAATATTCGAGCAATCAAAAGAGGTTTTGTCCAGCGTTATTTTATCAATCGAGCAATTATCAGTTGAACCGTCGTTAATTTGAGATTCGGTTATAGTTGCTTTTCCTAAAGCATCTAATTGCACCAAAATATCTTTTGTGGCAACTATTGGCTTTGTTTTATCTTCAACCGTAACAATTGCTGTTTTGGAATCCGAATTTCCGTTGACGTCTAAAACTGTAAGTGTTACTGTATTTGCACCAATGTTAGAGCAATCAAAAGTAGTTTTATCCAGAGTTATTTTATCAATCGAGCAATTATCAGTTGAACCGTCGTTAATTTGAGATTCGGTTATAGTTACTTTTCCTAAAGCATCTAATTGCACCAAAATATCTTTTGTGGCAACTATTGGTTTTGTTTTATCTTCAATGGTAACAATTGCAGTTTTGGAGTCTGAATTTCCATTGACATCTAAAACTGTTAGCGTTACTGTATTTACGCCAATATTCGAACAATCAAAATCGGTTTTATCCAGCGTTATTTTATCAATTGAGCAATTATCCGTTGAACCGTCGTTGATTTGAGATTCGGTTATAGATGCTTTTCCTAAAGCGTCTAATTGCACCAAAATATCTTTTGTGGCAACTATTGGCTTTATTTTATCTTCAACTGTAACAATTGCTGTTTTGGAATCCGAATTTCCGTTTACGTCTAAAACTGTAAGTGTTACTGTATTTGCGCCAATATTCGAACAATTAAAATCTGTTTTATCCAGCGTTATTTTATCAATTGAGCAATTATCCGTTGAACCATCATTGATTTGAGATTCGGTTATAGTTGCTTTTCCTAAAGCATCTAGTTGCACCAAAATATCTTTTGTGGCAACTGTTGGTTTTGTTTTATCTTCAACCGTAACAATTGCAGTTTTAGAATCCGAATTTCCGTTAACATCTAAAACTGTAAGTGTTACGGTATTTACACCAATATTAGAGCAATCAAAAGAGGTTTTATCTAGAGTTATTTTATCAATCGAGCAATTATCCGTTGAACCGTCGTTGATTTGAGATTCGGCTATAGTTGCTTTTCCTAAAGCGTCTAATTGCACCAAAATATCTTTTGTGGCAACTATTGGTTTTATTTTGTCTTCAATAGTTACAATTGCAGTTTTTGAATCCGAATTTCCGTTAACATCTAAAACTGTAAGTGTTACTGTATTTACTCCAATGTTTGTACAATCAAAAGTGGTTTTGTCTAAAGTTATTTTATCAATCGAGCAATTATCCGTTGAACCGTCGTTAATTTGAGATTCGGTTATGGATGCTTTTCCTAAAGCATCTAATTGAACCGTAATATCTTTTGTTACTACAATAGGAACTTCAGTATCTTTTACGGTAACCTTAAAGGAGCAAGTGTGTATAACATTATTTTTATCTGTAACTTCAAATGTATTTGTGGTGGTTCCAACCGGAAATAAACTTCCACTACGCAATCCGGCAATTCGTTTTATTATTAAAGATCTTCCTACCCATTTTAAAGCATTTGCCATTATTACATCCCCATTTGTAGATGCATCCCAACCTTGGTTAAGCGCCGTGGTTGAAATGGGGAAAAAATTCAAGCTCACACGTCTTGCGTGCTTTAAACCTACATTTTCTCTTGCAATAACCAACATGGCGTTATCGTCATAACGTGAAACTACATAAGAGCCAGGAGCTATTTGTGTAGAGCCGGATCGGTGGCCGAATGATCCTATATTAAATGATTCCACATTATTCATGATCGGATGATTTGGAGAATCGATTGTACCCAAGCTAGAGAATGGTTTTCGAACATTATTGTCTGGAATAAGAACTCTATATGCAGCTGTATTATACAACCCATTAATAGCTTGGTTGCCATTCTCAAAAGCAGCGTCTACAACACCACCACCATTATCAATATATTGAGCCAAAACGTCACCTAGACTAGGCATTCCAATAATACCATAAGAAGTAAAAACAAGTATAACATCATACTTTTTTAAAACTGCTAAATCAGGGGTAAAAGTCGATATATCTATCAGATCTACTACATCAAATTCACGAGTGTTTTCTAATTTCTGTTTCACATCCGAGCCCAAATCATAATTATATCCACCTAGAATGAGTGCTTTTGTTTGTTTGTTTTCAAAATTATAATTAACAATAGCACCACATTTATTCAGATCATTGTTGTTTACGATAATATCGGTAGGACATTTTAAAGGAATTGTTACAATGGCAGTTTTTGTGCTTGTATTACCCGTTAAATCTTTCACAGTTAATGTCACAGTGTTTTCTCCCAAATCGTCAAAACTAAAATTAGTTCTATCAAGCGTCTTCGAAGCAATACCGCAATTATCTGTCGAACCATTATCGATTTGATCGGCCGTAATAGTTGCATTTCCATTTGCATCTAGCTGAACTGTAATATCTTTTGTTTTTACAACAGGAAGTTCAGTATCACTAACAGTCACTGTAAAAGTTTGAGTATAAGTATTTGCATCTTCATCTGTTATCTTTACTGATATTGTTGTCGTTCCTGACTGACCTACAATACTTGTCAAATCAAGGGTACGCAAAGCGCCTGTACCTGAAAGTACTAAATTTGTATCGGGAATAAGAGTTTGATTTGAAGAAGTTGTGGAGACAATAAGATTATTGGGCGATGTTTTATCATCATATATAGTAAACTGAACAGCATCAGATTCGCCCCCACAAACCATTGTTACCGGGTTTATAACTGTAATACCAGATTCACTTGTAAGCTTACTTATCATTCTATACAATAAATTTAGTATTTCAACTTTTGGTCCCCAAGTTGTATTTTCAAACCATGGAGTTGTTAATCCTGAAAAACGAACCAATCCTGAACCTATTTTCTTTTCGGCCAAAATTGTTGCTCCTAAAGGAGAAGTTAAAATATTGTTTAATCCTACACCAGAAAAAGTATTGTGTGCAATGGCTTGTCCCTGATAATTTGTAACTGTTACAGGCTGATAGGGAGATAAAGTAAAAAAAGGATCAGAATTGTCTACTGCTACTGCAGTTAACGAATAAATAAACTCACTAGTAACACCAAAACCTACATTATAAGGTGGTAAACTTAAATTTGTAGCTGCGTTTATCAGTAAAGTTCCTCCTGCATTAACCCAGTTTTCTATGATTGTAGCATTATCGGTAAGAAAAGTTATCATTTGACTAGTACTACTATTACTACCTTCTATCCAAATAAATTTTCTGTTAGCATCAAAAAGAGCAGTTACGTTTACTGTATTATAATTATACTGAGACCAATCTGAGCCATAAACGGTATTCATTGCATTAATATTTGTAGGCAATCCCCAAGGTTCAATGGTTGAGCTTAAATATCCAGCGGTTGTTTGACTATGAAGTTTTAATATGCTAAATAATAAGAAGAATAGTATTTTTTTTTTCATATATAAAATGAGAAGTTAATAGTGATTTCTAAAAACACCAACTCTAAATATCTTTTATTTAACAATTGAAATTATCTAAAAAAAACATGAGGAGTATATTGACAAATTTAAAGCATCAGTTATACTTTCAATAAAAGCAAGGGGGGACAAAAGGGGGACATTTTAAACTTCGAAAACCTGCAAAATCAGCTTATTATAAAGTACTCCTTACTCTAAAGTTATTTTTTTTACTATTTTTACAATCCCAAAAACAAATACTACAGCCAAGAACCAAATGCTTTTAAAAAAAACCTACTGTATCTTTTTACTTTTTTTTGTGTTTCAACTAAAGGCACAAAATGCTCAAATCCGAGTGTCCTCTTTTGAAATTAACAGCAAAAATTTTGAGGCAATTTTAGAGCAGGAAAAATCTTTTGATACGGATACTATCGCCTTAAAAAACTACCTACAACCTCTTACTAAAAATAAATATTACAGTGTTTTTTACGAAGCGTTACTTGCCAACGGATATAGCGATTTTTACAACTCGTTAAACAACAAAAGCGATTTTTACTATTTACAATCTATTAAAAAAGCCAAACTTTTAAATGAGCTAAATATTGAAATCTGGACTCAGCTCAATTATGTAAGTTATCTTTATCACTACAGAAATTATATCCAGATGACTCCTGTATTGCTTAAAGTACTTGATCAAATTGAGAAACTAACGTCAGAAAAAATTATTCAACCCGGTGAATCCTTCAAAAAAATTGGATGGATTATGCAAACGCTTGGCGACTATAAAGAATCTACTTATTACTTAAATCTTGCCAAAAAACATACTTCAAGAAAGACTGCGGAGTATGCCTCAATTCTTGATAATATTGGTATTAACTATTTAAATACGTTAGATTTAAAAAATGCTGAATCTTATTTTCTACAAACTGCTACTTTAGCAAAACAAGTTCAGGATGAGGTTCGATATGCTAAAGCTCTTGGAAATTTAGCAGTCGTAAAACAGAAAAAAGGGGATTTTAAAACCGCTATTTCTTTAGTTAAAAAAGACATTAGCATCTCAAAATCTCAAAAAAGCGACCAGAATACAATGTATGCTTCTATCCTATTGGCAGAATTGTATGTGGCTGACAAAAATTTTGAAGAGGCAATTCAAGTTTTAAATGATGCACAAGATATTGCCCGTTCAAAACAGTATTTTGAAAAATCTGAACTCCAGATAATTCAGATTCAATTAGAAATTTTGCAAAAACAAGGTAAAACGGATAATGAACTGATGTTAAGAAGACGAATGCTTATTCTTCAGGATTCTCTGGAAACCAAAGATGGCGATATGGCTATTAATAAGTCAAACTGGATGATTCAGAAAACAAAATTTCAACAAAATATAAACCGTACAAAAGCGCAATACAAACACGAAACTTCTGTTAAAAACATTTATGCAATTATTACCATTTTGGCTTTTGTATTGCTTATCACTCTTTACTTTATTTTTAAGAAACATTTGAAAAAAAGGCAATTTGAATACAAGCAAAATGTTACTTCTTTAAAAACTGAAAAATTTAAAAGCGAACAAAAATTATCTGAGGTAAACGAAAACTTAAACTCTCATGTTGCCTATCTAAAAGATAAAAACAATCAAATCAAGAGATTAAAACATGAGATTGAGCAAATTAAACAATCACCATCTCATAGTCTTGAAAAAGGAAATTTAAGTACTTTACTGGAATCGCATTTAATGACTGATGAAAACTGGAATAGTTTTAAGAGAGAATTTCAGAAAGAATATCCGGAATTCTATCGTTTACTGGAAGAAGATTTTCCTGAAATTACAGATTCTAATAAACGAATATTATTATTGCAAAAACTACAATTTAATAATACCGAAATCGCCGAATTATTAGGAATTACAACTGAAGCGGTTAAAAAATCGAAGCAACGCCTTAAGAAAAAACTTGGAGACAAATTCGATTTGCTTTTCGAACATATAAGTTCAAAAACCTTGTAAACTAAAAACTATAGAGAAGAATTAAAAAACTTCTTCTCTATAGTTTTACAATCATTTATATATAGATGATTTTGAAATTCCTAAAGTCTTTGCGCATTACTTTAGTTGCACATCCAAAATTGTGTGAGCCATTATAAAAAAACAGTAACAAAACATGGAGACAAAAAGCTTTTGAAATTTTACTCCTTTTATATTGTTATTAAAACCCTGTAAGGTTTATATTTAGCGGCATAATGAAATGCTTTTTCGGTGTCTTGAAATGGGAATTCTTTTTCTATGAAAGTGTGAAATGGATAATCTAAAAAGTGATCTTCAAAAAAATCTACAGCATTGGTAAAATCTTCATAATTATAATTATGCATTCCTCTAATGCTTAATAATTTTCGAATAATTACTTCAGGATTTACTTCAACATTTGCAGTTGGTGTTACTGCACCAATCCAAATGTGCTGTGCTCCTATTGCACTAAACTGTAATCCTGTTTTTATGGCTTCTACAGAACCACTCATATCAATGATTACATCAAATCCTTTTTTGTAAAATCCTGACGTGATTTGAGTAAGTTCCTCAATAGGGTTCAAACTATTGTATACATAATCTGCTCCAAAAAATTTGCTGTTTTCCAATCTTACATCGTCAATATCAAGCATCGTTACAGACGAAGCTTTTTTCTGTTTGGCAATTGTAGAAGCAATTAATCCTAAAACTCCTGCACCCAAAATCAGTACATTTTTTCCTTCTATTTGATCTATCAATCGATGTGCTGCCATTGCTGTAGCTCCGGCACAATTAATAATGGGAGCGAATTTTTCGTCTATTGACGTTGGCAGTTTTAAAATTCCTGTTCCAATTTTTAAAATGCAATGTGTTCCTAATCCACCGTTGAATTTTTCTTTATCCGTAAACTGAACGTGTCCGTATTTAAACAAACTTGCAGATTTTTGAGGCATTTTGTCTTTTACAAACTCATCACTATCTGTTGCTGCAAAAATGGTCCAGGTAATAAGATCACCAACTTTTAAGATATTTCCGTTAAGATCGTAAAAAGGCTCACTTTGTGCCATTTCAAGGATCTCGCCTACAATTTCATGTCCTAAAACAATTGGCGACGGTTCTTTTCGTCTTCCCGCAAAAGTGTGCAGGTCACTTCCACACAATGTAGTGTATTTATTTTTTACTAAAATCTCGCCTTTTTGTAAGGATGGTAAAGCGGTATATTCGGGAAGAATACTACCGTTTTTTTCATTAAAAAGCATAACGCACGAACTACACATTTTTCTTTAAGTTATTTGAGTTATCAATTTTAAAATCAGCTCCTTGTTTTTCTTTACCATTTCGCAATAATATGTCTTCATTGAACTTGTAGCTAATTTTGACTTCTTTTTTGTTCACATTTAGAATAAAATATCCATGTGCTGCAATGTCGTTGTACAACATATGCGGATTGAGTTTGTATAACAATTTGCTCTTTTTTGCAATTTGTTCCGTTGTAAGTCTATCGTCATTTTTTGACGTTATTGATGGCGTTAAAAACTCCCAAGCGATTAGTTTTTTACTATCTGATGCATCAGTTGAATTTAGTTCTAAAACATGACTTTGATGATGATCTCCAGTTAAAATAATGGGTGGGTTTTTTAAGTTTTCAAAAACTTCTATCAATTGATCTCTTTGATACGGATATCCTGTCCACCAATCTTCTTCTTTAGCCTTTTCTTCTTTTTTACTTTTATATCCTGTAAACATGACCTGATTGACTAGAAAATTCCATCTTGCGTCACTTGTTTTTAATCTTTCTGATAAATGATCAAATTGTTTCTTTGAAATCATTTTTCTTTGCGAACTAAATTTCGCCGGATCGTTACTCAAAAGCTGTTTGTCTCGTCCGTCTAATCGTTCTTCTAGAAAAAAGAAGTTGGCATCTTTTCCTATTTTTATCGAACGTATCATTTCGCTAGTCGATTTTGCTCTAACAGGCATCCATTCAAAATAAGCTTGTACTGCCGCTGCACTCCTGTCGCTCCAGCTTCCTTCGTTACTTTGATGATTTTTAGCCCCGCCGAAATACGCATTATTGGCCAATTCGTGATCGTCCCAAATACAAATGAAAGCTTTGGTTCGATGTGCTTTCTGAAGCTCTTTGTCTTTTCGATAAAGCGCATATCTTTTTCTGTAATCTTCTAAGGATATGAGCTCATGCATTGGGTCATTTAATCTATTGCTTTCATCCAGAAATTCCTGGTTACAGTATTGTCCTGTTCCGTATTCGTAGATGTAATCTCCTAAATGAAAGACATAATCAATCTCAGGATTATCTGCAATATGACGGAACGAAGTAAAATAGCCGTCCTCGTAATTATTACAACTTATTACTGCTATTTGCACTGGATTTGAAAGCGAAACTGGCAATGTTTTACAAACTCCAATATCTGAACTCGTTTCGTTGTAAATAAATCTGTAATAATAAACCTGATTGCTGTCGAGTCCTGTTGCATCAACTTTTACAGTATAATCACTGTCTTGCGATGTTGTTACAGAACCTTTTTTAACGATGTTTTGAAAAGCTGCATCATTTGCAACCTGCCATTCGACATTGCAGGCTCCAGAAGTTGCAGCATTAACACGTGTCCATATAATTACAGCATCTATTGTTGGATCTCCCGATGCCACACCATGAGTAAAATAGCTGTTCGTATTGTGGGCAAAAATTGAAAATACTCTTACCGGAAATAACAACGGTATCATTCCTAGCATGGATCGTTTAACAAAGTTTCTTCTGTTCATCTTATCTTGATATAAAGCACAATAGTACTGCTTGAATGTTATGTTACTGTTTAGAAATCTTAAAATCTATAACTCACTCCAACTTTACCACGAACTCCATAATACTCTACTTGTTCCGGTCTCGAAACTACTCCATGATAATAACGTAACTCCTGATTGTTCAAGTTGTTGATATCTACGAAAAAGGTAATATTCTTTACGGTTGTGTAAGAGAAATTCAAGTCCAGATGAAAATCTTTATCCTGATATCTGTCCGCTCCTTTGTTATCACGTATTTCTACTAAAAAAGCTTCGCGATAATTGGCTGCTAATCGGGCTGCAAAACCTTTATACTCATAAATAAGCGATGCATTAAAGATGTTTGGCGACTGATTCATCAATCCAATTTTCTCGTCTCCACGATCTGATAAAGTAGTTTCAGATTTTGTAAAAGTATAATTGGCTTTTAGACTAAAATTGCTTAAAAATCCAGGTAACTCGGTAAATTTCTTATTGAAACCTACTTCTATTCCGTACAAGAAGGCATTGTCAGAATTTAAAGGTCTTGAAACTTTGTACAAATCTTCAGATCCGCCAACGGTTCTAATTTCGTCACTTGTCGAGGTGTAAATCAAATCTTTAAGATCTTTATAAAAAACACTTCCCGTTACGTAATCGTTTCTATTCAGATAATAAGAACCTACCAAATCATAATTCCATGAAAATGTTGGTTTTAAATTAATATTTCCTTCTACAACGGTATGATTATCGGGATTTACTCTATTACTCGGGCTCAATTCGTTAAAAGCCGGACGGGCAAAAGTTCTGGTAACTGCTGCTCTTAAATCTAGTTTCTTTGATGGTTTGTAGATCAAATGCGCCATTGGTAAAAAGGCTCCATAATTCTTATTCCCGTATATTGGTGTAACTACTTTTGTTTTGTCATTAAACTCGTAACTTTTTGCATCTACAACCGTATTTTCATATCGAATTCCTCCCACAAAACGGAAATCTTCGTTAATATTCCATTCTGCAGATCCGTAACCTGCCCAAACTTTTTCGGTAGCATCATAATTACCTGTTGCATAACTAGAATTGGTAGCATCCTGATAATTATATTTTAAGTTCTTGGCAATCGCAGGATTTCCCATTGGGTCAATAAAAGAGCGTTCTGTTGGATAATTGAATTTTAAATTATCATAAGTATTATTCAATTCCGGAAACCAGTTATTGCTTGGAAATGCTTCTCTTTCCCATTGATTTAAATACGCTTTTGGTGCTTTTGTATCGTAAATCCAAGTAATGTAACGGTAATCGTATGTACTGGTTTTATTTCTAAATTTTCCTCCAAACTTAATTTTCAGATTTTCTTTTGCAGCATAATTAAAATCAGCAGCAGCTACTTGGTCTTTTTCTTCGACATTACGAATTGAAGTTACGTATCTGTCTAAATAATATTTTTCCGGATCATAAGGTGTCGAAAAATGTGGCTGAATATTATTACTTGGATCACCAACATAACCCGCAGGCCCGTCGCCTTGCAAGAACTTATAATTTGTACCGTCGACTTTTACCAAATTATCATATTTTACAGTTTGTATCCAGTTTCCGTAATAATAACCTCTGCCGTTTTTTGTTGCCGATGATGGACCATTGTAACCTGCCCAAGAAGTATAAGCTGCAACTTTGGCGTTCATCTTCAATTTGTCGGTAATTTTGCTTTCGTAACCAAATTCACCTCCATAATTTTTAAACAAATAATCTACAGTACTCCAACGTAATACAGCATTACTTGTCGTTTTATTAAAGTAGTGCATTGTTTTTCTGTTTTGCTCTTCGTCTAGAAATTGGCTGTAGTAACCACGAGCATAAATTTTGTTTCGGCTATTAAAACGAAAATCTGTTGCAACATTAAATCCTGTATTGGTTCTTACTCCTTGATAATTTCTAACATCGAGCGTATTTACATTGTGCAATTCATTTCCATACACTACTTCATAATCGTCTGTAGAATAAGTACGTCTGTTGTAATTGGTCATAGCAAGAAAGCCGAATTTCTTCTTAAAAAAGCGGTTACCATATAATAAAGTACTGTTATATCCTACTTTATCGTCGGCACGAAGATTTACCGGAATAGAGACAGTAGCACGAAAAGTCTCTTTTTTAGGAGAAAACTTTGGGATGTAATTAATCGTTCCACCAATTGCATCTCCCTCATATTCTGGAGTTATTGCTTTTACAACCTGAATATATTCCAGAAATTCTGTTGGCAATAAATCCATTGGTACGGTACGATTACCCAGCAAATCTCCTGAGGTTTTTGCAGATGGCATTCGATCTCCATTAATTGTGGCCGAACTCCATTGCGACGGTGTTCCTCTTACGGTTACATATCTTCCTTCTCCCTGATCTCTGTCTATACTCACACCCGGAATTCTTTGTACAGCCTCGGCAGCACTAATATCCGGCATTTTACCCATTGCATCTGCACTAACAACATCCATAATAGCGTTCGAATTTTGGCGCATTTCCATCGCTTTTCTTTCTCCGCTACTATAATATTCTAACACTACTTCGTCGAGTTTTTCTTCTTTTCCAACCAACACAATATCGCCTAAATCAATATTCTTATTGGAAACATTTACTATAATGTTTTTTGAAGTATAATTTTCACTTGATATTTCTAAATGATAATGTCCTGCTTTAATTGTAAAAGAGAAATTACCATTTTTATCGGTATTCACAGTTTTAGATTGCTCTATAACCAAGATAGAAGCTGGATGTAAAGCACCGGATTCACTACTAATTTTTCCTTTAACTTCTTGAGAATAGGAAGAGGTTAAAAATAATGCCGCAACAATGTAGAGTAAAGCTTTCATGGATGTATGAATGTATTAGTTAAGGTTGTTTTTTAAATTGAGATAAATTGTTAATTGTATAATTGCAAAATGGATTCCTGGCTCTATCCTGTCGTATGTTAAGTCAATATTATTTTCGTCTTGAATTTTAACAGTACTTCTCGTAAACAGATGTATTTCCTTTTTTTTGTCTATTTTTACAAGGCAATATTACTACACATTTGTTTACTATATGTAAACAAAAGGTAAAGTAATGTTTATTATTAAACTTTGTATACAAATACTAAACATGGAAGGAGCCATTTTACTAGAAATCAGTAAAAGAATAAAGCAATACCGAACTGAAAAAGGTTTTACAGTTCAAGAGCTTGCAGATTTAAGTGATGTAAGCAAAGGGATGATTTCTCAAATTGAGAACGGAAGAAGTATTCCGTCGCTGAGTGTACTGCTTGGGATTGTCTCAGCATTACAGGTCAATTTGAGTGATTTTTTTAAAGATATCAGTCCCGATGAAGAGATGATTTTAATAAAACGAAAAGGTGATTATGAACATTTTCAGAAAGAGGGATCGAGTGGATTTTCATATGAGCGTTTTTTAACCCGTAGTATAAAAAATTCAACAGTTGATATTGTTTTTCTAACTATTGAACCAGACAACTACAGAGAACAGGTAAGTACGGATGCTTTTGAGTATAAATACATTCTCTCTGGCGAAGTTCAATACATTATAGGAAATGACACTTATACACTAAATGAAGGTGATTCGCTATTTTTTGACGGAAGATTAATGCATGTACCCATTAATAAAGGCAAAAAACCGGTGAGAATGCTTATTATCTATTTCTTTGATAACTAAAACACTTTTTGCATATCAAAGCATTATTAAATCAACAGCATTGCTTAAATGATCATTTTGAATTGTAAAGTAATTTTTAGACTTTTACAATTATTTTACTCATAGTAAATTTTATGGAAGATTATCTTATTGGATTAGGGAAAAGATTAAAAGAGATACGAAAAAAAAACAACTTGACTATAAATACTGTTGCTACAGATGCAGATGTGAGCAACGGTCTTATTTCTCGTATTGAAAATGGAAGAACTATACCTTCTCTTCCCGTTCTCTTGCACATTATCCAAGCATTGGGTATTGAAGTTTCAGATTTTTTTAACGGTTTGCCAAAATCAGATAAAAGCAATTTTATAATTTCCAGAAAAGAGGACAATGCTACAATCGAGAAAGAAGATGAAGCTAAGGGATTTGCTTACCAGTCAATTTTTGGTAAACAATTGTCTTCTGTCGCATTTGAAGCAGTTTTGCTGGAAGTACAGCCAGATTCGGAGCGTGGAAAAGTAGAAACTGATGCTTATGAATTTAAATATATTTTGACTGGAGAATGCTGGTATGTTATTGGCGAAGAAGAGGTTTTGCTTAAAGAAGGTGATTCTATCTTTTTTGACGGAAGAATACCGCACGTTCCGATAAACAAAGGGACAGTTCCGTCTAAAATGCTTGTACTTTATTTCTTTTTGGCTAAAAACGAGTAACCCGTCATTTTTAGTGACGGGTTACAGCAAAATATTTTTAGTTAAATAAAATATCTTCAAGTTCTGTTACATCGTTTAAAATATAATCGGGATTTGCCGCCTCAAGTTGTTCTTTATTCTGAGCACCGCTTAGAACTCCAATAGTTAAAGCACATCCTGAATTTTTTCCTTCTATAATATCGATTTCAGAATCACCGGCTTTTAATACCTGAGCAGGATCAGTAATATTGAACTTTGCCATTGCCAGTTCTATCATATCTGGATTTGGTCGCCCATTTATCACATCATCTGACGTAATTAATGCATCTACTTGGTTGCCTACTTGCCAATTTAATTTTTTTAGCAGCTTGTTTGCTGTATTAGAATCATATCCTGTATTAAGCACAATTTTGATACCATGAGCTCTTAATTTTTCAAAGAACTCCTCTACTCCCAAAAATGTCGAAATTTCAGCCTCATCATAAGCAATTTCAAGTGCTTTCTTGAAATTAGTAAAAGCTTTATCTGCAATGAGTTTAATATTTACAGTATCTGTGCACGCCGTTAGTACATCGGTTATTGCTTTATGCTTTTCTTTTCCTGCACCATATTTTAATACTTGGTCAAGTGAAACTGAAAAACCTTCCTGATTTATTACTTTTTGAACTGTCTTGTATACAAGATTGTTTTCATTTACGGTAGTTCCTGCCATATCAAAAACTACGAGTTTAATATCTGTCATTTATTTTAAATTAAATATATTCTTAATGTTTTCTTTAGAAAATCCTGCACTTCCCGTCATTCCTTTTCCACCAATACCTGTTATTATGTGAATATTATTATCAACCGTATGCTGAAAAATATCATTTTCTTTGCACTGTGAATACATCCCATACCAACGGTTTTGAATTTCAAAAGTGGGAAGATTAAATATTTTTTTTGCTTCTGCTATCATAAAATCATCAACATCCATTCTGAGATCGAATCCCAGATCGTCCATGTTTGCAGCGTCGGCATATTCGTGTGAATCACCAATAATTACTGAACCATCTGTTGCCTGTTTGAACAGAATATGGATACCCCATTTTTTTTCAAAACTATTTGGTTCCTCTTTGGCTTTTATTTCCGAAAAAGAGGAACATTCATAAAAAGCTTCATATCGCCTGATTGACAATCCAGTTAAAATAGAACCTTTCAGTTCATAACTCAATTGTGGTTTCGTTTGAAGCATCTGCAGTTTTG
This sequence comes from Flavobacterium hibernum, assembly GCF_000832125.1. Lineage (GTDB taxonomy): Bacteria > Bacteroidota > Bacteroidia > Flavobacteriales > Flavobacteriaceae > Flavobacterium > Flavobacterium hibernum. The sequence goes on along the minus strand of NZ_JPRK01000013.1, from coordinate 188,308 downwards.
TAACTTCAATATCACTTTTTGCAAATAATTCCGGATACAATGTTTTAAACTCAGAACCACAGCAAAGTATAACTTTTGAAGTTTTATAAACGACACCATTTGCAGTTGTAACTATTGTTTCTCCTGAAACGGCATCACAATTTATTACTTTTGTATTACCAAAATAATTTAGCCCTTTCTCTTTAATTAGAAATTCTAATAAACGATTTATCATTACTCTTGGCTCAACAGTTACTTCATCAGGAAAAAAAAGTCCCCCTAGCACATAATCACTTTTAAGTCCTGGGTATTTTTCAAGACATTGTTCTTTTGTAAGCAAATGCGATTCGTAAGCATTGTGTTTATTTATAGTACTTAACTCTTCTATGAGCTGCACTTCTTCTTGATTGGAAGCCAAATAAACCGAACCGTTTTTTCGCACTGTAATATCAAAACGACTCTGAATATCGTCATAAATTTTTAAGCTCTCACGTCCGTAATTCTGCCATTTTGTATCCATTCCAGACGGAACCACCTGACCAAAATTACGTACTGTAGCACTTATAGGCTGTTTATCTTTTTCTATTATGGCAACTTTTAATCCTGCCTCCAGTGCATGATAAGCGTGGAAAGCACCCAAAGCACCACCACCAATAACAATTAAATCGTATTTAATATTCATTTTTATTATGAGTATAAATTATGAGCAAAGTATTACTTCTGCTTTATGTTTTTTTTGAACAAAACGTCGGTTAAAATACCACATCGAAAAGAGCGCCAGCATTCCTATTACTATAGCTGACAATATATTTAATGAGATAAAAAACTCACTCCAACTCTGGTTAAAACCGGTAATCTCTTTAAGAACAAGAACCACTACACTGCCCAAATATCCAAATGCATCAGCGATGTAAAACAAGAAACCTACATTCCCTTTAAAACTAAGTAAAGCTACAAGGCGCTCAAAAATTAAACAGTGAAATAAAATATAAGGCAAATAAACCCCTATGCCACTGGCAATCATCCAATATATTGGCGAGATCATATGTTTGTTAAATAAAACAGTAGAAATCAAAACCATAACAGATCCAAATACTGTTAGTCCCATACCAACATTGTATGCTTTTTTGTTTTTACGGATTAAAGTACCAGCTGCTGCTATTACTAAAACAGCTATTGCAACAGGAATTTCTGTTAAGGTGATAATTTTTGGTGTCCCCGAATATCCTTGGTCAGCCCAAAACTCGACAATAAAATTATCTCTAAAATCACGAACAATCGTAAGAACCACATAAATAGCTACTAATCCAAAATAGCCCACCCAATTTTCTTTTATAAAATTTTTCCTTTCATTTTTATACATTGGCTGTCTTTCAGAACGTTCTTTTATATCACTTTCACTTGGACCTTTAGAATAGTGAAGAATCAGCACTGAAATCAAAAAGAATGGAAAAAAAAGCAAACCTGTAAAAAATGGCATGTCGTATTCATTTACATTATAGTCACGCATCAAAAGAAGCCCAATAGTTTTAACCAGTCCTGTAGAGAAAATAAAAGTAGCACTAAGCGCTGCAGCGAGAAGTTCTGTATTTTTTCTACCTTCTATATAAGAAAATACAATCCCGAAAACCATTCCAAGAGGCAGTCCATTAAAGAATAACGCAACTACTTTTAATTTTGGCGGTACTATTGCGAACAATCCCAACATTAATAAACTAAACGTTATAAAACAAACCAGCCAAATGGCTCTCTTTTCTTTTTTCATTTCAGAGATTACTTTAATCCCTACAAATTTTGAAACCATGTAACCTAATACCTGACTTATAACTAAAATAATCTTTGCATTTAGACCAAAACCTAATGAGAGATTATTATACTGCCCTGCTAAAAATGACTTTCTTATTGCGTACATTCCTGTATAACACAAAAACACAGCTAAAATAATTAAGACAGTTGAAACTTTTTTACTATTTGTAAATATATTTACTTTTTTACTCATGACTAATCTATTTTGACAGCTACAAAAGTAGCATTCAAAACAATCACTAATATTAAGCAAAAGTAAACTAATTATTAAATTATTTACAAATAGTAAACATTTATTTTAAATTAAAAATACAGTAAACAGCACATAACATGCTTTAAAACCTATAAAAATAGCGACAAGTATAAAAAAAACGCTATCTTAATACAAGTAGCAATCGTAGTTTGAATTAAGAAAAGAATAGCATAAAACAATTTTAATCATTGTTCTAAATAATTACAAATAGTAAAATTTTGATTTATAAATCTTCGCTATATTTATAGTAAAAAGAGAAGCCGGCATATAGCCGGCTCTCAATAAAAAAACAATAAACACAACTCAATTAGTTACATCCGACTGCAACTTTCGACTTATTCTATAAAATTCAGCTCGTTTTGGTTTGCTGCGATTTTAATAATAATATTTTAGCTCCTCATAAGAAAGGATAATTATTTATTTGGTTAACCAACTATCTTTTAAAGGATCATCTACTCCACCAAATTGATCTTGTAAAGCTTTCTGATAGTTTTGCGTATTGTACGCACTTTCTGTTGCCATATACATCCATCTGCGCGGTAAAACACCATTTGCAGTACCAATTCCTACTCCTCCGCTTAACAATGCCGGCATCCCTGTACGACGATAGTTATAGAAAGCTTCCCATCCGGAATTATTAAACATTGCCATGTATTTTTGCGTTAAGATTTGATTTAAACCTGTTGCATTATTTCCTGCATACGTAACATTAGCTATGAACTGCGCAATATTAACGGTAGCTGTTCCCCATGTATCACCTTGCTTAAGACCTTTTGGATTAACTTTTACATTTGTGGAGCTAATTGGGAAATTGATACTTACTGTTTGCCCTTCTTTTAAACCATAAGTTGCAAGCGATGCATTAACTCCTTTTAAGTACCAATCGCCAGCGTTTTGACCTGTTACCCATCCTCTATTGATAGCCTCGGCGATATTAAAACACATTTCCGGATATCCTATAAATATAAATGGTTCTGCATTTGCTCCAGTTTGAGAAACATAATAGCGATTAAAATTTGCAAAGGAATACATACCGTTATCTGAATTAGTAAGCAAAACCGCTTGAGATAAATTAACATCAGAACCAATGTAAGCAGAAAAATCACTTACTACTTTTCCAGCTGTTATTTCGGCCGGTGCTGGTGTAGAGGTAATAAAAATTCTTGGATCTTTAGTTTGTGCTCCTATATTCAAATAAGTAAACCCTGGATTTGAAAAATTATTATATGAATTTAATTGTAAAGAATAGATAGGATACCTGTTTACGGCATTATAAACATAAACCATATTATCAGTATTGCCTTCCATAATTGGGTATTGTACTGGTTTGTTAATGATATTGGCAAACTTTTGAACTACTTGTAAATCGGCATTATCTTGTGCTCTTTTACTTAAACTTACCAAAACGCGTAAAGTATAACTGTTTATCAATTTTTGCCATTGTAGGTATGTAAAATTAAAAATATCACCTCCTGTATCTACTTTTTGTGTAGCCAATGCTGGCGTAGCCACAATTAAGTTATTCATTAAGGTATTAGCATTATCAAGCATCGCTAATGCACTTTTATAAACGTCGTGTTGATTATCATAAACAGGCGTTAAGTTTTTTGGATCTCCTGCTTGCGAAAATGGAATATCTCCTACTCTTTGTGACAACCAGATACCTGAATAAGCTTTAAAAAATTGTGATAAAGCAAAATAAACATTTGTATTATTACCTGATTGTTTAACGGCTTGCTCTTCTAGGCTTAACGCATATTTTAAAATATCATAACTATCGCTTGTATTACCATAATTATAATTATTATTAAACCTATAATATTGGTAATTAGATATGTTGTACTGTGCTCCTCCGGCAGACAAAGCCCATGGTTGTTCATCAGTACGAATCATTGTAGCTGTTAAATGGTTCAGAAGCAATGTTCTGGGAATAATTGCATTTGCGTTTGCTACATTGGGATTATCAATTAAATCGCCTTCCTGGCAAGAAAAAAAACCTAAGCAACTAATACTTACCAGACTATAAACTATATTTCTTAATTTCATGGAGATAGAAAGATTAAAACGTTAAATTAATATTGAAACCATAACGACGAACTGTTGGACTAGAAAGGTCGCTTCCCGCGCTTCCTCCAACCAAGGCTCTGTCTGAAGCATTATAACCCGATGCATATTGATCCAAATCGATATCTTTACGCGCTGCGAAATACAATAAATTTCTTCCTACTAAAGAAAATGTCGCTTTTTTGATAAACGAACCAGCTAAAAAGCTTGCCGGCAAACTATATCCCAACGAAACCTCTCGAAGCTTTGCATAAGAACGACTAATCATATAATACTCATCAGCATTAGCGCCAATACCACTGGATATATAACTTTGTACAGATACAGGTAAATCATTTTGAGCAAAAGTCAAATCTTTTAAATTGTCTATTTGCCCATTAGTATAGTGCGGTGTACCAGTTACAATTTTAACTCCCGGCCCAATATAAGAAGGCGTTGCTGCTTTTGTTCCATTAACAGTACTACTCCATTCTTTTAAACGTGCTGCCCCGAAATCACCAGTTGCTGTTTCCAGATCTGTTCCTCCATTCATTGCGTGATAATAAACGAAATCGTACATTTTACCACCTATACGCCCATCAAATTGAAAACTTAAACTATACCCTTTATACCTGAAAGTATTTGTTATTCCGAAAGAAAAATCTGGATTAGCATGTCCCAAAAAACCATTATTTGCTATACCTCCTGGCGATTGTAAAGGCAATCCACCACTTCCGTTCACGATATTTCCACTACCATCTCTAACGAATTTAGTTCCATAAATTGCATCAAGTCTGTCTCCAACTACGTAATTATGTCCATTTTGCTGTAAAAACTTTTGATCGCCATAAATCTCCTTAAGCGTTTCTTTGTAGGTAGAATAATTAAGATTAACATCCCAATTTAAACCGTCCATATTTTTCAGGACTGCGCCCGTTAATTCAAGTTCTATACCTTTTTTAAGTGTTGTTACTCCATTAATCAATTGATTATTAGAACCTGTTGCAGTTGAAACTGGCAATTGAAAAATATTAGGACCATTGGTTGTCGTAAAATATGTAGCATTAAAGCCTAATCTGTTTGAGAAGAATTTCACATCAAATCCTGCCTCAATTGACTCTACATTAAATGGTTTAATGTTATCATTAGCAATAGTATTTGATAGCGTGATTGATGGCGTTCCATTATAAAAAGTACCAGAAGCAACCGGTGATTCATTTACATAAGTAGGGCCATTATAAGGAGAATAAATTTCTGTCCCGTAACCAATTAATCCAAAAACTGGCTTACTGTTCCAGCCCGTTCCTAATGCAGTAGAATTTAGAGCATTGTAAGAAGTACCAATTGTTGTTGAAGTCAAACCACCCTTTACATCGGCATACGAAGCACGTACTTTTAAGAATGAAATAAACTCCGGTAATTTTGTGTAATCTGAAATTACAGAACTTATAGCTACTGAAGGATAGAAATAAGTATTATTTCCTTTTGGTAAAGTCGACAAATTATCTACACGATTGGTGGTATTAATATTAAAATAATTTTTATATCCAATATCAATCGAATAAAAGCCACTATACACTTGCATCTTTGAAGAAAAATCGTAGCTATAAGGTTTAGCTGCTGAATTATTTAAATTGTAAACCCCAGGTAATGATAAACCTTGAGTAGTTTCCCATGAAGAATTATAAGAAAAAGATCTTTGATTTCCTCCTACCAAAGCACTGATATCCCAATTTCCAAACTTATGTTTGTAGTTTAAAATTAAATCGGTATTATTCTCTAATAATGTTCTTTGGTCACGTCTATAATCTCCGTACCAGCCAAAACTGTACCACGGTAAATACAAATTTAAATTAGCAGAAGCTGGAACATCTTCTGTATTAAGCTGGTTATAAGTATTTACAGCTTGCGTCAATGACAAATTGAAATCATTATTGAATTGATAAATAGCCTTTAGAGAACCATAAATATCTGTTTTAGTTCGTCCTTTTAACCATTCGTTAGCCATAAACCATGCATTGTTCAGTCTTCCATATTCTGGTGCATATTGTGTTAGCCCAGGAACACCTTGAGGGCCTTTATAATAATCCTTTAAGTCATTAATATCATAATCTGCCGAGCCATAAACCTTAAACATATATACATAACTGTTAGGACTATATTGTACATCAGGTACGTTTGGTGAATATTGCATACTTAAATTCATGTCTGCCTCAATTCTTAATTTTTCATTGACATTGTATTCAAAATTAATTTTAAAATTATCTATGTTCAGCTTTGTATTAGGAAAAATACCTTTTTGAAAAGTATGACCGTATGAAGCTCGAAGATTATATTTTTCACCACTTGCAGAAAGACCAATACTATTTGTGCTCACATAACCGTTTTGTACAAACTTGTCAAAATTATTGGCTCCACGATTTAGCCAGTCCGTTTTTTGTCTAATACCAGTTACCAGGTCATAAGGACTGTCGTATTGCTGAGTTTGAAAACCACTGTTAAAACGAGGTCCCCATTCCGGTAAACGTTGTTTATTATCGTACAACTGATTTCCATAAGTATATTGGTAGTTACTGCCTCGCCCATACTCTGTTTGACTTTCAGGCAATACAATAAATCCTTTATCTAATTCTGTTGTACTATTATAATCTATTTGCCATCCGCCTTTGGTTTTTGCGCCTTTTTTTGTAGTAATTATAATAGCTCCATTAATTCCTCTAGAACCATACAATGCAGCAGCATTTGGCCCTTTTAACACCGTATAAGTATCAACATCGTCAGCATTAAAATTATATGAATCTGAGTTTACCGGTTGGCCGTCTACAACATACAGTACATCTTTACTACCACGCAATACAACTGTTGGCGCACCATAAAACTCAGAACTTGCCCCAATTTGCAAACCTGAAACTTTTCCAGCGAGTGAGTTTATAGGATTGGCATCACGTCCCAAAGTAAGATCTTCTCCTTTTACCTGAGATTGGGAATACCCCAGTTTTTTGACTTCTTTTTTTATTCCCATCGCAGTTACTACTACTTCAGATAATGTTTCCTGCTCAGGAGTCATACTAATATTTAATTCGAGCTGATTATCCAGCAATACTTTTTGAGGCTTATATCCCAAAAAATTAAAAACTAGCAATTGGCCGCTTTTTGCATTTATAGAGAATTTTCCCTCTATATCAGTCGTAACAGTGTTATCAGAACCTGCAATTCCAATATTTACTTGTAGCATTGGCTGCTTGAGTTCGTCTACCACACGCCCCTTATATAAGGCTTGACCGAAAGTAATATTACACCCGAATACAAAAAAAAATAACAATCCCTTGCCTATTTTTTTTAAGTTCATTTTCTTTTCTTTTTTTAAGTTCATTTTCTTTTTTTAAATGGTATCATTATTAATTGATTTTTATAAAAAATGCGTAACAAAACTTCGAATACTTCACTAATTAAAATTGAAATCATTTTTTACCAAACTGAACTTCGAATTACTTTTCATGAACCCAACTTTTTTAGATCTGTTCATAATCTATATATCTAATTCTGACTTTAATTATTCGTATTAGTAAAATATTCGATGCAAAAATGACTAAAATTTTACCATTAGTAAACTTTTTGATTTTAAGAAATCCTTAACATGACATTAATCTTAGGTAATTAAATTGTTAAGAAAGAAAGCCAGAGCAGTGTCTTAGGGGATTACCATCATACTACTTTTTGAACACAGGAAAACCCTATTTGTAAAAGTTTACAAATAGTAATGTTTTTTTATAAAAATAGTTTTGAGTTGAGAGTATTTTGAAAGAAGATTAATAAGAAGAAACTATAAAAAAACAGACTAAATTATCATTGTTTTTTTGCTATTTACAAACTACGATTATTTTTATTATAGTTCAAAAATTACTCTTTATAAAACAGATACAAAAAAGCCCATTTAATACTGGTGCAATTTTCTATAACAAAATAGCCAAACAGAGAAATCCCGCGTTTGGCTATATTGATTTAGAGTGATCTTTATTATGATACGATAAAATTAGCTTATATAATAGTCAAACCAAAAGTGAAGTCGAATGTTACTTGCATTATTTTCCAAATTTTGATTAAATCAATTATATGATTGATTCTTGAGTGCATAAAGTTTGCTTCTAAGATTTTTTAACATCGAAGGATCGGAAACTTTACCTCTCTCACGAGCTAAAAAGATAGCATCTCCTATAGTCATCTTCAAAGCATGTCCTTGTTTGTTAAAAAGTTCTGAGATTAGTTTGGAAGTTTGCAACATAGGATGAATTGATTTTAACATGCTGAAGAAAAAACCATTATTTCCATGAAAATAAACTGGTAAAATTGGCACGTTTGCTTTGCAGATAATTTTCCCAACAACTGGATGCCACTCTGGATCTGTGATTTCGCTTGTCTTAAAATTATAAGATGAAACTTCTCCAGCCGGAAATATAGCAACAGGAATACCTTCTGCTAATGCCTTTAGCGTCATTTTTAATCCCGTAATACTTGCAGAATTTTGGACATTTTCAAATGGATTAACTGCTATAATGCATTTTTCGAGATTTGGAATTTCCTTTAATAAAAAATTCCCCATATACATTGTATCAGGACGTCTTTTTGCAATTGTACTTAATAAAGCTAATGATTCGATACCTCCGTAAGGATGATTTGCAACAACTATAAATGCGCCTTCTTTGGGGATATTTAATAATTCGTTTGCATCAAATTGGACCTTTACGCCAATTTTCATTAAGACATAATCAGCAAAATCTGCCCCCTCGAGATTACCTGCCTCTTTTACAATAGTATTTAAATTATTAATTTTCATTACTTTCATTAAATAAGAAGATAATCCAGGAATGGGAATCTTAGAAAGGCCGGCTGCATCAGAAAATTTTTCTTTGGAGATCAATGTCATACTTTACTAGTGTTAATGTTCTATTTAATGTAATTGGGTGAAACACAATTTTGCCAATATTCCACTATATTTTTTATCATCTCCCTCATTTTGTTAAAATCGGCTGGCTTCACAAAAAAACCTTGAACTGACTTTGAATAAGCATCAATAACATGCTGTTGCTCAGCAACAGTTGAAAAAAACAGATATGGAATCGACTTCATTCTCAAATCTTCATTTTCATGAACCTTTGCTCTAAGCTCTATTCCGTTCAATTTTGGCATATTTATATCCGAAAATATAATAAAAGGCTCAATAGTAGTCTGTGTTAGATATTCAAGCGCCTGCTCTCCATCACTAAAAAAAATGATCTCATTTGGATACTGAAGCCCTTCGAAAACATCTGCTAAGAACTCCTGATCATCCTGATCGTCTTCTATGATTATTATTGGGCCGCTTTTATTCATGATTCTTATTTATAAGGTATGGAGCAAGGTAATAAATAAAACTCCGCTTTTCACTTCTAGTCAAAGAAACAAGTAAGTAATATACTTTTATAATTAAACTACTAGCTTATTTATCATTCCCTTAAAAATAAAACCATGAAAAGGTAATACAGAATACCAGTAGAGCTTACCTAATATTCCGTTGGGTTTAAAGGTTGCAGCCTGATACAATGTATTATTAAAAATTTTGAACTCAAGCCATGCTTCTCCAGGCAGCCTCATTTCGGCATATAAAATTAATTTTCCCCGTTCCTTATTTGCATAAACCACACGCCAAAAGTCAAGTGCATCTCCAGCATGTATATCATGTTTATGAGTTCTTCCGCGTCTGGCACCTACACCTCCAAAAATCTTATCAATAAACCCTCGCAGACTCCATAACCAATCTGCATAATACCAGCCAGTTTCTCCGCCTATTGACCAAATTTTGGCAATTGTAGAATCCCTATCAATGATTTTTCTTTTTCTTCTATCAATAAAACAATCCTTTTTAGGAACTTTGAGATAATAAGCTACACTACCTTTAAATTGTCCGCTAATTTGTGAATCTTTCCAGCTTGAAGCTACGGCATCTTCGTCAATCTTTATAAGTGCTCTCTGCAAAGCCTGCTTGTAACTAATAGGTTTTACATTTAGTAAATTATTGATTCTATTATCACGGCAAACTATCTCTACTTTCATACTACTTACTAATGCCGATGCCAGTTTAAAAGAAGTAGAAGTTATGAAATAGAGCCAATATGATGATAATTTAGGCGTCATAACCGGAAGCGTATAAATGTATCTTTTCAGTTTTTTTGCTTCGGCAAACTGTAGTAACATCTCTTTATAGGTCAGAATATCAGGACCGCCAATATCGAAACTTTCGTTGTAAGTTATAGGATTAAGCAGTGATCGAATTAAAAACTCTAAAACATCAGCAATAGCAATAGGCTGGCATTTTGTATTAAGCCATTTTGGAGTAATCATTACAGGTAGTTTATGAATCAAATCCCGTATAATTTCAAAAGAAGCACTACCAGATCCAACAATAATTCCAGCTCTGAGCGTTGTGGTTGGAGTTTTTCCGGCTTTTAGAATTTCTTCTACAGCTTTTCTGGACGATAGGTGTTTAGATAACGATTTGTCATTGACAATACCGCTTAAATAAATAATTTGCTTTGCATTTGTCCTATTTATTTTTTCTTTGAAATAATTGGCAGAAATTTTTTCTAGTTCGTCATAATTATCTGCTGCAGACATGGAATGAATGAGATAATAAGCGGCGTCAATATCATTGGGAATTTTTTCGACACTCTTTGCATCCAAAAAATCAACTTCAATAAGCTGTATGTTTTTTGTCTCTTTTCCAGGGTAATAAAACCTATTTTTATCTCTCACGCAACATATTACTTCATGCCCTTGATCTAATAATAAAGGTAAAAGCCTTTTACCTATATATCCTGTTGCACCTGTTAATAGAATTTTCATTTTTTTGAGTACTTAAATTTTAAAACTAACCAAACCATAGTCCATTCGAAAAATCTGTCCCGAAATTGATGCTGAGGCATTAGAAATTAAATAATCTGCCATTTGTGCTACTTCATTAGGTTTTAAATAGTTTTTGAGCGGGTGACGCTCGATCATATTTTCTTTCATACGATCATTTCGCAAAATTGAAGCAGACAGTGAAGTCTCTGTAATCGTTGGTGCAATGGCATTAATACGGATTGTGGGAGCCAACTCTGCTCCTAGTGATTTAACCAAACCTTCTATTCCCCCTTTTGCAGCAGCAATACTTGCATGAAAAGGCATTCCTAATTTTACAGCAACAGTACTAAAAAGAACAATCGAAGGATTTGTTCCTCTTTTTAAGGCTGGCAGATAATGCTGTATCACTTTTACTGCACCAATGACGTTGATTTCGAAATCATTTCTAAAATCATCAACACTTAAACTTAGTATAGGTTTTAGGTTTATAGATCCCGGACAATAAATAAGAGCATCGATACTTTCTATTTCTGGAAGTGTATCAACTAAAATATCAGCTTTATAGTGTGTTAAACTAGGATGCGAAATTTCAGGAGTAGTCCTGCTAATATTAAAAACTTGCTTGTTTTCTAATTGTTGCAGCACTATAGCGCTTCCTATTCCTTTACTGCCTCCAATAACTAGTATCTTTTCCATTTTTCTATCTAATTTAAAGGTCATATTATTTTTGTACTTGCATTTCAACTTGACAACAAGTTCATTCATACCTTAAAGGTAGTTATTGTTTAACAATTTTATCATAACATTAAACAAAATAAAATTTATTAATTATCTTAGCAGTGCAGTTATTCCATTTTTATTCCAAACAAATCGTTAATATGAGTATAGAACCAAGCAACTTCACGATCCTCGAACTCGATCGTATAATTGAAATGGCATGGGAAGACAGAACTACTTTTGATGCTATAAAGTTTCAATTTAATTTATCTGAAGCCGATGTAAAGGCTTTAATGAAAAAAGAATTAAAATTTAGCAGTTACAAATTATGGCGCAAACGTGTTGAGAACTGCAAAACGAAGCATGCGGCAAAACGTTCCGCCGAAATAGATCGTTTTAAATGCAGCAGACAACGCGCAATTTCCCACAATAAAATTTCAAAGAGACGATAAAAAGAATCTGGATCACAATATATTGAATACATCACAACTTAAAATTGAACAAAAAAGAGATAAATATTATATGGTTCAAACGTGATCTTCGCTTTACAGATCACGAACCTCTTTTTATGGCTCAACAAGAAAATATTCCGCTACTTTTTGTCTATTTTTTTGAGCCTTCAATAATGGCGCACGATGATGCTGATATTCGTCATTGGCGGTTTATTTATGAATCCTTAAAAGAAATGCAGGCTAAATTAAAACCACTGGGAGCGCACCTCTATTATTTTCATAATGAAGTACAGCCTGTTTTTGATCAGTTATCAAGTATTTATGACATTAAAACGGTTTTTTCTCATCAGGAAATAGGCAATAAAATCACATTTGACCGCGATATTGCTATGCAGTGTTTTTTTGAAGATCATAATATATTGTGGAAACAATCGCAGCTACATGGCGTAATCCGAAAACTGAAATCCAGACAGAATTGGGATGAACGCTGGGAAAAAGTAATGCGTGCACATCCTAAAATTATTGATTTAAACGCTATTAATTTTAGCATTTTAGATCCTGATCTTTATCTTAATTTAAAAGGAAAATTACTCTCTAAAGACATTACTGATCGCAATGAGAACTTTCAGCAAGGTGGAGAATATTGGGCTTGGCGATATTTAAAGAGTTTTGCAGAAGAACGACATATAAATTACAGCAAACACATCTCTAAACCCAGTTTAAGTAGAAAAAGCTGTAGCAGGCTTTCGCCCTATCTGGCTTACGGAAACATCAGTATGCGAATGGTATATCATTATACCAATCAGTTTTATCAAGCTTCCCCTAACCAAAAAGCGATGCTCAATTTTGTTTCGCGTCTGCATTGGCATTGTCATTTTATGCAAAAATTTGAAAGTGACTGCCGCATTGAATTTGAAAATATAGATCATCGTTTTGATGTATTAACAAAGCCTAAAAATGATTTCTATATAAAAGCATGGCAAGAAGGAAAAACTGGTGTTCCTATTGTCGACGCCTGCATGAGATGTTTAGCCATAACTGGATTTATCAATTTTAGAATGCGCGCTTTAGTGGTTTCTTTTTTTGTTTTTAATCTTTGGCAAGACTGGCGCGAACTTCATTTTTTAGCACGTCAGTTTCTGGATTATGAGCCCGGAATTCATTATCCGCAATTACAAATGCAGGCGGGCGTTACTGGAACGGGTACTATTAGAATTTACAATCCTATTAAAAACTCTGAAGAGCATGACAGTGATGGAATATTTATAAAAAAATGGATTCCTGAACTCATAAATATTCCACCTCACTTACTTCATGAACCTTGGAAATTAGGTCTAATCGATCAGCAGTTGTATGAATGTGAAATAGGAAAAGACTATCCGTTTCCTATAGTAGATGTCGAAGAGACCAGAAAATATGCCAGTGCCGTTATTTGGAGTATCAGAAAAAAAGAAGAAATTAAAATCTTATAATTCAAATAGCAACTGTTTAATGCGAAAAATAAAAAAAACACTAAACAACAAAACTTTGTACCATAATTTGTACTTACCAAAAAAAAAGCTAAATCTTTCGATTTAGCTTTTTATATTTTTATTGAATAAACTTCAACTCTTTTCAGAATTTTATTTATTTGGCATCAAACCATAATTTTGTTGTCAATAAATCTTTTCCTTGCGCAGATACTGCTGCTTGGTAACTATTTCCGTTTAACGATTGCTCTGTTCCAGGATAGAAAAAACGCGAAGGAATTTGTCCGTCTAAAACTGTTGCAGGCCCCGCTTTTAATACCGGATAATCAAGTCTTCTCCACTCTACAAAAGCATCAAGACCTTGTCCGTAAAATGCAATCCATTTTTGAGTACCTATAGATTTGGCATAATTTGTTGCATCATACTTTACAGTTGCCTGATTAAGATAGTTAGAAATTGCAGTTGCATCTGTAATTCCAAATTGATTGAAAGAAGCTGTAATAGCATCTTTGTAAAGTTGCTCCGCATTTCCTGCAATATAACCACGAGCCACCGCTTCGGCAACATTAAATAACGTTTCTGAATAAGAAGCAATTACAGCAGGCGATGTCGATGTTAGGAAATAAGTTCCCGGTTTTGATGTTTTGGCAAAACCTTGGCTATTTGCATCACTGTTAGACAATCCATTGGCACCTCCAACATATTTACCCACAGTTGCATCTGATGGCAACTGCGCATAAACTGGTAAACGCGGATCTGATAATTCATTTAACTTATCCACCAATGTTTTCGAAATACGAAAATCATCACGAGTTTCAAACCAAGCCGAAGCTGGATTTTGTTGCGGCGAGCTAATGTATGTAAATTTAAAAGTATCACTGTTATTGCTAATTAAACCCGCAGCATCTGATGTTGCGTCGATTGCAGTTTGCTTTGCTAAGGCAGGTTCTTTGTCTGATATTCTCAAAGCAATACGCAAACGAAGTGAGTTTACCAGTTTTTTCCATCTTCCAATATCACCTTTATAAGCCAAATCGCCCGTTACAGCGCCATTTGCTGTACCTAATAAAGATTGCGCTTGTTTTAAATCTTCAAGTAAACCTGTATACACTTCTTTTTGAGTACTATAGGCAGGGTTTACTTTTTGACCTGCTTCTTTGTAAGGAATACTTCCATAAGCATCTGTCAATAATAAAAATGTCCATGAACGCAATGTTAACGCAATTCCTTTATAATTTGAATTTGCCTGCGCTTCAGGAAATTTCAAAATTGTATTTAAATCTGTGATTAATGTTGCATAACCAGTATTCCACAATGAAGTGAAAGAAGTATTCGAAACATCGTATCTATCAGGTTCTGTATATTGGATTTTAGCCCAATGCTGAACAAATAATAAAGACGAATTAAAGTTATTATCTGAACCCCAGTATAAATCAGCACCTTGTTTTAATGATCCTGTTAACAGGTAAGGTGCCAATGGAGTTTCTGTTGCATTCGGATTTTTATTAATATCATCCAACGCATCATTACAAGAAGTCAGCGATAATGCAAATAGAGTTATATAGGCTATTTTTTTAAGCATGATTTTGTGTTTTAAAATTTAACATTTAAACTAAGACTGAAATTTCTGGTAGTTGGCAATGCCAAACTCTCCAATCCCTGTGCATTTCCTGTATTAAAAGCTGTTTCAGGATCAATATTTGGGGCGTCTTTGTAGATAAATAAAAGGTTACGACCTACAGCAGTAAGGCTAGCACCATCTAATCCAAGTCTTCTGGCAAATGATTTATTAAAATTGTAAGCCAGTTTTATCTCTCTTAGTTTTACAAATGTTGAGCTATAAATATAAGCTTCGCTAATGTTGTACGACGCTTTGTAATATTCCTGCGCGCTAAGAACCGAAGTATTAGGAGTTCCATCTGCATAAACACCTTTAAAGATCATACCATCATCATAAACTGTCGATCCCGCTGGCGCACCTCCCGCAGGTACCAAAACTTTTGTCGTACCAGAAGTATAATAACTTAATCCACCGTTTGCAGCATCACGTCCCGGAAGCGTTTGAGCAAGTACACCTGTATAAGTACCCGTTCTGTTTGTTCCAGAAAAAATCTCTCCACCTACACTAGCATCAATAAGGAATGATAATTGAAGATTTTTATACGTCAAAGTGTTTGTAACACCCGCTAAATAATCTGGAGTATAATGTCCTAAAACTCTCTTTGTTGGATCAGCTTTTGGCAATCCATTTGCACCTACTACAATGTTTCCGTTTGCATCACGTTGGTAAGCAGTTCCGTAAAGTGCTCCGTAAGCTTGTCCTACAGATGCCAATACATCTACACCTCCAGAAGAACCAATTGTATAGTTTTGAATTTGTTTGTCATAATCCAGAACATCTACTTTACTAATATTCTTCGAATAATTAACCGCTACATTCCATCTGAAATCTTCCGTTTGAATAGGGTTTCCATCCAATTGAATTTCGATACCGTGGTTGTTAATTTTACCTGCGTTGATTAATTGCGAGTTATAACCACTTGCAGTTGTTGTTTTTATTTCTAAAATCTGATCAAAACTGTTTGTGTTATAGTAAGCAAAATCAAAATGCAATCTGTTTTTCCAGAAAGAAGCCTCTAAACCAAGTTCAGTAGAACGAGTTGTTTCCGGTTTCAGGTTCTCATTAAGTTTCTTTTGAGAAGAAGTCTGAATTGGATTTCCGTCAAATGCAGTTTGAAAGTTGTAAACTGTAGCCAATTGATACGGATCTGCATCGTTACCTACTTCAGACCAACCACCACGTATTTTTAAGAAGTCAAGAGTGTTACTTTTTAAATTTAAGGCATCAGAAACTACTAAACTTCCACTAACTGATGGATAAAAATAAGAACGGTTACTGCTTGGCAATGTAGACGACCAGTCGTTACGTGCCGTTACATTTAAAAATGCATAGTTTTTATATCCAAATTGTGCCGAAGCATATGCACTATACACTCTCAATCTTGACAATGAGTTCGATGATGTTAACGGATCTCTCGAATTCGTCAGCGTATATAAATCCGGTACAGCCAAACGTGGCGCTTTTTGGTAATTGTTTGCATCGCTATGGTTACGGATATTAAATCCGGCAAGAGCATCTACCGTAAAATCGTCGTTTATTTTTTTAGTGTATGTAAAAATACCCTCCGTATTTTGTTCGTTTACCGTATAAGCATCTTCAGCATATGATCCAAAAGGAGTTCCGTTTGTACCATATTTAATCTCATACTTTCTGCGATCATTATAATAATCAACTCCTGTACGGAATTTAAAATCAAGTCCTTCGGCAAGTTTTGCGTCCAAATGGATATCTCCAATTAAACGATTACGTTGTTGGCTTGTCGTATTGTAATAAGCATTCCAATAAGGATTGCTATAATAACTGTTGTTCCAGTTAACATCTCTATTATTTCTAAGCTGATTGATATCGACCTGACGACCAAACCAAAGAAACTGTAACATTACACCAGCAGCACGGTTTCCAGATGGACCTCCTGGCAAAGCCGGAGCATCAGTAACAATATAGTTAGCATTTACACCAACTTTAATTCCTTTAGTTATTTGATAATTAGTATTTACAGTAAAGTTTGTTTTATTTACTTCGCTGTTTGGTACTGTACCTGTTTGTTTTTGATTGTTAATTCCTAAACGAAAATCTGATTTATCATCTGATTTCGCCACAGAAACACTATTATCAAAAGTAAGACCTGTATTAAAAAAGTCTTTTACATTGTTTGGGTTAGCAACAAAAGGTACTGCTACACCATTCGAATAAAATTGAGGAATAAGACGTCCGTCTAATTTAGGTCCCCAGCTTTCATCAACTCCATCGTTAACTCCGCCACCTTTACCATCTACGTAGCTAAATTTTCCGTTAGAACCTTGTCCGAAAGAGTTTTGAAAACTTGGTAAAGTAGCAACCTGAGAAATTGTAATACCAGAACTAAAACTAATTCCAAGTCCTTTTTGATTTTTTCCAGATTTCGTAGTAATCAAAACAACACCGTGTGCAGCACGTGATCCATAAAGAGCAGCAGCATTTGGGCCTTTTAAAACTGTTAATGTTTCGATATCATTTGGATTTAAATCAGCAATCGCATTTTTAAAATCGCGGGAAGCAGCCACTCCTGCCACAGAATTCAGTTGCGAGTTATCAACCGGAACTCCATCGACCACAAATAAGGGTTGGTTATTTCCAGATATAGAAGTTTCTCCACGAATAATAATACGTGAAGATCCCATATCTCCTTGCGAATTGGTGATACGTACACCGGCTAATTTACCAGTAAGACTATTCAAGAAGTTGGTTTCTTTAGTGTCTGATAATTCTTTGCCTTTAAGTGCCTGTGTAGTATAACCTAAAGATTTCTTTTCTTTAGTAATACCAAGTGCTGTAACTACAACTTCAGATAATGCATTTTGTTCTTGAGTAAGATCAATTACTACTGAATTTCTATTTACTACAACTTCTGTTTTTTTATAACCCAAATAACTCACTACTAAGGTATAAGGAAATTTTTGACCTGTTTGAAAATAAAATTTACCATCAAAATCTGTCTGAACACCATGCGTAGTTCCTTTTATGTTTATTGAAGCTCCAATAACCGGCTCTTTTGTAACAGCGTCGATAACCGTTCCTTCAAGTTTAGACTGTATTAAAGGTTTAGTCTCCTGAGCGTTAACTCCTATGGAAATCAACAAAATACATATCGATATATATCTATTTAATTTTTTTTTCATTACTTTGTTTTAGTTTAAATAATAAGGCAATTCAAGAACGGATTTACTCCAATCTTGCTTTCCTTACTGAGATGTACAATTTCTTTAAGCTCCACCATTTCTGCTGCAACAGAAATGGTTTTTTTTTACCTGCATTGCATTCGTTTTTTCATTTTTTTTATTTTGGATTATTATTTTTTTTAATGGTTTGATACAAGAATTCGACCCTCAAAAACTGAGAATGCATCTTGTTAAAAATTGATATAAATTTGAGATTGAAGATTTTTTGAAAGCTGCAACGCAAATGTTTAAATAGACAAATGGTTCATGCTTGATTCGAAAACGAAATGTATTTGATAGTCTTTAACCTTGATTTTATTGCTTTACTTTTAAACTCTACTAATTTGATAGAACAAAAATATATTAAAAATTTTAATCCCAAAATTTTACACAACTTTTTTCTAAAAAAAATGTTAACTAAACTTTTTCTAAAACTTTAGTTTACTAAAAACAAGACACTTAGTAATTATCCAATTTTTTGGCTTGTGTAGGAATTTTTCTAAACCAAAAGTGTAAAATCGAGAATTTTAATGACGAAACATTAAATCACTTTTAAAAATATCTTGGAAATTAACCTTCTAAAACACGATTAAAAGCCCCTTTTCCGCCGCAAATTCTGAAATAAAGCAGTATATTTTTTTTGCAATAGAAGTTGTTTTTGGAACAATAAAAAAAGCTAAAAAAGTTCCGTTTTTATTTAATAACTGAGTCTAGTTATCAAAACCCGGCAAAGAATTCAACAAATGAGATACTGTCGAATTGTAAAATCTGCCAATAGGCAATTGTTTGTTTTGAATACTAATATGGTTAGCATTGTAACTTGTCACTTTATTTAAAGCTACCACAAAAGAACGATGAATTCTAACAAATAAACCCTCAGGTAATTTGTCTTCCATCTCAGTAATAGATTGATACGTTTTATAACAATCTGTAGCGGTATAAATAAGTAAATAATTTCCCTGAGATTCAAAGTAATGAATTTCGTCTAAAAAAAGCTTTAGCATCTTTCTTTCACATTTTACAAAAATAAAAGCGCGCTCAATTTCCAGATTTTTGGCGTGTAAAACAACTTCATTCAATTCCCTGATTTTAGTGTATTTGCTAATTGCTTTTGTAAAACGTTCTAACGAAATTGGTTTTAAAATATAATCAATAGCATCCAATTCAAAGCCTTCAACAGCATATTCTGTATAAGCCGTTGTAAAAATAATAGCAGTTTCAGAAAATAAACTTTTGGCAAATTCAATTCCCGATTTTCCGGGCAAATTGATGTCTAGAAAAATAAGATCAATTTTATGCGATTTTAAAATGTTTTGCGCGTTTGAAACACTCGTAAATTTGCCTTTCAAATCCAGAAAATCAAACTTCGCAATATGAAGTTCCAGTAAAATGGACGCTGGTAATTCATCTTCAATAATAATACAATTAATTGCTGCCATCTTTTATCTTTATTTTTAAGGAAACAAAAAAGCTTAGAGCCTCATTTTTAATCGTTAAAACATGTTTGTCAGGATACAGTAATTCTAATCGTCTTTTTACATTAGCAATTCCAATTCCGCTACTCACATTATCTGTTGCAGTATTAAAATGCTCCGGCAAACTATTTTCGATTTTAACAACCAGCCATTCCTCAGTAACCGAAATTGCAATCGTTATCCACCCCTGATTGTTTTCGTCTAAACAATATTTATAACTGTTTTCGATAAACGGAAGTATTAAAAATGGTTCAATCGAATGATTTTCGACATTTCCGTAAACGCTAAAACTTAATTGAAGCTGATTCTCAAAACGCAATTGTTGCAAGGCGATATAATTTTTGAGATAATCGATTTCATTTTCCAAAGAGATATTTTTATTGTTTACATCATAAATTGAAAATCGAAGCAAATCAGATATTTTAAGTACAATATCGGCAGAATCATCCGATTTACTCAAAATTTTAGAGTATAAACTATTTAAAACATTGAATAAAAAATGTGGATGAAACTGATTTCGGAGCGACGATAATTCGGCTTGTAATTTTTCTGATAAAATCGTCTGAACTTTATTTCTTTCCTCGGCCAAATAATAAAAAAGCTTAAACGCTATTGGCATCGTAACAACAAATTGAAGTTTGCTCACATTATACAAAAAAACGGGTGCCGATAATAGTGGTTCGATTTTCCAGAAAGTCAAATAATAGCGTAATATGATATAATTATCTATCAGTCGTTGCAGGAAAGCAAAAACCAAAATAAGAACGACGTAAACACCAAAAAAAGCCATTATTTTTTTTCTGAATAACAAACGAGGCATGAGCAACTCCACCACAATAGTTACAAAAAGTATTTTGGGCAAAACGCTGTACCACTCATTGCGCAATGCCATAAAAAAATCTCCTCCAGGCAAACCCTGAATCAAACTAAACAATAAAATATATCCCAGCCAATAAACGGCATACAATCTAATAATCAAGGATCTATTTTCCGGATCGTAAGTCAATATCTTCATTTGGCGTTGTTGCTTTACTTATAAATGTAAAAATAGTGCATTTGTTTCAAATCAAAATTGTCGTTTACAATGCAAATCATGTTGTTTAAATAAGTGGCTTTTTTAGCACCGTGAAGCAAAATATCTTTCGCTGGTAATATTAATCTAAAAATAGCTGGAGATGAAAAAAACACTCTTTTTTTACTTGGTTTTAATGTGTTGCACCTACATGGTTAACGCCAAAAATATTGACGTATACCCTACTAATTGGTGGGTTGGAATGAAAACAAATTCGATACAATTGCTTATTAGAAGTACCGGCGAAGCTTTTTCATCAGATGCTGTTACTATTAATTATTCAGGAATTAAAGTTTTAAAAACACATCAATTCTCGAACAAAAGATATCTTGCCCTAGATATTTTAATTTCACCCGAAGCTCTTGCGGGAACTGTTTTAATCGAAACGACTCAAAACGGAAAAAAGCAAAAAATTAGCTGGCCTCTAAACGCACGCCGTACTGGCAATGGTACCGAATATGCAAAGGGCGTAACTTCTGCAGACTTTATCGATTTAATAATGGTTGATCGCTTTAGTAACGGCGACCCAACAAATGATCGCGTAAAAGGAATGCGAGATCAATCTTTAGACAGAAATCAAATGTATGATCGTCACGGTGGCGATTTACAAGGCGTTATTAATAATCTGGACTATTTGCAAGGTTTAGGAATTACGGCTTTGTGGTTTACGCCTGTAATGGAAAACGATATGATGAATCGTACCGAACATGGTTATGCTATTACAGATCATTATAAAATTGATGCCAGATATGGCGGAGATGCAAAATATAAAGAGCTAAGCGAGCAACTGCATAAACGCGGAATGAAACTTATTTTTGATGCAGTTTACAATCATTTTGGACTCTATCATTTTTTAGAACAAGATCAGCCCGAAAATGATTGGGTACACCGTTGGCCAGAATACACGCAAACCAATTATAGAGAACAACCTTTGTTTGATCCTTATGGTGCAAAATCTGATCAGAAAAAAATGAGCAATGGCTGGTTTGACAAAATTATGCCCGACATTAATCAGGATAATCCGTATATGGCCAACTTTTTAATTCAAAATTGTATTTGGCATATCGAAACTTTTGGTATAGATGGCGTTCGCTTAGATACTTATACTTACAATGATTTAAATTTTGCCAATCGTTGCAATGCCGCGATTTTAAACGAATATCCTAAAATGACCATTTTTGGCGAAATTATGGTTCACGGTGTAGCCAATCAAGCATATTTTGAACAAAATAATATTGATACGCCTTTTAAAAGCAATTTACCTTCGGTTGTAGATTTTCAGAGTTTATACTACGGAATCATCCCCGCTCTTACTCAGCCATTTGGCTGGACAGATGGCGTAAACAAGTTATATTATACGTTAAGTAGCGATTTTTTAAGTAAAAATGCAATGCAAAAAGTATTGCTTTTAGACAATCATGATGAACCTCGTTTTTTCTCGGTTGTGGGAGAAAATGTAGAGAAACAAAAAATAGGTTTCCAATGGTTGCTTACTTGTCGTGGAATCCCACAGCTTTACTATGGTTCCGAAGTATTGGTGAAAGGTTTTAAAGCGCCTGATGGTTTGGTACGTAGTGATTTTCCGGGTGGATGGACAACTGATACTAAAAATGCTTTTACTGGAAAAGGTTTAACCGAAGACGAAAAATCGACTCAGGATTTAGTTCGAAAACTGGCCAATTTCAGAAAAAAATCTTCGGCCTTAACCACCGGAAAATTGATGCATTATATTCCGGTCGATGGCTTGTACGTCTATTTTAGATATGATGATAAACACACCATTATGTGTGTTATGAATACCAGCGATAACGAAAAGGAAATCGACTTTCAAAAATATAACGAAAGAACAGACGGTTTTAATTCAGCCGAAAATGTTGTTACAAATGAAAAATTTGCATCGCTCAAAAAAACTACCATTCCAGCTATGAAAATGTGGATTCTGGAATTAAATAAATAATCAGGATTAGCAGTGATAAAATTCGTTTTAATGAAGATCAGGAATTATGATTTATTATAAAAATACATTGATTTTATTATTGTTCTTTTTTCAACTGAGTTTTGGACAGCTTGCACCTAAAGTCGCTAAAAAGGTTTATACCACAAAGCCTTTGGGTGCATTAGCTCCGCCAATAATAGATGGACTTTTAACCGATGAAAGCTGGAACATTGTAGATTGGACGGGAGATTATATCGAAAATCTTCCTGACGAAAATACAGCCCCAATTGAGCAAACTAAATTTAAGATCGTGTACGATAACGAATTCATTTATTTTGCTTTTAAATGTTATGACAAAGACCCAAAAGGAATTGTAAAACGATTGTCCAGACGCGACGGTTTTGAAGGCGATTGGATCGAAATTAATATTAGCAGTCATAATGATCAGCTAACGAGTTTTTCATTTGCAGGATCAGCCGCAGGAGTAAAAAGTGATGGTTTTATTTCTGACAATGGTAAAACATGGGACGGAAACTGGAATCCAATTTGGTATTTAAAAACGAATATCGATGACGAAGGCTGGACAGCCGAAATCAAAATTCCTCTAAGTCAATTAAAATTTAGTGATGCTCCAGATCAGGTTTGGGGATTGCAATCGACCAGAAGGTATTTTAGAACCGAAGAACGATCTGTCTGGCAGCGAATTCCGCTCGATGCTCCAGGTTGGGTTAGCGAATTTGGAGAATTACGGGGTTTGGTTGGTTTATCTCCTCAAAGACAAATAGAAGTTCAGCCGTTTGTGCTTTCAAAATTAGAAACTTATCCACAAGAATTAGGAAATCCGTTTAAAACGGGTAATGATTTTAAACTAAACGGTGGTTTAGATGCCAAGATTGGTGTTACCAATGATTTGACTTTAAATTTAACGATTAATCCCGATTTTGGGCAAGTCGAAGCCGATCCGTCTACAATTGTCTTAGATGGTTTTCAGGTATTTTTTGATGAACGTCGCCCCTTTTTTGTCGAAAATAAAAACATCTTTAATTATTCTTTTGCCGATGATCAGGACAATTTATTTTATTCGCGCAGAATTGGTCGAAATCCTAACGGACAGCCTAATATTCCAAACGGTGCTTTTATGTCAATCCCCAACAATACAACCATTTTGGGCGCAGCGAAGTTTAGTGGAAAAACTAAAAATGGCTGGTCAATTGGAATCCTTGAAAGTGTTACCAATAAGGAATATGCAAAAATTCAACAAAACGATCAAACCAATAAAGTATTGGTAGAACCTTTGACTAATTATCTGGTGGCACGCGTTCAAAAAGATTTTAATAACCGTAATAGTTATTTTGGAACTGCCTTTACGGCTACAAACAGAAATTTAGAAACTGATTTTCTAAATTTTATGCATACATCGGCCTATACTGCCGGAATTGATTTTATGCACAACTGGAAAAACCGAAAGTATTATTTTAAAAGTAATATGGTCGCCAGTAAAGTTTTGGGTAGTGAAGAAGCCATCACAGCAACACAAAGAAACATGACACATTTGTTTCAAAGAACAGATGCCGGACATCTTTTTGTAGATCCTACCAGAACCTCTCTTACAGGAACTGGCGGAAAGTTTGAATTAGGAAAGGCAAGTGTTGGAAACTGGCGTTATAAAGGAATTATTATTTGGAGATCGCCGGAATTAGAACTTAATGATATTGGTTTTTTAAGACAGGCCGACGAAATTAAACAATCTGCTTTTTTATCCTACGAAACCCTAAAACCTTTTGGTCATTTTAGAAAAATAACCACAAACTTCGAACAGCTTTCGTATTTTGATTTTGAAGGAAATTATAATAAAATGCAATACACCATTGGTGCAGATCTTGTTTTAAAAAACAATTGGAGCGTTGTCGTTTCGGCCATTTATAAACCCGTAAATTATTCGAACTCTATTTTGCAAGGAGGCCCAAGATTTCGGTATTCAGAAGAGTTTTTTAAATCGATAAATATTACTTCAGATACTCGAAAAAAACTCAAATATAACTTTGCGATTTATGATACGAAAGGCAAGAACAATTCCTTTTCGTATACTGAATTTGCAACTGGAATTACCTATCAGCCCGTGAATGCTTTTACACTTGCTTTTACACCTAGTTTATCTTCAAACAAAAACAAATTGCAATACATCACTCAAACCAGTTTTAATACAGACGCTCGTTATATTACGGCAAATCTCGACCAGAATACCTTAAGTGCTTCTATACGTTTAGATTATAATATTAATCCCAATTTAACCATTCAATATTATGGTCAGCCGTTTATTTCCAGAGGACGATATAATGATTTTAACCGAGTTATCAATCCAACTGCATTTTTTTATGGAGATCGCGTAAGTTTATTTGATTCGAATCAAATTCATTTTAATGAAGTAAAAAACAGCTATCAAATTGACGAAGATGCAAATGGAATTACAGATTACAGCATTCACAATCCAGATTTTGCTTTTGTACAATTTCGATCTAATCTCGTGGCACGTTGGGAATATATTCCGGGTTCAGAAATTTTTCTGGTTTGGTCGCAAGGAATAACCTCAAACGGAGATGCTAGCGAAAATTTATTTACGGAACTTAATGCTCAGATTTTAGGACGAAAACCTACCAATACTTTTTTGATCAAAATGACCTATCGATTTATGTTTTAGGAATCTTAATAGTCTAACAACACTCTATAACCGGAACAGCCTTTTAGTATGGATTAGATTTAATTTTTTTCAGAAAACTTAAAGGCTGTTTTTATTGGCATTAACAAGAGAATAAAAATACTAAACACTCATTTTCAATACGTTAAAAAGTTTAAAAAATATTCTTCCATAAAAAAACAACATTTTTTGTAAATAAAGTTTTATTATTCTGCTTTTTAAAAAACTTGTAAACACTAAAACGTTGTAGTTCTTCTATTTTAATTAATTAAATAATTTTAATGTTAATAAAATATACTTTTAACATAAAAATAACCACTTTACTAACTAAAATTAAATTATGAAGAAAAACCTACTTTTGTATTATGCCTTACTAATTCCCTTTGCTTTTTTGCAGGCACAAGTGAATACTTCGTACTTATGGCATCTTCATCAACCCACATATTGGGGCGATGTAAGTAAAAAAAATGTGAACCGATACCAAATCGTAAAAGAGTCGCAAGACTTAAAGATTTCGGGTGCAAATAATGATAAAAACGGGCTGGCACATCCTACAAACAATCTTGAAGAAATTTTTGGTACAGGCGATCGTGTTGCTGCGTATCAATTTGCTCCAAAAAATGCTATAAACTCTATTCGTGATTTAGCCAAAGCCGGAGCACAAATAACTTACGGAGGTTCTTTGATGGAAAACGTTAACGAACTTGCACAAGCCAATCAATGGGGATATTCTAATTCGTGGACGCAGAATATTAAAGATGCAAAAGCATGGAAAACTTCTGGAGGATATTCTCGTATGGAAGTCGTTTCATTTACGATGCATCACGCGCTTTCGCCATTATTGAGTGACGAAGCTTTAAAAAAAGAAATTAAAGCGCATCAATATTACAGCGCACAACTATTTGGTTCACATGATTCTAAAGGATATTGGCCAGCAGAATGTGCTTTTTCTGAAAGGATAATAAAAACCTTAACCGAATGTGGCATTGAATGGTCTGTAATTGCCAACAGTCATTTGTCCAGAACTCTGGCCGATTATCCTTTAAAATACGGTTCTGGCGGTACAATGTGCGATGTTCCCAACAAAGCAGATCAGGTTGAAACTACAGGAAACACGTGGTTCTCTGCTCAAAAAGATGCGCGTGGCGGTCAATTTGCCGTACCCTATTCTTACCTTCCTTACAAAGCCAAATATGTCGATCCGGAAACAGCTCAGGAATACAAAATTACGGTTGTACCAATGGCAGATTATGAAAGTTATGAAGATGGATATGCTGCAATTGGTACTTCGTTGATTGCTCCAATTGTTGCAAAAGCATCGACTTCGCCAAGACCTCCTTTGGTTTTATTTGCTCACGATGGCGATAATGCTTGGGGCGGTGGTTCGTCGTATTACAACGAATCGGTTACGGGATTTTCTCATGCCTCTGCGGCCAACGGAAATATTCCAACTACAATTCCGCAGTATTTACACGACAATCCCGTTCCGGAATCGGCAGTAGTACACGTTGAAGACGGAGCTTGGGTAAATGCCGATGGCGATTTTGGACATCCGCAGTTTACCAATTGGCTGTGGCCGTTTTTTGATCCTGTTACTAAAAAGTTTAATCCAAACGGATGGACAGAAGATATGATGAATCAAGCCATAACAACTGCGGGAGAAAACCACGCAATCATGGCAGAACAGCTTGAAGGAAGTAATCTTAGAATGAGCGAAATTGTAAATCCTACAGCAGCAGTAAGTCCAGCCGAAAAAGCCTGGCATTTTTTAATGGCGGGTTACGACAGTGGAAATGCATATTATGGTCTTGCCGAAGATTTAGAAATAAAAACAACTCTGGCTGTTAATCGTTGTGTGCAATTTGCAAAACCAACTCTTGATGCACATCCGGGCGAAGATGCAACAAAACCTTCCGTATTTATTCCGCAGCGTTGGCCGTACAATCCCGGAGAAAAAGGATATGGAGCGCCTTATGCGTATAAAGATTTTCTGAACTCGGCAGATTTTACGGTATATACTTTTGCCTATGATGTAAGCGGGATTCAGAAATCAGAATTAAAATACCGAATTGATGTTGACGGAAAAAACAATCTTAATTCTAATGACAATGAAATTTATGCCGGTGGCGCCGAAGTAGGAAGCTGGATTTCTTTGCCAATGAGCGAAAGGGTTTTCCCGAAAGGAAACTTTACCAATAATCCTCAAGCTGATTTGTATATGCTTCCGGATGTTATTGCCAATCAATATTATGCCGAAATTGCAGGAATATCAGAGAAATTACTGGATTATTACGTCGAAGTAACAGATAAGAAAGGAAATGTAACGAAGTCTAAAATTCAGCATGTTTGGGTTGGTAAAAATCTCGATGTTGCGCCAAAAATTGCATTTACGCCAGACACAAGCAATTCTACAACTGCTATAGATATTACAATTACGGCAACTGACAGTACGGATCCTAAACCAAAATTGTATTACACAATTGATGGTTCTACTCCTACTCTTTCTTCTGCATTTGTCGAGTCTGTAAAAACTTTAAATATTGCCCAAACTACCACCATTAAAGCTTTTGCGGTAGATAAAGATGGAAATCAATCTGAAATTGTGACCAAAACGATTACTATTGGGGCGGTTCCGGAATTTACGGTTTATTTTAAGAAACCTGCCAACTGGAATTCTGCTGTCAAGGTATATTATTGGCTTCCAACAGGAACTGCTCCTGCTTTAACATATCCCGGAGTTGCAATGACAAAAGATTGTGGCGATTGGTATAAATATACTTTTCCGTCGACTGTAACGGCTTCAAATTTATTGTTTAATGATGGAACCTTAAAAACTGCTGATTTAAATGCTACTGGCGGAATTAAGTATTACGACAACGCATGGTTAGCTGCTGAACCTGCAAACAGATGTTCTACTACAGTAGCGCCAGATTTTACAATTTCGCAAGCGGGCGGTACTTTTACAACAGGAACAACGGTAAACTTGACCTTAACTGCAAACGAAACTACGGCTACAATCTATTACACTTTAGACGGAACTACGCCTACAACGGCTTCTCCTTCTTCAATAGGAACTAAAGCTTTGGCAATAACAAGTACAACAACTCTTAAAGCTTTTGCTAAAAATGTAGCAGGACTAAGTTCAGCCGTTAAAACAGAAACTTATACGTTTAATTCCCCAAGCACATTTACGGTTTACTTTAAAAAACCAACGAATTGGAATGCTGCTGTAAAAGTCTATTACTGGTCACCAACAGGAACTGCTCCTGCGGTAACTTATCCGGGAGTTGCAATGACCAAAGATTGTGGCGACTGGTATACTTATACATTTCCGTCGACTGTAAGCGCAACGAATTTATTGTTTAATGACGGAAATCTAAAAACTGCTGATTTGAGCACAACGGCTGGAATTAAATTTTATGACTCGGCCTGGCTAAGTGCTGAACCTGCAAATAGATGTCCTGTTATTGCCCCTGATTTTACAAACTCAAAAGCAGGCGGAACTTTTACAACTGGAACTACTGTAAATGTTGTTTTAACGGCAAACGAAGCAAGTTCTACTCTTTATTATACTTTAGACGGAACTACGCCTACAACAAGTTCAGTATCTGCAATTGGTACAAAATCGTTTGCTTTTACTGCCACTACGACTTTAAAAGCATTTGTGGTGAATTCGGCAGGAGTTTCATCGGCTGTAAAAACCGAAGTTTATAATTTTAGTGCTGCGACCACATTAACGGTATATTTTAAACCTCCAACAAGCTGGACTGCTGTTCCAAAAGTACATTATTGGAATGCTGTTCCCGCAGGAAGCGTGGCAAATACAACTTGGCCGGGCGTTACCATGACAGCAGATGTAAATGGTTTTTACAAATACACGATTACAGGTCCAACATCTGTTAATGTAATCTTTAATAATGGTTCTAGCGGTTCTGCAAATCAAACTGCCGATTTATTGAATAAAACAGATGGTTACTCTTATACTTGGGGAGTTTCTACAGCAAAAATGCTTGCTGTTCCGGAAGTTGTCGAAGAACAAACGTATGCAATTCGATTGTATCCCAATCCGGCAGATCAAACTTTATACATTGACTCGACTATTGCTATGACGGATTATAGTATTATTTCGGCACAAGGAAGTATTGTTCAGGAAGGAAAATCTAATGTAAATAGTATCGATATAAGTCGTTTAAGCAGCGGTTTATACTTCATCACCATACGATTGGAAAACGGAAAAGAAACCATGCAAAAAATTATTAAAAAGTAAATTTTACGAATTTTATAAAAATAACAAAACCTCCAAAGTGTGACTTTGGAGGTTTTTAATTTCTTGAATATTCTACACTCTTGTTGCGATTAGCTCACTATTGTTTTCTGCCTTTTATTCGGCTTAAAGTTTCCGGTGACATATTGAGATACGAAGCCACAATTTTATTCGATAATCTGCTTACAATTTCAGGATTACGGCTCACCAGTTCTTTATAACGCATTTCGGCATCTCTGGTTACTTCTCTTTGAAAAATGATAATATTATCCATATAGGCATTTTCCAGATAAATTCGATAGTATTTTTC
Source organism: Flavobacterium hibernum (assembly GCF_000832125.1). Classification (GTDB taxonomy): domain Bacteria; phylum Bacteroidota; class Bacteroidia; order Flavobacteriales; family Flavobacteriaceae; genus Flavobacterium; species Flavobacterium hibernum. The sequence continues at coordinate 158,140 of NZ_JPRK01000013.1, read as the reverse complement.
CCAGGCAGGAATAATATCCAAGAGGTAGAAAAAATCTTTTCGGGAAATATGAAAAACCTGTGTATCCTCCATTGCCTGAATAAATTCGGCAGCAGGCAATTGTTTTATAAAACTCGTAAGTCCCGTTGCATATTGCTGTTCAAAAGCAAGATGGCGAGTAGTTTCCAGACCGTCTTCGCGAATAAAATAAATTCTTAAACATCCTTTTAGAACAAAATTAATGTACTGACTTACTTGACCTGCATGCAATAATGTCTCATTTTTTTGATATTCTTTGAAAAAAAATAAGTCCAATACCATATTAAGCTGTTCATCTGTCAATAGTACTCTGCTTTTTATATGTTCTGCCAGTGTTGTTTTATCCATTTTTAGTAACAAATTCGGGTTGTTTCTTTTGCTTTTTTAATTCAGCATATGCTAAGGTAGCACTTATAGCAGCAGCTACAGCACCCATTATATAAATATTATTATAGCCTCCATTTCTTGCCACTAATCCGGCTACAGGCGCAGTTAGACCAACACCAATATCAAAAAAAGCATTGTAAGCTGCAATAGCCATTCCGCGGTTTGAAGGATCTACGTGGTTAACCGCAATAAGTCCAAAAGAAGGAAATACTAACGACATCCCCAAACCTGTTAATAGAGATCCTGTAATACCCATTGCTGCCGAAGTTGCGCTCCAAATTAAGAGTAACCCAATAGCTTCGACAATAAGTGAAATTAAAGCTACTTTTGCTCCTCCAAATTTATCAGGATATCCCGAAAAGAAAATACGGGTTCCGATATATCCAATTCCAAAAGCACTTATGGCAAACGATGCGCCATCCCAAGATTGTTGTGCAAAGTAAAGTGTAATAAACGATGCTATACCTCCAAAACCAATACTTGCAAGCGCTAAACCACTACCCGATTTCCAAACTAAACCAATGGCTTTAAAAAATGACAATTGATGTTCCTGTGGTTCCATTTTTACCTGCGGTAAGGCTAGCATCGACAAGTATGCTAATATTGGGAACAAGATAATCAGAGTAAAAGGTGTAATAATCGAAAAATGTCCTTGCAAATAAATACTCAATGGTGCACCAATCGAAAGTCCTCCGTACATGCCCATACCATTCCAAACGATCACTTTTCCGATGTGTTTTTTACCTACTATTTTAAAACCCCACGCAAAAATTCCGATTACAATATAGCTTTCGGCAATTCCCAAAATGATACGTGCAATTATCAGAACGATTAAACTTAGCAGTGGCAGCGACGTTAATAATACTGAGATTACGCATAAAACACCCGTAACTGTACTGAGTATTAAGCCTAATGTAATCGACTTTTTACCTCCTTTGGTATCTGCCAGTTTACCTGCACTTTGACGCGTAAATAATGTGGCGGCATATTGAATACCAATTACTAATCCCACAATAATATTACTGTAACCTAAGGTGTCGTGTACAAAAAAAGGTAAGACTCCAAGAGAAATACCCATTATAAGAAATATATTAAAAATAATACCCGCGATCATTAAGAGATATTTAGTGCGAGTCGCTTTGATGGCTTTAGTTTCTGTTTCTGCTATTGTATGCATTTGTTGTAATAATAAATTTATTGGGCAAAATTACTATCGCTAAAAACAAAAAACATTGACCGGCGTCAAAATCGAGACTTTTTTAAAAATAAAAACAGAAGCCAGTTTTTCAAGTTGGCTTCTGTTTATGTTAATGATTTTTTTGAAATTAATTAAAAAGAACCCAATGGTCTTTTTCTAATCTCTCTCCAGAAAATGCTTTTTTAGAAGTGAAAGTTTTAGCTTCAGATCGCTTTACATCTCCCTGATATTGCACACTAAAGCTAACATCATTTACAGTAGAAGTTAACACTCCATCTTTATAAGAACTTGCAGTTCCTTTTCCAACAAAACTAACTTTATAGGTTTGACCATTTTCGATAACCTTAAAAGTTCCGCCTGTAGGTTTAATACTAACACCGTTTTTAACAGACATTCCACCTTTTTCTGCATTGATATTTTCACCAAGTAAAGATTGTCCCCATTTTGTAAAAGTATAAGCGGTAGCTTCTGAGTAACCTCCAAAACTATAATCTCCTTTGGATAAATTATTTTGAAGTGACGAAAACAATTCAAAATAAACAACTGCTCCATTTTCTGTTCCTGAAATTGATTTCGATTTTAACGAAAAATCAATATTGTAGGCATTTCCTCGTACGCCGTAATTTTCAAGATATCCTTGTGATAACTCAACGCTTTGATTGCCTATTTTTAAAAAACCCTTATTTGCATTTTCATTCGAATTTTCGTCGTCGTTACTTGAACAGGACGAAAATAACGCAATGAAAATCAGCACTAATAATTTGATACTATGATTCATATTGATATGATTAAATTTTTATACTTACGAATTCGTTTTGATAATTAGGGACAAAAGACGAAACTCTTATCCCCGATTATTAAACTTATTTAACTATAATTCTGGTAGACAATCCTGTTTTTAGGCTTTTAATAAAATAACTTCCTGCAGCTAAGTCTACTGTAGAAATTTCTGTTTCAAAAGCAGTTGTATTAATTTGTTTTACCAAGAATCCAGTCATACTAAAAATAGCCACATTATCGTGTTCTATTGTCGATTTTAGTGTCACTTTTCCTGTTGCAACCGTTGGAAACACATAAAAATCTCCCAACTTTTTCCAACGTCCGTAAAGCACAATATTGGCCGTTTGTTTCGTATCAAAACCATTTATTTCTCTTCCGTACGAGCTATCAGCATACCATCCTAAAAATCGATATCCCACACAAGTCGCTTCTTCAAGTATATAAGCGATTCCCGATTGTACACTGGTTTTGTTTGGATTAATTGTACCTGTTGGTAAATTCAAATAGGAAATGCTAAAAAAAGTAGGCGGAATAACCTCATCGGCTTTATTGTTTCCGCCTGCTCCCCAAAAAGCATAGAACGTTTGGTTTCCTGTCGCTGTAATTGCAATTTCTTTTATCGAATTTGCTACTGTAGCTGAAGTTGACCATCCAAAAAAGGTGTAGTCTTTTAGACTAGGACTTGGTAACGTTTGCGCAGTTCCTTCGGTATATTCTAAGGGTGTTAAACCTGTTATGGCTTTTCCATCAATCGAATTATTATAGGTAATTCCAGATTTTACGATTGGTTTTGGATTGGGCTTATTGTTTCCGCCTTCGCCCCAAAAAGCATAAAATGTTTGGTTTCCTGTTGCTGTTGCCGGAATCGTTTTAAGCAATCCAGGCGAAGTTGCTGTGTTCGACCATCCAAAGAATGTATATCCTTCTAATTTTGGAGTTGATAAATTGGTTAAAATCCCTTCTAAATACTCAGATGGTGAAAGTGTTATTGCTTTTCCGTCGATAGAATTTATGTAATTAATTTGCGAAAACTTAGCATCGGCTTTTAACCATCTTGGATCTCCAAGAGCATTTCCTTCTAATGAAGCTTTGGCTAAAGGAGAATTTTTAGAGAAGCTAAAATTACCAATTGCCGGGTTAGGATATAAAAGTGTTGTCATACCTAATCCTGTCAATGTCGTAATATTAGTTTCAGTAACCGTAACTGTCCCTTTAATTGTTTTTGAAGAAACTCCCACAAGAAGATTATTGTCTAAAACCAATTTTCCTGCGCCGTTAGCATTATTAGAACTAAACAAATTAATCGCCTTAGGATTTTCTCGTTCATCCTGCATAATATTATTTTTGAAGGTAAACGTTGAAGTAGCACTATACTGATTATCAATGAATACAAAAGCAGTTCCTTCCTGACTACAAGCATTATAAATGGTATTACTTTCGATCGTAACATTTAACACCTCGTTTGCGGCATCTTTTTTCTGTAACGCTAAGAAATTGTTTCCTTTGGTATAATTGAAAATTGTCGAATTTTTAATCGAAACTGAATTTACAATATGTGCATCTGGCTGAATAAAATTTCCGCCTTGAGCCGCGCTTCCATCAATAATACAATTCTCTAAAACAATTTTTGAAATTGGATGTTCGCTAGCGCCATCTGCTATTAATAAACTTTGTTTGATTCCTTTTATAGCTGCATTTTTTATTTCTAAACTTGCTAAACCTGCGCCTTTCTTAAATTGTAGCAGATTAGAATTGGCATTTGTCAAATCAAAATCTACTCCATCAAATTTGAAAGTTCCTGAAAAAATTTCCGGATTTTCTGAATAGAATGTTCCTGCAAAAACTGGTTTTGCATTTTCATCTGGAACAAATGTGTATTTATGATTTTTTACAGCAAGATCTGTTGTTGTAGTGTAAGTTCCGCTAGCCATGATAAATTTTGAACCATCTTCGGCAGCATTGTATTTCTCTACAAAGTTTTGCGGATTTACATACACATCTAATGTACCATTTTGTACTGCCGTTAAATGACTTACAAGGCTGTTAATATACACTTCGACATTGGTATAAATACCGTCAACTGTTTTTAAGTTCCCATCGGCAGAACTTGCAGGATTTAATCCTTTCTCTGTTTCCCATTTGTCTGACATACCGTCTCCATCTGTATCCAAAGGCGCTTCGCCAGTAGGAAGAACTGGCCACCCTCCTGTTGCCGATGGTGTATCGATATAACCATTTGTACTTCCGTTACCACCATTCATAATACTTGCTGTACCGGAACGTGTATCGTCGACTGCTCTTTTATCTACGGCATCTCTAAATAAATTTGCTCCTGCATTTTCTAAAACCAATTCGTATGCTTTTGTCGCAACATGAGTTGTTATTTCTCCAAAAGGATGTGGAACTTCAATTTTCACTTCTTCTTTATCAGCATCGCTTACTGGTAACTGACTGCTATGAAATTGACTGTAAACTCCATAAGTCCAGTTATCTTTACTGGCTCTTTCAGATCCTACAACATAATTTCCATCTACATAATATTTCCCCCAAATGCCGTATAATGGCGAGGTTGTATCTAAACTTCTGCCTGTTGATAATATACGCTCTTTAGTACCATTTGAAGTTCCAGGACCTGGTTTCCAATAATTGTTTACTAAATTCACATTCATGGCATCACCACCATAACAGCTGTTTCCTCCCCAATTGTAAATTACGTTGTTACGAATATCAACTAAATCGGTTTTTGCAAAAATATCATTTGCATATTCTCCTAACCTTGGATTACGGCTGTCGTGGTGCGCTAACAAATTGTGATGAAATGAAGCGTTTTTACCTCCCCAAACACCGCCGTAACCGTGTGCTCCTTTGGCATGAACGGAGTTACGAAGACTTTCAGAAATGATACACCATTGCATTGTAAAATTTGTATTTTGATAGAAAGAAACACATTCGTCTGTTGACCAACTCATCGAACAGTGATCTACAATGATATTCTTTTGAAAACGTCCGCCTAACGCATCGTTTTCTACATCGTTAGTATCTCCCATTCTAAAGCGTAAATAACGAATAATCACATTATCTCCTCTTACCTTAGCGTTGTAATCTTTTAAAGTAATTCCTCCACCCGGCGCTGTTTGTCCTGCAATGGTAATGTTGCTTGTAATGTTTAATTCGCTTTTTAGTGCGATATTTCCAGATACTTTAAAAACAACAATTCTTGGTCCGGCTTGGTTAATCGCATCACGTAAAGAACCCGCTCCGGAATCATTTAAGTTGGTTACATAAATAACTTTTCCGCCACGACCTCCGGTTACATATTTACCGTAACCTTCGGCTCCAGGAAATGCAGGAACAGTTTCTGTACCTCCGCCTGTAGCTTCTTTTTTAACTTCGATCTTTCCTTCTCCTGTAAAAAACTCTGGATTGGTTGTTTTATCGTAAACTCCATCTTTAAATTCTACTCCGTTAAGAGTCAGTTTTTGAACGTTTAAAACCGTACTTAAAACAGCTTTTCCATTACCCGAAATATTTAAACTTAAAGTTGATCCTGCGGCACGTTCGTGACTAAAAATCACAGTATTATCCTGAGCAACATTAATAGTTCCTGAACCAAAAGCATTTGCCGAAGCTCCCTCGATTGCTGTTGGATAATTTAGCGCTGGGAATTTTGTACTTTTTTGAGTTAAATCCCAAATTCCAATAAACTCGCTGTTGTCTCCTTTTAAAAGTAAAACACCTGTATTTGCATTAACTCCTTGCCCTGTATTGACCGGAAGAATAGTTCCGCTACCGGAAACTGGCCCGCTCAAAGTCATTATGGTTTGATTGGCAATACCAGAGATCATTTCGAATTTTACAGTTCCCGAAACTACTATTGGCGCATCTAAAGTCATTCCTGCTCCGCTTGTGTTATAATACACACGTGTTCCATCTTTAAAAATTAAGTTTCCTGTCGCTTTGTGTGAACCTCTTAAACGAAGTGTTCCTGCTCCGGAAAACGTAATATCTGCCGGAAAAACGGTTGCAGTTGTTTCGATTTCTTTTGTAGATGAAACTGTTTTTCCTGCCGCTGGCATTTCTGCCGGACTAAAATTAGCCGCATTGTCCCAGTTTTTATTTAGAGCTGATGTAAACTCATAATTAAAATTACTTGGCGGAATTACTTCGTCAGGTTTATTATTCCCTGCCGTTCCCCAAAAAGCATATACCGTTTGATTTCCTGTTGCAGTTGTAGCAATTTCTTTTAGGGTATTTGCCACTGTTGCCGAAGCTGACCATCCATAAAATGTATATCCTTTTAAAGTTGGTATTGGCAATGTTAGCAAAGTACCTTCGGAATATTCTAGCGGAGTTAAACCCGTTAATCCTAAACCGTCAATTGAATTGATATAGTTAATTGAAGATTTTACTGCTCCTCCATTTATTGTCATGCTAATGGTACTTATATCGCTTAATCCGCCATATTCGTTTGCAGCCTGAATCGTGTACACGTGTGCACCAGCATCTGTAGCAACATCTACATATTTTGCTTCGGTTGTAATGGTTTGAATTTTACCGTCTTTACTCACAACGTAACACATTGCATATTGGTTTTCATCCCATTTTAAAGTATTTTTTTCTGCAATAATAACATTTGATGGTTTTGTAACTTGTTCTACAATTCTACGCGGATCCCATTTGTCTGCTCCGCTCAAAACGTTTTCTATGGTGTATTCGTCTGCCTGTGCTTTTGTTAGTACAGGATTGTAATTTCCTGTTTTAGCAATACCGCTTACTGTAAAAGTATTAGTTCTATTATCAGTATTAACCGCAATTCCGCTTCCGTTTACACTATTGTATTCTGCAAAAAGTGCCGGATAAGTACCCATATTTGCCCATCCAAGTGTGTTAGGCTCATTTATCATTTTTGTGTTTAGATAAACCGCTCTTGGTGCATTTTGCCACGGTCGTCCCAAATAATAACTTGTCGTGGCAGTAATGGTGTTGTTATTAAAAATATAACCGTATTTAGTCGCTTCATCGTGATTTGGCGCTACGATATAACCAGCGGCAACAGAAACCAGCTTACATTCTTCAAACCAATGTGTTCCTCCTCCGCAAATAAAATCGACATCTCCCTCTATGGTAGATTTATAATAAAAACTTCTTTTTCCTCCTGTAACCTGAGTATCTTGTTTACTTCTTAAACGAACTCCGTTGTAAACATTTCGATCTCCGGCAGGATTCAATGCAGGTTTTTGTCCAGAATTAACTATTCCGTCTTTATGTTCAATCGTAACATTTTCGACATACAAATCATTGGCTTCTATCGAAAGTACAGGATTCTTGATTCCCTGACCCGGATTTCCTTGCAGAATAACTTTGTCTTTGGTTTGCGCTATTAACGAAACATTGTTTTTCCCTGACGGAAGCTGTAACACTATGCCTTGCGGATTTGTACCATCACCACCCAAATTATAGGTTCCGTTGGTAATTAATACCAAAAATCTCGAGGCAGAGTTATTTGGCGCAGCATTAAAAGCCTCAGCTATGGTTTTTACATATTTTCCTGAAGCAAGCTGTTCTGCTGTTGCATCGGCATCAACGATTAAATCAAATTTACGTTTAACAGGAACTGGTTTTTCCATTGTTTTAAAGGATAAACTTATTGCTGTGCCATTATTTCCGGAAAGGTCTTTTACAAATCCTGCCGGAATAGTAAAAGTGTATTGTTTATTATATTCAAGTCCGAAATAACTAAACTTAACCGTTTTGTTTACAAACTCAGCACTTAAATTCTTTCCGTTTAATACGGCTTGTCCTGTTCCTAACTGCACTTGTTCGTTAAAATTTAAAATAATATTTCCGTTGGCACCAACAGAATTTGCTGCTTCTGTCGGAAACGAAGATTCCAAAACTGGAGCTGTGGTATCTAAAACCAAAACCTCATCGGCCTTAATCATTAAATTCGATAAAATTGTCGCGGTTACATCTGTGGCAGATCCGTGTTTTGGACCGTTAACATTAGGAAACCATCTTAGGTATATTTTTTCTTTTCCTTCGGCCTCGACCGGAAGAACTCCGCCAATATTGGTAATCGTATTGGTATTTATAGTGGTTAATGCCGAAACATTTACAAAGTTTACTCCGTCTAATGAATATTGAAAAGTCCACTCATCGCATCCGAAATAGTAACCCAGAAGTCCCGAAGCTACATTAATGTTCTTATAACCCACTGTCGAAAGTGTTGTCATAAAATAAAAGAGTTGACCTCGCTCTGTATTCCATACACAAAAGCCGTTTTTACCGCCTCTGTTCTGAAGTCTTACATTTGGTGCAAAAACATTGTCGGCAACATTATAAGCAAACAATTGAGGTTTGTTTTCTACTTTAGAATATAGTTCTGCTACTCGCGGATTGGCATATTGATCGTTTTTAAAGGTCCAGCCTGCAATAAAATTCTGATTGGCATAAGTTCCTGTAATATTTTGGTTTTGATTCATTACAACTGATGTACTTAACGCTGTTGAACCATCAGACCAATTGCTGAATTTGATAATGTCGTTTTCAATCGCGGTAACCGTAACATTAGTTCCGCTTTCGTATATTGAGAATGCGCCGTCTTTCCCTGCTGGAGAAATAGCATAATCGCCTAATCCAAATGCGCCATTAACATTTACATTTAGCGTATAAGTTGCAATAGGATCGTATTGTGCAATAAGGGTAGAGTTTGCATTTACGGTAAATGTGAGCGGATTTGCGGTCGAAACCAAAGCTCCTTTATCATCTACCCATTGTTTAAAATTGTAGCCAAAGTTTTTGTTGGCGGTTAATTTTACTTCGGTTCCTTTAGCAAATGTAGTTCCTCCCGGATTAAGCGTAATGGTTCCTGATGATGCGGGACTTACATTTGTTGTTAAGGTGAAATTTACGGCGTTTGGATTATCGGTAACTTTTTCAAAATAATCAACATTAAACAAATAACCTGTTCCCGGTCCTGTAAAAACAAGATACAAATCGAAAGTGCCTGTTGTTGGCGTAATAGCGGCCGAAAACTTCTTGTAATTGGTAAAACTCGTGCTTCCTGATACAACAGCAGTTCCTATTAAAGTTCCGGTTGCCGAGCCTAATCTAAATTCGACAGTCCCGCCGGTTGCGCCTGCGGCTGTTACATCAAAACGGGTAACAAACTCCGTAAACGTCATTGCATTAAATTTTATCCAGGTTCCGTTTTTAATGTAACCTACATTTCCTGTGCCCGAGAGCGCGGCATTGGTTTCGGCCCTCGCGCCCGAAGACTGATTAAAGGTTTCGGCTTCAATTTTCTCAATTGTTTGCGAAAACCCCATTACTGTAAACAGTATGAGGTAAAGATGAATAAAGAATTGTTTTTTCATTTGGTTATTATGGTTTGGTTAGTAAAAGTGTTCGAAAGAGATTCTCTTTCTATGTAAATTGTTTTATTCTTATAAATTCTATTTTAGAGTGCAATTAATTTTAAACACATAGTCCCGACGCTTCGGGATAGTTTTAAGGCGCTTAAAAAAGGCGTTTCACTTGTTTTAATAAACATAGCGGGCTATGTGCCAGAAACTAGTTTCTTTTTATGTTCCTTTTCAATACAAAACCTATGTTTCTATGTGTTGAAAATTATATCGGCTAGATTATTTTAATTCTTTCATTCCTTCAAAAACAAGCCTTGCCACTTCTACAGCACCTTTGGTTTGAAAGTGTGTATTGTCTTTTTGACCGTTGGGATAGGCTTCGTATAAACCTGCGGAAAAATTCATGAAATAGTTTTCGGTCACGTAAGGCTGTCCTTTTTTAGTGAAAAACTGCATTGATTTTTGGTTTAAATCGATAAGCATTACGTTTTGCTCTTTTGCAATATCTTTTACCGCCTGATCGTATAATCCGTGAATGTTTTGTAATTCGCCATTTTTCCAAGGAAAGTTTCTGGCTACGGGAGTTAAAATAATTGGCTTAGCTCCTTTGGCTCTTGTTTGTTCGATAAACAATCTTAAAAATTCTTTGTAACCTTCAATATTTACATAGCGTTCGGGTTTGTCTTCGGCAGCATCATTATGACCAAACTGCATTAAAACCAGATCATCTTTTTTAAGATTTTCATATACGGCGCGCCATCTTCCTTCTTGAAAAAAAGTTCGGGTACTGCGTCCGCCTCTTGCTCTGTCGTCTACAAAAACACTGTCGGTTTTTATTAGCTTACTGATTTGTTTCAGACTGTCTTTGACTAAAAATTGCTGAAAAACTTGTCCCCAACCTGTAACGGGATATCGGGTTTTCATATAGTCTTTGCCTTCTTCGTAATTATTGGCATAATCTGCCATTGTCGAATCGCCTATTAAATAAACTGTTGTTCTGGATTTTGATTTATCAAAAGCTGTAAACAGGATACCCAGACTCAAACAGATTATTGGTATTAGAAATTTTGCTTTCATTTTATTTGCTGAAAATTTTAGTTAAAAAAGTGTCGATATATTGAATTGTGGGTTCAAACCAAGGATCAAAAAGACAAAAAGAATGGGGTGAATTTTCGAATTCATGAACTTCAGAATAGATTCCGTTTTCAGTTAAAACCTTTCTGTAATCGTCTCTTCCGGCATGCATACGAGCTATTGAACTATTGACAAACAATGTTGGCGGTGTGGCTTTGCTAACGTAACTTAATGGCGAAGCGGCTTCCCAAAGTTTAGGATTCTCTTTTCTTGAATACCCAAACCAATAGGTACCTGCCGAAATCTTTTTGCTGTCATCGCCTTCACTACTTTCCTGATGTACAAAAGACAATGTTCCGTCTATACTGACTACGGCATTAACTTGAGATTTTGAATCTGAATTGGTTATTTCTCCTTCAAAAAGAGGCATGTTTCCGGTTGTTCCCATAAAAGCTCCCATTTCTCCTCCTGCCGAAAATCCCAGAGCTACTATTTGATCGGGGTTTACATGGTACTTTTCTGCATTTTCTCTAATCCAGCGAATGGAAGCTTTGATGTCGTAAATGGCCGCGGGAAAAAGAGCTTCTGTAGATAATCTGTACTCTGGCGTAAAACATACATAACCTAAACTTGCCAGTTTTTGCGCCATTTGATGATGTTGTTGTCTGTTTCCTGATCGCCAGCCACCGCCATGAATGATGATAATGGCGGTTTGCTTTTTCTTGGCATTTTTATCAAAAAAAACATCAAGCTTCATTTTGCGTTTACCGTAAGTGCAATACACGATATCATTTTTTTGCTGTACAAAATCAAAATGTATTTTGGGCACTAATTTGGTTTGCGGAAAATACTTAAGCGTTTTTTGAAAGGCACTCGCATTGGTAAAAGAAGTATCTCTTACACTTGTAATGCCTTTTAGATATTGAGCATTTAAACTTTGAATGAAGATTAAAAATCCCCAAACTAATATTTTAGCGCTATTTTTATTTTGAAACTTCATTTTCCGTTTTGATTTAAGACATTGTGATTTATAAAACACGAGGAAACTATTCTATTAGTTTTACCTCATCTTTTATAGATTCCAGAACTTTTACATCTTTATCTAAAACCATTTTTTTGCCATCGGTTTTTAGTGATATATCTTTTGTTGTTGCGCCACCAACCCAAAACATTTGGTTTTCTCCTTTTGCTTTAATGCTTTCTATATTGATGTTTTGACTGTTTGAAAAACTTACTGCTATTCCGGGTTTATCCAATCTTAAATCGATGTTTTTAAAATCAATTTTTCGGGCGTAATTCATTTGAATTCCAACATCAGATCTAATAATCATGTTTTGAAATTGAATGTTTTCAACTGGCATTTCGGGAATCCCCATAATCTTTAAGGCTTGTGCTGCACCGTTTACATAAATGTTCTTAAAATGCATATTTTTAAAAACGGGAGTTTCCTCAGAAACAAGAACTTTATCGACTGTTACTTCACCTGTAAGTTTATCTTCAGATAATGATTTTCCGAAATAATATAGGTTGAAATTGATCGCATCGGTTGGGATATTATTCATGCGAATGTCTTCCATCCAAATGTTTTCGACTACTCCGCCACGACCTCTCACAGATTTAAAACGCAAGCCACAATCTGTTCCGTTAAAGGTTAGATTTTTAACAAAGATGTTTCGAACTCCGCCAGACATTTCGCTTCCAATTACAAAACCTCCGTGCGCATGATATACCACGCAATCTGTAATGACAAATAATTCTGTTGGTTTTGCGCGTTCTCTTCCTTCTTTATCTTTTCCTGATTTAATACATATTGCATCGTCTCCAACATCAAAACGGCAATTGGTTACGGTACCAATTCTGCAAGATTCGATGTCCAAACCATCACCATTTTGAGAATACCACGGATTACGAATGGTAAGATTTCGCAAAGTAAGATGTTCGCACATTAATGGATTAACGTTCCAAGCGGGAGAATTTTGAAAAGTAACGCCGTCAAGAAGTAGTTTTTTACAATTAACAAAACTGACCATTACGGGACGCAATGACTCTTTAAAGGGTTCCATATTGGCTATGGTTTGTATTTTAGGAAGTTTGTCTCTTTCTTCATTTCCTATATAAGCACCTTTTGATGGATACCAAATTTTACCGTCTTTAGACAAAACTCCGCCAGACTTTACTAATTCATCCCATTGATTGCTGGTCATTTTTCCAATTTTAACTGGTCGCCACTGCGAGCCGTTTCCATCAAAAATACCTTCGCCGGTAATGGCTATGTTTTCTAAATCAATTCCCATAATTGGAGATTCGCATCGAATGACTTTATTTCCTTCAAAATAAGATTCTATGAGTTTGTATTGGGATAAATCGCTGGTAAAGGAAATATATGCACCGTTTTTCGTATGAAGATTTACGTTGCTTTTCATTTTTATTGGGCCTGTTGTCCATAATCCTGACGGAATTACGACAACGCCTCCGCCCGATTCTGAGCATTTTGCAATGGCTTCGTTAATGGCTTTTGTACAAAGTTCTTCGGTATTTGGAACTGCTCCAAAATCGATAATATTTAGGGTATCGGTTTTAAACTTCGGAATTTGTACTTCGGGCATTTTAAACGGAAGTTTTAGTACGGCCGAACTTGCTTTTTCTGATGAAGCTACGCTAACTCCTGCTTTTTTGTTGACACAAGAAAGGGCTGAAATTAGTATTGCAGTAACAAGGATTGTTCTTTTAATTTTTATCATAATCAATGGTAGATTTTGAAATTTTATTTTTTATCTAAATGCTTTTGCAATTCGATTCCCGCCATAATAAATGGTCCAACTGCTTTTGCATCATCATCTCTAATAGGTTCTGAAATATAGTATTCGAATGAACCGTCTCGATCTTTAGGGTTTTTCCCTCCTAATCCTGCAACTGCACAGCATTTCGTAATAGAAATTGTTCCGTCTGGGTTATCTTTTATAAATTGTTTCAAGATTCCTTTAAAACCAGTTTGTGCCGATTTTAAATACTTTTCTCCCACATATCCTTTGTTATACGCTTTGATAAATGAATACACAAACATTGTTGAACAGGTTGATTCGAGATAATTTCCTTTTCTTGCGGGTTGATCCATTACTTGCCACCAAACGCCTGAATTAGCATCTTGTGCTTTGCGAACGGCTTCAAAAACCTTTTGCAGTATCTTGATCAGGTCTTTTCGTTTGGGATGATTTTCTGGAACAAATTCAAGAATATCGACCAAAGCCATGCAATACCAACCTTGCGCACGCCCCCAAACGTGTGCAGAAGTTCCGGTATTTTTATTTGCCCAAAACTGTGCTCGTTTTTCATCATAGCCATGAAAGTTTAAACCTGTTTTGGAATCAAAAGTGTGTTTCTGAATTAATTCGGCCTGCAAAATAGCATCATCAATGGATTTTGGATCATTAAAAACTAATCCGTATTGAGCCGAAAAAGGATCGGCCATATAAACGCCATCGAGCCACATTTGCCACGGATAACTTTTTTTGTGCCAATAACCACCGTCAGAATTTCTTGGATGTCCTTCCATTTGTTTATGAAGTGTATCCATTGCTTTTTTGTAGCGCTCGTCTCCTGTTTTCTTATAAATATCAAAAAGCAGTTTTCCGGAATTTATTAAGTCCAGACTGTATTTTTCGAGTTCGTAACCGCCTTGAATTTTTCCATCTTTATCGATAAGCTGTTCCGCGTATGAAAGTCCGTAATCCCAGTACTTCTGTTCTTTGGTATAATCTGACAATTGCTGAAACGCAAGTGTTACCAAACCGTTGGTATAATTCCATTTTGGGAATTTTACACCATCGAGATAAACAGGATTGGGAACACGTTTTTGATCTGAGTCTGCCATTTTCTTAGCCCATTCAATTGGTTTTGTTTCGGTTTTATCACTTGGTTTTGATTGTCCAAATGAAACCGAATTGCAAACCAAAAGGGTTAGAAAACAATATTTAATTTTTTGTATCATATCTTAATTACTTTCTACTCTAAACCAATCATAATCTGCATAACTGCTATCATTAACAGCTTTTGTTCCTGAGGCAAAAAGACCAATTTTTGCTCCTACCCATCGTCCTGCTGTTGGTTTAAACGAATCTCCTAGTTTTTTAAAACTCTTACCATCTAAACTGTAGTAAAATGTAACTCTGGCATCAAAAGGTTCTTTGTTTTGAATCATTTCTATTTTGGCGCGCAAATAGACTTCTTTTTGTGTGATTGGTACTAAAGCAATTTCTTTTTCGCCTTCTTTCGAGGTACGCCCATTTTTCATTAAACGTTGCGTTAAATTCAAATTGCCTGTTTTGTCTTGCTCAATCGCGATATAAGCGTAGTCTTCGCCAAATACAATTAAACCAGAATTGCTTACTCCTGCTTCTGGATTATTTGCGAACGTAAGTTTTGCCGTGGCGTTAAAATTATCGCCTGGAAATTTTTGCAATAAAAGATTCGGCATCATCCACATTGTTTTTATGGTTTCGTCGCGCGGAACGCAATTAAGGCGCATAAAACCCAAATTTGCAGATGACCAACCCCAATGTTTACTTGGGTCTTGATTGGCCTGCCATTGCCATTGTAATCCAAATTGATGTGTATTAAATTCATCCGAAGAAACTAAGGGAGTTGCAGGATAGCTTTTGCCAACATTTGGTTTTGTCCATTCTAGAACCGGTTCGCCAATACCGTCTTTGTCATTGTCTACGCCCATAATTGGCCAATTGTCTTTCCAGGTAACAGGTTGTAAATTAACTACTCGACCGTAAGCCCAGCGGTCTTGAAAATGTATAAACCAACCGTCACCATTTGGTGTTTCGATATAACCACCCTGATGTGGGCCGTTCATTACTGTATTTCCTTGATGTAATACCACTTTAGACTCATATGGTCCCCAAACATCCTTAGATCGCATTGCTAGTTGCCATCCGGGTTTTACACCTCCGGCGGGAGCCATAATCCAATAATAACCATCGCGTTTGTACATTTTAGAGCCTTCGACTGTTGTATGTCCGTCATGACCATCAAAAACTAATGCTGGATTACCAATTAATTTTGTACCGTCTGGTGTAAGTTCAGACAGCATTAAAACCGTTTTTACATTGGCACGACTACCTGCAAAAGCATAAGATAAATACGCTTTTCCATCTTCATCCCAAAATGGGCAAGTGTCGATAATTCCTTTTGCTTCTTTTACGAGAACTGGTTCTTCCCAAACGCCTTTTGGATCTTTGGTTTTAACCATATAAATACCAAAATCAGGATCGCCCCAATAAATATAGTATTCACCATTGTGATACCGAATGGATGGCGCCCAAACTCCGTCGCCGTGACATACGGTTCGATAATGTTCTATTGGGAATTGATTTTGTAATCCATATCCAACCAATTGCCAATTTACCAAGTCGTTTGAATGTAAAATAGGAAGCCCTGGAATACTATTAAAACTGGATGCGGTCATATAATACCCATCTTTACCCGCGCATACATCGGGATCCGAATAATCTACGTGTAAAATAGGGTTCTTATATTTTCCGTTTCCTAAATCGGCATTCCAGCCTTGAGCTTCTACTCCCAAATAACATAATAATCCGAGGGAAAGCAGTAATTGTTTGAATTTCATTTTTTATTGTTTTTTGATATAATTCTTTGATTTAAAACATTGAAGATTAAAAATCTGCGCTGTTTTAAAATTTCACTTTCTTTTAATTAACTATGTTTTGAACAGTACAGAGAAGTATCCTCAACCACAAGGATACTTCCTTAGTACTGAAACCACTTAATTAATTAACAAAACTTATGGTAGCCATCTAGTATCTCCTATCTTGTTGGTAACAATTGGAGAATTAGAATCTTTAATCATTAAATTTCCGTTTGCCGGATCGACAAATAAATTTTGTGCGCTAATGCCTAAATCTGTTCCTTTTATTGCGGCAGATCCAAGCAGATAATCTGTTGTGGTGTAATTATTCTCGTATGTTGAAGTTGTATTTGCTCCAATTGCCTGAATAACTTTACCACAAGCTGATGCCAACAATACTTTTTTGAATATTAGGGTTGATCCTACTGCGTTTGGAATATTTATTAACGCTCTGTTGTAAGCGTAATCGTAAATAGTAACATTTTCATATTCTAAATGAATTGGATATGTCGATGTTCCGTAATCGAAAAGGTTTTTAAAGTTTCGGTTTTTATCTGTTGTTTGATAGTAATCTCTCATAAAAGTACAATTAGAGAAAATTGCTTTCTTGACATTATCTGCTCCGGCTGAACCAAAGGCAAATGTTCCGTAAGGCCCTGTGTGTCCTCCATCCTGATCAAACGTACAATAGCTCATATTAAACTCACCTATTTCTTTGTATTTTCCGTTACCTTGATGTCTCCAGAAACCACGTTTGAAATAATTGAATACACAGTTGTAGAATATTATTTTGTCTACTTTCCAGGCAGTACCACTATTAAAGAAATACCCCGCATCTATGGTTTGATAGAAACGAATGTTTTCGAACTCCAGAGAAGATAAATACGATCCTTCGGTAATGTTCCAGTTTCCGTTCATTTCAATTTGAGGACGTTCTCCCTGAGTTCCTCCTGTTAGTTTGAATCCTTTTGAGATAGTAAACGGAGTAATTTTAAACAATGAACCTGCTTCCAGGAAATATTCTGTTCCTTCCGGAACGGTTGGATCATCATTATTAGCTCTTAGCAATGCATCTAAATCTGTTCCTTTTGCAACAATAATAGTCGAAATAGATGGTCCGGCTGTACGGAATGAAACCTGATTATAGGGTTTATCATAACGTCTTGGTTTCTTGGTATCGTAGATATTTACATTGTACAAGGTGTTTTTTTCTAAACCAACAACTTTTGCTTCTCCTTTGCTAATTTCATCGGCAGTTAATTTTCGTCCGATTACAGGAAGCGTTAAAGACTGTGCAGGCTGAACTGAGATACTGTCTACAGGATTTTTTGTCGAAACTTGCCAGTTTACGGTTACATATGTTTCGGTAATATTTACTTTTACTACGGGTTGCAAAATAGGGTCAAATGCAGGACGATCTTCTGTTAAAGCATTTGTATACGACCATTGCGAATTATGATCTCCGTTGACATGATTTGATCTTACTCTGATATAAAATTGTGTTTTATACGGAATATCATCCATCAAAATCTGAGTTTCGGAAATGGTATAGGATTTATATAAACTTTTGTAATAGTTATCTAAATGCAATTCGACAGTATATGAAGCTGCGTCGTTGACCTTATACCATACTACTGCAATTGAATTACTTTTTACTAATGGTGCCGTAAGTACAAATTTTGGCTGAAATAAATCTTCAACTGGTTTGTAACGAAACTCATCATTCGCACAGGATTTTAGCATTTCTCCACAGACAATTAAGCCTATAAATGATAAAATATAAATTAATGTTCTAAAATTTTTCATATTATATTTTATTAAAAATTAAAACCATAAAAATTTTGAATGGCTCCACGATGATCTGTAATTACCTTTGATGGATACGGACATAAATAACGCAAAGGATCAGTTGGTGATACTGAGGAAGCATTGGTATAGTTGATAAATCCTCTAAAACTCCATTTTATATCGTTTCTTGGTTCGTAACTCGCCGTATCATTATTTAATGAATACCAACTTGTAGCAAACAGAAGTTCTGTGTAACCAGCAGGGCGCGCTTGCAGAATTTCGTCGATACCTTTTATATCCAGAATTGTTCTGCCTGAGTTTATTGGATCTGGAATGTTTTTGTAATAAATACTTCCAGGAACTTGGTCGATTCCAGGAACATAAGCTCCGTTTGCAACACGTCCCCAGTTTAATAATTTATAATATTGGTTGTAAATTACTTCGCTAAATTTGTTCCAGCGTGCCAGATCGAATTTACGTTTGCTTTCGCCTCCAAATTCCCATTTACGTTCGTCCATAATGGCTTTAAAGAATAATTCCGGAGACGATTTAGATTGTACATAATTATCTACTTTATCTGACCAGCTTGTTTGAGCAAAAGCTCTGCGACGTACACGTCTTAAACACTCTTTGGCATCTTCGCGCGGGCCAAAACGTTCGTTTACTGCCTCAGCATACATTAGTAAAACATCTGCAAATCGCATCCATGAATAATTGATTCCTGTTCCTTTGGTACTTGTGCTTCCTAAAGGATCGTTCATGTATAATTTCGACCATTTTCCTACTGCTAATCGTGCTAAATCTAAACGAATTACCTGATTAAGGTTTTGATCGTATGATAATGGTGCGCAGGTAACATCTCTTCTTAAGTCTTTATTGTCAAATGAATACAGGTATTCTCCGCATAAACTTAGGTTTCCTGATGCTCCTCCATAAGGATGACTTCCTTCAATAATTGGAATTCCAACAAAATAACCATATTCTCCTGAAGAGTTTTTTAGCATTGGAAGCGAAAAAATTACATCGTCTGTAACTGGTGTTTCCCAATTGTTTTGCTTTACCCAAAAATCTTTGAAACTTAGTTTTAAGTCGTGTTGCTTACCTTGAATTACTTTATTTAAATATAGAATTGCAATATCATAATACACTTCATGATTTTTACCTCTTTCCATATGTCCTTTACTTGCAGGATTGTTTTCGTCAGGGCGTAATGTCCATCCTCCACGTGTAAGTGCCAATAGACCAATTAAACTTTGATTGAAACTTCTTGAAGCACGTTCTACTCCAAAATCTAATTCGCTTGCGTTTTTCATGAAAGGCTCAGCTGATTTTAAATCGTCGATTAAAAATTCAAGAATTACATTTCTATCGGTAACTCCAACCGCAAAATTCTCGTCTCCTGTTGAAGATTTGGTACGAAAAACAACGTCTCCCCAAATACGAATCATATCTAAGTATACCATTGCACGAATTGTTTTTGCTTCACCGTACATCTGCATGATATTAGAGGGTTGCGTTTTAGGATCGGCTTTGTATAAATCTGAATTTTCGATTCCCTGAATTACGTCATTTGCTGTATTGATGATTTTATACATGGCGCTCCAAGTAGAATTTAGAGTTGTCCAATATGGTTTTGGATCGTAACAGGCAAGATCTGACCCGTTTCCGTTTACTGTATTGGTCGAAACACCAGACATTTCTACATCGGTATTCATATTAAAAACAAAGGCAAGACGGTTTGAATAGGCGTCTTCGGTCAACAAAAGCGTATACACACCCGCAATTGCAGATTGTATGTCTTTTTCTGATTTAAAAACTTCTGCTTCTGTAAAACCTGTTGCAGGCTGTACTTCAAGATAATCTTCACAAGCTGTAAAAGACAGTGTAAAAATTAACAGAAAACTAAATATTATTTTTTTGTTCATCTTTAGGTGATTTAATTCGTTTAATTAAAATGACAACTGTACTCCAAAAGCGTAGTTACGCGTTCTTGGATAAGAATTGTAATCAATATTTGGTGTTAATCCTTTTTCCATATTTACTTCGGGATCGTATCCTGAATAGTTGGTCCAAATAAATAAGTTACTTCCTGTAGCGTATAATCTTACTCTGCTGAATCCTATTTTTGCACTGCTTTGTTTTGGTATTGTGTATCCTATACTAAGATTGTTTAATCGTATAAATGAACCATCTTCGACCGCATATGACATTGCAATAGGACGCCCTAAGCTTGTTGGATTCCACATCGTAGCATTTTCGTTTTGCTTGGCTAACATTTCCGGCGAATAACGTAAGTCGTTCCCCATGTCGTCAAAATTTCTCCAACGGCTGTCCAGCCCCACTTCCATTCCTAAATTGCTTTGTGTGTTTTTGTACCATGAAGTCATCATGATTTTATTAGCGTTATAAACATCAAAGCCGTACATGAAATTGAAAAACGCCGATAAATCAAAGTTTTTCCAAACTGCATTTACACCAAAACCTCCAGAAAAATCAGGGTTTGTATTTCCAATCACTTTTCGGTCTTTATCTCCAATTACATTCGAATTTGGATCTGATGGATCAACAGGTGTCAATTTTTTGAATTTGGCATTTCCAGGGCGCGGATCGCCCGAAAGGTTTTTTGAGTTGGCAACTCCGTCTTTTAGTTTCCAGGTTCTGGTCACGGCATCAAAAGAATCAAAATCGTTCATGGTATAAAATCCATCATTTACAAAACCATAAATCAAACCTTTTGTACTACCTACATAAGCACGATAATCGTCGTCGTTTAACAAATCGTTTCCTGCCCAGCCAGAACTCAAAATCCATTCTGTTTCTCCGCTTGATAATTTGTCAATTTTGTTTTTGTTATGTCCGATATTAAAATTCAAATCAAGCTGAAAATCTTTTTTCTTAATCACATTTGCATTGATCGCAAATTCAACTCCTTTGTTAGACGTTTGTCCAACGTTGGTCATCATTTTTGTAAATCCAGAAACAGCAGCAATATCTGATGGTACTAGTAAATCTTTTACTGTATTGTGATAAAAATCAAGAGTTCCTGTAATACGCTCGTTGAAGAAACCAAAATCAAGACCTAAATTGGCTGTATAAGTTGTTTCCCATTTTACATTTGGGTTGTTTAGGTATTCACTATTATAAAAATTATAGTAATATTGATTTTCTTCTCCCCAACCTACAGATCGATCTCTTGAAACGCCATAATATTTCGCATATAAATCTCCTTTAATTCTATCATTCCCTGATGCTCCGTAACTTACACGAACTTTTAGGTTGGATATAATTTTACTGTCTTTTAAGAATTTTTCGTTCGAAGCTCTCCACGCAAAAGCTCCTGCCGGAAATACGCCCCATCTGTTTTCAGGACCAAACTTGGTCGAACCATCTGTACGAACGGTGAACGTAAAAAGATATCGATCGTTGTATCCGTAATTAACACGTCCAAAAAAGGAAGAGATTCGGTTGGGAGAACCAGCATCTGAACCGTTGTCGAAAGGAGTTCCTAATGCAAGATTGTCTAATGCTTTTTCTCCTGAGATCTCTTCTGGAAAATAACGGGTACGGTAAAATTTGATCGAACTTTCCTGATCTTTCATTTCCTGACCGATCATCAATTGAAAATCGTGGTTCTCTTTTACTTTAAATCCATAATTTAATACGTTGTTCAATTGCCAACGTGGAGCCTGAGTCATGGACCAATATACTACAGGCAAGTTTTTGTTTTGGGTTGCGGTTTGTGTATCTGTACCCCAAAAACGTCCATCCTCGATATATTTATATTCGTAACCGTAAGAAGAACGCAAAGTCAATCCTTTTTTAATAGTCCATGTTAATGCTCCTGTATTGTTAAAAGTTCTGGTGGTACGCTCACGGTAATTTTTTGCAGCGTCTTCTATTGGGTTAAAACGAACGCGTGTTTCATAATCTTCGGGATCAAAATAGGTATTATCATCCGGCAAAGTCATGTAATCTTCTAATCCTCCTGTTGGTGCTTCGCGCAAAGCTCTAAGCAAACTAACGCCGTCTGTTCCAGAACCATCAATGGTTTGATTGGTTAAACGGCTTTGAAATTCGAAAGTAAGATTGTCTGTTAATTTCGAATTCAAAATTAAATACAGGTAGTTCTGACGCATTCCTGTTCCTAACAATACTCCAGGCTGATCTTGATTTACGAATGTGAATTTAAACTTCGTTTTATCGCCTCCTCCGTTTATATTGATATCGGTGTATTTTGTAATTGGATTGCTTCCAAAAATCTCTTTTTGCCAGTCTGTTCCTTTGTTTCCTTTATAAATGTATAATTCATTTGCGCGTCCGTAATTATTATAAAAACCGGTTGGATTTGAGTTACGTGGACGCTCGTATTCGTATTGCATCATTACAAATTCGTACGGATCCATTACATCTAGATGATTGGCAAGCGTTTTAATTTGTGTGTAGTTATGAATGTTTACGGAAACTGTTCCTGATTTTGGTGTTTTTGTGGTAACCAAAACTACTCCGTTTGCACCTCTCGCTCCATAAACCGCAGTCGATGCTGCATCTTTTAAAACTTCTACTGATTCGATATCTGTTGGCGGAATATCATTTAAGTTGGCAACTTCAAAACCATCGACTAATATTAAGGGTGAGTTATCTTCGGTAATAGAACCACCACCACGAATTCTAATCATTACTTCTGAGCCTGGAGAACCATCGGTTGTTGTAACCTGAACTCCCGGCAATCTTCCTACCAAGGCTTCGGCAACTGAAGCTGTTGGTACTTTTGCTAATTCTGTTCCTTTAATACTGGCAATTGCGCCTGTTAAGTTTTTACGTTTTTGTGTACCGTAACCAATGATCACAACTTCGTTTAGTTCGCTGTTGGATTCTTTCATTTGTATGGTAATTCCAGATGTACGCCCTTTTAACGGAACGGTTTCATCTGTCATTCCAATAAACTTAACTATTAAAACTGCCGTTTCGGGATCATTTACTGCAACACTAAATTTACCATCGAAATCTGTAACTGTATTTGTTTTTTCGTTTTTTACAATAATTGTTGCGCCGGGAATCAGTCCCATATTATCCCTTACTGAACCGGTCACGGTTATACGTTTCTGAGCATAAGCACTAAATGTCAAAAAGAAGACGGCTAGAATGCTCCAGATATATTTTTTGATCTTCATAACTAGAATATTTTTTTATTTATTTGAAAAGTCAGGCATTTGGTTTTATACTAATAGCAAAAATTTGAACAATCAAGTTTGTCGTCATCGCTTTATTGCCATTAGTTATAAATCCGTCAAGGACTGCTAGTTTTATTTTATAAAGTGTTCTGAGTAATTTTAAAAAAGTCTGCTGTATTAGATATCATTCAAGAAGAAATCAGCATTTGTGACTTTATTGGCCTCAATTGAAAAGGTTGTTTCTAATTGCTTTGTTTTTACAACCTTCATGTTTTGATCTAAGTACTCAATTTTTACCCGAACGTTATTAGCAGCGTCACCTGTTTGAAATAAAATAAAATCATCTGTATAGTTAATTCCTCCGTTTGCTGTTGCTTTGCTTCTGGTAACAAACATATCTTCATTTATGTATGTTGCGTCAACAACTTTATAGGCGCTACGTTTTATAGAAACTGTAGTTTTTATTGTCGAGTAACTTTTATCGGCTATAATATCTAATGATTTTAAACGCAGTATTCCTGTTCTTGTTAGAATGTTTACGGTTACCGGCTCTTCAAAAGGAGATGCATACGGCACGGCATCAGACAAGTTTACATGTTGGTTTGCCAATGCCGGTTGCGTAACAATAAGATCGTTTAGATTGGTTGGCAAAGGAATCATTTGCTCCGGATAATCGCTCGCTACAAATTTGTATTTTCCGTCGTTTAACGAAAAACGATAAAGCGAACTATAGTTTGCAACATAATCGCCGTTGTCTTTATAAACAAACAAAGGTCTGGTTGATATCCCTACATTTAAATTCCACGGTTCACCATTTAACTGAAAATCTATTGATTTTACGGTAGAACTTTCATATTTATAATCGTCACTAGAACAGGAAGTCAGCACGAAAAGCAGTACACCTATTCCAAGTATTAGGCTTTTTATCATTTTCATATCGTCTAAATTTAAAAATGAAGAATATTTGCCTTTTCGTGTGTTGTATTGCCACAAATAACTTTTGAGGTTGGTGGCGATAAGTGATTGTTAGTTTTGGTTTGGTTCATAATTTTTTGGTTTAAGATTAGTAAGTTAAAAATCTGTTAAGATTATGAAGCAAAACTAGATATAGCTAATCTCAAATTGGGGTAAATATTGCTTTTCAGAAAGGGTTAAATCGCTATTTACCCACCAAAAACTAAGTATTTACCAAATAATGGCTTTATTTTTTATAATATGTAAAAAAATATTCACAAATAAAAAAGCATTTCTCAATAGGGCTCAAATTCTAATTTCTAAAAAAAAACCTCATTACGAAAAAGCAATGAGGCATAAATAGATATGTTTTTTATTGTACGTTGGCTATAATTATTTAACACATAGGGACATAGATTTTATTACTTTAAAAAAGGCGTTTCACTTACCTTAACGAACATAGAATAACTATGTGTGAGAAACAAGTTTCTCTTTTATTCTTTTTTATTCATTCCTAAATATAAATCTATGTCCCAATGTATTTAATTTTCTTGCCCGCAGATTAAGCAGATTTTTTATAATCCTTTTAATCCGTGAAATCTGTGGCAAAAAAAATACTAATCTTTGTAGAGTTTCTTGCGGAGATTCCTCCTTCGTCGGAATGACAAGATTGCGGATGTTTCTAATCCGTCAAATCTGTGGCAAAAAAAACACTAATCTTTGTAGAGTTTCTTACGGAGATTCCTCCTTCGTCGGAATGACAAGATTGCGAATGTGTTTAATTTTTTTTTACGCAGATTAAGCAGATTTTTTATAATCTTTTTAATCTGTGAAATCTGTGGCAAAAAATATCTTTTAATTTTTTATTCTAGAGTAATTCTATCGAAACTGTTTGCGATATTCTACTGGTGTGTAATTGAATTTGGCTCTGAAACATTTTCCGAAGTATTTTAAATCATTAAAACCTACTTCAAAGCAAACTTCTTTTATTAATAGATCTTCATTTTTAAGCAATTCGGCAGCTTCGTTCAATCTCATATCCCGAATAAATACAACGGGAGAAACACCTGTAATACTTTTAAGTTTATTAAAAAAACTAGCACGTGACATGCACATTAATTTCCCTAATTCATCTACTGAAAAATCAGATTTAGAGATATTTTCTTTAACCAATTCAATTACTTGGAGCATGAATTTATTATCTCTGTTGGAAATTTGTAATGGTTTTTCTTCTGATATTTCTGCAATACTTCCCGTAGAATACAAACGCTGCAATCGAAATCTTTGTTCTAAAACATTCTTTACTCTTGCCTTTAAGAAACTCACATTAAAAGGCTTCGTAATATAATCATCGGCACCATATTCTAATCCTTCCAGTTTGCTTTCAATTGCTGTTTTCGCGCTGAGTAAGATCACAGGAACGTGGCTAATTGCAAAGTTATTTCGAATAATTTTAAGCATTTCGATACCATCCAATTCTGGCATCATAATATCACTGATAACAAAATCCGGCGATAACTCGGCGGCTTTTAAATGGCCTTCTTCTCCGTTTTCTGCGGTATAAATAGTATAATCATGTTCTAGAATTGAAACGATAAATTTTCTTAATTCCAGATCGTCTTCTACTATAAGTCCAATAGGTTTATCTCTTACTTCTACTTCTACTTGATCTTCTACAATTAATTCATCATCAATGAAATGTTCTTCTGTTTCTTCAAAAATGATATCGACATCATCTGAGAAATGGCTGTATCCTTTTGGAAAAGAAATTTCGAAACTGCTTCCTTTACCTACTTTAGTTTCTAGTGAAATTTCAGCACCATGTTTTTCGACTGAATCTTTTACAATCGAAAGACCAATTCCTGTACTTGGATTAAATGGGTTTTCATTGTAGTTGGAGAAACGAACAAACAGCTTTTTCTGAACACTAGCATTAATTCCGGGCCCGTTATCACTTACTTTTAAGTAAACTTTATTTTCAGATTCTTCTACGTTTACTGTTATTGAATTTCCTTTTTTACAATATTTAAAAGCATTAGAAAGTAGATTGACCAAAATTTTATCCAGACTATCCGGATCAGCCCAAATATGCGGTTTGGTTTCGCTAATATTAACCTTCAATTGTATATTTCGCTGAAGACTCATTTCGGTAAAATTTTCGCATACTTCAGTCACAAATTCTCCTAAATCAATTTCGCGAACTTCTAATTTACGATCCTGCATTCTTCTTAAATCTAAAATTTGATTGACCAAATTCAACAACTTATTGCTGTATTTTTCGATAATACGAAGCTGAGATTTAACGGAATCGTCTATCTGATTATCTGAAAGCATTACTTCTAATGGCGCTGTAATCATAGTAAGCGGAGTGCGGATTTCATGCGAGATATCCGTGAAAAAATTCAATTTCAGTTCACTTACTTCTTTTTGAACTCTAACATCATTACGCAATTTTAAAATGGTTAAAAACGCACGTCTCACCAATAAAAACAAACCTATTGCCAACAATAGATAACAGAAGTAAGCAAAATAAGTTCCCCAGATTGATGGTTTTATAATAATTTTTATTTGTCTCTCATTGTCCAGCCATAAGTTATGACCGTTGGTAGAAGATACCAAAAGCGTATAAGTTCCTCGACCCAAATTGGTATAATTAATAGATTGACTTGCTTTTAGATAATTCCATTCTTTGTCAATTCCTTCTAATTTATAGCGATAAACGATATTTTCATTTTTAATGAAATCTAAAGCTGAAAACTGAACTCTAAAAAAATTCTGATCGTGTTTTAATGTCACTTCTTTTAGTAAATCAGGGTTTTTGGGCGTTTCGGGATTAATCTCGAACAATTCTTTATTGTTTACTAGAAAACCGGAAATCGCCAAATAAGGTTTAAACAAGAAAGGTTTAATTGCTTCTGGTTTAAAATAAATAACGCCATCAGAATATCCCGAGACAATTTCGCCACTTGCCAGCCTGCATTTTGTAGCTTCCGAAAATATTTCGGTTCCTATAATTGATTTTAACTCCGGAAAAGTCTCGCAACTGCTATTTTTAGGATCAAATCGTACGATTTGATTGTCTCCCATAAGCCAGATTTTACCAAATTTATCTTCTTGCATACCTACAACGCCATCTAAAGGAAAACCTAAATTCTCGCTCCAAAACGATTTCACTTTTACTTTGTCTTGCTTGTCTATATCGACCAAAATAAGCCCTTTTCCATTCGTAGAAAGTGCCAAACGATTGTCTGATGTAACAATGATATCTAAAATATCATTTCCTGATGCCTGAAAATATTCTTTAAACTGTATTTTGTCTGCCGATTTGTTTGCATTAGAAAAAGCAAACAATTTATAAGATGAGACAAAAAAGATTTTGTTATCTTTGGTTTCAACAACGGAACGTACTTTGTCGGCAGTTTCAATTGGATAATTTTTCAGTTCGTTTCTGTGACTCACAAACGTGGTTTTATTATTTGACTGACGAACTAAGTTAATTCCACCGCCCCAAGTTGCTAAATAAATCTGACCGTTTGAAGCTTGAAAAACTTTATAAACATCGTCTGAACTAACGCTGTACTTGTTATTTTTATCGTACTTAAAATGTTCCACAGCAAAGCTGAAAGAACCTTGTTTGGGCGTGAGACAAAAAACGCCATTTCCGCGCGTTCCAATCCACATTCTGCCTTGAAAATCCTGCATCATACTATAGATGTCCGATCCCCAACCCGGACTGTTGCTGGACAAAGTACCATCTGAACCTAAGAAACCTAACTTTCTTTTTTGAGCATCAAACAATTCTATTTTTTCGTCACGACAAGCTACCCAAAGATTTCTCTTATTGTCTTCCATGAGGCTTCGAACATTGTGTTTTTTATTCTCAACTGGTGATAATTTTAAGGATAAAAAATTACTATTATTAAACGTAATTAGATCTAATCCTTGTTTATAAGAACAAAACCAAAGATTACCCAATTTGTCAAACATCGCAGTATACATAACGTCTGACACGGTTTCTTTGGATTCCTTAATGCATCGCATTATAGAAAATAACTGATTTTGTTTTTCATCCCAATACCCAAATGCTCCTTTGTTGGACTGAATCCAGACTGTTCCGTTTGGCGAGGTTAACAAAAAGCTTTTTTGTTTACCGCCTGTTGTCGCAGGATTGCTTGAATCGACTTCTAGCTGTTTTAGTTTTCTGGTTTTTATATCAAACTGAAATACTCCTGAGGTTGGCGTATCAAACCAAAATTGTCGCGAATTGGTTAATCCTAAAAAATTAATATTTTCATTAGGCACGCCCGGCAATGTTTTACTAGAATAATGATCTAGTTTACCAGTTTTTATATCGTACAAACAAAAGCCATTACCTTTTGTAACTATCAATACTTGACTATTGGCTATGGCATTAATAAGCAGAATGTCACTTTTGATTCCTAAATCTAAGTCGAAAAAAGTGCTAGATTTTTTATTGTATCGAATAAATCTTCCGTTGTTTCCTGCAAACCAAAGATCGTCTTTGGTTTCTTCTGCAAAATTAAACGAGTTGGATTTTCCTGCTTGCCCCGCCACGTTCGAAAAAAAAGATTCGGGTATTTGACTTGATTTTTTTAATCGGCAGATTCCAGCTTCTGTCAAGAACCATGTTGTTCCTAATTTATCTTCGTAAACATCTGTAATCTTCCCAAAATGTTTGGCCAAATCAAAATTTACGCGTTTTATTTGTTTGTCTTTTTCAAAAGCGATCATGTAATTTTTACTTTCGGGAAAGAGCCACGTTCTTCCGGACGGCATAATTTTAAAATGATCAAATTTGTGATTGGCAGAATTGCCTTCAACTGGATTATGAAATTTTAATTCGTTTGTATCAAAATAATAGATGTCATTTTTTTCAGATTGAATCCAAATTCTCTCATTACTATCAAACTTAAATTTCGATACACGGTTCGATTGTATATTTAAGGGTACGCTTTGTTCTACTTTAAATTTTCGAAAAGTAGTTCCGTCATAACGAATCAATCCGTTGAAAGTTCCCAACCAAATAAATCCTTTTTTATCTTGCTGAATACCTAAAACTCTTGATTGATTTAATTTTCCGTCATTTGAAAAATGTGTTAGAATCCCAGCTGGCTGAGCGGCACACCACGCACACATCAAACTCAATAAAACTACAATTGTATTATGTTTCAACATCTTAAATTTATTTTTTAGCGGTAATCACAAAAATATCAATTTTCTTTTCCTAACCTAAAATACTACCCGTAATTAGCAAAATACCCTCCGTAAATTAGCTATTTGTCCTCCTTTATCTTTTTGGTACTAACGCATAAAAGTTACGTTCAAGCTTTACAGCACCCTTTAAATAGCAATTAATCCTAAGCTAAAAAATGTAAACTTATAATTTTGTATCTTCAATTATAGATTCTATTCTATAAACTTCTCAATAAAAAATACTATTAACTATATCAACCAAAAAACCACCACATTAATTCAATGAGAAAAGTATACAGACTTGTGTTTATGCTCAACTTTCTTGCATTAAACACTTTTGCACAAGAAAATTACATCTTTAAAAATCCAAATTTACCTATTGAGCAGCGTGTCGACGATCTTGTTTCGAGAATGACCGTAGACGAAAAAATAAGTCAGCTAATGGATTCTTCACCCGCTATCGAACGTTTGGGCGTACCTGAATACAATTGGTGGAACGAATCCTTGCATGGTGTTGCCCGCGCAGGATATGCGACTGTTTTTCCGCAATCTATTTCAATTGCATCATCATGGGATCGTCAATTAATTTTTGATGTTGCCAATGCTATTTCTGATGAGGCGCGCGCCAAACATCACGAATATTTAAGACGTGGACAACACGGTATGTATGAGGGTTTGACTTTTTGGTCGCCAAATATCAATATTTTTCGCGATCCTCGCTGGGGACGCGGACATGAAACTTATGGTGAAGATCCTTTCTTAACCAGTCAACTTGGGCTTAATTATGTAAAAGGTCTTCAGGGAACGGATCCAAAATACTTTAAAGTAATTGCAACTGCCAAACATTTTGCGGTTCACTCCGGACCGGAACCTTCTCGCCATCAATTTGATGTAAATGTAAGTGATATTGATCTTTACGAAACGTATCTTCCTGCCTTTCGTACTTTGGTAAAAGATGGTAATGTGTATTCGGTTATGGGCGCTTACAACCGTTTTAGAGGAGAATCTTGTAGTGCGAGTCCTTTTTTATTCAATATTCTTAGAAACGATTGGGGTTTTAAAGGCTACATCGTGTCTGATTGTGGTGCTGTAACAGATATCTGGAAATACCATAAAATTACCAATGATGCGGCTTCAGCATCGGCATTAGCCGTAAAAGAAGGTTTAGATTTAGAGTGCGGAAGCAGTTACAAATCATTAAAAGAAGCTCTTGATCGCAAATTACTTACCGAAGCAGATATTGACGTTACTATAAAACGTTTGTTTACAGCTCGCTTTAAATTAGGAATGTTCGATCCGGATGAAATTGTGCCTTATGCGCAGATTCCGTATTCGGTAAATAATAACTCGGCTAACGATTGGCTTGCGCGTACGGCTTCTCAAAAAAGTATTGTACTGCTAAAAAATAAAAATAACACTTTACCGCTTTCTAAAAATATAAAAGCTGTTGCTGTTATTGGGCCAAATGCCAATGATATACAATCATTATGGGGAAATTACAGCGGTATTCCAAGTAATCCAATTACGGTTTTAAAAGGGATTCAGAACAAAATTGAGCCTACTACAAAAGTTCTATACGCAAAAGGAACTGATCTTGCTTTGGGTGTTCCCGAAATGAAAGTTATTCCGTCGATTTACTTTCAAAATCCAAACGGAATACAGGGCTTAACAGGCGAATACTTTAATAATAGTAAATGGGAAGGTGAACCCCTTTTTGTTCGAAATGATGACAATATAGACTTTCATTGGGATATTAATACTCCTGATCCTCGCATGAAAATGGGTAATTATAGTGTAAGATGGACGGGTTATATCTCGGTTCCTAAAACGGGTCTTTATAATATTACGGATTGGTCGAAACCGTTTATGACTGTGGAAATCGAAACAGGGAAAACATCGGGAGGAAAAAACAATCACAGTCCAAGAATTCGTCCGCAGAAAATTCAATTAGAAGCGGGAAGAAAATATAAAATCGAGGCTAAATATCAAAACTTTTACGGCGATGCAATTGCACAGCTTTTATGGTCTGAGCCACAGGAGAACTTACTTGAAAAAGCGGTTGAAACAGCTAATCAGGCGGATGCTGTGATTTTGGTTTTGGGATTAAATGAACGCTTGGAAGGCGAAGAAATGAAAGTTGAAGCTGATGGTTTTGAAGGCGGAGACCGCACGAGCCTTAACTTACCTGCAAATCAGGAAGCGTTAATAAAAGCGATGAGCGCAACAGGAAAACCTGTAATTTTAGTTTTAATAAACGGAAGCGCGCTTTCGATAAATTGGGCAAATGATAATGTTCCTGCTATTTTAACTGCCGGATATCCGGGACAACAAGGCGGAAATGCCATTGCCGATGTACTTTTTGGCGATTATAATCCCGCAGGACGTTTACCGGTTACTTATTACAAATCTGTAGATCAGCTTCCGGATTTCGAAAATTATAATATGAAAGGTCGTACGTACCGTTATTTTGAGAAAAAACCTTTGTATCCGTTTGGATTTGGATTGAGTTACACAACATTCAAATACAGTAATTTACAACTTCCGTCGAGCGCAATTGCAGATAAAGATCTGAAAGTATCTGTTGATGTTACAAATACTGGAGATCGTGACGGAGAGGAAGTAGTTGAATTGTATGTAAAAGATGAAAAAGCTTCTACTCCACGACCAATATGCCAACTTGAAGGTTTTGAACGTATTAATCTTAAAAAAGGCGAAACAAAAACGATTAGTTTTACCATTACGCCAAGACAATTATCTTTAATTAATAAAAAGAGCAAACGTGTGGTGGAACCTGGATGGTTTACTATTTCGGTTGGAGGAAAACTACCTGATGGTTCAAGCGATATTCAAACTGGTAGAGTCAATATTACCGGAAAGACTGTGTTACTTGATAACTAATATTTTTTCTAGTCTGTTGTTTTAAACAACGACGTTTGATAAATTGTATAAAAAAAGAGCTTCATTTACCTGAAGCTCTTTTTTTATGAATTGACTTTTTATTTAGTGTTCTAAATTATCTCAAGTATATATTAAACTTGTTCTTTTTTCCTTTTCTTTATTATTCTACTTCCAACGGAATAAAGCGCTATTAGTACTAAAAAATGTATCAAATAAGACTTAGGTTCACCATCGCCGTTGATTACTGAGAAAACGCGATTCCATCTTACTTTATAAATGCCGCTGCCATCTTTATCCCAACTAAACCAAATAAAAACAGGTTTACCAATTACGTGATCAAAAGGAACATATCCCCAATATCTCGCGTCTAAAGAGTTTTGACGATTGTCGCCCATCATCCAGTAATAATCCTGTTTAAAAGTATATGTTGTACTTACTTTTCCGTTTATAATGATCTCATTACCCTGAATTTTCAAACTATTATGCTCATATTCTTCTATAATTCGCTTATAGAAAGGAAGTGTTTTTAAATTCAATTGTATCGTCTTTCCTTTTTGAGGAATATAAATAGGTCCATAATTGTCGATGTTCCAACCCAAAGACGGAATATGAGGAAACACCTTTCCATCTTCGCCCTTTGGTGACAGATATTTTTTAACTCCTTTTACAACTGGATTCGTTGCTATTAATGCGGCTTCTTTATCTGTTAATGTCAAAAAATACTGTCCTGTGTTTGTTAATGCAAAATCTCCATTATCATACTTCATCCCTTCTCTCGCGCCATATCGATGTACAAGCGCATCTTGACTAATAGCAACACCTTTTGTATCTACAATAAAATTATACTGTGGTTTTGCACTTTCTGGTAATTTGTCCTTTTTGCCATTGATGTAAATATCTCCGTCACGAATTTCTAATGAATCTCCGGGCATTCCAACACATCGTTTCACTAAATTTGTTTTTTTATCTAATGGCTTGTAATAATTTCTATCCGGATGAAAATTATCCATATCACGAAGCGTGTCTGCAGGCTGATTAAAAACTACAATCTCATTGCGTTTGATGTTTTCTATTGCAGGAAATCTAAAATATGGCAATTGAAATTTGTTTAACAATGAGGTTTCTTTTTTGGTATGATCGTCGTTAAACAAATATGATTTTACACCAATCAAGGGAATTGAATCATGAACCATTGGCAATGCAACAGTAGTCATAGGTGTTCGTGCTCCAAAATTAATTTTACTTACAAACAAAAAATCTCCAATTAATAATGTTTTTTCTAATGATGAAGACGGAATTGTAAAGGGTTGGATTACGTAAGTGTGTACCAATGTTGCAACAATTATCGCGAATAGTAAAGAACTTACGGTTTCTCCTGTCTTAGTTTTTGGCTGTAAATCTTTATTTTCAACATAAGTTAACTTTTCAGAAGTATAGTTTAAATAGGTAATATAAAACCCTAGCGTTATTAAAACCAATGCTGTATCTAATCTGGAATTTTTGCCAAAACTTCTAATAGTTTCGACCCAAACCACAGGAATCATTATAAGGTTAATAATAGGAATAAATAATAAGAACAGCCACCAAGTGGGACGTTTTATAATTCTCATTAAAATAACTAAATTATAAATTGGAATAAATGCTTCTAAGGGCTTTCTTCCTGCTTTTGCGTAAAGTTTCCAGGTAGATAATCCGTGGATAAATAGCATTATTAAAATAAAAACGAGCCATTCTAATATATTCATACTTTTAATTTTTAAGAGTTATTTTATACAATAAACTGATATTGTATATGTAGTTATTTAATTAAATTGTTACAGAAACCATCAACAAAAAACATTTTAACCTTCTTATTTGCATCTAAGTTAATCTCAAATCACTAAAACAATATTCTTTTAACTTTTGTTTATTGATTGTAAATTTTTCAACAAAAGACCGAAGTTTAAAAGTCAATTTAGAACTAGTAACTCCGCTTTTTTCCGTGCAAAAAACAGAACCATAAAACATTGATTATCAAAAATATTTCCGAAATTTGTTAGTATATCAACCCGCTTTTATATAAAAATAGGGGGTTTTGAAAAGCAAATCCTAAAAAGAGAATCCCAACAATTGCTTTTTAAAATACATACCAAAAAAACGGCAACGCACTTATTTAAAAAAAGAAAAAAATAGTAAAAACTCAAAGGTGATATTTTGATTATCTGTGCAGGAAAAAAAGCGTTTTTATTTAGTGCAATCATCTGATAAAACTTATTCTTTAGTATGAAAATAACGAAGCACTCGGGCCACTCAGTACCTTTTGATAAAGAAAAATTAAAACTTTCTCTTGAAAAATCAGGAGCTAACAGTGATCTTATCGAAGAATCTCTACTCCAAATCGAAAAGCAAATGTATGATGGTATTACCACCAAGGAAATATACAAGCTTGCTTTTGAAATTCTAAAAAAAGCGTCAAACGCACATGCCGCGCGTTACAACATTAGATTGGCTTTGCAAATGCTTGGGCCAGCAGGTTTTTACTTTGAAAAATTTATTTCGAGATTGTATGCTGCCGATGGTTTTAAGACTAAAACAAACTTAACGCTACAAGGAAAATGTGTATCGCATGAAGTTGATATAGCAATCGTAAAAAACAATATTATTACGATGGTGGAATGTAAATTTCATGGTAGCCGAGATGGCTCTACCGATGTAAAAGTACCGATGTACATTCTTTCTCGTTTTAACGATCTTAAAGTAAAACCCCAAACTATTTTTTCGAGTAACGAAACTATAAATTCTTGTATTATTGTGACCAACAATCGTTTTACTAAAGATGCTCAGGATTTTGCAAACTGTAGCGGAATCTCTCTTTTAAGCTGGGATTATCCACAAAATAACAATATTAAAAATAAAATAGATAAAGGTGCGCTCTACCCTATTACCTGCCTGACAACATTATCAATGATTGAAAAAGAAAAATTATTGGTTCTGGATCAAATACTGGTTAAAGATCTTATTGATAATCCTCAAATTCTTGTAAAAATTGAACTTAGCGACAATCGAACTAAAAATATATTAGCTGAAGCTTCACAACTTTGTAAACATATTTAAGATGAAAATAAAATTTATAGGAGGAGCCGGAACTGTTACGGGTTCAAAAACCCTCATCGAAACAAAAGACAAAAGAATATTGATTGATTGTGGTCTTTTTCAAGGTCTTAAAGCTCTGCGCGAACTCAATTGGGATCCATTGCCAATTTTGCCTTCGACAATAGATTGTGTCCTGCTTACACATGGTCATCTCGATCATTGTGGCTGGTTGCCCAGATTAGTCGCTCAAGGGTTTACGGGTAAAATATATTGTACTGCTCCAACTAAATCAATCGCTAATCTTGTTCTTTTGGATAGTGCCAAAATTCAGGAAGAAGAAGCTAATCGAGCCAATGAAGAGCAATATTCTAAACATACTCAGGCAGAACCACTTTATACCATAACGCAAGCTGAGGCGGTCTCTTCTTTTTTTAAGGTTGTGCCTCCAAATAAACCCATAGTTATCGAAGACGATATTACTGCTGTTTTTGAAAATGCGGGACATATTATTGGTGCGTGTAGCATTACGGTAACTGTCGAGGGCAAAACTTTAGTTTTTTCTGGCGATATTGGTCGTGATAATGATGTCTTGATGTTTCCGCCCACAAAACCCACAATGGCGGATTATGTTTTTTTGGAGAGTACTTATGGAAATAAACTACATCCTAATTTGGATGTAAAGGAAGAGTTAGAAACATTAATTAATAACGCCATCGATCAAAACGGAACGGTAATTATTCCGGGGTTTGCTGTCGAGAGAGCACAATCGATAATGTTTCTTTTGTGGCAACTCAAAACTGAAGGTCGAATTCCAAATATCCCATATATACTAGATACTCCAATGGGGGCTAGCGCCTTGCATGTGTTTTTAGAAAATTTGCAGTGGCATAAACTTTCTGTCGATGATTGTCATGAAATGTCTAAAATGTTTAGCATTGTCTCTGAGTTTGAGCAAACCATGCGTATTATTGATGACCCGCAACCTAAAGTAGTCATTGCAGCAAGCGGAATGGTTACGGGAGGTCGCGTATTATCGTATTTTGAACATTATATTGGTCTTGAAAATACTACGGTTATTTTTGTGGGTTATCAGGCGGAAGGTACTCGCGGAAGAAAACTTATTGAAAAAGCCAAGGAAATCAAAATATATGGCAATTACTATAATGTAAAAGCCCAAATATTTCAAGTGGAAGGACTTTCGGCACACGGAGATCAAAAAGATCTTTTAAACTGGCTCTCTGCTCTTAAAAATGTTCCGAAATGTGTTTATTTAGTTCACGGCGAAAACCTTCCGGCAGATGAACTCCGAATTAAAATTCAGAATCAATATCATTTTAAATGTAATGTTGCTATGATGGGAAATGAAATCGAAATTTAGAATCAATGTTAAATATGAAAAGAGAAAAAAGTTTACCGCAAAGTGCGCAAAGTTTTTTTTCTCTTAGCTTTTATAAAAAGGTAAAGTTCGCAAAGCTTTGTATTAATTTAGCTTTGCGTCCCGAGGCTTCGGGATATGCTTTTAGAAGCATTCTTAAATAAAAAATCTTTGCGGTCTTTGCGGTAGAAAATAATAAAGCGGTAAATTTTTTTCCTTTTTCACTTTTAACGCTAATCTATTACTCCAATAAAAAAGCCCATTTCGTTATGAAATGGGCTTTTTACTATAAAAATTTGTTCGCTTAGTTCAAATCGTTGAACTCGTGTAATGATTTTAATGTGCTTTCGTAAAATAAGATCGCCGCGATTAAGTTTCCTTTATCAGAATAAGGCATCATTTTTCTTTGAAATTCTACTGTAGTATCTAAGAAAGATGTTGTACCAACAGCTTGTAAATCTAATACTTTCTTGTGTTCGTTATCGTCCGGAATACCTAAGTCTGCCATAGTAACTCCTGGTTTTGTAACCAAAGCGATATAAGGAAGCGTTTTTACTAAAACTTTAATACGCTCAATATATAACTCTAAAAGCTCACCTTTTTGCATACCACTTAATTCTTTTTGATCGTGATATTTTTTAATTAGTGCTGTTGTACTAATGATACTTCTTGGAGCATTTTTTGCCTGTGCGAATATAGCACCAGTCGTTAAAAAGAAAAGGAAACTTAGTAAAATAGTAGTATTCTTCATTTTATGTGGTAGTTGGGGTTGTTTAATGAGCACAAAAATATATAAATTAACTTAAAATGCAATTTTATTAATTTGTTTTTTTTACAATAATTTTAACAATTAGTAACAAATCGTGCTGTGAGTCAGGCTATTTTTATGATTTAATTATTCTAAAACGGCTAGGATATTTTATCCAGATACTTTTTTTGTTGCCGTAATAATCCATAAAATCTTCACAAACAAAAACCGCGTGTGCCGTTGACCATGCAACAACACCACAAAATTCGCTTCCGGATTGTCGCTTTAGTTTTTGTATTTGTTTGCCTAGTTTAAATCCTAAATATTTATAAATTGTTGGAGTATATACAGAGCCATCTTCTAAATCTTCTAATGCTTTATCAAAAGTGGCTTCTCTATTTATAATTTGCTTGTATTTTGCCATTACGGCGTAAGTCAACACGGCATAGTCTTTTATTTTTTCGCTTTCGCAATTGTCTTTGATATAAACAAAATCTGCAGATATTTTGGCTCTCTTAATTTCTTCATTTTTTAGATTAAATGAAGCATTATTCTTTAGTGTTATTTTATAAATGCTATCGTCTATTTTCTCTGTAATAAAAAGATTATCTAATCCGTAAACATTTAATGAAGCTTTAATAAAAGCAATCGATGAGCAATTGGTGCGTTCTCCTTGTTTAAAACTTTCGAATATTTTGTCTGAACTCAATTGTGCATAAGAATTGGAACAAACAAACATTAAAAATAAAAATATTGAAGTAACAGATTTCATTGTCTTTAGATTTTATAATTGTTTCCCAATATATTTTTGGGAGTAAACATATTTTACAAATCTATAAAAATCAACCCATAGTTTTTTTGACTTTTTAACTTTTATCAAAAATTATAATTCATCGTTACGAATTGCCAGAAATGCTGTGTTTTGGATCAAATCGCATTGCTGTACACAAGCAATTCTTTCTTTGCTTACTTATTAATACAGGACAGTTTACACATGATTTGCAATCTTCCCAAAAAACCTCATCTGTAGTTAATTCTGAATAAGTCACAGGCTCAAAACCTAGTTCATGATTCATTTTCATTACCGCTAATCCTGTGGTTAAGCTAAATATAACGGCATTGGGATATTTTTGACGGCTCAGCCAAAAAATTTTTCTTTTAATTTTTCTGGCAAGTCCGGTATGTCTGAATTGTGGCGCTACGATTAATCCGGAATTAGAAACATATTTACCATTTTCCCAAGACGAAATAAAAGAGAAACCTGCCCACGTTCCATCTGCTGCAAAAGCAATAATGGCTTCTCCTTTTTTCATTTTCTCTTCAAGCGATTTATGCGAACGTCCGGAGATTCCTGTTCCTCTGGCAATTGCCGATGATAATGTTACATCGCAAATTTCTTTTATCCAAAATATATGATTGGCATTGGCAACTTCAATCGTAAAATCTATTACATCATTATGTTCGTGACTATTTTGTAATAAAGCTTCCTTAACGGAATATTCTATAGTATTTACTTGGTTTTTCATATTTGAATAGACATATCTCCTATTTTATTTTAGATGAACTGGAAATATCTCACGTTATTCCCAAAACATATACCAATATTAAGATCATAGTACAACTTTAAATATTACACACTATATATGAACCACTTACAAACAAAACAATACTTTCTTTCTGTTGATATTGCTTCTCAAAATGATATGATTTTATCATTTTGAGATAACTTGTTATTTGTCTTTAAGAAGATTTTACGTCAATTCTAAACTCATTTTGTACTGGTGCTCTTTTGTCTTAAATTTGTACAGCGATTAAAAAAGTAATACTACATTATAATCATTGCTTTATCCTGTTGAGGGTAATTATTTTAACACATAGAATCATAGATAATTGGAAGTAAATAAAGTGGAAAATGAAGAAGGAAGCTGGACTGCTTGTCCGGAATGTCAGGGACGCGGCAAAAAAAGCCAAAGACTCAGCAAGAAAATAAGACTCCACTATCAAGCGGCATTAGAGCAATTTGAAAAATCAAACGGCGAAGGTATTCCTCCTGTTCGTCCAAAGGCACATTTGTCGATATGCTCGAACTGTTCAGGATCTGGATTGCTTCGTTCTGCAAATCCTCCTGTGGCAGATACCGAAAATTATCCTCATGTTGCTATTATTGGTGCTGGTATTGGCGGCGTTGCAATTGCTGTAGCCTGTTTGCATCGCGGAATTCCTTTTATGATCTATGAGCGCGACAACAACTTCGATGCCCGATCTCAGGGCTACGGACTTACGCTGCAACAAGCTAGTAAAGCCATTGAAGGACTTGGAATTTTCGATCTTAAAGATGGTGTTACTTCAACAAGACACGTTGTACATACTATCGACGGAAAAATAATTGGAGAATGGGGAATTAGAAAATGGATTCCATCTGATATAAAAACATCGCCAAAACGCACCAACATACATATCACCCGACAATCTTTGCGTTTGTCGTTATTGGAGCAACTAGGCAAACACGATGTTGTACAATGGGGACATCAATTAATGGATTTTAAGACGTGTGAGGATGAAACTGTCGATCTAAACTTTCAGGTTGATGGAGAAATAAAAAACGTCAAAGCTGATCTTGTGGTTGGTGCCGATGGTATTCGAAGTGTGGTACGCAAATTATTGATTGGTGAAGAACGTACTCCTTTGCGTTACCTTGATTGCATTGTTATATTAGGTATTTGCGATTTGAGTGCTCTTACTGGAATTGATAGTGAATTATTAGATTCGGCTACAGTATTTCAAACTGCCAATGGTAATGAACGAATTTACATGATGCCTTATAAATCAGATTCGGTGATGTGGCAACTTAGTTTTCCAATGTCCGAAGATGAAGCTAAAGCATTAAGCGCTCAAGGACCTCAAGCGCTAAAAGACGAAGCGTGTCGCCGAACGCAATGGCACAACCCTATTCCGCAAATTTTAGCCGCAACTCCAGAAGCTAATGTTTCCGGTTATCCTGTATATGATCGCGAATTGCTTACAGGTGATTTATTGCAAAAAGGTGGTTCTGTAACTCTTATTGGTGACGCTGCTCACCCAATGAGTCCGTTTAAAGGACAAGGTGCCAATCAGGCATTATTGGATGCACTTTCGCTGGCTCGCGAAATTGTAAAAGAATGCAGACCTTTATCTCAATGGAGAAAAGCGGGAGTGCGAAAAAGTGTCTTGAATAATTTTGAAAAAGAAATGCTAAAGCGAAGCGCCACTAAAGTAAAAGATTCAGCCGATGCTGCAAAGTTTCTACATTCTGATATTGTACTTCATGAAGGCGACGAACCAAGAGGAAGATGTCTTAAAAAGAAAAACAAATAAGCTCATTTGTCATCCTGAGCGTCCCGAAACTTCGGGAGAAGGCGCTCCAATTGAAACGAGGGCTTCGACTTCGCTCAGCCTGACATACAGGATCAAGAAATAAAATACAAGAACTCATTTGTCATCCTGAGCGTCCCGAGACTTCGGGAGAAGGCACTCCAATTGGAACGAAGGCTTCGACTTCGCTCAGCCTGACATACAGGATCAAGAAATAAAATACAAGAACTCATTTGTCATCCTGAGCGAAGTCGAAGGCGCTCCAATTGGAACGAGGACTTCGACTCCGCTCAGCCTGACATACAGGATGCAAAAAATAAAAAAACAAGCCCTTATTTAACTACGTAATTAATTTTATTGGCTTCACAAACCCTAAAATAGCCAAGTGCAAAATTGTTAGCATTAGTAGTATTGATAATATTTCCTCTTATATTGCCTGGTGTAGCAGCAAAAGGATTTGAGTTGGTTACTTCCAAAATTAAATTCATATAATTATAAAAGTTTTTAGAAACACCGCGATGTGTGATATCAAGAACTTTTCCCGGTTTTAAGTCCGTATCTGTAAACTTTTCATTTATTTCATTTCCATTCACAAACTCATCACTCGTAGATGTATATTCCGGAAAAGGTAAAATATCACTTTTGTAATCTGTTAGATAATAATTAGCCTGATTAGCTGGGTCTTTATAATAAAATGTTACCACAATAAGATCTTCTCCTGTTACATCTGCCATAAATTCCTGATCTATCTTTTCAACTGGCGGTACGGCAATTAGTTTTTCTGTAGCAGTTAAAGTTTGTCCATCAACATTTACAAATAATTTATATTCCATATCAATTACAGGAACAAAATTAGTACAGACATATAGTCCCGGTTCAGATTCATTGAATGTAAAAACATCTCCTTTACTATTTTCAACTCTTACCTGTGCTCCCGAAACCTTTGGAGTAGTAGGACTGTAGTACGGAGCCATTCGGGTAATTTTTATCGACTGTTGATTGCCGCTTGTTCCTTTTTCCCAAATAATCTCGGCATCGATCACTATTTTAGGATCTCCGCTTTCTAAATCAAGTTCAACAACCTTGTCACAAGACAAAAAAAGTAAAACAAAAAGAAGACTAAATAAAGTAAATGCTTTACTTTTTAAATTGTATTTTTTTAATCTTAGCATACTAATTAAAATTTAAAATTATAAGAAACACCAGGTACTAATCCGTAAATAGACAATTGTCTGGACTCATTTGCCCCTGTAGTATCATTTTGTGAGAACGTCATCGATGCAGCATTTTGCCTATTATAAAGATTATAAATACTAAATACCCAGTAGCTCTGCCATCCAGTCTTTTTATCAGGTTTAGGCGTGTAGGTAGCACCAATATCCAAATGATGATATGCAGGAAGTCTGTTTGAATTTCTCAACGTATAATTAGGTACATTTCTTCCACCAAATTCATAATAACCGTTTGGATATGTCACCGGCTGGCCTGATTGCAAAGTAAAATTAGCATTAAAGGACCATTTTGGATTAAATTCATAATTGGCCGTAACATTTAGATTGTGCAATTTGTCATATCCTGATAAATACCAATCACCATTGGCAATTCCTGGTTCGTTGGGTGTTCTTCCGGGTGTTTTTTGTTCTGCTTTAGATAATGTATAGGCAACCCATCCTGTAAAACGACCAGTATTTTTTCTGAATAATAATTCCATACCATATGATCTTGCTTGTCCGTTCAGGATATCTCGTTCGATATTATTGTTCCCTAATAAATTTGCACCATCGATGTAATCAATACGGTTTTTAATATTTTTATAAAATAATTCTCCCTCAAAAGAATACTCGCGTTCTTTAAAATTTTTAAAATATCCTACTGCATATTGATCCAGTAATTGTGGTTTTGTAAAAGGTCCGCTTGGAGTCCAGATTGTCATAGGCAACGGAGCACGCGTATTCGACAACATATGAATATATTGCGCCATTCTGTTATAACTCGCTTTTACAGAAGTTTCATCATTAAAAGCGTATGATAATGCCAATCTTGGTTCAAAATTATTAAAAGTGCTAATGCTTTTTCCTTTTCCGTAATAGGTACTTCCAATTGGCGTTGCTTCTTCATAAATATGATATAACGGATTATAGACTACTGCTTCTCCATTTGCGTAAGTACTAATAGTTTCGCCACCTAAACGATTAAACATACTGTAACGAAGTCCGTAACGAAGATTAAGCTTTTCTGTAATTTGATTTTCAACATCCAGATATGCAGAAGTTTCTAAAGCATATTTTTTATCTAATTGATTATAATTGTACTGCGAATCAATACCGTAAGGTTGTACAGTTCCCGGATTAAAATCATAATATAAACCGTCTATACCATAATTAACTTTGAAATTGTCTGATATTGTCTGATTCCAGTTGTATTTTAAGCCGTAGTTGGTAATTTTACTATCCCATTCAAATTTTTGAAATGGTATTTGCAGATTAAATTTATAATCACTGTAAAAAACAGAAAGATTCGTATTTAAATTGTCTGAAAATTTATGTTTCCAGCTAAACGTTCCCATCGTATTACCGTAAGTAGTGTTGAAAAAATTATTAATATCAAATAAATCATTTCCTGTATAACCTGAAAAGGAAATCGAATTATTGGCTCCCAATCGATAATTAAACTTAGCATTAATATCATAAAACATAACAGAACTTTTAATATCTGTAAGTTTTAAAAATAGATGAGCATAAGAAGCACGACCTGCAATAATAAATGAACCAACATCCTTTTTTAAAGGACCTTGCACTAAAAGTCGGCTTGAAATAAGACCAATACCTCCGTTTACTTTATAATCATTAAGATCTCCCGTTTGCTGACTTACATCAAGGACTGATGAAACACGTCCTCCAAATTTAGAAGGAATTCCTCCTTTATATAATTCTAGTCCGCTAACAACGTCTGCATTAAAAATAGAAAAGAAACCAAACATGTGTGAATCACCGTATACAGGAGCACCATCTAAAAGAATCAAATTTTGATCGGCAGCACCACCACGAACGTTAAATCCTGACGAAGCTTCTCCGGCATTTGTAACTCCCGGCAAAGTCAATAATGATTTTAAAGGATCCGGTTCGCCCATCGCAGTTGGCAGTCTTTTAATTTCGGCCATCGAAAGCTTATTAACACTCATT
The DNA here is from genome assembly GCF_000832125.1 of Flavobacterium hibernum. Classification (GTDB taxonomy): domain Bacteria; phylum Bacteroidota; class Bacteroidia; order Flavobacteriales; family Flavobacteriaceae; genus Flavobacterium; species Flavobacterium hibernum. The sequence goes on along the minus strand of NZ_JPRK01000013.1, from coordinate 113,913 downwards.
TGAGTATTTCTTACATCAACTGCCTTGCTTGAGGTTACCACTACCATATCTAATTCATGGCTGTCCTCGTCCATGTTGAAATTTATACGTGTATCATCAGAAATTGTAATTTGTTTTTCCTTATTTCTTAACCCTACATAACTAATTTGAACCGTATAATTTCCATTGTCCAATTCTAATGAATACATTCCGTTTTTATCTGTTGTAGCACCAGTAGAAGTTTCTTTGATAAAAACATTAGCCCCAATTACAGGTTCTCTACTTTCGTCGAGAACCTGTCCTGTAAGTTTATTTGTTTTTTTATTTCCTTTTGTAGTTTTATGTTTTACAAAAATATTATTCCCAACAATCGAAAACTGAACTAATGAACTCTTATTAAGCTCATTAATAAGATCTTTTACTTCAATATTGTTATAAGTATTTTTCTTGGTAAAATACTTTTGAGAACTATCGATTTGACCTGTAAAGGCAAATTTAAAATCTGTTTGATTCTCAATTTGTTTAAAGAAATCTTTTAGAGTAACTGTTTTATCTACAGTTACGGTTACCTTTTGGGCGAACACAGATAAACTGAATAAAAAAAAGCACGCTGAAATTATATGCTTCATGAAATTTTGTATTTTTGAATATTATTAAATGGGATAGTTTTTCTATCCTTGAACAATAGGAAGGATGTTTAGTTTCGCGGCTAGTGCATCCTTTTCTTTTCTAATGAAAAGTAATCTTTTTTAGTTTTTCATTTATTTCGTAGTTTAGGTTATACATTTCTGATATTAATTGGATAATCGTTTTTAAATCTTCTTTTTTATTGATGCGAACTGTAATTTTCTCGTTCGAATATTCTTCAGGCAGAATTACTTTATAACCATAATTCGATTCGATATAAGTACCAACAATGCTTAGTTTTTCATCTTCAAAATCCATAAATCGGCTAAATTCTGCTACTTCAGCAACTTTGTTTCCGTATGTGAATTTCTCGCCGGGTTTCAAAATCCATTTTTTATCCTGATTGGCAACGCTCATTTCGACACTTCCTTCAAAAAGCTCTACTATAACACCATTTTCGTCTTGCTGAGTTACGGTAAAAGATGTTCCTAATACTTTAGTTATTGTTTGATTACAAAAAACCTGAAAAGGATGTTTCTTATCTTTTTTTACTTTAAAATAAGCTTCACCTTCTACTTCAATTTTTCTGTTGCTTTCAAAGTTATTGGCGTATCTAATTTTAGCATGCGGGCTTAAATCTACCTTCGAGCTATCTGGTAAGAAAACAGTTTTTATTTTTATAGTTGTGTTTTCGATTACGTTTGAACTAGCAAAAATTTCATCCTGCAAAGGATCGTTATTAAAATAAGTTCCAAGTCCAACACTTAGGAAAATTAAAATTGCTGCCGCAGCTGCGTAACGCCAGATTTTAAACTTCTTCTTTTCTACTGGAAATGCTTTCGATTGAAATGCTTCCCACGAAGCTTTTTTTTCACTATCAGAATGTGAAACGGGCGTTTCATCCCATATTTTTTTTAACTCGTCTTCTATTTTTTTATCATTCATGTCTTTGGGGCATTAAAGTTTCTGACAATAAAATCCTTGTTTATTAAAAACACCATAAACCATTTCTTTGATCTCTCTGTTAGTTTCGATTTTTAGAATATGATTAGAATCTTCTAAATCAAAATTCATGATACAATCAGAAATAACAAATTGAAGAAGCGCAACAATAAACCTTGCATCTTCTTTGGTTGTAACATCTGTTTTATAAGCTTCAATATTCATTTTTATGTTTCCGTTTTATAGATAACAAACGAGAACATAAAAGTTCCTAATGGTTTTCGATTTTTTTTCGAATAAATTTACTGGCAAGATAAATATGATTGGCAATCGTCTTTTCAGATAGCTCTGTAATTGCTGCAATCTCCTTATAGCTAAGGCTTTCCAGTTTGTGTAAAGTGTAGATTTTTTGTTGTTGCTCCGGAAGTAATTTTATGAAACTATGTAATTTTTCTTGTCTTTCTTCAAAAATTCCTGTTTCTGTGTCTTCCTGCACGATATCAACTTGCAAAGGATCAAGCTGAATTATTTTATTTTCTCGGTTAACGTGATTAATAATGATGTTCTTGCATATGGTAAACAATTGTTTATCAAACAAAACATCTTCATTAAGCAATTCTCTTTTATTATAAAGTCTTAAAAAAGTTTCCTGAACAAAATCTTGTGGAGTAAGAACCGTGAAGTTAAAACGTTTGGCAATGTTTATAAGTTTATCGTAGTAGTTTAAGTAAGCCTCTTTGAAAGAAGCTTCATTACCTTTTTTTAAACTTAATATAAACTTTTTGTTGTCCATAACGTAAATATGATAATTAGTCTAAACTCAACGTGCAAAATATTATTGCACTTTAAATTAAAAAGCTTAAGACTATTTTAATCATTATTTTAAGAAACCTTAAGGTGCAAAGAACAGAAATTTTTCTCTAAAATGATTTAACCAAAATAGATTGTTTGTAAAAAAACTTCCCAAAGTTTTCCCAATTCTATCACAAGAATAAATTAATCTTGTAATGCAATTCTAAAAAAAAGAGCAATTCTATAATAGAACTGCCCTTCTTCCGCAATTAACTAAGTATAAAGTTTTATTACTCTCCACTATTCATAAAAGTCATCAAAAGTGTATAAGCGTTCTTAACCACAATTTTTGAAGTTTTATCTATAGCCGAAGATTTAATTTGTTTGTAACCGTCGCTGGTAGTTCCGGAATCGACTGGAATCATTTTAAATTTATTGTTTCCAAGATCTGAGAAAACGAAAAACTTGCCTTGCCATCTTACCACTGCATCTTCTGGAACTGTGATGGCTTTTTGGTTATCAAATTCTGCTTCTGCATTGATAAAAAGTCCCGGAATTAATGCATTATCGTATTTGTTTACTTTACAAATAACTTCGGCCGCACGATCATCGTTTAAACTTTGATTGATGTAAGCTATTTTTGCCGAATATTTTTTTGACGGATTGGCATTGGTAAATGCGGTTACGGTTTGCCCTACCGAAAGCAAATGAATATCTTTTTCGAAAGCATTCATCACCAAAACTATATCGGTCATTTCTATCAATTCGAACATCATATCTGTTGGCGAAATATACTTTCCTACGTTCACATTAATTTTAGATACCAAACCATTTACGGGAGACAGAATTGCAACTGTTTTACTAATATTGGTAGCAGTTAATGATTTTGCATTAATACCAACTAAAGCTAGTTTTTGTGCCAATGACGACATATAAATGCGTTGTGTTTGCATTTCTGTAGCGGTTTGCTCAAACAATTTATCGCTGCTTGCTTTCTTGGCGTTCAGTTCTTTTTGTCTGTTGAATTCGCTTTGAGACAACTGAAATTTTTCTTTTGCAGTTAAATAATCCTGTTGCAGTTGTATGTATTGCATATCCTCTACAACTGCCAGTAATTGCCCTTTACGAACATGCATTCCAGCCATTAAATCTGTTTTTTTGATGTATCCGCCTAAAGGAATACTAATGTTTACAACACTTTTTGGCGGTACAGTTACAGTTCCCTGAAGTTGTAATATTCCTTTAACATTTCGTTCTTCTGGATTTCCTACAACCAAACCGGCATTTTTAATTTGTTGCGCGGTTAACTCAATTGTGTTTTCCTGTTTTTGTCCCTCTACTTTATTTTCTTGTTCTTTTTTATCGCCTTTGCAGGAAACCAAAAACAAAAATCCTAAAATCGTGATTATATATGTTTTCATTATTTTATAAATTATTAAGCGTTTGTAGATTTATGATTGCTTTGTTGTAATCATTTACTCTGTCGAGATATTCATTTTTTATCGTGATTGCCTGATTCACTACCAAAACCCATTGCAGGTAATCAATATCTCCGTTTTCTAGCTGACTATTGGCGGCATCGATAATAACTGATGCATTTTTGAGTCCTTCGGTTTCGTAATAACTCAAACTTTCTTTGTATTTCTCGACTTCGCTTACCGCATTAGAAATTTCAGTATTCAGCTCGATTTTGGTATTTTCGGCCAATGTTTTATAATTTTCATATTCGATTTTGGCGGCTTTGTTTCGTGCGGATTGACTAGAGAAAAATAACGGAATTGAAACTCCTAAATTGACATAACTAAATCTATGACTGCTGTCGTAATACACTTCCTGACCCGAGGCATTAGCTTCGGCACCAATAATGCTTAGATTATTATATCCCACTGTAATATCAGGCATTAATCTGGATTGTTCCGTTTTCCATTTCCATTTTGCAGCTTCGGCAGCATGATTTGAAAGTTGAACTTGCGGAAGTTCTGCCGTATTTCTTTTTTCATTCAAAGCCACATTAAAATCATTTTTAATGGTCGCCGAAAACGGTACATGAGTTAAACTATCCTGAAGTACTGTATTGAATGATTTAAGCGTAATGGCAATATCTTTGTTGACCATTGTAAGCTGATTGGTATAAAATTGTCTGGCAGATTGCGAAGCACTTTTTTCGAGCACATTTGTTTCTCCTGCTTTATATCGCAATTCCGATTTTTGCTCCATTAATCTGTAAATAGAATCGGCGTAAGCCAATAATTCTTTTTTACTATTGAGCCAAATATAATAATAGAACAAATTTCGAACATTCGATTTTACTTGCTGAGTCGTTAATTGCGATTCGGCCTTAGCCATATTATAGCTTTCTTTTAAAGCTTTTTTCTGATTGGTATAAAGCGTTGGGAAAGCAAAAGTCTGACTTACACCAAAACGTGTATCGTTTACAGCACTGTTAAACTGACCATAATCTGCATCTAAAGCCAATTTAGGAATATCATAGGCTGATTTTTGCAATTGTTCTTTCGACTTTTCATTCAATTGCGAAGACTTGATTCTTTTATTATTCTGAACTGCAATCGACAATGATTCGTTAAGAGAAATTGGAGTTTGTTGCGCCTCAACCGAAGCTGTAACAAATAAAGCAACAAGTAATAAAGTCAATTTATCCATTTTATTTTTTTTGATTTTTTTCGAAAATACTTTGGTATGAAACGTCATTAAATAAATCGCCGGAAGCACAAACAAAGTAAGCAACGTAGCCGTTATTAATCCACCAATAACCACAGTTGCCAGCGGACGTTGTACCTCTGCTCCTGCACCATTGCTCAATGCCATTGGCAAGAATCCTAAAGATGCCACAGCCGCCGTCATTAATACGGGACGCAATCTGTTTTTTGTACCTGTAATGATAATTTGAAAAGCATCGGTAATTCCGTCGTATTTCTGTATTCGGTTAAATTCTGATATTAAAACAATACCGTTTAAAACTGCCACACCAAACAGTGCGATAAAACCAACTCCTGCCGAAATACTAAAAGGCATATCGCGCAAGGCAAGTCCAAATACACCACCAATTGCCGAAAGTGGAATTGCGGTAAAAATGATAATTCCTTCTTTAAACGATCTGAAAGCGAAATACAACAATGCCAAAATCATAAATAAAGCAGCAGGAACTGCAACTCCCAAACGTGTTTTTGCTTGCTGTAAATTCTCAAAAGTACCGCCGTACGTGATATAATATCCTGGTTCGAATTTAATCTGATTGTTAACTTTTTTCTGCAATTCTTCGACGATCGATTCTACATCGCGACCTCGCACATTGAATCCCACAATGATTCGTCTTTTGGCATCTTCACGCTGTATTTGGTTTGGGCCTTCAACTTCTTTTACTGAGGCAACCTGATACAACGGAATTTGCATTCCGGAACGCGTCGAGATTAAAAGATTACGAACGTCAGAAATGTCTTTTCTTCCGCTGTCCTCTACTCTCACCACCATATCAAAACGTTTTTCTCCTTCGTAAATTTTCCCCGCTACGGCACCTGCAAAAGCAGCATTTACGGTTTGGTTAATATCCGAAACATAAATACCGTATTTCGCCATTTCTGCCCAATCATAATCGATTACGATTTGAGGCATTCCGGTAACTTTTTCGACATAAAGATCTGTTGCGCCTTTTACTGTTTGACTAATTGCGCCCAATTGCTCCGCATATTTTGCCAGCTTATCGAGATCTTCGCCATAAATTTTACAAACCAAATCTTGTTTGGCGCCTGTCATTAATTCGTTAAAACGCATTTGTACCGGAAACTGAAAACCGGTTGTAACTCCAGGCGCAATCTCTTTTACGGTTTCGGTCATTTTATCTGCGAGTTCCGGAAACGACGAAGCGCTTGTCCACTCTGATTTATCTTTTAGAACAATAATCATATCGCCACCTTCTATAGGCATTGGATCTGTTGGAATCTCGGCACTACCAATTCTCGAAACTACTTTTTCGACTTCGGGATATTTGTTTTTTAGTGCGGTCGATATTTTTTGAATGGTTTCTGTTGTTGTCGAAAGGTTTGTTCCCAACAATAAACGAGTTTCTACAGCAAAATCGCCTTCTTCGAGTTGCGGAATAAATTCTCCTCCCATTCGGCTAAAAATTACTAAAGCTATTCCAAACAAAACAAATGCACCAATTACAATGCTTTTTCGAACTTGTAATGCTTTAGATAATCCTCTTTCATAATAACCTTCTAATTTTGTCATAATGCGATCTGACAAATTGGGTTTATGGCTCACTTTTTTGCTAATAAACAAAGCACTTACCATTGGAACATATGTAAGCGAAAGAATAAATGCTCCTAAAATCGCAAAGGCAACAGTTTGTGCCATTGGTTTAAACATTTTACCTTCAATTCCTTCAAGTGATAATATTGGGAGATATACAATCAGAATTATGATTTGTCCAAATACGGCCGCGTTCATCATTCGACCTGCAGAACCTGTGACTTCTTTGTCCATTTCTTCCTGCGAAATTGTATCAACGCCTTTGTACTTTTTAGCACTATGAATATGATGCAAAATGGCTTCGACAATAATCACGGCACCGTCGACTATTAAACCAAAATCGAGCGCGCCAAGACTCATTAAATTTCCGCTTACGCCAAAGGTGTTCATCATAATAATGGCAAACAACATCGCTAGCGGAATTACAGAAGCTACGATAAATCCGGCTCTTAAATTCCCAAGAAAAAGTACTAGAACCAGAACGACAATTAATGCACCTTCGATCAGGTTTTTTTGAACTGTTCCAATGGCATTATCCACCATTTTAGTACGATCTAAAAAGGGCTCAATTTTTAAACCTTTTGGCAGAATCTTTTCAATTTCGGCAACACGTTTTTTTACATTTACGATCACATTATTGGCGTTTTCGCCTTTTAGCATCATGACGATTCCACCAACAGATTCTCCAATATCATCTGTAGTTAAAGCACCGTAACGAATCGCCGAAGACATTTTTACCTCGGCAATATCTTTAATCAAAATTGGTGTTCCTGCCTGCGTATTTTTAACAATGATATTTTGGATATCTTTAATATTTCTGGTCAATCCAACACTTCGGATGTATAATACTGTTGGTCCTTTTTCGATATAAGCTCCTCCTGTATTTTCGTTATTACTGCTTAATGCTGTAAAAACTTCTTTTATGGTCAGGTTTTGCGCTTTTAATCGCGACGGATTTACAGCAATTTCATATTGTTTTAACTTTCCGCCAAAAGTAGCCACATCGGCAATTCCGGGCGTTCCAAGAAGTTGTCGTCTTATGGTCCAATCCTGAATCGTGCGTAAATCTTCGAGAGAATACTTCGTTTCATAACCTGGTTGAGGTTTTAAAACATATTGATAAATTTCACCCAAACCTGTTGTTGCAGGAGCCATTTCCGGGATACTGGCATTCTCTGCAATTTCTACTTTTTGCAAACGCTCTGCAACTTGTTGACGCGCCCAATACACATCTGTATCATCGGCAAAAACAATAGTTACGAGCGAAAGTCCGAAACGCGAAATACTACGGCTTTCTTTTAACTGCGGAATATTGCTAATCGCTTGCTCTATCGGGAAAGTGATTAAACGCTCTACATCTTCTGCCCCAAGAGACGGAGCTGTTGTAATAATCTGAACCTGATTGTTGGTAATGTCAGGAACGGCATCGATTGGTAAACGAGTAACTTCGAACACGCCATAAATAATCCACAGCAATGTGAAGACTCCAATTACCAGTTTATTTTTAACTGAAAATTGAATGATCTTATTGAGCATAATTTTGATTTAATTTTTTTGAAATAATATTGTTATGGTCAAAACATAAAAAATGCTTTCACCACAATAAAAATCGTAGAAAATTAAATTATGCCAATGGAGGTCTAAACACTGCAAACAAAGCAGGATTAGAATATAAATTTGAAGTATAAGGAATTATTACTGATTCTGAAAAATCAACAGTAAAAGGAATATCAAAGATGTGTTTTTCTGCGGGAACAAATACAAGCTGAAACGAAGCGCTCGAAATATGCTTAAACGGAAGCTGCATGTCGCGATCAGAATCATTATCGTTTAAATCTTCGCCCCAATAATGCATCTCTAGAAAATCAATAAAGCTTACATCTTGTCTTTCCTGATGTTCATTGTAATGCTCGATCAATATTGGCAACTTATAAAACTGCTGAAAGAATCCAATATTGGATACAATTAGAAAGATGAATATGTAGACCATGATTTTTCGCACTTCACAAATTTAGAATATGTAGCAAAACTATCCCTATTTAAAATCAGGAAATAAAAACTTTTATCGTTTTACAAGAATAAATAAACTTAAAATAAATTTACACTACTAATTATTATAAAAATTTGAAATTTTGCTAAACTTAAATCAATCGTTCGTAGTAATTTGATTAATATTTTGATAATTATATAAACACTTTTTTTCATTTCGGGACTAAAACTCAAAGATATTATTGATTCTTCTTTAAAAATTTGAGTTACATTAGTCAAAAATTACCTTCATAATACCACCAAACATGGATATCGATTTTATTCTGGACAAAATACATATACTTCCAGAAGCATCAAAAAGTACTTTAAGAGCATGTGTAACTGAAGTTGAATACTCTAAAGGTCATATTTTATTAAGAACCGAAAAAATTGAAACCAGTATTTATTTCATCAAAAAAGGAATTGCCCGCGCTTATGCCAACAGAGAGGCTAACGAAGTTACTTTTTGGTTTGGTAAAGAGGGTGACACACTTTTGTCGATGAACAGTTATGTTGCCAATAAAAAAGGCTACGAAGATGTAGAATTACTAGAAGATTGCGAACTTTATCAATTAAAAACAGATCAATTACAATCGCTTTTTGACAGCGATATAAATATTGCCAATTGGGGCAGAAAATTTGCCGAAAAAGAATTACTTAAGACAGAGGAACGCTTAATATCTCGTCAATTTCGAACTGCTACAGAACGTTATGCAGACTTACTACAAAACAATCCTGATTTACTTTTACGCATACAATTAGGACATATTGCTTCGTATTTGGGCATCACACAGGTTAGTTTAAGCCGCATAAGATCTGAAATAAAATAATTTCATTTTTTAACATTTGTAAAATTTTGCCCGCTTTTCATTTCTCAACTTTGCATCAAAATATAAAGGAAATGAATTGGATTTTATTGGTTATCGCGGGATTATTTGAAGTAGTCTTTGCCTTTTGTTTAGGAAAAGCAAAAGAAAGCACAGGAAACGAAATGTACTTATGGTACGTGGCTTTTGCCATTTCGATTACAGTAAGTATGGGACTTTTGATTAAAGTAATACAAACGTTACCTATAGGAACTGTTTATGTGGTCTGGACAGGAATTGGAGCTGTTGGAACTGTATTACTGGGAATTCTGGTTTTTAAAGAACCTGTAACTTTTTTAAGGATACTTTTTTTAAGTACATTAATTGGTTCTATTATAGGTTTAAAAGTGGTTTCGCACTAAAAAAAAATCTCATTTCGTACTGAAATGAGATTTTTTTTCTTTTAAATACACCACCATTTAGCTTACTATTTTTCGGATTATTTTGAGTTTATTATCAACTAAATCAATCCTTTTTTTTAAGATTGTCTAATATTAGAACCGTCTAAAAAGTTTTAAATCCCTATATTTACTTTTTTGTTGGCAAAAATACAAGGCGCAAATAGTCATTTTCTTTAGCCTTATGCCAATTTATTTTAAGAAGTCAAGATGGAAAAATATATAGCACCAGCAACATCATTACCGCTGAGCGACAACACAATACAGAATAGCTTAATTATAAAAGCCGATTTATTACCTGATCCAGAATCTCAACTTGATTCTATGGAAATGAAAGAAAAACCTATTGCAGATTCTAGCATTCCGTTTAGAGATTTAACGAATTCTACCACTAAAAAAGAAAGCATTGCCCGACTCATTAATAAACTAAATGTTAAAAATAACATTAGATATCAAAGAACAGTTGAAGACACTTATTGCAATGTTTATTCTTACGATTATTGCTATTTCAATAAAGTATATCTTCCAACCGTTTGGTGGACACCTGAAGCTCTTAAAAAAATACTTGAAGGACAAGAAGTTGAAGCTATTTTTGAAGAAACTGTTGATCGCATTTACTCAAGTGCAATTCACGATTGGTTTTTAGAATGGGGCGCGAGTTTTGGTTGGAAAAGAATGTTTACTGTTGATGATATTCAAAATGAAGTAAATAATAATGGCGGAATTGGAATAATTTGTGCCAAAAGAAAACAAAAAGGCCTTTCTGGACATATTGTTCCAGTCGTTCCTGAAACAGATGTAAATAAAGCTTATCGAGAAAACGGCATAGTAGTCTATCCCCTACAATCACAGGCGGGAAAGCTAAATTATAATTATTTTGCAAAAGCTAGAAAAGATTGGTGGAATAATGAATTATACTCTTCACACGTCTTCTATTACCATGAATAATTAAAAAAATCTTCTTATCGTTCCCACAGTCAAAATTTTTATTGATTTTCAGCGCATTAACCACTTGCAAATCAAAAAATAAATAACTACTTTTGCACTTTGGAAAAAACAGGAATAGCAGATATTACAATTTCGCTATTCGTCTGCTTAAATTATTGATATAAAAGTAATTAATAACGATTATAATTTTATAAGCCCTTTATAAAATTTTACTTTTTATCAATCTTTCGGTCGATACAAATGCAAAATTTCTGAGACTCAAATATATACTTACAGTTTTAAAAGTACATGAACTTTTTTTAATGGAAGCGATAATTATACGTAACCCATTATGAGGTTTTGTGGTCTCTGGTTTTCTACCGACTAGAATTTGTGTTTGCGAATAAAAAAAAAGTTACAATATTTAATCAACCATAAAAAAGAAAATTAGTATAAATGAAAGACAATCAGACAAAAAAGTATTACTGGGGAATAGGCTTAGAGAATGAAACCTATATGCAATTTGAAGACCCCCTAATAGTTTCTGGTGAGTTTATACAAGAAAAAATTGGTTTTGAAAAATATAGTATTGACTACAGAAAGTGTTATAAACCAGAAAGTTTAGCACCAGTATTAAAAGAAGCTTTTGGTTTAAATAAAAGCTATAAAGTGAGCAGAATGATGAATAGTCATTCTTTGGAAAAACTGGATATCAATTTCCAGCACAAAACATTATCTGCAAAGAAAACTGCTGTTGACGCTGCTGAAACTGTTGAAGCAAACCCGCAACCACTTGAAAATCCTGAATATCTAGGAAAATCAATCATGGAACTTTTCCTTGAAGATCAACCGTACAATATTCAGAGTATGATTACGCAACGTAATAAAACAATGGGTTCTGTACATTTTGATGGAGATTCTATAGAATTTGTAACCAAATATTTTGAAAATAGAACGATAACTGAATCTTGCAAAGAATTAAAGGCGACTAAAAAGCTTTTTCTTGACAAAATCAATGAATCGTCTGTATTAAACGAGAAATTAAATTTTCCGGATTATAACAATGGACTTAATATGTTCATGACCAATCAGGAAAACCTGGTTTTGTTTAATAACGGAACATACCACTTTCATATCACATTACCTTCATTAACAGAAGACAGTAGAATTGTTGATTACAATAATTTCGAAAAAACACATGCCAACGCCATTTACATGCTGCAATGGTTCGAGCCATTTTTTATAGCAACTCTCGGAAGTCCTGATATTATGGGCGTGATAAGTGACACTTATAAAATGGACAAGAAATTTACTTTGGGCTCTATGCGCAATGCAATGTCTCGTTATATTGGTGTAGGAACTTATAATAAAGCGATGCCAAAAGGCAAAATTCTGACGTATAAAGTAGATGATTTTAGAAAATTACTAAAATTTGAAAAAGAAGAAAATATCTGGTGGAGAGATCAAATTGAAGCAGATATGGAATACGAAATGCTTTCTGAGGTTGGTCTTGATTTTAATCAGGAAAAAATGTACCAAAGTGGTTTTGAATTTAGAAGCTTTGACGAATTTCCGGCTGAATATTTAAATGATGTTCTTTTTTCAATTATTTTAATTTGCGAGCATTCTTTAAATTTACCTGATATTCAATGGGGACATGATAGTAAAGCTTGGAATAATTTGGTTTTTAAAACCCTAAAAATGGGTTATTTGGCTGAAATCAATGAAGATGAAAAACTAGAAGTTTTAAATCTATTGCAATTACTGAATCCATCAGACGAGAATTACGATGCGCTAAAATCTGAATTTGACGCTATTGTAATGCTGGATCAATTTTTCTTTAAAATACTAGCCGTTTTACACGATAAATACAAAGACAACAATGTTTGCCTGGATGCGATGTACGGACAAAAAACAAGTACTCCACCAAAATGGGATAACTTTAATAAATACCAAACAGAGCGCCATTTAAAACAAATTGGGGCTTTCTGCGAGAATTAAAACCTCTCATACAATAAAAGAAAACGGGCAAATTCATCTAATGACTTTGCCCGTTTTTTGTTTGGCTAAAAGCCTATTTGTACGAACTAAAATTAAAATATTGAATTAGTAAAAACTGTATTAAATAGATAGTTTTTCTCTATAAAAACTCACAAAATAGAATTCCAGCAAAAAATAAGTACTCTTTCGTGACTAAAATCTACCAAAAAACTCGTAAATTTATGTTTTAAAATACATTTTTATGAAAAACTACGTACTACTTTTTGTTTCTGTTTTAGCACTATCATTTAACTCTTGTACCTCAATGAAAGACACCGCAAAAACTGATGATCTATACAATACTTCTTGGGAGCTGGAATATATTACTGGTCCGCGTATTGCTTTTGAAGGTTTGTTTCCTGACAAAAAACCATTTTTAAAATTTGACAAAAGTAAAAGTGAAGTGTACGGAAATGCAGGCTGCAATGGATATACTTCTCCAGTTACTATAAAAGGAAAATCACTTTCATTTGGAGATCAAGGCGCTACTACAATGATGTATTGTGAAGGTGGCGGAGAACAAGTGTTTTTGCAAACAATCAAAAAAATTGACAGTTACTCGATCGATAAAGACGGAAAACTGAATCTGATTGCAAATAACATCCCAATGATGAGATTTAAAAAAGTAAACAAATAATAAACTGAATTACAGTTCAGTATTCGAGAAAAACACACACAAAATCCTTCAATAATATTGAGGGATTTTATTTTTAATTTATTCTCTATAAAGGCAATAAATCATATAATTAGATGTTTTATAAAGAATCGTTAACACATTTCGATTAACGACTAAGTTGTTTTATTAATATGAAAAAAAGTATGAAAAAAATATTGTTTCTAGTTGTAATAATTGGTGTTTCTCTGCACGGATATGCACAAAAAGAGCTGAATGGTAAATACAAACCAATTCAGTCTAAAAATTCTGAAATAAAAGATGTGCCGCCAACAGATACGCCACCAACCGTAGATCCGCCACCTGTAAAAGAACCAACCGTTTTAAAAATAAATCCGGAAGATCTTTACAAAAACAATAGCTTGTATAAACCAGAGGCTAATGTTGAAGGGATTTTTTATAGACGAAATGAATATCTTGGAGGATTTGTAACCAACTCATTATATTCTACCGTTCGTTATCGCGATGCCGCTTTTGTAGATGGCGATAAAATCAAAGTGTATTTGAATGATAAAGTTATTGAACCCGAAGTAATTTTAAATAGTGAATTTCAAGGATTTAAAATCAATTTAGTAAAAGGAATTAACAAAATTGACTTTGAAGCTTTAAACGAAGGTTCTGCCTCGCCAAACACTGCCGAATTTCAGGTTTATGATGATAAAGGCGCCGTAATCGAAGCCAGCCAATGGAATGTTGGTACTGGATATAAAGCAACAATAATATTATATAAAGAGTAAAAGAAAAAGCCCAATTAAAATTGGGCTTTTTTTATATAAAATATTCTCAAAACGATTTATTTTAAACGAACAACCACTTTACCTTTTGCGCGTCCGCTTTCTACATAGGACATAGCTTCGTTCATTCCCTCAAAAGGAAATACTTTATCTACAACCGGTTTAATTATTCCGGCTTCTATAAGAGTCGTAATTTTATTTAACTGTTCTCCGCTTGCTTTCATAAACAAAAATGAATAATCAATGTTTAGTTGTTTTGCTTTTTTGCGCACTCCCGAACTTATGAGTGCTAATATGATTTTCACAAACCACGGTGCATTTGCTTCTTGAGCAAACTGAGGTGTTGGCGGACCAGAAATAGAAATCAATTTACCACCAGATTTTAAAACTCTTAATGATTTTTCGAGTGTTTTTTGATCCTGACTATTTAAAACAGCATCATAATTACTCAAACTTTTTTCGAAATCGGCATTCTTATAATCAATAACATAATCTGCACCCAAATCTTTTAGTGTATCGAAACTTTTTGTACTTGCAGTAGTAGCGACCGTCGCGCCCAAATGTTTAGCAAGTTGAATTGCAATAGTTCCTACTCCTCCTGAGCCTGCCTGAATAAATATTTTTTGTTCTGCTTTTACTCGTGCCTTTTCGACTAAAACTTGCCATGCTGTTAATGCTACTAACGGAATCGATGCTGCCTCTTCCATAGTAAGGTTTTTAGGTTTTAATGCTACATCACTTTCATTTATGGCAATAAACTCTGCAAATGTGCCAATACGATGATCTTGTGGTCTGGAATAAACTTCATCACCAACTTTAAAGTTTCTTACATTTTTCCCCACCTTAGTAACTATACCGGCGACATCGTGTCCTAATATTAAAGGAAGTTTGTAAGGCAAAATGAGTTTAAACTCTCCAGACTTTATTTTAGAATCTAAAAGATTTAATCCAGCTGCATGAATAGCTACCAAAACATCATTATCTCCAACTTCAGGAACTGGTACATTGGCTAGTTGCAAAGGTTCTTTTTTACTGTACTTATTAATTAAAAATGCTTTCATTTTATCAAATTTAGAATATCAGTTAGTATCTCAGGCTAGCGTAAATCTTTTTCGGATTGACCAAATTAAAAGCCAATTTAGGGAAAAATCGATTTATAAAATAAATCAGCTTTGTATCGCCCACTCGAATCGTAAACTGATCTTTTTTTATTCCGGAAATTAGTCCGTTTACCAATTGTTCCGGAGTTATTTTTTTATCCTTTCTTTTAACGGTCATTTCCGTCGCAACAAGTGGTGGCAACAATTCAAAAACTTTTACTGAACTGTTGAGAATTTCTAAATCTTTTCTCAATATTTGAGTATAAAAACTCAATGCTGCTTTAGTTGCAGAATACGTAGGTTCTTCTAATGCAGGAACTATACTCAAGAGAGAAGTTGTATTGATAATTGCACTTTCCTTTCGTGCTTTGAGCATGTTTATAAAAAGATTGTTCAATCGAATAATCCCGAAATAATTAACGTTCATTTCGTAAATCGCGTTCTTTAGAATTTGATCGTTGGCATTGCCAAGATTTAAAGCCTGAGCTCCAACACCGGCATTATTATACAAAATATCAATTCCGCCCAAAGAAACCACCTTATTAAAAAGTGCTAAAGCATCATCCTCATTATCAACATCACTTTTTATTATGATTAAAGACGGAAATGCTTTTTTAGCCAAGTCCAATTTAGCTTGGTTTCTACCCGTAATAATCACTTTGGCACCTTCGGCTAAAAATTGTTTTGCCGACTCTAATCCAATACCAGAACCACCTCCGGTAATTAAGATTGTTTTTCCTTTTATATTCATACCGTATTTATTAAGCTTCTTTAAAAAATTGTTTTGTATCTCCAACCGGAACATCAAACTGATTTTTCTCTAAAGCGATCAACAACTCATCTGCCACTTCTTCTGGAGGAATACCATTTGCTCCACCAATTTCTGCCGAAAACTCAGTATTAACCAAAGGAGGATAAACCTCATAAATTTGCAGATTTTTTTGTTCTTCATAACTGTATCTTAGTGCAACGGTATAACTATGCAATGCCGCTTTGGTCGCGCCGTAAGTAGGTAATAATTTATGACTTCCAAAAACTGCAATCGACGAAACATTTATTACAACAGCCTCCGCTTTCTGTATCAAATGCGGCAACAAAAGCTCCGTAAAATGAATTACACTAAAATAGTTTGTATTCATTTCGATAGCCGCTTTTTCGTGCGCATTTAAAGTTTCATTCAAAAGATAACTAAATGCAGCTCCAGCATTATTAATGATAATATTGGTCTCAGGATAATTTTCTTTTAATTGCTTCGCAATAGCAATTCGATCTGCTTCTATCGATAAATCGCCCTGAATTGCAATGGCATTATCCAATTGTTTTAATGCATTTTGCAAACGTTCTTCATTACGTCCGTTAATAATAATTTTGTTGCCTGCGGCACTTAGTTTTTTAGCAATTGCTAATCCTATTCCAGCACTTCCTCCACTGATGAATACTGTATTTCCTGTTGTTTTCATTATAATGTATTTATTTAAATTAAAAATTCTAGTGTTATTTTTCTATCTTTTATTTGTTTCAAAATTTTAACAAATATACTTTTTAGTCTATTTTATAATATACTAAAAAGTATATTTTAATATAAAAAAAGGTTAGAGTGAATATTGCTCTAACTCCATTTTTAAACTTTTTAATAATCCTTGCATTGGTTTAGCCGTTTCCATAACTCTGCACATTACAATTCCACCTTCTATCGCGGCAACCATTTTAAAAGCAAAAACAGCGGGATCCAAATCTTTTGAAAACTCTCCAATTTGAATTCCTTCCTTAAGCAAAGCTACAAGTTCTTCCTGTCCAATTCTTAATACCTTAGCCACTTTCTTTTTCATAACCGGATAGTTATCGTCTGATTCTACGGCTGTATTAAATATCGGGCAACCGCCAGAAATAAAGGTTTCAATTGGATTTTTATAGAAATCTATAAAAGCAATCAACTTACCTTTTGGAGTTTTTCCCTTTGCAACTGCTTCTCTAATTTTTTCTGAGACTTTTTTCAATGCCAAGTCTATAACTTGCTCAGACAAATCGTCTTTGTTCTCAAAATGCCCGTACAAACATCCTTTTGTAAGTTTTGTTGCTTCTAATACATCATCAATATTTACTCCCGAAATACCTTTCTCATTATAAAGCGGTACAGCAGTTTCTAGTATAAATTGTTTTGTTTTTTCGGCTTTTGTTAGCATCACATTCTAAATTAGAGTACAAATATACTAAAAAGTATATTTTAAAAACACATAAATATATAATTATTTTCAAAAATTAAATTTCAGCATCATGATTTACAGCAATTTAAAATACTTAAGCACCTTTTCGACCGTACATTAATATTCTCTTAAAAGAATAAATTGCCGGAAGTTTTGGAAAATGAACTGCGATTCGCTCTTTATAAGTTTGAATAAAAAGTGCTTGCTCGTCGCCTTCTAAACGTTCGATATACGGAATCAACGCCGAACCTGAAATGAAGTTGAAAAGTGTTTCATGATCGTTCGCAATTATGGGATATACTTTTTGCAGAATCTGGATATCTTCAAGACCGCCATCAAAAAGTATTTGCGCATATTCGTCAATACTCAAAACTGGAGATTCTCTTTTAAAACCTTTTAAGTATAATTTAAAAGGTTCTTCATTCACCAATTCTAAAAGAATTTTATTGAGTTTATTTTCGGGCTGAACAGGCATTTGTATCGCAAATTGCCCTTTTGGATGAAGATGTTCTACTAATTTGGTAAATAAAACTTCGTGATCGTTCGACCATTGCAAAGCTGCATTACTAAAAATCAAATCCCATTTCTCGCCAGATTCTAAAGTTTCTTCGGTAGTGGCCTGACGAAAATGCAAATTATCTGATTCTAAAGCTTTTGATTGTTCCAACATTTCTGCCGATGAATCAACTCCCAGAAAACTGGCTTCAGGAAATTTATTGGCTAAAATCGAAGTTTGTTCCCCCGTACCACAACCTAAGTCAATCGCTTTCATTCCTTTTTCGGGCTGAATAAAATTAGCCAAATCATAAAAAGGCTGATATCGAATGTTTTTGAATTTATTATAGATTTCCGGATTCCAAGGCATGTGCAAAAGATTTATGATGTACTAAGATACAAAATTATTGTCGCGCTTTATTTCTTGAATTTGCAAACCTAATTACTAACTTTTTTTAACGGTATAGTAAATTTAACCGCAAAGAACGCAAAGATTTTTTACTCTTAGCTTTTATAAAAAGAGCAAAGTTCACAAAGCTTTGTATTGACTTAGCTTTGTGAACTTTGCTCTTTTTATAAAAGCTTTCTTAGATGAAAATCTTTGCGTTCTTTGCGGTAAAAAATAATTAATGTTTCTACACTTATAGTTGTTAACATTATGCAAAAATGGCCCAAAGAATTTTTATTAGCCTTATTTTTATGCCATGAACGTAAAAAGATGCTCTATTTTCTTTGGCTATCTTAAACAGCTTTTGTTAGTTGTAGGTTTGTTGTATGCTTTTTCTAATTGTCAGGTTAAAAGAACTATTCTGCATTTTGTTTCGATAGAATCTCCAGAAGTTTCTCAAAAAAACCAAACACAATTACCTGTACAGGAATCTTGCAGCAGTAGCATTATTAAGAAAAACTCTATTGCTAAAAAAGTTATTTCTGTTCCGCAAACACCTATAATTTCAAGGATTCAGCCGTTTTATTTTCAAGTAAAACAAAGTACTGCTTTTACTAAATTACAGATTCCTTCTTCGTTTGAGTTCAATAAAAAATCGATTACTTATCCTCCTTTGTTTATAGTATTTAAGAATATAAAAATTGCCTCGCCGGTTGTTTCGAACTTGGCTTAAAACAATTTATTATTTTTAAAATTACTTATAATGCAAAATCAAAAAACTTTTGATGCCGCTTCTATAACCACTTTAGCTTTGCGATTGGTTGTGGGTTGGACATACTTTTCGGCCTTTTGGAGGCGACTTATCTTAGAAAACAAATTGATTCCTGACGAAGCCGGCTATATTGGTGAAAAATTCAATCATTTTTTACCCAATTCTCTCGGATTAAAACCTATAATCGAATACTTAGTAACGCATCCTGAAGCTTTGTGGATTTCTATGGTAGCTTTTACTATTATCGAAGGAATTGTAGGTTTAGCTATGATTCTAGGCTTTTTTACCCGATTAATGAGCATTGGAATTTTCTTATTGGCTTTAGGAATTCTGCTTGCTTCTGGTTGGATTGGAACTACGTGTCTGGACGAATGGCAAATTGGAATTTTAGGTTTAGCCGCCGGATTTACATTGTTCTTAACTGGAAGCAGTTACCTTTCTTTAGATTCTTATTTTACTGAAAAAAAGGCTCGTTTCACACAAACAAAATGGTTTAAATTCTTGGGTTCGGGAGAATTAAAACTGGCATCATACAAACGAACTCTGCTGCTTATCGTTGCTTTTATTTTTGGACTTACTTTATATACCAATCAATATTTTCACGGCGGTGTTTTTGGAACTTTACACAATAAATCGGTAAAACCAAAGCTTGAAATAAGCCATTTAAAAATAGACAAAAACACTTTAAGTTTTGAAGTCTATCGTGTAGAAGGTGTCGATGTTTACGGTTCATTTTTAATTGGAATCACACTTCAAGATGCATCTGGAAAAAATCTACTAAACTTAAACGGAAATGATTTAGCCAAACTATCTCCTAAAGCGATACACAATCATTATGTTGCAAAAGTAAAACCTGGTGCGCATAGTTTAGTTATTCCGCTTGGAGCAAAAGCTACAATTACAATTCCATTAGAGAACTTTGATGTTCAAAATGGTTATTACACACTTACTTTGATAGACATTAGCGGTTTGACCTGGAGTGCTCAATTATAATTTTAAAAAACCGTTTCATTAGTTTGAAACGGTTTTTATTATTTATTCAAAATACTTTTGATAAAGCAAAATTAATATTATATTTTTTTAATTTCATCTAAAGTATTATCAATTAAAAAAGGAAAATCACCGTTTAAAAGTTCCGTAAAGCTAACCTTTTGTGCATTATAGGTATCAATTGCTATACAATAATCTTCCGAGATTTGATAAGTATCACCATAATTTTTGATAAGAAATTTATGTAATATTTCACAAAACATACCTAACTCTGGCTTTGTAAATCCACTAAGTTGTGGAATTAACCAAATTGCACCTATCAAATTTTTACCATTTCTTTCAAAAGAAAACAAAAGACTTGGATTTACAAATAATGGAAAATTATCTACAGTTAAAATTTTAAAACTTTTGGGTACCTTTTGATATTTCAAATCACACGAAGGTTTGGAATCCTCAAAATCAAAATCTTTAAAACTAGTAAGAATTTCGATATTTCTTAAATACATAGATTGAGTTCTCCTATTGTCAACATTTTCAAATCTTGAACGAAGTTCTTCTATTTTTGAATCATATAATTCATCACTTTCATATTTAAAAACATTGTAAATACAACTTGTACTTGTTATCCAATAGTCACCACCGCCTTCATTTTTTAAATCATTTTCATCAATCCTTTTTTCTTCTCTATTTCTTAATTTAAAGGCAAAATTCTTTCTGTTTCTGTCAGATTTTCTTCTGAAGGCAACTAATTCTTTAATTGTTATTTTCTTCATTCTTTGAATTATTAATTTTTTGGCACATTTATACTACTTAGTAACAAATATTATCATTTGATAATCAGCTTATTTACGGAAAACCATAATCCTCTAAAATTTAACTTTAACAAGTATAAGAATAAATAAATCTCAAACACTAAGTACTTATACGGGATTTATCACATCATAAAGGGTTACAAAAATCAAAACCCTCATTTTATTGACTTACATCAAACTTTTACATCTTAAACAACTTTAGATTTGCTGTTCTTAAATTTAAAAAGTTCAGTATAAATGATAAGTACACTAACCTCTCCACTAGAAAAATTTGGCTTGACCAGCGTTCAACGTGTCGAAAATGCCCTCCAACAATTGCAAAACGGAAAAGGCATTTTATTAACCGATGATGAAAACCGCGAAAACGAAGGCGATTTAATATTCTCGGCACATGCAATGAGTGTTCGTGATATGGCGATGATGATACGCGAATGTAGCGGAATCGTTTGCCTTTGTCTCATTAATGAAAAAGCCAATCAGCTTGAATTGCCTTATATGGTAACCGAAAATACGAGTAGTTTTCAAACTCCTTTCACCATCACAATTGAAGCAAAAAAAGGCGTTACAACAGGAGTTTCGGCAGCAGATAGAATTACTACTATCCAGGCGGCTTGTGCTATAAATGCTCAGGCTTCAGATTTGGCTAGACCGGGACATATTTTTCCGTTACGCGCCAAAAACAATGGTGTTTTAGAACGAAACGGACATACGGAAGGCAGTGTCGATTTAATGAAATTAGCGGGTTTGCAACCCGAAGCTGTTTTATGCGAATTAATGAATGAAGACGGCAGTATGGCAAAATTGGACAAAATCATTAGCTTTGCTAATCTGCACGATTTGGTAGTTTTATCTATAGAAGATATTATTTATTACCGAAAATTTGTGAGAGATTATCTGTAAATGATGCTATACGAACAACTAGGCGATTATATAAAAAAACGAATTGATGTTTCAGAAGAAGACCTCAATACCATTCTATCTTATTTTAAACCTTTAAAACTGGTAAAAAATGAGCATCTACTTTCAGCGGGACAAACTAGCCAAAATACTTATTTCGTTAATAAAGGTTGTTTGAGAATTTATTATATCAACGAAGAGGGAAAAGATGTAACACGTTATATTGCTTTCGAAAATCAATTTGCGACTGCATTGGTGAGTTTTATTACCAAAGTTCCTTCGACAGAATACATTCAGGTGATCGAAAAATCGGAACTATTGTATATTAGCCATGAAGATTTTAATCACTTAATTCAAACCATCCCGCAATGGATGCAGTTTTATTGCGCTTATTTGGAAAGAGCTTACGTTAATAATACCAACCGACTGATGTCGTTTACCACAATGGATGCTCTCGAAAGATATCAGCTTTTACTAAAAGTAAATCCCGCAATTGTAAAACGTTTGCCGAACAAAATTGTGGCTTCGTACATTAATGTTTCTCAGGAAACATTGAGTCGATTGAAATCTAAGGTTTGAACGCGCGCATAGAAAACCCGACAGGTTTTTAAAACCTGTCGGGTTTAATTTAGTTATGTAAGCTTTGTCTAATTTATTACTCTTTTTTATGATTCACAACTGCTGCAAGTAACTAAACTTGTAACGAGTTCTTTAGAAACACTTTGACTGCGTTGATAATACAAACTTTTAACGCCCAATTGCCACGCTTCGATCATTAGGCGGTTTACTTCCTTAATTGGTAATTCTGCCGGAATATTTAGGTTTAAACTTTGCCCCTGATCTACAAACTTTTGGCGAATTGCTGCTTGTTGTACAATCTCTAACTGACTGATTTCTTTAAAGGTTTTAAATACGTCTTTTTCATTTTTAGAAAGTTGACTCATATGTTGAACGCTTCCGCCGTTTAGCATAATTTCTCTCCAAACTTCTTCGTTGTCAAGACCTTTTTCTTCCAGTAATATTTTTAGGTATTTATTTTTACGCATAAAATTACCTTTGCTCAAACCAGCTTTGTAATAATTACTGCTAAAAGGTTCAATTCCTGGAGAAGTTTGTCCTAAAATTGCCGATGATGACGTTGTTGGAGCAATTGCCATTGTTGTCGTATTGCGTCTTCCGTATCCTTTTAACAATTCTGGTTCACCATAAATTCTGGCTAAATCCTGAGTTGCTTTATCGGCTTTGTCGCTAATGTGTTTGAATATTTCTGTGGTTTTCATTTTGGCTTCCATTCCTTCAAACGGAATCATATTTTTTTGCAAATACGAATGCCATCCTAAAACGCCAAGTCCAAGCGCACGGTGTCTTTTGGCAAAACGATTTGCTGCTGCCAAATAATAATTGCCTTCGGTTTTTTCGATGAATTCCTGTAAAACTGCATCTAGAAAAAAGATAGCCAATTTTACAGCTTCAGTATCTTTCCATTCTTCATAAAGTTCTAAGTTCATTGACGAAAGACAGCAAATAAATGATTCATCAAAACTAGATGGCAACATGATTTCGCTACACAAATTACTGGCGTTAATGCGCAGGTTTTTATCTTTATAAACTTGTGGTTTGTTCTTATTTACATTGTCACTAAAAAAGATATACGGCAATCCTTTTTGCTGACGACTTTCTAGAACTTTAGCCCAAACTTGTCTTTTATCTGCATCGCCATCGATCATTTCCTGCATCCAGTAATCTGGAACACAAATTCCAGTGAACAAGTTCTGAATTGGATTTCCGATGCTTTTAATCTTCAAAAATTCTTCTATATCCGGGTGATCAACATCTAAATAGGCAGCAAAAGCACCACGGCGAACGCCACCTTGCGAAATCGTATCCATTGTAGTATCAAAAAGTTTCATGAAACTTACTGCTCCACTACTCTTTCCGTTATCTGTTACGGCACTTCCTCTTTCGCGCAATTCTCCAAAATAACCAGATGTTCCACCACCAATTTTGGTTTGCATGATTACTTCTCCTAATTTATGTGTAATTCCTTCTATTTCATCTGGAACGTGAACGTTGAAACATGAAATTGGTAAACCGCGTTCTGTACCCATATTTGCCCAAACTGGCGAGCTAATACTCATCCATCCGCGCTCGATCATTTCTACAAAAGACTCTTTTAACTCAGGCTTGTAAAGTCGTTTTGCTGCAGCGGTACAAATTCTGTCAATGGCACCTTCTACAGTTTCGCCTTTTAAAAGGTATCCACGATTTAAAATTTGTTCACTTTCAGAGTTTTTCCACCACATTTTATTATCGGCTTCGCTTAACGGAAGGCTGTTTCCTGAAGTTATATCTGTTGCGTTTATCATATTTATTGCTTTTAGAAAAGGTCGTTTGCGGTAATACTTTTGTCGTGTTTGGTATATTCTACTGGTCTTTTTGCAAAGAAATCATCCAGACTATTGGCAAAAACTTCTTCTTCAAACCAAGCCATTGCTTTATAATCTTCTGGCGCAACATTAAAAATGGTTGGAATATTAATTTGAGTTAAACTTTCGTCGATTCTAAATTTCATAAAGTTCACCAAATCTGCTTTTTTGATTGTTTCGATTTCACCTTCTTCAAATATCCAGTCTAATATATCAGCTTCAACATCTATAGAATGCTTAACGGTTTCTCTGATAAGATTTAGAGTTTCATCATCAAAATAATTCGGGAATTCTTCGCGTATTTTGTTTACAATATAAATACCACCATTTGCATGAATTTGTTCGTCGATAGAAGTCCAGGCGATAATATTACTCACGTTTTTCATATATCCTTTAAATCTTGTAAACGATAATAAAATCGCAAACTGACTGAAAAGTGATACATTTTCAATCAAAATACTAAACAGGATCAACGATACTACGTACTTTTTGTTGTCTTGTGATTTGGTATCTTTTAATACATCTGATAAATAATCGACACGTTTGCGAATCACCGGTATCTCCATTAGTTTTTCGAATTCGTCATTGTATCCTAAAACTTCTAAAAGACGCGAATATGCCTCAGAGTGTCTAAACTCACATTCTGCAAAAGTACTTCCTAAACCATTAAACTCAGGTTTTGGAAAATGCTCGTATATATTACCCCAAAAGCTTTTTACAGCAACTTCTATTTGCGCAATGGCCAACAAACTATTTTTTATGGCTGTTTTTTCTGCTTCATTCAAATGGGAATGAAAATCTTGTGTATCTGCAGTGAAATCGACTTCGGTATGAACCCAATATGCTTTATTTATGGCTTCTGTAAATTGTAAAACCTCCGGATATTCAAAAGGTTTATAATTGATTCTTTTATCAAAAATAGACATATGTATACGTTTTAAAATGGTGACTTAATTTGAATAAAAATGATGTGTTTTTGTAGTAGCTATTAACAGCATTTCTATAAATACAAATTTAACCCAGAGATCTTCTTTTGGGCCTATTTTGATGTTAAAAAACGCGCCAATTATCAACAGTTATTACCTTCTTAAAAACGGCAAGGAATTCACTTTTTATCAACAGCACTCTTTAGTCTCGTAACGTTCAAAATGCCAGTTATTTATACTAAATCTAAATAGAGTTATCAACATAAAAAGAGCGTAAAAGACCTGTGATAAACAAAACACTTATCAACAGTTCAATTCAAATTTAGGGTCATTTTGATACAAAATTGCCATTTAAAAATGTTTTTTAATGCTCTTACAAACCCTTTTTAAAATTTACTTATTAGCCAAAAATAAAATTCACAAAAGTCAAAACAAAAACATAAACCATTAATAATAAATATTTTAACTTTAAACATGACATATATCAGATCAAAATAATTATGATTTATTTTTATGAACAACTTAATTTTTTAAGATACTTTCTAATTAAAACCGAATGATGGCTAAAGTTGATGTAATTTTGCAGTAATCAAAAAATATTATCATGATTATAAGAAAAGCGACTATCGAAGATTCTGAAAGTATTGCAAAACATTTACTGTTAGCAATGGAAGAAATTATATATAAATTTATTGCTGAAAGTGATCCTAAAACGGCCTATTATTTCCTACTTCATTTTGTTGAATCAGAAAATAATCAATACTCGTATCAGAACTGTTTTGTGGCCGAAGAAAACGATGAAATTGTAGGAGCTGTTGCGGTTTACGACGGAGGCAAATTGCAAGAATTAAGAAAGCCTATTATTGATTATGTTCGTCTTAATTTTAACCCTGATTTTAGCCCGGAAAACGAAACCCAAAGTGGCGAATTTTATATCGATTCGCTAGGCGTAAATCCAAATCATCAGGGAAAAGGAATTGGATCGAAAATACTACAGTTTTTAATTGAAGAATTTGTAACCAAAAACAATCAGACTTTAGGTTTATTGGTAGAAGAAGAAAACCCAAATGCTAAAAAACTTTATTTAAAATTAGGCTTTAAACCTGTTGGAGAAAAAACTTTGGTAGGGAAAAAATTAGAGCATCTTCAAATAAAATAGTATTTCTTTAGTTTCAGGTTTCAGGTTTCAGGTTTGCAGTGAACCTGAAACCTGAAACCTGAAACCTGAAACATTTTAAACAGATTAACTCTTCTTCTCCTCCTTAACAAGATTCTTCCTAAACGGATCATCAAAATATGTGTTAACTTTTCATAACTAAAAGTGTATCAGTTTAAAAGTTTTATATTTGCACTCGAAAAAATTAACACCACATTGCAATAAGGAGCATAATTGTTCCTTATTTTTTTATTGAGCATCTATTGAAATTTACATTAAAAAATACCCTCTCAGATCGTAATATTATTATTTTAGGAATCGTTTTTATTATTCTTACTGTTCTTTCTATTTTTATATTAAGCAGTCTTATTACGCAAATCACCGAAAAATCCAATTCTACTAATTCATTACGTAGTTTTATTAAGAAACAGGAACTTTTAACATTAGAGTTTTCACGTTTTCTTGAAGCTGAAAAAGAAGTAAAACGAGTTATTGAAATTAGTACTCCAGAAAAACTACACGATAATTTAAATGTCGTAAATGCGATACAAGACAATCATAATCTGGTTAAAAATAATTGGTTTCAGATCAACGATGGTGCAATAGAATTTTCAGAATCTAAAACTAATCATAACTTAACTACTGATATTAAAGACTTTATTGCCAAAAATAGAAATAAAGACAAACTCAATACTATAGTTAAAGATCACCAAAATTTCTTTTGGCGTATTTATTTTAAAACAACTGCGGCAAATGGAACCATAGTTCGATATGGATATGATATTGATTTAAAGTCTTTACAATCTTATTTTGCCACAATTGATCAAAAGGCCGAGAATTATGCTTTTATATTTAATCAAGATGGAACTATTATATATCATCCCGAGATTAAATTTATAAAACAGAACGCTTTCAGGGTTGCAAATCTAAAACCTTCAGATACCATCTTTAAATCTGTCGCAGAGAATTTTACCAAAAGAATTGTGCTTTCAGAATTTTTAGGGATAGACATTGTCAGATACACTAAAAAACTAAATGCAAACGGTACAAATTGGTACATTTCGGTTAATTTTCCAGACAAAATTGCAAACGAAGACGCTGATGCAGTAAAAAAATATGCCACATTAATATACTTTATTACAACGGCAATTTTAATTGTATTCCTTTATTTGTTTACCATTTTTACCCGTAAAGCTTTTCAGCAAAAAGAAATTCTTGCAGAAGAGAAAAATAAACTTCTGGTCGAAAACGAGAAAATCAATAAAGAAAAAGTAATCATACAATTGCAACAATTAAAAGAGCAAATTAATCCGCACTTTTTGTTTAATTCACTTAATTCGCTTTACATGCTTATTGAAAGTAATACTGGTGTGGCGCGGAAATTTACACTGAATCTTTCTAAAATTTACAGATATCTTATTAATCCTCCGGTTAACAATATCGTTACGGTGCAGGAAGAATTACTTTTTATAGAGAAGTATATCTTTTTGCAGCAAACCCGATTTTCCGGCGAATTTATGTTTGCAATTCATATCGAAAACGAAGATTTCTTATCTAAAAAAGTCCCTTATCTTTCTTTTCAGATCGCAGTAGAAAATGCGTTAAAACATAATATTGCCTCAGAAGAAAACCCTTTAAAAATAACAATTGAGATTAACGAAAACGTTGTAATTATTACCAATAATTTAAACGAAAAGCAAAACTTCGAGAAAGAATCTAAGTTTGGTCACAAATATTTAGAAAGTATTTATAAATACTACTCTAAGAACGATTTTAAGGCCTTTAAAAAAGATGGCGATTTTACTTGCATTTTACCAATGATTGACTAAAAAAAATCATTCACTCCCGAAAAAAAGCCACTCACTCCATTTTGTTTTTTTTAACGTAATCCGTGCAATATTTTTAGCCAAAAATTAACCTAAACTTAACTTTCTATGAGAGAAAAGGCATTGTTGAGAAGTCTAAAAAATATCGCTTTAGTGATGTTAGTACTGAATACTAGTACTATGATAGCTCAAAAAAAGAATAAAAAGAATAAAGAAGACAAAACAGAACAAGTTAAGGATTCATTAAAAAATTCGAAAGGACAAAAATATGATGACCTTATTAAAAAAGGAACATTAAAAAAAGGTCTTTTTAACACTATTCAGGTAAAAACAGATCTTTATCTGGAGATTAACGATTCGCTTTTTCAGAGAGAATTTTTAGTAGTGAATAAAATTTCGAATGTTCCCTTGCCTGTAAATGAAGCTGGATTGAATAAAGGAATGAACTACGAGAATAAAATTATCACTTTTCATAAAGATTTAGTTGCCAAAAAAGTTTGGGTTAAATCGTCTGTACCACAGATTTCATCACCGGTTGGTGATGCTATTACGGCCTCGGTAAACAGCAATTTCTCTGAATCTATTATTGAAGTTTTTGATATTGAAACCAAGAATAACGACTCGACTTCGGTAGTAATTAAAGCGAATAAAGTTTTTGACGGAAAACAAAAAAGTTTCAATGATATTTTGAGCAATATTGGTTTTGGAGGTTCTTTAAAATCTGATTTATCCTATATCGAAAATGTAAAAACTTTTCCAAAAAATATCGTTGTTAAATCGCAATTAACGACTTCTGTAAGTGAAGGCGGCCCTGCTCTATCGGTTACGTTTGGTGTAACTTCTAATATTATTTTATTGGATAAATTACCTATGCAACCTCGTTTTGCAGACAATCGTATTGGTTATTTCTCTGAAAAACACTGGTATTTTAACGATAGCCAACACGCTATGTTAGAGAAAGAACTAATTACACGTTGGAGATTAGAGCCTAAAAAAGAAGATATTGAAAAATATAAAAAAGGTGAATTAGTAGAACCTAAAAAACCTATTGTTTACTACATCGATCCATCGACACCAAAACAGTGGCGTTCGTATATTATTGAAGGAGTTCGTGACTGGCAAGTTGCGTTTGAAAGAGCTGGTTTTAAAAATGCGGTTATTGCAAAAGAACCTACTGCTGAAGATACTGATTTTGATATTGATGACGTACGTTATTCTGTAATTACTTATGTAGCATCGCCAAAATCTAATGCTATGGGACCTGCGGTTGTAGATCCTAGAAGTGGTGAAATTATCGAATCTGATATTATTTGGTGGCACAATGTAATGACGTCATTACAAAGCTGGATGCGCATTCAGACTGGTGCAATCGACCCAAAAGCTAGAGGAAACAAATTTAGTGATGAACATATGGGAGAAGCAATTCGATTTGTATCATCTCACGAAGTTGGACACACTTTTGGTTTAAAACATAATATGGGTGCTTCATTTGCTTATCCGGTAGAATCGCTAAGATCAAAGGATTTTACAGCAAAAATGGGCGGAACTGCTCCTTCTATCATGGATTATGCGCGTTACAATTATATCGCTCAACCTGAAGATAATGTAGAAGCAATTACACCAAAAATTGGTGAATACGACAAATATGCTATCGAATGGGGTTATAGATGGTATGCTGACCAAACTGAAGAACACAATGCATTAAACGGCATGATTTCTAAACATCAGGATGATCCTCTTTATTTCTACGGAGAACAACAAGATGGCGGAAGTACAATTGATCCGCGTTCGCAATCTGAAGATTTAGGTAACGATGCTATGAAAGCCAGCGAATACGGACTTAAAAACTTAAAAAGAGTTGTTGCTAAAATCCTTGAATGGACGTATGATAAAGACGAGTCTTACTATCAAACGGGTAAACTTTATATTGGTGCAATTGGACAATGGAATTTATACAATTATCACGTATTAAGTAATGTTGGAGGTATTTATTTAAACACAACAGTTCATGGTGATAACAAACAAAGTTATGTAGCTGTTCCGGCTGCAATTCAAAAAAGAGCCGTTTCGTACTTATTAAACAATAGTATTAAACTTCCGGAATGGTTGTTCTTTAACCCAATTTTAGACAAAACAAATCCGTTAAAAGATTCTCCTCTTGGGCCATACGAATACACACCTTATACTCTAGCAAGAGAGTTACAATACGGAATTTTATACAGTTTGTTAAGCGACGATCGTTTGTTGAGAATTACTGAAAATGAATTGTTTCAACGCAATGAAGCTAAAGAAAATGTGTACACCGTAACACAATTATTCAAAACCATTCATCAAAACATATTTGCGCCTACAATCCAGAACAAATCGCTTACGATTATGGAGCGTATGACTCAAAAAAATTATGTTGATGTATTGATTGTTTCCACTAACAAACTTTTTGAAAAAACAGATGCTAAAAAAATCATTCAGTTAGAAGAAACGTTAAGTATGCCTCATTTATGCGATTATTTAGACGAAGCAAAAATGGCGCGTAACATTAATCAATCTTCTCTAAAAAGAGTTTCTGAAGTTACCTCTGATAAAAAAGGCGAATTGAATCAGGTTTTACAATTATTGAAAGCAAAGAGAAACATTGGAAATCAAGAAACCAAGAACCATTATTTTGATTTGATTCAACGTATCGAAAAAGCACTAAACAACACACTATAAATTAAATACAATCCAAAAACAAACCAATGAAGAATTTATTTTACATGCTGAGTTTCCTTCTTGCCCTTTCGGGGTATGCGCAAGAGAGGACTATTAAAGGAAAGGTACTTGATGCCAAAGACGGACTTCCAATACCAGGAGTTACAGTTATCGTCGAAAATACTTCGATATCAAACAATACAGAACAAAAAGGGGTTATTGAAAGTGCAAGCTTAGGAACTGTAACCGATTTTGATGGTGCATTCGAATTGAAAATTAACAGTAACATCAAAACTTTAAGAGTAACCTACATGGGGTATTTACCTTATACAATTGATATTACAGATAAAAACCAATACAATATTTCTTTGAAACCTGATGTAAGCGAGTTAAGAGAAGTTGTGGTAACGGGTTACCAAAAAATTGAAAAAAGAAAACTGACATCGGCTGTTGCAAAAGTTGAAATGGCAGATATTAAACAAGCAGGTGTTGCGAGTTTAGATCAAATGTTAATTGGTCAGGTTGCGGGTGTTGCCGTAACACAACAAACAGGAGCTCCGGGAACGATCTCAAAAATTAGAATTCGTGGTACTGCATCTCTTAATGGAGCACAAGATCCTTTATGGGTTTTAGATGGTTTGCCACTTGAAGGAAACGATGTGCCTCAAAATTATGACAAAGACAATATTGATGTTTTAAGTAATTTTTCTATCGCAGGTTTAAATCCGGAGGATATTAAAGATATTACCATATTAAAAGATGCTGCTGCAACTGCCATTTATGGTGCAAGAGCTGCCAACGGTGTTATTGTGGTAACGACTAAAAAAGGAAAAAAAGGAAGCATGAAAGTAGATTTGAATGTGAATACTTTCGTGACTCAAAAACCTGATTTTTCTAAATTAAACCTTTTAAATTCTTCTCAAAAAGTAGATTTTGAACTTTCACTAGCTTCAAGAGAAGATTTGACTTACAGAGACGGTAACGGAGAAATTTCCCGTATTCTTAAACAGGCTAATGAATTAGGAGCCTATAGATCGGGAGGTTTTTCGTCTCTAAGTTCAGCGACACAAAACTCAATTAATGCTTTAAGAAACATCAATACCAATTGGGGTGATTTATTGTACAGAAGTGCCATCAATAAACAATATACATTAAGTTTATCTGGTGGTGGGGAAAAATCTGATTACTATTTCTCTTTAGGTGCTTACAACGAAGAAGGTGCTACTATTGGAACTGGTTTTGACAGATACAACCTTACCTTAAAAAACAACTTTGATGTAACTGATAAATTGCATGTTGGAGTTGGAATTTTTGGTACACAAAGCAAAAAATCTTCTTACATTTCAGATACAGACACTTTTACAAATCCTGGTAATTACTCCAGAAACGCAAATCCATATCTAGCTCCATTAAACGCTGACGGAAGTTATAATTATGATAAAGACATGACTGGGTATGGAAATGGAAGTGTATATATTCCTTTTAATTACTTAGAAGAAAGAGAAAATACCAATTACGAATTGACAACAAGATCTATAAAAGCATTACTTGATGTTGATTATAATATTACAAAAGGATTAAAAGCAAGTACACAAATTGGTTTACAGTTTGACAACAATGCTTCTGAAAAATATGCTGGTAAAGACACTTACTTTACAAGAAAAGAAAGAGAAAAAACAAGTGTATTTGCAAATGGAGCTTATAGTTATTTCCTTCCTGTGGGCGGAATTATTCAAAATTCAAACACTGACTTTTTTCAATATAACTGGAAAACGATGTTAAACTATAGTACTACTCTTGGAGGAAAACATGAGTTAGAATTTATGGTGGGTAATGAATTAAGAAAAAACAAAAGCACAGCTATTAATACAAAAGGTTTTGGTTTCGACCCGAAAACATTGACTACAACTCAAATTATTTTTCCAACTCAAGCTTATGCATCTAATCTAAACTATAGAACATATTTAAAGAGTGAAAACGAAAATGCATTTGTATCATTGTTTGCAACAGCATCTTATACTTATGACAGAAAATATACTTTCTTTGGAAGTGTTCGTTACGACGGATCTGATTTATTTGGTGTAGATCCTAAATACAAATACTTACCATTATGGGCAGTTTCCGGTTCATGGGCAGTATCTGAAGAAGATTTCTTAAAAGGTAATGAAATAGTTTCTAATTTAAGATTACGTGCGTCTTACGGTTTACAAGGAAATATCGATAAAAATACTTCTCCGTATGTCGTTGGAACAAATCAAACAACTACTATTTTACCGGGACAATCAGAACCTATTATTACTGTAATTTCTCCTCCAAATGATAAATTAAGATGGGAAAAAACAGCGAATACCAACTTTGGGATGGATCTTGGTTTATTTAACAATCGCATCAACATTGTAACTGATGTTTACGGAAGAAAAAGTACTGATTTAATTGGTTTACAATCGCTTCCTGTTGAAAACGGTTTTGAATTCACAAATGCTAACTGGGCTCAGGTAACGAATAAAGGATATGAAATTTCTTTATCTACAAGAAACATTGACCGACCAAACTTTAAATGGAATACCACTATTAACTTTGCTCATAATAAGAGTAAGATAGATCGTATCCAGACAAGATCTAACACCTATTTACCTTCAAGACAAGGATTACCTGTTAATGCCGTATTTGCATTAAAAACTAACGGAATTGATGAAAATGGTTTCCCTTTATTTGTAAACAAAAAAGGAGAAACTGTAAACACGCAAACTCTTTTTGGTCTTTTTGATCCTTATGCAGATTTTTTCCCGGGAGTTTTCTCGCAATCAAAACTTACAGATGAAGAAACAAGAGATTTGTTTACTTATGTTGGAGATGCAGATCCTAAATTTACCGGTGGTTTTATCAATACTTTTAAAGTTCATAATTTTGATCTTACTATTGCTACCACTTTCAATCTTAAACAAACTGTTGTTGAAAGACCAAATTTTAATGGTACACAAGTAGATCGTGGTCAAAACTACACTACAGATGTACTTAATGCATGGTCACCTACTAATACAGGTTCACACATACCTGGAATTACTAGTGAAACTTCAGGAACAGGAGATTCATGGATGGCTTTCCAATGGTTTTCTCCAGCAGGAGCACCACTTAATGTTTACAACTATTTAGATACTTGGGTTCACGAAATGAGTTACATGCGTTTAAGCAGTGTTCGTTTAGGATACTCATTGCCTAAAACAGCGACAAAAACGTTGTTTATGGATAGTGTAAGATTTAGTATCGAAGGAAGAAACTTATTCGTAATCAGCTCTGATTATAAAGGTTACTTTGACCCTGAAACGTACGGAAATATCTATGCACAACCAATCCCAAGATCAATATCTTTAGGATGTAACCTAACTTTTTAATCTGATTTAAAATGAAAAATAATATATTAAAATACGTATTCTTTGCCGGTGTAGCTATAACTACTGTAAGCTGCGATCATTATCTTGATATTGAGCCAGTAGGTAAAGTAATTCCGGAAACTTTAACTGATTATAGAGCAGTAATGACAAGCGGCTATTCTACAACCGCTATTCATAAAGCATTATCTGCTATTAGAGCAGACGAATTGGTTTTAGATGAATTTAATGATAATGCTACTTTTTACAGAGATCATTATATCTGGAACGATGCAAATCCTGATAAATCTACAAACAGTTTTCCTTATGCTGCTTTGTACAACAGAATTTTCTATACGAATGTTATCATCAATGAAGCAAGTGTAAAATTAGCGCCATCTGCAGAGAAAGATCAACTACTAGGAGAAGCTTATGCACTAAGAGCATTAACTTATTTTGATTTATTGAATATCTTCAGTAAACCTTATGATGCAGCAACAGCTGCAACAGAAAGAGGTGTTCCGTTGGCTTTAAAAATAGATTTAGAGCAGGCTTACGTTCCTGAAAGTGTTGCTGTTATTTACGACCAGATTTTATCTGATAATGAAGAGGCTAGCAAATTATTGAATTTAGACACTCAAACAGCCGGCATTAACTACCGTTTTTCTAAAGCTGCTTTATATGCAATGGAATCTCGTATTTTCTTATACAGAAAAGAATGGACAAAAGCTATTGCTGCTGCAGATAAAGCAATGACGTACAAAAGTGCTTTAATAAACTTAAACACTACTCCTGCTTTACCTAATCTTTATAACGGACCAGAATCTATATTAGCACTTGAAGATCCTTTTATTAATCTTTTAAAAGGAGCATCATATGCTGCGCCAACTTTAACAGGCGTTTATGATAAAACAAACGATTTACGTTTTGCCTTGTATTTTCAGGCAAGCGGAAGCAGATTCAGATTTAGAAAAGGTGGCGATATCGCTCAAAAATGTACGTATAGAACATCTGAATTGTACTTGACCAAAGCAGAAGCATCGGCTCAATTAAATGATCTTCCAACGGCAAGAACAACAGTAACCACTTTTATTAAAAACAGATATAATGCTACTGCTTTTAATACATTAAGTACATCGATTGCCGCCATGACACAAACTCAACTTCTTGATTTTATAGCTCAGGAAAGACAACGTGAGTTTGCTGTAGAAGGTCACAGATGGTTTGATTTAAGAAGAACAACTCAAAAACAAATCAATCACACCTTTAATGGTCAAAGCTATACATTGATAGAAAATGATCCGCGTTATACGCTTCCATTTCCTTTAGATGCCCGCTTAAACAATCCAAAATTGTAAAAAATTAGCTCCGTTTTTAACGGAGCTTTTTTTTTAACTTTGCATAAAATTAAACGAAATGAAAATAGTTATAATTGAAGATGAACATTTAGCTTCAAACTATCTAAAATCAATACTCGAACAGCAAAGTATAATTTCAATCAGTGAGATTACAGTACTTAAATCTGTAAAAGATGCTGTCGCTTTTTTTAATAAGAACACAGTTGATTTAGCCTTTATGGATATTCATTTAGGAGATGGTAAAAGCCTTGACATTTTTGAACAAACAATTATTTCATGTCCCGTTATTTTTATTACCGCTTACGATTCTTATGCCGTAAAAGTTTTCAAACATTTTACAATAGATTATCTTCTCAAACCGTATGAAGAGGAAGAATTACTCGAAGCTTTAATAAAATACAAAAACATAAAAGAGACCTTTAATACCAACTTAATTGTAGAATCATTGGTCGAGATTGAAAATCAAAGTAGCGTACAACATCATTTTTTGGTCAATCACAGAGATAAACTATTATCCATAAACGATGCCGATATTACCTATTTTTATGCTACCGGAAAACACCTGTTTATATACACCAATTCCGGAAGCAGTTATTTATACAACAGCAATCTAAAAGATCTTATCAATAAGCTCAATCCTGCCCTTTTCTTTAAAATCAATAGAAGTTATATTATTAACCGTCATAACATTCAGGAAATCGTTAAACATTCAAGTCAGAAAATAGAAATTTTGCTCAATGTTGCGCTTCCAGATTCTGAACCAATCATTTTAAGCAAAAAGGAAATCAATAACTTTAAAAATTGGCTTGATTCATAGTAGATTCAAAACAACTTTTCGCCTTTTATAATTTATACTTCAGTTTGAAATCAATTTCAAATATCAAAACCGTGTTCCTTAAACTCTAAGAAAATATTACACTTTTTCTTTAGTTTTTATCACATAATCCGTTTCGCCAGCGATTTTGTCCGTCTCCACCCAATTTACGATTTACGTCAATTGAAGTCATTATACTTTTGACCTGCATAAAGCAATAATTAGTATAAAATAAAATCTTGAAATTATGAAAATCGTTAAAAAATTATTCATTGGTTGTATTCTTCTTGCTTCGACAAGCGGTTTTAGTCAGAGCTTTTTTAAAAGCATAGGAGAACGTCTTTACTTTGGAGTAAAAGCCGGAGCCAATTATAGCAACTTTACTAATGCCAACTTCGATACTGAGGGGTTAACCGGATTTCATGCCGGAGCTTTTGTAGGGTACAAATTTAATGATCACTTTGCCGTACAAGAAGAGTTTTTATATTCGACACAAGGCGCAAAACTTAAAGGTGGTCTTATGGATGGAGAAGATATAAAACTATCTTATGTAACCGTTCCTATTCTTCTAAAATACAAAACCAATTTTGGAATGTATCTTGAAGCTGGTCCGCAAATTGGAATTTTAGTCGACGAAGATTTTTCGGCTCTTGGAATTCCCTCCAGTACCAAATTTGCAGAAAAAATTGACGGCGGTGTCGCTGGTGGAATTGGCTATGAATTTAAAAACGGACTCGGGATTGGTGCTAGATATTATTTGTCTCTAACGAATGTTAGTAAGATAAAAACGGCTGGTATAAACAATGATTTCCAAAACAATACAGCCCAAGTTAGCTTATCATACACTTTTTAAGAAGGTTAAAATAACAAAACAAAAACTCCGACTACAAAAACGTAGTTGGAGTTTTTGTAAAAAATAATATCCAATTATTATCCTCAGATATTTGTATATTAGATAGGGCAAATAAAAAGCAATAAAACAGGCATTAAATGATAAACAATATTAGAAAAACAATAACTCCTTATAATCTCAAAGAGATTCGCCGATTAAATATGTTATTGGTAAGTCTCGCCTTTCCGTTTACTTTTTTGCTCCTGTTTTTGTTCGAAGAAATTCTCTCGGCATTATTTGTACTCGCCATTAAAACTGCTTGTTATATGTTTATCACCAGTAATTTATTGGTTTGGATTTTAAAATTCAGTGCAAAAAAATTCCCCGATGATAAATTCAAATTTCAACTTTGCAGATTGAGTCTTAGTTATTCGTCCGGAATTGCAATCTATCTTACACTTTGGCCTATTTTTTCGTATCTAGCTAAAATTCCGAGTCATTTAGATAATTACAAACTATTAGCCGCTTTTATAGCTATTTCGACCGTACTTACAACAATCATTCTGTTTCTTCATGATTTTGTAATCTTTAGACAAAATAAAATTCAGACTGAGCTCGAAAATTCACGCTTGCAACTACGAAATTCACAGGCCGAAAATCTATTGTTGAAACAGCAAATTCATCCCCACTTTTTGTTTAATTCATTAAACACACTAAAAGCTTTATATAAAAAAGATCCAAAACTTGGCGAAATCTACTTGTTGCAATTAGCAGATTTTCTTCGTTCAGCAGTATCGCTCAACAATAGACTTGCAACAACTCTAGACGAGGAATTAGAAATTTGCAAAAACTATATGGAAATGCAAAAAATGAGATTTGGCGACGCTTTAGAATGGAAATTAAACATCGAAAATCAAGAAATGCTAAAAGGTTTTGTTCCTTCATTTTCCTTACAACCTTTGTTAGAAAATGTTATAAAACACAATATATTTACAAAAGAAGCTCCTTTAAGATTAGTTATAGAACAACACCAAGATTATATTAGTGTATCTAATGCCATAAACCCCAGAAATGCAGGAGAAACATCTACAAAAAGCGGTCTAAGCAATCTTGCCGAACGTTATCAATTGTGGTCAGGAAACGAAATTATAATTAAGAACGACGGAAAATATTTTTCTGTTAGCTTTAAAATCATGCCCGATGAAAATAGTAATAATTGAAGATGAAATACTCGTTGCCGAAGATCTGGTTAGTAATCTAAAACAAATAAATCCTGATGTCGAAATTGTGAGCATTTTGAGTTCTGTTAAAGAAGCTGTCGATTATTTTGCTGTTAATCCGCAACCCGATCTTATTTTTAGCGATATACAATTGGGAGATGGATTGAGTTTTGAAATTGCAAAAAAAATTACCATTGAAGTTCCTGTGATATTTTGTACCGCTTTTGATGAGTATGCATTAGAAGCTTTTAGAGCCAACGGAATTGAGTATATACTGAAACCTTTTAGCACTGAATCTTTGCAAAAAGCACTTTTCAAGTTTCAGAATATGCAAAAAGTAATGGCAGGAAGTATTGCTTTAAAATATGAAGCTGCTATGGCAACTTTGGCCGCCAAAAACAAAAATAGCAGCAATACGATTATGATTAAATACAGAGATCGGTTATTGCCTTTTACCCTGGACAAAATTGCTCTGTTTTATCTTGAAAATGAAATTACTTATGTGCAAAGTCATTCCGGAAAAACCTATGCAATGACAGAGAGTCTCGAAGAACTTGAACATAAAGTTGACACAGCTTTTTTTAGAATGAACAGGCAATTTCTCGTCAATCGTAACGCTATCGTAGATGTAACAGATTACTTTCCTAGAAAACTAAAAATTAATCTGTCATTTCCGTTCAATAAAGACATTATTGTAAGCAGAGAAAAAAGAAGTAAATTATTAACCTGGCTCACAGAACATTAAAAACTATTGAAATAAAAATACTATACAAAAAAAGAGCTGATTTTACAATCAGCTCTTTCCATCAAAATTAAAAATTAGATGCAAATTCCTTTGCAAAATCCTCTAGTTTTGTTTTTCCATCAACAGAAGTTTTAGTACTCAAAAAATCTTCCTGAATTTTTCCGCTTCTTAAACCAGCGCCCATTTCAGTATACAATTCTGCTATTTCTACTGGTAATCCAGCCTGTTTCATTCCGCCAAGAGCATCTTCATCTGTAAACTCAATCCAAGGCAATTCTGGTTTGTCAATCGCAAGACCCAAAACTGTTGCAACATCTTGTGGTGTGCGAACATCACTTACAATGTAACGTACGTTTACTCCTAATGCTTTTTGTAATTCCTCTGCAGCAGCAGTTGCAATATCCTCAGGATGCACAAAAGGAATCGAAATTGTTGACGGATAATTAGACCCAATAATTCCTGCACCTTTAATTAGTGGTACATCATTGTACAAATTTGTATAGAAAAATCCCGCACGAAGAAACGTGAATGAAACATTCTCTACACCTTCATAAATTTTTTCAATGTTATGAAGTCCCGCAATTGGGCCATTTCCGCCAGACAAATCGGCACCAATACTGCTTAACATAACCACGCGTTTCACTCCTGCTTGTTTTATAGCTTCGGCCAAAGCTTTACCAGCATTTGTAGTATTTTCAAGAATATTAGCTCCTCCTAAATTTGGCGGTGTCATTGCAAAAACCGCATCGGCTTTAGCAAAAGCATCTTTCAAAAAAGCAACATCATTTACAGAACCAATTGCTGCTTTTGCTCCCAAAGTTTCAATAGCCTTAACTCTATCTGTATTACTGCTCACAACAGTTACCTCATGTCCAGAAGCTATAAGTTTTGCGGTCAAAGATTTTCCTATGTTTCCTAATGAACCTGTAATTGTAATTTTCATATCTAAATTATTTTTTTATTAGCAGTAACAAAGGTATATTTGTACTTACTTTTACACAAGTACTTACCCTAAAGTATGCACAATGACAGCAATTAAAGAAACATCGACAATTCAGGAGAATAAGCAATATGCTTTAGAAAAATGTCCCGTAACATATGTAATGGAAAAAATTGGCGGATACTGGAAACCTATTATTATTTACCACCTTTCTAGTGGTCCATTACGCTATAGCGAATTAAAAAGAGCGATTCCTGCCGTAACCGAAAAAATGTTAATTCAGCATCTTAAACAACTAGAAGCCGATAATCTTGTTATTCGAGAAGCAAAACCAGTTGTACCACCTTTTGTAACCTATAGTTTAAGCGCATCTGGAAACGGATTATTACCCATAATTGAGGCAATGGCAACTTGGGCATTTAAAGATAAAGAAGATGGATTTAATATCTCTTAAATATTCAAAATAAAACAAAAGCCGATTAAATTTCCTTAAACATCGCTATTTTTATATAAAAAATATCCAAATGAAAAACATATCAATACCACAAGCAGGTTTAGTTTTAAGAGTCGTTTTAGGAATTACAATGCTTTCGGCAGTTGCGGATCGATTTGGTCTTTGGGGCGCGCCGGGTGCTCCGGGAGTTGCTTGGGGTAATTGGGAAAATTTTATCGCATATACCCAAACTTTAAACTCATTTGCCAGTAAATCTGTAGCAGGAATATTGGGCGCATTGGCAACTTTTTTTGAAGTTGTTTTTGGAATAACGCTAATCATCGGTTTCAAAACCCGAATTTCAGCTTTAGGAACATCGGCATTACTGCTTCTTTTTGCCATCGCAATGGCAACTTCATCCACCATAAAAGCACCTTTCGATTATTCGGTTTTAACCAGTGCGGCAGCAGCTTTATTGCTTTCAGTTATTGGCAAGACTTCGTTTGCTGTAGACAATAAATAAAAGCCGTTTTTTCTTCTAACAGTTTTTTAAAACCAGTTAGAAAACTCAAAATTTTATTTCTTTTCACGCCTTCAAAAATAAAGGTTTGCAAAGCCTAAACTATTTTTAAGGCTTTTTTAAGTCCTTAAACTTTTCGTCACCAAATATCTATTCGTAAATTAGCCAAAACAAAAATTATCCGAATGACAGTACTTACATTTACCCTAATAATGATTCTTGGTGCTTTTTTAGCAGGTTTTATTGGTTCATTATCAGGTTTAGGTGGCGGAATTATAATAATTCCCCTTTTAACCGTTATTCTTGGCGTCGATATTCATTATGCAATTGGTGCAGCCTTAGTTTCTGTAATTGCAACTTCTTCAGGGTCAGCGGCGGCATATGTTAGAGAAGGAATTACGAATATGCGATTGGGAATTTTTCTCGAAATTGCTACAACAATTGGAGCCGTTTGCGGAGCACTTTTGTCAACCATTGCTCCTACTTCCTTTATCGCCGTATTATTTGGTTTAACTTTAATTTTCTCGGCTATAAATTCTCTTCGAAAAAAAGAAGAACATATTGTTTTAGAATCAAGCCCTCTAGCAAAAAAATTACGCTTAAACGGAACTTATCCTTCGCATGACGGAGAAGTTATAAGTTACGGAACCAAAAACGTTCTTGGAGGTTTTAGTATGATGGGAATCGCCGGAATGATGTCTGGTTTATTAGGAATTGGTTCAGGAGCTTTTAAAGTAATCGCAATGGATAACATTATGCGAATTCCGTTTAAAGTTTCGACTACAACCAGTAATTTCATGATGGGAGTTACAGCAATGGCGAGTTCTGTAATTTATATTCAAAAAGGATATATTGAACCGGGAATTTGTATGCCAGTTGTTATTGGTGTATTGTTTGGCGCTATGGCCGGAGCAAAAGTTCTCGTAAGAACAAACCCTAAAAAACTAAGAATCTTTTTTGCATGCCTAATTTTTGTACTTGCAATTAACATGATATATAACGGAATCAATGGAAAAATCTAAGGTTATGCAAAAGGAAAAATTTGGAGAAAAAGATTTTCAAACCATCGTTGGAAACTTATTACGTTACGGCGTTTGGATTTCATTATCTGTAGCTTTTATTGGCGGTATTGTTTATTTAATGGGGCATAGTAATGATATTGAGAACTACTCGGTATTTCATGAAAATGACCGTAATATTTTTGAAGTTATTTCGGCAATTTACAATGGTGTCATTCAAGGAAATGGAGAATCAATTATATTCTTTGGGATTATCTTGCTTTTTTTAACACCCGTATTTCGTGTTTTACTATCGTTGTTTTCTTTTATTTTAGAGAAAGATTATCTGTATGTGGTAATTACACTAATTGTAATTTTAATTATTCTGATAAGTGTTTCTTTCGGATTCTCGCATTAGATATTTTTTCACGCAGATTTTGCAGATTAAGCAGATTTTATTTTTTAATCTTTTATCCCGTAATTATTAGGCATTATTTGATAAAATCATTTCTCTCACACAACACTCTATGCGTATTTTAAATAAGTGAAACGCCTTTTTTTCAGGACAAAAACTATGTTTCTATGTGTTTAAAATTACGCATTTCATTAAGTCCAATTATTTAAAGGCTGTTTTTTACTAATTGCCCTAATCGTTTTAAATTAAGTTCTACTTTTTCGTTCCATGCCAAACCAAAATTAAGGCGCATACAATTATGATATTGGTCGTGTT
Source organism: Flavobacterium hibernum (assembly GCF_000832125.1). Taxonomy (GTDB): domain Bacteria; phylum Bacteroidota; class Bacteroidia; order Flavobacteriales; family Flavobacteriaceae; genus Flavobacterium; species Flavobacterium hibernum. Next base: position 71,000 of record NZ_JPRK01000013.1, on the reverse strand, counting down.
GTGTAAAAATTCTGCCTGGAGCAAAACCTATCTTTTGCTGGATTGCTTTGTCATACAGAACAGCAGTATCAATGCTTTTGTCCAATTCGAGCCAAAGAAATGATCCTCCTTGTGGTTGTGAAATTTTGGTATTTTCTGGAAAATGATCTTCAATAGTTCGCTGAAAATGAAGCGAATTTGTATACAATGCACTTCTAAAAGTTCTTAAATGATGATCGTATCTGCCGTGTTCCAAAAAATCGGCAATTACTTCCTGATATAATGAAGGCATACAAACCGTGTGAGCCATTTTTTGTTTAATGATTTTATCCTTGAACTTTCCGGGGGCCACCCAACCTACCCGATATCCCGGTGCCAAAGTTTTAGAAACAGATCCACACCACATTACAATTCCAGCTTCATCATAATATTTGCAAGGTTTAGGGCGGGTTGTTCCAAAAAACAAATTACCATACAAATCATCTTCGATCAAAGGAATATTATGATGAGTAAGCATTTTCACCAGTTCCATTTTACTTTCATCCGGCATCAAACTTCCTAACGGATTACTAAAATTGCTCATAAAACAGCAAACATTCACTTTATAAATCACCTTTTTTAAAGCCTCTAAATCAACTCCTGTAATAGGATGAGTAGGCAATTCGATAATATTAAGCCCCAAACTTTGAGCAACCTGAATAATTCCAAAATAAACAGGACTCTCAATTGCAATCGTATCTCCACGTTTGGTAACCGCCATTAAACAATTAAAAATAGCGTTCATAGCTCCAGATGTGGTAACAAAATCGTCTTCGGTCAGTTTTCCTTCCAGTACAATTGACCATTTTGCCAAATTACGCCTCAAATTGGCACTTCCCTGAACAGATTCATATCCCGTACCGCTTTCTTCTAAATTGCGCATGACTTTAACAAGTCCTTTATTGAGTTTAGCAATAGGCAACAAACTCTGATCTGGAACTCCAATAGAAAATCTGGTAATATTTTTATCACTCAAACTATAAAAAACCTTTGTTATTAAATCCTCAGAAGTCGTTTTATCTTCTAATAATTTAAGCTTGTTCATTGATGGTATAGACAGCTTTCTATTAGAAGTATTACTAACATAAAAACCAGATTTTGGACGCGATTCTATTAGCGATTTACTTTCTAACTCTAAAAATGATTGCTTAATGGTATTTAAACTTACATTGTGTAATTTTTGCAAAGCACGAATAGACGGAAGCTTGTCTCCAATTTTTAAAGTTTCAGAGGATATTTGCTCCTCGATAATATTTGCAATTTTTAAGTATAAAATTTCTTTTGCCATTTCTTTAACCTGTATCCTGTAAATTTACAAAAAATCAATCTGTAACCACTTATTATTAGTTACAGCTATTTAACCAATTTGATAATCTATCGGTAGCGTTTTTAATTTTAATTGTACGTGTTTCAGGATCATTAAACATTGAATTAAAAGTTTTTTGAGCATGAAACTTCAAATCATGCTCTGCTTCGATACTATAAAAATCTTTTTCCCAATAAGAATTAATTTCAGTTTCACCCTCATTATTGAATTTAACAAAAGCATAACCAATTACTCGATTTTCGAAAGAAGCAATACTCAAGGGAAGTCCAAAATGATTCGTAAATAGAGACCTTTTTTGGTTATCGTGATTATCATCATTCCTTTTATTTTGATAAATATTCACTATAGATATTAAGGATGATAAATTAACCTGATCAAACAGAATGTTGGTGGTAGTTGTGGTATTCATTGCTATAGATATTTAATTTCTATTCAAAATTACTGCGCAAAAAATACTAGATACAGATACAAAAATCATTTATTTTAAGGGTACAGATGATTATTTTTTAACTGTTTTAATACACATTTATAATCCCCGAAAAAAGAAAATTTAATATCTTTACTATTATGATAGAGATAGGAATTGACAGTTTTGCTTCGGCAATGTACGGAGACAACAACACGCTCAGTAGTGTTGATGCGATGGAACAATTACTCCAAAGAATCGAACTTGCAGATCAGGTTGGATTAGATGTTTTTGGAATTGGAGAACATCATAAAAAAGAGTTTTTAGATTCGGCTACGGCAGTAATATTAGGTGCTGCGGCCTCCCGAACAAAACGTATTCGATTATCTAGTGCTGTTTCTGTTTTAAGCGCTGCCGATCCTGTAAGAGTTTATCAAAATTTTGCGACACTCGATTTGATTTCAAAAGGAAGAGCCGAAATTGTTGTGGGTCGTGGGTCTTCGATCGAAGCTTATCCCCTTTTTGGTTTTAATTTGAATGACTACGATGCTCTTTTTAAAGAGAAATTAGAATTATTATTACAAATAAGAGACAATGAATTTATAACATGGTCAGGAAAATTTCGTCCTGCCATAAATAATCTTCCTGTTTATCCAAGAGCATTACAAGAAAAATTGCCTGTTTGGTTGGGTGTTGGAGGAACTCCGGAATCTTTTGTAAGAGCAGGATCTTTAGGATTACCTTTGATGGTAGCCATTATTGGAGGTCAAACACATCGTTTTCGTCCTTTAATAGATTTGTATCGTGAAGCTGGTAAAGCCGCTGGTTACAAACCCGAAGAACTTCAGGTAGGTTTACATTCGCCTGGTTATGTTGGAAACACCACTGAAAAAGCTATAGAAGAATATTATCCGGGTTACGCTGAACTTTGGACTAAACTAGGGCTCGAGCGCGGATGGCCACCTGTTACTAAAGCTAAATTTGACGGTCTTATTGACGACGAAGGTGTTTTGATTGTTGGTGATCCTGAGCGAGTTGCCGAGAAAATTTTACGCCACAGCGAATCATTAGGCGGAATCTCGAGATTTACGTTCCAAATGGATAATGCAGGCCTTACACATAATCAACTTATGAATGCCATAGAATTAATTGGTTCAAAAGTTATTCCTTTGGTTCAAAAAGGGTAATAAGTAATTATAAATTGTGAATTGTGAATTGTTGGCTAATCTAAAACTAACAACAGATAATTCACAATTCACAATTTACAATTCACAACTATACTTAAAATTTATACGTTACTCCCACTCTAAAATTAATTGGCTGTTCTGTTTGCCAATAATAAGCAGAAAGATAAGAGTAATAAGAACCGCTATAAAGATATTCGTTTAGAATATTATAAACGTTTGCAGTAATTTTGAACTTTTTCGTATCGTAAGATAAACCTCCATCTAGTTTGAAATAATTTGGAAGTTTTTCCAATCCAACACTCCAAGTATCAGTCAAACGTCCTGCTAAATAAGTTCCACCCAGCGAAGCGCCAAAACCTTTAAATGTTCCATATTGAATCGTATAGTTTAACCATGCATTTGCAGTATGTTTTGCATATCCAGGCACAATATCTCCCACCGAAATTCCCGGAATAGTACCATTTAATTTTAATACTACAGATTCTGTAAATGCATAATTTGCAACAACATTAAAACCGTCAAATATTTTTCCTCTCAAATCAAACTCAGCTCCTCTCGCCCTTTTTTCACCAAGAACAATACTATATTGTTCACCAGGTTTATTTGTTGGGTCAGATGCTAATTCATTTTGTTTTAAGATACTGTAAGCAGATAATGTCGTACTCCAAGATCCGTCAAACCAATCCTTTTTAATTCCAATTTCAGTATTACTTCCCGTAAGCGGCTTTACCTTGTCTCCACTTTTAATAATACCCGATTGTGGTATAAAAGCCTGATCGTATAATCCGTAAAGAGCCAAACTTTCAGTAATAGAATAACTCACTCCTACACGTGGCGTAATATGGCTGTCTGCAATTGGAGCTCCTCCCCAACTAGCATTACTAATCCAGGTATAACGTCCTGCCAGAGTAACTCTAAGCCTGTTGTCAAAAAATCCAAGTTCATCCTGAATATAACCTGCCGCATAATTAGTAGTCATTAATCCTCCAGCATTTGCTGCTCTAATACTAAGTGGTGTAGTGTGGTCGAAAGCAGGAAAACCATTTGATGGCGTGCCATAATTTGGATTGTACACATTAAAAGGTTTATCTGCCGTATCAAGGTTATGAGATTGGCCCCAATCTGCCATATAATCTTTACTTGCCAAATCTACACCACCCAATATTTTGTGGCTAACAGATCCAGTATTGAATTTTCCGTTCAAAAATATTTGTCCCAAATACATATTACTTTCAGCATCCCAAATACCAACATTTCTAATAATATTTCCTTTTCCTAGAGCATTACTATCTGAACCCACTGCATTAGGCCAAGAACTGTAACCTTGCTGAATGTATTTAAAATAAGAAGTCTGCGCTGTTAATTTCCAGCTGTCATCAAATTTATGCTCAAAAGTTAAGTATCCGCTATGATCCTGAATGTTTGTATCAGGCAATCCAGGTTGCGTCATTGTAAATCCAACTGGCAAAGTCGCATATCCATCAGCTTCAGGGCCAAATACATAATAAGACCCAACTTCGGTCATATTTGCATACTGAAAATTATATTCGGCAGTAATTTTAGTCTTATCATCAATTTGGTATGAAATTACCGGAGCAATTACATAACGATCATTGTGCTCAAACGGACGATGTGAACCTTTTTTTTGCGCTGCTGCATTAAAACGGTATAAAAACTTCCCTTTTTTATCCAGTTTTCCGTCAAGATCGACACTTGCTCTGTAAAAATCATAACTTCCAGCCATCACATTTACTTCACCTTTAGTAATTCCAGTTGGCTTTTTAGTCACCACATTATAAAGTCCGCTTGGATCACCGCTAGAAAGCATGAACCCCGCAGGACCTTTTACAAACTCAATATGATCTACAAAACTCATATCTTCAGTAAGAGGTCCCCAAAAAGACGAAACCACATTAAATCCATTACGAAAAGCCTGTATTTGAGAACCGCGCATTGTAATATTAGTATACAAATCTCCCCAATGTTCCAGACGCACGGCGCCACTCACATTGCGAATAACTCCGTCGCTCATACTCACAATTTGTTGATCTTTTAAAGTTTGTCCGCTAACAATTTGAATATTCTGAGGAATCTCAAGAACAGGAGTTTGAAGACGTAATGATAACGAAGGTTTATCCTGCTTGTACTTATTCTTAGTAATTACAACTTCATCAAGATCTTCCTGACTTTCAGAAAGAGCAAAATTTTTGGTTGTTGTTTGTTTTGCCGTAACCGTAATTCTATCTTCTACAGTTTGAATACCTACCACTCTAATACTAATTGTATAAGTCGCGGGTTTCACATTTTTAATTTCGTACTGTCCATGTTCGTTTGTAACAGTATAATATTTTGTTCCTTTTAGAACAACCGAAATATTCTCGGCAGGAACATTACCTGTCAAAGAAACTTTTCCTACTACTTTTCCTGTTTCCTGGCTCATCATATGCAATGAACTCAGAAATACAAGACACAGTAAAACTCTTTTTATAGTCATTATAATTAATTTTAATTGGTTTGATTATTTGTCGCAAAAGTATATGTTAATATTTTGTTATCCAAACTATTTTTAATCATTCTAAATAAAAATAGTTATATTTTTTAACCGTACGCAAAATCAAAATAGAAATCTAAACACCTGATTAAACAGAAGAATAGATTATGTTTTTAATAAAAAGATCAAGAAACAAAAAGTACTCAATGATAAAAACCAAAACTATTTGCAACTCAAAAAAATCAAATTATAAATAAGTCTCCTTATCTTTAATCTCTATTACAATCTCACGAAAACAAAAAATATAGCTATGAATACAATCAAGACCGTTAGAAAAGTTGCAATTGTTGGATATAACAGAATTCCTTTTGCAAGAGCAAATACCGCCTATGCAGAAGTTAGTAATCAGGAAATGATGATTGCTGCTCTTGATGGTCTTATTGATAAATATAGTTTAAAAGGAAAATTACTTGGAGAAGTTGCCGGTGGTGCAGTAATTAAACATACTTACGATAATAACCTAATTAGAGAGTGTGTTATGAGAACGTCACTTGATCCTGCAACTCCTGCATGCGATCTACAACAAGCTTGCGACACCGGAATTGAAAGTGCCATATATATTGCTAACAAAATTGCACTTGGTCAAATCGAATCTGGAATTGCCGGAGGTGTCGATTCTATTAGTGATACGCCAATTGCTGTTGGTGAAAAAATTCGAAAAATTTTACTGAATGCCAGAAAAGCAAAATCATTGGGCGAAAAAATAAAGCTCTTTTTAAAGTTACGTCCAAAAGATTTTACGCCACTTGTACCTAAAAATGAAGAATCTCAAACCGGTCTTTCGATGGGCGGCCACACTGAAATTACTGCAAAACATTATAAAATTTCTCGTGAAGATCAGGATAACCTTGCACTTAGAAGTCATTTGAATATGGCAAAAGCCTACGACGAAGGTTTCTTTGATGATATGATTACTCCTTTTAACGGACTTGAAAAGGACAATAATCTTAGAAAAGATAGTACTATCGAAAAATTAGCGCAATTAAAACCCGCTTTTGATAAGGTAAACGGAACGCTTACGGCAGGAAACTCTACACCGCTTACAGATGGTGCTTCTTGCATTCTTTTGGCAAGCGAAGAATGGGCGAAAGAAAATGGATTACCAATTTTAGCCTACATCACTTTTGCCGAAATTGCGGCTATCGAATATGTAAAAAATCAGCAGAATCTTTTGTTAGCACCGTTATTTGCAGCCAGTAGAATGCTTGAAAAAGCAAATCTAACGCTACAAGATTTTGATTATTATGAAATTCACGAAGCTTTTGCCGCACAGGTTCTCGCTACTTTAAAAATATGGGAAAGCCCGGAATTAAGCGCTCAACTTGGATTAAAGAAAACTCTTGGTGCAATTGACAGAAATAAACTGAATGTAAAAGGAAGCAGTCTCGCAGCAGCACATCCTTTTGCCGCAACAGGAGGTCGAATAATTGGCGTTATGACAAAATTATTAAACGAAAAGGGTTCAGGAAGAGGTTTCATCTCTATTTGCGCAGCAGGCGGACAAGGCGTTACAATGATTATTGAAAAGTAAATACCTATTTTTTGGCAGGGTGAGCGTCCCGAAACTTCGGGAGAATCCTCGTTTGCTAAATCACTTTGTGGGACTTCTCCCGAAGTTTCGGGACGCTCAGTCTGACAATGGTCATCAAATTGACAAACCCGACAGGTTTCAAAAACCTGTCGGGTTTAATAATTACGAAAATGTCCAACTATCGCAATTTATTTTCATCTTAAAAAGCAAATTCCTCAACCGCAGATAAAGCTTTAGGTAGTGCATTATCGGCAAAATCTGGAATTGCTGTACCTTCTACGCGAAAAGTTGTAATATCGGTTATCCCTAAAAATCCTAATACAGCACGCAAATACGATTCAGAAAAATCATAACTTTTATAAGGTCCTTCAGAGAATATAGCACCTGAAGCAATTGATAAAAATACTTTTTTATCTTTTAACAATCCTTTCGGGCCATTCTCATCATAACTAAAAGTCTTTCCTGCTCTCGCAACTTGGTCAATCCAACCTTTTAGAACCGCAGGAATTCCAAAATTATAAAGCGGAACACCAATTACAACAATATCAGCCTCAATTAAATCTTTCGTTGCTTCATCAGAATGTTTAAGTGTTTCTTTCTGAGCATCGGTTTGTTGCTCTTCGGGAGTATAAAATGCGCTTACATTCACTTCGCTTAAATAAGGTAAAGGCGTTTTTGAAAGATCAAGTGTTTGTAATTCGATCGTGTCATATTCTCCTTTCAGTTTTTCAAGAATAGCATTCGATAATTTGTTACTAAATGAAGCATCTCCTTTGATGCTGGTTACTATATTCAGAATCTTTTTACTCATCTTTTTACAATTATTTTGTTTATGATACAAACTTATCTACATTTACTATCTCTTTTATAGTACTATCCTCAAGGATAGCGCTTTCCTTGAGGATAGTAACGTTATATACCTATGAAAACAAAAAGCGAAATAACAAAAGAAATGGGTTGTGGTCAACCAGAAGAATGCCTGGCAGCATTATTACCAGTAAGAGATGCTTTGGAAGTTTTAAGTGGTAGATGGAAGCTGCCTATTTTGATTGCATTATCCAATAGACCAAAGAGATTTAAGGAGATTTCTAAAGATATCAACGGAATTACAGATAAAATGCTTTCCAAAGAACTTAAAGACTTAGAGATCAACAAACTTGTTACCAGAACCGTTTATGATACTTTTCCTCCAACTGTTGAATATGCAAGAACAGAACATAGCCATACGCTGTATAATGTTATTGGAGCCTTAAATGAATGGGGGACCTTGCATCGTAAAGAGATTATTGGAAAATAAACACCAATAAAATCATTTTTTAGTAAGGCAAAAGTCATTTTTTTGTAGTAAATTAGAACTTCTTAAAATCTAGGTTTCTAATAATTTTATCGAATTCATTTTAAATAAAATAAAAATGATAGACTCAAAAATACCCGATGGTCCACTTGCTGAAAAATGGAGTAATTATAAAGCTAAAGCTAAACTCGTAAATCCCGCTAATCGAAAAAAATTAAACATTATAGTTGTAGGAACTGGTCTTGCAGGTGCTTCGTGCGCTGCATCATTGGCGGAACAAGGTTATAATATCAAATCATTTTGTTTTCAGGATTCTGCCCGAAGAGCACATTCTGTGGCTGCCCAAGGAGGTGTTAATGCCGCTAAAAATTACAAAAACGATGGTGATAGTACTTTCAGGATGTTTTACGATACCATTAAAGGTGGCGATTTTAGATCTCGTGAAGCCAATGTTTACCGTCTTGCAGAATGTTCTGCACATTTAATTGATCAGGCTGTTGCGCAAGGCGTTCCTTTTGCGCGAGAATATGCAGGATATCTTAATAACAGATCTTTTGGTGGTGTTCAAGTTTCCAGAACATTTTATGCTCGCGGGCAAACAGGTCAACAACTTTTACTTGGTGCTTATCAAGGATTATTACGTCAGGTTTCATTAGGAAAAGTGATTATGCATACACGCCATGAAATGCTGGAATTAGTTGTGATTGACGGAAAAGCAAAAGGAATTATTGCCCGAAATCTAGAAACCGGAGAACTAGAACGTCACGTTGCCGATGCTGTAGTACTGGCTTCGGGAGGTTACGGAAAAGTATATTATCTTTCTACATTAGCCATGGGTTGTAACAGTTCGGCAATATGGAGAGCACATAAAAAAGGAGCTTATATGGCCGGAGTAAGCTGGATTCAGTTTCACCCTACTTCACTTCCGCAACACGGAGAAAATCAATCAAAATTGACTTTAATGTCTGAATCCTTGCGAAATGACGGACGAATCTGGGTTCCTAAAACCGCTAAGGACGACCGAAATCCAAATATAATTCCAGAAGAAGAACGAGACTATTATCTAGAAAGAAAATATCCATCTTTTGGAAATCTTGCTCCTCGAGATATTTCATCCAGAGCAGCAAAAGAAAGAATTGACGCCGGACATGGCGTTGGTCCAATGAAAAATGCCATTTACCTTGATTTTTCTGATGCCATTAAATCACAGGGAAAAGACAAAATTGAAGCCAAATACAGTAATCTTTTTGCCATGTACGAAAAAATTACAGGAATCAATGCTTACAAAGAACCTATGCTCATATCCCCATCTGCGCATTTTACAATGGGTGGACTTTGGGTCGATTATGAATTAATGACTTCTATTCCTGGGTTATTTGCCTTAGGCGAAGCTAATTTTGCCGATCATGGCGCTAATCGATTAGGTGCTAATTCTTTGCTTCAGGCTTGTGTAGACGGCTATTTTATTGCGCCTTATACAATTCCAAATTATTTGGCAGGCGAATTAAATGCTCCAAAAAATGATATTTTGCATCCTGCTTTTGATGAAGCCGAAAAAGCTGTAAGAGCTCAATTAGATCGATTTTTAAATAGTAAAGGAACACTTTCAACTGATTATTTTCATAAAAAAATTGGACGATTGCTTTATGAAAAATGTGGGCTTTCCAGAAGTAAAGAAAAATTAGAGGAAGCTTTAAAGGAAATCAAATTACTAAAGGAATCTTTCGAGAAAGATTTACTCATAACGGGAGATGACGCATTAAATAGCGAATTAGAAAAAGCCGGCCGAATCGCCGATTATATGGAACTAGCTGAATTAATGTGCTATGATGCTTTGCAGAGAGAAGAATCTTGCGGTGCACACTTTAGAGAAGAATATCAAACTGCCGATGGTGAAGCTGTTCGAAATGATACTGATTTCTGTTACGTTTCGGCTTGGGAATGGAAAGGAAAAGGACATAAACCTGAATTACACAAAGAACCTCTTGTATTTGAATCTGTTGAACTGGCGGTAAGAAGTTACAAATAATTGTTGATCGTTAATTATTAATTAACAATCCATAAAACTCAATTTCACAACCTACAAACAATTCATAATTAACAATTTATAATTAATAATTACCTATGAAATTATATCTTAAAATATGGCGACAACTTAATACTTCTTCAAAAGGAGAAATGGTAAATTATGAAATTGACGGAGTTTCAGAACATATGTCGTTTCTGGAAATGCTGGATCTTTTGAACGAATCGTTAATTCAAAAAAGAGAACGTGTTATCGAATTTGATCACGATTGCAGAGAAGGAATTTGTGGTCAATGTGGCGTTATGATAGATGGAAGAGCACACGGACCTTTAAAGAACACCACAACTTGTCAGCTTCATATGAGAAGTTTTAAAGATGGAGACACCATTTATATTGAGCCCTTTCGCGCCAAAGCATTTCCTGTTTTAAGAGATTTAAAAATTGATCGATCTGCTTTTGATTCTATTATTGAAGCCGGCGGATTTATCGGAGTTTCAACAGGTCAGGCGCCCGAAGCAAATACAATTCCAATATCGTACGAAACTGCCGAAGCTTCTTTTGATGCCGCAGCTTGCATAGGATGCGGTGCCTGTGTTGCAACTTGCAAAAATGCTAGTGCTGCCTTGTTTGTTGGTGCAAAAATCACACACTTGGCTTTGCTTCCTCAAGGAAAAGTTGAAGCTTCAAAAAGAGTTTTAACAATGGTTGAACAAATGGATGCTGAAGGTTTTGGAAATTGCTCTGATACAAGAGCCTGCGAAATTGAATGTCCACAAGGAATTTCAATTCTTTCAATCGCAAAAATGAATGCGGAATACAGTAAAGCAGTGATTTTTAGAAAGTAATATTATAAAAAATCACGCAAAGCCGCTAATTCGCAGAGCTTAAACACAAAGTAAACCCGACAGGTTTTTAAAACCTGTCGGGTTTCGATATTAAATAAAAAAACTTTGCGACTTTGCGAGATTAATTCAAAATTCTTTTTTAGAAACTTAAATTACACCGCAAAATAAGGCGTTAGAATATCTTCAAAATTATACAATCCTTTTTGTTTATGTTCCAGATTCTCGGCAACAAAAACAACTCCGTTTCCAAATGCTTCTCTTGAAATAGATTCGTGAATTAATCGAACCGTTTGATACGGAAACCCAAATATAACCTCGTGCTTTCCAACAATTCCTCCTGCCCTTACCGAGTTAATATCTTTTTTATCGATATCTAAGGCTTCGGCAATTTTAACGGCTGTTCCAGAAGTTCCTTCTTTCTTTTTAAAATGCTCTTCATTGACTTCAATATCAACCCAAGGAGCAATTTTCTTCAAGAATTTAGCAGCAAAAAGCAAATAATTTACACCAAGAGTAATATTAGGCGACCAAAACACAGTCGTATTATGCGCCAATTTTTTTAGCAATTGCAATTCCTTCTCTTTATAATGTGAAATGGCTGATATAATCTTAACCTTTCTTTTAGCTGCAATTTCTCCATAAGTATAAATACCATCACTGGATGAAAAATCAATAATCACATCAACAGGATGTTTGTTTAACAATTCTTCTATTGTTGTTTTGGAACTAGAGTAAATTAACCCAGGTTCATCTGACTGAATCCCGAAAAATTCCGGAACAGATCTATGTTCTAAAACAGTACTTTGTCTTAAAACCCATTCCAAGCAAAATTTCTTGTTTTCTAGTAGAATTGAAGCTACAGATTTTCCAGTCTTCCCGAATCCGATTAATCCTATTTTCATAATTTATTTTTTTACTGAGCAGAACGCTCGTTAATAGAAAATTGACATCATTTTAAAATTAATGTCAAACCAAAAATTCAATTATTATCTAAGCAGATAATGATCCTCTATTAGTAAAAATAGGAATATTACAACAGGGCAACTAACGATTACGGAGTTTTATAACAATATAAAGTCTTCTTAACAAGAATAATAATGTGAAAATATTATAAGCGTCAATAAAAATTGAAAAATTGCAATTCTTTAAAAACAAGTTCTCTTTTATACTATGCACTTATAAAACTTAATTTTCAAGGAATGAAATTGTTACAAATTTTATATTTATAATTTAAAAATAACATCAAATTTTAGTGTGTTTATAAATAAGAAACCTATATTTGCAACAAAGTTGCGTTAGTTAATAAACCACAAAGTCCGCTAAGCGCGCTGATTTCCAAAACAAGAATGAAAAAGAAAATTATCTTAATTAATTTTTTTATGTCTTTAACCGTATTGTTCGCAATGCTGTTTCAGACGGTTCACTCTTACGAGCATCTTTACAAACAATTATACCAAAAACATTGTGATCATCATTATGTTGATGGTCAAAACCAAATTACACACAGCCATTCTGTAGATAGCAATTGTCACGTTTGTCACTTTGCTTTTAGCACTTTTATCCCAAGTGCATTCCAAACTTTATCCTTTCATAAAGTAAATTTTGAAACTTCTTATGTTTTCTTTTATACAAAAGTCGCTTCAAACTTTTTCAAAGGCAGTCTTTTCGCTCTTAGAGCACCTCCTACTTTAGTTTAGTTTACTACATTTTTATTTTCTAAAAATTAGAAACACCTATAGCCTATTTTCAATTGGCTAAAGGACATCTTATTTGTGGTTTTATCTAAAGCAGTTTTCTTTAAACAGAAATTGTAATAGATATTACTCTAAAAAAATATTCTTGTTTTTAAAATTCTAATACAGATTTTCTACAAAACTGTAGTAAACTATCCATTCCCCTTACTCAAATTCTAAAGTCGTCCACATCTCAAAAATCAACCAAACCTCAGACCAAAAACTGAGACTGAGACTGAGACTGAAACTAAAAACCGAGACTGAAAACTTAAAAAAAATCCAAATACACAAAACTATGCTTATAGCAAAAAATCTGACCAAAAAATATGGCGATCATATCGCGTTGAATAAATTAAACTTAACTATTAAAGAAGGCGAAATCTTTGCACTATTAGGTCAAAATGGCGCGGGAAAAACCACAACTATAAATCTATTTTTAGGCTTTATTGAACCAACTGCGGGAGAACTAAAAATCAATGATATCTCTGTGATTGATAACGCACAGGAAACCAAAAAATATGTAGCATATATTCCAGAAACAGTAATGTTGTATCCAAATTTAACAGGTGTAGAAAACTTAAAATTCTTCTCGTCTCTGGCAGGATTTAAATATTCAAAAGGAGAATTGACTTATTTTCTTAGTAAAGCAGGATTGCAAACAAAAGCACACGACCAAAATTTGGGTGGCTACTCTAAAGGAATGCGTCAAAAAGTAGGAATTGCTATTGCAGTTGCCAAAAAAGCAAAAGTCCTTTTATTAGATGAACCTACGAGCGGTTTAGATCCTAAAGCTTCCAACGAGTTTTCGCAAATTCTGAAAGAACTTTCGGCAGACGGAACGGCAATTTTAATGGCAACCCACGATATTTTCAGAGCCAGAGAGGTCGCTTCGCACATTGGAATCATGAAACAAGGCAACTTGGTAACAGTAATCGAAGCAGATAAAATCTCAGCAAACGAGCTTGAAGATTTGTATTTACAAACCGTATAAAAGGAAATAGAAAAATGAAACATTTACTTCCCTTTTTACTTTTAGTAACGGGTACACAATGCGTACAATCGCAAAATAGCACTAAAAAAGTTAAAGACAGCATCGCTCAGGATTCTGTAAAAATGGCAAGAAACGAATTGCAAACGGTAGAAATTGTAGGTCGTTCGACTAAAAAATACAACAGCGATTATTCGTTTGCAGCAACCAAAACGGCAGCATTAAACAAAGATATTCCGCAATCTATCTCGACAATTACCAAAGAATTAATTGCAGATAAAGGAGCGTTTTATCTTGCCGATGCCGTAAAAATGGCAAGTGGCGTGATTCCCGCAAGTTATTACAATCAATACACGATTCGAGGTATTAGTCAAAACGAAGAAGGTCAAATTATTAACGGAATGCGTACACGCCAATATTACTTTTTACAGCCTTTAACGAATAATATTGAACGTATCGAAGTAATCAAAGGACCTTCGAGCGCGACATTCTCGTCTGTAGATCCAGGCGGAAGCATCAATTTAGTTACTAAAAAACCTTTGGCGGTAGATCGAAAAGAAGTGAGTATGAGTGTGGGAAGTTTTAGTACTTTTCGCGGAACTCTTGATTTTACTGGTCCTCTTAACAAATCAAAAACGTTGTTATATCGTGTAAACGGAGCGTATCAACAAGCAAAATCGTTTCGTGATTTAGTAGGTAATAAGTCTTTTTTGATTTCTCCCTCGTTTAGCTATATCCCAAATGAAAAAACAGCTATTAATACTGAATTGATTTTGAGCGACATGACGGGAACGCTTGATCGCGGGCAACCCATTTTTGGTGCGGTGGCAGGTGTTACTGATTTAAACAAAACACCAATTAGTCTGAATTTAGGCGCTCCAAGTGATTTCTTTAAATCGAAAGAAATGATTTTCACAACCAGTTTTGCTCATAAATTCAGTTCTAAAATAGGATTTAATGCACAATATATGAAACAATCCTGGACCGAGAATTTACAAGAACACAGAACCACAAATGGTTTTGCGGTCGATATGAACAATCAGCCCGTTACCAGTTTAGCCATGATGCAGTTTGTACAACGTCAGCAATATTGGGATGTAGATAATTTGAGTACCTATTTTAATTTCGATTTAAAAACAGCAAAAATCAAACACAAATTATTGGTTGGTTACGATTTAAGCAGTTGGAATAAAACAAAAGGCGGCGGACAAAATGCAGCGAGAGGTTATTTATTGAAAGACGGAACTGTTGCCAGTACTTTTGTTCCTGCAAACACGGCAAACTATCAAACGACAACAATTGATGGCGTTTTGTTACCAAAACCAAACGTTAATTATTTCAACTTGAATAATCCCACGTACACCTTAACCAGTCCAGACGATTACACATTGAATGTTAGAACAGCCTTACCATCGGCATTAACAACTACAAATGCTATTTATATTCAAGATCAAATTCAGTGGGAAAGATTTACCGTTTTACTGGGTTTACGAAACGAATGGTTTGAAGATATTAGCAATTACGAAACTAATAAGGAGCTAACAGTCAAGAAATCGGCATTGTTGCCACGCGTGGGTATAACCTATGCAATCAACAATCAAATAAATGTTTATACAACTTATCTCGAAGGGTATCAGCCACAATCGAACACCGTAACTTTAATGCCACAAACAGGTACTTTGCCTGCCGGAAGTTTGTTTGATCCGCTCGAAAGCAATCTGAAAGAAATAGGTTTAAAAGCCACTTTTTTTAACAATGCTATCAACTTTAACGCTGCGGTTTACGAAATTAATCAGCGTAATATTTTAATGAATGCCAATGATCCTGTAAATCCTGATTTATTGGTCACACGCGGAGCTGAAAGAAGCCGCGGTTTTGAGTGCGATTTAGCAGGCTACATCACAGCCGATTGGCAAATAAATGCTTCGTATAGTTACATTGATGCCAAAATTACCAACGATCGTGATGCATCATTAATTGGTGCGCGAAAACAAAATACACCAAAAAACAGCGCCAATTTATGGACGCGTTACAATTTTAATTCAGATTCAGGTTTGAAGGATTTAGGAGTTGGTTTCGGGATGCAATATCAAAGCAGCAAAGTGCCTTGGTTTACAAGAGCCTTTACACTTCCTGATTTCACTGTTTTTGATGCCGCTGTATATTACAAACCCAACAAAAGCAATATGCAAATTGCTTTAAATGCAGGTAATTTATTCAACAAAACGTATTGGTTGGGTGCACAAAATTATTTGCGATTGTTTCCGGGAGCACCAAGAAATTTCAGCCTTACAGTAACCTATAAATTTTAATTTGGTATGAAATCATTACACACCGAAATTTTAATAGCCAAACATTTAAAAAATTCCGTTTTTAAAAATACGGCTGTTTTTATCATTACGCTTTTCATTGGTCTTATTTTACTTTACGCAGCATTTTCAGGTTGGGAAAATTATACGAACCAAAACGAAACAAGCGAAAAATACCAACACGAATCTCGTGAAGACTGGTTAAAAAATCCAGACAAAAATCCGCATAGAATGGCGCACTACGGCAATTTTGCGTTTAGAAAAAGTACACCTTTAAGCGTTTTTGAGTTTGGTATGGAACCTTTTTTCGGGAATGCCATTTTTCTCGAAGCGCACAAACAAAATACAGCCAATTTTTCTGAGGCCGGATTCTCCAACAGTATGTTACGATTTGGAGAAATTAGCATTGCTATGGTTTTGCAAATTCTATTGCCCTTATTAATCTTTTTTCTAGGTTTTAATGCGGTCGCGGCCGAAAGGGAAAACGGAACGCTAAAACTATTATTAAGTCAGGGAATTAGTTGGAAACAGCTCTTAACGGGTAAAATTTTAGGCATTGCAAGCGTTATCATGTTACTTTTTGTTCCAACCATTATAGTATTGGTTTTTATTTGGTTATTGCTTCAAAATTTTTCGATTACACCCGATGAAACCATCAAAATGAGCTTGTTTATTCTATTTCATTTTATCTATCTGATCTTCTTTTGCGTGATTGCCGTTCTAATTTCGGCGTCAAGCAAAACATCAAAAAAAGCGTTGATTTCACTAATAGGTATTTGGTTGGTTTTTACCATCATTTTGCCACGAACTACGCAGGCAATTGGAGCATATATTTACGAAGCACCATCAAAAATTCAGTTTCAAAGTGACATCGAAAAAGATATTTTGAAACAAGGAGACAGTCATAACCCAAACGATTTGCATTATAAAGCGATAAAAGATTCACTTTTACGAGTTTACAAAGTCGATTCAGTACAAAAACTACCGTTCAATTATTCTGGTTTTATTATGACCGAAGGCGAAAAAATAAGTTCTAAAATCTACAATCAGCATTTAGAAAAATTACTTCAGGTTTATGAAAAACAAAATAGATTTTCGAAAATCATTTCTTTTGTAAATCCTTATATCGCCATCAAAAACTTATCGATGGGATTATCGAATACCGATTATGATTCGTATATCGATTTTCAGAAACAAGCCGAAAATTATCGCTACAATATGGCGCAAAAAATGAATGCTTTGCAAGTAAAATTCATTAGTAATAAAAAGCCAGCGCCAAACGATAAACCTCTAACTATTGACAAAGAACATTGGGCAGATGTTGAAGAGTTTCATTATGAACCAAAAGAAATTTGGGACGTTTTAAAATCCGAAATCGTGTCTATTCTCTCTATTTTTCTATGGATTGTATTGCTGTTTATTTTCATTCGATTTGCCGTCAAAAACCTTAAAGCTATTTAATATGTTAGCATTACTATTTAAAAATTTCATACGATCGAAAGGAACCAAAATTGGATTAATTTTCCTTTTCATCATCTGTTTCATCAGTCTTTTAATTGGTCAGCAATTTCAGCAAAAACAGCAGGATAATATTGCCGAAGCCGCGATTTATCAAAAAGAACATATTGCCCGAAATGCGGCTTTTCATAAAGATGAAATTGGGCTTCTACTCTATTACATTAAATTTTCGTTGGTCAATAAAACCTTGCCTATAAATAGTTTGGCAATTGGTCAGCGCGATGTAAATCCGTCGATACAAAGCGTAACCATTCGTGGTTTGGAAGCTCAAAAATATGACGCAGAGCTTAATAACCCGAATAATCTTTTGTCCGGAAATATCGATTTTAGTTTTGTGCTCATTTACCTGTTTCCGCTTTTAATAATTGCATTTTCTTATAATTTGGTTTCCGAAGAAAAAGAATCAGGAACCTGGAAAATTGTCGCAACACAAAGTAAGAATACATTTTTGTACATTCTGAAATTATTCTATATCCGAATTTTAAGCCTAATTGCGCTTTTATCAATTGTACTTTTTATCGCTGTATTATTTCTGAATATTCCCTTTGACAATTCACTTCTAACTTTTTACACCATTGCAATTTTGTACATTTTGTTTTGGTTTGCCGTTTGCTTTTTTATTGTTTCGTTGCAAAAACACTCCAACTTTAATGCGGTTATATTATTAACTATTTGGCTATTTTTCATCATTATTTTACCGGCAATCATCAACACTTATATTGTCAATAAATATCCAATTCCCGAGGCTTTAGAATTAACGGTAAAACAGCGAAATGCTTATCATGAAAAATGGGACATGGATAAAAAAATTACCATGGATAAATTCTATAGTCATTATCCGCAATTTAAAAGTTATCCGTTGCCAAACGCCGAGTTTAGCTGGCTTTGGTATTATGCAATGCAACAAGCAGGTGACGACGACTCGGCAAAACAATCTCAGGAGTTGCAAAATAAACTGGAACAACGAAATAACGCCAGTCAAAATATTGCGCAGTTTATTCCAACGTTGCACGCACAGATTCAACTGAACGAAATTGCTAAAGCCGACTTAGGAAATCAACTTTTATTTTTGAAGGAAACAAAACTATTTCACGAAAAATTGCGATTGTATTTTTATCCAAAAATCTTTGATAATTCTGAAGTTAACAAAGAAAACTGGTCTAAATTTAAAGTAGAAACTTTTAATGATCCTTCAGAAATTAACTTTTTGAAAGCATTTTTGCCTCTATTACTTTTCAACTTAATTTTGATTGTGTTTGGATGGAGAAATTTTAAAATTAAAAATATTTAAACACTTTTTTTAACCGCAAAGCCCGCAAAGGTTTACTCAAGGTTCGCAAAGTTTTTTCACAAAGCTTTGCGAACTTTTTTATTTAAGCCACAGATTACATTGATTCGCACAGATTTTAATCTTAATAATCCTTTAATCTGTGGCAAAAAAAAACAAAGCTTTGTTTCCTTTGCGGTAAAATCTAGCTGTTTAGCCTGACTTGCATTACTTACATCCCTTATGGTTTAAAAATTACTCCAATTCTGACTAATATTTTTTCAAATCCTCTTTATTTTAATTTTATTTAGAATTAATATAAATAAACTTTTATATTTGCCGCTTTCTTGGCAAATTCCTGTAGTTTTTTAAATTTACAAAATTGCCTCTCCAAAGTAAATTTCGTTTAATGAACAACAATAACAGTTTCGAATTGAATCTTTTTGAATCTTTCAAAGAAGGAGACGAAACTGCCTTCACTTATTTTTACGATAAATACTTTCGCCGAATCACCGCTTTTAGTTTCCAATTTATTTACGATCACGACGAAGCCGAAAACTTGGCTCAAGAAGCTTTGCTATATCTATGGCAAAATAGAGAAACTGTAGAATCTATAAATGGCGTACAATCTTTTCTATATACTTACGCTAAATCAAAATGCTTGAATATGATTCGTCATAATAAAGTAAAGGATAAATTTAAAAGCGAAGTCTTAAATCAAAAAGAAAGAGAACTAGACATCGAGATTTTAAATTCGGTGCAATTTGATACTTTAGAATTAACCGAATTAGAACGTTTAATTCAGGAATCTATTAGCGATTTACCTCCAAAAACAAGAGAAGTTTTTATAAAAAAACGTTTCGAGAATAAAAAAAATGCCGAAATCGCCGAAGAAATGCAAGTTACCTTAAAAGCTGTCGAAGCCCATATGACAAAGGCTTTAAAGATTTTAAAAACCAAATTATCTGATTATTTGTTCTTAATTTTTATCCTTATTTGTAATAATTAAAAATAAAAGGTAGGGTATTTTACTTCTGAAGTGTACTTACTATAACCAGAAGATTAAATAACCAAAATATGATTACCAAAATTATTCATAAATATCTTTCTAACGAAGCTTCAGAGCAAGAAGTCCAAACTCTTTTTGATTGGATCGACGCTTCAGACGAAAACAAGAAGCATTTTATTTCTTTAAAAAAGGCTTGGGCTCTCACCACACTTTCACAAGATATTTCGATCGACTCTACTCCGGTAATCTCTATTCAACCTAAAAAGAAAGTATATCGCTTTTTAAAATATGCTGCTGTATTTTTAGTCCTGTTGGGATTTGGAAAACTAGCTTTGAACTTTAATCAAAAACCAAAAACAACTTCCAAAGAAATTGTTTTAGAATGGTCTGATGGTCGCTCTGAAATTATGAGCAAAACTAAAAAAGAAGTTTTGGTTCTTAATCAAGACCGATTATTAGTTGCTAAGAAATTCCCAAACCAAATTATCTATTTCGGAAAAGTTCAGGACGAAAAAGTAGTATACAATACGCTTAAAGTTCCGTACGGAAAGCGTTTTAAACTGACACTTTCAGACGGTACGATTGTCAATCTAAACTCAGGAACTACGTTTCGTTATCCAGAGCAATTTGGTATCAACGGAAAACGAAATGTGTATTTAACAGGTGAAGCTTTTTTTGAAGTTGCCAAAGACAAAGAACATCCGTTTATTGTAAACGCGAATCAAGTTGATGTTGAAGTTTTAGGAACAAAATTCAATATTAGCGCTTATCCTGAGAATCCTAGTGTTAACAGTACTTTGGTCGAAGGAAGCATTCAAATGTACGAAGTCGCAAACAAGCAAAATCTTGTTTTACTGCAACCTAACCAAATGGCGACTTGGCAAAACAATTCTAAAAAAATTACAACAAAAGAGGTCGACCCGAGTTTTTATGCTGCTTGGACAAAGGGCGAACTTGCTTTTAAAGATACTCCATTTTCTACCATCGCTAAAATAATTCAGCGTACCTACGATGTTGAAATTATCAACGAAAATTCTGATTTGGCCAAACAGAATTTTACGGGTACAATTAAAATTAGCGACTCTAGTGTCGAAAACATTTTAGAACTTCTAAAACGTGACACGCCTTTTAATTATGCTATTAAGCAAAACACCATTACTATTACCAATCCTTCTATAACTAAATAAACATGACTTTTACGATACCCAATTTAAGGAAAATTCTATTTTTCCTAGCCCTATTCATATCCAGTTTTAAAGGTTTTTCGCAGAATAAAGGCATTACATTACAGGTAAAAAACAAACCTATTAGTGTGATTATTAAAGCAATTGAAGATCAAACTGATTTTAGAATTATTTATAATGCCCGAAAAATTGATACTGATCAATTGGCAGATCTAAATGTTCAAAATGCAAGTCTTGAAACGGTTTTAACGCAATTATTTACCGGAAAAAACATTTCTTTTTACATACAAAAAAAGCAGGTTTTATTAACGAACAGTGTGCCTACTCCAACTTCGCATTCTAATGCTGACGAAAAAGAACGTTTTATAAGCGGTACAGTTTATAGTGCCAAAGATAATATGCCACTTGCCGGCGCAACTTTGCGTATTAAAGGTACTGGAATGGGTGCTATTACTGATTTTAACGGACGATTTGTATATCAGTTAAGAGGAAACAATATTCATAATATGCTACTTGAAGTGGGGTATTTAGGAATGGAAAGCCAAACTATAAAAGCAGATAACAAAAAGGAGTTTACTTTTTATCTGGAAGAACATACAGATGAGTTAACTCAGGTTGTCATTACTTCGTCGTACGGAACCAAAAAAATGAAAGAGGAAATTGTGGGAAGTATTTCGACTTTAAATGCAAAAGATATAGCGGTTGAACAAGCTTCTGAAAGTATTGACAAAATGGTCGAAGGACAAATTGCAGGAGTTTTAGTCGAAAATACTACAGGAGTTGGTGGTCCCGTAAAAATAAATATTCGTGGTCAGGGAACTTTATCATCGTTATCCGGAGCGAAAACCGGAACTTCAACTCAACCTCTTATCATTGTAGATGGTTTGGTTATGAGTGAAGAAATGGGAATTGATGCTGCTTTTTTTACCGGAAATGGAGATAATGCAGAAAGTTTTTCAAACCCGTTAATGAAAATTGCGCCAGAAAACATTGAAACATTCACGGTTTTAAAAGATGCGGCAGCCGTTGGTATTTATGGTGCCGATGGTGCAAATGGAGTTATTTTGATTACCACAAAAAGAGGTAAAAAAGGGAAAACACAATTTGGTTTTTCTAATCAATCCGGGATTTCATCGGCAATCAATCAAATTAAATATTTGAACGGTGAGCAATATAACGAAGTTAGAAATGAGTTTCTTAGAAATACAACTCCGGGTTATGTAGATGTGCCTTACAATGGCGTAAATACAGATTGGTTTGATTTATTAAACAACGCTGGTTACTTTAATAAATACAATTTGAGCGTTTCCGGTGCAACTTCTAAATTTTCGTATCGCACCAATCTTAATTATTTAAAAATCGATGAACCTCAATTGGGCAATAACACGAAACAATTAAATCTTGGGGTAAATTTGGGATATCGCGCCGATAAATGGGACATTAATTTAATGGTGAATCCAAGTTTTATTCAAAAAGATGCACCTAATATTTTTTACAATTTTGCTTATTTACCTACAATTTCGCCTTATAATGCCGATGGTTCACTTTCGAAAATTGGCTTAACTGGTATTAGCGGAGGAAATCCGTTTGCAGCAATCGAACAAAATAAAAGCCAATCTCAGATTTACGGACTTATGGGAAGTTTGAGTGTTGGTTACCAAATTACTAAAGGTTTAAGATTTTCGACTCTATTTGGAATCGATTATACAGATAAGGAACAAGATCGCTATTTTTCCGGTCAAAATGAAAGTGGTCAGTTTAACGGAAGTTTCGTTTTAGATCAAATTACGTATCCAACTTGGGGACGTCGAATTATAAACGAAAGAAATTCTACGAGATGGAACTGGCAAGGACAGCTTTTGTTTGAAAAGCAATTGAACCAAAATCACTCCATTGATGGTGTTATTGGTATGGAACTTTCTGAAGACAAAGCAAGCTTTGATTATTCTTCGGGACTTGGATTTGTAAACCCAAACCAAATTCATGCAGTTTCTGAAGCGCTAAGAGATGATAATCCTGATACTACAACAGATGAAACCTACTCTGGTCAGACTTACAGTCATGAAAACAGCAATAACTCAAAAGTTTCGGCATTTTCGCAAATCAATTACAATTATAAAAAGCGTTACTATTTCTTGGCCAACTTTAGACGCGACCAAAGTTCTGTTTTTGGTAATGATTCTGATGTTGCTAACAATGGCGGTGCAGGTTTTAGCTGGATTACAAGCAACGAAAACTTTTTACAATCGACTTCATGGATTGATTTATTGAAATTTAAAATAAGTTACGGAACTACAGGAAACTCAAGAATTGGTTCGTACCGTTCTAAAGGTTTATACAACATTAGTCAAAACGGATATAATGGCGGTACACAGGCAAAACCAGGTGCGGCTCCAAACGAAAATTTAGGCTGGGAAAAAAATACCAAATTTAATGTGGGTATTGATTTTAATATCTTTAATCGTGTCGAATTATTATTAGAATATTACTATGATGATTTGAGCGACTTAATTACAACCCGAGATATCCCAACAGAAACAGGTTACAGTTCTGTACAATTGAATGCTTCAAGCATGTACAATAAAGGTTTTGAGTTTACTACCAGAATAAAATGGATTAAAAGTGATCGTTTTAAATGGACAACATCTTTTAATATTTCAACAGTAAAAAATAAAGTTACAGAACTAAAAGGTTTAGGCAGCGAATATTCTGTAGCAACCTTGGCATTGGCTCAAAAAGTAGGTTACAGTACCACTACACTTTGGGGAATAAACTGGGTGGGCGTTGATCCGGCAACGGGTCGTGATTTGGTCGAAAAAGATGGAAAAATTTACGACGCCACAACCTACAGATCTTTATTCACCACGGCAGATTTAGTGCCAATTGGTGACAAACAAGCCGATGCTTATGGTGGTTTTAATAACAACTTTACGATCAATAAAAATATTGTTTTATCGATTAGAGGTGCGTTTCAGCTTGGTGGAGACTTTTTAGTGCAAGATGTTTTAATTGATAAATATTCGAATACTTTAAATAGAAATCTTACGGTAAATGCCTACGATTATTGGAGAAAAGCCGGAGATATTACAACACAAGGTTCTGTAAGTACTTCGCCAATCCAGGCCAATTTGAGCAAATATATTTATGATGCGACTTTCTTGAAAATTAGCAATATCAATTTGAGTTACAATGTTCCTCTAAAAAATACTTTCCTGGATAATTTGGCTGTTTTTGTAGATGCTTCAAATGTTTGGTATTGGTACAAAGAAAAAAGTCCAAAAGGAATGAATGGTATTAGAGAGTTAAATTATAATTATCCGCAAGCGAGAACTATATCGATCGGAATGAACGCTAAATTTTAAGATTATGAAATATTTAAAATATATAACCTTTGCCCTTTTGATTTTTTCTGCGCAAAGTTGTAGTGATTTCTTAGAACAGGAACCGGGAACTCAAACTTCGATAGACGAACTTTTACAAGACAAAAAAGGAGTTCTAACTGCTTTAAAAGGACTCTATACCAGTATTGAAGAAAATATGAGAGGCGAACGTTTTGCGGTTTACGCTGATTTACAAGGTGGAAATTTAAAAATTACACCTTTTGATACTACTAATAAAGGACAAATTGTATTGCCAACAGCGCTACAAAAAGTTTATTCGTTTGAAGATCAATCTGACGAAAGTGATTTTAAAACTTTTTATGATGCGAGTTACAGTATTATAAATCAGGCGAATTTAATTTTAGAATATACGCCAAATTTAAATGATGCCACCGATGCAGAGAAAAACCAAATTAAAGCCGAAGTACTTACAATTCGTGCCTATGCACACTTTATGTTGTCGTTAATCTACAGTCAAAATTACGGTTTTACACCAGATGCTTCACATATAGGAATTGTTTACAATACTCGTTCGATAAAAGGCGGAATTCAATATCCAAAAAGAGAAACGGTTGCCAATACGTACAATTTTATTATTGAAGATTTAAAAACAGCTTTAGGTAATTATGCTGATAAATCAGTTTCAGAAGGTCCTGCTTATTCTTATTTCAACAAAAACAACGCAAAAGCATTATTGGCGCGTGTTTACTTGTATAAAAAAGACTGGCAAAATGCTTATGATACCGCCAATGATGTAATTGCAAATTCGGGCATAAGCTTAATGAACGCTACAAATTTAGTATCAGAATGGGAAAAAACAGATTTACCTGTATCTGAAATTTTATTAGAATTTAGTGCACCAAGAGATGCATCAGGTACAACTTCGAGTTCGATAGCGGCATACTTTGGTTATAGTACTTCGCCTCCACCCTTGTTCACGATATCTGATACTGGCCGAAAATATGTAGCTTCAAACGATTTGTTTAATCTTTATGAAACAAATGATTTGCGCAAAAAATTATTCTTACCGTTGCAACTTTCTACATTAATTGCCGGAAACCAAATAATGATGCCGTATAATTTTACCAAAAAATACCACGACAATCCTGGTTACGTTGCTTTTAGATTGAGCGAATTATACTTAATTCGTGCCGAAGCAGCCGCAGAAACCAACAAACCAGATGTGGCAATGGCCGATGTGAACACCATTAGAGCCAGAGCAAATGCATCACTTTTAACCAATGCAACGAACATCAAAGAAAATATTTTATTAGAAAGAAGAAAAGAACTTTGTTTTGAAGGCCATTTACTTTTTGACCTTGTTCGTAATCAAAGAGGAGTTTCCAGAAATGACGGCTGTATTTCGAATGTTTGCGGCTTAAATTATCCTTCGCCAAAATTTATATTGCCAATACCAATTTTCAATATTAATCTTAACTCAAACCTAAAGCAAAATGAATCGTATTAAATTTATACCAGCCTTATCTATTGCTATAATACTGTTATTTGCAGCTTGTTCTAAAGACGACTACAAATTAGGCGGAGAAAACGTTGATCCGTTTGTGAGATTTAACTTTATGACAAAAAGCGATAATATACCTCTTGAATATCCGGCCGTAAATGCCAACTTAATTCCACGAAACAGCTTTGAAAACACCGCTGTAAAAACACTAAAAATACCAGTTGCCTTAACTTCATTTTCATTAAAAAATGCAGTTACAGTGAATTTTAGTGCAACAACAACTGGTGCAACAGACAGTTACAGTCTTAATCCAAAAACAACACTTACGTTTGAAGGAAGTAAACTTACAGACACCGTTTTTGTTTCGTTTGACAAAAGATGGACTCAAAACCAAAGTATTACTTTAAAATTAGAGAATGCTTCAGATCCTAACATTCATATCGGAAATCTAAATACCGAAGCAACAAACGATACTTTTAAAATCGATTTGGGAACAATCTCTACCAACTATACTTTTCCAATAAGTAAAATTGATATTAAAGGTGTTAAAGGAGAAGTAATCAATTTTAAAGTAAATTTCCCTAACGGATTTTTCCCTTCAGAAGTTGATAAACTTGAAATGTTTCAGTTCTTAAACGGTTTTGATTACGAATTAACACATGACGATTATGGAACAAACAGAAGTTCGATAAACTATCATTTAAAACTTCTCGAAGACCTACAAAATGATGATGTTTATTACGAAAGTTCGCTTACTTTGGTTAATACAGCACTTTATCCTGCAACAGGAAACAAAATTTTGCAAATCGTAAAACCAATTAAATCAGCAAGAGATGTAAAAGCCAATCCAGCATCAAAATTTTACGACTTAACCAATCAGTTTTATTTGACTTATGGCGAAAACTGGTTTGATAAAAGCGGAACTTGTGCATGGCAAGCTTTTAATGCTTTTACGTTTCCGGTTGTCGTTACGAAAGACAATCCAAACGCTATTTTATACAGCGATAAAGGCACAACAAACCCAAATGACGATATTTATCACGATGCTTTCAAAATTGGTTTCAATGTTGTTTCCGGAACGTCGACCACCAACTCTTTCAATTTAAAAAGATGGTTTACCAACGAAAGTACCGCTGCGGCAAACTCTCCCGGATTTAATATCACCTCGGCATTAGAGTTTTTCCCAGACAACGGAAACAGTAAAACCCAAGGAAAAGTATTAGTAATTCCGCAATACATAACCGTTGCCAACACAACAAAAAGCAGTCATAGTATCGCAATTTCGGGAGAAGGAACTTACAAAGAAATCAGCACAGGATTATTTGAAATTTCATTTGAGTTGAAATTAACCAATCAGGAATTATTTGGAGGAACAGCAACATCACAATATAAAATTTATAACAACAAAACCTATCCAAAGCTAAATCCGATAAACGAACCTTGCGCAAAGGAAGTTGATCTTTAGATAGAGTTTTTTAGTTTTTAGTCTCAGTATTCAGTCTCAGTCGCGGTTTTTAGTTTTCAGTTTGTAACGTAGAGTATAAACTCTATTTTACGAAAAACGTAAACCAACTTTGACAAAGTTTAAAAAACAAAGCTTGTACACCGCGACTGAGACTGAGACTGAGACTGAGACTGAGACTGAGACCGAGACTGAGACCGAGACTGAAAACTGAGACTGAAAACTGAGACTGAAAACTGAGACTGAAAACTGAGACTGAAAACTGAGACTGAGACCGAGACTAAAAACTGAGACCAAGACTAAAAACTGCGAAAGAAATCAAAAAAAAATGAAAGCAAAAAAACTACTAATCCCCTTTTTACTCTTGCTAAGTTTAACCGCTTATAAGAGCATCGAACAACCCGACTACATCGATGTTACAGAATTACGAAAACTCTATTCCAGCGGTGATCCAACTAAATGGCCCGCACCGGAATTAGATAAAAGCATAGATAAAAAAGCATTCCAAGATATTGGAGTGCTTTCTGACGTTCCGTACCCCGCATATAATCCGTATTCTAAAGAAAAAGAAAGTCTGGGTAAAATCCTGTTTTTTGACCCGAGATTATCTAGAAGCGGACAAATTGCGTGCGCGTCTTGTCATAATCCTGAATTGGGTTGGACAGATAATTTAACGCGTTCTTTTGGTCACGATCGCCAAACAGGAAAACGCAACTCGATGACGATTTTAAACTCGGCGTATGCCAAAACTTTATTTTGGGATGGTCGTGCTTCAAGTCTCGAAGATCAAGCACAATTTCCTATTGGTGATCCGCTCGAAATGAACGAAAAACTAACGATTGCCGTTGATAAAATTGCCGAAATAAAAGGGTACAACGAATTATTTGTAGCGGCTTTTGGCGATAAAAAAGTAGATCAGCAAAGAATACAATATGCAATTGCCACTTTTGAAAGATCGATTAATAGTCCTAAAAGTAAATTTGATCAATTTGTAAGCGGAAAATCAGATGCTTATACTGATGCACAAGTAAAAGGTTTGCATTTGTTTAGAACCAAAGCGCAATGCATCAATTGCCATAATACACCATATTTTAGTGACAATCAGTTTCATAACGACGGACAAACTTTGTTTGGTACTAAAAATGAAGATTTTGGACGTTATAATGTAACGAAAAACAAAGACGATCTAGGCAAATTTAGAACGCCACCTTTGCGTGAAGTGGTAAACACTAAACCGTGGATGCATCACGGACATTTTCCGTCTTTATTGGATGTTGTGGAACTTTATAATTTAGGTAATCCCGCTCCTATTCAGAAAAAATATGCGGGAACTGCACGCGATTCGTTGATTCCGAAACCTGATCCTTTACTCAAAAAATTAGATTTAAATAAAGAGGAAATCAGCGATCTTTTGGCTTTTATCGAAACGCTGAGTACGCCAACCCGAAGAATTATAATTCCAACATTGCCAAAGTAATTAGAGTTTAGTTTAATATTCTAATTCGATATTCCATAGTCAATTTCAAACCCGACAGGTTTTATCCCGAAGCTTCGGGACTGTCGGGTTTACAATTAAATTTTATCAAAATATTCGTTCTGAAATTTAAATCAAAGAAATATTTGTTTTTCAGAAATCTATATCGTAATATTGCTATATTAAAATACAAAAACAATGGGCGCAACTAAAACGGAACATTTTACAACGAAACAAAATCAAATTGCAACAATTGCAAAGGCGTTGGGTCACCCTGCAAGAATTGCAATAATAGAATATTTATTAAAAGTTAACGAATGTATTTGTGGTGATATTGTAAATGAGCTTCCGTTGGCACAACCAACAGTTTCGCAACATCTTAAAGAACTTAAAAATGCAGGTCTTATAAAAGGAAATATTGAAGGAAATGCTATTTGTTATTGTATAGACGAAACTACTTTTGATCTATTAAATACTTATTTTTCAAATATTATTGCTGTCACTAAGGAACAGAAATGTTGTTAAGCTTTTTTTTATCATCTATATCGTAATATTGCATTATAACTATAAAATTTAAAAACAATGAAATTATCAGAAATCAAAAACATACTTCCTACACTGGAAAACACAGCTTTTCAATTGGAAAACGGAACTTTTGTTCCCGAACACTTTCATGTTACCGAGGTTGGAATTATTACTAAAAAGTTTATCGATTGTGGTGGTGTAATTCGCAATGAAAGTGTTGTGAATTTTCAATTATGGAACGCTGATGATTATGAGCATAGATTGAAACCTAACAAACTTTTGCAAATCATTAAATTATCAGAAGAAAAATTGGGAATTCAAGATCTTGAAATTGAAGTAGAATATCAAAATCAAACTATTGGCAGATACGATTTAGACTTTAATGGAACTCATTTTATTTTAAAAAATAAACTTACTGCTTGTCTTGCTGAGGACGCATGTGGAATTCCTTCACAATCTAAATTTATCGAATTAAACACAAACGAAGCAAGTTGTTGCTCGCCAGATGCTGGTTGTTGCTAATCGATGAAAAAGACATTTATTAAATATAGAAAACCTATTATTATAACAACATCTGTTATTGTTTTGCAGCTCTTTTTTGGCTTTGAGCCTAAATTTTGTCTTATCAATATCATTTGGTTACTCGTTTAAATTATGACAAAAAAAATTCTGGTACTTTGCACCGGTAATAGTTGCCGAAGCCAAATAGCCGAAGGTTATTTACGATACTTTTTAGGAAATAAAGCTGAAATTTATAGTGCGGGCATTGAAACGCATGGCGTTAATCCGAGAGCGATTGAAACAATGAAGGAAGATGGTATTGACATTTCAAATCATACTTCAAATCATGTTGATGAATATCAAAATATTGATTTTGATGTTGTTCTAACAGTTTGCGATAATGCAAAAGAAAGCTGTCCAATTTTTCCAACAAAAGCTCAAAAGTTGCATCAAAACTTCCCCGATCCCGCTAAAGCAACAGGAAATGAAGAGGAAATTCGACAAGAATTTAGAGCGGTTAGACAGACTATAAAAGAGTATTGCGATTCTTTTGCAAAAAACATTTAAGCAATTACGATCGTAAAAACTCATAATTTAAAATTCAAAACCCAATAGTTTTTTTTAAACCTGTTGGGTTTATTTTTTTTCCACAATTAATTGGGATTTTTACCTTTTTAAAAACTATTTATTTTTTTTAGTATAATTTAAATGTCCCTCATTTTTTTTTGTAATTTTAACAACAACCAATTCACATACAATACCTTACAATAAGTAACCATACGCTTTTTTTAATATAACACCAATCAATATTATGAAAAATGACTTATTACTCGCAGGCTTAATTATAATGCTATCCTTGGGTTTTGTAAATGCTCAGGAAAACTCTTCAAAGAACTGGCCAGACAGAACAGTTCTTCCCATAGAACCTTATCAAAAAGTAGGCAAAGTGGCTCCAACCATCAAAGATTCTGACCCCATAGAATGGCCAAAAGAAATTAGTGCACCAGAGGGCGCGCCCAACGTATTACTAATCATGATTGACGATGTAGGTTTTGGAGCAAGTTCTCCTTTTGGAGGCCCAATTCCTACCCCAAATTTTGATGCTCTTGCCCAAAGCGGATTAAGATACAATCGTTTTCATACCACGGCTGTTTGTTCGCCTTCGAGAGCGGCGCTTATTACAGGTAGAAATCATCATACTGCTGCAACAGGTATTATTATGGAATTCTCTACTCCTTATCCCGGTTATAACAGTTTAGTGCCGCGCAGCGTTGCAACTATTGGTAAAATATTGACAGATAATGGTTATGGGACTTCATGGTTTGGTAAAAATCATAATGTACCCGATTGGCAATCTACGCCAGCAGGGCCTTTTAATTTGTGGCCAACAGGTTTGGGTTTCGAATATTTTTATGGTTTTCTGGGTGCCGATGCACATCAATTTAGACCAGCTTTGTTTGAAGGTACAAAACCTGTAGATCCTTATTTTAAAGATGAAAAAGTAGATCCTGATTATATTTTAGACAGAGATTTAGCCGATCATGCGATTCATTGGATACAAACACAAAAAAATGTTTCGCCAAACAAACCATTCTTTGCATATTATACACCAGGAACTGCTCACGCACCTCATCAGGCTCCTAAAGAATGGATTGCAAAATTTAAAGGCAAATTTGATCAGGGATTTGACAAACAACGTATTGCGACTTACGAAAATCAAAAGAAATTAGGCATTATACCAAATGATGCATTACTGGCAGCGACTCCGCCCGAATATCAAAAATGGGATGCCTTATCTCCGGGAATGAAAAAAGTTGCCGCCAGAGAAATGGAAGTTTATGCTGCAATGCTGGCTTATTGCGATTTTCAAATTGGCAGAATACTTCAATCTATTAAAGATTTAGGACAATATGATAACACCATGGTTATTTTTATCATGGGTGATAACGGCGCCAGTGCCGAAGATCCTACTGGTCAGGGTTTAACAAGCGAGATAGGAATTATGGTAAATGGCGAAGTTGATACCGAAGAATTTATGCTGAAACATCTTGATGATTTTGGCGGTCCTTGGATGGCAGAACATTATTCGCAAAGTTGGGCTCATGCAATGAATACTCCTTTTCAATGGGATAAAAAAATAGCTTCGCATTTAGGTGGTAGCCGTACCGGAATGGTAATTTCCTGGCCAGCACGAATCAAACAAGTAGGACAAATTCGTAGTCAGTTTGCACATATTACAGATATTGTTCCAACGATTCTGGAAGCAGCCAATATACCTCAACCTAAAAAAGTAGATGGTTTTGAGCAAGAACCTATAGCAGGAAAAAGTCTGGTGTATTCGTTTGATAATGCAAATGCTCCAGAAACGCACAAAACTCAATATTTTGAAGTAATTGCTAATAGAGGTTTTTATAAAGATGGATGGCTGGCGAATACTACACCAAAAAATCTGCCTTGGCAAGGACACCCAATCCCATCTGAAGATCCTGTAAAAGATTATAAATGGGAATTATACGATCTAACTAAAGATTATAGTCAGGCGAATGATATTGCGGCACAAAATCCTGAAAAGCTGAAAGAAATGCAAAAGGCTTTTATGGAAGAAGCTCAGAAATATAAAGTTTTTCCTTTTGATGATCGCTATATTGATAGAGTAAATCCAGAGAATCGTCCTAATTTAAACAAAGGCAGAACCCAATTTACTTTTCACCAAGGCACTTCACGTATTACAGAAGGAATGGCACCTAATATGAAAAATACATCTTTTAGCATTACGGCTGATATTGATGTAAAAGCCGGACAAGAGGGAATGATTATTACGCAAGGTGGTTATTTTGCAGGTTTGGCATTAATGCTTCAAAAAGGAAAACCAACTTTTGCTTACGCATTTTCTCATTATCCTAACCATAAATGGCGCATACAATCGCCAACAGCTTTAACTGCCGGAAAACATAAAATCGTACTTAACTTTGATTATGCTGGCGGAGGAGTTGGTAAAGCAGCAAAAGCGACTTTATTAGTCGACGGAAAAAAAGTAGCAAGCGGAGATATCCCAAAAACAGTTCCGAGTCGTTTCTCTGCCGATGAAACACTGGATGTTGGTGAAGATTTTGGAACTCCTGTCGACAGAACTTATGATGCTCCTTTTACTTTTCAGGGTAAAATAGAAAAAGTTGTGGTCGAATTAAAGCAATAGATCATTTTTTTTAAAATAATTAAAAGTCCATTTCTAAAAGAATTGGACTTTTTTTTTATGCATCTTAAAGAAAAATGAAAACCTCGCTATTTAATCTTTGAACATTTCTTTATAATAATTTACTATACTTTCATTGATGTATAAAATGGCGCATCACTTAGATTTGTTTTGCCTTTTTTTAAATTTGTTTAAAACAAAAGAAATCTATTCTTCTTCACTAAAAAAATACCATCATGAAGTTAGCACACATACAAATTCAAACCAATAATATTCAACAAACATTAAAATTTTACACAACCGTTTTAGGACTTTCTATTGTAAAAAATAACGAAGAAACCTTAAGCATTCAGGCAGGAAATTCTATTTTAGAATTCGTAGAAAATCCTCAATTTAATTCTATATATCATTTTGCATTTAATATCCCCGAAAATAAACTTGATGAAGCCATAGAATGGTGTAAAAACAAAGTAGATTTAATTTTTATTGAAGATCAAAACGTCATCACCAATTTTGAAAACTGGAACGCAAATGCAGTTTATTTCTACGACAATAATGGCAATTTATTAGAGTTTATTGCTCGACATGATCTCAACAATGCTCAAAATGAATCTTTCAGTTCTAAATCTATTTTAAATATTAGCGAAATTGGAATCGTAAATGAAAATCCGTTGGCATTAGGAAAAGAACTGATTGCAAAACACAATTTGAAATTCTTTTCTAAAAATGATAATAGTGAACTTTTTGCTGCCGTTGGCGATGATGAAGGTTTATTGATTATAGTGAAACCAAATCGAAACTGGTATCCTACTCAAACTCCATCTCAAAGTAATAAAACTCAAGTTAGAATAGAAAATAACGAAATTCAAAGTGAATTGTTTTTTTGATTAGTCTAAAAATAATATCATTAAGCTCAATTCATTAAAATTGGGCTTTTTTTATGTTCCATTTTATAAAATGGAACATGTTTACTATAAAACGTTTTTAAATATTTTTTAATTTCAGCACTTAATACTTAGAAGTAGTCTGTTACCAATAAAATTAATGACAACCTATTTTTAACATCCCCATATTTTATTCAGCGCCAAATTAATATTGTATAAAATACAAATACTACAACAATCTACATTTATGTAAAATTATTCTTATATTTATATCTGTTCACTTATTTTAAACCTAAAAAAAAGTTTTATGCATTTATTAAAAAGATCAGAATCGAACAAAATCATGATGAAATTTGCTGTACTAATTTTAGTATTATTTGCATTTTCTACAAACATGATAGCACAAAGCAAAAAATCTAAACCCAATATCCTTGTTATTTTTGGAGATGATGTTGGGGTTACAAATGTAAGTGCTTACAGCCGTGGCTTAATGGGATTTACAACTCCTAACATTGATAAAATTGGTAATGATGGCGCCGTATTTGTTCAATATTATGCACAGCAAAGTTGTACCGCGGGTCGTGCAGCATTTATTACAGGACAATCTCCTTATCGTACTGGTTTAACAAAAGTAGGTTTACCCGGATCACCAATTGGTCTACAAAAAGAAGATCCTACAATTGCTGAGTTTCTAAAACCTTTAGGATATACTTGTGGCCAGTTTGGTAAAAATCATCTTGGTGATCAGGATAAATACTTACCAACGGAGCACGGATTTGATGAGTTTTTTGGAAATCTATACCATTTAAATGCTGAAGAAGAACCAGAAAATCCTGATTATCCAAAAGGAGAAGAATTTAAAAAAGCTTTTGGACCACGAGGTGTTTTAAGAGCAACTGCAGGTGGAAAAGTAGAAGATACTGGACCTCTTACTAAAAAAAGAATGGAAACGATAGATGAAGAATTTTTAGCTGCTGCAAAAGATTTTATCACTAAATCGGCAAAAGCAGGTAAACCATCTTTTACTTGGTTTAATAGTACAAGAATGCACGTTTTTACACATTTAAAACCTTCTTCCTTAGGAAAAACTGGCCTTGGTACACAAGCCGACGGAATGGTTGAACATGATGCAATGGTTGGAGAACTTTTAAAACTTTTAGATGATCTTAAAATTGCGGATAATACGATCGTAATTTGGACTACTGACAATGGTGCTATGAAAAATCAATGGCCAGATGGAGGATCTTCTCCATTCCGCTCAGAAAAAGATACAAACTGGGAAGGTGCTTATCGTGCTCCCGCTGTAGTTCGCTGGCCAGGAGTTATTAAACCAGGAAGTAATTTAACAGGTCTATTTTCGGCAGAAGATTGGTTACCTACTCTGGTTGCTGCGGCTGGAGGTGATCAAAATTTAGTAGCCAGCGTTCAAAATGGTGCTCAGGAAGGAAACAAAAATTTCAAAGTACATTTAGACGGTTATAATCAACTACCTTATCTAAAAGGTCAAAGCCCAACTGCTCGCCATGAATTTGTCTATTTTGATGATGACGGAAACTTGGTAGCTTATCGCGACGAGCGTTTTAAATATATTTTTCAGGCACAATATGCCAAAGGAATGGAAATCTGGCGTAACCCGATGGTTAAATTAAGAGGCCCACTTACGGTCGATTTATTGGCCGATCCTTTTGAATATGCTGTTGATGGCTCAATTGGGTATGAAAAATGGCTTATTGATCGAGCATTTTTAATTCTGCCGGCAGTAGCTAAAGTATCTAAATACTTAGAAACTTATCGACAATTTCCGCCACGACAGGCACCAGCAACATTTTCAATAGATGATGTAATCGCTAAACTGCCAAAGCCTCAAATTGAAAGATAATATCTTATATGATAAAACCCCGAAAGTAATTTTCGGGGTTTTCTTTTTAAATTTTACTTCTATTCTAAAAGAGACTTTATCTTTGTAACTATAATCACTCTTAAAATTAGATCAAATGCCTTTTGTCCGAATCAGTTTGCCTAAGAAACTTTCACTAGAAACAAAAAATAGTATTTCAGAAGCTGTTCATCAATCTTTAATAGCAGAATTTCATATTCCGAAAGACGATTATTTTCATGTAATTGAAGAATTAGAATCTCATCAAATAAAATATCCAGAGAGTTATCTTGGTATTTCGCATTCTGAAGAGATTATATATGTTCAAATTACTGCAGGACAAGGTAGAACATTGGAACAAAAAAAGAATTTGTACCACCAAATTGCAAGTAAAATTTCGACCTCGACAGAAATTTTAATTAACAATATTATCATCGTTTTATTAGAAAATAATGGCCTTGAAAACTGGTCTTTTGGAAATGGTGAAATCCAGGAACCCAAACATTTAAAGAAGTAAAATCTAAAAAGCGAATTTTAATTTACAGGATCATGAACTGGAAAAACG
Organism: Flavobacterium hibernum; assembly: GCF_000832125.1. GTDB lineage: Bacteria > Bacteroidota > Bacteroidia > Flavobacteriales > Flavobacteriaceae > Flavobacterium > Flavobacterium hibernum. The sequence goes on along the minus strand of NZ_JPRK01000013.1, from coordinate 34,485 downwards.
AAATAACAAACTTACTTGATATTCAATATCCTATTGTTCAGTCGCCAATGTTTGGAGTTACGACGCCACAAATGACCGCAGCAACTTCTAATTTAGGTTGTTTAGGATCATTGGCTCTCGCCGATTTAGATTCAGATAATTGTGTCAGGCTTATTAATGAAACTCAAAAATTGACAGATAAACCTTTTGCGGTGAACATTTTTGTAAATCAAATTCCGCAAATTGATGATACACTTACGCAACAATATTATAAAACTAAAAACTATATTGAAAAGCTAGCCAACGAAAATGGTATTGAAGTCGTTTTACCTGAATTAAATACTATTAATTTTACAGATTATCACGATCAGATTGATGCTATTATAAATAAAAAATGCAAAATTCTGAGTTTTATTTTTGGATGCCTTGACGATGAATCTATAGCGCTTTTAAAAAGAAACAACGTTGTCTTAATTGGAACTTGTACTTCTATTGAAGAAGCTAAGATTTTGTCTGAAAAAGGAATAGATATTATAAGCGTTCAGGGAATTGAAGCTGGCGGACATCGCGGAAGTTTTGAACCAAATAATATTCCAGAGATTGGCGGACTTTCATTACTATCTCAAATCGCCGAAAATGTAAAAAATCCTTTGATTTATGCTGGCGGAATTTACAATGCAAAAACGCTTTTGGCAGCAAAAACTTTGGGTGCACAAGGATTTCAAGTTGGAAGTTTACTTTTAGGATCGACAGAAAGTGCCTTGAAACCGTTTGAAAAAAACAGATTAAAATTGGTTAAAGAAGATGAAATTATGCTAACCAAATCTTTTTCGGGAAGATATGCCCGAGGAATTAAAAATAAGTTTATCGAAACCATTGAGAATTCTGATTATGTTTTACCATATCCTTATCAGAATAAATTAACTAATGAATTAAGGAAAATTGGAAAGAAAAAAGAGCTTGCAGATTTTGTAGGGATTTGGCTTGGACAATCTATTAATGGTTTTAGCAACAAATCTACCTCTGAATTGTTGAAAGATTTAATTCAGCAAACAGAAGAATTTACCACTAAAGAAAAACAAAATTTTTAAAAAGCTTCGCCAATTCTAAAATAAAGACCCCAATCGCCTTTACCAATGGCGGCATCTAAACCAACATTAAATTTTTCGGTTTTAAAAGCTCTGTAACGATATCCTACTCCTGCTCCCGGATATAATTTCCAGTTGAAACTGCTTGTATCAGACCCGTAAATTGTCGCTATACCCGCAAAGCCAACAAGCCCCATTTTTTTACTAAAATTGTATCGATACTCCGCTTGTAAATCCATAAGTCCATCGCCACGGTATTTCCCTTCAGAATACCCTCTAATATCTTGGTTGCCAATAGTTACTTGCTGTTCAAAAGCAATATTACCTAACCCAAACTTACCGGAAAAACGCGCAGCGAGTACGTCAGTTCCATTTCGCATTGGAAAATACTTGTCATATTCTGAAAGTATTTTATTGGCGTTAGCATCATTCCCGAACCAAGTGGGATAAGTAAGCCATCTTAATTTTATTTTATCTCCCTTAGTAGGATAATAAACGGCATCTCGAGTATCATAAAGCATTATGAGCTGTAAACCATTTGTATGTGTTGTAGAAGCTGGTTGCACATCGTCTTGATATTTTGTGTCGTAGTGGGAATATGAATAGCCAATTCCGGCATATAAGGCTTTGATTACTTTACGCTGTAAACTGAAATTTACAATGTTTGTTTTGGTATCATAATTATAAAAATCAGGCACATCAATATCATCTACAAAATATTGTGCATTTTGGTTTCCTGTGGCCAGAAACACTTGTGCGCGCCATTTATCTTCGTTAAAATACCATTTGTTGAATGTGGCTATAAAATATGATTTATTGGTTGTATAAATAGCCGAAATTCCTGATAATGATTTTGGAGAAATAGTATCGGCTTTATTTACTTTGTACATCATCATTGGGATGGCGCCAAACATAAAATCAAGAGTTCTGTTGTAATTGATGTAGGGCATTACATTAAAATCAATCTTTTTAGTATGCCTTTTTGATGTTTTGGTGCTGTCATCAGGCTTTGTTTGTGCGGGTGCACAAAAAGAGCAAAGCAAAAGTAATATAGTCCCAAAAAATATTTTATTCATTACTGTGTTTTTAATGTAAACAAAGCTAATACATGATTAAAAAATATCCTTTCAATTTACCTAATCTTACGTTCCATGTTATAAAATGAAACCGTTCTTTTTAAGTTCCTACGTATAAAATCTGTTTATTATTTTATTTACATTTGTAATTACGGATTTATCATATGCTTCAAAAAAATATTCCTTTTAGTATTGTAGATAAATGGCTTACAGCTTGGTCATTATCCATAAAATTGCCATTGCCTTCAAAATACAAATCAGGACTTATGGTTGAAGTTGGCTATGAGAATCAAAAAAGACGATATGTTTTTACAGCACTTCATGAAGATCTTGTCGAATTATCACGATCTATTAATCAACCAGGGATTTTTCTAAAAGTTTGTTCTCCTCCTGACGAAATAAAAGACAAAATAGCTAAAAAATGGGTTGTTCAGCCTCAAGGATATATGATGTCTTGCTTTCATCCTATGAACATTCTAAACTGTACTTTAAATGATGAGTATAAACTAGAATTTGAACATTACAATTCAACGCACGTTATTAAAATTTTTACTAAAAATGGCGCACTAGCTTCTATAGGACGTGTTGTTCTTGTAGATGATTTAGCGATCTATGATAGAATTTCGACCAACGAAAATCATAAAAGAAAAGGACTTGCAACTTTCCTAATGCAAGAACTTGAAAAGATTGCTTTGGCAAATGGTGTTTACAATAATTTTCTGGTTGCAACAGAGCAAGGTAAATTGTTCTACGAGTCTATAGGATGGGAAATCTATTGTCTTTATACGTCTCTTGTTATTCCAAATTTCGACTAAAAAGACTCTAATAAAAAAAGTCGCTTCAAATTCTAGTTCTGAAACGACTTTTATAAATTTTGGATATTAAAATTTCATTCTCTGAATCCTTACAGCATTCAAGATAGCTAATAATGCCACCCCAACATCGGCAAAAACAGCTTCCCACATTGTGGCGAGTCCACCTGCACCAAGAATTAGTACAAAAGCTTTTACAACAAAAGCCAAAGTAATATTTTGCCAGACAATTTTTTTGGTCTGCTTACCTATATTAATCGCCATTGGTATTTTACTTGGTTTATCGTCTTGAATTACAATATCGGCAGTTTCAATTGTCGCATCGCTTCCTAAACCTCCCATTGCAATTCCAACAGTACTTAAAGCGATTACAGGAGCATCATTTACACCATCGCCAACAAATGCTACAGTTTCGTTTTTAGCTTTGATTTCGTTAAGTTTTTTAACTTTATCCTCGGGCAATAAATCGCCAAATGCATTTGCGATTCCTAATTTATTGGCTACAAACTGTACAACGTTTGTTTTGTCTCCACTTAGCATCGTAACTTTAACACCTAGTGTTTTTAATCTGTCTACTGTTTCTTTTGCATCTGCTTTAATCTCATCGGCAATGGTAATATATCCAGCGAATTTTTTATCATAAGCAATAGCGATTGTGGTGTAAACAACAGCATTTGGATCTATATCATAGTTAATGCTGAATTTATCCATCAGTTTAAAATTCCCTACATGAAGTTCTTTTCCGTCAATCTCGGCCTTTAATCCGTGTCCCGAAATTTCTTCTACATTTTTCAGTTCAATTGAAGCATCAATCTTTCCAACATGATTATGAATTGCCGTGGCAACAGGATGTGTACTTTGACTTTCTAAAACATTTACTAATTTCAGAATTTCAGCTTTATCAAAACCATCTTGAATAATAACTTCCTGAACTTTAAAAACACCTTCGGTCATTGTTCCGGTTTTATCCATCACAACATTCTGAATGGTTGAAATACTATCCAGAAAATTACTTCCTTTAAATAAAATTCCGTTTTTACTTGCAGCGCCAATTCCGCCAAAATAACCAAGCGGAATACTAATCACCAATGCACAAGGACATGAAATTACCAAGAAAACCAAAGCTCTGTACAACCAGTCGCTAAATACATAATTGGAAACAAAAAGCATGGGCAATAAACAAATCGCAATGGCCAAATAAACTACAATTGGTGTATAGATTTTGGCAAACTTCCTGATAAACAATTCGGCAGGTGCTTTTTTAGTTGTGGCGTTCTGCACCATTTCCAGAATTTTAGAAAGCTTGCTGTCATTATAAGCTGTTGTTACTTTTATTAACGAAATTGTATTTACATTAATCATTCCAGCCAAAACAGTTTCTCCTTTTACTTTCGTATCGGGTTTGCTTTCGCCTGTTAGAGCGGCTGTATTGAACGAAGCTGTATCTGATAATAATTCGCCATCTAAACCTAGTTTTTCTCCTGCCTTAAGCTGAATAATAGATCCTATTATAACATCCGCTGCTTTGACTTTTGTGGCAACATTGTTTTCTATAACATTAACCTCGTCAGGTCTCTGATCTAATAAGCTTTTGATGTTCGATTTTGCACGACTTACTGCCAATCCCTGAAAGTTTTCACCAATGGTATAAAACAGCATTACTGCAACTCCCTCTGGAAATTCACCTATCGCAAACGCGCCAATCGTAGCAATGCACATTAGGAAAAATTCTGAAAATACATCGCCTTTTCTAATGCTTTCATAAGCTTCTTTTAAAACGGGTAATCCTACTGGTAAATAAGCAATTATATACCAACCAATTCTAACATAACCCGTAAACCAATTTTGAGGAAAATAATGATCTAACCCAATACCTATAAGTAACAGAGCAAGCGAAATTAGGGCTGGTAGAAATAATTTAAACAAACTGCCTTCGGCACCATGATCATGATCGTGTCCGTGATCATGTCCATCATTATCAGAATGCACTGGTTCGTCGTGCGAACAAGCACAGGTTGTTATGGGTTTACTTTTTATATTTTTTACTTCTTTATCTTGATGTATCATTTTTTAATCTATGATTGTACTCAAAGTATTGTCATTTCGACAAAGGAGACCCGAGCGGTAGCAAACAGGCGAAGTAAATCTCCTTTGATTAATCCCATTACGAGGATTCCTCCTTCGTCGGAATGACAAACTAGCGAGAATTATTAGTACTTTTTAATACTTTCTAAAGTTAAACATTTTGTGTCATTTTTTATAAGTAAGTTATTTTTTAATCTCGCAAAGTCGCAGATTCACAAAGTTTTTGTTTTTGCCTCAGGTTTGTAAACCTAAAGTTTAGTTCAACTTGAAACCTGAAATCTTTTTTTTTAAATTAATGCGTATGCTCGCCTCCACCTACCATTGCAGAAAGCAAGTAAAAAGCTCCTTTGGTCACAATTTTTGCATCACTTGGTACAGGATTTATAAATTTTACTTCGGTAAAACCTAAATCTGTCGTTCCTGGAATAACTTCAATGGCTTTAAAGTGTATTTCCTCTTCATGATTTGCTTCGGCTGCTGTTTTCTTTTCTTCGTGTTCGTGTTTCTCTTCAATAAAAACAAAATACTTGTCTGCATTTCGAACTACGGCATCTTTTGGTAAAGCAGGTACAGTAGCATTTGTAATATTGATATTTGCCGAAACGTACATTCCTGGGATTAATCCTTTGGCATCGGCCGACTCGATTTTAGCATGAACGGCAACTGTTTTACTTTCGTTAGAAAAGGATTTATTGATTCCGAAGATTTTTCCTTTAATCGATTTGTTAGATTGATTCGTCAGCACAAAATCGATTACCTGCCCAACAGAAATTGAACCTAAATCTTTTTCATAAACATTTAAATCTAAATGCATTTGGCTATTGTCTACCACTTCAAACAATGCAACTCCTGTTTGTGCATAAGCGCCTTTTGCAATACTTATTTTCCCCACATAACCACTAATTGGCGCTACTATTGGCACTAATGATGTGCTTCCTTTTGTGCTTACATGCAAGGCATCCAATTTATTTTTTGCAGCTTGTGCTCTTGCTCTTTCGGCTGCCAATTTTGACTTTACTTCCTGAAATGTTTTTCTCGGATTTACATTTTCGTCGCTTAAGGTTTTCTGACGATTGTATTCTAATTGCAGATATTCTATATTGGCTGTAGCCGAATGATAATCTTCCTGCATTTCGATTACTTCTAAATTCTGAATTGTTGCCAAAACTTTTCCTTTGTTTACATAAGTACCTTCGAGAACAAAAATATCTTTAATCGTCCCTCCTATCAAAGTCGAAACTTCGGCAGAATTTTGTGGCGGAACTGTCGTGTAACCATTTGCTTTTATGACTTTGTTCAGGTTTCTATTTTCTACAATCCCCGTTTCGATTCCTACAGTTTTGTATTGAGATGCTGTTAAGGCAACTTCTTTTTGAGCTTTTTCTTCTTCGTGTGTTTCTTCCGTTTTCTTTTCATTGCAACTTAATAAGGTAACTGCAAAACACGCAAAGAGAGAAAAACGCAAAGTGCGCAAGGAAATTAAACTTTGCGAAACCTCTGTAAACTTTTCGGTTAAATATGTTGTTAAATTTATTTTCATTTTAATTGTTTTTGATAGTTGGAAATTGAAGTTCAATGGCACTTTGATTAAAGTTATGAGTCGCTTCTGCATATTGCTTTTTAATGTCGATTGCCTGATTTAAGAAACTGATGTACGACCAGTAACTCATATCGCCATTTGCATAACTTTTCTGCGCTGTATTTATAATCTGATTTGCATATTGCAAGCCTTCGGTTTGGTAATAATCTAAAGACTTTTGCTGTTTTGCGAAGTTGTTTTGCAATTCTTGCTTTTGCAGATTTAACCTTAGTTTATTTTTATCTAAAGCCAATTGCGATTGCGAAATACTTATCGCCGAAGCTTGTGCCTTAGCGGTATTGACACCTCCAAACAAAGGAATTTGAAGTCCTGCTGTAAAACCTTGATATAAACCTTTTGTATCAATAGTTTGCGCAAAATAACCCACTCCTAGCTTTGGTGTTCGCATGGCTTTATGTGTGTTGGCTTCTTTTTGATATACTGAAATTTGCTGCTCATAATAATCAGTCATTAAACCTTCTATCTTCGAGTTTCCAACTTCTTTTACCATTGAATATTGCAAAACTGTTTTATCATCTGGAACTACATTTTCGTCTGTTTGAATAAAAAATTGCAATTGCTTTTGATAAATAGCCAAATCATATTCTAATTGCGCTTTTTGAGTTTCGATTTCTTTCACTTTTGCCTTTGCACTAATTACTTCAATATTTCCGCTTTCTCCAGTCTGAAAACGTAATTCTGCATTCTTTAGAAATTTGGTATAAATCTCATTCAGTTCTGCATTTAATTTCTGAATCGAAATACCGTACAAGTATTGATAATAAGCCAGTGTTACGGCTTTTTCAATATCATAAGATGAAAGTGCTTTTTGTTTCTCGGCCAATTTTGCCAGTTCTTCCTGCAATTGTCGATTGGCTTTGGTAATATTCCCCATTGGAAAATACTGCTGAATCGAAACGTTATGATCGTAATCGGCACTATTAAACTGCCCGCCTTGATATTGCACTTCGAGCGGTTCTGGCTGAAACGCCGTCTTTTTAAGAACGGTTTGTTTTTCGATTTCTTTATCGGCAATTTTTAAATCGATGTTATTTGATTTGGCAAGTTCTATTGCTTTTTCTAAACTGATTTTTTCTTGTGCTGATGTTACTGCACTTACTAATAAAAATGCAATTAACCACAAAGTTTTATTGGTCAATTGAAGCGTATTTAACCGCAAAGTTCGCAAAGGAAGATTCGCAATCCCACTAGCCATCGGGAGCAAACGTTTTTTATTTATATTATATGTTGACTTCATTTTTTCTCATTTAATTTGTTCATCTGCAGATTTATTTCACGCAGATTTTTAAAAGATTTAAGCTGATATGCGCAGATTATTTTTTATAATATTTTAATTTAAATCTGCTTTAATCTGCAGAATCTGCGTGAAACAAAATCTTTTTCATATTTAATCTTCATTGCGTTCTTCGCGTAAATCCTCGCGCTCTTTGGGCTTGAATCCCTTTTCCAACAATAAATACAAAATCGGTAAAACAATTAACGTCAATAATGTTGCTGAGAATAAACCTCCTATAACAACGGTTGCTAAAGGTTTTTGTACTTCTGCTCCTCCACTTGTCGATAAAGCCATTGGCAAAAATCCTAACGAAGCCACTGCGGCAGTCATTAAAACAGGACGTAATCTTGTTTTTGTACCAATTAAAACTCTTTGCAGCGGATCTAGTATTCCCTCAGTTTTAAGTTGATTAAAATAAGATATTAATACAATCCCGTTCAAAACCGCAATTCCAAACAAAGCAATAAAACCAATACCTGCCGAAATACTAAATGGCATTCCGCGCATCCAGAGCGCAAAAACACCTCCAATTGCAGATAACGGAATCGCTGTAAAAATTAATCCAGCTTGTTTAAAACTTTTAAAGGTGAAATAAAGCAATACCAATATTAATCCTAAGGCGATTGGCAATGCAACTGATAGTCTTTTTGTTGCTTCGACTAAATTTTCAAATTGTCCGCCATACGTAACGTAATATCCGGCAGGAAGTTTAAAATCTTTGTCTAATTTTTGCTGAATTTCTTCGACAACGCTTTTAATATCGCGTCCGCGAACATTTAAACCAATCGTAATTCTGCGTTTTCCGTCTTCGCGGGTTACTTGTACCGGACCTTGCTCATACTCTACAGTAGCTACTTGCGAAAGCGGTACTTGCTGTCCGTTTGGCAACGGAATAAACAAATTACTAACATCTGTAATATCAGCTCGATTGTCCTGATTCATTCGTACCACAACATCAAATCTTTTACTTTGGTCGTAGATTTTACCGGCACTTTCGCCTGCAAACGACGAACGAATTATTTGATTGATGTCTGAAATATTCAGTCCATAAAGCGCGATTTTATTATAATCGTATTTAATAGTAATCTGTGGTAAACCCGTTACTTTATCTGCTTTTAGATCGCCAATTCCTTCAATCTTTCTAATTTTCGAGATTAATTCTGTCGCTTTGGCGTCCAGAATTTCTAAGTCATCGCCAAAAATCTTAATCGCAATGTCGCTTCGGCTTCCGGTCATTAACTCGTTAAATCGCATCTGGATAGGTTGTGAAATCTCGATATTGGCACCAGGAATTATTTCCATTTCCTTTTTCATAGCATTGGCTAATTCTTCCCAATTATCGTATTTCCCTTTCCATTCCTTTTTGTCTTTTAAAACAATAATTAAATCACCGCTTTCAATAGGCATTGGATCGGTAGGGATTTCTCCGCTTCCTATTTTGGTTACTATTGTTTTAATTTCGGGAAACTTGGCTTTTAATATTTGTTCGTATTTTGTAGTGGTTTCTACCATCTGCGTAAGCGAACTTCCGGTCATGATTGTTGCGTTTATTGCCAAATCGCCTTCTTCGATTGTTGGAATAAATTCTCCGCCCATTGTATTAAAAACAATTAATCCAAGCGCAAACAAACCAAGTGATATTCCTAAAACGACCTTTTTAAACTGCAATGCTTTTTCTAAAAATGGCGTATAAATTCCTTCTAGCCAAGCCATCATTCGATCACTAAAATTTACTTTGTGTTCTGTATTTTTAGACAGGAATAAAGCACTCATCATGGGTACATAAGTCAACGAAAGTATAAATGCTCCTGCAACAGCAAAACCAACTGTCATTGCCATTGGTTTGAACATTTTTCCTTCGGTACCTACTAATGCTAAAATGGGTAGGTAAACGATCAAGATGATGATTTCTCCAAAGGCTGCACTATTTCTGATTTTTGAAGCCGATTCGTAAACTTCATCGTCCATTTCGCTTTGTGTTAATTCCCTTTTTCGTTTATTTTTTTGCAAATGATGCATTGTAGCTTCAACGATAATCACAGCTCCATCGACAATAATTCCAAAGTCGATCGCTCCTAAACTCATTAAATTTCCGCTTACGCCAAAGGCATTCATCAAAATAATGGCAAAAAGCATGGCCAACGGAATAACCGATGCTACAATTAAACCTGCACGAAGATTCCCCAGAAACAAAATCAGGACAAAAATGACGATTAGCGCACCTTCTAGCAAGTTCTTTGTTACTGTACCAATTGCATTATCGACTAATTTTCCTCTGTCAATAAAAGCTTCGGCAACAACGCCTTCTGGCAAACTTTTATTAATCTGAATCATTCTTTCGTGAATTCTATCGACAACAGCGCTGGAATTTTCTCCTTTTAACATCAAAACCATTCCTGAAACGATTTCTCCTTTTCCGTCTTTGGTCGACGCTCCATAACGCAACGCAACGCCTTCGCGAACCTCGGCAACATCGCGAACCAAAACGGGCGAACCATTTCGGTTTTTTACCACCACATTTCCTAAATCTTTGGTTCCCTTAGCCATTCCAACACCGCGAATAAAATAGGCAAGCTGATCTTTCTCGATATAAGCTCCACCTGTATTTTGATTGTTTTTTTCTAAGGCTTCAAAAATTTCGGTAATGGTAACACCCAAACTATTTAGCGTATTTGGATTCACAGCGATTTCGTATTGTTTTAGTTTTCCACCCCAAGTACTTACATCGGCAACTCCTTTAACTCCTTGCAATTGTGGAATAATTATCCAATCCTGAATGGTTCGCAATTTTACCGCGTCGTATTTGTTTTCATACCCTTTTTTGGCATAAACATCGTATTGGTAAATCTCGCCTAAACCTGTAGAAATCGGAGCCAATTCTGGCGAACCTGCATATTTTGGAATATTTTCTTCGGCTTGTTTTAAGCGCTGAAATATTTGTTCTCTTGCCCAATAAATATCGACATCGTCCTCGAAAACAACGGTTACAACTGATAATCCAAAGCGCGAAATGCTTCGAAGTTCTATAATATCCGGAACTGTTTTTACAGCTTGTTCAAGTGGATATGTAATTAATTGCTCTACTTCCTGACTTGCCAATGTTGGAGCTGTTGTAATAATTTGAACCTGATTGTTGGTTATATCCGGCAAGGCATCGAGTGGTAATTTTTTAAGCGAATAGCTTCCCCAAGCTATTAAAACAAGGGTAAATAGTAGTATAACGAACTTGTTCTTTATACTAAACTGTATGATTTTATCTAACATTTGAATATATAATGACGTGAGAAATTAGACATGGTTATGCCTATTGTTTATGTGGAAAAACCACAGATCTCTAGCCCAAATTAATTGGGAATCATTATGCTATTTGCGGAGGTTGCCAAATACTTCCGAAGAAATTAGAAGTATAAACTGACTTGTAGGTTGGTAATTGTATTGAAATAATTGAAAATGCAACAGGAAAATCAAAAATTTCAGAGGTTTGATAACTTAAAACTTGCGCACCACAACAATTACAGGCGCAAAATGGTGAACATAAATCGTTGCTTTTATCATGTGTATGATTTAGCTCTGACGAAAATTCTGCTACTTTATGAGCAGCACTATTTACTTCCATATCTGCACAAGGCATATTTGAAAGTGCCATTAAATAAATTGACAATATAATTGTTATCCATTTCACGATTGTAAAAGTAACATTTATTCTGCTAATTTTCAAAAAATATCATACCAAGCTGATTCCTAGTGATTTTTAGAAAAAAAAAGAGCAAGAGAATATAATTTTAATTAACTTTAACACTAATTAACATATTAATAAAAGTTAAAACCAATAAAACCATGATTAAAATCCATTACCATTTATAAGAAAAAAACTGTGGTTTTTGCAAAAAATAAGACTTACCCATATACTTTAAGCCTTTTAATAATCAATATTATACATCAAATCAATGAAATCTAAATCATTTATAACCGTATTTTTATTATTTTTTACTATCCCATTTTTTGCTCAAGTTTATACTGATAAAATCGTAGGAGAAAAAAATCAACAACTAAAAGACAGTCTAAAAGAAGTCGTTTATCCTTATGCACTTCCAATCTGGGGACAAAAAGTAGCCCAGAAAGGTTATAATTTACCTTACTCTGCAGGTCTTTCTGTAAATTATTTCTGGTCAGATTCAGAAATTACAATAAAGAATCTTGAAGTTGGCTTTAATAATGGGCCCTTATATAATTTAGATGAAATTGTTCGTTTTAATAAATCTTCGGTAGAAGCTGGTGCCATTACGATTCGACCTGATATTTGGTTACTCCCTTTTTTAAATGTCTACGGAATTTTTGGTAAATCAAAACCTACAACGAAAATTAATGCAGGAATATGGATTCCTGATGCCAACAATGATTGGTCAGAAATTGCCAGTTTTAGTACCAAAGCTAATTTTGATGCTACTACTGTTGGGATAGGTTTGACACCAACAATTGGTATTGGCGGAGGCTGGTTAGCACTTGATATGAATATGTCTTGGAGTGATGTTAGCGCCTTAAACAAACCTGCTTTTTCGTATGTTTTTGGACCTAGATTAGGTAAAACTTTTAAACTTCGTAAACCCGAAAGAAATATTGCTGCATGGGTAGGTGGTTTTAGAATTCATATTAATGGAGATACTCAAGGAAACATTGCTTTGTCTGATGTTTTAAACTTAGATAACGCTCAGCAAAAGGTGGATAATGGATTAACTAAGGTGTCTGAAAACCAAACTAAAGTGGATACTTGGTGGAATGGATTAACTCCTGCACAACAAAATAATCCTGCAAATATCGCTAAACACAACACTGCAGATAGAGCATTACAATCGGCAGGGAATTTTTTAACTACTCTAGATGGAGCTTTAAGTACGGCGGGATCCTCAACTATACAATATTCTTTGCAAAAAGCCCCAAAAGATATGTGGAATTTTATTGTAGGAACACAATTTCAATACAATAAACATATGATGTTTAGATTAGAAACTGGTTTTTTAGGAACTCGTACTCAAGTTTTATGTGGTATTCAGTATCGTTTTGGACTTTAACCCAAGTATATGAAAAAAGGTTTATTATTGCTTATTGCATTATTTTGCTTTGCTCCTGCGCATTCACAAGTTTTAATTTCCTTAATTTTTGGAGACAAGCTTAATTCGCCCTTTTTAGAATTTGGATTAGAAGGCGGTGCCAATTTCTCGACTATTACTGATCTTAACAGTTCTGGAACTGAACCTGGATTTAATCTTGGTTTTTACTTTGATATTCGTTACAAAAAAAATCCTGCCTGGATGATTAATACTGGGGTTATAGTCAAATCGCCTATGGGTGCGCATGGTCTTCCTGTATATTCTTTGAATGATGAAAATTTAGACAATACGTTTGCGGGCGGAAGTGTTAATCGCGAAATTCGATATTTTAATGTTCCCATTTTAATTAAATATCAATTCAAAAATCGAATATACCTAAAGACCGGACCTCAATTTGGTTTACTGGCGAAAGCTTTTGATGAGTTTAAAATAGAGGTTGATAAAGACGATGTGGTTTATAAAAAAAATATACGAGATCAAATACGTGTAATTGACGCGGGCGTTGCTCTTGGTGCGGGATATCATATGAATGTTGGTAACGGTTTAAATGTTACTGTGCAGTACTATTACGGATTGGTTCCTGTTATGAAAGGAGATGGTCCAAATGTATACAACAGATCTTTGTATGTAACAGCCGGAATTCCGATAGGAAAAGGAAAAGCAGCACAAAGAAGAGCTGATAAGGAAGCTGAGATGAACAAAATTGTTCTTCCCGAAGATGAGGCGCCTAAAACGAAAAACTAATCTTATTCTTTGTTTATTGAATTTATAAAATCAAGCATTTCTTCCTTATTTAAAATAAAATCAGGATTACTGTATAAAATGGCATTGTTGGGCATAAAAGGCATCTCTGCAGATAGCGGATTTTGAACTGCAATTGTTCCTCCAAAATCCTTAACAACCTTTAGTCCATTTGTTCCGTCTGAATTGGAGCCTGATAATAAAATTGCAACTACCGATTTTCCATAAGCTTCGGCAGCAGATTCAAATGAAACATCTATGCTTGGACGGCTGTAGTTTATTTTTTCTGAAGTGTCTAATGAAAGTGTGTGATTTTTTTCGAATAATAAGTGATAATTTGATGGTGCAATGTAAACAAATCCTGATGTAAGAGGTACTTTATCTTCGACTGGTTTGACTTTTATGTTTGATTTTAATTTGAGTAAATCTTCTAAAGTTTGATCGTCTGTGCTTTTTCGATGAACAACAATTACAATAGCAAAATCGTTTAGTTTTGGTATTTGGGGCAAAATCTGCAATAAAACACTAAGGCTTCCGGCAGATCCTCCTATTATCACCACTTTACAATTTGTTATTACTTTATTTTTCTCCATATCTTTTCTTTGTCCAGCTGTTTGTATTTATTTGAATCAATAGAATACTTTAGAGTCTCTTTTGTACCAAGTGCCAAAAAACCTAAAACGGCTAAACTTTCATCAAATAAATTAATAACTCTTTTTTGAAGATCATTGTCAAAATAAATTAAAACATTCCGACATAAAATAAGATCAAACTCATTAAATGAATTATCTGAAACTAAATTGTGCTGCGAGAAAACCATTTTTGTCGCCAGCTCTTCATCAAACTTAGCTATTCCGTAATTTGCAATATAATAACTCGAAAAATCTTCTTTACCGCCTGCAGTACGATAATTTTCTGAGTATTCTTTCATCATTCGCAAAGGAAAAATTCCTTTTTTGGCTGTTTCTAAAACTGTTGCATTTATGTCTGTTGCATAAATTAAAGATTTATGAAGCAAACCTGCTTCTTTAAGCATTATTGCCATCGAATATACTTCTTCACCAGTCGAACAGCCCGCATGCCATAATCTAATAAAAGGTTTTGTTCCTAATAATGGTAAAATCTCATTTCTTACAACGGCATAAAAAGCAGGATCACGAAACATCTCGGTAACATTTACCGTAATTTCATCTACTACTCTTTTATAATATTCAGGATCGTATCGAACTTTTGAAAGAAATTCATGAAAATGAAGAAACCCATCTAATTGTATAACTCGCTCTACACGCCTTTTTAAGGATGCTCTGGAATAACTACCAAAGTCAAAACCATAATATTCATAAACGTCATTAATGAGCGTTTCTAATTCGATATCCTTAATCATGATTCATTCAAATTTTACTCAAAATAAGCAGTAATTTATCGACATCTACTGGTTTTGAGATGTATTCATCTGCCCCAGCCTCCAAACATTTTTCTTTATCGCCCGTCATTGCCTGAGCTGTTACGGCAACAATAAAAGTCGATTCTCTGGTTGGAATCTTTTTTATTAGCGGTATTGCATCATAGCCGTCCATTTCTGGCATCATCATATCTATTAAAACAGCATCAATGATTTCTTCAGATTCTAATAATTTTAAAGCTTCTTCGGCACTTAAACAAGACAAGCAATCGAATGATTTGGCACGCAAAGTGTTTTCTAAAGCAAAAATATTTCTAGAATCATCATCAATAATTAAGAGTCTTTTTTTAGTCATTTCGCCAACTTTTTAAAGTTATATTTATAGTTAATTTGTTTTGCAATAGATTTTAAGGAAACAATTACGTTATCAAAAAACTATTGCTAATTGTGTGTTAGATTTTGTCGTAAAGCCAGACTCTCAATAGTGACAGCAATTGATCAACATCGACTGGTTTTGTAATGTAATCTGAAGCTCCTGCTTTTATACATTTTTCTCTATCTCCTGTCATAGCTTTTGCTGTTACAGCGATAAGCGGTAAATTCAAAAATTTAGGATTAAGCCTTATTTTTTCGGCTGTTTCATATCCGTCCATATTTGGCATCATCATGTCTAGCAATACGACGTCTGTATCAGGATTTTCATTTAAAATTTTGATCGCTTCTTTACCATCAAAAGCTGTAATTACATTCATTTTAAAAACTTCTAAAGCTTTTGACAAGGAATAAATATTACGAACATCATCGTCTACAATTAATACCTTTTTTTCGTGCAAGATATTATTTAGTAAATTTAACTTTTTATAACTTTCTTTTTTATCTTTTCCTTCTTTTTTATCTTCTACCAAATGAAGAAAAAGCGATACTTCGTCGAGCATTCTTTGGTACGAATGTGCTGTTTTTACAATAATTGAATCGGCATATTTTTTAATTTTTACTTCTTCTTTCATTGATAAACTTTTACCGGTAAAAACAATAACAGGCAAGTTTTCTAATCCCGGACTTTTCTTTACTCCGTCTAAAATTTGGTACGCATGTTTGTCCGGAATTCCCATATCTAGAATAACACAGTCCACTTCTGTTTTATTTAGCGCTTCTAAACCTTGAGTAACTTCACTTTTAATCTCTGAATTAATATTATAAGTTTCTAAGAAATACGCCAAAGCTTTTGCATGTTTTGGATTGTCTTCGATAATTAGAACTTTTTGTGCTTCTTTATTAATAATATGTTCAATGCGCAAAAAGACATCCGGAATTTTATCAAAAGCTACTGGCTTATCTAAGAAATCTACAGCGCCTTTTAACAAACTTTCTTGTTTTAGTTTGTGCGACGACATAATATGAACAGGAATATGTTTGGTTTCTACATGATTTTTTAATTCTTCGAGAACTTCCCATCCGCTTTTTATTGGTAGTTCGATGTCTAATAAAACACCAACGGGTTTGTAGAGTAATGTAAAATTTAGCGCATAATCACCTCGTACTGAAACAACTCCTTTATAGCCTTTTTTTCTACTAAAAGCCAAGAGGGATTTTGCAAAATTGATATCGTCTTCTACAATCAAAATTACCTTATCTCCTGCTTCGATTGCATCTCTATCGTCTTCGATTTCATCAGGAATAACAGCACTTATGTATTTGTTTTTTACAGGAGCTATTTCTTCTACTTCTGTAAAATCTGTTGGTGGAATTTTCTCTAAATTAATTTTGTTAAGTGCAGATCCAAAAACAGGTAAACATAATGTAAAGGTACTTCCTTCATTTAATTTACTGTGCAGGATAATTTCTCCTCGTAGCAATTTTGCCAATTCTCTACTAATAGACAATCCTAAACCTGTTCCTCCATATTTACGTTTTGTCGAGCCATCAGCTTGTTGAAAAGCCTCAAAAACAAGTGGTTGTTTGTCTAAAGGAATTCCAATTCCCGTATCTTTTACAATAAAACAAATGATTTTATCATCGTCTGTATTTATTTTAATTTCTAAAGTTACTGTACCTTTTTCTGTAAACTTAATCGCATTCGAAATCAGATTTTTAAGAATTTGTTCTAAACGCATTTTGTCTGTTTTTATAACAACTGGCGCATCCTTAGAAATAATTTCAAAAGTGATTCCTTTTTCTTTTGCCAACAAATGAAATAGGTTCCATAAATTATCTGTAATTTCTTTGGTCGAAACATCTAAAAATTCCATCTCCATTTTTCCGGCTTCGATTTTAGATAAATCCAAAATCTCATCGATCAATCCCAATAAACTATTACCCGAACTCTGAATTACTTTTGCAAACTCAATTTCTTCAGCAACCATGCTTTTATTGTTGTTTTCAGACAGCAAACGGCTCAAAAGTAAAATTGAGTTTAAAGGCGTTCTTAATTCGTGCGACATATTTGCCAGGAATTCTGATTTGTAGCGCGTTGTTAGCTCTAAAGCTTCTGATTTCTTTTGGATTTCGTTATTTCTTTCTTCCAATAAAACACTTCTTTCAGACAATTCTTCATTGGTTTGTTCCAATTCTTCTTGTTGTACACGCAATTCTTCTTCAGATGCCTGAAGTTTCTCTGTTTGCGCCTCTAACTCAGCATTAATAGCCTCTAGCTCACTGTGCTGGACTTGAAGTTCTTCAGACTGAGATTTGGTTTCTTCTAATAATTCCAGCACTCTTTTTCTATTTTGAGTTGCTTTAATTGCAATTCCAATGTTATTCGAAACATTTTTCAAGAACTCTAAATGCAATTCTGAGAATCCATAAATACTTGCCAATTCTACCGCGCCCTCAATTCTTGTATCAAATAACGGAACAGCTACAATGTGTGTTGGTTTTAATTGTCCTAAAGCATAATTAATCTGAATATCATCTGGGGACAAAGTCTTTAATTCAAGTATTTTTCGAGAAACAATTGCCTGACCAATTAAGCCCTCGCCTTTTTTAATACGTTCGCGATTTTTGCTCGGTATATAACTATAACCTCCGGCAACGTATAGTTCATCTTCTTCTAAAACATACAAAACACCAGCACTGCTATTAGTATAATTGCATAAAAATTCGATAATATCTTTAGATAATTTCTGAAGTGTTTTATCGCCCAACATTACATTATTTAAACTGGCCAGACCACTTTGCATCCATTCTTTTTGAGACAATAAATTAAATGATGTTTTTAAGGAAACACCCATATTATTTAGTGATTCTCCAACACTTCCAAGAGCATCTCTTTTTGTGTCGTCTACGCGAATGTCGTAGTTTCCGTTAGAAATATTTCCCGCAATTGTACTAATTGCTTCAATTCTTTCAGCAGTTTCTTTGTCCTTTTTTTCTAATTCAAGTTGCAGAAGAGCACGCTCATTGTAGTCTTTTAAAATTCTAACCAAGAATACTATCGAAATTACAAAAGCAATTATAAAGGCAACAATAATTAAAATGATACTATAAGAACCGTAACGATCTGAGTTTTCGTTTCGTATTTTTAAAAGATTTTGCTCTGTAGACTCAATAGTTTTAATGCGCTCACGCAATTCATTCATCATTTTTCTGCCCTCGTTGAGATCAAATGTGACTGAATTTTTTCCTAAGCTCTTTTTAACAACTTGATTGTTTAAATATTTAAAAAAGTTGTCTCTCAGAACATCCAATTCATTTAATCTTTTTTGTTGCGCAGGATTGTCGACTGTAAGTTCTTTTACCTTCTCAAAATAATTGTTTGATTTTTCTTCTGATTGATGGTAACGATCTACAAATTGCTCGTCGCCAGTAATTAAGTAACCTCGCATGCTGGTTTGTGCTTCAGTAACTAAGGCAGACCCTTCATTTAAATTATAAATAACCTCTTGCGTGTGTTTTATCCAAGAGTTACTGTCTAATAAACTTCTTATACTTAAAAATGAGGCTGTAGAGCTAATCATTAGTACCAGTAACGAAACTAATGAACTAATTAATAAATTCCTTTTAAAGTTGTTCTTCATCCTTATAAATTATATTTATTCGTATTTGAGAGGTAGCACAATAATGAAACTTGCACCTTTTCCTATCTGACTTTTTGCTGTGATTAATCCGTTATGTTTTTCGATGATTTTTTTTGCAATTGCCAAACCAATTCCGGTTCCTTCGTAAGATTGGCGATCGTTTAAACTTTGAAAAATAATAAATATTCGATCGAGATAAATTTCATCAAAACCAATTCCGTTGTCTTTTACTATAATTCTACAAAACTTTCCATCTGGAGAAACTGGACTGTTAAACGCTTTATTTGAGATTAACTCCGAGGTAATTTCGATTAATGGATTTTCCGAGTTTCCGGAGAATTTTAATGCGTTTCCAATTAAATTTTGAAAAACCTGTCTCAATTGACTTGGTATACTATCGATTGTTGGGAGTTCACTTGTTTTTACTGTCGCATTTTTTCGTTCGATTAGATAATCAAAATCTGAAAGTACTTCTTGCAACACCACATTTAAATCCGTCATTTCTGGTTTAACCTGCGATGATAATCGCGAATAAGCCAAAAGATCTGTAATTAAAGTCTGCATTCTTTCAGCAGATTTAATGGTACGATCTACATAATCGACGGCTTTTGCATCATCGGCCAAATAAAGTTCTTTTATTATTTTAATAAAGATTTGAATTTTGCGAATGGGTTCATTTAAATCGTGCGAAACTACCCAGGAAAATTGCTGTAGTTCATGGTTTTTCATCTCTAGTTCTTCGTTTTTCAAAACCAACTCTTTGGTTCTTTCTGCGATTTTGATCTCGAGATTATCTTGTGCTTCTTTTCGAATTTTAATTTCTTTAGAAAGAAGATCTTTAATACCTTTTAATTCATTTTGCTGTTCGTAAATTTTTAGGAATGTTTTTACTTTTAAAATAAGCAAATCAGT
Organism: Flavobacterium hibernum; assembly: GCF_000832125.1. GTDB lineage: Bacteria > Bacteroidota > Bacteroidia > Flavobacteriales > Flavobacteriaceae > Flavobacterium > Flavobacterium hibernum. The sequence continues at coordinate 14,390 of NZ_JPRK01000013.1, read as the reverse complement.
ATCGACAGGTTTTGTAATATATTCGACAGCACCGGTTTCGTATCCTTTAAAAATGTATTTTTTTTCGATATTTAATGCTGATAAAAATATAACAGGAATATCTTTGGTTCTTTGATTGCCAGAGAGGATTTTCACAACTTCAAAACCGTCAAGTCCCGGCATTTGAACATCCATGATAATTAAGCAATAATTTATTTTCAGAATTTTCTTCAGGGCTTCCTCTCCAGACTCAGCCGTATCAACATCGATATTGTGCAATTCCAATGTTTTCTTTAGGGCAATTATATTTGCCTTTATATCGTCTACGATTAATACCATGCTGTTGTGGGAAGTAAAGTTTTATGAATTCTCATGTTTTTGTTTAAAATTACCTTTAAAAACTGCCATTTAAATAGCTTATTCTCTATTTTAACTAATGAAAGATAAACTCTCAAATTTATATAAAAAAAAGAGAACTATTTTTTTTACAAATTATAATTCGTTACATAATTCCCATGTTTCGTATTAAAAATCCTGCAAAAATTTATTGAGACAATCTTAAATTTATTTCGGTTAATTTTTATCTAAAGGAACAACTACTTTAGAGATTGATTAATTAGTTTAAAGCAAAGGCGTTATGAAAAATATTAAAACATTTCCTGAACAAAAACAAAGCCTTCCGGGTAACGAACATCAAATGCGTCCTGAACCACAAATCATTAGAGAAAACTACACTGGAAGTGGAAAACTATTAGGAAAAGTCGCTTTTATAACTGGTGGCGATAGCGGAATTGGCAGAAGTGTTGCTGTACATTTTGCCCGTGAAGGCGCTAATGTTGCTATTGTTTATTTGAAAGAAGATAAAGATGCACAAAAAACCAAGGAACTCGTTGAAAAAGAAGGTCAACAATGCCTGCTGATTAGCGGAGATTTAAAGGACGAAAAGTTTTGTAAAAGTGCCGTAAAAAAATGTCATTCGTTATTTAAGAAAATAAATATTGTTGTAAACAATGCTGCGGTTCAATTTCCGCAAAAAGAATTGGAAAAAATAACTGCATCGCAGCTTCACAAAACGTTTGAAACCAATATTTACCCTTATTTTTACATTACTAAAGCCGCTCTACCTTTTCTTCAGGAAAACGACACAATTATCAATACAAGTTCTGTTACAGCTTATCGTGGCAGCGATCATTTAATAGATTATGCCAGCACAAAAGGCGCAATTGTAAGTTTTACAAAATCATTATCAAGAATACTTGCCGAAAGAAAAATAAGAGTTAATGGTGTTGCTCCCGGACCTATTTGGACGCCTTTGATTGTCGCTAGTTTTGATACATTGGCCGATTTTGGAAAAAATAATCCGATGGGAAGAGCTGGACAACCATCAGAAGTAGCTCCAGCTTATGTTTTCCTGGCTTGCGAAGATAGTAGTTACATTACCGGACAATTTATACACATAAATGGCGGAGAATTAGTGAGTGGATAACATTTTATAAACACAAAAACCATGAATTTCATTGATATCATAGGACTTTTTGCAGGAACTTGTGTAACCATTTCTGTAATTCCCCAAATTATAAAAGTGTGGAAAACGAAAAAGGTAAAAGAAATCTCGCTTAAAACTTTTAGCATCCTTACTTTCGGTATTTTGGTATGGATTATCTATGGCATTTTAAAAAATGATCTCCCTATAATTATCACAAATTCAGTTTCACTTTGCTTAAATCTAATTATGGTTTATTTTATCATCTATTACGAAAAAGAATAATGCTTTGTAAAAAAGATTGTAAGGTTCTAAGTTGCTAAGGAACTGAGTTTTTTATTAGTGCGATGAAATTATTGTGACAAAAAAAAACAGCTTTTTGAGCTGTTTTTTTTGAAATAGAAATCTAAAAAGTGCATTAGCTAGCCAATTTTTGATTGAATGGCTTATAGGATAAATGATATTTCTCTTTAAAAATACGGGGCAAATAGTGACGGCTAGCTAATCCTGCGGCGTAAATTACTTCTGAAAGGCTCATATTTGAAATTCTCTTGATTCCAATAATCTGCTTATTGGCCAAATTTATAATGGGATCAAAAGTTTCAAGATAACTATAACTATGTTGAACTATCTCTAGCTCAATAATATCGTTTAGAATTATTTTTTGAAGCAAGTTTCTAACAATTCCTTGCTGTGGAAGTGTTTTTAGTTCTTGCCATTTTTTTGATATTTTTAAACTCTCGGCACCCACATAAATATATCTTCCTGATGCTCTGGTAAATTTTCTCTTCAATTGAGTAATTACTTCCAAACTTTGATCATCGTAAGCTTTAGTAGGCATTCCAATTAAAGAAAACTGAATACGCTTATGACTTTCAAAATATAAAACATTATTAATAACAGAGGTATTGCTCAAAATACCAGTTTGATCCTTTTTAATACTTTTTTTGTCCCCATTAGCACCAAAACTATGAATAAGATTCCCATTGTCGCAATGAAGAAAAAATACTGGTAATGAACGGAAAGATTCTATACTTAACATTACATCATGATTTAGAGTAAGATCAAAATTCATGTGTATCATTCTGTCATCAAAACAAACACCGCTTATCGTTCCTCTTGCCCATTTTGACTTAATAATTAATTTATATTCATTATTAGAATCAATTGATAATTCGCCATCAAAACTGTCTTTAAGATCATTAAAAATAGCGTCAAATCCTCCAGTGTTTAAGTATAGTTTTTTCATTTTGGTTTTGTTTTGGGTTGAGCAAAGTGGTTAGTAGTTATTTACGTACAAAACACAACTTTGGTTTTATCTTATTTTGATATTTCAAATTTCAGACATATTGCTAATCAATACCTTATACAATTCCGTACAGATATTTCATAATTTTACTTAAGGCTTATTTGGAGATAAAAAAATACACAAGTTCAAAGGCAATTCTACTTAAAATTTGCCATACTTATAAGTACAAGAGCTCAAGCCTACTAGAAATAACCTTTCCTAATAAACCTCTGCCACTTTGAACCTCTGAGCCTTTGAAGCTTTGAACCTTTGCACCTAATACTTAAACCTAAGTAAGTTTATTAATATCCGCGTTTTTAGAGTAGTTTTCTTTGGGTATATCTTTAAAAAACTCAGCTTCTTCAAGGTCTGCCGTTGGACCGTAGCCTATTAAATGAGTTCCTTTTTTCTGGTCTTTTGTTTCAATTACATACAAAATAGACATATCATCAGGATCGCTCATACCTTCGTAGCGATGATGAGCCACAATAAAAATTTCGTTGGGCTGGTAGGCGTACTTTGTTTCTGAATCTAATAAAACTCCATCTTCAAATAAAAAATTTGAAGTGAAACCCTCGTCCTGATATTTTTTTATATAGTCGGTTTCATGTTTTTGTTCCTTTTTCATGATCTGAATTTTAATTGAGATTATTTTAAATCTAGTGTTCTATCAAATTTCATCATTCGAATAAAATTTAATTAACTCAATTGCTTTAAATCTTATCTCATTCAAAAAATCAAAATAAAATCAATAATAATTTTACTAATTTTAACAATTATATAAATCAATTTAGTCATCACTATATTTATTTACTAAATCAAATTGCTTTAACCAATACCAAATATAGACCTTAATGAATACTACAAACCACGATTTTCTAGCCAATGGAGGCGAAATGGGCGCACTAACACGCGCTAAAGACTGGAGTAAAACCTCAGTGGGTTCTGTAGAATTATGGCCTCAGAGTTTGCGTACAACTTTGGGAATTCTTTTAAATTCTAAATTTCCAATGTTCCTTTTTTGGGGTCCGGATCATATTTGCTTTTACAATGATGCTTATCGCCCGAGTCTTGGGAATGACGGAAAACATCCCGCAATCTTAGGTCAAAAAGGTGCTGAATTCTGGCCTGAAATCTGGGATTTTATTAAACCCTTAATCGATCAGGTTCTTATAAAAGGTGAAGCTACTTGGCACGAAGACCAATTATTGCCCATTTATAGAAACGGAAAAATGGAAGACGTTTACTGGACTTTTAGCTACAGTCCTGTAAATAATGATGAAGGAAAAATAAATGGTGTACTTGTTATCTGTAATGAAACTACAGACAAGGTTAATATTCTTAAAAAGCTAGAAAACAGCAATCAGCGTTACTTAAATAATATTTTGCAAACCCCAAATGCGATGTGCATTTTTCGAGGAAAAGATCATATTATTGAAATTGCAAATGAGCTGATGCTTGAAATTTGGGAAAGAAAAATAGAAGACGTTATCAACAAACCTGTTTTTGAAGCATTGCCAGAAGCTACAGGTCAAGGTTTAGAAGCTATTTTGGAAACCGTTTATAATACAGGCGAAAAATTTACGGCATACGAACTTCCTGTGAAATTAATTCGAAAAGGAAAAATCGAAAATACCTTTATTAACGTAATTTATGAAGCCCTAAAAGAGCCTGACGGAACAATTTCCGGAATTGTTACCATTGCAAACGACGTAACACTTCAGGTTATTTCCCGCAGTGCTGTTGAAGAAAGCGAAAAACGTTTTAGAAATACTGTAAAACAGCTTCCGCTTGGTATCGCAATTCTTAAAGGTGCCGATTTGATTGTCGAAATGGCCAATACTGCTTACCTTCAAATTGTCGATAAAACGGAAGATGATATTTTAAATAAGCCTGTATTTGACGTAGTTCCCGAGGCTAAAAATATTGTTCATCCTTTACTTTCTAAAGTTTATGAAAATGGAGTTCCTTATTATACAGATGAATTAGAGGTAACCTTAAACCGTTACGGAAAACAGGAAGTTTGTTATTTTAATCTAGTTTTTCATCCTTTAAGAGAAGAAAATAATGCTGTTACCGGAGTTATAATTGTTACTTATGAAGTTACCGAAGCTGTAAAAGCAAGGCATTTATTGAGTGAAAGTGAAAAGGCTTTTAGAAAATTAGTAATGGAATCTCCTATTGCAATGGCAATTTTTAGAGGAGAAAAACATATTATAGAATTAGCAAACAATACCATGATGAACACACTTTGGCATAAAACCGAAGAAGAAACTATTGGTAAACCTTTGCTCGACGTTTTTCCGGAATTAATTGACCAAAAATATCCTGAATTACTGGATGAAGTGCTTATAAAAGGTAAAATTGTAAAAGAAAACGAATCGATAGCATATGTCGATATTAGAGGAAAACTCGAAGCATTTTACCTCGATTACCAATACACGCCATTGTTTGAAAAAGAAGGCAATATTTCTGGTGTAATGGTGACCGTAAATAATGTTACGGACAAAGTGGAAGCCCGAAAAAAAGTGGAAGATGCAGAACAAAGAGCAAGATTAGCGGCAGAAATTGCAGAAATTGCTACTTGGGATTTAGATATACCTTCGCAGAAACTAATTTATTCGGAAAATTTACTGACTGTTTTTGGACTCGATAAAAACACCGAATTAACACGTTTGCAACTACTTAGTCAAATACATCCTGATGATAAAATCGTTCTTGAAAAAGCATTTCAGCAGGCTCTAAAAACAAGTATTTACAAATACGAATCCCGAATTATAAAACCAGACAATTCTATTTCCTGGATTAGAGCGCATGGAAAGATCTTTTTTGATGATAATAAAGAACCTTCAAAAATGTTGGGAACTGTTCTGGACATTACAGATGAAAAGAACAATCAGGAAGTTTTAAGAAAAAAAGAAGAAAAATTCAGGCTTCTTGCAGATTCAATGCCACAGTTTGTATGGACAAGCGATGCAATGGGAAATTTGAATTATTTTAATCAATCTGTTTACACTTTTTCAGGTTTTAATAAAACTCAAATTGATAAAGATGGCTGGTTGCAAATTGTACATCCAGAAGATCGCGAAGAAAATATAAACGCTTGGATGGAAGCTATAAAAACAGGAAATGACTTTTTGTTAGAACATCGTTTTCGACGTTTTGATGGCGAATACAGATGGCAATTAAGCAGAGCCATTGCTCAAAAAGACACTAAAGGAAATATTCAAATGTGGGTTGGTACAAGTACTGATATACAGGATCAAAAAGATTTTACGAATCAGCTTGAAGAAGAAGTTCACGAACGAACTGCAGAGTTAGAACTCAAAAATAAGGACTTGATTAATATGAATATTGAACTGCAATCTTTTGTCTATATTTCAAGTCATGATTTACAAGAACCACTTCGAAAAATTCAAACTTTTGCCAGTCGTTTGGCCGACTTAGATGAGCAAAATATATCAGGAATTGCAAAGACTTATCTTGGCCGAATTGAATTTGCTGCAAAGCGAATGCAAACCTTAATACAAGATCTTTTGACCTATTCGAGAACCAATTCTGCCGAAAGAGTTTTTGTAAAAGTAAATTTGGATGATTTTGTCGAAGAGATCGAAAATGATTTCTCTGAACGTATCGAAGAGAAAAATGCTCAAATAAAGTTTCATCCTCTTGGACAAGCTACAGTTATTCCGTTTCAGTTTAGACAATTATTGCAAAATCTGGTTGGAAACGCGTTAAAGTTTTCTCGAAAAGATGTTGCGCCAATTATCGATATCAAAGCCAATAGAATTAAAGGAAGTACCATAAAACATAAGGTCGATTTTCCTGATAAAATGTATTATCACCTTAAAATTTCTGATAACGGAATTGGTTTCGAAGACGAATACAAAGAACGCATTTTCGAGGTTTTTAAACGCTTAAATACCGAAAGTGAATTCTCAGGAACCGGGATTGGTCTAGCCATCGTAAAAAAGATCGTAGAAAACCATAAAGGAATTATTAAGGCAAGTGGCGAAAAAGATAAAGGCGCCACTTTTGACATTTATATTCCTGATTTATAATACATTTTTAAGATTTATATACAAAATCCTTATCGGTTGGTTTAAATTTATTCCAATCGATTTCGAGCGCATGATCGATCGATCTTATTATATCTTTCATCAAAACAGGTTTTGTAATAAAATAATTAGCCCCAAGTTTGCGGCATCTTTCAATTATACTTGGCTCATTTGATGTTGAGAAAATAATTACCGGAATATCATTTTTTTCTTCAGAATTTCTAAGCTCCGTAAGAACATCAAAGCCGTTCTTGCCAGGCATATTCAAATCTAAAAATACGACATTTGGTGTTGGTGGTGGATTATAAATTGCTTTTAGCAACTTTTCGCCTCCAGAATACGTCTGAAGCTGTATTTTTTTGGACAAAGACTCGACCGCATCAGTAAAAATACTCAAATCATCTTCATCGTCGTCCGTGTAAAATATCGTTAAATCAGTCATAAAAAGTTAGGTAATTGGGTATTTTCTTTCTCAAAGGTAACCAAATATATAGACTAATCAATCGCTTTTTAAATATCATCCTAATAATCGATACTTGAAATCTCATAATCTTTTAAATTAATTGTATAAGCTCAAAGGTTATAAAATCATCAACTTTACTATTATCAAGTTATTAACAACAAAATAAAAATTACAGCACTCACTAAATGAGCACTTTAATTATAACAAATCTATTAATAAAGTAAAAGATAAAATCATGGGAGATCATAAAGACCTTACAAACGAATTTGCCGTCGAAAAAATAAAAGACTTGGCAGAAAATATAAAAACGTGCATGTTTTGTACTTATAATGAGCATAGACTACAATCGCGCCCTATGGCGGTACAAAAAATTGATGATCTGGGACAACTGTGGTTTTTATCAGATAGAAACAGCAGTCATAATGCAGAAATTAGCCTTAATCCGCAAGTCGAACTATTTTTCTCTGAACCGCACGATAAATTCCTTACTATACACGGAAACGCAAGTATTTCTTACGATAGAGAAACAATTAAAGAATTATGGAATCCTATTGTAAAAGTCTGGATGCCAGAAGGAGAAGATGACCCAAATTTAAGTGTTATTAAAGTAGTTCCGGAAGATGGTTATTACTGGAACAACAAAAACGGAAAAATGGTAGCAATTGCAAAAATGGCAACTGCTTTTGTAACAGGAAAAACAATGGATGACGGAATTGAAGGCAATTTAAAATTGTAGTTTTTTAACTGCCAAGAGTGCTAAAATTTACGCAAAGCTCGCAAAGAATCAAACCTTGCGAACTTTGCGTTTTTTTTGGCATTTTATTCAAAAAACAACAACCTCATTCCAACATACCTTTTAAAGCTAACGCATTTAAAATCCCAGCTTCACTTGCAGTATTATTAAAATATATAAATCCTGATTTTAAATTAATTACATTCTTTATATAAAGTAATTCTTCAGGTGAGTAACTTGAGTAAAACATCGTAGAAACACCATGAAGTCTGATGTAAATAAGCGGAAAATCTTTAAAAATAGTTTGTGGTAATTGAGGATGGCTTACACTGCAAAACGTAATATTATTATCTAGAAAAGCGTCCCAAACTTCTTGATTCCACCAACTTTCGTGTCGAAATTCGATTACATTTTTAAACTTTAGCTCTAAATTATTGATAATTTGACTGAGTTTCTCTGAATTAAACTGATAACTGGGTGGAAATTGAAATAAAACACAACCTAATTTCTCTTTTAAACCCATTTCGCAAACCTTATAAAACTCCAAAATTCGATCTTCGCAATCAACAAATTTCTTAATATGAGTAATTTCTTTTGGCGCTTTAACGGAAAAAATAAAATTCTCAGGCGTTTTTTTATACCAATTACCAAACACTTTTACAGTTGGAAACCTATAAAAGCTTCCGTTGAACTCATATGTGCTAAAGCGCTGGCAATAAAACTCAAACCACCTTGAGGATGACAAGTTGTCAGGATAAAAAACTCCCTTCCAAAGCTTATTATTAAAGCTCGAGCAGCCAACTAAAACTTCTTTTTTCATTTCTCTAGTTTTTGATCGTTGGTAAAAAAGAAACTTCAACAATTTCATTTTTAGAATTAGCAAAGATTACCTCTCCTATCTCATTATAAAATTTATGTTATAAACCAAAAAAGTGCAACATAAGAGCTGCACTTTTTAGAAATCTGTTTTTTCCATTATTCTGTTTCTGCCGCTTCAAGATTTACTGCATCGACAGCAATTATGGTTAGCTTTTTATCTGCAGATTTTTCCTCTTCAAGCGTTTGCTCTAAAATTGTTGCTGCTTCGGCCAAACCAAGTGTTTCTGCAAACTGTCTTAAAGTGCCGTAAGTAGCAATTTCGTAGTGTTCTATTTTTTGCGCAGCCGCAATAATACCTGCATCACGCACACCTCCTACTTCGGTTTCTTCAATAATTCCTTTTCCTTCTTCAATTAAACCCGCCATTGCATCACATTTTTTTGCCGAAGCTTTTTTACCAATTAACTCAAAAACCTTCTCTAAACGAATCACATGTTCTTCGGTTTGGGTCAAATGGCTGTTTAAAGCCTCTATTAAGTCTGCTGACGTTGCATTTTTGGTCATTTGAGGTATTGCCTTAGTCAAAGCCTTTTCGGCCCAGTAAATGTCCTTTAATCCATCTTCAAATAAATCTGTCAATCCAGAGGCTGCATCTGATTTTGGTTTTGTTACTCCTTTTTTTACTTCTTCTTTAGAAGTGCTTTCTTTTGCATTATTAGTAGTTTTCATGGTAATAATTTTTATTAATTAATATTTGATAAAATTACCAGCTTGATTATCAGATAAGTTATATCATTTTTTACTTAAATTGTATTCTAAACACCTGTGTATTATAGAACTCCATTTTAGAATTCTGTAAGCCTTTTTTTAGCTTGAGCGATAACTTTGTAACATAACAATCTTAAATACTCAAATAATGGAAACATATACAGATTATACCTATCAGGAAGCCGAAATTTATTTTCAGCAGAAATACAAAAGCGGACACTTAGATCTGGATACTCAAATAATAATTGACAATGCGATTGACAACCTTCTTAAAAGCGATAATATTTTTAGAAATGAAAATATTCCAAACGAAGAACAAGTTGTAAATGAAGACGATCATATTACCAATACAGAGCACGAAGAAGATGAACTTGATCGAACTGATGATTTTGACGAAGAAGAACACATTGAAGATGAAGATCATTTTGATGATGACGATTTAGAACGAAACGATAACTAAATATCAAATTCAAAAACGCAAAAAACTAAAGATGCCGTTATTCTTACGAATAGCGGTTTTTTTATGCTATAAAATACAACCATCTGTTAACTATACAATTATGCAATACAATTCTGTAATACAATAACTTAGTTTCAGACTTAGATTTGTTTAATATAAATTTAAAATCAAGCATCATGAACACTACAGATAAAAAAAATAGCGCATTAAAAAGAGATCTTAAAATTGAGAGTTCAAACCAAAGAACTACTCCAACAAACGAAGATCTTTTTAATCTCGACAAAATAAAACGTGCCGAAGATAACAACAGAGAAATTGCCAATCGCGGTTACACAATAAGAGACGGACATAACCCGAATAAACCAAATCCTGACGAGAAAGATTTTCAGGAAGATGATTTAGACACTTTAGACGACGATTTTCATAAAGATCGTGACCTTGAAGATAACAATGACGATATCTACGAAGTCGAACTCGAGGAAGGCGAAGACGAAGAGGATGAACTAGACATCGACGGAAATTTAAACGAAGTAAACGACGAATTAGACAATCCTTCTGACGATTTTAATGAAACCGAAGAAGACCTAGAAGATCTCGACCAGGACGACGAAGAGGAAGAAGAATACATCGAAGATGACATTCAGGAAGAGGATTCTAAAAAAGTTTAGTCTTTTTTTAGGTTCAAAGAAACAAAGGGACAAAGGTTCAAAGGGAAAATTGGTGTTAAACTAAATACACCAAACTAAAACCTCTGAACCTTTGTCCCTTTGTACTTCTAAACCTGCATAACTCAGAACCTCTGTCCCTTTGAACCTTTGAACCTTTGAATCTCTCTAAAAAACTAATCCCCTATTTTTTCTAAAACCGGAATATCATCCATTTTTTGCAGTCTTTCTGCCAATCCGGCTTTGGCTTCAATCAATTCCAATTCGGCTTTACCCAATTCTTTGTACCATTTTTCCTTTCCAATTTTTGAGTTTTCTATTTTTCGCAGAATCTCATAAATCTCGCCTTCGGCTTCCATAACCTTAAGTCTTTTGTAATAAGTAAGACTTTCGGTCATGTGCGCAAGAGCAATCATCGCGGTTAAAAACGGATGATTGTTGGTTACATTGACATCTTTAATTTTTCCATGTTCGAGTTCTACTTTCAAAGCAAAAGCAAATTCCTCCATATTAAAATCGTTATTTTTACTCTTCGGATCTAAATATGCTTTAATCGCTTCAACATTATTCATTGTCGAAAGATCTACATCTGTCTCTTTTTTATCGTTTAAATCCTTAAAAACAACATTTCCAATAGCTCTTGCCTCGGCAATTGTTGGATCGTTTTTAGGATTTTCAAAATCGCGTGTCGACCAATCCCAATTTTTAGGATGCACAGGTTTTAAATATTTTTCGCAAAAATCTGTCACATCATTCTTTAAACTCACCATTTCGTTGTCTCTCTTAATGTAAACATCTTGATAAGCACCACTTTTCGTTCCCATAATTCTATATTTTATATTTTTCAAAATGCAAACGACACATTTACCGAGATATATGTGTCGTTTTTTATTTGTTTTTTAAACTACGTTTAGTTTAAATTCTTTTTCTTCCACTAATTAGTGATATAACGAATAAGACCAAAAAGATGAAGAATAAAACTTTAGCAATACTTGCCGCTCCTGCAGCAATTCCTCCAAAACCAAATATTCCGGCTACTATAGCAAGAATGATAAAAATAACTGTATAACGTAACATAAGCTTGAATTTTTAGTTGATAATGATTTGTTTGTTACTCAAATTTCATACTTTTAAAAGAGATGTATTAACTCTAAATATTAATTTATTAGCACAATCAAATTTGTTTTACGACAAATCGATTTGATAGTTTTGTACCAGTTCTGAAAATGCAATTTCGGTATGCGAAAAATATTCTTTGTTGCTTGGGCATTTTTTTGCCCTGTCAAAATATTGTTCAATCGAACTGTCTTCATAAGTCGACACCAATAATGGATGAACGTAGTAATTTCGACAAACATTTCTTGTATTTCCAAGTGCTTCGGCCGTTGTGTCAAAAGCAGATAGAATGTTCTTTTTAATTTCCTTTTCGTCGGTTGTAGTTCCTATTTCCATCAAAGTTTCAAAAAACACAATCGATGCCGCCCAGGTTCTAAAATCTTTTGCACTAAAATATTCGCCCGAAATTTCGTGTAAGTATTCGTTAACCATATGGCTGTCGAGCACTTTTCTTTCGCCGTTTTTATCATAATATTTAAAAACTTCCCACCCCGGAATTTCCTCGCATCGACTCACCAATTTTACCAATTGCTTGTTTCTGGTCGTAATCGTGTGCTTCACTCCTTTTTTTCCAGTAAATTCAAACCGAAGAGAGTTTTTATTGATATTAATATGGCGTTTTCTTAAAGTCGAAAGTCCGTACGATTTATTATCTCTTGCATACTTTTCGTTTCCAATTCTAATATGCGTTTCTTCCATTAACCGAATGACCAGTGCAACTACTTTTTCTTTAGACCACTCTTTTTGTTCCAAATCTAAATCGACTTGTTTTCTAATCGAAGGCAATTTTTTACCAAACTCAGCAATTTTAAAAAACTTGGTTTGATTCCGAATCAAATTCCATTTCGGATGATATCTATATTGTTTTCGGTTTTTATCGTCTAACCCAACCGCTTGCAAATGACCATTTGATAAATCAGAAATTTGAACATTTACCCAAGCCGGCGGAAGCACCAAACTACTAAAGCGTTTCAACTCGCTTTTTTGCTTAATAAAGCGTCCGTTTTTTTTATAAACAAAACCTTCCTCGTTTTTAAAGCGCTCTATTGGCAAATCCTGATTTTTCACATAAACCAAATCCAACTTATCAAGCACCAAATGTGGCGTCTTAATTAGCTCATTCATTAGTTTTTGAGTTCTTGCAGTATTCATTTTCTTAGCGTTATTTTGGTTTCGGTTTTCTTAATTGACTTATACTTTTCTTTAATTTGTTCTAAGCGAATGAATTAAATTCTTTTTGCTCATGTATGATCTTCCAGGAATACCAACTCTTTTAGCCTGCTGATACAATTCTGCTTTCGTCCATTCGTCATAAGGCTTTGCTCTCCCGCCTTTTTCGCCAGCATCTGGTGTGTTGGCAATTCGAGCCGCTTTTTCTTTACTATAGCCAATTTCTAAAAGTGCTTGATACTGTTTTTCGTTTTTAATTCTTGCATCTGGCATAACTTGAAAATTTTAAGGTTACGTATTTAAAAATCTATAACCCAAAGTTCCCTCAAAAACAAGCCAAAAGTGTTATACAATTCTTGAATTTATTTTCATAATTAACAATATGTTAGAAAGTTATATCCATAAAAATAATCCAAAGAATAATTAGGAGCTATTTCCTGCTGTCCTTCCAAATCTTTTGTGCCTCCCGAAGCCTCGGGACCGGCACAAAAGGATTTTCCCTCCCATCAGGGCTAGATATCCAGTTTTGTAAGAAAGTTATTATAATCCAGTAACGGATTTTACTATATTTGCGGTTCTTAAACGACGATCGTTAAGAACGAAATAAGATTTGCCTTATGCTATGTAGTAAAGTTCCGAAAGGGCTTTGACGCCGTGAAGAAGCGTAAGACTACTAATGCATAAGGTTTTTTATTGTATTAGCTCACTTTTATATCCCTTTCCTTTTTTATTTTAATTTTCTTTGCGGATTATTGGAAAAGGCACGAAGTCAAGAGACTTCTCATAATTATGACTAGAGATTTAAATTTATAAGAAAATCACCTCATATAAATAACGAATTTTACTACATTTGCGGCTCTTAAACTACGACATTAAAATTTAAACAAAATTTACCTTTGTGGTATGACGACACTATCGGAAACAATAGTAACGTTATCAACTTAGGTTTTAAACTCGCTAAAATGTCAAGTTATGAGTACAAACACCCTTTCCAAAGAAGCCGAAACAAGGCTAATCAATTTCTTCAACACAACCATTACGCCTGGCGAAATGGCAAAAGCATTAAGGCAAGCAAATTATGTATTGGCTTTAGGCGTCATCCGACAAGACGAAACACCTCAACAAGAAATCATCAAATTAGAAAACAGCTTTTACTGGCTCAACGAGCTAGCCGAAGTTTTAAATCCTTATTTAGATGTAGAGTAAAACTCAATAGTTTTTTATAACAAAAAGCCCCGATTAAAATCGAGGCTTTTTGTTTCCGCGCTATCATTGTGTACAGCTGCACACTTCATAATTTTGTCATTTCGACGAAGGAGAAATCACACGAGAAACTCACCAATCTTTATCGATCAGCGCGTGAGATTTCTCCTTCGTCGAAATGACAA
>NZ_JPRK01000012.1 GCF_000832125.1 Flavobacterium hibernum | reverse complement strand
CCAAGCGATATGGCGTGCGAAGTCATATTAGCCTGAATCTTAAATTTATGCATAGACGCGCCGTTGATGAGTTTAACTTTAGAACTTTTTAGTTGCCCAAACTGCATACGCATGCCATCAAAATAAAACCATTGACCATAACGCGTTGCCAGTCTTTTAAGAAAATTGAAATTGGTTTCATTGTACTGCGCCATATAGTTGAATTCCTTCATATAGGTCGATCTGATAGCTTCTCTTTGATAAAACTCTGTAGGACCTTCACCCAATAAATCCAGAACAATGTCGTCCATTCCTCGTTCTAGATAAGTTCTGGATTTAGATATTCCATCAATTACTTTAGTATGGCTTATTCCTGCAATATGCAAACCGGCGGCACCACCATGTACATCAATCGAAGAAATCTCGGTTATGAGTCCTTTACTCATAAGCCTGATTCCGGTTAAACTTTTGAATGTAAAAATTACTTCATCGCCAATGTATTTTCTCATTGCTTTGGCTTGATCTTCGGGTTTTATAACGGCTTTACCGGTATATTGCCAAACAAACGAAAAATGATGATGATCTGCCATTTTTTGTGACAGCTTTAAATCGTAATAAATAACGTTTTGAGTAAAACTATTGATGGTAATATGTACCTGCTCTGAGAAATGTGCCATAGTGAAGTATTGGTTTTAGTGAAGTTAAGTTTGTGTATAATAGGCTAACAAGTACGAAAGCCATCTAGTAAAAATATCAGACAATATTTACAAAATCTACCAGCAAAAGGTATAGTAATAACAGAATAGGGTATTAATGAAGAGGTTTAACTTTTATGAAAACATAAATTTTTAAAATATCCAAATCCTATAACATTATTCTAAAATACTGTAAGAGAAGCTTTATAGATCTCAATAACTTTACATTATAAACATTTAAACTATAAAATCATGAAAAAGATACTATTAGCCGGAAAAGCAATTTTAGGAGCAGGACTTCTTGTTATATTCTTGAACTCTTGTAAAAACGAAACAAAACAAGAGGATCCAAAAGAAGTTGCCGAAGACACAAACGAAGCAAAATTTGACTCTATTGCAGATAAAAAAGACGACTCTGAGTATTTAGTTGACATTGCCGAAGTAAATTTGGCCGAAATCGAAATTGGAAAACTAGCACAACAAAAAAGCACCAATCCTGAGGTAAAGAAATTTGGAAAAATGCTGGTTGATGAACATACAAAATCGGCAGGAGAAGTTAGCGCTTTGGCAACAAGTAAAAACTTTACTTTACCAACTTCCTTAACCGAAGATGGACAGGAAGAATATAAAAAACTAAACGAAAAATCTGGTCTGGATTTTGACAAAAAATTCGCCGATATGATGATCGACGGTCACGAAAAAGCAATTGAAGAATTGCAAAAAGCAACTAAAGATGCAAAAGATCAAGACATTAAACTTTGGGCATCAAACAATATAGCTCCGCTTACAGCTCATTTAGAGCATGCGAAATTGCTAAAACAAGAATTAGATAAAAAGAAATAAATTTAACTGGTTATTATTTATTTTAAAAACCCCTCAAGAGTTGAATTGCTTGGGGGGTTTTACTTTTTTAGGCATAAAGGTTCAGAGATGCAAAGGGACAAAGGTTTGTTTGTAGAGATGCCTATATAATATTTGACCATAATACCTTTGCATCTCTAAACCTTTGAACCTTTGCCACTTTGTCCCTTTGTCCCTTTGAACCTATAAACCTATTTCACCAGCGATAACTTTTCCTTTATAAAAAACTCCTTCTCTTTTTGGTAAACGTGCTACGGCTTCGGCAGAGCAAGTTGCTTTTACTAAGATAAAATTGGCTTCGCTATCGACTGCTGGCCAAACACGAGTTCCGGAATCGTTAAGCGGTAATATCTCATCTTTTGTTGCAATATGCAAAGCACGACTCAAGCTATATTCATCTGTCCAACCATAAAGTTGGGCGCATAATTTTGCTTTTTCGAGCATATCGCAAGTTCCAAAAGGTTGCCAGTGATCTACAATACTATCTGTTCCGGTCATTAGCTTTACACCATATTTTTTCAAAGTTGGAATTGGCATTATCGTTCTCCCAATCGGAATTGTCGACACTACTCCTATTCCTAAATTCCCCATTTTCTCGGCTATTCCCTCAAGATCTTTAGGATCCATTCTGGCAAGTGCAAAACCATGACTTATATAGGTCTTTCCTTGTAATTGTTTATTCTCTTCGGTTTTCTTAATAATATACTCAATCGCATCTTTACCAGATGGCACGCCTTCATGCAAATGTATATCGATTCCTTTATTGGTATCTAATGCAATTTGAATCATAGTATCTAGCGATTTCTCCATATTTCCGTCAACACTTGTTGGGTCAAGTCCGCCAATAAAATCGATTCCCATACTAGCCGCTTCTCTCAATAAAGGTTCTGATTTCGAATACAAGATTCCGTGTTGCGGAAAAGCAACAATTTCCCAACCAAAACTATCTTTATTCTTCTCTAATGCTGCCTGCAGATGCTCTAAACTTTTTAGTCCGCTAACTGGATCGATATTACATTGACAACGTGCAAAATAACTTCCTTGACTTTGCATTAATTTAATGGCTTCTTCGGCCTTGTGCTGAGAATCCGTTAATAATTGCGGAATTATTTTTTGCTCGAGCGTAATCATGTCTTTTACCGTATATCCTTTTCTTGGTGCAGCATTCCAAGTTCCGCCATAATACGTTTTATCAATATGAATGTGCATATCGCGAAGTCCAGGAAGCATCAAAAGTCCTTTGGCGTCAACTGTTTTTAGTTTTAAAGTAGATTTTCCTGTGGTTATACTTTTTATTTTACCATTGGCTATGTGCAAATTGTATAAAGCTGTTTTTGTGGCAACAACTTCATTTTTTTCGTTGTATTCAAAACCATCTTCCAATCGTACATTACTTAAGATGTATTCTTTTAATGAATTTCCTTTATTATCCTCTGGTAAAACTTGTGCTACGGCATTTCCTCCAATTCCCGAAAACAAAGCTGCTCCGGTTGCGGCAGCGCCCAATCCTAAGAATTTTTTTCTGCTTATTTTATGATCTTCCATAAATTATATTTTATCATTATTGGTTTTGTTATAGGATTTTACAATAACATTCTTATAATAAACAGAAGATATTGCTTTGCAAAAATCGTGAGAAACCATAACCAATTACGGTAATATTACGGATAAGGATGGTAAAAATTATAACTTTCTTTAAATTCGCCTGGTGTTTTTCCGGCATACTTTTTAAATACTTTACTGAAGTAAGCATTATCATTAAACCCTAATTGATAACCAATTTCTTTTATAGATAAATGGGTACTGGTAAGCAAACGTTTGGCTTCGAGTATTGTTCTTTCTTTTATAAAATCGCCCGCAGACATTTTTAAATATTTTTGCGAAAGAATATTGAGATAATTGGGCGTAATATTTAATTTATCGGCATAGAAATTTACCGAGGATTCTTCTTTAAAATGCTCATCAATTAATACCGAAAAACTTTTGATTACTTTTTCGGGCTTGGTCGAAGAATCATGTTCCTGAAACTGATTTACAAATTCCTTTTGCAACAGTTTTAGCAATACATGCAAACGAAGCAAAACAATTTCTTTGGTAAGTAAATCATTTTGAGGTAATATGGTTTCTATTTCCTCAAGCTGTTTTTTGAACGCTTCAAACTCATCTTTCGTTAACGAAAGACAGGACGGAACACTTTGCTCAAAAAAAGGAAATTTTCCCAGATTCGAAAAAATATTTACTATTTCTGACGAAAGCATGAGCTGAAATCCAGTTGTATCAACATTTAACGACCAATTGTGCACTTGTCCCGGTCTGATAAAATAAACTTGGTAATCGTTTACTATATATTGCGTAAAATCGACATTATGAACTCCAGAACCTTTCTCTACAAAAAAAACAAGGTAAAAATCGTGTTTATGAGGTTGTTCAAATTCGTTTCGTCCCCTTACACTGTGGCGAAATAAGGTAATACCCAAAGTTTCTTCTCCAAGTATATTACCAACAGTTAAGGTAGGAATCGAGTATTTATTCAAAAGGACAAATTTGTTAATTAAGCTTTTTCAAAAATATAGAATTAAATGCTAAATTCTTTTAAAGAATAAAAAAAGGTCTGACTTTGGGATAGTCAGACCTTTTAAGTATTTATATAAAATTTTAGTGTTTGCAAGACAAAGTTCTAATTTTAAAACCTCTGAACCTTTGTACCTTTGTACCTTTGTTACTTCAACGAAGCCATATCAATAACAAAACGATATTTAATATCTCCTTTTAATAGTCTTTCGTAAGCATTGTTTACCTCGTCAACACCAATTAGTTCGATATCGGCCGTAATATTATGTTCTGCACAAAAGTCCAGCATTTCCTGAGTTTCAGCAATTCCACCAATAGCAGAACCTGCAAAACTTCTTCTTCCTAAAATAAGGCTAAAAGAGGTTACCGGAAGTGGTTCCATTGGAGCACCAACCAAAGTTAGCGTTCCATCTACTTTAAGTAAATTCAAATAAGCATCTATATTATGTTCTGCAGATACGCAGTCCAGAATAAAGTTCAGCGTTTTGGCATGTTGTGCCATTTGTTCCGGATCTGTAGACAATACAACCTCATCTGCACCTAAACGTTTTGCGTCTTCGGTTTTTGATAACGATGTTGTAAAAACTACAACATGAGCACCCATTGCTTTTGCCAATTTGATTCCCATATGTCCTAAACCGCCAATACCAACGATTCCAACCTTTTGACCAGGACCAACTTTCCAGTGTTTTAATGGCGAATATGTTGTAATTCCTGCACAAAGTAAAGGTGCAACTCCAGCAAGATCTAGTTTGTCTGAAATATGCAATACATAATTTTCATCAACCACAATACTTTGAGAATATCCTCCAAAAGTTTGTCCACCTAAATGTTTATCAGGAGAGTTAAAAGTTAAAATACTTCCTTCGTCACAAAACTGCTCTAAATCATTTTTGCAATGCTCACATTCTCTACAAGAATCGACCATACAGCCCACTCCTGCCAATTGACCAACTTTAAAGTTTTTAACGTGATCGCCTACTTTTACAACTCTTCCCACAATCTCATGTCCAGGAACGATTGGGTAAATTGTTCCGTGCCATTCGTTTCTGGCAGAATGCAAATCGGAGTGACAAATTCCGCAATACAAAATTTCAATCTCAACGTCGTGCGCCTGTACCGCTCTACGTTTTATGTCTAATGTTTGCAAAGGTGCTTCCGCAGCTTCTGTACCAAAGGCTTTTATGTTTTTTGTTTCCATTTTTTGGTTTGTTTTTTTGTTTTTTGTTTGAAGTATATTGTTTTTAAAAGATTTCACGCAGATTTTACTGATTTAAGCAGATTTAAATCGATTTATTTTTCTCGAAAAGTTGCTAAGACGCAAAGTTTTGAAATTATCTAATTGGCAAATTATCTTATTATCTTATTGAAAAATCAAACTATCTTCCGAAACTATAATATTCATCATCGGTTACGCTTTGTAACCAAACTCCAGTTCCTTTATCAATTTCTGTAATAATAGAGATATGCGAAAATCGGCTAAAAGGTGTTGCGCCATACCAATGTTCTACACCTGGCAAAATAGTTACAACTTCGTCTTTATGAAGTAATCGAATTGCATTTCCTTTTTCCTGAAAATAACCTATTCCGTCTGTTGCAATAAACAACTGCAAAGTAGGATTAATGTGCCAATTACATCGCGAACCCGGCTCAAAAGAAACTTCTTTTATAACTGTATTCTCTGGATGAATATTACTGGTTTGTTTTTTATAAGAAACATCGCCAGTCATATAAGTATTTGGAATTTTCCCTTCTTCAACAACTGAAGTATAAAGTGTTGACATAATAATTGATTTTGAGATTGATTTTTTTATTAAAATAATCTAGCAGCTAGAGCGCTAGATAAGAACAACACTTTTACTTAATTATTTATAGCTATTGTATTGCTCGTCTGTTACTGGTTCTAACCAGTCTACGATACCTTTTTCTGTATTGGTGCTAATAGCAATGTGTGTAAATTCGCTGTCTGGTGATGCTCCATGCCAATGTTTAACTTCGGGCTGAATGTTTACTACATCGCCTTCTTTTAACAATTGAATTGTTTTTCCAACTTCCTGATAAAATCCTGTTCCTTGTGTAACAATCAGGATTTGTCCTCCCGGATGTGTGTGCCAATTGTTTCTCGCGCCAGCTTCAAAAACTACATTTCCAACGGCTGTGTTTAAAATTGGATCATTTGCAACCAGCATTTTTACCCACGCTTTTCCTGTAAAGTAATCTGATGATGCTAAATCTCCTTTTGGAAAAATGGTCTCTTTAATTTGATTATCTGTTTCTTTCATAATTTTCTTGTTTTAATTATCAGAAACAGAAAACTAAATCAGGAAAGCTAGAATGCGCTTTGTGAAGTATTATTTAGTCTGTTGCAAAACTGATAAATGGTTAATACTATATTTTCAATGCAAAATTAGAACAAAGATGCTTTTTAGAAATAACAGTATTCAAACAAAAAATTAAGAATATGAAACAATTTATATTCTCAGCGATTTCGGAATTGTACCGGTAAGTCTTTTAAAGTAGTTATTAAAATAACTTGGATATTCGAATCCAAGAGAATATCCAATGTCCGAAATACTCCAATCTGTATGATGCAATAATGCTTTTGCTTCGCCAATAATCCTTTCGGTAATATGAGCTGTGGTAGGTTTTCCTGTAATTTCTTTTACAGAACGATTCAGGTGATTTACATGTACAGCAAGGCTTTGCGCATAATCTTGCGGTGTTTTTAAGGCAAGCGGTTGATCTTTTGTTTCAATAGGAAATTGTCTTTCCAGAAGTTCCAAAAATAAAGAAGTTATTCGTGAAGATGCATTTTTATGTTTGAAGAAATTTTCTGTTGGCTGCATCTTCATCGATTCGTGCAAAATCAAGTTGATATAATTACGAATTAAATCATCTTTAAAAACATAGTCTGTATCTTGTTCTTCGATCATTTTTAAGAACAATGAATCTATAAACACTTTTTGTTCAGCAGATAAGGTAAAAATTGGTGTTCCTCCAATTTTAAACAAAGGCGATTCATGCAAACTTTCAGAACGATCGTTTACCTTTAAAAATTCCTCTGTAAAAACACAAGCATAACCATGGTAAGAAGGCGAAAGAATTTCCCATGAATATGGAATATGCGGATTTCCAAAAAACAGTATAGTTCCGTCAGTTTCGATACCTCGATCTGCGTAATGTATCAGACTCTCACTCGTGTTGATACAAATCTTGTAAAAATCCCTACGGTTGTATGTTGGAATTTTACTTACATCACCATTTACTTCGTAAACTTTAAAACCTTTTAGTTTTAAATCGTTTATACCAAGTTCTGAAGCCTGAGATTCTAATTGTTCTTTCATTTTGCAAAGTTATGAAAATCAAATAAAAAAAATGAAAAATTTATTTTGTTTCAGGTTTGAAGTTTCAAGTTTCAGGTTTCAAGTTGAAATGAGATTAAGCTTTGTATAGATTTTTACCGCAAAGTTCGCAAAGGTTTTTGGAGATTCGTTGTGTTCACAAACACAAAGTTCGCAAAGCTATGCGGACTTTGCGTTTTTAGAAAATATTGCTCAAAAAATAACTTTGCGTACTTTGCGGTTAAATTTCTTCCGGTTTTCAACCTTAACTAAAATAAATCAAGAAAAAATTGCTTAATTATACCAATCGGTATATATTTGTATTCTTATTATTAATTATCATGAGCAAAGCCGAAAGAACTAAGCAATTTATTATAGAAAAAACTGCACCTATTTTTAATATGAAAGGTTACAGCGGAACTTCTATGAGTGATATTACAGAGGCAACGGGATTGACGAAAGGAAGTATTTATGGTAATTTTGAGAATAAAGACGAAGTTGCAATTGCTGCTTTCAAGTTTAACATTAAAAAACTTCAGGATACTTTTGCCAGCGAAATTGAAAAGCAAACTACTTTTAAAGGTAAATTATTAGTGTATCCCCGCCTTTACTCTTCTTATTATGATTTAAAGGTAACCAAAGGCGGATGTCCTATAATTAATACCGCAACAGAAGCCGATGATACTCACCCTATTCTTAGAAAAAAAGTCGAAAATACGATTCTTGCCTGGAAAAATAAACTGGTATACTTTATTGAACAAGGAATTCTGGCTGGCGAATTTAAAGCCAAAAACATCAATCCCGAAAAAACGGCGCTAACAATTATCGCTATTATCGAAGGTGCAATTATGATTACTAAAATAACGGGAAATCTCTCTAACTTATCTGATATTATGCTTTCGCTGAATAAAATAATAGATGATTTAGAATAAAAGCATTTTTACTATTTTTTCTCAATAAAAACATACCAATTGGTATAATTAAAAACCGCCCAAATTAATGGAAACTAAAACAAGATTACAAGTATTGCAAGATCATATTAACAGAGAGTTTATTGCCTCGCCATCGCCTTTTATGCTTTGGATGAAACCTGTAGTTGTTGCCGCCGAAGAAGGTACGGTTACTTTTAAATATTTTATTCGAGAAGAAATGTCAAATCCTGTTAAGAGTTTACACGGAGGTGTTACGGCTGCAATTGCCGACGATTGTATTGGAGCAACAATGTTTTCTCTTAACGAAGAAACTTTTTATACTACCATAAATCTTGTTGTCGATTACTTTGCTCCTGCTTTTGTTGGCGATACTATTATTGCAAAAACAGCCATCATTAGAAAAGGAAAACAAATCGTAAATGCACAATGCGAAATCTGGAACAGCAACCAAACGAGGTTAATTGCCAGAGCAACTTCTAATCTTCTTAAAACCAATATCGTGAAGAAAGAATTATAACTCTTTTTTTTAGATATAGAAACATCGTTTTTTAAACTTTAAAGGCATTTCAGTTTGTTTTAAATAAGATCGAAATGAGTAAGAATCGAGTTCTTTTATTTTCCACTTAAAAAAACTATTTAATCTATGTACTGCTCGCATTTTGCATTTCACAAAAAAGAGCTTTTTTTTAATCAAAAATATACCAATCGGTATAAAATATTATTATGACACCATTAAACCGAAAACTGCTAATTTTTACCGTTATTCTGGCTGCAATTATGGAATTGATTGATATATCGATTGTAAATGTTGCGCTATCTCATATGAGTGGAAATCTGGGCGCAACGCTCGAAGATACTTCGTGGGTAATTACTGCATATGCAATTGCAAATGTGATTATTATTCCTATTACAAGCTTTCTGAGTGCAAATCTTGGGCGACGTAATTACTATATTGGTTCAGTCATTTTATTTACATTCTGTTCGTTTATGTGTGGGCATTCTTCTAATATTTGGATGTTAGTTTTCTTTAGATTTTTTCAAGGAATTGGCGGTGGCGCTTTATTATCGATCTCGCAGGTTGTGGTTTTTGAACTTTTTCCAAAAGAAAAACAATCTACGGCGGGAGCTTTATTTGGTGCAGGAATTTTTATTGGCCCCACTATTGGACCTACACTTGGCGGATATATCACCGAAAATTATGATTGGCCTTGGATATTTTTAATCAATGTGCCAATTGGTATTCTAGTTATGATTTCATGTTATTTCTTATTGCGCGAACCTCTGGTTAAACCCGAAATTTCAAAAGTAGACTGGATAGGAATTTCTTTATTGGCCATAGGAGTTGGTGCATTGCAAACGGTTTTAGAAAGAGGGGAAGTCGAAGATTGGTTTGAAACCCGTTATATTGTTATACTAACCGTTATTGCCACATCAACTTTGCTGGCGTTTATTTATTGGGAATTATCAATAAAAAATCCTGTGGTAAACCTGAGGGTTCTCAAAAGTAAATCGTTGAGTATTGCGGCAGTTTTAACCTTTGTTACGGGATTTGGAATGTTTATTTCGATCTATATTACACCTGTCGTAGCGCAACGTCTTTTGAGTTTTTCTCCCTATCAAACCGGTTTATTATTGCTTCCGGGAGCTTTGTTTGCTTTGCTTGCTTTAAAAACATGCGGAACGTTATTGCAAAAAGGTGTTTCGCCTGTTATAATTATTGCAGCCGGATTTCTTTTGTTTATTTATTTTAATTGGCGAATGTCTGAGATGACTTTAAATACAAGTGCTGCCGAGGTAGCCTCTTCACTTATTTTTCGTGCATTAGGCATGGCTTTACTAACCGTTCCGCTTACAATGTTGGCCGTTTCATCTTTAGACGATAAAGATGTTGGTCAAGGTGCTGCACTCAATAATATGATGCGTCAATTGGGCGGTTCGTTTGGTGTGTCGATCATTAATACCTATGTCGCACATCGTTTTGCGGCGCACAGAAACGAACTAATTTCTAGTGTAACTCCAGATAATATTCTGGCAATGGATCGAATAAATGCCTACATCAAATATTTTCAAAGTAAAGGTTTTGCTTATAATGAAGCCAAATTTAAAGCGCTGAAACTTATGGAAAATATTGTATTAAGACAATCGTCGTTATTGAGTTACAGAGATGCATTTTTTCTTGTTGGATTGTTCTTTGTGGTCACTCTTCCTTTACTTTTGTTTGTTATAAATAAATCAAAAAAAAGAAAATCAGATTTCATTATTTCTGATCATTAAAATTAACTTCATAAAAACTATTGCTTATTTGAAAGATTCAAAACACCTGCTTTAAGTCCTTTGGCTGAAACCGACAAAATAACATCTTTTCCTTTTTCTTCTTTCTGAATGATGATTTGGGCATATCCGTTAAACAATTTTCGTTTCCAAGGTTCAGATGGTTTTACAATTTGAATAATTCCGAGATCTGTATTCATCACGTCCCAATCTTTTATTTTTTGCAATGGTTTTGTTATGATATAAATTGTGTTTTTTCCTTCTTTTAATATAGCTGAACTTAAAATGTATTTTTGAACATCTTCAATACTTGAATTTACTCTATTTCCATTGATAAAAACCAATGTCTCTACTCCTATTTTCTTGTAAAAGAAATTCACGATATTGTTTTTTGAATTTTCTTTCAAATCGAACTCCCCTCGATAAACATACGATTTTGCCTGATTTTTGTAATCTCTGTCTTTAAAAGCCGTATTCCAGTCTTTCTCTAAATAGGTTGGTAATTCCTGAGGTAATTCTGTAGCAGAGAGTTTTTGTTCTTGCAAATTAGTTATCGAAGCCAATGTAATTTCATCTATAAATTGATCATTTTCTAACGAAGTTGGATCTCCATTTCCTACGCCCAGTATTTTTCCGTTTTTAATAGAAAATGTAATTTCGTCATTTGCAGTTGGTACGTGCAAACCATTTTTATCTAAAACTTCGACTGTAATTACCGAAACATTGGCATTTGCAACATTCTCTTTATCAATCGAAAGTTTAATACTCTCCGATTTTTCAGTTGTTTTTTGAGTTTCAGCAAGGACTTTTTTACCGTTTTTATATCCAATAGCTTCAAGAGTTCCGGGAATATATTTTACTTTCCACTCTAAGTGTCCGTACAAATCCATTTTCTTTTTACCTAAACTCTTTTTATTGAGAAAAAGCTCTACTTCATCGCAATTAGAATGTACCCAAACATCGATCACTTTGCCCTCCATTCCGCTCCAGTTCCAATGTGGCATAATGTGTAAAACAGGCGTATTTCCCCACCATGATTTTAAGTAAAAAACATTGTCTTTAGGAAAACCGCAAACATCCATCATTCCAAAATACGATGTTACCGATGGCCAACCATAAGGTGTTGGTTCACCTCGATAATCAAAACCTGTCCAAATAAACATTCCTGCCAAATACGGACGTGTTGCATAAAATTTCCAACCTTCTTCGATACTATAAAAAGTTGGGCGCGGTTTTACGTCATAAGCACTTTTATAATGCTTGGCATCATCTGTAAAGTAAATACCTCGAGTGGTAAACGTTGAACCTTCCTCCGTTCCCATTCCGGGTTGGTTTTTAAACTCATTTCTATGCGCATCAATATCGCCATTTCCCATATAATTGTACCCCATAATTTCAACAACAGATGATATTCCGCTTTTAAAACCACTACTAATTCCAACCGTTACAGGTCTTGTAGAATCTATACTTTTGCTAAATCCCTGCATTACATTAGTAATACGTTCACCAATTACGTTTCCTTCAATATTCCATTCTTCATTACCAACAGACCAACAAATAATACTTGGATGATTTCGATCGCGCTCTATCATGCGTTTCAAATCGTTTAAATGATAATAGTTAATTCCCATCAAACGCGTTTCGTCGATTACCAACATTCCTAACTTATCACAAGCATCAAGCAATTCTGACGTTGGCGGATTATGTGAGCAACGATAAGCATTCGAGCCCATATCTTTCAGCTTTTTAATTCTGTAATATTGCAATTCGTCTGGTAACGCTGCGCCAATTCCTGCATGATCCTGATGATTATTTGTTCCTTTTAGTTTTAACGATTTTCCGTTAAGGAAAAAACCTTTTTCGGGATCAAAAAAAATGGTTCTTATGCCAAAATTAGTTTCATAACTATCTACATTTTTTCCTTCTTGTTTTATCTGTGTAAGCAAACGGTACAAGTTTGGTGAATCAATATCCCACAATAGTGGATTTTTTACCTTTAATTTTGAGATATATTTTATTGTTTTATAAAATTCCGGAGCCAAAGTATTACCAGAGATCGTAGCGATTTCTTTTCCTGAAGCATCCAAAATTGTTTGTAAAATTTCTATCGAACCTTTATAATTTCCTTTGTTTTCTATTGTAGTTTCAGCAGTAACTTCGGCATCATCATTTTGAATTTCAGATGTTACATATGTTCCGTTCTGAATTAAGTGCAATGGATTTGTTTTTTGAATATAAACGTGTCTGTAAATTCCTGCTCCTTCATAAAACCAACCTTCTTCCATTGAGGCATCTGCACGAACAACAATTGTATTTTCTCCACCATAATTAACATAAGCTGTTACATCATATTCAAAACCATTATAACCGCTTTCTTCTGTTCCGAGGAAATAACCGTTAAAAAACACTTTGGAGTTTCTAAAAACGCCATCAAACTTTAATGATATAATTTTTCCTTGATCACTTTGCGGAATATTAATTTTCTTTCTGTACCAACCAATACTTTTTTCAGGAAAACCTTTTCCTCCCGCTTTAAAACCGTGACTATAACTGGCTTTTTCGCTAAAAGGTTGTTCTACAGCCCAATCATGCGGAAGATTTATTTTTCGCCACGCACGATCATCAAATCCTATTGCTGCCGGTCCATCTCCAAAACCGGTTTTTGCCAAATAGGAAAAATAACCCTCGGCATGTCCAAAATCTTTTTGTGTATCATACAAATGACCTAACGAAAAACGCCAATCTTTATCGATTAAAATCAACTCGCGATCTGATTTACTTTGAGCAAATGTGCCAATTGATACTAAAAATATAAATGATAAAAGAATTTCTTGGAGAGAAATGGTTTTCATAAACAATGTGGTTATATAGAGTGGTTAGCGAGTAGTGATAAAAATATATTTTTTAAAGGATAAAAATCAATAGTATTTTATCAAATCATAATCGATTATTGTGTTTACACTAAATTACTTTTATCACATAAAATTTCTTATTTGACTGGTAAAATCACTTTAAAAAAAATCTTTTAAATATATAAAATACAGGCTTATAAATTCTGTTTATAAAATTTAGAATCATTCTATTGCCCCTCTTTTGTTAAATTATTTTGTTTTGATGTAATTTTATATTCGAATTAACTTAAAGTCAAAAAATCAATAATTCTTATGAGTGTTATAAAAGATGAAAATAAACTTATTAGCACCATTAAGCGTATCGATCAAAAAATCGATAAACTTAATGACCAAAAGATAATTGCCTTTTTTGAAGCTCTTGGTTTAACTGAAAGAGAAGATGTTCCTAAAAATTTTCTGGAATGGGAGACTATTCTTATTGTAGTTCCTGACCGCCACATATCGCACGAATTAAAATATTACAAATATTCGATTGCGAGACTTTCGTTTGTTACAAATCCAAATGCGCAAGAAATTCATATTTTTGATTTTAATGAATGGAAAAAAATCACTCAAAACAAAACTCAATTTCAGGTTAGAGAAATGCTAAAAACAAGTTTTGGCGGTGTTCGAAATCATTCTGACAGATTAAATTAAGTTTTTCTAACTTTTGCATTTACTTTCTTAAATACCTTAGTTTTGTTTTAATATTACTGTAACTAACTAATATTTAACCAAAATGAAGTGGATTACCAGAGAAAGACCTAAAATTGATCGCATTGCATGTCCGTGGCTCATTAAAAAATTTGTCGATGTTGACGCTGAGTTTCTCTATGTTCCTTTTAATGAAGTTATCGATAAAGCAAAAGAACTCAACGCTATTCCGTTTGATATTCCTGATGTAGAATTTACGCATTATAACGAAGAATGTACTTTTGATTACATTATTAAAAAATATCAAATTACTGATCCTGCGGTTCTTATTATGTCTAAGATTGTTCGTGGCGCCGACACAGACAGACATGATTTAGCAAAAGAATCGGCTGGGCTTTGGGCAATATCGGCTGGACTTGCGCACAATATCACTAACGATTTCGAATTACTAAAAAATGGCATGATGCTTTATGATGCGTTGTATAGTTGGGCAACTCATTTGTACAAACAAAATCATTTACAAAATAGCCCTTTTGAAAGCTTACTTCATGAGGTTTATACCAAATTTTTAAAAGATAAAAAGTCAAGTAAAAAAACACCCGCTTGGGTTAAGGATTTAAAAGAAATAATTCAGGATCAAATCGATGCACAATTTACGTTTGACTTAAAGAAAATTTCAAGCGATCTTGAACTCAATCCTTCTTACTTGTCCCGAGAGTTTTCTAAGTATTTTGAAGATTTAAATTTTGGAGATTATGTTCGAAAATTACGCATCGAAAAAGCCATAAATCTGATTCAAAACTCAACATATACCTTAACGGAAATTGCTTATATGACTGGTTTTTCAGACCAAAGCCACTTTACCCGAATATTTAAATTGCACACGGGCAAAAATCCTTCTTCGTACAAAAAAAGTGCTCTAAAAAGTAACACAGATACAAAAGGTAAATAACATTCTATTTATAGTTGTAAGGTCTCAATAGTTTTGTTTCTTATTAACAAAACCTATTATGACTTCGATAAAACACCTTTTTGTAATTATTTTCTTTGCACTTAATTTCCCTGCATTTTCTCAAACAACATACCCAAAAATCACGGGTTACTTTGGTGTAATGCATCCTCTTGTAACTTTTAGCGATCAAGCAACTAATGTAAATTTTAGAGATTATTATGCAGTGGGATTTCCAACGGGAATTAACATTTGGAAATCGTCAAAAATTGGTTTCTCTTTTGAGGTTGTTCCAAATATAAAAGTACAAGGCGATAGTGATAAAGTAACAAATTTACTATTTCATCCCGGCGTTTTAATTGCGTTAGGAAAAGGGTATACTTTTGCCGGAAGGGCTGCTTTTGAAAGCAGCGGCAGATATGGTTTTACGCCTGTAATTAATAAAACGGTTATAAAAAGCGATAATTGTAGTTATTTTGTTGCTGTTCCTCTTCCTGTAAGATTTGGAAATGATCATCCAGCGACTTTTACTGTTGGCTTTCAATTTGGAATTGCTTTTTAAAAAAAGAGGTTTCAGTATTTACTTAATTTCAAAAAACCTGATAAACTTTTGCTCTAGTTTTTTTCGTCTTCGCTCTGTTTTCCATCTTGAATAAAAAGCCATTACAAGCAAAAACAAATTTATAATTGTAGTTCCTCTCCTTAGTCCTTTTGCAAAAAAAAGAAAAAATAGATTAATTACTATTATACCAATAACTGGAGCATATTCGGCCCAGATTAACTGAAGTTTGCTGTTGGGCTCTACAACGTAATCGACTTTTACTACGTTATTAACGTTTTTGTATTTTCCTTTTACAATAAAAATTGTTGGTGACGTTGCTGAGTTTAGCGTTAAACTAAAACTCTTATCATCAAAAAGGCCATAAAAGGGTTTTGTTTCTCCAAATATTGGAAATAATCTAAACGTACTTAAATTTACTTTTAGGGAACCAACTTCTGTATTGTTTATTAATCTTGTTCTGAATTCAGCTAAACTGAGTTTTGATTCCATTCATGAATAATTTAAAGTCTGGTTTACAAACTTTTATTTTTGTTTTACAAGAACCGATTTAAATTCTTCTTATCAGTTCTTTTACTCTTCCAAAAACATAATTTGCTTTTTCATCATAAACAACCATATCAAAATCAAGGCTTCCTTCGCTAAAATTGCCTTCTTTTTTGGTGTCAGAATATACTTTTTCAAAATATAAATCACGTTTCTTAATCCAATCCAGTTGCTCTTTTTTCAATTTAGACTGTTCTTTCGAACTCAATTTTAGCTTTAAATTTTTATACGTAACATTCAACAAACTATCAGATTGATTGTAGTATTCTACAGAACAATTTCTCATACCCACTCCAGTATCTAAACAATGTTGATAGGAAGTTTTTAATTTGCTAACGGTTTCCAAAGTTTGCGAATTACAATGGAATGCAAACAGCATAAAGAATACTAATAACGATTTTTTCATTTTAATAATTTTAAAAAATTCATCTGTTTGTTATGTCTATAAATTCTGTTCAGAAATATACTAATTTATTTTTGCTATTTCACTCGATTTAATTCCATTGAACCATAAATTGAGCCAATAGCTTCAAAAACTTCGTCTTGATTTTCAGTTTCTCTCCATCCTTTTTTCGACAATTCATTTCTTACATCATCTTCAGATTTTCCTTTTAATAAATGGTAGTAGGCAAAATCTAAAACATCGGCAGGAATTTTTTCAATTTTATAAGCAATTACTATCGACGTAAGTCTTACTAATGCAACAAAGTAGGTTAATACTAACTGTAAACCCCAGCTTATTACCAATCCTATCCAACCGGTATTCAAATCTTTAATGGTCAATCCTTCTGAAAATCTAATTTTTAAAAACTCAAAAAAACCAATTCTGCCAAAATTATTTTCTGCTAAAATAATTTCGTATTGAAAGTATTGATTTAAAAAATAGATTAGAAAAATCATTCCGCACAATAGATATTGAATTTTAGTTAAGTCGGTAAAATTCGAGAACTTAATTAAGTACTTTAATGAAAAAGCAATTGCTAATCCCACTAATACCTCAAACAATCCAATAACATATATTCCATGTATCGAAATTTCGGCAAGGACAAAACCAAGTATTAAAGCTATTACGATACCTCCAACAACTAAAATTGAAAAATTCTTAGCTCTTGGTTCTTCTGGTTCTGTTAAGCTTTCGGGAATGACATAATCGTCCCAATTATTTTTCTTTTCTGTTTCTATTTCAAGTTCAGCTAAAGCCTCTTTATCAAATTCATTTTCGGTTTCTTTAAAAGCATAAATAAACAATTTTGCTCTTTTAGAATTTCTTCCGTTATCCCATATTTCGTTGCCCAAAGATTCACTTTTAACCACTACATTACCATGACTATAAGTGACCGTTATTGCCTCTGTTGCTTGTTCAAACCCTAGCGATTTCTCTTTCCTTTTTGCTTCAATTGAATGATCGTCCTTATAAACCAAATCCCAACCAAGTTTTAAAATCGTTTTCTCGGCAATAGGAATAAAAACAGTTTTACTTAAAGAGGTATGAAACTCTTCTTTGTATTTTGGAGAACCAAAACTATGTTTCTTACTTATTGTCTTTTCGTAAATTTTTAAATTGTCTTCCATGCTTTATTAGGTAAGCAAAAATGTGCTTATAAATATATAGGTTTAAAAAATTATAATGTTTTTATTGTACTGTTAGCAAACTCTTAAGCTTATCTTCAAGTGCTTTTCCGTGAATGTTTTTAGCTAGAATAATTCCGTTTTTGTCTATTAAAAAATTCAATGGCACAGATTGAAGTCTATAATCAGTAACAGCCGGTGATTGCCAATATTTTAAATCACTTACTTGCGTCCATGGGAGTTTTTGTTTTGCAATTGCTGCAAACCAAAGCGCCTTTTTAGTGTCCATTGAAATACTGAAAATAGTAAATTTATCAGGATACGTATTGTACAATTTTAATAATTGAGGGTGTTCTTTCGTGCAAGGTCCGCACCACGAAGCCCAAAAATCTACTAAAACTAATTCTCCTCTAAAAGAAGAAAGCGCAATATTATTTCCTTTGGTATCCGGAAGATCAATTTCTGGAGCAATATCGCCAACTTCAGTTCCAACAACTTGTGCTTTTGAACTTGTTATGACGCAGCATAGGAATGCTAAAATAAGTAGTGTTTTATTCATCGTTTGATTAAGTTTTTTTGTTTGGGGCTGTTTTTTATCTCTCGCAAAGTCGCAAATTTTTTCTTGTTTTTGTCATTTCGACGAAGGAGAAATCACAACAGAAACTCCTTATAGAATATCGTCAATCTTTGTCGATTAACTAGTGTGATTTCTCCTTCGTCGAAATGACAAGCTTGCGTCTATCTATACTTCGCGACTTTGCGAGATTAATACATTCGCAAATATAAATTTCTTTATTAAATCTTCTATCGTTTTACTCATCATTTCATCTCCTCGATCTTAAAATTATGCTAAATATTTTTCTTTAAATTGGCATATCGGGAAAAGTCGATATATTTGCACCATGGAAAATATAGAAATCTTTAAAGCGCTCTCCAACAAATCCAGATTGCAAATGCTGGAGTGGTTAAAAGAGCCTGAAATAAATTTTCCGGATCAACTTCAGCATGCTGGATTTGAACACGGAGTTTGTGTTGGTCAGATTCAAGCTAAGGCTGGTCTAACACAATCGACAGTTTCTGAATACCTGTCTATTTTACAACGTGCGGGATTTATCGAATCGAAACGCGTTGGACAATGGACTTATTATAAACGTAACGAAGGTGCCTTTGAAGCACTCAGTAAATTAATTCAATCTAATTTGTAAATTACTATGAGTACAAACAACCTATTTTCGCCATTTAACTTAAAAACGTTAAATCTTAAAAACAGAATCGTAATGGCGCCTATGACGCGCTCATTTTCTCCAAACGGAGTTCCAACTGATGAAGTGGCTTCTTACTACCAAAAAAGAGCCGAAGGTGAAGTTGGATTAATATTATCTGAAGGAACTGTTATCGACAGACCTTCATCATCTAATGATGCTAATGTTCCTCATTTTTATGGAGACGAAGCGCTTAAAGGATGGAAAAAAGTGATTGACGAAGTTCATGCTGCCGGCGGTTCAATGGGACCACAAATCTGGCATATGGGAATTATGGACAATCATCATTCAGGATGGGTTCCGCCAGTTCCTTTTGAAGGACCATCTGGTTTAAACCGACCTGATTTTAGCAACGGAAGCGTAATGTCTGAAAAAGATATTGAAGATACTATTATTGCTTTTGGAAAAGCTGCTGCCGATGCAAAACGTTTGGGTTTTGATACTATTGAAATTCACGGTGCGCATGGTTATTTAATTGATCAGTTTTTTAGAGCCGAAACTAATTTACGTACTGATATTTATGGTGGAAAAACACTACCGGAACGTAATCGTTTTGCAATTGAAGTTGTAAAAGAAATTAGAAAACAAGTAGGTAACGATTTTGCTGTTATCATGCGTTTTTCTCAATTTAAACCTTCTGATTATAATTATAAACTGGCTAAAAATCCGCAGGAACTTGAGGCTTGGCTTTCGCCGATTGTTGATGCCGGAGTTGATATTCTACACTGTTCTCAAAGAAGATTCTGGGAACCTGAATTTGAAGATTCTGACTTGAATTTTGCAGGTTGGGCTAAAAAAGTTACCGGAGCACCAACTATTACAGTAGGTTCTGTTGGTCTTTCTAGTGATTTCTTTGGAGCGTTTGCTGGAGAAAGTTCTCAACCAACTTCGCTTGAAGAATTAAACAGACGTTTCGACAGAGGTGATTTTGATTTAGTGGCAGTTGGAAGACCTCTTTTATCTGATCCTAATTGGGTTGCTAAAATTAAAGAAGGAAAAACTAGTGAACTAAAAGGTTTCAGTAAAGAAGCTTTAGGTCAATTGATTTTAGAATAAGTTTTTTTTTAAAAGGTTCAAGGAGGCAAAGGTTCAGAGGAACAGAGGTCTTTTGAACTTTTGGAGAAGTGGTTTTAGAATAAGTATTTTTTAAAAGGTACTAAGACCCTAAGATTCTGAGGTACTAAGTTTTTTTGAATAGCATAATTAAAAAATTTATCTTTGCAGTCATGAAATTCTTGAACAGCATATTACGCCTTCCTTTTTTCAGCACTTATTATTATGCAATAATACTTGCTCGGAAAGGCTATGCATATAATTCAACGTATTCACGATTGTAAATTAAAAGAATAAATTATATATCAACCTTTAAGCCCGGGCATTTTTGTCCGGGCTTTTTTATTTTCAAAAAATGGAAACAATTCAAAAACTTAAAGAAAATGCAGCAATCTTTCTTCCTGAAAATGGCTTGAAAGAAAAAATAAATCTGGCTGAAACAGAAAACAGAAAATTAATTATCAAACTTGGTTTTGATCCAACCGCTCCCGATTTACATTTGGGACATGCTGTTGTTTTGAAAAAACTAAAACAATTTCAGGATTTAGGACATCAAATTGTAATTGTAGTAGGAAGCTTTACCGCCAGAATTGGTGATCCTACTGGAAAAAACAAAAGCCGAAAACCATTAAGTACTGAAGAAGTAAAACACAATGCCGAAACTTACATTTCGCAATTATCGAAAATTATTGATGTTGAGAAAGCAAAAATCGTTTTTAATTCAGAGTGGCTGGATAAACTATCTTTTTCTGAAATAATTCAGATTATGTCAAATGTTACAGTTGCTCAACTGATGCACCGAAATGATTTTAGCAAGAGATTTACAGAGAATACACCAATTGCAATGCATGAATTGGTTTACCCCATTTTACAAGGGTTTGATTCTGTAAAAATCAATGCCGATATCGAAATGGGCGGTACAGATCAGTTATTTAATTGTACAATGGGAAGACAATTACAGGAAAATTTTAACATGCCAGGACAAATTGTAATGTGCATGCCATTGCTAAAAGGTCTTGATGGAAAAGAAAAGATGAGTAAATCATTGCACAATACAATTGGATTAATAGACGAACCAAACGAAATGTTTGGAAAAACGATGTCGATTCCTGATGCTCTTATTTTAGAGTTCCTAGAATTAACAACCGATTTTTCATTAGAAGAAAAACAAGAAATCAAAAAAAGATTAGAAAATGATAATCCAATGAATATTAAAAAGTTGATTGCGAAAAATATTATCACTCAGTACCATAATAAAAACAGTGCCGAACAAGCTGAGGAATTCTTCATTAATCAATTTCAAAATAAAAATTTGGAGTCAAAATCATTTGTCACGGTTATGATATCTTCTTTAAAAAATGAAAAGAACGAAATAACCTTAATTGATCTTTGCTCTTTAATTAAAAATGACATTACGAAGTCGGCAAACAGAAGATTGATTGAAAGTGGCGCAGTTCAGATTAATAATGAAAAAATTCTAAATCCGTTCGAAATAATTCCATTAGAAAAAGAAACAAAAATTAAAATTGGAAAGAGAAATTTCTATGAATTACTGTAAAATACAAAAGGGATGAAAACATGAAATTTCATCCCTTTTTTGAATATCTACAACTAACAAAATTTAGAAATTCAAGCTTTTTTTAAAGGTTCAAAGTTGCAAAGGCTCAAAGGGACAAAGAAAAAAACTTTGAAACTTTGTGCCTTTGAACCTTTGCCCCTCTCCTTAAGAAACTTTTCTTCTTAAAAACTTATTCGTAAGTCTGTTGCGTACAGGTTCGTCGTAGAATTTAAGACATAGAAGAGCAATTACTATACTTGCAACTAAAACTCCAATTCCTAACGGGTATCCTTCTTTTAAAGTAACTTTATTATCGATTACCCAAGCCATATACCAATATATTAGTGGGTAATGTATGATGTAAATTGGATAGGATATATCTCCTAATGCTTTGCATATTTTTAGTGAAAGTGGATTTTTGATTTCTCCTCCTGCTCCAATTGCAACTATTAATGGAAACAATACTATGATGCAAAATGATTCGTATAAACCATTCATCCACAAACTGTTTTCATCGCCAATTCTTGGTATACTAAAAATTACTAAAATTAGAATACTACAAACCCAGAAAGCTCCTTTTATATGAATCAATTTTCCCAATCTAGAAAGTAAAACTCCTGCAAAAAATGGATATAACAATCGCGTAAAACCAATATTCATTTGTTCCAGGTTTAATGACCAACCTCCAATAACATCTCCTTTTGGGCCAAAAACGGTTAGATTAATAAGCATTCCTGCAAATATTAAAACAAAGATTGTTAGAACTGTATTCGAGAATTTACGGAAGAATAATGCATATAGAATATTACCTATGTATTCAAAGAAAAGTGACCATGCAGGACCATCAAGCGGATGCATTTCGCCCCAACCTCTAATTTCTAATGAGGGCGGAATTGGCAATAATGTAAAACCAATTACCATGGTTAAAATCACTTTCCAAACTTCCATTCCTGCAATTTGAGGAAAAACATTTGAAGCCTGAAAGTAATAAAAAATAGCTCCAATGATCATTCCCATAATTACCATGGGCTGTAAACGAATTAAACGTCGTTTGTAAAATTCCCATTGTGTTAATTTCCCCCAACGATCGTCGTATGCATATGCTACAACAAATCCTGACAAGAGAAAAAAGAAATCTACTGCCAAATAACCGTGGTTGATTATTTGTTTGAAACGGCTTCCTTCATTAAAAGCTTCAAAAATGTGAAAGATAACGACTAAAATTGCGGCTACTCCTCGTAAACCATCTAGAATTTCATAATGTTTTTTTGGTTTAATGTCCATTGCTATTGAACTCATATTTTTTTGGTGGTTAAAAGGTTAGTATTTAATTGTTAATTATAAATGATTAATTGTTAACTATTAAAGATTGCCCAATTTACAATTAACAATCAATAATTAATAATTATTACTGATGATTTTTAAGCCACTCTAATCTGCGTTGATCTGGTAAATGTGTCACTTTGAAATTTTCGAATTTAGCTTCAAAACCTTTTCCGTCTGGAGATGCAGCCATTAAACCAACCATTACGGGCGTGTTATCCTGCAAAGGCGCGTTTCTGGTCATTATATAATTTTTATCATCGTAAGAAAAGAATACCTCAACAGCATCAAGTCTTCTTACCACTTTTATCCATACAAATGGTGGTGCTTTTTCGAGCGTAGTTACACTCCAATCGCTTTTGTCGTGCGTTACAACAGTACTAATATTAAATTTTCCGTCAACAAATTCTACTCCGGTTTTAATGTAGTTTTTCTCGTCGATACGAAGCATTAACCCCATTTGGTCAAAACGAGCGATATAATTACCGGTTAGTTTTACTTTGGCTTCAAATTCTCCGCCATAAGTAGTATAATAAAAAGGTGCATCGTCTACCGTAAACCCGTAATGCGAAATGCGCCAATAATCACTATTAGCAGTAACATTCATAATTAATGCATTGTTTTTAATTTCCCATTTTTCAGGTTCGTTAAACCATTGCATTTTATTAAGGCTTTGCGCCGAAAGATTTTGTGCCAAAAATAAAACCATAGCACTGAGTACAATTTTTTTCATGTTCTTTTTTGTTTTTTTTTACCATTAAGATATTAAGTTAATTAAGCTTTACGCATAATATCTTGATGGTATTTTTTTAGTTAAATTAAGCACAATGCTTAGCTTTCTTAATAGTTAAACCTTTTTTTAAGTAGTAAACACAATGCTTAATTAACTTAATATCTTAATGGTAAAACTTTTTTAATCTCAGCAAACACAACACTTAATGGTGAAAAAATAAAATTCAATTTTAAACAGTAAAGCTGCAACTTTTTACACTTGCAGCTTTACAACCAACCAATTTAGAAATAATGAAATTATTGAAGTGAAAAACTCACTTTAGATTTTATATCTGTAGAAGATGCTCCAACGATTGCTTCAAAAGCTCCCGGTTCAGCAACCCAGTCATGCTTTTTATCATCAAAAAAGCTCAATGCCGTTTTATCAACTGTAAATGTTACTGTTTTTTCTTCTCCTGCTTTAAGTGCAATTTTTTCAAATCCTTTTAATTCTTTTATCGGACGTGGTAAAGAGGATTTTAAATCACTGATATAAAGCTGAACCACCTCTGAACCTTCTCTTGATCCTGTGTTTTTAACTTTAACTGAGAATGTAATTTTATCTCCAGCCGACATTTGTTTTTTATCTGCTGTTACTTTTCCGTATTCAAAAGTTGTATAACTTAATCCGTGACCGAAAGAGAATAAAGGTTTTGCTTTTTGTTTGTCTGCCCAACGGTACCCTACAAAAATACTTTCTTTGTATGTTACGTCATCTCCACCAGGGAATTCTCCTAAAGCGTGAGCTCCATTATCAGCTAATTTTACTGGGAATGTGAACGATAATTTTCCTGAAGGATTTACATCTCCAACCAAAATTGCTGCCAAAGCATTTCCTGCCTCTGTACCTAAAAACCATCCTTGTACAATTCCCGGAACTTCTTTTACCCACGGCATTGCCACAGCATTTCCTGATATATTTACAAAAACTATATTTTTATTTACTTTAACCAATTCGTTAATTAATTGATCCTGACCGTATGAAAGCCCAAGTTCTTTACGATCAAAACCTTCTGCATCTTGTAAATCGCTTTTGTTTGTTCCACCAATAAACAATACAACATCTGCATCTTTAGCTACTTTTAGAGCTTCAGCAGTTAATTCAGCAGGAGAACGTTTGTCTTCTAAACTTACTTTTGCGATTACTCCGTTATAATTACTTGTTGGATCTCCAACATAACCACGTGCGTAAACTATTTCGGCTTGGTTACCAATTCTTTTTTTCAAACCTTCAAGCGGAGTAATTTCATATCTTGCTTTTAGCGAAGAACTTCCTCCTCCAACTGTCATCATTTTGATGGCATTTTCGCCAATAACTGCTATTTTCTTTGTTTTAGAAAGATTAATTGGCAAAATATTGTTTTTGTTTTGAAGCAATACAATTCCTTCTTCGGCAATTTTACGACCAGCTTCTGCGTGCTCTTGTGTTCCAAAAGATCCAAAAGGTCTGTTTCTATCCATTGTGGTTAAGAATGCTAAACGTAAAATACGACGTACTTTTTCGTCTAATTCTTTAGTTCCTACTTCTCCTTTTCTAATCATTTCTGAATAAGGTTTGGCTAAGAAATAGTTATCATAAGCATTGCTTGTTCCCCATGAAAGTCCGTTTGTCCAAGAACCAAATTCCATATCTAAACCATTAAATATAGATTGTTTTGTATCGCTAACTCCTCCCCAATCTGAAACTACAACACCTTTAAATCCCCATTCGCCACGAAGAATATCATTTAACAAATATTCGTTATGACAACATTGCTGACCTTTATATTTATTGTATGCTCCCATAATTGCCCAAGCATCTCCTTCTTGAACTGCGGCTTTAAAAGCAGGTAAATAGATTTCGTATAATGCACGATCATCAACAATTACGTTTACTGAGTTACGTTTTGTTTCCTGATTGTTTAAAGCAAAATGTTTTACACAGGCTGCAACTCCATTTGCTTGTACTCCTTTTATATAAGGAACAACCATTTTTGAGGTCAAGAAAGGATCTTCTCCCATGTATTCGAAGTTACGCCCGTTTAACGGAGTTCTGTAAATATTAACTCCAGGACCTAATAATACATTTTTGTTACGGTAACGTGCTTCTTCTCCAATTGATTTTCCGTATAAAGAAGACATCTCTCTGTTCCAAGTTGCAGATAGTGCTGTAAGAGCCGGAAATGCAATACAAGAATCATTTGTCCAACCTGCCTGATCCCATTCGTCCCATTTTACTTCAGTACGAATTCCGTGTGGTCCATCAGTCATCCAGTTTTCAGGAATTCCTAAACGTGGTACACCCGGCGAACTAAATTTAGATTGCGCATGAATCATGGCAATTTTTTCATCAGTTGTCATTCTTGCAAGCGCATCTTCTACACGCTCACTAATAGGTTTTTTATCATCTAAATAAACCGGAACTTTATTCTGTGCATTCACACCAATCGAGCTCAGCAAAAGTAAAACAACAATTGTTTTAACGTTTTTAAACATAACTATTAATTTATTAAAGCATTTAATTAAAATCAAAAGAGACTTTAAATGTCAAAAGTACCTTTTAATTATAATGTAAAGCTAAAACGTTATAGTACGTTTTGAAATTTTAAATGAAAAAAAGTAGTGAAATAAAAAGTCAAAATACTGAAATTCAATTATTTAATAATTTAAAACCAATAAAAAAAGTAGTGATTTTAAAATAATTAATTAGATTTTTATCGAAATTAAGCCTATTTTCATGACCATTTCTTCAAAATCATTTCGCGAAACTGCTGCTTTATTTCGAGCTCTTGTGCGATAATTATAAATAGTGCTTAAAGAGTAACGAAGAAAGGCTGCAATTTTTACACTATCAGTAATTCCTAGGCGAATTAAAGCAAAAATACGAAGCTCCGTATTGAGCAGTTCTCCTTGTTTTAACACGATTTGTTCTTCCTTAATTAAAAGCGCGTTGAAGTCTTTCACGAAAGTGGGATATAAATTCAAGAAGATTACATCAAAGTTTTTGTATAATTCTTCGAGTTCGTTATCGACCAAAGTAGTCGATTTTAGCATTTTGTAAATCTCATCAAACTGTTTGGCGGTTGCCTTTTTGTTTAAAATAATGCGGTAATTTTCGAGTTTATTAATGTATGTCGAACAAAGGCTAAAAAAATGCGCAATATACTCCTCTTTAATATGGTTAGATTCTGATAGTTGTGCGTTTCGTTCCTGTAGCTGATTGTTAGTTTCTGTAATATCCTTATTCAATTCGGCCAGTTTTTGACTTGTAATGAAAAGTTCTCCACGAATTCTGGAAACTTTTTTCATTTGCTTATAAACATAAATTATAGCTACGATCAAAAATGCCGATAATAAACTGATACATAAAAGATACAATTGTAATTCCGTTTTTCGCTTGGCTTCTTTTTCCAGATAAACGGTGTTTATTATCGAATATACTTCTGACATTAAAAGGGTTCGAAACTGAACATTGCAATATAATGCGTCTTCAATTGCTGATTGAGTCAGTTTATACGCCATATCTACATCTCCCGTTTCATAAAAAACCAAAGCCAATTCCTGTAATGATGCATTGTCTTTGTTTGCTTTTTTTATGTCTGAAGTTGCAGAAAGTGCATAGTATTTCTTCCTTAGTTCTAATTCGTGTCTTGTTTCATAAATTTTACCCAAAAGATAGGTGATCATTGCATATTGCGGATCATCTTCTTTGGTATTTTTAAACAAATCCAATAACTGCTTTTCGGCAATGTCGCCCTTTTTTTGCGACATTATTTGCTGTATCTTATTGATTTGATAGTTTAATGTTTTGGGATCTAAAATTGTCAATAAGGAATCACGGTATTTTTGGATTTGCTGAATGTATTTTACATCATAACTGTTGGCAGCATAATGCTCAAAAAACTCACGATAAGCTACATAATAATTTTGTAGCAATGATTTTGACAGCTTTTTTTTATCTATACTTTTTAAAATAGCTTCGGACTCACGATATTTCCCTGAAGACGAATAAAGTGTAACTAATTGAAGATTTGCCAAATTTAATAATTCCGGATTTTGAATTTCGCTGGCAAGTTTCAGATTCTTTTTGACATACAAAATAGCCGAATCTGAATTGAATTTCAAATATTCTGTATACAGTGTTTTATTATAATTGTACTCTTGTTCTTTAGTTAAATCATCAGATTTAATTTTTTTAAAGTTCAAAATACGTTCTTCTTTTAGCCTAACGTATTGCCCTTTGTTTTTTAGTGCATCGTTTAGTTTTTCTATAATAATCGAAGTATCATCCAATGCATAAACAGGAAAACTAATGAGAACGATTAAAAGAAACTGAATAAATTTTTTCAAGCTGATGGATACTAAATGAGACTTACAAATATAATAAAGTGCTACAAAAGAAAAGTGCATATTTCGTTAAACAAAAAAGACTGAAATTAATCAGTCTTTTTTGT
The DNA here is from genome assembly GCF_000832125.1 of Flavobacterium hibernum. Taxonomy (GTDB): domain Bacteria; phylum Bacteroidota; class Bacteroidia; order Flavobacteriales; family Flavobacteriaceae; genus Flavobacterium; species Flavobacterium hibernum. The sequence continues at coordinate 119,787 of NZ_JPRK01000012.1, read as the reverse complement.
TCTTATTATATAATAAATTAAGGTTTTAACTCTGTAAATTGAGTATCCAATTGAAAGGATTTCTTAACTTTTTCAACCGTGATTTCGTTAGGAACTGAAAATTCGACAGTTTTTTTAATATTTAAAGACGAAGAACCAACCAAAACTTTATAAGTTCCGGCTTCGGCAATCCATGCACTTTTATTTTCTAAAAATGAAGCCAGATCTTTTGGAGATAAAGTCAATTGTAACGTTTGGCTTTCTCCTGGTTTTAATTCTTTTGTTTTTGCAAAAGCTTTTAATTCTTCTTTTGGCTTATCAATAGATTTTGCCGGAGCCGAAAGATATATTTGAACTACTTCTTTTCCGGCTACTTTTCCGGTATTTTTAACCGTTACTGAGACCGTAAGTTTATCCTTGAATGTTGGTGCGCTTAATTTTACATCAGCATAATCAAATGAGGTATAAGAACTACCAAAACCAAATTCGTAAGATGGTTTTATATTGAATGTATTAAAATAACGGTATCCAACATAAACTCCTTCCTGATACGTCACTTCTTTTGGATTATCTACAGGAAATCCCGGGAAGTTTTTAGCCGATGGTGTATCTGAATATTTTACTGGAAATGTCATCGTTAATTTTCCTGATGGATTTATTTTTCCCGAAACGACATCAGCAACTGAGTGTCCACCTTCTTGACCAGGTTGCCAAGCAAGTAAAATAGCGTCTACTTTATCTTTCCAAGATGCTGTTTCGATAACTCCTCCAATGTTTAAAATAACAACTACTTTTTTCCCTTTTCCATGAAAAGCTTTTGAAATCTTGTCCAACATTTCAATCTCTTCATTTGCCATATTGAAATCATTATCGACAACTCTATCTCCGCCTTCTCCAGAATTTCTTCCTAAAGTCACAAAAGCAATTTCAGAACTTGCTGCTTTTTTAGCAATAAAAGCATCATCCATTTTTAATTCTGGAAGTCTTTCTGGCAAAGCCAAAATTCCTCTTACTTTTCTTCGTTCTTTTTCAGCAACAACTTCTTTTTCAGCGTGCGGTTTGTACAAATCAACCAATTCTTTGTCTAATTTATAACCTGCTGCCGTTAAACCTTCTAAAAGAGAAACGGTGTGTTTATTATTCACACTTCCGCTTCCTGTACCGCCTGTAATCCAAGCGTAAGAAGTAACTCCAAATACTGAAACTTCTTTCTGTTTGTCAGCAAATGGCAATGCATTTTTTTCATTTTTAAGCAAAACCATTCCTTCTGCCGCAGCGTTTCTAGTTACTTCGGCATTTTTAGCTAAGTTTGGTTTATCGCTGTATTTGTATTTTGCAAAAGTTGGTGTACGAAAAACATATTCTAAAATTCTTTTTGCATTTACATTTGCCACTTCCTGAGATAATTTACCAGAGTTTAAAGCTTCTAATAATATTTTTTTCTGCGCAGGAATTCCTGGCATTAAAAGATCGTTTCCAGCATTCATTTGTTTTACAACATCAGAAATTCCTCCACTTCTTATCGATTCAAAACCAGGGAAACCGCCAAACCAGTCCGTCATTACGATTCCTTTAAAACCCCATTCGTTTCTTAAAACCTCTGTTAGCAAATCCTTTCTGTCAGATGTATATTCGCCATTCAGCTTATTATAAGATGACATTACAGTCCAAGGCTGAGATTCTTTAACCGTGATTTCAAAACCTTTTAAGTACAATTCTCTAATCGCTCTTTCAGAAACATGAGCATTAATCGTTAAACGATTAGTTTCTTCATTATTTACTGCAAAGTGTTTGATCGAAGTTCCAACGCCTTGTGACTGAATTCCGTTTACAATCGCTGCTGCGGTTTTTCCAGAGATCAATGGATCTTCAGAATAATATTCGAAGTTTCTACCGTTCAATGGATTTCTCTGAATGTTCAAGGCAGGCGCTAATAAAACATCAACTCCATATTCTTTTACTTCATTACCCATTGCTTTTCCAACTTCTTCTAAAAGTGCTTTATTCCAAGTCGAAGCCAAAGCCGTTCCTACCGGAAATGCCGTTGCATAATAAGTTTTAGAGTCATTATCTCTCGTTGGCGCAATTCTTAAACCAGCAGGACCATCGGCTACAACAGTTGCAGGAATTCCAAATCGTTCAAAAGCAGCAGTTCCTCCGGCAGCACCGGGAACCAAACCTTGCTTAGAATCTCCAACTGGACCTGTTAATACTTCGATTCCCGGCATTCCGGTACCTATAAGTAAATCTACTTTTTCGGCATTGGTCATTTCTTTGATGATGGCATCAATTCTTTGATCGACAGAAAGACGAGTGTCTTCCCAAATATCTAATTTTCCGTTTCTGTTTAAATCGAAAAATTTAAATCCCTTAATAGTTAGAACTGGCGGATTCGTTTCGTCATTCGGAATTGTTTTCCAAGACAAATTTGAAAGCACCAATGCTGTCAAAAGCGTAATTCTCGCGGTTTTTATAAGTTTATGTTTCATAATATAGATAGTTTTAAATAGTCTTAATTAATTTTCACGCAGATTAAAAAAGGATTTAAGCAGATAAACGCAGATTTTTTTTATTTAATCTGCTCAAATCTGTCTAAATCTGTGTGAAACCTTTTCTCTTTACTTCACTAAGAATCCTTGTAATGTAAGCCATTCTTCAAAACGGATTTCCCATGAATCAACAGGTAAATTCTGTTTTCCAGTACCAAATCCATGTCCACCTTTTGAGTACATATGAAGCTCAACGCTTTGTCCTGCCTCAAGCCATTTATTATACATTTGAATGCTTCTTGGAGCTAGTTTTAATTGGTCATCGCTTGCTGCACACAAAAACATTGGAATCTTTTTCTCTGGAGTTGCAACTGTTAAAAGTTCTGGTCTTGGACCTCCGTAAATATTTGCGATAAAATCTGGTTGTTGATCTGCTGTGTTTTCCAAAACCGTTTCCATTGCAACTGTACTTCCTGCCGAAAATCCAATTATACCAACTTTCTTTGTATCAATTCCGTATTTTGAAGCATTGTCACGAACATATTTCAAAGCATTTTTTCCATCCTGTGCTGCCAACTTTATAGTAGCCAAAGAGTTTTTTTCGAAAGCTGCTCTGTCTTTTAATTTCTCCATCATTTCTCTCGCAGGATCATTGGTTTCGGTTTTGTTTAAACGGTATTTTAAAACAAAAGCTGTGATTCCTTTTTTACTTAAAATTTCGGCCAGTTCTTTTCCTTCTCTATTGATAGATAAACTCTGGAAACCTCCGCCTGGAGCAATTAAAATTGCTGTTCCTGTATTTTTTACTCCTTTAGGAACTTGATAAACCAATAAAGAAGGATCTGTAACATTGTAAACTACCTCTGTTTTAAAAAGATCAGAGTACATTTGAGCTTCTTTTTGTGTCCAGTTTTCAGATCCCGGAGCTTTTCCGGCGTATAGTTTTACTGTTTCTTGTGCTTTTACTGTTGTTGCTGAAAGCATTAGAAAAGCGAATAGTATTGTGATTTTATTTTTCATGTGATAAATTCATTTATAGTTTTTACTCTCAATGTTTGTCAGACTGAGCGAAGTCAAAGTCCCACAAGAAACTCGATAAACAGTGTCAAAACTTTGCGTGCGCTTCGACTTCGCTCAGCCTGACAAATTATTGTCGACTTTATTTGAGGAATCGTGTGTGATCCTTCGTTCCTCAGGATGACAAGATTGTGTTTACTTTGCGACTCAACAAACCTGACAGGTTTTAAAAACCTGTCAGGTTTAGGAATCGTACAAAAATTTACTGCTTTTTATAAGTCTCTGTTCGAGCATCTTTAATAACACCTTTCCAGTTCAATCCATAAGCAAAATCATAAGTATTTCCTTCGCTGTCTTTATGCGGAATCATATCATAGGGAACATCTTCGAATTGCTTTTCAACCGTTTCCATGTTTGCCGGCATTTGAACCGGTAACAATCCTGATGGTTCTGCTTTTCCTGAAATAATATCTAAAACAGCTTGAGACGAGACTCCAAAATTCAAAACAATTCCATCAACTTGTTTTTCGAATTCATTAAAAATCATAGGTTTTGAAGCTGTAACTGATACAATAACCGGTTTACCGTTCATCATATCTTTGGTATCCAGAATAGTTCTTAAATCCATAGTATTGGCAACCGTAACGGTTTTGTTTTTATAGGTTCTGTCTTTAATTGTTGGGTCGATCACCTGATCTCCGGCTGCTATACTTTTTGCTCTTGCTTCTGTCGCAGTATAAGTTCCATATTGCAATGAAATTGGCACATAACCATTGCTTCCGTTTTGTCTGTCTTTTAAGTCATAACCACCTTCTAGACTTTGTGGACTTGTTACAAAAACAATGGCAAAATCTGCTTTTGATGGATCTTCGGTAACATTATAATATTTCTTTACCAATTCCAGATTAACTGGATAATCAAGTTTTGGCTGACTTGCAACTCCCCACCAATCTTTGGTCGAAGCGGTGTAAATCTTTGGAATAAAAACGGTTTTCTTTTCTTTTAATGGTAAAACTGAAGCTTTGTTTTTCAATAATACTACTGATTTTAATTGTGCATCGTAACCTGCTTTCATAAATTCAGGATTTCCAACAATTGCTTTTGTTTCGGCAACATTTAAATATGGATTTTCAAAAAGTCCAACTCTAAAAATGTTCTTTAATAATCGAACTGCCGATCTTTCGAAACGCGCTCTCATAAAAGGTTCTCCAAATTCTTTGATTCCCATTTGATACGCTTCAAGAACTGGTTTTTTATCATTATTTCCACCAAATTGATCTACTCCGGCAACAATTGCTTTATAGTGTCTTTCTACTATCGAAAGATTTTCAACTCCCCAAGGTTTTCCAGCAAATAAATTAGGTGTTTTTCCTTCGTCGCCAGTTACCAACCAATCTGTACAAACTACGCCATCATAACCATATTTATCTCTCAATAAATCAGTAATAATATATTTGCTATAACCGTTGGCTACATTTTCATTGTATTTTTTATCCTGATTAAAAGTAATCGTGTAATAAGGCATTACTGCCGAAGCTTTGCTTGTTTTTCCTTTTAACTTGAATGCACCATTTATAAAAGGATCAATATGCTGTTGCAGATTATTGCCCGGGTAAACTGCAAATTTTCCGTAAGCCCAATGTCCGTCGCGTCCGCCTTCTTCGGCGCCACCGCTTGGCCAGTGTTTTACCATTGCATTTACACTTTTGTAACCCCAACCATCTTTAATTTCATCTTTTCCGTATGAAGTTTGAAAACCGTCAATATAGGCTCTTCCCATATCTCTGGTTAAAGCTGGGCTTTCGCCAAAAGTCATTGAGATTCTATACCATCTTGGCTCAGATCCTAAATCGATTTGTGGCGATAAAGCAGTTGCAATTCCAAGCGCGCGATATTCTTTGGCAGCAATTTGCCCAAACTGCTCTACAATTTTTGGATCAAAAGTTGATGCCATTCCTAATCCATCTGGCCACATCGAGATTTCTCCGCCTGCTCCACCGTTAAATTCTGAAGTTACATTTGCGGTATGACGCGGATCTGTACTGGTATTACTTGGGATTCCTAATCCGATTCCTTCTACAAAAGCCTGCATTTGGTTGTTCCATAAAGCGGCAACTTCCGGACTTTGTACTTTTGTAATTAATACGTGACGAAGATTATCTTCTTTTAAAAATGCTTTTTGCTGATCTGTTAAATCATACGCTTTGGCATTACTTTCCGGAAATACTTTTCCGTTGTACGTTCCGGCATTATAACCAGAAACTCCTGCTGGCAATGCTTGGTGACGGCTATACAGCATTAATCCTGCAATTTGTTCTATTGTCATTTGCGAGGCTAAATCTTTGGCTCTTTCATCTGCCGAAAGACGCCAATCTTCGTATTTATCCAGCTTTCCATTTTTATTTAAATCTTTAAATTTCTTTCCGTTAACGGTTAGAATTTTGATGCCAGATTCAGGAGAATATCCCAAATCTGCACCTTTATTATTTTTTACAATCGTAAAATTTTCTTGTTGTGCTTGTACTGTAGCACTTATCAAAAAAGCTAAAGCGGCTGTTATAATTACTTTTTTCATTTTATGTGAAATTTAAAATCTGAAATTTAGAGAGGCTTCTAAAGTAAATGGACGAATGTAAGATCCTACCAAAAGCTGATCGTAATATGCTGATGCATCTGTAATTAATTCAGCACCACTAATTGCTCCTTTTGCTCCCGTTTGATTTAGGAAGTTTACTGCCGTTAAACCAATATCAAAATGTTCGTTGATTTTGTAATTTACACCTCCAAAAGTTTCCCATCTTGGCGCGAAGAATAAAGCATTGGTAAGGTTTGCATATTGTTTACTGAAGTAACGGAAACTTGCCCAAACCTTTAAATCTTTATAGGTATAACTTGGATCTATTTCCATTAATACTTTAGAAATTTCCAAAACATTTTTGTCGTTATAAGAATAGTTATTTCCAAAAGCAGAGAAATCATAATTTTTATAAACCGGATCCTGAAAAGTGATTAAGTAATGTAAATTAAATCCTTTAAATGGTGTTGCCACGATGTCTGTTGTCCAACCTAAAGTTTGAATATCATAGAAAACTGTTGCAACCTCTGATTGACTTGCATTTGATGGGTTAACCAAATTTAATCTTGCCTGATAATTATTTCTTGTTAAGTAAGTTGCCTGCGAAACTACACTGAATTTCTCTTGATTGTAATACAATCCAAAAGCTGCTAAGGGACTTTTAGTCTTAGTTAAATTTGGTGCTACTGCTCCAGAGTAACTTTCTAATTGTCCATTTTTCTCTGTATATGTGAAATCGGCAAGGATTCCAGCGCTTTTTGTTACTTTATAAACGGCATTTATGGAACCTCCTAAATGAAACCAGTTATTATCAAAATATGATTTCTGACTTGGATCAAAAACTAAATTTGGAGTTCTAGGAGTTTGATAATAATCTCCTTTTAATTTGTGGTATCTTAAATTTACTCCATAAGCCAGAGTTAAACGATCTGAAACTGTCCAGTTATCAGAGAAATAACCTGATAATTTATTTTCGAAACCATTGTGATATTCGCCACCAACATTGTAATTGTAAAATCCGTCAGCATCTGTATTTGAAGTTCCGCCAGGAGTGTTACGAACTAATTTATCCGGATTTGCACTTACGGTTTGATTAAAGAAAGAACGGCTTGAAGTAAATTGATCAACATTGTAATAATACTCTAATAGACCAAATCTCCATTTGTGTTTTTCTACATTCTTTTTTATTTCAAAACGAGATAATACACTTGTTGTTGGCGTTCCGTCTGTATATAATCCCAACATTGAGTTTACATTTCCTACATAAGGTTGTCCTGTAGCTTCGTAGGTAAAGTTGTCTGCTGCAGTTCCTTGAAAAATACTCAATGGAATTGCAATTAACTGCGATGCTTTTGAAGTTCTAAAACGGGTTGAAAAATTGAACTTCCAGTCGTTTGCCAAATCATAATTTCCTAAGATATCGAAAGTATGAGAAGTTGTTGCTGCGTCGCTCCCGCCCATATCTGCAAATTTAGTTTCGCCAGAAAGAATGTCTTTAAATTTCAAGATTCCGTCGTTTACGATATAAGAATCGCGACCAATTTTAAAATCATTGTATTCTTCGACTTTACCGCCTTCTTTGTATCTAAAAACAGCATAATTTGTTAGCGAGGCTGAATTAGCATATTTATACAAGAAACTAATTTGTCCTTTTCCATTGTTAAACTTCTTGGTTAAACCTGCTCTGTAAATTTGTGTTCGGTCTGAGTATTTAGCAAATTTCAAATCAAAAGAATTCGGATCAAAATTAGCATATGCTCCCATTGTGTATGACCAGCCTTTTGCCATCGGACCAGAAACATTTAGGTCGCCTTTCATCCATCCAAAACTTGAACCTGAAAAATTCCCCACGACTTCCAGTTTATCTGTTCCTAGTTTTGTATAAGAATTAACGGCAAAACCTAAATCTCCTGTTGTAATTGCTGCCTCTCCAATTTTTAATAATCCTGTGCGACCTAAACTTTTGCTTTGTCTCCAAGTTCTGTTTGGCAACTCTGGCCAAAAGTAATATACTACCGGTAGATCATTTTCCTGAATTGTAATTCCTCCAACGGTCGAAGGCAATCCAATATTTACATCACGCGGCCCTGTATTGTTTGCCGCATTTAGCATTACGTTTCTGTTTTTCTCTTCTTTAGTGTCTGTTTCTACAATTTTTGTTTTTGTCGAATCTGTGGCTTTTTGCTGTTTTTTTTCTTCTTGAGAAAAACCTTCAAAAGTTGGAAAGAAGGTCATGCAAATTGCTGAAATCAATAATTTTTTCATGAGTGGTTAGTTAGGTAAGTTTGTTTAAATCTTCATTGCTTCATTATGAAGCAATATTAAAAACAAATTCTCATATCAACAAATAAATACCCCAATAATTTTCATAATCACATTATTATCAGACATAAAATTCCATAAAAACAATAAAAAAGAAATATCATTGCATAGTTCCAATTGGTCAAAAAACTAGCTACCACGTTTGCGTAAAGTATTGCAAACATTGGTTAAAGTCAGCTTGACCTTAATTTGACTTATGTCAAAAAAAAATTAACAGAAGCTTTTGATTTTTTTTTAATGCTTGTTTTAATTTTTTTAGAAAAATGTCAGAAAAAGTTGAAACGATTTGACTTATCATTATCAAAACATTAAATTTGGAGCTTATTATTACCCTTATGGAATTAAAGAAAATACTTGAAAAGCAGTCTGAAGAATCATTTAAGAAATACATTCCAACGCTTTCTATTGACAGCGCTATTTTTAGCTTTCATGAAAACGCGTTGTACGTATTGACTGTAAAAATGAAAGATTCTATTACTTGGGGACTTCCTGGAGGTTATGTAAAAAAAGAAGAGAATGTTGATGATGCTGCAGTTCGCATCTTAAAAGACAGAACGGGAACAGAAAATATTTACTTGCAGCAGTTTTATACTTTTGGAAACTTAAAACGTTCTGAAAGCGCTTTTGAAGAGCATGACGATACTATTTGGAACAAACAACGGTTTGTTTCTATTGGTTATTATGCTTTGGCAGAATACTCAAAAGTGAATTTGGTTATTGACCAATATTCGACAAATGTCGAGTGGCAGTCTATTGAAAATTTACCTGATTTTATGATGGATCATAGAAGTATTCTTGACAAAGCATTGCTTACGCTTCGTGAACAACTAAACAATCATCCTATTGGTTATAATCTTCTACCTGAAAAGTTTACGATGCCGGAACTTCAAAAATTATATGAAGCTATTTTAGGCAAAAAACTCAATCGTGGTAATTTTTATCGTAAAATATTACGTTACGACATCTTAACAAAATTAGACGAATCTCGAAAAGGCGGAGCTCATAAAGCACCTGATTTGTACAGCTTTGACTTAGAAAAATACAACAGTGCACTTAAAGAAGGTCTAAAAGGGAGTTGGTAATTTTTTTCACCTCATAAGTGATATAAGTTCATTTTAAGCTTTTTTCATTTTTTTTGCCACAGATTTCAAGAAATTTGTTGAAGACTTTGACAAAAAGTAGCTAACTTGGATGATCTATAAAGAGACGCGGATGATACAGATTTACAAAAGTAAAGCCGCGGATTAAACGGATTTAAAAATAATTAAAAATAAAATCCGTTTAATCCGTGTTTTCGCTTTAGCGAATCCGCATAATCCGCGTTCCTTTGACAAAGTGTTTGATAGGATTAAAAAGATTTTTTTTTTCAAGCTTTTAAACATTGATAATACCGTCAATTTTGTCATTTCGAGGATCGAGAAATCTCACTCGCAAATCGATAAAGATTGGCGACTTTCTATGCGGAGTTTCTAGTGTGATTTCTCCCTCCGGTCGAAATGACAAACTTTAGGCTCACAAACTTTGAAAAAGCCGATACTTAATTTACTTATATCAATTATATAGTTTAAAAACCTAAAAATTAAACAGCAATTGGCGCCGCCAAACAACTCTCAGGAATATCAAAAGCATTAACTAATGACACGGCATCTGGTCGAATATCCCAACAAAGCTGGTTGACCATTTTACGAATTGCTTTTGTTTTTACGGCTTCCATATAACCATCTTCAAGATACCAAGCTCTGTTTTTCTCTATTTGCGAAAGTGCATATAATTGATTGAGTTTTACAAGGATTTCTTTTGATTTTTTATCTTCTACAGCTTGTATTGCAAGTTGAAATTGCTCTAAAACTACACGCTCTAAATAGGCCTGTGCTACATCGATCATTTGATGTTGTACAACATTAAATGCATCGTAGGCTTCTAGTCCTCCGTCGACCAATTTTTTGATGCGTTTTGCTGCCGATGCCAAAATTGTTTTTTCCCGATGCTGAAATGCTTGCAAATGAAACTCTCCATCTAACAAATGTTCTTCATCTGTTCTTCGGGTTGCTATTGGATTTTTCTCTGCAAGAGCGGTTTTGGCATTTTCATACACATAATTAATGATTCCCAAAGAACCCATTTCTCCAAATGATTTTCTAAATTCAGATAAACGGTTTTTGGCAACCAATTGCATCAAAACAGTGTTATCACCTTCAAAAGTGGTATAAATTTCAGTATCATTTTTTAGGGCGTCAATTCGGTTTTCAGATAAATATCCTTTTCCTCCACAAGCTTCACGACATTCTTGCAAGATATCTCTTGTACTCCAAGTCGAATAGGATTTCATTCCTGCTGCCAAAGCCTCAATTTCCTGCATTTCTGACTCAGTTCGATTCAAAAATCGATTGGTAAGATATTGCAAGGCAAAATGTACAGCATAAGTTTTGGCTAAATGCGGAAGTAATCGACGCTGATGCATTCTGTAATTTAAAATTGGAACTTCTGATCCGCCTTCCGGGCCAAATTGTCGGCGTTGATCGCTGTATCGAATTGTAATTGTCAATCCAGATTTGGCTGCTGCCAAAGCAGAACGCGGAATACCAATTCGGCCTCCAACTAAAGTACCTAACATGGTAAAAAATCGTCTGTTGTCACTCGGAATTGGGCTTTCAAATTCGCCTTTATCATTTACAGAAGCAAAACGATCGAGCATATTTTCTTTCGGAATAATTACGTTATCAAAACTAATAGTACCGTTATCTACTCCATTTAATCCCATTTTATGACCACAATCGCCAATCGTAATTCCTTTTAAGGTATTTCCGTTTGTATCTCTTAACGGAACTATAAATGCATTTACACCGTAATCATGATCGTCAATAACTAATTTTGCAAAAACTGTTGCCATTTGTCCGTGAACGGCTGCGTTGCCAATATACTCTTTTTGAGCATTTTTGTTTGGTGTATGAATTACAAACGTTTGATCGTTATGATTGTATGTTGCTGTTGTTTCAAGCCCTTTTACGTTTGAACCGTGATGTGTTTCGGTCATTGCAAAACATCCGGGAATTTTTAGCGAACCAATGTCTTTTAGGTATTTCGCATAATGTTTTTCTGTTCCTAACGACTGAACACTCATTCCCCAAAGTCCAAATTGAACTCCAAATTTAATTACCAAACTCAAATCATGGTAACTTAAGGTTTCCATAATAGCAAAATAATCGGCTATGTTTTCGCCTCCTCCATATTGTTTTGGATATGCCATATTTCCGAGATTTTCTTCGGCTAAAATTTTGCACCAATTGTACACGGTTTCACGATATACATTAATATCTGTCGAGGTTTCATAAGCAAATTCAGGTCTTGATATTACTGCTTTTACTTTGTTGATTATCGCCGCTTGTTTACCGTTTAAAATTTCGGTTATTTTTTGAATATCAAAATCACTGTTGGTTTGCGAATTTGCAGTAAACGAACCGGCTTTTGTTTTAAAGTTCTGAAGCGCTTCTTCACCCAAAATTCCAAGATCATTCTCTAATTTTATAAAGCTTGATTGTAGGGTCGAAATATCTACATCTTTCTCTGAAAGTGCAACTGCAATATCAAAAATCGATTTTATATCTGTTTTATTTTGAATACTTTTTTCAATATCCAGTTTCCATTGTGCGAGTTCATTTCGCGAAGGCGGATTTGAAATATCGACTCTCGAAAGCAATTGCTGTTTTTCTTCGGGCGAAAGCCAGGTTAAATCATCAATAAATTTCTGAATTGTAGAGAACTCTTTTTGAGTCAACAAATCATCAGACCACACTAAATAAAATAACGGAATAAAGGCTTGTAGTTTGGTATTTTTCATAAAATATAGATTCGGTTTTTAATAGTTTTTGCCACAAATTAAAAAGTTTTTTTCAGCCACGAATTCAAGAATTTTTTCCATCTATTTGCGCAATAATCCGTGAATTCGTGGCTATTTTTTAAAGTATAGAATAATCCTTTTAATCAGTGAAATCTGTAGCATTCATTTTCATACATTTTATTGCATAAAAAAACAGAAATGAAAAATAATCATTCCTGTTTAAATATCCTGTTAAGATTCTGGTAATTTATAATTTTAAACCAATAAAAAACATAAAATACCTCACGTTATTTTAGAACCTTTGGATATTGTTGTAATCTTTGCTTCATCGCAAAAATATGATGTGAATTAAAAACTATTACAGCAAGAAAAACGATTCCGTATGCCAAAATCTGTATGGATCCAAATTGTTCTTTGTATAAAAACATGGCCAATAGAAAGGCAATCATTGGGTTGATATTTAAAAGCATGCCAACTGTTGATGAGTTGATGCCTGAAAGCGCGTAAAGATTAAGAAACAATGGAAAAATTGTAAACAAAATTGCAATGGTTTCTATACAGAAATAAAACTTAAACTCGGTTGGAACAGGACCGCTGTAAGCAGGATAAAAAGGCAATAAAAATAAGGCTGCTAAAGTTATATGAAACGTTAGTATTAAAAATTTATCAAATCCTTTGTTGATTCGCTGACTTACTAAATATGAGGCGTAGGTAAATCCTATTATGATACTAAAAAACATATCCATAATATTGGCATACGATAAAAGTACACAACCCGAAATACTAAGTCCTACTGCCATCCATTGTGTTTTACTTAGTTTTTCATGTAAAATAAAATAGGCCAGTAAAGTGGTTAAAATTGGACAAACTAAATAGGCCAAAGAGGTTGCTTTTACGCTAACATGATTCATTACATAAATAAATGTAAACCAATTTGCCATTAAAAAAACGCTTCCGCCAATATTCAATAAAACGGTTTTTCGCTTCTCTGATTTTGATAACGCTTTGAAACTTGCTGCTGCTTCTTTGATTTTTTTTCTTTTGAATGTAAAAGCGATTAACAGCATTAATATACTGCAACTAAATACACGATAGAATAAAATATCTAATGAAGCATAATCGTGTATTGGTTTTAAAACCAAACTAAAAAATCCCCAGATTATAAAGCAAGTCATCGCAGCGATGTAGTATTTTGTTGTTTTCATGGAGTTTTAGTTTATAGTTGGTTTTTATTATAGCAAATTTCTAAAAAATAAAATAGCAATACAGATACAGTTTTTGTAAATTGCACCATAACAGTTTTTTTTTATGAAGAATTCTAATTACTTGTATTTGCAATTTGCTGACCGAATTGAAAAGCAGATAAAATCGGGCGTTTTAAATGTTGGTGACAAACTGCCTTCGATACGCGAGGTGTGTGCGGAAACTGGTTATAGCATGAGCACGGTAAGTAAAGCATATTATGAAGTCGAGAGTAGATCATTGATTGAATCAAGACCTCAATCTGGTTATTATGTAAGTAATACTTCGTCACGAATTATTACTGAACCTTCACCAAGCAGTCCCATTTTAAAATGTGCAAATATTGACCGTGAAGATTTAATCGATCAGGTTTACGGTAATATGACGGACAAAAATATTACCATGCTTTCTTTGGGATTTCCATCTAATGAATTACTGCCTATCGCGAAGTTAAATAAGGGAATGATTCAGGCAATGCGTGACTTACCAAATAGCGGAACGAGTTATGAGCAGGTTCAGGGTAATCTTAATTTAAGAAAAGAAATTGCCCGATGGTCGTTTACTTGGGGCGGATCTTTGACTGAAAAAGATATTATTACAATGCCAGGCTGTACGAGTGCAATATCTCATTGTTTAATGACGTTGACGAAACCCGGAGATACTATTATTACAGAAAGTCCTGCTTATTTTGGTATTTTACAACTAGCAAAATCATTGGGTTTATATATCATGGAGTTGCCTACAAATATGACTACGGGTATAGAATTGGATGCACTAAAAAAGGCCCTTTCGTCTAAGAAAGTGAAACTTTGTTTGCTGATGAGCAATTTTAGCAATCCGTCTGGAAGTATGATGCCAGCGGAACATAAAATAGAAGTTGTTCGATTGATGGAGTTTTATAATATTCCGTTGATTGAGGATGATATTCATGGCGATTTGTACTTTGGCTCGAGCCGCCCAACAAATTGTAAAACGTATGACGAAAGCGGTATTGTACTTTGTTGTAGCTCTGTTTCTAAAACTTTGGCTCCGGGTTATCGTGTGGGTTGGGTTTCTCCGGGTAAGTTTAAAAAAGAAATTTTACGGAATAAGATTTATCATACGCTCTCCTCGCCTACTATTACCCATCAGGTTGTTGGGGATTTTCTTAAAAATGGCCGTTACGAAAATCATCTTCGAAAAATACGTCAGATACTGCATCATAATTGCAATAATTACATCAATACCATTTTAGAATCATTTCCTAAAGGAACAAAAGTGAGTCAGCCACAAGGCGGTTTTTTTCTGTGGATTGAACTCGATAAAAATGTCGACACGGCCGCTTTTTATCATCTGGCAATGCAACATAATATTAGTATTGCTCCTGGTCGAATTTTCTCTTTTCAAGATCAATTCTCGAATTGTATGCGATTGAGTTTTGGATTGGTTTGGACTAATGAATTAAGACATTCGATACAAATGTTGGGAAGACTGCTTCATCGATAATTTTGAATTCTTAGCAATCTTGTCATCCTAACAAAGGAAGAATCTCATGCGAAACTCTGCAAAAAAAAGCCAGACAACGACCTAAAACGTTGTCCGGCTAACAAATTGAAAACCAACATCAATTAAATTATAAAACGAAGTAAGCGTTGTTTTCCGCTTTTTTAGTCTCAGGTTGAAGATGAAACTCATTGATAATATCAAATTCGCTTTGGTATTCATTCATCATCTGAGTAATATTTCTTTCGATTGTATTTGCAATAGTGGTTACAGGTGTATCTGTAGCTCTATTTTCGAACGGATCTTGCAAGTGAATTGCCATTCTTTCGATTAAAAAGAAAGCTGCTGCAATAGCCGTAATTAACGGAATTGCAAACCAACTAAGCACACTAATTAATCCAAAAGGCAACAACAAAATAAACAAGCACAATGTTAATCTAATGTACATACTGTATGTCGTTGGAAAAATGGTGTTTTTAATTCTTTCGCATTTACCCATTTCATCACACAATCTTGACAGAGTATTGTCAATTTCTACTTGTTGATACATGTTAATGCGTTTGTCATTTTTAGCATTTCTAAGGTCTCTTGCGTGCAATAGTAGAATCGCATTTGGTATGTTTTGATGATTTTTTACAAAACGCAATTCTTCTTCGCTAATCAAACCTTCTAATGGTTTTATGGCATCTTTATTTCGCAAAGATTCTCCTAAACTGTAGCACCATGCAATTTGTCGTTTTGCAAAGTTTTCTTTAAATTCATTTGCTTCTACAGAAAAATTAGGGTCTTTATAAAATGTCAGCATTTGTCTGATTAATGTTCTGGAATCGTTTACAATCGCTCCCCAAACAATTCTTGCTTCCCACCATCTGTCATAAGCCTGATTCGACTTAAAGGCTAATAATAAAGATATAATTGTTCCAATCATTGTTGGAATTGCAATTGGAATATCTACTGGAAGATTAATGAAATAATTGTGAAAAACTTCAAACAGTATCGTGTAAGTTAGAACTAATGCAATTTCTACTTTAATTTTCCCGAGAACGTACCTCATTGGTATTTTTTTTCTTAATAACATCTTTTCGGTTTTAAATTAAACTTATATTTTTTTTGTGAAGAAGTTTGGTCTTACACCAACTCTTCATATAGAGACAAAACAGGAAGTCCTAGTTTGTCGTTTATATTTTCTTTTTTAGTTTTCTTGAATTTGATTTTTTCGCCTTTACGTGTTTCAACCAACAAATCGATGTTGTATTTTGAAATCGCTTCAGATAAATAAGGCGCTAATTTTTCGTAGTTGTCCTCAAAGCTTGATGTTTGACTTACAATTTCAAATGAGAAGTTTTCGTTCAAGAATTGTTGAACATCTTTAACATGGACATTTCCTTGAGCATTTTCGATGTATAGTGCTTTATTAAAATCTTCTTTAAATTGTTCAGTTCCTAAATGTAAAATGGGACATTTTTGGTTTCCTGCCAATTGTATAAGATATTGGTGGATGCGTTTTGTTTCTTGCTTATAAGATTGCGTCAGTACAACTAGTTTTACAGAGAAAACCTCAATAATACGTTTGAAAATTGGAGACGAAAGTCCGTATTGATTGTGTACTTTTATTTTGCAGTTTGGTGTGTGATCTATAATGTATCTACAAGTGTCCAAAACTTCTTCTTGGCTTCTTGTAAGACTTGTACGCATTTCGCGTAAAAAATAGGAAGATGAAAAACTATCCGGACTCTCAGAAACTATCATTAAGATAATTTCACATTGCGAATCTTTTGCCTGATTAACTGCCGATTTTACGGCGCTAATAGTATCATCTTTTAAAGTCGTAGGTATTAGGAAATTTTTCATATGTATAATCGTTTAGTTTATACATACAAAATAACTCTCTGTAAATTAGACGGTTCTTAACTTGAAATTAGAACTTTCTAAGATTCTACATTAGAATTTTTAATCTTAAGTTTTTTAATATTCGACATATTAAAGATAATAGTCACTATGGTACCTTTATTTTGTTCTGACTGTACCTGGATTTCTCCTCCATGCATACGGATTATTTTTGAGGCTAATGGAAGTCCTAAACCGTACCCAATATATTTGGTGGCAATTTTACCTCTAAAGAAAGGCTCATATAAATGCGGAATATCTTCGGGCGGAATACCGATTCCGATATCATTGATTGCAATTTTAATGTTTTCCTGATTGGCTGAAAGTGTTACAAATACTTCGTTGTTATCAGAATATTTTACTCCGTTTGTAATAATGTTATTGATGGCCAACTCTAAAAGTGGCTTGTTACAAGGAATTAATAATAAATTAGAATCTTTTGGAGCAAAATTTAGTTTAATACTTACTCGGTTATCCGGATAAATTTTATCCAAATCTGATTTTACATCCATTAACAACTCGTCGATTCTGGCAATATCCAAAACTTGCTTCTGACCGTCGTAACCCGTTTGGGTTAGTTTTAATAAACTCTCTGTTAAATTTCCTAATCTGGAAGCCTGACTATAAATATTTTCGAGCGACTGAATATATTCTGAAACTTCTCTTTCTTTAAGAAGCATAATTTCAGATTCGGCAATAATAGTGGTTATTGGCGTTTTTAATTCATGCGAAGCATTATTAATAAAATTGGCTTGTATTTCAAATGACGTTTCTAAACGATCCAACATATCATTGAATGTTTCTGTAAGATCTGAAATCTCATCGGAGTTCTTGACTTCGGGCAATCTGTTGTGAAGGTTCGAAGCACTAATTCTGTTTACTTCTCTGGTAATTCTTGCTACAGGATTAATTACACGTTTTGCTAGAAAACGTCCCAAAAAGAAGGCCAAAAACACGAATCCTATACCGCCAAAAAGCATGATTTTTATAATATAAATTGTAGTTGTAGGGCCTTTACGATCTCTGGCAGCAACAATTACAATGTATTTTTGATTGTGTTCTGTAAAGATTTGCCCTAAGTAATACTTATTAGCAACTTCATAATAATCTTTTCCGGTTTTTAAAATATTGGTATAAAATTCGTTTGGTAAATCCAGCTTAGTATTATAATCAAAACTATTGGCGCTATTTACTTTAAGAACAAATTCTTCTTCTTCTATAAGTTCTTCAAGACCATTTTTTTTAAGGTTGCTGTAGTATTTTATTTTTTCGGGATCTTTTTGAAAATGTATTGAAGCTACAATTTTTGCCCTGTCTTCTAATCGTTTTAAGAAATGATATCTGTTATTTTCACGAAACAAGACAAAAACAACAATACACAACAATAGTGTACTAAAGCTTGAAAGTGCTACATAAGTAAAAGTAATTTTTTTTCTTATATCCATTTTATAACTTTATCACATAACCTAAACCTTTCATCGTGTGAATGAGTTTGGTTTCAAACGGTTTATCTATCTTTTTTCTTAAATAGGTAATGTAAACATCGACTACATTGGTATTCATATCAAAATTAATATCCCAGACATTATCTAAAATTTGATCTCGAGATACTATTCGCCCAGTGTTTTTGGCCAAGTAATATAGTAATTTAAACTCTTTCGCAGTTAAAACAATCGATTCTCCATCTCTTTTTACTGTTTTTCCACGACCGTTAATTTCTAAATCGCCAATTGTAATAACGTCAATTTTCTCTGTATCAAGATGTGCCCTTCGATGTAGTGCATTTACTCTGGCATCAAGTTCGCCAAATTTAAATGGTTTTACCAAATAATCATCTGCACCGGCATTAAGTCCGGTTACAATATTTTCTGAAGTTCCTAGTGCAGTTAATAGTAAAACAGGAATAAAATTTTTGCTGGCACGAAGTCTACGGCAAATTTCAATTCCATTAATATCTGGTAACATCACATCTAAAACGACCACATCAAAATTATAATTATGAAGCATTTCTAGGGCTGTTGTGCCATCCATTGCTACACTAACTTCATTGTTGTTCTCGGCAAATCCTTTACGCAGAATGGATAAAAGATTTGGTTCGTCTTCGACTATAAGTAATTTCATCTTAATTGTGGTATGAAAAACAAAAATAGGGATTGAGTTTAAAAATATAAATCACTTCGTTATAAATTATGATTTAATTATGAACATTGGCTTTATAATGCTCAAAAAAAAAGCATTCATCAATGATGAATGCTTTTTTTACTTTTTAAAGAAGTATCTTTTGGGATTACTTACTTTTAAAATTAAAGCTTAATACAGCTCCTAAACCAAACTGATATGTACTAACGTAATCTTCTACACCAACTGGCCCATAGTATGTCCAATAATAACTGTTTCCAACTGCTGCCGACATTGATTGTAAATAAGCATTGATATTTACTGATACTGTTGAAGCTGTTTTTATTTTTACACCACCTTTAATATTCCATGCAAAATAAGTACCACTACCGCTTTGGGGAGTTTCTATAATGCCAACTCCTAGTCCACCACCTAAATAAGGTAATAGATTTGAACCTGTATCAAAATAATGTGTTCCGTCAAGAAGAATAAAATTTAATGCACCTTTATCATCTCCAATATTCACCTGAGTTCCGTCTGGTTTATAAAAAGGAATATGAGTATCTGCTCTTAAATATTTTAATTCTACTGAATTATTTGTTGAAAAAAAATACTCGAAACCTGCTCCGTATTGAAAACCATCCTCCAATTTAGCAGAATAACCATCATAATCAATTTTGTCTCCAAAATTATACCCACCATACAAATTAAGAGAAAAAGATCCTCTTTCCTGAGCTTTCATTCCTATCGCCGAAAGCAACAATACTAATAATAAACCAACTTGTTTCATAATTTTAAAATTTAAAAGTTACTATTTCACTCAACAAATACATTAATTTTCTTAATAAACCATTTAAAAAAATACAGGTAAAATTTTCAAATTACATAAATCGTTTTGTACTAATTTTACTAAAAAGTTTCTCCTGCATTTAAATAAAATCCCTTAGAATTATTTCCCCACGCATAATCAACAATCAAATTTGTTCGCGTTTTTTTATCAATCAAAATTCGTAAACCAACTCCCGCCGCTGGTTGTACAGATTTAAAAAGAGCGGTATTATTATCGTCATTGCTTGCGGTTACGAAATTGGTAAAAACAGTTCCGCTGAACATTTGATTGCAAGTTATTGGAAACCTAAACTCAGTTGAAAGGTAAATCAATCCGTTTCCCCGAAATAATCCTTGTGTATACCCTTCCCCACTTCGACTACGCTGATCCCAGCCAATTGCAGGCAAATTCAAGTAGGGTACACTTCCTCGCGTTACAAACTGACCGTATGTCCAGATTGCTAAAATATATCTATCGTTTTTACTCGAGAGCGGTATAAAATGTCGATACTCTGCATATAAGACATTACTATATTGCTGATTATTAAACAAAACAGGATTAAAACGATAATTAATATTAGCAAACCATCCGTGCGTGGCATTTACTTGATTATCACGTGAATCATAAACTAAATTTAGACTCATACCGTTCAAAAAATATTCAGAATTTGAGAATCCGTGTTCTTGGCTGTAATTATAATGGTATGTAAATTGCCCATTATCAACATCCAAATTCTCGTCTTTTATACTTGAATACCAATCGAGATTTATTCCTCCACCAACATAAAAGTTCTTCGCAACTTCAAAAGATACACTTTGGTGAAACTTGAAATAATCATAATCCATTGGCTGGGCAATGGAATCGACACTAAAATTATTTTGTTTGCTATGATGCGGAATAATATCTGTACCTAAACCGTAATTTGGCTGAGAAAAAATATACAAACGATAATCTCCACTCAAAAAGATTCTATTATTATTGAGCAAAATATTATTCTTAACATTAATAAGCCATTGCTTTTTTGTAGTATAAGTGATGCCCAAATTGGCAATAGAATATTTATCTTCAGCTTGTTTTCCTTTAAATGTATATTGAGCTACTCCACCAAAAAAAAATCCAGTTGCAGGTTGAGAACCGATGGCTGGAATGACTAGAAAAAAATTATTTTTTGTTGGCTTAACAACGTATATCGAGTCTTTCTTTTTAAAGATTTCTAAAATTGTTTTTGGTGGACACAATTCTGGATTACTCGTTTCAGTTTGGGTTTGGGCTGCAAGATTTAATGGAATAAGAAAGAGAAATGCTAAGATCTTTAAAGCACATTGAAAGCCATTATTTTTTAAAAATCTTACCATTGAAGTTGTACTTTTTTTAAATAACACTTATTCCCAATGTAAATATATACCTTATTTTCAATATCTTACACAATAATCATCTAAAAAATCAATATTTTTAACACAAAAAAACCGTCAATTTTTTTTGACGGCTCTTATAAGGTAATTCTTAAGTTTATTATTTAGTGATAAACTTTGGATTAATTAGATTATCTAATGAATAGATTTCGTCCCATTTTTCTTGTGTGATTAATTTTCGCTCAATTACGGCAATTTGATGTACACTTTTATTCATTTTTAAAGCTTCTCCAGCAATACTGGCACTTTCTTCATAACCTAAAATTGGGTTTAATTGTGTAACAATTCCAATACTGTTCATCACCATATTATAGCAATGATCAACATTTGCGGTAATTCCGTTGATACATTTATCAATTAATGTTTGAATTGCGTTTGAAAGATAATCTAAAGAGGTAAACATTGCGAAAGCAATAACTGGCTCCATAACATTAAGTTGTAATTGTCCTGCTTCAGCAGCCATTGTAACAGTTAAATCCTGTCCAATTACGTAAAAGCAAGTTTGGTTTACTACTTCTGGAATTACTGGATTTACTTTTCCTGGCATAATTGATGAACCTGGTTGACGTGCCGGTAAATTGATTTCGTTAAAACCTGTTCTTGGTCCTGAACTTAATAATCTTAAATCATTACAGATTTTCGAAATTTTTACTGCTGTTCTTTTTAATGTTCCCATAATTTGAACGTAAGCTCCTGTATCTACAGTAGCTTCAATTAAATCTGGTGAAAGTGTTAACGGAATTCCAACTTCTTTTGCCAAATAATTTACACAAATTTCTGGATATCCTTCTGGTGCATTTACTCTGGTTCCAATTGCAGTTGCTCCCATGTTGATTTCTAAAACCAAACTTTGAGCCTCTCTTAATCTTCGAACATCTTCGCCAATTGTTGTAGCATAAGATCTAAATTCTTGTCCTAAAGTCATCGGAACGGCATCTTGCAATTGCGTTCTTCCCATTTTTAAAACACTTTTAAATTCTTCTCCTTTTGCAGCAAAAGCAACTTCTAAACCTTCTAGGGTTTTAATAAAACTTTCCATTTTCATGTAAAGGGCAATTCTAAAAGCTGATGGATAAGCATCGTTTGTAGATTGAGAACAGTTAACATGATTATTTGGGTGAAGGAAATTGTATTCTCCTTTTTTATGTCCAAGGTATTCTAAACCAATATTAGCAATTACTTCGTTTGCATTCATATTTACAGAAGTTCCTGCTCCACCCTGAATTAAATCGCTCACAAATTCCTGATCAAATTTACCTGCAATTACCTGATCGCTTCCGTAGCAAATTGCCTCGGCAATCTTAGCGTCAAGTGCTCCACAATCTTTATTGGCCAAAGCAGCTGCTTTTTTTACATAACCAAGAGCTTTAATAAATAAAGGCTCTTTTGAAATTGGAATTCCTGTAATATTAAAATTTTCTACAGCTCTAAAAGTTTGGATTCCATAATACAGATGATTCGGAATATTTAATTCTCCTAAAAAATCATGTTCTTTTCTTGTTGATTCCATATGATATAAAATTGTTACGTATTAACTTAAAAAATCAATGTAAAGCTACATCAAATTACTATATAATAAAACATTTTTAAATTAAAAATCAACAAGTTTTAATAAAATTAACCCCTTAATATTAAACACTTATCATTTTAAGACCTTAAAAATGTCAAATTAATAAAAAAACCCACAAAACTCGAACTCTGTTTTAGCAAAACAAAGCTTGACACAGCCTTACATTTCAAAAGAAATTACTTATAAAAATAGTGAAATATTTTTAGTTTTTGTGTTAATTAATATTCCCATAAATTATTATCTTTTCACTCTTTATTATTTATTAAATACAACATTGAAAAAAGAATCTGAATATTTCCTTGATAAAGAATACAACTCAATTATATATGGTAGAGACGAGGTCAATTTTAAAGATTTCGAATGCTGCATCTTTAATAACTGTAATTTTTCGGCTTGCACTTTTTTGGCCGTAACTTTTATTGATTGTATTTTTAATGATTGCATTTTTAGTGAAGCAAAAATTAATTATGTTGCATTTAGAACTGCAACCTTTAATAGATGTGAAATTAAGGAGGTGAATTTTGCGATGTGTGACAAACTCATTTTTGAAATCCATTTTTATGATTGTATTCTGGATTTTTCGAAGTTTTACACCTTAAAGATAAAAGGAACAACTTTTACCAATTGCAGTTTAATTGCGGTAGATTTTATGGCTACAGATCTTACAAGTGTTCTTTTTGATAATTGCGATTTATACCGATCTGAATTTGATAAAGCTATCGCCAATAAAGCCGATTTTAAAACGAGCTTTAATTATACTATTGATCCATCAAAAACAAAATTAAAGAAGGCTGTTTTTGCTTTGAAGGAAGTGAAAGGCTTGCTATTTAAGCATGATATTATTGTGAGTTAAAAACAAAAAATGAACACGAATTTCAAGAATTGACGCGAATTATTTGGTGGAATTAATTTCACAAAATAAATCAGACATTAAGAATTAGTGCTAATTAGTGAAATTCGTGTTTACTTTTTAAAACTTCTTTTCCATTACATAATCTTCCATCAAATAACCGTTTCCTATTTCGATGTTTACTTCTTCTGCAACTTGAAAACCTATTTTTTTATAAAAACCTAAAGCTGTATTAAAACGATTTACATTTAATAATAATGCTTTTGAATTGTTTTCTAAAGCCATATTTTGAATTTCATCAAAAACTTTTTTACCAATTCCTTTTCCTTGTGTTTCTGGCAAAAGATATATTTTATGAATTTTCGTTATAGCTTCATTTTTATAATTATGTTCAATTCCGATAAATCCAATTATTGATTCTGAATCTGAAATCAAGTAAAACAATTGTTCTTTATTCTCGATTTGCTTGGCTAAAGCTTCTTCAGAATAAAATAAACCTAACATATAATCTAATTGTTCCTTAGACAAAATCTCACCATACGTAATAGGCCAAGTGATATTTGTAATTTCCTGAATTGTTTTAATATCATTTAAACCTGCATCTAAAATCGTAATCATATTAAATTGTAAAAAATTTCTAATTTGTAAAAACCTGATTTTCCTGCTCACTAACTCTTATAAAAGTAGTTCGTTTCGTGAGTTCTTTTAATCTTGAAGCGCCTACATAAGTACATGTACTGCGCAGACCACCCAAAATATCTAAAACCGTATTGATAACCTGACCTTTAAAAGGAACCTGAACTGTTTTTCCCTCACTTGCTCTATATTCTGCAACACCACCAACGTGTTTATCCATTGCAGTTGTAGAACTCATTCCGTAAAATTGTTTGTATTTTTGGCCGTTTACTTCAATCACTTCTCCTCCACTTTCTGCATGTCCGGCAAGCATTCCGCCCAACATCACAAAATCTGAACCAGCTCCAAAAGCTTTTGCAACATCACCCGGTGTTGAGCATCCGCCATCACTTATAATATGACCGCCTAAACCGTGAGCAGCATCTGCACATTCTATAATAGCCGAAAGTTGCGGATATCCAACGCCTGTTTTTACACGCGTTGTACAAACGGAACCCGGTCCTATTCCGACTTTTACAATATCGGCTCCAGCCAATAAAAGTTCTTCGACCATTTCGCCAGTAACCACATTTCCTGCAATAATAACTTTATCGGGATAGTGTTTACGGGTTTGTTTTAAAAACTGTACAAAATGCTCAGAATATCCATTTGCAACATCAATACAAATAAATTTCAATAACGGATTGGCATTTATAATTTGACCTATTTTTTCAAAATCTTCTTTTCCTGTTCCAGTGCTTATCGCAATGTAATTGTAGAAATCTGAACTTGCATTTTTTAGAAAATCATTCCATTCTTGTAGAGAATAGTGTTTATGAATGGCTGTAAAAAGCTTTTCTTTAGCTAAAACCTTTGCCATTTCAAAAGTTCCAACAGTATCCATATTAGCAGCCATAATGGGAATTCCTGTCCAAATTGCAGTGCTGTGCAAAAACTTAAAATTTCGTTCTAAAGAGACTTCAGATCTACTTTTGAGTGTTGATCTTTTTGGCCTTATCATCACGTCTTTAAACCCTAATTTCAAATCTGTTTCTATCCTCATGGTTAAAAATTTTCGTTACTTTCAAATGTAAGGATTTTTTAGATTGCTGATTTTAGAATATTAAACTTTGTGGTTAATTTTAGCACGCGGATGACACGGATTCGCTATCACGAAAAGGCAGATTTTAAATGGATTTTTAAAATTGAAGATTTTCTTATTGGAACGCGTTTCGACTTCGCTCAACGTGACAAACCTAAAAACTGCGAACGAAAATGAGACTGAGACTGAAACTGAAACTGAAACTGAAAACTAAAAAACTAACCGTGAATCGTCTCTCCTTTTCCGTAGTTTGCAATTACTGATTCTTCAAAGGCAAGCCATTCTCTCCAACGTTTTTCAACGTCGATTCCTACTCCATATTTTCTTGCATAAGTTATAAAGGTGGTATAATGTCCTGCTTCGCTTTCCATTAAATCTCTATAGAAAACAGCAAGTTCTTCGTCTTGAATATTTTCAGACAAAACTTTAAAACGTTCGCAACTTCTAGCTTCAATCATTGCCGAGAATAATAATCTTTCGACTAAACTTGAAACTCTACTTCCGTTGCTGCTTTTCTTCATATATAAATACAATTCATTTACATAATCGTCTTTGCGTTCGCGTCCAAGTTTTAATCCTCTTTTAATGATGATATTATGAACTTGTTCAAAATGATCGATTTCTTCTTTGGCTAAAGCCAATAAATCTTGCACTAAATCCTGATGTTCAGAATTGTTGGTAATAATTGTTATCGCATTTGTTGCCGCTTTTTGCTCGCACCAAGCGTGATCTGTCAAGATTTCTTCAATATTTTTTTCTACAATATTTACCCATCTCGGGTCTGTTGGCAGTTGTAATCTTAGTACGCCCATGTCTTTATTTTGTTTAAAAGTTTTCTTTGTTTCAGGTTTCAAGTTTCTTGTATTACGTTCTTTTAGGAACGAAAAAAGTTTAAAGTTTTGCTTTACGTTTTTTTACGCGTCACAAAACTTTAAACTTGAAACCTTAAACTTGAAACTTTTTAGTATACGAAAATTGGTCTTTCGCTCATCATTTCATTTACTTCGTTTGCTACTTCTTCGATAACTGCTTCATTTGTATGATCAGCTAATACTTTATCGATAAGCGCTACGATTGTTTCCATGTCTTCTTCAACTAAACCACGAGTTGTGATTGCAGCTGTTCCTACACGAATTCCTGAAGTTACAAATGGTGATTTATCATCAAATGGAACCATATTTTTATTTACTGTAATTTCTGCTTTTACTAATGCATTTTCAGCTTCTTTACCAGAAATATTTTTATTTCTTAAGTCAATAAGCATCATGTGATTATCAGTTCCTCCAGAAATAATTTTGTATCCTCTTTTTACAAAAGCATCTGCCATGGCATTTGCATTTTTTTGCAATTGCATTGCATAAGTAAAAAACTCATCTTTAAGAGCTTCACCAAAAGCAACTGCTTTTGCAGCGATAATGTGCATTAAAGGTCCTCCTTGATTTCCAGGAAAAACAGCAAGATCTAATAATGAAGACATCATTCTGATTTCTCCCTTTGGAGTTTTCAAACCTTGTGGGTTTTCAAAATCTTTCCCCATCAAGATCAAACCTCCACGTGGTCCACGTAAAGTTTTGTGTGTTGTTGTAGAAACAATATGACAATGTGGAATTGGATCATTCATTAATCCTTTTGCAATAAGACCAGCTGGGTGAGAAATATCAGCAAACAAGATTGCTCCTACGCTATCAGCGATTTCTCTGAAACGTGCAAAATCCATATCACGAGAATAAGCTGATGCTCCTGCGATAATTAATTTTGGTTGCTCTTTGGTAGCAATTTCCTGAATTTTATCATAGTCCAAACGACCAGTTTCAGCATCTACTCCGTAAAAAACAGGTTTGTATAAACGACCTGAAAAGTTTACCGGAGAACCGTGAGTTAAGTGACCACCGTGAGATAAATCGAAACCTAAAATAGTATCACCAGGGTTTAAGCATGCATGGTAAACTGCTGTATTTGCTTGAGATCCTGAGTGTGGTTGAACGTTTGCGTATTCAGCACCAAATAATTCTTTAGCTCTGTCAATTGCAATTTGCTCAATAACGTCAACTACTTCACAACCTCCGTAGTATCTTTTGCCAGGATATCCTTCAGCATATTTGTTAGTTAAAACAGAACCAGCTGCTTCCATTACTTCATCACTTACAAAATTCTCTGAAGCGATAAGTTCTAATCCGTGAATTTGTCTGTCTTGTTCCTCTAGTATAAGGTCAAAAATTTGTTCGTCGCGTTGCATTTTTTCGTTTTTCGTTAATTTCCTGCAAAAATACAAAAAAACGTTTGTCAAACTGTTAGATTATGATATATTTGACATAGAATTTTTCAACAAATAATTAACATTCACATGCCAATAACCGCTAACGATACCAAAAGAAAATCATGGTTAGAAGTACCAGAAAATTGCGACTTCCCTATTCAAAATATTCCTTTCGGTGTATTTCTTACTAAAGAAAATGTCGTTACAGTAGGAACACGAATTGGCGATTACGCTATAGATTTAGGGGCTCTACAACAATTAAACTATTTCGCAGGAATAGATTTAACAGATGATATGTTCATGCAGGACACGCTTAATGATTTTATTTCTGACGGAAAAAAAACATGGCGTTTAGTTCGAAATCGTATCGCTGAGATTTTCGACGAAACCAATCCGCAATTAAGAGATTCCACAAAAGATCGCGATATTGTTATTTTTAAAATCGACGATGTCGAGATGCAATTGCCTGTCTTAATTGGTGATTATACGGATTTTTACTCCAGTAAAGAGCACGCTACAAACGTTGGAAAAATGTTCCGTGATCCTGAAAACGCTTTATTACCAAACTGGTTACACATTCCGGTTGGATATCACGGAAGAAGTTCTACTATTGTTCCATCTGGAATTCCAGTACATAGACCAATGGGACAAACTTTACCAGCAGGAGAGAAATATCCTGTTTTTGGACCGTCTCGTTTGGTAGATTTTGAATTAGAAACGGCTTTTATTACAACTGACGTTAATATAATGGGAGAAAACATCCCAACGTACGAAGCCGAAGATTATATTTTCGGTATGGTTTTATTGAACGACTGGAGCGCGCGTGACATTCAAAAATGGGAATATGTGCCACTAGGACCATTCTTAGCTAAAAACTTTGCTACTTCAATTTCTCCGTGGATTGTGACTATGGATGCCTTAGAACCTTTTAGAACTAAAGGACCTAAACAAGATCCTTCGCCACTACCTTATTTACAAACAAAAGGAAAAAAAGCTTTTGACATTCATTTAGAAGTTTCTATTAAGCCTGAAGAAGCTGAAGAAACTGTGGTTTCAAAATCAAACTTTAAATATTTATATTGGTCAATGGCTCAACAATTAGCACATCATACCTCAAATGGTTGTCGTGTAAATTCTGGAGACATGATGGGTTCAGGAACTATTTCTGGTCCAACTCCTGATAGTTTTGGTTCAATGCTAGAATTAACTTGGGGCGGAAAGAATCCTATAAAGTTAAAAGATGGTAGTGAACGTAAGTTTATTGAAGATAATGATACTGTAATTATTAGAGGTTTCTGCGAAAATGCAGAAGTAAGACTTGGTTTTGGAGAAGTTGCAAGCCAACTTTTACCTCCATTTATCAGACCATGAAGAGCAGATAAAATATCTGAAGATATATAGAAAATATAAAACCTTGGTGAGAGCCAAGGTTTTTTTTATGTTTTTTTTGCCACAGATTAAAAGAATTAAAATGATTTTGTTTCTCATTTAATGTCATTTCGACGGAGGAGACCCGAGCGATAGCGAACAGACGAAGTAAATCACACTATCCCGAAGCCTCGGGACGCACTCAAAGTCGCCAATCTTTGTCGATTTACGAGTGTGATTTCTCCTCCATCGAAATGACAAACAATATGAATTAAGCCGGAATCTGTTGGCTCAAGCAATGCAATGTTCCGAATCCCCAGATAAAATCGATACAACTAATTCCGATTACTTCTCTATCAGGGAAACATTCTGACAATATATTTAAAGCTACACGATCATTACTATCGTTAAAAGTAGGCACAAGAACACAATTATTTAGAATTAAGAAATTAGCATAACTTGCCGGTAATCTTAAATCTTCAAAATCTACGCGTTTAGGCATTGGCAGAGCTACGATTGTTGGAGATTTTCCATCTTCTAATTTTGCATTTTGCAAGCGTTTCAAATTATCCTGCAAAGGTTTATAATTTGAATCATTTTTATCTGTTTCTACAATTGTTACGATCGTATCTTCATTTACAAATCGGCATAAATCATCGATATGACCATGTGTATCATCACCTTCTATTCCATCTCCAAGCCAAATTACATTGGTAACTCCAAGGTATTCTTTGAAAACTGCTTCGTAATCTTCTTTGGTAAAGTTTTTATTTCGAACCTGAATTGTTGGATGCATTAAACATTCTTCCGATGTTAACAAAGTTCCTCTTCCGTTTACATCAATCGCGCCACCTTCTACAATTACCGGTTTTCCTTTGTAGGTTACTTGTGTTAAGGGAACATCAATAAAATCGGCTATTTTACCTGGAACAAATTTATCCAGTTGATAATTTTTATATTTTGCCCAACCATTAAAATTAAAATTTAAGGCTTCTCTTTTCGAACCATTTTTTACAATAATCGGCCCAGAATCACGCATCCAGCTTCTATTGGTTTTATGAATGATGAAAGAAACATTTGCAAGATTTACTCTCGCTCTTTCTAACATTTCTGCAACTTTTTCTTTTAGTTTTTCATCGGCCACAACCAAAAAAACGGTTTCAAAAGTGGCTACTTTTTTAATAAATTCTACAAAAGCCCATTGAACAGCTTCGTATTTTCCTGGCCAGTCATTACCATTATGCGGAAAACACAGTACAATTCCTTGTTGTTTTTCCCATTCTGCTGGAAATCTTCTATTATTTGTTGACATAAAGAGGTTCTAAATTTAAAAGTGTACAAAGATAAGCATTCGATAGGATTATAAAATAGCTGAACCTAAATCATAATCAATTTAAGACAAATTATCTTCTAAAAATTAAGTTAAAGATTAAATAATGAAGCCTTAATATACGACCAAGATCTGAGAATTACATTTGAAAAAAATAAAACACACACAAAATGAAAAAACTAAGTATTTCACTTTTAGCAGCTTTATCGATTATGGTAAGTTGTAATAATGATGAAAATTCTAACAACGACAATGAAGTTGTTGTAAACGAAAATCCAGGAACTTTTAAAGAAATTGGTTCTATAACTATTGGTGGCGAAGGTGCTGCAGAAATTACTGCATATGATGAAAAGACAAAAAAACTTTTCGCTGTAAATAATAGTGGTACCAACCAAATTGATGTAATCGATTTGTCTGATCCTACAAAACCGGTTAAAATTGGAAAAATAGATTTAACTCCTTTTGAAGGTGCTTCGAATAGTGTTGCTGTATTCGACGGAAAATTAGCTGTTGCCTTAGAATCGACTGTAAACAAGCAAGGAAATGGTAAAGTAGTTGTTTTTAATACTACTGATTATAGTGTAATAAAACAAATTACTGTTGGAGCATTGCCAGATATGATTACTTTTTCGCCTGATGGAAAATATATTATGACGGCTAATGAAGGTGAACCAAATACTGATTACTCGCAAGATCCAAACGGAACTATTTCTATTATAGAAGTAACTAATAATTATGCTGTTACTACTTTAGACTTTGCTTCATTTAGCAGTCAGTCGGCTACTTTACAAAAAGATGGCTTTAGAGTTTCTAAATTTGCAAAAAGCTTTGCTCAGGATATTGAACCGGAATACGTAACAATTTCTGACGATTCAAAAACTGCCTGGATTACTTTGCAAGAAAATAATGGTGTCGCAAAAGTAGATATAGCATCAAAAACGATAACAGCTATTTATCCGTTAGGTTTTAAAAATTTCAATACAGCTGAAAATGCAATTGATGTAAGTGACCTTGACGATAAAATAGCTTTTAACCCTTGGAAAGTAAAAGGTATGTTTATGCCGGATGGTATTAGTCATTTTTCTTCTAATAATGTTCCTTATTTTGTTACTGCCAACGAAGGTGATGCAAGAGAATATGCTGCTTACTCAGACATTAAACGTATGAAAAGCATGAAGCTTGATGCAACAGTTTTTCCTGATGCAGCTACTTTAAAGTTAGATGCTAATTTAGGGAGGTTGAATCTAGTGGCTGATATGGGTGATACTGACGGCGATGGAGATCTTGATGAATTAGTAGCCTTTGGAGCTCGTTCTTTCTCTATTTGGAATGGAAATACTGGTAAAATTGTTTACGATAGTAAAAATGACGTGGATAAAAAGACGAATGAATTAGGAACTTATGATGATAAACGCAGCGACGATAAAGGCTCAGAACCGGAAGCTGTGGTTGCAGTTAAGATGGGAAGTAAGAATATTCTGTTTGTTGGATTAGAAAGATCGGATGCTTTTATGACTTATGATGTAACAAATCCTACTTCGCCAATATATTTACAAACTGTAAAAACTGGTGACGCTCCAGAAGGAATTCATTTTATTCCGGCATCTAAAAGTCCTAGCAAAAGAAGTTTGTTAATCGTTAGTAGTGAGGGAGATGGAACTATAAAAATATACCAACCAGATTTAAATTAACCTTAACATTTACAAAATTCAAAAAGGGCTAAATTTATATTTAGCCCTTTTTTTTGCTTAAAAATTCTGATTCTATTAACGATTTTACATAATTAAAACCCAAAATATGGGAATTATGTAAGACCAAATAGAACACTATCTAAGATTGGTCGTCTAATTTTGTCATGAGCTTAAAAAGAAAAAGCTTATAAAAATCAGAAATTAAACTAAAATTGGATATTATGAAAAAGAATTTAGCTTCAGTATCACTTTTGCTATTATCATTTGCTGCAGGTGCACAAAACATGGCAACGACATCGACTCAACCTACAATTGATGCGCCGGCTTACAATAGATGGTCTATTGAATTAAATGGTGGTGTAAACAAACCTATGAGAGCATTAACACCAGGTTATACTACTGAATCACTTAGTCCCTTTCACGCAGATTTAGGTGTAAGATATATGTTTAACCCTAAATTTGGTTTGAAATTAGATGTTGGTTACGATCAATTTCAGGAAAAAAATGATACTCCTGAATTCGACAGCAAATATTACAGAGCAAGTTTACAAGGAGTTGTAAATCTTGGAAGAGCTTTAAACTTTGAAACATGGACTAATACTTTTGGCTTATTGGCACATGGTGGTTTTGGAGTTTCGCAATTAAGCTCTGATAGTGGTTTTGACGGAAAAGATTATATGGCTCATGGTATTGCTGGTTTAACTGGGCAAATTAGAGTAAGTAACAGAATTGCTATTACAGGAGATCTTACTGGTATTGTTAACGGAAGACAAAACCATAATTTTGACGGAAAAGGAGTTCCTACTACTGGATCATTAGACGGTGTACTATTAAATGCTTCTGTTGGTTTGACTTTCTACTTAGGTAAAAACACAAAACATGCTGACTGGTATTCTGAAGAAAATGAAAGATTAAATAAATTAGAAGACAGAGTTACTACAATCGAAACTAATCTTATTGATACTGATAAAGATGGTGTTGCAGATTTGTATGACTTAGAACCTAATACAATATCTGGTGTTGCTGTAAATACTAAAGGACAATCTATTGACAACAATCAAAATGGTGTTCCTGACGAATTAGAAAGTTACCTAGATAAAACTTACGTTAAAAAAGGTAGCGAAAGCACAACAACTAATAATACTGTTGAGGAATTGATTAATGGCGGATATGTTAATGTATATTTTGACTTTAACTCTTCTAAACCAACAAATGCTTCTTTATCTGGTGTTGACTTTTTAGTGAAATACTTGAAAAATAATCCTGGTAAATCTGCAGATATCATTGGATATGCTGACGAAATTGGAAGTTCAAGCTACAATACTGACTTATCAAGAAAAAGAGCTGAAGCTGTAAAAAGAGTAGCTGAAAATGCAGGAATTGATTCTTCAAGATTGAATGTAATTGCTAACGGTGAAGATACTTCTGTGAACAAAAAATCAAAAGAAGCACGTCAAATCGTAAGAAGAGTTACTTTCCAAGTGAAATAATCTCTATAAAACTTCAATAAAAAAAGGACGAAATGTAAATTTCGTCCTTTTTTGTATTTATAGATTAACTGAATTAGTCAATCGCTCTTTTTGTAATATCTCCAAAAGCATCGATTCTTCTGTCTCTAAAAAATGGCCAGTTCTGGCGTACATTTTCTTGTAGATCTAAATCAACTTCTGCAATTAAAATTTCTTCCTGATCGTGTGAAGCCTGAGCTAAAATTTCACCTTGTGGTCCCGCTATAAACGAAGCTCCCCAAAACTGAATTCCTTCTGTTCCTTCAATGTATTTTTCTAAACCAATTCTGTTTGCAGCAGCAACAAAAACTCCATTTGCAACAGCGTGACCTTTCATTACATTCATCCACGCACCATATTGATTTTCTCCGTATTGTTCTTTTTCTTTTGGATGCCAACCAATTGCAGTTGGATAAAACAATACTTCGGCACCTTTAAGCGCTGTAATACGAGCTGCTTCCGGATACCATTGATCCCAACAAATTAAGGTTCCTATTTTTCCTTTTTTAGTTTCAATTGCCTGAAAACCTAAATCTCCCGGAGTGAAATAGAATTTTTCGTAGAAATGCGGATCATCCGGAATGTGCATTTTACGGTATAATCCAGCTTCTGTTCCATCTATATCAATAATGTATGCACTATTGTGATATATACCTGCCATTCTTTTTTCGAAGAAAGGAACAATGATCACTACTCCTAATTCTTTTGCCAATTCGCTAAAAGCAATAAATGAAGTACTGTAAAGTGGCTCTGCTAAAGCAAAATTATCAACATCTTCGCTTTGACAAAAATAATGGCTACTATATAATTCAGGTAACAAGATAACTTCAGCGCCTTTATTGGCAGCATCTTTTACCCAACTGATACATTTTTTAAGATTATTTTCGGCAACGTCGTTAAGATTTAATTGAATAACGGCGATTTTATACTTTCTTTTCGGCATGACATAAAATTTAGAGTGCAAAAATAGTAATTTTTAAAGGAATGGCAAAGTTTCGTTATTGTGGTTTAAGAACTTGAAAGCAAGTCAAAATTCACCAAAGTGATATTAAAAAGAAAACCATTTTACATCAATTAAAAATTAATCTCTGTAAAATGGTTTTATAACCAAAACTTATCAATCAAGAATCAAACTATTCAATAACCACTTTTGCTGTTACAAATTCAGTTTCTGATTTTTTGAATTTGATATCGAAAGTTCCCGCTGTTGCAGATTTGAATTTGTAAACTG
Source organism: Flavobacterium hibernum (assembly GCF_000832125.1). Lineage (GTDB taxonomy): Bacteria > Bacteroidota > Bacteroidia > Flavobacteriales > Flavobacteriaceae > Flavobacterium > Flavobacterium hibernum. Next base: position 85,075 of record NZ_JPRK01000012.1, on the reverse strand, counting down.
TTTTTAAAGGATCCGGAACTTGTTGTGTACAAACTCCAGCAGGATATTTTGCTATTACTTGCAATCCTTTTTCTGTTCCAATTGTTACTTCGCTTATTTTACTGAATTCTCCACAAGCATTATCTACTATAAAAGTTACATCATAACTTAGTTCTTCGTTAACTTTTCCGTTTGCTGGTCCTTTAACTTCTGTTGCCAAAGCTGCTTTTGTAGTTCCATTATCAACTACTTTATCATCGTCATTACTGCATGAAATTAATACAGTTGATAAAAATAATACTACTAAAGCTGATTTAAACTTAAAATTTTTCATATAAAATAATTATTAATTGTTAATACTATGAAGATGTCAATACATTCGTTTGGTTGCTTTGACAAAATGTTAAATGTTTTATCAAAAACTTTAAACAATTATAAATCAAACTCATACCTCCATTAAAAAAATCATATTTTAATTAATATTTTTTCTAAAAACTAAAATTTCTTGCCTAGCCCCGGTAGAAACGGTATCCTTTTTCTTGCTGCTGCCAGCAAGGAAAAGATGTAGTGGATAACGGGACTTTTGGTTTAATGAAATGATTGTGTTTGCTCCAAAAAAAAACACCAGCCTTTCGACTGGTGTTTTATAAAATTATATTTAGCTTTTTATTCTGTAACGGTTTTCTTTGGAAGTATTTTTTTGATCAGATTTACAACTCCTAAAACTACAAATCCTAATACTAAACCAACTACAAATTCTTTTACTATATCAGGTAGATTTATTGTAGGCACTACGTGATGAAAATAAGGAATGTAATGTACAAATATCCCTCCAGCAACTAATAATAAAGCAATTGTTCCAATTACTGTCAAACTTTTAATAACTAACGGAAGCGCTTTTACTAATATGTTTCCAACAAATTTTAAAAAACTTTTGTCTTTTTTACTAATTTGAATCAGCTTGAAACCAGCTTCATCCATTCTCACAATAAGTGCAACAATACCATAAACACCAATTGTTGCAATTATTGCAATTATGGATACTACAGTGATTTGCTGTAAAATAGGCTTTCCAACTACGGTACTTAAAGCTATAATTACGATTTCGACTGATAAAATAAAATCAGTTACGATTGCCGACTTTATTTTGCCTTTTTCAGCTTCCAGAATTTCTTCTTCTGTAAAAGTTTTATTTGTTATTCCTTCTGATTCTTCATGTTGGTGCGGAAAGAAAAACTCGAAAATTTTCTCGGCACCTTCATAAGCTAGAAAAAGTCCTCCCGCTACTAAAATTACAATGATCGCAACTGGAAAAAAAGCACTTAATAAAAAAGCGATTGGCAAAATGATTACTTTGTTTAAAAGTGAACCTTTGCTAATTGCCCAAAGAACCGGAAGTTCTCTAGATGATGCAAATCCCGAAGCTTTCTCGGCATTTACAGCTAAATCATCTCCTAAAATTCCTGCTGTTTTTTTTGCTGCAACTTTGCTCATTACAGCAACATCATCCATAATTGCTGCAATATCATCTAATAGTACGAAAAACCCTGATGCCATTATATTTCTTTTGTTTTAAAAACATCGTAATTCACTGGTTTTCAATAACCAATTTAACCTACGAGTTTGAATTATTTACGCAAGCGAATCTAAGACTTTTTTGTTGATTTTTTTTCTAAAAATTAACTGCATTGTCCTAAAAGTACCCATATAATTATAAAAACTAAAATGGTACCAAAACATCCACCACCTAATTTTTTTGCACCGTAACCTGCTATTAATCCTCTAAAAATATTGTTCATGTCTTTTCGTTTTATGTTAGTATTTGCTTTAAATAATTGATTATTAAAATGTAAAGATCAAAATTAAAAAAGAATTTACTTTACATTACTTTAATAAAAAGTTATATCATTCTTAGATTTCAATTATATGTTCAAAAAAAAAGGCACTAACGTTTCCGCTAGTGCCTTTAAATATTAAAACCAAAAAAAAATTATTTTTCATTATGGGTTTGGTTTCTAAATACCAATTGCCCATCAAAAGCATCTAATAAAATGATGCTGTCTGTAGTGATGTTTCCTGCCAAAATCTCTTTTGACAATTGATTCAACACTTCTCTTTGAACCACGCGTTTTACTGGTCTTGCACCAAATTGTGGATCATAACCTTTGTCTGACAAGTATTTAATTGCTTCTGGAGTTGCATCCATAGCAATACCTTGTAAGGCAAGCATTTTTGTAACACTCTTAAGTTGTAAACTCACAATTTTAGAAATATTATCGACAGTTAAAGGTGTAAACATTACAATTTCATCGATACGGTTTATAAACTCCGGACGAACTGTTTGTTTCAACAACGCTAAAACTTCGACCTTAGCTGCTTCTGTTGCAGCTTCAACACCGCCTTTTAAATTTTCAAATTTCTCTTGTATAATCTGACTTCCCATGTTAGAAGTCATGATGATAATTGTATTTTTAAAATCGGCCAAACGACCTTTGTTATCTGTCAAACGACCTTCATCTAAAACTTGTAATAAGATATTAAAGGTGTCTGGATGCGCTTTTTCAATCTCATCTAACAAAATCACTGAATATGGTTTTCTACGAACGGCTTCTGTCAATTGACCACCTTCGTCATAACCCACATATCCTGGAGGTGCACCAACTAAACGACTCACACTGTGACGTTCTTGGTACTCACTCATATCGATACGCGTCATAGCATTTTCGTCATCAAAAAGATATTCGGCAAGCGCTTTTGCAAGCTCTGTTTTACCAACTCCGGTTGTTCCTAAAAACAGGAATGTTCCAACTGGTTTTTTCATATCTTGTAATCCTGCACGGCTTCGACGTACTGCATCACTCACAGCTTCGATTGCTTCTTCCTGACCCACAACACGTTTGTGTAATTCGTCTTCAAGATGCAATAATTTCTCTCTTTCTGTTTGAAGCATTTTCATTATAGGAATTCCTGTCCATTTTGCTACAACTTCTGCAATATCTTCACGAGTAACCTCTTCTTTAATCAAAGAATTACCTTGTTGATATTCTTGTAATTGTTTCAATAAAGCATCAAGACGTTCTTGTGCTTCTTTGATTTTACCGTAACGAATTTCGGCAACTTTTCCATAATCACCATTACGTTCAGCACGTTCTGCTTCATATTTAAAATCTTCTATTTCTAGTTTTACGGCTTGAACTCCATCAACAACATCTTTTTCTGATTTCCATTTCGCGTAAATTTCGTTACGATCTTCTTTCAGATTTGCCAACTCCATGTGCAAGATCTTAAGCTTGCTCTCTTCTTTTTCGCGTTTGATGGCTTCGATTTCAATCTCTAACTGCATGATTTTACGATCCAAAACATCTAATTCTTCTGGTTTTGAATTGATTTCCATACGCAGTTTAGAAGCTGCCTCATCCATCAAATCGATCGCTTTATCCGGTAAAAAACGATTTGTAATATAGCGTTGAGAAAGCTCAACCGCCGCAATAATCGCTTCGTCTTTTATTTGAACCTTATGATGTGTTTCATACTTTTCTTTGATTCCACGTAAAATCGAAATCGCACTTTCTGTATCCGGTTCATCAATTAATATTTTTTGGAAACGACGTTCCAGGGCTTTATCTTTCTCAAAATATTTTTGATATTCATCTAAAGTTGTTGCACCAATGGCTCTTAACTCACCACGAGCCAAAGCTGGTTTTAAGATATTAGCCGCATCCATTGCGCCTTCTCCTCCACCCGCACCAACTAAAGTGTGAATCTCATCAATAAATAAAACAATATCACCTTCTGCAGAAGTAACTTCTTTTACAACTGCTTTTAATCTTTCTTCAAATTCTCCTTTAAATTTAGCACCTGCAATAAGTGCTCCCATATCAAGTGAGAAAACGATTTTATCTTTTAAGTTTTCTGGTACATCACCATCAACTATTCTGTGCGCTAAACCTTCGGCAATTGCTGTTTTACCAACTCCCGGTTCTCCAATTAACATTGGGTTATTTTTGGTTCTACGCGTTAAAATTTGCAATACACGACGAATTTCTTCGTCACGACCAATAACAGGATCTAGTTTTCCTGTACGCGCTAACTCGTTTAAATTTTTAGCGTATTTATTTAATGAGTTATAGTTTTCCTCTGCTGAAGCCGAAGTTACTCTTTCTCCTTTACGAAGTTCTTCGATTGCAGCTTTAAGTCCTTTTCCTGTAACTCCCTGATCTTTTAAAATCTGAGAAACTTTACTTTTTGAATCGAAAATTGCTAAAATTAAATGCTCGATCGAAACATATTCGTCGTTCATTTTTTGAGCAATGATTTCCGCTTCATTCAATGTTTTATTAGCGTCTCTGGAAAGTAGAATATCTCCTCCCGAAACTTTTGGAAAACTCTCAATTGTACTGTCTAATATTTGTAAAAACAACGGAACATTTACATTTAGTTTTTTCAAAATAAACGGTGCAACATTTTCGTCTACTTCAAAAATAGCTTTAAAAATGTGCTCGTTCTCTATTTGTTGCTGTCCGTTGCGTTGAGCCAATTGCTGTGACAGCTGAATGGCTTCTTGCGACTTTATTGTAAATTTATTTATGTTCATATGTCTGTGGTTTTATGGTTGATTTTACTTACTAATTTGGGTAACTCTAAAATTACAACTTATTGTTTTAAGTTTTTAACTTTAAATGATATAACTTTGCTAAAGAACATTCAAATTATATTCCATACTAAAAATACAGACGAAATGTCGTTAAAAATTGATTTTTAATCCATTTTAAACGACAAAAAGTCATAAAACACGTCAAATATGAGTTTTTTAAATTCAATCTTCGGAAATTCAGAGAATACAGATACACCAAAAAGCAATTTAAATTGGACAGAATTAACAGATATCGCACAATTGATGGAAATTGAAGCAATATCTAATGTAAAACCAGTTGTAATTTTCAAACACAGCACAAGATGTAGTATTAGCCGTATGGCTTTGAAGCAATTTGAGCGCGAGTTTGATTTAAATGAAACTGTAGATGCTTATTTTCTTGATCTAATTGCACACAGAGACATCTCAAACGAAATTGCTTCAAGATTTAATGTTTATCACGAATCTCCACAACTTATTTTAATCAAAAATGGTAAAGCTGTTTATGATGTTTCCCACAGCGACATTGATGCAGTAGCTTTGAAAGAGAAAGTATAAATTTGTGAAATGCTATTTGTAAAAAGTGAGATGTAAAAAATATAAAATTTACATCTCACTTTTTATTTCCTATCATTTTTCAATTCATAATTAACCATTTACAATTAATTAAAAACTTCCTTCTGAACCTCCTCCGCTAAAACCACCTCCACCAAAATCCATTGGAGATTCTGTTTTAACTTCTGGTTTTAGTCCAAATGTTGAAGCGACAATTAAAGCTTCGGCATTTAATAATGCATTCGAATTATTGATTCTATCTGGTTTAAAAGTCAATCCTGTTTCTTTATCTTTCAATTTCTTTATTGAAAAATAGGCGATTGCAAATAAAACTAATCCCCCAATTGTTAACGCCACTTCTATTGGCAAAACCGAATAATAAAAACGAATAGTATAAATAGAAAACCCAATGGCTAAAAAGCTTATCCAAAGCATAATTCTGTCTTTTGTTTTTATTGCCTGAACCAAATAAAGAATAGGAACTACTAAAGTAAAAGCATGAAAGAAAATAGCGAATGGAATATCTTTACCCGGAAGAATTTCAATACCAAGAAGCATTGCTGAAAGTTCTCTTACAACCAAATAATTACAAGAAAGATAAAATAGGATTAAGCAAAAACTGTTAGCTATTAAAAGACCTTTATAATAATAACTATCTTTTAGATTACTGATTATTTTTTTTGTAAAAAAGTAAAATCCTGCCGAAACTAACATTGCTACAAAAGGCAAAATTGCTTTTCCGATGCTCCCGAACTCAAATAATCCATAAAATAAAACTGCCGAAGCTGCTAAACAAAAAATCACTAACGATAGTAAATGCAAATATCTTCTATACAGTACAAAAGAAGCTAAAGCTACAAAAATGGCAATAATCAATTCATATCCTTCTGTTGTAATAGCAATAGCAAATCCCACATTTAAAATTGCTCCTAAAATAAAAGCATCATCTAATCCATGTTCATAATAATTTTGATGTGCTAAAAATTCTGCCCCAGCAAAACCTGCAATAGCAAAAATATAACAACAGATATCAAAAAATAAACTCTCTCCACTTAGTCCAAATAATGAGATAACACCACATATAGACAAATACAAAAATGCTCCCAAAAGAAAAAAACCTAAGCGCACCAAAATATTGCTTTGTCTTTTAAAAGCTGGCAACTCTTTTTTAATTAGATCTTTTTGTTCTTTACTAATAAAACCTGCTGATTCCAATGATTTTGCCTCTTCAACCAAAACCAAATTATCTAATAATCTTTTATCGTATACTATCATGCTGCAATTTGTTTATTAAAGGTTTTAATCAATTTAATAAATAGTATTATAGAACCTATAAAATAAGCAGGAAGGCTTATAACCAGCAACATCCAAATATCTGCTAAATCAATATGTTCAAAAACTCTAAACAAAAATATGTTAAAGCCAATGTATGCGTAAACAATCATAAAAACGTATAACGAAATTGCTTTTAGATCATGGCTAACTTTATAAAAGTAATAAGATGAACCTGCCAAGATGAAGGCAAAAATTAGCCAAATACCATAATAATCATTTATTAAATTACTAATTGATGCGATACTAATAATGTGCAAAGCAAAGGTTAGAAAGATTAGATTAAAATGCGTTTTTAGTTGAATTCTCGAACTATATATTGTCCATAAAACAAGTAAAACACCCAACATTATTGCAGAATAACTTAAACTCTGATCAGAGTAAAAATTATTATTATTTAACAAATCCTGAGGTGTTACCGAAAGTCCAACATAAGCTGCCAAACCTGTTATTGCAATAGTAAGAACGCTTTTATTATCAAAATAATAAGCACAAAAGAAACTCACTAAAGTGGGAATTAAAGTAGCCAAACCATAATGTGTCCCAAAAGGTTTATACTGAAATTGTAAATACCCTATAAAAATACAAGTTAGAATACTTGCCGCTAAAACCAAATATTCTAAAACGGGATGCTCGAATTTAACTTCTGATTTTTGAAAACCTTTTGAGTTTTTAAAACAAAAATAAAAACAAACTCCAATAACAATTAATAATATCGAAAGAATTGCAATATGCCCAATTGTATCAATATTATTATAAATTAAAACTCCAATTCCCGAAGTAAAAAGCAAAACTGATAAATAGAGAAAAAACTTCAATTCGGCATTTAAGGAAAAAATATTTAAACTTCGATAAACTGTAATTTCCTGATATTGATTTTCTGTAATTAATTTCCTTTCCAGAAGCGCTTCAGTGGCTTGGTTGTCAAACTTATTCATAATTCAAATTTATAAACGTACAAATCAAAAATACTCTTTTTTTGTCTGATTAAAACTTTAAGAGTAAAAATAAACTTATTAAATTAAATTAGAATTTTATAATTTTTTAAGACCTTTTACAATATTTTGGTAAAATTATTGTTTGTAAACTTTAATAAATTAAATTCGTGTAATCGATTACATTAAACTATCTAAACAAAAACCACAAAACAGACTTTTCAAAATGAAAAAAACACTTTTACTACTCTTTTTCGTATTGAGTATATCGAATCTTTTTGCGCAAAATTATTACTTGACAACTCCTGAGGGATTTGGTGCAGCAACTACAGGTGGAGGAACTTCAACTCCGGTTACAGTTTCATCTTACGACGATTTACTCGCAAAAATTAAATTGCCCGTTCCTGCGGTAATTTTAGTATCAGGAACAATTATAATTCCAAGCGGTAAACCGATACAACAAATAGTTTCGAACAAATCTATTATTGGATTGTCTGGCGCTAAACTTATTAATGAAAACCAATCCAATCCTGGAGCTGGAATTCTATATCTAAAAACAGGTTCAAATAATGTAATCATTAGAAATTTAGTTTTTATTGGCCCTGGATCATATGATATTGATGGTCAAGATAATTTAACGGCTGATTGTACAAATCTTTGGGTTGATCATTGTGAGTTTCAGGATGGTCAGGATGGAAATTTTGACAATAAAGGAAAAGCAGATAATGTCACTATTTCATGGTGCAAGTTTACTTATCTAAAAGCTCCAAAATCTGGAGGTTCAGGAGGAGCTGATGATCATAGTTTTAGCAATTTAATTGGTTCTGGAAAAAATGATTTTCCTGCTGATGGTCACTATAGCATAACTTTTAAAAATTGTTATTGGGGAAATGGATGTAAACAAAGAATGCCTCGTGCCAGAAATGCCGAAATCCATATCTTAAATTGTTATTACAATACTTCAGAATCTGGTTCTCTAGCTATTGGTTTAGGCGGTGGAGCGAAAAACTCTACTTGTTATGTTGAAGGCACTGATTTTGCAAAAGTAGACAAAGTTTTTAAAGAATATATTAGTACTGACGGCGGAACGGTTGGAATTGTATTCGATCATTGTCGTAAAGGTTCAATGGATTTTGGTACGGCAGTAAGCAAACCAACTTATTCTTATACTACTATTCCTCTTGGAAAAGTAGAAGAATTTGTTGCCAATAAATCTTGTGGCGCTGGAGCTACACTTCAAGTAAGTTCTCTAGGAGTAATTTCTTCAAGCTGTAAAAGTTAAATATAACTTTATTGCATAAAAAAACCGATTTGTATTGAATACAAATCGGCTTTTTTTTTATGATGAAAATGCTTTTAAAAAGCGGCTTTCATTTTATCTTTAATAGCATCAAGACATAAATTATTGATACTCCCCTCGTGCGTGTGTTTTGTTTCTTTTGGAGATTGATACGTTCCTGCTTCTAATTGTTCTGCAACGGCTTTGTATGCGTCTCTAAATGGCATTCCCGCAACAACCATTTCGTTTAAAGTATCCACCGTAAACAAATAGTCGTATTTTTTATCTTTTAAAATATTGTCTTTTACAGTGATATCTTTTACAGAGAAAATAGCGATATCTAAACATGCTTTTAGGTTCTGAAGCGCTGGAAATAAACCTTCTTTTAAAAGCTGTAAATCTCTATGATAACCACTTGGTAAATTATTCGTGATCAAAGTAATTTCATAAGGAAGCGCCTGAATCTTGTTGCATTTTCCTCTAATTAATTCAAATACATCAGGATTTTTCTTGTGTGGCATAATGCTTGAACCTGTAGTAAGATGTGCAGGAAGACCAATAAAATCAAAGTTTTGACTCATGTATAAACAAACATCCATGGCAAATTTTGATAAAGTTCCTGCAACACTTGCCATCGCAAATGCTACAGTTTTCTCTGCCTTTCCACGGCTCATTTGTGCCGCAACTGCATTGAATTTTAAGGTTTCGAAACCTAATTCCTGCGTTGTAAATGTTCTGTTGATTGGAAATGAACTTCCGTAACCTGCCGCAGACCCTAAAGGATTTTGATCTACAATTTTTGAAGCGGCATTTAACATCGTTACATCATCAATTAAGCTTTCGGCGTAAGCAGAAAACCACATTCCGAATGATGACGGCATGGCAATTTGCAAATGCGTATATCCTGGTAATAAAACGTTTTGATGTTTCTCTGCCGATTCCATCAACAAATCAAACAATGTTTTTACTTGCTCTTTTAAAGCTTTCAATTCGTCTTTTAAATACAAATGAACATCTACTAAAACCTGATCGTTACGTGAACGTGCTGTATGGATTTTTTTTCCTGCATCGCCAAGTTTCACAGTGAGTAAATACTCTATTTTAGAATGTACATCTTCAAAACTATCTTCGATTTCGAAATTCCCTTTTGCAACATCAGCAATGATTTCGTTTAATGCATCAACTAGAGAAGTTGTTTCTTCCTGAGTCAATAAACCAATTTGTCCCAACATTTTGGCATGTGCGATTGAACCTAAAGCATCGTATTTTGCTAAAACTAAATCTAGTTCACGATCGTTTCCAACTGTGAAATGTTCGATTTGCTTGTCTGTTGGTATTCCTTTTTCCCAAAGTTTCATAGGTGATGTTTTTTTTCGCCACGAATTCACGAATTTATATATTCAAAGATTATAAAAATAATTCGTGAATTCGTGGCGGTTTTTCTTTTCTATAATTTAAAGAAATCTGTTAGTATTTTAATATACAAATCGACTCCTTCTTCAATTTCGTTGATGAAAATAAATTCGTCTGCTGAATGTGAACGTAATGTTTCTCCTGGCCCAAGTTTTAAAGACTGACAGCTTAAAACTGATTGATCTGAAAGTGTTGGCGAACCATAAGTTGTTCTTCCTAAAGCAATTCCTGCCTGAACTAAACCATGTACAACTGGAATAGATGATGCATTTAAATGCATTGATCTTGGCGTTACTTCGGCATTTACATTGGCTTTTACTACTTCAAGAATTTCGGCATTTGTATAACGATCTGTTACACGAATATCTACAACCAAATCACATTCTGACGGTACTACATTGTGTTGTTTTCCAGCATTGATTTGCGTTACAGTCATTTTTACGGGACCTAAAACATCTGAAATTTTATCGAATTTATAGTTTTTAAACCATTCCATTACCGGAATTGATTTGTATAAGGCATTATTGTCATTTTGATGCGCAGCATGGCTTGCTGTTCCTTTTACTTTTACGTCAAGAACTAGTAAACCTTTCTCGGCAACTGCTAATTGCATTAAAGTTGGCTCTCCAACAATTGCACAATCTAATTCTGGTAAGTGTTTTAAAACACTATTTAAGCCGTTTTTTCCACTGCTTTCTTCCTCGGCAGAAGCCACAATCACAATATTATGCGAAAGGTTTTTATTTTCGTAAAAATGTACAAAAGTTGCTAATAATGAAACCAAGCATCCGCCAGCATCATTACTCCCTAAACCAAATAATTTGCCCTCTTTTTCGATTGCTTTAAAAGGATCGTTGGTATAAGCTTGATTTGGTTTTACAGTATCGTGGTGTGAATTTAGTAAAAGTGTTGGTTTATTTTCGTCAAAATACTTGTTGAAAGCCCACACATTATTGTTTTCTCTTTTAAAAGGAATTTCATTTTGATTGAACCAATTTTCTATTAAAAGTGCCGTCTGATCTTCTTCACTTGAAAATGAAGGTGTTTCGATCAGGCTTCTTAATAAACTAATTGCTTCCTGAGTAAGCGTTGCAATATTTTTCATTTTTTTTAGGTACTGAGGTGCTAAGTTTCTGAGGTTCTAAGTTTTTTTCAAGCTTTTACTATTGCTTTGTTGATCTTAGCCAGAAATTTTATTTGCGCAAATTTCTTAAATTAATATTTAAAAGTACTGTGCAATTCTATTTTTTTGCCACAGATTAAAGGATTTTCACTGATTTTCAACCCTAATAATCTTTAATCTATAGCTATATCTTTTATAATGTAATCGTTGTATGCAGAACATCAGCATTTTGGAGCATTTTATGATGTCCAATTTTGATTTTCTGCACACCTCTTGATAAACTATTAAAACAGTTATCCAATTTTGGAATCATTCCGGAATGGATTACTTTTTCTTCTTTTAGTTTATTGTATAATGTTTCATTAATTTCTGTTATTACAGATGAATCGTCTTCTGAATCTTGCAAAACTCCTTGCTTTTCGAAACAATATGTAAGCGTAACATCAAAAACTTCAGACAATGCAATTGATAATTCACTCGCAATTGTATCAGCATTTGTGTTTAATAATTGTCCGTTTTTGTCGTGCGTAATAGCACAGAAAACTGGAACAATTCCAGCTTCTAATAAAGTGGCTAATAAATTGGTATTAACTTGCTTTACATCGCCTACAAATCCGTAATCTATTGTTGGATGATTTCTTTTGGTTGACTGAATCAAATTTCCGTCGGCACCAGAAAAACCAATTGCATTATTATCTTTTGCCTGCAATTGTGCCACAATATGTTTGTTGATTTGTCCAGCGTAAATCATTACTACAACATCCAGCATTGGAGCATCAGTAATTCGGCGTCCGTCAATCATTTGAGGAACTAAACCAATACTTTGAGCCATTTTTGTAGCCGATTTTCCTCCACCATGAACTAAAACTTTATAGCCTTCTATTTTAGAAAAATCAGTTAAGAATTGTTCTAATTCTGCTGGATTGTCGATGATGTTTCCACCTATTTTTATTACTGATACGTTCATTTCTTTAAAGGTTCAGAGGTTCAGAGGTTCAGAGGAACAAAGGTTTTTACGATGGTTTTTAAAAACCTTTGAACCTTTGTCGCTTTGAGCCTTCGTACCTTTATTTACAATTTCTTCAAAATCTTTTGTAAAACTAATTGTGCCGAATACGTTCTGTTATTCGCTTGCTGAATTACGATTGAATTTTCTCCATCTAAAACTTCGTCGCTTACAATTACGTTACGACGAACTGGAAGACAGTGCATGAATTTTCCGTTGTTGGTTAAAGCCATTTTTTCGGCTGTAACTGTCCAAGTTGGATCTAAGTTGGTTACTTTTCCGTAATCGTTGAAGTTACTCCAATTTTTAACGTAAACGAAATCGGCATTTTCGAAGGCTTTGTTTTGATCGTATTCAATTTTGCAGTCTTTCGTAATTTCTGGACTTAGTTCGTAACCTTCCGGATGCGTGATTACAAAATCCATATCTTTTTGCATTTGCATCATTTCTACAAATGAATTTGCAACGGCTTGTGGTAAGGCTTTTGGATGTGGCGCCCAAGACAAAACAACTTTTGGTTTATGCTTTGTTTTGTATTCTTCCATTGTAATGGCGTCCGCCAAAGATTGCATTGGATGACGAACCGCACTTTCCATGTTTACGATTGGCACGGTTGCATGCTTTAAGAATCCAGAGATTACGGTTTCCTGATAATCTTTTTCTTTATCAACCAAACCAGCAAAAGCACGGATTGCAATAATATCACAGTATTGAGAAACTACTTCTGCCGCTTCTTTAATATGCTCTGAAGCTCCGGAATTCATTATTGCTCCGTCTTCAAACTCTAATGTCCAACCTTCGTTGGTGAAGTTCATCACCATAACGTTCATTCCTAAGTTTAAAGCCGCTTTTTGAGTACTCAAACGCGTTCTTAAACTCGGGTTGAAGAATAACATTCCTAATGTTTTATTTTTACCTAATTTTTGATTTTTAAGCGGGTTCTTTTTGATTTTAATCGCGCTTTTTACCCATTTTGATAATGAGTCAATATCTTTTATTGAAATATAGTTCATGTCTTTTTGCTTTTTGTTTTTCTTATTGATGTATAAAAAATAGACGCGGATTTTACTGATTCGCTATCGCGAAGACGCAGATTAACGCGGGTTTTTATATTCTTAATTTTCTACTGTTTTCGAAGATTTTCCGTTTAAATTCTGGTTTTGTTCCAAAATTTAGAAGTAAACCGACTTCACAGTTTGTGCCTTTTAAATAATTCAAAATTTGATTTTCAAATTCTTGCACTATGCAAGTTGCTGCCTTTAATTCCAAAATTATTAAATCTTCCACAATCAAATCGGCATAATATTCTCCAACTTCCATTCCTTTATAATAAACTTTAATTTTCTTTTGAGCTTCAACATACAAACCTTTATTTTTCAATTCTAAATACAAGGAATTTTGATAAACTCTTTCTAAAAACCCGTGCCCTAATTCATTATAAACTTCGTAAAAAGTTTTGATGATAATATCGGTCAGCTCTTGATGCAATAATTTCATAATCTTAATTTTTGAATGAAATATACTACAATAAAATTAAACTCAAATATAAAATCCGTTTCTATCCGCGTCTTCGCGATAGCGAATCCGTGTCATCCGCGTTCAATATCACACAATCTTAGTAAAAGGAATTTCATCCTTCAAAGCCTTTAAAATAAAATTATCATTTAATCCGTTTACAATCCAAGTTTCGATATTTGCTGCTTTTGCGATTCCGGCTGCTTCTATTTTCGATTGCATTCCTCCCGTTCCGTGTGATGATTTTGATTCGCCTATTTCTTTTTCTAATGATTTTAAATCATTTACTAATTTAATAGTTTCCGGATTTTCATTATGAATAGAATCTTTGGTATAAATTCCGTTTGTATTGGTGGCAATTATCAAAATATCAACATTTAAGAGAACTGCTGTCAAAGCCGCTAATTTATCATTATCACCAAACCTGATTTCATCTGTGGCAACGGTATCATTTTCGTTAATAATCGGAATGTAATTGTTTTTAACCAATACATTGATTGTATTTACAATGTTCTTTTTGGTCTGTTCTTTTTCGAAATCAGAATAAGAAAGTAAACACTGCGAAGTATTTAATCCTAAATCCTTAAAGTTTTCATTGTAAATCCGCATTAAATGAGGCTGCCCAATAGAAGCCAAGGCTTGTTTCACAAAAACATCTTTATCTTGATTATCCAGTTTTACAAATTGCTTTGCTGCCGCAATTGCTCCCGAACTCACTATGATAAACTCATATTCGTCGTTTAAAGCCGCAATCTGTATTCCAAGATCTTCAATCTTTCCCCGCGAAATATGGTTCGTTTCTTTGGTTAAAGTATTACTTCCTATTTTTAATAAAATCCGTTTCTTACCCATTGTTGTTGTTTTGCTGCGATTTTTTTAACCGCAAAGTGCGCAAGGTTTTTTAACATTCTTTGTGTTTACAAACACTATCCCGAAGCCTCGGGACGTAAAGCTTTGTCTTTAAATAAATTCCAAACTTAAAATTCCAATGAATCTGAAATCAAAAATCGTTAATCGTCAATCTAAAATCTGAACTCTAAAATCATCTTACCTGTCCTTCTCCGTAAACATACCATTTGTTGGTTACAAGATGCTGAAGTCCAATTGGTCCTCTTTGATGTAATTTATCAGTACTTATCGCCAATTCTCCGCCCAGACCAAATTGTCCACCATCTGTAAAACGTGTTGATGCATTTTGATAAACTGCTGCAGTATCTACGGCATCCATAAATTCTTGTGCAGCTTTATCATCTTTCGTTATAATTACTGCAGAGTGTCCTCCGCAATACTTATTTATTTTTTCGATTGCATTTTGTTCAGAATCAATTGTTCCGATAACAATTTTATAATCTAAAAACTCTTCGTACCAAATATCTTCATTTTGAAGTGTCTCAGTATCTTCAAAGCTTTTTAAAGATTCATCAACGATTACTTCAACTTTAAACTCTTTTAACTCCTCGATCAAAATAGCTACAAAACCTTCAAAATTGGGTAATTTAGAGTCTATTAAAACTTTATCGACTGCATTACAAGCTGATATTTTAGAGGTTTTAGCATTTAAAATTATTTTTAAAGCCAAATCTGTATCTGCTTTTTCATGAACGTAAACAAAATTATTTCCACGTCCGCTAACAATTACAGGGCAAGTTGCATGTGCTTTTACAAACTCAATCAACTTTTCTCCTCCTCTCGGAACTATTAAATCGACTTTTTGAGTTGGTTTTTCTAAAAAAGCCTGTATTTCAGAACGATTGTAGTTTAAATACTCCACCCATTCTTTTGAAACTCCATTTTCTTCTAAAGCTTTATGCCAAAGACTAACAATTTTCAAATTAGATCTTAATGACTCTTTTCCTCCCTTTAATAAAATTTTATTTCCAGATTTAAAAGCAATTCCACCCGCTTCGATTGTAACATCCGGACGAGATTCATAAATAATTAAAATCGTTCCGAAAGCTGCTGTTTTATTTATGACTTTTATTCCATTATCATGAACAAAACTAAAACGTTCTACTCCAACAGGATCTTCTTGACAAGCTAATTGGTTTAAGGATAAAATCATCTCATCAACTTTTTTATCATCTACTTTCAAGCGTTCTTCCATTGCTAAATCCGAACCATCGTATGCGAGTAAATCTTCTTGATTGGTAAGAATAATTTCATTTCGCTCCTGTTCGACAAGCTTTGCCATAGTCCGCAAAACCAGATTACGTTTTTCAATTGATAATGGATTCATAATTTATAGTTGGTTGGTTGGTTGTTTTTTGGTTGTTTCTTTTTAGAAACTTATATTTTAAACCTGACGGGTTTTAAGAGCCCGTCAGGTTTGACTTTACAGTAATTTAATTTTTAAGTTCTTCCAAGCTTTCTTTTAAAGCTTTTACAAACGTATCTATATCAGATTTTTTTACCGTTAATGGAGGTAAAATTCTTAACAGATTTTTGTTGTTTGCACTTCCTGTAAAAATGTGTTTCTCGATAATTAGCTTTTTTCTTAAAGCTGCAACATCAAAATCAAATTCAACACCAAGCATCAAACCTTTTCCTTTTACTTGTTTAATTCCAGGAACTTCTTTAATTTTTTCTAAGAAATATTCATAAACTTCGTTTACATTTTTTTGTAAATCCAGTTTTTCAATTACATCAAGAACTGCAATTCCAGCTGCACAAGATAAATGGCTTCCGCCGAAAGTAGTTCCTAATAATCCGAAACTTGCTTCAAATTTTGGCGAAATTAAAATTCCTCCAACCGGAAATCCGTTCCCCATTCCTTTTGCAACTGAAATGATGTCGGCGTTGATTCCGTGATGTTGAAATGCAAAGAATTTTCCGCTTCTTCCGTATCCTGATTGTACTTCATCTAAAATCAAAACAACATCGTGTTTTTTGCATGCTTTTTCTAAAGCCTGAAAAAATTTTGTTGTTCCCTGATCTAAACCTCCAACTCCTTGAATTCCTTCAATAATTACTGCTGTAACATCTCCTTTTGCTAATTCAGCTTCGACTAAATCGATTTGATTTAAAGGTAAAAAAGTAACAACTTGCTGTGCATTAATTGGCGCTACAATCTTTTTGTTATCTGTTACGGCAACAGCAGCAGAAGTTCTTCCGTGAAAAGAATTATCAAAAGCAACAACTCTTGATTTTCCGTTATGAAAAGAAGCTAGTTTTAAAGCATTTTCATTTGCTTCAGCTCCAGAACTACACAAAAATAATTCGTAATCTTCTAATCCTGAAAGTTTACCTAATTTTTGAGCTAATTCTACCTGTAAAGGGTTCTGAATAGCATTTGAGTAAAATCCTAAATTATCTAGTTGATTTTTTAGTTTTTCTACATAATCTGGTTGCGTATGGCCAATTGAGATTACACCATGTCCGCTATATAAGTCTAAATATTCCACTCCGTTATTGTCTGTAATAGTGCAATCTAATGCTTTTACAGGTGTTATATCATAAAGTGGGTATACGTTAAATAAATTCATTTTCTTGTTGTTTAATTGTTTAACCGTTGATTTCTTTAATCGATTAATCGAATAAACGATTAACCGTTTTGACAACAATTTAAAATCCGCTTGGTTTCAAATGTAAACCTGTACTTTCTTCTAATCCGAACATTAAATTCATGTTTTGAATTGCTTGTCCTGAAGCACCTTTGGTTAAGTTGTCAATGATTGAAGTGATCAAAATCCGGTTTCCTTTTTTCAATAAACTAATGATACATTTGTTGGTTTGAACGACTTGTTTCATATTGATGTTTGTCGTTGTAACGGTTACAAAAGGCTCATTTTTATAAAACTCTTCGTATTTTGCAACGGTTTGCTCCAAACTTTCGTCCGAAATTGTATATAATGTTGCGAAAATCCCTCTTGGAAAATCTCCTCTATTTGGGATGAAAAGCAATTCGCTTTCAAAATCATCTTGCAATTGCACTAAACTTTCTGAAATTTCACCCAAATGCTGGTGTTCAAAAGCTTTGTAATGCGACATATTGTTATTTCTCCAACTAAAATGTGAAGTTTCAGAAAGTCCAACTCCTGCTCCGGTACTTCCGGTTGTTGCATTAATATGAACATCGTTATTCAACAAATCATGTTTTGCCAAAGGCAATAATGCTAATTGAATTGCTGTCGCAAAACAACCTGGATTTGCAATGTAATTTGCCTTTTTGATTTCTGTTTTATTTAGTTCTGGTAAACCATAAACAAAATCTTTTCCGTCAAAATGAGCATCTTTGTTCAATCTAAAATCATTTCCTAAATCGATGATCTTAGTATGACTAGCAAACTGATTCTCTTTCAAAAATGAAATCGATTTTCCGTGACCCAGACATAAAAAAACAACATTTACGTTCGGATTTACAACATCTGTAAAGTTCATCTCGATATCTCCCATCAAATCATGGTGTGCCACAGAAAGTGGTTTCCCAGCATTTGTTGTACTGTAAACAAAATCGATGTTTACATTGGGATGATACATCAAGATTCTGATAAGTTCTCCGGCCGTGTAGCCCGAACCACCAATTATTCCGACATTAATCATGATCTAAATGATTTACAGATGAAAATATGTTTTGTGCATTTCCAAGAATTTTAATAAATCCTTTTGCATCATCAGATGTCCAAGCATTGTTCATTTCGCCGTATTGACCAAAACCTGTATTCATTAAATCATTAGCAGATTCAATTCCGTCAAGCGAAAAATGATATGGTTTTAGAGAAACGGTTACAACACCATTTACTGTTTTTTGTGTGTCTTGTAAGAACGTTTCAATGTTTCTCATTACTGGGTCTAAAAACTGACCTTCGTGAAATAACATTCCGTACCAGTTTCCTAGTTGTTCTTTCCAGTATTGTTGCCATTTACCAAGTGTATGTTTCTCTAATAAATGGTGTGCTTTGATTATAATTAATGGTGCAGCCGCCTCAAAACCAACTCTTCCTTTAATTCCAATAATTGTATCACCTACGTGAATATCTCTACCAATTGCATAAGCATTTGCTAGCTTTTCAAGTGCTACAATATTATTAGATGGTTTATCTGTTTTTCCATTTATTCCAACTAATTCTCCTTGTTCAAAATGTAAAGTCACTTTTTCTTCGCCTTCTTTTTGCAATTGCGAAGGATAAGCTTCGCTTGGTAATGGTTGGCTTGATGTTAAAGTTTCTTTTCCTCCAACACTTGTTCCCCAAAGCCCTTTGTTAATAGAATATTGCGCTTTTTCCCAAGAATAGTGAACTCCATTTTGAGCTAAATAATCTACTTCTTCTTGTCTTGAAAGTTTTAAATCTCTAATTGGAGTAATAATTTCAATTTCCGGAGCAATGGTTTGGAAAATTAAATCAAAACGAATTTGATCATTTCCTGCACCTGTACTTCCGTGTGCGATCGCGCTTGCTCCTACTTTTTTAGCATATTTAATTGCTTCAATTGCCTGAAAAACACGTTCTGCACTAACTGATAATGGATATGTATTGTTTTTTAATACGTTACCAAAAATCAAATATTTTATAGCTTTATCATAATATTTATCTACGATTGTTAGGTTGGCGTGTTGCGCGCTTCCTAATTCGTAGGCTCTTTTTTCGATTGCCGATAATTCGTCAGCATCAAATCCTCCTGTATCTACTAGTACGGTGTGAACTTCGTATCCTTTTTCATTTTTTAAATATTTCAAACAATACGAGGTATCTAATCCTCCACTATAAGCTAATACAACTTTTTTCATTTTTTATAATTTAGGCTCATACTTTCGTATGTAGCAAGTTTGAGATTTCTTTTTTAATTTATTCTTACGATAAAAAAACAGATAGTAATTTATTTAAGAATAATGCTTGTTTAATTTTTCTTAATCTGTTCAAAACAACTTCGTTAAAAGGATGTTTTGGCGGATCTTTTTGTTTTTCTTTCGGGTCGTATAACATTCCGGTACAAAGACACATTTTGTTTTCTTTGCTTTTTAGAATTTCATAATTAGTACAGGTTTTACAGCCTGCCCAAAAACTTGGATCTGTAGTAAGTTCAGAAAAAGGAACTGGTTTGTAACCCAAATCAGAGTTGATTTTCATTACAGCCAAACCAGTTGTAATACCAAATATTTTGGCATCTGGATATCTTTGTAGAGAATAATCAAAGACTTTTGATTTGATTTTTTTTGCCAAACCTAAACTTCTATAATCCGGATGTACAATTAAACCAGAATGTGCTACGAATTTACCGTGCTGCCAACTTTCGATATAACAAAAACCTGCAAATTTTCCATCTGCTAAAGCAATCATCGCATCACCGTTCGACATTTTTTTCTGAATGTATTCAGGAGTTCTTTTAGCAATCCCTGTGCCTCTTAACAAGGCAGATGATTCTATCGTATCGCAAATTTCCTGTGCGAATTTGAAGTGTTCTTCCTGAGTAACAACAATAGAGATTTTCATTTCAATAGTTGAAGTTAGAGTTAAAAATTAAAACGTATTGTTTAGTTTGAAATCCAGAAATCAATCCCACAAAAATAGACATAATAGAAGTAACATTCTCAAAATCAAAAACTTGATTTAGAAAATTCAAAAAATAATATATACTTTTAGGATATGTTTGTCCAATGGACAAATTATGTGATTTCAAAATGAAAAATGAATATAAATAAATACGCGGCGAAAAACTCTGTGAATACTATAGAGATAGTATCCGTACTTCGGGAGAAGTTACAGGTGAGTTTGTCCGTGACAAAGAAGTTATATGTAAACTTATTTTATTCATTGGTGCAAAAGTACACTATTTTTTAATTCGCAAGGCAAAAAATTAAAATTCTAACATTTTTTTAATGAAATGTTATTTTTGAGCAATAAAAAACCCGATAGCTAAAAATAACTATCGGGTTCTAAACACATTACTATTATATTTTTTATTTTCTCGTAAACGGAATTGTATCTCCATTTCCTAAAATAATCATATCTAAACCTGTTTTTGCTTCGTTAAATTTAAATTTTACTCCAGCACTTGTTGACTGAAATGTATCTTTTTCATTGGCAACAGGAACAACCGAAAACTTAGGAAAATTTGTAATTTCAGCATACAACGTACTGTTTTTCTCTGTAAAATCAATTTTCAGAGGTGCTTTTGTCGTAGTAAAAGTTCCTAAATATGGATCTAAAACTACATCCTTTTCTATTTTACCGTTTCCCGCGGTCCACACATTATTTGCTGAATTATTGTCTGGGAAAACGTGGTCTGGATCAAGTGTTATACTTTCAATCTCTTCGGTAGAATCATGTTTGAAAGACCACACATTGTTTCTTTGCCAAATTTCCACAGGAAGTTTTACCCTTGAAACTTTTCCGCTTTTTGTTTTAACATCTAAAATAATTGGCATTGGCATTTTATCAAAATTCTCTACCGTAATAACAACTCCTTTTGAAGGATCGTTTTTTACATATTTAATTGAATTTATACCTTGATCAAATCTCCAGTTGTTTACATACCAACTTCTCCAAAACCAGCTTAAATCTTCGCCGGCTACATTTTCCATAGATCTAAAAAAGTCATCTGGTTGCGGGTGTTTATAAGCCCAACGCTCAATATAAGTGCGGAAAGCGGTATCAAAACGTTCTTTTCCTAATATCTGCTCTCTCAAAATAATTAATCCTGAACTTGGTTTAAAATAACACAACATACCAATATTAGCCTCTTTCATGTTATCTGGAGAACTCATAATAGTTTCTAGATCAGCTCTGGTAAATGATTCAGCAGCTTTATGCAAATCTGTAGGCTCTTCTTTATATTCACCATTATTAAATTCTGCTGTACTCAATGAATTAATAAAAGTATTGAATCCTTCATCCATCCAAGCAAACAATCTTTCGTTTGAACCAACGATCATTGGAAACCAAATGTGTCCAAACTCGTGATCTGTAACTCCCCATAAATCTTGTCCTTTTGATTCCCAGCTGCAAAAAACAATTCCCGGATATTCCATTCCTCCTTCATTTCCTGCAACATTTGTTGCTGCTGGATAAGGATATTCAAACCATCTTTTAGAATAGTTTTCAATTGCCGCTTTTACATATTCAGTAGAACGTCCGTATGCATCTTTTCCAGCACTTTCAACTGGATAAGCAGATAATGCTAATGATTTTTTACCACTTGGTAAATTAATCTTTGCCCCGTCTAAAACAAAAGCCGGTGAAGATGCCCAAGAAAAATCACGAGCATTTTTTATTTGATAATGCCACGTTTTAACTCCCGAAGCATTTGCATTTGCCGTAGCAGCAACTTCTTCTGCAGAACGAATCATAACTATTTTATCGCTTTGAGAAGCTTCTTTATAACGCTTAAATTGTTCAGCAGGCAATACTTCGGCACCATTTAATAATTCTCCCGAACCTACAACATAATGATTTGCTGGTACAGTAAGTTTTACATCGAAGTTACCGTATTCCAAATAAAATTCAGAAGCTCCTAAATAAGGCGCAGTATTCCAACCTCTTACATCATCATACACACACATACGTGGATACCATTGTGCAATGGTGAAAATTTTACCGTTTTTGGTTTCTAAAACTCCCATTCTGTCTGACCCTTCAAAAGGAGCAATGAATGAAAACTCTATTTTTATTTTTACCGCTCCACCTTTTGATGCTAATGCTTCAGGAAGAAATATTTGCATTCTGGTGTCTGTAATTACATATTTTGCTTCAACTGTTGTTGGCTTCTTTCCTCCTGTAGTTACTTTAACAGATTTGATTTTATTTCCTCCATCAAAAACCTGACCTTGTGCACCGTTACGACTTCCTGCTAAAGGCACAACTGCATTTCCTCTTGAATCTTCTTTGAATAAATTCTGATCTAAATTCAACCAAACAAATGATAATTTATCCGGACTATTATTAGTATATGTAATCTCGTCTGTACCAACAATTTCATTTGTAGTTGCATTTAATTTTGCAGTTATTTGATAATCTGCTCTGTTTTGCCAGTATTCAACTCCGGGCTGCCCGCTTGCAGAACGTGTTGGTGTTCCATTTTTTGTATAAAAATTTGGCGCAAACGCATCATGATAATTATAATTATTAACTGGATTTACTGCTGTTGTCGCAGGCGTTTGTTGCGCCCAAACAGAAGAAATTCCAACAAATAAAGCCATGGTTAATAAGGCTTTTGTAGATTTTATTTTCATATTTTTTAGCTGTTTATGTAGCAAATTAATGAAAAAAAAAGCTATTTACAGAGAAAACTTGAATGATAAATTCAAATTTAGCAAAATTTTATCAAAAAAATATTTTAAGCTATTTTCCTAAAAAACTAAAATTTATAAAATATATTTACATCAGTATAAAACTAATCCTTTTCAATATTAATATTTTGAACACAACTATTTCAAATTCAACGCTAAAAGCAACTATAAAACATTCTGGAGCCGAGTTAACTTCATTAAAAGACAATCAAAATAAGGAATACATTTGGGAAGGCAATCCTGATTTTTGGGGGAAACACTCTCCTATTCTTTTTCCGATTGTTGGAACTTTAAAGAACAATACTTATACGGTTAATGGAAAAGAATACCAATTACCAAGACATGGTTTTGCTCGTGATATGGAATTTCAATTAATTGACAAAACTGAAAATAGCGCGACTTTCTCATTGCAATCTAATGAAGAAACTTTAAAAAAATATCCTTTTGAATTTGAATTACAACTTATTTATACTTTAAACGAATCGGCATTAGATATTCAATATAAAGTCATCAATAAAAGTTCAGACAAAATGCCTTTTTCAATTGGAGCTCATCCGGCAATTGCTTTACATGAAAATTTTGAAAACTATGCTTTTGAATTTGAAAAAAAAGAAACACTAAAGTATTATCTTTTAGAAAATGATCTAATTTCCAATAATACCAAAGTTTTAGAATCCACTGATAATAAAGTTCCTTTAAACTATAAATTGTTCGAAAATGACGCTTTGATTTTTAAAACACTAGAATCAAAATCATTAACAATTCTGGAGAATTCTAAACCTTATATTAAAGTTGATTTTGAAGATTTTCCGAGTCTTGGACTTTGGACAAAAGATCAGGCTCCGTTTATTTGTATTGAACCTTGGCTAGGCTACTCCGACACAGCCGAAAACTCAGGCGATTTATTTGAAAAAGAAGGTATTCTTGTTTTAAATTCAAATCAAATCTTCAACTCTAAATTTAGTATCAAAATATTATAATTCAAGAAAATGCTAGAATTTAATTTCACTCCATTCCCAACTATAGAAACAGATCGTTTGGTTTTAAGAAGAATAACAAACGATGATGTAAATGAAGTTTTTGAACTACGTTCGAATCCGGAAACAATGAAGTATATACCTCGTCCATTAGTAAAAAACTCCGATGATGCATTGGAACACATTGCAATGATTGAAGACAAAATAGTCACAAATATTGGAATCAATTGGGGGATTTCGCTAAAAGACAATCCAAAGTTACTTGGTATAATAGGCTTTTATAGAATGCAGCCTCAAAATTATCGTGCTGAGATCGGATATATATTATTACCCGAATTTCACGGAAAAGGAATCGTTCCAGAAGCTGTAAATCGTTTGATTACTTATGGTTTTAATGATTTAAAACTTCACTCAATTGAAGCAGTAATTGATCCTGAAAATTTTGCATCAGAAAAAGTACTACAAAAATGTGGTTTTGTTAAAGAAGCACATTTTAAAGAATCTGAATTTTATGAAGGACGCTTCCTTGACAATGTAGTTTACTCATTATTAAACAAATAACCAAAACAAACATCAATCTCAAAAAATACTTCTTGTTAAAATAAAGTTATTAAACAATAGTAATTACTGGTTTACGTTATATTTGCACGCGAATTAAGTACTACAACTTTATTCTAATACCACGAAACCCCTATTCATGAAAAAGATTTTTATAATTACAGTTCTTTTCTTTTCGATTCAATCTCAAAGTCAGACTTTCGTTAAATTTAATGCAGCAACAGCATTACTTGCAATACCAAATGTAGGTATCGAAACGAGCATTGGTGAAAAACTTACTTTTAGCGTAGATGTAATGGCATCTTTTTGGCAGTCTTTTGACGGTCATAACCCTATGGAATTTTATACTTTAACTCCTGAAGTGCGTTACCATTTTAAAGAAAAATATAATGGATTTTATGTTGGAGGTAATGCCGGACCTGACGTTTACAAAATACAAAAATGGAATTATTGGGGTACAAATCAGTACGAACATGGTTTTGGTTACCGTTTAGGTGTTACAGTTGGATACAATATAAAATTGAATGATAAATTCTTATTAGATGTTTTTGCTGGAGGTGGATGGCATCAAGGATTCTATCATGGCTACTATAATGATGGAACACCAGGAAGATATGAAAAAGCACCTAACTGGAACAAAAGCGGTGAATGGCTTCCGTACCGAGGTGGCGTCATGATTTCTTATAAACTGTAATTATTTTGCAAATTTAGGTAGCGATTTTACATATAAATCTTCAACCTTTTTGCGCGCCCAATCCGTTTTTCTTAAAAACGTTAAACTAGATTTCACACTTGGGTTTGAAGTAAAACATTTTACAGGAATTAATACTGCCAAAGTATCAAAACCATAATGATCTACTAATGCCTCTACTATTTTTTGAAGTGTAAGACCGTGTAAAGGGTCTTTTGATTGATTTTGCATTTTATTTTTTTTATAAATATTAAAAAGACCGTACTTTTTTGAAAGTACGGTCTTTCTTTTTTACAAAATTAGTAAAATGAAATCTAATTCACCTGACTAAATTAGAATATGAATTTAAATCCAACAGAAAGTGGTGATGTTAAATTTGGATTACTTCCGCCTAAAGCTCCATTATAAAACGATTCAATATTTGCTACATGTGCTAATCCAAAATTAGTTACAGTAGTTTTTTCTCCATTTTTAGGATCCAATGTAGTAGAAGTAAAATTAGCTAAGTCATAAGAAAACTCTACTGAGAAATTCTTAGTAACAAAATAATCAAATCCCCCTGATAGAGACAAGCCCACCTGACTAACTTTTAATTCACTTTCTTTCTCTTTTCCAGTAATAACAGGTAATGCTAACTGACCAAAGAAATACAAAGAACCAGCCACATTCCAATATTTTCTTGCCAATGGCTGAATAACAATTAAATCTGTGTTTGCTGCAGTTCCTGCTTTCGAATCGGCTTTAATATTAATATAACCAATACCGGCACCCACAGCAACCGATGGTGTTACAAATGTTCCAACAATTGGCAAAACAGATAAACTTGTGTTTTTTACATCTCCTGTTTTTGTTTGTTGATAACCAAATTGTGATGTTGCAAACCAAGCACCTTTTAATCCTTGATTTGAATCTTGAGCTTTTGCAGTTAAACCAATTAATGCAATACTTACTAATGTTAAAATTTTTCTCATTACTTAAATTTGTTTTGAATTATTTAACAAACTTAGTGGTAAGGTTTATGTGCAAAAATGATTAAAATCATAGATTAAAATAAATCTTTAATTATCTTTGATTGCGTCAAAGTTTTTCAATTTTGTTTACATTTGCACCTATGTTAAAAACAGTCAATATACTTAATAAAAGAGCTCGATTTGATTATGAGATAATCGACACTTACACTGCTGGAATTGTATTAACAGGAACCGAAATCAAATCAATACGATTAGGAAAAGCTAATATTACGGAGAGTTTTTGTGAATTTAATAACCTTGAACTTTTTGCTATAAATACTTATATCGAGGAGTATGCCTTTGGGAATCAGTTTAATCATAAATCCAGAAGTGAAAGAAAATTACTTTTAAACAAAAAGGAATTAAAATCACTTCATAAAAGTGTTCAGGCAAAAGGACTTACAATTGTTCCTTTAAAATTATTTACCAACGAAAAAGGTCTTGCAAAGCTTCAAATCGGTCTTTGTAAAGGAAAGAAAAACTACGATAAACGCGAATCTTTAAAAGAACAGGATACTAAACGTGATTTAGATCGAATTAAAAAAGCTTATAACTAAAAAATTATATCTTTCTAATTTTCTACTAAAGAAGTATTTATTAAACTTTTATTGTTATTTTTACTACAAATAATTTAACTTTAAAATATGAAAAAGTACTTAATTTTATTTATCGCCGTTCTAGCACTTTCAGGTTGTGGCAGTAACACTTCTATTGTAAATAGCTGGAGAGATCCTAATATAACGGTCGCTCAGGAACACTTCAAGAAAGTTTTGGTTGTTGCTTTGGTAAAAGATGAAGCGTCCAGAAGAACTGCCGAAAATAGAATTGCTGCCAGTAATCCTATTTTTAAAACTTCGTACCAATATTTAAATGAAACTACAAAACAACTTACTCAGGAGCAAAAATTAAAAATATTGCAAGATGAGAATTTTGATGGAGTAATTACACTGCGATTAGTAAGTAAAGAAAAAGAAACAAACTATGTTCCCGGAACTTACACCGGAATGTACTATGGTGGATTTGATGGCTTGTATGCAGGAATGTACGGTTATGGTTTTGGAAATTGGTACGGAATGTATTCTCCATACTTTTACGATCCGGGATATTACCAAGAAACAACTTCTTATATGGTAGAAACCAATATCTTTTCATTAAAAGAAAATAAATTAATTTGGACAGGAACTACAAAATCTGAATATGTTAATGATTTAGGCTCAACTGTAGATGCAATTATGGAAGCTGTAATTAAAGAAATGAGAAAAGACGGTTCTCTTCCTCCAAAATAAAAAAATAAAAAATTTAGAAAAAGCAATATCTCATTGATATTGCTTTTTTCTTCGATAATATTATGACTAATTTAGTCAAGACAATACGGAACAATTACCTAAATGAAATCACTTCTTAAAAACGCCCGAGAACAAAAAGGTCTAAAAACCCGAGAAGTAGCACAAATTCTAAGTATCGATCAGGCATTAATCAGCAAGTTTGAATCTGGAACCAGAAGACCAACAAAAGATCAAATTTCTAGACTTTCCCAGCTTTTAGAAATAGACTTCGAAACCATAATGATTGCATGGTTAAAAGAAAAAATCATGTACGAAATTGGCGAAGAAGAATTTGCATTGAAAGCTTTACTTTTAGTTGAACAGGAAATACAGAATAACAAAAAAATAATAAATTCGGCTGTTCTATCGAGCCTGCAAGTTATTTTGGATGAAATCGAAACGTTAAAAAAACAAATAATATCCTTTCAACATTTTGATTTGCATCGAATATCAAAAATTTTAGAACTGGAATTCATTTCAGAAAGCAACCGTTTAAACGGAAACTCTTTAACATTTCAAGAAACAAAATCAGTAATTAATGAAGGATTAACAATTTCTGGAAAAAGTATGCACGAACATCTTGAAGCCGTAAATCTTCAGGAAGCAATTGGTTACATTAAAGACTTAAATCAGAAAAAAGTACCAGTTACAGAAAAAGAATTCTTATTGATTCATACTTTAATACTTAGAGGAATAAAACCCGAAAATTCAGGAAAATATAAAAATGACCCTTTGATTATTCGCGAAATGAATTTGTTTTTTAACTGGTATGAAGCCAATAAAAACAATTTACATCCAATACTTTTAGCATCAGAAGCACATTTAAAAATCATGACAATTAGCCCATTTGAAAACGGAAACGTGCAAATTGCTAATCTATTAATGAATTGGATTTTACTTCAAAACAGTTACGTTTTCGCTACAATTCAAGGAAACGAAAGCGACATAAATGAATATCTGGAAGTTCTTGAAGAATGCCAGAATAAAAACGACAAATCCTTTTTTATAAATTATATACTTCGAATAGAAAAGGAAAATTTAATTCGGGCAATCGAACTGGTTTCAAAATAAAAAAGCCCAACTAAATGGGCTTTTTTATTAATTTTTATCTTCTAATAACGGAACAAATCTAAATTCTCCAAACTCATGTTTCTCGAATTGTGTTTCGTTTTTACGAATCAATAATGTCATAATCTGTACATCTTCACCAAGTGGAATAACAAGCCTTCCTCCTATTTTTAACTGAGCCATTAAAGGCTGCGGAATAAATGGCGCGCCTGCCGTTACAATAATACTATCAAACGGTGCGTAACTTGGTAACCCTTTATAACCATCACCAAAAGAGAGATGTTTAGGTCGGATATTTAATTTTGGAAACAAATTTGAAGTTGTTTTAAACAATTCATTTTGTCTTTCCACACTAAAGACTTTAGCGCCCAACATGCATAAAACAGCAGTTTGATACCCAGAACCGGTACCAATTTCAAGAATTTTATGTTCTTTTTTAACTTCTAATAATTGCGATTGAAATGCAACGGTGTACGGCTGTGAGATGGTTTGACCAGCGCCTATAGGAAAAGCCTTATCCTGATAAGCATAATCTTCAAAACTTGAATTCAAAAAAAGGTGTCTTGGGATTTTTTTTATCGCATCCAAGACCGCTCTATCAGTAATTCCTTTTTGTTCTAAAGTGCTTACTAATTGATTACGAAGTCCTTGATGTTTGGCAGTATCTTTCAAAATGAGTAGGTTTTATTTCGGCAAAAATAAGAAACAAAACAGTAAATCAAATATTGATTTTTAATTATTAAATCGCTAAATCTTTATTGCATTCGTTTTTACTTTCAACAAATAAATTATATTTTTGTTTAAAATACATTCTCATGTTAAAAGTAGGAGTTTTAGGTGCTGGTCATCTTGGTAAAATACATTTACGTTTATTACAACAATCTGACAAATATGAATTAGTTGGATTTTACGACGAAAATCAAGAAAATGCCGAAAGAATTTCAAAAGAGTTTGGCTATAAAAACTTCAGCACTATTGCAAAATTAATCCACGCTGTTGATGTAATCGATATTGTAACACCAACCCTTTCGCACTATAAATGTGCTAAAGTGGCTATCAAATCAGGAAAACACATTTTTATAGAAAAACCAATTGCCAATACCGTTGAAGAAGCTGAAGAAATTATCGCTTTAGCAAAAGAATACAACGTAAAAGGTCAGGTTGGTCATGTTGAGCGCTTTAATCCAGCGTTTATTGCTACAAAAAACATGATCGAAAATCCAATGTTTATCGAAACACATCGTTTGGCCGAATTTAATCCACGTGGTACAGATGTTCCTGTCGTTTTAGATTTAATGATTCACGATATTGATGCAATTTTAAGCGTTGTACATTCAAAAGTAAAAGATATTCATGCAAGCGGAGTTTCTGTTATAAGTGAAACACCAGATATTGCCAACGCCCGAATCGAATTCGAAAATGGATGCGTTGCTAACCTTACAGCAAGCAGAATTTCGATGAAAAATATGCGTAAAACACGTTTTTTCCAAAAAGATGCTTACATATCAGTTGACTTTTTAGAAAAAAAATGTGAAGTAGTTCGTATGAAAGATGCTCCAGAAACTCCTGGTGATTTTGATATGATTTTGCAAAATGCCGAAGGCGTAAAAAAGCAAATTTATTTTACCAATCCTGATGTCGAGCAAAACAATGCAATTCTAGATGAATTAGAGTCATTTGCAAATGCAATAAAAACAGATACAACTCCAGTGGTAACACTTGAACAAGCAACAGACGCTTTAAGAGTTGCTTATCAGATCATCGATTGTTTCGACAAATAATTGAAATATTTTAAAAATAAAAATTAGCCACGAATTCACGAATTAATTGGTGAATTCGTGGCTAAATTATAAATATAATACCAATATAAAATGAAAACTATAGCTGTAATTGGTGCAGGAACAATGGGTAACGGAATTGCTCATACTTTTGCACAAAGTGGTTTTGTTGTAAAACTAATTGATGTTTCTGAAAAATCATTGGACAAAGGAATGGCAACTATTGCTGCCAATCTAGATCGAATGTTATCTAAAGGAACAATTACTCAAGAAGAAGTTGCCAAAACTATTACCAATATTATTACGTATACTGATATTAAAGATGGTGTAGTTGGAGTTGATTTAGTAGTTGAAGCCGCAACAGAAAATGTAGAATTAAAACTAAATATTTTCAAGCAATTAAACGAAGCATGTTCTCATAATACAATTTTGGCAACCAATACTTCTTCAATATCTATTACACAAATTGGAGCAGTTGTTTCACATCCTGAAAGAGTTATCGGAATGCATTTTATGAATCCGGTGCCAATTATGAAATTAGTGGAAATTATTCGTGGTTACAATACCAGCGATGAAGTCACTAAGATTATCATGGATTTATCTGAAAAACTAGGAAAAACTCCAGTTGAAGTTAACGATTATCCAGGGTTTGTTGCCAATAGAATTTTGATGCCAATGCTAAACGAAGCCATCGAAACATTATACAATAAAGTGGCTGGAGTTTACGAAATTGATACCGTAATGAAATTAGGAATGGGACACCCTATGGGACCACTTCAATTGGCTGATTTTATTGGGCTTGATGTTTGTCTTGCCATTTTAAATGTAATGTACGAAGGTTTCAAGAATCCTAAATATGCGCCTTGCCCATTATTAGTAAATATGGTTAGAGCAGGAAAATTAGGAGTGAAATCTGGAGAAGGTTTTTATGATTATAGCGAAAGTAAAAAAGCAGAAAAAATTTCGAAGCAATTTATTCTTTCATAAAAAAGAAATATCATGTCGATTCAATCGAATTTAAATACTATTAAAGCAAGTTTACCTGAACATGTAACATTAGTTGCGGTTTCTAAAACCAAACCCGTTTCAGACTTAATACAAGCCTACGAAGCTGGTCAACGTATTTTTGGAGAAAACAAAATCCAAGAAATGACTGAAAAATGGGAACAAATGCCAAAAGATATTCAATGGCACATGATTGGTCATGTTCAGTCGAACAAAGTCAAATTCATGGCACCTTTTGTAAGC
Source organism: Flavobacterium hibernum (assembly GCF_000832125.1). Lineage (GTDB taxonomy): Bacteria > Bacteroidota > Bacteroidia > Flavobacteriales > Flavobacteriaceae > Flavobacterium > Flavobacterium hibernum. The sequence goes on along the minus strand of NZ_JPRK01000012.1, from coordinate 53,427 downwards.
TTAATTCATGGAGTTGACAGTTTAAAATTATTACAGGAGATTAATAAACAAGCTTTAAAAAACAATAGAGTTATTGATTGCCTGCTTCAAATGCACATCGCTGAAGAAGAAACAAAATTTGGTTTAGACGAAAATGAATTAAATGCACTTATTTCTTCATCCGATTTTAAAGAGATGAAAAATATTCGTATTTTAGGACTGATGGGAATGGCAACATTTACAGAAGATCAAAACCAAATAAAAAAAGAATTTACACATTTAAAAACGATTTTTGATTCAATTCAAAAACTTGAAACCGAAAACTGCAACTTAAATACCATTTCGATGGGAATGTCGGGCGATTACAAGCTTGCCATAGAATGCGGAAGTACAATGGTACGCATTGGAAGCAGCATCTTTGGAGGACGATAAAATAATTGTAGATTTAAGATTTAAACTGATTACTAAATACCGAGACTGAAGACTAAATTTGTACGCAATACTAGACATAGAAACCACTGGAGGCCAGTTTAATGAAGAAGGAATTACTGAAATAGCCATTTATAAATTTGATGGACATGAAGTAGTTGACCAATTCATTAGCCTTGTTAATCCTGAAATTCCGATTCAGCCTTTCGTAGTAAAGCTAACCGGAATAAATAACGCTATGCTACAAACTGCTCCCAAATTTTTTGAAGTAGCAAAGCGAATTATAGAAATTACCTCAGATTGCATTATTGTAGCGCATAATGCCTCTTTTGACTATAGAATTCTACGTACAGAATTTAGACGTTTAGGTTATAATTTTGAAGCCAGAACACTTTGTACAGTTGAATTGGCAAAAAAACTGATTCCAGAACAACCATCTTACAGTTTAGGAAAATTGGTACGTGCCCTAGGCATTCCAATGGCAGATAGACATCGCGCAAGCGGAGACGCTATGGCAACTACAAAGTTGTTTAAAATGCTATTAGAGAAAGACCTTGAAAAAACGATTGTAAAGGACTTTATAAAACTCGAAATCGAAAAAGGGATTGCACCAAAACTTCAGGATTTATTGCAACAAATGCCTGCAAAAACTGGTGTTTATTACATTTATAATGAAGGTGGAACTCTCATTTATATTGGTAAAAGTCAAAATATAAAAAAAAGAATCAATCAGCATTTTACTGGAATTACCACTAAAAGCAAAAAAATACAAGCCGAAGTTTTCACAATAACTTACGATGAAACCGGAAGCGAACTTATTGCGTTGCTAAAGGAAAGTGAAGAAATAAAAATAAACAGACCAAGATACAATCGCTCACAGCGAAAAACAATCTTTCTTTACGCATTATACTCTGAAAAAGATGCAAATGGCTACATCAATCTCAAACTTGAAAAGGCCGATGGACGAAAAAAAGAAATTACTTCATTTGCAACTTTACAAGAAGGAAAAAATGCATTATTCAAGTTCACCGCAAAATACCATTTATGTCAAAAATTGACAGGTTTATATCAAACTAAAAAAGAATGTTTTCAATATAAAATAAAAGAATGTGACGGAGCTTGTATTGGCGAAATCAGCCCTGAAATTTACAACGCACGCGTTCAGCAATTTATTTCTGAAAACAGTTTCGAAAACAAAAGCATGATTTTACTCGACAGAGGTCGAAATGTAAACGAGAGAAGCGCAATATTAATCGAAAACGGAATTTACAAAGGATATGCCTATTACGATTTGAACTATCAAATTAACAATATCGAAATCCTAAGAAACATCCTAATTCCGATGCAAAACAATCGTGATGTAAAAAATATTATTCAAAATTACATCCGAAAAACAAAATCGCTAAAAATACTACATTTTTAACACAACAAAACTTTCATTATCTTCGCTGATATGAAAAAATCAAAATCTAAATACGAAATCTTCAGAGAAAAAATCAGAATCATTCTATATGGCACAAATACCATTTTAGGAAGAATGTTCGATTTAGTACTTCTTGGTTTAATTTTACTGAGCGTTCTATTGATAATGATGGAAACCGTTCAGGGTATCAACCAAAAATACCACAACCAACTTATTATCTGCGAATGGATCATCACAATATTCTTCACAATAGAATACATCCTACGTATCATTTCGATTCAAAAACCAGTAAAATACGCTTTCAGTTTTTATGGCATTATCGACCTACTTGCTGTATTACCAATGTATTTATCGATATTTTTTCCAGGAGCAAGTGTACTTTCTGTTGTAAGAGCATTACGCTTCTTTAGATTATTCAAAATATTGCATATTCCACAAATTTCTCATCAGTCCGTGCAACTACGTGAGGCTATCGATGCGAGTAAAGAAAAAATCCTTGTTTTTATTTATTTTGTCCTCATCAGCACCATTATAATTGGTTCGGTAATGTATTTAGTTGAGGGTAAAGAATCTGGATTTACCAGTATCCCAATGTCGATTTACTGGACAATTGTAACTTTAACAACTGTTGGTTATGGAGACATATCCCCACAAACACCTCTAGGACAATTCATTGCCGCATTTGTTATGATCTTAGGTTACGGAATAATAGCCGTTCCTACCGGGATAGTAACAGCCGAATTTGCAAAAAGTAGTCTAAAAAACAATTCAGTTAGCACAAAAAAAACGTGTCGAAGATGTAATTCACAAGTACACTTTGACAATGCACAATATTGTTATGAGTGCGGAACTAAATTGCCAAAATAATTAATTTAAGGAGCGATTTCCAGCTGTACATTTCAACTCCTCCTTATCTTTGTTGTTTTTTTAAGGCATAAAAGGAGCTTCTATAGTCGCTCTTTTACACCAAAAAAACTAACAAATATAAGTCCGGGGTTTCCATTTCCATCTGGGCTAAAAACTATGAAACACTTAATTACCATCGTCGGGCCAACAGCCATAGGCAAAACAGCCTTAAGCATTGCTTTGGCACAACATTTTAAATGTGAGATAATTTCTTGCGACAGTCGTCAGTTTTTTAAAGAAATGACAATAGGCACAGCAGTTCCTAATCAAGAAGAATTACAAGCAGCCAAACACCATTTTATCCAAAATAAATCAATTTTCGAAAACTACACTGTTGGAGACTACGAAAAAGAAGCACTAAAAAAAATCGACGAATTGTTTGAAACCAGCGATTATGTAATTCTTATTGGCGGTTCAGGATTGTACGTTGATGCAATTTTAAAAGGTTTTGATGAATTTCCTGAAATTAATCCAGAAGTTCGTGTAGAAGTAAATTCTAACTACGAAAAACTTGGAATTAATTATCTACAAGAACAATTACTAAATCTAGATCCAGATTATTATCAAAAAATAACAGCCGAAAATCCGCAAACATTGCAAAACCCACAACGAATGATGCGCTTTGTAGAAGTTTGTATCGGCACACAAAAGCCATATTCTTCATTTTTAAATCAAAAGAAAAACAATCGGGACTTCACTCCAATTTTAATTGGTTTAGATGCCAACAGGCCAATAATTTACAATCGAATCAACCAACGTGTTGATATCATGATGAACGAAGGATTACTAGAAGAAGCAAAAGCATTATATCCTAATAAAGCGTTAAATGCGCTACAAACCGTTGGTTATAGAGAATTATTCAGTTATTTTGAGGGAGATTTCACTTTGCCTTTTGCAATAGAAGAAATCAAGAAAAACACGAGACGATTTTCTAAAAGGCAATTAACTTGGTTTAAACGAAACGAAAACACGAAATGGTTTGATTACGCCACAGATCGAAAAGAAATTATAGATTATATAGAAATATACTAGAATGAAAAATTTAAAACTCTTAGGAAACATTTTCTTTGTATTTTGTACAGTAGTTTTAACTTTCACTTTTTCAATAGTATTAAAAGAGAAAATTGAAAAGCCACATTTTAAAAATCTAAACACAACAGAATTTATTTTTTTTGGAATAACTGTATTTATTTTCATTTTCATTAGTTCAAAAATAATAACAGCATATTTCAAAAAATCCAAAAACTAATATTTATTTTCTTTCATCTTTCTTCTATTCTCTAAAAAAAAATCAACAATCTTAAATCTAAAATTCACAAATGCCAATATCTCCTAATTTCACTTCGGTTTTAAGTAAAGACTGGGAAATCAATTTTACACAATGTACTCCAACTGGTTTTTTAAAATATACAGACTTATGTAATATTTTACAATTAACAGCAGCCGCACATTCAGAAGTTGGCGGTATCAGTTTTTATGACATGCAAGAATTTCATCAGGCATGGGTTTTAAGCCGAATGCGTGTTGAAATCAGCGCTTTACCAAAATGGCAAGACGTTGTAACTGTAAAAACGTGGATCAATAGTTTAGAAAATTCCCGTTCAGTTCGTGCTTTAGAAATGCATGTAAATGGAAAGAAAATTGTAGGATGCGAAACCTATTGGGCAGTATTTAACACTCAATTGCGTAGACCCGAAGCTTTGGCTTTACCATTTGAACACTTTGAATTATTTCCAGAAAAAAGAGCAACTACTGAAGGATTTTCTAAAATAAACATCAACCACGAAAAAGAAGCTGTTTTTGAAAAAACGGTTTATTTATCAGATTTAGATATTGTAAACCATGTTAATAACGTTAAATATCTCGAATGGTGCTTAGATCACGTTGACCCAAAAAGAATTCTAAAACAAGAAGTAAAAAGCTTCGAAATGAATTTCATGAAAGAACTTTCATTACAAGACAATGTCGTAATTCATGAAAGCGAAGACGACGATCATACAACAGCAACCTTCAGCATAACAAAAGAAGAGAAAACTTGCTTTGCTTTAGAACTGCACTGGAAATAATCGAAATTAATAACTAATATTTCTTTTGCTCGCAATATTACCACAATCTTGTCATTTCGACTTAAGGAGAAATCTCCACAAGAAACTCTGCAAAGATTGGACTTTCGATGCGGAGTTACTTACGCAGATTTCTCCTTAAGTCGAAATGACAAGCTTTGTGTATTTCTTCTTGCTTAAAAAAAAAAAAAAACGATGCAATTTCGCATCGTTTTTACTTTCTATCAAAATCACTTTGATTTCTTTTTTGAATCTTTTTTCGATTTCTGTTTCTTATTTTTGAGTAAATCAATTTTACCCTGAATTCTTTTCTCGACTTCAGTAATATCAAATTCAAAAGGAAATTGTAAAGTAGAAAGCTTTGCCTTTTTAATTGCTGCTAATGCCTCTTCAAATTGTTGTTGTGCTTCGCAAAGAATAGATTTCTTAACATAAATATCAGACTTATTTATTCCTTTTATCGTTAAGGCAAAATCAATAAGTCTTTGTGCTTCGTCGTAATCTTCGTTAACTATTAAAGTTTGCAAATAATGAGGATAAACTTCAAGCGCATGAATATTAATAGCCAAGGCTTCTTGAAAATAATGCTTTGCCTCCTCATAATTCAATAATTGTTCAGCCTGAATTCTACCGTACAAACATAAAACCATAGTATTTTTGGCATCATAAGAAAAAGCATAATCTAAAGATTCTATCGTTTCTTCAAGCGAGTATGGATAATTATCCAAAGCCTGAAAAAGGTATTTATCAATTGTTTTCATTTCGTAAATCGTTTTTTAATTTCTGACGCGTTTCTTTGTAACTTTTCTCTACTATATTCTTTTTAAAGTCAGAACCAGTAAAAACTCTAACAGGATTTCCACGCTGAATATTCAGTTGATTTTCCCATTGTTTTCCAACATGATTCTTTAGTTCTTGCAAAGTTTCGTCTTCCAATTTTTTTAATAATCTTTCTGTTGCCAGTTTCTTGTTTTGGTGCTGCGATCTGCTGTCCATCGATACAACAGCAATTCCGGTTGGAATATGAGTTGCTCTTATAGCCGAACTCACTTTATTGACATGTTGCCCTCCAGCACCAGAACTTCGCATAGCTTGATATTGAATATCATTTTCTGAGATCGATGCATTTTTTTGTGGCTCAATTTCAAAAATGCCAATAAACCAATTCTTGCGTTTGTTCATTTTCCTAAACTGACTTTGACCAATCCATTGAATTGTTCCTACCCAAGAATTCACAAATGGCAATACATTTTGTCCTTTTACTGCGATAGTTGCGGTTTCAACAGTTCCATTTTCCTGACCAACTTCTCTTTGAAGCAAAATAGTTTCCAAACCTTTCTCTTGCGCTTCGTCCAAAACTTTTTTAAGCACTTGGGCGACAACCCAAGTGCATTCTGCAGGTCCGCGACCCGCTGTTATCTGAATTATTTTTTCCATTTTTAATTACCTTATCGATCCATTCTAACGATTTTTGGTGTAAAAGTTCCCAAAACTTCAACCAACTCACTTTGATTCCCCATCACTTTTGCAATGTCTTTGTAAGCCATTGGTGCTTCGTCAATATTTCCGCCAATTAATGTTACATCATTAGCTTGTAGTACTTTTTTAATCTCACTTTGAGTAAAAGTAGCTTTGCATTTTGCTCTCGAAAACAAACGTCCTGCTCCATGCGAAGCTGAGTTTAAACTCTCCACATTTCCTTTTCCTTTTACAATATATCCCGGCGCTGTCATAGAACCCGGAATAATGCCCAATTGACCTACAGCGGCAGGAGTTGCACCTTTCCTGTGCACAATACATTCTTGCCCGTTTACCATTTCTTTCCATGCAAAATTGTGGTGATTTTCAATCGTAACCACAACTCTTTTTCCTATCGCTTTGGCAATTCGTCTATGAATATCATCGTGACACGCTTTAGCGTATTCTCCGGCCAAATTCATTGCTAACCAATATTCCTGTCCATCGTGCGTGTTGAGATCTAACCAAGCCAAATGCTGCACATTTTTGGGAAGCGGACATTGCTTTGTTGCCAAATACGTATAATGTTTGGCAATGTTTGCCCCCAAACCACGAGATCCGCTGTGCGATAAAACTGCAAAGTATTCTCCAACACCCAACTTCCATTCGTTCTCTGGATTATCAATTTTGGCAATCCCAAATTCTACAAAATGATTTCCTCCGCCAGAACTCCCTAATTGTTTATAGGCTTTAGGCAAAAGATTTTTTAACAATGGAATATCCTGAAATTCGCTTTTGTAAAAAACTTCATGATCTGCTTTTATAGCGTGTGTTTCATTCATCCCAAATTTTGTATTGTCTTTTAAAATCGCCTGCAATTGGTGTTCTTTTCCTTTAAAGTGTGACGCCGGCAAATCAAAAATTGACAAACTCATTCGACAGCCAATATCTACTCCAACTCCATACGGAATGACCGCATTATCTGTTGCTAAAACTCCACCAATTGGTAATCCATAACCTGAATGTGCATCTGGCATTAAAGCTCCGGCAACTGAAATTGGTAATTTTAAAGAATCATACAACTGAAATTTAGCTTGTTCATCGATTTCATTTTCACCAAAAATGGTAAACGGAACTCTTGTTGTTTTAAGCTCATGCATTCTTACTTGTACTGGCTTAATTAGACTCTCGGCAACTTTCCCCCAAGTTCCATGTCCTTCGAACTTTTCAGGATGAAGTAAAACGTCTTTTGCCTCTGTTAGAATGGATTCTTTTTTCTCTCTTTTTCTATATCTGTTTATTTGCCCTAAAGCAATATTTATTGAATTGTTTTTTGGAAAGCCTAATTTAATCAGGTCTTTTCCAGATAATTTATTTCCCATAATTTTTTTAATATTCTTGTTGTTTTGCAAACAAACATTCTTCAAAACTTAATGATTTGAAAAATATTAGTGTACGCGATCTTTTATCCTTTAGGATCAATAATTGAACTGTTATTCGGGAAAATTTGAAGTGTCTAGAATAAAAAAAGCCCGAAACTAAATGTCTTCGGGCTTTTTTATATATCTAAAAATGTATTTCTAAGATTGAAATAAGCCACGAAGAAGCGCTGCACCAAATCCATTTGGTGTGAAGCTTTGTGATGTCGATGTAAGTACAAACATTTTTCTTCGTTATTAAAGGGTTATTATTTTTTCGTCTGCAAATATTCAGAATAGTTTTTTGATTTTCCAAATTTATTTTAAGAAAAATCCGTTTAAAAAATAATATTTATATTCTAAAGGCTTAAAAAAACACAACTAAAAACTTAACAACCAAACACATAAAGTCAATAAAAATAAAATCTGGAAAACTAAAATTTCGCTGTTAAAAAACTAAATTCTATTTTTTTTCTTCTGCTGTGTCATTTAGACCGAAGGGAAAAATCCCATAAGTAATTCACTAAAGATTGACATTGATCTATACAGAGTTTCTAGTTTGATTTTTCTCTTCGGTCTAAATAACAAAGTTTACGATCTAAGCATAAAAAAAAGCTCTGATTTCTCAGAGCTTTTTTTATGCTTTTGTTTTTGTGAATTTTGCTTGTTTTATTCTGTTACTTTGCTTTTAACAACTAATCTAAAACCTTCACCGTGAATGTTAAGAATTTCAACATCTTCGTCAGCTTTTAGATATTTTCTAAGCTTAGCGATGTAAACATCCATACTTCTTGAAGTGAAATAGTTATCATCTCTCCAGATTTTTGTCAATGCTAATTCTCTTGGCATTAAATCATTTTCATGAAGAATCAACATTTTAAGCAATTCATTCTCTTTTGGAGATAGTTTTATTGGTTCGTCATTTTCGAACGTTAAGAATCTTAATTTAGAGTTCAAATGAAATTTACCAATGTTAAACTCAAACTGAACTTGCTCTGCTTTTGTATCCGCAGATTTTCTTTGAATGATAGCTTTGATTTTCATTAATAAAACTTCTGAATCAAAAGGTTTATTTAAGTAATCATCAGCTCCAGCTTTGTATCCTTTTAATACATCTTCTTTCATAGACTTAGCTGTTAAGAAGATAATTGGCACTTCACTGTTTTTTTCTCTAATTTCTTTCGCTAAAGTATAACCATCTTTATAAGGCATCATTACGTCAAGAATACATAAATCATATACATCTTTCTTGAATTTCTCGAAACCTTCCATACCGTTTTTAGCTAAAGTAACTTCAAAGTCATTTAACATTAGATAATCTTTAAGAACTGCCCCAAAATTAAGGTCATCTTCTACTAAAAGTATTCTTTTGTTATTATTTTCCATATTTTAATTTATTAATGGTATTTTTATTATAAAGGTGCTACCTTTTCCTTTTTCGCTTTCAACATATACTTGACCATTGTGATCTTCTACTATTCTTTTTACATAAGCAAGACCTAAACCGTGTCCTTTAACGTTATGTAAATCTCCTGTATGTTCTCTGTAAAACTTTTCAAAAACTCTTTTTTGAGCCACTTTACTCATACCAAGACCATTATCTTTAACTTTTATCAGAATCATGTCTTTGACATTTTCTGTAAAAATCTCAATTTCAGGAATATCCGGTGAATATTTTATAGCATTTTCTAAAATATTAACCAACACATTTGTAAAATGCACTTCATTAATTAAACAAGTTGTTCTTGCCGCATTATAGTGCTTTACAACTGTTCCTTGTCTGTCTTCTAAAATTAAATTTACGTGCTCAATTGCATCGTCAATTATTTCATGAATGGCAGTTGGTTCCTTTGTAATATCTAATTCTCTTTTTTCTAATTTAGAAATACGAAGAACATTTTCAACCTGCGCATGCATTCTTTTATTCTCATCTCTAATCATTTGCAGATATCGAAATACTTTTTCTTTATCTTCAATAATCTTCGGATTCTTAATGGCGTCTAACGCTAAATTTATAGTCGCGATTGGCGTTTTAAATTCATGCGTCATATTATTTATAAAATCTGTTTTGATTTCAGAAATATGCTTCTGACGCAACAATTGATTTAATGCACTTGTGTAAGCAACTATAATAATCAATGTAAAAATTATAGAGAGTATTGTAATACTCAACAATTCAGATAATAAAAATTTCTTTTTATGTGGAAACGTAATAAACAATTCATATTTGCTATTTCCTTCATTATCCGTATAAATTGGAATATGATAACTTGCATCTTTATCATAATGAAATCCATCAGATTTTACTTTTGTCGCAAGACCACTGCTAAGAACTCCAAACTCAAATTTGGTATTTACACCATATTCTTCTAATTCTTTCTTTAAAAGCTTTTGAAGTTTATCTTTCGTTATTCTTCCTTCTATTGGTGTCAACGATGCAATATCTTTATACTGAATTTGCTGTTGAACTTTATTTAAGATATCTAAACTTCCCGATTTTTCAATTTTTAGATCTGGTATTATACTTTGACCTAAACTATTATTATCAATTAAATGATTGTTATTATAAACTTCGGTTACTCTTTTGGTACTGAAATTTTTAAATCTTTCGCTACTGAATTTTTTATTGAAAAGTGAACCACTTATATCATAATCCTCAGATGTAAGAGTATTAGAATAGATTATAGTTTTATTTGTTTTTGTATTTCTTTGTACATAAAAGACTTGCAACAAATCTTCTTTTTTTGGAGTTTTTCCGGTACTATCTTTTATACGGTTATATTTGTCGTAAAAACTGTACTCTTCTTGTTGTTCAAGTTTATCGGCAACATTCCCAATAACTTGTGTAACGTGGTATTTAAACTGCTCATCGTTATTCTTAAATGAAGAATTGAACCAATATACCTGAACCAGAATTATCCCGATTAAGGACAAACTCATTAATAAAACAAGTATTCTAAAAAATAATTTATTCATCGAAACAAAATTAATATTTTAACAATATACTAAATAATACATTAACCAAATATTAACATTTAAGACTGATTTTGTTTTATATTTAAAATTTTAAGAATTTTAACAACTTCTTCTTTAGCAATTTTAAGATTACTGTTATTAATTACAAAATTGCTTAGAGAAATTCGTTTTTCGTCATTCCACTGCATTTTCATTCTGCTTAAAACTTGTTCTCGTGTGGTATTATCTCGCTTTACAACTCTTTCAATTCTTATCTCTTCTGGTGCCGTAACGGTTATAATTACATCGCAGTCTTTATAACGACCACTTTCAAATAAAATTGCTGCTTCGTAAATTACATATTGAAATGATGCTTTTTCTTGCAACCATAATTCAAAATCTTTTTTAATTGCCGGATGTACTATAGCATTTAATTCCGCTAATTTATCTGCATTATTAAAAACAATTTCGGCAAGTTTTGCCCTATTTAAAATTTCATTCTCAAAAAGCGCATCTCCAAATGTGGTTTTAATTTGCGTCTTAACACTTTCAAATTGCATTACTTTCTTACCTGCATCATCAGCAATATAAACAGGAACTCCCAATTCATTAAAATAGTTCGCAATAGTTGTTTTTCCACTTCCTATTCCACCTGTTAAGCCAATAACTTTTACCATACTATATTCTAAAAAACATACGAGGAAATGCCTCTTGTGGTTTTTTCTTTAAAACAATAATCTTTACAAATGACTTTAAAAATCCCGTTCCGTAGCCATAAAATTGTTTCCAAACAGCAATTACCGACAGGTAACCAATTTTAATGCTTCTATTTTGAAAAGATGATGTAAGAAAAATAATAACGAAATATACAAAATATAATTGTAATAATAGGTCAATATTAAAAATTAATAGTAAAAAAGCTAATAATAACCCAAGTATAAAAACTGAGGGAAAGAAGAAAGTTAACTTATTATGTTCTGGATACCAACTATTTAAAATAGGTCTGGCAATACCAAATTTATGAACCTGAATCGAAAACTTTTCCCAATCAATTCTGCGTTTGTGATATACATAGGCTTCTGGAAAAAGCCTTGTTTCAAATCCTAAATTCCATAAGCGAATAGACAAATCAGGATCTTCACCCGGATGAATATTTCCAAAACCTTTTGATGCGTCAAAGGCTTTTTTAGAAATTCCCATATTAAAACTTCTTGGCTGGAATTTGCTGATTTTTTCAGAACCACCACGAATTCCTCCTGTTGTAAGGAAAGATGTCATAGCAAAATTAATTGCCTTTTGAATATCCGAAAAACTATCTAATGCTCGATCAGGACCTCCAAAACAATCTACATAATCTTCATTTAAAGCTTTTCGAACCTCGGTTAAATAATTTGGTGGAATAATGCAGTCTGAATCAAAAATGATAAAATAATCACCTCGTGCTTTTTGCATCCCGAAATTTCTTGAATCCCCAGGTCCTGAATTTTCCTTAAAATAATACGAAATATTCAATTTTCCCTGATACGTCATTACCACATCTTTACATGGTATTGTCGATCCGTCTTCAACAAGAACAATTTCAAAAGCTTCATTATAATCAGATTTAGACAAACTTTCTAAAAGTTCATCAACTTCATCTGGACGATTATACACGGGTATAATTAAAGAAAAAATCATAGCAGAATATGCGGTATTAGAGTGGCAATTTTTTTAATTTCAAAATTTTAACAAAGATATGTTATATTCATAAAAAAACCATTCGCTCACACGAATGGTTTTTCATTTATAATGCTATTTTCTTAATTTATTTGATACTTTCGATTTCTACAACCTCATTTGCATCAGCAGCATAATCAACACCTGCAAATTCAAATCCAAATAGATTTAAGAAATCATTTCTATATCCTGCTAAATCTCCAATTGCAGGTAATGTTTCAGTTGTTGCTTCTAACCAAAGTTTAGCCACTTTTGCCTGAACATCATCACGCATTTCCCAATCGTCAATTCTAATTCTACCTTTTTCATCAACAGGAACTTCAGATCCGTTGTATAATCTATCTTGAAACAAACGTTGAATTTGCTCAATACAACCTTCATGTATTCCTTCTTCTTTCATAATTTTATATAAAAGAGAGATATACAATGGAATTACCGGAATTGCAGAACTTGCCTGAGTAACTAAAGCTTTGTTTACTGAAACATATGCTTTTCCTCCTATTGATTTTAAACTATCTGTAATAGTAAATGCAGTAGCTTCCAAATGATCTTTTGCACGACCAATTGTACCTTTACGATAAACCGCTTCAGTCAATGATGGCCCAATGTATGAATAAGCAACTGTTGTAGCTCCGTCTGCTAATAAATTTTCGGCTTTTAAAGCGTCAATCCACATAGTCCAGTCTTCACCGCCCATAACAGCAATTGTATTTTCGATATCATCTTCATTTGCCGGAGCAATTGAAACCTCAGTTACATTTCCTGTATGAAAATCAACTGTTTTATTGGTAAAAGTTTGTCCGATTGGTTTTAAAACTGAACGGTGTAAAACTCCTGTTACCGGATGTTGACGAACTGGCGATGCTAAACTGTAGATTACAAGATCGATCTGACCTAAATCTGCTTTGATTAAATCTAGAGTTTGTCTTTTTATTTCGTTTGAAAAAGCATCTCCGTTGATACTTTTTGCATACAAACCTGCTTTGTGAGCTTCTGTTTCAAATGCAGCAGAATTATACCAACCTGGTGAAGCTGTTTTACCTTCAACTGGTGGTTTTTCAAAAAACACTCCAATGGTTGCAGCATCAGATCCAAAAGCACTAGTGATTCTTGAGGCTAATCCAAAACCTGTTGAAGCTCCAATAACTAATACTTTTTTTGCACCTGCAATTGGTCCTTTTGATTTTATATATTCTATTTGATTTTTAACATTTTGCTCGCATCCTTTTGGGTGTGATGTCAAACAAATAAATCCTCTCATTCTAGGTTCTATAATCATACTTTTCTGTTTATTCGTTAATTTAATATGCCAATAAGACAAATGATTAACTTATTTACGTTTTGTTTAATTTCTTTTTGAGATGACAAATATAAAGTATTTCTTTAGTTCAACAAGGCTTTAGCATGATTTAAAGCCGAATCAGAAACTACTGCTCCTGATAACATTTGAGCAATTTCGATAACTCTTTCGTCCTGAGACAGAAGCTTTAATTCTGATTGTGTATCATCGTCTATTGTAGATTTTGAAACTTTAAAATGCGAATCTCCTTTGGCTGCAATTTGCGGTAAATGCGTAATGGCAAAAATTTGCATTGTCGTACTCATTTCTTTCATAATTTCTCCCATTCTAATGGCAATTTCTCCAGAAACTCCAGTATCAATTTCATCAAAAATAAGAGTTGGAAGTTTAGAATATTGGGCTAAAATTGCTTTTACTGCCAACATAATACGAGACATCTCCCCTCCTGATGCTACTTTTTTCAATAATCCAAAGTCAGTTCCTTTATTTGCAGAGAATAAAAATTGCAATTCATCTTTTCCATTTTGAAAATAAGTTTCTGAAGGCAATAATTCCATGTTGAAACGCACATTTGGCATTCCTAAAGTTTCTAATATCGAAATTAGTTTTTGTGATAAAACCGGAATTGCGTTTGTTCTGTTTTGATGTATTGTTGCAGAAAAAATATCTAATTCTGAAGCTTTTTGCTCTATTGATTTTGACAGAATAGCTATTTCCTCCTCTATATTATCAAGTTCAAGCAACGTATTACCTAAAGTAGTCTGAATTTCGATTAATTCATCTACAGTGTTTACTTGATGTTTTCTTTGCAAATTATAAATCAATTGTATTTTTTGACTTACTAATTCTAACTGCGCAGGATCGTTTAATAATTTTTCAGATGAATTTTGCAGCTCTTTTGACACATCATCAAACTCGATCGCCAAACTTGTAACTCTTTCAAATATACTTTGATATTCTGGCGAAAAAAGCGCTATTTTTTGCAAAGAAGCTTTGATTTCATTTAAATTATGAAATACTCCAAATTGCTCTTCATTTGCAATCGCAAGAGATTTATCTATTGATTCTTTGATAATTTCAACATTATTCAACTTTTCAAAATCAGCTTCCAATTCTTCTTGTTCACCTGATTTTAATTTAGCCGAAATCAATTCATTCAACAAAAAAGTATTGTATTCTTGCTCTTTTCGAGAATCACTTTGTTTTTTCAACAATGCATTCAATTTCGATTTATCAGATTTATATGCTTTTAGCAATTCCTGATAAGATTGAATCGTTTCGGCATTATTTGCAATAGCATCAATAATTTTAAATTGAACACTCTCGTCTGATAATTCCTGCGTTTGCTGCTGAGAGTGAATATCTATTAAAAACAAACTTAAATCTTGCAATTCCTGAAGATTTACCGGACTATCATTAATAAAAGCACGAGATTTTCCAGATGGCAAAATTTCTCTTCTAATTATAGTCTCATCTTCATAATCGAGATCGTTTGCTTCAAAAAAGCCTTTTAAATTATATTTAGAAATTTCGAAATGCGCTTCAATAACACATTTCTCTTCTTTATTTTTTAACGAAGTAAGATCAGCTCTTTTTCCTAAAACTAGTCCTATAGCTCCTAAAATAATAGATTTACCCGCACCGGTTTCTCCCGTAATTATAGAGAATCCTTTTGAGAAATCTATAGTTAATTTTTCAATCAGAGCGTAGTTTTTAATCGACAAGGAGGTTATCATAGGGGATTGTGTGGATATAAAATTATAAAAGAGTTTAAATTGATTCAATCAATCTAGAACTTAATCTGTGACCATTTGGTCGAGTTTAGTGGCGAAACTTTATTTAGAACATCGGTTAAATCAGTAACAGAAATACTTGGTCCTCCTGAAAATATAGAAACGATTTCATCTGATTTTGCATCAAAAAATACTCGGGTTAAAAAAGCATTTGGTTTTACAGCATTCAATTTTTGAAGATTCATTATTGCGGCTTTCACTTTTTCTTTCGAGCCTTTCAAATCTTCACTCATACCATCTAAACCTGTATGATACATAAATGTAGTTTGACGTAAATCACTATACATTGGAGAAATCATATCATTTATTAAATAATAGCGATTTTGAAGTCCGTCAGATTGACTCCAACCTTTGGCTCCACCTTGCTGTGCAACATTTGCAATATTTTGAGCTATCTCAAGATATTGATTCCCTGCGCCCATTTGAAAAGAATCTGCATCCATAGCCAAAATTAGATAGCTATAAAAAGAAACAACTGAAACTAAATTGGAATCGTATGTTGCCGGATTAAACAACAACGGCTCATATTCTATATAACGAAAGTTAAAATCTTTATCGTTATAATTTAATATTGGCGACGAATATGTAGAGTTAAAAATTAATCTTGACGATTGTACTTGAATTGTTCCCGTAAATTGATCTGAACTATTTGAAGACAATGTGATATACATCGAACAATTAATTCGCTCGTTTTGCTTTAAAGCTAAACCTGTCCAATCTGTTTTATTTACAAACTCCGACAAAGATGTTTGGAGTGTTTTAAAAACTTGTTGATTTGGATTCGGTAGTCTTTCTGTATTAATTGTTACTGTGCAATTTAACTGTTGCGCCTGTGTAAAGCCAAAAATAAAGAAAACTAAAAGAGCAAATATTCTATTCATAAAAGATACTTTTTGTGTTAGCGCCATAAACGCCTAGATGCATAACTTATATTTTCTAAAAATATTATATTTTACCAAAGTAAGAAATTACTTTATTTAAAATATCAGTTGCAACAGATTCTTTTGTTTTTAATTCCATTGGTTCGATTTTAAAATCTTTATCAATAAATGTTACTTTATTGGTTTCTTTTTTAAAACCTGCACCTTCATCTTGCAAGGAATTTAAAACAATCAAATCTAAGTTTTTTTTCTGAATTTTCAGCTTAGCATTTTCAATTTCATTTTGAGTTTCCAGAGCAAACCCAATTAAAAACTGATTTTTTTTGATCGCTCCTAACGAAGCTAAAATATCTTTTGTTTTTTCAAGATCTATTGAAAACTCGTCTGTAGTTTTTTTAATCTTTTGCAATGCCACAACTTTTGGTCTATAATCTGCAACTGCGGCTGCAGCGATTGTAACATCAACATCATTATAATACAAATGACAAGCATCGTACATTTCTTGAGCAGAAACTACATTTACAACTTCTATTGCACTACTTTTTGCTTTTAAATGAGTTGGGCCAGCGACTAAAATAACTTGTGCGCCTAATTTTGCAGCTTCATTCGCAATATCAAAACCCATTTTTCCTGACGAATGATTTCCTATAAAACGTACAGGATCTATCGCTTCATATGTTGGACCTGCGGTAATTAATATTTTCTTTCCTTTTAAGGGTAATTTACTTTCTAAATCGGCTTCAAGAAAAGCAATAATATTTTCTGGTTCTGCCATTCTGCCTTCGCCAGATAATCCACTTGCCAGCTCTCCATTTTCAGCAGGAATCATGATGTTTCCAAACTCTTTTAATGCAGTAAAACTAGATAAAGTTGAGGGATGTTTATACATATCCAAGTCCATTGCCGGAGCATAATAAACTGGACATTTTGCCGATAAATAAGTAGCAATTAAAAGATTGTCACAATTTCCCGTGGTCATTTTAGATAAGGTATTAGCTGTCGCAGGAGCAATTAACATTAAATCGGCCCAAAGCGCTAATTCAACGTGATTGTTCCAAACGGCATCTTCATCATCTTGATTAAAGAAACTGGAATGTACTGGATTTTTTGATAAGGTTGATAACGTAAGTGGCGTTACAAAATCCTTAGAAGCAGGTGTCATTATCACTTGGACATGTGCACCTGCTTTTATAAAAAGTCGTACTAATGGGGCTGTTTTATAGGCTGCAATTCCACCAGAAACTCCTAGTAAAATTTTCTTCCCGTTTAAAACTGACATTATACTATATTATTTGTTTGAACCTCTGTGGTATGTTTTACCATCTAACCATTCTTGAACTGCTAAAGCATGTGGTTTTGGTAATTTTTCGTAAAATTTAGAAACTTCAATTTGTTCTTTATTTTCAAAAACTTCTTCAAGACTGTCATTATAAGTAGCAAACTCTTCTAATTTCTCAGTTAATTCTTTTTTAATTTCAGAATTAATTTGATTTGCTCTTTTAGCCATAATGGTAATTGCCTCATACACATTTCCTGTTGGCTCTTCAATAACTGTTTTATTGTAAGTTATTGTATTTACAGGAGCATTCGTCTTTTTTAAATCCATGACTTTATTTTATTTAGTAAATTTTTGTAAATCAGTTTCAACTCTAGCATTCATTTCGTCTGCTTCTTTTTTGTATTTCGTATCGCTTTTAAACTTAACCAAGTTATTGTAAGCTACTTTTGCAACATTTAAACGTTCTTCCATTTTTGATGGAATACTGTTTATTGCCAATTTGTATGCTGAATCGTATTTGTAAAACAATGCATCTTCTTTAAATGGTGTTCCAGGAAAATCTGCGATAAAATTATCAAAAGCAATTAATGCTGATTTATAATCTGAAATCGTATTATATCCTTTTGCGTTTTCAAAAGCTTTTTTCTCTAGTTTTCCATTCAAAACCTGCACAGCTGCATTAGCTTGAACAATGTATTCTGAATTTGGATAATTATCTATAAATGCTTGTAATTTTTCTAATGCTTTTACTGTATCTGTTTGATCTAAGCTATAAACAGGAGCCAATTTTGAGTAGCTATAAGCACCTAAAAAGGCTGCTTCCTGAACTTTCTCACTACGCGGATATCCTGAAACAAAGCTTTCAAATTGATAACCAGCTAAATAATACTGTTTTGACTTATAATAAGACTGCGAAAACATGTAAAATAGTTTCTCGGCCTGAGGCTTTCCTCTATAAGAAGGAGCTAATTGTTCAAAAAGACGAATGGCTTTAGAATATTTCCCAGCATCATACATTTTTGTTGCCACATCAAATTTTGCTGCAACATCTTCATTTTTTAATGCTTTTTGGTATTCACTACAAGAACAAAAAAGGACAACAACAATTAATAGAGATACTATTTTTTTCATTTTCTTATTTTATTATGATTTCTTAGACAATTATGCCAAAGCAAAATCACACCGAAGTTCCGGTGGCAAATTTAGTTATTAATTTAGCTACTACAAAATATTTTTTTGGTATAATAAAATACCGGTAATCTCACGTTTAATTTATGCTGTTTTTTACAAATTCATTCAATCTATTTGCCAATGATTCATCAACGGTTACCAAAGGCAAACGCACTGTATTATCAGCAATACCAAGGGCTTGAAAGATTTGTTTGATTCCGGCAGGATTTCCTTGCTCAAAAATCATGTCGATACAATCTGATAAAAAATATTGTGTTTTAAAGGCTTCATTAACCTTTCTATTTAATCCTAAACGAATCATTTCTGAAAATTCTTTCGGAAAACCTTGTCCAATTACCGAAATTACACCTGCTCCACCAGCTAAAACAATTGGCAAAGCTATCATATCATCTCCTGAAATTACCAAGAAATCTTTTGGTGCATTTTTAATCAATTGTAAGGCTTGTGCCATATCTCCGGCTGCCTCTTTTATTGCAACTACATTGCTAAAATCATTTGCCAAACGAATTACTGTTGATGGCAACATATTACTTGATGTTCTACCTGGAACATTGTATAAAATTACTGGTATTGGAGATGCTTCTGCAATTGCTTTAAAATGCTGATAAATTCCTTCTTGTGTTGGCTTATTGTAATAAGGGGAAACAGAAAGTATTGCTTCAAATGCAGAAAAATCTCCTGTTTTTAGCTCTTCTACTATTTGCATTGTATTATTACCTCCAACTCCAAGAACTAACGGCAATCTTCCTTTATTAGTATCGATTACTGTTTTTATAACCAATTCTTTTTCGGCTTGCGTTAGAGTAGCATTTTCTGCTGTGGTTCCCATAACTACAAGATATTCAACTCCTCCGTCTATAGAAAAATTTACGATACGCTGTAAAGCGTCGATATCTACTGAAAAGTCTTTTTTAAATGGGGTTACAAGCGCAACACCAGTTCCTATTAATGATTGCATATTCTAATTTATAATTTTATTTTATACTTTTTAAATACTTAAACAATTCGAAAACGAAAAGTCGATAATTCTCTACAGCGGTATTAATCATCCAATGATTCAATCTTTGATCTACGGATGCAAATCCTACTTTAAATTTTGCTCTTGATTTATTAGTTACTGACATCAAAATAGCATTTTCACTGTCGTAGTAACTAATTAAGAGATCAAATTCTGTTTTAATAAATTCGTTCAGAAAATCTGCTGTAATCTCTCCCTGCCAATTGATGTCTTTTTTACCAAATGTAGGTCTTGAATACGTAGTTTTTGCATCAAATTTATTTCTATACGCTGCAATCTTAACATTCTGAGGCACTATTCCTTTAGAAATTATTTCTCCTAGAAGCTCTTCTGAATGTTTATACTTACTCTCATCAACCAGTAAACCAATTGTTTGTACATTATTTGTAAAAACTTTGTTTTGCACATTATATAAGTGATTTTTTAATGATTTTTTTACAAAAAATTCCTTTATATAATTTAAAAACATAGTACTTTTACTCGATTACAAAATTAATTATTTAAGTCGCATTTAAGATGGTAAAACTAAAAAAGTATAACGGATTTTTAAAACTTTTTGTTATATTCTTAACACTTTTTATTTCTTCTTGCAGTCAGAAAAATTACAATCTGACGAAGATAGAAGGAAAACAACTCCCGATCACCGAAAAAAATGCTGAAACTCCAGCAATTGAAAATTTCATTAAACCTTATCGTGATCATATTAATAAGGATTTAGACAGCGTTCTTGCTTATTGTCCGGAAACTTTGGATAAAAGTACAGGAAAATGGCAAACTACTATTGGATGTTTGTTGGCCGATGTATGTGTTGAAAGAGGAAATCTGGTTTTTAAAGCTCGTGAGAAAAAAACTATTGACTTATGTCTTTTAAACCACGGAGGAATTCGTGCTATTTTACCAAAAGGAAATGTAACTACGAGAACTGCTTTTGAAATTATGCCTTTTGAAAACAACTTGGTTGTTGTCGCATTAAAAGGAGATCAAATTCTTGAAATCGCTACTTATATTATTAAGGAAAGAAAACCTCAACCTTTGTCTGGAATGACTTTTACGATTACGAAAGACAATAAAGCTAAAAACATTCTAATTCAGGGAAAACCTCTTGATGTTAATAAGATTTATAATGTAGCAACAAATGACTATTTGGCTAATGGTGGTGATAGTATGACTTTTTTTGCTAAAGGTGTTCAAAAGTTTGATTTGAATTACAAGCTTCGTGATGTATTGATTGATTACTTTAAACAGGTAGACACAATTCCAGTACCAAAAGATATCAGAATTACTGAAGAATAAAAAGCAAGCGTATACTCAGGATTAAAAATAAATCATTTGTAAACGCATAAAAAGTTTAGCCACAGATTAAAGGATTAAAAGATTTAAAATCTATGCAAATATTTTAATCTGTGGCAAAAAAAACATTAGCAAATAACATTACAGTTTCCGCAAAAAATATATAAAATGAAAAGAAGAGAATTTATCGAAAAAACTGCTGCAAGTACTGCTTTATTAAGCTTAGGTTTATCATTGAGCAGTTTTGAAAGCAACGATATTAAACACTTAACTATTCTACATACTAATGATGTTCATAGCCATATAGATCCTTTTCCGGCTGATGATCCTCGTAATCCAAATAAAGGTGGCGTATCGCGCAGAGCTGCACTTATCGAAACTATTCGTCAAGAAAATCCAAATGTACTTTTGCTGGATGCAGGAGATATTTTTCAGGGAACTCCGTACTTTAATTATTATGGTGGTGAACTTGAATTTAAATTGATGAGTATGATGAAATATGATGCATCGACTATAGGAAATCATGATTTTGACAATGGTTTGGATGGTTTGTATGCACAAATGCCTCACGCTACTTTTGAATTTATCAATTCTAATTACGATTTTAAAAATACTGTTATGAATGGTCTTGTAAAACCTTACAAGATTTTTAATAAAAACGGAATTAAGGTTGGTGTTTTTGGTTTAGGTATTGAGCTTGCTGGTTTAGTTGATAAACAAATGTACAAGGAAACGGTTTACAACGATCCTGTAGAAATTGCTCAGGATATGACGAAGTTGCTTAAAAAGGATGAAAAGTGCGATTTGGTTATTTGTCTTTCGCATTTAGGATACAAATACAAAGATGATGCAACAAAAATTTGTGATTTAAAATTGGCTGAACAAACTCAGGATATCGATTTGATTATTGGCGGTCATACTCATACTTTTTTAGATAAACCAACTATTGTAAAAAATAAGGCTGGCGAAAATGTATTGGTAAACCAAGTGGGTTGTTACGGTATAAATTTAGGTAGAATTGACTTTTACTTCGATAAGGACAAAGCACATACAAACCAAGGAAGATCAATTATTGTTTAATCTTTTTTCTGCTGAATTTTAACTTTTTCGAGGAAATACTCTACCATAAAAAAGTAGGCCAAAATTTGTGTAACATCGCGAATTAGAACTAAAACTATAGAGTACGAAAAATATTCGTTGAAAATATAGAAGATGTCCGAAAATATATAACTAATTGCCATTAGCGACATTAATAGTGTTATATGTGTACCTTTAGTGATATAACTTACGAATGAAAAATAGCTTAAAACACTTAGTACTATTCCGTAAAAGGTATAAAGCATGCTAAACCTTTTCATGTTGTCAAATTGCAAGCTAAGTACTGAAATTAGTAGGTAAACAATAAAAATAACAACTATAGAAACTGGCAAAATATCTTTTTTTGCCAGTTTTATTTTTTCGTGTTCTTGCAGAAACAGCTTTATAATTAAAAGGTAAACTACCAGAAAGCTTATTAATGCTCCTATTTCTGAAATCTCGATATCCATTAAATCGAAAACCTGACCTATAAAACAGAATAAAAAAATAAAAGCTTCTGTTGTTCTAATTTTAAATTCGCTACTTATTAAAAAATAGAAAAAGATTGCCGGAAGTACAATGGCCTTGGCATAAGTGGAAAAAAAATCCTGCCCTGCCCAATCAAAAATGATTGTACAGAGTAATGCTAAAAAGAATAAAATTAACGACGGCTTATTCGCTTTCATTTAATTTATTTATAAAATCTTCTTCTGATAGTATAGGAATATTCAATTTATTAGCTTTTTCTAATTTTGCTGGCCCCATATTATCTCCTGCAACAACAAAATCTGTTTTTGCTGATATTGAGCTTCCAACTTTTCCTCCATTGTCTTCAATGGTTTTCTTTAAATCGTCTCTTGAGAATTGACTAAAAACTCCTGAAACTACAAATGTTTTACCTACAAACTTCTCTGTAGCATTTGGATTTATTTTTTCTACTATTTCAAATTGAACTCCGTAACTTTTTAGACGTTCAATGATTTTTTTATTTTCTTCGTTTTCAAAAAATTCAATTACACTTTTGGCAATTCTTTCGCCAATTTCATCTACAAGAACCAAATCCATTAATGTAGCCTGACTTAATGCATCTATGTTTTTATAATGCTTCGCCAATTTTTTAGCAACTGTTTCTCCAACAAAACGGATTCCGAGTGCAAAAAGAACACTTTCAAACGGAATTTCTTTTGATTTCTGAACACCGTTTACCAAATTTTCGGCAGATTTTTGCGCCATTCTTTCTAGGTGCAAAATGTCTTCGACTTTCAATTCGTATAAATCGGCATAATTATGAACCAGTCCGTTCTTAAAAAGCAAGGCAACTGTTTCGCCACCAAGACCTTCGATATCCATTGCTTTTCTTGAAATATAATGCTGAATACGGCCGATAATTTGCGGAGGACATCCGTAAAAATTTGGACAATAATGATTTGCTTCGCCTTCATTTCTCACCAATTCGGTTTGACATTCCGGACAATGTGTGATGTATTGTGTTACTTCTGAATTTTCTGGGCGTTTTTCTAAATCTACAGCGATTATCTTTGGAATAATTTCGCCACCTTTTTCAACAAAAACGGTATCATTTATTCTGATGTCTAATTTTTCTATTTGATCTGCATTATGCAACGAAGCTCTTTTTACAATAGTTCCTGCTAATTGTACAGGTTCTAAATTTGCTACTGGCGTAATTGCACCTGTACGTCCAACTTGGTACGAAATTGATTTTAGTTTTGTTGAAACTTGTTCTGATTTGAATTTATAGGCAATTGCCCAACGAGGCGATTTTGCTGTATATCCTAATTCTTCCTGATGCTGAATACTGTTTACTTTTATCACAACACCATCTGTTTCGTATGGCAAATTGTGTCTGTGTGTATCCCAATAATCAATGAAGTCAAAAACTTCTTGCATGTTATTGACTAATTTCGCTTCTTTTGGAACTTTGAACCCCCATTTTCTTGCCGATTCTAATCCGTCAAATTGAGTCGAAAAAGGTAAATTATTACCGGTTACAAAATATAATAAACATTCTAATGGACGTTTTGCAACCTCAGCACTGTCTTGTAATTTTAAGCTTCCCGAAGCTGTATTTCTAGGATTTGAATAAGGTGTTTCGCCTATTTCTATTAATTCCTGATTCATTTTCTCGAATCCTGCAAAGGGTAAAATGATTTCTCCCCGAATATCGAATTTCTCAGGATAATTTCCTTTAAGTTGTAACGGAATTGATTTTATTGTTTTAATATTATTGGTAACCTCATCTCCTTGAAAACCATCACCACGCGTTAAAGCTTGAACTAATTTTCCGTTTTCGTAGGTTATACTTATCGAAGCACCATCATATTTTAATTCGCAAGTATATTGCAAATCAACATTTCCTAATACTTTCTGAATTCTGTTTTCCCAATCTAATAAATCTTCTTTGGAATATGAATTGTCCAAAGAATACATTCTATATTGATGCGGGATGGTTTTAAAATTTTTAGTAATTGTACCTCCTATGCGTTGTGTTGGAGAATTTTCATCAAAAAACTCAGGATGTTTGTTTTCTAAATCTTGAAGTTCTTTTAGTTTTATATCAAAATCATAGTCAGAGATTGTGGCATTATCTAACACATAATAATTATAATTGTGTTGATTAAGTTCATTTCGTAATGTCTGAATTGTTTCTTGAATATTCATATAATATTAAAATACTGGAAGTTGTGATTTTGAATAACTGTGTATCAAAATTAGGATTATTTTTGTTTACATTCATCAAAAAACAGAAAGTTTTATAAAATCAAAAATCAAGTTGCAAAGGATGCAACTTGATTTTCTTCTTGCCCATTATTCTTAAAAAAGAATTAATAAAAACCAACTTCCAAATGGTTTCTTCGTTTTATACTTTTATGTAGACAACCAAAAAATCTACACATTAACATAGAACTATTTTTGAATAATGATAAAGTCTGAGCGTCTGTTTAATAAATGCTCTGCCTCGGTACATTTTACACCATTTTTGCATTTGTTAATTAGTCGGGTTTCACCATAACCAATTGCACTTTCAATTCTTGATGCGTCGATACCTTGCGAAACAATATAATCTCGTGTAGATTTTGCTCTATTGTCAGAAAGTTTTAGATTGTATGAATCTTTTCCTCGCGAATCTGTATGTGATTCTATTTTAATTTTTATGTTCGGAAATTTTTTCATGATAAAAACTACTTTAGACAACTCTTCAACTGCCAAAGGTGTAATATCGAATTTATCGTAATCAAAATAAATTGGGTTGACGTCTACTTTTTCAACACCTTGTTTTTTTACTACTAAATCATCATAGTTACTCAATTCAAAATTAACATCGGTAATTTCACCCTCGTTTTCTTTTGTGGTTTCAACAGTTTTTTCGTCGTCGCTGTAATTTGTTTTGCTCGCTACTATACGAACTTTTTTGTTACAAGGAACTATTACTGCATATTTTCCGTCGAAGTTTGTTTTTGTTTCTGCTAAAACTTCGTTATAGGAATTGTATGCGATAATTGTAACATCTGTTAGTGGTAATTTTGATTTTCGATCTGTTGCCTTTCCTGAAATATTTTGGTTGCAAACGGGATCTCCTTTTGTAAAAGAATAAATATCATCATCGCCTTTACCTCCAGCTCTATTGGAAGATATGTAACCGTATTTTCCTGTTTTATCTATTACAAACGTAAAATCGTCTTTGTTGCTATTTATTGGTGCTCCTAGATTTCGTGGTGCCGAAAAACTTCCATCTGATGACATTTTACTTTCATAAACATCTAAATCTCCCCAACCATAATGTCCATCTGACGAAAAGTAGAGTATTCCATTTCTGAAAAAAGGAAACAGGTCGTTACCAATGGTATTGATTTTTGGCCCTAGATTTTGTGGTGAACTCATTGTGCCATCATCTGCAATTCTTACCACATATAGATCTGTTTCTCCATAACCGCCAGGCATATCTGACGCGAAGAATAGCAAACTTCCGTCGTCACTTAAGGAAGGATGTCCAACTGAATAATCGTCGCTATCGAAGAACACTTTTTGCGGATTTTCTAATTTTCCATTTACAATTGAACCTTTTAGGATTTGAAAATTATTGATCTCGTTTTCATCAATAACTAATTTGTTTTTCTTTACAATATTTGATGAGTAGTACATGGTTTTTCCGCTGGCATCAAAACTTGCGGTTGCTTCATGATACTTGGTCATTAAATTAGGTATAAACAAGGTTTCATTAAATAGACTTCCATCAGCAGGATTTCTTTCGGCAACGTATAAATTTAGAAAAGGCTGATTGTTCCAGGTATACAATTTCTGGCTAAACTTTGTAGTGTCTCTTGCCGACGTGAATACAATTTTGTCCTGATAAAAGGTAGCTCCAAAATCTGACTTACTGGTATTGATATCTAAGTTTTTGATTTCGTAAAGAGATTTTGCTTTAGACAAACTGTCCATTTGCT
This sequence comes from Flavobacterium hibernum, assembly GCF_000832125.1. GTDB lineage: Bacteria > Bacteroidota > Bacteroidia > Flavobacteriales > Flavobacteriaceae > Flavobacterium > Flavobacterium hibernum. Next base: position 26,788 of record NZ_JPRK01000012.1, on the reverse strand, counting down.
TTTTTTGTGTCACATATCTGCTAATCTCTTTTTGCTCTCCTTTTTTATTTAGATATTCTTTTGTGATTTTATCTGCATCTTCATAATCCATGACTGCTTTCATCGACTGAATATAACGCAGATAATAGATATCGGTCAAATTATTACCTTGTACCTCGTATAGTTTTTTGTACCATTTAAGGGCATTTCTCGCATCAGAAATAAAGTAATACGAATCGGCAGCGTTTTTTAAGGTTTGTGCCGATGGATTCTTTATGTTCTGCAAACATTCTTCGTAGGCTTTTGATGCATCGACATAAGAGTAATTCTTAAACAATGCATCTGCCTTTTTTAAATTAGTTTTTTGAGCAAAACCAAATGTAAAACTCAAAAGTAAACTTAGGATATATAATTTTTTCATAGGTTTATTTTTTAGAAGAATCTTGGTGATTTGATTTTACTTTGATTCTTAGTCAATTGATAACGCAAGATGATTTCGTGAGATCCATCGTTGTATTTGTTCAATTCGCTTACAGTATAATCAAAAGCATAACCTATGTAGAAGCTTCTGGAAATTTGAAACCCCGCTAGTATGCTCACTGAATCATCTGTTCGATAAGATCCACCAATTACAAATTTTTCTGCAATCATAAAGTTCGCCGAAATATCGGCAGTAAGTGGGGCTCCACTCACTGCTTTTACTAAAAATGCCGGTTTGAACTTTAAATTCGGATTCAAATCAAAAACATAACCTCCCATTAAATAATAATGTAAACGATCGTAGTTTATGGATTCCTGAACATCATCATAATAATCATTTTGGATAAAACTTGGTATCGAGAATCCTACATACCATTTGTCTGTATAGTAATAAGCTCCTGCTCCAACTGCGATTTTTGCCTGATTAGAAATGTTCTGATTCAGTAATGCATCATTATTATTATAATATTTCCCTTTAGACCAGTCTACGTTTAACATTCGCATTCCGGCTTTTAAACCAAATGCTAGTCTTTTTTCATATCCTAGCGGAATTGAATACGAGAAATTCCCATCCATGTACAATTCATTTGATGGACCAATTTTATCATTCACAATACTTAATCCAACTCCTAGCATTTCGTTTCTAAGAGGTGAATGTACAGAAAAGGATTGCGTTTGTGGTGCTCCATCGATTCCAACCCATTGAGAACGATGTAAAAGCGTTGCTTCTAAGGTTCCAGTAGACCCAGCATAAGCTGGGTTTACTGCCATAGTATTGTACATATATTGTGTGTACTCCGGATCTTGTTGTGCACTGGCACAAAGTGTAATAAAAGAACATACTAAAATGAAATATGTTTCTAATGATTTTATATATAGTTTCATAACGATACTTATTAAGTTTAATTAATTAGATGATTGACTTTGGCTGTTTATCTCATTATAGATACCCATCCTTTTTTAACCGTTCCATCTCCAATGGATATCAAATAAAAATAAGTACCTGTTGGCAACATATCTCCTCTATTAATAACTCCGGATACATTGGCAGTCCCGTCCCAATCATTCTCATAATGTTGTTTACTATATACTAATGCGCCATATCTATTATACACTTTCAACTCGTTATTTGGATATGATTCAATACAATCAATTCTGAACAGATCATTTGCTCCGTCATTATTTGGAGTGAATTCATTGTAAACTGTCAGACAAATTGGTTCAACCGTAGCTGAAGCCGAGTTGTTTGCTGCATCAACATCTAAAGGAGTCGAAATTTCGATTGTAGCAACGTTTAAGTAATTTCCGCTTTGTAGCACTTCTACAACAACTGTAAGTGTAACACTTTGTCCAGCATTTAAAGTTGGAATTGTCCAAAGTTGCGTTTTCGGATCGTACGTACCTGCGCTTGTACTGGCACTTATTAAATCATACCCACTTGGAATTAATTCACTAACTATTGTGTTGATAAAGTTACCCTGACCTACATTATTCACCGTAATAGTAAATGTAATCTGATCACCAAAATTTGGTGTAGGATTGCTAACTGTATTGGTTATCGTTAGATCTGAACAGGTTGCTACATTTACATTTAATGATTTTGTTGTCGTATCATTACAAGTATTGATATACGTTACCTGAACTTTACCTTGTCCAATATCTGACCAGGAAACGGTTACAGATCCATCGGCATTTCCACCGCCAGAAGTAATTTTTCCATTAGTAATTGTCCAAACATAATTTGATTTTCCGTTTGCAACTGAATAAGTAATTCCTTGGAAAACACATGGCGTATCATCAGTAGTCGTAATTGGAACTAAGGCATCATCTTCAAAAGCAATTGTTACTCCCAATCTTGCTGCTCTGTCGCAACCATTTGTTGCATTGTTAATTGCTCCTGCGTAATAAGTCGCAGCTACAAGTGGTGTATTTGTTGCCAAAGGAGTCCCGCCAGTTGCCGAACTGTACCATTGTACATTAGTTTCATTTACTACTATATTTGCAATTGTTGGTACCGCAGATAAACAAAATGTTTGAGTTGTCTTTGGCGTCGTTACAATACCCGGCGTATTTACATTAACTACAACCATTAATCTTGCAGGATTTTCGCAACCTGATCCGCTTGCAATAACACCGTAGTATGTACCAGTCGTTAAATCTGTGGTTGCTGGAATTGCAGTTCCTCCCGTTGCTGTACTATACCAAATTACATTTTGCTCATTTACCTGAATATTTGAAATTTTAGGTGCATTTAATGAACAGAAATTTTGGGTTGTCGCATTTGTAGTTGGTGTTGGCATTGGATTAACAATGGTTACCGCAACTAGTAAACGAGTTGTACTTGCACATCCTGTTACCGGATCGATAATATCTCCATAATATGTACCTGAAGTTAAAGGTGATGTTAACGGAATTGCTGTTCCGCCAGTAGCACTATTAAACCAAGACACGTTTGTTTGATTTACCTGAATATTAGCAAAAGTTGGTGCACTTGTTGAACAGAAGTTTTGAGCTGCATTGTTTGTTGTAGGATTAATGGTGTTTCCAACCGTAATTGTCACTTTTAATCTTATACTGCTCTCACAACCTGTTGTTGCATCTTTTAATGCTGCAAAATAATCTCCACTTGTTAGCGCTGTAGCAGACGCAATTGCTGTACCGCCTGTTGCTGCATTATACCAAACTACATTACTTTGATTGGTTTGAATATTAGCAACGGTTGGATTGTTTCCTGAACAAAAAACTTGAGTAAGTGAACTAGTTGTTGGTGTAGCTGGATCAGTTACACTAATAGTTACTCGCAATCTTGTAGCGCTTTCGCATCCAGATACTGGATCTTTTATTGCTGCAAAATAAACTCCACTTGTTAAAGTTGTTGTTGATGGAATCAATGTTCCGCCTGTTAAGGCTGTGTACCACACGATATTAACTTCGTTTGTTTGAATATTTGCAAAAGTCGATGCATTTACTAAACAAAAGTTCTGTGTTCCAGCAGTTACCAATGTTGGAGTTGCCGGATTCTTAACATCTATTGTTACTTGTAATCTTGTATTACTTTCGCATCCTGATGTTGCATCTTTTATCGCTGCAAAATAAACACCACTTGTTAATGCTGTAGTTGACGCAATTAAATTTCCGCCAGTTATAGCATCGTACCAAACAATACTTGATTGATTGAATTGAACACTTGCAAATGTTGGTGCATTTACCGAACAAAAAGTTTGAGTACCTGCTGTTACCAATGTTGGTGTTCCCGGATCTGTAACATTTATGGTTACTTGCAATCTTGTTTTACTTTCACATCTAGATGTTGGATCTTTTATTGCTGCAAAATAAACACCACTTGTTAATGCTGTAGTTGACGCAATTAAATTTCCTCCCGTTATAGCATCATACCAAACGATATTTACTTCGTTTGTTTTTATACTTGCAAATGTTGGTGCACTTACCAAACAGAAGTTTTGCGTTCCTGCTGTTACTAATGTTGGTGTTCCCGGATCTGTAACATTTATGGTTACTTGTAATCTTATACTACTTTCACATCCTGATACTGGCTCTTTTATCGCTGCAAAATAAATTCCGCTTGTTAAAAGTGTAGTTGATGGAATCAATGTTCCGCCTGCTGAAGCTGTGTACCAAACAATATTTACTTCGTTTAACTGAACACTTGCAAATGTTGCTGCATTTACCAAACAAAAGTTCTGCGTTCCTGCATTTACCAATGTTGGTGTTGCCGGATTCTTAACATCTATTGTTACTTGTAATCTTGTATTACTTTCACATCCTGATGTTGCATCTTTTATCGCTGCAAAATAAACACCACTTGTTAATGCTGTAGTTGATGCAATTGGATTTCCGGCAGTTATAGCATCGTACCAAACAATATTTGCTTGATTAAATTGAACACTTGCAAATGTTGGTGCATTTACCAAACAAAAAGTTTGAGTGCCTGCTGTTACCAATGTTGGCGTTCCCGGATCTATTATAGTAGCCGTAACCAATAAACGACCAGAACTTTCACAACCTGTAATTGCATCTTTTAGTGTTGCATAATATGCTCCATTTGCCAATGCTGTTGTTCGGGCTAATGGTGTAACACTTGTAAGTGAATTATACCAGACTACATTTGCTTCGTTTGTTTTAAGATCTGAGACTTTTGGATTGCTTACCAAACAGAAATCTTGTGTATCATCTGTCGTTGTAGGCGTTAATGGATTAGTAATTGTCACTGTTACCAATAAACGATTAGAACTTTCGCAACCTGTTGTTGCATCTTTTAATGTTGCATAATAAGCTCCATTTGCTAATGCTGTAGTTGGATCTAATGGTGTCACACTAACAAGTGAATTATACCAAACTACATTTGTTTCGTTTGTTTTAAGATCTGAAACTTTTGGATTGTTTACCAAACAGAAATCTTGTGTATCATCAACAGTTGTTGGTTTTAAAGGATCTGTTACGGTCACCGTTACAATTGAACGAACTGAGCTCTCACATCCGTTTACATCTTTTATTGCTCCATAGTAAGTACCGTTTGCTAATAAAGTTGTTGAATCTAATGCTGTTCCTCCCGCAGATAAAGTATACCAGATTACGTTCGGCTCATTTACCTGAATATTCGCAACTGTTGGTTTATTCACCAAACAGAAACTTTGATTATACGTTGTAGAAGTTGGAATGGCCGGATCGCTAACAATTACTGTTGCAGCCTTAAGTTCTCCATTTTTATTTTGACAAGTATTATCACTCTTAACAGCCACATAGTAAGATATTGGAGTCGCCGTAGCCTTAAGACCCGATACCGTTAAAACTCCTGTAATATTATCTACTGCATAAGTTACACCAGTTACTGTGCTGTTTAAAATAGGTTGTGTTTTATTTTCATCAAAATACCAAAAGAAAACTGGATTTGCCAATGTACTTGTTGGTGTTAATGTCGCAATTGTACCTAAACAAATCAAAGCGTTATTTACTGTAATATCATTTTCAAGAGAGCTTGGTAAAATTGTAAATGTTACTTGCTTTCTATCAGTTGGTGCTGTTTCGCAAAACACTGTTGAACTAACTCCAACAAAATAAGTATAAGTTCCAGGCGCTAATCCTGTTAAACTTAATTTAGAAGTTGTTTCATCAATTACTAAATTACTAGTTGTTCCATCAAAACTATACCAAGAATATACTGGAGTTGTAAGTACTGGCGTAGTACTTAATACTGCGTCTAATGTTACTTTCCCATCTTCAGAACAAATTATTGTACTATTTCCACCGTTTATTGTTACACTTGCTATTGCAGATGCAGGAGTAGTTGCTTTAACAACAACTGTTACTTCTCCTCTTGATAAAGCTGGACAACCGTAACGAATTGGTTGAATATAATATTTATAAGTACCCGCTGCCAATGTAACAGGAAGTTTATATGTTTGACCATCGGCTACTTTATTTCCTCCCGTTGGAGAATCGTACCAAGCATAATCAGCACAAGACTTTGGCGGTACCGTGAGCGTAATTGTAGCACTCGGACAAACTGTAATACTATTATTTAGATCTCCTCCATTGATTTTCGTATTGGTTACACGATCAATAGTATGAACTCTAAGTTGATCTAAAACATTTGCAAGTCCTCCTAAACTAATCACAACTTTATCATATGGTTGTGTTTGAGGCGAAACAATTGTCATCGCCATACTATCGCCGGCAAGTAATTTTAAACTCAACAAATTTCCGTCATTACCTTGTATTTTTGGACCAACAGGAATATTTCCTGAATAAAGCTGAATATTAATTCCCGAAAGTACACCTAGACTTAAAAGTGCTCCAGGTTTTGAAATCGTGATTCTTAAACTATCACCTACCATAGATGGTGTTCTAAACTTTGCTGTAAGTTCAGCGTCGGCAAGCACTCCTACTCCATTGAACATTGTTGCGTATGTAGCTACATCTCCATCAGCAACATTCCATGGGTTAGAAACACCTACAGTAGCAGTTAGTACTCCAAGTCCCGCCTGTTCTTTTACACCAGAGAAGATATCTTCGATATCACCTTGTCCACAAGCAATTTGAGAAACTTGATTTTCATAATAAGCATCATAAACCTTAATATTTTGAGCGACACTTAAAATCGATCCTAATTGAACTCGGATACCGTCGTAATTCTGAACTCCAGAAGAATTAGAAGGTACAAATGTATATTCGAATGAATTTTGTCCAGGCAATAAATTCACTAATGATCCTGATACAGATTGTAAAGTTCCAATATCAATTGGATTATTCGCTCCATCACGTTTAGTTCCTATTACCGAAATACTTTGTCCAACAGAAATTAAGCTATTATCTAAACCTAATTTTACTGTTACTGGAGTTCCTTTAGGAATGGTTGTTGGCCATTGCAAATTTTGCCATGTTGTACCAATACCTAAAAGTCCTAAACCAGTAGTAATTGTAGAATAAGTGCTTGGATCTTTATCAACAGCCAATGGACCGCTTGTTACTGCTCCTGTAATAATGGATCCTGACAATTCAGTATTAGCATATACTCTCTCTAATAACGTATCACAAGTAGCAGGGTCAATAACACTAATTGTTACTGTCTGACTAGTGCTACAAGTTCCATTGCTGGCAACTACTGTATAAGTAAATACGCCAACAGTATTAAGTGGTCCTGTACTGTTTGATCCCAAAACATTTCCTTGTGGGTCATACCAGCTAATGGTTCCGCTTGATGTTCCATTTAATGTAACCGGAGAACCTTTTGTAACTACTATCGAACTAGTAACACCTGTTAAAGTTGGTAGTGCAGTTACAGTTGCAACTACCGGTAATTTTACTGATGGACAATCAAAACCAATTTTTTGAGCCTGAATAAAATAAGTGCCACTAGCAATAATATTTGAAGCAGCAATATCTGTTATTGGATTACTTAAAGCATCAAAAAAAGTATATGTTGTATTTCCTGTTGCATCAAAATTGGTGATAGCATCTTTTAAATTTACTTTGGCACAACCAGCTAAAGTTCCAGTAACTGTTAAAGCTGGTATTGGAGCATAATTTACCACTACTTGTTTTCTATCTCCCGCTACATTTTCACATGTACTTGCACTAATAACTGAAACGAAGTAATTGTAAGGAGTTCCCAGCGCAGTCAGTCCCGTAACAGTTAATACAGAAGTTGAGGCATTGATTGCATAAACTTCTCCAAATGAACCAATTTCACCATCCACTATTGGTGTTGTTTGAGTTTGATCTCTATAGTACTTAAATTTTGCTCCACTTAAATTAGATGCTGGAGATAATACCGCTGTTCCCGCACAAGAAGCCGAGACTGGACTTGCTATTATAATATCAGAAGCCAATCCGATAGGATTAACGTTTACCACTACCGGCTGGCGATTACTATTTAAACAATCAATTGGTAGAGCTGAACGTGTTGCTTCCAAATAATAAGTTGTCGTAGAAGTAATAGATGGTATGTTAAATGTGGCTGCAGTCGAAATTGCAGTCCCTCCCGTTGCAGCAGTAAACCATTTATATGTTTCGCCTGTAGCAGTTGAACTAGCCGTTAAAGAAACTGGTTGCCCGGAACATATTAGTGCTGTTGATACATTTATTGTAGCTTTTTTATAAGAAAAAGAAGCTCCATAAATATTCAATGCGCTTATTGCAGATACTGCTCCTCCAAATCGTACTTGTACTCCCGTAAAATTTGCTCCTGCAATAAAACTTGCTTTAAAACGATTTCCTCCCAAAAGCTGAATATTTACAAGCGTATTAATACTTCCGCCATCTGCATTATCACCAGAAACACCGTAACTACTTAAACTAATGTAAGAAAGGGCGCTAATATTCAGTAAAGGTGCTGCAACTTCAAGATCAACCTCTATAATATCTCCAGCAAATCCTGGGTTAGCAAAATCCAATCTTTGTTGTGTATAGGCATTGATTAAACCAACAGTATTCTGTAAGACTGCTGCTGTTGCATCATCACCATCAACAGAACGCCCCTCAGTACCAGGCAAAGCACCACATCCAATACATACTCCATTACTCGATGTCGTTTGATTATTGGCTTGTAAACAACCAGTAATAACTGGCGCGGCAACTATCGAAACATTAATCACAGCCCTTGTACTACTCGTACAATCTGAAGATAAATCTCTTGTTTCAACATAAAATGTTCTATTTGCATTCAAAATCGGAGTAGTATAGGTGTTACTACCTGTTCCTTGTAAAAGATTTCCTCCAATTGCGGCATCATACCATAAATAGGACTCTCCAGAATTACTAACAACAGACAACTGTACACTCTGACCTGATTGGGTAATAATGTTCGATGATACAGGAACAGGTGCTGCCGGTCTAGAATTAACATTAACAGTGACTTTTGTACGAGTTGTACTTGAGCAACTTCCAATTACACCTTCAACATAATAATCTTTAGTAGTAATTAGACTAGGTGTTGCAAAAGACGTACCTGTAAACAATGATGTTCCGCCGGTAGCCGTATCATACCACTTATAAGTTGTATCAACAACAGGAGATTGAACTGTAATAGTTGTTCCACTTCCAGTACATATATTTAAAGGACTAGCAACAACAGTCGCTGGTGCAAGCGGATTTGTTACGACAACAGGAATAGGATTTCTTTCACTGTTTATACATCCATTTCGAGTAACTTCAACATAATATGTTGTATTGGAACTTAAAATCGGAGTTGTATAAACAGGTAAACTACTCAATAAATTTCCAGCAGTTACAGCATCATACCACTTAATAGTTTCCCCCAATGCAGGATTAGCATTTAAAGTCACTGCTTGACTACCACAAATTGTAGTATTACCAGAAACTGTTGGAGCTTTATATCTGTAAGTAGCCTGATAGATATCTAAGCTGGTTAAAAGAGTTACTACTGCTCCAAATCTAATCTCTATACGATCAAAATTAGCACGAGCAACAATGCTTGCTTTAAATCGGTTTCCGGATAATAATTGTAAAGTAACCAACGAATTATTAATAAAAACCCTGTCACCGTTGTAAGTTGCTCCATTATAAGTTGCTAAGCTAACTCCACCTAATAATGAGACATCAGCAATACCACCCGGTAATGCCAATTCAACATCAACAATATCACCAGCTTTCCCAGGATTATTGAATTGTAATACTTGTTGTATTGATCCGCCTAGTAAACCAGCAGGAAGAGTCAATCTTGCTGATGTTGCGCTATTCCCGTCAACAGAATTGTTTGGAGTTGTTGAAGAACATAGCAAACAAATTCCGTCTTGTGTAGTTTGTTGGCTATTTGCTTCTAGACAACCTCCTAATGCATTAGGCAACACGGTAACAGTTACAGGTACTCTCGTAGCACTAACACAGCCTCCAAGAGTAGAACTTGTCTCAACATAATAAGTCTTAATTACAGTTGATGTCGTTGCCGTTAAAATAGGTGTCGTAAAAGTATTTGAATTACCTAATAATTTAGTTCCTCCGGTAGGCACATCATACCAATCTACAGAAACACCTGCTTCTGCAGTTGAAGCATTTAAAGTTGCATTTTGACCAGATATTATAGATACACTTTGTGTTAAAATAGTAGCAAGTCCAGGAACTCCAATAGAATTAACCGTAACCTGTGTGCGAGCAGATTTACATGAACCAATTGACGCTTCAACATAAAAATTAGAAACTCCCGTTGGTACAATTGGTGCGTAAGTACTACCTGTACTTAGGAGTGTTCCTGCAGTTGGATCATTGTACCAATTATAAGTCGTTCCTAATACTGGATTTATAACAGATAAAGTAGTTACTTGCGTAGCTCCCACCGAGCAAATTGCAGTTCCTGTAGCACTAATTGTTGGTTTTATCGGATTTATAACATTAATAGTTACAGGTAACCTTTCGTCGCTTTCGCAACCTCCACTTCTTGAAGTACTAACATAATACGTAGTTGTACCAGTTAAAGCTGGAGTTGTATATGTTCCAACACTTGAAAGAGGTATAGTTGCCGTTGGCGAACTATACCAAGCTACACTTGTACCGGCTGCCGCAGTTGCCGTAAGAGCAAGAGACTGACCTACACATACTGATTGAGTTTCGCCCCCAACAATAGTTGGTTTTGCAAATTGTAATCGTACATCATATATTCTTAAACTATTTAATACCGAAAGAGTTCCACTAGTCCTAATTTTTACCTGATTTGCATCTTTAGTCAGTGTAAATTTTAAGATCTGAATATTGGTGCCCGCTAAAAGCTGAATATTAATTAATCCATTTAGAGCAACTGCACTACCTGCCTCTTCTCCAGAAAGAAAAGCCTGAACAGTAGAATTTGATAATACTCCTGCACTTAATAATGGATTACCATCACCCAGATAAAGAACTATCTGATCTCCGGCTTTTGCAGTCTGATCGAAACTTAAAGTTTCTTCGGCAAAACACCCTAAGCTAACTCCCATTGCAATTGTCGCATAGGAATTAACATCCTGATCATAAGCTCTGGCAGGAAAATCTACATTCAATCCTAAACACAAAAGTCCTCCTCCGCCATTGGTTGCATGCGAAGTTGGTCTACAAAAAGTTTGCGAAAAACTTATATTGCTCAGTAGCAATAAAAACAGCAAACAAAATAATCTCTTCTTTTCGATGAGATCATAAAAAGTAAAAGTTTTTTTCATAATTTGGAAGATTAGAAAATGGACAATAAAATACCTGTTGCGATAAGCACGTATGCTTAGGCAATTCTAAAAATTATTAATAATCAACTAGTTAAATGAATTTTAAACTCCTAGTATACTAAGATTGTAAAATTCATTTCATTAAAAAAATTATGTTGTATTGTGCATACCGAAGTATGCTTAAGAGCATGTTTTATTCTTTTTGAATAAACGATGTCTTAAAAAAAATTGGATGTACTGATCTAAACCAGTCTTCCAGAAGGAGTGATTTGTTGTGGTATTAATTTTCATAAAAGAAAATTTAAGTTTAAGTAGAACTGGGGTATTCTATTAAATATATAGTAGGTCTCAATATTCATAGATGGTTGATAACTCCATCAATAAACTTTGTTGCTTTAGAATAATATTCTAAAAATTGATTCCATTATTTTTAATAATCGGTATTCTTGAATTTAAAGCTAAAAACAAAAACACCATTCATTAACAAATTCGCCGTGAGGAATTTGAAAATAAAAAATTTACATGATTGGGAAATCCATAAAATAAGTTTGAAGTGGAACTAAAATTTAATTTGATGATAAATAAAATTTTATTCAAACTCATAAAAAATAAAGCTAAAATAATAATAAAGCCAAATGCAAAGTTGATAAAAAAAGTAATGATCAATTCCATACGCAAACTTATTAAGTTATTATAAAAACTTCAAATTTAAATTGTGTCTAAAAAGAAAAACAAGTTCTACTAAAAACAAAACCTTTTAAAAGTCTTTGTCTAATTACTCAGAAATACTTTGTTTAACTTTTCTATCCTAAAATTAGAAAAATTGAAAACATAAAACAAACTCAAAATTAATATTTTTCTTATTTTTTAAAGAGACACCAGTTCTAAAAAAAGCTTTAACATGCGAAAAACCTACACTTTTTCGTGCAAAAAGAACTCTTTTAGGAGTTTAAAAAAAGATATTACTTTTCTGTTAAATATTCAAAAAGTAAGTTATTAACTACATTAATATGTATTTTGACGACAAAAACTAACTTTTAATCGACAAATGAAAAACAAATCCTACATTTAAAAGTAATAAAATATAGTTTATTAAATTATTCGAAAAAAACACGTAGAAATACCTGGTAAAAAAAACAATAAAGTTTAAACAAAAGTTAAAAAACAAAAAAAAAGGCAAACAATTTAATAATCAATTGTTTGCCTTTTCAAAATATCTTGGAATAAATTTATGACTCGATAATGGTATTAATTTGGGTAAATAATTGTCCCTCACTTAAGAACGCACCTTGTTGAATTAATTCAAAAATAGAAGCATTTCTATCCTCAGTAAATACTTTTTTTCCAACTTTCATTTCTATATTTTCAGTGAACATATTATCACTTAACCATTGCAATCCTTCTTTTGTTAAAAAATCTGTTTCAGGAATCAATGATTTTAAAACTATTGATTGCACATCAGTTTCAAAGCATTTAAACAAGAAGATATGGTTTTTAGAAAAATGCTCCAAAAATTCTGCTCTTGTCAAAACACCTTCCCAAATTAAATCTGAAAAAACATCCAATTCTTGTTCTGCAACTTCTGGTTTATTTATTTTAAGAGAATCCCATTCTGCTTTGTCAATAGCTTGTGTAGCCAAAAAGCTGGCAAATTCTGCGTGCAATTCATCAAATTGCTCTTTTGTTAATCTTGCGTATTTCATTTTTAATTAGGCTTTATGCCTTACTCTATAAGCTATAAGCAAATTGCTTAAAGCAAATAACTTTAAGTCTGTTATCTATCTTTCTTAAACAAAAAAAATCCCGACTCGCATCGGGATTTTTATATAGTATTTTAAACTATTACTTTTCAGCGATAATTTCGTACGCCAATTCAACGATAACATCTCTGTGTAAACGGATGCTAGCAGAATATTTTCCAGTACGTTTTACGATACCACTAGTGATGAATTTTCTATCAATAGCGTTACCAGATTTTTCTAAAGCTTCAGCAATGTCGATGTTTGTGATAGAACCAAAAAGTTTCTCTCCACCAGCTTTTGCAGTAAGTTTAATTTCAAGAGCTTTTAATGTTTCAGCTAATGCTTTTGCATCAGCAACAACTTTAGCTTCTTTATGTGCTCTTTGTTTTAGGTTTTCAGCTAAAACTTTTTTAGCAGAAGGAGTTGCTAATGAAGCAAAACCTTGAGGAATTAAAAAGTTACGACCGTAACCAGGTTTTACAGATACTACATCATCTTTAAATCCTAAGTTTTGTACGTCTTGTTTTAAAATAAGTTCCATGTTGTTGTCCTTATATTTTAGAAGTTAGGTTCCGTTTGACAGGAAACCAGCGACTAGAGTTTTTAATTATTTTAATAAATCGGCCACGTATGGCATTAAAGCTAAGTGACGAGCTCTTTTTACAGCTACAGAAACTTTTCTTTGGTATTTTAATGAAGTTCCAGTTAAACGACGAGGAAGAATTTTTCCTTGCTCATTAACGAATTTCAATAAGAAATCAGCATCTTTATAATCGATATATTTGATTCCTGATTTTTTGAAACGACAGTACTTTTTAGTTTTGTTAGTTTCAATGTTTAAAGGCGTTAAATATCTGATATCTCCGTCTTTTTTTCCTTTTGCAGATTGCTCTATTGTAGACATAATAATTAAGCTTTAGTAGATTTTAATTTGGCTCTTCTTCTTTCAGCCCATGAAATAGCATGTTTGTCTAAACTTACAGTTAAGAAACGCATAACTCTTTCGTCACGTCTAAATTCAGTTTCAAAAGCAATAAGAACTTCTCCAGATACTTTGAATTCGAATAGGTGGTAAAAACCACTTTTTTTGTTTTGGATTTCGTAAGCCATTTTTTTCAGACCCCAATCCTCTTTCGATACCATTTCAGCTCCTCTACTAGTAAGAAATTCTTCAAATTTCGTTACTGTTTCCTTCACCTGAACCTCAGATAAAACGGGATTTAAAATGAAAACAGTTTCATAATGATTCATAAATACAATATTTATTTGTTAAAATTGGGTGCAAAAGTAAGCATTAAATTTAAATATACAACACTTTTTTACTTTTATTCGTCGTATAACAAAAAATACACGTTCATCTTAGTTTTTTTTACAAAAAAAACATACATTTACTACTGCTATCCTGAATTTATTCTAAATTTTAATGTTATGAAACTAAACTGTGTTGTTGTAGATGATAGTTCTATACAGAGGACAATTATTGCAAAATTAGTTAATAATCACCCAGGTTTGCACTTAATCGGGGACTTTTCTAATGCGATAGAGGCAAAAAGTTGCATCTCTCTAAATAATATCGATTTAATATTTCTTGATATAGAAATGCCTGTTATTAATGGATTTGATTTTCTTGATGGGCTTAAAACTAAACCTCAAATTATATTTATCACTTCTAAAGCCGAATATGCTTTAAAAGCATTTGACTATGACGCCACTGATTACTTGCAAAAACCTATTGCGGTCGATCGCTTTAATGCCTCTGTAAAAAGAGCTATAGATATGCATTTACTAAAAAAAGATGTAAAAGAAGAAGAAGGCGAACACATCTTTATTAAAAGCAATCTAAAAAAACTTAAAATTTTCACAGCCAAAATCAAATGGATTGAAGCTTTTGGAGATTATGTGAGAGTGGTTACTGAAGACGATAGCAACTTAGTTCTTTCGACTATGAAATCTTTTGAAAACGATTTATCAAAAGACAAATTTATTCGTGTACACAAGTCCTACATTATCAACATTGATAAAGTAGAACGCTTTAATAGTAAATTTGCCGAAATTGGTATTACCAAAATTCCACTTAGTCGAAACAAAAAAGAAGATTTAGTAAAAGCATTGTCAACATCGTCGTAACTTAATAGAAGTCGACATTAGTAATAACCTTTATAGCTCTGTACTGAGCAACAGCCTCAAAACTATTCAGCATTTTCTGAATAGTTTTTTTTGTATTTGCTAAATGCAGATTTTGCGGAATTTTAATCAAGATCGTTCTTATATACTCATTCCTAATTCTACTAATAGCAGGTTCCTCTGGTCCCAAAACCGGCATATTCAAATTTTGACTTAAAACTTGATACAACCACATTGAACCCTCTTTTAGTTTTTCAAATTCTCTGTGCTTCAAAGTAAGCTTTATGATTCTAAAATAAGGAGGATATTTATAGATTTGCCTATCATACAATTGCTCCTTATACATACCTATATAATTATGGTTTGTAACTTGCTGAATTGTATTATGATTTGGATTGTAAGTTTGAATCACTACTTTCCCTTGTTTCTCTGACCTTCCTGCTCTTCCTGCTACTTGTGTCATCATTTGAAAACTACGCTCAAAAGCCCTAAAATCTGGATGATGCAACATATTATCGGCATTCATGATACCAACCAAACTAACATTATCAAAATCTAAGCCTTTAGCCAGCATTTGTGTTCCAACTAAAATATCAATTTCTCTGTTTTTAAAAGTATCAATAATTTTTTCGAATCCAAATTTACCACGAGTTGTATCCTGATCCATTCTGCCTGTTTTAGCCTTTGGAAAAAGAGCTAATAATTCTTGTTCTATTTGTTCTGTTCCAAAACCTTTTGTTGTCAAATCTATACTTGAACAACTATGACAATGTGTTGGTTTAGCAATCGAATATCCGCAATAATGACAACGCAATTGATTTTTATGTTTATGAAAAGTCAAACTCACATCGCATTGCTGACAATGCGGTACGTGTCCGCAAGTCATACATTCAATTATTGGCGAATAACCTCTTCTGTTTTGAAACAAAATCACTTGTTCACCTAAAGATAAAGCCTCAGCTATTTCTTCAATTAAAAGATCGCTAAAATGTCCAGTCATTCTTTTTCTAAAATGCTTGTCTTTTAAATCTACCAAAACAACTTCAGGCATTCGAACATTATTATAACGTTCTGAAAGTTCAACCAAACCAAATTTTTCGACCTGGGTATTAAAATAGGTTTCAATACTTGGAGTTGCAGATCCTAAAAGTACTTTCGCATTGTGAAAATTAGCCAAAACTATTGCCGCATCTCTTGCATGATATCTTGGTGCCGGATCTGTTTGCTTAAAAGTCTGTTCATGTTCTTCGTCAACAATCAATAAACCTAAATTATTAAAAGGCAAAAACAAGGCCGACCTCGCCCCTATTACAATTTGTGCTTTATCAGAATTCTCAAGCGTTTGTCTCCAAACCTCAACTCTTTCGTTGTTACTGTATTTTGAATGAAAAACAGCCACTTTATCACCAAAATGAAGTCGCAAACGTGACACCAACTGAGTTGTTAAAGCAATCTCTGGCAACAAATACAAAACCTGTTTTCCGGTAACCAGATATTCCTCGATTAATTTTATATAAATCTCTGTTTTTCCACTAGAGGTAACACCGTGAAGCAAACAAACTTCTTTTTCTAATAAACTTTCTTTAAGTCCCAAAAAAGCTTTTTCCTGAGCATTACTCAACAGCAATTGCTTTTCTGTCGCTTGTCCTGTAAACGATACTCTATCGTGTTGTAAAAGATATTCTTCAAAAATTTCTTTATCAATTAAAGCTTTTACTACAGCCGAAGATGAATTTGAAACCTCAACTAATTTCTTTACAGTAATCGGTTTCTTTTCAGAAGCCATACTTTGAAAATAAGCTAAAACAATTTCTTTTTGTTTATTCGCATTTTTCAATACCTCTAACAATTCTCCTAAACCATTATCAGATTCATATTTGGTATGCAATTTCACATAACGAACCAGTTTTGGCTTGTAACTTTCTTTTATTTCTTCTTCAAGAACAATAATATCTTTTGCAATTAATTTTTGAAGAATTGGAAAAATATTCTTCTTGTTTAATATCGCAATAATCTCCTGAACCTTAAGAGAACTTTGTTGCTGCAAAGCTTCATAAACCAAAAATTCTTCATCAGAAAGCTCATCTTGATTTACCTCGACATCAATTTTATGCGAAATAATCGTTTCACTTTCCAATAGTAATCCACTCGGAAAAGCACCACGATACACATCGCCAATACCACACATATAGTAATTTGCTACCCAAAGCCAATGTCTAATCTGAATTTCGGTAGCAATAGGTTTTTCATCTAATATTTGATGAATTTCTTTGGCATCATACAAACTTGGCGCATTTTCATGAATATCAATAACCAATGCTGTATAAATTTTACTTTTACCAAAAGGCACTGCCACTCGCATTCCTTTTTTAATGAAATGAAATTCGGCTTCAGAAATACGATATGTAAAAGTTTTAGCTAAGGAAAGCGGTAAAACGACTTCGACAAAAAACATGTTTTTTTTCTTTTGAGGATATTATATTACTTCGAAACTTGATTATTTAAACTATCTAATTTAATTGACATCTCATCATAGCAAGATTGAAAAAGAGGTAGTTGCTCTTTTGTTTGTTCTTCAATTGTTTTTTGTAAACTTTTCAAATATTCCTCCTTACTCATCGCAATCATAATATTATCCATCGAACACTCACAATAATCTCTAAGAATCTGAGGATACTTAGTACCGATTAGTCCACTTTCTTTAATACACTTCTCTACTAATATCTCCCTATCTTTAGTTTCCCATATTTTATTACCTTGATCTTTTTTTTCATTTTTATCTAAAACTACTTTACCAACTCCTACTACATAACGATGAGGATTAGGAAATAAAAGATTTGAACACCCTTCAAATATCAATATAAAACCACAAATTTTAATTAGAATTCCGTATTTAGAATAAAAAGTATTACTCTTTTCAATTTGTTCTTCTGTTTTATTTTTCCCCTTATAAAAACCAAATGAAAGCAAAAGAATAGTCATTCCTAAGAAAAGGGACGAAATCCCGAAAACATACGGCAAATAATCAGTCATTTAAATTATTTTTTTTTATTTTAAATTATCTACTCGATTTAATTTCAAGTAAGCAAAAACAACTTCTTTTTTCAAAAAAAACTTCACGATAAAACCCAATCAAAAATTACTTTTTACCTGATGACTTACCAGAAACCGTATTATATTCCTTAACCAATTTCAGCGTATGTTTTAAAGAATTTAGATCTTTATAATTGTCGTGGCCAGTAATAATATATTTAGGACTTTTAAATTTTGATTGTACTTTTTTAATAGATTTCTCCCATTCTTTCACATCAGCATCACCAAGATATCCAAGGTCTTTTGCTTCAGTACTTTTGATAAAGCAACCACCATAAAGTATTTTTTCTTTATTAAACCAGACTACAATATTATCAGGAGCATGACCTTTACCAGGGTAAAAAACTTCAAATTTATATTTTCCAACGGTAAATATAGTATCATTTGGAATTACAAATTTGGCTCTTTTTTCATTATTCTTTTTTAAAATGTCGTCGGTTAATTTTATTGTATACGTTTTAATTCCTTTTTTACCATAAAACTCCAGACCACCTGCCCTGTCTTCATGCGAATGCGTAGCAAAACACATAATAACATTCTTATTATGTTTTGCTTTTATACTGTCTAGCAAAGGCTGAAATTGTGTTTTATCCCAAGGTGCATCAAACAACACAACACCTTTATCTGTAACAAAATACATTGCATTTGCCGAAATCAATGTTCCTTTATAATCATGAAACGTCTTATAAACATAAAAGTCACCCGTAAGATGACTTATTTGTAATGGCGAATTCTTAGATTGTCCAAAACTATTGGATAAAATAGTTAAGAATAAAATTATGAATGCTAATTTTCGCATATTTTAAAAAATTAATTTTTCACTCGAGTCCAGTATTGTGTTCTTCCCATTAAAGAAATTCCAACATAACCACGAAGTTTCAATTTATCTGCAGATTCTAATGAAATATAACATTTGTATTTTTTACCATTTGTAGGATCCAGAATTGTTCCTCCATTATATTCAGAACCATCTTTTTTAAGACCATTCATAATAACCATTCCTAAAATAGGCTTATTTTTATCTGCTCCGTCGCATTTAACACAAACATCTTTTTTATGATCAGCACGAAGAATTTCAACTATTTTACCATAAATCTTTCCAGACTTTTCATAAACCTCAACCACAGATTTTGCTTCACCTGTTTCATCGTCAATTGTTTTCCACTTTCCAACAACACTTTGAGATTGCATTGTACTTAATGCGAAGAAAAAAACACCAATTGTTAAAATCCAATTTTTCATACCTATTTATTTTTTTTTTGTTTTAGTTTTCTGATAGAAGCATTCAGTTCAAATCCCAAAAGCAGTATCATACAGTTTATCCAAATATAAAACATTAGAATTAATAATGTTCCTATCGAACCATAAAGTTCGTTATATTTTGAGAATTTTATAACCCAAATCCCAAAAAAGAACGAAGATATAACAATTAAAATAGTTGTAAAAACAGATCCAATGCTTATAAATGGCACTTTATTATACTGCTTTGTACCATAACGTAATAATATTGAAGATGTTATCAAAATCATTAAAATAACAAACAAGTATCGTCCTAAAATAATGAGCGGAATTCGATCGCTAAGAACATCCTGAATAATTGTTTTTTGAATAAACACCTCAAAAACAACAATTGTTGCAACGGTTACAAACAGAATTATTGTCATTACAAGCGAAATAGCCAATGCTACTAAATACTGGCTAAACCAACCTCGTTTATCAAAAACGTGTTTTGAAGATTCAAACCCGCTTAAAATTCCATTAATACCATTTGCCATCAAAAAAATCGAAAGCAAAAATCCCGACGACAATAATCCCGAATGACTATTATTTAAGATATCGCTAATAATTTTACTAATGGCATCATACGTATTTGGCGGAACACTTTGTTGCACAAAAAGTAGAAAATCATTCTGAAAATTATCTATAGGTATAAAAGGAATTAAGTTTAAAATAAATAAGGCAAAAGGAAACAGAGCCATAAAAAAGCTAAAAGAAACCGCACTTGCATGATATGAAAATGCACCATCAATAATCCCGATGGTATACATTTCCAGCAAATCATATAATGAAAAACCTTCTAACCAAGGCAATTTTATTCTCTTTAAAAATCGGGCAAGTGACCGCACTACAGGAACTTTTTCAATCCGATCTTCTATTTCTTGAGACATATTTTTTTTAGAGTTTAAATTGTTGAATTTAGATTAAAAATCTCCATGAGAACTCATAGTACACAATTCTTTATTATTTTACCAATTAGGAGGAGTATATATCATTCCATCCATTTTTAGCTTTTTATAAATTTTCGGATTGAGATTCTGTCTAAAAACAGATACCTCATTTATTTTTTCTTTTATCATTTCTTCAGAATATCCGAGGCCAAAATCAGTTCTTGGATTTTCATTTAATAAAATTAAGTCCCCTTTATCATCAATAATTCCAAATTCTAATTGGTCTGACCCGGCATTTATATCTGTATACAGCTGCAACTTTATTACGTTTCCTTTAATTTTAAAATAACCTACAATTCCATAATTGACATTATTCACGTCTTCTATCTTTGGCTCTGCTTTAAGACCTTGCATTTTAAATTTTCCATTTGCATAAAATCTTATATACCCATCGTCATTTTTATATTCATCAGTGTTCCTGTAATAATTACTATTAGACAAATAATAAATTACAGTTGTGTCAATTATTTTATTGTCAATTAACTTGGCAGATTTTTTTTGGTAACTAAATCTATAGTTTTTTGGAGGCCGAACAAATCCTTCATTATTCACCAAATAATGAGAACAACTTATAAAAAGAACAATAAAACTTAATCCAAAAAATTTCTTCATTTTTCTGTTCCTTTTAAACAATATTTACCGACCCTAAAATCTCATTAAAAAGCCTTTAAACTCAAATCCATATTATAAACAGAATGCGTTAAAGCTCCAGATGAAACATAATCGACACCACAAAGTCCATACTCACGAAGTGTTTTTTCGCTAATATTTCCTGATGATTCTGTTTGACATTTTTTACCAATTAATGCGACAGCCGTTTTAGTATCTTCGTAATTAAAATTATCAATCAAAATTCTGTAAACACCATCGCTTAAAAGAATTTCGCGAATTTCATCTAAATCTCTAGCTTCTACGATAATCTTTAAATCTAAATTATTTGCTTTTAAATACTCTTTCGTTTTCTTAATCGCAAGCGTAATACCTCCAGCAAAATCAATATGATTATCTTTTAGCATTATCATATCGTACAACGCAAAACGATGATTTTCTCCACCGCCAATTTTCACAGCCCATTTTTCGGCTACCCTAAAATTTGGTGTCGTTTTACGAGTATCTAAAATTTTAGCTCCAGTACCTTCTAAAAGTGCTACATACTGACCCGTTTTTGATGCAATTGCAGACATTCGTTGCATAGTATTCAAGACTACTCTTTCAGACTTTAAAATCGATTGAGAACTACCCGAAACCTCAAAAACAACATCCCCAAACTCAACATGCGTTCCATCTTCTATAAAAGTTCTAACCTTTAAATTTGGGTCAACATATTCAAAAATCATTTTTGCCAACTCAACACCAGCAATAATTCCCTGATCTTTTACCAACAATCTAGCTTGTCCGTGCGCCGTATCAGGAATACAAGCCAATGAGCTGTAATCGCCTGTGCCTACATCTTCTCGAATTGCATTACTAATTAATAAATGTAATTCGGCTTGAAATTGTGCTTCGCTAATCATTTTTCTTCGTTTTTATAAGATGCTAAAGTAGGACATATTTTGTGGATTTGAAAGTTTCAATTCGATTTTAAAAGCCAAAAACATCAAAATATACCATTATATTAGGCAGAAAAGTATTAAAAATTCTAAACAGACAAAAACATATTTTTTAATGATACTTAAAGTTATTTTACTTCTGTAAGCATAATTTTTAAAATAAAATCTATCTCTTAAATTCAAAACATTAAATATCTTTGAAGTTCATTCATATAAAATCATGGGCTTAATCAAGGACATTTACTCTCTTTCTTTTTACGAAAATTTTAGTCAGGCTGTAGCCGAAGTACATCCAACTTTCGATAAACAAAAATTTATCGACACTATTTATGAAGGTGATTTTGCGCAAAAAGAATGGAAAGATCGCATGAAACATACAACCGTTGTGCTTCATCAGTTTATGCCTGAAAATTTTCCCGAAGCAGTTGCTGCAATTGATAAAATCATTAATAATCTTAAGAAAAATAAATTCACAGATGGAAATCTGGCTTTTATTTTCTTTGCTGATTATATCGAAATATACGGCTTAAATGATTTTAAAACTTCGGCAAAAGCCTTTGTATCGATCACTCAATTTATAAGTTGCGAATTTGCCGTTCGACCGTTTATTTTAAAGTATAAAGAAAAAATGATCGATGAAATGGTAAAATGGTCTTTGCATGAAAATCATCATGTCCGAAGATTGTCAAGCGAAGGAAGCCGTTCTAGATTGCCTTGGGCAATGGCAATTCCGTTTCTAAAAAAAGATCCCGCTTCTATCCTGCCTATTTTAGAGAATCTAAAAAACGATCCCTCAGAATATGTGCGTAGAAGCGTTGCCAATAGTTTAAATGATATAGCAAAAGACAATCCTGAGACTGTACTTGAAATAGCTAATTTATGGAAAGGTCTCAGCAAAGAAACAGACGGAATTATAAAACACGGCTCTCGTACTTTATTAAAACAAGGTCATCCTAAAATTCTGAATCATTACGGTTTAGAAAGCACCAATATCGAACTTTCGTCATTTGAAATTAAAACACCAATTGTAAAAATTGGAGATTATTTACAGTTTCATTTTCACTTAAATAATAAGAATGAAGAAGCTAAAACCGTTCGGTTAGAATATGCTGTTCATTACAAAAAAGCAAAAGGACATTTGGCTAAAAAAGTGTTCAAAATCAGTGAGAAAATCTATCTCCCTAATCAATTAATAAAAGTTGACAGAAATCAGTCTTTTAAAATCATAACAACTCGTGTTTTTCATACCGGAATACATCAATTGTCGATTATTATTAATGGAACAGAAAGTGAAGTTTTAGAATTTGAATTGATTGATTAAATATTAATTTGCTTCACCAGTTCGCGATCACCCAAGTTTAGTAATTGCTACTGTCAGACTGAGCGAAGTCGAAGTCCCACAAAGTGATTTAGCATGCGCGACTTCGACTTCGCTCAGTCTGACAAACAGGACTACAAAAAAGAAGCGTTTGAATTACTTCAACATTTTCCTTACTTTTATAAATAATACAAAATAACAAGTTTCTTAATCTAAATTAAGTTACAGACAAGCACGACTACTGTAATTTTGTTTTCAAATCAAATAAACCATGTCAAATATCAGTTTAATTATCGAAGAACGTGCTGCCAATATTGGCAATTTTATGGTAGGGCGCTTATTGCCTTTCCGCGAAAAAAGAGCCGTTGGACCATTTGTATTTATCGATCATATGGGGCCTGCACATTTAAGTGACCATGAAAATATGGATGTTCCTCCACATCCGCATATCGGACTTTCGACTTTAACTTTTTTGTTCGAAGGAAGCATTATGCACCGTGATAGTCTAGGAACAGAATTGGAAATAAAACCCGGAGCAGTAAACTGGATGACCGCAGGAAAAGGAATCGTTCACTCCGAAAGAACTCCTGAATATTTAAGACATTCTGACAAAATGCTTCACGGTTTGCAAATTTGGGTCGCATTACCAAAAGAACTGGAACAAATGGATCCTAATTTTACTCATGTCGAAGCCGATGATATTCCGGCTTGGGAAGAATATGGAGTTTCATACAAATTAATTGCAGGTGAAGCTTTTGGTAAAAAATCTCCGGTTCCGGTTTATAGTCCGCTTTATTTTATAGAAATTAAAAGTACCGAAGCCAAAAAAATCAATATCGGTAAAGATTTATTCG
Source organism: Flavobacterium hibernum (assembly GCF_000832125.1). Lineage (GTDB taxonomy): Bacteria > Bacteroidota > Bacteroidia > Flavobacteriales > Flavobacteriaceae > Flavobacterium > Flavobacterium hibernum. Next base: position 2,756 of record NZ_JPRK01000012.1, on the reverse strand, counting down.
GCGAAAGCGGTTTGTATATTTTAGAGGGAAGCATTAAAAGCGGTGAACATGTATACGATCCAAAACAGATTCTAATTACAAACGACAGCACTTTATGCGAATTTGAAATTTCAGAAAACAGTACCGTTTACATTTTTGGAGGAACGCCATTTCCCGAAGAACATTTTATCTTTTGGAATTTCGTTTCATCAGATAAAAACTTAATCGAAAAAGCAAAAAAAGACTGGACAGAACAAACTTTCCCAAAAGTTCCAGGCGAAACAGAATTTGTTCCATTACCTGAACCAAGAATCAAATAAATTATGGATACAGTAAAAGCAACAATCGATACAAGAAAATATCGTACTGAAATAACATCAAAAAGCGGCAACATTCTCATTGCGGATGAACCTCAGGAAATTGGCGGAAAAAATTTAGGTTTTAGTCCGTTTGAGCTTTTGGCTTCTTCTCTTGCTTCCTGCACACTTATTACATTACGAATGTATATTGACCGCAAAGCATGGGATGTTTCTGAACTTAGTATTTGGGTAGATTTCGAAAAAAATGAAGAACATACCGTTTCGTTATTTTCAACAAAAATTCTGATTACAGGAAATGTAGACGATTCTCAAAAACAACGCATTTTGAAAATCGCTAATAGTTGCCCCGTTCATAAAACACTTGTAAAAACAATTAAAATAGAAACTTCTTTAGTATAAATAATTATGGAAATCCAACAAACAAACGATACAAAAAGAGGCAATTTTGAAGCTATCGAAGATGGCAAAGAAGCCGGAAAAATGACTTACACTTGGGCTGGAGATTCAAAATTTATTATTGATCACACCGAAGTTAGTCCTGACTTTAACGGAAAAGGCGTAGGTAAAAAACTGCTTATGGCAGCTGTCGAATATGCAAGAACAAATGATTTAAAAATTATTCCGCTTTGCCCTTTTGCAAAAAGTGTTTTTGATAAAACACCGGATATTCGTGATGTACTTTTTTCTTAAGGTTCAAAGTTGCAAAGGAACAAAGGTTCAGAGGTTTTATATTGAAGACGCATTTTGTGCGTCTTTTGTATTTTTATAATATTCATGCTGTAAAACTTTGCCACTTTGTTTCTTCAAAAACAAAATTTTCAAATCTCCTCTAAAACTCTTACATTTGCATGTAATTTAAACTTAGAGTATGACGAGGATAATTACACTTTTCTGTTTTTTTATAGCACAATTTGGCTTTTCTCAACAAGCTGGAAACTATTTAGAAAAAATCAGAAATAACGAAGCTCTCTTAACAGCTTTCTTTCAACAAATGCCTAAAGGCGGGGATTTACACCATCATTTTTCAGGATCAATTTATGCAGAACCTCTTTTAGAAAGAGCTATTGCCGAAGATTTTTATTTGAATATAGAAACGATGGAAGTTTCTAAAACCAAACCCGCAAAAGGAAACTGGCAAACCTTTTCTTCTATTAAAAATAACGGAAAACTAGATTATTACGAACAGCAAATCATGCAAACATGGTCAGCTAAGGATTATAATGGAGTTTCAGTTCCGTCAGACGATTTGTTTTTTGATTCATTTATGAAATTTGAACCAACTATTGCTGGTCATTTTGCCGAAGGAATGCTCGAATTAAAAAAACGTGCCATTGCCGAAAATGTAAGCTATATCGAAACTCAATTATCAACAATTCCGTGCGACATGAACGTTTCTGACTTAACTGATTTTAGTACAAAGTTACGTCAAGCAGCATCTCAAAAAGACGAAAAAGCTGTTCTGAAACTCTTAGACGAATTGTATAAATCTCTTCAACAAAAAGATGCTAAAAAATACGCCATCGATTTCAATAATAATTTCTTAGCGAAACTACATAAAGACCTTAAAATTGATGACGAACGTTTTACTATGCGTTATCAAAATTTTGTGCTTCGTTTTATGGAACCAGTTGATTTATTTAAAAATCTAGTAATCGCTTTTATTTCGTCAAGCGAAAGTAAACTGACCGCGGGTGTAAACATTGTTTCTCCAGAACACGGTCAAAACTCAATGAAGGATTATTGGTTGCACATGGTAATGTTTAAATATTGTCACTCTAAATTTCCGGATGTAAAATATACGCTTCACGCAGGCGAATTAACCTTAGGATTGGTTCAGCCAGAAGATTTAACCTGGCATATCAATGATGCAATTTATATTGCCGGAGCAAACAGAATTGGTCACGGAGTTGATATTGCTTACGAAGCAAATTCATACGATTTATTGAAATATATGTCTAAAAACAATATTCCAATCGAGATCAATTTAACCAGCAACGAATTTATTCTGAAAGTAAAAGAAAACAGACATCCGTTTACACTTTACAAAGAATTTAATGTTCCTATAGTAATTAGCACTGACGATGCCGGAATTTTAAGAACAAACATGACAGAGCAATATGTTTTACTTGCCAAAAGATATCCTGATGTTACCTACTCAACGATAAAACAATATGTTTACAACAGTATTAATTTCAGTTTTATTCAGGATGCATCGGTAAAGAAACAATTGCTCAAAGATTTGGATGCAAAATTTAAAACTTTTGAAGACAAATTCAAAAACTAAACGAAACCCGACAGGTTTTTAAAACCTGTCGGGTTTGTTAAACGTTATAATTATGATTTTAGAAGCCGCTTTTCTTTATGTAAAACCAAATTTAGCAACTCAATTCGAGGCTGATTTTGCAAATGCAAGTCAATACATCGCATCGATTGATGGATATTTAGGTCATCGTTTAG
>NZ_JPRK01000011.1 GCF_000832125.1 Flavobacterium hibernum | reverse complement strand
AGCTATCGAGAAAAATCGTGTTTGGCTTAATATGACCAGCACCGGAGGAGCTTTTAAACAATTGTTGGTGGCATATGTAGAAGGCGCAACCAATGATTACGAAAGCAGATATGATGGACTAACTTTTAGTGCTAATCCAACTCTTGATTTCTATAGCGTTAACAATACGAGTAAATTTGTAATACAAGGTCGTGCTTTACCATTTGTAGATACAGACATTGTTCCGTTGGGATATAAAAATACAATTGCAGGAGATTTGACGATCTCTATAGATGAGGTTGACGGTAAAATGACGAATCAAGCTATTTATATTGAAGATAAAACAACAGGAGAAATTCATGATTTAAGAGCAAGTAATTATACTTTTAGATCAGAAATAGGAACTTTTCTAGATCGTTTAGTTTTACGTTACACCTCAAGAACGTTAGGAACAGCAAATTTTGAAAATCTTGAAAATGGTATTTTAGTTTCAGTAAAAAACAAAGTAATCAATCTTTTATCATCCAAAGAAAACATAAAAGAAGTTACAGTTTTTGATATATCAGGAAAAGTAATTTACAATAAAAAGAAGGTTGGGAATACAGAGTTACAGATCACAAATTTACCATCAGGCGATCAGGTACTACTGGTAAAAGTAACTTTGGAAAATGATTTTACGACAACTAAAAAAATGATTTTTTAGTGAATAAGAAATAAAAAAACAGCTATAGATCATAAAACTATAGCTGTTTTTTTATTGCTTTAAATTGATATTTAAAAAGTCTTTTGCAAATTTTCGTTTGTCTTAGTAATTGCTTTTTCATTCTTGTAATCAATCCATTTTTGACCTTTAAATTTTCGCATCAAAATATCAAAATGACGCATAATGAAAACATTATAAACCGCTTTTGATAAATTGGTAATGTTTTTAGGAAAAGCCCTCAGACTCATCGAAAACCCTGGCGTCAAATATTTCATATAATGCCAGTATCCTTCAGGCATATATAATGTTTCACCGTGTTTAAGATTAGTAATAAATCCATTTGCATTCTTAAGAGCAGGAAATTTTTCGTAATCAGGATTGTCAAAGTCAATATCTTCTCTAGAAATTAATGCATGCGGAACTTTGTATAGGTATTTAGACTGATCGGGAGCAAAAAGCATGCATTGCTTTTCACCGTTAAAATGAAAATGTAAAATATTAGAGTAATCAATATCATAGTGCATAAACACTTTTGAGTTTTCTCCGCCAAAAAACAGCATCGGCATTTGTTTGACTAATTTTAAGCCAATATCAGGCCATAAAAAGTCATCTTTAAGCAAAGGCACTTCTTTCATTAAATTGTAAAGAAAAATGCGGTAATTTGTGGGTTTGGACTGCAGGAGATCAATGTAATCGCTCATTTTCATTTTAGTATGAGCTTCGTTGAAGCCATCTTTATGATTTACGGGTCTATTATCGTATAAAGGAACGATAGTGTCGCCAGCGATTTCATTAATATAAGATAATTTCCATTTATGGTAAGCCGGCCAATCTTCGGTTAGCTCTTCAATTACAACAGGAATTTGTTTTTTTACATATTGGGAAATAAAATCAGCTTTTGAGATTTTTTTTACCCTTTCGATTTGTTTTAACTTCATCTCTTTAAATAAAAAATTGCTTATAACTCTGAGTCATAAGCAATTTAAAAATATTTATTGAGATTTGTTAACTCTATTAATTAATTTTTTGATTTAATAGAAGCTTCCAGATTTTTTTCGATAGTGTGTCCCGGTCTTGACCATTTAGGTTTTTCTCCTAATGCAGCAAATTGAGAATCAGCTGCTTCGACCGTTTGTGGTTGCGAAACTTTAGTAAAGGGTTTTTGTGGAATCAATCCTAACATCTCAAACATTTTCATGTCTTCGTGTACATCCGGATTTGGAGTAGTAAGTAATTTATCTCCTGCAAAAATAGAATTTGCACCAGCAAAAAAGCACATAGCTTGTCCTTCGCGGCTCATACTAGTTCTTCCTGCAGATAAACGAACTTGTGTTTCTGGCATTATAATTCTTGTAGTTGCTACCATTCGAATCATTTCCCAGATTTCAACTGGTTTTTCTTCTTCCATTGGAGTTCCTTCAACAGCAACCAAAGCATTAATTGGCACAGATTCCGGTTGAGGATTTAAAGTCGAAAGCGCAACAAGCATTCCAGCTCTGTCTTCGATACTTTCTCCCATTCCAATAATTCCTCCACTACAAACCGTAACATTCGTTTTACGAACATTTTCGATTGTTTGTAAACGGTCTTCAAAACCACGTGTAGAAATTACGTCTTTATAATATTCTTCAGAAGTATCTAAATTGTGATTGTAAGCATATAAACCTGCTTCTGCCAAACGTTGAGCTTGATTTTCGGTAATCATACCCAAAGTACAACAAACCTCCATGTCAAGTTTATTAATGGTACGAACCATTTCTAAAACTTGGTCAAATTCTTCACCATCTTTAACATTTCTCCAGGCAGCACCCATACATACGCGAGATGATCCGCTAGATTTTGCACGTAAAGCTTGGGCCTTTACCTGACTTACACTCATTAAATCATTTCCTTCTACACCAGTGTTGTAACGTGCAGCTTGCGGGCAATAACCGCAATCCTCTGGACAACCTCCAGTTTTGATAGAAAGTAAAGTTGATACCTGAACTACGTTCGGATCATGTTTTTCTCTATGAATAGTTGCTGCTTCATACAACAAGTCCATCATAGGTTTATTATATATGGCGATTATCTCGTCTTTTGTCCAATTGTGTTTTGTAATGCTCATCGATACATTGTTTTTGAAGCTTCAAAAGTAGTTAAATTGTTCTAATCAACCAATGCTGAATCCTGTAAATGAATATTTGGCGGTTATTTTCAAAAAAGAAACACTCTAAAATCATAAAATTGTATTTTTTTATGATTTTAGAGTGCTAAAAAGTTTGATTTATTTTGAAAAATTAATCGGCTACATATTTATTACCCCAATATAACATCATCAACAAAGTTACAATTACCGAAGAGGCAATTCCTTCAAACAATAAACAGATGCAATAAGTGGGTACGGATGGATTTCCTCCAAACATGAATGTTTCTGATAGTGTTCGTACATAAGCGTCTCCTCCTCTCGCATAACTATAAACCAATAATCCAAAAACACTTAACGCCACGCCAACTACAGAAGTTGCCATTGCAGAAACAGCATTTGACACAAAATTGGTTTCACCTTCACGAAGGTTCATTCGCATAGTTCTGTTTACGCCATAAAATATAAAGAACACATTCAGGACACGTAAATAAAATAAATGGGCTAAACCTAAAACGTTCATCAATAAAAAATAAATGCCAATACCAAGGAATATCAAAAAACCATTGGTTATTTCTTTAGGTAGTTTCATAGTGGTTATTTTTAAAGAAGTTAATAGTAAATATTTGATAAACAGTGTTGTATATCAAATTTACTAAAAAAATAACTACGATGATTTAAAAAAGGCAAAAAGTATTTTAAGGTTTTATTTTAAAGCTGTTCAATAAAAGTTAAAGCCTCTTTTTTATCTTGATTTAATTGAGCAATAAGTAAGTCTAATGAACCAAATTTTTGTTCTTCGCGAAGATATTGTAATAATATAATCTCGATTTTTTGACCATAAATATCAGCATCAAAGTCAAAAAGATTTACTTCGATAGTTTGTTTTTGACCGTTTACCGTTGGATTAAAACCAATATTCATCATCCCAAAAACTTCTTTTTGGTCGATAATTGCTTTAACCACATAGGCACCATTTCTTGGAATTAATTTATAGTCTTCTTCGATTTGGATATTTGCAGTTGGAAAACCAATAGTTCGTCCTAATTGTTTTCCTTTAACAACTTCACCAGACAAAAAATAATCGTAGCCCAAATATTCATTGGCTAAATCCATATTTCCTTCGTTCAGCGCTTTTCTGATTTTTGTTGAACTCACAGAAACATCTTGAATTTCCTGAGCCGAAATTTGTTCAACTTCAAAACCATATTCAGCTCCAAAAGCAATTAAATCGTCAATATTGGCCGTTCTGTTTCTTCCGAAACGATGATCATGTCCAATAATAATTTTTTGAATATGAAATTGTTCTACTAAAATAGAATGTACAAATTCTTCGGCAGTTAATCTGGAGAAACTTTCGTTAAACGGATGGATAACAAGATTTTCTATTCCGGTTGCTTCCAGAAGTTTCGTTTTTTCAGCAATGGTATTCAAAAGTTTTATTTCTGATTTTTCTTGCAATACCATTCTTGGATGCGGAAAAAATGTGAGTACTAAACTTTCGTATTTTCCGTTTTCTGTGTTTTGAGTAATTCGTTCCAGAATTTTTTTATGTCCAATATGTACGCCGTCAAAGGTGCCAAGAGTTAAAATTGTTTTCTTGGTTGACTGAAAATCGTTTATAGAATGAAAGAGCTTCAAAACAAATAATTTAAGATGGTGCAAATTTATACTATTCTATTTTAAATTTAATGCTAAGCTTTATTGATTTTTTGACTGCAACTGGTTTCTTTTTGTTAAAACAAGTTAACTCGTCGATCAAAAAGTAATAATTGTCTTGTTTATGTAAGAATTTCATTTAATTCGCTTAATTTTGATAAATCAATTGTTGACTAGAGTATGAAAGAAAAATTACTTTTTTTATTTTTATTTTTTTGTTGTGCGGCTATTCACGCTCAAAGTGACGACTTGTGGCAAAAAGTAAGTCCAACTTCAGTCAGTAAAAAAGTAAATTCATCAGATTCTGAAACACTTTATTATAAACTAAATATTGATTTTTTAAAGGCAAAACTTTCCGCCACAACAAGTAAGTCAACTATTACATCAGAAATTACAATCCCAAATTCAAAAGGTATTTTAGAAAAATTCACTGTTTGGGAATCTTCAAATTTTGAACCGGAACTACAAGCAAAATATCCGGAAATTAGAGCCTATGAAGGAAGTGGTTTAGATGATAAATCGGCTAGAATTTATTTTAGCGTTGCACCAATCGGAATGCAAACAATGGTGTTTCGTGCCAATAAGCCATCGGAATATATTGAACAGAATCCTAACGATAAGTCTGGTTATGTTTTGTTTACCTCCAGGAATAATTTAGAATCTACTTCGCGAATGGTTTGTGGAGTTAAAGATGTTTTAGATAAAAATACATCAACAAGTAAAACGGCAAAACCAGCGGCAAATAATAAAGTATTTAAAACATTTCGTTTAGCACTTTCATGCACAGGAGAATATGCCGCTTTTTTTGGCGGAACAAAACTTGGCGCATTGGGAGGAATGAATGCTACTTTGTCAAGAGTAAATGGCGTTTTTAATAAAGATCTGGCTTTAAGAGTAGTTTTAATTGCTAATAATGATAATGTAATATACACTGATCCTGGAACAGATCCCTATTCGATTGCCAGTATTGGAACATCAGTTGATAAGACTGACGGTAATGATTTTTGGAGTAAAGAAGTTCAAAGTACACTTACAAGTGAAATTGGAGAAGCTAATTATGATATTGGACATTTATTTGGAGGTTCCGGCGGCGGCGGTAACGCAGGATGTATTGGTTGTGTTTGTGATAGCCCAACTGCAACGAATGCTATAGGAAAAGGAAGTGCTTATACATCACCTTCAGACGGAAGACCGCAAGGAGATAGTTTTGATATTGATTATGTAGCTCATGAAATGGGACATCAATTTGGAGCTGCTCATACGTTTTCATATAACTCACAAGAACGAACCAATGTAAATGTAGAGCCAGGAAGTGGTTCTACTATTATGGGTTATGCCGGTATTACAAAGGATTATGATGTTCAGAATTTTTCTGATGATTACTTTGCTTATGCTAGTATTCTTCAAATTCAAAATAATCTTTCGGCAAAAACTTGTTCCGTTAATACACCAATAACTAATAATCCTCCAACGATTGATGCCGGAATAGATTATACAATACCAATAAGCACTGCATTTGTTTTAAAAGGAACTGGCTCAGATCCAGATGGAGACACTGTCACTTATAATTGGGAAGAATATGATAGTGCAATAACAACTTCTTTTTCAACCAGTATTGCATATCCAACAAAACCAGACGGGCCTTTGTTTAGGTCAGTGCTTCCAAGTAGTTCACTAATTCGATATATGCCAAGTTTGAGTACAGTACTTCAGAATAAGTTAACCACAACTTGGGAATCTGTTTCCTCTATTGCAAGAACATTGCATTTTACATTAACAGGAAGGGATAATGCGGCGCAAGGAGCAGCACAAACTAACTCTGATGCAATGATTGTAAATGTGGTTGCTACTGCTGGGCCATTTACTGTTACTTCTCAAAATACAGATAATATAAGTTGGCCAAAAGGCTCAAGTCAAACTGTAACTTGGAATGTTAATAATACTAACACTTTGCAAGGTTCTTCAAATGTAAATATCAAATTATCTATCGATGGAGGTTTGACGTTTCCAATAACCTTAGCTTCAAGTACAGCAAACGATGGGTCAGAAGCAATTCAGGTTCCAACAAGCGTCGAAGCTTCAATAAATTGTAGGCTTTTGATTGAGCCAACCGAAAATATTTATTATGCAATAAATAGTAAAACCTTTGCTATAGGTTATACATCGACCACAACTTGCGATTCGTATAGTTTTGGAAACGCATTTTCAATTCCTTTTGGGTCAGCTTTTACCACAAAAACAGTCAATGTGCCGGCTTCTACAGGAATAGTCTCAGATGTAAATGTTATGGTGAATTTTACCCATGAAAGACTTTCTGATGTTGAAATTCAAATCGTAAATCCACAAGGAACAATTGTAAACTTGTATAGTAAAAGTTGCGGAGATATTCAATCTACCTTAATACTTCAGTACGATGATTCGGGAGTCAATTTAGATTGTTCAAAAACAACCAGTCAAATTGTGATTCCAGTTAACTTATTAAGTGCTTTTAATGGTCAAAATCCGCAGGGAACTTGGACTTTTAGAGTTCGTGACGCCGTTACAGGAAAATTTGGAACAATAAATTCGGCATCGTTAAATGTTTGCAATCAAACGTATACATTAGGAAACCCTGATGTTGAAAATGTTGCTTTTATATTATATCCAAATCCAAACAAAGGAAATTTTACAATTCAATTTAAAAGTGATTCAATAAATAGAGTTCAGATTTATGTACACGATGCTTTAGGTAAAAAAGTATATTCAAACTCATTTGATAGTACGGATTATTTTAATCAAAATATTCAATTGTCAAATGTGTCTTCGGGAATTTATCTAGTTACCGTTATTGACGGTGACAGAAGAACTGTTAAGAAAATAATTGTGAATTAAAACGGTTGTAATCCAAGCTTTAAGAGTTCGCAATTGCCATACAAACAATACTAATTTTTGCGCCCGGAATCTTTCGTAAAGCGCGGGAACAAGCTTCAAGAGTCGCTCCAGTAGTGAGAACATCGTCTATAAGTAAGAAATGTTTGTTTTGATTTTCTTTTGTTGAATGGATATCAAATATGCTTTCGATGTTTTCAGATCTTCCCAGTAAATTCTTTTTTGATTGAGTTTTAGAATATTTCTTTCGGAATAAAATAGTATCATCATATTTTAGATTTAAACCATTTGCCAGAGTTTTTCCAAAAATGGTAACTTGATTGTATCCTCGTTCCTTAAGTTTTCTAGGGTGGAGCGGAACAGGAATTACAATATCGAAAGCGTTTTCTAATTTTAAGCCTTTTAAATCTTCAACATACCAATTTCCCAAAACAGTACCAATTTCTTCATGACCTTTGTATTTTAGATTATGAATTAGTTCCTGAACGATTCCTTTTTTATTAAAATACAATAAAGCCGATGCATATTCGATGTCAATTTTGCCATAAAATTTCTTGACCGCTTGATTTTTTGGGTCTAAATGATATTGAGTAAGAGGCATTTCATGGCGACAAGTAGTGCATAAAACAGTTTCATTTGTAATTAGAATAGCGCGGCATCCACTGCAAATCTTAGGAAAAAAGAGATTGATTATAAAATTAAACACAAATAGAAAGAATTTAGTTACAAAAATAATCAAATCGATTCTTCAATCTTTGTTTTTTTTCTTTTTTTTAAACGTACTTTTTATATTTTTGCATCACTATGGCAAAACAAGAAGATATATTTAAGAATGTGGTTTCGCACGCAAAAGAGTACGGATTTATTTTTCCGTCAAGCGAAGTATACGATGGATTGAGTGCAGTGTATGATTATGCACAAAATGGTGTCGAGTTAAAAAAGAATATCCGTGAATATTGGTGGAAATCAATGGTTCAGATGAATGAGAATATTGTAGGCCTTGATGCTGCAATATTAATGCATCCAACAACTTGGAAAGCTTCAGGCCACGTTGATGCTTTCAATGATCCATTAATTGATAATAAAGATTCGAAAAAGAGATATAGAGCTGACGTTTTAGTCGAAGATTATGCTGAAAAGTTAAATCAAAAAGCTCAAAAAGAAATTGAAAAAGCAAGAGCTCGTTTTGGCGATGCATTCAATGAAGAAGAATTTGTTACAACAAATGCTCGTGTTATAGAATATCTTTCAAAATACAAAGAAATTTTATCAAGACTTGCAAAAGGAATGAGCGAAGATCTTCAGGATGTAAAAGCTTTAATAGAAGAATTAGAAATTGCTGATCCTGAAACTGGTTCTAGAAACTGGACAGATGTAAAGCAATTCAACTTAATGTTCGGTACTAAACTTGGTGCTTCTGCAGATTCGGCAATGGATTTATATTTACGTCCGGAAACAGCTCAAGGTATTTTTGTGAATTTCCTAAACGTTCAGAAATCTGGTCGTATGAAAGTTCCATTTGGAATTGCTCAAACAGGTAAAGCATTTAGAAATGAAATTGTTGCAAGACAGTTTATTTTCCGTATGCGTGAATTTGAACAAATGGAAATGCAATTTTTCGTTCGTCCGGGTGAAGAAATGAAATGGTACCACCATTGGAAAGAAACACGTTTAAACTGGCACTTATCTTTAGGATTAGGAAAAGAGAATTACCGTTTTCACGATCACGAAAAATTAGCGCATTATGCAAATGCCGCAGCAGATATTGAGTTTAACTTCCCATTTGGTTTCAAAGAATTAGAGGGTATTCACTCAAGAACAGATTTCGACTTAAAAGCACACGAACAATATTCAGGTAGAAAATTACAGTATTTTGATCCTGAATTAAATGAAAACTATGTACCATATGTAGTAGAAACTTCAGTTGGTTTAGATCGTATGTTCCTGGCTGTTTTTGCAACATCATTACAAGAAGAAACTCTTGAAGATGGTTCTACAAGAACAGTTCTTAAATTACCTTCGGTTTTAGCGCCAACAAAAGCAGCTATTTTACCGTTGGTTAAAAAAGACGGTTTACCTGATATCGCTAGAAAAATCATCGAAGATTTAAAATGGGATTTCAGTGTGGCTTATGATGAAAAAGATGCAGTAGGTCGTCGTTACAGAAGACAAGATGCACTTGGAACTCCGTTTTGTATTACTGTAGATCATCAGACAATCGAAGATCAAACAGTAACAATTCGTCATAGAGATACAATGAAGCAAGACAGAGTTAAAATTTCTGAATTAAAAGATATTATTGAAAACGAAGTTTCAATGAAAAATTGGTTGATGAAAATGTAGTTTTCTCCATTATGACCCTATAAATCCCAAATTCCTTAACGGAGTTTGGGATTTTTTTAATTTTAAATTAATGTATTTCATCGGACTTTTTTGCATTTCATCTTTATGTGTTAACATTTGAATGCAATGTATTAACAATGAAATAGTAGAATAGTTGAAATTCGTATTTTTAATTGCGAATAAAATGTCAAAAAAAAATTTTTCAAAAGTATTGATGAAGCTAGAGAGATAGTTGTCGGGGATTCATGAAAAAGCAATAGAAACTAAAATTGAAAAAGTATTCGTATATTATTATTGATGATGATGCTGAGAGTATTTTGAAAACCAGAACAATTGCAGAAGGTTTTTCAGAATTAACTTTTCTGGGATCGGCTACGAATTACCAACAAGGATTGCATTTAGTTTTGGAACATAAACCGTGCGTTGTTTTTTTAGAAATTGATCCGAATGAAATATCTAGTAATCTATCGCTTTTATTTATAAATGAACTTTATAGGTTCTTATCCTTTTTGCCCAAAATAATAATAACAACAACTTATAAAGAACTAGCCTTCGAGGCAATTCAATATAATGTTTTCGATTATATATTAAAACCTGTCCAATCAATAGATTTGTTGAAGACAGTACTAAAACTGGAAAAAGTTTTACATGAAACAGATTCAGTTGAGGTGCATAAAGAAGCGCCATGCGCGCTTCCTGCTGTGCAAGCACCAAAAAATATCGAAAGTCCGCTCATAATATGTATAAAATCATATGGAGATTATCGATACATAAATTCGGCAGATATTTGTTATTTCCAAGCCGATAATAATTCGACAGATATTTATTTAAATTCTGGCGATATGATAACAGCTTTTAAAACATTAAAGCATTTTGAGAGTATTTTGACTCATCCGTTTATTCGAATTCATAATAGTTATATCATCAATAAAAATTATATTTCGAGAATTCATAACGGAAGCTCAGTTTGTTACATAAAAAACTCTCCCAAAAAAATACCTTTCTCTAAAACCTACAAGTCAAATGTCGATCTAATTATTGCGGCATTTACAGAAGGTAATTATCTAGAAGTCTAAAAATTAGATATTTACATTGATTTGATACCCATTGACTACCAATTGGGTATGATTTACCATAAACTGGTTTTTTCGTATAAATTTTTTTCAATTGTAGAATTAGTTTTACACCATGATTCGCAGCAAGCAATCATTTTGAACCCTTAAAAAAAAATCATACATAAAAACCTCAAATCATGAAAAAAACAGCTTTAACATTCGGATTATTCTCTTTAGTATTAGTGACAACTTCATTTGTAACTCCACAAACAGTTTCACATTCTTATACTAATGGAGCAATGGATATTGATGGTGGACAAAGAGGAAATGACAGAAAAAAAACTGATGATTTCGCAATGTCTACAGATATCGATGGTGGACAAAGAGCAAATGACAGAAAGAAAACTGATGATGTTGTATTGATCGCAGATATCGATGGTGGACAAAGAGCAAATGACAGAAAGAAAACAGATGATATCGCAATGGTTTCAGATATCGACGGTGGACAAAGAGCAAACGACAGAAAGAAAACAGACGATTTTTCAGTATTGTCTTAAATTAAAAAGTTTTACATTGATAACCAATCTGTTGGTGCAATTGTAAAACTAGAATAAGAAATAAACAGAATAAAAGTAAAAGGTTACCAATTTTTTGGTAACCTTTTTTTGTATGTATAGTTTTAGTATTTTTGATGAAATTCCAAAAAGATATTGAAAAATAAGTACACTATATTGTTCCTTTTATTTGTTATCTTTTTTGGATGTACCAAGAAAGGTAAAGGATCAAAAGATTTAGCTTCACCAGAAGATAGCCTGGCTATTTATTTATCATTGGCAAATGATGATGACTTACCGTTTGAATCAAAGCAGAAATACAATAAAAAAGCATTTGATGTAATTGTAAATCAAGAAGATGATTCGCTTACAAGAGTGAATTTGTTTAAGGTTGCCAACCGATATTACAATATGAATGATTGGAAAGGTTACCAAAACACGACCAAACTTATTTTGCAAAAATCTAAAATGAGTAAAGATTCTGCCGGTACAGCTAAAGCTTATATTTATTTGGGCGATTTTTATAGGTCACAGGTAATTTCTGATAGCGCGTTTATGAGTTATTTTAATGCAGAGAAAATATTCTCACGTATTAATGACAAATTTAATCTCGCTAAAACATTTTTAAGCAAAGCACAATTACAATTTGACGAAGGTGATCTTTTTGAAAGTGAGATTACAGTTTTTAAAGCATTACGAATTTTAAAACAACAAAAAAATGTAAGCAATCAGCTTTATGATTGTTACAATCTTTTAGGAATATTATTCAATGAACGCGAAGAGTTTGACAAAGCCTTAGAGTTTCATAACAATGCTTTAACGACCCTTAACGACAAATCAATACCAAGCTGGCTTCAATTAAAGGCAAGTTCCTTAAATAATATAGGATTTGTATATTTAAATAAACATGATTACGCTAAAGCAAAAAAGTATTTTCAAAATGGCTTAGAACAAAAGAATTTATTAATAGATGACCCTACTTTATATGCTATGTTACTTGATAATTTGGCATATTCTAAATTTAAATTGAAAGAAACTCAAGGGCTTCCTAATCAATTTTACGAAGCATTAAAAATCAGAGATAGTTTAAAATTGACTTCGGGTATAATATTAAATAAAATACATTTGTCCGAGTATTATGCAGCAAATAACGATACTTCTAAAGCTGTTCAGTTTTCCAGACAAGCTTTGCAATTATCCAGAAATTCAAAAAAATTAAGAAATACATTAGAAGCCCTTAAGCAAATTACGGTTGTTGACCCACATAATGCGCCGGCTTATTCTAACGAGTATATTCAGATTAATGAAAAATTGCAGAAGGCTGAACGAAAAATGGGCGAAAAATTCTCGCGTATTGAGTATGAAACCAACGAGATAAAAGATCAAAATTCAAACCTGCAGGAAAAAAATAAAACATTAGTTTATATTTTTAGTATTTGTACTTTAGTTGGATTGTTTTTTTATGTTTATAAAACGCAACAAGCAAAAAACAGAGAATTACTTTTTAAACAACAACAGCAAATTGCAAATGAAGATATTTATAATTTGATGATTTCTCAGCAAAATGATATCGAATTAACAAGAATCAGAGAAAAGAAAAAAGTGGCTCAGGAGTTACATGATGGGGTTTTGGGCCGAATGTTTGGAGTGAGGATAAGTTTGGATAGTTTAGATAAAATAGATGAAGTACAAGCCGCGCCAAAAAGGAAAAAATACTTAACAGAACTTAAACATATAGAAGAAGATATACGTGAAATATCGCATGATCTAAACAGAGAGAAATCAGAGTTAATTAATAATTTTGTGGCAATTTTAAACAAATTGTTTGAAAACCAACAAAGCACTTATGATTCAGAATTAATAACATTTTTTGATCCACACATTAAGTGGGAATTAGTCAATAATACCGTTAAAATTAATTTATATAGAATTGTTCAGGAAGCACTTCAAAATTGCAATAAATATGCAAATGCCAACATCATTAGAGTAGAATTTAAAAGTGAAATTGATTATTTGTTTTTATCTATTTTTGATGATGGACTTGGCTTTAATGTAAAGAGAACAAAAAGTGGTATAGGAATACAAAATATTCAATATAGAGCTGCAGAATGTAAAGGTAACGCTACTATAAAATCTGCCAAGGGAGAGGGGACTCTTCTAATAATTAAAGTTCCAATCGATCAAAAAATTAACCTGCAAAACAATGACAATTGATTCACAAAATCCTATTCAGCAATTAACTAAACGAAATGTTTTAATTGTCGATGATCATCCTTTTATTATAGAAGGATACAAAAATGCGATAACGCGTTATAATCCGAAGGAATATGAGTTTCTTATTTCGCAAGCTCATGATTGCAAGTCAGGTTATGATTTAATTGAGGACGAGCAAACACCAGATTTTGATGTAGCATTTTTAGACATTAGCATGCCTGCTTACGAAGATAGAGATATTTTTTCCGGAGAAGATTTGGCAAAGCTCATTTTGAAAAAAATGCCAAATTGCAAAGTTATTCTATTAACGATGTACACGGAATTGCTAAAAATCAAAACAATTATTAGAACCATAAGCCCAAATGGTTTGATAATTAAAAACGATCTTACTTTTGACGAATTGCTTTTTGCATTTGATAAAGTAATGAAAAGTGATAAATACTACAGTCAGTCAGTTCAAAAAATGCTTAATCAATCAACGCATAATTCAATTGAAATAGATGAGTTTGATAAGCAGATTTTATTCCATTTGTCAAAAGGAACACTTATTGAAGATATGCCTCAGTACATTCCGATTTCGTTGAATGCGATTAAAAAGCGTAAACTTAGTCTCAAAGAATTACTCAAAGTAAAGGCTGGTACTGATGAAGAATTAGTAAAAGAAGCAAAAAGCAAAGGGCTTTTTTAATATAAAAAGTCAATAAAAAAAATCCAAATTCCAACGACATAATATGTATTGGAATTTGGATTTTTTTTATTGACTTTTTAAATAGATTATTCGCTTAAAGCATCCCAGCCACGAGCTTTCAAGGCAATTTTTGTGCTGGCGCGGGTAACTAAATGTATACCTTCACTTTCGTCTGCCATATGCCCAATGATCGAAAAGTTTGGATTTCCTTTAATTTTATCAAAATCATTAATGTCAATCGTAAATAAAAGTTCATAATCTTCACCACCATTAATAGCCACAGTTGTACTATCAATATTAAATTCTTCGCAAGTCGAAATAAACTGTGGATCTAAAGGAAGTTTATCTTCATATAAATTACAACCTACTTTAGATTGTTTGCAAATATGAATAATTTCAGATGATAATCCGTCTGAAATATCGATCATAGATGTTGGTTTAATTTCAAGAGCATGTAATAACGTTCTAACATCTTTACGAGCCTCAGGTTTCAACTGACGTTCGATTAAGTAGCTGTACATATCTAAATCTGGCTGACTATTTGGATTAACCTGAAAAACTTGTTTTTCACGTTCTAAAACCTGTAATCCCATGTAAGCAGCACCAATATCTCCTGTTACTACAAGAAGATCTGTTTGTTTTGCACCATTTCTATAAACTATTTCCTCTTCATTAGCTTCGCCAATTGCAGTAATACTAATAATCAATCCTTTTTGCGATGAGGTAGTATCACCACCAATAACATCAACTTTATATTCTTTTGCAGCGTGTGTAATCCCTTCAAATAATTCTTCTAAGGCTTCTAGTGGAAAACGGTTAGAAACGGCTACAGAAACGGTTATTTGCGTTGGTTTGGCATTCATCGCGCAAATATCAGATAGATTTACAACAACAGATTTGTAACCCAGATGTTTTAGTGGCATATAAGCCAAATCAAAATGAACACCTTCAATTAATAAATCAGTAGAAACTACGACTTTTTTATCCTTAAAATCAAGAACAGCAGCATCGTCGCCAATACTTTTTAGAGTGGATTCCTGAGTAACATCAAAATTTTTGGTTAAATGTTCAATTAAGCCAAACTCGCCTAATTGAGCTATACTGGTACGTTGCGGATTTTTATCTTCGATCATTTTTTCTATATTCCAATGTTTGTAAGTTGCAAAGGTACGAAGTTGATGATTTAATAACTATTATTAAAAAGGATTAGAACCATTTTTAGAGTTTATAGTAAGCGAATACAATTATCTTTTTAAGCTAAAATGAGATTTGAAAACATGCGATACACCATTTTGAGTGTAAAATGTTTGAAACCAATAATCTGAAGATGGGAGAGGGCCACCATTATAATTCCCATCCCATCCTGGACCAGAAGGACTTAATTGTTTGATGAGTTTTCCGTAACGATCAAAAATATTAATAACGGCATCATGCTGAAAAGCAAGATCTGTAATATTCCAAGTATCATTGTAACCATCATTGTTGGGCGTGAAAAATTTAGGATATTTGAGCACATTGGCAATTAAAATCTGATCGTCACATTTTCCTTTAATATCTCTTATAGAAATGGCGTGTTGCCCAGAATCGACATCGTGAAAGATATTATCAGTTTGAAAATTACCATCGTCCAATTGATATTCATAAATTCCAAAACCATTTGTCAAATTTACAATAATGTCAATAGTATCTGTAAAAGCATCCGTAACGGTTACCGTTGCAATAGCTGGACTTGATTTTTCGACTTTAACCGTAGTGGGATTGTAACCACAATCGTCACCAATATTCGGGGTGGTTTTTGTGGAAACAACAGTATAAGTTCCTTCTTGTGTGGCGGAATAAGTTGAACCCGAACTTACTTTGTTGCCCTCTAAAAACCAATCAATTGTATAATTGCTAGAATCAAGCCCAGAGTTTAATAGAGCAGGACTTAGTAGAACACCAGTTTGGTAATCGATACAAATTATTCCGTTTTGTAACTGTAAATTTTTCAAAGGATAAATTGTAATAGAAAAATCGTCTTGCGAAGTACAATTAGAATTTGTGGCAGACGTTGCATAGATATACATTCTTTGGCTCGTATTTATAGAAGTTCCAGCCAAGAAAATTGTTCCGCCTCCATTCGGTTCGCTGTAATAATCGCCAATAGCCAAAGCAGGCAAAGTATAACTCTGACAAATAGCAACATCTGGAGTATTTGTTAATACGGGAGCTGTAGAAATTGTGACTAAAAAACTTTTCTCGCTGGAGCAAGTCGATCGATTACCTGCACTGGCATAAACATAAAGGGTTTGAGAAGATGTTATTAAAGTTCCAGCGGGAATAACAGAACCTTGTCCTTGTGGTTGCGAATAATAATTGCCCAGTTTTAAAGCGGGTAACGTATAACTGTCGCAAACATTTATATCAGCAAAATCGCCAACATCTATACCATTGATATTAACGTTGAAAAAAGTTTCATTACTACACTTTGCAAAATCAGTCCATTCGTTATAAATGTATATCGTTTGATTGGTGTTTATGGTAATTCCTTCATTAAGTTGATTTCCTGAACCATTTGGACCTCCGGTTGCAGTATAATATTTTCCAGTTTTTAACGGTGGTAAAATAAAATCTGTACAAGTCACAACATCTGTAAAATTATCAATTGGCGGAAGAGGTCTTATTTCTACAACAAAATTATGTTCGTTTGAGCACTCAGCTCCTACAGCATAAATGTAAATTTTTTGAGTTTCGGTAATTACATCTCCGGCTTTGAGCATTAGTCCACCGCCATTAGTATCAGTAAAATAATTGCCATTTATTAAAGGAGGTAAAGTATAACTTTCGCATTCAAGCCTATCATTGGGTTTGTCTACTAAAGGCAATGGTTTTATAGTAATTTCGTATTTTAAGTTATTGGTACAATTAGGAAAAGTTGTGGTATTAGCATAATAATAAATAGTTTGTGATGTAGTAATAACCGTTTCGGTAGGAATATTTTTACCCTGACCATTTGGGCTGTCATAATAACCGCCTACTTCGATTGGAGGTAAGGTAAAACTGCCGCATTGCGTAATTTGAACAAAATTCGAAGAGTTGATAATATCAATTTTAAAAGAATATTCATTAGAACATCTTCCATCATTGGCAAAAACAAATACCGTTTGGCTCGAAGTTATTTGGTCTCCCGCATTCAACTGATTTCCTGAGCCGCCAGAGGATGCATAATAATTTCCATTTGTCAAAGGAGGTAAAGTATACAAATCGCATGTAACCACATCAGTGGGTTTGTCAATTAAAGGCAAAGGATGCACCACAAAAGGAACAGCTTCGTCGCGACAGACAACTCCATTAAATGCTGCATAATAATAAATAGTTTGACTGGTTGTCAAAGCTGTTCCCTCTGGGATCTGATCTCCCTTTCCTCCAGATTCTGTAAAAAATGCACCTGCAATTACGCGCGGAACAATGTAGGCGCCACAAGCGTCATTTCCGAATTGGAGTTCATAAATTAAAATTACATTGAAATAATTTTCATTCGAACAAATATTAGGAGCCGTTGCGCTATTGTAAATATAATAGACACCACCTGTTGTAATAACATCACCGGCATTCAGTTTAGTTCCCGTTCCATTTGGCCCAGTATAATAGTTTCCAAATGTAATTGGAGGCAAAGTATAACTATTGCAGGCAACAACATCTGAAAGTGCATCTACAACAGGAAGTGAATAAACGATGACATTAAAATTAGTTGTAGTGTAACAAATAGAACTAGCGGCACTTTCAATTCGTACCCAAATGGGTTGAGGTGATTGTGATAAAGTAGTGATAAAAGATTGCGGATTTGAGATTCTATTACTTCCTGTATTTGCACCTGCTTGAGTGGTGTAATAACTAAAATTAAAATCGGAAGGATTTAATCCGTCAAGAATAGTAGTTTCTTGCACTGTTAAATTGACCGAAACTCGCCCAGACTCCGTATTACAAACACTCAAATCTGCTGGTTTTTTAATAGTGATGGGTGGCGTTACCAACAAATCAAAAGAGATCAAATTGTTGCAATAAAAAGTTTTATTGTAAAGCGGTACCACTTTAATGTATATTTTTTTATTGCCAACACTGGTAAAAGAGTTTAATTGAATTTCTGGAATATTAGGACTGTTTGCATTAGCAGCTGCCAAAGATTCAAAATAATAGAGCATATACTCATTAGGATTAAGCCCCAGTTCGGCTAAATTATTTTGAGTTAAATCGTACTGATAAATTCCATTTGTAGTATAGCAAGCCGTTAGATTTTTTGGAGATTTTATTATCAAATCATTCACAATAACCTCGTCTTTTATAACACAGCCCGAAAGTGTTGCCGTAACGCCATAAGTTCCTGCTTTATTAAGCGTTAAAGAACTATTGGTTTCATTAGGAATTGCAACGCCATCAAGAGTCCATTCGTATACATAATTACCCACTAATCCAGATTGAAGCGTTATTTTTTCGCCCTCGCAAATGGTTCTGTCCGGACCCAAATCCATTGATGTTATAAAACTGCCACCTTTTATAAAAACTGCCGAATCATAATTACTGTCATTATAATCGCCAATTGCCAGCTTTATACTATAAGTCCTGTTTGGGATTACCGTCGATGATGCCGTTAAAACTTTAGTTTCGCCCCGCATATTAATTGCCGACGCTCCGGGATTGGTTACATTAAAATGGTCAAATAAATTGGCGTTTGATGACAAGCAAGACGAATTATATTGCTGATCTCTTATGTTCTTGACAGAAACAGGCGTATCTGTACCCGGAAGCACAGCAAGATTCTTAGAAAGTCCCGTAGTTAAATCAGTTAATATAAAGGCAAAAACATCGCTAAAACCGCATTGAAATTCCCCATATTCGTTGGAAGCAAAAAGAAAATCGAAACTAAAGTTACTCGACAAAGGCGTAAAATCAAATTGAATATAACTTACATCTCGAATAGGAACAAGTTGCCCATTACTGTCACTGATGTTTTGCAAATCAGGATCAGAAGTATTGTTTAGTTGGCTACTTTCATTTGCGCCTGTATAAGCGCCTTCGGTATATTTGGCGATTCCGTTTCGGATAATGATTCCGTCTGAGATAGGGAAATTAGGCGAATTACTGGTGAATTTACCAATACCCTGATGCGACGAAAATTTAAAATTAGTCTCGTTTGCGCAAGCATTTTGCATTAATTCTTGGCGAACTAGTTCCGGAATACTCAAAGTTGTGGTGTCTACTATAACTCCTTGAGATAAAGATATAGTCGAATAAAATAAAAAAAATAGAAGTAGAGGTAGTCTCATAATTCTGATTTTAATTATAGGGGGAGTTTAAAGGTACGAATGATTTTGCTTTTAATTATTGAAAACCAGTGTTTTATGTGTTTAATTGATGCGTATTTTAAAAAAATAAGTTTTAATAAGTTAGAGATTTAGATATAACCCGACAGGTTTGGTTCCGCATGATTAGTCCTGCAAGGTTTAACTCGTACAATAAATATTTAAAAGTTTTTTTTCCTGCTGACAAACTGTTGTCACCAACCCTCGATACTTTTGAAGTATTAAACAATTAAAACTTTTAAACCATGAAAACATTAGCAGCCCAAGTAATTACTCCCGAAGATTTGTTGAAGCACTGGCAAGGTCATCGTACTTTAACACGCAATACAATTGAAGCTTTTCCTGAAAAAGATTTTTTTGAATTTTCAATAGGTGGTATGAGGCCGTTTGCCCAATTAATTAGTGAGCTTTTAGCCATTGCAGTTCCTGGACTCAAGGGAATTGTAAATAGAGAAGTGGAGCCATTTAGCGAAAAAGCAACAGAAAAATTGATTTTTAAAGCGCAATATCTTGAAAAATGGGATGAGGCAACAGAAGAAATTAATAAGTATTGGGAAAAATTATCTATAGAAGATTTTAATGAAAATTTTAATCTTTTTGGTCAATACGAATTTCCAATAAATCAGAATATTTTATATTTTATTGATAATGAAGTGCACCACCGCGGACAAGGATATGTATACTTAAGAGCCTTAGGAATTCAGCCTCCTTTTTTCTGGGAAAGATAAAATCTTGAACCTTTGAAGTAAAAAAAACTCCTGAAAATTATTTTCAGGAGTTTTTTTATAAAAGTCTTTTTCTGTTGATTTCCAGTAATTCTAAAGCCCGTGTTTTTAATCTTTCCGGTTCCAGAATTGTGGCGTAATCTCCAAACATTAAAAACCAACGTGGAAAACCACTTTCGATATCACGACAGATAAAAGTCATTTCTATTTTTCCGTCGATTTCTTTTTCAGAAATATAGCCGTGATATTTTCGTTCTGTTGCCAGATAACGTGCTATTTTTTTTTCGATTAAGATTCTAACTTTGGTAGTTGGACAGGTTTCTGTTTTTTTTAAATAGGTCTCTAAAGAATCGTGTTCGATTGTGAAATCACATTCAGTTTTTTGAATTCCCTGAATTCTATCGGTTCTAAATTGGCGATAATCTTGTCGCAAGTGACAATAACCCAGAAAATACCAATTGTTGTTGTCATGAAAAACCCCAACAGGTTCAATGTTTCTATCGCTTGCCTGCTCTGCTTCGAGAGTCTTATAAGACAAAAGAATTTGTTTTTTCTCTGCAATACTTTCAAAAAGTACAGATAAAGTATTTGGCGAATTATCATTAAACAAAGGTTCTGTGTTTTGCATCACAACTTTCGATTCAATATTCGAAAGCCAGTCTTTATCTGTACTTTTTAATACCGATTTCAATTTAAACATTGCCGTTGCATAATGATTTCCCAGTGAAGGATCAGTAAATTTTTGCATCAATTTTTCGGCAGCAATAAAACTACTTACTTCTTCACGTGTAAACATAACAGGCGGTAATCTATAACCATCCATCAATGCGTAACCAACGCCAGCTTCGCTATAAATTGGAACTCCAGAGGCTTCAAGCGTTCGAATATCTCTATATATAGTTCTTAAACTAACATCAAAACGATCTGCTAATTCCTGAGCTTTTACAATTTTTTTAGATTGCAATTGAATAAGAATAGCGACAATACGGTCAAATCGTTTTGGAGTTTCGTCAAGCATTTTTTCTAGAGTCAAGGGTTTTGAGGTTCAAAGATACAAAGGTTTAAAGTTTGTAAAAACAAGAAAGCTGTCCCAAATTGGGACAGCTTTTTAGAGTAAATCGTTAAAACGAATTAGAATCTGTACAAAAGTCCAAATTTTGGTTGATCAAAGATGTTTTCAAATAAGTTAATGTTTAATTGAAACGTATTTGATGATGGGCCATTTTCTGGAGAAACACTATTATAAGATAAAATGTTGGCAAGCGTAAAAGTCACCGCAATGTTTTTGGTTAAAAAATAATTTAATCCAACATTAATATTGGCGGTAAGACTATTAGTGTCGTTGGAACCTGCATTGTTTTCGACCTTGTTTCTACCATATCCTAAGCCTGCTTCACCATATGCTTTAAAGCGTTTTTTGTCTAACTCTAAAACGTAGTATCTGGCAAATCCACCAATACCAAAGACATTGGTTTTGGTATTTGTAGATTCAAATTTGTCGCTTGAAAAATTTAGTTGTCCTCCAACAGCAAACTTGTCACTAAGAAAATAGCCAAATTTTGGATTAAAAGCATAAAAGTCCTCATCTCCGCCAGTAGTAATTTGTATAGAACCTTCTATAAACATATCACCATGAGCAAAAGTGATTCCTTTTGCAGTTTTCATTTCAGAATCGACTTGGTTCTCTTGTTGAGCATTTGCAAATGAGAATGTTAACATCGATAAAATAATAAATAATCTCGTTTTCATAATATTTGGTTTTTAGTGTTGTAAGATTAAAGTTATATTTTTTATGTTAAAATTTACTTTATATAATGCAAAACATGCTAAAAATCAAGCTATTATCTTTTTATTTTTTATTTTGTAAGTATTTACTTTCTGTTTTTAGGGCTTTAAAAAGTTATTTTTTTGTAGTTGGAGCATTACATAAAGGTTCGTGATGAAGGATAATATATAAAAACAAAAAACCCGACAACGTAAGTCATCGGGTTAAATCTATATTCTTTGCTCTTTATTCTATTTTCTAAAACAAGATCTAGTCATTCAATTTCAAAACAGCCATAAATGCTTCTTGAGGAATTTCAACATTTCCTACCTGACGCATACGTTTTTTACCTTTTTTCTGTTTTTCAAGAAGTTTACGCTTACGCGAAATATCTCCACCATAACATTTAGCGGTAACGTCTTTACGAAGTGCTTTAATAGTTTCGCGAGCAATAATTTTTGCTCCAATTGCAGCTTGAATCGGAATATCAAATTGTTGTCTCGGAATCAATTCGCGTAATTTCTCGGTCATTTTTTTACCAATGTTATAAGCGTTGTCTTCGTGAATTAATGCAGAAAGTGCATCAACCGTTTGAGCATTCAAAAGAACATCCAGTTTTACCAATTTCGAAGTTCTCATTCCAATAGGAGAATAATCAAAAGAAGCATAACCTTTAGAAACTGTTTTTAAGCGATCGTAAAAATCGAATACAATTTCGGCAAGCGGCATATCAAAATTCAATTCAACTCTTTCAGTCGTTAAATAGGTTTGATTGGTAATTTGACCACGTTTTTCGATACACAAACTCATTACGTTTCCTACGAAATCAGCTTTTGTAATGATAGTTGCTTTAATATAAGGTTCTTCAACTCTGTCTAAACGAGATGGTTCAGGTAAGTCAGAAGGATTGTTTACTACAAAAGGAGTTTCAGGATCTTTTTTGGTATAAGCCAAATACGAAACGTTAGGAACTGTAGTAATTACAGTCATATCGAACTCACGCTCTAAACGTTCCTGGATAATTTCCATGTGAAGCATTCCTAAGAATCCGCAACGGAAACCAAATCCTAACGCTGCAGAGCTTTCAGGTGTAAAAACTAACGAAGCATCATTTAATTGCAATTTTTCCATAGAAGAACGCAAATCTTCATAATCTTCAGTGTCTACAGGATAAATTCCGGCAAATACCATTGGTTTTACATCCTCAAAACCAGTAATCATATTAGTAGTTGGCGTTTTAGCATCTGTTAGTGTATCACCAACTTTTACCTCTTTGGCTTCTTTAATTCCAGAAATTAAATAACCAACGTCACCAGCAGAAATTACATTTTTAGGAACCTGATTTAATTTTAAAGTTCCAATTTCGTCAGCAAAATATTCATTGCCGGTAGCCATGAATTTAATTTTTTGCCCTTTTCTAATTTCTCCATTTACAACTCTAAAGATTACTTCAATTCCACGAAACGGATTGTAATGTGAATCAAAAATCAAAGCTTGTAATGGCTCATCCACATTTCCTGATGGAGGTGGGATTTTTTCGATAATGGCAGCTAAAATATTTTCAACACCAAAACCTGTTTTTCCAGAAGCATGAATAATATCTTCTAATTTACAGCCTAGTAAATCGATAATATCATCACTAACTTCTTCTGGGTTAGCACTTGGTAAATCTACTTTATTTAAAACCGGAATAATTTCAAGATCATTCTCAAGAGCCAAATATAAGTTAGAGATTGTTTGTGCCTGAATACTTTGTGCAGCATCGACGATCAAAAGAGCACCTTCGCAGGCGGCAATAGATCGAGAAACTTCGTATGAAAAGTCAACGTGACCAGGAGTGTCAATTAAATTTAAAATATATTCCTCGCCTTTATAAGTGTATTCCATTTGTATGGCGTGACTCTTAATGGTGATTCCACGCTCGCGCTCCAGATCCATGTTGTCAAGCAATTGTGCTTTTTCTTCACGAGCTGTAACGGTTTGTGTAGCGCCCAATAAGCGGTCTGCCAGTGTACTTTTACCGTGGTCAATGTGTGCAATAATGCAAAAGTTACGTATCTTCTTCATTTTAATATGTCAATTCTCTAAACGAGTTTAAGTAATTTCCGGGTATAAATTTGCGCTAGAGCAATTGCCTTAGAGCATGTTATTAAGGCGCAAAGATAGCGCAAAGTTTTGGATTCTGGAATGTAGATACACGATAGTTAGATTCTGAAATCATAAACCACCGTTAAAATTCAAAATTAAACCCTTTTTCTGTTAATTTCTTGTAGATATCCTGATCGAATTTATACAGTTTTGCGGCTCTGTGTGAGACATCTTGTTGTTTTTCGTCGAGAGCAACCAGTAATTTCATGTGCAAAATTTTTCTGCGAAAGTTAGATTTATCCAATTCGATACCTAAAATTTCTTCATACAAATGCATTAATTGTAAAAGTGTAAACTTTTCGGGCAACAAATTAAATCCAATTGGAGCTTGCTGAACCCTGCTTCGCAGCTGCATCAAACTAAAGTTAAGAATTTCGTTATGATCAAAAATTAAATTCGGGATCTCATTAATCTTATGCCATTTACATTCTCTAACCATTAAACTGGCTTTTATATTGTAGTCTTCTCGATTTACCAATGTATAATAACCAATCGTTACAACTCTTCTTTCGGGCACACGATTTGGATTTGTAAAAGCTTTTAGTTGTTCCAGATAAATATTGTCCAGACTTGTAAGTTCATATACAATTCGGTGTGCAGCGTCATCGGCACTTTCTTCTTTCTTCATATATCCACCCAAAAGTCCCCATTTTCCAATACTTTCCCCTTCGGCATGCTGAACCAAAAGTACTTCGAGACTTTCTTTATTAAAACTAAATATAACACAGTCAATAGTGATTCCATCAATAGCCGTTGAGGTACTATTATGATCTGTTTCAGTATTGTTTTTAGAAGATGAGAATGTCATTTGTTATGATTATAAGCAAGTATTAAAATTCAAAACTAAATCCTTTTTCGGTTAGTTTTTTATAGATTGTTGGGTCAAATTGGTACAATTTTGCGGCTCTGTGCGAAACATCTTGTTGTTTCTCGTCTAGCGCGACCAATAATTTCATGTGTAAAATTTTACGTCTAAAGTTTGATTTGTCCATTTCAATTCCTAAAATTTCTTCGTACAAATGCATCAATTGTAATAAAGTAAATTTTTCAGGCAAAAGATTAAATCCTAAAGGAGCCTGACGTACTCTGTTGCGAAGATGTTGCAGACTATAGGATAAAATTTCGTTATGATCGTAAATCAAATCCGGAATAGTATTGATTTTATACCATTTAGCGTCAGATGCGGTAAAACCCGCTTTAATGTTATAATCTTCTCTTTTTACCAAAGCATAGTATCCGATAGTTATAACACGTCGCAAAGGAAAACGATCCGGATCACCAAATGCTTTTAGCTGTTCCAGATAAATATTGTCAAGTCCGGTAAGTTCATTCAATAAACGATGAGCAGCATTGTCAGTACTTTCTTTTTTATAAATCCAACCTCCCGGAAGTCCCCATTTTCCTTTACTTATTCCTTCTCCATGTTCTACCAAAAGCACTTCTAGACTTCCTTCATCAAAACCAAAAATAACACAGTCAATTGTGATCGCGTTCATTGCGGTTTGCTCTGTTTTTAAAGCTGAATCGTCGGATACATTTTTGACCATATGTTACTAAAATTTTGACAAATTAAATAAATTAAATGACGCGTTGCCTTTGCAAAAGCTTTATATTTTTTCTAAAGAAGCAATTTTCTGACAATCAATCATTTATAATTCTAGTGAAAAATCTGCTTTTAAATGATAATCCTTAAATAACTGATTGTCAAACTGCTAATTCTTTATTTTTTTGATATTTTTTTATTCTGTTTAGTGGGATATTTTGCTGTATTGATAATAGTTGACTCTGTTTAATTTGAAAAACAAAATAATACCCCTAATATTTTGCTAATATAGAAAAAATGTTTTACACTTGTAGTCAAAATAACCATAAGATAAATTCAATTTGACTATAAGTTTTAAAACGACCAAATATTTCTCGCCTGAGAAAATTATAGTACAGCTATTTTTGAGAGTATTGGGAGTTTATAAAAGTTGAGAATTCAACAAAAAAAAGACGGTCAAGCTGATCAAATTATCTTCAATAAGAATGAATAAACTTAAATACAACTAACTATAAATTTAACCAATTCTTAATTATTATGAAAAGCAAATATTGTATAAAAACAACAATGCTTCCGTTTTGTATGGCGCTGCTGCTAAGCGTCTTTGCAATGCAGTCTGGTTTTGCGCAGGAACAATCCCAGTTTGTAAGCGGAAATGTAAAATCGGCAGATGATGGTATGGGAATTCCGGGTGCTTCCATAGCAATCGAAGGAACGAAAACGGGAACATCAACAGATTTTGATGGAAATTTTAAACTGGAGGCAAAAGCGGGCAACGTAATTGTAATCAGTTTCATGGGATTTAAAACACAACGCATTACAGTTGGAACTCAAAAAACAATTAATGTTACTTTATTAACAGAAGCGGCAGACTTAAAAGAAGTTGTCGTGATAGGTTATGGTTCTCAAAAGAAAACACTGGTAACCAATGCCGTTACTCAGGTTAGCGGAGATAATCTTGCCAAAACGAATACTACAAATGCATTGCAGGCACTTCAGGGTCAAGCGGCGGGACTTCAAATTACTTCTACTTCAGGGCAACCGGGAGAAGCTTTGAAAGTAGTGATAAGAGGAGTTGGTTCTGTAGCGGGGAGTAGCCCGTTGTATGTAGTTGACGGAATTCTTACGGGTGATATTTCTTATTTAAGTAACTCTGATATCGAATCTATTTCTGTACTTAAAGATGCTGCTTCTGCTGCAATCTACGGTTCTCAAGCTGCAAATGGAGTTGTTTTGGTAACTACTAAAAAAGGAAAAAGAGGAGCTCCTGGAAAAATTACTTTCGATCAATATTACGGAGTACAATCTGTAGCTAGAAAAGTAGATTTATTAGATGCAACAGAATATGCTACAATATTAAACGAAGCAGCGGTAAACTCTGGTAAAAATCCTTATTTCACCAATAGTCAAATAGCCGGATTAGGAAAAGGAACGAATTGGATGGATAAAATGTTGACAGACAATGCTGCAACTAAAAACTTTTCTTTTGGTGCTTCGGGTGGTTCAGATACCTCAGTATATTCTACATCATTGTCTTATTTAGGACAAGAAGGAGTTGTTGGAGGTAAAGATTTATCTAACTACGGACGTTATAATTTCAGATTCAATTCTGAACACAAACTTTATAAAGACGTCGTAACAATTGGACAAAATTTAAGTTTTGCTTACGTCGATAAAAATGGTATTGGTGTTGGTAATCAATACAACAATGCATTAAGAAGTGCTTTTCAGGTTTCGCCTTTATTGCCAATGTACGATAAAAACGGAAATTATTTTGATACCACAAACAGCACAGAACCTTGGATAGCTGGTACAGCAAATCCTTATGCTTTAATGGAGTATACCAATCAAAATGAAAGTAATAATCAAAAATTATTAGGGAATGTTTATTTGCAAATTGAACCTATAAAAAACCTGACATTTAAAACTACTTTGGGGCTTGATTATTACGTGTCTGAAGGACATTCGTACACGCCTAAATATCAATTGTCAATTTATGCAAACACTGCTTTTGATAAAGTAAATCAAAACATGAGCAAAAATAAAAGCATTACATGGGATAACTTAGTGTCTTATAAATTTAATGCTGCCGAGAATCATCATTTTGAAACAATGGTTGGTACATCGTTTATTAATTACGACGCAACTTCAGTAGAAGTTACCAATGCAGATTCTGTTTTTAACGATTTAGAACATGCCTGGATAGATAATACTACAAACAAAGACGGAGCTAAAATTGCGATTAAAGGTAAAAAAGAAGAAAATAAGTTAATGTCTTATTTTGGAAGATTAAACTACAATTATAAAGAAACCTACTTATTAAATGCTACCATTAGAGCCGATGGATCTTCTAAATTTGCTCCGGGAAATCAATGGGGTTATTTTCCTTCAGTATCTGGAGGTTGGGTAGCTTCAAACGAAGATTTTTTAAGAGATTCAAAAGTATTCAACTTTCTTAAACTAAGAGCGAGTTGGGGACAAGTTGGTAACCAAAGCATTAGATCGTTTCAGTATTTAGCATTAATTAAATCAAATAATACGAATTACAATTTTGGAAATGAAGAAGGCGTTCTGACACCTGGTGCTTATCCGCAAAACATATCAAATACCAATGTAAAATGGGAAACGTCAGAGCAAATTGACCTTGGTTTAGATGCAAGATTTTTAAACAATGCATTGAATGTAACTTTTGATGTGTACCAAAAAACAAATAAAAATTGGTTAGTTCTAGCACCAATTTTGGCAACTGCCGGTGCCGATGCACCCTTTATTAATGGTGGAGATGTCGTGAATAAAGGAGTCGAGTTAAGTTTAAATTACCAAAATAAAATTGGAGATTTTAATTATAGCATTAGTGCAAACGGTGCTTATAATAAAAATGAAGTGGGTAAAATACCAACTGTAGACGGACTTATTCACGGATTAAACAATGAACTTTATGATAATGCCGGTGAGTTTTACAGAGCAGAAAACGGACAGCCTTTAGGTTATTTCTGGGGATATAAAACAGGTGGTGTTTTTCAGAATCAAGCGCAAATCGACAATTATAAATCAGCAAATGGTGTGGTATTACAGCCAAATGCAGCTCCTGGAGACATTATTTATGTAAACACAAACGGAGATGATAAAATAGACGCAACAGATAAAACCAATATTGGAAATCCAAATCCGGACTTTACGTATGGTTTCTCATTGTCTGCAAGTTACAAAGCATTCGATTTTTCATTAATGGCAAATGGAGTAGCAGGAAATCAACTTGTACAATCGTATAGAAACCAAGCAGGTGCTTATGGAAACTATACTTCTGCAATATTAGATCGTTGGCATGGAGAAGGATCTTCGAACACAATACCAAGAGTAACAGAAGACAATAGAAACTTCACACAATTTTCAGATTTGTATGTTCAAAACGGAGATTTCTTAAGAATTAGCACGGTTACATTAGGATTCGATTTAGCGAAACTGAAACAATCAAAACCATTTTTTGCAAGCCAGTTCAGAGTTTACTTTTCAGTATTAAACCTTTACACTTTTACAAAATACAATGGTATGGATCCTGAAATTGGATTTGGTTCTTCAAATGATGATCAAAAGTTTTCATCAGGTGTAGATGTTGGGTATTACCCGAGACCAAGAACATTCATGTTGGGATTAAATGTTAAACTTTAATAAATAAAAAGATGAAAAATACATATCTATATATTTTCTGTTTGAGTTTATTGTCGCTGGGTTCTTGCAGTTTAGAAACAGAACCTTTAGTACAACAAACAGATACAAATTTTTATAAAACAACAGATGACGCTTATGCAGCATTAGTAGGTTGTTATGATGGAATGCAAGTAGCAACTGGAGCAGGAGGATTAGGAATTCCTGTTATTAGCGAAGTAATGTCTGACGATTGTTTTGGAGGAACTGGAAATTCAGATGGATACAGTTATGCGGCTATTGATGAGTTTGATATTACACGTTCTCCTTCCGATATTGATTTATTGAACAACAACTGGATTGCATATTACAAAGCACTTTTTCGTTGTAATGTTTTCTTATCTAAAATAGATCAAATCGACTGGAAAGGAAATACTGTTTTAAAGAATACTTACGAGTCAGAAACGAAATTTATCAGAGCTTATCTTTATTTCGAAATGGTACGTTTGTGGGGAAGTGTGCCGTTGTTAACAGCTCCTTCTACCGAAAATATTCCGCAAGCAGCACCAGAAGAAATTTATAAGGTAATCGCACAAGATTTAGTATTTGCTGCAAACAACTTACCAAGCGGTGCATATACGTCTACAACTAGCGGACGTATTACAAAATGGGCTGCAAAATCACTTCTTGGACGTGTATATTTATACTACACAGGATATTACGGAAAAGCAGATTTAGCCGGAGTAGTAACTAAAACACAAGCTTTAGGACACTTAGAAGATGTTATTGCAACTAGTGGTCATGGTTTAGTAGCAGATTTTTCTACTTTATGGCCAGCAGCATCAGTGGATAAATATGCAGGAGAAAACAACAAAGAAATCGTGTTCTCTATAAAATATACATACACAAGTGATTATAACGGAAATACAGATGGTAACCATTGGTTAGTAATGTTTGGAATGAGAGAATTCTCATCTTACCCTTACGGACGTGGATGGGGAGTTACTGTAAATTCTAAATTATGGAAAGCTTACACCGCTACAGATACAAGACGTGTAGCCACAATGATTGGAATTGACGAAGAAAAAATAAAATTCGACAAGCTAAACAGTCAAAGAGAATATACAGGTTACTACAACAAAAAATATTCACCAATGGTAGACAAAGACGGAAAAGATCTTCCGCTTACTATGGGAAGTCAGTTTTGGGATATAAGTCAATTTCAGGATTATGTAGTATTAAGATATTCTGATGTTTTATTAATGGCTGCAGAGTTAGGAAGCGGAAATGCTCAGGCTTATTTTGATGATGTTAGAAAAAGAGCTTACAAAGAGAATTTTGTTTCTCTACCCGTAAATTTCGATAATATCATGAACGAAAGACATTTAGAGTTTGCACTTGAAGGTATTAGATATTACGATTTATTGCGTCAGGGAATTGGAAAAGCTTCTGGAACAATTGCAGAAACGACAACATTGTTAAGTGGTGGAGTTGCAGGAACAAAAACAATTTCGGCAGCAAAAATCCAGGCAACAAAAGGATTGCAACAAATTCCAAATACACAAATCACATTGTCTGGCGGAGTTTTAAAACAAAATGCTGGTTGGTAATTTTAACTAAAAAATGAAAAAAATGAAAAATATAAAATTAGTAATTACATCATTTTTGATGTTAGCAGCACTAATGCTAGTATCATCTTGTTCCCCAGAAACCTATTCGCTAGACGAACCATTGGCTAAATCCGATATACACTACGAAATAACTCAGGATTTTGTAGTAGACCCAGGAGGAAATACCGTTTTACTAAAAAACACAACTCCAGGAGTTGTGCTTACTTGGGATTACGTTACAGGAAAATCCAGCAAAGCAACAGAAACAGTAAAATATGCCTTTAAAGGAAATTACACTATCAAGATTACTGCCGTAACAGGCGGCGGAATTGTCGAGTTAGACCCTGTAACCATTACAGTAACCAAGGATAATTTAAGTTATGTAAACGATCCGCTATGGACTGCATTATCTGGTGGAGTTGGTAAAAAGAAATCGTGGATAGCAGACAATGGTAAATATGGTTTAGCTCAAGGCGCAATGTCTTATGCAGATCCGAGTACAGTAGTAGAGTGGAATAAATTTACTCCAAACTGGGAACCGGCTGGTAATGCAAATTCTAGTACAGATGCAGATATGCATTGGGGAAGATACATGACATTTAGCCTTGATGGAGGACCTTTCATGACAGTTAGCGAAGCTAACGGAACAACGGTTCAAAGTGGATCTTATTTCTTAGATATTAATGCACACACTTTAACCACAACCGGAGCAACTATTCTAAGACCAGATAATTATATTGCTAATGCAAGTAACTGGAGCAACGGTTTAAGAGTGCTAACACTTACTGAAAATCAATTAAGAATAGCAGTACTTAGAACCAATAGTGAAGGTCAATGGTGGTATATTTGGAACTTTGTTTCTAAAGATTATGCAGACCATTATGTTCCTGTAGTAACAGATCCAGTTCTTGACGAAGGCTTTAATCCTACTTTTGCTCCAGGCGAATTGTTAACCATGTTAACAGGAGGAACAGGCGCAGGAAGAGTTTGGAATCTGGACGGAAAAGGAAATCCAGTTGACTGGGTTGGAAAAGGAATTGGTTGGACAACTGGCGCTTCAAGCTCTTACAATTGGGGATGGAATGATGATTGGACAGCAATCTCAGGTAATTCTTGGATTCGTTTTGATCAATGGGGAGGTAAACTTAATTATACCCGCAGTCAAAATGGAGTTGTAACTTCAGGAATTTTTACCATCAAAGCAGCAACCAATGAAATTGATTTAGGAGGAGAAACACTTCTTCAAAATTCAACAAGCTGGATGAATCCAACTGCACATGTTATTAAAGTAGTTAAAGCATATAATAAAGATTATTTGCAAAAAGGTATTTGGTTAGGAACATCGTACGATACATCTAAAGATGAATGGTTCGTTTTCCATTACATAATTCCTTAAATTATACATTTTTAGTTTAACAATAACCTGAAAGAAGTGTTGAACTGCTTTCAGGTTATTTTAAAATCTCTAATACTATGTTTCAGTTTACTTTATATAAAAAAATAGGATTACTTTTTGTCAGCTTTCTGTTACTAACAGGATGCAAAACATCAAGTGATGAAAAATTTATTAATCGAAAAGTTTCTTTTAATTCAGATTGGAGTTTTCATTTAAATGATAGTATAAAAGACAAAGATACTATTGGCGCTTCGACACAATGGCGAACACTAAATGTTCCTCATGATTGGAGTATTGAAGGAAAATTTGATGAAAAAAGTCCGGCCGGATATGGCGGAGGATCATTAAACGGAGGATTAGGCTGGTACAAAAAAACATTCAAAGTTGCTGCTGCAGATAGTAGCAAAGTCACTTCAATTACTTTTGATGGCGTTTACAAAGACAGCGAAGTTTGGGTAAACGGACATTATTTAGGAAAACGTCCAAATGGATATATAGGTTTTCAATATGACATCTCCTCTTATTTAAATTATGGAGACAAAAACAATGAAATTATTGTAAAGGTTGACAATTCAAAACAACCCAATTCACGTTGGTATTCAGGATCAGGAATTTTTAGAAACGTCTGGATCGAAACCACAGATAAACTACACGTTGCACAATGGGGAACCTATGTGACAACACCAAAAGTTACGACCGAAAATGCTTCGGTAAATTTTGAAACCACAATTCAAAATCAGAATTCAGATTCAAAAAAAGCAACCGTAACAACAACTATTTTTTATGGTGTCGGAAGTGATCTTAGAAGAATAAAATCGACTAATCAAAATATAACAATTGGTGCAAATGCCAATCAAACTATCAAACAACAAATCGAAGTGCCGAATCCTATTTTATGGTCGGTTGAAAAACCAGAATTGTATACAGCAGTTACGGAAATTTCGCTTGACAATAAAGTTGTAGATGAGTATAAAACGAAATTCGGAATCAGAGATTTTAAATTCGATTTAAATAAAGGTTTTATTTTAAACGGAAAACAAGTTAAAATAAAAGGAGTTTGTATGCATCACGATTTAGGGCCATTAGGTGCAGCAATCAATACGCGTGCCATCGCACGTCAGTTAGAAATCCTGAAAGAAATGGGCGTAAACGGAATTAGAACATCACACAATCCGCCTGCTCCCGAACTTTTAGACTTATGCGATAAAATGGGTTTCATTGTCATGGATGAAGCTTTTGATATGTGGAAACAAACCAAAACCAAATACGATTACGGAAACGATTGGGACAAATGGCATAAAAAAGATTTAGTAGATCAATTGCTTCGCGACCGTAATCATCCAAGTATTTTTATCTGGAGTATTGGGAACGAAATTCCAGAACAATGGAGTGAAACTGGCATAACAATCGCAAAAGAATTGGCCGCAATAACACGTCAATATGATAAAACACGTCCGCTAACCGCAGCGATGAATCCGCCGGTAAATATGAATATTGACGACGTAACATTACAATTCGAAAAGAAAAATGTTCAAATTAATCCACTTGCCGCATCCGGTATTTTAGATTTAATAGGTTACAATTATGCACATCAAACCTATGAGCATCATCAAAAGAATTTCCCAAACACACCTTTTATCGCAACCGAAACAACTTCGGGTTTACAAACTCGCGGATATTATGATGCAGTTTCAGATGTCAATAAAAAATGGCCAGTACGATGGGATTTAAAATTTACCGATGGAAATCCCGGAAACACCGTTTCAGCTTATGATCAAACGCAAACACCTTGGGGTTCAACACACGAAGCAACTTGGAAAATTATCAAAAAACATGATTATCTTTCAGGAATGTATATTTGGACAGGTTTCGATTACATCGGAGAACCAACACCTTACGAGTGGCCGTCTGTAAGTTCTTATTTCGGAATTGTAGATTTAGCCGGTTTCCCAAAAGACGTTTATTATATGTATCAAAGCGAATGGACAGATAAAACCGTGCTACACATTTTTCCACATTGGAACTGGAAAGCAGGACAAACCGTAGACGTTTGGGCATATTATAATAAAGCAGATGAGGTTGAACTTTTCCTTAACGGAAAATCAGTAGGCGTTCGTAGTAAAAAAGGAGATGATTTACATGTAATGTGGAGAATACCTTTTCAAGCCGGAACACTAAAAGCAATTTCTCGTAAAGACGGAAAAACAGTTCTGGAAACCGAAATCAAAACAGCCGGAAATCCAGATAATCTAAAACTTACTGCAGATAGAAGTACAATTAAAGCCGATGGAAATGATTTGTCATTTGTTACAGTTGATATTTTAGATGCAAAAGGAACTTTAGCGCCAAATGCAAATAACGAGATCAATTTCTCATTAAAAGGAAATGGAAAAATCGTAGGCGTTTGTAGCGGTGATCCAGTTAGCCACGAACCGTATAAAGGAAATAAACATACGGCTTTGGCAGGAAAATGTTTAGTTATAGTTCAATCCGAAAATAAAACAGGAAGATTAGAATTAACCGCTAAAGCTAATGGACTAAAACAAGCCACAATTGTAATTACAACAGAATAAGTTTTCTAATTTTTGAAATTTAAGTATAGCCACAGATTAAAGGATTAAAAAGATTTAAATCTGCATGATCTGCGAGAGAAAAGAAAAAAATCCTTTCGAATTCTTTTAATCTGTGGCAAAAAATAAAAAATAACTAATGAAAAAATCACATTTAAAAACCTTGTTTTCGATTTGCGCTTTTGGACTTCTTACAATTCCAAATGCCTCAGCTCAAATCCAGAATGCAGATGTGTTAAACGCACCAATAGACATCAGCAAAGATTTTCAGAACTATCTGAACACTTTTTATTTCGCAGACGAATTGGCTTCTTTTGATCCTGCAACAGCAAAAGGAACCATCAAATATTTGAGATACAATTATAAAACACGTCAGGCATTCAACAACATGATGATGAAACCTGATGTAGAAAAAGCAAACGAATTTCCAACAACAGAATATGCAGAATCTCCTGTTTTGCCATTTCAAATTCAGTTTGTTTCAGACAGAACCATTAGAATCAAAACTACTTCAGGGCCACAATTTCATCCGGAAAAAGAATCCCTAATGTTGATTAACGGTGTTGCGCCAAATCATCCGGAATTATGGAAATATGCTAAAATAGAAGGCGGTCACAGCTATACAAGCAAACACGGAAGAGTTGAAATTTTGACAAAACCTTGGCACGTAAAAATCTATGATGAAAAAGGAAAACTGCTGACAAGTACACTTCACGATACTGATTTTAAAAATACCTATACACCAACACTTCCGTTCTCGTATGTGCGCAGAAACAGCGATTATTCGAGAAGTATGGGCGCGGCTTTTAGCTTAGAACCAGATGAAAAAATATTTGGTTGCGGAGAATCATTCACGCAATTCAATAAACGCGGACAAAAAGTTGTTTTATGGACAGATGATGCCAACGGAATCCAAAATGAAACCATGTACAAACCCGTTCCGTTTTATATGAGTAGTCGTGGTTACGGAGTTTTCATGCACCATTCGACACCAATAACAGTTGATTTTGGAAAATACTTTGGAAGTGCAAACGAAATGTACATTGGAGACGACGAAGCAGATTTGTTCTTCTTTATCGGAGAGCCAAAAGACATTTTAGACCAATACACAGATTTAACCGGAAAAGCTGCAATGCCACCACTTTGGTCTTTTGGTTTTTGGATGAGCAGAATTACCTATTTTACAGAAAAAGAAGGTCGCGAAGTAGCCAAAGATTTACGTAAATATAAAATTCCAACAGACGTAATTCACTTCGACACTGGCTGGTTTGATGTAGATTGGAGAAACAATTACGAGTTTTCAAAAGATCGTTTCCCGGATGCTCAAAAAATGATGTCAGATTTAAAAGACGACGGTTTCCATGTGTGTCTATGGCAATTACCCTATTTCTCACCAAAGAACACTTTGTTCCCTGAAATAATGGAAAAAAATCTTGCAGTTAGAGATCGCAAAGGAAATCTTCCGTATGAAGATGCCGTTTTAGATTTCTCAAATCCCGAAACTGTAACTTGGTATCAATCAAAACTAAAACATTTATTCGATCAGGGCGTTTCGGTTTTCAAAGTTGATTTTGGAGAAGCAGCTCCGCCAGACGGAATTTACCATTCAGGAAGAACAGGC
Organism: Flavobacterium hibernum; assembly: GCF_000832125.1. Classification (GTDB taxonomy): domain Bacteria; phylum Bacteroidota; class Bacteroidia; order Flavobacteriales; family Flavobacteriaceae; genus Flavobacterium; species Flavobacterium hibernum. The sequence goes on along the minus strand of NZ_JPRK01000011.1, from coordinate 428,036 downwards.
TTTTATGAACACAATTTATACCCTTTAAGATATAATAAGGCTGTAGCCGAAATTACTCAAAAAGAAAAAGGCTACACTTTAATCTGGGCAAGAAGTACATGGGCAGGAAGTCAACGTTATCCGTTACATTGGGGTGGAGATGCAGAAACTTCAAACGGAGCAATGTCGGCAGAATTACGCGGCGGACTTTCTTTAGGATTAAGCGGATTCAGTTTTTGGAGTCATGATGTGGGAGGATTTGCCACAAAATCACCGGAGAATTTATACAGAAGATGGGCGCCTTTCGGAATGTTTACTTCACACGTAAGAAGCCACGGAGAACCTCCGCGCGAACCTTGGTTGTACAGTAAAGATTTCTTAGAAGGATTTAGAAAAGCCGATAATATGCGTTACGAATTAATGCCATATATCTACGCTCAGGCCAAAGAAAGTTCTCAAAAAGGATTACCAATGATGCGTGCTCTATTTGTAGAATATCCAAATGATCCGGGTGCTTGGTTAGTAGACAATGAATATTTATTTGGATCAAGCATTTTAGTTGCACCACTTTTTGAAGAAGTTACAGAAAGAGATGTTTACCTTCCGGAAGGAACATGGATTGATTATCAAACTAAAAAAGTATACCAATCAGGATGGCATAAAATTAAGGCGGGCGAAGTGCCAATCGTAGTTTTAGTAAAAGATGGAACGGCATTGCCTCATATCGCATTAGCGCAATCTACAAAAGATATGGATTGGAGTAAATTGACGTTGAAAGTTTATGCAAGCGACAAAATAACTTCGGCGACAGCCAAAGTATTTTTACCAGACGGCGATGCAGTACAAGAAATAAAAGTGACCAAAAACGGAAACAATTTCGATGTAACATCAAACCCGTTACAAGGAAAAACGACTCTTAAAACAGAGTGGATAAAATAAAGAAATGTATGCCACAGATTACACAGATTAAAAGGATTAAAAATTGAGAATTAAAAATCTGCTTAAATCTGTGAGATCTGCGTGAAAAAACAAACACAAAGAATTTTAAAAAAAATCATTTTAATCTGTGTAATCTGTGGCAAAAAAAAATAATCCCAAAAGGATAAAAATAAGTTTTTGTTGAGTTTTTAAATCGGGCGAAAGCCTTGCAACGCCCGATTTACTAAAAATGAATTAAGAAAAATATCATGAAAAATTACCTCATTCTTCCCGCCTTATTACTTTCAATTTCGATTGGATATAGTCAGAAAAACAAAAATGCTTACGAATTGGCATCGCCAAACGGGCAAAACAAAATCAAATTCGAGTTAGTAAAAAACGCTCCAAAATATGCTGTTTCACACGGAAAAACCGAAGTGATAACACCATCAGATATGGGTTTTTTATTAAAGGGAAATGAAAACTTAAGTTCTGATTTTGAAATCAAAAATGTAAAAAACAGCACTTTCGATGAAACTTGGACACAAGTTTGGGGAGAAAAGAAAAACATAAGAAATCATTACAATCAGCTTTCGGTCGAATTACAGCAAAAAAGCGGAAACAAACGTAAACTTGAAATTCAGTTTCGTGCTTTTGATGACGGAGTTGCTTTTAGATACGTATATCCAAAACAAAATGTAAAAGACAGTATTTTCATTATGGATGAAAAAACGACTTTTAACTTAAAAGAAGATGGAAAAGCTTGGTGGATTCCGGCAAACAGAGAAAACCGCGACGAATATCTTTTTAAAGATGCTCCCGTAAGTACCTTAGATACTGTTTTAACACCACTTACAATCGAAAGCAAAAGCGGATTAGCTTTGAGTTTTCACGAAGCAAACTTAGTTGATTTTGCCAGTATGACTTTGGTAAACACAAGTGGAACACAACTTAAATCAGATTTAGTGCCATGGGCAGATGGAGTAAAAGTTCGTGTAAAAGATACGTTTACATCTTCATGGAGAACATTACAAATTGGCGAAAATCCATCAGACTTAATTACCTCTTATTTAATTTTAAATCTGAATGATCCAAACAAATTAAAAAATACCGCAAGTTATTTTAAACCATACAAATACTTCGGAATTTGGTGGGGAATGCACATTGGTAAATATACTTTTTGGGAAAGCGATAAACAAGGCGCAACAACCAAACACGCCGAAGAATATATCGACTTTACAGCCAAAGAAGGATTTCATCATTTATTGATCGAAGGCTGGAACAAAGGTTGGACACCTGCTTGGTACGAAAACCATATGCATATGTTTAGCTTCACCAAAAGTGCAGATAATTTCGACTTAGAAAAAGTAGTAGAATACGGAAAGAAAAAAGACGTAGAACTTATTGGATACCACGAAACAGGATCAAACTTAATTAACTATTTAAAACAAGTTGATGAAGGTTTTGCATTGTACAAAAAACTAGGAATTCATTCCGTTAAAATTGGTCACGTGGGTTCTAAATTGAACATGAAAGAAATGCACTTCGGACAATTTGGAGTAAATTATTTCAGATATATTTTAGAAAAAGCAGCACAATATGATTTAGCAGTTTTATATCATGAATCAATAAAAGATACAGGAGAACGCAGAACTTTCCCAAACATGGTTTCGAGAGAAGCGGCGAGAGGTCAGGAATACAACGCTTGGAGCGAAGGAAATCCGCCAAACCATTTAACGATTCTTCCGTTTACAAGATTGCTATCAGGACCAATGGATTATACACCAGGAATTTTTGATGTTGAGGTAAAACAAGGATATCCAGGGAAAGGAGTACACGGAACTGCAGCGCAACAATTAGCATTATATGTTACGATTTACGCACCAATACAAATGATGGCAGATCTTCCTGAAAATTATGAAGGAAAACCAGCATTACAATTCTTAAAAGACGTTCCAACAGATTGGGAAGACACTAAAGTATTAGAAGGAAAAATTGGAGCATATATTACAACAGCTCGTAAGGACAGAAACAGTAACGATTGGTTTTTAGGAACAATTACAAACGAAAATGCAAGAGACGTAAATGTTTCATTATCATTTTTAGATCCAAAAGCAACATATGAAGCTCAGATTTATGCAGATGCCGTTGGAACAGATGAAACACATAATCCGGCAGAAATTGCAATTTCTAAGAAAACCGTAAAAGCGTCAGATTCTCTAAAATTACATTTAGGAGGAGCAGGAGGAGCAGCCGTTAGATTTAAAAAATTGTAATTATTGATAAATAGATTTAGCTATTCCAAACCTGACAGGTTTTTAAAACCTGTCAGGTTTACCAACGTAACGATTAAAAATAAATATCATTTTAAAATGAAAAATTTTTCAGCAATACTATTCATTTCATTACTTCTGATCAATGTAAAATTGATTGGACAAAATGCGACTGCTGAAGAACGAATCATAAAAGTCAATTACAACAAAACAGCAGGAAAACTGAACACCATGTTCAAAGAATGTATTGGAGCAGGAAGAGCAAACGAAGGTTTACGCTCCGATTGGCAACAACAATTGGCAATGACCAAAAAAGAATGCGATTTTAAATACATCCGAATGCATGGTTTATTGTCTGATGATATGGCAGTTTATCGCGAAGATTCAAAAGGAAATCCCGAATACAATTACCAATATATTGATGCTTTGTACGATTTTATATTGAGTATTAAAATGAAGCCTTTTGTCGAATTAGGATTTATGCCATCGGCTTTAGCGAGTGGAAAAGAAACTATTTTTTGGTGGAAAGGAAACGTAACACCACCAAAAGATTATAAAAAATGGGAAGATTTAATTCGAAACCTAACCCAACATTTCAAAGAACGTTATGGAGATGAAGAAGTAAAAACATGGTATTTTGAAGTTTGGAACGAACCCAATTTATCACCGGGTTTCTGGACAGGAACTCAGGATGAATATTTCAAATTATACGATTATGCGGCCCGCGGAATAAAAAGTGTAAATCCAGCTTACAAAGTTGGAGGTCCCGCAACAGCAGGAGCAGCTTGGGTTCCGGAAACAATTGAGTTTTGTACTAAAAATAATGTTCCGTTAGATTTTATTTCAACACATACTTACGGAGTAAAACAAGGATTTTTGGATGAATTTGGCACATCAGGCACGATATTGAATAAAGACGAATCAAGTATAAGTGGAGATGTGATAAACTCACGAAAACAAATTGCAAATTCGGCTAAGCCAAATCTCGAATTACATTATACAGAATGGAGCACATCATATACTCCCGCAGATCCCGTTCATGACAGTTATCATTCGGCAGCCTATATACTTCAAAAACTAAAACAAGTTGGCAATGCCGCAAACTCCATGTCGTATTGGGTTTTTACCGATATTTTTGAAGAAGCAGGTCCAAGATTTACACCTTTTCACGGAGGTTTTGGATTGTTGAATACGCAAGGAATCAAAAAACCGGCTTATTTTTCCTATTCCTTTCTAAATAAATTAGGCGAAACAGAGCTTCAAAATAAAGACACCTCTTCATGGGCAACTAAAAATTCTAAAGGAAATGTTCAAGTATTGCTTTGGGATTTTACGAATACACATCCCGGAGATTCGATGAACAATCAAACCTATTATATAAAAGATTTACCATCAAAATCAAAAGGAATTGTAAAAGTTGAAGTCGATGGTTTGCAAAAAGGAAATTACATTTTAGAAATTTATAAAATAGGTTATAAAACTAACGACGCTTACGCAGATTATTTAGCGATGGGAAAACCTTCTCAACTTTCAAAACAACAAGTTGAAACCATTAAGAAGAAAAATAATGGCGCTTTGATCACATCAGAAAAAGTAACAATTGATTCAAAAGGAACATTCAACAAGAATATAAAAATTAATGAAAATGATGTTTTCTTATTGAATTTGGTCAAACAATAATTATCAAAAAAACTATCTAAAAACTAAAAATAAATTTATTAAGCATGAAAAATAAAATCATATACCTCTCAGTGGCATTGACTTTAGCACTATTTACATCATGTAAAAACGACGCAAAAAGTTCTGATTCGGCTGAAGTTCAGAAAGAATATGCAGGAAAAGAAATAAGCTCAGAACATGATGCAGAAATCGATAAGTTGGTTTCTCAAATGACGCTTGAGGAAAAAATAGGAATGCTACACGGAAACACTATGTTTACTTCAGGAGGAGTAAAACGTTTAGGAATTCCAGAATTAAAAATGGCCGATGGGCCTCTAGGAGTTCGTGAAGAAATTTCGCGTGACAATTGGGCTCCCGCGGGACTGACCAATGATTTCGCAACCTATTATCCAGCCGGAGGAGGTCTTGCTGCAACCTGGAATCAGGAAATGGCCTATACATTTGGAAATAGCGTTGGACAAGAATTACGCGCCAGAGATAAAGACATGTTGCTTTCTCCAGCTATTAATATCGTCAGAACGCCACTAGGAGGAAGAACATACGAATACATGTCTGAAGATCCATTTTTGAATAAAAAAATAGCTGTGCCGTTAATTGTTGGTTTACAAGACAACGATGTTATGGCTTGCGTAAAACACTTTGCGGCAAACAATCAGGAAACCAACCGAGATTTTGTCGATGTACAAATTGACGAACGTACACTTCGTGAAATTTATTTACCAGCATTTGAAGCTTCAATAAAAGAAGGTCACGCTTATAGTGTAATGGGCGCTTACAATAAATTTAGAGGAGAATATTTATGTGAGAACGATTATATGTTGAATAAAATTCTTCGTGACGAATGGGGATTTAAAGGAGTTGTAGTGTCAGATTGGGCTGCGGTTCACTCTACAGTAAAATCTTTAAAAAGTGGATTGGATATCGAAATGGGAACACCAAAACCATTCAATGAATTTTTTCTTGCCGATAAACTAATCGCTGCTGCAAAAAACAAAGAAATCTCAGAAGCAGAAATTGATGTTCATGTAAAAAGAATCCTGCGTACTTTATTTCAAGTAAAAGCAATGGGCGCAAAAGATCGTGTAAAAGGAAGCATCGCAACCGAAGCACATTATCAGGACGCTTATAAAATTGCAGCAGAAGATATCGTTTTATTGAAAAACGAAAATAATGCATTACCATTAAAATTAGACGGAGTAAAATCAATCGCCGTAATTGGAAACAATGCAACAAAGAAAAACGCTCTTGGCGGATTTGGTGCAGGAGTTAAAACCAAAAGAGAAATTACACCACTTGAAGGTTTAAAAAACAGATTGCCATCATCAATAAAAATCAATTATGCCGAAGGATATTTAGAGCGTTACGATGAAAAAAACAAAGGGAATTTAGGAAATATTACCTCAAATGGTCCTGTAACAATCGATCAGTTAGATCCGGCAAAAGTATTAGAAGCAGTAGAAGCAGCTAAAAAATCTGATGTTGCCATCATTTTTGCAGGTTCAAACCGTGATTACGAAACAGAAGCATCGGATCGTAGAAACTTAAAATTACCATTCGGACAAGAAGAATTAATTCAGAAAGTATTGGCCGTAAATCCAAGAACAATTGTTGTAATGATTGCCGGGGCTCCGTTTGATATTGATGCAGTGAGCAAAAAAACTTCAGCATTAGTTTGGAGTTGGTTTAATGGTTCTGAAGGAGGAAATGCTTTAGCCGATGTAATTTTAGGAAAAGTAAATCCATCAGGAAAATTACCTTGGACAATGCCAAAACAAATCATGGATTCTCCAGCACACGCCACAAATAGTTTCCCTGGAGGAAAAACCGTTAATTATGCCGAAGGAATTTTAGTAGGATACCGTTGGTTTGATACTAAAAAAATAACACCATTATATCCTTTCGGATATGGATTGTCGTACACCACTTTTGCTTTTGATAATGCAAAAACCGATAAAACTTCATACGCACAAAACGAAACAATCTCAGTTTCTGTAAAAGTTAAAAACACTGGAAAAGTTGACGGTAAGGAAGTCGTTCAGTTATATACATCTAAATCAGATTCAAAAATAACTCGTGCTGCACAAGAATTAAAAGGCTTCCAAAAAACATTGGTAAAAGCAGGCGGTTCAAGTACAATTACAATTAAAGTTCCGGTAAAAGAATTAGCTTATTATGATGTAGCTACGAAAAAGTGGACAGTAGAACCAGGAAAATATACATTGAAATTAGGAAATTCTTCAAGAGATATCAAAAAAGAAATTATAGTGACAATCAAATAAATTTCACATTAACTGTAGGTGTTTTTAATGACTTTAGAATGGCAAGTACTACTTGACGAGTTATTTTCTCAAACACATTTAATGATGTTTAAAACAAAACAACTTAACTAACCTAAACAACCAAATGAAATGAAGAAAATAATTGACCATTACATTTTAAGAACACTTTTGTGTTTATCATGTATAAGTATTTGGGCCTGCAGTTCTGACAAAGAAATTAAAGATCCCACAGATCCAATCGTTAAAAACCTTACGGTTGACATCAATAAAATTGATTTTCAAAACAAAGGAAATAGCGCCGAGGTTATCGTTGGAACAAATACCACAGCTTGGACAGTTGCAGCAGATGCAGCTTGGTTAAAATTTACGCCAACTACAGGAGTATCTGGAAGAACAACCGTAACAATTACAGCCTTAGAAAACACAACAGCTGTAACAAGAACAGCCGTAGTTACAATTAGTTCAAGCGAAGCTGCTTCGGTAAAAATAACCGTTTCTCAAGTAGGCGCAGTAAGTACAGGATTATATCCAAGTTACAATACAAACCCAATTGCCGCAGATCAATCCGGAATGTCGAGCACAGCCGTACAATTGGCAGCAAAAATAAAATTGGGATGGAATATAGGGAATACTTTAGAAGCAACAGGTGGCGAAACCGCATGGGGAAATCCAAAAGTAACCAAAGCCTTAATCGATGCTGTAAAAGCAAATGGTTTCAATGCCGTTAGAATTCCGTGTTCATGGAATCAAAATTTAGCAAACGCAGCTACAGCACAAATTCAAACCGCATGGTTGAATCGCGTAAAAGAAGTGGTACAGTATTGTGTAGACAACGATATGTATGTAGTAGTAAATATTCACTGGGACGGCGGTTGGCTGGAAAATAATATTACCGAAGCCAAAAAAGTTGAGGTAAATGCAAAACAAAAAGCTTTTTGGGAACAAATTGCAACAAGTTTACGCGGTTTCGATGAGCATGTGCTTTTTGCAAGTGCGAATGAACCAGCAGTTGAAGATGCTGCACAAATGGCAGTTTTAACCTCTTATCACCAAACATTTATCGATGCAGTTCGTTCTACAGGAGGAAAAAACGCCTATCGTACATTAGTAATTCAAGGACCAACAACAGATATCGATAAAACAAATAAATTAATGACCACTTTGCCAACAGATACAGCAACAAGCCGTATGATGGTCGAAGTGCATTATTATTCACCATGGAATTTTGGTGGATTAACGAAAGATGAATCTTGGGGAAAAATGTTTTATTACTGGGGAGCAAATTACCATTCAACAACAGATACGGGACGAAATGCAACTTTTGGTGAAGAAACAGATTTAGAGAAAAGTTTCAAATTAATGAAAACTCAATTTGTCGATAAAGGAATTCCAGTTTTGTTAGGAGAGTTTGGCGCAATTCGCCGCACTACATTAACAGGAGATGCTTTAACTTTACATTTAGCATCAAGAGCCTATTATTTAAAAACAGTTGTTAAAACAGCTAAAGCAAACGGATTATTGCCTTTTTATTGGGACGAAGGAAATCTTGGAAACGAAGGTTTCGGAATTTTTAAACGAAGTGATAATACGGTTTTTGATACTCAGGCATTAAATGCTTTAAAAGACGGATTACTGTAAAATAAATAAATTTACCATATAAGTGATATAAGGAAACATAAGTGCAGAGAATACTCAAAACTTAAATTTTCTTATATCACTTATGTGGTTTAAACCATAAAACAAAATGAAGAAAAATCTAATCTTTCTTTTTTTGATGATTAGCATAATGTCAAACGCTAATGTCAAAATGCCTTTAATCTTTTCTGACGGAATGGTTTTGCAACGCAACAAAGAAATTCCGGTTTGGGGTTGGGCCGATGCTAATGAAAAAGTTGAGGTACATTTTAACAAACAAACCAAAACTACACAAGCCGATAAAAACGGAAAGTGGATAATTAAATTAGCAGCCGAAAAAGCCGGTGGACCTTTTGAATTAGTTATTACAGGAAAAAATAAAATCATTATAAAAGATGTTTTGGTTGGTGAAGTCTGGATTTGTAGCGGACAATCAAACATGGAATTTCAGGTTTCTAAAACTAAGAATGCCGAAAAAGAAATAGCCGATTCTAATTATCCAATGATTCGTCATTTTGGCGTAGCGCAGGATTTAAGCGGAAAACCAAAAGACGATTTAAAAGCCGGAAAATGGGAAATTTCAAGCAAAGAAACAGTTGGTAATTTTACAGCAGTGGGATATTATTTTGCTAAGAAATTATATGCCGAATTAAAAATTCCAATCGGGATCATCAATACCTCTTGGGGCGGAACCAATGTAGAAACCTGGACAAGTCGAGAAGCATTTCAAAAAAGCGATGATTTTAAAACCATGATTGCCGAAGTTCCAACATTAAATATCGATTCTATTTCAAAATTGTATGCAAAATCAATGAAAGAAAGAGTCGAAAAAATTCAGGGAACACCAGTAAGTACCGCAAATGAAATTTCGTTTAAAGAATCATCATTCAATGATTCCTCTTGGGGCGAACTCAGTGTTCCCGGATTATGGGAAAATCAATCTTTAGGCGATTTAGATGGCGTAGTCTGGATGCGAAAAACAATAACCCTTTCAGCAGAAGACATCAAAAATAAAGCAATTTTAAGTCTTACAAAAATTGATGACGAAGACATAACTTATGTAAACGGAATCGAAGTAGGTAAAAATACACAATGGGATGCTAAACGTGTTTATGAAATTCCAACAAATATCCTGAAAGAAGGAACAAATACAATTGCCATACGAATTGTCGATAACAGCGGAGGCGGGGGAATTTATGGTGATGTTGCCGATTTAAAATTAATTCTTGGAACTAAAATAATTCCGCTTGACGGAAAATGGAGATACAAAGTTATTGTAGTCAAAACGTCATTATCGCCAAATAGCTATCCATCGTTATTGTACAATGCAATGGTAAATCCGTTAGTTCCATATGCAATTCAAGGCGTTTTATGGTATCAGGGCGAGGCCAATGTTTGGAGAGCTAATCAATACAAAAAGGCATTTCCGTTGATGATTACAGATTGGAGAACAAAATTCAAGCAAGGTGATTTCCCTTTTTATTTCGTTCAATTATCAACTTTCAATGAACAGAACGGAAATAGTAAAGTAGGAAGCCGTTGGGCAGAACTGCGCGAAGCACAAGCCGAAACCCTAAAATTGCCAAATACAGGAATGGCCGTAACCACAGATATTGGAAATGCCAAAGACATTCATCCAACAAACAAACAAGACGTTGGTTTGCGTCTGGCTGCAATTGCGCTCAATAATGTTTACAGTAAAAAGCAAATCTACAGCGGACCAACTTATAAAGCTCAGAAAGTAGAAGGAGATAAAATCATTCTAAGTTTTGATAACATCGGGAGTGGATTATCAACTTCAGATAATACAGACAACGTAAAAGGATTGGAAATCGCAGGAGCCGACAAAGTTTTTCATTCCGCGAAAGCGATAATCAAGAATAACACGATTATAGTTTCAAGCGAAAATGTAAAAAATCCCGTAGCTGTACGTTACGGTTGGGCAGACGATGATACTGAGATCAATCTTTACAACAAAGAAAAATTTCCTGCATCGCCTTTCAGAACCGATAATTGGGAAATGATTACCGCCAACGAAAAGTATAAAGTCAGTAAATAAAATATCATGATGAAAAAAGCTGTTTACTTATTCATAGGCATAATTTCGCTTACACTCCATGCGCAGCAACAAAACGCAAAAGTGAGTGATGACACTTATCAAAACCCAATATTTGCAGGCGATTATCCAGATCCATCCATAATTAGAGATGGTGAAGATTACTATATCGTACATTCATCCTTCAATTATTACCCTGGATTATTAATCTGGACATCGAAGGATTTAATAAATTGGAAACCCGTAACACACGCGCTTAAAAAAAGTGTTGGTTCTGTTTGGGCACCTGATTTAGTAAAATTCAACAATAAATTTTACATCTATTTTCCGGCAAACGAAACCAATTATGTAGTGTCAGCCGATAATATAAATGGACCTTGGAGTGATCCTATAGATTTAAAAATTGGTAATATCGATCCGGGACATTTCGCAGACGAAAAAGGCAATCGTTACCTTTATTTTAGCAATGGCGATTATGTGCCGTTGTCTAAGGACGGACTTTCTGTTAGTGGAGCAGGAAAACATGTTTACGACGGATGGAAAATTCCAACAGAATGGTCTATAGAATGTTTTTGTATGGAAGGTCCAAAAGTGCTAAAACATGGAAATTACTATTATTTAACCGTTGCAGAAGGCGGTACCGCTGGGCCAGCTACAAGTCATATGGTAATATCAGCCAGATCAAAATCGCCTTTAGGACCTTGGGAAAACTCACCTTATAATCCAATTATAAAAACTAACGACAGTTTAGAAAAATGGTGGTCAAAAGGACACGCAACATTAATAGACGATGCTAGCGGAAAATGGTGGATGGTTTTTCACGGTTACGAAAATGGTTATTACAATATGGGGCGTCAAACACTGCTACAACCTGCAGAATGGACAAATGACGGTTGGTTTAAAAGTCCTGAAAACATCAAAACCGAAGAACCAATAAAAAAGCCAGCAGGAAAAACAACCAAAAGCAACTTTACACTTTCGGATACATTTTCTGGAACAGAACTTCGACCACAATGGCAATTTTTTGATCATTATGATGCCGAAAGATTTAAGATAACACCAAGCGGAATAACAATAAAAGCAAAAGGCAACAATATTGGCAATAGTTCTCCGCTTTTATGTACACCATCAGACCATTCGTATACCGCAGAAGTTGAGGTCGAGATTGAAGGAAATGCCACAGCGGGATTAATCCTTTTTTACGACACAAAATTGTACACTGGTATTGCGGCAGACAGTCAAAATGTTTTAGCCATATTACGATCATGGCAATTCCCTACTCAAAAAGGAGTGAACAAAAAGCATTTATTTCTTCGCTTAGAAAAACAACAACAACTCGTGAATATGTTTTATAGCATTGACGGAAAAGAATGGATAAAAATTGAAAATTCAGCCGAAGTATCGTCCTTTAATCACAATGTTTTAAGTGGTTTTATGAGTCTTCGTTTAGGACTTTCTTCCGTTGGAGAAGGTCAGGTTACGTTCAAGAATTTCATTTACAAAGCGACGAATTAAGTTCGAAATAAAATTTACAATGATTATTTGGGCGTGACCGCATCCTGATAAGAGGGTAAATTTAGTTTGCGTGTATGCGCCCTCTTATCAGGATGCGGTCGGGCTATCCGCGCTACTTCGGTAGCTAGCTCCTATCCCTCACGCGTACAAATTGAGTTTAAATATTCTGATAATAAAGATGTAAATCAAGATTACATTTAACAATCAATTTAAATCTCGTGAAAAAAACTGGAGGGTATTTGTGCGATGTTTCACAATAACAAATTAATATTGTGGAAGTATCCCAAGTTTCTGGGTTAATTCAAAATTTAAAAACAACATATCGTATGAACTTAAACTTCATAAAAAAAGCACTTTTTGTTTTTGTTTTCTCCTTTTTCTACACAAACATAACCGCGCAATCCAAGCAAGTTTTGTGGTACAATCAACCCGCGGAATTTTTTGAAGAAAGTCTGGTTTTAGGAAACGGAAAAATGGGAGCAACCATTTTTGGTGGTGCAAACTCCGATAAAATTTATTTAAACGACATCACACTTTGGTCGGGCGAACCCGTAAATGCCAACATGAATCCAGAAGCTTACAAAAATCTTCCGGCAATTCGTGAAGCCCTTAAAAACGAAAACTACAAACTAGCAGAAGAATTAAATAAAAAAATTGAAGGTAAAAACTCCGAATCGTATTCGCCTTTGGGAACATTAGAAATCAATAATTCCGAGAAAGGAAAAGCAGTTAATTACCATAGAGAATTAGATATTTCGAATGCAGTATCAAGGGTTAGTTACGAAATGAACGGTATAAAATTTACCCGTGAATATTTTGTGTCGGCACCAGATCAAATTATGGCAATCAAATTGACAAGCAGTGTAAAAGGAGGTTTAAATTTTGATATTACTTTAAAGAGTTTACTAAAATCAAATGTTGAAGTAAGAAATAATATTTTGGTAATGACCGGAGTTGCTCCAATTCATGAAAATCCCGGATATACAGTTTTGCCAAAATACCTGGAAGTAAAAGAAAGAGGGACAAGATTTACAAGTTTAATCCAAATCAAAAAAACGGACGGAAAAATCACAAGTTCCAGAGAATCTTTAAGCTTAAAAGATGCGACGGAAGCTATTATTTATGTTTCTGTTGCCACAAGTTTTAATGGATTTGACAAAAACCCAGCAATTGAAGGATTAGATGATGTATCAATTGCACTACAAAAGCTGAATAAAGCTTTTGCAAAACCATTCAATGAATTAAAAGAAACTCATATTGCCGATTATCAGAAATATTACAATAGAGTAACTTTAGATTTAGGAAAAACAACCGCACCAGATTTACCAACAGACGAGCGTTTGTTAAGATATTCAGAAGGAAAAGAAGATAAAAATCTTGAAATATTATATTTTAATTTCGGACGATATTTACTGATTAGTAGTTCAAGAACTTTAGGAGTTCCTGCCAATTTGCAAGGACTTTGGAATCCATATCTAAATCCGCCTTGGAGCAGTAATTACACCATGAATATCAATTTGGAAGAAAATTACTGGTTGGCAGAAAACACCAATCTATCCGAAATGCATTTGCCACTTTTAAGTTTTATTAAAAACCTTTCAGTTACCGGAAAAGTAACGGCAAAGACTTTCTATGGTGTAAATGAGGGCTGGGCTTCTGCTCATAATTCTGATATCTGGGCAATGACAAATCCTGTTGGAAACTTTGGAAAAGAAGACCCAAGTTGGGCTTGTTGGCCATTATCAGGAGCTTGGTTGAGCACACATATTTGGGAGCATTATGTTTTTACACAAGATAAAAATTACCTAAAAAAGGAAGGTTATCCGATTATGAAAGGCGCATCACAATTCTTTTTAGGATGGATGGTTTTAGATAAAAACGGAAATTTAATTACGTCGCCGTCAACCTCTCCGGAAAATAAATACATTGCACCAGATGGTTTTATTGGAGCAACAATGTACGGAGGAACTGCAGATCTAGCCATGATTAGAGAGTGTTTTGAGAATACAATTAATGCTTCAAAAGTTTTAAATATAGACAATGAATTTAGAGGAAAGCTCGAAAAAGCACTTTCTAAATTCCATCCGTATCAAATTGGTAAAAAAGGAAATTTACAAGAATGGTATTTTGATTGGAATGACGAAGAACCACAACACCGTCACCAATCGCAATTATTTGGATTATTTCCGGGCGATCAAATTACGCCATTAAAAACTCCAGAATTAGCCCAAGCCGCTAAGAAAACACTCGAAATAAAAGGAGATGAAACAACAGGTTGGTCAAAAGGGTGGCGCATAAATCTTTGGGCAAGACTTTGGGACGGAAATCGCGCTTACAAAATGTACAGAGAATTATTAAGATATGTTGATCCAGACGGAAAGAAAACCGAGAAACCAAGACGAGGAGGAGGAACATATCCTAATTTATTCGATGCACATCCGCCGTTTCAAATCGATGGAAATTTTGGTGGAGCTGCGGCCGTTGCCGAGATGTTAGTTCAATCTAATGAAAATGAAATCAGATTATTGCCAGCTTTGCCAGATTCTTGGGAAACAGGAAATGTAAAAGGAATTTGTGCCAGAGGAGGATTTGAAATCGAAATGTCTTGGAGTAATAAAAAACTGGATAAAACTTTAATTTCTTCTAAAATAGGAGGAAAAACAACATTAATTTTCGGAGATAAAAAACAAGATATCACCTTGAAAAAAGGAGAAACGCTGGAAATAAACTGGTAGAATAGTTCTAAACTCAATCTTTGTCAAACCCGACAGTCCCGAAGCCTCGGGATAAAATCTGTCGGGTTTAATCGTTGCGGAAATTACTTTTTTTCAGAAGTCTCGTTGGTTTTTTCTTCAGAAGCTTTAGCATGCTCTTCTTTAAAACTATCATACCATTTCTCGATAGAAGGATAAACAAAAGCAGCAACCTTTTTTATCGGATTGTAAAAAATAGATTTGTCTAGTGTTTCCTGTTTTGCGAGCATATTATTGAAGTTTATTTTCTCAAAAAGAACAATAATAACACTTAAAATCAAAATTGTTTTTAAAACTCTGAAAAAACCTCCGCCTAGTTTATTTGCCCAACCTAAGAAAGCAAAATCGGCAATTCCGGTAAGGATTTTTGCTAGGAAATAAACACCAATTACAACCAAAATAAAAGTTAGAATAAAAGCAGTAACCTGAATTGTATTTGGATTCCAGGAAACGTGTTTCATAATAATTTCTTTCATTAGGGAAGAAAATTTTATCGCTAAATAAATTCCTAATAATAAAGAAACAAAAGAAGCAACTTCTACAAAAAGACCATTTTTGATGCCTTTGTATAAACTAAAAGCTAAAAGTGCTCCCAAAATAATATCTAAAAAACTCATATTTTCTGTCGTTTTATTGAGGCGCAAATATATATCTTTTTTTAGGTTCAGAGGTTCAGAGTTGCAAAGGTTCAGAGGTTTTTTTAGGTAAAAACTCATTCACTTAGTTCCTTGGTATCTTAGCAACTTTTCTATGTCTATATTTTTTAAGGTCTTTGGCTTTGAAGTCCGTATCTTTGCAATAAAAATTTTAGAGTTTAGATTGTTGATTTTAGATTTAAATAATCGTTAAATCATTGTTCAATCTAAAGTCTAAAATTTAAAATCATAAATAAAATGTCAAGAGATACACAACTAAAAGAGCGTTGGGAAAAGCTCGTCAATATACTTTCAAATCAATTTTCGCAAGGAGAAGATTTAGATTTGGATGCCATAATTTACCTAATTGGAGTTCAGGAACTCGGAAAAGTACATCGTGAATTCAAAAAAGATGAAAAATTAAACCTAATGCACATCGCTATTTGCCGATTATTAGAGCCTTACGGATTTTATGAATTCGATTTTTTTGATGCCGAAGGTTGGCCGCATTACAAAGTAAAAGAAGAATTACCATCATTAAAAGCCGGAGAACAATCTGTTTTAATGAAAGAAGCGATTGTAAGTTATTTTTTAGAAAGAGAACTTATTGAATAGTGATTTTAGATTTTAGAGTGCAGATTTTAGATTTGGGTGAGAAAGCGAGGATAAAGTTTAAGAATACTTCTTTCGTCTAACCTCTAACATCTCACTTTTTTATTTTAAATTTGTATTCTCAATTATTGAATGAAAATGATAGATAAGATAAAAGATTATATTGGTGAAGCGCAAGCTTTTTCAACTGAAAACGCGGCGGAGCTAGAAGCATTTCGTATAAAATTCTTAGGAAAAAAAGGAGTTTTAAATGATTTTTTCGCCGAGTTTAAAAACGTACCAAACGATCAGAAAAAAGAATTCGGACAAGTCATAAATGCTTTAAAAACAGCTGCTGAAGATAAAGTAAAAGCAATTGTTGAAGCATTAGAAAGCAAACAAGAAACAAAAGGAGTTTTTGGCGATTTAACGCGTGCTGCAGAACCTGTTATTATTGGTTCTCGCCACCCTATTTCGATTGTTAAAAATCAAATTATAGATATTTTTGCCAACATTGGTTTCAACGTTTCCGAAGGTCCGGAAATCGAAGACGACTGGCATAATTTTACGGCATTGAACTTGCCAGAATACCATCCTGCGCGTGATATGCAGGATACATTTTTCATTCAGACCAATCCTGATGTGTTATTGCGTACGCATACATCATCTGTTCAGGTGCGTTACATGGAAAATCATAAACCGCCAATTCGTACGATTTCTCCGGGACGTGTGTTTCGTAACGAAGCTATTTCGTCGCGCTCGCACTGTATTTTCCATCAAGTAGAAGGATTATATATTGATAAAGAAGTTTCATTTGCAGATTTAAAACAAACGTTACTTTATTTTACTAAAGAGATGTTCGGTAAATCTAAGATTCGTCTACGTCCGTCATATTTCCCGTTTACAGAACCAAGTGCTGAGATTGATATTTACTGGGGTTTAAAAACCGAAACAGATTATCGTATTACAAAAGGAACTGGTTGGTTAGAAATTGGTGGTTGCGGAATGGTTGACCCTAATGTTCTTAAAAATTGCGATATTAATCCTGATGAATATAATGGTTTTGCTTTTGGTATGGGAGTAGAGCGTATTGCAATGTTACTATATCAAATTGGTGATATTCGTATGTTTTACGAGAATGATGTACGTTTCTTAGAGCAATTCAAAGCAAATATTTAATTTTAAGTCAAAAGTCATAAAGTCGAAAGTCGAAAGTCTCAAAGTAATGACTTTATGATTTTCGACTTTATGACTTTTGACTTTTAAACTTTTGAGTAATATGAAAAAAGATATAACAATCCCGGAAATGCAAAATGTATTTCTAGCCGCCGTTCAGGAATGGAGCGACGATTTTATGGAGAAAGTGTGGTATGCTTATCTTGTAAACGACAGCGATTTTAATATAGATAGCGTTATGGTGGTTTCAAAAGCTTTTGGAACTATTGATGGTGAAATGAAAAAAACATCTATTTTACGTCATGCATTTGTTGAGGTTCCTGCTGTTTCAGTAGTAAAAATCGAAATGATCGAAAAAAGTCTATTGGTTTTAAATAACGAATTTTCAGTAACTTTTTTCATCGGAAACACTTTATACGACAAGAAATTCATCTTCAAATCAAACTTAATAAACGAAAACGATACGGAAGAAGTGCCAATTCTTTTTGTTGAAGGAGTGATGGTGAAGTAGAGTAGTTTTCAGTCGCAGTTTACAGTCGCAGTATTCAATTCAATGGTCCATAAAAAAGTCGGGAATAATTTTTAATTATTCCCGACTTTTTTACTTTTTACTGTAAACTGCGACTGAATACTAAAACCTATTGCGGTAACTCGGGCGGGCGCATTTTGTAGGCACCAGTTGATAAACTTGTAATGAAAGCTTCTAGTGCATCTAATTCTGATGCGTTTAATTTTAGTTTTTGAATGAGTTTAGACGTTGTTGGGAATAAAGTATCATTTTGTTGACTTTCTTTTCTCTTTGGTTGTGGCATCCCGGCATTATACATGTTTAAAACACCACGTAAATTTGGGAATAAACCATTGTGCATATAGGGCGCATTTTGTGCTACCCCACGTAAAGACTGCGTTTTAAACTCGCCAACATTTTCGGCTTTTTTAGTCACGTTATAACGTCCAAGATCTTCATATTCTCTTCCGTAATAAGTCAGACCAATGTTATGGAATTTATTATCAGAGAAATTAGCCGTATTGTGACAATTGATGCAACGTGCTTTGGTACGAAATAGGTGCAAACCTTGAACTTCTTTATTGTTTAGTTGTGTAGAATCGCCCGCGACAAATTTGTCGAATCTGCTTTTCGGACTTATTAAGGTTCTTTCAAAAGTGGCAATGGCTTTTAAGATTTCTTCCTGATTGAGTTTCTCTTTTCCAAAAGCTTTTTGAAAATGTGTTCTGTAACCTTTTATTTTATTTAGTCTTTTCGTGGCAAGATCAATATGAAAGTTCATTTCTTTAGTATCTTTTATAGGAAAGCTTGCCTGATCTTCTAGCGTTGCTGCTCTACCATCCCAAAAGAAAATTTTCGCATAAGCAATATTCATTAAACTAGGAGAATTTCGAATACCTTGTAATCTTCCTTCTCCATAAGAAACTCTTCTGGCATCGCCCCAATTCAATTCGGGATCGTGACAATTGGCACAAGAAATCTGCCCTGATTTTGATAATCTAGGATCAAAGAATAGAATCTTACCTAATGCAGCTTTTTCTTCGGTATACGGGTTGCTTTCTGGAAATTCAGGTTTGCCTAAAGTTCCAATATCTTCAAAACCTTGAGCATAAACTAGAGAATCTACTTCTGGTTTTGGCCATTTTTGATAATCTCCGCTGCTGTATAGCCTTTTTAATTCGGAAATAGAAAGCGTTGGATCAATCTTAGCATAAGAAACAATAATAAGTGATAGTACCATTATCCCAATGGCAATAAACTTTGTTTTCATTTTTAGTAATTTAATTGTACACCACATTGAATCCAATAAGTTGTATTGGTGTTGATAATGGCGTTGTAATTATTTTGTTTTTTTAGAGCTAGTTTTTCTTTTAAGTTGGTAAAGAATACGACTGTTTTATTGTTTTTTACCGGATAGCTATATTCTAATCGTATTGCAGGAGCAAAATAATTTGTTGTGCTTACGACATAATCATGTATGATAACTTCATTAAAAAAAGTTGCACTACTTCCGCCCGAGGTGTCGTAATATTCAAGTTTAGATGATGGTAATGGAAAATACATATTAAAACTTACAGCGGTGTTTAGTTTACTCTTTTTAAAAGCAAAGTCTCGACTTCCAAAAATTCCCGTATTAAGCGAATTTATTTCAATATCTGTTATTGCCATGATATCATTGTATTGGTTTTGTTTGTAAATAACATCCAATCCAAATAAATAGTCAATGTTTGATGTTGTTTTTTTTGAAACAGTAGTTAACCAATCAACTGTTTTTAAGGCATTTTTGTAGTTGTATCCGTTATTTTTCACATCAAAATTACGAGCTTCGCTTTTGTCAAATTTTAGAGTTGATTTAATTTCTTTTTTATTCCATTTATGAAAAGCAAATAATTCAGCATGATTGATTTTTGTGTCAAGTTTCATTCTTTGATATTCCTGAAGGTTAAAAACACTGGTGTAAAAAATTGTATTCGAGTTTTGATTGTAATAGAGTGCAGTTAATATTGTGTTTTTGTTCGAAAAGGTATATCCTAGACCAATCTTATCAGTTAGCTCTTCATATGTAAATTTATAGCCTTCCTGGTCAGATTTAAAGTAATTTAAGATCCTGCCATAACCAGCATTAAATCGTAAATAAGTTTCTGGATATGCTTCAAAATTTAAACTTTTATTGTTATAGGTATAAACGTAATCTTTGATGTTTTGGGCATAATTACCTAATACGAACGCTTTTTGGTTGGCGGTAATTTGATATCCAATTTGAATTTCACCGCTTAATTTTCTATTTGTAATTTGAGGTCTTGGATCTAATGTTCGACTATATTTTTCTGCAAGATAATCGCCTTTAAATGCAATTGATAAATGATTGGTAATTTCTTTCGAGAAACCTCCGCTTACTTTATAAACCTGATTTTGCCAATCGGCCTTTCTTGGTACAAAAAAGTAATGTGGCATAATAACTTCTTGATTTTCTGATCTATCTTCTGAAAGTACCCAGCCAACATTTTTTTCTTCGATTTTTCTAATAGAGAAATCACCAAACAATTTCCATTTTGATTTTGTTGTAAAATGTCCCTGAGCTAAAAACTGATAGGTATTTACTTCGTTCGCAATTTGTTTTCTGGCAAATTCATTTTGCTGATGTTCATAAGACACTTCGGTAAAAGTAAAATCTTTGATGTTTTGATTCGTATATGCAATTGGATATTTGAAAATCTGATTTTTAATTTGATTGTCAAAAATCTGATTTGTAATAACGATGCTATCTTGTGCTTGTATTAAATAGATATTTGAAATAAAGAAAAGAAGTAATGCCCAATATTTCAGGGCATTACTTTTAATTTTAAAATCTTTGAAATTTTTGATTTTCATTAATGAAAATTTTTAGTTGAATCCTCTTGGATTTGCAGTTATTTCGACAAAATCATTACTTGAATTGTTTGTGTCTTGTAGAATGATTCTTCCGGCAATTGTAGTTTTAGTTTTTCTTATTACTGATTTAGAAGAGAAGAAACCAGAAGGCAAATAAGTGGTTCCTCCGTCTATTTGAGTAGCTAACTTTTTAGGAATAAAACCAGCTCCTAAATCTTTTGTCGTGTCTACACCGTCTACAATTGCTGAATTTGGGACTTGTAAATATAAAGTTGCATCTCCTTTTGGATTTTTATATTTTTTTAGAGCAGCAAAATCAGTATTTGTCATTTTAATAATGGCATAACCTTGTCTTCCGTTTGTATCCAAGATCATATCTTTATTTTTATTTCCCCAATAAGCAATACCTAAATCGGGTACAGCCGGATTCTGAATGTCGTATTGGTAGGTATCACCTAAAAATGTTCCTAGGAAAGCTTCAAAATCAGCATTACTTAAATCTAATGTCAATTCAGGATTTAAAATACTCACAGATTTACCTGAGTTATCCATATAATTAGATTTGTGATTTATTGCAGATTGTGCAAGTACAAGACTTTTACCAGGTTGTACAGGATATTTTGTTCCGTCGCCCGGAATAACAAAAATATTTGAAGCATAAACGTAATCAGTATTTGCTTTGTCACCAATAGTCATCTCGGCCGATTTACTCCAATCGTATTGCCCATTAGCCAAAGTATAAGTATAAACAGTTGTAGTAAATGAACCATACAATTGCGCAATGTATAATCCGTCTGCATATTGAACAGTATTTGAATTGTTGTAGATTTCGATAAATTGATCTCTGATAGAAGCTCCTTTTTGAGTGTCAGAACCTCCGTAATGTATTTGTTTGATGACAAAATCTCCTACTTTAGAAGTTTTCATTACAATGTTGACAGTAACTGTTAGGTTGTTTACTAATAAACCACTTTGAGAACCATTAAAATTAATTTCGGTTTCTGTAGGAGTGTATCCAAAGGTATCGCTAAACTCGGCTGATTGCATTACTTTAGTTGCCGAAACAGAATAAGTTCCCGGTAGTATTTGATTAAATTGAGCAACACCATTGTCGTCTGATTTTACGGTATATTTATTTCCGGTTTCATTGTTAACGATCGTAACGCTTGAACTTTTAGTGATTTGATTATTGAAAGTTTCATCATATTTAACCGAAATAGAAAAACTAACTGGTTTTAATGCCTCATCTTCATTATTGCTACAAGATTGCATTAGTAATCCTAATGTTAGAATTATAGTAAAAAGGAATGTTTTTTTCATGGTGATATATATTTAGTTTAAAATTCGTAGTTTAATTTAGTTCCAAACGAGAAATCGGCTGTAGTGCTCAAAGTTCTTTGGTTAGTAACATTGAAATAAGTTGGCTTAAGATTTAAGAAATTTGTAGCATAAAAGGATATACCAAAACCGTTCTGAAAATCTTTTGAAATACGTAAATGAAAGTTGTGTATAGGACGTTGTAGTTTAGTTTGTATCTCTGGGAGTTCTTTTATGAGATGTCCATATTTTTGAATACTGGATCTGTCTGCTAGAGGAATTTCGTGATATATAAACTGACTGTCTAAGTAACCATCAGGAAAATCGCCAACATTCTGTTTTTTGTTCTGAGCCAGAATATGTTCCGTTCGCACAGAGATTAATAGTCCTACCGATGGAATATGATAATTAAAGTTTGAGCCCAATGTAAAATTATCCTGATTTGTAGGTCTGGTTTTATAAACACCATATCTCTCTGGAGATAATAAATTGGTAGAAGCAAGATAATATTGAGAATCTGAAAAATCGCTGGTGTACACGTAAGATGCATTAAAGCTGATGTCGAGATTTAAAGGTTTTATTTTTCTAAAATTTACAGTAGTCTCAATACCTTTATCTTCAGATGTTGATTGGTTTGTAATACTATGATTGAAATAGTAAAAGTTTTCAGTACCTACAATTTGATAGGTTGGTACCTGAGTTCCTACTATGGTAACTTCTGCTTTAGGAATTACTCTGTAAACTGGAATATCCTGACTTACAAAACCATTGAATAATTTATTATAATATCCTGTCACATTTATACCAGCAAATGGAAGAGTAAGATCGAAGCCAGCTTCTGTACGGTATGATTTACTTGGTTTCAAGTCTAAGTTATCTCCGGGAGTGATTATGGTCTGGATCCATGCTTTTTGATAAACTCCCGGATAAGTATAGATACCAGTTCCAATAAGTTTATCTAAATAACGATCACCAGTATATAATTGATTTAATGAAGGAGCTTTTGACGATAATCCAAATCCACCCCTAATTCTCAATGCTTTATTAAAGGAAAAAGAAGAGTTGATTCGGGGTTGGAGCAGCAAATTTCCTAACTGATTGTCGAATCTTAATCCCAGATCAATATTTAAAATTTGATTGTTTTCAAATTTCTTAAATATTCTGTTTTCCGCGTAAGCCGAAATTTGATTTTCTGTTTTGGTGTTATTAAAGTTGTAATCTCTGTATGCCAATACACTAGAACCTTCCCTGTTAAGCGTATAAAAATTTAGTAAACCTGTGACCTCATTTTTTCTTCCTGCTCCTTTATTTGTGCTCGTTCTGTTAGAAATTCCAAAAACCAAACTATGAATCCATCCTGCTTTATTTGTCAAAGTTTTTGTGGTTTCCAAAGTCAAAAATGTCGAGATCGGAATACCTTCAACAGTACTTACACTAGTGTATTGAGAAGGTACAATAACAGCATCATGAATACCTTCTTCATAAGAATCTGTTGCTGCCGAAGCCGGTACATTTACCCAACGCTCTCTTCTGGAAAATTGTTTGTCATAACTAAAACTAGTATTCACATTGATACCATCTACCCATAAATTTTTAGGTTTCCACATTAAGTTATTTGAAATCGAAAACCCTTTTTTCTGGTTTCTAACAACTTGTGCACTAATATCATCAGGATCAGCTTTAGCATCATCCAGATTCATCCTAAAATTTGTGGTTAATGTGTTTTTTACGGTAGAATTATTGTTTTTATACTGCCATGATATGTTTCCATTAATTCTTTCATAGTCTAATAAATTATCTCTCGCGTCTGCTTTAGAATCTAAATAATTCAAGCCAACATTCATAGAATTGTTTGTATTAAATCTGTAACCTTTTGTTAGATTTAACTCAGATGTAGCATCTCTAATAGAGGCAGAAACGCGATAAGGACTACTTCCAACTTTAGTTGTAATTAAAACTAAACCTGAGGTCAAATCCCCATATTTTGCTGAGGGAATTCCTTGTATAATTTTTATTTCTTCAATATTGTTTGTTGAAATTTCTCTTAAATCAATACCAGAATTTGGATTAGTGAAAATGTTTGTTGGGGTTCCAAAAGCATTTCCTAAACCGGAATTAGGATTAAAAGCCTGCATGTTTTCGTTGTTAGAAATTGGTATGTCATTCATTACAAATGATGTCCCAAAAGCTTTCATCTGATAATTTAGAGATGAAGTATTTGTAGCAGTACGGAAAATAATATTTTTAAAAGAGTTCAAATTAAAATCTGTAGTAGTCTGTCCCGGAAGTTGTTGTAAAACATCATCTAGCGTAAAAGCCTGAACATTATTTATGGCATTTGTGCCTAAGGTCAATTCAGAATATTGTCTTTGCTTGTTGGCTGTAACAACAACTTCTTTCAATCGAAGTGTATTATCTTCAAGGGTAACAAGAATATAATTCTGGTCATTTTTTAAGACTCTATTAGATTCCATTTTTCCTAAAAGAGAGAAATTTAACTCTATGTCTTGGTTGTATGGAATGATAATTCTAAAAGTCCCATCTTTTTCAGAAATACTCCAATTTTCAGATTTAGTATCACGTATAAAAACACCTAATAATGGTGCAGAAGTTTCTTTATCTATAACTTTACCTGTAATAACTTTTTGAGAAAAAGCGGCACTCGATACGAGAATAAAAAATAAAATAAAACGCATTGTTCTTAATTAGAATAAATAAAAATAGTGCGCAAATCTATCAAATAATCATTGTGTAGCAATGAAAAAATTATGATTTTATTAACGGGAGGAAAATGCTATTGTGAGAAAATAGATTTTTTTTTATTTAAAGAAAACGTTTGAATTGAAATTTATTTAGAATTATTTATCTGATTATTAGTGTTTTGTGTTATTTAAGATTTGTAGGAGTGATGTTGTAATTTTTTTAAGAAAAAATTATTAGAGGAAAATAATTTTAGGCAGTAATTCTTGTTAAATCTTAGTGTATTTTAAATTTATGGCAAAATAAAGCAGAAAGATGCAGTAAAAGTATTGAATTGTTTCCTGTTTTTATGTTTTGCAACGGTCAAGGCGTAATAGAAAACGCAGAGTTTCTGAAGTATTGAATATACACGAACGAAAAAGAGTCAGAGAAAATAGTATTCCCTGACTCTTTTGTATTTTAATGTAGTAAACCTAATTGATTGATTAACTTAATCTAGAGATTCCGTTAATTTTTTAAAGACAGATTTTGCGTCTTTTCCTTCGTACAAAATGCTATAAACAGCATCAATAATTGGAGTTTTGGCACCATAGCCTTGATTTAATTTGTATGCACTTTTAGTAGCATAATAACCCTCGGCAACCATGCTCATTTCCATCATTGCACTTTTTACCGTGTAACCTTTTCCAATCATGTTTCCGAACATTCTGTTTCTCGAAAAAACCGAATATCCTGTAACCAATAAATCGCCTAAATAAGCCGAATCATTAATGTTACGTTTCATTTTGTGCACTTTTCTAATGAACTTTTTCATTTCACGAATTCCGTTACTCATCATAACCGATTGAAAGTTATCTCCGTAACCTAAACCGTGAGCGATTCCGGCTGCGATTGCATAAATGTTTTTAAGCATTGCAGCATATTCAGTACCAATGATGTCATCAGAAATCTTGGCTTTGATGTAATTTCCGGATAAAGATTTTGCAACAACAGATGCCTTTTCTGGATCTCCACAAGCAATTGTTAAATACGAAAGTCTTTCTAATGCTACTTCTTCAGCGTGACATGGACCTGTAATAACTCCAATATTATAATAAGGGATGTCGTATTGAATATGGAAATGTTCTCCAACAATTAAGCTCGTTTCTGGTACAATTCCTTTAATGGCTGAAAAGATGATTTTATCTGCCAAAGAAACCGTTAGGTTTTTTAGTTCAGCATCTAAAAAAGCAGATGGAATGGCGAATATTACATAATCAGCATATTCAATTGCTTCATTTATATTATTGGTTAATTTAAGTTTTTGAGTATCAAATTCTACCGAACTTAAATAATTTGGATTGTGTTTGTATTTTTGAATGTGCTCGATTGCAGCATCGTTACGCATATACCAAGCAATTTCAGGTTGATTAACGCATAGCATTTTTGCAATTGCCGTTGCCCAGCTTCCACCTCCAATTACTGCAAATTTTAACTTTTCGCTCATTTTTTTAATAATTTAAAACAAAAGTACTTAATAAAGTAGTAATAATACAAAAACTGTTTTAAGAAATTTAGGTTTCAGCTTTAAAAGTAATGGTTTTCAGGAGGTTTAAAAATAAAATAAAAATATTTTACAATTTGTACAATAAAAATACAATCCTTACGTTGTAACTACTTATAAATTAGAATTTAATGAGTTTAGCAAGAATTGAGTTAGTTAGTTTTGTTTTAGTATTGTAAAAAGGCGTTCCTATAATAGATAAGAACGCCTTTTTTTTGAAATTTCAAATTCTACTCGTCTCGTATTAAAATTTAAATCCCAAATAAAAAAAAAACAAATCCCAATAACACAAAGATCATTGGAATTTGGAATTTAAAAAATTTGGAATTTTTATATTTAGTAGCTTAACTCCACAATCGATTTTACTTTGTCTAGTGTAATTAATTGTTTTTCGCCTAAACCTTTCCAGCCTCTTTCATCAAAACGTTTTACTATAAAGTCGGCAGTTTTACTATAATCATCTGTGTATTGCGATAATTTAGTGTCCATTCCCATAGTGTGAAAAAACTCCACGGTTTTGTTTATTGCTTCTTTTGCAACTTCATCATCAGAACCTGTTAGATTAAAAATTCGTCTTCCGTATTGTGCTAGTTTTTCCTTTTTAGTATCAAACATAACATTGTATAAACTTGGACCAATAATAGCTAAAGTTCTAGCATGATCGATACCGTACAAAGCAGTTAATTCATGACCAATCATATGTGTTGCCCAATCTGATGGAACACCTTTTTGAATCAATCCGTTTAACGCCATCGTACAACTCCACATAAAGTTAGAAGCCAAAGCATAATCTGTTGGATTTTCTACCACTTTTGGTCCTACTTCAATTAAAGTTTGTAAAATACCTTCGGCGATTCTGTCTTGCAAATATCCTTCGTGTGGATATGTTAAGTATTGTTCCATTACGTGCGTGTATGCATCTACAACGCCATTTTGTAATTGTCTTTTTGGTAAAGATGCAATAACCGTTGGGTCACAAATTGAGAATTTAGGAAACATTGCGCTTCCGCCAAAGGCCAATTTTTCTTGAGTTGCCTGAATTGTAACAACAGCTCCAGAATTCATTTCACTTCCTGTAGCAGGCAAAGTTAAAACAGTTCCAAAAGGCATCGCGTTTTCTTTAATCAGCAAACGTTTTTGTAAAATATCAATTGGGTTTCCATCAAAATTTACTGCTGCCGAAATAAATTTAACACCATCAATCACAGATCCGCCGCCAACAGCTAATATAAAATCAATTTTTTCGGCTTTAATAACTTCAACCGCTTTCATTAAAGTTTCAAAATGCGGATTTGGCTCAATTCCGCCAAATTCAACAATATCAAAACCTTTTAAATTGTTGATGACTTGTTCGTGAATTCCGTTTTTAAAAATACTTCCACCACCGTAAGCCAATAGAATTTTGGCATCTTTTGGAACTAAAGTCGAAAGTTTTTCAATTTGTCCTTTTCCGAAAATTAAATTCGTCGGATTGTATAATTCAAAGTTTAGCATTTTTTTTTAAGTTTGTGAGATACTAAGCTGCTAAGATTCTTAGTTTTTGATCCTAGCAACTTGATATCTTTTTATTAATATTTATTGTGATACTAAGTTTTTAAGTTTTCTTTAAAGATATTTCAATCTTAGTAACTTAGAAACTTACTTAGAACCTTATTTACTCAATTTTTTCAATAATTTACCAGCCACTAATTTAGATGAAGCTGGATTTTGTCCTGTAATTAAAAGTCCATCTTCGACTGCATAAGGTTGCCAGTTTGGACCTTTTGAGAATTTACCTCCATTTTTTGTCAAAGCATCTTCTAGTAAAAAAGGAACAACTTTAGTTAAACCAACTGCTTCTTCCTCTTCATTCGTAAAGCCGGTTACTTTTTTACCTTTTACCAAGTATTCGCCATTTACTTTTACGTTTTTCAAAACAGCAGGAGCATGACAAACAAAAGCAACTGGTTTGTTATGCGTGTAGAAAGATTCGATTAGAGCAATTGAATTTTTGTCTTCAACTAAATCCCAAAGTGGCCCGTGTCCTCCAGGATAAAACACAGCGTCGTAATCTTTTTGATTAATAGTCGAAAGTTTGTGTGTGTGTTTTAGTTTTTCTTGTAATGTTTTATCTGCATCAAAACGTTTTGTGTCTTCTGTTGCTGAGGCTGGATCTGCACTTTTTGGGTCAATTGGTGGCTGCCCCCCAAGAGGAGTTGCAATAGTAATTTCGACTCCCTGATCTAATAATTCATAATATGGTGCAGCAAATTCTTCTGACCAAAATCCTGTTTTTTCTCCTGTATTGCCCAGTTTATCGTTACTGGTAACAACAAATAATACTTTTTTCATACCTTTTTTAGTTGATTTTTGAGCTGAAGCTGATGTGCTAAAAGCTGTGAATGCTATAATTGTAAGTAATGCTAATCTTTTCATAAGTTTAAATTTTGATCAAATTTACGGTTAATGTGATATCAGTAAAAATAAAATAAACTATGTTTGTTATAAATAAATTTATATCATGGTAAATCTTGAATGGTACAGAACATTTAAAGCGGTTTATAAAAATGGTAATTTTTCGATCGCTGCCAAAGAATTGTTTATGAGTCAGCCTGCCGTTAGCCAGCAAATTTCTATGCTGGAAGCGCATGTGGGAAATAAATTATTTAATCGAAAATCAAAAGGTGTCGAAGCAACAGAATACGCTAAGTTACTCAATAATTTAATTATTGATGCGCTTGATAGACTTGAGAATGTTGAGAATAGTTTTAGAGCTAAAGCTGAGAATGCCAATAGATTAATTTCCGTTGGGATTTCGAGGCATCTTTTTGACTGCATTGGAAATCTTTTAATTGGAAAGTTCGATTTAATCGATTTTACTTTTGCCGAAAATGATGAACTTTTTGAGTTGGTTGATGCTAAAAAACTTGATTTTGCAATTACGACCAAAAGGTTTGATACTTTTGATACGACTTATGAAATCGTTGGGAAGATTAAATTGATAATGGTTGCTCCAACAAGTTTGGATATAACAGATTTTCGTCAAGTGTTAAAATCGGATAATTTTACCGAAATTGAAAAATGGCTCAACGCGCAAAAATGGTATAGCCATGATGCTCGAATTCCGCATATAAAAGTGTTTTGGCTACATGCTTTTAATAAAAAAAGACCCTCCTTGGTTCCTAATTACATAATTCCGTCAGAATCTGAAATGTTAGAAATGTTGTCCAGAAATTCTGGTGTGGCTATAACTTGGAATTGTAACGCAAGAAAATATATTAAAGAAAATAAATTGCAGTTATTATGGAATAGCTACAACGTACCTGAGGAATTTGTGTATTTACTGGCGGCTAAAAACAATAATGTTAATTCATTTTTTGAGGTTATTTCAAAAGAATTAAAGTTGTTTTTTGGTAACAGATTATGATTGAAATCATTGTTTTTTGTTTTTTTTAGTAATAATTTTGAGTTTCAAAACAGATAAATCTAATAAAATGAAAAAATTTGCAATAATTTTAATATTAGCTTCTATGGCCTTTATAGGTAATTCTTGTAGTAAAGCACTAGAATCCATAGTCGATTGTACAGGGGAATCAGTATTAGTTAAACTTGAGCATACACCAGATGCAGCTAATTCTAAGAAGATTAATTTTTCATTAACTTATGCAGGAAGTGGAACTGTGCAAGCAGTAACTTGGAATTTTGGTGATGGGACAGCTCCTGTGGCTGGTAAAGAGGTTTCTCATACCTATAGTACTGCAGGTAGTTATGTAGTTAAGGCCGAAGTGAGTATTAAAAAAGGAGATGATACGTGCGGTATGACGCCACAAAGAACTATTACGGTACAGTAAATTGCTGAAATTGTAATAAAAAAGCCTGATTGTAATTTAAACAATCAGGCTTTTTTATTTTTTGTAAAAATTATTATGATCTATATAATCCCAAACTTTTGGAGGTAAAAGGGGTTGGATGTTTTTTCCTTCCTTAATGCTGTTTCGGATAAAAGTAGAAGAGATTTCTACAATTGGAGCATCAATAACATGAACTTTTGGATGCGATTTTAATTCGATGTTTTCTTCTTCTTCAGAAATTCTTGGATAAACATAAATATCGTAGTGATCTAAAATTACTTCGTAATTTTTCCATTTATGAAGCGTTTTTAGATTGTCTTCACCCATAATTAATGAAAATTCATGAGTGGGATACTTTTCGTGCAAATGAACCAAAGTATTTACGGTGTAATTTGGCTGTGGCAATTTGAATTCAATGTCTGAAGGTTTGATTTTTGGATAATCTTCAGTAGCTAAAAAAACCATCTGTAAACGCTGATGATCATCTAATAAAGTAGCTTTCTTTTTTAACGGATTATGAGGTGTAACAACCATCCAAATCTGATCTAAATCAGCAAACTCAGCCATGTGATTGGCAATGATTAAATGACCAACATGTATGGGATTGTACGTTCCGAAATAAAGGCCTATCTTCATAAAAGAGGTTTTTTCATAATTTAAATAGTATTTTTTACATTCAAATTAATCTTTGGTATTAAAAAAGCTTAGTAACGATTCTTTTTTGAAATCAAATAATCAATAGAGAATTTACCACTTCCGGTAACCAAAAGAAGTATGTAAAATAACAAATATAGAATTCCCATTTCTTTAACGTCGATTGGATCAGCGCCATGAATAATAAATACGGCAACTAGCATCGTAATTATTAGTGGTAAAGTGGCTAATCTTGTGGCTAAACCAATAAAAAGAAGGAAAGAACATACTACTTCTGCAAAAACAGCAAGAGTTAAAGACGCAGTTTTTCCTACTCCAATCGGATCGGGAAAATCAATTTCGCCTCCGGCAAAAAGCATATTCAGTTTAGACAATCCATGAGAAATCATTAATCCTGCAATTGATATTCTAATTACAAGAATAACAATACTCAGGTAGTTCTCGTTTCTTTTTGTTTCAAATAAATTAATCATAATACAAATATTAATAGCGGTTTACATCAATGCTAACGGTTCTTAATGTAAAATAGTATTGGTTTATGAAGTTTCTAGTCTTTGTTCACAAAAGCTTTTACCAATTGATACGCTTCTTTTTTAGCGGTATCTAAATCGTAGTTTTTTATTATAGTATCAAATTGAGGAGCAGTTGCTAACTCAACCGAAGCTTTTGCAATTCGCATGTTTATTTTATCATCACTTTCGGTAGAGCGTTGCTTTAGTCGACGCTTAAGTTCGTCAACGCTTGGTGGTTTTACAAAAACAGCCAAAGTTTGTTCCGGAAATTTATGTTTGATACGTAATCCGCCGGCAACATCAATGTCAAAAATTACGTTTTTTCCTAAAGCCCAGATTCTTTCAATTTCAGATTTTAAGGTACCGTAAAAATTATCGCGATAAACTTCTTCCCATTCCAGGAAATCTTCGGCTTTAATGTGTTTTTTGAATTCTTCTAACGAAATAAAATAATAATCTTTTCCGTTAACTTCTTCTCCGCGTGGCTCGCGTGAGGCCGCCGAGATCGAAAATTCTAAATTTAAATCTTCTTTCCCAAGTAAATGTCTTACTATAGTTGTTTTTCCTGATCCTGAGGGTGCAGAGAAAACAATTAATTTTCCTTTGTTCATTCTTTATTTATATGTGATCAATCTTCTAGAGATTAAACTCTTTTTTTAAGATTGATAATAATTCATTATATGAGACTAATTCATCAACTTTTGGAAAATGTTTTAAATATGATTCAGCGTTATTAAAAGAAAAGTTATTCTTAATTTTTCCGTTTCTGATATAAACCTGATATCCATTTCCGTCAATAATACTTGTCTTTCTTCTGGCAATTATTTGTTCTCCCTTTTCTAAATCTATATATGGAGTATTTAATTTGTATTCTATACTTTCCATACTTGGAAGAAACTCAATATTGGTCAAAAGTAAATTCAACCATATTAAGTTTGCATCTTTTGCTATTAATTTTCCTAGATTCTCTTTAGGAAATTGTATTTGATCAATCTTGGTTACGCTGTTAAAACTTTTCGAATACCAAAATATTTGTACAATCCAATTGTCTTTTCCTTCGTCATACATTCGCAATATTTTGATCGTTTCTGATGTAGAATAATCTTTATAGATACGAATTTCTTTTTCAAATTCTAATGCGTTTGGTATTCTTAGAATTTTATTTATTTCAGATACTTGTTGTCCATAACAGTTAAATATGCTTAAAAATAAGAAGATGAAAAAACATTTCATAATTGAATATTACAATTTACAAAACGTTTAAAACCTGCTCTTTTATTTTTTCCAATTCATCTTTCATCATCACAACCAATTTCTGCATTTGAGCATGATTCGACTTAGACCCCATTGTGTTAATCTCACGACCCATTTCCTGAGTGATAAAGCCTAGTTTACGACCATTTGCTTCTGTTCCTTTTATTGTTTCTAAAAAGTAGTCTAAATGGTTTGTTAAGCGAACTTTTTCTTCAGTAATATCAAGTTTCTCTAAATAATAAATCAATTCTTGTTCAAAACGATTTTCATCAACATTTACTTTTAATTCTGAGATTGCAGTTTGCAAACGATCTTTTATTGCTTGAACGCGTTCCGGATCAAGTGCCAAAGCATCATTCATGTATTGACGAATGTTTCCAATTCTTAGGTTGAATTCTTTTTCAAGAGATTCTCCTTCGTCTTTTCTAAAAGTCAGGATGTTTTGTAAAGCTTCTTCGATTATAACCTGAATTTGCTCCCAATCGTTTTCATCGATTTCTTCGCGTTCCGTTTTTAGCGTATCAGGCATACGAACGGCCATTTTCATCAACTCAGTTTCATCAGCATCAGGATAAACCTCTTTTAGCTGAGCGATATAATTTTTTACAACAGGAACATTTACTTTGGTCGAAGTTTGTTCAGAGGTACTTTCGATGTAAATTCCGAAATCAATTTTTCCTCTTTCCAGTTTTGTAGAGATTTGAGTTCTTAAACCTAATTCCATTTCACGGTAAAGCGATGGCATTCTTACGTTTAAATCTAAACCTTTACTATTTAAAGATTTTACTTCAACTGTAATTTTTTTTGTAGGCAATTGCAAAGAAGCTTTGCCGAACCCTGTCATAGATTGTATCATATAATTGAGTATAAAGGCGCAAAGATAAATAAAACTTTGCAGTCTTGGGTTGTAAATTACTAATCTGTTTTATGCTGAACGACTTAAAGGTTTTTTACCACAAATTAAAATGATTTTATAGATTTTACCAATCAGTGATAATCTTTTTAATTTGCGGTGTTACTTTTAAGCTCAATAAATAATTCGTGTAATTCGTTGCTAACTTTTTATTTTGCTAAAGCCTTCTGAACCTGTAATGTTACAGGTTGCGTATTGCCAATATAAATCTTTTCATCAATAATAAAAACCGGACGACTTAAAAAAGTGTAATGTTCTAAAATGTATTTTTTGTAATCATCCTCAGTCAAAGACTTGTTTTTTAAATCCATCGATTTGTACAGTTGTGCTTTTTTGCTGAATAGAGCTTCGTAGCTACCGGCAAGTTTGTACATTTCTTCTAGTTCGGCTTCCGTGATAGGGTTTTGCTTAATGTCATGAAAAACCAAATTGTTGTCTTTTGGTAAGCTTTTAATTATTTTTCGACACGTGTCGCAAGAAGCCAAGTAATATATTTTATTCATAATTTTTAATTTAAGAGACCACAAAGAAAATTCATTTAAAACTGAAAAATGCCTAATTTTAGAAAAAAAAATAAAATTATGAATTCAGTTTTTGAAGTACAAAAGACCATTAGAGAAATTCTATTGAAGGTTTTAGATAATCATTCTTTAGAGCAATTGAATAAAATTCCTTCGGGATTTAGTAATAATTTGATTTGGAATGTTGGGCATTGTATATCGTCGCAACAAGTTTTAGTTTATAAATTATCAGGTTTGTCCACAATAGTTTCCGAAGAGTTTATTGCAAAATACAGAAAAGGAACAAAGCCAGAAGGTGATGTTTCGCAAATCGAAGTTGATGAAATTAGAGAGTTACTTTTAACTTCTTTATATCAAACAGAACAAGATTTTGAGAATAAACATTTTGTTAATTACAATGAATATACGACTAGTCTAGGTTTTACACTTCGTAATATTAACGATGCTTTAGATTTTAATAATTATCATGAAGGAATTCATACCGGAATTATCATGAGTATTAGAAAGTTCGTTTAAAAAAGAAAATCCCGTCAGACAATCTGTCAGACGGGATTTTTTTATTCTACTATAGTTTCAATTGTTACTTTCATTGCTCCACTTCCTTTGCTTTTGGCAATTTCCATAAAAGCTCTTTTAGATAAATCTAATTCTCTTGTTCTTACAAACGGACCACGATCTGTAACTTTTACAATCACAAATTTTCCGTTAGCTTCATTTGTTACTTTTATTCTTGTTCCAAATGGAAGTTTTTTATGTGCGGCAGTATATGCGCTGTTACTGAATCTGCTTCCGTTGGCTGTCTTTTTTCCGTTAAAACGATCAGCATAGTAAGAGGCATGTGCATTTTTCTTGTATGGTTTTAATTTTAAACCTTTGTCAGTAAAAACAGAGTCAGTTGGAATTGCAATTAAGTTTGGTCTGTTGCTTTTAACAGTGTCTTGCGCTGCTCTAGGCTCAATTGCCGGTTTTGTTTGACTTATGACATAAGTAAAACAGCTTAAAAAAGTAATAGTAAGTGTTGTGAGTATAATATTCTTTTTATTTCTCATTTTTTATTTTTTTTCAGACTTGGGGGAGTTTGTACAAATAATATGCCGAGATAAAAAAAGCCCTATCTTTTAGGGCTTTTTATTGGTTTTTAGAACCAAAGTTTCCACGGAATTCTACTTAATATAAGTAATAGTCCTAATCCGTAAAAAATAGCAAATGTTTTAAATTTTGCTTCGCTATTTATTAATTTTTTATGTTTAGACCATCCAATAGTAATTAGTATGATAGCTATAATATTAATAAGTGGGTGTTCCAATGAAGTTAGTCTTAGTTCTGCGTTAGACATTTGTCCAAAAGCTGCTTTTCCTAAAGGAGAAACGAAGTAAAGAATTAAATCAATCAATAATTGAGTGTGAGTTCCGATTAATGCAAATAGTGCAATTTTGCGATCTTTAGCTGTGAATTCTTTTTTAGAGTTAAAGCCAATAATAGCATTTATAACAGCAATAAATAAAAGCAATAGCGCTAAATACGCCCAGCCAGAATGGAATTTTTGTAAAAAATGGTACATAAATTAATTTTTTTGTTAAAACAAATATAGCAAAAAAGGGCATAAAAAAACGGCATTAGACTAAAAGTCAATGCCGTTTTTAGGTATTTATTTAGATTCTAAATATTAGAAATCGTAACGTAGTGTAAAGTTCCATGTTCTTCCAAATCCGAAGAATACTTGGTTGTTTGTTGCTACACCTTTATAAACTTGTCCAGATGATTGGTAAGTTGGTCCAGAAGTACCAGAAATAAAGTCATCAGCAAAAGTATTAGTTCTAGATTCAGCAATATAGATTTTGTCTAAAACGTTGTTTACGTTTAATCTGAAATTTACAGATTTGTCTTTATTTTTACCAGTTAACATTTTGTATGAGAAACCAGCATCCATTATACCATAAGAAGGTAATTCTAATGAACCTTTGTTTACTGGATTAGTAAAGTTATTTGGGCTAATTCCAGCGTACAATTTATCATTGAAGTTGTAGTTAGCATCAATTGTAACTCTTGTAAGTACTTCGTAAGCAGCTCCTACTGAAGCAGTCACTTGCGCAGCATCACCTACTTTTACTTTGTCCATGTAGATAGTTGCAGCAGTGTATCCAGGAACTGGAGTATTGTCTGCTTGCCAGTATGCATTTACAGTTGCATTTCCTTTGTATTCCCAAATTCCGTAAGAGAACATACCGTTAACTTTGAATCTGTTAGTAATTCTTGCAGTTCCTTCAAATTCAACTCCAGTGTGAACCTCGTTAAGACCTACATATTCAGTATAAGTTGTGTTTGCAGGAATAGTTGCTGATGTTGGAAGAGCATTACCTTTTAGGTATCTATCATTCCAAGTAGTATTGTAAAGGTTTACAGTAGCATCAAAGAATCTTGAACGGAATGCATAACCAGCTTCAAATCCAGTAATTTTCTCATTAGTAAGGTTAGGATTTACTGTAGATTTGTTGTTTGGATATACTGAGTTAAAGAATGGTTGTCTTGAGTAGTAACCAGCGTTAACATATACGTTGTTTTTTTCGTCAATGTTGTAGTTAGCACCACCTTTTACGTTTCCACCTAAGATGTTTTTGTAAGGAGTAGAAGCTAATGGATCTGTTGGTAAGTAAAGGAAGTCATCTTCTCTTTTGTAACCTTGTTGAGAAATTGCTCCTTGAACAAAAGCAGTTAAATTATCTTTAGAGTATTCTAATTGAGTAAATGCTCCATACCATTTAACTTTACCAGTACTGTTGAAAGATATTTTTTCGTAATCTTTCTTTTGGAATACATTCCATTGTACATCTGTAGCGTAAGTTGTAGTAAGGTGTCTTCCTGCTGGTTTTAAGCTTTCAACAGAGTTGTCAAAAAATTCATCTGCACCCAATAAATCATTTAATACTGTATAGTGGTATCCAGTGTAAGTTCTTGCATCGATACCAAAATCTAAAGTTAATGTAGAAGATAATTTTTTGTTTAAGTTAACAACAGCTCCAAACCAGTCATGAGAGTTGATTGAAGATGTTTGTGAAATACCTGTGACCCCTGTACTTGCGCCAGTTGCTGCATTCGAACCTGAAGAAAAAGTGTTTTGATAAACTCCACCTACTTTAGCTCTTGTTTGTAATCCTGTAAAACCATTAATATATACTGGTTTTCCTGAGTTGTAAGCTTGAATTAAATCATAGTCAACTAATCCGTCAGCAGTTCTGAAAGCTGTTAAATCACTATAAACTTTTCCTCTAATTCCACCAGCCGCACTTGCACCTGCACCACGTCCCATAGAAGCGTAAACTACAGTAGAAAGTTTTGTTGTTTCATTGATTTTATAATCCCAGTTGAAAGAAGCTACAGGTTTGTGGTAGTAGTTTTTTCTGATGTTATAAGCTTCACCATTCAAATATCCAGCGTCAGCATTATATCTGATGTTTGGTGTGTCGATAGAACCATATTTTTGGTAAGTAGCAATTGTAGATACAGTTGATCTTTGGTTGTGCCATTGTGGAGCACCAGTTACTGTAAATTGAAAGTCATGAGTTCCACTTTTGTTACCGTATCCTAAAGCAACATAATAGTTTGTTCCTTCAAATTGAGTTCCGTTGATGTAACCATCTCCCATTGTTTGAGATAATAAAACAGAAGCAGAAAGACCATTCGCTAATTTACCAGTACTATAAGATCCTTGAATTTTGAAGTTTCTTCCGTTACCAAAACCAGAAGAGAAAGATCCACCTTCTTTTCTGTCAGCAGCTCTAGTAAGGATGTTTATAGTTCCTCCAACAGAAGGAGATACTAATTTTGAAGCTCCTAAACCTCTTTGAACTTGAACCGCAGATGCAACATCTGATAATCCAGCCCAGTTACTCCAGTAAACAGAACCATTTTCCATGTCGTTAACCGGCATACCGTTGATCATAACAGCAATATTATTTTGGTTGAATCCACGAATGTTGATTCTAGAATCTCCAAAACCACCACCAGATTTAGTTACATAAACAGAAGGAGTGTTTCTTAAGATCTCTGGGAATTCCTGAGTTCCTAATTTTTCCTGAATTTCAGCGGCTTTAATTGTTGAAACTGCAACAGGAGTTTTTCTGTCTTTTGCAATGTCAATAACCGTACTTTTTACAACTATTTCGGTTAACTCATTTGAGTTAGATACCAAAACGATTTCTCCTAAGTTAGCAGTTGAGCCATTTGAAACTGAAAATTTTACAGTTTGATTTTGGTAACCTAAAAAAGAAATAACGATTTCTCCTGTACTTGTTGTTGCATTTAGAGTGAATTTACCGTCAAAATCTGTAGAAGTAGCAGTTGTAGATCCTTTGATAACTACGTTTGCTCCTGGTAAAGAACCATTACCGTCGGTAATCATACCAGTAATTTTTCCTTGAGAGAATGCGGTTGAAACTATCATGAACAATAGTCCAGTGAGTAACCAATTTTTCATTGTCTTCATTTGTTATTTAGTTTATTGTTTTTGGCAAAATTATAACAATTAAATCAGATAGTGTTATCAAAATGTTAAGAAAAATAAGTTTTATGTAATGTGTTGCGCATTAAAATGATTTTTTCTTATTTCATTAAATAATATAACGTTTTTTTGAATTTTTGGCTGCATATTTTGTTAAAATCGTAACTATTTGAATAGCCTTGTAATGCTAAACTTGCAATAATCAGCACTTTAACGTGTTTTTCGGGTTGTTTCGTACGAAAAAACGCCTTAATTTTTATTAAATTAAGGCGTTTCAGTAAGTTGCGATTTTTCTAATCTAGAATTCTATTTGTTCTTCAAAAAGTGATTTAACAAAAATGAAGTCGAACTGTCGTGATCTTTTACTGTTTTAGTGTTAATTTCATCTAAAATAGAATTGGCTAATTGTTTTCCTAATTCCACTCCCCATTGATCAAAACTAAAAATATTCCAAATAACACCCTGTACAAAAATTTTGTGTTCGTATAAAGCAATTAATGAGCCTAAAGATTTAGGAGTTAATTTTTCAATAAGAATTGTATTCGTTGGTTTATTTCCAGTAAACACTTTGAAAGGCAATAAATATGATGCTTTTTCTGCAGAAAGTCCTTGTTTGTCAAATTCAGTCTGAACTTGCGCAGCAGTTTTTCCGTTCATCAAAGCTTCAGTTTGTGCAAAAAAGTTAGACATCAATTTATCATGATGATCTTCGTTTCCGTATAATGGTTTAATGAATCCGATGAAGTCTGTAGGAATTAATTTGGTTCCTTGGTGAATCAATTGAAAAAAGGCATGTTGAGAGTTTGTTCCCGGCTCTCCCCAAATAATAGTTCCGGTTTGATAGTTTACTGGTTTCCCGTCACGTCCAACACTTTTACCATTACTTTCCATAGTTGCTTGTTGCAAGTAAGGTGCTAGTTTTGATAAATATTGTGTGTAAGGAATCAAAGCTTCACTTTCGGCGCCATAAAAATTATTGTACCAAACGCTTAATAAAGCCAAAATTACCGGAATATTTTCGTCGAATTCTGTCGATCTAAAATGCTCGTCCATTTCATTTGCACCAACCAATAATTGGTTGTAATTGTCAAATCCAATTGCCAATGCAATGCTTAAACCTACTGCACTCCAAAGAGAGAATCTTCCTCCAACCCAATCCCACATTGGGAAAACGTTGTCAGGATTAATTCCGAATTCAGTTACTTTTTGGATATTGGTTGAAACTGCCACAAAGTGTTTTGCGATATCTTCTTGTGAGGCTGATTTTAAAAACCATTCTTTAATAGTTTCTGAGTTTGAAAGTGTTTCCTGAGTAGTAAAAGTTTTAGAAACAATTAAAAATAAAGTAGTTTCAGGATTTAATTTTTTGATTATTTCATTTACATGATCGCCATCAACATTCGAAACGAAATGAGTTTTTAAGTGATTTTTATAAAATTGTAAAGCTTCAACAGCCATAACAGGTCCAAGGTCAGAACCACCAATTCCGATATTTACAATATCAGTAAAAGCTTTTCCTGTAAAACCTTTTCTTTGACCAGAAATTACTTCTTCAGTGAAGTTTTTGATTTTGTTTTTTACTTCATAAACTTCCGGAATTACATTTTCTCCATCAACATTAATTACTGCTGATTCCGGAGCACGTAAAGCAGTGTGAAGAACAGCTCGATTTTCGGTTTGGTTGATAATTGCTCCACCAAAATATTGAGCAATAGCATCTTTTAGTCCAATAGAATTTGATAATTCTAATAAAAGAGAAACAGTTTCCTGGCTAATATTATTTTTAGAATAATCAACTAAAAAGTCATTCCATTGCAAGTTGAATTTTTCAACACGAGCATTGTCTTGTTGAAATAATTCTTGTATTGTAGTTTCGTGAATTGCGTTATAGTGGTTTTGTAGATTTTTCCACGCTTCAGTCCCGGTTGGGTTTGTTGTGTTTAAAGCCATTGTATTTTTATATTGAAGGTTTGTTTTTTTTAGAAACACAAAAATACTGAAATAACTTTTAAAAGGATAGCGGTTCTTAATTATATAACAATTAGTTACGAAAACGTTTTATGAAATTATTTGTTTTGAATTTTTGCTCCTATTATAATTGCACCATCATTTTCTTTTTCATTATATATGATGCGACTACTGTTTTTATTTAAAAAATCTAAACTGATAATATCAGATTTTTTTAGAGGTAATATGATTGTGTCTTGGTCTTTGTTGTATCGAAAAGGAATTCCGTTTATTACAATTAAAGGAGATCTGTCGATTTCATTTTTTTCAAAGGCTTGGTTGATAGATTCTGATACGAAGTATTTATTTTGTTTTGTGTCATTTAAAACAAAGATATGTGGATTAGAGCATCCTAAAAATATTGTTGATGAAAGTATCGTTAAAGTTCGTTTCATTTATTGCTGTAATAGTCTAAGATGTGGTTTTTTAGTACTTTTTTTACCAAATCTTCCACCAAGGCTTTTTGTTAATTGAAATGGTTTTCTTTTCAGAATCTATTTCAATTCTTTTTAAAGATTCAGCTTTAATCTTTGAATCATCGAAAAAAAGCTCACCGTTATCCGATATTCCAATTGGAGTTTTGGTTTTTTCTTTCCAGTTTTCGGTTTGTAATTCTGGAATTAGAGGCAAATGGATTTTGTCTTTAAATTTCTTTCTTGCCTTTTCTATAATTTCTTCTTCCAGATTTGAAGTTGAATTTTTAAAAAGCGAAATAGAATTGTCAGGAATGTTTAAAAGGAAAATTTGCGTTTTGTTATCAATTTTCTGAATGTCTAATACTTTAAAATAAGCGATAGAATCCAAAAGAAAATGACCAATTTTGGCTGAGTCTGGATTGAACTTTGATAAGTCTTTTGGATGGGCACTAGCTATTAAGTATCTCAAATTACCGGAAAGACCTCCGCCAATAGAAGACATATCGGTAAATCCTTTTTCTTGAATTATCGGACCTATTGTGTAATTTGAAATTAAGTTTTCAGAAATATTAGTATCTCTGTAAAATAGTTTTAAACCTGAAAAAGTTTCATTGTAAATTGCTTTTAGACGAGCATTTTTCATGTTTTGTTTATTTGAGAGATTTACAAATTACCAATACTATCCAATTCTCTTTTCAAAGGCTCAATTTGTTTCATGAAACGATTTCTGTCGCTTCCTGTCAAGGATTCTCCAGTTGGTAAATTAAGTCTAAGTGCATCAACCTGAACGCCGTTTTTCCAGAATCGGTAACAAACGTGAGGTCCAGTTGCAAGTCCTGTGCTTCCTACCAATCCAATAGTTTGTCCTTGAGTAACACGTTGTCCGCGACGAACCAAAATTCTGGACATGTGTAAATATTGAGTAGAGTAAGTTCCGTTATGTTTTACTTTTACAAAATTTCCGTTTCCGGCCGTATATCCAGTAGCTTCAACAACTCCAGATGCGGTGGTAGAAATTGGTGTTCCGGTAGGAGCGGCATAATCTGTTCCTTTGTGTGCTTTCCAGGTATGTTGAACCGGGTGAAATCTATTTGCGGTAAAACGAGAAGTAATACGGCTAAATTTGATAGGTGTTTTTAAGAAAAAGTTTTTCAACGTTCTTCCTTGATCGTCATAATATTCGACTTTTCCAGAAGTTGTATCTCTTTCAAATGGAAAAGCGTAAATGATTTTGCCTTTATATTCAAAAAATGCAGCCTCAAGATCTTCAACACCATCGTATGTTTTTCCGTTAATGAAACGTTCGGTAAAAATTAATCCGTAACGATCACCTTTTTTAAGTTTAAAAAAGTCAATTGACCAAGAGAAAACTTTAGTGATTCTGCTGGCAAGTGCTGTTTCTACACTTTCGTTTCCTAAAGTTTCAGAAAGTGAACTTTTTAAAACTCCGCCAATAATTTTTCGTTTAAGAGTAACTGGTTTTACTTTTTTATAAGCTTTTGCAATGCTGTCTCTCAAATCGATAACATAATAACTAAGCGCATCAGGCTGATATATAAAAACCTGTAATTTGTTAGTTTTATTTTTAGAGCGTAGAAGTGTGTAAGGTTTGTTGTATCTAATTGATCTCACATCAAACGAATCTTTTACTTGCTCAACAATATCGAAGACTTTTTTGTTGCCAATATTTTGACCTTGAATAATAGATCCAAATGAATCCCCTTTTTTTATAGTGTCATTTACAATATTAAAGTCAGTATAATTAAAGCCGAATTCTACCTTCTTGGTTTTTGGTTTGGTTGTGATTTTGGTTTCAACTTTTTCAGCAGTTTTATTACATGAAATTATCGAAAACAATGTTATTATAATTAGGAGTACTTTTTTCAAACTTTTAAATTTTTAAGGA
The DNA here is from genome assembly GCF_000832125.1 of Flavobacterium hibernum. Lineage (GTDB taxonomy): Bacteria > Bacteroidota > Bacteroidia > Flavobacteriales > Flavobacteriaceae > Flavobacterium > Flavobacterium hibernum. Next base: position 385,096 of record NZ_JPRK01000011.1, on the reverse strand, counting down.
AATTATGCGATGGTTTCATTTCCCCAATTGGACAATTCTTCTTCGGTCCACAATTTAGGAAAAAAGATGCGTCTTTGGTATTTTGGGTGCATATATTTTTGCCAGTCGCTGCCTCCTGTAGCTTCACCATTTCCTTTGCCACTTTCCAGTATGTATTTTCTTGCAGTATTAAGATGTTGCATTACCCAGGTAATGTTCACTGTTTTATCATAATGACGCATTGCCTCAATTAGTTCCTTGTTTTGTTGATCTTCGAGAGGTAATTGAGTGAATTTTTGCCAGATGTTTTTAGTCTTAAAAGTAGACATTTGTTTTAAGAATGGATCTTTGTATTTGTTTTCGAATTCCTGAAGCAAATATGATTTTTCTCCAGTATGATAATCTTTTCCGGCAGCTTGCCAATACAAATGCTCAAAGCTTGTTTCCAGATCTGTGTTTTCGTCAAAGTTTGCTTTGTATCTGCGATCTGTTAGATTAATAACATCTGTCGAAGCAAATTCTATCAATCTGTATTGTGCGCTTTGAAAACCACTTGCGGGAGTTAAAGTATTTCTAAATTTCATGTATTGATCAACTTCCATTCCGTTCTCCATAATACTGAACGAATTGGTTAACATGTCAAAATAACGGGTGATTCTTGATAATCTTTCGCTGAAAAAATCGACTTGAATATTTTGTGTGTCGGCAATTTGATCAATTTCCCACAAAATCATTTTAAAAATTAATTCGTTTACCTGATGATACATAATAAAAACCATTTCGTCAGGTAATGTAGTGCGTTGTATTTGTAAATTTAAAAGCGCATCTGTTTGAATATAATCCCAATAAGTGATTGGTTTTGACCAAAGCAATCCTTCTAATTGAACATCAGTTTTTTGATTTATAGCTTGGAATTTAAGGTCAATTTCTTTTAAAATTGATTCTGAATTATCGGTAAGGTTCATTATTTTTTTACTTTAAATGGATTTTTTAATCCTCTATATTCGTCAAGGTCAGCCTTTAAAGATCCTACAGCAAGATCTGCTTTTATTCTAATAGGAACTTTGTTATAGTCGTCTGTTATCCAAAGGGTTACGCTTTCTTTTTCTTTAAAAACACGTCCTGTTTGTACTAATGGTTTAAACATCATTGTAGAAACGGTTCCAAATTTAGTTGTAATATCTTGACGGCCTACATATTTTAACTTAAATTTTGTGATTTCATCATCAAAAAACATGTCAATTGTAATTGCTTCGCCAGTTTTAAGTTTGTCAATGTTTGGATGATTTCTTAAATAATAGAAAGAAGATATAATGTCTTGAACTTCGTCTGTAATGACAATTGTTTTTTCGGTTTTTCGTTTGTAATCTTTTACTAAAACCCTATTTTCGGTTTGATTAAAAATACCTTCTTGGTTTTTGGTGTAACCGCCTTCGTCAATTTTTCTTATGTAGCGATATGGGCTTCCGGTTTGTTTGTCAAAATAACTTTCGTATAAATCTTCTACTTTAAAAAATAGTTTAGACATTCCTGTTGTATATCCTTTGCCAACAGCGTGAAAAACTTTTTTGTTATTTATAGTAGCATCCTTAATTTCGAGAGTTGCATAGCCAGCATTTATAATTCCGTAGTGAATTCTAAACTTGAAATATTCTCCAGTATCAAATGCATCTTCTCTCTGAGTGTCGAAACTTGATGTGGTGAGAATTAATATTATAAAGAGTAGCTTTTTCATAGTACAAATTTTACATTCCAGATAAAGGTAAATAAATGCAAATTTTATTCCAAATGTACCAAAACAAAAAAACTCAGTCAAGGAATGACTGAGTTTTTATGCTATTAACTAACCAAAAAACTATAAATTATGAAATTTATATCAATTCAGAAGGAAACCACCCCTTCTTGATTTGCGAGTGCAAAGATATACAGAAAGTTCAAAAAATAAATAGCAAAAGGCAAGTTTAACATAACATTTGCAAAAAAAGCATCGTTTTACAGAGAATTTTTCTGCATAATGCAAAAATAATGCGATTTTACAAAGTTCCTCTCAGTTCTTGCTCTCTCTCAATTGACTCAAAAAGAGCTTTAAAGTTTCCTGCGCCGAACCCTTTTGCCCCCATTCTTTGAATAATTTCAAAAAACAGCGTTGGTCTGTCTTGAACAGGCTTCGTAAATATTTGTAATAAGTAACCATCTTCATCGGCATCGACCATGATAGCTAATTTTTCAATTTCGTTAATGTCTTCTTTCATCATATCCATATGAACTCCTAATCTTTCAGGAATTGCTTGGTAGTAGGTGTGAGGAGGAGCAGATAAAAATTCAACTCCACGTGCTCTTAGTTGTGATACAGTTTTAATAATATCATCTGTAGCAATAGCAATATGCTGAATTCCGGGTCCACCATAGAAATCTAAATACTCTTCGATTTGTGATTTTTTCTTTCCTTCAGCAGGTTCGTTAATTGGAAATTTGATTCTTCCATTTCCGTTTGACATTACTTTACTCATCAATGCAGAATATTCTGTAGTAATTTGTTTGTCGTCGAATGATAAGAAATTCACGAACCCCATAACGTCTTCGTAGAATTTTACCCAAGTATTCATTTCGTTCCAACCTACATTTCCAACCATGTGATCGATATATTTTAATCCTGTTGGTTCCGGATTGTAGTCAGATTTCCACTCTTTGTAACCTGGTAAGAAAACACCATTGTAGTTTTTTCTTTCTACAAAAATATGAACAGTTTCTCCATATGTGTAAATTCCAGAACGTACCACTTCTCCAAATTCGTCTTTTTCAACTGTTGGTTCCATGAACGAACGTGCGCCGCGTTTCATAGTTTCTTCATAAGCACTTCTGGCATCTTCAACCCAAAGAGCTGCAACTTTTACACCGTCTCCATGTTTTTGAAGATGTGCATGTATAGGAGAATCCTGCGTTAAAGGCGTTGTTAGAACAATTCTGATTTTGTCTTGTTTCAAAACATAAGATGCTTTGTCTTTTACTCCAGTTTCTAATCCGGCGTAAGCCAATGACTGATATCCGAAAGCAGTTTTGTAATAATGTGCAGATTGTTTTGCATTCCCTACATAAAATTCTACATAATCTGTTCCTAATAATGGAAGGAAATCCTGCGCTCCTTCAAAAATTTTCTCTAATCCGTATTCTACTGATTTTACTTCTTTACTCATGATAATTAGATAATTTGATAATGAGAAAATGAGATAATTTTTGAAATGCTAATAATTAAAAATAATTTTCTAATTGACACATTTTCTAATTATCTAATTCCTCTTAGATGTTGATATTATTTTATTTAAAATTTTTAAAATTTCTGAAAGATCATTTAATAAACGTTTGCAATTTGGATATTCTCTATGAGCGTCGCACAAAAACAACCAATATTCTGTTTCGTCAGCTTCTTTAATCGCAATTTTTAATTTATGAATAAAATCTGCCTTGCTTTCTGCGTTTTGTGATTCTTTTGAGTTTGCTCCTATTGATGTTCCACTTTTTAATAATTGATTTGCAATTACGAACTTCTTTTGTTCTTGTAATTCATTAGTATAGTCAATTATGTTTAATGCGAAATTGAATGTTTTAATTAAAAGTGCGTTGTCTTTATATTTTTCGTTGAAAGTCATTTTATAATGTGATAATTAGAAAATTTGATAATGAGATAATTTATTTTGTAGGTTTAAAATTACAAATTAATTGTTTGAATTTACACATTTTCTAATTTATGCGGTTTCAAGAAAATTATCTAATTATCTAATTGGCACATTGACTAATTACTCCGTCCAGGATTTGTAATATTGTCCATCATCAAGCCCCATTGCTTCTTCGGTAACCATTAATGGTCTGAAAGTATCAACCATAACGGCCAATTCGTGGGTTTCTTTATGACCAATACTACGCTCCATTGCACCTGGTGCCGGACCATGCGGAATTCCTTTTGGATGTAAAGTGATATGACCTTGCTCAATATTATTACGGCTCATAAAATCGCCATCAACATAATAAAGTACTTCGTCAGAATCTATATTGCTGTGATTGTACGGCGCCGGAATTGCTTTTGGATGATAATCGTAAAGTCTTGGGCAGAATGAACAAACGACAAAAGTGGCCGTTTCGAAAGTTTGATGTACCGGAGGCGGTTGGTGAACACGTCCCGTTATAGGTTCAAAGTTGTGAATCGAGAATCCGTATGGAAAATTATAGCCGTCCCAACCCACAACGTCAAAAGGATGTGTAGCATAAACCACTTCGTGAATCATGCCTTCTTTTTTGATTTTAATTAAAAAATCACCTTTTTCGTCATGAGTTTCCAATTCGTTTGGTAAAATAAAATCACGTTCGCAAAATGGCGAATGTTCTAAATGTTGACCAGATTGGTTTTTATAGCGTTTCGGAGTGTAGAAAGGAGAATAAGACTCAACATAAAACAATCTGTTCTCTTCTGTCTCAAAATCGATTTGATAAATAATGCCTCTCGGAATAATCAAATAATCTCCATATTCAAAAGGAATGTTTCCTAACATGGTTCTTAATTTTCCTTTTCCTTTATGAATGAAAAGCATTTCGTCGGCATCAGCATTTTTGTAGAAATAGTTTCGAAGCGATTCTTTCGGTGCTGCCAAACCAATAATACAGTCTTTGTTGACTAACATTGCTTTTCGACTGTCTAAAAAGTCGTTTTCAGGTTTTAATTCAAAACCTTTAAAAAGTAATGATTTTATGTTTTTTCCGATTGCAATTTTTGGTTCAACCGAATATGAGTTTAAAATTTCTTTTACCTGTGTTGGTCTGTGAACATGATATGATAATGACGAATGTCCGTGAAAACCTTCGGTACCAAACAATTGTTCGTAGTAAAAACCTCCATTTGGTTTTTCGAATTGGGTGTGTCTTTTTTGTGGAAAATCTCCAAGTTTATGATATAATGGCATGGCTTTTCTATTAGATAATTTGTAAATTAGATAATTCGAAAAATTTGAATTGTGTGAACAGATAATTAAATCAATCTAAAATTGATCAATCATCTCAATTCGGTAGTTTTATTCAGGATTTCTCTTGATAAGGAATTGAAGATACTCTAATAAACCTGTCCATTTTGTTTTCATTATAACAAATGTCGTAATTTTTATGAAGTAAAATTATAAATTATATTATTTATAAACGTGAAATATTTCGATTTTTTTTGATATAAATTTTGGAGAGTACAAAAAATGTACGCTTTTATTGAGTTATTATTTAAAACTATATTAAAATGAGAACCCAATACTAAACCATGTAAAACTTTTCCCCGTTTCTGGCGACCAAGATTGTTTAACTTCAATTGGGCCAATAATTGTTTCTAAACCATAACCAACGGCATATCCGGAATATTTAGGCATTGAAATCCAATCGACAGTTGTAAAAATATCATCGCCTAAGTTTGCGAAATTGGCCGAAAAGTTAACGTGATTTTTTTTGAAAAGTTCGTAGTCTAAAGTGATCTGCGATTTTATAAAACTATTTCCGGCAATACTCAAAAAGTCATATCCGTAGAAATAATTGAAATTATTGATTTTGTTGTAGCCGTAACCACCCAAAATAAAATCGAAAAATGGAACGCTGTCACTGCCAATGTTAAATCCTGCATCGGCACCAATTTTAATAGTAGCCCTTTTGAATAAAGTTTTTGCAAAAGCAATTTCGGCCTTAGCAATAGAAAAGGGCTTGAAATTTTTAGTATAATCTGATGAAGCTAAATAAGTTTGTAAATCTGATGAAAAATATAATCCCGAATGTGGAAAACTTTTATTGTCGAAAGAGTCATATTTTAGATATCCGAAAAGACTGAAATAATTACTTTTATCAATAATGTTTTCTGCGTTAGCAAGAGTAGGCGAGTTTATTTTTAAGTATTTATATTCAACACCTCCGCCCATTAAAAATTTTTGTACAAAAATGGTCTGAAAATAGGCTTGATTTGAAATATCCATAAAATCTACATTTATCAGATTTACATTAGGATTTTGTAACGTTAAATTGCTAATGCTCGTGGTTACATTTCGGTTGAACTGATTTAATCTGGATCGAAATCCAAAACTAATATTAAAACCATTTTCGACATAATAGTTAAAGTCGTATCTGAAATTATCGCCTAAAATAATATCCAACGAGGTAATATCATTTTTTAGGAAAGTCTTTTTGTGAGTAAGATTCAATAAGACTGCACTTTTGTACAAGCCATCATAATGTAAACCAAGTTTTAAAAAAGTTTGAGTTGGATTTTCTTGCAACACAAGATTTAGGTCGTCTCCTTTTTCGTCAGGTTCAAGACAATACGAAATGGCACTAAAGTTTTGAGTAGCATTTAAATTGTTTATTCCGGCTTTTAGATCTTTATACGTTATTGTGCTTCCTGGTTTAAATCGCAGTTTTCCTCTAATGTATTCTTTGGTGTAATTATCAAGTTTGTCGCTATTGATTTTTTGTATTTCAAGAGTATCTGTGCTGATTTTTAATTTTGGTTTTTTATAATAATTATCTTCTTTGGCCAAGGTTTTAATTTTTTCATAAACGGCAAAAGCAGCTTCTTCACCTTTTCTAATTATTTCTTCGCCTTTGTCAAACGAAATAACGCCATAATCTCGAATATCTGGTTTGATATAAATATCAGTGTCTTTGATTTTACTTTTCATTTTATCAATCGATTGTAGATTGGTAATTTGAACTAAAATTCTCGTGGCATTTTTTAGGCTTTTTCGATTCAATAAGTCGTCCTGAACGTCAACTCCAATAATAATATCAGCGCCAAGATTACGAACCTCTTTTATGGGATAGTTGTTTACAACTCCACCGTCGACCAAAAGTTTACCATCAATTTCTACAGGAGTAAATAAAGATGGGAACGCGGCACTTGCCATCATTGCCTGAACTAGATTTCCTTTGTTCAAAAGTACTTCTTCGCCCGTTTCGATATTGGTACCAATACATAAAAATGGTGTTGGTAATTGATTAAAATCACGAACATGACGAACATTTCGAGTTAAACTGCTCAATAAATTATAATTGTACATTCCTTTTGAAAGTGCCTCAGGAATTCCAACTTTAAAATTACTGAAAGGTAAGACCAAAGCATACAATTCGTCATTCTTTTTGCCGTAAAAGTTTTTTGATGAACGCGGAATGTAATCGTTTATTAATTCGTCGAAGTTGGTTCTTTTAAAAATCGAATCAATTTGCGAGGCATTATATCCGGAAGCATAAAGACCACCAATAATTGAACCCATACTTGTACCGCCAATATAGTCAATTTTGATTCCAGCTTCTTCCAGAACTTTTAAAACGCCAATATGTGCAAATCCTTTTGCTCCACCGCCACTTAAAACCAAACCAATTTTTGGTCTTTTAATGCTGTCTTGTTTTTTGTCTTGCGAAAAAGATTTTTCGGGAGTACACAAAAGTAAGATTAGAAGAGCAGTTATGCTCCAGCTACTGATGGTCATCTGAACAGATAAACGTTTATTTGAAATGTACAGCAGATTTGGACGCATAAAAAATAGCTAGTTGGTTTTGTAAAAGTCGACAATTTTTTTGGCTTTTGATACTCCCACTACGTCGGATATTTCTTTTTCAGTAGCCAATTTCAATCTTTTAACACTTTTAAAATGTTTTATTAAAGTAAGCATCGTTTTCTCACCAATTCCCGGTATACTTTCGACCGAAGAATTAAGAGCAGCTTTACTACGTTTGTCGCGATGAAAAGTGATTCCAAATCGGTGTGCTTCGTTTCGTAGTTGTTGAATTACTTTTAAAGTTTCAGATTTTTTATCTAAATATAACGGAATCGAATCTCCTGGATAAAACAATTCTTCAAGTCGTTTTGCGATTCCTATTATGGCAATTTTACCACGTAAACCAAGTTCGTCGATACTTTTTAATGCGGCAGATAATTGTCCTTTTCCTCCATCAATAATAATTAATTGTGGTAAAGGTTCATTTTCATCCAGTAATCTTTTGTAACGTCGATACACAATTTCGGTCATCGAAGCAAAATCGTCAGGACCTTCAACCGTTTTTACGTTAAAATGGCGATAGTCTTTTTTGCTCGGTTTTCCATCTTTAAAAACAACGCAAGCTGCAACCGGATTTGTACCCTGAATATTAGAGTTATCAAAACATTCAATATGTCGGGGTTCAACATGTAATCTCAAATCTTTTTGCATTTGCGCCATGATTCGATTGGTATGTCGATCTGGATCTACAATTTGCAATTGTTTGAGTTGCTCAATTCTATAAAATTTAGCATTTCGAATAGATAAATCTAAAATCTGTTTTTTGTCTCCGAGTTGAGGAACAGTTGTTTTAATATTTTCGCCCAAATCCATTTCGAATGGAACTATGATTTCTTTTGATAATAATTGAAAACGTTCCCGAAGTTCGATAATGGCTAGTTCTAATAATTCTTCGTCAGACTCGTCCAGCTTTTTCTTCATTTCTAAAGTATGCGAACGAATGATTGAGCCATGAGAAATTTGTAAAAAGTTGACATAAGCCGCACTTTCATCAGAAACAATCGAGAAAACATCAATATTTGTAATCTTCGGATTTACAATCGTCGATCGTGATTGGTAATTCTCAAGAACTTCTATTTTTTCTTTTATTTTTTGCGCTTCTTCAAAACGTAATTCCTGCGCATATTGCGTCATCAGGCGTTTAAAGTCTTTCATGCTTTCTTTAAAATTTCCCTTCAGGATTTCGCGAATCGCATCAACTTGTTTTTGGTAATTTTCTAAAGATTCTAAACCTTCGCACGGACCTTTACAATTGCCAATATGATATTCTAAACAAACTTTAAATTTTCCGGAGTCAATATTAGATTTGCTTAAATCGTAATTACAAGTTCGTAATGGATACAATTCTTTGATTAAATCCAAAATTGTATGTACGGTTTTAAAACTGGTATAAGGGCCAAAATACTCAGAGCCATCTTTGACCATTCTTCTTGTCGAAAAAATTCGCGAAAAAGGTTCTTTTTTAATGCAAATCCACGGGTAACTTTTGTCATCACGAAGTAATACATTGTAACGTGGCTGTAATGTTTTAATTAAATTGTTTTCTAGTAAAAGCGCATCCGTTTCCGTAGGAACTACGATGTGTTTTATCGTTACAATTTTCTTAACCAAAACATTGGTTTTGGCCGTGTCGTGAATTTTATTGAAATAAGAAGAGACTCTTTTTTTTAGGTTTTTGGCTTTTCCAACATATAAAATTTTTCCGTCTTTATCGTAATATTGATATACACCAGGATTGTCTGGCAAGGTTTGGATTTGAAGATCTAAGGACGGTTTTTGCATTCTGTTTTTTTTCTGAAGATATCTGAAAAGCTTCTCTAGAAATCATTCCGATTTTGGTAAAAAAGCTTAACATTGATTTAGTTTCAAATTTACGAAATCAAAAGAATAATTTCTATATTTAGATTTTATAATTTCATATGAAAAATAATACACCCTTGGTTATTTTTGGCGAATCGATTTTGCCAGGAGAAAATAAAACAATAAACGTCGAAATTGCCAGACTACACACTACCACAAAGCTAAATATTCCGGTTATTGTAAGACGTTCTAAAATTGAAGGTCCAATAGTTTTGTTCTCCGCGGGAATTCATGGTGACGAAATTAATGGAGTAGAGGTTGTTCGACAGATTATAAGCAAGAAAATAAATCGTCCTTCGAGAGGAACTATTATTTGTATTCCAATTATTAATATGTACGGTTTTGTGAATAAGTCGCGTGAGTTTCCTGACGGACGAGATTTAAATCGGGTTTTTCCGGGAAGTAAAAAAGGTTCTCTCGCAAGCCGTTTTGCCTATCATATTGTTGCAGAGGTTTTGCCTATTATAGATTATGCCGTCGATTTTCATGCTGGTGGAGCGAGCCGATTTAATGCACCACAAATTAGAATCACGGAGAATAATCCAGAACTAAAACTTTTGGCAGATGTTTTTAATGCTCCGTTTACTTTATATTCTAAAAATATTAATGGCTCTTTTAGAAATACATCTGAAAAAGCCAATGTAAAAATGTTGCTTTTTGAAGGTGGGAAATCGCTGGATATTAATAATGATATTGCAAATGAAGGCGTGATGGGAGTGAAGCGTTTGTTGCATTATTTAAAAATGCTTGATCCTAAACAAGTGGTTGAACATGCCGAAGATCCATCCATTTATATTAAACATTCCGTTTGGATGCGTGCTAAATGTTCTGGATTACTGCACGATTTTAATATGATTGGAAGGTTTGTAACCAAAGGAACTATTTTGGCTATTATTACAGATCCGTTTGGTAAATTTGAGCAAAAAGTAAAAGCGCCTCACGATGGATTTGTAATCAACGCCAATCATTCGCCAATTGTTTACGAAGGTGATGCCATTTATCATATGTCCAAAAATAGCCCCCCTGATCATGCCGACGAATAAAAAAGAGTTACGTTTAAAATATAAAAATCTTCGAAAAGAACTTTCAGAAGATGAAATTGAAGAAAAGAGTTTAGCGATTGCTAATCAATTAATCACTTTGCCTATTTGGGACAAAAGTTATTATCATGTTTTTCTTCCTATCGAAGAACAAAAAGAGGTAAATACGGAATATGTTTTGCATTTGCTTTCTGGAAAAGATAAAGAAATAGTAGTTTCAAAAAGTGATTTCGAGACTCGGGGAATGTCACATTTCTTACTAACCGATAATACCAGAATAAAGAAAAACGAATATAATATTCCGGAACCAGTAAACGGTTTGCTAGTTCCATCGCAAACTATAGAGGTGGTTTTTGTACCGCTTTTAGCTTTTGATACGTTAGGGAATCGAGTGGGATATGGGAAGGGCTTTTATGATAAATTTCTATCAGAATGCAAACCCGAAACGATCAAAATTGGTCTTTCTTTTTTTGAAGCCGAAAACCAAATTGAAGATGTTTTTGAATCTGATGTAAAGTTAGATTATTGTGTTATTCCCAATAAAATATATACTTTTTAATTTTAAACCATATAAGTGATATAAGTAAATATAAGCTATACGCTTGCTTAAGCTAAGCTGAACTTATATCACTTATATGGTTTATAAAGCTCATAATGATAAAAAAATCCCAAACTCCAGTTTATAAAATTGGAATTTGGGATTTTTTTATTTGAAGTTTTAAAATTTTATTTCACTTCTTTAATTGTTGTACTCTCAATCCAGCCTTCAGTTCCATCTGTTAATTCAATTTTCTTCCATTGACCTACAGTTTCCTTAACATAAACTTTAGCGCCTTCATGCAACAATAAAATGGCTGAACCGGCTTTTCGCGGTTCGCTGTGTACTTCACTTAATTCGGCAAAAACAATTGCTGGACGATCGTTATCGAAATGACTTTTTTCAGACATTCCGGCTGAAAGACTCAAAAGTAAAGCGACCAAAAGAACAAACATTATAATGAAATAGATTCTTTTTGAAAGTGTAAGCTGCGAAAAGTAATATCCGATAAATGCCAATAAGAAGGCAAATGCAATTCCTACTGAGATTTTTGCCCAAGTGTTATAATTAAAAATACCTGTAAAATTCTGAATCAGTTTGGCAAAACCAACTTTTGGTACTTCTTTAATTTCGTCAATAGTTAGTTTTTTGGCAAACTTCAAGTTGTTTAAAACATCTGGATCGTGAGGTTTTAAAACTAATGCTTTCTCATAATTATAAATAGAAGGCGCTACTTTGTTAAGCTTGTAATAACTATTAGCTAAGTTAAAATACAATTCAGCCGATTGTTGTTTGTCTTCCTTAATAATGCTTTCGTACACATTAACAGCTTGCTGATATTGTCCCTTTTGATACAAAGCATTTCCTTTTTCAAAGCTGCTTTGAGCAAAGAAAACCTGAGAGATTAATAAAAAGAGATATACTATATTTTTCATTTTATTTTCTTTAAACCCGACAGGTTTTTAAAACCTGTCGGGTTTGTATTAAGTTTAAACGATTTGTTTTTCTAATGCTGAAATAATCAAAACAGCTTTGTCGTAATCTTGCTGAATAGACGCACTCGATGCCGGAGCATAACGTGCAAATTCGCAGTTTTCAGTCAAATCAATAAAACTTTGAACCTGTTCTGGATTTGCATTTCTTGATAACAACAATTCCTGAATATTGTCTTTGCTCATCTCCGAAGTTTCAATGTGTAATTTCGCTTTTAAGAAATTATGCATCGCTTTTTCCAAAGCAATATAAAAGGCTTCTTTATTATTGATTTGTTTCTTGGCTTGAGATAAATATTTCTTCGCCAATTTATTATTCATTCTAATTCGGTTACCAGTAATATCGCCGTCAATAGCTTCTTTTTTCTTCTTAGCTAGAATAATAATTGGTATAATTATAAAAGGCAAGAAAAGTAAAGTGTAATACAAATTAGACCCTAAGAAATCATTTTTAGCGATTGAAACTAAAGTTGTTTTAGGTTTGATATATTTAAATTGCTCTGTTTTCGAAATTACATTTTTAGATACAGTTGCATTTGTTTCTGCTTGAACAGGACCATCTAAAACGTCTACCATGATTTCCGGCGAAGTGATCGTTTTATAAGAACCTGAGTTCAAATCAAAATAAGAAAACTGCATTGGTTTTATAGCATATTTCCCTTTGTATTGTGGAATTATAGTGTACTTATCTGTTATTTTTCCTGACATTCCGGCTAGCGAAGTAGTCACTTTTTCGTCATGAACAGGATCGTACATTTCTAATGCATTTGGCACAACAGGTTTTGGTAACGTAAATAACTTCATGTTTCCAGTTCCAGAAGCGGTAACAATTAAATCTAAACTTTCTCCGTTTTTAAGAGTCGTTTTTGAAGGCGTAACTGTAAAATCAAACTTACCAACAGCACCACTAAAATCTACAGGTTTGTTAGATTCTGGCAACGGTCTTACATTGATTGTTTTGGCTCCGGCCGAAACTACCTTGTTGTCATCTGTAATAATCATTTGACCAAACATATCGCGACGATTTGTTGGTAATTGTACACCAATGTCTAGTGAAAGCGGTTCGATCGTTAATCTTCCTGATTTTTGAGGATATAAAATGGTCTTTTTTAAGATCACAAAATAGCATCTTTGACCTTGATAACTTCCTTCTTCAACGGCTAATTGCTTAATATCAATATTCTGATTCCAGAAATCATTGTATTTAGGTTTAGCAAGTTCTTTAAAACCGGTTACGTTAATATTATTGAAGTATAGCTTATATACAACCGTAATTGGTTCATTTAAATAAGGTGAAGTTTTTGAAATTTCGGCAACAAGATTCAACATCTCATTTCCGGATCCTTGTGGTCTGTCATTAAGATCTCTTTCTTGTGCAACGGCATTGGTAACAACGATTTTTATAGGCGCAGTTTTATAAATCTGACCGTTATATTCAATTGCAGCTTGCTTAATAGTTACAGTTCCCTTTTTGTCAGGTTGTAAAATATAAGAGTAAATTTTTTGAAAAGAACTTCTTCCGTTGACCCAAGACTGACTTATTTGCTGACTTGGTCCTGCTACTATTTTGAAACCTTCAAATGCAGGTTGGTCAAAGTTGTCCCCATCAACATTCATGATAAAGTCAATGCGGAGTCTTTCGTTTACTCCAAGCGTATTTTTGCTAACTCTGGCTTCAAATTGAACTTGAGCCATAAGTCCTTGAAAAGTGAATAGTAATAGAATTAAATATCTTTTCATTAAATTGTTTAATCGTTGTTTATGTTTAATCGTTTAATTGGTAAATTGTTTAATCGTTTTTTTTGCAGTTTTATTGCTTATCCGAATTAACAGTTAAACGAATAAACGATTAACCCAAAATACTACCAATCTTTCTCAGTTTTTCTAGGATTTCCTTTTACTTTTTGGGCGTTTACTTTATCCTGAATTTTCTTTTCTTCGTTGTTTACAGCATCCAATAAATTCTGAACTCGTTCTTTTGAGATTCCGCCGGGCTGTGGTTTTGGTTCACCTTTGTTATCAGACTTGTCATCTTTTTTAGGGTCATTTTTACCATCCTTTTTGTCCTTGTCTTTGTCGCCTTTGTCGTCTTTTTTGTCCTTATCCTTGTCTTTATCTTTATTTTTATCCTTGTCCTTATCTTTGTCTTTATTTTTGTCCTTATCCTTTTTATCCTTGTCTTTGTTTTGATCGTTTTTAGGAGGATTTTCTTTTAGCTTTTGTTTTGCTAAAGCATAGTTGTAACGAGTTTCGTCGTCAGTAGGGTCGTTACGCAAAGCTTCCTTGTAAGCTTCAACAGCTTGCGTATAGTTTTTCTCTTTCATAAAAACATTCCCTAAATTGTGAAATGCTTTATGTTTTTCAGGTCTTGTTTTAGCATTTTTTATCGCTTTCGCATAAGCATATTTAGCTTCAGAAGTTTGATTTTGTTTGTAAATGGTGTTTCCTAAATTATAAGGAGCAGTTGCACGTTTTGGAAATTTTGATTCCGAAATTCGATAATTAGCTTCAGCATCAGCAAATTTATTCTGCTTATATTCTTCATTGGCATCAGGCAATGTTTTGTCCTTTTCCTGAGCAGAAACTGCCAAAGAAAACGTTAGTAAAATATAAAGAAGTAAATTTTTCATTCTAATTTTTTTAATTTTTTGTTCCGAATTTAATCAGAGCAATTATTTCTTTTCGTTGAATAAATTCAACTCTTTTATCCAATTTGTTTTTCTTTCTAAAAGGAAAATGTCAATAAACAATAATAAGAAAGCAAAGCCAATAAACCATTGATATTGCGATTGAAAATCGGCCATTTGAGTAGCTTCAAATTCAGTTTTCTGAATGTTGTTTAAAGCGTTTTTTATATATTCCAGAACTTCTTTTGTATTTCCTCCATAAACATAACCACCTTTTGTGGCTTTTGCAATGGTTTTTAAACCTTCCTGATTAAGCTTTGTAATAACTGTTGCGCCGTTTTGATCTTTTTGATAACCTTTAACTACGCCATTTTCTTTTAACGGAATTGTTCCACCTTTTTCTGTTCCAACACCAATGGTTATGATTTTCATTCCCATTTTATTAGCCTCTTCTGCGGCTGCCGATGCTCCTTCAGAATGATCTTCTCCATCAGAAATTAAAATCAATAATTTGCTGGTTTTGCTTTTTTCGTTGAAATAAGTCGATGACAATCTAATAGCTTCGTCAAGAGAAGTCCCTTGAGATGAAACCATATCTGGAGTCATACTTTGCAAGAACATTTTTGCAACACTATAATCAGAAGTAATTGGTAAAACCGGGAATGCACTTCCGGCATAAGCTACAATTCCTATTCTGTCGCTTCCTAAATTATTGATGATTTGCGAAACCAGTTGTTTACTTTTTTCTAAACGACTTGGTGCGATATCTTCGGCAAGCATACTTTTAGAAACGTCTACTGCAAAAACAATATCAATACCTTCACGTTTTACGGTTTCCATTTTTGTTCCAATTTTCGGATTTACTAATCCGATAATTAAACAGGCAAGTGCCAAAAGAAACACAGATATTTTTAATACAGGTTTAAAAACAGAGCGCTCCGGGCTTAGTTTTTTTACCATTTCTAGATCACCAAATTCAAGCTGTTTTTTTCTTTTCCAATACATATTGAAAAGAAAAACACATACCACAATTGGTAGTAAGAATAAAAGGTATAAATATTTTTTTTCGTCTAATTCCATTTTTTAATTCTAGTTTTCAGTTTTCGGTCACAGTTTTCAGTGATTTACTGAGTACTGAGACTGAGACTAAAATATTTTAAATAAAGCTTCTGTAAACCGTATTTCGTAAACCTACTTCTAACAATAATAAAAAGGCTGCAAGTAAAACAAAACCTCTGTATTTTTCGTCGTAATCGTAGAATTTTAATTCTTGAATTTCAGTAGTTTCTAATTTGTTGATGGCTTTATATATTTCTGCCAATCTATCATTACTCGTTGCTCTAAAATAAGTTCCATCTGTTTTACGTGCAATAGTTTTCATTAATTGCTCGTCGATTTCTACTTTTTGCATTTTAAATAAAAATCCTCCATTTGGTGCATAAGCATATGGAGATGGCGCCATTCCGTTGGTTCCAATTCCAATCGTGTAAACTTTAATTCCGTATTGTTTTGCAATATCGGCTGCTGTTTCAGGTTCAATAAAACCGGCATTATTAACACCATCCGTCATCAGGATAATTACTTTGCTTTTGGCTTTACTATCTTTAAGACGATTTACAGCAGTTGCTAAACCCATCCCAATTCCGGTTCCATCTTGTAAAGCAGTATCGTATTTAATGTCTTTAATCGCTTCTAGAATAATCGCTTTATCACTAGTTACCGGTGTTTTTGTATAAGCTTCAGAAGCATATAAAACCAATCCAACTCTGTCATTTGGTCTTTCTCCCACAAATTCAGCGGCCACTTTTTTTAAAGCTTCCATACGGTTAGGCTTTAAATCTTTGGCAAGCATACTTCCCGAAACGTCAATTGCCATTACAATATCAATTCCTTTTGTCGTTTTGGTCTGATTGCTTATATCTACAGTTCTTGGTCTAGCAAGAGCAATAATTAACGAACTCAAAGCAATAACTCTAAAAACATACAAAGCAGGTTTTAGCTTTGTTAACCATGATTCGCTGTTTTTAAAGCCCTGAGTTGAACTCATCTTTAAAGTAGCCGATTGCTGATTGCGTTTCCAGAAGAACCAAGCAATAGCAATTGGAATCAATAGAAACAACCAAAAGAATTCTGGATTTAAAAAAGTTATTTTATTCATTAGTTGCTTGCTTTTCTAAGTTCAACAGAATTTAAAATTCGAGTTGTAATGTCATTCGAATACGTATCGCCTTCTTCGTGTAAAATCATGATTTGTTGTAATCCTTGATCTTGTTTGAAAAGTAAAATTTCGTAATATGCCTTTTCACTTGTTTTATCAACAGGATTTAAAACCGTCATTGTTCCATATCCTTTTAATCCTTGAATACCTTGCCCAGTTTGGAAATCTTCTTGTTTTACGATAATATTTTGACCTCCTTGAACTTCAATTATTTTTAAAGTTCCTTCTAGCGCTTTTGCTAAATCAATATCAGTCGGATTTTTAAATTTACTGGTTGACACCGTAACGTAGAAGTTATCAATCATACTTCCGTATGTAAAAAGCTGCATTTCCTTAATCAAAGCCATTGCTTCTTTAGGTAATACTTTTTGCGTATCCATTCGTTTTAAAACCTTTGGAGTTTCGATTAAAATGCCTGGATTACCATATTCACTTTTTACCCATTGCCCTTCTAATAATTCTTTAGTTGGATGTCCAATAACATTATCCTTAACATATTTGAATCCTTTTGTAACGATAAAGAATGCTGTAGTGGCGATCAATAAAAATAAAACTGTTCCAACTGCTATAGCGATGCGTTTGTTGCGCTTTTTTAGTAATTGAAGCTTGATTTGTTTTTGTTTTTGAGCCTCATTCAATAATTGATTTTCTTCTTCAGGAACTTCTGTTGGGATCGCATTATCAAGTGTCAAAATTACTTTTTGAATTTTATTTCGATCTTCGGTAATTTCAAATTCAAGAGGTTTAGATTTCGCAAATTTTACTAAATCGGCCTGACGTAAAACACGTTCTAAGTTTTCAACGGTTTCTGGCGTTAGCGTCATTTTCTTTTTGGTCGAAGCAGTTCTAATTGCTTGAATCAATTCAGAAGTCGTGCTTTCCATTGCTGGAATATGAATCGCTTCTTCAATATAATTACGAGCGATATCTGTAAGTTCGCTATAGTATTCTTTAATTTCACCTTTTTGAACCAGTTCTTTTTGTTCTAAGTTATTAAGTAAGCTTGTCGCTTTTTCGATAGGTGTTTTATAAACTTCCTCGGTGATTTTTTTCTGTTGACGTTTTTTAACAAACCAATAAACAAAAGCACCAATTCCGATAATAACCAGTATAATTAAAAGATAAACTAACCAATCGTTATTGCTTTCAGGTCCAGTAATATCCTTAATATCGTACATTTTTTGTTGCAACGTATCAACTTTTACATTGGCAACTTCAACACGAATAGAATCTGATAAATAAGGTTTTTTATCAATTAAAATTTTAATACTCGGAATGGTATATTTTCCAGAATCAAATTGAGTCAAACCGTATTTTTTGATTAGCTCGTAATTACCATCTTTTTTTACGGTGTCAATTGGATAGGATTGAATAACTTCTAGCGGACCAATCGTTTTTAGTTTAGGGAAAACAACTTTCGATTTTGAACTCACGACAGTTTTAAGCGTTAACTTAAACTCAGCTCCAATTTTATTTTTTGTAGTATCAATGCTTGTCTCTACTTGTTTTTGCTGGGCAAAAATAGATGAGGAAAGTAAAAATAAAAATATGTAAAATTTTAATTTCATTTGATTTTTTGATTTCAGATTTTATTCTAAAATGAATGCTTAATTATAGCACACAGATGACACTGATCTAAGCGGATTTTTTATTTGATGTTTTTATTCTTCAATCTTGTTTAAAATCTAATATTCTAACAATCTAAGAAGTCTAATAATCTAAATTATCTTGATTTAAAATACCCCAACAATTTAGTTACGTAATTTTCGTCGACTCTTGTGTTTACAACTCCTGCGCCTGATTTACTGAAAATATCTTTGAAATAATTTACTCTTTCGTGATAGTGTTTTTCATAATTCATTCTCACGGTTTTTGATCCGGTATCGACTAGTTGAATTTTTCCAGTCTCAGCATCAAGCATAGTTACCATTCCTAAATTCGGGATTTTTTCTTCGCGAATGTCATAAACTCGAACACCTGTAATGTCGTGTTTCTTAGAAGCAATTTTTAATGTTTGTTCATAATTATCAGACATAAAATCTGAAATCATAAAAACAATAGCTTTCTTTTTCTGAGTTCCTGATAAAAATTTTAAGGCAGCTCCAACGTCTGTTTTTTGACTTTTTGGTTCAAATTCGATTAGTTCACGAATGATTCTTAAAACGTGTGAACGACCTTTTTTTGGCGGAATATACAATTCGACATTATCCGAAAATAGTATTAATCCAATTTTGTCATTGTTTTGTGTAGCCGAAAAAGCCATCGTTGCCGCAATCTCGGTGACGATGTCTTTTTTAAATTGTGATTTTGAACCAAAACCTTCAGAACCCGAAATATCAACCATTAAAACCATGGTCAATTCGCGTTCTTCTTCAAAAACTTTTACGTGGGCTTCATTGTAGCGTGCAGTTACATTCCAATCGATGTTACGAATATCATCGCCATATTGGTATTGACGCACTTCGCTAAAAGTCATCCCGCGTCCTTTAAATGATGAGTGGTATTCTCCCGAAAAGATATGATTGCTCAGTCTTTTGGTTTTGATTTCTATTTTCCGTACTTTTTTTAAAAGCTCTTTTGTATCCATTTGATTGTTGATTGTTGATTAACGATTATTGATTTTAGATCTGAAATCTAAAATCTACAATCTAAAATCTAAAATCTTTTTAAGGTACTTCAATCTCGTTTACGATTTTATTGATAATGTCTACAGAAGTAATGTTTTCGGCTTCAGCCTCATATGTTATTCCAACTCTGTGACGTAAAACATCGTGTACAACTGCACGAACATCTTCTGGAATTACATATCCACGACGTTTGATGAAAGCATAACATTTTGCTGCATTAGCTAAATTGATACTTCCACGTGGAGATGCTCCAAAGCTAATAAGAGGTTTTAAATCGGCTAGTTTGTATTTCTCTGGATAACGAGTAGCAAAGACGATATCTAAGATGTATTTTTCGATTTTTTCGTCCATATAGACTTCACGAACTGCTTCTTGTGCACGCAAAATTTGATCTACAGAAACTACTGCATTTACTTTTTCGTAACTTCCTTTTAAATTTTGACGAATTACTAAACGTTCTTCATCCATTTTTGGATAGTCAATTACGGTTTTAAGCATAAAACGGTCAACTTGTGCTTCAGGAAGTTGGTAAGTTCCTTCTTGCTCAACAGGGTTTTGAGTTGCAAGTACTAAAAACGGACGATCTAATTTGAAAGTTGTATCGCCAATAGTAACTTGTTTTTCCTGCATTGCCTCCAAAAGTGCAGATTGAACCTTAGCAGGAGCACGGTTAATCTCATCGGCAAGCACGAAATTAGCAAAAATAGGTCCTTTTTTAATAGAGAACTCATTTGCTTTAATGTTATAAATCATCGTCCCAACAACATCGGCAGGTAATAAGTCTGGTGTAAACTGGATACGGCTGAACGAACCTTGCACTGCTTGCGACAAAGTATTTATCGCTAAAGTTTTGGCCAAACCAGGAACACCTTCAAGCAAAATATGCCCTTGTCCTAAAAGTCCAATCAATAAACGCTCGACCATATGTTTCTGGCCCACAATAACTTTGTTCATTTCCATTGTAAGAAGGTCTATAAAAGCACTTTCTCTTTCAATTTTTTCATTTATCGCTCTAATGTCTAAAGTTGTTGTATTTTCTTCCATATAAATATTTTTAATGCCTTTTTAATACCTTGATTTTAATGCCCTCCTTTTGAGTAGTGCAAATTGAATATTTTTTGAGAAGTAAGATGTTAAAGAATGGTTAAAACTTCGACCAAAGACCTAATTTTAAGGACTAATTGTGAATCTATTTTTATATTTTTAAGAACTTTGATGATTATGCTTTAGAAAAGCATATTTATTACCAAAAATAACGCAATAAAACCATGAGTAAAACAGCATTATCGCCTATAATTTCGGGCACTATGAATTGGGGTGTTTGGGACAAAAACTTAACGCCAAAAGAAATGGAAAACATGATACAAATTTGTATCGAAAATAAAATTACCACTTTTGATCACGCTGATATATACGGGTCTTACACTACTGAAGCTGATTTTGGAAAAGCATTTCATGCCAGTAAAATTTCGAGAGAAAAATTTCAATTAATTACCAAATGCGGTATTCAGATGATTGCTGAAAGTCGCCCGAATAGGGTTAAACATTATGACTATTCTAAAGAATACATCATTTGGTCTGTAGAACAATCATTAAAAAAATTGAAAACAGACTTTGTTGATGTTTTTTTATTACACAGACCAAGTCCGTTAATGCAAGCGGATGAAATTGCCGAAGCAGTTGAGAAATTAAAATCAGAAGGAAAAATTATTGATTTTGGACTTTCAAACTTTACAAGTTCTCAAACCGAATTAATTCGTCAGAAAACTGAAGTTAGTTACAATCAAGTGCAATTTTCGGCAACGAATTTTGAACCAATGGTTGACGGGAGTTTCGATTATATGCAAACACACGGAATTAGACCATTGTCATGGAATCCGCTTGGAACTGTTTTTAGAGAAGATACCAGAAAAACGCGCCGTTTGAAAAAATTGCTTGCTGATTTGGTTAAAAAATATGGTTTTGGTTCAGATACACTTTTACTTGCCTGGATTTTGAAGCATCCGGCAAAAGTAATTCCGATAGCAGGAACAGTAAATATTGCCAGAATTCAATCGTTAGGAAAAGCTGTTGAATTAGAAATGGACAAAGAAGACTGGTTTGCGATCTGGACTGAAAGTATGGGAGAAGAAGTGCTTTAAATTTTAGTGTTCAGTTTACAGTTTTTAGTATTCAGCTAAAGACGGTCAAAAAAATATTTGCCACAGATTAAAGTAATTCACATAGATTAGAAAAATCATTTAGATCCTTTTAATCTGTGGCTAAAAAAATAAAAATATAGAATGAAAAAAACAGCTTTAATTACTGGGGCAACTAGCGGAATTGGAAAAGCAACCGCACAAATTTTGGCAAAAAACAACTATAAAATTGTTCTTTGCGGAAGAAGAATTGATCGTTTACAGGAACTGGAGAAAGAACTTTTGGCTTTTACCGAGGTTCATTCTTTGTCTTTTGATGTTCGCGATAAAAATGCAGCTTTTGATAGTATTCATAATTTACCTGAAGAGTTTTCGGTAATTGACGTTTTGATCAATAATGCAGGAAATGCACATGGTTTAGATCCAATTCAAACTGGAAATGTGGATGATTGGGATGCTATGATTGACATCAACGTAAAAGGACTTTTGTATGTTTCAAAAGCTATAATTCCACAGATGGTCGAAAGAAAATCAGGACATATCATCAATATTGGTTCAATTGCGGCAAAAGAAGTTTATCCAAACGGAAATGTATATTGCGCTTCAAAGCATGCTGTTGATGCAATTAGTAATGGAATGCGAATGGATTTAAATCCGTTTGGAATTAGAGTTGGAGCAATTCATCCCGGAATGGTAGAAACAGAGTTTAGCGAAGTGCGCTTTAAAGGCGATGCCGAAAAAGCTTCGACTGTATATAAAGGTTTAGATGCATTACAGGCCGAAGATATTGCAGATATTATTCATTTTGTAGTTTCAAGAAAATATCACATAAATATTTCTGATTTAATTGTTCTGCCAACTGCTCAGGCTTCGGCAACAATTGTTAAAAGGGACTAACTAAGATTTTTAGACTAACTTAGACTTCTTAGAATGAATGTCTATGAAGTCTAAGTTCTAAGAAGTCTAATAATCTAAAATCTAAGAAGTCTAAAACAAATGATTAACAAGCGCCTTTTAATAAAAAACTTACTTGCTCACAACGACGAGAGCAGTTTTTATGATAAAAAAAGGCAATTGAATTTGCATTCGCGTGAAGGAAAAGGAAAGTTTCTGAAACATATTTGTGCACTTTCAAATTCTAACCCAACCAATAATTCCTATATCGTTGTTGGGGTCGAAGATCAGGATAACGAAATTGTGGGCGACGACTTTTTTGACGATAGCCGAATACAGAATCTTGTGAATGCTTTTCTCGAAAATCCTCCTAAGATTCAGTACGAAAATGTGCCTTTTCCAAATCTTCCAAAAGACAAAGTTATAGGATTGGTCACGATTAAGCCCAAAAGTAAAATCTCTTATTTTAAAAAAGGAATTCATGCCATAGTTGCCAATAGTGTTTTTGTGAGACGCGGCAGTAATTCGGTTCCAGTTGAAGGCGAAATCGAAAAAAATTACCAAAATACAGAAACGGTTATCGGAATCGAAAATAGTTCCCGAAATAGTATTCAATATACTTTAGATGGAGTTATTGATTTTATGAATTTTCGTCACAAAGACATGTCACCAAAATACCATGTTTTTAAAGAGTTGTTTGTAATTTGTTGGGCAGGAGTTCCTAAAAAATCACGAGATAAAACCTTTTTATCCCGCGTAGATATTGAGTTGATTAATGAGCAAATTAAACTTTTTTACTCGGCTCAGGATGTTGTTACAATTGTTTTTGATGATGATAGTTTTACGATTACAGAATATGTTCCGTTAGGATTAAACGACAAAACGAGTTATTATCCTTTAGAGAAACAAACCATTCACTTTTTCGACAACGGATATTATAAAATTGATCGCGAAATGCTGT
Source organism: Flavobacterium hibernum (assembly GCF_000832125.1). Taxonomy (GTDB): domain Bacteria; phylum Bacteroidota; class Bacteroidia; order Flavobacteriales; family Flavobacteriaceae; genus Flavobacterium; species Flavobacterium hibernum. Next base: position 361,654 of record NZ_JPRK01000011.1, on the reverse strand, counting down.
TTCAGCCTCCAGAATTTAATCGGAAAATGTTGTACCATATTTATAATGCGAATATGGCGTTGCTTCAAAAACTTCAAAAAGGAATTACTTTGTCAGAACGAGAACTAAAAGATTTAGAGAATCTTCCTTCGACCTTTATGATTTGCCATTTGAATGGTTTTGATGATGCTAAACAAAAATTAATTGACGCAAAAGCACTTCTAAAACCTTTCGGGAGTATTTATTTGTCTTTTAAAGAAGCATTAAGAATTTTGCGTAAAATGAAATATGATTTTCAGGAGGGGGCTAAGTAGAGGGACTAAGGTTTAGAGTTGCAAAGGCTCAAAGGTTCAAAGGTTTTTTTAGAGAGGAACTACAGTGCTTCTAACTTTACGAGTTTAGTTTTTTTGAATTGCTTCCAGCTTTAGCTGGAGATAAAATTTAGGTTTTCTACATTGGCTTTAGCCAAACCATTCCTCTTTCAAATGAAATAATACTTATTTAAATTTCAAAAAATTGTTAACTCTATCATAGGAAAAAAAGATCTCTTTTGGGCCATCAGCATAAGAAGCGGCTTCATAAGAGTTGTAATATAATAGCAATCCTTCTGGAGTGAAAAATATATTTTGTGGTAACTGAAATTTATCATTTTCGAACATTAATCCGGTTGCATTTATATTTGATTTAGCCGGAATATGATATTTTGCACGAAATTCTTTTTCGGCGAAAGCCTTAAATTCATTCTCGTTTTTAAATAATTGATTGTTAAAAATGGTTTTTCCTGTTTTTGGATCAAACAATAAGGAACGAAAACCCTGATATCCATGTGCTCCTCCGGTAAAAGTATAATGATCAAGTTTTATATTAATAATTTGATCTGATTCGTATTCGACATTTCCTTTAATTTTTCCTTCCCAGCCAAAAGTGTCGTCAGGAAATTTTTTGTGCATTTCTTCATACGAAGCGATAAAAGCTGCTGTTAAAGTTTTGTAATCGGTGGCTTTTAGGGGATCTTCGTCAAAATAGACAATCTCTCGAATTACAGTAAAAACTTTTTTGTTGATACTATCTGCTACAACAGCGATATTTTTTGCAATTGGAACTTCGATTGTAATTTTGGGACAATCTTTTTTGCAAGGTAGATTAGATTCTTTTTCAAATGTCTCATTTTCAAAAGACAGCTCTTTGTTACAACTCGTAAATATCACAAACAAAAAGACTAAGTAAGTATAATGTTTCATATCAAAAAGTGTTAATTATATACAAAGGTAAGGAGATGTATCAGGATTAGAATAAATTAAAAGGTAAATTTGTACAAGAATTAAGGAATTAAAATTTGTAACTATATGAAATTCAATACTAAAGTAATACATGGTGGTCAACATCATGATCCAAGTACAGGAGCAGTTATGCCTCCGGTTTATCAAACTTCGACATTTATTCAGACAAGTCCGGGGAAACCTTTGGCGGATTATGAGTATAGTAGAGCGTCGAATCCAACACGTTCTGCATTAGAAAACGCTTTGGCTAGTATTGAAAATGGTACACGTGGTTTGGCATTTTCATCTGGTTTGGCAGCAACAGATTGTGTTTTAAGATCGTTTAAAGCTGGTGACGAAATTATCGCAATGGACGATTTATACGGAGGAACTTATAGAATGTTTTCTAGAATTTATAAAGATTCAGGAATTAAGTTTCATTTTGTTGATATGACTGATATTGAAAAATTGAAAGCATTGATTAACGAAAATACAAAGTTAATTTGGGTTGAAACTCCAACAAATCCATTAATGAAATTAGCGGATATTGCCGAAGTAGCAAAAATCACTAAAGCACATAAAATTTTGTTTGCAGTCGATAATACTTTTGCAACACCATATTTGCAAAAACCACTTGATTTAGGAGCTGATATTGTAATGCATTCTGCAACAAAATATCTTGGAGGACATTCTGATGTTATTGCGGGGGCTTTAATAGTAAAAGATGAAGCTTTGGGAGAGCAATTGCATTTTCAACAATTTGCAACGGGAGCAACTCTTGGACCAATGGATAGCTTTTTGGTTTTAAGAGGAATCAAAACACTTTCGTTAAGAGTACAAAGACATTGCGAAAATGGAGAAAAAGTGGTAGAGTATTTAAGTAATCATCCAAAAATTAATACTGTATATTATCCGGGATTAAAAAGTCATCCGTTTCATGAAATTGCTAAAAAGCAAATGAAAGCTTTTGGCGGAATGGTTTCTTTTACTTTTAAATCAGGGAAAAAAGAAGATTCTATCGCGTTTTTAGAGAAAGTTAAAGTGTTTACTTTGGCAGAATCTTTAGGAGGAGTAGAGTCCTTAGCCAATCATCCGGCATTAATGACACATGCTTCTATACCAGCAGATAAAAGAGCCGAAGTTGGTATCACTGATGATCTAGTTCGATTGAGTGTAGGTATTGAAGATGCCGAAGATTTAATCGCAGATTTAGAGCAAGCATTAGCATAAAAATAGAAAACCCCAACTCGATAGAATTGGGGTTTTTATTTGTGCTTTATGTACTTAAAAATTTAAGTAAAAAATGTATCCTAGATTAAACCAAATTTGCGAATCTTTTGATTTGTTTTCTTTGTATAAAGCTTTATTAGGGTTTAAACCATCTACCCAATCTGAGCTAAAAGCTTGATAGCGACATTCGAACATTAAATCGCTCATTTCGCTCAATTTATAATGTACTCCAACTCCTGCTACAGCAGATACTGCTACACCTGTCTCACTTGAATACCCGTGTGAACGACCATCAGAAGGAGTTAAATATTTTGGAAATGTTGTTGCTGGAGTTCCCAACGGACCAAGAGAAGATGTTACGTTTGTAGAATAATAACTCGCCTGAAAACCTAAACTTCCGTACGGGCTAAAGCTACCAATTGTATTTTCGTAATCGTGAATTCTCATAAAAGGCGAAAACTCTAATTGAAAACCTAGATTTAACAAAGTAGTGCTTCCTTTCATAGCCTGAAGTTGTAAAACGCCCAACGTTACCGGTTTTTTATCAACCCATTCGCCATAGTTTTTCAAAGTAGTTTTACTAAAGGACAACTCTGATCTCACTTTAAAATGCTCATTAAAAAAGCTTTCTGTGTTACTGTTGGACGAAAAATTTATAAAATGTACTACTCCAATACCAAATCCCGTATTACCAATATTAGTGTCAAAATTATTTCTTTCGCCAAAATCAGATTGAAATGTTACAGGCCCGAATATTATTCCTACTTCTTGTGCTAAGCTAGATTGTGCATTAGATATTGAGACAATACCAAAAAAGGCGAATATGGTGAGTATTATGGGTTTGAGCATGGTTTTGGGCTTTCAAATCTTCGCAAATATATAAAAACAAGATTAACTAAAAAGTTTAAGGAGTTCTATTGATGAATATTTGTTAAAAATATTAAAATATTAAATATTTGAGTAGTAATTTACTGTAAAACGCAAAAGTTGAAATGTGTTTTCTTAAGAATAACAGTAAATTAGATAAAAGTTTTAATGCACGAATAAAAAAATATTTAAGAAATATCAAATTAGATTACCTTTGTCCCGAATAACGAAAACGTTTTCTTAAATGTTAATAATCTAATAATCATGTCACAAAGTATTACCGCTTTTATGGATTCGGTTAGCGCAAAAAACCCGAATGAATCTGAGTTTTTACAAGCAGTTTTAGAAGTTGCCGAAACGGTAATTCCTTTTATTGAAGAAAATAAAAAATACCACAACAAAATGCTTTTAGAGCGCATGGTTGAGCCTGAACGTGTTATTATGTTTAGAGTAAACTGGTTAAACGATAAAGGCGAAATTCAAGTAAATAGAGGATATCGTATTCAGATGAACTCTGCAATAGGACCTTACAAAGGTGGTTTACGTTTTCACCCTTCTGTTAATTTAAGTATTTTAAAATTTTTGGCTTTCGAACAAACATTCAAAAATAGTTTAACAACATTACCAATGGGTGGTGGAAAAGGAGGTTCAGATTTTGATCCTAAAGGAAAATCAGATAACGAAATTATGAAGTTTTGCCAAAGCTTTATGACAGAACTTTCTAAACATATTGGTGCAGATACAGATGTTCCTGCCGGAGATATTGGTGTGGGAGGAAGAGAAGTTGGTTATATGTTTGGTCAATATAAAAGATTAAGAAATGAATTTACGGGAGTTTTAACTGGAAAAGGAATTTCTTTTGGAGGATCATTAATTCGTCCGGAAGCTACAGGTTACGGAACAGTTTATTTTGCTCAAAGTATGTTAGAGACAAAAGGTGATAGTTTTAAAGGTAAAACAGTTGTCGTTTCTGGTTCAGGAAACGTATCGCAATATGCAGTAGAAAAAGCAAATCAATTAGGCGCTAAAGTAGTGACTTTATCTGATTCTAATGGATATATTTACGATGCAGACGGAATCGATGCTGAAAAATTAGCTTTTGTAATGGAGCTAAAAAATGAATTAAGAGGAAGAATAAGTGAATATGTAACCAAATATCCAAATGCTAAGTACGTAGCAGGAAAACGCCCGTGGGAAGTAAAGTGTGATGTAGCTTTACCATGTGCAACTCAAAACGAGTTAGACGGTGAAGAAGCTAAAACTTTAGTAGCAAACGGATGTATTGCTGTTGCAGAAGGAGCTAATATGCCATCTACGCCAGAAGCAGTTACCGCTTTTTTAAATGCTAAAATATTATTTGCTCCAGGAAAAGCTTCTAACGCTGGTGGAGTTGCAACTTCGGGTCTTGAAATGTCGCAAAACTCATTGCGTTTAAGCTGGACAGCTGAAGAAGTTGATGAAAAATTAAAAGGAATCATGTTAGCAATTCATGCTTCATGTGTACAATACGGTTCAGATAAATCTGGTTTTGTTGACTACGTAAAAGGAGCCAACATAGCTGGATTTGTTAAAGTTGCTGATGCTATGCTTGCTCAAGGTGTAGTGTAGTTTTAAGTTACAATTTTAAAATGCCTTCATTTGTCTTTAAAAGATGAATCGAAGGCATTTTTTTATTTGCACAAGAAGGAAAATCAAATACTTTCGTTTGTAGTATATTTGTCTATCCGAATACGTTAAATAATGAAAAGAAGGTTTCTGTATATATTGTTTTTAGTGTTGTTTCAATTTAGTTTTGCGCAAAATAAATTGTCGTGGCAAGGTTATTTTTCGTTCAACGAAATAAAAGATATTTCACAATCTTCAACAACAGTATATGCAGGGTCAGAAAATGCATTGTTTACAAAAAACACCCAAACAAACGTAGTTAAAACGGTTACAACAATTGACGGGCTTTCAGGACAAACCATTTCATCTCTTTATTATAGCGAGGGATTTAAGAAAACGATAATTGGTTACGAAAATGGATTAATGATCGTAGTTAACGAAACAGATGGAAGTATCCTAAAAGTTGTCGATATAATCAACAAACAACTACCAGCCAATCTAAAAAAGATCAATCATTTTATGGAACATAACGGCTTTGTTTATGTTTCGTGTGATTTTGGAATTGTTGTATTTAATTTAAAGACTTTGCAATTTGGCGATACTTATTTTATTGGAGATAATGGAGCTGAAATTAGTGTAAAGCAAACCACTTATTTTAACGGATTTATTTTTGCAGCAACATCAAACGGAATTAGAAAAGCAGATAGTACAAATGCTAATCTAATTGATTTTAACCAGTGGATTTTAGTAAATTCTGGAGATTGGTCCGGAGTAGAAAGTTTAGATACAGAACTCGTTGCCGTAAATTCCGGCGGATATTTACATCGTTACAACTCAACTACATTTGTTGGGTTTTCGCAACTTTCGCAACCCGCTACAGATTTGCGAGCTGTAAATCATAATTTGTTTGTAACCACTCCGAATACCGTTTTTGTATATAATAATCAACTGACATTAAATCGTCAAATTGCAAATACGCAGGTTTTAGATAATACCTTAAACTTTACATGTGCCACCGCGATTGGAGACTTTTTATATATTGGTACAAAAGAAAACGGAGTATTTTCATCTTCGCTTTCAAGCGCTTCAGTTTTTGTAAACAATACACCAAGCGGACCATTGCGAAATAGTGTATTTGCACTTCAGGCAACAGATAGTTCGTTGTGGACAGTTTTTGGAGATTATTCAGGAGTTTATAATCCCTATCCAAAAGACAGCTACGGTATAAGTAAGTTTAATAAGAACGAATGGTTGAATATTCCTTATAAAGATGTTTTAGGAGCTAAATCATTAATTAGAATTGCCGTTGATCCTAAAAATGAAAATAAAGTTTACATAGGATCTTTTGATGCCGGATTATTAAAAGTAGAAAATGATGTTCCAACTTATTTGTACGGAACAGGAAATAGTTCATTAGAAGCAATTCCTAGTACAGCCGATGTTTGGGTAAATGGTCCCGCGTTTGATAAATCAGGAAATCTCTGGGTAAATAATAGTTTAGTCGATAACGGATTAAAAGTGTTGAAGCCAAACGGAGATTGGCAGGTTTATTCAACAAAATCAGTAATTACAAATGTTTCAAGTTGCCCTTTTGGAAGAATTTCTATTGATAAAAACGGAACAAAATGGATTGCAACTTTCAACAACGGAATTATTGGGTTTAATGAAAAAGGAAATGTCTTTAAAAAAATAACACAAGGAGTAGATGCCGGGAACCTTCCTTTTATAGACGCCCGAGTTGCGACGCCGGATAATAACAATCAACTTTGGATAGGAACTACAAAAGGATTAAGAGTTTTAGCCAATGTAAATAGTTTTCAGACAGAAAACCAATTAACAACAAAACCAATTATTATTGTTGAAGACGGTGTAGCGCAAGAATTATTATACGAACAATTTATAACAGATATTGTTGTTGATGGATCTAATAATAAATGGATCGCAACAGCAGATTCAGGAGTTTTTATGGTTTCGCCAAATGGTCAGGAAACCAAATATCATTTTACAATAAACAATTCGCCATTGCCAAGTAATGTTATAAACGACATTGATATAAATAGCGTAACCGGTGAAGTTTTTATTGCAACAGATAAAGGATTAGTTTCTTTTAAAGGAGTTTCGACAGGAGCAAACGATGATTTAAATAATGTTTATGTATATCCAAATCCCGTTCGTCCAACTTTTGCTGGAACCGTAAAAGTCGCTGGATTAATTGATAAAGCCAATATTAAAATTACTGATATAGAAGGGAATTTGGTTTTCGAAACTACTTCACAAGGCGGAACAATAGAATGGGATACTACAGCTTTTGGGAAATACAAAGTTGCTTCAGGAGTTTATATGATCTTTATTTCGGCTCAGGATGGAGGCGAAACAAAAGTCAAAAAAGTAATGATTATTCGATAAGTTTAGCTCAAATCAATTATGAATAACAAAAATTGCTTTGATTTTTTAAGATTTTTCTTTGCAGCAAATGTCTTGTTAGTACATCTTTCAGAGCTTTCGCAAAATAATGAGCTCCATTTTTTATCTCAAATTTCAAATGCAGTTATTGGTATAAAAGGTTTTTTTGTGATAAGCGGCTTTTTAGTTGCAAAAAGTTATGTCAATACACCTTCGATAAAAGATTATTTTGTCAAACGAGCCAAAAGAATTTTACCGGCATATGTAGTTGTAATTCTTTTTTCAGTCTTCATCCTTTCGTTTTTTAGCACAGAGAAATTATCTGGTTATTTTGCAAATATAGATACCTATAAATATGTCGTTTGGAATTTACTTTTTCTAAATTTCATACATCCTTGCTTGCCCGGACTTTTTGAGAGTAATTTACTTTGTGCTGTAAATGGTGCTTTGTGGACTCTGAAAATTGAAATAGGATTTTATTTGGTTTTACCGCTGATTTTTTACGGAATTAAAAAGACAAAAAAAGCTTCTTTAATACTCGTAATACTCTATATTTTGTCAATATCTTATTGGGTTTTTATGGATTCCTATCTTAATAAACCATTATTGGCAAAACAATTACCAGGCTATTTGTCATATTTTGCAACAGGAATTTTTCTCTTTTTGAAATTTGATTTTCTGATGCATCATAAAAAAAGAATATTCGTGTTTTCAATTTTAGCATTAATAAGTTATTATTTTTTAAGCGCACAAACAGTAGTACTTTATCCTTTAGCATTTGGAAGTCTTGTAATAATTGCGGCATATAATATTCCTTATTTGAACAATTTTGGAAAGTATGGCGATTTTACATACGGGTTTTATATTTATCATTTTCCAGTAATACAGCTATTTAGACAATATAATTTATTCGAAAAATACAATCCGTATACAATGTCAATTGTTGTAATTTTGATTACTCTATTTCTGGCTATTCTATCATGGTTTCTAGTAGAAAGAAGATTTTTGTATAGAATAAATCGAAACCATCAAAAGTAAAACCCGACTTTATGTTAGTCAAGACCAAAGCCATAGTAATTTCGGCATTAAAATTTCAGGAAAAAAGTTTAATCGTAAAATGTTTTACGCTTTCAAACGGTCTGAAGTCTTATTTTGTGCGCGATGCATTTTCAAGCCGAAAAGCAAGTCAGAAAATAGCCTACTTTCAGCCATTGTCGATTTTAGAAATTGAGGCAGTACATAAAAATAAAGGAACATTAGAAAACTTTAAAGAAATTAAAACGGCTGTCCCGTTTCAAAGTATTCATACAGATCTGGTAAAAAGTACAATGGTAATGTTTCTATCCGAAATGCTCCATCACTCGATTCAGGAAGAAGAAAAAAACGAATCACTTTTTATATTCTTAGAAACTGCTCTGACTTGGTTGGATCATCATGACGAAGTTTCTAATTTTCACCTGATTTTACTTTTAGAAAGTACCAAATATTTGGGTTTTTATCCTGATATTTCAGAAATCGATTTGCCTTTTTTTCAAATGAATGACGGAGTTTTTACACTTTTTCATGAAGCAAGTGCCTTAACCGAACACGAAACAAATTTGTTAAAAAAACTGATTGATTTAAAGTTTGAAAACGATCAGAAGATTTTTCACGTCATTGAACGACAAATTTTACTGAAAATTCTTATAGATTATTATAGTTTTCATTTAGAAGGATTTAAAAAGCCTAAATCTTTAGAGGTTTTAAAGGAGGTTTTCTCTTAAATTTTCAAAAAGAGGATTTTTTTTTGCGGAATATACTTGAAATTTCGTGATATCGCTCTTTTTTCTGTCATCTTTTCTCTATTTTACTCAAAATTCCTTACTTTCGCACCTCGTTTAAGAAAAGGATAAAATGAGCACAAAATTTACTGAATACAAAGGACTTGACTTACCAACGGTAGCGTCTGAAGTACTTGATTTTTGGAAGAAAGAAAATATATTTGAAAAGAGTGTAACAACTCGCGAAGGCGCTGAGCCTTACGTATTTTTTGAAGGTCCGCCTTCAGCAAACGGATTACCTGGAATTCACCACGTGATGGCACGTGCGATTAAAGATATTTTTTGTCGTTACAAAACTCAAAAAGGTTTTCAGGTAAAAAGAAAAGCCGGTTGGGATACACACGGATTACCTGTAGAATTAGGTACTGAGAAAGAGCTTGGAATTACAAAAGAAGATATTGGAAAAACCATTTCTATCGAAGAATATAACGAAGCGTGTAAAAAAACCGTAATGCGTTATACTGACGTATGGAATGATTTGACCGAAAAAATGGGATATTGGGTAGATATGGAAGATCCATATGTAACGTATAAGCCAAAATATATGGAGTCTGTTTGGTGGCTTTTAAAACAAATCTATGATAAAGGTTTGTTGTACAAAGGATACACAATTCAGCCTTATTCTCCAAAAGCAGGAACAGGATTGTCTTCTCACGAAGTAAATCAGCCGGGAGCTTATAGAGATGTTACAGATACTACGATTGTAGCACAGTTTAAAACATTGCCGGAAACACTACCAAGCTTTTTGCAAGGTTTTGGAGATATTCACATCTTGGCATGGACTACAACTCCTTGGACATTACCGTCAAATACAGCCTTAACAGTTGGGCCAAAAATCGATTATGTTTTAGTAAAAACATTCAATCAGTATACATTTGAGCCAGTTAATGTTGTTTTGGCTAAAAATTTAGTTGGAAAACAATTCGCAAAAGGATTTTTCTTAAGTGAAGATGATGCTGATTTTGATAATGTAAAAGAAGGCGATAAAAAACTTCCGTACAAAATATTAGCAGAAGCAAAAGGAGCAGATTTAGTTGAGATTCGTTACGAACAATTATTACCATACGTATTACCTTATCAAAATGCCGAAAATGCATTTAGAGTAATTGCCGGAGATTTTGTTACTACCGAAGATGGAACAGGAGTTGTGCATACAGCACCAACTTTTGGGGCAGATGATGCTAAAGTAGCAAAAGAAGCAAAGCCAGAAGTACCGCCAATGTTGGTTTTAGACGAAAACGGAACAGCAGTTCCATTAGTCGATTTGCAAGGGAAATTTACTTCACACATGGGTGAATTTGCTGGTAAATATGTAAAAAACGAATATTATGATGCGGGGCAGGCGCCAGAGCGTTCTGTAGATGTTGAAATTGCTATTCGATTAAAAGAAGAAAATAAAGCCTTTAAGGTTGAAAAATACGTACATAGTTATCCACACAGTTGGAGAACTGATGAGCCGTTATTATATTATCCGCTAGACTCTTGGTTCATTAAAGTAACCGATGTAAAAGATAGAATGTTCGATCTGAACGAAACTATCAATTGGAAGCCTAAGTCTACTGGTGAAGGACGTTTTGGAAATTGGCTTAAAAATGCTAATGACTGGAACTTATCTCGTTCTAGATATTGGGGTATTCCGTTGCCAATTTGGAGAACTGAAGACAAAAAAGAAGAAGTTCTTATTGGTTCTGTAGAAGAATTATACAATGCGATCGAGAAATCTATCGAAGCCGGTTTTCAAAAAGAGAACCCGTTCAAAGGTTTTGAAATCGGGAATATGTCTGAGTCAAACTATGATTTAATCGATTTGCATAAAAATGTAGTTGATCAAATTACGTTAGTTTCGGCTTCAGGACAACCAATGAAACGTGAAAGTGATTTAATTGATGTTTGGTTCGATTCTGGAGCAATGCCTTATGCACAATGGCATTATCCTTTTGAAAACAAAGATAAAATTGACGAGAACAAAGATTTTCCAGCCAATTTTATTGCCGAAGGTGTCGATCAGACTCGTGGATGGTTTTATACCCTACATGCAATCGGAACATTAGTTTTTGATAAAGTAGCGTACAAAAATGTAGTTTCGAATGGTTTAGTTTTGGATAAAAACGGACAAAAAATGTCGAAACGTTTAGGAAACGCGACAGATCCTTTTGAAACAATTGCAGAATACGGTCCAGATGCCACACGTTGGTATATGATTTCAAATGCAAATCCTTGGGATAACTTAAAATTTGATATTGAAGGAATTGCTGAGGTTCGTCGTAAATTCTTTGGAACTTTATATAATACATATTCATTTTTCTCTTTATATGCGAATATAGATGGATTTAAATATGCTGAAGCAGAAATTCCGTTAAACGAAAGACCTGAAATAGATCAATGGATTATTTCTGAATTGCATACATTAATAAAATTTGTTGATGAATGTTATGAAGATTATGAACCAACAAAAGCTGCAAGAGCTATTTCTGACTTTGTTCAGGAAAACTTAAGCAACTGGTATGTTCGTTTATGTCGTCGTCGTTTCTGGAAAGGAGAATATGCTCATGATAAAATTGCAGCCTATCAAACGCTTTATACTTGCTTATTAACGATAAGTAAATTAAGCGCTCCGATCGCTCCTTTTTTCATGGATAAATTATACAGAGATTTAACAAGTTCGACAGGATCTGAGCAATATAGCAGTGTTCACTTGGCTGAGTTTCCAAAATTTGTCGAAAACTTTGTTAATAAAACGTTAGAAAGCAAAATGCAGAAAGCGCAAACCATCTCATCGCTGGTTTTATCGCTTCGTAAAAAGGAAATGATTAAAGTGCGTCAACCTTTACAAAAGGTAATGATTCCAGTACTTGACGAGAATCAGAGAGCCGAAATTTTGGCTATTTCTGAGCTGGTAAAAGCAGAGGTTAACGTTAAAGAAATCACACTTTTAGATGACGATTCAGGTATTTTGGTAAAACAAATTAAGCCTAATTTTAAAGCTTTAGGGCCACGTTTTGGAAAAGATATGGGTTTGATTTCCAAAGAGATACAGTCTTTTTCGGCAGATCAAATTAACCAATTAGACAAGCAAGGGGCGCTAGATATTGTTATTGCTGGAAATAATGTAACTTTATCATTAGAAGACGTCGAAATAACATCGCAAGATATTGAAGGTTGGTTGGTTGCAAATTCAAACGGAATTACAGTTGCGCTTGATATTACAATCTCTGACGAATTGAAAAACGAAGGGATCTCAAGAGAGTTGGTAAACAGAATTCAAAATATCCGTAAAGATTCTGGATTTGAAGTTACTGATAAGATTAAGGTTCAAATAAAAAGAAGTGGTCTTTTAGAAGATGCAATTCTTAAAAATGAAGACTATATTAAGTCTGAGACATTAACAGACGATTTGGCTTTTGTGGATGCTTTAGAAAGCGGCATAGAAATTGAGTTTGATGATATTAAAACTATGATATTAATTTCAAAATAATATAAATACCATGATAGATGAAATTACAAGATACTCTGACGCTGATTTGGCGGAGTTCAAAGAAATAATACAAAATAAAATACAAAAAGCACAAGCCGATCTGGATTTAATAAAAAGTGCTTACATGAATGATTTAAATAACGGAACAGATGATACTTCTCCAACTTTTAAAGCATTTGAAGAAGGAAGCGAAACAATGTCTAAAGAAGCAAACTCACAGTTGGCTATCAGACAAGAAAAGTTTATACGCGATCTAAAAAATGCTTTATTCCGTGTTGAAAATAAAACATACGGAATTTGTAAAGTAACAGGTAAGTTAATTGGCAAAGAAAGGTTAAAAATCGTTCCTCACGCAACAATGAGTATCGAAGCGAAGAACTTGCAGCGATAAAATAATATTTGTTTAAATAAGCGCTCCTTTTAGGGGCGTTTTTTTTGTTTAATGTTTTGTTGGAATGTAGTTGAGCTGCTGAATAATCTTTTGAAAGAATTCGATTATAATTTTTTGAAGATAAGCTCGAAATTAGGATTTTGCTTTTGTAAGAATACTAAAGAGTCTGATTTGGGGCAGTGAAAAGTATATTTTAATTAGAACTGTCTTGATTAAGGACAGTTCTAATTTTGTAAAATTTTAGATTAAGCTAAGTTTTTTTCCAACTCTAATTTATGTTTTCTTAGAATAGCTCTTGTCATTCCTAAATTTGCCTTACTAGCATCTGCTGCAAGATAAATCATGAATTTTTTATTTGGTGAAATATCGATAATGTGAATTTGATTAGATAGCGTAATCAAAATATCTTCGATGTCCTGTTTTAAGTTTAAAGCTTTTACTGCGCTTAATTTTGCTTTTACAACTTCAAGGTTGTAAGCTGCCGCAAGTTCGGGGTCGAACGCTGGGTCTACAGTTATGTTTCCGTAGCTTAATCCAGATTCAATTTCAGTTACAGCAACTGCAATAAAGCCGTTTACGTTGGTTTTCATTTCGTTAAGAAATACGTTTAAAAAGTCATTACTCATAGTTTGTGGGATTTGGTGTTAATAGATTTATGTTATTTTAATAGTGAATTCTTGCTTAGCTCTGACGAAACTTCGTCGGTCGTGCGCATTAATAATCCCAGATTGCTGCCGTCTTTTGAAAAGGCAATTAAAAAATTAGAGCCGCTAATTTTGTTTCCAATAACAACACCTTCTGAGGTTTTTAAGAAAAGTTGCTTTAGAGAGCCTTTGTCTAAGTCTGATAAGAATTTTTCGCTCATTGATAAAATTGCAGCACTCATTGCGGCAACACTATCTCCATAGTCTAAGTGTAATGATGTAATTAATTTTCCTTTTCCATTTAGAATTAATGCTGCGGAAGATTTGGTGTTAACTAGAAAATCGTTTAGAGTAGTTGTGATTTCGTTCATATTTTGTAGGATTTAATGAAGTTGTTAAAATCGTTTCACTTTAATATTGTATTGGTGGGAAATCTTAGTTTTTGTCTAAACAAGTGTTAATTTTTATTAACAAATATAAATTAATTTATGTATCATTGTAATACGAAAACGTTAATAATTTTATTTATTTACTATAAAAAACTTACAGAATGGCTAAGGTATTGAAATTCAGAGAAGTAAACTCAGATGTTGAGAGTAGAATGAAAGATTTTGAAAAAATTCGTATTAAATTGAAGGCTGAAGTGAAAAAGAATGAGGTAAAAACGGCAAATCCGGCTAAAGAAGGGAAAGGTTTGCTTAAATCGATCTCTGAGTTTTTTAGTGATCCTCCTAAAAATGCTGCAAAGTCAGTTGCAAAAAAATAGATTTTGTTTAGGTTTAGGCTAAATTATAATCGGTTTGGTTTTATTACAATAGAATTAACGCTCCATAGGGAGCGTTTTTTTTGATTAAATTACTATTTTTGCGATCAAAATTTAATAAAATGTCATTACGAAAAGCGTATTTCCTTATATTTTTAGTTTTAATTGTTGATCAGCTTTCAAAAATCTATGTAAAAACAAATTTTACATTGGATTACGGGAGTAATGAAGTTTTGATTTTTGATTGGTTTAGAATTCATTTTATTGAAAATGAAGGAATGGCCTGGGGAACTAAAATTCCTGGTGAATACGGGAAATTGATTTTGACTGTTTTTAGAATTTTTGCTGTAGTAGGAATTGGATTTTGGTTGGCTGACTCGGTTAAGAAACGCCATTCGACATATCTAATTGTAGCAATTGCACTAATTTTTGCCGGAGCCGCAGGAAATATAATTGATTCTGTTTTTTACGGAGTTATATTCGATGACAGCCACGGTAAATTGGCAACACTTTTTTCTCCTGAACCTTACGGAACTTGGTTTCATGGTTTAGTAGTTGATATGTTTTATTTCCCAATTTGGAAAGGAACCTTACCAGCTTGGTTTCCTATTTGGGGGGGAGAAGAAGTTTCTTTTTTTAACGCTATTTTCAATGTTGCCGATATGGCAATATCTACAGGGGTTGGGATTCTGCTTGTATTTAATAAACGAGCTTTTCCAAAGACTGCATAATTATTTTAAAAATTTCAATACTAGTTCCGAAACCTCGGGACGGGATAAGTTCCAAATACCAATATTTTATGCGATAAAAAGCATTAAAAAATGGTATTTGGAATTTTTATTTTTAGAATTTGAAAAACTTCCATTATTGGGATTTAATATTTAAAATGCTATTTTTACCATACAAAAAGAACCAAGCTTATGCAAAGTCCATCTTTCTCCATTTATGATGCGTCTGCAGGTTCAGGAAAGACCTATACTCTAGTAAAAGAATATCTTAAAATTATTCTTTCTTCTCCTAAAAATGATGCTTACCGTAATATTTTGGCCATAACTTTTACGAACAAAGCGGTTCATGAAATGAAAAGCCGAATTGTGGGAAGTTTGTCTGAATTTGCAAAAGAAGAACCTTCTGCGAAAGCATTCGATTTGATGACAGATTTGTCTCAGGAAACAGGACTTTCAGTTATTAAAATCAAAACAAAATCTCAAAACATTATCAAGCATCTTATTCATAATTATGCTGCTTTTGATATTTCGACCATTGATAAGTTTACGCATAAAGTGATACGGGCTTTTGCGCATGATTTAAATTTACCAATGACTTTTGAGGTGACTTTAGATACCGAAAATTTATTAATAGAGGCTGTTGATGCAATCATTGCGCAAGCCGGACAAGACGAAACGTTAACGAGGTTGTTGATTGACTTTACGATGGAAAAGACCGACGATGACAAGAGTTGGGATGTTTCGCGTGAAATTCTTGAAACTGGAAGGTTAGTTTTGAATGAGAACAATCGAAATGAGATTTTGCATTTTCAGGATAAGTCTATTGAAGAGTTTGTAGAGATAAAAAAGAAAATGTTGGCTCTTTGTAAAGATCTTGAGTCGGAAAATGAGAAGTTGGCTGTTGAATTGCTTGAGGTAATTGATAAAAACGGGATTGATTTAAAGTCGTTTTCGAGAGGAACTTTTCCAAATCATTTAGAAAGTATCCGTGATGGGAAATTTAATCCGCGAAATAAAACTTTTCATGAATTTGATGATATTGCAATTAATAAAACGGCTAAAGATCGGGCCTTAATTGAAAATTTAATTCCAGACTTGCTTAAAACTCTGGAAAAGATCTATAAAAACTTTGAAAAAAGAGATTTCTATAAGGCATTCTTAAAAAATATTACGCCGCTTTCCCTGTTAAATACAGTTAGTAATGAGTTGGCAAAAATTCAGTCAGAACAAAATATTTTGTCGATTTCAGAGTTTAATGCCATTATACATCGCGAAATTCAAAATCAGCCTGCGCCTTTTATTTATGAAAGATTAGGAGAGCGATATCGTTATTTTTTTATAGATGAGTTTCAGGATACTTCAGAGATGCAATGGCAAAACCTAATTCCTTTAATCGATAATTCTCTTTCTGGTTTAGATGATTTCGGAAACAAAGGAACCTTGATGATTGTAGGTGATCCGAAGCAATCCATTTATCGTTGGCGAGGTGGAAAAGCAGAGCAATTTATAGAATTAAGTAAAGATGTGAATCCGTTTAATAATCCGGATAAACAAATCAAACATCTAAATACAAATTACAGAAGTTATAGTGAAGTAATTGATTTTAATAATGCCTTTTTTAAGTTGATCTCGACGGAATTTTCTAATGAAGATTATAAAGATTTGTACGAGAATCATAGTTTTCAAAATTCAAATTCGAAGAAAGGTGGATATGTCAATATTTCTTTTCTTCCGATAATTGAAAAATCAGATTTTGCAGATGAAGAAGATGTTGTCGAAAAATCAGATTTGTATGTTTTAGCAACTTTAAATACAATTCAGAAAGTAGTTCGTGAAGGTTTTGAATATAAAGATATTGTAATTTTGACTCGAAAACGAGATCAGGGAATTGCAATTGCAAATTACTTAACAGAGCAAAATATTCCACTTTTGTCATCTGAAACCCTGATGATTCAAAATGCTACAGAAGTTCGTTTGATTGTTCACTTGCTTAAATATTTAAACAATAGTGCCGATTTAGAGTCGAAAGCTAATTTCTTGCATTTTTTGGCTACAAATATGGTAATTGAGATGCCGATTCATGATTTCATCGCACAGGGAATGGCGCAAAAACTTGAGGCTGATTTCGAAAAATGGCTCTTAACTTTCGATGTCTCGCTTTATTTTGAGGATGTTCGTAAAAAGTCATTATATGAGGCGGTAGAAATTATTATATCAAAGTTTGTTCTTCCTTCGGAAGGTAATGCATATGTGCAGTTTTTTCTGGATATCGTTTTAGAGAGAGATATTAGAAATCAAGCAGGAATTGCAGATTTTTTGAGCTATTGGGATAAAAATGGAGAGAAATTTAGTATTCCGTCTCCTGAAGGAAATAATGCGGTTCGTATAATGACCATTCATAAATCAAAAGGATTAGAATTTCCCGTTGTAATTATGCCTTTTGCAGAAGAGGATTATAATCGAAAGCCAAAAGATAAATTATGGCTCGATGCAGAAGATGTTGATTTAGGTGTTCCAAAGGTATTGGTAGATAATAGTAGTGCGGTTGAAGGTTTTGGTGAAAGTGCTTCGGCGGTTTTTAATCTTAAAAAACAAGAGGAATTACTTGATAATATAAACGTTTTGTATGTGGCGCTAACGCGTGCAGAAGAACAGTTATATGTTATCTCTCAGTCTTTAAAGGAAAGAAAAGACGGTGAATTTCCTAGTAATATGGCGTCGTTCTTTATTAAATATCTAATGCATGAAGGTGTTTATGATGCAGAAAAACTTGAATATGAATTTGGAAATAGTGCCAGACTTTCAGAAGTAACGAAATCGGTAAACTTGGTAAAAACAATACCAGTCGTAGGAGAGGTATTAGAGCCTAAAAATATAAAAATTGCACAGCGCGAAGCTTTAATGTGGGGTACGCACCAACAAGAAGCGATTGCTTATGGAAATATTGTTCATGAAATTTTGGCCTTCGTAAAAGATAAGTCTGATGTAGATCTGGCAATTACAAAAGCAATTGAAAATGGTTTGATAAAGCTTGATCAGGTAGATTTGGTTTTGAAATCATTACAAGAAATTGTGAATCATCCGGAATTGAGTATGTGTTTTAATGGAGGTTATACTGTTTTAAATGAACAAGCAATTGTTCAAAAAGAAGGGCGAATATTGAAACCGGATAGAGTTGTTTTGACTCAAAATAAGGAAGCTTATCTTTTGGATTATAAAACCGGAGCAATAAACTCAAAATACGCAAAGCAAATTCAGGAATATCAAGATGCAATTGAGGATTTGGGATATAAAGTGTTAAAAAAGGCATTGGTGTATATAGGAACAGAAATCGATGTAGTAAATTTGTGAAAAAATTAATCAGATGTTAAGGGTTTAACTTGAATTTTTGAGTTTAAGTTGTTAATATTTAACGTTTTAAATAGATAAACATGTACGGTAAAATTAAAGAGCATTTGCAGAACGAATTGCAAACTATTGAAGACAACGGAATTTTTAAAAAGGAACGTATTATAACTTCAGCGCAAGATGCTGAAATTACAATTTCGACAGGAGAAAAGGTTTTGAACTTTTGTGCTAATAATTATTTAGGGCTTTCATCTCATCCTGAGGTTGTTCAGGCGGCTAAAGATGCTATGGATACTCATGGTTTCGGAATGTCATCAGTTCGTTTTATTTGTGGGACTCAGGATATTCATAAAACTTTGGAGAAAAAAATTGCTGATTTTTACGGAACAGAGGATACTATACTTTATGCCGCGGCTTTCGATGCTAATGGTGGAGTTTTTGAGCCTTTGTTGGGTGAAAATGATGCTATTATTTCAGATAGTTTAAATCATGCTTCTATTATTGATGGTGTTCGTTTGTGTAAAGCGGCGCGTTATCGCTATGAGAATAGTAACATGGAAGATTTGGAGCAGCAGTTAATTAAGGCAAATGAAGCTGGAGCACGTTTCAAGTTAATTGTTACAGATGGTGTTTTCTCTATGGATGGTTTAGTTGCTCCTTTAGATAAGATTTGTGATTTGGCTGATAAATATGATGCAATGGTGATGGTTGATGAGTGCCATGCTGCTGGATTTATTGGTGCTACTGGAAAAGGTACCCTTGAAGCAAAAGGAGTTATGGGTAGAGTTGATATTATAACAGGAACATTGGGTAAAGCTTTAGGTGGTGCAATGGGAGGGTATACAACTGCTAAAAAAGAAATCATAGAATTGCTGCGTCAACGTTCAAGGCCTTATTTGTTTTCAAATTCATTGGCACCTGCTATTGTAGGAGCGTCTATTAAGGTTTTTGAATTATTAGAAAAAGATACTTCTTTAAGAGATAAATTAGAATGGAATACTAATTATTTTAAAGAAGGAATGAAAAAAGCAGGTTTTGACATCATTGACGGTGATTCTGCTATTGTGCCGGTTATGTTATATGATGCAAAATTATCTCAAACAATGGCTGATGAGCTTCTAAAACAAGGGATTTATGTAATCGGATTCTTCTTTCCAGTAGTGCCAAAGGAAAAGGCTAGGATAAGAGTTCAATTATCGGCTGCACATACAAAAGAGCACTTAGATACAGCGATAGAGGCATTTATATCAGTTGGAAAAATGTTAAAAGTTATATAATTCCCACTTCGGCGAAATTTTTGTAGGTTTTTTTTAACATTTCATTTTGTATTTAAAAAATTTGGTGTTACTTTTGCTTGTAATTAACTAAATTGTAATTAAAAAAATTAAGTATGAAACATCTTAACAAACTTTTAGTTGCTGTGATGATGGTGATGGGTTTAAGCTCTCACGCACAAGACAGTAACAATCCATGGGCTATCTCTTTTGGAGTTAATGCCGTTGACACTAGGACTAGTTCTGGTTCAGGAAGTGGTTTCTTTGATCAACACTTTTCTCAGCCATTCGCTGCAAAAGACAACTGGAACATTCTTCCATCTTTATCTTACATTGGTGTGTCTAGATATGTTGGTAGTGGTTTCTCGGTTGGTTTACAAGGTTCTGTAAACAAAATTGATAAATATGTTACTTTTAAGCCAACTGCTGCAGGGCATGATTCAAGAGGTAACGTTGTTACTAATCCTGGTGATTTGATGTATTATGGAATTGATGCTACTATTAAATATAGCTTCCAAGAATTAATCAAATCTAAAGTAATCGATCCTTCGTTATCTGTTGGTGGAGGTTATACTTTCTTTGGTGATAGTAGCTATGGAACAGTTAATCCAGGTGCTGGAGTAACTTTCTGGTTTACAGATGCAATTGGTCTTGAGCTTGCTACAAGATACAAATGGTCAGTTAGTGGTGATAGACAAGATGCTGCTGGTGTTCCAGACGCTCCATCTCATTTCCAACACACTGCTGGTCTAGTTTTCAAATTCGGAGGTAAAGATACTGACGGAGACGGAATCTACGATAAAGATGATGCTTGTCCAGATGTTGCTGGTTTAAAACAATTCAACGGATGTCCTGATACTGACGGAGACGGAATCGTTGACGCTAGTGATGCTTGTCCAACTGAATTTGGTTTAGCAGCATTAAACGGATGTCCTGATAGAGACGGAGACGGAATCGCTGATAAAGATGATGCTTGTCCAGATACTCCAGGATTGAAACAATTCAACGGATGTCCTGATACAGACGGAGATGGTGTTCCAGACAAAGATGACAAATGTCCTACAGTTGCTGGTCCTAAAGAAAATGGTGGTTGTCCTTTCTTAGACGCTGACAAAGATGGTGTAGCTGATAAAGATGATGATTGTCCTACAGTTTACGGTCCTGCTTCTAACAGAGGTTGTCCTGAAGTAACTAACGAAGCTTTAGAAGATCTTAAAGTTCAAGCAAGAGCAGTTTACTTTAACTCAGGTAAAGCTACTTTCAAAACTGGTGACAAAGAAACTCCAGCTAGATTAGATGCAATTAAAGAAATTCTTAAAAACTATCCAAACGCGAAATTCTCTATTGAAGGACACACAGATAGTACAGGTTCTGCTAAATTGAATCAAAAACTTTCTGAAGAAAGAGCAAAAGCTGTATTAGATGCTTTAGTTCAAAGAGGTGTTAATCCAGAAAACTTAGAGTCTAAAGGATTCGGAGCTTCTCAACCAGTTGCAAGTAACAAAACTGCTGCAGGTAAAGCACAAAACAGAAGAACAGAAATTAGACACATTGGTTCTAAATACCAAGGTAAAATCTAATTTACTTTCTAAATAAATACTAAAAGCCATTCTTAATTGAATGGCTTTTTTTATTTTTATCAAATGATAAATATTTCTTTTCTCGAAAAAATTGCAAAGGTTATAATTCAGGATTATTCTGCTAGACTTACTGAAACTACTATCATCTTGCCCAACAAAAGAGCTAAAGTTTTTTTAATAGAAGCTTTAAAGAATGAAACAAAAGAAACAATTCTTTGTCCCGAAATCATTAGTATTGAAGATTTTGTGCAAGATGTAGCCTCAATTAGATCCATTGATTCTATTGAGCTTTTGTTTGAATTTTACGAAGTTTATTTATCGGTAACAGAAAAACAAAATCAACAGTCGTTTGAATTGTTTGCCAATTGGGCAAAGACGCTTTTGCAGGATTTTAATGAAATTGATCGCTATCTTTTAGATCCTTCTCATGTGCTGTCATACCTGAAAGATATTGAAGACATTAAAAAATGGGGAATTGAAGTCGAGAATAAAACAAAACTTTTAGAAAATTATATTGATTTTTGGAAGCTTTTGCCGTTGTATTATGATGCGCTCTATAATCACTTGCTAAATAAATCTATTGGTTATCAAGGATTAATTTATAGAGAGGCCGTAAATAACTTAAATCATTTCTCGAATACAATTTCCAACAAGACTTTTGTTTTTGCAGGATTTAATGCTTTAAATGCTGCCGAAGAGAAAATTGTACAACATCTGTTAGCATTAGACCAAGCTAGAATTTATTGGGATGTAGATCAAACTTTTCTAAATGATCCTTATCATGATGCGGGGCTTTTTGTTCGACGTTTTAAGGAAAACTGGAAACATTATAAGTCAAACCCTTTTGAGTGGATTGTAGATGACTTCTCGCAATCTAAAAATATTCAGGTTATTGGAACTCCTAAAACGATTGGACAGGCAAAATTGGCTGGTAGTATAATTGAAAATATAATCTCAGAAAATCCAACAACAGCTCTTGATAAAGTAGCCATTGTACTAGGTGAAGAAAATTTATTGATGCCGGTTTTATATTCATTGCCGTCTTCTGTTGGAAGTTTAAATATTACAATGGGGTATTCTGGAAAAAATAATCCCTCTCAAATATTGATTGCCAAATTGTTTAAAATGCATACTAATGCCCTTTCGCGAAAAGGCGAGAGTTATGTATTTTATTATAAAGATGTTTTAGATATACTAACGCATCCGTTGGTTGAGCCTTATGCAAATGCTAATAAATTGGTGAGGATTATTAAAGAGAATAATTATACTTTTATTACTCATAGCCGAATTATTGAACTCAATTCAAGCCCGTCACAATTATTTCAAATGTTATTTCAGAAATGGGAAAGTGGATCGATTGCAGTTCTTGAAAATGTTTCGGCGCTTTTACTTTTGATAAAGCAAAATTTTAGTAATGACAATGAAGATGAAAAAATTGCTAAAGCTTTTGTTTATGCCGTTTTTAAAGTAATTAATAAGCTGATTAATTATTATTCACAGCACAATCATATTGATAATACTGATACTTTGCATGCAATTTATAAGCAAATTATAGATGTTGCAGAAGTCTCATTTGAGGGTGAACCATTGCGTGGATTACAGATTATGGGAGTTCTCGAGAGTCGTGTTTTAGATTTTGATACAGTAATTGTGACTTCTATGAATGAAGGGAAATTTCCAGCTGGAAAATCTCAGAATTCTTTTATCCCTTATGATGTTAAGAGAGAGTTAGGATTGCCAACTTTTAAAGAGAAAGATGCTATTTACACCTATCACTTTTATCATTTACTGCAAAGAGCAAAAAATATTTATTTGATTTATAATACAGAAAATGATGGTTTGGATGCCGGTGAACGCAGTCGTTTTATCACGCAGTTAGAAGTTGAAAAACAGCGAAAACACAATTTAACTTTTGATATTTACAATCCTGTTTTGCCAACAACAGCAAATCAGCCTATGGTTGTTCCAAAATCTGAAGCTGTTATGGAGCGTTTAAAAGAAATTGCTTCCGTTGGGTTTTCTCCGTCGGCGTTGACAAGTTATATTAGGAACCCGATAGATTTTTATTTTCAGAAGATACTTCGAATTAGAGAAGTAGAAGAAGTCGAGGAAAATATTGCTTTAAATACTCTGGGAACTATAATTCATGAAACTTTAAAAGCTTTGTACGAACCATTTATTGGTAAATTTATCTCTCAAGCTGATCTCGAAAATTGTTTTAAATTGTTGGATAACGAAGTTTTAAAACAATTTAAGGTCGTTTACAAAGAAGGAGAAATTAAGAAAGGGCGTAATCTTTTGGCTTTTGAAGTTGCAAAGCGAAATGTTTCTAATTTTCTGAGAATGGAGCTAGAGCTAATAAAAAATGGTGATGCCGTTAAAATTATTGCTTTAGAGGAAACATACGAGCGCCAATTGAATCATCCGGATTTGCCATTTCCTGTTTTGATAAAAGGGAATGTCGATCGAATTGAATTGCGCAACGGGAAGATAAGAATTATCGATTATAAGACAGGTAAAGTCGAAAAGACTAATGTTGTGCTTAAATCTTGGAATGGTTTAACACAAGAGCTTAAAAACGATAAAATCATTCAGGTATTGGCATATGCTTTTATGTTTGAAAAAATAGCAGGCGATATTCCTATTGAGGTTGGAATTATTTCATTTAAAAATCTAAAATCAGGCTTTTTACCTTTTGGCTTTAAGGAAGACAAAGAATTGAATATTACAGTTACCAATGAGATTTTAAGAAGTTATCTGGAGGAAATTGTATTGTTGTTAAAAGAAATTTTTGATGTAAATATTCCTTTTGAAGAAAAAATAAATGATTAGAAAACTATCCAATATATTCGAATTTTTTAAAACAACATTAGTGGTTAATCTAATAGTTTGTGCAATTGCTGTCTTACTCGGTGGTTTTGATTATTTTTTTATAATGTTCTTGAGTTTCGGTTTTTTGATGAGTATAGGATTTAAAGAATTATATCGAAAAAACGATTATCTTTTTTACGCAAACAACGGAATTTCGAAAATACAGCTTTTGGTTTTGAGTTATTTTTTGACTTTTTGTACAACAGTTTTAATTGGTTTAGTAACTTTTTTATCTAGTAGAATATTTTGAAAAAACACATTCTGGAAGTTGATGGAATTCGAAAGAAATTTAATGAAAGAGTTGTGCTTTCTGATGTTTATTTGAAATGTGAAACCTCTGAAATTATTGGTTTATTGGGTAGAAATGGCTCCGGAAAATCTACTTTACTCCGTATTATTTTTGGGATTGAGGCGGCGGCAGATAAATGCATTCGAATAGATTCTGTTTCAAAAAACAATAAGAATGTTTTACTGAATGAAATTAGCTATTTGTCGCAAGAGCAATTTCTTCCAAATTATTTGTCTGTACAAAAAGCAATTTCATTATCGATCGACAAAGAAAGTAGAAAAGCCTTTTGTGAAGATGAATTTGTAAAATCTCTTTTAGACAAAAAAATAAGTCATCTTTCTGGCGGTGAATTGCGTTATCTCGAAATTAAAATTGTTCTCTCGAATCCCTCAAAGTTTGTTTTGCTAGATGAGCCTTACAATGGGCTTTCGCCTTTGATGGTAGATAAAGTAAATGAAATGATTAAAGCCAATTCGAATAAAAAAGGAATTATTATCACCGATCATAATTATCAAAACGTAATTAAAATTTCGTCTCGAATTATTCTAATTAAAGAGGGAAGAACACATACGATTGAAAATAATACTGAACTTGTTGAGAAAGGCTATTTAACAAGTTTTTCGGCTTTATAAAGGATTTTATTGTTCAAAAAAGTTCAATAGAATAATTTTTAATTCTTCTTTGTTTTCAATATGGCTCATGTGCCCATCTTCAAACGAAACCAATTCTCCGGTTGTATCTTCGATTTGAGAGATGCTGTCTTCGTAGTTTAAAACAGGATCTTTTTTTCCTAAAATTAATAATACCGGAAATAGATTTTGTTGTAAAAGCGATTCGCGATCTTTTCTGATTTTCATTCCTTCGAGAGAAGCTATAATTCCTTGCAAAGGTGTTTTTAAAGCTTCTATTTTTACATTTTCGATTTTATCGGCTAATCTTGTTCTGTTGTTTTCGCTGAATAAATTTGCAATTGCCAAACTCACAAAACCTACATAGTTCTGTTTTACCGCTTTTATCGCGCGTGTTCGATTTAATTTTTTCTCGGCACTGTCTTCTCTGGAAGTCGAGTTAAGTAAGACTAATTTTTGAATGCTTTCTGGGAATAATTCGGCGAAAGCCAAACTAACATAACCGCCCATAGAATGACCAAGGATTGTTGCTTTCTCTATTTTTAAATGTTCTAACACTTCGTGAACAACATTTGCATTTTCTTCCATAGAATGCACATATCCCAAAGGTTCAGATTTGCCATGACCTAATAAATCGATTGTAATAATGCGATGTTTATCTGAAAATAAAGTAACATAATCCAGCCACATTTTTTTGTTTTCCAGAAAGCCATGAAGTAGTACAATTACAGATCCTGCGCCCGAATCAGTAAAAGAGATTTTGGTGTTTTTATAGAGAATATTTTTCAAAATGATGTTTTAAATTTATTGACGTGAACTGAAAATTTTTGCCACGAATTGCACAAATTTACACGAATCAAATCAACTTCAAAAGTAGAATTCAGCGAAATTTATTTATTTGTAAAATTTATAGATAGAATAATTAGTGAAAATTTGTGCAATTCGTGGCAGCATTTTTAGTGAAACAAAAACGGCCTCCATTTCTGAAAGCCGTTTAGTTTTATTATTTTAAAAAGGAATTTACTTCCGAGAAATATTTTTCTTTAGCATCAAGCCAACCATAATGTCTGCAATTTTCGAGCAGAATTAGTTTTGAGTTTGGAAATGTTTTATGAGCCAATTCTCCAATTTCATTGCTAATAACATCTTGTTTTCCCTGAATAATTAAAACCGGATTTTTAAAAGACTTCAATTTGGGTTTACAATCAAAATTAATCTTTTGCATATCGTCCCAAAGTAAACCGTTTATTTTTGAGTTTCCTTGAGTTAATCTTTCGGCAATTATTGGAACATATTTTTGATCGTAAACATACGCAGGCGCCAATGCTCTACCGCGTCCTAAACGCGTTTCGTGCGAAGTGTCGCCTTTTTCAATTTTAGCATTCCAATAATTTAGTGAATCTTTCTCGGCTTTAGTTAAATTTCTTTCAATAAGATTCTCTGTTTTTAGCAAAGTCAAATCGACTCCGCCAGAAGATGATAAAACCAATTTATTAATGCTATTTGGGTAAACCGTAGCATAATAAGAACCTAACATTCCTCCAAAAGAATGACCCAGAATACTCCATTTTTGTATTTTCAGATGTTTTCTTAACGACTCAATATCATCGGCCATTATTTTCATCGAAATAGTTTTAGAATTCAAGTCCTTTAACTTCGATTTCCCCGTTCCTCTTTGATCGTAAATAATCGTTTCTTGGCTTTCGGCTAGAGTTTTGGCCAAATCTTCAAAGCCATTACTATTCATTCCGGGACCGCCATTAATGATTAAAAGCGGTTCGCCTTTTCCGAATGTTTTGTAATAAGTTTTGCTTCCATCGCTGTTTGTCGAATAACCTTCGGTTTGAGCGAAGGTATTTCCTAAAACCATCAAAAAGACTAATAGAAAAATCTTTTTCATCTCAGAATTACGAGTTCATTAAACTTTCAATTTCGTCAACTTCAACAGGAATATTGCGCATTAAGTTAAAAGGTTCACCTTTTTCCTGAACCACAACGTTATCTTCTAAACGAATTCCGAATTTTTCTGCCGGAATATAAATGCCTGGTTCAACCGTAAAAACCATATTGGCTTTCATTGGTTCGTGAAGCAATCCGTAATCGTGCGTGTCAAGACCCATATGGTGAGAAGTTCCGTGCATGAAATATTTTTTATAAGCAGGCCATTCTGGATTTTCGTTCTGAACATCGGCTTTGTCAAGCAAACCTAAACCAAGCAATTCTGATGTCATTATTTTACCCACTTCAACGTGATATTGTTTCCAAAGCGTTCCTGGAGTCAACATTTTAGTTGCTTCGTTTTTAACATTCAAAACGGCGTTGTAAACTGCTTTTTGACGATCAGAAAAACGTCCGGAAACTGGAATTGTTCTTGTCATGTCGCTAGAATAATTAGCATATTCTGCCGCAACGTCAAGCAAGATTAAATCTCCGGCTTTACATTGTTGGTTGTTTTCGATATAATGTAAAACATTTGCATTGTTTCCCGAAGCAATAATAGGTGTATAAGCAAAACCTTTAGAACGGTTACGGATAAATTCGTGAGCCAATTCGGCTTCGATTTCATACTCAGTAACATTTGGTTTTACAAACGACAATAATCTACGGAAACCTTTCTCAGTAATATCACAAGCTTGCTGAATCAAATCGATTTCTTCGCTTTCTTTTACAGAACGAATACGTTGCAAAATTGGGTTACTTTTGGCAACTTGGTGTGCAGGATAACGTTCTTTCCACCATTTTACAAAACGAGCTTCGCGAGTTTCAGTTTCAACACTTGCGCGATAATGTTCGTTTGTATTAATGTACATCGTATCTGCATACGTCATCATTTCGTTCAAAACTTTATGAAAATCCTGTAACCAATAAACAGTTCTAATTCCCGAAACCTGAAAAGCACGTTCTTTACTAAGTTTTTCACCTTCCCAAACTGCAATATGATCGTTGGTTTCTTTTAGGAAAAGAATTTCTTTTTGATTTTCATAAGGCGCATCTGGAAACAAAAGCAAAATACTTTCTTCCTGATCAACACCACTTAGATAAAAAATATCTCTATGTTGTGCAAACGGCAAAGTACTATCGGCACTAATTGGGTAAATGTCATTTGAATTGAAAACGGCAACAGAATTAGGTTTCATTTCTGCCGTGAATTTTTTGCGGTTTTTTACAAAAAGAGCGCTGTTTATTTGATGATATTTCATAATAACTTGTTTTTTGAACTTCGAATTTCAAAATTACTAATTTTTAGAGAAGTAATACAAAATTGAATTATTAAAGTTTTCTTATTTGTAGAAGATTTTTTCTCTCGCAGATTTGGCAGATTAAGCAGATCTTTTTTTGAACAATTTTGTCATCCTGAGGAACGAAGGATCACACAAGGAACTCGACAAAGATTTGAAAAAAAGACTTTTAGAGTCTTAGCAACTTAGAGCCTCAGATCCTTAGAATCTTAGTAATGGCGTGTCCCTTCGGGTCGGGCTTTCGGCTATATCTTTTGCTCCGTTTCACTTCACAAAAGGATACCGCCTCTATCCCTCACGCAAAGTAGATTGTTTGATATTTTTTAGTTTTAGTAAACCCGACAGGTTTTTAAAACCTGTCGGGTTTGTAGACGTTAAATTATAGACGCAAAAAAAACCGAAGTTTTAGGACTTCGGTTTTTCTATAAATATATCTTTCTCGAAAATTATTTATCACTTAACAACTTTTCTAAAAGAGCAACTTTCTCTCTTTCAGTCTCAACCAATCTTTCATAAAGTTTTTCATTCTTATCAAAAGCTTCCAAAAGTTTATCTAATGGGTTAAATGTACAACTATGATTCACGGAAGTTGAACCATTATCATAAGTATTCCCAATAATATTAAAAACAGCTTCTTCAGAAAAGTTTCTTATTACTTCGGCAGGCACGCCCAAAGCATCGGCAATTGCTTTTAGTTTTTCGTCGTCAACACTTTCGCTTCCTTCAATAATCGAGATAGATTGTTGTGTAGTACCAATTGCTAGTGCAAGAGCTTCCTGCTTCATGTCTCTCAGTTCTCTAATTCGGCTAATGTTTCGACCTATATGTCTTGGTTTTATTTCTGTGCTCATAGTTCAAAGATATTTAAAATTCTTTTACGTTTTTGGTTTTGGTAGAAAACAAGTGTCGGTATGTGAGATACATTTTGTAAATCGTTAACCAGTTTGTAAAAATACAATTTTTCTTACTATTAAGCTATGCTTTTACAAAAGTTGAGAAATTTTTCAAAGGTTTTCTAAACGTAAAGTATGTCTTCCTGAGCGAAGTCGAAGGACACGCAAAGAGCTTGATAAAGATTTTAAAATTTGTTTGCAAAATTACTAGCAAATCCTTCGAATTCGCTCACGATGACAAGATTGTGAAATAATGACAATATTGTGTAATATTGTTTTTAAAAATAACCACAAGTTATGACAATAGAAAAAGCAAATACAATCGATCACGAAATACTCACAGAAATAACCAAAAAGGCAAAAGCATATTGGGGATATTCTGATGAGCAACTTGTAAAATGGAGTAATAATTTAACCATAACTCAAGATTATATAAAACGTAATGATGTTTTTAAATTAGTAAATAACAATATAATTGTTGGTTACTATTCCTATTTTTCTGAAGAAGAAAAGAGTATGAAACTTGATAACTTGTTTGTATTGCCAGAATATATTGGGAAAGGATTCGGGAAATATTTAATGACCGATTTTTTGAATCGTATGAAAGAAATTAAAATCGAAAAAATAACATTGGATTCAGAACCCAATGCGGAGCTTTTTTATTCAAAAATGGGATTTGTAAAAATTGGCGAATTCGAAACCTCAATAAAAAATAGATTTATGCCAATTATGGAGATGAATCTCATTTAAGGTTAAATTTGAAAGTGTAAATTTTATGAAATCAAACGTTCAAATTAGAAAAGTAGAAAAACAAGACTTAGATTTTGTCTATAAAGCGATTTGCGAACTAGAAAATGAAATTTTAAATTTCGAAGTTTTTAAAGAAATATTCGAGGAAAACATTTCGAACCCAAAGAATCTTTACTTAATGGCAGAAAACGAAAACGAAGGTTTAGGATTTATTAGTTTTCATACTCAAAATCTTCTTCATCATTGCGGATTAGTAGGTGAAATTCAGGAGTTTTTTATTTATCAAAATTATCGTAGTCAAGGTGTTGGTCGACAATTAATAAGTGAGGTATTAGATTATGCGAATCAAAATAATCTAAAAAGCATTGAAGTGACAACCAATAAAAGGAGAGTAGAGAATGTTGCGATTTATGAAAATCTTGGTTTTACTTTATCGCATAATAAGTTTACGATTAATAGAATCCAATAATAATGAAGCAACTAAACACATCTATAAAGCAAAATCTAATTATAGGTTTACTTTTTAGTTTATGGATTTTTATTTTCGCTTTTATTATTCGGCCTTTTGACGATGGAACTATAAATTTTCGCGACTGGTTTTTAATCAGTATTGGTTTTAGTGTGTTGGCTTTTTTTTGTTATGGTATTTTGACGTTAGTCCAAAAACTAATCTACAGAAAAATTTCAAAGTGGAACATTGCTTTAGAAATTGGATGTATTGCTTTTTTTTATCTTATCTATTTAATTGGAATTTATACGTTTTATAAAAGTCCGATTTTAAACGGAGGATATCGCTTTTCAGAATTCTTTTCGATCATATTTACTAAAGTTGCTTTGATTTTGACGCCCGTAATTATTCTCGCCAGAAGATATTTAATAAAATTGATTCCGATAAAAGAAGAGGTTTTAATTCTTAAAGGCGAAAATCGATTAGATATTTTAAAAATCAACAAGGCTGATTTAGTTTGTATTTCAAATGCCCAAAATTATGTCGAGGTTTTTTATATTGAAAATGGTAGACTTACTTCAAAATTACTACGAACTTCGCTTAAGAGTATGCAGAAAGATTTTAGTTTTTTACTGCAAATTCATCGTTCACATTTAATAAATCCATCACATTTTAGATCCTGGCGAAATTCGACTACAATTATTCTAACGCAAATTGAGCTTCCGGTTTCTAAAAATTATAAGGAAACTTTATTAGCATTATAATTTCGTACCTAAAACAATGCATTTTGTACCTAAACCTTTAAACTAGGCGTTTAAGCGGGTTTTTCATTTTAGTTTTGCTTTCTAAATTTCAAATAAAATATGAAAACAAAACACCTTTGTCTCCTCGGATTATTATTTTTCCTGATCAGTTATTTATTCTTTTCTAAAGTTTTGCCCAGCTTTCAAATACCAATTGATTTTGCACATTGGTTTAATTTAATTGGAGCTTGTTTGCTGTTGTCATTTAATAATGTTTTTTCAAAAACCACTTGGAGTTTTGTAGCTTCCATTGCAACAAATTTTGGCGTTATTGCGCACATTGGTCTTTGTACAATTGATTTTGTAATGTCGAGTTATGGAAATGACGAAATTTCCAAAGCGGCATTAAGCCATCAGATTAGTAATAGTCCTTTTGTTTTTTATCCCTTTATTGCTATTGGTCCTTCTTTGCTTTTTATTGGTTTAACCTTGCATACTTTGCGCTTTATCAAAACAAATTTCATCATTGTTTTATTGATTGTTTTGAGTTCAGCAGCAATCGGGTTTTCATTTTTTGTTTTGAAAAATGGAATTTACATGCTTTTAAGCTGTTTGGTTTTTGTTTTTGGATTGGGTTTTTTGCTTTGTAAAAAAGGAGTTAATAATTAAAAACAAGCTGTTTGTACGTAAGGTTAACTTGAATGTCTTGTTTTAATTTGTATTTTCGTTTTTCTGAATAACTTAAATCAAAAGATGAATAAATATCTAAAATATCTCCTTTCGCTTATTCTGGTTTTTGCCATGATTGCGAATGATGGTGTTTTGGGTTCTCAATCAAAATCGGCAGATTATTATCAATCTTCATTTGTAATTACAAAGAGAGAATCAGATTTTAAAGCTTTTCGTTTATACAAGTACAATCGATTTGCTTATCGCATAAAAACAATATTCTCAATTGTTTTAAATTATCTGAATGACGAAGATGTTTTTAGTTTTCAGATTAATATAGTTTTCAAATTTCGAAAAGTACTTTATCAAAAAATAAATTCATTTATAAATCAGTCTGTTTTTTTAAATGAAATAATCATTTCCAATAATTTTAAAACAGGTTTATACAGAGCTTAAGTTTTTAAGCTTTTATGCGCTTCAACGCATAACATGATAAAGTAATGTCTAATCATTTATCATTTGTAAAATGTATAAACAAAAAAATAAAACACGTTTAGAGAAATCTAAGCGACCACTTCATTGGATTAAAAGAAAAATGCTTTTAATAATTACGGCTTTTATGTTAGGAATGGCAAACGGAATGAATGCCGAAGAACGGTCTTTTAACGGGACTTTTGTGCAAACGGAACAACAGGATAAAAAGGATTTATTTTTTTGATTGGTGTTTAGCCTTTGTCAAATTTTAAAGCTTTGACAAAGGTTTGTTGCTCAAAATGAGAAGCTTTGTGTTTATGGGAATATTTTGATGATGGTTATTATCTGTTCTTTAACGGTTGTATATCTAAAAAATGAATGCTAAAGCGAAACTTATTTTTACCCTAATTTATTACAAAAGAAGCTTCTAGGGGGTTAAATCTTCTTCGTTCCCTGAGTACTTTTGCGTTTTATTTCGAGTAGTATGAAAATTTTGTCTCGTATATGAGACAAATTAACTTTTAAATGTTCTAAAAAAGAAACGAATAATACGATTCATTTAAAGGTGCTTAAGAAACTGGATAATAAAATACATCAAGAAAAAGAATCAAAAATGAGAAAAATTACATTCTTGCTGTTAGTAATTCAAAGTGGAATTATGATGGCGCAAACCAAAACGGTAGTTACTCCAAATGGTGAACGAGTAACTATAAATCCTTATGCTAATAATGGTTTAACTCTCAACAACGGGTTTGTACAACTTGGGGGAAGTTTAACAAAACCTACTACTATTAAAACGTCTGATGTTAACACTTTGGCAATAAGTGGATTGCTGGGGGGGCTGTTACAGATAATTTGATGATGGTAAATCCAGGAGGAGTCTTAAATATGTTGCCGTCAAGTTCATTATCTATGTGGTCTTTGGGAGGAAATAAAAATGGGGTATTGCAAACATTAGGTACAAATAATGCTTTTGATTTACCGTTTCAAACTAAAAATGCTGAATGGATGCGCATTACGTCAGGTGGAAAAGTTGGTATGGGAACAAGTGCTCCTGCTAACAACCTTGAAGTTAATGGGGCAAATGGAACAGGTTCAGGATTAAAGCTTCCAACAGGAGCCAGTTCAGGAAAAATGTTAACTGCTGATGCTAGTGGTAATGCTTACTGGCAAAGTTCGGCAATTCAATTGCAATTGACTGTCACCTCGATTGGTGCTGCAAGAGCATTTCAAAATACTACAAAAACAGATTGGAAATTGATTGATTTCTTTTCGGTAGTTGATACTGATGGTGCTAAAACAATTTATGGATCATCTTTTGGATGGGATACGGCAACAAGTTCATATAAAGTTGCAAGATCCGGGAGTTATCGCCTTTTAATTAATATGTATGCTTTAGGAACTGTGAGTGCTATAAGTAACGGATTAACAGCTACTGCTGGAGACGATTGGCGTGTAGCTGCAATTCTTAATAATAATAATACACAGTCTAGTGTTATTTCTATGCCATTTATTTCGGTAATAGTTGGGGCAAATGATCAATCAGTATTTGTTTCTGGAGTTGCGAATTTAAAAGCAGGAGATGTGCTTAGTTTTAAGACTGTTAATAATTCAAGTACTACCAGACCAGCTATATTTTATGCGGGGCCTGGTCACTCAATAATAACTATTGAATCATTATAATCTGATTTATAGATATTTAAGAAGGTGCAAGGTTTATAACTTCTGAAATATCGACTTTGACTCAATAATTAAAGGAAAATGAAAAAAAACTGAAATGTGGTAAGAATTTATTTTTGGGTTGTAGTTAGTATGAAATATGATTAGAATGCATTTTGTAATAATAAATATATGCATGTTTCTGAAGCTGCTTTCTTGTAAAGTGAAAAGTCAGTTTGTATTGTGTATGCTAATTTGTTTGAAGAAACAAAATGTAAGATCATATTAAAAGATTTATAATTTAAAAATAAAGAGCCAATAGTAAAACATTGTGCAGTTTTTTAATCTATTTAAAAAGGCATTGAACAAAAAAGAATTTTATAGAAAACAATTAAATATAATGAAAAAGATTATTTACATTTTAATAGTGCTACAAAGTAGCTTTATTGGTGCACAAACCAAAACCGTAGTTACTCCATATGGAGAACGAGTAACTATACATCCTAATGCAAATAACGGTTTAACTCCGAATAATGGATATTTACAACTTGGGGGAGACTTAACAAAAGCTAGTGTTTTAGCAACTTCAGGAAGTAATACTTTGGCAATAAATGGATTAATTGCAGGTGCGCCTACAGATAAGCTTGTGGTATTAGATGCAGGAGGTGTTTTAAAGACATTTTTGCCAAGTTCACTGCCTATGTGGTTTTTAGGAGGGAATACAAATGGTGTATTGCAAACATTAGGTACAAATGATGCTTTTGATTTGCCAATTAAAACTAATAATGTAGAAAGGATGCGTATTACGGCAGCTGGAAAAATTGGTATTGGGACAGCTACTCCGTCGAACAATCTGGAAATTAGCGGAACAAATGGAATCGGTACAGGATTAAAACTCCCAACAGGAGCTGGTTCAGGTAAAGTTTTAACTTCTGATGCCAATGGTAATGGTATTTGGCAAGCTGCGGCAATTCAAATGCAAACAGTTGCGGTTTCAGCAGGTGGTGCAAAGCCATTTCAAAATACTACAGGAACAGATTGGCAATTGATTGATTTCTTTTCAAATGTTGTTTTTGATGATGCTAAGGCGCTTTATGGGGCAGCTTATGGATGGAATACAGCAACAAATTCATATACAGTTGCAAGAGATGGAAAGTATCGAATTTCCCTTAATATGTATGCTTTAGGAACAGTGAGTGCTATAAGTAATGGATATACAGCTTCTGCTGGAGACAACTGGCGTGTAGCTGCAGTTTTTAATAATGTTAATGGACAAGCGGGTAAGTCTACTATGCCATTTATTTCGTTAACAGTTTCTTCAAATGATCAATCTGTATTTGTTTCTGGGGTTGTACTTTTAAAAGCTGGAGATATAGTTAATTTTAAAACTATAAATGCTGCGACTGGTGGGGCTAGTATGAGGCCGGCTCTATATTATGGAGCGAATGGTCACTCAATAATGACTATTGAGTCGTTGTAGTTTTATGCTTAAAATCTGCAATTTCATTGCACACGTCTACAAATAACTTAGTGCAGATTAATAATGTGAGAAGCTATATCATATAAAAAAAACCGAAGCAATTTTTGCTTCGGTTTTTTTTATTTTAGTCAAATTTCAAAACTAGAATTTTATTAATCGATCCATTTGTAATAGCGCGCGCCAATTAAATTAGGAATTTCTTTTTCAATTCGATCTAAAATCCATTCGTTTTTAGGAGTTCGAACGCTCTGCTTTTGTTCTTTTTTATGAAGACTTTCATAAGTTTCAAAACCAATTTCTGTGCTTTCTTTCAAATTCTCAAAAAGTTTAGTTTTTTCTAATGCCGATTGCCATTCCGGTTGAATCGTTCCTTCAAAAACTTTCGATTTCGATCCGCTTCCATAAGCAAGGAATCCAAATTGAGTTCCTGCAACTTCTTGCTTTGTATCGTAATAATGTGCCAAAGTCGATAATAATCCCATGAAAATAGAGCCTGTATAAAGATTTCCTATTAACGATGAAGCCAATTCTGCCGGTTGTAATTTCTCGGTTACAAACGTTCTATACTCATCAGATTTTCCAACTTCTTTAATTTTAGTTTGATAATCTGCCGGTTCAATATTATCTGAAACGATTTTATCGGCGTGATCTAAAGCGTAAATTTCAGATAACATTCTTCGTCCCTGAAAAGAATACGGCAAGTGCATGATAATGCTGTTCCAGGAATTGTATAAAGTTTCAGTTGTGTTTTTTAATTTCTTGAATGAGAAATATGCATTTCGCGTACGATCCATATAACATTGATTCGAATATTGACCATCAAAAACCGGTTGGTCTTTATGAATTTCAATTTCGGCTTCTAAATTGTCAAACCAAGGATCGTTGCTTTCATTTTGTGTAATCGCTTCTTTTGAGATAGTTCTGTAAGGTTTAAAGAAGTCAAAAACACCTTTTGTAGATGTTGCCCAATTTTCATCAAAAGCAATAATTCTTGGATTTGAAGTTACAAGCATTGCAAGAGCTCCAGCGCCTTGAGTGTATTCTCCTGTAGAGTTTAAATCATATTTTGCGAAATCCGTAGTAACAACAATTGCTTTTTTTGTCGGATTTAATTTTACAAAGTCAATACAGTTTTGTAACGCGTCTACACCGCCAATGCAGGCAAATGTAAAATCGACAACATCGCATTCTGCAAGAGAATCTTCGCCAAATTTTTGTTCCATTAAACTAATTAAGAACGAACTGATAGGTTTAGAGCTGTCGATTCCGCTTTCAGTACCAACATAAATTCGGCTAATATCACTTAAGTTTATTTTGTTATCAAGAATAAGTTTAGTCAAAGCATTAGCTCCAAAAACAACGGCATCCTGATGTACATCTGGCAAAGTCATTTTAATTAATCCGAGCCCTTTTTCTAGTTTTTCGGGTTCAATATTTCTGGCAATTGCCAAAGTTTTTATGGGTAAATGTATGTTGGCTACATCAAAAGAAATAGCATCAATTCCTGTTTTCATTCTCATTTTTTTTGAAGCCGATAAAGGTAAAATTATGCTATCAAAATTCACTTGTTTTGGCTCATTAAAATTCATCATGACTTTATTTTTGAGGAAAAGAAGTCAAAAAGCATTAAAAAATAACAATTTGGTAATTATATTAAAACCAAGATTTTGTTAAAATGACTTTATAATAAAACCTATTTTATTGTTTTTAAATAATTTGTAGAATTATCGATGAAAGCTCTTTAAAATCATTATAAATAACAACGAAATGGTTGTAGTTCATGTCTAATTGCTTTATTTTTGTATAATTTTTTAAAACAAACTACTTAAACAATTATGGCACAATCTGCACTATTGAATGCTTCCATCTTAAAGAAAGTGGCTATGGCTCTTTCGGGAATATTCTTAATCACGTTTTTAGCGCTGCATGTTTCCTTAAATTTTATTTCTATTATTAGTGAAAATGTTTTTAACGAAGCATCTCACTTTATGGGATACAATCCGCTGATTCAATATGTAATGCAACCAGTTTTGGCAATCGGAGTAATCTTTCATTTCGTTATGGGATTTGTATTGACTGCACAAAACAGCGCTGCAAGACCAATTGCTTATGCAAAATACAATGGAGCAGCAAATGCTTCTTGGAGCTCAAGAAATATGATTATTTCTGGGTTGGTTATTTTGGCTTTCTTAGGATTGCATTTCTATGATTTTTGGTTTCCTGAAGTTACCTATAAATATATTGCAGGTACAGCTCCAGATGCTACAAGATATTATGGAGAGTTAGTTCACAAGTTTCATGATCCAATTCGTACAGGTATTTATTGCATTTCATTTGTGTTATTAGGGTTTCACCTTTGGCACGGATTCAGTTCTTCTCTTCAATCAGTAGGAATGAACAATAAATATTCTAGATTTTTAAGTAAAATCGGTTATGGATTTGCGGTAGTAGTACCAGCGCTTTTCGTCATAATCGCATTATTTCATCATTTCAATAATTAATATAAATTATAATGGCATTAGATTCAAAAATTCCACACGGCCCAATATCGGACAAATGGACAGATTATAAAGATCATATTAATTTAGTAAACCCTGCAAACAAACGTAATTTAGATATTATCATTGTTGGTACAGGTTTGGCTGGAGGTTCAGCTGCGGCTACTTTGGCAGAGCAGGGATATAACGTAAAAGCATTCTGTTTTCAAGATTCACCTCGTCGTGCGCACTCTATTGCAGCACAAGGTGGTATCAATGCAGCAAAAAATTATAAAGGTGACGGTGACTCAGTTTACAGATTATTTTATGATACTGTAAAAGGAGGTGACTACCGTGCACGTGAGGCAAACGTTCACCGTTTGGCTGAAGTTTCGGCTAATATTATTGACCAATGTGTGGCTCAAGGGGTGCCATTGGCTCGTGAATATGGTGGATTATTAGATAACCGTTCTTTTGGAGGAACTTTGGTTTCTCGTACTTTTTATGCGCAAGGACAAACTGGACAACAATTATTGTTAGGAGCTTATTCTGCAATGAACCGTCAGATTGGTCGTGGAAAAGTAAAAATGTACAACCGTCACGAAATGTTAGACATTGTAATCGTGAATGGTAAAGCAAGAGGTATTATCGCTCGTAACCTTGTTACTGGAGAAATAGAAAGACATTCTGCTCACGCGGTAGTAGTTGGATCTGGAGGATATGGAAACGTATTTTTTCTTTCAACAAATGCTATGGGAAGTAACGCAACAGCAGCTTGGAAAATACATAAAAAAGGAGCATTTTTTGCAAATCCTTGTTACACACAAATTCACCCAACTTGTATTCCCGTTTCAGGAGATCACCAGTCAAAATTGACTTTGATGTCTGAATCGTTACGTAATGACGGTCGTATTTGGGTTCCTGCAAAACAAGAAGATGCAAAAGCAATTCGTGAAGGAAAGAAAAAAGCAACTGATTTATCTGAAGCTGAGAGAGATTATTTCTTAGAAAGAAGATATCCTGCTTTTGGTAACTTAGTACCTCGTGACGTGGCGTCTCGTGCTGCAAAAGAAAGATGTGATGCTGGTTTTGGTGTTAACAAAACTGGAGAAGCTGTTTACTTAGATTTTGCTGCAGCAATCAAACGTTACGGAACTGAAGATGCTTATGTAAAAGGTTTAGATGATAAAGATGCTGCTTTGGTAACTAAATTAGGAGCTGCAATCGTAAAAAGTAAATACGGAAACTTATTCCAAATGTATTACAAAATCGTCGACGAAGATCCTTATACTACGCCAATGATGATTTACCCAGCGGTTCACTACACAATGGGTGGAACTTGGGTTGATTATAACTTAATGACTACAATTCCAGGATGTTTCTCAATTGGAGAATCTAACTTTTCTGATCACGGAGCAAACAGACTTGGAGCTTCTGCTTTAATGCAAGGTTTAGCTGATGGATATTTCGTATTACCTTATACTATTGGAGATTATTTAGCTCCAGATATTAAAATGGGTGAAATTTCTACAGATTTACCAGAATTCGTAGCAGCAGAAAAAGAAGTAAAAGATCAAATCGATAGATTTATCAATAATAAAGGAACTCATTCTGTAGATTATTTCCATAAGAAATTAGGAAAAATCATGTGGGATAAAGTAGGTATGGCTCGTAATGCTAAAGGTTTAACTGAGGCTATCGAAGAAATTGCTGCTTTACGTGAGGAGTTTTATAAAGATGTAAAAGTGCCAGGAAGCGCTAACGAATTTAATCAGGAATTAGAGAAAGCGACACGTGTTGCCGATTTCTTAGAGTTAGGAGAATTATTCGCAAAAGATGCATTACACCGTAATGAGTCTTGTGGAGGTCACTTCCGTGAAGAATACCAAACAGAAGAAGGAGAAGCACTTCGTGACGATGAAAACTTTGCATATGTTGCAGCTTGGGAATACAAAGGAAAACCAAGTGATGCAGTATTACACAAAGAACCTCTGGTTTACGAAAACATTAAATTAGTTCAAAGAAGCTACAAATAAGAATTTGGTCGAAAGCCCAAAGTCTTAAAGTCCAAAAGGCAAATGTGTCAAGTGACTTTCGACTTTTGACTTTATGACTTTCAAACTAAAACGGTATGAAACTTACATTAAAAATATGGCGTCAAAAAAACGCCCAAGATAAAGGGGGAATTGTTGATTACCCAATCGACGGAATCGAACCAGATATGTCTTTCCTTGAAATGCTTGATGTTCTTAACGAACAATTAATCAACAAAGGAGAAGAACCAGTTGCTTTTGACCACGATTGTCGTGAAGGAATTTGCGGAATGTGTTCATTATTTATCAATGGAGAAGCACACGGGCCAGACAGAGGAGTAACTACTTGTCAGTTACACATGCGTATGTTTAAAGATGGTGATACAATTTTTATTGAGCCATTTAGAGCAAAAGCTTTCCCAGTAATTAAAGATTTAGTTGTAGACAGAAGTTCTTTTGACAGAATTCAGCATGCAGGAGGATTTATCTCTGTAAATACTTCAGGAAATACAATTGAT
Source organism: Flavobacterium hibernum (assembly GCF_000832125.1). Lineage (GTDB taxonomy): Bacteria > Bacteroidota > Bacteroidia > Flavobacteriales > Flavobacteriaceae > Flavobacterium > Flavobacterium hibernum. The sequence goes on along the minus strand of NZ_JPRK01000011.1, from coordinate 321,116 downwards.
GCAAATACAATTCCGATTAACAAACACGATGCAGATAAATCATTTGATGCTGCTGCTTGTATTGGTTGTGGAGCTTGTGTTGCAACTTGTAAAAACTCATCGGCAATGTTATTTGTTGCTGCAAAAGTATCTCAATATGCTTTATTGCCACAAGGTAAGGTAGAAGCAGTTGATCGTGTTTTAAACATGGTACACCATATGGATCTTGAAGGTTTTGGTAACTGTACTAACACTGGAGCTTGTGAAGTTGAATGTCCTAAAGGAATTTCTCTTGAAAATATTGCACGTATGAACCGTGAGTATTTATCTGCAAGTTTAAAAGGATAATAAAATACATTTAGTTAAATAGAAAAACGCATTCATTAATTTGAATGCGTTTTTTGCTTTTCTATTCATAGTATAATTGCGAAGCACTAATTTCCTGCTTTTCTTTTCCTTCCTGTTGAATGAAACAATTTAAAGTAGTTCCTCCAACCTGATCAAAATAGCTAATATTGAATTTGTGAAATCCTTTTTCAAGTTTTACAGCTCCATATGCTTCATTTAACCAATGAATGCCATCGTTGTCGACAATTAATTCATTATCGATAAAAAGCTTCGATCCATCATCTGACAGCGTCGAAAAAGTATAGTTTGCAGTTTCTGGAATAAAGATGTATCCGTCAAATTTTAAGCCGATATAGCGCTCTAATTTCGTTTTCCATTTTTCGCTGCTTATTGCGCCTTCAAAAATTCCTGAAGTAACAGGTTTTGCAAAATCTAAATCTTGTACCTGCTGAAATGTTCCTGTATAATAATTAAATTTTAAACCTTTTTTAGATGGTTTTATGGCTAGTGCCGATTTTAGATCAGGATTTTTAACGATTATTTTATTAATTGAACTTCTTCTGCCACTTGGGCTTATTTGAACTGTTTTAATGATTCTAAATTCTCCTTTTGGAATATTTACTGTTACAGGTTTTGTATAAAGTTCAGCAGTTTCGTCTGGATTATATCCGTCAATCGTATAAAAGATTTGTCCGTTTTTGATTGTTGGTTTTAAATCTAAAATATATTTTGATGCAATTAATGCCGTTTCTTCTGCGCCAACAGGACTCGGGACTTTATACAGTCTTTTTTGTGCTTCTAATTTTTCTAAATGATATGGAATTTGGTTTAGAATAAAACTGTTGTAGTTTTTATTTTTAGGTTCTGTCCAGGCAATTTCGGCTAAAGCAAATACACGCGGATAAATCATATAATTTAGTTTGGCGGGACTTGTTAAATATTCTGACCAAAGATTCGACTGAACACCCATAATGTATTTTTGTTCTTCGACAGTTAAGCTATCTACAGGAGTTGGGTTGTAGTTGTATATTTTTTCTACAGTAGTTAATCTTCCAATTGTTAAAGGTTCTTGTGGAGAATATCCTTGGTTGTAATCTAGATAAAGTACTTGTTCCGGATTCATAATCACAAAATGTTTTTGTTTTGCTGCGCTAATTCCTCCAGACTCTCCTCTCCAAGACATTACAGCTGCGTTTGGTGCAAGTCCCCCTTCAAGCATTTCATCCCAACCTAAAATTTGTCGTCCGTTTGTATTCAGGAATTTCTCAATTCTGGTTGTTAAGTAACTTTGTAATTCATGTTCATTTTTTAAACCCAAATCCTTAATTCGTTTTTGACAATTTGGGCATTCTTTCCATCTGGTTTTTGGGCATTCATCTCCACCAATGTGAATGTACTTACTAGGGAATAAAGCCATAACTTCGGTCAATACATCTTCAAGAAAAGTAAAAGTTTCTTCTTTTCCTGCGCAAAAAATATCTTCAAAAACACCCCACGATTCTACAACTTTATACGATCGATCAGGAAAACAAGATAAATTAGGATAAGCGGTAACGGCAGCAGTTGCGTGACCCGGCATTTCGATTTCCGGAATAATATTTACATAATGGTCTTCGGCAAATTTGACAACGTCTTTGATTTCTTCCTGAGTGTAAAATCCTCCGTATGGATTTCCGTCAAAAAAATACGGAAATCTTTCGAATTTATTTCCAACTAAAGTTTGTGCTCTTTTAGAACCCACTTCGGTTAGTTTTGGATATTTTTTTATCTCAATTCTCCATCCTTGATCGTCCGTTAAATGCCAATGAAAGTTATTTAGCTTATAGCTAGACATTTGTGCGATAAAATCTTTTATAACATCGACTGAGAAAAAATGTCGGCAAACATCGAGGTGAAGTCCGCGATAATTGTATCTAGGCTCATCTTCTATGGTTACGCAAGGCAATTTTATTTCCTGATTTTTTGGCTTATTTGGTAAAAGTTGTAATAAACTCTGAACAGCATAAAATAATCCTTCTTCACTTCCGGTAACGGTGATTTTTTTTGGAGTTATGTTGATTTTGTAAGCTTCTTTTTTTAAAGATTCAGCCGGGTTTTTAGTAATAAACAAAATTTCGATATTGCTTTTTTTACTTGATGTATTTGTGTTTATGGCCGATTCGAAAATTTGAGCAGTTTTGAGTTCTCTTGCACTGAATTTATTTTTTTCGAAAGACACTTTAATCTGTCCGGTCAAGTGAATACTGTCTCCTGTAGTTTTGAATGAATTTGGCGCAGGAATTATTGTCGTATTTTGTGCGTTTCCGAAGGAATAACAGAATAATAAAAGAAGAATAAAACTTTTTTGCATGCTTGTTTCTTTAGTTTGTTAAACAAATTTATAATTTGTCTGTTATGGTTGCATTTTTTTTGCAAATGGGTTTATGTTTAAATGTCTTTAAAATAGGTAAATTAACTTTTTTATTACGTACTGTTATAATTTGTTTCGCAATAATATTGCATTTATTGTTTACATTTGTCAATAACAAAAAAGAATTTGCATGAGTAATGATAATGAAGTGGTAAATTACACTAAGGAAGAACGTAAAAATCTTATTTTAAAGGAAATTAACTTGCATACTCGTGTAAGTTTTGAAACGCTTTCGGCCAAATTATTTGTTTCAGAAGATACTGTGAGACGAGATATTAATGAACTTGAATCAGAATCTTTATTGATTAAAGTAAAAGGCGGTGCGATGACCAAGGCTTATCACCATTCTTCGGCAAATAATCAAACTTATGCGGGCGAAGCAAAACAAACTATTGCACAAAAAACGTTAGGTTTACTTCGTGACGGAATGGTTTTGTTAATTGGTGGCGGAACTACAATTAGAGAATTTATCCGATTGATTCCTGATACTTTAAATCTGACCATTTTTACCGTTACTGTTTTATCTGCTGTTGAACTTTTGGACAAACCCAATGTTAAAATTATAATGATTGGCGGTAGTATTTCCTCTTACAGCCAAATGTGTGTTAGTGGTGATGTCTACAATCAATTGGCTAATATTAAAGTCGATTTATTAATATTAGGAACAAATGCTTTGGATATCGAAGGTGGTTTCTCAGATTCTGATTGGGAAACCGTTCAGGTAAAAAAAGCAATGATTCAGGCTTCTGAAAAAACAGCGATTTTGACTATTTCTGAAAAACTGGATACAGTTCTAAAAATGAAAATTGCCAACTTATCTGAGGTTAATTATGTGGTTACAGAAGTTGATCCAAACGACGAAAAATTACAATCGTACAAGAAGGCAGTTCCAAGTTTAGTTTTTATTTAATCCCAATTTTTTAGCAAGAAGTTAATCCAGTTTTGGTGAAAGATTTTATTTAAATCTTCATCGGAATATCCGTTGTTTTTAAAAATTAAAACCAATTTTTGTAAATCGGCAATGGTATCTAAATCATAAGGACCTTGTTCTGTACCAAAAGCACCATCCAAATCGGATCCTACCCCAATGTGATTTGCATTTCCTGCTAATTGACAAATATGATCCATGTGTTGAAAAACAGTTTGCAGATTGCAATTTGTATCTTTTGGTGTCGAAACGCCTCTTTCCCAATTTGGCACTAACATCCAAGCGTCTAAAGCGCCACCAATAACAGCTCCTCTAGAAATTAATGCTTTTATCATTTCGTCACTATATTGACGGTTATGATTTACTAAAGTTCTGCAATTGTTATGGCTTGCCCAAACTGGCCCATTGTAATGATCTAAAGCTTGCCAAAAAGCATCGTCGCATAAATGGGTTGCGTCCAGAATCATGTTCAATCGTTCCATTTCTTTTAATAAATCCAAACCGTTTTGGTTCATTTTTCCGGTTGCGTCCGTTCCGTTTGCGTAACGACCAGGTCCGTAATGTGCGGGACCAATGGCACGCAATCCGTAATTGTGTGCTTTTTCTAAATACGAAACATCGACAATAGAATCTGCACCTTCCAAACTCAAAATATAACCAATAGGTTTTTTGTCATTTGGTGTTCCGTCATTCCATAAATCAATTTGTTTTAGTAGAGTTTTTTTATCTGTAATGGCTGTGATTTCTCCGGCTTCTTCCATGGCTTTGTACCACGCCAGTTGCCCTTGAGTTTGTGCCCAAGCCTGTTCAGGAGAATTCCAACCCGGAATAATACTGCCCGGTTTTACAAATCGTGCAATTTGAGTGGCTACAACAATACCAATATTACCGCGTCGTAAATCAGGGAACGAAACCGTTGCGCGTTCGCGATCTGGTTTGTCCGTCATTCCTTTTTCGAGATGACGCAAGGTTGGTGCATCATTTCTTAAATCTCTATTCCATTCCATCGCATTCATGCTCAGGTCTAAATGGGCGTCTATTATAAACATATTATTTTTTTTAGGTATAAAGGTTCAAAGGCTCAGAGGTTCTCTAGACAAATGTTATTATCAGGTCTATTCTCTTTCTTCTTCGCTCTATTTTCTATTCTTTTTTCTTTATTCTACTTTTTCTGCTGCTAGATATTAATTTTTCTGCTACGAGCAACGACCAGCCATTGATCGCAAATTTGATGCGCTGCATTTACGACTTGTACAGAATCGTAAAGCGCACATGTTGGGCAAACATGATAAGGTTGAGCATAAATGGTATCGCCTATAGCATACTCGTTTTCCCCTCTGTTTTCTATAATTAAATGTTCTTCTGAATGTGCCGTTGGAATTAGGTTTTCATCATTTAAGATTACTAATCTTTTATCGATTGGGTTTTCAGAAGCCACGGCTTTGTATCCTATATCAATACAAAAAGTAGCACTTGTTGGTTTTGAAATAATTGTCCCAACAATTACTAAAGCAGGTTCAAAATGCTGTTCCGGTAAATGAATTTGATAATTCGAATCCCAAAAAACAAAAGTTCCGGGGCTGCATTCTATATTTTTTTGAGTCGCATAAAACGGGAACGTGTTCGATCCGCCGGCAACAATTTTTAATTCGTAGCCAAGCTTTTTATTGATTGCTTCTATTTCTTCGTTTATGCTAAAAAAAAGGTTTGATGCTGTAGAAATGCGTTGCGTAACATCGCCTTTTAAATGACCATCGTAAATATGAATTCCCGCAAAATGAAGGTTTTGTAGTTTGACGATTTCATAAATTAAAGCTTCCCAATTTTTAGAGATTGAAATTCCGGTTCTGTTCATTCCCGTATTCAAATCCAGATAAACGGTAAGTTTTAAATTGTTTTTCTGTGCAATTTGATCTAAGGCTTTCGCTGAATCTAAATTGTCGACTATGGTCGAAAAAGCAATATTTGGATATTTTTTGAGTAATGAAATCCATCTTTCTTTTTTTACACCAACAGGTTGGTAGGAGAGAAGAACGTCTGGAATTTCGTGTATGGCGGCAAGTTCTGCTTCGGCAATCGTAGCGCATTTTACCTTGTTGATGTTGTAGGTTTTAAACAAATCCAGAATCTCTCCAATTTTATGCGTTTTAATGTGGGGTCTTAATTTTTGAGTTTCACCATTCACTGTCTTTATCAATTGCTTGATGTTATACTGAATACGATCTTCGTAAACAGCCAGAAATGGGGTGTCGATACGGATTTCGGAATTAATTTTCCACCAATTGTTTTGCATAACTTTAGTTTCTAATTTTTTCTACAACTTCAATTAAACTTTCGAAAGCTTGTAATGATTGCTCGTAACTTAAGTTCGAAAGCATTTCTTTTGAAAATAAATTAGAACCAATTCCTACGCAAACTACTCCCGATTTAAACCAAGATTTTAAATTACTTTCTTCAAGGGTTACGCCTCCGGTTGGCATTAATTTTAAATCTGGAAAAGGTGCTCTGATAGCTTTTACATATCCTGGACCGCCAATTTTATCAGCTGGAAAAAGTTTTACAATTTCAGCTCCCAATTTATTGGCTTGAAGAATCTCGTTTAGTGTTGCGGCTCCGGGAATCCAATAAATATTATTTTTAAAACAATAGTTGCCAATTTCCAGATCGGTATGTGGGCAAACGATACAATCTGCTCCAAGAAGATGAAATGTTTGAGCATGATCGACGGTTAGGATAGATCCTACGGCTATTTTTACATCTATATTATTTGCTTTTTTAAAGGCTATCATTTGGCTAAAAACTTCTTTAGCATCACTTGCACGAGCAGCAAACTCGATAATTTTTATGCCAGCATCAGCCGCCGATTGTAATACTATTTGGGCTGTTTCAATGTTGATTTGGGTTACTAACGGAAGTACACCTTGCTTTTTTAATATGCTGTACATGTTATTTTTTTATCTGTTAATTCTATTACTTGAGCCATTTTTAATAAAGTGACTTATTTCGTTTGTGTTTGTTATGGCAAAATCTCCATGGATGCTTTGTTTGATTACGCCACAGGCAGTTGCCCATTTTATGGATTCTTGTCCGGACAATTTATTTGATAATCCATATAATAATCCTGCAGTAAAAGCATCTCCGGAACCAATTTGATCTGTTACGACTTGTATTTTGTGTTCTTCTGTTTGATGAAAATTACCTTCATGAATCAGTAATCCTTTATACAAATGCGCTGGTCCATCTGATTTTCTAAAACTCATTGCGAGTGTTTTTAGATGTGGCATTTTTGCTTTTAATAATTCGAATGTTTTCTGGAAGCGATTTTCGTCGGATTCGTTTTTATCCGTTTTAATTCCGAAATAAATTTCAATAGCATCTAAATCAGCAATTGTAATGGTGCTGTACTGAAGTAAATCGGGCATAATTTCAGAAGGATGTTTTCCGTATTGCCACAATTTGGATCTATAATTAAAGTCAGACGAAATTGGTAAGCCTTTTTTATGTGCTGCCAAAATCGCTTCTTTGCAAGCCAAACCTGCTTCATGAGAAACTCCCGGACTTATTCCTGACCAGTGAAAGTGCGTAACATCGGCTAAAGCCAAATCCCAATTTATTTGATCTTTTTCGATAGTTGCAAAAGACGAATTGCTTCGGTCGTAAATAACTTGTGATTGCCTGATTTGATTTCCGGCTTCAACAAAGTACAATCCCAAACGTTCGCCGCCATAAACACATTTTGAAGTATTTACTTTGTATTTCTGAAGTTCATTTAAAGTCAATTGAGCTAAATCATTCTGAGGTAATCTAGTAATATAATCGGTTTGAATTCCGAGTTGAGAAAGTAAAACACAAACGTTTGCTTCGGCACCACCAATATGTATTTTTATTTCGTTGGCTTGCGTAAACCTGTTTCCATCTGCAATGCTCATTCGGAGTAATAATTCTCCAAAAGTTGCAATTCTAGTTTGTGATGAGGTATTTGTATTCATGTTTTTTGTTTTTTGCCACAGATTATATGGGTTTCTTTTTTTGCCACAGATTTCAAAGATTAAAATGATTTATAAACTGTGTTTTTAGTTTTTTTTTAGCCACGAATTTCACGAATTTTCACTAATTCGATGCGTTAAAATAATTCGTGAAAATTCGTGAAATTCGTGGCTAAAAAAAAAATAATCTTTTTTAATCACGTAATCTGTGGCATATCTTTTTTAATATAATTCGAAAACAGCTTCAACTTCAACAGGAATATTGTCCGGTAAAGAACCCATTCCTACGGCACTTCTTACACCAATTCCGTTTTCTTGTCCCCAAACTTCAGCAAACAATTCGCTGCAACCATTTATAACGTACGGGTGTCTTAAAAAATCGCCATTGCAATTGACCATTCCTAAAACTTTTATAACACGTTTTACTTTATTCAGGCTCCCAAAATTGGTTACAATTGTAGAAAGCATTGTTAAGCCGACTTGTCTTGCTGCTAATTTTCCTTCTTCGATATCCATATCATCACCAATTCGGCCAATGATTAAGGATTTGTCGTCATTAACAGGCCCATGACCTGAAAGGTATAAATATTTACCATCAACTAAATATGGTTTGTATATGCCAAGCGGTTGAGGCGCGGGCGGAAGTGACAAACCAAGAGTTTCAAATTTTTCTTGTGGTAATAAATTCATGATATTAATGTATTATAGAGTTTAAAATAAAAACGAAAATGATTCCTAAAACAGATACTAGAGATTCCATGACGGTCCATGATTTAAAAGTGTCTTTTAGGCTGATATTAAAATATTCTTTGAACATCCAAAAGCTTGGGTCGTTTACATGTGAACACATTAAACTTCCTGCCCCTACAGATAAAACCAATAAGTTTGGGTCGAGTCCGGAAGTTTGTAATAAAGGTAATAAAACGCTGGCAGTCATTAATCCGGCTGCAGTAGCAGAACCTACACAAACGCGAATAATTGCCGCCATCATCCAGGCCAATAAATATGGATGAATGTTTATTTGTGTTAAAGTTGCCACTATAGTTTCGTTTACGCCGCTCACGATCATTACCTCTTTTAAGCCTCCCGCGCCACCTACAATTAAAACAATTAGAGCAACATCTTTTATTGCTGTCGCATAATCGTCCATTACTGATGTGATGCTTCTGTTCATTCTAATTCCTAAAGTATAAGTGCAAATCAATAGAGAAATTAGCATGATCATACTTGGTTCGCCAATTGTTTTGCAGATGTCTATTAAGGTTTCATTTTTTGAAATTATAGGTAATATCGAAGTCAGCGTTAATCCGAAAACCGGAAATAAAGCCGAAAATAAGCTCAATGAGAAACTCGGAAGTTTACCTTCATTCGCGATTTCTTCAACATTTATAATTTCATGATCAGATTCGGTTTTAATGTTTTTTAATAAATTCGAAAACAATAAACCTGCAATAAAAATTGTTGGAATCGCAATGATGATTCCGTAAACTAAAACAAGTCCAATCTGAGCATTTAAAATACTGCTTAAAGCCATTGGAGACGGATGTGGTGGCAAAAAACCGTGTGCTACTGATAGCGACGCCAGCATTGGGATTCCCAGATATACTTTTGAAAGCTTAAATTGATGGGCTACTGAGAAGATTAATGGAACTAACAAAACAAATCCTACACTATAAAATAGAGGTATCCCAACAATAAATCCGGTAATCATTAAGCCAAGGCGAACGTATTTTTTGCCCGTCCATCCCATAACAGTTTTGGCAATAACATTGGCGGCGCCTGATGAAACGGTAAGTTTACCAATACAGGTGCCAAAAACAATAATCAGAGTAATAGATCCTAACATTTCGCCTAGACCTTTTTGAACGGTTTGTGACAAAGTATTTATTGGCAGGCCTAAAAATAGACCTGCTAATAAGGCTGTTATGATAAAGGCAATAAACGGATTGATTTTAAGCCAAGCTATTTGAATGATTAAAAACGCAATGCATGCCGTAAGAATTAATATGCTCATTTATCTTTTTTATTATTAACTCGGTTGAGAGTAATTGGTGAAAATTTGATTAAACACATAGTAACATAGATTTCTTTGCTTGAATTTAGGAGTTTGAAAAAAGCTTGCTTTTAGCACATAGCTATGTTTATTTATGCAAGTGAAACGCCTTTTTTATATTTTAAACTATGTTTCTATGTGTTTAAATTCATTATGTCAACGGTTATTATTTTTATTTATCCCACCAAATTTTTGTTGTAAAACTATCTTCGCCTTGACGTTTAACGGATTCTGCTAAGTTAGTTGAATTCACTGAATATTCGCTGGTTGAGTATTTTATACGTCTCGGAATTGTTCCGTTAGTTACGTTTCCAGGAAAGTTTACCGGTGTTAAAACAGGATAACCCGTTCTTCTCCAATTGGCATAAATTTCTTGCTCATCTACAAATAAAGCTACATATATTTGAGTATGAATTTGATTCATTTTTGCCTCAAAAGATGCCGCTGCATTGTACGGATTTAGTGTTAAATAAGCAGTTGCATCTGTAATTGCATAAGCTGCACCATAAATTCCCATGTTTAAGAAAGAAGCTTTTACTGCTTTTTCGTATAAATCCTTATCCGTTTCCGCAGTATACCATCCTCTTGCGGCAGCTTCGGCTAAATATAAATTTGTTTCGGCATTACTAATCAATACAAGCGGAGCATCGTATTTGAAAATAGTATTTTGGTTTGGCTCAGAATAAGTAGCTTGTTCCAGTGGAGTTGGGGCTACTTTTGTTCCATTCGGGAAACCTTTTTGCGCGGCAAGAGTTGTGTTTTGTACTGTTCCTTGCCAAACTCCTGCATAAACGCTAATTCTAGGATCGGCAGTAGTTTTTAATAAATCGATGAATGTTTTGGCTAGTTTTCCGCCTTCAACATTTTTTTGTCCGTATGAACCTGCTGTAAAATCTTGTCTTCTGGCGTCGAAACCAACTGGATTTCTGTTGAAATCATTTGGTCCATCAGTATATTTCATAATTGCATTATCTGTTCCGTTCAGGATTACGCCGCCGGCAATGGCTTTGGTAACCCATGTTTTAGACAAAGCAGGATCAACTTTACTTAATCTTAAACCTAAACGAAGCATTAATGAGTACGAGAATTTTTTCCATTTCGTAACATCACCATCATAAATAAAATCAGCTTTACCAAAACTTGGTTTTGCTGGATCTAATGCTGTTGCGGCTTCATCCAATTCTTTTAATAAATCTTTATAGATGAATTCCTGAGTATCATATTTAGGAAGAAATACTTGCGTTGAATTGGCTTTTGCTGCTTCTGAGTACGGAATATCTCCATACAAATCTGTAATTCTGTGGTACAAATAAGCTTTCCAAATACGAGCAATGTTTAGTTTATTGCTGTCGGTTGGTGTGCTTTTTACAGTATTGATTACAATTTCGGTTTCGTTTAATGCTGTTGGATAAACCTGATTGAAATAAGCCGAAAAATAAACTTCGTTGCTTAAATATTTATCTCCCACTCCAGAAGCTTCTTTGTAAGTCGCGTAATGCTGAATCATGCCACCACATTCCAGAATATTGGTGAAAAAATAATTGTTGTTTAAGCCGTCAAGTTGTGCTCTACTGAAGATGTAATTAGGATTGGGTTTGTCCACGACATTTGGGTTCGTGTTGATTTCTTCAAAATCTTTGGTACAGGCTGTCATACCTCCTAAAAGTATGCCTGCGATATATAAAATGGTTATCTTTTTCATGTCTTTTAATTTAAAAATTAGAGATAGTATGAGCTTAGAATTTAACATTTAAGCTTAAACCGAAACTTCTGGTTTTTGGCACTCCAAATTGTTCAACACCTTGAGCATTTCCTGCACTAAATACAGATTCCGGATCTACGTTTGGTGTTTTCTTGTAAAGAATGAATAAGTTTCTGGCAATAAATGAAACCGATGCCCCCTGAAGTCTTGATAGTCCTTTTATTTTTTGAATAGGTAAGTCGTAACCTAAAATAATTTGTCTTAGTTTTATAAAACTTGCATCGTAAACAAATGTTGACGAAATGTTTCTTAAACCATCATAATACGTTCTTAAGTTTTCTGGAGCAATCACCATATCAACCGGGTTTCCGTTAGTATCAACACCTTTAATTGGTAAGCCACTTTCACGACCATCAAGTGTTAGTTTAGTTAATCCCATACGAGTTCCGTACAAATCAGTTCCAGAATATAAACTTCCTCCAAATTTACCATCGATCAAGAAGCTGAACGAGATGTTTTTGTATTTAAATTCGTTGCTAAGACCTGCTGCCCAAGGATGAACACCTTGTCCTAATTCCTGAAGTGGTCCTTGTGCAATAGTTGCAGAACCTCCACTTACATTATAAACAGTATTTCCGTTAGCATCAACACGAGGTTTGTATCCTTTAATAATACTGTAAGGACGACCAACATCACTTGTAATTGTAACATATCCGTTTACAGAAGTTGCCATTGTAATAGAGTTCAACTGATCTGTAAGTGCTTCAACTGTATTTTGATTATAAGATCCGTTGAAACTTGCGTCCCAAGAGAAATTCTCTGATTTAATGATTTTACCGCTTAATAAAACTTCAACACCTTTATTTCTCATTTTTCCAAGATTCAATAAAGCAGTATTTGCTCCAGATGCATTAGAAATTGTAGTTTCAACAATGTCATTTGTAGTAGCACGGTTGTACCAAGCAAAATCAAGATTTAAACGGTTGCGGAAAAATCCTAAATCAGCACCAACTTCAAATGTGGTAGAAGTTAACGGACTTAAAGTCGAGTTAGGAACTCTTGAACTCGTTGGTCCTTGTAATTGCTGTCCGTTGTGACCACCCTGAATCATTGAGTACGATTGGTTCAATGCATAAGGATCTGGTGTTGCGCCACCCACTTGTGCCCATGAACTTCTAAGTTTGGTAAATGAAATCCAATCTGGCATGTTTACAATATCCGAAAGGATAACACTTGTTCCTACCGAAGGATAAAATACGGTATTGTTATCTTTTGAAAGTGTCGAGAACCAATCCTGACGTCCTGTGATGTTTAAAAACACAATGTTTTTATAATCCAAATCTGCGGCAGCATAAACAGAATTTGTTTTCGTTTTTCCGTATGGGTAGCTATATGTAAGCGTCGATAAATTGCTTAAAGCATAGAAATTATCCAATACAAAATTTGAACCTTCAACTCTGGTTTCATCTCTCAAAGTAGTACGGGAGTTAACACCCACTAAAGCATTTAAAGAAAAATTATTGTAAATGTTTTTCTTCGTATAATTTAAAATTGCTTCTGAGTTCAGGTTTGACAATTTCATTCTTGAACCCTGCGCATATCCAACAGGATTGTTTAAAGTTGTTTTAGGAATATATCCAAAGAACTCATAATCTGTATAATCCTGACCAATACGTCCTTGCAGGAATAAATTTGGAGTAAAGTTTAACTTTACATTCAACATTCCAATAAAACGATTTTTGGTATCGCTGTTTTTAATTTTATTGACAACAAAATATGGGTTTGTTGCGACAGCAACCGGATTCCAAGCCTCTTCTACGCCATTTTCATCATAACCTGGCGAAAGATTTCTAATGTCAACAGTATTGGCAATCATGTAAGTTCCCCAGTTCGGGTTAGCCTCAGCATCTGAAACCGTAACTCTGTTGTTTGATTTCTCTAAATTGTATTGTGCTACAACATCAAATTTTAACCAGTTTGTCAAGTTTACATTACTTGCCATGTTAATGCTCTTGCGATTAAAATCATTATTGGGAACAACACCTTTATTTTCCATATTCGAAAACGAAAGACGTCCTGTAGCTTTTTCATTTCCTCCTGATAAAGCCAAAGAGTTGATAAAAGTTGTTCCCGTGTTATAGAAATTTTTAATGTTATTTTTTTGTGGTACATATGGTCTCGCTACACCATCAAATTGTACAACATCAGTTCCGTCCATTTTGGCGCCCCAAGACCAACGACCTGCAGCAATTGCTTCAGCTTGATTGGTTGGTTTTTTTCCATTGGCTCCAGAGCCATATTCATATTGCCATTCTGGTGTAATCGATGGCGTTTCAAAAGTAAACGACGTGTTGTAATCAACGCCAATTCCTTTTTGAGCCGAACCTCTTTTGGTTTGAATTAAGATTACTCCATTTGCAGCACTTGAGCCGTAAAGTGCAGCTGCTGTTCCACCTTTTAAAACCGTGATTGTTTTAATATCATCAGCATTAATAACCGATGTTCCATCACCTCGGTCAACATTAATTCTTGTTGAACCTGCACCATTTCCAATGCCTGGTAAATTAAGTTGCGTATTATCAATCGGTAAATCATTTACCACATACATAGGTTGGTTATTACCATTCAAAGAACCATTTCCTCTAATGATTACCCTTGTTGAACCATTTGGCCCTGTTGCAGTGCTGCTTACGTTTACACCCGCAATTTTCCCTACCAGGGCATTTGCGATATTTGTTTCTTTTGCTTTTGTAAATTCAGTACCTTTTAATTCAGTTACCGCATAAGCAACCGCTTTACTGCTTTTTTTAACCCCAAGAGCGGTTACTAAAACCTGATCTAAAACATTTTCGGCAGGTTTTAAGCTAATTACTAAATCTTTGGTACCGTTTAATGCGTATTCTAAAGTTCCATAACCCATGTAAGAAACGATAAGGTGAGTTTCGTTTTCTGGAATATTCAGTTTGAATTGTCCTTTTTCATCGGTTATAGTTGCTGCTTTCTTATTGCCTTTTGCATAAATAGTTGCTCCGGCAATTGGCATTCCATCGTCTTGACCAACTACTTGGCCTGAAATTTCAATCTGACTGCTTTTTTGTTCAAAAAGGTGCTTTTTTATTGCAACCTCTTTTGCGTTTGCTGAGAAGATGATTCCCCCAATAAACACTAATGAAATTAGCTTTGTTTTCATAATACTTTGGTTTTCATGTTTCTTTTTTGGTTTTTATTGGCGACCAAATATATATATTATTTTTACACGTTTGCATTTTTTTTGCACAAAACGCATATTTTTTGCAATATTTTTTCTCAAAGTATTTTTATAATCCAAAAGATATACGGTTTGAGGAGGTTTTTTGAGAAAATTTTGCAGAATACGCTTTTTGAAGAAAAAAATGTTTTAATCTTAAAATTCGTATTTTTGGAATATGAAAATTGCACTTATTCAATCAGAACTATATTGGGAAGACGCTGCTAAAAACAGAATGAGCTTCGAATTGAAAATAAATCAAATCGATTCGGATGTTAATTTGATTGTGCTTCCGGAAATGTTTTCGACGGGATTCACCATGAATGCTTCGGAAGTTGCCGAAACGATGCAGGGAGAAACCGTTTTGTGGATGCAAGCAATGGCAAAACAAAAAGATTGTGCGATAACAGGAAGTTTAGTTATCGTCGATAATAATCAATATTATAACAGAATGCTGTTTGTTTTTCCGTCGGGCGAAATTCAATATTACGACAAACGTCATTTGTTTTCGTTGGCAGGAGAAGACCTATTTTATATTGCGGGAACGCAAAAAGTGATTGTAGATTATTTAGATTGGAAAATCTGTTTGCAAATTTGTTACGATTTGCGATTTCCGGTTTTTGCGCGAAATGTCGAAAATTATGATTTACTCTTATATGTTGCCAATTGGCCAAAAGTCAGAACCAAAGCTTGGGATACTTTGCTTAATGCCCGTGCAATAGAAAATTTAAGTTATGTTGCAGCTGTAAACAGAATTGGTCTTGATGATAATAATTTTGAACATGTTGGACATTCACAATTAATTGACTTTTGGGGTAATTATGTCATAGAGCCACAAGAAACCGAAGGTGTTTTTGTGGCTGATCTAGATAAAAATGCAATGATAGAAATGCGAAAAAGACTCAATTTCTTGAGTGATAAAGACGATTTTGAGATTAAAATCTAGAACGCTTTCCTTTTCTTTTCGTCTTCTTTTCTCTTTTTCTCAATTTGTTTTTTCTCGACTTCTGGATTAAACGGAACGCTTAAATCAATAGGTTGCTCAACATCCCAATTCGTTCGGACATCTACACTTGTTTGATAATAAAAGACTTCTTCGGCGTATGTTTTGGTTAGGTAATTTCCAGAATCGTAGATTTTGTTTTTATTATCGTCGTAGATAATTCGAATTGTAAATTTGTCTGGTAATAGTGTATTGAATTCAATTTTGGTTTTTCCTTCAGAATAATCACTTGCGTAAACTACATCGCCTTTGGCATTTGTAACTTCAACAATTATAGGAAAACGTTTTACATTTTGTAAATTCAGGACTAGATTTCCATAATCAGCATATTCTTTAGTCGCTAATTTATAAGACAAAGTATCGTTTGTTTTTTCGTAAAAATCAGTCAAAGCACCTGGTAAAAAGGTGAAATGGTATTTTTCTACCGGTTCTTTTTTGAAGTCTACATACAATTTTTGCTCAAATTCGTCGTACTCAGTTGTGAAATCTATGGCAAGAGAATCTTTATTCGTTAGCTTGATTTTCGATTTGTCAAATTTCACCAATGGAGTTGCTGATTCTAATGTGAATCGCTCCCTGAAATTTAAAATTCCGCTTTGAGCAGCTGTAATATTTAAAGTGTCTTTCTTTTGATCTTTTATTTTAAAATTAAATTTTTTCTCAAAATGTTCAGCTTTTACATCCATCGATAACGAATCTACCTTGTCGACTTTAAATGGTTTAAACCAAACTTGCAAAGAGTCCTTTTTAGGAAAAGCAGTTACGATAGTTTCAAGAGACTCACCATTGTGTTGTAACGTGATTTTTGGTTTAGAAACTTTAAAGTTTTGTTTTCCTTCATAAGGAAGTAATAACCTGTTTCCTGATGCCTGTATTGGTTTTAATGCCTTTAACGGAATTGTTTCTTTAAATAATTCGATCTCAAAAAGCGTATCATTTGGTACCGTAATATAATGCTTAATGAATCCAATTTTGTCATCTTTTGGATTAAATCTGTTGTTTCCTCCTTTATCTTTTAAGGCCATTAAAAAATATTTACCTGGCTTTAAATTTTCTAATTTAAAAGTCCTCAAACTATCCAATGTGCTTGTAATGTATCTTGGACTTTGTTTGTAGATTACAGAATCTTTAAAAGTATCATTTATTTCATAAAGCATTACTGAGACAAAATTGTCTACATTTTTTTCGTAGGCATCTTTAATTCGTCCACCAATCGAAAGGGAATCAATATATGATCCTGTCGAAAACACATATTTGAATTGATTAATCGCATTTCCTTCGTTATTGTCGGCAATACTTTGTCCGAAGTTAAAGCTATAAGTTGTGTTGGGTTGTAAAGTATCTTTTATTTTTATTGTAATTACTCTACTCGCATTTGTTGGTAAAATCAACGGCTCGCGTTTCATTGGAGGTGAAATGATAAGCTGTTTGTTGAGGTTTTTAAGCTTAACATATTCGTCAAAACCTAAAATAATTTCGTCTCCTTTAAAATTAGTACTAAAGTTTTCAGGAGAACTGTATACTAAAACCGGAGCCAAAGTATCTTTTAGTCCGCCAGTAATGCTGCCTCGTTTGGCGCAACTCATCATTAAAAATACCAATAAAAATGCAATATATCTGAAGTTGTTTTTCAACATAACGGTTTCTGAATTTGATTGCACAAAATAACGATTATATTTGCTTTAATAGAAATTTTTTATCCATTTATTAGGATTTCGAGTGTTGCCTTTTTGTTGTTTTTTTTAAATTTCAAAACATCAACAATATATAATTTCTTACTTTTGGGTTAAATTATAATTTTTCCTAAGTTTTGATAAAGAGATTCGTGATTGGTGTGTTGGCTTTTTTACTGTTTTCGTGCAGTAAAAATGAAAAGCCAACTGTGGCTTTTTATTACTGGAAAACAATCCTACAGTTTTCTCCAACAGAAAAGGAAATTCTTCGAGATAATGACGTTAGCAAACTTTATGTTCGGTATTTTGACATTGGTTTGCATCCGGTAACGCAAAACCCAATTCCTATCAGTCCTATTCGGTTTCAGGAAAATGTCGATAATTTCAAAATAGTTCCAGTGGTTTTTATACAAAACAAAGTCATGTTAATGCCTAATTTTAATGTTGAAGATTTGGCTCAAAAGACAATTCGGTTAGTAGAAGAAATTAATCTTAAAAATAAAATTAATTGTCAGGAAATTCAAATCGATTGCGACTGGACATTAAAAAGTAAAGACAATTATCTAAAATTTATTGAGCGATTTAAGAAGCTTTCGCAAAAGAAGCTTTCGGCAACAATTCGTTTGCACCAAGTGAAATATTTTAAGAAAACAAAAATTCCAAATGTCGATTCTGGAGTTTTGATGTATTACAATATGGGAACAATTGCAACAGATTCTCTAAATTCTATCTACAACAAAAAAATCGCTGAGAAATATCTCGAAAGTTTAAAAAAATACCCATTGCATCTTGATTTTGCATTGCCAATATATTCTTGGGGAGTTCATATTAGAAATCAAAAAGTCATTGGTCTTCGTTCAAAACTCAATTTAGAGGAATTAAAAAAAGATGCTAATTTTGAGAAAACGGGATCAATATTTTTTAAAGTAAAAAAGGCAAATTATAAAAATGGAATTTTTTACGAAGAAAATGATCTGCTTAAAATAGAATCAATTTCTTCAAAAGATTTAGTAGAAATGGCAGAAGATTTGGATGAGAATTTAGTTCAGACTCCAAGAGAAATTATATTTTACGATTTGGACGAATTCAATATTAAAAACTATGAAAAGAATATTTTTAAACAAGTTGTTTCTTGTTTCTAGTACTGTTTTACTTTTTGCATACGGAATAATTTATGCCTGCGGCGGTGGAGATGATTGGGATTTTTTTGGTTACAATTCTAATTTTACACCGGAAACTTTTGCTGATAAATCATATTCGCCGCTTTTTTTGTCGGGTAGTATTTTCTATGGAATTGGTTTTGATACTGAGCATAATTCGCGTTTCAATAAAGATATAAAATCAGATTGGGGAACGTACTTAAAAGGAAAAATAGATACCACTACAGTAAATTATTTTTTAATTGGCGACGAAAAACCAAGATATTACTCTGATGATAAAAATGTAATTAAAAACAAAGAAGAAATTACAAGCCTTCATGTGTTTTATAAAAATAAAAAGGAGAATTCTTCATCGCTAAAATGGGGGAAAAAGATACCGTTGAAAGATGAAAAAGTAAAAAGTTTTGTTGAGTTTTTGTATTTGGCACAAAAGATAGAAACAGTTTCGATCAATAATGATTATTGGAGTTATGAGCCAGTTGTGGCAAAAACATTCAATGATTCTAAAATGATTCAATCAATCGAAAATGTTTACAACACGACCTCAGATCCTTTTCTAAAAAATAGATATTGGTTTCTTACCATGAAAGCTCGTTTTTATAGTAATGACAAGCAAAAAGCAATTGATTTTTTTAATAAAACAGAAAGCTCCGTTCCTAAAAATACGTTGTATTACCGCGCGCTATCATATGTGGCAGGAATTAATCAAAAACAAAAAAAATATGCAGTTTCAAATTATTTGTACGCACAGGTTTTTGATAAATGCCCGGAATTAAGAGTTGTAACAGCGTATTGTTTTAGCCCAAAAAACGAAACAGACTGGAATAAAGCGCTTACAATGGCAAAAAACAATAAAGATAAAGCTGCACTTTGGGCTATTCATGGATATTATAAGGATGAGAAACAGGCAATCGAAAAGATTTATGAATTAGATCCTAAAAGCGAACATTTAAATTATCTGGCAACGAGATTGGTAAATGGACTTGAGCAATCTGTAAATAATTCATTTGAAAAGGATGGAGGAGAAGATCAGCCCAAAAAGAAATTGACTGTTGCCGAAATTAAAACAGAAAACCAGAGCAAAGTTGATAAACAAGCGTTGGATTTAATTGCAAAAATCTCGGCTGCAGGAAATACAGATAGACCATATTTATGGGATTTATCGCTTGGATATTTACAGACTTTAAAAGGAGATTATGTAAATGCGGATAAGAATTTTGATAAAGCTGTAAAAACGCTTCCTAAAACAGAATTAGCAGAAATGCAACTTCGTCTCTTGCGTTTTGTAAATAACTTGAGTAAAATTGATAAATTGACGGATAAAAACGAAAAAACTATTCTTTCCGATTTGAATTGGTTGTATTATGAGCTTCCAAAAAACTATAAAGGACAAGAATTTCGTTATCAAAATGCATCTTCATGGAGCAGAAGTTATTTGTCTAATCTTTATAGCGAAAAAGGGAATTTGGTTTTGGCTGAGATTTTTGGTGAATCGCGTTATAGTTATTGGAATGATGGAAATGCTTTTTATGATGATGAAAAAAATCTGTTAGGTATAAAAACATTTTTATCGAAATCAAATAAAAGTGAAATCGAGAATATTGGTGCTGGAATCTATAGTTTGAAATTAAAAGATATTAATAACTTTCAGGCAGTTCAGGCGACTTTCAAAAATAAAATCCCGGAAGCTATTGAATTTATGAAGCAAACAGATTCTGTTCAGTATTATAAGTTTTTAGGAAATCCGTTTAACGGAAATATAAAAGATTGTCACGATTGTGATCATTTGGCGTATCAAAAAAAGAAATATACGCAGATTGAATTTCTTTCCACCATCAAAGCGATGCAGGATAAATTGGCACAAAAAGAAGATGTTTATACGAATAGTTTATTGTTAGGAAATGCGTTCTACAATATTACACATTTTGGAAATGGAAGAACTTTTTATGAAATAAGTATTGTGGGTTATGGTTCAAGTCCGTATTCATTTAGAGATTCAATGAAAAAAATGATTACCAATTGTGATCTTCCTAAAATGTATTATCAAAAAGCATTTGACGCAGCTTCGACAAAAGAACAAAAAGCAAAATGTATTTATTTATTGGCAAAATGTGAGCGAAATGAATATTACAACAATAAATATAATAACGTAAGAAATTGGTGGAGCGTCGAAGATGACAAAATTAATTTTATTGCTTGGAACGGATTTAAAGCGCTAAAAAAAGATTATTCGGACACAAAGTATTATCAAGATGTAATAGCCGAGTGCGGTTATTTTAATACTTATATCAATCAATAATTATAGAGATGGTTAATAAAATAGAACATATCGGGATTGCTGTTAAAGATATGAATGATGCAAATGTGTTGTTCGAAAAATTATTAGGTGTTCCGTCATACAAAATGGAATCAGTAGAAAGTGAAGGTGTTCTGACTTCATTTTTCCAGACAGGAACAAATAAAATCGAACTGCTCATGGCAACAAATCCAGAAAGTCCGATTGCTAAATTTTTGGAAAAAAAAGGAGAAGGAATTCATCACATCGCTTTTGACGTAGATGATATACATGCCGAAATAATTCGCTTAAAAAGTGAAGGTTTTGTATTGATAAACGAAGTTCCGAAGAAAGGAGCTGATAATAAATTGGTGGTTTTTTTGCATCCTAAGAATACAAATGGAGTTTTAGTAGAGCTTTGTCAGGAAATTAGATAAAAAAATCTGTTTTAATTATTTTAAATAAGATGTTGAAAATCAATTAAGTTTTAAAAGAGTGGTGCAGTCATTTAAAATTAAATAGAAAACATCTCTTAAAATATTTGGAGTGAATTAAAAATAGTAGTAATATTGCATCCTCAAACCGGTCCTATAGCTCAGCTGGTTAGAGCACCTGACTCATAATCAGGTGGTCCCTGGTTCGAGCCCAGGTGGGACCACAAAAGCCTTTACAGCAATGTAAGGGCTTTTTTTATGTAGAAAATTGTTTTTTTACAAAAAACTTATACATTTGTCAAAGAACTAGTTGTAAAGGTTTGTTTTTGTGAGAATTATATTAAAATGTATTGAATGTGTTAATCTAGTTTGCTCTGGTGCAACTTGTTAAAATTATGAAGAGATTAAATACTGCTTTTTTTATGTTTTGTTTGGCTTTAATTAGTTTTACAAGTGTTTTTGCGCAGGAGACTCCTCATCCTAATGCCCCTACTGTTACTACTGATGATGATGAGCCAGTAATAATGGATCCACCTGATGAGACATTACCAATTGATAATCATATTGTGTTCTTGGTAGCATCGGCTGTTGTTTTAGGAGGTGTGGTCATTTATAGAAATAAAATAAAAAAAGCTTCAATTTAAATTGAAGCTTTTTTTATGAAATAGATTTTCGAAATTATTTGTTGATCGAATAAAGTCTGGAGATATATTTTCCGACAACATCAAATTCCAGGTTTATTTTTGTTCCAACTTTAAAATTTTTAAAGTTTGTGTTTTCAAAAGTATATGGAATAATTGAAACGCTAAATTCGTTTTCCTTAGAATTTACAACCGTTAGGCTTACTCCGTTTACTGTAATAGATCCTTTCTCGATCGTAATATTACTTAGGTTTTTATCATACTTAAAAGTGTAATTCCAGCTTCCGTGTGCTTCTTCGATTTTAATGCAGGTTCCTGTTTGGTCAACATGGCCTTGTACAATGTGTCCGTCAAGACGATCACCAAGCTTCATTCCTCTTTCAAGATTTACGATATCACCTTCATTCCAGTCACTAATATTGGTTTTTAAAATAGTTTCGTCAATAGCAGTAACGGTATAAAAAGAGTCTTTTATGGCGACAACTGTTAAGCAGATTCCGTTGTGCGAAACGCTTTGGTCTATTTTCAATTCATTTGTAATAGAAGAGTCTACTGTAATGTGAAGATTGTTTTGATCTTTTCGTATTTCGTGGATTCTTCCTAGGGTTTCTATAATTCCTGTAAACATTGTTGTTTTATTTTACTAAATTTGCACATCAAAATTAGTAATAAATAACCTGAGCTCATGAATAAAAAAGCAGAAAATATAATTGTTGGAATTTCAATTGGAGATTTAAACGGTATTGGAAGCGAAGTTATATTGAAAACATTCGAAGATTCTCGTATGTTGGAAATGTGTACGCCAGTTATTTTTGCAAACGCCAAGATACTTTCTTTCGTTAAAAAGAGTTTTACATCTACAGTTCAATTTCATGGAGTTGATAAATTAGATCAGGTCTTGCCTGGAAAAGTAAATGTATTTAATTTATGGAGAGAAGGAGTTGATATTAATTTTGGAGTAAATGATGAAAAAATTGGCGAATACGCTATAAAGTCATTTGTTGCGGCAACCAAAGCATTAAAAGAAGGTTTGGTAGATGTTTTAGTAACAGCACCAATAAATAAATACAATATCCAATCTGAAGATTTTAAATTTCCGGGACATACAGATTATTTAGATCAGCAATTAGAAGGGGATGCGCTTATGATGATGGTGCAGGATAATTTAAGAGTTGGTTTGTTGACAGATCATGTGCCTTTGAATGAAGTTTCGTCTCATTTAACGGAAGAATTAATAACAAGAAAGATTGAGACTATCAAAAAATCTTTGATTCAGGATTTTAGTATCGTGCGACCAAAAATTGCGGTTTTAGGATTAAACCCGCATGCAGGAGATGGTGGGGTAATTGGTAAAGAAGATGATTTGGTTTTAAAGCCAACTTTAAAGAAAATTTTTGATGCTGGAACTATGGTTTTTGGCCCATTTCCTGCTGATGGCTTTTTTGGAAGCGGTCAGTACGAAAAATATGATGCAATTGTGGCAACATATCACGATCAGGGATTAATCCCGTTTAAAACCCTGTCTTTTGGAAAAGGAGTAAATTATACGGCAGGCTTAAATAAAATAAGAACATCGCCAGATCACGGTACAGCCTATGATATTGCTGGAAAAGACATGGCAGATTTTAACTCATTTAAAGAGGCAGTTTATCTAGCAATAGATATTTTTCATTCGCGTAATCAGTATGAAGAGATTACCGAAAAACCTCTTAAAATAAAAGAAAAACAGTTATAAACAAAAAAAGGTGAATAAGATTATTAGTTTTATAATAATTTTATATCTTTGCACCCCAATTCAGGTATCTGAGTTTTAGATATGAATTGGTCAAATTGATGTTGAAATGAGCAAAACAAAAGAATTTTTAATTCCGTTTATAGGATTAAAACTAGGAAAACACCATTTTGAGTATCAAATAAGTAACGCGTTCTTTGAGAACTTTGATTACGACGAATTTCAAAGTTCGGATATCAAAGTAGGTTTAGTTTTAGATAAGAAGAGCAACATGTTAGAGTTGGAATTCAAACACAAAGGAACTGTAAATGTGCCTTGTGATCTAACAGGCGAAGATTTTGATCTTCCTATAAAAGGGAAAATGAAATTAATTGTCCGTTTTGGAGATGAATTCAACAATGATAACGAAGAGTTGTTGATCTTGCCGCACGGAGAGCATGAAATGGATGTTATACAATACATTTATGAAATGATTGCACTTTCGGTACCGCTAAAACGAGTTCACCCAGGAGTAAAAGATGGAAGTTTGCAAACCGAAGCTCTTACAAAATTGAATGAACTAACGATCAAAGAAGAAAAAAAAGAGAGTAAACAAGAAGAAGATATTGACCCGCGTTGGGACAAATTAAAGCAACTATTAACGGATAAATAATATAGTAAAATGGCACATCCTAAGAGAAAAATCTCGAAAACAAGAAGAGATAAGAGAAGAACACATTATAAAGCTACTGTAGCTCAAATCGCTACATGTCCTATTACTGGAGAAGCACATTTATACCACAGAGCTTACTGGCATGAAGGTAAAATGTATTACAGAGGGCAAGTTGTTATCGATAAATCTGTAGCGGTTGCTTAATACGTTTTCGTAAATGATACTAGAACTCTCACATAGTGAGAGTTTTTTTTGTTGGTTATAATTTTCTTTTTTTAAGAAATTATGCACAATTTCATTTCGTTTTTTTTTGTAATTTTCAAGTCTTTTAAAAATTTTTCAAATACAAAGTATTTGAAACGAAATAATAGAATATAATGAATACAATCACAGCCGCAATTACCGCTGTTGGAGGCTACGTCCCTGACTTTGTACTTTCGAACAAAGTATTGGAAACTATGGTAGATACCAATGACGAATGGATTACCACTCGTACAGGAATTAAAGAAAGAAGAATTCTTAAAGATGCCGATAAAGGAACGTCTTATCTTGCCATAAAAGCAGCACAGGATTTAATAGCAAAAGCTAATATAGATCCCTTAGAAATTGATATGGTTATCATGGCAACAGCAACACCAGATATGATGGTGGCTTCTACGGGAGTTTATGTTGCAACAGAAATAGGAGCTACAAATGCATTCGCTTACGATTTGCAGGCGGCTTGTTCAAGTTTCTTATACGGAATGTCTACTGCTGCAGCTTATATTCAGTCAGGACGTTACAAAAAAGTACTTCTAATTGGTGCAGATAAAATGTCATCAATTGTAGATTATACAGATAGAGCAACTTGTATTATTTTTGGTGATGGAGCAGGTGCGGTTCTTTTTGAACCAAATTATGAAGGTTTAGGTTTGCAAGATGAATATTTAAGAAGTGATGGTGTAGGACGCGACTTTCTTAAAATTCCAGCAGGGGGTTCTTTGATTCCGCCTACTGAGGAAACTGTAAAAAACAGACAGCACAATATTATGCAAGACGGTAAAACCGTTTTTAAATATGCTGTAACTAATATGGCTGATGCAAGCGAATTGATTTTGAAGAGAAATAATTTGACAAATCAGGATGTTAATTGGTTGGTACCACATCAAGCTAATAAACGTATTATTGATGCTACCGCGGGAAGATTAGAATTAGAAGATTCTAAAGTTTTAGTAAACATCGAAAGGTATGGTAATACTACTTCTGGAACTTTACCGTTAGTATTAGCTGATTTTGAAGATAAGCTTAAAAAAGGAGATAATATTATTTTTGCCGCTTTTGGTGGAGGATTCACTTGGGGATCTATTTACTTGAAATGGGCTTACGATAAAAAATAAATCAAAACTAAAAACAAATCATTATGGATTTAAAAGAAATTCAAAACCTAATCAAATTTGTAGCAAATTCGGGAGTTGCAGAAGTAAAGTTAGAAATGGATGATGTAAAAATCACTATTAGAACAACTTTAGAAGGAAACGTAACTGAAACTACTTATGTACAACAATTGCCTGCTCAAGCAACATTGCCACAAGCAGTAGCTCCTCAACAAGCTCCAGCTGTTGTAAACGTAACTAGTGAAGCATCTGTTCCTGCAGAAGATTCTAAATTCATTACTATCAAATCTCCAATTATTGGAACTTTCTACAGAAAACCATCTCCAGATAAACCAGTATTTACTGAAGTTGGAAGCGTTATATCTAAAGGTGATGTTCTTTGTGTAATTGAAGCAATGAAATTGTTCAATGAAATTGAATCAGAAGTTTCAGGTAAGATTGTAAAAATTCTTGTTGACGATATGTCTCCTGTAGAATTTGACCAACCATTATTTTTAGTTGATCCATCATAAATAAATTTAGATTTTAGATTTTAGATTTTAGACGGATTCACAATAAAGCTTTGTTAATCATCTAAAATTATCTAATTATCAAATTGTCTAATTATCTAATTAAAATAAGATGTTTAAAAAAATATTAATTGCGAATAGAGGCGAAATTGCACTTCGTGTAATTCGTACATGTAAGGAAATGGGAATTAAGACTGTAGCAGTTTACTCTACAGCTGATGCAGAAAGTTTACATGTTAAGTTTGCTGATGAAGCGGTTTGTATTGGTCCCCCTCCAAGTAACTTATCGTATTTAAAAATGTCAAATATTATTGCTGCTGCAGAAATTACAAATGCAGACGCAATACATCCAGGATATGGTTTTCTTTCTGAGAATGCTAAATTCTCGAAAATTTGTCAAGAGCACGGAATCAAATTTATTGGTGCGGCTCCTGAAATGATTGATAAAATGGGAGATAAAGCTTCTGCTAAAGCTACAATGAAAGCTGCGGGAGTTCCATGTGTTCCAGGTTCTGACGGATTATTAGAATCTTTCGAACAAACACAACAATTAGCTAAAGAATTTGGTTACCCAGTTATGCTTAAAGCAACTGCTGGTGGTGGTGGAAAAGGAATGCGTGCTGTTTGGAAAGAAGATGAATTATTGAAAGCTTGGGAAAGTGCACGTCAGGAAGCTGCTGCTGCATTTGGAAATGACGGAATGTACATGGAGAAACTTATCGAAGAGCCACGTCATATCGAAATTCAAGTTGTTGGAGATTCATACGGAAAAGCATGTCACCTTTCCGAAAGAGACTGTTCAGTACAACGTCGTCACCAAAAACTTACTGAAGAAACACCTTCGCCATTCATGACAGATGAATTGCGTACTGCAATGGGAGAGGCTGCTGTAAAAGCTGCTGAATTCATTAAATACGAAGGAGCTGGAACTGTAGAATTTCTTGTAGATAAACACAGAAATTTCTACTTCATGGAAATGAATACTCGTATTCAGGTAGAGCATCCAATTACAGAGCAAGTTATCGATTACGATTTAATTCGTGAGCAAATTATGGTTGCAGCTGGAATTCCAATTTCAGGAAAAAACTACTTGCCAGAACTACATGCTATAGAATGTCGTATTAATGCTGAAGATCCATATAACGATTTTCGCCCTTCACCAGGAAAAATTACTACACTTCATATGCCAGGAGGTCACGGAGTTCGTTTAGATACACATGTTTATTCAGGTTATACAATTCCGCCAAATTACGATTCAATGATTGCCAAGTTAATTACAACTGCACAATCTCGTGAAGAAGCAATTAGTAAAATGCGTAGAGCTTTAGATGAGTTTGTTATCGAGGGCGTAAAAACTACAATACCTTTCCATAGACAATTAATGGATGATCCAAGATATATTGCAGGAGATTATACAACTGCATTTATGGATACATTTAAAATGAATCCTATCGAAGAATAATATTTATGAAGGCTGTCAATTTTTGGCAGCCTTTTTATTTTCTATCATATTTAACCCGACACGTTTTTTAAGCCTGTTGGGTTTGCTGTTTTTTAGCAAGTAAACACTTTTTGTGTTTACTTTTTACACACTGATTTAGAATAGTATACACTTTTTATAGTTTTAATTTTTAGTCGGTTTTTGTGTAATTCCTTTAAATAAAGGGGTTTGTGTAGTTTGGCATATAGATTTTTGGTTACGGCATAATAATTTCATTATCTAAAGCGTAAACAACTATTAATAATTTAAAATATACACATTATGAAAAATTTATTCTTATCAGCCGCAATTGTTTTAGGAGGTTTAACATCATTCGCTGCAACTACTCCAATTACAAATACAATCGTAAAAACGATATCTATTGCAGACGAGTACACAGAAATTAAATTGGAAGAATTACCTGCTCCTATCGCTGAAGCTTTGAAAAAAGCATATCCAGATGCAGTAATTACAAAAGCATATAAAAACGAGAAATCAGAATACAAGTTGGATGTAACAGTTGGTGAAAAAGTTGGAAATCTTTTTGCTAATGCAGATGGAACTTGGATTAAAAAATAATTCTCGAATCGTTTTTAGACTAATTAATTGACAAACTTTAATATATACACACTATGAAAAATTTATTTTTATCAGCCGCAATCCTTTTGGGAAGTTTAACAGCATTTGCTTCAACTTCTCCAATTACAAATACAATCGTAAAAACAATTTCAATTCAGGATGAATACACTGAAATTAAAGTAGAAGAAGTTCCAGTTGCTGTAACAGATGCTCTTAAGAAAGCTTATCCGGACGCAATACTTTCTAAAGCCTATAAAAATGCAACTTCACAATACAAACTAGAAGTAACTGTAGGTGATAAAGTAGGATCTCTTTATGCTAATGCAGATGGATCTTGGGTAAAAAAATAATTAAACTAATAACCGTATAAAAACTATCACTATGAAAAAGTTAATTTTATCGGCAGCTATCCTGTTAGGAGGGTTGTCAATGCAAGCAGAGAATGTTGTCGTGACCAGTTCAATGGTACAATCAGTAAACGTTCAAGACGAATATAAAGAAGTTGATGCCGTTCCGGCTGCAATCAAAACAGCGTTAGACAATGCGTATCCAGGTGTAAAACTTGAAAAAGCATATGTGAACGAGAAAAAAGAGTATAAAATAGAGATCACCGTAAGAGGTGAAAAATCTACAGTTTATACAGATGCTACTGGGAACATTCTTAAAAAGTAACTATTAATAACCCATAAAAACTATTTATTATGAAAAAGTTAATCTTGTCAGCAGCAATTGTTCTTGGAGGTTTGTCAGTTCAGGCAGGCAATCCCGTAATTAAAACTTCAGCAATCGAGTCATTAATTGTTCAGGATGAATTTACAGAGATTGGTGCAGATGCGGTTCCGGCTGCTGTAAAATCAACGCTCGAAAAATCTTTTCCAAACACAAAACTTGAAAAAGCTTATAAAAGCGAAAAGAACGAGTACAAACTAGAAATTTCAAGTGGTGATAAAAAGTATACTGTATATACAGATGCTTCAGGAAACATCATTAAAAAATAATCATTAAAAAAAAGAGAGCACTATGAAAAAGTTAATCTTATCAGCAGCAATCGTTTTAGGTAGTTTGTCAATTTACGCAAGTAATTTGCCAACTCCGGAACAGGCTAAAATAACTGTTTCTATTCAAACTGGATATACAGAAGTTAGTGCAGATGCTGTACCCGCTGCTGTGAAAACAGCACTCCAAACTGCTTATCCGGGCGCAAAACTGGACAAAGCGTTTGTAAACGAAAAGAAAGAATATAAACTAGAAATATCGGTTGGTGACCAAAAGGCTACTGTTTTTTCAGATGTCAATGGCAACTGGTTGAAGATATAAATAGGTGAATTTAGATTTAGATTTTTGGTGAAAAAGAGATTGCGATAAGCAATCTCTTTTTTTTTGCATAATTTTGTGAAAAGACAATTTTAATAGTCTTATTTTAGCAAAAAAGTCCCTAAAAACAAATGCCAAAGATATTACTGATAGAAGATGATATTTCGTTTTGCAAATTATTAGAGAAATTTCTAATAAAAAAAGACTACGATGTAACTATTGCTTTCTCTGCTGCAGAAGCAAGATTAGCAATCAAAAAAGAATCATTTGATTTAATTTTGACAGATCTTCGTTTGCCTGATTCTGACGGTATTGGGCTAATGGCCGAAATTAAAGCAGCCTATCCACAAACTCCTGTTATACTTATGACAGGCTATTCTGATGTAAATACTGCCGTTAAAGCTATAAAAAATGGCGCAGCAGATTACATCTCAAAACCATTCAATCCAGATGAGGTTTTATTGGTAATAACAAATGCACTAAAAGCTTCGGAAGCAGAAACAGAAGAAATTCCTGTTAAGGAAAAGAAATCCGTAAAGAAGAAAGATAGTGGAGAAAATGAGTTTGTTAAAGGAATTTCAGTAGCATCCAAAAAATTATTAGATCATATTCAATTGGTAAGTCCAACAGATATGTCTGTTTTAATAATTGGAGAAAGCGGAACCGGTAAAGAAATTATAGCCAAAAGTATTCATCAACAAAGTTTGCGAAAGAATAACAATTTTATAGCAGTCGATTGTGGAGCGATTCCTAAAGAATTGGCAGCAAGTGAATTTTTTGGTCATTTAAAAGGATCTTTCACAGGAGCAATCAACGATAAGATGGGTTATTTTGAAGCTGCAAACGGAGGAACCCTTTTTCTGGATGAAATAGGAAATCTTTCGTACGAAAACCAAATACAGTTATTAAGAGCACTTCAGGAACGAAAAATAAAACCTGTTGGAAGCAATAAAGAAATAAACGTCGATATACGCATTATTACTGCTACAAACGAAGATTTGCGCGAAGCAGTAAAGAATGGCGATTTTAGAGAAGATTTATACCATAGAATCAACGAATTCTCTATTCAGTCGCCATCGTTAAAAGACAGAGACGAAGATTTAATGGTTTTTGCAGATTTCTTTTTGGAGAAAGCCAATCAGCAATTAAATAAAGATATTATTGGGTTTTCGCCAGAAGTAGTTTCTATTTTTCAAAATTACAATTGGCCTGGAAATTTACGTGAACTTCAAAACTGCGTTAAACGCGCGACACTTTTATCAAAAGGTGACTTCATAGAAAGTGACGTTCTTCCAGCTGAATTTTTTCAGATTCAAAAAACGCAAACGAATAACGGAAGTTTTTCATTATCAGAAAATGAAAAAGAAGCAATTATTCATGCTTTGTCAAAGGCACAGAATAATAAATCTGAAGCGGCAAAACTGCTTAAAATTACCAGAAAAACACTTTACAATAAGTTGAAGCAATACAATATAGATTAAATCGCTAAGTATAATTTTTAGACACATAGAAATATAGATTTTGTGCTACTAATAAGGCGTTTCACTTGTATTAACAAACATAGAACTATGTGTGAGAAACTAGTTTCGTTTTTGCATTCTTTAACCGATCTAAAATCTATGATTCTATGTGTTAGATTTTTTTTACTAATTGAACCAAACGGCTATAGATTAAGCAATTTCTTTGCTCAAAGCTTCAAAAAGTAAATCGGTTTTTGATTTTAGAGAGTCGTAAAGCGCTGTCAAATCAGAATTTTCAAGATCTTTCGTTTCTAAGAATTTTAAAATTTCACTAATTTCACGCGTCTGAATTTGTTTAAACATTGGAGCGATTCTGTGTGCGATCGAATTAATCTCTGCAATATTCTTTTCTGTAATTGCATTTTCTAACAAAATCATATTTTCTGTACTGCTTTTAATAAACGATTTCAAAACCTCTTTTAAAGCTTCACTATCATTGCCTAGAAAATCTTTCAAGGTTTTAAGCGAGTATAGTTTTGTCGAAGTGTTTTCTTCCTCTTCGGTAATTTCAACATTTGGTAAAGCATCATTGGCTAAAATATGGTGAATAGTTTCTAGTAATACTTTAGGCGAATAAGGCTTTTTGATTACAGTTGTAAAACCAGCTTTCGTGTAAACTGAAAAATCTAAATCAGTTCTTCCCGTTAAAGCAATTACAGGTTGATTTTTATACGATGAGTTTTTGTTGCTTTTTAATTTTTCAAGGAACTTAAAGCCATCCATTTCCGGCATTTGAATATCGGTAATTACAAAATCATAATTCGTATTCTTGGTTGCCTCTAAAGCTTTTACAGCACTATCAAAAGATAAAACTTCATGTTTTTCCTGCCTTAAAACACCGCTCGTTAAATTAAGAAGATTAACATCGTCGTCAATAACAATAAAAGTCTGTTTTTTAGTAGTTGCAGCAATTGGCTTTTTTGTTTCAATAACTGTGTTTTGACTATGGTCAAACAATAACGGAAGCTCAATTTTAAAAGTACTTCCTTTTCCAAAAGTGCTTTCAAGAGCTAAATTCCCGCCTAAAATAGAAATTATTTTCTGGCAAATCGACAAGCCTAAACCAGTCCCGCCGTATTGTTTTTCGATGTTTTCATTTGCTTGAGCAAATTCTTCAAAAACTAATTTTTGATTTCCTTTTTCAATTCCAATTCCCGAATCCTGAATAGAGATAACAAAATTTTCGCTATTCTCAGATACATATGCGCTGATTTTAATAAAACCCTCGGCCGTAAATTTGTAAGCATTTCCAATAATATTACTTAAAATTTGTTTCAATCGAAACGGATCGCCAACAATTCGGGTATTTAGCTTTTCATCGACATTAATAATAAGGTCAATATTTTTTTGTTTGTAAACAGTTTGAATGCTTTTTGCAACTTCATCAATAATTTCGGGCAATAAAAACGGAACCTTTTCAATTGTGATTTTTCCAGCTTCTATTTGAGAAAAATCCAGTAAGTCCTGAACCAATTGCGTTATATATTCCGATGAATTTTTGATGTTTTTAATAAAATACGATTGTTTAGTATTTACATCAGAATTGCCTAAAAGTTCCGAATAACCTACAATAGTGCTCAAAGGTGTTTTTAAATCATGACTTACCGTCGAGATTAATTGTTCACGGCTTTTAAGCAAATTCTTAGTTTTAAAATTGGCAATTTCAAGTTGCTTCTTGTAAACTTGCGATTTAGAGTAATCACTCACAATTAAGATCGAGAAAAACAACGTCAGAATTAAACCAATAATCGCCGAAGCAGTTACAATTTCGTTGACTTTTTTAAGTGATTTTTCTTTTAAGGAATTGTTTTTTATCGAATTGATAATGATTTCTCTTTCAATAATTCGAAGTACTTTCCTGAGTTGATCAGAAATTGCAATTTCGTTTTTAAGTAGTTTATTCTCTTCAAAATTCAAAGACTCTTTTTTCTTCTCAGCCTTCAGTTTTACATTACTAAGCAGTTTTTTCGAATTGGCTAAAATTGAGTCAGAAGCTTGCTTGCTTAATGTATTTGTGCTGTCATCCGGAATATTCTGATTGAGATAATCGACATATTTTTGAAGTACATTTCGCTGGTAACTTCCCAATTGATTTGGATTTTTATTAAAATCCTGAAGTTCTAATTTTCGGAGTTTAAACTCCATTTTAGTAATTTCATCAATAGCCGTATTGACTGAAACTTCGTCTTCGGCTTTGTTTTTTATAGCTTTTAATTGTTGGATGTTTTTGGTCTTTTCAGACAATAAATAGGTAACACTATCAAGTAAAGTTTTTTGATATTGAGTCGAAACAATTTGCTTTAAAGTATCAATTCTGGATTTTAGAGAATCGGTTTCAATAAGATAATTTTTAAAATCTTCTTCAGAATTGTTTTGAATTGTTTTTCGGGCTAAACTTTCGGTTTTATAAACATTCGAAAACAATTTACTCACTTTAAGAATCTTAGTTTTTTCGAATGCTATTTTACTTTCTAATTTATTATAAACTACATTTTCAGAATACAAAAACCATCCTACCGTAACAACCAAAGCCAGTAATGCAACATAACTGAAAAGGACTTTAATAGGCATGTAACTTTTTTTACTCTCCATAGAATGTTATTGTTGCGATTTTTGGGTTTTGTATTGGAAACAACTGCAATTTATTTAAAATTTATGTTTTAGAAATACAAATAAATGCTAATCTTTTACATAATTAAAAGGTACAGAAAAGAAAATAGCCGCAGATTATATAAATCTACGGCTATTTTTATATCAAATTATCGTTTGATTAAAGCGTTTCTTTTAACCATTTAAAAAATTCACCTTGCCAAACCTGAGCATTTTGTGGTTTTAAAACCCAGTGATTTTCATCAGGGAAATAAACAAATCTACTTTTGATTCCTCTTAATTGAGCCGCTTGAAAAGCTTCTTGTCCTTGTCCAATTGGTACACGGTAATCTTTTCCACCTTGGAAAATTAAAATTGGCTTGTTCCAATTTTGTACTAAAGTTGCAGGATTAAAAGTAGTGTAAGCTTTTTGAGCAACAGCATTGTCTTTTTCCCAATAAGCGCCACCAAAATCCCAGTTGTTAAAGAAAACCTCTTCAGTCGTTCCTAACATACTAACTGTATTGAAAACACCATCGTGAGCAATAAAAGTTTTGAAACGATTTTTATGAATTCCAGCTAAGTAAAACACAGAGTATCCACCGTAGCTTGCACCAACGCAACCTAAACGAGATTTGTCAACATAGTTTTCTTTAGATACATCATCAATCGCAGATAAGTAATCATCCATAACCTGTCCGCCCCAATCCTTACTAATTTGTTCGTTCCATTCAACACCATGTCCAGGCATTCCGCGACGATTTGGTGCAACAACAACATATCCTTTTGCAGCCATTAAAGAAAAATTCCAACGGAAAGAATACGATTGTGTCAACGCAGATTGTGGTCCACCTTGACAAAATAACAAAGTTGGATATTTTTTAGAAGCATCAAAATTTGGAGGTAAAATTACCCAAACCAACATTTTTTTACCGTCAGTTGTCGTAACGTAACGTTTCTCAGTTTTACTAAGAGTTAATGTTTTGTATGTTTCTGTATTTACATTCGACAATTGTTTCCAAGTATTTTTCTTCAAATTAAAAGAAAAAATCTCCGGAGCATGATTCATATCGTTTCTAGTTACGATAATATCGTCACCAGCAAAACCAACTAAATCATTAACGTCAAAATCACCATTTGTTAGTTGACGAACAGTAATTGCAATTCTGGTTAAGCCTGGAAAGTTTACCGTAAAAAGTTGTTTTGTACCATCAACCGGAGCAACAAAAAATACATTTTTACCATCTTTACTCCAAATGAAATTATCTACAGTTCCATCCCAATTTGCAGTTAAGTTAGTTTTAATACCTTTAAATTCAACAATAATGTCGTTTTTGTCAGCCTCATAACCGTCACGTTTCATTTGCAACCAAGTTAAATTTCCTGTTGGAGAAAATTGCGGAGCAGTATCGTAACCCAAATTAGCTTCGGTTCTGTTTGTAGTTTTTTGAGTCTCTAAATTGTACTCATAAATATCTGTATTTGTAGAAATAGCATATTGAGTTCCGGCTTTTTTCTTGCAAACATATAAAATGCTTTTGCTGTCAGGAGACCAGATATAATCTTCGTCACCACCAAAAGGTTTTTGTGGAGAGTCAAAATTTTCACCTTTTAAGATGTCAATTCCAGCAGCACCATCTTTGTTTTCTTTGTAAAAAACATGATTACATTTTCCTTCGTTCCAAGTGTCCCAATGACGATAATCTAAACCATCATAAATTTGAGCGTCAGATTTTTCAAGTTTCGGATAAAAATCTTTACCTAAAACTTTTTCAAGTTTTACCTCTTCATTGTACACTAAAAATTTTCCATCAGGCGAAACATTTTTGTCTGCCAAAATTTCTTTTGTGTCTTTAATTTCAGTTGCATTTCCTCCGTTTACAGGTACAATGTAAAATTTAGAAGACGATTTGTTTTCCTCAACAGAAGGAGTCGAAACCTTAAAAACAACATTTTTTGCATCTTTTGAAAGACCAAGCGCACTCACTCTTCCTAATTTCCATAACAATTCCGGAGACATCACATTTTGTCCGATAGCGTTTAAACTCATCATTATTAAGGTTGTAAATAATACTTTTTTCATAATAAAATTCTAATATTCGTGGGGCTAAAAATACAACATTTAAACACCAATATTTAAAATCCAAATTCCAATTATTGTTAAAGTTTTCGTTTTAAATTCCAATACAAAAATCCCAAATTCGAAAAACGCTTAAGAAATATTCAGTTAGAAATTCACGAATATTAATTCTCAAAGATTATTAAAAAAATAATTCGTGAATTCGTGGCAATTAAAATCAAAGCAAAACCTTAAATTTATTTCCTAAATTGGAATTTGGAATTTAAAATTTGGAATTTACTTTAAGATAAAGATGGAATTAAGTTATTGGGAACTTAAAAATTGGTTTACAAATGTAGACTATACTATTGTAGGAAGCGGTATTGTGGGTTTGCACGCAGCATTGCGCTTACGCGAAAGATTTCCAACGGCCAAAATTCTGGTACTCGAAAAAGGAATGTTGCCGCAAGGAGCAAGTACCAAAAATGCTGGTTTTGCCTGTTTTGGAAGTCTTTCTGAAATTATGGAAGATCTCAAAACACATTCAGAAGAAGATGTAATAAAACTGATCGAAAAACGTTGGAAAGGTTTACAATTGCTTCGAAAGAGATTGGGAGATGCTGCAATAGATTTTAAGCCTTACGGCGGATACGAATTGTTTTTGAAAGAAGATGAAAACGGATTTAATCAATGTATTTCGAAATTGCCTTTTGTCAATGAAATTTTGAAACCACTTTTTAAAGCAGATGTTTTTAATAAAGAAATTGATCGTTTTGGATTTGAAAATATCCAGGAATATTTAATCTTTAATCCTTTTGAAGCCCAAATTGATACCGGAAATATGATGCAGGAATTGCTGAAACAAGCTGTTTCTGAAAATATTTTAATCCTAAATCAACAAACCGTAACAGCATATTCTGATTTAAGAAATCAAGTCGAAATTGTCCTGAACGATTTTAGTTTTAAATCCAGAAAGATGCTTTTTGCGACCAATGGTTTTGCAAACGCAATAACAAAAGGAGCAGTGCAACCCGCAAGAGCGCAAGTCTTGATTACAGAACCAATCGAAAATTTGGCGATTAAGGGAACTTTTCATTTAGATCGCGGTTATTATTATTTTAGAAATATAGGCGACAGAATTTTGTTGGGCGGCGGACGAAATCTTGATTTTGAAACTGAAACGACAACAGAATTTGGTCAAACGAAAATTGTTCAAAATAAATTGGAAGATTTACTTAAAAATGTAATTTTACCAAATCAGGATTTCCAGATCGCACATCGTTGGAGCGGTATTATGGGAATTGGGAACAGTAAAAATCCTGTTGTTGCACAACTGTCTGAAAACGTGTTTTGTGGAGTGCGTTTGGGCGGAATGGGAGTAGCAATTGGGAGTTTAATAGGAACAGAATTAGCAGATTTAATATAATGGCAGTAGCGAAAAAACCAGCACCAAAAACAACCGCAAATAAACCAAAACCCAAAACGGCACCCAAAAAAGGCAATCGATCTTTTGGCGAAAAAGTGAAATGGTTTTTTATCAAAGCGTGTTTGTGGTTCTTTGGAGTCTCAATAGCATCGGTAGTGATTTTTAAATATATTCCGGTGCCTTTTACGCCATTGATGGTTATTCGGGCAATCGAAAATAAACTGGCAGGAAAAGAAGTTTATTTTGATCACGATTGGGAACCTATCGAAAAAATTTCGATGAATTTGCAAAAGGCTGTAATTGCCAGCGAAGACGGAACTTTTTTAAAACACAATGGTTTTGATTTTAAAGCACTTCAAAAAGCATATAAAAGTAACGAACGCGGACGTAGAATTCGTGGCGGAAGTACAATCTCGCAACAAACCGCCAAAAATGTATTTTTATGGCAAGGAAAAAGTTATTTGCGTAAAGGTTTAGAAGCTTATTTTACTGTTTTAATTGAGCTTATTTGGGGTAAAGAACGCATTATGGAAGTGTATTTGAACAGTATCGAAATGGGTGATGGAGTTTATGGTGCTTATGCAGCAACAGAACATTGGTACCGTCGCGATGCTTCGAGTTTAACGCCAATGCAAGCGGCAGGAATTGCGGCGATTTTGCCAAATCCAAGAAAATTTAAAGCAACAGGATCTTCAAGTTATATCAATCGCCGCAAAGAACGAATTGTTCGTGAAATGCGCGCGGTAGGAAAAATAAATTATAATGCGAAGTAAAAAAGCCTTTTTTGCGTTTTTAGTACTGACATCGGTTTGGGTCTTTGGACAGGGAAAAACGACCGAAATTGGTTTAATTACCGACAACGATTTATACACATCGTCTAAAAATGATATGTATTATACCAACGGTTTAGAGTTTTTTTATCGGTTTTTATCCAAGAATAACAACGAAAAAATCAACAAAAAAATTACCGAATTTAGAATTGGTCAATATATTTATAACCCAAGATTTATAAATGAAACGGCTGTCGATATAAATGATCGTCCGTTTACAGGTTATCTTTTTGCCGAAGCCGGACGAAGTTTTTTTTATAATAGTGAATCTGTTCTAAAAACCGATTTTCAGTTAGGTTTCATGGGGCCAAATGCTTTTGGTAGAGAAACGCAGGAAAGTTTTCATCATGTTATTGGGTATAAAAAAGTGTATGGTTGGGAAAACCAATTGCATAACGCTCTGGCTGTTCAGTTGCATGTCATGTATTCGAAGAAATTATTTCCAACAAAACACAATGATTTTATAGATCTCCATTTTCAGTCCGAAGCTAATTTAGGAACTATTTTTACCGGAGTTTCTACAGGATTCTTAACTAGAATTGGTTTCAAGAAATTACTCCCAATTTACGATTCTAATTTGCACGATGCTTCTGTAAGTGCGACACCACAATACAATATTCGTGAGTTTTATTTTTATGCAATGCCAAGTGTTAATTATCAATTTTATGATGCAACGATCGAGGGCAGTATGTTTAGCAATACAAGTCCGGTAACTTTTGATTTAGAACCGCTTCGTTTTAACGCCGAATTTGGTTTAAAATACCGCCACAACAACTTCAATATGTCGTATTCTTTTATTTATAGAGGACGAGAATTAAACGATCCGCTTACCAATACCAATTCAGGTTATTTTTATGGAAGTATCCGATTTGGGTTTTTGCTTCGTTAAGATTTCTTTTCAGAATAAAAATTTAAAAGTTATGTGGAATTATTTTTTCTTGTTCGTCTTTTTTGTCTTTTATGCTTTTATAAGCTATAAATTTGGAACGTTTTTGATTTCAAACTTTGTTGTGGGATTTTTTTTGTTGTTATTCTTGACATATTTTTATTATAAGTATACTGATAGAGGATTGATTATGATTTTTATGACTAATCTATTTTTTTATTTCCTTTTATTCCTTTCGTCGGGATTCATTTATTTTGATAAAGAAAATGAAAAAAGAATTTACTATATATTTCCTATTCTTACCTCTGTTTTATTAATGATTGTAGAAAAACAGACTATGAATTATGACGAGGCTTTTTGGGGTATTTATATGCCAGTTGCTGGGGCATTTTTTCCTTTATATTTTTTGAATTATTACAAGAAATATATTAGAGAAGAAGTCTGATATTTTTCCTGAGGTTTTTTTATAATAGCAGAAGATTTTTTTTTGATGAATATCAATAGCAATAGTTTATTATCGGTTTTTTCGATTTGACTATTTAGTTATAGAATAAAGTCTACACTACTTTTAAAAAATATTAGAAGTACCTTTGTAATAATTAACAAGCAGACCAATGGTCGCAGATGAAAAAAGGAGTTAAAAAGTTCATACCTATATTGGTGCATGTTGGATTATCAATGTTTCAAGTGAATAACTATAGTTATTCGTGTAATGAAAGTATAAAAATTAGCCGAATTAAGAATGAAAATTGTCGAATTGAGAATGTAAATAATAACGGAAAATTAAACAAAGAAATGGAGGTAAACATGGAAGCAAAAAAAACAATAATAGTAACGCAAGAAAAGCATGTAACAATAAAAAAATCTAATTCATCTGTTAGACATCAATTATAAAAGCTCAATATTTTTTATTGGGCTTTACTTTTTTTCTAATTGTTTTGTCAGATTATAAAAAGACTTATTTCTCCTTAAATAGTTTTTCCAAATACTCAACTTTATCTTTTTCAGCTTGAACTAAACGTTCGTAAAGTTCAACCACTTTATCAAGAGGATTAAAATTGCAAATTGCTCCATTCGCAAAAGTTCCAAAGTTTCCGGGACTATCGTTGAAAGTATTAAAGTAAGTAATCATATTTTCTTCTGAAAAACTTTTTATGGCTTCAGCAGTAACACCAAGTGCTTTTGCTATTTCAACTAGTTTTTCTTCTTCTATAGTTTCGCTGTTTTCTATTGCAGATACAGTTTGCTGGCTCATGCCTAAAGCTTGTGCCAAAGCTTCTTGCTTCATATCGCGAAGTTCACGAATACGGCTTATTTTGCGCCCTATATGATTTGATTTTGTTGCTGTGCTCATAATTCAAAGATATTTAAAATTCTTTTAGAAAATGGGTTTTGGTAAAAAACAGACTGTTGGGGTAAATTACAGTTTTGAAAAATTCATTATAATATAATCTACTATGTTTTGTGATAAACAAAAATACAGTTTTTCATACAGTATTTACGGTTTTTTGAATACGTAACTTTTACTTTCTGGTAAAAAAAAACCGCATTACAAATTGATAATGCGGTTTTTGATTAATGTTTTTTATAGTTACCACTAAGGTGTTCATTTGATGTTATTTTGGTAGCAGATATTTTGGAGAAACTAAAAATAGTTGTTTTATTAGAAACTTTAAATTCTGCAATATAACTGTCATTTGTTTTTGTTTCTGTAATGCTATAAGTTGATTTTCCACTTTTTAAAAATGCTACTTTATCTTTGTATGAAACTCGATTGCCTTCAGATGTGCAAATTATATCATCATTTCTAAAGGTATACATTGTACCATTATCTGATCTCCAGCTCCCTATTATCCAATCTGGTGGATTAAAATTGTCTTTTGAGTTTTCTTCATTGTCTGATGTAGAACATGCAGTAAGTATGACTAACAGACTAAATAATAAAATTAACTTTTTCATTGTTTTTTGGTTTAAGTGAATATATAGTTTGATATTATCCATGTGTTAGAATTAAACAAATCTATATGTTGACTCAAATAAATAATGCCTATAAAAGCTATATTTATATTAAAATAAGTTTTATCGCGTTTTGAATTATAAAATTAAAGAATGAGAAAAATTCTCAAAAAGCTTGAATGTAGTAAGATGAAAAGGATATATTCCTGCTATCTGGAATGTACAATTGGTCTTTTTTAAACTTGAATTTTGTAATGTTGATTTTTATGATGTTGTTTTTCTTTAAAGGCTTAACCTTTTGATAATGTGTTCAATATTTTTAAATTATATTTTTATTTAAAAATTAAAACTATGGATATTAATTGGGTAGTAATAGGAGTTGTAGCATTATTGATTGTCATTTTGGTTGTTTTAACAATTAAAAAAAATCAGAAGGAAAAAAAGAAGTTAACGAATCTTTTAAATAATGATTTCAAAAAAACTGACAAAGAAAGAGTAGATTTCGAGGATAACGCAAATGAACGATAATAGATTTGTTTAAACCAAAAAGCTGTAATACAATTGGAGTACTACAGCTTTTTGTTTTAAATCAGAGTTTATTTTGCTTTCTTGGTTAAGTCAACTTTAGTAGTAAGATTATCTCTCATTAAGGTTACAGAATTTGCTTTTCCATTGTCAAAATCGAATTTTAGTAAGTTTGGATAATCAACGATTTTAAAATATCCGTTTTTTAAATACACCAACTCATTATCATTTTTTCCTTTAAAATGATCCAATAACATAGATTGAACATAAAGGCGATTGTTTTTTTCTACAATTTTGGTTTCTACGCCTTGCGCATAAAGAAAATCATCATAAGTACCTACTAGCTTTTCTTTTAGAGTTGAAGGCATTTCCTGAATTTCGTCATTAGATGTCTTGTTGTCCCAGTTCATCAATTTTAAAAGCGTTTTTTGAGTATTTCCCATTACAGGAAAACGATTTGGTTTTTCGCCATTAGTTAAAAATGTAAAGCCATTTCCATCTGTCATCGTTGCAAAAATACTTCCGCCAACTCCTGTATTCGAACCATTGCATATAAACCAATCGTAGTTATTGTAACCAAAGGATTTTTGCCATCCGTAACTCCATCCGCCAACAGCATCTTTTATAGCAGTAACTTCTGTTACTTTTTTTGCAACATTATGAGAAATTACTTTGTTGTTTTTATTGCGCAAAGCATTTTGCATTTCAATAGCAATTATGGCTAGATCAGTAGGAGTAGACCACATTCCAGATGCTCCAACTTGCGGCGTAATTGGCAAACCTGTTCTAATAACTTTTTCGTTTTCGTCGTGAACCAGTGCTACATTTGTTGGGAATCCTTTCTCGTCAGGTTGTATCATTGTAGTGTTTTTTAGTCCAAGAGGAGCGAAAATGTATTCTCTGGCAAGTTCTCCAATAGGTTTTTTAAAAGTATCTTCTAATGCCATTTGAACAATTACATAACCACCGCCACTATATGCCCAACCCGTTCCAGGCGTGAACAAGAAATCTATTTCTTTATCATATCGCGGAATTTTTCCTAAAAGACTTTCTTTTATTGTTGGTATTGTATCGCCTTCATAATAATCGGCAAATCCGCTTTGAGTTGTGCCAGCCGTATGATTAAGAAATTGTCTCCATGTTGGGCTGTTATTCTCAGTAAATTTACTTTTTGGTAAATGCCAGCGTTTTAGGTAGCCATCTATCGGAGTATCTAGATTAATCAATCCTTTTTCTTCAAGCATAAAACAAAGTAACGCTGTAATTGGTTTTGAAATTGAAGCTGTAGAAAAAGCAGTGTTTTGATCTATTTTCTCTTTTGAATCTATTGATTTTACACCAAATTGGTTCGTGTACACAATCTCGTAGTTTTGAAAAACAACAAGACTAAATCCTGCAAGTTTATATTTCTCTAATTGTTTGTCAATATTTAAGCTGTCTGTAAGAAAGCTATAATCTCTTTCTTTAAATGCTGCTTTTTTGTTTGTTTGAGCACTTGCGACTGTTACTATAAGAAGTAATAAATAAATAGCGTTTTTCATGGTATCGTAAATTTTAAGGTTAGAAATTTATTTCGATACAAAGATGTGAGAGAAATTAAACCTATGCGACCGAATAAAAATATTCGAACGCATTTGTTTTAAAAAACTAGTACGAATATTTAAAAATGGAAGTACGAGTAATTACAAAGTCTTGTTTTATAGGCTTTTGCGGTAAGTTGTTGGAGTGTTTCCGGTATGTTTTTTAAACGCAGTATTAAAAGAAGATTTTGAATTAAAACCTACATCGTACAAAATTTCTAAAATAGTTACTTTGCTTTTGGTAACATCTTTTAAAATATTCATTGCATTTTCGATACGATAGGTATTAACGAAATCATAAAAATGCTGTTCTAGTTTGTGATTAATCAAAAGCGATAAGTCACGAACAGGAATTTGAATAGCAGCTGAAACATCTTGAATCGTTAAGGAAGGATTTAAGAATGGTTTTTCCTCTGCCATATATTGTTTCAACTTAATTAACTCTTGGTTGTATTCCTTTTCGTTTGTGGTTTTTTGGTCGTTATTTTTTTCTTCAGAAATAATATCCTGTACCAGTTTTAATTTTGAATCAATGTTTCTAAATAAATCTGGATGATTTAATGCCTTGTATAAGTACCAACATATAATAATGAGTTGAAACGGTACAATTCCAATTTTGATCCATTCGGAAATGTATGGGTAATCCGAAAATTTAAAAATATTCTTTACAAGAGCAATCAAATATAAAATAGTTAGTACACTCGTAAATTGAAATAACCAATTATAAGAATTTATACTCGCGCCTGAGTTGTTTTCGAGATATAGTTTTTTAGTTCTTTTTAAGATGACAAAAACGGCAGTAATATAGACAACTATTTGAATGTGAAATAGAATATGAATAAGCTGAAGCTCGATCATATTTTGACGATTTTGAATAAAACTAATTTTAGAAGCAAGATCAACGGCGTAAAAACGAGGTAATAAAATTAGATTTACAATCAAAAACGGAAGTAGGTGTATGAGGTTTTTAGATTTAAGCTTAAAATCAGAATAACAAACAGAGAGTACGTAAAGATAAAAAACAGGAATTTGCAAAAAAGCAAATGTAGTTCTAAGCATCCCTAGATTTGACGGATTTTTAACCACTAAGCTTAATAGGGGATCAATACTGTCTAATGCAGTTAGAAGCAGAAAAATCGCAAAAAGAGAATTGCTTAACTTATGTTTTGTTTTGACGGTAAAGAGAAAAAAGGCAAGAAATAATGAAACGAATAGGGTAATAATGATCACAATAATTAATAAATTAATTTTATCCATTCAGTATATTCTTTTGGTAATGTTGTGGTTTGTAATTGGTTCTTTCCGAAATTTCGGATGTTAATCGAATCAAAAATAGTAAAATATTCTTTGATTATGAAAATTGTTTAGCAAGGTTTAGAATTATTAAATACTCGATCAAATCAAGTGAATATTTATGTTCAGTGAAGTCTTTAAACAGATTTTAAAGGACATAAAAAAAAATACCCAAACAGATTTGTTTGGGTATTTTTGTTGTAAAATATTTGTGGAGAATACCGGATTCGAACCGGTCACCCCTTGCCTGCCAGGCAAGTACTCTAGCCAAATGAGCTAATCCCCCGTTAGTTGGTTTTGAAGGAAAATTCGAACTGTCACCTTCCCGATTTTTCATCGGGATACTCTAGCCAAATGAGCTAATCCCCCAAAGCGTTAGCAAATAAAGTCAATTAATTTACAAAAAACAAATTTCGAAAGCCATCAACTTAAAATAGTTG
Source organism: Flavobacterium hibernum (assembly GCF_000832125.1). Lineage (GTDB taxonomy): Bacteria > Bacteroidota > Bacteroidia > Flavobacteriales > Flavobacteriaceae > Flavobacterium > Flavobacterium hibernum. The sequence goes on along the minus strand of NZ_JPRK01000011.1, from coordinate 276,534 downwards.
CAAAACCGTAACTTTACGTTCAAATCTATTTTTATGAGTACAACAATTCAAAACGGTTCTTTACAAACTATTTTTAATAATGCAGTTGCAACAGTACAGTTTGGTCATCCGGCCAGTAATTCTTTTCCGCGCGAATTATTAGATCAATTATCTGCCGAAATTAATGCTTTGAGTCTTAATAAAACGGTTTCTGTAATTGTTTTGCAAAGCGAAGGTTCGAAAGTTTTTTGTTCAGGAGCTTCGTTTGATGAGCTTTTGGCTGTAAAAAATGAAGAGCAAGGTGCTGAGTTTTTCTCGGGATTTGCTCATTTGCTAAACGCAATGCGAAATTGTTCTAAACTTATAATAGGTAGAGTTCAGGGGAAATCTGTTGGAGGAGGAGTTGGTATTATTTCGGCTTGTGATTATGTTTTGGCAACACCGGAAAGTGCTATAAAATTATCAGAATTAGCAATCGGAATTGGACCATTTGTAATTGAGCCAGCAGTTTCGCGTAAAATTGGAAAAGCAGCAATGGCCGAAATGACTTTGGCGGCTCACGAATGGAAATCGGCAGAATGGGCTTTAAGCAATAAACTTTTCTCTGAAATTCACTTGGCAGAGAATCTGGATAACGCCGTGGCAAATTTTGCACAAAAACTAAGTTCATACAATCCCGAAGCTTTATCTGAAATGAAAAAGATTATCTGGGAAGGAACAGAACATTGGGAATCGTTGCTTCTGGAACGCGCAGCAATTACAGGAAAATTAGTTTTGTCTGATTTTAGTAAAAATGCATTAATACAATTTAAAAAGTAATTTTTGCCACAGATTAAAGGATTAATAAGATTATTTTAAAATCATTTTAATCCTTTAATCTGTGGCAAAATAAAATATCAATAAAGATAATCTACAATGAAATTCATTTTATTACTGCAGCAAGTAGATGTTGCTGAGAAAATTAAAACCGCGCCTGATGGCAGTTATCAGATTGGAGTTGTTATTGGATCGTTTCTTCCGTTCGTAGTTCTGGTTGGAATTGCGTATTGGATGTATAACAGAGCCAAAAAAAGAGATAAAAACGGTTATTAATTCGTAAATTTGCAACCTAAAATTCAAATCGATGAGTAATATCAGAATTACAAAACAATTTAGTTTCGAAACCGGACATGCTTTGTACGGTTATGACGGAAAATGCAAGAACGTTCACGGACACAGTTATAAATTATCGGTAACAGTTATTGGTTCGCCAATTACAGATCGATCGAATGTGAAATTCGGAATGGTAATCGATTTTTCGGATCTAAAGAAAATTGTAAAAGAAGAAATCGTCGATCAATTTGATCACGCAACAGTTTTTAACGAAACTACACCACATATCGAATTAGCAAATGAATTAAAAAATCGTGGTCATCATGTTATTTTAGTTGATTATCAGCCAACAAGTGAAAATATGGTTGTTGATTTTGCCGATAGAATCATAGCTCGTTTGCCTGCAGATATTTCTCTTTTCTCACTTAAACTTCAAGAGACAGAATCGTCGTTTGCCGAATGGTACGCGAGTGATAATCTGTAAATAGTAAAAAGTAAATTGTGAAATGTAACACGTTTCACATCTCACAAATCACATCTCATAATACATGAAAAAAGTATATTTCGCTTCTGATCAGCATTTTGGTGCTCCAACGCCTGAATTGAGTTTGCCTCGTGAACAAAAATTTGTGGCTTGGTTAGATGAGGTTAAAAAAGATGCCGAAGCAATTTTTTTACTAGGCGATTTATTCGATTTTTGGTTTGAGTATAAAACGGTTGTACCAAAAGGTTTCGTACGTGTTTTAGGAAAATTGGCCGAAATTCGTGATAGCGGAATTCCGGTTTATTTTTTCGTAGGAAATCATGATTTGTGGATGAATGATTATTTTGAAACCGAATTGAATATTCCGGTTTATCATGATAACAAAGAATTTACTTTTAACGGAACAACATTCTTAATTGGTCACGGAGACGGAAAAGGTCCTGGTGATAAGGGATATAAACGAATGAAAAAGGTATTTACAAATCCATTTTCAAAATGGCTTTTCCGATGGTTACATCCCGATGTTGGCGTGAGTTTAGCGCAATATTTATCCGTAAAAAACAAACTGATTTCTGGAGACGAGGACGTTAAATTTTTAGGTGAAGAAAATGAATGGTTAGTTTTGTACGCCAAACGTAAACTCGAAACCAAACATTATAATTACTTTATTTTCGGACATCGTCATTTACCAATGATTATTCCGGTTGGTGAAGATTCAAAATATGTGAATCTAGGTGACTGGATTGGTTATTTTACGTATGGAGTTTTTGATGGCGAAACTTTTGAACTTAAAAAATTCGAATAATAATTACTTTTTATTGTTTGAATAAATTCCAATTTTGTGCGTGCGCAAAATGTAATTCGATAATTGTTTACTGTCAGAAAGTTGGAATTTAATCGCTCCGGACGATTTTTTAGGCATATGACATTCTACACAATTATTAGCCAATAAACTTCCTGACATTGTTTTTAACGTAGTTTCATTGTGTTTTAATCCTTGATGACAACTCATACAAATTTTAGAATAAGAAGCTAAATTTTTAGAAGCATTTTCGTGTGGATTGTGACACGTAATGCAATCCATTTTCTCGCTTTTAATAAAACATTTGCTTTGCGACATCAAACGAAATTGATTTCCGTGTACGTCAAATTGCGCTGTATCGGTAACGCTTCTAGTATTTCGGTAGAAATCAGATAAATTATCTCCCGGTTTAAAATCAAAACGAGATTTCATTTTCATTCCGTCATTTCCAGCATGACAAAGTGCGCAAGCATCTAATTTTTGTTGTCTGTTTAAGGTTTTAAAACTTGTAATACTATTTGCAGTTTTAACGTCAGGATTTTTTAAATGAAAGTCAACATGTTTTTTGGCTGGTCCATGGCAACGTTCGCAATCAATGCCGTAAACAATTGTTTTTTTATCAATAACATCTTCAACCTCTATCGAGAGAAAGTTTTTGTCCTGCGAGTTTTGGTTTATATTTCGACTGCTAATATTAGAGCTGTGACACGAATAACAGTCTTTAACCACCATTCTGTCAAAATAAGGTTTGTCCGCAGGAAATCCAGGACTTGTTGCCCAGTTATTTATCGAATTGTAGTAAGAAATTGGTAACTCGTAAGTATTATGATCTCGCCAGTAAACAGAAGTTTGCGCGTGTTTTGTTCCAAAAACGATTTCAAATCGATGTGCTTCAACTTCCTTCCCGTTTTTATACAAAACCTGATAAAGGCTGTCATTGCGTTTTTCCATGACCAATTTAGTGTTTTTGTCATAGATAAAAGTGTGATTTCCTTTGTCAAAATCTCCTAGAACATTTCCTGAAATAGCTGGAGCAGTCGCTTTGAAATGTGAACTTTTAGAAGCCATTTCATATTGCGTCTGATGACATTGAATACAGCTTTCAGAACCTGCGTAATCAGTTCCACGCGGGTCAATGTATTCGTCAGATTCGTTCTTGCAGCTTGTTAGAAAAGCGACTAAAACAACGATAGCAAAAAGAATGCAGTTTTTTTTCATTGTTGTAAATATAATTGTTTTTAAAGAAAATCAAAATATATTTAGATAATGAAAATATAGTTGTTAAATAAATGGGAATATGTGTTAGTTTAATCCAACTCCATAAACATATTCGTCTAATTCAATTCGGAATAATGATCCTTCGACCAAATCTTTAATTGATTTTAATTCTTTTACAGAAACAGCTAAGTCTATAGACGCGCAAGGAGTTTTTAATAAAAATTTGTTGCAGGAATTTTTTAGTTCGCAAGCTTCGCAACAAGCGTTTTCAATCATACTATCTTCGATTAAATCACAAAAAAGATTTAATTCCTGAACTGTAAAGTAAAAGCCAGTTTCCTTAAAAACCAATTGTATTTTATCAGTTATAGTTTCGTTTTCCTTTTTCCAGTAAAAAGCGATTCCAAAATTATTGTGGTATAATTGTTCTATTTCTCTCATTACAAATCCATTTATTTCAACAAATATAAATATTATTTATATTTATTCTAAATAAAAAATTCATAAAATTTGAAAATATATTTAACAGATAATTGATATCAGTTCATTTAAAAAGAGGAAGCTTATATCACTTATGTGGTTTAAAATCTTTATTTAAACCATTTTTTGATGTAAGATAGAAATTCTTTCTGTTGGTCAACAAATAAATAATGGGAACAATTGTTTAGTAAAGCAAAATGATTATCGCCCGCCAATTTTTTAATCGAATTGATTTGGTTAGTCGAAAAGATACCGTCTTCTTTACCGTAAATAGCATAAATAGAAATGCCTTCGGCTTTTATCTTCTTTAAAGAAGATCTCGTATCTATATTGTTTTTCTTTTCATTTTGATAGAAAAGCAGCGGAGCATTTTTGTTTCTGATATTGGTTTTAAAAAAGTCACTTGATTCATAATCGCTATAAAGCTTTTTAGAATCTGTTGTTGGATTTGGCATTTTAAAATAGTTATTTTCACTGGCTAATTCAAAACAAGCTTTTCGATATTGCGCAGAATTTTTGTCGAGTTTTTCTACCACGCTTATTTTATTTAATTGCTCAGATTCATTGCTGTATCTTTTCTTTAAAGAATTTATAATGTGATCGTAGGTTTCCTGTTGCGAGAATAAAGCTCCAGCCAATATCAATGAATTGACTTTTTGAGGATATTTCTCTGTAAAAAGAGTTGCAACCAAACCTCCAAAACTATGTGCAAGAAGTGTAGCTTTCTTTAAATCGTATTTTTTGTAAATGCTGTTTAAATCCTGAAAAGCTTCGTCATAAGTAAATTTTGCATCAAGATCTGTAGATCTTCCTTCGCCTCTTCGGTCGTAAACAATTACATAAAATCCAAGATCAGCCAATTTTTGAGCTGTTGTACTTTCGAATAAAGTCGAATTACCACTTGGACCGCCGTGAATAAAAATGATGCTTTCGTTTTTTTTGTTTCCGTACGTTTTGTTGTAGAGATTTTGTCCGTTTACAAAAAATGATATTGTTAAAAAGAATGTGAAAAGCAATGATTTCATCTCTTTATGAATTAGTGTTTTAAAACATGATGTATTTGCAAAAATCTTCACCATATAAGTGATATAAGTTCATTTAGAAAGAGAAAACCTTAAATTATCTTATATCACTTATATGGTAGAAAAACACGTTACTCCATATTATGGTGATCATCCATATCTTTCTTAAGATCTAAATTTCTAAATGTCGGTGATTTTAGTGCCGTTACAACAACAGTTAAAAGTGTAATGCTTCCTCCAAAAACGACAGAAGTTACAGTCCCCATTAATTTTGCTGTTGCACCACTTTCAAAAGCACCTAATTCATTAGAAGATCCAACAAAAATTGAATTTACGGCACCAACTCTTCCGCGCATATGATCGGGAGTTTTAAGCTGTAAAATCGTTTGACGAATTACTACAGAAATTCCGTCAGCTAGTCCGCTTAAAAATAAAGCGAAAACAGAAAGCCAGAATGACGTAGAAAGGCCAAATAAAATGATTGACAATCCGAAAATAAAAATGGCAACTAAAAGTTTCTTTCCCGCATTTTTATATAAAGGCACATAAGCCGAAACGAGCATCGTAATGAAAGCTCCTACTGCTGGAGCAGCTCTTAAAATTCCAAAACCTTCAGCACCAACTTTTAAGATATCCTGAGCAAAAATAGGTAATAATGCTACAGCGCCTCCAAAAAGTACTGCAATCATATCAAGCGATAAAGCGCCTAAAACAATTTGATTTTTGAATACGAAATTTAAACCTTCTGCAAGGCTGTCTTTTATTGATTCACCAATCTTAGGATTTGTGATTGGTTTTTTACTGATTTGCGACAAGGCAATTAACGAAAGAATCGAGAATCCAAAAACTAGACACATTGACCAATGAACGCCAATCCAGTTAATTGAAAATCCTGCCAGCGCCGGTCCCATTACGGCTCCGATTTGCCAAACCGAACTGCTCCATGTAGCGGCATTTGGATATGCTTTTTTAGGAATAATTAACGATAGAAGAGAGAAAATAGTTGGCCCAAGAAAAGCTCTAACTAATCCGCCTAAAAAAACTAATGTGTAAATTGAGTATAAAATAATCGTTGGAGATAAATCGCCAACAACTCTTGGCCACGTCACTAAAAACAATCCAAAGCTAATTACAGAAAATCCTAGAATACATTTTACTAATAATCCCTTCTTTTCCTTTTGATCCACAATATGTCCGGCAAACAATGCCATTCCCACTGCCGGAATAACTTCCATTAAACCAATAATTCCTAACGAAAGTGGGTTTTTAGTCAAACTATAAACTTCCCATTCGATCACTATAAACTGCATCGCCCAAGCAAAAACCATGGCAAAACGCAATAATAAAAAAACATTAAATTCCCTGTAACGTAATGCCTGATAGGGATCTTGTTTGGTTGTTTTAGTTGTCATTTGGTCTAATATCTTTAAGCATTAGTTGAGTAGAAACCGTTCCGTTCCATTCATTTTCGGATAATGAGTAGGCTAGTTGAAATGGTTTTAGATTTTTTACAATGTCTATTTTTTTTCCGAGTCCAAAGCCAATCGCGGCAATTCCATCAGAATTATTCTGTTTAACAAAAAGTCTTAAATGCTCGTCTTCAGAACCTAAAGTTTTTGCATAACCCGTGTCTTTTGCGTCTTTAGTCATAAAAACAGGCGTCATATTTAAAGGGCCAAAAGGTTCAAACTGTTTTAAAATCCGAACTAGTTTTGGAGTAATATCGGCAAAGTTAATTTCGGCATCGACCTCAATTTCCGGAGTTCGCATTTCTGGTAAAATGGTTTCCTCAACCTGTTTTTCGAAAGCGTCTTTAAATGTTTTATAGTTTTCGGCTTTCAAAGTCATTCCGGCAGCGTACATATGTCCTCCAAATTGCTCTAAATGTTCAGAACAAGCATCAAGAGCATTATAAACATCAAAACCTTTTACAGATCGTGCAGAAGCAGCATATTTATCACCGCTTTTAGTAAAAACTAAGGTAGGACGATAATAGGTCTCGATTAATCTCGAAGCTACAATCCCGATAACGCCTTTGTGCCAGTCTTCCTGAAAAACAACGGTAGAAAATCGTTCAATTTCATCATTATCATGAATTTGTTGAAAAGCTTCTTTAGTGATTTTTTTATCTAAGTCCTTTCGGTCTGCATTATATTGTTCTATTTCTGAGGCAAATTGTTGCGCTTGGTCAAAATCAAATTCAGTTAACAATTCAACCGCATGATTACCGTGTTTAATTCTTCCAGCCGCATTTATGCGTGGAGAAACAATAAAAACAACATCAGTAATATCCAAAGTTTTCTTTTTTACCTGATGTACCAAAGCTTTAATTCCAGGTCTTGGATCTGAATTGATTACCTGTAATCCGAAATAAGCCAAAACACGATTTTCGCCAGTAATAGGAACAATATCGGCAGCAATTGCGGTAGCTAGCAAATCCAGATACGGAACGAGGTCGTTTATCGTTTCATTTCGATTTAGGCCTAAAGCCTGAATCAATTTAAAACCAACTCCACAGCCGCACAATTCATCGTACGGATACGTGCAATCTTCTCTTTTTGGGTCAAGAATTGCAACAGCGTCCGGCAGAAATTCTCCGGGTCTATGGTGATCGCAAATAATAAAGTCAATATTTTTTTCTTTCGCATAAGCGATATGATCAATAGATTTAATTCCGCAATCGAGAGCAATAATTAGTGAAAATCCGTTATCATCGGCAAAGTCAATTCCTTTAAAAGAAATTCCGTAACCTTCGGCATAACGATCCGGAATATAAGTAGCAATATTAGGATAATGCGATTTTAAATACGAAGAAACCAAAGAAACGGCTGTTGTTCCATCGACATCATAATCGCCAAAAACCAAAATGTTTTCATGGTTTTCAATCGCCTGTTCGATTCTTGCAACTGCTTTATCCATATCTTTCATCAAGTATGGATCATGAAGATGTTCTAAAGAAGGACGAAAGAAATTCTTAGCATCTTCAAAAGTTTCAATACCACGCTGAATCAAAAGTGTTGCTACAAAATCTTCTACATTCAAGGCTTGAGCCAAATGTTTGATTTTATCTTTAGAAGGTTTTGGTTTTATTGTCCAACGCATGGTTGATTTTAGATTTTAGAGTGTTGATTTTAGATTGTAGAAATCGGAAATCGTTTAATCGGATATTTGTTTTTTTTGCCACAGATTTAAAGATTTAAAAGGATTTTTTTGATCTGTGTTAATCTGTGAAATCTGTGGCAGAAATATTTTGTATTGAAAAAGGCTTCGACTTCGCTCGGCCTGACAATATTATTTTGCTTCTAAAGCATTTCCTTCAAACTGGATTCCGTCCCAACCTAAGTTGATGAAGTTTCTAATGTTTTGATGATTCGTTCCGTTTGGATCTCCTAAAACTTCTTCAAAATAAAAAGCTCCAAAACATGCTAAAGTTTCATCTTTACTTAAGTTTTGAAGTTTTGCGAACGAAAATAATTTGCATGAACCCGAGTTTTCTCCGGCTGCATTATGTTGTGTCCCGTTTTGGAAAGCAGTTGGAGTAAAATTGTAATTTTCCTCAATTACTGTAATCGTTTCAGGGAATGTTATTTCGGTTGGAGTTTGTTTTAGTTTTTCTAAAAAGGCTTGTATACTCATGATATGCTTTATTTATTTTCAGATGGATTTAAATGTCTTTTATTTTCTATTTCTAACAATTGCTTTTCAGAATATTTAAAATCATAACTACTATTATTTTTTTGGTGAATCCTAACGACAATGTTATTATAATTATATTCATTTTGTATTAAAAAATTCCTATACAAAATTGCAATTTTCGCAGAATGACCTTTTAAAAATTTCATGTTTTTTTCTAATAAATCGCTATTGTAAATATTTATTTCGTAGCTTTTCTTATTTAGATCAATATCACTTTTAACAGGTCCGGTATTTATTTTTTCTGGCTGATAAAGATGCCCTATTTTCTGAATTTCAGTATCATTATCTTTAGAATGATCAATTTCTTTATTCTTGCAAGAAATTGTAATAATCAATAGAAAGAAAAATATTATTTTTTTCATAAATAATTTAATCTTCTTCGTTTTCTTCTGGTTCATCCTTCGAAAACTTGCTTTTCTTAGGTTCTTTTGTTATTGTTTTTCCGGCAACAACTACTACAATTTCACCACGTGGCGCTGTTTTTTCGAAATGGGTTAAAACTTCTCTTGCGGTTCCGCGTACATTTTCTTCGTGTAATTTTGATAATTCTCTAGAAACACAAACTTGTCTGTCCTCTCCAAAATACTGAATAAATTCTGCTAAAGTCTTAACGAGTTTATGTGGCGAAACGTATAAAATCATCGTTCTGGTTTCTTCGGCTAAAGCTAAAAAACGAGTTTGACGTCCTTTTTTGTCAGGCAGGAAACCTTCAAAAATAAATTTATCATTAGGTAATCCGCTGTTTACTAAAGCCGGAACAAAAGCAGTTGCTCCGGGCAAACATTCGACTTCGATTTTATTTTCCACACAAGCACGTGTCAATAAAAATCCAGGATCTGAAATTGCAGGAGTTCCAGCGTCCGAAATCAAAGCGATGGTTTCGCCGGCTTTCAAACGTGCAATTAAATTCTCGGTTGTTTTATGTTCGTTGTGCATATGATGGCTGTGCATGTGCGTGCCAATTTCAAAATGCTTCAACAGTTTTCCGCTCGTTCTGGTATCTTCGGCCAAGATCAAATCGACTTCTTTCAGAATCCGAATGGCGCGAAAAGTCATGTCTTCGAGATTGCCAATTGGCGTTGGAACGATATATAATTTAGACATAATTTAATATTGTGAAATGTAAAATGTGGTTTGTGAAAAGATTAAGAGAATTTCTTTTCTACAATTGCCAAGAAACGCTCAGCGTAATCATCTTTTCCTTCCCAGTTATTGTAATCTGGTTTTACCATATTCTCTATAAATTCCTGCGCTTCACCATAAGTGTCAAAAGTCAGTAATTGGTTTAGAACACGGCTATAATCTTCAGAGCTATTTCCGAAAAGATTTTTAGTAAAAGCAATTCTGTCATTCAAATCTACATGGAAACCTTTTGCAAGTTTTTCGTTCAAAGTCACCGTTTTTGTTTCGACAGGAGTTTCTAAAACTGCTGTTTCAACAATTTTTTGTTCTTTAAATTCGCTAATAGAAGGAGTTGGAGTAGCAGTAACGTTTTCAAAACTATCAACTTTTACAAACTGCGCATCTGCATAATTGATTCCAAAATCCTCAAACGAAATTGTAATAGGAGTTGGTTTTGATGTTGTTTCTGCTTTTGGTTCCTCTTTTATGGGCTCTTTTTCTTCTTCTATTTCTTCTAATTCGAAAGCAGGTTTAAAATCAGCAATCGGGTTTGAATCATTTACAGTTGTAAAAGATAATTGTTCAGCTTTTTCGACAACAGGTTCTTCGATAATTTCAGCAACAGGTTCAGGAGTTGTTTCTGTTATAGGTTCCGGAATAACTTCTTCTGGAATTTCTGCAACGATTTCTTCTTCAGCTTTGATCTCTTCAGGAGTTTCTGCGATGATTTCTTCCTCGATTTCTTCTGGAGTTTCTTCGGCTTTAACTTCTTCTGTAATTTCTGGCTCAGCCATTGTTTCAACTGGAGTTTCTACAACTACAATTGAAGTTTCAATTTCGGCAGGAGTTATTTCTTCCTTATCAAAAATAGATTCAATTTCAGAATTAATCTCGCTGTGGCCAATTGTTGGTTTTAAAGTGTCGAAATTTTCGTCTACAAACTTTAAAATTGCTAGTTTTTCATATAATTTCTGTGTTTCAAGATACAATTGATTGATATCGGATTTGTTTTTAAGCTTTAAAATTCGATGTGCAATGCTGATTAAATCGGCTTCCAATTTTTTTTTCATAACTGTTGAAATTATAGTGAATAGGGTATTTTAGTATATTTTGTATTTGAATGTCTTTATTCCTGGTAGAAATCCGAAAGATATTTTTTTATTTCTGTTAATAAGCGTTTGCGAATCCTCGATTTGATAAAATTTTTCTATTTTTGAAAAACCGTAAAACAGCAAATTTTTGCGTCGATTTATTACCAGTACAAAGTAATAAAAACTATTCATTTTTAAAGGTAGAAAAATACAAAATGTTTCTCGAAAATACAGTAAATCACAAAGAACAATTTGGTTGGATTGAAGTTATTTGTGGATCAATGTTTTCGGGTAAAACCGAGGAGTTAATCCGCAGATTAAAACGCGCCCAATTTGCCAAACAAAGAGTCGAAATTTTTAAACCCGCTATTGATACTCGCTATCATGACGAAATGGTCGTGTCGCATGATGCCAACGAAATCCGATCAACTCCAGTTCCCGCAGCAGCTAATATTTCTATTTTAGCGCAAGGTTGCGATGTAATTGGAATTGATGAAGCACAATTTTTTGATGATGAAATTGTTACAGTATGTAATGATTTGGCCAATCAGGGAATTCGTGTGATAGTTGCAGGACTTGATATGGATTTTAAAGGAAATCCTTTTGGGCCAATGCCTGCACTTATGGCAACTGCAGAGTATGTAACAAAAGTTCATGCAGTTTGCACCAGAACAGGAAATTTAGCCAATTATAGTTTTCGTAAAACTGACAATGATAAATTAGTTATGTTAGGCGAAACCGAAGAATATGAGCCTCTTAGTCGCGCGGCTTATTACAATGCAATGAAAAAAAGTCAAGAGAAATAAATTTTAACTCATTTAATTTTCAGTAAACTATGCAAGAAAAGGAAAGCAGAAGAAAACAAAATATCTTACTATTAGTTGTAATTGGAGTAGCTATAGCATTAGCTGTTTTTTTTCAGTTTTATTTATCCGAAAGTACTGCTGAAGTAAAAACTGAAATTGTAGAATTAGTTGGAAAGTACAATAAAAACTGCCCTTTAGCAATTCAGGAAGGCATTCGTCTGGATAGTGTTAGTTTGCCTGAAAGAGGTGTGGTTCAGTATAACTTGACATTATTGAATGTAGAAAAAGAAGCAGCTGAGTTGGACGTAATACAAGAGGAAATTGAAAAAAGCCTTTTAAGTACGGCAAAAGCAAATCCGGGGCTTCAGGTTTTTAGAGATAATGATTTTTCATTAAATTATAGTTATTACGACAAAAAGAAGGCTTTTTTGTTTAACATAAGAATACTTCCGGATCAATATAAGTAATTATAAAATTCACTTTACAACAAACCCGACAAATTTTGAAATTTGTCGGGTTTGTTGTTTTTAAAAATGATTGTCATCTTGAGCGAATTCGAAGGCTTGATTTTTGTAAAAAGCGTTGTGATTGTGCTCATTCATATGAAAGTGGAGTAAATTGATTCGAAAAGGTTCTATAAAACGAAACCCGACAGGTTTTAAAAACCTGTCGGGTTTGTATATAAAATTCAAGAATTTAATCCTTAATAATCTCTAAATCGTAAAAAAAAAATCTAAATTTTCTTTCTCATTCTCGCTACCGGAATGTCAAGCTGTTCGCGATATTTTGCAATAGTTCGTCTCGCAATTGGGTAACCTTTTTCTTTTAAGATTTCGGCCAATTGATCGTCTGGCAAAGGCTTCTTTTTATCTTCTTCTTCAATAGTATTTTGAAGGATTTTTTTGATTTCTAAAGTCGAAACATCTTCTCCCTGATCATTTTTCATGGCTTCAGAGAAAAACTCTTTGATTAGTTTTGTTCCGTATGGAGTTTCAACATATTTGCTGTTTGCAACACGCGAAATCGTCGAAATATCCAAACCAACCATATCTGCAATGTCTTTTAAGATCATTGGTTTTAGTTTGGTTTCGTCGCCATCTAAGAAATATTCTTCTTGATAATGCATAATCGCATTCATCGTTACAAAAAGTGTCTCCTGACGTTGTCTAATCGCATCAATAAACCATTTTGCAGAATCTAATTTCTGTTTGATAAACTGAACCGCATCTTTTTGAGCAGACGATTTATCACGAGAATCTTTATACGTCTGCATCATTTCCTGATAATCTTTAGAAACGTGCAATGACGGTGCATTTCTTCCGTTTAAAGTCAATTCCAGTTCTCCATCAACAATTCTGATGGCGAAATCAGGAACTACATTTTCTGTAACTTTATTATTTCCGGTGTAAGATCCGCCCGGTTTTGGGTTTAATCTTTCAATTTCGTGAATCGCTTTTTTAAGCTGTTCGTTCGAAACACCATATTTCTGTAATAGCTTATCGTAATGTTTTTTGGTAAAAGCATCAAACTGATTTTCGATAATATCAATTGCTAGATCAACATATTCTGTTGGCGTTTTGTGCTTTAATTGCAATAATAAACATTCTTGTAAATCACGTGCTCCAACTCCGGATGGTTCAAGTTCATGAATTACCTGAAGCATCTTTTCGACCATTTTCTCATCGGTATAAATACCTTGAGTAAAAGCCATATCATCTACAATATCAGGAACACTTCTGCGAATGTAGCCCATGTCATCAATGCTTCCAACAAGGAATTCAGCGATTTCGCGCTCTTCATCATTCAGAATAAAAGTATTCAACTGATTGATTAAATCCTGATGAAAACTAATTGGCGAAGCAAAAGGAGTTTCTCTTTCTTCGTCTTCACTATAGTTATTTACCTGAGTTTTGTAATCAGGAGTATCGTCGTCGCTTAAATATTCGTCGATATTAATGTCGTCTGCTTCGATTCTGTCGCCTTCTGCATCATCATAATCGTCGTAGTCTTCATTAGCAAATTCATCGGCTTCGTATTCATCCTCTTTTCCAGCTTCAAGAGCCGGATTTTCGTTCATTTCTTCTAATAAACGTTGTTCAAAAGCTTGCGTAGGCAATTGAATTAACTTCATCAGCTGAATTTGCTGTGGAGATAATTTTTGAGATAATTTTAAATTTAAAAATTGCTTTAGCATTTGATTTTGTTAAAAGTTTCAAGTTTCAAGTTTCAGGTTGTAGAACGTGACACAACTTGAAACTTGAAACCTGAAACAAATATTATTATTTTAGTTCGCGTCCCAATAACTTGAAACTTGAAACTTTTTTAAACTAAATCGATTAAAATTCTGCATTTCCAGGAGTTCTCGGGAAAGGAATTACATCTCTGATGTTTGTCATTCCAGTAACAAACAATACCAAACGCTCAAATCCTAAACCGAAACCTGCGTGAGTTGCAGATCCAAATCTTCGGGTATCTAAATACCAAGATAATTCTTCTTCGTCGATTTCTAATGCTTTCATTTTTTCTATCAAAACATCATAACGCTCTTCTCTTTCAGAACCTCCAACAATTTCTCCAATTCCAGGGAAAAGGATATCCATTGCGCGAACAGTTTCTTTTCCTGGCTCTGTGTTGTCATTCAAACGCATGTAAAACGCTTTGATGTTTGCTGGATAATCGTATAAAATTACCGGACATTTAAAGTGTTTTTCAACTAAATAACGTTCGTGTTCAGATTGTAAATCAGCTCCCCATTCGTTAATCAAATAGCTAAATTTTTTCTTTTTATTTGGAGTAGAATCTCTTAAAATATCAATTGCTTCAGTATAAGAAACACGTTTGAAGTTGTTCTCCAAAACAAAGTTTAATTTCTCTAACAAAGCCATTTCGCTTCTTTCTGCTTGTGGTTTCGATTTTTCTTCTTCAAGAAGTCTTCCTTCCAAAAATTTTAAATCGTCTTTACAATTGTCTAAAGCATATTTAATTACATACTGAATAAAATCTTCAGCCAAATCCATGTTGTCATCAAGATCGTTGAAAGCAACTTCTGGCTCAATCATCCAAAATTCTGCCAAGTGACGAGATGTATTTGAATTTTCGGCTCTAAAAGTTGGTCCAAAAGTATAAATCTGACCCAAAGCCATTGCAAAAGTTTCTCCTTCAAGTTGTCCAGAAACGGTTAAGTTTGTTTCTTTTCCAAAGAAATCTTCTTTGTAGTTTACTTTTCCATCTTCAGTTCTTGGTGTATTGTCAAATGGTAAAGCAGTAACTTTAAACATTTCTCCGGCACCTTCGGCATCAGATCCAGTAATAATTGGTGTGTTTACATACACAAAACCTTTTTGTTGAAAATAATTGTGAACCGCAAATGACAATACAGAACGTACACGCATAATTGCTCCAAAAGCATTTGTACGAACACGTAAATGCGCATTTTCACGCAAGAACTCCAAAGAGTGTTTTTTAGGCTGCATTGGGAATTTCTCAGCATCAGAATCTCCAAGAATTTCAAGTTTGTTTACTTGAATTTCGTATTTCTGACCCGCACCTTTACTTTCAACCAAAGTTCCAAAAACAGAAACTGCAGCTCCAGTTGTGATTCTTTTTAAAGTCTCTTCTGGTGTATTTTCAAAATCAACAACACATTGTATATTATTAATGGTAGAACCGTCATTAAGCGCGATGAACTGATTATTTCTAAAAGTTCTTACCCATCCTTTTGCATTAACCTCCTGAAGCGTCGTCGTACTGTTTAATAAGTCTTTAACTTTTGTGTGTTTCATTTTATATACAATATTGAAATTAAATTATTTGTTGTGTATTAACTGCAAATATAAACGATAATAATTAAAATTAGAAGCTGTTTCCCGCTCTCTGCTCTATCTTTCTATTTTTAAAGGAAAAATAGAAAAGATGCCTCCCGAAACTTCGGGACGATCGGGGCTATGGCTCTTCGTTTTCAAAAGAAGCAATTATTTATTTTTTTTTGTCATTTCGACCAGAGGGAGAAATCACACTAGTTGATCGACAAAGATTAACAACATTCTTTGCCAAATTTCTGGTGTGATTTCTCCTTCGTCGAAATGACAAACTTTGTAAAAATGCTATATTTTTAATATAACATTAATATGTCAATCTTTGTCCAAATTCAAAAATTCGACAAAGGTCAGGGCTATAAATTCGTGTTGATTTGTGAAATTCGTGGCAAAAGAAAATTTTTACCCCTCCAAATCCTCCGAATCTTCTCTCTTTGCTTTCTTCTTCTCGAAAGTCAAAACCAAAGCTGGTAAAACCAATAAATTCGCAAACATGGCAAACGCCAATGTGCAAGAAATTAATCCACCAAGTGCGATAGTTCCGCTGAAGCTCGAAAGCGTGAAAGTTGCAAATCCTAATATCAAAACTACTGATGTATAAAAAGTACTGATTCCCGTTTCCCTTAAAGCACTGAAAACAGATTTTTTAACCTTTCCTTTATTCTCTAATAAATCAAGTCGATACTTTGCCATAAACTGAATCGCGTTATCGACCGAAATACCAAACGCAATACTAAATACCAGAATTGTAGACGGTTTAAGCGGAATTCCAAAATAGCCCATTAATCCTGACGTAATACAAAGCGGTAAAATATTAGTAATTACCGATGCAAAAACCATTTTGAATGATCTGAATAAAAACAACATTAATGCAGCAATTACAAGTATCGCAAAAATTAATGACTCAATTAAGTTATCTACCAAATATGATGTTCCTTTCTGGAAAACCAAAGCTTTTCCGGTAATGGTGACTTCGTAACGGTCTTTTGGGAAAATCTCATCAATTTTTGAGTGCAATTTTTTCTCCACTTTTGCCATTTCATCCGTTCCAATATCTTTCATGAAAGTCGTAATTCTGGCATACTGTCCCGTAGAATCGACATAAGCTTTCATTAAATTGTCTTTGCTGTTTTTTGTTGCATTTTTGGCATACGACAAAATAAAAGTCTGTTCTTGAGATGTCGGTAATTGATAATATTCAGGATTTCCATTGTAGTAAGCCTGTTTAGAATATTTTACCAAGTTTACGATAGAAACAGGTTTAGATAATTCAGGAAGACTTGCAATTGTATTTTGCAATTCGTCCATTTTTTTCATTGTAGATAATTTCATAACACCTTTTTTATGTTTGGTGTCAATCATAATTTCTAGAGGCATTACGCCGTTGAATTCTTTTTCGTAGAATAAAATATCTTTAAAGAAAGAAGCGCTTTTTGGCATTTCGCCAATCAAACTTCCTGAAACCTTCATTTGTGCAACACCAATTACGCTAAAAACCAAAAGCAATCCGTAAATCGTGTAGATTACTTTTCGTTTGTTTTTTACCATATTTTCAACAAAATCCAACAAAGTCGAAATGTAAGTTTTAGTCAAATGATATAAATGTTTTTCATCTGGAACTGACATGAAACTGTAGATAATTGGCACTATTAAAAGCGTCAATAAGTAAACCGAAATTACATTGATAGAGGTTACTAAACCAAATTCAAAAAGTAAATCATTACCCGTAATCATAAATGTTGCAAATCCCATTGCTGTAGTTAAATTCGTCATTAAAGTCGAAACTCCAATTTTAGAAATAATACGTTGCAAAGCTTTTGCCTGATTGTTATGTAGTTTTATTTCCTGCTGGTATTTATTGATCAGGAAAATACAATTCGTAATACCAATAACGATAATTAATGGCGGAATTATAGCAGTTAGAATTGTAATTTTATAATGAAATAAGCCTAAAGTCCCAAATGACCAAATAACACCTACAATTAAGATGCAAATTGAGATAAATGTTGCTCTGAACGAACGGAAAAAGAAAAAGAAAATTAAAGAAACAGTGAATAGGGCTGCTCCAATAAAAAGTCCAATTTCGCCTTTCATATTATCGGCATTAATCGTTCTAATGTATGGCATTCCAGAAACGCGAAGATCTATTCCAGTTGTTTTTTCGAATTTTTCAATTTTCGGAACCAGATTTTCTAGAATAAAAGTTTTTCTTTCGGCAGTATTTACAATGTTTTTTTTGATGTAAACCGCAGAACGAATACTACCACTTTCTTTATTAAAAAGTAATCCTTCGTAAAAAGGCAGATTATGAAACAAATCATATTGCGCCTTTTTTAAATATTCCGAATCAAGTGCTTTCTTTTGATCGATAAACGGAGTAAGAACAAATTTTTGGTTGACAGTATCTTTTTCTAATTTTTTTAAATCATTCAAAGAAACAACCAAATCTACTTCTTTAGAATTTTTCAAACCCGTCATTAACTCATTCCAGGCGGCGTAATTTTTTGGCGTGAAGAATTTTGGATCTTGAAAACCAATAACGACAAGGTTTCCTTCTTCTCCAAATTTAGAAAGGAATTTTTGGTAATCTTTATTTGCAATATGATTTTTAGGAAGCAAATTAGCTTCGGTATAAGTCATAGCAAGGTTTTTCCATTGGTAACCAAGGAAGATTGTTAATAGTGAAACTCCAACCAGAATTGAAATTCTATTTTTAAGTATGATTCTGGCTAGTTTTTCCCAAAATCCAACTTGTACAGCGTTTTTCATAAAATTTGTAAAATGGATGCAAATGTAGTGAAAAGTGCTCGAAATCATAAATATTCGGTTGCATTTTACGCAATGTTAACACAATTTGCAATTTGTGTTTGTGATAAAATTCTTTCTTTTTGCTGTTTAGTCGCTAGCTTTTCCCATATTTGCATTTAATTTAAAAATGAGAAGATAATGAATTGGATTTTATTAATTATTGCGGGACTTTTCGAGGTAGGATTTGCATCTTGTTTAGGAAAAGCCAAAGAAACAACAGGAATGATCTCAACATATTGGATGGTCGGTTTTTTTGTATGTCTTTCTATTAGTATGTTATTGCTTTATAAAGCAACTCAAGTTTTACCAATTGGAACTGCTTATGCTGTTTGGACTGGAATTGGAGCTGTAGGAACTGTTTTAGTTGGAATTTTGGTTTTTAAAGAACCAGCGACATTCTGGAGAATATTTTTTCTTTCAACATTAATTGCTTCCATTATCGGATTGAAATTTGTTTCTAGTCATTAATTATTTGTAGGCTTATAAAGTTTTGTATAATGAGAAATCCATTTTTAGTTTTATTATTTTCCTTTCTTGTAATAAGTTGTCAAGATAAAATAGGGTATGGTGACTTACATCCAGACTTAATGAAGCCTAAATGGGATAATGTTAAAACTGACAAATTGAAATTTAAAATTGGGGATGTAATTTCAATTTATCCTGATAAATATTGTTATTTAGGAGTTATACTTGATTTTGATAAAGATGAAAGTGGAATTTGGTACGGAATATCATTAAGCAACTATAGATGGATTAGCCCCAATAAGAAAAAGATTAGTGATTTGGATTTTTTTGGTAGAAGAATTTCAAGTGGTTTTACTGGTGATTTTATTGATTGCTTTGATCTTGTCTACATTAATGAAAAGACTATAGATAAGAGGGTTCATTTAGTGAAAAATGTTAAAGTTGATATTGACAAAATTAGTATAGGATCTATTTATCCGATTACAGATTTAAGACAGATAGAAACAGAATATGTAAATGGAGTAAAAGAAAGGCGGGCACCAAATAAAGTAGTAGAAAGATATTTTAAAATTGAAAATATTTTGCTCAAATAATATTTTTTTGCTGATTATCTGATTGAAATTTGTTTCTAGTCATTAGAAAATATATGCCACAGATTTTAAAGATTCTCACAGATTAATTTTTTAAATATCCTTAGAAAAAATCTTTTTAATCATTTTAATCTGTGGCAAAAAATAAACTTTACATAAACAATGCAGGAAAACAATACCACAACATTTATTTTTTTAGCAATTCTGTTGCTTCTAATTGTCATAATTTGCTTTATGATCTATCAATTAATGCAGGCAAGAAAAGCAAAAGATGATGCTGAGAAAAGTTTTTATGCACTCGAAATGAAAGTCAATGATTTGCAGTTAGAGACTTTAGAATCAAAGTTGAATCCGCATTTGTTTAAGAATATTTTAAATTCGATTCAGTCGCACGCTTATCAAACCTATTTTGCTTTAGATAAATTGGCGAATGTTCTGGATTATATTTTATACGAAAGCAAAAAGAAATTCGTCACCGCTAAAGAAGAAATTGATTTTGCGATGAATTTAATCGAAATCAACAAAATTAAAATCAGTCCACTTTTCGAATTAAAGATAAAAACCAATATCAATAAAGAAGACAAATTATACGACCAACCTTTATTGGCGCCGTTAATTTCTATCGATTTAATCGAAAATGCCTTTAAACATGCTGATTTGCAAAGTGCTGATGCTTTTATTTCGGTTGTTTTTGAGTTTAGAGACAATGCCTTTTTTATGACAGTTTCAAATAAAATCTCAGATAAAAAGGTTTTGAAAAAAGAACGAAGCGGATTTGGTCATGCTACTTTAGAACATCGTTTAAGAATCATTTATAAGAATAATTTTAAACTCGATCGATTCATTGAAAATGATGTTTATATTGCGCATCTAAAAATAGATCTACTTGAATACAAAACTGAAATGCTTGCTTCTGGACGATGAGTTACCGGGATTGATGTACTTAAAAATGCTTTGCGAACAAATTGACGAAGTCGAAATTGTAAAGACATTTAATAATCCTGAAAAACTCCTTGCTGATATTCCGAATCTCGATTTTGATTTATTAATATCAGATATCGAAATGCCGGGAATCGACGGTTTGCATTTGGCAGAAATGCTAGAAAATAAATTAGTCATTTTTTGCACCGCTTATAAAGAATATGCTTCCGAAGCTTTTAATATAGATGCGGTAGATTATATTACAAAACCTGTAAAATTAGAACGTTTACAAAAAGCGATCTCAAAAGCTTTTGAACGTTTTCATAAACCCGATGCTGCTAAAAAATTCATTCAGCTAAATACCGATAAAGGAAAAACTTTATTGTATTTCAATCAAATTCAATACATAAAAACTGCTATTAGCGATAGTCGTGATAAAACGGTTTTATTGTCTGATGGTAGCTTTTTGAATTTAAAAAATGTTAAGTTCGATACACTTTTAAGTGAATTGCCAGAATCTGATTTTTGCCGTGTTAATAAAAAAGAAATTGTGGCCGTAAAAGCCATTAAGTTTTTTAATCATAACGAAATTGTTTTGCATCACACTGAAGAAAACAATAAAAACGCCACCTTAATTTTAAGCGAAACCTACCGTTCTGATTTTTTGAAAAAGGTAAAACTCTAGAATGACAGTTTTTTACGAGATATTCTAAGTAAAGCTATGTCGGGCTCAGCGTCCCGACGCTTCGGGAGAAGCCTTTTTTTGGTGATAAAAGCTTTCAATTTGGATTAGAAATAGATTGATTTTGCAACTTATTACAAAGTTTTTCCGACTTATTACATACATTAAAAATTAGATGTAAATTTACGCTTTCACTTCGTTTTCAGTTCTGATATTTGCAGCAATAAATCAAAAAAATGAGTTATGAATAACATTAAAAACTCCTTATTTTATGTTACTGTTATTGGCGGTTTTACTGCTTTAATATATTGGGTAATCTCAAAAGGTGCATCACTCGAAGTGGGTCGGGGAATTATTAAGAAAAAAATTGAAAGCAATCATTGGAATGATTTTCTTCATTCGATGGTCGAAAATCTACAACATCCCTTAGCTATTTTACTAGCGCAAATCGTTACTATTATTTTAGTGGCTCGTTTGTTTGGATGGGTTTTTAGAAAAATTGGACAGCCTTCTGTAATTGGAGAAATGATTGCAGGTATTGTTTTAGGGCCATCTTTGGTCGGAATGTATTTTCCTGAATTCTCAGCCGCATTGTTTCCAAAAGAATCTTTAGGAAATCTTCAATTCCTAAGTCAAATTGGTTTAATCCTTTTCATGTTCGTTATTGGTATGGAATTGGATTTGAAAGTATTAAAAAATAAAGCGCATGATGCTGTTGTTATCAGTCATGCAAGTATCGTTATCCCTTTTGCCCTGGGTCTATCATTAGCTTATTTTATCTACCATACTTTTGCGCCTGTTGGTGTAGAATTCGCATCTTTTGGTTTATTCATGGGAATTGCGATGAGTATAACAGCTTTCCCAGTTCTGGCCAGAATTGTTCAGGAACGAGGCATGCAAAAAACAAAACTTGGAACTATTGCCATTACTTGTGCTGCTGCGGATGATATTACAGCTTGGTGTATTTTGGCAGTTGTAATTGCTATTGTAAAAGCAGGTTCGTTTACGAGTTCATTGTACGTGATTGGTTTGGCTATTTTGTACGTAATAGTGATGTTAAAAATAGTTCGTCCGTTCTTAAAACGTGTGGGTGATTTAAATTCAACTCGCGAAAGTTTGAACAAACCTGTTGTTGCTATTTTCTTTTTAACGCTTTTGTTTTCTGCATACGCATCTGAATTAATTGGAATCCATGCTTTATTTGGAGCGTTTTTAGCGGGAGCAATTATGCCGGAAAACAATAAATTTAGAAATATATTTATCGAAAAAGTAGAAGATGTTGCCATTATTGTATTATTACCATTGTTCTTTGTTTTTACCGGTTTACGTACACAAATTGGGTTACTAAACGATCCTTATTTATGGAAAGTTACTGCTGTAATTATTGCTGTTGCTGTTGCAGGTAAATTTTTAGGAAGTGCGTTTGCAGCAAAATTTGTTGGACAAAGCTGGAAAGATAGTTTGGCAATTGGAGCTTTAATGAATACTCGTGGTTTAATGGAGTTGGTAGTTCTAAATATTGGTTACGACTTAGGAGTTTTATCAACAGAAATTTTTACTATGATGGTAATTATGGCGTTAGTAACTACTTTTATGACTGGGCCGGCACTAGATTTTATTGGATTTATTTTTAAAGATAAAGCAACCGTAGTTCCGCAGGAAATTGGAAATAAAAGCAAATACAAAATTTTACTTTCGTTTGCGACTCCGGAAAGAGGAAAGAAATTGTTGAAAATCGCAAATAGCTTAGTGAAGAAGCAAGGCGATAATTCGATTGTAACAGCAATGCATTTGTCGTTAAGTACCGAGATACATTCGTTTGATGTAAAAGATCATGAACGCAAAATGTTGGTGCCTGTTATCGAAGAGTCAGAGCGATTGAGCCAAAATATGGTGAGTGTTTTTAAAGTCACAAACGATATTGATACTGATATTATTGATACAGCAAATCAAGGTGATTATGACTTATTGTTAGTTGGATTAGGGCAATCTATTTTTGAGGGAACTTTACTTGGAAAGATTCTTGGTTTTACCACAAGAATTGTGAATCCGGATCGTTTGATCGATAAATTTACAGGAAAAGAAGGTTTGTTTGAAAACTCTCCTTTTGACGAAAGAACGCGTCATATTATTGCAAAAAGTAAAATGCCGGTGGGAATTTTTATTGATAAAGATTTAGAAGAAGTCAATCAGGTTTTCATTCCGATTTTTAGTAAAGAAGACGCTTTCTTGATTGAATATGCTAAAAAGTTAATCAATAATAATGGATCGCAAATTACGGTTCTTGATGCAAGTGGAGAAGTAAAAAGTACACGCGATATTCAGGAAACTATTCGCTCAATCGAGCAAATAGCACCAAATCATATTATGATTATGCACGACAGAATCATAAAGAAAGAGTTTTTAGAAAATCAGAATATGATGATTATTAGTTTGGACAGTTGGAAAAAACTAATAGAATCTCAAAGTACATGGTTGAATAATACACCGTCTGTTTTGATTTTGAAACCATAAAAGGAAAATAAATTTTAATATTTTTAAATTCCAAATTCCAATTTTATTGATTGGGGTTTGGGATTTTTTTTTGAGGATTTTGGAGATTGCGGGATGACACGCGGATGATACGGATTCGCTAATGCGAAAACACGGATTTATACGGATTTTTTTATAGCAGGTTTTGTTAGCGTATGTCAGACTGAGCGAAGTTGAAGTCCCACAAGAAACTCCTCAGAGAATATCGCCAATCTTTGTCAAGCTACTTGCATGTCCTTCGACTTCGCTCAGGATGACAAGATTGAAGATAATTAGAGTTTGGAATTTAACTTTAAGTTATAATCCCAAATCCAAAACATAAGAAATCTTAACCGCTATATTATCCTCAAATTTTAATAATTGATTTGGACCATAACGATAGAATCCGCCAAGACCGAAGCCTTTGTAAATTTTGTTTAGTTCAATTCCGGATTCAAAGAAACCTTTGTCAAGAGTTTTGTATTCTGGACCAACATGCTGCTCAGGATTTTCCATATTTCCCCAAGCCATTCTTGTAACCAGAACTAGAGAAGGACGAACTTTTTTAAGTATTCTAATACGGTCAAAGCCGTGCTTAATTTGAAAGAAGATATATTGGCTCGAGAAAAACTCGTTAAAAAACATCGTTTCAAAACTGTTTCTTCCTGCAAAAGTAATACGTTGAATTATGGTTTCTTTGGTTAAGTTGTTAGGCATCGTATTGTATAAATGCGTAAGCGGAACATCGCCCATTGCATAACCTCCTTGTAAAAGTAAACTTGTTTTTTGACCGTTTAAATAGTTCTTTTCATATTCTGTTTTAAAATCAATTTTTCCAAAAGTGAAATCATTTTCTAAAACATTCGGTAGAGATTGTGTGTACTGAAAAGTAAATCTAGGAAACCTTTTATCAGATTCAGTTCTTCCTGTAGGCGTTTGCATGAAATCGCTAAAAGGAGCCCAAACAATCGAAACCATTGCGGTGGTCATGATGTAATTAGAATACAGTTTTCCGTTGTAATTAAAGAGATAATCAAATTCTGGTTGCACATATGTTCGTGCGAGTTCTAAAACAGCCTCGGTCTTAGGAACAATTTTAGATTGAACATTTGCTCGCCAGCCCGTATATTTATAAAAAGTACTAATGTTGATTGGGCGTGGATCATAAATCTTAAAAACACGTTTGTCGACCGCAAAAAAGGTACTCGCAATCTCGCGAACATCATCAGTATAATATCCGTTTACCCACGTATTAGTATTTTTGTCCAATAAAACACCCGTTCCCAGACTGTATTTGAATTCTCCGTCTTTTGTTCCGTAAGCAGAATATCCTTCAATCCTGAAATTCTTAGAAAAACGATCATTAGTAATTCCGCCAAGACCAAGTCTAAAACCTTCATAATTGTTAAAACTGATAATCTTTTTCAAATCCAGGTCAACCGGACCAATAGGGACGTAACCATTGATAATTTTTCGCCCAAGACCCAAACGGTTTTCAATTCTTTTCTTGATCGAAATGCTATCCAGTAATTGGTACGTTTTTTGGCTTTTTAGGTCAAGACTTTCTTTTCTGTACTCATTCCAGAAAGCTTCAGGTTTTTTGCTGGCATCGTCTTTAATTTCGATATAAAGAGCTGGATTTTTTATAGGCTCATTTGTATTGTAATGAATATCGAAATTATTACTCTCAGAAAGTAAATAAGTAAAATCTGAAGCCGATTTTTTTCTCGGTTCAAAATTGTCTTCAACATCTCCATCAAATTGTATCGTTCCGCCTAAAATCTTAATATCATCGTCGTTTTTTCCTTTTACGATTTTAAATGTTGTGTTACTCTGAAACCATAATTTCTCGCTTGGAACATATTCAAATTCATGAATTCCACTAATGTCCAAAACACCTTTTATACGCATAACGGCTTTAGCAACCGCAAAATTTTCCTGATCAATATACAAAACGCCCTCAAGTCCGGATGATTTTCTTTTTTGTTTATTTTTAAAGTAAATCATATAAGTATCACGGCCTTTTATGTTTACAGTGTCTAAAAGTTTGTAATTGTAACTTGATGGAGCGCCATTCGAAATTGGGTTTTCGTATTTGGTTTCGAATAACTCGTATTTGACACCATAAATAGAAATCGACTGAAGATTAAACGCAATGACTTCGTAGATGGGTTGTTTAAAACCAGCCATTTTAGTACCTAGAATAGTTTCTTTTAATTTATGGTTTCCAAACTGATATTGCGAAATTTTTTCGGTCTGAAATAAATGTTGCTTGCTTATTATTTCTTTGAATTTATAATCTGAAGAATCGATGTTGATTCGTTTTTTATCAAAATCTTTGTATGCTGCAGATGAATCAATTCTTCCGTCAATAGAGTCCGGATTGGCAGTAACAATTAATTTATTGTAGCTTTTGTATTGAAAACTGCTTAGTTTTTTTTGCGGATTGTTTTTGTCTTTATTCGCAATTACTTTTTTAATAATCGTTAAAGCAGGGTTTTCATTAGAAATAATAACCTCTTTTAAGTCATCTGTTTTTTGTGAAAGCGATATTGAATAGAATTTTTTTTGATCAAGAATTTCAATTGTTCTCGATTGAAAACCAATATAAGAAACCAAAAAATGATTTGCTTTTACAAGATAGTTTAGTGTAAATTTTCCGTCAACATCAGTAATTGTATTATGATTGTCAGAAGTGGTAATAGTGGCAAAAGGAAGCGGTTTATTGTTTGAATCGGTTACAATTCCGTTTATTTGAAATTGCGCTTGGATTGTAAGCGTGAAAAACAAAGTCAACAGACAGAATAGCTTCATAGAGAGAATTATAATTTCAAAAACGTAAACAAAATGATTTTGGTATGCAAAAATAAGAATAAAAAAATCCGTCTAGTACAATTTAACTAAACGGATTTTTTATTTTGTGTCGAATTAGAACTACACCTTCATGATTTCAGCTTCTTTCGCAGCCAATAATTCATCGATTTTTTTGATGTAAGTATTTGTTAAGTTTTGAACTTGTTCTTCTGCAGATTTACAAATATCTTCAGAAGTTCCTTCTTTTTCTAATTTTTTAATATCACTATTAGCGTCTTTACGTACGTTACGAACACCAATTTTAGCATCTTCAGCTTCAGATTTTGCTTGCTTTGCCAATTCTCTACGACGATCTTCTGTCAAAGGCGGAACACTAATGATAATTACATCACCATTATTCATTGGGTTAAAGCCAATATTGGCAACCATAATTGCTTTTTCGATTACTTGTAGCATATTTTTTTCAAAAGGCTGCAAAGTGATCGTTCTTGCGTCCGGAACACTAATTTTTGCCACTTGCGAAAGTGGTGTTGCTGATCCGTAGTAATCTACAAAAACACTTCCTAGCATTGCAGGAGAAGCTTTCCCTGCACGAATGTTTAGGAATTCTTTCTCTAAATGCGCAATCGAACCATTCATTGATTCTTCTGTACTATCTAATATAAAGTCTATTTCTTCCGTCATTTTTTTTAGATTTTTTGTCCAATCCCAAAAACTTCGGGATGGGATAGATGATTAATTTTTTGATTTTCAAGAAAAAATTAACTTCTCTAATTTACTAACTAATATGGTTTCTTATTTTTTTTTGAATCTTACTTTTGATAATGAAACAATTTAGATGCTTACTACTGTTCCGATATTTTCGCCTTCGCAGATTTTTAATAAATTTCCAATTTTGTTCATATCAAAAACAAGGATTGGTAATTTGTTTTCCTGACTTAAAGTAAAAGCAGTTGTGTCCATTACATTTAATCCTTTTTTGATTACATCGTCAAACGAAATAAAATCAAATTTTACAGCCGAAGCATTTTTTTCAGGATCAGAATCATAAACACCATCAACACGAGTTCCTTTTAGGATAACATCAGCATTGATTTCAATTCCTCTTAAAACTGCTGCAGTATCAGTTGTAAAGTATGGATTTCCTGTACCGGCACCAAAAATTACAATTCTTCCTTTTTCAAGATGACGATCTGCTCTTCTTTTAATGTATGGTTCTGCAATAGATTCCATTTTTAAAGCAGTTTGCAAACGAGTCTTCATTCCTTTGTCTTCAAGAGCGCCTTGTAATGCCATACCGTTAATTACAGTTGCTAGCATTCCCATATAATCGCCTTGTACTCTATCCATACCTGCGCTTGCACCAGCAACGCCTCTAAAAATATTTCCTCCTCCAATAACAATAGCAATTTCTACTCCTTTGCTGTGAATTTGCTTAATTTCTTCAGCATATTCAGCTAATCTTTTAGGGTCAATTCCGTATTGTAAATCACCCATTAATGCCTCGCCGCTAAGTTTTAGAAGAATTCTTTTATATTTCATGTGTGTGTTGCGTTAATTTGTGCAAATATAGACATATTCTGATTTTTAAAAATAATGTTTGCAAAAAAATAATTGCTCTTTGTGAATTTAAATTTATAAAGACTTTTACGACTTATTTGAATTGAATATGATAAAAGTCATCTAAGCAACTTTTAAAATTTGTAAATTTATCATATTCAAAACGAAACAAGTATGAAAAGCACTGTAGCAAAAGCATTATTTCACAGTTATTCCTATGCCGAATATCGAAAATTAGTGACCGATTTATTGTTAGAAGGAAAGTCAACCGGTAATGAGCAATCTGAAAGTTTGACAAATTATTCGCGTTTAAACGAAGCCCGAATGAATCGACTTGAAAAAACCATCAAAATTTCTGAAGATGTAATTTCAAAACTACAAAACTTAGACAATCATTATTTTTGGTTGGTACTTTCTGAAGGCTGGTGTGGCGATGCAGCTCAAATACTTCCTATACTTAATAAAATGGCGGCAGAGTCAGATAAAAAGATCGATCTTCGAATTGTTCTAAGAGATCAAAACGAGGAATTAATGAATCAATATTTGACAAATGGAGGAAGAGCTATTCCAAAAGTAATTGTAGTTTGTAAAGAGGCTGGGATTGTTCGTGCAGATTGGGGGCCAAGACCAAAAGGAGCGACGGAGTTAATGGCAAATTACAAACGAGATTTTGGTGTAATTGATGATAAGATCAAGACTGATTTACAATTATGGTATTTGGCTGATAAAGGAATTTCGGTTCAGCAAGAATTAGTAGAGATTATGGAGAATATAAAGTATAACAGGCTTTGATTGTTAGGGAGTGTTTAGAACGTTTTATTGTTGTTAAACTGTTGATAATAAATATCATACTGTTTTAAAGAGGGTTATTTTTTTTGTATATTAGTGGTGTAATCCCACTTCTATTATTTACTTTTTGATTTGCTCTTTTTATTGGTGTTTATTTATTGTTTAACAATTAAAAAATACACTATTATGAAAAAGTTGTTCGAAAGGTTTTACGATTATTTTTCTAGTTTATTGTTTGGAGGAAAAAATGTATGTAATTATTAACTCTAAAAAAGATAAACTATGAAGTAACACTACTTTTATGTAGAAGTTGGCACATTACTATTTTTATATTGTAATGTGCTTTTTCATTTATTCTAATTTAAGACTTTCTTCAAATAAAGTAATATCAATCGCATTTTTCACATCATAATCGCCAATTTTAGTTCGGCGTAAAGCAGTTAAATGAGATCCCGAATTCATAGCTTTTCCAAAGTCAAAAGCTAAAGAACGTATATAAGTTCCTTTGCTACAAACTACTCTAAAATCGATTTCGGGTAAAGCAATTCTGGTAATTTCAAATTCGTGAATAGTAGTTTTTCTGCTTGCAATCTCTACAGTTTCTCCAGCTCGTGCATGTTCGTACAAACGAACTCCGTCTTTTTTAATCGCAGAGAAAATTGGTGGCTTCTGATCGATTTCGCCCAAAAACTGTTTAACAGTTTCATGAATCAAAGCTTCGTCAATATGAGAAGTTGGAAAAGTCTCGTCGATTTCTGTTTCTAAATCATACGATGGAGTAGTGGCTCCAATATAAAAAGTTCCAGTATATTCTTTGGCTTGACCTTGCAGTTCCGAAATTCGTTTCGTGAATTTTCCCGTACAAATCAATAACAATCCTGTGGCCAAAGGATCTAAAGTTCCGGCATGACCAATTTTGAACTTTTTAGGAAGTCCAACTTTGTTTATTAAAAGATATTTTAATTTATTGACAGCTTGAAACGAACTCCATTTTAAAGGTTTGTCAATCAATAAAACTTGTCCGTTTAAATATTCTTCAGGAGTCATTATATAATCGTAAGAGGATGAATTAAAAAGTGAATCAATAATAAAATGATTCCGGCAATGATACGGTAATAACCAAAAACTTTAAAGCCATTTTTAGTCAAGAAACCAATGAAGGTTTTGATGGCTAAAAGCGCTACAATAAAAGCAACTACGTTTCCGATAACTAATAAGTTAACTTGATCGTGAGATAATTCGAAACCAGCTTTATAGTAATCGTAGCATTTTTTTGCAGTTGCGCCTAACATGGTTGGAACTGCTAAAAAGAATGAAAATTCGGCCGCAGTTGTTCTGCTCAGCTTTTGAGACATTCCACCTACAATACTGGCTCCGCTTCGTGAAACTCCTGGGATCATTGCAAGACACTGAAATAATCCAATTTTAAAAGCTTGCAAATAGGTGATTTCTTGAGCTGATTCGGCAATGTTTGGTGTGTTAAACCATTCGTCAACTTTTAATAAAATTATTCCACCAATTAAAAGTGAAACAGCAACTGTAACCGGATTTTCTAATAAGCCATCAATAAAATCACTTAATAATAGTCCCAAAACGACTGCCGGAATAAAAGCAACTAAAAGTTTAAAGTAAAAGTCAAGCGTTTGAAAAAAACGTTTGAAATATAAAACTACTACAGATAATATTGCACCAAGCTGGATAACAATTGTAAAAAGTTTGGTGAAATCATCATGAGCAATTCCAAAAAAAGAAGAGGCAATAATCATGTGGCCAGTTGAAGAAACAGGTAAAAATTCTGTGATTCCTTCAATTATGGCAAGAACGATAGCTTGTATTGTGTTCATTTAATTTTGATTGTTAGATTATTTAGGCTTCCTAGATGTCAGACTTTTTTAAAAAGATTAATCTAATAACCTAAAGATCTAAATTGTCTAAGCAGTCTAAAGAAAATCTATTTAGATTTTTTGAAGATTGAATAAATCGTGATTCCAAAACCAATTAAAACGGTTGTTGGCGCTAAACGAATACGTCTGAAGCTAAAAACATCTTCATTAAAAACGTTTGGATCGTTACTTCCTCCGCCAGACATTAAGATAAAACCTAGTGCAATAACACCAATTCCGATAAGAAGAATTTTATAATTAATTCCATCAAAAAGAAATTCTTGTTTTTGCGTTTGTTGCTCTTCGATATTGTTATTTTTCATTTTATTTCTTTTGTTGTTGTTCCTCTAAATTAGGTCAAAGGATATTTGTTTTTACAATAAACTAAAAACTGAGACTGAATACTTTTTAGTAAAGATCGTCTGTTCTTAGGTTTAAGAAACGTTGTGTTGCAAAGTGAGTACTTACCCAAGTAATTAATACGCCTAAACCAAAAACAGCAAGTAATACTAATCCAATTAAGGCTTTGTCTTCTAGAATTCCTAATCCAGGAAAATTGGTTTCTACATAAAATAAAAGACCAATCAAGGCTACAATAGCCAATCCTGCACCCAACATTCCTAATTTTACACTACGCATTACAAACGGTTTACGAATAAATGATTTTGTTGCCCCAACCATTTGCATCGTTTTAATGATAAAACGGTTTGAGTGTATGGATAAACGTAATGAACTATTGATTAATAAAACGGCAATTACAGCAAGAAAACCGCTAATAATCAAAATCCACATGCTTACTTTTTTTATGTTATCATTTACTAAATTAACCAATTGTTTGTCGTAAACAATATCTTCAATCATAGTGTTTTGACGCAAGCTACTTTCGATTTTAGTAATACTGTCTCTTTCAACGTAGTCTGCTTTTAAGTGAATATCGTATGAGTTCAATAACGGATTTTCTCCTAAAAAGGTCAAAAAGTCTTCTCCAATAATATCGGTATGTTCTTTTGCTGCTTTTTCTTTCGAAACGTAAGCATAAGATTTTGCAAAAGGAGCCCTTTTCAATTCAGTGTTAAATGCTTTTATTACACTATCATTAGCTTCGTTTTTAAAGAAAACCGTCATTGCGATTTTTTCTTTAAAATCATTAGCTAGTTTTTTAGAATTGATAATGAATAATCCCAGTACTCCCAAAAGGAATAAAACCAAGAATACACTTAATACAACTGAAAAATAAGAGGAAATTAACCTGCGCTTTTGAAATTTATCAAAGTTAGAACTCATAGTTTGCTTAAATTATGTGGTAAAAATAATAAAGAATTTCTTTATTTGAAGTTAATAACGACCAA
The DNA here is from genome assembly GCF_000832125.1 of Flavobacterium hibernum. Lineage (GTDB taxonomy): Bacteria > Bacteroidota > Bacteroidia > Flavobacteriales > Flavobacteriaceae > Flavobacterium > Flavobacterium hibernum. The sequence continues at coordinate 244,555 of NZ_JPRK01000011.1, read as the reverse complement.
AGTTTTAACTTTCGTACAATAAATGTAAATTTGCGGTCTTAATTAAGTGCCAAAACCTTAGAGCCTTTGTCACTTTGCAACTTTGAACCTTTTTATAATGAAATACAATCCAAACGAAATCGAAGAAAAATGGCAAAAATATTGGGCTAAAAACCAAACTTTTGCTGCAAGTAATAATTCTGATAAACCTAAGCATTATGTTTTAGATATGTTTCCTTATCCGTCAGGAGCGGGATTACACGTTGGGCATCCGCTGGGTTACATAGCGTCAGATGTATACTCTCGTTTTAAGAGACATCAAGGTTTCAATGTTTTACATCCAATGGGTTATGATAGTTTTGGATTGCCTGCAGAACAATATGCTATTCAAACAGGACAACGTCCTGAAGATACTACACGTGTAAATATTGATGGAGGAGTAGATAAAGAAGGGAAGCAAATTGCCGGTTATAGAAAACAATTAGATAAAATTGGATTTTCATTTGATTGGAGTCGTGAAGTACGAACTTCAAATCCTGATTATTACAAACATACACAATGGATTTTTATTCAATTATTTAATTCATGGTATTGCAAAAAACAAGGAAAAGCATTTGATGTTTCAGAGCTTGTAACTGTTTTTGAGGAAAGTGGGAATGCTTTAGTAGAAGCTGTGTGCGATGATAATGTTGCTATTTTTACTGCTTCCGAATGGAATTCTTATTCTGAAGATCAAAAAGAAAAAATCCTTTTGCAATATAGAATGACTTATTTGGCTGAAACAGAAGTAAACTGGTGTCCTGGTTTAGGAACGGTTTTGGCAAATGACGAAATCGTAAACGGAGTTTCTGAGCGTGGAGGATATCCCGTAATTCGTAAAAAAATGACACAATGGAGTATGCGAATTTCTGCTTATGCAGAGCGTTTGCTTCAAGGGTTAAATGATATCGATTGGAGTGAATCAATAAAAGAAAGTCAACGTAACTGGATTGGAAAATCTGTAGGTGCGATGGTGTCGTTTCATGTAAAAAATCACGATGAGGTTATAGATGTATTCACTACAAGACCTGATACTATTTTTGGAGTGACTTTTATGACTTTGGCTCCAGAACATCCTCTAGTTTCTAAAATAGTTACTGAAGAGCAAAGAGGAGAAATCGAAGCTTATATCGAGAAAACAGCAAAACGTTCAGAGCGTGAGCGTATGGCCGATGTAAAAACTATTTCAGGTGTATTTACCGGAGCTTATGCTGAACACCCTTTTACAAAAGAAGCCATTCCGGTTTGGATTGGAGATTATGTTTTGGCAGGTTATGGAACTGGTGCTGTAATGGCGGTTCCTTGTGGAGACGAGAGAGATTATGCTTTTGCTAATTTCTTTAAAGGTAATCCCGAGGCTTCGGGAGGAATGCCTCCAATCAAGAACATTTTTGCAAATGTTGATATTTCTGAAGCAGCTTACGGTTCTAAAGACAATGTCGAAATCGCTAATTCTGATTTCTTAAACGGATTAAATTATAAAGAAGCTACTCAGGCTGCAATTACAGCTTTAGAAAAAATAAATCAAGGAACAGGAAAAACAAATTACCGTTTACGTGATGCTGTTTTCTCTCGTCAACGTTATTGGGGAGAGCCTTTTCCGGTTTATTATGTAAACGGATTGCCAAAAATGATTGATGCGCAGCATTTGCCAATCATTTTGCCAGAAGTAGAAAAATATTTACCAACCGAAGATGGTTTGCCTCCATTAGGAAATGCAACTGTTTGGGCTTGGGATACATCAAATAATAAAGTTGTCAATACTGATTTAGTAGACAATGCAACAATTTTTCCACTTGAATTGAATACAATGCCAGGTTGGGCTGGAAGTTCATGGTATTGGATGCGTTATATGGATGCGCACAACGAAACCGAATTTGCAAGCAAAGAAGCGTTGAAGTATTGGGAAAGTGTCGATTTGTATATTGGAGGAAGCGAGCACGCAACCGGACATTTATTGTATTCTCGTTTTTGGAATAAATTTTTAAAAGACAAAGGTTTTGCTCCAACCGAAGAACCATTCAAAAAACTGATTAATCAGGGAATGATTTTAGGTACAACTGCTTATGTTTACAGGCTCGGTCGTCATCTTTTTGGGAGAATTGGAGAAAACAAGGGAGAAATAAGTAATATACCAGAGGTTTTTATTTCAAAAAATAAGAAAGAGTTGCTAGAAAAAGAAGACTCTGTTCTTAGTGAAACTGACTTAATCTTAAAGCGTAATTTGGTTAAAGAAATTGAAGAAAAGGGAAATTATTTGACATCTTTATTGAGTGAAGAACTTAAGAAATCAGCATCTGTTAAAATATCTAAATCTGGTTCAGCTATTCCTATTCGCGTCGACGTTTCAATGGTTAATTCCTCTGATGAGTTGAATGTTGAGAGATTTAAATCTTGGAGAAAAGATTATATTGATGCTGAGCTTATTTTAGAGGAAAACGGAAAATACATTGTAGGGCGTGAAGTCGAAAAAATGTCGAAATCATACTATAATGTAGTAACTCCAGATGATATTTGTAATGAATATGGTGCTGATACTTTGCGTTTGTATGAAATGTTTTTAGGGCCACTAGAACAAGCTAAACCGTGGAATACTGCTGGGATTTCGGGAGTTTTTGGTTTCCTGAAAAAATTATGGAGATTGTATTTTGATGATAACGGTTTAATTGTAAACAACAACGAACCAACAAAAGACAACTTGAAATCATTGCATAAAACCATCAAAAAAGTAGCAGAAGATATTGAGAGTTTCTCTTTTAATACATCGGTTTCTCAGTTTATGATTTGTGTAAATGAATTGTCTTCTCAAAACTGTCATTCTCGTGCAATTTTAGAGCCGTTGGCAATTTTAGTTTCACCTTACGCACCACATATTGCTGAAGAATTATGGTTGCAATTAGGAAATACAACTTCAATTTCTGAAGTTCCTTTCCCTGTTTTTGAAGCTAAACATTTGGTAGAGACAAATAAAGAATATCCAGTTTCTTTTAACGGAAAAATGCGTTTCACGATCGAGTTGCCTTTGGAATTAACCAAGGAACAAATCGAAGAAATTATTATGAAAGATGAAAGAACTTTGAAGCAATTAGATGGTAAAACGCCAAATAAAGTAATTATTGTTCCTGGAAAAATTATCAATTTGGTTGGATAATCAAATAAATTCTAATATAAAAATTCCAAATTCCAACTTTTGTTGGGGTTTGGGATTTTTTTTATACTTTTTTTTTGAGGTTAATTTGTTGTTTCAAGGAACGAGAAATCACACTTGTAATTCAGTAAAGATTGATGAAAATCTATGTGAAATTCTGTGTGTGATTTCGCGTTCCTCTAAATGATAAGGTTGAAGGAAAGGCTTTTTGGTCTCGAGTTTTTGCGAGTATAAAACTTCTGTACTTTGCATTTTTTTTTAGCTTCTTTTTAATGTTAGATTGTCTTGTAAAGTGACAAAATGACATTTTTTTAGTTTGGTTCAGAAATTGCGATTTGTTTTGTAACTTTAAAAATCAATCAAAAAAATAAAAGATATGGGAAGTGGATATATAATTATTGCGGGATTAATCATGCTGTTTAGCTGGATGGTTAGTGCTAAACTGAAAAGTAAATTTGAATTATACTCAAAGCTGCAACTGAGAAACGGAATGAGTGGTGCTGAAATTGCAGAAAAAATGCTAGCCGATAACGGAATTACAGATGTTCGTGTTATTTCGACTCCGGGCCGATTAACAGATCATTATAATCCGGAAGATAAAACGGTTAATTTAAGCGAAGCTGTTTATAATCATCGTAATGCAGCAGCTGCGGCTGTGGCGGCACATGAGTGTGGTCATGCTGTACAGCATGCGCTTGGGTACGAGTGGTTAATCATGCGTTCTAAGTTAGTGCCAATTGTAAGCGTTGCGTCAAATTTCATGCAATGGATTTTGTTGGCAGGAATCTTAATGATTCAGGTTTTTCCTCAATTGTTATTAATTGGGATAATACTTTTTGCGGTTACAACTTTATTTTCGATTGTAACTTTGCCTGTAGAGTATGATGCAAGTAACAGAGCTTTGGCTTGGTTAGAAAATAAACACATGCTAACACAGCAAGAACAAGCGGGCGCTAAAGATGCCTTAAAATGGGCAGCAAGAACTTATCTTGTAGCTGCTCTTGGATCAATAGCAACGTTGTTATACTATATCTCGATTTATTCAGGAAGTAATAGGAGGGATTAATTTAATGAGATAATTTAGTCAATGAGATAATTTGCTAAACCCGACTGGTTTTTAAAACCTGTCGGGTTTGTTGTTTTTAGGGTTTATACGTTTAATTTTAAAAGAAAGAAAAATAAAATCCATATTCCTGTCAAGATGTAGATAGAGTTTAGGTATTGTCGGTCTTCTGATTTGTATAATTTGTAAAAAAGAATTATCAAATAAATAAGGCTTATCGGAATGGAGAGAAATAACAAAGCGCCACCCATACCTGGTGTACACGGACCTCCAGGGTCTAATTTGGTACAAATGAAGACTGTTGCGAAATAAGCAACAAAAAACACTAAAGTTTTAATTTCGGTTCTAATATTTGTCATAGTGTTTTAAAATTGTCTAATTTTCTATTTGCCACATTTTCTAATTTATAGTTGAATCTGTCTGTCAATTTGTTGATCTAATGAAATGAAAGTTTCAGTTCTTGAAACACCTTCAATAGCTTGAATTTTGGTATTTAAAAGCTGCATTAAGTGTTCGTTATCACGACAGATGATTTTTATTAAAACAGACCAGTTTCCTGTGGTATAATGACATTCCAGAACTTCAGGTATTTTCTTTAAATCTTTTACAGCTTCAGAGTTTCTTGAAGCTTTATCAAGGTAAACGCCAATGAATGCCATTGTGTTATATCCTAAAACTTTTGGGTTTACGGTAAATTTAGAACCGGATATTACGCCAGATTGTTCTAGTTTCTTTAAGCGTTGATGTATTGCAGCTCCAGAAATGCCTATTTTATTTGCGATTTGTAAAATAGGTTTTCGAGCATCATCCATTAAATAGCGTAAGATTTCTTTGTCGATACCGTCAATTTCAATAATTAGGGAGTTAATTTTCATTTGGGTTGTGATTTGAAACTAATTTTAGTTAATTGGGTTTTAGTTAGAAATCAAATGTAATGAAAATGCTGTGAAAATAAAATTACAATTCTTGAAATTCCAAATTCCAATAATTGAGTGATAATTGGAGTTTTGTAGTGTTTTAGTTTGTAGTTCACGGTTTCAACCGTGAGAGAAAAATGTTGATGTGAATACTTTAAAAATAAAAAATCCAAATCTCAACAATAAAGCTGAAATTTGGAATTTTAAAAATTGAATATTTTGAAGGATTATTTTCCTTTGTTTGCTTCTGCGATATATTTTTCTAAAGCCATTGTCATCGAAGGAGTTTCAGGAGTTGGAGCAAGAATATCGATTCTTAAACCATGATCAAGAGCTTCTTTTTGAGTAGTGCTTCCAAAAACAGCAATTCTGGTATCGTTTTGTTTGAAATCAGGGAAGTTTTTAAACAACGATTTGATTCCGGTTGGACTGAAAAAAGCTAAAACATCATAATAAACATCAGCAAGATCAGATAAGTCACTCATTACGGTTTTGTAAAAAACAGCTTGAGCCCAGTCTACTTTTAGATTGTTTAAAGTGATAGGTGCATCTGCATTTAATTGATCAGATGCTGGTAGTAAGAATTTTTCGTCCTTATATTTTTTGATAAGCGGAGATAAATCTGCAAAATCTTTTGCTCCCACATAAATCTTACGCTTTCTGTATACTACATATTTTTGTAGGTAAAACGCAACTGCTTCAGATTGACAAAAATATTTCAATCCTTCAGGAACTTTATAACGCATTTCATCAGCTACTCTAAAAAAGTGATCTACCGCATTACGGCTCGTCAAAATTATGGCAGTATAGTGATTAAGATCGATTTTTTGTAATCGAATCTCTTTTGCATTAACCCCTTCCACATGAATAAATGGTCTGAAATCAATTTTTATTTTGTGTTTTTGTTGGAGCTCAAAGTAAGGAGAATTTTCCACTTTAGGTTCAGGCTGTGACACCAAAATTGTTTTCACTTTCATATTATAAACATTTACTAAGCCGCCTCTTTTGTAATCCAATAATACATGAAATAATAAGGGGCTATTTCAAGAGCGCAAAGATATAAAATAAAATAAAATAACTTACTGATTATTGCATTTTGATACGTTTTTATTGAAATATAATATGAGTAGAGGCTAATACACAGCGAAATACCTATGATTGCTAGCGGTATAATTTTCGGAATATTGTCATAATAAAACAAAACTGCATTAATAGGAAGGATTAAAACGCCAATATAAGTTCTGTAAGTTACTTTTTGTAAGTTAAAAAGGTCTGCAAATTCATCAATATTAAAAGAAGTTGCTACAATTTTTTCAATTAAAAACTTTCCTAGAATAAAGTATAGCAAAAATGTAGCGATCTGAATAAAGAGAACCCAGTCTGTTTTTGAGGCGTATCCAAAAATATGCATAGTCAATTGAATGAAGAATGCATAAGAAACAATTTGGACAAAGAATAAACCAACAGTAAAACTACTTTTAAGATGGTTGTTATCTCTATAAATTTTAGCGTATTTGTCTGAGAAAATTAGTTTGCTGAATTCGCTAAATCTAGTTTCATAAGCTGATTTTGTCATAGCAACAACAGCAAAGGTAACTACGAATAAAAGCGTAGCCCAGTCTTTGTTTTCCAGAATTCGGGGATGAAGTTGTTCAATCATAGCGATGCAAAATTAGTAATTTTTTGTCTCAATACTTTTATTATATATTTATTATGAATCAAATGCTATAAAAAGTTTACTTTTGCGATGAAATTACTCAGAAAAATGAATGATTGTATTGTCATAATCCCCACTTATAACGAAATTGAAAATATTGAAAGTATAGTTAGAGCTGTACTTTCGCAACATAAACCTTTTCATCTTTTAATAATTGATGATAATTCGCCGGATTTTACCGCTAATAAAGTGGTTGCATTGCAGGAAGAATTTCCAGACAGGTTATTTTTAGAAAAAAGAGCCAAAAAATCTGGATTAGGTACTGCTTATGTTCACGGTTTTAAATGGGCTTTGGAACGTAAATATGATTTCATTTTTGAAATGGATGCCGATTTTTCACATAACCCCAACGATCTTGAAAAACTATTTGATGCTTGCCATTTTGGTGGAGCAGATTTAGCTATTGGATCACGTTATGTTACTGGTGTAAATGTTGTAAACTGGCCGTTAAGTCGTGTTTTGATGTCTTATTTTGCATCAGTTTATGTAAAGTTTATTACCGGAATGAAAATTCATGATGCAACTGCAGGTTTTGTTTGTTATAAAAGAGAGGTTTTAGAAAAAATCAATCTAAACAAAATTAAATTTGTTGGTTATGCTTTCCAAATCGAAATGAAGTACAGGACTTATTGTGCCAAATTTGAAATTAAAGAGGTTCCTATTATCTTTACAGATAGAACAAAAGGAGTTTCAAAAATGAGTAATGCTATTATCAAAGAAGCTATTCTTGGTGTAATTTCATTAAGATTAAAAAAATTATTCAATACCTTATAATACCACACATGGCGATGAACAGGATTTTAATAAAGAATGCTAAAATAGTAAACGAAGGATCTATTTTTGAAGGAGATGTCTTAATTGAAAACGACTTAATTGTTGAAGTGGCAGACAGTATAAGTTTGAAATCATCTGATTGTAAGGTGATTGATGCAGAAGGGAGTTATTTAATTCCGGGTGCAATTGATGATCAGGTGCATTTTAGAGAACCTGGTTTAACACACAAAGGCGATATTGAGTCAGAATCAAGAGCTGCGGTTGCTGGAGGAATTACTTCATTTATCGAACAGCCTAATACAGTTCCAAATGCTGTAACTCAGGAAATATTAGAAGATAAATATCAAATAGCTGCCGTAAAATCATTTGCGAATTATTCGTTTATGATGGGAGCGACCAATGATAATCTTGAAGAAGTTCTAAAAACAAACCCTAAGAATGTTGCAGGAATTAAAATTTTTCTTGGTTCATCAACCGGAAATATGTTGGTTGATAACGAAGCTACTTTAGAAAAAATATTCTCAAGTACGCCAATGTTAATTGCGGTTCATTGTGAAGATGAAACTACGATTCAGGAAAATCTTGCTAAGTTTAAAGAAGAGTATGGAGATGATATTCCGGTAACGGCGCATCATTTAATTCGTAGTGAGGAGGCGTGTTATTTATCGTCTTCAAAAGCAGTTGCTTTAGCGAAAAAAACAGGAGCGCGTTTGCATATTTTTCATCTTTCGACAGCAAAAGAAATGGAATTGTTTACTAATAAAATTCCGTTAGAAGATAAAAAAATCACTGCTGAGGTTTGTGTGCATCATCTTTGGTTTACAGATGAAGATTATAAAAAAAAAGGAAATTTCATTAAATGGAATCCTGCTGTAAAAACAGCAAATGATAGAAAAGCACTTTGGGAAGCTTTGAATGACGGACGTATCGATGTAATTGCTACAGATCACGCTCCTCATACAAAAGAAGAAAAAATGCAATCCTACTTAAAAGCGCCTTCTGGAGGTCCGCTTGTTCAGCATGCAGTTGTTGCAATGTTTGAGGCGCATCATCAAGGGAAGATCTCTGTAGAGAAAATCGTGGAAAAAATGTGTCATAATCCTGCGAAGATTTTTAAAATAGAGAAAAGAGGTTTTATTAAAGAAGGATATTTTGCAGATTTAGTTATCGTGAATCCTAGTTTGCCTTGGAGTGTGAAACCCGAAAATATTTTAGCAAAATGCGGATGGTCTCCTTTTGAGAATTATACTTTTAAATCGAGAATTACACATACTTTTGTAAACGGTGAAATGGTTTACAATAATTTTAAAGTAAAAGATATTCGCGCAGGAAAACGATTATTGTTTGATAGATAAAAAGCTGAAATGAAAAATTGGATAGTTATAGTATTGGTTTTGTTTCTTTCTGTAAGTTGTAAAAAAGAGTTGGTCAAACAACCTGCAAAACTTATTGAGAAAGAGAAAATGATTGATATTATGTATGATCTTTCTCTTTTGGAAGCCATGAAATATCAAAATCCAGCTTCGATAGATTCTAGTGAAACAAATGCAACGAAGTTTATTTTGAAAAAATATAAAGTGGATAGTTTACAGTTTGCGCAAAGTAATATGTATTATGCTGCAGATTATGATAACTATAAAGATATGTTTGATCAAATTGGAAAAAGATTAGCGGTTGAACAGCGTGCAGTCGATTCAATTGTAAAGATTGAAGAGAAAAAAGCTTTAAAATTAAAAGCTAAAGAGAAAAAAGTGGTTAATAAAGATTTTCTTAAGGCCGTTATGAAGCAAGTAAATGTTGATTCAATAAGAAAAATAATACAGTCAAAAAAATAGTTCTATAGTTTTGAAGTATCTTTTATGTACTGATGTACATCTAAAAAAACCGTTCCTAGAGCGGTTTTTATTTTTTCATTAGCATACAAGCTTGTAGAGTAAGAAGCTTTTGCGGTCGCTTTTGTAAAACGCCTTTTTTGAAAGAATAAAGTAGAGAATATTAAATCTGCAATCCAAAGAAAGTTCATGAATAGTGGCTTTGCATGAATGCTTGGTCTTTTTACTTTTAAGGTATCGGCAATTGTATTGAGAAGATCTCTAAAAACAATATTGTCCGCAATTAAAGTAAAGCGTTCGTTTTTGATGTCCCTTTTCATTAATTCAAGCATGATTTTTACTACATCATTTACAGTAATAACACCAGTGCTTCCTAAAGTGTAAAAGGGTAATCCGTTGGCGACTTTTCTATACAATTCGTTGCTGCCTTCATCGAAAATTTTTGTTGTAGGAATTGGTCCCAGAATAACACCCGGATTTACAATAATAACATCTAAACCTTCTTGAAGTCCGCGCCAAACTTCCATTTCCGCTCCGTATTTAGAAATAGCATAATCACTGTGCGGTTTTTCGGGATTCCAATCAGTTTCTTCAGTAATAGATACTTCGTGTTGTGCTAAATCTCCCAAAGCCGCGATAGAACTTACATAGCAGAATTTCTTAATGCCTTTTGCAATTGAAAAGTTGACCATATTGGCCGTTCCTTCAATATTTGTCTTTCGAAGCGCCTCTTCATCTTTGGGATCAAATGAAATTAATGCGGCGCAATGATATACATAATCAACGTTGATAAAAGCAGTTTCGAGAGAAGGAACATCCAAAATATCGGCTTCAAGCCAATTGATTTTGTCGAACAAATCAGCTTTTTTATACAATTCAAAAACCGATTTTGTTTTTTGGATATTAGTTTGATTTCGGTAAATAGCCCGAACATTTTGTTCATTTTCAATTAAATGAAGCAATAAATGCGCGCCAACTAAACCTGTGCCTCCAGTTACTAATACCATTTTGTAAATATACCGATTTTGGTTTAAAGGTGCAAAAAGACAAAGGTTCAAAGTTGCAAAGGTTTTTTGGGAAAAGTTCAAAGTGGCAGAGGTTCAGAGTTTTTGTTTTGTTATTGCCATTGCTTTTTGATATTGCCATTGTCATTGATTATATTTGCACAAAATATTTTAAAAATGAAGAATCTAGTTGAAGAATTAAAGTGGCGCGGTTTGTACCATGATAGCATGCCAGGAACGGAAGAACAATTGCTAAAAGAGGTAACTGCGGCATATATAGGTTTTGATCCAACGGCAGATTCGCTGCATATTGGCAGCATGGTTCAGATTATTTTATTGGTTCATTTAAATAGAACTGGTCATAAAGCAATTGCTTTAGTAGGTGGTGCAACCGGAATGATTGGTGACCCATCTGGAAAATCTGACGAAAGAAATTTGTTGAACGAAGAAACTTTGGCTAAAAACGTTGCCGGAATCAAAAGTGTTCTGTCTCGTTTCCTAGACTTTAATTCAAAAGAAGCAAATGCTCCAGTTATGGTAAATAACTATGATTGGATGAAAGAATTCTCGTTTATTGATTTTGCGCGTGAAGTTGGAAAACGTATCACGGTAAATTATATGATGGCGAAAGATTCTGTAAAAAAGAGAATTAATGGTGAAGGTGAAGGAATGTCTTTTACGGAGTTTACATACCAATTAATTCAAGGATACGATTTTTATCATTTATATAAAAACAATAACTGCCTTTTGCAAATGGGGGGTTCTGACCAATGGGGAAATATTACCACGGGTACAGAATTAGTTCGTAGAATGGGTGGTGAGAATGCTAAAGCGTATGCTTTAACAACTCCTTTGATTACAAAAGCAGATGGTTCTAAATTTGGAAAATCTGAAGGTGGAAATGTTTGGTTGGATGCTGATAAAACATCTGTATATAAATTTTACCAATTTTGGGTAAATGCAACTGATGTTGATGCTGAAAAATATATTAAAATCTTTACTTTTTTAGATAGAGAAACAATTGACGCTTTGATTGAAGAGCATAAAGCTGCTCCACATTTGAGAGTTTTACAGAAAAAATTAGCCGAAGAAATTACCATTTTTGTACATTCTGAAGAAGAATTAGAAAAAGCAATTCAGGCTTCGAATATTTTGTTTGGAAATTCTACAGCGGAAGATTTGAAGAAGTTGGATGAAAAAACTTTCTTAGAAGTTTTTGACGGAGTTCCTCAGGCTGAAATTGCAAAAGCAGATTTAGAAAACGGATTGGATATTGTAACTGTTTTAAACGAAAAAACAGGTTTCTTTAAATCTAACGGAGAAGCAAGAAGAGCTTTAACAGCAAATTCAATTTCTGTAAATAGAGAAAAAATAAAAGAAGATTTTGTATTAACAGCAAATGATTTAATTAACGATCAGTTTGTATTGTTGCAAAGTGGAAAGAAGAATTATTTCGTGATAAGAGTGGTTTAAATGTTGAATCGGTTAATTGTTTAATCGGGTTTCAAGCCGATTAAACGATTTTAACAAATAAACGATTAAACATTAAAGAACCATTAGGTTACAACCACGAATATCAGAATTATCAAAACGTCCCAATACCTCGAAAGAGTTGTTGGGATATTTTTTGCCTAAATCTTGCGTCGCAATAAACGAGCATGAATTGATATTGGCCAAATCAATAACGTTGATTCCACCAGTTTTTCCGGCTTTTACATAAGTAAGAGCGTCTTCGGGATCGCGAACCAAGATATTCATCCATGATGGACATTCGAAAATACCTTCGCCTAAAGAATATGCTTGTCCTAAAAGTTCAGTCATTCCATATTCTGAGTGAATTGCAGAAACTCCAAAACCTTTACAAAGCTGTTCGTGTAATTCTTCGCGAATCATTTCTTTGCGTTTTCCTTTCATTCCGCCAGTTTCCATAATAATGGTATTCTGAAGTTGAAATTGGTGTTTTTCTATTAAATCTAGCAAAGCATATGTAACGCCAATTAAAATGACATTTTGACCTGCTTTATCTAATTCGGTAAGTTTTTTAATTAAGTCGTCGTGATTGTGCAAATAAAACCCACTATCAGATTGATTGGATAGTTTTATTAAGTCTTCGACCATGTAAATAAGCGAAGATCCCTCACGTTCGAGATAAGACGGTAAAAGAGCTAAAACAACGTAGTCTTCGATGTTACCATAAAATTGCGAAAATCCGCTGCGGTAACTTTCCTCATACAGGGAAACATCGGTCACTAAATGACGACTTGTAATCATTCCTGTCGTTCCGCTGCTCGTGAAGGTAACTTGTGCCGGATTTGTATTTGAAACAACATTATGACTCTTGAAAAATTGAATTGGCAAGAATGGAATTTGTTCCAAAGATTTTACCTGTTGCGGATTTACTTTCAAGAAGTCGCAGAAGTCGCGATATACTTGATTATTCTCGTGCTGAAAGCGAAACACTTTTAGTGCTATTTTTTCAAATTGTTTCTGACTCGAAATGGTAAATATATCGTTGGCTGTAATCAAAACTTTTTTTGTGTAAAGGTAAGTATAATTGTAAAAAGTTTTCAGTCTCAGTCTCAGTTTTCAGTTGCAAAGTAAACTGTGACTGAAAATTGAGACTGAAAACTAAAAAAGCTCCCGGAAAGGAGCTTTTTTTTTATATGTTTTATCGAATGATGAGCTTTCGGGTTGCAGTAGCGTTTTCTTCGCTTATTTTGATGATATAAACGCCAGGAACTAAATCAGAAACGTTTAATTCTCTTGAAACGATATGTGTTTGAAGTACTTTTTTACCTAATACATCAAAAACAATAATTTCTTTCTCTAAATCATTTTTAGATGAAATATATACTTTTCCGTTAGTAACTGGATTAGGGTACAAGCTTAATCCCTCAATGGTAGTTGCCTCTTGAGGTTTTGGTAATTGCTTACTCTCTTGTGCCGAAACACTTAGAGTAAAGAAAAATGCCAATAAGAAAGTAATATAAAAGTAGTTTTTTGCCATCGCATGAATTTGATTACAGTAAATATACAAAAAAAATACAAAAACTACGCCAAAAAAAAACATCCTAAATATTTAGGATGTTTTTTAACATTTTATCTTTTTAACTAATTAGAAACCTACTGACCATCCAGCAGCCCATGTTGGTTGAGCAATACCGTTTCCTGCTCCAGTTGCAGTTGCAGATTCAGTGATTACACCAGTTACACTAGCAGAAGTTCCGTCTGTTTTCTTTCCTTTAGTTTTTGTAGGTACATCAGCAAGAAATAAGATACTTGAAACTTTTAAATCTGTACCAACAAAAGCAATAGTTTCGTCGTTTTCAACATCAACACCAGTTGCCCAAGCAGTTACTACTACGTTAGAGATTTTAGCTTTAGTTCCTCTTCTTAATTTGATAGCTTGGTTTTCAGCGAAGTTAGCAACAGCTGCAGTACTTCCAGGACCAACAAGAGTTAAGTTTGTGATAGTTGGGTTAGAAATTGGTGCAAAAGCGTATCCAAATTCAAAGTTATCAGCTTCAATTCCTCTGTTTCCTTTTCCGAAATCTAATTTACCATACCAGTTTTCGTTTGTTCCACTCCAACCTTCAGTCCAGTCAAATTGGTCATCTTCGTTACCGATAGAGATTAAGTTTTTAGTATTTACAGTTCCTCCGAAGAATTCAAATCCGTCATCAGCACCGTAATAAGCTTGTACATTTTCAACAACTGTACCTGAACCAACTCCAAAGAATGAAAGTCCGTTGAATTCTTTTTCAGTATTGAAAGCAGCACCAGCGTACTCAATTCTTAAATACTTAATAGAACCTGAATTATCATTAGCAATAGTTCCACCATAAGTCAATTCAGCAACTTCAGATGTAGCTGTAGTAGTTTTACCATTATCACGGTTGATTGGTGCTTTTCCGCAAATTACCAATCCACCCCATTTACCAGCAGCTTTAGTTGTAGCAGTCATGATAACTGGTTTAGCAGCTGTACCGTTTACGTTGATTTTTCCTCCTTGAGCAACAGCAATGTAAGATGCAGTTCCGCCTGTTCCTTCAATTACAGTTCCAGCAGGAATTGTCAAAGTAGCACCATTTTCTACTCTAATACCGCCAGTTAATTTGTAAGTTTTAGTTGCATCAAGAATTACTTCGCCATCAGTGATTTTTCCTTGAAAGTTAGCAGGATCTGCTGTAAACGAAGAAGTAGGTTTTTTTCCATTATCGTCATTAGAAGAACAGCTTGTAAGCAAAGCTCCTGATAATGCAAAAACTGTAACGAAATTTAAAATTGATTTTTTCATAATCGTTTTAATAATTTTTTTGTGTGTGTTTAATTTCTTGTTGCAAAGATGGATTAGAAATCTTTTTTAGATGTTAAGCAAGTGTGATTGTTAGTTTAATAAAAAGCGGTTTTTATATTAACTAAACGTTAACAGCTTAACACGTTGTTTATAGTCGAAGATGCGCAAAAAAAAAGACAGCTCTAAAGCTGTCTTTTACTAATTAAAAGGTATGTCTTATTTAGAATTCATAACTAAATTGCAAGCTTAGGTTTAATCCTTTTTTGTAACTTAAAATGTCAACATCTCCAGATTGGTTTTCCTGAACTCTTTTTATAGTTGGATCAAGAATGTTTTTTACAACTAAACCAAGGCTATAGTTTTTGCTAAGTTTAGATTTTGCAATAAAATCTAATGAACCCGCAGCTTTGTCAACTAAGTCACCTTTTTGAAGCGTACCAATTGCATTAACTCGATCAGAGAAATAATTGTAAGCAATGGTTGTTGTTAGGTTGCTTTTTTTGTCATTCCATTCATTGTAGAAAGATAAATCTGCATTTAATAACAAAGGAGAAGCTCCTGTAAATTTACCGGTTGTATTGGTAAAAGTAGTTGGGCGTGATCCTTCTGTTTCTTCCTGAACTTTTTCGTTGTCTAATTCTTGTTTGCTGTATAAATACGAAACGTTAATTCCACCACTTAATTTTTTAGTATTTTCACTATCAAAAGTAAAAAGTGTTTTCTTGTATTCTAACTCAGCTCCTGCAACATAACCATAATCTCCAGAGTTTACGTAAGAGATGTCATTTGTAGAAGAGTTGATAACCACTTCATTGATTGGGTTTAAGATATATTTTCCAAAACCTGTAACAGAAAGAACTTCGTCGCTGTTAGGGAACATCTCCCATTTTAAGTCAAAGTTGTAATCATCTGAAGCATATAAGAATGGGTTACCAATTTTTGCTTGTAAAAACTCTTCATAAATAAAAGGTGATCTTTCTTTGAACTGTGGAAGAGTATAAGTTTTACTGAATCCAAAACGTAAATTTTGTTTTTCGTTAAGTTCGTATTTCAATACCAAACTTGGCAAGAAAGCTGTTTTTTCTAATTTATCGCTTCCTCCAGCAGGATCTAATTGTGTACTCCAATCAACATTTTGTGTGATAACTTCAGCTCTTAATCCTAAAACTGCAGTTAATTTGTTGAATTTATATTCTGTATTTAAATAACCACCATTGATAGTTAAATCTCCACTGTATGTTTGTGGATCAAGTGCATTTGGAACTTCTGGTCCTCCACGGAAAGTTGAAATCGTGAAGAAGTTGTTGTTCAAATTTTGTTGATTGTAAAATAAATCCAGGTTGTTAGGATCTACGACATCACCAGTGTGTGAAACAGGGAATGTTGTAGTTTTAAAGTTGAATTGAGTTGCCTCGAAATCTCTGTTTTTAAATCTTCCGTTGTAACCTACAGTAAATTTTCCTTTATAATCTCCATCTTCATTTTTGCTGAATTTGTAGTTTACAGATAAATTTGCTGCCAATTCGTTTTCCTTCAAAGTTTGGAAATAACGGTGATTATTAGGAGCAGATTGAGAGTTGATTACATATCCCTCAGGTAAAAGATTCATTGTATTATATGTTCTGTCTGGAATGTCTTGTTTTACAGTGTTGAAAGAACCTCCCCAGTTAAAAGTACTTCTATCGCTTAATTTATGTTCTCCCAATAATTGGTTTACCCATAAAGCTGATTTCTCGTATTCATTTCTTCTGATGTAACCGTTTCCTTCGTTTGCTAAGTCAACAATGTATCCTCTTGATTCTTCTTTTCTTTGTGTAGAAGTATTGATATACAAACTATTGAAGTTGATTTTGTTTTTGCTGTTGATTTTGTATCCAACATTAAACATTCCGGTAGTATTAGTGCTGTACGCAAGATAGTTGTAATCTAAATCTTTTCCTGCAACACCAGCTGCATTAACACTTCCTTTAGCAACACCTTCTGTTCTTGAAGCATAATCGTTTGTGAAAGATGCGGTACCAAAAATGCTTATTTTTCCTTGTTCACCAACGTTGTATGAATCACCGCCTGAAATTCCGAAAGAACCTGCAATTGGTGTTTTTTTGTCAAATTGTAAAGAACTGTAATTGTATTCTGTTAAAGGATTATTTGGAATCGAAGCTTTACTGAATCCAAAAGCATTTGGTCCTTTTTGCAAAGTAAAGTTATTTTCTCCAATAGCATTTGTGTTGACTTTTGATTCAAAATCAACTTTGAAGAATCCGTTTCCTTTGTAGTCTTTTGAAACGATATCAACATTTCCTCCGGCGAAATCTCCAAAGAACTTTCCGTTGTATACTTTATCAATAGAAACATACTCAATAATGTCGGTTGAGAAAATGTCTAAGTTGATGTTTTTCTTTTCAGGATCGTTTGAAGGAATTGGAAGTCCGTTCATTGTTGTAGAGTTGTAACGATCACCTAAACCTCTCACGAAAATGTTATTAGTTCCTTCCTGTTTTGTAATACCGGTAGTTTTAATAACCGCATTGGCAACGTCACTTACTCCTTTTTTAGAAAGTTCCTGCGCACCAATCGATTGTTTTATATCAACAGCATTTTTTTGTTCTAATAGTAAAGCAGATTCCTTTTGTCTGTTTACAGCTGATGATTTTACAACAACATCTTTTAGAGTAAAACTTCCTGATGAAAGAATTTGATTAACTGTAATAGTTTCGTTTGCTTTTACAGTTACTGGTTTTTCAACAGATTCATATCCAACGAAACTAAAAATAATAATGTAATTTCCTGGATTTACGCTTAACGAATATTTTCCGTCAATGTCAGTGTTCGCACTTGTATTAGTTCCTTTTACTAAAACATTTGCGAAAGGTAAAGCTTGATTGTTGGTTTCTTTGTCGGTTAATACACCAGAAATCGTACCTTTGTTTTGCGCGATCGAAATCGTACAAATAAATAATGTAATAAATAGAAATTTTAAATTGAATTTCATTTTTGTGTTGTGTTTGATTTATTTTTGTGCAAAGAAAGAAACGCCGTGTAAAGTTCATGTTAGGCACTTGTTATGTTTTTGTGTCTTGTAGATTATCAAATTGTTACCAGATTAAATTACCGTTAACCGCAATTTTTAACGGTTATTTTGTTAGTATATTTACCCTGTGAAATAAAAAACATCGAATGTTTAATGAAGAAAATTTGATGTAAAAATCTCAATTTTTGCTATTTATGAAAAAAACACAAACCAAGATTTTATTAGTTGACGATGAACCAGATATCTTAGAAATCGTTGGCTATAACCTTGCTCAGGAAGGCTACCAAATTGTAACAGCTTCGAACGGAAAAGAAGCTATAGCAAAAGCTCAGAAAGAATTGCCGGACTTAATTATTATGGATGTAATGATGGCGGAAATGGACGGAATGGAAGCTTGCGAACACATCAGAAAAATCCCAGAATTAAATAATGTTATCATAACATTCTTGACAGCCAGAAGCGAAGATTATTCTCAAGTTGCTGGCTTTGATGCAGGTGCAGATGATTACATCACAAAACCAATAAAACCAAAATTATTGGTAAGCAAAGTAAAGGCTTTGTTAAGAAGGTTAAAAGAACAAGAAGTTGTTAGCGATACCTTAAACGTTGGCGGAATCGAGATCAACAGAGAAGAATATAAAATCATAAAAGGCAATGTAGAAATTGCTTTACCAAGAAAAGAATTCGAATTATTTTACTTGTTAGCATCAAAACCAGGAAAAGTTTTTAAAAGAGACGAAATTCTTGATAAAGTTTGGGGTAATGAAGTTGTAGTAGGAGGAAGAACAATTGATGTTCATATTAGAAAACTACGCGAAAAAATAGGCGAAGACCTTTTTAAAACTATAAAAGGTGTTGGTTATAAATTTGAAGTTTAGACATTCAATAAATATTTGAACCATATAAGTGATATAAGTTCATTTAAATTATAGTACAACATACTTTTCGTATCAAAGTTTATCTTTGTCAAAGTTTAAAACTTTGACAAAGATTTCTTTTTTTAAGTTCTTAATGTAATCCATACAATTGCGCTTTGCTTTAAATGAACTTATATCACTTATATGGTAAAAATAAAATCTCTTAATGATTAATAATATCAATGAAAATTAATTTTAAAAAAACATACAAATTTGCTGTCAAGTCGGCATTATATATAAGTCTTTTTGCAACAGGATTTGTGCTGATATTGATGTCTTTATTGTATAAAAATCAATTAGAACATCAAATTGCATTTGGAATAATTTTTCTGATATCAATTTATATATTCGCTTTTTTGGTTTTACAATATCGTGTCGAACGTTTTATTTATAGAAGAGTAAAGAAAATCTACGATGAGGTTTCGTTATTAGAATCAACAACACTTATCAATCAGCCTATTACTACAGATATGGAAACGCTTTCGCGTGAAGTGAAAAAGTTTGCAACAGATAAAAAGCTTGAAATTGAAATGCTTGAAATTCGTGAACAATATCGAAGAGAATTTTTAGGAAACGTTTCGCATGAACTTAAAACACCTTTATTTACGGTTCAGGGTTATGTATCAACTTTGCTTGATGGAGCAATGGAAGATAAAAACATTAGGAAAAAATATTTAAAACGTGCCGAAAAAGGTGTAGAACGTTTAATTTATATTGTTGAAGATCTGGATATGATTACCAAATTAGAATCGGGTGATTTAGATTTAAACATGACTGATTTTGATATTGTCGAATTGATTCAGAATGTTTTCGATTTGTTGGAAATGAAAGCTGACAAGAAAAAAATCAAATTGGCTTTTGAAAGTAAAAATGTCAAGTCAGTTATTATTCGTGGAGATCAGGATAGAATTCAGCAAGTGCTCGAAAACTTGATTGTAAACTCTATTAAATATGGTAAAGAAGGCGGATTAACCGAAGTTGGAGTTGTAAATCTAACTAAGAAAAAAGTCTTAATCAGAATTAGTGATAATGGAGAAGGAGTTGAAAAACAAAATATTCCAAGACTTTTTGAACGTTTTTACAGAGTTGATAAAAGCGGAACGCGTTCTGAAGGTGGTTCCGGTCTAGGATTAGCAATAGTAAAGCATATTATTGAGGCTCATAAAGAGAAAGTATATGTGGAAAGTGAGTTTGGAATTGGTTCTGAGTTCTCTTTTACGCTTGAAAAAGCATATAAAACAGTAAAATTAGAAGTTAAATAATTGTAATCAGGTTTGAGTTGAAACCACTAAAACAGTGCGTTTTAACAATTACCAAACCTGAGCTAAAACTTCGTAACATTAAATTTTTATTATAGTAACATCCTGTTAATGATTTCTTAACATAGGAGAGTCATCTTTGCACCTTGAAATTAAGGGAATTATAGAAAGGATGATAAAAAGAAAAATCTTAGCCGTTTTATTGCTCATAACTTGCGCTTCAAATGCACAAGAATTAAGTAAGTCTGATGTGAAAAAAGAAGTAGTTCGTCTTCTTGATTCAATCAACAAAGCTAAATTACCAGATACACAATCAGGAGCAGGTACCGCAGAACATTGGTATGATAGAATATCTTTAAGAGGTTATGCTCAAATTAGATATAATGGTTTGTTTTCGACAAACGATAAAGTTTCCTGCGAGCAATGTGATAAATCTTGGGGAACAACTTCGACAGATCCAGATGCAAAATCCAACAACGGACTTTTTATCAGACGTGCACGTTTAGTATTTTCAGGGCAGGTTCATCCAAATGTTTTTTTCTATTTTCAGCCGGATTTTGCCAGTTCACCTAGCACCGGAATCCAGAATTTTGTTCAAATTCGTGATTTATATTTCGATCTTTCTTTTGATAAGAAAAAAGAATATCGCGTTCGTATTGGTCAAAGTAAAATACCTTATGGTTTCGAGAATATGCAATCCAGTTCGCAACGTTTGGCTTTAGATCGTAATGACGCAATGAATAGTGCAATATTAAACGAGCGTGATTTAGGGATGTTTTTTTATTGGGCTCCGGCCAAAATTAGAGAGCGTTTCGCCATGTTGGTAAATGATGGTTACAAAGGTTCAGGCGATTATGGAGTTTTTGCTTTTGGGGTTTATAACGGACAAATCGCTAATAAACTAGACGGAAACAGAGACTTAAATGTTGTAGCCAGAGTTACATATCCGTTTGTTATTGGTAGTCAAATCATAGAACCGGGAATTCAGGCGTATACCGGAAAATGGGCTTTTACAGGCGAAATTTCACCTGGAGTAAAAGTTGATGATCCGCAATATGTAAAAGATCAGAGAGTAGGAGCAACATTTGTACTGTATCCAAGACCTTTTGGAATCCAAACCGAATATAATATTGGTAGAGGACCTCGTTACAATACCTTGACCAATACTGTTGATGAAACAGATCTAAACGGTGGTTATGTGTTGTTCAATTATAAATTAGACTTTAAAAAACAACATATTTATCCTTTTGCTAAATTTCAATATTATGATGGAGGAAAAAAATATGAAAAAGATGCCAGAAGCTATGTTGTTAGAGACTACGAAATTGGTATAGAATGGCAACCGTTTAAAGCTTTCGAGCTTACGGCAGAATATGTTATTGCAGATCGTACTTTTGAAGACAGCGCGCTTCCAATAAACAGACAACAAGGAAATTTATTGCGATTGCAAGCGCAGTTTAATTTCTAAAATTAATCCTCAAAAACTGAAAATAGAGAATCCCAATCTATACTTTCGTTAAATTGAGTTAAACCTTTAAACGACTTTACTTTTGAAAGATCTTCAATGGTAAAGTCGTCTTGCATTGCGTACGGTACCAAATTTTCTTCCTGAAGTTTTATCGCCAGATATTCTTGTTCATATTGACCAGGTGTTGGAATAAAAAAGGCTTTCTTGCCCAATTTAGCCAAATCCATTACAGTAGTATAACCAGAACGGCATAAAACAAATTCACTCTCGTTAAACGTTTGTTCCAGTTGCTTAGAATTCATGAAATTGTAATAAGTCACGTTACCAGCTTGCCATTTGTTTTGAGTTTTCTCAACAATACCTTGTACAAAAACCACTTTACCCTTAAAATTAACCACTTCTTTTTGAAGTTTTTCATCCAAAAAAGTACGTTGAGGTTCCGGTCCTGACAAAATAATCATTAGATCATATATTTTTGGAGTTTCCTTTTTACGCATTCTGCTCAAAGGCCCAATATATTTTAAGTTAAGATCATTCGTTTTAAGATGACCAAGTTCTCCTGTTAGATTTGTCTTTTCATTAGTATCAGGAATCCAGCATTCTGTGTATTTTTTTATAATATATTGATGACATTTACTGGTAAACCAAGTCGTGTTTCCAGTCATTACATTCAATTGATGCGTCATAAAAACAGAAGGGATCTTTTTACTAAAAACACCCAATCGGTTATCAGAAATAATTCCGTCAATACCGTGTTTTTTAATCCAGCCTCTCACCATCTTTTTCTCATCCATAATGGCGACGATCATTTTAGGTAAGTTCTTAATTAGTTTCCATTTAAAGTTTTTACCATTCTTTGCATATTCAATATGGTAGGAAGGCAGTTCCAGAGTTTGTATGTATGGAAATTCTTTACGTAATAAAGCCAACGCAATACCATCAGAAGCTATTATCGGAATAAAATTATTTTCTTGCAGCGCTTTAATAATTGGGATGCATCTTGTCGCGTGACCCAACCCCCAGTTTAATGGAGCAACTAAAATTGTTTTGTTTGCAGAATAGTCAATGCTCATAGTTTAACGCTTTTTAAAAACGAAGATAGAGAAATATGTTTTCCGTGTTATTTCGAGCATATTACTAAATTATTAACTCTAGATTTTTTTTAAGGTTTTAAGGCATTGAGTGATTATCCCGAAGTTTCGGGACTAAGGTTTTTTGGATTGAACAAAAAAAGCCGAACGTAAGTTCGGCTTCAAAGTTTTATGTCTTAGCACCTTAGTATCTAAGTGCCTTAGTACCTTTTATTAATCCTGAATATAGGTTTTATTACCATTTTTATTAATGTAGTATTTACCACCTTTTGGGCCAGTATATACTTTTTTACCGTTGTATTCACCTGTAACTTTATCAGCAACTTTTGGTGCTTTTTCGTTGGTTTCTTTTACTGTTTTAGTTGCAGCTTTTTTTGTCGAAGCTGCGTCACTTTTTACAGTTTTTGCAGCTGCATCAGCTTTTGTAGCTGCTTTCTTTGCGTCAGTTTTTGCGCTTTCAGCTTTATCAGTAGCTTTTTTTGCAGTTTTAGTAGCATCGCTTTTTGCTTTAGCAGCATCTTTGTCTGCAGCTGTTTTAGCAGTCTTTGTAGACTCTTTTTTTGCTTTTGTTGCAGCATCAGTAGCTTTGTCTGCAGCTTTTTTAGATTTTGTAGCTTCTTTTTTCGCATCAGCTGTTGCTTTACTTGCATCAGTTTTTGCTTTTTTCGTAGCAGCTTCAGTTTTGCTTTTAGCTGTTTTAGCAGTTTCCTGAGCATAAAAATTACTAGAGAAAACAACTATAAAACATAGCAATAAGAATTTTTTCATAATTTAAAGATTTAAAGTTTCTATTAAAATTAATCAATTTATGAATATGTTTTTCGCAAAGTGTTAAAAATATGCACGAAGTTGTATGTTGCCTGTATGTACCACAGAACCGGTTTCGCTTTTTCGACCTTGGTAATTTAAATTAATATCTAGAAATTGAGTGATATTCTTCTGTAACAGAAGCTTCCATACTAAATTTTGTCCTGCCTGAAGTCCTTCCAGCATTTGAAATCCAACAGAAGAAAATTCATTTCCTGTAAATTTATTTTGATAAAAAGAAAACTCTCCGTTTATCGTTATCTTTTTTTCGCCCGCAAAGGAGAAAGAAGTTCCGAGTCTGTTTTGGACAAGTGTTTCAAAATTCCCTATCTGATTATCTTTGTTTTGAAATTCGTAAAAGAAATCTAAACTCGTATTTTTCGAAAATAAATAACTGATTTTTGGAGCCAATTGATATCCTTTTAAATCATAATTTTTCTCAACAAAATCTTCTGAAACTAAATTTGTTTTAATCGTCTTAGTGAAAAAATTAAACAACCAGCTTTTTTGATACAAGTGTGTGTATTGTAATTGATGTGAACCGTTTTTGATATTTTGCGAACCAATCGAAAGTAGATTTTTACCTTTATTAATCAGATAAGTATAGGTTACAGAATGTTTTTGTTTTCCTCTATTGAAATATAAACTGTTTCTAAAACTAGAATTTAAACCTAGAATATTTTCTTCAGAAGAATCAAACGGATTCAGCTCTAAACGTTCGCCCTGACTTTTTACCTTTCGATCCATAATAAACGAAGTTTGGTTGTAGAAATACGAAATCAGTTTTTTAAAACCTTTCTCATTTTGCCATTGCAACGGATTCAAGGCGACAGATTGGGAAAATTTATTTTGATTGGTTTTGATGTAGATTTGATTGGGTAAAAAGATTCGAATAAATCTTGCCTGATCCGGAAAAGCAGCAATCTCAAATTCTTCTAATTCCTGAATTCCGTTGCCGTTATAATCATTCCATGTATAAACACCTTGTCCCGTTGGAACTTCGATATACGTAAACTCTTGTTGCGCAATAGTTCCGGAACTGGTTTCGTAAGTTGTTCCAATTTGCATCAATTGATTAAAAAAGCGATCGTTGTATAAGATTCTCGAATTTAAAGATGGTTCATTTTTTCGGGACGAATCCGTAAAATCCAAATTTCGATAACTGGCATAAACCGCTAAATCCGTTTTTTTATTCTGAATCAATTTCGATTTCAGATAATAGGTTTGCGAATTGTTTACATGTTGCAGTAATCCGTTTTGTAAACTATCATTTCGACGTTGCAAATAACCAATTTCAACAAAAACTTTAGTACTATCGCCACGACCAACAAAAGCTCCGTATTCTGAAAATCTTTGACTTAAAGCCGAGAACTGATTGGTAACTTTATCTTTTTCCTGATTATCTTCGATTTGCATACTTGCACCAACCCAGTTTTTACCAAAATGATATTTAGTTCTGGTTTGATTTCTAATAAATTTAGAAGTCGAATTTGTTGCATCACTATTCAAAAAACTACCTTGATTTTCTATCGTCCACTTTTTTAATTTGAATAAAGCGGTCGTTGTATGTCTCGATCCCGAATAACTCTCGGAATAATCTAATTTTTCAAATTGATAGGAAAATAAGCCAAGGTTAGTGGTTTCCTTTTTAGCAAACAAATCAAAATTTAGACCTGTAACCAGTAAACTTTGATTGCCATAAAGAGTCGAATTTAAATTCCAATCCCGATTAAATTCAATATTATACAAACGCTCCACCGATCTGAAATTTTCCTGAACAAATTGATAATTTGCAAACCCATCCAAAGTCCACTCGCGGGTAAAAAGACGTTTTTTAATGTTGGTTTTTAGTGCAACACCGCTATTATTACCATCGTCAATCGTAGAAAATAAGTTCTTGTCATTATTACTCATGGCAATTTCAAAATCAACTAACGTTTTTTCGTCAGGATTGTATTTGCCTAAAAAGGTAGCAACCTGAAGTTTAATAGGCGCGACCAGTTGAACAATTGGCTCGTAATTTCCTTGTAAAGTACCATTAATTGGTGCGGCATATTCATAAATGCGTTCGACAGAATTGTTGTTCTTAATGATGTAATTTCCAAGATTTGCTCCAACAAGACTAAATTTTACATTGTATAAAACATTACTCGCGTCAGTAGAGTATTCGTAGATTTCGACAGAATTGTCAATTGTTTTTTTGTATAAAACCTTATTGTCTGCATATTTATCAACATAGGCCGATGGCGCTTTCATTAAACTGGGATCGTCACCGGCCTGACTTAAAATCTGTACCTGTTCTTTAGAAAGGTTTTGTTGTAAAGGCTGGTTTTTCATATCGTTTTCAGAATAAACATAACCACCAAAACTCCAGTTTTTGTTCTCGTGCGTTGCGCCGGCATAAGTTACCAATCGATTGTAATTTCTTTCAGAATATTGATATTCAACATTAATACGCATTTCTGAAGTAATTGTAAAAAGCGATGTAAAAGTGATTTCTCCTGCATTATAATCGATCACATAATCATTGTTTTCACCTCGTTTTAGCAAAACACCATTTACATAAACACGCTCAGATCCGGAAATGACCAAAACATACAATTCGCCATTTTGTCCCTTTAATTTATAAGGTCCCTGATTGCCTTCCTGACCCGTAAAAGTACTTTTGGCATATTGACCTTTTACAAAAGCAACAGAGGCAAAAATGTTGGTTTTACTCTCTTCAGTATTAAAATTAAAACTGGCAGAAAGTCCCTGAACTTTTTTATTGAAATTTAGAAATTGAGTTTTCCTGTTTTCCAGAAAAACATCTCCAGCCCGAATGTTCCAATCATTGCTAAAGATTTCCATGAAAATGTTGTCGAACTGATCTAGCTTTTGCGAATATCCGCCGTCTTGCAACGGAATATTACTATCTTGAAGTGAAGCTCGCAAACTAACTTTGTCTGATATTTTTCCGGTAATCTGAAGATCAAGGTTAGAATTTAAAACCGTATTTTGATTATTTCCAACCGTAACGCCTCGAGTAATACTACCAGAAGTATTCAATCCATCAAACGGAGTCACTTTTTTGGCATTCGTATTATCAATTTTGTATAATTTTTCAGTACCAACATCATTCGTAACAACTTGGTCTGCTTTGTATCGGCTATATTCTTTGGTTAGAAAATCGGGATATTTTAAATAATTTACAATTAAAGTGTCCGAAGTGGAACTTAGTTTTTCATTAAAAAGCAAAGTCCCTTTCTGGAAGTCAATGGTATAAAAACTTGAATTTATAGGTTCGTTTTTAGTGTTTAAAATTTGAAAAAAACTCGAATTAATGCTCACTTGTTCCAAATGAATTGTATCTCGGCTTACAATTACTTTTTTTGTTTTATACGATGATTCTGTTTCCTGAGCCTGAAGACCAGAAAACCAAAATAGCACCGTTAAAAACAGTAATTTTTTCACCATAAATATTTTAACTCTAAAAAGTCAAAAGTAGTATTTATAATTGGGAAAAAAATGAGGCTTTTATGAGAGGTCTATGCAAGAAAATTTAGTCGATAAATTCTGAATATTTATTTGTAAAGGCATAAACATCAATCTTTTTTTTAGCTTTGTGAGGATATAACAAATTAAAATTATGGATACAGGAAAAGAACTTTTATTCTTTTTTAGTGCTTTGGGAGTTTTCAACGGACTTATTCTAGGTGTTTATTTCTTTTTCTTTACCAGAAAAAAATACCTTACCAATTATTTTCTTGGAGCACTTTTATTTGCGTTGAGCATTAGAATAGGGAAATCTGTATTTATATATTTTAATCCCACTTTACCCAAAACGTATTTGCAATTTGGGCTTACAGCTTGTTTTTTTATTGGTCCTTTTCTATATTATTTTCTTAAATCGGCCGTTTCCGAAATTAACGTAATGCCAAGATCGTGGAAGTTTACACTTTTATTCTGGGCACTATTAATAGTTAGTGTTGGAGTTGTTTATCCGTATGAATATTATCCCGAGCTTTGGACCAATTATTTTATAAGGATTATCTATTTTCAGTGGTTTGTTTATGTTGTTCTTTCAGGTTTTTTAATCAAAGAAATATTAGCAAAAATCTTAAATAGAAAGCACAAAACAACGCCTTCGGAAACTTGGTTTGGAATGCTTTTTCTAGGTAATTTTCTACTATTCTTCTTTTATTTTCTTGCAATAGTTAGAGCCCCGGCCGCTAGTTATATTAGTGGAGCAGTTGTTTTTTCGTTTATTTTATATCTAATTATTTCGATCCTTTTATATCGAAAAAAAACCGATGATTTGTTTTTGTTGAATGGACCCAAAAATTCAGGCAAAAAAATAGACTTGGCAGAAGCCACGATTTTATCCGAAAAACTGGAAAAAATTATGCTTGAGAAAGAATGGTATAAAAATTCTAATCTTACTTTACAGGATTTGTCTAAAGAACTCAATATTTCCAGTCATCAGTTATCACAATTTTTAAATAGTAATTTAAATAAAAATTTTACCAGTTTTGTAAATGAGTTCAGAATAAATGAAGCTTGTAAAATCATAACTTCAAATGATAAACTAACATTAGAATCTGTTGGTTATGATGTAGGTTTTAATTCTAAATCGACTTTTTTTTCGGCCTTTAAAAAACATACCGGAACAACTCCTTTAAACTATCAACTCCAAGCTTTACATACGTAGAATCACGTTTGAATTTATAAATCCGTACTCCTGATTTCTATTTGGATTACCTCATGTTGCAATTTACAATAGACTTTTGTGGCAAACAAAGTCAAATTTTAAATTGCCAATTTATGAGATTCCATGTTCCTGTTTTTATTTTTATCTTTTGCTTATTCTTTTCTGTTTTAGAAACAAAAGCACAATCTAAACCAACACTTCCAGAGAAAGTCACAAGTCAAAATAATGAATTGAATGAAGTTGTGATTAAAAGAGACGCTTCACTAGTTAAATATTCTGCAAACGGAACAATCGATGTTAATGTCGCCAATACTTTGCTCTCGACCAGTAGTTCTGTAAATGAGTTGTTGAGTCGAGTGCCAAATGTTATTATTACAGAAGGACAAATAAGCGTACTTGGAAAAGGTGAAGCTATTATTTACCTGAACGGAATATTGATTAATTACGAAAGATTTGCAGCGATACCAGTTTCGCAAATTTCAAAAATTGAAGTGATTTCAAATCCATCTTCAAAATATGATGCCGAAGGAAAAGCAGTAATCAATATTATTACTAAAAAAAATATAGAAAGTGGTATAATGGGAACCGCAAGTCAGCAAGTAACCGTTTCGGAATTTGCAGGAGCAAGTACCAATACATTACTAGATTTTAATTATGCAAAGGGCAAGTTTTCGTTTATTACCAATTACGGATTGCAATTGGGCAAAGGGCGCGAATTATTATACACGACCAGAACGCGACCCAATCCCGAGGATTATATGCGATCTCAATTAACTACAGATTGGAAAAGGCAATTTAATAATTACTCTAATTTTGGGCTTGGATTGCAATATACGTTTTCAGACAAGAATTATATCTCATTGGCATATAGTGGTAATATTCAGGATTTGGGCGGTGTAGTATTAAGTCGAAATTCAATAGAAAACAATGCAGGAAATAGTTTTTATACAACAGATATCGCCAAAAACGATGTCTTACTAAATCAGTTTATTAATTTAAATTATAATGCAATAACAGATCGCAAAGGTTCGTCTTTATTTATTGGAACTCAACATTCTAATTATAACGGAACTGTAAGAGATTTTATTGATGAAAATAGTTTTATTGACGAACTTAACAAAGAAAAATATCTCAAGAATAATGTTGACAATAGAATTAATATTATCAGTATTCAAGCCGATTATTTAAAAAAGATAAATAAAAATTCAAAGCTTGAAACTGGAGTGAAGTTTAGCAATGCAACCATACTATCCGGATCAGACTTCCTGATATCAGATTCAAAAAATGAAGGTTTTGGACTTGATGATCAACTTTCGAGCAATTTTAAATATGTAGAGAAAATTAATGCAGCTTATTTTAATTTTGGAAGTTCATTAGGAGAAAAGTTCAATTTTTCTGTTGGCGCTCGAGCCGAATGGACTAATTATGATTTATATACTACTGCAAACGGAATCCAGCAATTCAAAAAAAATTATGGCAATATTTTTCCAAATGTTTTGCTGAATATGGATATTTCAGATGATTGGAAAGTACATGCGTCTTATGTTTCAAGAATAACCAGACCAAGATATCAAGCCTTAAACCCTTTTGTTATTTATCAAGATCCGTTTACTACAATCGAAGGGAATCCTAATTTGTTGCCAGAGAAAGTTCATGCTTTTGAAATTGGTACATTATACAAAAAGTTTGATTTTAAAATAGGATATACCTATAAAACTGATCCTATTAGTGGAGCAGCTTTACGTGGTGACAAGCCAAATAGTTATATTTTAAGATCACTGAATTTAGACAGAGAACATAGCTTTTTTACATCAATATCAAAAACTTTTACGAAGAATTGGTGGAATTCGACCAATACCATAAGTATGAATTTGACTAAAAGTATAGATGATTTTTACGGATATGCACTAGGCCCGGTCAAACCTCAAATATATCTGTACTCTAACAATACATTTACTATTCCGAACCTTTTTAAAATTCAATTGCTAGCCTGGTATTTAGGTAACAAAAGTTATGGATTGGGTAGTGATAATAGCAGATCGACGGTTACTCTAGGAATTGAAAGGAACTTTTTTAAAGATGCCTTAAAGCTAAATTTTACGGCAAATGATATTTTCCATGATTTCATGGTTTCCGGAGATTATAATGTGGGACAAACCGAAATTTATTATCACAGAACCTACACCACAAACTACTTTAGACTAATTGCAACCTATAGTTTTGGGAATTCAAAAAAGGCAACTTACAAAAAAACAGAAATTGAGCAAACAGAGAATAACAGAGCGCGATAAAGTGCAAACAAAACCAGCTTCACAATTTGAAGAAGTCTAATTCAAGTATTTGATATTTATGCAGGAGCTATTTTTTACTTTTTATTTCAGTGTACATTGTGATCATGAAAATAAGTGCTAAGACAAGTGATGTTCCAGTTTTTATTATTTTATCAGTATGATCAAGATCGAAAAAAAAATGGGCTAAATAAAGACAGCTAATGATGGCTATACTGTATTTGAATATAAAGAATTTCATTTTTTATAGAGGATTAGACGGGGGAGTCGAACCTGTTTTTAAATTTAATTATGTCGTGCTTTCTCCTATTATAAGAAGAATTGTAATGAAAATAATGACAAGAAACACAGAATTGGGATTTGCAAAATTAATAGTCCACCCTAGTTCTTTTATCCTTTTTGGAGGAAACAATCTACTGTCTTTTGGATTGTAGTATAAGAATCCCCAAATCCAGTTGTCTGGATCGTTGTTCCATTCGTTTTGGGTTTCTTGACTCGGCTCAATATCAGTATTCATGAGTTTAATTTTTTTGTCAGTCCAAAATTACCAATTTGTAAGAGTTTGTATTATGTGATTATCGGGTATTTCAATTATGGAGTGTTATTTTTAAAAAATAAATGATTTTTTTGTGAGTATATTTTTATAAATGTGTCCTCTGTTGTTTTATAAGGAAAACTTTATAGATTATGAATATCATTGTAGGGAATAAGCTCAAAACTCTTAGAAAAAATAAAGACCTGTCTCAAGAAGAAGTGGCTGACTTTCTAAACATCTCACAATCGGCTTATGCGCGAATGGAAAGCGGAGAAAGCCATTCTTGGGCAAACCATATTTTAAAAATCTGTGCGATTTTTGATATTTTGCCCGAGGATTTATTAAAAATTGATACTATTGGAGGAAAAGAAAATAGAAAAGAAAAGGCTTTTAAGGTTAATGTTTTTCAACTTTCTGATCAAATAATCGAACAATATGACGAACGAATAAAAGAACTAAAGAAAACCATTAAGGATTTGAAAAAAGAAATGAAAGTATCATGAAGTACGAGCATTTTTTTTTAGGTATTACAAAATCTAAGTTCATTTTAAATTTACATCAGTACGGAAATACTGTAGTGATTTATATTCTCTTTTTATAGAAAATAAAAGTTCTCTGTAGAACAAAAATAAAAGTAATTAATGTTGGAAACAAGGGATTAAAATCAGTTTTGCCAAGTTTATACAATATGCATAACGAAACTGAAAATAAAAGGAATAGGTATGCGGCAAATAGTTTGCTTTTTTCTGTTATCATAAAGGAATTATATTATATGGGAGTAGAATTATTTATAGATTACTAAATATTCGCTGGAAAAATCTTTAAAAAAATTACCCTTTTTTTTCTTTGTGAGTCTTATTATATCTATATGCAAGTGCTATAATTATGATAAGTAGTGTTATTGTTACTGATCCGTTAGTCATTTTTTTGTTTTTTTTATAAAGTTAAAATTACTACCTATTTAAAATAACTCTTATTCGGAAATAGGGTATTTAAGTCTGAATTTGAATATTTAGTTTTTTTTACACCTGTAAAATCTGTTATAAATAATCCATGCAGAACAGGACCCAACTATAATTGGAGATGTTCTAATAAGTAATTCTTTTGTAGAAGAAACTCCTAAAAATAGAACTTGATAAAACCCAAAAGCTATATAACAAATACAAGCGATGAAGTATATTTTTACAAATAATTTACTGGATTTTGACATTAATAAGGGTTTTATTAAAAGATAAAAATACTAAAGATTAATAAAAAGTCTTACTCGATAATCGGTTATTTTGGATTTAAATAAGTATAAACATTAAAAGCAAAAAAGGCTTCACTTTTGGTGAAACCCTTTTTTAGATATTTTTGAATTGAAATAATTAACTTTAAAAAGAAGATTTAGTTAATCTCTTTAGTAACAATTTGCATCGTTTCGCGGCTTACTTGTTTTAATAAAACCTCTTTATTTTCTTCGACCGTTTGAGCAGCTTGTTCCGTAAAATGACGAATTGTATATAAAGTCACATTTTCGTTATAATCTACTTTGAATTTTTTCGAAAGAATCGCGTTCAATTCGTTGAAATTTCCAAATTTATCCTCCACACAAACAGAAAAACTAATTGCTGAATTCTGAATCAAATTTACTTTGATTTTAAATTCATGAAACAAAGCAAAAATCTCGCTGATGTTTTCTTCCATGATAAAAGAAAAATCTATTGATGAAAGCGAAATCAAAAGCTGATTTCTTTTTACAATAAAACAAGGATATTGCGGTTCTAAGTCAACACCTTTAGAAACACAAGTTCCTTTTAATAAAGGGTTGATAAACGATTTTACATACAACGGAATTTCTTTTTTCTGTAATGGTTGTAATGTTTTTGGGTGAATAACGGTTGCGCCATAAAAAGCCAATTCGATTGCTTCGCGATACGAAATCTGATTCAATAAACTTGCATTTTCAAAATAACGCGGATCGGCATTCATAACACCAGGAACATCTTTCCAGATTGTAACACTTTCAGCATTTAAACAATAAGCAAAAATTCCGGCAGTGTAATCAGAACCTTCACGCCCTAAAGTAGTCGTAAAGTTGTTTTCGTCGGCACCTAAAAATCCTTGAGTAATGTTTAATATTTTGCGTTTTACATTTTTGCTAATGTTTTGTTGAGTGGCATCCCAATCTACTTCGGCATCTCTGTAAGTTGCATCGGTTTTAATAAAATTACGAACATCAAGCCATTGTGTTTTAATGCCTTTGTAATTCATAAAATGACTTAAAATTGTTGTCGAAATTAATTCTCCAAAACTTACAATCTGATCGTAAACGAAATTGTAATTTGGGGATTTATTATGAGCCAGAAAATATTCTAATTCAGTAAATAATGCTTTTACAGCAGTAAAAACCTCATGCTTTTCATCTTCAAACAAATCCAATAAGATTTGATTGTGATATTTTTTTATTTCTTGAACAGATGAATTTAACTCTGTCGATTTATCAAAATAATTCTTGATTACAACTTCAAGAGCATTTGTTGTTTTTCCCATAGCCGAAACTACAAGAATTACATCTTCATAACCTACTTTTTGTAAAACGTCGTATACGTTTTTAATTCCATCGGCATCTTTAACTGATGCTCCACCAAATTTAAATACTCTCATGTTTAATTTTAGATTTTTAATTTTAGATTTCAGATTACATGAAGTCTAGTATATCTTGTGTTTTTTTCTGCCACGAACAGAAAATCTTTTTAATCTTAATAATCTGTGGCAAATATATTTTTATAATTTTTCTAGAAACGAATTAATTCCGGCTTCGTCCATTTGTACCACTTGCCATCCGTTAAGGATTTTTGCACCTGAATTTTCGTAAAACTTTACAGCTGGAGTATTCCAATCTA
The DNA here is from genome assembly GCF_000832125.1 of Flavobacterium hibernum. Classification (GTDB taxonomy): domain Bacteria; phylum Bacteroidota; class Bacteroidia; order Flavobacteriales; family Flavobacteriaceae; genus Flavobacterium; species Flavobacterium hibernum. Next base: position 210,814 of record NZ_JPRK01000011.1, on the reverse strand, counting down.
GAACATTCCATTCGACTCTTCGTACATTATCTCTCTTTCCTTGTTGCATAATTTCAGAATATAACGCAGATCCTAAACCAGTCCCGCGCATTTTTTCTTTAACTATTAAATCTTCAAGGTGTATTGTTTTTCCTTTCCAGGTAGAATAGCGATAATAGTACAAAGCAATTCCAACAATTTCTTTCTGTTTTTGATTGTTTTCAATTTCTGCAACAAAAACATGAAATAAAGGTTTTTCGCCAAAGCCATCGCGTACCAAGTCATCAACTGTTATTACAACTGCATCAGGTTCATTTTCGAATATTGCCAATTCATGGATCAATTCTAGAACCGATTTCATGTCTTCAGATTTTCCTTTTCTAATATTCATATATTCTTATTATTAACTACTTATTTTCTCAGAAAGCATTTTTTTATTTGATGCTTACTGCTTTTAATTAGCAAATATACAATAGTGGCAAACTAACAAAATAATTTTTGAATCATTCTCACAAAAAAAGCGATATTTGTGACTTATAATCAAAATCTATAACGATATAGCAATGGAAGAACGCAATAAAACACTGGGAGAGTTTATTATTGAGAACCAAAAAGCATTTCAGTATTCGTCGGGGGAGCTTTCCCGAATTATCAACTCTATACGTTTGGCGGCCAAAGTCGTCAATTATAAAGTAAACAAAGCCGGATTGGTGGATATTATTGGCGCCGCAGGCGAACAGAATATCCAGGGAGAAGATCAACAAAAATTAGATGTGTATGCCAACGAAGTATTTATTCAGACGTTAATTAACCGTGAGATTGTCTGTGGTATTGCTTCAGAAGAAAACGACGAATTTATTACTGTCAAAGGGAGCGACAATAGTAATAATAATAAGTACGTGATCTTAATGGATCCGCTTGACGGATCTTCAAACATTGATGTAAATGTTTCTTTAGGGACTATTTTTTCTGTTTTTAGAAGAATAACACCAATTGGAACGCCGGTAACTAGCGAGGATTTTTTACAACCGGGAATCAATCAAGTGGCAGCAGGTTATGTAATTTATGGAACTTCGACAATGTTGGTTTATACTACAGGTCATGGCGTAAATGGTTTTACATTGAATCCTGCCATTGGTACATTTTATCTTTCACATCCGAATATGAGATTTCCAAAAGACGGACATATCTATTCTGTAAACGAAGGGAATTATGTTCATTTTCCGCAAGGAGTAAAAAATTACATTAAGTATTGTCAAAGAGAAGAAGATGACAGACCTTATACTTCTAGATATATCGGAAGTCTGGTTTCTGATTTTCATCGAAATATGATAAAAGGCGGAATCTATATTTATCCAACCAGTTCAAAAGCACCAAAAGGAAAATTACGTTTATTATATGAATGTAATCCAATGGCATTTATTGCAGAACAAGCGGGAGGGAAAGCAACAGACGGTTTTGGAAGAATTATGGAAATTCAACCAACAGAATTGCATGAAAGAGTTCCGTTTTTCTGCGGAAGTCATAATATGGTAGAAAAGGCAGAGCAGTTTATGGCGGAGGCGGAATAGTTTTCAGTCGCAGTCTCAGTTTTTAGACTCATTCAAACCCGACAGGTTTTTAAAACCTGTCGGGTTTTGTTTTGTGGTGAATTTAATTTAAATAATTTTTGAGAGAAATGGTGTATATTTTTATATATTTAACAAAAAAAATTATGAGGAAATTTACTTTATTTTTTTTATTAGTATTGGGTTTTTTAACTTCTTGTTCTTCTGATTCTGATAATAGAACTGATTTGTATTCATCAATTGTTATAGATGGATTTAGTTTTGAGCCAACTAAAGGAGTTTACTTTAGTCAAAAGGCAAGTTTTGATTCGCAGAAAAGTGTTCGTTTTTTGGTTACAAATGAGAAGAAAAGTGAAAACCTTTATATAGATCTTTCGTTTCCTTCTACACAAAAGAATTTAACTGGCATTTATTCATTTGGACCTGGATCGGCTAATGAACTTCTTGGGTTTTGTGAATTAGTAACCCCAAAAACAAGATATTATATTGGTGGAAATTCAATAAAGGTAACAGATTTAGGAAATAATAATTTTAAGTTTGAATTTATGGGTACGCAAGTCTTAGATGTTGTCAAAAACTATCAGGTGAATTTTGCAGGAGGACTTGAAGGAAAGTTCGAATTACAGGTTAAGTAAAAAAGTTTCAACGGGAGTTTTTATCTAAATTTAGTAATAACATTTTTAAAACCTGTCGGGCTTCTTTTTGCGATGAATTATAATATCACCTTAAAAAACAAAAAAACCGAGAGATTTCAAAGAATCTCTCGGTTTTATATTTTAGTTCCATTTTTAGAATTTCAGTTTAGAACTGAAAACTGTAACTGAAAACAGAATACTATTTATGCATGTGTTGCATTTCATAAACAAAAGTATCACCATCAACTTTTTTATCAACTAATGATAATGCTTTTGCGATAATATAATTTACGTTGCTTGGAGTAAATCCTAAAGCAATACCTAATTTTCTTAACATAACTTCTTGTTGGTCTTCAAGATGATGATCAACGTGTACCATTCTTGTTAAATCGTATAAACGCTCTAAACGCTGAACATGTAAATAAGGTGGGTTAATTGGATATTTTAATGGATCGTTAAGAATTTCTTCGTACTCAGACTCTGAAATTTCTAAACGTGAAGCTAATTTATCTAAGAAACTCTTCTCTTCAGGATGTACAATTCCATCGGCTAATGCTACACGAACAATAGCTGAAAAGTGACCTTTATTTCTTTGTTTGAATTCGCTATCAAATAAATCTGAAAATGACATAATTATAAGTTTTTTATCTCGCAAAGATAATTTTTATTTTAAATTATTAAATTTAAAGTTCTCATAAAATTTAACTTAATTTTTATTAGTTGTTTTAAAACAGCACGGAAGTATTTTTCAAAATAAATCGTAAGTTTACAACCCCTAATCATTTAATAGTACCACTAGTATGTCAGAGTTTTGGATTTATTTTCAAATAGGATTAAAGCATGTTTTAGATATTAACGCTTACGATCACGTTCTTTTTTTAATCGCATTAACAACACCTTATTTGTTTAAAGACTGGAAACGCATTTTGCTGTTAGTTTCTGTTTTTACAATAGGTCATACACTGGCTTTATTGCTTTCGGTTTACGGAATTATTGCGATCAAAGTAAATACAGTCGAATTTCTAATTCCGATAACAATTTTAATAACAGCGATTTTTAATCTTTTTACAGCAGGAAAAACATCTAAAAACGATGGAGTGAATTTAGTGTTTTTTGTAACCTTGTTTTTTGGAATTATACATGGTCTTGGATTTTCAAATTATTTCAAGACTATTTTAGGAGGATCACCTAGTTCAAAATTACTACCTTTAGGCGAGTTTGCTCTCGGGATAGAAGCAGCTCAGTTAGTTGTGGTATTTGTAGTTTTGATAATATCATATATTGTACAAACTGTATTTCGTTTTTCAAAACGCGATTGGGCACTTGTAATGTCGGCTTTTATTGTTGGAGTAGTTGTTCCGATGATTATAGAAAGTCCAATTTGGAACAGATAAATTAAATGGAAGAAAAAAAATTAAATAAATACGATAAAGCTTATCTAAGAATCGCAACAGAATGGGGAGCACTTTCTTATTGCAAGCGAAAACAGGTAGGCGCCATTATCGTAAAAGACCGAATGATTATTTCTGATGGATATAACGGAACGCCATCCGGATTTGAAAATTGCTGTGAAGACGAAGAAGGATTAACACGTTGGGATGTTTTGCATGCCGAAGCAAATGCAATACTTAAAGTAGCCAGATCAACACAATCGTGTGAAGGAGCAACTTTATATATTACACTTTCTCCTTGTAAAGAATGCAGTAAATTGATACACCAATCAGGGATAAAAAGAGTGGTTTATCACAACGGATATCGTGACGACTCCGGAATTCAATTTTTAATAAAAGCAGGTATCGAAGTAGAACACATTCCTGTTTTAGAAGAATAATGAAATTTAATTCAAAATATTTGCCAATCATCATCGGAGCTACTTTAGCTCTCGGTATTGTCATCGGAAGCTTAATGAGTGCTCCCGCTGATGACCAGCTTTTGGCTAAAAACTACTCGAAAACCAAGCTGAATAAACTCATTGATTTTATCAATAACGAATATGTTGATAGTATCAATACAGATTCTATTGTAAACCTTACAGTAGATAATATTCTCTCAAAATTAGATCCTCATTCTGTTTATATTCCGCCAAGCGAACAAGCAGAAGTTGCTGAAAGTATGAAAGGTGATTTCGTGGGAATCGGGATTAATTTTTATATGTATAAAGATTCAGTTGCAATTATAAAACCAATCGAAAACGGGCCTTCGGCAAAAGCAGGGATAAAATCCGGAGATCGAATTTTATTTGCAGGAAAAACAAAATTATTTGGACGTAAACTACCTTCAGATAGTTTGTTTTCAAAATTAAAAGGAATAAAAGGTTCTGAGATTGAATTGACGGTTTTTAGAAAATCAGAACAAAAGAAATTGAAAATTAAGGTAAAAAGAGATATCATTCCTATAAAAAGTGTTGATGCGTCTTTATTGCTTGATAATAAAACAGGCTATATCAAGATTAATCGTTTTGCCGAAACTACTTTTAATGAGTTTAAGACTGGCTTGACAAGATTAAAACAAAACGGAATTGAATCACTTATAATTGACCTTCGCGATAATGGAGGTGGTTATATGGAAGAAGCCATTGCTATAGCAGATGAATTTTTGAAAGATAAACAATTGATCGTTTTTACAAAAAATAAGAACGGAACAACCGAGAAAACTTACGCCACAAAAACAGGAAGTTTTGAAACAGGCAAGGTCTATGTTTTAATTAATGAAAATAGTGCATCGGCAAGTGAAATACTGGCCGGAGCAATTCAGGATAGCGATCGCGGAACTATTGTAGGACGTCGTTCTTTTGGAAAAGGATTAGTGCAGCGCGAAATGGATTTTAATGACGGATCGGCAGTGAGATTAACTGTAGCTCGTTATTATACACCAACAGGAAGATCGATTCAAAAACCTTATAAAAAAGGGAATGAAGAATATTTTAAAGAATCTGAGGCGCGAATAAAATCTGGAGAACTTTATGCTAAAGACAGTATAAAAGTTGCAGATTCATTAAAATTTAAAACGCCAAAAGGTAAAATCGTTTACGGTGGCGGCGGAATCGTTCCGGATGTTTTTGTGCCAATAGAAGCAGAACACGGAAATGAGAATGTTGCTTATTTACTTCAAACCGGAATTGTAGGGCATTTTGTTTTTGAAGAATTAGATAAAAATCGTGATGCTTTTGCAGGACTTCATTTTAATGAGTTTTTGGTAAAAATGAAGAACTCTGATGCGTACTTTAAAAAGTTTAGAAACTATATTTTAATGACAGGTTTAGATCTGAAATTAGATAAAACCAAAGGTTTGGTAAACCGTTATATAACAGCAGAGTTTGCCAGACAATTGTTTGGTGAATTGTATTACTACGATGTCATCTTGAAAGATGACGCCATGATTAAAACCATTTTAAATCCGAAAAAGTAATCCTTAATTCTTATTGAAATGAAAATAGACGCCATTGTTAATGCTGAGATTGAACTTCTAACTGCGATTAAAAATGCCGATGTTTCGACTTTGGATAAAATGTTGCATGACGACTTGCTTTTTAATTTGCCCGACGGTCAAACGATTACCAAAGAGTTTGATTTAGAAACTTATCGTTCCGGTAAAATGAAAATTGAAGTTCTGGAAGCTTCAGATCAAATTATTCGTATAATTGGTGATACAGCTGTTGTTAGTGTGATTGTTTTGCTAAAAGGAGTTTATGATGGTAAGGTTATCTCTAATTCGTTTCGTTATAGTAGAGTTTGGAAACAATTCGACGAAAGCCCTAAAGTAATTGCTGGAAGTTGTATAGAGTTGAAATAGATTACGGATAATTTTAATAAACCTTTAGACCTTTGTGGTTAACAAAATAAAATATGAAAAATTTAAAAAGAATTGGTTTTCTTGCAGTTTTAATAATGTTTGTGGTTTCTTGCGCGTGTATGAAAGATAAGAATACGATTTCAGGAAAAGTTGAATCTATCGAGTTTGGAAAAGACGGTTATACGGCCAAAATCAATACAGCCAAGAACGAAGTTTATTTTGCGACAATTAGCATTGTAAATGTTGGAGGGCCTCAAAATTATAAGAAATTAAAAGAAGGAGATGAGGTTTCGTTAAAAGGCGAAATCTGGAAAACTGATACTGAGAAACATATCAAAGTAAAAGAAATTGTTTCTGTGAAATAAGAGTTTAAACCATATAAGTTATATAAGTTATATAAGTCAATATAAATGCTTCGCGCATAAATTAAATGAACTTATATAACTTATATGGTGAAAATAAATTTTATCGAATACTATCGTGGGCGTGAGTTTGTACGCCGTTATTCCATAAAGTAAGAATATCTGTAGCAACTGCTGCGCCACTTCCGGCTGCAATAGCCAATTGACTTCTCCAGCCTGCTAAAGTTCCAATAACATAAATACCGTCGGTTACTTTATGATCGTCGTTTTTAAGCTGAATACGTTGTTTTTCTGGAAGCGCTTTTTTATGAGGTTCAATATATTGCATTAAACCTTCAATGTCAAAAGTATTTGCAGAACCAATCCCAATAACGATATTTTTGGTTTTGTATGAATTTTTATTTGTAGTAACAGTAAATTCAGGAAAAGAGCCTTCTACTTTAATTACTTTTTCATTTGGTATTTGAGAGATGTGTGGATAAGTCATTGCTAAATCCTGAGAACTTTCAATTAGCAAATCAGATCCCAATTTACCTGGTGTAATGCCGTAAGCATTGTAGAAAATTGCCTCTTGTAAAGAAGAATTTTTTTGATGCGTAAATATTCCTATTTTTTTATCGGTAACAAAAGCTTTGTTTTTGGCAGATCCTAAAACGAGAGCACAAGACATTCCTGAAACGCCGCCGCCGATAATTAAAACGTCAAACATATATTATCTTCCGTTTGTTTTTTCTTCAATTCTTTTAGAAATTCTAAAAATCAAAAGAATTAAAACGGCACAAAATGAAGCTGCGATTCCAATAAAAGCAACTACACTGTCTCCCTGAAAAGGGTTTTTGAAGTCTAGCAATGTAATATTAAAAACAATTAAAGCCAATGCCAGAAGCACTAAGATTGAAGTAAAGATTTTCATAATGGTTGTTTATTTGTCTAAAATAATAAAGTAAAACCCTCAGATGTGAAAAATATCTTAAAGTTGTATTTTAGAAATTTTATGGGGTAAATTTATAAAAATAAATGTTAGACAAACAAACCTTTAACATTAGCAGCAAATAATTTAACAGCAATTGCTAAAAGTATGACTCCAAATGTCTTGCGAACCACGCCAAGTCCGTTTTCTCCTAATAAATTTTCGATTTTTTTAGATGATTTCAAAACGATATAAACTAAGATGATATTCAGTATAATAGCAATAATAATATTGATGGTGTGAAATTGAGATCTAAGCGAAAGTAAAGTCGTCATTGTTCCCGCGCCGGCAATTAGCGGAAATGCTAATGGTACGATCGATGCAGATCCCGGTTCTTCGTCGCGGTATATTCTAATTCCTAAAATCATTTCTAAAGCTAGAAAAAACAGCACAAAAGAACCTGCAACCGCAAACGAATGTACATCGATACCAATAAGACTCAAGAATCCTTCTCCAACAAATAGAAAAACAATCATAATAAGTCCTGCAACGATCGAAGCCTTTTCAGATTCAATATGCCCCACTTTTGCTCTTAAATTAACAATGATCGGAATTGAACCTACAATATCAATTACAGCAAAAAGTACCATTCCAACAGTAATTATTTCTTTAAAGTCAATTTCTAACATATTACTTTGATTTTAAGGGTTTAAAATTTTTGCAAAGGTAGATAATAAAGATAGGTGTTTTTTTAATACGATGTATTTTTGTTATAAAAACACGTATCAGTATCTTAAAAAGTGATATTTGTAACAAATAATAATTTAACCGCAAAGATTCGCAAAGATTTACGCAAAGTTTGCAAAGGATAGAACTGATAAAGCTTTGCGTCCCGAGGCTTCGGGATTGCGTAAATCCCTGCGCCCTTTGCGGTTAAATATTTTGAGTGTTTTATCTGTTTTCTTTGACTATCTTTGCACTTTATAAATAACAGTATTTTAGTATCATGTTTCAATTAGGTAAAACCATTATTTCAGAAGATATTCTTGAAAAAGAATTTGTGTGCAATTTGTCAGCTTGTAAAGGAGCTTGCTGTGTTGACGGAGATGCTGGAGCGCCACTGAGTGAGGCCGAAACTAAAATTATGGAGGAAATTTACCCAAAAGTAAAACCATTTTTACGTAAAGAGGGAATTGCTGCTATAGAAGCGCAAGGAACTTGGGTAAAAGGAACTGACGGTGATCTTGAAACACCGCTAATCGATGAGAAAGATTGTGCTTACGTTATTTTTGACGGTAAAACTGCGCTTTGCGGAATTGAGCAAGCTTATAACCAAGGAATCGTAGATTGGAAAAAACCAGTTTCTTGTCATTTATATCCAATTCGTGTAAAAGATTTTACAGAGTTTGCTGCGGTGAATTATGATAAATGGGATATTTGCGATGATGCTTGTTCTTTAGGTAAGGAATTAGAAGTTCCAGTTTATAAATTTGTTAAAGAAGCACTAGTTCGTCGCTTTGGTGAAGACTGGTATTTGGAACTTGAAAAAGTAGCTCAGGAGCTCAAAAAATCTTAAAAATTCGGCAGCCATTACTATGACTGCGAATAGCTTCTTTTTAGCTCAAAAAAATAAAAGTGAAGCTTAAAAAAACTTTTAAAAAGTATTAAAAAATTCTTGCTTTTTATAATAAAAAGTCTATATTTTACAGCCCTTTAGAGTGTAAATATGGGTTTTAAAATACTCATTTACAATAATTTAATTATTGTCTGAAAAATATCCCATTTTTTGTCCGTTGTTAAAAACTACGCCCTTTTGTGAATAAGTTTGGCTTTTATTTTTGGCAACAATTGACAATCTTTGTAATCTACTGAAATAGTAAAATTTTGGTATAAAAATTAAATAAATACAGTCATGTCACAAGTCGAACCAATATTACAAGAAAATAAAAATCGTTTCGTTATTTTTCCAATCAAACATCATGATATTTGGGAATGGTACAAAAAGATGGAAGCTAGTTTTTGGACTGCGGAAGAAATCGATTTGCACCAGGATTTGACAGACTGGAATAATAAATTAAGTGACGACGAAAGATATTTCATTAAACATATTTTAGCATTTTTTGCTGCTTCTGATGGAATCGTAAATGAGAACCTTGCAGAGAACTTTGTAAACGAAGTTCAATATGCTGAAGCGAAGTTTTTCTATGGTTTTCAAATCATGATGGAAAACATTCACAGTGAAACATATTCTCTATTAATCGACACTTACGTGAAAGATGAAGCAGAGAAAGCAGAATTGTTTAATGCATTGGAAGTTTTTCCTGCAATTAAGAAAAAAGCAGACTGGGCTTTAAAATGGATCGAATCTGATTCGTTTGCCGAAAGACTAATTGCTTTTGCTGCCGTTGAAGGAATCTTTTTCTCAGGTGCTTTCTGTTCTATTTATTGGTTGAAAAAACGTGGTTTAATGCCAGGTTTAACTTTTTCTAACGAACTGATTTCTCGTGACGAAGGTGTACACTGTGACTTTGCAGTACACTTACACAATCATCACTTGATTAACAAAGTGCCAAAAGAAAGAATTAAAGAAATCATTGTTGATGCTTTAGATATTGAAAGAGAATTTGTAACAGAATCTCTTCCGGTAAGTTTAATTGGAATGAATGCTGTCTTAATGACGCAATATTTAGAGTTCGTTGCCGATAGATTATTAGTAGAATTAGGTTGCGAGCGTGTATATGGATCAGCGAATCCGTTTGATTTCATGGACATGATCTCTCTTCAGGGAAAAACTAACTTCTTTGAAAAACGTGTTGCCGAGTATCAAAAATCAGGTGTGATGAACACAGATAGTGATGCTCAGAAAATTTCATTTGATGCAGATTTTTAGACAACAAAATAATGTTAGTGTTTTCTATATAAACACTTAATAGAATAAAATTTAACAATACAATTTTAAGATTGAATCTCTTTGCCCCAAATCGTAGATTCAATGATATTTTTTAATGCATTTCGGTTTGATTTTCAGACTGGAATCAGGTAACTATTGAGAATCCTGCAATTCTCAATAAATAATTTTAAAACACGCAATGTTTAAGCGCTGGAACTCGTTCTTCTAGTGTCTTTCATTTTTTCAATAATTAAATATAGTAAGCTTATGTATGTAGTAAAAAGAGATGGCCACAAAGAGCCCGTAATGTTTGATAAGATTACAGAAAGAATCAAAAAATTGTGTTACGGTTTAAATGAACTTGTAGATCCTGTTAAGGTAGCCATGAGAGTTATCGAAGGATTGTATGATGGGGTTTCTACTTCTGAACTAGATAATCTTGCGGCAGAAACGGCGGCTTCTATGACAATTGCGCATCCAGATTATGCTCAATTAGCAGCGCGTGTGGCAATTTCAAACCTACATTCAAATACAAAAAAATCGTTCTCAGAAACGATGAAAGATATGTACAACTACGTAAATCCAAGAAATGGACAAGAAGCGCCATTACTTTCGGATGAAGTATTTAAAGTAATTCAGGAAAACTCAGCTTTCCTAGATTCTCATATCATTTATACAAGAGATTTCAATTACGATTACTTTGGTTTCAAAACCTTAGAGCGTTCGTATTTGCTAAAAATAAACGGTAAAATTGTCGAAAGACCACAACATATGTTGATGCGTGTTTCGGTTGGTATTCACCTTGACGATTTAAAATCAGTAATCGAGACTTACGATTTAATGTCTAAAAAGTTCTTCACGCATGCAACACCAACGTTGTTTAATGCAGGAACTCCAAAACCACAAATGTCTTCTTGTTTCCTTTTGGCAATGCAAGATGATAGTATTGATGGTATTTATGATACCTTAAAACAAACGGCTAAAATCTCGCAATCAGCGGGAGGAATTGGTCTTTCTATTCATAACGTTCGTGCGACTGGATCTTACATTCGTGGTACAAACGGAACTTCAAACGGAATCGTTCCAATGTTGAGAGTTTTCAACGATACGGCTCGTTACGTAGATCAAGGTGGAGGAAAACGTAAAGGAAGTTTTGCTATTTATATCGAAACTTGGCATGCGGATATTTTCGAATTCTTGGATTTAAAGAAAAATACAGGAAAAGAAGAAATGCGCGCAAGAGATTTATTCTTCGCCATGTGGACTTCAGATTTATTCATGAGACGTGTACAGGAAGATACAACTTGGACATTAATGTGTCCTAACGAATGTCCTGGGTTATATGATGTTTACGGAGAAGAATTCGAAGCAATGTATTTGGATTATGAATTTAGAGGAAAAGGTAGAAAAACCATTCGTGCACGTGAATTATGGGAGAAAATCCTGGAATCGCAAATCGAAACAGGAACACCATATATGTTGTACAAAGATGCAGCAAACCGTAAATCGAATCACAAGAATTTAGGAACAATTCGTTCATCAAACTTGTGTACAGAGATTATGGAGTTTACCTCTAAAGATGAAATTGCAGTTTGTAACTTAGCTTCTATTTCGTTGCCAATGTTTATTGATAACGGAAAATTCGATCACGAAGCGCTTTACAATGTTACAAAACGTGTAACTCGTAACTTAAATAAAGTAATCGACAGAAATTATTATCCTGTAAAAGAAGCTGAAAATTCTAACTTACGCCACCGTCCGGTTGGTTTAGGAGTTCAAGGATTGGCAGATGCTTTTATCATGTTGCGTATGCCGTTTACAAGCGATGAAGCTAAAGTATTAAATCAGGAAATTTTCGAAACATTATATTTCGCAGCCGTAACCGCTTCTATGGAAATGGCAAAAGAAGAAGGACCATATTCGACATTTGCAGGATCTCCAATGTCACAAGGAGAGTTCCAATACAATATGTGGGGAATGAAAGATGAAGAATTATCTGGTCGTTGGGACTGGGCTTCATTAAGAAAAGAAGTAATGGAGCATGGGGTTCGTAACTCATTATTAGTTGCGCCAATGCCAACCGCTTCGACTTCGCAAATTCTTGGAAACAACGAAGCTTTCGAACCATACACATCAAATATTTACACACGTCGTGTATTGTCTGGAGAATTCATTGTAGTAAACAAACATTTACTTCATGATTTAGTAGACAGAGGTTTGTGGAACGAAACGTTGAAACAAGAAATTATGCGCCATAATGGATCAGTTCAAAATATTGATGTGATTCCGCAAGACCTTAAAGAATTATACAAAACAGTTTGGGAAATGTCGATGAAAGACATTATCGATATGTCACGTCAAAGAGGTTATTTTATTGACCAATCGCAATCATTAAACTTGTTCATGCAAGATGCAAACTATTCTAAACTTACGTCAATGCACTTCTATGCTTGGCAATCAGGTTTAAAAACTGGAATGTATTACCTAAGAACAAAATCAGCGGTTGATGCCATTAAATTTACCCTAAACAACGATAAAAAAGAAGAAGATGCACCGGCAACAGCAACAGCTGTAGAAACTGAAGCAATCAGTGTTGAGGATTACAAAGCTATGTTGCTAAAAGCACAAGCCGGAGATCCTGAAGATTGCGAAATGTGTGGGTCTTAATTTTTTTTAGAGGAAAGAAAATAGAATAAAGAAGAAAGATTTTATTCTTAATTAATAAAAAGCAGTTATTGTAATGATAGCTGCTTTTGTTTTTGGAGCTATTTCCCGCTTTTCGTTACAATCTTTATATTTTTAAAGAAAAAATATAAAGGATTTCCACTTCAATCGGGGCTAGAATATTTAGAATCATTATTATAAATTAAAAGAAATGGATTTGTTAGAAAAAACGATTGATAGTAAAAATGAGCTTTACAATTTTGCCTTGGAATATTTTTATAATATAAATCCAGAACAATATGAAGATATTCAATTCGATAATGTTGTTTCAAAATCTATTTCGATTTTATTAGATCACGATTTTATTCCAACTCCCTGTATTGAAATCAAATTGAATATTCTTCAAAATCAAAAAAAAGTTAGAGACTATTTTTTATATATCAATGAGGAAAAGGAAGTTATTGATGAATTTCTTGTTATGTGTTAATTCCGAACATTTCGTGTTAATACAAATAGAACAATATCCTCTAAAAATCCCCGTTCTAATTATTACCAAAGATTTTTAAAACTTAGTCCCTTAGTAACTAAGAAACTCAGAACCTTCTCTTTAAACCTTTAAGAGAAAGTCAAGTCTTATTGTAATAATTTCTGAATTATGAAAAAAAGCAATCTTTGGTCCTTACGGTTGGGTTTTTCCGGAAAAGAATCCGATGCAATAGAAAAATTAGGATTAGAAAAATTTCTAAAACATTCCTATGATTCAAAATTCGATACACAACTTCCCGCTTTTTTAAACGATGACCCTAAAACATTAATAGAACTCAAAGAACTTCGAGAATCTATTAAAACAGCAGATTCTGAGCAGAAAAAGAAAGTTCTTAAAAGAGAGATCTACTCGGCAGTTGAGTTAAAAAAATGGTGGATTGGTAAAATGCGAAATGACGAATTTCCGTTACGCGAAAACATGGTTTGTTTTTGGCACAATCATTTTGTTTCTACGACTCAAAAAGTAAAAGTCAATTACTGGATTTACCAGCACAATATGATTTTGCGAGAACATGCTTTTGGAAACTTTAAAAAATTGACCAAAGAAATTGTAAAGTCGAATGCAATGGTGAAATACCTGGATAATGTTGACAACAAAAAAGGCAAATACAACGAAAATCTAAGCCGTGAATTACTGGAATTATTCACTATTGGAATTGGAAATTACTCTGAAAGCGATATCAAAGAAGGTGCAAGAGCTCTTGCAGGATTAAATTACGGAGACGATGGTGCAATTTATAGAAGTCTTGCGCAGGATAATACCAATAAAACATATTTCGGGAAAACAGGAAACTGGAATTCAGACGATTTAATTGATATTATTTTTGAGCAAAAAAATATTCCCTATCTCATAACACGGAAAATTCTCAAATGGTTTATTTATGATAATCCCTCAGAAGAATTAGTGACCTATTATGGCGATTATTTCAGAAAAGTAAAGTTTGAAATTCAGCCATTGCTAACGAAGATTTTTACCGAAGAATATAAAAAAGAAACCTCAGGAACCAAGATCAAAGATCCGTTGGTTTACATTTTACAACTTTTAGACGAATTACATGTTGATGATCTTGACGATGGAATGGTAATGTTTTTCCTGAAACAGCAAGGAATGGATTTGTATAATCAGGTTAATGTAAAAGGTTGGGACGGCGGAAACTCCTGGCTGACTTCACAAATTTATTTACAGCGAAACAATACGTCGGATATGCTTTGCAGCGGAAGAAGTATTACCAGAAAAGCATTGAATACAATGACTCCCGATACTGATAAACCAAAAACAGAAGTGGAGAAAATCGATGTGAAAATTGACTTTGATACTAACGGAACTAATAAAACCATTATCACTGAATTATCGAACAGATTGTTGTTTAAAGTAAATGATTCGATGCAAAAAGATATGGAGAATTTGCTGAAATATGATTTTGACCCAAAAGAAGATCATGCCAATTTTGCCGTAATACGACTCTTTGATTACATCACAAAACTACCCGAATATCAATTAATTTAGAAAGCTACAGTTATGAACAGAAGGAATTTTCTAACGCTTACAGGAACTCTTACCGGCGGAATGCTGATACTTCCTGATTTTTTACATGCATTTGGTTCGCAAAGTAATTTAGTAATTGGTGAGCAATGTGTTGTATTTGTACAGTTAAATGGGGGAAATGATGGTTTAAATACCTTTATTCCGTACGACAATCCGTTGTATTATGATTTGCGTACCAAAATTTCTTTAAATAAAGATTTAGTTATCAGTAAAAATAAAGGAATGGCATTTCATCCTTCTTTGAAAGATTTTGCTCAGATGCAGCAAAACGGAGATTTAACCGTAATTCAGAATGTTGGATATCCTGAACCTATTCGGTCACATTTTCGAAGTCAGGAAATTTGGCAAACAGCAGCAGATTCTAATAAATATATCAACGAAGGCTGGTTAGGGCGTTATCTTGATTTGCAATGCAACGGACATCAGGCAACGGCAGGAATAAATCTCGATTCGATTGATAATTTGGCATTAAAAGGATTAGAGCCAAATTCAATAACCGTAAAAGATCCAAACCGATTTAAAGTAAAATCAGATAAAGAAGAAAATGTAACCTTATCCGACAATCCACAATTAGATTTTGTTCGAAAAATAGCCAATTCAGTTACCGAAGGATCCGAAGAAATTCAGAAAGCTTTGGCGAAATCAAAATCAGAAATTAGTTATCCTAAAACCGATTTATCAAAAAATCTGGAATGGATTGGAAGATTGATAAAAGGAAATCTGAACTCGAAAGTATATTATACTTCGCTTGGCGGATTTGATACACACGATAATCAGCTTGCCATTCACGAGAAACAGTTAACGACTTTAAACGATGCTTTGTACAGTTTTTATCAGGATTTAAAACAAGCGCAATTGCTTCAGAATGTTACAGTCGTAGTGTTTTCTGAATTTGGACGACGCGTAAAAGACAACGGAAACGGAACAGATCACGGTACAGCGGCTCCAATGTTTATAATTGGAGGAAACAATAAAGGAACTGTTTTAGGTAATAATCCGGATTTATCTAATTTGGATAATGGCGATTTAAAATACGAAACCGATTTTAGAAGTGTCTATGCGTCATTATTGCAGCAAAAAATGAATTTCGATTATTCTAAAATAGGGATTAAGAATAAACCGGTTTCTGGGTTGTTTTGATAATCGCAATCTTGTCATTTCGAGGAACGAGAAATCCTCGCAAGTAACTCCACAATCAAAATCGCCAATCTTTGTAGAGCTACTTGCGAGGATTTCTCGTTCCTCGAAATGACAAGAAAAGAGAAAAACGGAATGACAAGAAGAAAGAAAAACAATGCTTTAATTCGAAAAATTGAATTGTAGAACCCCAATGATTTGCGCTAATTCGTGAATTCGTGGCAAAAAAATTAGCATCTCAGCATCTCAGAGCCTCAGTATCTCATTTTAATATTCTCATTTTAAACCAATATTTTTATATTATCATACAAAACCTGCTAAATTTGTTAAGAAATCCTTTTTTGTTTCATAAAATGCAATATTTTTTTTGGTGCACTGAAATTAATTTATACATTCGCAGAGAATTTAAATAATAACACAAACAAAATGGCATCTAACCGTTTTTATTTTAGCAACTCTTTTTATTTCTTCTTTAGTAGAAGTGAGGATTGTGCTATGGTTATTTGAAAAATATAAAAGACAAATAAAACTAATATACAATCCTGATGAAAATCAGGATTTTTTTTTGAATATATGACAACGAAAATTGCAATACAAGGTATAAAAGGTTCTTTTCATCATCAGGTAGTAAAAGAGTATTTCTCTGAAAATGTGGAGATTGATGAGTGTTTGTCTTTTGAAGAATTGATTGATAGCCTACTTTCAGGAAAATCTGATCAGGCAGTTATGGCAATTGAAAATTCGATCGCTGGGCCAATTATTCCGAATTATGCATTGATTGACAAGAATAATTTACACATAATTGGAGAGCATTATTTAAATATTAGTCAAAATTTAATGGCACTAAAAGGTCAGAAAATCGAAGATATAAAAGAAGTTCATTCGCATCCAATGGCAATTTTACAATGTATGGATTTCTTAAAACAATATCCGAACATAAAGTTGGTTGAAGATAAAGATACGGCTGAAACAGCAAGAAGAATTCAGGAAAAGCAACTAACCGGAATTGGAGCAATTGCAAGTAAAACGGCTTCGGAAATGTATGATCTGGATATTATTGCACCAGCGATTCAAACGATTAAAAACAATATGACTCGTTTTGTGATTATTAAAAAGCAAAATTCATTTTTGCCGGAAAACGAAATAAACAGAGCATCTATCAAATTTGAATTAGATCATAAAAGAGGAAGTCTTGCAGCAGTTTTAAATGTAATGAGCGATTGTAAACTGAATTTAACGAAAATTCAGTCGCTGCCAAAAATTGAAACACCTTGGAAATATTCATTTTTCGTGGACGTAACATTTGAGAAATACGAAGATTTTGCAAAAGCAAAAGCGTTATTAAACATAATGGCAGAGTATTTTAAAGTGTTGGGAGAATATAAGAATACGAAACCATAAGGTTAAATCTCAATTTTTTAAAATTCAAAATTCCAATTGTCAGGCTGAGCGAAGTCGAAGCCCACGTTCCAATTGGAAAGCCCTTCGACTTCGCTCAGGGTGACAAGTCAAAAAAAGAAAAAGCATAAAGCTTAAAGCCTACAGCTTAAAGCAAAATATAAATAAGAACAATGATTACAACAGCAAAAAGATTAGATAAAGTTGAAGAATACTACTTCTCATCAAAATTAAGAGAAGTGAGACAACTAATGTCTGAAGGAAAACCAATCATCAGCATGGCAATTGGAAGTCCTGATTTGAGTCCGTCAAAAGCAGTAATTGAAGCAGTCGCTGCAGCAATTCAAGACGAAAATGGGCATGGTTATCAGAACTATCAGGGATTACCGGAATTGAGAAAAGGGATGGCAGACTTTTATCAGAATCAATTTGGTGTTGAGTTAAATCCGAATAATGAGATTTTACCATTAATGGGTTCGAAAGAAGGAATCATGCATATTTCGCTTGCATTTTTAAACGAAGGCGATCACGTTTTGATTCCGAATCCAGGTTATCCAACGTATACTTCGGTAACTAATTTGGTTCAGGCAGTTCCGGTTTATTACGATTTGAAAGAAGAAAATGGATGGGAACCTGATTTTGAAGCTTTAGAAAAATTAGATCTGGAGAAAGTGAAAATTATGTGGCTAGGATATCCGCACATGCCAACAGGAGCGAGAGGAAGTTTAGCGTTATTTGAAAAATTGGTTGCTTTTGCTAAAAAACACAACATATTATTGGTAAACGATAATCCGTATAGTTTTGTTTTGAATGATAATCCAATGAGTTTATTGCAGGTTGATGGCGCAAAAGAAGTGGCTTTAGAGTTGAATTCTTTAAGTAAAACATTCAACATGGCAGGCTGGAGAGTTGGAATGGTTTTAGGAAATCCTGAAATTATCGATGCGATTTTAAAAGTAAAAAGCAACATGGACAGCGGTATGTTCTACGGAATTCAGAAAGGTGCAGTTGCAGCTTTAAATTGTGATGAATCATGGTTCGAAGATCAAAACAAAATTTACAGACGCCGTAGAGAATTAACAGAGCAACTAGCAGAAAAACTAGGATGTAAAGTTTATAAAGAAGGAGTTGGACTTTTTGTTTGGGCAAAACTTCCGGAAGGAATTGAATCATCAGAAAAGTTCATTGACGATATATTATACGAGAAACACATCTTCATCACACCGGGAACAATCTTCGGAAGTAATGGTGAAGGATATATTAGATTCTCGTTGTGTGCAAAAGAGGAAAAAATACAAGAAGCGATAAATCGATTTTAGATTTTAGATTTTTTGCCACAGTTTGTCATTTCGACGAAGGAGAAATCTCCACGAGAAACTCGACAAAGATTGGATTTTCGTTACGGAGCTACTTACGAAGATTTCTCTTTCGTCGAAATGACAAAAATGCGGAGAAGATTAAGAGTTGGAATTTGGATTTTAAAATTTGGAATTTTTAAAGAAGTTTAGCTTCGAATAAAAAGAAATATGAAAGTATACGTAATAGGAATAGGGTTAATAGGCGGTTCGATGGTGATGGACATCAAAGACCAACATCCTGATGCCACTATTTTTGGATTAGATAGCAACGAAAAACACTTGCAGGAAGCAATTGATTTAGGTGTTATCGATCAGGCAGGAAGCTTTGAAGAATTGGTTGATGCCGATTTTGTCATTGTTTCGGTTCCGGTAGATGTGGCGTTGGTGGTTTTACCTAAAGTGCTGGATTCGGTGGGAGATAAAACAATAGTTTTTGAAGTAGGATCGACTAAAAAACCAATTTGTGATGCAGTTGCCAGTCACCCAAAAAGAAGAAATTTTATTGCAACTCATCCTATCGCGGGAACGGAGTTCTCAGGACCTTCGGCGGCAATAAAAGGGTTGTTTAAAGGGAAAACAAATATAATTTGCGAAGTGGAAAAAACCACTTTTAAATTGCAGGAAAAGGCATTAAAGCTTTTCAGCGAAATTGGAATGAGGATTCGATATATGGATCCAACTTCGCACGACAAACACATTGCTTACGTTTCGCATTTGTCGCACATAAGTTCATTTATGCTTGGTAAAACGGTAATGAACAAAGAAAAAGACGAACAAGATATTTTCGATATGGCGGGAAGTGGATTTGAAAGCACCGTTCGTTTAGCAAAAAGTTCACCTGCAATGTGGACTCCAATTTTTAAGCAAAACAAAGAGCACGTTCTCGAAACATTAGAAGAATATATTTCAAACCTCAGTCGGTTTAGAGATTTGTTAAAAGAAGAAGATTACAATGCCATTTTTGAAGAAATGGAAAGCACAAATAAGATAAAAGAAATACTAAACGGATTAACAACAACTAAAAAGTAAATTAGAATTAAGATGGAAAATAAGAAAGAAATGAGAAAGTGGTTAGAAGATTTCAATTTAAATCACCCACTTGTGATAGCTGGACCATGTAGTGCAGAAACAGAAGATCAAGTATTAAAAATTGCTCACGAATTAAAAGATTCAAAAGTTAGTGTATTCAGAGCAGGAATCTGGAAACCAAGAACGCGTCCGGGAGGATTTGAAGGTGTTGGAGAAATTGGTTTAAAATGGTTGCAAAAAGCAAAAGCTGAAACTGGTTTATTAATGGGTACTGAAGTTGCAACTGCGGCTCACTGTAAATTAGCTTTAGAACATGATATCGACGTTTTATGGGTTGGTGCTCGTACAACTGCAAATCCATTCGCAGTTCAGGAAATTGCTGATACATTGAAAGGAACTGATAAAATCGTTTTGGTTAAAAACCCTGTAAACCCAGATTTAGCTTTATGGTTAGGTGGTGTTGAGCGTTTACACATGGCTGGAATCGAGAAATTAGGAGTTATTCACAGAGGTTTCTCTACTTACGAAAAAACAAAATACAGAAACATTCCAGAATGGCAGATCGCTATCGAATTGCAAAATAAATTCCCTGATTTACCATTAATCATCGATCCATCTCACATTACTGGAGATCGTAAAATGATTTTTGAAGTAACGCAAGAGGCTTTAGATTTGAACTACGATGGTATGATTATCGAAACGCACTACGATCCGGACAACGCTTGGTCTGATGCTGCTCAACAAGTTACTCCAGACGCTTTGAAACAAATCATTAAAGATTTGACGATTAGAAAAACGGATGATACTACAGATGAGTACAGCCAAAAAATGACTAAACTAAGAGCTAACATCGATGTTCTTGATGCTAATTTATTAGACTTGTTAGGAAAACGTATGAAAGTGGCTGACGAAATTGGTCAAGTGAAAAAAGATGCAAACGTAGCGATTCTTCAAAACAATCGTTGGAACGAAATCTTAGGGAAAATGATTCTTGAAGGTGAGAAAAAAGGTCTTACTGAAGAGTTTGTTTTGAGAATGTTCAAAGCAATTCACCAAGAAAGTATTGGTCACCAAGAGAAAATTTTCAACGCATAATTTTTTCTTAAACCATATAAGTGATATAAGATAATTTAAGTTTCTTTTGAAACTTGTTATTTAGTTTTATTATATCACGATTTTAAAAATAGATTGTTTTTTTATATTAAATCTCCATTGCTTTAGGGCTTTGGAGATTTTTTTTGGATCAATAATTTCTCCAAGTTTCTCCATTTTTAATAAAAATAAATCTACTAATCTGCGAGATAAATTACTCTCTCGCAGATTTTGTAGATTAAAGAGATAAAAAATAAATATTATCTTCCCAACCTTTTGTTGATTCTTGTTCTCTATAACAATATAAACCTTAATTTTTGTGTCATGAAGTTAAAATTGTTTTCGTCTGCACCTGGCATTTTTCAAATGAATTTGAATGTATTGCTTTTCTTTCTTTTTTTTATTGGAACAAAAACTTTTGCGCAAAGTCCGGAACTAACTGTTAAAGGAGAAGAAGCGGAAAAAGTAAGAATGAATAAGCTTATAGTCAATGTAAAAGTCGTTGGTAATATTGCTTACACAACTGCCGAAATGCATTTTTTTAATTCGGGAACTCGCCAGATGGAAGCGGAACTTATTTTTCCGTTACCGGAAAATGTTTCCGTTTCAAGATATGCTATCGATATTAATGGAAAAATGCGTGAAGCAGTTCCGGTGAATAAAAACAAAGGAAAACAGGTTTTTGAAGCCATCGAACATCGTCGTGTTGATCCGGGATTGTTAGAGAAAGTTGATGGAAATAACTTTAGAACCAGAATTTATCCATTGATGCCAAACGGAGAACGAATCGTAATAATAGGTTACGAAGAAGAACTTTCGGCATTTGACAAAAATAATCTGACGTATCAATTAGTGAGCCGCTATCCTAAAAAGTTAGACAAATTTGAAATGAATGTTTCGGTTTTAGGAACTGAGGTAGCTCCAATCGTTGCAGAGAATTCTGGTGACGAAATTACTTTTTCAAAATGGAATCAAGCTTTTCAGGCTTCTGTCAAAAAAGAAAATTATCAGCCTTCTGAGAAATTAGTTTTCAAGATCCCAATTCAACAAAATATTCCAAGCGTGTTGATGCAGAATGTAGGCGGGCAACATTATTTTTACGGAAGTACTTTTGTCGAAGGAAATAAAATCGCTAAGAAAACGCCAACTTCAATTGGTTTACTTTGGGATAATTCTTTGAGTTATAAAACGAGAGATTTAAAAAAGGAATTGGCTTTACTTGATGCATATTTTCAAAAGATAAAGAATACAAAAGTTACACTTTACTTTTTGAATTATACTTTTGAAAAACAAAATGAATATGTGATTGCAAATGGAAATTGGGCAGAATTAAAAGCTGTTTTAGAAAATACAAAATATGACGGTGGAACTCGATTTTGGCAAATAAATTTCACCAATAATGATGAGTATTTACTCTTCTCGGATGGACTTTCGTCTCTTAGTGAAAATGTTTTGCCAAAAACAAAAAAGTCAATTTACACCATTACATCATCTGCTTCTGCTGATTTTGCTTTTCTAAACTATACCGCAATGCAAACCGGAGCTAGTTTTATCAATTTAAATCAGATAAGTCCAGAGATCGCTTTAGACAAATTAGCAAATACGAATTTAAAATTTCTGGGTATTAAAGAAAATTTTACGGTTACCGATTTGTTTCCAATTGAAGGAACGACGGTTTCAGGAAATTTTAGTTTTGCGGGAATTTCGTTGAATCCAAAAAATGAAATTACGCTGTTATTTGGTTATAAGAATGATGCAGTTGTGGAAAGAAAAATTATTCTTGATGCTGCTGTTCAAAACACCAACGACGTTAATATAGAAAAACTTTGGGCACAGAAAAAAATTGCAAATCTTGATTTTGAATATGCTAAAAATGCTGATGAAATTGAACTTCTGGGCAAGAAATACGGAATCATTACTAAGAATACTTCGTTGATTGTTTTGGAGAATATTCTAGATTATATTTCGTATGATATTATTCCGCCAGCAGAATTGCGCGCAGAATTTGACAGAATTAAAAAACAAGAACACGATAATAATCTGGCGCAGCAAAAGAATAATTGGGAAAGCATCCAAAGTTATTATGAAGGATTAAATACTTGGTGGAAAAAAAATATTAAATACCAAGGCCAGAAAATTGCCTCAAAGTATAAGTACAAAAGAGAATCTCCAGTAGCAAGAGGTGTAGCAAGTGAAACGATAAAAGGTGATCCTGATGCTGCTTTAACAGTAGACGAACCAGTTGGAGCTGGAACAGCAAGTCAAGTTATAGAAGATAATAGTGTGTATAATGTTCCTGCTCTGCCTTCTGCACCTAAAGTTGATCAGGTTAAATTTGTTGCACCTGTTGTGGCAAGAGCATCAGAAACAATAGAAGACAATTTTAAAAGCAAAGATTCAAAATCTGATGAATTGGAGGCAATTGCTGTTGTAGGATATTCAACCCAGAAAAAATCAACATTAGTAGGTGGTTATCTTGCAGAAAAAACAATTGCGCCAGGACTTAGCAATAATTTGGTACAAGCACTTGCGGGTAAAGTAGCGGGAGTTCAAATAGGAGAATCGCCAAATGAAGTGCGCAAAGAGCTTAATTATTCTATGAGCGATACACTAACTTTTGATTCTAAGAATAAAGACAAAACATGGAATCCGGATCGATTGTATTTAAAAGCTTTAGCAAAAGCGCCAAAAGAAAAACAATATGATTTGTATTTCGAATTGAGAAAAGCGCAAGAGAGAAATCCAAGTTTTTATTTTGATGTGGCGCATTTTTTCTACAATCAGGGTGATGTCAAAAAAGCATTGCAAGTTATTAGTAATATAGCCGATTTAGGTTTAGAGAATCATCAGCTTTATAAAACGCTTACGTATACGTTGCGTCAATGGAAAGACTATGAAGATGCTTTGTTTACGGCAAAACAAGTTGCAAAATGGAGAGAACATGAACCACAAAGTTTAAGAGATTACGCAATGGCTCTTGAAGATGCAGGAAAATATCAGGAAGCTTTTGATCAATTGATTAAAGCGTTGGAAGTAAACTATTACGGAGAAATGAGCGGTCAATATGAAGGCGTTGAAGATATTATATTAATGGATATAAACCGTTTGATAATTGAGCATAAAGGTTTGAAAACAGATAAACTGGCTAAAAAATATCAAGAAAAAATGCCGGTTGATATTCGAATTATAATGAACTGGAATTTGATGGATGTCGATTTAGATTTACACGTCATTGAACCAAACGGAGAAGAATGTTATTATAGTCATACAAAAACTTTAGCCGGTGCAAGATTCTCGAAAGATTTTACCGAAGGTTACGGCCCAGAGCAATATTTAATTCGAAATGCTGTAAAAGGGAAATATCAAATTAGAACCAATTATTATGGCGAAACTGAATTGACCGAAAATGGTCCGGCCACAATTATGGTTGAGATTTACACAACAAGAGCCGGAAAAACATCAAAAACCTTGAAAACAATTCAGCTTGGAAAAGTAAAAGAAAATGAACTTTTGGCCGAAATTGTTTGGTAAACGTTTCAAATTAAGAGTAAGTCTTTAATTTTAAAAGGCGAAGTTGCGTTGTTCAATTCTAAAAACGTAATTTTGCCTTTTAATATATTTTAGTTTTTGAGAATAATCTAAAATCTAAAATCAGCAATCTAAAATTAAAGAATGACAGGACTCGTATATAAATCTACAGGAAGTTGGTATACCGTAAAATCAGAAACAGGCGATTTTATAGAATGCCGTATGAAAGGGAAGTTTAGGATGAAAGGTATTAAAAGTACTAATCCTATTGCTGTAGGTGATATTGTCGATTATGAACTCGAAGAAACCTCTGATGCCTTAACCGGAACTATTTTTAATATTCACGAAAGAAAGAATTACATCGTTCGTAAATCGGTTAATTTATCGCATCAAATGCATATTATTGCGTCGAATATTGATCGTGTTTTTTTATTAGTAACAATTAATAATCCACCAACAACATTCAATTTTATTGATCGTTTTTTGGTAACGGCAGAAGCTTACGGAATTGAAACTGTTTTGGTTTTTAATAAAATAGATACTTTTGACGAAACTACACTTGACGATCAATTATACATGCAACACGTTTATCAGCAAATTGGTTATAAATGTTTGCGTGTTTCATCAACAGAAATGAAAGGTGTTGAGGAGTTGAAAGAAATGATGATTGGCAAAGTAAGTATGTTTTCAGGACACTCGGGAGTTGGAAAATCGACTTTGGTAAATGCGATGGAGCCATCTTTACATCTTAAAACAAAAACTATTTCGGAGGCAAGTAAACAAGGTCAGCATACTACAACTTTTGCTGAAATGTATGATTTGTCATTTAACGCAAAAATCATCGATACACCCGGAATTAAAGGTTTTGGAATTGTAGATATGGAAAAAGAAGAAATCAGTGGTTATTTTCCTGAATTTTTTAAATTAAAAGATCAATGTAAGTTTAATAATTGTCTACATAAAGAAGAACCGCATTGTGCTATTAAAGCCGCTTTAGAAAGAGACGAGATCGCTTGGTCTCGTTATAATAGTTATTTGAAAATCTTAGAGGGCGACGACGAAAATTATCGTACAGATATTTACAACGATGATCGTGCTGCCAGTGATGAAACCAGAGGGAAATTGTAAATAATTTTCAATTTCTTAAATTCCAAATTCCATTAAAAAAATATCGACAAAAATTTAATGTAGAGATGCACTGCAGTGCATCTAACGTCAGAATTTAAATCTTTTTAATTCGTATAATCTGTGTTAAAACCACATCATTAGATAAAATATGAAAATTGTTCTTCAAAGAGTTTCCCAAGCATCAGTTACGGTTGATGAAAAAAAAGTAGCCGATATTCAAAAAGGTTTACTGGTTTTAGTTGGTATCGAAGATGAGGATACTCAGGAAGACATCGATTGGCTGGTGGGTAAAATCATTAAGATGAGAATTTTTGGTGATGAAAATGACGTCATGAACTGCTCGGTTCAGGATATCGAGGGCGACATAATTGTGGTAAGTCAATTTACACTTCACGCTTCTACAAAGAAGGGAAATCGTCCATCGTACATTAAAGCTGCAAAGCCAGAATATGCAATTCCAATGTATGAGAATTTTGTGCAATCTTTAGAAAAAGAGTTTGGAAAGAAAGTGCAAACCGGAATTTTTGGTGCAGATATGAAGGTTAATCTGTTAAATGATGGACCAGTAACGATTTTAATTGACAGCAAAAACAAAGATTAAAAAAATATTAGACAAGTGTTAAAAATTTCTAAAAATAATATATATTTGACGAAATTACTTACTAATGAAAATACCTTGTTCTGCACTGTTTTTTTTCTTATTTACCTTTATCTCTACTGCTCAAAAGAGTCAATATCCAGTAGCATCTATTGCAGATAGTCTTAAACAAAGTGTTGATGCTGTAGTACGTTTGGATCAAATGGACATTGTCATTTCTTCGCAGCGTAGCATGACTGTCAAATCGCAAAGAGTTGTGACAGTTTTTAACGAATCAGGATTAAGTGATATAGAAGCTTATCAAGGCTATGATAAATCAACTTCAATAAAAAGCATCGAAGCAATCGTCTATGATGCATCTGGCAATGAAATCAAGAAAATTAAACGTAAAGATTTTAAAGATCAAAGTGCTGTAAGTGGGAGTACTCTTTTCTCTGACAATCGTATCGTTTCTTTAGAGTATACTCCAATTTCATATCCTTTTACCATTGTTTTTACTAATGAGATCGAGAGCTCGAATACAGCCTTTTTACCACAATGGTATTTTTTAGGTGGCTACGCCGTAAGTGTAGAGAAATGTGTATTAAATGTTACTTACCCAAATAATCTTGGATTTAAAAAGAAAGAGTTTCAATTTTCCGGTTATAATATCAAGAAAACTTTAGATACAGATACACAACTAAGTTACGTTGCAACTAATATTTTGGGACAGAAATACGAAGATTTGAGCCCGTCCGGTAGTGATCTTTTTCCTAGAGTTATGATGGGGTTAGAAAGTTTTCATTTAGAAGGTTATGATGGTACAGCCAAAACATGGGAAGCATTTGGGAAATGGTACAGCGAAAAAATTCTAACAGGAACAACAGATCTCTCTGAGGAAACCAAAACAAAGATCAAAGCATTAGTGGGTGATGAAAAAGACCCAATTAAGAAAGCAAAAATCATTTATGACTATGTTCAAAAAAAATCTCGATATGTAAATATTGCTATTGGTATTGGCGGCTGGAAACCTATGCTTGCTACCGATGTTGACCGTTTAGGATATGGAGATTGTAAAGCATTATCAAATTATACAAAAGCACTCTTACAGGTAGTCGATGTTCCGTCGTATAATACAATTCTATACGGAGATCGTTATAAATCTAATATTCAGTCTGACTTTGTTTCGATGCAGGGAAATCATATGATATTAGCAATTCCTAATGGAGATAATTATACTTGGTTAGAATGTACGAGCCAAGACGATCCTTTTGGATATCAAGGAACTTTTACAGACGATCGAGATGTTTTAGTCGTGAAGCCAGAGGGAGCTGTAATTGTTAGGACAAACATTTATGCCGATAACGGAAATTCTCAGAAAGAAAAAGGATCTTATACCATAGATGAAAATGGGCATTTTTCAGGTTCAATATCGATTTATTCAGAAGGATCGATTTATAGTTCTAAATCTCGAATAGAACACTTACAACCAACCGAAAAAGAATCACATTACAAAGAGTACTGGAACAACATCAATAATCTAAAATTAGGTAAAATCACCTTTACTAATAATAAAGAAAATATAAGTTTTACTGAAGATGTTCAAATTAGTGCTACAAATTTTGCTACAATTTCCGGCAATAAAATGATTTTTGCCGTTGATGCTTTCAATCAAAATTCAGGTAACGTAAGAAGAATTAGAAACAGAAAAAATCCATTTCAAATTCAACGAGGTTATTTAAATACAGACGAAATCGAAATTAATTTACCTATGGGCTTCACGATTGAATTTTTGCCTTCAAAAGTTGAACTGAAAGGAAAATATGGAGAATACAAAACAGAAATTATAAAAAACGAAAACAATAAACTGACATACAAACGCTCTATGTTTTTAAATAAAGGGAAATATTCAAATAAAGAATATGATGAATTTCGCCTTTTTATGGAGCAAGTGTCTAGAAATGATAACGCCAAAATTATATTAACCAAGAATTAACCAACATGAAATTTATTAAACTTTTTAGTCTTTCAATTCTGTTGTTACTTGTTTCAAAAGTAACAGCACAAGAATTTAAATTAGGAAAAGTGTCTGTGGCTGAATTAGAGCAAAAAGTGCATCCTAAAGATTCATCGGCTGTAGCTGCAATATTGTATAAAAGAGGAAGATCAAGAATTGAGTATGACCAAAATGACGGTTTTATTACCGTTACTGATGTCGAAGCCAGAATTAAGATTTATAAAAAAGATGGTTACGACTGGGCCAATCAAAATGTTTGGTATTATAATCAGGATAATTTTAAAGAAAAAGTAAGTTTTGCAGATGCGGTTACTTATAATTTAGTAGATGGTAAAATTGAAAAAACTAAATTAAAGAGCGATGGTGCTTTTGATGAAAAAATAAATAAGTTCAGAGCTCAAAAAAAGATAACAATGCCTAATATTAAAGAAGGCTCAATTATCGAATTTAGCTATCAGGTTAGAAGTCCTAGTGATAGAATGATTAGAGAGTGGGATTTTCAAACCAGTATTCCTGTAAATTACTCTGAATTTAAGACGTGTATTCCAGAATATTATGTTTTTAATTCGAGACAAAAAGGATATATTTTTCCTAAAGTTACCACCGAGAGAATTCCTAAGTCAATCTTATTTACTTTTAAAGAGCGATCTACCGGAGCAGGAGGATTTTCTTCGACCAGAACAGATGTTTCTCATGAGAAACTTGATTATATGGAGACGCAAACGACTTATGTATCTGCTAATTCTCCGGCTATGAAAGATGAAGCATTTGTAAATAACATCGATAATTATACATCAAGCGTTCAGCACGAACTATCGATGATTAAATATCCAAATGAGGTTTTGAAACCTTATTCGACAGATTGGAATTCAGTAGTAAAAACCATTTATGAGTACGAAGATTTTGGACCTGAATTAAACAAAACAGGTTATTTTGAAGATGATGTAAAGAAACTATTAGAAGGTAAAAATACACCTGACGAAAAAATACTAGCCATTTTTAATTACGTAAAAACGAATGTAAAGTGGAATAATTATTTGGGATATAATTGTGATAACGGAGTTAGAAAAGCATATAAAGAAAAAACAGGAAACACTGCTGACATTAACTTGATGTTAACTGCAATGTTGCGTTACGCAGGTTTAACGGCCAATCCGGTTTTGGTAAGTACTCGTTCTAACGGAATTGCAATTTTCCCAAACAGAACAGCTTTTAATTATGTAATTGCTGCTGTTGAGACTCCAAATGGACATGTTTTATTAGATGCAACAGACAAATTTTCGACTCCAAATGTTTTACCATTTAGAGCTTTAAACTGGATGGGACGATTAATTCGTAAAGACGGAACATCTGAAGAAGTAGATTTAATGCCTAAAAAGAATTCGAATGACATTGTTTTCATGAATTATACTGTTGGTACTGATGGAAAAGTGACAGGTAAAACAAGAAGGCAAAGTACAGATTATAACGCCATGCAAAAAAGAGATAATATTGATGGTGTAAAAGAAGACGAATACTTAGAAAAACTTGAAAACAGACTGAATAAAATTGAAATCAGCGAGTATTCGAGAACAAACGAAAAAGATTTATTATTGCCAATGGTAGAAACGTATTCTTTTACCGGAAATAATTTATGTGAAGTAATTGGAGGCAAAATTTACGTTAGTCCAATGTTATTTTTTGGAGGCGGAAAAAACCCTTTTAAACAAGAAGTTAGAGAATATCCTGTAGATTTTGGATTTCCATTTACAGATAAGTATAATATTACAGTTAAAATCCCTGAAGGATATGCTCCAGAAGTATTGCCTCAACCAGTTGTTCTTAATATGGCCGATAACTTAGGAAGTTTTAAATTTAATATTGTTAATAGCGGAGATTTATTACAAATAAGTATTCAACATCAAATAAACGAAGCCATAGTTTCTACTGAACAATATGAAATGCTTAAGGAATATTATAAAACCATGATTGCAAAAGAAACAGAAAAAATAGTGCTGAAAAGAATATAATATGAAGTTTCGAAATTTTGTAGCGGTTTTTTTAGTTATAATTTTTGGTATTTCAGAAATGAATGCTCAAAGTTATGAGTTAGGTAAAGTAACAGTGGCTGAGCTGAAAGAAAAAGAAAATCCAAAAGACACCACGGCACCCGCTACAATTTTGTTTAAAAAAGCAAAAACTATTTTTACTTACAATAAAGACAGAGGTTTCTCTGCCAATCATGTTTATGAATTTAAAATTAAAATTTATAAAAAAGAAGGACTAAAATGGGCCGATCAAAAAGTGCGTTTTTACATTGGTTATGAAACTTTAAATCAAGATCTTCTTGAATTTTCGAATGCAGTTACCTACAATTTAGAAAACGGATCGATCGTAAAAACAAAATTGGACAATCAGGGAACGTTCAAGAAAAAAGTAAATAAATTTTGGAACGAGAAAACAATAACGCTTCCTAATGTAAAAGTGGGGTCGATTATAGAATATAAATATGTTCTGAAATCGGAAAACATTGTAAAGCTCCCGGATTTTGATTTTCAGTACGATATTCCAGTGCGCTACTTTGAGTATAAAACAGATATTCCGGAATTTTATATTTACAAAACACTTCTTATTGGAACTCGTAAAATTGAAACAGATTCGAAAATAACTAGCGGAAACCAGAGTTTTAATGATGAGTATAATAGATCCTCATCTATTTCATATAAACAAATTAGTGCATTTTACAGCGGGAAAGACATTCCCGCTTTAACAAAAGAACCCTATGTAGATAATATCGATAATTATAGAGGTTCCATTCAGCATGAATTAGAGCGAGTAAGATATCCAGATCAACCCGTAAAAGATTATGCGTTAACTTGGGAAGGTGTGGCAACTAATATTTTTAAAAGTGAAAATTTTGGCAAAGAACTCAATGATAAAGCTTTTTTACTTGACGATGTTAAGCGATTATTGGCAAATGTAGATTCTCTAACCGAGAGACTAAATATCATTTTTAAATTCGTTCAGAATAAAATGAATTGGAATGAAGTTAATGACTATTATACAGACAAAGGCGTTAAAAAAGCATATGCAGATCAAACCGGAAATGTAGCCGAGATTAACTTTATTTTAATCAATATGCTTAAAGTGGCTGGAATTGATGCGAACCCGGTTTTGGTTAGTACAGTCGAAAATGGGGTACCGGTTTATCCCACTAGAACAGGTTTTAATTACGTAATTGCTGCTGCTGAAATTGATGGAAAACAAACTTTGTTAGACGCAAGTCGAAAGTTTACCTATCCCGGAATTTTGCCTTTAAATGTTTTAAACTGGAAAGGAAGACTGATTAAAAATGATGGAACATCAAAAGA
The DNA here is from genome assembly GCF_000832125.1 of Flavobacterium hibernum. Classification (GTDB taxonomy): domain Bacteria; phylum Bacteroidota; class Bacteroidia; order Flavobacteriales; family Flavobacteriaceae; genus Flavobacterium; species Flavobacterium hibernum. The sequence continues at coordinate 179,308 of NZ_JPRK01000011.1, read as the reverse complement.
AATTAATCTAGAACCTACGACAACCTCAAAAGAGTTTTCGAATTTGGTAGTTAAAGTTGATCATCTTGGAAAAATTGAAGGTAAAATCAGAATTCAAAGAACAGATTATGATGCCTACGATTTTAGAATCGAAAATGTCGAAAAGAATCAAGAAAGTTATCTCGAGAAATTAGAAGGACGACTTGGAGATTTAAAAGTGTCAAATTACAACATCGAAAACAAAAAGAATAATCTTCAGGATCCGGTTGTAGAAACATTTAGTTTTACATCAGATAATAAGGCAGATATTATTGGCGGAAAAATTTATTTAAATCCGTTGTTGTTTTTTACACGATCTAAAAATCCTTTTAATCAGGAAATTAGGCAGATGCCGGTTTGTTTTGTATATCCGTCTCAGGAAAAAATCAATATAAACATTGATATTCCCGAAGGTTATGAAGTAGAATCGTTGCCAAGTCCTATTAGAATTTTATTAGAAGATAAACAAGGTATTTATGTTTTCAATATCGTTAAAGATGGAAACAAAATTCAAATAAGTAGTTCAAAAGAAATTAACAGTAGTATTTTTGCAGCTGACTCATACGGAGCTTTAAAAGATTTTTATCAGAAGATGATAATGAGTCAGAATGAGAAAATTGTTCTTAAAAAAATATAACTATGGATTTGAAAAATGCACAACTAGACGTCGATACCTGGATAAAAGAACACGGTGTTCGTTACTTTAATGAATTGACCAATATGGCACAACTTACAGAAGAGGTAGGTGAAGTAGCCAGAATTATTGCACGCAGATACGGAGAACAATCTGAGAAAGAAAGCGATAAAAATAAAGATCTAGGCGAAGAATTGGCCGATGTTGTTTTTGTGGTCTTATGTCTTGCAAACCAAACCGGAATAGATTTACAAGCCGCTTTTGATAAAAAAATGGATTTAAAATCAATTCGAGATAAAGACCGTCATAAAAACAACGATAAATTAAAATAATTGTGAAATATCACTCATAAGGTTTGAATTATGAGTTTTGAATTTTGAATTATGAGTGGGGAGTGGTAAATTGCGTGGCGAATTACGTTTCTAACCATTCATAATTCATAATTTCAATTTACAATTAAAAAAATGAATTTACTACTCCAAACAACTCAACATAATTTACAAGGACAAATTGCAGTAACAGGCTCAAAGAGCGAAACAAATCGTCTGTTGTTGTTAAAAGCTTTGTTCCCAAATATCACACTTTCCAATACTTCAAACTCTGATGATAGCGAAGTAATGCAAAAAGCCTTAATTGGTAATGACGAAATTGTAGACATTCACCATGCAGGAACAGCAATGCGTTTTTTAACTGCTTATTTTGCCGTAAATGAAGGTCGCGAAGTTGTAATGACAGGTTCAAGCAGAATGCAAGAACGTCCTATAAAGATTTTAGTAGAAGCTTTAGGACAATTGGGAGTAGAGATTACTTATGAAAAAGAAGAAGGTTATCCGCCAATTAGAATTAAAGGCAAAAAGGTTACAGCTTCAAAAGTAACATTAGCAGCCAACGTAAGTAGTCAATATATATCTGCGCTTTTATTAGTGGCTTCAAAATTAGAAAACGGATTAGAATTAACTCTAGAAGGAGAAATTACTTCAATTCCGTATATCAAAATGACTTTAGCATTATTAAACGATTTAGATATTCAGACCAGTTTTGAAGGAAACGTAATTAAAGTTTTTCCAAAAGCATCAGTAGCTTCAAAAGAAATGGTTGTCGAATCTGATTGGAGTTCAGCTTCGTACTTTTTTAGTTTAGTAGCTTTGGCAGATACAGCTACGATTACTTTAAGCAGTTACAAAGAAAATAGTTTGCAAGGCGATTCAGAGTTAGTTTCTCTTTACGAGAAATTAGGCGTAAAAACTACGTTTCAGGATAACAAAATGACTTTGGTAAAACAAGAAAATTTTAATTACGAAACGGTAAATTTTGAATTAAACAACACTCCGGATATTGCACAAACAATTGTAGTAACTTGTTTAGGTTTAGGACTTGGTTGTCACTTAACAGGTCTTCATACTCTAAAAATTAAAGAAACGGACAGACTTGAAGCGCTTAGAATTGAGCTTACTAAATTAGGAGCAAACATTTCAGTTACCAATGATAGTTTGACTTTAATAGCTTCAGAAAACATCAATCATAATATTAAAATTGCCACTTACAACGATCACCGTATGGCAATGGCATTTGCGCCATTAGCATTAAAAGTGCCAATTATTATCGAAAATGCCGAAGTAGTTTCTAAATCATATCCAGATTTTTGGAATGATTTAAAAGAATTAAAGTTCCAAATTTCAGAATTGTAGAAATAAAATAGGCGCCACGAATTCACGAATTATTTTTTAAGCTTTATTATTAAATTAATTCGTGAATTCGTGGCGAAAAAAATAGCCCCTAGTTTTAACTAGGGGTTTTTTGTATTACATTTTTCGGCTTTAGCCAAATAAAAACATCTACAATTTTTAAAGAATTCCAATTAAATGAACTTATATTACTTATATGCTGAAAAAACGCACCCCAAAGCCTCAGTAAATCAGCGACTTTTGAAAATAAACATCAAAACACTTGACAACGCCTATCTCACAGTCGTATATTTGCACACGATTAAAAATCAGGTATCCAAATAATCCTGATTGAAAATCTATAACTCATAACTTTCTCAAATGAAATTATCACATTTTCAATTTAATTTACCGAAAGAACTTTTAGCGGAATTCCCAGCAGAAAATAGAGACGAATCTCGTTTAATGGTAATCGATCGTCAAAAACAAACTATAGAACATAAAATGTTTAAAGATGTTATCAATTATTTTGATGACGGAGACGTTTTAATTCTTAACAATACAAAAGTTTTCCCTGCACGTTTGTACGGAAACAAAGAAAAAACAGGAGCAAGAATTGAAGTTTTCTTATTAAGAGAATTAAATTCAGAGCAACGTTTATGGGATGTTTTAGTTGATCCAGCTAGAAAAATCCGTATCGGAAATAAACTTTATTTTGGTGACGACGATTCGTTAGTTGCTGAGGTAATTGATAATACTACTTCTCGTGGTAGAACATTACGTTTTTTATATGACGGTTCTTACGAAGAATTTAGAAATAAATTGACAGAACTTGGAGAAACTCCAATTCCTAAATATATCAGTAGAGATGTAACTCCAGAAGATGCTGAAAGATACCAAACTATCTACGCAAAAGAAGAAGGAGCTGTAGCTGCACCAACTGCAGGTTTACACTTTTCTAAACACCTTTTGAAAAAATTAGAAATCAAAGGAGTAAACTTTGCCGAAGTAACACTTCACGTTGGTTTAGGAACATTTAACCCAGTTGAGGTTGAAGATTTGTCTAAACACAAAATGGATTCGGAAGAATTAATTATCAAACAAGAAGCTTGCGATATTGTAAATGATGCCAAAGCAAAGAAAAAACGTATTTGTGCAGTTGGAACAACTTCGATGCGTGCAATCGAAAGTTCAGTTTCATCACAAAATACTTTAAATCCTTATGAAGGTTGGACAAATAAATTTATTTTCCCTCCTCACGATTTTAGTATTGCAAATTGTATGATTACAAATTTCCACACACCAAAATCAACATTATTAATGATGATTTCTGCTTTCTGTGGACATGATTTGATGAAAAGAGCATACGAAGAAGCTATCAAAGAAGGATACAAATTCTATTCTTACGGAGATGCTATGTTAATTATCTAATTAGATATTTAAATAAAATATAAAACCTGTCAGTAATGGCGGGTTTTTTTATGTTTAAAAAGTTTCGGGTTTCAAGTTTGGCATTAGTTGTTAAATTTAAACGTAAAGTTCGCTAAAGTTTTTTTGCTTAGTTTGTTTTTGCCACATGCAAAAGCACGCAAAGCTTTGCTAACTTAACGTTTGCAAACGTTAACCTGAATAAAAATCCTTGCGAACTTTGCTGTTAAATCTCCAAAGTATATTAACGCAAAACTTGAAACATGAAACAAAACAAACAAAATTTGTTATTTTAGCAGACAAAACAAAAAACAATGACTTTTCTAAATACACGCGAATTCGCGAAACAACTTGATGCACAAGACGCATTGAATCATTATCAAGACCAATTTATTTTTCCTAAAGTTAATGACAAACGCGTTATTTATTTTACAGGAAACTCCCTGGGACTTCAGCCAAAACGGACTAAAGCTTATATTGATGAAGTTATGAACGACTGGGCAAATCTAGCTGTAGAAGGTCATTTTTATGCCGAGAAACCTTGGTGGGATTATCAGGAAAGATTTGCAGAACCATTGAGTAAAATTGTTGGTGCACTTCCGTCAGAAGTTACTGTAATGAATACTTTGACCGTAAATCTTCATTTATTGATGGTTTCGTTTTATCAGCCAAAAGGTAAACGTTATAAAATTATTTGTGAAGAAAAAGCATTTCCGTCAGATCAATATATGTTTCAAAGTCAAGTTCATTTTCACGGATATAAATCAGAAGATGCCATTGTCGAAATTAAGCGTCGTGAAGGAGAACACAATATTCGCCTAGAAGATGTTCTGGCAAAAATTGAAGAAGTGGGTGATGAACTTGCTTTGGTTTTAATTGGAGGAGTAAATTATTATACGGGACAAGTTTTCGATATCAAAACAATTACGGCTGCAGGACAAAAAGCCGGAGCAAAAGTAGGTTGGGATTTAGCGCATGCTGCCGGAAATATTAAATTGCAATTGCACGATTGGAATGTTGATTTTGCTGCATGGTGCAGTTATAAATATATGAATTCAGGACCAGGAAATGCTTCTGGTTGTTTCGTACACGAAAAACACCATAACGATTCGAGTTTACCTCGTTTTGCGGGTTGGTGGGGACATAACAAAGAGCGCCGTTTTAAAATGGAGCCTACTTTTGATCCTGTTCATGGAGCAGACGGATGGCAAATTAGTAACCTACCAGTACTTTCTTTAGCTCCATATTTAGCATCTGTTGATATGTTTGCTGAGGTTGGAATGGATGCTTTAATCCAGAAGAGAGATCATATTACCTCATATTTAGAATTTATTTTGCACGAAATAGATAAAGAAGTTGAAGGAAGTTTCGAAATCATTACTCCTTCAAACCCTGAAGAAAGAGCTTCTCAATTGTCTGTTTTTCTTCACGGAGAAGGAAGAAGTTTATTCGATTATTTAATGAAAAACGGAGTAATTACAGATTGGCGCGAACCAAATGTAATTCGCTTAGCTCCAGTTCCTTTATATTGTTCTTATGAAGATATGTATGACTTTGGGCAAATCCTGAAAAAAGGAATTCTCGGGAAGTAAAGGATATTTGTCTCGCAAAGACGCCAAGTCGCTAAGTTTTTTGTTAAAGACACTATTTACGTGCTATTTGTCATTTCGAGGAACGAGAAATCACACACGAAATTGCGTACCTGCAATTGCCAATCTTTGTCGATTTTCTAATGTGATTTCTCGTTCCTAGAAATGACATAAATTGAGAAAAACTTAGCGACTTGGCGTCTTTGCGAGATTTTTTTGAATCTTGCTTAAAAAAAATCCGTTTTAAATCTGCGTCAAATCTTAACTACAATCTTTAAATTCTATAACCTTTCCTCTAAATCATGTAACGTCAACAAAAGCAATCTTCTTTAATTTGTAGTGTATAATAATTTAAAACTACAATCATGAAAGCCTTATATATTTTATTAGCCGCTTTAACAATTTTTTCTTGTCAAAATCAAGGGAAAGAAGACATTAATAGAGCAAAACAAGCAAGTGTTGATTCTATGAAAGTTGAAATCAATAAGCAAAAAGTTATTGATTCTATGAAAACGGAAATGGCAAAAATCAAAGAAGAGCAGCAACAAAAAGTAGAAACTCAAAAAGTTGTTGTTGTACATCAACAAGCTGATGGAACTGCAACAAGTACAACCACAACCAAAAAGAAAGGTTGGAGTTCTACTGCTAAAGGTGCAGTAATAGGAGCAGGAGTTGGTGCTGTAACAGGAGCTATTGTAAGCAAGAAAAAAGGACAAGGAGCTATTATTGGCGGACTTGCCGGTGCCGGAGTTGGAGCTGGAACAGGTGCTATTATTGATGGAAGTAAAAAGAAAAAAGAATAGACTTTTACATAGCTATTTAAAATATAAATCCCCGATTTAGATCACTAAATCGGGGATTCTTTTTATACCAATTCTAAAGTTGGAATTTTTATTGCAGCCAGTTCCAGTTTATAAAAGTCAAATTGATATTTAATTTTTTCTTCATCGTTTTTAAAATAGAAACTAGATTCGAGCAAATTGTGGTAATACTCGATTCCTTCAAAAAGATTAGTTTTAAAAGTATTCCATTTTTTTAACTGAGCATTCGTTATTTCTCCTGAAATGTTTTCAATTTCATTTCTAAAATATTCCACATACATTTTTAGTTCTTTAACGAATAAATTTGGCCTGTTATCAGTTCTTAAAATCGATTTATTTCCATAAATATGACCCAACATATCAGATAAGGAAACTTCTTGGTCAAAATAAGCCATATTTGGCCCAGGACATATTACAACTCCTTGAGCTTGCCCTTTTATTTTAATATCATTTTCTAAATATGAGGCATTAGCCAAGCCAACACATAAACACGATTTCTCAGTAATTGCAAATTTTGCTTTTTCAAAAGATTTAGGAGTGTATGAGTCTTTCGATGCTTCTAATTCGGCTAGTTTTAAATCCTGAAATTTTTTAGATGCTGTACAAATTCCATGCGGATCGTATTCTTTGCTTAACGCCAAAAATTTCTTTGGACACGAGCTTCCGGCTTTATTCTGTTCAATTCTTTTTTGTTTTAAGGTTTCATTTGTTGTTCCTCTTAAAGTATTAAACGGAACTCCCAAAGGCGAAATATGACTTAAATATAAATCTTTCTCCTTTGCATTCATCAATAGTTCTCTCGTTGCTTGATCTACAGAAGTTGCTTCGGGAACCAATAAAAATGGAGAACCCCAACCTACAGAATCTACATTGTAGTTTTCTAAAAGAAATTCATGTTCCTCGGCAGTTCCAACTCCTCCCTGAACCGTAATTTTTAATGGTAAAGGTTGTTCAGGAACATGAATTTGTTTTTGTTGCAAAACTTTAGTCATTAACTCGTGCGCCGATTGGATGAGCTGATCTTTCTTCTCCTTGAATTCTTCTAAAATAGGACCTAATAAAAGACCATCAGTAGCAAAAGCATGTCCGCCACAATTTAGTCCTGATTCGATACGATATTCAGAAACCCATAGTCCTTTTTTAGCTAAAAAATTTCCTTGAATCATTGCCGATCTAAAATCACTAACCTTTAAAGTAATTTTCTTTTTAAGCTCGTTATTTAGATTTGGGAAAAAATCTGAAAAGTTCTCAAAATAACTAAACAATCTCGGATTCATTCCAGCAGAAAGCACGACTGAAGATTCAAGATTGCTTTTTGCAAAACCCCTTAAAGCAGCATGAGCATCATTAAACTCAATTGGAAGTTGTTCGTTTTTATCAAAATTATCTTTATCAAGTTTGGTCATGATATTCACGTCGATTTCTCCGGGAGAAAGATGTGATTCAATATAATTTTGAATGTTTTCTTTGAATGAAAGTCCGTCTTCAAGTAAATTTTGAAAGCCTTTTTTAATGTCAGACGTATTCGGCAACATTGCAATATAATTTTCAACTGCAGTTTTGCTTTCGGCTAATTCGGTTTTAAAGTTTTCGAATTTTTCTTTGACAATTTTGTCAACTAAATTTAAGTAAGAAGTGATTCTTTCGGCTCTGTAATCGTGAAATTTCTGACTTATCTCTTCGTACGGAAGATTAAATTTGGTACTGTAAAAATTACGCATCTTCTCAATTAAATCATCATCGGCGATAGAAACAACAGAAGAAATACCGTATTGTGCCACGCGTATTGGGCTATCAATCGTATATGCAAGTCCCATCACAGGAATGTGAAAAGTGTGTAAAGGATTTTTTGTCATTTGTTTTCAAATTAAAATAGAAACAAATGTTGGAAATTATAAGTTCTAAAAACCTGATAAATATCAGGTTTTTAAATTGTTGTGGGAGTTTTTTTTACAGCTAATTATCTTCATTATTGTCATTTCGACCGAAGGGAGAAATCACACTAGTAATTCTACAAAGTTAACGTAACGAAACCCGACAGTCCCGAAGTCTCGGGATAAAACCTGTCGGGTTTACTATGCGCAACAATCTTTGCTGAGCTTCTAGTGTGATTTCTCCCTTCGGTCGAAATGACAAGATCATAAAGATGATGAATAATAGTTTTACGAAATAATTCGCGCTAATTCGTGAAATTCGTGGCAAAAAAACATTCTTGCCAAAATAGATTTAAATCAAAATCTTCTTTAACGATTCGGCAATGTTTCTCCATAAAAAGTTATAAAAAGACTTTTCCTGAATTCGTTCCACTTCAACATCGGCTTTTTTTGTTTTGTCATTAGAATCATTTTTCAATAATAAATTGGCAACGGCTGTTTTTAGTTTGGCTTCTTTTTCCGGATGTTTCTTTTTGAACAGCTTTACTTTTAAATCTTCATAATCTAATGTTGCATTTCCTTTAGAAATCGCATCATTTCCGTAAAAATCAAAATGATATTTATTGAATTTTCCCGTAAACGAAGTATTGATATACGGTTTTGTAAAGCGCTCCATTGCCACAACATTAAAATTTGAAATAGTTCCCTGAATATGAAAACTGTCTTTTTGATCTAATACATTAAAACTCCAATCAACGTTTAAAGGAGACGTTTTCATGAACTGACAGTTTACTTTTATTTTTACATCAGCTGTTTTTTTTAAGCCAAAACCGCTTTTTAAATTGGCGATTTGCATATTAAAACGATCAAAGTTTAAAGTGGCGGGACCTTTAGCAAAATCAATTTCTTCTTCGTAAACGAGTTTAGATTTTAAAATTTGAATAGTGTCTATTTGAAGGGGAAATTTAATTTTTCGCAACAAAGCATTATAAAGCGGCTTTTTGCTTAAATCGTCTTTCGGAATTTTGTTGCGATAAATATTAGCATCAACATGATGAGCAACAAGGGAATTTGCTTTAAAGAAGAAACGGTTATTTTTAAATCCCCAATCCATTTTATTAAGATTGGCAGAATCTAATTTTATCGTAAAAATGTCTTTTTCTTTCTCCAGTTTTCGAACAAACTCTTTGCGGTTAAATTCTGGTAAATAAGAGAATTTTTTCAATTTCAAAAAGTTGTTTTCTGTACTAATCTGACCAATATTAATCTGATAAAATGCATTTGGTTTGTAGTATAAACTATCACAAACTAAAACGTATTTTTGAAAATGCATCGGAATTTTTTCTTTTAAAGTGGCATCGGTAATTAAAATTCCTTCAAGCTTTAAAATGATATTTTTGGTTCGAAAAATAGGTTTGTTATTGGTTAGTGAAACCACGTCTACGCTTCCATCATTAAGATAAATATTAGAAACCGCAATTATTTTCTCAAAAGGTTCCAGAATTTGAGTTTTAATACTATTGCTGTTGTTTATAAGTTTCTCGTTCTTTTTGTACAAGATGACACGAGGTTTATTGATGATAATACTCTCGGCTTGAATAATATCGTGAAATGCCAGATTCCAAATATTAAATTTTTTAATTGTTATAGATTCAATTTTAGAATAAAGTCCCGTTTTTGTAGTGCTGTTTTGAGGTTGGTTTTTTGGGTGAACTAAAAGCGTTTGAGCATTAATGGTTCTGGACCAAAGCAAAACTTCGATTTTTTCGTAATTGATGTTATATGCAGTTTTATTTTTCTCGTGTATAATAAGTGGTAATTGTTTTTTTATCCAATAATTGAGACCAATATTGACTAAAATCACAAAAAAGAATACAGAAATTAAACCTATTGCTATTTTTTTATAGATTGACATTTATTCTATTGATTTTAAATACATAAATTTAGACTTTAAAAAGTGTAGTCACTTACACGATTTTACTTTTAAGTTATATCATTTCCAAATCATTTACTGTTATACTCTTTTGAATATGAGAAAAATTAAAAAAATTCTGCTGGTTTTATTCGTATTGGTTATTGTTCTTGGGATAGGTTTGTGTGCCTATATTTTTCATTTGAAACCAAAATATGAAGGTGAAGTACAACTGAAAAATCTTCAGGAAGAAACTACAGTTTTTTTTGATGATTTTGGTGTTCCGCATATTTACGCTAATACCGAGAAAGATGCTATGACAGCTTTAGGTTATGTTCATGCACAGGAAAGATTATGGCAAATGGAATTGCTTAGAAGAATTGCGCCCGGGCGTTTGTCTGAGATATTTGGTTCTGTAGCGCTTAAAAATGATAAGTTTTTCTCTGGAATTGGTATCGAAGAGGCTTCGGCGAAAGCCATTGCCAAATTAGATAAAAACAGTCAGAGTTATAAAATGACAATGGCATATTTAGACGGAATTAATCAATATCTGGATAATGGAGTAACGCCAATTGAGTTTACTGTAATTGGAGTTAAAAAGGAGAAATTTACCATAAAAGATGTTTATAATATTTTTGGATATATGTCTTTTAGTTTTGCGATGGCACAAAAAACAGATCCTTTATTGACTGAAATTCGCAATAAATACGGCGCTTCATATTTGAAAGATTTGGGTATCGAGGGTGAATTTAATACTACAAGAATCAAGATTTCTAAAGAAAATATTCAAGAATACAGTACGATTTCTAAATCTGTGGCGGCTTTACTGGATAATTCGCCAATTCCGCCATTTGTGGGGAGTAATAGTTGGGTAGCTGGGCCAAACAAAACCAAAAGCGGAAAAGTGATTTTTGCAAACGATCCGCATATTGGTTTTTCGCAACCTGCAACTTGGTATGAAGCGCATTTAGTGACGCCAAATTTTGAATTGTATGGTTGTTATCTGGCAGGAACACCATTTCCATTATTAGCACACAATCGCGATTATGCTTATGGATTAACGATGTTTGAAAATGATGATATTGATTTTTATCAGGAAAGAACCTTAGGGGGAGATCCAAATCAATATGAAACACCTACAGGTTTTGGTAAATACGAATTGAGAAAAAAAGTAATTAAGGTTAAAGATTCTTCGGATGTTCTTTTGACGGTAAAATCAAGTCGACATGGACCAATAATGAATGATTTGTTGGATCGTCTGGATAAGAAAAATCCAATTGCGATGTCGTGGATTTACACACAGCAACCAATCCAGATTTTGGATGCTGTTTATGGACTTTCGCATGCAAAAAGTATAGAAGATTTTAAAAAATCGGTACAATTAGTTGCCGCGCCGGGATTGAATGTTATGTACGGCGACGCAAAAGGAAATGTTGGTTGGTGGGCAACTGGTAAGTTGTATAAACACAAAAAAGGAGTAAATACCTTTTTAATTTTGGATGGAACAAAAGGCAATGATGATATTGAGGAATATTTAGATTTTTCGAAGAATCCATCGGCAGAAAATCCTAAATGGGGATATGTTTATTCAGCAAATAATCAACCGGAAGCAATAGATGGTTTCTTGTATCCAGGTTATTATTTACCGGAAGATCGCGCCAAAAGAATTTCAAGTTTGATGGATGCAAAATCTGATTGGGACAAAGAAGCGATTAGCAAAATGATTTTTGATAATACATCTCTAATTGCGCCGGGAGTGGCTCAAACATTGATATCGAATGTAGATAATAAGTCAATTTCTTCGAAAGAGAAAGAAGTAATTGCTGCTTTAAACTCGTGGAAAGGAACTAATAATCTTGAAGATGTTGGTGCTACAATTTATAATAAATGGGTTTATTTATATCTAAAAAATACGTTTGAAGATGAAATGGGAGCAGATAATTTTAAATTGTTTCTCGATACATCTTTAGGAAAGCAAATTATTGCCAGACAAATTGAGAATGAAAACTCAGTTTGGTGGGATAATATTAAAACGAAAAATGTAAAGGAAACAAGAAGTGAAATTGTTTCGAAATCATTTCATGAAGCTGTTACTCAACTTCAGGAACAATTGGGCGATAAAATAGCCGATTGGAATTGGGGTAAAGTGCACTCGGTAGAACATGAACATCCTTTAGGGAAAGTTGCTGCACTGCGCATACTTTTTAATGTTGGGCCTTTTGCAGCGCCGGGATCAAATGAAGTAATAAACAATCAGTTTTTCGGATTTAATAAAGAAGGCAAATATCATGTAAAAGGTGGGCCTTCGACCAGAAGAATTGTCGATTTCTCAGATATTGAAAATAGTTGGAGTATTTTGCCAACGGGACAATCCGGAAATCCGTTTAGCAAACATTACGACGATCAGGCGGAAATGTACAATGAAGGTAAATTCAGAAAGATGAAATTGAACAAAGAGGAGATTATAAAAACTTCGACTAAATTGATTTTTAAACCAGCCGGGAAATAGGTTTTTTTGTTTCAGGTTTCAGGTTTTTGGGCTTACGTAATTTTACCACAAAGAGCACAAAGATTTAAGTTCAAAGTTTGTATGCGTATTTTTGTCATCCCGAGGAACGAGAGATCTCCGTTAGTAGCTCGACAAAGATTGATAATTTACTTCGCGGAGTTTCTTGCGGAGATCTCTCGTTCCTCGGGATGACAATTAATGCGCTTAATTTTCATTAAAAAAGGTAATTTTTGACAAAGATCTGAATACAAACAATATATAAACATCTGTCCCTCTGAACCTTTGCAACTCTGAACCTAAAAAAAACTCTGAACCTTACTTAGAAATATATTTCCCACGAACAATATCATTGGCAAATATTTCTAAATTGTAAGCAAGTGCATCATTAGTTGTCATAACGTTTGTGGTTTGATAAACAATGTCTTGTTTGTATGTTTTGAGTAGAGTTTCTAATTCAATTTCGTTATAAAACGCGAACATATTGTAAACGGCATCTCTAAAATTTTTGTAGTTAATACTTTCAGATACTTCGACTGTTTTTTGATCGTTCCATTTTTCTGCAAGAGCCGCTTCGTTTATGGTTGTTAGGCAAAAATCGATTACATGATTTTTGTAGTGAGCCGCTTCGACAATTTTATCGATTATAATTTTGTTTTGCTGTGTTGGCATTGCCACTTTTGACGGAGTTGTTTGAGAAAGGCAAATATTGACAACAAAGAGGCATAAGAGCGAAGTCAGAAAGACTTGCTTTTTTAGGTTTTTCATAGGTTAAATTTATTGTTTTGGGCGGAGCTAAAATAGCTTTTTTATTGCAGATAGTCAATTCGAAAATGAACTTCAAACAAAAAAAGAACTTCAATAAAACCAATTTAAAACTGGTTTTATTGAAGTTCTTTTGTAAGCGATTGTCTTACTTAGACTTTCGTTTATAGTAGTTATTTATTTTGAAATTTCTGCTAAAACTTTTTTTCCGTTTTCATTGCCTGGATCCAGCGCAACAGATTTTGTATAGTTTTCTATAGCCATTTTTTTGTCGCCATCTGCCAGATAAGCTTCACCTAAACTGTCGTATGCATTTCCTGATTTTGGAAAAGTTTCAGTGTTAATTTTAAAGACTTCAATAGCTTCTTTCTTTTTTCCGTTTTGTAATAATTCGTATCCAACTCTATTTATGTCTTCTTCTTTAATACCATAAGTTGGATCGTTTTTTAGTTTCTTATAAGTAGTTGTGCCGGCTGTAGTTCCTTTTTCAGAAAACACATCCAGTAATTCAAAAGCCAACGATCTTTTTGGTTGTTTTAGCGGCTGATTGTATAAAATTGCTCTAATGCCTGCATTCATTTCATCTAAAATAGTTCCGCCCGTATTATTTAGTAAAACCACCAGATTCTTATCAGCAGGAATACGCGAAATAACAGTATTAAATCCGTTGATTCCTCCACCGTGCTCAACAACTTTTAGTTTAGCTTTATCTCCATTTGGTTCTTCTTCTAAAAACCATCCATAACCGTAAAAACCATTTCCGGCTTTGATATAAGGTTTAAACAATGATTCCATAGATTTTTCTGAAAGCAGTTTAGTAGTATAAAGTGCCTGATCCCATAAATACAAATCTTCAACAGTAGAATATAACGATCCTGCGGCATACGGAATACTCATGTCCAGATAAAAAGCATTGATGATTTGTTTGCCTTTTTTCTCATATCCGGCAGCTCTGTTTTTTAATATAATATCGGCGTGATCGTAACCGGAATTAACCATTTTTAATGGAGTTAAAATAGTTTCCTGTAAATACTGTTCGTACGATTTACCACTAACTTTCTCAATAATGTATCCCAATAAGAAATATCCAGAATTACTGTATTGAAATTTTTCGCCAGGTGTAAATTCAAGAGGTAAACTCGAAAACGTTTTTACAAATTCTTCAGGAGTAAAAGGGTCTCTACTTTTATCTTTAAAGAAGTTTGGAGCTGAAGTATAATTTGGAATTCCGGAAGTATGCGTAAGTAAATGATGAATGGTTATTTTGTCTCCAGTTGCTTTGGGATAATCTGGTAAGTAAGTTGTAATAGGAACATCAAGTTTTAGTTTACCTTCTTCGGCAAGTTTAACGATCAAAAGTGCTGTAAATTGTTTACTAATAGAGCCTAATCTAAATTTAGTATTTGGCTGATTTTGAATATCCCATTCCATATTAGCAAAGCCGTAACCCTTTTTAAAAATGACTTTTCCGTTCTCAGATACAAGCGCAGATCCGTTAAATTGACCAAATTCGTTGTATTTACTTAGCAATTGGTCAATTTGTTTTGCTTTGTCTTGTGCAAAAGTGCTGAATGCAAAAAGCTGTAGCACTACAAATAGTGCAATAAGTTTGATTGGTTTTTTCATATTGATTGATGATTAAAGTTACTAAATTGATGTTTGTTCTTTGATTTGAATTGATGATTGAAACTTTATAATTGCTTGTGATTAGTTGAGCGTCTTTTATTTAGACGACTAAGTTTCAATTAAGTTTCAAGATCAATCATTTTTTTTCTTTTAGAAAGAGAAAAAAATGTAGAGCATAGACCAAATGCTACTTTTTTATTGGCCTATGTTCATAACTAACAATTCGTTTTAGTTTCCAATCATTATCTTTTCGTTCCCATATATGAATAAATTTTCCGGTTCCTTCCGGTTTTCCATCAAAATAAAACGTATGTTCACCCAATTGTACGGCTCCAAAATCGCCTAATTTGTCAATAGTGCATGAATTTAGTTTTCGGATTAATTTTTTAGACATCGCACATTTCGACATTAGCGATTTTATCTCATTTACTTTAGAAGTATTTAAACCAGAACGGTCATCATAAAACTCTATGTCGTCGGCAATTATTTTTTTGAAAAGTATTGTGTCACATTGATTAAAAGCAACATCAAAAAGCAAACTGTCCATCTGGATGATTTCAGTTTTTAGAACATCCATTTTTAGAATCTCCCGATTGTTCTGAGCAAATAGTACCTGACTTAAAAATAGTAGTATAATGATGATTAGTTTTGCCATGATTTTTTAAAGATGAGATTTTGTTGATATTTATTTTTTTTTGATTAACAGTTATTTCGTTTCAATCTCAATTATCTTTTTGCCCTTTTCGCCCAAATAATGACTGACTATTTTCTCGTAAACCTTATAACCGTCGTCAACATTTGTAAAAATGACTAAACCTTGTTTTGTTTTTGGTAACAGTAAAAAAATAGTTTGAACACCTTTGTCAGCCCCGCCATGAGATAATGCATAATCGTTATTACCTAAATCATATATTTCGAAACCAAGACCAAAATATTTGTTTTTCTTCGTCTCAACCTGATGAGAAGTCATATCGTCAAAAACGTTTTTGCTCAATCCGTCACTATTCATTACGCTGCATAAAAACGTACCATAATCGCCAATTGTAGTTAATAAATCATCGGCAGCATTGGCCGTTTTATTTTTAGTTGGTTCGTAAGCGTTGCCTTTATTGTCGTATCCAATTGCATATCTCGAAAGCTCAATTTTGTCATTCCAAACAAACTGAGTATCATTCATTTTGAGAGGTTTAAAAATCAATTCGTCTGCCAATTGATCTAAAGTTTTATGAAATTTGCTTTCTAAAGCCTTTCTTAAATATTCTAATCCTTCGCCAGAATATTGATATTTTGTTCCGGGTTTAAATTTAAAATCCAGTTTGCCGGATTCATTCGTAAATCTCCAATTTGGAAAACCAGTCTGATGACTTAATATAATTCTAGTTGTTAGCAGTTTTGTATTCGGATCTTTAGCAATATCCGGATCAATCCAGTATTTGTAAAGTGGCTCGTCTAGATTCCATTTTCCTGAACTTATTAGTTTTAAAGCTACAATTGCCGTTATAGGTTTTGTTAAAGAAGCAACATTCCAAATCGTATTATAAGGTGCAGTAACACCTTTTTTGAGTTCACCAAAAACTTTTATTTCTTGTAGTTTTCCGTTGTTTATAATGCCAATCCCTAAAGTTGGAACATTATTTTGTTTCAGCCATTTTTCGATTTCCTGATCATTCTCGAAAAAGTTAGATTGGGTAGTCGAACTAATCATTTTATGATCATAACTAAGCGATCTGGCTAATTTCCAGGATTTGTTTTGCAATAACCAAAGATGAGTAAATTTGGCAAAACTTCCTGGTTCTTCAGGTTTTCCTGGCGATTTTTCGTAAAAACGATGCGTTGACATTTGTATAGCGCCATATAAAACTCCGTTCTTATTATGTAGCGGATAAATCTCGGTACTTCCTTCAACTAATTCTCTGCGGTAATTGTATTTTCTAGTTGGCGAACATATCCCGTTTTTAAGATTGTATAAAAACTTAGTTTTGTTCGAAACACTATCTTTATCATGATAAAATTCAAAATCGTCCGTATATAAGTTTTCAAACTGTGAGATGTCGCAAGTATTAAAACCGATATCAAATAGAAGACTGTCTTTTGACATAATAGTCTTGTAGAGTTCGGGTTTTTTTTCTTCTTGAGAAAATCCAATATGAAATTGGAGTAGTAACATCCCAATTAAAATTGCTTTTAACTGGAAAATGGATTGGTTAATTTTCATTTTGTGATTGATTGATGATTAATGATTTAGCAAAAATAGTTCAATCAATGTTCACAAAATTGTATAAATGCGAAATGTCACCTTTTTTTAGAAAGAAAATACAAATCAGAGTTGAACATTTTTGGAGTTGTTTTCGTTACGTCTTTAAACTTCTTTATAAAATGTGATTGGTCAAAATATTTATTATAAAGGGCAACATCAGTTAGCTTTAGTTTCTCTAAATCTGAATTTACCATTTGGTCCACCGATTTTCTGAATTTTAAAATCTGAATGTAATTTTTGATCGTAAGTCCCGTTGCAATTTTGAATTTGATTTGAAGTGATCTTTGAGAAGAATTTAAGCTATTTCCAATTTCCGAAACCGTAACTTCTTCCTTGTAAAGCTTAATAAGTTCACATATTTTTTCGATTGTATTTTTTGATGGATTTGTATGGTTTAATTCTTCAAAATAATCATTTATTGTATTTAATAATTCTAAAATGTCACTATTTAAACCCGTTTCGATTTTGGTTTTAAAAGGCAATTCAGCCGAATTAAGTTTGATGATAGAATCTGTAAAATTACTCAATTCGTAATTCGGAAACATCGACAGTGTCCAGCCGTGCAACTGAATGATCGTAACTTTAGTTTTGGGCTGAATATTAACCAAAACTTTATTGGTCATTTGCGAACAAAAGTAAAAACCTTCGTTCATTTCATACTTACTTTTGCTGGTGTGGACTTCTATTGCGTTTCCGCTTACAATAGCCAAATTAAAACAGCCATTTGGTAGAACGAGTTTGTTTTCGATCAGGTTTTCGCCGATGCTATTATCAAGACACCAAATTTTATTGACAAATCGTTCGGATTCTTTACTGACATAATATTCTGAATATAGGTTCATATTTGTGTATTATGCTGGATTTCGATTGATTTGTTAAAAGTAGTTTTTTATTATTACATCAAGTATAATGTATTTTAAAATGTAACAAAAAAGCAACGGTAAAATGGTTAATGAAAATTGAAACCATTCTTCAATTGTGGTAACTTCATTTGATTCTTTATCGACCCAAACTGAATTATATTTTTTTTTGAAATATATATTTCGATTATTTTGTTTTAAAATATAATTATCGAAGTATTTATACATTATAAGGAATATCAAAAGATATATAGACAGGAAAGAAGTTTCTTTTCTGTTTTGTAGCATACTATCATTATATGCAATTATTGCTAATATTGGGGTTAGGATTGAAAAATATAAAAATAAATTATAAGTTTTTTTATCTCGTAAAATTCTATGTGCCGGAGGATAGATGAGTGTGACATACCAAATAAATGCAAATCCCACTAAAGAAGCAATTAAGCTTATTGTTACCATGTTTTAGGATTTGCTTTTAGTAATTATCGATTCTGTTTTTAAGCTAAAATATACATTTCTATAAAAATTCTGGGAAAAATCTTCGTTTCGTTACATTCCATTCTTCCAAAATGATACTATAATAAACATCGTCTTTGCTTTTTTCTTCAGAATCAACATAATTATTTCTAAAAATACCTTCTTTTATTGCTCCAAGTTTTTCTATTGCTCTTTGTGATCTTAGGTTTTCTAGATCTGCACTAAATTGTATTCTTTTAAATTGAATTTTTTCGAAGCCAAAATTCAATAATTCGTATTTGCAGGCTTTATTTAAACCAGTTCCTTGAAATTGTTTTCCATACCAAGTCCATCCAATTTCGCATTTTCGACTCGCATGATTTAAGTAACCGTAACGCGTGCTTCCGGCAACTTTGTTTGTTGCTTTATCGATAATTAAAAACGGATAACAAATTCCGTCAGCTTTTTGTTTTAAAGTGTTTTGAATATAATTTTCAAAATCCTGATCGTTGCGAATGTACATTCCCATATATTTCCAGATTTCGTCATCAAAAATAATTTCTTTGAGTTCGATGTTTCCTAAGTCCTCAAAAGGAACTAATAAAACTTTCTCGTTTTCTAAAATAATATGGGATTGTAGTATTTCGCTTTTCATTGTTACTTAAGTGTAATTATTTTTTTTAATAAATGAATTGAAGTTAGCCCTCGCAAAGTCGCAGTCCCGAGGTTTCGGGAGCAAAGTTTTTTTCTCCTTTCAGTGGAAATGACATACAGTATGTTATTACTTTTAAAAACTTTGCGACTGTGCAACTTCGCGAGATTGTTGTGTTTGTTAGATCAACTTATAATCAAACGAAAATAATCTTTTCCAACTTTTTAATAAATCCATAAAAACGAAAATTTGTTATGAAAACGGTTCTTGCAGGAGCATCCGTTTAATTATAACGAATTGAGGGTAAATATTTGGTTTATTTTAAAGCTGTTGGATATTTATTACTTATTTTTACGATCTTATATTTAGATTTTTCTTGATGCAAACTCCACTAAAAATTGCTATTGTAGGTTCTGGATTGGTAGGATCACTATTGGCAATTTATCTCAAAAAAGAAGGTCACACCGTTCATGTTTATGATCGCAGTCCTGATATTCGTAAAATTAATTTTTCGGGTCGTTCTATAAATTTAGCTATGTCTAATCGTGGCTGGAAAGCTCTTGATGGCGTTGGTGTTGGCGATTCGGTTCGCGAAATTGCAATTCCAATGGACAAACGTGCCATTCATTTAGTCGATAAATTAAACTTTCAGAATTATGGACAAGAAGGCGAGTCGATTTATTCGATTTCCAGAGGAACTTTGAATCGAAAAATGATTGATCTTGCTGAAGTGGCAGGAGCTGAATTTTTCTTTGACCAAAAAATCTGGGATGTTACGCTAAGTGAGGCAACTTTGCATATTGGCGAAACTGAAAGAGGCGAGTGGGAAGAAGTAAAATATGATATGGTTTTTGGTGCCGATGGTGCTTTTTCAAGAATTCGTCACAGAATGCAACGTCAGAGCATGTTTAATTATTCGCAGGAATTTTTGAATATGGGGTATAAGGAATTGAATATTCCAGCAAATGCCGATGCAACTCATAAACTGGATAAGAATTCTTTTCATATTTGGCCTCGTGGCGAATATATGTTAATTGCGCTTCCTAATCTTGATGGAAGTTTTACCTGTACTTTATTTATGCCTTTTGAAGGCGAAAATTCATTTGCTTCGCTAACTGATCGAAAAATGGTAGAAGATTTCTTTGAGAAAAACTTCCCGGATTCGATTGAAGTGATTCCAAAATTAGCCGAAGATTTCTTTAAGAACCCAACAAGTACTTTGGTTACTATGAAATGTTTTCCATGGACTTATGAAGATAAAATTGCTTTAATTGGAGATGCTTGTCATGCTATTGTTCCGTTTTATGGACAAGGAATGAATGCAGGCTTTGAAGATATTACGGTTTTAAACGAAATGATCGAAAAATACGGAAACGATTGGAAGAAGATTTTCTCAGAATATCAAATTTCACGTAAACCAAATGCCGATGCTATTGCAGAACTTTCGTACCGAAATTTCATGGAAATGAGCACCAAAACAGCAGATGAAAAATTCTTACTGCAAAAGAAAATAGAGAAAGCATTCTCAGACAAACATCCAGACAAATGGATTCCGCTTTACAGTCGTGTAACTTTTAGCGATCGCCCATACGCCGAAGCTTTGGCAATTGGAGATTTCCAAAACGGAATTATGGAAGAGGTTTTAAAACTCGATAATATTGAAAATATCTGGAACACAGCAGAGGTCGAAAACAAAATTTTAGAACTGCTGCAAAACGCCTAATTTTTTTAAACCATATAAGTTCATATGAAAGCTATGGATATAGTAAACCCGACTGGTTTTAAAAAACCAGTCGGGTTTGATATTTAGATACTTGGTATATAAATTAACTTATATTACTTACATTTGGGAATTTTTTATTTTTTGAATATTTTAGATAAAACTCCAAAAACACCTCTTATAAAAGTAGCACTTGTAACCACTTTCAAAACTGATTTTGTAACAACACTTGTTGTACTTGGTTCAGCTTTTGAAGATCGCGTTGGAGTTTGTTCTTCTTGTTCAGCACTAGCTTGCTCAGCGTCGGTAATTTTTTTGGTTAAAATTTCATAAGCACTTTCGCGATCAATTTCTTCAATATATTTTTTTACCAGTTTCGATTTACTGTTAATAGCTTCGATTTCGTCAGGTGTTAAAACATCCATTCTGCTCATAGGAGCACGCATCATCGTGGCAACAAGAGGTGTTGGAATACCTTTTTCATTCAAAGCAGTAACAAGAGCTTCTCCAATTCCTAAACTAGTTAGTAATTCATCTGTTTTGTAATATTGTGAAGTAGGATAATTGTCTGCTGTTTTTTTAATCGCTTGCCTGTCATTTGCAGTAAATGCTCTCAATGCATGTTGAATTTTTAATCCTAATTGTGCCAAAACACCACTTGGTACATCCATAGGGTTTTGCGTTACAAAATAAATTCCAACACCCTTAGAACGAATCAGCTTTACAATAGTCTCTATTTGTTCCAAAAGCGCTTTACTGGCCTCATTAAAAATTAAATGCGCTTCATCAATAAAAATAACCAATTCAGGTTGAGCAACATCTCCTTTTTCTGGCATTTGTTGGTAAATCTCAGCTAATAAACTCAACATAAAAGTCGAGAATAATTTTGGTTTATCCTGAATATCCGTCAAGCGAATGATGTTTACATATCCCTTGCCATTTTCATCAATTCGCATCAAATCATCAATTTCGAATGATAATTCTCCAAAAAACAAATCGCCACGTTGTTGTTCTAATTCGATAATTTTTCTGAGAATAGTTCCTGTAGTTGCAGTAGAAATTTTGCCGTAATTGGCAGAGATTTCGTCTTTACCCTCTTCAGTAATATAATTAATTACTTTTTTAATGTCTTTTAAATCAAGTAAAGGCATTTTGTTATCGTCGCAATATTTAAAAATTACTGCAACTACGCCGGCCTGAGTATCATTTAAGTCTAAAATTCTTGAGAATAGAACAGGACCAAATTCCGAAACCGTCGCTCTTAAACGAATGCCATCTTGTTTAGAAAGTGACATTAGTTCTACAGGAAATGAAGCAACTTTATAGGGTATATTTATTTTAGCATGGCGTTCAGTAATAAAACCTTCTTCCTTACCTTCTTTTGCGATTCCACTAAAATCACCTTTAATATCCATCATCAGTACAGGAATCCCAACATTCGAAAGCTGTTCAGATAATACTTGTATCGTTTTTGTTTTTCCAGTTCCCGTTGCGCCAGCAATGAGTCCGTGGCGGTTTAGTGTTTTTAAAGGAATTTTGACGTGAACATCAGCAAGAGGTTCGCCGTCTAAAATTGCACCTCCTAGAATTATACTATCACCTTTAGAAAGGTACCCATTGTTTATATCTTGAATGAAATTATCCCTTTTATCCATGTTTTTATTTGTAATTTAGATGATTATAAGAGTATTGCTTGGTTTTTTAACATTTTGAGCTCGTTTTTTTTAGTAGGAAAAAGCTTTTTTCGATTGAAAAATATATAAAAAATAATTTCGCAACTTTTTAAGAAGATATCAAAGGAATGTTTGAATATTTACTAAAACGTTGTAATTTTCCCATTAATCGTCCTTTTTTTTGTCTTATTTAAAAAATGATGAGGCCAATTTAATGAGATATTTTTTAAATTGACGTTAAATTTCGTTCAATTAAATTAAAAAAAGTTTTTTTATTTAAACTAAACGTATAAATTTGCTCCTCTACAAGTTAAATATAACTAAAAAATAAAATTATTTAAAACTATTAAAATTAAAAAAAATGGCAAACGTTAAAGTTAAAAAAGAAAGCACTTCAAATGGAGGAGGAATGATTACTGGAATCATTATTGTTGCGTGTATTTTAGTTGGGGTGTTTATTTGGAAATTTGTTATGGGTTCACCTGCTAACTTTGAAGGAGGAAATCCTGAAACAGGTCACCCAATCAATACATTAGGAATGGTATATAAAGGAGGTTTTATTGTACCAGTATTATTAGGAATGTTTTTAATGGTTGTTGTTTTTTCTATTGAAAGATTTATCGTTATTGGTAAAGCTGCTGGTAAAGCTAACTTAGATGCATTTATGAAAAATGTACAAGGAAGTATTAAAGAAGGAAACATTGAGGCTGCTATCGCTTCATGTGACAAACAACAAGGTTCAGTTGCAAATGCAATTAAATCTGCTTTGATTAAATATCAAGATGTTAAAAAAGAAGGTTTCAACAGTGAAGAAGCTTCAGAAGTAATCCACAAAGAAATCGAAGAGGCAACTTCATTAGAAATGCCAATGTTAGAAAAAAATATGACTATTATCTCTACTTTAGTATCATTAGGAACTTTAGGAGGATTATTAGGAACTGTATCAGGTATGATTAAAGCGTTTGGTGCGTTAGCTTCTGCTGGAACTCCAGATCAAGCTGCTCTTGCAACAGGTATTTCTGAGGCACTTATCAACACTGCAACAGGTATCTCTACTTCAGTTTTAGCAATTATCTCTTACAACTTCTTTACTGCTAAGATTGATGATTTAACTTACTCTATCGATGAGGCTGGTACTACAATTGTAAATACTTACAGAAGATTCAGAGGAAGTTTGAAACAATAATTAATTTTTGATTAGTATTAATTATAATTAATTATATCAAAATAAAATAAAAGATAATGGCTAAAATAAAAATGAAAAAAAAGTCAACATCGACAGATATGACTGCCATGTGTGATGTTGCGTTCCTTTTGCTTACGTTCTTTATTTTGACCGCTACTGCTAAGGTGCCAGAAGCACTTCCTGTAGATATGCCTTCTTCTGTTGCTCAAACTAAATTACCGGATTCGGATTTAGCTATTATTACAGTAGGAAAAGACAAAGACGGGAAAAGCAAAGTGTTTTTTGACATTAAAGGAAGAGAGATTCGTAAAAGAACTCTTGAAGGAATGGGTGCAAAATTCGGCGTGACTTTTTCAGAAGATGATAAAGAAAAATTTGCTTTAATGGATGACTTCGGTGTGCCAGTTGCAAATTTGAAAGATATTATTGCAATGAAAGCGTCTGATAGAACTAAAGCAAATCAACCTGGAATTCCAATCGATTCTTTGGATAATCAATTAAAAGAATGGCTTTTAGTTTCAAGAAGAGCTGCTATTGATCTTGATGATAAAGAATTGCAGATTGCAATTAAAGGAGATGCTAAAGAAGAATATCCACAAATCAAAAAGATCATGGATATTTTACAAGATCAAAAAATCAATTCCTTTAACTTAGTTACAGGTATGAGAGGAAGAGACTTTTAATTAAAAAATATACACTAAAATGGCTGAATTAAATACCGGCGACGGTGGTGGCGGAAAAGGTGGTAAAGTAAGAAGTAAAAAGCAAAGTTCAAAAGTCGATTTAACGGCTATGGTGGATTTGGCATTCTTATTGATCACGTTCTTTATGCTAACAACATCGTTGTCAAAACCTCAATCGATGGATTTATCTTTACCAGATAAAGATCCAGATGATAAAACTCCGCCGGTTAAAGTTGATGAAAATCGTACAATGACTGTGATGTTAGGAGAAGATAATAAAATGATTTATTATATGGGATTATTGGCTACTCCTAAGATTGGTCCAAAAGATATTGCATATGGTAAGGATGGGATTCGTAGAGAACTATTGACTCAAAAGAAAGCTGTAGTTCAATATACAGGTGATAAGAAAAAAGGAATTATTGTTATCATCAAGCCAACTAAAAAATCAAATTATCGTAATTTGGTTGATATCTTGGATGAAATGGCTATAACTGGAGTTTCTACTTATGCGATTGTTCCTGAGTTTACACCAGAGGAAACAAAATTGTTAGAGAAAAAATAAGATTAAAATTATTATTCGATAACTTAATAATCAAGAAAAATGAAATTAGATATAATTAAAAATCAGTGGCTTGATATCGTATTCGAAGGACGTAATAAGATATATGGTGCATATGAGTTAAGAAAATCGAACGGTAAAACAACGGTAAGAGCACTTATCTTGGGTTCGATTATTTTTAGCTTGGCTATTGCAGCTCCTCTTATTATAAGTTTGTTGCCAGATTCTAAAGAAGAAGAAGTAAATAACGATATTAAGATTGCAACAGTAAAATTACCTCCTAAAAAAGAGGAAGTAAAGCCTAATCAACCACCACCACCACCACCACCACCAAAAGTGGATCAGGTTAAGTTTGTGAAACCGGTTGTAGCTAAGGCTAATGAAGTTACTGAAGATCCTCCAAAAATTGAAGATCTTAAAGATAAAAAAGTAGGTTCTGAAACTATCAAAGGAGATCCAGACGCAGTTTTAACTGTTGATGAACCAGTTGGTAAAGGACCGGTAGCGGAGATTGTGCAAGAAGATAACAATGTTTATAATACTGCAGGTATCGAAGTAAAACCAGATTTCCCTGGAGGAATTGATAAATTCTACAAATTCGTAGGAAACAATTATAAGACTCCGGAAGAAGAAGGTTTAAAAGGTAAAGTTTATGTTACTTTTGTAGTTGAAAAAGACGGTTCATTAACCGACATTAAAGTTTTAAGGGATATCGGTTACGGTACAGGAGCAGAAGCAATTCGTGTTCTTAAAAAATGTCCAAAATGGACTCCTGGCGAGCAAAATGGTAAAAAAGTTAGGGTACTTTACTCTCTTCCTATTACTATTCAATCTGCAGAATAATGTTAAAAGATATGCTTAATAATATTCAGAAGAAATCGCTCAAAGAGCGATTTCTTCTTGTTTTAGGAATACTGTTTTTTTTAATATATCTTGTGCTAGGTTTAATGATTATGTTTTGGAAGAAGCTTCCATTAGATATGGAACCTAAATACAGGTATGCTTTTGGTGGATTGTTGATCGTATATTCGGCAATTCGCTTTTTAAGATTAATTAATTCAAACGCAGAATAACATGTTAAAATATAGTAAGATTGCAGGCTTAGTTGTTTTTGTTTTTTTGTTTGCCATGTGTAACCAAAAAAGTAAAAACGAAGCTGATAAAGAAACAATTTTAAAAGGATCTATTGATATTACTGTTGATGAAACAATAAAGCCAATTGTAGACGATCAGGTTGCTGTTTTTGAAGGAACTTATTATGATGCTAAAATTAATGTAAAACCAAAGTCAGAAGCGGAGCTTGTAAATGATTTATTAAATCAGAAAACAAAAGTTGCGGTGATGGCAAGAGATCTTACTAAGGATGAAATTGCTAAATTTGAAAAAAACAAAATTAATCCTAGAGTTACCCCTTTTGCAATAGATGCGATTGCTTTTATTTCAAGTAAAAGCAATAATGATACATTAATTGCGTTGAAAACGGTAATTGATTTTATGCAAGGTAAATCAGATCCTAGAATTAAAGGTCTTGTATTTGATAATCCGAATTCTAGTACAGTGCGTTACATGAAAGAGTTGGCAAAAGTTAAAGATGTTCCAGTAAAAGGAGTTTTTTCTTTTAAAACTAATGACGAAGTTATTAAATTCGTGTCTGAAAATGACGGAATGATTGGGGTTGTTGGTGTAAACTGGTTGTCTCAGCCTTCGCCTAATATGATCGATGTTATTAAAAAAATAAACGTTTTGAGTGTTAAAGGATTAAATGATAATCAATATTATAGTCCAACTCAAAATGATCTTGCTGAAGTAAAATATCCTTTGGCACGTGATTTGTTTATTGTAAATTGCCAGGGTTATTCTGGTTTAGGAATGGGGTTTGCTTCATTCATTGCTGGAGATATTGGACAGAGGATTGTTTTAAAATCTGGGTTATTACCGGTAAGGACTCCTGGAAGAAAGCTTAAAATAAGGAATCAAATTATTAAAGATAAAGAATAAATTAATTACAATTAAAGATGAATAAATTTAAAATTTTTACTCTTGCCGTAGTTGCTTCAGTTTCTGTAGCAAATGCACAAGATATCAAGGAAGCTAAAAAAGCAATTGATGCAGAACAATTTCAAAAAGCAAAATCATTGCTAAAAGCAATCATCAAAGCAAAACCTTCTGATGGAGAAGCTAATTTTGTTTTAGGTAATGTATACTTAAATCAAGGTATTGCTGATTCTGCTAAAATTTATTACAATAATGGATTACAAGCATCAGACAAGAAAAACTTAAATTATATTGGATTAGGTCAGTTAGATCTTGATGCAAAGAATGTTGCTGCAGCGCAAGCTAACTTTGGTTTAGCAACAAAAGACATGAAACGTAAAGATGTTGATGAGTTTGTCTATATCGGTAGAGCTTATATTAATTCAACTTCTCCAGATTATACAAATGCTATAGCATCTGTAAAACGTGCTTTATTAGTTGATCCACAAAATGCAAATGCACTTTTAACAATTGGAGATGCATATTACGGTGCAAACAATCAAAATGATGCTTACAAATCGTATCGCGATGCATTTACTGCAGATCCGACGCTTTTAAGAGCTAAAATGCAATTAGGAGTTTTGTTAAAAGGTGCTAAGTCTTATGATGAAGCAATTAAAGCTTTTAATGAAGTTATTGCTATTGATCCTAATTACGGTCCAGTTTACAGAGAATTGGCAGAGACATATTACAAATGGGGAAGAAACAAACCTTCTACTTCTAAAGTTAATATGCAAAATGCAATTACTAACTATGAGAAATATTTAAGTCTAACAGATTATTCTTTAGATTCAAAAATGCGTCACGCAGATTTCTTGATCTTAGTTAAAGATTATAAAAGTTTAGAGACTGTAGCAAATAAAATGATTGCTGAAGATAAAGTTAATCCTAGAATTTACAGATATTTAGGATACGCTGCTTACGAAAATGGTAATGTAGAAGTTGCTATTAAATCTATTGAAGATTATATGAAAGTACCTTCAAACAAAGTAATTGGTAGAGATTATTTATATTTAGGTCTTTCAAAAATTAAAAAAGGAACTGCTGCTGACGGAACTGTAGATCAAGCTTCTTTTGATGCTGGTGTTGCTGATCTTAAAAAAGCGATTGACTTAGAGCCTTTAGTAGTTGAGGAATTAGCTGATTTAGGAAAAGCATTATTTGGTAAAAAACAATTTGCACAAGCAGCTACAATTTTTGAGTTTGGTACAGCTAACAAAGAATCTAAAAATTATTTAGATGATAATGTTTACTATGGTATCTCTTTGTATTATGCTAATGCAAATAAAACCAATGGTGCTGCAGATGCTGTTGCTTTAGGTAAAGCAGATGCTGCTTTTGATAGAATTTTAGAAGCTTCTCCAACTTATGATGAGGCATACTTATACAAAGGTAGAATTAACAACTTGCTAGAGAAAGATGATTTGATCATTAAAAACTACGAAGAGTATGTTACAAGAACTACTGCTAAAGGTGCAGAGGAGTTAGCAAAACCTGCTACTATGAAAAAAGTAATAGAAGCTTACAATAGTATTGGTGCTAGTTACGCTAATACTGATAAAGCAAAAGCTATTGAGTATTTTAATAAAACTTTAGTTTTAGATCCTGCAAATGCTTATGCTGCGCAATCTGTAAAAAGTTTAAAATAATAATAGATTTTCAGTTTAATAAAAAACCGATAGTTCAAACAACTATCGGTTTTTTTTGTTCCGTATTTAATTGACTATCTTTGCACTTTAAAATATAATAATGTTATCAAAAGAAATACAATTAGAAGTTAATAAAGGAGCGATGTTGCCTTTGATGGAAGAGTTTTATACCATTCAGGGAGAAGGTTTTCATACTGGGACAGCCGCTTACTTTATACGAATTGGAGGTTGTGATGTTGGTTGTCACTGGTGTGATGTGAAAGAAAGCTGGAATGCAGAATTGCATCCGCCAACAAGTGTTGATTTAATTGTGAAAAATGCGTCAAGTCAGGCTGATACTGTTGTAATTACAGGAGGTGAGCCATTAACTTGGGATATGAGTTTGTTAACGCAGGAATTAAAAAATAAAAACTTAAGAGTTCATATTGAAACCTCTGGAGCTTATCCGTTAACTGGTATTTGGGATTGGATTTGCCTTTCTCCAAAAAAGAATAAACTACCAACTCAAACTGTATATGATAATGCGCATGAGTTAAAAGTGATTATTTATAATAAACACGATTTTATTTTTGCGGAAGAGCAGGCGGAACTAGTAAATGATAATGCTATTTTGTTTCTTCAGCCCGAATGGAGTAAAAAAGAAGAAATGACTCCGTTGATAGTAGATTATGTAATGAATAATCCTAAGTGGAGAGTATCTCTTCAAACTCACAAGTATTTAAATATTCCTTAAATGGAAAAAAGTAAAAATCTCTTCAATTGAAGAGATTTTTACTTTTTAGGTAAATTTTACACAGTGTGTAAAAAGGAAACAGGATTTTTTACTTCCAGTTTTTTAATCGTTTTACATTTGTAATGTGTGCTAAATGATGTTCACTGTGCCACGCATACATTCCTATTATTTGCTTTACATGATATTCAGAATTGTTTTCCGGATGAATAAATGACTTTTCTAAATCAGCAGGTGATAAATTTTTCATTATATAAGCCAATCTAAAATGTAATCCGTTTAGTAAATTCAACGTTGGTTCAATAGGCATGGTTAAGCTATCGGGTAGTTCAGACCATAGTGCTTCATCATAAGCTTTTATCACTGGATTGTTTTCTGTTAAAGACCACTTAATTCTGATGTAGCAATTCATATGGCTTTCCGCGCAATGATGAATCACTTGTCGAATCGTCCAGCCGCCAGGTCGGTATGGCGTGTTTAATTGTTCTTCTGTTAACTGAGCAGTTTCTTTTCGTAATCTTTCTGGAAAAGATTCGATGATCGCAATTTTTGCTAATAAATACTCAGAAGTATATTCTTTCGGGGCTTCAAACTTTCCGATAGGGTATTTTAGCTTTTCTAAATCTACTGGATCCATAATATTGATATTTATTCTATTGAAAGTTTTGCTAAATAGTCATAATGTTCGCCTTCTAAAATTAGCTCACATTTTAATCCGTTTGCAATTGCTGCATTTTGAAGAGTGTTGTAGTCTAAATATAACCAGTCAAAAGGCTCCTCTTTTTCTCCTTTGTAGGAGATGTTAAAAACAAGTTCGCCGTAATAATCATTATTTGAAGGAATCCATTTTCCGCCATCTTCATCCTCATCAAACATATAGATAATATCAGAGCTGTCTAATAAGATTTGTCCACCGGAATTTAAAAGAGATTTTAATTTAGATAAATACTTGTTGCAATTGTCTAATTTGCCAAAAATTCCTACACCATTCATTAAAAGAATAATCGTGTCAAATTTTTCACCTTCAAAGTTAAGGATATTTTGAACTTGAGCATTTTTTACGCCTCTGAGTTTGCAGGTTTCAATCGCTTTTTCAGAGATATCTATTGATGTTACATCTAAATTTCTATCATTTTGCAAAGACAAGGTATGGCTTCCTGCGCCACATCCAACATCTAGGGTTTTTCCAATTGCCAATTGAAGTGCTTTTTGTTCGAGTTTAGGCATTTCGTTATAAGACCGAAATAAATAGTCGACACTCATTTCGTCTTCTTCAGAAATTGTGGTTTCTGTAATGATGTCTTGAGGTGAATTATTGGTTTGAAAGTCGAGCATTGCTTTTCCAAAAAGATCTTTCATCGTATTTTAATTCAAAGTTTAAGGTTTCAAGTTTAAAGTTGTTTAATTTTGCAAATCAACTTTAAAAATTAAACTTGAAACAAATTTTAAATAACTTAAATAAGTTAGCCAAAGATAAGCATATCGAGAATAAAAAGTATTTCGATAAGCTTAAAAAGAAACAACCTAAGAATTTGGATTACATCATGCAGGATTTGCATGATGCTGAGTTTAAAAAAACAGATTGCTTAGAATGCGCTAATTGTTGTAAAACAACGGGGCCGTTATTTACTTTGGCAGATATTGAGAGAATTTCGAAGTCATTTAGGCAAAAGCCACAACAGTTTATTGAGCAATATCTGCGAATTGATGAAGATAAAGATTATGTGCTAAAAAGTGTTCCTTGTGCCTTTTTGGATAATGATAATTATTGCATGATTTATGATGTTCGTCCAAAAGCTTGCAGAGAGTTTCCTCATACAGATCGTAAAAAGTTTCATCAAATTACGGACCTCACATTGAAAAATGTGGCGATTTGCCCTGCGGCCTATAATATCGTAGAAGAAATGAAAAAGAAGTTACCTTTATAAGAACTTAAAAAGATGTAATTCTTTTTGTTTTATAAAATGTAATTTTGATTCGTTCGATTACGAAAAGGATAATTAATAATATTTAGATAGCTGAAACTTTGAATATAGAATATTTTATAGCGAAACGGCTTATTACTGCCAGAGATTTTAAAAGTAGTATTTCGGCACCGATCATAAAAATCGCCATTTCGGCTATTGCAATTGGTATAATAATGATGATAGTTTCGGTTGCGACTGGAATTGGATTACAAAAAAAAATACGTGACAAAGTATCGGCTTTTAATGGTCAAATTATAATATCGAATTACGATAATAATAATTCAGAAGTTACTTTAGTTCCAATATCCAAAAAACAAGATTTTTACCCAGATTTTAAGTCAGTCCCAGAAGTTAGTCATATTCAAGCAATCGCTAGTAAGGCTGGAATAATCAGGACGGAAAATGCATTTGAAGGAATCGTTTTTAAAGGAGTGGGAGCAGATTATGATTGGAAAAACATACAAGAGTATTTAGTTGCTGGTAAACTGCCAGATTATTCTAAATCTTTAAATGAAGATGTTTTAATTTCAAGATTTCTCGCAGATAGACTTAATCTAAAAGTCGGAGATTATTTTAATACCTTTTTTATGAAAGAAGAAAAGGGGAAATTGCCCAATAGTCGACGTTTTAAGATTGCCGGTATTTTTAATTCTGGTTTTCAGGATTTTGATGCAACATACATATTAGGTGATATTCGTCATATCCAGCGAATCAATAAATGGAATTCAGATCAAGTGGGTGCGTTTGAGGTTTTTATTAAAGATTTCAATGATATTAAAGTTGTTGGTGATAAAGTTTACGAGAAGACGGCTTCAAGTTTAGATACAAAAACAATAAAAGAAAAATACAGTTATATTTTCGATTGGTTGCAGCTGTTTGATTTTAATATAATAGTGATATTGGTTGTAATGATTTTGGTGGCTACAATTAATATGGTAGTTGCTTTATTGGTTCTTATTTTAGAACGTACCCAAATGATAGGAATTCTTAAAGCTTTGGGAGCTAATAACTGGACAGTTCGTAAAATATTTCTGTACAATGCTTTTTATCTTATCGTTCGTGGATTGTTCTGGGGTAATTTAATTGGTATTTCGTTGTTGGTAATTCAACAGCAGTTTGGGGTTGTTAAATTGAATCCTGAAAATTACTACGTCAACCAAGCTCCGGTATACTTGAATTTAGGTTATATCGCTTTGTTGAATTTACTTACCGTAACAGTTTGTTTTGTTGTGTTGTTAATCCCGTCCTATATAATAACGAAGATATCGCCAGTTAAAGCTATTCGTTTCGATTAGTTTTGTCTATATGTAAATAAGGCATGAGTTGGCGCGCATGAACCCGACAGGTTTTTAAAACCTGTCGGGTTTGTTTTTAATACCTATTATATATAAGAATAAAACAAAACTTAGCGCCTTAGCGTCTTTGCGAGATTAATAAAGTATTAAGAAGCATTCAGGTAATAAATCCCTTTATAATCTTCCAGAAATCTAAAAATTCAACAAAAGAGCACCCCTTATAAAAGTAAAAATTGCAAAAAGCACAAACGGTTAAGGAAAAACCTTTCAAAAGTTCAGAAATATAAAAAGTTAAGTTTGGTGTTATCAGAGAGTTAAGAAAAAGAGATAAAAAAGATATGAGTTTTTTCTATATTCTTTATTCAAATTTATTAAATCAATATTATGTTGGTCATACATCCGAAAGTTTACAAGAACGATTACGCAAGCATCTATCAAATCATTCTGGATTCACTGGTAAAGCAAAGGATTGGATTGTAATTTATTTTGAAGAATTTGAAACCAAATCACTGGCTTATAAACGTGAATTAGAAGTCAAGAAATGGAAAAGTAGGGTTAGAGTTGAAAAATTAATAAATGAGTCAAATTGATAGCTCAACTAAATAGAGTATCCCGATTTTTAATCGGGACGGTCGAATGTTCGAATCCTTCTGCGTTCACTACAAAAAAAAGCCACTCAAATCGAGTGGTTTTTTTGTTTTGTGGTGATCTTATCTTATTTGTGTTTAATTTTATTTAAAAATTCGTCCAATAATTTTTCCAATATCAGCAAAATCGTCTAGGTTACTTACAGCTCTCTTTTCAGTAACAGTTTTGTCAATTTTCGAAAAAGGATAAATTAGTATATAATTGTTGTTACTCAGATTCTTATTTAAAATTTCAGGTACATTTTGCATTTGTGAAATATAGGAATTCATTCCTCTGTCTGCCATTAAAACAATCAAACCCTCGTCCTGTAGTAAATTGCAGGCTGTTTCCTGAGCTTCCTGCCATGTAGTTACGGTATTAAAAACAGCTTCAATATTTGCTTTTTTTATAATGCTCTTTAAAATTTCGGTTGTTTTATCGTTGGCATAAAAGCTCATCTTTGCTCCTGAATTTTTGCCAATATTCCAGACTCTTAATAATGAATGAAAAAAACCTGGTTCGTGTTCTGCATTTGCAGGGATAAGAACAGCGTATTTTTTTATCGTGGCAACCGGTTGAACAGCGTGATATATAATGACATTTATTTCCTTATTTCGTAAGTATCCATTATAAAGATTATATGTAAACGAAGAGGAGAAACCTTTTTCTTCTTCTAATCCAATGATTAAATCGGTAATATTTTGTTCTTTTACAACATTGCTAATACCTAATACTACATCATTGTCATGTCTGGTAATAGGATTTATTTTTACATCTGCTCCAGCAGCCATATTTACTGCTTCACCAAGTAGTTTTTCTGCATTTTTAGAAGAAGATTCGCTTTTGTCTTCATTGATTATATTTACAGCAAACA
The DNA here is from genome assembly GCF_000832125.1 of Flavobacterium hibernum. Taxonomy (GTDB): domain Bacteria; phylum Bacteroidota; class Bacteroidia; order Flavobacteriales; family Flavobacteriaceae; genus Flavobacterium; species Flavobacterium hibernum. Next base: position 145,246 of record NZ_JPRK01000011.1, on the reverse strand, counting down.
GACTGTCTTTATTGGTTTGAGTTTTAATGAGCAAGCCAAGATTAACTATTTTTTCAACGGTGTTTTCATGGTTTAACGCTAACAGAATTTTTTCATTTTCGTGACTTGTTCCTGCTACCGTTTCTTCTTTATCAGAATCTGCTATTCTTTGAGCACTTGCCATCGAAACAAATGATGAAATAGTACAAGAAACCAATATCAGTAAAATACTTCCGTTAAGTACATGTTCATTTAAAAGACGCACAGGTTCTCCGGCTTCATTTTCGAATAAAATAATATTGTATCCAACCATTACAGATGCTAATGTCGCTGCCGCAGAAGCTGCACTCATTCCAAAAATAAGTGTACCCTCATCATTAGTAAGGCTGAATGTTTTTTTAGTTAAAATAGCTGCTACGTATTTTCCTCCAATCGAAGCTATAAGCATAATCGAAGCTACACCCAATGTTTCCCAACTCTGAATAAAAGCGTTAAAATCGATAAGCATACCAACACTTATAAGAAAGAAGGGAATGAAAATTGCGTTTCCAACAAATTCTACGCGGTTCATAAGTGATGAAGTATGTGGTATAAGTCTGTTTAGCGCAAGACCGGCAAAGAAAGCTCCAATTATCGCTTCAATTCCGGCTAATTCTGCCAATAAAGCAGCAAGATATATCATGACAATAACAAATATATATTGCGAAATTTTATCTTCGACATTCTTAAAAAACCAACGCGCTATAATAGGAAACACGATTAAAACTATAAGTGCAAACACTATCATAGAAACGGATAATTTTACCCAGAATGAAGTTCCTACTTCTCCTTGCGACATGCCAACCACCACAGCCAATACAACCAATGATAGTACATCTGTAATCATTGTCCCGCCAACAGTTATGTTTACGGCCAGTTTTTTAGCGATGCCAAGTTTGCTTATCATAGGATATACGATAAGAGTATGAGACGAAAAGAGGCTGGCAAATAATACTGTGGTTAAAACGGAGAAATGCAATATATAATAACCGCCAATAAGCCCTAGCACAAATGGTACTATAAAAGTATAGATGGAAAAGGTGATACTTTTCCATTTATTCTTTTTAAAATCTCCCATGTCAATCTCAAGTCCTGCCAAAAACATGATGTAGAGAAGTCCCGTTGTACCTGTTACCACAACGCTGCTATCTCTGGCTAGTACATTAAATCCGTTAGGACCTATTACAGCTCCGGCAATGATAAGACCTAAAAGATGTGGTACTTTTATCTTGTTTAATAAAAGAGGAATACATAATATTATAATAAGCTCAATTAGAAATTTTAACAGAGGATCTTCAATAGGCAGGCTAAGGTGTTGTATACTTAAAAACATATATTATTTTTTTTGTGGAAGAGTAAGTTCTACAGAAAATCTCGCAGTACAATTATCTTGTCCCGTAATAGTCTGAGTGCCTTTAATGACATTATCTTTTATATCATCAAGAACAACATTTATTTTTGCATTATTTTTCGAAATACTATCAGTTTTAAATTCAAGCATAATTTTATCATCAATATATTTTGCTTTAAATATGCGAATGAGCTTTTTATTATTTAGAACATTCGTATAAATTCCTGTCGAATCCGATAAAAATTCCCAGGTTTCATTGCGCTGATCTCCTATTACGTATTGATTACATTTCGATTCACGACAAAGCATTTTACTGTTCCAGATACCCTTAATATTTTCAGGCCATTCTTTTACTGAAGTAATATTGTTTTTGATAGAATCTTTTAAGGCATAAATACTATCTCGAAACAGGAGTAATGCTTGATAGTCAGCTTCTTTTTCGACTATTTTTTCTTCTCTTAAGTTCAAAGCTTGTTCTCTTTTTTGGAGTTCAATTTCTTTTTTATTTTCGCATGAAATAAACAAGCATACAAGGAATAATAATAGAGGGATTTTTTTCATAAAAAAGGTCTTACGATTAGATTTTGTAGAAATATAAATTCACACTTTTTTAGTAGTGTAAAAGAAACTTAGGTACTACAAGGTACTAAAATAATTGCAGAAATGCCTGTTTTTGACTTGTTAAGATTTATTCTGATTTACCTTTTGTTTGAAAAAAACAGCGTATTAGACAATGCAAAACATGAAAAGTTAAAGCTTAAACGGTTGTATAATAATGTATTGTGGTTCTTTTTTTTTACAGATGATTAGTGGTTTCTGTAAAATTTTGTGATCCCTAAAAAAAACAGTGTAAATTTATTGAGTTAACCTTATTTTTATTGAGTTAATGCGATGTGTTAAAAAAAAGTACATTTATTTTAAAAATTTAAAATAATTACAATTTAATACAGATACATGCATTTCAAATACCTATTGATTTTTTTTGTTTTATTTTCAATCAAATCAAATTCTCAAATTTCTCAAATTTTAGAAGAAAAGAAAAATTTTCGCGCAGCAGATTCGCTGTTAAAAGAACCTAGTTTTTCTGTTCATAAAGACAATTATTTTTTAACTGGCGTACCAATAAATACCAGCATTACGCGTGATAATTCTGATGTAAAGTATCAGGTAAGTTTTAAATTAAGATTAAAATCGAAGCCTTTGTGGGGTGGTTTTTTTCCTTATTTAATGTATACACAAAAAGCGTTTTGGGATATTTATGCAAGTTCTAAACCATTTTCAGAAATTAATTTTAATCCTGGTGTAGCCATCGTTCGTCCGTTTTATCTAAAGGGCAACCGACTTACTTACGGAACAATCTCGTTAGAACACGAATCAAACGGTAGAGACTCTATTTACTCGAGAACTTGGAATATGCTTGCATTTTCATTAAAATCACAAATTTCTCCACGATGGATTGTTGGACTAAGAGGTTGGATTCCGCTTGTGGATAAAGAAGATAACCCTGAACTTACAAAATATGTAGGCTATGGTGAAGCAAGTGCAACTTATCAGATACAGCCCGGAAGATGGAGCGCCGATATTCTTTTCAGGAAAGGAAGCGGTCTTATTAATTACGGATCATTGCAGACGCAAGTAAACTGGAGACCTTATAAAACTGAAAATTATTATTTAACGCTTCAATGGTTTGTGGGGTATACAGAAAGTCTGATTGATTATCAAGAACATAAAAGTATGATACGGATAGGTTTTACGATCAAACCGGAAAATATGGGGATTTTTTAAATTTTGCGCTGTTTAAAATAAAGAGATTTATAGATCAGCTAGATAGAGCATCCCTATTTTCAATCGGGACGGTCGAAGGTTCGAATCCTTCTGCGCTTATTACAAAAAAAATAAAGCCTCAAATACCTAGGTGACTAGAATATTATTGTTGTTGTTTAGATTAAAAAAATAACAATAATATTTATTTACTATTTTTCATTTTGATCAAGGACGATGTTCTTAAAGCATAAAATTTTATGTTTCTTTAAATCTAATAAATTATAATCCGTTCCAATTTCTGCAGATTGAAATTTTAGTTTGTATAATTTTGAAGAATTGGCTGTATCTAATGAAAGATAGTTTTTTAAAATAAGTTTTTCGGTATAAAATTTACTTGTATCTGTGATGCTGATTTTTATATCATATATATCTTGCTCTTTATTATATGTATAATAAATGAGTTCTTTGTAGTAGTCATATATCAAACATTGAAAATCATTTGTACCCGCTCGAGGTAAATGATTTACCCAAGAAAAAATAGCTAAAAAATTACTACTTATTTCAGTATCCAGTTTCTTAAGCACTTCTTTTAAAGGAAAGAAATTTTTATTCGATGTAACAATTGAGCATTTACTGTCTTTAGCACTATGTTTAAGATTTTCGATTTGCTTATATTTAGTGGATGAACAACCGATAAATATTATTCCAATAACACACAGTATTAGTTTCTTCATTCGTCCACTTTTTTTAGTTTTTTTTTACTTTAGAGAAATCTAAGCTCATTTTATTAAACAAATTTAGGTTAAAAGAATATGTTCAACAATTAGAACAAAACTTTTAATATTCCTTTTATTACAATCAAAAAACTTCCAAATTTTAAATTTAAAGAAATTAACTACAGACATTTTATTTTCAAAAATTAACCGAAAAAAAACACAACAAACTTTAGTATTGAAAAGGTGTTAAGAAATCTGTTTTTATAACAGGAAAGAATTAAGAATTTAAAAATTTCATACATTATTTCTAGATTAAATTTAAATATCGATAAAATTGGTAGAGTTTAAAGAGGTTTGGCATTATTAGAACAGAAGCTCTTGGCTACTACCAAATTAAATTTATTGAATTATTTTATTATGTTTGCTCAAAATAAATTTTTTCAAAAGAACTAATTGTCAAAATCAGATTTAAATAGTGATATAATTTTAATCAATCGCCTGCGAAATGGGGATGAGTCTGCGTTGACTGAATTATACAATAAATTTTGGCAATCTTTATTTGTTTCCTCTTATAATGTATTAAAAGACAAGGAGTTGTGCGAGGATATTATTCAGGATATCTTTATGAATATTTGGCATAACCGTGAAAAGCTTGAAATTAATATTTCTTTGAAAGGTTATATGTATGCTTGCGCCAGATATCAGGTTTTTAATCAGTTTAAAAAGAATAAAGATAAAATTCATGTTGAACTTTTTGAGGATTTAGATAAACGTTTTCAGTACTCAACTCCCGAAACTCAACTGATGCACGATGAGCTTTTGGATCAAATTAATTCAATCGTACAAGCGCTTCCCGAAAAATGTCAGTTAGTTTATAAACTAAGTAGAGAAGAGCAATTATCACATAAAGAAATTGCCGAACGCTTGGATATTTCTACAAAAACAGTCGAAAATCATATTACAAAAGCGCTTCACGTTATTCGGCTTTCTATGGGAACTTCTGCCAGTATGGCTATGGTTTTATGGTTGTCAAAAAATCTTTTTAAGTAAGCAGTTATTTTCTGTAAATCTCAAAGTAGCAGATTAAATAATGTATTAGGTTTTTTGGTTTTTAGCATAAAAATTTTCTTATTTTTTTGAGTTTTTATATAGAATTTTCAAAAAATATAAAAAAAAGTTATATCTCGACTAGGGGGTAGATGGCTTTTTGTTTACTTACTATATAACCTCGCAATTAATTTTAATAAAGAATGAAAAAAGACGAATTTTTGGTATTACTGAACAGATATCTTTCTGGGGAAACCAATTTGGAGGAGGATAAGTTTTTGGTGAATTATTTTGAGAGTTTTCAAAATGCTCCGGATTGGAACGAAGATTTGGGAGTAAAAGACGAAGTTCAAAATAAAATGCTGAATAGAATTCAGGATACATTAAAAGCTGAAAAAGTTAAGGTAATACCAATAAGACCATTTTATACAAGATCTACTTTTAAAGTAATTGCGGCAGCATCTGTTTTAATGCTTATTTCGCTTACATTATTATTTAATGTCGATAAAACTACAAAAGGGACTTTACCGGTTGCTGTAAATAAAAAAATTGAGATTGGTAGTGATAAAGCTACTTTAACATTAGAAGACGGATCTGTAATTGCATTAGAAAAAGGAGAAACTTACACAACAGGAAATGTTTCGAGCAATGGTGAAAAGATAGTTTACAATTCAAAAAACGTAACTAAAGCTATTTCAAACAATACACTAACGATACCAAGAGGCGGACAGTTTTTTATACAATTGGCTGATAGTACAAAAGTTTGGTTAAACTCTGAGTCGCAATTAAAATATCCTGTTGCTTTTGTCGATGGTGAAATCCGCCAAATCGAGTTAGTCTATGGTGAAGCTTATTTTGAAGTGTCGCCAAGTACGAAACATAAAGGTTCGAGATTTAAAGTAAAAACACAATCGCAAAATGTTGAAGTTATAGGGACTGAGTTTAATATTAAAGCTTATCGTGACGAAACTTCAATGTATACGACATTAGTAAAAGGTAAAGTGGCTATAAGTAATGCAACGGTAAAAGAATTTTTAGAGCCAAGTCAACAATCTAAAATAAACTTCAATAGCAATACCATTTCAATATCGAAAGTAGATGTGTACAACGAAATTTCCTGGCGAAAAGGATTATTTGTGTTTAAAGGAATGCCACTAAAAGATATTGCAAAAGTATTATCACGCTGGTACGATGTGGATATTGTATTTGCGGATCCAGCCTTAGGGAATGTGAAATTTAACGGAGTTTTGAATAAGAATCAAAAACTGGAAGACATATTAACAACCATCAAGAATATTAATTTTATTAATGCCTATGAGATAAAAGACCATAAAGTAATATTGAAATAAAAAGAAAAGGGATTAAAGTTTAGACTTCCGACGGTACCGCGCTTTATCCCTTTTTTGAGTATTAATCAATTAATCCATTTTAACAACCGACCAACCAATTAACATGTAAATTTATGAAATTTAAATTAACCAGCGCACTTTTCTATTGTAGAAGAGGGCTAATTATTACCATTATGAGAACCTTTATCTTCTTGTTTTGCACAACAATTTTTGGTTTTTCTCCAGTAAAACTCTTTTCTCAAAATGCAAAAATTGTTATAGCAGCTGATAAAACAGTGAGTGTTGATGAAGTTTTTGACATAATCAAACAACAAACCAATTACACCTTTATTTATCAGGAAGATTTATTTAAAAAATTACCTAAAGTACAATTAAAAAAAGGTACAATTCGAGTAAATGATCTTCTAAAAACCAGTTTTTCGAGCAAAGATTTTGATTTTAGTTTTGCCAACGGAAACACCATTTTAGTAAAAGAAGTGCGTGTAGAAAAAGTAATTGTACAGCAAGCCAAAAATATTGAAATTTCCGGTACTGTAACCAATGACAGGAAGGAACCATTGCCCGGAGTAAACATTAAAGTGAAAGGGACAAATGCAACTGCTCAAACTGATTTTGACGGAAAGTACACGATTACAGCACCAAGCGACGGAATTTTATTGTTCTCGTACATTGGGCACAGATCTGAAATTATTGCGGTAAACAATAAAAAAGTAATAAATATAAGTCTTACCGAAGAAACAAAACAGTTAGAAGGTGTTACTGTAAATACCGGAGTTACTGTTCGTAAAAAAGAATTAATTACGGGCGCAGTAACGATATATAAAGGGGAAGAATTACGACAAATTTCGACGCAAAACGTTGTTCAGGCCTTAAAAAGTTTAGATCCTTCATTTATTGTTTTGAATAATAATTTAGTAGGATCGAATCCAAATATTTTACCAACTATCGAGGTAAGAGGGCAAACTAGTTTAAGTGCTAACCAGGTTGACAGTCAGTTTAGAGACGACCCAAATCAGCCGTTGTTTATCTTAGACGGGTTTCCAACAACATTGCAACAAGTTGTCGATCTTGATATTAATCGAATTGCGAGTATCACATTACTTAAGGATGCTGCTTCAACAGCGTTGTACGGTTCACGTTCTGCAAATGGAGTTGTTGTTATTGAAACCAACAAACCAATTCCGGGGAAATTGCAATTTTCTTACGTTTACAATTCTTCCTATGAATTTGCAGATTTAAGTGTATATCATTTAATGAGTGCTGAACAAAAACTGGAATTCGAAAGACTGTCGGGGGCTTTTATTGCTCCAAATGGATCGACGGCAGTGACGCAATACAAGTGGGATCAGGAATACAATCGACGCTTAGCCGGTGTTCGTAGAGGCGTAAATACCTATTGGTTAAACGAGCCTATCCAAACGGGAATTACTTCTGGACACAGTTTATCTCTTGGTGGAGGATCTGAAGAATTTAGATTTAACATTGCCGGAAATTATAAAACCCTTACCGGAACGATGAAAGGTTCTGAGCACAATACTTGGGGCTATAATACCACATTAAACTACAGAAAAAATAGATTAAGCCTTAACAATAACTTTTTTGTTTCGGGCGGAAACAATCAGGAATCGCAATATGGTTCATTCGAAACTTGGGCAAAAGTAAGTCCATATTATCCAAAAGTGAACGAAAACGGAGTGATAACACGTTATTTAGATGGTTCTTCATTACCATTAGCAACAAACGTGGCTGTGGTTGTAAATCATGCTATCAATCCGCTTTACAATGTCTTTTTACCAAGTTATGATAAAGGAAATGACTTTAATTTCACCAATAACTTTGCAATCAATTACGATATAAGTTCGCATCTTAAAAGCACAGGAGCAATATCAGTTTCCAGAAATAGTAGTATAGGAACCGTATTTGTATCTCCGGATGATACTCGATTTATAAGTAAGATTGCAACAGAAAAAGGAACTTATACCAGAAATGAAGCGATAACCAATAAATGGAATGCCAACCTTGGAGCTACATATTCTAATGTTTTCAATGGCGTACACTCTTTCAATTATACCATTCGAGCATCGGCAGAAGAAAAGAGAAATAACTCTTATTTATCGGCCTTACGAGGATTTCCAATTGGAGTTCCCGGGAATCCGTCATTTGCTTTTGGATATGAGCCCAATGCAAAACCAGGAGTTTTTCAGGAATTAATTCGCAGTGTCGATTTAACCAACCAAATTAACTACGCTTACGATCGAAGATTTTTGTTCGATTTTACCCAAACTATTTCGGGGGCAACCAATTTTGGAACGAACAAAAAATATTCACCTTATTGGGGCGTGGGACTTGGATGGAATTTAAATCATGAATTCAAAATGAACGAAGACATCGTAAACATTTTAAAAGTTCGTGCGAATGTGGGACAAACCGGAAATCAAAATTTAGTAGGTTTTGCATCTTATGATGTTTATGCTTACGATCCAAATACCAACGTTTTTGGGGCAGGATTAGGGATTTCTCAAATTGCAAATCCTAATCTTGAAGCTCAAAGAACCAAAGACATATCTATAGGATTAGATCTTGGTATGTTTAGAAACAGATTAACAGCTACCATAGGAGCATACAGCCGTAAAACGTCACCCCAAATTGTAGCGATAGATCTTGCTTCTTCGACAGGTGTAGACGGTTATCCGTTAAACGTTGGGTATTTAACAACAAAAGGATTGGAGCTAAAAATTAACTACAACTTTATCTACGATTTAAAAAACAACTTTGTTTGGGGCGTAGGTTTAATGTCTACATCAGGAAATAATAAATTAGGAGGTTTCAACAATGCGCTGGCTTCTTTAAATGCTGCGGCACAAAAAACATCAAGTTTAACCAGATTTTACGATGGCGCAAGCAGTAACGACCTTTGGGCAGTTCCATCGTTAGGGATTGATCCTGCAACAGGGCAGGAAGTTTTCCTGAAGAAAAATGGACAATCGACTTTTACTTTAGATAAAAAAGATGAAGTGGTTATGGGTAATTCAAGAGAAACAGCAACAGGAGTAGTTTCGACAAACCTTACTTACAAAGGCTTTAGTTTTGGATTGTACGTACGTTACAGTTTTGGTGCCGAAAGATTCAACTCAGCCCTATACAATAAAGTAGAGAACATTGCAAAAGCTGATATTTTTGATAATCAGGATGCAAGAGCTTTTACAGATCGTTGGACAACACCAGGGCAAATTGCACAATTTAAAGCCATTGGTTTAAAAAACGATACCCCAATATCATCAAGATTTATTCAGAAAGACGATTATATCTCAGGCGAATCTATTCGTTTTGGTTATAGAATAACAGATAGAGCATGGCTAAAAAGAAACGGAGTAACAGCATTAGGATTTAATGCTCTGGCAAACGAATTTTTTAGAGTATCTACTATAAAAGCAGAACGAGGTATCGATTTCCCTTTTTCAAGAATCTATTCACTTAGTTTAAACGTATCATTTTAATCAATATGAAAAAGTATATATATAAAATAGCGAGCCTTTTTCTAGTATCCGTAACAGCAATTAGCTGTAGTGATTTTTTGGATGTAGTGCCACAAGACAAAATTTTAGAAGAACAAATTTATAGTTCAGAAGCAGGAGTTCAAAATGCGCACAATGGACTTTATATGCAATTGGTTTCTAATAGCCTTTACGGAAGACAATTGACTATGGATGCCATCGAGATTTTAGGACAACAATACAATATGACATCAAACTCTGCACAATCTCCATTGGCAAATTATTCATATGCCGAAAAAGCACCAAAAGCAACCATTGCACCTATTTGGGAAAAAGCGTTTGCAACTGTTTTATCAGCAAATAAATTTTTAGAAAGTTTAGACGAACACAAAGGAGTAGTTTCTGAAGAAAAAGCCGATTTATTAAAAGGTGAAGCTATTGCCATTCGTGCGATGTTACAATTTGACATGCTTAGAATGTTTGGACCTATTTATAAAGTATCACCAAGCGATCCTGGAATACCATACTACGATAAATTTGAAACCGTAAACAACCCAATTTTGCCTGCAAACGAAATAATGGCTAAAATTATTGCTGATCTTGATTTATCACTAAAACTTTTGGCCAATGATCCAATTCTAACCATTGGAAAATATGGAACAACAAACGCATACAATGGTAATCCGTATTACTTTACCAATAGAGCGCAAAGAATGAATCATTTGGCAGTAAAAGCTTTAAAAGCGCGTGCGCTATTGTATTCAGGAGATAAAGTAGGTGCATCAAAAGTAGCCAATGAAATTATAGACTTTTTAAAAGCAAAACCATATTTTACCTGGACTCCATTTTTAGAAGCAACAAATGCAGCTAACCCTGATCGTACCTTTTCTTCAGAAAATTTCTTTGCTCTAAGCGATTATACCTTATATACCAAGCAAAAAGCATTATTCGATGCTACTCTGGAAGATCAGGTAATCTACGCACCTATTTTAAGCAGATTAAATGCTGTTTTTGAAGCGAACGATAATGATTACAGAAGTTTGCCAAGCTGGAAAATTCCTATTGTAGGAGGAAAAACGCAGAAAACATTTTACAAATACGAAGATGTTGCCGATAAAAAAATGACGTTTCGTTTTCAGATTCCGATACTAAAAATGGCTGAAGTTTATCTTATTGCCGCCGAAACCGCTGCGGTTCCAGCTGATGGAATTGCTTTTTTAAATACACTTCGTTTCAATAGAGGATTAACCAATTTAGGCACAACGGCAGTGGTCGCTACAGAAGTTACCAAAGAGTACAAAAAAGAATTTATTGGCGAGGGACAATTGTTTTTCTATTACAAAAGAATCAATTCTTCCACCATACCAAACGGTTCAGCATCATCTGGAAACATCACCATGAGTAAAGTGCAATATGTAGTACCAATGCCGGATTCTGAAATTAATTTTCAATAATTTAATAAAGTAGAACATGAATAAAATATTGATTTTTAGCATCATCTTTTTGTCTCTAGTAGGTTTATCCTCTTGTAGTCAGGAAGAAATAAAGACTTATAAAGACACCGATAATATTTATTTTTCAAGAGCATATTTTCCTTTGTTTAGTACAGATCCGGTAATAGACAGTACAGGCTTTAGTTTTGGGTTGGAGAATCCTTCAATCAAAGAAAAGGTTTATAAACTAGCAGTACGAGTTCAGGGAACAGTAAGTACTGTCGACCGAAAAATAAAACTTACCGTAGATCCTTCGAGCACCGCTATTTTAGGAACTCATTTTACATTACCCGAAAATATTCTTTTTCATGCAGGAAAAGAAGTAGATACCATACCGGTTACCGTAAAAAGAACTACCGACATGAAAACGAACAAGTTTACATTAGTGTTGAATTTGGAAGAAAATGAATTTTTTAGCACAAAAATGCAAAGCAAAGTGATCAATGTTATCACCAAAAAAACAATAAGTTATATTCGATTTAAACTTACAGTTGAAGATCAGCTTACACAACCAAAAGGTTGGGTTGCCGGATTTTTTGGTCCTTTTTCAGCAAAGAAATTCTATTTAATGTGCGATTTAATGCATTTAGATCCCACTATTTTTAACATGTCACCGGGAGGTCCAGGGTTAAGTGTACCGGATGTACAATATTATCAAAACTTTATGAAGCGATATCTCATCGATCAAAAAGCTTCCGGAAACACCATCTACGAAGAAAATGGTACCGAAATGTTCTTTCCATAAAATCATTCTTTTTAATTTAAAAATATAAAACAATGTTTAAAAATATAAAAATACAATTGAGCTTGTTGTTAGTTCTTTTAATGACTTATGGTTGTGTAAGCGACGAGGGGAATTACGATTATAAAGCTATAAATGAACCCAATATAACTGGACTTGCAGAAGAATATACAGCTTATACAGGAGATTATTTTAAGATTGCACCAAAATTAAATCCAACGCTCGACGATGGTACTGACCCTAATCGTTATGAATATTTATGGGTAGCAGTAAATCCAACAAAATTGGTTTCAGAGTCCAGAACTACAATCTCAACGACTAAAGATATTGATGGAATATTAAAATTGCCGCCTGCAAAATATACCGTTTATTATTTTATAAAAGATAAAGTTACAGGAGTAAACTGGCAGCAAACCGCTTTTACACTAAATGTAGTATCGTCTATTTATGAGGGTTGGTTAGTTCTTGGAAATGTCGATGGAAAAGCCCGTTTAGACATGGTTTCGATTATACCAAATGTGGCTACACCACGTATTGTTACCAATGCTCTTGATGCTTCAGGATCGGCATTGAAACTAAGTGGAAAGGCCGTAAATGTCTATTGTGTTCCTCAGGCATTATCAGGTACCAATATTTATGGTATTTATGTAACTGCTTCAGAGTCTGGAACTGCAAGACTTGACCCAGATTCTTTTGGTTGGGTACAATCGCAAAACTTAGCATACGAAACAGTAGGAGGAGCATTGCCAACCAATTTTGGTGTCGATTTTATGAAATCGCCTACAAATGGAGAAAATTTCCTTTACAGTAATGGAAATATTTATTGTTACTTTAGAACTTTTCAAATTAAATATGGTTTACCGCAAAATAAAGTCGATACCGAAAGCAAAGATTTTTATGCAGCACCATTTATAGCAGAAAATGGAGGTTCATCCGGATCACCAATATTTTATGATAAAAATGCCCGCCGTTTTATACGATACAGTATGACAAAAAGTACTTGTTCTATAATGCCTCCATTGGTAGCTTCACCAACAGTATTAGACTGGAATAATACTAATTGTGATTTGGTTTATATGACAACTTCAGGTTTTAATACGAATGAAAATTTTGCCGTACTTAAAAATATTTCAACAGGAAAATTTCATTTAGTTCGTTTTACAACAGGTTTAGCACAAGTATATTACAAAGAAATACTAAATGCACCGGATTTTGATAAAGCAACCAAATTTGCCGTTAGTCCAGATTCAGGATATTTATTTTACGTAGTTGGAAACAAGATCTACGAATACGATAACGGAACTCAATCGGCAAAATTAATGCTCGACAAAGGAACAGAAGAAATAACCTATATAGGTTTCCATTCAAGAGCAGCAAAAGGACTAACCAACAAACTAACCGTAGGAAGTTACAGTACAACCGGAAAACTTGAATTGTTTACCGTTCCGCCAGTAAATGGAGATTTGATTCTGGAAAAAAGTTATTCAGGATTATGCAAAATTGTAGATGTTGCGTACCGTGCGCGATAGTCAAAAACTTTAAAATATTAAAAAGCCGAATGAATTTTAAACATTCATTCGGCTAATAAAACAATCAAACTTTATGAAACCTATTTTTAAAATTGCAAGTGCATTTTTGCTGCTTGCCTGGACTTCTATTGCTGTAAAAGCACAAACAACAACTGCAGATGAAAGTTGGGAATTGGCTAAAAAACAGGCCGCTACAGAACATAAATTAATTTTTGTCGATTTGTATTTTACAGGTTGCATGCCGTGTGCACAAATGGACAAAGACGTATTTCCTGATCCAAAAGTAGCATCGTTATTAAAAGATAATTTCGTTACATTCAAATCAGACATCTTAAAAGAAGAAATTGGAAAAAAATTAAGCATGAAATATGGCGTTACAGGATTTCCAACCTTTCTATTTTTAAATGCCGACGGAAAAGTGATTGATAACGCAATGGGTTTTCAGGCAGTAGAACCTTTTATGGCTTTGCTTCAAAGTGCAAAAGAAGCTGCGAAAAAAGGAGACTTTAAAAAATACAGTCCGCAAATTAACGAAAAAGACTATCCGGAGTTTTACCAACAAGCTTACATGGCAGGCAAGAGAAATGTTTCTTTTGAGGTTGTCGATGCATATTTAAAATCTCAGCCTTCAATAGTTGCAGAGGTTCCTTTCGTAATTATTACAGGATTAAAAATTGGCAGACAATACGACGATCTTTTCTTGAAAAATATCACACAATTATCTAAAGATTTTGCCAAAGGAAGTGTTTCCAGCCACGTATTTACCATTTTACAACATAAAAGAAAAGACTTCGAAAAAACAAATGATTTAACTGGTTTTAAAAAATTATTGGCAGAGGCAAAACCACTTTATACCGCCGATGAATGGACAAAATTTGAGGGTATTTTGTTGAAAGATTTTGGCGTAACAAAAAGCACAAACAACCCATACACTTTACAAAAATAAAGCGATGAACAAGATATTCATATTTGCTGTTTTGTTTTTGAGTTGTTCTGTTTATGCGCAGAACAAGTCAATTCAGGAATCGCTAAAAGCATTCGAAAAATCATTTCAAAACAAAGATTATAATGCAATAAAAACATTGCTTGCACCAGATTTTACAGTTGGCGTGGGCGATGCGTCATCAAATGAATTTTATTTAAATACTATTTTCAAAGCCTCATCGGCATTAGATTCTTTGCAAATAGGAAAATCTGTTGCAGTTAAAAATCAAACACGCGTTGCCGTAAATTTTTTCTTTAAAGGAAAAGAAAAGAAAGCTTCAGAAATCGTTTTTAATGCAGCAAATAAAATACAATATGTAACTTTTTTTGATGGCTTGTACAGAATAGATCGAAATGCTGAGGTAAAAAAAGTAGCCAGCATTCCGTTTGAAATGATCGAAAACGGAATCGCTGTCAAAATAAAACTGAACAATACTGATCGCGAATTTCTTATGTTGTTTGATACCGGTGCAGACGGAATGGCGTTAAACCCAGATAGCGCATACAAAGCAGGAATAGTTGTTACGAGCAATAAATCGGCATCAGTTGTGGGCGGAAGTCAGCAAGTACAATATTCGGCAAATAATACAATTCATATTGGTAATCAAAGTATTCCCAATCAAGGATTAGTTATTTTTCCTAAAAGTAGTGTTTACGACGGATTATTTGGTGCCAATTTACTTCGCAATTTTATTACCAAAGTTAACTTCGATACCAAAACAATTGACCTTTATAATTTTGGAAATTTTGTGTATGATGGAAAAGCAAAACCACTTGTTTTCGATTATAAAACAGGTTTACCAATAGTTCCGTTAACATTGACTTTTGAAGATAAAAAAACAGTAGAAGGCAATTTTACTTTTGATACCGGAGCAGGTTATGATTTGATCGCTTTTGGACCTTTTAATCATAAGAATAACTTAGACAAAAAACTTCAAATAGAGTACACATCAACAAATCATAGTTTAGGACATCAAACACAAATTATGGGAGGAACGCTTCCAAATGTGTCTATTAACGGAAATAATTTTTCGAACGTTACAATTGCTTTGCAGGAATATCAGGAAAACAATAAAAGTTGGGCAACTGCCGATGGATCACTTGGAATTGATTTAATAAAACGATTCAATTTTACGATTGATATGTTGCATAAAACCATGTACTTAGAACCCAATAATGCCTTTAAAAAAGCATCATCTTTTTATTTGTCTGGACTTGATTTAGATTTTGATGATCAGAACAATTTAGTCGTAAAAAGAATTACGGATACAGAAAACGAAGAACTCAAAAAAATTAAACCAGGCGCAAAAATAGCGCAGATTAACGATTTTGAAATTACTGATTTACGAAATCCTGAAAACATCAAAAAATTAAAATCCATTAAAGAACCCAAAGATTTTATTATTGAACAGAATGAACAATCTATTCGAATTTCACTTTAACATATAATCAAAAAACAACTAAAATATCATGAAAAAACAAACCATTTTACTTCTGTTAATTGCCATTTTTGTCGGGCAATTTAGTTTTGCAGCAGACATTTCTGAGTATGCAGTAATCAAAGGAACAATTTCGATTCCTGAAACTAAAATAAAAGAAATTACCATTTATAATGTCGAAGAAGGACAGCCTGCCGTAGCGGCGACAGCCAAAGTGAATCCTCTAGGCGAATTTGGATTTATGTTACCCATTGCAACACCTGGTTTTTATTACGTGGATTACGGACAATTTAAAGGCCGCAATCAATTAATCCGTTTGTATCTGGAACCTAAGTTAGATATCAATCTTTCTATAAGTAAAGACAATTACGTTTTAAGCGGTAAAGCTGTGGGGCAAAATGCTTTGGTTCAAAAAGCAAATGAAATTTATAATGAGTTTGCGCCGTTTGCAAGAGTTGGAGGCAATGTGACTTACTTAGATTTTTATCCTTGGATAGATAAAGGGATTGCAAAAGCAGATGCTTTTACAAAAAGTATTAAAACGAAAAATGCAGCTTTTGATAAATTATTAAAATTAGCCGTAACAACAGATGTTGAAGAATTAACATATTACTTTTTCAGAATGCCAAGAACTGCATTTCCTGACAAAGACGACCGTCCTGCTATTATTAAAACATGGCAAACCGATAAAAAATTTACAGATCCTGATTTGTTGAAATTGGCAAATGGAGTTTCGTTAATGTCAAATTATTTCTTTTATGTAACTGTAAATGGAGCTGGAGGTCCAAAGCGTTTAGACTTGGCAGAAGCTATTACGCATATTACAGATCCTACTTTAAAAGATGTTTTTTTACGTGATGCAGTAGCAACTTCTCGCATGAAAATCGAAGAATATGAAAAAGTAGCTCCAAGCATTAAACCGTACATGATTTCTGAAGCTAGTAAATCATTTTTAATCGATTATGAAAAAGTACTGCATAAAAATGTAGGTCAAAAAGGACTAGAATTTACTTATAAAGATATTGAAGACAAACCGGTTTCTTTCTCAGATTTTAAAGGAAAATTAGTGTACATCGATTTGTGGGCAACTTGGTGTGGACCTTGTAAAGCAGAGATTCCTCACATGAAAAAAATGGAAGAAGATTATCATGGTAAAAATATTGTATTTGTAAGCCTTTCATTAGACAAACCAAAAGACAATCAAAAGTGGAAAGACTTCGTTAAAAAAGAACAACTAAAAGGGATTCAAATTATGGCTGATAAAGATTTTGATTCTGATGTTGCCAAAAATTACGATGTAAATGCCATTCCAAGATTTTTATTATTTGACACAAAAGGAAACATTATTAATTCAAATGCCCTACGTCCGTCAAATCCAGAATTGAGAGAGCAATTAGATAAATTATTGAAGGTGTAGAAATTAAACACGTAGAGGACATAGTTTGAAATTGTTAATTAACAATTAACAATTTCAAATTATACTTACCAATTAAAAAAAAAGAAAAATTATATGTTTTACAAACAAAAATCAGTACTTCTTTTCTTCGTTATAATTGCCAATTTATTTACGGGTCAGGCTCAAAATTTTAAAGCCGGTGATCCAATTGCCGTCAATCAAAAAATAAAAAAAGGAGTTTTGCCAAACGGAATGACGTATTATATTTATCCAACAACGGTAAATAAAAATACTGCAAGTTATTACATCATTCAAAACGTAGGTTCTATTTTAGAAAACGATCAACAAAAAGGTTTGGCGCACTTTCTGGAACATATGGCGTTTAACGGAACCAAAAATTTTGAGGGAAAAGGAATTTTAAACACACTCCAAAAACAAGGAGCTGTTTTTGGTAAGAACATCAACGCATATACGAGTACAGACGAAACGGTGTATAATCTTGACAATATCCCATCAAAAGATAGTGGAGTAGTCGATACCTGTTTATTGGTTTTACACGATTGGTCTGGGTTTTTATCCTTAACCAATCAGGAAATTGATGCCGAACGTGGTGTAATTACGGAGGAATGGCGTACGAGACAAAATGCATCGCAACGTATTTACAATCAGCTTGCGCCTTATTACTATAATAATAGTTTGTATGCAGATCGTAAACCAATTGGCGACATGGAAATCGTTAAGAATTTTGATTATCAAGTTTTAAAAGATTTTTATAAGGATTGGTATCGTCCGGATTTGCAAGCAATCGCGATTGTTGGAGATATAAATGCTGAGGACATTGAAGCAAGAATAAAAAAACTTTTTGCAGATATTCCGGCGCGTCAAAACCCTAAAAAACGTTTTGAAATTGCCATTCCGGATAATGATAAAGCGACATTTAAACTGGCTTTAGACAAAGAAATTTCGAGTTCGAATATTATTTATATGATTCGTCATAAAGCCGAAAAACCAACAGGAACATTTGCTGATTTAGAAAAATCGACACAACGTAGTATCGCATTCTCCTTAATCAATAACAGATTGGGAGAAATGGCACAAAAAGAAGATTGTCCGTTTAAAGGCGCTCAAATTGGTTTTCAAAATTACAGTCGTTTAAATGATATTTTATTTATAAGTCTTTCTCCAAAACCCAATCAGCAGGAAGCGGCTTTTACTGTCGTAATGAACGAATGGGTTCGTGCGACTAAATTTGGTTTCTCAAAAGGAGAGATTGAAAGAGCAGTTACCGAAAGAATTTCATCGTATGAAAATTATCTGGAAAAACTCAACGAGATTTCGCATAAAAGTGTGATTTCGGCAGTGAAAAAAGATTACTTAAAACATGAAATTATAAGTGATCCCGTAGCTGAGTTTGAAATGTTAAAGACAATTTGGAATAACTTAGATTCAGCAATTCTTCAAAAACAACTAAATGATTTGTACACAACAAATAATCGCGTAGTTGCCGTTACCGGAGTAGAAAAAGAAAATAACTTGAATGAGGAAAAAGCCTTTGATATTATATCCAAAGCAGAAAATAATCCTACTTTAAAACCCTATGTAGATTCGTTTGCTGGTAAATCTTTAATGGGCGATATAGTAGTGAAACCTGGTAAAATTGTTTCTGAAAAAACAACGAAAGAAATCAATGCAACGACTTATATATTAAGTAACGGCGTAAAAGTACATTTTAAATTTGCGGATAAAAATAAGAAAGATGTCAAATTAATTGCCGAGAGTACAGGAGGAGAATCATTGTACGAACCTAAAGATTTACCCTCTGTAAATTATGCAACAAATTTGGCAGAAATGTCAGGTTTAGGAAATCTAACAAGTACAGATCTGGAAAAAGTACTAACTGGAAAAATAGCAAATGTATCTTTTGATTTACTAGATTCTAAAGAAAAAATTTCAGGAGCATCCAATGTAAGAGATTTAGAAACCATGATGCAATTGATCTATATGCGTTTTGAAAAACCAAGATTTGACGCAGAGATGTTTGGACTCTTGAAACAAAGAATGCAAAATTCTTTAAACGAGAAAGAACAAGATATCGAATCTCAAATGAATGATAGTATTGTAAATACGGTGTATGGAAAAAATAGTTTTAAAAAACGAATGATAGAAAATCAGGAATATGTTGATGATTTATCTTTTGATAAAATGAAATCAATTTATCTTGATCGTTTTGCAGATGTATCCAATTTCGAGTTTTATATCGTTGGAGATGTAACTCCAGAAATTTTAAAACCGCTTTTAGAAAAGTATATTGCCAGTATTTCCGGAATTAAACGCAACGAAAAATATGTAGATAAAGAAGTTGAATGGATTTCTAAAAAAATAGACAAAGACATTGTTATCAAAATGGAAACGCCAAAAAGTTCTGTAAACATTTGTTATGCTAAAGAATATCCTTACTCATTGAAAAACATAATTTTAGTTTCATTTTTTAATGATATACTTACATTAAGATATACTGAAAGTTTGCGAGAAAAAGAAGGAGGAACTTACGGTGCGCACTTAAGATCTAAATTAGTAAAACTTCCAAAACCTTCGTCAAAATCTAAAGCAACTGTTTCTATCAATTTTGATTGTGATGCTGAGAAAGTAGAGCATTTATTGCCTATTGTATATCAGGAAATTGATAAAGTAAAAAATGGAGAAATTGTTGCCGAAGATTTAGAAAAGACTAGAAAAAACTATCTAAAATCAAGAGCAGACAGCAAAAATTTTAATAATTATATCATGAGTTTACTGTACAATTATTTTACAGAAAATTATAACATGGATGATCCTAAAAACTATGAAGATATTGTAAATAGTATAACACCAAAAGATATTCAGGATTTTGCCAATTCATTCCTTAGCAATGCAGATACTTTTGAAGTAGTTTTTAAACCGCTACAATAGATATTTTTAGAAACTTTATAAAAGAGTTTAATTAGTTCTCCCTATCAATAATTATTTTGAATTAGTAAGCAAATAAGTTTTTATAGCGGATTATTAAGGGGGCTGTTTATTGCTATTCAGCCCCTCTTCTTTAAAATTTTATCCCATGAACAAGAACATATTTTTAGCGAGTATTATGCTATTGTTTTCGATAATGGCAAATGCTCAGATATACAGTCCCATAAAGTGGAAAACGAGTGTGCAAAAAGTTTCAGATACTGAATATGAATTGCAGGCGCAGGCTTCAATAGAAAATGGCTGGCATTTATACAGTCAAAATGTTGCCGATGGAGGGCCACTGCCAACTCATTTTAATTTTACAAAAAGTCCCGATTTTGAATTACTTGGAGATGTAAAAGAGGAAAAAGGAAAAATAATTAATGATCCTGTATTTAAAATGTCCATTAAGTTTTTTGAAAAAGAAACTACTTTTAGACAACGTATAAAAATAAATAATAATAAGCCCTTTAAAATCAAGACCGAAGTTGAGTTTATGGCTTGTAATGACGAAAACTGTCTTCCGCCAAGTTACGATGAGCTTGAATTTAACATAAGTCCAATTGCTAAGATTACTCCATCAAAAGATATTGATGCAAATGTTGTGACTGAAATTGTAAAAGAAGACTCTTTGAAAGTGGTCGAAGAAGTTCCCGTAAGTAACCTTCCGATTAAGAAAAATATTTCGCCAATAGAAAAACAGCAAAAAACAAAACCAAATAAACAAGATTTAAACAGTTTAGGAACCATTTTTATATTGTCTTTTTTATCCGGATCTGCCGCTTTGTTAACGCCTTGTGTTTTTCCGATGATTCCAATGACAGTAAGTTTTTTTACCAAACAAAGCAAAACAAAGTCGCAAGGAATTAAAAAAGCATTTTTTTACGGAATCTTTATTATTACAATTTATATTTTTCTTGGTGCGGTCGTAACATGGGCTTTTGGTGCCGATTCGCTAAATGCGCTTTCTACCAACGTTTGGTTTAATCTTATATTCTTCCTTTTGTTATTGTTTTTTGCCTTTTCATTTTTGGGAGCATTCGAAATTATGTTGCCTAATTCGTTGGCAAATAAAGTCGACAATCAAGCCGACAAAGGCGGTATTATTGGAATACTTTTTATGGCATTAGCTTTGGCAATAGTTTCTTTTTCTTGTACTGGACCAATCGTAGGAACATTATTAGTCGAAGCGGCTTCAAGAGGCGGAATTGCACCTTTTGTTGGAATGTTTGGTTTTTCTTTGGCTCTGGCTTTGCCATTTACCTTATTTGCCGCATTTCCGGGTTGGTTAAATTCTTTGCCAAAATCAGGAGGTTGGTTAAATGCCGTAAAAGTAGTTTTAGGATTTTTGGAACTGGCTTTGGCTTTCAAATTTTTATCCAATGCCGATTTGGTTTTGCAATTGCATTGGTTTCAAAGAGAAACTTTTTTAGCAATCTGGATAGCTGTTTTTGGAGCATTAGCATTTTATTTATTCGGAAAAATACAATTACCACATGATTCGCCCGTAGAGCATATTTCTGTTGGTCGTTTAAGTATGGGATTACTCGTTTTAAGTTTTACCATTTATATGATTCCCGGACTTTGGGGAGCACCGTTGAACTTGATAAGTGCTTTTCCGCCACCTCTGGATTATAGTGAATCTCCTTATGGTGTTGGAAGTTCCAGTAATAATAGCGAAAATAGTCATTTAACCGCTGAATTGCCAGATGGAGCTCATCTTTTGGCTCCGCATGATATAATGGCTTTTAACGATTATGACAAAGGATTGGCTTATGCTAAAAAAGTAGGAAAACCTGTTATGTTGGATTTTACAGGTTGGGCTTGTGTAAATTGCAGAAAGATGGAACAGAATGTTTGGACAGAGCCTGCAATTATGAACATCTTAAAAAATAATGTTGTTTTAATTTCTTTGTATGTAGATGATAAGCGAACATTGACTGCTGAGGAAATTGTTGATTCTAAATTAAATCCGGGAAAGAAAATAAAGTATTTTGGACAAAAATGGAGTGAAATGCAAACGCTTCGTTATCAATCAAATTCGCAACCTTATTATGTATTAATGGATCATAACGAAAAAACATTACTCGAGCCCGTTGGTTATACAGCGGCGTCAGTTGATTATAAAAGTTGGTTAGACGAAGGACTTTTGAAATTCTCAAAAGAATTATAGACTTAAATAATTTGTCGAAGCTTTTTTTAAGATTTTATACACTTAAGTTAACCTTTTGAAGCTAATTAGGAATGAAACATTTAAACACATAGTCCCGAAGCTTCGGGACTATGTGTTTGAAAAAATAGCCAACGGTTTTAGTTAATCTTACCACAATATAATTCGTACTCTTTAAAGAGGAAAAAAGTCTTTGAACAATAATGTTTGAAGACTTTTTTTGTTTCATAATGATTTCCAGAGAATTGTTTTTTTTCAAATGTATAGCGTAAATCGCTTTGGTAGTATTTTAATAATATACCCGTTTGTAAAAGCAATAACTTTTGCCATTTAAGATTAATTACTAGTTTACAACTTGAGTTTTCGCTATTTTCGCACTTTTAAAAATTCCTCATGAATTCCCCTTCAAAAGCCATCAATCCAATTTACAATCTCCAATTTGGATTAGTCTGTTTAAGTTCACTGCTCTTTTCAGCAAGTTTTAATATGTTAATTCCTGAACTTCCTGAATATTTGAGCAATATGGGCGGTGCAGAATACAAAGGATTGATTATCGCTTTTTTTACATTGACAGCAGGAATTTCACGACCTTTTAGCGGTCGTCTAACCGATACTTTGGGTAGAGTTCCCGTTATGGCAGTAGGTTCTATTGTTTGTTTTGTGTGTGGTATTTTGTATCCAGTTTTAGGAACTGTTTCGGGATTTTTATTCTTAAGATTAATTCACGGATTTTCTACAGGATTTAAACCTACAGCAACAGCAGCTTATGTCGCAGATATTATTCCGCGAGAGCGTTGGGGCGAAGCTTTGGGATTACACGGACTTTGTTTTTCTATTGGGATGGCACTTGGGCCAGCAATTGGAAGTACAATTAAAATGTATTCTTCTATGAACATGCTTTTTTATGCTTCTTCTGTTTTTGCGTTGATGTCCATTGTTATTTTAATGAATATGAAAGAAACTTTAAAACACAAACAACGTTTTAGCCTTCGAATTCTGAGAATTTCAAGAAAAGATATTATTGCTCTCGAAGTATTACCGGCAGCTATAGTGACTTTTCTATCTTATATGGCTTATGGAGTAATTTTGACATTAATTCCAGATTGGAGTCAGCATTTAGGAATAACCAACAAAGGTTTGTTTTTTGTAGTTTTTACGATTACTTCGGTAATGATTCGCTTTGGTGCGGGAAAAGCTTCAGACAAATACGGACGTCTTCATTTAATAATTATTGGTCTTTTTTTATTGATTATTTCATTGGTAATCGTTGGATTTTCAACTTCAATTATGGGACTTTTAATTGGAGCGGCCGTTTACGGAGTTTCTACCGGAATTGTTTCGCCAGCTTTAAATGCCTGGACAGTCGATATGAGTTTTCCGGAACATCGAGGAAAAGCTATGGCAACAATGTATATTGCACTTGAAGCAGGAATTGGTCTTGGAGCACTTTTTGCAGGATGGGTTTATCAAGACGTAATTGCAAAAATTCCAATGTTAATGTATACCAGCGCAGCAATGGTTTTTTTAGCCTTGGGATATGTTTGGATTCAATTTCAGAAGAATAAAAAATCTAAACTTTCGGAATAATCGCAATTTGTAAAAGTAGATATGCTATATCTTAGAAGTAGCATATTTAAAATTTATTCCCGATGATTTAGCAGAACACTATTTCAAGCGGCGTTCGATTAAATGTAACGTAATTTTTCTTCTTCAATATCCAGATAATGCATTTGTCGCCTAATAATAGCTTCATCTAAAGATTGATCTTCTTTATTTTTATTTATTAACCATTGTCTTTGCTGGTTTAATAAATCAAGATAAATGTCTTTAAGATCCTTTCCAATAGATTCATCATCCATTCCGTTACTATGCTGTTCCCATTTTTGAATTAATTGCTGCAATGACGAATTACTTTCGATCTGGTCGCTATAATTAGTCCTCAAATAATTTGAAGCATGTTCTGCTAATTCTTTTCGCAAGAGATGATATGCTTCATCGCGCGGTAAAGTATCTTCAAAAGCAGTAAAATTAATTTTTCGAATAAAATAAGGCAATGTCAATCCCTGAATTAATAAGGTCAAAAGAATAACAATAAATGTAATAAACAAAATAAGGTTGCGCTGAGGAAAACCATTTCCATTATTTAAATAAACAGGTATCGATAGTGCAGCTGCCAATGAAACAACACCTCGCATTCCTGTCCAACCTAGTATAAAAGGTGTCTTTAAACCCGGATTTCTACTATCAGCAACAGTGATAAAATTACGCGCAATTAAAGTAACAATTACCGCACCGTAGGATGACAATATTCTACTAACGATCAAAACTAATGTGATCAAAACGCCATATCCAATTGCTGTTACAAGGCTAATATTAACTGCTTCAAGCCCTTTGGTAATTTCAGGCAAATCCAATCCAATTAGCATAAAAACCAATCCGTTTAATATAAAGCAAAGACTTTCCCAAACATTTACTCCTTGTAAGCGAGATTTACTACTCAGGAAACGATGTCTATTATTAGATAAAAGTAAACCGCCACTTACTACGGCCAAAACACCTGAACTATGCACTTCTTCTGCAGCGAGATATATGATGTAAGGTGTAAGTAGAGACAAAACGATGTCTGCATTAGCATCTGTAGGCAAATATTTATGAGCTTTCATAAATAACCACCCAATTAATAAACCAATTGCAACACCGCCAATAATCATCCAGCTAAAACTTATAGCTGCTTTGTAAAATATAAATTGTTCCGTTGCAACGGCAATCATTGCAAACCTGAAAATAATTAATGAAGAGGCATCATTCAATAAACTTTCACCCTCTAATATAGATGAGATTGTTTTGGGGACTTTTACAAATTTTAAAATAGCACCGGCACTCACTGCATCTGGAGGAGATACAATTCCTCCCAATAAAAAACCTAGTGCTAATGAAAATCCCGGAATAATATAATTTGCCACTAAGGCTACTGAAAGAGCTGAGAGAAAAACGACAATAAAAGCAAAACTTGTAATAATACGACGCCAGCGCCACATTTCTTTCCACGAAACCGTCCAAGCAGCTTCATACAATAATGGCGGCAGGAAAATAAAAAATATCAATTCAGGTGCGATGTTTACAAGAGGAACGCCCGGAATAAAACTGATAGCCAATCCTGCCAAAACTAATAGTACAGGATAAGCCACTTTTATTTTATTAGCCACCATAATCAGCAATAAAATAACGATTAATATAGCCAGATAAAAAGGGAAATTCTCAAGCATTCTTTTTTGTTTATATTAAAAAAATTAGTTTAAACTTCTGTATTCAATAGGCGTAAAGCCTGTATTCTTTTTAAACATTCGATTAAAGTGTTGAGGATATTTAAATCCTAACTCAAATGCAATTTGACTGACAGATTTGTCCGTGTCAAAAATTCGTTCTTTGGCTAAATTGATTAACTTTAATTGAATATGTTCCTGAGCGGTTTTGCCAGTTTCTTTTTTAATTAAATCTCCAAAATAGTTTGGCGAAAGATGTAAATGATCTGCAAAATATCCAACAGAGGGAAGGCCTATAACCTGAGGCGTTTCAGATTGAAAATAGTTATTTAATAAGTTTTCGAATTTTGATAAAATATCAGTATTAATGTTTTCTCGGGTTATAAATTGTCTGTCATAAAACCGAACACAGTAATTTAGCAGCAATTCGATATTATTGACAATTATACCTTTACTATGTTTATCAATAGATTGACTTAATTCGTACTCTAATTTATGAAATAAATCTTTTATAATTTGTTGCTCTTTTAAAGATAAATGTAGCGCTTCATGAAACTCATAAGAAAAAAAAGAGTATCTACTCATTAGTTTTGCCAGAGAAGTTCCCTTTATTAAATCTGGATGAAAAAGTAAAGCCAAACCAGTAGGCTGATAATCGTCTTCATTTTTAATTTCTATTACTTGTCCGGGAGCAACAAAAACCATAGTTCCGTCATCGTAATCATAATTGTTACGTCCGTATTTTAATTCGCCACATTTTCCGGCTTTCAAAAAAACAGCATAAAAACCAAAATGCATACGGCTGTGATTTGGTAATGCTTTTGTTTTATAATTATCAAATACACTTATTAAAGGATGCTGAGTTTCAACACCTTTAAGGTTATTATAATCGGCTATTTTTTCGACTTTGATAATCTCTTCCATCTTCAGGTTCTTTTAGTTTATTGATACAAATATACAGCTCAGATTGTTAGTGAGTTAGGTTAGAAATGTAAATCAGTAAAAATGGTAATAATAGCAGTAATCTGTATACAATAAAGATACTGTTATTGAAGGAAATTTGTACCATCAAAATTTTAATGAAGTTTTGTTATCCATAAATTTAAAGAATATCTAAATGAAAACAAGAATATTAGGAACACAAGGTTTAGAAGTTTCAGCTCTAGGAATGGGCTGTATGAATTTGAGTTTTGGAACTGGAAAAGCTGCAGATATAAATGAAGGAATTAAAGTAATTCGTTCCGCTTATGAAAAAGGAATCACTTTTTTTGATACTGCCGAAGCTTATGGTCCATTTACTAACGAAGAACTGGTTGGAACCTCATTAAAACCTTTTCGTAAAGAAGTAATTATAGCTACAAAATTCGGGATGATTTCAGATACCGGAATTAATAGTAAACCTGAACATATTAGAAAAGTGGTTGAAGCTTCCTTAAAAAGATTACAAACAGATTATATTGATTTATTGTACCAACATCGTGTAGATCCAAATGTGCCTATTGAAGATGTTGCAGGAACAATAAAAGATTTGATTCAGGAAGGAAAAGTAAAATATTTTGGACTTTCAGAGGCTGGTGCCGAAACCATTCAGCGCGCTCACAAAGTTCAACCCGTTTCGGCAGTTCAAAACCAGTATTCTATTTGGACAAGAGAGCCAGAGGTTAAAGTTTTACCACTTTGCGAAACACTAGGAATTGGTTTTGTGCCTTGGGCTCCAATTGGAACTGGCTTTTTAACCGGTAAAATTACGCCTGATACCAAATTTGATAGTGATACAGATTTACGAGCTGCTTTCCCGCGTTTTACGCCCGAAGCAATTAGAGCAAATATGCCAATTGTGGAGTTGCTAACGAAAATCGCAAATCGAAAAAATGCAACAGCTGTTCAAATTGCTTTGGCTTGGCTACTAGCTCAAAAGCCTTTTATTGTACCAATTCCAGGAATGGATAAAATAGAATATTTAGATGATAATATAAAATCTGTAAAGGTCGAACTATCGTCAGAAGATTTACAAGAGATTGAAGGCGGACTTGCAAATATAACTTTTCAGGGCGCTAGATTGAATCAAGGATTACTCGATTTATCTGAAGAATAAATAATAAGAAATTTGATAGAGACAAAAGCTTTTGTAACTATAAAAAAAATTATTGCATAATGGAAGATACTATAAATACTTCGAAGGAAATTTTGAACTTATCACTAGATAAATTCAAATGGAAAACTAGTGGGCAAATTGATAGAGTCCAAGAATTATTTGATGATGATTTGGTTTTTATTCATATTACAGGTCACATCACTACCAAAAAAGAATGGATTAATCAATTAAAATCAGGAAGTTTTGTGTACAATAAAATTGAGTTAAAAGAACATAGCGCTAAAGTATATGGTGATACAGCTGTTTTGGTTGGAAAAGCATTATTTACCGTAAATGGCGTAAGCAAATATAATTTGGTTTACACCGAAGTTTACACAAAGAAAAATAACCAATGGAAATTGGTTAACTTACATACGACTTCAGGATATTAAAATTAATTTAATTAAAATATATAGTCATGCAAAAAAGAATATTAGGAAACGGATTAGAAGTATCGGCTCTTGGAATGGGCTGTATGGGATTGAGCTTTGGTTACGGACCCGCGATTGATAAAAAAGAAGGTATAAAATTAATTAGAGAAGCTTACGAACAAGGAATTACCTTTTTTGATACGGCAGAAGCTTATGGTATTGAAAATGAAGAATTAGTTGGAGAAGCCTTAAATCCGTTTAGAAAAGAGGTTGTTATCGCAACCAAATTTGGTTTTAAAGATGGAAATGCTAATAATGGACAAGACAGCCGACCTGAAAGGATTAGAGCAGTTGCTGAAGAATCCTTGAGACGATTAAAGACTGATGTTATAGATTTATTTTATCAACACAGAGTAGATCCAAACGTTCCAATGGAAGATGTGGCAGGAACTGTAAAAGAACTTATTCAGGAAGGAAAAGTGAAATATTTTGGACTTTCAGAAGCAGGTGTTGAATCCATTCGAAAAGCACATGCAGTTCAACCTGTAACGGCTTTGCAAAGTGAATATTCTATTTGGTGGAGAGAACCAGAGTTAGAAATTTTACCAACACTTGAAGAGTTAGGAATTGGTTTTGTTCCATTTAGTCCGCTAGGAAAAGGTTTTTTGACAGGAGCAATCAACGAGAATACGAAATTTGACAGTAGTGATTTTCGAAATATAGTGCCACGTTTTACTGAAGAAAACAGAAAGGCAAATCAAAGATTAGTAGAGCTATTAAGTGAGATTGCTTATCAAAAAGAAGCTACTCCTGCACAAATTGCATTGGGTTGGTTATTGGCACAAAAACCTTGGATTGTACCTATTCCCGGAACAACAAAATCGCATCGATTAACAGAAAATATAGGAGGCGCATCAATTAATTTATCTAGTAATGATATCAAAAAAATAGATTACGCATTTTCACAAACCACAATACATGGAGATCGTTATCCTGCTCACTTGCAAAAAAGTGTAGGGAAGTAAAAATCAAACTTACATTATCCGCAATAATCTCAAACATCAATATTGTGTTTGAGATTATTTTTTAAGTTGAGATGCAAAATTACTATTAGCTGTAATTAAGAAATTTCGAATATTGTACTTTATTTAATGATTATATAGTAGCATTTATATGTGAGATTAAATTCTCTTTAATTCCCGTTTTTAAATTGATGATTTCAAATCTTTTGGTCGAATTAAAAGAACCTACATCACTATCACTGTTAATCAAAATTATACCAGCCAGAATAACATATTTACAATTGTATTCTGTAGCTGCAACAAGTTTTTGAATTCGTTGGTCAATGGCTTCATAAACTACTTCTGTAGCTTCATAAAGCGGAATGTTGTGGTTTAGAATTCTATCTTTTTGATTGTATAAGATTTGTTCAATAGTATTCATTTGATAATCCATTTCTGTAATATTTCCAGGTTCAATGCTATTATCGAATAATTTATTTAAGGCTCCTTTGGCAGCACCGCAGCAACTCGAGTTTTTATTTTGCCCAAAGCGATTGATCTCACCAACAATTCCTTCTTTCGAAATTCCAATGTGAGGGCCGTAGTATATAAAAACAGCACCTTCGTCTGGTACATGACTTGCAAATGCTTGCATTCCTGTAAGTCCTGTAAAAGGAAATCCGTCTAAACCACCCATTTTAAAAGGGCCTAAAAATTCTAGTGCCCTGGCTGGATATTGAATACTGTTTACATCGTCGCTGCAAATACTATCGGCTAACATGATCTGAGCGGGCTCCAGATCTAGTTTTTCTTCAACATAATCAATAACTTTGTTTATAAAATCTATGGTAGTTAACGCATTAGGATAATGCTTTTTGATAATTTGTAGTTTTTCTCTTTTTTTCATTTTCTAAAGAATTAGAAGTTCTGCCACAATTTTAGAGCACAAAATGATGAATTTGCAAATGCTCTCTGCAATACGTTGAAAAATGTTGCAGTAGTAAAGTTATAAAATTTCACCTAGAGTAAAACTTCAGTTTAAGTTTGTTTTTAGAAATAATGAGTTTTGTTGTTCTGAATTTCTTGTCCTAGATTAAGCGTTGTGCGCTCTATTCTGTATTAATTTTACAACACTAAAAAAAATCATCATGGAATACACTGTAATAAATAATGAAAAAGATAAACGTTTTGAGATTCATCTTGACGGTAAAATTGCGTTTGAACAATACAAATTGTTTAGCGGTGGTATCGCTTATATTCATACCGAAGTTCCGCCGGAATTAGGAGGAAAAGGAATAGCTGCTTACATAGCAAAATATGTTTTGGATTATGCCGAGGAACATCATCTAAAAGTAAAACCTTATTGTCCGTATATAAAAGCTTATATCGATAAGCATCCGGAATATCAGGCAAATTCATTGTTTCATAATAAAGAATAAAAATAGCTTACGTAATTGTATTTTGTTATAATATGATAGTTATTAAATTAAAAAAGTACACGCAATTTTCGGCACTAAAAATGAAGTTTATTCATTAACGAAATCCATTAAAAAAAATATTCAGTAAAGCCAAAAGTTATAATTTTTGGCTTTAATACTTAAATAATAGTACCTTTCTGCAAAGTATTGTTTTAAAAAATCTAGTTCCAGATCGTTTATGAAAAAGAGTTTGTTTACCGTAATAATTATTGCAATAGTGTACTTTTTAGCAACAGCTTTATATAGTTTGTTGTTTGGACTTCCGCCATTTAATACGGGTTTCGTTGTGGGATATCCGGCAATATATTATCAATTTGACATTTCAGGAACCGAAACACAATCTGGTTTTATGGGAGGTATTAATCTTGTTACTAATGTTCTAATTGTTTTGATTATCTTCTTTATACTTAAAATTATAAAGAAAAAACGAGTGAATAAATTATCGTAAAATAATGACAGAAAAGATACTTTCAAAACGATGGATATACTTCGTGATGGTGTTTATATTAATTATCTTTCAAAGAGGATACAGATTGATTTTAAATTTTCCCTTTGTACTAAATGCGTCATTGTTTCTGTTTTCTTCTTTAATTATGTTTATACTTTTATTTCAATATAATCAAAAAGAAAAAGAAAAAAACAAAATCAAACTAACTAAAAAGAAACAGAAAGTATACGATAAAGTAGATCTGTTTATTGATCTTTTGGGATGTCTTATTTTGGCATTTTTTATTTTTATCACGATCAAAGTAGCCATTAATTTTTATTTAGAATGTAAAGCAAATGATTCGCCTACTCAGGAAATAAAGTTACCAATAGAAAATTATATTTCAGGCAGATCAGATTTAGTGTATTATCATTTTGAAGATAAAGGATATAGTTTGGGTTATAGTAATCCGGATCACTTGTCAAGAAAAAATATAATAGAACATTATATTCTGAACATAAAATATAGCAAATCTGTTCTTGATATGTATGTTATAAAAGAGTATAATATCGAAATCAAATGAAGAAAAAAGCTTTAATCTTGCTGCTAATTCTAATTAATATAAGTATCATATTTTATATTAATTTTAAAATCGAGACAGACATTTCGTATCATTCAGGAAAAGATGGTGGAATTTTTTCCGGATTTAAGAT
Source organism: Flavobacterium hibernum (assembly GCF_000832125.1). Classification (GTDB taxonomy): domain Bacteria; phylum Bacteroidota; class Bacteroidia; order Flavobacteriales; family Flavobacteriaceae; genus Flavobacterium; species Flavobacterium hibernum. Next base: position 113,382 of record NZ_JPRK01000011.1, on the reverse strand, counting down.
GATCATACTTTTAAGCTCTATTTACTTTCTGGTCTTAACAAAACATAATAAATTTATCTTTTTTATAATTGGTTTTCTTATTGGGATTGTTTCATTTCTCGTAAGTTATTTTGCTGTATTTTGGATTTCTAATTCCAGTGATATTTACTTTTATCTACTTGCAATGTTGCTTTTTGTTTTGTCATTTCATCTCATAGAAAAACATCGAACTATCGTAAAACTAAATGCTAAAAATTAAATTCAAAGTGTTTGCAATGGAAAAATGGTGAGTTTTAAAGGTAATTTAAAGGCTATCTAAATCTTACATTTTAAAGACTTTCTAAATATTAAATAAGAGAATGGATTTTTTTGTTTAATTTCATTTTTCAAATTTCACAGCTCATGTTACGATTTACTAAAACTCTATTCTTTCTGATTTCTCTTTTTTGGATGGTTTCTTCACAAGCTCAAAATGAGGTATATTCAAGCGAAACAACACAGGAAATTGCCGATACTACTTTTGTAAATTTAAGAGATTACAGCAGCGATTTTGTTTATGATATGAAATATGCTACCGAAGATAATTTTCTAAAAGCCAAAGTATACGATTGCGCCGAGTGTATGTTGCGCTATAAAACAGTTAAAGCATTAATAGCAGCCAATAAAGAGTTTATGAAAGACAACTGTAAGATTAAACTTTTTGATTGTTACAGACCTTTATCAATTCAGCAAAAAATGTGGGAGATTGTGCCAAAGCCAGAGTATGTTGCTGATCCAAAAAAAGGCTCCATCCATAATAGAGGAGGAGCCGTTGATATTACTTTAGTCAATGCTAATGGAGTAGAACTCGAAATGGGAACTTCTTTTGATTTCTTTGGGATTCAGGCAAGTCATAATTATAAAAAATTGCCCGTATCTGTAAAAGCAAATCGAAAATACCTGAAAGATATAATGATAAAAAATGGCTTCAACTCATTTGATTCAGAATGGTGGCATTATAATTTGAAAACAGGTTTAAAAGATAATGTTTCCAATCAAAAATGGGATTGCAATTAATTATTCAACACATCTAATGTTTTCGATGAAATACGTATTGGGATGATAAACTTTACCATTCAACTCCGAAGTTAAGTCGGCTTTTACAATATAATCTTCTGTATCTGTTAAGTATTTAATTCGCATGATTGAGATTGGAGATTTTTTTAGTTCTTCAAAATTATCTTTCATAAACATAAAAATTCCTGTGTTTACACGGTTATCAAAACCTTTATCATCGCGAATAAGCGTTCCGCAGTTTTCTTGGTTAATATGCATTAGCGTAACGATTTTTCCGTTTTCTAACTGCAAAAAGATTTTTGAGTTTTTATCGAAGCAATTCGCTTTTATAAAATCTTTGCTTTTTTGAATCAATTGTAAATTTAAAGTTGGTAAACCATCTGTCTGAGCCAACGAAAAGAAGATGTAATTAAAAGTACCACCAAAATACTTTTCGCTAACCATATATTCGTTAGTTACTTTATAACTACCAATAGAGTCATTTACATTTGCACTGTATTCACACGGTTTTTGGGCAAAAGCAGTAAAGGTTAATAAAAAAAGGGTTAGTGTAATTAGTTGTTTCATTTTTAAGTTATTTTTCTGCAAATTAAAACTATTTTGTTATCATTTTTATCAGTTGTAAAAAAACAATACAAATTTCCTCCATTTTTTATTTTCCATTTTTTTCGAATGTTTTCTACCGTGTCCGGAAAGTTTCGCGTTGTGATATTTGCTTGCTGATTAGCAAGTTCAGATTTCATTTCGTTTTTACTGTAACCAATCACTTTTTCGACTTCAAAACGACGTCCCGGAAAATCGATTAATTCATCAGAAGTATATAAATGAGAATGTTTGTGCAGTTTATTAATGTCAAAAATAGTGCTGACTTCATCAAAACCACCAGATTTCATAATGGCCGAATTTGGCTCGTAAACATACTTTTGTGGTAAATGATACGATGCGTAAACAGTTTCGTCGCCCAAAACAAATTCAAAAGTTTCAATCTTTTCTTTTAAAATATTGGCTGTTTTAATCGTGATTTCGCCTTTGTAATGATTGTGAATTTCAAACAGCAATTCTTTTACTTCATTTTCAAGTGCAATAATATGAATGTTTTTAACGAATTTGAGTTCAGATAAACCTGCCGAGATATCTAATAACGGAGCAGTTTTTATTAAAATAGAGTTGGCTTTCTCAAAATAGAAATCTAATAAATCCGGAACGTTTGGCAAACAGTCTTTTAGCATAAAAACTTTACCTTTAGCATCGTTTCTACGCGAAGGATCAATGTAAATCCAATCCCATTTAAAACCTGATGCAGCTTCGTTTAAGATGTTGGCAGAATCATCGGCATAACAAAAACAATTTTTTACACCTAATTGTTCAAAATTATATTTTACAATCTCCGATAATTCTTCATTGATTTCGCAATGTGCAACGACTTTAAATTTTTTGGAAAAGTAATAATCATCAACACCAAAACCTCCCGTAAGATCAATTAAAGTTTTTCCTTCAATTAAGGAAGCTTTATAAATTGCCGTTTTTTCAGATGAGGTTTGTTCTACAGATATTTTACTAGGATAAATAATGTTTTCAGTCGAAAACCAAGTTGGTAATTTTTCCTTTGCTTTAGATTTTGCTCCAATTTGATTTAGAATTAAAATCCAATCTATTTCAGGAAAAGGGTTTTTCTGAAGTGCTAATTTTGAAACTAAAACGCCACTATTTTCAGTTATAAAATCTTGAATATCCTGGCGTAATATAATAGTGTTCAATGCTAAATTCTTTCGGTTAATACAGATACAACTTTATTGTTAGGAAAAAATTCTTTTAAAATTACTTTTACCATCGTAAAAACCGGAATTGCAATGATCATTCCAACAATCCCAAAAGTAATTCCACTAATTAAAGTTACCAAGAATATTTCTAACGGGTGCGAATTTACACTTTTTGATGAAATTATCGGTTGACTGATGTTATTATCAATAGCCTGAACCAACAAAAATCCGATGATTACATATATTGTTCTCGGAAGAATTTCGGTCTGAAAATCACTTCCAATCATGCTAATCATAGTTAAAAGTCCAGCCAATATAGTTCCAATTATTGGCCCTATGTATGGAATAACATTTAAAATGGCGCATAAAAAAGCTATTACAAACGCATTCTTATTTCCAAAAATCATTAAAACAATTAGATATAAAATAAATACCACCGTTAATTGTAGTAGTAAACCAATAAAGTATCGGGTTAAAAAATGATTTATTTTTGCGATAGAGTTTAATATTTTATCCTCATTTGTGTCAGGAAGAATTTTTCTGGCACTTAGTTTAAAAGCATCCTGATCTTTAATAAAGAAAAAGGTGATAAAAAATACAGATACCAATCCCATTCCCATATTTGCCATAAAACCCAAGATTGAATTTAGAAAACCAGTAAAATAGGTAAAGTCAATAATAGACGTAATTTTAGAATCTTTTAGAACTTTATTTAAATCTACATGTTGAATATTAAAATAAGCTTCAATCGTATGTTCGGTTTCAATAAACTGCTGCTGTAAACTGTTAGTATCTAATAAAGATAAATTATTGGCTTGTGAAATTATTAAAGGCACAAATAATAATATAAATCCAACGATCGCCAGAATAAATAAAATAAGAGCAGTTGTTGCAGCAAGCGAGTTGCTAAATTTTAATCTGTGTTTTAAAAATTGTACCAACGGATTTGCAATTAAACACAATATTAGCGAAATACATAAATAAACAATTACAGTTTGTATTTCGTATAAAAAGTATAATACGGCCGCTACAATCAAGATAGTTGCTAAGGCTCTTAAAATTCCGTTCGAAATATTTTTTGATGTTGTCATGATTCTAATTTAGATGCTAAATATAGGAAAAAGCTTTTTAAATTTTAGTGAGAAACAAAAAAAAGCGAGATGATATTATCTCGCTTTTAGTTTTATTATTTTGTTGTCTTTTAGATTCCAAAAGCTGCTCTTGGACCACCGGAAGCAAATATAGCGGCCATTCTGCTTTTTTGCCCTTGCGAGAACATATACATAGCATTATCATCAACATAATCCATATAATTCATAGTCATTTCTACAGGAGTTCCTGTGCAAGTGCTATAATGAGGATATGCAGGAACACCGTAATTTTCTTCATTATGAGTAGGAGTATCTGCTACTAAATCGCTTCCGCAATTTGCATCTCCCCAAATATGACGTAAATTCATCCAGTGACCTACTTCGTGAGTTCCGGTTCTTCCTAAGTTGAATGGTGCATTTGCAGCGCCAGATAAGCCAAAATACTTAGAATCAATTACAACTCCATCTGTAGCAGATGCGCCACCAGGAAATTGTGCATAACCTAAGATTCCGCCACCAATGGCACATGACCATAAGTTAAGTTTTGTAGTTGGAGATGTTGGCGCAAGACCTCCTTGAGCCGTTTTTTTCATCGCATCGTTAGTTCCCCATGAAGTTTTGGTAGTCGATTTTCTAATAATCTGATCTAAAACAAATGTAATTCCAACATTAGCTTTTACCCCTGCAAAAAGAGCAGGAACATTATTGTAATCTGAGTTTAATGCATTGAAATCTTTGTTCAGTACATCAATTTGCGATTGAATTTGCGCGTCAGAAATATTCTGAGCTGCGGTTCTGTATAAAACATTTACAACAACCGGAATTTCGATTTTTCCATTTACAAGACGATTGGTAATCAAACTCCTGTTTGTAAAAGCTTCAATTTCATTCATTCTGATGGCTAACATCGGATCAGCTTTCAATTGAGCTTCTAACACTTGTTGTGATGCACATGCACGACGTGTTGCTGTATTAGTTTCTGAACCAGTAGATTCAGTTTGGTCATTTTGGCAAGCAAACAGCATTAACGCTGCAAGTGCGGTAAAAAGAACTTTTTTCATAATAATTTGGGTTTTTGTTATAAAAAATTAAATTTGGTTATTTATAACGCAATTTTATAACAAAATGATGTTGTAGCAAAATTTTTACAATAGAATATTTGTGAGAATTTTACAAACCCTTACAAACACTGATTCCTATAAAAAATGATTAAAAAATATTGATAAGTTTTTTCTGTCTTTTTAATTTTTTAAATGCATTTTGTCGTGATTATCTGTATTTCAACGATTATTTTATCAAATCAATTTGATGTAAAAAAAGGAAATGGTACTTCTAAAGGAAATTTTAGAGTTCAGTTTTTATAAAGAAGTAATCTCATAAAGGGCAATGCTCGCAGCTTGCACAACATTCATACTGGAGTTTTTTCCGAACATATTTATGTGTACAATTTGGTTCGAAATTTTTAAAAGTTCATCAGAAATCCCATCAATTTCACTTCCTAGCAATAGGGCTATTTTTTGATTTTTAGGAATTACAACTTCTTTTAGCGGTTTACTATTACTTGCAATTTCCAAAGCAATAATTTCAAAGTTGTTTTGAAGTAAGTAATCAACCAAGTCAGTTGTTTCTTCAATAACAATATGTGGTACATGTAAGTGTGTACTGCGTGAGGTTTTGTTTATTTTTCGGGGAGTTAATGGAATATCTTTTCCTAAAAAAATAATATTCTCGACACCAAAAGCTTCACTAATTCTAAATAATGAACCAATATTTTGTTGAAAGTAAATATGATCGCAAACCAGTGTAATTGGAAACGTTTTTCTTTCAAATTGATTTTCTTCGTGAGTTAGTTGCACTTTGTAGCGTTTAATTGGTAAAAATATAATTGATAATGTTGGCGCCCATTTTTAAAGCTTTTTCTCTAGCAGCGGCAGTGTCATTATGTACTTCAGGATCTTCCCATCCATCACCTAAATCACATTCGTAAGTATATAAAAGGACTAATTTATTGTCTACAAAAATTCCAAAAGCTTGTGCACGAGTACCATCATGTTCGTGAATTTTTGGTAAACCGTTCGGGAAAGGATATGGTTTTTGAAATATTGGATGATTTGCCGGAAGCTCTATTAAATTATTGTTTGGAAAAATCTTTTTAATTTCTTTTCGAATATATTGATCCATTCCATAGTTATCATCAATATGAAGAAACCCACCGCCATTTAGATAATTTCTAAGATTAGCAACATCATCATCACTAAAAACCACATTTCCGTGTCCTGTCATGTGTACAAAAGGATACGAAAGTAAATCTGGATTACTAGGCTCAACAGTAGATGGTTTTGCTTTTATTTTGGTGTTAATATTAGCATTACAAAATTTGATCAAATTGGGCAATGATGTTGGATTTGCGTACCAATCGCCACCACCACTATATTTTAGCAATGCAATTTCTTGTGAAAAAGAAGAAATTGAAAAAAGTAACAATAAGTAAACTATACGTTTCATATAATGATAAATTATTATGTAATATTTTTAAACGCTTTTTTGTCTTTCCTTTTTTTTTGTCATCCTGAGCGAAGTCGAAGATACACTAGTAACTCCGAACAGAATGTTGTCAATCTTTGTCGATCAACGAGTGAGATCTCTCGTTCCTCGAGATGACAAAACTAGCGTCATTGATGGGAATAAAGGACTTTAATTCGTTACTTCATTATAAAAAACAACACTATGGCAAGCCACAATCGCAGCAGTTTCTGTACGTAAACGAGTATTTCCTAACGCAACGGGCTGAAAATTATTTTCTAAAGCCAATGCAATTTCTTTATCAGAGAAATCTCCTTCTGGACCAATTAAAATTGTTACGTTTTCATTTGGTTTCAAAACTTCTTTTAAAGATTTTTTATCTGTTTCTTCGCAATGCGCGATTAATTGCAAGCCGTCATTTTTTTGTTTAATGAATTCCTTAAAAGAAATAGCTGGATTTAATTTTGGCAAAAAAGTTTCGTTAGATTGTTTCATTGCCGATAAAATGATCTTTTCAAAACGCTCTAAATTAATCACTTTTCGCTCAGAACGATCACAAATAACTGGAGTAATTTCCTGAATTCCAATTTCGGTAGCTTTTTCTAAAAACCATTCAAAACGATCGTTCATTTTGGTTGGAGCGACCGCCAAATGCAAACGGAATTTTGGTTCCGGAGATTTTGTTATCGAAAGAACCTTAACAATACATTTATTGTCTGATGCTAAAGTAATTTCGGTTTCGAATAATAAACCAAAACCATTGGTAACGTGTAATATATCTGAATCTTTTTTTCTTAAAACCTTTATAATGTGTCGGCTTTCTTCTTTATCAAAAGAAAAGCTTTCAGTTCTTTCATCAATATCAGGATTGTAAAATAATTGCATAATTTAAAATTGAATTCGCGCTTTCGAAACAACTGCTGAAGTTTCAAAACGACTTGATAAATATTTTTGATATCCTACAATTCCTATCATTGCAGCGTTATCGGTTGTGTATTCAAATTTAGGAACAAAGGTTTTCCAACCGTATTTTCCTTCACTTTCTTTTAATCTGGTTCTAATTCCTGAGTTTGCCGAAACTCCTCCGCCAATAGCGATTTGTTTGATTCCGGTTTCCTTAACCGCTAATTTTAGCTTGTCCATCAAAATTTCGATAATTGTGTATTGAATAGAAGCACAAATATCATTTAGATTTTCTTCGATAAAATTTGGATTCTCTAATTTTTGCTTCTGAATAAAATATAGAATTGCTGTTTTTAATCCAGAGAAACTAAAGTCTAATCCGGGAACTTTTGGTTTCGTAAAAGCAAAAGCTTTTGGGTTTCCTTCTTTTGCATATTTATCAATCAATGGCCCGCCTGGGTAGGGAAGACCAAGAATTTTTGCACTTTTATCAAAAGCTTCTCCAACGGCATCATCCGTAGTTTCTCCAATAATTTCCATATCAAAAAAGCCATTTACTTTTACAATTTGTGTATGACCGCCACTTATGGTTAAAGCTAAAAACGGAAATCCAGGTTTATCAAAACCTTCTTCGTCTATAAAATGAGCCAAAATATGGGCATGCATATGATTTACAGCAATCAACGGAATGTTTAAGGCCAATGATAACGATTTGCTAAAAGAGCTTCCTACCAATAATGACCCCATTAAGCCCGGACCTTGTGTAAAGGCAATGGCAGTTAATTGATCTTTTTGTACATTTGCTTTACGAAGTGCGGCATCTATTACGGGTACAATATTTTGTTGATGTGCTCTCGAAGCCAGTTCAGGAACTACACCGCCATATTGCGTGTGAATTAACTGGTTGGCAACAACATTTGAGAGTACTTTGTCGTTATGTAAAACCGCGGCAGCAGTATCGTCGCATGAACTTTCGATGGCAAGAATAAAAACCTCTGAATTTTGCATATAAAGGCACGAATTTTGAATTATATTTGACAAATCAAATATTTGATTTTCTTTTATTATAAGGAGAAGCCAAAATTAAAGAATTTTTATCAAAAACAGCCGTTCTTTGTCTGTTCAAAATAAATTTAAAAGAAAACTAAAATAAAAGAGCTATCAGAAAAGTAAAAAAAATAATATCACGAACCCTAATTGGGTTAATTTTACTTTTGTTAGCACTGGCTATCATATTGGCTTTGCCTGTTGTTCAAACAAAAATCGCAAAATACATTACCGAAACTTTAAACGAAGATTTTAAAACCGATATTTCTGTAGAGAAAGTTGCGATCAATATTTTTGGTGGTGTAAAACTCAAGAAGGTGCTCATTCTGGATCATCACAAAAAGACTTTAATTTACTCTGATATTATTACTACTGATATTGTAAGTGTAAAAAGATTAATCGATGGTGATTTAATCTTTGGCGATCTGCGTTTAACAGGATTGATTTTCAATTTGAAAACTTATAAAAACGAAGACGAGAACAATATTAATAAGTTTATCAAACGATTTGAAACTAGTCCACAAAGAACCAAATCGAGTAAGCACTTTTTGTTAACAGCAAAGAATGCTTATATTTCTAAAGGAGCTTTTTCTGTTATTGATGAAAATAAAGCGACACCTAAATTTCTGGATTTTAAAAAGTTGAACGCGTATATAAGTGATTTTAAACTTTATGGGCCAGATGTAAATACTACCATTCATAGGTTTTCATTTTTAGATCATCGTGGTTTGTACGTTTCAAATTTTGCAGGAAAATTTAGTTATACCAAAAAGCAGATAAAAGTTGAAAATTTGGCTATAAAAACCAAAAGATCATCAATTTACGGATTGGCTATTCTAAATTATAAAATAGAGGATTTTCTTGATTTTACAGATAAAGTAAAGTTTAATGTTGTTTTAGATTCTGCTTCGTTAGCGTCTAATGATATTCGCTATTTTTACGATGGTTTAGGTAAAAATCAGCACTTTAAAATTAAAACAAAAATACGAGGAACATTAAATGATCTTAATTTAAGACATCTTAATTTGAGTGATACAAATGGTTCTAAGATTAATGGTACCATAAATTTTAAAAATCTTTTGGGGAGCAAAACTCAAAAGTTTGCAATGGACGGAAAGTTTGATAAACTTGTTTCAAGCTATGATAATTTAGTCGTTTTATTGCCAGGTATTTTAGGAAAGAAACTTCCAAAAGAACTTCAGCGCGTTGGTAAATTTAATATTGTTGGAAAAGCAAAAGTTTCGACAACGGCTTTGGAGGCTAAATTTAAAATGGTTACCGACTTAGGTAATGGTGAAGCCGATTTACACATGAATAATATTGATTTTATCGATAAAGCATCTTATTCCGGAAATGTAATTCTGGAAAATTTTAATGTTGGTGCTTTGTTAGATCGAAAAGATATTGGAAAAACGACCTTAAATTTAGATGTTGATGGTGTTGGTTTTACTGAGAAATATCTAAACACGATTATAAAAGGTGATATCGCAAAACTGGATTATAATAAATATACTTATAATAATATTGTAGTTAATGGAAACTTTAAATTGCCCTATTATAAAGGACAAGTTTCTATAAATGATCCAAATTTAAATTTGACTTTTGATGGTTTGGTTGATTTGAGTAAACGCGAAAGTAAATACGATTTTCATATTAATGTAGAAAATGCCGATTTGCGTAAACTTAAATTTGTAAGCGATTCTATATCTTATTTTAGAGGTGATGCAATTGTTGCTGTTAGCGGAAATTCTATTGAAAATCTTCAGGGAAGCGTTTCGATCAAAGATGCTGTTTATCAAAATCCAAAATCAACGTATGCTTTTGATGATATTACAGTAAACTCTAATTTTGATGCTGATAAGTTGCGTACCATAACAATTAGCTCCAATGATGTTGTGAATGGAGAGATAGTTGGTAAGTTTCAGTTTGCACAATTGGATAAATTAGTAATGAATTCAGTTGGAAGTCTTTATACGAACTACAAGCCTTACAAAGTTAAAAAAGGACAATTTTTGCGTTTCAATTTTCATGTTTACGATAAAGTTGTTGAAATGCTGTATCCGGAAATTAATATTGATTCGAGTACTGTGGTGCGCGGAAAAATTGATGCCGATTTACAGGAGTTTAAGTTCAAATTCAACTCTAAAAAGATTACCGCAGCAAAAAATACATTTGATAATATCAGAATCAATGTCGACAATAAAAATGCGCTTTATAATGCTTTTGTCGAGTTGGATAGTATTAAAACTCCATATTATAAAGTACGTGATTTTAACTTAATCAATGTAACATCAAAAGATACCTTGTTTGTTCGATCTGAGTTTAAAGGTGGCGAAAAAGGCGAGGATTATTTTAATCTCGATTTGTATCATACTATTGATAAGAATAAAAATAATATTGTTGGTATCAAGAAATCTGAAATGAAATTTAAAGATTATCTGTGGTATTTAAATGAAGATGAAGAGAAAGATAATCAGATTGTATTTGATCAATTCTTTAAAAATTTTACCATTGACAATATTATATTATCCCACGAAAATCAGAAAATCGATTTAAATGGTGTAATAAAAGGAAGTGACTATAAGGACATTGTACTGAATTTTGAAGATGTTGATATCAATAAGATTACACCATTTAATTCTAAGTTTGTTTTTAATGGTAACTTAAATGGAAATGTCAATTATAAGCAGAATAAGAATGTTTTTCAGCCAACGGCATCCATTGTAATTGATCATCTTAATTTGAACAAGACTGATTTAGGAACTTTGAATTTTGATATTGCGGGAGACGAAACTTTTAAAAAGTTTACCATAAACTCGTCTATTCAAAATGGATTTGCAGAATCGTTTAGAGCAGGCGGAACTTTTGCAATCGAGAATAAGGAAACTTTCCTGGATTTGAATTTAAAACTGGAAGGATTTAATCTGGCTACTTTAGGTACAGTTGGAGGAGATGTTTTGTCTAACATTCGCGGATCAGTTTCGGGTAATGCTGCGGTGGTCGGGAATCTTAAAAAACCGGAAATAAACGGACGATTGTATGTTGAAAAGGCTGGAATGACAATTCCGTATCTTAATGTGGATTATGAATTGAGCGATCGTACCGTAATCGATTTAACAGATGAGAAGTTTTTGTTTAGAAATAATCAGCTTACCGATACAAAATACGGAACTAAAGGTTTGTTAAACGGAAGTATTGAACATCATAATTTTGGCGATTGGAAATTAGACTTAAATATTACCTCAAAAAGATTGGTGGCACTTGATACAAAAGATAGTGAAGATGCGGCGTATTTTGGTACAGCATTTATAAATGGATCTGCGAGCATAAAAGGACCAACAGAAAGTTTGTTTATAAAGGTAGACGCCAAATCTGAAAAAGGAACCGAAGTCAAGATACCTATTAATAATGCCCAGAGTGTAGGAGAGAGTAGTTGGATTCATTTTGTAACGCCAAAAGAAAAATACAACCTAGCAAATGGTATTGTAGAAAAGACAAGAAACTATAATGGTCTGGAACTGGAATTTGATTTTGATATTACGCCAGATGCAGAGGTCGAAGTAATCTTAGATAGGAATTCCGGACATGGTATGAAAGGAAAAGGTTATGGATCGTTGCTGTTTAAAATTAATACACTTGGTAAGTTTAATATGTGGGGAGATTTCCAGGCATACGAAGGAACATACAACTTTAAATATGGTGGATTAATCGATAAAAAATTCACCGTTAAAAAAGGAGGATCTATTATTTGGGAAGGAAACCCGATGAAAGCACAGTTAAATCTAGAAGCAGTTTATAAAACTTCGGCAAATCCGGCTGTATTGCTTGATAATACATCTTCGTTCAATAAAAAAGTACCTGTAGAAGTTGTGATAGGTTTAAGAGGAGATTTAACAAGTCCGGAGCCTAATTTTGATATTCAGTTTCCATCCGTAAGTAATGTATTAAAATCTGAAATACAATATAAGTTAGATGATAAAGATATTCGTCAAACGCAGGCATTGTATCTATTGTCTACAGGTTCGTTTATGAGTACAGACGGATTTAGTCAGGGCGATTTGTCAGGAACACTTACAGAAACAGCATCTAGTTTGTTAGGAGGTATTATTAAATCAGATAACGATAAAGTCAACATCGATTTAAATTACATATCTGCTGATAAAAGATTGGGTCAGGAAGCAGATGGACAATTTGTTGCAAATATAACCTCTCAGGTAAATGAAAGAATCACTATAAACGGAAAACTAGGAGTTCCGGTTGGAGGTGTTAATGAATCTGCGATTGTTGGAGATATCGAGATATTATACAGAGTAAATGAAGATGGCTCAATGAATCTTCGTTTATTCAATAAAGAAAATGATATCAATTATATAGGACAGGGAATTGGTTATACTCAAGGAGTTGGTATTTCGTACGAAGTAGATTTTGATACCTTTAGTGAGTTGGTTAATAAACTCTTTAAAAATCATAAATTAGAAAGAGCTAAAAAAGGTTCTTCGGATGATTTACAAGATTCATATTTAAATCCGGACTTTGTTAATTTCTCTAATAAAAAAGATGCCGAGAAGAATAAAAAGAAACCGGATAAGAAGGAGGAAGAGAAGAAAACTACTCAGCCGCAAAACAATCAAGGATTAATTCCTGATAATGATTATTAACTGATTTGTTAAAAATATATTATATAAAACCATTCACTGCGGTGAATGGTTTTTTTTGTGCTAATTTTAAAGATTGATTTTTTTAAAGACGTTGATATGAATAGTAGAATTTTATAACACTTCATTTATGTATTGTTAATTTTAAAGATTTAATTAAAAAAAGTACCTTTTATTATTTTAAATGAATTTTTTGCTATTAAAAAACTTATTAACGAAAACGTTTGAATTTAACATATTTTATTAATTTATTATAAACATAACCCGAGAAGTGGTGAATGTTTGCTAATTTTACACTTTAATACTTAAATAATGCCAAAAACAATAAAAAAAGTTGGTGTTCTAACATCTGGGGGAGACTCACCAGGAATGAATGCCGCAATACGATCAGTTGTTCGAACATGTGCTTTTCATAATATAGAATGCATCGGAATTTATAGAGGGTATCAAGGAATGATCGAAGGTGACTTCAAAGAAATGGGACCTCGAAGTGTAAATAATATTGTAAACAAAGGTGGAACGATCTTAAAATCGGCTCGTTCAGTTGAGTTTAGAACCCCTGAAGGTAGAAAAAAAGCACACGAAAATCTTTTAAAAGCAGGAATAGATGCTCTTGTTGTTATTGGAGGAGACGGAAGTTTTACCGGAGGATTAATTTTTAATTCAGAATACGGTTTTCCGGTAATGGGAATTCCTGGTACAATCGATAATGATATTTTTGGAACAAGTCATACATTAGGTTATGATACTGCTTTAAATACAGTTGTAGATTGTATTGATAAAATTAGAGATACAGCAAGTTCACATAATCGTCTGTTTTTTGTAGAGGTTATGGGTAGAGATGCAGGGCATATTGCTCTTAATGCCGGAATTGGAGCAGGTGCCGAAGAAATTCTTATTCCTGAAGAAGATTTAGGTTTAGATAGATTACTAGACTCTCTTCAAAAAAGTAAAGCTTCAGGAAAATCATCAAGTATAGTGGTAATTGCCGAAGGAGATAAAATTGGTAAAAACGTGTTCGAATTAAAAGATTACGTTGAAGCTAATTTACCTGAGTATGATGTAAGAGTATCTGTTTTAGGACACATGCAGCGTGGTGGTTCTCCATCTTGTTTTGATCGTGTTTTAGCAAGCCGTTTAGGTGTAAAAGCTGTAGAATCATTGATCGAAGGAAAATCGAATTATATGGTTGGATTACAGGCAGACAAAGTAGTTTTAACGCCTCTTGAACAAGCAATTAAAGGTAAATCTGAAATTGATAGAGAATTGTTGAGAGTATCTGAAATCATGTCAACATAAAATAAAAGTTTAAAAAGGAAAGAAGTTTATTGTGAGGAAATTAGACTTTAAATTAGTGTAATAAAAACAAAAGCAAAAATTAAGTAAAATGTCAAAAGTAAAATTAGGAATAAACGGATTTGGACGTATCGGAAGAATCGTTTTTAGAGAAACTTTCAATAGAGATAATGTAGAGGTAGTAGCAATCAACGATTTATTAGATGTTGATCACTTAGCTTACTTATTAAAATATGATTCTGTTCACGGACGTTTCAATGGAACTGTAGAAGTAAAAGAAGGAAAACTTTTTGTAAACGGAAGAAATATCCGTATCACTGCAGAAAGAAATCCAGCTGACTTAAAATGGAATGAAGTTGATGTTGATGTAGTTGCTGAATGTACTGGTATCTTCACAACTATCGAAACTGCAAACGAGCACATTAAAGGTGGTGCTAAAAAAGTGATCATTTCTGCTCCATCTGCAGATGCTCCAATGTTTGTAATGGGTGTAAACCACGAAACTGCAAAAGCTTCAGATTTAGTTGTTTCTAATGCTTCTTGTACTACAAACTGTTTAGCTCCTTTAGCTAAAGTAATTCACGATAATTTCGAAATTGTTGAAGGTTTAATGACAACTGTTCATGCTACAACTTCAACTCAAATGACTGCTGATGGTCCTTCTAGAAAAGACTGGAGAGGTGGACGTGCTGCAAGCATTAACATTATCCCATCTTCAACTGGAGCTGCTAAAGCTGTTGGAAAAGTAATTCCTGCTTTAAATGGAAAATTAACTGGAATGTCTTTCCGTGTTCCTACTGCTGACGTTTCTGTAGTAGATTTAACTGTAAAAGTAGCTAAAGAAACTTCTTACGAAGAAATTATGGCTGTTTTAAAGAAAGCTTCTGAAAATGAATTAAAAGGTATTTTAGGATATACTGAAGATGCAGTTGTATCTCAAGATTTTATTTCTGACAAAAGAACTTCAATCGTTGATGCTACAGCAGGAATTGGTTTAAATTCAACTTTCTTTAAACTTGTTTCTTGGTACGATAATGAGTACGGTTACTCAAGTAAATTGATCGATTTATCTGTACATATTGCAGGTTTAAAATAATATTATATATTTTTGTAAAGTCCCGTTATTTAATTGTAACGGGATTTTTCTTATTTTGTTACTTCTTTAATTAATGTAAAAAATACACTTTTTATTTAGCTAAAGAAAAACTAATCCAAAAACTAAATAAAATGAAATTAATAGTTGATAGTGGATCTACCAAAGCCGATTGGATTGCAATTGATGATAATGGAAAGGTATTATTCACGACACAAACTTTAGGATTAAATCCTGAAATCCTTGATAAACCCGAAATCATCGAAAGATTGAATGATCGTTTTGATATTTTACAAAATAAAAAGGAAGCTACACACCTGTTTTTTTACGGAGCTGGTTGTGGAACTGATAGAATGAAAACAGAGCTTTCGCAAGTATTTCAAGAATATTTTACTAACGCTATTGTAGAAGTTCAGGAAGATACTTACGCAGCAGTTTATGCTACTACTCCAAAAGGAGAAGAGGCAATTGTGAGTATTTTGGGAACAGGTTCAAACTGTAGTTTTTTTGATGGAAAAGTTTTACATCAAAAAGTTCAGTCATTAGGCTATATTGTAATGGATGACTGTAGTGGAAATGTTTTTGGAAAAGAATTGATCAGAAAGTACTATTTCAATAAAATGCCTAAAGATTTAGCTGTTGAATTTGAAAAAGAGTATGATGTTGATCCTGATTTTATCAAAAACAAATTATACAAAGAGCCAAATCCAAATGCTTACTTAGCAACTTTTGCAAAGTTCTTGATCAAGCATAAAGACTCAGAGTTTTGCAGAAAAATCATTTTCAAAGGAATGAAGTCTTTTGTAAAGAACTACATCAAGCAATTTGATAATTGTAAAGAAGTTCCTGTGCACTTCGTAGGTTCTATTGCTTTTTATTTAAAAGATGAATTACAAGAAACATTTGATAAGTATGAACTTCAATTAGGAAACGTTTTAAGACGTCCTATTGACGGATTAATTGCTTACCATGTTGCTAATCAATAAAAATATAAGTAAAATATGGAAATTGCTATAATAGCTCACGATGGAAAAAAAGCAGATATGGTTCAGTTTTTAAATAAAAACAAAACACTTCTTCTTAAGGAAAACATTAAACTAATCGCAACAGGAACAACAGGTAGTAAAGCAGTTAACGCTGGTTTTAAGGTAAAAAGAATGCTTTCTGGACCAATGGGAGGTGATGCGCAAATTGCTGCGCGTGTAGCCGAAGGTAAAACACAGATGGTTTTCTTTTTTAAAGATCCACTTGCAAGCCACGCTCATGAAGTCGACATAAATATGCTTATTCGTGTTTGTGATGTGCATAATGTACCATTAGCAACAAATGAAGCTTCGGCGCAATTATTGTTAAATGCTGTCGCGTTGCAATTATAGAAATTCCTATTTTTAGATATATATAAGAACCGTTTCATTTGATGAAACGGTTTTTTATTGCTTATAAATTCATGAAAATGATTTATTTGTAGTTTTTTATTGTTATTTATTTAAATGTTTGGTAATTAATATCTTACATTGAATTTATTTGCTTTTTTTAAAGTAAATTTGAGTAATATAATTACTGTTAAATCATGAAAAAACATACTTTAATTGCAATAATTGCTCATGATAATAAAAAGGCAGATATGATTCAGTTTTTAATTAAAAACGGAATTACGCTACAATATGATAAAATAAAGCTTATTGCAACGGGAATATTAGGAAGGAATGCAGAGAAGTCAGGATTTAAGGTAAAAAAAATGCTTCCGTGTTCAATGGGTGGTGATGCTCAAATAGCGTCTAAAGTAGCAGGAGGTAAAATCAACGTCGTCTTTATGTTTACAGATCCTTTAGTGACAAATGCACATGAGGTAGATATAAAGATGCTTGTCAGGATTTGTGATGTTCATAATGTGCCGTTGGCAACAAATGAAGCAACGGCACAATTGTTTTTAAACGCTATTGTACAGCGATTATAGAAATTTCTACATTTACATTTTTAGGTAAACATGCAACTTGTACCGTTTCGCGTGCAGGAGCAGTTTTTTCGTTAAAATAAGAGCCGTAAACAGTGTTTATAGCGCCAAAGTTGTTCATGTCCATAATAAAGATTGTTGCTTTAACAACGTTCTCAAAAGTCATATTTGCAGCTTCTAGTATAGCGGCAATGTTTTGCATTACTTGAGTCGTTTCGTCGTTGATATTGTCAGTAACCAGTTCTCCAGATGCTGGATTAATAGCAATTTGACCAGAAGCATAAAGTGTGTTTCCTGATAATACGGCTTGATTGTACGGACCAATTGGAGCCGGAGCTTTTTCTGTAAAGATGATTTTTTTCATAACTAATTATTTTGATTCGACGATTTATCGATTAGAAGTACTTCGTTTGTTCCATTTAATATCACTAAGCATTCCTGATTTAATTCCGATAAAGAAATTCCAGTTAGAATTTGTACCAAGTGGACTCCAGTTAAAAGCCATTCTCCAGCTCAACAAGTCTCTTTCAAAACGGAACTGAGTAAAAGTAACACCTTTTTGCACAAAATCGTAACCCGTAGAGATTCCGCCTTTCCATTTTGGAGTGATGTCCATATTGGCAGAAATCATAATAGAGTTTCCAGTAATTTTATTTTCTCTGGCTGCATTAGAATAAGTCAACGAGTACGCCATCGTCATATCCCATGGAATGTGAGAGTTGAAAAATTCGGTTATAACATCTTTGTCATCATCTTTTTTATTGGCAAACTGACTATTTCTACTGTCATTTAAGTCCGTATTAGTACCAAATAAATCATCATTACGTCCACCATTCCGCTGGCTTTGCGTGTTTTTTTCTTCATTGCCACTTCCTTTATTGGAGAAGGAATAATTTAAAGTAACGTTTGCGCTAGTCATTCTAAATAAACTTCCGCCATTATCGATGTTGTAGACATTCATTACTTTACCAGAGTTGTCAATTGCATACGGGTTTAAAACTGCTCCAAAATTGACATTCATCTTGTTGTCTAAAAGTTGTGTTCCACCGCTTAAAATAACAGGTTGCCAAGCAAGAACATCTTTTCCGTCGGCATCAAAATTATAACTTGTGCTAAGGTTTAAATTGTTTAGCAGCATAATTTTTTTAGGTTCTGTTTTTGTGCTGTCTCTGTCTCTAACTTTTGCTTCAAAAGTGTTGCTTAAAGCAAACGATACGATATTAGAATTACTTTTTCCAGGAGCGCCAAAAAGACCATTATCAAATGGTGAATATTGTCCAATTTTTCCAGAAGCATCTACAACGTAGTTGTTGTAATATTGATTAAAACTTGGTGTATAAGAGTAAGTTACGGTTGGTCTCATGACGTGACGAATCGATTGAATTTTTTTGTCGCTACCAAAATTAAAAGTACCATAGATTGTAGTTCCTAAATTTGTACTGAAATTATAAGTTCTGTAAGCATCAAATCCGTTTACGGTTTTGTCAACTACCTTAGCTTGCTCTGCGTCGTAAGTTCTTTCGATTGTTTTAGTTACCCATGTTTCCTGGTAGTTGGTTGAGGCTCCTGCACTAAAATATTTGAATAATTTAAAGTTAGTACTAATAGGAATCGAGTGTTGCATTCCTATTTGTGCGTCTTGAAACATCTGAGGTTTGAAAAACAGGGAATCTGTGGTCTTAAAATAGTTTTTACCGCTTAAGTTATATTGTAAGTTTATGTTTTTTATAAAACCTTTTTTTACACCATCTTTTCCAACAAATGGATATACACGATCAATACTTGCTTGTAACGACGGTAAAGTCATAATGATTTCTTCTGTTTGCGTGTTTTGTTGATGCGTCGCAGTTAACGAAATACGCGCCTGCGGAATTGTGTTGAATGTTTTATTGTATGAAATCGATGAGCTTAATGTGTTGTTCAAATTCGAACCAACGTTGGCTTGATTGATCGATCGCTTAAAGTATTTACTACTACCCATGTTGACAGAGGCAGAGAAAGTTGAATTTGGATTCGATTTAGAGTCTTTTGCATGAGACCACTGAATGTTGTAAATGTTTTGTTTAGAATAGTCGGGATATCCACGCTCACTATTAATTAAGTTTTCAAAACGAACATTTACGTTTCCTCTATATTTATAGCGTTTCGCATACGACGACTCAAAACGCATTGCATAACTACCATTGGTATAATAATCACCAAGAACAGTTAAGTCATAATTATCACTTAATGCAAAATAATAACCCATATTTTGTAGTGAGAAACCTCTAGTATTAGAGTCGTTGTAACTAGGAATAATAATACCCGAAATACTTTTTTCCTGACTCATAGGAAAAAAAGCAAAAGGTAATACTAGGGGTGTAGGAACATCGGCAATTACCATTTGAGTAACACCTACGACAACCTTTTTGTTAGGAACAAATTTTACTTTATTCGTTTTAAAATAGTATTCAGGATCGTCAATATCGGCTGCAGTTGTAAATCGAGCGCCTTTTAAAAAGTAAACAGAATCATTTTCTTTTTTGGTTACGGCCGCTTTGATTTTAAATTCTCCTTGTTCTGTTCTTGAATTATAAATTAATGCCCTTTTTGTTTTAAAATTAAAACGAATAGAATCGGGTTGGACTTCGTTTGAACCTTGTTTAAAGTTAGGATATTGAGTTAAAACTCCCGCAGAATCTTTTATACGACCCGCATAAACTTCGTCTTTGTCGAGATTTAAAACTATAATTCCAGATTTTAGCTCAATATCTTTATAGTAAAGTTCGGCTTCATTATATAAAGTAAGCGTTTTAGCTTTCTTGTCGAATTTTGCGTAATCTTTCGCTTTATATTTAGTAACAGCGTCCAGAGCGCTCTTTTTTGCCTTAACTGTATCGAGTTTTATAGTATCAGTAACGGGTTTTACAACATTGTCTGTTGATGCCGTTTTGGGTTTATCTGTTTGTTTTACAGTTGGTAACGGATTTTTTTTGTTTTTTATCTCTTGCGAATATAATTTACCACATCCTAAAGTTAGGAAAAATGATAAGAAAACGATATTAAATAAGTTTGTATGCAAAGGTTTAAATGCTATTTTTGTAAAATTATGGCCTGTTTTTTGACACGTCAAACTTACATATAATTTTTTGTCAAAAATAATCAATTGTAAAAATTATAGCAGTTGCGTTTTATTAAAATTAACTTTTAGATTTATGAATAGATTTAACAAAATTAAAGTAGTATCTACTTTTTTTCTAACGATATTGTCTTTTTGCGCTTATAGTCAGGCAAATGTTTTTAAGGTAACTCTTGATGCAGGACATGGTGATCATGACTTTGGAGCTGTTTATAGCGGTAGAATTGAAAAAAATATTGCTTTAGCAATTGTTTTAAAAGTTGGTAAACTTTTGGAGGCTAATCCAAATGTCAATGTAATCTATACGCGTAAAACAGATGTTTTTATCGATTTGGTCGAAAGAGCCAATATAGCAAACAGAGCAAATTCTAATATTTTTGTCTCAATACACTGTAATGCTAACAAAAATACAGCGGCAGATGGTACAGAAACTTATGTGATGGGTTTGAGTAAAGTAGCATCGAATCTTGAAGCTGCGAAAAAAGAGAACTCGGTAATTACGTTAGAAAAAGATTATAAACGTAAATATGATGGTTACGATCCAAATTCGCCAGAATCAATGATGGCATTAACCTTAATGCAAGAAGAATACTTAGATAACAGTATTTCGCTAGCCAGTAAAATTGAAGATAACTTTGATAAATTGGGTAAAAAACTTCGTCAAGGAGGAGTAAAGCAAGCACCTTTTATGGTACTTCATAAAGCTTACATGCCTAGAGTATTAGTAGAAACAGGATTTGTTTCGAACCCAACAGAAGGAAATATTTTAAATTCTGAAGAAGGTCAAAATGATATTGCAAAAGCAATTGCAGATGCGATTTTAAGTTATAAAAACGAATATTTTGGAAATGGAAACTCTGAAATTTCAGATGCAAGACCTGTAAGAGATACGTCGACTCCAAAAAAAGCTAAGGTTGTAGAAACAGTAGCAGTTGCTAAGAATGTTCCCAAAGGAACTTTTTTTAAAGTACAACTTATTGCAAGTATCAAGAAAACACCACTAGAGCCTAAAAACTTTAAAGGACTTAAAAATGTAACAATGGTGTACGAAAATAATATTTACAAATATTTTTATGAAGAAACTACAAGTTATGATGCAGCCAAAAAATATTTGGAAGAAGCTAAGAGTAAAGGATATGGGGCTGCTTATCTAATAGCAACCAGAGACGGAGAAAAAATCAGTATTCAAGACGCAATTAAATAATAGCTTCTAGTTCGAATATTTATATTAATTTTGTACAAACACTTAGAATTTTGAAACTAACAAGAGAAATTAAAACGGCTATTTTAGTCATCGCGTCAATTTTACTATTTATTTGGGGCTACAGTTTTTTAAAAGGCAAAGACCTTTTTACAAATTACAAAACATTATATGTAGAATATGATAATGTGGAGGATTTGTCAGCTTCAGCACCCGTTACCTTAAATGGACTTACTATTGGTAAAGTAAGTAAAATCACAATCAATGAAACAACAGGTAAATTATTAGTTGAACTTCAATTAAAAACAGATTTTCCAATTTCTAAAACAAGTAAAGCTTCTTTGTATTCACCAAGTTTAATTGGTGGAAAGCAAATTAAGATCTTGCCTAATTTTGCAGATAAAGATCTTGCTGTAGATGGACAAACTTTAGCGTCTAGTGTAGAATTAGGATTAACTGATTCTTTAGGCGGTAAAATAGAGCCAATTCAGCAAAAACTTGAAAAAATGTTGGTTAACATTGATAATCTGGTTAGCGGATTAAACAATGTTTTAGACAAAAAAGGACAAGAAGACATAAAGAAATCATTAGCAGAATTGAGCCAAACTATGGAGCAGTTTCATAAAGCTTCAGGAAGTATTAATTCTATTTTAGATACTAATAAAGGACAGATTAATGGAGTTGTAACAAACTTCAATAAAATGTCAAGTAACTTTAATAAAATATCTGACTCTTTAAGCAAAGCTGATTTAGGAAAAACAGTTAGAAACTTAAATCAAACTTTAGCTAAGGTTGACGTTCTTATGAGTAATTTAAACTCAGGAAAAGGTACTGCTGGTAAATTGTTGAGCGATGATGCTTTATATAATAACTTGGCTAAAACTTCAAAAGAGTTAGAGTTATTATTGCAAGATGTTCGTCTTTACCCAACACGTTATGTAAATGTTTCTCTTTTTGGAAAGAAAAATAAACCATATGTAGCACCAACAGAAGACGCTAACACAACTACTAAAAATTAATTAGATGAGTTATTTAGATAATATTTTATTCGCTATACTTCTTATAGTTGGTTTCGGTTTTTTTGCATCGAGCGTAAAAAAAATCATCCGAAACATTAATTTAGGAGTAGATGTAAATCGAAAAGATAATTCTAAAGCACGCTGGAAAAACATGGCATTGATTGCTCTTGGGCAATCAAAAATGGTGAGACGCCCTGTAGCCGGAATACTTCATATTTTTGTATATGTAGGTTTTGTAATTATTAATATCGAATTACTCGAAATTATAATCGA
The DNA here is from genome assembly GCF_000832125.1 of Flavobacterium hibernum. Lineage (GTDB taxonomy): Bacteria > Bacteroidota > Bacteroidia > Flavobacteriales > Flavobacteriaceae > Flavobacterium > Flavobacterium hibernum. The sequence continues at coordinate 90,414 of NZ_JPRK01000011.1, read as the reverse complement.
TGGATTATTTGGTACACATAGAGTTTTTGCACCTTATTTAGGAGTAGTTTATGATGTATTGATCGCTTCATTTGAAATATTAGCAATACTAGTAATTTTTGCAGTGATCGTTTTTTGGATTAGAAGAAATGTGATTCGTTTAAAACGTTTCATTAATCCGGATTTAAACGGATTTCCTAAAAGCGATGCAAATTACATTTTGTATTTTGAAACCGTTTTAATGCTTTTGTTTTTATTGATGAATGCTTCTGATTTGCATTTGCAAAATGTACCAGGAGGATTTTCACATTTTCATAAAGCAGGAAGTTTTCCAATAAGTCAGTTTATTGCACCAATGTTCAACGGAATGTCAAACGAATTAGTAGCACTATTGTTTGAAGTTTTTTGGTGGGTGCATATTGCTGGAATTTTGGTTTTTATGAACTATTTATATTTCTCAAAACATTTACATATACTTTTAGCTTTTCCGAATACCTATTTTGCCAACTTAAATCCGGAAGGACAGTTTGATAATTTAGAATCAGTTACAAAAGAAGTTAAATTAATGATGGATCCAAATGCAGATCCATTTGCTGCGGCTCCAGTCGATGAAAATGCTGTTTCAAGTAAATTTGGTGCAAGTGATGTTCAGGATTTAAACTGGGTACAATTATTAAATGCATACACTTGTACAGAGTGTGGTCGTTGTACTTCATCTTGTCCGGCAAATCAAACGGGTAAAAAATTGTCTCCTCGTAAAATTATGATGGATACAAGAGATCGTTTAACTGAAGTTGGAAAAAATATTGACGCAAACAAAGGTGTATTTGTTCCAGATAATAAAACATTATTAAACGATTATATTACTCCGGAAGAGTTGTGGGCATGTACATCATGTAATGCTTGCGTAGAAGAATGTCCGGTAAATATCAGTCCGCTATCTATTATTATGGATATGCGTCGCTATTTAGTGATGGAACAAAGTGCTGCTCCAATGTCATTAAATGCAATGATGACAAATATTGAGAATAATGGAGCGCCTTGGCAATACAATCAGCAAGATAGATTGAACTGGAAAAACGAAAATTAGAACTAAAATCTTTTAATTAGTTATTTGTTTAACTGTTTAATGGATTTGAATAAAATATTTAAGGTTTTTAGTAGGGTTATAGTAATGAGTGCGATTAACCAAATAAACGATTAACCGATTTAACAACAAAAGTAAGATGTCAGAAAGTTTAGTGGTGCCAACAATGGCAGAAATGCTAGCCGAAGGGAAACAACCAGAAGTTTTATTTTGGGTAGGTTGCGCGGGAAGTTTTGATGATAGAGCAAAGAAAATTACAAAAGCATTTGTACGAATCTTAAATCGTACCAATGTATCTTTTGCAGTTCTTGGTACAGAAGAGAGTTGTACAGGAGATCCTGCAAAACGTGCTGGAAACGAATTTTTGTTTCAAATGCAAGCCATGATGAATATTGAGGTTTTAAATGCATATGAAGCAAAAAAAATAGTTACAGCGTGTCCGCATTGTTTTAATACCTTAAAAAATGAGTATCCTGAATTAGGAGGTCAATACGATGTAATTCATCATACAGAGTTTTTGAAGTCATTAATAGATGATGGAAGACTAACAGTTGAAGGCGGTCAGTTCAAAGGAAAACGAATCACTTTTCACGATCCTTGTTATTTAGGAAGAGCCAATAAAGTATATGAAGCACCAAGAGATTTAATTCAGAAATTAGACGTTGAATTAGTCGAAATGAAACGCTCAAAAGCAAATGGTTTATGTTGTGGGGCAGGAGGAGCGCAAATGTTTAAAGATGCTGAGCCAGGAAATAAAGAAATCAATGTAGAGAGAACAGAAGATGCTCTTGAAACAAAACCAGATATTATTGCAGCAGGTTGTCCGTTTTGTAACACAATGTTAACCGATGGAATCAAACATCAAGAAAAGGAAGGTCAAGTTAAAGTAATGGATATTGCAGAGCTAATTGCTAATGCACAAGATTTATAATATGAAAAAAGTATTTTTATTACTTGTACTATTGTGCGGTGTTGATGGATATTCTCAAGAAGTTTTTGATGTTATAGCAAAAGAAACATGTGAATGTTTACAGGCTAAAAAAGACAAACAACCCAATTTATCTGCTGACGATTTTAAAACTGAAGTTGGTGTTTGTATGATTAAAAGCTACTCAGATCATATGTCTGAATTTAAAGGTGTAGATAAAGTAGATTTTGGTGATAGTGAAGGAATGACAAAGTTAGGAGAAAAAGTTGCCATAAAAATGATGCAGTTTTGTCCTAATGTAATTCTTGAACTTGGAAAAAGTGCACAAAATGCCGAAAAAGAAGTTGAGAAAGAAGATGCATTTGTTGAAGGTGTTGTTGTAGATATTTTATCAGAGCAGTTCGTGACTTTACAAATGAAAGATCAAAAAGGAAGAAGTTATAATCTACTTTTATTAGATTATTTTGATACAGCATCTTTGTTGACTAATAATGAAATAAAGAAAAAAGACAAAGTTAAAGTTAGCTATTCCGAAATTGAATTATTTGATTCTAAAGCAAAAGAATTCAGATATTATAAAATTATAACCAAAATAGAGAGACAATAATTTTAAGGTTGAGAGTTGCTAAGGCTCTGAGTTTCTAAGTTTTTTTACTGAAACTTTCTAAAATCTAAAATTCAAATAATCTAAAATCTAAAATTAAAAATGTATATACCTTTTGAAAATTTACCTGGTGAATCCAAAATTTGGATTTATCAATCGAACAGAAAGTTTTCTGAGGAAGAATTTTCTGAAATAGAAGTCGACTTAAAAGCTTTTGTAGAAGGTTGGGCGGCGCACGGAACAAGTTTAGAAGCTTCGTATTTGTTGAAATATAACCGATTCATTATTTTGGCTGTAAATCAAGATGTGCAAGTGGCGACAGGTTGTTCTATTGATAGTTCGGTAGAGTTTATTCAGAGTTTAGAGAAAAAATACGACGTTGATTTGTTGGATAAAATGAACGTTACTTTTAAACTTGGTGAACATATTGCACACAAACCATTAATTGATTTCAAGAAAATGGTTAAAGATAAATCCGTTTCAGAGAATACGATTGTTTTTAATAATCTTGTAAATAATATCGAAGAATTCAACGAATCTTGGGAAGTTCCTGCTGCTGATAGTTGGCATAGCAGATTTTTCTAGGAAAAGTTTATAATATAGTAAAAGGCATAAAATTTAGATTTTGTGCCTTTTTTTGTTTTTTACGTTACGACAAACCCGACAGGTTTTTAAAACCTGTCGGGTTTAGTGATTAAGGTTCTCTGTATTTCTTAAAACAAGACTTTATAATTTATTGATCTAAAACATTCCAGTAATCTTAAGATTTGACAATTAAATCATGTGTTAAAACTAATATTCACATAAATCTAACAATCTAAATCTTCGATTAAAAGCTATTTTTGAGTACTTTCGTAGTATTAAATTTAATACATGAAAATAGCTATAGTTTGTTATCCGACATTTGGTGGTAGTGGTGTAGTTGCTACAGAACTAGGTCTTGAATTAGCCAGACGCGGACACGAAATCCATTTTATTACTTATAGTCAGCCGGTTAGGTTGGCACTTTTGAATCCTAATGTTCATTATCACGAAGTAAACGTTCCAGAATATCCACTTTTTCACTATCAGCCTTACGAATTGGCTTTGTCAAGCAAATTGGTAGATATGGTGAAATTGTATAAAATTGAGGTGTTGCATGTACATTATGCTATTCCACACGCATATGCAGGCTATATGGCGAAGCAAATGCTAAAAAACGAAGGGATTAATCTTCCAATGATTACTACACTTCACGGAACAGATATTACATTGGTAGGAAATCACCCTTTTTATAAACCAGCGGTGACCTTTAGTATCAATAAATCAGATTATGTGACTTCGGTTTCTCAGAGTTTGAAAGACGATACTTTGAAATTGTTTAAAATCAAAAATAAAATTAGAGTAATTCCTAATTTTATTGAGTTGGATAAAGTGGTAAAAGATCCGCAAGCACCTTGTCATCGTTATGTTATGGCAAAAGAAAATGAGAGAATCATTACACATATCAGTAATTTTAGAAAGGTAAAACGTATTCCGGATATCATTAAAATTTTCTATAATATCCAGAAAGAAATCCCTGCCAAATTAATGATGGTAGGAGATGGTCCGGAAAAAGAAAAAGCCGAAGCTCTGTGCATGGAATTAGGAATTTACGACAAAGTAATTTTCTTTGGAAATAGTAATGAAATTGATAAGATTTTGTGCTTTACAGATTTGTTTTTGCTTCCATCAGAAACAGAAAGTTTTGGTTTGGCTGCATTAGAGGCGATGTCTATGGGGGTTCCTGTGATTTCGAGTAATTCAGGAGGTTTGCCAGAAGTTAATTTTGAAGGCATTTCAGGATATTTAAGTAACGTTGGAGACGTTGAGGAAATGGCTGCAAATGCAATTAAAATTTTAAAAGAAGACGAAGTTTTAAATCAATTTAAAGTAAACGCTTTAGAAGTGGCTAAGAAATTTGATATTAAAAATATCTTGCCTAAATATGAAGCATTATACCAAAGAGCGATTGATGATTATAAAACGGAAAAACAACAATCTTAATAGTAAGAAATGAAAAAAGTACTTTCGGTTTTAGTGATTTTTGTCTTGGTTTCTTGTGGAGCAAAAAAAACATCAGAAGCAAAAACTGCTTTGTATGAAGTTTTGACGGTGCAAACTGATGGTGGCGGAAATATTAAGTTTTTTGAAATTCTGACAGAGCCTAATGAAATCAAAATGTTAGAAAATGATCCGCTTTTAACAGATAAAATGAAACAGGCAGATATTAGCAATTCGAATTATGTAATTCTGAATATGGGCGAGAAAAACACCGGTGGTTATTCTATAGGAGTTGATAAAGTTGAAGAAACCGATAAAAATATTATCATTACGGTTAAAGAAAATGCGCCTGCGACAGATGTGATGGTGATGCAGGTAATTACTTATCCTTATACAGTGGTGAAAATTCATTCTAAAAAAGAAATTATATTTAAGTAATTTATTTAAAAGAAAAAATATCTGGCCGAGCGTCCCGTGACTTCGCTAGAAGCCTTTTTATATTCTTAGCATAAAAAAAATCCTGTCGTTTTGAAGCGACAGGATTTTTTTTACAATTATTTTTTACTTCTATTCTTATTTTAGAACTTGAATTTGATTCCTAAACCAACATCAAATCCAAAGTTGTCATCGTCATAATATCCTGAACCAATTTCTGGTCTTGCATCTAAAGATATTAAAATTGGCACTTCTTTAAAGCCATATTCTATACCAATATCACCGGCAGCAAAAACGTAAGTTCCGCTATCATTATATTTAAGATTGTTGTTGTAATAATCGTGATCCCATGCCGCGATTCCTCCACCAACACCAGCGTACCAGTTAAAGCCACCATCAATATTCCAAACCCATTGGTAAAGCACTACACCTTTTATGGCGTCAACATCACTGCTGTTTCTCCATCCTAAATCAAATTCCAGACGATTGTTTTTAGATAATCCTCTTTGGTACGATACCTCTCCACCAAATCCGTTATTGTCTCCCAAACGTAAACCAAGTGCATTTTTTGCAATTTCTTGAGATTGAGCCGTAAACGCTAATCCTAGTAGCATAATGGCAGATAAAATAATTCTTTTCATAAAAATGGTTATTAATTTTTGTCAAATTTAATATGTGGTACCATTTTCAAACGTATATTATTTTTTGAAATTGTTATATAATTCACATTTTCTATACAACAAAAATAATCTTAATTATAGTTATTTAGTTGAAATGCAATGTTTTGTGTTTTTTAAGATTATCTAGTAATAATAGAAGCAATTAATTCTGAGCTTAGAATATCTTCCATTTCAAAAAGATTTTCTTCTTCAGAAAAATTACTTTCTACATACGAATATAGTTTCCAACGTTTCTTATGATACTCTAAAGCAGTTAGGTTTTCGACCCAGTCTCCAGAATTTAGATATAAAGTAGAACCGTATTTGTTTTCTTTAGTGATTATTTTTGGTTCATGAATATGTCCGCAAATGACATAATCGTATTTTTTTTCGATTGCTAAATCTGTGGCAGTAGTTTCAAAATCAGATATAAATTTAACTGCTTTTTTAACGCTTGCTTTTATTTTTTTAGAAAATGAATATGGTTCGCGACCAAGTTTTGCTAAACACCAGTTTGCAAATCGATTGCTTAAAATTAAATAATCATAACCAAGTCCGCCAAGTTTTGCAATCCATTTTGAGTGTTGAACAGAGGCGTCAAAAACATCTCCGTGAAAGATCCAGGCTTTTTTGTCGTCTAGTTCTAAAACTAATTTATCGACCAAAGCAAAATTCCCCATGTTCATATCGCTAAATTTTCGAAGAATTTCATCGTGATTTCCAGTGATATAATACACTTTTGTGCCTTTTGAAGCCATTCCAATTATCCTTTGAATGACTCTTAAATGAGCTTTTGGAAAATATGATTTTCTAAATTGCCAAGCATCAATAATATCGCCGTTTAGGACTAATGTTTTGGGTTTAATGCTTGATAAATAGTTATTTAATTCTTTAGCGTGACTTCCGTAAGTTCCCAAATGAACATCCGATAGGATGACCAATTCGACATTTCTTTTTTTCAATTTTTCTTTTTTTGAAGTTTAACAAATAAAAGAAACTCTAGTCAGATTTATTTTATCAAAAGGTTACCAATTTGGCGACAATTTTATTAAATTGTAATTTTTAAACTACTTAACCTTTACTTAATAATACTAATTTTAAATTTTTTAATTTAATTCATAAAACTTACATTTGCTCAAAACAAATTACGATGGCAGGAAATAGCTACGGCACACTATATAAGGTTACAACATTTGGAGAGTCTCATGGCGAAGCTTTGGGCGGAATTATAGACGGTTGCCCGTCAGGAATTGAACTTGATTTGGAAGCAATTGAGGTTGAAATGTCACGCAGAAAACCGGGACAATCAGCGATTGTAACACAAAGAAAAGAGCCAGATGCGGTTCAGTTTTTATCTGGAATTTTTGAAGGTAAAACTACTGGAACTCCAATAGGATTTATTATTCCAAATACCAATCAAAAGTCAGATGATTATTCACATATAAAAGATAATTACAGACCAAGTCACGCAGATTACGTATACGACCAAAAATATGGTTTTCGTGATTATCGCGGTGGCGGAAGAAGTTCTGCGAGAGAAACAGCAAGTAGAGTAGTAGCGGGAGCAATTGCCAAACAAATGTTACCCGAAATTAAAATTAATGCATACGTTTCTTCAGTAGGTCCAATTCATTTAGATACACCATATCAAGATTTAGATTTTTCTAAAATAGAAAGTAATCCAGTTCGTTGTCCTGACGAAAAATCGGCAGCAATAATGGAAGAGTATATTCGTGATATTCGTAAACAAGGAGATACCGTTGGTGGGATTGTTTCGTGTGTAATTCAAAACGTTCCGGTTGGTTTAGGTGAGCCTGTTTTTGATAAATTACATGCAGAATTAGGAAAAGCAATGCTTTCAATCAATGCCGTAAAAGGTTTTGAATACGGAAGTGGATTTTCGGGTTCTGAAATGAAAGGAAGTCAGCACAATGATTTATATAATCCTGACGGGACAACAAAAACAAATCTTTCAGGAGGAATTCAGGGTGGAATTAGTAACGGAATGGATATTTATTTCAGAGTTGCTTTTAAACCAGTTGCAACTATCATGCAAACTCAGGATTCATTAGATAATAAAGGAAACATTACACCAATGACAGGAAAAGGACGTCATGATCCGTGTGTTGTACCGCGTGCTGTGCCAATTGTAGAGGCAATGGCAGCAATTGTTTTGGCTGATTTTTATTTAATCAACAAAACATATTAATAAAAGTTAAAACAGTGAGGGTTTTAATATTTTAATTCTAAATAAAACAAATTAATGCAAGTTACAGAAACCAAAAAAAAATCATTTCTTTCAGGATTAACGGGGCAAATTATTGTTGCAATGATTCTTGGAGCAACTTTAGGAATTATTTTGCACAATTATATTTCGCAAGAAGCTGCACTATCCTTTAGTAATAAAATTAAAATGCTGGCAACAATCTTTATCAGATTGGTGCAAATGATTATTTCTCCTTTAGTATTTACGACTTTAGTAGTTGGAATTGCCAAATTGGGAGATTTGAAAACGGTAGGTAGAATTGGAGGAAAAGCACTTGGATGGTTTTTTACGGCTTCATTTATTTCTTTGTTAATTGGATTGTTTTATGTAAATATTTTAGAACCGGGAGTAGGTTTAAAATTAGATCACGTTGATATGTCTGCGGCTTCTGAGGTAACGGCTAAAACAACAACTTTGTCTTTTGAGAATTTTGTTGAACATATCGTTCCTAAAAGTATTTTTGAAGCAATGGCTACCAATGAAATTTTGCAAATCGTAGTATTTGCTATTTTTTTCGGATTAGCAGCTGCATCATTAGGAAATACTGTAAAGCCTGTTATAAATGCTTTTGATAAAATATCGCATGTTGTATTAAAAATGGTAAACTATGTAATGAACTTTGCTCCAATTGGAGTTTTTGGTGCAATTGCTGGAGTATTTGCGATTAGAGATGCCGAAGAATTAATGATTACATACTTTAAATTTTTCGGATCATTTTTAGTAGGGATAAGCACATTATGGATTGTTTTAATAGTTGTGGGTTATATTTTTCTGAAAGGAAGAATGACAGAGTTATTAAGACGCATTATAGGTCCTGTAGCAATTGCTTTTGGAACAACTAGTAGTGAAGCTGTTTTTCCAAAATTAACAGAAGAATTAGAAGAATTTGGTGTTAAGGATAAAATAGTATCATTTATGTTGCCTCTTGGTTATTCATTCAATTTGGATGGAAGTATGATGTATATGACTTTTGCCAGTATTTTTATTGCTCAGTTTTATGGCGTTCATTTGGATTTAGGATCTCAAATGGTAATGCTTTTAGTTTTAATGTTAACAAGTAAAGGTATTGCAGGTGTGCCAAGAGCAAGTTTGGTTGTAGTTGCGGCAACTTGTGGAATGTTTAAAATTCCAATTGAAGGAATCGCCTTAATCTTGCCAATCGATCACTTTTGCGATATGTTTAGAAGCGCTACCAATGTGTTAGGGAATGCTTTAGCAACATCTGTCGTTGGTAAATGGGAAGAAGGTAAAGAAATTGAAGTTGCTACTGAAGAATAACTTTTATGCTGTTTTTTCGTAAGAAAAAAACAGGAGTATTTAAAAGTTTTTAAATAAAAAGAGAAAAGCTGTATTTTTATAGGAAATACGGCTTTTTTTTATTTTTAAACGTATATTTGATCAAATTAGCCTACTTTTTTATGCCCCAAATGCGGATTTTTCTGTTGCTTTTTTTGTTACTGAATTGCTTTGCCAATTCGGCAATTGCGCAATCTGAAAGTTTACCCGAAGCAAAGATTAGTAAACTTGTAGATCAGGCTTGGGAAGATTATAAAGAATCGAATTTTGAAAAATCATTAATTACTTCGCGAATTGCTTTAAATTACGCTACAATTTCCAAAAACGATCTTTTAATCGCAAAAGCGTATAAAATTATAGCTGGAAATTATAGTGAATTATCAGAGTTTGATAAAGCCATTTTCTTTTATAATAAAGGATTATTCTACGCTAATAAAACAGACGATGATACTCTAAAATACAGACTTCATAACAACCTTGGAAATATTTATTGTTTCGAAAAAAAACAATTTAATAAAGGAATAAGTTATTATAAAAAATCGATCGCTTACAGTTTAAAAATTAATGACATGAGTCAGGTTTATTTTACGAACGTAAATATAGCCTGGGCTTATTTTGATATTAATAAATTTGAAGAAGGATATCCTTATTTAAAATTTGTGGGTAATAATTTTGAACGGTACGGCGACAAATCGACTGAAATTGCTGTGAATATGCTCAACGGAATGTATTTTAGTCATCGCAATGATTATAATAAAGCAGATTCTTTTTTTGTAAAAGCTATTCAAGCAGGAAAAAATAACGTAGAAAGATCCGATTTATCATATGCACATTTAGAGTATTCTAAGTTCTTAACCAAAATTAAGAAATACGAAGAGGCTTATAAAAACCTTGCACGTTATGATGAAATTGCAGAACAACTATACAACGAAGAAAAACTCAAGAAAGCTTCTACCGCTGGTTTTAATCTTGAGTTAGACGAATATAAAAGACAGATTGATAAAATTGAAAACGAAAAAGATTCCCAGTATCAAAGTCTTAAAAAATCTCGAATTATCGTAATCTTATTTATCCTGATTTCTCTAATTCTTTTATTTCTGATTATAACATTAATCAAAAATATCAGATTTAAGAAAAGACATAATTTAGAGCTCTTAAAAGCAAAAGAAATTGCTGAAGAAGCCTCATTGCTTAAAACTCAATTTATTTCGACTATAAGCCACGAATTACGTACTCCGCTCTATGGTGTAGTAGGAATAACGAATATGTTGTTGGAAGAACATAAAGAATTATCGCAAAGCACACATTTGAGTGCTTTAAAATTTTCGGCAAGATATTTATTGTCTTTAGTAAATGACATTCTTCAAATTAATAAGATTGAAGAAAATAAAGTTGTACTGGAAAGTTTGACCTTTAATATGTCGGATGAAATAACGATGATTAAAAATTCTCTTTCCTTTTTAGCACAAAAAAACAATAACAAAATATCAATTTCTATAGATCCCTGTATTCCAGAATATTTAATTGGAGATAAATTAAGGTTAGCTCAAATTCTAATGAATTTAGTGAGTAATGCATTAAAGTTTACAAAAGATGGTGAGGTTGGAATTATTGTGAAATTAGACAGAACAGAAGGGAAAATGTATTATCTGGATTTTCTAATTAAAGATAATGGCGTTGGAATTGCGGTTGTAGATCAGGGAAAGATTTTCGAAAAGTTCGTTCAGGTTGGGCGAAAAGATGAAGATTATCAAGGAACTGGCTTAGGATTGAGTATTGTAAAAAGATTATTAGGACTTTTTGGTACTACAATTAATCTCGAAAGTAATATTGGAGAAGGAACTTCATTTACATTTATCATTCCTTTTGAGTACGATCCTAAAAAAACAAAAAAGATTATTGAAGAAATTGAAGTTGATTTAACCTCAAATGAAGTCTATAAAATTTTAATAGTAGAAGATAATCTGATCAATCAATTGGTTACAAAAAAGATTATCGAAAAAAATAATTATACCTGCAAAGTAGTTGATGATGGTTTTGCTGCTTTGGATATATTAGAAAAAGAAGACTTTGATCTTATTTTAATGGATATCAATATGCCTTTGATGAATGGGTTTGAAACCTCCAGAAGAATTCGTTTAAAAGACACGAAAATACCAATCGTTGCTTTGACAGCTTTTGATAAAGACGAAATTACAGATGAAGCACTTTCTTCAGGAATAAATGATATTATTATTAAACCATTTGAACCAGTTAGGCTATTTAAAATTATAAACTACCTTATAAATGAAGCAAAAAACGCTGGTTAATACCAGCGTTTTTTATTTTGTTTAGAAGCATTTGACTTTCTCGATTTATGAGCGCCGCCACTTCGGTTTGAGTTTTTAGGTTTTTCTGCTGTCGCTTCAGGACTTCCAGAATGCCATGGATAAGGATGATCTGTAACGGTTGTTACATCTACCTTTATTAATTTCTGAATATCTTTCCAGTATCCGTGTTCGTCTTTACTACAAAATGAAATTGCAATTCCGCCATTTCCTGCACGTCCAGTACGTCCAATACGGTGTACATATGTTTCTGGAATATTTGGCAAATCAAAATTGATTACAAATGGTAATTGATCAATGTCAATTCCTCGTGCTGCAATATCTGTCGCTACAAGAACACCAACTTCTTTATTTTTAAAAGCATCTAAAACACGTTGTCTTGCATTTTGCGATTTATCACCGTGAATTGCTTCTGCGGGAATATCTTTTTTGCGCAGCGCTTTTACAACATTATCTGCACCATGTTTAGTTCTTGAGAAAACAAGTACGTTTGATAAGTTTTCGTTTTTTATTAAGTGGTACAGCAAGTTTCTTTTTTCTGTTTTTTCAACAAAATAAACACGTTGCTCTACATTTTCGGCTGTTGATGATACCGGAGAAACTTCTACTTTTGCAGGATCTTGAAGAAACATTTCGGCCAACTCACGAATAGCGATTGGCATCGTAGCAGAGAATAATAAAGTCTGACGGTTTTTAGGAGTTAGTTTTACGATCTTTTTTACATCGTTTATAAAACCCATATCCAACATCTGATCTGCTTCGTCTAGAACTAAAGTGTGCAAATGATCTAAATCAAGAAACCCCTGTTTTTGTAAATCTAATAATCTTCCCGGAGTTGCAACCAAAATATCAACACCATTTTTTAGAGCGTCAACTTGTGGGTTTTGAGAAACTCCACCAAAAATAGTCAATTGCGTTAAATTGGTATATTTAGCATAAGTGTCAAAGCTTTGTCCAATTTGAACCGCTAATTCACGAGTAGGAGTAACTATAAGTGCACGAATTACTTTGGCTTTTTTTGTAGAGCCAACAATTCTGTGTAATTGATGTATGATTGGAATAGCAAATGCGGCTGTTTTTCCTGTACCTGTTTGTGCGCAACCAATTAAATCTCTTCCAGCCAAGACAATCGGAATAGATTGTTCCTGAATAGGAGTAGGGTTAAGGTAGCCTTCTTCAAATACGGCTTTTTGTATACTTTTTGAAAGTGATAAATCTTCGAATAACATATCTTATGTATTAAGAATTTAGTTTTAAGTACTAAAATTCTGTGCAAAGATAGGTTTATTCGGTTAATCCTTTATTTGAATCTTGTATTATTTGGGAAATGTGTGGTTTTAACCCCGTTGACCTTCATTGCGTTTTTTCTTTTTCATTATTGGCTTTGATAAAATCAGTAACTAAATAACCAATTAATTTACCAATTAAATTATTGTTCGGAGAATCAGCAAGATCCGGAGCTCCTTCGCATATATGTAAATAAGTAGCATTTCGATGTTGTCCAAAAAATGAAATAAACTGACGTAATTCTTCAACAGAAAAACCGCTTATAGTCATTGCGCTGCTGGCAATATTTGGAATGGCATCTAAGTCTATTTCGATACCAAAAGAATCAGTTTTAATAAATTCTAATGCTAAAGCCATTTCGCGATTAAAATCTTTTTCTTTGCGAATGTTTACGCTATCATAAGTGTTGTAGCGAACGCGATCCTCTATTTTTTTAATAATGTCTAAAACACTTTTAGAGGTATAATTTTCGTGTAATCCAAAAATGAAATATTTTTTTAAGAAACCTTCTTCATATGCATATGAAAAGCCATTTCCGCTATGACGACCTTCTAAAATTCTAAAATCAGAATGAGCGTCAAAATTAATTGCATTTACTGGTTTTCCTTTGGCTAAAGCCGAACCCTTTATGTTTCCGTAAGCATTATTATGTCCGCCACCAATAATAATTGGGATTTTTCCTGCTTTAATAATTGTAAATATGATGTGCGAAACTTCCTTGTCAATTCGTTCGACTAACTGGCTTAGTTTTGATCGGTCGTCGATATCTTGAAAATCAAGATGTTCAACCTCACGCATTTCTTCAGAAACATTTAGTTGTCCTAAAACAATAATCTGGCTGCCTTTACAAAAACGATTGTGTTGAATGTTTGCAATACTTTTTATAGCATTTGACCAAGCCGATGCTGCGCCGGGTCTGCCAAAATTGGCACGTATACCAATATCCTCAGGAATTCCCAATAGAACATACTTAGCTTCGCTCTCTTTTAAAAATGTGATTTTGTCAACTCCCTTAGGAATAACAATCATTTTTTCTCCGAACTTTATTTCACCACTTCGATGATTTGTAACTTTTGCCAAATCATTAACAGTAAACGGGATTAGTTTCTCCATGAAAAAAATTTATTTCCAAAAATAATATAATTGTCGTAACTTACGTTATTAGCTTATATTAATTATTAAATTTGTTTAAAGAAAATTATTAAATATGGAAAACCCAAAGAACAACAACTCAAGTCTAAAGGCGGTAATCGCAGTTTTAGCAGTCCTACTAATTGGTAGCTTAGTGTATATTTTTAAATTATCTTCAGATACAGAAGTAGTTAAAACTGAACTTACAACGACAATGACAGAGAAAGAATCTGTTATGAAAGATTTGCAAGAATTGAAGTCAACTTATGATGCTGCAATTGCTGAAAATACTTCAATGTCTGATGAGTTAATTCAGGAAAGAGACAAAGTAGTAGCTCTAATGGATGATTTGAATAAGTCTAAAGGAGATGTGTCTAAATTTAGATCACAAGTTCAGGCGATGCAAGGTAAAATGAAGACTTTAGTTGCTGAGAATGACGAATTGAAAAAACAAAATGGTGTTTTAACAACTCAAAGAGACAGTACAATTGTAGTTTTAGGAGAATCTAAAAAATATAATGAAGTATTAGTTGGTCAAAACGAAGAATTGGCTAAAACTGTTGAAAAAGGTGCTAAGTTATCAGTATTGAATACAAAAACTGCTGCATACAAATTAAGAAGCTCAGGAAAACAAATTGAAACTGATAAAGCAAGTCGTGCTGATGTTTTAAAAATTAGTTTTACCATCGCTGAAAACCAAATCGCTAAATCTGGTGATAAAACATATTATGTACAGGTTATCGATTCTAAAAATAATGTTTTAGGAGAAAAGAAAACAGAAAGTTTTGGTGACAATAGTTTAACTTATAGTTTTAAAACTACTGTTAAATATGAAAACAAAACAGTAAATGTTAGTGAAGATTTACCAGGTAAAGATTTTGCTAAAGGAACTTATTTTATCAATGTTTATGATAATGACGAATTGGTTTCTAAAACAAGTTTTAACTTGAGATAATACGTCCAAACAGGAAATACCACTTAGATATTAAAGGTCTGTGATTTGCTTCACAGACCTTTTTTTATTTATAGCTATTTTCTTTTTTTTGGTTTGTTTCTCTTTGCTTTTTTGTCTGTTTACGTGACTTCTAAGATAAATTAGCAATTAGATTTGAATATTTTATAAAGGAGTGTTATTTTAGAATTTCTCCTTCTAGAAAAACAGTTTCAATTAAGTTACTTCCAAAAGCATAAGGAATTTGATAATAAGAAGAAATAGGTTTTGTAAGGATTAAATTTGCCTTTTTACCTTTTGTAATACTTCCATGAGTTTCTGAAATACCCATTGCATAAGCACCGTTTATTGTTGCAGCATTTATAGCTTCTTCCGGTGTCATTTTCATTTTGATGCAAGCAGTTGCGACGACAAAATTCATATTCCCGGATGGAGTAGAACCAGGGTTAAAATCTGTTGCCAAAGCAAGTGGTAAACCTGCTTTAATCATTTCGCGCGCTGGTGTATACGGAATGCTTAAAAAGTAAGAGCATGATGGCAACGCAACGGGCATTGTTTCTGTATCTTTTAAAGCTTCAATATCTTCAGGGTTCATAATTTCTAGATGATCAACAGAAAGGGCTTTAAATTTAATTCCGGCTTGAATTCCTCCAATAGAATTAAACTGATTGACATGAATTTTTGGTTTTAAGCCAAACTCAATTCCAGCTTGCATAATTTTCTCAGTTTCTTCGACCGAAAAATAACCGGTTTCGCAAAATACATCAACAAAATCAGCAAGTTTATTTTGGGCAATTTCGGGTAGCATTTTAGTTATGATTTCGTCAATATAACCCGCTTTATTTTCCTTGTAATGTAATGGAAAAGCGTGTGCGCCCAAAAATGTAGCTTTTATTGAAATGGGATAATTCTTGGCCAATTTTTTAATGACACGAAGCATTTTTAGTTCACCTTCGATTGTTAATCCATAACCGGATTTAATTTCGACAGCACCGGTTCCTAAATGCATTACTTCTTCTAAACGAAGTTTTGATTGCTCATATATTTCTTCTTCAGATTTTTCGTTGAGCTTTTTGGCTGAATTTAAAATTCCGCCACCACGATTAGCAATTTCCTCATATGAAAATCCGTTAATTCGGTCTACAAATTCCTGTTCGCGATTTCCTGCATATACAATATGAGTGTGGCTGTCGCACCAAGAAGGTAAAACAATTTTTCCTGTGGCATCAATTACTTTGTCGGCATTGATATCAGGAAGATTTTCCATAGAACCAAAATCTTCAATCAAATTATCCTTTAAAATTAAAAAAGCATTCTTGATAGTTGGAAGTATTGCCATCTCGGCTCCTGAAACTTTAGAAATTGAAGTTTCGCGAACCTGAAGTAATTCTTTTATGTTTGTTATTAATGTTGTCATTATTCATTAATGTTTTGTGAAACGAACAAGACCTAACAGGTTTTAAAAACCTGTTAGGTCTGATATAGATAAATTATTTTTTTCCGATCTATTCTGAAACTGTTATTTCAAAAAGTTTACTCCAATTTTTACCGGTTACAAAAATAGTTTTGGTTTTAGGATTGTAAGCAATTCCGTTTAAGACATCTTCAGAGGTAATGTCTTTCATCGATTTGCGTAGACCAGACATGTTTAAAATTCCTTCTACAGCTCCAGAAGTTGGATTTATAACTGCAATAGCGTCTTTTTGCCAAACATTTGCGTAAAGTTTACCATTGATATATTCCAATTCATTAAGAACTTTTATTTTTGAAGTTCCTGAATATACATTGACGTAATCAATAAGTTTTTGAGTTTCGGGATCCATTCTCCAGATTTTTTCAGTACCATCTGAGCGATAAATATATTTTCCGTCATTAGTCATTCCCCAACCTTCAATTTCTCTATCGTAGGTAAATGTTTTTTCTAGTTTTAATGTTTTGGCATCATAAATAAAACCTGTTTTTTCCTGCCAGGTTAATTGGAATAATTTTCCATTAATAAAGGTGATTCCTTCTCCAAAGTATTGTTTAGGTAAATCAACTTGTTTGATAACTTTTCCAGTTTTATAATCTACAGATCTAATATATGAATCTCCTTTTTGTCCTGTGCTTTCGAACAAAACATCGTCATGAAATTCTAAACCTTCAGTAAAGGCTTTTGTGTCGTGAGGATATGTATTTACAATTTTATAGTTCAATAATTTTGGTTCAACACTCGAAACTAATTCGATCCTTTTAGTTGCATCAGATGAATCTGATCCAAAATAAACAGTCGCTTTTAAGTATTGATATCCTAATTTTTGATCTTTTAATTCAAATTTAAATTTTTCAGCACCTTTTGTACTTCCCACTTTTTTATCATTAACGAAGTAAGCGACGCTATCAATTTCTTTCGAATTAGGGTTTAAAATTGCGATCGAAACTGCTTCTTGAGGAAGAAAATGGGCCGGAAAAGCCGAATCATCAATGTTAAATAAAGAATTTTCACCTTTTTTTGTATCTCCACATCCAATTAATGTGATTCCTAATAAAATGACAGTTAGGAAGTTATAATTTTTCATAGTTTAAATTTTGAATAAGCCAATATACGACGATATTTTTATAGCAACAAAGGTCTTGCAAAAATATAAAAAGATTGTATATTTGCACCGGCAAGTCCTACACGACCAGCTCCTGCAGACTCCCCCAGGATGGGAACATAGCAAGGGTACGTGGTTGAGCGGTGCGATGTAGGTCGCTTGCCATTTTTTTTTTAATCTGAACTTTATGTTCGGATTTTTTTTTAGAATTAATTTAAAAGTAGTCTTCCTTCGGGGGGATTTTTTTATTTTTGACCCATTGGGAAATTAGATATTGCATAAATTATATAATATTTGAACAGAATATTTGTCGGATGGAGAAATTTTCAAAAGTAATTTTAGTCTTTATAGGTATTGGATTGTTTTATCTTGTTCTTAAGGGGCGAAATTATAAAGAAGAAATTAGGGAATATGCCGGTCAAACTATTTGTAAATATACTTTATGTAAACCAACAAAAGGTTCTGGTATTGCATATGTGAAATATTATATTAAAGGTAAATTATACAGAAATAGAGCAGGAGGTTGTCCTGATAATTCTGAATTCAAGATAAATAAATATTATGAGCTAAATTATTCTCGTATTGATCCTGATAAAATTAGTGTTGATTTTTCAAAAGAGGTGAAAGATTCGATATTGATAAAAGAATTGGCTTCAAAACTTGAATTTAATTATTGGCTTGATCACTAATAATTGTCGTAACTCAAAATCATAACCTAAAATTTATAGCTAAGAAATGAATAAAGTCGTCTTAATTACCGGAGGATCCTCAGGGATTGGAAAATCAATTGGAGAATTTTTGCATAAAAAAGGTTTTGTAGTGTATGGAACGAGCAGAAATCCGGAAAAAGTACTGAATTCAATTTTTCCACTTGTGGCTTTAGATGTTCGAAATGCTGAATCTATTAAGACGGCTGTTTCGAAAATTATTGCAACTTCGGGACGATTAGATGTTGTGATTAATAATGCTGGTGTTGGAATTACTGGACCTTTGGAAGAAATTCCGATGGAAGAAATCAAAAATAATTTCGAAACCAATTTTTTTGGACCAATTGAAGTTATGAAAGCTGTTTTGCCACAAATGCGTGAGCAAAAATCTGGTCTAATCATAAATATTACTTCGATTGCTGCGTATATGGGTTTACCGTATCGTAGCGTTTATTCGGCTTCAAAAGGGGCTTTAGAATTAATTACCGAAGCTCTGAGAATGGAAGTAAAGCAGTTTGGTATTGAAATTACAAATGTGGCTCCAGGCGATTTTGCTACAAATATTGCTTCTGGTCGTTATCATGCTCCAGTTTTACATGGTTCTGCTTATGAAAAAGTATATGAAGAAACACTTTTGGCAATGAATGAGCACGTAGATGCAGGAAGTAATCCTAATGAAATGGCAGAAGCTATTTATAAAATCATGCAGGAAAAAAAGCCAAATGTGCATTATAAAGTTGGAGCTTTTATGCAGAAGTTTTCGATTGTTTTAAAACGTGCGCTTCCTGATAAAGTGTACGAAAAAATGTTGATGAATCATTATAAGTTATAAAGACTTGATTAAGGAGCGATATTTGTAAATTATTCTATTGGGATAAAGATATTAAATGTTGCTCCTTGATTTAGAATTCCTTCGGCTTTGATAAAGCCTTTGTGATTTTCTACAATTCGTTTTACAATTGTGAGTCCAATTCCTGTGCTTTTTAAAGGTTTTGTGTGTAGAGCCTGGAAAAGTCCAAATATTTTTTCACTATACGATTGGTCAAATCCAATACCATTGTCAGAAATGGTTATTTGATGATATTTAGTAAGTGGAGAAAGCTTGTTGAGTTCTTCATTTGTGATTTTTGAAGATAGGGTCACGATTAAATTTCGATCGGAACTTGCAAATTTCAATGAATTACTGATAAGATTGTATAGCAATTGTCTAAATTGAAAATCAATTATTTTTAGGCTACCTAAGTCTTTTATATCGAAGATGACAGATTTGGTTTTGACTTCTTCTTGTAAATCTTGTATAACATCATTTGCGATGGTATTTAAATCTTTTAGTTCGAATTTTCGTTCGTCAAATTTTGTTCTGGAATAGAGAAGCAGGTCATTTATTAAGGCTTGCATTCTAAAAGCTGAAGTTCGAATTTTTTGAAATGCTTCTTTTCCTTTTTCGGATAAATTATCGGCTTCTTCGTTTTCAATTTTATCTGTAAAAAGCTGAATTTTACGTAAAGGTTCCTGAAGGTCATGGCTTGAAATGTAATTGAAAGCCTCTAGTTCGCTGTTCATTTTTTCAAGCGAAATGTTTTTCTCAATAAGTTTTTCTTCTACGTCAGATTTTAGTCTTTCTGTTTTTTTAAGCAGGTTGCTTTTTTCGGTTAATTTTTTTTTGTTTTCCGTTGCCTGTTCAATAGCTGTTAAGTGAAATGCTATTAGTTCTGCAAATAAGTTAAACATTTCGCGGACTTTAAATACAGTAAGACTATTTGGCTTTGGGTCGATAGCGCATAATGTGCCAAAAAAGCTTCCGTCCTGACGAATAATTGGAACAGAAATGTAGCTTTGAAGATTATATATTTTTGGGGTATGATGATCATGATATTCAGGATCTTCATTTACATTATCGATAATTATTGGTCTGGGATTTTTTCTGATATCATCGCAAAGTGTTGTTTTTATTTCTAACTCATCTCCAGGTTTTAAGCCAAATTTTAAATTATCAAGAACACTACATGTTATCCATTTGTCTTCTGTTACTCTTGCTACCGCCGCAAACCCCATTCCTGTGGTTTGACATATAACATTGAGAAGGGTTGGAACAATTGAAATGTTTTCAATATTGATGATATCTTGTTTGAAATTTTCTTCTAGCACTTTGGGATATATTATTGTTTAAAAATACAATTTTTTTATTTAATGTTTTGATAAAGCTTTATATTGAAATTAAGAATTATTGATTAAATTTTATTTTTTGGAAATTATAAGTTGTAATTTTGCACCGGATTTGCGTTAGGGATAGTATCTGTATTATTTTTTCTTTCTATAACAAAAGATAGATTAGGTAATCCTGATAATCTCAATAGGAGTTAAAACGTACCCAATAATATTAACACAATTAAATTTAAATATATTATGAAATTTTTTATTGACACAGCTAATTTAGCTCAAATTAAAGAAGCGCAAGCTTTAGGTGTTTTGGATGGGGTTACAACTAACCCATCATTGATGGCAAAAGAAGGAATTACTGGAAAAAACAATATATTGAAGCATTATGTTGACATTTGCAATCTTGTAGATGGTGACGTAAGTGCTGAAGTGAATGCACTTGATTTTGATGGAATGATCAAAGAAGGTGAGGAATTGGCAGAATTACATGATCAAATCGTGGTTAAATTGCCAATGACAAAAGAAGGTGTTATGGCTGCAAAATACTTTTCTGATAAAGGAATTAAAACTAACGTAACTCTTGTGTTTTCTGCAGGACAAGCTTTATTGGCTGCAAAAGCCGGAGCAACTTATGTTTCGCCTTTTATTGGTCGTTTAGATGATGTTTCGACTGATGGATTAAACTTGATCGAAGAAATTAGATTGATTTTTGATAACTATGGTTACGAAACTCAAATTTTAGCAGCTTCTGTACGTCATACAATGCATATTGTAAATTGTGCAAAAATTGGTGCTGATGTGATGACTGGACCTCTTTCTGCAATTTACGGATTGTTGAAACACCCATTAACTGATATTGGTTTAGCTCAGTTCGTAGCTGATTTCGAAAAAGGAAACAAGTAGTACTTAGTATTTACAAATTAAAATCGTCATTTTTCATTAGAAAGATGGCGTTTTTTTTTACTTTTATATATCTCAAATCTAAGTATATATGAAAAAAGTAATCTTAATTCTGGCATTTTGGTTGATTAATTTCTCTATAAATGCCCAAGTCGCTAAAGTTTTAAAATCTGTTAATGAAGCGGGTGATGTTGCTACTTTTGAATTGGATTGTTCGAAGCAGTTTCAGACTTTGGCCAAAGGTTTACGTTACAATATTACGAGGCATGAGTTTAAAGGTCCGGAAATGAAAAACTCTTATCGATTGTTATTGGTTATGGATGGATTTTATTCTAGTACTTTAAATAAAACAATGACAATTTCTGCAGTTTTAAGTGATGGAACTATTATAGAGGCCAAGAAGATTATTGAGGATGATGGTTTTTTTGATGGAGCTTGTACGTTAAAAATAAAGGATCCAAAAGCGCTTTTAGAGGCGCATATCGATAAAGTTATCGTTCATGCTGATAAAGATGTTGTTTATACATTATCAGCGCAAAACAAGGCTGTTTTTAAGAAGAATTTAAATGCGATTATAACGGCTAAGTAAATTAGGAAAGGTTCAAAGGGACAAAGTTGCAAAGGTTCAGAGTTGTGTTTGCGTAAATTATAAGTTTTAGAGCAAAAAAAATCCCAAATTCCAATCTGTAAAATTGGAATTTGGGATTTTTTTATTGTTTTTTATTGAGAATTAGTGACCTCCGCCACCGCCTTCAACGTGATTGATTCCTTGTCTTTTTAATATTTTAGGACAGTAGTAACCATAGAATCCTAAATATGCAAAACCAATAAGTGGTACAACGTAAGAGAAATGTGTCCATGTGATGCCAAATATTCCTCCTGGGCTAGTTAAGTCGATATCACAGATACTTCCTTGAACTAAAGGAATAACTCCTCCTCCAAGAATCATCATGATTAAGAATGAAGATGCTTTTCCTGTATTTTTTCCTAAACCTGCGATCGCTAAATCGAAGATAGAAGGCCACATGATAGATAAGAATAATCCTCCTGAGATAAAGAAGAATTTAGCTATTTGTGGATCTGGACAAACTAATCCTGCAATCATCATTACTACACCTGATATTCCAAAAAGCATTAAAGTTTTTCCGGCATTTTTACCACCAATAAAACTGATCGCTATAAATAATAAAATCCAGATTGGGTAGATGTAAAATGAAGAAACATCATGTGCTGCAAAGATATTAGCGCCAATTATTACTCCAAATGCTACAGCAGGAACAATAAATTTAAGAGCCGTGTTTACTAAGTTTGATGTATTGAAAACGTTTACACCACCATTCCAACGACCAATCATTAAACTTCCCCAGTAAAGTGCGATAAAAGGAGCAATAGCATCTTCTAGTACATTACCAAATTCGGCAGTATGCAATAAAGCAGGTAAATTACTAATGATTGTAACCTCAGTTCCAACATAAATAAAGATTCCTAACATTCCTAAGTACAACTGTGGATAGTCTAGGATGTTGAATTTTTCGTGAGCAACTTTTACTACTTCTTCCTCTTCTTTTGCAGGATCTTCAATTTTAGAGAAGTTCATGAAAATAGCAACTGCAATAAATGCAAGTCCAAGAATAATAAAAGGTAATTTAATATCTTCTAATGAAAGTGATGTCTTTTTGTTGTCTCCCATTCCAAACAAAGCGATACCTAATAAAATAGCACCAATTGTTGTTCCGAAAGAGTTTATTCCTCCTGCCAAAGTCAAACGGTGAGCTCCGGTTTGTGGGCTTCCCATTTTAATAGCTAAAGGATTGGCTACAATTTGTTGAATTGAGAATCCTAGACCTACGGTAAATAAAGCTGTTAAGAAAAATGGAAAGCTTTCCATTGTTGCAGCTGGAATAAATAAAAATGATCCAAATGCTGAAAGGAGTAAACCAGCTGAAAGGGTTTTTTTATATCCAAATTTTTGTAAAACATCTAGTTTTAAAGAAACTAAGAAAAAAATCATTGATCCAACAAAGTAAGCTGCATAAAATGCCCATGCTACTAATTGTGATTGTACTTGTGATAAGGTAAATACTTTTTTGAAAACAGGAATAAGGATATCGTTAGCTGAACCAACAAAACCCCAAAAGAAGAAAACAATTATCAACGAGATAAACTGTCCCCATTTGGTTTGAACATTTTCTGAACTCATAATTAAAGAGGTTAATTTTTTATTTTATTGTTTTTTGAAGACCGTAAATATATTTGTTAAGTATATCAAAAAAAAATAAAAAGGCACAAATAATGTTAAATTTAAACCAACGGCATCATTTTTTCAACAATGTGTTAATTTTTACCAAGTTAGAAAATGGATATTTGAAGTTGAGTTTATTCCAGAATTTTGTTTTTTACCTCTTTACTGTAATTTCTGCCAATAGGAATGGTGTAAGATTGTATCTGAATGCGGTTTCCTTCTATAGATTTTACCTTGTTTAATGCAATTACGTATGATTTATGGATGCGTAAAAAACGATCTGCAGGTAATTCTTCAGATAAGGAGGTTAAGGATTTATGCGTAATATAGGTCTTATCCGGTGTTACAACTTTGATATACTCTTTCATTCCTTCTACAAATAGAATTTCTTCGATATTGATTTTCATCATTTTTTTATCGACTTTGATAAAGATATGAGAGTCACCTTTTGTGGTTTCGACCTTAATATTGTTTTTTAAATTGAATTCCGTTGTGATTTTATTAATGCATTTAATAAATCTAGGTAAAGGAATAGGTTTTACTAAATAATCTAAAACATCAAGATCGTAACTTTCTGCCGCAAATTCTCTAAAAGCAGTTGTAATAATGACTTTTGTTTTGTTTTCGATTAAGCTAATAAGTTCAAAACCAGTCATCATCGGCATATTAATGTCTAGGAAAACAGCATCAATCGTGTTGTTGTTTATGAAGTCTAGCGCTTCTAGGGAATTATTGAACGAACCAACTACTTCAAAGTCTGGAAAATTTGTAAAATAATTTTGCAGGACTTTGACCGCTAAAGGCTCATCATCAATCAAGACGCATTTAATCTTCATTATCAATTGGTATTTGCAAACGGATTATATAGTAATTTAATTTAGTGGTGTCTTTTAGACTGAAATTATTTTTGTAAATTAATTTTAATCTTTTTTTGGTATTGACTAAACCAATTCCTCCTTTTGAATTAAGATTTTGTGAAATTACAAAATTATTTAAGATTTCAAAGTCTAACATTTTATTGTCAATAACTTTACAATTGATTTTAATTTTTAAGTTATTGTTGTTTACGCCGCCATGTTTAAAGGCATTTTCGACCAATGATATAAATATTAAAGGAGGTACAACAATGTCTTCGATATTGGATTCTAGATTTATGGTAACTTCTACATTCTCAAAGCGTAACTTTTCGATTTCAATATAATTTTGAATATAGTCAATTTCTTTTATCAGGGGAACAAATTTGGTTCCTTTAACATCATACAAAACATATTCCATCAACTTTGACAGTTTTATAATTACATCCGGAACCTTGTTTGATGATTCTAATGATAAAGCGTATAAGTTATTTAAAGTATTAAAAAAGAAATGTGGTTGAATTTGGTTCTCTAGATACTTTAACTTGATCTTATACTGATTTTCTCTCAATGATCTGTTTCTTTCTCTTTCTCTCAGCCATGTTAAAGTTAAATATACTGATGATGCCATAGCAAGAACATACAATTCGCCAATACAAACTGCCAGTATGTGATTGATGTCAAAAGGATGATATTCTCTATTGGCTTCTGGCCAAATGTTTTCGGATATAATATAGTAGGTTAGAGCCGTTTTTAATAAATAAATTACAAAAAGACTTGCTATTAGTAATAAGGTATAGGTAATGTATTTCTGTTTTAATACGTATCGAGGTACTAGTATAAATAAGTTAAAATATACTAGTGGGATAACCAGAGAAAATTCGATTAGGTTTGATTTGAATGCGTATATATAATCATTGAAATAGGCACCCCATCTTAAATAATTGAGTGTGAAATAGACGCCCCAAAACCAAATATGGTTTTTTAGCTTAATGTCAAAATTTAATTTTTGAATTTCGTTCAACTTTTCTTTAACGCTTTAGTATTATTTGTTCTTTGCCTGGAAATATTGTGCAACTTTAAACAATTACTGGGTAAAACGCAATTCTTTTGAATAAAAAATTAAAAAAAATAGCAAAAAAAATAGATTATTATTCTGATAACGTTTTCGTAAAACATATTATTGATTGATTCATGTCGTTGGTTTAAGGTTTCGTGTTGTTTGTATAAATAGTTTTATTTATGATAATTTTAACAATAAATTTATCGCTTAACCAACAAAACCATGAGAATATGAAACAAATTATGTTAATCTTTATGATTGCATTTACAGCGCAGGTTTCGCTTGCACAGGTAAAAACAGTCAAAGGTTTAGTGAGCGATCCAAACGGATTGCCGCTCCCAGGAGTAACCGTTATTGTTCAGGGCGGAAAAATTGCTTCCCAATCTGATTATGACGGAAAATATACGATACAAGCATCGACAGGGGATGTACTTGTATTTTCGTATATCGGAGTTAAAACTAAAGCAGTAACAGTGGCTTCTTCAGCTACAATAAATGTTGTGTTGACTGAGGATACACAAAATTTAAATGAAGTTGTTGTTACAGCATTAGGGATTAAGAGACAAAAGAAAGAGCTGGGTTATGCCGTTCAGGATGTTAAAGGCGAGCAGTTAAACAAAGTGATTACAACCAATGTAACAACTGCGCTTTCTGGTAGAATTGCCGGAGTAGATGTTTCGATACCAGCTACAGGAGTTGCAGGGAGTACAAGAGTTATTATTAGAGGTATTTCAAGTATTGGCGAGAGTAACCAACCGCTATATATTGTAGATGGTATTCCTATTGATAATTCTGGTTTAAGCAATGATCAGGCCGCAACGAGTAAATGGTTTGACGGACGTGATAACGGAGATGGAATTTCGGGTATTAACCCAAATAATATTGAAAGTTTGACTGTGCTAAAAGGAGCGGCTGCGGCAGCTTTATATGGTTCGCGAGCTTTAAATGGTGTAATTTTAATTACAACTAAAAAAGGAAGTAAAGGAAGAATTCAGGTTGAATTAACCAGTGGCGTGAGTTTCGACCGAGTTAATGCGAATTACAAAGATTATCAAACTGAATATGGTACGGGATCAAACGGAGTATTACCAGATCCTATAAAAGCACCTACAGAAATTTATGGATATACTACAAATGCTTGGGGACCTAAGTTTTCTGAAACAGTAGGGCAACAAGTAAAAATATTTGATGGTTCTATGAAACCTTATGCAAGAGTTAAAAATAATATTCAAGACTTTTTTGGAACTGGATTTACAACATCAAATGGAGTAGCGGTATCTGGAGGAGCTGAAAACGCTTTTGTAAGATTTGGATTCAATAATTTGAAAAATGATGACGTAATTCCAAATTCAGGTTTAGAAAGAAACGATGCAAGTTTAAACGCAACTTTAAAATCGGATAAATTTAAATTAGATGCCAATGTAAATTACATTGCAGAAAATAC
This sequence comes from Flavobacterium hibernum, assembly GCF_000832125.1. GTDB lineage: Bacteria > Bacteroidota > Bacteroidia > Flavobacteriales > Flavobacteriaceae > Flavobacterium > Flavobacterium hibernum. Next base: position 63,495 of record NZ_JPRK01000011.1, on the reverse strand, counting down.
TAATAATAGACCAGGTTTAGGAGATTCACCTAATAACGTTGGATATTCTTTAAGTGGATTGGCTCCAAACTTTGATCAGGCTTGGTTGAAAAATTATAAAAACGACGAAACGGGTCAGATTTATCCTTGGAACAATAATGTTTATCAACTGAATCCTTATTTTACTACAGAAGCAAATCATAACTCTTCTTTAAAAAATCGTTTTATTGGAAACGTTGCCGGAACGTATCAATTTAAAAATTGGGTAGCATTAACATTTAGAACAGGTTTAGATACTTATGCTTTTAGCTCTAAAGATTTTATGGCAGCAGGAAGTACTTGGCCAGGAAGAGACGAAGGATACCTTGGGTTAAACAATATCAATGTGTCTGAAATGAATACTGATTTGATTGCTACTTTTAGTGAAATTAAATTGGCTAATAACTTTACGTTTTCAGGAATTTTAGGAGTAAACAGAAGAGACTTTAGCAGAGATCAAAATTCAAGATTTGGAACAAAAATTATTGAACCGGGTACAGAGTACATTAGTAATTTTGTTAACCAGACAGAAAATGCACCTGTAGTAACAAAAACAAGAACAAATTCAGTTTATGGTTCTGCAAAGTTTGATTATAAAGGATATTTATATGCTGAATTTACAGGTAGAAATGACTGGTTTAGTGTAATTAATAAAGATGCTTTTTATCCTGCAGCTTCGTTAGGATTTGTATTCTCGGATGCATTTGGTATAAAAAGCGATGCATTTTCATATGGTAAATTTAGAGCTTCTATAGCGCGAGTTTCAAATGCGCCGGGAGCTTACAAAAATGCCTTGAACTACACCACTTTTGCTTCTTATAATGGTCAGAGTGTTGTAAATATTAAAAATAGTGCAGCTCCAAATCCTAATTTAACCTATCAGTCAAAAACAGGAGTTGAGTTTGGATTTGAAACAGCTTTCTTTAAAAATAGATTAAAAGCGGATATTACAGTATATCGCGAAGATACATCAGATCAAACGCTAGATTTACCTTCATCTGCAACATCTGGATATGAGTACATTTCAGTAAACGCAGGAGAATTAAGAAACGAAGGTATCGAGATATTTTTATCAGGAACACCAATAAAAACTAATAATTTCGAATGGGGAATTGATTTAAACTTCTCAAAAAACAAAAACTCAATTCTTTCTTTGCATCCGGATATTTCTACTTACACAATATCTGAAGCTCGTTGGGCTGGAGCTGCTATCGTAGCACAAGTTGGTGGTCAATACGGAACTATAATGGGTAGAGATTTCTTAAGAAATGAAGCAGGAGAAAAAGTAGTTGCTGCAAATGGTTTACCATTATTTACAGATGAAAAAGTAGCACTAGGAAAAGGACTTCCGGATTGGGCTGCTGGTTTAACCAATAGATTTAGCTATAAAGGTATTACACTGCAATTTTTAATTGATATGAAATTTGGAATGGATGTGTATTCTATGACCAATTCGCTTGCAGCAACAAAAGGACTTTTAGATGTTACTACAGAAGGTAGAGATGCATACAATCATGCAAGAGCGCAAGCAGTTGCCAATGATCCTAACTTTAGTCAGTCAACATGGGTACCAACCGCAGGTTATGTAGCAGAAGGTGTGGTAAACAAAGGAACAGATGCAAATCCAAATTATGTAAAAAACACTACACCAGTTAATCCTCAGGATTATTGGAATACTGTTTTTAATAATACACCAGCGCCGTTTGTTTACGATGCTTCATACGTAAAATTAAGAGAGGTTAGTTTAGGTTACACGATACCAAAAAGTGTTTTTGCAGGATCAAAAGTTAATTCAATTTATATCTCGGCATTTGCAAGAAATTTATTGACTTTTAATAAAGATCTGCCAAATGTTGATCCGGAGTCAATGTACACTTCTGGAAACGGACAAGGATTCGAATATGGTTCATTACCATTTAGAAGATCGTATGGTTTTAATATTAAAGTGACATTCTAAAAAAAGAAATTATGAAATTTAAACAGATAATAATAGCCATACTCGCATTGTTTACTGCAGTAGGCTGTACCGAAAATTTTGATGAACTGGAAAAAGATCCAGTTGCATTGTCTGCAAATCCAGCCGGACAACTAACGTTTACCCAATTGTGTATGTCGGGTGACGGATTTTACCAATGGAGAACCAACTTAATTTACTCTGGAGGTTTTGTACAGCATTATGCAGGGGCATGGAACGTAACTGAATTTGGAAGCAAATTTAAAAAAGACGATGGATATGCAACCGCTCTTTGGAGAAATGGATACTCAAACGAATTAAAAAATGTAGTAGATATTCTCGAAAAAACAAAAGACGATCCTAAAGCTGTAAATATGAATGCGGTTGCTAAAATTATGAGAGTAATGGTAGCGCAACGTATTACAGATATTTATGGAGATATTCCATATTCTGAAGCTGGATTAGGATTCTCAAAAGGAATTGTAACACCTAAGTATGACAAACAAGAAGATATTTATACTTCATTTTTTAAAGATTTAGATGATGCATATAATCAATTAAATGCAAGTGGAGGACCGATAAAAGGAGATTTATTTTATGGTGGAGAAATCATTCAATGGAAAAAACTGGCTAATACATTACGTCTTCGTTTAGGAATGAGAATTTCTGAAGTAAAACCTGCCGAGGCTGAAAAACAAGTAAAAGCAGCTTTACAAAATGGTGTTTTCGAAAATAATCGTGATAATTGTGTCATGAAACATTTGGATGCAACCTTTAATGATGATCCGGCTTCGATAGATTTTAGAGGAAATGGTTTGGCTTATGCTCTTGTAGGTAATGAAAACGGAGATCACTTTAGTACTTTGGTTATTGACTTTTTAAAAAATAACGGAGATCCAAGATTAACGATGTATGCAACACCTAAAACTACGAGTGGTCTTGCGTGGGGAGTACCGCCGCAACCTGGCGAGTCATTGTATGAAGGAGTTAAGCCAGGACTTTTTCAATGGGAAGTTCCAATGGGAGCAAGTTCAACATCAGGAATACAGGCTTATTTTAAGCAAAAAACAACACCGTTTTTGCATGTAAGTTATTCAGAAACACAATTATTGCTTGCAGAGGCAGCTTTTAGAGGTTGGATTCCGGGTTCGGCAGCAGATTACTATAAAAAAGGAGTTGAAGCAGGGATAAAACAATTAGAAATTTATGGTGCTACACCAGCAACTCAAACGGCAATCAATACTTATTTAACAGCTAAGCCATTAGTTGCAGGAAAAGAAAAAGAACAAATTGCAACACAGCTTTGGATCACTTATATCTTTAATAGTATAGAGGCATATTCAAACTGGAGAAGAACAGGTTTTCCTAAGCTAATTCCAATAACAAACCCAGATTCTGAAACAGGAGGAGTTACACCAACACGTTTGTATTATCCAAATGATGAGATGCAAAAAAATGAAACCAATTACTTAGAAGCTCTATCTAGAATGGGAGGTAAAAATGACTGGTTAAATAAAGTTTGGTGGGATAAAAACTAAAACATAATTACAAAAATAAAGTCATGCCTAATAGGGTATTATTTTCATTCTAATTAAAATTAAAAACAACAAGTTTAAATTAAAAATTATGATAAAAAATAAAGCCTTATTAGGCATCCTTTTTTTTATAAGTTCTCTTTTTTCTGCCTATAGTTGTTCAAACGAAAAAGAGACAAATTCAGAAAACTCAAAAACCAAAACGGCCAGAGTCGTTGGTTATTTATCGACGGATAATTTTAGCAAAATGAATTCAATTCAGTTTTGCAAATTGACACACCTTAATTTAGCATTTGCAAATCCGGACAAAAATGGCAATCTAGTTTTTAACGGAGATATTGATGGGCTTATTAAATATGTCAAATCGGTCAATCCTAATATTATAATATGCATTTCTGTCGCAGGCGGAGTTATCTCGGATGAACAGGCAAAAAATTGGTCTTACTTAATTGATAAACCTGAAAACAGACCCGCTTTCATTCAAAACATTATAAATTTTGTAGAGTTGCATCATTTAGATGGAGTAGATGTTGATCTAGAATGGAATGCAGTAACTACGGGTTATAGTGGTTTTGTTATTGAGTTAAAAAAGAGTCTTGCTGAACATAAAAAAATAATGACAGCAGCGTTACCCAATAATACAAGATTCGAAAATATAAATGCAGAAGCGTTAAATGCTTTCGATTTTTTGAATATTATGGCTTATGACAGCACTGGTCCCTGGACTCCAAATAAACCAGGACAACACAGTTCTTTCGATTTTGCAAAAGAGGGAATTGATTTTTGGCATAAACTTCAAAATGTTCCCAATGACAAACTTACCCTTGGTGTGCCTTTTTATGGGTATAATTTTACTTATCCAGAGGTAACCAGTTCTACTTTTGGTCAAATTGTAGAAGCAGGAACTCAATTTGCAGAAAAAGACGAATTAGGAAAAATTTACTATAACGGAAGAGTCACCATTGCGCAAAAAGTTGAATATGCTTCTCAAAATACAGGAGGAATAATGATCTGGGAATTAGCTCAGGATTCTTTCGATGAATATTCCTTATTAGAAGTCATTCATAAAAAATATACAACCTTAAAAGTCAAGACCACAGGATTATGTGGGAATTAAAATTGTAAGAAATCAATTTTAATAGAATAATCTAAAATAAAAAAATAAACAAGATTAAACTTATTTTTTGAACTGTGTTTATTATTGTTTTAGAGCTAAAACCCTTAAAAAGTATCTTAAATAGCACATTATTAGGTTTTTATTGTAAATGAGTTTTTTTTAATAAATAGGCATATTTACTAAGTTAAACACTAATTTATATACAAAAAATAAGAATATATTGATATTGAAAACGTTTTCGTGAAACGGATTATTGATTGATTTATGTCGTTCGTTTAAAATTTAAAGCTGTTTGTATAAATTATTTTTTTTAACAATCCCTTAAGAATAAATTTACACCATAACTAACAAAATAAATAAACATGAAAAAAATTTTCTTAATCTTTATGATTGTTTTTACGGCGCAAGTTTCGCTTGCTCAGGTGAAAAGTGTCAAGGGTGTGATTACGGATTCTGATGGGATGCCATTACCAGGGGCATCTGTTGCTGTACAAGGAGGTCAAAAAGGTTCTACTACCGATTTTGATGGTCTTTACACAATTGAGGTACAAAAAGGGCAAACTTTAGTTTTTAGCTATGTTGGTCTTGAAACACAAAGTATAGTTGTAGGTGATGCTACTACAATTAACGTAAAAATGATTACTGCAGCAACTAATGCACTTTCTGAAGTAGTTGTAACATCATTAGGTATCAAAAAATCAAAAAAATCTTTGACTTATGCAGCTCAAGAACTTAAAGGAGAAGAATTAACGAGAGTAAAAGATGCTAACGTTATAAATACAATTGCGGGTAAAATTGCCGGTGTTGCTGTAACAAAAAGTTCTGCTGGAACTGGTGGATCTACTAAAGTACTTATTCGTGGTAACTCTTCTATTATGAATAGCCAACCACTTTATGTTATTGATGGTATTCCTTTGTATAACGGAAGTTCAAATCAGCCAAACGATTCTTTTGGTAGTACTGCCGGAGGTAACCGTGATGGAGGAGATACAGTTTCTTTAATTAATCCAGATGATTACGAAGGAATGACAGTACTTAAAGGTGCGGCGGCTTCTGTATTATACGGATCACAAGGAGCAAACGGAGTTATCTTACTTTCGTCTAAGAAAAACAAAGAAAATAGAAGTAACCTAGCTGTATCTTCAGTTACTACTTTTGAATCTGTACATTCTTTGCCAAAATTCCAGACTGAATATGGAACTCCAAATGCACAATTTTCTTGGGGAGGAAAAGTTTCATCAACTGATTTTGCAAAAGACTTTTTTAACACAGGAGTTACACAAATTACTTCTGCAGCGTTTACAACAGGAACAGATGTAGCTACTACAAGTTTATCTTATGCAAATACATCTTCTTCAGGAATTATTGAAGGTAACGGATTAAAGAAAAATAACTTTGGAATTCGTCAAACAGCAAAATTCTTTGATAATAGATTAACAGTTTCTGCTGATGCAAAATATACAAGTCAAACTATTGATAACAGACCAGTAAACGGACTTTATTCAAATCCTCTAACAGGTGTATATTTGTTTCAAAGAGCAAATGATTTTAACTTTTACAAAGATAATTACGAAACATTTATTCCTTCTAGAAACTTATATGGTCAAAATTTCTATACACCATTGGATGCTGATATTTATGTTCAGAATCCTTATTGGTTAATTAACAGAAACAAATCTATTGACAAAGACAATTTCTTTAACGGAAATATAGCTTTAGATTTTAAAGCAAATAACTGGTTAAGTATTTCTGCCAGATATAGTTATAATAGAATTGAAAACGATTTTGATAAAAGAATTTATGCTACAACAAATAATTCTTTGTCAGGTGTCAATGGTAGATATATTAATGTAGCGACATTAAGTACTCAGCGTTATGGAGATTTAATCGCTAAAATTAATACTAACTTCAACGAAAACTTTAGCTTTAATGCTATTGTAGGTACAAGTATCAACAATACATTATCAAATCACGCTACGACTTTAGATTCTGGTATTACTCCGGGACTTATTAATGCGAACTTATTTACTTTAGGAAATTTTGGAAGTAACAAAGGAGTAGATAACTTAAATTTACAAGCTACAGGTTCTGCAAGAGAAGTACAGTCAGTATTCGCTTCAGCTACTTTTGGATACAAAAACATGTTATATTTAGATGTTACAGGACGTAACGACTGGTCATCTACTTTAGTAAATACTAGTACACCATCATACTTTTATCCATCTGTAGGAGCAACAGCTATTATTAGCGAAATGGCAACTATGCCAGACTGGATTAGCTTTGGAAAAGTGAGAGCTACATATGCGCAAGTTGGTAACGACGTTTCAGCTTTTGTAACTTCTCCAAAATCAACTGTTCAAGGTGGTGTAATTATCCCTCCTACAGTAGGGCCAAGACCAGGAGAAACTTTAAAACCAGAATTAAAATCAGAATATGAATTTGGTACTGAGTGGAGAATGTTTAACAACAGATTAGGATTTGAAGTTTCATACTACAACTCAGAAACTAAAAATCAATATATTCAAGTTCCAGCCCCTGCAACAAACCCTTTTGGTTATATAAACTACGGAATTAATGCAGGTAGTATTGAAAACCATGGTATAGAGCTTGTTCTTACAGGAAAAGTTATCGCTGGAGAAAAGTTTTCATGGGATACTACAATAAACTATTCTCAAAATAAAAACAAGGTTAAAGAAATTCCAGAAGAATTAGGAGGTACAATTCCATTAACTCCTGTAAATAATATCAACTACAGATATGCATTAACGGAAGGAAGACCATTTGGAGTTATTGAAGGAAAAGGTATTGTTAAAAACGATAAAGGAGAAATTCTTTTAGACGACAAAGGAAATTTAGCAGTTGAAGGAGCATTTCGCGAAGTTGGTAATGCAAACCCTGACTTTATGTTAGGTTGGTCAAACACATTTAAATTTGGTGCTTTTACAGCTAACTTCTTAGTTGACGGTCGTTTTGGTGGAGATGTAATGAGTATTACAGAGTCTATGAATGATTTTTACGGAGTATCAAAAAGAACCGGAGATGCAAGAAATGCAGGTGGTGTGCCAATAAATGCAGTTATGCCAAATGGTACAAAAGTAACTACAATGGATGCTCAACAATATTACAGTGCAGTTGGTGGTCTTAATGGTGCAACAGCTGAATATGTTTACAATGCAACAAACGTAAGTTTAAGAGAAGTTTCACTTGGTTATACATTCAATAAAAAAACATTACCATTTGTTAATACAGCAACTTTATCATTAATCGCAAGAAATTTATTCTTCTTTTATAAAGATGCACCTTTCGATCCAAACATTGCTTTAAGTACAGGTCAAGGTTTACAAGGAGTTGATATTTATGGTTTACCATCAACAAGAAGTATTGGTCTTAATTTAAATGTAACTTTCTAATTTAAAATATCATGAAAACAAATAATATAAAAAAATCATTAATCTGTTTCGGTCTTTTAGCCTTAGTTGGTTGTACAGATAACTTCGATGAGATTAATAGTAATCCTGATGCTTTTACCCAAGAGGAAATAACACAGGACTTTAACCATATATTAGGGCCTTTTAAAAATATGTTCGAGAATGTAATGGTAAATACTCCGGGATGGAAGTATCAAATTGCCATTGATTTATCTGGAAATACTTGGGGAGGTTATTCGACTGCGCCAGGTTTTGATGGAGCAAATAACCTTTCTTATGCACTTACTGATAAGTGGAATGGAGCAGGTTGGGAAGCTGCCTATGCGCAAGTGATGTCAAATTTCTTAAAAGTTGAAAAAGAATCTAAAGGAAAATATGACCAGTTTTATGCTCTTGCAACAATTATTAAAGTAGAAACTTTACATAAAGTAGCCGATGCTTGGGGACCAATTGTTTATTCTCAATTAGGTACTACAAATGCAGCAATCGGATACGATTCGCAACAAGAAGTTTACGGATTAATGTTTAAAGATCTAGACTTTGCAGTAACCGAATTAACAAAAAGAATTGATGCCAAAGAGCCAAGCTCATTTGTAAATACAGACCGTTCAACCTATTTAGGAGATTACGAAAAATGGGTAAGATATGCAAATTCATTGCGTTTAAGATTAGCAATGCGTATTGTAAAAGTAAATCCAGCATTGGCTAAATCAGAAGCAGAAAAAGCTATTAGCCAAAAGTTTGGTGTAATGACAGCTGCATCAGATACTTTTATGGTAGTTAAAGATGTTACACAACATCCACTTAGAGTTGCTTCTTATGAGTATAATGACAGCCGTATGTCTGCAGATATGGAGTCTATCATGGGCGGATACAATGATCCTAGAATGAAAGTGTACTTTGCAACATCAGAACAATATCCTGGAGAGTACAAAGGAATTCGTACGGGTGGAATCTTAGGAGACAAAACCTTACACATGAAATTTTCTAATTTCGGAAAAGTAATTAAGGACGACAAACAAGTAGTTTGGATGAATGCTGCCGAAGTTTACTTCTTAAGAGCTGAAGGAGCTTTAAGAGGTTGGAACATGGGTGGAGATGCCGAAACATTATACAAAGCAGGTATTGCAGCATCTTTTGATCAACTTTCTATTGGAGGTGCTTCAGATTATATCGCAAACAATGTGAATACTGCTAAAAATTATGTAGATCCAATCGCTCCGTTTAATAGTGGTTTAGCAGTAAACAAAGTTACTGTTGCTTGGGATAATACTGCAACTAACGAAGTAAAATTGCAAAAAATCATCACACAAAAATGGATTGCAAACTTTCCTGATGGTCTAGAAGCTTGGTCTGATCACCGTAGAACAGGTTATCCTAAATTATTACCAATCCTTAACAACCAAAGTGGTGGTTTAATTACAACTGAGTTTGGTGTAAGAAGAATAAACTTTGTTCAAACTGAAAAAGATGGTAATCCTGAAGGTTTAAAAACAGGTATTGCTAAACTTGGCGGACCAGATAATGGTGGAACTAGAACTTGGTGGGATGTTAACGCACCTAATTTCTAATAATTGAGCAAGAATAAAAGAATTTAAGTTTGGTTAGTAAATGGTATAGGCAATGCAAATTGTTTATACCATTTCAAAACCAACTTTATAATTACTATAAAAAGAAAAGAAATGAAAAGTGCTTTAGAAATAAAACCTGATATCAGTTATAAAAGCGCGGGAAAATTTGAAGAAACCAGATTTGAGAAAATCCACAACGAAATCTTCAAAAATTCTACCGAAGCTTCTATAATCGTAGCGCAGGAAATTGCGCAGTTAATTAGATCTAAACAAGAGAAAAACAAGTCTTGTGTATTAGGTTTAGCCACAGGTTCTTCTCCTATAAAAGTATACGAAGAATTAGTGAGAATGCACAGAGAAGAAGGATTGAGTTTTAGCAACGTAATCACTTTTAATTTGGATGAATATTATCCAATGACAAAAGAGAACAATCAGAGCTATCATCATTTCATGCATCAGCATCTTTTTAATCACATTGACATCAATCCTGAGAATGTTAATATTCCTGACGGAACTGTACATATTGATGAATTAAATCAATATTGTATCGATTACGAAATGAATATTAAAAGTGCTGGAGGTTTAGATTTTCAGTTATTAGGAATTGGTCGTACAGGTCACGTAGGTTTTAATGAGCCAGGATCGCACATCAATTCAGGAACCAGAATTATTACATTAGATCATATTACAAGAGTAGATGCCTCGTCTGATTTTAACGGAATTGATAATGTGCCAAAAAGAGCCATTACAATGGGAGTTTCTACCATTTTAAGATCAAAGAGAATTGTATTAATGGCTTGGGGACAAAACAAAGCCGACATCATTAAAAGAACTATTCAGGGAGATATTAGTTCAGAAGTTCCTGCAACATTTTTACAAAATCATCCTAATGCAACTTTCGTTTTAGACCAATCTGCTGCATCTGAATTAACACGTTTTAAAACACCTTGGTTAGTTGGAGAATGCATTTGGAATCAAGAATTAAAAAGCAAAGCGATTGTTTGGTTGTGCCAAAAAACAAAACAATCTATTTTAAAATTAACCGACAGAGATTACAACAACAACGGAATGTCTGATCTTTTGGCACAAGAAGGTTCTGCTTACGATTTAAACATCAATATGTTTAACGTATTGCAGCATACCATCACAGGATGGCCGGGAGGAAAACCCAACACAGACGATTCGTTTCGTCCGGAAAGAGCCAATCCGGCAAAAAAACGAGTAATTCTTTTTAGTCCACATCCAGACGATGATGTGATTTCTATGGGAGGAACTTTTTCAAAATTGATAAAACAAGGACACGATGTACACGTAGTATATCAAACCTCTGGAAATATAGCCGTTACAGATGACGAAGCATTAAAGTTTGCCGAAGTTGCCAAAGATTTTGTTGGAGAAACTTCGACAGCATTAAATTTCAAATCCATAATAGAATTTTTAAACAATAAATCAGAAAATCAAATTGATTCCCTTGAAGTTCGAAAACTAAAAGGATTAATAAGACGAAGAGAGTCTTATGCAGCAACGAGATACATTGGTTTAAAGGACGAAAATACACATTTTCTTGATCTTCCATTTTACGAAACAGGCCAAGTAAAAAAGAATCCGTTAGGAGCCGAAGATATTGCTATCGTAAAAGATATAATTGCCAAAATAAAGCCACATCAAGTATTTGCCGCCGGAGATCTTGCAGATCCGCACGGAACACACGAAGTTTGTTTGAACGCAATTTTTGCTGCCATGAAACAATTAAAGCCAGAGAAATACATGGACGATTGTTGGTTGTGGTTGTACAGAGGTGCTTGGCAAGAATGGGATATTAATGAAATCGATATGGCCGTTCCGCTTTCTCCATCAGAAGTTTTATTGAAACGTCATGCAATCTTGTACCATCAGTCTCAAAAAGACCGAGTAATGTTTCAGGGAAATGACTCAAGAGAGTTCTGGGTAAGAGCCGAAGACCGAAATAAAAATACGGCCATTTTATACGATGAGTTAGGATTGGCAGAATACGAAGCAATCGAAGCATTTAAACGTTTCGATTATTAAAACTATTTTTTTAAGATTCGGTTGAGAGCGAATCAAATTACAAAATTCGGATTGACTTTATAGCGATTTGTGAGGGTTCAATAGAAGTCTTTCTGAGTTTTGTTTCTTTTATTTATTAATGTTATCCAAAAATAACATCTTTTCAAAAACAGTAAAAAATGAAATATTTATTAGTCCTACTATTGGCAGGTGTAACCTCAAGTGCTCAAATTAAAAAAGAGCAACTAAATCTTATGCCGTGGCCTCAAAACGTTGTTTTAAACGATGGTAATTTTGCTTTAAACAAAAATTTTAAAGTTAACATTACCGGAAATCCTAATCCTCGAATTTTTGGAGCAGTAACTCGTTTTTTACGTCGTTTAGATGGTAGAACAGGTATTTTTTTCGAACAAGGTTTTATTACAAAACTAAATGAAGTTCCAACTGCCGAATTGCAAATTAATTGTACCAAAAGCGGAAAAATTGGTTTGTATGAAGACGAAAGTTATCATTTAGATATCAAACAAAACAAAATTACAATAAATGCAACAAGCGATTTAGGAGCCTTACATGGCTTAGAAACGCTATTGCAAATGTTACAAAACAATAGCACATCATTTTATTTTCCAACATCGCAAATTTCAGATTTTCCAAGATTTACATGGAGAGGTTTAATGATCGATGTTTCAAGACATTTTCAGCCAGTTGACGTAATTAAAAGAAATCTTGATGCTTTGGCGGCAATGAAAATGAACGTTTTTCACTGGCATTTAGTAGATGATCAAGGTTGGAGAATCGAAATGAAAAAACATCCAAAACTAATCGAATTAGCTTCGGATGGAATGTACTACACACAAGAGGAAATTAAAAATATCGTTAAATACGCCGATGAGCGCGGTATTTTGGTAGTTCCGGAAATAGATGTTCCCGGTCACGGATCTGCAATATTAACAGCATATCCGGAAATTGGAAGTAAGGTAATTACTTTAACAGGTGGAACTTCCGAAAAAAATATTCAGGGTACGGCAATCGCTACCTATGGAATTGAAAGAAATGCGGGTATTTTTTCGCCAACATTAGATCCTTCAAATCCTAAAACATACCAGTTATTAAGTGAAATCTTTGATGAGGTTTGTCCATTATTCCCAGGCGCCTATTTTCATATCGGGGGAGACGAAAACGAAGGAAAAGACTGGGATTCAAACCCAAAAATTCAAGAATTCAAAAAGAAAAATAAGTTAGCAACCAATCATGAACTGCAAACTTACTTTACAATGCAATTAGTTCCAATGCTTAAAAAACATGGAAAACAATTAATGGGATGGGAAGAAATTTTGACCAAAAACATGTCAAAAGATGCTATCATTCATGCTTGGAGAGGAGCTAACGAAGGAGTTGTTGCAGGACAATCATTAGTAGATGCAGTAAAAAAAGGATATAAAACAGTTCAGTCAAATGGATTTTATGTTGACTTACTATACCCAGTTGAAAGTCATTATTTAAACGATCCAATGCCAAAAGGTGTTGAATTAACAGCAGAAGAAAAAGCAAGAGTTTTAGGGGGTGAAGCTACAATGTGGACGGAACTTGTTACACCAACAACGATAGATTCAAGACTTTGGCCAAGAACAGCAGCGATTGCAGAAAGACTTTGGTCTGCCGAAGACGTTACAGATATGGCAAGTATGCGAAAACGTCTTGAAACAGTTTCTTTTAGATTAGAAGAATTAGGATTAACACACATTCGCAATAAAGGAGTGATTTTAAGAAACATTGCAAACAACCAAAATACAGAATCACTTAATGAGTTTTCGAATGTTTGTGAGCCTCTAAAAGGATATAAAAGAAATATTGGAGGAACAGAATATCAAATGTATTCTCCGTTTACACTTTTTGCAGATGCTTGTACATCAGATTCTAAAGATTCATTGGCTTTTGATGAAGCAGTAAGTCAATATTTAGGAAATAAATCTCCTGAGAACAAAGCAAAAGTAGCAGCCTTTTTTAACAAATGGATTACGGTTTATAAAAACTTAGGCGAATTGAGTGTGAATGCGCCTTTGGTGCAACCCGTTTTACCTTTGGCTAAAAAGTTAAATGATGCATCGCAAGAATTATTATTGGTTTTAGATAATAAGTCAACATTAAAAACAGATGACCTGAAAAAACTGATAGAATTATGCGATTCAAAAGATCATGCCGATGTTGAGCTTGGCGTATATAAAAGCTTGAAAAAATTAATGTAAAAGTTTGGTTTGAATTAGTTTAGTAAGTTAAGTTGCCCTAATGTTTAGTAATTCTGTTATCTCTACTAGATATTTCTAGTAGAGATAATTAAGAAAAAAACTAAATTATTTTCAAACATTATAATATAGAAATAAAAGATTGGGACGGTTAAAATTGAGTTTGGTTATTTATTTTTTAATCTAAAATTTTATTTCAAATAATGTCTCAAATTTAGATGATTTGTTATTTGGTTTTCGTCTAAAGGAGAACATTACAAACCTGGTAATTTTATTGCCAGGTTTTTTTATGCTTAAATAATTTCATTCATTATTTAAGCTTCCAAATACGGATCTAAAGTTTCTGCAAGCTTATTAAGCCAGTAAAAATTGTCATCAACATTTTTTATTTCAGATTCTATAGTTTCGCATCCTCTCATAACCGATAACGAAAGTGCATTGTTTACTTCGCGTATCAACTTTGCCATCTCTTTACAATCGATATTATCAGTAAAAAAAACGTTTAATCTGGTTTTAACTTCATTTGAAAATCTCTCTGTAATCATTATCTTATAATTTTAAACAAATTTAAAAAGTAATTATTTAAAATAGGACACAAATTTGTATCATGATGCTCTTTATCTTGATATCAGAAATTTTTTTAATTTTTATTCTAATTGAAATCAGCTTATAATGTTACTAATTCTTGCAAAAAAACAAATCTGCTAAATCTGCGAGAAACCTTTTGCAGACTTTATGTAAATCCTCTAGAAACTTATCGGTTTAATTACAATCTTTGTCGAGCTACTTGAGAAGATAGCTCGTTCCTCGGGATGACAAGATTATGTATGTACTATAAAATCCGTGTAAATCTGCGTTTTCGCGATAGCGAATCCGTATCATCTGCGAGCCATTTCTTCACAATCAAACCCAAAATGCAAACTATTTTAAGTACTTTTGACTTCAGAATAATTGCATAAAACTTCATGAAGAAATCCATAATTATAATAACACTTTTATTTTTTACTTTTTCTTTTGGTCAAAATAAATTAGGAAATCCAGAAGTTAATCCCATTCAAATTCAAAAAACTTTTAAAGATTGGTCTACTTATCAGAAAGAAAATATTATGCTTTCCAGAGATTTTATGGCGCTAAATCTTCTTTCAAAACAAATTTCAAAAGAATCATTTTTAAATGAATTAGTAAACGGAAATTACATTCCAATTCGATTAAAATCTACCGATTCAATCTATTACTATAAGCTATTTAAAATTCAGCCAAAATCAGATACAAGTATTAAAGCAACCATAAATCAGGAAGCTTTTGATGCATTGAAAAATTTTGAGATGGAAGGAAAACCATTCCCTAAATTTTCTTTCAACGATTTAAACGGAAATTTAGTTTCAAACGAAACAATGAAAGGCAAAATTATCGTTATAAAATGTTGGTATATTCATTGTGCAGCCTGCATCAAAGAATTTCCCGAAGTCAATAAATTAGTTGAGAAGTACAAAGATCGCAAAGACATACTTTTTGTAAGTCTGGCCGAAGATACACCAGAACAATTAAAAGTGTTTTTAGTCAGAAAACCGCTTTCATATTCTGTAATTCCAAATATGAAAGAATACATGAACGAAGCCTTACAATTAAACGCTTTTCCAACACATTTTATCCTAAATAAAGAAGGTTCGATTGCTAAAGTTTTAAATAATTATCAAAGTTTAGAAGTTGCTTTAGAAAAAGAAAGTAAATTGTAAAAAGTTAGATGTAAGAAACCTGATGTTGCTGTTTTTGAGGGAAATGCGATGTTTTATTTCTCGCAATTTACATCTTACAAAGTCAAAAAAACTTAGAACCTTTGCACCTTTGCAACTCTGAACCTTTTTCCGTACTTTTGCACCAAATTAATTAAAAAGACATTCATGTTAACAGTCAATAATTTATCAGTTCAATTTGGCAAACGAATTTTGTTTGACGAAGTAAATACCACATTCACTCACGGAAATATTTACGGCGTTATTGGAGCCAATGGTGCTGGAAAATCTACATTTCTAAAAATCATTTCGGGCGATATCGACCCAACTTCTGGGCACATTCATTTGGAGCCAGGAAAACGTATGTCGGTTTTAAACCAAAATCACAACATGTTCGACGAACATACCGTTTTGGAAACCGTTTTGATGGGAAATAAAGTTTTGTATGCTGTTAAAAAAGAAATGGATGAACTTTATTTAGACTACAACGACAAAAACGCAGACAGAATTGGAGAGCTTCAGGTTCAGTTTGAAGAAATGAACGGATGGAACGCAGATTCTGATGCCGCATCGATGTTGTCTAACTTAGGAATCAACGAAGAGCATCATTATACTTTAATGGGCGATCTTGAGGGAAAAATTAAAGTTCGTGTGCTTTTGGCGCAAGCACTTTTTGGAAATCCTGATTTGCTTATTATGGATGAGCCTACCAACGATTTGGATTTCGAGACAATCGCTTGGTTAGAAAACTTCTTAGCAAATTATGAAAATACAGTAATCGTAGTATCTCACGACCGTCACTTTTTAGATTCGGTTTGTACACATATTTCTGATATCGATTTTGGAAAAATCAATCACTACTCAGGAAACTATACATTCTGGTACGAGTCTAGCCAATTGGCGGCAAAACAACGTGCACAGCAAAACAAAAAAGCAGAAGAAAAGAAACAGGAATTAGAAGAATTTATTCGTCGTTTTAGTGCGAACGTTGCAAAGTCTAAACAAGCAACATCTCGTAAAAAAATGATCTCTAAATTGAATATTTCAGATATCAAACCATCTAGCCGTCGTTATCCTGCAATTATTTTTGATCAGGATCGCGAAGCAGGAGATCAGATTTTGAATGTAGAAAATTTAGAAGCTTCTGTAGATGGAGATCTTTTGTTTAAAGGTGTAGATTTGAATATGGCAAAAGGCGACAAAATTGTTCTTTTCTCGAAAGATTCACGTGCTACAACAGCTTTCTACGAAATCTTAAACAACCAGCAAAAAGCAGATGCAGGAACTTTTGATTGGGGAATTACAACCAACCAAGCTTATTTACCTGCTGAAAATCATTCATTCTTCGAAAACGATTTGACTTTAGTCGATTGGTTGCGTCAATACGCAAAAACAGAAGAAGAGCGTGACGAAGTATTTATTAGAGGTTTCCTTGGGAAAATGATTTTCTCTGGAGAAGAAGCTTTAAAAACAAGCCGTGTATTATCAGGAGGAGAAAAAGTGCGTTGTATGCTTTCTAGAATGATGATGGAGCGTGCTAATATTTTGATGCTAGACGAACCAACGAATCACTTAGATTTGGAGTCTATTACAGCTTTTAACAACTCGTTGAAAAACTTTAAAGGTTCTGTAATTTTTACAACACATGACCACGAATTTGCGCAAACCGTTGGTAATAGAGTAGTAGAGCTTACACCAAACGGAGCAATCGATCGTTACATGACATTTGACGAGTATCTTGATGATGAAAAAGTTCAGGAATTGAGAACAAAAATGTATGCTAAATAAAACATAGCTTTCTATAAAAAAGAAATCCCGTTCATATTCGTGAACGGGATTTTTTTATGTCTATTTCTTGCCAAAGATTTTGGCGAATATAAAGATGATTATGGCAACAATAAAGATTACAATAAAAATCCCGAATCCCATTCCTGCTTTAAAAATGTCTCCAATAACTTCGCAACTTGTAAATGAAAATAGTATTACGAATACCATTAACAAACGTGTAATGTTCTTTTGCATGATTTTACTTTTTTAATTGTTTTAATAGAATTTAGTATTCTAATTGTGTTAGAATAAAATTACTTCAAACAGTAAAAAAAGATCTTATATAATTTTCAAGAAAAGTTTTATGATTTGGACTATTCAGTGACGAATTACTTATTTGTATAGACATTCTCTTTTGTATAGATAAGTTTCAGCGGAGTATACTTTTATAGCTAATTGATTGTTTATGTAGTTTTAGCTCTGGCGGACCGTTTTTTTTATTTATTAATTTCGATAAATCTAATCGGGGAGGATTTGTTTGACGGGCACGGAAAGAATTTCCGCGCTATCGTTACGTATGTCCAAGCGATCGGGTTTAAGCATCAATGTAATTTCGAAGAAATTATGTCTTTTTAGTTTGCTACTTTATTTAATTGTTTTTTAGAATAAATTTTAGATCCTTAATTTCATCAGTTTTAAATATTAAAGTTTCTTCGTTTTCTTTATCAAACAAGAATATATATTTTTTTGTTTCTCCAACATAAATTGTTTTTTTGCTTGTTTTAATTGTTTTTCCATTATAATAGAAACAAACTAATTTTGACTGTTTACTTTGGTATCTTAGTCTGTATCCATTCTCTATAGAAGTTGATATAGTTAATAAATTAAAAAGCAACAATATTTGAAGCCCAAAGTATATAATAAAAGAAAGTATAGAGTCTTTGTTTATAATTATTTTTAATACTGTTTTTTCTGCTATCCTATTTATTATAATAAGTACAAGAAATCCAATGGGGAAAATTAATCCAATGTAATTGGCGAAAATTATGTCTACGATTATAAAAAATATCAATAGGATAATTAAAATCCATCCTCCTCTAGATATTTTTTGTTTTGTTTTTTCTGTCCTATGCTTTAATGCTTCAAGATCTTTTTTATTATCATTAATCTCTTGGGTGATTTTTTCATCAACTAGGTAAATAATGAAAATTATTGATATCAATAATAAAATAATTAATATCGACTTATTGAAAAATAATAATAAGATTTCTGATATTTCTAAATAATTAATTATTTCAATGTCAAAGAAATAATAGTAAGATTCAAGATTTACATACCCAATTGTTGTGAGGATAATAAAAATCAAAGGAAAAGATTTTATAATTGAATCAAGTTTAGTTTGTATCATTTGGATTACAGTAATTTGGATTTTTAACTTTCCAATCTTTTAATAAATTTTCTCTTTGACTTGATGGAGCAAATGCTACATCGTGATAGCTTTTCATTTGATTTTGATTAAATAATAAAGATTTATCCATGTTCTTAAGAAATGAGAAGTATTCTAAGAGAGGTTTGAAATGACTACTTCCATGACTATGAAGACCATTATGAAAAATCATTTCTAATTCATAAGCAGAAAGGGTTGCTCTAAGAATTGAAGAATATTTAAATTTTTCTGTGTCTGGTATTTCTGCTGATTTAATAAATTTTAATATATGATAAAGAAAACGGTAATAATGATGCAGATCATGCTTATAAAAATCTTGAATTTTGTCATAATTATTTTTAATTTTAGTAATGTCTTTCTCATTATCGACTTTCTTTTTAAATTTCTTATATATCCAACGGAAGCACTCATAGCCAGTTGCTTTTACTTTTGTTGAATCTTTTGATCCTCTAATGTCCATTGAATCTACATTTCTTTTATGGATATCTAAAAGCCTAAAAAATGTGTCTTCAAATCTTTGTTGTCGTACATAATTTATTTGAATTTTATTTGCTTTATATTGTGTCCAAAATGCTATAAAAGTAAGATAAGCAGCAATTATAGCTATAATTGGACCTATACTGTTTGAAATTATAGAAATAATTGCTGAAGCCGTGTCTGGAGTGATTTCATTTGTGGTTATCTGTGGTATAACTTTTTGAAATTTTGCATTAGAAAAAATTTCAAAATAAGAGTTGTAAAAGTAACGAGGGAAAAAGTTAATTAATAGATAGAAAAAAGGAGTTATTAAAAATCCAAAGAGTATTATTAAAGCCCATGGTGATTCAAAGAAAAATGTTTTAGTTTCATCTTGTTAATCATTACTAAATTTTGTTTGGGTATAAATTTACGTTATCAAATATTCTTGAAAGTATATTTTTTAACTTTGCTAAAATATATTTTATTACCTGAAAATTAGATAAAAAAGTAAGTTTTTATGGTTTAAAATTAGAAGATCATAATTCTTTGAAAAGCTGATGTATTTTATAATTTAGTATAATTTCAAAAATAAATATTTCCTTATCCAACACCGCAACAAATAAAATCTGATTTCGTATATTTGCGCAACCAAACATTACACTTAATTATGAGCCAAAAAGTATTACTTAATTCAAAAGAAGTTACTATCATACTCCATCGTTTGGCTTGTCAGTTAATCGAAAAACATCTTGATTTCTCGGATACTATTTTAGTCGGGATTCAGCCAAGAGGAGTTTTTTTAGCTGAACGTTTAAAACAAATATTAGAAATCGAATACAAGGTTCCTGAAATTTCTTTAGGATATTTGGACATCACTTTTTTTAGAGATGATTTTCGTCGTACTGATAAACCGCTGGAAGCCAATAAAACACAAATAAATTTTATAGTCGAAAACAAAAAAGTCATTTTTATCGATGACGTTTTGTTTACCGGACGAAGCATACGTTCTGCGTTAACCGCAATTCAATCTTTTGGGCGACCTTCAGAAATCGAATTGTTAGTGTTAATCGACAGACGTTTTAGCAGAAACCTGCCAATTCAGCCCGATTATCGTGGCCGTCAGGTAGATGCCATTAATGGCGAAAAAGTAAAGGTAAGCTGGAAAGAGAATGAAGGTGAAGACGCTGTTTATCTGATAACTAATTAGTTTAATGGTTAAATAGGTTAATTGTTTAATCGCAAAAAGTAAACGATTAAACAATCAAATAAATAAACGGTTAAACAAATAAACGTTTAAACAATAAAGTTATGACAGAGAATGAAACGTTTATTTATGAATCAATTTTTAATCAGATCAGAATGGGATTTCTTTCTCTTGATGAGATCCAGGAGAACATTTTAGAAGAAATTGAAGATAACGATTTTGCAGATGAAATCTCAGAAGAGTGGGCTTTTGATAAAATAAAAGAAGAATACCAAAAGTTACTGGCAGAAAGTAAACAATGGAAAAGTCCAACAGATACTGAAAGGCTTATAAAAGCGTTTGATGAATTGTGCGACGAGAATATATTAGCACTTCATAATGCAGGTTATACCACAACAGATGGAGAATATGAAGTTGTTGAGGTAGAAAGAGAATTGCAGGAAAACGAAGTAGAGTCTGATGGTTATTGTTTTTATCACGGACAGGATTTGGCAAGAGCTATTGCTGTTGAAGATTCGAATTTGTTTATCGCTTTTCAAAAAGTAGACAATTCTGATGATGCAACGACAATTGAAGTAGGTAAGCGAGTTGCCGAAGTTTTAATAAATAATGATTTTAGAATAATCTGGAATGGTTCTGCAAAAACAAAAATTGAAATTCCTGGTTTCAGATGGCAGAAGATTTTTGATGAAGATGCAAGAGATCTGCAGGATTACAGTGAGGTTGTAGACAGAATGCTTCAATAAGCCACTTCTCTTTTTTAGAAGTATTGAAAGACTGAGTATTTCAGAAATTCATGAATTTGACAAATAAATATTAAAGAAATAAAAATGAAAGAATTAAGCGTAAATCATTTATTAGGAATAAAATACATCAACGAGAATGATATTAACCTAATTTTTGAAACGGCAGATCATTTTAAAGAAGTCATTAATAGACCTATTAAAAAAGTTCCTTCATTACGAGATATTACTATTGCTAACATTTTCTTTGAAAACAGTACCAGAACAAAACTTTCGTTCGAGTTAGCACAAAAACGTTTATCTGCTGATGTTATTAGTTTTTCGGCAGCTCAGTCTTCGGTTAAAAAAGGAGAAACACTTATTGATACTGTAAACAATATCCTTTCGATGAAAGTTGACATGGTTGTAATGCGCCACTCCAATCCCGGAGCGGCTTATTTTTTATCCAAAAATGTCAAAGCTAGTATTGTAAATGCCGGCGACGGAGCGCACGAACATCCAACTCAGGCTTTGTTAGATAGTTATTCTATTAGAGAAAAACTGGGCGATGTAGCCGGAAAAAAAGTAGTTATTGTTGGTGATATTCTGCATTCGAGAGTTGCCTTGTCTAATATATATGCTTTGCAAATGCAAGGTGCCGAAGTAAAAGTTTGCGGACCAAAAACATTGATTCCAAGATATATTGAATCGCTAGGAGTTACGGTTGAACCAAATTTGCGTAAAGCATTAGAATGGTGTGACGTGGCTAATATGCTCCGTGTACAAAACGAACGTATGGATGTGAACTTTTTTCCATCAACGCGTGAATATGCTCAACAATATGGAGTAGATAAACCGCTTTTAGATTCTCTAGGAAAAGAAATCGTAATCATGCACCCGGGACCAATCAATAGAGGTGTAGAAATTACTTCTGAAGTGGCTGACTCAGATCATTCTGTTATTTTAAATCAGGTAGAAAACGGAGTAGCGATTAGAATGGCGGTGATTTATTTGTTGGCGTCCAAAATTCAGTAGTTTTTTTAATCTCAGTTTTCAGTCTCAGTGGCAGTTTTCAGTATTGATGAACGAATTCTGGTGGCGCTCAGTCTGACAAACCTGAAACCTGAAATTAATTTTTATCATAAAGCTTTGCGGGCTTTGTGTTTTCTAAACGTAATATTGGTTAAGAATCTTAGCGACCTTTGCGGTAAAATCTCATTTCACTTGAAATAAAAACCAAAAATATCGTAACTTAGCTCTCGCAAAAGAGCGCATAAATTATAAAATGAAAGTAGATCAAAAAGGACATACCGTTACGATTAAAAATACCCAAGGAGATTTAAATTCTTTTTTGGAAAAAGTAACGCAACAATTTAAAACCTTTGAAAAACAAAATATTATAATTGATTTGTCTCCTGATGCAGGTTTAACAGATAAGGATTTAAAACTCTTTTTACCACTTTCAAAGCAACATAGAAAAGCAAAAAAATCTTTTGTAATTGTAGTCTCAGATTTTGATTTTAATGCTGTTTCAGATAAATTAATCGTGGTTCCGTCTCTTTTAGAAGCTCATGATATTATCGAAATGGAAGAAATCGAAAGAGACCTGGGATTTTAATTGTAGATTTTAGAGTTCAGATTTTAGATTTTGAATGTTGAAGTCTAAAAAACAATCTAAAATCTAAAATCAACAATCTGAAATGAAGTTAACCATACTTGGCTGTTATGCCGCAACTCCCAGAACGATTACGAACCCCACTTCGCAGGTTTTAGAAATTAAAAATAGATTATTTTTAATAGATTGTGGCGAAGGAACTCAGGTTCAATTGCGAAAAAACAAGATTAAATTCTCTAAAATTAATCACATTTTTATTTCACATTTACACGGAGATCACTTTTTTGGATTAATTGGTACTATCTCCACTTTTGCACTTTTAGGACGTACAACAGATCTTCATATTTATGGACCAAAAGGAGTAAAGGAAATCATTACTTTGCAACTGCGATTATCAAATTCATGGACAACATATGAATTGTTTTTTCATGAACTAGAATCGAAAGAAAGTGAAGTTATTTTTGAAGACCATAAAGTAATTGTAAAAACAATTCCTTTAAAACATCGTGTTTATACAAATGGGTTTTTATTTCAGGAAAAACCAGGTGAGAGAAAACTAAACGTAGATGCGGTTCAGCAATACGATATTCATACAGCATATTATCAAAAAATAAAGAATGGAGGCAATGTTACGCTTGATGATGGAACTGTAATTGAGAACCAGAAATTATCTTTCGACCCAATTCCTTCAATGAGTTATGCTTTTTGCTCAGATACAGTTTTTAACGAATCTATTATTCCTATTATAAAGAATGTAGACGTTTTGTATCATGAGTCAACATTCTTAGAATCTGAAGCTGCTTTGGCTCAGAAAACGTTGCACTCTACAGCAAAAGAAGCTGCAACTATTGCATTTAAAGCAAATGCTAAACAATTAGTTTTAGGGCATTATTCGACCCGATACGATGGCATTGAAGCTTTTAAGAAAGAAGCACAAGAAATTTTTCCAAATGTTCTTCTTGGTGACGATGGAGTTTCTTTTGAGTTTTAAAAAAGTTATGAATTATGAGTTCTCTTATTAAGGTCAATTTCATATTAAAATTAATCTAAGAAGTCTAAAAATCTAAAAAAAATGAACGATTTAAGCAATTATAGAAAATCATACGAGAAAAGTGAATTGTTAGAAGATAATATTCCAGAAGATCCAATTAATCTTTTTAACAGATGGTTTCATGAAGTCGAAGAATTTGGTGCGAGCGGAGAAGTAAATGCTATGACAGTTTCGACAATTGGATTAGATGGTTTCCCGAAATCACGTGTCGTTTTATTGAAGAAATTTTCTGAGGAAGGTTTTATTTTTTATACCAATTACGACTCAGAGAAAGGAAAAGCAATTGCGGCAAATCCGCACGTTTGTTTATCTTTTTTTTGGCAGGAAATGGAACGCCAGGTAATTATTAAGGGAATTGCCGAGAAAACTTCTGAAAATATTTCTGATGGTTATTTTGATTCTCGCCCTGACGGCAGTAAACTTGGAGCAATTGTTTCGAAGCAAAGTGAAGTAATTCCGTCAAGAACTTTCTTGGAAGAAAATTTAAAGAAATTAGAAAAAGAATTTGAAGGAAAACCAATTCCAAGACCCGAAAATTGGGGTGGATTTTTAGTAACTCCGCTAGAAGTAGAATTTTGGCAAGGGCGACCTAATAGATTGCATGATAGAATACGTTATCAAAGTCAATCTGATTTTTCATGGAAAATAGAGCGATTATCTTCTTAATTGTAAGAAAATTATATTTGTTAAAAAAAATATTATGTATTTCATCGATTAATTTTGTAGTTTGGCGATAAATTGAATAAGTTTGAATAAGAAAATAAAGCAATTTGTCTCTATAAAGGTTTAAAGAATTTGCCCCAACATTTACTTTAAGAATTAAACTACTATTGATTATGAAAAAGATGATGCATGTCATGAAGTTCGTTGTAATAACTGCAATAGTTATTACAATGAACTCATGTTCAGCTGATACTGCTGATGGAGCTAATGATAGTACTACAACAAAAGCTTTGGTAGAAAACTACTCTTACAATACTACCGAGTTGGAAACAATGAAATTAATCAACGATTATCGAGTAAGTGTTGGTCTAAATGCTTTAGAGAGAATAAATCACATTTCTTTTAAATGCGAAGAGCATAACAAATACATGATTGATAACAATGTTGTCAATCATAACGATTTTACTTTGCGTTCTGATGATTTGATAAAAGTTTTGGGCGCAACTAGAGTAGGAGAAAATGTTGCTTATAATTATATTACTTCTCAGGCTGCTGTAAGAGCTTGGCTAGATAGTCCGGGGCACAAGGAGAATATCGAAGGAAATTATACTCATTTTGGTTTATCAGTTACTACTGATGCTAAAACAGGAAAGAAATACTATACTAATATCTTTATAAAGATTTAGAAATTAGGAAAAATATTGGACTGGTTGGTTTTTATTAGTCGTTGTAATTCTATGATTTGCAACGACTTTTTGGTATAAAAAAAGCTGTCCAAAATTTTAGACAGCTTTAAAAAAGTATGATAATCTTAATTAACTACAATGCAGTAATAATAAATTCGCTACGTCTGTTCATTTGATGTTGCTCTTCGGTACAATCTACTCCATCAGAACAGCCATTTACAAGTTGAGTTTCTCCATAACCTTTTCCAGTTAATCGACTTGGGGAGATACCATTTTTAACTAACCATTGTATAGTCGATTTGGCTCTTCTGTTAGACAATGCCTCATTGTATTTAAATGTTGCACGGCTATCTGTATGCGAGCGAATATCTAATTTCATGTTTGGATTATTGTTTAATACGTCAAGTATTTTTTCCAGATCCAAAGCTGCCTCAGTTCTAATGTTTGATTTATCTAAATCAAAATAAATCATTTTAATACCAAAGCATTTACCTAAATCATCGCCCACAGTTACTTTACAGATCGATTTATCAAGAGCGATTGGGAGATCTGTTTTTCCGGTTATTCTTCCAATTGTTACATTAACTTCTTTGGTTGTGTAATCTTCTTTTTCTGCTCTTACGTTATATGTTTTTCCACATTCAACAGCAAAAGAGTATGATCCTTTTGAGTCTGAAATAGTATTGGTTTTTACAACTGCCTGGTCGTCATACAAAGTAACTTTTGTTCCTGGTAAAATTGCATTAGTTTCAGAATCAGTAATAATCCCGTTTAATTCCTGAAGACATTTTAGCCTTCTGGTTTCCAGAAATTTATAAATATCGTCAGAACCCTGTCCGCCATCTTTATTTGAACTAAAATAACCTCTTCTGGTCACAGGATCTATAATATAAGCAAAATCATCTTTTGGAGAGTTAATATCGGCTCCAACATTCTGAATATCACTTATCGTTCCGTTGGCTTCAATTTTACCTACAAAAACATCTAATCCTCCCAATCCCGGACGTCCGTCTGAGGCAAAATAAATTTCATTTTCGCTAGTTACGTATGGGAATGTTTCTTTTCCTTCTGTATTAATTTTTTTTCCTAAATTTTCGGGAGACCCATAACCATTACCAGTGATACTTACTTTATAAATATCTGATTGTCCAAATGTTCCCGGCATGTCTGATGCAAAATATAATGTTTTTTCGTCAGGACTAAGTGCTGGATGTCCGGTACTATAATTATCACTGTTGAACGGAAGTTCGGTTATATTCCAGTTGTTATTTTCAAGGGTCGCTTTGTATATTTTTATTAAAGTAATTTTATTATCATCTTTTCCTTTTTTGCCGTTTACGTAGTTGTTTCTTGTAAAATAAACCGTTTTTCCGTCTTTGGTAAAAGCAGGAGAGGACTCATGAAATCTAGTATTCATGGTCGATTTAAACTTGCTTACTTTATTGCTTGTTCCGGTCGTAGGATCAACATCTGCAAAATATAGATTGGTAAAATATTCGCCTGTCCATTTATGTTTGCGTTGAGAGAAATTGCCTGTATCTCTTGCCGAGGCAAAGTATATTTTATTGTCGTATACAAATGTGCTGTAATCAGAATATTTTGAATTTATTCCTGCATCTTCAATTTTGTATCTTCCGGAATTTGCTTTAATCTCGTCGAGATAATTTGCATCTGCTTTAAAAAGTTTTCCTCTGTTGTCGTTTTTAAATTTGCTGCTAAATTCCTCCAGAATTTTATTTGCTTTGTCTGTTTGTCCAGTTGATTTTAGAGACTGAGCATATCTGTAGTAATATTCGGGTTCCACGCTAGTATTCATGGCAAATAGTTCACCATACCATTTTGCCGCTCCATCAAAATTAGAATTAAAATAATAAGAGTTTCCAAGTTTTTTAAATAAATCCTCAGATTTGTATCCTTTTTCAGCTACACGTTCGTATGTCTTAATCGCATCAACATAGGCATAGTTATCGTACTTTTTATCTGCAGAATTTACTTTTGATTGTTGCGAATAACTATCAAATGAAATAGAACAAATAAATGTTAAGCAGAAGAGTATATAATTTTTCATAATCATAATTTTTAGAAGAAACGTGGGGTTGTCATTTTACCATTGTTTTTGAAGAACTCGTAACGCAGGAATATTTCATGTGATCCAGAGTTATAGTTGTTTAGCTTTGTGGTTTCACGATCATAACCATATCCAATATACAGACCGTCTGTAATTTGAAATCCAGCCATTGCACTAACAGAAGCACTCCATCTATAAGCGACACCAAGCATGAATTTATCCATAAACATAAAGTTGGCTGAAACATCTACTTGTAGCGGTGCTCCTTCGACCATTTTGGCTAAGACTGCTGGTTTGAACTTGATGTACTGTAATTTATCGAGATCAAATACATAACCTCCCATCAGGTAATAATTGATTTTGTCTTTGTAAATGGCTACATCATTATCGTCATATCGATTGGTTTCGATGAAGTTTGGAACTGATAAGCCAATATAAGCTTTGTCAGAATGCCAATATACTCCCGCTCCAATATTGGGTGAAAATTTATTGTTTATGTCTTGAAATTGAGGATCGCCTTGAAACTCTGGGTTTAATTTATTAATGTCCAGATTGAATAGATTAGCTGTTCCTTTGATACCAAAAGAAAGTTTAAAATCTGCTGAAGTCTGAACAGTGTAAGAAAGGTCTACCGAAAGATTATTTTCATTGGTAGGTCCAATTTTATCATTGACTAAAGATACCCCTACACCCAAATTACTGTTGTTAATTGGTGAGTTTACAGAAAAGCTACTTGTTACCGGAGCACCGTCTAACCCAACCCATTGGGTACGATACAATCCAAAAATACTTAGAGCTCCTCGCGAACCAGCGTAAGCAGGATTTATGTTTATAGTGTTATACATGTATTGCGTATATTGTGCATCTTGTTGTGCATAACCAGCAACTGTTACAAACATAATGACGAAGAAAAATAATTTTGTTCTCATAGTAGATGTTTATTATTTTAATTATTACTATTGATTTTTTTTTCTCAATTAAGATTCTAAAAAAGTCAGTGTATTTGCATATTCAAAAATAAGGTTTTTTTTATTAATTATTTGTGAATCCATGTGTAAAACTTTATTATACAGTGTTTTGAGTGCTTTTTCATTCTATTTTGATAAATATAAATACCCATCTTTTTTGTTGTTTTGAAGAACATTATTAGAGTCTAATGATTTGTAATTTATAATGTAAAAATAAGTACCACTTGGTAATCCATCAGATTGTTTAACG
Organism: Flavobacterium hibernum; assembly: GCF_000832125.1. Classification (GTDB taxonomy): domain Bacteria; phylum Bacteroidota; class Bacteroidia; order Flavobacteriales; family Flavobacteriaceae; genus Flavobacterium; species Flavobacterium hibernum. The sequence continues at coordinate 34,968 of NZ_JPRK01000011.1, read as the reverse complement.
GTTGTTCTACCTCTTGATGTTCCATCAAAAGCATTGGTTGTATTATTGTAATTATGAGTTTCAAATACCAATATTCCCCAACGATTATAGATTTCTACATCATTTTCAGGATAACAAGTTGTGTCATCAATACTTTCGATGTTAAAAAGATCGTTTATTCCGTCTCCATTTGGTGAGAAAGCATTATGAACTATAACATTTCCACATGGTAGTACTTTACAATCATCATTAATTTCCATGTTAAGTAAAATAGTTCTCGGACAAGTTTGGTCTGCCAATACATATTCGAATGTATAATTGCCGAGTGCTAAGCCTAGTGGATTAAATGTGTTTCCTTGTATACTATTAGTGTTTTTACTATCAACCCATGTTCCTGTTGTTGGAGTATTCTCCGGAAGTAATAAAAGTAAATTTATTAGTGATGAATCATCATTACAAGCTTTACTCGCAATTGTTGTTACGGCTCTTGGTGCAACTGTAATGGTTACGATCGCAGTATCGCAATTATCAGAACTTAATTTATCACAAATTTGGTACGTGTATGTATAAGTTCCGGCTGGAGTTAAACTCGTTACAGTTACATTTCCTAGTGCATCAAAAGTGATATTCGGATCTGTTTTTGTTGAATTTCCGGTTTGTGCCAATAGCGTAAAGTTTACAAGATCTAGTGATGCTCTTGTTATACCTTTTAAGTCATTACTCAATACGTTTCCAACCAATCCAAATGTATTACAACCAATATTGCTATAAGTATCGTCGTTTGCAACAACTGGTGTAGGTGGAGCAGGAGGATCAGATACTACGACGGTTACAATTGCTGTATCACAATTTCCAAAATCAGCTTTTTCGCAAATTTGATAGGTCAATGTATAAGTTCCGCCAGGCGCATTTGCAGCGAGGTCAATCGATCCATCTGGGTTTAGCGTTAAAATTCCTTTCGGATCTGGAGTTAATGTTGTAATAGTAATGTCACTTAAGGCGACAGCAGCTGCGTTTAATGTATCATTGGTTAATACATTGACAATATTTGTTTGTCCCGTGCTTCCAGAAATTGGTCCTACATTATCATCATTTGCTACAATTGCAAACGTAGGTCTTAGTGTACACAATGGCTCAGATGGCGGATATGTCACTGTTATTGTTTGACTAGGATTAAGAGTTATTGTTAGAGTAGCACTTGGACGCAGTGTTTCAAATCCGTCCGCACCTTGAATCCATTTATTATTTTGGAAAATCCATCCCGGCCAATCAATACCTTTACCTGCTTGATCTACTACAGCACCAGGCCATAATATACGTCCGGAAAGCGGTAAATCATTCATTGTGGTAATAACTGTATTACTACTATTTGCCCATGCAATTGTTACACCATTTATTGGAGTGAAGTTTACAGGAGTAACTACATAATCAACATACGGAACATCATTTACACAAATTGCGGTAGCGGTAACTGTAATTACTGGAGCTTCAATTGTAACTGTAACTGTTGCAGTATCACAATTAGAGGTTTGATCTGCTTCGCAAATTTGATATACTAATGTTAAAGTGCCTACCGGAGCATTTGGTAAAACATCTACAGAGCCATTAGAATTTAATTGTAAAAATGCATTTGGTGTCACTGTAGTTATAACAACATCAGAAGCTGTTACAGCTACACCTTCAAGTGTATCATTTTGTAGTACATTTAAAACATTTGTTGTGGTGTGATTTACTCCGGCAATTGGACCGGCAGTATCGTCATTGGCAACAATATCAGAGTATACTTTGCAATTTACTCCAAAGTCAGCATCCAAATGAACTAAATCTTGAGGTGTTACTGTTACAATATATCCAGCAGTACCACCAGTTGTTGAACAAACAGTATGTAATTGCGATTTACCAGTTTTACCAGTAACTTTTTTATCTGTTACAGATGGAAGAACTTTAACCAAACCAGTAGCTCCTAAAGCCGCTGCAACAGCATCAAAATTAGCATCTTTAACCAATTTAATGGTATAGTCACCGTAAGGATTTGGAGTGCTAGGTCTGTTTCTCCAGAAACCTTCAATACCAACGATTACTTCATCATGATATCCGTTTGGACCATCGATGATTACGTTTGGACTTAAAGAGTTTCCAAAACCACCGGCATTTAATTCTCCAACATTTGTTGGTCCTGCGTAGCTTCCATCTCCATTTAAATCAATCCATTCCCATTGGCTGTAATCGATCGCGCCAGTGCTGTCCGGAATATTTTTGGTTACAATGCCGTCATTATTTGCATCATACCATTCGTCTTGAACGCCATTGCTATTAGTGTCATACCACACGTAATCTCCTAGAACAGGTAAAGTCGATTTTTCATATTCAAAATTATGTTCCTGAAGAATACAATCTTGCAATGTTGTAAAGAATAAACTTGAATCAACAGGGTATAATTGATGCGCACTATTTAAATTAGCATCTTGAACTTGTACTAAATAACTTCCCGCAGACATTCCTGAGAAATTATATAGACCATCGGCGCCTGTAATACGCATTAAAATAGGACCGCTAGTCGTTCCTTGCGGAACCAATGTAACTGGTACATTTGCAATTGGCGAATTAGTATCTTTATTGAGAACTTGTCCAGATATTTTAATAGTGTAAGTTGGTTGAGATATTACAACTGTTGTTGTAGCAGAACAAGTTTGGTTACCGTTGTTTACAGCAGATATTGCTGTAAGTGTATAAGTTCCTGCTGGTAAATTAGTATTTCCAACAATTTCATTGTTTTGATTTCTAATAACTACAGTTGAACCAGGACTATTGGTAACTAAAATTGAACCATCATTTCCTCCAAAACAAGTTACATTAGAGGCAATTCCGGTAACTGAAACTTTATTTTCGACAGTAAAACTTTGTTTCAATTCAGTCTTATTACCTGCGCAATCAGTTAAAATATAAGTTCTGGTCAAGATATATGCATTTCCATCGCAACCACTTCCTCCATTGTTAGAATCACTAACTGTTATGTTTACCGTGCTACTGCAATTATCAGCTGCATCTTTAATATCACTTGGATTTCCAACAGGAATATCGGCAATGCTTTGTAAATTAGCAACATCAGTTGGTGCAGTTCCAGTAGGAGCAGTTGTATCTCTAACCGTAATGATTTGAGTATAAGTAGCGATGTTTCCAGCGCAATCACTTGTAGTCCATAAACGAGTTAATGTATAATTTGTAGCACACTCGTTTGAGATATTACTTTTGGTTTCTTTAAAAACGATAGGTAAATCTCCATTACAATTATCAGAAGCCTCAATATTAGCAGCTTGAGGCACAGCATCGCAAGAAACTGTAATATCAGTAGGAAGTTCTCCAATAAATGTTGGTTTCGAAGTATCTTGGATCGTGATAATTTGAGTGAAAGTATCCGAAGTATTTCCGCAATCATCTTTTACAGTCCAAGTATTGGTGTAAGTTCCTGCATTTGAACAACCCGCAGAAGCTACAAACGCACCGCTTACTTTTACTTTTTTGTAGCCGATGGGAACAATGCTTGAGCAGAGGTTAAAGCTGCCGCATCGCTACATTCGATCGTTTTATTTAAAGAATCCACCACAGTAGACCAAGTTGGTTTAGTATTATCTTGTACAATGATTACCTGACTAACTGGAAGTGAAGTATTTCCACAAGCATCTACAGCAGTCCACGTTCTTGTTTTAGTATAGGCACCTGCGCAACCACCTGGCGTTATTGCATCTACATAAGATAAAGTAGGAGTAGTACCGCTATTGTCTGTTGCTGTTGCCTGAGCAAAAACAGGCTCCGCTGGACAATTAATTGTCGAAGCTTGAGGTAACGGATTTATTACAGGAACAACAGAATCTCCATCGATAATCGTTACAGATTTTGTTATTGAACATAAATTGTCATCTTTAACAGTAACTTCATATGTTCCAGCCTTAAGCCCTGTAGCTGTAACTCCGGTTTGAACAGGGGTTGTATTCCAAGAATAGGTATATGGATTTGTACCTCCTGATGGAATTACTGTTGCAGAACCTGTTGTTCCGCCACCGCAAGTTACATTAACTTGTGTTGTGGTTGCGCTTAAAGCTTCCTGTGGTTGACTAATTGTAACATTACATGTAGTTGTGTAATTCAATTTATCAGTAACAATAACAGTATGCGAACCAGCAATTAAAGCAATAGCAGTTGAGGTTGTTTCGCCATTATCCCATTTATATGTATAATCTCCGTTTCCACCAACAGCAATTACAGTAGCTTTACCGTTATTACCTCCATAACATTTTACGGCTGCGTCTTGAGATATACTGCAAGATAATACATTTGGTTCTGTAATTTGTACTGTACATTCTGTAGTACAACCGTTTGCATCTGTAACTTTTACACTATGTAATCCAGCGTTTAATGCTGTAGCTTTTTGTGTAGTTTCGGCATTATCCCATAAATAGGTATAGTTCGTAGTACCACCAATTACAGTTACAGTTGCTTCACCATTACTTAATCCGTTTGCGGTTACTGGTTTGTTTTGTACAACGGAACATGATAAAGCTGCTCCCGGTTGGGTAATGGTAACAGCAAGCGGAGCAGAAGAGCATCCATTTGAATCTTTTACAACTACAGTATACGTTCCGCTAGCAAGTCCAGTTCGGTTTTGAGGATCATTAGTTCCTGCCAAATCTGCCCAGTCATAAGTATAAGTACTAGTTCCACCAGACGGTGTTATATTAATAGCTCCAGTAGAGTTTCCAAAACATAATACATCAGTTTGAGAAGCTTTAGTTACTGTTATACCTGCTGCTGGTTCAGTAATAGTTATTTGTTTTGTATTACTACATCCTTTTCCATCAGTAACTGTTACCGTATATGTTCCCGCTCCTAAATTAGTTGCTGTAGCGCCAGTTTGAACTGGAGAAGTATTCCAAGAATATGTATAAGGCGTAGTTCCTCCAGACACAGTTACGGCCGCAGAACCTGTTGCCGTTCCTTTACATTTTACATCAACATGCGAGGCAGTTGTTTCAGTAATTACAATATTCGTTTGACTAACGACAACTGGTTTTATATCGTAACAACCAGATTGATCATTTTTACCTTTTATGTAGTAAGTGCCTACAGGCGAAACCGTTGGTGTTGTATAAGGAATTGTCGCTGCAGCATCTTTCCAGTAAGTGTAAGTTAATCCTGCAGTACTTCCGGCTGTAATTGCTGGTAAGGTTATATTAGCAGTTCCATTAAGGCATACAGAAGCGGGATTGGTAATCACTAAAGTATTTGTTGCAAAACTTTTGGCTTTTAAAAATACACCAGAATCCCATTTTTGATCAGATGCATCGGCAATCGCCATTTTTATTTTATAATTTTGTCCCGGTGTAACAGTATAAGTTGCGGTAAGCACAACAGTAGATCCATCATATTCCATTGTAGTAGATCCTAGGGGATTATTAATGTAATATGCATCATTTTTCGCTGCAAAAGGCACGCCATTTACAGTCGATCCTGCAGAGTGTATATTGTTTACAGTTACTGCATCTCCATTAGTTAATTTGGCTAAGTTTATAGCGTTGTTAGTGTATGTACTATTAATGCCAGGACCACTCAAAAAGAATCCAAAAGCATCATTGAAGGAGCTATTAACATATTCAAGATATTCTTCTGAAGCAAAAACAAATTTAAATTCGACTAAATTTCCATCAGGTACAAAATTAAATTCCAAAATTGAAGCATCATACATAGTTCTACCTGAAATTGCAGCTAAATCTGGATCACTTGCTTCATCAACCATTTCATCAGATCTATTGGTGTAAGTATTGGGCCCCATTGCAGAACTAATTTTTCCGGTAGATAAAAGAAGCCCCTCATCTATAGGAAATGTTGAACTACCTTTACTGTAATAACCCAATTGGCGATCACCCGCTATTTCAGACCAGTCGTGATTAACCCAAGTCCAAGAGTTAGCATTGTTTCGTCTATAATAACCAAAACGAACATTGTTAATGGTTAAACAGCCAGATGTTAGTATGTTACGAACTAAATCATCGGGAGTGTAATTATTGTAACCTGCAGCAGGATTAGCTACATCTATAGACCCTGCTACAGCAGCAAGAGCACTAATCCCAGCGCTTTTTGCTGTAGATTTTGATGTTACTCTAGTTGTCGTTAAAGTATTTCCTGCTCGAAAAGGTATTTCTTGTGCAGATATGGTCGAAGAAAAGAACACACATCCTAAAATCAAAATTAAAAGAGATTTTAAACTAATTTTAGAAAAGGCTTCTTGCTGAATGTTTTTTTGAAATGGGAAAATATACTTACAACATTCTATGAATTCCCCCACTTCTTTTAGAGTAGATTTAGTTCTCATATTTTAGGATTTTATTTTTGAAGTATTTATCTAATATTAACAGAATCAAAGTTATATAGTCTGTATAATTTTGATTTTTTTTGTCTATAACTAACCTAAAAACTCGTTGAAGTGTCTTTTTTTTGTTATATAAAGGTTAAAAAAAAGGTTTTATTTGTCATTTTTAACAAATAGGAAAAGGTCTAAATTTTGGTTTTTTGATCAAAAACGCAATTTTTAAATTACGCTAAATGATTAATTATCAATTATTTGGTTAATTTTTTATCAATATGAGTAATGTCGACAAAATGCACGGTTTACTAGATGAACGACACTTTCTGATTAAAGAAGAAAGTTTAGTTTTTTTAATTTTTAATGCTTTGGAACTTGTTTATTCTTGTTAAAATTTTTATAATATGTTAACAGAAATAAAAAAAGAAGAAGGTTTAAGATTTCTTTTGTAAATTAGAAGTTCAATTAAAATATTAACCTCTACGAAGTGGTTTGTAAATCTTTTACTTATGAAAAATTTAGTTTTAATACGTCATGCAAAATCAAGTTGGGAAGCTCCTTTGAAAGATTTCGACAGACCTTTAATGAAAAAAGGAATTTTAGATGCTCATGAAGTATCAGCAAATATTTCAAAGTTTCTTCCAAAAACATATATAATGTGGAGTAGTACAGCAGCCCGAGCCTTAGAAACGGCGCTTATTTTTGCTCAAAATATTTCATATCCTATTGAAAGTATCATTTTTAAAGACGACCTTTATACCTTTGATGATAAACAACTGGAAAAGGTTATTAAATCATGTGATAATAGTTTCGAAAGCGTTATTCTTTTTGGACATAACGAGGCTATTACAAATTTTGTTAATAAATTTGGTGATGTATTTATCGAAAACGTTCCAACCTCAGGTTTTGTATCCTTGCAATTCGACGCAGACAGTTGGGACACTATTAAAAAAGGTAAAACTCATAAAACAATTTTCCCCAAAGATTTAAAATAAATAAAGTGTACGAACAAAAATATATCGATAGAGAAAAAAGTTGGTTAGCGTTTAATGCAAGAGTGCTTCAGGAAGCCGCAGATAACACAGTTCCACTTTTAGACAGACTGCGTTTTGTTGGAATTTTTTCAAACAATTTAGATGAATTTTTTAGAGTTCGATATGCTGCAATTCGTAGATTAAGCCTATCCGGAATTTCGGGCGAAAAATATTTAGGCGGAGTTTCAGCCCATCAATTAATTAAGGACATTACCGAAATTGTAATTCAGCAACAGTCTGAAAGCTTGCGTATTCTGGGTAATATTGAAACTGAATTGGAAGCTGAAAATATCTTTGTTATAAACGAAGATCAAATCACAAAAGATCAGGAAAGTTATCTAAAAGACTTTTTTACTCAAAAGTTAAGTCCGGAATTAGTAACAATCATTTTGAATGATTTGGCCGAATTTCCTGTATTAAAAGATACTTTAGGATATTTAGCAGTTCGTTTAGAAATGAATACAAACAATGAAGTTCGTTACGCCGTTATCGAAATTCCAAAAACAATGAACAGGTTTGTCGTGTTACCATCTGATGATGAGAAACATTACGTAATTTTAATTGATGATGTCATTCGATATAATTTGAAAAATATTTTTAATATTTTCGATTATAAAAGTGTCTCAGCACATATGATTAAAATCACGCGTGATGCACAATTAGATATCGATAGCGATTTGAGCAAAAGTATGCTTGAAAAAATCGCAACCTCAGTAAAAGATCGAAGAATAGGAGAGCCTGTTCGTTTTATATATGATAATTTAATTGAAGAAGATACTTTAAGATTCTTTCTCGATAAAATGAAAATTGTTGAAATGGATAGTATAATTCCCGGCGGAAGATATCACAATCGTCGTGATTATATGAGTTTTCCAAATCTTGGAAGATATGATTTACTTTATAAGCCAAATGAGCCTCTACCAATTCCAGGTTTGAGTTTGGGCGGAAGTATTTTGGAAAAAATCAGTAAAAAAGATTATTTATTACACGCGCCATATCAGTCATTTTCATACCTAACAAAGTTTTTGCGTGAAGCAGCTTTAGATCCAAAAGTGAGCAGTATAAAAATCACCTTGTATCGACTGGCAAAAAATTCGCAAATTATTAGTTCATTGATTAATGCAGCTAAAAATGGAAAAAAAGTAACTGTTCAAATAGAACTTCAGGCACGTTTTGATGAAGCGACTAATATTTCGTATGCCGAGCAAATGCAAACCGAAGGAATCGATTTGATCTTTGGAATAAAAGGTTTAAAAGTGCACAGTAAAATATGTGTAATTGAAAGATTTGAAGAAGGAAAGGCACGTCGCTATGGATTTATTTCGACAGGAAACTTCAACGAATCAACAGCTAAAATTTATACAGATGTTACGTTGTTTACTTGCCATCAGGGAATTTTGAAAGACATATCTAAAATATTTGAATTCTTTGATATCAATTACCGAGTACACAGGTACAAGCATTTAATCGTGTCGCCGCATTACACGCGAACCAAATTTATAAAACTAATAGATCGTGAAATTTTACACGCTTTGGCAGGTAGAAAAACACACATAAAGTTAAAAATGAATAGTTTATCAGATTTTAAAATGATCGATAAATTATACGAAGCCAGTAATGCAGGAGTAAAAATTCAGCTTCAAGTAAGAGGAATTTGCTCGTTAATACCTGGAATTCCGGGAATGAGTGAAAATATAGAAGCCATAAGTATCGTTGATAATTATTTAGAACATTCAAGAGTTTATATTTTTGGAAATGCTGGTTTAACCGAAGTCTATATTTCATCGGCTGATTTTATGACCAGAAATCTTGACGGAAGAGTCGAAGTTACATGCCCAATTTATGATCTCGCAATAAAGAAAGAATTAATAGATAATTTCAACATAGCTTGGAAAGGAAATGTAAAAGTGAGATACCATTCCTATAAATTAGATAATAAATACAAACCTAGAAATCATCATGCCCCTTTTAGAGCACAGTTTGAAACCTATAAATATTATCAAAATAAAATTGAGGTAATCGACGAAGTTGTTCAAGGTACAAACTAATAAAAACTATAAAAATTAAAATCATAAGTGAGCATGATTAATATAAGGAAACTTGCAGCAATAGATATTGGTTCAAATGCCATGAGGCTTTTGATATCTAACGTTGTAGAACAAGATGGCAAAGAACCACAATTTAATAAGAGTTCGCTTGTTCGTGTGCCAATTCGTTTGGGACAAGATGCCTTTACAGTAGGAGAAATTTCAGAAGAAAATATAGATCGAATGGTAGATGCTATGAAAGCATTCCATCTTTTAATGAAAGTACATAAAGTCGAGCGTTATATGGCGTTTGCAACTTCGGCAATGCGCGAGGCATACAATTCAAAAGAAGTTGTGGCTTTGATAAAGAAAAAAGCCGATATTAAAATTGAAATTATTGACGGAAAAAAAGAAGCCGCTATTATTGCTTCTACAGATTTGCTTCATTTATTAAAAACAGACGAAACCTATCTTTTTGTAGATGTTGGTGGTGGAAGTACAGAGTTTACATTATTTTCTGATGGAAAATTGATTAATTCAAGATCCTTTAAAGCCGGAACAGTTCGTTTGTTAAATAATATGGTTCATGACGTAGTTTGGGATGAAATCGAAAAATGGATTAAAACCAATACTGCTGATTACGAAGAAGTAACATTAATTGGTTCTGGAGGAAATATCAATAAATTGTTTAAAATGTCCGGGAAACAACAGGAAAAACCGCTTTCGTACATTTATATCAATTCACAATATGCCTTTTTAAACTCATTGACATACGAACAAAGAATTGCTGAATTAGGACTGAATTCAGATCGTGCCGATGTAATTATTCATGCCACCAGAATTTATCTAAATGCAATGAAATGGAGTGGTGCTCGCCAAATTTATGTTCCTAAAATTGGACTTTCTGATGGAATCGTAAAAGCAATGTACTACGGAAAAATTTAAAATATTGCCACAGATTAAATGATTTTTACAGATTTTGGTTTAATAAAGAAATCTTTTTAAATCATTTAATCTGTGGCAAAAAAAAAACTCAACAACAATTAACTACATGAATAAAACTAGACTTGAGGCCTTTAGTGATGGTGTTTTGGCAATCATTATAACCATTATGATTTTGGAGATTAAAGTGCCTGAAGGACATGAGTTCGCAGATTTAAAACCACTTATTCCTAAATTTCTAAGTTATGTTTTGAGTTTTATTTACGTTGGAATTTACTGGAATAACCACCATTATTTAATTCATAGTATCAACAAAGTCAACGGAAAAATACTTTGGGCAAACCTTCATTTACTTTTTTGGTTGTCTTTAATTCCCGTTGCAACAGGTTGGATGGGAGAACACAATTTTGCAAAAGCCTCTATGGGTTTGTATGGATTTGTGTTGTTGCTGTGTTCAATAGCTTACTTTATATTACAGCGAATTATAATTCTTAATGAAGGTAAAAACTCCATAATTGCAAAAGCGATTGGTAAAGATGTAAAAGGAAATATGTCTTCCGTTTTATATATTGTTGGGATAGTTTTTTCATTTTACAACGAATGGATTTCTGGAGTTGCCTATTTTACCGTAGCTATGTTATGGCTTATTCCTGATAAAAGAATAGAAAGATTTTTTCCGTCAAAAGAATAATTCAGTTTTAAAATGAAATCTATTTTTCAATCCATTCAAAATTTATCGCAAGCAGAATTAGATCAGTTAGATGATTTAATTACTTTTAAAACACTTAAAAAAGGAGAATTATTATTGCTGGAAAATCAGATCAGTAATGAGATTTACTTTATCAAAAAAGGAATTTTACGGTCGTATTTTTTCAATCATCAAGCCGATGAAATCACGAATTGTTTTGCATTCGAAAACGAATTTATGGCTTCATTTTCCAGTTTTATAACACAAGAAGTTGCTCAGGAAAACATTCAGGCTTTGGTAGATACAGAATTGCAGGTCATAAGTCGGGAAAGTCTGGAGAAATTGTATAGTCAGGGAATTCATTGGCAGGAAATTGGTCGTAAATTAACGGAGATGGAATATGTGACGCTTCAAAAACGAATGATTTCTTTTCAGAAATTATCCGGAACACAACGTTACGAAGAACTTTACAAAAATCATCAAAAATACCTACAGCTAATTCCGCTTCAATATTTAGCGTCTTATTTAGGTGTTACACCAAGACACTTAAGCAGGATTCGCAAAGCAGTATTATAGGACATTTGTCTAGTAACAATTTTCATTGAAACACTAATTTTACTAAAAAGGAATCATATGAAAAAAATACTGATTATAAACGGACACCCAAATCCGTCAAGTTTTAATTTTGCAATCGCTGAGTCATATTTAAAAGGCGCAATTGCTTCTGGTGCAGAAGTAGACACAATTACAATTGCCGAGTTAAAATTTAATCCCAATTTACAGTTTGGTTATCAAAAACGCACGGAGTTAGAGCCAGACTTAGTTGAATCTTGGCAGAAAATCCAAAAAGCAGATCATTTAGTATGGATACATCCCGTTTGGTGGGGTGGACTTCCAGCAATTACAAAAGGATTTATAGATCGTTTGTTTTTACCGGGAATGACATTTCAGTATCGCGAAAATTCAGTTTGGTGGGATAAGCTTCTAAAAGGAAAAACAGCCCATATAATTACAACGATGGATCAACCAAGTTGGTATTACAGATTTTTTTATGGAAGACCAAGTGTCAATCAATTAAAAAAAACAACCTTAGAATTTTGTGGTGTAAAACCGGTAAAAGTAACTTATGTCGGAATTATTAAAACCGCTGATTCTTCTAAAAGAGAAAAATGGTTGCAAAAAGTCTATAATCTTGGACTAGGAAATAAGTAAAAAAAGGTGCCTAAAATTCGTATGCTTAAAAAACTAAGAAGTTAAATCCAATCCAAATGTAGTACGCAAAAGATCTATATTTGGGTTGATTTCCAACAGTCGATTGTATCGATCCTGATCGTTAAGACTACGTTTAATTTCGATAGTTTCATTAACATTAACCTCAATCGTAATATCGTGATTGTGTAAGTGTCCTTTTAAATGTCCTAAAAGTCCATGAATCTGACCTTCAAAATCAAGTTTAGAACCTTCGTTGGGTAATTCAAAAGTAATAATAGTGCCGCTTAAAGTAGGATCGTTAATTAATAATAACGATTGCATGATTTTATGTCCCTTATCGCCCAAACGTTGCGCATATTTATTCCATTGCACCAACATTTCAGTCTCTGTAAATTCTTCTGTAGGCATTACAGAAGTAGGCTTTACATAAGATTGATTGGCTGCTTCTAATTCTTTTTTCTTGCGAATACTGGATAAAGAAAAAGCCGAAACTTTAGGCTCGTTGCTAACTTCAGGTTGCGGAGCTACAGGAGTTTCTTGTTGTTTTGAAGTTTGAGTTGGGTTATTTGCAGTTTCTACTCTCGAAATTGGATTTTGTGCTTCGGTTTGAGCTTCAACTTGCGGCTTTGGATTTTGAACTTCAACTATAGAATAACTACCATTTTTATAATAAGTAGGGGGAATTATGAATTGCTCAACTTTTTTTTTTCTCCATCAAAGCTGATAGAGGCCAATTGCATCAAACATAATTCGACTAAAAGGCGTTGGTTTTGACTTAATTTATACTTTAAATCACAGTCGTTTGCAATATCAATTCCTTTTAGTAAAAAGTCCTGAGAACATTTTTGAGCCTGAACACCATACATTTGTTGTGCTTGTTCGCCCACTTCAAGTAAAGCGATTGTTGCAGGAGTTTTGCTTACCAATAAATCTCTAAAGTGAGAAGCAAGACCAGCAATAAAATGGTGACCATCAAATCCTTTTGCAAGAATATCGTTGTATGCTAATAAAAGATCCGGAATCTTATTTTCTAAAAGTAAATCAGTAATACTAATGTAAGTTTCGTAATCTAAAACGTTTAGATTTTCTGTTACAGCCTGACGTGTTAAGTTTGTTCCGCAGTACGAAACAACACGGTCAAAAATAGACAAAGCATCACGCATTGCACCATCAGCCTTTTGAGCGATAATGTGCAAAGCATCGTCTTCAAAATTGATTCCCTGACTTGTTGCAACTTCTGCCAAATGTTCTTTAGCATCTTTTACAGTAATTCTCTTGAAATCAAAAATCTGACAACGAGATAAAATCGTTGGAATAATTTTGTGTTTTTCCGTAGTTGCTAAAATAAAAATAGCATGTTTTGGCGGCTCTTCTAATGTTTTAAGGAAAGCATTAAAAGCTGCCGAAGACAACATATGAACCTCGTCAATAATATATACTTTGTATTGTCCGGTTTGAGGCGGGATTCGAACTTGGTCAATCAAGCTACGAATATCATCAACCGAGTTGTTTGAAGCAGCATCTAACTCAAAAACGTTAAAAGCAAAATCTTCATTAGGATCATCATATCCAGGCTGGTTTATTTTACGAGCCAGAATACGAGCGCAAGTTGTTTTACCAACTCCACGAGGTCCTGTGAATAAAAGGGCAGAAGCAAGATGATTACTATCAATAGCATTCAACAAAGTGTTGGTAATGGCTTTTTGCCCTACAACATCCTTAAAGGTTTGTGGGCGATACTTACGAGCCGATACTACAAATTGTTCCATATTCTATTTTATTCGATAGCAAATATAGTCCGAAAATTGCCAATTCACAAATCTGAAATTGATAAATCTTTAAGGGGATTTTGAGTGTTTTGAATGTGAGGAAGTAACGCGTTTTTTTAGTAAAGGTTCTTTTATAATTTTAGAATCTCGAATTTAATTTTAAGAGATTAAAAAATCTGAATCTAAATTTTTTGTAATAAAAAAGAACTATTTTTAACAGCAAAAACGCAAATTTACCTATAGAAAGACTAAATCGATTACTTCTTTTATACTTGGAGAATTTGATGAATTTTGCGAAAAAAAAAACAGAAGAGAATGAAAAGAATAATACTGATTGGTTTGTTATTGCTTAATGGTGTGGTTTTTAGTCAAAATAGTAAAGTTGATAAAAGATATCTTGTACCTCAAGAAATTGACTTTAAAGGTTGTGTAAAAAAAATCACCTTAAAAAACTTAAGTCTCGACAGAATGAGTGCAAAAAAGGATTCTGTAAAAACTATTTCAGAAGTTTTCTTTTCAAAAAATGGAAAGATCCAATTAGTAAAGCTTTACGAGAATGATATAAAGGATTCATGGAGAGATATAGAATTTGATGCGTTGGAAAGAATCAAGAATATATCCCAAAATAATGGGATTTTGAAACTCACTTTTGTAAATCAATATTTTAGTAGTAATTCTGAATTTCCAGATTCAACAAAAAGCAGTGCAAATGAGAACTATAGAGAAAAATATATAAATAGATTCACTAATAATTTAGTAACGAAGCAAGAACATTATGTAAATGACACTTTGCAAGATTACAGGCTTTATAAATACAATAAAGAGAATCAGTTGATTGAAGATTTATATAATAATCCAGAAAATGATAGTGATGAAACATTAATTACAAGTGATTCGAAAGATGGATATAAATTATCATTTTATCCAGAAAGACAAACGCTGTATGAATATAAAAAAGATAAGGATACTACAATAGTCACAAAAATAAGTCCAAAGTACTCTCGCAGAGAAGTTACAAAAAGAGTAAAAAATAAAAATTTTGAAGTGAAAATTGTTGAAAATTATGAAAAGGACTTTTTAGAGAGAAAGGAAATTAATTGGACTTCAAAAGATTCTTTGTCCACTCGTGTTTACGTATACAAGGGTAATAAAGAAGTAAGGGATTATTATTTTAGTTTTCAAAATCCTAAAAAGATAGTGTATAAATCAAAAAGTAATTCTTATAATAATGAACAAGAAGAAGAAAAGATTACTGTTTATAATTTTGATATAGTGTATGATAAATTTAAAAATTGGATTAAAAAGACACGCTCAAAAGAAGGTAAAATTGAAAGTATTATAGAAAGGAAAATTGATTATTATTGTCACTAAACTAAAGCTAAATTCATCCATTTCCGGAAGTGATTTCTTAAACCAAAATAAATTCCATGCAGCAATTCAATTTCAAAAATAACATACTAAACCTAAAAGTCAAAAAATCACCATTAGCAATCAGAATTATAATGTTCTTTTTTGCTTTTGCATCTTTTATTTTACCAGTTTTTGGTACTATTTGGGGTTTAGTATTAGGTGGCGGATTAGAAATTGGTTATTTTATTGGTATAGGATTGTTTTCTATTATGGGCTTTTATCTTCTTAGAGTTGCTTTATGGAATACATATGGCGAAGAAACTATAGAAATTTTAGAAAATAAAATCATTTACGAAGCTAATTACGGTTGGTTTAAAGACGGAAAAAAAGAAATAGCGATTTCGGTTCCAAGTTATTCTTTTAAATCAGTAGGATATGAAGAAGACAATGAAGGAGTTTTAGTGATTAGTTCTGAAAACACTCAAATAGAATCTATAGTAAAAATGCCAATAGAGCAAATAGAAGCATTGCTGTTTGTTTTAGAACCAGTTAAAATTTAAGAGGAGAATAAACATCCATAATTAAAAATAGTAAAAGTCTTGAACAGTAAAATTCAAGACTTTTTTTATATACTGATTTTAAGAAATTAATAAGAATCTAAATTGTAAGATTGTTTTTTAAATATCTGTTATTTAATTTGTTAACTTAGAGGATTCATTAATTTTAAAAACTATCACTATGAAAATTAAATCGATTTTATTGGGATTAAGCCTAGCTTTATCTTTAGTAGCTTGTGGTCCTAAAGATGCAGACATTCAAAAAGAGATTGCAGCAAAAATGAGTGCTTTGCCAGGTGTAGAAGTTACTGTAAAAGATGGAGTTGCAACTATTTCTGGGATTTGCAAGGATGCTACTTTTAAAGAAAATGCCGAAACTATTATTAAAGGAATTAAAGGAGTGAAATCTGTTGTGAATAATTGCGAAATTGCTGCGCCTGAGCCAGTGATAGAAACTGCACCAGTCGAAATTAATTCAGATAGTGTTTTAAGTAATTCAGTAAATGAAGTTGTAAAAACGTACAGCGGTGTAAGTGCCACAGTTAAAGATGGTGTTGTAACACTTACAGGAGATATCAAAAAAGCGCAATTGCCCAACTTGATAAAAAGCGTACAGGAATTGAAGCCTAAAAAAGTTGAAAATAAGCTAACCATTAAATAAAAAAAGTCATGAGTTTACTAGATAAATATAGAGAGTTAACAGATTTGGCTACCAATTTGGGTGTAGCTAATTTGCAAGTAAGAGAGCAGGATAATGTGTTGTATATTGATGGAACAGCAAAATCTGCAGAGGATAAAGAAAAAATTTGGAGTGCCTACGGAAAACTTGACCCAGATTTTAGATCCGCAGATGCAGTAATTAATATTGCTGTTGCCGAAGGGAAAACTACAGATTATACCGTTGCAAGTGGTGATTCGTTATCTAAAATTGGCAAAGCACACGGAGTTTCATGGGAAGCTATTTTTGAAGCCAACAGAGATATCATTAAAAATCCTGATTTGATTCAGGCAGGATGGAAGTTAAAAATACCAACAGCATAATTTTTTTGTTTTTTTTTAGAAAGTCCGTCATTTTATGATGGACTTTTTTTGTGGTTTATTGGTTTGAGATGGTACGCGGATGACATAGATTCGCTAAGGCGAAAACACGGACTGAAGCAGATTTTTTTCTCGCTATTGTTTGTTTTATCTAATAATAAGCCAGGATTATTTAAGCTTAGCTTATAGGCAGAAAGTATACTCTCATTTTTGTCATCCCGAGGAACGAGGGATCTTGAAAGTAACTCGACATAGTTTTGTCAGGCTGAGCGTCCCGAGAATTTGGGAGAAGCTCATGTGTCAATTGGAATGCCCTTCTCCCGAATTCTCGGGACGCTCAGGGTGACAAGCAAAATCTGTATATTTACAATGAGTTAATTGGTTTATGTATGTCAGGCTGAGCGAAGTCGAAGCCCACGTGTCAATTGAAAAGCCCTTCGACTTCGCTCAGTGTGGCATCACCTGAGGATAAGGGAAAGTAGCAGGAATAGCTCCTAAAAAAATCACCTTCCTTTTATGCTCAAATCACTTAAAAACTTTTCAGTCTCCTGATCTGAGTCGGCGGAGAAACCTGATACATAAACACCTTTTTTACCTGTTGTTGATTTAATTCCGTATACAACTGCCTCATCGCCCGGGTCTGAATTACCCTCGTATCGATACACATGAACAATTTCAAATTTCGCAGGATTTTTTTTTATCATGTCTGAGTTTAAATTAAAATCAAACGTAAATCCTTTTTCATTCAATTGATCTAAAGCTTTTGAAACAGTTGCGTAGTGATACATTCTAATCATGATAATTGAATTTTAAAATTATGGATTTTAAAGATAACCAATTTAAAATTAAATCGTTACGAAAACAGCTTGAAAATCTAAAATTTAAAATGATTATTCTTAGTGTATAAATCGCTACTTTTGCCACGCAGACCGCCTTATCGTCGTCCCGATTCGTTGGGAGGGAGGAAAGTCCGGACACCACAGAGAAGCATAGCGGGTAACACCCGTCGGCGTTAGAAATAGCGCAAGGACAAGTGCAACAGAAAGTATGTACAGGTAATGCTGTAGTGAAACCAGGTAAACTCTATGCGGTGAAATACCAAGTATATCAGCATTTAAGGGCTTCTCGTCCGTTGTTGAAGGGTAGGTAGCTCGAGCTTATGAGTAATTATAAGCCTAGATAAATGATAAGGCTTTGATTTATCAGAGACAGAATCCGGCTTATAGGTCTGCATTTTTTTCTTTCTTTTCTTCAAACTAATTCTATAGACTTTTTTGATTTGTATCTTTGTGACTTAGCGCCTTTATGGCATTTTATTAAGTTATTATGAAAATAAGAATCGGAATTTTAGGACTCGGTGGAGTAGGCGGTTATTTTGGTGGACTTTTAGCCAAAGCATATTACAAGTCTGATGATGTCGAAATTATTTTTATCGCTCGTGGCGCAACTCAAAACGCAATTGCCGATAGCGGATTGAAAATCGTTACTGACGATACGGAAATGATTGTACATCCAAAATTAGTTTCAAATAATCCAGATGAAATAGGTGTTCTGGATTATTTAATTTGCGCCACTAAAAGCTACGATATTGAAGAAAGTTTAACTTCCCTGAAAAAGTGTATTACACCACAAACGGTAATACTTCCATTGTACAATGGTGTAGATGCTCCGGAACGTATTCAGAAAATTTTCCCGCAGAATGATGTTTTACTAGGTTGTGTTTATATTATTTCGATGATTACTTTACCGGGGACGATTAGAAAAATAGGTTTTTACGAAAAACTATTTTTCGGTTCAAAAACTGCCTCAGTTTCAAAATTAAATGAAGTGCAGCATATCTTTAAAAATGCTAAAATAGAAAGCTATTTGGTCGAAAACATTGAAGAAACCGTTTGGGAAAAATTCATTTTTATATCAGCTCTAGCTTCAACAACTTCTTATTTAAATCAGAATATTGGTGAAGTTTTAAGTATTGCAGAGTCAAAAGAATTATATGTACAATTGCTGAATGAAATTGATGCTGTAGCAAAAGCAAAAGGCTTAAAATTACCCAAAGAGATAGTGGGACAAACCATAATTAAATTAGAAAAATCACCTCAAGAGGCGACTTCATCAATGCACAGAGATTTATTGGCGGGCAAAAATACAGAAGCAATTTCATTGACTAAATTTGTAGTAAATGAAGGAATTAAATACAATGTAAAAACTCCTTTTTATGATAAAATTGCAAATGTATTATTGCCATAAATTTTAGGATTCATCTTTTGTAGCACGGACTAAACTTATTCCGGACATAAAAAAAACAATACCAAGTATACCAAAAATAATTAATGATTTAATATCTCGTGTTTCGCCAGATGTTCCTGCAAATATAACTGCAGTGTAGATTAATCCAACTATTCCAAGAATAGTAAGTAATCCTCCGAAAAATCTTTTTAAGTTCATGATTTTAGTTTTAAAGGTTGATAACAAATGTATTATGTTATTAATCTAAAGTGTTATACAATTGATTTTAAAACTTATATCATTCACAGTGTGTATTTGCTAGTAAGAATTTACTTTTTATAAGAAGCTTGAAGGTTTTGTTTTTTATGTAAGAAAATATTTTTATTTTCTATTGGTTTGTATTGTTAAAATCTTATTTTTGATGCAACTAATTTAAAACCAAATATGAAAAAAAATTACCTGTTTTTATTATTATCCGTTCTTTTTATTAATGCAGTCGACGCGCAGGATAGTGCTCCAACAACTGTCGAAAAAAATCAATTTAAGCTTAATTTATTTGTACCTGGTTTTGTGTATGAACATGGTTTTGATGCAAAAAACACGCTGCATTCTGAAGCAAGATTAGGTTTAGGATTTTCGGCAAACTCAAATAGTTCAAATTTTGCTATTTTTCCAAATATCGATGAGCAATTTCGTCATTATTACAATCTGGAAAAAAGAGCAAATAAAGGAAAGAGAACCGCTCGTAATTCAGGAAATTTTCTAGCCTTAAATGCCAATTACAATTTTGAGTCTATTTCGACAAATGTTGATTATAGAGAAGCAGTTCCTTCGTTTACTGTTGCAGCACTTTGGGGATTACAACGTACTTACAAAGGCCGATTTAATCTTGAGTTTAATGCAGGACCGGGAGTTAATTTTGATAAATATGATACTGAATTTGTTGCTGTAGTTAACTTTAGTATAGGTTGGGTTATTGGGAAATAATTAAAATATAATAAACAGAAAAACCTTGATTCGTCAAGGTTTTTCTATTTTAAATTCTAAACCAATATTTCGAACACTTTCAATACTAATTTTTGGATCAGAATTGAAATATTTTCTTAATCTACTGATAAAAACATCCATGCTACGTCCTGAGAAATAATCGTCTTTTTTCCAAACCGACATTAAAATTTGTTCCCTCTTTAATAACTGGTTATGGTTTAGATACAAATACTCAATAAGAGTAGCTTCTTTCTCTGTGAGCTGTTGAACATGATTTTTATTATTGAGCGTTAAACGTTCGTTGTCAAAAATATACGAACCAATTTCAATAGTATTAACTCCGTCTAAAGTTCTCTTTTGTTCGATTCTCTTCAATATATTCTGCAAACGCAAAATAAGTTCGTCGACTTCAAAAGGTTTTGCGATATAGTCGTCTGCGCCTAGTTTCAGTCCAATGATTTTGTCTTCTTTTAACTTTCTAGCGGTTAAAAAAATGAATGGAATTTCGGGATTGATTGTAATTATTTTTTCTGCCAAAGAAAACCCGTCCAATTTGGGCATCATTACATCAAGAATGCAAATATCAAAAGTTTGATTTTTAAAATAGTCTAAAGCTATTTCGCCATTTTCTGCCCATGTTACTTCGAATTGATGCAGTTCTAAATATTGTTTTAAAATTGCAGCAAAATCAAAATCGTCTTCGGCTAAAAGTAATTTTTTCAAAATAAGGTAATTAAACTTTTAATAAAATAGTAAACTGAGTTCCTTTTCCTAAATCGCTCATAACAGCAATAGAACCCTGATGTGCTTTTATAATTTGATCAACATAATAAAGTCCTAAACCAAGTCCTTTTGTATTGTGAAGATTGCCTTGTTCTACACGATAAAACTTCTCAAAAAGCAGCGGTTGTTTGTTTTTTGATATGCCAATTCCGTCATCTTCAATGCTTATTGAGAATTGATTTTGAACGAGCTTCGTTTTTAGAATAATGGTATTAGAACCATATTTTACGGCATTTTCGAGTACATTTAAAAGCGCAGTTGTCAAATGAAATTTATCTAAAACAAGATTTGTTTTATCAGTTTGAAAATCAGTTATAATATTGATTTTTGGATACGTAAGTTTAAAATCATCTATAATAGATCGTAGAAAATCTTCGGTTTCTATTTGTTCTTTTTGCAATTCGATTTGGTTTTCGGTCAATGAATTTGCCATTACCTGATCGATTAAATTTTGCAAACGATTGTTCTGACGTGAAATGGTATTGACAATAGCATTAAAACTTTCGTCATTATCTCGCACATCTTTTTTCTCCAGAATTTTAGTCGAAATGCCCAAAGTAGCCAAAGGCGTTTTGAGTTCGTGCGTAATGTTATTAATAAAATCAGTCTTAACATCGCTTACCTTTTTTTGTTTGATTAAGGCTTTTAATGCAATCACAAACAAAGTTATAAGTGTCAAAATAGAAAGAAGCGAGAGAATTAAAATAAACGTCATTCGTCTTAAAATAATCGTTTCCCAGTCAATTACAGAAACATACATCGAGTCTTCGGTCAATAATTGATAATCCTCATTATTATAAGTCCCGTTCGTGGTTCCCACATAATTTCGAACCAGAAAAGCATGATTTAAAGAAGCCAGATTTCCGTAAAGTTTATTTTTGATAAAAGGCTTTTCAGAGAAAATAGTATCCGCTTTTTTCGTGTTTTGAAACAGAATAAATTTGTTGAGAACAATAGCAAAATCAATTTTAAGATTGGGCAACTCTCTTTCAAACTTGCGCTGAATTTTTTGAGTTAATGCATCTTGATATTCATTATATAAAATACCAGTTTTAATATCAATTTTGCTCTTTTTTCCCTGAATGTAATTTTCAGATAATTGTTTGTAAAGCGCTTCCTTTCTTGAAACAAGTACCGAATCGATATCACTGTAATTGTTAGATATATTGGCGATTTCGTTTTTTATTTCGGTATGAAACTGGGCAACTTTATAATCGTAAGTAGTTTTTACTAAATAGCATTGCACCAACGACAAAACGATCAGAGCAACTACTGATAATGCGATTAATAAATTGATTCTTTGTTTCATCGTTACTTTAAAATTATGGCACGCGGATAACGCGGATTAGATAGGTTTACACCGATATTTTTTTTTACTAAACCGGTGTAAACCTGTTTAATCAGTAAAAACCCGTGGGCTATTTCTCCATTCAAAAATAATGCTTTTGTGAGACAATTTGCGCATTAACTCCGCATTAACCTTCAATTAACCTCCGGAACTCTTTTTTAGAAGCACTTTTGTTGCGTTTCAATCTAAAATCAATCAAAATGCCTTTAAAAATTTTTCTCATTGTATTACTGTTTTTACTTTCGTTAATCGCAAATGCGCAAAATGAAACGCCAAAAGATAGTGTTTCAAACAAATTGAATGAAGTCGTTATCAATCAAAACAAAAAGACTTTTACCAATACAAACGGTACTATAAAAGTAGATGTGGCAAATTCGATTTTCAGCTCGATTCCAAATGCAGTTGAGTTATTGGCAAAATTACCAACCGTGCAAGTTAGTGTAGATAGAGAGACTATCACCGTTGTTGGAAAAGGAAATCCTCTAATTTACATTGACAATCAAAAAGTGGGGTTGAACGATCTAAATACTTTGGCTGTCGTCGATATTAAAACCATTGAAATCATTCAGAATCCATCGTCTAAATATGAAGCCGAAGGACGATCTGTAATTTTAATTACAAGAAAATTTAGTAAAAAAGACAGTTTTAGAGCTGAAATTTCTGAAGTTGCTTCGTTCAAAAAAAATTATAATAACTACTTAGGATTTAATTCTAGTTTCAAAAAAAACAAGCTCGAATTAAAAGCTAATTTTAATTATAACAGACTTAATCCGTGGGAAAGTCATAGTATAGATTACCAGATTCCAAGTGCCGAAATTGCTTCTAAATATGATGTAACGGCTGACACGAAAAGAAAACAATATGTTTTTGGCGGTGGCTTGTTTTACAAAATAAATGAGGATGATTATTTTTCTGTAAATGTAAGCGGCAAATTGCAATCAGATACTTTTCCTATCAATACCATTACAGATAATAAAAATAAAGATGTAATAAATAATGTTGTTACTTATAGTGATAATAGCGGAAGAAAGAATTTTGTAAATTCATTTTTGAATTATCAAAAAAAAATAAAATCGATTGATGCGCAAGTTTTTACCGGATTGCAATATTCAAATTTCGATCAGACATCTTTAAGTAATGTTCAGGATAATTTTAATAATACTGAATTTGAATTAACGCAAAACCGAGATCAAAGATTTAAAGTTAATGTTTTTTCGGGAAGAATAGATGTGGAGAAAAAGTTTAAAAACGAAATGAAATTAGAAGCTGGCGGATTATACTCGTCTGCAAATTCAAAATCGGATATTGATATTTTTTACTATCAAAATAACAAAGATGAAATCAGTCATTACGATTTTAGCGAGCAAAATCTAGCCGGATATAGTCAGCTTTCCGGAAAAATTAAAAAGGTCGATTTTTCAGTTGGATTTAGAGTTGAAAACACAAATGTTGATGGAAAGTTTAAAAGTGATTTAGAGCCTTTAGTTGATAAAAATTACACCAAATTTTTCCCAAAAGCACAGTTTATATTTCCAATTGACAGTATAAAAAGTATTAGCGTAAATTATGCAAAAAGCATTTCAAGGCCTAATTATTCTTCACTAAGTCAAGGAGCAACTTATATAAATCCGTATTTTTTGTATGCAAGAAATATATTTTTAGATCCCACTATTATCGACGAAATTTCGACCACTTTTCAATATCATGATAAGTCCGTTAGATTTAGTTATTCTAAGGCCAAAAATCCGGTTTATAGTAGTTTTTCTTTTGATGATCAAAATAATATAATGACTTTTAAGGATATAAATTATGATAAAAGCTCTGCATTTACAGTCGATTTTACATTGCCATTCACCTATAAATTTTGGACAACAACTAATTCTTTGATTTTTATTTTAGAAAGAATCGAAGATCATACGGCTCAATTTAGGACTTCAAAACCCTATTCTTATTTTAGTTCTAATAACGAATTTAAACTTCCAAAAGAATACGCTTTGGTTTTGAATTTTTGGGGATTAACCAAACAATATACAGGAGTTTTTGAAACAAGTTCCAGATTTGTGGTCGATTTGGCCGCTTCAAAAACGTTTCTCAAAAAATGGAAATGTACCTTAAGCTGGAATAATGTTTTTAAAAACAATATTCAATCAGAACAGTTTACCATCAATAATGTTACTTCTAAAGCCAGGTATGTTGTGGATAACCATGAAGTTTCAATCGCGATACGATATTCTTTTGGTAAAATTGGTACAACAGAATTTAAGGAGAAAAATATTGATGAAAATGAAAATAGAATAAGATAATTTTCTTTGTGTGTATTCCTACTTATTTGAAAAAATAACGTTTCTTTAGATCATAATTGAAGAAAACCGTTGGATGTAATTAAAGTTTGAATGTCAGGCTGAGCGGAGTCGAAGCCCATTTTGGTCCAAAAGCCTTCGACTCCGCTCAGGGTGACATTCAGTTAAAAAGCGTTTTGTTATAAAAATTAGGATTAATTACAGCTATCGGGTTAAAGAAATAAAAATCTTATAAAGTATTATGAAAAGAAAAGTATTGATTTGTTTGTTTTTGATTAGTTCTATTGTTGTTAATTCTCAGGTTTTTAGACCTTATATTGGTGTTGGAGCCTATTTGCATACCGATTTTGAAAAATCAGTTTTTATGAGTTTTAAAACAGGAGGAGAATTTAAAGTAAATCGATATTTTAAGCCTGAACTCGAAATTAGCGGTATAATAGGAAGTTTGGAAACCCGCAGTATAGTAAACGATAATAATATAATGATTGAAGAATATACAAGAGCCGTGAGTGCTATTAATTTTAGTTTTTGTCCTAAAATAGTTTTAGGAAATGCTAAAGAATTAGATTCTTATTTTGTAATTCTTCCGCGGTTTTCGATCTCAAATGTAGAAGCCAATAAGAAATCATATCTTTATAATAATACAACAGGCACGCTAACTTCTGACAAAAAAGAAATTGTAAAAAACTGGAGTCAGTCTTTTGGGATTGGAATTGGTTATAATTTTGATCTTTCGGCAGAAAATTCAGATTCGATGTGTTTGATATTAGACCTTCAAAATGTTGATATGGGAAAAGCAATAAATGAACTAAGTACCAAGGCGAGTAGAGTAGATACAAAATGGACACTTGGTTTGGGACTTAATTATTATTTCAATTTAAAAAGAAAGAAATCATAACTTCAATAAAAAACAAAACTCCCTTAAAATTTTCAAGGGAGTTTTTTTATGATTCAAAAAAGGAAATTATCCTTCGTCTTCTTCAGTTGCTTTTTTCAATGTATCACCAGGAAGCTCTTCATCATCATCAGTTGAGTTTAATTCGAAGAAACTAAAGAAAGATCCGCCATAATTTTTCTGGAAAGAGAAATTACTCAAATGTTCCATTTTAGTGTATTTTGAATGCTCAATAATCATCATTCCGTCTTCGTGAAGCAAATCCCTTTCAAAAACTGTTAAAACAATTTTTTCAAAAGCATTTTGATCTAATCCGTAAGGAGGATCGGCAAAAATAATATCGTAAGACGTTTTGCAGTTTTCTAGAAATTTGTAGACATCGCTTTTAGTCGCAGCAATATTAAAATCATATTCTGATGCTACTTGTTTAACAAATTTTACGCATCCAAAATCGCCATCGACAGATGTTATGGGCTCACTTCCGCGCGAAGCAAATTCGTAACTAATATTGCCAGTTCCTGCAAAAAGGTCCAAAACCTTTAATCCATCAAAACTAAAATGATTGTTCAAAACATTAAACAATGCTTCTTTACTCATGTCAGTTGTGGGTCTTACAGGAAGGTTTTTTGGCGGAAAAATGCGGCGTCCTTTGTATTTTCCTGAAATGATTCTCATGATTGAAATAAGATATAATGTTTTTGATTTTGTGCAGTTGAAAAGCTGTTTTTTTGCTGTAAAGTACTTACATCAAAAAATGAAATGTTTCGGATATATTTATATGCTATAGCATAAAATGGGTCATTTTGATCAATTGTACCCAATAATTCAAGTTGAAAACTTTCCGGGTTTAAACTCAATTGTTCGGCCGTAAATAATAAGTAATAAATAAAATCTTCGGGAGTTTGATATTCAAACGAATTGAATAATAATAGTTTTTGATTCTGAACCACAATCACTTCAAAATGACCATAGTTAAAATTAACGATCATTTTCTTTTCGTCATTATTTCTCGAAGCATCCAGAATTTTTTCGACCAAAATACTGTTGGCGTGTTTGTAATCAAAAGCACCAAACTGATCGATAAAGAAATTATTGATATTAACATACGGAATATAAACCGCATTCATTTGATAATTAGAAACCTGATCGAAAGCAAAGAAATCAGTTTCAAAAACCTTTGTATTGTACTGCAAATAACTTCCAAGATAATTTTCGTCAAACAAAGCCGTTGGAACAAAAGTTGAAAGATTGTTGTTATGAATAACTAAAATCTCGTCGTAATTATCTTTTAATTCGGGATTGTTCTTGAAAGCATCTCCAAATAATTCTTCTATTTTGGTAGCTTTATGAAAAGTTTCAAAATGAATTTCTTTTAAAGATGTAATAGTGTTATTTAAAGTATCAAAACAACAAAACGACAATCCGGTCAAGGAAACCTGAATAGAAAGCTTTTTGTAATTTTTTGAAGTGATGTTAGTATTTTGTAATGACATATTGATTTACAATTCGTTACCTGTTTTACAAGAAAGAATTTAAGGCGACCACAAACTTACAAATTAAAAAGGAACAATTATAATTGCAATTTCAAAAAACAATTTTAAACCAAAGTTATGAAGACGTTATGGTACTATTGTTTTTTTTTTGAAATATAAATTTGAGATAAGTTAATGTATGTTTGAGATTAAATTATACACGGATGAAACGGATTCGCTATCGCGAAAACGCTGAAAAAAAACGGATTTAGTTTAAGAATTAAAAAATCCGTTAAAATCTGTGTCTTCGCGATAGCGAATCCGTTTCATCTGCGTCAATATTTTCAACAGCAAAACTTTTTAAATGAACTTATATTACTTATATGGTTTAAAAATTTTATAATTGAAATTGCCATTTAAAAAGCCGAACTTTGTATCTCAATTTTTCCCCTATGAATTCAGCACTGTTTTACGGCCTTTTACAAAAAAGATTTCCCTTTGCACCAACTCACAAACAAGATATATTTTTTCAAAAAATTGCTATTTTTTTGACTGACACGCATAATGATACCATTTTTGTTTTAAAAGGATATGCCGGAACAGGAAAAACAACTGTTATTTCGACCATTGTAAATAATCTTGGAGATATTAATAAAAAATTTGTTTTGCTTGCGCCAACGGGTCGCGCTGCAAAAGTAATTGCTAATTATTCGAATACGCCAGCTTTTACAATTCATAAAAAGATCTATTTCCCTAAAAAATCGACTGGTGGAGGCGTGGCTTTTACCAAACAATTAAACAAACATAAAAATACCATTTTTATAGTCGATGAGGCTTCGATGATTTCAGATAGCAACTCCGATTCTAAATTGTATGATAACGGATCGCTTTTAGACGATTTGATTTCCTACGTATATTCAGGAACCAACTGCAAAATGATTCTTTTGGGAGATACAGCTCAGTTGCCTCCCGTAAATTTAGATATTAGTCCGGCTTTAGATACACATACACTAGGAATTCATTACGGTAAAGAAATCGAACATATCGAACTTGACGAAGTAATGCGTCAGGAAGAAAGTTCGGGAATTTTATTTAATGCGACTGAATTGCGTGAATTGCTAAAAGACAGTTTTATAACTGAGTTTAAGTTTAATGTAAAAAAGTTTAAAGATATTGTACGTCTTACAGATGGTTATGATATTCAAGATGCTATAAATTCGGCATACAGCAATTATAGTATTGAAGATACTGCTTTTATTGTGCGTTCGAATAAAAGAGCAAACCAATACAACGAGCAAATTAGAACCCGAATTTTGTTTAAAGAAAGCGAACTTTCAGTTGGGGATTTTTTAATGGTTGTTAAGAATAATTATTTCTGGCTTAAAGAAACTGATGAAGCCGGATTTATTGCCAACGGAGATATTATTGAAGTTTTGGAAATGTTTGGAATTCAGGAATTGTACGGATTTAATTTTGCGAAAGTAAAAATTAGAATGGTCGATTATCCAGATCAGAAACCTTTTGAAACTGTTTTACTTCTGGATACCATTAAAAGTGAATCACCATCATTAACCTACGAAGAATCAAATCGTTTGTATGAAGAAGTGATGAAAGATTATGAAAACGAAACCACAAAATACAAGAAGTTTCAGAAAGTAAAAGAGAACGAATATTTTAACGGATTACAAGTAAAGTTCTCATACGCCATAACGTGTCATAAATCGCAAGGAGGGCAGTGGGATACCGTTTTTATAGAACAACCCTATTTGCCAAACGGAATCGATCGTGATTATATTAGATGGTTATATACCGCTATGACGCGTGCAAAAAATAAATTATATTTGATAGGGTTTAAAGACGAGAGTTTTGAGGAATAATTAGTTGCCACGAATTTCACGAATGAGCACGAATTTTTTTGTAACGGCTATGAATTAGTGTAATTAGTGAAATTCGTGGCGAAAAACAGCAACAACAATGACAACATTAAACGACTTACATTCGATTTCATCTACGTTTTCGAATACAGATAAAATGCCGGTTCTATTTTTAGGACACGGCAGCCCAATGAATGCAATAGAAGAAAATCAGTTTGTGGCTGGTTTTCGTGATCTTGCTAAAACATTACCACAACCCAATGCCATTTTATGTATTTCGGCGCACTGGTTTACAAATGGAACCAAAGTGACGTCTATGCAAATGCCAAGAACAATTCATGATTTTGGAGGATTTCCGCAAGCGCTTTTTGATGTGCAATATCCAGCAAAAGGAAGTCCGGAATTAGCTGTAGAAACTAAAAAAATACTAGAACCTGTTCATGTAGATTTAGACGAACATTGGGGGCTAGATCACGGCGCTTGGAGTGTAATTAAACATTTGTATCCAGAAGCAAATGTGCCCGTAATTCAATTGAGTATAGATTATACCAAGTCAGGGCAATATCATTTTGAGTTGGCTCAAAAATTACAATCATTACGTCATAAAGGCGTTTTAATTATCGGAAGCGGGAATATCGTTCACAATCTGCGTTTGGTCGATTTTAGAAATTTTGACAAAGACAATTACGGTTACGATTGGGCGATTGAAGCACGCGAAACAATCAATAATTATTTGTTAGACGGAAACTTCCAGCCTTTAATTGATTTCGAAAAACTAAATAAAGCAGCACAATTGGCGATTCCAACGCCAGATCATTATTTGCCTTTGCTTTATACTTTAGGTTTAAAAGAAGAATCAGAAGAACTGAGCTTGTTTAATGATAAATTATTGGCAGGTTCGTTGAGTATGACATCTGTAAAAATTATGTAGAGATTTTACCGCAAAGATTTTTATCTTTCGGTAAGTTCGTAAAATGCAAAGCTCGCAAAGCGATATTGATAAAGCTTTGCTAACTTTGCGTTTATACTAAGCGCATATAAGTAAAAAAAAACTTTGCGCTCTTTGCGGTTAAAATAAACTAAGAATTTATTTCGTTAGATTATAAGCATATAAATAACCATCGGCGCTACCAAAATAAATAGTGTTGTTACTGATAAAAGGTGTAGAAAGAATTGAACCCAGTTTATAAAACTGATCCATCATTTTTTTATTATTATCGTAAATTGAGAGATCAGTGTTTTGTGCGGTATATCCAGAATCAAGTAAATCATTTTTTAAAATAGACGAAGCCAATTGTTTGCGGTTTTCGGTACTTGTTAAATTAGATTTTTTCCCGTTTGAAAGTAAATCCAAGCTGAATAAATTTCCCGTAAAATCTCCAATATAAATCGTGTTTCCTGCAATTACTGGTGACGAATACGTCCATCCGTTTGTTTTAAATCTATATTTTTCGGTACCCGTTTTTGTATCCAAAGCCAATAAAGCATAAGTGTCAGATGTTCCAACATAAACAATATTGTCTTTGATTGTTGCAGAACTTAAAATCCAGGAATTCTCGGCATCGTATTTCCAAACGAGCTTTCCTGTATCAGCATTTAAAGCAAAAAAGAACGGTTCTCTTGCGCCAAAATAAACTTTACCATCGTGAACTGCTACAGACGATTGTATTCCTTTAAAACCAGTTTGTGTTCCTGTTTGAAATTGCCATATCAGTTTACCGCTTTCAGCTTCTAAAGCATACAAAGTCGCATCCCAACCGCCAACGTAAATTTTGTTTTTATCAATTACGGGAGTTCCGTGAACAGGACCATTTGTTTTAAACTTCCACTTTAGCTCTCCGTTTTTCGCATCTACCGAATAAATATTGCTATCACTACTTCCAAATAAAACGAATGCCGATTTTCCTTTTTCATAAACAACAGGCGATGACAAGTAAAAATCCCATAAATCTTCCATGTATTGCGTTTCAGGTTTCATTCCTCCCATACCAACTTCTCCAAGCCAATGTTCGCCACCAGTTTTAAATTTCCAAAGTAGTTTTCCGTTTTTGGTATTTACGGCATAATAATTTCCATCAAAACTGCCAAAATAAATGATGTTTTCGAATAAACTTAAAGAACTATGAATCGCTCCGTTCGTTTTAAATTTCCATTTTAGGTTTCCTGATTTTTCATCGATTGCAAAGAGAAAACCGTCTTCGCTGCCAATATAAACAATACCGTCTTTTGCAATTGGCGAAGAGAAAATTTTTCCATCAGTTTTATACTTCCATTTTAAGCTTTCGAGAGGTCCATATCCGTCACCATTAAAAACGCGATCTGAAAAAGCATTAAGTATTTTAGAATTGTCTTTTTGGCTTAAAGCCGAATTACTAAAAAATAAATTCACTAAAAGCAGTATCAGAATCAACGGTTTTTTCATGGTATTTTTTCTGATAAATATAATATTTTTTTTAAACTGTTGGAAGTCAGTTTTATAACGATCTGGTGAAATTATGTTTTTAATCTAAGTTTTGAATAGTTACATTTGTTTGACTTAAAAAATAAATTTATAATGAAAATAATAGCTGTAATTCCGGCGCGATACGCATCAACACGATTTCCTGCAAAATTAATGCAGGATTTGGGTGGAAAAACTGTGATTTTAAGAACTTATGAAGCGACCGTTGCAACAAAATTGTTTGATGATGTATTTGTGGTAACCGACTCAGATTTGATTTTTGATGAAATCGTAAATCATGGCGGAAAAGCCATTATGAGTATCAAAGAACATGAATCTGGAAGCGACCGAATTGCCGAAGCTATTGCAAATTTAGAGGTTGATATTGTCGTAAATGTGCAAGGCGATGAACCGTTTACAGAGGCTGGACCTTTAGAGCAGGTTTTATCTGTTTTTAAAAATGATGAAGATCGTAAAATTGATTTGGCTTCATTGATGCGTGAAATCACTGATGAAGACGAAATTAATAATCCAAATAATGTAAAAGTAGTTGTAGATCAATCGCAGTTTGCATTGTATTTTTCGCGTTCTGTAATTCCATATCCAAGAGATAAAGATGTTGGTGTGCGTTATTTTCAGCACATTGGAATTTATGCGTTTAGAAAACAAGCTTTATTAGACTTTTATAGCCTTCCGATGAAGTCTTTAGAAGCTTCTGAGAAGTTAGAACAACTTCGCTATTTAGAATTCGGAAAACGAATTAAAATGGTCGAAACTACACATGTTGGAATCGGGATTGATACGGCTGAGGATTTAGAAAAGGCTAGGGCTATTTTGGGGTCTTAGTTTGCGGGTAATGGGACGCGGATGAAACGGATTCGCTATCGCGAAAACGCGGATTTATGCAGATTTTAATAAAGAGTTGTTGTTAACGGATATCAGGCTGAGCGAAGTCGAAGCCCAAGTTCCAATTGGAGTGCCTTCGACTTCGATCAGGATGACAAAAGAGATGTTTTTTTTTAATGATATTATAGGTTAACATATGTCAGGCTGAGCGAATTCGAAGCCCAAGTTCTAATTGGTGCGCCTACAACTTCACTCAGGATAACAAAAAAAGTATAAAAAAAGCTCCAAATCATAATTTGGAGCTTTTTTTATATTAAAAATCGAACTAAATTCTTAGTATAAACTAGGGTATTTAGAAGGATTAACTTCATTCATCATGCTGTAAACTTTCTCAAAGATATCTTCGGCAGAAGGTTTAGAGAAATAGTCGCCATCAGTTCCGTAAGCCGGTCTGTGTTCTTTTGCGGCTAGAGTTTGCGGTTTACTGTCTAAATAGTTATAAGCATTTTGCTCTTCCAGAATTTGCTGTAAAATAAACGCCGAAGCTCCACCAGGAACATCTTCGTCGATTACTAAAAGACGATTTGTTTTAGCGATACTTTTTACGATGTCTTTATTAACGTCAAATGGAAGTAAAGACTGAATATCGATTACTTCGCAATCTATTCCCAAATCAAGTAATTCGATAGCAGCTTGCTCAACTAATCTTAAAGTCGATCCGTAAGAAACTAGTGTAATATCTGAACCTTCTTTTAAAGTTTCAACAACACCAATTGGTGTTTTAAATTCACCAAAATTCAAAGGTGTTTTTTCTTTTAAGCGGTAACCGTTCAAACATTCAATTACTAATGCTGGTTCGTCAGTCTCTAAAAGAGCGTTGTAGAATCCTGCTGCTTGTGTCATGTTTCTAGGAACAAGAACGTGAATACCACGAATAGCGTTAATAATCATTCCCATTGGAGAACCAGAATGCCAGATACCTTCAAGACGGTGCCCGCGAGTTCTAATAATTAATGGAGCTTTTTGTTTTCCAACAGTTCTGTATTGCAATGTTGCCAAATCATCACTCATGATTTGAATTGCATATAGTAAATAATCTAAATATTGAATTTCTGCAATTGGTCTTAAACCTCTTAAAGCCATTCCAATTCCTTGACCAAGAATAGTAGCTTCACGAATACCAACATCGGCAACACGAAGTTCTCCGTATTTTTCCTGCATTCCTTCCAGACCTTGATTAACATCGCCAATGTTTCCAACATCTTCTCCAAAAATCAAAGTTTCAGGATATTTCGTAAACAAAGCGTCAAAGTTATCACGCAAAATCATACGCCCGTCTAAATCTGCTTTGGCATTATCTGCGTATTCAGGAAGTACTTTTTGAACTGAAAATACATTAGAATCTGAATCAGAATATAAATTACTGCTAAATTTTGGTTGCGTAATTTCAATGTAATTTTTTATCCAGTTTGACAAAATAACTTTGCTGTTTGGAACTTCAATAAAGCGAAGAATTTTTCTGGCGATTACCAGCATTTCTTTCTTTAAAGGAGATTTTATTACACTTAATTCTGAAATGTATTTTCTAATTCTTTCTTTATGGTTGATGCTTGCTTCTGCAATTTGCTCCAATAAAGCCAAAAGATTTTTTTGATCTTCGATAATTGGGTTGATGAAAGAGCTCCAAGCTTCTTTTTTAGCTTCGAGAACCTCTTTTTTCAATTGGAAATCAATTTCAGACAATTCCTCAGGAGATGCAATATTGATGGCAATCATCCATAAACGCATCTGACGAATACAGTCGAAATCTCTTTCCCAAGCCAATCTTTCTCCGTTTTTGTAACGTTCATGAGAACCAGAAGTAGAATGTCCTTGTGGTTGAGTTAATTCGTTTACGTGAATTAAAACAGGAACGTGTTGCTCGCGTGCAACGGCTGCTGCTTTTTCATAGGTCGAAACTAACTCGGCATAATCCCAACCTTTAACTCTAAAAATTTCGTATCCATTTGCGTCTTCGTCGCGTTGGTATCCTTTTAGAATCTCAGAGATATTTTCTTTAGTAGTCTGATGTTTGGCGTGAACAGAAATTCCGTATTCGTCGTCCCAAACACTCATTACCATCGGAACTTGTAAAACTCCGGCAGCATTTATAGTTTCAAAAAATAAACCTTCAGATGTACTTGCGTTTCCTATAGTTCCCCAAGCTACTTCATTTCCGTTTACAGAGAATTTATCTTTGGTAGTAATTCCATCAACATTTCTGTAAATTTTTGAAGCCTGAGCCAATCCTAACAATCTAGGCATTTGCCCGGCTGTAGGAGATATATCTGCGCTTGAATTTTTTTGTTTTGTTAAATCTTTCCAAGATCCGTCTTCGTTTAAACTGTGCGTTACAAAGTGTCCGCCCATTTGTCTTCCGGCAGACATTGGATCATAATCTAAATCAGTGTGACCGTATAAACCTGCGAAAAACTGTTTAGGAGTTAATTCGCCAATAGCCATCATAAAAGTCTGATCGCGGTAGTATCCGGAACGGAAATCTCCGTTTTTAAAGGCTTTTGCCATAGCAAGCTGTGGCACTTCTTTACCGTCGCCAAATATTCCAAACTTGGCTTTTCCTGTTAATACTTCTTTACGACCTAGAAGACTACATTCGCGGCTGGTTACTGCAATTCTGTAGTCGTTCAATACCTCAGTTTTGAAATCTTCAAATGTCAGTGTAGTATTGTTTTTTTCTTTTATCATAATCTTGTAGGGTCATGTTGAGACTGCGAAATTACTTAAAAACAATCAATAATCATAATTCTTTAAAATAAATATAATTTAATTATTTGTATTTAAAT
>NZ_JPRK01000010.1 GCF_000832125.1 Flavobacterium hibernum | reverse complement strand
CCACCTTAAGGTGGTTATTGCGGCGGGGCTCACCTCTTCCCATCCCGAACAGAGTAGTTAAGCCCGCCTGCGCAGATGGTACTGCAGTTATGTGGGAGAGTATGTCGTCGCCTTTCTTTTCAAAAACCCTATCCAATCGGATAGGGTTTTTTTGTTTTTATAGGTTTTTGGGAAAAAACATAGTTATCTAACTTCGGTAATAAAGTTTAATATGTATAGAAACTTGCTAAGGTGTGTTTAAGAGCTCTTTTAATCTTATTACTTTCAAGTCTAATCGGCTGATGAGTTGCCATTGTTTTTTAAAGTAAAGCGGTCATTAAGCGCTGTTTCTTTTTAGTAAATTTGTTATTAGTAATAATCTGTATTATGGTAGAATTAATCAATATAATTAAGGGCTTTCAGGAATTAGATTTAGAAACAGAAGAAGCGATAAGAAAATATTTTATTAAAGAAAGATTTAAGAAAAATGAGTTCATTATTCAACAAGGTAAAGTCTGTACTAAAATGTATTTTATTCAATCTGGATCAATTCGCAGATTTTGTCTAGAAAATGAAATAGAAGTTACTAGGTGGATTTATACCGATAACCAATTTGTAACATCTTTGAGTAGTTTTTTTGAACAGAAATCCTCATTTGAGTGTCTTCAAGCTTGTGAAGATACTGTTGTTTATTCACTATCTTATTCAGATGAACAGATCTTAATGGGATACCCGTTGTTTTTGAAGTTCCATGTTAATCAACTCCGTTTGTATCTTTCAAAAACTAATGAGTTTCATCATTTGTTTAGAATTATGAATGCTCAGGAAAAATATTCTTTTTTGCTGGAATCGTTTCCGCAAATTATTATTAGAGCTAAGTTAAAATATGTAGCATCTCTTATGGGTGTGAGTCAAGAGACATTAAGTAGAATTAGAGCTGTTATTACTTGATATTAGATCAAGAAAATTTATTTATTTTTTCTCAATATTTGTATCAATTATAAAATGGATGATTTTGAGAAGTACTATTATTGGAAAAGCAGCTATAATTGGTAATAATGTTCATATTGGGAATTTTACTACTATCGAGAATGATGTCATAATTGGTGATAATACTTGGGTAGGTAATGGTGTAAGTATTTTAAATGGAAGCAGGATTGGTGAGAGCTGTCAAATCCATTCTAATGCTGTTTTAGCAGGTAATCCTCAAGATTTAAAATATGATAACGAAAGGACTTTTTTAGAAATTGGTGATTTTACTGTTATTAGAGAATTTGTTACTATAAACAAAGGAACTAAGTCTAAGGGGAAAACTAGAATTGGTGAGAATAATTTAATTATGGCAAGTGCTCATATTGGTCACGATTGTTTTATTGGTAATAATTGTGTTGTCGGATTTAATGTTGGAATGGCTGGTGAAGTAATTGTTAATGACTGGGCTAATATTAGTGGATTTACAGCGATACATCAATTTTCGACTATTGGAAAACATAGTATGATTTCTGGAATGAGTCGCGTTGTTAAAGATGTTCCTCCTTACGTTTTAGCGGCAAGGGAACCTTTAACTTATGCTGGATTGAATATTGTGGGATTAAAGAGGAGAGGTTTTGAGCTTTGTAAAATAAAGGAGCTAAAAGATATTTACCGAATAATTTTTCAAGAAAAGAGAAATGTTTCTTCTGCTTTAGAATTGATAGTTGATCAATTTGAGCAAACGGAAGAGCGAGATGTAATTTTAAATTTTATTAAAGAATCTTCGCGTGGAATTATTAAAGGGAATTCTTTTTAGGTGTCAAGAAATACAAGTTCTTTATTGAGGTGTGTAAAGTCTTTTTTGAGATGATTTTATTGAAATAAGGTATTAACACTTCCATGATATTAATTTGTAATCTATAAAAGAGTCAAAAAGGTTGTTTTTGATTATTTTAAAACTTCAAATTTTTAGTTTCGTTTGCTGCAAAATCTTTAATTCGTTTTTCGATTTCATAAAAAATTGTAATTGCTTTTTCTCCAGCTTCAGTTAGTTTCGCGCCACCTCCGCCTTTTCCTCCAAGAAGTTTTTCTACTAATCTGTTTTCAGAACGTTTGTTCATTTCTTCAACTAATTGCCAGGCTTGTCGATAAGACATTTTCATTTCTTTTGCGGCATTTGTTATTGATCCTGTTTTTCGTATGTTTTCTAACAACCAAATTTTTCCAATTCCTAAAAAAGGTCCTTCGGTTTCTTCAATCCAAAGGCGAACTTCAATATTATATTTTTTATTTTCTGCCATTGATGTCAAGATTTAGAATTCTTTATTTTTTAATCGCTTAAGTTTATACATGGTATTATGTATGCAATATTATGTATTTATACTTAATTGGAAATATGTACATGATTTTTTTTTTTTTTTAGTCATGCTATGAGGTTGCTTTTGAATTGTTTATTTTGAATTTTAGAATCAAATTTTATAGAAATTGGAGTCTGTTTGCGGAAATGTTGTAATTGCCTTTAAAATAGATTGAATAAATGAAACTGATTATTTTTATAATAAAAAAAAACACTAACTAATAAAAGAATACTTGAATGAAAAAAACTGCTGAATTTACAATTGAAAGCTGTAAAAAGGAAATATCAAAAAAATAGTAAGTGGAATTAATGAGTATAATTTAAGCAGGGTTTCTGCAATTACTGATATCTGGACACCGCTTGAATTTGTAGCTCTAGATGAGAATGGAATGGAAATAGGAGGAATATTAGCGGGGCTAGGATATTGGAATGGACTTGAAATTAAAATTTTATGGGTAGATGAGAAATACAGAAATAAAGGTATTGGAACGCAAATTTTGAAACATGTCGAAAAAATAGCAAAAGATAAAGGTGCTGAAATTTCGATGCTTGACACATTTGATTTTCAAGCAGAAGACTTTTATTTAAAAAATGGATATGAACCGATTGGTGAAATTAAGGATTTCCCTAAAGGATACAGAAGAGTATACTTTTCGAAAAAATTGACTTAAAATGTAATATTTTCATTTGTATGAAAAGTTAAACTTTAATTTGAAATCTCACATGCAAAATTGCTTTTTCT
Organism: Flavobacterium hibernum; assembly: GCF_000832125.1. GTDB lineage: Bacteria > Bacteroidota > Bacteroidia > Flavobacteriales > Flavobacteriaceae > Flavobacterium > Flavobacterium hibernum. Next base: position 114,742 of record NZ_JPRK01000010.1, on the reverse strand, counting down.
TGATATGTATTTGGTCGAAATAATTATAATTTTTATTAAGGATAATTCCTATATTCGTTAAAGATTAGAACTGAAATTTACCCTACAAACTTAGGCGTAATATGCCATTGTTTGATGATATTCTATAACAAATAAACGCAAGTCAGAAATTTGCGTTTGACAAAACAATTAAACCAAAATATTCACATTAATTTTCCCTATACTTAAATGAAACACTATTTTACCGTAACCTTTATTGCCTTTACTATTTTATTTAATTCGTATAACTCTTTTGGGCAGAAAATTGATAATTATCAGGCAAAGATAGATAGCTTAATTCACGTAACGAGCCCGAGAGGTTTTAATGGAGTTGTTTTTATTCAACAAAATGGAAAAGTAAAATATGCAAAAGCACACGGTTATTCTGATTTTAATAAAAAAACAGCATTAAAAATTTCTGATAAATTTTCGACAATGTCAATTGCGAAACAATTTACAGCCACACTTATCTTGCAGGAAGTAGAAAAAGGAACGATAGATTTGCAAATTCCTATTCGCAAATACTTACCGGATTTAAAATATTCTTGGGCAGATACTGTTACCGTTAATCAATTGCTTAATAATACATCGGGATTGAATAGTGAAGATATAGACAAACCGTTAAAATTTGCGCCAGGAACAGCTTTTAGCTATTCTAATATTGGATATTATGTTGCGGGAATGGTTCTGGAAAAACAAAGCCATAAAAGTTTTGAGGAGTTGGTAACTGCTTTATTTAAAAAATGTAATATGACCAACAGTTATTACCCAAATGAGATAAGTAATAAAATTTTGACCAAAGGACATACAGTAAAAAAAGATGGAACGGTGAGATTTAACGAGCGCGTAAATTTTGATGCTCATAATTATTTTGGAAGTCATTTAATTGTTTCGGCTCCTGATTTAGCAAAATGGAATGAATGCTTGCATAACGGCAAGTTGCTAAAGCCAGAGACTTACAAAATGATGATTGCTTATTCTATAACCAATGCGCATCAGCTTTTTAGCGATAAACCTATTGGTTATGGCTACGGATTGCGAATAAACGATAAAGACGTTATAATGGAAATTGGACATACAGGTTTTCATCCAAGTGAAGGATTCACAGCGGTCAATTTATATTACCCAAAAACTAAAACCAGCGTGATTGTTATGGAAAATCAGGCAAACGAAAACTTTGATATTGCCTATTATTTTGAACAAGGAATTAGAAAAATTGTCAAAGAAAGTAATCTTTTAAAATAAAACTAACCAGATAGTCTTAACCACAATTTTTTAAAATCGTATGTTTAAAATAAATTTCGAAAAAATTCTTGTTTTACTTTTTTTTACTTTAACTACAAGTTTTGTTTTTGCGCAGAAAAAGGAGTTTCGGGAAACGACTGTTGATAGTGTAACTTTTGTAAACAATAGAAAAATATTAAACAGTCTAAATACGGATGGTTTCGAAAAAAATATATTTACCAAGCAAGATAAGCAAATTCCTTACAGACTTCTAAAACCAAAAAATAATAGTAGTAAACAGAGATATCCTTTAGTAATTACTTTTCATAACTCTACCCGAATTGGAAATGATAATGAAAATCAGCTTGAGCCTTTTTCGAAAATTTGGCTACGACCTTATATTTACAGTAAATATCAATGTTATGTAATAGCGCCGCAATTCAGTAAACGGTCATCAGTTTACGAAAAAAACGTTGACGGCGTTCAAGTTTTAAAACCTTCAAATGATGTTTTTGCCTTAATAGAATTGATTCAAAATATAGAGAAGGAATATCCAAACATCGATAAAAATAAGATTTACTTAATTGGTTATTCGATGGGTGGTTCTACTGTGCAAAATTTACTAAGTATTGCACCAAACAAATTTGCAGCTACGGTTTCTGTTGCTGCGGTTCCTGATTTTTCAAATCTTAAAAAATTAAGCAAGAAAAACATATGGCTTATTCATGGAGAAAAAGACGACGAGAATCCTTATGTGGGAAGTGTTGAATTGTTTGATAAATTATCTTCAAACGAAAATTTGATTTTGACCACTTTTAAGAATCTAAATCATAATAACATTATCATTCCGTTTTTAATAACCGAAGAGATTCCAAAATGGCTATTTGAAAAGCATAAATAAAAAAAAACTCCTTAATTTCTTAAGGAGTTTCTGTTTTTTAAAGGTTATTTTCCTTTTATTATTTTTTCCAGATATTCGATTTTCTGTTTTTCTGCTTCAATTAAGCGCTCATATAACTTTTCTTTCTCTGTATAGATTTCTATCAACTTATCAAGTGGATTGAAGTTACAACTATATGCATTTCCATTAACAACATTGCTATCATTGTAAGTATTGCCAATAATGTTTAAGATAGCTTCTTCAGAGAAATTCTTAATTGCTTCAACTGTAACTCCAAGTACTTTGGCTATTTCTGTAAGTTTTTCATCATCTATCGTTTCACTGTTTTCAATAGTAGAAACAGTTTGTTGACTTATTCCTAAAGCTTGCGCCAAAGCTTCTTGTTTCATGTCTCGAAGTTCACGAATACGGCTAATTTTTCGCCCTATGTGATTTGGTTTTGATAGTGTACTCATAATTCAAAGATAATAATTAAGTGTAATAAATTTGGAACTGTAAAAAACATAATTTACAGATGTTCATTGAGAGTGCTGAACAAAAATACAATTTTTCTGATAAGAATTTATAGGTTTAAGATATGTATTTAAAACTAAAGTATTAAAAGAATATATATGTAATCCCGTCCTTTCAATTGAAATGACAAGATTATGTATTTAAGTTGATGGATAAAGTTTTGAGAAAAAAGTAAAAAAAAAAACTCCTTAATTTCTTAAGGAGTTTCTTGGTGGGCGATGAGGGGTTCGAACCCCCGACCCCCTCGGTGTAAACGAGGTGCTCTGAACCAGCTGAGCTAATCGCCCTATTTTACTAGGTTGCTATCGTTTGTGATTGCGAGTGCAAATATACAGCTAGATTTGGTATTTGCAAGCATATTTTGAAAAAAAATATAATATTTTTACTTAATAATACTTACTAGTATTGTGTATGAACTCATTAGGCTTTCGGAATTATTCAAAATTTTATTATCGTGTTTTTAATGTCAGTGTTTTGAAGCTGTTTAGATAATCTTTTAATAAAATTAGTAAACTTATATCGAAACAAGACAAAAAACAAAAAAGCACTGAAAACAAATCATTTTCAGTGCTTTTTAGATTCTTTAAAATTTACTTATATTATTTCAATTCAGTAGTATTTACTCTGGTTGGTGTGTCTTTTCCGCTAATAATCGAAGAAGAACTTACTGCAATTGATTTTATTATTTGGGTCATGTTATCAATATCTAACGTCTCAAATTCATCATCGACTGTGTGATATGTTGGCTCATTATCCATTTTTGAAGTAGAAATGGTGTGAGCAGGAACTCCAAGCTTCGCTAACGTAGCGTTGTCTGAGCGGTAAAATAATTGTTGTTCCGGATAAGGATCAGAATAAAACGTAAAATTTGTTCCTGTTAAATTAGTTTGTAAAATCTGCCCCATATTCGACTTATCGTAGCCTGTAATGTAAGCAGAGTTTTTGCCCCATTTAGATTCTGTTCCTATCATTTCGATATTGAACATCGCAATTACTTTTTCTGGCGCAAGCTGTTGAGAAAAATATTTGGCTCCATAACCTCCTATTTCTTCAGCTACAAATGTGGTAAAAATAATAGTGCGCTCGTTGTTATTTTGTTTTTTAAAATATTTCGCAAGCATAATTACTGCTGTTGTTCCAGCGGCATCATCATTGGCACCATTATAAATAGAATCTGTTGCAGTATGCTTAGCGCCTTCTTCGGGTGAGCCTACTCCTAAATGATCATAATGCCCTGAAAAAATTACAAACTCATTTGGTTTCGTTTTTCCAGGTAATACTCCAACAACATTATTCAATGTTTTTTTGGAGATTAAATTCGTTAATTCAACAGAAAAATTAGTCGCTTCTGTGGTACCAAAAACAAACGTAATTGTATTGTTTCCAGGATTAGCAGTAAGAAGATCAATATGTTGAATATTAGGCAATATATTATTAAATGAAGGATCAACTAATACCAAAAGATTTCTCTCACTTTTATAATATTCATTAAATTTCTTGCCAATGTTATCTCCTTTATTGATTTTTACAATCGAAATATCGCTTTTTTCAGTTAAAGAAACTTGAGGAAGATATGAGAATGTTACAACTTGATTATTGTTTATTTCTTTGCCATCAATCGTAATTTTTGAAGAAACTGCTTTAGAGGCAGTCATCGAAAATTCTTGTTTGTAATTCGTTGCTCCATTGAAAGTTTGCAAACCAATTTTTTTAAACTCTGATTCTATAAAGGCTGATGCTTTGTCAATACCAGGGGTAAAAGTTCTCCTACCCTGCATATTATCTGCCGAAAGTATTTTTTCTATACGAGTTACTTCTTTGTTTGTAATAATTTTATCGATCGATTGTCCATGTACATTAAAACATTGACTTAGAACAAACATACTTACAATAATTTTTTTCATGTTTTACTTTTATAAATAGCGTTTTAGTTAAACCAAAAGTACATTAATTATTGATAAAACTTAGCGCGATTGAAAAAACTGAAATTCTTATTATAAACTATTTTCTAGAACGTTTGCATTATTTTTTCTAATTCAATTTTATTTTCCTTATGAAATGGTATTTCTAAAAAAGTCCAATCTACATTCGATAAAAATGGTTGAAACTGTTCCATTATAATTGATTTTAGGTTATTGGAGTTGTCTTGAAAAGAATCTACTCCAAGTCTTAGATCAATATCAATGACATAATTTAATTCTTTGTTATTTTGAAAAAGGAATGTGTTACTTAAAAATTGATTGGGTGTTAATTTAATATCTACCAACAGGCTTGTATTTAGCTTTAATTTTCCCAAATACCATTTTTCGAAGTTGTACCAACCGTAATAATCATCTGTCTTTACTTCGAGTTGAAGCTCAAGTGATTTGTCAATCAATTCAGCAATTTTATCAATTGATTCATTTGATTTTATACCAATATAGAATGAAGTCGATTCATAGCCATAATAAACTAAATTATTAATTAATTCATCATAAGATTTTAATCTTATTCTCTCTTCGTAGCCATTTTCGGCACACTCTAATTCAAAATATACAATTTCGGGTGTTTCATATTCGTTTTCTACATTATAACCATAGTCAAAACACAATATTGTATGACCGTTCATAGTGGAAAGAATTGGAAGTCTGTCTAAATAAAGAAAATTTGTATCTGAAGAATTTTCTAATTTCTCTTTGTCCATATATTCTACTAAAACATCCTTTAAAGTCTTATAACCATTGCAACTAATTATTGGATCAAAACGAGCATCATTACACAAAAGTTCATTTACTTCTCCGTTATAATTCAAAGCACTTTTCCATAAAAGACCACCATTTTGTAGTTTCATATGCTCTTTATAAAGCGCCGGAAATTTAAATCCAATTTCAATTTCTTTTTGAAGAATTTGCTCTTCTGTTCTTCCAATTGTTTCTTTTGTTAAACCTTTTGCAGGTTGCTTCCAAATATCTATTATCATATAATTTCGCAAATATTAATAAGATTCTTGCCTCGCAAAAATCACTACCAACTGGTTAATTGATAATACTTTACAGTGTAGATCCATCTTTTTTCTAAATGTAAATGCGTTAATTAATCAGGTCAAAGTTTTCACAATAGTACACAAAAACAGAATGATAGGATTGGTGTTTTTAAATAAATTAAGATTATTTTTGAAACAAAACGAATTATATGAAGTATGATCGCAAAAAAAACTCCTTAAAAAATTAAGGAGTTTCTTGGTGAGGGATGAGGGGTTCGAACTCCAGACGCTTCCGATTAAAAATCGGAATGCTCTGAACCAAATGAGCTAATGTTTATTTTTTAACTAATTCTTGAATTTTAATTCTGCTTTTCCAAGACTTAATCTGCAATTCTCTTTTACGAGCTAATTCTTTCGTTTCATAGTTTTCAGTACAAACCATCTTCCAATCATTTGTATTACCTGTAAAACCTTTACTTTTTTGATTGTGTCGCATAAGTCTTTCTTCTAAATTAAAGGTAAATCCAATATAGAATTTATTTTTGCTTTCACTAAATAAGATATAGACAATAAAATTCATAAAATGTATATAAAGCAAAAAACTCCAAAGTCATATGACTTTGGAGTTTTTGGAATTTTGTGGGCGATGAGGGGTTCGAACCCCCGACCCCCTCGGTGTAAACGAGGTGCTCTGAACCAGCTGAGCTAATCGCCCTATTTTACTAGGTTGCTATCGTTTGTGATTGCGAGTGCAAATATACAGCTAGATTTGGTATTTGCAAGCTTATTTTAAAAATAAATCAAATGCTTTTACAAGTTATTTATTACTAACCTATTTTTCAGCTTCTTAAAAGTAGAATAAATTTTATTGATTTCTTATCATTTAGTTAAAAAACAAAATCTGAGAGGGTAATTAGTAATATTCTTTTGTATTCAGTGGCTATAGTTATACATTTGCATACCTTAATTGTATACTCAAATGGCAAGATTTCAAGAAAATGATTTACCTAAAGCTAAATTAGACTCTAATTCACTTCAAAAAGCACTACAGATTTTTAAATATGGTAAAAATCACAAATGGAAATTTTTCCTGGGGCTTATTTTTCTTTTATTAACCAGTGCTACTGCCCTCGCCTTTCCTAAATTAATGGGAATGCTGGTCGATTGTGTTACTAATAAAGATCTCGATAAGGCCAACCAAATTGCAATTGCGCTTATGGGAATACTAACATTGCAAGCAATCTTCTCATTTTTTAGAATCTCACTTTTTGTAAATTTTACCGAAAACTCTTTGTCAAATATTCGTTTTGCATTGTACGAGAATCTGGTTAAACTGCCAATGTCATTCTATTCTCAAAAACGTGTTGGAGAACTGAATAGCCGTATTAGTGCAGATATTTCACAATTACAAGACACTTTTACTACAACAATAGCAGAGTTTTTACGTCAGTTAATTTTAATTATTGGAGGTTTTGTAATTTTAGGAAGCATAAGCCCAAAATTAACTTTAATGATGTTGGCAATTGTACCGGTTGTTGCTGTTGCTGCTGTTATATTTGGAAGATTTATTCGTAAATACGGAAAGAAAACTCAGGATAAAGTTGCCGAAAGTCAGGTAATTGTCGAGGAAACATTGCAAGGAATTAGTAATGTGAAAGCTTTTGCAAACGAATGGTACGAAATTCAACGTTATAAAAATAAAATAAAAGAAATTGTAAAAATTGCCATTAAAGGCGGTCAATACCGTGGTTATTTTGCTTCATTTATTATTCTGTGTCTTTTTGGATGCGTTGTAGCTGTGGTTTGGTACGGAATTACATTGACTATAAAAGGTGAAGTTGAAGGTGTTGGAGATTTGATTTCTTTCGTACTTTATACCACATTTATTGGGGCTTCTTTTGGTGGAATTGCCGAAATGTATGCTCAAATTCAAAAAGCGGTTGGTGCAACAGAGCGTGTTTTTGAACTTCTTGAAGAAACTCCGGAAGATATTAACGCAAATCCTAAAACGACTCCATTAGAAAAAATTAAAGGAAATGTTACTTTTAAGAATGTAGCTTTTAGTTATCCTTCTCGAAAAGAAGTTCAGGTTTTAAAAGATGTCAATTTTTCGGCAGAATTTGGACAGAAAATTGCAATTGTTGGACCAAGTGGAGCAGGAAAATCGACTATTTCGTCTTTACTTTTACGTTTTTATGATATTACTTCGGGAGAAATTACTGTTGACGGAAAAAACATCTACGATTATGATTTAGAGAATCTTCGTGGAAACATGAGTATCGTTCCGCAAGATGTGATTTTATTTGGAGGAACTATTAGAGAAAATATTGCCTACGGAAAGCCTGATGCAACAGATGAGGAAATTATGTTGGCTGCAAAACAAGCAAATGCATTAAACTTTGTAGAAGGTTTTCCTGAAAAGTTCGAAACGCTTGTGGGAGAACGTGGTGTAAAATTATCCGGAGGACAACGTCAACGTATTGCCATTGCCAGAGCATTACTTAAAAACCCTAGTATTTTAATTTTGGATGAAGCTACATCATCTTTAGATAGCGAAAGTGAAAAATTGGTTCAAGAAGCATTAGAAGTTTTGATGGAAGGAAGAACAAGTATTATTATTGCTCACAGACTTTCGACCATTAGAAATGCTGATAAAATTTTAGTTTTAGATAACGGAAAAATTACTGAAGAAGGAACGCATCAAGAATTAATTAATCTTGAAAATGGTATCTATAAAAACTTAAGTAATCTTCAGTTTAGTAATTCTTAAATAAAAATATCATTCACTTGTTTAAATTAAAAAAATGCCACACTTAAGAATCGTTCTCATTTTGTTATTTATTGTTCTCAATACAATTTCTGTTCTAGCGCAAGAAAAACCTTTTAATGTTGTAAACATAAGCCCTGATGGGGCAAAATATATCAAATTTGGAATGAACCTTCAGGTTTGGGGAAGATATTCTGAATTAAATCCCGGTAGTAAAGTGGGAACAACTCAGGTTGATGAAACTTACGATATTGTAATCAGACGTTTGCGTTTGCAGGCAATGGGAATGATAACGGATAATATTTTTTTTCACCTTCAATTGGGACAAAATAATATAAATTTTACTCAAAATAATGGTCCTTCCAATGCTCCTCTTTCTGTTATGGATGCCTTAGGAGAATATCATTTTAGTAATAAACTGCATATTGGTGGTGGATTAACAGCTTGGGGAGCAGGAACAACACGTTATTCTGCAAACAGCTCATCGTCTCAGCTTACTTTAGATACGCCAATGTATCAGCAATTTAGTAATACGTCATCGACTTTCGGAAATAGAAATTTAAGCATATACGCAAAAGGTTATTTAGGAAAGTTTAATTATCGCGTGGCTGTCACAAATCCGTACCGAAATACAACAAATAATTTAGGACTGTATTCTTCAATAAGTACAGAAACTCCAAGAGCTCAATATTCGGGAATTCTAACGTACGCTTTCTTAGACAAAGAATCAATTGAAGATGCTTACCACAAAGGAACTTATTTAGGAACTAAAAAAGTTTTTAATGTAGCTTTAGGTTATATGACGCAAGCAAACGCCATGTGGCATTTAACACCCGATGCAAAGATTGCATATGATGATATGAAGGTATTAGGTTTTGATGTGTTTTACGATAGTCCTATTAGTAAAAGAGGTGACGCAATAACTGCTTATGCAGCTTTCAATAATAATAACTATGGAAAAAACTACATTCAGTCTGTAAATACGCCAAATCCAGCGATTGGAGACAACACGCTTATTAATGGTTCAGGTGCAGGATTTCTTGGTGTGGGAACCGGAAATATTTATTACGCTCAATTTGGTTATCTTTTTCCTAAATCTGAAAATGCAGACAGAAAAGGACGTTTTCAGCCCTACGCAGCAACACAAATTGCTGATTTAGAAGCTTTAAATACTCCAATGACGATGTACGAGCTAGGTGTTAATTATTACACAACTGGTACTTTGGGACCAAAGTTTAGTTTAAACTACCAAAACAGGGCTATTTATGATAAAACACTTACAGGGCAATATAAACAAAGTGATCGATTAGGAATGGTTGTTTTACAATGTCAGGTTTCATTCTAAAAAAAATTAAAAATTCCAATAAAAAAAATCCAAATTCCAGTTATAACTATAGGAATTTGGATTTTTTTTATTGGAATTTAATTTTAATTTATTTCCCTTTTCTTCTGTTGCGTTCTGCTTTAATCATAGATAATTCGCGACTAGTTTGTCCGGCTACAGAAGTATTTTCTTCGGCGCGACGAATTAAGTACGGCATAACATCTTTTACAGGGCCAAATGGCAAATATTTAGCCACATTATATCCATTTGCAGCCAAGTTATAACTGATGTTGTCGCTCATTCCGTATAATTGTCCAAACCAGATCTTATGATCATTTTTGGCAATTCCTCTTTCTTGCATCATTTCCATCAATTTATAAGAACTCAATTCGTTGTGAGTTCCTGCAAAAATTGACATCATATCTAAATGCTCTAACATATAATGTACAGCCGCATCATAATTAATATCTGTAGCTTCTTTAGAAACACAAATTGGCGAGACATAATTTTTTTCTTCGGCTCTTTTGTTTTCTTTTTCCATGTAGGCGCCACGAACTAATTTCATTCCAATAAAGAAACCCTCGTTTTTGGCAACTTCATGCAATTTTTTCAAATAATCCAAACGATCCCAACGGTACATCTGCAGAGTATTAAAAACAATTGCTTTTTCTTTATTGTATTTACGCATCATATCAGTAACCAAATCATCGGCAGCATCTTGCATCCAGCTTTCCTCACCATCAATCAATAAAGAAACGTCTTTTTTGTGCGCTTCACTGCAAATTAAATCAAAACGAGCTACTACTCTATCCCATTCCGTTTGTTCAGCTGGAGATAGTTTTTGATTTTCTCCTAGTTTTTCATACAATTCAAAACGCCCAAGACCAGTTGGTTTAAAAACCGCAAACGGAATTGCTAAACGTTCTTTAGCAAACTCAATAGTCTTTAAAGTCATTTCTAAAGCGGCATCAAACTGCTCCTCTTCTTCTTTTCCTTCAACTGAATAATCTAAAACAGATGAAACCCCTTTAGTAAACATTTTATCTACCACAGTGATACAATCATCTTCGTTTACACCACCACAAAAATGGTCAAAAACGGTTGCACGAATTAATCCTTCTACAGGTAAGTTTGCTTTAAGCGCAAAATTTGTAACAGCAGTTCCTATTCTTACTAAAGGTTGACTGTCGATCATTTTAAAAAGAAAATAAGCTCTGTCTAGTTCTGTATCGCTTTTTAACGAAAATGCAACTTGGGTATTGTCGAATATTTTTTCCATTAAGGTCAGTTTTTTGTGCAAATATAAAGACTGTTTTGAATATTATTTAATAAACGTAATCATAATTTTCAATTTTATCAATGTTAAAGTAAGTGGCGTTTTTATTTAAAATATTGGAGAAGATTAATTTCATCCTCAAAAAGTAAGATTTTACTTTATTTATTGTATTTTTGCGAAAAAGGCAAAATGAAAACAAACGAAATTGATAAAATTATTAACCAGACAAGAAAAGGAAAATCAACATCGAATTTGATGGTTCTTTTGGTCGTTGTTTTACTGCTCTTAATTGATTTTTTTCCATATTTTAAAAGTTTGGAAATTATCAATCCACAATTTTTGTATTTATCTATTCTTAATCTTTTTTTAGGTGTTTATTTTTACTACAACTATAGTGCAACAGCTGCTGTTGTGTTTCCACTATTAAGACGTAGTTCTATTTTTAAACTTTATTTAGCTTTTGTTATTCTTTGTTCGATATCATTTTTTGTAGCAAAGAATACTTCACTAGTTTTTACTAAATTAACGGAAATTGTAATTGTTTTTTGTTTATTCATAAACCTTGCAATACTATTAAAAGACAAATTAGATCTTCTCTATAAAATAGTTTTAATTGTAGGAATTAGTGCTTTCGTTCAGGCATGTCAACAATTATATAATTTTATAATTATTCCAAGAAATGCATCTGTAATCGATCTTTTGAGTGCAATGAAAGGAAATACTGGAAACATTAATATTCTTGCTGCAAGTCTTACGATCAAAGTTCCTTTTATTTTACTTGGAATAGTACATTTTACGGGGTATAAAAAGTATTTTCTATTGGTAGCGTTATTCTCAGTAACTTCCGTAATTTTTCTAACAGGTGCAAGAACACCACTAATTAATCTTTTTATAATTTACTCTATTTATACAACCTATTTATTAAAAGATTCCTTTAGTAAATTAAGTTTTATAAAAATTTTATACCTAATAATTCCTATTCTAATAGCTGTACTATTTGCAAATTCAATTTTTGAGAAGTCCAAAGATAAAGGTCGCTATGTGTCACTAGAAAACAGATTGAGCCAAATTTCTACTAATGATGCATCTTCACAAGCGAGACTTGCTTATTGGGAAAATACTTTAAAATTGAGCCAAAATAATCCCATTTTTGGAATTGGATTGGGAAATTATCAAGTGGAGTCTATTCCTTACGAAAGGACTGTTTCAAATGATAATGTTGTTTCATTACATGCGCACAATGATTTTCTTGAAATATTAGCTGAAACAGGAATTGTGAATAGTTTAATTTATCTGTCATTGTTTCTTTTAGTTTTCGTCATCAATTTGAAAAACTTACTTAAAGCAAATTCTGCTGATACAAAGCTAATTGCGCTTTTAACTTTAATGCTGCTCATTGTTTATGGAATAGATTCAGTATTCAATTTTCCTATGTACAGACCTACGATGTCAATATTTTTTAGTTTAATACTAGCTTTTACCGTGCTAAACAATTATAGTCAAAAAGAAATAAGCATCAGTAAAAGCACTGTAAAAATAATATTTGGAATTTTAATAGTAATATCAATAGCGACAAGTTATTCTTCATTTTTAATTTATAAAGCTTCAAATCTTGAGTATTTACTTGCTACTGATGATATTAACATGAAAGAGAAAGGAACGCTAACAGGTGATGAAGTAGTTAAAAGAATACCTAGTTACCCAAATACCCTAAGTAGTTCAGAATCGTTTTATGAGTACGCAGGGATATATTATGTACGTGAAAAACAATATGATAAAGCTTTAAAATATTTTGCTAAAGCAAGTAAAATTAATGGTTATTCAGGGCGCATTGAATTTTACAAACAAGTTATTTCTAGGCACAAAGGAGATTTGGATAGTGCATATATTTATTCAAAACAAGCTTTCTATTTACGTCCAAGAAATTATGAGCTTTACAATTCAGCTGTTAAATATGCAATAGAAAAAAAAGATACATTGGAATTGCTAAAAGAACATACTTTGTTTGACAAGTACAGGCCAATGAGCGAAACATGGATTCTTGTTACTAAAGGTCTTCATTATTCGGGTTATAATTATTCGAGTTTGATGGCTTTTGTTAATAAGGGATTGAAAAAATTCCCAAAAGATAGTATTTTACTGCAACAAAAAAATCAACTTTTAGTTTCAACATATCTTAAAGGAGGGCAGAAACTTGAAAATGCTTCTGAATTAGATAAGGCTTTAGGATCCTACGGAAAAGCTTTAAAAATTGATCCAAAAAATATTTATGTAATACAAAATATTGGTTTCAATTATTTAAAGCAAGGGCACAATAAAAAAGCTATTAAGTACTTAATGGATGCTTTAAAATATCCAGGCTTAAAGGATGGGAAGACTGAGTTTTTTATTGGTCTGACCTACTTAAAAGAAAATGATAAAATAAATGCATTAAAATATTTAAACTTATCGAAAAATAAAAATTATCCCTTGGCGAAACAGCTTACATCGAATCTTTACAATTCAAGTATTACTGATGAAAAAGATTTAATCAAGAAGAAAAATGATCTTTTAGTTGCAGATTATATTACTGAAGGGCAAAAACTTGAAAACGAAAAAAAAATGGATAAAGCACTTGAAACTTATAAGAAAGCTTTAGAAATTGATCCAAACAGTATTTATGCATCGCAAAATATAGGATTTTATTATTTAAAAGTTGGGCAAACTAAAAAAGCAATAAATTACTTATTAGCTGCATTAAAATATCCAGGTTTAACTGATGGAAAAACAGAGTTTTTCTTAGCTATTTGTTACTTAAAAGAAAATGAAAAAATTAAAGCTTGTAAATACCTAAATATATCAAAAAGTAAAAACTACGCTCCTGCACAAGAATCATTGACTAGTATTTGCAAATAGTTCTTATTATAATTTAGAATCGTTCATTTTAAAACAAATTAGAGCCAAAGTTTGAATATTATTTAGGTAAAAATGCCTTATTTTGCGTTTTCAATTAACTACAGAAATATGCAATCTATTCAAGCCAATAATTATCTAGTTCATTTTAATGAAAATGCTTACGAAGCTTTAAATAAACATCTAAAAGAAAACAAATACTCAAATTTGTTTATTATAGTTGATAATGAAACGAATGAGCATTGTTTGCCTAAATTTTTGCCTTTACTTGAAACGGATTTAAATATTGAAATTATTGAATTTGAGGCCGGAGAAGCTAATAAAAATATCGAAACCTGCATTCAGATCTGGAATGTCTTAACGGAACTTGGAGCAGACAGAAAATCACTTGTAATTAATCTTGGTGGTGGTGTTGTGACAGATTTAGGAGGATTTGTTGCTTCAACTTTTAAACGCGGTGTAGATTTTATCAATATCCCTACTACCCTTTTATCTATGGTTGATGCGTCTGTTGGTGGAAAAACAGGTGTCGATTTAGGTAATCTTAAAAACCAAATAGGTGTAATTAACGTACCTCAAATGGTATTAATTGACACGCAGTATCTTGAAACATTGTCGCAAGCCGAAATGCGTTCTGGTTTGGCAGAAATGCTAAAACACGGTCTTATCTATGATGCAGCTTATTGGAAACAATTTTTAGATTTAGCCGCAATTGATTACAATGCATTAGATGAACTGATTTACCGTTCTGTTGAAATTAAAAACAATATAGTAATACAAGATCCTACTGAGAAAAGTATTCGTAAAGCCTTAAATTTTGGACATACTCTAGGTCATGCTATAGAAAGTTACTTTTTAGAGAGTGAATCTAAAAAAACACTATTACATGGTGAAGCAATTGCTATTGGAATGATTCTCGAAAGTTATATTTCATTGCATAAAAATTTAATTACAGCAGATGAATATGCCGAAATTAAAACTGCAATTAAAAGCATTTACGACGATGTAAAAATTGAAGAAAATGACATCGAACCAATCTTAGAATTACTAATTCACGACAAAAAAAATGAATACGGTTTAATTCAATTTGCGTTAATTGAAGGAATCGGAAAAATAAAAATTAACCAATCGGTTGAAAATAAATTGATTCTAGATGCGTTTGAGGATTATAAATCTTAAACTTTTTTTAATAAAAAGCATTGCTTTAGGTATATATTATTTTTTACATTTGCCACAATGAAAACAAACAATAAACAAACACAATTTAGTTCTTATAGAAACAGACTCAACAGTTCCTTGCTAAGGATGTTGAACCGTTTTTATAATAGTAAAAGTCCGTTGTTTTTTGATGTTTTTCAATACTCGAAAGCAGAACATGAAAAGCTGCAAATTGTATTTGCAAATATTAGAGTTTGATTTATAGATTTAGCACCGTTTACTAAATTTAAAAATACATTCTTAAAATATTGAAATATAAATGAATACAAAATATTCTGATCTAATTAATCAAACATATTACTTTCCTCAAACGGAATTTAAATTAAATAAAGACAACTTACAATTTCACAATATTGATTTGATGAAATTGGTTGAACAATATGGTACACCATTAAAATTTACTTATTTACCACAGATTTCTGAAAACATAAACAAGGCAAAAGCTTGGTTCAGAAAATCAATGGAAAAAAACAAGTACGAAGCAAAATACTACTACTGTTATTGCACAAAAAGCTCTCATTTTGAGTATATTATGAATGAAGCCTTCAAGAATAACATTCACATAGAAACATCTTCAGCTTTTGATGTTAATATCGTAGAAAATTTGCTTGAAAATGGTAAAATCAATAAAAGTACATATGTTATCTGTAATGGTTTTAAAAGAGATGAATATATATCTAACATTGCGAGATTAATTAATAACGGACATAAAAATACTATTCCGATTATTGATAATTACGAAGAGTTAGATTTACTTCAGGCTGAAATTAAAGGAAAATTTAAAATTGGAATTCGTATTGCTGCTGAGGAAGAACCTAAATTTGAGTTTTATACCTCTAGATTAGGAATTGGATACAAAAACATAGTATCATTCTATAAAAAACAAATTCAGGAAAATGATAAACTAGAGCTGAAAATGCTTCACTTTTTTATCAATACCGGAATAAACGATACATCGTATTACTGGAATGAGTTAGTAAAATGTATAAAAGTGTACATTGCGCTAAAAAAGGAATGCCCTACTCTTGATGGTTTGAACATTGGAGGTGGTTTTCCTATTAAAAACTCATTGGCTTTCGAGTACGATTATCAATATATGATTGATGAAATTATCAATCAAATTAAAATTGCATGTGATGAAGCCGAAGTTGATGTACCAAATATCTTTACTGAGTTTGGATCATTTACAGTAGGTGAAAGCGGTGGCGCAATCTATCAGATTTTGTATCAAAAACAACAAAATGATAGAGAAAAATGGAATATGATTGATTCGTCTTTCATAACTACTTTGCCAGATACTTGGGCAATAAATAAACGTTTTATTATGCTGGCGGTTAACCGTTGGAATGATACTTACGAGCGGGTTTTACTAGGAGGTTTGACTTGTGATAGTGACGATTATTACAATTCAGAACAAAATATGAATGCTATTTATTTGCCTAAATACAACAAAGAAAAGCCATTATATATTGGTTTCTTTAATACTGGTGCGTATCAAGAAACCATTGGAGGTTACGGAGGTTTACACCACTGTTTAATTCCACAACCTAAACATATTCTGATAGATCGCGATGAAAATGGAATTTTGGCAACTGAGGTTTTCTCAGAACAACAAACTTCTGATGATGTATTGAAGATTTTAGGTTATACAAAAAAAGCATAAAAAAAAACCTGCAAATTAAATGTTAATATCTATAAAATTATTAATTTGCAGTATCATCTAAAAGGTTAAACTTTTAATTCAAAAACAAAAAAAACAAAAAAAATGAAAGGACCAATCAGTCAGTTTATTGAAAAACATTATTTACACTTTAACTCTGCTTCTTTAGTTGATGCTGCAAAAGCATACGAACAGCAATTAGCAAATGGTGCTAAAATGATGGTAAGTATGGCTGGCGCTATGAGTACAGCAGAAATTGGTAAAATTTTTGCCGAAATAATTAGACAAGATAAAGTACAAATTATTTCATGTACTGGAGCCAATCTAGAAGAAGATATCATGAACTTAGTAGCACACTCTCACTACGAAAGAGTGCCAAACTATCGTGATTTAACACCAGAAGACGAATGGGCTTTATTAGAAAGAGGATTAAATCGTGTTACTGATACTTGTATCCCTGAGCATGAAGCATTCCGTCGTTTACAAAAACACATTTACAAAATCTGGAAAGATGCTGATGATAAAGGAGAACGTTATTTTCCTCATGAATTCATGTACAAAATGTTGTTATCAGGAGTTTTAGAAGAATATTACGAAATTGATTTAAAAGATAGCTGGATGTATGCAGCTGCTGAGAAAAATTTACCTATTATTGTTCCAGGTTGGGAAGATAGTACAATGGGAAATATCTTTGCTTCATACGTAATTAAAGGTGAATTAAAAGCCTCTACCATGAAGTCTGGAATTGAATATATGACATTCCTTGCTGATTGGTATCCAAAAAATAGCACTAACGGAATTGGATTTTTCCAAATTGGTGGTGGTATTGCAGGAGATTTTCCTATCTGTGTCGTACCAATGTTGTACCAAGATATGGAAATGCATGATATTCCGTTTTGGAGTTATTTCTGTCAAATTTCAGATTCAACAACTAGTTATGGTTCGTATTCTGGAGCAGTTCCAAATGAGAAAATTACTTGGGGTAAATTAGATATCAAAACTCCAAAATTCATTATCGAGTCGGATGCTACAATTGTTGCTCCGTTAATTTTTGCTTACTTATTAGATTTATAGGATATTTATGAAAAGAGTTATAGTAGACTACGCTAAACTTACCAATGAAATTTTGAACCTTCTTGTAGAAAAATTTCCTGATGGTTATGACGATTCGGATGTTATCCGTTTTAGAAACGCTAAAAACGAATTGATCGAAGCTGTTGAAGTTCGTACTGAAGACACTATTTATTTAGTAAAAATTAGTACTAAACTTGCTGACAGAATCGAGAATTACGACGAAGACGATGATATCGATCTTGACGTTGATACAATCGAACCAGTAAAAGGACTTGATCTTGATGACGATGCAGATGATGACGATGATGATGACACTCAAGACAAACCAGATACTGATGGTGGAGACGAAGATGATGAAGATAGAGATCCAGACGATATTGCTGACGAAGACGAAGATGAAGATGATGAAGATTAATTCATCTCTTACAAAATAAACTAAAGGAACTCTATACGGGTTCCTTTTTTATTAGTTATAAAAAGGTTTTTAAATATAAGAAAAATACTATATTTAATATTTTTTATTATATTTAACAATCTGTAAATATCAGCCCAATGACTTCAGAAGTTCTACATGCCAAATTAAAAGAAAACTTTGGATTTGAAAAATTCAGACCCAATCAGGAAACCATTATAAATACAATCCTTTCGGGACAAGATACATTGGCGATTATGCCAACTGGTGGAGGAAAATCAATTTGTTTTCAATTGCCGGCATTAGTCTTACCCGGAATAACTATTGTAATTTCTCCTTTGATTGCTTTAATGAAAGATCAGGTTGATAGTTTAAAAACAAACGGAATTTCTGCTTGTTATATAAATAGTAGTCAATCTAGTGAAGAACAGCAATTTTATATCGACAATTTAAAATCAAATACTTTTAAGCTTGTTTATATTGCTCCAGAAAGCTTATCTTATTTAGATGTAGTTTTTAACGAATTGACTGTTAGTTTAATTGCGATAGACGAAGCACATTGTATTTCGTCTTGGGGTCACGATTTTAGACCAGCTTACACTAATTTAGGATATTTAAAAAGCCGCTTCCCTTCTACTCCGGTTCTTGCACTGACTGCAACTGCAGATAAAGCAACCCGTACAGATATTACTAAACAATTAAAATTAAGAAACCCAAAAACTTTTGTAGCCTCTTTTGATCGAAAAAATTTAAGTTTAGAAGTTCGTCCAGCATTAGATCGCGTAAAACAAATAATTGATTTTGTCGAAAAAAAGCCTAACGAATCTGGAATTATATATTGTTTAAGCAGAAAGACTACAGAAGAACTGGCGTTGAAATTGCAAAAAAGTGGTGTTACGGCAAAAGCATATCATGCGGGTTTAGATAATAAGATACGAGCAAAAACTCAAGACGAATTTATTAATGATGATTGTCAAGTGGTTTGTGCAACTATTGCTTTTGGAATGGGAATCGATAAATCTAATGTACGTTGGGTTATACATTATAATTTACCAAAAAACATTGAGGGTTATTATCAGGAAATTGGTCGTGCAGGTCGTGACGGATTACCTGCTGAAACTGTTTTATTTGAAAGTTATGCCGATGTAATTCAGCTTCAGAAATTTGCTTCTGAAGGTTTAAATTCTGATGTTCAGTTGGCAAAACTAGAAAGAATGAAGCAATATGCCGATGCTTTAAGCTGTCGCAGAAAAATTCTACTTTCTTACTTTGGCGAATTGGTTAAAGAGAATTGCGGTAATTGCGATATTTGCAAAAATCCTCCAACTTTTTTCGATGGTACGATTCTCGCGCAAAAAGCATTGTCGGCAATTAGTCGTTTGCAAGAATCTGAGCCTTTGGCTGTAATTGTAGATTTTTTAAGAGGCTCGAGAAACGCGTATATCTACGAAAAAAATTATCAAAGCTTAAAAACGTACGGAATTGGTGCCGATATTTCATGGTATGATTGGAATCAGTACTTAATTCAGTTAATCAATTTGGGATATTGCGAAATTGCCTTTCATCAGCACAATAAAATTTTATTAACTCCTTTTGCTAAAAAAGTTTTGTTTGAGGGAGAAAATGTAAAATTAAATACAGTTGTTAAAAAAGTAATTGATAAAAACGAAATTAAAGAAACTAAAACCAAAGCAGCAAAAAGTTCTCTTTTTGAAATACTTCGAAAATTACGTTATGAAATTGCTCAGGACGAAGAAGTTCCTGCTTATGTAATTTTTAGTGATGCATCACTTAGACAAATGGAAACTTTGCGACCAATGAGCGATGAAGAATTTCTTGCTATTGATGGAGTTGGAAATGCAAAACTAGAAAAATACGGTCAAGAGTTTATTGATGCAATCGTTTACTACGAAAATGCAAAAAAGAAAAAAGCGAAGTCGAAAAAAGAAGGCAACACTTATAAAACAACTTTAGAATTATTTCAAAGCGGAATTTCTGTAAAGGAAATTGCCGTACAACGAAATTTAGGGTTAACCACTATAATTTCGCATTTAGCAAAATTATATGTTGATGGAAATGATATCGATTTGAGTCAGTTTGTTTCTGATGATGAAGTTATGTTATTACATAAAGCACAAATCGATTTAGAATATCCAACGGCCTTAAAGCCATATTTTGATCATTTTGATGAAAAATTATCTTATGATAAAATTCGATTAGGTCTTGCTATTGTTGAACGAAATAAATAATTAAACCCCCTTTTGGTTTATTTTGTCATTTCGACCAAAGGGAGAAATCACACTAGAAATCCATAAAGAAAGTTTCATCCTTTGTCGATTCATAAGTGTGATTTCTCCCTTTGGTCGAAATGACAATTTTAGTTTTGCATTTTATTTCACACTGAGAAATTAAAGGATTTTCGTAAATAGCTCGATCATCCTTATAGAGTTCCTTAACTTGACACACAAAATTATGTAAATAAAAAAAATCCTGTAAAGAATACACTTTACAGGATTTTTTATCTTAATTTTTAAATATCTATAAATATCTTTCTTCAAATACTTTTTGATGATGTTTTTGATGTCCAATAATTACAAAGCCTAACGCGCGAACCGAAAGTTGATGCGTTGAAGCGGTTCCAATTCTTGCAAGTTGTTCTTCAGAAAGACTTTTGTAAAACAATAATGAAGAATGTCTTACAGCAGAAAGTTCAGTTAATAAATCCTGAATACTTCTTTTGTTTGCATCTGTATTATTTACATAATCATTTTCTTCAAAACCCGGTAAAGGAGTTTTGTCATTCCTGGAAAATCTCAAAGCGCGATAAGCAAAAACACGTTCGCTATCAATTAAATGTTGAATAATATCTTTGATTGTCCACTTTCCTTCTGCATAACGATAATCAAATTTATCCAAAGGAATATTTTGAACAAATCTAATAAATGCGTGAAGGGAAATTTCTAATTCCTCAATCAAATTAATTTCTCCCGCCTCTCGAACATAATTTGCAAAAGGCCCGGAATATTCACTTTCAGTTAATTTCGTGATACTCATTTTAAGATATTTATTTAGTTACACAATCTAGAAAAATTTCTAATTAAGCTGAATTTCTACTTGCGTTCGTATTTCCAAAAAGTGATCTTGTAACAATTTTTTCGTATACTTTTATCAACTCTTCGTTACTGTTGTTTTCTTTGTTTAATTCATTAATTCTTAACAAAGCATATTGTTGTATTGTCAACAATGGCAATACGATACGCTCTCTCACTTGAATAGATGCTATACCATCAGGATAGTTTTCCATCAAAGTTTTATGACCTGCAATTTTCAACAAAAGACGTTTCGTTTCTGAAAATTCATCGTAAATAATTTGCCAAAATTCACCAAATTCAGGATCATTTTTCATGTATGCTGTTAGTGGTAAAAATGACTTAGCCAATGACATCATACTATTTTCAAGAAGCGTTTTAAAGAATAATGAGTTGTGATATAAATCATGAACTTTATCCCATTGATTCGTTTCTTCAAAATGTCTTAGAGCAGATCCAACACCAAAAAATCCTGGTACATTTTGTTTCAATTGACTCCAAGAACCTACAAAAGGAATTGCTCTTAAATCGGCAAAATCTAAAGATTCTGATTTGCTTCTTTTAGAAGGGCGACTTCCAATGTTTGTTTTAGAGTAATATTTCAACGTACTCATTTTTTCCAAATACGGAATAAATTTTGGGTGATTTTTAAAACTCAAATATTTATCATATCCTAAATCAGCCAACTGAGTTAAAATTGCAGTTTCTTCAGTACTCAATTCATTTTTCTCCTTACTAAAAACCTGATTCGTTACGCCGGCACTTAATAAATTCTCAATATTATAACGACAAGAATCTAAAGTTCCAAAATTAGAACTAATAGTTTGCCCTTGAACAGTAATCTGAATTTCGTTATTTTCAATCTTTGGTCCTAAAGAAGCATAGAACTTATGTGTTTTTCCACCACCACGAGCTGGAGGTCCACCACGACCATCAAAGAAAATAGCTTTAATTCCGTATTTTCTAGAAATTTCAGTCAATGCAATTTTTGCTTGATAAATACTCCAGTTAGCCATTAAATAACCACCATCTTTGGTTCCGTCAGAGAAACCTAACATGATCGTTTGCTTATTTCCTCGCGCTTGCAAATGCTTAGAATATTCTGGATTAGTATACAATTGCTCCATAATTTCATGAGCATTTTGCAAATCATCAACGGATTCAAAAAGCGGAATGATATCAACCGTAGGATTCTCCCAATTATTTAATCGGATCATGGCAAAAGTTTCCATGACATTCAGCGCACTTTCATTATTACTAATAATATAACGATTTGCTCCAAACTCTCCATTGTTTTCCTGAATTGTTTTGATTGCCTGAACTGACTCTAATGTAGATCTGGTAATTTCATCTTCAAAATCACTAGGGTTTAATTCTCCTCTAACTTTAGATAAAACAACTAATTTTTCTGACTCTGAAAGTTCAAAATAATTTGAAGGAAATATCGATGATCCAGAATTCAAATAATGATTTACAACATCTTTAAATACTGCGTCGTGAATTTTACTATTTTGACGTATGTCTAAAGTTGCAAAATGAAAACCAAAAAGATTAATTTTTACTAAAAATGCTTCTAATTCGTCTAAGTAAAGAGACTGATGTTTTTCTATAATTATATCTCTAATTAGGTTTAATTGCGTTAACAATTCTTCTAATGTGATATAAATTTCGCCTTTAGAATAAAAAACAGAACGATAAAGTTTATGTTCAAGTTCTGCTACTAAAGTGTCTACACCTGAGAATGTTAGCTTACGTTTTAAGTTTCTCATTTCGATGTAGTAACACTTCAAAATCGAAGTACGTAAACGTTCAGCAACTTTTAAGGTAATTTCTGTAGTAACAAAAGGATTTCCATCACGATCTCCTCCTGGCCAGAATCCAAGCTTGATTAACTGATTTTGAATTGCATTTCCTTGAAGGATATTTTTTTGCAAATAATGTACTATTTCTCCAGAGGTAGCATAGAATACATTTTCTAAATACCAAATAAGAGAAACCGCCTCATCGTATGGATTCGGTTTTTCATTTTGGATAAAAGGTGTTTTTCCAAGCTGCGCCAATAATTGTTTTATTTTCAATAAATCATTTAAACGAATAGCTTCGGTCAAATCATTTATAATTCCTAGAACTGGCCCAGGATAAAACTGTGTTGGATGCGCTGTTAAAACAGTTCTAACGTTAAAGTTTTCTAAGAATTCGATCAATTCATCATCTTTCTCTTTTGCATCAGATTTCTCTTTAATATCACGCAAAGAACCACGTCCTTCCATGTTATTCACTTCCGGAAAAGCAGCATCTTCAATCGCATCAAAAAGTACAATTTGGCGTTCTATATATTGAATAAATCGAAACATAAGATCGATTTTTTCAGTCTCAGAAGCATTATTTAGAAATTTATTTGAGAAAAAATCAAAAATCTCTTTTGGAGTTTCTTGTTTTTTAAATCCTGTTTCGCAAGTTTCTGTAAATAATGGCAGCAAAACTCCAGTATTATCAATAGAATCAAAGGGCAATGTTATAAATACACTATTATAAATGTGGTATTTTGAGAGAACATCTTGATTAAAACGTTCAATTTTGGGTAACGTATACATAATCGTGTTATAGTTGTTTGGTTAATTAGTCATAAAAAAACCCCAAGAATAAACTTGAGGTTATATTTTAATATAGCATTCAAGAAAGTATTACATATTTTTAAAAATAGTATGCATCAAACGCTTCTTATCGTTTATACTTTCTTCTAATGAAATCATAGTTTCTGTTCTGTAAACACCCTCGATATCATCAATCATGAAGATAACTTCTTTCGCGTGTTTAGTGTCTTTTGCTCTAATTTTGCAAAAGATGTTAAATTTTCCTGTCGTTACAGATGCTACTGTTACGAATGGAATTTGGTTGATTCGCTCTAATACAAATTTAGTTTGAGACGTATTATTAAGGAACACCCCTACATATGCAATAAATGAATATCCTAATTTATCATAATCCAAAGCCAATGAAGACCCCATTATTATACCTGCGTCTTCCATTTTCTTTACTCTAACATGCACTGTACCAGCAGATATCAATAGTTTTTTTGCAATGTCAGTAAACGGAACTCTCGTATTGTCTATTAACATATCTAAAATCTGGTGATCTACTTCATCTAAACGAAATTTACTCATAATTCTTTAATTAATATTACTAATTGCTATTACAAAGTATAAAAATATATATAAAAAACAACAAATTCACATAAAAATTAACTTTTTATCAATCCGTTAACAAATTTAACATTTTTATTTAAATAAAAATCTGCCTTTTGATTCAATTTCGGAAAATTACTGAGATCATCGGAATAAATAGCTTCTTTTCCATCATATTCGTAATGTCCAAAATAATTTTCCAATTCGCCTACTTCAATTATGTAAGCATTAAAATGAATCTTATTTTCAATCAATTCTTCTTTGTATTGTGCGACAAAATTCGTAATAATTTCGATACCATCATAATTTATTTTGATATTTTTATACATAAAATCATAAAAAACCACTTTATTTTGTGAAATATTCAAATAATCATTAATTCTATTATCAACTAAAACGTTTTCGCTTATCAGTTCAAAACTCGAAATAAGTGAGAAAAATATGAACTTTCGAGTGATTTCTCGCTCGTAATCAT
Source organism: Flavobacterium hibernum (assembly GCF_000832125.1). Lineage (GTDB taxonomy): Bacteria > Bacteroidota > Bacteroidia > Flavobacteriales > Flavobacteriaceae > Flavobacterium > Flavobacterium hibernum. Next base: position 89,752 of record NZ_JPRK01000010.1, on the reverse strand, counting down.
TAGGGAAATGCCCTGCTTCAAATAAAATTGTTGGTACTCCTAAAAACTGAAATGTATCTCCTATACAATTGATATTAAACGAATCATCAAAACGTCCAACTTGTCCCGGAATGTATTTTTGCAAAACATCATTAATTCCGGCGATAACATTTATAGCTTTTAAACGATTATCATTTATTTCTCTTTCTTCATTATAAGAAGGTGCTAAAAATGAAACTGTTGCAGGTTTTCCTGTTGAGCCAGCGCCAAAAATGGTTCGTTGATCGTGAAGATTAAAACAATAATGAGGTTTGAAAGTCTCAAAAACTTCTCTTAAAACATTGCTTTCTGGTTGAGTTAGATTTTGAGAATCTCGGTTTAAATCAACTTTGTTGGCGTTTTCACGAGTATAAAGTCTTGCTCCATCAGGATTTAATATTGGAATACTATAAAAGGTGAAGTTTTTTAAAAGCTTCTCTGCAAATTCAGATCCGCTATTGAGCACATTTATAAAATCAAAAAGCGCTTTTGTGGTGGTGCTCTCATTTCCGTGCATTTGCGACCAAAGATAAATACGAGTTTCTCCGGTTCCAACTTCGTAACTATATATAGGTTCTCCTAAAACAGATTTACCAATAACTTTTACCTGATTATTAGTATTGAGTTTTTCTAATAAAGGTTCAATATGATCTAAAGTTAGATATCTACCTTCTATTGATTGTTCTTTGTTTTGGTCAAATAATTCTTCTAAATTCATTGTCTTTTGATTAGTTTACAAAAGTAAACATCTTTATTTTTACAATTGTAAACAGCGGAAATATAAAAGAATTTAGAATTGTAAACAGATATTTTAGTCTAAACCTTGCATTTATTACAGAAGAAGTTAACATTTGTTATTTCTTTAATTAATATAAAAATACCCATTGTTATTCAATTACTTACACATCTTTATTTAAAGTAACACTGCTCTATTTTATCTCTTAAATATATGATTTACAACTGTAAAATTGCTTTAATGATATCTTTTAGTTACATTTGTAAACCCTCGGATTTTAAACAATAATTTACAATGGTAAACATCGATGATTTTGTAAAACGTCTTGAAATTATACTAGACTATTACGCTTTAAATGCCTCTACTTTTGCTGATAGAATTGGTGTGCAACGATCAAGTATGTCTCACCTGCTCTCAGGACGAAACAAACCTAGCTTAGATTTTGTAATGAAAATTCTTGAAGTTTTTCCCGACGTAGATCTATACTGGATTTTAAATGGTAAAGGAAGTTTTCCTAAAACCGAGGAAGAAACTATTGAAAAAAGAACTGATACTATTTCTGAAATTAAAATCCCTTCTACTCCTTTTTCAGCAAATGAAAATAATAGTGTTGGAGATTTATTTTCAGACGTTAATCATAAGGAAGAAGTAAAACCAGAAATGCAAAATTTTGCAGGAAGCCAAAACTCAAAAATAAATCCCGAAGAAGGGGAAATTGAGAAAATTGTAATTTTTTATAAAAACGGGACATTTAAGGCATATGCCCCGTAGTTTTTAATTTTTGTGTATTTGAAAATTTTTGAAAATATTTTTCGTTTGAGCGATTCTCACGCAACTAGAAAAAATATTGAAAATTTACAAATAAGTCATGTTTTCGGGAATTTTACCAATTACACCTTCATAATGTTTTTTCAGAATTTGTAAATCAGATTCGTAATCTCCCGTAGGGAAAAACGGTTTGCCAAAACTAACTTCTTTTTTACCCCAATCGAAAGCAACTGGCACAATAGGAACATTTGCTTTAAGCGCAATATAATAAAATCCGGTTTTAATTTCTTTTACACCTTTACGAGTTCCCTCCGGAGCAACGGCTAAACGGAAAACTTCTTTTCGATCAAAAATAGATGCAATAGAGTCCACTTTATTTAATCCGCCAGTGCGATCTAATGGCTCTCCTCCTGCACTTCTAAAATAATAACCGAATGGAAATCTAAAAAGTTCCTTCTTTCCAACCCAGTTCATTTCTAATCCAGATATTCCACGAGTAAAAATTCCCAAATAAAAATCATGATTACTTGTATGCGGCATGACCATTAGAATACATTTTTTCACTTCGGCATTTTCAATTCCTACTATTTTCCAGCCCATTAGCTTTAGAAAGATGAATTTATAGAATTGTTTTTTCATTAAAATTTATTTTATAGTGCAAAATAAAAGATTTAAAGTGGTATTTTTGAGTAAAAGCATTTAAAAATGATTCAAAAATTATTCAGTTACCTTATTCCCGTTAAAATATTTAAAAAAAAATCCCAAAGAAGCAAAATGATTGAAGTTACTTGGGCAAATGGCGAATTGGTACTGGATTCTGAAAATACAAATTACTCATACGGAAGCTTGCAACGTATATTAAGGTATGGACTTCGAAATATTAGTTATGAAGCTATCCTGAAAATGGATCATATTTTATTATTAGGAGTTGCCGGTGGTAGCGTAATTAAAACATTGGTTGACGAAATTTCATTTAAAGGAAAAATTACTGGTGTAGAAATTGATCCTGACATAATTAAAATCGCAAACGAATATTTTAATCTAAATGAAATAAAACAGCTTGAAGTTGTTATAGATGATGCATTTGAATTTGTTTTAAAAACAAAAGACAAGTACGATCTAATTATTATTGATGTTTTTGAAGACATCAAAATGCCAAACTTTTTATTTGAAAGCTTTTTTAGCGGACACATTTGTTCTCTTTTGCAAAACAAAGGTTTCATTCTTTTTAATACTATGATTTTGGATGAATCTCATAATGTTCGAAACCAAAAATATATTTCTGAAATAAACCCTCAATTATTCACTGCAAAAATGCTGCCCCGCATAGAAGTGCATAATGAATTAATAATTATTGAAAAACTAACCTAATTTATGAAACCTCTTCCCTCGATTTTAAAATCCTTACCGCCTACTACAGTTATTGACTCAAACATCGAACTTTCAAAATATATTGTTTTAGATTTATCTGTAACCAATTCCGAATTAATCGCTAATAAACCTGAAAATGCAGACGATTTCGAACTTTTTATTTCTAATTTTTTAAAAAAGAATAATGCCGAAGTTGCTTTTGGCGGATATATTGAAGGTCGGACTTTATATCAAAGAAGTACTATTTTTAAAAATGATTCTATTTCAGAAAGAAATATTCATATTGGTTTAGATTTATGGACTAAAGTAGGTACGAGAGTTATTGCACCAATTGATGGAAAAGTACATAGCTTTAAAAACAATATTGGTTTAGGCGATTATGGACCAACTATAATATTAGAACATACAGTCGAAAATGAAATTTTTTATACTTTATACGGACATTTATCGTTAGAAAGTATAGAAAACCTTAGCGTTGGGACATTTTTTAATAAGGGTGAACAGATTGGAAACTTAGGGAGTTCAGACGTTAATGGAGATTATGCTCCGCATTTACACTTTCAGATTATACACAATATTGAAGCGTATTCTGGCGATTATCCCGGCGTTTGCAGTACAAACGACCTGAACTTTTATATAGAAAATTGCCCCGACCCCAACTTATTATTAAAAATTACTTAAATAGTTATGAAGAAAGCAGGATTGATCATATGTTTGTTGTTGTTAATTGGATGTAAATCTAAAACGATTAGTAGAGATACTGAAGATTTGAAAATTAAAAAAGTTTCCAGTGCGGAAGTAAACTCTAATCAGCAGAGGAAAGCTTATGAATTAGGAAAGCGAGTTTTAGAAACTTGCAATACATCAAAGTTTAAGCCTTTTAATGAAACTGAAGTTACCAAATCGGTTATGGAAAACACAACCGAAGAGCGCTTGACTAAAACTTGTCAAAGATTTAGACAGTATTACGGAAGCTTTATAGATTTAAAACTTGATGGCGTTTATAAAACTAAAAAAGAAGTCATTTACCGTTACCGCGCTCTTTATACCAAAAAAGTGGCCAATAAAGAATTGCGCATTTTTGTAAATGAAGACAATTTAATTTCGGCCATAAAATCTATGGATTGGGATGAAAAATTTGATGCTAAAACAACTGAATAATAAAGTATAGACTATGAATTTAAAACTGCCTTTTTTTATAATACTGTTAATCGCGACTTTTGCAAATGCTCAGGAAACTATGATTGTAAAAGGCTCAAAACCTTTTCCGGCAACTCAGACTTATACTTTTATTTGCGAAAAATATGTTTTTACAGGCGAAGCAGATGTTCAGATTGCGAAAACAGATAAAGGAGGAATTTTAAAATTAACTATAGGGATCTCAAACGACAAAACCAGAATCTCCGGTGGAGTTTATGTCGATTTAGTAAACGGTGATGTTATTGCTTGCACAGATAAAAACAGCAATGAAACCGTCGATGGTAAAACTTCATCTTACTATTATTTTACTCCAGCCGAAATGATTAAATTAAAAAAGACTGATATCAAAGCAATTAGATTTATAATTAAAGGAACTTCAAATACTTTTGGAGATCAAACTGGTTATTTTACAGCTTCAAACAAAATGTCTTACTTTTCGACTGCATTTGATAAATCAAAAAAAACATTCGACACAGCAGCTGCAATAAGTGCATTATAAATTTATTGGCTATATAATAAATCTTATATTTATACTCTAAATTTTTCCATTTTATGAATCCTAACGAGGCATTAATAACAAAATTCTATACTGCTTTTGCAAACGCTGACGCCAAAACAATGTGCGAATGCTACCATCCAAAAATTCATTTTGTAGATCCTGCTTTTGGCTTATTAAAAGAAGAACAAGTTTCTGACATGTGGAAAATGTTGATTTTAAAAAGCAAAGGCAATATTAAAATAGAATTTTCAGACATAAAGGCTGATGATTTTACTGGTAGAGCAAAATGGATTGCGACATATAACTTTAGTAAAACTAATAGAAACGTAATCAATAGAATATCTGCCGAGTTTACTTTTCAAGACGGGTTAATCATTAAACATATTGACAGTTTTGATGTTTACAAATGGTCAAAACAAGCTTTTGGAGTTACAGGATATTTATTAGGATGGACTGGTTTTTTTCAGAAAAAAATTCAGGAACAAGCATTATTGTCTCTAAAAAAGTTTCAAGAAACAAAATAGAACAATTTTCAAGAAAAAATAAACCCGACAAATTTTTAAAAACTTGTCGGGTTTATTTTTTATTTTAAGGTCTGCGTTAATTTAAGATTTAAACCAACCTGCAACCAATTCGTCTTCAAACGAAGTGGCATTTTTATGTACAAACTCGTTTGTATTTTTATTGTAAGAATAATCTAAAGCCCAAGTTTCGTGGTTTTTAGCTAGATCTTTAATGCTTTCGCAAACAAAAGCAATTTCTTCATCAGTTGTAGTTGGGTGAATCGACATTCTAATCCATCCTGGTTTTTTTATCAAATCACCAATAGTAATTTCATTAACCAGTTTGTTTGACGTTTCTTGATCTACATGCAGCAAAAAGTGTCCGTAAGTTCCGGCACAACTACATCCTCCTCTAGTTTGAATTCCGAATTTATCATTCAATAATTTTACACCTAAATTAAAGTGAAGATTTTCGATAAAAAAGGAAACAACTCCTAGACGATTTTTATGTTGTCCTGCCAAAATTTTAATATTTGGCACTGTATCCAATTCATTAAATACAAAATCAACAATTTCGTGTTCACGTTGCAAAATGTTTTCAATTCCCATTTCTTCTTTTAGCTCAATTGCCAATGCAGTTTTAATAACTTGCAAGAAACCCGGAGTTCCACCATCTTCGCGATCTTCAATATTGTCAATATATTTGTGTTCTCCCCACGGATTAGTCCAGCTTACTGTTCCTCCACCAGGACAATCAGGAATCATATTATTGTATAACTTTTTATTGAAAATCAAAACGCCAGAAGTTCCTGGCCCGCCTAAAAACTTATGTGGAGAAAAGAAAACGGCATCCAAATAAGCTTCAGGATCTTCAGGATGCATGTCGATTTCTACATACGGTCCCGAACAAGCAAAATCTACAAAGCAAACACCGTGATGTTGGTGCATTAATTTTGAAGCTTCATGGAAAGGAGTTTTTAATCCTGTTACATTCGAACATGAAGTTATCGAAGCAATTTTTATAGTTCTGTCTTTATATTTTTCTAATAACTGCGCTAAATTGTCTAGAGAAAAAAGTCCTTTTTCGCATGAAGGAATAATCTCAACATCGGCAATAGTCTCTAACCAAGATGTTTGATTAGAATGATGCTCCATATGTGAAATAAAAACTACTGGTTTTTTTTCGGCAGGAACTACAGTACAATCCTTTAAATTCTCAGGAATTTTTAGGCCCAGGATACGCTGAAATTTATTAACAACACCAGTCATTCCAGTTCCGTCAGTAATTAAAACATCATCATTATTTGCATTTGCATGACGTTTAATGATATTTCTGGCATGATGATACGCTTTTGTCATGGCAGTACCTGACACAGTAGTTTCGGTATGAGTATTTGCCACAAAAGGGCCAAAATCATTCAAAAGCTTCTCTTCAATAGGTCTGTATAACCTTCCGCTGGCAGTCCAATCTGTATAAATGATCTTTTTCTTGCCATATGGAGATGTAAATTCTTGTTCAATTCCAACAATATGCTGTCTAAAATCCTGAAAATAGGTTTCTAAACTGATGGTATTATTTTTGCTATTCATTAGTGTGCCTGTGTTTGATTGCAAATATATCGCTTTTTTATAGAATTGCGAATTTATCAATTGTAAACTTCAAACATTAAATAACCGTTTAGTATCTTTAATTAAATACTCTTTTTTTTAATAATTTATCACAATATTCTATCGGATTAATGGGGCAATAGAACTTAAAACAATACTATTTTATGGAAAATTTATCAGTAGCTACTTTTGGTGGCGGATGTTTTTGGTGTATTGAAGCTGTAATTCAGCGTTTAAAAGGAATAGAATCCTTAAAATCAGGTTATTCTGGAGGTTTTATCAAGAATCCTCCCTATCGCGAAGTTTGTACGGGCAGAACTGGTCATGCCGAGGTTATTCTGGTTACTTACGACCCTGACATAATTTCATATCATGATTTGATTTTTATATTCATGACAAGTCATGATCCAACAACTTTAAATCGTCAGGGAGCTGATAGCGGAACTCAATATCGTTCGATCATTTTATATCATGATGCAGAGCAAAAAGAAATTGCAGAGGAGGTTTTTGAGGAAGTTAAACATTTTTATGAAACCCCAATTGTTACAGAATTAACTCCTTTTGAAGTTTTTTATGAAGCCGAAGAAGATCATCAAAACTACTATAATAACAATCAGGAAGCGCGTTATTGCCAAATCGTAATTGATCCTAAAATTCAAAGGCTAAAAAAAATGTACGCGAATCAATTGGTTGACTAAAAAGATTATGCCACAGATTAAAGGGAGGAGAATGGTTTTCCTTACTTACTTTAAAATCTCACTGAGGTTTTTGAAGAATCATTTAAATCCCTTTAATCTGTGGTTACAAAATAAATTCTAATGAAAAATTTAAAAATAAATAATCGATTTACTGTCGAATTACCTGCAGACCCAAACGAAGAAAATGAAGTTCGTCAGGTTAAGGATGCATTATTTTCGTATGTAAATCCAACAAAACCCTCAAATCCTAAACTTATTCATGCTTCGAAAGAAGTGGCAGAATTGGTTGGTATATCAGCTGATGAAATCCAAACGGAATCATTTTTAAATACTTTTTCAGGAAAAGAAGTTCTTCCTGGAACACGTCCGTATGCGATGTGTTATGCAGGGCACCAATTCGGGAATTGGGCTGGACAACTGGGTGATGGTCGCGCGATTAACTTAACAGAAGTCGAACATAATGATCAAAATTTTACACTTCAACTAAAAGGTGCAGGAAAAACTCCTTACTCTAGAACTGCCGATGGTTTGGCTGTTTTACGTTCTTCAGTAAGAGAATATTTGTGCGCAGAAGCAATGTATTATTTAGGAGTTCCTACTACCCGATCGCTTTCATTAATGTTGTCTGGAGATCAGGTTTTACGTGATATTTTGTACAACGGAAATCCTGCTTACGAAAAAGGTGCAATTGTTTGCCGCGTAGCTCCGTCTTTTATTCGTTTTGGAAGTTTTGAAATGCTTAGTGCTCGCAATGAACTCAAAAATTTAAAGCAATTTGTAGAATATAATCTCAAACATTATTTTCCGGAAATAAAAGGAGAGCCAAAAGATCAATATTTACAGTTCTTTAAAACCGTTGCTGATAAAACCCGCGAAATGATTTTGCATTGGCAGCGTGTTGGTTTTGTACATGGCGTTATGAATACCGATAACATGTCTGTTCACGGAATCACTATCGACTATGGCCCTTATGGATGGCTTGAAAATTATGACCCGAGTTGGACTCCAAATACTACTGACAGTCAAAACAGAAGATATCGTTTTGGGAATCAACCTCAAATTGCGCAGTGGAATTTATATCAATTAGCTAATGCACTTTATCCGTTAATTAATGAAGCTGAGCCTTTAGAAAAGATATTAGAATCGTTTATTACTGATTTTGATCGTGATTATAAAGGAATGTTTTTAAGTAAATTAGGAATATTTACTTCAACTGAAGCTGACGACAAATTAATTTCGGGTTTAGATACTGTTTTGCAATTATCGGAAACTGATATGACTATCTTTTTTAGAAATTTAAGTAAAGTTCAAAAATCAGATTCTGTGGATGAAGCGATTGAAAAAATTAAAGATTCGTTCTATTTGCCTGAAGAAATTAAAGGCGATATTTTAGAATCTTGGAAAAAATGGTTTACAGTTTATCTTCAAAGATTAAATACTGAAGAACTTTCAGATCAAGTTCGTTCTGAAAAAATGAACCAAATTAATCCAAAATATGTTTTAAGAAATTATATGTCGCAACTAGCCATTGACGCCGCTGACAAAGATGATTATTCTTTGATTGAAGAGTTATATTTGCTGTTGCAAAAACCCTATGATGAACAGCCGGAATTTGAAAAATGGTTTGCAAAACGACCAGATTGGGCAAGATCTAAAGTAGGTTGTTCAATGCTTTCTTGTAGTTCTTAATTTTTTTGCCACAGATTAAAGGATTTAATTGATTAATCATGGAAATCTTTAATCTGTGGCAAACTTTTTATTTTGAACTAATGTGATCCACTATTAAACTAGCATGAACACGAGAGTTTTCTATAAACCACTTATGAGTTTGCATTCCGCCACAAACTACGCCTGCCAAGAATAAACCTTCAACATTTGTTTCCATTGTTTCTGGGTTATATGATGGTGTTTTTAATTCATCTTCTGAAAGTTGAATTCCCATTTTTTCAAGAAAAGTCAAATCAGGCTTGTAACCGGTTAGCGCCAAAACAAAGTCATTCTCTATCACAACTTTACCGTTTGGAGTTTCAATTTCAACTTCGTTTTCGTGAATTTCTGTAATATTTGATTCAAAATAAGCTTTTATGCTACCTTCGGCAATTCTATTTTCGATATCAGGTTTTACCCAATATTTTACACGATTATTGATTTCGTTTTTACGAATAACCATTGTAACATTCGCGCCTTTTCGCCAACACTCTAAAGCTGCATCTACAGACGAGTTATTAGCGCCAACAACTAAAATGTTTCTAAAAGCATATTCGTGAGCCTCTTTATAATAATGGCGAACTTTTGGTAGTTCTTCGCCTATTACATTCATTTGAATTGGAATATCATAAAAGCCTGTCGCTATTATAACATTTTTAGACAGATAAATATTTTTATTTGTAACAACCTCAAACTGCTTGTTTTCTAACTTTTTAACCTGACTAACTTTTTCAAATAAATGAATCGAGAATTTAAAATAACGATGAATATTTCGGTAATATTCTAAGGCTTCCTGACGACCAGGTTTTGGTGCTAAACAATTAAAAGGAATATCTCCAATTTCAAGTCTTTCGGCAGTCGAAAAAAATGTCATATACAAAGGGTAATTGAAAATACTATTTACAATTGCGCCTTTTTCAATAATTAAATATTTTAGATTTTTCTTTTGCGCTTCAATTGCACAAGCTAAACCAATTGGCCCGCCTCCTACAATTATTAAATCGTATTCATTCATAATTTTATTTCTCCCAATCTTTAAATGGATTTTTACTCAAATAGGCGTTATAATATCTTTCGTCATTGGTTACTTCTTCCCCAAGCCATTCCGGTTTTTCAAAAGATTCATTTTCAGACTCTAACTCTACTTCTGCCATTACCAAACCTTCATTTTCACCATAAAACTCGTCGACTTCAAAAATGTGTTTTCCTAGTTTTACTTCAAAACGAGTTTTTTCAATTTTGCCTTTTTCGCATAGTTTAAGCAATTCCTGAGCTTCGTCCAAAGGAATTTCGTTTTCCCATTCAAAACGTGACATTCCGCCTTGATGACCTATTCCTTTAATCGTAATAAAACCTCTGTTACCTTTAATTCTAACGCGAACAGTTCTTTCAGGAACAGAACTTAAATAGCCCTGAGCTATTTTATTTTGAGTAAAAGCTTGTTCTTTAAAATCATCAGATTTCACTAAAAACTTTCTTTCTATTTCGACCATTTTACTATTCAAATTTAATTTTTATGCAAGTTACTCAATTTAATGGAGTCTTTTAATTGACATTTACAAATACTCATGCTTCGAACTTATGATTTCATAATTATCTCAAAACTAGAAACATAACTTTAAAATAACTCGTTGTTAATGTATTCTGTATTTATTTTTTTGTTAAATTTGATAGAATCTTAACTTTATCACTTATGTCTAAAAAAGCACTTTATCTATTAGGCATTGTAATAACAATCATTTTAGGGACTTTCCTGTATGTGAATTTTTGTTGCAATTGCACTATGAAAACACCAGCTGTTGATACCGAAAAAGTACCTGTAGTTGTCGCTGAGGAGCATATTTTTGTCCCTTTTATTCTAAATGGTTCCGGAATTGATTATCATACTAATGATAACATCAAGTTCCTTAAAAACAGTTTCGCAGTCGTCCAGCCTGTTAGTGATTCTGTATCAATTGGAATTGAAAATCTTAAAACTTTTCTAATTGCCAATCCAAAGCAAAAAGTGACCATTACTGGTTATGCTACTTCTGACGAAAAAAACACTACAACATTTGAAAATCTTGGTTTAGCAAGGGCAAATGACATCAAGAAGTATTTTATTTCTAAGGGTTTATCCGGTGATCAATTTAATACAAAGGGAGAGGTAATTGATAAATGGAAAACAGATTTGGATACGCTTTTAGGACCTGCTGAGTACAAATTTGAAGCTCTGGAAGTAACTCCAACTTCAACTGACGAATGGGTTATTTTAAAAGAGAAAATCAATGGTGATCCTTTGGTACTTCATTTTAACACTAATAAATCTAGTGATAAACTAACTGATGTTGAGAAACAAAAAGTGGCGGACTTGGTTAAATATATGGAACATGTTAAAGATGCGCTGATCTTGGCCGTTGGTCATAGTGATAATGTTGGAAATCGTGATGCAAATGTTGTTCTTGGACAAAAACGCGCTGATTTTTCTAAAAAGTACTTATCGAAAAACGGTATTGATGGTTCTCGAATTACTACGGAATCAAAAGGTCCGGATGAACCTGTTGGCGAAAACACAACTGCTGAAGGAAAAGCGAATAACAGACGAACTGTAATTACAATCAAATAATTAATCAAAAATATACTATTATGAATATACCTTGTATCTTAATACCTGCGCTAGTGGGGTTAATCTGTGGAGTTTTAGGCTACTTACTAGGAAAAATGAATTCTAAGGGAGATGATTCACTTGCATTGTCATTACAAGCTGATTTGGATGCATGCAAAGCCAATACAAAAAACTTAAATGCAAAAATAGCTTCATTAGAAGCTGACTTGGCAGCCAAATCTAAAATTTCGGCTTCACAATCTTTTGCAGCAGCGGTACCAACGATAGTTTTTGACAGCGCGCTTGCTGCAACAGTTTTTGGTAAGAAAATAAAAGAAAATGATTTAAAAATTGTTGAAGGTATCGGGCCAAAAATTGAAGCTTTGTTTAATGATGCCGGAATAAAAACTTGGCACGCTCTTTCTGAATCTACCATTGATAAACTTCAATCGATTCTAGATGCAGCAGGCGAAAACTATGCAATCCATAATCCTGGAACATGGCCAAAACAAGCTTTATTGGCTTATCAAGGCAAATGGCAAGAACTAAAAGACTGGCAAGAGGCTCTGGATGGCGGAAAAGAGTAATTAAATTGCCTAAAATAGGTTCAAAGGCTCAAAGCGACAAAGGTAAATAAGACTTAAATTAATAAGTTTTTATCTTTGCTGTTTTGAGCCTTTTCCTTTGAACCTTTGTAACTCTGTCCCTTTGAACCTATTTCTATAGTAAATCAAAAAAATCACAATTCCACTTCGTAGATTTATTATACCATAGTTTGCCTTCCTTTACTTCTAGAGGGCAATCAAAATTATTGGTATAAAGTGCTCCGGTTCCTAACCCTTGTGGCATTTTTGAATTTTGTAAAAATGTCCATTGGGCAATAGCATTAAGTCCTATATTACTTTCTAATGCCGAAGTAATCCACCAACCAATATTATACTTATCGGCTAAGGTAATCCATTCCTGAGTTCCTCTAAAACCGCCAACAAAACTTGGTTTGAGTATTATATATTGTGGTTTAATTTCCTGTAGTAATTTTTCTTTTTCTTCGAATGAAAATACGCCAATTAATTCTTCATCTAAAGCAATAGGAAATGGTGTTGCTTGACACAACGCTGCCATGGCTTGAATATTTCCTTTTTTAATTGGTTGCTCGATGCTATGAAGCTGAAATTTATTTAGTTGCTGTAGTTTATCTAAAGCTTCATCTACAGCAAATGCGCCGTTGGCATCTACTCTAATTTCAATTTGATCGGCCGAAAAATGGCTTCTGATAAACTTTAATAAATCGAGTTCTTTATTAAAATCTATAGCGCCAATTTTAAGTTTAATGCAATTAAAACCAGCTTCTAATTTCTCTTCAATTTGTTCTTTCATGAACGAAGATTCTCCCATCCAAACCAATCCATTAATAACAATTGATTTTGTATTATTGGTAAAATCTGAAGGAAATAATAAATATGGATTTTTGCTTTTAAGAGATAAAAAAGCCATTTCTACACCAAATTGTATCGATGGAAATTCTAGTAATGCTTCCCAAAGTTTTTTCTCTCCTAAATGAATATTCTCACAAGTCCATTTAAGTTTTTCTTCATAATCATCTCGATCATCAGCACTCAAGCCACGAAGAATTCCGCACTCGCCTATTCCTTTTTTACCATTTTCTTCAAGAACGATAAACCAGGTTTCTTTCTCAGTCATAATCCCTCTGGAAGTTCCTGAAGGGCGTTTGAATTCGAGCATATATCTATGGTAGGTTGCTTTCATATCTTTTTTAAACCATATAAGTTATATAAGTTCATTTAAAAATACTACGCTTAGTAAGTAAACTTAAATTATCTTATATAACTTATATGTTGGAAATTATTCTAGTTATACAGTTTTAAAATTTTATCAAAATCTTTTGATGGCAAACCAGCTTTTTCGAAAATGGTAAAATCTTGTTTTGTTTTTTCTTTCCAGCTTAAACTATCGGTAACATTTTGAGTTTGGTATTTTCTATAAATTGCTTTTGCTTCGCTGTAATCATCACTTATTAAATAAACGTGCGCCAAGTTTAGTTTTACTAATAGCTCGGTATCATCTAATTTTTCGCCCTCTTTCAAAAACTTAATAGCTTTTCCGTACTGTTTGGTCAAAATATAACAATAACCAATGGAACTATAATCTAATGCCGATGCTTTTCCGTCGTTTATTATAGTATTTAATTTCTGAATTGCTTCGTTGTATTTTTGCGATTTTATTAGAGCCGAAGCTTGAACTCTTAAATCGTTATAAACGTTTTTAGAAATATCAACGTCTTTATAACACGAGTTTCCAAAGTCTTTGTAAACTTTTGTTTTCTCAATTGCTAACAATTTTTGAAACTCGGTATAACGGTATTGTTTCATTATTTTCTCTAAAATGCAAACACAAAAATCATCAGAATTGGCCATTTTTTGTGCCATTGTCGATGTTTTACAAAGACTTATGATTTCGTTTTTATTCTCCTGATTCCAACCGCGATTTAGTTTTGTGTCGACCCACGGCACAACTTCTAAAACTACTTTTTGATTTAAAAGCCAGTTTTTACTATGAAAACCAAACCAAATTGTTGTGGTGTTTTGGGTAAGACAAGACGATTTATCGAGTGATAATCGTTTAGCGTCTTTACTTAATGGATCTGCTTGGGCGTAACAGGCTTTATCTGTCTTACCATCATCAATATATTTTTTTGCATTTTCGCTTGACGTAAAAAGTGCATAGGTACAAGTATCGTCTCCTGAAATTTTAGACATTAAAAATACTGCACCAGCTGAACCTTGACTAACTCCTGTTGGATCTGGAATTGATTTTAGCAAAGAAACTAAACTGTTAGCCATTTTTTGATTTTCATCTAAAAGCGTAATACGATACACAATTTCTGTAGTTCCAACGGGTAGATCTTCTGTTTTTAGAACGATTCGATCTCGTGCCGAAACTATAATTTCTTTTGTTGTAGCACGTTCCTTATCCCAAAATCCATCTTTTTGAGCGTAAGTGCTGTAAGAGATTGTAATGAAAAGAAATAGGGCTATTTTTTTAAAATTCATTTTATAAAATTTAGTTTAAATGTGGTCTACAAATTTCAAGCCTAATTTTTTAGCATTTTATAAATCCTATTCTCTGCTTCTTCTTTTGTAATTCCTTCGTAATAATCTTTTACAAAAGGATGGTCAAAATCTTTATGCGGAAAAATTTCAGGTCTATTGTTGCCTTTTTGAGTAACTACTGTTGTTGGAATACTATTTGAGAATTCGTATTCTGGAATATAATTGCAAAGCCAGCCAAAATATTGTGTTTCATGATTTTCGTTGTCAAAGTTCTCGAGATAATCCTTAAAACTTTTCTCGCTGAGTGAAACCCAAAATCCGTATTCTAAATCTTCGCAATGATCGTTAACTTTTTGGATTAATACGCATCTAATAAATCGATCCACTTGATCTGAATGTTTTATTACGCAAAAATCTTCGTCAATTACAGCTATTTCATCTTTTTCCTGAGTCGAAAGATTGTGATAACTACTTGGGGAATTGTAGGTTATTGCTGGCCAGCTCTCGTGCTCTTTACCGCAACATTCACAAATAAATTTAATTTCGTCCATACAAAATTTTCTTATGAAATCAAGTTGTCTTAGCCCTGATAGTAGCGATATCCTTTTGTGCCGGTGTTCGGCACAAAAGATATAGCGGATAGCAGGATTAGCTCCTTATTACAATTCTATAGATTCTCCTATTTCAAGAAGCATCAAATCTTTTCCTTTATCAAAAAACTGACGTATTGCGTCTTCGTGGTCAATTTTAATATAACCAAAAGTATCGTAATGATATCCAAGGATTTTATCGCATTCGACAAAATCTGAAGCGATAATAGCATCTTCAACATCCATAGTAAAATTATTTCCTATTGGAAGAATTACTAAATCTAACTCTGTACGTAATGGAATTAATTTCATATCCATTGTAAGTGCTGTATCCCCGGCAATATAAATGTTTTTATGCTCGCCTTCGATTACAAAACCACCAGGATTTCCACCATAAGTTCCGTCAGGAAAAGAGCTTGAATGAATTGCATTTACATATTTTACTTTTCCAAAATCAAATTGCCAGCTTCCGCCATGATTCATTGGGTGAGCATTAAGTCCTAGTTTTGCGTAGTAACTTGTAATTTCGGCATTAGAAACGATTATTGCATTGGTTCGGCTTGCAATGGCTTCAACGTCTAAAACGTGATCGCCATGTGCGTGTGTTAGCAAAATATAATCTGCTTTTAATGTGTTTATGTCTATTGCAGACGCTTGCGGATTTCCTGTTATAAAAGGATCAACAATAATGTGTTTTCCTCCAACTTCAATTCCTAAAGACGCATGACCGTAAAATGTAATTTTCATTTTGTTTTAAATTTAAAAGTTGAACTTTGTATTATCTTCCGCCTAAGAAAAGATTAACAATTATGTCTGAAATCAATGAAATCATACATACGGTTAATAATATTGAAAGCAAGAATGTACTAAGTGCCAATTTTTTTAATTCTGGATCTAACAACTTAGGATCTTGATTTTTATAAACGGTAATTAAATGTTTTGTTAAAGGTATATAGGCCAATAAAAATAGATATTGATCGAAATTATAATCGCTCAAAATGGCAAAAATGACCACTAAAAGCATTGCTGTAATAATCAATGAAAAATGATAAATTTTAGCTTTTGCTCCACCAATTTGCACTACAATTGTATTTTTTCCAGATTTTCTGTCTGATTCTTCATCGCGCATATTGTTTAGGTTTAAAACACCAACGCTTAATAATCCAATTGAAATTGCAGGTAAAATTAATAGAGGGTCAACTTCTTTTGAGTATAAAAAATTAACTCCTAAAGTACTTACAAGTCCAAAGAATATGAAAACAAAAACATCTCCAAATCCTTTATATCCGTATGCCGAATTACCTACTGTGTAACGAATTGCCGAAACAATTGCTGCAATTCCTAATAGTAAAAAGAAGATTGAGTATCCAAAATTACTTTCGCCAAACGCAAAATAAATCAAGATGATTGCAGATAATAACGTCAATAATGAGGTAATAATTATCGCTTTTTTCATTTGTTGCGGCGTAATTATACCACTTTGAATAGCACGTTTTGGTCCTACTCTATCTTCGTTATCTGTACCTTTTACTCCATCGCCATAATCATTGGCAAAATTGGATAAAACTTGTAAACCAAGCGTTGTTAATAGCGCAAAACCAAAAATTTTCCAACTAAATACTTCTGTTGGTGTATTGATTGTTTCTGTAGGGTTTGATAAAGCATAAATACTACCAACTATGATTCCCGAAACTGATAAAGGTAATGTGCGCAATCTAGCGGCTTCTATCCAATGTTTCATTCTTTTTTTGATTTTAGATTTTAGAGTTTTGATCGTTTAAAAAGTTAGCAGTCTCAGTTTCAGTTTTCAGAATGTGACTGAGACTGAGACTGCATACTAATTTAGAACTTATGGAAGCCATTTATTTTCTCCAAAATTTGGTTTTCTTTTTTCTAAGAAAGCGTTTCTTCCTTCTTTTGCTTCTTCGGTCATGTAAGCTAAACGAGTTGCTTCGCCAGCAAAAACTTGTTGTCCAACCATTCCGTCGTCAGTCAAGTTCATGGCGAATTTTAGCATTTTTATAGAAGTTGGAGATTTTTGAAGAATTTCCTGTGCCCATTCATAAGCGGTGTCTTCTAACTCATCGTGAGGAATTACAGCATTTACCATTCCCATATCCATTGCTTCCTGAGCTGAATAATTTCTTCCTAAAAAGAATATTTCACGTGCTTTTTTCTGACCTACCATTTTAGCCAAATACGCAGATCCGTAGCCACCATCAAAACTCGTTACATCTGCATCAGTTTGTTTAAAAATGGCGTGTTCTTTACTGGCTAAAGTCATATCGCAAACTACGTGCAAACTGTGTCCGCCACCTACTGCCCAACCAGGAACAACTGCTATAACAACTTTTGGCATAAAACGAATTAAACGTTGTACTTCAAGAATATTTAAACGGTGCTGACCATCTTCGCCCACATATCCTTGGTGTCCGCGCGCATTTTGATCTCCTCCACTGCAAAAAGAATAAACTCCATCTTTAGTTGATGGTCCTTCTGCCGAAAGCAAAACTACTCCAATTGAAGTATCTTCTTGTGCATCGTAAAAAGCTTGGTATAATTCTGAAGTTGTTTTAGGACGAAAAGCGTTTCTAACATTGGGTCTGTTAAATGCAATTCTGGCAACTCCGTTACATTTTTTATAAGTTATATCTTCAAATTCTCTGGCAGTAATCCAATCCATTTCTATTTGTTTTATTTTAAATAATTATAGTGTAAAAATAAAGCATTTTTACATTTTTACCTACTCAATTTGGTTTTAGTCTGCCTGAAAATATCTTTCAATGTTAACAAATGGATGCGAGGAACAAAAAATAACATTTTTTAACATTAGTTTCGAAAATTAATAAGTAATTTTACACCCTAGAAATCAATGAGATACATTTTATTTTATTGATATAAGATTGATTTTCTTTCACTGATTTATTAACCTAAAAAATGATTTTTTTGAGAAAATTTAAAAAATTTGTCGCTCATTTTTTTACGGTTTTTATTCATAAGCCTTTGATTAATGAGCAAATGATTTACGCGTTTGTTGAAACTTCGAAAAGGAAATAGTAACACCTAAGGTTAAATGCTAGAATTGTTTAAGTAATTAGTATCAGTTTGATTACGAAAAGAGGAGAAATACTAACTAAAACTTTCTATAAGTTATTTTATTAAACCAATGGTCTAGCCGTGAAATTGATTTTTTCGCTTTTAAATATGAATGTATAGATTGTTTAAAGACATACCGGTTCAGGAAGTAATTTCTAAAATTTTTAAAGCTATTATTTTTTGAATGGATTCGAATTTATTTTATTTCTGTTTTTTTTTAATTACAATTTTTTTTAAAACTAGAATAAAAAAGAGAAAGGCTACTCGTAATGGGTAGCCTTTCTTGTTTGTATTAGTTTCGTTTAAATTCTAACGAAAACTAAATTCCAATAAAAAAATTCCAAATTCCAATACTATATAAAGCACTGGAATTTGGAATTTAATTTTTTTTGAATTTCAGAAAATTTATTCTTTTACAAGATAAATTCCGTCTTCTTTAATTTCGATAAGTTTATCTTTATACAAAGCTCCAATTGCTTTTTTAAAGGTCTTTTTACTCATTTTCAAGACCGTTTTAATGTCTTCAGGGTGCGAATTATCATTTAATCGTAAGAAACCACGATTAGCTCTTAATTCGTCTAAAATTTTCTCTGCATTTGGTTCAATACTTTGATAACCTTGCACTTGCAAAGCCACATCTATTTTATTATCAGGACGAATGTTTTTAATAAATCCAATCATTCTGTCTCCGGTTCTTATTGCGTCATCATAAACTTCGTCTTTATACAATAAACCTTTATGTTTCTCATTGATAATCACATTGATTCCTAACTCGGTAATATGCGAAACGATCAAATCTACTTCTTCTCCTTTTTCAACCGTTAAATTTTCATTACTCAAAAATTGATTCAATTTACTTGAAGCAACCAAACGATTGGTTTTTTCGTCCATATAAAGATAAACTAAATAGCGTTTTCCTTTTTCCATTGGACGCGCTTGCTCTTTAAACGGAACAAGAATATCTTTTTCCATTCCCCAATCCATAAAAGCACCAACATTATTAATATAATTCACTCTCAAAAGAGCAAATTCATTCAATAAAATATAAGGTTCAAGCGTTGTAGCAACCGGGCGTTGTTCGTGGTCCAAATAAACAAAAACAATAAGCTCTTCGCCTATTTCAAACTCATTTGGAACGTATTTATTTGGTAATAAAATATCGTGAATTCCCTCAGGGTCTTTTTCAGGATTTCCTAAAAATAAACCAACTTTGGTATCACGTAATATAGTAAGGGTATTGTATTTTCCTAATTCAATCATATTCTTTAAGGTTCTAAGCCAATAAGCGACTAAGTTTCTAAGCTGCAAATGTACGAAGTTTGAAAATGGTAAACCTAAAAATGTTTTAGATAAAAGGCACAAAACATCTTTTTTCGGTTTCTCCTTTTTTTAATTAAATTTGAGAACCTGTAAATTAATCCCAAATCAATGAAAAAGACCATTTTTTACGCCATTTTTATCTTTTTGTCATTCACGCACATTTCAAGTTCTCAAGTTGTTGAAGACCCTGAAATTAGAAAGATGATAAGCGAAATTAAAGCTGAAAACCTCGAAGCTACAATTCATAAGCTAGTTTCATTTGGAACGAGACATACTTTGAGTGACACAAAAAGTAAAACAAAAGGTATTGGTGCGGCACAACAATGGGTAAAATCTGAGTTTGATAAATTTGCTTTAGAGTCGAATGGAAGACTAACCTCTAAAATTGATTATTTTGAAGTTAAAGCCGATGGAAAACGCATTGCTAAAGACAGTCAGCTTGGAAATGTAATGGCAACTTTAAAAGGAACTGACCCAAATGACAATCGAATTCTTATTATTAGCGGACATTTAGATTCGAGAGTTTCGGACGTTATGAATGTAAAATCTGATGCTCCAGGTGCCAATGACGATGGTTCTGGCGTGGCTGCGGTAATAGAACTGGCCAAAATAATGAGTAAGAGATCTTTTCCTGCTACTATTATTTTTATTGCTGTAACTGGCGAGGAACAAGGACTTTATGGTGCAAGACATTTGGCAGAATTAGCAAAAGAATCAAACTGGAATATTGTTGCAATGCTTAATAACGATATGATTGGTAACAGTTTATCCAGCGGCACTAATTTAAGAGATAATACTCAGGTTCGAATCTTTAGTGAAACAATTCCGTTTTTAGAAACCGAAGACGAAGCTAAAATGCGAAAAGCTACAAGTCGCGACAATGATAGTCCGTCTAGATTATTGGCACGTTATATTAAAACTGTTACAGAGCAATACGTAGATCAATTAAAAGTGAAATTAGTGTATAGAAATGATCGTTTTTTACGTGGAGGCGATCATACACCTTTTAGTCAGAATGGTTTTACTGCTGTTCGTTTTTGCGAGATGAATGAAAATTTCAATCATCAGCATCAGGATTTAAGAACCGAGAATAATATCAAATACGGCGATCTTCCTGAATTTATGGATTTTGAATATTTAAGAAAAAACACTTGTTCTAATCTGGCTACTCTTGCCAATCTTGCGTGGTCGCCAAAAGCACCAACAAGTGTTGGAATTGAAGTTAAGGAATTATCAAACTCTTCTACTTTAAAATGGTCGTCTCCAGATGGGAAAGCACAATACGGTTATCAAATTTTAATGAGGGAAACATCATCTTCGCATTGGGGAAAAACCTTTTTTACAAAAGATACTCAAATAGAAATTCCGTATTCTAAAGACAATTACTTTTTTGCAGTACAAACTGTTGATGCCTTAGGTCATGCGAGTTTGCCCGTTTTTCCTATTCCAATTCGATAAAATGACATAAAAAAAGCGCCTAAATGGCGCTTTTCTTTTGCTTTATTTATAAACACTTTCTTTTTTAAAGTGTAAAGTTAAAAGGTAATAAACAACAGCTCTGTACTTATGTTTATTGGTTTTACCGTACTGTTCTAGAACAGTTTGAATTGCAATGTCTAAAGCTAGACCATCTGTAAGACCTAATTTTTTAATTAAGAAATTTTTCTTAACGGTATCTAATTCTGATTGTTGCGATCCCGCCACAGTTGATGAATCCGCGTTATAAATTGATGGTCCACATCCAATGGTTACTTTCGTTAGCAAATCCATGTTAGGAGTTACTCCACACTTTTCCTTAAGATCAGCAGCATACTTTTTAATTAATTCTTCTCTTGCGCTCATAATTTTATATTAGTTATAATTAATGCAATCAAAATTATAATTAAAACTGAGGTTTAAGTAAATTTTAACAATATTTAACTTACTAAATATTTAATTCTTTAAAGTATTGCTTTAGAACTACATCATTTACTAAAGTTGGAGTAAAAATTTCTAAAATAGACGGAGTTTCATTTTGCGAATACAATGCGTCAATTCCTATTTTTAAAGCTGTTTCATCAGAAGCTGTCAGATAATTGAAACCATACATTTTTGCCAAATACTCTGCTGTTAGATGATGTGAAGTTTCAAAATAAGTATTAAAAACTGGTTTTTCTTCATGTCCGGGCAAAATTCTAAAAATTCCTCCTCCTCCATTATTAATTAAAATAATTTTGAAGTTTTTTGGGACATAAGAATTCCAAAGAGCATTACTATCATATAAAAAACTAATATCACCTGTTACAAAAACACCTTGTTTATTACTGCCAACTGCTGCTCCAATTGCTGTAGATGTACTACCATCGATACCACTTGTACCTCTGTTACAAAAAACTTCGATCGAATTATCGATATCAATTAATTGTGCGTATCGAATGGCTGAACTGTTGCTAATTTGTAGCTGACTGTTTTCAGGCAAAGATTCTATTACTTTCTCAAACACTTTAAAATCTGAGAATGGAATCTTTTCTACATATTCGTTTCTTCTAACTTTTCTTGATTCGTAAATTGAATTGATTTGAGAGAAATAGTTACTTTCTGTAAAAATCGTTTTTGATAATAACGCATTAAAAAAATCATTGGGCTGCATTACAAAATGCTGTGTTAACGCGTTAAAAGTATCATAAGCACGCAAAGTATCAATATGCCAATGATGTTGTGGTTTGTATTTTCTTAAAAAAGCCTTGATTCTTTTCGATACAATCATTCCGCCAAAAGTCACTAGGATTTCTGGTTCAAAGTCTTTAAAATCAGAGTCATCAAAAGGAGTAATTAAAGTATCAATACTATTAATAAAACTTGGATGATGTAAATTAGAAGTTGTCTCTGTCAAGACTACAATAGATGGATCTTTGGCAAAGCTTTCAATTATTACATTATCAATTGTATTGGCTTCGTTTACACCAACCAAAACTAGTTTACGCTTGGCTTGATTCCAAATTGAGACAAATTCAGCTTCATTTTCTATAAGCTTAGTTCCAAGAATTTCGTCAGAATATGTAATTTTTGGATCAACAGAAAGTGCTGTAACAGTTTCGTACAAAGGCTCTTCAAAAGGCGCATTAATATGAACCGGACCTTTTTGTAGTATGGCTGTTTCAATCGCTTTATTAATTTTTAAATCATTTTCTACAGAAGCTTCTTCTACCAAATTGGCATTAAAAACGGAATGATTTTGAAAAACATTTTGCTGGCGAATGGTTTGTCCGTCTCCAATATCTATTTTGCTTTGCGGACGATCTGCCGAAATCACAATTAACGGAATTTGACTATAAAATGCCTCGGCTACAGCCGGATAATAATTTAATAATGCAGATCCCGAAGTGCAAACAATTGCAGTTGGTTTTTTGGTTTGCTGTGCAATTCCTAAAGCAAAAAAAGCTGCGCAGCGCTCATCGGCAATGCTGTAACATTTAAAGTTTGGGTTTTGTGCAAATCCTATCGTTAAAGGTGCGTTTCTTGATCCTGGAGAAATTATAATATTGGTGATTCCTTTTGCTAAACAAATTTCGATAATGCTTTGTGCAAGCGCTATTTTGGGGTAAATCATTCTTATGGCGTATTACTTTTTTGAAAAGAAATGTACAAGTTTAATTTCTTTTTGATATCACAAAGTTACAAACTTCGCATTGGATTTAACTTATAAATAGGAATATATTAAGTGCGCTTTTGTAAAAAGGGAATATATTTGTAATAATGAATTTTAATACAAAATAGAGTCTTTATGCGTTTCATATATACATTAGTGCTTTTTATTTCATTACAAATCGTAAACTCTCAAAATCAGTTTGTTCCGGATAATGTTCCATACAAAACTGCGCTAGAGAATGCTAAATCTCAAGGAAAACCTTTGTTTGTTATGCTTTATGCCGATTGGTGTCCGCATTGTAATCTTATGAAAAAAGAAGTTTTTAGTGATTCGAATGTCATGGATTTCTTAAAGAAAAACTATGTATGCACTTGGAAGGATATTGAAAAAGAGGAAGGAATTACTCTTAAAAATAAATTCAATACCAAATCATTGCCAACGTTTTTGTTTATCGATCCTAATGATGAAACACTTTTATATGCATTGAAAGGTGAATTAAAAAAAGCTGATTTTCTGGCTGAAGCCAATTATGCTTTGAATCCTACAATGCAATTACCTTATTTAGAAAAACAGTTTCTGGCCGATCCTAGCAATTCTGACAAGTATTTTACATACTTAAACACTTTAAAGAAGGGAAAAGATAGAACAGATCTGTCTGTTCCTACTCATATTTATCTTAATACACAATCTGATGCACAATTGTTGAGCGAAACCAATTGGCGTGTTATTGCCAACGGAGTTACTGATATTAAATCCAGAGAATTTCAATATGTTTTAAATCATCAAAAAGAGTTTGCTGCAGTAGCTTCTCAAAACCGTGTAGATAGAAAAATTGAAAGTATTGTTAATGAAATGCTTCGTCCGCTAGTTGACAATTTAGACACGATAAATTATTACAAACAAAGAGAAATTGCAAAATCTATTCGATTACAGAAAACGGATTCTCTTGTTTTTAAATTTGACTTGACTCTGGCTGAAAGAACTGAAAAATGGCAGTTTTATAAAAAAGTAACACTTGACGATACTCAAAAATTAGTTTGGAATGATGCTAGTTTCCTAAAAGAAATTGGACAAACTTACTTGAAGCATATTTCTGATACTGAGAGTTTAAAAAAATCCATTTCATGGGTAAAACATTCTTTAGAATTAAACGATTCTTATGATGGAAATTTACTCTTGGCAAGACTTTATAATAAAATAAAAGACAAGAAATTGGCTTTGCAATATGCCAAAGATGCCAAAGATATTTCGAAGGAAATGAATTGGGATGCTAAGGAAGTTGATTCTTTACTCGCAGAACTTAATAAAAAATAAAAATAGCCCCAAATTCGCGAATTGAATTGAAATATGTCATTCGAGAAAAGGTAGAAAAAAATAGCAACATGAGCGTGATTCTTAGACCGGCAACTACAAACGATTTAGAAAAAATTCTAAAAATTGTAAACCATTCAATTTTACATACTACGGCAAATTATAGTTATGACATTCAAACTATTGAAGTGCAAACGAAATGGTTCGAAGACAAGAAAGCAAAAAATCTTCCTATTGTTGTAGCCGATTTAGATGGCGAAGTTGTTGGTTTTGGAAGTTACGGTCAATTTCGTGAAAAAATTGGCTATCAATTCACAGTAGAACATTCTGTTTATGTGGTTGATAATGTGATAGGAAAAGGTGTTGGATCTCAATTATTAACCGAGTTAATTCGTTTGGCAAAAGAGCAAGGCTATCATGTTATGATTGGCGCAATCGACGCCGATAATGCCGGAAGTATTGCTTTTCATGAAAAATTTGGATTTATAGCAACTGGAACTATTCGTGAAGTAGGTTACAAATTTGATCATTGGCTTGATTTGGTTTTTATGCAATTGATATTGGTTTAGATTTTTAGACATTAACATTCTTAATTTAATTATATAAAGAGAATTGAAAATAGCTTATCAAATACAAAAAGGTCATCTTAGAGTTAGTGAAATCCATGAAATATATTACGAAGTTTGTGGTAATATAAATGGAGAACCATATTTGTTTGTTCATGGTGGACCAGGAGCTGGATTTTCAGAAGATGATAAACGTTTTTTTGACTTTAAGAAACATAAAGTGATTTTTTTTGACCAAAG
The DNA here is from genome assembly GCF_000832125.1 of Flavobacterium hibernum. Taxonomy (GTDB): domain Bacteria; phylum Bacteroidota; class Bacteroidia; order Flavobacteriales; family Flavobacteriaceae; genus Flavobacterium; species Flavobacterium hibernum. The sequence goes on along the minus strand of NZ_JPRK01000010.1, from coordinate 64,238 downwards.
AGGAGCTTCAAAAAGTAAGCCTTTTGGCTGTATAGAAAACAACACAACTCAAGATCTTGTTGAGGATATAAATAAACTTTTGAATCATTTTAGTATTCAAAAAATAAATATTTTTGGTGGTTCGTGGGGAACTACTCTATCACTTATATTTGCTATTCAAAATCCAGAAAAAGTAAAAAGTCTTTTATTGAGAGGCGTATTTTTAGGTAATAAAGATGCTATTGAATACTATTTAAATGGAGGTGTCGAAATTGAATTTCCTAAAGAATGGAATAGATTTAAAAACAGGGTTTCTCCTGCGACAACTTTAAGTATTGCTGAATACTATCTTAACCAAATGTTGTACGGAACTCCAGAAAACAAAGAATTTTATTGTTATGAATGGGTGTTTTATGAATTATCTATTTACAAGAAAGGAATTACTGACTCTGAAATTGATGCTATTTTAAAACAAATTCCATATCGTTCTTTGGCTATTATGGAAGCACATTATTTAAGTAATTATTGTTTTCTTGAAGAGAATTATATACTTGAAAATAGCAGCGTTTTAGATGAAATTTCAATCACTATAATTCACGGTAGAGATGATGCGATTTGTCCTATTATATACGCCGAAGAATTACATGCTAAATTAAAAAAATCTACTCTATATATTCAAAACGGAGGACATTCTGATTCAGAACCCGAAATTGAAAAACGAATTTTGGAAGTTTTAAATCTTTAAAAAGAAAATCAATCAAACTTCTGTTTCTTAGAATTTATTTCATAAAAAAAAATCCACAAACTTGAAATTTGCATTCAAATTTGTGGATTTATGGTTTAGATAGTTATTCTAATTAACTTTTTATCCAATTGATAACTTCAGGATCTGTTGGTAACGTTTTTGGTTTAATGACTTTTACCAGTTGTCCTTTTTCATTGATCAGATACTTTTGAAAATTCCATTCAACTTCTGAATCTTGTAAGCCATTTTTAGATTTTTGAGTCAAGAATTTATACACTTCGCACATATCGTCTCCTTTTACAGAAACCTTGTCCATCATTGGAAAAGTTACTCCGTAATTTTGTTGGCAAAATGTTTCGATTTCTTTATTCGTTCCTGGCTCTTGAGAAGCAAAATTATTGGCTGGAAAACCTACAATTACAAAACCTTTATCTTTGTATTCTTTGTAAATTGCTTCAAGATCTTTGTATTGCGGGGTTAATCCGCATTTTGATGCTGTGTTTACAATCATCACTTTTTTGCCTTTTAAAGAAGCAAAATCAAAAGTGTCTCCAGATAAATCATCAACCTTAAATTGGTAAATCGTTTCTTTTGTCATGTCTTTATCTGTTTTAGATAATTTACTTTTTTTTGATTGAGCCTGAATTTGTGTGCTTAACAAAAAGACAACGGAACAGGCTATAAATGCTATTTTTTTCATCTTGTATTTTTTTATAAAATTAGTTAAATTCTCTTTTACAGAATGGCTTTGAAGGCTTTATTTTTATTAAACATAAGTTAAATAAAAAAATAAGCCTAGCGTTAATCAGACGCTAGGCTTCCCCCATACAAACAAATCAAACCATGAAATAATTATTGTGCATTTTGGCTTATATACTGTAATTATAGTTGATGTCCCGGTTATTGTGAAAATTATATTTTTAGAATTTTATACCTTCTTATATATATTTTGCGGGCATTTATTTCTTAACTCTTTAGTTTGGGCATGAATTGATAGTTAAAATTCTTTTTAAAATTTTCGGTTGGAAGTCCGAAGACATCAACTATTTATAATTTTACAAACAAAATCTTCATTCTGATTTAGAACAATACTTGAACAAATCATTTTACTATTGAAATTTGTTACGGCTAATACAGATGTCAAAGCCATAATTAGTATCTTAATTTCATTTACGTAACTCATGACATTTTGGTTTTAATTATTGAGATTTATTCTACAATTTATTTTGAATAAATGTTAAATTTCATCAACGTCTTTATAAACATCTTCAGAACGAATATTTTAATTCTGATTCGTTTTTTATCCTTTTGCTATTTTGCTAAATATTATTTTGATGTTATAATAGCATTTACGTAATTGGATTGCTTTTGGTTTTAAAAAAGTAAAAAAAAAGTGATGTTTTTTTTAAACTCCTTATTTTTCTAGGTTTAAGACTGTTAAAAAATTTTTAATTTTCACAAAAAAATAAATTATCTTTATCTCGAGCCAATAAAAATGTTTCTATTTTTTTTGTTTTAACTTAAAACCCAAATCTATGAGTCAAGAAGAATTATTAGTTTTAATTTACAAGAAAGACGAAAGAGCTTTTACCCATTTGTATGATATGTATGCAAAAAGTTTATTTTCGGTCATTAATGTTTTAGTAAAAAATCGTGAAGAAGCTGAAGATGTTTTGCAGGAAGTTTTTGTAAAAATCTGGAAAAACATTGATTCGTATAACGAAAGTAAAGGACGTTTTTATACCTGGATCCTTAATATTGCTAGAAATACCTCTATCGATAAATTGAGATCTAAAAATTTTAGTAACACTCAAAAAAACCTTTCATCGGATAATTTCGTAAATCTGTTAGAAGACAGTAATAAACTCGTTAATAGAATTGATACTATTGGAATTCAAGAATTTGTAAAGAAGTTAAAACCAAAATGTATTGAGATTATTGATTTATTATTTTTCAAAGGATATACCCAACAAGAAGCTTCAGAAGAATTGGCAATGCCACTGGGAACTATCAAAACACATAACAGAAACTGTATTAATGACTTAAGAAATTATCTAAAAATATAATGGAAGCAAAAGAATATATAGAATCAGGAATTCTAGAACTTTATGTTTATGGTTTATTGACCGAAACTGAGAATTTAGAAATAGCCGAACTAGCAAAGAAAAATCCTGAGGTTCATCAGGAAATCATTTCGATCGAGAAAGCTATTGTGGCTTTGTCTTCAAGTTTCTCTCCGTTTCATTCGGTAGCAAATTTTGAGAAGATAAAAGCTCGTTTAGAACTGAAACACGGCAAAGTAGTCGATATGAAACCAGCTTCAAACTGGTCTCAATATGTGGGCTGGGCAGCTGCTGTACTATTGCTTTTGGGCTTTGGTTATCAAACTTTAGAACTTACCAAAACAAAAGAAGCTATTGCTACTGTTGGTACTGAAAAGAACAAAATCGAAAGAGATTATGCTTTTCTAGGGCAACAGAATAAAGAAATTGAAAAAAGTTTAACTATTGTAAGAGATATTAAAAATACTGGTGTAACTCTTGGCGGACAAGCTGTTTCTCCTAACTCTTTTGCAAAAATTTACTGGAATAAAGATACCAAAACAACTTATGTTGATGCTGCTGGTTTACCAAAACCTCCAAAAGGAATGGTTTACCAAGTTTGGTCTTTAAAACTTAGTCCAGTTCTTACGCCAACTAGTATTGGTTTATTGGATAATTTTGAAGGAAACAGCCAAAAAATATTTGCCGTTAGTCAAACAGATTCAGCAGAAGCTTTTGGAATTACACTGGAGCCTGCCGGAGGAAGTTTAACTCCAACAATGACTCAATTGTATACTTTAGGAAAAGTCTAAAAACTGATTCATTTATAAAACTTAAAGCGTGTATTGAATTAATACGCGCTTTTTTTTTAATTATACAACCTCAATAACCAAATTATGAATGGAACTTTACTTTTAAGATTTGCCGTTGCTTTTATACTCCTAACCCACTCTGTTGTTGGAATTTTTAATAACGGGATTAACGACTTTGGAAATTTATATTTAAATCAAATTGGGTTTGCTCCTTTTGGTGTTTTTCTAGCCTGGTCCATAAAATTATCACATATTGTTGCTGCAGTACTTTTACTTTTAAATAAATATGTGAAGCTCGCAAGTTTTGTGACCATTTTTGTTTTGATTATGGGAATTATTCTCGTTCATTTTCAGGAAGGCTGGTTTGTTGTTGGCGGAGGAAGAAATGGTGCAGAATATAACTTCTTGTTGATTATTGTTTTAATTGCAATTATGTATCCAAACGGGTTTAAAAAAGGTGAAATTGTATAAAGTGAATTAAGCAAGTAAAAATTTAAACAAAAAAAGGTTCAACATAAGTTGAACCTTTTTTTATGAATTAATAAGAACTTAAATAATTCTCTATTTCTTTACTTTTTTTGTTTTGTAATACTTACGGTATTTAGGATATGTTATGGCTCCAATTATAGAAATTGTTCCTAATGAATACCAAATCCAACTTAAAGAATGTGCTTCTCCACTTGCATATGAATGCAAACCAACTAAGTGGAAGTTTACTCCATAGTATGTAAATAAAATCGATACAAAAGCAAACATACTCATTAAGTTAAAGAACCATTTACCACGTAATGAAGGAACAAAACGAGCGTGAATTACAAAAGCATAAATCATAATCGAAATTAAAGCCCAAGTTTCTTTTGGATCCCATCCCCAGTAACGTCCCCAACTTTCGTTGGCCCATTGTCCGCCTAAAAAGTTTCCGATGCTTAACATAATCAAACCAATTGTTAAAGCCATTTCGTTGATATAGGTAATCTCTTTAATGTTCAATTCCATTTTGGCTTTGTTCTTTTCATTCGTAAAGAAAATTAACAATAATGAAACAAAACCTAATATCATACCCAATGCAAACGGACCATAACTTGCAACAATTACCGCTACGTGAATCATTAACCAATACGAGTTTAAAACGGGCTGTAAATTAGCGATTTCAGGATCTATCCAGTTTAAATTTGCTGCAAAGAAAATCATAGAAGTTACAAATGCTGCAGAAGCTACTGTAAGTTTTGATTTTCGATCAAAAGCCAATCCAAAGAACATCGTTGCCCAGGCTACATAAACAATTGATTCGTAAGCATTACTCCAAGGTGCGTGACCAGAAATATACCAGCGAGCAATTAGTGCAACTGTATGAAATGCAAATATGATACCTATTAAAATATGAAAACCATTTACTGTTATACGTAAAAACTTTTTATCGAAGAAAATATTTAGCAAAGTAAAAATCAACATAAAGATTCCGGCAAGTGAATACCAGGTAATCATTTTTGGTAAAATGTTATAGGTATTATAAGCGATTTCTAGATCAATTTTCTTATCACTAGGTCTTACTTTACTTCCAAATTTCTTTTGGAAACCATTAATACTTTCAACCAATTGATCGGCAGTATCCCAATTCTTAGAAATAGAGCCATTATTTAACGCACTAAAATAAAGTGGCAAAATTTGCTTTACATAAGTAGAATCCATTCCTTTCAAGCCAGCATTCTGTAATTCTAAGTAAGAAATCCATTTATTGCCCGGATCATTTGGAATTGGAAAAATTTTCAAAATACTACCACTTAGAGCAGATTCCATTAAGTTTACTTTTTTATCGGTGTCGATAAAATCTTTCTCAAAACTATTTGGATTTGCTGCCTTGTAAGCCGCATCTAAATAAGGAGAAAGTTTATAGTTTCCGTTTTCGTCAAAGAACTTTACAAAAGGAGCTAATTTTACTTTTCTGTCAACACCAATAATTTTACGAATACTATCATCTTTTGTATTTAAATAAATAAGCGGTACCTGTATCCATACCTGAGCGTATTGCGTCATTGATAAGAATACCTGATCAGAGTTCATTCCATTGTAAGTATCACTTTGACTTACTTTTCTCAACAATTCAGATGAGAAAGTATTAATAGGTTTCATTCTACCTCCAGCATCCTGAATAATCAATCGACCAAACTTTGCAGCATGCTCTTTCGGTGCTTTATAAATCGTCAATAACGAATCTAATTGTTTCTGACTTGGCGCCGCTGTAACATGATTGGCATGATCATTTGGATCAGCTGTATGATTATGATCGTGACCTGGTGTATGAACGTGTGGTGCTTGAGCAAAACCACTCAAACTAATCATTAAAACCAAAATGGTAATAAGTTTTTCTTTTTTCTTTTTTACGCCGTCAAGCTTACGTTTCAAATCAGCAAAACGAGAATGTTTGGTAAACATAATAGCCATTAATCCGATATATAACATATAGTATCCAAAATAAGTAATCGAAGTTCCCCAGAAATCGTGGTTTACAGATAATACGGTTCCTTTTTCATCCGGATCAAATGACGATTGAAAAAATCTATATCCTTTATGATCTAAAACGTGATTCATATAAATATCAGCATCAAAAGTTTCGGTAGAATCTAAAACGGTTACTTTACTTTCAAAAGCAGAATAACTTTTTTCTGTTCCAGGATATTTTGTTGCGATAAAATCGTTTAATTTTATTTTAAAAGGTAAAACATAAGCTTTACTTCCGTAGAATAAGCTGTATTCGATTTTACCAATTTTAACGGTTTGTGGCTCGCCCACACTACCTTTAGAACCTAAAAGTCTTACCTCTTTTTCTTGCCCTTCAGCTTTAACTTTTACAATTAAGGCATCGTGATGAGATTTTGCTTTATAATCGTTATTAGATTCATAATCAATAACACCTTTTACAGCAGGATCCGGGAAAACAATTCGGATATCACCAATACTGTAAAGAGAACGCATCATTAATGGCTGTACATTATCTTTAGTTACAGTACCTTTTAACTTATCTGCCATTCGCATAAATTCACCCTCAAAAGGAGTTTGAATAGTATATTTTTCGCCAGTTGTATTAATGTTTATAGCGCCTTCAGTAGGTTTGTTTAAAGCAAATAATACGTTGTGAATATTTTGAACCTCTCCTTCTTTAAGGTAATGCTCTTCACGACCGCCTGCACCAGCTTCGACTAATTTTAAGTATAGTACGCCATTTGGATCAGGTTTTACGGTTTCTTTAGCTCCCATAATATAATTTACATAACTCACTTCAAAAGGAGTTTCATCAAATTTCCCTGATAATGTAAAATTATTATTGGTAACCGGAGATAATAAAAGATCTTTCTCAAAAGGTCTTCTTCTCATTTGACCTTTATATTCTCCATCTGCAAAGACAGTTAAGAATGTTTTGTCTGAATAAATCTGATTTTCGGCAGCGCCTTCACGAATTGGCATCATACCTTCGTAACTAATATAACGCGTAATAAAAGCTCCTAAAAGAATAAAGATAAAAGCAACGTGAAGTAATAGAGTTGCCCATTTTTCTTTTTTTAATAATTGGTAACGTTTGATGTTTCCGAAGAAGTTAAGCACAAAAACGGCCATTATTGCCTCGAACCACCATGTATTGTAAATTAAAATTCGGGCTGTATCTGTGTTGTACTTACTTTCGATAAAAGTACCAACACCCATCGCGATTGCAAATGCTAAAAAAAGAACGGCCATTAATCTTGTAGAAAACAAAAAAGAGAATATTTTTTTATCCATTTTTAAGGAATTACATTGTATAAAAGTGGCACAAAAATACTTAAAAATGTTGATTTGAGGTAAGTGTAATTTGTTAATAAAAACCAAATATCAAGCATTGTTTTTTGCTTTTTTGATAAAAATGTACGCTTACCTTTACAAATTTAGTTACTTCTATTTTATATTCACTTTAGAGACAAATTTTACAGATTAAAAAGATTTTAGCTAATTCTTCGCTTTTCTTAACGATGTCTAAAATCATTTAATCCTTATATTCTGTGGCAAAAATTTATTTGAATAATTATCCTTAAAAAAATAATGCTAATTTTGCGATATGATTCGAATAACCCTAATTGGTTCCGGAAATGTTGCACAACATTTGATAAAAGCTTTCGCTAAAAGTGAAGTTGTTGAAATTGTACAGGTATTTTCGAGAAAAAAAGAAACTTTGGCTTCTTTAATTGATTTTGATAAAATTGTAAATGATTACGAGAGTTTAAAAGAAGCCGATTTATACATTATTGCCGTTTCAGATAAAGCTATTTCTGAAGTTTCTAAGCAATTACCTTTTCAAAACCGAGTTGTGGTTCATACTTCGGGAGCTGCTTCACTAGATGTTTTAGATCCTAAAAATAGAAAAGGCGTTTTCTATCCACTTCAAACATTTTCTAAAAACAAAGAAATTGATTTTTCTACCATTCCAATGTGTCTAGAAGCCGAGAATACATTTGACTTTAGGGTTTTAGAAACAGTAGCCAAAAGCATTTCAAATGCAGTTTTTGCAATAAATTCAGATCAAAGAAAGGCGCTGCACGTTGCCGCAGTTTTCGTAAATAATTTCACCAATCACCTGTATCAAATAGGTCAGGAAATTTGCGATGAGCACAAAGTTCCTTTTGAAGTTTTAAAACCTTTAATTCAGGAAACTGCAGAGAAAATAAATACATTAACTCCAATTGATGCGCAAACAGGACCGGCAAAACGCCATGATTCTACTACAATTGATGCGCATTTGGAGTATTTATCGAATGAAAATCAAAAGAATATTTATAAAATACTAACACAATCTATACAAAATAATGGCAAAAAGTTATAAAGAAATAATGAATGACATCACAACATTTGTTTTTGATGTTGATGGCGTACTTACAGACAGTTCTGTTTTTGTAACCAATGAAGGAGAAATGCTTCGTACGATGAATATTCGTGATGGTTATGCAATGAAAGCGGCTGTTGAAAGTGGTTATAATGTATGCATTATTTCTGGCGGAAGCAATGAAGGCGTTCGCATTCGTTTACGTAATTTAGGGATTTCAGAAATTCACTTGGCAACTCCGGATAAAGTTCAAACTTTTCAAGAATACACTGAAAAACATAATATTAAACCAGAAGAAGTTTTATATATGGGCGACGATATTCCTGATTTTCATGTAATGAAATTGGTTGGATTACCAACTTGTCCACAAGATGCAAGCCCTGAAATTAAAAATATTTGTCGTTATATCTCACACGTAAAAGGTGGAAAAGGTGCTGCTCGTGACGTTATAGAACAAGTAATGAAAGTACAAGGGAAATGGATGGAACATTTTAGCGGCAAACACGATTAATTAATTGTGAATTTTTAATTATCAATTGTTAATTATAAGCCGAGACCTTTGAACCTTTGTTGCTTTGAACCTTTGTAACTCGACAAAAAATGAAATTCCTCAAACTCATTCGATATAAAAATCTCTTGATGCTTGCTTTTATGCAAGTATTATTTCGTTATGCTTTTTTAAAGCAGCAAAATATTCCTTTAGCATTGGCAGATTGGCAATATGGATTATTGGTTTTAAGCACTGTTTTATTGGCAGCAGCTGGTTATGTAATCAACAATATTTATGATGTTGCTTCAGATACAATCAATAAACCAAATGATGTTGTAATTGGAAAAGGAATCTCAGAAACCGCGGCTTACAACATTTACATCGCGCTTAATATTACTGGAGTTGCTCTTGGTTTTCTTTTATCAAATATTATTTTAAGACCTGGTTTTGCATCACTTTTTATTCTGATTGCTTCCCTACTCTACTTTTATGCAACAACATTAAAGCAAATAATGATTTTAGGTAATTTTGTTGTTGCTCTATTACTTTCGATAAGTGTTCTTATTATTGGTGTTTACGATCTTTTTCCGGCTACAGATGCGGCAAATCAAGCGCAAATGGCTGCTCTTTTTTCTATATTATTAGATTATGCCTTATTTGCTTTCATGATTAACTTCGTTCGTGAAATAGTTAAAGATATCGAAGATGTAAATGGAGATTACAACCAAGGAATGAATACTTTACCTATTGCAATTGGTATTAGTCGTTCAGCAAAAATCGCATTAGGAATTGCTATAATTCCTTTAATTCTTTGCACACTTTATATTAAAACCTATTTTGTAGAATACGGACTTTTTATCGCTACGTTTTACGCTTTTGCCTTTGTTCTTGCGCCACTTTTATATTTTATTGTAAAAATATTTGCGGCAAAAACTCAAAAAGATTTTCATCATTTGAGTACTATTTTAAAATTGATTTTATTCTTTGGAATTTTATCCATTTTAGTTATCAACTTAAACATCAAATACAATGCTTAAAGAAAAACTTAAGAAATATACTTTAATTTTAGCATCAGGATCTCCACGTAGACAACAGTTTTTTAAAGATTTAAATCTTGATTTTGAAATTAGATTAAAAGATGTTGAAGAGATTTATCCTCCAGAATTAAAAGCAGTCGAAATAACGGATTTTTTGGCTCAATTAAAAGCAAATGCCTTTGATGGAGAATTAAAAGAAAACGAAATTTTAGTTACAAGCGACACTATAGTCTGGCATCATAATAAAGCGTTGGGAAAGCCAAAAAATGCTGAGGAAGCTTTTGAAATGATTAAATCGATGTCCAATGCTACGCATGAAGTATTTACATCTGTTTGTTTTAAAACCAACGCTGCTTCTACTATAATAAATGATATGACTAAAGTAACTTTTAATGATTTGTCTGACGAAGCTATTTTATATTATATCGAAAATTACAAACCTTATGATAAAGCCGGAGCTTACGGTATTCAGGAATGGTTTGGTTTTATGGCAGTTGCAAAAGTCGAAGGTTCATACACAAATGTAATGGGATTACCAACAGCTAAAGTTTATGAATATTTGAGTACTTTAGTATAAAAAATTATTTATGTTTTCTTTTAAAGAATATAGCCACGAAATTTTAACTACAATAATTATCTTAATTACGCTCGTTGCGTTAAGAGTAATTATAGCCAAATTGGTGCGTCGTTACGCCAGTACAAGTCAGTTGCTTGAGCATCGGACTAACTTAGTAATTAAGTACATTCATATATTAATGAATATATTGGTCACCATTAGTTTAATAATAATTTGGGGCGTTGAAACAAAGGATATTTTTATAACTGTTTCGTCGATTGCAACCGTAATTGGTGTTGCAATGTTTGCACAATGGTCTATTTTGAGCAATATTACTTCTGGAATGATTTTATTCTTTTCGTTTCCATTTAAAATTGGAGATACAATCAAAATTCATGACAAAGACTTCCCTATCGAAGCCGAAATCGAAGATATTAGTGCTTTTCATGTTAACTTAAGAACAAAGGACGGCGAGAAAATTATTTTTCCAAACAATTTATTACTGCAAAAAGGTATTTCGATAATGCCGGCGCACTACGAAGATAAAGAGTTTTTTGACTAAATATTTTCAATGGGAATTTTGTAAACTATACGGTAAAAGCTACAACGTTATTAATTTAATAATGTATCATATTTGCTTAACCAATTTCTAGTTTTACTAAAATCACCAACAAAATGACACTATCTGTAAAATTACCATTTTATGCTAAACTTGCCTTTATATTGGTAAGTCTTATTAGTTTTGCTTTTATTTTTTGCATCGGAAAAGATATTATTACGCCCGTTTTACTAGCATTTTTATTTGCAGTATTATTAGTTCCTATTTTTACTTTTTTACATACAAAGTTTAAATTCCCAAGACATCTTGCTGCTGCATCGTGTATTTTACTTTTTGCTTTAGTAATTGTTGGCATATTAGCATTTATATCCTATCAGGTTAGTGATATAGCCAGCGATTTTGATGCGATCAAGAAAAATGCAAATTCGTTTATTACAGACATTCATAAATTTATAAAAGATAATTTCCATGTAAGTATTGGAGAACAAAAAAAATACCTGGACAATGTTACCAAAGACTCCGTTCAAAACGGGAAAGCAACAATTGGATCTGCAATCTTATCCATAACAGACTTACTTCTAGACTGCACCATTATCCCTATTTATACTTTTTTATTTCTTTTGTACAAAGACCATTTTATTTTGTTCTTGGCAAAATTGATCAATAAAGAAGACCATGTAGTTTTAAAAGATATTTTGGCACAAATAAAAGCCTCTATAAACAATTATATCCTTGGCTTAATCTTCGAAATGTTTGTAGTTTCAGTCTTAACAAGTTTAGGCTTGTGGATTATAGGCATTAAATACTTTATTTTATTAGGATTGATCACCGGAATCCTAAATATGATTCCTTACATAGGTATTTTAATTGCAGGAATAATTACAGTAGTTGCCTCTTTAACAGGAACTCCAGAAACATCAATAATTCTAGGAATTTTAATTGTAAACGTTGTGGTTCAATTAATTGATAATAATATATTAGTTCCCTTAATTATTAACTCAAAAGTCGAAATCAATGCCTTTGTTTCCATTATAGGAATTATTATTGGCGGGGCGGCAGCGGGAATATCGGGTATGTTTTTGGCAATTCCGCTTTTAGCAATTTTAAAAATTATATTTGAACGAATCGAATCATTAGAACCTTGGGGTTACTTAATGGGAAATCATATGCCTAAACGTTTTGTTTGGAGAACTCGAAAAATTAAAGTTGAGAATTAAAATTTAACTATTTTAAAAATAGTGCTACAAATTCCTTATATTCATAGTAAAATTCATCTGAAAGCCAGTAAAAAAAATGTTTGTAAACAAAAAAATAGTAGTTTTTCTTTTATTATGCTTTTGCTTGCAAAATAGTTACGGTCAAGTCGTTAAAAAAGACGCTAAAGAAAAGAAAGACAGTACCGAAATTTATAATAAAATTAGAAATTACTCTAAAAAAAATAAATTTACACAAACGGTTCACAAGCTCTTTTTTAGATCCAATAAACCTCATAAAAAAGAAGAAATTCTTGTACAAAATGACACTACAAATTATGATGGAAAAATTATTCGAAACATCAATATTGTAACATTAGATCCTTTTGGGCATTCTATTTCAGACACTACCAAAGTGCCAAAAAATTGGGGAGAAAGAACCGGAAACAGATTGCATCTGAAAACCAAAAAAATTGCTATTTATAATCTATTACTTTTTAAACGGAATTCGGTTTATAACACTTACAAAGTACAGGAATCTGAGCGTTTGATACGTTCACAGAAATATGTAACGGCAGTTAGAGTAACAAATAAACTTGCAGGATTTGCTTCAGATTCTGTAGATGTTACGATTCGTGTTTTGGATTCCTGGAGTACCATTCCAAAATTTGCCATCTCGAGTAATCAGGTTTCTGTTGGAATAAAAGAAAAAGATTTTTTTGGATCAGGACAGCAACTCGAATATCAATTCACGAATAGATTTGATGATGGACGTAATGCCAATGATGTTACTTATACTGTACCAAATATCAAGAATACTTATATAGGTACAACTTTGCATTACAAAATAGATCTTGACAATAATTACATTAAAAGTATTAATACAGAACGTCTCTTCTACTCTCCTCTAACCCAATGGGCAGGCGGTGTTTATATAGGACAGAATTTTAGAAAAGATACTTTGCAAGCTCCAGACAAATCTTTTGCTTATCAGCCCTTTAAAAATAACTTTCAGGATTTTTGGGCAGGAAAAGCTACTAAAGTATTTGAAGATGAAAGTGGTATAACAAATTTAGTAACCACTGCTCGCTTTTTGAATGTTGATTATACCGAATCTCCAACTGAACTCTATGATCCTACCCACTTTTATTCCGACGAAAAATTTATCTTAAGTGGTATTGGACTTAACAGACGTAAATTTATAAAAGACAGTTATATTTTTAGAAATGGACAAACGGAAGATGTTCCTATTGGTCGGATTTATGGAATTACATTAGGTTATCAATACAAAAATACCTTCTGGCGTCCGTATGTTGGCGCGCAATTCTCTTTTGGAAATTACTATAGACTAGGTTTTTTAAGTATGAATTTTGAAGCTGGGACGTTTTTTCATCAGTCAAAAACCTATCAGACAGCCTTCTCGATGGAAACCAATTATTTTACAAAACTTTACACAATTGGCAGATGGAAACTAAGACAATTTGTGAATCCTAAACTAATTATTGGTATAAACCATGAAGATATAATTGGAGATCAGCTTAATATAAACGAACAAAATGGTTTAGCCGGTTTTAATAGTGCGGTATATGGAACTAATAAAATGGTACTGTCGCTTCAAACGCAAACCTATTCTCCTTATTCTGTTTTAGGATTTCGTATGAATCCCTTCTTTAATTATTCGATCGCAGGCTTAGGAACTCCAAATAATCCAATGGAAAAAAATAAAGCTTATTCGAAAATCACTATAGGGCTATTGATTAGTAATGATTATTTGGTGTTTAGTTCATTTCAGCTTTCATTATCATATTATCCAACTATTCCTTTTCAAGGCGACAATGTTTTTAAAACAAATACTTTTGAAACTACCGATTATGGTTTGCAAAGCTTTGAACTTGCAAAACCAAGACCTGTTGAATACAAATAGACTAAAAAAAACTTTTTTTTTATTAGTTTCCTAACTCTATAGAACGTTTTAAAAATCAGAACATTATATAAAAACCACTCAAAAACCATTCGTTAAAATACTAATTTATCCGATGAAATACATTTGCTTTTCATTTTTGGCACAGTATATGAATATTCTAAAACAAGAATAACATTTAAAATTAAAAAAAATGAAAACACTAAAAATAGCAATCGCCGGATTAGTTCTTTTGGTTGCAAATGCCACACAAGCTCAAGTATCAATTAATGTTAATATTGGAAATCCTCCTGCTTGGGGACCTGCCGGATATGCCGAAATGGAATATTATTATTTGCCAGACATCGAAGCATATTATGATGTAAGAGCTTCACAATTTATTTATTTTGGTGGAGGAAGATGGGTAAGAACATCACGTTTACCAAGACAATATAGTAATTATGATTTATACGGAGGTTATAAAGTAGTTTTAAACGATTATCACGGTAGAACTCCTTATGCTTACTTTGACAGACACAGAGTAAAATATTACAAAGGTTACCACGGTGCACCTCAAAGACCTTATAGAGATAGACCTGTTTATGGTTATAATGATCGTCATGATAAACACTACGACAAACATTATAAAAAACACGACAGACATGATAGAGACGATGATCACGATCACGGACGTGGAAATGGACACGGAAGAAGATAATTTTGGTCGATCAATAATTTTCAAAAAAGAGAGTATCAAAACATTGGTACTCTCTTTTTTTTTCTTAAAATTAGAAATCAATAACCAAACATTAACATTTCATTTAAATACTCTTCAAGGATATAATTAGTATTTTTGAGGCACTTTCAAAAAACAACTAACCAAACTATGCGAAAAATTCAGATACAAATTCTTATTATTTTTTTAACTGGGATTTCCATTTCTTTTGCACAACAACCACAAAAACCAAGTTCTGTTGAAATTTACAATCAAATAAAAAAATTAAATTTTCTAGGTTCTGTACTCTATGTTGCAGCTCACCCAGACGACGAAAATACCCGTTTGATTTCTTATATGGCAAATGAAATGAATGCCAGAACAGGCTACTTATCCTTAACCAGAGGTGATGGAGGTCAGAATTTAATAGGTCCGCAATTACGCGAATTATTAGGTGTAATAAGAACCCAGGAATTAATAGAAGCCAGAAAAATTGATGGTGGAGAACAGTTCTTTTCGCGAGCGAATGATTTTGGTTATTCAAAAACCCCAGACGAAACTTTAGAAATTTGGGATAAAGATAAAGTGCTCGCAGATGTAGTTTGGACAATTAGAAAATTTCAACCAGACGTAATTATCAATAGATTTGATCATAGATCACCAGGCACAACGCACGGACATCATACGTCATCGGCAATGTTGAGTGTAGAAAGTTTTAAATTAACAAACGACCCTAAAATATTTCCGGAACAATTAAAATATGTAAAACCTTGGCAAGTTAAACGTTTGTTTTTCAATCCGTCGTGGTGGTTTTATGGAAGTCAGGAAAGATTTGATGCTGCCGATAAATCAAAATTTACCAGATTAGAAACAGGAGTTTACTATACCGGAATTGGAAAATCAAATCAGGAAATTGCAGCTTTAAGCAGAAGCCGTCATCAATCGCAAGGCTTTGGAAGTACAGGTGCTCGTGGTGAAGAAACGGAATATTTAGAACTTATAAAAGGTGATTCACCTATAGATCGCGATAATTTATTTGACGGAATTGATACTTCGTGGAATCGCGTTAAAAACGGAAAACCAATTGGTGATTTGATCACTAATATTATTGCGAAATATGATTTTAGTAATCCGTCAGCAAGTATTCCAGATTTAGTAAAAGCATATACAATGATTGAAGCTTTAGAAGATGATCACTGGAAATCTTTAAAATCTGCTGCTATAAAAAACATAATTGCATCTTGCGCAGGATTGTATCTCGAAGCCGTTGCTACTGAACAAGAAGCGACTCCTGGAAGTACTATTAAACTAACGCTGGAAGCAATCAACAGATCTCCAATAGAAATGCAATTGGCTAGTGTAACTTCTTTACCCGATAATAAAAATACACCACAAAACATTCTTTTAAAAAATAACAATGATAAAAGAATAAACCTTCAAATTCAACTTCCTAATAATATTGAATACACGCAACCCTATTGGCTGAAAGAAAAAGCAAGCGTAGGAATGTATACCGTTTCAAACCAAGAAAATATTGGTATTCCGGATATTATCAGACAAGTAAAAGTAGTTTTTAATGTTAAAATGAATGGAGTTGAATTTCCGTTTGAGCGTACAGTAGTCTACAAATATAATGATGGCGTAAAAGGAGAAATGTATAATTTTCTTGATATCGTTCCTGAAGTGACAACGTCAATTCTAGAGAAAGTTTTAATTTTTGGAACTACAAAAAGTAAAATGGTTCCCGTAAAAGTGCGTGCAGGAAAAGATGGTATAAAAGGTAATTTACAACTGGATTTACCAAAAAGCTGGACTGTTTCGCCAAAAGAAATTCCTTTTGCATTAGAGAAAAAAGGAAATGAACAAATCTTTTATTTTGAGGTTACACCACCAGTAAATCCTGAGGAAACCGTTGCCAAAAGTATTGTCACTGTCGATAATAAACGTTTTGACAAAGATCAGACTATTATCGATTATAGTCATATTACCAAACAAATGGTCTTAAAACCTGCTGAATCAAAATGTATTCGTATTGACCTAAAGATAAATGGTGATGCTATTGCTTATATTATGGGAGCTGGAGACGAAGTTCCTGAAAGTTTAGAGCAAATGGGATATAAAGTAACCATTATAAAACCAGAGGAAATTACGCCCGAAAAATTAGACTCATTCAATGTTGTAATGACCGGAGTACGCGCTTACAATACCGTAAATGCTTTGGCAAACAAACAAAATATACTTTTTAATTTTGTAAAAAGCGGAAAAAACATGATTGTACAGTATAATACTTATGGTAAAACTGTTACAGATCAAATTGCGCCGTATCCGTTAAAAATATCAAATGACCGTGTGACCGAAGAGAATGCAAAAATTACTTTTCTAGCACCAAATCATCCAATTTTAAACACACCTAACAAAATTAGCACGAAAGATTTTGAAGGATGGACACAAGAACAAGGATTGTATTATCCTGATCAATATGATGCCGCCTTTACTCCTATTCTATCGTCGCATGATAAAGGCGAATCTCCAAAAAATGGAGCTTTATTGGTAGCGCCATACGGAAAAGGATACTATATTTACACCGGTTTGAGCTTTTTTAGAGAATTACCAGAAGGTGTTGCCGGAGCATATCGATTATTATCGAATATGATTTCGCTAAAGCAACCAGTAGAAGCTCCAAAACAAGAATTGAAGAAATAAAACATTCATAAAATGGAACTTAAAAAAACAAAAAAATGGAAAAAAAGCTACACCTACGTTTTGGTAGCGAACGCCATTTACATTCTGATTTTTTTCTTAATCATGCAATTATATTCATAACCTATGCAACTATTTGATTGGATCGTACTGATTGTTACACTTTTATTTATTGTTGGATACGGCTCCTGGAAAACAAAAGGAAGTAAAAACGTCGAGGATTTTATTTTAGGAAATAACGAAACGCCTTGGTACACCGTTGGACTTTCGGTAATGGCGACACAAGCAAGTGCTATTACCTTTTTGTCTACTCCAGGGCAAGCTTATCACGACGGAATGGGTTTTGTGCAATTCTATTTTGGATTGCCAATCGCTATGATTGTTATTTGCATCACATTTATTCCACTTTATCATAAAAACAAAGTATTTACCGCTTACGAATTTCTGGAAAAACGATTTGATTTAAAAACACGTTCACTCGCTGCGATTCTATTTCTCGTACAAAGAGGTTTAGGAACGGGACTTACCATTTATGCTCCTGCAATTATTCTGTCGGCACTTTTAGGTTGGAATTTAACCTTAATGAACGTTATTATTGGTGTTTTAGTAATTATTTATACCTTTTCGGGAGGAACAAAAGCGGTAAACGTAACGCAAAAACAACAGATGTTTATAATCATGTTAGGAATGTTTATTACATTTTTTCTAATACTGCATTATTTACCAAACGACATGACATTTACCAGCGCACTACATATTGCGGGTGCTAATGATAAAATGAACATTGTTAACTTCTCTTTTGATCCAGAGGAAAAATATACTTTTTGGAGCGGAATTACGGGAGGTTTTTTTCTTGCCCTCGCCTATTTTGGAACAGACCAATCTCAGGTTGGAAGATATTTATCAGGAAAATCAGTTCGAGAAAGCCAAATGGGATTAATTATGAATGGACTTTTAAAAGTTCCAATGCAGTTCTTTATTCTATTAACCGGAGTTATGGTATTTGTATTCTTTCAGTTCAATCCAGTTCCTTTAAATTTTAATCCGAATAACAAAACCGTAATAGAAAAATCAGCTTATAAAGAAGAATATCACGCTTTAGAAAAAAAGCTAAGTACACTTTCTGAAGACAAAAAAGTGATTAATCTTCTGTACATCGATCAATTAAATCAGGATTTTGATAATCCAATCTTACGAAAAGAATTAGTTACTTTATCTAATAAAGAAAAAGATCTGCGCGATCGTGCTAAAGAAATTATTTTAAAAGCCGATCCAAATAGCGAAACCAACGATAAAGATTATGTCTTTTTCCACTTTATTTTACATTATTTACCAAAAGGCTTGATAGGTTTATTATTAGCTGTAATTCTTTCGGCAGCAATGTCATCAACAGCTTCAGGACTAAATGCATTGGCATCGACAACTGCTATTGATATTTATAAGCGAAACTTAAAAACCGTAAAATCAGAGAAGCATTACCTAAATGCTACTAAATTTTTTACGCTGTTCTGGGGAATTGTAGCCATTTTATTTGCTTGTGTTGGAACTTTGTTCGAGAATTTAATTCAGCTTGTAAATATAATTGGGTCTATTTTTTACGGAACAGTTTTAGGGATTTTCTTAGTAGGATTCTATACGCGTCGCGTAAAAGCAAAAGCCATGTTTTACAGTGCAATTATTAGTCAAATCACGATATTCATCATTTACTATTTTATGATTGCAATATATCCAAGCGGTCAGGAAAAATTAGGTTATTTATGGCTGAATTTTATTGGAGCCATATTAACTATTATTCTGGCGTTCTTAATGCAAATTATATTTTTTAGAAAAGAAAAGGATTTAGATGAAGTAATTTTGGATTAATTGAGAATTTTAGCACTTTATTCCCCAAACTAAATTGAGAAAACTAAAAATTATGTTTAAAAAACTTGTCTTAATTTTAGTTGTTTGTCTTAGTCTTCAAGCTAAAAGTCAAAATTCTGTTGAGAATGAAGAAATTGTAGACAATTCAATCTCAACTCAGCTTTTTACGAAATGTTTTGAAAACTTAAATTATGGTGCTGAATTTTTAGAAAAAAACCCCAAGTGGAGAGATACAAAAATTTGTTCTTTAATGACTTGCATGATGCTCTTGAGTTTTCAAGATAAAGAAGTACAGCTTATGGGGGAAGGTCGATTAGTTGGAATTGCTACTCAACTTTATCTGGAGGGAAATCCAGTTATACTAATTATGGGAATGGATAGTTATCTGGAAGAAAAAAAGAAAAATGAAAACCTCCAGGACGACGATCGCATCGTTTACATTAGCTACGCAGAATGTACAAGCCCACCATTTCTAAGAAAAGCAGCGGAAATCGTTAATAACCAAACAAGATTCTTAATTAAGAAAAATAAAACCTTGTGATTCTCGTCAAATAATTTTCTTTGGAATATATCTAACAAGTATTTGTAATAAAAAAGTACTATTTTAGTATTCGCCAAAACCAAAATTATTAAATGAAATATTCAGACGAAATACAAAAACTACTTCCACTTGGTTACATTTATCTTGTGGTACTGGGAATATTAAAAGAGAGTTTTTTCTATTATCAATTTGGAATTAACATTTTGAAATACTCCACTATTATGGACATCTTAATAAGTCCAATTGCAGATTTCATGTCAAATCCTATAACTTTAGTAACCATTGTATTAATTTTTATATTTCACATCTATCTGCCAAAAATATTACAGAAATATAACCACAAAAAATCAGTTCAGAAGCTTTTCAAATTAAAACCTACAGACGAATTATCTGAACAGGAAACAATAAATTACTACAACACTCTTACGTTAAAATTGCTTGCCTCGGTATTATTATATTTTTTTGTGGGAACAGGAATTGGTAATGGACATTTTGCTTTAGAACGTATTAAAAATAATACTGCACAATACAATTCAAAACTTAATTATACAACCGGTGAATCCGAGCAGATTTTTTTACTTGGCTGTAATAGTCTTTATTATTTTTATATTCAAAAAGGAACTAAAATTATAAAAATTACACCACTTGCATCTATAAAAAATATTGAGAGTAATTTAAAAACAGGATTTGTCTCAAAATAAAATTAAATTCTTTACAAAAATTAACTCCATAATGTATTTGATAAAGTCATTTTCAACTTAATTTAAAAAAACGCGTTACTATGAAAGATTTAAAAAGATACAGCAATAAAACAAAAGCTGCCTTTATTTTACTTGTTGTAATGCTTATTATTTTGTTGGGAAACTTTAATACATTACAAAATTCTAAAAACGTGAACGAAAATATAAATGCCATTTTTAACGATAGATTAGTTGTGGCACATTATATTTTTCAGTATTCGAAAGAACTCCATTTTATAAAAGCCGAAGCCGAAAAGTTAGATCTAAGTGATACAACCAAAAAGGACGAAATTATTCAAACCTTAAGCGTTATTCATAATATTGATGATTTGTATGCAAAGACGGTTTTGACCAATAAGGAAAAACAATATTTTGATACCTTTTTGGCTTCCTGCAAAGAAATAGACAAACAGGTTACAAATAAAAATTGGAGCAAAATTATTGTCTTAAGTACCGAAGCTTTAAAAACATTAGAATCTTTATCTCAAATTCAGATTCAGGAAGGAAAAGCAAAACTAGCCAGTGCCAATGCTTTGTACAGCAAAAACGATAGTCTTGGACAGCTTCAAATTGCATTACTTATTATTTTGGGCGGAATTACTTTCTACCTTTTAATCGTTAAGAAAATCAAGAGAACTATAAAAATTCCTGAACCACCAAGTTTGAATTAAAGTCTTTCAGCTTTTTTAATATTTGTTAAGTTTTAGCTTCAAATTTTCGACAGTATTGTCATTTCGAGGAACGAGAAATAGCACTAGAATCTCGTCAACGATTGTCGATTCTCTTTGCGGAATTACAAGTGCGATTTCTCGTTCCTCGAAATGACAAAAAAACTTTTCTGCGCTCAAATTTATTCTACATTAAATAAAAAAAATCCAAATTCTAAAGCCTAAACTTTAAAATTTGGATTTTCAAGATATTGAAATCTGAAATATTATCTACTCCATTCAGCAATACTATCTTTGTTTAATTTTACGTAATCTTGATTATTAGCAGTTTCTGCAGCAGCAAGTGAAGCTTTAGCAGTTTCAACAGCTCCTTTTTTATCACCTTGTTTTGCTTGAATCTGCGATTTTAATCTTAAAATAAAGTATGGTTTTTCAGTAACCATATCTAACGATTTATCTACATAAGTTCTTGCAGTTTCGATGTTTCCGTTTGATTGAAATAAATATTGAGCAGCAGCAAAATAATCATTTGAAGTTGGTCCAGCCAAAACTTTCTCAATACTTGCAGTTGCAATTTTCGCAGTTGGAACTTCAAATTTTAAAGCAACATGTGAGTTTTCCCATGCCATTTCTAAATAACCAAAATTTGGATCTAAACCATTAATTCCAATTGTAAATGTCTCAAGTGGAGTTGGTAAAGCATCTTCTTTTACAGTAGTTCTTAAAGCAACATATGCATCACTCCAGTTTTCTGGTAATCCCCAGTTATCAGTAGAAAGATAAAAAATA
The DNA here is from genome assembly GCF_000832125.1 of Flavobacterium hibernum. Taxonomy (GTDB): domain Bacteria; phylum Bacteroidota; class Bacteroidia; order Flavobacteriales; family Flavobacteriaceae; genus Flavobacterium; species Flavobacterium hibernum. The sequence continues at coordinate 42,060 of NZ_JPRK01000010.1, read as the reverse complement.
ACTTCCCAGCTTTCAATTTTAGGAATTGTATAGATCGCATATTTACCTTTTTTCAAAGTTTTACCGTCAATAACAACATCATCACTAAAATTAATGATCGTATTTTCGTTAGCTCCAGTTCTCCATAATTTACCAAACGGAACTAAATTACCAAAAACAGCTCTTCCTCTAGCGCCTGGTCTTGAATACGTAACTTCTACATCTGTCAAACCAACTGTTTGTTTAATGTATCCTTTAGGACTTGCTTGTGGAGTTTTTATTTGTGCTTCTGTAGCAAATGACGCCAAAATAAGGGCGAATGCAATAAGTAGTTTTTTCATTATATGAGTTTATTTGTTTGTTCAAATTTACAAATTCAATTAGCGAACAAATGTTAAATTTAACTTAATTCAAGAGCCTAATTGTGATATTTTTTGAGCGTCTAATTCATTGAAGTGATTGATAATCAAATCAGCATCTGATAAATCTTGTAATTTTGAATGTTCACTATTATAACCAACGCAAAAAATACCGGCAGCTTTTGCAGCTTTTATACCATTTGTACTGTCTTCAATAATAATGCACTCATCTTTTGGAGCTATTGATAAAGATGCTGCATGCACAAAAATAGCGGGATTTGGCTTTGATTGCGGAAAATCTTCTCCACTAACAATATCCGTAAAATATTGATGCAAACTAAATCTTGTAAAAACACGCTCAATCGTAACTTTTGATGCCGAAGATGCTAAAATCAATTGTATTCCGTTAGCGTACAAATCTTTAATTAAATCCTCAACACCTTCTAAAAGGTACAGATCTTCTTTGGTATCAAAAGCATCATTAAAGATACTTCTTTTTCGCTGAATCAAATCTTCGACTTCGTGCTCAATACTAGGAAAAAAACCTTTCAGAGTCTGAAACGTATTTCTAGTTGAAAAACCGGTAAACGAAGTATACATTTCTTCGGTTACAGTGATGTCTAGTTCTGAGAATTGTTGGTAATAGGCATAACGATGAACTGGTTCAGTGTCAACAATTACACCATCCATATCGAAAATTACTGTTTTTATCATTTTTTTTAAGGTGCTAAGGTTCTAAGTTACAAAGGGACAAAGGTTTTTTGTAGAGACGCACAGCAGTGCGTCTTTTAGGTCTCAGATTCTCTTTTTGCAGTAATTTTTTCCAAGTTTAAAACTTTAAAAAAGTTATCTCAATACAAGACCAGCTAAAACCTGAAACAAAAAGTCTACTCTTTGGTAAGTAAGTGTCTAATTACAGTTTCTGCGACATGAAGACCAAATAATCCTGGCATATAACTATTCGTTCCGTAAAACGATTTTTTGAAGTTTTTTCCGTCAGTTAATTTCAAACTTTTTTCGTCTTGAATTTCAGAAGAGAAAACAACTTTTAACTTGTTTATTTTTTCAGCTTTTAAACGTTTTCTAATAGTTTTAGAAAAGTAACAATTGATAGTCTTAGAAATATCAGTCACTTTTACTTTAGAAGCCAGCATTTTTCCGCCAGCGCCCATGCTACTAATGATTTTTACTCTTTTGCGTTTTGCGGCAATAATTAAATTTAATTTTGGCGTAATACTGTCAATACAATCCAAAACATAATCAAATTCTGGAGACACAATTTCAAAAGCTCTTTCTGGAGAAAGAAATTCCTGAACACGAGTTAATTTCAACTCAGGATTAATATCCATTAAACGATCTCCCACAATCGTAATTTTTGGCTGTCCAACTGTCGAATGCAAAGCAGGTAACTGTCTGTTGATATTGGTAATATCAACAACATCACCGTCAACAATTGTCATACTTCCTACTCCTGCTCTAGCTAAAAATTCAGCTGCAAACGATCCAACACCGCCTAATCCAACAACCAAAACATTAGAGTTTTGCAAGTTTTGTAATCCTTCTTTAGTAAATAAAAGCTCGGCTCTTTCTGTCCACTCTGCCATATATTCTTTTGTTATTTTAGTTTATTTTTTTTAAATTTTTTTAAATTTTTTATTACAAGCTTTTCAAGCTAATCAAAGTCTAAGTCTCGTTTCTAATAGGAATACCCTTCTCCCGAATTCTCGGGACGCTCAGGGTGAGATGTCAAAAGCTCTTTATTCTTTACTTCTAACAAACACATCTTTATAATTACTTGAAATAATCGCCCGTAACTCTTTAATTGTAATATTTTTATACTGACCTGCTAAGTCATACACTTGCTGAATACTTTCTTCAATAGTATCTGTTTCCAGGAAAAACCGATCATTTGGTGCATTCTGAAAAACCGCTTTCAAATCTGGATTTTTAAGCAAATATTTTCCAAAAGAAATATAAAATCCTTCTTTTATAAGTTGACTTGCAATTTGACTATTCTTTGAAAATCCGTGAATTATCATTGGTGCCGAAATCTTCAATCTTTTCTTGATTTCGATTACTTCCTGAAATGCAGCAACGCAATGAATTACAACAGGTTTATTATATTTTTCGGCTAAAGCCAATTGCTTTTCAAAAACCGATATTTGTTGCTCCAACGGAATTTCGATTCTTTTGTCTAAACCACATTCTCCCAATGCTAAACAATTCTTGGTTTGCAATTTCTCTTCGATAATCTTCAAATCGGTATCAATTTGCGCTTCCTTAATGTACCAAGGATGAATTCCAATGGAATAAAACGGAATTGAAGCATCAAAATCTTGCGGATATTGATTGACCAATTCCAGAATATTGGATTGATTTGTAAATTGATGTGTATGAAAATTAAAGAATTCCATTAATGAAATGTTTTAACTCCGGCTTTGATCTCAACATTTAAATCATTCTCTAAAGGCACAATTGGGCAAGAATACTTATGATTGTAAGCACAATAAGGATTATAAGCCTGATTAAAATCGACTGCAATTGTATTTCCTTTCGGAATTTTTAAGTCAATATATCTTCCTCCAATGTAACTTTCTTTACCAGAAGTTAAATCTGAAAAAGGCAGGAATAAATGGTCTTTATACTCTGCTGTTTTAGAAAGTTCAATATTACGATAGACGTTTAATTTAAGCGCCACGCCGTCGATCGTAAAATTTAATGTTCCGTATTTAATGTACTTTGGAGTTCTTGTTCCTGTAGTTTTCATTTCGAAAACTTTTTCGTTTTCTGCTTTTTCAAACTTCGCGACTACAAAATACTTACTGTTCATAGGGAAAAAATCTAAAGTTTTGAAGGTTTTAAGATCTTCTTGCATTAACGGACTTGTCTTAGGATCAGCATATTCTGAATTGATCTTCTTCTGAAAATTTTCAGCTTCTTTTTGATTAAATTTATTTTGACTAAAACAGAAATTAACTGCAAGCAATACTAGAAAAGCAATAACATTTTTCATCTTTAAAATTTTGAGCAAAAATAGTTTAAAAGTAACAAAGCAGCAACCTCTCTAACCGACAAAGTTTCCTAACTTTGTGGCAAATAACTTATTTTAGAATGCTTAAAACCGCTTTTAGTCACTACATTAATAATTTTAAAGGATTTACTAGAGAAATTTGGATACTTGCCATCGTCACTTTTATCAATCGTGCAGGAACAATGGTATTGCCTTTTTTATCTAAATATTTAAAAGAAGACTTACAGTTTACTTATAATCAGGTGGGTTGGATTATGGTTGCTTTTGGATTTGGGTCTATGTTGGGTTCATGGTTGGGCGGAAAATTATCAGACAAAATTGGTTTTTATAAAATCATGGTCTTTAGTTTATTTACCAGCGGAGTTTCATTATTCTTTATACAATATATTACTACTTTTTGGGCACTTTGCGCTGCAATGTTTGTATTAATGACTATTGCAGATATGTTTAGACCTGCAATGTTTGTTTCTCTTGGCGCATATGCAAAGCCCGAAAACAGAACTCGTGCCTTGACTTTGGTACGTTTAGCGGTAAATCTTGGTTTTGCTGCGGGACCGGCTTTAGGAGGTTTAATTATTATGGGAATGGGGTATTCCGGTTTATTCTGGATAGATGGTGCTTCGTGTATCATTGCAATCTCCATATTTGCTTTGTTAGTTAAAGAGAAGAAAAAAGTAGTTCACGATGATAAAATAGAAAGTGCCGGAGAATCAAATTCAGTTTTTCATGATAAAATATTTTGGGTTTTCTTGTTTGTGAGTTTCATAACAGCAATGATTTTCTTTCAACTTTTTACAACTTTACCTTTATACCATCAAGAGAAATTTAATTTAACGGCATTTCAAAGCGGATTACTAATGATGCTTAACGGACTTCTAATTTTTGCTTTAGAGATGCCAACAGTTGGTTTTATGGAGCGAAAAGGCTTCCCTAAAATTAAAATCATTATAGTAGGATCATTTGTAATGGCATCAAGTTTCTTCTTGCTGTTAATTAATGTTTGGGCAGGAATTTTGGTAATTAGCATGATTTGTATTTCTATTGGAGAAATTTTAACCTTCCCTTTTTCGAATGCTTTCGCATTGAGTCGCGCCCCACGCGGGCAAGAAGGCCGATATATGGCATTGTATACCATGAGTTTTAGTTTAGCACACATTATTAGCTCGAAAGTTAGTTTCGAAATCATAACCCGTCATGGATATCAAATCAATTGGTTCTTTATGGCTTCTATTGGAGTTATTGCAACACTTTGTTGCGTCTGGATTAAGAAAGCACTAGCTAAAGAGAAAATGAGCTAGAATCCTTATGCGATGTTAATTTTAACGCAAAGTTCGCAAGGTTTTTAAATATAAAAGACTTTTAATAAGCACAAAGTTCGCAAAGCTTTATCTGTAAAGCTTTGCGAACTTTGCCTTTTATGCATCTTACATTTGCTTCCTAAAATATAAACTTAGCGAACTTTGCGGTAAATAATTTAGCATATCTCGTACCCAAAAAGCATCAAAACGTGTTTTTTAGTTAAATAACTACTTTTATAGTTGTGTAACTAGAAAAATAGTTGTAGGTTTGAATTAAAATTAGAAAACATGCAAAAGTTAACCAACAAAGAAGAGGAAATCATGCACATTTTATGGAAGTTGAAAAAAGCTTTTGTAAAAGAAATACAAGCAGAAATTACAGAGGATCAACCGCATTACAATACACTTTCGACTATTGTTAGAAATCTGGAAGAAAAAGGTTTTGTAGCGCACAACGCGTTTGGAAATACACATCAATATTATCCAACTGTTACATTAGAAGCCTATAGCAAAAAGTTTATGAATACTGCAATTGACAATTACTTTAATAGTTCTTATAAAAATATGGTTTCATTTTTTGCTAAAGAAGAAAAGATTTCAGCAGCAGAATTACGTGAAATTTTAGCAATGATCGAAAATCCAAAACAAGAAAAATAACCGTTTATGGAAGCACTTCTTATATTTATAGCAAAATCAAGCGGTTTATTACTTCTATTCTATTCGGCTTATTATTTTTTGTTACGCGAAGAAACATTCTTCAATAGTAATAGATTTTTTTTACTAGCTGGATTAATAACTTCTATTGTATTGCCCTTTTTTGTTTTTACTAAAATAGTCTTGATAGACTCTGCTCCTATTTCAGATTTAAACTATACTCAAATATTACCAGAAAACACAATAAACGATTCATTACAAATCAATTGGAGTTTAATTTTTGTTGCTGTTTATGGTATTGGTTTAATTGGTTTTGTTGCAAAATTTGCCATCGATTTTTATAGTTTAAACTCAATATTAAAAGGAAAAAGAATACAACAGCAGGCTGATTTTAAGTTTGTAGATATAAAAGAGAACATTGCTCCATTTTCTTATTTTGATTACATCGTTTACAACTCATCACTGTATAGCGAATCAGAATTGGAAAGCATTTTAGAACATGAAAAAGTTCATAGTGATCAAAATCATACATTTGATGTATTGGTTTCCAGAGCTTTCTGTGTACTATTTTGGTTCAATCCACTTATTTGGTTTTACAAAAAAGCAATCGTTCAAAACCTTGAATTTATTGCTGATGCAGCAGCTGCTCAAAAAATATCAGATAAAAAAGCCTATCAATACACGCTTTTAAAAATTACGACACACGAGAATTGTCTCGCTATTACTAATCATTTTTATCAATCATTAATCAAAAAACGAATCGTTATGTTAAACAAAAATCAATCAAAAAAGAGTAATGCTTGGAAGTATTACACTGTAATTCCTGCTCTAGTTGCATTTGTACTTTTATTTCAAGTCGAAGTAATTGCAAAAGAAAAAGATGGAATAAATGTTGGAATTTCTAAAAAAGAAATTAAATCTGTTGATGTTTACAAAATCAAGAAAACTACGACAGATAATGAACTTAAAGTTATTGCAGAAAATCTAAAACGAATTCACAATGTCGATTGTAAGATTTCCGATTTGAAACGAAATTCAAAAAACGAATTAACAGCCATAAAAGTCGATGTAAAAAGTGGTACTACAAAAACTCAGAACTTTCAGATTAAAGGTTCTGAGGGCATTAAAGACTGTGGAATTATCGTTACAACGGATGACAATGGAACGAAAAAAATTAATTTAATCGCAGAAGATAAAATCGCTCTATCCAATGCAACTGACAAAGAGCACAGAGTAGAAATCATAAAAGTTACAAACTCAAAAACAAATACTGATGTTAACACTAATTCTAATACTAGCACAAAAGTTAATTGCGATACTAACACTAATACTGTTGTAAATACAAGTACAAATATTACAGTAAGCAATGATGATGAAACAACCGCAAATATTATAATTTCTCCAAGTTCTAAACCTAATATTCGCATAACATCAGATAAATTAATTATTGTTGATGGCGTTGTTGCTGAAGGAATGACAACTGACGAGCTTCAAAAGCTTCCTATAAAAACAATGAGTGTATTTAAAGGTTCTAATGCAATATCTAAATACGGCGAAGAAGGCAAAAACGGCGTTATTGTTATTGAAACTAAAAAGTAGTATTTCAAAAAAATCCTATTTTTACTAACCATAAAAATTAAAACATGCAAAAGTTAACCAACAAAGAAGAGGAAATCATGCATATTTTATGGAAGCTAAAAAAGGCTTTTGTAAAAGAAATTCAAACAGAAATTACTGAAGATCAACCGCATTATAATACACTTTCAACAATTGTTCGAAATTTGGAAGAAAAAGGATATGTGAGTCATTTTGCATTTGGTAATACTCATCAATATTATCCTGTTGTAAGCATTGAAGATTACAGTAAAGGTTTTATGAATATAGCTATTGACAATTACTTTAATAGCTCTTACAAAAGCATGGTTTCATTTTTTGCTAAAGAAGAAAAAATTTCAGTAGCAGAATTACGTGAGATCCTGGCAATGATCGAAACTCCAAAAGAAGCAAAATAATCGTTATGGAAACACTCTTAATTTATATCGCAAAATCAAGTGGATTATTAGTACTGTTTTATTGTGCTTATTACTTTTTGTTGCGCAAAGAAACATTTTTTAATAGTAATAGATGGTTTCTGTTGGCAGGTTTAGTAACCTCAGTAATACTCCCATTTTTGGTATATACCAAAATAGTTTGGATTGAGCCAACTCCAGAACCAAGTTATACACCAACTATGAAATATTCGCAACTTTATGTTCCGAATAGTCATGTTATTGAAAATAGTTCTTTTGAAATAAATTGGAACTACATTATCCTGGCCGTTTACTGTATTGGTTTCTTAGCCTTATTAATAAAATTTGCGATCGATTTTTATAGTTTAAATACAGTTTTAAAAGGTAAAAAAGTACATCAACAAGCAGATTTTAAGTTCGTTGATATCGATCAAAACATTGCTCCTTTTTCTTATTTTGATTATATCGTGTACAACTCATCAATGTATACGCCATTAGAATTAGAAAATATAATTGAGCACGAAAAAGTACACAGCGATCAGAACCACACTGTTGACGTTTTGGTTTCCAGAATATTTTGTGTCCTATTTTGGTTTAATCCGATTATTTGGCTGTATAAAAAAGCCATTCTTCAGAACCTTGAATTTATTGCGGACAATGAGGCTGCCAAAAAAATATCCGACAAAAAAGCGTATCAATACACGCTTTTAAAAATAACAACGCACGAATCATGTGTTGCAATCACCAATCATTTTTATCAATCATTAATCAAAAAACGAATTGTCATGTTAAACAAAAATCAATCAAAAAAGCGTAATTATTTGAAGTATTATGCAATAATTCCGGCACTTGTAGTTTTTGTGTTTCTATTTCAAATAAAAACCCTAGCACAAGAGAAAGAAAGAAAAGAAGTTCAGGAAGTAACTAAAAAGGTTGATCCAATCGCTGTTTTTAAAATCCAAAAGAATACAACAGATAAAGAATTAAAGGAAATGGCTGAGAAGCTAAAGCTAAATCACAATGTTGATGTTGTAATATCTGATGTGAAAAGAAATGCTAAAAATGAATTAATAGCAATCAAAGTTAACATTCAAAAAGGAAGTAACGGAACTCAAACTCTTGAGATCGAAGGCGACGAAGCTATTAAAAGTTGCGGTATCATTGTAACGACAGAAGATAATGGTAAAGAAAAAATTGGAATTCTTACAGATGACGAAATCGAGAAGCCAATAGTAATCAAAAATCGAATTGTAGAGATTAGAGAAAACAACAATAATAGTGTCGCCTCACCAACTCCGCCTACACCTCCAATTCCACCGGTATTTCCAGGAGGACCAATACCACAAGCACCACCAGTTGATATGTCTAAAATGCCAAAACCTCCGGTTGTACCTGCAAATACAAAAGATAAAGTAGCTATGGCAAAATTTGATAAAGAAATTGCTGAGTTCGACAAAAAAATGGAGGCTTTTGAACCTGATATGTCTGCTTATGAGAAACAGATAGAAGAAATCATGTCTCAAAGAGAAGCTATCTACGATAAAGAAATGCAGAAATATGAAGTTGCAATGGAAAAATTCAACGCAGACATGGAGAAATTTAACCAAGAAATAGAGCAGAAATATGGTAAAGATTCAAAGGAATACAAAATCAATATGAAGCAATATGAATTAGATACGAGACGACATGACATTGATATGAGGCAACTTGATAAAAATATGAAGCTACATGATAAGGCTATGAAACTTTATGAAAAAGAATTAAAGAGAAAAGAAAGAGAAAGCAAAAGATCATAAAACAATTTTCATTAAGTATAAAACCAATTTCAAAAAACTAAATAACTAAGTTATTACATCCTTACACAACCAGAAAAAGACTTTGCTTAACGCAAGGTCTTTTTTTTATATCTTTGAGCAAAATAATCTCCCTATGTACAAAATCTTAGCCAAAATCAATAAAGTTCTCTTACCTAGTTTTACCAAGCAAGGTTTAGATATTTCAAAAGCCAAAAAATGGCAAATGGCTATTATTGGCTATCGAGCTTTTGTGACAAAACGAGCTTTAGAATAATAAAAACATATTACTTACTATTTAGTTGAAATTAATCTCAACAACCCTCTTTAGAAATTAGATTTTTTTTGTTCCTAAAAACAGATCTCTTATTTCGCATTCGATAGATTACCATGAAAAACAAAGAATTCAATATCCCTCCTATTTATGCTGTATTGCTCGCTATTGTTAGTGTTCAATGCGGTGCGGCAATTGCTAAAACTTTATTTCCAGCAATTGGAGCTGCTGGAACCGCATCGATTAGAATTGGAATTTCGGCTATAATTTTATTATTGGCATATAGACCTAACTTAAAGCAAATTACACCCAATCAATGGAAAATTGTTATTCCTTATGGTTTGTCTTTAGGTGCGATGAATTTAATCTTTTATCTAGGAATCGAAAGAATTCCTATTGGATTGGCTGTTACTTTAGAATTTGTTGGTCCATTATTAGTAGCAATAATTGGCTCAAGACGCTTGATTGATTATTGTTGGGTTGTATTGGCAGCAATTGGAATCGCTTTAATCGCTCCGTGGAGTAATAAAAATGTTGATTTACTTGGAGTTATATTCGCACTCTTAGCAGGTGGATTCTGGGCAGCTTATATTGTTTTGGGTGGAAAAGTTTCTAAAATTATGAATGGCGGTCAAGCCGTTTCAACCGGAATGCTATTTGCTGCGATTTTAATCTTACCTTTTGGATTCTACGAAAACGGATTGGCAAATCTTACTCCTAAATTTTTGGGAATGGGTGTCGCTCTTGCACTTTTATCAAGCGCTATCCCTTTTACACTCGAAATGAAAGCATTAGGACAACTTCCTCCACGTACTTTTAGTATTTTAATGAGTTTAGAGCCTGCTGCAGCATCAATTTGTGCTTTTATTTTTTTACAGGAACATTTAAGTTTCTATGAAATATTAGCTGTTGTTTGCGTTGTTACAGCATCTGTTGGATCGACTTTGACAGCTAAAAGATAAAATAAAGATTCCAAAACTTTTCATAAAAAAAAGTCCTGTATTTACAGGACTTTTTTGTTTTTGGAGTCTTTTATTCTAATTATTTTTTAGGTAACAATACAGTATCAATTACATGAATTACACCATTAGATTGATTCACATCTGCAATTGTAACTTTAGCTTTATTTCCACTTTCGTCACTAATGTATAAATCTTTTCCTTTCATCCAAGCTATTAGAGTGCCACCGCTTACAGTTTTAATAGTGGCTTTTCCTTTACCATCCTTAATTGCTTTTGCGATATCTGAAGCATTCCATTTACCAGCAACAACATGATAGGTCAAGATCGTTTGAAGTTGTTTTTTGTTTTCTGGTTTCAATAATGTTTCAACAGTTCCTTTTGGTAATTTATCAAATGCTGCATTTGTTGGAGCAAAAACGGTAAATGGTCCTTTTCCTTCTAGTGTTTCAACTAATCCGGCAGCTTTTACAGCAGCTACAAGTGTAGTGTGATCTTTTGAGTTTACTGCGTTCTCAATAATATTTTTATTAGGATACATTGCAGCTCCACCAACCATAACGGTTTTTTGTGCAAATGCTGTAAATCCAAATCCTAATGCTAAAATAGCTACTGCTAAAAATTTTCTAGTTTTCATAATGAATGTTTTAAGTTATAAGCTCATTTACGCGGTAATAATAGTTTTGGTTTTACTAAATCTTCAAAAAAAAATTAGTAACATTAAAATATTCACAAAGAAGACTGTAAAACAAGCGGTTAATACTAGAAAATATTTTTATAAATTTTAAATCTTAGCTTATCAATATGTTAATTTTATTGTTAACTTTAATATTAAAAATCTTTTTTTATGGAGAATTTACACGAGAAAACAAAAAGTCAAAATAGAACAATAAAAAACACAGTAATTACTATTTTCGGTATTTGTCTTTTTTTTGTAGTGTTTTTTGTAGTAACTGTAAAACTGTCAGAGCCGACAGTAATGACTTTAAACTTACCCAAAACAAGTGAGAATATTAACCATTCAACACTTGACGAACATAATGTAATGACGATCCTACTTGGTGCAAACAATAAAATAATCTATTATGGAGGTTCTTTAGATTCTCCAATAATTTCACCAACAGAAACAAAATACGGCGAAAATGGCATACGAAAAGAGTTAACTCAACAAAATAAAAGTTCACTTGAAAATTCGTCAAAAGTTTCTAGACCTAAAAAACTAATTGTAATCATAAAGCCCAGTGCAAAATCAACCTATAGAAATTTAGTTGATATTTTAGATGAAATGACAATTACTAATATTGAAAATTTCACAATTGTAAAAGACTTTACACCTGAAGAATCTAAATTATTGACCTCTAAATAAAATATCTTAAAGCCATGGAAAATCTACCTAAAAAAATCAGAAGCAAAAAACTAAACACAAGAGTTGATTTAACTGCGATGGTTAGCATTTCTTTTTTGTTAATTATATTTTTTATGGTTGTTGGTGAATTATCAAAACCAAAAACTATCGAGGTAAGTTTACCAGATCGAGATCAAGGATGTGGTGGAGGACCAATTGCCTGCTATAGAGGAGAACGTTTTTACACTGTTTTACTAGGAGACAATAATAAAATAATTACTTATGATGGTTTGTATACTCCAATAAAAAAGAATAATTATAATAAAAATGAATTTCGTGCCAATTTAAGATTTACTAATAAAAGAATACTAGAATATTCAACCGCTATTGGTAAACCTAATCGAGGTGCTATTGTATTTATAAAACCATCTGAAAAAAGTACGTATGGTGATTTAGTCGATATTATTGAAGAAATGAGACTTGCAAATATTGAAGCATACACAATCGTAAATGAATTTACACCTGAGGAAGAAAAATTATTGGCTTCTAATTAAAATTTCTTTAAAAAATTAAAACTTACTAACATGCAAAATTTACCTAAAAAAATCAGAAGTAAAAAGTTGAACGCAAGAGTAGATTTAACAGCAATGGTTAGTATTTCGTTTTTGTTGATTATATTTTTTATGGTTGTTGGTGAATTATCTAAGCCTAAAGTTATAGATTTAAGCTTGCCTAATAAAGACTACGAAATAGCAGGTGTTATTACCTGTGGAGTTGGCATGAGTGACCGTATTATAACCGTTTTATTAGGTGATAATGATAAAATAATACTTTATCACGGACTTCTAGGATTTGAATCTGATAGTCCAAAAGAAATCAAATATGGCAAAAATGGAATTCGCCAAGAGTTATTCAATAGAAATAAAACTATTTTAGAGTATTCTGCAAAATTTGGAAGGTCAAATCGAGGAGCGATTGTAATTATAAAACCAAGTAAAAAAACCAACTTTAAAAATTTGGTTGATATTTTAGATGAAATGGCAATTGCAAAAATAGACACATACACAATCGTAAATGAATTTACTCCAGAAGAATCAAAATTGGTGGCTGAAAATTAACAATGATTTTTCCATAATTTTTATCGTTCGACTTCATCACTTTTAAAAATAGTATACTTATCAAGCTTGGTTGTCACATTGAGCGAAGTTGAAATGTATACAAGTTCTCGACTCCACTTGAACTGACAAACGTAAGTCATGAAACTCGAAACAAAAAATAAGTGATAAAAAAAAGTCCCACATTGCTGTGGGACTTTCTATTTAAAGGAAACTAAGAATTATTTTTTCTCAGTTTTTTCCATTTTAGCTTTTAATGCAGCTAATACATCATTATTATCTCCTAAAGTTGCAGCTGGTGCATTAGTAGAAGAGTTAGATGAAGTATTTTCAGTTGCAGCTTTCACGTTTTTCTCTTCTTCTTCACGGAAGATAGCAGTGTGAGAAGCAACTACTCTTTTGAATTCTTTGTTGAATTCGATTACTTTGAAATCAGCAGTATCACCTTTTTTCAATTTCTTTCCGTCTTCTTTTTCAAGGTGACGAGTAGGAATGAAAGCAACGATATCATCTCCGAATTCTACAGTAGCTCCTTTGTCAACGATTTCAGAAATTTCACCATTGTGGATAGTTCCTACAGCGAAAGAATCTTCGTATTGATCCCAAGGATTAGCAGTAGTTTGTTTGTGACCTAAAGATAATTTACGTCCTTCAACATCTAATTCTAATACAACTACATCAAGTTTTTCACCAACATTTACAAATTCAGATGGGTGTTTGATTTTCTTAGTCCAAGAAAGGTCAGAAATGTAGATTAATCCATCAATTCCTTCTTCTAATTCTACGAAAATACCAAAGTTTGTAAAGTTTCTAACGATACCTGTATGTTTAGAACCTACTGGGTATTTAGAAGTAATATCAGTCCATGGATCTTGAGTCAATTGTTTGATACCTAATGACATTTTACGGTCATCTCTATCTAAAGTTAAGATAACAGCCTCGACAACATCTCCAACTTTTACGAAATCTTGTGCAGAACGTAAATGAGTAGACCATGACATTTCAGAAACGTGGATTAAACCTTCAACACCTTCAGCAACTTCGATAAATGCACCGTAATCAGCGATTACAACTACTTTACCTTTTACTTTATCACCAATAGTTAAATTAGCATCTAAAGCATCCCATGGGTGAGCGTTTAATTGTTTCAATCCTAATTGAATTCTTGTTTTCTCATCATCGAAATCAAGAATTACAACGTTTAATTTTTGGTCTAATTCAAGAACTTCACTTGGGTGGTTGATTCTACTCCAAGAAAGGTCAGTAATGTGAATTAATCCGTCAACACCACCTAAGTCAATGAACACACCATAAGAAGTAATGTTTTTAACAACACCTTCTAATACTTGTCCTTTTTGTAATTGACCGATGATTTCTTTTTTCTGTACTTCGATATCAGCTTCGATAAGCGCTTTATGAGATACAACAACGTTTTTGAATTCGTGGTTAATTTTTACCACTTTGAATTCCATCATTTTGTTTACATATACATCGTAGTCTCTAATTGGCTTAACGTCAATTTGAGATCCTGGTAAGAAAGCTTCAATTCCGAAAACGTCAACGATCATACCACCTTTAGTTCTGCATTTTACAAAACCATTAACGATTTCTCCTGTTTCGTTTGCAGAAATAACTCTATCCCATGATTTAATAGTACGTGCTTTTCTGTGAGATAATACTAATTGACCTGTTTTGTCCTCACGGATGTCGATTAATACTTCTACTTTGTCACCTACTTTTAAGTTTGGGTTGTAACGGAATTCGTTTAAAGAAATAACACCTTCAGATTTAGCATTGATATCAACGATAACGTCTCTATCTGTAATTCTAACAACAACTCCTTCAACTACTTCTTCTTGATCTGTAGCGATGAAAGTTTTAGATACTAGTTCTTCAAACTCTTGTAAGTTTTTCTCATCAACTGCATCAATTCCTTCTTGGAAGTTATGCCAGTTAAAATTTGCTAAAAACTCTTCTTGTGATTTTAATTGTTCAGACATGCTGATAAAAAATTTGTATTCTGTTTTTCTTGAGTTTCTCAAAGCGATAGAAAAAACAGAAGTTGTTTTACATAAATAGTTGATACCTAATGGAAACTCTTCTCTGCCAAAAGGTTTGCAAAATTAATACATTTATTTGTAATAGCAAAACAATTCCAAATGATTATCAGTCAATTGTCATCAAGTACGTAAAATCATGGTTTTCTGCCAAACTTCTACTAATCTGTTGCAAGGTTTTCAAAAAATTACAGGCGTAAATTTAACAGGATTGGTTCATTACTTTCAATTGAAATTATACTTATTGTAAGTCTTCTATTTCTAGAATCTCCTTTAATTCTTCGATTGCTTTATCACATTCATTATGATACATTAGGACACCATAAATCATAAAAATCATTGCAAAAATTGATGGTACTAATATATTGACATCCAAAACAAAAATAGAATACTTGAGAATGGTAAAAACAATACTAAATAATAAGATATAAAATATTACAACAATAGCTAGCCCAGATTTAATTTCAACATAGATAACAGGTTTAGAGTTTTCTGTTTCAAAATATCCATTAATTATTGGTGCCAATCCATTTCTGTAGTCAGTTATCCTCTGAATCCTAAAATCTTCTTTTGTAAGTTCTCCTTCAAATTTTTGATTTCTAATTTTAGCAAAGAGTCCATGCCTAAAAACCGAATTATCAACAAAATCAATATCCCTTTCAAGATTCGTATAGACTTCATTAAAAGTTAAATCAGGCCTTAAAACAAATTCTTTAGCAGTAAACAATATTATTTTTTTGAATTTAAAAAACATAATTATTCGTTTTATTAACTTTTTTCACAATACAGAATTTAAATAAAAACACCACAAAAACTTCTAAATCAAGAAACTTTTGTGGTGTTATAATATTGCTTATTATTCGTTATTAAAAAAACTAAACCATAATTGATCCAATCTTTTTTTAATGACTCAAATTCTCAATTTCCTTTGGATCATGTTTATGTTTAAACAAAACGGCAAATGCAATTGCGATAACTAATGCATAAGCAGCAAATGATAACCAGATTGTATGCCAATCTTTCATTAAAATTGGATTGGTAAAAATTCCGTCAGTAGAAACAGAATTCCCCTGTCCTTTTACAAATTCTAACATCTTAGAGTTTGTTGTATCTGTTTGTAAAAATCCAGCTAATTCAGTTGTATTGCTGAATGATTTTGTAAAGAAACGGTCAATTGCCCAACCAGAAGTTAAACTTCCCAGAACTGCACCTACCCCGTTGGTCATCATCATAAATAATCCTTGTGCAGATGAACGTATTTTTGAATCAGTATTACTTTCTACAAATAAAGAACCTGAAATATTAAAGAAGTCGAATGCCATTCCGTAAACTACACAAGACATAATGATCATCCATAAACCTCCAACAGGATCTCCAAAAGCAAATAATCCGAAACGTAAAACCCAAGCCAACATACTAATTAACATTACTTGTTTGATTCCAAAACGTCTTAAGAAAAACGGAATTGCCAAGATAAACAAAGTTTCTGATACTTGAGAAATCGACATAATAATAGTCGAATATTTAATCACGAAAGAATCGGCATATTTTGGAAAATGCTTAAATTCATCCAAAAACACATCTCCGTAAGCGTTTGTTAATTGTAATGCTCCTCCTAAAAACATAGAAAACACAAAAAACAAAGCCATTTTATAATTTCCAAACAATTTGAAAGCCTCTAAACCAAGAGTTTCAGTCAAGGTTGCGTCTTCTTTAGTCAAACGCTGTGGTTCACATTTTGGTAAAGTAAAGGCATAAATCCCTAGAATTAAGGCTCCAACACCAGCGATATAAAATTGATATTCTGTTGCTTTACTTCCACTTAAATTCGTAATCCACATTGCCGCAATAAAACCAATAGTTCCCCAAACACGAATTGGGGGAAAATCTTTTACAATGTTTTTATTGTTTAATTTTAATGAAGTGTACGAAATAGAGTTACTCAACGCAATTGTTGGCATATAACAACACATTGCAGCAAACATTACATAAATAAAATTATCCGGCGTAGTTACATGCGCAATACCAAATAAAACTAAAGCATAAACTATATGTAAAAAACCATATAATTTTTCAGCATTTATCCATCTGTCAGCAATAATTCCCGTTAAGGTTGGCATGAATAAAGAAGCAATTCCCATGGTTCCGAAAACAAGACCAAACTGAGTTCCTTCCCAATTTTTAGTTCCAAACCAATAATTTCCAATTGTTATAAGCCAGGCTCCCCAAACAAAAAATTGAAGAAAGCTCATTATAATCAACCTGTTTTTAATTCCCATATGATGAAATTGTCTTTTTAATAAAAATGAAGCGGTAAAACTACCATTAAAAATAATATCTACAAAAAATTAATTCGTTTTAACAACATCATTTACCAAATCTAAGACAGCTGCAAATTGCTCTTCTTTATTTAAGTAGGAATTATCTATTTCTATTGCATCATCGGCAATAACCAAAGGAGAATCTTCACGGTGTGTATCAATATAATCTCTTTCTACTACATTTTTCAAAACATCTTCATACGATACATCATCACCTTTTTGTTGTAACTCATCAAAACGTCTTTGAGCACGGGTTTCAGCACTGGCTGTCATGAAAATTTTAAGTTCGGCATCTGGAAAAACTACAGTTCCAATATCTCTACCATCCATAACTATAGCTTTATTTTTTCCCATTTCTTTTTGCTGCTCTACCAATTTAGATCGCACTTCAGAAACTTCGGCTACTTTGCTAACAAAATTTGAAACTTCAATAGTTCTAATCTGTTTCTCAACATTTTCATCATTCAAATACATCTCAGCAAAACCCAAATCAGCATTAAACTTAAATTCTAATTGAATTTTAGGCAGAACTTCTGTCAATGATTTTTTATCAAAAAAATCTGTTTTTATAAGCTGCTTTTGCATTGCAAAATATGTTATAGCGCGATACATTGCTCCAGTATCTACATAAACATATCCTAACTCTTTTGCTAATTGTTTGGCTAAAGTGCTTTTTCCTGTTGATGAGAATCCATCAATTGCAATGGTAATTTTTTTCAATTTTTTATTTTTTAAATTTTAATTTCTTTACAGCTTCCAAATGAATTTAATAGTAAATACTCATCAAAATATCTGATTTAGAAGTATCTATTATTTTAGCCATTCTTTCAAAGTACTTTTTATTTACCATTGGACAGCCATAACTGTTGCAAATATATCCATTTTGCTCGTTATATGGAACATCATAATAGTAATGAAAAACAATATCCCGCACAAATGCATTACTATTTGTTTTATCTAATCCGTACAATTTATAAGCTTTTCCGAACTTTCCGTTATAATGTTTCCCGATGGAATACTTTCCTAATGAAGTACTTAATGAGTTAGGAACATTACTAAATTTAAGTTTTCCTTTAATATTAGTTTCAGAGCCAGAACCATGAGCTACTAAACCTTGATCTAGAATTTGATTATTTACTAGATCATAGACAAAAAAGCGATTCTTACCTGAGGGTATTTTCATATCGATAAAAAATGCAATTTTCTCGTTGTATTTTTTATTAGACTTTATTATTCTCTTAACCTCTTTTACTTGCGTTTGATCAACTTTTTTATCAGCTAGCAATGATGTTTCCTTTTCTAGAGATGATGACTCATAACGTTTTACAACAATCTTATAGCCAATAAAAAACAACAGTAACAAAAGAGAAGCAAAAAAAATCTTCTTCATAAATAACCGCTTAATTGATTTGATAAATTAAAGTGAAAAATAAAAAAAGGCAAAAAAAATTACCGTTGACAAACGTACAACAGTAATAATATTTTTATTAAAATTTAGAGAATAAAATTTTATTTAATAATAAACGTCTAAAATAATCTTAGATTTTGAGGTATCGATTAGTTTTTCGATTCGTTTAAAGAACTGCTCATTAACCATTGGACAACCGTGACTATTACTAATATAATAATCCTGTTCTTCATAAGGTACTGCAGAGTAATAATGCAAAACAATAGCTCTTTTTAAAGCATTGTTATTAGTTTCATCTAAACCATTTAGTTTATACGATTTTCCAAAAGAACCCTTATAGCATTTTTCGATAGCATATCTTCCTAATGCAGTACAGTTTGAGTTTGGTTCGTTGCTAAATTTCAAATTGCCTTTTGCTCCAGTTTCAGACCCTGAACCGTGAGCTACCAAACCTTGATCGATAATTTTATTATTTACAAGATCGTAAACAAAAAAACGATTTTTACCCGAAGGTATTCTCATATCAACGAAAAAAGCAATTTTGGTATTGTACTTAGAATCAGCACAAATCATATCTTTTATATCGTCGATTCTACTGTTAATCCTATCTATTTCTAAATTGGTTGTGGTAGTTTCCTTTTTTAAGTAGGATTTTGAACCCGAAAAAAAGCCTACAGTTACGAACAAAAATAAACTGAATATTTTCATATAACTATTGAAAATTTAAAATTAAACCAAAAAGACTTGTGTTTGCTGCCAATGTATATCTCGAATACGAGTAATTAAACTTTAACTTATTTACTTTTAAACCAAAACCTAACGAAACACCTGAAAAATTACGTTGTTCATTAACTCTTAATTCTTCTCCTCTTCTAAAATTATATCCTAAACGTACATTAAATGCTTTTTTAGGAAATAGCTCTACACCAAAAACAACATGTCGTAAAGCATTATTTACAAACGAAACTTTTTCATCACTTGTTGTTCCGTCAATGTTGGTTTCTCCACGAACAGGATTCGAAAAAGAAAGATTCCATTGTTGTAAATTTTCTAACGAAAGATGCCAACGAAGAGGAACGTGTTCTAATTCTTGCGAAACCCCAGCAACGATTTCAAATGGTAAATTCTCTTTTATTCCGGAATAGGTTGTAAACTGTGTTCCAATATTACGGATTACTAATGCCAAATTTACATCATTTTTCTCAATTTGATACATAATTCCCACATCAATTGCACCACCTATTGAATTATAACTTTCTAAAGTCGAAGTTATTAGCTTTGCATTTACACCAATATGCAGGTCTGTATAAGGAACATTGTAAGCATATCCTAAGGATAACGCACCTTCGCTTCCTGTAAAACTTGATGTTGACTGACCATTTTCGTCATAACCTTCAAATGAACCATAATTTACATAACTTATCCCTGCATAAAAAGTTTGAACGTGTCTATCGTATGTATAAGCATATGAAGCAGTTCCATAAGAAGCTTCTCCATAATAATTACCATAATTCATAGCAAGGTGATTGTCCATATCTTCTTTTAAAGCTGCTGGATTAGACATCGCTTGGTTGACGTCTTCATCGTAAATCGTTATTGTTTTTCCTCCCAACGCTGCCTGCCTTGGTGACGTTGTTAAATTTAGAAATTGATAGGTGTAACGTCCCCCAATTTGCCCGAATGAAACCGAACAAACCAAACTAAAAAAAAGTAAAACAAATCGTTTTAACATGCTTTTGGGGCGATTCCTATGTGGGAATAACGCAAATGCGAAGATAAAATTATATAAGTTATAAAAAATAAATATATTTAAATTCCAATAAAAAATTTCCAAACTCTAATTTGAAAGGAAAACTCCAATGTTTTAAACTCCAAATTCCAATCAAATAAATGATATCCATATTCTCATAAAAAAAAATCCAAACTCCAAAACTGAACTAACAGCCTGGAATTTGGATTTTAAAATATTGGGATTTCTATTGAAATTTATTTCAATACTTTCGCATTTTTAACACTTTGATCTGTAAGAGCCAAAGCTAAAACTTCACTCATTTCTTTTACGTAATGAAAAGTTAAACCTTCTAAATACTCTGCTTTGATTTCATCAATATCACTTTTGTTTTCGTGACATAGAATAATTTCTTTAATTCCTGCTCTTTTAGCTGCAAGTATTTTTTCTTTAATTCCACCAACTGGTAAAACTTTTCCGCGAAGCGTAATTTCACCTGTCATTGCTAAACTTTTCTTTACTTTCTTTTGTGTTAATAAAGAAACCAAAGAGGTCAGCATTGCAATACCGGCGCTTGGTCCGTCTTTTGGCGTTGCTCCTTCCGGAACGTGTAAATGAATATTATATTTTTGGAATAACTCTACACTTAATCCTAGTTTTTTAGCATTTGCTTTAATGTATTCTAAAGCAATTGTAGCTGATTCTTTCATGACATTTCCAAGATTTCCTGTAATTGTCAATGAACCTTTTCCTTCGGAAATTAATGATTCAATAAATAAAATATCTCCACCAACACTTGTCCAGGCAAGACCTGTAACAACTCCTGCAATATCATTGTTTTCGTATTTATCGCGCTCTAATCTTGGCACGCCTAATACTTTTATAATATCTTCGTCAGTTACTTTTTTATTGTACTCCTCTTCCATTGCCACAGATTTTGCAGCATTACGAATAACCTGAGCTATTTTAGTTTCTAGATTACGAACACCAGATTCACGTGTATAACCTTCAACAATTTTCTCTAATTGTTTTTTACCAATTGTTAAATCTTTTGAAGTTAATCCGTGCGCTTCTAATTGTTTTGGAAACAAGTGTCTTTTTGCAATCTCTACTTTTTCTTCAATTGTATAACCTGACATTTTGATCACTTCCATTCTGTCACGCAAAGCAGGCTGAATAGATGCCATATTGTTTGATGTTGCAATAAACATGACTTTAGATAAATCATAACCCATTTCCAGGAAATTATCATAAAAAGCATTGTTTTGCTCCGGATCTAAAACTTCTAATAAAGCTGATGATGGATCTCCACTATTTCCGCTTGATAATTTATCAATTTCGTCTAAAATAAATACTGGATTTGACGTTCCTGCTTTCTTTAAACTTTGAATAATTCTACCAGGCATTGCACCAATATAAGTTTTTCTATGTCCGCGAATTTCGGCTTCGTCACGTAATCCACCTAATGAGATACGCACATATTCACGACCTAAAGCCTCGGCAACAGATCGCCCAATAGATGTTTTACCAACTCCTGGAGGTCCTGTTAAACAAATAATTGGAGACTTCATATCGTTACGAAGTTTCAATACTGCCAAGTGTTCAATCATTCTTTTCTTAACTTCCTCAAGTCCAAAATGATCTTTATCTAATATTTTTTGAGCATGTTTTAAATCGAATTTATCTTTAGAATATTCCCCCCAAGGTAACTCTAAAAACAATTCTAAATAATTGCGTTGAATTCCAAAATCTGGCGATTGCGGATTCATTCTGCGCATTTTAGACAATTCTTTTTCGAAATGCTTTTGCGTTTTTTCGTCCCATTTTTTAGTTTTCGCTTTCAGACCCATTTCGTCCATTTCTTCTTCTTGCGAAACGCCACCCAATTCTTCCTGAATGGTTTTCATTTGCTGGTGCAAGAAATATTCACGTTGCTGCTGATCAAGATCAAAACGAACTTTTGACTGAATATCATTTTTCAATTCTAATTTTTGAAGCTCGATGTTCATATATCGTAAAGTCTCTAACGCGCGATCTTTTAAACCGTTTATAGACAAAAGACCTTGTTTTTCTTTTACCGACAAATTCATATTAGAAGAAACAAAATTGATCAGGAACGATTGACTTTCAATGTTCTTAATCGCAAAAGTTGCTTCTGATGGAATGTTTGGACTTTCTTTTATAATTTGAATTGCCAATTCTTTAACTGAATCTAAAATTGCAGTAAACTCGCTGTCATTTTCGTCAGGTCGTTCTTCTGAAACTTCTTTGATAGTTGCTGTAATATAAGGCTCTTCTGAAACGACTTCGTCAATTTCAAAACGTTTTTTTCCTTGGAGGATTACTGTAACGTTTCCGTCGGGCATTTTTAAAACACGCAGAATTCTGGCAACAGTACCAATTTTATGAATATCATCTTTAGATGGATCTTCGTCCTCTTCGTTAATTTGAGAAACTACTCCAATGATTTTTCCGCCTGCATTGGCATCGTTTATTAGTTTTATTGATTTATCTCTTCCTGCCGAAATCGGTATTACTACTCCAGGGAATAAAACGGTATTACGTAAAGGTAAAATTGGTAACGAAAGCGGAAGCTCTTCGTTATTCATTTCCTCTTCGTCTTCTGGAGTTAATAATGGAATCAATTCTGCTTCTGAATCAAATTCTTGAAGTGACAGATTGTCAATTGTAAGTATTTTATGGTTTGACATAATAATATATAAGTCGTTTTGTCATTAAAAATTTAATACTAACTGTAAATATAAGTTCACCTTTTGTAGTTTTTACTAAAAACAGTAAAAGTGTTTCACTTACAGGATAGGCCGTAAAAATAGACAATCATTATGCCAAAACCAAAAAAGGCAGTTTTGAAATTGAGATGTCAAGGGCAATTAACATAATAAAAAGGTCTATTTTCAAAAAAATTACAATTAATTTTATCAAAAGTGTAACAAACCCCAAAAAGCAAAGTCATTATAAAAAACAAGCAACCACTACTTGAGTATAACTAACCAAAATATCGAAGAATTAATCACACTTTGTAAGGAGAACAACCAAAAAGCTCAATTCGAAGTTTACAATCGTTACAGTAAAGCGATGTACAATGTGGCTTACCGCATTGTTAAAGATGAACATTTTGCACAAGACGTCATGCAAGAAGGATTTTTAAAGGCTTTTACAAAAATCAATGATTACAAACAAGAAGTAGCGTTTGGTGCGTGGTTAAAAAAAATAATTATCAATTATAGTATTGATTTTTATAAAAAGAATAATGCATTTCAGGTCGAGGATTTAAGCAAAACACTCTATAAACTGGAAGAAAATGACGGCTTTTTTTCAGAAAATATTGATTTGAATTCACTAAAGGTAAAACAAGTTTTAGATACCATTTTAAGCTTAAAGGATAATTATCGCATGGTATTGACGCTTTTTTATATTGAGGGCTACGACCAGGAAGAAATTAGCGAAATTTTAAATATAAGTTATGCAAACTGCCGGACTACGCTGAGCAGAGCAAAAGAAGGTTTACGTAAAAAATTAGAAGATATATGAAATCGCCACTAAAGCAAAGTTTGTGCAAACAAACACCAATAAATAAAAAGGCGATACCATATATCACCTCTAAAAAATAAATTTTGGATATATGAAAAAGGAAAATGACAATTTAGATCAATTATTTGAAAAATTTGAAAATCAATGGGATGTACAGGAAATGAGTTCTGATCATCAGCTTGATTTTTTTAACAAACTAAATAAAAAACAACCTAAGAAAAAGAATTATGCTGTTTGGGCAATTGCTGCTTCAATTTTGGTGCTTCTTGGTGTATCGCTTTTTTACAACAATACACAGAAACCTAAAGAACTCAAATTTGCATCTAAAGAAACTAAAAGAACCGATTCTATTTTCAGTATTTTAATTGATAACGAATTGATTAAATTAAAAGAAAAAAGTTCTCCTGAAAACGAACAAATTATTAATGATGCATTAAAACAAATGAAAGTTTTTGATGCCGATTACGCAAAAATCATTGCAGAGTTGCAAAAGAATGGCGAAAACAAACAAATTATTTATGCCATGATTAGCAATTTACAAACCAGAATCTCTTTTTTACAAACGGTTTTACAGCGCATTGAAGAAAACGAAAAATTTAAAAACACTACTGATGAAAAAACATTATAATATACTAATCTTATTCCTTTTGATTCCTTTTTTGGGATTTTCAAACGATGATACTTACGTAACTAAGCAAAAAAACATTAAAAAAACGTATATCGTTAATTCTAATGCCGGAATTGACATTGATAACAGATACGGAAATATCTCAGTAAGTACTTGGGATGAAGATAAAATTGATCTAGACATCACGATTAAAGTTTCGGGCGGAAATGAAAACTGGGTTAATGAAAAACTAAACAGTATTGATGTTGACATTACAGCATTAAAATCGATGGTTACAGCAATTACTAAACTAGGAACTTCATCTTTAAAAAGTAAAGGAAGCAGCAATAGTTTTGAAATTAATTATGTGATAAAAATTCCGAAAAACGGAACTGTGAAATTGGTCAACAAGTATGGAAACATTTCAGTTCTTAGTTTAGAAGGAACAGCAGATATTGCTTGTAAATACGGGAAAGTGAATTTGGGAAAATTAAACAATTCGAATAATCGAATTCAGATTGAATATTGCCAAAGTTCTTCTATAGATTATATTAAAAACGGAACTATCGAAGCGCGATATTCAGGATTAAAAATTAATGATTCTGGTAACTTAAATCTTGATACTAATTATACAGATTTAACAGTTTCTGATACTCAAAATATTAAATATGACTGCAATTACGGAACCTTAAAATTCCAGAAAGTAAACTCGTTCTCAGGATCAGGAAATTACCTTACGATTTCGATTGCCGAACTTTCTAATAGTATTAATTTAGATACTAATTACAGTAAGTTTTATGTTGGTGTTATCAAAGAAAAAGCAAATAACGTAAATATCACTTCGGGTTACTCTGATGTTTCGTTAGGATATGACATGAATTATGCTTTTGATTTTGATATTAATACGAAATACGGAAGTATTAGAACTGACAGCTCTTTGGATGTTTCAGTAAACGAAAGTAAAAACACCAGCAAAAGGCTTAGTGGTTTCAATAAAAAGAAAGGTCAAAATAAAGTAATTATAACTTCGAATTATGGAAACGTATCATTAAATAAAAAACAGTAATCTTAAAAAAATAAAGCAATGAAAAAATTAATACAATTAGTAGTTTGTGGTGCGTTTTTAGTGAGTTTTGTAGGTAATGCACAATCGAATAAAATTAGTGGAAACGGAAAAGTAACAACAGATACCAGAACAACCGGAGAATATAATGCTATAAAAATTGCAGGATCTTTTGATGTGGATTTAGTGGCAGGAAAAGAAGGTAAAATTATTTTAAAAGGTGAAGAAAACATTCTACAAGTAATTGTTGTTGAAGTTGAAGATAATACCTTGAAAATTTATGTAAAGAAAAGCACTAATATCCGTTCTAGTTTTGGTAAAAAAGTTCACATAACAGTTCCGTTTGAGAAAATTTCAGAATTAAACTTGGCTGGTTCTGGAGACATTAAATCAAAAGACGTTATTAAAAATGATAAATTCTTAGCAAAACTTTCAGGTTCAGGCAATTTTAATTTAGCCATTGAATCCAGTACTTTAGAGCTTAATTTAAGCGGATCTGGAGATGTAAATTTAAAAGGTGTAGCTGATAATTTTACTACTAAACTTTCGGGATCCGGTGATATTGACGCTGGAAATTTAAAGTCAAAAAATGTTGATGTTAATGTTTCAGGATCTGGAGATACTAAAGTAAACTGTAGTGGAAGTTTAACTGCTAGAGTTTCAGGATCTGGTGATATTAAATATACTGGAAACCCTGAGAAACGGGATGTAAAGGTTTCTGGTTCGGGTAGTATTTCAAAAGCATAATTGTATTTAAAGCTCAATAATACGAGATTACATAAAAATCATCTAATCAAATATCAAAAAATGAACAGAATAATTCTTCTTTTATTATTGAGCTTTAATTTTACTCTTTACAGTCAGCAAAAAGGAAATAACTTTTCTAAGAAAGAAATTATTGAAGCAATTACAAAAACTGCTAACAATTTATTAAAAGATTCAAAGGCAAATTCTGTTTCTATTGCTATCGTAAAAGATGGCAAATCATATATCAGACATTTTGGTATCTTAGAAAAAGGAAAAGAAGGAAAAGCCAATAGTAACACTCTATTTGAAATAGCATCAGTAACCAAAGTTTTTACTGGAACCTTAATGGCAAATGCTGTTCTTGAAGGAAAAATAAATTTGGATGATGATATCAGAAAATACTTAAATGAGCCTTTTTCTAATTTAAATTTTAAAGGAAATCCAATTAGAATTAAAGATTTACTAACACATAGAACTGGTATATTAACTCCTTTTCCTGATACAAAAGAAATTCGTCAAAAATATAGTCCTGATAGTTTTTTAGTTCATAAAAACAGGCTTGATAAATCATATACTAAAAGTGATTTTTTTATTGCTTTAAGAAAAGTGAAAGTCGATACATTACCAGGAAAAACCTTTAAATATGGTGCGCTTGGACCTGAATTATGCGCTCATATTTTAGAAAATGTTTATAAAGAAAGCTACGAAGATCAATTGCATCAGGTGATTTTTGATAAGTTAAAGATGAATTCAACAAGAATTAAACTTAATAAAAATGATATAGTCGCAAATGGGTACAATGAAAGTGAGTTATTGATGACACCACTTTCAAGCAATCTTTGGGGCGCTTCAAAAATGCTTAAATCAACAATTAATGATTTGACAAAATTCATCAAATTTGAACTAGATCGAAATAACAAAATAGTACTAGAATCACATCGAAAAATTGCATTAAATCCTGATATGGGCTATTTCTGGGAGATTCAAACTGATATTGATGGCAACACTATTTACGCAAAAGATGGCGGCTCAATTGGAACTCAAAACATTTTAAAAATATTCCCTGAATCTAATTTTGGCTTTGTAATTCTCATGAACCAAAGCGATAAAAATTCAGGAACTTATCTTGAGACAGCAGTCAATAATTTATTGAATGAATTAAAGCAGAAATAACAACTAAAAGTTCTGCTTCAGAAAAACAATCTAAAAAATTCTATATAAAATGAGACGGACAGTATTAATTATCCTTCTGAGTTTTTCTTGTGCCTTATCTTTTGCGCAAAAAAAGAGAGATACAAATAAGATTAACGTTTTTGAAGAACTTAAAAAAAGTACATCAGAAATGATGTTAAAATATAATTTAAAAGGTTTAAGTGTTGCTGTGTTTGAAAATTATAAAACTATATGGACAAATCAATGGGGAATTAAAGCTGCTGATTCTTCCGAAAAAATCGATCTAAATACAGCTTTTTCTACAGCATCTATTTCAAAACCAATAACAGCAATTGTTTGTGCAATGCTCGAAGAAAAAGGTTTAATAAATCTAGATGACCCAATTGAGAATTATCTTGAAAGATGGAAACTTCCGGAAAGCACTTTCACTAAAGATACAAAAGTAACCTGGAAACAACTTTTATCTCACACTGCGGGAACAAGTCAAGGCGGATTTGAAGATTATTATTTGGGAGATTCTATCCCAACTATTGTACAAAGTTTACAGGGAAAACTATTGCCGAGATCTAAAAAACCAATCGAATTTATATTTAAACCGGGAGCTAATTGGGAATATAGTGGCGGTGGATATGTCATTATTCAATGTGCGCTTGAAGATCACTTTAATAAACCATTGGCACAAATTGTAAAAGAAAATCTTCTTGATCCTTTACAATTGCAAAATTCAACAATGATTCAGCCAAATGAACAAGGATTTTTAACCAATATTGCAAAAGTTCATAATAGTAAAGGTGAAATTATTAGAACAGGAATACCAATTACACCACAAGTTGCACCATCTGGTTTATGGTCTACTCCTAGTGATTTAGCATTAATTGCTATCGAAATGCAAAAAGCTCTTTTGGGAAATGGAAATAAGATAATTTCGACTACGGTTGCAAAAAAAGTAACGAAAATTGTTACAATGAATGGGCCACGTGGCTGGAGTTATGGCTGGCAACGAAGTTTAGGTTTTGGAAATGTGGAATGGTTTTCGCATGACGGATCAAATACTGGAACTGGAGGCGATTTGTTAGCGACTATGAAAAATGGTAATGGAATTGCAATTTTAGCCAATGGTGACAAACCCAACCGTTTGCCTGTGATGTCTTTTATTGAAAATGAAATTATTACTAAATTACATTGGAACAAACCCTTTAATAAAGCAGCTTTGCAACCGGCTCCGCCAACATTAAAAAAAGCTATCAAAGGATATTATACTGAAATTCTTTATGGCTACAACAGATTAGGAGTTACTAAAATATTTGAAGAAAATAACCTCTTGTATCTTAATTCGCCGTATTTAAAAGATAGTTTTAATGTAGAAAAAAATGAAATGTACTATATAGGAAACAATAGCTTTAAAGTTGAAAATTATCCAAATATAATTGAGTTTAATTTGGCAAAAAATAAACTTAACGGATTAGCTATTTCTCGCCCAGATTACACGGACAAAAAATTAAAACTTTCTCTAGATAAAATAAGGACACC
Source organism: Flavobacterium hibernum (assembly GCF_000832125.1). GTDB lineage: Bacteria > Bacteroidota > Bacteroidia > Flavobacteriales > Flavobacteriaceae > Flavobacterium > Flavobacterium hibernum. The sequence goes on along the minus strand of NZ_JPRK01000010.1, from coordinate 13,057 downwards.
GCAAACTCAGTTAATGGAGATTTTTAGCGAAAATAGTTTTGAAATAGCTGTAAATCAATTTAAAAAATTAAAGTTGAAGTATCCAACATACAACTTTGAAGAAAATTTGAATAATTTAGGATATAGTGTTTTTAATAAAAAACAAATTAATCTTTCTATTCAAATTTTCTCTCTTAATTGTTCTGAATATCCTGAATCTGCAAATGCTTACGATAGCTTAGGCGAAGTATTTGAAACTATTGGAAAACTAGAAATTGCCAAACAAAACTATCAAAAATCATTAGAACTTAATCCTCAAAATGATAATGCAAAGCAGATGATTTCCAAAATCAATACACAGCTTCTACTTAAGTAATCTTGCTAATTTAAGACACTTTTAAGGTGTCTTTTTTTGGCACTCTTCTTAATAGAAAAATTGCGATCACAAAGAAAACTCCTAAAACTATAAAAGCTGAACGCGGACTTCCGGTTCTTTGATCAATAATTCCGTATATGCACATACCAATAACAATTCCTATTTTTTCGGCAACGTCATAGAAACTAAAAAACGATGCTGTATCAAGAGTTTCGGGCAATAATTTTGAATATGTCGAACGTGACAAAGCCTGAATTCCTCCCATTACAAATCCCGCAACTGTTGCCATTATATAAAAATGCATTGGTAAAGTAATCAAAAAAGCAAATCCGCACGAAACTGCCCAAATACAATTAATAAAAATAAGGGTTGGTATATTTCCAAATTTTGAAGAAGCTTTAGATGTTAAAACTGCGCCTACAACAGCAACTAATTGAATAATTAAAATACAAGTAATTAGTCCAATCGTACCTTCTTCTTTTGATGACCATTTTATTTCCTGAGCTCCAAAATAGGTAGCAACAAGCATTACCGTTTGCACTGCCATGCTCGAAACAAAAAAACCTCCTAAATAACGTTTTAAAGCAACATTCTCTTTTAATAATCCCCAAACTTTTTTTAGTTCTTTGAAACCATTAAAAATAACAGATTTTGTTAATTTTTCGTCTGTATCCTTGCTTCCTTTTGGTAAATAATAATAGGTATATTGACTGAATAAAACCCACCAAACTCCCACCATTACAAACGAATAGCGCATAGCAATATCTGAAGCACTTTCTGTAGCTGTTCCTTGAATACTAAACCAATCCGGCTTCATAATCATGGCTAAATTAAGTACGAGTAAAATAACACTTCCTATATAGCCTAATGAATAACCTTTAGCACTTATACTGTCCTGTTGTTCTTCAAAAGCAATATCTGGTAAATACGAATTATAAAAAACTAAACTTCCCCAATATCCAATTAATCCAAGGAAATAAAATCCTAAACCTATATAAATGTTATCAAGATTAAACCAATATAATCCCATGCAAGAGATGGCACCCAAATAACAGAAGAATTTCATGAACGCTTTTTTATTACCTACATAATCAGCAATTCCGGATAATAGTGGCGAAATAAACGAAACTACCAAAAAAGCAAAAGCTGTGATAAAACTAATTAAGGCAGAATTTTTTAGGTGTAAACCAAAAACATCAATATAGTGATCACGTTTTGAGAATAAAGCTTCATAAAAAATAGGAAATACTGCCGAGGCAATTGTAAGTGTATAAACTGAATTGGCCCAATCATAAAATGCCCAGGCATTTAATAATTTTTTATCTCCTTTTTGTAGGTTTTTCATAAAAATGGTTTTGTTAACAGGTTACGAATTTATCCAATTTTTATTATAATCAAATAGATTTTATCTAAATCGTGTATTATTAAATTATTAAAGAATTCTCAAAAGCAAATCCCACAAAAAAAGCCACTCTTAAAAGAGCGGCTTTTATATTCTATAAAATTACATTTAAATCTTATCTAATAACTCCAACTTTAAGAGCAGTTGCTTTTGCCTCTGGAATCAATGATTTTAAATTAGCAATTCTCGTAGCATCAGACGGGTGCGTACTCATAAACTCAGGTGTTCCTGCTGCTCCCGATTTGGCAGACATTCTTGTCCAAAATGAAATTGCATCATCTGGATTATAACCTGCAATTGCCATAAGCGTTAATCCTATTTTATCAGCTTCTGTTTCATTACTTCGGCTAAACGGAAGCATTACTCCTACTTCTGAACCAACGCCATAAGCTTGCGCGAATATTTGTCTGGTTGCGTCAGATTTATTACTTGTTGCTGCATCTAATGCTGCGCTTCCAATTTGTTGCAATTGTGCTGCACTCATACGTTGCGCACCGTGATTTGCTAATGCATGCGATACTTCGTGTCCCATAACTGTTGCCAAACCTGCTTCGTCCTGAGTTATTGGTAAAATACCCGAATAGACAACAATTTTACCACCTGGCATACACCAAGCATTCACTTCTTTATTTTCTACTAATTTGTATTCCCAGCGATAATCTTTTAAGTATTGCGACTGCCCTAAGTATGCTAAATACTTCTCGGCGGCAGCTTTAATTTTCATTCCCACATTTTCAACTCTTTTTGCATCTGCAGTTCCGGTAATTACTTTATTTTCAGTCAAAAATGTGTTGTATTGCTGAAAAGATGTAGGAAACAACTCGCTGTTTGAAACAAAATTTAAAGTTTGCTTTCCTGTAATTGGATTTGTTGCACAAGCACTAACCAGAAGGCCTGTAGAAATTGCTAAAAGTAAATGATTCTTCATGATAACATAGATTAATATGTGGTAAAAATACAAATACTCTTAATAAGATTCTTACATAATTAATTATAAAAATATCATAATTTTTACTTATTCTCCAGTAATATGAAGTTCACTAAATTCTTTATCAACTATTAAAAAATGGTTTGCTTCGAACTCTATTTTATTAAATTCGACTTTTTCATTATCAATTTCAATTTCAGTTACTTTAAATGGCAATCCAATTAAATTAATCTTGTATTTAGTATAAGGTGTATCGTATTTTCCCTCTTTATGCAACTGAATAATCAATTCCTTTTCTTTTCCAATTGTTCTAAAAGACAGAAAGCTGTAACGTCCTTTTTTATAATCATAACCATCTTGAGCATCTTCATAAACAACAGATTTTTCTTTTCCAATTTTGAAATATAAATCAAGTGTTAATTCGTCAAACTCCAATTCTCCAACATATTGCTGAACTGGGTATTTTGGAATTATTGCTCCGGCTTTTACAAACACAGGGATTTCATCAAATTTAGTATCAACCCAAACTTCTCTTCCTCCTATCGAAAACTCATTTGTCCAGTAGTTATACCACTCGCCTCTTGGTATATACATGCGTCTACCTACAGCATTAGGTTCAAGAATTGGACATACTAAAATTTGGTTTCCAAAGATAAATTCATCATTGCGATAATGCGTTTGAGTATCATCTTGGTCATAATACACCAGTGGTTTTAACATTGGAATTCCTTCTTCAATATATTGCCAAAACATGGTATATAAATACGGTAATAATTGGTAACGAAGACTTACAAACTTTCTGGTAATATTGATAACTTCTTCATCAAAAGCCCAAGGTTCTTGATTGCCATGATCTCCAGAAGAATGCGTTCTACAAAACGGATGAAAAACTCCTAACTGAATCCATCTTGCATACAATTCGCCTGTTGGCTGTTCCGCAAAACCTCCAATATCAGAACCTGTAAATCCCATTCCGGAAATGCACATTCTTTGTACTTGAATGTTGGCAATCCACAAATGTTCCCACGTTGCTACATTATCTCCAGTCCATGACGATGTATAACGCTGCGCCCCAGAATAAGCTGACCTTGTAATTACAAAAGGACGTTTTGGATAAGCAAAGCGTTTTACACCATGATAAGTGGCTCTCGCCATTTGTGTACCGTAAATATTATGAGCCTTTCTATGACTGCAAGGATTTCCGTCGTAAACGTGTCGAACATCCATTGGGAAAGTTTTATTTGGAACTTCCATAACAGCAGGTTCATTCATATCGTTCCAAACACCTTTAACTCCAATATCTGAAATTAATTCTTTAAATAATCCTGCCCACCATTCTCTTACAACGGGATTTGTGTAATCTGGAAAATTACATTCGCCAGGCCAAACTTTTCCTTTCATATAAGGACCATCGGCTCTTTTGCAGAAATAATCTTTTTCTAAGGCTTCTTTATAAACCCAATAATCTTTATCAATTTTAATTCCCGGATCGATGATTACAACAGTTTTAAAACCATCTTCTGCCAGTTCGGCAACCATTCGTTTGGGGTCAGGAAAATATTCTTTACTCCACGTAAAACATCGAAAACCTTCCATATAATCAATATCCAAATAAATGGCATCGCACGGAATTTTAAGTTCTCTAAATTTTGATGTGATTTCTTTTACTTTGCTTTCTGGATAATAACTCCATTTACACTGATGATATCCTAAAACCCATAATGGCGGTAATTCTGGTTTACCCGTTAAATCTGTATAAGTAGTTACAACATCTTGCATTTGTGGGCCATAAATGAAGTAATAATTCATTTCGCCACCTTCAGCCCAAAAACTGGTTACGTTTCTTCTTTCCTGACAAAAATCAAAGAAAGTTCTAAAAGTATTATCGAAGAAAATTCCGTAAGATTGTTTGTTGTGTAAACCAATATAAAACGGAACTACTTTGTATAAAGGGTCTTGCTCTTTTTGATAAGCATATTGATCTGTAGCAAAATTTTCTAATCTTTTGCCTTTTAAATTCATTTGTGTGGCTTTATCTCCTAAACCGTAAAAACACTCTCCATCTTTAGAGGATTTACTCATTTTTACGATATTTCCGCCATACTCGTAACTTTCTTCCCAATGAAATCCAAGTTCATCTTCAAGTATTAAAAGATCGTTTAAATCGTAAATCGATAAGCGAAGATCTGCTTTTTGAATTTTACATTTTACTTTACTGGTTTTTATCAAGAAATAGGTTTCTTCTTCAGTAAGTTCCAGAAAATTATAGCCGTGAAGCTGTGTTTTATCTATTGCATACGAAAAATCGTTGCTAAAATAACCTTTGGTTGTAAAACGAAATCGAATTAAACTGTCTCTAAGAATAGTGACTCTTAAAATAACTTTATTGTCTGTATTAAAAAAGATAGAGTCACCTTCTTGCTCATATGACACGATTTTTGATGGATATAAATCGCCTTTATATTCTAATGATGTATTTGTAATCATGCCGCTAATAAATTAATTATTCTAATTATAACTCTCTTTCAAACTTACAAAAAAACTAAGTAAACCGCTATGAATAAACGGATTATTCACGAAAACGTTTTTTTTGAATGAGTGCTAAATTACGCCTTAAAAAACCGATAAATCGATAATTTAAGATCACTAAATTGATAAATTGGTATTACTAAAAAATAATTGCAGTTTTTTAAATAAAAGAATAAACTGTTACACTTAATGGAGGTAAAATTAATTCGATCGAATCTTCTCTTCCATCATATGATACTGCTTCTGTTTTTAGAGTTTTAGGATTTTCTATTCCGCTACCTCCATAAATACTGGCATCACTATTAAAAATTTCTTCTAGTTTACCTTTTTTCGGAACACCAATTCTGTAATTTTCTCTAACAACTTGTGTAAAATTACAAACAACAATTACATTTTCGTCAGGATTATTTCCTTTTCGGATATAAGACAAAACAGCGTTTTGATGGTCAGAATAGTTTATCCATTCGAAACCTTCGCCACTAAATTGTTTTTCATACAATGCTGGACGAGATTTATATAATTGATTTAGATCTGTAATTAACTTTTTTGTTCCGGAATGGTAATCGTATTGCAATAAATGCCAATCTAAACTATTCTCGAAATTCCATTCATCACTCTGTCCAAATTCAGATCCCATAAACAATAATTTAGTTCCGGGATGTGTAAACATGTAACCGTAAAGCAATCTTAAATTTGCAAATTTTTGCCATTCGTCTCCTGGCATTTTATTAGCAATTGATTTTTTCCCATAAACCACTTCGTCATGAGAAAACGGCAACATAAAATTTTCAGTAAAAGCATAAGTCATCGAAAAAGTTAAATCATTCTGGTGGTATTTACGATAAACAGTTTCTTTTTGAAAGTATTTTAAGGTGTCGTGCATCCAGCCCATCATCCATTTCATTCCAAAACCTAAACCTCCTGTAAAAGTTGGTCTTGAAACCATAGGAAAAGAAGTACTTTCTTCGGCAATAGTCTGAACTCCATCAAAATTAGCATAGACAACTTCATTAAACTCTTTAAGAAAACTAATAGTATCCAGATTTTCTCTTCCACCATAAATATTTGGTTCCCACTCCCATTCCTTTCTCGAATAATCCAAATAAAGCATTGAGGCAACAGCATCAACTCTTAATCCATCGACATGATAATGTTGAAGCCAAAAGACAGCATTACTAATTAAAAATGCTCTCACTTCGTTGCGTCCGTAATTAAAAACTAAGCTTTTCCAATCCGGATGATACCCTTTTCTGCGATCTGGATGTTCGTATAAATGAGAGCCATCAAAATACCCTAATCCATGTGCGTCATCAGGAAAATGTGACGGGACCCAGTCTAAAATTACTCCAATTCCAGCCTGATGCAGTTTATCGACTAAAACCATAAAATCCTGTGGTTTTCCAAAACGAGAAGTTGGTGCAAAATATCCTGTCAATTGATATCCCCATGAAGGATCATAAGGATACTCCATAATTGGCATAAATTCGACGTGAGTAAAACCAGTTTCTTTTACGTAAGAAACTAAGTCATCGGCCAGTTCTAAATACGTTAAAAACTTATTATTATTTCCGCGTTTCCATGAACCTAAATGTACTTCGTAAACGGAATATGGTTTATCCAGCGCATTATTTTCCTTGCGAGAATGCATCCAATTTTCATCCTTCCACTTATAATCTAAATCCCAAACAACCGAAGCCGTGTGTGGAGGTTTTTCGCAATATAAAGCAAATGGATCGGCTTTTTCAGTAACAATTCCATCAATATTCGATTGAATTTTATACTTATAAAGTACACCTTTTGCAAGATCTGGAATGAATCCTTCCCATATTCCGGAAGAATCCCAACGAACTTGCAAAAGATGTTCTCCTTGTGTCCAATAATTAAAGTCGCCCACAACAGAAACCGTTGCTGCGGTTGGTGCCCAAACCGCAAAATACACGCCTTTTACTCCATTAACTTCAACTAAATGGGCTCCTAATTTTTCGTATAATTTGAAGTGTTTTCCGGCTTTGAATAAATCAATATCAAAATCAGTAAATAAAGAATGCGTGATTACTTTAGACATATTTGGTTTTTATGGCAATAATTAACTTTTGATATTTTATTCAATTCTAAAATTGTCTGATAAAATAACTCCTTTTTTAATAACAACAATTCCGTCTTTTATACTGTATAATTCGTTGGTAAAATTGTCTAAATGCTTTCCTCCGCTAATATGTACATTGTTTCCTATACGTACATTTTTATCGATTAAAGCATTTTGTATAAAACAATTCTCTCCAATCCCTATATGAATTTTATTAATACTTGCTTCATGATTTAATTCATCCAGGTCCTGATAAAAATCGTTACCCATAACGTAGCAATTTTCAAGCACAGTACCTTCGCCAATTCTTGAACGAATTCCAATAACAGAAGTTTTAATTTCTTTAGCATTAATAATACAACCTTCAGAAATTAAGGATTGATTGATATTTGAATTTCTAAATTTTGACGGAGGCAATAATCTTGGTCTCGTAAAAATTTTGTTTTCATTATCGAATAAATTAAACTCAGGAATATCAGCTGTTAAACCAATATTGGCTTCAAAAAATGATTCAATATTTCCAATATCTGTCCAATAACCCTCGTATTGATAACTTAGTATTTTATGTTTTCCAACTGCTTGCGGGATAATCTCTTTTCCGAAATCTTTGGTATCCGGATTCCCCATTAATTCCTCTAATAATGGTTTATTGAAAATATAGATTCCCATTGAGGCAAGATACTTTTTGCCTTTTTCTTGCATTTGTTCGCTTACTTCAGATTCCCATTCAGGCAAAAGTGAAGCATCGGGTTTCTCGATAAACGATTCTACGCAGTTTTCATGATTGGTTTTCAGAATTCCAAATTCTGGTGCATCCTTAGCATTTACAGGTAATGTTGCAATAGAAATTTCGGCATCAGCAGCAATATGAGCTTCTAACATTTCGTTAAAATCCATTTGATACAATTGATCTCCAGATAAAATTAAAGCATAATCAAAATCATGTTTTAAGAAATGCGACATACATTGTCGCACAGCATCTGCAGTTCCCTGAAACCACGTTGGATTATCCGGTGTTTGTTCTGCCGCCAAAATATCGACAAAAGACTGACTTAATATACTAAAATTAAAGGTGTTTTTGATGTGGGCATTTAAAGACGCAGAATTAAATTGCGTCAAAACAAATATTTTAAAAATATCTGAATTGATACAGTTTGAAATGGGTATATCCACCAACCTGTATTTTCCACCAATCGGAACTGCGGGTTTTGATCTTGTTTCTGTTAATGGAAATAAACGGGATCCTTGTCCTCCTCCTAAAATAATAGCAATAACGCTTTTCTTTTTAAACTTCATTTTTCTCAATTATTAGGTTGTATATCTCAATGTATTCTTGGCAAACTCTTTCCCAGGAATGATCTGTTGCCATTCCAATTTTTATAATTTTATTAAAATTTAACTTGTCCTCGTACAATCTTACTGCACGGTTTATAGAATAACATATATCCCCAACTGAAGCCTGATCATGACAGATTCCGTTTCCATTATCACCAAAATCAATTACGGTATCACGAAGTCCGCCGGTTCTTCTAACAATTGGTACAGTTCCGTAGCGCAATGCATACATTTGGTTTAAGCCACATGGTTCGACTCTGGAAGGCATTAAAATATAATCTGAACCTGCGTAAATCAAATGCGCTAATTCCTCATTATAACCAATAAAAACATTGTAATTGCCCTTATAATCATTTCGCAATTGTACTAACTGCTCTTCTATTACTGAATTTCCAGAACCTAAAATCAAGATGTTTATATTCTCAAAATTTTCAGATAAAGCTAAAGCCGAAGCTTGAGGTAATAAATCGCCGCCTTTCTCTTCAAATAAACGGCCAATAAAACTAAATAATGGTTTTGTTGGATCTAATTCAAATTCCTCGCAAAGCTTTTCCTTATTCTTCTGTTTACCAATTTCAAAAGTATCAATCGAGTAATTATGTGCAAGCATTTGATCTTTTGACGGATCCCAAACTTCAAAGTCAATCCCATTTAAAATTCCTTTTGATTTATTGCGAACGGAGTTAAACAATGTTTCCAGTCCATTTGCAGCAATATTTATTTCATTTAAGTAACTTGGAGAGACAGTTGTAACTGCATGCGCACATTTAATACCAACCGCCAACGAGTTTAAAGAATTATTCCATTCTAAAAAACCAACATGAATCAAATCAAATTCAGGTAAATAATGAATTTTATCAAAACCAAACCAGCCTTGATACAAACCATTGTGAATTGTAATGACCGTTCTTATACTTCTTAATTTTTCATATTTATAAGCGTACTTTACCAAAAACGGAATCAATCCTGTATGATGATCATGACAATTGATTATATTAGGAACATCTTCCCGCATTAAAATCCAATCTAAGCTCGCAATCTGAAAAGCCAAAAAACGCTCAATATCGTCTTCATAACCGTATACATTTGGACGATCAAATAATTCATTAATTTCAATTAAATATAATTCATATCCAAGTTTGTTAGTAGTTTCTTTAAGAACGCTAAAAGGAAAATCGAAATTCCCTAACTTCACACTTCCCCAATGAACACATTCAAAGTCATTCTCTTTTCTAAACTTCGTACTATAGCACGGAACTACAACTCGAACTTTATGTCCAGCATTTGTCTGATATTTTGGTAATGCGCCAACAACATCTGCCAACCCTCCAACTTTTGCCATTGGGTAACATTCTGCGCTAATGTGAAATATTTCCATGCTACGATTTTATAAACCAATTAAATAAAATTTCTGAATTATTTTTTTCAGTAAACATTTATTAAAACGCTACTTTTATGTTTTTTAAATTTAGGAAAAAATAAGTAAAATTAAGCCCTCAAATAAAATTTATCAATATGACAAAAAAGGCAACTAATCCTACTGACTCATTAAAAATTCCGCAGTTTATAATTGTATCCAGTAAAGTATGTGCTTTTATTTCTACTAAACTTGTTACATCATACGTGGCAAAACTATTCACAACACCTATAAAACATAAGATCCCTAAACGTGAGTTTGATATGGATCAAAAAAGTATTCAAAAGACAATCTATGTTCCGTCAATTGATAAAAATATTGCAACATATGAATATGGAAAAAGTGAGCAGAAAATACTATTAGTTCACGGATGGTCAGGCCGAGGAACACAATTATTTAAAATAGCAGATGAACTAATAAAAAACGGATATTCGACTGTAAGTTTTGATGCTCCTGCTCATGGAAAATCTAGTGGAAAATCTACCATAATGTCCGAATTTATTGCTTCGATATTAGAAATTGAAAAACAATTTGGTCCATTTGACTTTGCAATTGGACATTCATTAGGAGGCATGTCAGTTCTAAATGCGATAAAAGATGGCTTTCAGGTAAATAAAGCCATAGTCATTGGCAGCGGAGATATTGTTCAGGATATTCTAGACGATTTTATAGCAAAACTTGGACTAAAACCAGAAATTAGCGAGCGTTTACGTGAACGTTTTGAAGAGAAATATCAAGTAAAGATGAACGATTTCTCAGCTTACATAGCTGCTCAAGAAGTAAAAATTCCAGTTTTGGTAATTCATGACAATAATGATCCCGAAGTTCCTGTAAAAGCTGGTATACACATTCATGAGAACCTCAAAAATGGGACTTTATATCTAACAGAAGGATTAGGACACAGGAAAATATTAGGAAATCAAAATGTCATTAAGAAGATATTAGATTTCATTAAAAGTAACTAATTTTGTGATGGTTACATTTTAAAAATTTACTTCTAAAAATAGGAAACATGGATTTATTTGGAGAAACAATAAATTGGGAGGAGAAATTGAAACCAATTTTGGATAAGTATAAAGGAAGGAAACATCCTCTAGATTATCAAAACACCTACCAATTATTGGTTATGGTAATTTTATCCGCACAAGATTCTGATGCCAATATCAATAAGATTACTCCGCCTTTATTTGAGAAATATCCAACTCTAAAAAGCTTATCTGAGTCAGATCTTGAAACGTTTATTCCTTATATTAGCAAAGTTCGCAACTATCCAACAAAAGCGCAATGGATTTTAGAAATTGCTAAAACAATCAAAAATGACAAAGATATTCCTTTAACAATGCAAGGATTAACTGCTTTAAAAGGAATTGGGAGAAAATCTGCCAATGTAATACTAAGAGAAACCAGCAAACCTGCAGAAGGCATTATTGCCGATTTACACGTAATTAGAGTAGCGCCAAGAATTGGAATTATTAAAGAAAGTAAGGATGGTAATAAAGTGGAGAAAGACCTAATGCAAGTTCTGCCAAAAAATATTTGGTCAGAAATTGGAATGGCAATATCTTTTTTAGGTAGAGAAACTTGTAGGCCAAAACCCAAATGCGAAGAATGCCTGATTGCAGATTCTTGTCATTATTATATAACAGAGGTCATTTAGAAATTATTTTCTTCGGGTATCGATTAAATAAATAATTTGCCATTTATCTTTTTCTTTAAATAGCGTAAAAGTATTCACTCCCGAATGACTTAATTTATCATTCAAATAAAATTCGTATGGCGCCCAAACATGCGCCATCGATCCATCTATTTGAATGTTATAACTTAAAATCTTCTCCCTAAACTTCATCGTTGAAGGAATTGAAGCAATTGATTTATAAAACTCATTAGGAGTTTCAACGGACAATTTATTTCCTTTAACAGAATTCTCACTAATCGATTGTAAAATCATTTTATCAGCACAAACAGACTTTATTAGACTTGTATCTTTTTGATGAAATCCTTCAAAAAAAATCTCAATACTTCTTTGAACATCTTGTTTTTGTGCATTACAATTCAATCCAAACAAAAAGAAGACAAATAAAAAAACTACTTTCATAAAATACTTTTTAAAATTAAACTCCAAACTGAGTCAGATGGTGATCTAAATGTTTAGCAAACATATTATTCCACTCTTTTGCAGTCAATTTCCCAAAAGATAGAGATTCCTTGCCCTCAAATTCTTTTTCGCCAAATTCTTGAGTTTGCAGGATGTAAGAAATTAATCGATTTTTTTCAAGTTCAAAATCACGATCGCCTTTAACAATAAACTGTGGAGCAGTTCTACTGTTTTTAGGGTATGGTTTTTCATTAACCACTCCATTTTTTATAAATGATTTCAAAATAAATCTCATGAAACCATTAGGTTTTGGATGAATATTATCATAAACCATTTCATAGGTAACGTTGCAATGTGCTAACATTTGAGCAACACTCATACTACCCCAAACTGCTGTTGAGTCGGTTTTAAGATCATTTATGCGATTTATAATTTCAGTAGAATCTTTTTTAAGGAAAATATTTTTCATGATCTATAAGCCAATTAGAGAATATAAAAGCAAATATACTATAAAAAGCAAATTGAGCCGTAAGTGTAATTTATGAAAACCAAAAAAATCACTTAATAGTACTTTGCTGAGAATCGCTTCAGTGAGATTAAGTATTACTTATTTTCAAATATGGAATTCTCACGAAGTACATAATAAGCTTGCAAAATTTCATTGTTGATTTAAAATACAGAAAACTATCGATGATATTCCCAACAACCTATAAAAACAAAAAAACCCTATCCGATTAGATAGGGTTTTTGAAAAGAAAGGCGACGACATACTCTCCCACATAACTGCAGTACCATCTGCGCAGGCGGGCTTAACTACTCTGTTCGGGATGGGAAGAGGTGAGCCCCGCCGCAATAACCACCTTAAGGTCGTTGTTACTTGAGGTAACTTTTTTAATTAACAATTGATAAT
>NZ_JPRK01000009.1 GCF_000832125.1 Flavobacterium hibernum | reverse complement strand
TTGTCATTTCGACGAAGGAGAAATCTCCGCAAGTAACTCCGTAATGAGAATCAAATCTTTGTCGAGCTTCTCGTGGAGATTTCTCCTTCGTCGAAACGACATACTAAGAGCTAAAAGAAAACTTTACGTTTTACTTCACAAATTTAATAATTGCCATTTCTAATGCTAAAAATAACAGTGCAAAGATAACAAACCATTTCCAAATTTGGCTTTCAGTTCGTTCAGTTTGTAGCGTATTAAAGATAGTAGAAATCGTATCGGCAGTTTTAAAATCTGAAACCACATTTGTGTTTACCTTACTTAAATCACTTTCGCTTCTTTTGTAATTGAAACTCAGATTTTCAATCCATACTTTTTTGTCAAAAATGCTGTAGTTTCCAGCTGTTTCAGGGAAATCATTAAATGTTAATTTGACCTTGTTATTTAGTATTTGTTGAATCGGAATAAACGAGTCTTCGTTTCCTTTTACTTCCAGAATTGCATCTTTGGTCAGTAAAATATCAACAAAATAAGGTTGATTGTTGCCAATTGTTAAAGCATTTACGCCAGTTTTTTGATTGTTTTGTCCCATTTTATAAAACAAAGGAACAATTAACGGCGATTGCTGAAAGTTTGAATTTGTTGAATTTATAGGCGCAGAGAAAACTGTAATTCCTGAAACCGGATTTTGAATCGTAGTTACAAATACACTTTGATCTTCATACGACAAAACCGCCGGATATGGACTTGAAATATTGTATGAATTGGCTGTTTTGGGATATTGAAAATTGGTAATCTTATTCTCGAAAACGCCTGCAAACAAAGGATGATCGAAATTAATTTTGGTAATTAGTTTACTTTTATTTTCAAGTGCTCCAAATTGAATTTTTCCAAAATTGCCTAAAAACGTATTCAAATTTGAAATAGAAGTTTTTTTAGAAGGAATAACAACTAAATTGCCGCCTTTGGTAACAAAAGCTTTTAAAGTAGTTTGTAATGCCTGAGGAATTTCAACTAATTCATTTAAGATGATCGTGTTTTGTTTGTCTAAACTATTGTAATCTAAATTGGTAATCGAGTAATTGTTGTAATTGAATTCTCCAGATGTAAAAATTCGGGCTAAGAAATTGCTTTTTTCAGGTTCTCCAATACTTATAACATTCGTTTTTTTAGCTTTAGAAATACTAAAATACAATTTGTTGTCATAAGTCAAGCCGTTGTCTTCGATCGTTACATATCCATCAAAAGCTTCTTTTGGAATCGTGAAGTTTATTTTCTTTTTCTTCGCGTCAAAATTAATAATCGTTTTGGCAATCAGTTTATTTTGGTTGTATAATGCCATCGAAACCGGTTTAAAATCTTCTCCATAAGCCGATAAATTAACGCTTATTTCATAGAAGTTTTCTAAAGTTTGATTGATAAAAACGCTATCAATTGCAATGTTGTTTTTCTGCTCGGCTTCTGGAACAATAAAATAGGGTTTCTCGTCAGTATCAATATTTTTGACATCTTTATCTGTTAAACCAACTGCATCGGTAATAATGACAATGTCTTTTTTATAAGCTGATTTGTGCGCTTTTATCTTCGCCATAATCGACGGAAGCTCAAAAGGAGTTGCACTATATTGCAAATTTTGCAAAGCACTTTTTGATGATTTGATATCAGTATTCCAGAAATTTTCGGTGTTAGTCAACAATGAAAATTGGGTATTCTCTGGCGTATTTTCCAGCAATTCCTGAACAGTGCGTTTTAGTAATTCGCCTTTTTTACCTTTTGCCTGCATACTAAACGAATTGTCCAGAATAATGTACATTTCGTTTGTAGCATTTTTAGCGTCTTTGGCTTCAAAAAAAGGTTGAGCAAAAGCCAAAATGATACACGTTAAGAGTAATAAACGAGTGGCTAGTAATAATCTTTTTTTGATTTTAGAACTTTTTCGGGTTTGAATCGAAAGTTCTTTTAAGAAACGAACATTACTAAAATAGGATATTTTAAAACGTCGTAATTGAAATAAATGAACCAAAATAGGAACAATCAATAAAAACAGAAAGTATAGAATTTCGGGATGTTTAAAGTGCATTCTGGCTTCGATTTACTTCACTACGTTTTGTAGATACTGGTCAAAAATACAAATTTTTAATCAAAACATATAAGTAATATTTAGTTAAACCATATAAGTTATATGAGAGATTATAAGCAAATGTTGCTGTATCGAAAATTAAATGAACTCATATCGCTTATATGGTTTAAAAATTGGGCTAGCATAGTTTGAATAATGTAACTTTTGTAATTTCTTTTGTAACAAAAAATGACTTTTCGAATGATATTATTGAGTATTTTAGCCTCTTCTAAAAACAAATAAAAAACTATGAAAAGATTATATATGCTGCTTTTTTCAGCTTTGGCTTTTACAACTTCACAAGGTCAGAATAAATTCAATTTACTTGTAGGTACTTATACCAATACTTGCGAAAGTAAAGGAATCTATGTTTATGAATTTGATGCAACTTCGGGTGATTTTAAATTAAAGAATTCTACAGAAAAAGTAGTAAGTCCGAGTTATGTATCAGTTTCAGCAAATAATAAATTTATTTATGCCGTAAATGAAAACGGAACACAAAGTGCCGTAACAGCATTAAGTTATGATGCACCAACTGGTAAACTAAAAGTGTTGAATACAAATTCTTCTTTAGGAGCAGATCCTTGTCATTTAATTAATGATGATAAAAACGTAATTGTTGCTAATTATTCTGGAGGAAGTCTTGCGGTATTTAAGAAAAATGCTGACGGAAGTATAACAGAAGGTCAACAATTGATTCAGCACGAAGGAAAAGGACCAAATGCGGCACGTCAGGAAAAAGCGCATGTGCATCAGGTTGTTTTTTCTCCGGACAAAAAGTTTGTTTTATCGAACGATCTTGGTCAGGATAAAGTTTTTATTTATAAATATAATGCTGGTGCAAGCCATGAAGTTCTTACTTTAAAAGGAACGGTTGATGTAAAAAAAGGAAGTGGTCCAAGGCATTTAACTTTTAGTAAAGATGGTAAATTTGTGTACTTAGTTCAGGAATTAGATGCTACTCTTACCACTTTTAGTTACAACAAATCTGGAAGTTTGAAATTGCTTGCCGAAACTAGTATTTTACCAAAAGGATTTACGGGAGGAACTGGTGCTGCAGCGATTAAAATTTCGCCTGACGGAAAGTTTTTATATGTAACAGATCGTGTTGATGCGAACTCAATTTCAGTTTATCAAATTCAGAAAGACGGAAGTTTAAAATTTGTAGAGCAGGAAAGTACTTTAGGAAAAGGTCCAAGAGATTTTGCCATTGATCCAACAGGAAATTACCTTTTGGTTGGTCATCAATACACAAATGACATCATTATATTTAAGAGAGATAAAGCTACAGGAAAACTTAAAAATACAGGTAAAAAAATCGAATTGTGTTCGCCAGTTGGGTTGGTTTTTACCAAAATATAGTTTTTTAAGAGTTACAAAGGTTCAGAGGAACATAGGAGCAAAGGTTTTTCTATTTTGTACGCAAAAAAAGCTCAAAGTTTAAGTCACTAACTTAAGCTTTGAGCTTTTTTTGTTTTTTACTTAGAACCTCAGAACCTTAGCGACTAACCTTTGTCTCTATGCAACTCTGAACCTCTGAACCTTCAAAAAACTATTTATTCTTATCTTTTCTCTTCTTATCTCTTGTTTTCAACATGTTTCTATTTACAGAACCATGAGTTTTCTTTTTTGTTTTAGATGGTCCACCAAGATTGACTTTTTTATTCTTTTTATCTTTTTCGTGGAAAGCTCCATCACCCGTTAGTTTTTGTTTTTTCATTAAAAACTTAATCGGTTGTTTGTCTTTTTCAGGCTCGATTAATTTTACTGAAATTTCGACTTCTTCCGGAAATTCAGCTATTTCAAGTTCCTGATTCATTAAGACCTCAACTTCAACTTTAAATTCTTCTTCACGAGGCGTGATAAAACTAATCGCTGTTCCTGTAGCATCGGCACGACCTGTACGACCAATTCTATGCATGTACAATTCAGGAAGTTCAGGAAGTTCAAAGTTAATAACGTGCGAAATGTTCGAAATATCCAAACCTCTCGCCATAATATCAGTCGTAATCAATCCGCGAAGATTTCCTTCTTGAAACTCAGCCATTGTACTCAAACGGTAATTTTGAGATTTGTTTGAGTGAATTACACCAAACTGACCTTCAAAATGTTCTTCAATTCGAGTATGAAGCATATCTGAAATCTTTTTATTATTCACAAAAACCAAAACACGTTCCATGCTTTCGTTTGTTTCTAATAAATGCTTTAACAGATTTACTTTTGTATTAAAGTTGGGTACGTTATACGTAATTTGAGTAATGTTTTCCAGTGGAGTTCCTGAAGCTGCAAGTGTTACTTCTTCCGGGAAATCAAAAAAGTCATTCAAAACAGCATCAACTTCATCTGTCATTGTAGCAGAGAATAGAATGTTTTGACGTTTTGTTTTCATCATTGCCAAAAGCGCTGTCAATTGTGTGCGGAAACCTAGATTTAGCATTTCATCAAACTCATCGATAACTAATTTTTGAGTTTCATCAAAACGAATTACAGCATCTAGAGCTAAATCCATTGTTCTACCTGGTGTTCCTACTAAAATGTCGACACCTTCGTAAACTGCTTTTTTTTGTGTATTGATATTTACTCCACCAAAAATACCAAGTGTTTTAACCGACATGTATTTGGTTAATTTCTCGATTTCGTCTACAACCTGAACTACTAGTTCACGCGTTGGAACCAGTACTACAATTTTAGGAGTGTTGGTTGGTGTAAATTTGTATAATTTTAAAAGTGGTAATAAATAAGCAAATGTTTTACCTGTACCGGTTTGCGCAATTCCCATCATATCTCTTCCAGACATAATTACAGAAAAGGATTTTTCCTGAATAGGAGTAGGCGTAACAAATCCTAATTCGTCGATTGCTTTTTGTACTGATTTTGGGAGATTGAATTGTTCGAAAGTGCTCATTTACATTAAATTTTGTGCAAATGTACGTTAAAATGATGGTTTTTTTGTTGATTTTCTAATTTTAGATTGTCTATTGTCAGTTTGTTTGTCACTCTGAGCGAACTCGAAGAGCGCATAGAGGCTTCTCCCGAAGTCTCGGGACGCTCAGCCAGACAGTAGAAAACCAATGTTGGACTTAAATAAAATAATTGGTTTTGAAATCTAAAACCCTTCGAATACGCCCAATCCAAAAAGTGCAAAATCGTATTTTACAGGATCCAGAGCATCCATTTTTCTAAGTTTAAGATCTAATTCGTTCAGGGCTTTTCCGTCGTTTTGTTTTCGCGAAAGCAATCCTAATTTGCGAGCAACATTTCCGGAATGAACATCTAAAGGACATGATAATGCAGCAGGAGAAATGGTTTTCCATATTCCTAAATCGACTCCTTTGGTATCTTGGCGAACCATCCAACGCAAATACATGTTGATTCTTTTTGCAGCAGAATTATTAAGTGGATCCGAAATGTGTTTTTGAGTTCGTGGCAAATGATCGATTTCAAAGAATATTTTTTTGAATTCGCTAATGCTTTTTTGTAAACTATCCGCTTCCTGATTTTTAGCAAAAACACTTTCTAAGCCATCGTGGTTTTTATAAATATGCTGTAAACCTTTTATAAAACCGCCAAAATCTTTTCCGTTAAAAGTGCGGTGAACAAAGTTTTCCAGTTGAGCCAAATCGTCATCAGAATGTGACATGACAAAATCATAAGGTGTATTACCCATTAATTCCATCATTTGATGCGAATTTTTGATAATCATTTTGCGATTTCCCCACGCGATTGTTGCGCTCAAAAAACCTGCAATTTCAATATCTTCTTTTAAGGAAAATAAATGTGGAATTTGCACGGGATCGCTTTCTATAAAATCTTGATTATTATACTGTATAACTTTTTCGTCGAGGAATTCTTTGAGTTCTTTTTGGTTCATGTTTGCAATGAAAGTTCTTATTGTTTTAGGGTTTTAGCCCTGATGGAAGCGGCATCTCCCGATTTAGAAAAACAAGGCTATTTAGCCGTAGTTTTTATTTATCGGGAATATAGCGGACAGCGGGACACGAGCGGCAGCGACTGACGAAGTAATTTGCGCCTAATTACTAATTTGTCCGTCAACCATAATTAATTTTCTATCGGCCATGTTGGCTAATTCTTCGTTGTGAGTTACAATTACAAAAGTTTGTCCAAATTCGTCACGAAGTTTAAAAAACAATTGATGTAGATTTTCGGCAGAATGTGTATCTAAGTTTCCTGACGGTTCATCGGCAAAAATAACATCCGGTTTATTAATTAATGCTCTCGCAACGGCAACACGTTGTTGTTCTCCGCCCGAAAGTTCATTTGGTTTATGATTGATACGATGTGATAATCCTAAAAACGTAAGTAGTTTTTTTGCCTCGGCTTCAGTTTCAGAGGGTTTTTTGCCTCCAATATAAGCAGGAATACAAACATTTTCTAAAGCTGTAAATTCTGGTAAAAGCTGATGAAACTGAAAAATAAAACCCAAATTTAGGTTTCTGAACTTCGATAATGCTTTGTCGTTAAGACCTAGAATGTTTTCGCCATTTATGGTTAACGAAGTACCGGTATTTGATTTTGAAGGTTTGTCTAATGTTCCTAAAATTTGCAGTAAAGTTGTTTTTCCTGCGCCAGATGCACCCACTATCGAAACAATTTCTCCTTTTTTAATATGCAGATCAACTCCTTTTAAAACTTCAAATTGGTCGTAGAATTTATGTATATTTTTTGCGTGTATCATTATGAAACTGTTTTTACAAAGAAACAAAGATTCTGCCGATATAAAAATGTCATCTAACAGAATTTTAAGAAGAAATAATTTTTATAAAAATCTCAATGTAAAAAAAAATGAAGGAAACTGAAATTGGGTCTGGTTTTTGGTATAATGTAAAAAATGACTTTGATTTTGAATTTAAAATCATTGATTATGTGTGAATTAAGTAAATTAATTTTATAAAAGAATAAGTGAATTTTACTGAATTCTATTTAATTTTAAACAATATCTAAATCAACAACAAATGCAGGAAATAAATGTAGCAAGTGATGATAGAGTTAGAAAACTTTTACTAGGTATCCTTTTGGATGGAGTTGGGATGGTATCCTTTACAATTCCGCTTTTAGGAGAATTCTCAGATGTAATTTGGGCGCCAGTTGCGGCTTTTATTATGACAAGAATGTATAAAGGCAGAGTAGGTAAGGTGGCTAGTGTTTTAACTTTTATAGAGGAGGCATTGCCTTTTACAGATATAATTCCATCGTTTACACTTACGTGGATTTATACATATTACTTTCAAAAGGAAAATAATTAACTCTTATTAATGAAATATAAAAAATGGCAACCTTAAAAGTTGCCATTTTTTATTGGGTTTTATTGTACTATAATTTTTTTAACATGAAGTACCTTTTTGGTTTCCGGATTTGAAACTTTTAAAATAAAAACACCTTTTGCTTGCAAGTGTATATTTTCCTGAGTTTTTCCGTTAATCGTTCTTTTTAAAATTTCCTTACCTAAAATGTCATAGATTTTAAGATCGGCTTTTTCCAAATCATTATCCAAAAGAACCGAAAAATAACCATTATTTGGTACGGGCCATACTTTAAAATTATCTGTAATTTCTTTAGTAATTTCATCTACTTTTAATGTAGAGTATCCACTCAAAATATTTACTTTTCTAGTCATAGTTCCTCCTTCTGCATCTGTAACCGTAAAGTTAAAAGAACATAAACCTGCTGCTGTAGGAGTAAACTCGACATTATCCGAAGATAAAACTGCAGTTCCGTTTACAACATTCGAAAGACTGTATGAAACCCCACTTGTAAAACCTCTTGAAAGTTTTTGAATATTTACAGTTATTTTTTTTCCTGTTGGAGAATCAAAATGAGGTTGAGCCATCCATTGTAAATATTTGTCAAGATTCGTGTAACCGCTTTGGTTAGTATCAGCATTAGAATCGGAGAAATCGCCAGATCCAGAATTTACGTTTGTACCTATAATGGTTTCCCACCAGTTTGGTAGTCCATCTTGGTCAGAATCCCAATTTGCATCTCTAATTACAGTTGGATAAGATTCAAAACCGCCAACATCAGCTTCATTGTCCGGAAATCCTGGTTTATTGGTAACGCTTCCTTTAATAGAATAAGTCCCGTTTAAAGTTTCGTTGATCATTCGTTGATCGTGATCGTCAAATTCCGGTTGCGTACAACCAACGTCCGAAAGCACAATTTTATATGCATTTTTAGCAGATTGTGTAGTTACGTAGGAAGGAAAAAATGGTGTATTTACAAAGTTTTCAAATGAAATTGTAACTCCCGAAGCTTTTCTTCCTGCTTCCTGATTGCTTTCGTCAAAATAACCCGGCATCACATTTCCTTTAAAATAAACTTGTTGCATTCCAGTTCCTGCACCTTCATTTTGTTGATTTACGGCAACAAATATTTTTGATCCCGCTCCTGGTTTGTAATAATTGTTTACAAAATTAAGCTCTTTAGTTCCGCCATCAGTAGTTCTTGAACCCCAATTGTAAACCACATTATTCGTAATGTCCATTCTTCCTGCATAAGCACCGCTTCCGTCTAAACCTCCGCCCAAACTCCAGTTACGACCGTAATTATGCGCCAGAAGATTGTGATGAAAACTACCAATGTCACCACCAATTGTTGCCGCATAACCGTGTTCTGTTCCTGCTGGATAATTTTGATGTCCTGCCGCGTTTAAAGCTTCAGAAATTAGTGTTCTTTGCAGTGTAATGTTTTTTCCGGAACGAGAACTAAAAGATTCATCAATTGTCCAGCTTATAGAACAATGATCGATAATACTATTATCAGCTCCTGTTAAACCCATTCCATCATAAGTAGGGCCACCACCAACTCTAACACGTATGTTTTGTACGATAGCATCGTTGCCTGTTATTCCAAAAGGAGCAGATCGAATTGTAATTCCTTTTCCAGGTGCAGTTTGTCCCGCAACGGTTACATAAGGCTGGCTTAAAACTAAACGTGAAGTAAGCTGAATAATTCCTGAGGTATTAAAAACAATTGTTCTAGGGCCAATATCGTTTGTTACAGCTTCGCGTAAACTTCCCGGGCCACTATCGTTTAAATTGGTAACGGCAACTACTTTTCCGCCTCTTCCTCCGCGTGCAAAACGACCATAGCCTTCGGCATCAGGAAAGGCAAGTTGTGCAGGACGAAAACGCCATGTATTTCCTTTTTCTACAGCATTATTGGCTAAGACTTCATCGACGCGCCAAAAGTAAGTTGCGCCAGTATATAATCCGTTTACCTGATAAGATGTGTTTGCTTTAATTTGATTGCCTTTAAATTCTGGCGATGATGTTGTTGCGGCTTCTACGGCAGCTTGATCTGTTCCAAAGTAAATATTGTGCGATAATGCATTTGTTGCTCCTGTCCATCCTAAAAGTTTTCCTCCAGACGTCAATTCAACATGTTCGTCGTTATGTTTTGGAGATGGATTTGTCGATTGATAAAAGATATTTGGCGTGTTGAGTTCGAAACCATTTAATATAAAGTTTTTTATATTTTCGGTACCCGAGGTCTCGGCAGCAAATAATAAAACAACTTCAGTATCTGCAACAGCCTGAAATTTTAAATAGGCAGATTGTGCGTCGGCGGTTTTTAGAGCTCTTACACTTGGAATTAAATTATTTACAACCAAGGTACCATTGACAGAAATATCTATTGGGCTAAAAAAATTTCCCGATGGACTGTCTACATTGTTAAAAAAGGCAAGTAAAGTATGTTGTCCTGGAGCTAAACCTTTTATTTTTAGTTCTATTTGTGCGCCAAGATTTGCAGTTGTACCTTTTACAGTAAGCCCGTCAGAAATTAATCTGGCATAATATGGCGCTTGAATTCCGGCTTTGTACCAGTTTGTTCCTAGCGCATCTCCTTTATCGCCAACACGTGTTACCGTAAAAGTTACTCCGTTTTCAGTATAAGTACTTGTATTGCCAGATGCAATAACCCATGCGCTATAATCAGGTTCGTTAACTTCGGCTTTTGGTCTTCCGGATTGATCAAAATCAATTTTTACGACAGGATTTTGCGCAAAAAGTGTTGTAACCGACATTGTAAGGCAGACTAATGCTATTACAAACGGTAGTTTAATAGTAGAGTTCAACATTTTAATACTTTTTTTGGTTAGTTAGTTTAGTAAAATCAAAGATTTCTGTAATTGCTCTTTTGAAAAGTTGGGTATTATAGAAAATGAAAAAAGCTGTTTTTTTTAAGGCTAATTTTTATTGGTCTAAAATTTAACTTTTTGGTTATGAGTAATGTAAAGATTGAGATTACACAACATAAAACTATCCTGTACCATCCTGTAGAAATGGTTTTTTGGTATAAAAAGACGGGTTTTTTTTAATGAAATGAAATTTTTATCACAAATTTTTAAATAATTTAGATTTAAAATTTAAAAAATGAACCGTAGGAGATTATGGGTTTAAAATCATTTGAAAAAAACGAATTCTACAAAAGTGCATTCTTAAATGTAGAAGAAAAAAATAAATTTTGAAGGAAAGAAAACTCTTGAACTTAAATAAGAGTTCAGTTGAATTAAAAGAAGTTTTATTTTTTGAATAAAAACCCAAGTCCCATGTTTTTTAGCATTTTCTTTTCGAAATCCCAAAAGAAACGGAATTGTCCAAAAAGAGTTCCTATCGCAACTAATAAAACCTGATAAATAGGGAAAATAATTAATAAACGAATTAAAGTAAACCATCCGCCAAAATCTTCTTTTGTAATGGTAAGTAATTCACAAAAAGGTCTAGAAAGGTATGCAGATGCCGACCCTGTGATGGCAAAAACAATTAGTATTATAATGGCTTGTATATTTGAGGTAATTCCCCAACGTTTCTTTAATTTATTCATGCTTTATTTATAACGATTACAAATATAGCAAGATTATTGCATCGGAACATAACCTGCGAGCTTTTGTTTGTAGGTATTTTGAAAGTAAATCATATAATTATAAATCAAGTAATTTACTTCGTAGCCATAATGTATATTTGGTTGGTAATCAATTCTCATTTCATATAAATTTGGATTATAACGTTGGGGTTGAGAGACCCTGTTATTCCATTCTGTCACATATTGGTAATTTTTGTTTTCGAGATAGGCTAAAGAGTAATAATTACGAGGAAGCGCTCTTGATGCTAACCAAGTGCTAAATCCATTATCGATAATGATTACTTCATATTCTAATGAGTCATTTGAAATTCTAACGGTATCATTTACGGCTTTGTTTTGTGTTGAAGGAACATTTGTGGCAACAGTATTTTTTGAAGCCGTCGAGCATGCTATTATCGTAAATAAAAGAACTAGTATGTAAATACATTTTTTCATAACACTTCGTTTCGAGTCTAAATTTACGAATAAATGAAGAAAGGGGATTGGTATTTAACAGTTTGTAATGAAAGGTTCTAAGGTTTTGAGGGACAGAGGAACAAAGTGGTTGAGGTTCGTATGGGTAAAAGCTTAATAAGTTGTTTGGTTTAAGTAAAAAAAGCCATTTACAGTCATGTAAACAGCTTTTAGATTATGCGTTGTCAAGAGAAACCTTTGCAACTTTGTGCCTCTGAACCTCTGTCCCTAAAAAAGAACTTATTTCCCAAACAATTTTCCTAGCAATCCTCCTAAGCCTCCGCTTTTACCCAAAGCCATAGCATCTGAGATATCTACTTTTCCGTCGTTGTTTTGGTCTAATCCAAATTGCATTCCATATTTAGAAATCGTGTCCATAATTCCGGAAGCTTGTCCGCTATTTCCAGAAATAGCGCTAATAATATCAGATATCTGAAAACTACTATCGTTAGGATCTTTTGCTTTGTTTACTAATGAACTTAAAATCTGTGGAATCATGCTTGCTGCAACACCAGAAGATGCATCACTGCTTAATCCAAATTTTTCACCAAGATTACCAGATACTTGTTGTGTTAGTTGTTGTACAACCGGATTAGAACTGTCGATCGACGAGGTTCCGCTAAACAGGCCGGCAAGTTGTTCTCCACCACCTTCCGAAACAATTTTTTGCAATCCTGCAAAAATTGAAGTACTTGTTTCGCTTATTACAGCTTCATTGTGCTCATTTGGAATTGCCGTATTGTTTACAACAGCATCGCCTCCGTATTGTTGCACTAATTGAGTTAATTGTTCAAACATGATTTTAAGAGTTTAAATTATACACCAAATTTAATAAAAAAAAGAAAGTTATTTACTACAAAAAATGCGCTAAGCAGCTCTAAAGTTAATCTATTTTTTAATTACTTGGTTAGACAAATTCAATAAATTACATAAAATCTTATTTCTATAACCTTAAATTAAAGCCAATGTTAAGGTTTAGTATTTTGGCACTTTTACTTTGCACCAAGTACTAATATCTTTAGGATTAAATCCAGGACAATTATTAATGTTCTTTTTGGAGAAAAACAGTACATCATTATCAAATGTGCTGAGATTGAAATAATAATTGCTGTAATCTTCTCCATATCTCCATACATCGCTTGAGCCATCATTACCAACGGTTTCAGTAAAAGTAAAAATTGAAGATTGCTCAGGGATAAAATATTCTTTTTCGATAATAAGCGAAAATACATTGCCGAAGATAGAGGTACAGCATAAAGCAATTATAATTGTAAACACAATTAGGCGAATAGCCCATTTACGTTTAAAGCTTTTTTTGATTGAATCCATGTTGTACTTTAAGTGTCTGCGAAAGTGTAAAAAAGAAAGGGATTTACTACAGGTAAGTAGTAAATCCCTTTAATCGAACTTAATCTATTTTTACTTAGCTCAACAAAGTAATAATTTGTGAAGCTAATTCTGTACCAATTCTGTCTTGTGCTTCTCCAGTTGCAGCTCCAATGTGCGGAGTCAATGAAATTTTAGTGTGCATTAAGATAGCCATTTCTGGTTTTGGTTCGCTTTCAAAAACGTCTAAACCTGCAAAAGCAACTTTTCCAGAGTCTAAAGCTTTTACTAAAGCTACTTCATCAATAACACCACCACGAGCACAGTTTACGATTCCAACACCATCTTTCATGATTGCAAGTTCTTTCTCTCCAATGATATAACCATCTTGAGCAGGAACGTGTAATGTAATGAAGTCAGCTTCTTTAAATAAAGACTCTAATGATTGAGAAACGATAGTTGTAGTGATAGATTGACCATCAAAAAACTCCACTTTTACATTAACTTGCGGAATAAAACTATCTGCAGCGATAACTTTCATACCTAAACCAAGAGCCATTTTTGCTGTAGCTTGTCCAATACGTCCAATACCAACAATTCCAAGAGTTTTACCTCTTAATTCAGTTCCGTTTGCGTATGCTTTTTTCAAACCATCAAAGTTTGAATCTCCTTCAAGAGGCATATTTCTGTTAGAATCATGTAAAAAACGAACACCAGAAAATAAGTGTCCAAAAACCAATTCAGCAACAGATTCTGATGATGAAGCAGGTGTATTAATTACGTGAATTCCTTTGCTTTTTGCATAATCAACATCGATATTATCCATACCAACACCACCACGACCAATAATTTTTAATCCAGGACAAGCATCGATTATATCTTTACGAACTTTAGTTGCACTACGCACTAAAACTACGTCTACATTATTTTCGTTTACAAAATTAGCAACTTGTTCCTGAGCTACTTTTGTAGTTATAACTTCAAATCCACCTTTTTCTAAGGCTAGAATTCCACTTTTAGAAATTCCGTCATTTGCTAATACTTTCATTTTTTTTTGTGATATTTAAAGATTGAAAAATTTAATAATTAAAATATTCAATCTGTTTTTTTTGAATAAAGAAATAGAATGATTTTGTATAGAAATAAATCTTTAAATCATTCAATATTTTAATTTTTAAATCTTTGTTTCCAAAGCTTTCATTACATCTACTAAAACCTGAACACTTTCGATAGGCATAGCATTGTAAATAGAAGCTCTGTAACCACCAACAGAACGATGTCCAGGCAATCCAGAAATTCCAGCTTCTTTCCATAAAGCATCAAAAGTGGCAGTATGATCGGCGTTGTTTAACAAGAAAGTCACGTTCATTTTAGAACGATCTTCTACCGCTGCAGCACCTTTAAATAAAGGGTTTCTGTCAATTTCAGCATAAAGCAAATCAGCTTTAGCGTCGTTTAATTTTTCAACAGCAGCAATTCCGCCTTTTCCTTTAATCCATTGTAAAGTTAATAACGAAACATAAACAGCAAAAACAGGAGGAGTATTGTACATACTTTCTGCTTTAATATGTTTAGCGTAGTCTAACATACTTGGAATTGTTCTTCCGTTTTTCTCCAAGATTTCTTCTTTAATAACTACCAAAGTAGTTCCTGCAGGTCCCATATTTTTTTGAGCTCCAGCATAGATTAAATCAAATTTTGAGAAATCTAAATCGCGAGAAAAAATATCAGAACTCATATCGCAAACAACAGGAATGTTGGTTGCAGGGAATTCTTTCATTTGAGTTCCAAAAATAGTGTTGTTACTAGTACAGTGAAAATAATCTGCATCACTTGGTATTTCGTATCCTTTTGGAATATGGTTGTAATTTTCTTCTTTTGAAGAACCTACGATAACAGTTTCTCCAAAATATTTTGCTTCTTTTATAGCAGCAGTCGCCCAAGTTCCTGAATCTAAATAAGCTGCTTTGCCGTTTTCTTTCATCAAGTTATAAGGAGCCATTAAGAATGCTGTACTTGCACCACCTTGTAAAAATAAGGCTTGATATCCTTTTCCTTGAAGTCCTAATAATTCTAAAGCAAGCGAACGAGCTTCATCCATAACAGCAACGAAATCTTTACTTCGGTGCGAAATTTCAAGAATCGATAATCCTGAATCATTAAAGTTTAAAACTGCTTTTGATGCTTTCTCAAAAACTTCCTGAGGTAAAATACTTGGTCCTGCGCTGTAGTTGTGTTTTTTCATGGTTGTTGTTAATAGTCGAAAATTTTAAAGACGCAAATTTCGGCAATAGGAGCTGAAAAAGCGATAAATAATTCGAAATATTTGAACATTTTATTACTTTGTTGTTAACAAAAACGTTATAGTATCGACATTATCTGCATAATCCCATAATTGAGGTTTTTGCGTTTGACCAAACGGAATGCTGTTTTTTACTAAATCCTTGCTCACGATACATTGAATTTGTTCAGCGTCAGCTTCTAGACGCGTTTGCAAATCTTCGATGTTTTCGTAAAATTCGTAGAAAACACTCGAAATAGGCGAGGCATAACTAGGATCTTCTTTTAGAGTTAAAAAGCCATTATCCAGCAACTTGAAATTACTCATTAAAAATACGGCTTTGTT
This sequence comes from Flavobacterium hibernum, assembly GCF_000832125.1. Classification (GTDB taxonomy): domain Bacteria; phylum Bacteroidota; class Bacteroidia; order Flavobacteriales; family Flavobacteriaceae; genus Flavobacterium; species Flavobacterium hibernum. Next base: position 222,286 of record NZ_JPRK01000009.1, on the reverse strand, counting down.
GTAGTCGTAGTTATTTGCATATTTTTCATAATGAATAACATCCTGATACTTAAAAATTGCTTCAAAAAAAGGAACAAAAGAGTAGTCTTTTGGAACAAAAAGTTTTGAAACGTTGCGACATCCTAGACCAAAATATCTAAAAATATCTTCGCCCAAAGCTTCCAGTTCTTCATGCGTTTCTTTTCCGTTCAAAACCGCAACAGAGTTTCTGTTCTTACGAATAATCGAAGGTTTATCTTTAAAATAATATTCAAAATATCTTGATGTGTTGTTACTTCCGGTAGCAATAACGGCATCGAAGTTTTCTAGTTTGCCTTCCACGAAAGTGATCTTATTTTTTAAGCTCTCATCAACAGCCATTAAGTATTTAGCCAAAAAGGGTAGTAGATGCTGATCGTTTGACGATGTTTTTACTAATGCTTTATTTCCTGTTATTAGTACCGATAAAAAATCGTGAAAACCAACTAACGGAATATTTCCTGCTAAAATTAGTGCAACTGTTTTTTCGGTTTTGCCTTCTTTAGCTAGGTCAAAGGAATAAGCTGAAAGCCATTTTTCGATGTTTTCTTCCGTCAAAGCATTTGCCCATGATTGTATCGAAAAATACACTTGTTCAGGAGTGTACCAGCCATTATGAGATTGTGATAAATGTATCAGCTTTTCGAAATCTTCAAAAAATAAATCGTTATGCAAAACATCCGATTTTTTTATGGTGTCCTTTTCAGAGAATTGTTTTAAGAAATTCCCTAATTCAACAAAAACACTTTTTTTTGTTTCTAATGTCATAATGTTTGTTTATGAAGAGTTTTGATTGTAATTTTGCACAAAAATAAGCTATATTAAGTTATAAGACAAAGCAGAATAAAATCTTCGTGTTTTTATTTCTCAACTTGTAACTTTTAACTCGTAACCAAGAATAAAATGGCAATAATTATAACTGACGAATGCATAAACTGTGGAGCTTGTGAGCCAGAGTGCCCAAACACAGCAATTTATGAAGGAGCTGATGATTGGAGATACAAAGATGGAACCAAACTTTCAGGAAAAATAATTTTACCGGACGGAACTGAAGTTGATGCTGAAGATGCTCAAACTCCAATTTCTGACGAAGTATATTATATTGTTCCTGGTAAATGTACAGAGTGTAAAGGTTTTCATGATGAACCTCAATGTGCTGCTGTATGTCCTGTTGATTGTTGCGTACCAGACGAAGATCACGTAGAAGATGAAGAAACTTTGTTAAATAGACAAGCGTTTTTACACGGTGAATAATATTTAAAGTTTAGATATAAAAAAAAATCCTGAGTGCTGAGCTTAGGATTTTTTTTTGCAATTAGTTCCTGATTTTGTTGGCTATTGTGTTGGTATTTAGTGATTTGTTGAAGTATTTTTTGATTTATTAATAATATTTTAATACTTTAGGTGAAAATTTAACAACAGCCTATGAGGAGACTGATGGTTTTATTGATTTTGGTATTCGGTGCCAATGTTTTTGCTCAGAGTATAGAACATTCTATAATTGTAAAAGATATAGAAACGCAGTTGCCAATAGACAATGCAATGGTTGTGGTAATGAAAACCAAGCAAGTCTTGTTGAGTAATGAACAAGGCAAAGTGACTTTTGTGTTAAATGGCGCTTCAAATATTCAGGTTTCTGAAATGGATTACGAGAGTCAAACAGTGAGATGGGCAACTTTAAAAGATGATGATTTTGTAATTTATCTTAAAAACAAGAATAATAAGTTGGTAGAAGTTGTGTTGTCTAAAGAATCTCCACAAAAAATACTTCAAAAAATTGTATCTAATTCCGCAAAAAAATTATCGACACCATATCGTCTTAAAGTATATGTAAGAGAATTTTTTATGCTAGACAATAAATATTCTTATTATAATGACGGATTGGTTAATTTTCAATTCTCAGGAAATAAGAAAAAAGCAACTACAACATTGTTAGTAGAGCAAAACCGATCTTATGGTTTGTTAGAAACAGATGTGAGTACAGATTTAAGAGGTTATAATTTGAATAATATCATGGAGAATTATTGCAATTTAAATTATTTTCAGCCTGTTTTAGATCAAAAAAACAAAAAAGATTATGATTACATTATAAAAGGTCACCCTAATAATAAAAGCTATTATGTAATGAAAATTACGCCTTTAAATAAATCTAAAAAAGGAATAGATAGTTTTGAAGTAGTTTACGATCCCGAAAAAAGGATAATTATGGAGTTTAGTTGTGCTTTGATTCCAGCAAATCTTGACAAAATAGACGAAAAACCCGTAATAGGCTCCAAGAATATTATAAAATCGATTGTAAGAGTTAATTACAGATTAGATGGCACAGATTATTATGTTTTGAGTTCTAATGAAGAAATAGCTTATAATCTTACTTTAAAAGATAGAATAAAAAATATTCAAGTTCGGAATAGTTTTGTCACTACAACTTTTAATAAACAAAATTTTACCTATAGAGAAAGCGATGTTTTTAAAGAAAAAACACTTTTTAATAAAAGGAATAAAATTCTAACCAATTATTGGGATATTTCAGGATTTACTGCAACCGAAGAAGAAAAAGCCATAATAAGTGCATTAGATTTTAAAATGTAATTTTTAAAATTAAGTATAAAAAAATCCTGAGTTCGAAACTCAGGATTTTTTATTTTCTATTGTTAGGCTGAGCAGAGTCGAAACCTTTTTATTTTTGATAAGCTTTAACAATGTTAGCGCATTCGTTGGCTTATGTTAGGAAGATATTCGTGTTTTAATATTTCTTAGAAATTAAATCCAAGTCTTGCGTAGTAATAAGCTCCGTTGAAACCCATTTGTACAGCATCCCAATATCCTCCAGCTTCTACCCAGTCATCTTGTTGATCAGGATAAATATTTAGTAAGTTATTGGCTCCAATACTAATTTTGGTAGATTTAGATACTTTAAAACCTAAAGTTAAATCGGTTACAATTTTAGCTCCGTAAGTATCTGTAGCGGCCTTTTTTTGATTTGCAAGAACTTGAGCTTCAGTTTCGGTTGGAGAAGTTCTGTAATCTTCCGGATCTTCATCCATCTGATAATCTAATAATTTTACTTCGCTAAATCTTGTAAATGCCAATCCTGCATCAAACCATTTTCTACCATAATTAAGATTTAAACCAAATTTGTTTGGTGGTGCAGAAGCTAGTAAAAAAGCTTTATCGCGTTCTCCAAAGAATTGGTTTGCGGGTAAATTACCATTATGTACTTTGTCAATTTTCATATCATTAATATTACCAACAAGAGTGGCTCCAAATCTATTTTCGTTGATTGTTTTTTTCCAAGCCAAAACAATATCAACTCCTTTCGTTTTAGTGTCTACACCATTTACGAAGAACTGAGCTTTAGAATTGTTGCCCAAAGCTGGTGCGTCAAAATAACCAGTTAGTACGATTCTGTCTTTTACATTAATTAAATAACCATCGATTGTTGCTGTAAAATCACCAAAATTGGCCGTAAATCCTAAAGATGCATTTATAGCTTTTTCCTCGTTTAGTTTTTCGATTCCAAAAGATTTTGTTATTTCGCTGTCATTTGCAGATAATAAAACCTCAGTTGCACCCGCTGAACTAAAATTTGTAAAATGCAAATTATAATAAATCTGAGCTAATGATGGTGCACGAAAACCAGTACTTACAGAACCTCTTAAATTAATGTGATCAGTAAGTTTAAGCCTTGATGCTAATTTACCATTTAAGGTACTTCCAAAATCGCTGTAATTTTCAAAACGGACAGCACCGCTAACCATAAAAGCTTCTGTAACATCCAATTCCAGATCTGTATATAAAGAGAAGTTATTACGGCTTTTATTTACTTCGTTTGCAGGACTGTAACCCGGAAAACCTTGAGATCCGCCAGGTCGCGGAATTGTTGGTGAAGATGTAGGATCTGTAGGATCATAATCAGGATTTGGAATCGTTGGTGCGCTTTGTGTTGCAGGATTTGTAATAGGCACGCCATTAGTGTCGTAAGTTGCGTACGAACCTACTTCGCCGGCAAAAATTTCAAATTGTTCAATTCTAAATTCAGTTCCAAAAGCCACATTTAAGCCTTTAAGCACATCTCCATAGTTTTTAGAAACATCAAAATTAGTCGTGTTCTGAAGTAAACTATGACCACCGGCATTAAATTCAGTTGGAGATTTTTCAACAAGCGATGCATTAATAGTTCCTTTTATATCATAGCTAAATTTATTTTTCCCAAGCGTATTACTAAAATCAAATTTCCATCCGCCACCAGATTCAGTCCTAATTCCGGCAGCAATCGAATTATCATTAATTTTTGATGTAATCCTTGGCGTGTATCCACCCGGATAAATCGCTTCAACAACTCTTTCGCCATCATTTCGGGTAAAAGCATAAGCGTCAGTATCTCTAAAATTACTTCCTCCAAAAGCATAAAACTCTGTTTTGTCAGCAATAGGAATAGCTAAATTCACGAATAAATTTACACCTTTAATTTCTGCTTCACCAAAACCTTTTCTAAAATCAAAGCCAGGACGCAACGTTTTATTTTTGTTTAAAAATTCTCCGGTAACATTTACATAACCGCCTTTAGTTCCAATAGGAACGCCATAATTTGCCGCTATTTTTAAAGAACCTCCATCAAACTTCTGGTCTTTTCCAAAAGAATTTCCGTTTCCTTTTTGATCTAGTCTAAAGCCTTTAGTATTGGCAGTTCCTTCGGGAAAATCACCTTTAGCATCAGTATTAAATGCACCATATGTTATTGCTCCCGTAAATTCTTTAACATTATCGTTAGTTACAATATTAATAACGCCTGCAATAGCATCAGAACCATATTGAGCGGCAGCACCATCACGCAAAATTTCAATTCTTTTAATAGATGCAGCTGGAATTGCATTTAGATCAGTTCCTGTATTACCACGTCCGCGAGTTCCAAATAAGTTAATTAAAGAAGACTGATGTCTTCTTTTACCATTTATTAAAACCAAAGTTTGATCAGGGCCCATACCTCTTAGCGAAGCTGGATCGACATGGTCTGCGCCATCAGAACCAGATTGTTTATTAGCATTAAAGGATGGAGCAACATATTGCAGCAGTTCATTAATTTCCATTTTTCCACTTTGCGTCGTTACATCTTTTACATTGATAATGTCAATAGGAACAGCAGAATTCACTACAGTTCTTTTTGCATTTCTGGAGCCCACAACTACTACATCACTTAATATCTGGCCCTCGCTTTCGTCTAAAATAATAATTAATTTATCACCTGAAGAAGCTTTTTCTACGGTAGAAAAACCAACATAGCTGTAAATTAAGATTGCGCCTTCTTTAACCTTTATTCTAAAACCACCTTCAAAATCGGTAGAAACACCATTTGAGGTTCCTTTCTCGACAATATTAACACCAGGAAGTGGTGAACCTGTCTTATCTTTGACGACACCTGAAACTTCTTTTTGAGCAAAAAGAAAGGCTGAATTCAGCAGAAATAATAATAATGCAAACTTTTTCATGGTTGTTGGTTTTTTGTTTTGTTTTTGGTTCTTTATTTTTATAAAATTACTTTTTTTTAACAAAAAATTAATAAAAAGTTTAAAAATTTTTAAGATTTGGTGATAAATTATATTAAAGCACATTTTTACTTCTGTTACGAGCTATTAAATCTTATATTTGCAAAATTTTAAAGCCAAAAAATATCATTTTGGCAGAAATAAAAGAAACACATAAAAATATAATTCATTAATAAACAATAATTAATGAGTAGACCTGAGAAACTCAGAGTCGAATAAAAATAAATAGAAACAACAGATGAAAGCAGGAATTGTAGGATTACCAAATGTTGGAAAATCAACATTATTTAATTGTTTATCTAATGCGAAAGCGCAAAGTGCTAACTTTCCGTTTTGTACAATCGAACCTAATATTGGTGTTGTAAACGTTCCGGATCCAAGAATCAACAAACTAGAAGAATTGGTAAAACCAGAGCGTGTACAAATGGCAACAGTAGATATTGTTGACATCGCTGGTTTAGTAAAAGGAGCAAGTAAAGGTGAAGGTCTTGGAAACCAGTTTTTAGGAAACATTAGAGAGTGTAATGCTATTATTCACGTTTTGCGTTGTTTTGACAACGATAACATCGTTCACGTTGATGGAAATGTAAACCCAATTCGCGATAAAGAAACAATTGATATCGAATTGCAGTTAAAAGATTTAGAAACAGTTGAAAAACGTTTAGAAAAAGTAAATCGTGCTGCAAAAACAGGAAATAAAGAAGCACAAACTGAAAAAGCACTTTTAGATAGAATTAGAGAAGCATTATTACAAGCTAAATCTGCTCGTACGATTGTACCTCAAGGTAATGACGAAGAAGTTTTAATGGAGTCTTTTCAATTAATTACTGCAAAACCAGTTTTATACGTTTGTAATGTTGATGAAAATTCAGCAGTAAACGGAAACAAATATGTAGATCAGGTTCGTGAATTAGTAAAAGACGAAGATGCTGAAGTTATTATCCTTTCAGTAGGTGCAGAAGCTGATATCACAGAATTAGAAAGCTATGAAGAACGTCAGGTTTTCTTAGAGGATATGGGATTAACAGAGCCGGGTGCATCAGTTTTAATTCGTGCAGCTTACAAACTATTAAAACAACAAACATATTTTACAGCAGGTGTAAAAGAAGTTCGTGCTTGGACAATCAACATTGGTTCTACAGCGCCACAAGCAGCTGGAGTTATCCATACAGATTTTGAAAAAGGATTCATTCGTGCAGAAGTTATTTCATACGAAGATTACGTTCAATACGGTTCAGAAGCAAAAGCAAAAGAAGCTGGAAAATTCAAAGTAGAAGGAAAAGAATATATCGTAAAAGATGGTGATGTAATGCACTTCCGTTTTAACGTTTAAATTCTAGAAAAGAGAGTAAAGAATAAAGAGAATAGACTAAAACTGCTGGAGAAATTCAGCAGTTTTTTTTTTTTTTTTTTGACTTAAATTTAGGTAATGTATTGTCCGGCTGAGCGGAGTCGAAGCCTCACAGAGTTTGTCATTTCGAGGAACGAGAAATCACACGCGAAATTCCGTAATCAAAATTGCCAATCTTTGTCGAGTTACTAGAGATTTGCTTCGCCTGTTCGCTATCGCTCGAGTCTCGTTCCTCGAAATGACAAAACATGTGGTTGTATGGTGTATACTTTATTTTTTTTTGTAAAAAAAATTAAAGTAAAAACCCCTTTAAATCCGCGCTTTCGCGTTAGCGAATCCGTATAATCCGCGTACCATAATTTTTTTGGCTCAAAAATTGGTTACAACAAAAAAGACCATTTTATTAACCCAAAAACAATTAACCAAATGCTAAAATCAACCTTTAAAATTCTAGGATGGACTTTCCTCGGAATCATTACTTTTCTTGTTTTATATTTAATCTCCGTTTATCTGATCTCCAAAATCACAGTTAATTCAGATATTGCACAAGTCAGTGAAAAAGAGGCAATCCCTATTTACATACTTTCCAACGGAGTCCATACAGATATTGTAGTTCCGGTTGTTAACGAAATAAAAGACTGGCGAAACCAAATTCAATTCAGTCAAACACAATCAAAAGACAGTTTAGGAAACTTTATTGCATTTGGCTGGGGAGATAAAGGATTTTATCTAAATACACCCGAATGGTCAGATTTAAAAGCGAGTACCGCTGCTAAAGCAATATTCGGAGTAAGTTCATCGGCCATGCATACTACATTCTATAAAGGACTTGCCGAAAACGAAAACTGCAAACGCATTTTAATTTCAAAAGAAAACTACCAAAAGTTAGTCGATTATATATCTGAAAGCTTCAATAATTCAGCAAATCCAGAATGGATTCAAGGTTACAGCTACGGAAAAAAAGATGCCTTTTATGAAGCAAAAGGAAGCTACAATTTTTTTTACACTTGCAACACTTGGGCAAATAGCGCATTAAAAGCAGCTAATCAAAAAGCAAGTTTATGGACGGTTTATGACAAGGGGATTTTTTGCCATTATCAGTAATAGCGGCTATGAAAAAGATAATTTTAATATTAGTTTTATTGATAGTATTGGGCTCTTGTAAGAAAGTTAGAATGCGACCATGCCCAGATTGTTTCTTTTTATATTTTGAAAATCCACAACCGGAAAATGATTCCGAATTAGATCGATTTCCACATCGATTTAGGGGAATGTATAAAAATGAAGATTCGACATTTTTAAAAATTGATGAAGATCGAATGATATTAAAATACTTTGGAAAATCTAAAATTCATAAAAGAGAATTAGATTCTATGAGATTAGAGTTCTTGATATATGACAATAAAATAATAAGAAAGGCTTCTAAAGAAACTATTTATTTACATTCAAAAGGAGATTCGTTAGAATTAATCGAAACTTATTTAGATACTGTTTTTAGATTTTCATACAATCAAAAAGCAAAACGATTAGACGGGCAATTAGTATTAAGTACACGCGATTCGATTTTTTGGAGTACGCAATTTTTATCATTGACAAAGAATACCATAACGCTAAAAGATATTTATTTGCCAACAGATTTAAAAAAGCTTGATTCGGTCACGGCTATAAAAGCCCAAGTAATAGATTCAATGTCTTATTTAATAAAGCCCACGCGCGGTGAGTTTAAACGTATTTTAAAAATTAAGCATTTTGGAACAGATCAGGTTTTTACAAAAGTTTCAAAATAAAAATGAGATTAGTCAACATGGTGAAAATGTAATATTTATGCAAAAATCGACAATGTAGTCTTTTAAAATATTACCTAAATTTGAGAGTATATCAAAAAACTTGTCCTGTGGAAAAGCAAAATATTTTATCAAAAACCTGGTACTTACTAAAAACAACTTTTTTAGAATTCAATGATGATAATGCTATCAAACTTAGTGCGGCATTATCGTATTATACCATATTTGCGTTACCACCTTTATTAATTATTATCATTACGATTTGCGGATTCTTTTTTGGAGAAGAAGCAGTAACGGGAGAACTCTATGGACAAATTAATAGGTTAGTAGGTAACGAGGCAGCAATTCAAATTCAGGATGCAATCAAAAATGTACAACTATCGGATAGTAATGTTTTTGTGACCATTTTTGGAGTTGTAATGTTATTAATTGGAGCTTCGGGAGTTTTTGCTGAAATTCAAAGTTCTATTAATTTTATTTGGGGATTACGTGCAAAACCTAACAAAGGCTTAAAAAAGTTCATTCAAAACAGAATCATGTCTTTTTCGATGATCGTTTCAGTTGGGTTTTTAATGTTAGTCAGTTTGATGGTAAATGCTACTTTAGACCTCTTAAACTCCAGACTAAAAATTTATTTAGAAGACAGTACCGTATATTTATTTTATGTCATAAATTTAATAATCGTTTTGGCGAGTATCACATTGCTTTTCGCAATTATATTCCGAACTTTACCAGACGGAATCATAAAATGGAAAGACGCTTTTATTGGTGCCGGATGTACAGCCGTTCTTTTTATGATTGGTAAATTTGCAATTGGATTTTATTTAGGAAATTCTACTATTGCAAGTGTATATGGCGCAGCAGGTTCTATTATTATAATATTAGTTTGGGTGTATTATTCGGCTATTATATTGTATTTTGGAGCCGAGTTTACCAAAGTGTATGCCAAATCATTTGGAGGGCAAATTGCTCCAAATGAATACTCTGTAGAAATTAAAAAAGAGATTTTTGAAATTAAAACGAAATAAAATTTTTGCCACAGATTAAAAGATTCCCACAGATTAAAAAATCATTCTAATCCTCTTAATCTGTGGCAAAAAATATAAAAACAAATAATATAGAATCATTATGAAAATAATAGCCTTTGGAGGAAGTAACAGTCAACATTCTATCAACAAACATTTAGCAACTTATGCTGCAAGTTTGTTTGAAAATACCGATGTTGAAGTTTTAGATTTAAATGATTTTGCAATGCCACTTTTTAGTGTCGATCTTGAAAAAGAAGTGGGTCAGCATGAACTTGCAAAAGCATTTCTAAAAAAGATAGAAAGTGCAGATCTTTTAGTTGTTTCTTTGGCAGAAAATAACGGAAATTATTCAGCAGCCTTCAAAAATTTATTTGACTGGTGTTCCAGAATAATGAAAGATGTTTTTCAGCAGAAACAAATGTTGTTATTAGCAACTTCGCCAGGAGCTAGAGGTGGAGCATCCGTTTTAGAAATTGCAAACAATGCCTTACCAAGATATGGTGCACAAATAAAAGCTACATTTTCGTTACCTACATTCAATGCTAATTTTGATTTAGAACAAAATAAAATCTCAAATGCAGAGTTAGATAAAGAACTAAAAGACGTAATTAAGTCTAGTTTTTAATCTATGATCGTAAAAAAGTTTGTTTTTATAATTCTTTTCATAAATGTTGTTTTTCTGAATACTGCAATTGCTCAAAAAGATATTGCAGTTGATAATATCATTAAAAAATATCCTAAAAGTTTTAATACCACAGAAAAATTAGCTGAAAGAATTCAAAAAGATTTTAGTTCAGAATACGATAAAGCAAGAGCAATTTTTACTTGGCTTGCTTTGAATATGAGTTACGATACAAAAACATTTTTGAATCCGCCTAATCCAAAAGTATTCACTTTTAAAAATAATAGCGATAGAGATAAGCAGATACAGGATTATGAGCAAGAAATGATTAAAAAAGCATTTAGAACGCAACGAGGTGTCTGTGAAGATTTCTCTCGATTGTATGCTCATATAGGTGTATTGGTGGGATTAAAAGTCCAGATAATTCAGGGAGACGCCAAAACTCTTTTAAATGATATTGGACGAAAAAGGTTGTACTCAAATCATGCGTGGAATATTGTCAAAATTGATGGAAAATGGTGTTTGGTCGATGTTACTTGGGGTGAAGGATATTTTGATTATTCCAGAAAGGCAGCAATTAAACATTTCAAGCCTATTTATTTTGATATGGATCCAAAGTATTTTTTTGCAAAACATTTTCCGGATTCTGGGAATTATCTCAATTTTAAATTAAGTAAAGAAACTTATTTGAATGGACCTTTGATTTATGATAAAATGATGGAAGGAGATTATGAAATTTTATCACCAGAATCGGGTGTGATTTTAGCTAAGGAAGGGGAAAAGCTGTTCTTTAAAATTAGAAATCTTTCAGAGTTTAATAATATATCATGTACGAATGAAAATGGAGAACGTTTTGAAATTTCAAACCTAAAAGAAGAAAATAATATTTTGGAATTTGAAGTTTTGTATAAAAAAAATAAAGGACGATTTATTACATTTTATCGATATCAGAATGCTCTTGCATCTTTTAAAATAATAGCAAAGTAAGAAATATTGTGCGAAGTTGATTTATATCATTTTATTGTTTTATCAAATTGCTGTATCTTTAGCAATTAAGAATATTATAGTAGCCAGAATATGGAAACAACTTTTTTGAAATCAATCTTAGACAATGATTTCTATAAATTTACAATGCAGCATGCTGTAATAAAGCTTTTTCCGAAGGCAAAAGTACGCTATGGATTTATTAACCGTGGAAAACATATTTTTCCGTCAGGTTTTGCAGATCAACTTAGAAAATCAATTGATGCATTAGCCGATTTGCGACTTACAAAAGACGAAAAAAAGTATTTATCGCATCATTGCCCTTATCTTGATCCCACTTATTTAGATTTCTTGCAAGGATATAGTTTTGATCCATCTGAAATTGAAATCACTCAGGAAGGTTCAGAAATTAAGGTGGTTATTGAAGGGTTTTGGTATCGTACCATTTTATGGGAAGTGCCATTAATGGCTTTAATTTCAGAGTTGTTTTATAAAGCCAATCATCTCATTCGCCTAAATGACGAAGCTATAAGAGAACTTACCAAAAACAAGATTGATAATTATAACAAACTCGGAGTTTCGATTTTGGAGTTTGGTACAAGACGCCGTCATTCATACGATGTACATAATTTAATAAACGAAACGCTTCGAACTTTTGGTTCAGAAAGTTTTATAGGAACCAGTAATGTGCATTTTGCGATGGTCAATAACAAACGACCTTTAGGAACTCATGCCCACGAGTGGTTTATGTTTCATGCAGCGCAATTTGGGTTCAAAATGGCAAACTTAATAAGCCTGGAACATTGGACTCAAGTTTATGGAGGAGATCTCGGAATTGCGTTAACAGATACTTACACAACCGATGTTTTTTTTGAACAATTTGACAAAAAATATTCCAAACTTTTTGATGGCGTACGTCACGACAGTGGTGATCCAATTGAGTTTGCGCAAAAAGTAATTTCGCATTACAACAAAATGGGAATTGACCCACGATCGAAAGTGATTGTTTTTTCGGATTCTTTAAATTTTGAAAAAGTAAAAAGCATAACAGATTTTTGTAAAGACAAAATAAAAATGTCGTTTGGAATTGGAACCAATTTTACCAACGATGTAGGTTTGCCCGCAATGAATATGGTGGTAAAATTGACCGAAGTCAAGCTTGATAATACCCATTGGCAAGGAGTAGTAAAACTTTCTGACGAAAAAAATAAAAATACGGGAACTCCCGAAATGATTGCTTTGGCAAAAGAAGTACTCGGAATAAAATAGATTTTTTTGTTGAAAATGCAGTTTTTTTATAATTTAACAGCACTATTATTTTAAAATGAATTTAAATAGAATTCAAAACTGTTATTATTCATAACAAAAAAATAATACGCTTTTATTTTTTGACTATAAATGGTACATTAGCCAAAAATCCAATTTACTTTATGCTAGAGCAAAATCAATATACCGAAGATAACATTCGATCACTCGATTGGAAAGAACATATTCGTATGCGTCCCGGAATGTATATCGGGAAATTGGGAGATGGATCTTCGCCGGATGATGGTATTTATATTCTTCTAAAAGAGGTTTTAGATAACTGTATCGATGAGTTTGTAATGGGCTCCGGAAAAACTATTGAGGTAACAATCAAAGATAAAACAGTTTCTGTTCGTGATTACGGACGTGGAATTCCGTTAGGAAAAGTGGTCGATGTAGTTTCGAAAATGAATACGGGTGGAAAGTACGATTCTAAAGCTTTCCAGAAATCAGTTGGTTTAAATGGTGTTGGAACAAAAGCGGTAAATGCACTTTCAAATTATTTCCGTGTAGAATCAGTTCGTGATGATAAACAAAAAGGAGCAGAATTTTCGGCAGGAAATCTAGTTCTTGAAGAAGATATAATTGAAACAACAAAGCGAAAAGGAACAAAAGTAACCTTTACGCCAGATGAAACGATTTTTAAAAATTACAAATTCCGTATGGAATATGTAATTAAAATGGTCAAAAACTATTGTTACTTAAACAATGGTTTGACAATCATTTTTAACGGAGAAAAATATTATTCAGAAAATGGACTTCGTGATTTATTAGAAGAAACCATAAATGCAGAAGATCTTGAATATCCAATTATTCACTTAAAAGATCATGATATCGAAATCGCTTTAACGCACAGTAAAACGCAATACAGCGAAGAATATCACTCTTTTGTCAACGGACAAAATACAACACAAGGAGGAACGCACTTAGCCGCTTATAGAGAAGCAATTGTAAAAACCATTCGTGAATTTTACAATAAAAACTTTGAAGCATCAGACGTTCGTAAATCCATTGTAAGTGCAATTAGTATTAAAGTAATGGAGCCTGTTTTTGAGTCTCAGACCAAAACCAAATTAGGTTCTACAGATATGGGTTCTGATGATGGAACAACTCCCGTTTCTGTACGTACGTTTGTAAATGATTTTGTGAAAAATAAATTAGATAATTATCTACATAAAAATCCTCCAACGGCCGATGCTTTATTGCGTAAAATTTTGCAGGCAGAAAGAGAGCGTAAAGAATTATCCGGAATTAGAAAACTAGCGACAGATCGTGCTAAAAAAGCCAATCTTCATAATAAAAAATTAAGAGATTGTCGTGCGCATCTTCCAGATACCAAAAACCCAAGAAACTTAGAAAGTACGCTTTTTATTACCGAGGGAGATTCGGCTTCCGGATCGATTACAAAGTCGCGTGACGTAAATACACAAGCTGTTTTCAGTTTACGTGGTAAGCCTTTGAACTCATACGGAATGAGTAAAAAGATTGTATACGAAAATGAAGAATTCAATTTACTGCAAGCGGCACTAGATATCGAAGACGGATTAGAAAAATTGCGTTACAATAATATCGTAATCGCAACCGATGCCGATGTCGATGGTATGCACATTCGCTTGTTATTGATTACGTTCTTTTTACAATTTTTCCCTGAATTAATCAAAGAAGGACATTTGTATATTTTACAAACGCCACTTTTTAGGGTTCGAAATAAAAAAGAAACCATCTATTGTTATTCTGATGAAGAAAGAAAAGATGCGATCGAAAAATTAAAACCAAAACCTGAAATTACCCGATTTAAAGGTTTAGGAGAGATTTCGCCAGATGAGTTCAAGAATTTTATTGGAGAAACCATTCGCCTTGACCCGATTATGATGGATAAAAATACTTCGATTGAACAATTATTGTCTTTCTACATGGGGAAAAATACTCCAGACAGACAAGAGTTCATTATCAAGAATTTGAAAGTGGAGTTGGATGCGGTTGAAGCTGAGGTTTAAAATTTAATGTAAATATATTGTCAGACGGTCTTCAAAATAAAGTCATTTTTCAACAAGTTGCCGAGTTATTACAAAATGCCCGACAACAGGTTTTACGTACCGTAAATTCAACGATGACAATTACTTATTTTGAGATTGGAAGAATTATTGTTGAAGAAGAACAAAATGGGAAAGACCGTGCTCAATATGGGAAACAGCTTTTAAAAGATCTTTCGAAGCAATTAACTAAAGAATTTGGGAGGGGCTTTTCTATTGATAATTTGGAGAATATGAGGAAGCTCTTTTTGACTTTCTCAAAATCCGAGACACTGTCTCGGATTTTGGAAATTCAAAAACCCCAGTCAGTGACTGAGGAATTCAAATCTCAAAAAACGCAGTCAGTGACTGCGCAATTCAATAAAGTAGATTATCAAACCTTGGCTTCGTTTTTTAAATTGACTTTTAGCCATTATATTTTTTTAATGCGAATTGATGATGAAAAGGAAAGACGCTTTTACAAAATAGAATCTGAAAAATACAATTGGAGCGTTCGAGAGTTAAAACGCCAATACGATACGGCGCTTTATACAAGATTGGCATTAAGCAGGGATAAAGAAGGAATATTAAAACTTTCTGAGAAGGGGCAAATAATAGAAAAGCCAAAAGATCTTATCAAAGATCCTTATATACTTGAATTTTTGGGATTACCAGAATTGCATCAATATTCTGAATCGCAGTTAGAAGAAGAAATCATTAGTAAACTAGAACATTTTTTACTAGAATTAGGTCATGGTTTTACTTTTGTAGCAAGACAAGAAAGAATTACATTTGATGATAAGCATTTTAGAATCGATTTGGTTTTTTACAATAGAATACTAAGATGTTTTGTCCTTATTGATCTTAAAATTGGTGAATTAAAACATCAGGATTTAGGGCAAATGCAAATGTATGTCAATTATTATGACAGAAAAATGAGATTGGAAGATGAAAATAAAACTATCGGAATTGTACTTTGTCAAAATAAAAGTGAATCAGTAGTAAAATATACTCTACCCGAAAACAACGAGCAAATTTTTGCCAGTAAATATAAAACCGTTTTACCAAGCGTTGAGGTTTTAAAACAACTCATCGAAAACAAATATTAAAATTATAATTTCGAATATAATTAAATGAAAGACGAAGAAGACGATAACATAATTCCAAACGACGACGAGAATAATTCAGATGAAAATCCGATTGATGATAATCAAGATGGAGAAGATGATGAAATTATTAACGTAGATGCTAAACATTTTGAAGGTCAGCATTTTTACGAGAATGACGGAGAAGATGGTCAGGATACGATTACGAAAGTAACCGGAATGTACAAAGACTGGTTCTTAGATTATGCTTCGTACGTAATTTTAGAGCGTGCAGTGCCAGCGATCGAAGATGGTTTTAAACCTGTTCAGCGTCGTATTATGCACTCTCTAAAAGAATTGGATGATGGTCGTTATAATAAAGTTGCCAATGTTGTAGGTCACACCATGCAGTATCACCCACACGGAGATGCTAGTATTGGTGATGCTATGGTACAAATTGGTCAAAAAGATTTATTGATAGATTGCCAGGGAAACTGGGGAAATATATTAACAGGCGATGGAGCAGCTGCTTCGCGTTATATTGAAGCACGTTTATCAAAATTTGCTTTGGAGGTTTTGTATTCTCCAAAAATTACAGATTGGGGCGTTTCATATGATGGTCGTCGTGCAGAACCAAACAATCTTCCGGTAAAGTTCCCGTTGCTTTTGGCACAAGGAGCAGAGGGTATTGCAGTTGGACTTTCGACAAAAGTTTTGCCTCACAACTTCAATGAGTTAATTGATGCTTCGATTAAGATATTAAAAGGAAAACCTTTTACACTATATCCTGATTTCATGACGCAGGGTATTGCCGATGTATCAAATTATAATGACGGACTTCGTGGCGGACGTGTGCGTGTGCGTGCTAAAATTGCCCAATTAGACAAGAATACATTGGTGATAACGCAAATTCCGTTTTCGACCAATACCACGACTTTGATTGATAGTATTTTGAAAGCCAATGAAAAAGGTAAAATCAAAATCAAGAAAATCGAAGATAATACTGCTGCTGATGTTGAAATTTTAATTCATCTTTTCCCGGGTGTTTCACCAGACAAAACAATTGATGCCTTGTTTGCCTTTACAGCTTGCGAAACATCTGTTGCACCTTTAGGTTGCGTTATCGAAGATAATAAGCCGTTGTTTATTGGAGTTTCTGAAATGTTGAAAATTTCGACACACAGAACTCAGGATTTACTTCGTCAGGAATTAGAAATTCAGCTGGAAGAATTAAAAAATAAATGGCATTTTTCTACATTAGAAAAAATCTTCATTCGTGAAGAAATGTACATTGATTTCAAATTATATTCAGATAGAGAATCACTTTACAAATATTTATACGACCGTTTTGAGCCTTTCAAAAAATCATTTGTTAGAGATATCAACGATGATGATTTACAGCGTTTGACTCAAATTCCAATGATTCGTATTACACGTTTTGACTCTGATAAAGCCGATGATTTTATCTCGAAGTTAGAAGATGAAATGAAAGAGGTAGAGCATCATTTAGAAAATCTAACCGATTTTGCGATTGCTTATTTCGCCAAATTAAAAGAGAAATACGGAAAAGGGCGCGAACGCCAGACAGAACTTCGTGTTTTTGATAACGTTGAGGCAACGAAAGTTGTTTTACGTAACACAAAACTATATGTAAACCGCGAAGAAGGTTTCGTAGGAACGAGCTTGAAGAAAGATGAATATGTAGGAGATTGTTCTGATATTGATGATGTTATCGTGTTTTTGCGCGATGGAACATTGATGATTACAAAAGTCGACTCGAAAACCTTTATAGGAAAAGATATTATACACGTTGCCGTTTTTGATAAAAGCGATAAGCGTACGATTTACAACATGATGTATCGCGATGGTAAATCAGGTCCTTCATACATCAAACGTTTTAATGTTAGCGGTGTAACACGTGATAAAGCCTACGATTTAACAAATGGAACAAATGGTTCGCAAGTAGTGTATTTTTCGCATAACCCGAATGGAGAAGCTGAGGTTGTTACAATTTTACTCCGTCAGATAGGAACGATTAAAAAACTGAAATTCGATATTGATTTTGCAAAGCTGGCTATTAAAGGTCGTGCTTCAAAAGGAAATTTGGTTACAAAATATCCAATCAAGAAAATTGAATTAAAAGAAAAAGGAATTTCGACTTTACTACCAAGAAAAGTTTGGTTTGACGATACGGTAAAACGTTTAAATGTTGATGCAAGAGGTGAATTATTGGGCGAATTTAAACCAAGCGACAAAATTTTGATCATCAGTCAAAGTGGAAAAATAAAAGTTATTATTCCAGAATTGTCAACTCATTTTGAGGAAGATATGATTGTTTTAGAAAAGTGGAAGCCTAAAAAACCAATTTCGGCTATTTATTATGATGGAGAAAAAGAGCGTTATTTCTTGAAACGTTTCCTTGTAGAAAATGAAGGAAAAGAAGAAAGTTTTATTACAGATCATCCAAACTCACAATTAGAAATCGTTTCAACAGATTATCGTCCGTTGGCGCAATTGGTTTTTGCAAAAGTAAAAGGAGTTCAAAAAGAAGATTTGCATATTGATGTTGAAGATTTTATAGCAGTAAAAGGCTTTAAAGCATTAGGAAATCAATTAACAGCTGATAAATTAAAACAAGTTAATTTATTAGAACCACTTCCTTATGAAGAACCTGTTGAAGAAGTTCCTGAAAAACCAGAATTATCAGACGATGATTCGGTTGAAACAGAATTAGACGATGACGGCCAAATAGGTTTAGTTTTAGAATAAAAAAATAAAAAAACGCTAAGATGTTTAATTCTTAGCGTTTTTTTTACAAGTTATTTAAAGTTTAATTTTCAATAGAAGAAAGGACTTCTTCTTTAACCCATTTTACTTCATTGTTTTCAATTACAACAGAAATTGTATCGCCGTCTTTTACTTCACCAGCAATTATTTTTTTTGCCAACGGTCTTCTTAAATGGCTTCTAATAATACTTTTGATTGGTCTAGCGCCATATTTAGCATTATAACCATTTTCGGCAAGGTAAAGTTTTGCTTCCATCGGAATTTGAACTTTAATGTTGATGTTTTTTAATAAATCCATAAACTCTTTTTTAAGATGGATTTCGAATATTTTCAACGCATTTTCTTTACTTATTGGAGCAAAAGGTACAATTTCAGTCAAACGTCCTAAAAATTCAGGTCTGAAATAATTTCCCATAATTTCCATTAAAGAACTCGAAGCTGGGATTTGCCCGTTATTAAAAGTTTCAACAATATGATCTGACCCAATATTTGAGGTGAAAAGAATAATCGCATTCGAGAAATCACCTTCTTTTCCTAAACGGTCGTGCAGTTTTCCTTCGTCCATAATTTGCAGGAAAACATCAAATACAGAAGGATGCGCTTTTTCAATTTCATCAAATAAAACAATAGAATAAGGTTTTTGTCTAATTTTGTTTACCAATAACCCGCCTTCTTCATATCCCACATACCCTGGAGGCGCACCATAGAATGGGATTATTTGTGCGATAGTTTTATGAAAAATCTTAAAAATAGATCATCAAATGTGTTTCCATATCGTTTGTTTATAGATAAGTAGCATTTAAAAGGTTTGAAATTTATTCGAACCTTTTTTATTTAAAAAGATCATTCAAATTAATCTCTTTTTTCTCTCTTAACTTTTTTACAATTTTAAGAAATGCAATTGCAGTGATATAGGCATCGCCTAAAGCTGTATGACGGTCTTTTTTAGAAATATCAAATTTATCGGCAAGATCGTCCAAGGTGTAATGATCTTTGCGCTCAAACAAATGCGATTTAATTAAAGTTCTTTTATATAAATAAGCAGTATCTAAAGTTTTATTTGTGAGTTGAGGTAAGTTGTTTCTTTCTAGCGCTTTATTAATCATCGTAACATCAAAAATAGTATGATGTGCAATAATTATCGAATCTCCAAGAAAAACTAAAAACTGCTCTAAAGCCTCCATCTCAGTTGGGCGTTTTAAAACAAAATCTCTCAAAATTCCGTGAATCTGAGCCGTCGATTTATCGTAATGATCTTGCTGTAAATACACTTCAAAACTATTCTGAATAGCTATTGTACCATTTTGTAAAGCAAGCGCACCAATGCATAAAATTCGATCGTTTTCATAATCAAATCCCGTTGTTTCAGTGTCCAGAACTACAAAACGAGTTTCTTCGATAGTGATATTTTCATCGAATAGGGTTTCTTCTTTCTTCCAAAAATTGAATAAACTCATGATTATACCAGATTTGAAATATTAAAACGTACCGAAATAAGTTCCTGAAGTTCCTTAATAGTTTTAAAAGTACGTTTTAGTTTAATTTTTTCCATTTTAGATAAAGTTTCCAATGCAATAAATTGACCGGAATCGTTATGCAAAAGTCCTTGTTTCGTTCTAAACTTCAATAAAGCTTTAAACGAGTATGAGCAAGACAAATACAATTCTCTATTATTAGGCTCTAATTCGGCTAGTTTTTCGAATCGCGCCGCTGTATTGCTTATAGATTTAACTGAATGTGATAAAATTAAAACTCTTGCAGCATCCGTCAACGGCATTAAAGCTCTCCTTTTGATGTCAAAATTGTCTTTGTTGGCACCGTCTTGTTCTACTAGAAACTGTCTGAAAAAACCGGTTGGAGATGGACTTTGCAAAGCACCACTCACCAAATGCACATAAAAAACCGGATTTGCTTTTACATCTTCAAAAATAAAGTCCGAGAGTTCATTCACCATTTCGGCATCGCCATAGGTTAAACTATAATCAAAAAATATAAAAGACAGTAAAACTTCATTTTTCCCTGGATTTGTAATCCAATAATGAACTTGGTTTTTCCATTCGTCAAGACTCATACACCATTTTGGGTTGGACGCCATCATTTCGGCAGGGCAATAATCATAACCAATATCAAAAAGACCTTTATTGACAAGAGCAGCAAATTTTAAAAAGTATATTTTAGTTTCATCTTTAAAAACCTCCGAAACATTCTCATAAACAATAGCATTATCCTGATCTGTATGAAGCATTTGTTCGCTTCGACCTTGACTTCCTAAAGCTAGCCAAGCAAATTTAACTGGTGGTGGACTGCTCATTTTTTTTAAAGACATTTCGATCACGCGTGTCGTGCAAGCTTCGTTTAATTCGGTTATGATTTTAGAAATTAAAGTCATCGGAATATTTTGATCTAAATATCCTTGAAGCAATTGCATTATTCGGGCTCTAATAGGTTTTATTTCCTTAACCTTTTTAACCCTTTTTAGCGCTTTTATTAAAACAGCAGGATTATTTCCTAGGGCTACCATTACGTCGTGTTTGGACAAAATACCAACAGCTTTTGTATTGTTCGTACCATCTTTAGTAAGGCATAAATGACTGATATTACTTTTCATCATTGCCATTTGAGCCTCAGTAACCGTCATTTTTTTAGGATACGTAATAACAGGTTTTGTCATTATCGTTTCGGCAGTTGTCATAATAGAATAATCTCCGGTAACAATTTTATTGCGAAGATCTTTATCTGTTAAAATCCCAATAGGGATCATTTCATCAACAATTAATATGGCTCCAACTTTATTTTGATTCATAATCTTTGCAGCATCTTTAACGGTTGTTGATGGACCGCAAGTCACAATTTTTTTAGAGTATTTTATAGGTGCTAAATCAAAGGAGTCGTGGTTTGAATTCAGATTTTCTTGAAGCAAATCATCGCCATATAATTTATCTTTATGAATGTCTGAATAAGGATTTCGGGTGTTTGAGGCGTAACTTTCTATTAAAAAATTACCAACAGTTCTATTCTCAAGCGCATAAGGTTTAAAAACCGAAATAGGAATGGCATATAAAATCGTTTCTTCAAACGCGATGGCTTCCATAATATAGTTTTCCTGTGCCAAAAGCGGACGCAGACCAAAAATATCTCCTTCGTCGCACATGTCTAAAACATTGTTCTTAGCGCTTTTTTTAAGTGCAACAGCGCCTTTGTGTACGACATAGAAGGAATCGTGTGTTTTTTCGCTTTCGGCAAAAATAACAGCATCTTTATCTTTATAAACAATAGATATTTGTTCAGATAATTTTTCAAGATCCTTTTGGTGCAAAAAGCTAAAAGGAGGAAAGTCCTTTAAAAAGTCGGCAACTCTATGCGAAATCGTGTTTTTCATGCTTAAGATTTAGGTTCTAAAGTACTATTTAAAATAGAAATGTAAAAGAAACACCTATTTTTTTAAGGTTCAAAGTTGCAAAGAAATAAAGGGGCAAAGGTTTTTCTATTTTTTGATAGTAAAATTGATGTGTCTTTTACCTTGTTTGTATATCAAAAAAAAAGCTCCAAATGGAACTTTTAAATTATGATTTAAGATTGTTTTTTCCTGATTCTCATATTGATAAATTCAACAGCCAGCGAAAAAGAAATAGCAAAATACAAATAACCTTTTGGTACTGCGCCTATGTGTTCGCCAGCAAGTGTAGCGTTTGATAAATGCATACTTTCTGTGATTAACATGAATCCTATCAAAATTAAAAATGAAAGTCCTAAAATTTGAATAGAAGGGTTTTTGTTGACAAAATTCCCAACCGGAACTGCAAACAGCATCATTACTAAAACCGAAATCACAACAGCTGTAATCATAATAGTTAAAGCACCGTGCACGCCATTTGTCATACCAACTGCAGTTAAAATAGAATCGACAGAAAAAATTAAATCAATCAATAGAATTTGTACAATAACATTTGAAAATGATTTTTTTGCAGCCGTTTCGATGGTCTTTTCTTCGTCGCCTTTATGATCAACTTTTTCGCTTATTTCTTTGGTACTTTTATAAATTAAAAATAGACCTCCCAAAAATAAAATCAAAGCCTGACCAGTAAAATCACCTTCAAACCAACCCCAATGAATACTAAATATTGTGGCTTTCATTGCAATTAAATAGGAGATTCCCATTAATAAAGCAATACGCATAAACATAGCCAAAAACAAACCAATTCGAGTGGCTCTTTTACGATCCTCTTCGGGTAATTTTCCTGTTACTATCGATATAAAAATGATATTGTCAATTCCTAAAACAATTTCAAGAAAAGTCAAAGTCAATAAGGCAATCCATGCATCGGGATTCAAAAATACTTCCATCCAATAAATTGTTTTAGTTATGTAAATTCGATTATCTATTCGACTCTTACAACAGTTCCGCGTTGTTTTTGGTCCGAACCTACCATTCCAAATTCAAACGTATAAGAATCCTTAGAAGTTGTTAAGATCTTCATACTAATAGCCTTTTCTTCCGCCATATTTTTCGGATGTTTCTTCTCCAAAATATATTCACAATCACTTACCCAACGTACAGTTGCGGTATCTGTTTTTCCTTCAAAAGTTTCAATTTCAATGCCGTCTTTACGTTCAAAAATTGTTGTTTTTTTAACCCCATTTACTTCAAACTCAAATTTGAATTTTCCGTTTTTAAAATCTTTGCAATTGTGCTCGGCATTATAACAAGATACTAAGGCAAGAAATGGCAATAAGAATATAATTTTTTTCATGATTTAATTTAAGTTGTTTTTTTAGGAGCTGTTTTCTGCTTTCTATTTCAATCAGGGCAAAAAGCTACAAAAGATTTTATGTCATCCTGAACGGGGTCGAAGAATCGTTTTTAAAAAGGCTTTGACTTCGGCAAGTCTGACAAAAGTATTACTTCAATCTCTTTAGCTCGTCATCGGTAAAGTTCTTGATTTCTTTTTCTTTGGCAAACTTTTCGGCATTATAATTACCGGATTTATTTCGCGGAATCGATAAACTATCCCAACTACTGTTTTTTAATTGTTTAGCATAAAAAACAATTTGCCCAATATGATATGGATAATGTGCTAATTGGCGATTAATTGCTTCAATAACAGTATGACCTTCATTTCGGATATAAATAATGTCTGAAAGTTGCTCTGGCTTTAAATCATTCAATGTGTTTTCAAAGCAATCCCAGCCTTTATTCCAAACAATAAGAACTTCTTCTTTTGATTTTAAATCATTTTCAAATTCAGCATCACGGTTGCGCCATTCTTTTTCACCGTCAGAAGTAAGAAAGTCAGTCCATCTCGAAAGCATATTTCCGGATATATGCTTAATTATTGTTGCAATACTATTTGTGTCTTCGTTTAGAGATACAAAAAGCTGCTCTGGTTCTAATTGATGTATTGCTTTTTCGCCCAACATTTTATAGTATAGGAATTGTTTTTTAACGCTTTCTAAGTAACATTCGTTTACTTCCATGATTATAAAATTTTATGAAGTTGGAATTGTGTTTTTTTCGCTACCAATAGCACGAATTTACACAAATTAATAATTATTATGGTAAAATAAAATCCGAGAAGATTCTTGTAATTTGTGACAACCTTAAAAAAAGATAAAGATTTTTAAACAATCTTAATATCATATTTATCTAAAAGACCTACAATTCCCTCATTAGAAAATTGCGCTTTTCGCATCGGATTAAATTCCGGATCAATTTTGTAATTGTATGCTGTTTTAAAATTAACAGCTGCTAATTGTGTATCATTAAAAATGGCACCTTCTAAATTGCAATTATCAAAAATGGAACTCGTTAAATTGGTTCCTATAAAGGTAACATCTCGCAAAGATGAATTTATGAATTTTGTTTTGGGCATTTTTTTATTAGAGAATGCTGCATAATCCAGCGTACATTCTTCAAAATAAACCTGAAATAAAAAATCGTCACATTCGTTAAAAGCAATTCCAAGAAGTTTACAATTTTTAAAAGTTACGTTTTTTAAACTCGTACCAGATAAACTGGTCATTGACAAATTGCAATCGATAAATTCGCAATCTAAAAATGAATTGTAAGCAAAATTACTATTCGAGAAATCACAGTTTTTAAAAACACAATCTTCAAACTCTCTATTGTTTATTTTTTTGTCAATGTAAATGACTTTTTCGAACGTTTTCTGAATGTGAATTATACCTTCCATGAATTGTTTTAGATAAATGATTTTTTTAATTGTAGAGATTCTTTATAAAACCTGTTGGGTTTGTTTAGAAGACTAACTTAGTCATTAAACAACCCTTTCATAATAATTTTCAATCCATAAAAAATTAAGAACATAGCACTTAAACAAGCTACAATTCCGATTCCTAAAACCAAATAATGCCAGTTAGTATGCTGATTCATAAAAGCATTATAAATCAACGATGGACCAATAAATAATAAAGGCAGTGAACCTGATAGATATTTAATTCCTTTTCCTAATAATTCTTTATTTGTTGCCATGTTTTTTATTTTGTTTTAGGTTTCAAGTTGTTGTGGTTAAACGACCAAACAGAAAACCTTTTACTTTTTATAATTATCAACAGCGTTTCTCACACTGCCGTATTTTTTTAATAATTCTGAAGCTTCTTCATAAGAAACCTGAATTTCGTCTATAATCATTTTAACTCCGCGATCGACCAATTTTACATTGCTCAATTGCATATCAACCATCTTATTTCCTTTTACTTTTCCAAGTTGAATCATTGCAGCAGTCGAAATCATATTAAGAACTAATTTTTGAGCAGTTCCGGCTTTCATTCTGGAGCTTCCGGTAATAAATTCAGGACCAACAACTACTTCAATTGGAAACTGTGCTGTAAGCGCCAAAGGGCTTCCTTGATTACAAGTGATACAACCGGTAACAATATTATTTTGGTTACAAGTTTCTAAACCACCAATAACATAAGGAGTTGTTCCAGAAGCTGCAATACCAATTACCACATCGTTTGCACCAATATTATGGGCTTGTAAATCGATCCAGGCTTGTGTAGCATTATCTTCGGCATTTTCTACGGCACGACGAATAGCGGTATCTCCACCAGCAATAATTCCATTTACTAAGTCAAATGGAACTCCAAAAGTAGGAGGGCATTCTGAGGCATCAACAATACCTAAACGACCAGATGTCCCGGCTCCGATATAGAATAATCGACCGCCCAATTTTAATTTGGTTACCACTTGTGCTACTAAAGCTTCTACTTGGGGTATGGCTTTTTCGACGGCATCAGGAACAGTTTTGTCTTCTTTATTGATGTTAATTAGCAATTCATGAACCGACATTTTTTCTAAATGCTCGTATTTTGAAGCTTCCTCAGTAATTTTCGTGAATGTCATTTTTATTTGTTATTGGACAGGTCAAAATTAATCTTTTTTATTTCAATCGCGAAATTTAGAGCATAAAGTCACAATGATTTACGATCTTTTTTTCATGTTAATTTATTATTTGTATAGACTGTTTTTTTGTAGTTAGGTTACACAAACTAAAATATTATATTTGTTACATATTAAAAAAATGGATGGATAAATTAAGCTTTTTAGACGGTATTGCTCACATTGCTGTTTTTGTTTCGTTACTATTAGCATTATTTTTATTAACGGTAAAAACCGAAAATAAGTTAGCAAATCGCTTATTTGCTTGGTTTATTATTTTTTCGGCAATTGATTTTACTGGACTTTTTACTTATTCATTTCCTCAGAAATATGCAGATTTAGAGCTTATAAGAAGTACAATTTGTTTACTGGAAATGCCTTTAATTTATCTTTATGTTTTAGCGGTTTGTTACAACGATTTTAGATTGAAGTGGAAACATTTGGTATATACGCTTCCATTTGTTGTTATGAATTTAGTTTTGGTACCAAGATTTTACTCGCAATCAGGTATAGCAAAAGAGCAATTCATTGCTCATTTTAATCAAATGCCTGAGGTTTACTTTTTTCAGATTTTAATCGAAATTCAATATTGGTTTTATATCATTAGTATTTTTTTGGTTTTAAAAAAATACCGAAAAATTTATCTGGAAAATTATACCAATCCCGGTTATTCTACTTACAAATGGCTTTTTCAGATGAATTGTGTTTTTGCAGTAATGCATTCTATTACGGCTTCTAAAAATTTATTGCGTTATACGGCTTCCAGAGACGTTTTTTTGTGGGGAAATGTGCTTATGGTATGCGCGGCTTTAGTTGTAATATGCTGGTTTGTAATGAAAGCTTTGAATCATCCCGAGCTTTTTAGAGGAATTAATTCTAATATAGCACTAACAAAAGATTTGCTTCCAAGGGAAAGTGTTGTTGCGCCTGAAAAAGTAAACGATCTGGACGAAGTTACTTCTTCTAAAATTTTAGCACTAAAAAAGTACATGACAGAAAAAGAGCCTTATCTGGATCCGTCACTTACCATACAAGAACTTTCGAATCAAATTAATATTCCGGTTCGAGATTTATCTGTTTTGATCAATCATCATATGGATCAGCATTTTTTTGATTTTGTA
Organism: Flavobacterium hibernum; assembly: GCF_000832125.1. Taxonomy (GTDB): domain Bacteria; phylum Bacteroidota; class Bacteroidia; order Flavobacteriales; family Flavobacteriaceae; genus Flavobacterium; species Flavobacterium hibernum. The sequence continues at coordinate 195,247 of NZ_JPRK01000009.1, read as the reverse complement.
AATGAATATCGCATTCAAAAAGCAATGAATATTTTAAAAGATCAGTCTAAAAGCCAACTTACTGTTTTAGAAATTTTATACGAAGTTGGTTTTAACTCCAAATCCTCGTTTAACACTTCTTTTAAAAAATATACGAATTTAACACCTACAGCTTATAGAAACGCTTCGTCATAATTGAATCGTGCTTAAGAACTAAAATATTATATTTGTTAAATAATCTAAAAAATATAATGGATATAGATAGCGTTTTAAGTGTTATGAGCTGGATTTCAGTTTTTGTTTCATTATTGTTGGCATTCTTTTTATTAACTGTAAAAACTCAAAATAAATTAGCAAACAGGCTTTTTGCTTTGTACTTACTGCTTTTTGCAATTGATAATATTGGAATTTTTATTAGCGAAGATTTTATTAGAAGTCATTTTAATTCAGAATTTTTTAGATGGACTACTTGCGCTTTAACACTTCCTGTTTTCTATTTGTATATTGTATCGGTTTGTTTTACTGATTTTCGATTACAAGCCAAGCATTTAATTCATGTAGTTCCATTTGTAATAGTTAATGTGTTTTTTGCATTTAGACTCTATTTTTTGAGCAATGCCGAAAAAATAGAATTTTACGACCATCGTAGTCAGTTAATTGAGTTGTACGGCTTACAGATAATTTTAGGTGTGCAAATTGTGGTGTATAGTATTGGAGTATTTTTGGCTTTAAAAAGGTATAAAGAAATATATCAGGAAAATTATACCAATCCTAAAACTTCTATTTTTAAATGGTTGTTTCAATTATCGACCGCGATCTTTATGTTGTATTATTTAGCAATAGGAAAGAACATTATAAGATATACTGATTTTGATGCTTTGTGGATTTGGGCAAATGTTGTAATGCAGTTTTTGGCTTTAATAGTCACTTGTTGGTTTGTATTAAAAGCGCTTAATCATCCTGAACTTTTTAGAGGTATCGATTCAAAATTAGAATTGGCAAAAGATATTCTGCCTAAGAAAAATGAAAATATTAGCGAAGTAAAAGACCTTCAAAACGATATTATTTCGACTCAAATTTTGGCTTTGAAACAATACATGACCGAGAAAGAACCATTTCTAGATCCATCGCTTACAATACTGGAACTTTCTAACCAGATTGAGATTCCGGTTCGTGATTTATCTGTTTTGATTAATCATCATATGGATCAGCATTTTTTCGATTTTGTAAACGAATATCGTATTCAAAAAGCCATGAGTATTTTAAAAAATCCTTCAAAAAGTGATTTAACAGTCTTAGAAATTTTATACGAAGTAGGTTTTAATTCAAAATCATCCTTTAATACTTCTTTTAAAAAATATACCAATTTAACACCTACAGCTTATAGAAACGCTTCATAATTAACGGTTTGTAAAAAGTCGTACTTCGAGCTTAATAAAGTCGAACTGATTTCCTGAGCAGAAATTGGTTCGACTTTTTTTTGTCGGTCGCATACAGAGAATTTCTAAGGCAACTTTGCTTCAAATTAATCGAACAAGTTAAAACTAGAAATTATGAAAAATGTTTACCACCTTATTTTTTTACTCTTGCCTTTGTTTTGTGTAGCGCAGACCACTGTAAAATTAAAAGGAAAAATAGCGAGCGAAACAACAGTATTAGAATGGGCAGATATTTCGGTATCAAATTTAGAGGGAAAAATTGTAGACGGAACAACAAGTAAAAAAGACGGTTCGTTTGAAATTAATCTGAAAGAAGGTTTATATAAAGTAGAAATTAGTCTTTTGGGATTTGCAGGTTTTGAAAAAGAGTTTGCAATTCAAAAAGATATCGATTTAAATACTATAGTATTAAAAGAGAACGCTACAAATTTAGGCGAGGTTGTAATTAAAACTAAAAAAAATACCATTGAACAAAAAACAGATCGTTTGGTGTACAATTTTGAGAATAATGTAACTACTGTTGGCGGTGATGCTTTAAGTGCTATAAATACGGCTCCTGGCGTTGCAGTACAGAATAATGCGATTAATATATTAGGAAAAGGAACTTCGCGTGTTATGATTGATGGAAGAATGATTGAATTAACGGGCGAGGAGCTGAATAATTTCCTGAAATCTATTTCGGCTAGTGATATTAAGAACATTGAAATTATTAGCAATCCATCGGCAAAATATGAAGCTGAGGGAACTGGCGGATTAATTAATATTGTAATGAAAAAAGGGGCTCGCGATTCTTGGAAAAACACTACTACAGCTTCTTATGATCAAAATAAATATGGAATTTTTGCTTTGAGAAATAATTTCTTTTATAATAAAAATAAGTTTAGGTTTTCGGCGAGCGTTAACGGAAAAACAGGCGCTAGAAACATTAAAGAATCTCTTGATATGTATTTTGTCGAAGGACCTTCGAAAATGAATGCGATAACGAAATTAAATGAAGGAAACCTTTCTGGGAAACTGGCTTTGGATTATGATTTATCGGATAAAACAACCATTGGATTTCAATTTTTAAATGATAATAGCAATCCTGATTTTAATTCTGATATTAGAATTAATAATTATAATGCTCAAAATCAATTAGACAATTATATTATTAATAAGAGTTTCTTAGACAGAAAAACGGGCAATCAGACTTATAATTTGCATTTAATTACAAAGCTTGATTCTCTTAACCGAAAGTTGTCATTTGACGTTGATTTCTTTAATTATGATTCAAAATTCGACAGAGAATTTCTGGCAAATAATTATACATCAGATGGTACTTTTGTTGACGTAAATCAATCGGGACGAAATCTTTCGAATCAGGGAATTGATAATTTGAGTTTTAAGGCTGATATGGAACATCCGCTTGAAGCCTTAAATTTATCTTATGGAGCTAAAGTGAGTTTTACAGAAAGTAATAGTGATGTTGTTTTTTTTAATACAATTAACGGAACTCCCGAATTGGATTTGAATCAATCGAATAGATTTAAATATACCGAAAACAATCAGGCAGTTTATATTAGTGGTGAGAAAAAGATTAATGAAAAATGGAATTTTCAGCTTGGACTTCGATTAGAAAACACACAAACGACTGGTTTTTCGGAAAACCTAAATCAGGAAACGATAAACAATTATTTAAAATTATTTCCCACCTTTTATAGCTCTTATAAAAGAAATGAAAACAATAGTTTTAGTTTGAATTACGGAAGAAGAATTCGCAGACCAAGTTTTAGTTTATTAAATCCGTTTCGAATTTACATTAGCAGTAATAGTTATTCTGAAGGAAATCCGTTCTTGAAACCTTCTTTTAATGATAATTTTGAATTTGCGCATTCGTATAAAAAATCGTTAAGATCTAGTGTTTTCGTAAATGTGGTTACAGATGGTTATGGTGTAATATTTACTGCAAACCCAGAAACTATGACGCAAATTGTGTCTAGAGATAATTATTTTAAAGGAATTAACTATGGAATTGGAGAAGTATATTCGGTCGAATTTGCAGATTGGTGGGAGAGCGAGAACTCATTGTATTTTTTAGGTTCGGATATTAAATTCATAAAAGATATCAATGCAACTCCGTCAAATAGTCTTCAAGTAGATTTTTCGACAAATAATACTTTTTCTTTGGGTAAAGCGACTAAACTGCAAGTAGATTTTAATTATACTACACCTTATAAAAGTGGTTTGTATGACACAGGATATGTATCAAGTTTGAATATTGGTTTTAAACAAGATTTGTTAAACAAAGCTTTGCAAATTTCGGTTTTAGTAAATGATATTTTTAATACGTCTTACTTGAAAAATGATGTATCGATTGTAAATGGCGTAAAGCAAGTTTATAACCAAAATGAAAGTAACCGATTTGCACGTTTATCTGTAGTTTACAATTTTGGAAATAAAAAGATTAATGTGAACGAACGCAAATTTGGAAATGAAGAGGAGAAAAAGAGGGCTAATTAGATAATTTGTCCATTAGAAAATTAGATAATTTTAAAGTATCCTAACAGGTTTTTTAAACCTGTTAGGTATTTTTTTTGAATATGGTAGTTTCTTAATTTTTGCGTTAGTGATAGGAGCGAATGTTACTAAGTTAAGCTTTTAGAAAAAAAATATACTCGGGCAAAGACGTATTTTAACCACAATATTGTCATTTCGAGGAACGAGAAATCTCCGCGAGAAGCTCGACAGAGATTAGATTCTCGTTGCGGAGTTACTTACGGAGATTTGCTTCGCTTGTTTGCTATCGCTCGAGTCTCGTTCCTCGAAATGACAAAACCTTGCAGATTTTGTGTCTTTTCGAGGTCTTTTCTCGCTATAAAATTATAGATTGTCTTAATTAAAGGTCACGACCAAATTATAAAAAGAATGCCAATAGAATTCCTAGAACAATCATAGAAACTTTGGCTACATTAAATTTATGTCCTTCGCTGCTTTCAAATATAATGGTCGACGAAATATGGAATAAAATACCAATTACAATTGCTGTTATTTCAGTATAATATTCGTTTAAAAAAGGTAAATATTCTGATGCAATAGTTCCAAGCGGAGTCATAAGTGCAAAAGTAAGCATGAACGCAAAAATGGCTTTTTTGTCCAGACTTGCATTGATGAAAAATGTGGTTAAAATCACTGCAATTGGCAAATGATGGATGGCGATTCCGACTGCTAAATCGTGATGATGACTTACCGGAAATCCTTCAAGAAAGGCATGAATGCATAAACTTATAAATAGTAACCACGGAATTTGATACATTTTGGCATGTCCGTGCACGTGTCCGTGTTCTGCGCCCTTTGAGAAAAACTCTAAGATGATCTGGAATAAAATCCCGACCATGATAAATAAACCAATATTATGATTGTGTGACTCGTAAACTTCCGGCAAAAGATGCATTACTGTCAAGGATAATAAAAATGAACCGCTAAAAGCTAGTAATAATTTTAGGTTGGTTTTGTTTTTTGGTTTTAAAAACAAAGCCACACCATAGCCTAAAAGTACAGAGAATAAGGGTAATAGGTAATTCATTTTTTAATGTTTAACCGTTGATTTGTTTAGTCGTTTAATTGTTTTTTTGTTTAGCGATTAAACGGTTCAACAATTAAACGATTCACCAATTTACTTAAAAATCATGATTAATCTTTCGCTTTCGGTTTTATGAAATTTTTTGAGTTTATAATCTCCAAAAATATCCAACAGAAAAATTCCCGCTTCATCCATCAAGTCCTGAAAGTCTTTTAAAGTTAAAGCTTTTACTTTTTCGGTAAAATGAAATTTTCTGCCTTGATCTTCAAAATCTATTTCTTTAAAAATATGTCCGTCTTCAACATATCTTTTAATTTTAAAATCGATTCCGTCAACGGTTTTTACTTCTTCAGGAACAAGAGTTTCAATTACCTGATTAACGTTCATAAAATCAATAACCGCAAAACCATATTCAGATAAACTTTCTTTAATAGCTTTAAGAGTAGTTAAATTATCATCGTCACTTTCAAAATATCCAAAACTGGTAAATAAATTAAAAATAGCATCGAATTTTTCTTCAAATGGTTCACGCATATCGTGCACTTTAAAGTGCAGCGTTTCGTTACTGTTTTTGCTGGCTTCGGCAATACTGTTTTCAGACAAATCTGCGCCTAAAACATTAAAGCCTAATTGATTTAGGTAAATAGAATGACGCCCTTTTCCGCAGGCCAGATCAAGAACCTTAGCTTTTTCAGGAAGATTTAGATAATGCGTAAGATTATCCATAAAAATCTGAGCTTCGCGATAATTTCGGTCTTTATAAAGTATGTGATAATAAGGAGTGTCAAACCACGACGTAAACCAATTTTCGGTGTTACGTTCCTGATTTGGTGTTGATGAGTTTGCTGCGTCAGACATTTATTCTATTTCAATTAATTCAAAGTCCCGCAAATTTAGTGTATTTTTGCCGAAAAATAACTATTTCGCGATGATACCTAAATAAACCTTAGTATACGTCTGGGATTGGAGTTGTTTTTTAATACAAAAATAAAGATGGAAGAAAATTTTAGAATGATTGCCAAATGTTTTTTTGGTTTCGAAGAAATATTAGAGAATGAATTGCGTGCTCTTGGTGCTCAGGATGTCGAAAAAGGAGTGAGAATGGTAAGCTTTAAAGGCGATAAAGGTTTTATGTACAAAGCCAATTTATCGTTGCGTACAGCGCTTAAAGTTTTAAAACCAATTTACTCGTTTAGAGCAAACAACGAACAAGCCTTATATAAAGGAATTTCGGGCGTAAATTGGTCTAAGTTGCTAAATGCTAACCAGACTTTTGTGATAGATGCAACGGTTCACTCAACTTATTTTAATCACTCAGAGTTTGTTTCTCAAAAATGTAAAGATGCAATTGTAGATCAATTTAGAGAAAGAACAGGTCAGCGTCCAAGTATTGATAAAGCGCATCCAGATTTACGAATCAATGTTCATATCGACAAAGATCAAGTTTCGGTTGCTTTAGATACTTCTGGAAATTCATTGCACCAACGTGGTTATAGAACTGCGACGAATATCGCGCCAATCAACGAAGTTTTGGCAGCAGGAGTTTTATTATTATCAGGTTGGGAAGGACAATGTCACTTTTTGGACCCAATGTGTGGTTCTGGAACTTTCTTGGCAGAAGCAGCTATGATTGCTTGTAATATTCCGGCGAACATTAATCGTAAAGAATTTGCTTTCGAAAAATGGAAAGATTGGGATAACGATTTGTTCGAACAAATTGTAAACAGTTTGATGAAGAAAACAAAAGAATTTCATTATACAATTAAAGGTTTTGATAAAGCGCCAAGTGCTGTAAGCAAAGCCAAAGACAATATTAGAAACGCCAATTTAGAAGATTACATTACCATTCAGGAAGAGAACTTTTTTGATACTGAAAAAGAGGTAGAAGGAAAACTTCATATGGTATTTAATCCGCCTTATGATGAGCGTTTGGATATTCATATGGAAGAATTCTATAAGAATATTGGAGATACTTTAAAGAAAAGCTACCCGGGAACAAACGCCTGGTTTATTACAGCAAATCTTGAAGCCTTAAAATTTGTTGGATTAAAACCTTCACGCAAAATCAAACTTTTCAACGCAAGTCTTGAAGCACGTTTGGTAAAATACGAGATGTACGAAGGAAGTAAGAGAACGAAGTTTCAGGTTAACGAATAATAGGTTTATAGGTTCAGAGGTGCAAAACGACAAAGGTTTTGCTTTGCACCTCTGAACCTTTGTAACTTTGAACCTTAAAAGAAAAAAAATGACAAAACTACAAGTAAGAGCTTTTTTATATCAATTAGGATGTTTCGCAATTCTTTTTATTGCAGGAAGATATATAGTAGCTACATATACGGGATTAACTGGACTTTGGATTCCGATGACTGCTTTTATAGTGGCAACGTTGATTTCTCCTAAATTTCAGGCAGTAAAGACAAAAGACGGAGAAAAACTTTTTATGAAGTGGATCTTTATAAAAGGAATTAGAGAAATTGGATAAATAATTTAGTTTTATATGAAGGTAATTGGACTTATAGGAGGAATTAGCTGGGTTTCTACAGTAGATTATTATAAACTTATAAATGAGGGAGTAAATAATCGACTGGGCGGACTTAATTTCTCTGAATGTTTGATTTATTCGTTTAATTATGCCGATATAAAAAGAAATAACGAAAACAGTGATTGGGATTCGACTTTTAAAATGCTTTTTAAAGCTTGCGAATTTTTAAAATCGGGTGGAGCAGAAGCGATTGTTTTATGTGCGAATACAATGCATTTTATTGCCGAAAGACTGGAAGAAGCAATTGGTTTGCCTATTATTCATATTGCCACTGCAACTGCGATAGAAATTCAGAAACAAGAAATTAAAAAAGTAGGTTTGTTGGGGACCAAGTTTACTATGGAACTTGATTTCTTTAAAGATAAACTGACAGAGAAAGGAATCGAAGCTATTATTCCGCAGAATCAGGAAGACAAAGATTTTATTCATACTACTATTTTTGAAGAACTTGGGCGAGGTCTTGTAACTAAATCGACTAAAGAACGTTATTTAGAAATTGCCAATCAATTAATAAAAGAAGGAGCCGAGGGAATTATTTTGGGTTGTACCGAAATTCCTTTGGTTATAAAACCAAAAGACCTTTTGGTCCCTGTTTTTGATACAACTTTAATACATTCAAATGCCGCGGTTGAGTTTCAATTGTCTTAAGAATGTTCAAAAAGAAAAAGCCACGTATTCATTTTTTAATTTGAATTCGTGGCTTTTATATTTTTAAAAAGATGTTATTTTTTAGGAGTAGGTTTTACAATTTCCGGAATTATTACCTTCTTCTTGTAAATTGGAATAAAGTAGGAAACGGTGTAGTTAAATCCAATTCCAAAACTACCATCGTATGTTCTGTTAAAACCAGGAATATAAAGATTATCAAAACCGCTAGGTTTTGCATTAGCTACTAACATTTTTAACTGAACACCAAAACCAACAAATACGTTATTAAAAACTTTAGCTTTTACGCCCATAACAACTTCTATCCATCCTGCTGTAAGTCCATTAAATTTTTGACCATCAACAACTGGAGGTTGTTCTCCCCAATACGGATTTGGATTGTAAATTTTGTACGTATTTAATTGTTGACTAAATGTACTAAAACCTCCTCGCATACCAATTGTAATTAAGTTTTCCATATCAAGCCAGTTTTGATACAAATTATAGTCAAAACCTCCTTTAATATACGTTCCAGTTGCAGTCGAGTTTAATCTGTCATCGTCTGTAGTTTTGTCTTCAAAACCAAGTTCAGCGGCCAAATAGTATTTTTTCGTCAAACGAAAATCTCCAGTAAATTCAACTCCTTTATAGTCTTTGTCATAAAAACCACGAGTTAATTTGTACAAATCGACTCCAACACGAAGGCCATAACGATCAGTTTTGATACTGTCGGGTTTTACTTCCTGAATTTCAGGTTTAGCAGTTGGAGTCTTCGGTTTTTGTTTTGTAGTTTCTTTTGCTATTGTTGTCGTTGACGTTTCTTGAGCATGACCTAAAAACATTGAAAACAATAGGCAAAAACTAAAAGTATACTTTAATATGTATGTCATTTTCATTGTCAATGTTATATTTTTGAATGATAACTCTTTGCATCCATAAACCATCACCAGCAGGATCTGTTTGCTCAAAAGGAGATGATATTGGCGCAATAGTCGAAGTTGGATTTAATGTAAAAATAGTTTTAAAACCACAAGCTCTTGATACATATACATCCTGATGTGTATAATTAAATTTTATAACATCTGTATTTATAGCAGCAGGATTAAGATTTGTTGCGTCAAAAATAAAGCTATAAGTAGTGCTATTTGCGTTAGTTTTTAACGGAATAGAAATTTTGTTACTATTTGTTATGTACTTTCCAGTAGCAGTTCCGGTTGGATTAAAAACAATTCCATTAGTTTCGCCTTCGCCAACTACTTTTAAATTGGTTACATTTTTAGGTGTCGTTGGAGCAGTAATTTCATAAAATGCAATTACTAATCGGGGAGTTGTAGGAGTATTTGCATCGCAAATATCATCTTTCTCACAGCTTGATAAACCAAAAGTAAAGACTAATAAAAGAGCTATTATTTTTTTCATTAATTTGTTATCTAAGTTCTAAAAGTACAACATTTTCGACGTGATGCGTTTGCGGAAACATATCAACAGGTCTAACGCGTGTAACTTTGTATTTTTCGTCCATTAAAGCTAAATCACGCGCTTGTGTTGCTGAGTTACAGCTTACGTAAACTACTTTTTTAGCTCCAATTTTTAGGATTTGATCAATAACTGCTGCATGCATTCCGTCTCTTGGTGGATCTGTAATAATAACATCCGGTTTTCCGTGTTGCGCAATGAAGCTTTCGTTAAACACGACTTTCATATCACCTACAAAAAACTCACAATTCGTAATATTATTGCGTTCTGCATTTGCTTTAGCGTCTAAAATTGCTTCAGGAACACTTTCGACACCAATTACTTTTTTTGCTTTCTTAGAAACAAATTGTGCGATAGTTCCCGTTCCGGTATATAAATCGTAAACAATTTCATCTCCGGTAAGTCCTGCAAAATCGCGTGTAATTTTGTACAATTCGTAGGCCTGATCAGAATTGGTTTGGTAAAAAGATTTAGCATTGATACTAAATTTTAAACCTTCCATTTCTTCCAGGATATAATCTCTACCTTTATATAGCTTAATATCCTGATCGTAGATTGTATCGTTTTGTTTTGCGTTTACAACATATTGCAATGAAGTAATTTGAGGGAATTTCTCGTATAAATGATCTAAAACTAATTCGCGGTTCTTTTTATCATTTTCAAAAAACTGAATTAAAACCATGATTTCACCTGTAGATGCAGTACGAATCATTAGGGTTCTAAGTAAACCAGAATGTTCTCTTGGATTAAAGAATGCAAGGTTATGTTTGTTGGCAAAATCTCTAATTTCGTTTCTAATAGCATTTGAAGGATCTTCTTGCAAATGACATTTTTGAATGTCAAGAATTTTATCCCACATTTTTGGAATATGAAATCCTAAGGCATTTCTATTTCCTAAATCTTCAGTGCTTTCAATTTCCTTTTCAGTTAACCAACGGCTGTTAGAAAATGAAAATTCCATTTTATTTCTATAGAAAAACTTTTTCTCAGAACCCAAAATATCTTCGAATTCAGGAAGTTCAACTTTTCCTATACGTTGCAAATGATTTTTTACTTCGTTTTGTTTGTAATACAACTGTTGGCTGTATTTCATATTTTGCCATTTACATCCTCCACAAACTCCAAAATGATCGCAGATTGGTTCAATACGATGCTCTGATAATTCGTGAAATTTTACGGCTTTGCCCTCATAATAGGCTTTTCTTTTCTTAAAAGTTTGTACGTCCACCACATCGCCCGGAACGACATTCGGAATAAAGATTACTTTTCCGTCAGGAGCCTTTGCTACTGATACTCCTTTTGCGCCAGCATCAAGAACTTGAATTTGGTGAAAGACAACTTTGTCTGTATTTTTTCTTCCCATAGCGCAAAAATAAGTGTTTATAAATTTAATTTTTAAAATATTTTATCAAATTCTTTAATTTGTTAGTTTAAATGAGTTTAAAAGTTAACTTTGTTTTTGTCAATAGTCTCCAAAAGCTATGTTTTAACCTATAGTATTGTTGTTTTTTATGAAATTGTATCATAATCTTTCACAAATTAGCTTTTTAAAAAAAAGTTATGCCTTCAAGTTTTTGTTTGTAGCTTTTATAGGTATACACATCCCTTTGATTGGAATTTTGTTTTTTGTGCTTTATTACAATCATAGTGTTTCGCCTACTTCAATTTTGGTTTTCTCCTTATTAATGACTTTGCTGGCGACTCTAATAACGCTTTTGGTTTTGAATCAATTAATAAAACCTATTTCTATTGCTTCAAAAGCATTAGACGATTATAGAAGTAATAGAAAACTGTCTCTTTTACCTACGGAATATACTGATGAAGCTGGTTTATTATTATGTAATATTCAGGAGTCTATTTTTGAGGCCGAGAGTTTTATAAACGAGAAACAGGATTTGATTTATATGCTTTCTCATGATTTGAAAAATTTTGCCGGAAATCCGCAAGGTTTGGCGAAATTGATAATTAGCGAAAATCCATCAGACTCTGTTCGTCAATTGGCAGAGTTAATTTGCGAGTCGACAAATTTGCAATTTAGATATATTGAAAATTTCATCAAGTTATTGCAAGAACAAGATAGAGTTGTAAAAGGAAATCTTGAATTGAGAACGGTATTTTTTCCAAGTATTTTACCTTTTATTAATGAGCAGCTAGAACAACGTTTGGAGGATAAGAATATAAAACTGAGTTTGGATGTTGAGTTAACTGAAGCTAGTCTTAGAATTGATGATGGTTTATTGGTGCAGGTTTTGGTAAACTTGATTAGCAATGCGATTAAGTTCTCTTATTTTGATAGTGAAATTAAGGTTCGAATTTTTAGTGAAAATTCTAAAGTAATAATAACGGTTACTGATAACGGAATTGGCTTTGATAAAGATCAGATTGATGAGTTGTTTAAAAAATTCACTAAAATGAGCCGATTAGGCACAGCCAACGAATCATCAACCGGAATTGGTTTGTATTTGTGTAAAAAGATTATCGAAAAAAATAACGGTAAACTTTCGGCTTCCAGCGAAGGAAAAAATAAAGGAGCTGAATTTAGAATTGAGTTTGAAGCTTAGATTTGTGCTTTTAAAAATAAAAAAAGTGAGTTTTGATTTCGTCTGAAATTAAGCTCACTTTTTTATTTTTAATAAGCAAAATCATTTTGATAAAATGGTTTTGGTTTTCCTTCTACACATTCTACTCCAAATGGAGGTTTGATAATATCACAAGTGGACATGATATTCCATTTTTTATCAAATGCAGTTTGTGCCTCGGTATATGCTTTTACTTTTGTAAGAAAAGCCTCTTTGTCTATTTTTTTAGAGTAAATGATATAACTTGCAACGCCTCCACAAGCTTTTGAGCCGAGAGCAGTAATCTCCCAATTATTTGAATCTGTGCAAGCTTCTGAATTTACTAAAGAACTTGTAATAATCTCCTGATACATTTTGTCCAGTTTTTTTGATTCATTTTCTTTAGGATCATCATTGTTGGTGCAAGAAGTAAACGCGAGGCAAATCGCAAATAATAAAAAACTTAATTTTTTCATGGTTAATGATTTCAAGGTTAGTTAGTTATTAGATGGTTTGATAAACAAATGGTTGCGTCAAAATAAACAAAATAAAAAACTTAGAACCTCAGAACCTCAGTGTCTCAGTACCTTCTTAAATTACCATAAATGATGAACAGAAGGTTTTATATATTCTTCGTAAATCGCGTTCATGGCCGAGATTTTTTCTGGAGTTAGTTTTGGCAAATCATAAACAGATAAGTTCGACAAAACATGATTCTTGGTAGATGCACCTGGAATAATACAGCTAATATCTTCAAAACTTAAAATCCATTGTAAAGCAATAGGTGCAAGATTGGTTGTTTCGGGAAATAGAGCTTTTAGTTTTTCAACCGCTTTTAATGCTAATTCATAATCAATACCAGAAAAAGTTTCGCCTTTATCGAATGCGTCTCCGTTTCGATTAAAGTTGCGATGATCTTGTGCGTCAAAAGTTGTTTTCGCATCAAATTTACCCGTTAAAAGTCCGCTTGCTAAAGGAACTCTGGCAATAATCCCAATATCTTTTTTTCTCGCTTCTGCGAAAAATAATTGAGAGGGACGCTGACGAAACAAATTAAAAATTATCTGTACTGTTGTTACATTCGAATATTCGATTGCTTTTAAGGCTTCTTCGACTTTTTCGACACTAACGCCCAGATTCAAAATTTTTCCTTGATCTTTTAAACGATCAAACATTTCGAAAATCTCCGGACGATAAAAAACTTCGGTAGGAGGACAATGTAACTGAATTAAATCTAGTGTTTCTAATCCCATTCTTTTTAAACTGTCTTCAACAAACTTTTGAAGCACTTTTGGCTGATAGCCTTCACTAACATGCGGATTAATATGGCGACCACATTTTGTAGCTACATAAATACGCTCAGAACGTGATCGAACTACGCGTCCAACAGCAGTTTCGCTTAAACCATTTTCGTAGACATCGGCAGTATCAATAAAATTTACGCCATTGTCTATTGCGGTGTTCAAAAGTTCGTCTGCTGTTTTATTATCAAAAGCAGATCCCCATTTTCCGCCAACTTGCCAAGTACCAAGTGATATTTCGGATATATTAAAGTTTGTTTTTCCTAGTTTTCGGTAGTTCATATTTTGAGGTTCAAAGGTTCAGAGGTTCATAGGGACGAAAGGGACAAAGGTTTTTTGTAGAGGCGCACAGCAGTGCGTCTTTTTGTGTCCTTATGTTTTTTACAAGAGATAAGGTTTAGATATGGAAAGGCGCAAAGGTTTTAGGATTAGTTTAGAAAACTTTGTACCTATGAACCTTTGCGCCTTTGAACATTTTTTAATCAAATAAATCCGAAGACAGATAGCGATCGCCGCGGTCGCAAATAACCGCTACAATAACGCCTGATTCTAGTTGTTCAGCAATTTTTAAAGCAACAGCAACAGAACCACCGCTACTCATTCCGGCAAAAACACCTTCTTCGAGAGCTAGCCTTTTTGTCATTATTCGGGCTTCTTCTTCGCTCACATCAACAACCGTATCTACTTTTGAAGCATCAAATATTTTGGGTAAATATTCTTGTGGCCATTTGCGAATTCCGGGAATCTGAGATCCATCGCTTGGTTGAGCACCTACGATTTGAATTGCAGGATTTTTTTCTTTTAAATAAGTCGAAGTTCCAATGATCGTTCCTGTAGTTCCCATTGCCGAAACAAAATGAGTTACAGTTCCCTCAGTGTCATTCCATATTTCAGGACCAGTAGTTTTATAATGCGCTTTCCAGTTGTCATCGTTTGCAAATTGATTTAGCATCAAATAACCGCCTTCTGCGACCTTTTTGTCGGCATAGTCACGCGAACCAATAATTCCTTCGCTAGCGGGCGTTAAAATCACTGTAGCGCCATATGCTCGCATGGTTTGAGTTCTTTCTTTTGTTGAATCTTCCGGTAAAACCAATTCTATCTCGATTTGAAACAATTGAGCGATCATTGCAAGCGCAATTCCGGTATTCCCACTTGTAGCTTCAATTAGTTTGTCACCTTTTTTAATTTCGCCTCTTTCAAGAGCCGAAGCAATCATGTTGTAAGCCGCTCTGTCTTTTACGCTACCGCCCGGATTATTTCCTTCGAGTTTCAGTAAAAGTTTTACGTTTTTATTTTTAACCAAATTGACAGTTTCCATCAAAGGAGTGTTTCCAATTAGGTTTAGCAATTTCTGTGGACCCATTTTATTTTTTTTCTTTTATTTTAACTTCAGTTGTAGTGGTGTTCATGACAATAGAATCTTCGGGAATAGATTTGGTTACCCATGCATTTCCTCCAACGATACTGTTTTTGCCAATAACTGTTGCGCCTCCCAAAATAGTAGCATTAGCATAAATGCAAACGTTTTTTTCGACCGTTGGGTGACGTTTTGCATTTTTCATGTCTTTGCTCACGCTCAAAGCACCTAAAGTAACTCCTTGATAAATTTTTACATGTTTTTCGATCACAGTAGTTTCTCCAATTACAATACCTGTCGCGTGATCTATAAAAAATGGCGATGCAATTTTGGCACCTGCA
Organism: Flavobacterium hibernum; assembly: GCF_000832125.1. Taxonomy (GTDB): domain Bacteria; phylum Bacteroidota; class Bacteroidia; order Flavobacteriales; family Flavobacteriaceae; genus Flavobacterium; species Flavobacterium hibernum. Next base: position 180,047 of record NZ_JPRK01000009.1, on the reverse strand, counting down.
TGAATATCGGTTCCGGTAATTCTATGTGCATATTCACTCATTAATCTTGAAAAAAGTAATAAATCAAGACAATACAATTCGTGACTTAATCTGTAAATCGCGATTGCATAAAAACCCGGATAGCCTAAATAAACTTCGTCGATACTATTTGAAGCAGGATCATTTTCTAAAATATATTCGGCATCCTGATTTAGTTTTTCTAAAACACCAGGAAGTTTTTCCAGAAATCGATCCCAAATCGATTCGCATAAATTTTCGGGCTTTTTGCAGGCCAAAACAGCAATTTCTTTAAAGCATTTTTCAAGTTCATTGATACTTTCGTCCAGCGCAGCATTCGAATCAAAAAGAGTATAAAAAAGCTTCTCAGTAAAATTTTCAGTTTTGGTTTTGATTCCGTAATTTATGTTTGAATGGCTTTTTAAGGCTCTAATGTTTTGTATGATAGTTTCTTTTGTCACAATTGTAAAATTGAGTGGATAATTTAAAACGTTAAAAGTAAGGTGTTTTTTGTAAATAAAGGCACGAATTTTATAAAGAAATTTTGTGTTGCAAATGCTATTTGTGATAAATAAAAGAATCATAAATACGATTATTTTATATGATTCTTAAGAAGTTAAATACGTAAATTAGCCAGTAAAAATTATAAAAATGAAAAACAATTCGACTTTTAAGAGCGCTATTTCTGATTTGGATTTTCCGGTAAGTGAGAAAATTTTCGGAAAATCAATACACGACCCCATTTTAGGCCTTATTATTAAAGATTATCCATCGTTTAATGAAACGGATTGTATTGCTGTTAAAGAGTTAAATGAATACCGTCAGAAATACATTTCTAATTATTTATCGACAGAAATAGGTGCGCTGTCTGATCTTGAAAAAAGCGTAATACTATCGTTAAAAGAAGATAAATCGATTGTAACCACTGTGGAAGATGAACCTGAGACAAGAAATTTTGGACAAAGGGTAGCAGATCAGGTTGCAGATTTTGGAGGAAGCTGGACTTTTATAATTTCTTTTTTAGCATTTATAGTAGTCTGGATTGGTTCGAATGTATATATTTTGGTTAATAAAGGATTTGATCCATATCCGTTTATTTTGCTGAATTTGATTTTATCCTGTGTTGCTGCGTTGCAAGCTCCGGTAATTATGATGAGTCAAAATCGTCAGGAAGAAAAGGATAGAAGCAGAGCTAAAAAAGATTATATGATTAACCTAAAATCAGAATTAGAGATCAGAATGATTCATGATAAAATTGATCATTTAATCATGCATCAGCAACAAGAATTAATCGAAATTCAAAAAGTTCAAATTGAAATGATGAACGATATTTTGAATCAAATCAAAAAATAAATTCTTACAAAAACTTAAATGTAAAAGTGTTTGTAATAATAACCGCCAAACATAAAAAGGAGATTTATTATACCAAAAATCCAAAGTGGTTTTTTATAGTTTTTAGATTTGTCTAAAAAATGAAAAGCCAAAATTACCAAAAATAAAAGCCAAGAATAGAGTGCCGGATACATCTTGAAAGCGGCTAAAAATTCGCCTTGAAAAAGTAAGAAAAAAGCACGTTGAAAACCACACCCTAAACAGTCAAATCCGAAGAGCATTTTGAAGGGGCAGGGAAGCATGAAATTTTCCAAATTCGAGTGTTTTATTTTATGCAATTTTACGAAAAAAAGATGGAGCTTGTTTCAAAGAGAATGAACTACTAGTTTAAAGTTTTATACTTTTGAAATCTTAATACCTAATAAAAATGAAAGCGTTTAAAATTTTAATAATGATTCTTGCGATTTCGGTTGCATTATATGAGCAAGTTTCAGCAGACAAAAATATCTATATAACAGTAATTGCAATTGTAGTTTTTATGTTTGGCATGATGCAGTTGAGTGCAAAAACACCGAGTAAAAATCAAGATAAAGAAGAGCAGGATGTTGACTAAAGGAGATAAGGTTTCGCTTTTAGACGAAGCTATAAACGGAACGGTAGTTTCAGTGAAAAACAATGAGGTTTTGATTGAAACGGAGGATGGATTTATGATGACATTTTTTGTCAATGAATTACTTAAAATGCAAGAATCCAGTAATTTAATGAATTCTATTAAAAGAATTAATTTAGATGAGATTTCGAAAGAGAAAACAGAGCCAAAACCGCGAAGTTTTGTCAAAGAAAAGAAGGATAAGCGCGAAATTTCGGCTCCGGAATTTGATTTGCATATTGAAAAATTGGTTCCAAATAAACGCGGAATGTCTAATTATGATATTCTAACTTTGCAAACTGAAACGGCAAAAAGACATATCGAATTTGCGATTAGAAATCGTATTCCGAAGATTGTTTTTATTCACGGTGTTGGCGAAGGAATTTTAAAAGCCGAACTGGATTTTTTATTAGGTCGTTATGACGGTGTAGATTTTCAGGACGCCAATTATCAAAAATATGGCTTAGGCGCAACAGAAGTTTACTTTAGGCAAAACACTAAATAAGTGTCTTTTTTTAGTTTTAAAACCGTTGATTTTAGAGCATAAAAAAACGTCCGTTTTTCATTCTAATTTACTACTAAATTAGCTTAGAAAAACGGACGTTTTTTTGTAGGATTAAAAGCGATTTTTTAGCTCTATTTAAAACCTGTTTTTATTTTAGTTATAGTGTCGTTATAGCAGTTCCTAATAGAAAACTAGTTCCAAGCTTAAATGAACTATTGCCTTTTCTTAATACTGCATTTTCAAGAACAACTCTATGTCTGAAAATTTTCCCACTTACGTCTACAGTTGTTGTTACCTTTATAATTCCACTTACATTTGCTTCGCCATCTTTTCCGTACCAGCTATCTAATACAGGAGGTGTTGTTGGTGTTTTTTCAATACAAAAATAGTCTGAGGTGTCTTGTGGTAAAGTACCACTATAGGTTCTGTAATAAACCTTATTCAGTGTATTGTTTGAGTTGATCAGACTGGTTCTTGAAGTTCCTACAGGAGTAACTACATTAACAATTAATAAAGGGTCTAAATTCTCGATAGTAAGAGAAGATACACCATTATCATTATAAACTTTTTTGTTGGTATCACAATAAATTGCATCCTCATCAGTAAAATTTACAACCACAGGAGTTACTGTTGTTTTGAGATCTCCAAAACCAATTTCCGGCATTACTTGTTTAATATCGCCAGGTTTTAAAAACGTCACATTTTTTAAATTAATACTATGAACATACCCCGTTATTTTACTACTTCCAGTAGTTTGATCTGTTTCTTCAACTTGAGCCGTTGCAATTTCAATTACACCAGCAATTGCAAGCCATTCTTGTGTTACATTAGGTGTTTTTGGCGGTATTAAGTTACAAATATTTGCAGTTGCTACTGCGCCATCGTATGCTCTGTATAAATAGCGGTACGAACCATTTCCTCCTGTTTCGATGTTATAAATTACCGGAGCGTCCTTTAGTGTTGGATCATTTGTAATACTTCCCGGAGGTAATTGTAATAATAAAGCTTCCTGAGGTTTAAGTTTGTAAATTAAAGTATTAGCAGTAGGATCGCAAGTTTGCGGTGTAATATTTTCAAAATCAACAGAATCTACTGTTAAATCACCATCATCGCAACCATTTAATAAAAGCGCTAATAATAGAAGGCTTGCATATTTTTTCATTGTAATTTTATTTGACGTCAAAAATAGTGAAAAATTTGGCAAATGATATTCAAGATTAGACAATTGATATTTCTTAACTTTGCAGCAATGAAAAAAGTATACCTCGATAACGCATCTACAACAGCTATACGCCCTGAAGTTATTCAGGAGATGACAAAAGTTATGACCGAAGATTTTGGTAATCCATCATCAACACACAGTTTTGGACGAAATGGAAAGACTATTTTAGAGCTTTCCAGAAAGAGTATTGCGAAGCATTTAAATTGTGCTGCACAGGAGATTATTTTTACTTCTGGCGGTACTGAAGCTGACAATTGGATTCTTCGTTCTGCTGTCGAAGATCTTAAAATCGAACGCATAATTACAACAAAAATAGAGCATCATGCCGTTCTTCATACGGTTATGGTGTTAGAAGCGGAGTACAATGTTCAGGTCGATTATGTAAAGATAAATCCTGACGGGAGTATAGATTTAACCCATTTGTCAAATTTATTGGCCGAGGAAAAAAAGACAATTGTGAGCTTAATGCACGTAAACAATGAAACCGGAACTATTTTAGATTTGGATAGAGTTGGGGTTATTTGCAAACAATATAATGTTTTATTTCACTCAGATACTGTTCAATCTGTTGGTAAAACCGAGATTGATTTGCAAAAAATACCTGTCGATTTTATTGTAGCAAGTGCACATAAATTTCACGGACCAAAAGGAGTTGGATTTGCTTTTATTCGAAAAAACTCAGGTTTACAACCTTTAATTTTTGGTGGAGAGCAAGAAAAAGGACTTCGTGCAGGTACCGAAGCTGTGCATCAAATTGCGGGAATGGCAAAAGCTTTGTCGATTTCGTATGAAAATTTGGAACTGGAAAGAACTCAAATAACTGATATAAAAATGTATCTTATTGATCAACTAGAGATTCATTTTCCTGGATTTAGAATCAATGGTAAAAAAGACGATTTTTATAATATAATCAATATCATTTTACCTTTTTCTGAAGATAAAACTGCTATGCTTTTGTTTAGTTTGGATATGAAGGGAATTGCGGTTTCGAGAGGAAGTGCTTGCCAATCCGGAAGCGTAAAACCATCGCACGTTTTGAAAGAAATGCTTTCGGAGACGGATTTAAAATTGCCAAATCTCCGAATTTCATTTAGTCATTTTAACACGAAAGATGATACTGATTACTTAATTCAATGCTTGAAAACGGTTTAGTTTTTTAGGTTCAGAGGTGCAAAGAGACAAAGGTTCGTAGCTGAAATTCAGAATTTTAGATATTAAAATATCCTTCGATTTCGCTCAGGAGGACATTGTAAATCTGTCAGACTGAGCGAAGTCGAAGTCAATTATTTTCTAATAACTCTTACTTGTGAATCATTGGTTAACTTGATAATTGTCGAAGGTTTTCCGGCAACTCTATCGTGATATAAATTAACTACATAATCTACACCTTTAACTATTTCAGGATTAATATCTTTAAAAGCAATTGGTGTAGGTTGTCCCGAAATATTAGCCGATGTTGAAACCAATGGTTTTTTCATGCGCTCTAATAATTTAAAACAAAAAGGCTCTTTTACCAATCGAACACCCAATGAATTATCTGCAGCGATAATATTTGCTGCTACATTTCTTGGTTCGTCCAGAATTAAAGTGGTTGGTTTTTCGGATAAATCCAAGATTTGCCAAGCTACTTCGGGAATGTTTTTAAATACATTATACATCATTTTTTCCCCGTTCATCAAGACAATCATACTTTGGGTTTCAGCACGTTGTTTTAGTTTGTATATTTTGGCAACAGCTTCTGGATTTGTAGCATCGCAACCAATTCCCCAAACGGTATCGGTAGGATAAAGAATGATTCCTCCATCTTTTATCACTTCGTATGCTTTTAATATTTCTTCAGTAATCATAAAATTTTATATATAACAGTAGTTGCAAATATACGGATTATCATTTTTGCAATATTTAATCATTTATAAATAAAAGAGGATACTCCTTGATTTTATATTGATGATGCAGCACATATAAGTTTAATAATCGCTCTGATATGAATCCAAAAATTCGTTTTTGGTAATCATCTTCCGGAAGTGTAATATTTTTTTGTAATTCAAATAATACATCAAAAAGCCAAGAATGGTATTCATCCCATATTTTTTTAGATGTAATCATCATATTACATTCGTAAAATTTATTGTTGTTGTCAAGGTATTTTTCGATACTCTTTTCGTATTCTGGATACTTTTGAATGATAATTTCTTTTGTTTTGTCCCAATCAGATTTACGATGAAAAAGTTCGTAATCTTCTGTTATTGTAATCTTCATTTTTCTCGCTCTGGGCATAATAATATCATATGATTTTAAATCATTTGTAATTATTTTTTTATGCTCTTCGGTAGAAGTTGTTGCTATTTTATGTTTTTCGAAATTTACTGCCGAAATTCTTTTTTGAGTAGAAGGTTTTAGGCTTAGTTTATTAGGAAAAAAATTGAAATATCGTCTATAATGGCATAAACCAATATAACCGTCGTCATTCAGATTTTTCCAAAGCCAGTAACAAGCTGTAAGTTCACAAAAATTATCGTTTTGTGATGCAATATTATCAAGTGTATTATCCTGATAAATACCTTCAAAAATAATTGGATTTACACCACTATTTACTTGAAAAGATTGGTATAAATCGTTGTTTAAGTAAGGAATAGCTTTGTGTGTGATATTAAATATTTTCATTTATTAAAGTATTAAGATAATTCTTTTTTAGCTGAAGTCAGGGCAGAAGCGATGACTTGGTGCATATCATAATATTTGTATTCAGATAATCTTCCTCCAAAAATTACATTTTCTTCTTGTAGAGATAATTTCTTGTATTCTTCAAACAAAGCTTGATTTTTAGCATCATTTATCGGATAAAAGGCTTCTTTATTAATATCCCATTCCTGAGGATATTCTTTTGTAATTACAGTTTTAGCTTGTTTGCCAAATTCAAAATGTTTGTGTTCGATAATTCTGGTAAATTCATACTCGGCGTCGTTGTAATTAACAACAGCATTTCCTTGAAAATTATCAGTATCCAAAACTTCATTTATAAAATTAAGAGATCTGTATTCTAAAATTCCCAATTTATAACCGTAAAACTCATCGATTTTACCTGTAAAAACTATTTTTTTAGCCTGCTTGTCAAATTTTTTTTTATCCGAAAAATAATCGACACCAGTCTGAACATCAATATCTTTTAATAAACCATCGATTAATTTATTATATCCACCAATTGGAATTCCCTGATATTTGTCGTTAAAATAATTATTGTCAAATGTAAATCGAACGGGCAATCTTTTGATGATAAAAGCAGGTAATTCAGTTGCTTTTCTTCCCCATTGTTTTTCAGTATATTCTTTAATGAAATTCTCGTAAATATCTTTTCCAACAAGGCTTAAGGCTTGCTCTTCAAGATTTTTTGGATCTTTTACGCCAAAAAGCAAAATTTGCTCTTCTATTTTTGCTTTTGCCTCTTTTGGAGTTATAGTTCCCCAAAGCTGATAAAATGTATTCATATTGAATGGCAAATTATAAAGCTTGTTTTTAGAATAGGCAAGAGGAGAATTTACATAATTATTAAATTCTACAAACTGATTTACATAATCCCAAAGACCTTTATCATTGGTGTGAAAAATGTGAGCACCGTATTTGTGCACATTTATTCCTTCGGTATTTTCGCAATAAACATTACCGCCAGTATGATTTCTTTTATCTAAAACAAGACATTTTTTCCCTGCTTTTGTTGCTTCATGGGCAAAAACTGCTCCGTACAGTCCTGAGCCTACTATTAAATAATCGTAATTACTCATGTTGAAGTTTTAACTTTTTGATTTCAATAAAATAGTAACTGCTTTTCATAGTGCCTAAAAGATGTTTTTAAAATTAGTGGTATTAAGATTATTTTTATTCCTTTTTTAAGGAATAATCATGTATGAATTTATGGTGCAATGTTATAATAAAATTATTAAGTTTTGATATTAAGTTTAGAAAATCATCGAATTATTTTAGACTTAAAAAAAAGAGTTAATTTGATTTTTCTTTAAAAATAGACGTTCTTTTATTCTTCATCAAAAATAAATTATGCATAATTCGAACATTGTAAATGATAGTTTTTGGAAGAAAGAATGCTTTTTTTTCCTTTTTCGGGAAAATAATTTCATTTATAATGTACTTTTTTTGGGGAAAATCGACTTATTTTTTTAGTTTGATTATTTAAAACCATTAAAAATAGTGTTATTTGTAAGTTTTTTAAGATAATAATTTTTTAAGTGATTTTTAAGCTAAATTTTTAAGATATAATCATTTAGAATCTAAAAATAAATTACATTCGCATCATAAAAAGTCATTTTGGAAATATGCGCTTAGTACATTTTACTGCTTCGAAAGTCTGGAGGGGACACGAGCAAATGATAATAGATATTTTTGAAACTTTTCGGGACAATAATTTGGTAAAAGATCAGTTGATCATTTGTCCAAAAGATTCTGAAATTTTTAAAATTGCTATTCAAAAAAATATAAAAGTTTTAGGTTTAGATTTTAAATCTGAATACAGTCTTAGCTTTGCTAAAAATTTTAAGAAGGAGGTTGAAAAATTTCAGTCGGATATCTTATTTCTGCACAATAGTAAATCTCATACTATTGCAGTTTTGGCGTCAATATTTTTTGGTTTAAATGTACCAATGGTTCTTTTTAGAACTTTAATTAAAAATGTTGGAACCAACTTTTTTAGAAAATATAAATACAATCACAAATCAATTAAAAAAATTGTTTGTATCTCTGATCCTGTTGCCGATATTCTTAAACTCTCAGTTAAAGATCACGCAAAGCTTACAGTTATTGGAAGCGTTGTAGATACAGATAGATTTATAAATAATCCTAAAAAAGGTTTTCTTCACGAGGAATTTAATATTCCGCAGGATTATAAAATAGTTGGAAATGTTTCGGCATTTTGTAAAGTAAAAGACCATATTACCTGGGTAAATACAGTAGAAGAGTTATTTAAAAGAGGACTTAAAGCAAAATATGTTTTAATTGGTGAAGGATCTCTGGAGCAGGATATTAAAGATTATGCACGTTTGAAGGGCTTGGAAAATGAAATTATTTTTGCAGGTTTTAGAAAAGACGTAAATAAATGTCTTCCTGAGTTTGATTTGTTTTTATTTACCTCTAAAAATGAAGCAACTGGCGGTGTAATTCTTGAGAGTTATGCTTGTAAAGTGCCGGTGGTAGCTGCAAAAGCAGGAGGAATACCAACAGTTTTAATAGATAATGAAACGGGTTTATTGGCCGAAGTTGGAAATTCGTTTGATTTTGCAAACAAAGTCGAAGCACTTATAGACAATAACTTACTTCGAGATAAATTTATCGATAAAGGTTATGAGTTTTTAATGAGTACTTCAACCCGCATAATTATTGCGACGAAGATTTCTAATGTTGCAAATGAGGTTGTTGTTAATAATGCATTTTAAAAAATACTTATGTTTTATATTGTTTTAGTTCTATTGATTGTTTTATTTGCTTTTTTGATTGTGCTAAATGTTCAGTTCAAATTGTTTTATTCGCCTAATAAAAAATTAAGAATTTTAGAATATCATTCTATTTCTACAAATGGTTTCGAAGATCAAATTACAATTAAGAAAGAAAACATAATTGAGCAGTTTGAATATTTAAAAAAGAACAATTATAAAACTTTTTGGTTGTCGGAAATTGATGAGCTAAAAAATAAAAATCAGCCTTTACCCGAAAAATCAGTAGTTCTAACTTTCGACGATGGATTTTTGGACAATTATACAGAGTTGTATCCTTTGTTAAAGCAGTACGATTTTAAGGCAGTTTGTTTTATGGTTTTAGGAAGAATTGGCCAAAGAATTGATTGGGGCGGAAAATTTATCAATAAAAATGATAACATGCAGTTAATGAATAAAGAACAATTGTTGGCTATTGGATCTCATATCGAATTGGGTTATCATACTTTTAAGCACGATAATTATGCTTTTTTATCTTTAGAAGAAATCGAAAAGGACTTGCAGCTTTGCCAAGAGATTATTGCGAAAGAAGATCTTAAAGTTTTTCCTGCTTTAGCATATACTTACGGCGGATATTACAGAAAAAAAGGGCCAAAACAAGAGCAGTTTTTTGAGTTGCTCAAAAAATATGGTATTAAGTATGGTCTTAGAATTGGAAATAGAATCAATATATTCCCAATTAAAGATGTCTATAAAGTACAACGTATTGATATTAGAGGAAGAGATTCATTTGAAACTTTTAAAAAGAAAGTCATACTTGGTCGACGTAAATTGTTTTAGGAATAGGGACTTTAGTTAGATCTTTTTTTCAAATCACTTTACGATTAATAGAAAATACAAATTAGATATTATAATATAAAACCGTCAACATCTTAAAAATGTGGCGTTTTTGTTTTTTTAAGCGGAGATGATTGTGTTAAACATTTTTAAAAACAACACTATCACTCCAACCTTCTAAAGTATATTTTTTATAAACAGATTCAGGGATTTTTTCATAATCATTTTCGAAAAAAGAAGTAGGTATAACGGGATTTTTCTCGTCGATTATAAGGATATTATTTGGGTTGTAAAAATCGTAATCCTTTATACTTTTATTAGTTGTGATAAGTTTTTTTCCTAAACCAAGACTTTCAAAAACTCTAAAAGTTAAACCCGTTTGACCAACTCTATTGATGTCTAATAATACTTTTGAGCGATTAATATAGTTGTTAACCTCAGATAAGGACATGTGTTTGTCTATATAAGTAACGTTGTCATTGGTAGGTTTATGATTTTTGTCGTAAACAATAAACTTATGATTTACTTTTTTTGATTCCAGTTCTTTTACCACACGCATTAAAATGGGTAATCGTCTGTCTATAGAACTAATGTTAAAAACATCATATTCAAAATCAGTATTTGTATTTGCAGTTGTATTAGAAGAATTGTAAATCCAGTTTGGAGCAAATTTTAAACCGAATTTTTGACAATCTTCTTTCTCAAATGAATAAGCTTCATCAAAAGACGAAAAAACGCGTCCAATTTTAGGGCAACGGTAACTATTGTCATTAAAAAAACCAATTGATTTTTTGGTGTATTTCTTAAATTCCAAAATGCTTTTCGAATCAATAAAGTCCCCTTTTATGGTTAAAATAACGTCCTGAACTTCTTTGTTTTCTTGTAGTTTTTTAATGATTTCTTTTCCGTAATACAAATTCTTCAGGTTTATTTTGAAAAGATTTTTTAAAATAAAATTCTGAACTTTATGTAATGGAGTTGGGTATTTATATTTAAAAGCATTAAAATCAATATGTTTTACTTTGTGTCCTTGTTCTTCCAAACTTGTGGCTATATGTTTGTTAAGGCCCCAATTGTCAAAACTTATCAAGGTAATTTGCATAGTATTGTTATTCATATTTTTGTAGGTGTAAAAATACTTAAACCTGTTTTTTTTAAATTACATAATTCCCACGTGTTCAATAATAAAAGCCTTTTTCATTCTAACATGGGATATAATAACGCAAAAAATACAGTTTTAATATATGGTTTGATTTGTTTTTTTACAACTTCATCTTCTCTTGCTATCCCTTTTGCGACAAGGAATATTTGCTGGAATAGATAAAAAAAATGTTCCAGAATGAAGTTATCTTGTTTATTAGATTAATTTTGTTGCCAAAGGTTTAATCAGAAAAATAAAAAAATGTAAAAAAATGTTCAAACATAGAAAAAGAGCATTTTTAAACAGACTTAATCTTAGAAATACACATGGCTAATAAATTAGTTATTACTGCTAATAAGGGAGATTTTAGTGAATACAACAAGGAAAAACAGTATAATGATATTCTTGCTATTATTGATAGTTTCCAAAATTCAGGAGAGCTTTTTGGTAATGGAGATCGCAATAAAATTAAATTGTTCAATTTAAATGGTAAGACAATTAACATCAAATCATTTAAAATCCCGAACATTATTAATAAGGTAGCTTATAAATATTTTAGAAAATCAAAAGCAAAGCGTTCGTTCGAATATGCTACAATTTTGTTAGAAAAAGGAATTGGAACTCCAGAACCAATTGCATATTATGAGAATTTCAATTTTCTAGGATTAAAAGATAGTTACTATGTAAGCGAACATTTAGTAACAGAGTTGACTTATAGAGAGTTGGTGGAAATTCCAGATTACCCGGATCACGATAATATCTTAAGACAGTTTACTAAATTTACATTTGATTTACATCAAAAAGGAGTCGAATTTCTAGATCATTCTCCCGGAAATACTTTAATTAAGAAGGTAACTGAAAATAAATATGAGTTCTTTTTGGTTGATTTAAACCGAATGAATTTTCATGAAACAATGAGCTTTGAGCAACGCATGAACAATTTTAGACGTTTAACGCCTAGAAAAGACATGATTGCAGTAATGAGTAATGAATATGCTAAGTTTTATACGGATAAGACTGAAGCTGAAATTTTTGAAACGATGTGGCATGCTACAACTCATTTTCAAGAAGAATTTGCTAAAAAGAAAAGACTTAAAAAGAAACTTAAATTCTGGAAATCTTAGTGATTTTGAAAATACTGTCATGAATTCATTTTATTCTTAGTGTAAATCTTTTCTTATTTATAAAATTAAAGAAACAGTTGGTTTTTATTTCTGATTTCATATATTTAGAAAAAAATATATATGAATTACGACAATAAACCAGACCACTATTACAGTAAAGTTCGTTTTGAGATGCTTAAATATTTGCCGGATCATGCTACTAAAATATTAGAGGTAGGTTGTGGAAATGGCTGTTTTGGCGAGTTAATTAAAAAAGATAATAACAAAGAAGTCTGGGGTATTGAAATGATGCCTGAAGAAGGTGAAAAAGCCAAAAAAGTTTTAGATAAAGCATTTGTTGGAATGTGTGAAGATTTTATCAACGATTTGCCAGACAATTACTTCGATGCCATTTATTTTAATGACGTTTTGGAACATGTATATGATCCTTATGCTTTATTAAAAGAGATTAAAAAGAAACTTTCAGATAAAGGAGTTGTTATCAGCTCTATTCCAAATATCAGATATCACAATCAAATGACCATGTTTTTATGGAAAAAAGATTGGAAATATGAACAACATGGCGTTATGGACTTCACGCATATGCGATTTTTTACCGGAAAAAGTATTAAAAGAATGTATGAAGAAGCAGGATATGTGGTGAAAACAAATGAGGGAATCAGAAGAACAAAATCTTTAAAACCTTACTTATTTAATATTTTGTTTTTGTTCACTCAAATGGATATTTTTTACCTGCAATATGCTACTGTTGCTTCAAAGTCTTAACTTTTTTGAGCTCCCGAAAACGGACTGCAACACTTAGTGCATTAAGATAACAAATAATAATCCCTTTTTTTCCGTCTAAGATACCAAGACGGACAATGTATTGGTTTAGAAATTGATATGCAGGACGAATGTAAAAATGAAAGAAATTAGGATTGGTTTTTTTTTGCAATTCTTCCTGCACTTTCAATTGCCCGTAAAGAATCATTTTTTTCTTGTAATCCTCATAATTCGAATAGGAGTAATGAGTGAGTTTATTTCTTAATTTACCAATTTCTCCTTTTACAATTAGCTTTTCATGGACGATTTTTTCGTGGTTATAAAAAGCATTTTCTTTCTTAAAAAGACGAATAATTTTATCTGTTTGCCAACCGCTAAAATGTAATTTTCTACCTTTAAACATAAAGGTGCGATACATGAAATAAGCCGTAGCACTATTTTTGAGACTGATTATATAGACGATTTCATCTTGAAGTTTTGCTGTAAGTCTTTCATCGGCATCCATAAATAGAATCCATGAATTTGTTGCAAGATTAATTGCAAAATTGCGCTGAGAGGCAAAATTATCAAATTTACGTTGTACCACTTTTACATTCTGAAATGACGTAGCGATCTCAAAAGTTTTATCTGAACTGTAGGAATCAACAACAATAATTTCATCGGCAAAAGCCAAATGATCAAGAACAGTTTTTATATTTTGTTCTTCATTATAAGTAATTACCAGAGCCGTTAAAGGTTGTTTCTCAGACAAAATCATTTGGTAATGCTAAGGTTTTTATCCAAAAAGAATTTGATTTTAGCTTCAAAATATTCAGGTTTAAATTCCTGATATAATGATAAAGATTCCTTTTTGAGCATTTTTTCTGTTTTTTGCTCAAATAAATCAGAACGGTAATCTTTTAAATGCACCGAAAGATGATGAACTTCATCTTCAAAAGTAGCCCAGATTTTCTTTTCAATCCAGGGAGAAAAAATAATAAATGAAGGTTTTTCAAGTGCTTTCACCATATTAATTGCACCACCATCATTACCAATAATTAAATCACAGTGATTGACCAAGCCAATAAAAGAGCGTAAATCTCCGCCCAATAAATCAAAGTAAATTTTTTCCTGAGTTGAAGGTTTACAAGCGTTAAATACGGTTTTAGCCTGCTCGATTTGCTTTGGGAAATAATTAAAAAGAATATTTACATTGGCATTATCAGCGATATAATCGACCACTTTTGCCATGTAATCTAAAGGATAAGTTTTTAAATTCTCGCTTCCTAAAAGACTTATCATTACTGTTTTTCGATCTTTTTGAACCTTGTGTTTTTCAAAAAGTGCAATCGCCTCTTGGTTTTCTTTTTCAGATACAAACAATTTAGGAATTGGATCTATTTCAATTTTCAAATCCAAAGGTTCTAATAATGAAAGTCGTCTTTCGATTGCTAAACCTAAATTGGTTTTTGGAAAAGGTTCAAACGGAACATTATCAGTATATAAAAAGTTTCTACCGGGTTTTTTGTATGATATTTTTTGTGTGGCATTGCTAAGCAAAACTAATATCCAACTTTCTAATTTTGAATAAGCATCGATTAAGATGTCATACTTTTCTTTTCGAATCTGAAAACCAAGATTTAATAATTCTTTTTTGCTTTTGCGGTGTTTCTCTTCAAACAAAATAATATTACTAATACTTGAATTTCCTTCTAAAACGGGCGTTGTCGAAGCATAAACCAAATAATCGATTTGAGCGTTAGGATAAGCAGTACGCAAGTTATTGCAAATTATACTGCTAATTAAAACATCGCCAATCATTTTTTGCTGAATTACAAGTATCTTCATAGAGAAAATGGAATCTTTTTATAAGATTACAAATTGAAGCAAAAAAAATCCAAATTCCAATCATTATCAATTGGAATTTGGATTTTTTAATTTGTTTTATTTTAAAACTTAAACAGCTACGTCGTATTCACGAAGTGCATTGTTTAATGAAGTTTTTAAATCAGTAGATGGTTTACGAGTACCAATAATTAAAGCACATGGAACTTGGAACTCACCAGCAGCGAATTTTTTAGTATAACTTCCAGGAATTACTACTGAACGAGCAGGAACAAAACCTTTCATTTCAACAGGCTCGTCACCAGTTACATCGATAATTTTTGTCGAAGCAGTCAAACAAACGTTAGCACCAAGAACAGCTTCTTTACCAACGTGAACTCCTTCTACAACAATACAACGAGAACCAATAAAAGCACCGTCCTCAATAATTACAGGAGCAGCTTGTAATGGCTCTAAAACACCACCAATACCAACACCACCGCTTAAGTGAACATTTTTACCAATTTGTGCACAACTGCCAACAGTTGCCCAAGTGTCTACCATTGTACCTTCGTCTACATAAGCACCAATGTTTACATAACTTGGCATTAAGATAACTCCGCTAGAAATGTAAGCTCCATAACGTGCAACTGCATTAGGTACTACACGAATTCCTTTTTCAGCATAACCTCTTTTTAGCAACATTTTATCGTGATATTCAAAAATACCAGACTCCCATGTTTCCATTTTTTGAATTGGAAAATACATAACAACCGCTTTCTTAACCCATTCGTTTACTTGCCATTTGTCTCCAACTGGTTCAGCACAACGTAGTTTTCCCGCATCAACTAGTTCGATAACTTCTCTAATAGCATCTGTAGTTGCAGTTTCTTGTAATAAAGCTCTGTTTTCCCAAGCTTGTTCAATTATAGTTTGTAAAGAATTCATAAGTTTTAATTTTTGGCAAAGATAGCGTATTTACGGAAAAGCAAAAAAGCAAAACCTTTGTAAAATGTTACAGATATAACTTTTTGTTTTTAATTTGATAAATAAAATTGCGACTTATTTAAAAAGAAACATATTAACTACCTCTAAAAGTTTTTTTAATATCAAAATATGACAAAAATCAGATTTTGAATTTTTTCTTCTCTTTAATTTCGCGGCATAATTCCCAAACCACTTTAATATGGGGATTAAAAATACATTCCAAAACAAAATATATAAGCAGCAAAAGATGAATCAAGAAAATCAGCTTCGAAATCAAATTATAGTCATAGATAAAGAAGTCACGTGGGATAAAACACAAGTGATTATGAGTAAAACAAATGCCTTTGGTATTATTGAATATGCCAATGAAGTTTTTGTCGATGTATCTGGTTACGAAGATTACGAATTAATGGGACAACCACATAATATGATCCGTCATCCAGATATGCCAAAAGTTATTTTTAAAGTACTATGGGAGAATCTTAAAGCGGGTAAAAACTTTCATGCGATTGTAAAAAACCTTGCGAAGTCTGGACGTTATTATTGGGTTGTTACTGATTTTGAAATTGCAAAAGATGAAAACGGTGTAATTGTGAATTATTTTGGAAGAAGACAAGCTGTTCCTCAAGAAGTTATTTCGTTGCATATTGAACCGTTATATAAAAAGTTATTACAAATTGAAGCGGCAAGCGGAGTAGAGTTTGGTGAGAAATATTTGATTGGATTTCTTGAAGAAAAAAAGAGAACGTACGTAGAGTATATTAAGGAGTTAATATACGAACATGAAAAAGCACAATCGAAGTTTGCTCAATATGAAGAACAAGATAATGAGGAAGAGGAAGAAAGAGGTTTTTTTAGACGTTTATTTAATAGGTAGATTATTTATAGTTTTTTAGTTTTTAGTATTTGGATGAAAAATCCGTTTTGAGTTTGTCAAAACGGATTTTTTTTAGTGTGGTAAAAAGGTTTGTTAAGAATTGAAAAATTAAAATAGTTATCTTTGACAAAACTTACAAAATGCCAAGAATTCTCTCTATAGACTACGGACAAAAACGCACAGGAATTGCTGTTACTGATGAAATGCAAATTATTGCGTCAGGTTTAACTACTATTCCAACAAATACTGTAATTGATTTTCTAAAAGATTATTTTGCAAAAGAAAAAGTTGAAACCGTCTTAATTGGTGAGCCGAAACAAATGAACGGCGAACCATCTCAAAGTGCTTCAATAATTAAAGGCTTTGTAACTCATTTTTCTAACATTTTTCCAGATATGAAAGTGGTTAGAGTAGATGAGCGTTTTACTTCAAAAATGGCATTTCAAACCATGATTGATAGCGGTTTGAGTAAGAAACAACGTCAAAATAAAGGGTTAATTGACGAAATTTCAGCAACAATAATGCTTCAGGATTACCTTTCTTCAAAACGATTTTAAATTTTTCCTCATTTTGAATTCTTTAATCTAATATTTTTAATAAAAACATAACTTTTATCATAGAAAATTAGTTTTTTTTTGCAATTATAAAAAGTACCTTTGCACTTTAAAAACAATACTGTTATGCCTAACGAAACAATACGTTCTAATAGTGAAGTAGTACTAATTGGAGCGGGAATAATGAGTGCCACTCTTGGAGTAATTTTGAAAGAATTACAACCTGATATTAAAATTGAAATTTACGAAAGATTAGATGTTGCCGCAGCCGAAAGCTCAGATGCTTGGAATAATGCAGGAACGGGACACTCAGCTTTTTGTGAGCTAAATTACACTCCGGAAAAGGCTGACGGAAGTATTGATCCTAAAAAAGCAATAAGCATAGCAGAATCTTTCGAGATTTCTCGACAATTTTGGTCTTATTTAGTACAAGAAAATAAAGTACCATCTCCAGATAATTTTATTAAAAGTGTTCCTCACATGAGTTTTGTTTGGGGAGAAAAAAATGTTGAATATCTTAAAAAGAGATTCGCAGCATTACAAAGCAATCCAATTTTTTCTCAAATGGAATTTAGTACCGATATTGAGCAGTTAAAAAAATGGATGCCACTTGTTATGGAAGGCAGAGATTCTAACGAAAAATTAGCTGCTACCCATATGGAAATTGGTACCGATGTTAATTTTGGTGCTTTGACCAGAAGCATGTTTAATTATTTAGAAAAACTAGATGGTGTTTCTTTGTATTTTAATCATGAAGTTGAAAAATTAAAGCAACGTGATGACAAATCGTGGAGAATTAAAATTACTGATTTAGCCACAGGTCAAAAACGAAAAGCATATACAAAATTTGTATTCATTGGTGCTGGTGGAGGTTCATTACCTTTATTAGAAAAAGCAAACGTTCCGGAAGGAAACGGTTATGGAGGTTTTCCTGTAAGCGGACAATGGTTAAAATGTACAAATCCTGAAGTAATTGCAAAACACCAGGCAAAAGTATACGGAAAAGCAAGCGTTGGAGCACCTCCAATGTCTGTTCCGCATATTGATACACGTGTGATAGATGGTGAAAAAGCATTACTTTTTGGTCCTTTTGCAGGATTCTCTACACGTTTCTTAAAAAACGGTTCGTACTTAGATTTGCCATTATCAATTAAAGCAAATAATTTAGTACCAATGTTATCTGCAGGATTTCACAATATTCCATTAACAAGGTATTTAATTGAGCAAGTTCGTCAGTCTCCAAAAGACAGAATGAAAGCTTTACGCGAATATTTACCTTCGGCACGTTCTAAAGATTGGAAATTAGAAAAAGCCGGACAACGTGTTCAGGTTATTAAAAAAGATGAGAAAGAAGGTGGTGTTTTAGAATTTGGAACAGAGGTAATAAATACACATGACGGAACTTTAGCAGTTTTATTAGGAGCTTCTCCTGGTGCATCAACAGCAGTTGCGATCATGATTGATTTAGTAAGCAGATGTTTTACAGATCAAATTAAAACTCCGGAGTGGGAAGCAAAAATGAAAAACATGATTCCTTCTTACGGACAAACTTTAAATGATAAACCAGAATTTTTGGCCGAACTTAGAAAACATACTTCTGAAGTTTTGAAGCTAAATAATTAGTATCTGGAAATATAATATAAGAAAAGAGCTTAGTTTTGATATCAAAATTAAGCTCTTTTTTTATTTGGAAAATAATATGATTTGTTAACTAATTAAATCATGTATAAAGTATTATTCGTTTTAATCCTGACTTGTTTCTTTAAATTCTGTGGTGATTTTTAAAATCTTTTCTGCCAAATTACTCATCCATATTAATTGCTCAATCACCATTTGTGCTTCTTGCATTTTGGCTTGACGTGTTTCTTTGTCTAATTCGTCATCTGTAGATAAACGTTTGAAATTAACACGTTTGAGCTCTTCAAATTGTAAAGTAACATCTTCTTTATCAAAAAAAGGATCGGTAATAACAGTTTCATTACGCAAAATAGAGATCGAATTGTCTAAGTTTGAAAGTATTGTTTTAATGATATAGTTAAACGATTCTGATGCCGATGTTGTTTGATGTGACTGTATATAAGTAGATAATGAGGCTAATGCAGATAATATTGAATGGTTTAAAACCACCAATTTATTAACCAACGGAAGTGTTTTTTGTTTCGATTTTGGTTCTTGCATCATGCGCTGAAAAGAAGTCATTAAATTACCAACCTCAACAAAAGCATTTTTTCGGGCCAAACGGTAAGAAGTCGGCACTTCACCTTTTTTATTATAAAAATCGGCAATTTCTTTAAGATAATTTCGGTTTGCTTTAATCGAGTTTTCGATATGAATTGGCGTATTGATAAATTCCCATGCAGGCCATAAAAACTGATTGGCCATAAAAGCTAAAATAGCTCCGGCAAGCGAATCTAAAATTCTAAACTGAATTACTTCGACCACATTTGGAGTTAAAATTCCGTATATAAAAACCACATACATCGTTACAAATGTGGCACTTATTTTATAATTGATTTGCGTAAATGAAATTCCCAGAAGCATACAAACAATAGAGAAGATACTCAAGGCAACATGGTTTTGAATAACAGATACAATTCCAAATGCTAGTAAACCTCCTAAAATAGTTCCAAAAATTCTATTGTACGAGCGTTCCTTTGTTAAGCCGTAACCAGGTCTCATAATCACAACAATAGTTAGTAAAATCCAGTAAACGTTTTGAAACGGAAGAAACTTCCCGATAATAAAACCAATTAAAATTGTAATCGTTAGTCGTAGTGAATGTCTGAAAATAGAAGAAGAATAAGTAAGATTTTCAATTAAAGTACGCAACGGATAATATTGAGGCGTTAAGAATTTTTCAAGTTCTTTATCTTTATCCTTTAGTTTAAACGATTGCATGGCTAACGAAAACGCACGTTGAATAGTTTTAATTTTTCCAACTTGATTTTTAGCATATTTCAGCATATTCGTCAACATCAAAACGCCCTCAGCAGCTTCATCTTTGCCTAAACTTTTTTCGTAGTCAAAAATGGCAAATTCAAATGCATCAAGTTCATTTTTTAAATCATTTTTATCGACATAAACACTTATATTATGTACGTTTTTTGAAAGTTTTTTTAAAGTTGAAGCCAGTTTATAAGCAACATTTTGATAAGTGCGAAGAACGTCTGGATGCTTCGCAAATTTTTCATGAAGTTTACTGTGATCAAAAGAAGTGTATAATGCAAGTTCTTGAATTTCGACCAAAGTAATAAAAACAAGCAACATTTTTCGATTTTGACTCGTTGCTGCAGAAGTATTTTGATTGCCAATAAGTAATTTTCTTAAATCTTCATGAATCAAATTTAGATCAACCTGAACACTCAATTGTTTTTCGATAATTGATTCTCTATTGGCTTCGGGATTCCATAAATCACCTCTTAATTTCAAGTATTTTGCGGTTAATTTTATTCCCTGAGCAATTTCTAATTCAACATATTTATAAGGTTGCACAAAATGAAAAACAAGAGATACAATTAAGTATAAAATACCTCCAACGAAAATCCACCCAGAATATTCAACGGCTTCCCAACCTTCGTGTAAATGACCAAAAGATAATGAAATTGATAATAAAGCCGAGAACGAAACTAAAGTTGCACGTTGTCCATAAACTGATATCATAGAACATGCAAAAAGTAAGAATACTAAAAAAGGATAAAAAATATAGGGATATGGATATGCAATATTCACCAAAAAATTAACACCAGCTACGATAAACGAAGCTGCAATAAGACCTTTTATTTTATGGCTTAATGAGCTCGGAATATCACTTGGATAAGTATAAAAAGCACCTAACGCAATTGTAAAACCTATTTCAAAATATCCTAAAAAGTTCAAAATTAACACAGGAACTACTGAAGCAATGGTTATTTTTGAGGCATTAAAAAAAGAAGTACTATTGGTAAATTTAGTGATACGTTCAAACATATAGTAAGGTTTATAAACAAAAGTACGAATTGTACGAATTAATTTGGCATAATTATAGATGAGTTTTTAGAGCTAAAGCAAAAAATGACATATAATATGGCTTTAGAATTATTCATTGACTATTTTTTACTATTTTTGCCAGCTGAATTAATAGAAATAAATTCAGGGTTTTCAGTAGATAATACATTAAAATAATACAAATGATTTTACCAATTGTAGGATATGGTGATCCTGTTTTAAGAAAAGTGGGCGAGGCAATTACGCCAGATTACCCAAACTTAAAAGAAACAATAGCAAACATGTATGAGACCATGTACAACGCTTACGGAGTAGGACTAGCTGCACCTCAAGTGGGTATGCCAATTCGTTTGTTTGTTATTGATACAACTCCTTTTAGTGATGATGACGATTTACCGTCAGAAGAGCAAAAAGATTTAAAAGGTTTCAAAAAAACTTTTATCAATGCTAAAATTGTTAAAGAAGAAGGTGAAGAGTGGAGTTTTAACGAAGGTTGTTTGAGTATTCCAGACGTTCGCGAAGATGTTTACAGAAAGCCAACTGTAACAATCGAATATTGTGAGGAAGATTTTGTAATGAAAACAGAAGTTTTTGACGGTTTGATTGCAAGAGTTATTCAACACGAATACGACCATATCGAAGGCGTTTTATTCACAGACAAAATATCTTCTTTGAAAAAGCGTTTGATTCAAAAGAAATTAAAAAATATTACAGAAGGCAAGACTTTTCAAGAATATAGAATGAAATTTGCTGCTGCTAAAAAAGGGAGATAAGCATTCTAAAGTATAAATTTAGAATCATCAAAATATAATAAATCAAATTCTTAATACTAATTTTAATAAACATGAATTTAGAGAAAATTTTAGCCATTTCTGGGAAACCAGGTTTATATGTATTGAAAGTACAAACTCGTACAGGTTTTGTGGCAGAATCATTATTAGACGGAAAAAAAATTACAGTAAACTTAAAAAGTAATGTAAGTTTATTATCAGAAATTTCAATTTATACTTACGACGGCGAAAAACCATTGACTGAAGTAATGCAACGTATTGCAACTAAAGAAAATAAGGGACAAGCTATTTCTCATAAAGAAGACAACGCTACATTGGCAGCTTACTTTAAAGAAATTTTACCTGATTATGACGAAGAAAGAGTATATCCTTCTGATATCAAAAAGGTATTAAACTGGTACAACACACTTCAGGCAAAAGGTTTAGTTACAGATTTGGCTCCAGCTGCTGCTGAAGCTGCTGAAGAAGCTCCTGTTGCAGAAGAGAAACCAAAAAAAGCTCCAGCTGCTAAAAAAGTAAAAGCTAAAAAAGAAGAATAGTAGTTCGCTATATTCAAATATATTAATCCTGTTAAGATGTTTTCTTGACAGGATTTTTTACTTTTACAAATCTGTTTGCAATCCAAATAAAACTTCATAAAATGAGTAAAGAACTTCAAATTAAGGCTTTCGAAAGATTATTAATTATCATGGATGAGCTTCGTGAGCAATGTCCGTGGGATAAAAAGCAAACTTTGCAAACCCTGAGACATCTTACCATTGAAGAAACTTATGAATTAGGAGACGCTATTTTAGATAATGACTTGAATGAAATCAAAAAAGAGCTAGGAGATTTACTATTGCATATCGTTTTTTATGCAAAAATTGGTTCCGAAACCAACGATTTTGATATGGCCGATGTTTGTAATGAAATCTGTGATAAATTAATTCACCGTCACCCGCATATTTACAGTGATACCGTTGTTAAAGATGAGGAAGAAGTAAAACAAAATTGGGAAAAACTGAAACTAAAAGAGGGTAAAAAATCTGTTCTTGAAGGAGTTCCAAGAAGTTTACCTGCATTAGTAAAAGCAAGCCGAATTCAGGATAAAGTAAAAGGAGTTGGTTTTGATTGGGAAGAACCACACCAAGTTTGGGATAAAGTACAAGAAGAATTAGAAGAATTGCAAGTAGAAGTAAAATCAGGTGATCAGGATAAAATTGAGGCCGAATTTGGCGATGTTTTGTTCTCGATGATTAATTATGCCCGATTTCTAAATGTTAATCCGGAAGATGCATTAGAGCGTACCAATAAAAAATTCATTAAGCGTTTTCAATATCTGGAAAGTAAAGCTGGAGAATTAGGAAAACCTTTGATGGATATGACTTTGGCCGAAATGGATGTATTTTGGAACGAAGCAAAAAAACTGTAATTATTCAGCCAGTTTTTTTAATGCTTTAATATCTTTAAGTTTAATTTTTTTACCAACTAACTCTATCAGTTCAAGTTTGTTAAAGTCAGATAATAGTCTGATGCAACTTTCTGTGGCAGTACCAATTATACCAGCCAGTTCTTCTCTGGTTAGTTGCACTTTTAGTGTTTTATCGGCAGTTTCCCCAAAAGCATCATATAGATGTAATAAAGTTTCTGCTAAACGCTGTTTTACAGTTTTTTGAACTAAGGCAATTTTATCGTTTTCAGATTCTTTTAAGTCTTCACAAACAGATTGCATCAAATTCATAGAGAATTGATTGTTGTTATTAAAAAAGTGAATGATTTCGCTTTTTGGAATAAAACAAACTTCCATATCGGCAATAGCTTTAGCCGATAAGTTTGCAGGCTCATTACTAATCATTGAGCGCTGACCCAAAAGTTCTCCGGATTTTACCAGTTTTACAATTTGATCTTTACCGTTTGCACTTAATTTTGAAAGTTTTCCAACGCCATCTTTTACACAAAAAACACCATTGGTCACTTCGCCTTCTTCAAAAATAGCCTCGCCTTTCTTAATCGTGTAAGTTGTTTTGCTACTTGCCAATTTTACAACTTCATCTTTATTGAGAGCTTTAAGAGAGGAAAGTTGGCGTACGATACATTGGTCACATTTATTCATAGCAAAAAATTTACTGCAAAATTAAGGAATATTCGCTTTCCAAGGTGCTATTATTACTGAAAAAAGAGATAAAAAATGTAATGTTGATTTTTGCCTGTTTTATTTCATTAAATTAGAATTCGATTTAATTATACTATGATAAATGTCATATTAAAAGTCGGGACTTATTTTGAATATTTGTTACATTAAAAAAGAAACAAATTATGAGTGAGCAGAGTTGTTTTCATTGTGGACTTACCATTCCTAAAAATGAAGAAATCAATTTTGATGAAAAAAAGTTTTGTTGTGCGGGCTGCAAAACCGTTTATGAAATTTTTAGTCTTCATGATCTAACCTGTTATTATGATTTTGAAAAATCTCCCGGTGCAACTCCTCAAGACATAAAAGGAAAATATGATTTTCTGGACAATGAAGCTATCTTATCAAAAGTTTTAGAATTTCAAGAAGGGAATACCGCAATTGTATCATTAAATATTCCTCATATTCATTGTAGTTCATGTATATGGATTCTGGAAAATCTAAACCGAATTCAGCCGGGAATAAGTACTTCTCAAGTTAATTTTCCAGAAAAAAGAGTTCGAATTACCTTTAATACAGATATCGTTTCATTAAAAACTATTGTTTACTCATTAAGTTCAATAGGTTATGAACCTTATATAAGTTTAGAGAATTACGAATCAGGAAAAAATAATGTTGATAGAAGTTTGACTTATAAATTAGGAGTCGCTTTCTTTTGCTTTGGAAATATTATGTTGCTTTCATTTCCTGAGTATTTTGAAATCAAAGAATTTTGGTTAGACAATTATAAACCATTTTTTAGAATCCTGATATTTATTCTGGCATTGCCTAGTTTTTTATATTCGGCAAGTGGTTATTATGTTTCTGCTTACAAAAGTATAAAATCGGGTATGTTAAATATTGATATACCAATTGCTTTGGGAATTATCGTCATGTTTGTGCGTAGTACTTTTGATATAGTAATGAACTATGGATCTGGTTTTTTTGATAGTTTAACGGGGTTGGTTTTCTTTATGTTACTCGGAAAAATGTTTCAAATAAAAACCTATAGTTTTTTAAGTTTTGAGCGTGATTTTAAATCTTATTTTCCAATAGCAGTAACAAGAATTAATTCTGATACATCCGAAGAAAGTGTGCCTATTTATGATGTTCAAAAAGGCAATAGATTGCTAATTAGAAATCAAGAACTAATTCCGGTGGATGGAATTTTGATTAGTGAAAAAGCTGAAATTGATTACAGTTTTGTGACTGGAGAAGCAGTACCAATTACTAAGAAGTCTGGAGATAAAGTTTTTGCTGGGGGAAAACAAATAGGAAAAGTTATCGAAATGGAAGTATTGCATTCTGTTTCTCAAAGTTACTTAACACAATTGTGGAGCAATGAAGTTTTTCAGAAAAATGTAGAGCAAAAACACAAAACAATCACAGATAAAATTAGTCGTTATTTTACGCCAATATTATTGTTGATCTCTGTTGCAGGTTTTGGTTATTGGGTATCTATTGACGCAAATATTGCTTTTAATGTTTTTACAGCAGTTTTAATTGTAGCATGTCCCTGTGCGCTGGCGCTTACAGCTCCATTTACTTTTGGTAACATTTTGAGGATTATGGGCAAGCAGAAAATGTATCTTAAAAATGCTTTAGTTATAGAGCAATTGGCAAAAGTAGATACTATAGTTTTTGATAAAACAGGAACAATTACAACCAACAAAAAATCAAATATAATGTATGAAGGGAATGTGCTTTCTGATGAAAATTATATTCTTATAAAAAATGTCCTTCGCGCTTCGAATCATCCTTTAAGCCGTATGTTATATGATTTTTTGCCTGAATCCAATAGAATTAAAATTGATGATTTTCAAGAGATTACCGGAAAAGGAATTTATGCTTTTTCTGGTGATAAAACAATTAAGATAGGATCTGCGGAGTTTGTCGAAAGTCAAGTAGCAGATTCATCAGAAATCGAAAAAACAAGTCTACACATTAGAATTAATGATATTTATTATGGAAAGTTTACGTTCCAAAATCAATATAGAGAAGGTATAGAAAAATTATTTGCAACTCTAAGTAAAGATTATCAGATAAAAGTACTTTCCGGTGACAATGATGGCGAAAGGGCAAATCTAGAGGCTATTTTGCCCAGGAACACCGAGCTTGTTTTTAATCAGAAACCGGAGCAAAAACTTCAATTCATTAAAAACCTACAAGACAAAGGTCAGAATGTAATGATGGTTGGAGATGGATTAAACGACGCTGGAGCACTCGCACAAAGTAATGTTGGAATTTCTATTTCTGAAAATGTCAATGTTTTTTCGCCTGCTTGCGATGCAATATTAGATGCAAGTGAGTTTTCGAGATTAAATTACTTTTTAAAATTATCTCGCAAGTCCATTACAATAATCAAAATGAGTTTTGTCTTATCATTGCTTTACAATGTTGTAGGACTTTCTTTCGCAATTACAGGCAATTTACTTCCTTTAGTAGCGGCTATTATCATGCCTTTAAGCACTATTACAATAGTGAGTTTTGTAACGATAATGTCTAATTATTTCAGCAACAGTAGTTTAGAGTGATTATAAATAATTTAAAGGTTATTTTTTTATAAATTTAACTAAAGACTTCGACTATGATAATTATCATATTTTAACAACTAGTAACTAAGTAATTTTGTTAACATAAATTTAAGGTATGAGTGTTATTTATCTATTAATTTCAGTAAGTATTTTCGTAGCAATAGGTTTCTTTATTGCTTTTATAGTAGCTGTCAAATCTGGACAATACGACGACGATTATACACCTTCAGTCAGAATGCTTTTTGACGATGAGACCAAAATTACTCCCCAGAATAATAATTCACCAACCGAAGAAAAACAAGTATAATTATGGAAATGGAACAGTTTTATTACGACAACAAAATTGTAAAAAAATTCATTTACGCCACTATCCTTTTTGGAGTTGTGGGTATGTTAGTAGGGCTTACCTTAGCGGTTATGTACCTTTTTCCCAACATCACAGATGGGATTTCGTGGCTTAGTTACGGTCGATTAAGACCATTACACACCAATGCGGTAATTTTTGCCTTTGTAGGTAATGCCTTTTTTGCGGGTATGTATTATTCGTTACAGCGATTACTAAAAGCCAGAATGTTTAGCGATTTTTTGAGCAATTTACATTTCTGGGGTTGGCAGCTCATTATCGTTGCGGCAGCAATTACATTGCCATTAGGATATACTTCATCAAAAGAATATGCTGAGTTAGAATGGCCAATTGATATTGCTATAGCGTTAATTTGGGTTGTAATGGGAATTAACATGATTGGTACAATGTTGCGTCGTAGAGAACGTCACTTATATGTAGCAATTTGGTTTTACCTGGCAACATTTGTTACAGTAGCTGTATTGCATATTTTTAATAATATTGAAATTCCGGTTTCGGCTTTAAAAAGCTACTCTGTTTATGCCGGAGTTCAGGATGCTTTAGTGCAATGGTGGTACGGTCATAATGCGGTAGCATTTTTCTTGACCACACCATTCTTAGGATTAATGTATTACTTTATTCCAAAAGTAGCCAATCGTCCTATATATTCTTATAGATTATCAATTATACACTTTTGGTCTTTAATATTTATTTATATCTGGGCAGGACCACACCATTTATTATATTCAGCTTTACCAAACTGGGCTCAAAATTTAGGAGTAGCATTTTCAGTAATGTTAATTGCGCCATCTTGGGGAGGTATGATCAACGGACTTTTAACTTTAAGAGGTGCGTGGGATAAAGTTCGTGAAGAACCAGTTTTAAAATTCTTCGTTGTAGCGATTACAGGTTACGGAATGGCAACTTTTGAAGGACCAATGCTTTCTCTTAAAAATGTAAATGCTATAGCGCATTATACAGACTGGATTATTGCTCACGTTCACGTTGGAGCCTTGGCTTGGAATGGTTTTATGTCTTTTGGTATTATCTATTGGTTAATTCCACGAATGACAAAAAGTACATTGTTCTCAAAAAAACTGGCGAATTTCCACTTTTGGATAGGTACTTTAGGAATCATTCTATATGCGTTACCAATGTATGTAGCTGGTTTTCAGCAAGCTTCAATGTGGAAACAATTTAATCCTGATGGAACTTTAACTTACGGTAACTTCCTTGAAACCGTAACTGCAATTATGCCGTTATATTGGATGAGAGCAATTGGTGGTACTTTGTATTTAATTGGTATGTTGACTTTGGTTTACAACATCATAATGACAGTTAGAGCAGGTGATACTATTGAAGATGAATTAGCACAAGCACCAGCTTTACAAAGAATTAGTAGCAGTAGACTTAGTGGAGAAAAATTTCACTCATGGCTTGAAAGAAAACCAATTCAGTTAACAATTCTGGCGACAATCGCTATTTTAATTGGAGGAATTATTCAAATTGTACCTACGATTATGGTAAAATCAAATATTCCGACAATTTCAAGTGTTAAACCATATACACCTTTAGAGCTTGAAGGACGAGATTTATATATCAGAGAAGGTTGTGTAGGTTGTCACTCACAGTCAGTTCGTCCGTTTAGAAGTGAAGTTGAACGTTATGGACCACAATCTAAAGCGGGTGAGTTTGTATATGATCATCCATTTTTATGGGGTTCAAAACGTACAGGACCAGATTTGTTAAGAGTAGGTGGTAAATATAATGACAATTGGCATTTTAATCACTTCTGGAATCCACAAAGTACCTCATCTGGATCAATTATGCCAGGTTACAAATGGTTATTTGATAATGAAGCAATGGATATTTCTCTAACTCAAAAGAAAATGCAAGCAATGATTACGCTTGGAGTTCCTTATAGTGAGGCTGACGTAGCAAATGCTCAAAAAACATTGAGAGCACAAGCAATGGCAATCGAAAAGAGTTTAGAAAATGATCCTGATTATGTAAAAAGTTACGAAGCTAGTAAGAAAAAAGCAGCTGAAACAGGTGAGAAATTCGTTCCTATGAATGAAAGAGAAATCGTTGCTTTGATTGCCTACATTCAAAGACTTGGAACTGATATAAAAGTAAAGGGAACTACTAAATAACAGCATTATGTTCGAACAAATAAAACACAATATGGAGACTATATCGGGTATCGAAATTTACCCGATACTTTCTCTCTTGATATTCTTTTTCTTCTTTGTAGGACTAGGCTTTTGGGTTTTCTCATACAAGAAAGAAAAAATTCAGGAAATGAGTGAAATACCTTTGGATGAAGGGCTTAGTATAATTTCAAAAGATAACTAAAATGAAAAAATTTTTCCCAGTATATGTAAGAGTACCGCTGATTTTCTTTATCGCTTTTGCTCTGATGGAATATTTTATAGATTCAGGCGATAGACCAGCTTTTATAAAATACCCAATGGTTTCAGTATTTTTAATCGTTTTTCTATTCATTTTAATTGCGATCGAAATTACATTAAGCGCTGTTAATAGAGTGATGTATCAATTAATGTCGCCAGAAGAAAAAGCAAAATTGGAATATGAAAATAGTTTGAGTTTAACAGAAAGCACTTGGTACAAAGACTTGATGTATAAATTTACTAAAACAGAACCAATAGAAAGAGAAGGTGATTTATTAATGGATCATGATTATGACGGAATTAAAGAGTTAGATAATAATTTGCCGCCTTGGTGGGTATATTTATTCTATATCTGTATCATTTTTGGAGTAATCTATGTTGCAAAATATGAGTTGTTTGGTGGAGACGATCAGGAAACTGAATTGAAAAAAGAAATGGCTCAGGCAAAAATTGATGTAGATGAATATCTAAAAACGGCACCTGATTTAATGGATGAAAAAACGGTTGTTTTACTAACTGATCCAGAGAGTTTAGCAGCAGGTAAAGAAATTTTTGCAATGAATTGCGCAGCTTGTCACAGAGCAGATGGTGGTGGGCAAATTGGACCAAACTTAACCGACGATCATTGGATTTTGGGTGGCGGAATTAAAAACGTTTTTCACACAATTACTAATGGTGGACGTGACGGAAAAGGAATGGTTTCTTGGAAAACCAATGGTATGAAACCAAAAGAAATTCAAAAAGTTGCCAGTTATATTTTGTCTCTTAGAGGAAGTAATCCAAAAGATCCAAAAGAACCAGAAGGAGAAATTTGGGTAGATGATACCGCTCCTAAAAAAGATGATACTGCAAGTAAAGCAAAAGATAGTACAGAAGTTAAAAAATAATAATTGTAATCATGTCAAATTTACCAGACGAAGATTTTAGAGACACCATTGGAACTATTGATGAAGGTGGTAAGAGGAAGTTTATTTTTCCTAAAAAACCGTCTGGTAAATTCTATGAATATCGCAAAATAGTTAGTTATATTTTACTAGCTATTTTAATTGCAAATCCTTTTATAAAAGTAAACGGAAATCAATTTATGATGTTCAATATTATAGAAAGACGTTTCAATATTTTTGGATTTCCCTTTTGGCCGCAGGATTTTTATCTTTTTGTAATATCAATGCTCGTTGGTATAGTGTTTATCATTTTATTTACTGTTGTTTTTGGAAGAATTTTTTGTGGCTGGATTTGTCCACAGACGATTTTTCTTGAAATGGTTTTTAGACGAATAGAGTATTGGATTGATGGCGATCGTGGAGCACAATTACGATTAGCGAGACAGGAATGGAATGCTGAGAAAATTAGAAAAAGAGTCATTAAATGGACAGTCTTTTTTCTGATTTCGTTCGGAATTGCAAATGTATTTTTAGCTTATTTAGTAGGTAGTGATCAATTGTTTTTAATGGTCGAACAAGGGCCAATTCAGCAATCAAGTAACTTTATTGCATTACTTATTTTTACAAGTGTTTTCTATTTTGTTTTTGTTTGGTTTCGCGAGCAGGTTTGTATTATCGCTTGTCCTTACGGAAGATTACAAGGCGTACTTTTAGACAATAAATCCATTAATGTTGCATACGATTTTGTACGTGGAGAAAAAGAAGTAGGTCGCGCTAAATTCAATAAAAAAGAAGATAGAGCAACAACCGGAAAAGGTGATTGTATTGATTGTCACCAATGTGTGCATGTTTGCCCAATGGGAATTGATATTAGAAACGGTACACAATTAGAATGTACAAACTGTACAGCATGTATTGATGAGTGCGACACTATTATGGATAGCGTTGGGTTGCCTAAGGGGCTTATTCGATATGCATCTGAAGATGAAATTGAGAAAAAAGCACCTTTTAAGTTTACCGCCAGGATGAAAGGTTATACGGCAGTCTTGATTATTTTATTAGGTGTTTTTGTTGGAATGTTGTTTTTAAGAACAGATGTAGAAGCAATTGTTTTACGTTTACCAGGACAGCTTTTTCAACACAAAGGAGACAAAATCAGTAATGTGTATACCTATAAAATTGTCAACAAAACAATGAAAGATTATAATGATATTCATTTTGAGTTAATTGACCAGAAAGGTGAGATAAAAAATGTTGGAAAAACACATTTTAAAGTTGCAAAAGAAGGAATTTCTCAAGGAACATTGTTTATAGAAATAAACGAAGCAATTTTAGAAAGTGATAAAACAAAAGTTAAAATAGGTGTTTACAATGGCAATGAATTGCTTGAAACTACAACAACAAACTTTTTAGGTCCGAGAAGTTTTAACTAAAAATTAAATGCCATTTTGACCACTAACAATTAAAATATAGAAATATGAAAATCAATTGGGGAACAGGAATTGTCATTGCATTTGCATTGTTTATGACCTTTATTTTATATTTCGTTTTTGAAGTGCAATCGAATAGTAAGTACGACAACGATTTGGTTGTAGAGGAGTATTACAAACACGATTCACATTTTCAAGAAGAAATGGCACGTGTACAAAATGCTCACGATTTACAGCAGAAACCTTCCATCGCTTATAACGAAAGTGGAGTGAAAGTTAGTTTTCCTGCTGCTTTTGAAAGTGATAAAGTAAAAGGAAATATATTGTTATATCGTCCGTCAAACAAGAAATTTGATTTTAACACCCAAATTGCGCTAACAAATTCAGTATTACTAATTCCCAAAGATAAATTGGTAAAAGGACGTTGGGATGTTAATATGGAGTGGCAATATAATGGTAAAAAATACCTGTCAAAGGAGGTTATTTATGTAAATTAATTCAGCATGTTATATTCAGCTTTTATATTTGGTCTGATTAGCAGTCTGCACTGTATTGGAATGTGTGGGCCTATCGCTATGATGCTGCCTGTAGATCATAAAAATGAAGCTAAAAAAGCTACTCAAATTATTACCTATCATCTTGGACGTTTGACTGCTTACGCAACTATAGGGTTGATTTTTGGATTACTTGGAAGAGGTTTTTTCCTAGCTGGACTTCAGCAAAAAATATCAATTTTTATTGGTTTAGCTATGATATTGGTGGTTTTAATACCTGAGAAAGTATTCTCAAAATACAATTTTTCAAAACCAGTTTATAAAGTCATTTCAAAGATAAAATCAAGTCTAGGAAATCAGTTTAAAAATAAGAGTTATAAATCTCTTTTTACGATTGGCTTACTAAATGGGTTTTTGCCTTGCGGAATGGTTTATGTTGCCTTATTTGGCGCAATTGCAATGCAAAGTGCAAGTTTAGGAGTTTTGTACATGGTTTTATTCGGAATAGGAACTTTACCTTTAATGACTTTTGTAGTTTATATAAATTCATTAATTAGACTTCCTTTTAGAAATAAAATTCAAAAAGCTATTCCTTACTTAGCAGTAATTATTGGTGTTTTATTTATCCTTAGAGGATTAGGATTAGGAATTCCTTACATTTCCCCTTCTAATATGAGTTTGTTCGTTCAGGCAACGCCAAATTGCCATTAAATCCAATAAATTAAACGATTATTAAACCGTCATCGAAAACAAATTTGTTTCCGGTGATTTTCTTTTTAAATGCAAATCAAAAGCCATACAGATATTGCGCACGAATGGTTTTCCGGCTTCAGTAATTCTAATTTTATTTTCTTCAATTACAATTAACTGGTCGTTTTCTATTTCTTTTAAATCAAGTAAAATACTAGGAATTTCTTTAAAATAAAGGGATTCATCGCTCCAGGAAGTTTCAAATTCACATGTTAAATTCAAAATGTGTTTACGGATAATTAAATCCTCATTATCTAAAATATGACCTTTTACAATAGGTAATTTGTCCCATTCTAATAATTGGTAATAGTCTTCTAAGTTTTTAGTGTTTTGAGCAAAACTATACCAGCTATCACTAATTGATGATACGCCTAATCCAATCATAAGTTGTGTTTTTGACGCACTATAACCCATAAAATTTCGATGTAATTCTTTGTTTTGAGCTGCTTTATATAAACTGTCAGTTTGGAACGAAAAATGATCCATTCCTATTTCGTGGTAACCGTTTTTAGAAAGTAATTGTTTTCCAATCTCATACAGTTGTCTTTTCTCGGCATCTTTTGGAAGATTTTCTTCATTGAATCCACGTTGTCCGTTTCCTTTAATCCAAGGTACGTGTGCATAACTGTAAAATGCTAAACGATCTGGTTTTAATGAGTTTGTTTTCTCGACAGTATCAATAATATCATCAATGGTTTGGAAAGGTAAACCAAAAATGATGTCATGACCAATAGAAGTATAACCAATTTCTTTTGCCCAAAAAGTTACTTTTGCAACATTATGGAAAGGTTGAATTCGATGAATGGCTTTTTGAACTTTTTCGGCATAATCCTGAACGCCAAAACTTACTCGGCGAAAGCCAAGATCATATAGTTTTTTTAATTGTTCGTAAGTTGTATTATTGGGATGACCTTCAAAACTAAATTCATGTTTTTCGGCTTTTTCAGCAAAACTAAAAATACCATTTATTAGATGTTCTAAGTTGTTTTTTGAGAAAAACGTTGGAGTTCCTCCACCCAAATGAATTTCTTTAATAATAGGTCTTTCGGGAAGTAATTTACAGTATAAACTCCATTCTTTCAAAAGAGCTTTTATATAAGTTTCTTCTACCGAATGATTTTTGGTAATACGTTTGTTGCATCCACAAAAAGTACACATGCTTTCGCAAAAGGGTAAGTGTATATATAAACTTATTCCGTTTTGTGAATTACTTTCTGAAAATGATTTTTGAAAAGACTTAATCCATTTTTGATCACTAAAATTACTTTCATTCCAGTACGGAACGGTTGGATAACTTGTGTATCTTGGACCAGGTACATTGTATTTTTGTGTAAGGGAAATTTTCATAAAAGTGCATTTTGGATTGCTCAAAATTAGAGTATCCATGCAGGAAATAAAATGACAAATATCATATTATAAAAAAAAAGAGACTCAAAAATGAGCCTCTTTTACTGAATTAAATAACTAACACTAAATAGAATCTTGAATGATTTTAAGCCATTTTTTTGCAAACATATGATCTTGATACGCGCTTATTTGTTTAATGCGGTCGTCGTCAAAATCATAGAATGGGATTGTAATTTTTTTAGAAGTTTCTTTATCCTGAAATTCAAAATCGATTTTTAAAATAGTATCTGAATTTCCGTCAGTAGTTAGAACTAACTTGCACGCAGATACATTTTTTAAATCAACATAAGTCGATTCTTGTTGATTTGGGTTGAAATTCATTAAAATAAATTTCCTGTTTTTTTGATCAATTGTTAGCGTTTTATTGCTTTGCGACTCTGTCAAATCAAAATCTTCAGGATGAGTTGGATTGAACTTCTTTTTTATGTTTAATATTTTTGATTTGTTTGCGGCACTTGTACGCGCAGAAAAATATATTGGAATGGCTACTATGATCGCGATCACAATACCAATTATGGTTACACTTGTTTCCATTTTGTCTTTAAAATTGATAGGTTATAAATGAAATAGTAAACAGCTTTCAGGTCGAAAGCAGTTTATTGTTTGGGAGAATAAAGATTTTTCTTCCAAAGGTTCATGAAATTTCTACCAGAAAAAATGAAAGGGGTAGAGCATTAAAAGGATTTTTTTGCCCTGTGTTGCAAATTGATTTGCAAAGTTTGATGTTGAATGTACTGCTTGATGAAGAGGATCTACTACCAATAAATAATCAAAACTTTTGATGATAGCCGGATAGCTTGTTTTGATATTGCCTACAAATTGATAACTTGCTTGTGGCTGTATAAAAGCCAAAGAGTCTGAGTGATCTATTGAAAAATTGGTGTCTGTCTTTTTATTTTCGATTTTTTGCATACCAAACTCGTTTGCTTGTGAAGCAAAAAAGGCGATAATCAAAAGTGATACAAAAATAATAGTCTTACGAATCCAATTCATGGTCGCGAATTTAACTCATAAAAGACAATTAAAGAAATTTTAAAGAATTAATTAACT
The DNA here is from genome assembly GCF_000832125.1 of Flavobacterium hibernum. GTDB lineage: Bacteria > Bacteroidota > Bacteroidia > Flavobacteriales > Flavobacteriaceae > Flavobacterium > Flavobacterium hibernum. Next base: position 144,595 of record NZ_JPRK01000009.1, on the reverse strand, counting down.
TTAATTCTAATGTTATTATTTTATCCTCAACATTTAAGAGGTCTAGTTGAGGATAAAACAAGGTTATTGTTGCATTTTAAAATAATAATCAGCCGAATGTTTTCCGCTTCCATAAAACAAAAAGAACATACAAACCAATAAAACTACGATAGCTAAAACTAAACTTTCGGAGTGCATGTGTCCCATGAAATTGATCAGGATTGCTCCAAAAAGTATTGGTAATTGAGCTGCAATTGCCCAGCGGGTAAGTAGCCCAAAAACAATCATTATACCTCCAATCATATGGGCGGGCGCAATGTAATGTAATAAAAACATTCCGCCTCCAAAGTGATCAATTGGAGAAATTAAATCATGCAGGTATTGAACGTTTGTTACAAATGAAACTCCTTTCATAAATAAAAAAACACCCAATACAATACGTACTAAATCTACTGGTAAATAAGTGTGCGCATTAGCCCATTTATTCAAACTTTTTACATTTTCCATGATACTACGTGATTAAAAATTATACATAAAGTTACTAATTTTTAATCATATACGTATTTTTAAGTAGTTGAAAACAAGTTTTTTACTATTTATTTAACTTATTTTGATGATTTGTAAAAAGCTAAACCTGAATAACACCCAAATTAAAAGGTTTTTGAATAGGAGCGTGGTTTGCGGCTTCAATTCCCATAGATATCCATGTACGTGTATCCAAAGGATCGATAATAGCATCTGTCCATAATCTTGACGCTGCGTAGTAAGGAGAAGTTTGTTCGTCGTAACGTGCTTTTATCTTATTGAATAACTCTGTTTCTTTAGCTTCATCAACAATTTCTCCTTTCGCTTTAAGCGAAGAAGCTTCAATTTGTGCTAATACTTTTGCAGCCTGAGTTCCACCCATCACAGCTAGTTCAGCACTTGGCCAAGCAAAAATTAATCTAGGGTCGTAAGCTTTACCACACATAGCATAATTTCCTGCACCATAAGAATTACCTACAATAACAGTAAATTTTGGAACAACAGAGTTACTCACAGCATTTACCATTTTTGCACCATCTTTAATGATTCCTCCTTGCTCAGATTTTGATCCTACCATGAAACCTGTAACGTCCTGTAAAAAAACTAAAGGAATCTTCTTTTGATTGCAATTGGCAATAAAACGTGTTGCTTTATCTGCACTGTCTGAATAAATAACACCACCAAACTGCATTTCGCCTTTTTTGGTTTTTACTACTTTTCTTTGATTGGCTACAATTCCAACTGCCCAGCCATCAATTCTGGCGTAACCAGTTATAATAGTTTGACCGTAACCGTCTTTGTAAGCTTCAAACTCTGAATTGTCTACCAAGCGATTGATGATTTCCATCATGTCATATTGCTCGTTTCGGGCTTTTGGTAAAATTCCGTAAATGTCTTTTGGTTCTAACGTTGGTTTCTCGGCTTTTATTCGGCTGTAGCCAGCTTTATCATAATCGCCAATTTTGTCTACAATATTTTTGATTTTGTCTAAAGCATCTTTGTCATCTTTGGCTTTATAATCTGTCACTCCGGAAATTTCGCAATGTGTAGTTGCGCCACCTAAAGTTTCATTATCGATAGTTTCTCCAATTGCTGCTTTTACTAAATAACTTCCAGCAAGGAAAATACTTCCTGTTTTATCTACAATTAAGGCTTCGTCGCTCATAATTGGTAAGTAGGCTCCACCTGCAACACAACTTCCCATTACGGCTGCGATTTGAGTAATTCCCATACTGCTCATTTGAGCATTGTTTCTGAAGATTCTACCAAAATGTTCTTTGTCAGGGAAAATTTCGTCTTGAAGCGGTAAATAAACCCCCGCACTATCTACTAAATAGATGATGGGTAATCTGTTTTCCATTGCAATTTCCTGAGCACGCAGATTTTTTTTGCCCGTTATCGGGAACCATGCGCCTGCTTTTACAGTAGCATCATTGGCAACAACAATGCATTGTTTGCCTTTTATATATCCTATTTTGATAACTACACCACCAGACGGACAACCGCCGTGTTCTGCGTACATTCCTTCTCCAACAAATCCTCCAATTTCGATACTTTTTGAATTTTCATCCAGTAGATAAGCAATACGTTCACGAGCCGTCATTTTACCTTCGGCATGTAATTTTTGAATACGTTTTTCTCCTCCGCCCAATTTAACTTTGGCAAATTTTTGTTTTAATTCAGAAAGTAAGAGTTTATTGTGATCTTCGTTTTTATTGAAGTTTAAATCCATAAGATATTGATGTTTTTACAAAATACTGTTGGCTAATTTACAAAATCAATTGAAATTGACACTATAAATATGATCTTGAAGTGAAATAAAAACCTGTTTGTGATCTTTAAATTTTGCACAAAAAAAACAGAAGCGAATTTCTGTTTTTGTATTTATTATGTTGAGTAGACTATTTTTTAGAATCGCAAACCATTCGTTTTAAGATTGCCCATTGCTTTAAAGCATCACGAGCTTCGACAGCTGGATAACCTAACATTGTTTTTCCTGCGGGAACATCTCCAACTACACCAGAACCTGCACCTACAATTGCACCGTCACCAATAGTTGTGTGATCTTTTATAGAGGCGCTTCCGCCAATAATAACACCGTTTCCTAATGTTACAGAACCTGCTAAGCCGCTATTTCCGGCCATAATACAAAATTTACCTAATTTACTATTATGTCCAATTTGTACTAAATTATCGATTTTACAACCATCTCCTAAAACAGTCGAGCTGAATTTACCGCGATCAACACAAGTGTTGGCACCAATTTCAACTCCATTTCCGATTATAACATTTCCTATTTGTGGAATTTTAACTAAACCTTTTTCACTACATGGACGAAATCCAAAACCATCAGCTCCAATTGTTGCATTTGGATGAATGATACAATCATTTCCAATATGACAACGCTCACGAACTACAGTGCCCGACCAAATAATAGTATTTTTTCCTATAGTGCATTCGTCTAAAATTGTCACATTTGGATATATTGTTGCATTAGCACCAATTTCAACTTTTGGACCAATATAACATCCTGCGCCAATTCTTGCTCCTTCACCAATAACAGCAGTTTCATCAACCGTTGCGGTTTTGTGAATGTTATTATGGAATATTGGAGTAGGTGGAGCAAAAAGTGCAAGGATTTGAGACATTGCCAAATCTGCATTTTTTACTTTAATAAAAGCTCGGTTTTCGCCAGGTTCTATTGAAATATCCTCGTTAACAACTGCAATTGATGCATTTGATGCAGACCAATATTTTTCATATTTTTTGTTTCCTATAAAAGAAATTTCTGAAGTGGTAGCTTTTTCTAATTGCTCTGTTGCCGTAATGCTCTGAGAAGTAGTGCCGTAAATTACGCCTTTGATAACTTCATTGATTTCTTGAATTGAATAGGATTTCATTTAATGAATTTAATAGATTCTGGGGTTATTTTTTGCCAAATAAAATCAATTAGATTCTAATTACCTAATATTATTTTTGAGTTTCTTGAAATATATTTAAAATAACAGTTTAAATATTACAAAATTAACATTTTGACTGTTGATTTATTAAATGTTTTTAATTTTGTGATAGTGTTGTTACTGTGGGTTTTGTAGTCAAAAAGTAGAGGAAATGAATATGTAATATCAATAAAATGAAAATTATTTTATTGATAGGTAGTGACTTACATTTAATGTGTTAATTATTTAAAATAAACTCTTGTCAGAAAAAAAGCGATTCCTTTGGTTGAAAGTGAATCGCTTTTTTGAAATTTTATTCTTTTATCTTGGATAACGAAATGGCGTTTATGCAATAACGTAGACCACTTGGTTCAGGCCCGTCTGGAAAAACGTGTCCTAAATGTGCGTCGCAGGTATTGCAAACAACTTCAACACGAATCATTCCGTATGATTTGTCTGCATGATACGCTATGGCATTTTCTTGAAGAGGTTGCGTAAATGAAGGCCAGCCTGTCCCTGATTCGAATTTTTCACTTGCATCAAAAAGTAAAGTGCCACAACATTTACATTCGTAGATTCCCGGATCAAACAAACTGCAAAGTTCAGAGCTAAAAGATCTTTCGGTGCCTTTTAAGCGTGTAACCTGAAATTCTTCCGGAGTTAAAATTTGTTTCCATTCTTCTTCCGTTTTTTCTATTCTTTTTTCGGGAATAGGATTTCCTTTATTAGTATAACGAATTATATCGGCCCATTTAATCATAGTCTTTATTTTTTTAGTTTACAGTCTCGGTTCTTAGTCTCGGTATTCAGTATTCAGTTTACTGAAAACTGCGACTGAATACTAAAAAACTATTCCTCTTCCTTTTGTCCCATCATCATTAAAAATGCTTTTAAGAAAGGATCAATATTTCCGTTCATTACGCCATCAACATCGCTGGTTTCGTAACCGGTACGAACATCTTTTACTAATTTATAAGGTTGCATTACATAATTACGTATTTGCGAACCCCATTCAATTTTCATTTTTCCGGCTTCAATATCAGCACGTTGCGCTTGCTGTTTTTTAAGCTCAATTTCATACAATTGAGAACGTAACATTTGCATAGCACGTTGTCTGTTGTCTTGTTGCGATCTAGTCTCAGAACACTGAATCTGAATTCCGGTTGGTTTGTGTACCAATTGTACTTTGGTTTCAACTTTGTTCACGTTTTGTCCTCCGGCTCCACTAGAACGAGAAGTTGTAATTTCGATATCGGCAGGATTAATGTCAATTTCGATACTGTCATCAACAAGCGGATAAACATAAACAGAGGCAAACGAAGTGTGACGTTTGGCGTTACTGTCAAAAGGAGAGATTCTAACTAAGCGATGTACACCGTTTTCTCCTTTTAAATACCCAAAAGAATAATCGCCTTCAAACTCTAAAGTAACGGTTTTAATTCCCGCAACCTCTCCAGCCTGAAAGTTAAGTTCTTTTATTTTGTATCCATAACTTTCGCCCCACATCATGTACATACGCATTAACATACCTGCCCAGTCGCAACTTTCTGTTCCGCCGGCACCCGCAGTAATTTGTACAACAGCACTTAAGCTGTCACCTTCATCAGAAAGCATATTTTTAAACTCAATGTTTTCAATATGAGTTTGAGTTCTATTATAATGCTCGTCTAATTCTTCTGCAGAAAGCTCTCCTTCTTTGTAAAAGTCGTAAGCAAGCTGAAGTTCATCCGTAAGTTCGATTGCTTTATTGTAATCTTCGATCCATTTTTTCTTGTTTCTAAGATTTTTTACAATGATTTCTGCTTCTTTAGGATTGTTCCAAAAGTCTGGCGCAAAGGTTTTTTCTTCCTCGTTAGCGATTTCGATTAGTTTGGCATCAACGTCAAAGATACCTCCTCAACGCACCAAGGCGCTCCACAATACCTTTAATTTGTTCGGTAGTTGTCATAAATTAATAGTAGTTTTATATGTTTTTTATAAATATTACGTTAATTTGGTTATATCGTAATTCGCAAGTTAAATTTTACTCAAACTTGCAAAAATTAACAAATAGTAATACGTAATTTTGTCGTACAAAAATAAGATATAGTTTTTAGAATATGGAAATAAATTTAATTAGCGATACCATTACCAAACCCACGCATGAAATGTTGCAATATATGTTTAATGCTCATGTTGGAGATGATGTATATAGGCAAGATCCTACTGTTATTGAATTGGAGACTAGGGTAGCTGAGTTTTTTGGTATGGAAGCCGGGCTATTTTTTCCTTCAGGAACGATGGCAAATCAAACTGCTATTAAATTGCATACCCAGCCAGGAGAACAGTTAATCGCTGATAAATATGCACACGTTTATCATTACGAAGGAGGAGGAGTTTCTTTTAATAGTGGAGTTTCATGTTGTTTGATAGACGGAAATAGAGGAATGATAACTGCTTCGCAGGTTGCAGCAGCAATTAACGACCCAGAGTTTTACCATAGTCCATTGACGAGTTTAGTTTGTGTTGAGAATACAACTAATAAAGGCGGTGGGGCATGTTATGAGTTAAATGATTTAAAAGAAATAAAAAAGGTTTGCGATGCTAATAATTTGAAATTTCACCTAGATGGTGCGAGAATTTGGAATGCATTGGTAGCAAAAAGACAAAATCCAAAGGAATTTGGAGCTATTTTCGATACAATTTCAGTTTGTTTATCAAAAGGATTGGGAGCTCCAATTGGTTCAGTTTTGTTAGGAAGTAAATCTGATATCCATAGAGCGTTGAGAATCAGGAAGATACTTGGCGGCGGAATGCGTCAAGTAGGGTATTTGGCAGCAGCAGGACTTTATGCTTTGGCTAATAATATAGAACGTTTGGCAGAAGATCACAGAAGAGCTAAAGAAATTGCGGCAATTTTAAGCGTAAAACCTTGGATTTCGGAAATTGAGCCTGTAGAAACTAATATTTTGATTTTCTCGCTAGCCGAAGGTTATGACGACAAATTATTAGTAGAAAAATTAAAACAAAAAAATATTTTAATAAGTTCAATGGGACACAATAAACTTCGTATTGTAACACATTTAGACTATAAAGAAGTTATGCATACCTATGTTTTAGAAACGCTTGCCAAGTTTTAGGATAAATGGTTCAAAGTTGCAAAGGTTTTTAATAGGTTTAAAGGTTTGAACTGATAGAGATATAAAAAAAACAAAGGTTCAAAGGTTATCATAATATGAAAAAACCTTTGAACCTTTGTTACTTAGAACCTTTGTACCTTATTTAAAAAGATTATCCATTCCCGGAATCATCGGCATATCCATTTTTGCAACGGCGTCAAGTTCTCTTTCGTTTACACTTGTTGCTTTTTCGATTGCTTTATTTAAAGTTACAATTAAGTAATCTTCTAGTTGTTCTTTATCTTCAAGTAAAGAGTCGTCAATAGAGATGGTTTTTACTTTTCTATTAGCCGTTAATGTTACTTTTAATAATCCGTCAGCGCTTTGTTCATCAATTAAAACAGTATCTAAACGCTTTTTAGTATCTTCAATTTTTTGTTGGGTTTCTTTAAGTTTACCCATCATTCCCATTAAATCCATTTTTGTTGATTTTTAAATTATTTCATACAAAATTAGTATATTGCTGTATGATATCAATAGAATATTTTATGAAAAAATTAATTCCGTTCTATTGTGTTTGTAGTATTTTTGCAGCTCCGTATTTAAAAACCAATGCTCAATCAATGCAAAACGATATAGTGGCTCCAAAAGCCAAAGAGATTCCAAAAACATTAAAAAAACATAAAGAGACTCGAGTAGATAATTATTTTTGGCTAAATGACCGCGAAAATCCTGAAGTTATAGATTATTTGAATCAGGAAAATTCTTATTACGAAAGCATGACTTCGCATACAAAAACACTTCAAGGAGATTTGTACGAAGAAATGAAAGCGAGAATAAAAGAAGATGATTCATCGGTTCCATACTTCTATAACGGATATTTTTATATTACCCGTTTTGAAACTGGGCAGGATTATCCAATTTTTGCTAGAAAAAAAGGAAGCCTTTCTGCAGAGGAAGAAATTTTGTTCAACTGTAATGAAATGGCAAAAGGACATGCTTATTTTAAGTTGGGAGGTTTAAGTATAAGTCCGGATAATAAATTTGCAAGTTTTGGACTTGATCTTGTTGGAAGAAGAATATATACGATCCAGTTTAAAAACTTAGAAACAGGAGAGATTTTATCTGATAAAATCGAAAATGCCACAGGCGGATCTGTTTGGGCAAATGATAATAAAACTGTTTTTTATACCAAACAAGACGAAGTTACACTAAGAGCGGATAAAATTTTCAGACACAAATTAAATACATTAAGTACAGAAGATGTTTTAGTTTTTAATGAAATAGATGATACTTTTAATGTTTCGATAAGCAAAGAAAAATCAAGAAAGTATATTGTTATTGGTTCAGGAAGTACACTAACTACTGAATACAGAATTCTTAATTCTGACAATCCAGATGGAGAATTCATTGTTTTTCAGCCTCGTGTTCGCGGTTTGGAATACAGTATTTCTCATTTTGAAGATTCATTTTATATATTGACGAATAAAGATAAAGCTACCAATTTTAAGCTGATGAAGACGCCTGAGAATAAAACAGGAAAGAAAAATTGGGTAGATCTTATTCCGCATCGCGAAGATGTTTTGTTAGAAGATATTGAAATTTTCAAAAACTATTTAGTTGTTGAAGAGCGCTCAAACGGATTAAATCATATTCGTATTATGCCTTGGAATGATGAGCCAGATTATTATCTTCCTTTTGGTAGTGAGACTTATAATGCTTATACGACAACAAATGTTGATTTTGATACTGATGTTTTACGCTATAGTTATCAATCGCTTGCAACACCATCTTCGGTTATTGATTTTAACATGAAGACCAAAACTAAAGAGATTTTAAAAGAACAACAGGTTTTGGGTGGTAAGTTTGATAAAGAAAATTACATTGAAGAACGTGTTTGGGCAACTGCAAGAGATGGAGTAAAAGTGCCAATTTCGATGATTTATAAGAAAGGATTGCAGAAAAATGGTAAAAATCCGTTATTACTGTATGCTTATGGTTCTTATGGAATTACAATGGATACCTATTTTTCGTCAACAAGACTTTCGTTGTTAGACCGTGGTTTTGTTTACGCGATTGCACATATTAGAGGCGGAGAAGATTTAGGAAGACAATGGTATGAAGACGGAAAACTGTTAAAAAAGAAAAATACCTTTACAGATTTCATCGATTGCTCTAAATTTGCAATCGACGAAAATTACACTTCTCCTGAACATTTATATGCTGAAGGAGGATCTGCAGGAGGACTTTTGATGGGAGTTATCATAAATGAAGCACCGGAATTGTACAACGGAGTTATTGCTCAAGTACCTTTTGTAGATGTTATTACCACAATGTTGGACGATAGTATTCCGTTAACAACTGGAGAATACGACGAATGGGGAAACCCAAACAATAAAAAATATTACGATTATATGTTATCATATTCACCGTATGATAACGTAAAAGCACAAAATTATCCTAATATGTATGTGTCTACGGGTCTTCACGATTCGCAAGTACAATATTGGGAACCTGCCAAGTGGGTCGCTAAATTGAGAAATCTAAAAACAAATAATAATTTATTGTTCTTAGATACCAATATGGATGCTGGACATGGTGGAGCTTCAGGACGTTTTGAAGCACTAAAAGACTTAGCAAAAGAATTTAGTTTTTTATTAGATTTAGAAAAAATTAAAAGCTAATTAGAAAATTTTTGTTAAATTTGCAACCTATCGAGGTTATTTTGAAATACCATCTCGATTAACTATTTTTTTATGAAAGAAGAAATAAACGCTTATAATAATGTTTTAGAGTTAATAGGAAATACCCCTCTTATTAAACTAAATAAAATCACCGAAGACTTAGAAGGAAATTTCTACGCGAAGGTAGAAGCTTTTAATCCAGGACATTCCTCAAAAGATAGAATAGCGTTATATATCATTGAAGAGGCTGAGAAAAGAGGAATTCTATCACCAGGAGATACCATAATCGAAACGACATCTGGTAATACAGGTTTTAGTTTGGCAATGGTAAGCATTATAAAAGGCTACAATTGTATTTTGGCTGTAAGTTCAAAATCATCGAAAGATAAAATTGACATGTTGAGAAGTTTAGGGGCTAAAGTTTATGTTTGTCCGGCTCACGTTTCTGCAGATGATGAGAGATCTTACTATAATGTAGCCAAACGTCTACACGAAGAAACAAAAGGCTCAGTTTACATCAATCAATACTTTAATCAGTTAAACATTGATGCACACTACAACACAACAGGGCCTGAAATTTGGGAACAAACAAAAGGACAAATAACGCATCTTATTGCTTGTAGCGGAACTGGAGGAACAATCTCAGGAACAGCAAAATATTTAAAAGAGCAAAATCCAAATATTAGAATTTTAGGTGTGGATGCTTTTGGATCTGTTTTAAAGAAATACCACGAAACCAGAGAGTTCGACAATAAAGAAATTTATCCTTATCGTATTGAAGGATTAGGTAAAAACTTAATTCCATCAGCGACAGACTTCGATATCATCGATAAATTCATAAAAGTGACGGATGAGGAAAGTGCTCACTCTGCAAGAGAGATTACTAGAAAAGAAGGTTTATTTGTTGGATATACTTCCGGAGCAGTAATGCAAGCCATTAAGCAATATGCAGAAGAGGGTGAGTTTACTAAAGATAGTAATATTATCGCTATTTTTCCTGATCACGGTTCTCGCTATATGAGCAAAGTATTTAGTGATGACTGGATGAATGAGCAAGGATTCTTTGACAGTGTCAATGAAGAAGAAGTTCAAAAAATTGAATTTGTGAAGTAATTTTTAATTACGCTCTATAATATAAAACTCCGTCTACGTTAGTAGACGGAGTTTTTTTATGGTTAGATTTTAGACTAAATATTAGATGATAAAGAATATAAGACCATTTCTTTAAGATATTGAATTTAAATTTGTAATTGTAAATACCGTATTTATACGTAAGATTTTTAATCTTTTTGCTGAGATAAATTTATTATTTTAATATTATTTCTGCGAGTATAAAAAATCGATTAGCTGTTTTAAATCCTGAAATTTGGTTATTTGAACGATTATTTAGGTTAGTTATCGGAAAAATTTTCGGCGAAATGCATAATAATTTAGTTTAGCAGTGTTAAAATGACACATTGTTTTTTAATCCCCTAAAATCTACTATTATGAAAAAATTACTACTCACTTTGATGTTTGTAAGTTATTTGAATGTGAATGCTCAAAATCCAATTCAAGAGTTTGCTTTCAATGGTACTTTGAATAATACTGATAATACTTCCTCTTTTATCGGTACGAACAATTTTGTAAACGATAGATCTGGAGCTGCTAAATCTGCTCAACGGCTAACTAATAAAGCAATGGAAGCAGTTATAGACAATCTTCCTCAAGGCAATAGTGCAAGATCAGTTAGTATTTGGGTAAAATTTAATTCTATTTCTGCTCCAAATTACGTTTGGGGTTATGGAACAGCTTATAGCGCTCAATATTGTGGATTGTTACAACAAGGAACTACTTCTTCTAATTCAGACCTTAGTTTGGCAGGTTGGGGTGCTAGTAATGATGTTATTGTTTCTACTCCGCTGGCAAAAGATGTTTGGTATCAATATACAATAACATTCGACGGAAAGGTTTCAAAAGTATACCGTGACGGAGAAATGCTGAAATCTGTAGATGGAATTTCACGTTCAACAAAAGGAAATATTTTTAGACTTGGAGAAATAAACACTACAGTTGGTATAAATGCTGATATAGACGATTTAAAGATCTATAGCGTTGCATTGACAGATGAACAGGTAAAAGAGTATTATAACATATCTAAAGCTATTGTTCCTGTTATTGTCGCTGCTGAAACGGTTGCTGTAAAAACAGATAAAAAAATAGTAGTGAAAACGAAAACAGTTGCTAAGCCAGTTGTAACAAGTACAATTATTTCTACAGCTGATGTAAATTCTGGTGGAAAAAATGTTGAGGTTTTCTCGCAAGGACAAAAAGTATTAGGCAGCAATGCAACAAATATTAATGATTTACCTGAAGGAACTTATTTGTTGAAAATAACAAATACTCCTGTAAAAAAGATGACGGCAAATTAAAAACATTTTTTGGGTTAAAAAATAAACTGTTAGTTTATTAAATTGTTAGTAGCATTAAATATTTTTGAATAGTGAAAAAGCCTTCTTAAGTTTAACTTTAGAAGGCTTTTAAATTTATTGTCTGTTGCGATTATTAGCTTATAACACTTATAACCACAAATAAGATTACTAAAATAATTAAAGCAAATTTGGTGTATTTTGATGTTTGCATAAAGTGATAATTTAAATTAATTTAGATTTGAAACTTTGCAAATATAATAGTTTATCTAATAATTTTTTAGGGTATTTGCTTCTCTAGCTTTTTTTTCGTTTTTCTTCTTATACTTAAATAGTAAAATAAAGCTGGTACTGTAGCAATCATAAATACCTGAGAAGTCCAATATTGACGCATTTCATATGAAAAAGGGCTATTAATTTTGTTGTCCATTCTTCTATAGATTATTTTATCATTTATATTTTTAATTCGCCAAATTGGAATTTTATTTCTGTTGAAATTGGTAGCTGAAACAATATTCATTGGTATTGAAATTCCAATCTTCAATTTATCAGACTTGCAATATCCATGAAATATCCATGTAGTTTTATTGCTACCTATACTTGATGGTCTTGTTTCTTCATTAACAAGCAGAGTGTCTGGAGAATAATTTTTTTGAGGATCTAATGAGGCATAAAATATTTTAGTTTTATAAAAATCGTTTACTATTTCAGTTGCAAGAATTGATAATCCTAAAAATATAAGGATTAAGGAAAGTGTTTTCATAAACCTAATTGTTTTCTATTAGTGTCATAAATATATTAAAATCAATCAAAAAAAAACTCCAGATTTCTCTGGAGTGTAATTTTTGAAGAAAAAAAGATATTACTCTTCTTTCATCGTATGATAAACGTTCATTACGTCATCATCCTCTTCGATTTTTTCTATTAATTTTTCAACATCAGCGATTTGAGCTTCAGTAAGTTCTTTGGTAATTTGCGGAATACGCTCAAAACCTGAAGATAAAATTTCTAATCCTCTGTTTTCTAATTCTTTTTGTAAAGCTCCAAAGCTTCCAAAAGGCGCATAGATTAAGATTCCGTCTTCATCTTCAAAAACTTCTTCGGCACCAAAATCAATTAGTTCTAATTCTAATTCTTCAGGATCAAGATTACCTTTGGCAATTCTGAAATTACAAGTATGATCAAACATAAATTCAACAGAACCTTGAGTTCCCATTGTTCCGTTGCATTTATTAAAATAGCTACGAATGTTTGCTACAGTTCTATTATTGTTGTCAGATGCAGTTTCGATCAAAATAGCAATTCCATGAGGAGCATATCCTTCAAAAAGAATTTCTTTATAATTGGCAGTGTCTTTATTACTTGCATTTTTAATTGCGCGCTCCACATTGTCCTTAGGCATGTTAGCGGCTTTTGCATTTTGTATAACAGCTCTTAATCTAGAATTGGCATCTGGGTTAGGGCCACCTTCTTTAACAGCCATTACGATGTCTTTACCAATACGGGTAAATGTTTTAGCCATTGCTGACCAACGTTTCATTTTTCTTCCTTTTCTAAATTCGAACGCTCTTCCCATTACTAATTTTTTATTTTGAGATGCAAAAATACGGTTATTCCTTATTTATGCAAAATCAATGATTAAGTTTTTTTGATTTGTTTCTAGTTTGGATTGTGTAGATTTTACCGCAAAGCACGCAAAGTTTTCATCATTAAAGATTTTATGAAAAAAAAAGTTCGCAAAGCTTTGCGTTCTTTGCGTTTATTAACGCCATTAATAGCAAAAACTTTGCGCACTTTGCGGTTAAAATTATTCTCATTTCATATTCTAAACCTATTTCGAACTATTAAATTCATTAATTACGTTAACAGCTTCGTTTAAGTAAGGATTTGTTTTCAAGTTATCCATCTGGTGCTGGTTTATAGTTTTGTCGTTTGGATAAACACCCAGTAAAAACTGATTAACGCTAGAATTATAGACATCTAAAGGATTATTTTCATCATTAAATGTATTGATTTCTGTCCAAAGAGAGTTTAATACTTTCTTTTGATTAAAAACAGCATCGAGAGTCATTGGTAACTCCGCTTTTGGAGTATTAACCAACTTATCAATTTTTACATTTATTTTTTTAATATTGGTAAAAAAGTAATTGTCTGCCAAACGTGCTGAACTGTTCTTAGCCAGTTTATCAATAAGACTTCTTTTGGCATAAGGTCTAAATTTTAGAGATGTCTGAATGCTATCATTTTTAATTGCGGTTGGAAAATCGCTTTCCTTCTGATAAATACCTTCATAAAACTCAGGCAAAACTACATCTGGAGTAACCCCAATATATTGGTGGCTTTTTCCGGTAACTCTGTAAAATTTATTGATACTAAGCTTTAAAAAATCAGTGTTTTTATGTTCGTCAAGCGAAAGAATAGTTTGCATTGTTGCTTTTCCAAGAGTTGTACTTCCTATTAATAAGGCTCGGTTGTAATCCTGCAATATAGAAGAGAAAAATTCACTTGCCGAAGCCGTATTACTATTCACTAAAATTACAATTGGACCTTTATAAATGAGACCTTTAAACGGATCATTTATTACAGATTTGACTTGATTGTTATCAACAACAATCGAAAGCGGACCGTAATCAATAAACATTCCGGCTAATTTTATAGCTTCTTCCATTGATCCTCCGCCATTGTCAATTAGATCAATTACAAGACCTTTAATATTATCCTTTTCTAGTTTTATTACTTCACGAGCAACATCATCGGCACAACCTTTTCGGCTTGTACCGTCTAAATCTGCATAAAAACTCGGAATTTTAATATATCCAATCTTACTGTCTTTTCCAATAATGAAGCTAAAAACAGAATTTTCTTCATCCTTCATTACTTGCTTCTCAATATAAACATCAAAACTTTTACCTGAGTTTCGCTTTAGCGTAAGCGTAATACTTTTATTAGATTCAGATAGAATCATATTCGAAATCGATTCTAATGAAGCGCACGAAACCTGTAAAGTTTCTTTTTGATTGGATATTGAAATAATCTGATCTCCTTTTTTTATTTGTCCCGTTTGGTAAGCCGGACCATTTGGGTCTAATTCGGCGATAATAATTTCATTTTTTTCGTTCAGATTCACAGTCATTCCCAAAGACAAATGCTCCTTTGATAATGAAGCTACAAAACTTGTTTTAGAATCATCACTAAAATAAGCCGTGTGCGGATCAAAGTACGTGCAGAAAAAATTATAGAATTTTTCTTCCTGCTTTGTATTATTCTCCAAAAGTGTACTTATTCGGCAAATTTCATTTGAAAGAATTAATTTTTTGGATTTTAGTTCAATAGATTTAAAATTGGCTTTAATCGAATCCAGATTATCACTCGTTTCAGCGATATCGTCCAGAATTTGATAACGAAGTTTTTTCAGCCAAACCTTCTCTATATCTTCGCTTTTAAGGTAAAATGGAAACGATTTTTTATAAAATCGAATCGTATCTTTTTTGCTGTAATCGATAGGTTCTCTCTGAATCTTCTCCAGAACAGTTTTGGTTCTCAAGAGTGCCTTTCTATAAGTGCTCGTAATGTCTGTTAAAAAACTGCAATCATCACTCAGAATAAAATCGTCTAAGGTTGTGCGATATTTTGTTGACATATCGTTGTATTCAGTCTTCAAAAATAGGTTTCTCGAAGGATCTAATTCATTAATTAAATTGTCAAAAACAAAAACAGATAAGCTATCATCAACTGGCTTTGGCCTAATATGTTCTGCCTGAATAAGTGCATTTATTTTGTTTACTATTTCACAAGTTGGATCACTATTTTGACTAAATAGTGCAGTTGTTGAAAACAGGAATACTAATAATAATTTTTTCATAAATCGAAATCTTCGTTTAGACTAAAGTTACGTTTATTTTTAGTTATAAATCCTATTTTTTTACTCTAAAATTTCTTACATCAAAACAGTTTGATTTAATTAATACTAAGTGTCTAGTAATCATTTTAGTTAGAATCTTAAACAAAAAAAAATGCGTTACTAAAAGCAACGCATTTTCAATATATAGGTTTTAAAACTTATTTCTTGTAAAAAGGTAATTTAACCACTTTTGCAGGAACATCATTTTTTCTAATTCTAATAAAAATATCACTATCAACAGCACTGTTGTTTACAGTAACATATCCTAAACCAATTCCTTTATTCATAGATGGAGACATCGTTCCAGAAGTTACAATACCAATTACAGCACCTTCAGCATCAACAATTTCGTAATCGTGTCTTGGCACCGCACGTTCTTGCATTTCAAAAGCGACTAATTTTCTGGTAACACCAACTTCTTTTTGTTTTTTCAAACTTTCAGAGTTCGTAAATTCTTTAGTAAATTTAGTAATCCATCCCAATCCGGCTTCAAGTGGAGAAGTAGTATCGTTGATATCGTTTCCGTATAAACAGAATCCCATTTCTAAACGCAAGGTATCACGAGCAGCCAATCCAATTGGTTTAATTCCAAAAGCAGCGCCAGCCTCAAAAACTTTGTTCCAAATAGTTTCAGCATTCTCGTTTTTACAGTAAATTTCAAATCCGCCAGAACCAGTATAACCAGTTGCAGAGATAATTACATCGTTAAAACCAGCAAAATCACCAACTTCAAAATGGTAATAAGGAATCGCAGCCAAATCTAAAGAAGATAAAGATTGCATCGCCTCAACCGCTTTTGGTCCCTGAATTGCCAATAAAGAATAATCATCAGAAAGGTTTTTCATCTCAACACCCAAATCATTGTGCGAAGAAATCCAGTTCCAATCTTTTTCAATATTCGAAGCATTTACCACAAGTAAATACTCTTCATCTTTCATTTTATAAACAATCAAATCATCTACAATTCCGCCTTCGTTGTTAGGCAAACAAGAATATTGCGCTCTACCAATTGTCAAAGTCGAAGCATCGTTTGAAGTAACTTTTTGAATCAAAGCCAAAGCATTTGGACCTGTCAACAAAAACTCACCCATGTGTGAAACATCAAAAACGCCCACACTATTACGAACAGTTTCGTGTTCAGCGTTAATTCCTTCGTAAGTAATAGGCATATTGTAACCAGCAAAAGGCAGCATTTTTGCTCCTAAACTCTCATGTATGTGCGTTAGCGCAGTATTTTTCATTGTGTCGTTTTATAAAATTGTGTCGCAAATTTATTCAAAAAATATCAAATTTTAGTAGTCTAAATTATAAATTTCGCAATGATTAGGAGCTATTTCCTGCTATCCGCTATATCTTTTGTTTTCTAAAGAAAAAAACAAAAGGATATCGCTCCTATCAGGGCTAGCGACTTTTAGGAAACAAGAAACACTTTCTTCTTCAATTTTTTATGTAACTTTAAAGTATAAATCATTCCAATGAAAGATCCTCTTTTAATAACAAAAAATGAAATACTGAGATTTTACAAACCCGTAAATCCTCATACACATAAAGGACTTCAGGGCCATGCTGTGATTATTGCCGGAAGTTATGGCAAAATAGGAGCAGCAGTTTTAGCATCAAAAGCTTGTTTAAAATCTGGTTGCGGACTCGTAACGACTTTTGTACCAAAATGCGGTTATCAAATACTGCAAATATCAATTCCGGAAGTTATGGTTGTCACCGATGAAAATGCCAATTTCATAACCAATATCCATCTACCTTTAATCCCGCAAGTAATAGCAATTGGACCTGGGATAGGGCAGGAGCTTGGAACTCAAAAAGCGTTATTCGAATTTTTAAGAACAAACAGAATACCATTAGTTCTCGATGCCGATGCGCTAAACATTTTGGCACAAAATCAATCGTGGCTGGAGTTAGTTCCCGAAAACACGATTTTGACTCCGCATCCAAAAGAATTGGAGCGCTTAATTGGAAAGTGGAATTCTGAATCGGAAAAATTTCAAAAAACGGTCGCTTTCTCTGAGAAATATAAAGTAATCGTGGTTATGAAAGGTGCGCCAACACACATCATTAATAAAAACGAAATCTACAAAAATACTACAGGAAATGCTGCACTTGCAACTGCTGGTAGTGGCGACACCTTAACGGGAATAATTACAAGTTTTCTGGCACAAGGCTACGAACCAAAATATGCTGTGAAACTAGGTGTATTTCTGCATGGTTTAACGGCTGATATTGCTTTACCTCAAACAGGTTATCAATCGTTTATTGCCTCAGATATTATTGAGAATCTTGGAAAAGCTTTTTTAGAATTAGATAATTAGAAAATTTGGCAATTAGATAATTGATTTAATTCTAATTTTACTTGAAAATTGGGTTGTCAGGCTGAGCGATCCCGATCCCGAAGCTTCGGGACGGGAGAAGCCCACGTTTCAATTGGCTCGCCTTCGACTCCGCTCAGGATGACAAAAAGGAAGCAAAAATGAAAAA
Source organism: Flavobacterium hibernum (assembly GCF_000832125.1). Lineage (GTDB taxonomy): Bacteria > Bacteroidota > Bacteroidia > Flavobacteriales > Flavobacteriaceae > Flavobacterium > Flavobacterium hibernum. The sequence continues at coordinate 126,571 of NZ_JPRK01000009.1, read as the reverse complement.
AACTGCGTTAATCTGCGTCATCGCTTTAGCGAATCTGTTTCATCCGCGTACTTTAAACAGTAACAACTTTAAAATCATTCTTAGCGTAAAACTTTGCAATTAAAAAAAATCTAAAATCTAAACTCTACGATCAGAAATCTAAATTCGTAAGTTTGTATTATGAAAAACAATTTCGATCTCAGAACGGTAAACGTTACACGTTACATCACGCCTTTGCGCGAAGGCGGTTCTCTACCAGCTTTGGCAGAAGCCGATGACGATTTTAAATATGTCTTAAAATTTAAAAGAGCCGGTCATGGTGTAAAAGCTTTGATTGCCGAATTAGTTGGCGGACAAATTGCAAAAGCTCTAAAATTGCAGCTTCCAGAATTGGTTTTTGCTCATCTTGATGAAGCTTTTGGTAGAAGCGAGGGCGACGAAGAAATTCAAGATTTACTGCAAGGAAGTCAGGGATTAAATCTTGCATTACACTTTTTATCTGGTGCTATTACTTTTGATCCGGTTGTAACAACAATAGACGCTAAGCTGGCTTCACAAATTGTTTGGTTAGATGCTTATATCACTAATGTTGACAGAACATTTAGAAATACTAATATGTTAATTTGGCATAAAGAATTATGGCTAATTGATCATGGTGCATGTTTGTATTTTCATCATTCCTGGAACAATTGGGAACAACATGCCAAAAGTCCATTTGCATTGATAAAAGATCACGTTTTATTGCCACAAGCTACACTTTTAAAAGAGGTTGATACCGAATTTAAAGCGCTTTTAACGCATGAAATTCTGGAAGATATTGTAAATACGATTCCGCTAGAATGGTTGCAATGGGAAGATACAGATGAAACTCCCGAAGCATTAAGAAACGTATACTTACAGTTTTTACAGACCCGATTAAACAATTCAGAAATCTTTGTAAATCAAGCCCAAAATGCAAGATAGTCACTTATATGAGTATGCCGTAATTCGTGTGGTACCAAGAGTGGAACGCGAAGAATTCCTAAACATCGGAATTATTTTATTTTGCAAAAAAGCCAAATTTATAAAAGTATTACACTACATAAACGATGCTAAAATTGAAGCATTATCAAACGATTTTGACATTGAACAATTGCATTGTAACATAACTGCATTAGAAAAAATTGCAAACGGAGTTAAAGATGGCGGCCCAATTGGCGAAATGGATATTCCGGAACGTTTTAGATGGCTAACAGCGATTCGTAGTTCGGCAATTCAAACATCAAGACCACACCCAGGTTTGTCTGAAGATTTAGAAAAAACAATTCAAAGATTATTTAGCGAATTGGTTTTGTAGGTTCTTTAGGTTCAAAGGTGCAGAGTAACAAAGGTTCAAAGGTTTTTTACGGCAGTGCGTCTAAGATATTTTATAAAAAGAATCTCGCGAAGTCGCAGAATCGCAAAGAATATCAAACTTTGCGACTTCGCGACTTTGCGAGATAATATATTAGTTCTATAATTAGAAAAAGAACTATTTTTTATTAAAACGATCCACAAGTATTACCAGAAAAAGTAGCACCTGCTCCTGCAGTAATATCTGCTTTAACCGCTGTTGCTGCTAATGTTAAAATAGAATAAGGTGGAGTAAACGCAGTGTTGCTTCCGGCTGTGTTTCCAGTTGTATTTACGAAAGAGTTTCCAACTGCTGTAACTGCTGTGTATCCAGTCATTAAATCTATTGGAGTCTTAACACCTTCAAAAACATTGTTTTCTACGCGAATATCGGCTTCAAAACCTGCCGCAATACATTTGTTAGTTACTGTACTATTAAAGTAACTGTTAATAATGTGTATTTTACCAAAACGAACTCTAGGCATTCTTTCTTTGCAGCCTGCAGCCCACCAGCAACGAGCAAAAGTAATTCTTAGTTTTCCACGATCAGCAGTTGCACCGTCACTAGAACCAATTAAATTCGAGAATCTGTGATCATCTGTTCCTCCCGAGCCTCCCGCTTTTGGCGCTTTTAGGTAAGTAAATTTGGTATAAGAAACAGTCACATAATCAGACTTGTTTTTGATGTCAAAGTTTCCATCAACACCATCTCTAAATTCGCAGTGATCTACCCATACATTTTGACAATCGTCCAAAATAGCATTGTCCCAACCATCAGTGTCATAAGCACCAGGTCCTTCAAAAATTAAATTTCTGATGATTAAATTCGTACATCTTTTAATGTTGATAATACCAGAACCATCTTTAGTTTGATCTGTCGATACCAGTTTTGCTCCACTTGCACCATAAATAGTTTTACCCGTTTGATCTTGCAAGGACAATCTTGCCGTGATAGTAATTGTACCCGTAACTTTTATCACCTTAACGGCGCTGTTTTCAATTGCTAATTTTAATTGAGCATAATTACTAACAACCGTTTCGGGAGATGTTCCTCCACCTGTAGTTCCTCCGTTTTGAGAAGCCCATCCAGGAACTTCAGTACAGTTTCCAACTTTTGCTGTTGCACTGCCGGTAATAGGTGTTGTGGTTTCGATAATTGCATTTTCGCTACTTTGTGGAGTGGCAATTTCTTCGGAGTTGCAGCTTGCGAATCCAAAAACTAGTGTTAGGGCTAACACTGTACAAATTGATTTAAGTTTCATAATATTAAGTGTGGTTTTAAATAGTTAATACTGCAAATCTGCTTATAATTTGTATGAATAATGTTGAACAAGTTCAATGTTTTGAAAATATTTTACTGTTAATTATGTATTTCGTAACCATCACATTACAAAAAATTATATTTTTACGTAATCGATTACATTATTTTTCATTCATTCACCTACTTACGCCCCTGAGTAAGAATAAAAGTAAAAACCACATGTATAAAAACCTACGATTAAGCATTGAACGCAAATTTCTACTCACTGATGAGGAATGGAATTTTGTTGTTGAAAAAACAGAATTTATTAAACTTAAAAAAAATGAATACCTACAAATTCAGGATTCAAACAGTTCTTATGAAGGTTTCATTTTAAAAGGAGCCTTTAAAACCTACATTTTAAATGACAACGGAACCGAAAGTGTAATTTTCTTCTCTTTCGAAAACGAATGGATGTGTGATATCGAAAGTTTTTACCATCAAAAACCAACAACCTACAATATTAAAGCCATCGAAGACAGTGAGATTTTGGTGATTAACAAAACCAATAAAGCACTTTTGTTTGAACAAGTACCAAAGTTACTTCAGTTTCATATTCTTATAGTCGAAAAGGCTAATATCGCCATTCAGCAAAGATTAGTCGATGTTTTAAATAAAACTTCTAAACAACGATATTTGGAATTTATTGAGAGATACGCACACAAAATAGATAAGATTAACAATAGAAATTTATCCTCTTATCTTGGTGTTTCGCATGAATTTTTGTCAAAGATTAAGAAGAGATGCTGAGTTGGTGAGGTACTGAGTTGCTTAGGCATTAAGGTTCAAAGGTATATTGTAGAGACGCACAGCTGTGCGTCTAACGTTGTATTTAAAATCTCGCAAACGCGCGAAGACGCAAGGTTTTATTTTTCTTTGCGTCTCTGCGTCTTTGCGAGCAAATTTCACGTACGTAATAAAAAAACTAAATTTTCTTCTCCACACATTAGCAGATTAAAAATCTAATATTCCATAAAGACATTCATTAGAAGAATGAAGCATTACATTTTCCTTTTCAGGATTTTCAATGACTAATAAATCATAAGGTTCTAGATCATAACAATTCTCATTAATTTTAATAGTTGTTATATCCAGAGAAAATAAAAATAGTATTTCAGCATCACAATTCTGACTACTATTCGTTATTCTCAGTTTGTGATGGACAACTTTTTCAGAAACCATCCAATTAAAATCAATACCTTTTGTATAGGAAGTAATCTCGTCATCCGAATTAAATTTCATGATTTCATACTTCTCATATACTTTTTTTTCTTTGTTTATCTCAATATCTAAGCAGTTATCAAGCATAGCCAAGTATCGATAGTAGCCCTTAAATTTGGTGAACACTGAAGGTACTTTCTCTATTGTAGCACTGCTTATTCTAAATATAAAATCTCTATCGGCATAGTTAGCTGTTTTTGGATATATCATATATTCATATGTTAATCCGCCACTCCATATAGAGGCTTTACTATTTTTTTTAGGGACAAGTCTTATGTACATTTTTCTATTTTTAATGAGAAATCAAAAGTAAAACGGATTGTTTTCTTGACCCTTAAATTTTCTTCTCCAAATAAATAAACTCCAAAGGGTTTTCCGAAATCGTAACATGAATTTCGCTTTCAGGAAAAGCTTCTCTTTCGCCAGTATCAACATATCCGTGACGTTTGTACCACGCAACAAGCTCTTCACGAACAGAAATTACCGTCATAATAATACTAGATAAACCTAAAGCTTTGGCGTGATTTTCGGCTTCAGCCAAAAGTTTTTTTCCAATTCCACTGTTTTGAAGTTCTGGCGAAACGGTAAGCATTCCCAAGTACAATTGATGTTCCTTTTCAATCAATAAAACCGAACCAATAATTGTATTGTTATCTGTAAATTTCAGAATTGTATTTTTAGGATCCAGTAATGTTTCTGTTAGTTCTTCTTCATTGGTTCTTTTTCCTTCTAATAAATTGGCTTCGGTAGTCCAGCCTTTTTTTGAGGTTTCTCCTCTGTATGCAGAATTAATTAATATCGTTAATGCAGGAATATCTTGTAATGTTGCTTTTGTAATCATGGTATGCTATACACTTAATTATTTGTATATTAATTTAAAATTATTGCTTTAATCGACGGTTAAACTTAGATTTTTTAAACGCGTCAACCATAGTATTTTTGTCATTTTCATTGTTGTAATTTATGTTTACGCCAAAATCATAACCATTAATAAGCTTGTTGTATAAAATTTGGTTTAGAATTACTTTTCCATCTGGAGCATAAATGGTGACATAATATGCATCAAATTCAAGGCCTTGTATAATTTCTTTTCTTGATGATGAATCGGCTTTGATATCATGATCTATGTAGGTTTGATAAATTAACTCTCGTACAGTTTTACCATTTTTTTTGTGATCTCCAGGATTCAGTTCTTTATATGGTTCCGAAGTTGAAACAAAGAGATTGAAATTGTCTTTCTGAAAACTGATTAGGTGTTTTAAAGCACTCATATCTACTCTTTTGCCAGATGATTTTTCAAGCGCTTTTTGGCCTTTTTCATCATTTTTTTCCATTTTATCTCTGGATATAATAGACCAGCCTTTGGGAATTTCTAATGTCCAGCCAATTTCTTTACTAGTGTAGATTTCATCCTTTACATTTCCTTCATCAAAAGGTTTATTAGAATCTTTTTTCCCGCAAGCAACTACTATTAATGAAATAAAGATTAAAAGTGTTTTTATAATTTTTTGGTTCATAGGTTTTTTTTATTGGAGTTATAAAAATTTAGATTTTACATAAAGTAAATTAAGTACTTTTTGGTTTTCGATTAATCAAATAGTAGTAAACGAAATGAGAAGATAAAACTAGTGTTAAACCAATATTCCAATAGATTTCAAAATAAGCAAATGCATTGTAAATACAAATAAGTGATGTTTTTTGTTTTTCGTCGTCAATCTTGAAATAAATAGGAAAGAAGATTAAAAAAAGTGATAAAAATATTGAAAGCACAATTAGTCTTCCATATTTGATTTTAAAGTAATCAACTAAACCATAACATAGCATTTGTACAATTAATATAATTAGAAAGAGTTTTTCCATTTTTAAAATTTGTAAGCGTTCGGTTATTTAATAATCATAAACATGCTCAACAGTAACATTGTTACTTTGTAAATTTTTAATAAAAGGTAATAGTTTTTCAACAGGTAAAAGATAAACAATTCTTTTTAGCTTTTCATCGGTAACAATTCTGGATTGATACAATAGTTTTATGTCTTGCAACTTTATGTCTTGTGATTTATTCATAATCGTAGAAACTGCAATTTCGTCGTTGCCGGAAATCTCGAAGATTTTTACATCTTGTTTAGAGAGTTCAATCATTTTTTTTGTAAAAACTTCCCATCTTGTTATGGCAATCATCATTTTGTCGCGATCTCTTTTGATAATTTTTATATCCTTGCTTTCTTTAATAGAATCGACATTAGAAACAATCAAATAAATTTTGTCGGCCGGAGTTTCATAAGTAGACTTTGCTGCCCATTCGATTAGTTGAGAATAAAAAGCTTTAAATGAAAACTCGATAGTGAAAAGAAATGTTCTTTCCCATTTTCGAAGTATACTGTGATCTGATTTTTCAGATGCTGTCCAAACTTTCGTAATCCAAGGTAAAAACTTAAACTCGTACCATGCGGTTTGGTAAATAAAATCGCTATATGCTTTTTGAGCTTCAATAATTACTTTCTCAGATTCAGATGATTTTTCTTCCGCGAATAAAGAAAAGAATCTTCCAATGGTATTTTCATAAAGAATCTTAGCACCATATTCCATTGTCATACTTACGCCAATAACCTGAAGCATCGTTTTATATTCGCCGTTTTCAGGATAAGCTTTTGAAGTCAATTTTAGAGAACGATCATAAAGTTTCCAGTATTCATCAATAGATTTGTAAAAAGGAAAATCTGAAGGGTTTTTACCGCTTTCTAAATAATTTGCGTACTCTTTTGGATTGTACACTAAATACCATTCCGGAACAGTTAGAACAGTTTGTTCTTCGGCTCTAAAATAGTCTTTTGTTTTCTTTTTTTCTTCGGCGAATATATTTTTCGCATAAGGATTGTATTTGTCTAATAGCTTATTTGTAAATCGCTGATTTGGGTCTAGTTTGTTTTTTAATTCAAAGTATTTATTGCTGTCCGGATATCCTTTTTGAAATTGTTCGACCGTTGCGTGTGGCTGATACGGAAGATACCAAGTTCCGTTTTCGCTCAAAATAGCATCAGTCATTTCAAGCGTCCATTTTTTTACAAGATCTTTTGCTTCCTGATTTGTACCTTGTTTATAGTAAATTACAAAGGCAAAAACTTCTTTTCTTGCCCACGAAAGATAACTTTCATGATCAGGCAAAGCATGTCTGAGCGAAACATTGATTACATTGACTTTATTGTTTTGAAAAACAGCACTCATTTTCGGAATAAACGATTTTATGTTTTCTACCGGAATAAAATATTCCTGCAATACGTAAGTTGTTTTTTCTCGCGAAGAAGGCTCTAATTCTTTTACATCATAACTAGCTTCTTTATTTCTCCATCGTACCGTTTTAGGAATGTAATACAAAGGATCAATCGTATATTCTCGAATCCATTTTCCTGAATTTCCCCAGGATACAACTCCTGCCATATGCGATTCGAGCCAATAATTTTCATCTTCGGGTATTAAACGATCTTTATCTGTTAGCGGTTTTGTGGTTTTTTGCCAGGAAACGCTCATTATTTTATCGTATTTAGGCGGATATAAATTTCCATTCTGAAAAACTACATTTTCATTGCTACGAATATTTTTATCAAAATAAGCTTTGTAATCTTCAATAGGCATTACTTCATGAAATCTTTCGACTTTTACATTGTCTACCAATTGTAAAGTAGCTTCGGCAATTACTCCAATACCGCCATAACCACCAATTGCGGCATTAAAAACATCTTGGTTTACATCTCGGTTAGCAATTATGATATCGCCATTTGCAGTAATAATTTTTAGTTCTAATACCGATGAAATTATAGGACCGTGACCAATATACCTTCCGTGACAATTTACAGATATTGCGCCGCCAACCGTAAAATTAGAATAAGTTTGCATGATCTTTATAGACAAATTCAAAGGATCAATTACTTTTTGAATGTCTCTCCATCGAATTCCGGCTTGTACTGTAATTTGCTTTTTTGTAGTATCAATATTGACGATTTTATTAAACAGTCTCATGTCGATATGTAAACTATTTTCGAAAGCCGTTTGTCCGCCCATACTGTATTTTCCTCCACCAATAGAAATGGGGCCGGTGGTATTTTTTATAGCAGAAACAATTTCATTTACCGTTTTGGGTTCGATGATTTTATTAACCTGAATAGGATTCAGTTTTGTAACATCATTTAAGGTTTTGTTCTCAAGTGTTTTATCAAATGCAGGATCTCCCGAAAATTGTATTAATAAAAAGATATAGATTACAAACGCAAGAAAACTATAAAACGGAATTGCTAAGCGCTTTTTGCTATTAATATATCGAATCGACTTTTTGATTCGGGTGTATAGAAACTTTATAATTTTTATAAAATAGACAAAGAGAATTTGAATCAAACGGTAGATTTTTTTCATGGAAGAAAGTACGGTGATTATATTTTTGTAAAAAGCATTAAGGCATTTTTTGTAGGATCTCCTTTTTGATACAAGGTTTTTTGATGAAACTTGAACCCGATTTTTTCGACAAAATCAATAATAAAATCTAACGAATAAAAGTTTCTTACTTCCTTACTGTTGTATTCCCAGGTTTCGTTTACGCCCAAATTAAAAACATCGTGCGCCAAGGCCACCAATACTTTTTGATCTTCGGTATCGCAATTATGATCTCTTAAAATCAATTTTCCGCCAATTCGCATTGTATCTCTAATAGACGAAATGTATTGCGTTCGCAAATCTAAAGGGCAATGATGAAAACCAATGTATACCGTTACTAGGTCTAAACTGTTTTTGGGTACGTGGTCTGCAAATTTGGTTTTGTAATCTGTAAACTGAATATATTCTGCACCAACGGCGATTTGACCTCGATCGACCATTTCAGAAAAAGAATATTTAGGTTTTCGGCCATCGGCATAATATCTTTTTCCTTTTATAGAAACGCTTTCTTCCAGATAATCTAAATACCTGCCCGAAGAACCAATTTCTAAATATCCGTTATACGAACTGCCTTCGCCTAGTAAAGAAACTGTTTCGACAGACATTTCATTTTTTTGATGCATCAAAGCCGGAAGCTGATAACGGAAGGTGGAAAGCATAGGAGTTATATCGTCCAACTTAGATTGTGTGGCTAAATAAATCTCTTTGTCTGTATTTTTTGCAATGGTGTTTTGATAAATTAAGTCGTGGAATTTTTTTTCAGGATATAAATTGAATACATTTTTTAAAAACAGAAAGAACTGATTTTTAAGCTTCGCGTTCGTATAAATGTATTTGAAGTTGTTTCGAACTTCTAAAGTCAAATTTAAAATCGTGTTGGGAAACACTTGTACCGATGTAACAAAAAGCAGCGTTGATTTAAGAAAATTCCGTCTCTTCATAATTTATTTTTATGCTGCCAAACATAGTGATTATGCTTACAAAAAACTAATTTCATAATTAAAAAAGAATTCGAATAACTGCTTTTTTGCTTTTATTTTTGATAATAAAATTTTTACATTTGGCATCGGAAAATTAAGGATATGTTCCTGTTTTACTAACCCCAATCAAAAACAAATTAAATATGAGATCAGAAAAATTACTATTATTTTTATTACCATTTATTTTTTTTACAATTACTTCCTGCTCTTCAGATTCTGGAGATTCTCCAACAAAACCAAATCCTGTACAACCAGAAGTTATTAATCCTGCCAATCAAAAATTAGTTTCAATTCTTTACCCAAAATCTATGGATATTGGCTATTCTAGAGATCCGCAAACTTATGAATATGATGATTTAAAAAGAGTCAACAAAATTAGTTTTACAGGTTGGGTTTATGGCGTTACGTATATAAATGATAATTTGATCGAAATTGATATGTTAGATGACCCAATAGCTGGTTTTAAACAAAATTCGAAGAGATCGTTGCATTTGCAAAATGGTAATATCACATTAATGGTAAACAGTAGTTTTGATGTAGTAGAATCGACTAAAGAAGTTCGTAGTTCAAGCAAGGACTCTGTATTGTTTAAATATACCAATAATTACCTTACAAGATTAGAGTATTACGGAAGTAGTAACAACGGAAAAAACTATCGTTTAAACAGACAAGTAGATTATAAAATTGAGAACGGTAATGTTACTCAAATGAAAGAAACAGGATATTCTGGAGAAGTCGTTGAGGTTAATTATACTTACGACAATAGTCCTTACATCAATATGGGTGACATGATTTACGAAACGCCATTTTTTTACGCCTTTAATTACGGAATGGACATTGTGGTTAAAGACAGAATAGGTAAAAAAAGCACCAACAATGTTATTAAAATTGATAATATTTATAAAAATTACCTGCCTCAACCAACAGCTTTTAATAGTATTACACTAAAAAGAAATCTTGATGAGTTTGGTAGATTAGCCGAAATTTTAATGTCGGGAACAACAATAACAGAAGTGAATTCGACAAACTTTAAAAAGTTTACAGATGTTAAGATGAGCTTTATTTACAAATAGAACATTTTATTTGTAAAGATTTAAAGCCAATAATTTTACACAACTTAATTGCCTTAATTAAAACCACAAATTGTACTGAGAATCAATCAGTATGATTTGTGGTTTTGATTTTTAAAGCTAAAATTGGAATCAATAGATTTTAATATTAAATTTCAGCATTGATTTGCATTCGAGTACAGTTTGAATTTGGCAAATTAATAATAGAAGTAAAAACTCTTTTTATAAATTATTCAATGAAAAATAAAATATTATTCCTTGCTACTTTGCTATTTTTTGGAACAGCGGTAAGCGCTATGACTGCTTTTAGTATTAAAACTTCCAACATGTCTTTGGTAGAAAAGGATTTTAAAGGGCAGTTAAAAGTACTTTCGTTAAATACGTGGCACGAAGGAACCTCAGTAAAAGGAGGATTTGATGCAATTGCAGATGTAATCCTTCAGTCAGAAGCCGATATTGTTTTGCTGAGTGAAGTGCGAAATTACAATGGAGTCATTTTTACGCAACATATTTTAGAAGTACTAAAAGCAAAAGGAACAACTTTTTATAGTTCCAGTCTTAAAAGTGATGCCGTTATTTTGTCAAAATTTCCTATTGAATCTACTTCGGCCATAAATTCAAGTTCTGTAACCAAGTGTATGATTAAGCTAAACAAGAAAACCAGTATTGCAGTATACTCGGCACATTTAGATTATACACATTATGCTTGTTATTTGCCAAGAGGTTACGACGGAATTGATTGGAAAAAACTACCAGAACCTATTGTTGATACACATAAAATCCTGAAACAAAACATAGATTCACAACGTGACGAAGAGATTGTGCTCTTTGTAAAAGATGCTTTAAAAGAACAACAAAAAGGAAATCTGGTGCTTTTGGGCGGAGATTTTAATGAGCCATCGCATTTAGATTGGACAGCGGCAACCAAAGATTTATTTGATCATAACGGAGTTGTTGTACCGTGGCACAATAGTTTAACGCTTCAAAATAATGGTTTTCTGGATTCGTATAGAGTAAAATATCCTGATCCGGTTAAATACCCAGGATTTACTTGGCCAGCTTATAATACCGATGTGGAGTTATCTAAACTTTTATGGGCGAAAGATGCCGACGAAAGAGATCGTATTGATTTTATCTATTTTTATCCCAACAAAAAATTGTCACTTACAGATGCCTTAATTGTAGGGCCAACGGGTAGTATTGTAAGAGGGAAAGGAGAGGAGACCCACGATCAGGACACGTTTTTAAAACCAAATGGTATATGGCCAACAGATCATAAAGGAGTTTTGGTAACTTTTTCGATTACAAATTAATCATTCAAGGTAAAATAATACCATTTCTTATTGTAGGAACATCATAATAGGTACAAAGTCTTCGGGTTTTGTAGCTATTATGATGTTTTTTTTCGTTTAGATTTATTTTAAAGTAAGAAATATGTTATAAATATAATTCACTACAAGTATTTGTTTGTAGTATTTTCTTACATTTGTAAAATCTGAAATCAGAAAATAATTTTTATTGTTTTTGATTTTAGATTTTCATTACCACCAAATAGTTTATTTATAATCGCTACGTGGTAAGTTATGCAGATTACATTAAAATAATTTATCTAAAATGTTCAAGCACTTACGTTTAAACGAGTTTAAAGTTTTTTTTTACAGACTTTCATTAGTCTATCTTTTTTATTTTTTCGCCAGAGTTTTATTTTATCTCTTTAATAAAAGCATCTTAAAAGTAGATTCATTTTCTGAGTTTATTTCGCTTTGTTATTATGGATTGGCATTTGATACTACTGCCATTTTGTATGTCAATTTGCTTTTTATACTACTGTCCGTAATTCCCTTATATAGAAACACAAATGCCGGTTATCAAAAAGTAGTTTTCTACGTTTATTTTACGACCAATTTAATTGCCTATGCAACCAATTTTGTAGATTTTATTTACTACAAATACACTTTTGCCAGAACCACAGTTGCGGTTTTAAATGTTTTAGAACACGAAACTAATAAAATGACACTGCTCTTTAGCTTTATTATTGATTATTGGTATGTTCCCGTTTTATTCCTGATTTTTTCGGCATTTTGGGTATTTCTGTATAAAAAAGTCACCGTTAAAGTTGAGGTTCCTGCAAACAAAGTGTATTATTTTGGATTTTCGACAGTTAGCTTTTTAATTATTGTTTTACTTACCATTGGCGGAATAAGAGGAGGCGATTTTAATAAAGCTACCAGACCAATAAACTTATTAGACGCTAGTCGCCATGTAACCAATATTGTCCATTCGGATATTGTGCTAAACACTCCATTTGCAATTATTAGAACCATGTTTACAGAAAGCTTTAAAAAAGTAAGCTATCAAGATGTAAACGAACAAGTAATTTTAGAAAAAGTACAACCCATAAAACAATACAACAACAATCCACAAACAAAACCAAATGTTGTTGTTTTTATACTAGAAAGCTTTGGCAAGGAATATATTGGCGCATTTAATAAAGACACTAAAATACCCAATTACAAAAGTCATACGCCATTTATAGACTCTTTGTCGCAACAGAGTATGATTTTTACAAACGCTTATGCAAACGGGCGTCAATCTATTCATGGCATGTCATCCGTATTAGCAGGAATTCCTTCTTTTAAAGATGCTTTTACATCATCGCCATATCCAAAGCAAAAAATAGAATCATTGGCTTCAACCTTAAAAAGTCAAGGATATAATACTTCTTTTTTTCATGGCGCTGCAAATGGTTCGATGGGATTTTTAGGATTCTCTAATATTTTGGGAATTGAAAATTATTACGGAAGAACAGAGTTTAATGATGATTCTCAATTTGATGGTTATTGGGGAATTTGGGACGAGCCTTTTTTACAATTCATGGAAAAAACGCTGGATAAAAAAGCCACACCATTTTTTGCCAGTGTCTTTACCGTTTCGTCGCATGAACCTTATGTTGTTCCCGAAAAATATAAAAACAGATTTCGCGAAGGAGGAGTTCCCATACATAAATGTGTAGAATATACAGATTACGCCCTAAAAAGATTTTTTGACGAAGCCAAAAAGAAACCCTGGTTTTCGAATACAATATTTGTTATGGTAGCCGATCACTGCAACCAGATTTATTACGAAGAATATGAAAAAGCCATAAATCGATATGCAATTCCTATTTTAATTTATCAGCCCAATAGTAAGTATGTTGGTGTTGATACAGACTTGGCACAACAAATAGATATTTACCCCACAATATTAGATATGGTAGGATATCCTAAACCATTTAGAAGTTGGGGCAGAAGTTTGTTCGATAAAAAATCTTCGCAACCATTTGTAATTAATTCTACAGGTACAATTTATCAATTTTCTAAAGGAAACTACATCTGCACGTTTGACGGGAAAAAAGCACTCGGCTTTTATGATAAGAATGACAAAGAATTAAAAAACAATTTGATAAGCAGTAGAAATGCCGAAATGCAGGAAATAGAACTTAACTGCAAAGCCTTTATAGAAGATTATTACGATAGAGTAATCGATCAGAAATTGTATTACAAAGAAAAATAAACTCACAAATAAATATAAAATGAAAAAGAAAAAAATGATAATCGCTATTGCGGTTGTTGCACTTGTGCTTGTAGGTGTAGGGAAATATGTTTATGATTTGCATATCAACCATAATTTTAAAACCATAACCGAAGGAAAAGTATATAAATCTGGTGTAATCCCGCCTGATGAACTCGAAGATTACATCAAGAAATATCATATTAAATCTGTAATCGATTTACGCTTTCCGGGTACTATGGACTCTATAAATAATCCCGAAATTCCAGAAGAACTTGTGGCCGAAAAGGTAGCAATTGAAAAAATAAAAGGAGTTCATTACTTTAACAACGGATCAGATCAAATTCCGAGTGAAAAAACCTTGCAGTCGTTTTTTAAAATAATGGACAACAAGGATAATTACCCAGTTTTAATTCATTGTTACCACGGAATTGGTAGAGCACAATTGTTCTCGGCATTATATCGAATAGAATATGAAGGTTTTACAGGCGAAGAAGCACGCGAACAAACGGGAACAATAATAAAATTTAGTTCTTTTGACGACGGAACTCCCAAAGGTGAATTTTTAAAACACTACAAGTCCAGAAAAGAAACAAGCGAGGAAAAATAATTTACATAAATTATTAAAAAGAGTATCTTATAACCCGTTGGATGTAATTATTTTAACACATAGAATCATAGTCCCGAAGCGTCGGGATTGTAAACTTGTAAAAGGCGTTTGACTAGGATAAACAAATCCCGTCCCGACGGATCGGGATCGGGACTATGTGCTAAGAAACTAGTTTCTTTTTTGTACTCCTTTTTTAAAAACAATAAATCTATGATTCTATGTGTTAATTTTTTTTTTTTTGAATTACACCCAACTGGTTATCTTATAAATAAAGCCTGTTTTTTACCGAAATTTATTTTCGTTTAAATTTTTTAAATATCTTTGAATTATGAGTACAGCAACAAAACCAAAACATATCGGCAGAAATATTAGCCGTATTAGAGAGCTTAAAGATATGAAGCAGGAAGCTCTTGCTTATGCTTTAGGAGTAAGCCAGCAAACTGTTTCTGCAATCGAAAACAGCGAAACAGTTGAAGAAGAAAGACTTTCGGAAATTGCAAAAGCTCTTGGGGTTTCTGTTGAAGCAATTAAAAACTTTTCAGAAGAAGCGGTTTTAAATATTATTGGTAATACGTATCACGATAATGGTATTGTAAATGCAGGACTTAATTACAATTGTACTTTTAACCCTTTAGATAAAGTTGTAGAACTTTACGAACGTTTGGTGCAAGCTGAAAAAGATAAAGTTGAGTATTTGGAGAAATTATTAAACGGGAAATAAACGTTTTTAAATATATATTAAATAAAAAAAGAGATCTTAAGATCTCTTTTTTTTATGCTCAATTGCTGGCGCGAGCTTCTTTTATGCTGTGCGAAGTCTCCCGACTTCGTACCCACACTCCTATATCCCGCTCCAATTTCTTGTAATTTGCTTTGTAGTTAATTGGAACGGGTACGAAGTCGGGAGACTTCGCACAGCGATCGCAACACTTCGCAGAGCTGGAATAAACGTTTTTGAACATATAGTAAATAAAAAAAGAGATCTTAATTAAGATCTCTTTTTTTATGTTCAATTGTTGGCGCGAGTGCCACACTCGTGCAGGTTTCAATTGGTTTTATTCCATAAATTCTAACTCAATACCACATTCTTTAAAATCTAAATATCTTAATTCAATATGTTTTTTATTATAAGGTAACCTTCTAAAAAGAAATTTATCCTTTTTAAAAAGCACGTTTTTAACTTCACTTTCACGTTCGAATTTTAGTTGTAGTGTGTCTGAATTTATCTGCCATATGAAAGGTTCTTTTTCTATTACTTTTTCGTGCTCTAAATAACCTTTTCCATTTTTAAAAAAAGTAAATGAAAAACCTTTAGGCACTTCTTCTTTTTCAGAACAGAACATTCCAGAAACCTTCCAAGTCCCTAAGATAGGATTTTCATTTTTCTTTTCTCTTATTTCATGAAATATGCAAAGTAGGTATATTGAAAAAACTAATGTGTAAAACTTCATAATAGTTCTCAGTTGTTTTTAGTTCTTAGTTGCTAGCGCTAGTTGCAAATCCGCGCTATCGTTGCTGAGATATATCTGTGCGATCGGGTTACAAATCTGCGCTATCGTTGCTTAAACAAATCTATGCGGACATTTTTTCAAAGAATACTCACCAATCTTTGCGGGCACGGATTACAAATTCGCGCTATCGTTGCGGAGCTAAATCTGCGCGATCGGGTAATTTACTTTTTATTTAGAAAAAAACTTACAAATATATTGCTCTAAAATGATTTAATTTATAAACTTGCATACAATAAGACATTTTAAAAATAGTAATGGTAAAAAATATATTTACAGCGCAAAAGAAGAAGAAAGTTTTGATGAGGATAATAATCTTTTTTGTAATGCTTATAATTACAAATATAAGTTATAGTTGTTTTAAAAAAAATGACCCATCTCCGGTGTATGCTGAAATACCAGATGCAAACTTTAAAGCTTATTTAAAGACAATAGTGCCATTGGCTTTTACTCCTGATGGTAAATTTATTTCAAATCATTCTTCTGTTGTTTCCTACAATGAATTGATGAGTATTAATAGAAAAGATATTATTTCATTGTCGGGGATACAATATTTTACTTCTTTAACAGGAGTTCATTGTAGTGACAATAAACTTGTAACAATTGATCTTAGTAAAAATGTAGCTTTGACAAAACTTGATTGCAGTTATAATAAACTTACAAAACTTGACTTAAGTAAAAACGTAAATTTAAAGAGACTTGAATGTTACAATAACAAAATTAGTTCAATTGATTTAAGTAAGAATCTAAATTTGGAATGGCTTAATTTTGATAGGAACCAACTTATCAAGCTTGATGTAAGTAACAATAGAGAATTGAAAAGACTTTATTGTTCCTTTAACCATATAATTATTCTTGATGTAAGTAAAAATTTGAATTTATATATTCTTGAGTGTTTTCGTAATGACCTGACAACTTTAGTTGTCAGTAAAGAAACAATTTTTTTAAACCTTTACATAGATAATTCTATCAAATGTTGTCATCCCAGTATAAAAGCATTTAAAGATCGTGGAGGTAATCTGTTTGATCAATATTTTCAGGAAATAGCACCTTTTATTTGCGAATAATTTTAATTTATTTTTTTAGATATTTATAATTATTGTAGTCTATCTGTAATTGGCTCATATCGTTATTGATATTACCCCGATCGCGCAGATTTATCTCAGCAACGTTAGCGCGGATTTGCAATCCGTGCCCGCAAAGATTGGTTTCTTCTTTTTCTAAATATAAAAGCGCATTAATTTGTGTAACTTTTGTTTAAATGATTTGTTTTTGTGTCTTACTGTTGCGGGCACGGATTGCAAATCCGCGCTAACTTTGAGGTATCGTTGTATAAATAAATCTGCGCGATCGGGCCCTAATCTACCCAAACTGCTGTTGGCGGCTGGCATTATCGTTTGTTGGGTTCTAAATCCTTGTTTTTACTCTTCAAAACTTCAAACTCAATTAAATTAACTGGCTTTAGTAGAGGTTCTATTTTGGATGGATATTTCAGTAGCAATTCTTTCGGTCTAATTGGCCTTTTCTCAAATCCACCTCCGCAATTTGGGCAAACATTTTCTAAGAGATTGTCTACACAATCCTTACAGTAAGTACATTCAAAAGTACAAATCATTGCTTCTTCACTTTCGTTTGGTAAAGATTTTGCGCAATGTTCGCAAATAGGTCTAATTTCTAACATTGTTTTTTTATTTGTTATTCCACGAATAATAATTATGATCTAAGTCTATTGAAAATCCAGCTTTTGGATATAGTTTGTTTCCAACATCGTTTGATTTTGCAGTTTCTAAAACTATTGCACAAGAATTGGTTTCTATGCAAAGTTCTTTTGCTTTATTGATTAACAAAACCGAAACTCCAAGTCCTCTGTGATTTTCAGCAACAAATAAATCATTCAAAAGCCAAAGTCTTTTCATCCTTGTCGATGAGAAAATTGGATACATTTGAACAAAACCAATTAAGTTATTTTCTGGATTCTCTGCTACAAAAATCTCGGATTCCTTGTTTTTAATTCTTTCAAGCAGGAATTTCTTTGCCCCTTCCAAGTCAGATTCCATTTCATAGAAAATTCGGTAGTCATTAAAAAGCTCGGATAAATTCTTAATGTCATTTAGTTCTATTTTTCGTATTTTCATTTGTTTCTTATTGGTACGGATGTTTGTTTCTGCTTGCCGCCAACTTGTTTATAGGCGAAACTTTATTTCGGTTTCTTACTTTTCAAATATATGTGTTTTTTATTGCCAATTTTTACGGATTTCCGTACTTGATATTTTATATATTAATTCAAAATAATTAATGGTAATGCAATAAAAAAAGCGAGTATTTTTTTATACTCGCTTTGATCATCTTTGTATATGTTTTTTACCCTAAGAAAGCTTTCAATTCCTCATAACTAGAAATCTTCACACTAACTTTCTCCTCATTAATAACACTTTCAATTTGAGCAGGAATAGGAAGCGTAATTCCTAAAGCTGGTTCAACGACATCTAGAAATTTAATAGGATGCGCTGTTTCTAAGAAAATACCAATGGCGTTAGGGTGTTTCTCCAATTCTTTTTTCAAACCTAAATAACCAACAGCGCCGTGTGGTTCTGCGATGTAACCATCAGTATTATAGATTTGTTTTAAAGCAACTAGTGTTTCTTCATCAGTATAACTGTACGATGAAAAGTCTTTTTCGAAAGCTTTTAAGTCGTTATTGTATAATTCTTGAATTCTAATAAAGTTACTTGGGTTTCCAACATCCATTGCGTTAGAAATTGTCGCTTTAGAAGGTTTCGGGTCGTATTTTCCGTTTTCTAAAAATCTTGGTACGGTATCGTTTACGTTTGTAGACGCAACAAAATGCTCAATTGGTAAACCTAATTTTTTTGCCATAATTCCGGCGCAGATATTTCCAAAGTTTCCGCTTGGGCAAGAGAAAACCAAATGTTTGTTTTGGCTTTTCAAGGCTTTGTAAGCAAAGAAGAAATAAAACATTTGCGGCAACCAACGCGCAATATTTATAGAATTTGCTGAGGTTAGGTTTTTGTGCGCTAAAGTTTCATCCAAAAACGCTTTTTTTACCATATCCTGGCAATCATCAAAAACACCATCAACTTCCAGCGCTTTTATGTTTTGTCCTAAAGTCGTTAATTGTTTTTCCTGTATGTCGCTCACTTTTCCTGACGGATATAATATCACAACATCAACACCGTCAACGCTCAGAAATCCGCTTGCAACAGCACCGCCCGTATCTCCAGATGTAGCAACTAAAACCGTGTTTTTACTGTCTTTTTTGTCTTTATTAAAATATGCCAAACAACGCGACATAAAACGCGCTCCAACATCTTTAAAAGCCATTGTAGGTCCGTGAAACAACTCCAAAGAGTAAATTCCGTTTTCGACTTTCACAACAGGAAAATCAAAACATAAAGTTTCGGCAATAATTTCTTTTAGTTTCTCAGCTGGAATTTCGTCTCCAACAAATTGTTTTATGGCTTCAAAAGCGATTTCTTCGTTGCTTAAACTTTCGATTTTATCAAAAAATGACGCATCTAAAGCCGTTATATTCTCAGGGAAATATAATCCTTTATCACTCGCTAATCCTTGTATAACAGCTTCTTTGAAGGAAACTTTTGGGGCATTATGGTTTAAACTATAGTATTTCATTTCTAATTTTAGATTTTAGACTTTAGATTTTAGAAATGGGATAAATAAGTTCCAATTTTAAAATTCCAAATTCCAATAGTTATATTCGTTTTTTTTGTCATTCCGAGGAACGAGGAATCTCCGCGAGAAGCTCGACAAAGATTGGACTCACGTTATGGAGTTACTTGTGGAGATTCCTCGTTCCTCGGAATGACAAACGGTATGGTTATACTTTGTGTCTGTACTTTGCGTGGGCTTCGACTCCGCTCAGCCTGACAAACGTTATGTACAACTCTTAATACTTAATTCTTCGTACTTAATACTTTTTACAAAATGCGCACACCATCAGGATTAATTTTCGAAACGTGAATTTCATATGGTAAATTCATGTTTTCGTAAACTTCGCTCATGGCTTTGGCAATTTGATCGGCGGTGTTTTTTCCTCGGCTTAGCGCAAAAATCGAGGGACCAGAACCCGAAATTCCAGAACCTAAAGCACCATTTTCAAGAGCCGTTTGTTTGATTTGATCGAATCCCGGAATCAAAACGCTTCGCAGAGGTTCAACAATTTCGTCGTGAAGCGATCTTCCAATTAAATCATAATCTTTGGTGTATAAACCTGCGATTAATCCGCCCACATTTCCCCATTGCATAATGGCGCTTTTTAAGGAAACATTTTGCTTTAGTACCGAACGCGCATCCGAAGTTTTCAATTCAATTTGAGGGTGAACCACCGTTGCAAACAATTCTTCGGGACTATCAATCCTGATAATATCAAGCGGAGCATAACTTCTTACCAAAGTAAATCCGCCTAAAAGGGCAGGAGCAACGTTGTCTGCGTGTGCGTTTCCGCTGGCTAATTTTTCGCCCTGCATGGCAAATTGCACCAAATCCTTACGAGAATAGGGTTGTCCTAATAATTCATTAATTCCAAAAACTGCTCCAGCCGAACTTGCAGCGCTGCTTCCAATTCCGCTTCCGGCTTTAATATGTTTGTAGATTTCGATTTCAAATCCAAAATCGATCACTTTAAAATGGCTTTCATAAGCTTCTAACATTGCAAGAGCCGCAACTCCCGAAACGTTTTTCTCAGTTTCCAAAGGCAAATCGGCACCCACAATTTTTGTGATTCGAACTCCTTTTTGATCTACTTTTCGAACAATCATTTCATCGCCCGCATTGTCTAAGCAAAGTCCAAGTACGTCAAATCCGCATGAGAGATTTGCAATAGTTGCCGGGCAAAATAGTTTTATTTGTGTCATTTGTTATAGGTTCAAAGTGGCAAAGGTTCAAAGGTTCAGAGGTCTTGCCACTCAATATTTTTTATTTTAAGGTTCAAAGCGGCAAAGGTTCATAGGTTCAAAGGTTTCTAACTTTGTCCCTTTGCACCTTTGAGCCTTTGTACCTCTACTAAACGTTTCCAATACGAATTACATCCGCAAAAATTCCTGAAGCCGTAACAGCTGCTCCGGCACCGGCGCCTTTTATCAATAAAGGCTGATCTACGTAACGATCTGTGTAGAAAAGAACGATATTGTCTTTTCCTTCTAGATTATAAAAAGGATGATCTTTTGGAATGAATTGAAGACCAACACTTGCTTTTCCGTTTTCGAATTGAGCAACGTATTTCAATCTTGAATCTTTTGCTAAAGCTTCGTTATAAATACCTTCAAAATGTGTAGCATGTTTGGTTAGCGAAGCAAAAAAGTCATCGTTGTTTGCTGTTGCTAAACATTCGGCAGGCAAGAACGATTCGTTTGCAATGGCATCAATATCCATTTCGTAACCGCTTTCGCGAATAAGAATTAGGATTTTACGTGCAACGTCAATTCCGCTCAAGTCAATTTTTGGGTCAGGTTCTGTAAAACCTTGAACTCCGGCTTCTTTTACAACATCGTGAAAAGAATTATTTTTGTCGAAATTATTGAAAATGAAGTTTAAACTTCCTGATAAAACCGCCTGGATTTTATGCACTTTATCGCCAGAAGCAATTAAGTTTTTTACAGTATCAATAATTGGTAAACCTGCACCAACATTAGTTTCAAACAAAAACGGAGCGTTGTACTGACGTGATAGGTTTTTTAATTTTTTATAATTGTCGTAAGCAGATGAACAGGCAATTTTATTACAAGTTACAACCGCAATACTTTGTTTTAAGAAGTTTTCGTAAGTTTCAGAAACGCTTGCATTTGCTGTAATATCAACAAAAATACTATTACGTAAATTCAAATCTTTGGCACGTTCGATAAACTCTTCTTTGTTTGCAGGTTCGCCTTTGTCTAAATTGGCTTGCCATTCTTTTAGAGAAATTCCGTCTTCGTCGAAAAGCATTTTTCTAGAGTTCGACAAAGCAATTACGCGAACATTGATCTTTAAATTATCTTTTAAGAATTTCTTTTGAGAGTGAATTTGTTCGATGAATTTTTCGCCCACATTTCCAACGCCCATCACGAATAAGTTGAGCTGTTTAGTGTTTTCTTCAAAGAAATTTTCGTGTAAAGTGTTCAATGCTTTTTTAACGTCTCTTTCGTTAATTACAGTCGAAATATTACGTTCAGAAGCACCTTGCGCAATGGCACGAATGTTTACGTTATTTTTTCCCAAAGTACTAAACATTCTTCCGCTTAAACCTTGGTGATTTTTCATGTTTTCACCTACCAAAGCAATAATGCAAAGGTCTTTTTCTACAATCGCAGGATCAATTTTATTTTGAAGAATTTCTACTTCAAAAGCTTTATTGATTGCGATTTCGGCATTTTCTGCATCAGAATTTAAAATTCCGATACAAATAGAATGCTCAGAAGATGCCTGAGTAATAAAAATAACATTGATTTTTTCCTGAGACAATACTTCGAATAAACGTCTTGATGAACCCGCAACTCCAATCATTCCCGGACCTTCAAGAGTTACCAACGAAATATGATCAATATGACTGATTCCTTTTACAACGGTGTCTTTTGATGAAACGTGATTCGAAATTAAAGTTCCTTCGGCTTCCGGTTCAAAAGTATTTTTGATTAAAATTGGAATGTTTTTTCTTAAAACGGGCTGAATTGTTGGCGGATACAACACTTTTGCACCAAAATGCGATAATTCCATCGCTTCCTGATACGAAATTGTTGCAATTGGTCTTGCTTGTTTTACAATTTTTGGGTTTGCTGTAAACATACCGTTTACATCTGTCCAGATTTCCAACTGCTCTGCTTCAAGAGCTCCGACAATAATAGCTGCAGTATAATCAGAACCGCCACGACCTAGAGTTGTAGTGATTCCGTCAAGAGTCTGAGAGATAAATCCGGGTAAAATATTAATTTGCGATTGATTTTCGGCAAAATAACCTTGAATCAATTGGTTCGAAACTTCAAAGTTTACAACGGCTTTACCAAAATTATGATCTGTTTTAATTAATTCGCGACTGTCTTTATAAACAACATTTTTGTCGATTTGCTGATAAGCCTGCGCAATAATATAAGACGAAAGTAATTCTCCAAAACTCAAAATAGTATCGGCAGTTCGTGGAGATAATTCACCCAATAAAAAACAACCATCCAATAATGTTTCTAAATGATTGATGATTCTTTTTACGTGGCTTAATAAACTACTTTGTTCGCTTACCGGAATTAATTCTTTTAAAGTGTCAAGATGTTTTTTCTCGATTTCGGCTACAATTTCTCTAAAGCTTTCGTCGTTTGCTGCTGCTTTTGCTGCTGCTAATTGCAATAAATCGGTCACTTTGCTTAGAGCAGAAACTACTACAACTAATTTATCTTGTTTAGATTTTTGATTTACTATTTCGAGAACGAGTTTTATATTTTGAGCATTGGCAACCGAAGTTCCGCCAAATTTTAATACTTTCATTTTGATGTTTTTTAATAAGGTGCAAAGATTTTGAGTAACAAAGGTTCAAATTTTATCAACTGTGAACTGAAACTAAAAACTGCGACTTTTTTTTCTTTGTAAATGTTTTTTATGTATCCAATAACTCTCTTCTTTCAAGAAAAAAGTATAGATAACCTAGGTTTATATGTAAAATGTATACCCCTAAGGGGTAGTAGTAGTTGTAGTAGAAATTGTTGTAGCAGCAATTGCAACTCTAGTTGGAGTTGTCATTGTAGATTGATATTTTGCGCTGTTACTTTTCATTTGATGTGTCAAAAGTACAGTTTTTTATAAAAGTTAAAAAACGTAAAGTTCTTTTTGCGAATATTTTAATAATTCAAATAGAAGAATTTTAATATTGAGCATTTGTTAAAATTAGAGTTGTAAAATTGGCGTATTCACATATTTGGCTTTGCATTTGTGAAGTTTCCGGAAGCTTATTTCATTGATTTTTCTAAAATGGAACTAAAATTTTAGTGATTTTAGCCTATATGATTAGTAGGAAAATGATTTTTTCGGTTTTTAAAAATGAAATTTAGAATTGTTTCAGTCAAATAAAGAGCTGGTTTTTTGTGGAATATGGATTGTGAAATAAGTAAAAGTGAGGAATAGGAATTGATCAAATTTTAATTATTATGAACAAATGTTGCTTTTTAATATTGATTTGCTGATTTTTGATGTCTTAAAATACAAACATCATGAGAGAAATCCATTATATAAGTACTGAAACTTTAAGTTTAGAAGCTTTACAAGAAATAATTGTCAATCAAAAGACACTTGAATTATCAGAAGAAGCAAAAGTAAATGTTCAAAAATGTCGTGACTATTTAGATAAAAAAATGGCATCACATTCTGAACCTATTTATGGTATCAATACTGGTTTTGGGTCACTTTGTAATGTGAAAATTTCGAATGAAAATTTATCTAAACTTCAGGAAAACCTGGTAAAATCTCACGCTTGCGGAACCGGAGAAGAAGTTCCTGCCGAAATTGTAAAACTAATGTTGTTGCTTAAAATTCAATCTTTGAGTTACGGTCATTCAGGAATTCAATTGCAAACCGTTAGTCGTTTGGTCGATTTTTACAATAATGATATTCTGCCTATTATTTATACTCAGGGTTCTTTAGGGGCTTCTGGAGACTTGGCGCCTTTGGCACATTTATCTTTACCATTATTAGGAGAAGGTGAAGTTTTGTTTGAAGGAAAAAAAGTTGCTTCTGCCGAAGTTTTAAAACATTTTGGTTGGGAACCTATTATTTTGCAATCAAAAGAAGGTTTGGCTTTATTAAACGGAACTCAGTTTATGAGTGCTTATGGAGCGCATATTTTATTAAAAGCTTACAAGTATTCTTATTTGGCAGATTTAATTGGAACTATTTCATTAGAAGGTTTTGATGGAAGAATTGAGCCATTTAACGAATTGATTCATTTTATTCGTCCTCACAAGGGTCAAATAATTACGGCACAACGTATAAATGAATTCCTTGAGGGAAGCGAAATTATTGCGCAAGAGAAAAAACACGTGCAAGATCCGTATTCTTTCCGTTGTATGCCACAGGTTCACGGCGCTTCAAAAGATGCGATTGATTATGTTAGAAAAGTATTCAAAACCGAAATCAATTCGGTAACCGATAATCCAAATATATTTATTGAAGCTGATCAGATTATTTCGGGTGGAAACTTTCACGGACAACCTTTGGCTTTGGCATTAGATTTTATGGCAATTGCTTTGGCCGAATTGGGAAGTATTTCTGAAAGAAGAACGTATCAGTTAATTTCGGGATTGCGTAATCTTCCTGCATTTTTAGTAGATAATCCGGGATTAAATTCAGGATTTATGATTCCGCAATATACAGCTGCAAGTATTGCAAGCCAAAATAAACAATTGGCAACTCCATCAAGTATTGATAGTATTGTTTCGAGCAACGGACAAGAAGATCATGTAAGTATGGGGGCAAATGGAGCGACAAAAGCATTGCGCGTTATGGATAATTTAGAGCGCATTTTGGCAATTGAATTATTAAATGCTTCACAGGCAATTGCGTACAGAGAACCGTTGAAATCAAGCGATTTTATCGAGATGTTTTTAAGTAGTTATAGAGAGGTTGTGCCTTTGGTAAAAGAGGATAGAATCTTACATTACGACATCGAAAAAACCGTTGCATTCCTGGATAGTTTCCAAATTGAAAACGATTTGTTAACAATGGCTTAACATTGTAGAATATTATTGAAGTAATTTTGCACTATCAAAAATAAAACAATGTCAATAAACAGTATTTTCCAATTTTTAGTGCCGAAAGACAAGAAATTCTTTCCACTTTTTGAAGAGGCTTCAAGCAATTTAATTGAATTAGCTTCTAATTTACACGAAGCTGTAAACCTTCCATTGAAAGAAAGAGAAGTTCTTTTTCAAAAAATTGATGAATTAGAGCAAAAAGGAGAAGACATTACGCGTCAAACCAATCTTGAATTGAGTAGAAATTTTATTACTCCATTTGATAGAGAGGATATTCACACATTGATTACTTCGATTGATAACGTAGCAGATTATTTGCATGGTGCTGCAAGTAGAATGAGATTGTATCAGGTTGATAAGATTACAAAATCTATCAGAAAAATGACTGAAATCAATCTTGAAGCTTGTCAAAACATTGATAGTGCGGTAAAAGAATTAAGAAATTTAAAGAATTTCAAAGTCATAAAAGATGCTTGTGCTAGAATTAATAAACTAGAGAACAAGTCTGATAACGTTTATAATAAAGCAGTTTTTGAAATTTTTGAAAACGAAACAGATGCCAAAAATATTATTAAATATAAAGAGGTGTTATCTGTTTTAGAATCTGCAACAGATAAATGTAAGAGTGTTGCAAACATACTAGAATCTATTTCTGTAAAACATTCTTAAATTCAATTTATTTCATTCTGAAGTTATAATTTATGACGCTACTTATAATTATTATAGTATTAGCCTTAATTTTTGATTACATCAATGGTTTTCATGATGCGGCAAATGCTATTGCAACAGTTGTTGCCACAAAGGTTCTAACGCCTTTTCAGGCAGTTCTTTGGGCAGCATTTTTTAACTTTTTGGCTTACTGGGTTTTCGGATTTGGTGTTGCAGATACTGTTGCAAAGACAGCGCACACCATGGAGATTAATTTGGTTGTAATTTTAGCCGGTGTTATTGCAGCAATTTGTTGGAATTTATTGACTTGGTGGTTAGGAATTCCTTCAAGTTCTTCACATACTTTGATTGGTGGTTTTGCTGGAGCAGCAGTTGCTCACGCTATCGCAGTACATGGTTTTTCTGGTTATGTTGATGCAGATGGAACTACACATTATTGGTATCAAATCGTAAGTTGGTATAAAGTAGGAAAAGATGGTGGAATGCCTTCGGGAGTTCTTATTATTATTGCATTTATTGTTTTAGCGCCACTATTGGGAGCTTTAGCTTCTTATTTAATTTCGATTTGGTTACTAAATGCTTCTCGTAAAAGTATTGGTCCTAAGATATTTACAGTTGCTTTAATGATTGTAACGGTTTGGGTGGTTAGTAGTTTAATGGTTCCTTATTCTGAGATTGAAAAACCTAGGTTCGATTCTCATTTTTGGAGTGTTGCTTTTGATCCACATAATATTAAATGGTTTTTAGTTGCTTTTATCATCCTAACGGTTAGTGCTTTTTGTTTGATATTTAGTAGTTTAAACTTACATCAGGCAGATGCTGCTTTGAAAAAAATGCAATTACTTTCTTCTGCTGCATTTAGTTTAGGTCACGGAGGAAACGATTCTCAAAAAGTTATGGGTATTATTGCTGCTGCTGTAGCGGTTTATATCAATACAAATCCGGGTGTGCACATGGATGCTTGGTTAGATGTTGTTTTGCCAAATGATGATTTAGGTGTAAAAGGAGTAATGCCTGGATGGATTCCGTTAGCGTGTTATTCTGCTATTGCTGCGGGAACTTTAAGTGGTGGATGGAAAATTGTAAAAACAATGGGTTCTAAGATCACGAAAGTAACTTCGTTTGAAGGTGTTGCTGCTGAAACAGCTGGAGCTTTAACGCTTTATTTTACAGAGCATTTAAAAATTCCGGTAAGTACAACGCATACTATTACTGGTTCTATTATTGGTGTTGGATTAACAAAACGTGTATCTGCAGTTCGTTGGGGAGTTACAGTTAGTTTAATTTGGGCTTGGATTTTGACTATTCCAATCTCAGCTTTATTAGCAGGTTTGGTATACTATATTTTGAGTGTTTTTATCTCATAATAAAATGATTTCTATAAAATGTGAGAACTAAAAATCATATTTTATTCATATAAAAAAAGCCGATTTCGTTTAGAAATCGGCTTTTTCTTTTGGGTTAAAACTTCTGTAGATTCTTGTGATTGTGTTTTCGTTTATAATGCGTTTGTTTGAGATTCTTTTTATCTCCAGAGATGATACTTATAGTGCCATCAATTTCTAGCATAGCAAGCTTTACATCAGAGAAATGTTCGATTCCGTGTTCACGCATTGCTTCTTTTAATTCGTCGTCAGAAATGTCTAATTTGCTTAATATAGTAAAGTCTAGTTTTCCGTTGTGAATTAGGACTTGTGGTTTATCCAATAATAAATCACTAACTATTTTGTATTTGTGGGTTAGTTTTTTAATGATGAAGTTAATTACAAATAAAACAAGAGCGGCAACTAAACCTCCGGAAAGACTTGTGTCAGGACCAACCATTGCATTTTGAACGGAGTTACTAATTAATAAAATCAGAATAATGTCGGCAGTATTTAATTGCGAAAGTTCTTTTTTTCCAAAAACTCTTAAGGCAATTGTCATAAAAAAATAAACCGCAACGCTTCTAAAAATAATATCTAAATAAGGAAATTGTATCATTTTGATTCTTTTGTTTTATTAAAGTTAAATAAAAAAGCTTTGTCAAAGTTTTAAACTTCGACAAAGCTTTGCGTTGAGTTTTGTCATTCCGAGGAACGAGGAATCTTCGCAAGAAGCTCGACAAAGATAATCGATTTTGTTTGCGGAGTTACTTGCGAAGATTCCTCGTTCCTCGGAATGACAAGATTGTGTATGATCGTATTTTGTTAATTTTTTTTTTTAAGTCTTGGCTTAAAACTTCGACAAAGCTGCTAAATTATTTATGTGTAATTAAGTTTAAATGAACTTTGCTTATATCAGTTTAAAATTCTTTTCGATTGCTTTAATCATTTCTCCGGCAACATCCTTATTGGTTGCGCCTTCGATTCCTTCAAGACCTGGAGAAGAGTTGACCTCTAGTAATAATGGTCCTTTTGATGAACGAATAATATCAACTCCGGCTACTTTTAAGTCCATTGCTTTTGCGGCTTTTATGGCGATCTTTTTTTCTTCGGCAGTAACTTTTATAACTGAAGCTGTTCCTCCAAGGTGAATATTTGCCCTAAATTCTCCCGGCATTGCTTCACGCTGAATGGCTGCAACCACTTTTCCGTCGATTACAAAACAACGAATGTCTTTTCCGTTTGCTTCTTTAATGAATTCCTGAACCAAAATATTAGCATTTAAGCTTTTGAAAGCATTAATAACACTTTCTGCCGCTTTTTTAGTTTCAGCCAAAACAACACCTTTTCCTTGTGTTCCTTCTAATAATTTTACGATTAAGGGTGAACCTCCAACCATTTTAATTAAATTGTCAGTATCAAGAGGGGAGTTGGCAAAACCAGTTGTTGGAATATCGATTCCGCTATTTAAAAGCAATTGAAGTGAGTATAGTTTATCACGTGATTGTGTTATGGCTGTAGCCGAATTTAAAACAAAAACTTTTAAAGCTTCAAACTGACGCGTTAAGGCACAACCGTAAAATGTAATGCTCGGTCTGATTCTGGGAATAATAGCATCAAACTGATTTAATATTTTTCCGCCTCTGTAATGAATTTCAGGGGTTTTAGCGTCAAGCTTCATGTAGCATTCTTTAATGTTTAAAAAATGCATTTCATGACCGCGCATTTCGCCTGCTTCCATGATTCGTTTATTGCTATATAGTTCTGGGTTACTGGCTAAAAGACCAATACGTAAACCAGAAGTTGCTTTCTCAGAGTTTTGGTATAATTCTTTTAAAGCTTCGGGAGTAGGTTGTCCTAATAAATACTTTTCTTCAGGATCTACCAAGACACGTCCACTCATGGCTTCACGTCCTAAAAGCATTCTGAAACCCATAGAGTCACGATTGGTTAAGGTCATTTCTATTGGCCATTTTATATCGCCAATTTTTAGATGAGTCTGAATTACGTAACGGTGTTCTCTAAAGCCACTTGAACTTTTTACAATTCTTTTATCAACCAAAGGAGCTTCGCAATGAATGATGGTTTTTATATTATTCTGAATTGGATTGATATCGAATTTTACCCAATTGGCATCATTTTTTATGAAAGGAGCTATGTTTATCGCGTGCATTGCCGAAGTTTTGGCGCCAGAATCTACACGAGCCTTAATGGTCGGGATTCCTAGTTCTGGAAATGAACACCATTCTTCGCTACCTAAAATGACTTTGTTTTGAAGCATACGTAGTTTTTATTATAGAATTTAATATTCAAAAATAACTATTTACTTTTGATAAATATAGAATTTGAACTAAAGAATAAACCCGTTATGTTATGAAAACGTAACGGGTTTGTTATTTCTGTTATAAAGTTAAACTTTTTATTGATTCGTTGGCTCTTCGGCTTTATGAATTTCTACAGAAAGTTCCTGAGAGTCATCTTTTAGATCCATTAAAATCTCATCACCTGAGTGTATTTTTGAAGTGATGATTTCTTCTGCTAACAAATCTTCAACATATTTCTGAATGGCTCTTTTTAGAGGTCTTGCACCAAATTGTCTGTCAAAACCTTTCTCTGCGATAAATGCTTTCGCTTTATCTGTAAGATTCAATTTGTAACCTAATTCAGAAACACGAGTATATAGTTTCGCAAGTTCAATTTCGATAATCAAATCAATATCGTGTTTTTCTAATGCGTTAAATACGATTACGTCATCAATTCTGTTTAAGAATTCAGGAGCGAAGGTTTTTTTCAATGCATTTTCGATTATGCTTTTTGAGTTTTCATCGGCTTGAGCCACTTTAGCAGCAGTTCCGAATCCTACACCTTGTCCAAAATCTTTTAACTGACGTGCACCAACGTTAGATGTCATGATAATGATTGTGTTTTTAAAGTCAATTTTGCGACCTAAACTATCTGTCAAATATCCATCATCAAGAACTTGAAGCATCATATTGAACACATCTGGATGTGCTTTTTCGATCTCATCTAATAACACAACACAATATGGTTTTCTGCGAACTTTTTCGGTCAATTGACCACCTTCTTCGTATCCTACGTATCCTGGAGGCGCTCCAACTAAACGAGAGATTGCAAATTTTTCCATGTACTCGCTCATGTCAATACGGATTAACGCATCTTCAGAATCGAATAATTCTTTTGCAAGAACTTTTGCTAATTGTGTTTTACCAACTCCAGTCTGACCTAAGAAAATAAACGAACCAATTGGTTTGTTCGGATCTTTAAGTCCGGCTCTGTTACGCTGAATAGAACGTGCGATTTTAAGAACGGCTTCATTTTGACCAATTACTTTGTTCTGAATCAATTCAGGTAATTTGGCTAATTTGTTGCTTTCTGTCTGTGCAATTCTGTTTACAGGAATTCCGGTCATCATCGAAACAACATCGGCTACATTATCTTCTGTAACTTCAATTCTATTGTTTTTAGAGTCTTCTTCCCATTGTTCTTGTGCAACAGCAAGATCTTTTTCGATACGTTTTTCGTCATCGCGAAGTTTGGCAGCTTCTTCGTATTTCTGTTTTTTAACCACCAAGTTTTTCATTTCGCGAACTTCTTCTAACTGACGTTCTAAATCAAGAATTTGTTTAGGAACATCAATGTTAGTAATGTGCACGCGAGATCCTGCTTCGTCAAGAGCATCAATAGCTTTGTCTGGTAAAAAACGCTCAGACATATATCTGTTGGTTAATTTTACACAAGCTTCAATTGCTTCTTGAGTATACGTTACATTGTGGTGATCTTCGTATTTGTCTTTTACGTTGTTCAAAATAGCAATTGTTTCTTCAACAGAAGTTGGTTCTACAATTACTTTCTGGAAACGTCTTTCAAGAGCTCCGTCTTTCTCAATATATTGTCTGTACTCATCAAGAGTAGTAGCACCAATACATTGAATTTCGCCTCTCGCTAAAGCAGGTTTAAACATGTTTGAAGCATCTAGAGAACCAGTTGCTCCACCAGCACCTACAATAGTATGAATTTCATCAATGAAAAGAATGATATCGTCATTTTTCTCTAGTTCGTTCATTACAGCTTTCATTCTTTCTTCAAACTGTCCTCTATATTTAGTTCCTGCAACTAAGCTGGCTAAATCTAGAGTTACAACACGTTTGTTGAAAAGAATACGAGATACTTTCTTTTGGATAATACGTAGCGCAAGTCCTTCTGCAATAGCAGATTTACCAACTCCAGGCTCTCCAATAAGTAGCGGGTTGTTCTTTTTTCTACGGCTTAAGATTTGCGAAACACGTTCAATTTCTTTTTCGCGTCCTACAACCGGATCTAGTTTTCCTTCCTCGGCCATTTCTGTTAAATCTCTCCCAAAATTATCTAGAACCGGAGTTTTAGATTTTTTGTTTGACTTATTGGCGGGATTATTGAAACTACTTTCTTTAAGACTGTCATCTTGTCCTGAATCATCATTATATGATTCGTTTCTTGGCAAGTTTTCTAAGAATTCTTCTTCGTTTGGAGTCATGTTTAAATATTGTTCTTTAGCTATGTCATAATCTATTTTTAGCTTATTCAACAGCTTGGTTGTTGGATCGTTTTCGTTTCGTAAGATACATAAAAGCAAGTGAGCTGTGCTAATTGACGAGCTTTGAAATACTTTTGCTTCCAGAAAGGTTGTCTTCAGTGCTCTTTCCGCTTGACGGGTAAGATGAAGATTTTTCTTTTCAGCATTTACTTCAACGCTTTGATTGGCTGGACTCAGTATTTCTACCTTCCTGCGTAAATGATCTAGATCGACTGCAAGGTTATTAAGTATATGAATAGCTTTTCCGTTTCCATCCCTTAAAATGCCTAGCATTAGATGTTCAGTACCAATAAAGTCGTGGCCCAAACGTAAGGCTTCC
Organism: Flavobacterium hibernum; assembly: GCF_000832125.1. GTDB lineage: Bacteria > Bacteroidota > Bacteroidia > Flavobacteriales > Flavobacteriaceae > Flavobacterium > Flavobacterium hibernum. Next base: position 93,869 of record NZ_JPRK01000009.1, on the reverse strand, counting down.
TCTTTACTGTAGGTAATAACATCTTTTACTCTTGGTGAAAAATTATCATCCATAATATATAATTGGTATTGTAAATTTAGTGAATTACAGTTTGAAAAACAAAAACCGTACCCTTCAAGAACTCCTGACAGCTAATTGACAAAAAAAATAACAATAAAAGCGTTAAAAAACGCTTAATTTATTAACTAAAAGTAGAAATAAAGTTGTTAATAAATCATTGAAATAAGTGTAAGGAAATAGCTGAAAAAATTCCAAAAAAACGTATCTTGGCACGCTTTGAAACTAATATAATTTTTTAAACATAACAACTTATGTCTGACGGAGAAAAGTTAATTCCTATTAACATAGAAGATGAAATGAAATCTGCTTACATCGATTATTCGATGTCAGTAATTGTATCGAGAGCGCTTCCTGATGTTAGAGATGGCTTGAAACCTGTACATCGAAGAGTTCTTTACGGAATGTATGATTTAGGTGTAACTTCAAGATCTGCCCACAAAAAATCTGCAAGAATCGTAGGAGAGGTTCTGGGTAAGTATCACCCACACGGAGATACTTCGGTTTATGATGCAATGGTGCGTATGGCTCAAGAATGGAGTATGCGATATTTATTAGTGGATGGTCAGGGTAACTTTGGTTCTGTTGATGGTGATAGTCCTGCAGCAATGCGTTATACTGAGGCCAGAATGCGTAAAATATCTGAAGATATTATGGCAGATATCGAAAAAGAAACAGTTGATTTTCAATTGAACTTTGATGATACATTATATGAGCCAAAAGTAATGCCAACAAGAGTACCTACTTTATTAGTAAATGGAGCAACAGGTATTGCAGTTGGTATGGCTACAAATATGCCTCCACACAATTTAACTGAAGTTATCAACGGAACACTTGCGTACCTTGATAATAACGATATTGAAATTGACGAATTAATGACACATATTAAAGCTCCGGATTTTCCAACCGGTGGTGTAATATATGGTTATGAAGGAGTTCGTGAAGCTTTTAAAACTGGTAGAGGGCGTATTGTAATGCGTGCTAAAGTTGGTTTTGAAGAAGTTGACGGAAGAGAATGTATTATTGTTACTGAGATTCCATATCAGGTTAACAAAGCCGAAATGATCAAGCGTACGGCTGATTTAGTTAACGATAAAAAAATTGAAGGTATTGCCAATATTCGTGACGAATCTGATAGAAACGGTATGCGTATCGTTTATATCCTGAAACGTGATGCTACGCCAAACGTAGTATTGAATACCTTATATAAATATACTTCATTACAATCTTCTTTTAGTGTAAACAATATTGCACTTGTAAAAGGTCGCCCACAAATGCTGAATCTAAAAGATATGATTCACTATTTTATTGAGCACCGTCATGATGTAGTAGTTCGTAGAACACAATTTGAATTACGTAAAGCCGAAGAAAGAGCGCATATTTTAGAAGGATTAATTATTGCTTCTGATAATATTGATGAAGTAATTGCAATTATTAGAGGTTCTAAGAATACAGAAGAAGCTCGTGAGAAATTAATCGAAAGATTTAAATTATCAGATATTCAGGCTCGTGCTATTGTTGAGATGCGTTTACGTCAGTTAACAGGTCTGGAGCAAGATAAATTAAGAGCTGAGTTTGAAGAATTGATGAAATTAATCGAGCACTTAAAAGCTTTATTAGCAGATGTTGATTTAAGAACTAAATTAATTAAAGAAGAGCTTGAAGAAATTCGTGAGAAATACGGAGATGCTCGTCGTTCTCAAATTGAATATTCTGGTGGAGATGTAAGTATCGAAGATTTAATTGCAGATGAAAATGTAGTAATTACAATTTCTCATGCAGGTTATATCAAACGTACTAATTTAACAGAATATAAAACTCAAAATAGAGGAGGAGTTGGACAAAAAAGCGCAGGAACAAGAGATCAGGATTTCCTTGAGCATATGTTCGTTGCAACCAACCACCAATATATGATGTTCTTTACGCAAAAAGGGAAATGTTTCTGGATGCGTGTTTACGAAATTCCTGAAGGAAGCAAAACGGCAAAAGGTAGAGCAATTCAGAACTTAGTAAATATTGAAAGCGATGATAAAGTAAAAGCTTTCATTTGTACACAAGACTTAAAAGACAAAGATTATATCAACAGTCATAATCTTGTAATGGTAACTAAACAAGGTCAGGTCAAGAAAACTTCTTTAGAGAAATATTCTAAGCCTAGAGTAAATGGTGTTGCTGCTATTACGATTAAAGAAGGTGACGAATTACTTGAAGCTAAATTAACTAATGGAGAAAGTCAAATTATCCTGGCAGTTAAATCTGGTAAATTGGTTCGTTTTGAGGAAACCAAAACACGTCCGATGGGAAGAACAGCTTCAGGAGTTCGTGGAATTACTTTAAAAGATGAAACTGATGAAGTAATTGGTATGGTGACAGTTGATAAAGAGAATGTAAACGATACACAAATTTTAGTTGTAACTGAAAACGGATACGGTAAACGTACTAAATTAGTTGATGACGATGGTGAAGATGTTTACAGAATTACAAATCGTGGTGGAAAAGGTGTGAAAACGCTTAACATAACGGAAAAAACAGGAAAATTAATTTCTATTAGTAACGTGACTGATGCTGATGATTTGATGATTATCAACAAGTCTGGATTAACAATTAGAATGGCTATTGAAGATTTACGTGTAATGGGTCGTGCAACGCAAGGAGTTCGATTGATTAACTTAAAAGGTAAAGATTCTATCGCTGCTGTAACGAAAGTAATGAAAGACGATGTTGCCGAAGTTGTTGTTGACGAAGATGGAAATGTTATTGAATCAGTGATCGAAAGAGTTAAGCCGGATTTAGAAGTTCTTGAAGATGATGGAACTGGTGATGACGATGAAGATGATGATACTGATGAAGAAGTTGAAGACGAAGATGATTCTGAGGAAGAAGAAGAGTCTGAGGAATAAAAAGTAACCACTTATAATTAAATATACAAATTGAATACTATGAAAGGTAAATATGTAATACTTGCATCAGCATTATTGATTTCAGTAGCTACTTTTGCTCAAAAAGATCAAATTAAAAGCGCTGAGAAAGCATTAAAAGGAGGAGATGCTCAAGGAGCTCTTACAATCCTGAAAGATGCTGAAAACTTGGTAGTAAATGCCAAAGATGTTGAACAAGCTCAGTACTATTTTGTAACAGGTAACGCTTATTTGGATTTAGCAAATAAAAAAGTTGAAGAAAGTAAAAACTTGTCACTTGCTGCTGAAGCTTATAAAAAGTTAATTGAAGTTGAAAAAACAAGTGGAAAGCTTAAATATTCTACTCAAGCTGCAGCTTCTATTACTGATATTAAAGGAAAATTAATCAATTCAGCGATTGCAGATTCAAAAGTAAACAAGAATGCTGAGGGTGCTAAAAAATTGTATGACGCTTATTTATTAGATAAAAAAGATACAATCAATTTATACTATGCAGCTTCGACTGCTGTAAATGCACAGGATTTCGATCTTGCTTTACCAATGTATGAAGAATTGAAAAAAATCAATTTTTCTGGAAAAGGAACTAGCTATACTGCTGTAAATAAAGCTTCTGGTAACGAAGATGGTTTTAATACTGCTAACGAAAGAGATTTAGCTGTAAAATTAGGAACACACGAAAAACCTAAAACTGAACCAATTCCTTCTAAAAGAGGTGAGATTTACAAAAACTTAGCGTTGATTTTAGTTCAAAAAGGACGTACTGAAGATGCTAAAAAAGCTGTTGCAGATGCAAGAAAAACAAATCCGGACGATAGTTCTTTAATTCTTACTGAAGCTAACTTATACTTAGAAACTAAAGATTATGAAACTTACAAAAAATTAGTAGGTGAGGCTTTGCAAAAAGAACCAAACAACGCTGATTTAGTATTTAATCTAGGAGTTCTTAGTGGAAATGCAAAAAATACTGCTGATGCTGAAAAGTATTATTTGAAAGCGATCGAAATCAATCCAAACTATACAAATGCTTACCTTAACTTGGCAGCATTGAAGTTGGAAGCTGAGAAACCTATCATTGATGAAATGAACAAGTTGGGAACTTCTGATAAAGACACAAAACGTTACAATGTGTTAAAAGCACAAAGAGAGAATGTTTTTAGAGGAGTTATTCCATACCTTAAAAAAGCAAACGAATTAGATCCTAAAAACGAAGATGTTTCTAAAACATTATTAGGGGTTTACAAAGCGTTAGAAATGACTGCTGAAGCAAAAGCTTTAAAAGCTACAATGTAATTGTAAACAGATTTAAAATAAAAAAAACCATTCGCCCGGCGAATGGTTTTTTTATGCCTAAAAATTACTTCATTATAGTAAAGTTGCAGTAAGTGTAATAGTTGTGTTTAAAAGTTTAGAAATAGGACATATTTCTTTGGCTTTTGCGGCGGTTGTAGCGAATTCCTCGGCTGAGATGTTTGGTACTTTTCCTTTTAAATCCAAATGAATCAAAGTAATTGTGCCATCTTCAAAAGTTACTGTGGCTTCTGTATTTAAATCATCTGCGGTAAAACCCCCTTCGTTTAATAGAAAACTTAATTGCATCGTAAAACAGCCAGAATGTGCTGCAGCAACAAGTTCTTCTGGGTTTGTTCCAACACCATCCGCAAATCTTGTTTTAAAGGATAGCTGTGCTTTGTCTAGCGTTGTGCTTTGCGTACTAATGGTTCCTTTTCCTTCCATGCCGGTTCCTTGCCAGTTGGCATTTGCTTTTCTTGTAAATTTCATTTTCGTTGTTATTAGGATTAATAATTGAATCTGTTTATTTTTCTGATTATCAATAGATAATGAGATTATCAAATATAATCAATATTTTGTAGAACTGTTTTGTGAAATTTAATGAGAATGTTAAGTTTAGGGTTTCATGTTTCAGGTTGAAATGAGATAAATATTGGAGTGAATTTTACCGCAAAGTACGTAAAGCTTTATTTTGTAGAATTGCGAACTGAGTTAGACCTGACAGGTTTTTAAAACCTGTCAGGTCTACTTTGTGTTTTCAAAACAATCTATTATAAGAAACTTTGCGCTCTTTGAGGTTAAAAAAAACGTTACAACAAAAAAAAGGTGTAATGAATTTTCACTACACCTTTTATAATTTATTTCAACTTAAATTTTACTCTTGACCTAAGTTTCTTAATTGTTTCAATTTGTCTTTCCAAACTTCAAGGCTTTCTTTGTGAATAGCGATGTTTTTGCGAACTTCAAGAACAATTGAGTTTTCTTTTTTAGCATTTTTTGTATTAGCAAAAAACTGAATGTTATTCTCTAATTGGAAAATTTCATTTCGAACTTCTTCAATTTTACGCATCAGGAAAATCTTCTCATTATCCAGTTTACGTGTGTCATTACTGTCAGATAATGAGTCAATACGATTAGAAAAACGTAACATTTCAGTTTCTTTTTTACTCAAACTTAATTTTTCAAAAAGAGCATCCAGGATTTTGTTAAATTTTCCTTCGATATGACGTCTTGAAAAAGGAACTTTTCCGTAGCCCTTCCAGATTTCGATATGCGCTTTAATGGCGTCTAAATCAGTTTTGTGATCACCAGTAAGTTGATAAGCTCTTAAGATGTCTAAATATGCTTTTTTGTTATCAAAAGCAGCTACTTCATCAACATTTTCTTCTGATTTATGTTCTTTTAATTTATCAAAATAATGGTTACAAGCATCTTTAAATTCTTTCCAGATTTTATCAGAATATTTTTTAGGAACGTGACCAATTTGTTTCCACTCCTCCTGAATTTGCTTCATGATTGGAGTTGTTGCGCTAAAATCAGTACTTTCTTGTAGTTCTTTTGCTTTGGCAACAAGAGCCATTTTTTTGTTTAAATTGTCGTTTTGATCTTTTTTAATGTCTTTATAAAAAGAGTTTTTAAAAGAATTAAAGTTTCTAACGGCAGTTTTAAATGCAGCCCAAGTTTCTTCATTTACTTCAGATGGAACTTTTCCGGCAGCAAAAAACTCATTTCTAAGTGCTTCTACTTTCTGAATTTGTACTAACCATTGTGAGTGCGAGTTAACTTTTTCAGTTCCTAAAACTTCAATTTTACCAATGATTTCTTTTTTAACTTCAAGATTTTTTTGCTCGTTTGCTCTTTGGCTTTCAAACAAAATTTCTCTTTTATCGTGGATTTTTTTAGTCAATTCGCTAAACTTGTTCCAGATTACATCACGGTGTTCTTTAGAAACGGGGCCAATATCTTCTTTCCAAATTCTATGTAAATCCTGTAATTCACGGAATGCTTTGCTGATGTCCGTTTCATTAACTAATTCTTCAACACGAGCAATTATTTTTTGCTTTTGCTCTAGATTGTATTTAAAATCTAAATCTCTGGCTTCACGATCTAAATGCAGATAATCATAAAAATTTTCTACATGAAAATGATAGTTGTTCCAAACGTGATTGTATTTATCTTTTGGGATTGAACCGGCATTTTTCCATCTTTCTCTTAAATCATTAAAATGTTTAAGTGTGTCTTTGATGTTTTCCTGTGGATTAATAAGCTCTTTAAGCTCTTCAACAATTGCAAGTCGATTCTCTAAATTTGATTTTAGGTTGGTTTGCAAATGCTTGAAATGCTCATTTCTTTTTTCTCTAAATACATTATAGTATTCATCGAATTTAGATTTTAGCGGAGAGTGATATTCAAATTCCTCGTTCGGGTCTTGATTAGAAGCATTAAATTCTTCCTTTTTTTCCTCGATAAGGTGGTTGTATTGTAGTAAAAATGACTTTTTAATTTCTTCGATATGATCTTTTACAGACATTACTTTATCTGTATTAATCAATTTTTTTAGTTCATCAACAAGTGCATCCAAAGAAAAAGTATCATAATCCTGCATAGGAATTTCATGACGCTCTTTTAGCGTTTCATCTTCACTTTCTTCGGCATTCGAATTTGTTATAGCATCTAATGCAGTTTGATGTGCAGTTTCTGTTTCTTCGGCTGTATTTTCTACTTCAGATTCAATTTCAGAAGTTGAGATTTCAGCAGCAGTTTCAGGCTCTGATGTTTCAATTGCATTATCTTGTGCAGAATCGCTAATTTCGATTTCTAATTTTCCGTCTGCTTCTTGCAGGTTATCATTCTTTTCTTCTAACATTATTTAATGTATAAGGTTTTTATTTAAACAGAGCGAAAGATAGTAAAGGTGTTTCTAAATACAAAATAAATCGTTTGTTTATACGCTATTTTCCGATGAAATTCTTATTTATTGCAGTATTTTACGAATATCATATCGGTTTTTTTACTCTTTTTTTTGAAGTAAATTTAAATTCTGATTTAATAGAAATTTTAGAAAATTGAAATTAAATTAATATCATTTGCCTGAAATTTTAATTTTACTTTAAATTAAAATAAAATCAACATTCCTACTTCGATACCGTAATTATAAGTTTTATGACCTCCAAATCCTATGCTAGGATGAATGTAAGCCATATCGTTTTTGGTAATTTTTCGACCAAATTCAATAAAAGTATTATTTGGGTAGCCTTTATTAGTGGCATTGTATCTAAAAGCTACATCTGCAGCAACCCAGTTTTTGCCAAAGATATACATGAAGTAATTTTCGAAAGCGGTTAGATTTATGGCATTCCGATTGTCTGATCCTGCGAAGCTACTTTGATTTTCAAGCGAAGTTATCCATAGTAATTTATTTAGGACAAGATATTTTCCATAGAATACGGCGGGTGCAACCACCCATTTTCCACTTCCCAGAGCGGGATCTGCGGCAGAATTAGAAATAATTCTTGCTCGAAAGGCGATTCCGCCATTCTCATGTTTCAAGTAAGGAATGTAGCTAATGCCAAATCCAATGTCTCCAATTCCAGTTTTATTAATCGAAGAAGTATTTGTAGAAACTAACGGAAGGTCGACTCTTAAATTCCAAGCTTTATTTGCAATAGGATGTAAGAATCGAATTTCTGTTGTATTAAAAGAACCTGTCTCAGTATCTAAATACTCATTAAAGAGTAAAATAGTTTTTAAGTAATAATGATACCGAGCCTCAGTATAAATATTTTGAGAGTTTTCATTTAAGTCTTGACTCTTTTCTTGTGCCAGGACAGAAAATGTGATTAGAAGATGAAACAAGAATAATGTTTGTAATTTATTCATAACTACTTATAAATGAGTAGTCTAATTTATGAAAATTACGTTAATGTTTTATTTGTAACTGAATTTTTATTTATTCCAGATTTTCCAGGCTTTTTCGGCTTGAAAAATAAGCATATCGTAACCATTCTTTATTACTGCTCCTTTTTCTTTCGCATTTTTTAAAAACTGAGTTTCTGCCGGATTGTATATTAAATCGTAAGCAATATGTTTATCTGTAAAAAACTCGTATGGAAGATCAGGGCAAGCTTCTATATTTGGGCTTGTACCAACTGGAGTACAATTGATAATAATTTTATAGTTATCAAAAGTTGTAGCGTTAATTAAGTTGTAGTCAATAATGTTTTCTTTGGCTTCTCTCGAAACAAAAGTGTAAGGAATACCTAGTTCATCAAGAGCAAAAGCGACACCTTTTGATGCTCCGCCTGTGCCTAGAATAAGTGCTTTTTTATGATGTGGTTCTAATAATGGTTCTAATGATTTTTTGAAACCATAATAATCAGTGTTGTATCCTTTTAATTTTCCGCTTTTAGTGAATTTAATTGTGTTAACTGCTCCAATTAAAGCGGCTTTTTTTGATAGTTTATCTAAAAAGGGTATGACTTGTTCTTTATACGGAATTGTAACATTTAAACCTTTTAAATCAGGATTGTTTTTTACCAATTCGGTAAAATAATTAATTTCAGAAATATCGAAATTTTCGTAGCTGTTGCCGGCAAAAACTTCATCACTAAATTTTTCTGTAAAATATCCTTTCGAAAATGAATAACTAATATTACGGCCCAACAAGCCAAAACGTCTTCTTAAAGTATCAATCATTATTGTTTTCTGTGTTTTTCAATGTAATTTTTAACCATTTTTTTTGACCAGACTACTGGAAATAAATCTTCGATTAAGATATAATTATCAAAGTTTAAACGCAAACCATTGCTTAAATGAAATTTTGCTTTTGTATTGTCCTGAATCATAAAGTACAATCCGGCCAAACGGTATTCGATTTCGTTTTCTTCAGGAAAATATTCTGAAGCTTGTAACAAGGTTTGAATAGCGCTTTCGAATTCACCTAAAAATTGTAGAATATCAACCCAAAATAACCAGGTATCTAAGGCGTAATCTCCAAATTCTACTGCTTTTCTATAACCAAACTCAGCTTCCTCAAAAAAGTTCATTTGTTTATTGATCGTCGCATAACGTTTCCAATATAAACGATTTTGATTGTCAATAGCTAATGCTTTGTTGACAAAGAACAAGGCTTTTTGAAAGTTTTTTTGACGAACATAAAAGTCCGTAATAGCAATCCAGCCTTTATCTAAAAGCGGATCTTCGTGTACAGTCTGGTTGTAATATTGTAATGCTTTTGCAGTATTACCAAGTTTTTCGTGGCATTTTCCAATACGCAATAAAGCATACGAAGTTGCATCGTCTAATTCGATCGTTCTGTTATAGCTTTCTATAGCTTCACTGTATTTTTTTAGGCGTTCGTAAGCTTTTGCTTTTTCCATAAAAGCTCCCAAAAACTCATCGTCGATAAGAGTTGCATAGTCAAAAGCGCGAATCGCATTTTCGTATTCTTTTACACCATAATGTAAACGTCCCAACTGATGCCAAGCGATTTCGCTATATGGGTTTTTGTTGATATAATCGTTAAGATATACAATGGCTTCTTGGTTTTGATCTAAAAATTCAAAACAATAAACGACATTGTATAAAGCAGATTGATCTTCTAAATCTTCTTCCAGACATTTAATAAAACTGTCTTTTGCCATCTCAAGGTTATCCATAAATAGATATTCCATTCCAATTAAATTGTACACGTCAGCGTAATCGTCAGTATATTGCAAAGCAATTTTAAGTAATTCTACCGCTTTTTCGTGTTGATCTCTTTTAGAACAAATATTTGCTTTCTGGATGTAAATTTCCTCGTTGTTGGGTTCAATTGCATACAACTCATTCAAGAGTTTTTCGGCGATTTCTAGTTTGTCGTCGTAAACCAACATTTCTACTTGTACTAATTTTAAGCCCGTAGATTTTGGGTGTTGGTCTAATGCAAGTTTCAAGGCCTTTTTTGCTAAATTAGCCTTACCTATATCTAAATAATGAAGTATAATTTCTTCAAATTCTTCAGAATCAAAAAAGAGTACCTTGTTAGTTTTTAACATAGACTCAAATTTGGATAGGGATAGGTTATAATCTTCTTCTTCGTTGCTTAATTGCATACTTTGTTTATTTGAAATTAGCCTGTTATAAATTTAGGCAACCATATTATTGTTGTGGGGAAAGGAAATTAATTGTTGTGAACAATTTAATTAACAATATGGACAGAATTCCATTCTGTTTTTAGTCATAATCTTCTTATTTTTAAAAAGACTATTAGTTATTATTATAGTTGTTTTTTAACGGAGAGCTTTAGTCCTTATAGTGGCGATATCTTTTTTTAATACAAAGATAAAGTTGATAGCAGGACATGAACGATAGTAAACTGACGCGGTAAGTAGCTCCAAATTAAGTTTTTTATTCTTTTTTCAAAATGTCATCCATAACGTCCAAAATTATGGCACAACCTTCTTTTATTTCTTCATCAGAAATGGTTAACGGTGGTGTTATTCTGATAGCGCATCCTTCAAACAGCAACCAGAATAAAATGAGCCCTTTGTCCTGACATTTCAAAATTACCTCATTTGTTATTTCGGCAGTTTCAGTCATAGCGGCAAGCATTAATCCTTTTCCTCTAACTTCCTTTATCAAAGGATGTACCAAAAGCGATCTAAAGAGTTTTTCTTTCTCTAAAGCTTCTTGCATTAGATTAGTTTCAGTTAATTCTTGCAAAGTAGCTAAACAGGCTGACGCAATGACAGGATGACCACCAAAAGTCGTAATATGACCTAATTTAGGGTTTTCTGTTAAAAGGTCCATTTTTTCTGCTTGTGCTGTAAAAGCACCAACAGGCATTCCGCCTCCCATTCCTTTTCCCATCACCACAATATCCGGAACGACATCGTAATTCTGAAAACCAAATAGTTTTCCGGTTCTACCAAAACCTGGCTGAATTTCGTCGACGATCATCATGGCGCCAACTTCGTCACAACGTTTGCGAACTTTTTGCAGAAAGTTGTTTTCGGGTTGAATAAATCCAGCACCTCCTTGAATAGTTTCTAAAAGTATTGCCGCTGTTCTTGTAGTTATTTTTTGTAAATCTTCTTCGTTGTTAAAAGTTATAAAATCGACATCTGGAAGCAAAGGACGAAAGGCTCTTTTGCGTTCTTCAAATCCCATAACACTCATTGATCCCATTGTGTTACCATGATAAGCATTGTGGCAAGAAATAAGCTGACTGCGACCTGTTGTTCGTTTGGCTAATTTTAGTGCGCCTTCTATTGCTTCGGTTCCTGAATTAACCAAATAGGTTTTATTTAGAGATTCCGGTAGGAGTGAGGCTAGTAATTTACAATATTGAACGGCTGGACTTTGCGAATATTCGCCATAAACCATTACGTGCGAGTATTTATCCAATTGATCTTTTATTGCTTGATTAACTCTTGGGTGTTGGTGTCCTAGTGTACAAGCCGAAACTCCGGCTACAAAATCTAAATATTTTTTGTCGTTAGTATCGTAAATATAAGAGCCAATAGCGTGCGAAACTTCCATTCCTAAAGGATAAGGGGAAGTTTGAGCTTGGTATTTTATAAAATCTGTATTCATTTTTTTCAAAGGTTCAAAAAGGCAAAGGTACTAAGGTTCTTAGTTTTTTTGTTTCAGGTTCTGTAAACTGCGACTGAAAACTGAAAACTACTTTTTAGACTTCGCTGGTACGGGTTTTACTGCGGGCTTCTTTTTATCGTAATCTCGCGTTTCTTTCCTGACTTTCATCGGGACGTTTTTGTTCTTGGTTGCTTCGTCTTTTCCTTCTTTAACTAATTTGTCATTCATTTCATTGTCTTCTTCGGTGAAAATATCATCTTTCGATTTTATTCGTTCATCACCACGCCAACGAAGCCCTTTTAACTTACGTGCATTTTCGGGCAAATCGGCTTCAGGCCAAAGATCTCCATCAACTTTGTTGAAAAATGTAATAGTTTGAATATCATTGTTTTCTAAAATAAGATTGATTTTACTACTCACATTTTTATTAATTCCAATAAGTTCATGATCGTCATCATTCCGCATATAATAGACCACTTCGGTATTTTTAATGACATCAACATCGTGTAGTTTTCCATCTTTAAATTTTCCAAACAAATTAATTCCTTTTACCTGATTATAACCCGTTCCGAGGGTATCCCGCGAGACTATAAAGGTGTTATTGAGGACTTTTAAAGAATCTAGTTTTTTGGTATTGTTATCGCCAATTAAGTGCATTATATCGCCGGTAATTTGACTTTCTCCATTCCATAAAATTGGATTACCAATAAGTTTGGTTAATGCAGTTTTAGAGTTCGAATGTATTGAATCGCATTTTCCGCTCATGTCAATTTTGTAAAAACGAACGTTTTTGTATGCTCTCAAAATTCGTTCGCCTTCTTTTCCTGTAACCATCAACTTTTGTCCATGAATATAAACGGAATCTTTTTCGACAAGATTAATGGCTACGGCTCTTTTTGTTACAAACATCGAATCTTTAAGTTTGTAAATTTCGGCATAATGACCTTTTACAATTCCACGATTTATAGAGTCAGTGATTTTTACATTTCTGGTTGCTGATGCAAATTCGATATTCCGATTATAGTATAAACTATCGCCTTCAATAAGTCGATCATCGTATTTAATGTATGACCTTCGTAAAAAATGTGCTAAGTTTTTCTTAGTGTCATAAAAACCTTTTTCTGTATAGATATAATTAGACTGACTGGTAATGGTCGAAGGTCCAAATAAATAGGTATGCCCTGAGTTGCTATAGTAATCTAAATGATTTGATTTTATAACATATTTTGGATTAGTAATTGTAACTTCAGTCAAAAACTGGAACTTTTTTTCTTCTACATAATACCTTCCGGATTTACTTACCAAAGTATTGTCTTTATTTACAATCGTACCTTTAGTATTATAAAAAACCTGTTGAACATTTCGATCAAAATTAATAGTATCGGTTCGTAAGGTTGCATCTGGTGAACTCATAACGGCATCTCCAGTTGCAAAAGCTTTTTTTAAGTTTCCGCTATATTCGGCATATTTACTGTTCAGGAATAAAGTATCACCTTGAACTAGTTGTACATTTCCAAAAGCTTTAAGGTAATTTTCTTTTTGAAAAAAGTAAGCTTTATTACAGGTTAATACAACACCATCATGATTTACTTTTACATTTCCGGTAAGTAAAACCCCATCAGGTACTAATACTTGATTAATTTCTACTAAATCTGAATTCTCGATATTAATAGTTTTTGGTTTTGGTGCCTGCGCAAAAATGGATTGTACGCTTAACAAAAGCAAACAATAAGATATGATAAAGAATGATTTCTTCAATTTATTAAATTTTTGTCAAATTTATGAAAAAGGTTACAACCTTTCTTGATATTAAGATTAATTTATAAATCAAAAATGACTGATGAAAATAGAGATGCTGATGTATTCGATTTATTAACAAAATTGGGCACTCTCTCGTTGTAGTTTAATTTTTTGAGCTGAAATTAAAGCAAAAGTGATTTTAGTTTTTTCTGAGTTTAAAATTTAGTCTAAATTTAGGAAATGGTTTTTGAGCTAGGAGGTTGTTTTTTTAGTTTAAAAATGAATTAGATTATAAAAAATATGATAAATAAAAGAGTTTTTGTTGCAGGATTGGCTGCAACCATGTTGTTTTCGGCATGTAAAACCAAAGATTTAAAAATGGATGTAACTAAAGAGGAAGATTCTAAGAATAAGAAGGTTGTAGTTTATCAGGTTTTTACACGTTTGTTTGGGAATAAAAATACAACAAACAAACCTTGGGGAACAATTGAAGAGAATGGTGTTGGGAAATTTAATGATTTTACAGACAAAGCACTTCATGAAATCAAAGACTTAGGTGTTACTTATATTTGGTACACTGGAGTTCCGCATCATGCTTTGGTAAGAGATTATGCGGCTTACGGAATTTCTAATGATGATCCTGAGGTGGTAAAAGGACGTGCAGGATCGCCCTATGCGGTAAAAGATTATTATAATGTAAATCCTGATTTAGCAGTAAATCCTGCCAATAGATTACAAGAATTTGAAGATTTAATTTCTCGTACGCATAGAGCAGGACTAAAACTGATTATTGATATTGTACCCAATCATATCGCTCGAAAATATGAGGGGAAGAATAATCCTGAAGGTGTAAAGGACTTTGGTGCTGACGACGATGTAACGGTTGAATACAAAAGAGATAATAATTTCTATTATATCCCGAAAATGCATTTTGAAATTCCTGACAATGATATTCCTTTAAACGGAGAAAAAAATGCGCTTGTTGATGGTGTATTTGATGAAAATCCTGCAAAATGGACAGGTAATGGTTCGCGAAAAGTAAAACCAGACCAGAATGACTGGTACGAAACTGTAAAGGTAAATTACGGGATTCGCCCAGATGGTTCTAAAGATTTTTCTGAGCTTCCTGTGGGTTTTGATCAAAAATCTTATAAAGAACATTTTGCTTTTTGGCAAGATAAAGATGTTCCGGATTCCTGGAAGAAATTTAAAGATATTGCTTTGTATTGGACTGCAAAAGGTGTTGATGGCTTTCGTTACGATATGGCCGAAATGGTTCCGTACGAATTTTGGAGCTATATGAATTCAGCCATTAAAATGAAAAATCCAGATGCTTTTTTATTAGCAGAAGTTTATAATCCTAAAGAATACCGCAATTATATCCGTTTAGGAAAAATGGATTATTTGTATGATAAGGTCGAAACGTATGATAAACTAAAAGATGTTATTCGCGGAAAATCGTCTCCGGATGGATTAACGGATATTCAAAAAGGAATGATAGATATTGAACATAATATGCTTCATTTTTTAGACAATCATGATGAACAACGTTTAGCAAGTCCTGAATTTGCAGGAACACCGGAACGAGGGAAACCGTTAATGGTGGTTTCTACAACTATTAGTACTTCGCCAACTATGGTTTATTTTGGACAGGAAGTAGGAGAGGCTGGAAATGAAAATGCAGGTTTTGGAACTCGTTCGAGAACTTCAATTTTTGATTATATCGGAGTTCCAAATCACCAACGATGGATGAATGAAGGAAAATTTGATGGTGGACAACTTTCAGAATCAGAGAAAAGCCTGCGTGACTTTTATAAACGATTATTAAATTTCTCTATAAAAAGTCCTGCTTTAATGGGAAGTTTTGAGGAAATTCAAACGGTAAATCGTCAGAATAATGCTGGTTACGATGAATTGATTTATTCGTTTGTACGTTGGTCAGAAAATCAAAAATTGGTTATTGTTGCTAATTTTTCTTCAGATAAAACAAGTGAGTTTGATTTGAAGATTCCTTCTGGTATTATTGAAAAGTGGAATTTGAAGGATGGAGAGTATACTCTCATAGATCAATTGTATAAAAAGAGCTCAGTTTTGTTAAAAGTTATAAATGGAGCAGGAACTGCAAGAGTGAAAATTGCGCCTTCAGAATCATTTATTTATGAGTTAAAATAGCGAGGGAATACATAATAAGAAAGCCTTGTTTTGGAAGTTGAAATTTTCAACACAAGGTTTTTTAATTTTTATGAGTTTGTCTATTTTAGTAGTTGAAGAATATTTTTTATCGACAATTGTGCACCGCAAACAAATTCATCAGAAGCACCGTAGTATATCGTGAGTGTGTCTCCGTCTGGTTCGACAATATGTCCATTTGTAAATACTACATTTCCAAAAAAGCCGCTCAATTCATAATTTGTTGTCGGAATCATAATTGGTTCGTCCGTTCGTGAAATTACTATTGTTGGGTCTTTTAAGTCCATTAAAAATGCACCCAAACAATATTGATGATTCTCATTGGCTCCATGATAAATTTCCAGCCAGCCATTTTTAGTTTTAATAGGCGATGCACCCGCACCAACCCTTTTACTGTCCCAGAATCCTTTTCTTGTTTTTATAATACAATGATGATTTCCCCAATGAATACCATCAGGAGATGAAGTAATCCAAATATAATTGCCACCAATATCTACACTGCTTGGACGATGTAAGGCATAGAATAAACCATTTATCTTCATTTCAAAAATGGCACAATCTTTATTATGTGCAGGTAATATCATACCATGTTTGGTAAAGTTTTTCCAGTCGGTTGTGGTGCGTAAGCTAACACCAACACCATTATCTGAAACTGAAGTAAAGGTTAGGTAGTAAGTTTTATCAATCAATGCAACACGACAGTCTTCTATTCCAAATGTTTCTAAAGGTCCTTCGCCCACTAAAAAAGGATAGTTTTCAGGTTCGTAAAAATCACGTCCATTTTCGCTGCATAATAAGCGCAAATGCGATAATGTTGTTAAATAATCATTTCCTTTATAATTGATTACTCGTGCATCATTTGCAATTAAATCTGGATCATTTTTGGGTATTTCGATAATTTTTATAGTTCCTGTTTTGGTTAATATTGGAAATGAGATTGAGTTTTCTTTTTGTTCAGGCCTTTCGGCTACTCTAACAATTAACCAAGTTTTGTTTTGGTACCAAAATACTCCAGGATTCAGTAAACAAGTGATTTCTAATCCGTCAGTACTTGCAACTAAGTCATTTGGTGATAATAACGGGTTTTCTTTAAAACGATTTGCTATATCTTTCATGTCTTTTATTTCTAAGTGATTAGAATATAAAAGATAACATAAATTTCTTTTGAAAGATTAAAATTGCGCTGTTATTTGCTAATAATGTTTAGTAAAGAGCAAAAAAAAAGCTGATACTTATTTGTATCAGCTTTTTGATTTTAAACTCTTTTGACTTTCTTTAAAGCCGCGATATAATTTTCGTTTACTTTTTCCCAATTAATATGTTCGTAAAAGGCGTCGATATAACTTCCTTTTTTATTTTGATAATCAAGATAGTAAGCATGTTCCCATAAATCAATTCCTAGAATAGGAGTTCCCGGAATCAATGCATTTTTCATCAACGGATTATCTTGATTTTCGGTAGTTGTAATTTGTAGTTTACCATATCTGTCAACCACTAACCAAACCCATCCTGAACCAAATTGCTTTTCTGATTGTCCTTTAAATTGAGTTGTAAGATTAGAGAAAGACCCAAATTCTTTATTAATAGAACCAGACAAGGTATCTTTTGGAGTTTGTTCTTTAGGTGTTAAAACATTAAAATATAGGGTATGATTGTAATAACCACCTGCATTCTGACGAAGTTTTGCGTTACTAAGATCTAGTTTTTTTAGAATATCTTCAATTGGTAAATTCTCCAATTCAGTATTTACAATTTCTTTATTTAAATTGTTGGTATACGTTAAATAATGTTTAGAGTAATGCGTTTCTAAAGTAAGAGTTCTTATTGCCGGCGCTAATGCGTCATAAGAAAAAGCAAGTTTTGTTAACTCAAAAGGTCCCGGATCTGCTTTTACATCGTTCGGAGAACCTATTGTTATTTTTTCTTCTTTTGAAGGCAATGGAACCTCTACAACTTCAGTTAGCTTGTTTTTGTCATTACAAGAAAATAATAGTAAAAATGAAGCAAAAATGCCAAAACGAGTAATGTTCTTCTTCATAATGTATTTATTTTAATGTTAGTGAATTAATGATCTCAATATAATTTTCTTTAGCCTCGTCAATCGATATATGACTAATCTGCATCCAGGCATTTGTTTTAAAAGCATTTCTTAAATCAAAATTTTCAGATTGATTGTAAATTGCTGTACCAAAAGTGGCTTGTTTGTAATAAGCATAAAGTCTTAGCTGCACATCTTGCGGCAGTGAGGCTTGTGTCATTTTTAGAGCTTTTTCAACAGCCTCAGAAAAACGAGTATCTAAATCTTTTTCAGTCATTAAGCTTTTGTAGCAATGATGGTTTTACCACCAATAGCTTTTTGGTTCAATACAACATTGATAGGAGTACCTAAAGGTAAAAATAAATCTACTCTTGATCCAAATTTTATAAAACCAGCATCAGTTCCTTGAATAACTTGCATTCCTTCTTGAGCATAGTTTACAATTCTGCGTGCTAGAGCACCTGCAATTTGTCTGTATAAAATTTGTCCGAAAGTATCATTTTCGATTACAACAGTAGTTCTTTCATTTTCTTCACTAGCTTTTGGGTGCCATGCAACCAAAAATTTACCAGGGTGATATTTACTGAATTTTATGATTCCGTCCATTGCGTAACGCGTAACATGTACGTTTATTGGAGACATAAAGATTGAAACTTGTAAACGTTTGTCTTTAAAAAACTCACCTTCATAAACTTCTTCAATAACCACAACTTTTCCATCAACTGGAGCTAGGATTTGATCACTGTTTCTAATCGCAATTCTTTTTGGGTTTCTAAAAAATTGCAAAATAATGATTAATACCAATACGCCCGCAAGCTGTACAAGTATTCTTAGCCAATTAATATCAATGAATTTCTCAGCAATTAAAAGTACGGCAACTGTAAAAACAGTACCTAATAAAATGGATGGGCCTCCCTCTTTATGAAACATAATATAAAATTTGATAAAATAAAAATATAATTGGTGCTACAAATATAACACTATCTAATCGATCTAGTATACCTCCATGACCAGGCATTATAGAGCCACTGTCTTTTACTCCGGCAATTCTCTTGAATTTTGATTCAATCAAATCTCCAATAGTTCCAAAAATACTGACAATTACAGCAATGATGGTCCATATTAAAATTGATTTACTACTAAAGTCCGGATTGGGCTGAATGTATAATTTTGAAATCAAGAAACCTGCGAAAGCAGCAAAAACAGCTCCGCCAAGAAATCCTTCTATTGTTTTTTTAGGAGAGACACGTTCAAATAATTTGTGCTTTCCCATAGATTTTCCAACTAAATAAGCAAAAGTATCGTTTGTCCAGATTAAGATAAATAATCCAAGAATGATTTTTGGATTGTAATTATTAGTTCCAAATGAAATTTTTACAATAAAGATAAAAGGAAGCGTGATGTAACCTAATAAATACAAATACTTAGAAGAGATGCTTATGCTTTGAATAGAGTCGTAAAATAAGAATAAAATGCATTTAATCGATATTACAATCGTAACCGCAAGAAGTATTAGATCTAATTGCTGGATATTTATCTCTAAATCAAAATTTGATTTAAATAAATTATTTAAAAAGGCAGTAGTTTGTTTATTGTAATGACTAATTAATATAATTGTAGAATAAAATAAAGCCCCAAATAAAATTGAGAATACTTTATTTAAACTTACTAAATTAGAAAATTCATAAATTGTAATAATTAGGAAGACTCCAAAAAGAACAATAAAGCTTTCGGTTGAAAACAGAATAGATGTTAGTAGTAAAGCGATATAAACAGCACCAGAAATGGTTCTCTTGAGTGTTTCGTTCATCTTAAAGGTCTTCTAAAAGCAATAAATATAAATTCTTGGCAACACTACCGTATTGTGTAAAATCTTCTTCTTTTGCTTTTTCGAAATATTTTATTGTGGTGATATTGGTTGGATAGTCTCTTTCGTATTTACGCTTGATCGCACTTAAGCCATCGCTTTTAATAGAAAGAATTTGGCTTGTCGTTGCAATAATTACAATGTTTGCCGGTAATTCGTTTGGTTTGTCTTGTCTAATCTGTTTTGATGAAAATAGAATAGAGCCTTCATCGGCAATTAAGTTTTCGCAAGTAGCAAGTAAAAACTTAGGACTTCTAGGAGAAATATAAAGTAATTTATTTTCTTCTAATAAATTAAATAGGGCAGGTTCGTAACAAAGAACTTCTTTTTCGAACCAGTCGTTTTCTTCTAAAATGTTTTCAAATTGTTCTGCAACTTCTTGTTTGTTTTCGCAATACAAAAATTTACCGCCATTTTTCTTGAAATTGAAAATGAATCTTTCATCGATAGAAAGATGGCTATCCTGAATTGGACTTCCTCCATATTCGCTTTCATTTTCTTCATCAGAAGAGGCATCGCTCGAACCAAATATTTTTTTGAAAAAATTCATTTTATATGAAATACTTTACATGTTAATTGAAAACGTTCAAAGATAAAAAAATCTTAATTCAAAAGGCTATTTTGAATTAAGATTTTAAAAAATATTGCATATTTATTGAATACTTTACGAAACCACTTCTTCTAAATTTTTATCAAAAGAGCGTTTTCCGAAAATATTTTCTAAGTCATCTTTAAAAATAACTTCTTTTTCTATTAATATATCAGCAAGTTGATTTAGTTTGTCTTTGTTTTCTTCTAGAATTTCGATGGCTCTTTTGTATTGACCCTCAATTAATTCAGAGATTTCTTTATCAATGATTTTTGCTGTTTCGTCAGAATATGGTTTAGAGAAATTGTATTCACTTTGACCAGTTGAGTCGTAATAAGTAACATTTCCAATTTTTTCATTCAAACCATAAATTGTTACCATTGCGCGAGCCTGACGTGTAACTTTTTCTAAATCGCTTAGTGCACCAGTCGAAATTCTGTCGAAAGTTACTTTTTCAGCAGCTCTTCCTCCCATAGTAGCACACATTTCGTCTAACATTTGATCTGTTCTTACGATTTGTCTTTCTTCTGGTAAATACCAAGCAGCTCCTAAACTTTGTCCACGAGGTACAATAGTTACTTTAATAAGTGGTGCAGCATGCTCAAGCATCCAGCTTACAGTTGCGTGACCAGCTTCGTGAATAGCAATTGCTCTTTTCTCGTCTGGAGTAATGATTTTATTTTTCTTTTCAAGACCACCAATAATTCTATCAACAGCATCCAAGAAATCTTGTCTGTCTACAGCAGTTTTGTTGTTACGAGCAGCAATTAGAGCCGCTTCGTTACAAACATTTGCAATATCGGCACCAGAGAATCCCGGAGTTTGTTTTGCTAAGAAATCAAGGTCAAGACCTTCAACTTTTTTGATAGGTGCTAAGTGAACTGCAAATATTTCAGCTCTTTCGCGAATGTCTGGTAAGTCAACAAAAATTTGTCTGTCAAAACGTCCTGCACGCATTAAAGCTTTGTCAAGAACGTCAGCTCTATTAGTTGCAGCCAAAACGATTACGTTAGAGTTTGTACCAAAACCATCCATTTCTGTCAATAATTGGTTTAGAGTATTTTCTCTCTCGTCGTTTCCGCCAGACATATTACTTTTTCCTCTAGCTCTACCAACAGCATCAATCTCGTCGATGAAAATAATAGCGGGAGATTTTTCTTTAGCTTGTTTAAACAAATCACGTACACGTGATGCTCCAACACCTACAAACATCTCTACGAAATCAGAACCTGATAAAGAGAAGAAAGGTACTTGAGCTTCGCCGGCAACAGCTTTTGCAAGTAAAGTTTTACCAGTTCCCGGAGGGCCTACAAGTAATGCTCCTTTTGGAATTTTACCTCCTAGATTGGTATATTTTTCTGGGTTTTTCAAGAATTCTACAATTTCTTGTATTTCTTCTTTAGCACCTTCTAAACCTGCTACATCTTTAAAAGTAGTTTTAATGTCTGTTTTTTCGTCAAACAATTTAGCTTTAGATTTTCCAATGTTAAAGATTTGTCCGCCACCACCACCTGCGCCACCTGACATTTTACGCATAATGAAAATCCATACACCAATAATAATGATAATTGGAAGTAGACTAATTAAGATATCGCTCCAGTTGTTTTTTTGCAAGAAATTAAAATCTTTCAGTTTGCCTTCGCCAACTGCTTTTTCTAATTTAGTTTGAAAAATTTGGTCGTTACCAATTTCTAAAGTATAGTGAGGACCTTTGTTTGGTCTTTCAAAAATATCTTTAGCCACCTTTTTATTCGCTGCATCTTTAAGAGCAGCTTGCGTTAAGTATACTTCAGCTTCAGCTTTATTATAAACGATTACTTTTTCAATTTGTCCTTTTTCTAATAATACATTGAATTTAGAAGAAGTTAATTGAGCAGGTTCGCTTAAGTTAGATCCACCGGTTGCAAAACTTATAAATAAAAAAACTAGAAGTATTGCGGTATATATTAACCAAGGACTTATTTTAAATTTACTCGGGTTTGGATTATTATCTTTAGCCATTAGAAAAAATTTTCTTTAGTATTTGTTTTCGATTGTAGTTATTTTGGCGTCACCCCAAAGGCTTTCGATATTATAGTATTCACGAATGTGTTTTTGAAAAACGTGTACAACAATATGCACATAATCCATAAGAACCCATTCCGCGTTATCGGTTCCCTCTACGTGCCAAGGTTTGTCTTTTAAATCTTTAGAAACTGTTTTTTGAATTGAACCTACAATGGCGTTAACTTGAGTGTTAGAATTTCCGTTGCAAACAACAAAATAGTCACAAACAGCCGTGTCTATTTCTCTTAAGTCAAGGATACTGATATCATTACCTTTTACTTCTTCAATTCCTTTGATTATGTTCGCCAATAGAACATCATTATTAATAGTCTTTTTCGCCATGAATTATTTTATATGAATTTGTAAAGTTACCAAATTTTGTGTTTAATTTTGAACCTTAAACAAAATATTAAATTAAGTTATTTAAATTACTTGAATGAAACTAATCAAACTCGATGCCATAGATTCAACAAATGATTTCCTTAAATCATTGGCGAGCCAAGATGAACTGGATAATTTTACGGTTATTACAGCCGAAACCCAAACAAAAGGGAAGGGGCAGATGGGGGCAAAGTGGTTGTCTGAGTCGGGTAAAAACTTAATTATGAGTGCTTTGGTTAAGGATTTTGTATTTAGTAACGAACAGGTTTTTAACCTTAGTATTATTGTTTCGTTAAGTGTAATTGATGTCTTAAAATCGTTGGATATTTCTGATTTAAGTATAAAATGGCCAAACGACATTATGTCATATAATAAAAAGATTGGTGGCATACTAATCGAAAATACCCTAAAAAGTGATGGCAGGATCGTGTCAGTTGTTGGATTAGGCTTAAATGTTAACCAAACAAATTATGACGAATTACCTAATGCATCTTCGCTGGCAGTTATTGCGGGACGCAGTTTTGATAAAGACGCTCTACCTGTTTTAATCGTCGAAAAGATGAAAGAAAAAATCAAATTATGGGAAACAAATTCTACAGTTTTCTGGAACGAATATTTTAATTCATTGTTTCGTAAAGGAATACCAATGCCGTTTAAAAGCCTGAATACAAACAATGCAAGACAAAATTTTATGGGAATCATTCAAGGCGTTTCTACAATTGGAAAATTGCAGGTTTTATTAGAAGACGATTCTGTGTCGGAATTTGATATAAAGGAGATTCAGATGCTTTACTAACGAGGTGCAAATTTTCAAAGGTTCAGAGGTTCAAAGATATTTAGGATTTTGGTTTATAATATTTTTTTAAAGTAATCTATCACCGTCTTTTGCGACATATTTAGTGAATTAAATTTTTCTGCTCAATCTGCAAAATCTGCAAGAAACAATTTTTTTATGCTTTTACCATTTTATCCGCTTTGGGCGTTGTTTTTCTGTTCCAGTAAACAATATATAAAGTTCCAAAAATAGAAGGCGTTATCCAGGCAATTAAATTTCCAAGTCCAATTCCGGCAACGATAAAGGCAGTTACAGAAGCGATTAATGCTCCAGTCATTTTTCCGATGTGTTTAAAAAGCCATTTTTTCTTCATTTCCGAAACATTTTTAAAGAACATAAAGTCTTTAATCGACATATAAAGTCCAAATCCGCCAAAAAACAGAAATAAAATACCGTTTTGAATGTTTTTTAATTGGCAGTAGAATCCAATAGCAATCATTATTGCAGAGAAAAACAAAGTACTTCCGGATATTAATTTGTCTGTAAAATTAGCTTTTGTTTTATGTTTAAATGCTGTGGCTCTGTTGCCCGAAATCACAAGATAAATTGTAAATAAACCAATTAGAAACAAAAATATATTTTGGTGGTTTGGCATCCAGCAAATAAAGAGCGAAATAATGCAGCTCGTTAGCATGCCAATAGAAAAAAGTTTCCCTAATCGTTTGTGCAATGCATTTCCTTTTTTGACAAGAATACTTCCAATTCCGGTCATTAATCCAATTCCTCCAAAAAAAGCATGAATGTAAATTAAAATCTTAATAGCTGGTTCCATTTTGATGTTTGTTAGTTTATGGATCAAACTTAGATTAATCATTTATTTTACGATAATTTATAGTTCTGAACTGTTGTTTTTTAGGGATGAAATGTTTTTTTTTAAGGTTCAGAGGGGCAAAGGTCCTAAGGTTTTAAGGTTTTTTAAAATAATCTCGCAAAGTCGCAGAGTCGTAAAGTTCAGTTTTATTAGCGTCTTAGCGACTTTGCGAGAAATAAATCTGTAAAATCTGTGACAAAAAAAAGCCCGATAAAATCGGACTTTTAATTTATAATTTACAATTTATAATTCACCATTATTAATTAAAGCTTCGTCATATTAGTTGCCAAAGTCTCAATAAATTTACTAATTGGGCCTTTAATCATCATTGCCATCATAGCATTAAATTCGCCTTCAAATTGAAGTTGAACAGCACTTTCTGAAGCCGAAACACTATCAATATTCGAAACCAAAGTAAAAGGAAGTTTATCGCTTGCAGCTCCCAAAACAATTTTGTTTGGCGCTACTTTTTCCTTCATTTTTAATTTTATTTCCGGCATACCTTTCAGTCCAAAAATAAAAGCATCTTCACCAATCACTTCAAATTTAGCGATATTATCAGGCATTAATTTTTCAAAATTCTTAACATCAGTCAATAAATCAAATAAATCTTGAGCTGATTTCTGAACAGTAACTTTTGGACTTTCTAAGTTCATATTTTGTTTTTATTTAAATATCGTAAGTTTTTAACCGCAAAGTGCGCAAAGTTTTTTTCTAAAGTTTAGCTTTATAAACGTAATCCCGAAGCCTCGGGACGCAAAGCTGTATAAAAATAAATTTCAATTTTTATCCCGAAGTCTCGGGACCAAATTCCAAAAAAGAGCAAAGCGATTTTTTTAAAATCTGAAATCTAAATTCAGAAATCTAAAATTACTCCTCCTCTTTTCCCCAAGTCGATGGACTTTCGTTCCATTCTAGCAAAGTCGATTGTTGCTCTTCGGTAATATATTGTTTTTGAACCGCAAGATCCAATAAGTTTTCATAATTACTTAGCGTATACAAATCGATATTGGCATTTTTAAAGTTTTCTTCGGCAACATTAAACCCGTAAGTAAAAATCGCCGCCATACCTTTAATATTTGCGCCTTCGTTGCGTAACGCTTCTACAGCAAGTAAACTACTGTTTCCGGTACTAATTAAATCTTCAACAACAACCACATTTTGGCCTTTTTGTAAAAAACCTTCTACTTGGTTTTGTCTTCCATGTTTTTTTGCTTCCGGGCGCACATATACAAATGGCAATCCAAGGCTTTCAGCAACAAGAATTCCAATTCCAATGGCTCCAGTGGCAACACCGGCAATGACATCTGGTTTCCCAAATTGTTTTTCAATATTTTTCGCAAATTCATCACGAACATAATTTCGGATGCTAGGAAATGAAAGAATTAACCTATTATCACAATAAATAGGCGATTTCCATCCAGAAGCCCATGTAAAAGGATTTTCGGGATTCAATTTAATTGCATTTATTTGCAAAAGCAATTCGGCTGTTTTTTCGGCAGTATCTTTATTAAAAATCATAGTACAAATGTATAAAGTTTTTGTGAACGACAAACCACTTTTTTTGACAAATGAAATCTCAAAGGAGACTAATTTTCAATTATTCTTGTTAGAGAGTATTGATATAGAGCAACTTATAGTGAAAATTTTTCAAAATAAAATTCAAAAAGCTTATTTATATCATCCTGACGAAAAGGAAATTATGAAAACGCTTAAAGCCAAAATTCCTGTTAATAAGGCTGGAGGAGGCTTTGTTTACAATAAAAAAGGCGAAGTATTATTTATTTTCAGAAACGGAAAATGGGACTTACCAAAAGGCGGAATCGAGAAAGGCGAAGAAATTGAAGCCACAGCCATGCGCGAAGTCGAAGAAGAAACCGGTGTAAACCAACTACGCATTACAAAAAAGTTACAAAAAACTTACCATATCTTTAAACGCAACGGAAAATACAAACTCAAAATCACACATTGGTTCGAAATGTATTCAGATTTTGAAGGAACTCCACACGGACAAATCGAAGAAGGAATCGAAAAAGTAGCATGGTTAAACCCGGAACAAATTAAAGAAGCACTAAAAAATTCCTACGAAAACATTAAATTATTATTCGAAGAAGAAAATAAAGTTACAGTATAAGGATAAAAATTACTCTAAAACCAAAGCCTACCAATACTTCAAATCAAGGCTTAAGTTGTTGACATTCCAAGCATAACAAAAAATCAATCTTAATTTACACTTTAAGATTGCGAACTTATAGCAAATAATATTATATTGCAGGAAAATACTGTAAATTTTAAAATAACAGCATAAAAAGCAAAATTATTTTTTTTGTAATCTGGAATACAAATACCTCGCAAATGATTTTTAAAGCTTTAAGGAACGACGAAGATATAGACGACAGTACTTTTAATATGTTGTACTCTACGCGCATCAGAAGACTATCAGAACGACATTGGACACCAGTTGCCATTGCAAAAATAGCAGCAGATTATTTGGTCAATAAACCCAATAAAAAAGTATTAGATATTGGTGCGGGTGTAGGTAAATTTTGTTTCGTAGGTGCGGCCTCTACAAAAGGCATTTTTTATGGAGTCGAACAAAGAGCATCGCTTACTAAACTGTCCAAAAAAATTGCCGAAAAGCACCATGTCGAAAATGTCGAATTTATACATTCTAATATCACCGATATTTCTTTTTCAGATTATGATGCGTTTTATTTTTACAATTCTTTTTTCGAGAACATCGACACATCCTGCCCAATAGATAAAATTATAGTTCCAAAAAGTGAATTATTTCTGTCTTATTCTAATTACGTTAGAGATCAACTCGCCAAAACGCCCAAATATACGAGACTCGTTACCTTTTGGAGTACGTGGGAAGAAATACCCGAAAGTTTTGATTTAGAATATTCTGCCTGCGACGGAATATTAAATTTCTGGAGAAAAATGTCTTAGCTATTACGATCGTTCCGCTCGTGAGTTTTTTTTGTTTAATTCTATTTTGATTGCGTTTACGAAAGGCATAGTTTCTAGTGTGATTTCTCCTTTCAGTCGAAATGACAAATCTAATGTTTTTTTGCGTCTCATTTGTCATTCCGAGGAACGAGGAATCACACACGAAACTCGACAAAGATAGAAAAGATGAAACTCGATGAAGTTTTCATTTGCAAAATTTACTGATCGGCACACGAAGTGATCTGAGTGTTCACGAGCAATACACTCGCGCTAACAGGAGATAAAAGTATAAAATCGTATACTATATTAATTTTTTAAGTACTTAAAACTCTTGATTAAATCTAAATAATGTTCGTAATTTTTTTGTCTAATGTTATACAGCAAAATATAAGTTTTTCCATTAGTGTAAATTTTTGAAACCCTATCTTTTTTAGATACATCAAATAAGACTTCATTGTAACCTCTAATGTTCCAGTAAGAGATTAGTTTATTACGTATTTCGTGATTATTAATTTCTTGGAGATGCCAATTATTAGTTTTAGACTCATCATTAAACTCATTTTTTATATAAATGATTTCCTTCTTATCAAATTCAAAATAAAACTCATTGCTGGCAATCTTCCAATTTATTATTTTTTTTGGGAGATTCACACTAAAATTTGTACTTTGATATATTTCATTATCTGCTGAAGCATTTACTTTGGATTTGTATATAAATTCATTGAAATTATCTAAATAATTGAAATCTAAAAAATTTGTACGTACACTTTTTCCTCTGTCTAAATATAAGTTACATGAGTTAAAAATTACTATAAATATTATTATTAAAAATTTTTTCATTTTCTGTTTTTCTCTTTTTTGATCATTGGAAAAATTACAAACTCACAAGGCTTCATAAGATATTCAGCGAATCTTACAAATAAATAAGTCGAAGAAGATATTTTAAACATAAAGCTTTGCTATCTCTGCATTTTTCAACTCAATCAAAATCAAAAAAACCTTGCGAACTTTGAGGTTAAAAAATTCAAAGTAATCTATAAACAGGATATTGCAAATGTGCCTTTTCATAGTAAACAGAATGTTTGTAAATCCAGTTTAATTGTGCATCAGGATTTTTAGCAAATTCGGCATCGGTTTGTTTTTTACCTTCTAATTCAGTTTTTAGAGTTGGGTTTTCTTTTAGGAGTTTTGCGGCTGTATCTTCAAAAATATATTCAGAGTAATGTTCTTTTTGTTGCAAAATAGGGTCGAAGAAATTCCAGTTAAAGAACGAATCAACACCTTCGGGTTCAAAAGCTTCTACGAGATATTTTACACCTTTTTGGTTTGTTGAAACTACGTAATCTCCTTTGGCGAAAGCCTGTTTTACAACTTTAGCATTTATGGTTGTGTTATAATGCAAATAATGACCTTCGTAAGCATTTGGAACCGTTTTAAAATCGGCAATTCTGTAACTTTCAACTTCTATAATGGTATCGTTTTTAAGCTGAGAATACGAGATATTGTTATTCTTCAAGAGATCAATAATATTCCAATATCCACGCGGAATTATATAAGCCGTAGGAATTACGACTTCTTTCACCGATTTAAATTCTTTTATATACGGAACATCTTTTTTATACGGTTTGTTTCTATCGTAATACAAACGATTTCCTGTTGTGGCTTCGCTTTTTTTGTAACCTGCTTCATATCCTAAAAACGAAAATGTGGTTGCTTTTGTGCTGTCTAATTCCCATTTTAAAGTGTATGATTTTTTAGGCTGATATTGTTCCAGATTTTTTACTCGTAAATCTTTTATCTTTTGGTAATTGGCATCGGTAAAATCCAAAGTCGATTTGGTATATTCGTACGTCATTTTTACGCGTTCGGCATATTTTTTCAGCATGTGCGTTTCAACCACAAAACCAATTGTATTAAACAACGAAGTATAACCCGTTGTATATCTTGGACTATCTACAAACTGCCCGAAACCTTTGTCTGGAGTATCTTTAAAAGAATCTACATAAGGTGTTGTTTCTATTTTCTTTTTTTGAAGATCTTTAACCAAAGCGGGCATCATTTCGGTATTCATAAAATCGCCCAAAACGGTTCCTAACTTATTATGTTGTGTCATAATATAAGTTAGTTTGTATTGATAATCAGATCCGTTGCTTACATGATTGTCTATAAAAACATCAGGATTTATTTTCTGGAAAATCTCAACAAAACTCTTTGTATTTCGAGTGTCAGATTTCATTAAATCTCGGTTTAAATCGTAGTTTCTTGCATTTCCTCTAAAACCATAAATCTCCGGCCCATCCTGATTGGCTCTTGTAGTCGAATTTCTATTTAAAGCACCGCCAATATTATAAACGGGAATGGTAACCAAAACGGTGTTTTTTGGTGCTTTTAGTTTTCCAATTGCCAGATCTCTGTAAAATTGCATAGTGGCGTCGATTCCATCAGGTTCGCCGGCATGAATGCCATTATTGATAAAAAGAACGGCTTTGTTTTTATTGATTTTATCAAAATCAAATTCTTTGTCAGGATTATAAACCACCATATGCAAAGGTTCACCAGAATCTGTTAAACCCATTTCCTTAACTTGAATCGTAGCAAAGTCATTTGCCAAAAGCTTATAATACGCAATAGTTTCTTGATAAGTTGCCGATTGATTTCCATTTCCTTTTTCGAAAAATGTATCGTATTTTTTAGTGTTTTGAGCGAAGATTGCGATTGTGAAAAGTAAAAAGGGAAATGTAAAAAGTTTCATGGTTTTGGGTTTAAAGCAAGAATCAAATATAATTAAATTTAGTTTCAAGTTGATATGAGATTGTATTGAGATTTAACCGCAAAGTGCGCAAAGTTTTTTTTATTCTAAGGTTTTATAAAAATGCAAAGTTCGCAAAGCTTTGCGAATAAACTTTGCGAACTTTGCGTAAACCTTCGCGCTCTTTGCGGTTAAATCGACGCCCAGTTTATTTGTAATTCTATAGATATTTTGCAAGTTCAATTATGCCTTCTTCTAGTTGTTTTTCGGTTAAAGATGCATAACCAAGTCTGAATCCAGATATAGGTTTATCAAAACTGAATTTCTCGGGAGTCATGATTTTTATTCCTTTTTGCAGTAATTTTTCTGCAATTTCAAATATATCAACGTCCGAGTTTGGAACAATCCAGAATGCCAAACCGCCTTCGGGTTTTATAAATGTGGTTTTGTCTTTGAGATATTGGTTGCAAATCGCTTCAAAATAATCGCGTTTGGCTTTGTAAATAAGTGTTGTTCGTTTAAGATGTCGTTTTATTTCGCCTTCATTAATGAGTTGCAAAACGGCTTCTTCCATAATATTATCGCCTTGTACATCAATCATTTTTCGATGTTTTCCAACTTTTAAAATAGTTTCGTGCTTACTTACCAAATAACCAATTCGCAATGCGGGTGCGACAATTTTACTTAAAGTACCAATGTAAACTGTATTTCGGGCATTGCTATAACTCGAAATAGGTAAAATAGGTCTTTGTCCAAAATGAAATTCGTGATCGTAATCGTCTTCGATAATCGTAAAACCATATTGATTGGATAATTCAATAAGTTTTAATCGTCGTTTAAGGCTCAACGTAACTGTAGTAGGAAATTGATGGTGCGGTGTTACATAAATAGCTTTTATGTTGTTATATTTTTTTAAATAAGCCTCAACATCATCGACAATCAAACCATCTTTGTCAACATTTACAGGAAGTAATTTTGCGCCTGCATTTTCAAATGTTTCCCATGCAGGTTTGTAACCAGGATTTTCGACCATTACATAATCATCTTTTTCAAAAAGACACTTCGAGGTCAAGTACATCGCCATTTGACTTCCTCGTGTTATGCAAATTTCATTTGGCGTAATGTTCATTCCTCTTTTAAAATTGAGCATTTGGACAATAGCTTTTCTAAAATCTAAATTTCCAAATTCGGTACTATATCCCATAATTTGCCAGCGCGATTTTCGGTTAAAAATCTGTCGATAGGTTCGGGCGAGCTCATTCATTGGGGCAATTCTGCTATCCGGAATACCATCGTCAAAAATAATGAGCGGTTGTATTTCTTCGGTTTCTAGTTTTTGAGTTGGATTTTGTGTTGCCATTTTGGCTTCAAGAGGCAAAACATCGGCAACAAAAGTTCCTTTTCTTTCTATGGTAATCAGCCAGCCTTCGGCAATAAGTACATCAAGGGCTTCGATAACGGTGTTTCTGTTCACTTTTAAAAGTGCTGCAAGTTGCCTACTTCCGGGCAAAGCATTCCCGCTGTTTAAGTTTCCAGTTTTTATAGCTTCGATAACGGCATCGGCAATTTGTAAATAAATCGCTTTGTCAGAACTGGTATTCAATTGAATCTCTAATTGCCAAGGTCTTAACATCTGGTCTAGTTATTTAAATTAAAACTGTGTTAGTTGGGTAGTCCAAAGTTAAAATAATTTTGTGACGCAATAATGCAAAAGATTATAATTAATTAAGAATATGGAAACTAAGAAACAATTTTCATCAAAAGATTTTCACGAAACATTCGCCCGACCAACTTTTGTGATGCCCGAAAAATTAATTCACAGAAATGTAGAGCAAGCTGGAGTTCATAATCAATTTTCGACAGAACGTAAACACCCTGTTTTCTTTATTGATCTTCCAAGTAAAAATGTAAGCATGACGATTGGTGGTTTATTACCAGACCAATTGACAAACAGACACAGACATACTTATGAAACGGTTTTGTACGTAATCGAGGGACATGGTTATACTGAAGTTGAGGATCAAAAAATAGAATGGAAAGCGGGCGATGCTGTTTATATCCCGAGTTGGGCTTGGCATAGACACAAAAATTTAAGCAGTGAAGTATCGGCTAAATATATCGCTTGTGAGAATGCGCCACAACTACAAAATTTAGGAGTTGCATTGCGAGAAGAAGAGGGTAGAGATCTTTAATCAAAAAACAGAGTAATATGAAAAACACATCGTTTAAGGGGATTATTGCTTATCCTATTACACCGTTTGACAAAGAGGAAAAAGTCGATATTCGGTTATACA
Organism: Flavobacterium hibernum; assembly: GCF_000832125.1. GTDB lineage: Bacteria > Bacteroidota > Bacteroidia > Flavobacteriales > Flavobacteriaceae > Flavobacterium > Flavobacterium hibernum. The sequence goes on along the minus strand of NZ_JPRK01000009.1, from coordinate 61,537 downwards.
AAACTTTATTAGAAAGGTTGATTGTTTCTGGTTCTCATGCTGTGGCTCCGCTTGGAAGTACTGGTGTTATGCCGTATTTGACAGATGAAGAAAAGGAAGCTATTACGGAGGCTACTTTGCAACAAGTTAATGGCAGAGTTCCTGTTTTGGTTGGAGTTTCGAACTTAACAACCGATAAAACAATTTATCATGCTAAGTTTGCCGAAAAAGCAGGAGCAGACGCTGTAATGATTATCCCGATGAGTTACTGGAAATTGACCGATGACGAAATTGTAGGGCATTATGATGCTGTTGCCAAACAAATCTCGGTTCCAATTATGGCATACAATAATCCTGCAACAGGAGGTGTAGATATGTCGCCTGCTTTATTAAAAAGGCTTCTTGAAATTCCAAATGTAACGATGATAAAAGAAAGCAGTGGAGATGTACAAAGAATGCATTATTTAAAGCGGGAATTGGGCGACGATGTTGCTTTTTTTAATGGTTCAAACCCGTTGGCGTTGGCTGCATTTTCTGCCGGAGCGACAGGTTGGTGTACAGCAGCACCCAATTTAATTCCAGAGTTGAATATTGCTTTGTACAATGCCATTCAGAAAAATGATTTACAGGAAGCGCAAAAAGTGTTTTATAAACAATTGAATCTTTTAAAATTTATTGTAAACAAAGGATTGCCAAGAGCGATAAAAGCAGGTTTAGAAATTCAGGGAATCGAAGGTGGTTTTTTAAGAAGCCCGTTAAAACCGCTAAAAGAGTCTGAAATACATGATTTTAAGTTGATTTTAGAAGAATTAGAATAAGTTTTTTTAACCGCAAAGACGCAAAGTTCGCAAAGTAATACATAAAGCTTTGCGAACTTTGTATTTTCTATAAAACCTTACAAATAAAAATACTTAGCGTTCTTTGCGGTAAAATGTCAAAGTTGCTTTATTCTCATTTCAACTTGAAACATAAAACTTGAAACAACTTTTTTTGACTACTTTTGCAAAATGAATAAAAAACACCATTCCAACAATATACTTTCGAACTTAGGTATAGAGAGCCTAAACGAAATGCAAGAAGTAGCGCAAGACGCGATTTTAAACGATAACAATGTTTTGTTACTTTCTCCAACTGGATCAGGAAAAACATTGGCTTTCTTATTGCCGGTTTTAGAGTTATTGCAGCCTGAAATTCTTTCGGTTCAATGTTTAATTTTAGTGCCTTCGCGCGAATTAGGTTTGCAGATCGAGCAGGTTTGGAAAAAAATGGGAACGCAATACAAAGTAAATATTTGTTACGGAGGTCACTCGATTGATACTGAAATCAAGAATTTAAGTAATCCGCCAGCAGTTTTAATTGGAACTCCCGGACGAATCGCCGATCATATTGACAGAGATACATTTCGCACAGATAAAATTCAGACTTTGATTCTGGATGAATTTGACAAATCGTTGCAATTGGGATTCCATGAGCAAATGTCTTATATCATTGGAAAATTAACGAAATTAAACAAACGTGTTTTGGTTTCGGCAACATCAGATATTGAGATTCCTAGATATACAAGAGTTGTAAATCCTACTGTTTTGGATTTTATTCCTGAAGAAGAGGAAAAAGCAAATCTTTCGATGAAAATGGTGGTTTCGCCATCTAAAGACAAATTAGTAAGTTTATTCAATTTAATTTGTTCTTTAAAATCACAATCGGCTATTATATTCTGTAATCATCGTGATGCTGCCGAAAGAATTAGTGATACTTTAAATGAAAAAGGAATCTACGCTACATATTATCATGGCGGAATGGATCAGGAAGAACGTGAACGTGCTTTAATTCAGTTTAGAAATGGAAGTATGAGTTATTTAATCACAACCGATTTGGCGGCTCGTGGCTTGGATATTCCTGAAATGAAACACGTAATTCATTATCATTTACCTTTAAAAGAAGACGAGTTTACACATCGTAATGGTCGTACGGCACGTATGCAAGCAACTGGAACGGCATATATTATTGTTCACGAAAGCGAAAAGAAACTTGATTATATCGACTACGGAATGGAAGTTCTAAAAGTAGATAACGCAACGACTTTACCAAAACCACCAGAATATCAAACGATTTATATTAGTGGTGGAAAGAAAACAAAATTGAATAAAATTGATATTGTTGGTTTCTTTTCTCAAAAAGGTAAACTAGAAAAAGGCGACTTAGGATTAATTGAGGTTAAAGATTTTATTTCGTTTGCGGCTGTAAAATATAATAAAGTAAAAGATTTACTTCATAATATTAAAGACGAGAAAATGAAAGGCAAAAAATTTAAAATCGAAGTTGCCCGCAAGGTCGTTAAGAAAGAAGAAGAGAAGTAGCGTTTTAATCTGTTTAAAGGTTTTTAAATTTATAAAATCAGATTAGATTTTAATGTGGTTTTTGTAGTTAAAACGAATGTTAATTTATTGAATTGCAATATTTTAATTGATAATTGTTTTGGGTTTGGATGGATTTTGAACTGCAATCTTAATTTATTGTTAATAAATTAACGAATAAGGTTTTAATTTATCATATTTTCTGCGTTTCTTGTGCTAGTAAATAATAAACCCCAAATTAATTATGAAAAGAATTTTTACGATTGCTATTTTGTTGTTTAGTTTTGTGTCTTTTGCACAAATTAAGGTTCTTGAAACTGTACCAGTTGAAAAACTAGGAAAAGTAAATAACAATTATATTCAAAAAGTTGGCGATGAATATACCGTTTATTACACAAGTATTCAGAATGATGATGAATCTTCTTCTTTAAGAAAGTTCACATTTAAAAACGTTAATGACGATTATACAAGCCTTTACAATATTATTGTAAACGGATTTACTGCAAGTCCTTTGTATGATATTAAATTAGAATTACCAAACAATTATATTTGGTTGCACTATACAGGAAGTGCTGTTCCGGATAAAGCTACAGTTCAGTTTATGGTTTCATCAAAAGATGCTTCTTCTGCAACAAGTAGCGTTTCTGAGCCATTTGTAAAAGATCAGATCAATAAATTATTTCAAAAGTAATTTAATTCATTATAAAAAAGAGAGGCTGTTCAATAACTGAACAGCCTCTTTTTTTTTATGGCTCAAAGGCTCAAAGGCTCAAAGGTTTCTTTTAGCTAAAACTAACTTTGTCCCTTTGCCTCTTTGAGCCTTTGAACTTTATAAGAATTATATTTTCTTAACGTATTGCGTGATAATTACAATTTGTTGACCGTCTACTTTTCCTTCAATATATTCAGCGTTTTCGTGGTCTAGGCGAATGTTACGTACAGCAGTTCCTTGTTTGGCAACCATACTAGATCCTTTTACCTTTAAGTCTTTAATTAAAACTACAGAATCTCCGTGTTCTAAGATTACTCCGTTACTATCGCGGTGTACGATTTTGTTTTCATCGTCTTCGCTTTCGCCAGTTGCTTGTGCCCATGCCAGAGTATCTTCGTCTAAATACATCATGTCAAGCAATTCTTGTGGCCAACCTGCGGCGCGCATACGGCTTAACATTCTCCAAGCTACAACTTGTACAGCAACGTTTTCATTCCACATACTATCATTTAGGCATCTCCAATGGTTTAAATCGACGTTGTCTGGATTTTCAATTTGGTCAATACAAGTAGTGCATGCCATGATACTTTCGTCCAGTCCGCCTTTTTGAGTTGGTAATACTTGATATACTTTTAGGTTTTCCTCAGCTCCACAAAGTTCGCATTTAGATCCGCTACGTTTGTTTAATTCTCTTTCGATGCTCATTGTTTGATATTTTATTTAAAAATGCGAAATTACTTATAATTGTATTGGCTTGCAAGTTTATATTGAGTTAGGTTTTGATCGCAAACTAATTGCAATTTTCAATACATATTAAGTTGCAATCGTATGTTTTTGTTTTATAATCTTTCTGGGTTACTTCTGTTTTTTCAGAATAGCCAACGATGCTTGGATATTCGAATGGCATTAATATTTTATTTTCTAATGATAAGATGCCATATTTATTATTTATTTGTGCAATCACTGTGTTACACGAAATGTACAATTGTTCATAAATAATAGGAATTAGTACTTTATTATTTTTATCGACAAGCCCATATTTAGAATTTAATTTGACCACAAATAGATTATTATTTTCAGAAATGTCTTCGTACATAAATGGAAACAATAGAGTAGAGAAATCATTATTTGAAACTAATGTTTCTTTATCGCCTTTTTTTAGTCTTGTGAATTGCCCGCTATACATGTCGAATTTTTCAAAATCGAAATTGTTATTTAATTTTTTCGTTCTGAAATTATAAAAATGTTTTAAATTATTGATTGTTAAAACTGCAAAATTTGGAGTTATGATCTCGATATTTTGATATTTAAATGGTATGATTTCTTTTTCATTTAAATCAATCATGCCGCAAAGATTTTCTTTTTTAACGACTAAAAAGTTTTCATTTTTAGAATTTTCAATCACACGTCTATATTCAATATTATCATATTTTGGTTGGATAATAACAGTGCTTTTGTTGTCAATTATGCCAAATTTTTTGTCCTTATAGAAAACATAAAAAGTTTTTGTGTCTGAAATATAGTCTCCGTAGATTTCAAAACTTTTATCTAAGTCTAATGAATCTGAAATTATTTTATTATTTAAAAAATAATTTGTTTTGCTGTTTTTAGAAAGAATTAGTAAATCTTTTTTCTTTTTTATTTGATCATAATTAATTGGAATTATTTCCTTTCCCAAATAATTAAAGACTCCTTTTTTGTGGTCTTTTATTACAATAAATTCTTCGTTATAGGATTGAGAGAATTCGATATCGTCAAATTCAACAGGAAGAATTTCTCCTTTGGTTATACTATAAATACCTTTTTTTTGATTTTTGGTAACCGTCCAGAATTCATTGTATAATCTTTCTGTTTTATTAAAATTAATTGGAATTAATATATTGCCATAACTGGAAACAACTCCCCAAAGTCCTTTTTTTTGGACAAAAATAAAATCAGATCTTTTTTGCTGATAAAGAGTGTCAATATCTGAAATTACTATTTTTCCATCTTCATCTGTTAATTGAAATGTTTTTCCTTTTTTACTTATGGAAACTTTACTTTGCGATGTACTTATTGAAGTTTCTGCTCTAACATCTTGAGAATGTGAGCTATTTATAAATAAAAGAGTAAAAAAAAGTGAAAGGTATTGTTTTATCATTTAAGTCTAATTTGGTAGTTTTTCAGATGCTTTAAAATAAATTATTTCTTTACTCTAACGGCATCCGGAACCAGCATTTCGTATTCGCCGCCATGACGCAATACATCACGAACAATGCTTGAACTAATAAATGAGGTACTTGCTGCTGTTAGCAGAAATACAGTTTCAATTTTAGAAAGTTTTCTGTTGGTGTGTGCAATGGCTTTTTCAAATTCGAAATCGGCAGGGTTACGCAAACCTCTTAAAATGAAATGAGCTTTTTGTTTTTTTGCCAGATCTATAGTTAATCCCTCGTAAGTGATAACCGAAATTTTAGGCTCGTTTTTGAAAGTCTCTTCAATAAAACGCTTTCTTTCTTCGAGTGAAAACATGTATTTTTTTTCGGCATTAACACCTATGGCAATTACAATTTCATCAAATAAAGGAATTCCTCTTTTGATGATATCTTCGTGACCTAATGTAATTGGGTCAAATGATCCGGGAAATATTGCTTTTTTCATTTTCTTGGAGGTTCTAAGTTTTTTTTGGAGGAACTGAGTTTCTAAGTTTTTTTATTTTGTGAGCGGAATTTTATATTCTGATTCTTTTGTTTCTATTGGATATTTACTTCGTCTGATTTTTATAATTTCATCGTTTTTATAAAGTTCAATTAATCCTTTTTTTGAATATGAAACTTTTCGATTGGAGTAATTTTCAGCTTTATCAAGATCATCAACTTCATGAGGTAAATATGCATTAAAATCATTGTGAGTTGTGTAAATACTATCTTTGGTAACTCTGTCAATCTTCATGTTTGAATAATAGCCGTTTGAAAATTTTAAATTATATATATCGCCAACGGTTGGTGTTTTTATAAAGATATCGGTCTCATTTTGATTGTTAGCACAACTGTTTATATTATAAATGATTGCTAAAAGTATTAAAATAGAACCAGAAAACATCCAAATTTTACGATCTAGTTTTTCGTTTCTTAATTGCAATTGAGCATTTTCAGATAAATCTTCGTAGTCAAAGCTTTCTTGGCAATGGTTGCATTTTATATAAACTGATTTTCCAACTGGAAACAAAGGAATTAAAGTGATGTAAACATATTTTCTATAAATGCTAAAATGTAATGTGTTTTTTTCTTCACATTTAGGACAGCTTTCATTTAGAATTGTTCCGTTTTTTATATTTGAATCCCGAGTTCCAACAAGAAATAACATATTTTTTTATTTGAGGTTCAAAGATTCAGAGAGGCAAAGGAGCAAATTTTTTTTGCGGACTTCGACTTCGCTCAGTCTGACAATATTGGGTTCAAAAAATAAAGTTCTGAGATCTTAGTGACTTAGAATCTCAGAACCTTAGAGTCTTTTATGAAAGCGCTAACTCAATTGCATTTGTGAATAAATCTTCAAGAGAAATTCCTGCTGCGTGTGCTTGTTGCGGAATCAGACTTTCGGTTGTTAAACCTGGAATTGTATTCATTTCGAGCATATATGGTTCGTTGTCTACAATGATAAATTCGCTTCTAGAGAAACCTTTCATTTTTAAGACTTCGTAGGCACGTTTTGCTACTTCGCTCACTTTTTGTGTTAATTCGTCTGAGATTCTGGCTGGTGTAATTTCTTGCGATTTTCCTTCGTATTTGGCTTCATAGTCAAAGAAATCATTGTCAGATACAATTTCTGTAATGGGCAGCACTTTAATTTCTCCTTGGTAATTGATAACTCCAACAGAAACTTCGGTTCCATCAAGGAAACTTTCGATGATAATTTCGTTGTCTTCTTTATACGCTACTTCAATTGCAATAGGAAGTTCGGCTTCAGATTTTACTTTTGAGATTCCAAAACTTGAACCGGCTTTGTTTGGTTTTACGAAACAAGGTAAACCTACTTTTTTTACGATTTCGGCAGTGTTGATTTTATCACCTTTATTTAGGTAATACGAAATTGCCGTTTTGATTCCGTATGGTTTTAAAACCGATAATAAATCACGTTTATTAAAGGTAAGAGCTGCTTGATAATAATCGCAAGACGATTGTGGAATTCCAAGTAATTCAAAATAAGCCTGCATTAATCCATCTTCTCCCGGTGTTCCATGAATGGCATTGAAAACACAGTCGAAAGTGATTTTTTGATCGTTAACGGTTACCGAGAAATCATTTTTGTCAATTGTATATTCGGCGTTGTTTTCGTCTACATAGACCCATTTTTCTTTAAAAATATGAATACGGAATCCGTTGTATTTTGTTTTGTCAAGATATTGATGAACGACGTTTCCTGAGATAAGCGAAATTTTGTATTCGCTTGAATATCCGCCCATGATAATGGCTATGTTTTTCATTTTATAATGTTTATTTGTTTAACCGTTTATTGTTTAATTGTTTTAGGTTTTCTTTGTTTTTTGAGTTTTTGCCACGAATTGTGCTAATTTCCTCGAATTTTTCTTGTTTTTGTCAGACTGAGCGGAGTCGAAGTCCCGCAAAGTGATTCAGCAGATGTGACTTCGACTCCGCTCAGTCTGACCTATAATACCTATAATGTTCTTTTAAATCCTAAAGCCCTAGCCCCGATAGAGCCGGTATCCTTTTTGACCGCTTTTTCTGCGGGCAAAAAGATATAGGCGAAAGCGGGAAATAGCTCCTGAAAATTATCCTTCGACTTCGCTCAGGATGACAATCATGCGACTTTCTTCTTTAAAACAAAATTATCATTTTTTTTGAAACGAAATAGCTTTATCTTTGCCACTAATAAAAATAAATTTATGAGTTTACGTAAGTATTTAACGAGCCGAGTATTTTTTCTGCAAGTATTAAGTGCGGCTGCTATCATTGCCGTTTTAGGTTATTTGTTTATGCATTGGTTGACTTTTACAACTGATCACGGTCATGAAATTGCTGTTCCAAATTTATCTAAATTAACAGAGGAACAAGTTGAGGCAAAGTTGGATGAATTAGATCTTGATTACGTGCTCTTGGATAGTGTTGATTATAGAAGTGAATTCCCAAAATACAGCGTTGTTGAGCAAGATCCGTTGCCGGGAACGATGGTTAAAGTAGGGCGAAAAATATATATTAAAATTAATGCTTCAGGATTTTCGTCGGTTAAAATTCCTGATTTAATTGAGAAAACTTATCGCGAGGCGGTTCCTACTTTAAAAGCTTTAGGACTTGAGGCAGGAACTATTACTTATATTCCGAATCTTGGAAAAGATATGGTTTTGGAAATACGTTTTAAAGGTAGAAACTTAAAAGCAGGAGATCGCGTGCTGAAAGGTTCTAAAATCGATTTGGTTTTAGGAGACGGAAAAGCAACTTATGAAGATGAAGGGCAAGCTACAGATAGTACAGCTGCGCCAACTACTGAAACCCCAAAAGATGAACAATAATATTGAAAATTTAGATCTGGAAGACGAATTATTCGAACATTTTAGATTTGAAGTCCCTAAAGGTCAAGCGTTTTTACGTATTGACAAGTATTTAATGAATTTGATTCAGAATGCGACCCGAAATAAAATTCAGAACGCAGCTACTGAAGGAAATATTTTTGTAAATGATATTCCTGTAAAATCAAATTATAAAGTAAAACCGTTTGATGTTGTAACGGTTATGTTAACGCATCCGCCGTTTGAAAATCATATTCTGCCGGAAGATCTTCCGCTTAATATTGTTTACGAAGATGATGCTTTGTTATTAATTAACAAAGAGCCAGGAATGGTTGTGCACCCAGGTCACGGAAATTATACTGGAACTCTTGTAAATGCTTTGGCGCATCATTTTGATAATTTGCCAATGAACAGCAGCGAGCGCCCAGGTTTGGTTCATAGAATTGATAAGGATACCTCAGGACTTTTGGTAGTGGCTAAAACCGAAGCGGCAATGACGCATTTGGCTAAACAATTTGAAGCTAAAACTTCTGAACGTGAGTATATTGCTCTTGTTTGGGGAAATGTTACTGAAGAGGAAGGTACAATTGAAGGAAATCTTGCGAGACATTTAAAAGATCGCATGCAAATGGCGGTTTTTGCTGATCCTGAAATTGGGAAACCTGCAATTACTCATTATAAGGTATTAGAACGTTTTGGATATGTTACTTTGATTTCTTGTAGATTAGAAACGGGAAGAACACACCAAATTCGTGCACATATGAAACATATTGGTCATCCGTTGTTTAACGATGAACGTTATGGTGGACATTTGATTTTGAAAGGTACTACGTTTACAAAATACAAGCAGTTTATCGAGAATTGTTTTAAAGCATTGCCACGTCAGGCTTTGCATGCTAAAACACTTGGTTTTGTGCATCCAACAACTGGTGAAATGATGCGTTTTGATACAGAACTTCCTCAAGATTTTAAGGACTGTATCGAGAAATGGCGTAATTATGGAAAGACACATACTCTTGAAGAAGATGAAAAATAATTAGATAATTTGTCAATGAGACAATTAGATAATTTTTGAAATATAATAAAAGCTCCTGATGGAGCTTTTTTTGTTTATAGTCTATTGTGTTGTACTTATTTATTATTGAATCGATTGAATCGATAAGTCGGTTATTTTTGCTTCGCCGTTGGTTATGAATCCTAGTTTTCCTTTTTGACTTAAATCGCTTTTTTCGAGAGAACATTCTAATGTTGTTTTGTCGTCTACAGAAAAGTATAATTGATTGTTTGAAACTTTAATTTTAACAGAATACCATTTGTTGTTTTCTAATTTCATTGGCTTTCTGAATACGGTTAATCCTCCACGTTTTCCGTATTCGTCACTGTTTTTATTGTAAACACCTCTGCCAATTACAATATTTTGATCTATTTGATAGAGGTATGTTCTAATGTAGTTTTTTTTGTCAATGTTTAGCATTACCTCAAACAAAGACTCTTTGGTCATATTTACTTTAAAATTGATTTCGTAGTTTTTGGGTAATTGCTTTTTAGATTCGATTACACCCCAATGCATTGGACCTCCATTTCCTGTTAAGGTGTCTTGTTGCAAATGCCATTCGTTAGCGGTAAAATGCCATTCTTTTTTTAATGGTGTTGTTTGCGATACTTTATACGTTTTTTTGGTGGTTGAAATGGTGTTTGAACACGAAAACAGTACAATTGTTATAAGTATTAATGGGATAAATTTAATTCTCATTTTGTGTTTTAATTTAACTCGGAGTGGTATTTAATATTACCAATTGAGCCTGTTGGATTTGGTAAAAGCTCAAATACCGAAGTAGGAGCGAGGCCAGATTCTATGCGGTGTGAAACGTATAAAATAGAGACATTGGTTTCTTGCTTTATGGTATTGATTAGCTGAATTACCAAATCGACATTTTCGTCGTCTAACCCCTCTACAGGTTCATCTAAAATTAATAATGGCGGATGTTTTAAAACGGCACGAACAATTAGCGCCACTCTTTGTTGACCAATAGATAGATCGATAAAACGCTTTTTGCGCAAATGAGTCATTTCAATAACTTCAAGCCATTGGGTTACGGTTTGTTTTTGCAAAGTAGTTGGTTCGATATATAACCCAATGGAATCAAAAAATCCGGAAAGAATCATTTCTTCTAAGGTGTGTCCTTTCTGGAATAAATCTGTCATAGAAGTAGTGAAGATTCCAATTTGTTTTTTGATGTCCCAAACGCTTTCGCCACTGCCTTTTTTTCTTCCAAATAAATATAAATCCTGACCAAATCCTTTTGGATTATCTCCTGTAATTAAAGATAAAATGGTGCTTTTTCCGGAACCGTTTGGTCCAATAAGCTGCCAAAATTCCCCTTGTTTTATCGTCCATGAAATATTGTCTATAATTTTTCTTTCGTCGTAACTTACAGATACGTTATCCATTTTGATTAATACACTTTCGTGGAAGGAATGCGGTTCAATTGCTTTTGGAATATTGGATGTGTTTAAAGTTTTAAAGTGATTTTCGGTTTTTGAAATTGGATGTAGTTCGAACGAATTATCTTTGATTTGGGCTTTATTTGGTACAAAATCTAAAACATCAACAACGCGGTTTACTAATTGAATGATTGCAATATTGTCTGTCAATTTTTCTAATGAATTTGCTAAAACAACTCTAGAAGCTTGATCTAAATGATCGAACGGATTATCAAAAATGATAAAATCGGGATTTTGATTGATGCAATATTTTAAAAATTCTTTTTTGCGTTCGCCTGATGAAAAAGTTCGCAACTGTCTGTGAGATTCCGGAGAAGCTTCTACAATGTCATATTGGTATTCTTTTTCGATGAATTTCTCGATGGCAATGTCTGAAAACAGAATTCCTTTTTGGTTGTTAAAAACGACTAATTCTCCTTTTGCTTCTCCCGAAAGTAATGTGTCTATAAAAGCTTTTTTATTTACCTGATTTGATAAAAGTATATCCCAATGCTGCATTTTAAATATATTTAGATTTTTTTCTGCCACAGATTTCACAGATTAGAATGATTAATCTTTTTAATTCTTTAATCTGTGGCAAAATGAAAGACTTTGCTGTTGTTTTACTTAACTATTTAATTTTGTTGCCATTTCGCAGTCGTTGCGCGACCATTCGCTCCAAGATCCGACGTATAGTTTTGGAATTTTAATTCCGGCATAATCCATTGCTAATAAAGTATGACAAGCTGTAACACCCGAGCCACAATGCACGATTACATTTTCAGGTTTTTTATCTCCTATAATTTCTGAATATTTTTGTTTTAAATCTTCTGCCGATTTGTAAAATCCATCTTCATTTAAATTTTCAGAAAACGGAACATTTATGGCTCCGGGAATATGTCCCGCAATTAAATCCAGCGGTTCAGTTAATCCATCAAAACGGTTTTTATCTCGTACATCAATCACAATATTTTGGTCGTTATTTCTGGCTTGTTCGACTTCGTCGATATTTGCGGTAGCTAATTTCCATTCTGATATTAGATATTTTTCTACTGTTTCAATTTTTTCGACTTCTGAACTTGTTGGAAAACCAAGTTTTATTGCTTCTTGCAAACCTCCGTTTAAAACCTGAACTTTTTCATGTTCGATAGCTTTTAGCATCCACCAGAATCTGGCGGCTGCGTTTGATCCGTTTTTATCATCGTAAATAATAACGTGACTTGATGGTGAAATTCCAAGTTTTGAAAGTACTTCAGAAAATTTTTCAAGCGAAGGTAAAGGATGTCTTCCGCCATTTGCAGGATTGGTTTCAACTGTGGCTAAATCGCGATTCAAATCGACATAACGAGCATTTTTGAGATGTTCTTTATTGTAGTTTTCTTCGGCATTGATTCCTGCTCTTGCATCTATCAAAATGATTTCTTCTGCTTTTTTTAGCGTTAATAATTCATTTAGATTTATAAGTGGTGAAAGTTTATTTGACATATTGAATTTAGTTTTAAAGATCGTTAATCGGCAAAAGCCTGACCATAAAAAATTAAAAAACTATTGCTTGTTTTATTATATCGCAAGCATTCCCAATTATTGTAAATGGAACTGGTAGGAATGCAAAGTGTATTTGCTAAATTTGTTTTTGACACATTTTTAGCAAAGCATCCGTCTTTTAATATAAAGTTCTCATCTTTTGAAATATCAGTAATTTTAATACTCGGATATTCTAAAAAAGATTCTATGCTTTTTAAGAGATAATCTTCATTACTAACTAAAAATTCATTTGCAAATTGATAATCTAATGTTCCAAAAGAGTAGAAACTACAATTTGCATTTTTTAGACCGTTTATAACTTTTATGTCTTTAAATAATTCAGCGTAAGTTGAAGTTTTTCCGTTATAAAGCAAAATCGAAGTTTTGATATTTTTTGTATCATAAACTATAAAAGCAAAGTCATTGCTGTTTTCCTGAAATAGATTTCCTTGGGCAACCGAAAGTAATTTGTAATTAGGATTTTTTTTGAAAAAAGATTGTTGTTTTGCGTTTATTTTTTGAATCAATTTATTATGAATGTCTAAGAACACCTTTTTCTCTGAAAGTTGTTTTAGGCTTTCTTTTTGTCTTTTTATACGATCAGCTTCTTCGGTATTATAAAATGTAGAGATCTGATAATTTGTGGTATCAGTTTCACTATTTTGATTTGTAATTACAGGCGATAGTTCTTTTTGTTCGGGTTCTGATTGGTTTATTTGATTCTCTTTTTGTTTTTGGTTACAGGCAAATAATAAGGTACAAACGAATAAAATGAATATTTTCTTCACAATTGATATTTTTTGAATCAAGTAATTTTGTTTGTTTTTTTTGAAATTATTTTACAAAAAAAAAATTAGCTCGGAATTTTCTCGATCAATATTTCGTTGTCGTCTTTGTCAAAATAAGTGCAAGTCATTTCGATAATATCAACTCTCCATTTTGCGATTCCACATTGTGCTGCATGGTTGCAAAAGGTCAAATAATCGGTTTGACCATCTTGATGCATAACTAGAAACTCGATAAAACGCTCTTTGTTGGCAACTGGAGCTATTTGAATTTCAGGATATTTTTCGTCAGATGAAACTTTGTAATTATTTACGCCAAAGTATTCGACATTTCCATTGCTTACAAAGGTGTCGTAACCCTTTACTCCCAAAATAATTAAGTCCTGTATATAATTAGGAAAATCAGAACCTGTTTGTACTTTGGCATGAGCCTCTTTTATTTGATCGATTGTAAACATATATTTTGTTTTAAGTTTTTTAAAAATAAGAGGTATAAAATTACCGTTAAGGTTTCTGAAATACAAAAATTAAGGGCCTAAAGTTATCAGAAAATAAAACCGATGTCTAAGATATGAAATCTTCTATTAGGTTTTATTGATTTTAGAAATGGTCTTTTATGGTTTCCCTGAAATATTGTTGTTTTTAAGTCTTTGATTATGAAAATATTGCATTTTAACGAGTAATGCGGTACTTCAAAGAACTTCTCTTATTAACAAGAAATTTGTCTGTAAATTCGAGATATAAAGTTATTCTTTAAAACCGTTATTATGAAAAAAACTATACTTTTACTCTTATTCGCCTTTCCTGTATTTGCCCAAGAAATCAATACTTTTGATTTTGCAGTTATAAATTCTACTTTAATTTCTCCAAATATTGACCTTGATAAAGGACGAAGTGTTGTTGCTGCAAATAAGGATCAATATTCGACTTATTTTCAGTATGCTTTAGATATGTGTGACGAGGATATTATTTTTGGTGCCGGAATTGACAAGTCCGAAATTGATCGTACTTATATTGGTTACATTGGTAAAATATGCGAAAAATTCAGAGCAACAATTGCAGTTGGTTATGTTGACTCGCGAAGTGATTATCAAGGAACTTTTACGGGATTTAGTGTTTCGTATCATTTTGGCGAAAATACTTTTGTTGGTGGAAGTCTAGAGAATTTACATTCGACAAGTATTGATTATGAAACAGATGAAAGTTTTGATTATTATAAAAAACTGGTTCCAAAGATTTTTGCGAGTTACGAAATTATTCCAAAAATTATTGTTTTCGGACAATTAAGCAGCAGGGTTAATGACATTGCACTGAAATATCAAATCGAGCGTTTTTCGGCCGGTGGATTTTTTTCCGGACATGGAGTGGGCGGTATTTTTGGAACTGTTAATGTAGGACGTTTTGCCGTTTCTTGCAGTACTACTTTTGAGAAGGTAAACTTTGGATTGAAGTTTCAGTAATTTGATTTTTTATTGTTATAACTTGTTGTGGATATGGAATGTCAATTTTAGCCTCGTCAAAACGCTTTTTGATACTTTGTAGTAAATCGCAATACATTACAAATCCTTCGGTCGAATTTTTTGCCCAAGCCCAAGCTTTTAAGTTTACACTTGAATCTGCCAATGCAACAACACGAGCAATAACCAAAGGTGTATTTTGGTCAGTACGTGTGTCAATAAAAAACGGATGTTTGGCAATTTCTTCTTGCATTATTTCTAATGCTTGCTCGATATTAGATTCGTAACCAATTCCAATTTCGATTATTTTACAGCATTTTGTATCGTTCATATTGGTGTTGACAATGATCTGAGCACTAATAACTGAATTTGGAATAATGATTCGGTTGTTTTCGGCATCTTTTAAAACTACTTGTCTTAAATTAATATCTTCAACTGTACCTACAAAGTTGTTTATTGTAATTTTGTCATTGATCTTGAAAGGTTTAAAAATAATCAGAAAAAGTCCACTTATAATATTACTCAAAGCTTGTTGCGAAGCTAAACCTGCAACTATAGAAATTACTCCGGCGCCAGCTAAAAAGGAATGTCCAATGATTTTGAATTCTGGAATTTGTATTAGCGCAAAGGCTATTCCTAAAATATAAATTACCGTTATTATTAGATGTTTTAAAAACTTAAATCCTGTTGCGTCATAATCTTTATCGATTTGTTTGTGATAAAGAAGTGTACGAAGCACTTTGTCTGTAATAGCACCAAGAATAACGGTTACAATTCCTATAATAGCGATAATAATCCCTATTCTAAAGTCTTTTAAAAAATCTACCATAAGTTTGAGTTTTAAAAAATCCAAAAAACAATTCTTGTAAAATGTGTTTTTTGGATTTTATAAATAGATGTCAAATCATATTTTGTTTAAAGTCCAATAAAGTCGTCGCTTTTTGGGAATATGCTTAATGCTTCGATTGCAATTTCGGGTGTTGGAGAGGCTAGTTTACGTAGTTTTGTATCCATCCATGCGCCATCAACAGTAATAACAGCACAAAGTGTATCATCTTCTCTTCTAAATTCGTGAATGATTGACCAACGCGAAGCATCGGCTTTCATTTTAGATGTTTTGGTGTGAAGGAATATTTTATCGGAAAGTTTTAATTCTTTTCTAAAAACGCATTCTTCTCTAAACAAAACGGGTCCAAAACCTTGTGTTTGCATTACTCTTAAAGTCAAGCCTAATTCTTCAAGGATTTCGATACGATGTTGTGCGCCAAAATCGTAATAAGCGCTATGACGAACGTGAAAATTTGGGTCAAGATCTGACCAACGAAAAGATATTTCTTTAATAAATGAAGCCATTTTTATGTGTAATTTTATTAGAAATCGAAATTACAAATAAAAACCGAAACGGTTTACTCTAAAAAAATGAAAACATAAATTTTCAGGCTATTATTATAAAGGAAATTGCTTAATATTTGTCTTAAATTTTATTATTGTCATCTTTTTTTAGAGCAAGATCTTTTTGGGCTTTTCCAACTTCCAGAATCCAATCCTGTTTATTCGGATCATTTATAGCTAGATCATAATATTTTATTGCTTCGTCGAAATTTCCTGTTCTTCTGTCCATTTCTGCTATTAAATATTGAATGTTTGGAATAGAGGATTTGTCTTCATATTCATTTTTTTCTAATGCTAAAATCAAAAAAGATTTCGTTTTAATTTGAAGTTCTTTTCTTAGATCAATAAACTTGTCTTTATCTTTAGCTAAATAACTGCCAATTAAATAGCAATTAGAAATTTCTTTATTTGGTCTTGCTTGAAATTCCTTTATATCTCCGGCAATTTTGCATTCCATTGAATCAAACATTTTTGCATTTTTGTATTGAAGTAAAAATTGCTTCAGCTTTATTTTGTCGTCATCATTTAAGGTTTTTTTGAAGTCATCTATATATCCTGAAAAATGACATTTAGGGCAAGAATTTATGGATTCTTCATAAAAACTTCCAATAGCTCCTTTTTTCTGAAAATCTTTCAAAGAGCCAAATGTTGACATACTCATTGTTACGCAAAAATCAACTTTGGTATTATCAATTGGACAATTTACGGTTTCATTTGAACATGTGTGTGCGTTCAAAAAATTTGTTGCTATTAGAAATAAAAAGAAGTAAAATTTATGTTTCATTGTTTGCTAATTTTATTAAACTTTTACCATTACTGTTCCACTGACAATATCGTGAATGGCTCTTTTTTTATCGCTTGAGAAAATGGTAATAAAAGATAACCAACCTAATAGAAGTTTGAAAAAATACCGAATTAAAGCTTGAAAGAAATTAATAGATTGGACTTCATCGTCATTTTTTCTGACTCTGATTCCTTTTATATTATTGCCTATAGTTCCGCCAAAAGTTGTCGCAATTGGTTCGTACAAAAATAAAGCGATAAGCAAAAGTGCTCTTAACCAGTTTGGCACGTCTTTGAAATTGGATAGAACATCAGAAAAAAGAATCATGCAGGCAATTACCAGGATGGAGTCAATTAATATCGACTGAATTCTTTCGATCATAAACGGGTATTTTTCTTCCATATGTTTTTTTAACGAATATAGAAAAAAAGGAGATTCAATTTGATTTTAAATTTCTCGTAAGTAATTGTTTATTTAGACTGTAGATGTATTTTCTTCTTTTCTAGTGTTTAATTTTTTAACAATCCATGGCAATGTAAGTCCTTGACCAATAAGGGTAAAAAGTACAACGGCGACAGAAATGAATATAATAGCGTTTCTTTCCGGAAACGGACTGCCATCTTCCAGAAATCTTGGTAATCCCATGGCAATGGCAAGAGAGACAATACCACGCATTCCTGACCAACTCAAGATTATACTGTTATTGAAATCTAAAAGTGCATCTTCGCTAATTTTTCTTTTTCTTTTATTGTTTTTAAATGATTTTTGAAGGTTGATTTTCTGAAGAAATATTCTCACCATTCTAATTAATAAAGCTACAATGGTAATGATAAAAGCATATCCAATGTATGGTAATAACATGTTATCATCGATATCTTTTAATACATATCTAAAATTGAGTCCAATCAGGATAAAGATTAATCCGTTTAGTAAAAAGGTAATGATATCCCATAGGCCTCTGGAATTGTTTTTTAAGCTTTCGGGAAATAATTTTTTACTAAAACGAGCAATAGCCAATCCGGAAACAACGACCGCAATTACGCCTGAAACATGTAAATGTTCGGCAATTAAATAAGTTACAAAAGGCATTAAGAGCATAAAGCTAATAGTAACATTTGGGTTTTTCTGCACTCTTTTTAAGATAAAAGCAAGAATTTTGGACATTACAAAACCTACTAGAAAACCTCCTCCTAATAATAGAATAAATTGTAGTGTTGCTTGCCAAATTATAAATGCAGATCCCATTACGGCGGCAACAGCAAATCGATAAGCAACTAGTGCTGAGGCATCGTTTATTAAACTTTCTCCTTCGAGAATGGTAATGGTTTTTTTAGAAATGCCCAGTCCTTTGGTGATACTTACGGCAGCAACAGCATCTGTAGCAGAAAGAATTGCACCAAGCACAAAGGCAAGTGGCCATGATATATTAGGTATCATATAATGAGCCACAACGGCAATCCAAAAAGTAGTAAGGAAAACTAAAGTTACGGCTAGTGTACCAATTGTATTGATATTGGTTTTGAACTCTTTTGGCGAAATATTAAAGGAAGCGTCATATAATAATGGAGGCAGAAATAACAGAAAAATTATTTCGGGATTAATTTCGATTTCGGTCATTGTTGGAATAAATCCAATAGCAATTCCGGCAATGACAAGTAGAATAGGGTATGGGAGTTTTGCTTTGTCAGCAAAGGCAGATAATCCTATGACAATGGCGAGTATAAATATAATGATGCTGTAATTCTCCATTTTTATAATTTAAAAAAAAGCTAATGTAAGTAATTTAGTATTTAAGTAAAAGTTTAGGCGATTCATTTTTGAGTCAGATAATAAGACATAGTCCTTAAAAGTGACAGCTAAAGTGTTGATATGCCACGAATGTCAGGTTTTAAAAATGTCATGTTGTCAGATAGTTTTAAATGTCTCGACAGTAAAACTGACAATTTTATTTGGTTTTTTATATTGGCATAAAGATTGACTTATGCCACCTGAGTTATTAAATTAGTATATCAAAATTAAATATATAAAAAATGGGTAAAATAATCGGAATTGACTTAGGTACGACGAACTCTTGTGTTTCTGTAATGGAAGGTAACGAAGCAGTTGTTATTCCTAACGCAGAAGGAAAAAGAACAACTCCATCTATCATCGCTTTTGTTGAAGGTGGCGAAATTAAAGTAGGTGATCCTGCAAAAAGACAAGCAGTAACGAATCCTACAAAAACGATTGCTTCTATTAAACGTTTTATGGGACACACTTTTGCTGAGACTACTAACGAAGCAAAAAGAGTTTCATACAAAGTAGTAAAAGGTGACAACAATACTCCACGTGTGGATATTGATGGACGTTTATATACTGCTCAAGAATTGTCAGCAATGACTCTTCAAAAAATGAAAAAAACTGCTGAAGACTATTTAGGTCAAACTGTAACTGAAGCAGTTATTACTGTTCCTGCTTACTTTAACGATGCACAACGTCAAGCTACTAAAGAAGCTGGAGAAATTGCAGGTCTTAAAGTTATGCGTATCATCAATGAGCCTACAGCAGCAGCTTTAGCTTATGGATTAGATAAAAAAGGAACAGATCAAAAAATTGCTGTTTACGATTTAGGTGGAGGTACTTTTGATATCTCTGTTCTTGAATTAGGAGACGGTGTATTTGAAGTATTGTCTACAAACGGTGATACTCACTTAGGTGGAGATGATTTTGACCACGAAATTATTGACTGGTTAGCTAATGAATTTTTAGCTGAAGAAGGTATTGATTTACGTTTAGATCCAATGTCATTGCAACGTTTGAAAGAAGCTGCAGAGAAAGCAAAAATTGAATTGTCTTCTTCTTCAGAAACTGAAATCAACTTGCCATACGTTACAGCTACGGCTTCAGGACCTAAACACTTAGTTAAAAAATTATCTAGAGCTAAATTTGAGCAATTAACTGATTCATTAGTTAAACGTTCTATGGAGCCAGTTGCTAAAGCATTAAAAGATGCAGGTTTATCTACATCTGATATTGACGAAGTTATTCTTGTTGGAGGTTCTACTCGTATGCCAAGAATCGCTGACGAAGTTGAAAAATTCTTTGGTAAAAAAGCATCTAAAGGTGTTAACCCTGATGAAGTTGTTGCAATTGGAGCAGCTATTCAAGGTGGAGTTTTATCTGGAGATGTAAAAGATGTATTGTTACTTGACGTTACACCTTTATCTTTAGGTATCGAAACTATGGGTGGTGTATTGACTAAATTAATTGAGTCTAACACAACTATCCCAACTAAAAAATCGCAAGTATTCTCTACTGCTGCTGATTCTCAACCATCTGTTGAAATTCACGTATTGCAAGGAGAAAGAGCGATGGCTGCTGATAACAAAACTATCGGTCGTTTCCACTTAGATGGTATTCCACCAGCACCAAGAGGAGTTCCTCAAATCGAGGTTACTTTTGATATCGATGCTAATGGTATCATCAAAGTTTCTGCAACTGACAAAGGAACTGGAAAATCTCACGATATCCGTATCGAAGCTTCTTCTGGTTTAACAGCTGAAGAAATCGAAAAAATGAAAAAAGATGCTGAAGCTAACGCTGACGCTGACAAAATAGCAAAAGAAAGAGCTGAGAAATTAAACGAAGCTGACAGCATGATTTTCCAAACAGAAAGTCAATTGAAAGAGCTAGGAAGCAAATTAGCTGACGATCACAAAGTTGCTGTTGAGTACGCTTTAACTGAATTGAGAATGGCTCACCAATCTCAAGACATTCCAGCTATTCAAACTGCTCTTGACAACATCAATGCAGCTTGGAAAACAGCTACAGAAGCTATGTATGCTCAAGGTGAACAAGGTCAACAAGCAGCTCCACAACAAGAGCAATCGCAAGGTGACAATGTTGAAGACGTTGAATTCGAAGAAGTAAAATAATTCTTCTTTCACAATAATGAAAAACCGAGTCAGAAATGACTCGGTTTTTTTATGCTTATTACTGGCTAATTTTATTTCTTGGCAGGCTTTATAATACTAGGATAGCCCACGACTACATCTGTAATATTAGAATTGTCGTTAGATTTGAGAATAATTTGAATATTGGTTTCATCCATAACTTTAAATTTAACTTGATCGTAATCTAAAAATGTGAATGTAAGTACATCTCCTTTTTTAGCCATTATAGAAAAAGTCCCATCAAAATTAGTATATGTTGTGCTATTCTTTCTTTTATTGTTCACATTTACGCTAGGTAAAGGAAAATTTTGCTCATCGTAAACAATTCCTGTATATATTTTTAATTTTTTATTACTTGATTTAGAATCGTTAATTTGCTTATTTTCTGTTTGCTCTATTTTTATTTTACCTTGTGCTTTTGCGGTTTGATTTCCTAAACCAAGAAACGCAATCAGTGAAGCCGCTGCAACTATCCATATTGATTTTTTTTCTTTAGGAATAATCATTTCACGATCTAATTGCGATATTCTAAATCGGCCACACAGTTTTTCCTCTTTTTTAAAGGCTAAAATAATTTCCCTATCTGAAGATTTTGTAAAATCAATTACATTTTTTTGACAGCTGCTACAAAACTTACCTTTTTCTGTTGGAGACATTTCATGCCAGTTTTCGTGACAAGGTTCTGGAATTGAGATTTTTATTTTGTTCGTCATTTTATTTTATGTGGTCTAAATGTATTCTAAAACAAATTGCTGCATATAAAAGTAATGATTATTTTAAATTCCGCGACAATAGATTCCTGCCAAAATGATAATTGTCATTTCCCATTCAGATTCTTTTTCGTAATATTACTATTGTAAATATTTTTGAATGAGAAAGATAAAATACAAGAAAGGGCGAAAGCTTCAACATATAACTTTAGAGTATACAGGTTCGCATAAAGAGCACGAAACAGAGATGCAGCTTTTTGTATATGATGACGCAGATGTTATTGAATATGATAAGTTTAATGTTTTGGCTCTAAATACTTGCATTGATTATACTAAAAATAACTGGCTGAATATTCATGGCTTAAATGATATTAATTTGCTTAAAACGATTGGAGCGCATTTTAAGTTGGATGATTTTTTGTTGGCCGATATTTTAAATACAACCAAAAGAACAAAGCTGGAAGAACAGCGAGATGTTTTATTTTTTAATATAAAATCGCTTTTACCTTCTGAATACTCAGATAATATTAGTGTAGAGCAAATTAGTTTTATTTTAAAAGATGGGATATTGATTTCGTTTCAAGAAAAGAGAAGCGATTTTTTTACCCACATTCGCGAACGTCTGCGTACACACGCGGGAATCGTAAGAACTAAAAAAGTAGATTATTTACTCTATTTGTTATTAGATGCCGTAATGGAAAACTTTTATATAACGATAGAAGATGAAGAAGATAAAATAGAAGAATTGATTAATTTGACTAAAAAAGGAGCAGATCCTGTTATTTTAGAAAAGATTGAAAATCACCGCGATAATTTTAATTTTTTAAAACGTTCAATAATTCCATTGCGTGATTCCTTATATTATTTAAAAACCATTAAAGACGATGATACTTATAATGGAATTCAAAAAGAGACTTTTAGTTTTTTTATAAGATTACATCAAAAAAGTTTGGAACTTTTAGAACAAATTGATTCAGATATGAGTTCATTAGAAAGCGCATCTAACTTTTATTTTTCGGAACAAAGCCGAAAAATGAATGAAATTATGAAAACTTTGACCATTATATCGGCCATATTTATACCACTTACTTTCATTGTTGGGGTTTACGGAATGAATTTTGAAAACATGCCGGAACTTCGATATAAATATGGGTATCATAGCGTCATGATTGCCATGTTTTTCTTGGTTATTGCATTGATTATTTATTTTAAAAAACGACGTTGGTTTTAACGTTTCTTTCGATATTAAAAATTACGAGTTACAGTACATTTGTTTAGATTCAAAACAGAAATTATGAGTAAAGCAGTATATATAGCTACAAGCGATCACAATAGTGGAAAATCGATAATTACGCTCGGTTTGATGAGTATTTTGATTGGTAAAACGGCTAAAGTTGGTTATTTTAGACCTATAGTGGAGGATTTTGTTGATGGAGAATTAGATAATCATATTGAAACAGTTCTTTCCTATTTCAATCTTGATATTAAGTTTGAAGATGCATTTGCCATTACAAAAAGCAAATTAATCAAGAAAAAGAATAAAGGAAAAATAGGAGAGGTTCTGGACTTAATTATCGAGAAATATAAAAAACTCGAAGAACGTTTTGATTTTGTTTTGGTCGAGGGAACAAGCTTTACAGGCGAAGGAACTTCTATCGAATTAGATTTGAATGTTTTAATTGCCAAAAATCTTGGAATTCCAACGATTATTATAGGTTCTGGAGTTGGGAAAACTTTAGAAGAATTGGTTGATAGTCTTTATTTGGTTTACGATTCGTTTAAAGTTAAAGAAGTTGAAGTTTTATCTGTTGTTGCCAATAAAGTTCAGCTGGAGAACATAGACTTAGTTACACAAGGATTACAAAAAAGTTTACCAGCCAACGTTCTGGTTAATACAATACCGTTAATTTCAAGTTTGAATAATCCAACCATGCAGGAAATTGTCAACCAACTGGATGCAAAAGTGTTGTTTGGAAATGCTCATTTAAACAACGAAATAGGGCATTTTAGTGTAGGTGCAATGCAACTTCATAATTACTTAGTTCACTTACACGACAATGCATTGGTAATTACACCAGGTGATCGATCAGATATTATTTTAGGAGCTTTACAAGCCAATGAATCTGCAAATTATCCAACGATTTCTGGAATAATTTTAACTGGAAATATTGTTCCTGAGGAAAGCATTTTAAAGCTCATAGAAGGACTTTCTCCTGTTGTGCCTATAATTGCTGTAGATGGCGGAACTTATACGATTACAAATAAAATAGGTTCCATCAAGTCAGAAATTTACGCCAACAATACACACAAAATTGAAACCTCGATTAGTACTTTTGAAAAATATGTTGTTGTAGATGATTTATCAGAGCGATTAATCACTTTTGAGGCCGAAGGAATGACACCAAAAATGTTTCAATACAATATGGTGAAAAGAGCCAAACAACATCGTAAACACATAGTTTTGCCAGAAGGAAATGATGAGAGAATTATTATTGCCGCATCAAGACTGTTAGCTATGGATGTAGTTGATATTTCGATAATTGGAGATAAAAAACAAATCGAAAGTAAGATTACGGAATTAGGAATTACATTCGATTTTTCGAAAGTAGATATCATTAATCCTAAAGAATCTAAAAACTATGAGGATTACGCAAATACGTATTACGAACTTCGAAAGGCCAAAAATGTAACCATTACAATGGCGCGAGATTTAATGGAAGATGTTTCGTATTTTGGAACCATGATGGTATACAAAGGCCACGCTGACGGAATGGTTTCTGGTGCTGCACATACCACACAACATACTATTTTGCCTGCATTACAATTCATTAAAACAAAACCAAACTCATCTGTAGTTTCATCGGTATTTTTTATGTGTTTAGAGGATAGAGTTTCTGTTTTTGGCGATTGTGCTATTAATCCAAATCCAACAGCAGAACAATTGGCAGAAATCGCCATTTCATCGGCAGAATCAAGTTCAGCTTTCGGAATCGAACCAAAAATTGCAATGCTTTCTTATTCTTCGGGAGCTTCAGGAAAAGGAGATGAAGTTGATAAAGTAAGAGCTGCAACCGAAATTGTAAAGAAAAAACGACCTGAATTAAAAATAGAAGGTCCAATTCAGTATGATGCCGCAGTTGACCGTGCTGTAGGGAAAAGTAAAATGCCAGATTCTGAAGTGGCAGGACAAGCGAGCGTACTTATTTTTCCGGATCTAAATACCGGAAATAATACGTACAAAGCCGTACAAAGAGAAACAGGAGCATTAGCCATTGGCCCAATGTTGCAAGGTTTAAACAAGCCTGTAAACGATTTAAGCCGTGGTTGTACAGTCGATGATATTATCAATACCGTAGTAATTACAGCGATACAAGCGCAGGGACTTTAGATAATTATAAATTGTGAATTATAAATTATGAGTTTTGCGTTATGATTTATACTTTAAAAAATCCGTTTTTATCCGTGTCTTCGCGATAGTGAATCCGTTTTATCAGCGTCAAAAATTACAGCAAAAGAAACTTAAAAAATTAGCGACTTAGCGCCTTCGTGGCAAAAACAAAATAACATGAAAATATTAATTATAAATTCAGGAAGTTCATCAATTAAATATCAATTAATGGTTATGCCAACAAACGAAGTAATTTGTACTGGTATGATTGATAGAATTGGTCTTGAAACTTCAAATGTAACGTTTAAAACTTCTTCAAATTCAATCGAAGAAGCATTACCAATTCCAACCCATAAAGTAGGTTTACAAAAAGTTGCCGAATTACTTTTAGATCCTGAAAAAGGAGTAATTAAATCGACTTCAGAAATTACCGCAGTTGGTCATCGTGTGGTGCATGGCGGAAGTTATTTTTCGAATACTACAGTTATTACAACTGAAGTTAAAGAAAAAATAAAAGAGCTTGCAGAGTTAGCTCCATTACACAATCCTGCGCATTTAGTTGGAATAAATGTTGCTGAGGAAATTTTCTCAGGCGCAAAGCAAGTTGCTGTTTTTGATACCGCTTTTCATCAAACAATTCCTGTTGAAGCTTATAAATATGCAATTCCAAATTATCTATTAACAGAAAATAAAGTTCGTGTTTATGGTTTTCATGGAACAAGCCACAAATATGTATCTGAAAAAGCGATTGATTATTTAGAAAAAAGTTCTAAAATAATTACAATTCACTTAGGAAATGGTTGCAGTATGGCAGCTATTAAGGACGGAAAATGTATTGATACCACAATGGGTTTTTCGCCGGCAAATGGCTTAATAATGGGAACGCGTGCGGGAGATATCGATCAATCGGTGATTTTTTATATGATTAAGAATCTTGGATATTCGGCAGATGAAGTAAATTCAATTTTATTGAAACAAAGCGGAATGTTAGGACTTACAGGTTATAGTGATTTACGCGACATTGAATCAGAAGCCGAAAAAGGAAACAAAGATTGTCAATTGGCTCTAATAATGAATGCTTACAGAATTAAAAAATATATTGGTTCATATTCTGCTGCCTTAAATGGTTTGGATGCGATTGTTTTTACAGCAGGAATTGGCGAAAATTCATCATATATACGCAACCTGGTTTGTACGGATATGGACTTTTTTGGAATTGAGTTAGATCAGGAAAAAAATCAAATTCGATCAAAAGAAATTAGAGAAATTAATGCCTCAAATTCAAGAGCAAAAGTTTTGGTTGTACCAACAGATGAAGAGTATGAAATTGCCAATCAAGTATATCAATTGCTGGAGAATTAATTGATTTTTTATCCCTTAAATTACTTCAAATGATCATTATAGCATTAGTATTATTTTTGGTTTTTGCAGCACTTTCAGTAATTCATTTTTATTGGGCTTTTGGAGGTAAATGGGCAAGTCGAGCAGTTGTGCCAACAAATAGTTATGGAGAACCGCTTTTTATTCCAAGAGTAATTTCGACCCTTATTGTTGCTATTGGTTTAATGTGTTTTGGTCTTTCTTATTTAATAAAATATGGATTTATAGGGATAAGTTTGCCTGAATGGTTTGATAAATACGGATTTTGGATCATAATTTTTATATTTATCCTAAGAGCTATTGGAGATTTTAACTATGTTGGGTTTTTTAAAAAACACAGAAACTCGGAATTTGCTTTAAAGGATACCAAATATTATTCTCCTTTATGTTTGCTAATTGGAGTATTGACATTATTGGTTGTGTTTTGTAATTAAAAATTAAGTTCTATAGATCTATAAAAAAGCTCCTCAATCGAGGAGCTTTTTTATGTTTTTAAATATTTGTCTGTATCTTTGACTATAAATCCGAATATTTTGAAATCGATACTTTTAAAAGCACTTTTCTTCTTTTTCATTGCTTCTCAAATACAAGCACAAGAATTACTTCCTTTCGTAGAAAATTATAATAAATCAGATTACCAGGGCGACAATCAAATTTGGAATGTCGTTCAGGGAAAAGATGATGCCATGTATTTTGCCAATAATCACTATTTGTTGAGATATGATGGTGTCATGTGGGAAAAATATGCATTGCCAAATAAAACTATTATTCGATCGATTATGATCGAAGGCGATAAGATTTATAGCGGCTCTTATAAAGAATTTGGATATTGGTACAGAAAAGAGGGAAAGATGCATTATGTGTCGATAACCAAAAATCTACGTTTGTTTGATGAAAAAGACAATGAAGAAATTTGGAAAATATTCAAGTTTAACGGATCTATATATTTTCAATCCTTTAATGATGTTTTTATTTATAATGGAAAACACATTCAAAAAATTAAATTTCCGTTTTTAATCTCCTATTGTTTCGTTGTCGACAATAATGTTTATGTTGCTTCGGTTGAGAAAGGGCTTTTTAAAATGTCAGGTTCAAGAATTGCAAACCCAAAAGGCTGGAATGTTCTAAAAAAGACTGTTGTTCATGCCATTGAAAAATACGAAGGCAAGAATTACATTTTCAGTCAGAAGAGAGGGATTTTTATTGTCGAAAAAGAGGGTTTAAGGGCTTGGAATAATCCATTAAATGAAATCCTTAAAGCTGCTACTATTAACGTTGCTAAATTTACTAAGGATCATAAACTGGTAATTGGTACAGGAAATAAAGGCGTTTTTATTTATGATTTTACAACTGATACTTATAAAAACATTGACAGGAACAATGTGTTAATGAATAACTCGGTTCTAAGTATTGGTTTTGACAAAGAAAATGATTTGTGGTTAGGATTAGACAACGGTATTACGCATGTAGAGATAAATTCTCCAATATCTTTTTTTTACGATAATTCCGGTATTCTAGGTTCCGTTTATTCTGTTGCAGCTATTGATAAAGGGTATTTAATAGCTTCAAATCACGGTATTTTTGAGTTCGTTTCGGGTAAGTTTAATATGTTGCCAAATACTCAGGGACAAGCGTGGAATATTAGTAAAATTGGTACTAAATATATTATTGGTCATAATGATGGAACATTTTGTTATGAAAATGGAGCACTAACTAAAATCAATAATATAAGCGGAGGATGGAATCTGTCTAAGAGTATCATCAATAACACCTATTTTCAATCGACTTATAGTGGAGTATTAGTTTATGATGATATTACGAAATTAACTCAAAACAAAATTATTGGTGATCTTTCTAAACCAATTAAATATGTTGCTCAGAATAAAAAGAATGAAATTTGGGCAGCAGATAATTATCGCGGATTATATCGTGTAGTATACGATGATAATTATAAAACCAAAAAAGTCGAGAATATTACGCAGCAAAGTAAAATTAAAAACGATTTTGGAGTTAAGATTTTCGAATTCAGAAATGAAATCCTCTTTCTAATCAATAATTTGTGGTATACCTACAATTCGATCACAAATACGCTTGTTGAAAATGAATTGTTTAATTCAAATTTTAAAAACATAACCGATGTTGTTTCTATAGATGAAGATCATTTTGTGGTGCTTCAAGACGGAATTTTATATCATATTTATGCCAAGGGAAATAAGTTTATATGGAACATCATTCAGGAGAAATATTATAAAGGAACATTAATCAATGATAATTTAAGAATTTTTAAAACTGATAATCACTATTTATTAAATCTAGACGATGGATTTATTTCGCTTCAACGAAAGTATGAGAACAAACAAAATTCGAATGCTAGAATAGAGGCTTTTAATGAAGGAAATTTGGTTCTTAACGATACTAAAATTAAATATAATACTGAGTTAAAAGTAAATGTAATATCTGGAATTTATGGAGCTAGTAGACCGAATTTGTTTTATAAGCTTGATAAAAGTAAAGAGTATACGCAGATTTCAAATGGTCAAATAATATTAAACAACTTAAGTAGCGGTTATCATTCTGTAGTAGTCTACAAGCATGATGGTGCTAGTTATGAGAAAGTTTCAGATTTTGAATTTAAAGTTTCAGAACCTTGGTATTTCTCGTTTTGGATGATTTTACTATATCTATTGATAATAGGAGCAGTGTTATTTTTCTATTATAAATGGAATAAGTTTCGCTATACACAAAAATTAAAACTACAAGCCGAAGAATTAAAACATCAGCGTGAGATTCTTGAAATGGAATTAAAAGCAGAAAACGAACTAAACTCGCAAGAATATGAAAAACATATTCTAGAATTAGAATTACAAACAAAATCATCTGAAGTTGCGGGTAAATCTCTTTCGATTGCAAAGCAAAGCGAGATGATCGATAATATTCAAAGTATTTTAGATTCTGAAAAAGATTTTAATAAGCTAAAAAGCGAAATTAGAAAAGCAATTAAAATAAACGAAGTGAATAAACATGAATGGGAGATTTTTGAAACGAATCTAAATCAAATTCACAACGAGTTTATTATTAATCTTTCTAAAAAGTTCCCACATCTAACTCCAAAAGATGTAAAACTGTGTGTTTATCTTAAAATGAATCTTTCATCGAAGGAAATTGCTCCTATGATGAACATCTCATTTAGGGGTGTAGAATTACATAGATATCGCTTAAGAAAGAAACTTAACCTCTCTCAAGAAGAAAATCTCTCAAAATTTTTATTAAGTCTGTAAGATTGGTATTAGATTTTTAAAGATATTATATTTTTACACTTCTTTTTTTATATAATTCTAATACATCATTACTACATCATAACGTTATGTTAATGAAATAAAATTAACATTTAGGTTGTTGTAAACCAATAGTTTGCGATAGTATTTTAACATAATGATGTAGCTATGTTGTAGTGCTATTTGATGTACTACAACGTTGTAATTGTTTAATTTGGCTCTACTAACTTAAACGATTACAAACTGTATGAAAAATTTTATTTTTAGCTTTTTAGCGCTTTTGCTATTGCCGGCTTACATGTCTGGACAAGCAATTAAAGGAAAAATAGTAGACAGTAGTGGAATGGGAATTCCTGGAGCAATTATTTCTGCTGCAAATTCTAAAGCTTCTGCTGATGCTGATTTTGACGGAAATTTTACTATTAACGCCAAAGAGGGTGAGACTTTAAAAGTCTCAATGTTGGGTTTTGAAGCTGTTTCTGTAACAGCGACAACCGCACCAATGACAATTACATTAAAAGAAGCAGGTGATACTGTTTTAAAAGATGTTGTAGTAATTGGATACGGAACAAGAAAGAAAATTGATAATACTTCAGCAATTACTTCTATTAAAGCTGAAGAAATTACAAAAACAAAAGTACTGAACGCATCACAGGCAATTCAGGGTAAAGCGGCTGGTGTTCAAGTGATTTCATCTGATTTACCAGGAAGCACACCTTCTGTTGTTATTAGAGGTTTAGGTACAGCATTAGGAGGAAGATCTCCTCTGTATATTGTTGACGGAATGCCAACGGAGAATATCAATAATATCAATACAAATGATATTACTTCGTATGAGATTCTTAAAGATGCTTCATCTTTAGCAATTTACGGTACAAGAGCTGCTAACGGAGTTATCATTATTACTACTAAAAAAGGTAAAGGTGATAAAGTATCTGTAGAAATCGAAAGTTTTGCCGGTTTTAGAACTCCTCTAAAAAAGGTTAAAATGGCAGATTCAAACCAATATGCAGCATATACAAATGCAGCTTTGGGTACAAATACATTTGCTGCAAATCAACCAATTAATACAAATTGGCTTGACGAAATTACAAGAACAGGTTCATACACTCAAAACAATATTTCTATTTCTGGAGCTTCAGAAAATATTAAATATTTTTTCAGTGTTGGAAACTACGAAGAGCAAGCTATCCTAAATGGCTTAAATTATGGTCGTACAACTTTTAGAAACAACAACGAATTTAAAATTTCTAAAAAAGTTACTTTAACTCAAAATTTAAGTTTTACATCGGCTAATTCAGCTCCAAAGCCATTATCAGCTTTTACAAATGCTTACAAACAATCTCCTTTAGTTCCGGTACGTTTTTCTGACGGACAATATGGTGTACCACGTGTTAATGCAGCTGGTGTTGCAAATCAAATTGGATCAGCATTTAATAATGTTGGTAACCCGGTAGCTCAATTAGATTTTTATAATGAGCAACAAAGAAGTATAACATTACAAGGTGGTTTAAAATTAGACTACGAAATCATTAAAGGATTAAAGTTTACTTCTCAATTTAATGGAGAATACTATTCTTGGAAACAATACAATTATGAGGATAAACAAGGTATCTGGATGGCTGCAAATCCAAACACAACAGCTGCTGATTATGTAGATTCTCATAAAGCAGATCCTGTAAATTTATTGACTAGAGGTAGAGAGCAGTATTTTAACTGGAACTTATCGAACTATTTTACTTACAATAAAGTTTTTGGTGGTATTCATGATCTTGAATTAACTGCCGGTATGGAGGCTTCTGTAAAAGGACCAAGAGAAACGTTAACTATTGCAAGAAAAAATGTTAGTACAAATTCTAACTACTGGTCTTTATATAATGCAAAAGACTCACATGGAGTAGAATATGTAGGTGATATTACAAGTGTATATGATGTAACATATAACGAAAGCAGATTAGCATCTTATTTTGGTCGTTTCCAATACAAATTAATGGACAGATATTTAGTAACTGGAACTCTTAGACGTGATGGATCTTCAAATTTTGCTAAAGATTACCGTTGGGGAACTTTCCCATCTGTAGGTCTTGGATGGATTATGACAAAAGAAAGTTTCTTATCTGATATTAAAGGTGTTGATTTAATCAAATTAAGAGGTAGCTGGGGTAAATTAGGTAACCAAAACGTGCCTTTAAACAGTCAAGCATATGCTTCAGGATTAGATGGATACTTAGGAGGTTCAATTTTATATCCTGGTACAACAATTAACTCACAAATTGACCCAAGTTTATCATGGGAAACTACAGAACAAACTTCTGTTGGTCTTGATTTCGAGTTATTAAACAGCAGATTAAAAGGATCGGTTGATTATTATGACAAAAATACAAGTAACGTAATTTTAAATACAAAACCTTATATGTCTTCAGGATTGACAATTGCAACTCCTGCACACGTTGGTGAAGTATCAAACAAAGGTTACGAGCTTTCTTTACGTTGGGATGATAAAATTTCTGATAATTTAAGTTACTGGGTTGGTGGAAACTTTTCTCAAAACACAAATAAATTATCTGCTTTAAAAGATTTTGATATTTCGCCAGTAATTGGAGGTAACTTAGGAAATGGTCAAGATACTAAAATGCTTAACAAAACTTCTGTAGGGCAACCATTAGGTAGTTTTTATTTATACGAGTATGCTGGAATAGACGCTGCAAGTGGTAAAATGTTGTATTACAATGCTGCTGGAGAAAAAGTAGTTCAAACTGCTTTAGATGCTACTAAAGATAAAAAGTATGTTGGTTCAATTTTACCAAAAACTAATTATGGTGTAACCTTAGGATTAAACTACAAAAACATTGATTTCTCTGTAGACGGATATGGAACAGGTGGAGCTAAAGTTTATAACGGTAAAAAAGCACAACGTTTCTCTGGTGAGAATGTTGAGGCATCTTTAACAAACAATTTCTGGACTCCTGGTAATGCTAATGCTGCAAATCCTAAACCATTTAATGAAGTGCCTTACGCATCTACATACTATTTAGAATCGGGAGATTTCTTTAGAATCAATAACATTACTGTAGGATACAAACTTCCTTTAAACGAAACAAGTTTTATTAACTACTGTAGAATCTATGTAAATGCAATTAACCCATTTATTACTCAAAAATTCTCTGGATTTTCTCCTGAGTTAAATGGTGATGGTAATCCTTACGGAACTCAAGGAATTGAGCTTGATGCTTATCCTACTTTAAGATCTTTCGTTGTTGGTGCTAATTTAAAATTTTAATATTATGAAAAAGATATATATATCAATGTTTGCTTTGTCGGCATTGTTTTTTACCGCTTGTCAGGAAGACTTTTTAGATGTTAATCCAACACAAGCAATACCAACTACAGATGTTGAATTGTATAATACTGACAATGGAGCAAAAACATTTGTAACTTCAATTTATGCTAAGTTTCTTGATTGGGACATGAGTTCATTTGGTTGGATTGGTTTAGCAAGTATTACTTCTGATGATGCTGATAAAGGTTCATCACCTGGAGATGGAGGTACAGATAAAGACGTTTTAGATGCATTAAGCTATAACTCATCAAACCCATCTGCAGAAAGTACTTTTATTGCACAATACGATGGTATCAACAGATGTAATCAGGCTTTAGCCATTATCCCAAAATTAGATAAAGCTGATCCAGCTTTAAGAGAAAGATTAATGGGAGAAGCTAAATTTTTAAGAGCTTTCATGTATTTTACTTTAGTAAAATGTTACGGAGGAGTTCCAATTGTAGATCGTTTGCAAAATCCAACTTCTGAGGAAGATAAAAAAATGTTGCTTACTCGTAAACCAGTTGCTGAAGTATATGCTTTTATCGAGAAAGATTTAGCAGATGCAATTGCTGTTTTACCATTAAAATCAGCTTATTCAGCTGATGAAAAAGAGAGAGCTTCAAAAGGTGCTGCTTATGCTTTATTAGCTAAAGTAAGTTTGTACCAAAAGAAATGGCAACAAGTAGTTGACAACTGTAATTTGATTACAGGATATTCATTAAACCCAAGCTATGCTAAAATGTTTAGATTAGAAGGTGAAAATGATATTGAATCTATGTTCGAAATTAACGGACATGGTGCCGTACCAACTAAAGGAATTCAAGGATACTCTAACGTTCAAGGTGCTCGTGGTGCTGGTGGATGGGGATGGGGATTCAATACTCCATCACTAAGTTTACTTAACGCTTATGAAGCTGGTGATGTTAGAAAAGATGCTACTATTATTTTCAGAAACACAACTTTATACGATGGTAGAGTAGTTCCTGCAACAGTAGAAAACCCAATGTATAACTTCAAAGCTTATTCTTCATCATTTACTGATGCATGGGAAACTGATGCAAACATCAAATATTTAAGATACGGAGAAGTAAAATTAATGAAAGCAGAAGCTCTTAACGAATTAGGACAAACTTCAAATGCTATTCCATTATTAAATGAAATCAGACACAGAGCTGGTTTAGGAGATACTCCTGCAACTTCTCAGGCTGCTGTAAGAACTGCAATCTGGAAAGAAAGAAGAGTAGAATTAGCTTTCGAATTTGACAGATTCTTTGATTTAGTTAGAACAGGTCAAGCCAAAGCCGCTTTTGCAGCTGATAAAAGTGAATTTTTCCCTAACGGAAGAACCTTTACAGAAGGTAAAAATGAATTGTTCCCAATTCCGGCAACATTCATAATACAAGCCAACGGTATGTCTCAACAAAACCCTGGATATTAATTTATAATACTAAAATCACTCCTTTCGCATGAAAGGAGTGATTTTTAATAATTGCTTAAAATTTTTTATAATGGTTAGAATTTCAGTTTTATTATTAGTTTTTACATTTTTTGGTTGCGGATCAAATGCAGATAAATCAAAAAAAAATGAAGTAGAAAATGCAGTTGCTGTAAAATTAACAGATGAACAACTTTTAGCTACAGTTCAAAAACAAACCTTTAAATACTTCTGGGATTATGCTGAACCAAATTCAGGATTAGCCAGAGAACGTTATCATCCAGATGGAAATTACCCAGAAAATGATGCTAACATTGTTACAACAGGAGGTTCAGGTTTTGGATTAATGGCAATAGTTTCTGGAATTTCTCAAGGATATATTACCAAAAAAGAAGGAGTTGAAAGACTAAACAAAATCGCCGATTTTTTAGGCAAAGCAGATCGTTTTCACGGAGCATGGTCGCACTGGATCGATGGAAATACAGGAAAAGTAAAGCCTTTTGGAACCAAGGATAATGGTGGAGACTTAGTCGAAACTTCATTTTTGGTTGCGGGAATGATTACAGTTCGTGAATATCTTAAAGATGGTTCTGAAAATGAAAAAGCTGTAGCTCAAAAATATGACGCACTTTGGAAAGGAGTAGACTGGCAATGGTATACCAACAATAAAAATGTATTGTATTGGCATTGGTCACCTTCATATGCGTGGCAAATGAATTTCCCGTTAGAAGGGTATAATGAATGTTTAATTACATACGTTTTGGCAGCATCGTCACCAACACATACAATAGACCCAAAAGTTTATCATGAAGGATGGGCGAGAAGTGGCGGAATAGTTTCGGCTAAAACAAAATACAATATTCCACTTATTTTAAAACACAACGGAGCAGAAGAATTTGGTGGACCATTATTCTGGGCACACTATTCTTATGTAGGACTTGATCCAAATCAATTAACAGATAAATACGCCAATTATTGGGATTTAAATGTAAATCAGACCAAAATCAATTATGAGTATTGTGTACAAAATCCTAAAAAAGGATATAGCGCAGATTATTGGGGATTAACAGCCTCTTATTCTAGAAATCCTGATGGATCAATAGGATACAATGCGCACATGCCAAGTAACGATCAAGGTGTAGTTTCTCCAACAGCGGCAATTAGTTCTATCGTGTATACTCCAAAAGAATCAATGGCTTTAATTAGAAATTTATATGACAACCATAATAAAGAAACATGGGGCGAAGCAGGTTTTTATGATGCTTTAAGCTTACCAAATAACTGGGTTGCAAAACGCTATTTAGCGATTGATCAAGGGCCAGAAGTAGTTATGATCGAAAACTATCGTACAGGTTTATTATGGAAATTGTTTATGAATGCTCCAGAAGTAAAACAAGGTTTAGGAAAACTGGGTTTCAAATCTGGAAAATACGGAATCTAAAATGAAGCTGAAACTAGCATCTATAATGGTATTGTTTTCAGTATTAGGTTTTGCACAAACCGAAATTACAGGAACAATAAAAACAGTAGTAGTTGTAAAAAACGAATTGGGTTACGTATTACATCGCCCGGCCAATCTAAAAGAGAAAAAGCCATTAATAGTTTTTATTTCCGGTGACGGAGAAAAGGGAACCGACCTTGAAAAAGTAAAAATTCACGGCCCTTTAAAATATTTAAAAACGCATGAATTAGACGCTTACGTTTTGGCACCTCAATGTAAAGAAGATGAAAATTGGAATATTGAGTCCATTAACGAGTTGATTTTAAAAATTCAGAAAGAGAACAAAATAGATGTCAACAGAATATATGTTACAGGTCTAAGTTCTGGCGGTTGGGCAGCATGGAATTTAGCGCTATCATATCCAGATAAATTCGCTGCAATAGTGCCAATTTCAGGTTTTGTCGATCTAATTGAGTTAGAAAGTGCCTGTAAAATTGCAAATATTCCAACTCGAATCTTTCACGGATTATTAGATGATGTAGTAAAAGTAGATTATGCTATAAGCATTTACAAAGAGTTAAAAAAGTGCAATGCTCCAGACGTGCAACTGACCATTTTTGATGATGCAGGTCACGACAGCTGGACAAGAGTTTATGACAATCCTGAAATTTATGACTGGATGTTTAAACAGATTAAAACGAATACAAACAAATAAATATATTAGAATGAAAAACAAATTAGTCTTACTATTTTTAGGCTGTGCTGTTTTGGGTTACGCTCAAAAAAAGAACACTAAAAATACAGTAAAAATTAAACCAAGGTCAGAGTTTGTAGCTGAACTATTGTCAAAAATGACATTAGACGAAAAATTAGGTCAGCTTAATTTACCAACTTCTGGAGATATTACAACAGGACAAGCAAACAGTTCTGACGTGGCTAAAAAAATTGCTGAAGGTAAAGTTGGAGGATTATTCAATATAAAATCTGTTCAAAAAATTAAAGAAGTACAAAGAATTGCAGTCGAAGAAAGTCGATTGAAAATTCCGTTGATTTTTGGTATGGATGTAATTCACGGTTACGAAACAACATTCCCAATTCCGCTAGGATTATCTTGTACTTGGGATATGGGCTTAATCGAAAGAAGTGCGCAAATTGCAGCACAAGAAGCGAGTGCAGATGGTATCAACTGGACATTCTCGCCAATGGTAGATGTTTCTCGTGACCCACGTTGGGGAAGAGTTTCTGAAGGTTCAGGAGAAGATCCTTACTTAGGAAGCCGTATTGCAACTGCAATGGTAAACGGTTACCAACAACACGATCTTTCAAAAAATAATTCGATCATGGCATGTGTAAAACACTTCGCTTTATATGGTGCGCCAGAAGGTGGTCGTGATTACAATACAGTTGACATGAGTCATATCAGAATGTTCAACGATTATTTCCCTCCTTACAAAGCAGCAGTTGATGCCGGTGTAGGTTCAGTTATGGCTTCTTTTAACGAAGTTGACGGAATTCCTGCAACAGGAAACAAATGGTTAATGACTGATGTTTTAAGAAAACAATGGGGTTTTAAAGGTTTTGTAGTAACAGATTTTACTGGAATTCCTGAAATGATCGAGCACGGTATGGGAGACTTACAAGCAGTATCTGCTCAGTCTTTAAATGCAGGTGTAGAAATGGATATGGTTGGAGAAGGTTTCTTAACAACTTTGAAAAAATCTTTAGACGAGAAAAAAGTTACAATGGCAACAATCGACAACGCTGTTAAACTTATTCTTGAAGCAAAATACGATTTAGGATTGTTCCAGGATCCGTACAAATATTGCGATGTTAACAGAGCAAAAACAGAAATCTTTACAGCAAGCAGCAGAAAAGAAGCACGATCAATATCTGCACAATCTTTGGTTTTATTAAAAAATCAAAACCAAGTATTACCTCTTAAAAAATCTGGAACAATTGCTTTAATCGGGCCATTGGCAGATGCTAAAGAAAACATGCCAGGAACTTGGAGTGTAGCTACAAAAATGGAAAATGCTATTTCATTATTAGCAGGAATCAAAGAAGTAGCAGGAAAATCTACAAAAGTTTTATATGCAAAAGGAAGTAATTTAGATTACGACGAAACTTTTGAAACTAATGCTACAATGTTTGGAAAAACATTAAACCGTGACGGTCGTTCTAAAGAAGAATTATTAGCAGAAGCTTTAAAAGTTGCTAATCAATCTGATGTAATTGTTGCTGCACTTGGAGAATCTGCAGAAATGAGTGGAGAATCTAGTAGCCGTACTAATTTAGAAATTCCACAAGCACAAAAAGATTTATTAAATGCATTATTAAAAACAGGAAAACCAGTAGTTTTAGTTTTATTTGATGGTCGTCCGTTAGTAATAAAAGAAGAAAACGAAACAGTTCCGGCAATTTTAAATGTATGGTTCGCAGGTTCAGAAGCAGGTTACGCTATTGCTGATGTATTATTTGGAGATGTTAACCCTTCAGGAAAACTAACATCAACATTCCCAAGAAGCGTTGGACAATTGCCAATTTATTACGCACACAAAAATACAGGAAGACCACTTTCTAACACAGAAGGTAAATTCGAAAAATTCAGATCTAATTATATCGACGAAAGAAACGAACCATTATTCCCATTTGGTTACGGATTAAGTTATGCATCATTTGAGTATTCAAACGTGAAAATTTCATCTGATAAAATGAATCCTGCAGGAAAACTAAAAGTAACAGTAGACGTTGCAAATACAGGAAACTATGACGGAAAAGAAACTGTTCAATTGTACATTAGAGATTTAGTTGGTTCAGTAACAAGACCAGTTAGAGAATTGAAAAATTTTCAAAAAATTACACTTAAAAAAGGAGAGAAACAAACCGTGACTTTTGATATCACAGTTGAAGATCTAAAATTTTATAATTCTGATTTACAATTTGTAGCAGAACCTGGGCAGTTTGATGTTTTCGTTGGAGGAAATTCAAATGCAGATAAGAAAGTTAGTTTTGAGTTAACTAAATAGTTGGTTTATTTATTATTGATTGGCCCTTCGTAGTTAGTTCGGAGGGCTTTTTTTAGCTTTAAAACTTCTGTTTTGTAAGTAAATTCAATCTTTAAAATTAAAGAAATATAAATCTTAATTTCTATAAAATGAATACAATTAAAATATTTTATGCATCTGTTTTTGTGATTGCTATAACTGTTTTCTCTTCTTGTAGCTCAAAAAAGAATGCTATAGTAGCGCATCGTGGAGCCTGGAAAAAGAACAACCTTCCCGAAAACTCAATAGCTTCACTTCGACATGCGATCGATTTAAAATTGGCAGGTTCAGAATTTGACGTTTGGCGAACTGCAGATGATTCGCTTGTAATTAATCATGATGCACATTATAATAAATTGCTAATCGAAAAAACAAATTACGAAGATCTAATAAAGTTTAAACTTTCAAACGGCGAGAAGCTCCCCACTTTACACGAGTATATTACCGAAGGCAAAAAGAATAATAAACACACCATTTTAGTTTGTGAAATTAAACCATCTGAAATTAGTAAAGAAAGAGGAAGAGAAACTGCATTGAAAGCAGTTGAAACAATCAAAAAACTTAAAGCTGATAAAATAACTTCATACATCAGTTTTGATTATGAAATTTTGAAACAAATTCGAGAAGTTGATCCCATAACTACTTTACAATATCTGGAAGGAAATAAATCTCCCGCAGCAGTAAAATCAGATAAAATTACTGGAGTTGATTTTCATTATTCCGTTTTTCAAAAACATCCTGAATGGATCAAAGAAGCAAAAGACAATCATATTACTTTAAATGTATGGACTGTAAATGATGCTGAAGTTATGGATTGGATAATCAAAAACAAATTTGATTACATAACGACCAATGAACCAGAATTATTAAATCAAAGAATTAAAAACACAAAATAAAAATGAGAAATCCCTATCTAATTTCGTTTTTGTTGCTTTTTACAGGATTCAGTTCCAATACATTTGCGCAAAAAAATACCATTCCCGGAAAAACGGAGTGGTTCGATCCAAACAAACCACAATCAACATATTGTAATCCAATAAATATAGGATACAATTACACAACACACAATCACAACGGAATTCCTGAGTCGCGTCGTTCAAGCGCAGATCCGGTAATTATTACCTACAAAGGAGAATATTATTTATTTGCTACCAATCAGGCAGGTTTCTTTTGGAGTAAAGACATGTCAGACTGGAAATTCGTTTACGGAAGTTTTCAACGACAACCGGGCGATGACGATCAATGTGCACCAGCGGCTTGGGTTGTAAATGATACATTGTTTTATGTGGGGTCTACTTGGAAAAAAGATCATCCGGTTTGGAAAACTGCTGATCCAAAATCAGGACGTTGGTTACGACATGTAGATAAAGCAATGTTGCCAACGTGGGATCCTGCTATTTTTCAGGATGATGATAAAAAAGTATATATGTATTACGGTTCAAGCGGAAAATTACCTCTAGTAGGAACCGAAGTAGATTATAAAACGTGGTTGCCAGTAGGAAATCAGGCAGATTATGCAAAACTTTATGCAGCAACCGAAGTAGAAGATATTCAGCGTCCGTACGGGCAAATAAAAGAAGTGGTAGGCCTAGATCCTAAAAATCACGGATGGGAACGCTTTGGGCCTAATAATGACATGGAACCTGCTCCTTGGGGAGATTTTATCGAAGGCGCTTGGATGACCAAACACAACGGAAAATATTATATGCAATACGGAGCACCAGCAACCGAGTTTAAAGGTTACGCAAATGGTGTTCATGTAGGAAATAGTCCTTTAGGACCATTTACATATCAAAAACACAATCCAATGTCATATAAACCGGGAGGTTTTGTAATTGGAGCGGGACACGGAAATACTTTTGCAGATAATTTTGGTAATTACTGGAATACCGGAACATGCAAAATTTCTATAAAAGACCGTTTTGAGCGTCGTATAGATATGTTTCCTGCAGGATTTGATAAAGACGATGTAATGTATTCTATTACCTCTTATGGAGATTTTCCAATAGTGCTTCCAACAGGCGAACGCGATCAAACAAAAGGTGCTTCTTCCGGTTGGATGTTGCTTTCGTATAAAAAACCGGTAACCGTTTCTTCTTTTGAAGATTGCATGGAAGTTCAGACACACAGAGTAGATACTGGAGGAAAAAAAGTATTCGAAAAGTTTTGTTATGGAGCGAATAATTTAACCGATGAAGACATTCAAACCTATTGGTCTGCAAAAACAGCTAATCCGGGCGAGTGGTTGCAACTAGATTTAGGTCGAAAAATGCAAATAAATGCGTTACAAATCAATTATGCAGATCATAAAGCGACACAATACAACAAAGCAATGGATATTTATTATCAGTACAAAATCTATATGTCTGATGATGCGGTAAACTGGACTTTAGTTATTGATAAATCGAATAATGATAAAGACGTTCCTCATGATTATGTGGAGTTAACGAAGCCAATTAATGCGCGTTATGTAAAAATGGAAAACATTCATAATGCATCTGGTTTATTTGCCATTTCAGATTTCAGAGTTTTTGGAAACGGATTACTAGAAAAACCAAAAGGAGTTTCAGAATTTAAAGTAAACAGAAACGCTAAAGATTCGCGTAATGCTATGATTTCTTGGAAAAAACAAGCCGATGCAATTGGATATAATATTTATTACGGAATTACTCCGGATAAATTATACAATAGCATTATGGTTTATGGCGAAAACTCATACGACTTTAGAGGTTTGGACAAAGGCACAAAGTATTATTTTACGATTGAAGCTTTTAATGAAAACGGAATTGGAGTTAAAAACAAATTGATCGAAGTGAAATAAAGAAAAACTCTTTGGCTACTCAACATTACGATTCTTTTCAACGGATTTTAATCCATCCTTAGTTTTTTTCAAGAATAAAAATGTAAAGTCAGTGTGACACTTATGTTTAAAACCTGAAAACCCACTAATATTCAAATGAAAAATTTGGTGTTAGTGGGTTTTTATTTTTTTTGAAAACCAGTGCTAAAAAATCAAGTAGCTATAAATAATTTTGTTTCTTTGTTTAACTTTGAATTTATTGAGAAATTAACGGATTCAAAAGATTAATTAATCCAAAAATGCCATTAACCTATGAAAAAAACGATTCTTTTAACTGTTTTAGTTTTAAACGGATTGACATCTTTTGCACAATCAAATGATGAAAAAAATATTAAATTATTCTATAAAAAAGCTTTAACCGAAGCAAAATGTTATACTTGGTTAGAATATTTGTCTAACGACATTGGAAGTCGTTTGTCTGGATCTGAAAATGCAGAAAAAGCAGTTAAATATACCAAGACACAATTAGAATCTTTAGGACTTGATAAAGTCTATTTGCAAGAAGTTATGGTGCCACATTGGGTTCGTGGTCAAAAAGAAACCGCTTTTATCTTAGACGGAAAATTAAAAACAGCTGTGCCAATTTGTGCTCTAGGAGGATCAGTAGCAACTCCAAAAGCAGGACTTACTGCCGAAATTGTAGAAGTGCAAGGAATTGATGAACTTAAACAATTAGGCGATAAAGTAAAAGGTAAAATTGTGTTTTATAACAGACCAATGAATCCTGAAAACATCGAAACATTTACTTCGTATGGAGCATGCGTAGATCAAAGATATGCCGGTGCACAAGAAGCAGCAAAATTTGGAGCTGTAGGAACAATTGTTCGTTCTATGAATTTGCGTTTAGACGATTTTCCACATACAGGAGTTCAAAGTTATGGTAGCCTTCCAAAAGAAGAATATATTCCAACTGCGGCAATTAGTACAAATGGGGCTGAATTGTTGAGTAAATCATTAAAAGCAAATCCAACTTTAAAATTTTATTTCAAACAATCTTGCGAAACATTACCAGATGTATTGTCTTATAACGTAATTGGCGAATTGACAGGAACAGTAAATCCATCAAACATAATGATTGTTGGAGGACATTTAGATTCTTGGGATTTGGCCGATGGTTCTCATGATGATGGGGCAGGAGTAGTACAAAGTATGGAAGTACTTCGTATTTTGAAAAACTTAAACTACAAACCTAAAAATACTATTCGTGTAGTTTTGTTTATGAATGAGGAAAACGGCGGAAAAGGCGGAGCCAAATATGAAGAAGTTTCAAAACAAAAGAACGAAAACCACATTTTTGCTTTAGAAAGTGATTCAGGAGGATTTTCTCCAAGAGGATTCTCTATAGAAGCTGATGATGCTAATTATAAAAAGATAAAAGAGTACAAAGATCTTTTTGAGCCTTATTTAGTGCATAGTTTTACAATTGGTCATGCAGGTTCAGATATTGGTCATTTAACGTCTAAGGCGATCGTTAAAGCAGGTTTAAAGCCAGACTCTCAGCGTTACTTTGATTATCACCATGCAGCAAACGATAAATTTGACGCAATAAACAAAAGAGAACTAGAACTTGGTGCTGCAACAATGACAACATTAATGTATTTAATGGACCAAAACGGAATCGTTCTTCCGGCGGCATCAAATTAATAATCTATACATAAAAATTTCTAAAAAGCTATAAGTTTTACTTGTAGCTTTTTTTATTAGAAGGAATTGGTCTTAAAAAGTAATTGTAAATTTAGCGCCTTCATTCAAATTACTTTCCAGAGAAATATGTCCGCCAAGATTAGTAACATGATTGTATACTAAGTAAAGGCCAATACCATTACTATCCTTATGCGAATTAAATTTCTGATGTAATCCAAAAATTCTGTCTTTAACCTTTTCCATATCAAAACCAATTCCGTTATCCGTAATAATGAGTTGTGTACTTCCATTAAAACGAAGCGAATTGAAGTTAATGATTGGCAAAGCGCCGGGCTTAGAATACTTGATTGAATTTGTAATGAGATTCAAGAATATACTTTTTAAAGAATTTCTATTAAAAATGATAGTGTCTGCCTCCGAAAAATCAATGGTAATTTTAGCTTTTGAGTTCTGAATTAAAGAATTTATAGAAGATAAAACTTCTTGTAAAATGATATTAAAATCTAAGATTTCAAGCTGATTATCTTCTTCATTTTTTTTATCCAAAATTGCGACATGATCAATCAGTGTTTTCTTCAAAGTTTGAGTAGAAGCTTCGATTATTGAGATTAATTCTAGCGTTTCAGGATTTGTAATCGTCGATTTATCCAGCAGATCAAAAACAGCTAATAAATTATTTACAGGCGATCTTAAATCGTGTGCAGTAGTGTAAGTAAGTTGTTTGAGCTCTTTATTTACCTTGGTAAGTTCAGTTAAATGAGCATTTCTTTCTTGCTCAAGTTCTTTTTTAAAAGTAATGTTTTTTGCGATAGCATATACTAATTTGTCTTTAGCAACAGGAAAAGAAGTCCATAAAAGCCAAACAATATTGCCGCTTTTGGTAACATATCGGTTTTCAAAATTGTACAAACCAATTTTTTGAGTCAGATCTTTTCGCGCATTTTTG
The DNA here is from genome assembly GCF_000832125.1 of Flavobacterium hibernum. Classification (GTDB taxonomy): domain Bacteria; phylum Bacteroidota; class Bacteroidia; order Flavobacteriales; family Flavobacteriaceae; genus Flavobacterium; species Flavobacterium hibernum. The sequence continues at coordinate 17,183 of NZ_JPRK01000009.1, read as the reverse complement.
GTATTTTTCTTGTCATCATCAAATACAAAATCATTAATAGGTTTAGAGAATAATTCTTCATTACTATACCCTAATAATTTTGATACTGATGGATTTATTCTTTTAAAATAACCATCAAAACCCGCGACACATAATAAGTCAGGAGAAGTATTAAAAAAGTCCTCAAAATTGGTAAAAAAATCAACAGGATGTTCTGATAAGTCTGTAGTTGTGTTATTCATAGATGAAACCCAGGGGGCGTTTAGTTTAACATCAGTAAAATACCATCATTTCTTTACTGAAATTAATAAAAGTTTTAGCGTTTTTAATAGTTCTTCGTCCAAATGCTTTTAAATTCGTTGAATAACAAAAAAAAGAGCATAACCTCTGCACTATTTGAAGTTATGCTCTTTTTCTTGATTTGATACAATTTTAGAAATAATTTAAAAGCCTAACGTTAATACGTATCGATTATAGTTTTTAATAAATCCGAATCGACTAAATCTGATGGCGCAACAACTTTCTCTTCAAGAGGAATGTTATTTCCATATCTCTCTTTTAGAATCTTTTGCACTCTTTTATCTGTTAGGTTAAAATCTTTCAATTCCTTTAGTTTTGATAATTCGATATTGGCACCGTTTTTATAAATTTTCCAAACCAACTCTGAGCAATAAATTCTGGTATCAGTCCAGTCAAAGTAAGCATCATATTCCTTTCCCATAAATTTTTGACTATAATCTTTCATTTTTTGCAGTGTAGCTTCGCTTAACACTTTATCAGCATTTTTTAATCTCTTAATCACAAATTTGTGATCTTTTCCGTGATTAATCCAGTCGCTTAATGGAGTAAGTTTTACAGGCTGAACAGCTTCAAAAACAAATAAATCTCCGTTAATTTTATAGATAATTCCACAATGCGAAAATTTTGAGTTAGTAGCAATTCGTACTGCCTCGCATTGGCTTGATTCTGAAGTTTGGAAAATAATATCAGCATCCTGAATTTTATCAGTCAAACTATTTTGTGCTGTTTTTTTTCCTGAAAATGGATTATTCGGAAAAACTTTCATTGCAACAAACAATGCACAACAAAAGCTGAGTAGAAATGTAAGTAAGGGAAAGAGATATTTTGGTTTTTTCATATCTTAGTTTAGGTTATTCTGGCAGTGATTTAAAGATTTTGAACAATCTCTTGTAGAGCATCGCTTTGCTAATCTGTGGCTTTGCAATATTTTTTTTGTTTAATCTAGGCAAATATAAGGGCAAAAAAAAATAGCTACCAAAATGATAGCTATTTTTAAATATTTTTTAAGAAATATTAGATTCTGAAAATTCCACCCACAGCGATAATTCTTTGAAAAAAGAAGAAGTCTTGCGAAGCTTTATCTTCGCTACTTGTTGTAGTTCTAATATCCTGCATGTTGATGTAACCACCTTTTAACTCACCTTGAATATAGAAATATTTGAAGAATGTAAAGTTAATTCCAGCTTTTGCAGATAAACCGTAACCAGAAACGTGAAAATCATCGTGACGTTCTTTTCCTAAAAGTGATGTATTTGTTTTAGGATATAAAACTCCCATACCTAAACCTTCAGTTAAGTTAATCTGAACTTTATCAGTATTTGGTAAACCAAACCATTTTGAAATATCATCATGTCTTGAAACCTCAGTATTAATATAGTTCAAACCGTCTGTATGTTCGTACATTAAAAAAGCAGGAGGATTTCCTTGAGCAACACCTTTATCATAACCACCTTCTATAGCGCCATTTTGCGACATATCTACAGGTGTATTATTATAAACTCCGTTGTAGTAAGATCCAGCCTCATCAGCAGGTAAATTAATATAACCGGTAACATTAGCTGTTTGATTTTGTGTCATCACATATTTCATATGATCCCAACCAATCGAAACACTATAGTGATCGTTTATGAAATACCCCATTCTAAAGTTAGTTTGAGGAATCGTCATGTTTGCCGGATTAACATAATCAATATGCCATCCTTTTGGTTTATCATGCGCTTTCATATCAGCAACCGTAAAATTGTAATCTTTACCTCTAAAGTTTACATCAGATTTAGTATAACTATCTCTGTTACCACCCCATGAAACGAAGAATTTTCCTTTATTGTGAGCTGTATATCTTTGTACTGTGATTTCTTCCTGCGCAAAAGTGTTTAGTGAAAAACACAAAAGGAAGAAAAATAAAATATTTGTTTTCAATGAAATTGTATTATAAAATTTAAAATGAGTTAACTGTTTTTCTAATAGCAACCAACTTAGTCATTAAACCTTCAAAATAGTCTAAATGCAACATGTTAGCACCATCGCTTTTTGCATTAGCAGGGTCAAAATGCGTTTCGATAAAAATACCGTCAACACCTACAGCAATACCTGCTTTAGCAACAGTTTCGATCATATCAGGTCTTCCGCCTGTAACACCTGCAGTTTGGTTAGGCTGTTGCAATGAGTGCGTAACATCCAAAACCGTAGACGCATATTGTTGCATAGTAGGAATTCCTCTAAAATCAACAATCATGTCCTGGTAGCCAAACATAGTACCACGATCTGTAACCATAACATTTTCGTTTTGGCAATCTAATACCTTTTGTACAGCATGTTTCATACTTTCAGGACTCATAAATTGTCCTTTTTTCAAGTTCACCACTTTTCCAGTGTTAGCCGCAGCAACAACCAAATCAGTTTGACGAACTAAGAATGCTGGAATTTGCAAAACGTCTACGTATTGCGCAGCCATTTCAGCATCTTCATTCGTATGAATATCTGTAACAGTTGGAACGTGAAAAGTTTCTGAAACTTTTCTTAAAATTTTTAGTGCTTTTTCGTCACCAATTCCAGAGAAACTATCGATTCTAGAACGGTTGGCTTTTTTAAATGATCCCTTAAAAACATAAGGAATTTGAAGTTTGTCGGTAATACCAACTAATTTTTCAGCAATTCTTAGAGCCATTTCTTCTCCTTCAATAGCGCAAGGTCCCGCCAATAAAAAGAAGTTTCCGCTTTCAGTATGCTTAATTTGTGGAATATGTTGTATGTTCATAATATGATTTTTTGACTGTGCAAAGGTAGTTATGATTTATGAATAGCGGATTAAGATTTAAGTTTTTTTTAAGAATCCCGATCGCTATCAAGGCAAGGCTATTCGCTACAATATTTTTCTCTAAACCTTTTTTTCTTAGCCTTTGCAGGAGTCTCCTTTGGTCGCTCTGCAAAAGCCAGAAAAAATAGGCTTTCTCAAAAAAAGATTTCCGCTACGATCGGGGCTAGCACTGTAGTGGAATTATGGGATTTGTTGGGCAATTTTGTAGGTTCCATATCTTTTAAGAAAGTACAATATTAAGATATTACAAAAAGCTCAGCCATGATATTTATCAGGTTTTGTGCCGTGTTTGAAGATTTTAAAGTATTTTTTCTTTTCAAAACCTGTGCAATAATCTCGTTATTATTGTTTTATAGTAATTTTAGTTTTTTGAAGTTTTATATAAAAAATCCAAAACAAAACCTTTCCAGTAAGAAATAAAATGTTACTAAACATATTAATGTAAACGACTGTTCGAATTTGAGACAGAAAAAAATCAGGGTCGGATAAATTAAGAGGAATAAAATGGTATAAATTTAGCTTTGTAATTACAACTGCTGGAATTGTCAATGCCAGATGAATTGTAAAATACTTTAAGTTTATTTCAGTATTAGTTTTAGATAGTTTCGAATAATAAAAGCCAACCACAACAAGAATAACTAACTTAATTAGATTCAAAATTAATCTTGCTGGAATTATAGTAGTATTCCAACCTGGAATTATCGAATATAAAAAATCAGAATTAATAGAAAGAACAAGTGTATAGTAGGGAAATATAAATATCAATAGAATGATAAAAATTATATATGCAGATCTGGTTTTAATCATAAGAATTTATTCTACTTATTTTTTTCGTAGGATCTTTTTATAAAATACTGTACAATTATAATTACCAAAAGGATTATAATAGATAGTAAATTAACAAAGTAAATTCCTATCATCCACATTCCACATCCAGGAAGTTCTCCTTGAAGACTTTCTGTAAAATTGTAAATGGCTAGATTAAAGGAAATGATAGATAAAACGATTTGCATTAGTATGCTAATCAAAACTACAGTTCTAAATTTCAACTGAATTGTTTCGCCAATTGCTTTTTGTCCGTAAATTAATTGAAAAAGAAAGGGTAAAATGATAAGAATTAAAGGAGTTATACCGTACATAATCGATTATGAAAATTATCTAAAAAATTACTCCTTCTTTAAACTCAATCCCATCGGAACCATCAAAATTCCTTTTTCGTAAACGTTCAAATATAGTTTTATAGGTTTTTTTTGCCCTTCCCATTTTAATTCATAAACATTTAGGAATCCGGCACCCATGTCGCTTCTTTTAGTTGGAAAAGGGCAACAAGTTTCTAAGCGAGTAAAAGTAATTTTTTCGCCATTTGGTCCAGCTAAAGCATTTAAAAAACGAGATTCGTTTAAAGCTTCATTTCTCGTATTTTGATAAAAAATATTAACAGGATAGTCTGGATCGTAACCATATTTTTTATCACTGCTAAATAAAGTTATTGTGAAGGTATTGTTTTTGTTTAAAACCAAATCCGGAGCATTATCATCTACATTTTTTAGCGTCGATTTTGTGCTCACGCAAGAAGTAGCAGTGATAAGTAAAATAATAAATAGCGTTATTTTTTTCATGGTTTAAAATATTGGTCATACAAATGTAAAAGTAAAAATGGTTTTCGCTGTAAATTTCAGTTTTAAAAAGATCAAAATTAATCTAGTTAATCTATGAAAAAACAACGATTCCAGTCTCTTTTACTCCACCTTTCTCGGGTTCAATTTTAGTATACCAACAACAATCAGATATTGTGCCACAAGATAAGTTAGCATAATAAAAAAAGAACTTTTTTCGATTTGAGTATGAAATTTATTGAAAGCCAATATACTATCTGAAATAACAAATACAATTGCACCTAAAAAAACATATATACTTTCAGGTTTTTTCCAGATTAGATATCCATTAAAAGCAAATAGAAGCATTGTCGAAATTACTGCAGCATAAACAATTACAGGTATTTTTAAATCGCCTAAATTGGGCATTAAAAAAAGTACCATTCCAATTAAGTAGAATGCAATAAGAAGGCTTCCTATTCCAAAAAAGACTTTATTGATTTGGATTTCTCCTGTATTTTGTTTGTTAAAAAGTACACAATAGGCAATGTGTGCAATGAGGAATGCAACTAATCCTAAAATAAAATAAATTTCGCCTATATCTGCAAAAAGCAAAACAACGTCTCCAATCCAGGAAAACAGTAAAGCTGTCAAAAGGACTCTTTTAGAAGGAAACGGTCTATAAAAATAAACGCCAAAGCCTAATAAAGGTATTAGAACCGGTTTTAAAAATAGATCTAAATTTTGATATCCTATAAATAATGCAATAAGATATATGATGCTAAAGGCAACAAATATTTTAAAATAAGTAGCGTTTCTCATAAGCGGTTTATGAATTTATGAATTGGTTTTGGTTGGTTTTAAAATCGACAGTTACAAAGTAAATAGTTATTAAAAACGATAAACATAAATAACCCAAAATGATGTAATTACTCATAGAAAAAGCATGATTTAGACCAAACCAATCTCCGTAGTACATTATAATTCCTATTGCAATTAAAAGGCGTAAACCTTCCCAAAAAATGGCATATTTACTTTTGTCCATTAATTCGGAATAACTATAAATGGTTATCAGAACAAAGAAACCGTAAATAAATATATTGGGTAGGCCAATTTTAGCAATATTATCAAATAAATAAGTTACAAACAAGAGGGTAATTAGAACTTGTGCAACAGACCAATAAATTAGTTTTTGAGAATTTTGAGTTCCGTATTTATCAAAATCAAAAACATTATCGATTTTGTTGACAGGATATTTTTCGTCAAAGTTTTCCGGTCGCCATCCAGTTGGTTTAAACCAAATGGTGAGTTTATCTTTCCAGTTGTCAGTTCTCCATGCATCTTTGATCAATAAACCTAAATGCTGAAAATTAATCCGGATAGGATTCCAGGTATTTGCAGGTCTGGTTATGCCAAAAACTGGTGGGACATCATCTAATTCTGCTTGAAAAGTACCAAATAGTTTATCCCAGAAAATAAAAATTTGTGAATGATTTTTGTCTAAATACTCAGGATTTATCGCATGATGAACACGATGATGTGATGGAGTAACTAAAATATGTTCCAGAACTCCCATTTTTTTTATGTGTTTAGTATGATACCAAAATTGTAAAAATAGGTGTAATGGTAAAGTAATAGCGATTACGGTAGCCGGAACGCCCAATAATGCCGCAGGAATTAATAAAAAAGTAAATAGGTTAACTAAACTTGCAATTGGCTGTCTTAGCGCACAGGCGAGATTAAACTCTTCACTACTGTGATGAATAGCATGTTTGTTCCAAAGAAAATTAATTTGATGTGCCCAGCGATGACTCCAATAACCATAAAAATCAATTACAAAAAAAGCAATGAAGTAGGAGAGAACGTTAGCTTCTTGATGAAAAATAGCAATTTTAGAAACCAACCATTCATATGAAATGAAAGTTAAACTCAGTCCTAAAACATCCTTTACAGAATTGGTTATTCCTGAGCTAATACTCGATACGCTATCAATCAAAGGCGCAGTGTCGTTTTTGGTATAGATGCCGTATATTTTTTCGATTATAATTAATACTAAAAAAATAGGAGTGGCGATGATTAGTATTTTTCCATATTCTTCCATAAAAAAAACATTCTATTTTATTCAAATATAGAATAAAATAGAATGTTTTTTAAATTATTTGCAATTAAACAATTAAATAAAAGTTAAGCTTTATGTTTGGTGAGAAGGGTATAATTTAAGTGAGGAAAAAAAAGTAATTATTTAATTTCTTTTGAAAAGTCGACCGGATAGAATTTTGCTGTTTTTTGATTCTTAATTTCGAATTTAACAACTTCTTTAATTATTTTAAAAGAATCATACTTTAGTTCTAAAAGAACTTGATTGCTGGCATTTACAATTCCGTATTTTTTATTTTTTTGAACAATAAATTCTCCTGTAGAATAAATTTCATTGATAGAATCAAATTCAGATGGAATCACGATTTTATTTTCATTACTAATCACGCCAAGCTTGTTTTCATTTTTGAAAATTTGATAGTTACTTTTTGAAAACTCTCCAAAGTTAAATTTATCCTTAACAAATTCACCAGCGAATATTTCTATTTCATTATAACCGTTGTCGGCAATTGTAAGAAGGTATTTTTTGGAGTTTTTTACAGCAAAAATTTTATTTTGAGATACATTATAAAACTCATAATCTTCGGGAATTAAAATCGCACTGTTTGATGAAAACACTCCATTTTTATTATCAAAATTAACCGTAATGTAATATTTAGAAAGCTGCTCTACGTTTTTATAAGAAATGGGAATTATCTCTTTTTCTAAAAATGGATTTATTATGCCTTTTAAATTGCCTTTGTCAGCAAAATATTGATTTTGAAACTGGATACTATCTTTATAGAAAGCAGAAAAAATGTGATCGTAGATTAAAGGTTTTAAAACAGAATCTTTTTTGTCGACGATACCGCTTTTTTCATTGTTTCTAACAATGTAAATTGAATTTGATGGAGAGATTTCATCGTATTTGCATTCAATTTTATACTGGCCTGATGAATTTAGGATGCCTTTTTTCTTTGTAATTGTATTTTTAATAAGATAAGCATCTGAGTCAAAAACGGTTTCGAATTGATGATTTTTAATTGAATTTAAAATAATATTTCCTTGATCGTCAATGATAAAAGTGTTCTTGTTTGAAAGTGTTACAATAGATTTTCTGCTTTTAAAATAGTCAATATCCGCGGCTTTAAAATTAGTAAGCTGCTTTCCTTTGGCATCAAACAAATCGATTGCATTATTAGTTTGAACAAATAGAATACCATTTTGGTTTTGTATGTAATCGTATTTTACAGGAATAACAATCTTGTTTTCTGTATCTACAACACCGGTTTTGTTATTTTTTGAAACTCTTATTAGACCATTTCCAAGATAAAATATATCATCATAATCAAAAGGAATTTTAATTTTGTTTTGCAGGTCGATAAATCCTCTTTTATACTTTTTATTTACGATGATTGCCGCTTCAAATAAATTTTTAAGATCTTTTTTATTGTCAATATATTGATAATTGGGTTTGATAATTACGTTTCCCAAACTATCAATCAATCCCATTTTATTGTTGAAAGTTCGAAATACGGCATAATTATTTTCGAACTGATATACATATTCGTATATTTTATTTTCGATTAATTGTTTTCGAAGAGGTTCAAATTCTGACTGTCCTTTCGAAATAAAAGGGAATAAAACCAATGAAAAAAATGCAATAATTCTCATAATTTGAAGTTTGTTAAAATGAAAACGCATTCTATTTTGCTATAAACAAAATAGAATGCGTTTTTGAATTATTTGCAATTAAACAATTTCGGCGCTTAGTCCAGCTTCCAAAAGTTGTGTACATTGTGGTTTTAACTTATCCATTGGCCCTGTTTTTACAGTGCATTTTCCGTTGTAATGTACAATTAAGGAACATTGTTCTGCTTGCTCAGGCGTGTGACTACAAACACGCATTAAAGTATCAATTACGTGATCAAAAGTATTTACATCGTCGTTGTAAACTATGATTTCGTTATTGAAACTTGTCGCTTCTTTTTCGCGAACTCTTTCTCTTACTTTTTCTTTAGTACTCATTTTCTTTTAGGTTTTTGTACTGTTGTAATTACTATTATCTAATTTACGTATTTTAATGAAACCCAGTTGTTTCTTTGAAATTTTTTAACATATGTTAAGCCTTTTTCTGTGCAAGAAGCATCAATAAAAGGAATGTCTTCTTCATAAAAACCGCTAAATAATATAATTCCACCTTTATTTAAACAATCTACATAAGCTTGCATATCATTCAACAAAATATTTCTGTTGATATTAGCAATAATTAAATCATAGCTTTTACCAGCTAATAATGCAGCATCGCCTTCATAAACGGTAATGTGTTTACAATTATTGCGTTCAGCATTTTCGATAGAGTTTAAATAGCACCAGTTGTCAATATCAATGGCATCAATAGGTTCAGCACCTTTCATTTCGGCAAGAATAGCTAAAATTGCAGTTCCACAACCCATGTCTAAAGTTTTAAGACCTTTAACATCCATTTCAAGTAAATGCTGAATCATCATGTGAGTCGTTTCATGGTGACCAGTTCCAAAACTCATTTTTGGTTCAATTACAATATCAAATTCGGCATCAGTTTTTGGATGAAAAGGAGCGCGAACGTGGCATTTGCCATCTACGTCAATTGCCTCAAAATTCTTTTCCCACTCTTCATTCCAGTTTACCTGATCGATTTCTTCAACAGTATATTCAATTTTAAATTCTTCAGACTGCAAAATATAAATGTCATCCAGAATATTCTCATCCCACAAATCTTTCTTTACATAAGCCGAAATTCCGTTTTCTGTTTCAGTAAAAGTCTCAAACGCTTTTTCGCCCAATTCGGCAATTAAAATTTCAGATCCTGGTTCTTTTGGCTCAATCGTAAAATGATATCCTAAATATATATTTGACATAAATAATTTTTTTTGCAAAGGTAAGAATAGAAAGCAGAAGTCGATTATAAATATAAAAGAACATTGCTATTTTAAGAATTATTTAAAACATAAAAAAAGCGACACCGTTAAGTATCGCTTCATGTTTGTTTTTTACTACAGATTTAAAAGTTTTTTTTGGCACGAATTCACGATTTTTTTTAATCACAATTCGCGAATTCGTGACGGTAACACAGACAATAAATGTTGTGCAAATCTGTACTAAAATATAATTTAGATTGCAGTTACAATAGCTAAGAAATCATCTGCTTTTAAAGCAGCACCTCCAATTAAACCACCATCTACGTCTGGTTTACCAAAAATTTCTTTAGCGTTGTCTGGTTTTACAGAACCACCATATAAAATTGAAACTTCGTCAGCGATGTCAGCTCCAAAAGCTTTACGTACAACTTCTCTAATAAATTCGTGCATTTCTTGCGCTTGTTCTGGCGAAGCAGTTTCTCCAGTTCCAATAGCCCAAACTGGCTCGTAAGCTAAAACAACATTAGCCCAAGATTCTTTTGAAATATGGAATAAACCATCACGTAATTGGTTTTCAACAATATTGAAATGATTTCCTGATTGACGATCTTTTAATTCTTCTCCAAAACAGAAAATAACTGTCATGTCATGTTTCAATGCAGTATCAACTTTACTAGCGATTAAAGCATCTGATTCATGAAAAATCGCTCTACGCTCAGAGTGTCCAAGAATAACAGTGTTTACACCAATGCTTGTTAACATATCAGCAGAAATTTCTCCTGTAAAAGCACCACCTTCAGCTTGGTGAACGTTTTGAGCAGAAACTCCAATAGTTGTATTTTTAAGTTTTGCAACCGCTGCTTGTAAATTTACAAATGTTGGAGCAACAATTACTTGAGCAGTAGTTTGAGCTGGTATTTTAGCAATTAATTCGCTTAATAATTCTTCAGTTTGTTCAGCGTTTTTATGCATTTTCCAGTTTCCTGCAACAATTTTTTTTCTCATTTTGGTAGTTTTTAATATTCTTTTTTTTTGTTTTTTATTCTTTTATTAATTTGAAGTTTATTTCGACAATAAAATGATCATCGATCCTAGATTTTACTTCAAGCTTTTTAGCGTTTCATTGATTTTATCAAAATCTGTTTCGATAGCACGATACAATACGATTTTTCCTTTTTTGTCAACTATAATATATCTTGGAATCCAATCTAGATCGATTGTTTTTCCAAAAACACCTTTCATTCCGTCGTTCATCATAAAGTGATCGCCTTTTAACTCGTGTTTTTCGATTCCTGCTTTCCATTTATCAGCTGTTTTATCTGCCGAAATAAATAAGTAAGAAACATCAGGATTGTTAGCTTGTAGATCTTTTACTTTTGGCATTGCTTTTACACAATCACCGCACCAAGAAGCCCAAACCTCAATAACCAAAGTTTTACCTTTGTATTTTTTTAAAATGTTTTTAAATTCAACTTGACTTCCATCTGTTGCTAATAATTTTTCAGACAAGGCCTCTTTCGAAAAAGCGGTTTTTTGTGCTTGTGAACATGAAAAAGTAATAAATGCAATAACGACTAGGACTAACTGTTTCATAAGTAGATAATATTTGCTTTTAAAATGAATTATGGTATCGCTTTTCTTCATTCCTGTATCTGATTTAGAATAATAGCGATTTCATATAATTATGATTCCGAACAAAGTTAAACAAACAAATTGAATGAGAAATCATCATTAACAAAATTTGAAGAGCGCTTTATTTTATCACAAAAGTTGAATTTTAGGTTAGAAAAAGCGGAATGAAATCGTAATAGTTGACTCAAAAAACGGGTATTTTTAATGTGGATTTTTTAATGCAGAAAAAAAAGATCTGTTTTTGAAGTTGAAGAAGTAATTTTCAAAGCAAAAAAACGTCAGATTGAGATGAAAAAAGGTCTTCAATAAATATTCTGAATTAGGATTTATTGAAGACCTTTTGATTATTTTTTTTAGAAATATTATTTCAAATCATAATTACCATTTGCCCATTTTTTGCTTGGAGCAATCCAATCATCAGAGGCTTTGTATAAAAAGCCATGTTTTAGATTGGTGTTTAATTCTATTTGTTTGAAATGATTTATTTTAAGCTTTGAAGTTTCTTTTCGTTTGATAGCATCAACACCATAAACATCTGATTTTTCGTAAATCGTTAAAATGTTTCCGCAGAAATTAATATCTGGTATTTCCTGAATATCGCTATCTCTAAAACATCCAATAAAAACAAAATTTACATCAGGATTTGCTAAATAAGTCGATACATATTGTGCAATATAACCCCCTTTTGATGTGCCAATTACGGTTATTCTATTTGCAGAAATACCTTCTTTAATCAATTTTTTAATTTGCTTAACAATCTTTTCGGCATATTTTGCTGCGTTAGTGTTTTTGCTTCTTTTTTCGCTAAAAACAATAAAGTTATCTTTTCTAAATGAGGCTAAAATTTCGTTGTATTCGGCTTTTCCATATTCAGGATGCGCAACGCTGAGGTCATTTTGCTCTACAAATGCATTGTGCAGGAAAAAGATGTAACGTTGTTCTTTATTTGGCGTTTTTGATTGACTAAAACCTATTATGGAGAAGAATAATGTAAGCAAAAAAGTAAATAAGAATTTAGGAGATTGTTTCATGAATAAAGTTGTTTTTTGGGTATAGTTGAAACAAATATATAAAAACAAATGCTCTAATTTAATATTTTTCTTACGAAGTAATATTGGCTTAAAAAAAAACGCCAATTTCACTAAATTAATAGTAAAATTGGCGTCTTTATAATTATATCGATGAGAGATTTTTACAGTTTCAAATCCTCAACATCGTTGTAATGTACTTTTTGAATCACAGTTCCGTTGTGTAAAACTACAATGCTTGGATTTGATCTTTCGATAGTTTTTAATGGAATTGCGTCACAAAAATAGAAGTCAATATCTAAACCGTATTGTTTCTTAGCTTTTGCAATTTCGTCAGCTCCAGAAGCTGTCATTGCAATTACTTTGTATCCTTTTGCTTTTGCATCTTTAGTTATAGTTTCAAGTTTTTTCATTCCGTCAGGATTAGATAAAGCAAGATCGTAAGTAACATAAAGCAGTAACTTTGGTTCTTTCAATAATTCTTCTTTATAATCAGAATCATCTTTCATCATAGTAAAATCATGAATTGGCGGTACATAACCTTCTGTAATTACTTTGTCTTTTCGGTCAACAAAAGTAGCTCCTTCAGGAATATTCGCTAAATCTTTTTCGGTAAATTCTTTGTCAACACCATTTACTTTGTAGATAAAAATCATTTCAACCACCGATTTTGGAGCGCCTTCTGGAATTTCCATTCCTTTCTCGATGTTTGTTCCTACTTTAAACGGACGGAAATCTTTTAAAGGATTGTGGTTCAATACCCAAACTGCCATAAAAATGCATAAAATAACACTTGCATAAGTAATGATATTGGTAACGGGTGTTGAAAACAAAGGTTTTACTAATTTTTTATTGATGAATAAAATCAGGATAAAGAAAAGTAAAACAATATCTTTTGTAAATGATTGCCAAGGTGTTAAGTGTAATGCATCTCCAAAACATCCACAGTCTTTAACTACGTCAAAATAAGCAGAGTAGAAGGTAAGGAAAGTAAAGAAAACGATTAACAATAATAAAGCCCAAATGGTAAGTTTTGATTTGTAGCCAACTAATAGCATTACGCCCAAAACTACTTCCAGAATTACTAGAAAGATTGCTAATCCTAGAGCTAGTGGTTCTAGAAAAGGCATATTGAAAACGGGTTCGCTAAAATATTCGGCTAATTTATAAGAGAAACCAACTGGATCGTTTAGTTTTATTAATCCCGATATGATAAATAATACGCCAACAAATAGTCGGGAGAATTGAGTAATGATGTTTTTCATTTTTAAAATTTGGGTTTTAAGTTGAAATCTATTGTTTAGGTGTAAGAGGATCTAAAATCAAAGCAAAAACTGAATAATTAATCATATCTTGATAATTGGCGTCGATACCTTCAGAAACTAAAGTTTTTCCTTTATTGTCTTCGATTTGTTTTACGCGAAGTATTTTTTGTAAAATCAAATCTGTCAATGAACTTACACGCATATCACGCCAAGCCTCGCCATAATCATGATTTTTGGCTTCCATTAACTCTTTTGTTAGTTTAATTTTAGCGTCATACAATTCAGTTGCTTTTTCAACATCTAAATCAGGTTGGTCTGCAACTCCCAATTCTAATTGAATTAAGGCCATAATCGAATAATTGATGATTCCTATGAATTCTCCTTTTTCATCTTCATCAACTTTACGGATCTCATTTTCCTGTAAACTTCTAATTCTTTGTGCTTTTATGAAAATTTGGTCAGTTAGTGATGGAAGTCTTAAAATTCTCCATGCGCTGCCGTAATCTTTCATTTTATTGATAAATAAGGTTCTGCAAACCGTAATTACATTATCAAATTCAAGGGAAGTATTCTTCATTTATTGCTGTATATTTGCTTAAATTTTTTCAAAAATAAGGATTAAATTAAAGAGTTTCAAGTTTAAGGTTTTCTTTGTTTCAAGTTTTTTCTAAACAAAGTGTTAATGACAAGATCTTGAAACTTGAAATCTGAAACAAAAAATAATAAAAATGCTGATTAACTGCAAAGGTGAACTTATAGATTTGTCGATTCCTAAAGTAATGGGAATTCTAAATGTTACTCCCAATTCTTTTTTTGATGGAGGGAAATATAAAAATGAAGAAGAAATTATCGATCAAGTAGATAAAATGTTATCTCAGGGCGCAACATTTATTGACATTGGTGCGTATTCAAGCAAACCAAGTGCCGAGTTTGTTACGGAACAAGAAGAAATCGACCGAATTGTTCCTGCAATAGAATTGATTTTAAAGCATTTTCCAAACGCTCTTTTATCGATTGATACTTTTAGAGCCGAAGTTGCAAAAGCTAGTATAGAAAGTGGTGCGGCGATTATAAATGACATTGCAGCAGGAGAACTTGACGATAAAATGTTTGAGGTTATTGCACAATACAATGTTCCATACATTATGATGCACATGCGTGGAAATCCGCAAACCATGCAGAGTTTAACGCAATATGACGACATCGTAAAAGAAATGATGTTTTATTTTTCTGAAAAAGTAAAAAAAGCGAGAGCTTTAGGGATTAACGATTTGATTCTTGATCCGGGTTTTGGTTTTGCCAAAACAACAGATCAAAATTATGAAGTGATGCAAAAAATGGAGCTTTTTAATCTTTTAGAATTACCTGTTTTAGCTGGGATTTCAAGAAAATCGATGATTTATAAAACGCTTGATATTACACCACAAGAAGCTTTAAACGGAACAACTTTTTTGAATACGATTGCTTTGACAAAAGGCGCAAAAATTTTGCGTGTTCATGATGTGAAAGAAGCGGTGGAATGTGTCACTTTGTTTGGTAAAATGAATTTGAATACTATATAAACGACAGATTTGTCATTCCGATTTCTATGATAAAAAGTAATTTTTATTCGTTTCAACGGATTAATCCCGAAGCTTCGGGACGTTGCTACAATATAAATCATTCCTCGGGAATTTTTTTGAGGAGCTCCGTAGGAATAAATATATTGTTATGATGGATTTTAATCCATCATTCACAACGTAACCGCAATATTGTCATTCCGAGGAACGAGGAATCTCCATGAGTTGCTCGACAAAGATTTACGATTTTCTTTACGGAGTTTCTTGCGGAGATTCCTCGTTCCTCGGAATGACAAACTGTTTTGAAAAAAAATGAAATAAGCTTAGTCGCACAGCTATGTTTGTTTAAACAAGTGAAACGCTTTTTTTAAGTTTACAAATCTATGTTTCTATGTGTTTAAAACTTTAAAATTTATGAAATACTTTACTCTAATTTTAGCTTTCCTTCTTTTTTCATGCGAAGAAAAAAAAGATGTTCTACTTCCAAAATCAAACGTTACAATTGTAAAAGATGTTCAAGATCATTCGCCAATCTATATCTTTTTTAAAACGGTAGGAAAAGATACAATTGCAGATGTTAATAGAAAAAACAGTATTATCTCGACCAATTGGATTTTGAATGTCGATAAACGTTTACCTCTTAAACTTGTAATTCCGGAAGTGATGAAATTACAGAAAAAAAAGAGGGATGACAGTGCTCATAAAAACGAAAATGCCGAAAATTATTATTCGTATGCAGATTCTATTGGAAAGAATATGGCTTTTTTACCTTTCACGAAAGTGTATTATAAGATGGAAATTGCCAATAATAGAAGCCAGCTTTATTTTAAAAAGAATGGAATGATCAAATATAGTGGAAGAAAAACATATGATTTTCCTAAAAGTAATTTAAAGCCATTTTTAGATAGTTTGGTTATAAATCCGAAAGCTCAAATTACATTTTCGTATGATAAAAACATGCATTTTGAAGATTATATTCAATGCAAAATTCTGGTACAAACTATAATAGATAAAAAGATTCCGTATGTTTTTATAAATGAAGAAGAAGAGTTTGTTTTCTAAAACTGAACACTAAAAACTGCAACTGAATACTAATTTTATTGATGATGATAAGGTTCATTTCTTAAAATAGTAAATCCTCTATACAATTGTTCGATAAAAAACAAACGTACCATTTGGTGTGAAAATGTCATTAACGAAAGCGAAATTTTACCTTGTGCTTTGCTGTAAACCGTATCAGAGAATCCATAAGGACCACCAATTACAAAAACAAGAGTTTTGATTCCGGAATTCATTTTCTTTTGTAATTCTTCAGAGAAACCTACGCTTGAAAAGTTTTTCCCGTTTTCATCCAATAAAATCAATTGATCTGTTGGTGAAAGTTTCGACAAAATCAATTCGCCTTCTTTCTCCTTTTGCTGACTTTCGGATAAATTCTTTACGTTTTTGATATCGGGAATAATCTCCAAATCAAATTTGATGTAAAACGACAAACGTTTGGTATAGTCATCAATCAAAGTTTGAAGTGCTTTATTGTCGGTTTTGCCAATGGCGATAAGTTTGATATTCATTTTTTATTTTTATTTTTTGCCACAGATTAAAATGATTTTCACAGATTAATTTAAAGCGAATTAAAGAAATAATCCTTTTTAATTCTTTAATCTTTGGCAAAATAATCCCTATTTTTTATTCTCAAAAACAGTTTCAAAATGTTCTACAATAGGAAACGGTTCGTAATAATGATGCAACATCTTTTTCCATTCTAAGTAAGCTTCAGAAGTTCTAAAACCCACAGTATGATCTTCGAGCGTATTCCAATCAACCAACAAAAGATATTTGTTTTCGACTTCGAGACATTTCTCTAAACGATGACCTAAATATCCATCAATCGATGCGATGTATTGACTTGCATTTGCAAAATCAGCCTCGAATTGAGTTGCTAAATTTGGTTTTACATAAAGAAAAGCGGCTTCTAAAATCATAATTATAACGTTTAACAAACCCGACAGGTTTTAAAAACCTGTCGGGTTT
>NZ_JPRK01000008.1 GCF_000832125.1 Flavobacterium hibernum | reverse complement strand
CAGACGGCACTGTAACAGTAGCACCAAATACACCAGCAGGCGATTACAACCTGACATACAGAATCTGCGAAATAACCAATCCAAGTAATTGTGATGAAGTAACTTCAATTATCGTAGTAGGTAAATCTACAATCAGTGCATTAACTGAAACGACAGATCCAATTAATGGAAGTATTGGCGGAACTACATTCTCATTAGTGAAAAATGACCTCTTAAACGGAGTTGCAGTTATCATTAAAAATAGTAATGGAGGAGTAATTTTGACAAGTGTAAGTGTTCCAACAGGATTAACTTTAAATGCTGACGGAACTGTAAAAGTAAATGCAGGAACACCAGTAGGACTTTATGAAATTGAATATACGATTTGCGAATTTTTGAATCCGACTATAAATTGTGTAACTGTAAAAAGTTATGTTCCTGTAACAGGTGCGGTTTTAATTGCAAATAATGACAATGCTGGAACTATAGACACCAGTAAAGGACATAGTTCAACAACAAGTATATTCGATAACGATAGTTTGAACGGAGTTAAAGTTAAACCTACGGATGTTGTTTTAACGACTATCGTTCCAAATCCTAATTTGATTTTAAACGCAGACGGAACAATCGAAGTAAAACAAGGGACACCAACAGGAACTTATGAGTTAACTTATAGAATTTGTGAAGCTTTAAACGGATCTAATTGTAGTGAGGCAGTGGCGAAAATTTCTGTAGTTAATACTCCAGATCCTGTACCACCAGTAACGCCATTAATAAAAATCATATTGAATAATGATGGTATTGTGAATGTTGATGGTATAAATGGTTCACTTGAATTTATAAATGTTTTAGATAATGATTTATTAAAAGGATTACCAATTAATCCTCTAGATATTATCCTTACAAATACACCAAAAAATTCTTATTTCGAGTTTAATTCAGATGGTACTGTAAATGTAAAACCAAACACACCAGGAGGTAAGTATACATTAACATATCAAGTTTGTGAGAAAGCAAATGCAACGAATTGTAGTACTGCTACATTAGAAGTTTTTGTTGAAGTTCCAGCTATTGCGGTAATCAAAACAGCTGTCTTTAATGACGAAAATGGAAGCGGATATGCAAATGCAGGCGAAACTATTACTTATAAATTTAAAGTAACAAACACAGGTAATGTTCCTTTAACAGGAGTGATGATTTTAGATCCTTTACCGGGTGTAGTAGTTTCTGGACAACCAATTGATTTAGATGTAAACGAATCTGATGAACATAGTTTTACTGCTACTTATAAAATTACACAAACAGATATTAACAGAGGAAGCGTTAGTAACCAGGCAAGTGTAAAAGGGAACAGTAAAAAAGGAGTTGTTGTAGAAGATAAATCAGATGATGAGAACAACATGGAAGATAAACCTATAGTTCTGCCTTTAAACGGTTGTGTAATAAAAGTCTTTAATGCGTTCTCACCAAATGGAGATGAGAAAAATAGCAGATTCTATATACAAGGTCTGGAATGTTATCCTGATAATACCGTAGAAATCTATAATCGATGGGGAGTTTTAGTATACGATATAGATCATTACAATAATGAAGATCGTGCTTTCATAGGTTTCTCAGCAGGACGCACAACTATAAAACAATCTGAAGGATTACCAGTAGGAACATATTTTTATATTTTAAAATATAAAGACAGCGAATCAAATCCACATGAGCAATCTGGTTATTTATATATAAACAAGTAAAAATGATAAGCGACTTGGTTTAGGCCAAGTCGTTTCTTAAAAGCCTTTTAAATGAAAAAGATAATTTTAATATTCATGTTTTTTTCTATTGTGTGTTCGGCGCAGCAAGATGCACAATACACACAATACATGTATAATACCATTGCTATAAATCCCGCTTACGCTGGTTCTCGTGGTGCATTAAGTGTTTTTGGGTTATATCGTACGCAATGGGTAGGGCTTGATGGCGCACCTAAAACAAGTACTTTTTCGATAAATACACCATTAAATAATAGTAATTTAGGATTAGGAGTTTCTTTGGTAAACGATAAAATTGGACCAACAAATGAAAACACTTTATCTGCTGATTTATCGTATACGATTCCAACTTCAAATACATACAAGCTTTCTTTTGGAATAAAAGCAACAGCAAATATGTTTAATTTGGATATAAATAAACTGAATCCCGAAGATCAGGGAGATCCACAATTTCAAGATTTAAATAATAAAATAACACCAAATATTGGTGCAGGAGTTTACTGGCATTCTGACAAAGGATATTTAGGATTGTCGATTCCAAATTTTATCGAAACAAATAGATTCAATGATAATGATACTGCTATTTTTAAAGATAAAATAAATTACTATTTCATGGCAGGTTACGTTTTTAATTTAGACGATTTAGAGTACATAAAATTCAAGCCTGCTTTATTAACCAAAATGGTAGAAGGTGCACCTTTGCAGGTTGATGTTTCAGGAAACTTTATGTTCAACGATAAATTTGTGGTAGGTTTAGCATATCGTTGGAGCGCTTCATTAAGTGCAATGGCAGGATTTCAAGTATCAGACGGTTTATATATAGGATATGGTTATGACCATGAAACAACCAATTTAAGAAAGTACAATTCTGGTTCACATGAGATTTTCTTGCGTTTTGAGTTTTTTAATAATTATAACAGAATTACTTCACCAAGATTCTTCTAAAAGCCGCCCCATGACAATCAAAAAAATAAAATATACTGCCTTATTTCTATTATTCTTTTTAAATGCAATTGCACAAACCACAAGTATAAATTATGCAAATGATAAATACGAGAAATATGCTTACGTAGACGCTATAAAAGTTTATGAAAGCGTTGCAAACAAAGGATACAAAGACGAGAAAATGTTTCAGCGTCTTGGTAATTCTTATTATTTTAATGGAGAATTAGTTAAAGCCCTAAAATGGTACGACGAATTGTTCGCTATGAACGAACAGCAAGAACCAGAATATTTATACAGATATGCACAATGTCTAAAATCGGCTGGAAATTATGCTAAAGCAGATACTATTCTCGAAAAATTTAATGAAAAAGTAAGAACAGACAAAAGAGGTGTTTTGTTTGAAAGTAATAAAAACTACTTAGAAGAGATAAAGACTAATTCAGGTCGATTTGAAATTGCCGATGCAGGTATTAATTCTAATTATTCTGATTACGGAAGCGCTATTTTTAATGATAAATTAGTTTTTACATCAGCGCGAGATACTGGTGGAATTGCTAAGAAAAATTTTAAATGGACGAATAAATCTTTTACCAATTTATATGCTGCCGAATTAAAATCGGATGGTAGTATTGGAGTTCCACAACGTTTTCAGAAAAAAGTAAATACAAAATTTAATGAGTCAACACCCGTGTTTACAAAAGACGGAAGAACAATGTATTTTACCCGAAATAATTTTCTAAACGGAAAAAGAGGTCGAGATGAAAATAAAATTACTTTACTAAAATTATACAAAGCAGATTTAGTAGATGGCGTGTGGAAAAATATCCTAGAGTTACCATTTAATAGTGATCAATATAGCGTTGCACATCCAACATTAAGTGTTGACGAAAAAACATTGTACTTCGCATCAGATATGCCAGGAACTTTAGGGCAATCAGATTTGTTTAAAGTAAGTATAAATGATAATGGAACTTTTGGAACTCCGCAAAACTTAGGCGCAAAAATTAATACAGAAGGACGAGAAACTTTTCCTTTCATATCTAGCGACAACGAACTTTATTTTGCTACAGATGGTAGACCGGGATTGGGCGGACTTGATGTTTTTGTTGCAAAAATTAATGATAATGGTACTTTTGATGATATTCAAAATGTTGGAGAACCAATAAATAGTAAACAAGACGATTTTGCTTTTATAATCAACAGTAAAAATAGAAATGGTTTTTTCTCTTCAAATAGAGACAACGGACATGGATTTGATGATATTTATCGATTTACAGAAAAACGCAAACTTACTTGCGAGCAAGAGTTAGCCGGAACAATTACAGATTTAGACACAAAAGCAATTATTGCAAATGCCACAGTTGCTTTGTTTGACGAAACTTTTCAACCTGTTACACAAGTTGTTTCGGATGAAAAAGGGAATTATATTTTTAGAAACGTAAATTGCGGTAAAAATTATTTTGTTCGAGTAGCAAAAGTAGATTACGAAAGCAAAGAAGTTCCTGTAACAATAAAAAAAATATCAGGAAAAACAGCGCTATCAGTTCAGTTAGAAAAGAGAGTTAAAGCAATCGAGGTAGGAACAGATTTGGCCAAAACACTTGATATTCCAATTATTTATTTTGATTTAGACAAAGCTACAATCAAAAAAGAATCGGCTTATCAGTTAGAAAAAATCATCGAAATATTAAAACAATATCCAACCTTAACACTAGATATCCGTTCGCATACAGACAGTAGACAAACTGCCAAATACAATCAGGTATTATCAGACAAAAGAGCTAAATCGACAATGAATTGGTTGGTTCAAAAAGGAATCGATTCAAACCGATTAACAGCAAAAGGATACGGAGAATCACAATTAGTAAATCAATGTTCTGATGGAGTAAACTGTACCGAAGAAGAACATCAACTTAATAGAAGAAGTGAATTTGTAATTACACACCTGTAAAAAGATAATTCAGAAGTTAAGCCCTTTTCTAATATATTTAGAAAAGGGCTTTTTGCTTTAAAAAAGGGAGAAAATCCTTTTGTGGAGGCGTTAGCCACAAAAGATTGAAACGGATAGCGGGATTAACTCCTTATTAAAATTAATTTATAATAAATCTATTACCGACAAAAAGGCTACACTTTTCGCAAAAAAGTCTTAATATTAGTTCGCCTTTTTAAACTAATATTTTTAAAATTTAGAATATCACTTATTTTATTCAAAATGAATGTGTTAGTTTTTAAAAAATCGATTTCGTTGTTGAGTGTATTCATTTTTTTTTAACTTTATAGTATTAAAATTTTTCAGATATGACTGTAGATCAAATATTAAACGCAAAAGGGAAAAATGTTTATTCAGTTCTTTCAACAACAACGGTTTATGAAGCCTTAAAAGTGATGGGAGAAAAAAACATTGGTGCTATCCTTGTTATTGATGACAATGATTTAAAAGGAATATTGTCTGAAAGGGATTATGCTCGAAAAATTGTTTTAAAAGATAAATCTTCAAAAGAAACTTTTGTTCATGAAATCATGGAAAACAACGTTTTTTCGGTAAAACTTTCAAACAATATCGAAGATTGTATGGAATTAATGAGTACTAAAAGAATCAGACATTTACCAGTTCTGGAAGGTGATACTGTAGTAGGAATAATTTCTATAAGTGATGTAGTAAAAGCTATTATTGAAATTCAAAAAGACACAATACATCATCTCAACTCTTATATTTCTCAGTAAAATAAGCTTAAAAAATATAGTTTTATAAATAGTCTAAATTGCATTAGGCTATTTTTTTTGGCTGTATGGATTTTAAATTTAAGAAAAGAAAACCATAAAATGACTTCATTTTCAAACAAGACTTATATCTTTGTAAGCTAGAATAAAAGCTAAAATAAATGAACAAAGAGAGTAAAAGAAGAGAAGCGTTACTGTACCATTCAGAACCAACTCCAGGAAAAATTCAGGTAGTTCCAACAAAAAAATATGCAACCCAAAGAGACTTATCTTTGGCTTATTCGCCAGGTGTTGCAGAGCCATGTTTAGAAATTGCAGCAAACGTAGATGACGTTTATAAATATACAGCAAAAGGAAATTTAGTTGCCGTAATCTCAAATGGTACAGCCGTTTTAGGATTAGGAAATATTGGTCCAGAAGCTTCTAAGCCAGTAATGGAAGGAAAAGGATTGTTGTTTAAAATATTCTCTGATATTGACGTTTTTGATATTGAAGTTAATACAGAAAATATTGAAGAGTTTATTCAAACCGTAAAAAATATTGCTCCAACTTTTGGAGGAATCAATCTTGAAGATATTAAAGCACCAGAATCTTTTGAAATCGAAAGAAGATTGGTTGAAGAATTAGATATTCCTGTAATGCATGACGATCAGCACGGTACAGCAATTATATCTTCGGCAGCTTTAATTAATGCACTTGAATTAGCAGGAAAAAAGGCAGAAGATGTAAAAGTAGTAGTTTCTGGAGCAGGATCTGCTGCTATCGCATGTACAGATTTATATGTTTTGTTAGGTGTACAAGTTAAAAATATTTTGATGTACAATAGTAAAGGACTTTTAACAAAAGACAACCCTTCACTATCAGAATTGCAATTAAAATATGCTGTTGATGGTCCTAAAATTGAGTTAGCAGACGCGGTAAATGGTGCTGATGTTTTCATCGGATTATCTTCGGGAGATATTTTATCGCCAGAAATGTTACTGACAATGAAAGATAACCCAATTGTTTTTGCAATGGCAAATCCAAATCCGGAAATCGATTATAATTTAGCTGTTGAAACTCGTAAAGATGTTATTATGGCTACAGGACGTTCAGATTTTCCTAACCAAGTAAATAATGTTTTAGGTTTTCCATATATTTTTAGAGGAGCATTAGATGTTCGTGCTACAAAAATTAACGAAGCAATGAAAATGGCTGCTGTAAAAGCTTTAGCTATTTTGGCAAAAGAGCCAGTTCCAGAGCAAGTTAACGTAGCTTACGGTGCAACAAAATTAGGTTTTGGTCAAGAATATATTATTCCTAAACCATTTGATCCTAGATTGATTACCGTTGTAGCGCCAGCAGTTGCAAAAGCAGCAATGGAATCTGGAGTTGCAAAAAATCCTATTACAGATTGGGCAGCTTACGAAGATGTGCTTCGCGAACGTATGGGTAACGATAATAAAATGGTGCGTTTAATTACAAACCGTGCTAAAGTAGATCCTAAAAGAATCGTTTTTGCCGAAGCAGATCAATTAAACGTATTAAAAGCAGCGCAAATTGTTTATGAGGACGGAATTGGTTTTCCAATCTTATTAGGAAATAAAGAGGTAATTTTAGAATTAAAAGCTGAATTAGGTTTTGATGCTGAACTTGAAATTATCGATCCTAAAACGGATGAAGAAGCACCAAGACGAAATAAATTTGCAAATTCGTACTGGGAAACAAGAGATAGAAGAGGAGTTACATTACTTGATTCTCAAAAATTCATGCGCGAGAGAAATTATTTTGCAGCAATGATGGTAAATGAAGGTGAGGCAGATGCTTTAGTAACAGGTCATACAAGAAGTTACCCAACAGTTGTAAAACCAATGTTACAATTGATTGAAAAAGCGCCGGGAGCATCGTTAATTGCAACAGCAAATATGATGTTAACTTCACGTGGGCCAATGTTCTTGTCAGATACAGCAATTAATATAAATCCATCTGCTGAAGATTTAGTTAATATTGCTATAATGACTGCAAAAACAGCAAAAATGTTTGGAGTTGAGCCAGTTATTGCAATGGTTTCATTCTCGAATTTTGGATCTTCAACAAGTGCAAGTGCTTCAAAAGTAAGAGAAGCAGTAGCATATTTGCATAAAAATCATCCTGAAATGATTGTTGATGGAGAAATCCAAGCAGATTTTGCCCTAAATTCAGAACTTCTTAAAGAAAAATTTCCTTTCTCTAAATTAGCAGGTAAGAAGGTAAATACCTTAATTTTCCCTAACTTAGAATCGGCAAATATTACTTATAAACTATTAAAAGAATTGTATAAAGTAAACTCTATTGGTCCAATTATGATGGGAATGGGTAAACCTGTTCACATTTTTCAATTAGGAGCAAGTGTTGAAGAAATGGTTAACATGGCTGCAATTGCAGTTATTGATGCTCAGGAAAAAGCTAATAAAAAAAATAAGTTAGCACAATAGATAGTTCAATAAGGTTCGAATAATAATGTCGTATTTTTATTGCATTTTTACTATATTTGACCCTTATAAATTATACTATGATAGCACATTTGCAAGGGAAATTAGTCGAGAAGAATCCTACAGAAGTTATAATTGATTGTGGAGGTGTTGGTTATCAGGTAAATATATCATTGCATACCTTCTCGTTAATTCCAAATGTTGAAAATATAAAATTGTATACGCATCTTCAAATTAAAGAAGATGCGCATACTTTATTTGGTTTTGCAGAAAAATCAGAACGCGAAATATTCAGAATGTTATTGTCCGTTTCCGGGATTGGAGCAAATATTGCAAGAACAATGTTATCTTCAATAGAACCAAGACAAATTATTAACGCAATTGCGTCAGGAGATGTAGGCGTTATACAGTCTATTAAAGGTATAGGAAACAAAACAGCACAAAGAGTTATACTTGATTTAAAAGAAAAAGTGTTAAAATTGTATGATTTGGATGAAGTTTCAGTAGTTCAAAACAATACAAATAGAGATGAAGCGTTATCTGCTTTGGAAGTTTTAGGGTTTGTTCGTAAAACTTCTGAAAAAGTAGTAGAAAAGATTGTAAAAGAAGATCCGGAAGCTACCGTAGAAACTATTATCAAGAAAGCCTTAAAGAGCTTATAAACTCAATTTATATAAACGAATTGTATGCGTAAAATTTGTATTTTTTTGCTGTTTTTACTTTGCGGTAATGTTTTGCGTGCGCAAGTAAATCCAGCGGTTAAAGATACAACTAAGACCCAATTTTCTGTTGGGAAATTAGAAATACAAAATCCACCAAGTATTGTTTCAGCTTATAGATATGATCCTGTAACAGATCGATATATTTACACCAATACAGTAGACGGCTTTAATATTAATTACCCTATTATATTAACTCCTAAAGAGTATGAAGATTTAGTTTTGAAAGAATCCAGAAGAGATTATTTCAGAAAAAAATCTGATGCTATTGATGGTAAAAAAGCAGGTAGTGAGGAAGCTAAAAAAAATCTATTACCTCGATATTATATTAATTCAGGTTTTTTTGAAAGTATCTTTGGTAGTAATACAATTGATGTAAAGCCCACAGGATCAGTAGAGATGGATTTAGGTGTTCGATACACCAAACAAGATAATCCCTCTTTTTCACCAAGAAATAGATCAAGTCTTACTTTTGATTTTGATCAGCGAATTAGTATGAGTTTAATGGGGAAAGTAGGAACGCGATTAGATGTAAATGCTAATTATGATACCCAATCTACATTTGCTTTTCAAAACCTTTTTAAGTTAGCATACACCCCTTCTGAAGACGATATTGTTCAAAAAGTAGAAGTTGGTAACGTTAGTATGCCATTAAATAGTACCCTTATTCGTGGTGCTCAGAGTTTGTTTGGAGTTAAAACAGTTTTGCAATTTGGAAAGACAACCGTAACAGGAGTTTTCTCTGAACAGAAGTCACAAACCAAGAGTGTAGTCGCAGAAGGTGGCGGAACAGTTCAAAATTTTGATTTGTATGCTTTAGATTATGATAATGACAGACACTTTTTCTTATCACAATATTTTAGAAACAAATATGACGCTTCTTTAAAGAAATATCCACTTATTGATAGCCGTGTTCAGGTAACTAGAATTGAGGTTTGGGTTACAAATAAACAAAACAGAGTTGCAACAAATAATAATAACCTTCGTAATATTATTGCACTTCAGGATTTGGGAGAAGGACAAGTTACTGGTGTTCCTGACAATCAAGTAGTCGTTATTAGCAACTCAGCAGGGTTTTTTAATAATCCTATCGATTCGCCAACAAATAATAATAACAATAAATATGATCCAGCTACAATTGGTCAGGCAGGAGCTTACTTAAATTCGAATATTAGAGAAATCGTAACAGCAAAATCTGGATTCAATAATGCCAATACAAGCGAAGGAACAGATTATTCTGTTCTTGAGAATGCCAGAAAATTAACAACTGCCGAATATACTTATAATGCACAATTAGGATATATCTCTTTACAACAACGGTTGGCAAATGATGAAATTCTTGCCGTAGCATTTGAATATACAGTTGGAGGAAAAGTGTATCAGGTTGGGGAATTTGGAAGTGATGGGGTTGACGGAACCGTAGTTACCGGAAATAACAATGCCAATCAAGCAATTATTACACAAAGTTTAGTCTTAAAAATGCTGAAAAGTAATTTGACAAATGTTCAAAATCCAGTTTGGAATTTGATGATGAAAAACGTGTATCAAATACCTCAGGCTTATCAAATTAAACAAGACGATTTTAGATTAAATATACTTTATACAGATCCTTCGCCAATAAATTATATTTCGCCAGTTCCAGGAACAACTTTCCCGGCGAACCCTAGTCCGGACAATAAAGTAGATCAAACTCCTTTATTAAACGTCTTTAATTTAGATCGATTAAATTACAACAATGATCCCCAGACAGGTGGAGATGGTTTCTTTGATTACATTCCGGGAGTAACAGTTGATGTTCAAAACGGTCGAATTATCTTTACCACAAAAGAGCCGTTTGGAGAGCTTTTATTTAATAAATTACAAAATTCAGGATCAGCAGAAAATTATGATGATCCAAACTCATACAATGCAAATCAGCAGAAATACGTGTTTAGAAACATGTATCGAAATACACAATCTGGAGCTTTGCAAGACAGTGATAAAAACAAATTTTTGTTAAGAGGAAAGTACAAATCATCTGGAAGTAACGGAATTCCAATTGGAGCGTTTAATGTTCCGCAAGGTTCCGTAGTTGTTATGGCTGCCGGACGAAGACTTGTAGAAGGTATTGACTATAGTGTCGATTATCAATTGGGTCGAGTTCAAATTTTAGATCCTTCGCTTCAAGCGTCTAATACTCCAATTGAAGTTTCCTTGGAGAACAACTCTATTTTTGGACAACAAACACGAAGATTTATAGGTTTCAATGTCGAGCATAAAATTTCAGATAATTTTGTAGTTGGTGGAACTTATTTAAGAATGACCGAAAAGCCTTTTACTCAAAAATCTAGTTATGGTCAGGAATCTGTAAATAATGCCATTTTTGGATTTAATGGAAACTACTCAACCGAAGTTCCTTTCTTTACCAGATTAGTAAATAAATTACCAAACATTGACACAGATGTTCCATCAAACCTTTCGATACGTGGAGAAGTAGCTTTCCTAAAACCAGACGCACCAAAAGCTAGTGATTTTGAAGGAGAAGCAACTATATATATTGATGATTTTGAAGGTTCGCAATCAACAATCGATATGCGTTCTGCCTATGCATGGAGTTTAGCTTCAACGCCATTTGTTAATTCTATAAATGATAATACTTTTAATGCCAATTCAAATACATTAGAGTACGGATACAAACGTGCAAAATTATCTTGGTACACAATTGATCCTATTTTTTATGCATCAAAACCAGCAGGAATTTCAAATGATGATTTATCGTTAAATACAACCAGACGTATTTACAGTCGTGAGTTATATCCAAATACAGATATTGCTCAGGGACAAATACAGGTAGTTAATACGTTAGATTTAAGTTATTATCCATCCGATAGAGGACCATATAATAATAATCCAAACTTTAGTGCAAATCCGGCAAACTCTAATTTTGGTGGTATTATGCGTGCTTTAAATTCAACCAATTTCGAACAAGGTAATGTTGAGTATATTCAATTTTGGGTTTTAGATCCTTATGTTGGAACAGGCGAAGCGCCAACAACTAATACAGGAAAAATATATTTTAACTTAGGTGAGATTTCTGAGGATGTTTTAAAAGACGGAAGAAAACAATATGAAAATGGATTAGGGCCAGATCAAATCATGGTGAATCCGCGACCACTTTGGGGAGATGTTCCTGCATCGCAATCATTAATCTATGCCTTTGATACAAATGCTAATAATCGTAGAAATCAAGACGTTGGTTTAGACGGTTTGCCAAGTTCTACAGAAGGAGCGATTTATACCAATTATGCAGGAGAAAAAGATCCAGCGGCAGATGATTACACGTATTATTTAAATACAGATGGAGGAGTTCTAGACCGTTATAAAAATTACAACGGTACAGAAGGAAACTCGGCTGTAAGCGTCGACGATCCTAATCGTGGGTCAACAACATTGCCAGATGTTGAAGATATTAACCGTGATAATACCATGAGTACAATCAATGCTTATTATGAATACAGTATTGATGTAAAACCAGGAATGCAGGTTGGACAAAACTACATTACAGATATTCGTGAAGTAAGCAACGTCGAATTGCCAAACGGATCGACAACAACTGCAAGATGGATTCAGTTTAAGATTCCGGTTTCTCAACCACAAAATACAATTGGAAACATTACAGATTTTAGATCTATTAGAT
Organism: Flavobacterium hibernum; assembly: GCF_000832125.1. GTDB lineage: Bacteria > Bacteroidota > Bacteroidia > Flavobacteriales > Flavobacteriaceae > Flavobacterium > Flavobacterium hibernum. Next base: position 457,105 of record NZ_JPRK01000008.1, on the reverse strand, counting down.
TCATGCGTATGTTTATGACTGGATTTAATAGTCAAATGACGGTTCGTTTTGGAGCCTTAGATTTGGTGAGAGGAGAATGGAGAAGATATACAGGTTCACTTGATGCAAACGATCCAACTCCAAATGATGACGGAACAGAATTTGATGTTTCGGCAGTAAATATTCAGGAAAACAGTACAAAATGCCCAGTGAATTATGTAGTTCCTCCAGGTGTACAAAGAGAACAATTGTATAACAACAATACCATTATCAATCAAAACGAACAAGCATTAGCTTTAAGAATTGGTGGAGCAGGATTACAATACAATGATTCAAGAGGAGTTTTTAAAAGTGTAAGTGTTGATATGCGTCAATACAAAAGATTAAAAATGTTTTTACACGCAGAATCTTTGCCAAATGAAAACACTTTATTAGATGACGAAATGGTTGGTTTTATTCGTTTTGGAAATGATTACACACAAAACTTTTATCAAATCGAAATTCCATTAAAGGTAACCAGAACAGGAGGGTCTTGTACAATTAGTCCAGATCAGGTTTGGCTTGAAGAAAACAACATTGATTTGGCGTTGGAGTTATTGACCAAAATGAAAATTAAGGCAATGAGTATCGATATCAATTCTGATAAGCGAGATATTAATGGTGTATATTATCCAGACGATGATTTAAGTATAAATGGTGGCGATGGTGATAGTAAATTAAGATTGGGTATAAAAGGAAATCCTAACTTTGGTTTAGTTCGAAATTTAATGGTCGGTGTTAAGAGTAAAGCAGATCATAAAGACATAAAAGGAGAGGTTTGGTTTAACGAACTTCGTATGGCAGATTTGGAGAATAAAGGCGGAATGGCAGCAATATTAAATGTTGATACCAATATGGCCGATTTTGCAACTGTCTCTGCAACCGGTAAGAAAAGTACAATAGGTTTCGGATCTTTAGAGCAAGGTGCAAATGAAAGAAGTCGTGAAGATCTTCAGCAATATAACATCGTTACAAATCTTAATTTAGGTAAGTTGTTACCACGTAAATGGGGAATTAATTTGCCATTTAATTATGCGATTGGAGAAGAAGTAATAACTCCGGAGTATGATCCTTTTAATCAGGATATAAAACTGGATCAGTTAATTAGAGAAACAACAGATCCGGCAGAAAAAGACAATATTAGAACCCGTGCGGTTGACTATACAAAACGTCGAAGCATTAACTTTATTGGAGTAAGAAAAGACAGAGCGCCAGAACAAAAACCGCATGTTTACGATGTCGAAAACTTTACATTTTCACAATCGTATAATCAAGTAGAACGACATGACTACGAAGTAGAGTCCTATGTAGATGAACAATCAAACTCGGCAGTAAATTATGCATATACTTTTCAGCCAAAAGAAGTAGTTCCGTTCAAGCAAACCAAATTCATGAAAAAAAGTGATTATTGGAAATTGCTAAGTGATTTTAATTTTAATTATTTACCATCCAATATCTCTTTTAATACAAATATTTTAAGACAAAGTAACCGTCAGCAATATCGACAAGTTGAAGTTCAGGGAATTGGGCTTGATCCTTTGTACAGAAGAAACTTTGCGTTTAATTATCAATATGGATTTGGTTTTAATTTGACAAAATCATTAAAATTAAACTATACAGCGGCATCAAATAATATCGTTAGAAACTTTTTAAACGATGATAATACACCAAAACAAGATTTTAATATCTGGGATGATTATTTTGATATTGGAACTCCAAATCAACATGTACAACAATTGGTGTTGAATTATGATATTCCAATCAATAAAATTCCAGTTTTTGGTTTTGTAAAAGCAACATATTCTTATACGGCAGATTATAATTGGCAACGTTCTTCAACCGCATTTTCTCAATACGAAAAAGAAAATCCGGACGGAACAACAACTTTGTATGATTTAGGGAATACTATTCAGAATGCTAATTCAAATACACTTACAACAACTCTTAATATGAATATGTTGTATAAGTATTTGGGGCTAACTCCGGGAGGGAAAAAATCAACATCGAAGCCTAAACCAACTGCGCCACCAAAACCAGGAGAAAAGATTGTAAATACAGCTAAGCCTGTAACAAGCAGTAGTCCGTTTTATGATGGTATGATAGGAATTTTGACAAGTGTAAAAAATATTCAAGTTAACTATACAAAAAATAGCGGAACTGTTTTACCTGGTTATACACCAGGAGTTGGTTTCTTTGGTACATCAAGACCAACTCTAGGATTTGTTTTTGGAAGTCAGGATGATATACGTTACGAAGCGGCGAAAAACGGTTGGTTAACATCTTATCAGGATTTCAATCAGAATTTTACCCAAGTAACAAACAAGCTTTTAAAAGTTACAGCTAATATAGATTTGCTACCTGACTTAAAGATAGATTTAGCAATGGATCGTGCTTATTCTGAAAACAGATCAGAGCAATATAGTGTTGATTTTACAAAAGAAAACCCTTATGTAGCTTTATCTCCGTATACTTACGGGATGTTCTCGATTTCGACAATATTGATTAAAACTGCATTCTCGACAAGTAACGAAACCCAGTCAGCAGCATTTGATGATTTTAGAAATAATCGTTTGATTATTGCTGATCGTTTGGCGGCAGATCATTATGGTGCAGGAGCTGTGATTCCAAGATATGGGGATGCAAATAATCCAATTCCTGCCGAAACAGATCCTAATTATAAAGTTTATGTTGCGAATCAAGGATATCCTATAGGTTATACAAAAAGTAATCAGGCTGTTTTATTGCCGGCATTTTTGGCAGCATATTCAGGAGGAAATGCATCAAGTAGTTCAACAGATATTTTTAGGAGTTTTCCAATTCCAAACTGGAGTATAAAATATAATGGTTTAATGCGTTACAAGTTTTTCAAAGATAAATTCAAACGTTTCTCATTGCAAAATAACTATAGAGCGTCGTATACAATAAATCAATTTAGATCAAATTTTGATTTTACTGAAAAACCGGGAGGTCAAGATGTAAATACCAATTTCTTTAATAAAACGATCATGTCAAATGTCAATTTAGTAGAGCAGTTTAGTCCGCTTATTAGAATGGATTTTGAATTAAAAAGCTCTTTGCGTGTACTTACAGAAATTAAAAAAGACAGAGCTTTGTCGATGAGTTTTGATAATAATTTGTTGACCGAAGTAAAAGGAATGGAATATGTTGTTGGTTTAGGATATCGTTTTAAAGACGTTATTTTCTCATCAAGACTTGCTGATAGTCCTACCGGAATCATTAAAAGTGATATCAATCTAAAGGCTGATTTCTCTTATCGAAACAATCAGACATTAGTACGTTATTTAGATTACGATAACAATCAATTGGCAGCAGGACAAAATATATGGTCATTAAAACTAACAGCAGATTATGCCTTTAGTAAAAACCTGACTGCTATATTTTATTACGATCATTCGTTCTCGAAAGCCGTGATTTCGACATCATTCCCTTTAACAAATATTAGATCAGGATTCACGCTGCGATATAATTTCGGAAATTAATTTTTAGTTTCTAAACTAGATTTCATTAGAAGATTATTACATTTGTGGCTTAAAAATTAAATTATCAATTTTCAAACATAGTATTATGAGCATACCAGCAAATTTAAAGTACACAAAAGATCACGAATGGGTTAGCATCGAAGGAGATGTGGCAACTGTAGGAATTACTCATTTTGCACAAAAAGAGTTAGGGGATATCGTGTATGTTGAAGTAGAAACTTTAGATCAAACACTTGATAAAGATGAAGTTTTTGGAACAGTTGAAGCTGTAAAAACAGTATCTGATTTGTTTTTGCCTTTAACAGGAGAAATTATTGCCTTTAATGAAAGTTTGGAAAGTGCGCCAGAAACAGTTAATTCTGATCCTTATGGAGCAGGTTGGATGATTAAAATAAAAATTTCAGATGCATCAGAAATAGATTCATTATTATCTGACGAAGCTTATAAACAACTTATCGGTGCCTAAACAATTGCTCTTACTCTGGGCGATAATTTGTTCAGGAATTATCACTTATTTTTGTTTGACAGATTCGAGTAATATTCCTGCTGTGAATATCCCTAATATGGACAAAATTGTTCATTTTTGTTTTCACTTCGGATTCACATTTTCCTGGATTTTGTTTTTCAAAAAAGAGCTTAAAGGAAAAGCACCAGACGATTATAAAGCCTATTTTATTTCGTTTATATTTTCGGTTTTTTTTGGAATTACAATCGAAATTTTACAGAGCGTTTTAACTACGACGCGACAAGCAGATGTAGCCGACATTTTAGCAAATGCAATTGGAGCTCTATTTGGAGTTTTTGCAGCCATAGTTTTAAAGAAACAGATAGATAGAATATAAGAATTTAATTACCCACCTCGGTGGGTTTTTTATTGCCTAGTAATCAAGGGATAAAAAGAATATTATTTTCTCAATTTAAAATGTATTTTTGTTCCAATTCTAGCACTTTCAGAAATCATGAATGTTAAGCAATATTTAGATTCGACCTATTTAAAAACTGCCTCTCAAGCCGGACTTACAGAAGCAGAAAATACTCTTGTAGTAAAAAAAGCTATTATTGAGGCAATTCATGAAGGTTTTAAATTGATTATGATTCGGCCGGAATATGTTGTTTTGGCCAAAGAAATGATTCTGAAATCCAATTCAACTTTACTTGTTGGCACCGTTATCGACTTTCCGGAAGGGAAATCAGATCTGGAAATAAAAATCAAGGAAGCAAATAAAGCAATTGAAGACGGAGCAGACGATCTGGATTTTGTTTGCAATTATGAAGCTTTTAAAAATGGTGATCTTGCTCTTGTAAAACAAGAAATATTGATAGGAACACAAATTGGTTTGGCGAATAACAAAACAGTAAAGTGGATTATTGAAGTTGCAGCTCTAAACGAAACGCAAATAATTCAGCTTTCGGCCTTGATCAAAAATGTTGTTATTTCTAATTTTAAAGAAGAACATTACTCTTCTGTTTTTGTAAAATCATCTACAGGCTTTTATAAAACTGAAAACGATTTGCCAAACGGAGCAACTATTCCAACTATAATAATGATGTTAGAAAATGCATCGCCTCTTTCCGTAAAAGCTGCCGGGGGAGTTCGATCTTATGAAGATGCTATAGAAATGATTCGTTTAGGTGTTAAGCGCATCGGTACCTCGGCCGCAAAAGCAATCGCTAGCGGAGGTAATACTCCAAATCAATATTAAATAAAAACCAAAATTTACGTGAATAAGATTTTTCTATCTTTTACTTTTACATTATCTGTTTTATTTGCCTTTTCTCAAGAAAATAATACTTCATCAATTAAAACTGGTTTTACATCAGAGCAATTTCCTGTTTTTCTAAATTGTGAAAATTTACAATCTAAGAAGTTAGAAAATTGCTTTTATAAAGAAGTCCAGGATTTTGTATTTCAAAATTATGTAGTGCCTGAGAATTTAAAGCAAGCAAACTACAAAGGAGAGGTTAAGGTGCTTTTTGAAGTTGATGCAAATGGAGAGTTTAAAGTAATTTATGTAAATGCAGTAGATGAAGCATTATCTGAAGAAGCTAAACGTGTTTTTGGTAAATTTCAGAAAATAAAACCCTCAACTTATAACGGAAAACCAACGTATTCAAAATATACGATTTCAATTGATATTCCTTTAAAGAATTCAGATCAAATTGCTGCAGAAGGATTAGTAGCGGCCCAGATTTTAAAGCCTATTGAAAAACCAATGACAGAATTGGATAGTATTGTGTATAAAAAATACAATAATCCTGAGTTTGAAAGTCATCTGAATATTCCATTTTCTCATAGTTATTATGCTCAATTTGACGGAGCGATGAATCAAGTAGGGAGTAATAATCATACTGCTTCTAAACCTTATACTTATGTCGAAGTTTCAAAATATTATAATTTAAAAGCTGTAAATGAATCCCTTCAAAAAAATGTGTCAACTTGGTTGGGAAGAAAATTTTGGAACGAGAATCTGGTTCAGATTCAAGGTGAGGATTATTGGTTGTCATTAAATCCTATTCTTGATTTGCAAATGGGTAAAGCTTCAGATTTGGATGCTTCTTATTCATACGTAAATACACGTGCTTTAAATTTTAGAGGAGGATTAGGAAAGCAAATTAACTTTACAACAACAATTTTTGAAAGTCAAGGTCGTTTTGCCGGTTATTACAATGATTATGCTGAAACTTTAAAGCCATCTGGAGGAAATCCGGCTATTATTCCAGGAATGGGAATTGCAAAACGATTTAAAACAGATGCTTATGATTTTCCTTTAGCCGAAGCTAATATTACATATGCGCCAAGTAAATTTTTTGATTTGCAATTAGGTTACGGAAGAAATTTTATAGGTGATGGATATCGTTCGTTACTTGAGAGTGATGGAGCAAGTCCGTATCCATATTTCAAGATCAATACAACATTTTGGAAAATTAAATATACCAATACGTATATGTGGTTAAAAGATGTGCGTCCTGAAGTTACTTTAGAGAAAACCTACGCAACAAAGTTTATGGCAAACCATTACTTAAGTTGGAATGTTTCGAATAAACTGAATTTAGGTTTTTTTGAATCAGTAGTTTGGACAGATACTAATAATAGAGGATTTGATATTAATTTTGTTAATCCAATTATTTTTTATCGTTCAGTAGAATTTTCTTCGTCATCCAAAAGTGGAAATGCGCTTTTAGGAATAACATCCAAATACAAATGGAATAACAATATTAATTTGTATGCTCAGTTTTTGCTAGATGAATTTTCTATGGGAGATATGAAAAGCGGCGATAATAGCTGGAAGAACAAATTTGGATACCAATTAGGAGCTAAATATTATAATGCTTTTGAGGTTAAAGACTTGTTAGTACAATTAGAATACAATCATGTACGCCCATATGTATACTCACATAGCGCTGTAATTACAAATTACGGACATAATAATCAAAGTATTGGGCATCAATGGGGAGGTAACTTTGAAGAACTTGTTGCTATAGGTCGCTATCATAAAGGTCGCTATTTTGCCGATGCCAAGTTTACAATTGGAACAAGAGGTTTGGATTTTGATACTGCCGAGGATAGTTTTAATTACGGAGGTAATATTTTTAAAAATTATGAAGAAAAACGTCCTTATGATAAAGGGGTAAAAGTGGGGCAGGGAAATAAGACCAGTATTTTTATAGCGGATGTGCAAGGTGGATATTTAATAAATCCAATGACCAATTTGAAATTTTTTGGTAGTTTTATTTATCGAAATTTTGATCCAACTAAAGAAACAGCTACAACTTTTAAGCAAAGTACAACTTGGTTTACCATTGGATTACGTTCTGATATCTTCAACTGGTATTTTGATTACTAGGATTTTTAATAAGATTTTTCGAAATAATTGTGTTAAAGATTTACAAGTCCTTATTTTGTACAGGTTTTATTGAAAAAAATCTAATTTTATAGGTCAGTATTCTACAATCTAATTTGTACATTTGCACCACTCAAAAAAAACATACAAATAATCACCGTATTGAACGCTACTAAAAATACATTTTCATTAAAATCAATATTTACCGATTTCAAAGAGATAACAAAGGCTGGTTTGGCGATCAGTGTATTGTTTTCTTCAGTTGCGGGATATTTATTAGGAGTTAATGATTCGAATCCTTTTAAGTGGAGTACATTGGCAGTTTTGGCAATTGGTGGATATTGTATGGTTGGAGCATCAAATGCTTTTAATCAGGTCATCGAAAAAGATATCGATTCTTTAATGGATCGAACAAAAAATCGCCCTGTTCCTTCTGGACGTATGTCTTCAAAAATGGCTTTGTTTGTTGCAAGTTTGCTTACCATTGTTGGTATTGCACTTTTGTATACAATAAATGCAAAGTCGGCAATGTTTGCTGCAATCTCAATATTTTTATATACAAGTATTTATACACCTTTAAAAACAGTAACTTCGTTATCAGTTTTTGTTGGGGCTTTTCCAGGTGCAATTCCGTTTATGTTAGGATGGGTTGCTGCAACTGGAGAATTTGGTATTGAAGCCGGTACATTGTTTTTGATTCAGTTTTTTTGGCAATTTCCTCATTTTTGGGCAATTGGATGGTTTTTGTATGAAGATTATGAAAAAGCCGGGATATTTATGTTGCCAACCGGAAAAAAAGACAGAAAGACTGCATTGCAGATTATTTTATATACAGTTTGGCTTATAATAGCGTCATTATTACCTTTACTAGGATTTACTGGGCAATTGTTTATTACGCCAATAGCAGCGATTTTAGTATTTTTATTAGGATTGTGGATGTTGTTTTATGCAGTACGTTTGTATCAATTGAGAACTGCAAAAGCAGCAAGAACATTGATGTTAGTAAGTGTTTCGTATATATCGTTACTGCAAATAGTATTTATAGTAGATAAATTTTTAAGATAGTTATGGAAATGACAATGACAATGACAATGACAACAGAGGAAGATCAATTAAGGAAAGCAAAATCTGCAAAACTGATTTTGTTGTTCGCAATGGTAAGTATGACCATGATGTTTGCTGGACTTACGAGCGCATTTGTGGTAAGTAAATCAAGGGCCGACTGGTTGAAGAATTTCGAATTACCAACTGCATTTTTTTTCAGTACAGCTGTAATTATAGGATGCAGTGTTACTTTTTATTTAGCTAAAAAAGCAATTCAAAAAGACAATAGAGGAGCAACTACAGCTTTTCTTTTGGCGACATTAATATTAGGTGTTTTGTTTGTTGTTTTACAATTTGTAGGCTTTGGACAAATCATGGAAAGTGGTTATTATATGACAGGTCAGGGGAGTTCAATTACTGCAACTTTTCTTTATATAATTGCTTTTGTACACTTATTACACTTGGCAGGCGGGTTAATTTCGCTTTTAATTGTAATTTATAATCATTTTAAACAAAAATACAATTCGACTCAAACTCTTGGTATAGAACTAGGTGCAATGTATTGGCACTTTCTAGACTTATTGTGGGTTTTATTATTTTTATTTTTATATTTCTTTAAATAAGAAAAAAACGTAAATTTGGGAACTTTTTAACGAATATCTTTTATGGAAGCGACAGTTACTACTGCAAACAACGAAAAAACTTGGGGAGGCGGGCATGAGATCCAGCCATTAGGAGCAAGTTATGGTAAAATGATGATGTGGTTTTTTATCGTATCGGATGCCTTGACATTCTCTGGATTCCTTGCTGCTTATGGTTTTTCTAGATTTAAATTTATTGAAACTTGGCCTTTGGCTGATGAAGTGTTTACTCACTTCCCATTTATGCATGGCGTTTCGGCTCCAATGTATTATGTAGCCTTAATGACTTTTATTTTAATCTTTTCATCTGTAACAATGGTTTTGGCTGTTGATGCAGGTCACCAATTGAAAAAAACAAAAGTTGCAATCTACATGTTTTTAACAATCATTGGAGGTATTATTTTCGTTGGTTCTCAAGCTTGGGAATGGAAAAACTTCATTAAAGGTGAATATGGTGCTGTTGAAACAGTAGGCGGAAGCTTATTGCAGTTCGTTGATAAAGATGGTAAAAGAGTAGCTCTTGAAGAGTTTGCTGTAAAATTACCAAATCAGCCAGAACAACTTACAAGAGCAAAAGCAAAATGGTTTATGGAAAGCGCTGAGACAGTGCCTACATATTCAGTTGCTGAAATTCAGGCTGGTTTTAAAGCACATCCTGAATTATTGGTAAGAACTGAGCATCTTACAGCAGAAAAGAAGAAAACAGTTTTGACAAGAGAAGAGTCTGAGGCTCGTTTAAGTCAAGCGAAATATGTAGTAGAAGGAGCAAACTTAACAAGAAACGAATACGGAAGTAAGTTGTTTGCTGATTTCTTTTTCTTTATCACAGGTTTCCACGGATTCCACGTATTTTCTGGAATCATCATTAACATTATTATTTTCTTTAATGTTTTAGTTGGTACTTATGAAAAAAGAAGAAGCTACGAAATGGTAGAGAAAGTTGGTTTATACTGGCACTTTGTCGATTTAGTATGGGTATTTGTATTTACAGTTTTCTACTTAGTTTAATTTTAGATTTTAATTATTATGTCACACGAACACGTATCAAACGCAAAAAGAATCTGGTTTGTTTTTGGATTACTATCTTTGATAACAACAGTAGAAGTTATTTTGGGTATTATTAAGCCTGGAGTTTTAGAATTTAATCACTTTGTAGGTTTGAATTTATTGAACTGGATATTTTATATCCTTACAATTGTCAAAGCATATTATATAGTATGGGCATTTATGCACATGGAAGGTGAAAAAAGCAGCCTTAGATGGTCTGTTGTTTCACCAGTTATTTTCCTAGTTTTATATTTATTGTTTATTCTACTTACAGAAGGACATTATATTTATGGGGTTTTTAAAGATTCTACTATTAAATGGAATTTTTAACATGATATTAATTCGAAAAGAGGCTCCGTTTAACGGAGCTTTTTTTATTTTTGTACCTCAATAATTTCCATTCATACAATGAAAAAAAATATAGTTCTTTTTGTACTTTTTGTTTTGCCAATTGTAGCGTATTTGTTTTTTGCTTCGGGCGTAAACAGTTTTACTAAACTTCCAACAATAACTCCTAAAATTGCCGACTTAGGCAATTGGAAATCCCTAAAAGGAGAAAAGGTAACTTTAAATGATAAAATTACAATCCTTGGTTTTTCTGGTTCTGAAATTTTAAAAAACAGAGGAAACTTTTTTAATCTAAACGAAAAAATTTATCAGCGATATAATGGTTTTAAAGATTTACAATTTGTCGTTGTGTGTCCTTTAGGAACTGAGAATGATGCGCAAAAAATTGTTGAATCTTTAGGTGCTTTTACTGATGTTTCGGGTTGGCATTTTGTTTTTGCTGCGCCGGAAGAAATTAAAGTATTTTACGATCAGTTGCATTTAAAAGGTAAGTTAGATGAGCACCTTGGAACTTCGAATGTTTATATTGTAGATAAAGAAAGAAATCTAAGAGGGCGAAAAGATAAAGAAGAGTATAAAGAAGGATATAATACTTTTCATCCTTCAGAGTTGAGTAATGAAATGTTAGATGATTTTAAGATCATTTTGTATGAATATCGTGCAGCTCTAAAAAAGAATCACAACGCAACAAAAGAACTTTAATCTTTATATTATGTTTAAAAATAAATCATATATCGGAATTTCGTTTATTATTCTAATCTTCGGAATTTATGCTGTGCCTAAAATTGTAGATAGAATAAAAAACGGTGAAGTTGTAAAAGGAAATCGTTTAGATAATGTTGGATTGAAATCTTCAAAATCTGATGGAAAATTAATTACAATTGGACCAGCTCCTAAATTTGAATTGACAAATCAGGATGGTAAAAAAGTTTCAAATGAAACTTATAAAGGAAAAGTCTATGTATTAGAGTTCTTTTTTACAACTTGTCCTTCAATATGTCCAAAAATGAATTTAAGTATGTTAGAGATCGAAAAAACATTTTTTGGTAATCCTAACTTCGGAATTGTATCTATTACAATTGACCCTGCTCATGATACGCCTCAGGTTTTAAAGGATCATGCTAAATTGTTAGGAGTAAAATCATCTACTTGGAATTTCTTAACTGGTGATAAAGCTACGATTATGGATTTATCAAACAAAGGATTCAATTTATATGCCGGCGAAAACTCTAAAGTAAGTGGCGGTTTCGAGCATTCTGGTTTATTTGCATTAATAGACAAAGATGGAAATATTCGTTGTAGAAAAGATGAATTTGGAAATCCAAATATCTATTATGATGGATTGGATAAAAAAGGAGTTAGAGAGATTCAGGAAGATATTAAAATATTATTAGAAGAATAAAAATGGAGGACAATACTTTAGAAAAAAAATACAGTAAGCTTATTGTTGCTGTTTCGATTATAATTCCGGTTGTTGTTGCGATTTTGTTTGGGGTTAAACTAAAAGACTTCGGAATCAATGTAGAACCGCTTTCATTTTTACCTCCAATTTATGCTACCACAAATGGTATTACTGCTATAGTTTTAGTTTGGGCTGTAATTGCTATTAAAAATGGTAAACGTAAATTGCATGAACGCCTAATGACTTTTGCCATCGCTTTGTCTGTAGCTTTCTTGGTAATGTATGTTGCTTATCATATGACGGCTGACTCTACTAAATTTGGTGGAGAAGGAGTTATTAGATATGCTTATTTCATTATTTTAATAACTCACATTTTATTATCTATTGCAATTATTCCGTTGGTTTTAATTACATATGTTAGAGCTTTGGCACAACGATTTGATAGACATAAAAAAATAGCTAAAATTACCTTTCCGCTTTGGTTATACGTTGCGATAACGGGTGTTGTAGTTTACTTAATGATTTCTCCATATTATGCTTAAAATAGAACGAAGAATAAAGAATAAAGAAAATGGAATAGTTGATAGAAGTAGGATGGTGAATTTTTTCTCAACGAAAACTTTCTATGTTCTTTTCTCTATCTTCTTTTCTCTAACTGCAAATGCTCAATGTGCGATGTGTCGCGCAGCACTTTCGGGTGAATCAAATATAAAGAAAGCAGAAGCGGTAAATAATGGAATCGTTTTTTTAATGATCGTTCCGTACTTACTTGTTGCTATAATTGGATATCTTATTTATAGGATGTACCAATCTAAAAAGAAAAAGGCAGAATAGATTTTATATTGTTCTCTAGTATTTTTACGTGTTTATTCATTTGTTATTTTTTTTATTTTAAATAATAATTGTAATTCATTTTTTGTAGGTTTATATTTGTTAATTAATTTTATGTTTTTTAACACTTTTTACTATGAGAAATAAGAATCTATTTTACATTTTCCAGTTTTTATTTATTTTGTTATTTTCACTAGCCCTTAGTGCGCAAATATCTAAAAAAGATAAAAAACTAGATGAATATCTTCGTAATGGATTTAATTTCTTAAAATTAAATCAGACAGACCAAGCTGTTCAACAATATAAGAAAGCTTTAAAAATTGATAAGTCAAATCACAATGCTTACTATAATTTAGGACTTATTTATGCTAAAACTAAACAATTTGATAAGGCTTTTAATGTTATAGATGAAGCTTTGCTCAAGTGCAATGATGATTTGGGAAGTTTTTACAGACTTAAGGCAAATTGTTTATCAGACTTAGGGAAATATGATGAAGCTTTAATCTTATTTTTTAAAGATTTAGATGAAAACTCTAATGATATTCAAAACATTTATTATAATCTCGGTTATACTTATTTGAAACTTGGAAGATTTGATGATTCGCGGCTGTATTTTAAAAAATTTCTTGAAAAAGGTTCCAAAGATGATAGTAACTATAATAGTGCTCTCTTTTATGTAGGAACTTGTTATATGCATTTTGATGATCTCGAAACTGCGATTGATTATTTTGATTTAGCCTTGGCTAATTCAACGTTTTATAGTTATTACTATAATAAGGCAGAGTCTTTAAATAGACTTCGTAGAAATGAAGAAGCACTGCTCGTAATTAATGAAGGAATCAAAAATAATCCTGGCAAAGAAACCTTATATCATAAGCGATATCAAATTTATAGAGATCTTAAAGAAAAAGATAAAGCTTTTGAGGATCTAAAAAAAGCTTATTCTTTAAATCAAAAAGATGCTGATATTTTATTGGATATGGGGACATTATATTCGGCGGATAATCAAATGGATGAAGCAATTAATTGTTATAAACAATGTATTGCAATAAATAAAATGGCAACAGGCGCATATGTTAATTTAGCAAATATATACAGTGACAATCCTTTAACTGTTGATAGTGCTGAATTTTATTACAAAAAAGCAATTGAAATACTTCCGACGAATGGTGCTTATTATTTCAATTTCGCAAATTACTACAAAGATATTTCCAATGATGATAAAGCAATTGAAATGTATAAAAAAGCGTTGGAATTTAGCCCAGATTTGAGTGCTGCTTATAAAAACATGGCAATACTTTATTCTCGACAAAAAAATGCGGACCAGGCTATAATTTATGTAAAAGAAGCATTGCTAATTGATCCCACAGATGATGGAACTATGTCACTATTAGCTTCTTTGTATTTTGAGAAAGAAGATTATCAAAATGCAGTTGTTTTTGCAACTCAGGCATTAAGATTGAATAAGAAAAGCTTTGCTACAATTGAAACGCTAAGAATGAGGGCGACAAGTAGACAGATTTTAGGGGACTATAAAAATGCTTTGTATGATTATTTGGAGATTTTAAACTTGTATACACCTGAACAAAGAGTGGTAGCTTCTGAAACATTGTCTAATATAGGATATTGTTATTTAGAAGATGATCAGTTGCAAAATGCTTTAAAATATTTTACTGATGCTGTAGCTTCAAAATCTGAAATAGATCAGTTAATAGGGTTGTTTACGGTTCAATATCTATTAAAAGAAAAGGTTCTTTTTAATCAGACATTTAATAATGCTAAAGAGATTGAACCAAAGCTTAAATTTGGTTTTAAAGGGGTTGAAATGTTGGAAGAAGATGGGTATTTTTACACTGAGAAGCACAAAAAAGTATTAAAAAAAATATTTGCACTTTAATTTGGCTATTAATTTATTTTAAATAATTGTTTAGCTATTTGTGAACTTCTCAAATAGCTAAACAATTAATTTTTATTTTAATCCATCAACCGAAACATTTACCGTTCCGTTTATTTTGATAAAAGCTATAATAGCTTGATTGGTGAGCTGAATTTTATCAAACTGAATGTCTTCCATTTTTCCATTAACAAAAACTCCGGGCATTGGCGAATAGTTTTTTAAATATGTTGCCATGCTTTTTTTTCCTTCTTCTAAATTGGGTTGAATGGAGTAACGGCAGCTTTGCTCCATTTTTCTTAAAATATAACCTTGTCCCAACCAACTGGCAGTTCTCATAAGTTTGCTTTTAGTATCTAAAACGTAATCAAGTTTGTCAAAATAAATTTCTTTTGTTTGAGGATTGTATTGCGGAAATCCGTTCAAATAAATAGTTCCGTTTATTGATCCTAAAACATCTAATGCAATTACCATCTTGCCGTCTTTATGCCAAATAGAAACATTTTTTACCGTAACTTTTTTACTTCCTGAGCCAAACTCTTGTCCTGCAAAATTCTTGGTCATAATTTTTGATGCATCAAGATAAGTCGAAATGGCGGCAATGTTTGCTGATATTTGATTTGGAATTTTTGCTACAGGTTTCAAAACAATTTTATTGACATTAAATTTAGATTCAGGTTGTTTACCAACAATAGTTTCCATGTTGCATTTCATTCCCATGTCCAATAAAAATAAATCGTTTTTAAGTTTTGCATTTGTAGAGTAAATCTCGACAGGGACAATTCTTAGCCAACTTTCGTACGTATCGCTCATCTGGAAGGGAGTACAGATTTTTTCTAAAGCAGATAAAACGTTGGGCTTAAAATCCATTGATTTTTCGATTGCTTCATCGATTTTCTTTTCAATCTTAGATTTAAAGATAGAAATCGCAGGATTTACCAAGTAGGTAATTGGCATACTTTTTCCAAAAACCTGCATAGTTGGTGTTTCATTCCAGTCTAAAGATTTGAATTCAGTTTTAGTATTTAATTTCCAATTGGTCAGAGCAACTTCGCTTGATAAAGTTATTACACCATTTAAGTTAAACTCGCGTGTGTCATAAAGTTCAACTCCTAATTTTTTAGTACCAATTCTGTATTTAATAGTTGCCTTTAAGGGCAGAATTGTTTTTATCTTTTTATTTGGATTTGCTGGATCATTTTGAATTTTTATTGGAGCGAGTTTCCAAATTTTCATTTCGATATCGTCATCTTCAATAGTATTGTCTTCATAAATTAATCCATTAAGAAGGGTATTTGTTTGATTTTCAATATCAGTAAGTTTTACTGTAATGGGTAAGTTGATAAATGAAGGGTTTGCGTCATAAACTAACGGACTTGCATCATCTGGTTCTGGTTTTAACGTTTCTAATTTTTGAGATGTAGAACAACCAATAAGTGTCGCAAGTACTATAAACAAAGAGATCGAGGAAAAAAATTTCATCATTATTTTTTTTTTACGTGAGACAAAATTAAGAAAACAATTATATTATCTTAAAAATGTGTAACAATTAGCAATAAATTGAGTCTTATTCAAAGAACAAAACGTAATTATTAACGTTTTCTTATCATAAATTACTTAATAAAAATGTTATTATTGTTTTAAAATTTAACAATACCATGATCGAAATCAAAGATTTACACAAGTCCTATAAAATGGGAAGTTCACAGTTACATGTGTTAAAAGGCATTAATTTTAATATCGAAGAAGGTGAATTAGTTGCGATTATGGGATCGTCTGGTTCTGGAAAATCGACACTTTTAAATATTTTAGGAATCCTTGATGAAGCAGATTCTGGTAGTTATATTTTAGATAAAACTCCAATTAAAAACTTAAACGAAACTATAGCTTCAAAATATAGAAATAAGTTTTTAGGATTCGTATTTCAATCTTTTAATCTTATCAATTACAAGTCTGCACTTGATAATGTTGCGATGCCGTTATATTATCAAGGAGTTAAGAGAAAAGAACGTTACGAAATTGCAATGCGATATTTAGAAAAAGTAGGTTTAGGCTCGCATTCTCACCATTTACCAAATGAACTTTCGGGAGGTCAAAAACAACGTGTCGCAATTGCTCGTGCACTAGCTTCAAATCCAAAAGTTTTATTGGCAGATGAGCCTACAGGAGCATTGGATACCAAAACGTCATATGAAGTAATGGAACTTATTCAAGGAATTAACGACGAAGGAAAAACCATTTTGATCGTTACACACGAACCTGATATTGCCGCTATGTGCAAAAGAAATGTGGTCCTGAAAGACGGATTAATTATTGACGATAAAAGAGTAGAACAAGTTAGAGCTTCATCTTATGTTTAACATTGAACGTTGGCAGGAAATTTTTGAGGCAATCTCTAAAAACCGACTAAGAACATTTCTTACGGGAGTTTCTGTAGCTTCTGGGATTTTTATTTTGGTTATTTTGTTGGGAGCAGGTAAAGGGCTTCAGAACGGAATTGAAAAACAATTTGAACGAGATGCTGCCGGAATTATTGAGGTTTGGTCAGGAACAACTGCAAAAGAGTATAAAGGATTAAATCCTGGAAGACAGATTCAGTTTAGAAATAGCGATTATTCGCAATCTGTTCAGAAATTTGAAGATAAATTAGATCTGCGATCTGCCTCATATAATTTTTGGGGCGCTACAATTACTTATGGTAAAGAATCTGGAAGTTATCAATTCAGAGGAATAGATCCTGATTATGGAGCAGTGGAAAACGTTACAATTATTCAAGGCCGATTTATCAACAGTAAGGATTTGGCTAACAATGAAAAAGTGGCTGCGATTGGAGTGAAAATTAAAACAGATTTATTTAAAGATAAAGATGCTTTAGGTAAGGAGATTTCAATCAATAATGTTAATTTTAAAGTTGTAGGTGTTTTTACAGATCCTGGAGGAGAAAGAGAAGAAGCACGAGCGTATTTGCCTAGAACGACAGTGCAAAGAGCTTTTGGTGGAGGAGATAAAATTAGTTATATGTCTTTTACAGTTAAGAAAACAAAGGATTATGATGAAGCTTTGGCACTATCTGAAAAATTTACAACTGATTTAAAGGCTTTATTGAGAAGTAAAAATGTTGTTGCTCCCGATGATGCTAGCGGTATAGATGCCTATAATTCTGTTAAGGATGCAAAACAATTTTATGATTTAAACCTGTATATCAGATTGTTTTTCTGGTGGGTTGGAATTTGTACCATTATTGCCGGAGTTGTTGGGGTAAGTAATATCATGCTTATTATTGTAAAAGAGAGAACGAAAGAAATAGGAATTAGAAAAGCGCTTGGAGCCTCTCCATTTTCAATTATTTCGATGATACTTCACGAATCTATTTTTATTACCACAATTGCAGGTTTTGTTGGGTTATTGGCCAGTTTGTTATTACTGGAATTAGTTGGGCCAATGGTGCAAAGTGAATATTTTAGAAATCCTCAGGTCGATTTTAGTGTGGCTTTAACTACGCTTGTTTTACTTGTTTTTGCTGGAGCTTTGGCAGGCTTTTTCCCAGCATATAGAGCCGCCAAAATTAGACCTATTGTAGCACTTAGAGACGAATAATTATGTTTAAGAAAGATAATTGGGATGAAATTTTACAGGCTTTAACAGCTAACGTTTTTAGAACCGTGCTAACTGCATTTGGAGTATTTTGGGGTATATTTATTCTTGTAATATTACTAGCAGCAGGAAAAGGGTTGGAGAACGGTGTAAAAAAGGGGTTTGACGGAATTGCTACAAACACCATGTTTATGTGGAGTCAAACTACTTCTAAAGCCTACAAAGGATTACCTAAAACCCGTCGTTACGATTTTAGAAATAGTGATGTTGCTGCTTTAAAAGCTGCATTGCCAGATTTATTATATGTATCACCAAGGAATCAATTAGGAGATTTTAACGGATCAAATAACGTAGTTCGTGGTACAAAAACAGCTGCTTTTACGATTTATGGAGATTATCCGGAGTTGATAAAACAACAGCCAATGGATATTATAAAAGGACGTTTTGTAAATCAACAAGATATTCTTGAGAGACGAAAAGTGGCAGTGATTGGAAAAGGAGTTATTACGGAGCTGTATGGTAAAGAAGAGGATGCGGTTGGGACATATGTAAAAATTAATGGTATTAACTTTATGGTTGTTGGCGTCTACAAATCGAAACAACAAGGTGGAAATGCAGAACAAGAACAAAAAAATATTTTTGTGCCTTTTACTACTTTTCAGCAAGCATTTAATTATGGAGATAAAGTAGGTTGGATGGCACTTACGGCGAGAGACGAAGTTTCTATTACGGACCTAAAACCCAAAATATTAGAGTTAATAAAAGCTTTACATTCTGTAAATCCTGCCGATGACAGAGCAGTTGGGAATTTTGATTTGTATGAACAATTCAATAAAGTACAAAGTTTGTTTAATATCTTACAAGTTATTGCTTATTTTGTGGGAAGTTTAGTTTTAATTTCGGGAGTAATTGGTATTTCGAATATCATGCTTATTGTAGTGAAAGAACGTACCAAAGAAATAGGAATTCGTAGAGCATTAGGAGCAACTCCGGCAGCAATACGCGGACAAATATTATCAGAGTCAATATTCTTGACCATTATTTCAGGAATGTTTGGTATTGCAGTCGCCACAGGAATTATTGCCATTTTAAATATGATACTAGCATCGATGCCGGCAGATAGCAACACCATGTTTGCAAATCCAAGCGTAGATTTAGGAGTAGTATTTGTTGCTTTATTAATATTAGTAGGATCAGGTTTATTGGCAGGATTCATTCCCGCTCAAACCGCAATTAATGTAAAGCCCGTAGATGCTTTACGAAGTGAATAAATTATCAATCAAAATATAATCGATTAAACCAAAAACACAATGAAAAAAGGAGTAACCGTAACCATTTTAATCTTTATTGCTATAGTTTTCTTTGGCGCACTTTACTATTTGTACGCGAAGAATCAAGAATCTCCAATAATATTCAAAACGGAAAAAGCAGAGATTAAAACGATCGTAAAAAACACAATTGCAACCGGTAACATTCAGCCTGATGAAGAGGTTCTAATCAAACCAAATATTTCGGGTATTATTGAAGAAGTGTATATCAAAGCAGGACAAAAAATTAAAGCCGGAGATATGATTGCTAAAATTAGAGTTGTAGCAAACGTATCAAATGTAAGTAGTACTCAAAATCAAGTTCAGACTGCTAAAATTGCTTTAGACAATCAGGAAAAAATTTATCAAAGACAAAAAACATTGTTTGATAAAGATGTAATTTCTGCTAATGATTTTGACGCAGCACAATTGGCTTACAAACAAGCGAAACAAAATTATGTAGCTGCTAAACAAAGTTTAGACATTGTAAAAACCGGAACAACAACATCATTAGGTAGTTATGCAAACACTTTAATTCGTTCTACAGTAAATGGAATGGTTTTGGCAGTTCCTGTAAAAGTTGGAAATCAGGTTATCGAAAGTAATAACTTTAATGAAGGAACTACAATTGCCAGCGTTGCCGATGTTGGAAGAATGATTTTTATTGGAAAAATTGATGAATCTGAAGTAGGGAAAATTAAAGTTCAGATGCCAATCGAAATTACAATTGGAGCTATCGAAAACAAAAAATTTGAAGCTGTTCTAACAGATATTGCACCAAAAGGTGTAGTAGAAAATGGTGCAATTCAATTTGAAATTAAAGCTGCTTTACAAAATAGAGACGAAACTTTTATTAGAGCTGGTTTAAGTGCAAATGCTTCCATTATTTTAGAAAAAGCAGATAAAGTTTTAGCTATCAAAGAATCGTTAGTGCAATTTGATAAAAAAACACAAAAACCATATGTTGAGATCGAAACTACTCCTCAAAAATTTGAAAAAAGAGATTTAGTTTTAGGTGTTAGTGACGGAATTTATGTTCAGGTTAAAAGCGGAATTAAAGCTACGGACAAAATTAAAATCTGGAATCAGGGGTTAATTACCGAAGAAGTAAAGAAATAATTTGAACGTATAAGGGAGTTTTTGGGTTTTAAAAAAAGTTAAATTTGCGTAGTTTTTTTGCTATGCTTTCATTCAAAATATATGAAAATAAATAGATATAATAGTCTTGTTTTTGCCATGTTGTTTGGTTTTGGTTTATCAACTCAGGCACAATCAAAACAATGGACATTAGAGGAATGTGTTCGATATGCATTAGAAAATAATATTAAAGTAAAACTTTCAGAATTAGACGTAAGAAGTGCTGATATTGATAAAAAAGGCGCATTGGGTAGTTATCTTCCAACGGTAAACGGAAATGCTTCACACTCGTGGAATATTGGTTTGAACGTTAACCCCGTTACCAATATTGCTACAACTCAAACGACACAATACTCATCATTAGGAGTTAATGCAGGAGTTGATATTTACAAAGGTTTGCAAAATCAAAATGCTTATAGAAGAGCAAAACTTTCTATTATTGCATCACATTATCAACTTTTAAAAATGCAGGAAGATATTTCGCTTAATGTTGCGAATGCGTTTTTGGAAATTCTTTTTAACAAAGAAAATTTAAAAGTAAAAAAAGAACAATTGGCTATCGATCAAAAACGTTTGGCTCGTTCTGAAGAAATGGTAAGTGCCGGAACAATTCCGCGTGGAGATTTGTACGATCTAAAAGCTACAGCTGCAACAGATCAACAAGCAATTATTGTTGCAGAAAATAGTTTATTGATTTCTAAATTAAGTTTGGCTCAGCTTTTACAATTAAAAGAATTTACAGATTTTGATGTTGTAGATGATACCAATGCAAAAGACGAAAATAATATCCTGGCACAAACTCCAACAGATATTTATAATAAAGCTAAAGATATTAGAACTGAATTAAAATTAGCACAAACAAATCTTGAAATTGCAGAGAAAAATGTTTCTATTGCAAAAGGAGCTTATCAGCCAACACTTAGAGGTTTTTATGCTTTTAGTACAAGTGCCAGTTATAGCGATAGACTTGTTGGGACAGATGGTGCCGGAAATCCAATTTATGCAGCGCCACATTCGGTTTTAGATCAGTTTAGTGATAACAAAGGACATAATTTTGGTTTGCAATTAAATGTGCCAATTTTCAACGGATTTTCTGCAAGAAATAATGTAGAGCGTAATAAAGTAAGTTTAGAGAAATCTAAAATAGATTTAGAACAAAAAAGTTTAGATTTGCAACGTAACGTTTATACTGCTTTTACAGATGCAAAAGGGGCGTTAAATGCTCACGAATCGTCGACAGTAACTTTAGAGGCAAGACAGCAAGCTTATAATTATGCTAAAGAAAAGTACGATGTTGGTTTGATGAATTCATTTGATTTTACACAAGCACAGACATTGTTAACCAATGCACAGTCTGATGTTATCAGAACAAAGTACGATTATATGTTTAAAATAAAAATACTTGAATTCTATTTTGGAATTCCAATTGTCCCAATTATTACAAAATAATTTATTATGTCAAAAAAAACAGTTTATTTCTTATTAGGTGGTGCGATAGTTATTATTGCCACTTTAATTGGTCTTTCGAAAGCAGGAGTAATAGGAAATAAGGATGAAGGAAAAGAAGTAGAGATATCAAAAGTAGTAGCATCAACAATTGTTGAAACCGTTTCGGCAACCGGAAAAATTCAACCGGAAATCGAAGTGAAACTTTCGTCAATGGTTTCGGGTGAAATAATCGCTTTAAATGTAAAAGAAGGTCAGGTTGTTAAAAAAGGAGATTTATTAGTAAAAATAAACCCCGATTTATATACTTCAGGATTAGATAGGTCTATGGCCAATTTATCTGGAACTAAAGCAGGTTTAACACAATCTGAAGCTAGTTATAAAGAAGCGAAAGCAAATTATGAGCGTAACAAAACACTTTACGATAAAGGTGTAATTTCAAAATCAGACTGGGATAAAGCAGTTTCGTCTTATGAAGTGGCAAAAGCGACAAAACAAAATTCTTATTACAACGTTCAAAGCGCAACTGCATCTGTTACAGAAGCCAGAGATAATTTAGGACGTACCTTAATTTATGCTCCTGCAGATGGAACAATTTCTGTTCTAAATGTCGAATTAGGAGAACGTGTTTTAGGAACGCAACAAATGGCAGGAACAGAGCTTTTGAGAGTAGCGAACTTAAACAATATGGAAGTTGAAGTTGACGTAAATGAAAACGACATTGTTAAAGTAAAAATTGGAGACGAAGCAAATGTAGAAGTTGATGCTTATTTAAAAAAGAAATTTAAAGGTGTTGTAACCAGTATTTCTAATTCGGCGAGCTCAACATTAACATCAGATCAGGTAACCAATTTTAAAGTTAAAGTTCGTATTCTAAAAGAATCATATCAAGATTTATTAGAAGGTCAGCCAAGTACGTATTCGCCTTTTAGACCCGGAATGACGGCAACAGTAGATATTATTACAAAAACTAAAAGCAATGTTTTGGCAGTGCCAATTAGTTCTGTTGTAGTAAAATCAGATACAACCGCAGTAAAAGATTTTAAAGTTGAAGATCCAAGCGAAGACAAAAAAGTAGCGCCAAAAAGCGATAAAAAGTTTGAATGTGTTTTTGTAAAAGTTGGTGATAAAGCCAAAATCAGAATTATTAAAACCGGAATTCAGGACGATACTAATATTGAAGTATTAACAGGATTAAAACCTGGCGATGTTGTAATTACCGGACCTTATACAACAGTTTCTAAAGATTTAAATTCTGGCGATAAAGTAAAGCTTAAAAAAGCCGATGCTCCTAAGAAATAATTTGCATTAATATCAATTTTAAAATTAAAAATACTTTGTCATTTATTCTAAATATAGAAACAGCCACAAAAAATTGTTCAGTATCCATTGCTAAAAATGGCGAAACTATTATATGTAAAGAAATTGCCGAAGAAGGTTATTCGCACGCCGAAAAATTACATGTCTTTATTGAAGAAGTAATTGCCGAAGCTGGAATTACGGTTCAGGATTTGGCGGCTGTAGCCGTTAGTCAAGGGCCAGGTTCTTATACAGGTTTAAGAATAGGGGTTTCGTCAGCAAAAGGATTGTGTTTTGCATTAAATATTCCATTAATTGCAATAGACACTTTGCAGACTTTAGCTTCGCAAGCCAATGTAACTGATGGAAAAATCATTCCGATGCTGGACGCAAGAAGAATGGAAGTATACAGTGAAGTGTTTAATGCTGATTTAGAAGTAGAAAGAGCCATTCAGGCCGAAGTTATAACAGAAGATTCATTTGCAGCTTATACAGAGCCAATTTACTTTGTAGGAGATTGTGCTGATAAATGCAAGCCAGTTTTAACAAAATCTAATTTTGTGTTTTTAGAAGATGTCAAATATCCTACGGCTTCTGCAATGAGCAAAATTAGTTACGATAAATATCAAAAAAGCGACACCGTAGATGTCGCTTATTTTGAACCTTATTATTTAAAAGATTTTATGATGGCTCCTCCATCAAAAAAATAATAAAACCTTATTATTTTTGAATTGTATACGGCTGGATGGAAATTCCAGCCTCATCTAATGCCGTTTTACAGTTTTCTAAAGTTTCTGCAAAAACAGCTCCATAGTTAACATTTTTTGCCCAAGGGCGAACAGCAAAGTCTATAGAACTAGCCGATAAGTTTTTTACAAAAACCTCAGGTGCAGGTTTTTTAAGTACTTTTGGGTTTTTGTTTAAAACATCTAATAAGATATCTTTTGCCTTTTTAATATCAGAGTCATAAGAAATTGAAAAAGTCAAATCAGCTCTTCTTTCTCCCTGCATGGAATAATTAATAATTGTTCCGTTAGACAAAGCTCCGTTAGGAATAAATACCGTTTGATTATTACCGGTAAGCATCTTGGTAACAAAAATCTGAATTTCTACTACAGTTGCAATAACACCTTGTGCTTCTATCGTATCGCCAACTTTAAAAGGCTTAAAAACGATAATTAGCATTCCTCCTGCAAAGTTAGAAAGTGAGCCTTGTAATGACAAACCTACCGCAAGACCCATTGCTCCTAAAATGGCAACAAACGACGAGGTTTCGATTCCTAATTTTGAAATAAAGGTTACAAACAATAAAATTCGCAGTGCCCAGATTAAAATATCCGATAGGAATTTTGTTAATGTAGGGTCTAAATTTCTTTGAACCATTACTTTGGTAATAATTCTATTAATTAATCTGATAGCATAAATACCAACAAATAAAATTATAAATGCAGAGATTAATTTTGGGGAATAATCAACTAAAACGTCAATAAATTTAGTAACGTAACCGCTAACTTGGTCTGGATTAAGATTCATATTTTTTAGAATAAAAAAACCTTCTCAAAGAGAAGGTGTATTAAGTATGCAAATATAAAGATATTTCTTTGTATACGAAAAATGAGTTTATGATTCCTTATCAGAAACTTCATCGATAATTTCGTCTGTTTTAGTTTCGGTTTTTTCGCTAACATCAGTTACAGTTTCAGAAACCGCTGTTTTGGTTTCACTTACCACTTCGGTAGTTTTTTCTTTTACAGAATCGATAACCTCGCTTATAGAATCTGAGGCCTTTTCAACATATTCACTAACAATTTCTTTTGCCTGATGAGCATATTGAGTTGCGCTATCAATTATTGGCTCCGAAGCTTCTTTAGCTTTAGCAATCGTTTCTTCTGCAAAAGTTTCTGCTTTGTCTATATAAGGAGCAGCAGCTTCTTTAGCGTGTTCAAAAGTACTTTCGGCTTGATTGGCCAAATCAGTAGCAGAATCTTTGGCTGTGCCAAATAAATTCTTAAAAAACGAAGATAATCCCATAGTTTTATTATTGATTAGTTTAGAATACAATATTAAACTTTTTTACAGAATTATTGTGTTATTTGTTAAATATTTTACTGATTGTTAGTGATATATGTGTTAATGAAAAAAGCGCCCCATTTCTGAGGCGCTTTTTTTCTATTTTGATAATTTCCTTATGCGTTTACTGCTTCTACCTTAATTGCCTCATCATTCAACATGCTTTTTAACATATTTTCGATTCCGCTTTTTAAAGTAAAAGTAGAAGATGGACATCCGCTACAAGCACCTTGCAAAATTACTTTCACAGTTTTGTCATCTTCATTATAAGAATCAAAAGCAATATTTCCACCATCAGCCGCAACTGCTGGTTTTACATATTCTTCCAGGATATTAATGATTTGTTGAGATGTAACATCTAATTTGTCAAATGCTTCGTCTTTAGTAATATCATTTTTGGTTGCAACCTCA
Organism: Flavobacterium hibernum; assembly: GCF_000832125.1. GTDB lineage: Bacteria > Bacteroidota > Bacteroidia > Flavobacteriales > Flavobacteriaceae > Flavobacterium > Flavobacterium hibernum. Next base: position 431,274 of record NZ_JPRK01000008.1, on the reverse strand, counting down.
ATTAAACTCTCATCTAAAACAGTTCCACCATTTTCGATAAATTGTTTGATGAATGTTCTAACTTCTAATGTGATTTCATTCCAGTCGTTGATATCATATTTAGTTACCGAAATATAATTTTCATCAATAAAAACTTCTTTTACATAAGGAAATTTGAATAACTCTTTTGCCAATGGCGAAGATGCAGTTTGGTCTATATTTTTATATTCAACTGCATTTCTGGTTAACATTCTGCTTACAACAAACTTTAAAGCAGCAGGATTTGGAGTTGTTTCTCCATAAACCGTAATAGGCTGTTTTTTGGCTTGATTCTCATCGATTTTTATAATAACGCCACCTTTGTCTACAAATGAACTAATTTGTTCAGCAACGGCATCTTTTACATCATCCCATTCTACAATACTGTATCTTTCGATAGCGATAAAGTTTCCTGAAATATATACTGTTTTTACAAAAGGAAGATAAAATAATTGTTGTGCTAAAGGCGAAGATTGTGCTTCATCAATATTTTTGAACTCAAAATTTTGGTTCTGAGTAATGAAATCTTCAAATTCGAACTTTAGGATAGTAGGGTTTTGAGTCTCCCTTATAGTGATTTTTGTCATGATTTGTAATTTTTCACAAATTTAGTAAAGTTATTTTCTACTAATACCTATATTTGGTTTTTTAATAAAATAATTAAGACTCTTTTCAAATTAATCGTATTAAATTATGAGAGTTTTAAAAAAATTTAAATAAAATTGCCTTTATGAGATTTAAAATCAAGGTTTTATTTGTTTTTCTAATCCTGTCGATGTATTCGTATTCGCAAGAAGGAATTCCTGTTTATTCGGATTATTTATCAGATAATTATTACTTGATTCATCCGTCGATGGCGGGTGCGGCCAATTGTGCCAAGATTAGATTAACGGCTAGAAAACAGTGGTTTGGTCAGGAAGATGCGCCAGCACTACAAACCGTGACTTTTAACGGAAGAGTGGGAGAACGCTCTGGTGCAGGAATTATTATTTTTAATGATAAAAACGGATATCATTCTCAAAAAGGTGTAAAGCTTACTTATGCGCATCATATTATGTTTTCCAGAGATGAAATCGATTTAAATCAGCTTTCATTTGGTATTAGTGGAGGCGTAATTCAGAGTCAGTTAGACGAAACTAAATTTGGAACTACTTTTGATCCTATTGTTTTTGGGTCAATTCAAAAAGATTCCTATTTTAATATGGATGTTGGTGCATCATACAATTATCTTGATTTTTATGCTCATGCAACTGTTCAGGGATTGTTGGAAACCAGAAGAGAATTATACACAGAATACGAGAGTAATAATTTAAGAAAGTTTCTTCTAAGTGCCGGGTATGTTTTTGGAAAAAAAGATAATATTACTTGGGAACCTTCATTTTTGTTTCAATTGTTTGATAAAACAAAAGAGAAATCAATCGATTTAAACTTAAAAGCCTATAAAAACATGGATTTTGGTAGCATTTGGGCTGCATTGTCGTATAGAAGAAGTTTTGACGGAGCACAATATGGTACAACAAGCGGAGTTGCTACTCAAAAACTACAATATTTTACCCCTATAATTGGAATTAACTATAAGAATTTTATGTTTGCTTACACGTATTCGCAAGTTACTGGCGACGTAAAATTTGATACTGGCGGATACCATCAAATTACTTTAGGAATCAATTTATTTTGTAAAAAGGAGCGTTACGATTGTAATTGTCCTGCGATTAATTAATATTTCATTATGCTTATTAAATCTGTAAACGGAAAAACACCTTTGATTCCAAAGGATTGTTATGTTGCCGAAAATGCTACAATTGTTGGCGATGTATCTTTTGGAGATTCTTGTAGTGTTTGGTTTAATGCCGTTATTCGTGGCGATGTAAACTTCATTTCGATAGGTAATAAAGTTAATATTCAAGACGGAGCTATTATTCATTGTACATATCAAAAACATCCTACTATTATTGGAAATAATGTTTCGATAGGACATAATGCAATTGTACATGGTTGTACCATTCGCGATAATGTTTTAATTGGTATGGGAGCTATTGTAATGGATAATTGCGTAGTCGAAAGTAATTCGATTATAGCTGCCGGAGCTGTTGTGACCCAAAATACAATTGTAGCCTCAGGAAGTATTTACGCAGGTGTTCCGGCAAAGAAAGTAAAGGATATTGATCAATCTGACTTTGCGGGAGAAATCGAGCGTATTTCAAACAATTATGTAATGTATTCGGGCTGGTTTAAAAACGAAGAATAAATAAAAAATAAATTCCAAAAAGATAAAATTCCAAATTCCAATAAGTATCAAACTTTGGAATTTGGAATTTTATCTTTTTGGAATTTAATAAACTTATAAATTGATTCTCTCGAAGAATGCGTTTTTATAACTTTCGCTAATTGGAATTCTCTTATCACTAATCAAAACTTTATTTTTCTGGATTGATTTTACGTGTTTTATATTGATGATATAAGACCTGTGAATTCTTGAAAAACCTTTAGTCGAAAGTAAATTTTCGAGCTTTATTAAGCTAATTAAAGTTAGTGTGAATTTATTGTCGGTGGTGTAAATTTTTACATAATCTTTTAAACCTTCAATGAATAAAATATCAGAGAAATTCATTTTTACGTTTTCATATTCGGCTCTTACAAACATAAAATCCTGCTCTAATTCTGGTGCAGTTGTGTTTTCAGAAATTGCCTGAACAGCTGCTGTAGGATTTAAGACTTGCTGTGCTCTGACAACTGATTTTAAAAAACGGTGAAACGGAATTGGTTTAACCAAATAATCTACTGCTCCAAGATTAAATCCTTCTACGGCATAATCTGAAAATGCGGTTGTAAAAATAACCAATGGCTTTTTTTCGATTGTATTTAAAAAATCAATTCCAGAGAAATGTGGCATCTGAATGTCTAGAAAAATCAAATCAACATTGTTTTGATTGATATACGACACGGCATCAATAGCATTATTAAAAGTATGAACTAATTCGAGCGAATCTACCTTTCCAACAAAATCCTCTAATAATTCAACCGCTAATGGTTCATCGTCTATAATTACACATTTCATCTGTTGAGGTTTAAATTTTTAAATTTTGTTTTGCGTCAAAAGTAGTTTTAAACCAGTAAATTAAGTTTTAAAATTATCATAAAATACTGGTTGGGGGCAAAATTATCCTTTTACTGTAATGGTTTTGCTTAAGGTGTAACCATCTGTTAAATTGCCGGTTAGTGTGGCCAATTCATCAGATAAACTATCAGAGAAAACATTGTCTTTTGTGTTTGATGTATCGGCTTGACCGTGCGCGCTATAATTTGCGCTTGAATATACGGTACTTGAAATATTCTCAGGAAAAGCAATTTGTGTGACCAATAAAGATGACCCGCCAGTGGTTAATACTTCGACGTGAACATGTGGCGCTCTGCCTTGATACCAACCCGGATAAACAGAAATAAACGATACTTCTCCTTTTGAATTGGTGGTTTGTCTTCCTCTTAAAAAATGAACCGAAGTATAATCTGCTTGTTGCATTTGAGTTCCACCATATTCAGAATAATTACCATCTTTATCACAATGCCAAACATCAACTAATACATTTGATAAAGGTTCGCAGTTATTGTTTGTATTCTCGATCACTAAATTTATTAGTAAAGCAACACCAATTCGGTCTGATTTTATGTTTTCTAAAACCAATTGACTTGGAGTTTTAATGGGGAATGGTCCTTTAGTTTCAGATGGAGAAACCGTACAGCTTCCATCTCCGGAAGCATTTGTGCCATTGTCATCATTATCATTTTTAGAGCAAGATTCTAAAATTTTAGTAGCTGTTGCTAGCGAAGCAATGCCTAAAATACCATTGCGGATAAATTTTTTTCTGTCCATAATAAGTCATGTTTATTTAATTGCAGTCTGAATTTTATCTAATTCTAAATTTAAATGAACGCGGAAATATTGATTGTCCTGCGTTATGGTAAGTTTGTGTGCATTTGGATAGAGTAAATCTAAACGGTTTTGAATATTTACTAATCCAATTCCAGAGTTGTCAGGATCTGTTACGTAGTTTTCAATCGTATTTTCTATCCAAAAATCTAGGCTGTTTTCGTGAATAAAAATTTTGATTTTTACGTGAGCGGCACCTTTATAATCTGTTCCGTATTTAAAAGCATTTTCGACAAACGAAATTAATAATAACGGCTCTATAAACTTGTTCTTTGTATCGCCGTGAACGTTGATAACAATGTCTTCGATATTATTTAATCGGAGTTTTTGCAACTCAATATAATTCTGAATGTAATTGATTTCTTTTTCTAAAGCCACCGTTTTATTATCTGTTTCATACAGCATATACCGCATTAACTCTGATAATGTTACGATGGCGTCAGGGACCAAATCAGATTTTTTGTGTGCCAGAGAGTAAATACTATTTAAGGAATTGAATAGAAAATGCGGATTGGTTTGTTTTCGCAAATAAATCAATTCAGTATTTGTTCTATGTGTTTCGGCAATTAATTTGTTTTGTTGGTTGTTATAATATTCTGTTAGTGTTCTTATAATAGCACTAATGGTAATAATTAGGATATAGAAAAATGATGGACCAATTTTAAAAAAAAGAGGTTGTCTTGTTGCCATTATTGGTCTTGCTCTAGCTCCTTTATAAATTGAATGTAGATCTTCTGGAGGTAAGAATCTTGGCCTTATATGTCTAAATTCAGGAATAAAATAATTAATCCTTATAATCATAAAGAGTAAAATAAGGGCAAAAACAAAGGCAAAATAGAGCCAGTATTTTTTTTCTAAAAGTAGGACAGGAACCAAATAAAAATAGTTCAGATAAAACAAAATAATTCCTGTAGCCCATTGCACATAAAAATCATTGTTAATCCTAAACGGACTTTCGTAAAACTGAATCAACGAAGTCAGGATAAAGAAAACCCATATGATGCAATGGAATAAAATTTTATTTGAACTTGTATTTTTGATGGCGTCTAGTTTCATTTATAATTTTATTTTTAATAAAATTAAATCATTTTTGGTTACCGTTGGTGATATGTTTTGATTGAGTTTTTTTACGACTAAATCAGCGACTTTTAATGCGTCAGCTTCTGTCGAAAAGCTTTTGTTATCGTTTATGACTGGAATAATAGCCTGCTTGATAATGATCTTGTTCTTTGTAGCAATCGAATAACCCCAACCTGACGTAGTTTTGAAGGCTTCGATTTTAAAAGTTTCATTTTTCGCACAGGCTATAAATTGTAAAATAAGTATCGCAAGCAATATATTCTTCTGGATTTGACTCCAGAAGAATTGTCTTTTTGTATTAATTATCATCGTCGCTTTGCGCATCTAAAGGTTTAAATTCCCAGGCATCATCAAAGTAAGTAGAACCCACTCTTCCTAACATATAAAATCCACGATTATTGATCGCAAACCCAACAGCATCAGTTCTGCTTGCGCCTTCCATAGGAGTTCTTTCTACCCATAAATCAGTACTTGGATTGTATTCCCAGATTGTTTTGATGCTTTCTCCACCTACTACATATCCTAATCCATTCATAGAAAAACTAGAAGCATTTGAACGAACAATTGCATATTCGTCGTTATAAGTATAATCGTCATCCGTATCCTTGTCGATATCGCGCTTTCTTGTCCAAACATCAGTAGATGGATTAAATTCCCAAAAATCTTCCTGATAAACACCATTGTTAATTCCCGTTCCCAAATAAGCTTTATCGCCAATTACAAAAACGGTAGCATTACGTCTTTTATTTCCACTAAATCCGTTTACAAGCGTCCAAGTATTAGCTTGGTCATCATATTGATAAAAGTCCTTTAGGTAATTCCCGTCGTAGCCTGTTCCGAAATATGCTTTTCCAGCCGCCTGAAAACCCACAGCACCATAACGTCCAGTTCCGGCAAAGTCCGTTTTTTGAGTCCAAGTATTAGAGGTAGGGTTGTATTGGTAAAAGTCTTTTAGTTTATTAGTACCATCATAACCAAGACCAATGTAACCTTTTTCGTTAAGAGCAAAGCTTGAAGCAGAGCTTCTTCCAACTCCTGTAAAATCAGCTTTTTGTTCCCAATAATCGCCATTAGAATTGTAAGCCCATAAATCTTTTAAATAAACATCTCCAGTATAACCTGTTGCTACATAAGCATAATCGCCAATAACAAAGCTCGTTGCACTAGATCTCGCAGGTCCATCAAATGCTGATTTCTTAATCCAGTTTCCTATCAAATCATCATCATCGTCATCATTACTACAGCTTACAAAAAAGAGAGCCGAAAACAGTGTTGCGAATAATATTCCTTTTTTTAAATTATTCATAGTGTATTAAATTTATTTATTGTTTGTATTTGATGCCAATTCCTAAAACATATCCATTACTGATATTAAAACCATGGACTTTATGATCGTCACTGTCTATTAAATTGTATTTTTTGTCAAAATCATATCCGGCTTTAAAATTCAAAAACCAGTTTTTGTCAACATTTCTTTCATACACAAATGCTGAGGACATTTGCGATAGAGTAACTTTTGTGGCGTTATTATCAAGATTATGCGCATCTAGATAATAATAATTGCCATTAAAGCGATTTGTCAGACTAAACTGGTTTCGAATATTATTTGAATACGAAATTTTCGAATCTGGAAAACCAATCAAAACGCTACTTTCATTACTTACTTTATAATTTAATGATAGAGTAGGAATGAACTTTGGAGTTCCAAAAACTGTTGCTCTCGCTGCTCCTATGCTAAGAGTTACTTTTGAATTTAATTTTTGGTTAATTTCAAAACTTCCCAAAAGAGCCAAATCATTAACATCTAGATTTCTTTGAAAATTTACGGTAGGAGTAATCGAAAAAATCAGATTGGTTGAGTTTGAAAGTTCATGTGAAATTTCAAATTTGTTTTGAATCTGATTGAATTGATCCAGATTGCCAACGGCGTCATTAATTCCTAAATCATAATCTACCTTCAAGTTCGAATATTCTAGCGTGTTTGTTATCCTATTTTTAGCGTTTAGTTTTTTATTATACGATATGCCAATGTCACTTTTTGTAAAATCAATTTTGTCAGTAGGTTCTATTTTTAAATTCATATTTACTGAAAAATTTTCTTGAGCATTCATAGCAAAAAATGAAATCAAAAAAAGCGTACTAATTAAAAACCTTATTTTCATTACTTATTTATTGGTTCAAAAGTAGTCGGCTAATGGTTTTAAAAAAAAGAAGATATATGTATGGGAGTTTTTGATAGACTAAATACCCTTTTTTAATGTCGAATGAAGTATTTGCTAGTATTAATCTATTATAGATCATTATTTGCTGTTTATAGTATAAAAACACGCGACTGTATATGTTATAGTGTAGTGCAGGGGAGTGCAAATTATATTTGCTCAAAAAATTGATTATGCACAAGTTTATATTGATATTGCTTTTTGCCATGACCGTATTTTCATGCGGAACAGATTCTGATGCCGGTGAGTTTGTTGTTGGATCTGATTATTTAGCTTTAAGTAATAAGGTTGTTTTGATTGATACGGTTTCAGTAGAGATGTCGACCATAAATTTTGATTCTTTGGTTACTTCAAATCAAAGCCGAATTTTGGTTGGAAACTATGACGATCCAATTTACGGAAAAGTAAAATCGAATAGTTATTTTCAATTGGCGTCAAGTTCTTATGCTTTAATGAGTGGCGGTTCTGATACAGAAACAACCAATTATGTTTTTGATTCCATTTCGATGATTTTAAAGTACGACAACTACTATTATGGAGATACTACAAAAGTGCAAACCTTTAATATTCATCGATTACTTCAAAAAGTAAAGCCTAATACAGAGGATAATAATTTTTACAACAATTCGGCTTTAAGCTATAGCGATGAAAGTCTTGGTACGATTTCTTATAAACCCAGACCAATAGAAAAAGATTCTATCAATATTAAAATGAGTAGTGCATTTGGTGCGGCGCTCTTTCAGAAGTTGAAGAAGAGAGAAATTACGGATTTTGATAGTTTCAACGAATACTTAAAAGGGCTGGTTCTTGTTCCTGCAACTGCAAATTCTGCAAGCGTTACCGGTTTTAATGTCTCAACGAGTAAGGTACGAATGTATTATTCCAAGTATCAGGCAAATACAGAAGAGACGCCATATATTGTTGATTTTATGATTTCTGATGCGACCAAGCAATTCAATTCGATCTCATTGGATAAAACGGGCACTATAATACAAAATCTGCCTATTTCAACAAGTAAGTTATCAAGTTCGCTGACCAATCATCAGGGATTTATACAATCAGGAACTGGAGTTGCGTGTAGAATCGATTTCCCAAACATTAAACAGCTTAAGTACCTCTCAGAAAAAGGTGCCATTGTAGATGCTCAATTAGTTTTAAGACCAGTTAATAATTCTTATTCAGAACAATATCCTTTGGCCGATTCCTTAAAGATTTATGTTGGTGATAATTTAAATAGAATTAGCGCTTCGTTAGTAAATTCTGCCGGAACATCAGTCTTTGGTATACTGAATAAAAAAAGTGATGAATTCAATGAGAATATCGGATACTTAATTCCAATAGGTAATTTTCTGCAAAAAGAAATGCTGAAACAATCTGATACAAGATCATCACTTATTCTCACCTTACCCGGAATTTCTAAAACTGTAAATCGAATTGTTTTGGGAGATCAAAAACATTTGAACAATAAAATTCTGCTTAAAATTTATTACATCTCTTACTAAATGAAAAGTAAAATAGTCTACTTAAGTTGCTTCATATTAATGTCGATAACTTCATTCTCTCAAAGTATTTCAAGTTCGCCATATTCATTGTATGGAGTAGGGAGTTTATATGATTCTGATTTTGGTGAAATTCCATCAATTGGTTCTTCTGGAATGGCTTTGCCGTCCAATACATTTATCAATAATTTGAATCCGGCTTCGCTTGGTTTTCTGCCTCAAAATCACTTTATGTTCGATATTGGTGGAAAAGCCATAATGACAACCTATCAAAGTGGTTCCAGAAGCGAAAGCCGTAACAATTTTCAATTCTCACATATTGCTTTTGCATTTCCGGTTAGTAAAAACTCTGGATTTAGTGCTTCATTGCGACCGTACTCGAGTTCGACCTTTAAAATTTCTAACCTAAAATTACCTATCGAAAACAGTCTGGATTACTACTATATAACCGCAACAGGTTCTGGTGGTTTGAATAATTTTGATTTATCGTATGGATATCGATTCGGAAAGAAATTGTCTCTAGGAGCAACAGCATCTGTGTTGTTTGGAAATACGAATGATAATAGAAGTTTTTTAATTTTGAATTCGATTACGAGTATTCAGAAAAAAACAAATTATAGTGGCGTACGTGCAACTTTGGGGGCGCAATACAAAATTGATTCTACACTAACTGTTGCAACAACATTTAAAGTGCCAACGCAAATTAAAGCTTCAAAAGTTCAGACAGTTCAAACAGTCGCAGATGAGGTTGTGACAACTGTAGAGTCTAATGTAGCATCAGATACAGACGATTATTACATGCCATTAGAAATGGGTATAGGTATAAGTAAACGTTTCAAGAATAACTTAAATATGACTTTGGATTATGAAAGAAGTCTGTGGAGTAATACTAAACAATCTGAATTGTATGGTGATTTTGTAAATCAAGATCGATTTGCCCTAGGATTTACTTATAGTCCCAAAAAGAATATTCGTAAATACTGGGATAGAGTTCAATATGCGACCGGTGTGAACTTTGATACTGGTTACCTGGAAGTTGATGGTAAAAGAGTTAATAATGCCGCAATTTCTTTTGGACTTTCTTTACCAATTGAAAACACATATTCGTCTTTAAATATTTCCTATTCGTACGGACAAAAAGGAAGGATTTCGGATAATTTAATTAAAGAAAATTATCATAAAATATCACTCAATTTATCTTTGGACGGAATTTGGTTTGTTAAACGAAAAATAGAATAAGACTTTAAAAGTCCTTTTCGATCACAGGGTATTTGTAATCTAAAATTGATTTTAAGACTTCTGGATTTGAATTGACATAAAATACAGGATCACTTTTTGAATGGTCTGTAAAACCCACTTTTTCGCGTAAGATGTTTTGAGTTTGTCTGGCAACTGCCTCACCAGAATCAATAATCTGAATGTGTTCCGGAAGGATTTTTTTAATCTGCGGAATCAAATAAGGGTAATGACTGCAACCTAAAACAAGATAGTCAATATTGGCTTCAATCATTGGCTGTAAATAAGACTCAAGTAATTGAGTCATCTCAGGCGAATTTAAATTCCCATCTTCAATTAATTGAACAAGTCCATAACCTACTTGTTCAATTATTTTGGTGTTCTGAAACATCTCTGCTGTTTTATTAAACAGCTCACTATTTAAGGTTCCTTTTGTTGCTAAGATGCCAATAACTTGCGTCTTCGAATTGTTTGCTGCTGGTTTAATAGCCGGTTCAATTCCAATAAAAGGAATGTCATAATCTGCACGAAGTTCTCGAATAGCATTTGTTGTTGCTGTATTACAAGCGACAACAATAAGTTTGCAGTTTTGTTCGAGTAAAAAATCTACATTTTTTTTACTTAAAACAACAATCTCTTCTTTTGTTCTTTGACCGTAAGGAGCGTTTTTACTATCTGCCAAATAAATAGTTTTTTCGTTAGGAAGTAGATCGTGAATGGCGCTCCAGATGGAAGTTCCTCCAATACCGGAATCAAAAACGCCTATAGGATTGTTGTTCGTCATAATACAAATTTAGTGTTTTTTGAAATAAATTTATATTCCAATTTAAAGGAAATCTACAAATATTAAGGATTTTTAATCTTATTTTATTGTAAAAAAAAACTGTCCAAACTTTCTAAAAGTTTGGACAGTTTTGATTGAAAGAAATTCGTTTTTAGAATCCTAAATCTTTTTTTACATCAGCAGTAATGTTTGGACCATCAGCTAATAAAAGAGTAGAACCATCTAACACATATTGGAAACCTTTAGCTTTTCCAACTTTTTGGATAGAAGCTCTTACTTTTTCCATTAATGGTTTAACGATGTCAGTTTCTTTTTGTTGCAATTCTTTTTGAGCATTGTCTCTGTAGTCAACAATTCTCTTTTGCATGTCTTGTACTTCTTTAGAACGATCAGTGTTGATTGCTTCAGATACAGTTGTAGCTTCAGCTTCGTACTTTTTGATTTTTACTTGATATTCGTCAACCATTTTTTTGTATTCTGCATCATATGTACCACTTAATTTTTGTAGTTGATTTTGTGCATCTAGCATTGCAGGCATTTTCGACATAATCTCGCTAACATCAACATGAGCTACCTTAGCTTGTGCGTTCATTGTGTTACTTGCTCCTAAAATTAGTATTGCAGCAATTAGTAAAGTTTTGATTTGTTTCATCATTTTTAAAAATATTAATTAATTATTGGTCGTATTTGTTTTTTGTGTTTCGGCCTCTTTCGCTTTTTTAGCCGCTTCTCTTTCTTCTAAAATTTTCTTTCTTCTATCTTCTAACTCTTTTTTGCGCTGCTCGTAAAGTTTTTGTCTTTCTGCAGCTTTATCAACAGCTGGTTCAGTTGTTGTTTCTGTTCCTGTGGCAGCAGCAGGCTTGGCAGTTGCATCTGTTCCTGTTGTAGCAGGTTTTGCTGTTGCGTCTGTTTTAGCAGGTTCAGAAACCGTGCCATTTTTTTTAGCTTCTCTTTCGGCTGCAATTGCTTTTCTTCTGTCGTCGTATTCTTTTTTCTTAGCTTCTTGCTCTAATCGTCTGTCTTCAATTAATTTTTCTCTGGCAGCCTTTTTCTCGTCTAGTACTTTTTGACGGTCTTGTAATGCCGGATTTTCATCAATCGCGTTTTCTTTACTTTCTTTAATCTCCTGATCTTTTAACTGTTTTTTAGTTAATTGCTCACGTTTATCAGTTCTGTTTAGAATACGAATAACTTGATCGCTAATATCAAATTTTTTATTACTAAAAAGCATTGTTAAATCTGATGATTTGTCAAAAACAAAATCATAATTTTTTGCTTCGGCAATATCTTGAACCGCAGTAAAAACCTGGTCTTGGATAGGCTTGGCCAATGCTGCTTTTTGATGAATTAAATTTCCATCAGCTCCAAATTGTTTTTGCTGATAATCCAGCATTTCGTCTTCTAGAAATTTAATTTCAGTTTCTCTTTCATCAATAAGTTCTTTAGTAAGTAAAGCTCTTTCGGCTTTAAGCCCTTCCTTAAGTTTATTAATGTCAAGTTTTTTTGCTTCTATATCTTGTTTCCACTTTTGAGCTTTTAACTCTAATTGAGCTTTCGCTTCTTTGTAATCAGAAACATTTTCCAAAATATATTCCATGTCAATGTAGCCAATCCTTGTTGTTCTCGTTTGAGCATCAATGGTACTTGCTACGATCAGGGCTAAAAATATAAATAAAATTTGTTTTCTCATAACATTAGTTAATTTCAAAATTTCAAGCAAATGTACTAAAATTTCTACTAAAACTGTTGTCCAATAATAAAGTGAATTTCTTTACCGTGTGCTTTAGTTTCTCCAGGCTGTGGATCGAAACCGTAACCCCAATCAATACCTAATAATCCAAATGCTGGCATGAATACACGTAAACCAACACCTGCAGAACGGCTCAAATCAAATGGGTTATAATCTTTAAACGTAGGGTAAGATGATCCAGCCTCTAAAAATGCTAATGCATAAATCGATGCAGAAGATTTTAATGTAATTGGATAACGTAGTTCCATAGAGAATTTATTATAAATAGTTGCTCCAATTGGGTCTCCATTTGCGTTTACAGGAGTTAAGGCGTTATTTTTATAACCTCTTAATTGGATCGTTTCTCTACCATCCATCGAGTAATTTGCCATACCGTCTCCTCCTAAATAGAAACGCTCAAATGGCACAACACCTCTAGACTGATCGTAAGCTCCTAAGAAACCAAACTCTGTTAATGTTCTTAATACTAGTTTACCATAAATTTTAGTATACCAATCTGCTTTGAATTTTACTTTATAGTATTCTAACCAGTTGTATTTCTTTTGATCCACTTTTCCTTGGTCAGTATCTGCATTTGCAAAATCAGATCCAACACTTACTGTTCCTGTTTGACCGTTTATTGTTGCAGTTTTTACATAATCACCAGGATTAAGCGGTTGTCCGTCTACACCAGAAGTTGCTACTCCTGTATATCGAGATTTGTATTCTTTTTGATTCTGTAAATCTCCGTAATCAACTCCATTAAATAAAGAGTAAGGAGGAGTTACTTTTGCAGAAATACTAAACTCTGAACCGTATGTTGGGAATATTGGGTTAACCCCTTTATTACTTCTTGATAATCCAATAGTGTATGCTAAGTTTCTTGATGCACCGTTACCAAAAGTAAATAAACCAGTGTTGTAGTTATTTAAATCATAATGTTGGTAACTAATAGATTGTGATAATACAAAATAATCATCCGGCACGGTAAGTCTTTTTGCTAAACCAACTTGTAATGTTAAGATGTTAAAGCTTTTACTTTTGTCTACAGTATTAGTAGCGTAATTGTTTAAGAATTGCTTACTGTATGAGATAGATGAACTAAATTGTACAGGTTTTTTTCCTCCAAACCATGGCTCTGAGAATGATAAACTATAAGTCTGGAAATATGTACTTCCTTGTAAACGAAGTGCTACTTTTTGACCGTCTCCCATTGGTAAAGGCTTGTATGCTTCTTTATCAAATAATTTTCTTGCAGAGAAATTATTAAAAGATAGTCCTAAAGTTCCAATGAAACCACCACCACCATAACCTCCTTGAAGCTCAACCTGGCTAGATCCTTTTTCTACAACATGATACTCAATATCAACTGTTCCTGCACCAGCGTCAACATTTTTGAATTTTGGATCAATAGCCTCAGGATCAAAGAATCCTAATTGTCCAATTTCACGAATAGTTCTAACTAATTGTTCTTTACTATATTTTTCACCCGGCTTAGTTCTAAGTTCGCGATAAATAACGTGATCGTTTGTTTTATCGTTTCCTACAACAGATATTTTGTTGAAATAAGCAATTGGACCTTCCGTAACTCTAATTTCAAAATCGATAGTATCGTTAACTGTTTTTACCTCTACAGCATTAACATTAGAAAACAAATAACCATTGTTTTGGTATAAGTTGGTAATGTCTTCAGCATCTGGTTTTGATTTGTCTGCAATTCGTTTTTCAAGTAAAACTCCGTTATAAGTTTCGCCTTTTTTAATTCCTAAATAACGATTTAATAATTGATCAGAGTAAACAGTATTTCCTAAGAACTTAATATTACCAAAATAATATTTGTTTCCTTCTTCCATTTTGATTTTAATAGCAAGCATATTTTTGTCCTTGTTGTAAGTAACAGAGTCATAAATAATACGAGCATCACGATATCCTTTTTCTTTATAAGCAGCAACAACTTTTTCTAAGTCAGTCTTATATTTTTCAGGTATAAATTTTGAAGATTTTAAAACACGAAGGACATTTTTTTGTTTAGTGTCTTTCATTGCGCCTCTAAGTTGACTTGAAGTAAGTTGTTTGTTACCAATGAAGTCAATGCTGCTAATTTTTACTTTGTCTCCTTTATCTACCCGAACAAGCATATTTACCTGATGACCATTTATGGTGTCAGGAGTGTTTGTAATAGTAACTTTGGTGTTATAAAAACCATCTTTTTTGTATTTGTTTTCGATGTAGTTTTTAGTCGTGGTAATTAAGTTTTCGTTGACAATTTTATTTTTGGTCAAATTGTTGTCCTTAATTAATCCTTCGACTTTACTTTTCTTAATACCAACAAACTTTACTTCGTTTAACTTAGGAAGTTCAACAATGTTTAGGTCCAAAAAGATACTGTCGTTTTCGACTTTATTTACGTAAAAAGAAATCTCATCAAAAAGACCAAGCTTTCCTAATTTTTTAATTGCACTACTAATTTCTTCACCGGGAACTGTTATTTCTTGCCCTTTTTGAAGGCCAGAGAAAGTAACAACAGTTTGTTCATTGAAGCTTATTTTACCAACAACAGAAACTTTAGCAAGAATATATTTTTTTCCTTGATCAAAAGGAACTCTTTCTTGTGCTTTTATTTGTGAAAAACTACCCAAAAGGATTAGGGTAAAGACTATTTGTATTCTTTTTTGTAACACTAAAAAATTATTTAATTTGTTCACTGGTTTTTCCAAATCTACGTTCTCTTTTTTGATAACTAATAATAGCCTCATATAAATCTTGGTCTTTAAAGTCTGGCCATAAGACATTAGTAAAATATAATTCTGCATAGGCGATCTGCCATAGCAAAAAATTACTTATTCTATGTTCTCCACTTGTTCTTATTAATAAATCTACGTCAGGTAAATTTTGCGTGTAAAGATGCTCATTTATAATTGAATCGTCAATAGCGTCTATTGAAATTATATTATTTTTAACTTTATCACTGATGATTCTCACGGCATTTACCAATTCTTCTCTTGATCCGTAACTTAAAGCCAGGGTTAGAGTAAGACGTGTATTATTTTTTGTTTTATCAATCACATCCAATAGCTCTTTTTGAGCTGATTTTGGTAATTTTTCAAGGTTACCAATAGCATTAAGTCTGATATTGTTTTCTTGTAAAGTACCAAGTTCTTTTTTTAAGGAATTGATTAAAATTCTCATTAATGCTTCAACCTCTAGTTTAGGACGGTTCCAGTTTTCAGTAGAAAAAGCATATAATGTTAAATACTCAATGCCAAGTTTGGCACAAGTTGTAATTGTTTTTTTTACAGATTTTGTTCCGTTTTCATGGCCAAATGCTCTCAAAAAACCTTGTTGTTTTGCCCAACGACCATTCCCGTCCATAATAATGGCCAGATGTTTGGGTAAGTTTGTGTGATCTATAGAGTCTATTAAATTCATTGTTGTTAATATGCGCAATAGCAAGGTTTTTGTCCAAAGGTATACGTTAAAGTAACACCCGAGAAGACATACCAGTCATTATTATTTAAATTTCCAAACTGGAAAATGTTTGTGTTTTTTGTATTTGGGTTGCTTGAGTCGATATCATCTGTAAAGGTGTATCGTGCTCCAACTTCGACACCAAGAACGAGATGCGGTGCTATATTTGATTTTATTCCTAATATAATAGGTATAGCAAACGAATTTGAATTTTGTGAATTTACTACGTTTGGCGTTGTTTTAAAACGGTACAATTGATCATAAAGGATAAAATTTACGCCTGAAAATATATAAGGAGTTATTTTTCGATGATAATCATGCAAATTAAAATCAAAAAAATTGAATTCTAATCCTGCTGAGAATTCTTTTATATTGTTTTCAAAACGGTAACCTCTTTTGTTTCTTCCTGATTCGTCTGAGTCTAGATCGTTTCCAACAACTGTTGACTGTGTGTACGAAAAACGATAAGCGTGACGCGGGCTTTTATTCCACTTATACAAAACGCCAAAAGCTAGTTTTTCCGGTGCAATATAAGTAGTGCTTCCTACATCACCAACAAAGTTACTTCCACCAAGAAAAACACCAAGCTCATTGATTTGAGCATTTAGTGTGATAAAGGGGAAAAAACATAACAATAAATTAAAAATTTTCTTCATTTAATTCAAAATTGCGTGCAAATATAATAATTATCGATACGAATCAACGTTCCTTTAGTTAAATGTGCTTTTTTTTCAATTTACAGTATGATTTAGGCATATTTAATGGCGATTCGCTACATGCAGAACGGGAAAATATAGTATTATCGTATAGTGATGAGTCAGAAAATAGCTTAATTTCTCTTGTCTTCACCCCAAAGTAATTTGTTTCTCAGTGTTTTTAAGAAAGTTTCGCCTGGAATTTCGACCATTCTTATTTTGAAATCAGTTTTTTTGATCTTTAGAATTGATTCATTTTTGATTGAAGTAATTCTGGAATCTAAGGAAACTAAATATTGATCTTCTCTTCCTGTAACTCGAAGTTTAATTTCGGTATTGTCAGGTATTACAAGCGGTCTTGCATTTAAATTGTGCGGAGCAATAGGTGTAATAACTAAACTTTCGACATTTGGAGTTAAAATTGGTCCACCGCAACTTAGCGAATATCCTGTAGAACCTGTAGGTGTAGAAATTATTAAACCATCTGCCCAGTATGAATTTAAATATTCATTGTTTAGATAAGTTTCTACAGTAATCATCGAAGTAGTATCTTTTCTGCTTACTGTAACTTCATTCATGGCGAAATTTAAACTGTCTTCAATTGCATCATTTTTTGGTTCGCAAGTCAAGCTTAGTAGAGTTCTTTCGGATATTGTGTAATTTTTATCAATAGTAAATTGTAAAAAATTATCAATACTTTCTTTTGGAACAGTTGCCAAGAAACCTAATCTTCCTGCATTTATACCTAATATGGGTACGCCGGAATTACGAACTAAGGTCGCAGCTCTTAAAATCGTTCCGTCGCCACCAATACTAATTAGCATGTCAAAACTATCATCTAGAGAAGTGCTTGAAGAAAAGGTTTTGTATTCCTTTTTGACAAGTTGCTTTTCGTGAAGCATTTTCAGAAAGTTCTCTTCAATTACCATTTCGACATTGTTAGTATTGAAAAAAATAAAAATGTCTTTGATAATGGGCTCTGTACTGTTTTGATAATACTGTCCGTAAATGGCTACTTTCATCTGGTGTTTAATCGATTTTTTGTTTAACTGTTTAATCGTTAATTTTTTTCGTCAAAACGATTAAACAATTAACCGGTTTAACAAACGTATTATATATTAAGGTACTTGTCTAAATAATCTGAACGTTCTTTTAGGCTATTAATGTAAGCGTCTTCTTGATGTTCAGATATGATTTCGTAATTGTAGCGTCTAAAAGTCTGAATAATTTCATTCATTGGTCCCACGCCAATTTTAATTGTAATTTGAACGTTTTCCAAATCGGCTTCAGATATAAAGCAACCTAGAATTTTACCATTATTGCTCTCAACAATTTGCGTTACCTGACCCATAGAATAGTCTAAAAGTCCTTTTTGAACGATAATAATTCCCCCTTGCTCTTTTAAAAAAGGAGTTTCCTGAAAAAACTTCATGATGTCTTCCATCTCATAATATCCAATATAGATATTGTTTTCGTCAAGAACCGGAATTACATTAGTATGGCTTTTTGCAAAAACTTCTAAAACATCTAGCCACAACATAGATTTTCTGGCAAAAAAGCGTTCTAAAGTATATTTGTAGTCAATTGCTTTTTTATCGGCGTCAAAAGTTTCAACATCGTCAGAAGCAATACTTCCAATGAAGATTTCGTTTTCCACAACCGGAAAATGTGAAAAATTCAAATCAGCAAAAAAGTCCTGAACCGATGCTATCGTTTCCTGACTATCAATCGGTCTGAAATCATTGGTGATATAGTTTGTAATTTCTGTCATAAATCAATTGAAGATATTTCATTGCAAAATAATCAAAAAATAGCAAAAACTGCTACGTTTTACTTTGTATTTTTGTCGTAACAAATATAGTGTTACTAGAATTAATTATCTATTTATATGACAAAGTTAAGTGTAAATATCAATAAAATTGCAACCCTTCGAAATGCACGTGGCGGAAATGTTCCGGATTTGCTAAAAGTGGCTGCAGATATTCAGGATTTTGGAGGTCAGGGAATCACAATACATCCACGTCCAGATGAGCGTCATATCCGTTATCAGGATGCACGCGATTTAAAAGCAATTGTTCACACCGAATATAATATTGAAGGAAATCCGCAACATAATTTCATTGATTTGGTTTTAGAATGTAAGCCAACTCAGGTTACTTTAGTTCCAGATGCAATTGGAGCTATTACATCGTCAGCAGGTTGGGATACGATCGCGAATCAATCTTATCTGACAGAAGTTATACAGGAATTTCAACGCAACGGAATTAGAACTTCTATTTTTGTTGATCCGGTTTTAGAAATCATTGAAGGGGCTAAAAAAACGGGAACGGATAGAATTGAATTGTATACAGAAGCTTTTGCGCATCAATATGGTTTGGGAAACAAAAACGGTATTGATCCATATGTTGAAGCAGCAAAATTAGCAAACAAATTAGATTTAGGAATTAATGCAGGACACGATTTGAGTTTAGAAAATATTCAGTTTTTTAAGCAAAATATTCCAGGTTTGTTAGAAGTTTCTATTGGTCATGCTTTGATCGCAGAAGCACTTTATCTTGGTTTAGATAATGTCGTAAATATGTATTTAAATAAACTTAAATAATATGCTTTATTCAAAAATCGAAGGCGAAGGAAAGCCATTTATCATCATGCATGGATTTCTAGGAATGTCTGATAACTGGAAAACCTTGGCAGGACAGTACGTAGAAGCCGGATTTCAAGTTCATATTTTAGATTTACGTAATCATGGGCGCAGTTTTCATTCAGATGAATGGTCTTACGAAGCTATGGTGCAAGATGTGTTCGAATACTGTCAGGCAAATCAGTTAAATAAAATTGATATTCTTGGACATTCGATGGGAGGAAAGGTCGCGATGCTTTTTGCAACAACTCACCCGGAAATTGTAGATAAATTAATAGTGGCAGATATTGGTCCTAAATTTTACAAACAACATCACCAGGATATTTTGGCAGGTTTAAATGCAGTTGATTTTTCTGTAAAACCAAGCCGAAATGATGTTGAGGCAATTGTATCGCAATATGTTTCTGATTTTGGAACAAGACAGTTTTTGTTGAAAAATTTATATTGGCAAGAACCAGGGCAATTAGCTTTTAGGTTCAACCTTGAAGTTTTTAATAATAATCTCGATGCTATTGGGAAAGCTTTGCCTGATGGTTTAGTTTTTGAAAAAGAAACCCTGTTTATTAGAGGTGGAGCATCAGGATATATTTTAGATTCTGATTTTGATGCAATTCGTCAACATTTTCCAAAAGCTAAATTTGAAACAATACCAAATGCCGGGCATTGGCTTCATGCCGAAAACCCTAAAATGTTTTTCGAATTAACAACAGAGTTTTTAAAAGAGTAATTAAATTTTATAGGCATAGATTAAAAGAATTCTACAGATTTAAAAATTAGTAATAAAGAATCTTTGAAGTCCTTCTAGTCTGTGGTAAAAAAATATAACTGCAATAGCTGATGAATATAAAATTCATTACTTTTATTATAACTTTATAAATCAAAAAAGATATGAAATTATTACTTAGACTTCTTGTTACAGCAGCGCTGGTTTTGTTAATTGCTAATTTCCTAACAGGTGTACATGTGGCTAGTTTTACGACAGCTATAATTGTTGCAATTGTTTTAGGATTGCTAAATCTTTTTATAAAACCAATATTAGTAATCTTAACATTACCGGTAACAGTTATCACTTTAGGCTTGTTTTTGTTGGTTATTAATGCCATCATTATTTTATTGTGTACTAACATTGTTGGTGGCTTTGCAGTCGATTCATTTTGGACAGCATTATTATTTAGTGTTATATTGTCTATACTTCAGTCTATTACATATAAAATTGTGGGAGACGATAAATAAATAGAAATAAAAAAGATGTTTTAAATGTCTTCAAATACAATAGATTAAAAACTTGGTTGGGTTGCAAAAATTTTATAATTTTGCAACCCAATTTTATTATGTAAATTAAAGAAGAAGATGGATATTAAAAGAGTAGCAACAGATGCTGTGAACGAAACGATTGTTTTAAACGTTGTTCACATGGATTATAAAGGTCAAGTAGCAAAAAGAATAAACGAAAAAATGCCATTGGCTACCGTAAAAGGTTTTAGAAAAGGACAAGTTCCTAAAGACCTTGTTGAAAAACAATACGGAAAATCAATTAAGCAAGAAGAAGTTAAAAAAGTAGTTGATTTGGCATTAGAGCGTTTTGTTCAATCTGAAAGATTAAATCTTTTAGGAACTCCTCTTGCTAAAGAAAACGAAAACTTTGATTGGGATGCTGAAGAACTAACTTTCGAATACGAAATTGGTTTAGTTCCAAACTTCGAAATTGATTTAGAAGCAAAAAATAATATCGTAAAATATATCGTTACTGCCGATGATAAATTAATCGACGGACAAGTAGAACGCATCCAAAAACAATTCGGAAAAGCAATTCCACAAGATGTTGTGTCTGCAGATTCAGATTTAACTGGAACTTTCTCTAACGAAGAAAAAGGAATCAACAATATAACTACAATTTCTGTATCTACATTCAACAAAGCGGCTGCGGATAAATTCATCGGTAAAAAAGTTGGAGATGTTGTTACAGTAAGTACAAAAGGTTTATTCGAAGATGATCACCAATTAATGGATTACTTAAAAGTAGGTCATGATGATGTTCACGGTTTAGACGTAGAAGTTAACTTTACAATCGAGGCAATCAACGGAGCTGAATTAGCTGAATTGAACCAAGATTTATTTGATAAACTTTTTGGTGAAGGAAAAGTAGCTTCATTAGAAGATTTAAAAGCTAAAATTAAAGAAGATGCTGAAGCTCAATTCGCACAGCAAGCAGATCAAAAATTATTGTTAGACGTTCAGGATTTCTTGATCGAAAGCACAAAATTTGATTTACCTGCTGAATTCCTTAAAAAATGGTTGCAAACTGTTGGAGAGAAAAAACTTTCTGCAGAAGAAGCTGAAGTTGAATACGCAAGATCTGAAAAAGGTTTACGTTTTCAATTAATCGAAGGAAAAGCAATGGCACAAAGTAATATCCAAATTACATTTGAAGACTTGAAAGCTTTTACAACAAAAGCAATCAAACAACAAATGGCTCAATTTGGACAAACTAATCCAACAGACGAAGAAGTTCAAGGAATCGTGGCTAGAGTTTTATCTAACCAAGAAGAAGTGAAAAGACTTTCTGAGCAAGTAGTTGCTGAAAAATTGTTAGAAGTGTTTAAAGAAAAAGCAAATCCAACAACTAAAGAAGTAACTTACGACGAATTTATTGCTGCTTCTTACGGAGAGTAAATTAAGTCTAAAAGTCAAAAGTTGTAAAGTCAAAAGTTAAAGAGTATACTTCAATAGTTATATTTTAAAATTTAAGATTTTATTACAAAAACTGAAAGATAAAAAAAGTTATATTTGAGCGTCAAAAAGAGATTTTTGACGCTCTTTTTTATTTTGTAAGCTTTTAATTTTAAATAATTATTTCTTAAATTTCAAATACGAAACTTTAAAAATAAAAAAGAAGACAAATTGGCATCCTTTGTAAAAAGGTATGAACTTTGTTTTATTCGTTTAAGTCACTTTCCGACTTTAGATTTTCAAACTTTAAACTAAAAATATGAACTACGGTAAAGAATTTAAAAAATTTGCTACTAAGCACCAAGGAGTAAACGCAATGTACTATGACAAAATCGTAGCTGCAATGAATCCAACCAATATGACTCCATACATTATCGAAGAGCGTCAGTTGAATATTTCTCAATTAGATGTGTTTTCAAGATTAATGATGGACAGAATTATCTTTTTAGGAACAGGTATCGATGACCAAATCGCTAATATCGTTCAAGCACAATTATTGTTTTTAGAAAGTGCAGATGCATCAAAAGATATTCAAATCTATTTAAATTCTCCTGGAGGAAGCGTTTACGCAGGATTAGGAATTTATGATACAATGCAATACATCAAACCAGATGTAGCTACAATTTGTACAGGTATGGCAGCTTCAATGGGAGCAGTTTTATTGTGTGCAGGAGCAGCAGGAAAACGTTCGGCTTTGCCACATTCAAGAGTAATGATTCACCAACCATCAGGAGGAGCACAAGGTGTTGCAACAGATATGGAAATCAATTTACGTGAAATGTTGAAATTGAAAGATGAATTATATAACATCATCTCTCAACATTCAGGACAAACTTTTGATAAAGTACACAAAGATAGCGAGCGCGATTATTGGATGATTGCTGACGAAGCTAAAGAATACGGAATGATTGATGAAGTTTTGAGAAGAAGCTAATATTTTAAGCTTCTAAGTTGCTAAGACGCTAAGTGTTCTTTGCGATTTAAATTTTAAATTTTAAATAAAAATATTAAGCTGTAAGGAGTTAAGTTTTAAAGTTTTAATTAAAAAGCTTAGAAACTTAGTATCTTTGCAGCTTAGTAACTTAAATAAAGAATGGCAAAAGTAGTATTAGAATGTTCGTTTTGTGGAAGAAAAAAGCCAGAAACTAATTTATTGATTGCAGGTATTAATGCACATATCTGTGATAAGTGTATTGAACAAGCACACGGAATTGTATTAGAAGAGTTAAAATCAAGTGGAAGTGCTAAACTTGTTGGTGACTTAATTTTAAAGAAACCAAAAGAAATTAGAGCTTTCTTAGATCAGTATGTTATTGGTCAGGATCAGACTAAAAAAGTAATGTCGGTTGCAGTATATAATCACTACAAACGTTTAATGCAACAGCAATTAGACGACGAAGTAGAGATTGAAAAAAGTAACATTATCATGGTTGGTCAAACCGGAACAGGAAAAACATTGGTAGCAAAAACTATTGCTAAAATGTTAGACGTTCCTTTGGCTATTGTTGATGCAACTGTACTTACAGAAGCAGGTTATGTGGGAGAAGATGTTGAAAGTATTTTGACACGTTTACTACAAGCTGCTGATTATGACGTAACCAAAGCCGAAAGAGGAATCGTTTTTATTGATGAAATAGATAAAATTGCCCGTAAGAGCGATAATCCATCAATAACACGTGATGTTTCTGGTGAAGGAGTACAACAAGCATTATTAAAATTATTAGAAGGAACAGTTGTAAATGTGCCGCCAAAAGGAGGGCGTAAACATCCGGACCAGAAATTTGTTGAAGTAAATACACAAAACATCTTGTTTATTGCAGGTGGAGCTTTTGATGGAGTAGAGCGTATTATTTCTAAACGTTTAAACCGTCAGGCAGTTGGATATTCGACATCTAAAAATGTTGACAACATCGACAAAGACAATTTATTGCAATATATTATTCCAAAAGATATTAAAGATTTTGGATTAATTCCTGAGATTATTGGTCGTTTGCCAGTTTTAACGCATATGGATCCTCTTGATAGAGAAACACTACGTGCTATCTTGACACAACCTAAAAATGCGTTAATCAAACAATATCAAAAATTATTTTTAATGGATGATGTTGAATTTAATATCACAGATGAGGCATTAGATTTTATTGTTGATAAAGCTTTAGAATATAAATTAGGAGCTCGTGGATTACGTTCGTTATGTGAAGCTATCTTGACAGACGCGATGTACGAATTACCAAGTTCAGACGATAAAGTTTTGACAATCGATAAAGATTATGCAGAACATACTTTAAGTAAAAACTTATTGAAGCGAATGGAAATTGCTTCTTAATTGTTTTTACTAGAACGATTTTTTATAAAACCTACTTAATTTTAAGTAGGTTTTTTTTATGCTTTTTTTCTTATATATTTAAGATCTACTATTAGAGATAATTTATCTGCTATGAAAATGAATTACAGATTTAATAAAACAAAGATTTTAGATTTCTAATTAATTATGAAAAAGCGTATTTGTTTTTTGGTTTGTCTAATGGTGAATTTTATAAGTGCGCAGACAAAATCCAACGATTATTTTTCTCTTTATAAAGGAGGAGAAAAATATTTAAAACCTATAAAATATATATTATTTGAAATAGATAAAGATAATGAGGCTGAAAAAAAAGAAGATGAAAGTAAAATTTACTTTTACATAAAAAGACAAAGGTTCATTTTTGATATAAAAAAATACAAAAAAGATACTTGTTCTACTGCTATTTTAAAAAAGCTTAAACTCGAAAACGCAGAAAACTTGCAAAATAAGGCTTGTGAATTTTTTAAAAAGAAAAAAGGCGAAATAGAAAAGCAAAAAAAGGTTACGTTGGTTTACCCTCCAGCAGGTTGCCAGTCTTATTTTAAGGTTTATGTATTAGAAAAAATAAATAATAATGAACTAATAAAATACGAAGTAGACTGGGAATATTCAGAGTTTTAATTTTACGATAACAAATGATAACAGAAGTTTTAAAAAATTTAGCATACCTATACTATCCTAAAAATATATGTCCTTGGAATCAAAAGGAGCAATATTTAGAAACTGTCGAGTATAAAAGATTAGAGCAAGTAATAGATCTTTTTAGTTCTGATGAAAATCAGAAATTACGAAATGCTATAAAGGCAGAGTTTGATAAAGATTTAGTCTTCAGGGATTTTCAAGATTTTTCGAGATTAGATTGGCAAGATCGATGTTATACATTTCTTTTGAGTATTGTTGAAGGAGGAGAATTGTGTTCTGTTACATTATATTTGAGTGTCTTGGTGCCTTATTATGTAATTGATATTATAATTCATAAAGAGCAAATGATTATTCCTAGATCTAAAATTGAAGAATTGGAAAAAGAAAATGTTGATCCGAGAAAAATTAAAGATTTGGTTTTAGAGATAGAAGATATGGTCGAAAAGAAACTATTATATTCCAAATTTCCAAAAGAAATATTGAATCATAAATTTGAAGATATTAGTTTTCAAGATTCATATTTAGGCGAATTTAAAATGTTTAATGCTTTTTTTAATAATCAATTTATTCATCGAGACGGACATGGTAATTAAGAACTATTTGCGCTGTGTGTCTTTATTCTTTGTTTTTGGATTTTCTTGTACGAAAGAAAATAAGAAAGCTATTCCCGTAACTAAACAAAAAAGCGAAATAATTTTAGAAGAAAAATCTCGTGCCGAAATTAATTACAGCAATTATTATAAAGAAGCCAAGCAATATAGCCAAAGAAATAATCTCAATCAAAATAAATTTATTCTAATAGATTTAGGTGTTCACTCAGGTTTAAAAAGATTTTTTATTTATGACTTTAAACAGAATAAAATTTCAAAATCATATATAGTAAGTCATGGTTGTGGCGATAATAGATGGGGCGCAACAATGTCAAAAGATAAAGCGCCAATAAGTAACGAATTTGATTCGCATTGTTCCTCTATTGGAAAATTTGTTGTGTTAGATCGAGGTGTGAGCCAATGGGGAATTAAAGTCAATTATATTTTGCAGGGAAAAGATAAATCGAACTCCAATGCCCGAAGTCGTGCTATAGTTCTACATTCCTGGGATGCAATTTCAGATAATGAAGTATATCCAAATGGAACACCAGAAGGTTGGGGATGTCCAGCCGTTTCAAACGAAAGCATGAAAGAAATTGATGAAATATTAAAACAAAACAAAAAAGTTCTGATGTGGATTATTAAAACATAATTTACTGCTCAAAAAAACTACTGTACCCTAAACTTCTCGCGATATTCAATAGGCTTCATTCCAACCATTTTATAAAATACTTTTCTAAAAGCTTTTGGATCGTTATAACCTGTTTTTTCGATAATTTCAGAAATCGAAAGTTGAGTTTGTTCCAGATATTTTTTAGAACTTTCTACTCTAATATTCTGTAAATATTCGATTGGCGGAATTCCCGTAACCTGTTTAAACCTGCGTGTCATGTTTCGTGCACTAGTTGGAATATCTTTCGTAATTTCTTCTAGTTTTTCGATAGTGCTGTATTGATTTTCAATTTTTTGCTGTAACATCGCAACCAAAGTGTCGTTGTGCAGATGATTAGGTCTAAAAGTGCTAAAATAACTCTGCTTGTATCGGTTTAAATCAATCGAGAAAATTTTCGCAATTTGAACGGCAATTTCATTTCCGCAATATTTCTGAACCAAAAGAATCAACAAATGAAAAGTTGAAGTAGAACCTCCGCTCGTATATAAACTTCCGTCGGCGGTTAAAGTTTCTTCAGGTTTTAATTTCACCATCGGAAAAGCTTTTGTAAAAGCACTGCAAGCATCGACGTGTGTTGTTGCCAATTTTTCGTTTAATAATCCCGAAGCCGCAAACAAAAAAGCACCAGTACAAAAACTTGCCAATTCGGCACCGGATTGATGTTGCATTTTTAGCCACGGAATAAAGTTTTTATTCTTTACAATCATCTCACTCATATTATCAGTTGTAAAAGCAGGAATTAAAATGAGATCAAGAATTTCTGTAGAATCTTCGATAAAGTTCACCTCATATCCAAATAAACGATTCTCATTGATTTGTTCGGCAGATTGAAAAACCATAATTAGAAAAGGTTTGTCATCTTCTTTAGAGATTTTATTAGCCGTTTCAAAGACTTCTAAAATAGCGGCTATACTTAATAACTTATAGTCGTGGGGCACAATTAAACCTACTTTCTTACTCATGATATTTTTGTTTTTTGAGAAAATGATTCAATACAAAAATAAGGAATTTGTCTTAAATGCCCCTAAAAATGACTTTTAATGTATCTTAAAGCTTATTGTAAAAATCTACATTTGCTTTAAATAATTTGTAATTTTATATAGAACAAAGTACAATTTTAATAAAAACGCAATGATAACAGTCCAAAATAAGATATGCGCATCGATAGATAAAGTTTGGGGTTTTTGGACAATACCAGAGCATATCAAAAAATGGAATATTGCAATAGACGATTGGTATACTCAAGATGTAAAAAATGATCTTAAAGTAAATGGAAAGTTTCAATATAAAATGGCAAAAAGAGATGGAAGTTTAAGTTTTGATTTTGAAGGAATATATACTAACATCGAAAGTTTATCATTAATAGAGTATAAACTCGATGATGATAGAACAGGGCAAGTAAGATTTGAAAAAATTGCGGATGAAGTAAAAATTGCAGAAACATTTGAACCAACAAAACAAGATTCTGTAAAGATGCAAGAAGAATGGTGTCAAACAGTGATTGACAATTTTAAAAAGTATGTAGAGCGTATTTAACAGTTTCAATTCAAATAAAAATAATTTACTTAACAAGAAAATAGTATGATAACAATACAAAACACAGTTAACGCATCAATAGATAAAGTTTGGGATTTTTGGACAACGCCTGAACATATTACCAAATGGAGTTTTGCCTCTCCAGACTGGCATACTCCACATGCCGAAAATGATTTGAGAGAAGGCGGGAAATTTTCGTCTACAATGGCTGCAAAAGACGGAAGTATGAGTTTTGATTTTGGAGGCGAATATACTTTAGTTGAGAAAAATAAAGCAATTGAATATATTTTGGAGGATGGGAGAAAAGTCGAAATCAGTTTTACAGAAACCCCAAGCGGAGTAGAAATAATTCAAAGTTTTGATCCCGAAACGCAAAATCCAGAAGAAATGCAGCGTGGTGGCTGGCAAGCAATTTTAGATAATTTTAAAAGTTACACAGAAGCGAATTAGTTTTTTTTAGATTCAAAGAGGCAGAGTAACAAAGGTTCAAAGTTCAGGAACAAAAAAAGTAAACTTGGTGACTTAGCGCCTTTGCGAGATATAACAACTAGCTAAAATTATCTTATAAGACTTATATGGTTTAAAAATATTAAAATATCAAAAAATGACAAAACAAATTTGGCTGAATTTGCCTGTAAAAGAGGTGGCAAAATCAAAAGCTTTTTTTTCGAAAATAGGATTCTCTTTTAACGAAGAACATGACACGCCAAGTTCTACATGCATGGTGGTGGGCGAAGGAAAATTTGTAGTAATGCTTTTTGAAGAATCTTTGTTTGTTAGTTTTTCACAAAATAAGCTGACAGATACGCAATCGAGTTCAGAAGTTTTGATCTCAATTGATGCCGAAAGTATTGCCGAAGTAGATGAATTGGCAGAGAAAGTAAAAGAGGCCGGTGGAATTGTTTTTGCACCTCCTGCAGATAGCCAAGGTTGGATGTACGGTTGTGGCTTTGCAGATTTAGACGGTCATCGTTGGAACGTTTTATTTATGGATTTTAGTAAATTATCTTAAACATGGAAACGTTAGAGTTTAAAATTAGAATTAAAGCACCTGTTCAAAAAGTGTGGTCAGTTTTGTGGGAAGAAGAAACCTATAAAAAATGGACAGGAGTTTTTTGCGAAGGTTCGTACACTATAACTGATTGGGGGCAAGGTGATAAAGTGCATTTTATGTCTCCTAATGGAGAAGGAATGTACAGCATTATTGAAACTAAAATTCCAAATGAATATATGGCTTTTAAACATTTAGGAGAAATAAAAGACTTTAAAGAAATTCCTCTTAATGAAGAAACCAAAAAGTGGAGCGGCGCAATGGAAACCTATCGATTAACTCAGGATGATGAATTTATAGATCTCATTGCTCAGATTGATACAGTCGAGCAGTATATCGATTATTATAAAGGAGTTTTTCCAAAAGGATTGGAAAAGGTAAAAGAGTTAGCAGAAAAATAAAAAACAAACAAAAAACAAAAAACAAAAAACAAAAAATCATGACATCAGTAAACCCTTATTTAATTTTTAACGGAAATTGCGAAGAAGCATTTTTGTTTTACAAATCAGTTTTTGGAGGAGAGTTTCCATACATAGGAAAATTTAAAGATATGCCTGCAGATGAAAACGGAAGTTGTGCTCAAATATCAGAGAAAGATGCTAATAGAGTAATGCATGTTTCGCTGCCAATTGGAAATACCATTTTAATGGGAAGTGATAGTAACGAGCAATCTGGAGATGTAGCTTTTGGAGGAAACTTTTCAATCTCAATAAACGTTGAGAGTACAGATGAAGCTAATAGAATTTTTAACGGACTTTCGGCAAACGGAACCGTTTACATGCCAATGAATAAAACTTTTTGGGGAGCTTATTTTGGTATGTTCAAAGACAAATTTGGCGTAAGCTGGATGGTAAATTTTGACGAAAATCAACCGGGTCAATAACGAAAAAGTTATGTTATTGCAATAGTGAAACATAATTGTTAAAATATTTGAAAAAGCACGTTTTAACGTGCTTTTTCTTTTCAAAAAAACAAAGAATATTCTTTTTTATAAGCATTAGATTGCCGATTTTTGTCGCTTCTTAAAAACAATATAGAAAAAATGGCAGCAGAAGATAAAGAGATTATTCTATTAAAAGTTTCAGGTCATGATAAGCCAGGAGTTACGGCTGGTTTAACAGCAGTATTAGCTACTTACGATGCTATTATTTTAGATATTGGTCAAGCCGATATTCACGATACACTTTCTTTAGGGATTTTATTCGAAATTCAAGCCGGTTCAACATCTGGGCCAGTTTTAAAAGACTTATTGTTCAAAGCTTACGAACTAGAAGTAAAGGTTAAATTTATTCCAATTTCTATAGACGATTACGAAAAATGGGTAAAAACACAATCGAAACAACGCTATATTGTTAATATTTTAGGAGAACAGTTAGCCGCTTCACAATTGGCCGCAGTAGCTAAATTATTGTCAGATCAAAACTTAAATATAGTTTCTATTATAAGATTAACAGGTAGAACATCTGTTGTAGAAAAAGAAGATTATCCACGCTCTTGTATACAATTATCATTAACAGGCGATGTTGTAGATAAAATAGCTATGACAGCAAGTTTCATGGAAATTTCCCGAACGCTAAATGTTGACATTTCGTTTCAGGAAGATAATATTTATAGAAGAAACCGACGTTTGGTTTGCTTCGATATGGATTCAACTTTAATTCAGACAGAAGTAATCGACGAATTGGCAGAACTAAATGGAGTAGGAGAACAAGTTCGTGCCATAACAGAATCTGCAATGAATGGCGAAATTGACTTTAACGAAAGTTTTAAACAGCGCATGGCGTTGCTGGAAGGTTTGAGCGAAGACGTTTTGCAATCAGTAGCCAAAAAATTACCAATAACAAAAGGCGCACATCGTTTAATGAAAGCCTTAAAATATTACGGATATAAAACGGCAATTCTTTCTGGAGGATTCACCTATTTTGGAGAATATTTACAAAAAGAATTAGGAATCGATTACGTTCACGCCAATCAATTAGAGATTAAAGACGGTAAATTAACCGGTAAATATTTGGGTGATATTGTTGACGGACAAAAGAAAGCCGAATACCTAACTGCCATTGCTGAGAAAGAAGGAATTCATATTAACCAAACAATTGCGGTTGGTGACGGAGCCAACGATTTGCCAATGTTAAATCTAGCAGGTCTGGGAATCGCTTTTCACGCAAAACCAAAAGTAAAAGAAAATGCCTCAACATCAATTTCAAGTTTAGGTCTTGATGGAGTTTTATACTTATTAGGATACCATGACAGATATATTGATATGATGTAATAAATCAACGTTTGCGACATTTTTGTCATTTCGACCACAGGGAGAAATCACACTACAAATTCCGTAAACAATGTCGCCAATCTTTGTCGAGATGCGAGTGCGATTTCTCCATTCGCTCGAGATGACATATAGGTTTCCATTAAAAAACAAAAACCTTAGTTTTTAAAGCTAAGGTTTTTTTATTATGCAGTTAGAAGAAACGTCTTCTTAATTCTCTCTGGATTTCAATTCCTTTTTAATTTGTTTCAGATTGTAAAAATTTAAAAAAAGTAACGGTAACAGTGTGAATGGAATAATTTGCAAAGGACCGAAACCTTTTTTTAGTACAAGGAAAACATTAGCTCCTAATAATAAAATTAAAAGTATCACAAACGCATACGTAACGCCTTTCGATATTTTTTTAGTTTTTACTAATTCTTCAGTAGTCATTTCTGCAAATTTCTTGGTTTTCATTTGGTTTTAGTTTTTGGTTAATTATATATGTTTCATTTGGTCAATCAAGTTTGCGCATTGCTTAATTTCCATCCTTTTTTAATTAAATAGGTTTTGCACTTTATACAAAAATCAGTTTCTTCATCAATATGATTTTTACCTTCGGCATCTCTCATTAAACATGATTTTGTTGGGCAGTGAGGTAAACCTTCAGTATGTCCCAATTCGTGTAAGACTACTTTGTAAAATTGTTCGTTTTTATTTTGTTTGCGTAATCTGTAATCAGAAACTACACAAGATTTGCCAGGATGATAACCCAATCCCATAACGCCCCAATCTTTTATTTTTCCTTTGGTTACGCTAATATCACTATTCGATAAGCCTACAATCACAGAATCTTTGCCAATATTATTTTTAATAGTTTTGATAATACTGTCCGCTCGATATCTGTTTCGAGGTTGGTAAAAAGCATTTTCAGGAAATGGAATGTTAGATCTTAAAACAACGTTCGGGCTGATAGTTCGTATTTTATTATAAACTTCCTTTGCTTCTTCAGTATTAAAATTCCCTAAAGGTTGAATTACAATTATTTTTTGATGTTCACTTTTTGCACAGGAAATCAGCGCTAATATTAAAAAGAGAAAGTATTTTTTCATTTTTTAATTTTCTAATTCAATAGTTTTGATAGCTCCGATGGGAGCAATTTTTATGGATTTGCTTTTTGCTATTAGATAAAAATAATAAGCGCTATTAGCATCTATCAAGAAAATATTTTCAGTTTCTCCAGTATTAAAGGTCAGCTTTTGTTTGTATTCCAGTTTATTGTTTTTGATTTTTTGAGCCATATTTTTTCCTCCGCCAAGGCCAATTCCTAAAAAAAAGCTCAGTATTCCAGTACTTACAGCAAGTAAAAAAGCTTTTTTTAATTTACTTTTAATGATATCAGTTGATGGTTCATTATCATTAAGGTTAAATTTTTTTTTAACCCAGTTTTTAGAACGATAATTATAAATAAGAAGCAGAATAAGGGTTATAAGAAGTAAAAAGAGGATTATGAAAAATAATATAAGTGGATTTGCGGTTAAATCAGCAATTGGACTTATTAAAATGTCCATAATTGTCGAATATTTTAAGATGTTGATTTTCAGTTGATAAAAATAAACACTTTCTTTTAAAATCCCCATTACTACAAGAAAGAGGTATCCTAGCGGAATTAAATTTTGTAATTTTTCTATTGACTTCATTTCTAATTTAGCAATTTTTTTAAATTTATTTTAGATCCTATGTTTTTTTAACTTCTCTCAATAATACTTCTAATTGTGTTCACAAGCAAGATGCTTGTAGAAGTGAGGATCATAATTCTTCGTCTAAATATTTTTGAATCTCTAACTCATCTTTCAAATCAATGATGGTCGCTAAATCCCAATCATTCAATATTAAATCTATTTCATTGCCTATTTTCGATAGTAAATTCCTTAATTTAGTTTTGGTTTCAGAATCTTCATGGAATCTAAAGTTATTAATCCAGAAATCATTGACAAAATCATTTTTTATAGAAACAAATATTTCGGCTCCATCATAAGTGTATGCAAAAGTATTTTCGCATTTATATTTTGCTGACCCATAACCTTCGTAAACTTCTGAATATTTTTTAAATTCATAATAAGTCAGGATCTTATTCAGTTTGTCAAGAGTTATCTTTTTGTCAGCAAGTGTTATTGGATTATCCTTTCGCATATAAATATCTTTAAATCCAAGTGCGTCAGAATTCTCTTCTCCAAAATATTCAATTTGTTTGTTTTCTGTTTTGAGATATGATAAGTTCTCTCTCGGAAGAAATTCAACTTGATTAAAGAGATCTTCATGGAAATAAATGCAATTTTCATGTTGTATCTCGCTAATTTCTTTTCGTCGAAAGAAGTTAAATAGTTTCATTATTTTATAATTATTAAGTACAAGATATTTACAACATAAATTCTACATCTCTTTCAACTGTTCCAAATAATCTCTTTGATTCGAAAGTCTCGGAATTTTATGTTGTCCGCCTAATTTATCACGTTCTTTTAACCAATCGTAAAATAAATTTTCACGTGCTACATTTATCACAAGCGGATTTAAAGTCATATTATTATGGCGTTTTGCTTCGTAATCTGAGTTTAAAGTTTGTAGCGTTTCATCTAGTACTTTTTGAAAAAGCCCAACATCGGCAGGTTTTTTCTTGAATTCGATCATCCATTCGTGAGCGCCTTTTTCTTTGTCTTGCATAAAAATAGGAGCAACCGTATAATCGATAACTTCAGTATGTGTAATTTGGCAAGCTTTGGCAATTGCCTGGTCAGTATTTTCGACCATTAATTCTTCGCCAAAAACATTAATATGGTGTTTGGTTCTTCCGGTAACTCTTATTCTATAAGGATTCAATGAAGTAAAACGAACGGTATCGCCAATTAAATAACGCCATAAACCAGAGTTTGTAGTGATAACAATTGCATAGTTTTTATCTAACTCGACATCGGCCAAACGAATCACTTTTTGGTTTGGAGTTCCAAAAGTATCCATTGGGATAAACTCGTAGAAAATTCCGTAATCCAACATCAACAATAAATCGCTTGAATTATTCAAATCCTGAATGGCAAAAAAGCCTTCAGAAGCATTGTATATTTCGTAATATTTAAAATCTTTACTTGGTAATATTTTCTTGTATTGTTCTTTGTACGGAGAAAAACTTACACCACCGTGAAAGTAAACTTCCAGATTTGGCCAAATTTCAAGTAAACTTTCTTTACCAGTATTTTCGAGAACCTTATTCATTAAAACCAACATCCACGATGGAACACCTGCAAAACTGGTTACATTTTCGTTTTTGGTTTCATTAATAATAGCGGCAATCTTGGCTTCCCATTCACTCATTAACGAAGTTTTACTGCTTGGCGTACTGCTGAACTCAGCCCAAATTGGCATATTCTCAATCAAAATAGCCGATAGATCTCCAAAGAAAGTATTATTGTTTTCATAAATCTGGGAACTTCCGCCTAAGCGAAGACTTTTTCCTAAAAACAATTCAGAATCTTCGTTGTTGTTCAAGTACAAACAAAGCAAATCTTTACTGCCTTTATAGTGGCAATCTTCAAGAGCTTCATTACTTACAGGAATAAATTTACTTTTAGCATTTGTAGTTCCACTCGATTTGGCAAACCATTTTATAGGAGTTTCCCAAAAAACACCTTGCTCGCCCTGACGAGTTCTTTCGATTAAAGGTTGTAGTTCTTCATAAGTAGAAATAGGAACCCTTTCGGTAAAAGTTTGATACGAGTTAATCGATTCAAAATCATATTGCTTCCCTAAAACAGTATTTTCTGCGGACGTCAATAAATTATGCAATAGTTCTTCCTGAACTTCATTAGGGTATTTTAGAAAAAGTTCTATCTGATGTATCCTTTGTTTCAGGACCCAAGAAGCAAAAGAGTTGATTATTGATAAGGGCATGGAAAGAATTTAGTTTTAGATTGCTGATTTTAGATTTTAAATCTCAGATTACTACAATTAGTGTATAAATCAGAAAATTTAAAATTTGAATATCGATAGACAAATATTAACTTTGTCGTTGTATCAAAAATAGTGTTTTTTTGTAAAAAAAACCATTCTATTTGCGCGAAAAATTCACTTTCGGCATAAATCTAAAATTTAAAATCAGCAATCTAAAATCATATGCAATATCAAGGAGTACTTACAAAAATGCAAACGGAATTAGGAAAACCAATTCAATACTATTTAGTTTTTGAAGACAGTTTCTTAAATATGAATCAGTTACTAAACAAAGAGATTGAGATTAACTTTGTAGGTTTTGAATGTTTGAATTGCCATAAAAAGAAAAAGATATACCGTCAGGGTTTTTGCTACGAATGTTTTTATTCAAGTCCCGCAGTTGGTGACTGGATTATGCGACCAGAATTAAGTACAGCGCATTTAGGAATTGCAGATCGTGATTTAGACTATGAACAAAAAGTACAATTGCAACCGCACGTTGTGTATTTGGCTGTTGCCAGCGAAATAAAAGTTGGGGTAACGCGTAAAACTCAGGTTCCAACACGTTGGATCGATCAGGGCGCTACGCAGGCAATTGCAATAGTTGAGGTTCCTAATCGATATTTAGCAGGAATTACAGAGGTTGCTCTAAAAGATCATTATACTGATAAAACGAACTGGAGAAAAATGCTTCAAAATGCAGGTGAAAATTTTGATTTAATTGCAGAGAAAGCAAAAGTCGAAAGTTTGATTCCGCCAGAAGTTCAAGAATACTTTTATGCTCAAAAAAATGATTTATATGAATTGCAATATCCGGTCTTAAGTTACCCAACTAAAGTTGCGAGTTTGAACTTAGATAAATCGCCTTCGTTTCAAGGGAAATTGGTTGGAATTAAAGGGCAATATTTAATTTTTGAGAACGGAACTGTTTTTAATATTCGAGGTTCAGAGGGCTATGTTGTTACTATAAACGTCTAGTAAAATGGGGTGTTGGTAGAGTTAAAAATGCTAACTATCTAATAGTTATTTATTTATAGAATATTTTTTGTAATTTTAAATCTCCTTTAAGAAGCTATAAATGTGAATGTTGATACATTTGGTTACAATTTTGTAATAATAGCTTATTGGAAGAATTTAATTTTGAAAAGAAAGAAAGCCTAGTTTTGAACCTGGTCAATCTTTTGACTTTTTTAAAATTAGATAAAGATTTTTTTAATCCTTGAAATTTTTTATAGATGAGTTTTTTAAATAAAATAAACGATTATAGGCGTGGTGTAATGCGTGGCCTGACTAAAAACATTGGAAAACCAAAGACAGAGCTCGATATTATTTTGGTTGATAAAACCGAAATTAAAAGAGTTTTAATTTGCAGACCAAATGGGAGGTTAGGAAACTTGCTGCTAATTACACCACTCGTTCAGGAAGTAACAGAAATATTTCCAAATTGTAAAATCGATTTATTTGTTAAGGGAACGTTAGCTCCAATAATTTTTGAGAATTATGACAGTGTTAATAAAATAATCGATTTACCCAAAAAGCCCTTTAAAAGCTTATTGAAATATATTAAAGTATGGATTTCAATAAAAAGACAAAATTATGATCTTGCGATAAACGTAGATCAAAACTCTTCTTCAGGACGTTTAGCAGTCCAATTTTCTAATGCTAAGTACAAATTTTTTGGAGATTTAATTGATGAATCTCAACTTGTAAAAAGTGATTACGACCACATAGCAAAATACCCCGTTTACAATTTTAGATATTACTTAACAAAACTTAGATTAGCACAAAGTAATAAATTAGTAGCTCCTATAGATCTTAAATTATCTTCTTCTGAAATTGCCGAAGGAAAGAAAATTTTAAATGATTTAGTTCAGAATACAAAAAGAACAATTTGCATATTTACTTTTGCAACAGGCGCAAAATGTTTGTCTGAAGATTGGTGGAATAACTTCTATACACAACTTAAAGAAGAATATAAAGATTTTAATATTATCGAAATTTTACCTGTAGAAAATGTTTCGCAAATTGGATTTGTGGCTCCAACATTTTATAGTAAAGATATTCGCGAAATTGGATCTGTTATTGCCAATGCTGATTTGTTTATTGGTGCAGATAGTGGAATAATGCATTTGGCTAGTGCTGTTCAAACGCCAACAATTGGATTATTTTCTGTGTCAAATATTAAAAAATATGAGCCTTATGATAATTGTAGTGTTGCAATTGATGTAAATTTATATGCTAAAAAAGATTACATAAAAATCATCAATTCAATTTTAAATAACGGAAAGTTAGGCATCTATTCAGACGCTATTTA
Organism: Flavobacterium hibernum; assembly: GCF_000832125.1. Lineage (GTDB taxonomy): Bacteria > Bacteroidota > Bacteroidia > Flavobacteriales > Flavobacteriaceae > Flavobacterium > Flavobacterium hibernum. Next base: position 393,868 of record NZ_JPRK01000008.1, on the reverse strand, counting down.
GATAAAATCAGAAATAAAAAAGAGGCATTCGTTTATTTTACGAATGCCTCTTTTTGTATTGTAATACTTGGTTTATTTCTTCTTAAATAAACCGTTTATTAAGTCACTTGCTTTCTTCGTCACTTCCTGAGTTTTTTGTTCTTTCTCTGTTTTTGCAGCCTGAGTTGTGTCTTTTGCCTTTGTATTTTTATTAATTAAATCATTTAGGGCAGAAGTACCTTTTTGAGTCAACTTTTCTTTTTGCTGATTTGCCACTTGAGTAGCCAAACTTGTTACAGCGGTTTTCATATCTGTTGATATTTTCGGATTAGAAAAGTTACCTGTAATCACAGCGTTTATCGGAATGTTTTGCAGTTTTGCTGCGTCGGCAGGCGACATTTTTGCAAGAAAAGCATTGGCTTCGTTTCCTAAATATTTAGCCGGAACATCAAGTTTTAAGTTGTAATTCATTGTTTGATCAAAACCATGAGTTCCGCCAACGGTAATTTTAATATCTTGATATTTAATATCAAAAGGTTTTACATTTACTTTACCATTTTCAAAAGTCAATGCCGCTTTAATGTCATTCAAATTTACTTTACTCATGTCGATAAATTTAATATTCGAAGTTAAAGCATTTAATAAAGTTGAATTTTTAGAATTTATGGTAGTCGAAAGTAATTGGCCTAACAAATCGCCAGAAATAGAACTTAAATCCGGAGTTAATTCCTTAGCATCTAAATTTCCGTTTAGTTTTATAGTAGAGTTCAATTTCCCGTTTATGATTCCTGCTATAGGTGCAATTTTTTTCATCATGTCCAATTGCGTAAAAGTTTGTGCAATATCAACTTGATTAAAACCTAAATTCATGTCAAAAGTTGGTACTTTAGTTTTGGTCGAAACCGTTCCTGTTAAACCAATTGTTCCACCAAAAATAGAGGTTTTAAAATTCTCTAAAGTAGCTTTTTCGTCTTTTACAATTAATCTTCCTGAAACATCTTTCAATTTTAAATTATCGTATAAAACAGTTGTTGCTTTAGCATTTAACGTACAATTTAAAAAAGCAGGAATCTTTATGGCTTCAGCTGGTTTCGCAGTAGTTTCTTTTGTTGCAGGTGTACCTGCAGTCATAAAATCGTCAACTGCCAATTGGTTTGAACTCATATTGAAGTTTCCTCTTAACTCTTGTTTTTTGAACATAAAACCGTAGAAGTTTTCTAAAACACCAGTAACACTTAAATCGCTTTTTCCTGTTGTAGCATCAAATTTTTTCAAATTAATTGTACTTGGGTTAAATTCTACTAAGGCAGTACTAATGTTCATTGATTTATTGTTTTCGTCAGTATATTTAAATCCTGACAAACTCATAGTTCCTGCATTTTTGATATTTTGATATTGACTTTTTTCTACAGATGCCATGTCAAATTGAGTAGTAACATCAGCTTTTAAAATACCAGTCAAAGGTTTGTCCATTTTTATTGGATATGCTTTTGAAAGATTAGCCAAGTTGATTGTTCCTTTTAATGCCGCATTTACAAAAGGATTTACAGTAATATTTTTAATATTCGCTTTAGCATTAAAAACATCCTGATCAATTCTAAACGAAAGTTTGTCCAGATTAACGTAAGTATCATTTAATATTCCGGTTTCATTAATAATCTTAGTATCAATTACAATATTCTGAACTGATTTTGGTAAGTTAGGATATTGAAAAGAAGCATTATTAGAGGCGATTTTAACGTTAAATTTTGGTACAGTTGTTTCTGTTAGCTGACCTTTTGCAAAACCTGAGACAGTAAAATCTCCTGTAGTTTTAACGCCATTTAAACCAGAAGAATAAGCCGATGGAATTAAACCTAAGAAATTGGTAAATGATGAGGTTGGGGTTTTAAATTTTAAATCATAATTCTGACCCGCATCAACCATCTGAATAAAACCGTCAAACTCTAAAGGCAATTGATTAATTAATGCTTTGTTTTCTTTAAAGGTATATTTACTTTGTTCTAAATCAATTCCTAAAACAGCGTCTAGCGTTAATTTTACATTTTTCATGTAATTGATCTTATCCATATCCAAAGAAACTTTTGCTGTAGATTTTGTAGTCAAATCTAATTTAGAATTGGTAAAATCTCCTGTTCCTTCGTGGTTTAAACTATCAATGACCATTTTTATTTTAGAACCCTGATCAATATATCTAAAGGTAAAATTCTCAATTTTATACCCCTGAATTTTTAAAGAAAGTGGTTTACTTTTGTCGTCTTTTTGTGTTTTGTCTTTATCTTTTAAAGCAATATCGAAGTTGCCAACACCATCCTTGTTAAAGATAATATTGATTAAACCATTTGTAGAGCTAATTCCCTGAATACTTAAAGGTTCGTCTTTGCCTTTAAAAAGCTCCTTAATACTCATTTTTAAGTTCAATTGTCCCAGCGAAACTAAGGTATCGCCTTCAAAAGGAGCTTTGTTAATGATAACTAGTTTTTCTATTCCAACTGTAGCATTTGGGAAGTTTCTAAACAAGCTTAAATCTGCATCAGTAAAACTTACTTTAGCATCGACACTTTCGTTAATTGCTTCGGCAATTTTGGCTTTTATTTGGTCTTTAAAGAAATATGGAATAGCAAACAATGTTGCTACAATGACCACAAGAACAATGGCAGATATTTTTAAAATTTTCTTTAACATATAGATAAATTTTGAGTGTTTAAATTTAAAATAGAACCGTGCAAAAATAGTTTTTTAGATTGAGTTTGTATATAAAGTTTATATAAAAATGTAAGAATTATACTTAAATTTTGTTAAAGTAAAAATCCGCTTGAATATAGTTCAAACGGATTTTTAATGGTTTTATGATTTTAATTATTTTTTAATGAAAGAAATAATCTTGCTGGTCATGACTTCAGAAATAGGCAAGGTTTCATTACTATAGCTTGCAAAATTTGCTTGTTGGTCTCCGTCAACAATTTTCATTACGTGATTCATTTTATCCACAATTAAAAGTTCAGCGTTTTTATTGGCCTGCGACAAAAGCTCGGCATCTTTTACGGTTACTTGTAGATCATTGTTTCCCTGAACAATTAAAATAGGAACTGTTAACTTTTTAATTTCTTCTTGCGGATTGTATTTAAACCATGAAATTAAATAGGGCTGAATACTTGGTCTAAAAAGAGAATTAAGCATTGGATCGACTTTTTTCACATTGTTTCCTCTTTTTAAACTATCAATGATTGGGAAAGTCATATCGTCCAATTGTTTATTCGATTTAGATGCAATTTGTGCTTTTATTAATTTATCTGCAGATTCTCCGGGACCTGCAATCGAAATAAATTTGTTGGCTTTTGCACCGGCAATCATTCCTATTAATGAACCTTCGCTATGTCCAATAACAATTACTTCAGAAAAACGTTTGTCTTGTTTGAGTAAGTTAATCCAGCTTTTTACATCTTCGGTGTAATTTTCAAAAACTAAATTTGCTTCAGCTACAGCTGCGGCTTTACTTTCGCCAATTCCTCTTTTGTCATATCGTAATGTTGCAATGCCATTTTTAGCCAAAGCTTCAGATAGCATTTTTAATGAATTATTTTTCATCATTGGGTTATTGCCATCTCTATCTGTTGGTCCTGAACCAGAAATGATAAGCGCTACCGGAACTCTCTTGGTTAAATTATTAGGAGTGGTTAGTGTGCCAAATATCTCGACTACATTAATCTTTAAAACTAAAGGAGATTCCTTAAAAGTTTTTTCACTCTTATCCTGAGCGTTTACAAAGCTTAGGAATAAAACGGCAAGAAAAACAAAAGCTTTTTTCATTTTATTGGAATTATTTGATATTTAATCCAAATGGAAGAATTGCCTGAACTCCTTTTTGTTTTTGAAGTCTTTTAACCTGCTCAATTAGCATATAGTTTTCTTCGCCAATTTCTTCTTTAATAAAAGCTTCTTTTGATTGTGCAAAAGGAAGATTAGAAAGAAGATCGTTGAATGTTTTTTCGTATTCAGGATAATTTTGTGTACTGTATGTTTTTACTTTGGCAATTTTTGCTGCCTCGGCAATAGCATCATTTAATCCTCCAATTTTGTCTACCAAGCCAATTTTTACAGCTTCAGTTCCTGACCAAACTCTTCCTTGAGCAATAGCATCAACTTGAGCAAAAGTCATTTTTCTACCTTCGGCAACATGTGTTACAAAAGTGTTGTAGATATGTTCAACGCCTTCTAGCGTAAAAGCTTTAAACTTTTCGTCAAGTGGTACAAATGGGCTATAGCTAGCTGCGTTTTCGTGTGTTTTTACCTGTTCAGTATTAATTCCTAATTTATTGGCTAATGGGCTAAAGTTTGGTAAAACTCCAAAAACTCCAATAGAACCCGTAATTGTGTTATTCTCAGCAAAAATTTTGTTGGCGTTACAAGCAATATAATAACCGCCAGATGCAGCATAATTTCCCATAGAAACCACAACTGGTTTTACTTTTTTAGTAATTTCAATTTCTCTCCAAATTAAATCAGAAGTCAAAGCGCTTCCACCCGGACTATCAATTCTAAGAACGATTGCTTTTACATCTTCGTTTTTACGCGCTTCTTGCAAAGAACGACGCATAGAACCTTCGCCAATTACAGTTACATCTCCTTCGCCGCTTTGTATTTCGCCTTGAGCATAAATAACCGCAATTTGATCTGTTGCAGTATTGGTTAACGCAGTTGTAATATTGTTTTGAGTATAATCTGAAATCGAAATTTTGTTGTAGTCATCGTCTCCAGTAACTTTTAAAGCTTTTTTGATTGCATTATGGTAAACATCTTCATAAGCAATAATGTCAACCAAATGTTGAGCTTTTGCCATTTCTGGAGTTCTTGCCAATAAACCATTTGCGATTTCGTTTAGTTTAGGTAGCGGAATATTTCTGCTTTTTGAAATATCAGTAGAAACCGTTGCCCAAAGCGAATTTAATAACGCTGTTACTTGCTCTCTATTGGCATCACTCATTTTGTTTTCTAAAAATGGTTCAACAGCACTTTTATATTTTCCGTGACGAATCACTTCCATATGAATACCGGATTTATCCTGAAAATCTTTAAAGAACATTACTTCAGACGAAAGTCCTTTAAAATCTAAATCTCCTGCAGGATTTAAATAAATAGTATTAGCAACAGAGTTTAGGTAATATTCTTTTTGAGAATAGGTATTAGCATAAGCCCAAACAAATTTTCCTGATTTTTTGAAGCTTTCAAGTGCGTTTCTTAAATCTTTATATTGAGCTAATCCTAGTGAAGATTCGTCGTTTAAGATCGAGATTCCTTTAATATTGTCATCTGTTTTTGCAGCTTCGATTGCATTGATAACATCCGTTAGACCAATTCCTTTTTTATCTGAAAAAACAGTTACCCAAGGGTCTTTGTATTTTCCGGCATAATCATTTTGAATTTGCTTTAAATTTAATTCTATAACAGAATCACTTTTGACTGAAACGGAGTCGTCTCCTCCAAAAATAGTCCCAATAAGAATTACTCCAAAAAAGAAGAGCATAATAAATACAAAAATACCAATAACTGTGGCAATTACATTTCCTAAAAACTTCATAATAATATTTTTTTAATAAGTAGCAAAAAAGGTTGGTTTGTTACAAATGTAATCTAAAAACGAATTAATTCTTGTTCCGTATTTGACGAAATAAGTTTAGTTTTTACATTTTTAAATTATAAAAATAAAGATATGTAATTTTGTAAGATAATAAATGTTATTTTGTTGATTTAAAGAAAATAATTAACAAAAGAAGAGTTTATATCTCTTGAAAACTTCTGATTCTTGAGGCAAATAATGTAGGTAATTCTAAAATAGTTTTAGTTAATTTGCAGTAATTATGAAGTCACAGCATCAAGTCGTTTTATCTATAGGAAGTAATCAGGGAAACAGGTTAGCAAACATCGAAAGTTGTATCGATTTGATACATCAGGAAGTGGGAACTGTAATCAGAGTTTCCAGATTATACGAAACTCCTGCATGGGGCTTTGAGAGTGATGCTTTTTATAATTGTGCATTGATTTTGCACACCAATTCATCTGCCCAAAAAATACTGAATCAGGTTTTGAAAGTTGAAAAACAATTGGGTCGTATTCGATCTAATCAAGAAGGTTATCAATCTAGACTTATTGATATTGATTTGATCTTTTTTGATGATGAAATTATTGAATCAGAAAAACTGCAAATTCCACATCCGTTAATGCAAAACCGAAATTTTGTATTGTTGCCAATGCAGGATTTAAATATAGATTGGAAACATCCCGTTTTTCAGAAATCTATTGTAGAGTTAATTGCGATTTCGCCAGACGATAGTGTTTGTACAGTGGTTCAAAATTTAAAGAATCCTTTGCAGGGAATTACACTCGAGAATTTTAATTATATCGCTTTTGAGGGAAATATTGGAGCAGGAAAAACCACTTTGGTACAAAAAATTGCTGAAGATTTTAATGCCAAAACAGTTTTAGAGCGTTTTGCCGATAATCCGTTTTTACCTAAATTTTATAAAGATCAAAACCGATATGCTTTTCCGTTAGAAATGTCTTTCTTAGCAGATCGTTATCAGCAATTATCTGATGACTTGGCTCAGTTTGATTTATTTAAGGATTTCATCGTAGCCGATTATCATATTTTCAAATCATTGATTTTTGCAAAAATTACGCTTGCAGAAGATGAATACCGTTTGTACCGAAACTTATTTGATATTATTTATAAAGAAATGCCAAAGCCTGATTTGTACATTTATTTGTATCAAAACACAGAGCGTTTGCTTCAAAACATCAAAAAACGTGGACGAAATTACGAGCAGAATATTGAGGCAGAATATTTGGATAAAATAAATAATGGCTACTTGGAGTACATCAAAACACAGGCAGATTTGAATGTTTTGATAATAGATGTTTCAGATCGTGATTTTGTAAAAAAGCATGAAGATTATCTTTTTATATTGAATGAAATTCAGAAGAAATTGAATTAATGTGGCAATTAGATAATTAGATAATTAGAAAATTAGACAATTGTTTATGTTTGTAAAAAAATAGCATTGCAATAATTATTTAATTTTCTAAATTGACACATTTTCTAATTAATGCGTTCCAATAATTATCTCATTATCTAATTGGCACATTTTCTAATTAATGCATTCCAATAATTATCTCATTTTCTAATTATCAAATTCCCTAATTAAACTCATCTTTTTAAAGAAAAATGACCTCTTAAAACAGGATGGTCATTATCGATTTTCATTGCGTACCAATAATCAGAAGCCGGTAGAGGGGTTTTGTTTAAAGTTCCGTCCCAACTCATTTTAGAACCATTTAGCTGTGCCACAAGTTTTCCGTATCGATCAAAAATAGTTACTTGTGCTTGCGGATAATTTTCCATTCCAGCAACCTCCCACGAATCATTAAATGAGTCATTGTTTGGAGTAAAAAATGCAGGGAAAATAATGACAATAAAGTTAAAAGTATCACCTCCGCAACCATTTTTTTCCTGAACAAAAGCAGTTCTTAATCCAGCGGGAACATCATAAAAAACATTAGAATCCTGAAAAGTTAATCCATCTACAGAATACTCATAATAATCAGCATCCTTAGTAAGATAAATAACAGCTTGCGAGCCGTTAACATCAACACGTGAAATTTTAGGAATTAGATGCTCGTCGACAATAATTGTTTTTCGACTTGTACAGTTTTCCGGACTTGGACTTGTAACGTCAGCTGTGTAAGTTCCACCAGTTGCAACCGTAATTATTTGAGCAGTTTCGCCAGTGCTCCATTTGTAAGTCATTCCAGCAATTCCTGCGTCGAGATTAATTTCTTGATTTTCGCATAATATTACAGTTTCATCAGTAACTACTGGCGGACTATAAATAACAATATTTACCGGAGTACGATTTGTATTAATACAGCCATTATTTGAAGCTTCGGCATAATAAGTAGTATTTGCTGAAATTACAGGTGTTTGGAAATTATTTCCTGTGTATAAACTTGTACCTCCAGTTGAAGCGGCAAACCAATTGATCACGCCAATATTTGCAGTAGCTTGAATCGTTACAGATCCTGCTCCACAGTTAGAATATGTCGACTGAGTTGCAACTGGTGTATTAGGAGTTGTATTTATAGTAGCGATAACTGATTTTCGATTAGATTCGCAACTAGCATCAACATAATAAGTTGTTGTTGTGTTTATAACTGGAGTAGTAAAGGTATTTCCTGTTCCTAAAACTGTTCCTCCCGTTGCACTATCGTACCAGCTTATTGTTGCGCCTGGGGTTGCGGTGGCGGTTAAAACAAAACTACCCGAATCGCAAATTGCACTTGGATTTGGACCAGGTGTTGCAACAGGAATGGTAATTTTGGTACTTGCAGCAATTTCTAAAGGTGATTCGCCCGGCATTCCGCCAAATTCGACAACATAGCCTTTTGGTTGATAATCGCCGCCGCCAGCTCCAGTGTTCGATAAATCGTTCCAAGAGCCTTTAATGCCAACTCCTGGTTGAGTAATATGCGCGTAATCTTCATTATCCTGATTGTTTGGTTCGCCTGTATTCCAGAAAGCAAAATTGGGTGTCGATCCATTTGCAGCTCCGTTCCAAAAAACAGTTCCGGCTTCAGGGCCTGTAACCCATTTCCATACACCTTCGGTTTCGGCATCACTACCACCAATCCATCCGGTTCCAGAGGCTTGTTCTCCAATTAGTTTGGCTTCGTCTGCAGATAAAATAGTAGCTAAATATCCTTTAAGCCCATAATAAGTACTTGTTTCGGCTGCTGTTTTTGCCTGGCTCCACGATATGCCAATGCTGGGAACGAATAAATAGAAATGTTGCGTTGAGGGTAAAAAATTGGCTTGACCAATTGTTATCGAAAAAGTTCTTGTGCCAGAAGCTGTACTTGAAGAATTGGAGAATACGACATCTTTAATCGCAAATTCTAGATCAGAATATGGGATATCTCCTCCTGCTGAATTTTCGATGGTTAATTTTCCTGCAACAGGATCCCAACTCGTTTTAATTGTTGGATGAGCTGCTAGGTTAGCAAGTTCCAATTTGTCTAAACTCGAGTAGCCAGAAGAAATTTGAATATATCCAGCTTTAGTTCCTAATTCTAGAGGATCATGAAAAATTTGAATCGAGGTTACAATATTAATGGTGTTTTGCGGGCAGTAGAATTGATCTCCGGAAGCTATAATTCTTGGAGGAGTAACATCAAAATTTACTTTAGATGTGTTTTTTTTGTTTGATTTTAAAGTATCATTCTTTATTGCAATGGCATTTCTGTTTAAAGTTTTAATCGTCTTATTTGCGTAAGATTGATTAAAACAAAAAACGAAAAACAAAAATGATATTGTTAAGAAATTAATATTTTTCATTTCATAAAAGTATCAATTTTATGATAACAAAAAAATATATTTAAAATTCTAACATATAAATTTCGAATTTCATATAAAATAATATTTTTTAGAATACAAAATGTTGTATCTAAACGTTGCTTGGCCAGTTTAATTTTTGAAATAAATCCCAAACTACAATTCCGGCGCTAACTGCAATGTTTAAAGAATGTTTTGTGCCTAATTGAGGAATTTCAATACAGCCATCACAAATGGCAACGGCTTCCTGTGCAACGCCATAAACTTCATTGCCAAAAACCAATGCATATTTTTGATTTTTTGTCACTTTAAAATCCTGTAGAAAAATGGAACTTTCAACTTGCTCAATTGCCATTGTTATTACGTTTTCTTTTTTAAGATTTTCAATAACTTCTAATACATTTTCATGATGTTCCCATGCTACAGTTTCGGTAGCGCCAAGAGCAGTTTTGTGAATTTCTTTGTTAGGAGGAGTTGCAGTAATACCGCACAAGATTATTTTTTCGACCAAAAAAGCATCAGAAGTTCTAAACACAGATCCAATATTGTGTAAGCTACGAATGTCGTCTAATACTATTATTAAAGGCGTTTTATCTGATTTTTTAAAATCTTCAATCGATTTTCTGTCAAGTTCGCTATTTTCTAGTTTTCTCATTTGTGTTGTATTCAGGTCATAAAAAAAGCTTCCAAAGATAAGGAAGCTTTTTCGATTTATTTTATTTTGTTTTTCAGATTAGCTTTTAACTGGATCTGGTAAAACTGTACCTTTAATAGTAAGTACTTTTGTTGGTTGTCCTTCGGCATTAGAAGTAACAGTTACAGTTTTTGTAAAAGCACCAACTCTGTCAGTAGCATATTTTACACCAATAATACCTTTAGCACCTGGAGCGATTGGCTCTTTTGGAGTTGTTGGTACAGTACAACCACAAGAACCTAGTGTGTTAGTAATGATTAATGGTTTAGTTCCGTTGTTTACAAAAACAAACTCACGTTTTCCATCGGCATTATGAGCGATAGTTCCGTAATCAATAGTTTCTGTTTCAAAAGCCATTCCAGCTCCTTCAACTTTAGCAGCTTTAGCAGCTTTTTTAGTGCTTTGAGCGTTAGAAGTAGCGATTCCAGCCACAACTAACATAGCAATTAAGATTATTTTTTTCATCTTGTAGGGTCTTTTTTAATTATGAACAAATCTAGAGAAAATTCTAATATCTCGACTTAAAAATTACTTAAAATATTTTAATTTTTGAAGCTCTTCTATATGCCGCTAAAATATTATAAATTCGCTGTCACAAAATTTCATTTAAAATACAATAATTTGGCAGCGAAAGAGAAAGTGGTGAAAGAGACACCTTTAATGAAACAGTACAACGAAATCAAGAGAAAATATCCTGATGCATGTTTGCTTTTTAGAGTAGGTGATTTTTACGAAACCTTTGGAGAAGACGCTATTAGGGCTTCAAAAATTCTTGGAATAACTTTAACTAAAAGAGGAGCAGGTTCTGAAACTGAAACCGCTTTGGCAGGTTTTCCGCATCATTCCATCAATACCTATTTGCCAAAATTAGTTAAAGCGGGACTTCGTGTTGCAATTTGCGATCAGCTTGAAGATCCAAAAATGACTAAAACTATTGTAAAACGTGGCGTTACAGAGCTTGTAACTCCGGGCGTTTCTTTAAATGACGAGGTTTTACAATCAAAAACAAACAATTTTTTAGCATCGGTTTATTTTAGTAATAAAAATATAGGAATTTCCTTTTTAGATGTTTCTACAGGAGAGTTTTTAACCGCTCAGGGAAATGCAGAATATATAGATAAATTATTGCAGAATTTTAATCCAAGTGAAGTTCTGGTTCCTAAGAATAACAAGGGAGATTTTAAAGCTGCTTTTGGAGAGGATTTTCATAGTTTTTATTTAGAAGATTGGATCTATAAGGAAGATTATGCTTTAGAAACTTTAACAAAGCATTTTCAAACCGTTTCGCTAAAAGGTTTTGGAATTGAAGAGTTAAAAGAAGGAATCATTGCGTCGGGTGCAATTTTGTATTATTTGTCCGAGACACAACATAATCGCGTTCAGCATATCACAGCAATTCAGCGTATTGCTGAAGATACTTATGTTTGGATGGATCGTTTTACAATTCGTAACTTAGAGTTGTATCATAGTTATAATCCAAATGCAGTTACGCTTTTAGATGTAATTGACAGAACGCTTTCGCCAATGGGAGGACGTTTGTTAAAACGTTGGTTGGCTCTTCCTTTAAAAGATAGTAATAAAATAAAAGGACGTCATGATGTGGTTTCGTATTTGAAATCAGATCCGGACGTACTGCAAAATATTCAGTATCAGATCAAGCAAATTTCAGATTTAGAACGTTTGATTTCGAAAATCGCTGCTGGGAAAGTTTCCCCTCGTGAAATTGTATATTTAAAAGAATCTCTTGACGCTATCATTCCAATAAAAACATTAGCACTACAAAGTCCGCAAGAAGCGGTAAAAGTTATTGGAGATAGTTTGCATTCTTGTGATTTGTTGCGAGAGAAAATCAAAGTGACCCTAAATCAAGATGCGCCGGTTGCAATTGCAAAAGGAAATGCAATTGCCAAAGGGATAAGCGAAGAGCTGGATGATTTGCGTGCTATTTCGACTTCTGGGAAAGAATATCTGGAAGGAATTGAGAAAAGAGAATCAGAGAGAACAGGAATTTCATCTTTAAAAATATCTTTCAATAACGTATTCGGTTATTACATTGAAGTTAGAAATACGCATAAAGACAAAGTACCCACAGAATGGATTCGTAAGCAAACTTTAGTAAATGCAGAGCGTTACATTACTGAAGAATTAAAAGAATACGAAACCAAAATTTTAGGTGCCGAAGAAAAAATTCATAAAATAGAATCAGAGCTTTTTGAACAATTAATTGCCTGGATTGCAACTTATATTAAGCCAGTTCAAATGAATGCTAATTTGGTAGCACAACTAGATTGTTTGTGTTCGTTTACACAATTGGCAATAGAGAATCAATATGTATGTCCTGAAATTGACGAAAGTTTTGAGTTGGAAATAAAAAATGGTAGACACCCGGTAATTGAAAAACAATTACCTGTTGGAACACCTTATATTGCCAATGATGTTTTTTTAGATAGAGATACGCAGCAAATAATAATGATTACGGGGCCCAATATGTCTGGTAAGTCGGCTATTTTAAGGCAAACCGCTTTAATTGTATTATTGGCTCAAATGGGAAGTTTTGTTCCGGCTGATAGTGTTAGAATGGGAATTGTTGATAAAATCTTTACCAGAGTAGGGGCATCGGATAATATTTCGATGGGAGAATCTACTTTTATGGTCGAGATGAATGAGACAGCTTCTATTTTGAATAATATCTCAGATCGTAGTCTGGTATTGTTGGATGAGATTGGAAGAGGAACAAGTACGTATGACGGAATTTCGATTGCTTGGGCTATTGCCGAATTTTTGCATGAACATCCGTCAAAGCCAAAAACCTTATTTGCGACCCATTATCACGAATTGAACGAAATGACGGAATCTTTGCCAAGAATTCAGAATTATAATGTTGCAGTAAAAGAATTAAAAGATACTGTTCTGTTTATTCGTAAGCTGGTAAAAGGTGGAAGTGCACATAGTTTTGGAATTCATGTGGCAAAAATGGCCGGAATGCCTCAAATTGTAATTTTGAAAGCACAGAAGTTATTGAAGAAATTAGAGAAGAATCATTCGAGTGAAGCTTTGAACGGAGTAAAATCTGCTGCGGATGAAATGCAAATGAGTTTCTTTAATTTAGATGATCCTTTGTTAGAAGAAATAAAAGAAGAGATCATGAGTCTTGATATAAACGCGATAACACCAGTCGAAGCACTGATGAAGCTGAATGAAATCAAGCGAATGTTGGTTAAGAAATAAAATCAAAAAAAGTTTCAAGTTTAAAGTTTAGGTTATCAGAAAGTTATAAAATAAGTGTGATTTTTTTTTGAAAAACGCTTGTGTAATTGAATAAATGTCCTAAATTTGCACTCGCAATACACAACAAGTCAGGTGTTGCGGTTCTTACAAGAATTTGAAATGCGAAAATAGCTCAGTTGGTAGAGCGCGACCTTGCCAAGGTCGAGGTCGCGGGTTCGAGCCCCGTTTTTCGCTCAAAGCCATATAATGCTCGGATGGTGAAATTGGTAGACACGCTGGACTTAAAATCCAGTGAACAGCAATGTTCGTGCGGGTTCAAGTCCCGCTCTGAGTACTAAAGCCTCTTCTTTTGAAGAGGCTTTTTTTATTGTGTAAACTCGCGCAGCTCAAAATAAATGAACGAAGTAAATTTATTTTGGAGAATCTAAGATCAGTAATTTAAAATCTAAAATAATAAATGGGTGCTTTTGTAATCAGTAAGCGGTTTAATGATGAATACAAGTTTGTGTTTACTTCCAGAAAAGGGAAAGTGATATTTACGAGTTTGAGTTATGAATTGAAGTTCGAAGGTGAGGAGGATATTGAGAGGTTTAAGGCGAATATAGATCAGGCTAAGTTTTTGAAGTTTAAAGGTTCTGGAGGGAAGTATTTCTTTAAATTGATGTTGGGCGAGGTTCATTTTGCAACAAGTCGTAAATACACCACGGAATTGCTTTTGCAAAAGGGAATAAAGGAAATTGTAACGTATGGTTCGAGATCTGAAATTTTGGACTTCTCATCGAGTGAATCGATTTTTGAAGATGAGTTGATTGAGGAAGAAGTTGGGGAAGAGATAGAGTAATAAAAAAAAGCGATCACAATGTGATCGCTTTTTTTATGCTTAAGATTAATTTTAAAATTAATCACAAAAAAAACCATCTCAAGGATGGTTTTAAAATTTTTAGAAACTAGGTTCTAATTATTTTTTTACTTCTTCTACTTTAGCAGCAGCAGAATCAACTTTAGCAGCAGCAGAATCAACAGTTGCAGCAGCAGAATCAACTACAGCAGCAGCAGAATCAACAGCAACAGCAGTAGAATCTACAGCTTCAGTAGCTGCAGCGTCAGCTTTTTTACAAGATACAACAGTTAAAACAGCAACAACAGCTAAACTTAAAAATACTTTTTTCATCTTACTTTATTATAAAAGGTTAATTATTAATTCGTGGCAAAGATATAAATTTTTTAATATGTAAAATATTTTTTTATTTTTTTTTTAAAATATTTTCATTGCTCACGATTATCTTAGTTATCAAAGAATATGCCAAAATAAGAAAAATATATGGTATTATCGTATATTTTAAATAAATTATTTTTCGTTGAATATTCAATAAGAGAATTAGCTGTTTTGATTCTCTTATTTGTGGTTTGTATTGCTTTTGATTGATTATTTAATAAAATCAGAAAAGCAAAAAGAGCTCGTTTGAGCTCTTTTGTTCATTGTAAGACAGATATATTTGATGTCAATTGTGTGAAATGTTTATGGGATAACGCTCATAATGCTATTTGTAGCGCCCTTATTCTCTTGGATATAAGTCTTGCAGATGCGGCTTTTTTCTTCAAGGAAGCCTTTATCTGTGAGTAATCGGTCTAGATTCTGTTTTAAATCAATATTATTGGTGATTACAATACATCCGCCAAGTGAAACCAGCTGAACTGCTTCGGCAAAATTAGAGTAGTTAGGTCCAATCACAATTGGAATTCCAAATGTTGCAGGTTCTAGGATATTGTGAATTCCCGGGTTTCCAAAACCGCCTCCAACGTAAGCGATAGTTCCGTAGCTGTAAATTTTGGTCAATAACCCAACCGTGTCTATAATAAATACGTTGTATTTTGATAAGTCTTGATTCTCTTTTTCTGAAAACAAAACTGTAGGCTTTGTAATTTGGATTTTAAGACTAGCAATTTGATCTGCTTTAATATTGTGTGGAGCAATAATAAACTTTACATTATCGGGTGCTTCATTAATATATTCAGCTAAGAGCGCTTCGTCTTTTGGCCAGGAACTGCCTATAACTATAGTAGGACAGTTGTTTTTAAATTTTTCGATAAAATCAAGATTATTATCTCTTTCTAAAATTGCATTTACGCGATCAAAACGAGTGTCGCCGGACACAACTACATTATGAAATCCAATAGCTTCGATTTTTTCTTTAGAGCTTTCGTTTTGAACAAAAAAGAAAGTGAAAGCTTTTAGCGCTTTTCTGTAAAAACCGCCATACCATTTAAAGAACATTTGATTTTCTCTAAAAATTCCCGAAATTAAATAAGTAGGTGTTTTACTTTTTTCAAGCTCCCTTAAATAGTTAAGCCAAAATTCGTATTTGATGAAAAACACCAGATCAGGATGCGTTAGTTTTAAAAACTTTTTCGCATTGCTTTTGGTGTCTAACGGTAGGTAGATTGTAACATCGGCAACTGTATTGTTTTTGCGTACTTCGTAACCGGAAGGAGAGAAAAAAGTAACAATGATTTTGTGGGAAGGATATCTTTCTTTGATTTTTTCGATAACTGGTAAGCCTTGCTCATACTCACCAAGAGATGCCGAATGAAACCAAATAGTTTTATCTGTTGGTTTTATTTTTTCTTCCAAAATTGCAAAAACATTTTTTCGGCCTTCAGTAAAAAGCTTAATTTTCGGACTAAAAAGTGCTACAATTTTCAGAAAAAACCCTGCGATAGAAATAACTAAATTATATAGAAAAAGCATCTGTTTATTTTTGTGGCTAAATTACGTTTCTTTCGATTATTTTCATTGGTTTGAAGGTATTAATAACTATTTTTGTTCCTCCTTTTAGAGATTCTTGTTTCAAAACAAGTCTTTAATTTTAAAAATATATTGAAAATGAAAAAAATTCAAATGGTTGACTTAAAAAGTCAATACGAAAAAATAAAAACTACAGTTGATACTTCAATTCAAGAAGTTTTAGATACAAATACTTATATAAACGGACCGTTAGTTCATCAATTTCAAAAAAGCCTTGAAGATTATTTAGGAGCAAAACATGTAATTCCTTGTGCAAACGGGACAGATGCTTTGCAAATTGCAATGATGGGATTGGATTTAAAACCAGGCGATGAGGTTATTACTGCCGATTTTACTTTTGCAGCAACTGTTGAGGTTATTGCTTTATTACAATTGACGCCAGTTTTGGTTGATGTTGATATGGTTAATATGAATATTGATATCGAGGCGATAAAAAAAGCAATTACACCAAAAACAAAGGCAATTGTTCCTGTACATTTATTTGGTCGTGCTGCAAATATGGATGCAATTATGGAAATTGCAGCAGAGCATAATTTGTATGTAATCGAGGATAACGCACAAGCAATTGGGGCTGACTATATTTCTAAATCGGGAATAAAAACTAAAGTTGGAGTTATTGGTCACGTTGCAGCAACTTCATTCTTTCCATCTAAAAACTTAGGATGTTATGGAGATGGTGGAGCGATTTTTACAAACGATGATAAATTAGCACACATTATTCGTGGAATTGTAAACCACGGAATGTACGAGCGTTACCATCACGATGTTGTGGGAGTTAATTCGCGCTTGGATAGTATTCAGGCTGGAGTTTTAAATGCAAAATTGCCACTTTTGGACGAGTATAATACGGCGCGTCGTTTGGCCGCTACAAAATACAATGCAGCTTTTGCAGGAAACGCACATATTATTACACCAGACTTTGATGCAAACGAAAATGATCACGTTTTTCACCAATATGTATTGCGAATTATAGATGCAGATCGTGATGCTTTAATGCAACATTTATTAGACAAGGCGATTCCTTGTGCGATTTATTATCCAATTCCGTTGCACTCACAAAAAGCATATGTTGATACTCGTTATAAAGAAGAGCAATTTCCTGTAACAAATCAATTGGTAAAAGAAGTAATTGCTTTGCCAATGCATACAGAGCTTGACGATGAGCAAATTAAATTTATTACAGATTCTGTTTTAGAATTTCTAAACAAATAAATTATGAAGAAGCTTTGTGTTTTAATTTTGTTGATTTTTACTCAAATTTCGGTTTTTGCTCAAAAATCAAATTCGAAAGTTGAAACCGCCGTTAGTAATCGTGTTGAAGGTTTGCGTAAAGCAATGATCGATGCTGATGGAGAAAAATTAAAAGCACTAACTTCTGAAAAATTGAGTTATGTCCATTCAAATGGTAATTTTCAAAATCAAGCGGAATTTATCGACGGAATTGTAAGCGGAAAATCTGATTTTGTAACCATTGAGTTTGAAAATCAAACCATAACAATTCAGGATAATGTGGCAATCGTTCGGCATATTTTATCTGCGCATACTAAAGATGATGGTGTTGATCGAGATATTAAAATAGGAATAATGCTAGTTTGGCAAAAACAAAAGAATAACTGGATTCTGATTGCCAGACAAGCTTACAAATTAACTACATAAACAACCACAAAATGAAAGTATTAGTAACAGGAGGATTAGGTTTTATTGGTTCTCACACCGTAGTCGAATTGCAAAATGAAGGCTTTGAAGTTGTGATAATTGATAATCTTTCAAATTCTTCAGAAGATGTTTTAAAAGGAATTACGGCAATTACTGGAAAAGAGCCTTTATTCGAAAAGTTAGATTTAAGAGAAAAAGCATTAGTTCAGGATTTCTTTAAAAAACACAGCGATGTTACAGGAGTAATTCATTTTGCAGCTTCAAAAGCAGTTGGAGAAAGTGTAGAAAAACCTTTATTGTACTACGAAAACAACATTACTACTTTAGTATATCTTTTGGAGGAATTACAGCAAAAGCCAGAAGCTAGTTTTATTTTTAGCTCGTCTTGTACAGTTTACGGTCAAGCCGAAAAAATGCCAATTACAGAAGATGCTCCAGTTCAACAGCCAATGTCTCCTTATGGAAATACAAAGAAAATAGGAGAAGAAATTATTATTGATACCGCTAAAGCGACAAATATTAATGCGATTTTGCTGCGTTATTTTAATCCGGTTGGAGCGCATCCAACAAATGAAATTGGAGAATTGCCAATGGGAGTTCCTCAAAATTTAGTTCCTTTTATTACACAAACAGGAGTAGGATTACGAAAAGAGTTATCAGTTTTTGGAGATGATTATCCAACTCCAGACGGAACAGCTGTTCGTGATTATATTCATGTAGTAGATTTGGCAAAAGCACACGTTATTGCATTACAGCGTTTATTAAATAAAAAGAATTTAGCAAAAGTAGAAACCTTTAATTTAGGTACAGGAAAAGGAAGTTCAGTTCTTGAAGTAATTAATAGTTTCGAAAAAGTAAGCGATAAAAAATTACCATATGTAATTAAACCACGTCGTGAAGGAGATATTACCGAAGCTTATGCTAATACTGATAAAGCCAATAATGTTTTAGGTTGGAAAGCAGAATTAAACTTAGATGAAGCAATGGAAAGTGCTTGGAAATGGGAACAGAAGATTCGTTCTTAATTTAGTATTCAGTCTCAGTCACAGTTTTCGGTAGAGACGCGCAGCAGTGCGTCTAACATTTGAAATAGAATCCCAATTAATCTGAAATGATTATTTGGGATTTTTTATTTAGGGTTGATTTATTTTTATAAATTTGTAAGATAAAACTTGTTTAATCGTAGATATGGAAAAAGTAGATAAAATGAATACTTTTGATTTTGACGCAGAGTTTGCAAAAGGATTTACTTTAGAAGAAGCGAAAGCTGAGTCGAAGAGAAGAATTAGGGAATGGTGGGTAGATGATTTTGATGCTGAATTTGCAAAAGGTTTAACTCCTGAAGAATTTAAGAACGAAATGTCTAAAAGAATAAAAGCTTATCCTTGGAAAAAGTAAATATAAATAGGCTAGGAGAAAAAAATATTGAAATCTACTTTGGTAAAACTCTAAGCAATTATAGGAAAGGATAATTTGATAAAATTTTCTACGGCTCGTTTTAGTTTTTTATCCTCAATGAGATTGTAGTAAATTTGATGTTTACCATTCTTAAATTTTTTCAACCTTAAAACGATCTCATTTGCAAAATCATCAAATTCATTTTCTATTAAATACTTAAGTGCAGTTTTAAAGTGCTTAAGTTCATCCAAATGAATTTCATGTAAAAATTTTTTAGTTTTACTTTTGTTTTCTATAGAAGTTAAATTGTACATTTTTAAAATACATTTCATTTTGTATGTTTTTAAACACGAATTATAAATATAAAAAATCCTCACAAATAATCTATTTATGAGGATTTTTTATATTTATAGTTTTTAACTGAAAACTGCGACTGAAAACTGAATACTTAAAAATTAAGCATTCGCAGTAACAGCTTCTTTATCGATTTTATTAATCAAACCAGCTAATACTTTTCCTGGACCAACTTCAGTAAACAAAGTAGCACCGTCGGCGATCATTTGTTGTACAGATTGAGTCCATTTTACTGGAGCAGTCAATTGAATAATTAAGTTCTTTTTGATTTCGTTTGCATCAGAAACAGCACTTGCTGTAACATTTTGATACACTGGACAAATTGGGGCAGAGAATGTAGTTGCTTCAATTGCAGCAGCTAATTCTTCTCTCGCTGGTTCCATCATTGGTGAGTGAAAAGCTCCTCCAACAGGTAAAATTAAAGCGCGTTTTGCTCCGGCAGCTTTCATAGCTTCACAAGCTTTTTCAACAGCAGTAGTTTCGCCGGAAATTACCAATTGTCCTGGGCAGTTGTAGTTTGCAGCAACAACAATTCCGTCAATAGAAGCGCAAACTTCCTCCACAATATTATCAGCTAAACCTAAAACTGCAGCCATTGTAGATGGAGTAATTTCGCATGCTTTTTGCATAGCAAGAGCACGTTGAGAAACTAATTTAAGACCATCTTCAAAAGATAAAGTTCCGTTGGCAACCAATGCAGAGAATTCTCCTAAAGAATGTCCTGCAACCATTTCTGGTTTAAAATCTTCACCTAAAGTTTTAGCTAAAATAACCGAGTGTAAAAAAACAGCTGGTTGCGTAACTTTAGTTTCTTTTAGTTCTTCGGCAGTACCTTCAAACATAATATCAGTAATTCTAAAACCTAAAATTTCATTAGCTTTTTCGAATAATTCTTTGGCTAAAGCCGATGATTCATATAAGTCTTTGCCCATTCCTGTAAATTGTGCGCCTTGACCTGGAAATACGTATGCTTTCATTTGTCTAATTTAATTTTTATTTTTTTTGAAATTGAAAATTAGCTTCAATTGGAAAGCAAAAATAGCATTTTTTTATTTCGTATAATCCTTAAACATGTAAATCCATGCTAATCTTGAAAATCGGAGATTAAAAGAAGTTAGTAAGGTAATGAC
Source organism: Flavobacterium hibernum (assembly GCF_000832125.1). Lineage (GTDB taxonomy): Bacteria > Bacteroidota > Bacteroidia > Flavobacteriales > Flavobacteriaceae > Flavobacterium > Flavobacterium hibernum. The sequence continues at coordinate 373,238 of NZ_JPRK01000008.1, read as the reverse complement.
AACAGCAATGATTGGGATGATTCTTAAATCAAAATTTTTCTCAAAGAAAAACTGAGCAATACAATACGTTGCAATTCCTTGAGCGACTGTTAATCCGTAGTTTACATACATGGCGCCAAAAAAATAACCAGGCTCTTTCTGGAACTTATAATTACAATGACTACAATATTCATTCATTTTTGGTAAGCCAAAATTCAAAAAAATATTTTTGTCTTTAAAAACTTTTCCTTTATGACAAATAGGACATTCGTTGCTTAAAATATGAGTTAATGCACTTGACATGATCTTGTTAATTTTTATTTATACAAAGGTAATTCAGAGACTTATAAAAGCCTTTTTTATATCTTCGCTACTTATAGCACAATAAAGACATTTATTATGACATCGCCTACCCTAAATAACTTTGTAAACGAAAAACGTGATTGGGCGATCGCATATATGACCAATAAAAAATAAATTCTACATATATGAAAAAGTACCCGGTTTATAGTGTTCAGAATTTTAGTTGCAATGATATTCATCGTGATTTTTATGTAAACACATTTAAAGAGCATTTAAAAGATCATAGTTTTGTCGAAGAACCACATCGACATGATTCGTATTTAATGGTGTTTTTTACAAAAGGCTCGGGGCAGCACGAAGTAGATTTTGATCAATTCGAAATTAAAAAAGGAAGTTTATTTGTTTTGCAACCCGGACAAATGCATCACTGGAGTTTATCGGAAGATATAGAAGGTTTTGTAATTATTTTTTCGCAAGAATTGTATAATTTATATTTCGGACAAAAAAACATCAATGAATATAATTTTTATCATTCGATTCTTAACAGACCGGAAATGGTTTTTGAAGAAAAAGAAATCCCAAAAATCCAACCTTATTTTGATTTGTTAATTTATGAAAGTAGTCATGAAAATAAATATCAACTCGACAAAATGTTGAATTTACTGGATTGTATTCACATCGAAATTGCGCGTAAATACAACGAAACCTATTCGCATCAAACACATTCTTATAATATTAAAATAGATAAGTTTGAAATGCTTTTGGAGCAATATTTTAAGCAAGAAAAATTACCATCATTTTATGCAGAAAAGCTGAATATTACTTTAAAACATTTAAACCGAATCTGTAATGAAATTTTACAAAAAACAGCTACAGAAGTCATTACAGATAGAGTGATTCTTGAAATAAAAAGAATGTTAATCGACAAACAATTAGCAGTAAACGAAGTAGCTTTTAAAGTAGGATACGAAGATTATTCGTATTTCTCCAGATTCTTTAAAAAACAAACCGGAATGTCACCAACAGAATTTCGAAATACTGTGCGTTGATTTTTAGTCATAAATTATACGAATTCCCACTAAGTTTTTCTTTTAAAGCCGAAATTTTCCCACAGATCTGGAGGATTTTCACAGATTAAAAATCCAAATAATCTTTTTAATCTGTGGTAAACCAAAAAAAATCCCGCACTTGAAAAGTACAGGATTTTATAACCAACCAAATTAAATCTATTCTTAATGAATTAAGCTTGTTTTGCAAATTGTAATTCAATGTTTAAACGAACTTCTTCGCCTACTAAAACACCTCCAGTTTCAAGAGCAGAGTTCCAGTTTAATCCCCAGTCTTTACGATTAATTTTTCCTTCAATGCTTAAGCCTACTTTTGTATTTCCCCAAGGATCAGTCATGATTCCGCTAAATTCAACAGGAAATTTTACTGGTTTTGATACGTCTTTTATTTTTAAATCTCCAGTTAATTCATATGCTCCGTCGTTGATTTTTTTGAATGAAGAACCTTTGAAAGATAATTTCGGATGATTTTCTGCATCAAAAAAATCGCCGCTTCTTAAGTGACCATCTCTATCTGCATTTGCAGTGTCGATAGAAGCGATATCGCCAGAAAATTCGATAGCTGCATTTTCGAAGTTATCTCCGTCTGTAGTAATTGTTGCGTCGTAAGTTCCAAATTTACCTGAAACATTTGTAAACATCATGTGTTTAACTTTAAAACCAATTTCTGAATGTGTTGGGTCAATTGACCATTTTGTAGTTGACATAGTTTTTATTTTTTAAATATTAATTTCATTTTGATAGGACAAAGTTACGTCTGTAGTATTCGAAACACACTTAACCTAGATTAAGAAATAAAAAGAGGTGATAATTTAAGGAGATTTATTTTTTGCCACAGATTAAGATGATTCTCACTGATTAGTATCTTTATAATGCAGAAAAAATCTTTTTAATCATCTTAATCTGTGGCAAAAAATAAACAATCATTGTTTAGCTTTTTAAACCTTGCTTTTATTGTTTAAAAAATAACTCAGCGCCCCGGAAGGGCATTTTTTTACCGTTTCTATGATTTTTTCAGTTGAAGAAGCGTCTGGTAAAATCCATGGTTTTTCTTTTGGGTGAAAAACATCAGGATTATTTTTTACGCAATTGGCAGAATGTATGCATTTTCCGGATTGCCAAACAATAGTTACTTCGCCGTTTGTATATTCTTTAGTTAAGCTGTTTGGATTCATGGTGAAAATTTTAAATGGTTAGTTTTGAGTGAATTAAAAACCTATTTTCATCTATAAAAATACATTTTCTTTTTGAGTTTTGATGAAATTCAGGCAAAAAAAGAAACGATAATAAGCTGAAAGTCAGCTTAAATATCGTTTCTAAAAAAAATATTAATTGTAATCTATGAATTAATAGTTCATCGGAATATCCATCAATAAAAATTCAGCATCAGTATTTGCTTTAATGTTTATGATATCTGTTCCAGAAATTCCAACAGCGTCACGAGTGTTTAATTCTTGCCCGTTTATTGTTACGTTTCCTTTTAAAATGAAAGCGTAAACTCCATTTCCTTCTTTTTTAATTTTGTATTCAGTAGATACTCCTGCATCAAAATTCCCCATATTAAACCAAGCATCTTGATGAATCCAAACGCCGTCATCGTCAGCATTTGGAGATAAAACTTGAGCCAATTTATTGTGTCTGTCTTCAACGTTTAAAGTGATTTGTTGGTAACGAGGAGTTACATTTCTTTTGTTAGGAAATAACCAGATTTGCAATAATTTAGTTTGTTGATCTGCATTTGGGTTAAACTCACTATGCTGAATTCCTGTTCCTGCACTCATTACCTGAATGTCTCCATTCTTGATCACTTCAGTATTTCCCATACTGTCTTTGTGAGCCAAATCGCCTTCTAGTGGAATCGTAATAATTTCCATATTATCGTGTGGATGCGTTCCAAAACCCATTCCGCCCGCAATTGTGTCGTCGTTTAAAACACGAAGTGCCCCAAACTGAATTCTATCTGGGTTATACCAGCTCGCGAAACTAAAACTATGATAAGCGTTAAGCCATCCGTGATTTGCATTTCCTCTAGTTTCTGCTTTGTGTAATACTATATTTTCCATGATGATATGTGTTTTGTTATTTTTGTAGTACAAAGATACTATCAAGGTCAAGGAAACACACTTAACCTAGATTAAGAAGTTTTTTTGAGAGGTTCAAAGGTTCAAAGTTGCAGAGGTTCAAAGGTTTTTATATAGGGTAGGTATATGTTTTGTCATCTCGACGAAGGAGAGATCACACTAGAAGCTCGACAAAGATTGGCGATTATAGTATCGGAATTTCTGTTGTGATCTCTCCTTCGTCGAGATGACAAGATTACTATAAGTTATGTTTTGAGTAGCCATACAGTTTGTCATTCCGAGGAACGAGGAATCTCCGTAAGTAGCTCCGCATATTATATCTCCAATCTTTGTCAAGTTTCTTGCGGAGATTCCTCGTTCCTCGGAATGACAATAGTAGGTGATAAAAGGAAAAGAATAAACTATTTAATCTTAATCAATTTTCCTTTTCCAACCACTTCATCAAGATAATTCGCAGAAGAACTTTGTTTATCATGCATGTAAAATAAAATAGTATCTTTTCCGATTTGATCTTTATGAATACTTATAATCAAATCAGTATTAATGAAATTATCCAGTACTATTACATTGCCATAAGATACTTTCCCTTTTGGTAGGTACTTATTATCAAAAGCAAAAACACTATCGTTAAATGTGATTTTATCTTTTAAGATATACGAATTATTATCTTCTATTAAATAATTATAACGGCCAGTAAGTTTGTCAGTTTTCTGGTTTAAGTTGATAAAAAGCAAAGTAATTATTAAGGCAAAATATTTCATAACGTTTTAACTATATTGATTTATAAACTGCTGCACAACCGCATCCGTATTTTCATGACGTTTTTTCTTTTCAAGTGCAATTGGCGGCGCAGCTCTTTCAAGGCAATCTTTTACATCGCAAGTTTCGCAGGTAACACCAACAATTCGTTTTACGAGAGGTTTTCCCTCGATGAATTTGAATTTCTTTTTCATCGTTGGATTAATTAAAATTCCAACAGAAATACTACGAATATTATCTTTTACAAAAGGATCTTTAGTAGCCGATGAAAATACAAGATACTCATTTCCGCTATGAATATAACTTGAGATTTGAGCATCAAAAAAATGAGGTTTATTTTGTTTAATCGCCTCATCAATGGTTTTTACAGAAACCCATCTTCTGCAGTAATGCTCATTGGTTTCGTTTGCGTGTGGCTCTTGCTGATTTGTAATGTGTAATTCTTTATTAATCTGATAAAAATCTGACCCAACACGATGTGATAATCTTAAAAAGAATAAGTTTTTCAGTTGAAAATCTTTAGGTAATAAATTGGTTAATCTTTGATAAAAAGACTCTGGAGAAACCTCAAAACTTTCGATCAAAGCCACAAATTCTTCCGGATTGGGATTTGCGTTTTCTAAAAAAATATTGATTTTGTCTACTACTAATTTTCTTGGTAATAATAATGCACCGGCAAAATAAGAAGCATAAAAATTGTTCAAAACCTGATCAAAATTTTCAAACTTAATCCAGCTAAAAGTCAGTAATCGATCTGAAATTTTCAAGTAATTATAAGCAATTTCTTTGGCTAAAATAAAAGCTCTTTGTGGAGCATCAATTTCTGTCGAAAGCAATAAAGTTTTGCTTGTTGGAACATAAATCGATCGCAAATCGTCTAGTGCTTCCTGATCTGTAAAGGCGATTTCTTGTATTTTGTATTCGTATTCTTCCTTTAAAATTGCTTCTAATTCTTCAATTGTAATTTTAGAATCTAAATTGATTTGGAAGGATTTCGAAAAAGTAATTACTTTCTCTTCGAGATCTTCAAAATAATTACTGTGTGCTTCCTGATAGGAGCGTAAAGCAGCCAAAAAGAAACTTTCTCGACTTAAGTTATAATGCTGTGCAATTTCGATAATTGTACTAATAAAAGCATTGACTTTTGCCGGAGCATTCGCAATAATATCTATTAAATCTGCTTCCTGAATGCCAAAAAGCTCAAGCGGAATCTCTTTTAAAATTCCTGACTTTAGGATTTCGCCAATCGGAGCGAGATTATTATCAAGTTTTAAAGATACCATTTGGTCATAACTTGTTTCTAAATGCTCACATAGAAGTAAAATTTTATCTGTTTTTGGATATTTTTTTCCCTTTTCAATCTCGTTCAAGTACGATTTTGAGAGATTTGTCAATTTGGCTAAGCCAAAAAGAGAAAGATTTTTTTGTGTTCTAACCTGTTTGAGTTTTAGCCCAAATATCAGCTTTATATAGTCTTTTTCGATATCCATAAATCAAATATAGTCAATTGAAAAATAATCGCCAAAAAATTATTTTTAATATTTAGCGAACGTTCGCTTGTTTTGTAAAAAACTTTTTTCTAATATTGTGGTGTGGAAATTATTAGATATCAGATTGTTATGTTTTAATGTTTTAAAAAGGCATTCACGATTTGGTTCTTATTAATTAAAAATAAAATTTACAGCTATGAAAAACCAATTAGAAATTACCGAAACGGCAATGGAATTTTTAGCCGAAAAGAAGCTTTCTTATCCAAAGATCTGGACAGAAGAAGCGATTGTTTTTATAACCGATTTGCATCGAAAATTCGAATCGCAACGAAAATTGTTATTGTTACAACGTGAACAAAAACAAGCCGCTTTCGATCAGGGCGTCATGCCGGTTTTTATTCCAGAAACTAAAAGTGTCAGAGAAGGTAATTGGACAGCTGGAGAAATTCCAAAAGATTTGCAAGATAGAAGAGTAGAGATTACTGGACCGGTTGATCGTAAAATGATTATCAATGCTTTGAATTCGGGCGCTAAAACATTTATGGCCGATTTTGAAGATAGTACTTCTCCAACCTGGCAAAATTTAATGGACGGTCAGTTGAATTTAATTGATGCAGTAAATAAAATAATTACCTACACTGATTTGGTTAAGCAAAAATCATATCATTTAAATGAAAAGATTGCAACATTAATTGTACGTCCGCGTGGTTTGCATTTGCCCGAAAAGCATATTCTGATTGATGGAAAAGAAGTTTCGGGTTCTTTGGTAGATTTTGGTTTGTATGTTTTTCATAATCATAAAAGACTTTTAGAAAACAGTTCAGGGCCTTATTTCTACATCCCAAAATTAGAGCATTATCTCGAAGCGCGCTGGTGGAATAATGTAATTGATTTTACTGAAGATTATTTGAAGTTAGAAAGAGGAACTATAAAAGTGACGGTTTTAATTGAAACCATTACGGCGAGTTTTCAGTTAGATGAAATTATCTACGAATTAAAAGAACATATCGTAGGGTTGAATTGCGGACGTTGGGATTATATTTTCTCATACATCAAGAAATTTAGAAAAAATCCAAAATTCATAGTTCCAGATCGCGATCAGGTAAATATGACCTCGCCTTTTATGAATGCATATTCGAATTTGGTAATTCAGAGATGTCACAAACGTGGAATTCATGCGATTGGCGGAATGGCAGCGCAAATTCCAATTAGAAATAATGAAGAGGCCAATGCAGTCGCTTTTGCAAAAGTAAGAACAGATAAAGAACGTGAAGTTCGAAACGGTCACGATGGAACCTGGGTTGCACATCCGGATTTGGTTGCAATTGCAAAAGAGATTTTTGATAAAGGAATGCCAACTCCAAACCAAATTCATATAAAAAGAGAACATCAAAAAATTACAGAAGCAGATCTAATTGAACCACCAATTGGAATCATCACTGAAAATGGTGTTCGAAAAAATATAAACGTAGGAGTTTTATATCTGGCTTCATGGCTAAACGGACAAGGTGCAGCGGCTTTGCATAATTTAATGGAAGATGCTGCAACGGCCGAAATTTCGAGATCACAATTGTGGCAATGGCTTCAGAATAAAGTGGTTTTGGATAATGGAAGAAAATTAGATCTGGCGTATTATCACGAATTGGCTTTGGATGAATTTAGAAAAATCAAAGAAGAATTGGGTGAAGAAAATCACGAAAAACGTCAATTTCCTTTAGCCGAAAAAGTACTGGAAAGATTAGTTGTAAATACTGATTTTGTTGATTTCTTGACAATTCCGTGTTACAAATATTTATAATAAAAATCCGCTTAATCTGCCAAATCTGCGAGCGAATAATTTTTCACGCAGATTATGCAGATCAGGCAGATAAAATGAGAGTTAAAAAAAAATCTAAGCAGATCTTTAGAATACTATTTATTTAAGTCTAGTTAAAACTGAATACTGATAACTGAGACTGAAAACTTTACTAACCACTTTAACTATATTATTTATGAAAACAACAGAAGACAGAATTCAGGAATTGATTAACGATTGGATTACGAACCCGAGATGGAAAGGTGTTGAACGTCCTTATACGGCTACAGAAGTAGTTACACTTCAGGGTTCGTATCAAATTGAGCATTCTATTGCCAAAATAGGAGCGCAAAAATTATGGAGAAAGTTAAAAAGTCAGGATTATGTTGCTGGTTTGGGCGCATTGACAGGGAATCAGGCGATTCAGGAAGTCGATGCTGGTCTTGAAGCGATTTATTTAAGTGGCTGGCAAGTAGCTGCCGATGCAAATTTGGCTGGAGAAATGTATCCAGACCAATCGCTTTATCCTGTAAATAGTGTGCCAATGGTGGTAAAAAAAATAAACAATGCCTTGTTGCGCGCGGATCAAATTCAAACTGTAAATGGCGTTGAAGATAAAAAAGATTACTTAGTTCCTATTGTGGCTGATGCCGAAGCTGGTTTTGGTGGAAATCTAAATGCTTTCGAACTTATGAAATCAATGATTGAAGCGGGGGCTTCAGGAGTTCATTTTGAAGATCAATTGAGTTCTGCTAAAAAATGCGGGCATTTGGGAGGGAAAGTTTTAGTTCCAACTCAAGAAGCAATTAATAAATTGATTGCAGCTCGTTTGGCGTCAGACGTTATGGGAGTTTCAACTTTAATTGTTGCAAGAACAGATGCTGATGCAGCTAATTTATTAACTAGTGATGCTGACCCAAGAGATGCAAAATTTATTACAGGTGAAAAAACAAACGAAGGTTTCTTCTATGTAAATAGCGGAATCGATCAGGGAATTGCCCGAGGTTTGAGTTATGCGCCTTACGCTGATTTGATTTGGATGGAAACCAGTAATCCTGATTTAGTTTATGCTAAAAAGTTTGCCGATGCTATGAAAAAAGAATTTCCGGATAAAATGCTAGCATACAATTGTTCGCCTTCTTTTAACTGGGCTGCAAAATTATCTGTTGCCGAAATGGAGACGTTTAGAGAAGATTTGGCTGCGATGGGATATAAATTTCAGTTCATTACTTTGGCAGGATTCCATGCTTTGAATACGAGTATGTTCGAATTGTCTAAAGCATATAAAGAACGTGGTATGGCAGGGTATTCTGAATTACAGGAAAGAGAATTTGCTCTACAGCAAAGCGGTTTTAGAGCAGTAAAACATCAGGCTTTTGTGGGGACTTCTTATTTTGATGCTGTTCAGAATACGGTAATGATTGGGAAATCAACCATAACAGCAATGGAACATTCAACAGAGGTTGAGCAATTTTAATTCAAAAGAAAAGCCAGTTTATTAACTGGCTTTTTTTTGTTTTTTTATGCCACAGATTTCACAGATTAAAGGGATTTTTCCTTCACGAATTGTACAAATTTCCACGAATTTTATTTTAATTTTTAACCCAATTTAATTAGTGAAAATTCGTGGCGACTTTTTTCAAATCATTTTAATCTGTGAAATCTATGGCTAAATATTTATTTCTTCAAAAGCCTAGCTTTCATTTTGCTGAAAAATTCAGGAGTAACGCCAATAAAAGAGGCGATTTGTTTTTGTGGAACTTTGTGAACCAATGTTCCGTATTTACGGGTGAATTTCTCAAAACGTTCTTCGGCTGGTAAGCTTAAGTTGTCCATTAATCGTTGTTGATTGGCAACCAATGAGTTCTCTATTAATATTCTGAAAAAGCGTTCTAATTTTGGAATGTCGTGAAACAATTGTTCTTGATTTTCTTTAGATAATGATACGATTTCTGCTTCTTCTAAAACTTCAATAAATAACTGTCCAGGTTTTTGCGAAAAATAACTGTACATATCGCTCATCCACCAGCCTTCGCAGGCAAACGAAAGTACATGCTCGACGATATTATCATTGATATTGAAGCTTCTTAAAATTCCGGAGTTTACAAAATACGAATGTTTACAAACTTCGCCTGCACTTAATAAAATAGTTTTGGCTTTATAAGTATGTGTTTCGGTTTTGGATAAAAAATGAGCTTGCTCTTCGGGAGTTAGCGAAACGTGTTTGGCAATATTTTCAAGAATTAACTCCATTATTTTTCTTTAAGTAAGGTGAATGAAGTAGCTTTAAAACGGCCATTTTCTACTTTTCCAGTAACAGAAGCTTTACGTATTTTATTGCAAAAACCATCTTCGGCATGAGCATCTCCATGCTCGTCAATTGTTGTTCCGTCAACAAAATAAGGTTTTCCGTCAATGCGAACCGCTAAATCACAACTTTTTCCTTTCATTCCAAATTGACATTCACCACAAGCGGTTTCTACAATTTGAGGTTTTTCAGTTGTTTTTTTATTCTGAGCTTGAGTTGCAATTCCCATAAAAAGGAGCAGTAAGAATAATATTTTTTTCATTTTTAAGAATTTACAGTTATTAATTTTGAAGTTGTTTTAGCGCGTTCAATTATTTCTTCGATTGGAGTCGCTAATGAATCGTGACTCAAAACAACACCCATTCGGCGATACGGTCTTGAAGTTGGTTTGCCAAATATTCTAAAATCAGTTTTAGGTAAAGCCGCTACTTTTTCAACTCCAGTATAAGTGGGATTTGTAGAATCTTCAGATGCTAAAATTACGGCACTTGCACCAGCTTTTTCTAAGGTAATTTCAAAAATTGGAAGACTTAAAATCGCACGTAAATGCAATTCAAATTCATTAAAATTTTGAGTTCCGGCCAAAGTTACCATTCCGGTATCATGTGGGCGAGGAGAAAGCTCAGAGAAATAAACACCTTCATTGGTCAAGAAAAACTCAACACCAAAAAGTCCCGCGCCACCAAGTGCTTCGGTTATTTTTTCGGCCATATCCTGAGCTTCGTATAAATCTTTTTCTGAAACCAAAGCCGGTTGCCAGCTTTCCTGATAATCGCCACGTTCTTGTCTGTGACCAATTGGAGCGCAAAACAAAGTTGGATTGTTGTTTTGGGTAATCGTTAAAAGTGTAATTTCAGAATTGAAATCTACAAAAGCTTCAACAATAACTTCAATCACATCTCCGCGCGAACCTGCAACAGCATATTGCCATGCTTTTTCGATATCGCTTTCAGTTTTTATTGTCGATTGTCCTTTTCCGGAAGAAGACATTAAGGGTTTTACTACGCAGGGAATTCCAACTTTCTGAACAGCTTTTTGCAGTTCTTCAGCTGAAGTTGCATATTGATATTTGGCTGTTTTTAAACCTAATTCTTTTGAAGCTAAATCACGAATTGCTTTACGGTTCATGGTAAAATTTGCCGCTTTTGCAGAAGGAACAACGGTGATGCCTTGTTTTTCGTAATCGTAAAAACGTTCAGTACGAATGGCTTCTATTTCAGGAACTATAAAATCTGGTTGGTGTTTGGCTACAATTCTATCTAAAGCTTCGCCGTCGAGCATGTTGATGACTTCAAAACCGTGTGCTACTTGCATGGCCGGTGCGTTTTCGTAACTATCAACTGCAATTATGGTTTGTCCGATTCGTTGTGCAGCGATGACAAATTCTTTGCCTAATTCGCCTGAACCGAGGAGTAGTATTTTCATTTTGGAGTGTTGTAAATAATGGAGTAGTAAAAGTAACGAAAAATGTTTTTAACCGCAAAGGTCGCAAAGAATTACGCGAAGAACGCAAAGTTTTTATTTTTAAGATAAAATAGTGCGAAAAGAATTCCTCACGCAGATTTTGGAGATTCAGCAGATTTAATTTAATAATTAACTTGCCATTTAGATAAAGTAACCAAACAGTTTGTCATTTCGACGAAGGAGAAATCTCCACGAGAAACTCTACAAAGATTGGCATATTGGAGCGGAGCTTCTTGCGGAGATTTCTCCTTCGTCGAAATGACAAGATTGTGGAGAATTATGAAATGAAATTAGTGATACAAAGGTTCTCGTTTTACGATTTGCGTGAGGGAGGGATAGAAGTGGAAAGCCCACAGCCTGACGAAGGAAGTGCGAGGACTTGTAGCGGATAGCCCGACCCGGAGGGACACGCCCAAAATAAAAAAACCGACACTTTAAAAGTATCGGTTTGTGTTTTAATGAAAATGATCTTCTTCAATCTCGAATTCTGCATCTTTTTCCCAGATTTCCATTTCGCAGGGCTTGCAGTTGAATTTTAATTTGTATTCAAGTTCTCCTTGCTTTAAAACTAATGGTTCTTTTACCTTAACACCAACTATGTCTTTTTGGTGTATTGGACATTTTTTTAATTCGTATTTGATACAATATTTAGTTGTCATTACGCGAGATTTTCCTGGATCCCATTGTAATTCGAATGCTTTTTCTATTTCGGTTACACCATGACGTTCGTAAAATTTACGAGCCGTTTTGTTTGAAACATTGTACATGAAATCAAGTTTAGTTTCAGGATATGGGTGTGACGTTTTTACTAATTGGTGCTCTTCGCGTTTGTAGTTTGCCAAACGAATTTGAGTCAATTGATCGTAAACTGTTCTTCTCATTTCGTTGATTTTTGAAATAGGAAGGAACCAGTTTTGAGAAAACATAATGTTTATTTCATTAGCAGTATAAGGTGTGAAACCTGTTTTTGCCAATTGTGTTTTGATGTTTTCTTCGATTGATTCTCCAGTTTTAGTTTGTTCTTTAGAGTGTTCTAAATTTACAATGCTTACATTTCCGTCTTCATCGGTTGCAATTAACTCAAAACCTGTTTCAGTTTCTGTCAGTAATAAAGTAGTGCTTAGTTTACGAACAGCGCTATCTTCTCTTTCTACAATTTTGATAAAAGCGGCGTCGTTATTTCTGTAAATGAAAGTTCCGTCTTTTACCTCTTTTAGAACGTTTGGATAAATTTTACCGTTTTCGGCTTTGTTTACGTAGATTCCGTCTGCTTCATTATTTTCGTTGATGAAACAAAGTCCGTCGCCGTTGTTTAATAATTCGCCGTTTTCGATTTCGTAAGCGTTTCCAACAGTTCTGATTAATTTACCAATATACTGTCCTTTTGATTTTGGGCTTTCCCAAGAACCAATAGAGCTGTGTCTTTCGTTTACAAAATAATCCGTATAACCACGATTGAAAGTTCTGTTTAAAGAAGAGTCAAAAGTATAAGTGCAAGTTCCAGAAGATGCTTTTTTATATTTACCGCTTCCTTCTCCTTCTAAAAAGCTGTCTAATTTTTGACGTAAGTATGATACGTTGTTTTTTACATAAACTACATCTTTCAAACGTCCTTCAATTTTAAAAGAAACAATTCCTGCTTCGATCAAATTCGGTATTTGCTCAGAAATATCTAAATCTTTAATAGAAAGTAAGTGACTGTTTTTGATTAAAGTTTCTCCGTGTCCGTCGATTAAGTTATAAGGTAAACGACAGTTTTGAGCGCAAGAACCACGGTTAGCGCTGCGTTCTCCGTTTGCAACACTCATATAGCAGTTTCCGCTAAAGGATACGCATAATGCACCAGTTACGAAAAATTCCAATTCAACATCAGCTTCGTCGTAAATTGTTTTAATCTGATGCAAGTTTAATTCGCGGGCTAAAACCACACGTTTGATTCCGGCATCTTTAAGGAATTTGATTTTATCGGCATCACGGTTATTGGCTTGTGTGCTGGCATGAAGTACGATAGGAGGTAAGTCCATTTCCATAATCGCCATATCCTGAATAATCAGGGCATCGACACCAATGTCGTATAATTCCCAGATCATCGAACGGCAGGTTTCTAATTCGTTGTCGTACAAAATGGTGTTCATAACAACAAAAACCTGAGCATTAAATAAGTGTGCATATTGTACCAAAGCGGCAACATCTTCGATAGAGTTGTTGGCGTTAGAACGTGCTCCAAATTGTGGCGCACCAATATAGACTGCATCGGCACCACTATTTATGGCTGCCATTCCTCCAATTAAATCCTTAGCCGGAGCTAATATTTCGATCTTCTTCATTTTTAAGACTTTAACCTTCTGTGGTATTCACGGAAAAAAGTTTGCAAAGTTCTTATAAATATTCCGAGTTTGCTAATGCTAAAGTGACTTTTTTTGAAATAGTTGGGTAATATGGAATGATGATAGTTAAGGTTTTAGATTATTTTAGATATTTAATAATCCTAGTTGTCTCGGATTTTTTAAAAACATTTCCGTTTGTGATAGTTGAATATTTTTTTTTAATCCAGTTGCCGAATTTATCGTATTTAATTTCCATTTCATATTTTGCAGATTTGATTATATCACCATATTCATTAATAATATCTTCAGGATTGCTTTTTGACGAATCTATACTGCTTGTCTGTGAACTTGTAAGTTTTTCATACTTGTTGAAGTATTTGGTTATTACTTCATTTTTTTCGTAATTATATTCGTTTATTTCTTTTCCGACAATTTCGTTTCCCATATAGTTTACTAATTCGATTGGATCTCCTTTTTCATTATTGCTAAAATCTGTTGTTCGAAAAATTTTACCGTTTTGATCTTTGTCTGTAACATTTATTAAGTAACCTTTTGGGTCGTAATTGTATGAAGCAATTTCGATTGTATGTCCCATGTACGGGTGCCAGTTTTCAAGTTTTCGTCCATTACAACGAATTCCTGTACTGTCATATGCTCTTGTTAATCGTTGTTTTAAGTTGTTGTTTTCATCATATCTCAGTTCGGCAAGAACATTATTTTGAGCATTGTAAGATGTTATGTTTTTTTTATATTCTATAGTACCACTTGAATTATAAAAAGTGGTATTTGTTATGGTTTCAGAAACTAATTTATCGGAATGGAAATCACCGTTTTTTCCAAAATTTAATGAGGTTAATGTGCTTTGAGAGTAAAAGCTAATATTTGAAAAGATTATGATTATAAAGATTAATTGTTTCATGTATAGATGATTATTACGATTTAATTTTAGTCTTTTTATAAATATAAAAAAAAACAGCTTAAAGTATAAAGTGATGAAACTTTGAACCTTAAGCCGTTTTAGTAAAAAGATTGATATTGTTATGCAGTCAAAGCTTCTTTGATTCTGCGTAAAGCTTCTTTTAAGATATCGTCGCTTGTTGCGTAAGAGAAACGAATACAATTTGGATTTCCAAAAGCATCTCCTGTTACTGTTGCAACGTTTGCTTCGCCTAAAAGATACATTGACAAGTCATTTGCATCTTTAATTTCTGTTCCTTTTAATGTCTTTCCAAAGAAAGAAGAAACGTCTGGGAACACATAAAAAGCTCCTTCTGGAACGTTGATTTTTACACCAGGAATTTCTTTTAATAATCCCACTACTAAATCTCTACGGCTATGGAAAGCCTGAACCATGTGGTTCAATACACTTGGATCAGCATCTACGGCAGTAATTGTAGCACGTTGCGCTACAGAATTTGCACCAGAAGTTACTTGTCCTTGAATTTTTGTACAAGCTTTTGCAATAAATTCAGGAGCTCCAATATAACCAATTCTGTATCCAGTCATAGCAAATGCTTTTGCAACTCCGTTTACAGTAATTGTTTTTTCTAACATTCCCGGGATTGATGCAATACTGCAAAAAGTTCCAGAGAAGTTAATGTGCTCGTAAATTTCGTCGGCAACAACGTATATATTTGGGTGTTTTTCTAAAACTTTTGCAAGAGCTGTTAACTCTTCTCTGCTGTAAACAGATCCAGATGGATTACAAGGAGAAGAGAACCACATCATTTTTGTTTTTGGTGTAATTGCAGCTTCTAATTGTTCTGGTGTAATTTTAAAATCTGTATCTACAGATGTTGGAACTTCTACAGGAACTCCTCCAGAAAGCTTTACAATTTCGAAATATGAAACCCAGTAAGGCGCTGGTAAAATTACTTCATCACCATCATTTAACATTACTTGCGCAATGTTGTACAAAGATTGTTTTGCTCCGGTAGAAACTACAATTTGTGATGGTTTGTATTCTAAATTATTGTCTCTTTTAAATTTTCTGCAAATAGCTTCTCTCAATTCTAAATAACCTTCAACTGGAGAGTAAGTGCTGTAATTTTCATCTACTGCTTTTTTAACAGCTTCCTTGATGAAGTCAGGAGTATTAAAATCGGGCTCGCCTAAACTTAAACTGATAATGTCTTTTCCTTGTGCTTTTAATTCGCGAGCTAAAGCAGCCATTGCTAAAGTTTGTGATGTCGCTAAATTGTTGATTCTGTCTGAAAGAATATGATTCATTATGAAATTTTTGAATGTCCTTAATTTCAACTTTAATTAAGGAAGGTTAATTATTAATAGATTTTTTTTACGCTAATTCAGGTTTTATTCCAAGATCTTTTAGGTGCTTGTAATGTGCAATAACAGCTCCTCTCATAGTTCTAAATTCATGATATGGTAAGTTGCATTCGATTGCAGTTTGTTTTACAATTTCGGCAATCTTTCCGTAGTGAATATGACTTATGTTTGGAAAAATGTGGTGTTCAATTTGATGATTTAATCCTCCTGTAAACCAGTTAATAACTTTGTTTTTTGGAGCAAAATTAGCTGTGGTGTATAATTGGTGTATTGCCCAAGTGTTTTCGATTTCACCATCTTCATTTGGAATAGGATTCGACGTTTCTTCAACAACGTGTGCCAATTGAAAAACGATACTCAAAATTAATCCAGCTGTGTAATGCATTACAAAAAATCCTATTACAACTTTCCACCATGTTACGCCTAAAAGCATTGGTAAAGCTATCCAAATTAAGACGTAGATGATTTTTGTGATCACTAAAACGGTCCATAATTTAGTAGGACTTTGTGGTGCTCCATATGATAATTTTCTTTTAAGATAGTTTTTCATTTGCTTGAAATCGGTTGTTAAAGCCCAATTAAAAGTCAAAAGTCCATATAAGAAAAAAGAATAATAATGTTGAAATTTATGAAAACGATGCCACTCTGCATTTTGTGTAAAACGAATAATTCTTCCCGCATCAAGATCTTCATCATGACCGTGAATATTTGTATAAGTATGGTGTAAAACGTTATGTTGAACTTGCCAGTTGTGTACATTTCCGGCTAGAATGTAAATACTTCCGCCCATGATTTTGTTTATCCATGATTTAGAAGAGTAAGATCCGTGATTTCCGTCATGCATCACATTCATTCCAATTCCGGCCATTCCAACTCCCATTAAAATATTAAGTAACAATTGTGCCCAAAATGGCATGTTGAGAGTTAATATCAAAAAGTAAGGTGTTAGAAAAACAGCAAAAAGAATAACGGCTTTTAAGTGCAGCTTCCAGTTTCCTGTTTTCTGAATGTTGTTCTCCTTAAAGTAATTGTTTACTCGAGAGTTAAGTGTTCTGAAGAACTTCAGATTGTCTTGCTTAGCAAATGTAGGCGCAGTCTTATTCATAATTAATTTAAATAGTTTTCAAAGGTAATTATTATAAATTTTCAATTTGCAAAATTGAGTTAAATATTTCAATCGTAAAGTAGTACTTTTGTTAAAAATTTAGAGCAATGGATGAGATATTGAAATATTTTCCTGATTTGACCGATCTTCAAATCGAACAATTTCAAAAATTAGACTTTTTATACCACGATTGGAATGAAAAAATCAATGTTATTTCAAGAAAAGATATTGATGCATTATACACAAAACACATTTTGCATTCACTAGGAATTGCAAAAATCATGAAATTTGAGCCAGGGGCAACTGTTTTGGATGTTGGAACGGGTGGCGGATTTCCTGGAATTCCATTGGCGATTCTTTTTCCTGAAACACGTTTCTATTTGATTGATGTAATTGCAAAAAAAATAAAAGTGGTTCAGGGTGTTATTGATGCATTAGAATTAAAAAATGTTAAAGCAGAACAAAAGCGTGCTGAATTGGTAAAGGGTGATTTTGATTTTATTGTAAGTCGTGCTGTAACCAATATGCCAGATTTTGTTTCTTGGATAAAAGGCAAAATCAAAAAACAACACAAGCATACTTTAAAAAATGGAATTCTATATCTAAAAGGTGGTGATTTAGCAGAAGAATTGAAAGATTTTCCAAAAGCAACTTTATATGATTTAGCCGAGATTTTTGAGGATGAATTTTTTGAAACTAAAAAAGTAGTGCATTTGCCGTTGAAATTTCAGGCGTAAAAAGTTTTATAGTTTCAAAGTTTTAGCTTTCAAGTTGAATATTTTTGATAAAAATACAAAATCCGAGTCGTTAAGATTCGGATTTTTTTATTGTAGAATGTTATTTTCTAAATGATTCAACCAGTTTTCTTTATAGCTATTTCCGATTGGAATTTCGACAAAATTTATTTCAACTTCATTTTTAGAATAAGCAGTTAGCTTTTTGGTTTGAATGATGTAGGAACGATGAATTCGAACAAAGTTGTAATCTAATACTTTTTCAAAAACAGAAATGTTTTGTTTGATATGATGCGATTTTCCGCTTTCGAGATGAATCGTAATATAATCCTTAAGACTTTCGATATATAAAATTTCATCAAAAACAATTTTTATGTTTTTACTTCCGCTGGTTACAAAAACATGATTGTCATTTATTGTTTTTATTTCCTTTTGTGGAGTTTGTAATTGTTTGAATTTTTCTATCGAAACAAAAAACCGATCAAAAGTAATTGGTTTTAAAAGGTAATCAATCACGTTGAGTTCATAACCTTCTATTGCATATTCTCTATGTGCAGTTGTAAAAATTACTTTTGGCGCATTTTTCAATTTCTTCACAAAGTCATTTCCTTTTAATAAAGGCATTTCGATATCTAAAAAAATCAAATCGACAGTATTTGTCTCCAAAAAAGTATATGCTTTTAAGGCATTTTCAAAAGATTCCACTAACTCGAAATTTTCAAAATTTACTAAATGAGAAGTAATTAGTTCTCTCGCTAGAGGTTCATCGTCAACAATAATGCATTTATATTTCATTCAGAAAAAGTATTTATATTTTTGAAAATCTAAAGATAAAGACAAAGTTTGACTTTAAAATTTGTTTGCGTTTCTTCAATTTGTAATTGATGCTTTTTAGGATATAATAAATCCAATTGCTTTTGAACATTTTCTAAGCCAATTTTAGATTTGTCTGAAATTCTGGTTAACTCATTTTGAGGTTTTGTATTTTCAATGCTAAAATTAATTTCACCTTTTTTACTATCTAAATTTAGCAGAATTACTGCTTTTTCAGTTTCGTTAACCACTCCATGTTTAAAGGCATTTTCTATAAAAGTTAATATAATTAAAGGCGAAATTTTGTTGCTTTCGTGAATGTTTTTGGTAAACGAAATATCTAATCTGTTTTCGTTGTAACGAAGTTTTTCTAAAGCAATATAATTTTCAATAAGTGTAATTTCTTTTTCAATAGAAACATAATCTTCATTGCAACGGTATAAAACAAAATCTAAAATTTCAGATAATTTGGCAATAACTTCAGGTGCTTTATCATCTTTTTTTAAAGTTAAAGTGTATAAATTATTTAAAGTATTAAATAGAAAATGAGGGTTAAGTTGGTTTTTTAAAACCTTTAATTCCATTGATTTTTTTTCTTCTTCTAGTTTTAAAAGACGTTGTTGCTTACGATTAAAACTAATAAAACCTAAAATAATAATCGGATAGGTAATAAAAGAAAGTTCTCTTAAAATCAGTTTAACAGAAGTTAGTCTTTCGGGTACAGTCATTTTGTGTCCAAGCCAATCAGCAAAGAAACTCGGGAATTTTGGTTCGAGATAATAATATTTTAAAATCATTAAAAGGGTGAAAATAAAATAGAGCCAGGCCAAAGCAGAAATTATGAAAAGCAAATATTTCTTTTTGTTTAGTGTTTGAGGAATAATCCAGTAAATCAAGCCATATCCAGCACATGCTTGTGCTAAAATTTTCCATGAATAAATAAAAATAAAGTCATAGTAATTTTCATTTTCGGATTTATTTGAAATATAAAAGAACAAAAAGAAAATCCAGTAGAAACAATGAAGCGCGGCCCTTTTTAAATCAATTTTGTGGATAAAATTCATAAGTGTTATAAATGTCAGCAAGGTAATAAAATATAAAAAAGAGCTTACTTTTTAAGATGAATAATAGCATTTAGCTTCCGAAAACAGCTTTTTTGAGTACGAATGAAAAGTTTGGCTAGTTTCATTATTTGTATGCTAAATCCGTGTTTTTATTTGCGCATAAAATATCAGAATTGTTCTGAGATTATATTCGCTAAAAAAAAAAGTACAATGATAAAAGTTATTTTTCTACTAGTCCTGTTTCTGGAAAGAAACTTAAATAAAAAGTAAAAAACGTAAAACCAATGAAACAAATTATTAAAGCCATAGTAATTATTTTGCTTATCACCAATACAACAAAATGCTGGTCGCAGAAGACCAAGCAGGATATTGTTTATAGAGAAGATTCAAAATTTGTAAATCCAATTTCATCTGAGAGCTTGGTAAAATCCAATTTATCTAAAAAAGAAGCTTTACAGGAAATCACATATGTCGAAACGTCAAAACGAATAAAGCCAACTTTGTTTGCTAATTTGGGAGAAAGTTGTCAAACCCCAGACGGAATTGCTTTGGATAAGAATGGTAATTTGTTTCTTTCTATTACGAATCCAATTTCATTTGAAAAATATGGAAGTAAAATTATAACTTTTGACAAAAATGATAAACCGATAACATGGTTTGATCAATTGCCTTTGCATCCTGTTACAAAAAGAGTGCATCCAATGGGAATGGAATTTGGACCTGACGGAAATTTGTACATAATGGATAATCAGTTTTTTGCAAGAAAAAATGATTTCTCGCGATTAATTAGAATTATTGTAAAAAATGGAAAGCCTTTAAAGGCTGAGGTTTTGGTTGAAGGGTTTAATTTTGGAGAAGCTGTAAGATGGTCTAAAAACCGAGTTTACATTACGGATGCATTATTTGAAAATAGGAGAGAAAGCGGGATTTATAGTTTTTCGTTAGAGGAACTAAATAAGAAGAATATAGTTTTGGATGCTTTAAACAAGAAAAATTATTTGATAAGCACTTTTACTCTAAAATTTGAAGTTGCAAATTCTATAGGAATTGATGGAATTGCATTTGATGCTAAAGGGAATTTATATGCAGGAAATTTTGGTGATGGTGTAATTTCTAAATTAGAATTTTTTGATGATGGAAAAATTAAATCTGAAAAAGTTGTTTTTGATTCGGATAAACTAAAATGTTGTGATGGTTTTTTTTATGATAAAAAAAGGAATTCAATTTTTATAGCTAATTACAATAATAATAGTGTTCATCAATTAAATTTGAATACTAATACTCTTTCATTAATTTGGGAAAACGGAGAAGCAAATGGTTCTGACGGACAATTAGATAATCCTTGCGAAACCATTATTTATAAAGGAAAATTATTGGTAGTGAATTACGATACTTTTGAGGGAGAAAAAAATAAGGAGATAGATGCTTTTCATACCATTTCTAGTTTTGATTTAGGAGAATGAAGAAATTGTGTAAAATAAAAATGACCCGATCAAAATAAATTTTGTCGGGTCATTTTTGAATTATAATTAAGATGCTTTTTTTGTTAAGTGTAAAAAGGGATTTGATTTATGATCTAAGTTGTCAATAAAATCATTTACTGCATTTTTTGATGCCTCTATTGTATATTCAAATTTCGGGTCAAAGAAAAAGGCACGACATATTACGGGTTCGTTAGATGAATCGTAGAATGCTTCATCGGTTTCGTCTACGTTTGTATAATTGTATTGACAAGGGTAAAGACGGTTTAGTTCTGTTACGATGTTGTTGAACCATTTGTCAAAGGTTTTTCTTTTAGGTGTGATATGACGTGCTAGTAAGGCTAAGCCAACAATCTCATTTTGTATAAAGTAAGAACCTTTTCTATATCTTACATCAATCATTCTAACATTCATAAGAGCGACCCATAATGGGCCATTTATAGAACCTGAAGCTGGAATGTCAAGGTCTACATCAAATATAAGAGGAGATGTATGATCTTGGTTTTCGATAGAACACCATAGTGCCTCAATACGTTTTTCAGTATCGTTAATGCTAGTAGTGTATCCAGTAAAGCGCCAATAAATCCATTCTAATAAAGCAGCACTAAGTCCAACTGTAGCTTTATGGTTTATGTTTGATAATAAGGCTTCAAGTTCTTCATTTCCTTCCAGAGGATCTAAGAATTGATCCATTTTTCTTTTACTCCATTTAAAATCAATTGGATGTCCAATTGTTTGGGAGTTTAGAATAATTTGCGGTACATTTTTTAAACTTTTCATAAACCCTTTTTTTATATTATTTTTTGTTTTTCTTTTTAGCAATTAGAGCTAAATGATTGTTTATTTTATGCCTAACTATTTATTTTAAGAGGCATATTATTTTTAATGTTTTGAAAGAGCAAATGTATATTGAGCTTTGTTTTTTTAGTGTCGCAATAAGTTTTATAAATGATAAAATAAGTTTTTTTTAAAACTTATTGCACTGATAATCATTAAAATAAGAAAAATACTACAATGTGTTTTTTAATTAAAATGTAAAATTAAATTCTTTTTATTAGTATTTTTTTTTGCTTAACTGCTTGTTGTTTAGTGATTTATTTTGTTAATTTTAACAGTGTGATTCCTAACCAAAAAAGATAAAATATGAAAAAGAGATTTCTTATAGTAGTTCTAGCAATTACACTTCTTTCTTTAAACGTTGCTTGTCAAAACAAAGAGTCTAAAGAAGTCAAAGCTGTTGAAACAAAACTCAATGAAAAGCAAATTCCTTTAAAAGAAAGGGTTCTAACTGCCGCAGAGCAAAAAGCGCTAACACCAGAATCTGTAATTCAGCGTTTGAAAGAGGGAAATAAGCGTTTTATGAAAAATGATTTAACTCTGAGAGATAATTCGGCTCTGGTTAGAGATGCTACAGAAGGGCAATATCCTAAAGCTGTAATTCTTTCTTGTGTAGATAGTAGAATTCCGGTAGAAGATGTTTTTAATAAAGGAATTGGAGATCTTTTTGTAGCAAGAGTTGCTGGTAATTTTGTTAATGAAGATATACTTGGTAGTATGGAATTTGGCTGCAAAGTTTCTGGAGCAAAACTCATTTTAGTTTTAGGACATGAATCTTGCGGAGCCATTAAATCAGCGATCGATGATGTTAAGTTGGGAAATATAACCGCAATGCTTGCTAAAATAAAACCCGCAATTGCAGGTTCTCAAGATTTCGCAGGAGATAAAACCTCTAAGAATGACGATTTTGTTGATGCTGTTGCTAAGAAAAATGTACTATTGACCATTCAAAATATTAAAGATAAAAGTCCAATTTTAAAAGAAATGGCCGAAAAAGGCGAAATTAAAATTGTTGGCGCTTATTATGATCTGCATTCGGGCGAAGTAATTTTTTTATAAATAAGCCTTAAATAAAAAGCCGAATCTTTTAAAAGATTCGGCTTTTTTATATGAACTAGTTTCAAACTTGAAGCTAAGAAATTAACCTAAGAAAGGGTATCTGTAATCTTCTGGAGTTACAAAAGTTTCTTTGATAGTTCTAGGAGAAGCCCAACGTAATAAGTTTAATGCAGAACCTGCTTTATCGTTAGTTCCTGAAGCTCTAGCTCCACCAAAAGGTTGCATTCCTACAACGGCTCCTGTTGGTTTATCATTGATATAGAAGTTACCGGCAGCATTTTGTAATTTAGTAGTTGCTACTTCAATAGCATAACGATCTTGGCTAAAGACAGCACCAGTTAAAGCATACTCAGAAGTAGTATCAACTAATTCTAGAGTTTCTTCCCATTTCGCATCTTCGTATACATATATTGTAATTACTGGTCCGAATAATTCGGTTTCCATTGTGGTATATTTTGGGTTTGTAGTTACAATAACTGTTGGCTCAATAAAGTAGCCAACTGATTTATCATAATTTCCTCCAACAATAATTTCAGCGTCAGCATCTTTTTTAGCTTGGTCGATAAAACTAGCTAATTTGTCAAAAGAACCTTCGTGAATAACGGCAGTGATGAAGTTTCCGAAATCTTCCGGAGAACCCATTTTCATAGATTTAACATCAGCAATTAATTGTTCTTTTACAGCTGGCCATAAACTTTTTGGAATATAAGCTCTTGAGGCTGCAGAACATTTTTGTCCTTGAAATTCAAAAGCACCACGAGTAATACCTGTAACAACTTGTTTCACGTTAGCACTTGGATGTGCAATGATAAAATCTTTACCACCAGTTTCTCCAACGATTCTTGGGTATGTTTTGTAATTGTGAATGTTTGCTCCAATTTTTGCCCAGATATCTTTAAATACGTGAGTTGATCCTGTAAAGTGAACTCCAGCGAAATCACGGCTTGCCAATACAGTATCAGTAATCATTAAGGCATCTCCAAAAACAACGTTGATAACTCCATCAGGAACACCAGCTTCTTTAAAAACTTCAAGGATAATTTTTGTAGAAAACACTTGGCTGTCACTTGGTTTCCAAACCACAACGTTACCCATCATAGCAGCACTTGCAGGAAGATTTGCAGCAATAGCAGTAAAGTTAAAAGGAGTAATAGCGTATACAAATCCTTCAAGAGGTCTGTATTCTAAACGGTTCCAAGTTGTAGAATCTGATTTTGGCTGATCTCCGTAAATTTGAGTCATGAATTCTACGTTGTAACGTAAAAAATCGATCAATTCGCAAGAAGCATCAATTTCTGCTTGGTGAATATTTTTAGATTGTCCAATCATAGTTGCTGCATTAATACGAGCTCTGTATGGACCTGCAATAAGTTCAGCAGCTTTTAAGAAAATAGCAGCACGCTGTTCCCATGCCATATTTGCCCATGCTTTTCTTGATTCAAGAGCATTTGCAATTGCTTTTTCGATATGTTGTTTTTCAGCTAAATGATATTTTCCAACAATATGTTTGTGATCATGTGGCGCTGTAATATTTCTAGTATTTCCAGTTTTAATTTCTTCACTTCCAATATATAAAGGAACATCAATTTGAGAGTTCCACATTGTAGTGTAAGCCGCTTGAACTGCTGCTTTTTCTGGTGAGTTAGGTGCGTAGCTTTTTACTGGCTCGTTTACCGCTTTTGGTACATGAAAGAATCCTTTTAGCATGTTATTTAAATTAGATAATTAGACAATTTAAAGGTTAGATGATTTGATTTATTACGAATAATCTAACGTTGCACAAAAGTACAAAGGATAAATTAATAATTTGACAATTTTATGATTTAGATAACGATAAAAAATGCAGTTTTTAAACTGTAATTTAGTTTAAAGCAAACGGAGCGCACATTCTAAAAGTTGGAACAATAACTTTGAATGTTTTTGTAGTAGTAAAATTGATCATATTAAAATGACCTTTCATTGCACCATACGGCGATGATAACAAGCAACCTGAACTGTAAGTGTGATTTTCACCAGGTTTTAAAACTGGTTTTTTTCCAATAACGCCTTCTCCATCAACAATTTCTAAATCGTTCAAAGAATCAAATATTTCCCAGTGACGGGACGTTAACTGAACTGAATCTTTACTGTGATTTTCTATTGTAACTACATAACTAAAGGCAAAGTGAATCTTGTAGTTCTTGAAGTAAGTACCTTCAAAACTAGTCAAAACTGATATTTTTATGCCTCTTGTAATCTGAGAAACCATACTAAAGTAGTATATATGTGTGCGTTATATGTGCAAAGCTACAAAAAAAAATCATCCGATTTAAAACCTTAACAATGTTTTAATTTATGATGTTTATGGAGTTTGCATTTCCTTTTCCGATAACTCTTTGGTATCGATCTGTACTTTCTTTATAATAAACCAAGATGGTGTATTCATTTTCAGTTTGATAGAAGTTACCATCGATCGCATTTTCAAAATCAATAACACCTTTTTTGTCGGCAATAAAGTATTGAAAACTTGTAAAACCTTGCTTAATCATTACTGCTTTTTCAAAAAGCCCCTTTTCACTATTATAATCCATTTTGTATTCTGGCGATAAGCTGTAATTGTTAAACATTCCGCCAATATAAATGTCTTTCGTTGATGATCTGAAAGTAGGAGCAGACAAGCTAAAATAAACCCAGGCATAATCTGCCTCGATTTCATTATTCGAAGCATTTATATTCTTAACTACAAAATAGCCGTTTACATCCTGGTTTGTGGTGTAAATTTGATTTGCTCTTGCTTGATTCGTAAATAAATAAGAATTGTAAATATCGCCGTTAGCGCCAACTTTTGCAACATTTGTCGCGGCGGTGCGAATATCTTTGTTTTCGAAATATAAAAACTCATTTCCGCCCCAAAATTGGGTTTCTTTATCATACTTGTAAATCAACTGATTTCCAATTGTGTATTGAGGAGGTACATTTTTAATAGCGGTATTAAAATTACCATTTTGCAATAATAGAACTTTTACGTTTTGTAAAGGAGTTTGAAAAACAATGTCGTTGGATAAAATTGAAAAATCTAAATTTTGTTTATAATCAATATTCAGTACATTTCGGCTTCGTTTTACCTGAGCAGCAACTGTAGAATGATTTTCGTATAAAATGAATTTTCTTGAAAAAATAACTTCTTTGTCTTCATTAAGAATCTTAAGTATGTAGTTTCCCGAAATTCGTAATTGAGTAGTGAACTGATTAGGGAACGAAAGTCGATAATGAGAATAAATTTGAAGCGTATTAAATGAGTTCGAATAATCTGTTATTCTTTGGTTATCAAAACCCATTATATAATCTGTTTTCGGAATGTCCGTTGGTTTCCAATTGTAATCGCAATGCGTGATTTCAAAATAATAATTAGCTTCATTGCCAAATAAATCGTCAAATTGAAATGAAAAAGTATCACCTAATTCGAATATTGGAACTACCGGACTACCATTTTGAACAAACGAAACAGTTTTAATATTGTAGGGTGGATCAATCTCGTTTTGTATTTCTTGAGCTTTCGCCGAAGTAAAAATAAATAACAGAACTAAGCTTGTATATAAAAATTTTGGCATCGTATTACATTGTAAGATTGTAAATATAGCAATTTTTTATAACGAAAAATGAGCCAATATATTGGTTCTAAAAAACAAATTATTATGCCCCCAAAATAAATTCTAAATTATTTTCGATTTCATCGCTGATAAAGCTTTCTTCCAAAAGAGAGTCAGATAATAACTTTTTGTTCTCCTGTAGTTTGATTATTTTTTCTTCAACCGTATTTTTAGAAATAAAACGAATAACATTTACTTTATTCAATTGTCCAATCCTATGTGCTCGTCCCACTCCTTGTTTTTCAGCAAAAGGGTTCCACCACGGATCTAAAAACAAAACATATGAAGCTTTTGTAATATTTAAACCAACACCACCCGCTTTAAGCGAAATAAAAAATAACAAAGGATTTTCTTTTTCCTGAAATAATTTTACCTGCTGTTCTCTTTTACTTGCTGGAGTTTCGCCGGTAATCTCACAAAAATCTATTTTATTTTCTTTACACCAAGAAGTGTAAAAACTCAAATTAGTAACAAACGAACTAAAAATGATTACTTTTTGCTTTGCTTTGACTAAATTTTCCAGATAATGAGTAACTGCAATATATTTTCCGGAATCAATTTCTGATTCCTGATCTACCATTTTGGGATGGTTACTCAATTGTCTTAATTTCATCAAAGTATTTATAATACTGATTTTATCAGGACTAGATCCATCTGTTTTTAGTAAAAAATTACGGGCTTTAGATTTTTCTTTCTCGTATAGTTTTTCCTGTTCAGGATCCATATCGCAATAGTAAATCTGTTCCGTTAACTCGGGCAAATCTTTTAAAACCTGTTCTTTGGTTCTTCTTAAAATATAAGGCTGAATAAGATTTTTTAGTTCAGATAAACTATTCTCATCCTGTTTTTTCTCAATCGGAATTTTAAAATTCTGAGCAAAAAAATCGTAACTGCCCAAAATATCTGGGTTTATGAATTGCATTTGCGACCATAAATCGTCCAGCGAATTTTCGATTGGTGTACCACTCAACGCTATTTTATGAGCAGTATTAATTTTATTGATAGCTTTAAAAATCTTAGAATTTTTATTTTTGATATATTGACTTTCATCCAAAATTAAATAGCGGAAATCATATTTTTCTAAGATTGAAATATCACGATGAATAATACTATAGCTGGTAAAAATCAAATCCGTAGATTTTAAGTGGGGTGCTAATAATTTTCGATCATTACCCACATATTGCATTTTTGAAAAGTGAGGCGTAAATTTTCCTGCTTCGTTGTACCAGTTAAAAACCAATGAAGAAGGCAGAACAATCAGCGCTTTTAAAGGTTCTCGCTCAATAGTTGTTTCGTTGGCAAACAAATCAAAATTCGTGGTTCTGGTAGTAAAACCCAATTGCTCCTGCACGGCAACCAGAACGGCCAAAGTTTGTAGTGTTTTTCCAAGTCCCATATCATCGGCAAGGCAAGCACCTAAATTGGAGTTGAAATGACCCAAAAGCCACTTTGCGCCCTCAATTTGATAAGGTCTTAATGTTGCTTTTAATAATTCCGAAGCCGTATATTCAGCTTTCTGAATAATGTCGTTTTTAATTTCCGGAATAGCATCCAAAGCCGTAAAATTACTTTTACGCAAAAGAAGATTTCCATTATCTGTTTTAGCCAATTTAGCCAACGAACCATATTTACTAAGCCATTCTAAAGGAATCAAAAAGTAATTTCCATCGGGCAGTAAAAAGAGTCTTTCTTTGCTTTTTATATTAGGGATAATTTCGCTGAAATTAATATTGAAATCTCCAATCGAAATAATTATTCTGATATCAAACCAATCTTCTTTTGTTTCTTCTTTTGAAGCCGTAATAGTATGGTTTTCGGTAATAATTTCTTTGCTTTCGAGTTTTAAATTTTGGATAGTAAATCCTAAACTTTCCAGCTCTTCTTTGTGATCAATAACAAATTGAATATTGATGTAAGGATCAGTAATTTCTGTTTCGGAGTTTAAACCAAACAATTCGTTTTTGGTTTTTATTAAACCAATTTCGAGTAATTTATCATTATATAAAGATTCATCTGTGCTTCGTTTAAACTGAATGATTTTAGGTTCATTAGGAATACTAAAATCAACAAACGAATGTGTTTTTTTAGTTTTACTAATATCAAATACATATCCGTTATAATCAAAATAAACGTTGAGGTAATAGCAGTTCTTGAAGAAATCGAAAAGAGGTTGAATGGTACTTGAAACAATTTTATCACGAAGTTCGATTTCAAAACCAGTTGCTTCAATATCAATTTTTTTGGCTATTTCGGGGATAAAATTCTTAAAATAATCATCGACTAATCTTGAAGGTATTTCGATTGATTTTTTCTTTAAAAAAGGAAGGAGTTTTTTAGAATTCAGATCTTTTAGTTGCCCTAATTTTTTATCAATAATTAGCCAACTTGGGTTATCCAGAAGAATCTCAATACTACAATTCATGGGTAAAAATGTAGTTTCGTTTTCCTGTAAAGACAATGTATATGTAACTCCTTCCGCGTGTTTGTCAAACTGAATTTGAGGTTCTAAATAAAGAGGCGTGATATCGACTATCGATCTAAAAAAATCCTTTTCGGCACTCATATTATGAGATAGCGGAAATTGCTCTTTTGAAATTAAAGAATAGAATGAAGTTAGATTTAGTTGCAAATGCTGACGAATTGCAAATTCGATTTTGGAATCTTTTTGTAAATCCGTAATTGTTTTCGCCGATTTGATTTTGGTGCTGAACTTCTTAAAAATAAAATCGGGCTTTAAAGATTCGCAAACGGTCAGTATTTTTTTTGTATTCGAATCTAAGTTTTCGAAAACAATTCCAAAACTTTCAAGAATGTCCGGAGTTGCTTTTTTGTTCAAATACTTGATTTCATCGTTATTCTCAATAATATAAGAAGTTGGGATATAGGTGTTCAGATTTTTTTCAAAACTGATGTCAAAACAAAATTGAAATGATTTTGTAGTTTCCAAGGTTTAGAAATTTGGTTGGCTTATAATTTAGGAATTGGGCTAAAAAAAATAAAGAGTTTTCAAAATATCAATAATTTGAAAACTCTTTTTAAGTGAACTTACATCACTTATATGGTGAAAAAAAATTAGTTTTCCGGCTTAAAGCAAAGCGGAATAATTTCTCCTTTTGCTAAGCAATATTTTTCAACTAATTCTGGTGTAATTTTATTAGTGTAATCTTCTTCGATTACGATAAAGCCGATGCTTCTTAATTTGTCAAAATAGTCACGGCCATAAATACGAACGTGATCGTATTGTCCAAAAATTTTAGCGCGTTCTTTTTGATCTGTAATAGTATCATCAGCAAAAGTAACATCTCTTGATAGATCTTGCGGAATTTGTAAAATCGCCATTCCTCCAGGTTTTAGAACACGAAATAATTCCTGCATTGCTTTTGTGTCGTCTGGAATATGTTCTAAAACGTGATTGCACAAAATAACATCATATTCGTTGTCTTTAAAAGGCAAATTGCAAATATCAGCTTTTACATCTGCCAAAGGCGAAAACAAATCGGTGGTCGTATAATCAAGATTCTTTTGCTTACGGAATCTTTTGTAAAAAGCTTGTTCCGGAGCAAAATGCAATACCTTTTTTGGTGCTGTAAAAAAATCAGTCTGATCGTTTAAGTACAACCAAAGTAAACGGTGTCTTTCTAACGAAAGTGTACTTGGTGAAAGCACATTATTACGTTGTTTTCCGTATCCATAAGGCAAAAATGATTTGAAGCTCCTTCCATCAATCGGATCAGTATATTTGGTTCCTTTTAATGAAAATGCCAAAACCGGACGAGCCACATAGCTCAAACGAATTAATAATGGACGAGGAATTGTATTAAGGACTAATTTGAATAATTTTTTCACAGGGTTTTATTCGGGGTTGATTTTAATTATAGAACTAACGGCACTTTTCTGAATTCATCTTCTTCATTGCTTTCGATTCCTAGAGCTTTATAGATGTATTGAAAAGTTGATAATAATTCTGGTTTTCCATCGATTAAAGCAACATCATGTTCAAAATGCGCACTAGCTTTTCCGTCGGCAGTTGTAATAGTCCAGCCGTCTTTGTGTTGTTTGATGTTTTTAGTTCCAAGATTAATCATTGGCTCAATTGCAACAACCATTCCTTCAACAAAAAGTTTACCACGACCGCGTTTTCCGTAGTTTGGCATTTCTGGTTCTTCGTGCATTTTTTGCCCTAAACCATGACCAACCAATTCGCGAACAACTCCGTAACCGTGAGATTCTGTATATTTTTGAATCGCATTTCCAACATCTTCAACACGATTTCCAGCTCTAAATTCTCTAATTCCAACATAAAGAGATTCTTTTGTTACTTGCAAAAGTTTCTTTACTTCTGGAGCAACTTCTCCAATTTCAAAACTATAAGCATGATCTCCATGATATCCGTTTTTAAAAGCACCGCAATCTACCGAAATAACATCACCACTTTCAAGAGGTTTGTTATTTGGAATTCCGTGTACAACTTGCGAATTTGGACTCATACAAAGTGAATTCGGGAAATCATACAACCCAAGAAAACTTGGAACTGCACCATGATCACGAATAAATTCTTCGGCTAATTTGTCAAGATATAATGTAGTAACTCCTTCTTTAATTTCAGAAGCAATCATTCCTAATGTTTTAGATACGATCAAAGCACTTTCGCGCATTAATTCAATTTCTTCTCTACTTTTTTGGATAATCATATTTTTCAGATATTCAGTTCGCAAAAGTACAATTTTAATATTATTTTTTTTATGTTGAGAAGTTTTAAATTTTTTGCCACGAATTTCACGAATTGGCACGAATGAATAGTAATGTAAAAATTGAATTTCACGAATTTGATTGTCTTAAAATTTATAAAAAAATAAATTCGTGTTAATTCGTGGAATTCGTGGCAAACCTTTTCAATTACTATTTGACAGAAAAAACGTAAATTAGTAAGATTTAAAAGTAATGAAATTATGGAAACGTCAATAGATCAGGAAAATATATTAAAAAAGAAAGCTTTAAATAAAATGAAAAGTAATGCTCTTGCGCTCTTAGGCTTTGCAGTACTATTATTTATAATTGCGATTTATTTTAAGATACCAATGTTGCAGGCTTTTAGCGAAGCGGCAATGGTTGGAGGAATTGCAGATTGGTTCGCTGTTGTGGCTTTATTTCGTCATCCGCTAGGAATTCCAATTTGGCATACGGCAATTATTCCGACAAAGAAAAATGAGATTGGCGAAAATCTGGGAAATTTTGTTTCGGAAGAATTTCTAAATCGTGAAAAACTCGAAATTAAAATAGACGAGTTCAACTTTGCTACAAAAGCTTCAGAATGGCTTTCGCATGACGAAAATGCAAATAAAATTGCCAATTTGGTTGTTGTAAATGTTATTCCAGGAGTTTTAAGAACAATAAAAGATGAAGATATAAAGCATTTCATTCAAGTTCAATTTGCAGCAAAATTAGAGGGAATTAATTTTGGAGAATGGGTGGCGTTGGCTTTAGAACCTTTGCAAAAAGGCAATGTAAAGGACGAATTGCTAACCAATGTTCTAAATGTTATGAGCACGGAATTGAGTAACAACAAAGATTTGATTCGGAAAAAAGTAAAAGAATCGACGCCTTTTTTGAGTTTTGGCTTAGCCGATAAAAGTATTACAGAAGGAGTTTTTAATGGTTTGGCAGATTTTTTAAATGAGGCTAAAAAGCCTGGAAGTGACATTAGGATTAAAATCGATGAATATGTTTATAATTTTCTGGATAAAGTAAAAAACTCAGAAGAAATGAGAATCAAAATCAATAATATGATTCTAAGTTTTGCTGGAAAAAAAGAGGTTCAGGATTATATAAACGGAATTTGGGACGAAATAAAATTGTCTATTAGTAATGATTTAGAAAAAGGTGATGAATCATCGATAAAGAAAAATATTTCTGGTTTGATTCAGAGTTTTGGAAACGGAATCAAAGAAGATGCTGTTATGATTGACAAGATCAACAATTTTATCAAGAACGATTTACTTTCGATCCTTCTAAACAATAAAAAAGTAATTGGAGATTTAATTTCTTCAACTGTAAAAAGTTGGGACGGAAAAGAAGTTTCGGAGAAGTTAGAATTAGAAATAGGTAAAGATCTGCAGTATATTAGAATCAACGGAACTTTAGTTGGCGGACTCATCGGACTTATAATTTACGCCGTAGAATGGACGTATCATTATTTTGTAGTTTAATTTTTTGTCACCATATAAGTCATATAAGTTCATTTAAATAAGAGCGCTAAAAGGCAGAAACTTATAATAGCTTATATGACTTATATGGTGAAAAACTTTAATTAATCAGGATTTGCCATAATTTTGAAAAGCTCTGAATTAGAGATGTAAAATCTGTTTTCGAGAGCAATTGAGGCTAATTTTGCACTTACTAAATTATTCTCACGAGTATTAATCAAAAACAATGAACTTTCTCCAAAAGTGAATAAACGTTCTTCAGAATTGAGCATTGTTAAATTGTTTTGCACTAAATCTTTAGCGAGCTTTTTTTGTTTTACAAGCGAATTGATTTCAATTTTTTGAGCACTTATTTTATTGCTTAATTGTGTTTTCTCTAATGCCAAAGTAAATTCGCTTTCCAAAAGCTTATACTTGGCTAATTTTAAGCTTCCGCGTTCTTTACGCAGAAATAAGGGAAAGGCAAAATCTAAACCAATTTTGTAATCTTCAAAACGATAATTGTCAATATAACTAGGCTCAGATAAATAGGAGTAACCCACATTTATTTTCGGCAATAGCATATTTTGCTTCAACTGTTTGTCTACAGTTAGCATATCTATTTTGTTTTGCAAAGCATTTATTTTTGGATGAGTATCCAAGCTAAAATCCTTTTGCAACAAATCGTTTGTTTTTAAAGTTTCCTGCAATGTCGATTCCAGAGCAGTTTCCGGCACAAGATCATCTGAAATTTCTAGCGGAATGTTGTTGTCAATCCACATAAAATTGGACAATTCGAGTTTTGCTTTGGCTAATTTTAACTTAGAATCTTCAAGACTTAAAGCTCTGTTTTTTACAATAATTCCTGCTTCAATACTATCTATGGCTGGTTTATCACCTTGAGTGATCAAAGATTTTATTCCTTCCAAACGTATTTCAGCATTGTTGTTGTAAGTTTCATAAAGCTTCATTTCCTCAAAGTTCTTCTTCCAGTTAAAATAAGCTAATGAAGCATCATACAAAACGCTAACAGCTTGAAGTTTTCTTTCGGACTGGCTTAGTTTTATCTGGATTTTAGCTTTACGAACATCGGCCATTCGTTGATTGATAAATAATCCTTGCCCAAGCGGAACACTGATTCCAAACGAAGTTAATCCTGCATTTGGCGTTGTATTTTCCGGGTTAAGGTAAACACCTTCATTATTGTCAAATCCTGCTTTAAGCTCAATTCCGTACCAAGTTGGAATTTTAAAACTACTATTCAAAATAGAGTAATATTCCTTGTCCTTGAATTGTTTTTTACTAAAATCGACCTCAATTTTCGGGTCAAAACCACCTCGGGCCATCATCAAATTAGCTTGTGCTTCACTTAGTTCTAAATTAGCACTTTTAACCAAAGGATGATATTTTTTTACATATCCAAGAAACTCATTATAAGTAAGTTCTTTAGAAATTGTTTGTTGACCAAATGCGGTACAACTCAAAAAAAGAAAAGCTATAAGTATTCGTTTCATTATTTTTTCTCTTTAGTTTCTTTTTCTCCGCTTTTGTAATAATTAGGAGGGAAGCCGTTTAAGGTTCTCCAGATTTCAAACCAAATTGGTACGGTATCTAATAAAGCAATTGTTTGCGCGCCAGAGCCAATACTTAATTGTTTTGGCCAATGCGCTTCCTCGGCATCTGGAGCAATTAGAACTCTGTATTTCCCGTTGGTGCTTATAAAATTTTCAATAGCAACTACTTTACCACCAAAAGTTCCGTACGACATATCTGGCCAGCCTGCAAATACAATTGTTGGCCAACCATCAAACCAAACGCGTACTTTTTCTCCTTTTTTAATTAGAGGTAAATCGATTGGATTTACATACGTTTCAACGGCAAGATCATATTGCGCCGGCATTATGGTTACAATTGGGGTTCCTTCTTTAATGGTTTCGCCCAAACCTGCTTGCAAAGCTCTGTTGATATAACCGCTTTGAACCGCTTTAATATAATACATACCGTTTCTTAAGCTGTAGTTTGTGTATTGGTTTTCTAATTTACTTACCTGAGCTTCAGTGTCAAATTTGTTGCTCAAGGTTGTAAATTGGTCGCTTTTTGCTTTAGCTATTTTTTCAGAGTATTCTGCAGAAATTCGATTAATCTCAACTTTAGCATTTATATATTCATTTTTACTAGTCAGGTATTTGTTCTCTTGTGTTATTATTTTCGCATCAACATCTTGTTGTTTTAAGCGCTTTTCCTCGACATCTGTAAGTGGTTTTAAGCCTTCTTTATTTAATTGAACCGAACGATTGTATTGCGTATTTGCAATTCGTAATTGTGTTTTGGCGGCAACAAGATCAATACTGTCACTTTTTATTTTTAAAAGAGACTGTCTGACTTTGTTTTTGGCTTGTTCTAATTTTAGTCTTTTTTCATTCTCTATCGCTTGAATCTGAGTTGAAAGGGTTTGTACTTTTTCATCATAAGATTCTAAAGAGTTTTTCTTTGCATCGACCTGATTTTTGGTGTTTTGCACTAAATTCGGATCCATGTAATCTTCTTTAATCTCCGAAATAAATAAAATAGTATCGCCTTTTTTTACAAAATCACCTTCTTGTACGTACCATTTTTCAATTCGACCAGAAATAACACTCTGGATAGATTGTGGTCTTTGATTGGGTTTTAAAGTTGTAACAGCTCCTGATCCGGAAACGTTTTGTGTCCATGGCAGAAAAAGAGCAATTAATCCTAAAATCGAAGTAACAATTATAATTTTGTTTAAAACTTTATATTGAGCTCTATCGTTTAAATTTTTTATAGATGTATATCGATCAAGTGGCTGTAATTTGGTTTTATTATCAGATATGTTTAACATGGCGTATCGTTTTTTTGATCAAGTAAAATAAGGCCGTTTTGCATTGTTATTCTGCGTGTAGATTTTGTTTTCCAATGCGGATTTTTGGATGAAACAATAATCGTCCATTTGTTTTTCTCAGAAGCAATAAAATCGATAATTTCATTGGCAACATTTTCGTCCATAGTATCTGTTGGGTCTTCGTAAAAAAGTATTTTTGGTTTGTGAATTATACTTCTTGCTAATAGTATTTTTTGTGCATTAGACGACGATAATTGTCTTCCTTCAGGATAAATATGCGTATCTAATCCTTTTGGTAATTGTTTTATAAAGGAGCTAAGCTGAACTCCATCTAATGCCCATTTTAAATCCTCAGAACTAATGTTAGGATCATTAAAAGTGATGTTTTCTAAAATAGTTCCTTCAAATGGTGTTTCGTTATGAATGATATTACCAATTTGAGAGCGATATTGTTTGATGTTTATTTTTCTAAAAGTATCATCGTTGATGTAAAATGCGCCAGAACTTTGTTTTAGAATACCAGATAATACTCGAATTAATGTTGTTTTTCCTGATCCGTTTGTTCCGTCGACAACAATTTTTTCTCCTTGTTCAATTTTTAGCGTAATAGAATCAAGCGCATGGATTGGAGCATCTGGAAATTTGAATTTTAAATTCTCAGTTTCTAAAGTGATATTGGTGTAGCAATTATCGCTTTCAGGATCTGTGTTTTCTTCTAATTCTAAATCAGTTACTTGTCCTATTTTTTCGACAGCTGTTAAAACGTCGTAGAAACTTTCAAGTCCAAGAATAATCTTTTCGACAGAATTGATTACTAATAAAATGATAATTTCTGCAGCGACAAATTGCCCAATATTCATTTCCTGACTTAATACTAAATATCCTCCAATAGACAATAAACTGGCAGTAATAATGATTTTGAAAAAAATTAGCTGAGTAAATTGCTTTTTGATCACGCTAAAGTGTTTCTCGCGGTAATTAATATAATTCGTTACAATTGAGTTGTTTTTTTGGAGTGCAAAATCATAGTTTAATTCGTTTTTGAAACTGAAGTTGTTACGAGCCATTTCTTGTAACCAACCGGCAACTTTGTATTTGAATTTTGATTCTTTTAAACTAGTTTCTAAACCAGATGTATAAGAGAATTTAAAGATGAAGTAAAGCAGCATGAACAGTAAAAGTCCGAATACAATAAAATAAGGATGATATAAGGACAGTAATATAAGTCCAAAAACGATTTGGAGTAAAGCGGCTGAGAAATCGGTTAATAATTTTGAAGTTCCTTTTTGAATGGTTAAAGTATCAAAAAAGCGATTTGTTAATTCCGGCGGATAAGTTCCGTACAATTCCTCTGATTTTATTTTTGGTAACCGCGCTGCAAATTCAAACGAAGCACGAACAAATATTTTTTGCTGAAGGTTTTCGGTAATTCGCAATTGCATAAAAGCTAAAATTCCAACAAGTCCAACTCCGGCAACAACTAGAATAATAAGTACAATCCAAGATGCACTTACTCTTCCTGATTGTATAAAGGCTATAATTGCCTGAATTCCCAGCGGAAGCGATAAACTAATTAAACCGGCAAAAATGGCGTAGAAAAAGAGTTGATAAATGTCTTTCTTATCTAACTCAAGTAAATTGTAAAATCGTTTTAATGGTGTCATAATGGTTTTTGTAATTAGCGTAAAACGTTTTCTGCAAGATTTATGTAAAACTGAGTACTGGAAACAGTTTCGTTACAATCTGTAATTGTTTTTAAATGATCTGTTAAAAAGTGCTGATGTAAACTACCTTCTACAATAGTTGAAACTAATGATTTGGCAAACGGATAATCTGGATTTACTTCGTTTACAATAGCAACAATTCTATTAATGAGTCTTTTGTATATTAAAAAAAAGCCTTCTTTGTTTTCCTGATCTACTTCTTTAGTATGAAATGTTTTGGTGAACTCAGCAATTATAATTTTATTTAAAATAGCTTCGTTGATATGATCTGTAGAAAGATCATCAGTCGCTTTTTCTGTAACGATTGTTATTGCCTTTTTTAATTTCTCTTTTTTATCAATGATATTAGCGGTATTAAATACCAATTTGTATTCGATCCAGCTCCAATACCATGAAGATAAATATACTAATAATTTATGTTTATTTTCGAAATAACGGTAAATAGAACTTTCGTTTGACCCAATTTTTTCTCCTAGTTTTTTAAAGGTAAAGTTGTCAAAACCAATAGCATCAATAAGAAGGATACTTTGTTCAACTATTTTTTTTCCTAAGGCAGATGTTTCGGGATCTTTTACGTAGATCTTTTCGTTTACTTGCATTTTTATATTTGATAGTATAATTTCCATAAAAATTATTTTGAGTGCAAATATAATAGTATTACTATTAACAACGAACGTTTAACTTTTATTTATGCCAAAAAAAAAAGCGGCTCTTGTTTTTAGCATCAGTTTTGAGTCTTGGTTTTGAGTCTTGGTTTTCAGTTTGAGCTTCAGTTATGATTTTTTACTTGGGATTATAAAACAGCAAACCCGACAGATTTTTGAAATCTGTCGGGTTTATTTTGTAGTTTTCACCGTCTACTGAGACTGTCTACTGAGACTGAAAACTTCTACAATAGCGAATGACAAGTCATTGCATTTGGTTGTGGCACGCCCATTAGTTCTAAAATAGTAGGAGCAATATCTCCTAAAACACCATTTTGAATGTTTTTTAGTTCTTTGTCAACTAAAATAATCGGCACTGGGTTTGTTGTGTGTGCTGTATTTGGGCTTCCGTCAGGATTAATCATCGTTTCGCAGTTTCCGTGATCTGCAATTACAATTGTAGTATAATCGTTTGCAAGAGCAGCTTCGATAACTTCTTTTACGCAAGCATCAACAGCTTCACATGCTTTAATTGCAGCACTCATGATTCCGGTATGTCCAACCATATCTCCATTGGCAAAATTCAAGCAAACAAAATCTACTTCGCCTTTGTTTAATTCAGGAATCAAAGCATCTTTTAATTCAAAAGCACTCATTTCTGGTTGTAAATCGTAAGTAGCTACTTTTGGAGAATTTCTTAAAATACGAGATTCACCGTCAAAAGGAGTTTCTCTACCACCAGAAAAGAAAAATGTTACGTGAGGATATTTTTCAGTTTCGGCAATACGAATTTGTTTTTTGCCTGCTTTTTCTAAAACCTCACCAAGAGTTTCGGTAATATTATCTTTATTGTAAACTACTTTTACATTTTTGTACGTTTCGTCGTAGTTTGTAAGTGTTACATAGTACAAGTTTAACTTGTGCATGTTTTGCTCGTGAAAGTCTTGTTGCGAAAGTGCTTCAGTAAGTTCACGACCTCTATCAGTTCTAAAGTTAAAGAAGATTACAACATCACCTTCAACAATTGTTGCTAATGGTTTTTCTTGCTCGTCGACCATAACAATTGGAGCAATAAACTCATCAGTAACATCTTTTGAGTAACTGTCAAGAATACTTGCAACTGCATTTTTTGATGGAGTTCCGGTACCGTTTACAATCAAATCGTAAGCTAGTTTTACACGCTCCCAACGTTTGTCACGATCCATTGCGTAATAACGACCAATGATTGAAGCAATTTTTACAGGAGTATTTTTAATATGCTCTTCTAAATCCTGAATGTATTTTGCTCCGGATTTTGGGTCAACATCGCGACCATCTGTAAAAGCATGAACGTAAACTTGGTCTAAACCATATTCTTGCGATGCATCAATTAATCCGCGTAAATGCGAAGTATGAGAGTGAACACCTCCATCTGAAACTAATCCTAAAAAGTGTACTTTTTTATTGTTTTCTTTAGCATAAGTAAAAGCATCAACTAGTACTTGTTCTTTGGCTAGTGTTTTGTGTGCTACGGCTAAGTTTATTTTGGCTAAATCTTGATATACAATTCTTCCTGCGCCAAGGTTCATGTGACCAACCTCGCTATTTCCCATTTGACCTTCAGGTAAACCAACGTTTAATCCGTCAGTGCGAAGTTGAGCGCTTGGGTAATTTTTGTAAAGACTGTTTATAAAAGGAACATTTGCATTGTCTATCGCTGATACTTTTGGATCAGGAGATTTTCCCCAACCGTCCAAGATCATTAGTATTACTTTTTTATTCATCATTTTTAGTTTTTTACAAAGATAAACCATTTCTAAAATGTGAACGAAAGCAATGTTATAATTTATGGTTAATAAAAAGAAGCGTATTAAAAAATAATAATTTAGTTGAAGAACACTAAAATTTTTAAAATTAATTCACGCTATGCTCTGTTTCTGATTTTATTTTTGACAGCATTATAGTCAATAAAATATTTCACACTTATTGAAAAAATGTGTTTTAATGCATCATTGTTTAGTAAGCCAGTGATATTATTTTTGAAATCCTTGTCAATAATGCGTTCAAAATTAGAAGCATTATTTCGATACAAAACAGATAGCTGACTGCCGGGTGCAAACCACCAGGAATATGACAAGTCAGTATTCCAAGAGTAAAAACTTGAGTTTTTGTTTTTAGTATACAAGTCATATGGTGTTAGGGTACCATTTTGCTGTAATTCTAGCATTTGTTTATTTTCGGCGTAAGACCAATATTGACGAACTGCCAAATTGATTGTCATGGCACTATTTATTGCATATTTTCCGGCTAAGGTGTTCGAGTAGGTAATAACATTTCTATTGGCAAACACAATCTGTTTTGGAGTATTAGCATCGTTATCATCGTCGAATTTATCAATATAGCCTTTATTGTTGTTTTTTCTGGAAAAACTAAAAGAATAGTTCAATAAAAGTTTGTCGTTAAAACGGTATCTCGGGCCAATGTCAAATGCATATGCCAGTCTTCCTTCTTCGTCAGTAAATGTTATAGAAGGGTTTAAATCTATTGCAAACTTTTTATTGTAATTGGTAGATAAACTTGCCCACGATTCTAATTTTCGGGGTATATTCACGTATCGATTTTCAGCTCTTGGCTCGTAGTAATCATAAGTTATTGAAGGATGAAAAATGAATCCCATTCCAAAATAATTATTTTTCACAGTAGTCAGATTTACGTTTACCTCTATATCTAATGCTTGTACTTTGCCGGATTCTTTGTTGAATTCGGCGTAAGTATCATAATTGATTCTAAAACGGTTAAAAAGTTTTGTTGGGTTTAGAATTCTATAATTGGCATTACCATAAAAGTTGTAATAATTGGTAAAAAAGTTAATTCCTAAGTCATTTGGGTCAAAATCTTTAGAAACAAAATCAGAGCCAACGCTGTAACGATAATTTCCGCTGGTTTCGGCAAAACTTAAAGTTGTATAAACGCCATTCTTGTTTTCTTCGGCATTAATCATACTGTATTTTACATTCCCGGATAAGTTATAAGTATTTGCTTTTGTGTTTAAATCCCAGGCTAAACCCGTTACATTGGCATCTCTAAAATGACCATTTCGAATTACACTGGTATTAATCAATGTTACCGAAGAGTTTTTTCGAAAACGTTGATCCAGAACCAATACATTATAGTTGGTTAAAGGTTCGACAACTACACGTCTTGTTTGGTCAGCGATTGTGTCTTTAATCGTTGCAAAAGTTTTTTCGGTAACAGCATTTAAAATCCCAATTCCCAAACCGTTTTTAGTTCTTCCGGAAACTTTCAAGGCATTAATAAGATTAACGTTTTGAACTTCTTCAATTATTTCCTCATTATCATTTAAGTCCGGTTCTACAGATGGTCTTCCGCCAATTCTTCTTGAATAAAACATATTTCCTTTGTTGAACAAGTCAGTTCCTTCAGTAAAAAAAGCTCTGTTTTCATTAAATTGTTGCTCAAACGGACCTAAATTCAAAATTTGATCGTCGTATTTAGTCTGTCCAAAATCTGGAATTAAAATTGCATCGAGCGTAAAAGCATCATTAATTCCATATTTAATATCCATACCGCCTTTTAAAGTAGCAAAGGTTTTTTGACCATCTGCCGCATTCAAATAATAAGAAGCATATGGCATAAAAAATAATCGGGTAGGAGGTTTAATGTTCTCGATTCCTATTAAATCTCCATTTTGTTGCGTGAATGTACCAATTTTGGTATCGATTAAATTCCAGGTATATTTTCGACGTTCTCGTTTTATTTCTCTAAAAAAATTGATTCCCCAAGTTTGTTTGTTCGCTCCTGGAAAGCGCAATGCAGCATATGGAATTTTAATTTCTACAGTCCAGCCCTTGTCTGTTAAAACAGCTTTACTGCTCCAGACAGCATCCCATGAATAATCTTCTCCATTAGCATCGGTCATAATACAATCGCCTTGAACATCCGATGCTGTAACAAAAAATTCGAAGTTTTGCTGGCCATCATTAAAACCATTTATGAAAACTCCAAAAAGATCAGCCGTTCCAAAATTGTCACGCTGTGAAATTTCCTTTAAAATTTTAGTGGGTTCGTCATCATACATCATTGCCCCAACATAAATAGCGTCGTTGTTGTATAGAACTTTAATTTCTGTTCGTTTGTTCTCTGGAATTGGTTTTCCATTATCAGGCTCAAACATGATAAAGTTTGAGGCAATTGGTGCATTTTCCCAAGCTGCTTCGTCTAGTTTTCCATCAATAGAAATACTTTGTGAGGTTAATTGTGCCGACAAAACTTTTTTTTGACCGTAACTCCAGAAAGTGATAAAAAGAAAACTAAGAAGAACTATTTTTTTCATGCGATTTTAAAAATGCGATTTCAGATGACAATATTAGGCTAATAGACATTAATTTTTTCGAATTGTTACACTTTAATTAAGTTTTTCTTAAGAAAACCATTAAAAATATTTAAATTTTTAGTAGATATAAATATCCTACAAAAATATTTGTTTTTGTTCGAAATTGCTAATTTTTTACTGTGATTCTGTTAAATTTTAAACAAAAAGTGCCTGATTTACAGAGTTGTAGTTTGACGGGGATGATTTTTTTATATTTTTGCCTCACCCAAGTTATAAATTTCCAACCTAAACGAATTCAATGATTTACAAAATTTATCCACTGCTTGTATTTTTTATGTTGTCTTTTGCTAAAGATTCGAAAAGTACACCCGAAATTAAAAAAGCGACAGTAAAAACTTTTGCTAAAGCTGAGAAATTAACTGTTGACTTGAAAATTGAAAGTATTTATAATACCCTGCATTCAAATAATTTTTCGTTACCAGAACTTAAAACTTTCACCGAAGCTTTAAAAGGTTTCTACTTATTGAAAGAAAAAGGAGTTATTCAAAAAGATATTCTTACCCTAATTGATTTTAGTTTGTCATCAAATACAAAACGTTTGTGGGTTATTGATTTGACAACTAATACAATTTTGTATAATTCTTTAGTAGCTCACGGAAGAAATACCGGAGACGAATTTGCGTCTACTTTTTCAAATTCAAATTCATCATTTAAAAGTAGTTTAGGATTTTATTCTACTGGCGAAATTTACCGCGGTAAACACGGAGCTTCATTACGTTTAGATGGATTAGAAAGAGGTGTTAATGACAATGCTCGCGAAAGAGCAGTTGTAATGCATGGTGCAGATTACGTTTCAGAGTCCTTTATTCGAAGCAATAAAAGGTTAGGAAGAAGTTTAGGATGTCCTGCGATTCCGCTTGAGTTAACTGATGAAATAATCGAAACTATAAAAAATAAATCGTGTTTGTATATCTACCATCCGTCAAGAAGTTTTGCGATGGAAGAAAAGCTAATTTCTTAATTTAGCATACAAATCTGAATCTAAGTTATAAATATCAGCTCTAAAAATGAGCTGGTTTTTTTCGCTCCAAGCGGTCCAATACCATTGATATAAAGAATATTTTTTGGTGATTTTTGCACTAGTTGTTTTCTTGGAAGCTATAATAGTATCTATTTTTTCTTTTGAGTATCGTTCAGAATTATCTAATATATGTTCTGCTAATTCCAGTGGATTTTCAACACGAACGCAGCCAGAGCTTAATGAGCGATTATTTCTTCCAAAATAATTACGGTGATTGGTATCGTGTAAATAAACACTATGGTTG
This sequence comes from Flavobacterium hibernum, assembly GCF_000832125.1. Classification (GTDB taxonomy): domain Bacteria; phylum Bacteroidota; class Bacteroidia; order Flavobacteriales; family Flavobacteriaceae; genus Flavobacterium; species Flavobacterium hibernum. The sequence continues at coordinate 329,589 of NZ_JPRK01000008.1, read as the reverse complement.
TTTGGGAATAAAATTTTCATTAATCCTAAAGAATTATTAAATCCTGGACTTTGAATATAGCGGTAATTGCCAGGTTTATTTTCGTTCCAAGCACTTGGATCAACAACTTTTCCTGCGGAGTCGTAAATTGTAATGTTTTTATTGGCTAAATAATTACGATTTCGTTTCATTGCCGGAACAACATCTTCTTTTAAGATAGTTGGCGGAACTGTCCAAGTTGGGTTAAAAACAACAGTTTTTAGTGTAGATGTAATTATAGGAGTTTTTCTTTTGCTTGTTCCTACTACAATATTTCTGGTTAACACTGTGTCTTGATTTTCGACAACATTTAAGCTGTAGTCAGGAATGTTTATAATGAAATAGTTTTCGGCTAAATCTGTAGTAAACCATCTCCAACGTTCTATGTTGGCAATAATTTGTTGTTTTCTTTTTTCTTTAGAATAATTTAATGCGCTAATAGTTCCGGGGCCAATAACGCCATCAGAAGCTAGTCCGTGTCTTGCTTGAAATTCCTTAACAGATTCAAAAGTCTTTTGGTCGTAAATTTTAGTCAAGCTATCTCTTCCATTCATATCTTTCCAGAACAAAAGTCTTTTTTTTATATTTATTAAAGCAGAGTTTGTATCACGCAAAGTGATTTTGCTCAAAGCGTCGATGTTTTTAACATCATCGTCCGGAAAGGAATTGATGATTTCTAATGCTTTTAATAATTGCTTATAAGTATGCGATTTTGACTGAATGTTATCTACAATGCTATCTAGTTTGTTTTTGTTGAAAGCTTTTATCAAGACATTATTAACATCAAATGTTTTTTCTTCCAAATCCCAATCTCTATATAATTTCTTTGGGTCAAGCTTTCCTTTGTATAAATGATTTAGGTATTTTTCGAAATTATAGGTTAGTAAAATGTCATATGTTGCCAATTCAGTATCGCTCAGTTTAGTTACTTTGCTTTCGAATTTTTTTAGCCTGGAAGCTTTGTAATCTTCGGGATTTAGTCCTAGTTTCTCTGAGTTTTCCAGTTGTGATAAAACATAGGTTCTTTTTTTAAGATCTCCCCAAACAGTTTTGTTTTCGGATGAATTGTAAAATTGTTTAAGAGTCTCGCTTTTAAAAGTGCCAATAAAGGCAGTGTCGATATCTACTTTTCGTTCATCAGTAAGTATAATGGCTGGTGCGGTTTTTTTTACCACAGGAACAATTTTGGGAGCGTCCTTTTTGCATCCAACAAAAATACATATTACTAAAAAAAAGTAAAGTTTATTCATTCTATAATTTTTAAAACATTAAATAATGTTCACCAATATTTTATTTTCAAATGATTTTCTTTGGGGTTGGTCGTTCATTTTTTGTAAAAACCCACTATAGTGGTTTTGGTGGTAAACGAAATCAAATTAACATTATTTAGATTGCAGTAGGTATTGCAATTTTTTAATTAAAGCCTTTTCAGATTCTTTTCTTAGATGAGTCCTTAAAAAATGTCATCATGAATCTATGCTTGATTTTGCTCGGCAAATATAGGATTGATTTTATCGAATAATGAAATTATTCCTGTTAAATTTTTGTAATGAAATTAATTGAATACTATATTGGGTTTAGAACGTCTTTACCAAAGATACGACTTTCTTCAGTTTTTTTCTTTTCTTAGAAGAGCTCGTTGAGCGACAAAGTTGCTTTTGGCAGCATTTCCTTGATATTACTGGTAATTTTTGAAAAAAAAATGATTTTATAACTTTTTAATTTTAAATAAGTTATAGATTATTATCATTTTTTATTGATTTTTTTTCAAGAAAAGCTTGTTTTGAACTTAACTTATTTTCTATATTTGCACCACAGTAATGCGAAAGTAGCTCAGTTGGTAGAGCTCCAGCCTTCCAAGCTGGTTGTCGCGAGTTCGAGCCTCGTCTTTCGCTCTAAGAAACCGAAATTTAATCGTTTCGGTTTCTTTACCAAAATTAAATAATTATTGAAATTTATTTTTTTTAAACGAATTAATTATTTACATTTGCACCCTGTTAATGCGAAAGTAGCTCAGTTGGTAGAGCTCCAGCCTTCCAAGCTGGTTGTCGCGAGTTCGAGCCTCGTCTTTCGCTCTTCAAAATCCTCAAACAACTTGTTTGGGGATTTTTTTTTGGTGTTTATCATTGAGATATTTTTTTACCATTAAGATATTAAGAAAAATTAAGTTCAATCCTTGATAAACTTAATGTCTTAATGGTGAAAAAACTTTATTTTAAACTGCTCAAATCGCTTTCGGATTCTAATTCTTTTGGAGTTTGGTTTTGTAAAAACAGGCGAGCGGTCAGACTTCCTTTTAGAGTAATTTTATCGCCTTTTACTTCTAGCCAGCTTCCTTCTCTTAGTCCTAAAACCGGAATAGCATTAAAAGCGTGAAATTCTTTGATTCTTGTTTCGCGTGTTTCTCCCATATGCTTTGATTGCATATCGGGATCTAGATAATGCGGATTTAGGTTAAAAGGAATAAGACCTAAAGTTTGAAAACTTGGCGGATAGATAATAGGCATATCATTTGTAGTTTGCATCGATAAACCGCAAATATTACTTCCGGCACTTGTTCCTAAATATGGAGTTCCATTTTTTACAGTTTCGGCAAGAAGCTGCATGATGTTGTTTTTGTATAATTGAGTAACCAATAAAAAAGTGTTTCCACCGCCGGTAAAGATTCCTTCGGCGTTTTTTATTGCGTTTTCTGGATTGTCAAATTCGTGAATTCCTTTTACAGAAATGTTTATCGAGGCAAAAGCTTGTGCGACTTTAGAGGTGTATTCGTCATGCGAAATGCCGCTTGGGCGTGCGTATGGTATAAATAAAATGCTTTTGCAGTTTTTAAAATGAGACTGTAAAGTAGGTAATAAATATTCTAAATAACTGCCTTCGTGAAGCGTAGAAGTGCTGGCGATAATAATGCTTTTCATAAAAAATAAACTCAAATTGTTTAGGTTAAAGATATTAAAAAGTCTCATTTTGTTGGTGACAAGCAAAGTTTAATTAACATATTTTTACCAAGTTCTTAATACTAAATTTGGAATACATTAAGATATTTTTACTGCTTTAAGAAAATCTCTAAAATTTTGTCATTTTGATAAACAAGGTTATATATGTTTTGATTGTTGTTTTGGGGCAAACAAGTTGGTCTCAGGCTCAGGATAGGTCTGTTTTAAGCGGACGAATAACCTCTAATACTTTTGATTTAGAAGGTGTTTATGTTATTAATGCGCAAACAGAAGCAATGACAACAACAAATAATTTGGGAGCTTTTTCAATTGCTGCTCAAGTGGGAGATGAGCTTGTTTTTTCGTCGATACAATTTAAAGAAAGTAGAATTTTGTTGACTGCTGAGAATTTTTCGGACATCAATTTTTCGGTTAAACTAAATATGGTAATGCATCAATTGCAAGAGGTTGTTGTAAAAGGTTATAATAGTGGTATAAATGCGGTTTCTTTAGGCATTATTCCGAAAGGGCAAAAATCATATACAGAAGCTGAGAGAAAATTACACACCGCATCAGATTTAGACGGGCATGTAGGTCTGGGAGGTTCTGTTGCACTTGATCCTATTTTGAATATGTTTTCAGGACGAACAGCAATGTTAAAGAAAGAACTTGTGGTTGAGAAAAAAGAAGCGTTTATGAAACTTTTAGAACGAATGTTTAGTATAGATCATTTTGTAAATAGATTGCAAATTCCTCTCGAATATGTAAAAGGGTTTGAGTATTATGTCGTGGATAATGATAAATTTACAGCGATTTTAAATTCTAAAAATAAAACTTCGACAGAATTTTTATTGGGAGAATTGGCTGTTAAGTACAAAGAAATAATTGCAAGTGAAAATAAATAGTTCCACATATATAATACTAATGATGTTGTTTGTTCAAATTGGTTTTGGACAAAAAACAGTTTCAAAAGAAATTTTAGGCCAAATTTTGGAAAAATCAACTTCTGTTGAAGCTGTAAATATTATTAATAATACAACTCAGGTAACGGCTGTATCAGATGCAAATGGTATGTTTTCTATTGTTGTAAAAGAAGGCGATGTTTTGGTTTTTTCGGCAGTGAACCTGGAAGGATTCAAGCGTCGAATTACTGCCGAGGATATGAATTCGAGTTTACTTCAAATAAAAATGACAGCAAAAGAGGTCGAGTTAAAAGAAGTAATTGTAAATGAAAATGCCAATATTACAGCCGAAAATTTAGGGATAATTCCATACGGACAAAAAAAATATACACCTGCAGAACGAAAAGTGTATACGGCAACTTCAACGTCTGTAGATAAGTTACTTAACAAAATTTCGGGGCGTACTGCAATGCTTAAAAAAGAAGTTAATGTAGAGAAAAAAGAAGCACTTTTTAGAAAAATGGAATATCTTTTTGAGGAAAATTACTACACAGATAGATTGAGGATTCCTGAAACAGATATTAAAGGATTTCAATTATATTGTGTCGATGATGCTGAATTTGCTGTATCTTTGAATACGAAAAACAAAACTATGAGTATGTTTTTAATAACTGATTTAGCAAGAAAATATTTAATAATTCTCGAAAATGAAAAATAAACTAGGAATTCTTTTTGCGTGTTTAATTTGTCAAATTGTAATTGGACAAAATTATTCAAGAAAACCATTACATGGACAAGTTGTGAACGATTCTATTACTTTAGAAAGTGGTTATGTAATGAACTTGAATGCTAACATCAGAACATTTATTAGTCCAAGCGGATTATTTGATATTATGGCAAAGCCTAAAGATACGCTGTTGATTACAAGTGCAGCTTTTCAATCAAAAAAAATTGTTTTGACCGAAAAAAATTGTGCAGACAGACTCTTTTTAGTGCAAATGGATTTAGTGAATAATCAATTGAAAGAGGTAGTTGTTCAAAAGAATTTAAAGGTAAAAGCATTTGATAAAACTAATAGTCAGGCTATCGTAGATACTCAATATTTTGATGACGAAAAATCGTCTCCAAAAAATAGATTCGTTTATAACGGAACTATTGAAAACGGAGTTGATTTTGTTAGAATCTTTAAGGATGCAAAAAAAGCATTGAAGAAGAAAAAAGGAGAAGATGTTGTACCAGAGAAAGAAATTAGCGATGTTGCCTTTACTATTTATGCAAAAGCTAATTTTACACCAGATTTTTATACAGATACTTTAAAACTAAAAGCTGATGAGGTAGATATGTTCTTGCTGTATTGTTCTGTTGATCCTGAATCTAAATTGCATGTAAAGCAAGAAGAGAAATTTGAATTAATGGATTTTCTTATTACTAAAAGTAAAGAATTTAAAAAAGCGAATGTTACTGAGAAATGAAAAATAAAATAATTTATCCTTTACTTGGGATATTGTTTTTATCGCTTACAGCTTTTACATTCCATAAATTTTATATGGGAGTTTTTCAGGTCAATTACGCCGCTGAAAAAAAAATGATTCAAATTACGTCGCGTATTTTTATCGACGATTTGAACAACGGAATGGAGAAAAAATATCATAAAAAAACATTCGTTGGAACTAGTAAAGAAACTCAGGAAGATGTTGAACTTTTAAAAAAATATCTTTCTGAGAATTTTACCATTAAAATAAATGGTCAGTCAAAACCTATTACCTTTTTATCTAAAGAAGTCGAAGCTGACGATGTTTTAGTTTGCTATTCCAGAATAAAAGATATCGACAAATTTAAAACAATCGAAATCTCAAATACGATTTTAGTCGATTGGAATGCTGAACAGCAAAACATTACACATATTACTGCATTTGGTGTTAAAAAGAGTGTTCTCTTTACAGAATCATCAAGGAAAGAATTGTTAAAGTATTAATTAATAAGTCAAATTAATATTTTAATTGTTATTTTCACAGCCTGACAAAATTACCATTAGATTTTTATGAAAAAGCTTTCATTATTATTAATTTTTCCTGCAATGTTAATTGCGCAGGAAAAAGCCAGCGCACCTAAACAGCAAGGTAAATACGATACCAATAAGTTTAGCCAGATGTATGATTTACTGGCAACGCCAAATATGTTTCGTACAGCCTCTGGAGCGCCGGGACCAGCTTATTACCAGCAACAAGCAGATTATAAAATTGATATTGAGTTAGATGATAAAAACTCAAAATTAAATGGTTCTGAAGTTATTACCTATTCAAACAATTCGCCAGATAGTTTAGAGTATTTGTGGATTCAGTTAGATCAAAATCAAGCAAAGGCAAATACACAGTCAACTTTGGCAGAAAGCGATAAAATTAATCAGGTTTTGCCACTTGATGGTTTTTCGAGCAAATATTTAAAGAAAGATTTAGAGCGTGGTTTTAATATTGAGCAGGTAAAAGATGCAAAAGGAAATCCAATGTCGTATACGATCAACGAAACAATGATGCGTATTAACTTGGCTACTCCTCTAAAACCGGGCGAAAAAATTTCTTTAGCTATAAAATGGTGGTACAACATCAATAATTATAGAAAAGAAGGCGGACGTTCTGGTTACGAATTATTCGAAAAAGACGGAAATAAATTATATGTAATTGCGCAATTCTATCCTAGAATGGCAGTTTATAATGATGTAGAAGGCTGGCAAAATATGCAGTTTTGGGGAAGCGGAGAATTTGCTCTTCCATTTGGGAATTTTGATGTGAACATTACAGTTCCTGCAGATCACGTAATTGATGCAACAGGAGAATTAACCAACAGAAGCGAAGTTTTTACTGCAGAACAAGTAAAACGTTACGAGCAAGCTCAAAAATCGTTTGACAAGCCAGTTGTAATTGTAACTCAGGCAGAAGCAGAAGCAGCGCAAAAAGGTTTTTCTGAAAAGAAGAAAACATGGAGATTTAGCGCTAAAAACGTGCGTGACTTTGGTATCGCTTCATCAAGAAAATTCATTTATGATGCAATGGCTGTAAAAATTGGAAACAGAACTGTAATGGCAGAATCTGTTTATCCGCCAGAAGCAAACCCACTTTGGGGAGAAACTTCGACAATGACAGTTGCTCACACATTAAAAAGTTATTCATCGCATACATTCGATTATCCTTATCCAAAAGCAGTTTCAGTTTCGGCAGAAGATCAAGGAATGGAATATCCAATGATTTGTTGGAATTACGGTCGTCCTGACGAAAATGGAGTGACAAGCAGAGAGGTTAAAAACGGAATGATTGGTGTTATTATTCATGAAGTAGGACATACTTTCTTCCCAATGATTGTAAACTCAGATGAGCGTCAATGGACTTGGATGGATGAAGGTTTAAATTCATTTTTAGAATATTTAGCAGAGCAGGAATTAGATTCAAATTTTCCATCTCGACGCGGACCGGCAAAAAATATTGTTCCTTACATGAGTGGAGATCAAAAGTTTTTAGAGCCAATTATGTCAAACTCTGAAACAATTCACCAATTTGGAAATAACGCTTACGGAAAACCGGCTACAGGTCTTAATATTTTGAGAGAAGTAGTAATGGGAAGAGAATTGTTTGATTATGCTTTTAGAACATACGCAAACAGATGGAAATTTAAACACCCAACTCCAGAGGATTTCTTTAGAACTATGGAAGATGCATCTGCAGTAGATTTAGACTGGTTTTTTAGAGGATGGTTTTACTCAACTGATTTTGTAGATATCGGAATTAAAGATGTAAAACAATATTATGTTTCAGAAACTCCAACGGCAGATATTAAAGACGTAAAAGTTAGAAAAGGACGTTTTGGATTTGATAAAGGACCATTCGTTTATTTAGTTGCCGGAGATAATGCTGAGGTTAATGCTTCTAGCAAAAAAGCACTAAAAGTCGAAGATGTAAAATTATTAGCGGACTACGTAGATAAAACTTTTACGGCTGATGAAAAAGCAGGATTAAAATCACCTAAATATTTTTATGAAGTTGAGTTTAATAAGCCAGGCGGTATGATCATGCCAATTTTGGTTGAGATTACATACGAAGATGGTACAAAAGACAATTATCAATATCCGGCTCAGATTTGGAGAAAAAATAATGATACCGCAAAGAAAGTTTATGCGACTTCAAAAGCGATTAAAAGCATACAAATTGATCCAAAATTAATGACTGCAGATATTGATGTAACCAATAATTCTTGGCCAAAAGTAGAAGCGAAATCAAAATTTGATTAATAATAAAACTAAAAGAACTCTGAGAAGAGTCTTTTTTTTTTAAGTAAATTTTAAAACGGACAGCTACAAAATTTAATATCTTTGTGGCACACAAAAATAAAAGATATGTTTGGTATAGGAGGAGGAGAATTAGTTTTTATACTGTTTATAGTATTAATGCTTTTTGGTTCAGACAAAGTGCCGGAAATTGCACGTACAATGGGTAAAGCTATGGCGCAACTAAAAAATGCAACCAATGATATTAAAAGTGAAATTCAGAAAGGAGCAGAGGCTAATGGTCTTGATTCAAGATCTCTTACTGATATTACAGGTAATATTAATGCCCAAATTAATGATGCAAAGTCTAATTTGTTAGGAGATACCACAAATATGTTGGGCGACACTGCGACAGAAATTGACAAAGTAAAAGAAGACATCGATTCGATCTCAGGACCTGTAAAACGCCAAATGTAATATGCTTGAAAGAATAAAAGAATTAGATACTGAATTATTAATATATCTTAATGGTTTAGGATCTGAAACATATGATAAATTATGGTTAGTTATTACTAATCAATTCTATTGGACACCATTTTTTTTATTACTATTTTATTTAATTTATAAAAAGTTAGGCGGTAAACAAACCTTGTATTTACTGCTTTTTATAGCTGTTTTAATAACTTTTACAGATCAGGTTACTAATTTGTTTAAGTATACATTTCAGCGACCACGTCCGTGTAATAATCCAGAAATCAATACTATCATTCGTGTAGTGCAGACTAGAACATCATATAGTTTTTTCTCTGGTCATGCTGCTAATACAATGGCGGTTGCAACGTTTTTATTCTTCGTTTTAAGACGCTATTTTAAATATTTAGGATTCCTGTTCTTATGGCCTTTAATTTTTGCTTACAGCCGTATTTATTTAGGATTGCATTATCCAGGAGATATTTTGACAGGTTATTTCTTTGGAGCACTTTTTGGTTCGCTACTTTATTTAGTTTACAAAAAACTAAAACCGCAATATTTTCCGGGATAGATTTTTGGGAAGGTTTTAAATTATTAAGATAATAAGGTTCTAAGTTTTTTTAAAGAAAAACTTAGAACTTTTTTTTTTGAATTGCCTCCCGCTTTAGCTGGAGGTAAAGAGTTTTAAAAAAAAAGGGCTTTAGCCAAATTATTTTATATGATTAATTCGGCTAAAGCCTTTTAAATTGCTTAAATATATTTCTCCAGCTAAAGCTGGAGTCTATTCAATTTTTTAATTTTATAAAACCCTGCTCACAGAAGAGTTGTTTTTTCGCTCCATTCTAATCCAGAAGGGAGTTGTTGTTTGCTGAATTCAATATGAATAACTCTTCGTCTTTCATTATTTGTGGTTTTGTTTGAAGCATGAAATAATAAAGGTTTCATAATCATAATACCACCTTTTTTTACTTCACAAATCGTTTCCGTTTCGCTTTCAAAATTTAGGTTTTCAATTCGTACGATTCCTTTTGAATGAGAATTGTTGATGACTTTTAGAGCACCGTTGTCCTTTGTAGTCGTGTCAATATGAATTCTGATCGTAAAATTGTCTTCTAAAATTTCTTTTGGCGGCTGAACGGCAAATTGATTTTGTTTTATAGTCCAGTTCTCAAAGTTTTCAACCTCCATTTTTTTATCAACCGAAATGGTTAAATCCTGATGATAAGCTACGAACCAATTTGATTTTTCTGGTTTATCAAAATAGATTGATTTCGTTATAAAATATCCTTTTCCAAAAGTTGATTCTATAATATTATTCAAATTCTCATTAAAAATAAAGGATAAGGTTTCTGGGATTTCCTTATGAAATTGTCGGATTGCAAATAAATCCTGAGATTTTCTAAAAGTAGTATTTTCGGAATTATTTTCGGTTACATTTTCAATTAATGAAATCAGTTTTTCAATCTCATTTTCAGAATATACATTATCAATAATGGTAAAACCTTCATTGTTTATTTCCGCGCTGTGGTTCATCATTAAAATCGTTGTTGAATTGCCTCCTGCTTTATCTGGAGGTAAAGAATTTTAAATATAAATGGCTTTAGCCAAATTATTATGCGTGTTTAATTCGGCTAAAGCCATTCCTAATATATAATTTTATTCCTCAGCTAAAGCAGGAGTCTATTCAATAGTTGCTTTTATAGAACCCTGCTCACCGTTAAACCATCGCGAATTGGTAATAGAACCGTTTCAACTCTTGGGTCATTTTTTAAAAGTAAATTATATTCTAAAAGAACCTTTGTGCTCACATCATTTGGATGAACTGGTTCCAGAATTTTTCCGCTCCACAAAACATTATCAGAAAGAATAATTCCGCCCTTGTTCATTTTCGGAACAATCATTTCCCAATAATTAAGATAGTTTTCTTTATCAGCATCAATAAAAACTAAATCAAATTTTACATCCAAATTTGGAATAATATCTATAGCTTCGCCTAAATGCTGAAAAATTTGTGCTCCCCAAGGTGATGCATCAAAATATTTTCGCTGAAAATCAACTAATTCTTCTTTTATATCAATCGTGTGCAATTGGCCGTTTTCCTGCATTCCCTCGCACAAGCATAAAGCCGCATAACCGGTATAAGTACCAATTTCCAGGATATTTACTGGACGAATTAGTTTAGACAACATACTTAAAACGCGACCTTGAAAATGCCCGCTCAACATACGAGGCAAAAGTATTTTTTGATACGTTTCTTTGTTTAGTTTGGCCAATAATTCTGGTTCGTTTTCAGAGTGTTGTTCAATATAATCTTCGAGGTCTTGTGAAATAAAATGCATCGTGTAGTTTCTTCTAAATTTGAGAGCAAAAATACAAAAAATATCGGCTTAGTTTTTTACATAAAAAAAACCATCCGCCGCCGCGGATGGTTTTAGTTTTGAATTTCAACAAAAGTTATTTTTTCAAAGCAGCATCAACTTCTTTAGCAGTTTTTACTGTTCCGTCTTTAACAGCTTTTGCTGCATTTTCTACTTTTTTTGCACCTTTTTCAGTTGCATCTTTTACGTCTTCAGCAGCTTTTTTGGTAGCGTCTTTTACATCTTTTGCAGCATCTTCTGTTTTAGTAACGGCGCTGTCTTTTACTTCTTTAATGTCTGTAGTTAATGAATCTACTTTGTTTCCAAGAGTCAATTCCTCATCTGCAGGTTTTGGTTCTTTCTTCTCGCAAGATTGTACAGTAAATGCTAATAAAGCAACAACAGCTAAGCTTAAAATTTGTTTTTTCATAGTGAATTAATTTTTTTTAGGTTGATAAAAATTTAAAGGTTATAAAGCTGAAAAATAAAGATACACATTTTAAAATAACTGAGCTCTTGTAAGATTATTTTTCTTTTGAGAGCAAAACAATACTCGTGCCAAATTTTTCTTTTTAATCGTGAGAACTTAAATTTTTATAAAATTCATTAAAAAAAAAACAAACTAAGATTATAGTTTGAGTTACTATTTGACCACTAAAGTATTTTCGTTTTTAGAAAAATCGGTTAAAGTAATGTTGAAAAGTACGGTTAACTCTTTGCCAGCCTTAACAACTCCAAGAGCAGCTGACGGAGTTGTCATTTCAAAATCGGCAAAAGTCATTCGATTAGAACCTTGCAAAATAAAAGTATCACTATCATTTGAAGTTACTCTTACCTGAGTTTTATAATCTTTGCTAACACCAGCAATAGTATAAGTTCCAATTAGAACCCAAGTTGATTCATTTACCTTATCGGCAGATTTTAAAACATATCTGATATTTTTATAGTTCTTGGTGTCCAAAGCTTCATAAGCAACATTATCCATGCTGGTTTTGCTACTTTTTATGCTTTCGGCTAATAATGTAATAGTTAAGTTTTTTATATCAATAAGTCTTGAATCTGTAACAACTAAGTTTGCTCCACCATTTCCTTCGGTAGATCTCATCGTCCAATCGTGTATGTTAGAAGTTCCTGCAACTTCAAAAGTCGATTTAGACAGGCTATATCTTTTTTGAGCGTTTACTTGTAATGATAAAGTTATTACTACTGCTAATAAAATTGATTTGATCGTTTTCATCTGTATGTGGTATTTAGTTAAATCTTGGATCTGTTTATGGTTTTGGTTATAAATCCAGATCTTTTTCTTGAGTCAAATTTATTACGAACGAATAGGAAAAGAACTGATAAAAATCATGGTTGAAATTTTATTAAAGACTTATAATAAACAAGTGAAATTTTCTAAAAAACAATAAAAAATGACAAAAGTGATTAACTTTGCACCATGCAAATTGAGAAAAAAGACATAAGAGCCTTATCAAAAGAGGAATTGCGCAATTTTTTTGTCGCAAATAACGACAAAGCTTTTCGCGGAAATCAAGTCTATGAATGGTTATGGAGCAAAGGAGCACACAGTTTTGACGATATGACGAATGTTGCCAAAACAACTCGTTCTATGCTGGAGAATAATTTTGTAATCAATCATATAAAGGTTGATACGATGCAACGCAGTAGCGACGGAACTGTTAAAAATGCCGTTCGTTTACATGATGGTTTAGTAGTAGAATCTGTTTTAATTCCTACCGATACAAGAACAACAGCTTGCGTTTCTAGTCAGGTAGGTTGTAGTTTAGATTGTAATTTTTGCGCCACTTCGCGTTTAAAAAGAATGCGAAATTTGGAACCGGGAGAAATCTACGATCAGATTTTAGCAATAGATAAAGAAAGTCGTTTGTATCATAATCATCCGCTTTCAAATATTGTTTTTATGGGAATGGGTGAGCCATTAATGAATTATAACAATGTCATTAAAGCGATCGATATGGTAACATCTCCAGAAGGTTTAGGAATGTCGCCAAAACGTATTATGGTTTCGACTTCAGGAATTCCAAAAATGATTAAAAAAATGGCCGATGACGATGTAAAATTCAAATTGGCAGTTTCATTACACTCCGCAATTGATGAAATTCGTGCGAGAATCATGCCTTTTAGTAAAAATTTCCCTTTAGCAGATTTACGTGAGTCATTAGAATATTGGTACAGAAAAACAAAAAATAAAATTTCGTACGAATATGTGGTTTGGAAAGGAATTAACGACGACAAAGCTTCTATTGATGCCTTAGTAAAGTTTTGTAAATATGTTCCATGCAAAGTAAATTTAATCGAATATAATCCAATCGATGACGGAGAGTTTCAACAAGCTTCAGAAGAATCCATTTTGGCCTATATAAAAGCCTTAGAGAATATTGGAGTAGTGGTGAAAGTACGCCGAAGCCGCGGAAAAGATATTGATGCCGCTTGCGGACAATTGGCCAATAAAGAGGCAGAAATGTAGAAAATATTCCGCTAGGGATGATTATAATAAAATTTTAAAAGCATTAAAAACGAGAGCAGTTCTTGTTTTTAATGCTTTTTTTGGGCAAAAAGGATTCTATTTTTTCAAATCAATTTCTTGAGTTACCCCATCTTTTGTTATTTTAACAAGTGTGTCGCAATTTCCGTCTCCGTAGTCAATAACTGCAACGGCGCTGTTTTTGGTGATAGAAACTACACCTTTTACAGCAAAAGGTTTTTTACAACTTGCCTCAAATTCCAGAGGAGTTGTAATCTCAGCCGAAAACGTATCGCCATTAGGAAAAGTGGTAGTTCCGCTTCCAGTAACCAAAAAAGCATTATCATCCCAATTGAACCAAGTGTCATAACCAGCTACCATTTCTTTAACCAAAGAACCTTTTCGGGTATAAACGCCACCGTCGTCAAAAGTAATCGTCATATCAATAGTTGCAGTCGAAACTGGGTGAGCAGTTGCAAATAAGTCAGTAGTTTTTATCGTTCGAACAATGCTTTTACTTCCTTGTAATTTTTTGCCATTGTGATAAAATCCATCAAAAGTATAACTAATCGTTTGGGTAGAAGAAGAGAAGTCATTAGAAAAGGAGATAACCATTTTTCCCTTTACAACATTTCCATTATCAAGCGTACATCCTTCAGTACCAAAATTGACTGTTTTTGTCCAAGTATTATTCGTTAAAACTGTTGTAATAGTAGTGCAACTTGGTAAAAAGTTTTTTATAGGACCGCCAGGTTTTGCGGTAATATTGAGTTGTGCGTTAAATTGATCTTCGGCAATATTAGTAACATCTTCGATTGAGGCGTCAATTTTAGAAGCTGTAATAATTTCGGCGTTTGAAATTGCCGAAGTAGTTCCGTCATTTGTTTTTTCATCAGAATTACAACTAATAAAAAAAGAGAAAGCGATTAAAGTTCCAATAAATAATTCTTTTGTTTTCATAATAATTTGTTTTCATGGTTTTTACTTTAAAAAAAGGAATTCAAATTAGGCTTTAGAAAAAAAATGATCTTGGTAGAATTTTTCAATTAGTACTAAAATATTGTTATACTAATATAAAATACACAACGTTTTTTTATTTAAAATAGTATATTTGGAATCGAAATGAATATTACTTCCCAAATAAAGCAACCCATCTTTAACGAGATGGAACTTTTTGAAAAAAAGTTCCATGAATCGATGACTTCAAAGGTGGCTTTACTGAACCGAATCACGTATTACATTGTAAATAGAAAAGGAAAACAAATGCGTCCGATGTTTGTTTTTCTAACTGCAAAAATGGTTTCGGGAGGAATTGTAAACGAAAGAACATATCGTGGTGCATCAGTAATCGAATTGATTCACACGGCAACTCTGGTTCATGACGACGTTGTGGATGATAGTAATCGCCGCCGTGGATTTTTCTCTATCAATGCACTTTGGAAAAATAAAATTGCTGTTTTAGTTGGAGATTATTTACTCTCAAAAGGATTACTCCTTTCTATAGACAATGGCGATTTTGATTTACTTCGAATCATTTCGGTTGCAGTTCGTGAAATGAGTGAAGGTGAATTGCTTCAAATCGAAAAAGCCCGAAGACTTGATATTACGGAAGATGTATATTACGAAATCATCCGAAAGAAAACCGCAACACTTATTGCGGCTTGTTGTGCGCTTGGTGCAAAATCTGTAATTGAAGATGATGCTCAGGTCGAAAACATGAGAAAGTTTGGTGAGCTTATTGGAATGGCATTTCAAATTAAAGATGACTTATTTGATTATAGCGAAGAAGCCATTGGTAAACCAACAGGAATTGATATTAAAGAGCAAAAAATGACTTTGCCTTTAATTCATGTTTTAAATACTTGTACTTCACAAGAAAAGAAGTGGTTAATAAACTCCATCAAAAACCACAATAAAGACAAAAAACGCGTAAAAGAAGTTATTGCTTTTGTAAAAAACAATAATGGTTTGACTTACGCCGAAAACAAAATGGTCGAATTTCAGCAAGAAGCACTTTCGCTTTTAGGAAACTACGCTGATTCTGAATTTAAAGCTGCCCTTATTTTAATGGTAAACTACGTAATTGAAAGAAAAAAATAATTCTTTTTAATTAGATAATTATAAAATTTTTCAATTAGATAATTGGTTTACTTCTTTGTAAATCAATTGTTTTGTTGTGTCTTTTTGGAATTTGGTCCCGAAGTTTCGGGATTTTTTTGATTTTTTTTTCACTTCGATGCAACCATTTTTCAACTTCACTCGTCTATGCTAATAGAAGACTGTTACTAAAACCAAAACCGAACGCTTATTAATGAAAATTATTCAATTACATCAAGAAGAAACCGAAATCATAAAGTTGGCTGTCGAAAATAATCGACAAGCACAACAACAGATTTATAGTCGGTTTTCATCAAAAATGCTAAGCGTTTGCCGACAATATATAAAAGATATTCAATTGGCAGAAGATGTAATGATAACCGCTTTTATGAAAGTATTTACCAATCTAAAAAACTTTGAACACAAAGGAAGCTTTGAAGGTTGGGTTCGTAGGATAATGGTAAACGAGTGTATCTCGTACATAAGGGTTCAGAAGAAAGTTAAGTTTACCGAAGATGAAATATATGTCGAAGAAAGTTTTAATGCAATAGATAGTAAATTTTCGACAGATCAGATTCAGTTTTTAATAGATGCTTTGCCAGACGGTTATAAAATGATTTTCAATTTATATGCCATTGAAGGTTATAAACATAATGAAATTGCCAAGATGTTAGGAATAAATGAAGGAACATCAAAATCGCAATTGTCGCACGCAAGAAAGATGTTGCAAACACAAATTACTATTTTAAAAAAACAAGATAATGGAACCGAATAATTTTGAAAAGGATTTCCGTGAAAAGCTAAACGAACGTAAAATTGAACCAAGCGATAAAGCCTGGGACAGATTAGACGCGATGTTGAGTTTGGCCGAAAATAAAAAACCGGAGAAAAAGAAGCAAAACAGATGGTTATATATCGCGGCCAGTGTTGTTGGGTTTTTATTAGTTGGAACTTTCTTTTTTAATCAAAAGAAAGAGATAAATGAACCTTCTAAAATTGATGTTGTAATCAAAGAAGATGCAAAAAAGGATACAATTGAAAAACCAACTTTAAGCGCAATAGATTCGGCAAAAACAGCGGTAGCAATTTCAGAAAAAGAGATTGTCGAAAAATCAGAAAAAGAAAAACAATCAGATAATGTTCGAAAACAAAATAAACCAATTAAAAATGAGCAAAAACAAATAGCGGAGTCTTCAGTCATCACCAAAAACAATCAAGAAAAACAATCAATCAATAAACCAACTTCGGTAGCCGAAAATTCTAAAAAAGAAAACGTTGATCAATTACTGGAAGCGGCAGAGAAAAGCATTGTAGCCGAAAATTCGACCAAGCAAAAAAAGGTAAAAATCAATGCCGATGATTTGCTTAATCAAGTCGATGGCGAGTTAGAACAGTCGTTTAGGGAAAAAGTAATAACCAAAGTCAATAAAAACTATCAAACGGTAAAAGTGGCTTTGGCAAACAGAAATCAGCAGGAGTAAGGGATTAAGGTCATAGAAGAAAGAAATAAGAATATAGATTTTTAGTTCCGGAGGAACGATCCATATTGTAGTGTCGGGTTTTAACCCGATGGAGATGGAATTTACAACTCATAATTTATAATTCACAATTAAATAATCATCATCAATCAATAATCAACAATCAATTTTAAAAAATCAATCATGAAAAATTTTACCATTTATTTCGTCGCGCTAGTTTTTTTATTTGTGAGCAAGGTGTTTGCGCAGGAAACATTTGAGGCAAAAGCCAAGCAAATTGCCAATAAAATAGAAAAGGTAACAAAGGAAGAAAAAGCAGCCCTGAAGGAAGAAGTTGAAGCAGTAAACATTCAATTATCTGAAGGGAAAATTACAAAAGAACAAGCGGACAAACGTAAAAAAGAATTGGCAGAAGCCAGAGCTACAATTATCGAAGAAAAAGTAACATTGGCACAAAATGAACTTAACGATTTAGTGCAACAAAAAGTAGATGGAAAAATCAAAGAAGATTCGCTAACTAAAAAATACAGTATCGTATTTCGTGTAAGAGACAAAGACCGCGATAAAGATTCGCTTCGCGGTGAAAAAAGAACCACATCGCAATTTGTGTTTGCAATGGGATTAAACAATATGATGGTCGATGGTAAATTGCAAGATTCTAATTATAGTTTTATTGGTTCGCATTTTTACGAATGGGGTTTTACCTATAATACCAGATTAATGAAAACTGATAATCTATTGCATGCTAAATACGGACTTTCGTTAATGTATAATAACATTCGCCCAACAGATAATAGAACCTTTGTGGTAAATGGTAATCAAACCCAGTTACAAACCAATGCGATTAATTTAGATGAATCTCGTTTTAGAAACGTTTATATCGTAGCGCCTGTACATTTAGAATTTGATTTTTCGAAACCAAAAGTTAGTAACGGAAAAACCTATTTTAAAACACATCAAAGTTTTCGTTTTGGAATTGGAGGTTATGCAGGAATAAATGTAAAATCGAAACAAATTATTAAATACGATCAGGACGATTTAGATTATAAAACAACTATAAAAGGTGATTATAATGTAAATAATTTTATTTACGGATTGAGCTCTTATATCGGATATAAAGAGTTGAGCTTGTATTTTAAATACGATTTGAATCCATTGTTTAAAGATAACTTGGTGAAAGAGAATAACATTTCGCTAGGATTAAGGCTTGATTTAAATTAAGAATGTAGTTGAGTTAATTAGTAGAGAAAGCACTTCGAAAGAGGTGCTTTTTTTATTTGAAATCATCAAAATTCAAGATGGATTTATGTACTTTTACAGACTTCAAATTTTTAAAATATTTTACGTTTTGATTTCACAAGCCACGATTGATACTGTTTTTGAAACCGCTCGAGTAGAGGAGGTTATTGGCGATTTTGTTAGTTTAAAACGTGCCGGAAGTAACTTTAAAGGATTAAGTCCATTCTCAGACGAGCGCTCTCCATCGTTCATGGTGTCGCCTGCAAAGGGAATTTGGAAAGATTTTAGTACAGGAAAAGGTGGAAACTCTGTTAAGTTTTTAATGGAGCACTCACAATTTACCTATCCGGAAGCCATTCGATATTTGGCAAGAAAATATAATATCGAAATTGAAGAAACAGAACAAACAGATGCTGAAAAAGCAATGACTGATGTTCGAGAAAGTATGTACTTGGTTTCGGAATTTGCAAAAGATTATTTTAATAAAACACTTTTAAATTCAGAAGAAGGAAAAGCAATTGGACTTTCTTATTTTAAGGAAAGAGGTTTTACCAACGAAACCATAAAAAAGTTTAGCTTAGGATATTCGCCGGAAACCTGGGATGCCTTGACTAAAGAAGCTTTGGGTAAAGGTTATAAACTAGAATTTTTAGAAAGTACCGGTTTAACAATTGCCAGAGAAGATCGCCCTTTTGATCGTTTTAAAGGTCGTGTCATGTTTCCTATTGAAAGTATGTCCGGACGTGTTTTAGGTTTTGGAGGACGTATTTTAACAAATGACAAAAAAGCGGCAAAATACTTAAATTCGCCAGAAAGTGATATATACCATAAAAGTAAAGTTCTTTATGGAATTTTTCAGGCAAAGCAAGCGATAGCCAAGCAAAATAATTGTTATTTGGTAGAAGGTTATACCGATGTAATTCAGTTTCATCAAGCCGGAATTGAGAATGTTGTAGCTTCTTCAGGAACCGCATTAACGCCAGATCAAATTCGTTTAATAAATCGTCTTACCAGAAACATTACCGTACTTTTTGATGGTGATGCTGCGGGTTTGCGTGCTTCTGTTCGAGGAATCGATTTAATTCTTGAAGAAGGAATGAACGTACGAGTTTGTGCTTTTCCGGATGGAGAAGATCCAGACAGTTTTGCTCGAAAAACGTCGCACGATGATCTAGTTGCTTATTTAGAAGAAAATAGCAAAGATTTTATACAGTTTAAAGCGTCGCTCTTAATGAAAGATGCCAAAAACGATCCTATAAAAAAGGCCGATTTAATTAGAGATATGGTTGTAAGTATTTCGAAAATTCCAGATCGTATTCAGCGTGAAATTTATACGCAGGAATGTGCCCGAATAATGGATATTTCTGAGCAGGTTTTGGTAAGTACATTGGCTCAGTTAATTCAAAAAGATATTGCCGAGGTTGCAAAAAAACAAAAGCAAGAGCAAAAACCTTTTGAAGTTTTTAGAAATCAACCTCCTGCAAATGCGGGATATTCTGGAGGAGATCCAGAAGATCCTAGATTTGGACCGCCAGAAGATTATCCGGGAGAACCTGGTTATCCGCCAAGCGAGCCTTCAGAAAAAGTTGATATACTATATCGTTTAGAGCGAAAAGTAATTGAGATTTTATTGCTTTATGGAGATAAGACCGAAGAATTTGAAGACGTGCTTTTAAAAAATAACGACGAAGGTGAAGTTGTAATGGTTTCTGAAATGAAAAATTACAAAGTTTATCAACGTATTTATTTGAGTTTGCAGGAAGATGAGGTAGAACTTTCTAATAATTTGTTCCGCGATATTTTTACAGACTTAATTGGATTTTATAATCAACATGAAAAATTCAGCCTAGAGCAATATTTAATGCGTTTACAGCCTGATTTTGCTCAGGAGGTTACTGATATTTTGATGGAAGATGAAAAATTGACACTTCACGATTGGGAAGGACAAAACATTTTTTCTAAAATGAAACACGAAACGATTGCACAATACGTTACAGAAACTATTATGTCAATGCGTTGGTTTTTGGTGGGTAAAATCATCGAAGAATTAAAAAGCTCTATAAAACCTGATAATTCAGATAATACAGAGCTTTTGTCTATGGTTGTTGATTACTCAAAATTAGTTAATGCGTTTGCAAAAAAGCTAGGAAGAGTAATGTCCAGATACCATTAAATTAAATAATTTCTAAAGTCTTAGCTTTGTTTACTAAGTCTACTAAATTGGTAACATTTAATTTAGTCAATAATCTTAATTTGTAAGTACTGATCGTTTTTTCGTTCAGATTTAAGATTTTAGAGATTTCATTATTTTTCTTACCATCACTTAAATAACGTAAAACTTCAATCTCGCGATTAGAAAGCTTTCTATACAGACGTTCGCTTTTGCTTTGTTTAGCAATAAGAGCCATGTTTTTACGTACAGTTTCGTTGATGATAATTTTTCCTTCGTGTACTTTAATAATAGAAAGACCTAAAGTTTCAAGTTTTTCTGTTTTGTGTACATACCCAGAAACTCCTGCTTTAATCGCATTTGGAGCGTACATTTGTTCAGCGAGGTCACTAAAAATTACAATTTTTGTTTTTGGGAAATTCTTTAGGATAGATTTCACTTCGAAGATGCTTGAAAGACCTTCTAACTCTAAATCTAGAATTAGGATGTCAATCTCCTTCGTCTGAAGAATATCTCTAACCATTGAAAAATTGCCCACGTTGGCAACAATTGAAATTTGATCGTGGTCTTTAAAATAAGACTTAACGCCAAAGTGAGTCACAGGATGATTGTCTGCAAGACATACTTTAATCATAATTTTTACCTTTTTTAGAATTGTTCATGTTTTTGGAACTGTAAAATTAATAAATAAATTCTGTAATTAATTGCAGACAAATGTTAAAAAGTTTTATTTTAACGTTTTTGGTATTAAACAGACAGGTATTGCGTCCATTTTGTGCTTGTTGCTGGTGTTTAAACGTTTATAGATTTCAAAGACAGATTTTTCTCTCCCACTAAAGTCAGCAGCCGTATTTCCTGACTCCGCGGCTAGCATTGCCCATTCAAGTTCGTCATAACTAGCGCCTAATTGGTCTTCATCTGTACGATTATCACCAAATAATCCATCCGTTGGAGCTGCTGTTAAAATTGACTCAGGAATTGTTAAAAATTCTCCAAGAGCATATACATCGGATTTCATTAAGTCCGCAATTGGACTTAAATCGACTCCACCATCTCCATATTTGGTATAAAATCCTACACCAAAGTCCTCAACTTTGTTTCCTGTTCCTGCAACTAATAAACCATGAATTCCTGCTAAATAGTATAAAGAAGTCATTCGTATACGAGCACGTGTGTTGGCTAATGATAAGTTTACTTTAGCTTCGTCGTCTGTTTTTGGTACAGCTGCTTTAAAAGCCTCAAAAGTGGCAGTTAAATCAGTTTCTACGTTAGAAACATTTGGAAAACGTTTCTTCAATTGCTCAATATGCTCTCTTCCTCTTGAAATTTGATTTGCTGCTTGGTGAATTGGCATTTCAACACATAAAACTTTTAAACCGGTTTGGGCACATAATGTAGAAGTTACTGCAGAGTCAACTCCGCCCGAAATTCCAATTACAAAACCATTTACCTTAGCATTGTTCGCGTAAGTTTTTAGCCATTCTACAATGTGTGAGTTTACTTTTTCTGTCTGAATAGTACTTTTTTTAGCCATAATAATTCAAGTTTTAAAATGCAGGGATGTATATTTGCACAAATATTTTTAAGTAACAATTATTTAAAATATAAGCAACACAAATCTAATTAAAATAAAATGAAAATATATCGCTTTGCAGTGGTTCTGTTTGTGTTTTTTTTGTCTTGTGACAAGAAAACTAAAGTAGAAAAAGCAGTAGAAGAAATTCCCGTTGATATTAAGGTAGAACGTTTTGATAAAGCTTTTTTTGAGACAAAACCAGAAGATCTTGCTAAAATAAAAAAGCAATACCCGTTCTTTTTTCCGGCTGGTACAGATGATAATGTTTGGTTAAAGAAAATGGAAGATCCAATTTGGAGAGAAGTATATACCGAAGTACAAAAAAAGTACAGCAATTTTGAACCCGTTCGTCAGGAATTCAATACACTGTTCCAGCATGTAAAATATTATTTTCCTAAAACAAAAACACCTAAGGTGATTACTGTAATTGGAGAAATGGATTATAATACGAAAGCCATTTATGCCGATAGTTTAGTAATTGTGGCGTTAGAAGTGTATTTGGGAAAAGACCATAAATTCTACGAATTTCCAAATTATTTGAAACAGAATTTCGAGGAAAAACAAATAATGCCAGATGTGGTGTCTAGTTTTAGTTATAGAAATATTCCAGTTTCTGGTGATAAAACTTTAGTTTCTCAAATGATTTTTGAAGGAAAACAATTGTATGCAAAAGATCTTTTGTTACCCAATTATACAGATGCTGAAAAAATTGGATACACACCGGAACAGGTAAAGTGGTGCGGAGAAAATGAGTCTTATATGTGGCGTTTCTTTATAGAAAGTGAAATGTTATTTAGTGTTGATCCAAAATTAACGACTCGTTTTATAGCGCCGGCACCTTTTTCTAAATTTTATCTGGAAATAGATAATGACTCACCCGGAAGAGTTGGAGCTTGGATAGGATGGCAAATGGTACGCGCGTACATGAAAAATAATAATGTAACTTTGCCCGAATTATTAAAAACAGATGCAAAGGAAATCTTTGAAAAATCAAAATATAAACCTAAGAAATAATGTCAGATAGAATAAAATCAGAAATTAGATTCAATATAGAATTAGATGAAAACCGCGTTCCGGAAAAGTTGTCTTGGACAGCAAAAGATGGAGGTGTAGAAGCAGAAGAGGCAAAAGCTATTATGTTGTCTATTTGGGATAGTAAAGCAAAAGAAAGTATGCGTATTGATTTGTGGACAAAAGATATGCCTGTTGACGAAATGAAAATTTTCTTTCACCAAACTTTAGTAGCAATGGCAGATACTTTTAAGCGCGCAACAGACGACGAAAAAATGTCAGATACAATGAAAGATTTCTGTGATTATTTTGCAGAAAAACTAGAACTGACGAAATAGATAAATTTTGATAAATAGAAATCTCAAAATCCAATTGTGAAATTGGAATTTGAGATTTTTTGTTTCTCTTTGTTGTTAGGTTATTTATAAGATAAAACTTAAACTTAGTTTTATAAAATATTTGTTTTTAAGGGTAACTTTTGTTGAATAGAATTGATATATAAGAAAAAGTAGTACTATGTTATTTCCGTTTTTAGTAAGTTTAGTAGGGTTGTTTTTTTTGCTGATAAATAGTATTTGTTTTTATCGCACCCGAAAAAATAAAGATGTCAGGTATCTTATTATTATGGTTTATTTAATTCTTCTGTTTGTAGAGGAATTGTGCTGTAATATTATAGGATTCATTTATCCGGGATCAAACTTTTTTCTCTCACATTATTATTTTATTTTTCAATTCATATCTTTAAGTCTGTTCTTTTACAGTTTACTTTCTAATGCTCTTTTAAAAAAGATGATTCTTGTTTTTTTAGTGTTAGTTTTAATGGCGTTATCAGTACAATATTACAATGCACCAGATCTTTACTGGAAGTTTAATTTGCTGGAAATTGGAATCACTTCTGGATTACTGATATTTTATGCGTTGATTTTTTTAATACAAAATTTTAAAAGTAGAAAGCCTGATTATTTGTATTTCTGTAATGGTTTGATAATTTATCTGGCGAGTAGTTTGAGTATTTTTTTAAGTGGTAATACCGATTCTGTAATTTTTGAAGAACCATTTTTGCTTGACTTTTGGTTTTTTAATTCTTTGTTTTACATTTTATATCAATTTCTAATCTTTAAAGAGTGGAAGATTTTAAGGTATAAATCAGTAAAAAATGGCACAGAACTTACCGCAGTTTTTGATTATCTTAAAAAAATATAGCGGATTTAAATTCCAATAAAAAAATCCCAAATTCCAAGTGTAAGTTTGAAATTTGGGATTTTTTAATGCGTCCGATGTTTTGTTATTTTATGGATCTTTTCTTTAAGTCTTTAAAAGCTTTTTTTAAAGCTCCCAACATCAAATTATTAGTGTTTTTATAGAATGTTATATTGTCTATGAGTTTGTCTGACTTTTCAGTTTCCCACATCGATTTTGTGTTTCCTTTTTCAGTAATACCTACTACATTCTGAGAATAAATAATTTGCTTTAAATTTAGATCATATATTTCTAAAATTACTGATGCTTCATTTTTTCCTGTTTCGTAATCGTTCTGGTAGAGTTCTATACTAGAAAAGTCACTTTTGTTTTTTTTGGTAGAAATATTGATAAAAAAATCAAAACCTGTTCCGTCTTTGAGTTCTTTTAGTTTTACGCTATTCGGATTTAAGTGAATCTTCCTTGTGGTTAATAATCCATTCACGTCATTAATATAAGATAATCTGTCTCCTAGTTGTTCTCTGAAAAATTTTAAAGATTCTGAAGTCATTTTGTCTTTAGAATTTTTTGGACAATCTAATTCGTTTAAAAGCCATTTTCCAGATGTAAAATCAACGCCAGTTCTTTGGCCAGTCATAAACATGTAACGTGGCGTATGACACGATGATAAAATTAATAGAAATAGGAATGAAATTATTTTAAAATTCTTCATAAACTAAATTTGATTTGTTTCAAATGTAGTTTAATTTTTTTGGTTTAGTAAGTTGTAAATGTGTTTTTTGAAGATTTTGACTACAAAATAAAAATCCCAAATTCCGAACGTAAAATTGGAATTTGGGATTTTTTTTATTGGAATTTAATTTAGTGTTGGAATTTAAAACTGCGAGTTGTTTTTAAAAACCTCCTGATTAACTTCGTCTATATAACTTAGAACTTCATCTTTTCCAGTTTGTTCTGTTGCTGAGGTTACGAAATAATGTGGCATTTCTTCCCAGTTGTTGGCAAACATTTGTTTTTTGTAAGCCGCAATATGCGAATCGATTTTTGTCTTGCTTATTTTATCCGCTTTAGTGAAGATAATACAAAACGGAATCTCGCTTTCTCCCATATACGACATGAATTCAATGTCTATATTTTGTGCTTCATGACGAATATCGATTAAAACAAAAGCACAAACTAATTGTTCTCTCGTTTCAAAATAATCTGTAATGAATTGCTGAAAAACTGATTTTGTCTTTTTTGATACTTTAGCATAACCATAACCTGGTAAATCGACCAAGAACCAATTGTTGTTAATCTTAAAGTGATTAATCAATTGAGTTTTTCCGGGTCTACCAGAAGTTTTAGCTAAATTTTTGTGATTGGTAAGCATATTGATCAACGAAGATTTTCCTACGTTTGATCTCCCGATAAAAGCATATTCCGGCAAAAAATCTTGAGGACATTTTGCAACTTCAGAATTACTAATAATAAATTCGGCGGTTGTAATTTTCATGTGTTTTGTTTTTTAAACCTCCTGAAATCGAAAGTTAAGTGCTATAAATTCTTCTTAGTAAGCCATTCTTCAAGAATAGTGTTGAATTCCTGAGGATGTTCCATCATAGCAGCGTGTCCGCATTTGTCTATCCAATATAAAGTTGAATTAGGCAATAATTTATCAAATTCTTCGGCAACATTTGGGGGAGTTACAGCGTCATTTTTACCCCAAATAATACAGGTTTCAACTGTCATTTTTGGTAAATCTTTGGCCATATTATGACGAATTGCACTTTTTGCAATAGTCAAAGTTTTAATCAATTTAATACGATCGTTAACCGTTGCGTATACTTCATCAATTAATTCCGGAGTTGCTATTTTTGGGTCGTAAAATACATCTTCGGCTTTCTTTCGGATGTATTCGTAGTCACCTCTTTTTGGGTAACTATCGCCCATTGCGCTTTCGTAAAGACCAGAACTTCCTGTAATTACAAGTCCTGCAACTTTTTCAGGATATAATTTAGTGTGATAAAGCGCAATATGTCCTCCTAAAGAGTTTCCTAACAAAATGACTTTGTCAAAACCTTTAAAAGTGATAAAATCTTTGACATATTTTGCAAAGCTTTTTACGTTCGTTTTTAAAATACTTTGGGTATATATTGGCAAATCCGGGATAACAACTTTGTATCCTTTCGTTGGAAAATATTCCGCTACAGCATCAAAGTTACTAAGGCCTCCCATTAAGCCATGTAAAATAACGATAGGAGTTCCTTCTCCAGCTTCATAATAGCTGTATTTGCCTTCTTTTTTGTAGTGTTTGTCCATTTAATTTAATGCCAATTTCAATTTGGACAAATATAGGGTTTAATAAATAAAAATGAATTTTTGCTACCGTTTTTTAACGACATAATTTCCGGATAATTTGTAAGTGCTTAAAAATCAGTTTTTATGGTCTTTTTTGCTGTGTTTTCTAAATGTTAAGAAATCAGCAGAATAGTTATTTTTTTAAGAAAAATAGTGTGTTATTTTTTTGATTGATCAGCGTTGTTGGGAAATGACTAATAATTAGTTAAACTATTGATTGAGTATTGATTAAGAGAGGTGGTAGAAAAGTGGTTAAACTTATTAACAAAGTGGTATATAGTGGTAAAATGTGGTAATATTTTTTATATTTTTGTCCTATAACATATTAATGAATTTTTCTTGAACACAATTGTCGGGACATATGAGTGTAAAGTCGATGCTAAAGGGAGGCTAATGATGCCTGCGCCTTTAAAAAAGCAATTGGCTTCGTCTCTTCAAAACGGATTCGTTTTGAAGCGCTCTGTTTTTCAACCGTGTTTAGAATTGTATCCAATGGAAGAGTGGGACTTGATGATGCAAAAAATCAACAAGCTAAATCGCTTTGTAAAAAAGAACAATGATTTCATCCGAAGATTTACTGCTGGTGTTAAAGTGGTAGAAATTGATGCATTAGGGAGATTGTTGGTTCCAAAGGATTTGGTAGCATTTTCAAGTATTGCTAAAGATGTTGTTTTTTCATCTGCGGTTAATATTGTGGAGATTTGGGATAAGGATTTATATGAAAAATCAATAAGCGGCGAAGATATGGATTTTGCAGATCTAGCCGAAGAAGTAATGGGAAATATTAATGACGACGACAATGGAATATCATAATCCGGTTTTGCTTCATCCTACAGTTGATGGTTTAAATATTAAACCAGATGGCGTTTATGTAGATGTAACGTTTGGTGGCGGTGGTCATTCAAAAGAAATTTTAAAAAGATTAGGGCCAAGCGGAAAATTATTTGCTTTTGATCAGGATGAAGATGCATTAGCAAATGCATTACCAGATGAACGCTTTACCTTAATTAATGAGAACTTTAGGTTTATAAAAAGGTTTTTGAGATTTCATGGTGTTAAAAGTGTAGATGGAATTTTGGCAGATTTAGGAGTTTCATCACATCAATTTGATGTTCCTGAACGAGGTTTCTCGACAAGATTTGATGCCGAACTAGATATGCGGATGAGTCAGAAAAATGATTTAAATGCTTATCGAGTGGTTAACGAATATGAAGAACAGGATTTACGTCGTGTTTTTTTTGATTATGGAGAGTTGAAGAATGCTCCCGTTTTAGCAAGAACAATTGTAGAAGCGAGACAGGATTATCCAATTAAAACGACAGATGAGTTAAAAGACGTTCTGGCGAAATATTTACCAGAGAGAGTTCGTAATAAAATATTGGCTCAAATTTATCAGGCGATACGAATCGAGGTAAATCAGGAAATGGATGTTTTAAAAGAATTTATAGAGCAATCATTAGAGATTTTAAATCCAGGCGGAAGATTCTCGGTGATCTCTTATCACTCTCTTGAAGATAGATTGGTAAAAAGATTTATTAAAAACGGAATGTTTGAAGGAGAACCAGAACGTGATTTTTTTGGAAACTTCTCTGTTCCATTCAAAACAATCGGAAAATTGATTGTTCCTGATGATGCTGAGATTAAAATCAACAATAGAGCAAGAAGTGCAAAATTGAGAATTGCGGAGAAGATATAATATATATAGGTAGAAAAAATGAAAGGTGGAGTATTTGGAATATTAAAAGCAAGATTTCTTATTAACGATGATGCAATTAAAAACTGGCGATTCATTGTTTTTATAATTCTGCTTGCGATTTTGATGATTGCAAATACGCAACGATACGAACAAAAGGTTTTTGAAATTGCAAAGTTGAGTAATGAAGTAAAAGAATTACGATCTGAATTTGTAGACCGACGTTCTGAATTGCAAAAATTAAAAATGGAGTCTACTGTGACAAGTGAGATGGAGAAAAAAGATATTCATCCATCAACGGTTCCTCCGGTTAAAATAGAAGTTACAAAAGAAGAAGAGAAAAGTTTCTTTAAAAGAATATGGCAGTAGAAGATAAACATATATCCTACAGAATTTACCTCGTAGCAGTTTTCATCTTTGTGATGGCAATTGCTATTGTTGTTAAGTTAACTAATATTCAATGGGTTGAAGGTGATTATTATAGAAAACTGGCAAAACAACGTACCGTTAGAAATTTTGTGATTCCGGCAAACAAAGGGAACATCTATTCGGCTGACGGAAGTTTGTTGGCAACATCAATTCCTAATTATGAAATTAGATTTGATGCAAAAGCACCAAAAACAGAAGCTTTTGAAAAGAATGTAAAAGCATTGTCAGATTCATTAGTTACAGTTTTAGGAAAATCTGGTAGTTATTTTGAAAAGGAATTAAGAAAAGCAAGAGCGAATAAAAATCGTTATTATTTGATCGCTCGTAATTTGAGTTATACTGAATATGTAAAAATAAAAGGATTTCCATTATTCAATTTAGGTGCTTTTAAAGGTGGAATAATTATCGAACAAGAAACCGTTAGAAAACATCCGATAGGAAAAATTGCCGAAAGAACTATTGGTTACGATCGTATCGATCCTGCAACAGGAGTAGAAGTAGGTAAAGGAATCGAGTGGGCTTTTAAAACATATTTGAACGGAAAAGACGGTAAGATTTTAAAGCAAAAAATTGCCAAAGGACAATGGAAACCTATTCGTGATTTAAATGAAGTAGACCCAATAGATGGTTATGATGTAATTTCTACAATAGATGTTTTTATTCAGGATATTGCACATCATGCTTTGTTGAAACAGCTAGAAGAGTACGAAGCAGATCACGGTTGTGTAGTGGTTATGGAGACAGAAACAGGACATGTAAAAGCGATTTCAAATCTTGGAAGGGCAGTAGATGGGACTTATTATGAAACCACAAATTATGCTGTAGCAGAATCTCATGAGCCTGGATCTACTTTTAAGTTAGTCGATTTAATGGCAATTTTAGATGATAAAGTAGCAGATACAAGCACAGTTTACGATAGTCACAACGGACAAGTGAAATATTATGGACGTTCTGTTACTGATTCGCATAGAGGTGGTTATGGAAAGGTGACATTGGCGCGCGGATTCGAACTTTCATCAAATACGGTAATGGTTCAGGCGGTTTATGATAATTACAAAAGTAATCCATCAAAATTTGTGAATCACATTAATAACTATGGGTTAAGTAAGAGATTAGGATTGCATTTTCAAGGAGAAGGAAGACCATATATTCCGCAACCCGGAGATAAACATTGGTCAGGAGTTTCACTTCCGTGGATGGCTTTTGGTTACGGAGTTTCGGTAACACCAATGCAAACACTTGCATTTTATAATTCGGTTGCTAATAATGGCGTAATGGTAAAACCTCAGTTTGTTTCTGAAATTAAAGAATGGAACAAAACCATCAAGAAATTTGATGTTGAAGTAATGAACCCAAGAGTTTGCTCGCCGGAAACTATTAAAAAACTGAAAGCTGTATTAGAGAATGTGGTTAAAAAAGGAACTGGATCAAAATTGTATTCGAAAGATTTTTCGATGGCAGGAAAAACAGGAACCGCTCAGGTAAATTACGGAGGGAAAGAAGGGAAATCGGCATTGTATTACGCATCTTCTTTTGTTGGTTATTTTCCGGCAGATCACCCTAAATATTCTTGTATTGTAGTGGTTCATAAACCAAATACATCAAAAAATAATTATTACGGAGCAGATGTTGCGGGGCCGGTTTTTAAAAGAATTGCCCAAAAGATTTTTACAGATGCCCCATCAACAAATAAAATTAAAAAACTAGATTCAAGAATTCCAAAACAAGACAATAGTTATAATAAGTATACAGCAGAAGCAAATAAAAAATCAAGCCAGATTCCTGATTTAAAAGGAATGCCGGGAATGGATGCAATTGCTTTACTAGAGAATTTAGGTTTGAAAGTAAAAGTAAATGGAGTTGGAAAAGTAAAAAAACAGTCATTACAAGCTGGACAAAATATTAGTAAAAACACAACAATAGTATTAGAATTATCGTGAAAATACTGAAAGACATATTATACAAAGTAGCAATTGAATCTGTAACAGGTTCGACTGAAATTGATATACATAAAATTGATTTTGATTCAAGAAAAATTGAAGAAAATGATGTTTTTGTAGCAATTCGCGGATCATTGTCTGATGGTCACGATTATATCAACAAAGCAATTCAATTAGGCGCAGTCGCCGTGATTTGCGATACATTACCAGAAAATGTTGAAAAGGGAATTACCTACATCAAAGTAAAAGATACCAATACAGCATTGGCTTTTATGGCTGCTAATTATTTTGGAAATCCTTCTGAAAAATTAAAATTAGTTGGTGTAACGGGTACAAACGGAAAAACAACAATTGCTTCATTATTATTTCAATTGTTTGAGAAAGCAGGTTTTAAAGTTGGTTTATTGTCAACGGTAAAAATTATGATCGATCAAACAGAATATAAAGCAACACATACAACTCCGGATTCAATTACAATCAATCATTATTTAAATGAAATGATTGAAGCAGGAGTAACACATTGTTTTATGGAAGTGAGTTCGCACGGAATTCATCAAAAAAGAACAGAAGCTTTGCATTTTGTTGGTGGAATTTTCACCAATTTGTCGCATGATCATTTAGATTATCATCCAACATTTGCGGAATACAGAGATGTGAAAAAGTCATTTTTTGATTCGTTGCCAAAAACAGCTTTTGCTTTATCAAACGTAGATGATAAAAACGGACCTGTGATGTTGCAAAACACCGTAGCAAGAAAATTCACTTATGCACTAAAATCTTATGCTGATTTTAAAGCAACAATATTAGAAAGTCAATTGTCTGGTTTACTGTTGAAAGTAAACGATAATGAAGTTTGGGTAAAACTAATTGGGACTTTTAATGCATACAACGTTTTGGCAATCTACGGAACAGCGGTAGAATTAGGGATGGATAGTCTCGAAGCGTTACGCTTACTGTCTGATTTAGAAAGTGTTTCGGGTCGTTTTCAATATATTGTTTCGGCAGGTAATATTACTGCAATTGTAGATTATGCGCATACGCCGGACGCCTTGGATAATGTTTTAAAAACAATAAATGATATCCGTACCAAAAACGAGCAATTAATTTCGGTTGTAGGTTGTGGCGGAAACAGAGATAAAACCAAAAGACCTATTATGGCTAAAATCGCTACAGATCTTAGTGATAAAGCGATTTTAACTTCAGACAATCCAAGAAATGAAGATCCCGAAGTGATTCTAGATGAAATGGAAAAAGGCGTTGGAGCTCATAATTATAAAAAGTTATTGAGAATTACAGATAGAAAGCAAGCTATAAAAACCGCTTGTCAATTGGCTCAGCCAAATGATATAATTCTAATCGCAGGTAAAGGTCATGAAACCTATCAGGAAATAAATGGTGTTCGCCATCATTTTGATGATATGGAAACCGTAAAAGAGATTTTAGAACAATTAAAAAAGTAAGGAGTTTAATCAGTTAATTGATTATTCGTTTAGTAGAATAATTACTAAATCAAAAACTTACGAATAAACAAATTAACGATTAACCAAATAAACCAAGATATATGCTATACTATTTATTTGAATATTTTGACAAAACACTTGATATACCTGGAACAGGAGTTTTTCAGTACATCACGTTTAGATCGGCGCTGGCATTTATGCTGTCGTTGCTTTTATCTACAATTTACGGAAAAAGGATTATTAACTTCTTGCGCAATCAGCAAGTTGGTGAAACTGTTCGTGAGTTAGGTCTTGCAGGTCAAAATGAAAAAGCAGGAACACCAACAATGGGAGGGCTTATTATCATTTTTGCTACGCTTGTACCTGTTTTGTTATTTGCTCGTTTGCATAATATTTATATCGTCTTGCTTATTGTAACCACACTTTGGATGGGAACAATTGGTTTTGTTGATGATTATATTAAAATATTCAAAAAAGACAAACAAGGACTTAAAGGGATTTTTAAAGTTATTGGACAAGTTGGTTTAGGAATTATCGTTGGATCTGTTCTTTATTTTAATCCGGCAGTAACAGTGAGAACCGATACAGGAAGAACAGATGTTTTTAAATCTGCCAATACAACTGTGGTTTTACCTGCTCCGGTTGAAGAAAAATCTACAGCAACAACAATTCCTTTTGTGAAAAATAATGAATTTGACTACGCTGAAGTTCTGTCATTTATGGGAGATGGTTACGAAAAATGGGCATGGTTAGTATTTATACCAGTTGTTATTTTTATCATCACAGCAGTTTCAAATGGAGCAAACTTAACGGATGGAATTGATGGGCTCGCTGCAGGAACATCGGCAATATCGGTTCTTGCGCTTGGAATATTTACATTCCTTTCGGGGAATATTATATTCTCCAATTATTTAAATATCATGTATATCCCTAATTCGGGAGAAATGACCGTTTTTATATCCGCATTTGTAGGAGCTTTAATAGGATTTCTTTGGTACAATTCATTTCCCGCTTCCGTTTTTATGGGAGATACAGGAAGTTTGACAATTGGAGGAATCATTGCGGTTTTGGCTATTGCTGTTAGAAAAGAAATATTGATTGTTTTATTCTGTGGTATTTTCTTAGCAGAAAGTGCTTCAGTAATTATTCAAGTGGCTTATTTTAAATACACCAAAAAACGTTTTGGCGAAGGTCGAAGAATTTTCCTGATGTCGCCATTGCATCATCATTATCAAAAGAAAGGATATCACGAAAGTAAAATTGTAACCAGATTCTGGATTGTTGCGATCATGTTAGCCATATTATCAATTGTTACCCTAAAATTAAGATAGATGAGGCTAGTAGTATTAGGTGGAGGGGAAAGTGGTGTAGGTACCGCTATTCTCGGGAAGAAAAAAGGATATGATGTTTTTGTATCGGATTTTGGAAAGATTAAAGAAAGCTATAAAGAAGTTCTTATCATTAATAAAATTGCCTGGGAAGAAGAGCGTCATACAGAAGACCTGATTTTAAATGCCGATGTCGTCATGAAAAGTCCGGGAATTCCAGAGAAATCTCCAATCGTACAGAAGCTACTCGCGGCAGGAATTAAAGTAATCTCGGAGATAGAGTTTGCAAAGCCTTTCACAGAAGCATTAACAATTGGAATTACAGGTAGTAACGGAAAGACTACAACGACAATGTTAACGCATCACTTGCTAAAATCAGCAGGTTTAAATGTTGGTTTAGGAGGGAACATTGGAAAAAGTTTTGCATGGCAGGTAGCTGAGAATAAATTCGATGCCTACGTATTGGAACTTAGTAGTTTTCAGCTTGACGGAATTATAGATTACAGGCCAGATATTGCCATAATAACGAATATTAGTCCAGATCATTTAGATCGATACGAGTATAAATATCACAAGTATATCGATTCAAAGTTTCGAATAACAATGAATCAAACCGAAAGCGATTATCTTATTTATGATGCAGATGATGAAGCAATTTCAGAATGGTTAAAAAATAACAAAACAAAAGCAAAATTAATTCCTTTTTCATTGACTGAAAAATTTGATGAAGGGGCTTCTATAAATAACAACAAAATGGAAATAAAGATTAACCAAGAAGAGTTTACAATGGAAACAGAACACATTGCGTTAGAAGGAAAACATAACATGAAAAACGCAATGGCAGCAAGCTCTGTAGCGAAGTTGATGCAAATTAGAAATGCAACAATACGCGAAAGTTTATCTAATTTTCAAGGTGTTGAGCACCGTTTAGAGAAAGTTCTTAAAATTCAGAATGTTCAATATATCAATGATTCAAAAGCAACAAATGTAAACGCTACGTTCTTTGCTTTAGACAGTATGAATGTTCCAACAGTTTGGATTGTTGGAGGAGTTGATAAAGGAAACGATTACAACGAATTAATGTCATTAGTTCGTGAGAAAGTAAAAGCAATTATTTGCCTAGGAGTTGATAATCATAAAATCATCAACGCTTTTGGAAACGTTGTTGATATCATGGTAGAAGTAAATAATATGAACGATGCTGTAAAAACTGCTCAACGTTTAACTGAAAAAGGTGATGCTGTTTTGTTATCTCCAGCCTGCGCGAGTTTCGATTTATTCGAAAACTATGAAGACAGAGGAAAACAGTTTAAGCAAGCTGTGCACAACTTGTAGAAAAAATATGTTTCAAGTTTCATGTTGTGAGAACTTGAAACCTGAAACAAGAAAAACTTGAAACTAAAGAGGAATGAAGGAGTTAGTAAACAAATTAAAAGGAGATAGAGTAATATGGTCATTCGTGGCTTTATTAGCACTGTTTTCGTTTATGCCTGTTTTTAGTGCGAGTAGTAACTTGGCTTATATTGGTCACGGAACTGGGAATACTTTAGGTTATTTAGTAAAACATTTAGCTCACGTTTGTATTGGTTTCTTGATAATTTATTGGGTACACAGAGTACCGTATCATTATTTTAGAGCTATTTCAAAAATAGCTTTACCGGTAGTTTGGTTTCTTTTGCTTTATACATTACTTAAAGGAACTGTAATTGCGGGAGCAAACGCAAGTCGTTGGATTCAGGTGCCGTTTATTGGTATTACGTTTCAGACTTCGACTTTAGCAGCTAGTATTTTATTCATATTTGTTGCGCGTTATTTGTCTAAAACCAAAGAAGAAAATGAGCCATTTCAAGTATCATTAATACAACTTTGGTTACCGGTTTTTATAACATTGGCACTTATATTACCAGCCAACTTTTCGACCACAGCGTTGATATTTGCAATGGTAATTATGTTAACGTTTATTGGTCGATATCCGTTAAAGTATATTGGTTTTATTATAGGATCAGGAATCGGGATGTTGTTGTTCTTTCTTTTGGTTGCCAAAGCATTTCCGGAATCAAGATTCTTTAGTAGGGTGTCAACTTGGGAAAGTCGTATTACGAACTTTACCACAGACAAACCAGATGAAGACGATTATCAAATTGAAAAAGCAAAAATTGCAATTGCATCTGGTAGATTAGGTGGAGTAGGACCAGGAAAAAGTGTTCAGAAAAATTTTTTACCACAATCATCTTCGGATTTTATTTATGCTATTATTGTAGAAGAATATGGTTTAGTGGGCGGAGTAGCTATATTGGTTTTGTATCTGTTATTATTATTCAGATTTGTAATAGCTTCACATAAAGCTACCACGTTATTTGGAAAATTAGTCGTCGTTGGTCTCGGGTTTCCCATGATATTTCAGGCGATGATTAATATGGCAGTTGCGGTCGAATTATTACCTGTAACTGGGCAAACACTTCCGTTAATCAGTAGTGGTGGTAGTTCGATCTGGATGACTTGTTTCTCTCTCGGAATTATCATTAGTGTAACCAAGAAAGAGGAAGAAATTGCCGAAGAACAAGAAGAAAAAGAAAGACGTAAAGAAGCACTTCAAAGATTAATTGATAAAGAATTATCAGAAGAAGATTTGTCGGTTGAAGAAATATATGAAGAACAAGGAATGTATTCAATCGAAGATAATTCAAGAAATCCGATGAATGCAGTATTAAATAAATAAAGTTTAAAAATAGGATAGTTTTTAAAACGTCGTAACTTTTAAAAAATATGACACAGTATAAATTCATACTAAGTGGTGGCGGTACAGGAGGGCATATTTATCCTGCAATTGCGATTGCAAACGAATTAAAATTACAATTTCCTGATGCAGAATTTCTTTTTGTGGGCGCCAGAGATAAAATGGAAATGCAAAAAGTGCCTCAGGCTGGTTACGAAATAAAAGGTCTTTGGATAGCTGGCTTACAACGAAAATTGACTTTGCAAAATTTAATGTTTCCGTTAAAATTGGCAACAAGTTTGCTAGAGTCAAGACGAATTATAAAACAATTCAAGCCAAATGTAGTAATAGGTACAGGAGGTTTTGCCAGCGGACCATTATTGCAAGCGGCAGGTTCGGCAGGAATTCCGACGGTAGTTCAAGAGCAAAATTCTTTTCCTGGAATTACAAATAAGCTCTTGAGTAAAAAGGCAAATGCAATTTGTGTTGCTTACGAAAATTTAGAAAGATTTTTTCCGAAAGAAAAGATCGTTTTAACAGGGAATCCAGTTCGTCAGGATTTAATTGATATTGATAGTAAACGTGACGAAGCAATTGCTTTTTATGGTTTAGATCCGAATAAAAAAACATTATTAGTTTTAGGAGGAAGTTTAGGAGCTAGAAGAATCAATCAGTTAATTGAAAAAGAATTACAAAATATACTTTCTCAAGATGTTCAGATAATCTGGCAATGCGGAAAATTATATTTTGAAGATTATAAAAAATACAATCAGCAAAACGTAAGAGTTGTTGATTTTATAGAAAGAATGGATTTTGTTTATGCAGCTGCAGACGTAATTATTTCAAGAGCAGGAGCATCATCGGTTTCGGAATTATGTATTGTAGGGAAACCGGTAATTTTTATTCCGTCGCCAAATGTTGCCGAAGATCATCAAACAAAAAATGCGCAAGCAATTGTCGATGAAAAAGGAGCAATTCTATTGAAAGAATCAGAATTGGAAAGTGAATTTAGTATTGTTTTTGAAGCGCTGTTGAAAGATCAAGGAAAACAAAAACAACTAAGTGACAATATTAAAAAGCTGGCGATGCCAAAAGCGACTCAGGCAATTGTTGCAGAGATCGTGAAGTTAATTAAATAAGAATATTTAATGAATTTTATTCTAATTATATTTTTTCTGGTTATTATGTTGATTGGAGTTGCATATTACTTTGATTATAAAAATGACAAAAAATATTTTAGTAAATCAATAAGAAATTTAGGTTCATTAATAATGGCAATTTTAGTTGCTTATATTTTTTCAGAACTAGTCTATATGATTTTAGAATAATTTGCAAATAAAAAAAGAAAATGAATTTAAATCAAATACAAAACGTTTATTTTATTGGTATCGGAGGCATCGGAATGAGTGCTTTGGCTCGCTATTTTAAAAATATAGGGAAACGAGTTTCGGGTTATGATAAAACGCCGTCAATGCTAACAAGTGAATTAATTGAAAGTGGTATTGATATTCATTTTGAAGATAATATTAGTTTGATTCCTAATGATTACTACGTTGAGAATACATTAGTGATTTTTACACCGGCTGTACCAAAAACACATTCAGAGTGGAATTACTTTGTTGAAAGACAATATGAAGTTAAAAAACGTGCCGAGGTTTTAGGAATTATAACCAAAGGTACTTTTAGTTTTGCTGTTGCGGGAACACATGGTAAAACAACGACCTCTAGTATTTTAGGGCATATTTTATATGAAAGTGGCGCAGATGTTACGGCATTTGTGGGTGGAATTGTAGAAAATTACAATTCTAATTTAATTGGAAATGGAAAAACTGTAACTGTTGTTGAGGCAGATGAATTTGATCGTTCATTTTTGCACCTACATCCAAATATCGCTTGTATCACATCTATGGATGCAGATCATTTAGATATTTACGGAACAAGTGAAGCAATAGAAGCTTCGTTTGTAGAGTTTGCATCAAAAGTAGAAGATAAAAATAATCTTTTTATAACAAAAGAATTGCCGCTTGAGGGAGTTCAATGTGCTATAAATGAAGATGCTGTATATAAAGCGTTCAATGTTCGTATAGAAGATGGAAGTTATGTTTTTGATGTGCAAACGCCATCAGAAATAATGAAAGATCTTCATTTTGGACTACCGGGAAAACATAATTTAATGAATGGATTGATGGCTATTGCGATGGCGAAAACTTTCGGCACCCCAACCGAGTCTATTGCAAAAGCCATTGCTTCATTCAACGGAATTAGAAGGCGTTTTTCGTATCAAATTAAGTCAGATAATCTTGTTTATATAGATGATTATGCACATCATCCAACAGAGATAAATGCAGTACATCAAGCAGTTAGGGAATTGTATCCGGAACGTAAAGTTTTAGCAATTTTTCAGCCGCATTTATTTAGTAGAACTAGAGATTTTGCTGATGGATTTGCTGAAAGTTTATCGCAATTTGATGAAGTGTTATTAATGGATATTTATCCTGCACGTGAATTACCGATGGAAGGAATTACATCGGAATGGCTTTTGGGAAAAATGACAAATTCGAATAAAAAAATTGTTGCAAAAGAA
Organism: Flavobacterium hibernum; assembly: GCF_000832125.1. Lineage (GTDB taxonomy): Bacteria > Bacteroidota > Bacteroidia > Flavobacteriales > Flavobacteriaceae > Flavobacterium > Flavobacterium hibernum. The sequence continues at coordinate 290,901 of NZ_JPRK01000008.1, read as the reverse complement.
AGTTTATTAGCGGAAATCAAAGCCAGTGATGCGCCAATAATTGTAACAATAGGAGCTGGAGATCTTGGAGAAATGGTTCCATCAATCAAAAAAATGCTAAATGAAAATATTTAATTGGACAAATATTCGATTAATTCTCATTTTTGTGCTTGTACTATTTTTGTATTCGTTTGCGCAACATCGAAACGGAGATCGAAAATTGAAGAAATCTATGGTTGTTTTTGTAGGAGAAAATACGCTTTTTGTGAAGCCGGAAACGGTTAATAAATTGTTGATAGAAAATAAAAGAGACGCTTCCAGTATTAGAAAAGATGAGTTAGATTTGAATAAGATTGAAAAAACCCTTGATGCGCAAGACATGATTGAGAAGTCAAATGTTTTTGTAAGTATCGATGGCGTTCTAAAAGCGGTAGTAAAACAGAAGACACCAATAGCAAGAGTTTATGATGGTGAACAGTCTTTTTATATTGACTATGAGGGAGATAAAATGCCTTTGTCTGATAATTTTACAGCGCGAGTTCCTCTTGTTTCAGGGGCAATTAATAAAAAAAATAACGAAGATTTAGCAGCGCTATTTCGCACGATTTATGACGATGAGTTTTTGAAAAAAAACATCATTGCAATAGAGATTATGCCGAATGGTAGCCTAAAAATGTATAATCGAAATTATAATTACTTCATTGATTTTGGCAGAACGATGAATGTTGATAAGAAATTTAGAAATTATAAAGCTTTTTTTCAAAAAGCAGTTTTAGATAGTTCGTTATATAAATACAATAAAATTGACCTTAGGTTTACGGAACAAGTAGTTTGCACAAAATAATAGAAAATGGAAAAAGATAACATTGCAGTAGGTCTAGATATTGGAACGACAAAGATAGTTGCCATGATCGGCAAGAAGAATGAGTATGGTAAGTTGGAAATCTTAGGTATTGGTAAATCCAAAAGCCTTGGAGTTGCTAGAGGTGTTGTAAACAACATTACTCAAACAATTCAATCAATTCAACAAGCAATACTTGAAGCAGAGAATAATTCAGGTTATAAAATTAAAGATGTAGTTGTAGGTATTGCAGGACAACACATAAGAAGTATACAGCATACAGATTACATCAGCCGTAATAATCCGGAAGAAGTAATAGGCGAAAAAGATATTCAACTTTTGATTGACCAAGTAAATAAACTTGCGATGCTACCGGGAGAAGAAATTATTCACGTTTTGCCACAAGAATTTAAAATTGACGGACAATCTGAGATTAAAGAACCAATCGGGATGTATGGTGGAAGATTAGAATCTAGTTTTCACGTAGTAGTTGGTCAGGCATCATCAATCAGAAATGTTGGAAGATGTATCCAGAGTTCAGGAATCGAATTGTCAGGCTTGACATTAGAGCCTTTAGCCTCAGCAGATGCAGTTTTAAGTCAGGAAGAAAAAGAAGCAGGAGTAGCTCTAATTGATATCGGAGGCGGGACAACAGATTTAGCCATTTTTAAAGACGGAATCATTCGTCATACAGCAGTAATCCCTTTTGGAGGAAATGTAATTACAGATGATATTAAAGAAGGTTGTTCGATTATCGAAAAACAAGCAGAGTTATTAAAAATAAAATTCGGATCAGCTTGGCCAGGAGAAAATAAAGACAACGAAATTGTTTCTATTCCAGGTTTAAGAGGAAGAGAGCCAAAAGAAATTTCGCTTAAAAACTTATCTAAAATTATTCATGCTCGTGTAGTAGAAATAGTAGAACAGGTTTTTGCCGAAATTAAGGCTTACGGACACGAAGATCCTCGTAAAAAATTAATTGCGGGAATCGTTCTTACAGGTGGTGGCGCTCAACTAAAACACATTAAGCAATTAGTGGAGTACATTACAGGGATGGATACCAGAATTGGATATCCAAACGAACACTTAGCAGGAAATTCTAGCGAAGAAATCTCTAGTCCGTTATTTGCAACCGCAGTTGGTTTAGTAATGAATAGTATTGAAAATAGTACACAAAGTGCTGTAAGAATGGAGATTGTAAATGAACAGCCAAAAGTAGTTTACAGAAATGTTCCAGCTCAACCGCAACAACCCGTACAACAGCGATACGAAGTAGAAGAAAATTACGTTGAAAGAGTAGAAACTATCGAAGATATAAGAGAAGTTAGAAATAACGTCGCTAAAGAAGAATCTACAGAAACAAAAATTAGAAGATCATTTTTTGATCGATATGTCGATAAAATCAAAGATTTTTTAGACAACGCAGAATAAAACAAAATTAGAAAAGGATTACTTTTTTGGCCCCAAGTCAAGAAGTATAAAATGTATTAAATAAGAATTTCAAAAACCAAAAAGATGATGAGCAACTCAGAATTTGGAAGTATTTCATTTGATTTACCAAAAAACCAATCAAATGTTATCAAAGTAATAGGTGTAGGTGGAGGTGGTAGTAATGCTATCAACCACATGTTTAAACAAGGTATTAAAGGCGTTGATTTCATCGTTTGTAATACCGATTCACAAGCACTACAAAACAGTTCCGTACCAAACAAAATTCAGTTAGGTATGAACTTAACAGAAGGTCTTGGAGCAGGGGCAAATCCAGATGTAGGACAGCAATCAGCTATTGAGAGTATCGCCGATATCGAAAAAATGTTAGACCGTGGTACTAAAATGGTATTTATTACCGCTGGTATGGGTGGTGGTACAGGTACAGGTGCAGCTCCGGTAATTGCACAATTAGCCAAAGAAAGAGAAATCTTAACAGTTGGTATTGTGACCATTCCATTTCAGTTTGAAGGGAAAGTGCGTCAGGAACAAGCGCTTTTGGGAATCGAAAAATTGCGTAAGCAAGTAGATTCGTTAATTGTGATCAATAATAATAAATTAAGAGAAGTATACGGAAATCTTGGTTTTAAAGCAGGATTCTCTAAAGCTGATGAAGTTTTGGCAACTGCCTCTAGAGGTATTGCTGAAGTAATTACGCATCACTATACTCAAAATATCGATTTACGTGATGCTAAAACTGTTTTGTCAAACAGTGGAACAGCAATCATGGGATCTTCTGTTGCGGCAGGCGAGAACAGAGCAAAAGATGCTATCGTTTCAGCATTAGATTCTCCGTTATTAAATGATAACAAAATTACAGGAGCCAAAAACGTATTGTTGCTTATCGTTTCTGGATCAAACGAAATTACATTGGATGAGATTGGAGAAATCAATGATCACATTCAAGTAGAAGCAGGACATAACGCGAATATTATCATGGGAGTTGGTGAAGACGAAACTCTTGGTGATGCTATTGCTGTAACTATTATTGCAACAGGTTTTGATGTTGAACAACAAAACGAAATTGTAAATACAGAACCTAAAAAAATTATTCATACGTTAGAAGATGAACAAAGAAGCGTTCATAATTTAACGAATAAATCAGTTACATCTTTTGATTTAAACGCTGAAACACCTACTGCAAAATCTGAAGAAAAAATTGTTTTTGATTTAATGGATGATGATGAAGATGCGATAACTCCGTTTACAGCTACGCATGTTGCTCCAGTTGAAGTTGCTCCAATTGAAGTTGCGCCGGTTGCTGTTAGTCCATCAGCGAACGCTGCAAGTAATTCATCTATGAACCAAGAGGAATTAGTGGTTATGTCTGAGTTTATCAAAAACCTTGATGTAACTTTCGAAATCGTTTCGCCTATTACAGATATCGATTTTACAATTTCAGCTCCGGAAGTACAAAATTTCCAGGAAATAAAACCAATTCAACAAGTTCAACAAAGAACTTTTGAAAGAGAAGAGCAAACGACTTTTTCATTTGATTTGCCTCTTTTTAGATCAGAGCCAGAAGTAAAAAAAGAACCAGTTGCTCAGCAAGAAAACAAAGTGTTGTTTGAATTATCAAATGAGACTCGTAACATAAAAGTAAACGATCCAGTACAGTTTGTACCGGTAACAGAGCTTTCTGATAACGGAATCATCAAATATTCTCTTGAAGAGTATATGGAAGTTGAGAACGATTTAATGGCATCAAAAGCGGTTGAAAAAGTAGCAGAAGAAGTAATTCCTGAGGAATTAAATATCACTATGAAGCCAAAAGTTGATTTTGCCAGCGAAGCTAGTTTTACAACTACATCTGAGGTTTCTCCGATGGAATTAACGATCGAGGAAACTTTACGTTTAAGAGCTGAGGAAAGAAGAAAAAAATTAAAAGAATTTAATTATAAATTCCATAATAACGTTTCTAGAATTGACGAACTTGAAAAAGAACCTGCTTACAAAAGATTAGGAATCGATTTGTCAAATTCACAATCAAATAATACAAATTCTAGAATTTCAGTTGGTACAGATAGTAACAACGATTTACAATTACGTTCAAACAATTCATTTTTGCACGACAACGTAGATTAATTTTACAATCATAATAATAGGGTAGCCCGAAAATTGGATTTAATTTTCGGGTTATTTTTTTTATCTTCGCACAGAATTTAAAATTTGACTTAAAAAGGAAAGTATTTAAGAAATATTGTCACCCTAAGCGAAGTCAAAGGCTTGCTTACTAAATGGAGCTTCTCCCGAAGTTTCGGGACGCTTAGCCTGACAAAAGCTAAAAGTCAAAAACAAATTCTCAAACATTCTATAAATTTATAAGCCTGGCTTATTTAAATAAAAAACATATGAGTTTACAAACATTAATCATGGACGAGATTAAAACCGCCATGAGAGCAAAAGATACAGTAGCATTAGAAGCATTAAGAGCAATTAAATCTGAAATGTTATTAGCTGCAACAGCTTCTGGTTCTAAAGAAGAATTAACAGAAGATGACGAAATTAAATTACTTCAGAGATTGGTTAAAACTCGTAAAGAAAGTGCAAGAATTTTTACAGAACAAAATCGTCCTGACTTAGCTGAGCCAGAATTAGCTCAGGTTGCTGTAATTGAGAAGTTTTTACCGGCACAATTAAGCGAAGAAGAAGTAGAAGCAGTAGTAGCAAAAATCATTGCTGAAACTGGAGCCTCAGGAATCGCTTCAATGGGTAAAGTTATGGGATTAGCATCTGCACAATTAGGAGGAACTGCTGAAGGAAAAACCATTTCTGCAATTGTTAAAAAATTATTGGTATAAGAATATTTTTAGATTTTAGAGTTCAGATTTTAGATTAAATCTGAATTCTAAAATCATAAATCTACAATAAAAATGACCGCGTAGTTCAACTGGATAGAATATCAGATTTCGGCTCTGAGGGTTGGGGGTTCGAACCCCTCCGCGGTCACTATAAAAAAATGAAAGCCTGCAAAGTGAATATTTTGCAGGCTTTTTTTTATGTCTTTTTTAGATTGTTAAGGAAGTTTGATTTACGGGTTTGTATATTTCACGAAGTTTTGGCTTTAGAATAGTGTCATTTTTTTTTAGTAATTATAAGTTGATCGTGGGTTCTATTTTTTGTTTTACAAATTCAACAACTTTTAAAAAATTTGTTTTTCCGATTTCGCTTTCTGATAAAGTATAATAATTTCCTCCTTTTTTGAATCCAAAGAAAAAAGTATCATCAACAACTTCAGAATATTTAATAGTTTCCCAGTTAATTTTATAATCCCCACCGTAAAATTTAAATCTGAAAAAATCATTTTCAAACTCCCAAATGCTTATTGGATTTATATTCCAAATTTTGATGTTTTCATTCATTAAATTTTCAGTCGTTTTTTTTGCTTTTTTGTATCGCCGTAATCGGTATATATAAGCGATGATGGCAATTATTCCAAGGAGTATGAATAAATTTCCAATATCACCATTTCCGTATAGAATAATAATTCCAAGGGAAATAAAAATGGCTGCAATTGTTATTAATTTTTTATTTTCTGTTTTCGAGTACGACCAAGATTGGTTAAAAGTTAGTTCTATTTGCTTTTTGTAAATTTTTTCGTCAAAAGGTATTTCAAACTTCATATGTGAATTTTTCTTTTTCTTATCATCAACGTTCTTATTTCCTAGAGAACAAATTCTCTACAACCCAAGCTGGACCAATCATCAAAAATTGAAGATCTTTTAAAAAAGAAGGTTTTTTGCCCTCAATATTATGTCCGTAGAATTGTCCGATCCATGCAATTATAAACACGCCAATAGAAAATATCCAAAGAGGAAAAATTTGACTAATGTAGTAATTCACTACCAAACAAATTGCAGATAAAATGGCAATCTTAAAAGCCATTGAAACAGATAATCTGATATAGAAAAAAAGAACAAAAAGCAATATAATAAAAGCCCAATTTTCGATAATGGGAGCATTTAGTTTTAAAATATTGGCAATAAAACCGCTTGGAATACTCATTAATAAACCAACTATCGAAAAGTAAATTGCCGGAACACATACATAATGTATTGCCTTATTCTTTGGGTTCTGATGACTTACGGCATATTCTTCAAACCATTGTTCTAATGTTTTCATTGTTTTGGATTTAGGTATACGTAAATCTAATAAAATTTCTTTTAGATTTCAGGCTTTTAAATAATAGAGTAAAAACTCAAAAAAATAGAGAGTATATCCTATTTAGTTGTTTTAAAAACTTATGCAGGACATGTACTATTTCTTTAATAATTAATTTTGCTTTGACAAATAATTCTATGAAATTTAAATTATGCAGCCAAAAGATTTAGAAAAAGCCTTTCGAGTATTACTTTATTATATTCTAGAAAATAAAGAAATAGTTGATAAATTCAGTCTGGAAAAAAGTAAATCTTACGATTATTCACAATCTAAAGGTAATAATGCAGGAAGTAAAAAAGAAAGATTAAAACTCTTTTTTGGGGCATTAATTATTTTCACGGTACTAACTTCATTCATAACATTAGTAGTTATAACTATTATCTTTTAGCAATTGAATTTATCTGTAGTAGATGTCTTTGAAATGATAGTTTAATGATTGAATTCAGTTACTATAAATACAATGGCATTACAGAGCATATGTGTAAGTAAGGTATATAAAATTCCCCTTTTGTTTATGCTTGCGATATTATATATTGTAGCAAGTAAAAATCCCATTATAAACGTAATAATGACATAGAACAAATTATATGAATGTATTAATCCAAAAAAGAAAGCCGAAATTATACAGCTTATAAATGGAGAAAATTTTTTATTTGCCGTCTCTATAATGGCGTACTGAAATAATATAGTTTCTAACAATGGAATGAAAACAATAATCAGTAAGGCCTTCTCCTGTAATGATGACCCAAAATCATCTTTAAAGCCATCTCTTAGCGGGCGACTGAAGAAATGATTAGTAATAAAAGAAAAAAGCAATGATAATAGCAGGTTAAAAATAATTACAAATAAAATAAACTTGAATAAGCTTATTTTTGAATGGCTAATTTTAATGCAGAAATTATTAAATTGATTCATATGCTTTTGGAAATGCTATGTTGCTTAAATTCTAATTGTTAAAAAGAATTATTATTAAACAAAACAATAACCCGATTGTACGAATATACATTTAATATTATCAACTAAAAATAGCTTTCTGATTGTAATCAAAAACATTATCCCATAATTCATCAATTTTAATAAGCGCATCCTCTAATGCAATTACTTGCCATTTTCCGTTGTTTTCTATACCAAGCCCAATGTTTTTCAATTTCAATAAAGCATCTTTTACATTAAAATCAAGTTCAGTGTTTAATTTTGTTTCAAACCAAGATTCAATTTGAGAATCAAGTTCATCCGCAGTTAAAGGTTTATCACTTTTATATAAAAACGTATAGGCCAAAATAGTTTCTTTAAGCACTTCTTCTTCAGATGAGTTTAAGAGTGAATAAAAAGCACCGCTGTTGTTTCCAAGATTTTTGAAATAAAGACTATCTGAAAGTATTTTGGAGTATTTTATTTTCTTATTTACAAAGTTATTGTATTGACGAAAACAGTAAGCAGAAAGAATTCCTAAAGCGATTAAACCTTGATTTAAAGAAGTTTTACTATTTAATAAATCAATAGTTTCTCCGGTTTGATAAGCATCGTACATCATTATTAAAGCCGGAATTACTTTAGCGCTTAATAATGAAACGCCACCAAAAATTCCGGGAATCCAAAGCAGCAACTTATCTGTTGTTGACATTCTTGGGATTGCATTTGGAAAAATAGTTTCGATGTCATTTTTAGGAACGCGTTTAAAAATTTTTAAAACCACAGATCCAGGCTCAATTGGCATTTTTCCCAATTTAACTTTCTTTTCCTTCAGGAAATGCGTGTCGTTGTAATGCAAATAAATCAAGACACGGTCATAGTATTCGATCTCAATTTCTTTCTTCCAAAAAAAATATTTCTTGACCTTCTCTTTCGATTTGTGATGTCCACGAACATATAATTCAAAATCTTGAAAAGCATTAAAATCGATCGAAAGTTTTAAACCAATTAGGTCCGAATCCTTAAAAGCTTTATCTAAAGTTTCCTGATCAACACGTGTATAATTTCCTTGATTCAGTACAGTAAGTAAAGTTTTTTTAAAAACCGAGAAATCACTTTTTCCAATAAAATTTTTACGTTCTTTTAAACTTAAATCCGGGTCAAACAAAGCATAGTTTTGTTTTAAATTGCGGTTTAGATTAAAAGCTTCGTAATGATAATAATGTTCGATGATATCAAAAAGTCTTTTAAAATCGTCGACAATTTTTTTATCTTTTACGAAAGTAGTTATTTGTTGTTCGAGTAAGAATTCCTTATTAAAGGGAATATAATGTTCTCGTGTCATACAGATTTGAGCTTAATTTAAGTGGGCATTTAATAACGCAAAAGTACGACCACATATTTGATATTCGAATTATTTTTGTAGATAAAAGAATGAATATTAAGTTCAGCCATTTTGTTAAATGGCTGAACATTTATAGTATTGTAGAAAAAAAAGTGGGATTTCAAATCGCTAATAACAATTTGAAATCCCACTTCTTATTCAAAAAAAATGACAAAAATTAAAAAAGCTCTCTTGCAGAAAACTATATTTAAAACTAAAAAAAAATCATAACAATATTAACTAATAATAAGGTTATGACTATGCGTATTTATACGTGTTTTTGTAAAAGCTTAAAGTCTATTAGTATTTTTATTTGAGCAGCTTTAACCTGAAAACTGAAACTTTAAAAGATCAAACCCTAAACTATTCATAAAAAAAACTTTAGATAGCTTGAGCCATTTCTATTAGTCTACCTTACAAAAAAACGTATGGCAATAGAACAAAAGGTTCGAGAGGTTGAGGCATTATTTGATCGTCTTGAAATTGAAATTTCAACTTTCAAATCCAGAACTCATTTGTCTTGTAACGTTGGCTGTGGTAAATGCTGTTCGACACCAAATATAGATGCATCGCCTTTAGAATTTTTTCCTTGGGCATTTTATTTGTTTTTGAATGGTAAAGCCGAAGAAACTTTAGAGTTGCTAAAAAATACCGCTACTAAAAATTGTTTTTTATACCGCTCAATTTCTGTCTTAGAAAATCATAAAGGGAGTTGCAGTAATTATCGATATCGTGGATTAATATGCCGACTTTTTGGATATGGTGCAACCAGCGATAAATTTGGAAAATTGCGACTCGCAACTTGTAATATTATTAAGGAACAACAAAGTAAAAACTTTGCAACAGCCGAAAAAGATATTAATAACGGAATATATGTACCTATTTTTACTAATTATTATATGCAACTGGCACAAATTGATCTTAGATTGGGAATGACTTTATTGCCTATAAATGAAGCATTAAAAATAGCGATTGAAGAAGTTTTGCATTATTATGCCTATCGACCTTTTCCTGACGGATTGGAAAACATTGCGTAAATTAATTTACTTCTGGTCTTTTCATCTCAATTACTTTTTCAATAAACCGAATTAGATTTTCTCTTTCTAGCGAAAATAATGCAGCTTCATCTTCGGTACTCAGATACAAATCTGCAATGCTTTCAGCATTCATTTTATCGTATAAGTAATGATTTTCGGCATATTTTATTAGATCGTCTAAAAAAATTTCGCGTAGTCGCCCTCTTTCAAGAGTTTCAGGATTGCCCTCTTTTATTTTGTCCATTTCAGGTTCGGGTAAATCTATCGTGAGGTAAGTATAGTCAACAGGAACTTTTGAAATCATTTCGGGAGTAACTCTTCCGGAACCAAAGCAGTAAGCGCAGGGTGCAGGTACCCATTTTAGGATTTTGTTTAAGCGGCGTATATCATCCCAGTCAACAAAAGTTTTTCCGAGACATCTAGGGCATTCTAAATCTGATTTTCTAAATAGGAACTTAAAAAGGGTCATTTGTGTATAATTATTTTAGGTAATTAGTGGCGTTGCTAATATAATTATTTATGTAAGAAAAATTAGTTTAATCAAGGTTTTTTTTGAAAAACAAATCTTAAGGAGGAAAGAAGGATTGCATTGGTTAATCAACAAAGACAACAAGGTGAATGCTTATGTTTGTTGTTGTTGTTGTTGTTGTTGTTGTTGTTGTTGTTGTTACTTTTTATATTTCGGTCTAATAGAAAGTAAAAAGTGAAGAGAAGAAGATTTATGAGTTTTGTCATCTTTTGGAAAGGAAAAACATAAAAGTATGTATGTACTATTTGTGTTTTTAATTTTATTGCAATTCTTAATTAGTTTTCCTTGCGATAAAATAAAAAAATTCTGTTTAATTCAAGTCTAAACATAGTGTTTTAGTTAAATCTTTTTTGGAGTCTATTTTTAGTTTTTTATGATAAAAAATAATGTTTAAATTTGAAAAAAAAAGTATAAAAAGACCTCCCTGTTTTTGTCTCTTGATGTTTAATGGAGATAGTGCTATTGGGCTTTTTTATAATTTTAGAAAATATTAATTACTTACGTTTTTGATGAAAGCATTTTTGTTTTTTATTTCAAGTGAATCTAATGTAGATTGATGGTGATATACAGGTACTTAAAAAAAATAACTTTGTACATTTGATTGTTGTTAATTTTTTTTTGTAACTTTCTGATGGTGTTGGCGTTATGTTTTGTTAAAGCTTGTCTGCTTGACTTTCTATTGCTCTTTTTGCTTCGTTATTGAGTTTGTAATACTCTGTTTTAATTGTGTCACAAATTAGACTTACACGATCGCCACGAATCGCTTTTCTAATATAATCATAGGAGTAACCATACCTGTTGTTTATAATCTTTAAGGCATGTTGGTTGTAGCTCACTTTTGTTTTTATATTTTTGTCCATTAGTCTCTTTGTATTAAAAACAATACAAATATAATAAGATATTTCTTAAAAATAAAAAATAAGTAAGGTTTTTTCTTAAAAAAAGTATTTATGATTGAAAATACATTACAAAGGATAAAGAGATATATTGATTTTAGGGGGATAAGGGTCAGTGTTTTGGAGCGGGAGGTAGGGATGTCTAACGGCTCTTTTGCCAGTCAATTGAAAAACAATAAGACCATAGGAGTTGATAAATTAGAAAATATCTTAAAAATTTATGGAGATATTAATGTAGAATGGCTCTTAACTGGAAACGGTAATATGTTAAAGGAAGTTGTACTAGAATATAATGACCCTAAGGTACATCAACTAAAAGAGGAAATAGCAATAATAGAAAATATTCCGGTTTATAATGTACAGACTGTTGACGGAATTGTTGATTTGTTTGGAGATAATAATTCTCAAGTTCCTGTAGATTACATCAAGGTATCTAAAATAGACAAATACGATGGAGCATTGTATATTATTGGGGATAGTATGTATCCTTTGCTTAAAAGTGGTGATATTGTAGTTTATAAAAAAATTAATAACCTACAAAATAATATCATTTGGGGCGAGATGTATTTGGTTTATGTAAACAATGATGATAATGAATTTTTTTTTACGAGATTTTTAAAAAAATCCGAGCGTGAATCTTATGTGCAGTTTGTTTCTCAAAATCCAGATCATCAAACTATAGAATTTCCTATTAGCAGTATCAAAGCAATTGCTTTAGTTAAGGCCTCGGTTAGGATCAATTCGCAATTTTAATTATTAGATATAGATGTTTTTTTAAAAATTATTTTACTATTTCTATTGGTTGGATAATGCTTTTTTGAATATTGTTAAAGAACAAAATTTTCTAATTTATCTCGAAGGTAAATTGTCTAATAAAATCTGGTATTTCCTACCCACAGGAATAATTTCTCCATTTGACATTGTAAGCGTTTTAAAAGTAATTGTTGCAATTTCGCGAATATTTACAATATACGATCTATGTACTTGAATGAAGTCTGTACTATTAATTTCGTCTGCAATACTAGAGAGTGAACCATAAATAATAATGGGCGATTTTAGTTTTTTGCTGTACAATTTCATGTAGTTGCCTAAACTTTCAATATATAAAATATCAATTAAAAGAATATCGGTCATTTGACCGTTTACACGATGCGAAAGGACTTTTGCATTGGTATTATCTTCCTTCTTTAAAGTATTTCCAGAAAAATAAATTTTAGCTTTTTCGATTGCTTTGGCAAACTTTTCAGGCGAAATGGGTTTTAGCAAATAATCTATCGCATCGTTTTGATAAGCCGAAAGAGCAAAGTCAGAGTAAGCAGTAGTTACAATTGTAAGCGGTCGATTGGGTTGTAATTCCATCAATTCAACGCCCGAAATTACAGGCATATTAATGTCCAGAAAAATAATATCGTAGCTGTTGGCATTAAGCATTTTTACAGCTTCCATGGCACTAAAAGCACTTCCGGAATGTTCCAGGTCGTCAAATTTCGAAATATGTGATGCCAGTGCTTTATGAGCCGGCGACTCATCGTCTATGATAAGACAGCGGTAGGTAAGTGCCATATTTTTAGTTTTACGATGAAGATGTTTTTTTCTTTTTTGCAACTCAAGTCATGTCTTAAACCATAAACTTCAAGACGTCTTTTTAGGTTTTCGATTCCAATTCCAGTGCTGGAAAGTCGGGATCCCGATTCTAAAAAATTATTTTTTAAAGTAAAGGATAAATTGCCGCATCTTACTTTTAAGTCAATAATAATATACGGTTCTGGAGTTTCGGCCGAAAATTTAACAGCATTTTCAACCAACGGTAAAAAGAACAAAGGAGGAATTTCGATATGGTCAAAATCACCTTCAAAAGTTCTCGTAACCAATAGACGTTCGTTCTGGAAAGTACTGTATTCAATATATTTTTTTATAAAAGCAATTTCTTCCTCCAATAAAACATAATCTTTTTTGGTAGCCTCAATCTGATAACGCAGCATGTCTGAAAGATTTAATATTCTATCAGGTAATTTATCAGGTTCAGATAATGATTCGCCGTACAAATTATTCATTGCATTAAGCAAAAAATGCGGATTAAGTTGTTGTTTTAAAAATGAAAGTTCAGACCTGAATTTGATAATGTCTTTATCCGACTGCGAAACTTTTTTCATGATTACAATATGCAAGAAATAAAAAGCAGTTCCGTTAAGTACAAGAGATAAAATCGATAAGGTTCTAAATTTTCCAAGTCCCGCAATTGGGAAAAACCAATTCATAAAAAAATAAAAGCCAACCCAATAGATAGTAAACAGAAAGAAGAACGTTTTAATTTTTTTTCGGAATAAAAACGGTTTGATTATGTATAGATTAAAAAACGTAACCCAGATTATACAAGGAAAATATCCAAGACTTATTTTTGAAAGCATATAAGAAACGCTGTGTCCATCAAGTTTTATTTCGTCATATACACAGACAAAAATAATCCCGAATATAATGAGATTTATAATGATGTTACGAAGAAAAAAGTTCTGATAAATTTTAAGAATTGTCATAACGACAAAATTAAGGTAATATTATAGTTTAGAATGATTTGTAGCTTAAAATTATACAAACGCCATTGGTATAAATGATACGCCACTAGTATAATTAAGCTATTATAATCAAGGCATCGAGATTACTTTTGCTTCGGGTTTTAAATCTCTTCCAAAAGTAACTTTAATTTTATCTTGATTTATGAAAGCAAAAATCGTTTGTGTTTTACTTGTATGCGTGTCTTTAAAAACAATAGCTCAGGAAAAAGATACTCCAGCAAAAACTGTTGTAAAAGTGATAACAGATAAATTTCCAACAACCCGAATTTTAGATGTGCAATATGAGCAATTAGGGCCAAGTAATTTTGATTCGAAGCTTTTTGGTGATCGTTTTGAAAAGGGGAGAATAGACAGTCATGACCGATTGAAAGTGGCTATTAATGTACCTTTTTTTGCATCAGAATCGAAGCGGTTTGTTTTAACAAGTTCATTGCGATACAAATATGAAACGTATGAGTTTGGAGATATTTATAAAGTCAATACAACTGTGCCTTTTACCAGAGAAAAAGAAGAAATCCATTTTTTTGCAGCCGCTATGAGTGCTACTTACGTATCGACGCTTTTTAGTAAACCAATTGTTTACAATGCTACAGCAACTGTCGATGGAAATCAGGAAAATGTACAGCGCGTTAAAGGATTTGTAACTGCAAATGTTGTACTGAAAAGAACTGAAAATACAACAATTACAGTTGGTGCTTTAGTAATGCTGGATCCATCATCAATTATACCACTTACACCTCTTTTTACTTATAATCATAAGTTTGAAAGTTCAAAATGGGATGTTGATTTCATACTTCCGCAACGAATATTGTTTAGGAGAGAACTTTTAAAAAATGGAAGAATTTCCTTAGGTACAGAATTAAATTCTGAAAGTTTTTACTTAAATTTAAATACACAAAATTTAAAAGGCGTTTACGAGCTAAATCAGTTAGAATTAAAATCTGGAATAACGTATGAATATAGGCTTAGCTCTAAAATAATTGGTACGTTTAAAGGAGGTGTAAATAATGTATTAAGCACGCGAATAACAGAAAAAGGCCAACGAACAAATCGTTATGTCTATGATCAAAAAGAGGATGCGCAAGGATACTTTAGATTTGGAATTTCATATAATCCCTTTTAGAGAATGGTACTGATTTTAAGTAAAGATGTATTAATATTTGAGAATATGGTAGAAGTTTTTAAAACAAATGTTCAGAAAGAAACGGATACAAATTATATAATTGCAATTATAAACAGACAATTCCCAGATTATAAAGTCAATTTTGATTTGGATGATTGTGATCGAATATTACGCGTAGAAGGAGTAGATCTGGAAGTAAACAATATAATAGATTACATGAATTGTCTGGGGTATATTTGTTTACAATTAGAATAACTGTATTATGATCAATTTTATTATTTCGTGTTTTTTACTACTAGTAAAACTATTTATAAAGTAGTTTTTTAGGTTTCAAAATTTCTTTTTCAGGAGTAAAGCTTTATGCTGTTTATGAGCATTATTTTCTAAATTTGTGCTCTTATGAAAAAAGTACTCCCACTATTTGATTTTACTCAAAAAGTCAATTACAAAAACGAAATTTTAGCTGGTTTAACTGTGGCCATGACAATGATTCCAGAATCTTTGTCGTTTGCTATTTTAGCCGGATTTCCACCTTTAGTTGGTTTATATGCTGCTTTTATTGCAGGTTTGGTAACAGCCATTTTTGGAGGAAGACCCGGAATGATTTCCGGTGGAGCAGGAGCAACAGTAATTGTTTTGATTGCGCTAATGAAATCGCACGGAATCGAATATGTTTTTGCGGCCGTTGCGCTTGGTGGAGTTGTGCAAATATGTATTGGACTTTTTAAACTCGGAAAATTTATTAGATTAGTTCCTCAGCCCGTAATGTTTGGTTTTGTAAACGGTTTGGCAGTTGTCATTTTTATGTCGCAGTTAGAACAATTTAAAACTGTAGTTAATGGGCAAGTTTCGTGGTTACAAGGAACACCTTTATACATTATGTTGGGTTTGGTAGCTTTGACAATTAGTATTGTTTTGCTTTTTCCTAAACTCACCAAAACGGTTCCTGCCTCTTTGGTTGCCATTTTGGTCGTTTTTGCTATAGTACTTTTGTTTAATATTGATACCAAAACGGTCGAAGATATAGCCTCTGTTCAAGGCGGATTCCCACCGTTTCATATTCCGAATATTCCACTTTCATTTGAAACCTTTAAAGTTATATTTCCGTATTCTGTAATAGTTGCAGCGGTTGGTTTGACCGAAGGTTTGCTTACGCTGAATTTGGTTGATGAAATTACCGGAACAAGAGGAAACAGTAATAGAGAATGCATCGCGCAAGGAAGCTCAAATATTTTAAATGGTTTCTTTTTTGGAATGGGAGGATGTCCTATGATCGCCCAAACGTTAGTGAATCTTTCTGCCGGATCTAGAGCTCGACTATCAGGAATAATTGCTTCATTAACTATTTTATTGATTATACTTTTTGGTGCGCCCGTAATTGGGAAATTGCCAATGGCAGCTTTGGTTGGTGTAATGATGATGGTTGCGATTACAACATTTGAGTGGTCAAGTTTTAGAATTATTAATAAGATGCCAAAACACGATATTTTTGTTGGAATTTTGGTAGCACTTGTTACTATCGTATTGCACAATTTAGCTTTGGCAGTATTAATTGGTGTAATTATCTCGGCTTTAGTTTTTGCCTGGGAAAGTGCCAAAAGAATCCGTGCAAGAAGTTTTATTGATGAAGCAGGAGTAAAGCATTATGAAATTTTTGGACCGTTATTTTTTGGTTCAATCTCCGCATTCATGGAAAAATTTGATATTCAAAACGATCCAAATCATGTTATTATAGATTTTAAAGAAAGTCGAATAGCCGATATGTCTGCCATTGAAGCATTAAATAACTTGACTAAAAAATATAGCCAAGCCAATAAAATAATTGAACTGGAACATCTAAGTTCAGATTGTAGAACACTTCTTAAAAATGCCGATGCTGTTATTAAAGTAAATATTATCGAAGATCCTACTTATAAAGTGGTTTCTTAATTAGAAAATTGTTCATTGTGGCAATTATATAATTCAAAAAAATGAAAAATTTGAAGACAATCGATATCATTATCATATTATCTAATTTGCACATTTTCTAATTTGTCTATTTCGCTAATTTATAAACAGTTTTTCCTTCTTTTATCGTTTCCAGAACCTGAATATCTTTAATTTTTTTAGGATCAATTTTTAAAGGATTTTGATCTAAGACAACAAAATCTGCCAGTTTTCCTTGTTTGATTGTGCCTTTTGAATTCTCTTCAAAATATTGATAAGCTGCCCAAGTTGTTATAGAGCGCAAAGCATTATAAGGACTAATTCTTTCGTTGGGACCAATTACGTCGCCAGATCTACTGATTCTATTTACTGTAGAATACAATATCATAATACTGTTTGGAAGTGCAACAGGAGCATCATGATGTTCTGTAAAAATCATTCCCTTTTTTAAAGCAGTTGCGGCTGGTGAAATTCGATAGGCTCTCTCTTTTCCTAATGTTTCATCTCTGTGCCAATCGCCCCAATAGTAAGTATGCATTCCAAAAAAGGAAGGTATGATTTTTAAAACCTTCATAGAATCAAGCTGATCAAAACGTGCTGTTTGCGCATGAATTGCTACTGATCTTCTATCTTTTGCCCCGTATAAATTAGTTGCGTTTCGAACTGCTTTAATATATTCGTCAATTGCGGCATCACCGTTACAATGCGCAAGAATTTGCCAGTTATTGGCATAAGCTGAATCGACTAATGCAATAGCATCACTTTCTTTTGGAAACGCAGGATATCCCACATAAGTATTTGGTTTTCCTGGAGGTGGCACGACATACGGTTTTGTAAGCCAAGCTGTTTTGCCTTGTGGAGACCCATCAAGCGAGAGTTTTACGCCAGCAATTCTAAAATGATTTTTATAATCTTTTTGAACTCCGTTTGCTTTCATGTACGCCATTTGAGTCTGGATATCAGGATAAGCTGCAACATCAATTGAAAGTTTTCCTTGGTCAGCTAGTTTTTGCCAGGTGTTACAGGCATCGCTGCTTGCACGTCCTTCCTGAGCAGTTGTAAATCCAAATTTTGTGTAAGCTGCAATACCGGCTTCTGCAATTTTAACGTTGGCGGTTTGATCAAGTGTTCCCATTATTTTGAATAACGGAATAAACATTGCCATTTCTTCCAAAACACCATTTGGTTCTTGCGATCCTTCTTTTCTGCGGATTGCACCACCGGCAGGATCTTTTGTTGAAGCATTATATCCAGCCAATTCTAAAGCTTTATGATTCATCACAGCCAAATGTCCCGATTGATGGATAATTAGCACTGGAACTGTAGTTGATACTTTATCAAGATCGTCAGCGGTAGGAGGAAGTTTTTCTTTTAATTGTGCATCATCGTAGCCAAAACCTACAATCCAGCCGTATTTTCCAACTGCCTTTGGATTTTTGATGTTCCATTCTTTTAATAAAGAAATTATGGTTGGAATATCGTTTCCTGTGCCGTCTGGAGCGGGAAGTAAATTAGCCGATACAGCCTGAAAACCCGCATTCCACACATGGCCATGAGCATCTATAAAACCTGGGAGTAATGTTTTGCCCTGCAAGTCATTCATTATAGTTTTATCCCCATGAAATTTTTCGGTATCTGATTTTTTTCCAACGAAAACAATTTTTCCGTTTTTTACCGCAACAGCTTCTGCATAGCTTGGTTTATCACCTTCCATAGTTACGATATCACCTCCATAATAAATGCTATCAGCCGGATTAACGATTTCTTTTTTACAACTTAATAAAACAAGAACAAGGAGCAAGGGAAGTATTTTTTTCATTTGTTAGAATTTTTTAAGCAAGAATGAAATTAACTTTTAGATTACATACTAAGTTAGAAAATATATTGATTCGATAATTAGTTTATTTACAGTTAAATATGTTGTTGATATTAAGCAATAAAAAAGCGCCAAACAGAAATTTTTCTGTTTGGCGCTTTTTTAATTTATCATTTAATGGTCAAATTATCACTTTACCTAATTAACAAGCATCGATTTTACTTCACCAAACTTTCCATCAACTTCTTCAATTTGTAGCCCTAGAATATGGGCAATTAAGGTATAAACTGAAACATTTTGAAAGGTTTTGACTGTTTTGTCAACTTTAAAAGCAGGTCCTTTAGCATAAAAAATCGCATGCATATCTTTTTCATTATTGTCATATCCATGATTTCCGCCTTTTACATTTTGAGATGTTTTAGTTACTAAGCTATATCCTTTATCAGCTTCAATAACAAAATCGTGCACACGTGGATTTGTACCGTAATGCAATCTTTTTGGAACTTCACTTGACTTCCAGAATTTAATATGTGGTACTTTTTTTAATGCTTTTGTAATAGAATCCTGAAAACCTGCTTTTGCCTGTAGGCTCATAATTGGATTTACGACTGCTTTATAATCTAGCCATTCTGGTTTTAAATAATCCAGAACGGCAACTTTTTTATCATTACTAATATTTGCCATTCCGTGGTCTGAAACAATAATTAAATTAATTTCTTTTCCAATCGATAGTTGGTTGAGTTTAGATGATAATTGACCCATTAGAGAATCCATTTTGATGACCATTTTTTTGTTCTCAGGAGAAAGCGGACCAAAATCATGTCCAGTATGATCAGGTTCGTCAAAATATAAAGTAATTAAATGCGGACGTTGTTTTTCTGGTAGTTGCAGCCATTTTAAAATCGTATCAATCCTTGTTTCGTATGGAATTTTGTTGTCGTAATTCTTATAAATACTTGGTCTCTTTTTATCAGTGTCAGATCCAGGCCAGAAAAACGAAGCCGTTTTTACACCTTGTTGTTCGGCAACATTCCAAATTGGGTTTCCACCATAAAATCTTGAATCATTTTTTGCATTCGATGATAATGAAAATGATTCGTTTAGAGTTGCATCATAAAAAACATTATTAATGATTCCGTGATGATCTGGATAAAGTCCTGTTACTATAGAATAATGATTAGGGAAAGTTTTACTTGGATACGATGGTTTCATTGACTTTGCATGAACGCCTTCTTTTGCAATTTGTTTTAAATTAGGCAAATTAAATTTCTTTGCATAATCCCAACGAAATCCATCCATAGAAACTAATACAACATAATTGTTTTTATTGGTTTGCGCTTGTAATAAAGTGGTAAGAAGTAAGAATGTAAAAAGTAAAAGGTGAGTTGTAGATTTTCTCATTTTGAAATTTTAATAGAGATGCAAAGTTACAACTAACTGTTTTTAACGGCAAAAACAGAATGTTAAACAATCATAAATTAAAAAAGAGTTTACTACTAATTGTTTTTTAGCCACAGATTAGAGGATTAAAAAGATTGTAATCAGTAATAATCTTTTAATCTGTGGCAACTTTTATGCGCAAAGCATTCGTGAAAATTCGTGGCGAAAAAAAATAAAGTCATCTAAATTGGTTACGATTTCCTAATTATTATGATTTAGTATTGTTTACAGGAATTTTTCTAATTTCAGATATTAACTTTCCGTCATCAGAGAATCCTTCCAGTAAAATCTGAATTTCTTTTTGATCGTTTTTTGGCAGTTTTAATTCAAAACCAGAATTGTCATTTATCTTTAAATCGGAAGACCAATATAGCGTACCAAAATAGTTAAACTCATTTTGAGTTTCAAATTTGATGTTCTTAAATTGTATATTTTGAGTAAAACCTTTTGTTACGACGATGGAACTATATTTAGGTTTAAAGTACTTGTTTTTCACATCGTTTTTCATGAAAATTTTAATAGTCCCATTGCCAGAAGCTGTTTGATCAGAATTGCCAGTTTGGTCAATATAGATCTCGTCTATTTGATCTAAAGTAAGATTAAACAATTGATTCATATCAAAAACTAAAAAATTATCTATGTATACTGCAGGCGATGTAGCCGAGTCGCCTAGATAGGTACTTCTACTGTTTCGCACATACACATTATTGTCGTTTGGATTCACGCCGGTTACATACCCGTTAAAAGAAAGAAAATTGAGAATACTTCTATAATCATTGTCTTTAATCTTGAATGCTCTGGCGCTCGAACTCATGTCGCCTTTATGTACGAGTACTTCTTTTTTGAAATTGTTTTGTACCGCAACTCCTTCCAAATTTATGGCATGATCTTCAGGTTTTAATGGGCTAAAACTAAAAGTGTTTTCGGATTTAATAGGCGATGGACAAATTGATTTATCAAATGTAGGACCTAAAACAAAACGAGATTCATCTCTGGAAACTCGCGCTTCTACTTTTGTAAGCTGAGCCAAGTTTTTTTCATTAACCATTTGCAATACTAGAACGGTAGAATCCTGAGCGAAAAAATGTTCAAACTTAAAAGCATTATCAGAGTCTATAGGAGATTCTTCAAATAAATTGCTTTTTAACGAAATGAGTGACATTTTGTTCTTAGAATTCGATTTTTCTTTCTGCTCAACTCTGCCACTTACAGTAACTCCTTTTTGAAATTTAAAAGTAATTTTTGGAGGATCAGATTTTATACTTTCCCAATTAAATTTGGATTTATTTTGATTGAGCATCAAGAGTTCCATATCCTGTTTGCGATTTGCGTTGTCCGGATTATAATAGTCATAATTTGCTATTTCAGGTTGATCTAAATAGGCATTTAGATAAAAAGTTCCAGCTAAAGATCGTTTTTGGTTTATGCAAATTGTGTTTTCAGGAAGTACACTAATGCTTAAACGTGGTTTGTTTAAGGCTGTTTTTCCTGATAATGAAATACTGTCGGTAGATACAGTTTTGGTCTCTAATGTTGTTGCAGGAACAGTATCACCTTCAATATATACTAATCTCTGAGCTACTTCATTTAGATTTTCATCAAGTATGCGAATTGTATTGACTCCGATTGACAAAAACTTCTTATCAAAGAAAGAAATCTGATCAGTCTTTTTATCGGCAAATGTAATTTCCTTCTGCATGAAAACTCCGTCTTGTTGTATTAACAGAATAAACTTTTTATTTTGATATACTTCAAGACCTTTATCATTTGTTTTAACGACAACCAGTAATCTGTTTTGCGCTAAATTGTTATTGTAACTAACTACAACTCCTGTTTCCTGTACTTTGTCTAGAGGTTTTGAAATCTTCAGTTTGTCAGTGTTTATTTTTAAGGTATATTTTTCGTTTAAATCGGCTTTAAAATAAACAACACCATTTCCCATTTTGTTCGTATGAAAGTGTGCTATTTCATTCGATTTTGAATCGACTATAATTCCGTCTTTAACCTCAATTCCTTTTTTATTACAGTCTTTTATTTTAATTCCAACAGTATTTACAATATCATTTATTATGACACCACTTTCTGGAAACAAATTTATTTCGGCTGTTTTGTAGTCTGGTTCACTGTTTTCAAAACGGTAATTATCTTTTCGGTCGATAATTTCAATGGTTTGATTGAAAGAGTCATCTTCCTTAAAATTATTCATCCAATTGGTGTAAAAATGAAAATGGTATTTACCGGATTTAAGTTTTCCGTTAAGATGAATTCCGCCAGAAAAAGTACCAAATTCGGCAAAAAGCAATTGCTTCTGAATTATTTGTTGCTGATCATCGTAGACAATTAATTCGATATTGGTAGTATTAAGGTTGGGTGTATTGGTGTTTTTACTAAAGACATAACCTTTAAAAGCTATATCTTCATTGTTTAAATAAATGTCTTTGTTAAATTGTATGTGAAGATTTTCTCGATCGTAATGAAAATAAGCTTCAATATAATTCTTTATTTTTTCGGTATTATCAGAAGTTTGAGAGAAAGATTGTAAACAAAACAGTAAAGCGAAAAACTTTAAGATTAGTTTCATACAAGAAAAAGTTTAAGACAATAATAGTATTAAAAGTACTGTATAAATTTAGTAGCAATAATAATCTGAGATAGTTAAAACATTCATAATGTTTCTGTTTGAAATTTATCAAAATCAGAGAATTATGTGTAAAAAAAATCCGCTTACCTTTCGGTAAACGGATTTTAATATGAAGTTAAAATGAATATTACATCATTCCTGGCATACCGCCACCCATTGGCATTCCGCCAGCGCTTTCTTCTTTAATATCAATTAAGGCACACTCTGTAGTTAAGATCATTCCTGCAACAGAAGCAGCATTTTCTAATGCTACACGAGTTACTTTTTTAGGATCGATAATTCCTGCTTTTAGCATGTCTACATATTCGTCAGTTTTTGCGTTGTATCCAAAATCTCCAGAACCTTCAGCAACTTTTGCTACAACTACAGAACCTTCAAGACCTGCATTTTCAACAATAGTTCTTAATGGAGACTCAACAGCGCGAGAAACAATTTGAATTCCAGTTGCCTCGTCAGCGTTATCAGCTTTAAGATCAGCTAATGCAGCTTTTGCTCTTAATAAAGCAACACCACCACCAGCAACAATTCCTTCTTCAACAGCAGCACGAGTAGCATGTAATGCATCATCAACTCTGTCTTTTTTCTCTTTCATTTCAACTTCAGATGCAGCACCAACATAAAGAACAGCAACACCACCAGCTAATTTAGCCAAACGTTCTTGCAATTTTTCTTTATCATAATCAGATGTAGTAGTTTCCATCTGACCTTTAATTTGGTTTACTCTGTTTTTGATGATGTCAGCTTCGCCAGCACCACTTACAAGAGTTGTATTGTCTTTATCGATAGAAACTCTTTTTGCAGTTCCTAACATTTCGATAGTTGTATTTTCTAGAGTATATCCTCTCTCTTCAGAGATTACAGTTCCTCCTGTTAAGATTGCGATATCTTCTAACATTGCTTTTCTTCTGTCTCCAAAACCTGGAGCTTTTACAGCAGCAATTTTAAGAGCTCCTCTTAATTTGTTTACTACCAATGTAGAAAGAGCTTCTCCGTCAACATCTTCAGCAATAATCAATAATGGTTTCCCTGATTGTGCAACTGGCTCTAAAACTGGCAATAATTCTTTTAAAGAAGATACTTTTTTATCGTATAATAAGATATATGGATTGTCTAATTCAACTTCCATTTTCTCTGGGTTTGTTACAAAGTATGGAGAAAGATATCCTCTGTCAAATTGCATACCTTCAACAACGTCCACAAAAGTATCAGTTCCTTTAGCTTCTTCAACAGTAATAACACCTTCTTTACCTACTTTAGCGAAAGCTGTAGCGATTAATTCACCAATAACTTCGTCGTTATTTGCAGAGATAGAAGCAATTTGTTTGATTTTATCAGAATCACTTCCAACAACTTTGGCTTGTTTTGCAAGGTCAGCAACGATAGCTTCAACAGCTTTATCGATACCACGTTTCAAGTCCATTGGATTTGCACCCGCAGCAACGTTTTTCAAACCTTCTTTTACAATTGCCTGAGCTAAAACTGTAGCAGTTGTAGTTCCGTCACCCGCTAAATCATTAGTTTTAGAAGCAACTTCTTTAACCATTTGCGCGCCCATGTTTTCTAATGGGTCTTTTAATTCGATTTCTTTTGCAACCGAAACTCCATCTTTAGTAACTGTTGGTCCACCAAAAGATTTACCAATAATTACGTTACGACCCTTAGGTCCTAGAGTTACTTTTACAGCATTTGCTAATGCATCAACACCACGTTTTAATCCGTCACGTGCTTCAATATCAAATTTTATATCTTTTGCCATTTTTTATTTGCTTTAGGCAGTAGGCTCTCTCTACTGCTGAATTAAGTATGTTTAATGTTTGATTTGTTTCAAGTTACTTAGTCTTAGTTTCTAATACTAAAAACTCAATAGATATTTTTTTAGATTATCGCTAAGATGTCATCTTCGCGCATAATCAAATAATCAGTTCCTTCAAGTTTTAATTCTGTTCCTGCGTATTTACCATAAAGTACAGTATCACCAACTTTTACGGTCATAGTGTGTTCTTTAGATCCATTACCAACAGCTACAACAGTTCCTTTTTGTGGTTTTTCTTTGGCAGTATCAGGAATAAAAATACCTGAGGCAGTTTTGGTTTCAGCTGCAACAGGCTCAATAAGTACGCGATCTGAAAGCGGTTTAATGTTTAAGGCCATGATTTTATGTTTTATAATTATTATAAGTTATACGAATTTTATGTTTTATTGGATTTCAGAAATTATGCCATGCTCTTAAAACTGACATTATTTCTTAAAAAAAATGCCAGCTTTGACAGGCTGGCATTTTATATTTATTTCAAAATTATTATTTTGCTGCAGGTGTTGCCGGAGCAGGTGTTTGTTGAACCGGAGCTGCTGGCGTATTAGCTGGAGCTTCAGTTTTTTCAATGATTTTAGAGTCAGTATCACTTAATGATCCTGTAAAGCTTAAACTTGATAATAAAATTAAAGCAATCAAAATAGTAGCCAATGTCCAGGTACTTTTATCTAAAAAGTCAGTTGTTTTTTGTACTCCACCTAACATTTGAGTTCCGCTGATAGTAGACGATAATCCGCCTCCTTTAGGGTTTTGAACCATGATTACTACGATCAATAGAAAACAAACTATTGTGATTAAAACTAAAAAAATTGAAAATGTGCTCATTGCTTAATTATTATTGTTATTTTGTTGTAAAATCTTTATATCCGAAATACGGTCTGCAAAGAAACTAATTTTTTCTGGATATTTCAAAATTAATATTTCATATGCTTGTATTGCTTTTGTATATTTTTTTTGTTCCAAATATACTCTTGCCAAAGTCTCTGTCATTAAATAAGAATTCTCTTCTTTATTTAGGTCAAATTGTGCTGCTGGTGCAGTTGTAGTCTGTTTTACAGGAGAAATTTTTGGGTTTGTTTCGATAAATTTATCAATTAATTCCGCTTTTTTCTTTTTTTCTTCTTCAATTGCGTTTGCTTCGGCTATTGATTCAGTAGTTTCTTTGATCTCTTCTCTCGGATTTTCGTTGGTTCTGTCAATAGGCTCGGTTCTGGACAAATTTAACCATTCCTGAAAAGAGTGCTTTTCGTTAACAGAAAAATCCAATGGTTTTCCTATTTCCAGATTTTCTTCGGCTATTTTCACCGTTTCAGGAACTTCAATTACCTGAGGAGTTTCTTCTATTTTTACTTCTTCAAAAACTATTTTTGAGGCTTCTTTAATAGATGTTAATATCGATTGTTCAATTGGGTCAATTCGTACAGGGGCAACGTCCTCTTCTTCCTCTACTATTTCTTCAAAGAAAGTTGGAGTAGGTTCTTTAATAATAGGAGTCGCTTCTTTTATAGAAGTTAAAATAGATTGCTCAATAATTGGGTCAATTGGTTTTTCTTCAATTTTTGCAGGTTCTTCAAAAGTTACCGTTGTTGCTTCTTTTATAGAATCCAGAATAGATTGCTCAATTGGATCAATTCGAACTTCGATTACTTTTTTAATTTCTTCCGGCGAAATAATTTCGCTTTCAAAAACAGTGATATTTAAAAGATCTCTCAATTTTCGATCATAATATTCGCTCTGAATAGAAGTAAAATCTTCAGACGTTATAAAATCAAATAAAACAGTACGATCTGTTGTATGCGCAGCAGTAACTTTTAAGGCATAATTATACTTAAAGCTATTTTGATTGAAAAGTCCTTTTAATCGTAATGCTCGCGCACTTTGAAAATATGGAAATTCATTCAAAACACTTCCTAATGCATCCGCTTGCTTTTCTGTGATAGCATCGGGTTTGTTCATTAAGTAGGTATAATCAGTTACGTTCATTTTATTTGTTTAATCGTTGAAATTGTTTAAGCGTTGAATTGTTTATTTGTTTAATAGTTTTATCGGTTAAACAAATAAACGATTTACCAGTTAAACATAAAAATTACCATTTGGCCAGTGACTCATTAAAGATATCTTGTGTGATTCTTTCAAAAATAGTGGTAATTGCAGTATTTAAAAGACTTCCTGTTGGTAATGTCCCTCCTGGATAATCGAAGTAAAACTCAAATGTTTTCTCAAAATCATCAGTTTCCTTCTTTTTGTTGGTAAACCTAACTTTTACACGAATTGTTAAACGGTTTTGTGCAGCACCTACATCACCAGTTGATGTTACAGCAGTTGCTGTCATTGGTGTTGTTCTGTAATCTACAATTTCTCCTTCGTAAACTAAATCACCACTATTACTTACTAAGTTTAGATTGGTTTGACTTTGAATTAAATCTTGTAAAGCCAGTGTAAATTGTCTGTCAATTCCCGGCTCAATTAAATCGGCATTATTTTGGAAAAAGTTAACTTGAAATGTTTTTGCATCAATTGGCCCTGTTCCTGTAAAATTATAAACAGAGCAGCCGCTTAGCATAAAGAGACTCATTAAGGCTAATAAAGAATAAATTTTTTTCATAAATGTTTATGTGAAAATCTCAATTTTAAAATTCCAGTTCTTGGAGGAAAACTCCATTTTTTTTCAAATATACTAATTTGGAATTTGGAATTTATTTTTTGAAATTTTCTATTTTATAGATCAAATTGTTTAATTTTTCGGTACAAAGTTCTTTCAGAAATACCTAATTCGTCTGCGGCAGCTTTTCGTTTTCCTTTGTTTTTTTCTAATGATTTTTTGATCATTTCGATTTCTTTTTGTTCCAAACGTAGAACCTCTTCTTCTTCAATCGTTTCGGCAAACAAGTAATTATCATCTTGCATTTGATAATTGTCTTCGCGAGTTGCAGGAGTCATGACCGCAGTTCTAGGCTCTTCTTCAAAATCTATTTCGCTTTCATTTTCTTGCGAACCGTATATTTTCTGAATCAAATTTGGATTGATGTCTTGTACTTTTGTTCCATTTTTCATCAATTCCAAAGTGAGTTTTTTTAAATCATTCAAATCACTTTTCATATCAAAAAGAACTTTGTATAAAATATCTCGCTCTGTACTAAAATCACTTTCATTTTTCTTATCACTAATTACAGAAGGTAAATTAGTTCCTTCGGTAGGTAAATAAGATTGTAAAGTTGCTAAAGAAATATCGCGATTGGTTTCTAAAACAGAAATTTGTTCGGCTACATTTCGTAATTGACGAATGTTTCCGTTCCATCTGAATTTTTGCAAAAGTTGCACTGCATCATCGTCTAATTTCAACGGAGGCATTTTATATTTGTGTGCAAAATCGGCGACAAATTTTCTGAATAACAAATGAATGTCTTCATTTCTTTCACGCAATGGTGGCAAAGTAATTTCGACAGTTGTTAAACGATAGTATAAATCCTCACGAAACTTTCCTTTTTCAATAGCATTGAATAAGTTTACGTTTGTAGCGGCTACAATTCTAACATTTGTTTTCTGAACCTGAGATGAACCAACTTTTATAAATTCACCATTTTCAAGTACACGAAGCAAACGAACCTGAGTCGTAAGTGGTAATTCACCAACTTCATCAAGAAAAATAGTCCCGCCGTCAGCTACTTCAAAATAACCTTCACGTGTACTTGTCGCACCTGTAAAAGCACCTTTTTCGTGGCCAAAAAGTTCACTATCAATCGTCCCTTCTGGAATTGCACCACAGTTTACAGCAATATATTTTCCGTGCTTTCTATGCGAAAGCGAATGGATTATTCTCGGAATGTTTTCTTTTCCAACACCACTTTCCCCAGTTACCATTACCGAAATATCAGTAGGAGCAACCTGAATGGCTTTTTCAATGGCGCGATTTAATTTGGGGTCATTTCCAATAATTTCAAATCGCTGTTTTATTGCTTGAACTGTTTCCATGTATGTTTTTTATCTTTTGCCACGAATTTCACAAATTTCACGAATTTTTTGAAATCGGGCTAATGAATAACTCTTTTATGTTGTAAGGACTTTTTATTAAAGTTAACAATTATTCCTAGATCACTATCTGCCAGTCTTAAATAATTAATTGTTTGAGCTGTATGTTCATCAATGATTTCTTTAGATGCTTTTATTTCTAAAATTATTTCATCGTAAACTACAAAATCAGCATAGAATTTATGTGCTAAAACAACATCTTTGTATTGAATATCATATTGCTTTTCGCGTTCAAAAGGTATATTGTGTTTTCTAAATTCATATTCCAGTGCATCTTTATATACGATTTCGAGAAGTCCTCCTCCAAGAATTCTATGAATTTCCATGCAAATTCCAACAATCTTATAATACTCCTCTTTTCGATACAATTCCATAAATAGTTTTTTTTAAACAAATTTATAGATTCAAAAATAATTTGAAAGAAAATTCATGTAAATTAGTGAAATTCGTGCCGAAAAAAAAATTAATTCATGCTGCTTAAACCAATAGCTTCCCCTTTTAAAGTTCCACTAGTACAACTTGTAATTTTTACGTTTACAAAATCTCCAATTTTATAATCCTCTTTTGGGAAAACTACCGTAATACTTTGAGAGTTTCTGCCTGAGAATTCTTCTTTTGATTTTTTAGAAACTTTTTCTACCAAAACTTCTACAACCTGTCCAACGAATTCCTCACTGCGGAACCAAGCGTGCTTTTGTTGTAAATCGACAATTTCCTGTAATCTTCTCGCTTTGGTTTCTTCGGCAACATCATCTTCCATTTTTCTACCAGCAAGAGTTCCTGGACGTTCAGAATACGAATACATATAACCAAAATTATATTTTACATATTCCATCAAACTCATTGTATCTTGGTGATCTTGCTCTGTTTCTGTTGGGAAACCGGCAATCATATCTTGCGAAATCGAAGCATTCGGAATAATTGCTTTGATTTTGTCAATCAAAGTCATGTATTCTTCGCGAGTGTGCAAACGATTCATTTCTTTTAAAATTCTATTACTTCCGGATTGAACAGGTAGGTGAATGTGTTTGCAAATATTTGGATATTTAGCAATAACATGTAAGATGCTTTCGTGCATATCCTGCGGATTAGATGTCGAAAATCTGATTCGCATTTTAGGGAAACCAACAGCAACCATTTCAAGCAATTGATCAAAGTCAAC
Source organism: Flavobacterium hibernum (assembly GCF_000832125.1). Lineage (GTDB taxonomy): Bacteria > Bacteroidota > Bacteroidia > Flavobacteriales > Flavobacteriaceae > Flavobacterium > Flavobacterium hibernum. The sequence continues at coordinate 261,151 of NZ_JPRK01000008.1, read as the reverse complement.
CGCTGTAGCTTTTTGCATGTCAGAAGCATTTACAAAATCTTTTTTCAAACCTCCGCCGTACCAAAGGTAACTGTCAACGTTTTGTCCTAAAAGAGTGATTTCTTTAAAACCTTTGTCCCATAAATCCTGAATTTCCTTCATGATACTTTGAGGCTCACGACTACGTTCACGTCCACGAGTAAAAGGTACAACACAAAATGTGCACATATTATCGCACCCACGAGTAATTGAAACCAATGCAGTAATTCCGTTGCTCATTAAACGAACCGGCGAAATATCTCCGTAAGTTTCCTCTTTCGATAAAACTACATTAATTGCATCTCGACCGTCTTCAACTTCGGCCAATAAATTTGGTAAATCTTTGTAGGCATCTGGACCAACAACAAGATCAACTATTTTTTCTTCCTCCAAAAACTGACTTTTCAAACGTTCAGCCATACAGCCCAAAACGCCTACTTTCATTTTTGGATTAATACGTTTTACCGCATTATATTTTTCCAGACGCTTACGAATAGTTTGTTCCGCCTTATCTCGAATCGAGCAAGTGTTTACTAAAACTAAATCAGCATCTTCAAGAGTTTGTGTAGTATTATATCCGTTTATTGATAAAATGGAAGCTACGACTTCACTGTCCGAAAAATTCATCGCACAACCGTAACTTTCTATAAAAAGTTTTTTAGTATTCTCAGGTTTATTTTCCAAAACTAGACTTTCGCCTTGTTTGCTTTCTTCAATAATCTTTTCCATTGTATAAATTCAAAGTGCAAAGATAACGTAAATGAGGTCAATATGACAAGATGGCAGAGAAAGAATTAACAATTAAATTAGATTTTAGTTCCGATCCCGAAACTTCGGGACGGGATAAATTTTATATTGTTGAATAGAAGTGAGAAATAGAGTTTTTTTATGATCTCTTCTGAGGATTTATGAAAATTTCTCAAAGCTTTGAGAGCTTCGCCTGAAATTTTCAGCTTATATAAAAACTTAGCGAACTTTGCGTAAAACTTTGTGGACTTTGCGGTTAAATTTATAGCAAAAGATTTACCCTGTAAAAAGCACATTTGTTGGTCATAAACCCATAAAAATTATACCTATATATATAATAGGTAGGAATACAGATAAATCTTCATTTTAAAGAAACATAAGATTAAAATAACTCAAAAATGAATTCACGAGGCTGATATTTAAAAAAAATAGATACTTTTGTTGCAGAAAAATAGAGCAATGGCAAAGAATTTAGTAATAGTGGAGTCACCTGCAAAGGCGAAAACGATCGAGAAATTTTTGGGAAGTGATTTTCAGGTAGAGTCAAGTTATGGTCACATAGCTGACTTACCATCAAAGGAAATTGGAGTAGATGTCGAGAATGGTTTTAAACCTAAATACGAAGTTTCTCCAGATAAAAAAGCCTTGGTAAGCAAATTGAAAGCACTATCTAAGAATGCCGAAATGGTTTGGCTAGCGAGCGATGAGGACCGCGAGGGTGAGGCTATTTCATGGCACTTGGCGGAAGAATTAAAACTAGATACTAAAAAAACTAAGCGAATAGTTTTTCACGAAATTACAAAGTCGGCAATTCTTAAAGCAATTGAGAACCCGAGAGAAATAGATTATAATCTTGTAAATGCGCAACAAGCACGTCGTGTTTTAGATCGTTTAGTAGGTTATGAATTATCTCCGGTTTTATGGAGGAAAATTAAAGGCGGACTTTCTGCTGGACGTGTACAATCAGTTTCGGTTCGTTTGATTGTAGAGAGAGAACGCGAAATTCAAAACTTTAATGCAGTAGCTACTTATTCTGTTGTAGCTGAGTTTGTTAATGAAGCAGGGAAGTCTTTCAAAGCTAAATTGCCAAAAAACTTTAATACTAAAAACGAGGCCGAAGATTTCTTAAAACAAAACATCGGATCAAAATATAAGGTAGCAGATTTAGAAACTAAACCTACCAAAAAATCCCCAACAGCGCCATTTACAACTTCTACATTGCAACAAGAAGCGGCTAGAAAATTGTATTTGCCAGTTGGAATTACAATGCAACTTGCACAACGTTTGTACGAAGCTGGACTTATTACTTATATGAGAACAGATAGTGTAAATCTTTCTAAAGAAGCGATGGATGCTGCTGAAGCTGAAATCATAAAATCGTACGGAAAAGAGTTTTCTAAGCCTAGAACTTTCGCTAATAAAAATAAAGGAGCACAAGAAGCGCACGAAGCAATTCGTCCAACTGATATGTCGCGCCATACGGTAAATATCGATCGTGATCAGGCTCGTTTGTACGATTTGATCTGGAAAAGAACTTTGGCATCTCAAATGAGCGATGCGCAACTAGAAAGAACAAACGTAAAAATTGAAGCTAATAATCACAGCGAAATTTTTACAGCTTCTGGTGAAGTTTTACTTTTTGAAGGATTCTTAAAAGTTTACTTAGAAGGTCATGATGATGATGAGGAAGAACAGGAAGGAATGTTGCCTGCATTAAAAGTAAATGAAAATTTAGCGAATAATTACATTACGGCTACTGAAAGATACTCAAGGCCACCGGCTCGTTACACAGAAGCTTCTTTGGTGAAAAAATTAGAAGAATTAGGAATTGGTAGACCATCTACATATGCGCCAACTATTTCGACTATCATTAATAGAAATTATGTTGAAAAAGGAACTCTTGAAGGTCAGGAACGTAATTACACTCAACTTACTTTACAGGCAGATAAAGTAGGAGAGAAGTTGTTAAAAGAAAATACAGGTTCTGATAAAGGAAAATTAGTTCCTACTGATATCGGAACTATCGTTACAGATTTCTTAGTTAAGAATTTCGGAAACATATTAGATTATAATTTTACTGCAAAAGTAGAACAGGATTTTGATGAGATTGCCGAAGGAAATATCGACTGGGCAATTATGATGCAGGAATTCTACAATAAATTTCATCCAAATGTAAAAGAGGTAGAAGCTAATGCAGAACGTGAAAGCGGAGAAAGAATCTTAGGAAAAGATGCTGACGGAAGGCAAGTTTCTGTTCGTTTAGGAAAATTTGGTCCAATGGCTCAAATTGGAGAAGCAGATGACGAAGATAAAAAATTCGCCAGTTTAATGGCCGATCAAAATATTGGAAATATAACACTTGAAGAAGCTTTAAATTTATTTTTATTGCCTAAAAACCTAGGAGAATATAAAGGTGAAGAAGTAGAAGTAAGTAATGGTCGTTATGGGCCATATGTACGTCACGGAAGTGTTTTTATTTCTTTGCCAAAAGGAGAAGATCCTTTAAGTCTTTCTAAAGAAAGAGCGCAGGAATTAATTGATGAAAAAGCAATTGCCGATGCTCCAATTGCAGTTTATAAAGGTGAAGGTGTTCAGAAAGGTGTGGGGCGTTTTGGTCCTTTCATTAAATGGAACGGAATTTTTATCAACGTAAGTAAAAAATACAATTTTGATAATTTATCGCAACAGGAAATCGAAGAATTGATTGAAGATAAATTACAAAAGAACATTGATAAAGTGCTTCATAACTGGGAAGACGAAGGGATTTTGGTTGAAAAAGCGCGTTGGGGACGTTCGGTTATTACAAAAGGTAAAATCAAAATTGAATTAAGTAAAGATGTTGATGCAACAAAATTGACATTAGCCGAAGTTCAGGAAATGATTGCTAAAAAAACACCGGCAAAAAAGACTCCAGCAAAAAAAGCAACAACAACTAAAAAAGCTCCAGCTAAAAAACCAGCTGCTAAAAAGAAATAATAAATGGAATTTGATTTTCTACAACCAGTTAACGAAGGAATTTTAAAATTCATTAGTTCATTGTCTTCACAAGAATTAGGTAGTAAAATAGTCTTGCACACGCAAGATCAATTTCCGGATATAAGTAAAATAAATATTGCTATTATTGGAGTTTTAGAAGATCGCCGAAATAGTAATGTAATTAATGATGTTAATTTAAATGCTGTTCGTAAAAAGCTTTACGGCATGTTTCCAGGTAATTGGGATGCTTCTATTGCAGATTTAGGAGATATTCTCGCCGGAGAAGCTGTAGAGGATACTTATTTTGCATTAAAAAAAGTTACTTCTACATTAATTAAGAATAAAGTGATTCCTATAGTTGTGGGAGGTTCACAAGATTTGACCTACGCTTTGTATCGTGCATATGACGACTTGGAACAAATGGTAAATTTGGTTGCCGTTGATAACAAGTTCGATTTTGGTAAAGAAAATGAAACAGTTTCGGCAAATTCGTACCTAACAAAAATTATAATCGACGAACCAAATAATCTTTTTAATTACTGTAATGTAGGATATCAAACCTATTATAACTCACAAGAAGAAATTGATTTGATCGAGAAGTTATTCTTTGATGCCTACCGTTTAGGTGAAATTTCGAATAATATTGCATTGGCAGAACCTGTTTTTAGAGATGCAGATTTAGTTAGTATCGATTTGAATTCGGTAAAATCATCTGCTTCAGGAAATATGGTTTCTTTTGAGCCGAATGGTTTTAACGGAAAAGAAATATGTTCATTGGCTAGATATGCCGGAATTAGTGATAAAGTTTCTTCTTTTGGAATTTTTAATAATAATAGTACAGTACCAGAATCTGGTATTATTGCTCAAATAGTTTGGTATTTTATAGAAGGATATCATTATCGATCTAAAGAATATCCTTTTGGTAGTCGAGCAACGTATTTAAAGTACATCATCCCACTTGATGATGAAGAGTTGATTTTTTACAAAAGTGATAAAACAGATCGTTGGTGGATTGAAATTCCGTTTGAATCAAATGGACACAATAAACTTAAAAGAAATACGTTATTACCGTGTTCATACGAAGAATATTTGAGTGCTTGTAACCAAGAATTGCCTGAAAGATGGTGGAAAGCGCAGAGAAAAAATGCGTTATAAAGTGAAATAGTAGTAAAAATCATAATTTTCTAAAGTTCTGTAAAAATAGTTAATTTTTATTAGTAGGAAAATAAATATAATATATAAAATTTTGTGTTTTACATCGATATTTTGTGTTAGTTTGTCGATAAAATATTTTTTTTTATTTTATTTAACATTATTTTTGAACGATAAAATAAATTTCGCAACTAGTATTGTTTTTTAGCTAAATAATAAATACGTTTACGGACTTATAATAATGAATAGATAATCCCAAATTTATATGAAGAAGTTTATTGCATTTGCAGCAATGTTAACACTAGTAATCGGCTGTGGTAAGTCAGGTGACAAAGGTGAGTTAGTTGGTGTTACAGGAGGTAAATGGCATCCTGAAAAACCTTACGGAATGACATTGGTTCCGGGTGGGTCTTTTATTATGGGTAAATCAGATGCTGATTTAGCTAATGTAGAAGATGCTCCAACTAAAACAGTAACAGTACGTTCATTCTATATGGATGAAACTGAGATTACAAACAGTGAATACCGTCAATTTGTGGAGTGGGTAAAAGATTCTACAATGAGAGTTCGTTTAGCTATTTTAGCTGATGAAACTGGTCAAAAAAGTACTGGTGACAAAGGTAAAAAAGGTGGTAGTATTGCAGATTATGCATTTAACGATTCAGAGCCAGACAAAATGACGGCTTATGATAAATATATGTATGATAACTATTATAGTGTAGGAACAAAAGATGATCCATATGCTGGTAGAAAATTAAACAAAAAAGTTAAGTTAATTAAAGATACCAAAGCTTACCCGGATGAGTATTATACTGAGGTAATGGATTCTATGTATTTGCCAATAGAAGAATCATACAATGGTTTAAGAACAATTGACGTTAATAAATTGAAATTCCGTTATTCTTGGATGGATATTCAGGCTGCTGCAAAAGCTAAAGTTGGAAAAAGAAAAGACTTCGTTAAAACAGAACAAGTTAGTGTTTACCCAGATACTACAGTTTGGATTAAAGATTTTGCTTACTCATATAATGAGCCAATGCACAACGATTATTTCTGGCACAAAGCTTACGGAGATTATCCTGTAGTTGGTGTGACTTGGAAACAAGCTAAAGCATTTTGTGCTTGGAGAACCTTAAATAAAAACAGTTATATCAAGTCTAGAAAAAAAGGACGTGATTTAGTAAATGCTTTCAGATTGCCAACAGAGGCAGAATGGGAATATGCTGCTAGAGGAGGTCTTGAATCTGCAACTTACCCATGGGGAGGACCTTACACTAAAAGTGACAGAGGTTGTTTCTTAGCAAACTTCAAACCAAACAGAGGAGATTATGCTGCTGATGAGGCTTTGTATACAGTTGAAGCTAAGTCATATGAGGCAAATGGTTACGGATTATACAACATGGCAGGAAACGTTTCAGAATGGACAGATTCAGCTTATAATCCAAATGCTTACGAATATGTTTCTACAATGAATCCTAACGTAATTGACGGAAACAATCAAAGAAAAGTTGTTCGTGGTGGATCTTGGAAAGACGTTGCTTATTTCCTACAGGTAAGTACTCGTGATCATGAATATGCTGATTCAGCTAGAAGTTATATTGGTTTCAGAACTGTACAAGATTACATGGGAACTCAAACAACTGGAAGCGGAAAAAAAAGTAAATAATTAAATTCAAATTCAATAACCAAATCAAATCTATTTTAAATTAAAACCTAAAAAAAAGTATTATGGCATTATTAAGTAAAAAAACAATGAATTTCGCTTATGGTATGGGAGCGGCAGTAGTAATCATCGGTGCACTTTTTAAATTGCAACACTGGCAAGGAGCTAGTATTATGTTGATTATTGGTCTTGGTGTTGAAGCGTTTATTTTTGCCTTGTCTGCTTTTGATCCAGTTGATGACGAGTTAGATTGGACTCTTGTTTACCCAGAGTTAGCAAACGGTCAAGCTAGAAAAAAAGCTGATAAAGTTGAAGCTCCATCTGATGCCCAAGGATTGTTGTCTCAAAAATTAGACGTAATGTTGAAAGAAGCTAAAATTGATGGTGAATTGATGTCAAGTTTAGGAAATTCTATCAAAAATTTCGAAGGAGCTGCAAAAGCAATTTCTCCAACGGTAGATTCTATTGCAGGACAAAAGAAATATGCTGAAGAAATGTCTATGGCTGCTGCACAAATGGAATCATTAAATAGTTTATATAAAGTACAATTAGAAAGTGCTGCAAGAAATGCACAAGCAAACAGTGAAATCGCTGAAAATGCTTCTAAATTAAAAGAACAAATGCAATCTATGACTGCAAACATTGCTTCATTAAACAATGTTTATGGTGGAATGCTTTCTGCAATGAGTAACAAAGGATAATTAGTTTTTGACTATTATATTAAATTTATTAATAAAGAACTAATTATAAAAAAATGGCAGGAGGAAAATTAACCCCTAGACAGAAGATGGTGAACCTGATGTATCTGGTTTTCATCGCAATGTTAGCAATGAATATGTCAAAAGAAGTTTTATCTGCTTTTGGCTTAATGAATGAAAAATTTGAAAGTGCTAATAAATCTTCAATAGAAACAAACGCTGGTTTGTTGACTACATTAGATCAAAAAGCTGCTGAGGCAAAAGGAGAATTTATTGATGCTGCAGCTACTGCTCATAAAGTTGAAACAATTTCGAAAGATTTTTATGCCTATATCGAAACTTTAAAAAAGGATGTTGTTAAAGGATTTGACGTAGAGAAAGAGACTGGTAAATTGCCTTACGAAGCTATGGACAAAGGCGACAATGTTGATAGTTGGTTTAAGGGTGAAGGTTACAGTGCAAAAGGAACTGAGATTATTTCTAAAATTGAAAAGTATAAGGCAGATATGAAAGCTGCTTTGTCTGATAAAAAGAATAAATACGCTACAGTTATTGCAGAGGTTGAAAAGAAATTTGATGTTTCTGATGTTAAAAATAAAGATGGAGTAAAAGATAAGTATTTGTCTTATCACTTCAAAGGATTCCCTGCAGTAGCATCAGTTGCGAAGCTTTCGGCTTGGCAGAATGATGTTCAAAAAGCAGAATCTGATGTTTACAGTGCAGCATTAGGAAAAGCTGCAGTTGCTGCTGCTTCTTACAGTAATTATCAAGCAATTGTAGTGTTAGATAAGAATGCATATTTCCAAGGAGAAAAAGTTACCGGTAAAGTTGTTTTAGGTCGTTATGACGAAAATACTACTCCAACCTCATTCCAAGGTCCTGGACAAATTGTTAATGGACAAGCTGTTATTTCGTTAACTGCTGGAGGTATAGGTGAGCAAAATATTAATGGCCAATTTACTTTCTTAGAAGATGGAAAAACTATTCCACTTAAATTTAAAGGAACTTATGTTGTAGTACCAAAACCAAACTCAGCAACAATTTCTGCTGATAAAATGAATGTTGTTTATAGAGGTGTTGTTAACCCAATCTCTGTATCATTCGCTGGTGTTGCTGACAACAAAGTTGTTGCAAGTGCTCCGGGATTAGTTTCTGCTGGTAAACCAGGTAAATATAACATGAGCCCAGGTTCAGGTAATGAAGCTACAATTTCTGTTACAGGAACTTTACCAAACGGAGATAAAGTTTCAGATAAGAAAACATTTAGAATTAAAGGTATTCCTGGTCCAACAGGTACAATTAGAGGTGAGCCAGGTGTTGTTAAAGGACCTAAATCTAACTTAGAAGTTGCTACTATTGGAGCTAAATTAAATGACTTTGATTTTGAAGTTGGTTTAGATGTTGTTGGATTTAATATGAAAATTGCTGGACAACCTACTGTTGTTGTTACTGGTAACAAATTAAATGCACAATGTAAACAAGTACTTTCAAGAGCTGGAAAAGGAGATCAGGTAACTATTTCTGAAATTAAAACTAAACTTGTTGGAGCTGGTAGTTACTTATTGCCAAGAACTGCTCCGGTAATTTTTGAAATACAATAATAAAAGTGGGTAAACCTACATTTAATACTTTATAATAATACCACGATGAAAGTAAGAAATTTTTTAATAGCTATTGTTTCTATCGCTGGAGGTTTTTCTTCTTATGCGCAATCTAATTTGCTAAATGCGAAAACACCTGCTCAGATAGGACTTAAAACTCCTGCGCAACTTATCTCAGATAATGATAAGCCTTTGTCTTATGGTTATGTGGATGATAGAGACATATTGATGGGAAAAACTACGTGGGAGATTATTGATTTAAACGAAAAAATCAACTTTCCAATGTATTTTCCGGTTGATACGGCTAATATTGGTTCAGATAGACGCTCACTTTATGACGTTTTGACGAAAGCTGTGAAGAACGGTAAAATAACTGAAGTTTATAGTGACAGTTATTTCAATACTAAAAAATCTTTGAAAGATATTCAAGGGGCGTTATCTCGTATTGATACAACAGATGCTGGTAGAGAACTTATTAACCAATATCCAGACGACTACAAATCACGTGTTGTGAAAAAGAAAGTAGTTACAGGAACTGGTAAAAATAAAAAGGTTAACTATGTTGAAGAAACAGTTGGTCCAACAAGATCAGTTCCTTCAGAGTATATCTTAAAACAAGATCTTACAGCAGCAGATGTTACACAATATAAAATTAAAGGATACTGGTATTTTGACAAACGTCAAAGTGAACTGAAATATCGTTTACTTGGTATTTGTCCAGTAACTCCAGATGTTTATACAATGAATAGTGACGAAAAGGATTATATTGAGTTGTTTTGGGTTTTCTTCCCTAATGCCAGAGAAGCATTACACGAAGCAAAAGCTTTTAACGATAATAATTCTGCGCTTCCAATTTCATTCGATCAGATCTTAAATTCAAGACGTTTTAATGCAGTAATCTATAAAGAAGAAAACTTGTACGGAGATCGTGAGATCAAAGATTACATGAAAGATAATGCACAAAACCAATTGTTAGAATCTGAAAGAGTAAAAGAGAAGATTCGTAACTTCGAGCAAGATATGTGGAATTACTAAGTATCTGAATAACATTATAATAAAAACTCTCACTACCTTTGTAGTGAGAGTTTTTTTGTTTTAGGCTTATAATGTATCTAATAGATTGATTTCTGAGTAAGATTTAAATTTGAAGATAATTGCAGTGTTATTTTTATTTTTAAAAATAAAGTAGGAAAAATAACAATAAAATGAATATAGCTCCGTTATGTCTCTTATAAATGATTTTATGATGGAATTAAGAAATTTTTTAATAGTTATTGTTCTTATTGTTGGGGGCTTTAATACTAGCGCACAGTCTAACTTATTAAATGCGAAAACAGCTGATCAGATTGGGCTTAAGTCCCATGCGCAACTTATCTCAGACAATGATAAGCCTTTGGCTTATGGTTATATTGATGATAGAGATGTTTTGATGGGAAAGACAGTCTGGGAAATTATTGATTTAAATGAGAAAATCAATTTTCCTTTATATTTTCCTGTTGATACGGTTAATATTGGTTCTGATAGGCGATCATTGTACGACGTTTTAACAAAAAACATTAGAAATGGAAGAATAAATGAAGTTTATAGTGACAGCTACTTCAATACTAAAAAATCTTTAAAAGATATTCAAGGTGCATTGTCTCGTGTTGATACAACAGATGCCGGTAGAGAGCTTATCAATCAATATCCGGATGATTATAGAACGCGTGTTGTAAAGAAAAAAGTTGTTACAGGAACAGGTAAAAATAAAAAGGTTAATTATGTTGAGGAAACTTTAGGGCCAAAAAGGACTGTGCCAGCAGAGTATATTTTAAAGCAAGATCTTACGGCGGCAGATGTTACACAATATAAAATTAAAGGTTATTGGTATTTTGACAAACGTCAAAGTGAACTGAAGTATCGTTTGTTAGGAATTTGCCCTGTCACTCCCGATGTTTATACAATGAACAGCGATGAGAAGGATTACATTGAGTTATTTTGGGTTTTCTTTCCTGACGCAAGGGTTGTATTAAATGAAGCTAAAGCTTTTAATGACAAGAATTCAGCAGCACCAATTTCTTTTGATCAGATTTTAAATTCTCGATATTTTAATGCGATTATCTATAAAGAAGAAAATGTGTATGGAGATCGAGAAATCAAAGATTATATGAAAGATGATGCGCTACAACAATTGCTAGAGTCCGAACGAGTAAAAGAAAAGATTCGTAACTTCGAGGAAGATATGTGGAACTACTAAGTTTCTAAATTACAATTTAACAAAAACTCTTACTACCTTTGTAGTTAAGAGTTTTTTTTTATTTTATTACAAACACTACATGCTTGATTATTTAATTATCGGATCTGGATTGGCTGGAATTTCATTTGCTGAAATTGCCCATAAAAACAATAAATCTATTTTGGTTTTAGATAATAAATCTCAAGTATCATCTCGAGTGGCGGGAGGATTATACAATCCTGTTATTTTGAAACGCTTTAGTGAAGTGTGGAAAGCTCAGGAACAATTAGTTCTAATGGATGAATTTTATTCGCAGATTGAAGATAAGCTACAAACGAAGTTTAATTTTAAGCTTCCAATTTTAAGAAAGTTTTTTTCAATCGAAGAGCAAAACAATTGGTTTACGGCTTCTGACAAAGTTAATTTAGCACCTTTTTTATCAACAAAATTAATCTCCAAAAAGTATGATGGTATTGATTCACCATACGATTATGGAGAGGTTTTGCATACAGGTTATGTAGATACAGCTTTATTACTGGATAGATACAAAGAATATTTACTAGAGAATAATTTGTTATTAGAAGAAACTTTTGATGCAGGTTATATTGAGTTCTTTGATTTTGGCGTTCAGTATAAAAATATTCAGGCACGCAATATTATATTTGCTGAAGGATTTGGATTGCACAAAAATCCCTTCTTTAATTATTTACCTTTAGATGGAACAAAAGGAGAATTGTTTATTATAAAAGCACCAAATTTAAAATTGGATGTTATAGTAAATACCAGTGTTTTTATTCTGCCATTAGGAGATGATTTGTTTAAAGTTGGAGCAACATACAATTGGCAGGACAAAACAGACGATCCTACTGAAGAAGGAAAACAAGAACTTGTAGAACGTATTAAAGAAATTCTCATGTGTGATTTCGAAATCGTAAAGCATTTTGGCGGAGTTCGTCCAACGGTAAAAGACAGAAGACCATTAATAGGAACGCATCATGAACGCACATCCCTTCACATTCTTAACGGATTAGGAACACGCGGCGTAATGCTTGGCCCGGCAATGGCAAAAGCTCTATTCGATAAAATTGAAAATGAAATTCCTTTAGATAGTGAAATTGATATTAAGCGATTTCATAAAAAATACCTAAAGACACTTATTTCTGACCGGCCTTAGGATCATAAGAAACAAACATATTGATGTACAAATTTCTTGAAAGTCGTAAAACAAACGGGAACAATACAATTAATGTGATAACGATTGCCAAAAATGACTCTTCGATACTAGCATTAAAGAAAACAAACGACACAATAAAGGCAGCAATTCCTACGGCAACATTCAAACCGTAACTTACATACATTGCACCATAAAAGAAAGAAGGTTCGATTTGATATTTTAATCCACAATGACTACAATTTTCGTTCATTTTGAGAACTTTAGTCAAATGAAGAGGGTTTTTGTCTGAATACATGCTTTCATTTTGGCATTTTGGACAACTTCCTGTTAAAATACTATTTAGTTTGGATCCTTTTTTTAACATTTGCAAAAAATTAAATTATCCCATCAATTTGGGAGTGTAAATTTACACAATCAATTAGTTATAAAATAACATTACATGCTTAATATACACAATTTATCGGTTTCTTTTGGTGGTACTTATTTATTCGAAGAGGTAACTTTTCGTTTAGGTGCTGGAGATCGAGTTGGACTTGTCGGAAAAAATGGTGCAGGAAAATCGACTATGCTTAAAATGCTGGCAAGAGATTTTGCTCCTGATTCTGGAGTTATTTCTCAAGAGAAAGATATTCGAATGGGGTTTTTACGCCAGGATATTGATTTTGAACGTGGAAGAACTGTATTAGAAGAAGCTTATGAAGCTTTTACCGAAATTAAAGTTGTAGAAAAAAAATTAGAAGAAATCAATCATCAATTGGTTACCAGAACCGATTATGAAAGTGAAGAATACGGCCAGATTATCGAAGATCTTTCTGATTATACACATCGTTTTGATCTTCTTGGAGGTTATAATTATGTTGGAGATACAGAGAAAATTCTTTTAGGGTTAGGATTTAAAAGAGAAGTTTTTAACAACCAAACCGAAACATTTTCAGGAGGTTGGAGAATGCGTATCGAGTTAGCAAAATTATTATTACAATCTAATGATGTATTGCTTCTGGATGAGCCAACCAATCACTTAGATATCGAGAGTATTATTTGGTTAGAGAGTTTCTTGCGTAATTATCCCGGAGTAGTAGTAATTGTATCTCACGATAAAATGTTCTTGGATAATGTAACAAACCGTACGATCGAAATTTCATTAGGAAAAGCATACGATTTTAATAAACCATATTCTCAATATTTAGAATTGCGTCACGAAATTCGCGAAAAGCAATTGGCAACTCAAAAGAATCAGGCCAAGAAAATTGAAGAAACAGAAAAATTAATTGAGAAATTTCGCGCAAAAGCTTCTAAAGCTTCAATGGCGCAATCGTTGATTAAAAAATTAGATAAAGTTGAAAGAATTGAAGTTGATGAAGACGACAATTCTGTAATGAATATTTCTTTTCCAGTTTCAAAAGAACCAGGAAGAGTTGTTGTAGAAGCTGACAAAGTAACGAAGGCTTACGGAGATAAAACGATTTTAAAAGAAATCAGTTTATTGGTAGAACGCGGAAGTAAAATTGCTTTTGTGGGACAAAATGGTCAAGGAAAATCAACATTTATCAAAGCGATTGTTGATGAGTTTGAATACGAAGGAAATATCAAACTTGGACACAATGTACAATTAGGATATTTTGCCCAAAATCAGGCAGAATACCTTGATGGAGAAATTACCTTATTGCAAACTATGGAAGATGCTGCAATGGACACGAATCGTTCTAAAGTTCGTGACATGTTAGGATCATTTTTATTCCGTGGAGACGATGTTGAGAAAAAAGTAAAAGTACTTTCAGGAGGAGAGCGTAACCGTTTAGCACTTTGTAAGTTATTGTTGCAGCCAATTAACGTTTTGCTAATGGATGAGCCAACGAATCACTTAGATATTAAATCTAAAAATGTTCTAAAAGCAGCACTTCAAAAATTTGGTGGAACTTTATTATTGGTTTCTCACGATAGAGATTTCCTGCAAGGAATGTCAAATATCGTTTATGAATTTAAAGACCAACAAATAAAAGAATATTTAGGAGACATCAACTATTTCTTAGAGCAACGCAATCTTGAAAATATGCGTGAAGTTGAGAAAAAAGATGTTGCAAAAGCAGCTGCTCCAAAAGAAAGTAATAAGACCTCATACGAAGATCAGAAAAAAGGAAAAGCGTTGCAAAACCGTTTAAGTAAAGTTGAAAGTCAAATCAAACAATTAGAAAAAGACATTCAGCACGACGATAAATTGTTGCTTTCTAATTATGATAAACATATTGAAGACGCTTCGTTTTTTACAGCATATAACAAAAAGAAAAAAGATTTAGATCAATTGCTATTGGACTGGGAAGTTGTTCAGGAAGAGATTGATAACTTTAATGCTTAATATTTGATTTAGGAGCTATTTCCAGCTTTTCGTTTCAAGTCCTCACAAAAAAAATGCATTTCTAATGTTGCATAAAGAGCTTCTTTCAGTCGCTTTTTTTCAACAAGAAATGCATTTTTTTTTGCTACGGGCTTTCCTCTTCAATCTGGGCTAGAAAAAGGTTTCGTTTTTTTGTTACAGGTTTCAAGTTTATCACAAAATTTGTCATCCCGGGGAACGATGGATCTCCGCAAGTAATTCCTCAAGAAAAATAGCCAATCGTTGTCGAGTTTCGTGTGTGACCTCTCCCTTCGGTCGAGATGACAAAATGCGGTAAACGACTAAGCTAGCTTACTTTTCACATTTCATATATCACAATAAACTACTTAATAATCCCAATAGATTTTGAGTGCATAATCGCTTCGCTGCTATCTTTATAATAACAAACAGCAACTTCTAAGTTTTCTAAATTCTTCAAAATAGTCTTGGTTGATTCTTTTTGTTTCTTTCCGGTTTGCCTAATGTAAACCGCTTTTACAGTAACGGGAAATATTTTACAAATACGTTCGTATAAAATAGGATCATGTTGCGAATCATCTCCCAATAAAACATATTTAAGATTAGGATAAAATTCTAAAACATGTTTAATTTTGTCGAACTTATGATCATGATTCCCTTGTCCGCTCATAAAAAAATCGGCAATACTTCGTTTAATATCTTTTAATAAAATTACCGCTCTTGGTAAGTGATGTATTTTGGTGAATTTCACAATAAATCGGTACAAATTCCACTCACTGCTTGAAACATAAAAAAAAGCATTTTCCTCCTCTTTATTATGTCGACCCGCCGAGCTTAAAGCTTGATAATGTGGTACAACATCTTTAAAAACCTTTCGGTCATTCACATTTTTAAAAAGTAAAATGTATATTTTTCGAAAGAAATTGTGCGTATGCGAAATCAAAAAAGTATCATCAATGTCAGATATAATTCCGAGTTTTCCTTTATGAGGTCTTATAAAAGTGCCTTTTTCTGTAATTGATTCGTTTTCAGATTTGATAGTAACTTCGTATGGAATCCATCCAAAATGAGTTTCTTTTTCTAGCGGAATACAAAATTTAAAATAGCCATCATCCAGTGTTTTGGTGTGGATTTCCTGATTGCCACATTTTAGATAAACATCAAAATTTTGAAGCGTTTTTATTCTGAACTGATTAATGATCGAAGTTGCATTTTTAAAGTTTTTCTTCTGAAAATCATAGTCATACGTTCTCTTAAAAACATGACCCATTACAATTAATTCTTCTTCATTGGCATAACCTCGATATAATTGTAAAATTGGTTTCATTAATTGCGTATATTTATAGATGGATGCTGTAAATTAATTATTTTAATTGACTTTAAAAATTAAATTTTGAAAAAGAATATCATATTTGTTGTAAATCCTATTTCGGGAGATCTGGATAAATCAGATTTAGTTGATGCAGTGCAAGAGTTTGCGACTACAAATCATTTTCATCTGGAAGTTTATGAAACCACAGGAAAAAAAGATCAGGAAAAAATACAATCACTTTATAATGAATACCAACCAGAGCGAATTGTCGTGGCTGGCGGCGACGGAACCATAAAAATGGTTGCAGAAGCAATGGAAAAATATGATGTAATTATTGGGATTTTGCCTGCCGGTTCTGCGAACGGATTGTCTGTCGATTTAAATTTACCAACTACAATAGAAGAGAATCTAAAAATTGCCTTTCTAAGTAGTTATATCGAAATGGATATGATTAGTATTAACGGCAAAAAAAGCATTCATTTAAGCGATATTGGTGTCAATGCTAGTTTGGTAAAGAATTACGAAGAAAGTAATTTAAGAGGCTTGTGGGGTTATGCATTGCAAGCTTATTCGGCATTAAAAGAATCCGAAGAACCTTTTGTAGCTACAATAACAGCCAATAATGAAGTTGTAGAGCACACGGCAAGAATGATTGTTATAGCCAATTCTCAAAAGTATGGAACAGGCGTAATCATAAATCCAAACGGAGCGATGAACGACGGGAAATTTGAATTGGTAATTTTAAAAAGCCTCGATTTGTTATTAATCGGAAAGATTATCACGGGAAATATGCCAATTGACTCAGACGATATTGTGATTATTTCGACAGATAGAGCCACAATAAAAACAGATTATCCAGTTAATTTTCAAATTGATGGAGAGTATTGCGGTGCACAAACTGATTTAGAAATTCATATTTTACACAAGCAAATGAAGATTGCGATACCGTAAATGAAAATTGAACTTTGACAAAGTTTTGCACAAAAGAACCACAATCATTGTCATTTCGACGAAGGAGAAATCACACTAGAAATTCCGTTTCTAAAGTCGTCAATTTTTGTAGAATATTGGATGCGATTTCTCCTACGTCGAAATGACAAAAAAGCGCAGACCAACTATAGTAAAAGCTCTTTATTTAAAAGGATTTCTTTCCTGCCAATCCGTTTTAGGTTCTAAATAATTGAACAGTTTAGCAATATTATGATTGATTAAACTATTGCTGTGTGTAATAAGTCCGTACATTTTTAAAGGTTTTGCTCCCACAGAACTTTTAATTTCAAGAGCAGTTCGGGCAAAAACAATTTCAGAAAAACCTTGATTAATAGAGTAGGCGATCATATCATATAACATGTTTAAATACAGCATTTTTTCACGCTGAATCGTTTCGTCATATCCTAAAAAATAAGTATCCATTACATTTCCGTTTTTAATCAATGTATTGAAACCTATTAATTTTTCATCTATAAAATATCCGTAAAATAAGAAATCATCTTTCATAATTTCTTTAAAAAAACTAAAGTGATTTCTGGCTAAGAAAAAAGTATTAAAAGGAGCATTCTTGGCTACATGAAAATACAAGTCGTAAATAACGTCTTCATATCTTTTAATATCAGCCAAACCCATTTTTTGTTTAACTATTCCGTCTGCTTTTTTTCGTGCACGTTTGTATTGGTCTCTATATTTCTTTGATAAGGCATCAATATAATCCTGTTCAGAATTCCAGTTTTTATTAATTTCAAAAACCATATTTGGCTGAGTCGAAAACGTATAATTGTTTTTAAATTCAGCTTGCAAAGGTTCAATTTCTTCAGATGTAAAATCTTTTATACTTGTAATATGAACTTTTTTGCCACTAGTTTTCAAGTCTTTCTTAAGCTGATTAATTGCTTTATGCAAGGTCTTTATCAGTTTGGTCTGACTTACTTTTTGGTCAAAAGCAAAAGCATTTTGACCTGTAAGCATATTGTTGCCGACAAATAATACATGAGAAGCAAAATTTTTAAAAGCAAAATTTCGTACAGAAGTCTTTAAACACTGATCGCGTTCTCCAAAAGATTCAAGTCTTTCGGCAAATAAAAATTGAGTGATAACAATTCCTGCTAATTTATCGTCGTTAAAAATTCCAATAAAATGGCAAATCATATTTACAGGACACGAGTTTTCCAGCACCTCGAGATATTCTCTGGTCAAGAAAATATTATCTACAGCCAGCGAATTCCATTCTAAAGGCAGTAAAGATGTGTTGTTGTAAATTTCGAAAGAATAAGTTGTATTCAAAAGAGTGTGCTAATTTCTTCAAAATTAGATAATATTTGTAACAACTTAGTTTGTTTAAGTTATTATTAAGAAAAACTCGTTTGAAATAAAATTTCAAACGAGTTTCAGACTAAATGATTTATGCAAATCCGCAGATAATACCACCCATTAAAGTAAGCGTAACAATCCAGTATCCTGCATGAATAAATATGTATTTCCATGATTTTCTTTCAAATAAACCATTAATGCCAATCATAGGAAAAGCAAAAAATAAGCCCGACATAAAGCCGTGAAGTGCTCCGTGTTTAAAAGTACGGTAAGCAGTTCCGTAATCTGCCATAAAAGCAGCAAATGATGGTTTTGCAGTATCTAATAAAGGAGGTCCGCCAACCATTCCAATTGCGCCCGTTTGATGAATAGTTAGTGCCATTAATATAACAGTAATCATTAACGAAAAAATGTAAGTAAACCCAAATATTTTGAGCATATTTCCAGTTTTAAGTTCTTCTTGAGTAAGATTGTTTTCTCTCATCCAGATAGTTCCAAACACTTTTGGATTGTACCAAATAAATCCAACAACAAGTGTTACAAGTGCCGATAGAAAGAATGCGATAGGGTTAAATTCCATAATATGAGGTTTTTAGATTAGTGTATCAAATTTAAACAAAAAAACGGCTAATTTAACAGTTTTACTTTATTGTAAAATAATTAGCGTTAAAATAAAATTTATTAACACTTTGTCGGTATTATGTGTATTATAGCTATAAAATTTATAATTTGGCCAAGCGAAAATATTCCAAATTTCTGATGAAAATGGAAAACCATTTTTATTAGAAATTAATACCGAAAAAGAAATTACAATTGTTACCCCAAATTAATCGTGCTTATAAATGAATTTACAATCGTTCAAATAGATGATTAAATATATTTAGTTAATTGTTTAAAAGCCGTAATTCGTTACGGTTTTTTTACGCTTAAAAAACAATGTTATTTCATCAAAAAAATAACATTTAATTTAGATTGTATTTTTTAGTTATTTACTTTTTTTGCATAACTTTATTACTTCAATTTTGCACAATAAATAAATTGAAGTACAAAAAAATAATAATTTAACCTTTTTAATTATAAAATTATGGTAGTACAGTATCAAGGTGAACAATACGGAAAGCCAACTACATTTACAATAAGAATCATTGGGAATAACTTATCTAAAAGTAGTTCTAATTATCAAATCGATTTATTGGTAGGAGACAAGCAATTGCCAATTTTTACAACCTCAATTCATCAGAGTTTGTCGAACTGTCTAAAAGAAATTTACTTGTTTAGAAAACATAACGGAATTACATTTAATGCTTCGTCAGAAAAAGTTTCAACGCCTTTAGTACCTTACGATCAGGTTTTGTACAACTATAACAAAAATGCTTTGTTTATGGCTTAAGCATTTATATGTTGCTTTAAGATTTTTAAAAGACCGTTCCTGTGAATGGTCTTTTTTTATGCTCATTTTCCAATAAATCTGTACTTAATTTTACGCAGAAATTTCACAATAAAAACACGGCTAATTTTGTAATCGCAGTTTTTTAGTCTTTAAAGTATAACCTTTTCATAAATTTTATTATGTTTGCTAAATCGATTTAGCAACTATTGAAACTTTCTTGATTTATGAAAAATATACTTTTACTCTGTCTTTTTATTGTCGTTTCGAATGCATTTGTAAATGCTCAGGAATTAAAATCGCCCGATGGAAATTTGACACTAACATTCCAACTCAATAAAGAGGGGGTTCCAACTTATTCTCTAAACTACAAGAAAAAAGAAGTAATTAAAGAAAGCAAGTTAGGTTTTGTTTTAAAATCTGATATAATGCTTAATCAAGGTTTTCAAATTGCGGCAACAAAATTCCAATCAGAAAACAGCACTTGGAAACCTGTTTTAGGAGAGCAAAAAGAAATTCAAAATCAATACAATGAATTAAAGGCCGATCTTGTACAAGAAAAAAGTAAACGAAAAGTATCTATTTATTTCCGTTTGTTTAACGATGGTCTAGGTTTTAGATACGAATTTCCAGTACAGGATAATTTACGTCATTTTGTTATTCAGGAAGAAACAACAGAGTTTAACCTGACTGGCGATCATAAACTTTTTTGGATTCCGGGAGATTATGATACCAACGAATATAGTTATACAACTTCTAAAATATCAGAGATGCAATCTTTGGTTTATAATGCAACCCATGTTCCGCTTGCGGCACAGGCAACCATTAAAAATTTGGCAACTCAAACGCCCTTAATGATGAAGACCAATGAGGGACTTTACATTAATATTCACGAAGCAGCTTTAAAAAATTATCCCGCAATGTGTTTGAATGTAGATGATAAAACATATTCGATGAGTTCGCACCTTGTTCCTGATGCAGTTGGAAATAAAGGATATATTCAAACCGGAAGTTTTACGCCTTGGAGAACAATTGTTGTGAGCGATGATGCGCGCAAAATTTTAACTTCAAAAATGATTTTAAATTTAAATGAGCCTTGCGATTTTGAAGATACTTCTTGGATTAAGCCTGTAAAATATATTGGTGTTTGGTGGGAATATTTTACCGGTGGAGGATCGACTTGGGCATATTCAGACAATCAGGATGTTGTTATTGGGAAAACTGATTTTTCGCAATTAAAGCCAAATAAAACTCACGGGGCGAATACTAAGCACGTAAAAGAATATATAGATTTTGCTGCAACAAATGGTTTTGATGCCGTTTTGGTCGAAGGATGGAATGAAGGTTGGGAAGACAATACAGCTTTTAAGAAAGAACGCATTTATAGTTTTACAAAAGCATATCCGGATTTTGATGTAAAAGATTTAAGCGATTACGCTGCTAAAAAGAATGTGAAAATTATCATGCATCATGAAACTACATCTTCGACTTCAGAGTATGAGCGACAATTAAATGACGCATTAAATTTTATGGTAGACAATAAATATAACGCAGTGAAAACAGGTTATGTTGGGCCAATAATTCCAAGAGGAGAACATCACGACGGACAGCAAATGGTTAATCATTATACTTATGTTGCAAAAGAAGCTGCCAAACACAAAATCATGGTAGATTCTCATGAAGCAGTTCGACCTACAGGGTTACATCGTACTTATCCAAACTGGTTTGCTCAGGAATCAGCAAGAGGAACTGAGTTTGAATCTATGGAAGGAATTCATCCAGATCATACAACAATTTTACCTTTTACAAGATTAATGGGTGGCCCGATGGATTATACACCAGGGATTTTTCAGGGAGATTTGTCGGTTTACGGATCTAAAAAGAATAAGTTAAGTACAACATTAGTAAAACAATTGGCTCTATATGTAACAATGTACAGTCCGCTGCAAATGGCTGCCGATTTACCTGAGAATTATTTACGTTTTAATGATGCGTTTCAGTTTATTAAAGATGTAGCATTAGATTGGGATGAAACTTATATTCTTGAAGCAGAACCAGGCGACTATATTACTATTGCAAGAAAAACTAAAGGAAAGCAAGAATGGTTTGTAGGCGGGATTACAGATGAAAATTCACGCACGGCAACAATTGATTTTAGTTTTCTACCTGCGGGGAAATCATACACAGCAATAATTTATGAAGATGGAAAAACTGCAGATTACAAAACGAATCCGCAATCGTACAACATTCGAAAAATAACAGTAAACAGTAAAACCAAATTAAAGCAAAAACTGGCATCTAGTGGCGGAGTTGCTATTTCTGTAAAATAAATTGTTTGAGATAGTACGCGGATGACACAGATTCGCTATCGCGAAAACACTGATTAAAACGGATTTTTTTCTTACTGGCATTTGGTGAAAAAAATCTGCTTAATCTGCCAAATCTGCAAGAGAAAAAGGTTAGCCACTGATTACAAGGATTAAAATGATTTTGTCTCAGGCTCGTTAAGTAGATAGAGATAAAGAAAAAAATTAGTGAGAATTTGTGCAATTCGTGGCGAAAAAAAGCACACAGATATTTTAAAATCATTTTAATCCTTGTAATCTGTGGCAAAAAAAAACAAGATATTAATTTAAAAAACATAAAAAATGAGCATAAAAATTTACCCTTTGCAATTTGAACCAATTTTGAAAGACAGAATTTGGGGAGGAGAAAAATTAAACACAGTTCTTAATAAATCTATTACATCTAAAATTACTGGAGAAAGTTGGGAATTGTCCACCGTAGAAGGAGATGTAAGCGTTGTTGCTAATGGTGAATTAAAGGGGAAATCATTAACAGAGTTAATCGACAAATTACCAAACGAAATTTTAGGAGAAGCTGTTTATGCACGATTTGGAAATCAGTTCCCATTACTGTTTAAATATCTTGATGCAAGAGAAGATTTATCGATTCAAGTTCATCCTAATGATCAATTAGCAAAAGAACGCCATAACTCTTTTGGGAAAACCGAAATGTGGTACGTGATGCAAGCCGATACTGATGCAAGAATTATAGTTGGTTTTAAAGAAGATTCAAGTAAAGAAGAATATCTAGATAACTTGAATAACAAAACTCTAGTTTCTATTCTTGACGATGTAAAAGCAAAAGCAGGAGATGTGTTTTTTCTTGAGACCGGAACAGTTCATGCAATTGGAGCAGGATTAGTTGTTGCAGAAATTCAGCAAACATCAGACATTACATATCGTTTGTACGATTTCGATCGAGTAGATGCGCAAGGAAATACAAGAGAACTTCATGTTGATTTAGCTCTTGACGCTATAAACTATAATAAAGTCGATACGCATAAAAAATATGAAACCACTCCAAACAAATCGAATGTAGTTGTTGACTGTCCATATTTTACAACCAACTTTATTCCGTTAGACGGAACAATCGAGGGAAATAAAAACGGAAATACTTTTACGGTTTACATGTGTATCGAAGGCGCTTTTGAGATTAGATACGAAAATGTAACCTATCAATATAAAAAAGGAGATACTGTTTTAATTCCTGCTGCCATGCGTAATTATGTGCTAAACGGTTCAGCATCAATTTTAGAAGTGTATATTTCTTAAAGATTGCAAATAGGAAAAACTATATTTAAAAAAAAAATCAAAAGAGTTGCAAAGTGATTGATAATAAAAAAATACACTTTGTAGCTCTATCTCAAATAGATAGTTGTAAATTATTCATAATAAAAAGCAAAATCCCTGTGAATAGCTGTAAAATGATTAATAGTAAAAATACTTATAATAATTGATGATTATATGTATAATTAACTCTAAAATAACGATTTGTTTAAAAAAAGAATTACAAAATCGTTTTAGTAATTATTTTTATTTATATTTGTGATATAATTTTTTATTTATATTTGTGATAAGATTAATAACAGCTTAATAAAAAATTAACTCGCTAGATGAAAAAGATTACTATTAAGGATATTGCCACAGAGGCACAAGTGTCTATATCTACTGTATCTTTTGTCATTAATGATAAAGGCGAGAAAATGGGCATCAGTCCGGCGGTAATTAAGAAAGTGCAGCAAGTTGCAGAAAAGCTAAATTATCGACCTAGCATGATTGCTACAAGTCTTAGAACAGGAAAGACAAGATCAATTGGATTAATTGTTGAAGATATTTCGAATCAGTTCTTTGCACATCTTGCCAGAGTTATAGAAGACGAAGCAAAAAGAATTGATTATAGAGTTTTTTATTGTAGTACCGGCGGAAATGATGATCGTTCTGAAGAGTTAATACATAGTTTGTTGCAAGCAAATGTGGATGGTTTTATTGTAACGCCAACACAAAATCTTGAACAAAGTATCGAGTTGCTTTTAAAATTGAAAAAACCAGTTGTATTAATCGATAGGTATTTTCCGGGACAAAGAGTGAGTCATGTCGTAATGGATAATTACGAAGCAGCAAATTCAGCAACAAAGTTTCTGATCAATAAAGGATGTGAAAATATAGCAGTAGTCAATATTTCGTCTGAAATGGTTCAGATGAAATTAAGAGAAGATGGTTATAGAGATGCTTTAAAAGAGATCGAAAACTATAATCCGGCGCTTGTTCTTCATATGGATTACAACACAAGTGAAGAAACCAGAATTGCAGGAATAGTTAGTTTTTTAGAAAAAAATGCTAACATTGATGCCGTTTTGTTTTTGACAAATTATATAGCACTTGCAGGATTACAGGCTTTTAGAGAAATGGGAGTCAGGATTCCTGAAGATGTTTCGGTTATTAGTTTTGATGATCATGACAGTTTTAAATTGCATACACCAACGATTAGTGTTATTGCACAACCCATTGAAGAGATTGCTGTAAAATCAATACAATTATTGATGAGTCAGATGACCGATATGGAAAAATTTGAAGTCGAAAAAAGCCTCAAAAAAGGAAAGCTGATTGTTAGAGAATCAGTCTAATTTTAAAGAGGAATTTTTAAATAAAAAAAGAAAAAAAACGATTCGTTTTTTTTTAGTCATTTTGCTAAATCGTTTTAGTAAGTTTTGGATGAATAATACTGGAAATCAGTTATTTTTTTTGATCTGTTTACTACATCGATTTCTTGAAATTAGGAAGTGTTTACATTACTATTAAACCATAGTATTTATAAGGTGAATGCCCAGTAAATACCATATTGAATTTGATTCAAGAATTTTATTAATTATTAAAACAATCACATTAAAACAAAACAAAAGCTTATGAAACGAATATTGGCAATGTTAGGAATGGTATTGTTGTGCAGCTTAAGTGCTGTCGCGCAAAACCGACAAATAACAGGCATAGTGGTTGATGCAGAAAACAAGGGAGTTGTTGCTGCGTCGATCGAGGTTCAAGGAAAGCCTTATGGCTCAATTACAGATGTTGAAGGTCGATTTAAAATGAGTGTACCTGAAGGAAAAGTTACACTAAACATATCATCTATTGGTTACGTAACAAAATCAGTAGTAGTTCAGGAAAATGATACTAAAATTTCGGTTGTATTAGCAGAAAATGCACAGGAATTAAAAGATGTAGTAGTAACTTCATTTGGAGTTAAAAAACAAAAGAAAGCTTTAGGTTATGCAGTTGGAGAGCTGAAAGGTGAAGAACTGACAAAAAATAAAGAAATTAACTTAGGAAATGCTCTTCAGGGAAAAATTGCCGGAGTTAACGTTTCTGCACCAGTTTCAGGGCCATCTGGATCTAGCCGTGTAGTAATTCGTGGAGCAACTTCAGCTTCAGGGCTTAACCAACCTTTGTATGTTGTCGATGGAATTCCAATCGATAACAGCCAACAAGGAAACGCAGGAATGTGGGGTGGAGCTGATAAAGGAGACGGAATGTCTTCATTCAATCCAGACGATATCGCATCGATGTCAGTATTAAAAGGTAGTGCTGCATCTGCTCTTTACGGATACAGAGGATCAAACGGTGTTATCTTAATTACAACTAAAAAAGGTAAAAGCGGTACAGGACTTGGAGTAGATTTTAGTACAAACTCTACATTTAATACTCCAGTAAGTCTTTTAAATTGGCAAGATCAATACGGAGCAGGAGCACCGGTAAATGGTGTTGCGCAAAGATTTACTAACTTGCAAGAACTTAGAGATTCTTACTATTTTGCTTGGGGAGATAGATATGACGGAACGCCTTCTCTTGCATTAGACGGAAGTACAAAACCATACCAAGCTTATGGTAAAGACAACGTAAAGAACTTCTATAGAACAGGATATTCTTTCAGTAATACTTTAGCAATTTCTGGTGGTAACGAAACTACTAATTTCAGATTGTCTTTTGGAAACACAAAAGATGAATCTATCATGCCAGGAACAAATTTTGGAAGAAACAACGTTTCTTTGAGTTTAAACTCAGCTCCAAACAAAAAAATAAGCATAGAAACCAATGCTCAATATATTTCTGAGAAAAGTCATAACAGACCATATTTGAATGATTCTCCTAGAAATGCTTCTTTCCCAACAACTTTCTTAACTCCTGGAACAGACATCAGATGGTTAAGTAATGGTTTTGATGCAAACGGTGGTGAAGCAGATTATTTTGGAGCAAACACTTACCAAACTAACCCTTATTTCGCAACACAATCACCTTTAAATGATGATCTTAGAAAGCGTTTTATTGGTTCTGCAAAAGTAAATTACAACATTACAGAAAGAATTTATGCAAAAGCAGTTATTGGTATTGATGATATCAATTACGAATATACTGAAATTGAGCCAACTGGAATTAACTACAACCCAGGTGGATCTTACGAGAACAGAGTAGAAGGACGTACAGAAGTAAATGCTTCTGGTTTCTTAGGGTACAAAGGCGATATCGCTAAAAACCTTTCTTTAGATGCTTTCGTTGGTGCTAACCGTCAACACAACAGATACAGCGGTATAAAAATGAAAGGAAACAATTTTATTGTTCCATTCAAATATTTCTACGGAAATACACAACCGGACAAAACAGAAAAATTATTTTCTGAAAGCGAAGTAAACTCACTTTTCTATTCGGCAGATTTAGGATACAAAGATTATTTATATCTAAGTTTAACAGGTCGTCAAGATTGGTTCTCAACTTTAGATCCATCAAACAACAGTACATTTTACCCATCTGTAAGTACAAGTTTTATTTATTCTGAAGTAATCGAATTACCAGAATGGATGTCTTATGGTAAAATTAGAGCAGGTTGGGGTAACGTAGGAGGAGCTTTGCCAGACGCTTATGCTTTAGCATTAACGTATACAGCACCAGACGGACAAACAGATTCTTTAGGACAACCAATTTTGGGAGTTAACGGAGAGACAGTTCCAAACAGAACATTGAAACCATATAATGTAAGTACAATCGAATTTGGTTTCGAAAACACATTCTTCCGTAATAGAGTAAGTACAGATTTAACTTTCTACCGCAAGAAAACTACAAACGATATTACTGATGCTGATATTTCTTTAGCTTCTGGTTACAGAACTACAAAAATCAATGTAGGAGAAATTTTAAATCAGGGAGTTGAGTTTGCTATTAATGTAAAAGCAGTAAAAACACCAAGTTTTAATTGGAGCATTGGATATAACTTTGCTTACAATGATAGTGAAGTAATTGGTCTTTCAGACAAAATCACGACTAAAACATTAGAAGGAAACAGAGATTCTAGAGCCTCAGTAGTTTTAGAAAAAGGACAGCCTTTTGGAATCATCAAAGCTTACGATT
Organism: Flavobacterium hibernum; assembly: GCF_000832125.1. Taxonomy (GTDB): domain Bacteria; phylum Bacteroidota; class Bacteroidia; order Flavobacteriales; family Flavobacteriaceae; genus Flavobacterium; species Flavobacterium hibernum. The sequence goes on along the minus strand of NZ_JPRK01000008.1, from coordinate 233,815 downwards.
ATTTAAGAGATTCAAAAGGACAAATTGTACTTGATACAAATGGTAGATTTATGAGAGGTGACCTAATCAATGCTGGTCGTGGTGTAGCGCCAATGGCAATGGGATTCTCAAATGATTTTTCATATAAAAATTTCACACTTTCAGTTTTTGTAGATGCTAAATTTGGAGGGTCAATCTATTCTGCAACAAACCAATTAGGAACACGTTACGGATTGTCTGAAGACACAGTTACTGGTCGTGAAGGCGGAATTGCAGTATCTGGACATGATGTAAACGGAAACCCGGTTAACACAACAGTTTCTGCATACGATTACTGGAGAAGTTATAGTGATGTAACATCAAACTTTGTATACGATGCTGATTTCATTAAGTTAAGAGCAGTTTCTTTTAGCTACAATTTCCCAAAATCATATTTGTCAAAAACACCATTTCAATCAATTAGCTTAGCATTTTCTGCTCATAATTTATGGACAATTTATGACAAAGTTCCAAACATTGACCCAGAGTCAAACTATTCTAACAGCAATGCACAAGGACTTGAAAGAGCATCTATGCCATTGACAAGAAACTACGGTTTAACACTGAATGTCAAATTTTAATAACACAAATTGAAAGATGAAAAATAAATTTATAAAAATATTCTGTATCGCAATTGTAGGTGCAATCACCTTAACTTCATGCGATAAAGGATTCGAAGATATGAACACGAATCCAAATGCTTTGACAGATCCGGCAGTAAAATCAATGTTTACACTTGCTGAGATTTATGTAGACGGGCAAGACTTTTCTAATACAAGAGGAAACAATATTTATGCTGCGCAAATTGTACAGCAATTTTCATCCTTAAGTGGCGCAGGTTCAAAATACACTTATTCTTCTGAATATTCAGGAGCACTTTTTGGAGAATCATACGGTAAAGGATTAAATCAGATTTTTCAATTATTATCTGTTGTAAAAGACACGCCTGAAAACAGTAACATGATTCAGGCTTGTAGAATCATGAAAGTATTCATGTTTCAAAAATTGACAGATACCTATGGTGATGTTCCTTATTTTGAAGCAGCAAAAGGATACAACGGAAATGTTTTTGCTCCAAAATATGATACACAAGAAGCAATCTACAATGACCTTTTAAAAGAGTTAGATGAAGCAGGAGATGCTTTAGATGCAAGCAAAGCATTTGTAGGTAACGCCGATTTGTACTACCAAAGTGATATTCCGCAATGGAAAAAATTGGCAAACTCATTAATGTTAAGAGTTGCAATGCGTTTGTCTAAAGTAAATCCGGCAAAAGCAAAGCAATATGTAGAAAAAGCTTTTGCAAAAGGAGTTTTTGCTTCTAATGATGATAGTTTAGTTTTACAACACGATGCAGGACCACAAGGAGTTAAAACAAATCCAATCACTTCTTCATGGGTTAGAAATGACTTATTTGGTGGTGAAGCAAACACAAAATTCAGTAAAACGTTTATCGATCAGTTGAAAAACAATAACGATCCACGTTTAAGAATTTATGCAAAACTTGAAGCAACTGGAGACAATAATCCAGCAAACCAACAAGGTCTTGCAAACGATGCAAAAGAGTTTCCGGGTGGAGATAAAAAATTATTCTCAGATCCAAACACATCAACAGTATTACGTTTAGATGCACCAACTTTAATTATGTCTTATGCAGAAGTAGAGTTTATTTTGGCAGAAGCAGCTGTAAAAGGTTGGAATGTTGGAGCATCAGCACAAAAACACTACGAAGATGGAGTAAAAGCAGCAATGCAAGTTCTTACAATTTTTGGAGACAAAGTACCAGCAGTTTCACTTGCAGAGTATAATACTTATATGACAGCACATCCTTTTAAAGCAACAGGAACTGAAGCTCAAAAAATCGAGCAAATTATTACTCAAAAATGGATTGTATTGTTGTTTAATGGTTTTGAAGCATTTTCAGAATATAGAAGAACAGGATATCCAGTTTTAGTTCCAGTTAATGATCCACTTGGAGAAACAAAAGGAACAATCCCAAGAAGATTAATTTATGATCAATCAGAGTTAATAACAAACGCTGTAAATTATAAAGAAGCAATATCACGTCAAGGGTTGGATTTAATGACAACAAGAATTTGGTGGGATAAACAATAAGTTTAGAAAATTTGGTTAGTTAGTTGAATTAAGCCGGGTAGGAATACCTGATCCACCCGGCTTATTTTCTATTTGATTTTCACTAAATTAGACAGTTAATATTTAAAAATTGTTTCTCTAGTTATAAAACCCTTTTTTTCGCAAAAGACAAATAAACTTCTGCTGAAAAAGATGGAATTATCCTCAAAAGAATGTATTAATAAATAATTGACTTTTTTAAGTATTAGATAAAATCTATCCCGAGGCTTCGGGACTACAATCAAAAATCTAAAATTAAAATAAAGCTTGGCAGCCGTAAAAAGGGAAATTGATTTCAGAATATTTTGTTAGTTACTTTTATTCCGTAATAAAACCTTAAAGAGAAGAGCATAATTAAGTAAAATTAATTATCCTTCTCAAACTGCCAACATTTAAATTGTAAGTACATAATAATAAGTTTTCAGTAAGAATGGAATATAAAAAAAGATTTTATTGGTTTGTAGGTGTTTGTCTTGTCAATTTATCACTGACAGCAAATGCTCAGAACGTTGATTTAAAATCAGGTTGGCATTACCGCGAAACAAAAACAACAAAATGGTTTCCGGCTACAGTTCCAGGAGAAATTCATACAGATTTGTTGAAGAATAAAACAATACCAGATCCGTTTTATCGCGACAATGAAAAAAAAGTGCAATGGGTAGAAAAGAAAGATTGGGAGTATAAAACCACTTTTCAAGTTGCAGCATCAACACTAAACAAAAAAAATACAGAACTGGTTTTTGACGGATTAGATACTTATGCAACCGTTTATCTAAATGATAAATTGGTTTTAAAAGCCGATAATATGTTCCGTCAATGGCGTGTCGATGTAAAAAAGATACTAAAATCTGGCAACAACGATTTAACCATAGTATTCAAATCGGCACAAAACGTAGTCGATTCATTGGCTAAAAAAGATTTTCCATTTGTAATTCCAGATAATCCTCGTGCTTATGTACGAAAAGCGCAATATCATTTTGGATGGGATTGGGGACCAAAATTAACGACTTGCGGAATTTGGAAAACGCCAAGATTAGAAGCTTACGACGAGAAAACTCCTGAGAAACCTTATGTGTTAGATCGCAAGATCGAATTAGTACAGCAACCGGATAGTTTAGGTAAAACATTCTATTTTAGAATAGATGGAAAGCCAGTCTATATGAAAGGAGCAAACTATATTCCGTCAGATGCATTCCTTTCCAGAATGACAAAAAAAGAATACGAAAAAGTAGTAAGTCTGGCAAAAGATGCCAATATGAACATGCTGCGTGTTTGGGGTGGAGGTATTTACGAAGATGACTATTTCTACGATTTATGCGATAAATACGGAATCAATGTATGGCAAGATTTTATGTTTGCCGGAACAATGGTGCCAGGCGATGATGCCTTTTTTGACAATGTAAAAAAAGAAGTTCAATATCAGGTAAAACGTTTACGTCATCACAAAAGTATTGTTTTGTGGTGTGGAAATAATGAAATCGACGAAGCCTTTAAAAGTTGGGGATGGCAAAAAAGCATGAAAATGTCAAAGCAAGATTCAACACGTTTATGGAAAGATTATGTTCGCTTGTTTCAGGATAGTATCCCGAAATGGGTAAACCAAGTAGACGGAAAACGTCCTTATATTAGTACTTCGCCATTATTTCATTGGTCTAAAGCAAAAAGCTTAACCGAAGCAGACAGTCATTATTGGGGAACTTGGTGGGGATTAGAAGATGTAGAAGCCGTACAAAATAAAACGGGTCGTTTTGTAAGCGAATACGGAATGCAGGCAATGCCAACTTATTCGTCTATCGAAAAATTTACCTTGCCGGAAGACCGATATTTATATTCAGATATTCTGCAAGCGCATCAAAAAGCCGGAAAAGGATTCATGAAATTAGATTCCTATCTGAATCGTTATTTTATTGATTCGACCAAAATAAAGAAAATGAATGTTGAGGATTATAGCTACCTCACACAATGTTTACACTATTACTCACTTAAAAATATTATAGGAATCCATCGTTCAAAAGCGCCCTATAATATGGGAACCGTAGTATGGCAACTAAACGATTGCTGGCCAGTAGCAAGTTGGAGCGTAAGCGATTATTATGATCGTCAACCCAAAGCAGCTTGGTACGCCATGAAAGAAGCCTATCGAGATGATAAAACAGCAGAAATTGACCTAACACGTCCGAAAGATTTAAAACTCGAAGACCCAAAAATCACATGGAAAGTACAAGGAAATAAAGTGATTTTAAAAGCATCAAAATTTGCAAAATATGTAAATGTTTCCATCAAAGGATACACCGGAAAATGGAGCGATAATTACATCGATTTAAAAGCAGGAGAAGAAAAAACAATCACCTTTGAAGGAAAAATAACAAAACCAGAAGTGAAAGTTTACTCTTTATTTAATGTTTTAGGAAGGTACTAAGGTTCAGAGTTGCAAAGGTACAAAGGTTTCTTTAGAGGCGCACAGCAGTGCGTCTTAGAGTTTCGAAAGTACAAAGGTTTTTGTCGAGGCACAGCAGTGCGTCTTTCATAAAGATTAAAAAATAAAAAATATATCTGTGTAAATCAGTTTAATCAGTGTCATCCGTGGCCCATTACACAAGTCAAACAAAAAAAAAGAAATATGTTTACAAAATACAACAAAATTGCTTTTAGTGGTATTTTAGCCCTAAGTCTGTTTTTTGCTAATCCTGTAACCTCACAGGAAAAAAAGGCAAAACAAACCAACTTAGATTATACCCAATATGTAAATCCGTTTATAGGATCAGCAGGTCATGGTCACGTATTTGTGGGAGCCAATGTTCCTTTTGGAGCAGTACAATTAGGACCCGTAAATGTCTTTGAAGGTTGGGATTGGTGTAGCGGATATAACTACGCAAGTAATACCATTTTAGGATTTACACATACCCATTTAAGCGGAACAGGAATTGGCGATTTAAACGACATTCTTTTATTACCCGTTTCAGGAAAAGTGCCACTTACAAAAGGAACAAAAGAAGATATGGAAACCGGCTACGGTTCCTATTTCTCTCATAAAAATGAAGTAAGCAAAGCAGGATATTACAGCGTATTGCTTGATAAATACAAAATTAAAGCCGAGTTAACAGCAAGCGAAAGAGTAGGTTTTCATAAATATACTTTTAATGCAACTCAGGATAATCACGTATTATTAGACCTTGCAGATGGTATAGGATGGGATAAACCAGTAAAAACATTCATAAAAAAAGTAAACGAAACAACCCTTGTAGGATATAGATATTCAACAGGATGGGCGGCAGATCAACGCATCTTTTTTGCGATCGAATTCTCTGAACCAATTTCGAATATAGCATTGTACGACGACAAAACAGCTGTAAAAGGAAACGAAGGCGAAGGTCTAAAAATGAAAGCAGTTTTAGATTTTACAACCTTAAAAAACAAAGAAGTTTTAGTAAAAGTTGGAATCTCTCCAGTAAGTTACGAAAACGCAGTTTTAAACATAAAAGCAGAAATTCCGGCTTGGGATTTTAATGCCGTAGTAAAAGACGCCACTAAAAAATGGAACAAAGAATTAAATAAAATACAGATCAAAGCAGACGATAAAACCATGAAAGTATTTTATACTGCCATGTATCACACCATGTTTGCGCCATCAATCTTTAATGATGTAAACGGAGATTATAGAGGAACAGATAAAAAAGTTTACGAAAAAGCAAACTTTACCAACTACACCACTTTTTCACTTTGGGACACCTACAGAGGTTTACATCCTTTATACACCATTACACATCCAGACAGAATTAATGACATCGTAAAATCATTTTTGGCAATTTACGAACAACAAGGACGATTACCAGTTTGGCATTTAATGGGTAATGAAACCAATACAATGAACGGAAATCACTCGATCGCTGTAATTGTAGATGCTTATATGAAAGGATATAGAGATTACGACATAGCATTAGCATACGAAGCCATTAAAAAAACTGCTATGCAAACGCGTGAAGGAATGGATTACGTTCAAAAACTAGAATATATTCCTGCCGATAAAATGTTAGAATCAGTTGGTAATGCATTAGAATATGCTATCGATGATTATTGTATTGCACTAATGGCAAAAGATTTGAACAAAACAGACGATTACAATTACTTCTCAAAAAGAGCCAATTTGTACAAACTTTATTTCGATAAAGAAAGCACATTTATGAGAGGAAAATTGACAGACGGAAACTGGAGAACACCATTCAATCCGCTTTCGTCAGCACATCGTAAAGACGATTATGTTGAAGGAAATGCTTGGCAATACACATGGTTAGTTCCACAAGATCCTTACGGATTAATCGATTTATTTGGAAGCGAAGACAAATTCTTAGCCAAATTAGATTCATTATTCCTGATAACAGATAAAGTAGAAGGAGAAGAAATCTCACCAGACATTAGCGGATTAATAGGTCAATATGCACAAGGAAACGAGCCAAATCACCATATTCCATATCTTTATGCCTATGCAGGACAACCTTGGAAAACAGCAAAACTAATCCGCGAAATTGATGAGAAATTTTACTCAACAAAACCAGACGGATTATGTGGAAATGAAGATTTAGGACAAATGTCAGCATGGTACATTTTATCATCAATGGGATTCTATTCTGTAAATCCTGCAAACGGAGTTTATGTTATGGGAAGCCCGTTAGTAAACACAGCCGTAATTCATCATAAAGAAGGAATTTCGTTTACCATAAAAGCAGTAGATAACAGCAAAACAAATATCTATATTCAAAAAGCAGAATACAACGGAAAACCTTATACAAAATCATACATCACACATGATATGATTGTAAAAGGAGGAGAATTAAAATTGTTTATGGGAAGCAAACCATCGACAACTTTTGGAGTTAAAAAAGCTGATAGACCGCTTTAATCTTAGATTTCAGAGTATAGATTTTAGATTTAAGTTTCCTAACAGGTTTTAAAAACCTTGTAGACATATAGTAATAAAGAGTTTAGAGTATTTACTCACCGTTTTAGCTTAAAGCCTACAGCTTACAGCGTAAAGCAAAAAACAAAAAATATGAAAATAAAAAGTTTAATTTTTTTAGGAGTATTACAATGCTGCATTTTTGTAAATGCGCAAGTTAAAGCATTAGATCCAGTAGAATATGTAAACCCGTTAATGGGAACACAATCTTTACATAGTCTGTCTAACGGAAATACCTATCCAGCAATTTGCAGACCTTGGGGAATGAATTTCTGGACACCGCAAACAGGTAAAATGGGCGACGGATGGGCGTATATTTATACCGCAGAGAAAATTAGAGGATTCAAGCAAACACATCAGCCATCGCCTTGGATGAACGATTACGGACAGTTTTCGATCATGCCGGTAACTGGTAAAACAGTTGTGGCCGAAGCAGAAAGAGGAAGCTGGTTTAGCCATAAAGCTGAAGTCTCAAAACCATATTACTACAGCGTATACCTTGCTGATTACGATGTTACCACCGAAATTACAGCTACAGAAAGAGCAGCACATTTTCAAATTACATTTCCTGAAAATGAGCAATCTTCTATCGTAATTGATGCTTTTGACAAAGGATCATATGTAAAAATAATTCCGTCAGAAAATAAAATTATTGGTTATACAACTCGTAATAGTGGAGGAGTTTCAGAAAATTTCAGAAACTACTTTGTACTTATTTTCGACAAGCCATTTGCATCAAATAATACTTGGAATGAAAAAGGCTTAGTAAATGATAAACTTGAATTAACAGATGATCACGCAGGTGCAGTGGTTGGATTTAAAACTAAAAAGGGAGAAAAAGTAAATGTAAAAGTAGCTTCATCATTCATCAGCTTAGAACAAGCAGAATTGAATTTGAAGACAGAACTAGGAACAGCTTCTTTTGATCAGACAGTAGCCCAATCTAAAAAAGAATGGAATAAAGTTTTAGGAAAATTAACTGCCGAAGGCGGAACAGAAGAGCAATTAAAAACGTTTTATTCTTGTTTATACCGCACCGCTTGTTTTCCTCAAAAACAATACGAAATAAACGCAAAAGGAGAAATTGTTCACTACAGCCCGTACAATGGCAAAACATTACCGGGTTATAAATATGCAGGAACAGGTTTTTGGGATACATTCCGTGCCCTATATCCTTTATTAAACTTAGCATATCCTTCTATCAATAAAGAAATGCAAGAAGGATTAATCAACGATTTTAAAGAAGGAGGTTTCTTGCCAGAATGGTCAAGTCCGGGCTTTAGAAATGTAATGGTTGGAAATAACTCAGCATCTGTAGTTTCTGATGCTTACATCAAAGGATTAAGAGGATACGATATCAATAAATTATACGAAGCCTTATTGCACGGTGCCAATAACGAAGGTCCAATGGATGCAGTAGGAAGAAAAGGAGTTGAGTATTACAATACCTTAGGTTATGTTCCTTACGATGTAAAAATCAACGAAAATGCCGCTAGAACATTAGAATATGCTTACGACGATTTTACGATTTGGAAATTAGCGAAAGCTTTAAATCGTCCTAAAAAAGAAATCAGTTTGTATGAGAAACGAATGATGAATTATAAAAATCTTTATAATCCGGAAATCGGATTAATGAGCGGTAGAAACAAAGACGGAAGTTTTCCTAAAAATTTCAATCCGTTTAAATGGGGAGATGCTTTTACCGAAGGAAATGCGTGGCACTACAGCTGGAGTGTTTTTCATGACATAAATGGTTTGATTGATTTAATGGGCGGACAAAAGAATTTTACGGCAAAATTAGACGCAGTATTTTCGACACCACCAATTTTTGACGACAGTTATTACGGATCTGTAATTCATGAAATTCGCGAAATGCAAATCATGAACATGGGACAATATGCACACGGAAATCAGCCAATTCAACACATGATTTATTTGTACAATTATGCAGGTGAACCTTGGAAAACACAATATTGGTCTCGTGAAGTAATGAACCGTTTGTACAAACCAACTCCAGACGGATATTGTGGAGATGAGGATAACGGACAAACCTCAGCTTGGTACGTTTTCTCAGCAATGGGATTCTATCCAGTTTGCCCGGGAACAGAAGAATATGTTCTTGGAGCACCATTGTTTAAGAAACTAACATTACAATTAGAAAACGGAAAACAATTGGTAATCAATGCACCAAACAATTCAGATACGAATAAATATGTTCAGGAATTAAAATTCAACAATGCAACTCATACCAAAAATTATATCAATCATTTTGATGTATTAAAAGGAGGAGAGTTAAATTTTGACATGAACAATACACCTAATTTAGATAGAGGAACATCAAAAAGCGCTTTTCCATATTCTTATTCAACTTCAAAATAATATTATGCAATCACGTAGAAAATTCATAAAAAACGCTGGAATATTTTCAGCAGGATTATTGGCCATCCAAACAGATGCTTTCGGAATGCAATCAGATACATTCAATTTTGCATTAAAAGATTTTATTACCAAAAGGCCTCCTGTAGCCGAAAGGAAATTTACAAGTAAAGCGATTGAAGCGGCGATTGTAAGAATCAAAAAACAAATAGCAAATCCAGAATTGGCTTGGCTGTTCGAAAACTGCTTTCCAAATACATTAGACACAACTGTCGATTTTGAAATCATCGACGGAAAACCTGATACCTATGTAATTACAGGAGATATCGATGCCATGTGGTTGCGTGATAGTACAGCGCAAATCTGGCCGTATATTCCTTTTGTAAAAGAAGATAAAAAACTAGCCGAATTAGTAAAAGGAGTAATTAACCGTCAGACAAAATGTATTTTGTTAGACCCATATGCAAATGCTTTTTACAAAGATTTCAATCAGGTAAGTGAGTGGAAAAATGACATGACCAAAATGCAGCCGGGAATTCACGAGCGCAAATGGGAAATTGACAGTTTATGCTACCCAATAAGATTGGCACACGGGTATTGGAAAGAAACCGGAGATATAAGTTTGTTCGATAGTAAGTGGAAAGAAGCAATGCTTTTGGTACTGCAAACTTTCAAAGAACAACAAAGAATGCACGATAAAGGACCATACAATTTCCAGAGAGTAACAGCTTGGGCAACAGATGGAGTTCCTCTTGGTGGTTACGGATATCCTGTAAAACCATGCGGATTAATAGTTTCGACTTTTAGACCAAGTGACGACAGTACATTATTCGGGTATTTAATACCGAGTAATATGTTTGCAATTGAAGTGTTAGGATATCTTCAGGAAATTTTCTCTTTGCCAGCTTTATTAGATAAAGATTTAGTTGCCAAAGCAAAAGAAATGCAAGGACAAGTTCAGAAAGGATTAGAAGAAAATGCTATTATAGATCATCCAAAATTCGGAAAAATCATTGCTTTTGAAGTAAACGGATACGGAAGTTTCCATATGATGGATGACGCCAACGTTCCTTCATTATTATCATTACCTTATTTAGGAGCAATCGAGCCAGATAACCAACTTTATTTGAATACGCGTAAAGTTGTACTTTCAGAAAATAACCCATTTTTCTACAAAGGAAAAGCGGGCGAAGGAGTAGGTGGGCCACATACCGGAACAGACACAATTTGGCCAATGAGTATCGTTTTAAGAGCTATTACAAGTGTCGACGAACAAGAGATAAAACATTGTATTAGCAATTTGATCAAAACAAATGCCGATACAGGATTTATGCACGAGTCGTTCCATAAAGATGATGTAACAAAGTTTACCAGAAAATGGTTTGCTTGGGCAAATACATTGTTTGGAGAAATGATTGTTCATACAAGCATTCATTATCCACAAATATTAAAAGATAAAAACATTTAAAACAGAATATTTATCATTTAGAGATTAATAAAAACAAAGCTAAAATTTCTTAATCTCTAGAAGATTCAAATCCAAAATACAAAAGAATGAATAAAGAATATGCCGTTGGATTAGACATTGGAGGCACACATATTACCGCAGCGGTTATTGATATGGCAGAAATGAAAGTAATGGATTTTTCGGTACATAAAGAAACTTTCGATTCTAATATGCCAGTAAATGAAGTTATGGATGTTTGGGAAAAAGCAATTCGTACTTCCTTTGAAAACTCAAAGGTTGAAAAAACTTCGGGATTAGCAGTATGTATGCCTGGGCCATTTGACTATACTAATGGAATTTGCTGGATAAAAGAACAGTCTAAATATGAGCATTTTTACGGATTAAATGTTCGTGATTTATTTCAGGATAAACTAGATCTTTCTGTCGATTTTCCAATTCTTTTTGAAAATGATGCCGTTTGTTTTGGCAAAGGTGAAGTTTTTAAAGACTCAGATAATCTTTCTAAAAAAGTAATGGCAATCACTTTAGGAACAGGACTTGGAGCTTGTTTTATAGACAAAGGAATATCAATTTCTACCGGAGATTTAGTACCAACAGATGGCGAAATTTACAATCTTCCTTATAAAGAAGGAATGGCAGAAGATTTTGTTTCGGCACGCGGACTTCTGGCTGGATATTTCGCTTTAAGCGGAAAAAATGTAAACAACGGTTTAGAGCTTTTTAATTTGGCAAAAACCGGAGATGCAATGGCCATTAAAACCTTTGAGCAAATGGGAGAAGATTTAGCCGCAATTGTAATTCCGTGGTTAGAAAAATTTGAAGCAGACAGTTTTATTATTGGAGGAAAAATTGCCAATGCAAGCGAGTTTTTTCTGCCAAGTTTCAATGCGAAAATTAAAGAAGCTGGTCTGGAAATCACAGTTTTTATTTCTACAGACAACGAAGTTGCCGCTTTGTTAGGAGCTGCAAGTATGCTTTATAAAGCTTAGTTTTATTTTTTAAACCATATAAGTAATATAAGTTCATATAAGTAGATTTCATAGTCTAACTTTAATATTCTTATATTACTTATATGGGTTAATAAAATATTATTTACTGTTCTTCAAAGCACTTATCAATTCAACCATATCTACAATAGCGTAAGTCGACGAATAGTCAGAAACTGCATAAGGCAATATCAGGCTATTGTTATGAATAATAGCGCCACAAGAATATACAACATTAGGCACATAACCTTCTCGCTCATCTTCTAAAGGCGAAAGCAAAGGCTCTTTAAGTCTACCAATTTCTTTAGACGGATCGTCAAGATCAAATAACGAAGCACCAATACAATAACGTCTCATAGCGCCAACTCCGTGAGTGATAACAAGCCAGCCTTCTTCTGTCCAAAGAGGCGAACCACAGTTTCCAATTTGAGTAAATTCCCAAGTATAGCGTGGTTCCTGTAGAAGAATAGGTTTATTCCATTGCGTGGCTCTATCAGAATACATGATATAATTGTTTACACCATCGATTCTCGAAAGCATGGCATATTTTCCATTAATTTTTCGAGGAAAAAGCGCCAGATTTTTGTTTTGCGCGCCAACTCCATGCAAAGGCATTACGCGAAAAGAATAAAAATCTTCGGTCGAAATAAGTTTAGGAAGAATAGCGTGACCATTGTAAGCCGTATAAGTTGCCATAACTTTTTCGGATTTATCATCATCTACAAAACGAACAAAACGCGCATCTTCGATTCCTTTACTTTCAGAATCTGATATCGGGAAAATAACACGTTCCGTAATATCTGAATCGTGCTTAAATTGTAAATCGTAAAACGAATCGGCTAGCCAAATTACCTCCTCGAGCGCCGTTCTTCTTTCTTGTCGAATAGACGGATCAGTCAAAGCAGTATTTACAATACTTTTTAATACAGCATACTCGAACTCATCCGGTAAATCCTGCATGATTTGAGTTGTGTATTTATCGTGTGTATGCATTTCTGAAAGCTTCGTTAAAAAGCGTTCTTTATTGTATAACGTTTTATGTACAATTTCGGCCTTATCAATATTATGACCAATTTTCATTACCTGAAGATTGTTGTCCTTATCAAGAATTCCTCTTCTAAAAACAATTGACGAAATATGACCTTCACCAGTAGCACGAAAAGAAATAATAACCCTTTTTTCGCCTATTTGCAGATCAGATTGATCGAAATCCTCCACAATAGAAGGGTTGAAAATGGCCGCAGATTCTATCGCATATTCCATTGTACAATACGATCCAATGAGCATTTTTCTATCCAAAGACATCGCATCATGATCGATGTGCATTCCATCAATTATGCCTCTAATTTTTCCAAAATGCTTCAGGAAAATACTCGAAATATTTCGATGACGTCTCGCAAACTCGCGAAGTGTATGTTCTAAAGTATCAACGACTTGCTTTTCGTTAAGCGTCATAATTCGGGCTACCATTTGTTGGGTTCGCTCATCACCATTCATAAAATATCGGGCAACAACTCTTTTGGAATCTGGGGAAAATAATATGTTTTTTCGGATAACAGGAACTCGCATAGTTTTATCTTTTAATTAGCGTAAAATGTGGAACTTTTGATGAAGCTACTCTCTCAAATTTACGAAAAAATAAATAAAATAGTTGCAAATATTTGATTTACAGTATTTTTTAAAATTCCTAAAGGCGCTGATTTACGGCTTGTATTTTAAAAGGAAAAGTTATTTTCAATTATCAGATTTATTAATTCTCCTTTAATTTATTTTTTAGAATAACAACAATGCTTAAAATATTGAGTATATTTATTGTAAGATAAATTTTGGATTTTGAAGGGAGTTGATCCTAATAGTAATTAATACTTTGTACTTATGAAATGTTTAAAATCAATAGCTGTTTTTTTTCTTGTTTTAATTCCTTTTTTAGAGATTACAGCACAAAATTTAAAACCTGGATTTGATAAAGCTGAATATAAAGAACTAATTTATATCGCCACGAGATCGACAGAATCGCCAGAGAAAGCAAAAGAAATCCCATTACCGGAACATTCAAAATTATTGTATAAAAGTAAACCAATGGGATTGGATAATTTATGGGAATTATGGCTCAAAGATGGTAACACAGCAGTAATATGTACAAGAGGAACTACAGAAAAACCAGAGAGCTGGCTTGCGAATCTTTATGCTGCAATGTCGCCTGCAAAAGGAGAATTAAAAGTATCCAATACCGAAACCTTTAAATACGAATTATCTACAAATGATCATGCGGCAGTTCATACAGGATATCTTTTAAGTACCGCTTTTCTTTCTAAAGATATGCTCCCAAGAATCGATTCCTGTTACAAAGCCGGAATCAAGAATTTCATTATCATGGGACATAGTCAGGGCGGAGGAATCAGTTATTTGCTTACAGCGTACTTTTATAATTTACAAAGCAGTGGTGATTTACCTGCCGATATTCGTTTTAAAACCTATTGCAGTGCTGCGCCAAAACCAGGGAATTTATATTTCGCGTACGATTACGAGCGTAAAACTCAAAACGGTTGGGCATATAATGTTGTAAGTGCAGCAGATTGGGTTCCGCAAACCCCATTTTCTGTCGAAATGCCGGAAGATTTACCAATAGTAAGCCCAATACCGTTAGTAGAAGAAACAATAAAACAACAGACTTTATTTAAAAGAATGTTCTTGAATATGGTGTACGGGAAACTAACAAATCCTTCACGTAAAACCGTTAAAACCTATCAAAAATTACTGGGAACAGAAATAGCAAAAAAAGTAAAAGATGATTATTTACCTGAGTTTGTAGCACCGCAATTTTACAACAGCAATAATTACGTGCGTACAGGAAATACAATTGTTCTTTATCCAAATCCAAATGATGCTGTTTATTATGAAAAATTTCCAAATAATAGCAAGGATTTAATGATTCATCATTCTTTTCCACCCTATTTGTATTTACTAAATCAGCTAGAATAGAAAGCTTATTTAGGATATTTGCTGCTAGTTATTTCTTTAGAGTAATTGTATTTTATTTAGGATTGCGATGATTTTGTTTATTTTTACTTTTAATAGGATAAAGAAATTAGACTATTTTTAATACTAAAAAAAGATAATCATTTTGAGTACAACAGAATTTTTAGTACGGGTTGGAATGGCCACATTGGCCGGATTAATAATTGGTTTTGAAAGACAATGGCATCATAAAGAAACCGGATTAAAAACCAATATGCTAGTAGCGATTGGAGCAGCAACTTTTGTGTTGTTGTCTATAAAAGTTGCAGAAGCAACACCAAATATTGATGTAACCCGTATTACGGCTCAGGTCGTTATGGGAGTTGGATTTTTGGGTGCTGGAGTTATTTTTAGAGAAGGTCCAAATGTACATGGGTTAAATTCGGCAGCAACAATATGGTGTAGTGCTGCAATTGGCTGTATGGCTGCTTCGGGTTATTTTATAGAAACCTTAATTTGTACTTTTTTAGTGGTGACTTTAAATACAATTATTGAACCTCTCGAAGAATGGCTAAAGAATAGAAAGTGATGTACTTTCCTGATTTAAAATTTTCTAATTTCTTAAAGTATTTCTTTCTCTTTTCGGTTTGGACGTTCGATTCTGCTTCTTAAAAAATCAGGGACAAAACAGACCATAAGATGTTCGCGTTTCCAGCGATAGCATTTTAGAAAAAAGATCATCGACACAAACAAAAATACGGCAGCACCAATTGCCACTTCAGCAGGATAATACAATATATTTTGTTGCGGAATAATCATAGGAACCATCGCAATTGCACAAGCCGGAGCAAATGGTTTTCCAACAATTTCGAAAAGAAAGAAAAGGCATATAAACAGCAATAGAACAGAATATACTTGAGAAATTCCCAATGTGTTATGCAAATAATATTGTGTAAAAGTTCCTAGAATTGCCGCCGTAATCACTACAAAATATACTTGCAACGGACGATTACGAAACCCTGATGACGAGGAACTAAATTCTATAAACATTACAATTAACGGAGGTACAATAAAATATACTTTGCCCGTATAAACTGGAATTGCAGCTATAACCAGCAACCAAAAAAATAATTTAGTCCAATGCTTTGTATTGTGTTTGTAGTATCCCTTTTTTTTGTCGAAAGAGATAGGTTTACGCAATGCATTTTTTTCCAAAAGCCATTGTCCAGAAACCACTAAAACACTCATGACAAAAACAGAAATGGGATAAATTAGAGAATCTGTTCCTAATAAAACAGGCAGCATTGCCGCTGAGGTTATTGGTATTAATGTTGTTCGTGTAACGATAAGGCAAAGGGAAGTGTAGATAAACGAAATAGCAATATTTACTAAAAGAGGAAACGGAGAGTAGCTTACAATTAAAATTCCAAAAAAGGCGCAAAAAGTCATTAAAACAACAAGCATTGGTCTGCTAATCGTCCATATTTTTTTATCGATAACCCATAAGCCAAGTGCTAATGCAGCCATCTCTGGAAACAAAATTTCTTTCTCTCCAAACCATTCAGATGCGCCAACCATCAAAACAATTATAAGAAGTGCAAAGCCGTAACGAATTAATTTAGTTTTATCCACGTTTTGAGTCATTCAATAATTTTTTAGCACAATCAGAAGCTACAATTAAACCTCCTGCAAACATAATAATATCTTTTATAACCAATCGACCTGCACCAGAAAGATATGGAAAACCATATTGAGGTGTTGGTAAATCTCCACCTAGATTGGGTACCCATACCTCGGGAGTTGTAATTAAAAAAGTAAGCGTAACGATTGCCATACCAGCGGTAAGTAAGCCACCAATAAGCCCCAAACGATTATTAAAAATACCCAATAAAGTCAATAACCCAATAATAACAATAACGGTTCCTAATACATACGAAAAAGTATAAGTTCCGTTTTGGGTATTCCATTCAATATTTTTTTGAACCATTTCCCCCTCTTTGTTTTTATGATCTTTATATTCACTCGGATTATGATAAAAGAAACTCATCAAAGGGCTATTGGCTACAAAAGGCACAATGCCATCTGCTTCATATTGAAAAGCTTTAAGACCGCCAATCCAAACCATAACGATAAAGATCGCGATTCGCATTAAATTGAAAAATTGACCTTGTAATTTTGCTAAGATTGTTAACATTTTCATACGTTTAAAATTGATATACAAAATTAAGAATACACTATTACGGTCGCAATGGACAAATGTGGCTATTCCCTAGACAAATCTGCCACAATCGAAATTCCAACATTTTCCCGAAAAGCAGTTGGCGTAATTCCGGTATGTTTTTTAAAGTATCGGCTAAAATAATTCTCATCATCAAAATTTAATTCCGCCGCAATTTCTTTCATGCTTTTGTAACTCAGATGAATCAATTTTTTACATTCCAAAATCACCCTTTGATGAATTAAAGTCGAAGGAGATTTTAAAAAATGTTGTTTGCAAATCTTCGAAAAATTATTGGGAGACAAACCCATTTGTTCTGCATAAAAAGAAGGTTGTCTTTCTTTATGAAAATTATTTTCCAATAATATTTTAAACTTCATCAACGGATGATTCGTCGTTTTCTCTTCCGCAATACTAATTTCTTTCGATTTAATTTTACTGCACAAGGCCAGAATCAATTGTAAATAAGCTTTAACAACTGCGGTCGCATAACTGCTGGAATCTTCGAGTTCGAGAATTATTTTTTTCAGTATATAATCCATTTCAATATAATCTTCGTTGTCAAGATTAATATAAGTTTGTTGGTAGATATTATTAAACAAAAGACCATTGCAAGCCACTTCTTTTTTATGATATTCGATGCAATAAAAGTCACCATGAAATTGAAGCCTTCTCATTTTAATCGGTCGTTCAGTATCAAAATAAATAATTTGATAAGGAGTTGTAAACAAGACAATTTTACCCTCAAAAGCATATTCGACTAAATCGACACTTACTTTTCCTGTTCCTTCCAAAAGAAAGATATTATACATCGGAGAACCTGTACTTTGATTGATATAATCTGTGTCGCATTCCTGAATAACGCAGCCTTTTTGATTGGTTTGTGTATCTTTCATTAGTAGTTTAAACTGAAAACTTGAACTTCTTTTTTTAAAGTAATACTCAAAGTTAGAGTATTATTCTTTGTTTAAGACTTGTTTTCTTTTGTAATTTATAGTAAAAAGAAACTGCCCGAAAATTAATCTTCGGGCAGTTTTTATTATTTTTTAAATTGTTCGATACCAGATTTCAGCCATTGCTCATATTCGGCAATATCGGGTGTATATCCTGTTGCTTTATTCAAGCTTTTCTCGTTAGTATCTAAGATAATATAATAAGGTTGAGCGTTTGCTTTATAACGTGTAATTTGAAAATCGCTCCATTTATTCCCTATCGATTTTATTTTTTTTCCAGTTTCTTCGGAGACATATTGTTCTTCAAGAGGTAACTCTCTTTTATCATCAACATAAAGCGAAATCAAAACAACTTCATTGTTTAAGATTGATAAAATGCGTGGATCAGACCAAACGTAATCTTCCATTTTTCGGCAATTAACGCATGCAAATCCTGTAAAATCCAGAAGAATAGGTTTGTTTACACTTTTGGCATAAGCCAATCCTTTTTCGTAATCTGTAAATGCCATAATATCATGCGGACCTTTATGTGCGCCGTCTGGTAACGCTTTCGCGGATGATGCAGTTTCGCGGTTAGAACCACCAACGCCATACGGAGATTCACTATACGTCATAGGAGGAGGGAAGCCACTAATTAATTTGAGAGGTGCGCCCCATAATCCCGGAATCAGATAAATAGTAAAGACCAATACAATTAATCCCATAGACAATCGCCCTACTGAAATTGATGACGATGGAGAATCGTGCGGTAATGTTATTTTTCCGAATAGGTAGAAAGCCAAAGTACCAAAAATAGCAATCCAAATGGCTAAGAATATTTCTCTTTCAAACCAATGCAATTGTAAAACCAAATCAGCATTAGATAAAAATTTGAATGCCAAAGCCAATTCCAGAAAACCTAAAAAGACTTTTACCGTATTGAGCCATCCGCCAGATTTTGGCAATGTATTTAACCAACCCGGAAACATGGCAAACAACATAAAAGGCAATGCCAATGCAGATGAAAAACCCAGCATTCCAACAATAGGAGCAATTCCGCCTTTAGAAGCAGCTTCAACCAATAAAGTTCCAATAATTGGCCCAGTACAAGAAAAAGAAACAATTGCAAGCGCCAATGCCATAAATACGATTCCTAAAATTCCGCCTTTATCCGCCTGACGATCTACTTTATTCGCCCATGAATTTGGCAACATAATTTCGAAAGCTCCTAAAAATGATAAAGCAAATACAACCAATAGAACAAAGAAAATAACATTAAACCAAACATTGGTAGATAATGCATTTAAGGCATCGGCACCAAAAAGTAAGGTAATTACTGATCCTAGAAATACATAAATTAAGATGATTGAAACACCATAAATAATTGCATTTTTAATTCCTTTGGCTTTGGTTTTACTTTGTTTTGTAAAGAAACTTACGGTCATTGGAATCATCGGGAACACGCAAGGCGTAAGCAATGCCGCAAATCCGGACAAGAAAGCAATAAAGAAAATCATGTATAAACTAGAATCAGACTTCTTAGATTCAGGTTGTTTTTCTACGATCGTTTTTGTCTCTTTTTTGGTTGTTTTTTCGTTCGAAATATCGGCAGCCTGAATCTCTTTCGCTTTAAGCGTTTTAAGATTAAACTCAAAATATTTGCTTTCGCTAATACAGTTTTCTTTGCAAACCTGATACGAAAGTTCTACTTGAATCGTTTCTTTTTCGGGATTAATCTGTTTGATTAATTGCGTAAAAACAACTTTGTCTGTAAAGAAGATTTCGTCGACACCAAAAACGTCGTTAAACTCACGTTTTGTTTCGCTTTCGGTTGCTTTTCCAACAAGTTCATAATTGTTTTTGTGATCATGAAAAAGAAATTCGGCAGGAAGCGGACCATCTTCTGGTGTAAATTGAGAGTAAACGTGCCAGTCTTTTTCGATGTCTCCTTTAAAGGAAAGAACAAACTCTGAGTTGGATTTTTTCTCAATTGAAGCTTCCCATTTTACCGGATTGATTATCTGCGCTTCGGCTTTAAAAAAAGCAAAGAACAGAAATAATAAATAAAAGATTTTCTTCATATTATATATTTATTCAGAACGATTTGTTCTGGTGATGATGTGATTTTTCTGTATGCTAAATAGTTTTTTCAGCCACAGATTTAAAGGATTTTTGTTTCACGCAGATTCTACAGATTTAAACAGATTTTTTATAAATTAAAATCTGCTTAAATCTTTTTTAAATCTGCGTGAAACAATATTTAGCCAGATATGAAAAGTTTTTTTCGTGGAATCTTCGCGTGCAGTTGTCATTCCGACAGAGGAGGAATCTTCGCAAGTAACTCTGCAAAGTTGTTTAATCTTTGTCGAAGTTTATTGTGGAGATTGCTTCGCCAGTTCGCGATCGCTCGTGTCTTCCTTCGTCAGGATGACAAAAATTAGTATAAAATCTGCGTGAAATAATTAAAACCTTAAAAAGTAATTTATTTCGTCACGTTAAAAAAAGTATATTCCAGTTTTAAGAAAACACCATCAGTTGCCGCGCGTTGCATAGAACTGTACAATTCTTTTTTGTAGGCAAGGTCAATTCTAGCCTGACTATTGATGATAAACTGAATCGAAGGAACGACGTCTAAATATGATTTTCCGTTCTCGGTAATCGTTTGTCCGGTAAACTCCAACATGGCATTAATATTGGTTTGTTTAAAACTTGTATATTTTTTCGGATACATTAATTTACCAACTGAGAAAGTATAATTTATAGCATTTTTACCCAAAGCATCCGGAAAACTATAATCAGGATTATTAAGCGCACGCACATAACTTACAGATGAACTTAAAGCTACTTTATGAATTAATTGTGTTGCCACTAAACCAGCTTCGTAACCCGAATTTCCGTTGGCTAAATCGATCGCTTCCTGATTGAAGAATGAGTTATTATAACTGTATCGTCCAAAAGCCGCCATTCTAAAATGACTCTGTAAATCATCTACAGAAAAGAAACGATATTTAGCATAAACGCCACCACCTTTAAGCCCTAATCCGTTGTCCTGATTGCTTAAAAAAGCTGAGGTACGAACCATTAAATTTTTGTTGATTCCCCAGGTAACCTCTGGTGTTAAATTGTACATAGAACCGCTTTTAAATTTGTTATCCATAAGCGATTGTCCAACACGAACTCCAATAGAACCCGCTGGAACGTTACTAGCGGGCTCGGTTACTACAAATAATTCTTGTGCATCTATAGTGTATGAAAAAAAGAATAATAAAATTATTGATAGATATTTCATTTTTATAGTGCTTTTAAGTAATATTCATTTTCAGTTTCTACCGCGTAAGTAGGATATTTAGAATACGATTTTAGTAGTTTTTTGTATTCTTTTTGAGTTACAAAACCTTTATTCAAGATTCTGTATTTTGCTTCTGCATGTGCGACAGGGTTTTTAATATCGATAAAGTTATACGTTGCATCGTCTACTTTTAGCGTTGTATTATCCTCAATTTTATCCGTATGAAATTTTGTTGTTAAAACCATAGAACCAACAAAGAAACCAGCTTTTTCGACTGCATTTTTCAAGACCTTAGGTTGCAATGATTGGTCTTTTTTAAAGTAAACCGTAAAAGTATTAGTGTTTAAATCTGTACCAATACTGTCTACTTCAGCATATGATTTTAATTGTTTATTGATGGCATTCGAGCACATAGAACACGTTAGTCCTGTTGCCATTATTTCGACCTTTGTTGTTTGCGCATAAGAGTTTACACCAGTTAATAATAGTACAAGTGCTGCGGCGATGAATTTTATATTTAGAGTTTTCATTTTATTTTTTGTTTTTTGTGATTTGAGCAGTAATTTGAGCTTCAGTTGGGTTTATGGCAATCAGTTTTCCTGATGCATCAAAAAGAAAAGTCGAAGGCAAGGCATCAACTCCAAAAGTTACAGCTGTTTTAGCATCAAAACCTTTTGGATCGATTAATTGCTGATGTTTCATTTTGTCTTTCTCAATAGCTTTAAGCCATTTTGTTTTGTCGTTGTCGATTGATATTCCAACAATCTCAAAATTCTGACCTTTGTATTGATCGTACAGTTTTACTAATTTTTTATTGGCCATTCGGCAAGGCGCACACCAAGAAGCCCAAAAATCTACTAAAACAGTTTTTCCTTTAAATGAATTAAGTTTTACGGTGGTATTCTTATCGTTTTGAAGTTGAACATCCGGAAATGAATCTCCTACTTTTATTTGTGCACTTGCTACAGCAACGGTTGCTATAAGAGTGAATAATGTGATTGTATTTTTTATTTTGAACATGATGTTTTTTTTAAATGATTTTGATTATTCTGCTTTTTTAGGGCTAGCGTCTCTATCGTATTGGCAACATCCGTGCAATCCGTCGTAAGTAGCAGTCGAAGCTTTAAATTTTTCGTTATCATATCCTGCATCAGCAACACGTTTAAGTATCGCGTCCAGATTCGTTTTCTTTTTGTCGTAAGTAACAGTAGCAATTTTCGTGTCTTTGTTCCAGTTTACTTTGGCAACATTATCAATATTGGCAGCGGTTTCGATGGTTTTCTTGCACATGCCGCAATTGCCATTGATTTTTACAGTTTCGGTAGTTTTATTTTTGATTTGCGCGCTCGCGAAAGTAACAGATAGTAATAAAGTCATTACCATCAATAATTGTTTTATTGAGTTCATCGTATGTGAATTTTGTTGATTGAATTAATCCTAAAACACAGCAGAAACTATAGCAAATACAGCTAGTTCTGAAAATAGAATTGGATTAAAATGTAAATGATTTTTTTGCTGTAAAAACAGACTTTAAAAAAGACAGACTTATGGCTGTCAGGAAATAAATCTAGCTTATTTTAGGTGGAAGCCAGATAGAACGGAAATCTGAAGAAATAAAGATTTCTGAATAGTAATACGTTTGTCTTTTTTCAGAGAAACTAAAAAGTGAATTGTTTTCTGTCTGAAAAAGAACCATTGGCGAAAAACTACAATTACCGGTTGGAGAAGTACAAGAATTCCCTAGACAACCTTTTTCGCAATCGTGACCTTTTTCTTTAGAACCTTTTTTCTTGCAACAGTCTTTTGTCGAAGATTCTTTTTTGCAACATGACATTTCTTTTTTCGTTCCATGCGCATACGTCAAAGTTGGTCCCATTAGGAAACCAAGCGTTACGAATAGCAATATGTAGAACTTTTTTGTCATAGTCGGTGGCAAATATAATTTTATTTGGCTGGTTAGCTTGTTAATTTTTTTGTAAAAATTCTAAAAACGGTTTAGGGTTGCTTTGGAGGCACTTGTAGGTTGGTTTAATATAATTAAATCTAAGGTTTTATTACTTTCGATAAAATACGAGGTATCTGAATCAGGTCATAATCATCTGAAAAAACAATGTATTGATTGTGCCACGAAGGCGAAAACTTATCTTTAAAATCGCGTAAACCTTTATAGTGCGAAAATGATTTTACTCGTTCGTACACATATTTCATAGATTTTTCCTGAATTGTTTGCGGGTTTTTAATGCCGCTCATTGGCGCTAAACCAAGATCGACATAAGTAATTCCTTTTGATTTTAAATGATTAAAAAGCGCGACCATAATAAAGTCGATAACTCCATTTGGAGCATCATTTGTTTTCCTGATTAGGTCGTAAGTACTTTCATTTTTCGCATAATCCGGAATGATATTTAAGAAAGCAAGGATTTTTCCTTCGTTGTTTTCTACCGTTATAATTGTTTGTTTTTTGAGATCTTCCCACAGAAAAATTCCTTGCGAAAAAAGCAATTCTTTTCGTGAATTTTCTTGTAGCCATTGATCACTAACCGCTTTAATTTGCTGTAATAATCCATCTTTTATAGGAGGTTCATTTATGCTGGCTTTCAAACCAATATCGGTAATTTTTTTAATTGCATTTCGAAGTGATTTTCGGTTTTGTCCCTCCATATTAAACTCCTGAAGATTTACAATTGCAGCTTGACCAAGAAAAAAGTATTTTTTGCCAATTTCAGTATACGTTTTTAAGTCAGTTTCCGGAATTCGGTAATAAATGCTTCTTAATCCAAAATCATAACAAAAGGTATCAAATTCGAGAATACAGCATTTAATTTCTTCGCTGGAATTTCCAACAGGATTTTCTAAAGCAACAGCAAAATTTCCTGACAATCGGTACGAAATAAAGGCGTTTTTGCTTTTTGAAATAAAGAATAATTTATCAAAATAAGTTTTAAAATAATCAAGACTCGAATCTCCGTATTGCTGGACTAGTTGTGTTGTAATCGCTTTTTCTTCTTCTGTAGGTGTATTTTTTAAGATGTAAGGTTTTACCAAAGTATAGATTAAAAATCCAAAAGAAAGTAATCCGCTAATTTTAAGTGAAATTAAAAAATGGACAGCAAAAGTTCCCGTTGGATGCAGATCGTCGCTGCCAACCAAAAAATAATTCTGAAGCGTGTACCGAATCGATTGGTCTAAACTGAAATCAATATTAAAATGTTTTTTATCAAAAAAATAAAAGCCCAAAACGCCGTAAATAAGAACTGCCAAAACACTTAATAAAGAGGTTTGTAAACCAATAAGACCAAGTCGGGGATTTGTTTGTATATAATATTCTTTTCTCGTGATAAACAAAACATATAAAACAACAAAAGCTACAGTAGATTCTTCAAAATCAATTGCTTTAGTAAGGTTTCCTATCAAAGAAACTACAGCCAAAAGTACTGCAAACCACCAAGCCATTCGAAGTCCTTTTAGCATAAAAGCAGCTGTTACCAATAGAAAAAGTCCTGTAGTTAATACCAGATAATTTGAGGTGCTTATAGCTTCTATGGGCAAAAAAGCTTTAAGCGCGTGAAGTCTGTCGTTAATTGCGGGAGTAAGTACAGAGATGATATTAATAATACCCAAAATCATTAAAAGTAAAGCTGGTACAACACGCATTAAAAGCTTATGTATTCTTGATACAAAAAGAATTATACCTGCAAGAAGAGGAAGCCAAAATTCGAAAAAACGATAAAATAAAGTTATGGCAACTGCTTCGATATTGTTAAAGCCATACTTAATTAATATGTATCCCATAGAAACTTCGACAGCGCCCAAACCTCTTAAAAAGGGAGAAATAATCAAAAAGATTACTGCAACAACATAAGCCATTGCAGCGGCATAAAAAGATGGCTCAAACAAAAGCGCTTTCATTGCAATATAAATATGCGTTACACCAACAATATCAATAATTACAGAACATAAAATTATTCTGAAAAATTTATTTCGATCTATTTTGTGATCTTGTAAATCTGCTAAGAAAGGTTCGGTTTTAGGGAATTTTTTAATAATGAAATCATGGATTTTTCCTCTTTGAAGTATAGAATTAAAAATAAAGAAGAATAATGAAATTATGAGAATTATAAGGCCTAAAACCAGCCATTCGTCGTAACCAATAGTTTCTTTTAGTAGCGAGAAAAGAAACAGTGGTATTGCAAAAAGAATCACAGATACAATACCAACAAAACCATATATCGCAGAAGCAAGATGAACTTGTGTTTTTGTAGTTCCTTTTTTTAATAATGGCTCAGTAAAATATAAAAGTGATGTTATGCCTCCCGCGGGAATAAACACGCTTATAAAATTGCGTTTTAGAAATAGAGAAGTAGCATCTTTCCAGGTTATTCTGGCATCAATCGCAGAGAATGATACGACATACA
The DNA here is from genome assembly GCF_000832125.1 of Flavobacterium hibernum. Classification (GTDB taxonomy): domain Bacteria; phylum Bacteroidota; class Bacteroidia; order Flavobacteriales; family Flavobacteriaceae; genus Flavobacterium; species Flavobacterium hibernum. The sequence continues at coordinate 208,068 of NZ_JPRK01000008.1, read as the reverse complement.
TTAAACCTTGTAAAAAGATGTATAAAATAGTGGCTAAAAGCCCAACGAGTAACCATATAGGTTTTGCATTGGTAATGCTGTTTTTAATTTGATAAAGCTCGTTTTGTTCGTTTTTTATAAACCAAAAACCTATCACGAAAAAAGTAAATGTCAAGACAATCTGGCTCATTAGTCTGCCATTTTTAGAAAAGTAGATAACGATTCTTTTCTTGAAAAGGTTTATAGTAGTATTTGAATTTTTCGTCTCCGCCATAATAAATACACTCATTTACTTCATTATAAAAATACAAGTTTTATTTGTTATGTAAGATGATTTAAGATCTAAAAATAAATTGATTAGGAGTTTTTAATGAATGAGGCTGAAATTAAAAAAGCTCCAGATTTCTCTGAAGCTTTCTTTTGTATTATATTCTGATAAAGCAGTGCTTTAAAAGTTAGTATTTACTTTTTTAGAACGATCTGCAATGTGCGAGATAAGCCAAGTTACTTGTCCTTCTTTTACAAAGTACATTTTCTTTTTTTCTAGATTTGGAATACCTTCTACACATGACAATAGTATGTTATTTGCAGAAATTAGGTAGGTTTGGTCGTATGTGCTTAAAACTCTTGCAGCTTCTTTATTGGTTTTAGCAAGGTTGTTATATTTGTTGAAGTTGTTCTTTAAGATTGCATCATATTCTAAAATGTCTTCCATCGTTAAAGGAACATAATGATCTTTAACGTTTTCATCATAGTATAACGTTGAAAAAGCCCAAACAGCTCCACCAGATAAATAGATCTTTTCTTTCTTAGCTAAAAGCGGGTTTGCATCTAGCATTTCTTTAATCTTCTTGCGTAGAACGGTGTTAAAATCAAAAGATTTTTCCTGATATACCGCCATGTCGTTTGTTTGGCTTTTGTTGGCAACTGTTTTCTTTACTGCATCAGTAAGAGTTGTGGTACCAAAATCAAGCTCAAGCGGAATAAATTCTAATTTGTTGTCGTTAACCTCTTCGATGTACCCGCCTCGAGTGCTTTTTGCACCAATATCAAGCAATAGAGCATTGGCATAATCAACAGGAGGAATAGCGCCTTTAACTAGTATTTTAGCTTCCTCGTTAACATCAATAATGTCAAAAGTTTTGTTTGTTAGAGAATTAACTTTGGTTTTTAAAGCATCGATGTTGCTGGCAGATGAGAAAACTGGGGCAGCCACAATAAAGATGTTTTCTTCAAGAAGTTTAAAGTCCTTTCTTATTTTTCGTAATTGATCAAAAATGATAACACCAGTTTTGTTGATGTCTTCCTGAGTAAGTGCGCCAGTAGCCGTAATGTGGTCGGCAAGGCTAAGTCTTTCGTTTGCGAAATAAAGGATTTTATAATCGGCTTTTTTGATATTGTTAACCTCGAGAACAGAAACTTTTATTGCTCGACGTCCGATTTCAATTCCGGCGTAAACATTTTTTTGAGAAAAGGAACTGATTGAAAAAAATAGACTTAAAAGAATAAAAAATAAAATTTGGGGTTTGTTTTTTTTAAACATTAGATTTAGTTGTGTTTGTAAATAATTTGGATAAAGGATGTTGTAATGATTTGTTTTTGTACTCGTTTGTAGGTTAGTAGTTTAAATTAATGGTTTTAAATGCAAATAGTTTAAGACTAAAGAAGTATACTTCTCAAGAGTAATTTATTCTCTTTTTTAGTAATTATAAAAGTAAAAAACGACTTTATAATTATTATTGTTTAAAAGACGAAATGATAGAGTGGTTGCCTATCAAATCTAAAATACTACGACGTAAAAACTATTTTGTAAAAGTTTGCAAATCTATAAATATTTTATCAATCTAACCCCAGTTCTCATAAGAATAAATTGTTAATTATCCCTTGTATTTCGAAGCGTTCATTGTTAGAATTTGTAGAAATTATTTTTGATACTACAAGGTTTTTGAAGGTTTTTGGAAATGGTAAATCTTATGGAAATTGCTCTATTTTTTATGATGTATTATTAGGTGTTTTCAGATCAACGTTAATGTAGTGGGAAAGCATAAAAAAAAGTACTTAATTATTTTTTACCGCAAAGACCGCAAAGATTTTTATCTAAGAATGCTTTTAAAGCACAAAGTCCGCAAAGCTTTGTATTGACTCAGCTTTGCGGACTTTATCTTTTATAAAAGCTAAGAGTAAAAAAAACTTAGCGTTCTTTGCGGTAAATTTTCTTCGATTTTATGAATGATAAAAGTAGCGAGGTAAATGTTTTGCATAAAAAAAGCTCCAGATTTCTCTGAAGCTTGTTTTGTAGCCCGTAGCGGAATCGAACCGCTCTTACATGGATGAAAACCATGCGTCCTAACCGATAGACGAACGGGCCTGCTTTGTTATTGCGGGTGCAAAAGTGCAACTATTTTTAGAATACACAAAACGATTTTGAAAAAAAGTTTTTTGATTTTTTTGTAAAATGGCACATTTTGAAAATATCAAACGCAAAAAAACTGAGCTAAGTAAAGTGTATTTGTTTGATAAATAATGTTTTGTTTTGCATGTAGGGAAAGATAAAGCAGCGTTTTTTTAAAATTATTATTTTTTATAAAATTGAAAAATATTTTAATATTTTCTTTATTTGAAAGAATATTTTTATAATTTTTTATTGTGTTTTTATAAAGTTATCTTATTTATTTTCTACAAAATCGCTTTCTTCTTTATTTAAAAGTATAGAGTTTGTGCTGGTAATTGTTTTAGCAGGCAAACTTTGATAGATGGGTTTAGATAAATCAATTAATCCATCATTGTTTACTTTGTTTATACTTGTTTCTTTTAAAACGTAAATAGAATTTCCAAAAACAGACGGATGCGTTTTGTTATCGTAAGAAATAGATCCTTCTACATTCGATTCAAAAGATTTTAATGTCCATTTATCATTAGGTATTTTGTAAAACGTTAATCTCATGTATGATTTTTTTGTTTCGTTTATGGATTCTTTTTGATTCTCTTTCACGATACCTTTTGTCAACTTGTTTCTGTACTCGATTGTATTGATGAAGTCTAGAATAGCTCTTGAATTTTTATCAAAAACAAACTTGCCAATTGATCGACTGGAAACATCATTTATAATTGCCCACTCAGATTCAAATGAAACAGCGATCTGATCAGGCGAAGATTCTTCGACTTTGCTTGATAAATTTTTAGTGTTTTTTATAAAATTTGAAAGAAGTGAATTCAGATAAATGGTACTAACTAATGAATTTGGCACAACGTAACCACTTTTGTTTTCGTTGATTCGTGGAACATCAATAAAAATATTAAGCGGAATATTTTTATTGTAATCAATAGCTCCAAGTCTTAGTTTTATGTCGCTTTTCTTTTGGAGTTCATATTTTTTATCCCACCAATTAACTTTTGCCAGGATTAATCTTTTTAGCTGATTATCAACTATTACGGTTTCTTTAAAATTGCATTCTTTTTCAAATGGAGTATTTGCGTATAATTCATCATATTTATCTAATACATATTGTAACGCTTTATTTAGATTAAATGATTTTACAACAATTTCGTCTAGCTGAACAATTGTAGGTTTTAGAAATATTGTATCTAAGGTTTTCTTTTTATTCATGTCTAGAATCTCATCTTCAAAACCAATGCTTGAAATTTTTAAATCTGAGTTTCTAATGTAGATAGAGGCTTTTCCCTCGGAGTTTGTAAATGTTCCTTCGTTGAGGTTTGGATAAAAAATATTGGCATTCTCAATAGGTAGATTTGTTGTTTTGTCGTAAACAAAGAGAATTTTGTCTTGAGAAAATCCAATTTGGAATACTAGTAAAAATAGAACAAGAAGTTGTTTTTTTTCCAATTTTAAAAATGTCATAGAATAGTACAATTAAGGCAAAAATTAGATAGTGATAATTATTTTCTTTGCGTTTCCAAAATTTTCATATGAAAAACTTAGCGAATTTCGAACTTTGAGTGATTTTGTTTAAAGAAAGTAAATATAAAAGAAAAAAACTGAAGGATTGTGTGAAGATTTTTTTATAAAAAAAACTTTGTAAATGTTTTAAGGTTGTATGCCTTTTTAGTAAAACTATTGAAGAAATAAAGGAAATTAATTTTGACAATACGGAAATCACACAGAAGAAATTTATGTGGTATAAACTAGATTGTATATATTTAAACCTCTAACAAGAAACAATTTGTGTTAAACTATAGTTTGAAAGTTGGAGACATTTGTGTAGCGTTAATGATGAATATTTTGGGGAGCGAAAAAGAAAAATAAAATGAATAAAATAGTTTTAAAACTTAGTGTTTTGATTTTTAGTATTATAATTCTATTTGTATGTTGTGAAAAAAAAGTAAAAATGCTACAATCACAGAAAAGAATATGTATTACAAATTGTATTCGAGAAATGATAGTTTAATTGGATTTTCTATTAGAAAATACGAGTTTAGAAAAGATACAATTATTGAAAAATACCTATCAATAAGCCTAAATGGAAAAAAGAATAATGCTTATTTGCGTGATTTTTATAGAAAGGGAACGGATATTTATATTTTTTCCAATATACAAAATGATAAGAGTAGGTATATGTTTTTCTCTCCCACACTTAAAGATACCTGTTATTTTGTTGACAGAAAATTAGATAATTTTTATTTGTGTACAAAAGGAAAAGTAAATTTCAAAAACTATAAGAATGTTTATAAAGTATATTATGATGAAGGAGGATATGATTCAAGGAAAGAAACTTTAATACTTGATAAGGATTATACTGTAATAGCAAGATTTGAAGATTGTTATGATTATAGAAAAGAAATTATTTTAGAAAAGAATCAAATAAATGTAGATTTGAAAATTAAATTAAAAAAAGCTGAAGAGAAAATTTTGTGGTGGTAAAAATCGTGTAGTGTTTCAGATGGTAATTTGTTAGAGAAGTTATAAAACAGCATATTGTTTATTTCTCTCGTTCCAAGAAGAGTTTCTAACGTAAAGCTTTGTAAATGTCTTTAACTTTGTGTTGCTTAAATAATGAATACCTCTAATGGTTTGAAATTTAATTAATAGTAATAAATGAAAACATATAAATTAATTATATTAATGTGCTCATTTTATTTTCTCTTTTCGTGCTCAAAAGAAAAAGAGGTTAAAATTTTGGGATATGCTTATAACAATGATAGGATTATTGTTTCGATAGAAGGAAATGTTTTATTCGATAAGTCAATATATGGAACTATAGATAAAGAAAATCTATGTTCTTTTTATGAGCCAAAAATAAAGATAAGCTCTTCAGATATTCAGGTTAATTTTAAAATTGATTCAAGTGGTGTTTCTGTATTAGATACGGTAATAACTATATCTAGCAAAATAAAAGCACCATTTGTTTCTTTTATTCACCCTTCAAAAAAATCAAAACATAAAAGAAAAATATTTTTAGGAGATGATAACGATGAAAGATTTTTTAAAGATTAATCAGTTTTTCTTCTTTAAAAGTTTTTCATAATTAGGTGTGTAAATGTCTATGATTTGTTCTGTTTAAATGATGAGTACTTCTGGGGCGGGAAAATGTGAAAATTGTAAAAACTAAAAAAAAATGAAGATTTTATTTTATTCAATGCTTTTAATATTTATTGTTTCATGTCAAAGTAAAACAAGTACACCTGAAGAATTTATTAATGTCAATAAAGTCAAAAAGGATGTATATAAGAAAGATTTGTCGCTTTTGACTGTTGCAATAAAGGTCTATTATGATTCTATCAATAGCGTATTAAATCCCCGTTATGTAACCACGCTTTTAGGGGCTAAAATAGATACGGTATTTTATGGGAATAATGGAAAAATTGTATTCTTGGCACTCTTGACTAAAAAGAATGAATATGCAGAAAAAGGTATGCAATATGAAGGAGAATGTTATATAGCATACAAAAGAAACAATATTGAATTTTTTGACAAATTAAAATATAGCTCGACATCAACCGAATCACTAGAAAAAGCTTCTGAAATGATTAGAAGAATTTATTTAGGGGAAATGAACAACATTGAGGGTAAATACAATATTAATGATACAAGATTTTGGGATAGTCGTGTTTGGCAAGAAGCTAAGGAAATGAAAGAAGGAAGGAAAAGCTTTGAAGAAATGAAAAAAACTCATCCTGAAAATGTCTACGACCCAAATGATCGATAAGTTAATAGGAATGCTTTTAATCCCGAATGTTATTAGCGACTTTATCAAAGAAGAATTTTGCACTGCTAAGAGTTCCTTATAAAAAGTTGCGAAAATGTATCTGACTTTATGGTGCTTAAATTATGAATACTTCGGAAATGAAATGCAAAGCAAGAAAGACCAAATACAGAATGTGTTTTTAAAGAAAGTAAAAAATGAATTGGGAAAATAATAATGAAATATTGGAAAAAAGTATCAATGACTTGGATGGAAAATGTATGTCTGAAAAGCCAGAATTCAACTCTTTTACAGTAGATCGAACCTTTGAACTTATGGACAAGAGAATACGGCTTTTACAACCTGAGGATATTAGATTGTTAATAGGGCAAAATATTGGATTAAAATATTTAGTACCAATTGCTATTGAAATTCTAACTAATAATCCTCTTATAGATGCGGAGTATTTTGAAGGAGATTTGCTATTAAGGCTTTTAAGTATTGATGAAAATTTTTGGAAAAATTATCCTGATTTGAAGTTGAAGTTTCTGGAGATCTTTAATAATGATTCGATTGATTATGATTCTTTGAGTGAAGAAACAAAAAATGAAATTCTACAACTTTATAATGAATTTGATAATGTTTCAGATTAAGTATTTTTATGAAGTAATAATGAAACTAGCTTCGTTTGCGAAGAGTTCCTTATAAAAAGCTGCGAAAATGTATGTGACTTTATACTGTTTAAGCGATGAATATTTCAGGATTTGGGTTTCCAAGTTTTGAGTTAAAAGAAATGCTAGTTCTAACAAGAAAATCTCAAAAGTAAAAAATACCATGAAGCTCTTTAATATATTATTTCTGTTTTTCACATTTAACAATTTCGGTTATTCACAAAGCGAAGCCTTAGGAAAAATTCATACATCAGAAATTATCTTTTTAAATGATTCGCATCTGAAATCTACAATAAAAAGAATTATGACAAAAGATAGTCTTTGTCAAACAAAAAGTGTTCAGTGGAGCATTGAGGTTCTGAAAAATGATATGATATTAATCACTAAATATAGTCTTGGAAATTTAATAGCTTCACAAGGCATTACAAACATTTATACAACTGTAATAGATGATAAATTTTTATTTCTTTCAAGTAAAGAAAATATTAATAGTGTTTTTATTAAATCGGGATATTCAGTTGATTTGACTTCGTTTATAGATAAAGGAAATTTTTCTACCATAGATTATTCATTTTGGGTTATCCAAAAAAAAGATGGTAAAAACTATAAGATAATTAAAGAGAAAAAATATGCTTGTAATAATTAATTGAAGATCTATAAAAAAAACTTTCTTAAGTTTTTATTAACCAAACAATTGATATCTAGAAGAACGTGGGAATTTAAATGCTAATACGAAAACATATAAATGCCCCGCTCGCGGACGCATAGTCGCCTCAAAACAATCAAAAATAACAAAGCTCCAGATTTCTCTGAAGCTTTTTTTTATTAGGTTTGTTTGTAACGTTTAATCATTTAATTGCTCTTTTGAAATTTTTGAGAATATCCTTCATTAGAAATGAAGTTTAAAATCAGATCGCCGTTTTTTAGTTCAAAAGAGATTGTTGCAATATTTGGGTTTTGACAATTAGTCGTTATGGAGCTAGTAGCCATACTAAAACTTCCGGAACTTTTAACTTCGTCTGAGTACGGATCGCATAAAGAAGTATTAGTTACTATAGTTCCGTTGCTTTTAAATTCGAGAGTTTTGTTGCTTTGTACAGGTTTAAAACTCTGACTACTATTGCCTGGAGCGGCCGAAATTTCAATTAGTTTCCAAGTTCCAATTAACTCAGTTGCTGATTTGTTTTCATTCTCATTATCGCAAGAAACGAAAAGGCCAATTAGCATTAAAAAAATAATACTCTTTTTCATAATTTATTAAGTTTTAGTTATAATAAATAGATTTTGAATTATGTAAAAGGTTGCGCATGATTTTAAAAATATTCGGATTTTACTTAATAATTAAATTAGAAGTAAAGCCAGTGTTATTTTTTTGAATAAATAATGTTAACAACGAATTCTTCTATGACACAAAATTGCTATATAATAAAAAAACACCATCTTTTTCAAGTGGTGTTTTTCTCTTAGTAGCGGGAAGTATTCAAATATCTAACCAATTTTCTGAAGATTATTATAGTATCATCCCATGGGGATATTAACAATTTATAATGCTTAATTATAAAAAGTTACCAAATTTAGATAGCTTTGTATAGTTGGTCACACATATGAACATGTTGTGTATTATTTTAGTGGAATAGCAATAATTAAATTTAATTTTTATGACTACATTAAATCCATATATTTATTTTAACGGTAATTGCGAAGAAGCATTTAATTTTTATAAAACAGTTTTTCGAAAGGAGATTACATATATTGGACGTTATAAAGATGTTCCAAAAACTGATAGAAAAATTTTTGAAGAAACTGACGAAAAAATTATGCATATCACTTTACCTATTAGTGAAGAAACAATATTATCGGGTTCTGACAACTCAGTAGCATATAAAGAATCAATTGAATATAATAATTTTGCTCTTATCATTCATACAGATAGTAAAGTAGAGGCTAATAGATTATTTAGCGAAATGTCTAAAAATGGACAAGTAAAAGTGCCTATGAATTTAGCCTTTTGGGGTTCTTATTATGGTATTTGTATTGACAAATTTGGCATTAATTGGAAAATTACTACTGAAGATAAATAATAAAACAATTCGTGTATTTTGCAAATCTAAAGACAAGGCTTAATTTAGTCCCAAGCCCGCTGTAGTACCAGAACGTTATAGCCAATTTTAAAAACCTTGCAAACAATGAAACAAAATCTATTTTTTGTGTTTTTACTTTTCATTGGATCTAATCTATACGCACAAAAATCCGGAATTGAATTTTTCTTTGTAAAAAATTATATAAACTCAAATTCTGATTGTAAATATTGTTTTGACTTGCAAACAGCCCAGTTAGAGTCAGCCCCGATATTAAATGAGGAAGATATCAAGAATTTTAATTGGAAGAATCAACAGATCATTTTAACAGAAAAAGGGAAACATAAATTTACAGATTTGAAAATTCCTTTACCGGGATTGCCAATAGTACTTACTCTAAATGGAAGAAAAATTTATAGTCTCTGGTTTTGGAATGTATTCTCTTCATTTGGTTGTGATAGAGTATATGCTTATCCAACCATTGATTTTAAAATTCAATTTGGTTTGCCTAAAAATTATAGTTTTGGAACAGATCCGAGGTTTAATAAAAAACTTAGAAAATATGTTGTTTCAAAATATAAGCAATAAAAAAACTGGACATAACAGCTGCTACAATGCATTTGGACAGTTGGCTTAATGGAAAGTTGGTTTTGTATTAGTGATGATTTGGTAAACCCGAAAATAGGGCCCGCTCTTCGAAGAGTTCTTATGGAAAGCTGGCGAATGTCTCCTGCTCGTGAACGCATAAGTTGTCTCAAAATAATCTAAAACAAAAAAGCTCCAGATTTCTCTGAAGCTTTTGTTCTAGTGGTGTGAAGCATTCAAATATCTAACCAGATTATCTTGGATTATTACAGATTTTTAACTTGCGCATCTTAATTTTTTTTGCTTTTTATTTGCATATATACTCATATAAGTGCCAAAATTCATCAATCAAGTTTAAAGTCCTTTCGATAGTTTGTAGTTAAAAAATTATATATTTGAAAAAATTAACCCTGACTTTTATCGGACATAATTACCTGATTTTTGGGTAATATCTCTGATGTCATCTTTAGAATAAACTAGTTGACAGATATTATCACCGAACTAAATGAAAATCTAAATAATGAAGAAAATAATTCTAATATTAATTTGCTTAACATTATTTTCTTGTGATTTTGTAAAAAAAGAAAGCAAAAGCAGATTTGATAATATTTCAGAAAAGGATACAACTTGTTTAAATGGCATTAAAGAAGCAAAAATTGATATTCAAAAAGGCAAATTAGTCTACTGTTATGTAATGGGCGGTTTATTATATCATGGATTACGTTCTGAAAAAGAACTTACTTTAGTCTTAAAGCAAAATAACATTGAATTTAGAGGTATCGCTGTTTCGGACGTTGTAGATCCAAATCAAACACAATGTTACTGTCCTTTTATGGAAGAAAAGATTAGCGAAAAATATGGAAAGAAATTTATTGATTCTATATTAGATGTTTCAGATAAATTATATCTTAAGAACAGCATAAATGATACTTTATATTATGCTGATTGCGACAAACGTCCAAACTATCCAAATGATAATAGTGAATATCAAGATGATTATAGCGATGTATTACAAAAAGAAGTAGAAACAAAAATGATTTATCCAAAAGGATATATAAAAAGAAGAAAAAATGATGATTATGCTTTTGTAGATATACGTTTCTATGTAAGCAAAAAAGGCGAATCAAAAGCACTAAATTTCAACTTTTTAACTAATATAGAAACAAATTACAAGTTTAAAAAAGAGTTAGAAAAAGAAATCAAAAAATATCTAAAAACTGAAAATTGGAAACCTGCTCAAATAAGAGGAGAAAATGTAAATTCAGATATGAATTTTAGATTCCAACTAAAATGAAAATAACATTTGCCAACACGCGCTACAAGCAATTTGGGCATGTGGTTTAATGGGAAAATTGGTTTGTATTTGCAAGATTTGGGGACCCGATCGCTCCGATATGTAGACAACGATAGAGCAGATTTGCAATCTGTGCCCACAAAGAGAATCAGAAAAGTAGAAAAAAAAAGCTCCAGATTTCTCTGAAGCTTTTATCTTAGTAGCGGGAACAGGACTCGAACCTGTGACCTTCGGGTTATGAGCCCGACGAGCTGCCTACTGCTCTATCCCGCGTTGTTTCGGGTGCAAAGATAAGCACTAAATACGGTTATGCAAAGAAAATTATGAATTATTTTATGTTTTTATGTTTTTAGATTTTAAATATCTAAAAAAGAGTGGTTTATATTTGTGTGGTATAAAGCTTAGATTTTAAATTCTAGTAATTCGGCATAAGGATCTCCTTTTATGCCTAATAAAAAAGCAAAAGCGGGCTCGGTTTTGTAACCTTTTTGTTTGAGTTTGATGATCTCTGATCTAAAATCGTCGCCTTTTGATTGTAGAATCTCATATTCGATAAGCATATGCCTATATCCGTTTTGATCTTTTGTGGGGATATTTTGTCCAAACACTTCAATTTCAAAGCTATCTATTTTAAAGTTGGCAATGATAGATTCCTTATTACTAATAATTGTCTCTCTAATATTAAAGTCAGTTGCTTTTTCAAAAAGCAAGTTTATCTTTTCTATAAAACTTACTTTGCTTTTCCAATAGCAAATAATATCTAAATCGCTGTTTTCTATATCAATATTAAGCGGAATTGTTCCAACCAAAATTGGGGCAAATTCGGCAAGGTTCGATAAAACCTTATTTTGAGTTAAGACCTTAAAAGCCTTAACCTGTTTTTGATTTCCATTTTTTAAATATTCAATGTTGCTAAAGTCTGTCATTGTTCTAATTTTAATCTAAAAAAGCTAAAATAGAATTTGAATCTTTATTCTTTGATATAATTCTTTTCGTCATTTATTTCGGCTTCAATTCGTTTGTTGATATTGATTTTGGCATCTGTAAAAACAAAAATTGTGGTTTTGTATTCGCGCGCAAACTTATTGGTTATTTTGCCAGCAATGGCAGATGATTTAAAATATGGGCCAGTTTCTTCAAATTCAGTGCTTTTCTCTTCGTAATCTTTTATTCTGATGAGGTTTATGTATGGAATCGTAAGGTCAAACCAATTAACATAATCGGCATTAAAAGAAACCGCTTTAATTCCTTTTTTAGAATAATAATTTATGGCGCCGGCTTGTCCGTAATTATCGCAAAGTACTAATGTTTTTTCAGGATTTGGAATTAATGCATAAACGGAATCTGTTTTTCGGGCGAGTTCTTTCCAACCCAGCATATCGGCAAAATCTTGAGGTAATGCATGATCTTTTCCGTCTTCCCATCGAAGCATTCCTAGCTTTTTATATTTCTCAGGATGTTTCACGATGTATTCCGGACTCTTATTTGGAAAAACCAAGTTGTACATTAGTATAAAAAACAATAACGGAATAATGATGAAAATCGGTCTTAGAAAACGTTTCCAACTTGTTTTTAGAATTTCCGAAAGGAAAACTGCTCCAAATGCAATATAAATAGGATATAAACCAATGGCGTAATAAGCTTTGGCCTTAAAATAAATAAACACAATAAGTGTAAAAACGATTGTAGCAAAAAAGAATTTGTATTTATCAAAAGGTTTGTAAAATAACAAAGCGTACAAAGCTGCAAGAATTACAAAAAATGAACCTATGAAAAACAATAGTTGCTCTTTTAGAAAATCAATTCTATCAACATTTACCAATTGCGTTTCGGCCAATTCTTTCATATGATGCACAATTGGGAAATGGTTGTTGTATTGCCATAATAGATTGGGCAAAATCAGTATGAGTCCTAAAACTAGAGCTAAATAGACTTTTTTGTTTGCCAGAATTATTCTTTGTTTAGATAACAATAGAGCAGGCAAGAGGCCTATAAGTAAAAAGAGAATGTTGTACTTGTTTAAAAAACCAATAGCAAAAGTAATGGCACCAATGTACAACCATTTTGGTTTTTCTGTCGAAATGTATTGTATAATAATGTAATAGAATGCCGTCCAGCACAAAACATCTAAGGAGTTGGGTTGGTACAAGGTGTTGAGACGTAACAATGACGAAAACAAAACGCAAGTAGTACCCAAAATTAATGCGTAAAGATTTCCTTTGAGTAATTCGATAGTTTTCCAGACAATTACAAGTGTTAGTGCACCAAAAAGGGCGGGGAAGAACTTAATCCAGAAAACAGAATTTCCAAGTAAAAATATTAAATACGAAATCCAGGATGTTACGGGCGGAACGGATAAATAACCCCACGCGAGATGATGTGCCTGATCAAGATGCAAATATTCGTCGCGTTGCAAATCGTATTCGGGACTTATTAAAATATATTGCAAGGCAAATTTTAAAATAATAAATCCGAGTAGAATTATAGTTTTTTTGGTCATTGAGGTTTTGGTTTCGTGGTTGGGTGGTTTTGATTTTTTGAACAAAAGAAATCAAATCAAAATGTATAGCGAATATATCATTTTTTTTGAATTAAGTTTAAAATGAGATTGTTATACTATAATCTAAAAACAAAAAAAGCCTCAGATTTCTCTAAGGCTTTAGTATATTTTATATTGTTTCAGGATTTATTCCTCCATCGCAGTTTCAAATTCCATGTGGTCAACAGTTTCTACATCTGGCTGAGCAGGTTTTGAAGCTTTCAATTTATTGAATCTTTCTAATTGTTCTGTTTCGCCTTCTTCACCGCTAAAATACGGGAATACATCCATAATTGGAGACTCAGAAACTGCCGGAATAGAATATTCTCCCATTGTACTTTGCATGATATGAAGCGTGTTGTCGTAAGCTTCTCTCACGTCATTCGCTTGTACCAACATATACATATTAGTTTTTCTTTCTTTTCCGCTTTCTTCATCATAAGCCAATAAAGAAACTTTTGATTTAAACCAGCGATCTGCATTTTCAAAAGGATGAATCTCGGCATAATTAGCTACTTTAATATTCGTGATTTTAAATTCTTCACTAATATAAGCCGCCATCTCCTCATTAATTCTTTTTTCGGCCTCAGTATACGACAAAGCATCTACCAAATAAGGTTCAGTAAGTACTTTTTGTCCACCAGTTTCGTCCGTTTTTCTATATTTTACCTTGCATTCGTACCAAGTTGCGCTCATCTCTTTAATTTTTTTAAGGATGCCAAAGATAGATTTTACAGGAAAATAAATTCTTAAAATACGAAATAGATATTCACAATTTCAGAGTGAATTTTGTAACGTATTAGTTGTGAGTGTTTAAGGTTTAATAGGCAGAATTGATTCTGATACTGGCTTTAACTAAGGCAAGTCCTTTTACATTTGAGAAAAGAACATCTTTTGATTCGTGTTGGGGATTTTCGCTCACTAATTTTATCCAATCTTCTCCTTTGTCCGATTTTTTAATCCATTTTATCATTAAAAAATCTTCAAGATCATTTGTAGATAAAGAGATTAAATAGATTTCGCCCCAAAAAATATTGTCAATTCTGTGGGCTAATTTTTTGTACAAAACAATATCTCTTCCTTTTAAAAGCGGATACATACTATCTGTATTGACATAAATTGCACCATCGCATTTGGGCAAATTTGGAACCGAAACATAATCTATTGGTTTTAATTCCAGATCTTCAAACAAAGAAACAGCCCCGTTCGTGGTTTCTACATTATATAGCGGAACTTTTTGTTTTTCGATTCTTCTATATGCAGTTGGAGGTTCATTAAATTGATCAATTGCTTGGCCAAACTCATTCTCATAATAATAGGCTTCGGTCATGTTGCCATTTCCGGTCAAAAGCCATTCAGGATTGATTTCAGGGTAAGTAATAAGTATCTGTTCTATCTTCGATCCGCCAATGTCTTTGACCTTATCTAAGAAACCATTAGAAAGACCTGTTTCAATGTAGAATTTTCTTTTATTAATTCCTTTATATTCAATTATTTGTAGGATTCTATTGATAATCATTTTATATATTATAGATTATTTACTCTTTTTTATTTCTTTATGTAGTTATTACTCTCTATATTTGTAAGTAAAAAGAAACAAATTTGAGTAATAAGCAAACGTACAAAAAAAAATAAGAAGTACGCTTATGATCCCAATTATCATTACCAATCTGATTGAAAATTTGAGAAATAATGCTCTAATGTACTTCAGATTTGAGCAATTGGAAAAGACAATAAGCATCAAAAAAAGAGAAGTCAGATTTAAAAAGTAAAGATAAATATGAAGGATCTAATTAAAATAGCTCAGAATGCTCCTGATCGTGAACGGTTGGAGACCGCAATTATAGACTTACTTCATTTTATAAATGCAGGAGCAATTTATGTTTCGTATAATAATATAACCAATGTTGTAGTGATTACTTCTGTGCTAAGAAAAAACTGCGATCAGGATGGCGATACTTTAGGAAATACTTTAGATAAACTAATAAAATTATATCCTGACTTTATCTTTAAGTTTATTAATTATAGTTGGGCTTCGTACGGATTTAAAAAGGGAAAGCCCTATTTTATTCAGCATTGTACACTAAAAGAATTGGTTTATTTTGAGCCAAATGCAAAAGTATTTTATCCTTACAAAAATACGTCGAAGGTTCTGGTTCAAAAAGCAAAAAAGAGATTTAATACAGATTTTGAAGCGGCTACAGTTTCTTTGCGAAACGTGTCTATTTTTGCCAGAAACCAAAAAAGTGTCGAAGCAGCTTTTGCATTACACCAAACCTTGCGTTACATTTATATTTGCGCCTCAGAGTTTATGAGTCCTGAATTTATTAGTTCGACTTGTTTACTCATACATTACGATTATATAAATGATTTTGCACCCACATTTAAAAATATACTTAATAAAGAATCTCAAGAGGATAAAGAAATTTTGATGATGCTAAATGCTGCTTACAACTGTATAGTGCACAATAAATCAATTAGTAATGTCGATAATGCAATGCTTGCAACAGCAAAAGCAAAAATTGAGTTAATGCAACGAGAACTAAAAAGACTTTTTGCAGAATATGTTGAGTTGTGTAAGGAAAAGGTAAGAGAACTAAATCGTCAAAAATTCCTTGGAAGAGCCATTTTTAACCATAAAATTTCACCCAATTATATTATAGATAATGCCTTGGATGAGGTAAGTACAGTACTGGCAGAGTGTTTTAAAATACGATCTGTTTATTGTTTTGGTTATAATACTTTTCACAATGAAAATAAGAAAACGAAAAAAGAAAGCTATTCTAAAAAAGTACCCAATTATCACTTTTATTTATTAGTAGTTTATCTGGAGCATACGGAAAAAGCGATACTGTTAATGCAGAATTTGATTCAGGCTAAATTTGGTAAAAAGTACAAAGTCACAATTTTGTATCATAACTCCAATTTTGTGCGTAAGAAAAATCAAAATCAGAAATACTTTTTTGATGCTATTATAACAAACGGACTTTTGGTCTATAATAATCCGCTGTATTTGGCTTATCCCGAAACGAATATAGGAGAACGAGACCTTAATTTTTGTAAAAAATATGTAGAACATAGAATCTTGATAGCTCAACAATTGTTTAGCCTTGCGCAAAATTGTTTTAGCGATGACTCGATTATTATAAAAAAAGTACTTTTTAGAAAAGTTATAGAGCAAATTGCAATTGGACTTATTTATTTGTTTTTGAGTTATCATGCAGGGAAGTTTTCGATAAACTATTTGTTTTCGCTTTTAAAATATATTGATGAAGTAGATTTTCCCTTTGATTGTGATAATGGAAAAGAAAGTACGCTTTATCAATATTTAATTGAAACTACCGAAGTTTCAATTAAAAAAAAGAAAGTCAATGGTAATATTTTGGACAATAAATTCCTTGAAAATAAGTGTATTGCATTTTTTAAACAAGCAAAAGAGTTAAGTGCAAATGCATTTGAAAAATTAGAGAATACAGGAAAATAGATTCTTATTTTGTATCGAATGAAAACCTTTCCGTAAAACAAAACTTACGACATTTGGCTATTGGCTTTATTCGTATATTTGGGCATCAGTTTTTTAAATAAACTAAAGTCTATAATGTTCGAATTATTACCGCTAGATCCAAAAACACTTTTTCTCCTTTATTTTTGGGCAAACTTTTTTATCTGCATTCTTATTTTTAGTTATTCGTTTTCTTATGCGACCAGTGATAATAGGAAAATCTTAAAAATTTTCGGCTTAGGAAAATTGTTATTAACGATGGGTTGGATATTAATTGCTTTGCGAAATTTAATTCCAGATTTTGTCTCCATCAATATAGCCAATACAATACTTTTTTCGGCCTGCTGTTATGAGACTATAGCAATGCTGTCATTGCTTAAAAACAAATCAAAAAAATGTTACAAATTGCAAATTGCAATAACAATTCTTGCAGCAATAATTTTTAATATAGTAGTATTACTAAACGGTACAATTAACACACGAATTTTAGTAGTTTCTGCCGGAATATTTGCAATCTATTTACCGCCAACCATTGGATATATTTTTGAAAAGAAAAATAACTTTTTCAGAAGCTTCTATGTGTTTTGTTATGCTGCGTTCGAAATTCTAATTACTATAAGAGCAGTTTATAATTATTTCAATCCGCAGGAACAGTTTTTTAATCATACTGTTTTTGACAGCTTGTACAGTGTTAGTCTCTTTTTGTTAACGCTTATTGGTACAGTTGGATTTTTATTGTTGGTAAAAGAAAAACAAGATCTTAAAATCAGGAAACTTTTAAACGACAAAAATCAGTTTTTTTCCATCATAGCACATGATTTGCGAGGACCGCTAGGATCATCAGTAGGACTTTCGGAAATATTAGTTGAAGAGATCGACGGTTATAGTCTTGAAGAAATTAAGGAAATTACAGAGATGCTTCATCAATCGAACAAAAACAGTTATAAATTGCTCGAAAATCTCTTAGATTGGTCGCGAGTGCAAACCGGAATGATCGAATTTAGTCCTCAAAAAATAACATTGAATACGTTGATTAATGAAAATATAGAACTCAATAAAAATGCAGCATTACATAAAAACATCAATCTTCGTTTTGAATCGGCCGAAATTGTTGAAGTCGAAGCTGACAAAAATATGATTGAAACCGTGGTGCGTAATTTACTAACCAATGCCATTAAATTTACCGAAAAAAATGGTGAGATTACTGTAACATTAAATCAGAAAGATCAAAAGGCCGAAATATCAATTATAGACAACGGTATTGGAATTACAGATACAGTAAAAGAAAAGTTGTTTAAAATAAACAGAAAAGCGACTCAAAAAGGAACAGAAAATGAAACAGGAAGTGGTTTGGGTTTATTACTTTGCCATGAATTTATAAAAAAACACAAAGGCGAAATTTGGGCAAATGGAGAACCCGGAAAAGGAAGTACTTTTAAGTTTACTTTGCCTTTAGCACAATGATGATTTGGGAGTGAATTGTGGAATATAAATTATTTAATTTTAAGAGATATGAACAAGAAAATTTTATTGGCTTTTATTCTTTTACTTATTAATTATCAATTAAGCGCACAAGAAAAAGATGAAAAAAAAATCGTTTATGAAAGAGTTGATACACATCCTGATGATCCTCTTCCGAATAATTTAGTCCCTAACAAACAAACAGCCATTAAAATTGCTGAAGCGATTTGGTTGCCACTTTACGGAAACAAAATATATAATGAAAAGCCATTTGTAGCTGAACTTAGTGCTTCTGGAGTATGGATTGTAAAAGGAACTTTAAAAGATCTTGATCTTGGAGCTAAAGGAGGCGTTGCTTATATAGAAATACAAAAAAGTGATTGTAAGATATTAAAAATTTATCATGGAAAATAGGGTGATTTTAAATGAAATGAAAATTTAAAACAGCGCAAAGTCAGAGATATTTGTGCAGCTTCAAAAAAAATGTTCGGAGAACAAGACTATTATTTAAAATTCTTTTAACTCAAAATTATATTCTTTTTGCTTCCATTTTAATTCATTTACGAGAAAGTATTTATGATAGAAACCAATCAAAACAACTATCTTTTTATCAGGATATTGAGTTTTCCATTTTAAAATATTGTCAATGATTGTTCTGTTTCTTAGCGTTTCAAAATAGCAGTATCTTTTATATAATTCTCTAAACGAAATGGCGTCTTTAGTAGCGGTTTTTATTTTTAATTTGGCAAATTCGCTATTTTCGTCAACGATCTCATTTATTTTTTGATATTGATAAAATTGTCTTTCATTTACCAAATTTGATGTGGCAATAGAATTTATTTCTATTAATGAACTATTGTCTAATTCGTTTAACGAATTGGATAAATCAACAAATCTATTCCATATTTTTTTATGTTTTATCGAAAGGGTATTTAATGAATCAAGCGTATTTATTTCATTTACAACTGCATCAGAATTCTGTATTCCGTTTTGTTTTCTGTAATCATTTCTCCCTTCAAATTCTATTGGTCTAAATAAGGTGTTCTTGAAATTGGCTTTATATTTCAAAACCGCATTCCATTCATTTTCGTCGTAAGTTTTTTTAAACGTAAAATCTGAATTGAAATTTGTCATATCAGATTCCATCAAAACGATATCGGGTTTTAAGTTCTCTAGAACCTTGTAGATTGTATCTGCATTTATATTTTTTGTTGGAAAATGTACAGTTCCAATAACAATTAATTCTGGTTTTTTCTTTTTATTCTCTGTTTGAGCATTGCAAAATAATGCAGTTAAACAAAATGTAATTAGTAGTAAGCGGTTAATAAAAAAAAGTTTTGATTTCATTTTTTAGTTTTAGGATAAATAGTTTGTGGTTATTTTTAGAATCAAGAATAACAGGATTGTTAATTTAGCAACGATCAGTAAGCTCATTTCGATAGCTAATATAGAATTAATTTTACTACAAAATAATTCTAGATTGGCGTAAATAAAAACCAGACTTGTGACAATTGTATTCTCTAATATTCCTAAGAAAAAAGTTTTACAACTATCTTTCTCTTTGTACAATTTTGTTATATTTATTGAAACTTCATACAATGGATATAATTAAAACAAACAGAATTTTACTTTTTACTTTTTTGCTAATCGTTTGTAATAGTGGTTTCAGTCAATCCTCTCAAAAATCAGCAAATCTTGATAGTTTATTCTTAAAAGCATATAACTCAAAAGCATTTAACGGAAATGTTTTAGTTTCTCAAAACGGAAAAATTATCTACGAGAAAGCCTTTGGACGCGCTGATGCAAGTGGCATAACTGAGCTAAATAAAAAATACCGTTTTCATATAGGTTCAATCGCCAAAGAATTTAATGCCGTTAGTATCTTGATGCTTAAAGAGCAAGGAAAGTTAAAACTAGAAGATTCAATTTCGAAGTTTTTGCCTGAGTTGCCTTCTTGGGCAAACAAAATTAAAATCATCCATTTGCTTCAATATACAAGTGGTCTTCCGCAAATAAAATGGAATGAAGTGAATCAGGATTCTGATAATATGATGGCGTTAAAAAAAACGGTAGCTCTCGATTTCGAACCAGGGACAAAGTATGATTATAACAATAACAATGTGTTTTTGCAAAGGAGAATTATAGAAAAAATTACCAATGTGCCTTTCAATTCTTTTGTTGTAAAAGAAATACTTCGTCCAGCAGGGATAAAAAACGGAGTTGTCGATCCTACTGAAAATGAGAAACTCTTTGCAAAATCCTTTAATAATAAAGGAAAACAAGACATTCTTAAGTATAATATTTCTGGTTGGACCGCATTAAATTTGGAAGATTTTTATAAATGGTCTGAAGCAATTAATTCTTTTAAACTTATTACGCCCCAATCGACACATGAACTTTTTGTTCCTTTTTCAATAGGAAATCAAACCGGTCTTGGAGAAGGAGAAATTCAAGATCGTCAGGTAAAAAACCATATACACGATGGTGCCGTGTTCAATTATCAAGCCTTACTAGTCAGTAATCCAAATTTCACAATTATTTTAATGACAAATAACAAGCAAAATAATTTGGATGAAATTAGTAATTCAATACAATTAATCCTTGCAGGAAAGCCATTCAACCAAATCGAAAGCCCAAAAAGTAATTAAATAATAGTTGGAAATCCGTTGGATAAAAAGAAGTAATTACTTTTTAGTTTGTTTCGGTTTTAAAAAATAAAAGATTAATAATAAACCTGCAAAAACAAATTCGATTATAATCCAGGGAAGTAAATTTTTTTCTAAAGCTTCTTCTGCCGTTTGGTATTTCTTGATGTACATTACGTTTTTTGAATCGCCAAATTGAACAACTCTTACATGTAAGTTGAGCGGTTTTAAATTTCCGTAATCAATGTTTTGTAGATTTTCGAGCTGAGAATCATTTAGGTAAGAAAGAAAATTATAAGCATCATCATCAAATAATCCAAAAAAGGCAGGTTTCTTATTTATCGTGCCTTCTACACTAACAGATTTTCTTTTTGAGCTAGAACCACTTGTAGATTTTTCGACACTCATAATTTCAGTTTTGTATCCATTCGTAAAATAATAATACTGTTTGTATGCGGTAAACAGTAAGATTATGGGCTGAACCAAAATGTTTAAAATAAGAAGTAATAAGTATATTTTGTAAATTTTCATTTCTAATGTTGTTGCTCTCTTTCTTTGGATGCTAACCGATTTCTCAATCAAAATCTGTTTTCTAGTGGAAAAATAGATTTTATTTTCGAACTTATCATATAAGATAACCACTTTTTGAAATTATATCATAAAATTTGAATTATCAAAAAAAGTAAAATTAATTCAAAATATATCGATGAAAATAAATGAAACCAAAAATCTAGATAATCTTAAAAGATTAGCCGATGGATATTTAAATACACTAAAACCAACTAATGATAAAAGAGAATTTTATACTGCCGAAATCAAAGTAATGAACTATTCTGAACTTGGTTGTATTATTACAAACATGCTCAAATTATGCATTTTGGCACTAAATCAAGATGAGTATGAAATTTCGGAAACTGTTAAACAACCCGCTATCGATGTAGGTCTTGTGTTGGAAGTTGCGCTTCAGCTTTTTCCTAACGACGAGTTTGATTTACTGAGCGAAATCAATCAGGTTCTTGCTTCTAGTGATGTCGAAAGTTAACCTTCAAAATCTCCTTTTTTCGATCGAGGTATATTGATAGATGTTTTAGTTTTTAAGTAATTGAATTTGTTTTTGTAAATAAAATAGTAAAAAAACAGTGAATGATTTTTTTAAGTACACAAAATGTATAAATTTGATTTGGAAAGAAAAATCTTAAAATATATTATGAGAATAAAAAACTAGAGAAGTTAAAACTTATATAAAGAGTATCTATTTTTGCTTTAGTAATGGTATTAATCAATTATTAAAATGATGAGAATCAGGAATAAAACATTAATTGATGTAATTGCACAAACTTTACAAGAGTACAATAAATCTGCAGACCCAAGTGGTAGTATACCATATGAAGTTTATACAGACTTAGCTTGGGGAGGATCAATAGGAACTCCCGTATTTGATGAGAAATTTAAAGTTGGTACTCCAGAAAGATTAAGAGTTGAGAATCGATATGCGGCAGAACAAACAGGAAATTCTATTGAATATAATAATGGACAGCTTCAAAACGTAGTTGGTAAACCTTGTAATTGATTTTTACTATGAAAAAAATTAAATATTTGTTTTTGATTGTTTTATATTGTAGCTGCTCAGTTACAAAAAATAATAATGCTCCAATAAATGATTATTTGGAATCTCAAAAGGTAGGAGATCAAAAAATAATGATTATTCAAGAAAAAATAAATAACAATACTACTATTGATATTTTTAAAGGTAAATTTTATTTTGAGCCATTATCAAATAAATACGAACGTAATGAAGGAATAAAAGAACCATTATTTGTTAAAACAAAATGGGAAAAAATGAAATCAAAATACGAGAGTAAATATATTACAGATTTTTGGATTCGGAATAATAATTGGACCTCTAAAGATTTTAAAATTCAGAATATCCTCTTTTTTGAACGTGCTAAGTTTCCAAATCCAGGGGAATATGAAAAATTTAATTTTGACGATTATTATATTGTTTTTTCTTTTTCTGAGCCAATATATTATGCTAAAAAATATGCCGTTTTTACCGTGCAAAAAACAAATACAACTAATATGATTCTTGGAAATACTTCGATATTAGTTTTAGAGAAAAAAGATGGTAAATGGGTGGTTGTACAAGGGGCTGTAAATGGTGTATATAATTAAACCTGCTACATTTTTGAAACTCATAAGACAACTGGGAAAAATGAAAAATATATTAAAAACATTCGCAATTCTATTTTTACTAGTAAACACTAGTTGCAAAGCACAACAAATGGTTCAAACAACAAAAGATGTTTATAAGCTAAAAGAACTACAAAAACAGTTTTTTAATAAGCCGTTAGAAAATGTTTTAAAAGAAATAAAGCCTGAGATAAAAATGGGTTATGGAAATAATGATGAAGGTCATTCCTATTTTACTTTTAAATTTATAACGCCAGAGCAAGTAAAAAGAAATGAAGGAGATGAAGATGATCGCGTGTCATTATATGTGTATGTAAAAGAAGCTCCTATTGACTGGAATTTTGAAAAAAGACCGAAAGGGAAAGAATTATTATTGACAAAAGAAGATATTCAAAAATATGGTAATCTTACCGTAATCCGAATTAAAGTAATTCAACCAATAAAGGAGTAGTAAAATTAAAATTAAGATGTTTCTCTCTCGCAATAGTTTCTTATGAAAAACTGCGTAAATGTCTCCGCTTTTGCGCAATTTTTTTAAACTAAATATAATGATGAAAGTAGAAACTCAACCATTAATTAATAATTAAACTGCTATAGGAAAACCATGCATCATTAACTAATCTTGACACTATGAACAAACGCATCATTCTCGTATTAATTTTAATTTTGTCAATTTGTAGTTGTTCTTCTATTAAAGAAAACTTACAATCTCCTGTAAGCACATACCTTAGTTCTAAACTTAGCAATAATGACACTATCATTATTATTACAAATAAGATAAACAATAATTATGCGATAGATCTTTTTAAAACAAGATCTATTACTCCCGCAAACATCAACACTCTCGAAAATAGCGTCATATTAAAAGATCCAACATTTCATGAAAAGTATTGGGACATCATGAATAAAAAATATCGCAATGATAAAACAAACGAAATTTGGTTACAAAGCGTTTTTTGGGACCAAAATAATTTCAAAAACATCAAAATAAAATTCATAGAAGAAGATGCTTTTCCTAAACCTTCAACATATAATGAATACATGACCGAAAAAAAAGCTGAAGTTACTGTCTTTGCATTTTCTGATCCAATTTTTTATAAAAACAACAAATATGCAATATTTGCAAAATCTGAAACTACAACTAAAAAACAATTTATTATACCAAATTCAATAATTATAATGAAAATGAAAAACGGGAAATGGAAATTCTTAAAAGAAATAAATGACGGAAATTATTATTGAAAATAAATTACCTTTTTGCTTTGTTAGGATTTCCTTGTAAAAAGCTAAACTGATGTCTCCGCTTTTACACAATTTTTTGTGTTGTTAAAAAATACAAGTTTTACGAATTTTTACAACTACTTGCTAGGATTGTCAAATCTGTCAGAAATAAGAAAATTATAGCTCATGCAAGTAAATCGAAATACTTGAGTAATGCAGTTCTTGTTCTAATTAATAATATTATTATATAACTTTGATTATGAAAAGGTTTGTTTTTTTATTTTGTTTTATTTTATCTTTTTGTTCAATACGACTTTAAAAGCTCAAGAAAAAAAAGATACTTTATTTTTTAAATATGACAATAAGTATATAAAGACGTTTGCAGAAATGCCAAACCATTTTTACTTAGAGGATAGTAGTGGTGGCAGTCATGGAACATTTTTCTTCGGAAAAGGAGATGTTAAAAGCAATCTAAACCCTAAAAGTATTTTGTCACTCAAAAAGTATGTGCGCTCTTCGGTTTTTTATGATAAAACGAAAAAATTGAACGATGAAAAAATTGCCGATTTTTTTAGTAATTATTTTGTGTTTTTCGTTAAAACTATCGATAAAAAAGTGGAATATATTCAAGTAAAATCAAGTTTTGAAATCGAATAAGAATGTTAAATAAGAAGAACATCTCACTTTTTTTACTAATATTATTTTCTATTGGGGAACTAAAAGCACAAGAGAGATCAAAAGATACTTTGTTTTTTAGTATTGATAAATATTATACTTTATCTCCAACAATAACTGCAAATCTCTCAAAACAAACTTATCCAGAAAGGCTAGAGTTTGAAAAAGAGCAAATGAAGCAAACTAAAACAAATGGTTATATTTTTTTTGTTGGTGATGGTTATTTGGTAAAAGGCTTGAAGCCAAAAAAAATCTTGTCGATCAAAGATTACATAGAAAACAGGAAATTCTATTTTGATGGTAAATACAATAAAATCATAGATAAAGAAAAACTAAAAGACTCGTTGACCAACAAGTATACTATTTTTTTTGTGAATGGTGATGAATTTATACAGCCTAGATTTTTAGAATATTCATCATATTATCCTATACGCGATGGCGAGAATATCATTACCAATAAAATAAAAGACACGCTTTTTTTTAAATTGGATAATAATTATATTTTTAAACCTTCATCTAAATCAACATCTTTTTTGCTTAAAGATAGTCATGATGTTACTTTCGGTGGTTTTTATTTCGAAACAGTTCAAGCGCTCAATAATTTTAGTCCTAAAGAAATTTTAAGTCTCGAGAAATATGTAAGATCTTCGAAGTCATATGATGATAATAGAAAAGAAAAATTAAATGATTACAAGCTTTGGGAACATTTTAATAACTATGTTGTAGTTCTGGTTGAAGAAGCTTTTGGAAAAAAGAAATACATAGAGGTAGCGTCAATGTATGCAATTGAATAATAAACAAAGCTCCAGATTTTACTGGAGCTTTGTTGTAGTGGCAGGAAACAATTAAATATCTAACCAGTTTATCATAGATTTTTATAAAGCTCCAACAAGAACTTGACTTCATTTTTTTGATTGAATCGGTAATATCTATTTATTAAAATCTATATCCAGCACTCAGTCCAAATTTTGCAACAATAGTATGGTCTGTTTTTTTTGCATTGATTAATATACCGCCATAACCAACATTTGCTTCAAAAAGAAATCCGCTTTTACTGACCCATTTCCAGCCTCCGCCGGCACCGAGAGCAAAATTAATAACGTCGGGATTCTCGGTATATATTGAATGATCTTCTGATGTGTATATTTTTTTGCCATCTGTTGAAGCTAGCATTCCAAATCCTTCAACAAACCATCCTGATGCATATTTTTTACCAAAATATCTTCTGTAATACGGAGATATTGAATAATTTAAATCTTTTTCATTTTTTGTATTATCAAATACATAATAAAAAGAAAGCCCTAATGAGGAATTATGATTTAAATGTCTTTCGTAACTAAGCTGAAAAGATTGCCATAAAGGTGCAAGTGCATTTAATTTAATTTCATTGTTTTTCTGATAAGGATCAGTTTCATTTTGAGCATTGACAGAATAAAAAGTAGACAAAATGATAAGGAATAAAATTTTTTTCATAAAAAGTGATTTGAATTATTTTGCTCCAAAATTCACTTAAGAAAAAATAGAAAAGGTTTCAAAAGCTCAAAAATGTATAAAATGGTACCTATTTACTGGTATTTTTATATTCATTTGGTGTTTGACCGGTAATTTTTTTAAAAGCTTTATAAAAAGTTGTTTTTGAAGTAAACCCAGATTCCAATCCCATTGCCAGCAAATTATAGTTTTCGTATTCAGAATTTGAAATCATTTCCTTTACAGCTTCAACCCGATATTGATTTATGTAATTGGCAAAGTTGTCTCCCGTTATCGTGTTTACAATTAGCGAAACATATCCCGCGCTTATGTCTAATTTTTCAGCGACTTTTTCTCGGTTTAATGTACTGTCAGTATAAATGTGCTGTTCTTTAAAAAGAAGTTCCAGTTTTTGAAAATAAGGATTATCTGCTGTGATAGATTCTCTATATTCTTCGACTCTTACATCTTTTAACATTTGAGTATTACTATATGAAATAGTTAACTCCTGGTTTAGAAAATTATAGACAGCCTCTTTGTTTTTGGCAAGTTTGTATTTGTAGATACCCATATAAGACGTCCAGTGAATTATGAATGTTGCAGCTAAAGCCAAAATGCTCATAGTGGCAGAAAGGTCAAATTGAATAAATAAGCTGGTTAGGTAGATAATAAGAAAAGCAAATATCGATGAAGAAATGATTGTTAGTAAGGTAATGATCCATTTTTTTTCCTGTGGATCTTTTAAATGTCTTATCATAAAATAAGAATAACAAAGAAGAAATGGAATAAATGTAACTGCTAGGATAAGATGAATTACACCAAGTATTTTGAATATATATATGCTTGACTCAGGAATAGTATATATTCCTGCAACAAGATCAAGATCACGGGCAATATTAAGGATGGCAGAAAAAGCAAATGGAGTGAAATACAAATAGAATTTTTGCTTGCTTTTTGCAATTTTATCAATCCGGTTTACAATAAATAGGAATAGAAATGGAGGTAATAGAAATATCCACTCGATGTTATCAATAAAGCGTAGAAAAGGATGGGCGGTAAACACATCTTCAATCTCAAAAACATGATTTAGTAAAATAATTGAAAGCGTAAATAGTAAGTACGCCAGATATTTATTTGAATTACTATTGAATACAGAAGACTTTAAAATAATTAAGCCTAAGACTATTCCCTGAAATACAGCAATATTTAAAAGTGTGGTATAAATCAATTTTTAAATTTAAAAGTTGTTTTTAAGATTTGCTTTGTGATATTATGCTAATTAGTAGTTTTAAAACATAGCTTTTTCATACGAATTGACAGAACGAATTTATATTAATACAAATGACTTTCTTACGGGATTAAGAAATGATTAACTAAAAGAATGAAGAATTATAAAATGGCAGCTTAATTTTTTCTCTTCTTTTTATTTACAAATCCACCTTCATTTTATGTGTCAAAAACATTTAGTAAATAAAAAGTCCTTACGATGATTTACAATAGAAAAATTATATATTTGAAAACAAATAAGTGTAATACTTATCACACATACAAATAAGTTGCTGGCAATTTTGAGGAACGACAATAATAAAAAATAAACTAAAAAAAATGAATTTCATTAAAACAATTTCTACATTTTTAATTGCGCTTTTAATTGTAACAACAACTTTTGGACAAGAATCTAAACAAAAAACTAAAATCTTATTAATTGGGACAATTCACTTCGAAACGCCTCATACAGATAGTTTTGAACTAAAAGTAGACGATTTTTTAAGTGCTAAACGACAAAATGAATTAGAAGATTTAACGAATGTTTTATCTCAAACAAAAGCGACTAAAGTGATGATTGAAAAGCCATTCGAAAATCAACGTTCTACCGATAGTTTGTATAATTTATATTTAACAGGTCATTATAAACTTACAGTTTCAGAGAGAGAACAAATTGGCTTTAGGTTAGGTAAAAAATTAAAACTAAATCAAATAAACTGTGTAGACAAATTCTATGGAATGAGCGATAGTTTAGTGGGAGCAACCGCAAAAGAAAACAATCAACTTTATTTACTAAAAGATTTAGGGACTCATGCAAAAGCAATGATAAGTGATTTTGATAATCAATTGAAGAAAGGTACAATAACCGAAGTTTTAAAGTACATAAATAAACCTGACCAACTAAAAAGAAATTTATCGATTTATTTAAAATTTATGGCAAAGATTGGAGCAGGTAAAAATTATGCCGGAGCAGAATCTGTATCAGATTGGTATTTAAGAAATCTTGCTATTTATGCTAATATCACGACACAAGTAAATGCAAATGACAAATACGTTATATTAATATTTGGACAAGGACATATTCCTATATTAAAACACCTATTACAAAATAATGACGACTTTGAAGTTGTTGAATTAAATACCGTACTTAAATAAACTGCCACCAATAGCTAGAATTTAAATTAGGAAACTAAAATAGGCAAGTCGAAATAATAAAACACCATCTTTTTTAAGTGGTGTTTTTTGTTTTAGTAGCAGGAAGTGCCGAAATATCCAGTCCGTTTTTGAGGATTATTATTCTAATTATATTTACTCAAATCTAGGTTAAGAATATTTCCTACTCGGCTAAATTCTTCATTAATCTTTGCATTCAGGATAAGTTGTTTATTGCTTATTGGATGATTAAAAATTAATTGATGTGCATGAAGCATCATTCCTTTTAAGTCATAATTCTCCAACCATAATTTATTTTGTTTGTTGCAACCATGAGGACGGCTTCCTAAAATGGGATGAAAAATATGTTTGAAATGTTTTCTTAATTGATGCATACGGCCAGTTTCGGGAATCGCTTCGACCAAACAATATCGTGACGTTGGTTTATTGTTAAATTCTAACTCAATTTCGGTGTTTTGCAAACGATGAAAGTATGTTATTGCATTTTGTTTAATGTCGTCATCATTGATTAAATCATAATCAATTGTAAGTTCTTCGGGAGACCAACCACGTAAAATTGCTAAATATTTTTTTTCGACTTCGCGTGTGGCAAAGCGATCATTCATAATTTTCAAGACATCTTTATCCAATGCAAATAACAAAACGCCAGATGTTTTACGGTCTAACCGATGAATAGGATAAACATGCTGTCCTATTTGATTTCTCAATTCCTGAATGGCATAAACTTTTGCATCGCGTGCATAAAAGGATTTATGAACCAATAATCCGCTTGGTTTATTAATGGCTATAATATATTCGTCTTGATAAAGAATTTCTAACATTTGGCAAAAGTAGAAGAGATTTCGATGAAAATCGCTTTTATAGCTTATTTATTTCAATGCTCTTCTTAGTAGCTGGAGCGAGCACCTCACTGGTGAACACAACGGGATGCTAACAAAGAAAAGAGTTCCGGATTTCTCTGAAGTTTTTTACTTCGTAAAAGGGAAGCATTCTAACAAAAACTTTAGTATTAAAAACTGAATTCGTATATTGTTCTGGTAAAACTAACTATACCAAGTATATACAATTTAAAATGTTTGCCTTAAAATATTTTTTGGTTCATTTTAATAGAAATAATCTAGATTATGAAAAATTCATTAATACTCTTCATTGCATTCTTATCTCTTACATCGTGCTCAAAACATCAAGAAAAGAAAAATATCACAATCACAGGCATAGATTCCACATTGCGACCTGGTGATGATTTTTTTAGATATGTAAATGGCAAATGGTACGATTCTGTACAAATACCGGCATCTCAAGCGGGAGTAGGTGTTTATATGTTTATGAATTACCCACAACGAATGCGCCTACAAGGAATATTAGATAGCATTTCGCAAAGCAAGAATCAGGCAGGAACAATAGCGCAAAAGGTAGGAGACTTTTATGCATCAGGTATGGATACTGTAACGATTGACAAACGCGGTTATACACCTATCAAACCATTACTTGCCAAAATTGAAGCAATTAACGATTTGCCATCCTTAATGAACTTTGTGGCAAATGAGGTAAAAGTAAATAATTCTTCGATTATAGGTTTTGGAGTCTCGCCCGATGAAAAAAACAGTAGTATGAACATTGCCCAAATTTATCAAACGGGTATTGGTTTGCCAGATAGAGATTATTATTTTAAATCAGATTCATCAACTGTTGCCATACAGAAATCGTACAAAAAATACCTTGCTACATTATTTCAGCAAATAGGCAGCAACGCCAAAGAGGCTGAAAAGAATGCCAATTTGGTTTACGATATTGATAAACAACTTGCTGTTTCGCATAAAACAAAAGTTGAACTTCGAGATGTGCAGGCAAATTACAATAAAATGGCTCTGGCGGCTCTTGCAAAACGAAATCCCAATATAGACTGGGCTACTTTTTTGAATAATTTAGGTGCTAAAACCGATTCGATTAATGTAGGTCAACCAGCTTATTATGATGCTCTTAATAAACTTTTAAAAACCATTCCTATTAATAATTGGAAAATTTATTTGAAAGCAAATTCTCTGGAAAGATATGCCGATGATTTAAGTAAACCTTTTGTCGATGCTTCATTTGAGTATACCAAAGTGCTTTCTGGTCAGGCTGTTCAAAAATCACGTGGCGAAAAAATGGCAAATACCGTTGATACTTATTTAGGCGAAGCGTTGGGCGAATTGTATGTAAAGAAATATTTTTCGGAAGATGCTAAAAAACGCATGTTAATACTTGTGAATAATCTGCAAAAAGCCTATGCTAAAAGAATTGACAAATTAGAATGGATGAGTCCGGTTACAAAACAAAAAGCTAAAGAAAAATTGGCAGCCATTACTAAGAAAATTGGATATCCCGATAAATGGAGAGATTATAGCAATGTACACGTAGCTAGAAACACCTATTTTGAAAATATGGTTTCGGCTGCTACAGCGGCATATCAATTTCAATTGGCAAAAGTGGGCAAACCGGTCGATAAATCAGAATGGTTTACGACACCTCCAACAGTTACGGCATATAATAATCCTACTGCAAATGAAATTGTTTTTCCAGCAGGTATTTTGCAACCTCCATATTTTGATAATAATGCCGATGATGCCCTTAATTATGGAGGTATCGGAATGGTTATAGGACATGAAATAACCCATACTTTTGATGATCAAGGTGCTCAATACGACAAGAATGGCAACTTAAAAAACTGGTGGACAAAAGAGGATTATGCACAGTTTAAGTCAAGAATACAACAAGTTATCAATTTGTACAATACATATACCGTTTTAGGCGATTTACACATTAATGGCGCAATGACAGTTGGCGAAAATACGGCAGACATTGCTGGATTAGCAGTTGCCTACGATGCTTTTAAAATGACCGAACAAGGAAAAGGGAATACCAAAATTGACGGTTATACCCCAGATCAACGCTTCTTTATTTCTTTGGCCAAAATATGGAGAGTAAAAATGAAAGACGAATTTCTGCGTTTGTGGATTAACAACAATCCGCATTCTCCACCAAACTGGCGTGTTAATGGTCCTTTAATGAATACAACACCTTTTTATGAAGCATTTAATCTAAAACCTGGAGATAAAATGTTTTTGCCAGAGAAAGACAGAATAACGATTTGGTAATTTCCCTTTGTGAAGTGTGATGACGAAAACGGATAATCTGACACGAAAAAAAAATCATGAAGAAAGAATTTCCAACTATAAAAACCGAAAGACTTTTACTGCGACAATTTGCAGATAATGATCTTGAAAATGTTTTCGAAGGACTTTCGCATCCAGAAGTTATCAAATATTATGGAGTGAGTTTTCAAACATTAGAAGCAACTAAAGAACAAATGCTTTTTTTTGCTGATCTTGAAAAAAACGATACTGGAATTTGGTTTGCTATTTGCTCGGCCGATAACAAAACATTTTACGGAGCGGGCGGATTAAGTAATTTAAGTAAAGAACATAAAAAAGCAGAAATCGGTTTTTGGTTAATACCAAATTTTTGGGGACATGGAATTATTAAAGAAGCAATACCTTTAATTTGTAATTATGGGTTTTACAATTTAGGACTTCACAGAATTGAAGGATTTGTTGAGTCTGAAAATAAAAATTGTAAAAGCGTAATGGCTAAACTTGACTTTCAATACGAAGGAACTATGAAAGACTGTGAAATTAAAAATGGCAAGTTTATAAGTCTTGACATTTATGCTAAAGTAAAAGATAATTTAATAAAGCTAGAGTAAGCAATCCAGTAAAAAAAAAGCCTCAGATTTCTCTGAAGCTTTTTCTCTTAGTAGCGGGAACAGGACTCGAACCTGTGACCTTCGGGTTATGAGCCCGACGAGCTGCCTACTGCTCTATCCCGCGATGTTTCGGGTGCAAAGATACGCCGATTTTCTAGAAATCCAACGAAAACTTAAAAAAATGTTTTATTTTCTGTATTGAGTTGATATGACTACCTTTGCAAAATAAATAATATGCAAATGTCACATAAAGCAGGTTTTGTAAACATCATCGGGAATCCAAACGTTGGAAAATCAACATTGATGAACGCCTTTGTTGGAGAAAGGTTATCGATTATTACATCAAAAGCACAAACAACGCGTCACCGTATTCTTGGAATCGTGAATGGCGAAGATTTTCAACTTATATTATCGGATACTCCAGGAATCATCAAACCCGCTTATGAAATGCAGGAATCGATGATGAACTTTGTAAAATCGGCTTTTGAAGATGCTGATATACTAGTTTACATGGTCGAGATAGGAGAGCAGGACTTAAAAGACGAAGCTTTCTTTAATAAAATCATTCACGCTAAAATTCCGGTTTTGTTATTGTTGAATAAAATTGACAATTCAAACCAAGAACAATTAGAAGAGCAAGTAGCATTTTGGACTGCTAAAGTACCAAATGCTGAAATTTTCCCAATTTCGGCTTTGCAAAACTTTAATGTACCGGAAGTTTTTGGAAGAATCATCGAATTGCTGCCAGAATCTCCTGCATATTATCCAAAAGATCAATTAACAGACAAACCAGAACGTTTTTTTGTAAACGAAACTATTCGTGAGAAAATCTTGTTGAATTACAGCAAAGAGATTCCATATGCGGTTGAAATCGTAACAGAAGAATTTTTTGAAGACGAGAATATTATCAGAATCCGTTCGATTATTATGGTAGAACGCGAAACTCAAAAAGGAATCATTATTGGACATAAAGGTGCTGCTTTGAAAAAAGTGGGTACAGAAGCTCGCGCCGATCTAGAGAAATTCTTCGGAAAACAAATTCATATTGAACTTGTTGTTAAGGTGAATAAAAACTGGAGAAGCAACGCTAATATGTTGAAACGATTTGGATATAACCAATAAAAAGTTTTCAGTCTCAGTAAACAGTCTCTGTCTGAAAACTAAAATAAAACGGGAAATAGTTCTTAGAAAAAAGGAGTCAATTTTGAGTTTAGAGTTACATTTTTATCAGTTTTTTTACTGAATACTTAAAACTGTGACTGCAAACTAAAAAAGACTACCTTTGCAAAAAATTAAAATAAAGCATTTTGGATTACAAGAGATTAGCTTTTTAGGAAACTAAAAAACTAAAAACTATAATCTGAAATCAAAAATTCAAAAAAATGAATAACATTGTTGCGATAGTAGGAAGACCTAATGTAGGGAAATCAACCCTTTTTAATAGGCTGATACAAAGAAGAGAAGCTATTGTAGATTCAGTATCTGGGGTTACCCGTGATAGAAACTATGGTAAAAGCGAGTGGAACGGAAAAGAGTTTTCTGTAATTGATACCGGCGGATACGTTCGCGGATCTGATGACGTATTTGAAGGTGAAATCCGTAAACAAGTGGAGCTTGCTATCGACGAAGCAGATGTTATTATTTTTGTTGTTGATGTAGAAGAAGGTATTACACCGATGGATGATGTTGTTGCACGTTTATTGCGTAAAGTAACAAAACCAGTTTTATTGGCTGTAAATAAAGTAGATAACGCAATGCGTGAAAAAGATGCGCTTGAGTTTTATAATCTTGGTTTAGGAGATTATTTTACGTTTGCAAGTATCTCAGGAAGTGGAACAGGAGATTTGTTAGATGCTTTAATTGAATCTTTTCCAGAGAAACCAGAGCCAGTACAGGAAGAAGTGGTTTTGCCTCGTTTTGCTGTTGTAGGTCGTCCAAATGCAGGAAAATCAAGTTTTATCAATGCATTAATTGGTAAAGAACGTTTCATGGTAACTGATATTGCAGGAACAACTCGTGATGCAATTGATACAAAATTTGACCGTTTTGGTTTCGAATTTAACTTGGTTGATACAGCGGGAATCCGTCGTAAAGCAAAAGTTAAAGAAGATTTAGAGTTTTACTCTGTAATGCGTTCTGTACGTGCAATTGAGCACGCAGATATTTGTATCTTGGTTATCGACGCAACTCGTGGATTTGAAGGTCAGGATCAAAGTATTTTTTGGTTGGCCGAGAAAAACCGTAAAGGTGTTGTAATCTTAGTAAACAAATGGGATTTGGTTGAAAAAGATACCATGTCGACTCGTGATTACGAAGAGAAAATCAAAAAAGAATTAATGCCTTTTACAGATGTGCCAATTTTGTTCGTTTCGGCTTTAACGAAACAACGTTTATTGAAAGCATTAGAAGCTACAGTTCAGGTTTTCGAAAACAGAAAACAAAGAATTGCAACTTCAAAATTCAACGAATATATGTTGAAGGTAATCGAAGCTTATCCACCGCCAGCAACAAAAGGTAAATATGTAAAAATTAAATATTGTATGCAGTTACCAACATTAACGCCTCAGTTTGTGTTTTTTGCTAACATGCCACAATATGTTAAAGAACCATATAAAAGATATCTTGAAAATAAAATTAGAGAAAATTGGGACTTTGCAGGAGTGCCAATTGATATTTATATCAGAGAAAAATAAAAGTAAAAGTCCTCAGAAATGGGGACTTTTTTTATGCCTTTTATTAATCAGAAATGTTTTTGGTGAGTTTAGTGGCACACTGTTTGAGTAAATGTTAAACTTACAATTAAACCATTTGACTCTATTTGGGTCTTACTATTTCTAACTAACCATTTTATGACCAAAATTTATTATTTTCTAATTTTTTCCCTCTTTTGTTATTCGGCAAGTGCTCAGAACGAAATTGTTATTAAAGGAACAGTTGTCGATATTAATACACAATTGCCGCTAGAACTGGCAACGGTTTATTTTACAACAGTCAAAGATTCTACAGTAATCGAATATGCTACAACCGATAAAAACGGTGCTTTTAGCATTAGAACTAAAAAAATTGATAAGCCCGTTTTTTTGAAGGTAAATTATATGGGGTATCAACCTTATTTTGAAGAAGAAAAAAGTCTTTTAGAAAATAAGGATTACGGTAAATTATATTTGCTCGAGGCTGCAAATGCTTTAGATAATGTAGTTATAAAAAGTGAAGCTCCGCCAATTACTATAAAAAAAGATACTTTAGAGTTTAATGCTGCATCGTATAAAGTTCGCCCAGATTCTAATGTAGAAACGCTGCTAAAACAATTGCCAGGTTTTGATGTGGGAACAGATGGTAAAGTTACCGTAAACGGACGAGAGGTAAATCAGGTTTTGGTAAACGGAAAGACGTTTTTTGACAAAGATGGTGCCATTGCGTTGAAAAATCTTCCGGCTGAAATTATTAAAAAAATCCAAGTTTCAGATTTTAAAACAAAGAAAGAGGAACTCTCTAAACAAGAATCGACTTCAGATTATTCCAGTATCAATATTACAATCGACGAAAAGAAAAACAAGGGATATTTTGGAAAAATACTTGGAGGCTATGGTTCTGATGAACGTTATGAAAGTAGTCTTCTGTTAAACTTTTTCAATAACAAACAAAAAATAAGTGTTTTGGCATCGTCAAATAATATTAACTCAACCGGTTTTGCAATGGATGAGGTTTTTGATAATATGGGCGGCGGCCGAAACAGCAAAGGCAGTGTCGGAAGTTCCGGAAGCGGTAAAGGAATTACACAATCGAATTTAGTTGGGCTTAATTATTCTGACGATTGGACGGAGAAGTTAATGGCTATGGGAAGTTATAATTTTTCGAATTCCATTAATAATAACGAAAGCAAATCAGATCAGGTTAGTTTTTTACCCACAGGAAACATTGCAACTTCGGCCGATTCAAAAACTAGAAATGAAAGCACAAGTAATAATGTAAATTTAGAATTGGAGTATAAAATAGATCCGTCGACACGATTGGTAATTGTGCCAAAAGTTAATCAATCCCGTTCGAATGGTAATTCGTCTTCATCGAGTGCTTCAGAAGATGAGAATGGAGTTGCTTTGAACGAAAGTAACGCTAAATCATTCTCAGAAAGTACCAATACAAGTTTTACCAATACCATTAACTTTAATAAAGCATTCAAGAAAAAGTCACGTAATTTTAGTGTTGTTTTTGATAACAACAATTCTAATACTGATGCTGATGCCTTGAATCTTTCTCAAACTATTTTTTATAAGGACAACAAGCCCAACGATGATAGAAATCAGAAAAGTATCAATAAGAATAAAAATGATACTTACTCTCTTGAACTTGAATATACAGAGCCTGTTACAGATTCGTTAAGAATTCGTTTTGGATCTGATTTTGATTGGAGTAATGACATGAAGGATACAAAAACATTCGATTATAATGCTACATCGCAATCTTATTCTAGTTTAAATGATTCATTGTCTAATTACACTACTTCAAGGCAAAATTCCTTTAGTCCAAAAGTGGGGATTACATGGCAGAAGAGTAAGTTTACAGTCAATTTAAACACTAGAACAGCACTTATTCAGTTTGATAATCATTCGTTATATTTGAACAATGCGACAGATTTAAACAAGAAATATGCGTTGCCATATGGAGATTTTCAGATACGTTATAAGTTTAGCCGATCAAAAAATCTATCATTCAAATACGATTATTCGAACGCACTTCCATCTGCAGTGCAATTAATGCCGGTATTAAATTTAAGCAATCCGTTAAATACTTTAATTGGAAACCCTAATTTAAAACCGATCGAGAAAAATAGTGCGAACTTTAGTTTTAGAAATTATGATTTCCGTACGCGTTCCGGATATAGTTTGTATGTAAAAGGAGATTACTATAATAACGATGTGGTTTCGACTTCGATTTATGATGACAGTGGAAAAAGAACTACTACATACGCAAATATTTCGGGCACTTACATCGCATCTGTTGGTGGAAACTGGAATCAATCGATAAAAAAAGATGCTAATGTTTTTAGATATGGTTTTGGGCTAAACGGTAGTTATTCGTTTGATAAAGGCTATACCAATGCTATTATTTACAACGCAAAATCTACAGCCATTACGCCAAAAGTAAATCTTACTTATGAGTATGGAGAAGTTTTGGTTATTTCGCCATCATATAGTTTATCATACAATCAAACCAATTATGAGAATTCTTCACGAGATGCGAGTTCAAACGTTGTGCATCGAATCAATTTTCAAACAACAAGTTACTGGCCAGAAAATTTAATTTTTGGAAACGATTTTGGTTACACATACAATTCTAGTATTTCGAGTAATTTCAAAAAAGATTTCTACTTATGGAATACAAGTTTGTCTTATGGTTTTTTTGATAAAAAAGTATATGCTAAAATAAAAGTATATGATGTTTTAAATCAGAACCAAAGTGCAACCAGAACTATCTCGGCAACCTCAATTCGCGATGAAGAAAATACAGTTCTAAAGCGTTACGTAATGTTTTCACTGAGTTATAAAATAGGAAATTTTGCTGCTGCTGAAAAAGGAAAAAAGAAAAGACAAAGAGGAGAGGAATAGCTTTTTTAAAGGTTCAGAGGGACAAAGGTTTTAAATTAGAGACGTACAGTTGTGCTTTTTTTTTTTTGTGCTATGAATTCGATTTAATAAAATGAAAACCTTTTGCGAAATGCGTAAGCAATATTGATTTTGAATTTTTACGAATTTGATGTAAAACAAAAAAACGAGGTAAGTTTATAAAACCGACCTCGTTTACTTTATATAAAATTAACTAAGTGCTTACAATGAATATTTTAAAGTTACTCCATAAGTTCTTTGGTCACCAATTACACCTGCATATTGTCCAGTGTTTCCACCTGCTGGTAACAATTGTTCGTAGTAATCTTTATTTAAAAGGTTACGTCCCCAGAAATGAATTGATAAACCTTCAGATGCTCTAAAACCAATACGAGCATTAAAAATTGCATAACCCGGAACAACTAAATATTTTGAAGCCGATGGACTTGATGAAAATTTAGAACGGGCGTAGCCATCTAGAGCAACGAAAACTTTTCCTTTATTTCCAAAGAATTTTGCAGTGTTTGAAAGTTCACCACCCAAAGATCCTGCCCATTTTGAAGCACCTGGCAATTCAGTTCCGGAAACATCTTTAAAAGCTACAGGAGCTCCAGTTTCTTCTAATGGAAGTGGTGCATTTGTAAACTTAACATATTTACCATCAGTATACGTTGCAGCAGCATTTAAAGTAAAGTGTTGGCTAAAAACAAAACTAGCATCAAGTTCAGCCCCTTTTACACGTACTTCGTCAGCGTTTGCAAGATATCCACGGTTTACACCCAATTCTGCAGCTTGTACATTCGTTTGGAAATCTTTAATATCCGTATCAAAGAACGCAAGGTTAAATACTGAATTTTTAAAAGGAGAAGTTTTTACACCAATTTCATAGTGATTAACTTTTTCGGGTTTAATTACCGCAAGATCTAATAATGGCTGACCTTTTGCATCAGTAGGAAGTCCAGCTACGTTTACACCAACTGGTTTGTAACTTTTTGCATAAGTAGCATAAAAATTAATTTTGTCCGAAGCTTTGTAAGTCAATGTTAAGTTTCCAGAAAAGTCAGTGTTATCAGTACTAGAATCAAATGCCTGATCAGAATAAACTAGTTTTTTCAACGCCAATAATGCAGGATCAGTAGTTTGTAAACCTCCGTAAGTTGTACGAGCATAATGCGCATCTTTTTTATCGAAGTTATATCTTAAACCTGGTAAAATGTGTAAACGATCTGTAATAGCCCAATCAATTTGACCAAAAACTGCCGCACTTGAAGATCTAATGTTGGCATCCGTTTTAATTCCGTATCCTTCAAAAAGACCCGGAGTTTTCCATAATGGGCTAGTCGTACTTTGAGCAAATCTCCATTGTGCATTACCAGATTCCTCAGTTCCGTCTGTTTGAGATGTTTGATCAATAAAGAACACACCCACAACACCACTTATTTTTGAGGTAAGTTGACCTGCGTAACGAACTTCTTGAGTAAATTGAGTTTGTCTTGTAGGATTTTGTGATTTTGCCAAAACTTGCAATCCTGTAAAATCCCTGTCATTTGATGGATCCCAGTTCCAAAAACGCCAAGCAGTTGTTGATGTAAGAGTTCCTGTTCCAATTTTTGTATCAATATTAAGAGAAAGTCCTCCCATATCTTGTCCAGAACGCCATGGCGTATCATGATCAATTTTACGATCAAAAGCATTACGGCTTGGAAGTTGGTAGTTTAAATCCTTAATAATAGCATCAAACTGTCTGTAAGCAGCTCTTTGTGTTGGTGCAACACCTGCAACAACCTGAGCATATCCATCAGGACGTTGAGTAGTAATATCACCGGCAAATATAATGTTAGTATTTTCTGAAGGAGTAAAAAGTAATTGACCTCTAATTCCTTGATTGTTTAAAGTATTTGTTGGTCTTCCTGTTACAACATTATCAATTAAACCATCACGTTGCGTACCTGAAAAGGAAATACGACCTGCAATTTTACTGCTCAATGCTCCAGTAACCGAAGCTTT
The DNA here is from genome assembly GCF_000832125.1 of Flavobacterium hibernum. Lineage (GTDB taxonomy): Bacteria > Bacteroidota > Bacteroidia > Flavobacteriales > Flavobacteriaceae > Flavobacterium > Flavobacterium hibernum. The sequence goes on along the minus strand of NZ_JPRK01000008.1, from coordinate 167,824 downwards.
TGCCTGAAGAAAATTGTAATTTCCGTAACTCACCTCAAAGTCAGCTCCAGTAGTAAAACTTGGTTTACGAGTAGTAATGTTAAAAGCACCAGATGTTGTATTTTTTCCAAACAAAGATCCTTGTGGCCCACGTAAAACCTCAATTTGCTCTACATCAATAAAGTCAAGAGTAGTGGCAGCAGGACGAGCATAATAAACACCATCAACATAAAAACCAACTCCAGGATCAATTCCATCATTTGTAAGTCCAAAAGGCGAACCAAGACTACGAATATTGATACCGGTATTTCTAGGATTTGAAGAGTACAATTGTACAGATGGAACTAATTCTTTAATACGATTAACATTAAAAGCTCCTGTTTGTTCTGCTTGTTTACCAGTAATTACAGAGATAGCAATTGGCACATCCTGAACTTTCTCGATTCTACGTCTTGATGAAACCACAACTTCAATAAGTTCATTTTCTTCCTTTAAGAAAACTTGTAAAGGAGATGTTGGTAAATCTGTAAGTTGAATCTCTGTAGTTTTATATCCTACGTATTGAACTAAAATAGTTAACGGAAGTTTTCCTTTTGTATCAATACTAAATTTTCCGTTTTGATCGGTGGTAGTGTTAGAAGTAGTTCCTTTTACAACGACATTTGCTGCTTCTAAAGGTGTGTTATCGTTTATTTTAACAACACCATCTATGTTTTGTGCGAATGATATTGAGAAAGTTAAAAAAGATAATAGGGTAAGTATATTTTTGATAGAATTTTTCATTTTTATATTAAGTATATGTAATTAGTAGAATTTATAATAAATTTTTTTTACCAACACATACACATCATAGAAGAATTATTTTTCAAGGTTGTAAATTGACTATTTTGGTTTCTTTGCAAAAGATTTTTAGATCCACCAGATAGATTGTAATGTACTTTCATAGGGTTAAAATTTTGTAAATGGTTTGTTAATTATTTTCTGCAAATATAAATATTAATTCTATCGATTTACTAGGAATTAGAAAATATTTTTTTATTTCTTTACAAGTGAGGCGATTGTGATGCCTTGCATTGCTTTTAAAGTCTCATCACGAATGATCATTAAACCGTGTCTCAGGCTACATTCTTCCTCGGTTTTACAATCAGAGCATGGCTCGTAAAAGTTTAACGAAGCACATGGTAAAAGCGCAATTGCACCGTCAAATAAACGATGAATTTCTGCCAAAGTAATGTCGTTTTTTGAACGTATCAAGTAATATCCGCCAAATTTTCCTTGTTTGCTGCTCACAAAACGTCCTCGTTTTAGATCTAATAAAATTTGTTCTAAAAACTTTTTAGGAATATTGGCGCCATCAGCAATTTCTATAGTTCTAGAAATGTGATTCTCATCTTGTTCTGCTAGATAAAGTAAGGCCTTAAGGGCGTATTTTGCTTTATGTGATAACATTTTTCCGTATTATTTTTTACAAAGTTCGATTATTAATTCCTGTGCTGATAAATACCCAAAATTAAACGCTTTTTTTAAATCTGAACAATAATCTCCTTTTATTTTGAAATTAATAAAATAAAGTGCTCTATTAAAATAAGTTTCCGCATTTTCCGGCGCTAATTTTACTGCTGTATTAAAATCAGTCAAAGCGTCTTTTGAGTTAAGCATTGCTTTTGAAATTCCCCTGTTTTGATAGGCGTCAACTGATTTTGGATCCATTTCAATTACTTTATCAAAATCAGCAATTGCTTCTTTATGTAAATTTAATTCTTTTTTTAGTAATCCTCTATTTTGGTAAGCAGCTAAGTTATCAGGTTTAAGCGCGATATTTTTAGTATAATCTTCGATTGCAGCCGTACGATTAAAAAGTTTTCGTTCCGCATACGCTCGGTTAAAATATGCTTTTTGCGAATCTTTATTTAATGAAATACATTTAGAAAAGTCTGCAACGGCATTTTTATAATTCTGTGTTTTAATGTTTAGATTTCCTCTACTAAAATAGATATTAAAATCATTTGGCGTTATTGAAAGCGCCTTGTTGTAATCTTCAAGTGCATCAGAATAATTTTCATTTACATAGTTATTATAACCTCTGTAATAATAGTTTTCGGCACTTGGATTCTGAGCGATTATAGTATTTAATTCTTCAATTTGCTTGCCAGCTTCGATCTTATCATTATCAATAAACTCTTGCGAGTAAGAGGTAAAATAAGAACAAAAAATAAAGAAATAAATACTAATTCTCATAAATAGATTTTAATGAAATAAAAAAGTGAAAATTGAGACTGCGACTGAAAACTGAAATCTACCAGCCTCCACTAGAACCTCCACCAGAGAATCCGCCGCCGCCAAAACCTCCTCCGAAGCCTCCTCCACCGCCAAAACCTCCACCAGATGATCCGCCACCGAAACCTCCAAATCCGCCTCCGCTACTTCTTCCAAGATTACTTAGAATAATAGCATCGAGTAGGCTAGGGCCTCCACCACCATTGTTGCCCGAATTTCCTCCGCCGCCTTTATTTCGAGAAAGCAGAATTAAAACAATAACAATAATTACAATAAAAGGTAATATTGGAAAATCTTTTCCTTTTGCTTGTTGTTTACGCTCGCCTTTAAATTTTCCTTTAAAAACATCAATTATAGCATCAGTTCCTTTGTCAAGACCGTTGTAAAAACTTCCGGCTTTAAATTCAGGTATAATTATATTTCGAATTATGGTTCCGCCAATTCCGGCAGTCAAACGATCTTCAACGCCATAACCGGGATTAATGGCAATCTTTTTTTCGTTTTTTGCCAATAAAATTATTACACCATTATCATCTTTTGCAGTTCCTCCAATTCCCCAGGTTTGTCCCCATTTTGTGGCTAACTGGCTAACATCTTCACCTTTCAAACTTTCAATTGTAATTACCACAATTTGAGTTGTTGTGGAGTCTGAGTAACGAATTAGTTTTTCTTCAAGTTGAGCTTTTTCAGATGCGCTTAAAACGTTGGCATAATCATAAACTGAAGTTTGTATTTCTGGGACTTTAGGAATCTCAAATTGTGCAAAAGTACAATTGGTAATAAAGAATGCTATGAATAGAAAGGATAGTTGAAAAAGTCCTTTTGAATATGATGTTTTGTTTTTGGAAATTTTCATTATTTATCCTTTTGAGATTTCGTTAGATAATTCGTTGGTGTCGCCTTCAGACCAAGGGAAATATTTTTTTAATTGTTCTCCGGCGTTTAGAATTCCATCAACGATACCTTGCTTAAAGTTTCCTGATTTAAACTGAGCTACCATAGCATCTTTGGTACAATCCCAAAAATCTGTGGCTACAAGGTCATGAATACCTTTGTCTCCGCAAATGGCAAAAGTTTTATCTTCTACGGCAAAATAAAATAAAACACCATTTTGTTGTTGGGTTTCATTCATTTTTAAATCATAAAAAACTTCTAAAGCCCTATCATAAGGAACTTTAGAAGTTGTTTGTTCTATATGTACTCTAATTTCGCCAGAAGTATTTTTTTCGGCCACACGAATTGCTTCAACAATATCTTGTTCTTCTTCTTTGGTTAAAAAATCTTCTACTTTTGACATTTGGGTAATTTTAGAGTTTAGATTAACGATTTTAAATTTTAGATTTAATCTGCAATCTAAAATCGTTAATCAAAAATATTAAATCTTTAGAATTTTACTTCAACTGGTTTATCAGCACCTTCAACAGCATTAAAATATGCTTTTTCTTTGAATCCAAACATACCAGCAAACAAACTATTTGGGAATGTTTTAATATGATTGTTGTATGGTTTAACAGCTTCATTGAAACGAGTTCTAGCTGTTAAAATTTGATTTTCAGTACTAGCTAATTCGTCTTGTAATTTTAAGAAGTTCTCATTAGCTTTTAGTGTTGGATATTGTTCAACAGAAACTAATAATCTAGATAGAGATGAAGATACACCGCTTTGTGCTTTATTGAATTCAGCAAGTTGTTCTGGCGTAATGTTCGTTGGATCAACCGTTACACTTGTTGCTTTTGCACGAGCTTCGATAACGGCAGTCAATGTAGATTTTTCAAAATCAGCAGCACCTTTTACTGTGTTCACTAAATTTCCAATAAGGTCATTACGTCTTTGGTAAGCCGTTTGAACATCTCCCCAAGATTGCTCTACAGTTTGATTTAATGTAACGGCAGTATTGTTTATTCCTTTAACCCAGCTGTATATTCCAATAATCACAACTGCTCCAATAATCCAAGGCAAAAATCTTTTCATGTGTATTTAATTTAAGTTTGTTTCTAATTTTTAATAAATATACTATAATTCGTTCTTAATTTCGTTTAATTGTGTTTTTATGGTCTCTAATTTACGTATTATTTCGAATTTATCTAAAGTTTTCTTTTGTCCTTCTTTCAAATGTATTTTGGCACCTTCGAGTGTAAAACCTCTTTCTTTGACTAAATGATAAATCAATTGCAGGTTTGTAATATCGTCCGGAGTAAACATTCTGTTGCCTTTGGCATTCTTCTTTGGTTTTAAGATATCAAATTCACTATCCCAAAACCTGATTAATGATGCATTGACATTAAATGCCTTGGCAACCTCGCCAATGCTATAATATCTTTTATCTTTTGAAAGCTCAATATGCATGTTTCTTTATTTTCTATTTTAATTTCAAAAATACTACTTTTTCGAGTATTAATCTAATGACTGATTCTCTTGATTTGCCATTTGCGAAATCGCCACATATTCGACTGCCGAAATATTTCCGTAGTAAAAATTTAGCGGATTCACGACTTTTCCATCTTTATGCACTTCGTAATGACAATGCGGTCCTTCAGATCTACCTGTGCTTCCCACATATCCAATAACATCACCGCGTTTGACATGTTGTCCTGGTCTACAGTTGTATTTGCTTAAATGTGCATATAAACTTTCGTATCCAAAACCATGCCTGATCACGACATGATTTCCAAATCCCGATGCAGAAGCGTCAGCTCTGTCAACAACGCCGTCACCTGTGGCATAAACGGGTGAACCTGTTGGAGCAGTAAAATCCATTCCGTTATGCATTTTTCGCACTTTCGTGAAAGGGTCAGTTCTATACCCAAAACCCGATGCGACTTGTTTTAAATTCTCATTTCGAACTGGCTGAATCGCCGGAATGGCTAATAATAAGTTTCCTTTTGTGCTTGCCAATTTCAAAATATCATCTAATGATTTAGATTGAATGGCTAATTCTTTAGATAATCGGTCAATTCGTTTTGTTGTATTTAAAACCAGTTGTGAGTTGTTATAGCCTTCTAAATCTTTGTATCGTTTAGAATCTCTAAAACCTGCTTTTCTAATCGAATCCGGTATTTCGGTTTTATTAAAATAAACTCTGTATATATTATTGTCTCGCTCTTCTAATGTTTCGGCTACATCATCAATTTGATCCATTTTTCGGTTCAAAATGGCGTATTGCAGTTTTAGGTTCTCAATCTCACGCGCTTGCAAACGATCTTTTGGAGTTTCGAAATAAGGAGTGTTGATTAAGAGTATAAAAACTAAAAAACCAAACAAGGCCGAAGCCACCAAAAACAACAATGCATAGCCAAATTTAGCCCGTTTTCTGGTTTTTATTTTCGTATAAGCCAGATTTTCTGAGTCGTAATAATATTTTACTTTCGCCATATTTTAAAATACCCTATTTTTGCAGCTTGTAAAATTAGTGAGTCGAACAAAATTAATAAATGTTTCAGTTGTTCGAAGCTTTTTTTCAAGAATAAAAAACAATTAGATAATTAGATAATGCGACAATTAGATAATTATTGTTACAATAAATTTTAATTATCTGATTGACAAATTTTCGAATTATCACATTATCAAAATTGACACATTTTCTAATTATAACATGAAATCACAAGACGTACGTAAACAATTTTTAGATTTTTTTGAGAGCAAAGGACATACAATTGTTCCATCGGCTCCTATTGTACTTAAAGACGATCCAACCTTAATGTTCAACAACTCGGGAATGGCCCAGTTTAAAGAATATTTTTTAGGAAACGGAACTCCAAAAAGTCCTAGAATAGCCGATACGCAAAAATGTCTTCGTGTTTCAGGAAAACATAACGATCTTGAAGAGGTTGGTATCGATACGTATCACCACACCATGTTTGAGATGTTAGGAAACTGGTCTTTTGGAGATTATTTCAAAAAAGAAGCAATTAACTGGGCTTGGGAATTATTGACTGAAGTTTATAAAATCCCAAAAGAAAATCTTTATGTTTCTGTTTTTGAAGGAAGTAAAGAAGATAACGTTCCTTTTGATCAGGAAGCTTGGGATATTTGGAAAGGATTGATCGATGAAGACCGAATTATTCTTGGAAATAAAAAAGATAATTTTTGGGAAATGGGAGATCAGGGACCATGTGGACCTTGTTCTGAAATTCATGTTGATTTACGTACTCCAGAAGAAAAAGCAGCCGTTTCAGGAAAAAGTTTAGTAAACAATGATCATCCGCAAGTTGTTGAAATCTGGAACAATGTATTCATGGAATTCAACCGTAAAGCAGATGGTTCTCTGGAAAAACTTCCTGCACAACACGTTGATACCGGAATGGGATTTGAGCGTTTGTGTATGGCTTTGCAAGGAAAAACATCAAACTATGATACTGATGTTTTCATGCCTTTGATTAGAGAAATTGAAACTATTACTGGAGCAAATTATACTGTTAAAGCATCAAATGAAGCTGAGGAAAAAGTAAATATTGCAATTCGTGTTATTGCAGATCACGTTCGTGCTGTAGCTTTTGCTATTGCCGATGGACAGTTGCCGTCTAACACCGGAGCTGGATATGTAATTCGTAGAATTTTGCGTCGTGCAATTCGTTACGGATTTACTTTCTTAGGCACAAAAGAGCCATTTATTTTTAAATTGGTTGAAACTTTGAGCGAGCAAATGGGAGATTCTTTCCCAGAAATCAGAACTCAAAAAGCCCTTTGTTCGAATGTAATTCGTGAAGAAGAAAACTCTTTCTTGCGTACACTAGATCAAGGATTAATCTTGTTAGATGCTGTAATTTTAAATAATCAAGGAGATACAATCGATGGTAAAAAAGCTTTCGAATTGTATGATACTTATGGATTTCCAATCGATTTAACGGCTTTGATTCTTTCTGAAAAAGGATTAAAATTAGACGAAGCAGGATTCCAGGAACAATTGCAATTGCAAAAAGAAAGATCTCGTGCTGCATCAAAAGTTACGGCTGGAGACTGGAATGTAATTGTTGAAGATGATATTCAGGAATTTATTGGTTACGATAGATTATCACACCAAGTAAAAATTACTAAATACCGTAGAGTTGATAGTGTAAAAGATGGTGAAATTTATCAGTTGGTTTTCAATGCAACTCCATTTTACGGAGAAAGCGGAGGACAAACGGGAGATAAAGGATATTTAGAAGCTCAAAACGGAGATATCATTTATATCATTGATACTAAAAAAGAAAATAATCAAACAATACATTTAACACAATCGTTACCGGATAACATTACCGGAACTTTTAATGCTGTTGTAGATGCTAATCAAAGAGCAAAAACTTCGTCAAACCACTCGGCTACGCATTTATTGCACCAAGGTTTACGCAAGATTTTAGGAACGCATATTGAGCAAAAAGGTTCGATGGTTCGTAATGCTTCTTTGCGTTTTGACTTTTCTCACTTCTCTAAAGTTACTGATGAGGAATTATTAGAGGTAGAAAACTTTGTAAATGCAAGGATTCGCGAAAGTTTGCCATTAATCGAGAAAAGAGCAATTCCAAAAGATCAGGCAATCGAAGAAGGAGCAATTGCTTTGTTTGGAGAGAAATACGGAGATTTAGTTCGTATGATTAAGTTTGGAGATTCTGTCGAATTATGTGGAGGAACACACGTAGCAAATACATCTGATATTTGGCATTTCAAAATCGTTTCAGAAGGTGCTGTTGCATCAGGAATTAGAAGAATTGAAGCAATTACAAGTGAAGCTGCAAAAGAATATTTTGAGTCACAAGCTGTTGCGTTAAGTGAAATTAAAGAAGCACTTAAAAATGCTCAGGATCCTGTAAAATCTATTTTGGCATTACAGGATGAAAACGCTCAGTTGAAAAAACAATTGGAAGTTTTATTGAAAGATAAAGCTAAAAACATGAAAGCTGATTTGGCTAAAGAATTGCAAGAAATTAACGGAGTTCAATTCTTAGCAAAACAAGTTGATTTGAATCCGGAAGGAGCAAAAGATTTGGCTTACGAATTGGGTAATTCTTATCATAACTTATTTGTAGTTTTCGCTACAGCTCATGAAGGAAAACCAATGTTAACTTGCTATATTTCTAAAGAATTAGTTGCTGAGAAAAACTTAAACGCAGGACAAGTTGTTCGTGAATTAGGAAAATATATCCAAGGTGGAGGAGGAGGACAACCTTTCTTTGCTACTGCAGGAGGTAAAAACGTTGATGGAATCGCTGAAGCTTTGGCTAAAGCCGTAGATTTTGTGAAGTAATTTTTTAATCTCGCAAAGACGCAGAGTCGCAAAGTATTTTATATGCTTTGCGACTTTTTTTTAGTTTAATAGTTTTATGTAAGTTTTTTCTTTAATTTTATAAAAAAGAGAAAATGATAGAAAATGAAATTTCAGCTATTGTAGTCGATGTATGTTATAAAATCCATGTAAAACTTGGTCCAGGATTGTTAGAATCTGTTTACGAGGTAATTCTGCATCATGAATTAACTAAGCGAGGTTTGAATGTAGAAAGACAAAAAGTTTTACCTGTTATTTGGGATCAAATAAACTTAGATATTGGCTTTAGAGCAGATTTAATAGTTGAAAATAAGGTAATTTTAGAAATCAAATCAATTCAACAACTTACCGATGTTCATGCAAAGCAAGTTTTGACTTATCTCAAAATCACGAAAATGAAGTTAGGTTTACTTATAAACTTTAATGTACCAATAATAAAACTTGGTATAAAAAGAGTAGTTTCAAATCTCTAGCTTTTTAAACTTAAAAACTTAGTAATAAAAAAAGTCGCAAAGAATTAAAGAAAACTTTGCGACTCTGCGTCTTTGCGAGATTTAAAAAAAAACTATTTTCTCTCCCCAATCTGCTGGCGCCACATAGCGTAATACAAACCTTTTTCAACAATTAAATCTTCGTGTTTTCCTTCTTCAATAATTTTTCCTTGTTCCAGAACAAATATTTTATCGGCGTGCATTACAGTAGATAATCTGTGAGCAATTAAAACCGTGATTCTGTTTTTGTCAGATATGTTTCTGATGGTAGTATTAATTTCTTCTTCGGTAATAGAATCTAATGCAGACGTTGCTTCATCAAAGATCAATAAATTCGGATTTCTTAATATCGCGCGAGCAATCGATAAACGTTGTTTCTCTCCACCCGAAACCTTAATTCCGCCTTCGCCAATTGTAGTGTTTAAACCATCTTCGGCACGTTTTAATAGTTTGTCACAACTTGCTCTTTTCAGTGCATCGTATAAATCTTCGTCGGTTGCATTTGGTTTTACAAACAATAAATTCTCACGAATAGTTCCGGAGAATAACTGAGCATCTTGCGTTACAAATCCTAATTGTTTTCTTAAATCCAATAAATCAATTTCTGTAGAATCAATATCATTGTAGAGTACACGACCTTCAGCGGGCGTATATAATCCAACCAATAATTTTACTAAAGTTGTTTTTCCAGAACCGGATGGCCCAACAAAAGCAACAGTTTGCCCTTGTTTGATTTCAAAATTGATATTTTCGACCGCTTTAAATTTTGCCGTTTTATGCTGAAAACTCACATTAGAAAATAATAAAGACTGAATTGCTCCAACATGTTTAGGATTTTTTGGGCGAAATTCTTTTGGAGCACTCAATAAAGTCTTGAAGTTTTCCATCGAAACTTTAGTCTCATTTACGGCAATGATAAAATTCCCTAATTCTTGTAAAGGTCCAAAGATGAAAAAAGTAAAAAATACCATCGTTAGTAAATCACCCACAATAATTTTATTCCCAAACAAAAAATAATACAAAGTAAAAACCACACAAGTTCTTAAAAAGTGTACGGTTGTACCTTGAATAAAACTCAAACTTCTAATGAAACGAATTTTTTCCAGTTCAAGATGTAGAATTTTAAAAGTATTTAAGTTCAAACGTTTTTCTTCCTGATACGTTAAACCTAAACTTTTTACAAGTTCAATATTTCTTAAACTCTCCGTTGTAGAACCTGCAAGAGCATTAGTTTGATTGACAATTTTTCGAGAAACAATTTTTATTTTTTTTCCTAAATACGAACTAATCAAAGCAATAATAGGCGCCGTAATCAAAAAGATAATCGAAATACGATAATCGATTCTGGCAACATATACAATTACAAATATGAACCCAATTATGGTTTGAAAAATTAGAGAAATCGAAAGCGTAATTAATTTTTCAGAGTCAGTACGTACTTTGGTTAATTTACTTAAAGTTTCACCACTGCGTTGATCTTCAAATTCTGCGTAAGGTAAATCGAGAGATTTTTTAATTCCGTCCGTATACATTTGAGCTCCAGTTCGCTGGATCACAACATTGGTAAAATAATCCTGAAAGTTTTTCGTAATTCTGGAAATCATTGCAGCACCAAGCGAAAGTCCGAGCCAAAACGATAATGATTTTATGAAACCCATTTCGTTTCCTTCGTATTTATGCAAACCAACACCGCAGTCTTGCATTAATTTTCCAGTAATTACAGAGTCTGATAAGCTGAAACAGATGTTTATTGTAGCCATAATCAAAGCAAAAAACAGAAGCATTTTATGTTTGATTATATAGGAATATAGTAATTTCATAAGTGAATTTAAATTTATTGAAGATGCAAAAGTAGTGAATAGTTTGGCTATATATCGTTGATTTTTACGCGAGAATATTAATTTTTAGTATTCATATTATTTTAAATTATATTTGCGCGACCAAAAACAAATACCAAAAAATATGAAAAAACTTTTATTGCTTTTCTGTGCATTTACTTTAGTGTTCACGTCGTGTTCAAGCGACGAAAACTCTTCTTCTGAAGATAAATCGATATTGCCTAAAACAATTTCTTATATCTATCCTTCAGTATATTTAGGAACAAATACTAAAAATACTTTGACTTATGATGGAAATAAAATAGTAAGTAGTGTATCACAAATTTCAAAAGTAAATTTTACATATACAGGAAATTTTATTACCAAACAGCAGTTATTTGATGTGGATTCTAAAGGTTTAGAAACTAAAGATATGGAGGCTGAATATACTTATGAAAACGGGAAATTAAAAACCAGAATTACAAGAGAATCTTTCACAACTAAATATCCCAACGGACAATACATTGGCAAAACAGTTTATACTCATGTTTCTAATAATTTGATTTCATATATAGATTACAAAGTTGATCCAGATACTAAAAATGAAACAAAAATTAGCGAAGGAAGTTTTACTTATAAAGACGGTAATCTTATCGAAGATAAAAATGTTAGAGGAGTTGTAACATCGACAAGAACTTATGAATATGACACCAAAAATAATCCTCTAAAAAATATTTTAGGCTTAGATTTATTATTAAAAGAAACAGAAATTTCTAATAACAACATATTAAAAATTAAAAGAGTAGATAGTGATTTGCCTAATTCTTCTGTTTATTTAACAAGTTATATTTATAATGATAAAGGTTTTCCAACGAAACAAACGTCATTAGCAGGCGACGGTAAAACTGTAGAATATGAAATAGAATACACGTATTAACGAATCGAAATTCAAAATTATATTAAAAACCAAATACTTCTGTATTTGGTTTTTTTATTGATGAAAATAGGCGAAATTCGTACTTAAATAAAACTTCATGCAATTCAGAACCCAAATTCCAATTTCTAAAACAAATAATCCAATCGATTATAATTCGAAAGTAATTTCACTTGGTTCTTGTTTTGCAGAAAATATGGCTGAGAAATTCGATTATTTTAAGTTTCAAAGTGAAACCAATTCGTTTGGAATTATTTTCAATCCCGTTTCGATCGAAACCATAATTAAAAGAGTTGTACAGCAAGAATTTTACACAGAGAAAGATGTTTTCTTTTACAACGAACGTTGGCATAGCTATGAAGTACATTCGGATTTAAGTAATTCTGACAGACAAGAATTATTAGAAACTTTAAACAAAGCACTTTCAGAAACTTACAAGCAATTAACCGAAGCGACACATATTATTATAACCTATGGAACCTCATGGATTTATAGAAATATAGAAAGCGATCAAATTGTAGCCAATTGTCATAAAGTACCTCAGAAGCAATTTTTAAAGGAATTATTATCAGTAGAAGTTATTCAGAAAAGTATTCAAAATACCATCGAATTCATTCAAACTTTAAATCCAAACATAAACTTCATTTTTACAATATCGCCGGTTCGTCACATAAAAGACGGATTTGTCGAAAACCAATTAAGCAAATCGCATTTGTTTGCAGCACTTCATTTTAATCTAAAATCTAAAATCAGCAATCTAAAATTAGAATACTTTCCTTCGTACGAAATTATGATTGATGAACTTCGTGATTATCGTTTTTATTCGGAGGATATGTTGCATCCCAATCAGGTTGCAATAGATTATATCTGGAATAGATTTAGTGAAAATTATATTGATGAAAGTAGTGTTTCATTGATGCAGGAAGTCGATGAAATTCAAAAAAGTCTGCGCCATCGAAGTTTTAATCCGGAGTCTGAACAACATCAGAAATTCTTAGCCAAACTTCAACAAAAAATGGAACTTCTAGAAAAGAAGCTTCCGCATATCAGATTCTAGTTTAAATAAGAAAATAGTTACATATAAATAGAATTATAGAATAATTGACCTTAATTATATAAAAATTTGAGCTATATTTTTTACAATTTTGTAAATTGTATAAGACTACAATATTAGTAACGCAATTGTCTAAAAGTGTTTTATTACCGTATGAATAAGAAACCAATTTATTTTCTAAAAAAAGCACTGCGTATACTACTTTGGTGCGTGGTTTCGATTATTGCACTTTTACTACTTCTTATTGTTTTAATTCAGGTTCCATCAGTTCAGAATTTCGCCAAGGACAAAGCGATTAACTATCTACAAGGAAAAATTAAAACTAAAGTTTCGTTAGACCATATTTCTATTAAATTTCCAAAAGACATAGTTTTAGAAGGTTTTTATTTTGAAGATCAAAAAAAAGATACTCTATTGGCAGGTAAACGATTAGAGCTAGATGTCGATTTGTTTAAATTAGTTAGCAGTGAACTCGAAATCAATTCAGTTTCATTAGAAAATGTAAAAGCGAATATTTCCAGAAATAAAGATGGCGTTTTTAATTTTGATTATATCATAAAAGCTTTTGAATCTAAAGAACCCAAAGTCGAAGATCCGGATAGTAAACCATTTAAAATTTCGGTAGTCAAGATAGATTTGAAAAATGTTAATTTTAATTTTAAAGACGATTTTTCTAAAAACGACGTTCGCCTAAAACTTTCCAATTTCGATACCAAATTCAATAAATTCGATTTGGATAAAATGGATTTCGATATTCCGAGCATAAATTTAAGCGGACTAAAAGTTGTTTTAAACCAAGATGTTGTCGAGAAAATAGCCGAAGTTTCAGTAAAAACTGCCGATACAATTTCTAAAAGAAACGACTTCAATTTAAAATTAGGTAAAATCAGTTTGTCTAAAATTGATATTGCTTATGATAATAAAGATTCCAAACTAGATTCAGGAATAAAACTAGGAAACCTGAATTTAGTATTCAATACAATAGACCTCAATAATCAGCTTGTAGATTTAGAAACTTTCGAATTAAAAAATTTAAAAGGAAATCTTCGATTAGGAGCAAAAGACAAACAAATTCAAACTCCAAATTTAGATACAACAGCAATAAAACAGGCTGGTTGGAAGGCAAAATTAAACGATGTTAGTCTGGAAAATATCGCTTTCAAGTTTGATGATATGCAATCGAAGCCTATTTTAAAAGGTATCGATTACAGTCATATGGATTTGGATAAAATCAATTTTAAAGCAGAGAAATTATATTACGGAAACGATACTATTTCTGGAAATATAAAAACCTTAACCGCAAATGATAAAAGCGGATTGCAGATTGAGTCCTTCAAAACCAATTTCTTTTACGGTCCAAAAAATGCATATTTAACTGATTTGTATTTAAAAACCCCACAAACATTACTTCAGGATAAAGTAAAAGTTAGTTATCCATCAATTGCAGCAGTTTCTAAAAATATCGAAAAGCTTTCTGTCGACGCCAATTTAAAGCAATCTAAAATAGGATTTAAAGACATATTATTATTTGTGCCGGATTTGCAAAAAACAAATCCATTTAAAACAAATCCAAATGCCATTTTGTACTTGAATACACGCGTAAGCGGAAAAGTAAATGATTTGAATATTACGCAATTCGAAATGAGCGGAATAGGAACAACAAAAGTTTCTCTTTCGGGAAAAATAAAAGGCTTGCCTGATGCTCAAAAAGCGTATTACGATTTAGACATTAAAAAACTATCCAGCACCTCAAAAGATATTTATTCGTTTGTGCCAGCAGGAACAATTCCAAAAAATATTCAGATACCATCGCAATTAAATTTACAAGGAAAATTTAAAGGTTCAGCTCAGAGTTTTAATACCAATTTGATCTTAAGCAGTAGTTTTGGAAATGCAAAAGTAGACGGATTATTCGATCAACGCGTTAAAAACAAAGAACGCTATGATGCAACTGTTTATTTATTAAATTTCGATTTAGGACGATTGATCAAAAATGATTCAATTGGAAAAATTACGCTTAAAGCGAAAGTAAAAGGCAAAGGTTTAGATCCGAAAACAGCTCAGGCTGAATTTGACGGATTGGTGCAGAAAGCCGTATTTAATAAATACACCTATAAAGATTTAGCATTAAAAGGAAATATAGCAAACGGGTCATTTGCTGTTAAATCTGGAATGAAAGACCCTAATTTGCATTTTGATTTAGTAGCCAGCGGTGACACAAAAGATAAATACCCAAGCATTCAATTAAAACTAAATCTGGATATTGCAGATCTCGAAAAGCTAAATCTACATGCGGGACCAATGAAATTGCGCGGAAATGTCGATGCCGATATTGCTAATAGTAATCCTGATTTCTTAAACGGAAAAGTATTTCTTTCGAACATTCAGGTAGCACAAGGTGCAGAACCAATTGTTTTGGACTCAATGAGCGTAATTGCTTTTGCAGATAATAATCGAAACAATATCAAAATCTCTTCTCAATTCTTAAAAGCAGAAGTTGATGGAAAATACAAACTGACGACATTATCCGCAGCCATAAAAAAATCATTGTCTAAATACATGGATTTAAAAAATCCTAAAGTAAATGGAGAATCAGATGAGCAAAGGTTGGCTTTTACATTAAAAATAGACAACGATCCGTTGCTTTTTAAACTCGTTCCAAAATTAACAAGTTTAGAACCTATTATCCTTACCGGAAAATACAATAATGTTGTTGATTCTTTAGCAATAAAAGGAACAATTCCGAAAATCGTTTATGGAGGAAACACAATTTCTGATGGTAAAATAAATATCGAAGCCAAAGAAAATGCATTAGAATATCAAGTTTCTATCGCGCCTGTAGAAAGCGGAGATTTTAAAATTCCTTTTGCAGGTTTGTCCGGTAATATTCAGAATAATATTCTTTCTTACGCTTTACAAGTAAAAGATAAAGAACAAAAAGAGCAGTATTTAATAAAAGGAGAATTACTGCATGAGAATGGTAAAAACACCTTGAAATTGGATTCGAATAATTTTGTGCTAAATTATGATAAATGGAATCTTGATCCGGAAAACTGTATAGAACTCGATGATAAAAGACTTTATGTAAATAAATTTTTCTTAGAGAATTCAGGCAATGAACTAAGAGTACAATCTCAAAATGAAGGAAATAATTCTCCTTTGAAAGTCGATTTTGTGAATTTCAAAATCGAGACTATTATGAACCTCGTTAAAAAAGACGAACTTTTAATGCAAGGTTTGATAAATGGATCAGCTTTGGTTGAAAACATAATGACAAAGCCAATATTTACATCAGATATAAAAGTAGAAAAATTTGCTTTTAAAGGCGAACCGGTTGGAGATATTGCAATAAAAGTAGACAATAAGACCGATAATTTATTAGCGGCAAATGTAACGCTTACCGGCGAAGAAAATGACGTAAGTCTGACAGGCGATTACAAAATTGACGATGGAAATCTTGATTTTAATTTAGATGTAAATAAACTTACAATTAAAAGTATTCAAGGTTTCAGTATGGGAAATCTTACTGAAGGAAAAGGATTTTTGGCTGGAAATTTTAAAATTACAGGAAAAGCAACCGCACCAAAAGTTAATGGCGAATTAAATTTTAAAGAAGCAGGTTTCAGAGTAACAAAATTCAATTCATACTTTAAAACAGTAGACGAGAAAATAACAGTTCAGAACGACGTAATTACGTTTGATAAATTTTCTTTTCATGACGAAAATGATAATGAGTTAACCATAGATGGAACAATAAAATCTGCTGATTATAGCAACTTTGATTTTGGTTTAACGGTTGTAGCAGACGATTTTAGAGCAATTCATTCTAAAGAAATCGACAATGACATGTTTTACGGTGACTTGATTTTAGATACCAAACTAAATATCAAGGGAACACTTGCAAACCCTATTGTGGGCGGAACGATCAAAATCAATGAAGATACCAAATTTACAGTTGTTTTGCCGCAGTCAGATCCATCAATTGCAGAGCGAGAAGGAATTGTAGAATTTGTAAACGAAGATGATTTACAACTTAAACAAACCATTGCGATCGAGAATAAGCTTAATCAATCGCAATTAATTGGTATGGATGTAAGCGTTGCGATCTCTATAGACAAAAAAGCAGAACTTACCTTAGTGATCGATAAAGGAAATGGAGATTATTTGAATCTAAAAGGTGAAGCTGAACTTATTGGAGGAATAGACCCATCCGGAAAAACAACTTTAACTGGTAAATATGAATTTTCAGAAGGAGCATATGAAATGAGTTTTAATATGATTCGCAGAAAATTTGATATTCAAAAAGGAAGTTACATCATTTGGAATGGAGAGCCAACAATGGCGAATTTGAATATTACTGCAATTTATAAAGTAAATACAGCGCCAATTGATTTATTAGGAAATCAATTGGGAACTATGAGTCCGGCGGAGAAAAACACATACAAACAAAAAATCCCATTTCAGACACATTTGAAAATGAATGGCGAATTATTAAAGCCGGAAATAACTTTTGATATCGTGCTTCCGGATGGAAATTATGATGTTTCGCCAGATATTATTACAAAGTCTAAAACGAAACTAGAACAGCTTCGTCAAGAACCTGCTGAATTAAATAAACAAGTATTTGCACTTTTGCTTTTGAATCGATTTATTGGTGAAAATCCTTTTGCGAGCGAGAGCGGCGGAACAAGTGCCGAATCTTTGGCAAGACAAAGTGTGAGTAAAATACTTTCGCAACAATTGAATGATTTGGCTGGAGAATTGATTTCGGGAGTTCAATTAGAATTTGATCTGGAATCTACAGAAGATTATACAACAGGTGCAAAAGAAAACAGAACTGATTTGAATGTTGGTGTTTCTAAAAAACTTTTAAACGACCGATTAAAAGTAACAGTTGGTAGTAGTTTTGCAGTTGAAGGCCAGGAACGCGCCAATGAGCAAAGCACCAATATTGCCGGCGACGTTGCGCTAGATTATCAACTTACAAAAGACGGGCGTTATATGGTTCGTGCCTATAGAAAAAATGAATATCAGGTTGCTGTAGAAGGACAAGTTGTTGAAACGGGAGTTGCCTTTATTATTACCATGAGTTATAATAAATTCAGAGAACTTTTTCGTCGTAGTGCCGCAGAAAAGGAGATGATTAAAGAAGAAAAAATACGTAAGGAAAAAAACAAACAGAAAGAAAAAGAAGAGAAGGACAAAGAGGAAAATCAAATAGAAGGAAATGAGCAAAAAACATAGCAATATGAAAACAAAATGTATCAGATGTTTTATTGCGATATCCTTATTTTTTGTTTTTGGATGCAGCAATACAAAATACCTGCCTAAAGGCGATTTGTTGTACACAGGAGGTTCTGTTACAATAAAGGATACCATTATAACAAAGAAAGAAAAAAAAGAATTAGAAGCAAATCTTACCGCTTTGTTGCGCCCTTTACCCAATAAACAATTTTTAGGATTGCGACCTAAATTATGGTTTTACAATATTGCAGGCGAACCCAAAAAACAAAAAGGAATTCGATATTGGTTGCGGACTAAAGTTGGTGAACCGCCAGTGCTTTTTAGTAAAGTCGATTTAGATTATAATGCATCTGTTTTGCGAAATTTTACAGAAAACAAAGGTTATTTTAAAACCCGTGTAAGTTCAGATTCCACTGTTAGTAATAAAAGAGTAACTGCAGAATATACTGTTGAACCTAAGAGGCAATATAAAATTAAAAGCGTGACTTTTCCTGACGATTCTTTGGCAATGTCAAGAATTATTGGAAGATCAAGCCGAAGAAGTTTATTAAAAGTAGGTAGACCTTATGATTTGGATGTTATTAAAGCCGAACGCGAACGTATAGATGCCAGACTAAAAGAAAAAGGATATTATTATTTTAATCCTGATTATATTTTAGCTCAGGTGGACAGTACTAAAGGAGATTATGAAGTAAAAATTAGATTGGTAATAAAAGCCGATACGCCGCCAAAAGCACTTACTTCATATAAGATTAATAAAATTGTTGTGTATCCTAATTTTACACTTTCAAAAGATAGTGTGAAATATCGAAAAGAAGACATTGTACAATATAAAGATTTTACAATTATTGACACCGCAAATACGTTTAATCCTAGAGTTTTCGATCGTGCCATATATTTTAAACAAGGTGATCTTTACAACCGTAAAGATCACAATTTAACTTTAAACCGATTTGTAAATCTCGGAACTTTCAGTTTCGTAAAAAATGAGTTTAAACTATCTGACAGTTTACCCAATACTTTAGATACCTATTATTATTTGACGCTTTTGCCGAAAAAATTTATTCGTGTCGAGGTTTTAGGAAAAACCAATTCAGCGAGTTATACAGGTTCAGAGATTAATGTAAACTGGAACAACCGAAATTTATTTGGCGGTGCCGAATTGCTAACAGTATCTGTTTTTGGTGGTGCCGATTTTCAGCTTTCAGGAGCAAATAGCGGAAAAAATATATATAAACTAGGTACAGAAACCAGTTTGACGTGGCCTAGATTTGTAACGCCATTTCGTATCGAAGGTTCGAGTGAATATGTGCCAAGAACCAAAGCCACATTGCGTTACGAATACCAAAACAGAACACAATTGTATGCCTTGAATTCCTTTCAGACCTCTTTTGGTTATTTATGGAAAGAAAATATTAGAAAAGAGCACCAGCTAAATGTCATTGATGTTACATATGTAAGTCCAAACCATGTCACGGCTGAGTATTTGGCAGATATAAAAGAAGATGAATCATTGGCTAAAGTAATTGAAAAACAATTGATATTTGGTCCAACGTACAACTTCACGTATACGAACACCATGCAGAAGCGTAAAAAAAATACGTTTTATTTTAGTGGAGATTTAGATTTGGCAGGAAACATAACAGGGTTGGCAACAGGCGCAAATGTCAAAAAGAATGACACTATAAAAATATTCGACGTTCCGTTTAGTCAATATGTAAAAATGAGAGGTGATTTTAGACATTACCTAAAACTTACTAAGAATAGTGAACTAGCGAGCAGAATCATTTTAGGAATTGGAATTCCATACGGGAATTCTGGTGCTCTGCCAACATCAAAACAATTTGTAGTTGGAGGAACCAATAGTATTCGAGCCTTTAGAGCGAGATCAATTGGACCGGGAAGTTATTTAAATACAAAAACAGATAATTCGTTTTTGCCAGATCAATCAGGAGATTTAAAACTTGAATTTAGTACAGAATACAGAGCGAAATTATTTAGTATTGTTCGTGGTGCAGTATTTGTCGATGCGGGAAATATTTGGCTTATGAATGCCGATCCAAATAAACCTGGCGGAGAAATTACTAAAGATTTCATGAAGGATATTGCCGTAGGTGCAGGAGCAGGTTTACGTTTCGATCTATCGTTTTTTGTTTTACGAACAGATTTAGCATTCCCACTTAGAAAACCGTATTTGCCTCAAGGAGATCGATGGGTAATTGACGATATTAATTTTGGAAGCGGCCCGTGGCGTAAAGAAAACCTGATACTTAATATCGCAATTGGATATCCTTTTTAGAAAATTTTTGATGTTTTTTTGCCACGAATTTCACGAATTTTCACTAATTCGCAGTTTGTGTATAATAAGTAATTTCACAAATTTTAAATTCGTATCATTAATAAATTATAGACAAAGCATTAGTGAAAATTCGTGAAATTCGTGGCAAAAGAATAATAATTCATGCCATGTAAAAATAAAAAAAAGAAGTAAATTCGTCTAAACAATTTAATAGAATGCAAAACTTAGTCAAAAGAATTATAGGAATCGGAGTTATTGTTTTAGCCATTATTTTGGCTTTCAAATATTGCGAATTCAAAAAAGCCGACGATTCTACAATCGATTATAACACCAATTTAATTCAACAACAAATCTTGAACGTTGGTAAATTGGTAGTTACCGAAGGACATTTCTCTGAAGTTATAACCTATAAAAATCAGCAGAAATATTTAATGGATATGGTTTCTTTTGAGAAGAAAGCTCTAGTGGTTGTTAATGCAAATGTTACCGTAGCGTATGATTTGCATAAAATGAAATATGATATTGACGAGAAGAACAAAACAATCACGATTTTAAATATTCCAAAAGAAGAAATTACAATCAATCCCGATATTCAGTTTTATGATGTAGAACAAAGTAAACTGAATCCGTTTACAGGAGACGATTACAATAAAATAAATAAATCTGTAAAAGCAAATTTGGCTAAAAAGATTGAAAATTCTACACTTAAAACAAACGCGCAAAACAGACTAATCAGCGAATTGTCTAAAATTTTAATTTTAACCAATTCTATGGGTTGGAAACTACAATACAACGGAAAAACTATCGAATCTGAAAAAGAATTGAATCAGGATTTAAAGTTGTAAATTGAGGTTTAGAGGTTCAGAGTAACAAAGGTTCAGAGTAACAAAGGTTCAAAGTGACAAAGGTTCAGAGGTCATAGCTTTTTTGCAAACTTGTCATTTCGACCGAAGAGAGACATCACAAAAGAAACTCGACAAAGAAAGTTTTTAATCTCGGTCTATTAGGTGTGATTTCTCTCTTCGGTCGAAATGACAAACTATAGTTTTAGCATTTCTCTTTATCAAAAATCAAATCTAAACCTCCAGAAATTAAATGCGCCACTTCAGGACGTTTTATTTTCAATTGATCCAGATAAACCAATACTTCCTGTAAAAGTTGTTTTTCATCAGAATCTTTCAAAAGTTCTGCAATTTCAACAGAAAGCAACCAATCGTTAGTATGATTTTTTTGAAGTTTTTCAAAGACAGCTTTTAGCTCAGATTTAGAATCTTTATTTTCTCTAATCAGGCGAACTGTTTGATAAAGAACTTCTAAATCATCACGCTCTTCTGAGTGTTTTGCTTTTATAGTAGTAGTTTTTGGAACTGTATTTATAAGGTCAAAGCTATTCACATCGGCTGGACCGGAAAAAGCAGAAACAACTTTTTTACCAATTGCCATATCATAATTACCCCATTCTGGCGCAAACAAAACTGTTTCGCCGTGAGTAACGGTACAATTTCTAAAACTGATTAAAATAATTTCTCCGTGTAAGTTTCTCGAACCAGTAATAATTTCACCTTCAACAATAATATTGCCTTCAAATTCCAATTTTACAGTTTCGTTTTCGACGATACTATACGCTTGTAAATCTTTCGGGCTCATATCTTCAATCGCTAAATTAAAGCCTTTCAGTTTCCCAATCGGGCTTCCAAATCCGTGTGGATGCGTTAAAGTTCCGTGACCAACTAATTCTTTTTCACGATAAGATAAAGCCGTTTTTCCTGTGGTTTGAATGTAAACAGGTTTTCCTTCCTCTTCTTCAACATTTGTAAAAACACCTGAGATTTGTAAACCAGTACTCAATTCAATAGTCCCTAAAGCGTTAGAATGAATTAGTTTTTGAATTCCAGAAATACCTCCGGTTCTCAACGCCATTTTATTGGCAAATTCTTCCAGAATCAAACTTAAATAAGAAAAATTAGGCGTAACATAAAGTTGAGGTTGTAACTGCGTAATATCAAAATTTTGATTCGCGGCCGAGATGTCATAAGGAATTTTCTTCACGTTATCGGTCATGCACCAAGCACTTTCACCAATAGACGAAAGTAATCCTGCACCGTATATTTTAGGGTCTTCGACAGTTCCAATCAAGCCATATTCAACAGTCCACCAATGTAGATTTCGAATCTGAGCCATTTCAGACAATTCGCCCATATTATTTTGTAAATCGGCAACCGCTTTTTCGGCTTCATCAATTTTTTCCTGAGGTGTATCTTCCGCCTCTTTCAAAATCGAAAGCAAACGAATCGCTTCGTACATTTGATAATCTTTATGAGATGAAATCGCTTTACAACCAATTTCACCAAAACGGCGCAAATACTCAGCATATTCAGGATTTGCAATAATAGGAGCATGGCCTGCACCTTCGTGAATAATATCCGGTGCTGGTGTATATTCTATATGTTCTAATTGACGAATATCTGAGGCAATAACCAAAACGTTGTAAGCCTGAAATTCCATAAATGCATTTGGCGGAATAAATCCGTCAACGGCAACAGCAGCCCAGCCAATTTCAGTCAGAATTCTATTCATTCCGTACATACTTGGAATAGAATCAATCTCGATTCCAGTTTTGCGTAAACCGTCTAAATACGAGCTATGTGCTACTTTTGATAAATAATCTACATTTTTGCGCATTACGTATCGCCAAACCGCCTGATTAATGGGCGTGTAATCGCTATAATCTTGTGGCTTAATAAATTGCTTTAAATGTTTAGGCAATCGCTCTAATAATGGATTTGTTTCAATGCTTGCATTCATCTTGAAAACGTTGTAGATTAGATTGTAAAATTACGAATTTAAGCTACCTTTTTTGTGATAATAATCACAAAAGTTTTATTCGAAATGATATTTTTTGCTTTTTTCGAATTAATTTATTGTTTTTCAGCATTTCTAAAATATTCAATTTTATAATTGAACATATATGCCATATTTGCCGCTCTAACTTTTGCTTCTTCGGCTAATTTTCCAACAAATAAAAAATCTACAGTCGAAGTAAAAATTTCCATCCAGCGATCAAAATGAGCTTGATCTATTGGTAGTTGTTTATGTGGAGGAAATGGACTTCCAGAATAAGTGTGTTCTTCTAATAAAATAGTCTGCCAAAAGCGGTACATTTTTTCGAGATGTTCAGGCCATCTTCCTAACATTTTTTGGTTAAAAATTGGACCTATCAAATCGTCGTCCTGCACTTTTGCATAAAAAGTATTTACTAAAAGTTTAATATCGCCTAAGCTTGAAATATCTTGAGTTGCCATTTTCTTTGGTATAAAATTCAGATGGCAAAAATACAATACAACTGAGTCTTTGTTTTCTGATAATTATCATTTAACTTTTTTTTATCCAATTAACTGCGCAAATAGATCGTGCTTGTCGTTTAAATATTGAAACTCAAAACCGTTTTTGGTCATATTCATTTTAATTGCCTGAATGTCTTTTTTGTTTTTTAATTCTAATCCAACTACTACAGAACCCACTTCTCGACTGTTTTTCTTGGCAAACTGAAAATAAGTGATGTCATCGTCAGGTCCTAAAATATTGTTTACAAATTCTTTTAAAGCTCCGGGACGTTGCGGAAACTGAATCATAAAATAATGCATTAAACCTTCATAAAGTAATGAACGTTCTTTTATTTCGGCAGTTCTTTCAATATCATTGTTGCTTCCGCTTACAACGCAAACTACATTTTTGCCTTTAATTTTGTCTTTATAAAAATCCAGTGCTGCAATTGTTAATGCTCCGGCAGGTTCTACAACCATTGCTTCTTCATTATACAAACGTAAAATGGTAGTGCATACTTTGCCTTCGGGAACGAGGATAATATCATCCAGATTATTACGACAGATTTCAAAAGTGAGGTCGCCAACTTGTTTTACGGCAGCGCCATCAACAAATTTGTCTATTGTTTTTAAGGCTGTATTTTTGTTTTCTTCAATAGAAGTTTTCATGGATGGAGCACCTTTTGGTTCAACTCCAATGATTTTGGTATTTGGACTCAAATGTTTAAAAACTTCAGATAAACCAGAAGCTAATCCGCCGCCGCCAATTGGAACAAAAACATAATCGATAGGTTCTTTAAAGCTTTCAAGAATTTCTAAGCCAACAGTTCCCTGACCTGCAATTACTTTTTCATCGTCAAAAGGATGAATAAATATTTTATAGTTTTGGATTGCATCTGCAGTTGCCGATGCATAAGCATCATCAAAAGTATCGCCCGTAAGAACGATCTCAACAAATGATTTCCCAAATAGTTGTACCTGTTTTACTTTTTGTTTTGGAGTGGTTTTAGGCATGTAAATTTTGCCGTTTATCTTTAACAGATTACAAGAGTATGCTACGCCTTGTGCATGGTTTCCCGCGCTGGCGCAAACAATTCCAATTGCTTTTTCGGTATCATTTAGCGAAGAAATTTTGTTGTAAGCACCTCTAATTTTATACGATCGTACAATTTGTAAATCTTCTCTTTTTAATAAAATTGTAGATTTAAATTCATCCGAAAGGTTGAGATTTTGTGTGAGTGGAGTAGCGGCAACTACATTTTCCAGTTGCTTTTTGGCAGCAAGTACTTCGTTAAATAGATTCATAATTTTATGTTGTTGTTTCTTGCCACAGATTAAAAAGATTATAAGAATTTTTAATCTGTGAGAATCCGTGAAATCTGTGGCAAAATAATTAAAATAAAAAACCTCCCGATTTGGGAGGTTTAATAAATTGTATTTTGTTTACTTATTTATATAATACCTCACTATTATTGCTGAATAGCAATAATATTAATAGAGATAATAATGATATTTAAGTTTTTCATTTTAGATAATTGAATCGCAAATGTATTAATTATTTTTTTACCGGAGGATATTGTGCTAAAATTTTAGCAACAAACTCGGCAACTTTTGCATCTTTTTTATCTACGTTTTTGGTTAAGGTTCGTACACCTTCACCTTGCCAGATCATTTCTTTCTTTTTGGCATCAATAAAATCAATGAATAAAGTTCCTTCTGTAGAAGTAGAAACGGTAGTTTGGTTTCCTCCGTACATCATGTAAGGATTCCATCCCCAACCCCAACCGTAACCCCATCCGGCGCTAAACTGGTTTACATTAACTTGCTCTCTTGCTTTAGTAAAAATGTTAATTAATAAATCAGGATTGTCGCTTTTGGTTAAACCTTTGGCTTGCATTTGCTCATCTATAGCACGTAGAATACGTCTTTTATCCAAATCAGAAATTTCGACCTTGTCAATTCCAGGCTTAAAAAAAGCATAGGTTTTATAAGGAGCAAAATCTACGTTTTTATCGTAATCAGAGTAAACACTAACAGTGCTGCAAGAGGCTAGTATCAAAAGCAAAAAAACGGGTACTAATTTGAATGTTTTCATATGTTTAAAATTTTAATGTTCTTTTTTTTCTTGGTAAGCCTTTCGACTTCGCTCAAGGTGAAAATCTTTATCTAAAATAGCTTTTCGTCTACTATATTAGGTAAAGTTACTTTTAATAATGGCTGAACTTCCATCGCTCTTTTTATGGCAAAAATAGCTTCGTCGTTTCGAGCCCAGCTTCGTCTTGAAATTCCGTTGTTAACATCCCAGAAAAGCATTGATGCTAAACGTTTTGAAGCCTCTTTAGAACCATCAAGAACCATACCAAAGCCACCATTTATAACCTCTCCCCAGCCAACTCCGCCACCATTATGTATAGAAACCCAGGTTGCTCCTCTAAAACTATCTCCAATCACGTTTTGAATCGCCATATCGGCCGTAAATCGTGATCCGTCGTAGATGTTTGAAGTTTCTCTGTAAGGAGAATCAGTTCCAGAAACATCATGATGATCGCGCCCCAAAACAACAGTTCCAATTTCGCTTTTGGCAATCGCTTGATTAAAAGCTTCTGCTATTTTAATTCTTCCCTCGGCATCAGCATAAAGAATTCTGGCTTGAGAACCAACCACCAATTTATTTTCCTGCGCGCCTTTAATCCATTTAATGTTATCCTGCATTTGTTGCTGAATTTCATTTGGAGAAGTTTTTGCCAATTCTTCTAAAACATGACTTGCAATGGTATCTGTTTTTTGTAAATCTTCGGGTTTTCCTGAAGTACAAACCCATCTAAAAGGTCCAAAACCATAATCAAAACACATTGGTCCCATAATATCCTGAACATAACTCGGATATTTAAAATCGATATTATTCTCTGCCATTACATCTGCACCAGCACGAGAAGCTTCTAGTAAAAAGGCATTTCCGTAATCAAAAAAGTACGTTCCTTTTGCGGTATGTTTGTTTATTGCTTTCGCTTGTCGGCGTAAAGATTCTTGTACTTTTTCTTTGAATAACTCAGGATTGTTGGCCATCATTTCATTAGCCTCTTCAAACGAAATTCCAACAGGATAATATCCTCCAGCCCAAGGATTATGAAGCGAAGTTTGGTCAGAACCTAAATCAATTTTGATATTTTCCTGATCGAAACATTCCCAAACATCAACTACATTTCCTAAATAAGCAATAGAAACCACTTCTTTATTGGCTTTCGCCAAAGTGACTCTTTTTACCAATTCTTCAGTAGAAGTTACAATCTCGTTAATCCATCCTTGTTCGTGACGAATTTTAGTAATCTTAGGATTTACTTCGGCACAAACAGTAATACAGCCTGCAATATTTCCGGCTTTTGGTTGTGCGCCAGACATTCCGCCAAGTCCTGAAGTTACGAATACATTACCTTCGGGATTTAGTTTTATTTTTCTAAAACCATTTAAAACTGTAATCGTAGTTCCGTGTACAATTCCTTGAGGTCCAATGTACATATAACTTCCTGCCGTCATTTGTCCGTATTGCGAAACACCCAAGGCGTTCATTTTTTCCCAATCGTCCGGTTTAGAATAATTTGGGATAACCATTCCGTTGGTAACTACAACTCTTGGTGCTTCAGCATGAGAAGGGAATAATCCCATTGGATGTCCTGAGTACATTGTTAAAGTTTGCTCGTCTGTCATTTCAGACAAGTATTGCATCGTTAATAAATATTGAGCCCAGTTTTGAAAAACAGCTCCGTTACCACCATATGTAATTAATTCATGCGGATGTTGCGCCACAGCATAATCCAGATTGTTCTGAATCATATGCATAATGGCTTTTGCTTGTATTGATTTTCCTGGATACTCGTCAATTGGACGCGCATACATTCTGTAATCCGGACGTAAACGATACATATATATACGACCATATTTTTCTAATTCTTCAGAGAATTCCTGAATTAATTCCGCATGATGTTTTGGTTCAAAATAGCGTAATGCATTTTTTAAAGCGAGTTTTTTTTCTTCTGCCGAAAGTATTTCTTTTCGTTTTGGCGCGTGGTTAATTGCCAAATCGTAAGTTGCCTTTGGAGGTAATATAGATGGAATTCCTTGTTTTATTTGTTCTTGAAAAGTCATTTTTTTTTAAGAGATGCTAAGTTGCTAAGAATCTAAGACGCTAAGGTATTTTAGTTAGATTAACAACAGATTAATTTTTTGTTTTTTAAAATTATTTTGTCCTGCTAGGACTTAAATGTGACTAACGGTTAATTGATGCAATTGGAATTTGGAATTTATTCGAATTATCTCATTTTCAAATTGTCACATTTTCTAATTAAAAAAACTAGGGATAACGGATATCCGACCTATGATAGGATTTGTGGATGGTAATCCTAAATTTTCGCAAGAGAATATCCATATAATATTTTAGATTGGTGATTTTAGATTTTAGATTGTTGATCTATTTTTTAAAATTATCTCATTATCAAATTGACACATTCTCTAATTAGATTTTTTTCTAATTTGACCTGTGTTTTTATCAAATCCGTACGGACAATGACGGCAGCCGCTTTTGCAACAATATCCACGTTTTAGGTGGTGTTTTTCAGTAAAGCATTTATAACCTTCGGGCGTATAGTAAAAATCTTCGCCTTCGATTAATTTATTTTCATTACTTTGCTCTTTCATAAATCTGCTTAGAGTTAGCGTTTTTCTTTTATTAGAATCAAATTTATTATGATTTTAATGAAATCGAACATTTTTTATCTACAAATTTATAAATTTTACAGCCAATGTTTCTGATTGTTGCTAAATATTTAATTCCTAAAGGATATCGAGGAATGACTGTGTTTCCCTTTGTATTGATGAAATACGATTTTGATAGAGAAAATCAGATTTTTATAAATCACGAAAAAATACATTTAAGACAGCAATTGGAACTGTTGATTCTGCCTTTTTTTATTTGGTATTTTTTAGAGTATTTACTACGTCTTGTGCAATACAAAAATGCAGCTTTGGCCTATCGAAATATTAGTTTTGAAAGAGAAGCTTATGCTAATGAAACAGATTTAAATTATTTAAAAAACCGCTCTTTTTTAGGCTTTTTTAAGTACTTAACATTAAAACAATAATAGACTTTGAATCAAGAAATTTATATCACTTTTCCAAATGATATTTCATTAACCATAAAACGCGAAGATTTAATTCATTCGTTTGTTTCGGGCAATAAATTCAGGAAGTTAAAGTATAATTTACTTCAGGCGAAAGCCGAAAATAAAGAAACTTTATTGACTTTTGGAGGTGCATTTTCGAACCATATTGCTGCGGTGGCGTATGCTGGAAAAGAGCAAGGTTTTAAAACGATTGGTATTATTCGTGGTGATGAATTAAGAGCTAAAATTGAAGAGAATCCAACTTTAAAATTTGCTCAGGAAAACGGAATGCAATTTGAATTTGTATCGAGGGAGGAATACCGACTTAAAAGTGAAATTTCATTTTTGGAAAAGCTCAAAGATAAGTTTGGCGATTTTTATTTGGTTCCTGAAGGCGGTACAAATGAGTTGGCGGTAAAAGGCTGCGAAGAGATTTTGACTGAAGAAGATTCTATCTATAATTATGTTTGCTGTGCGGTTGGAACTGGCGGAACAATCTCCGGATTAATTAATAGCGCCTTGCCAAATCAGAAAATTTTAGGGTTTCCTGCGCTAAAAGGTGACTTTTTAAACGATGAAATTTGTATTTTTGCAAAGAAAGACAACTGGAATTTAATATCTGACTATCATTTTGGAGGTTATGGCAAGATAAATTTAGAATTAATTGAATTTATCAATAGTTTTTTTGAAGAAACAAAAGTGCCTTTAGATCCAATTTATACAGGAAAGATGGTTTTTGGCGTTATAGATTTAATACATAAAAACTATTTTCCTGAGCATTCAAAAATATTACTCATTCATACCGGCGGATTACAAGGAATTGAAGGGATGAATATGAAATTGAAGCAGAAAAAATTACCAATACTCAAAAGCAATGGTTAAAAAAATATTTACATTCATAATTTTGGCAACTTTAGTAAGTTGTTCTTCTAGTAAACCTGCAATTGCGACGACAAAAAGGGCAGCAGAGATTCAGAGAACAAGAGTCGCAACTACTAAAAAACAGGCTCCAATTAAGCCAATAGCTAAAAATTACCCTTCTACAAATAATACAACTGAGGTTATTCAATCTACTTCAAAAACAGTTGTAAACAGCGATTTAATCAATAATTACATTTTACAGTTTAAGGATATTGCAATGGGCAATATGCAAAAATACGGCATTCCGGCTAGTATAATTTTGGCACAGGGAATTTTAGAATCTGGTGCAGGAAAAGGAGATTTGGCTATGACGGCTAATAATCATTTTGGAATTAAGTGTCATAAAGATTGGCTGGGCGAAAGTGTACGTCATGACGATGACTCGGAACAGGAATGTTTTAGAAAATATTCAGAGGCTTCAGAATCTTATCGTGATCATGCTTTGTTTTTGGTTGGAAAAAATAGATACGCAAGTTTATTTACTTACGAAAAAGACGATTATAAAGCTTGGGCAAAAGGATTGAGAGCATGCGGATATGCTACAGATCCAAATTATCCTGATAAATTAATAAGTTATATCGAACGTTATAATTTGCATCAATACGATTGTCTGATTACAGGAAGAAACTATAAACCTTTTGAGAAATCGGCAGCAACAAAAAGTACTTCGACTCCAAATAGAAGTACATCAACTCCAAGCAGAAGCATTGCAAATTCGAATTCGAACGATCCAAATTTATACGAGGTTCAAAAAGGAGATACTCTATATTCGATATCAAAAAAATTCAACTTATTGGTCGATGACTTAAAACAAAAAAATAATCTTTCAGATAATGCAATTTCTATTGGGCAGCGATTGAAAGTGAAATAATTATCAATTGATAATTGACTATTAACAATTATCAAGAAATCTAAAATATAAAAATGTTATATAAAAGAAGTAGTCAGCTTTTTGCTGAAGCAGAAAAAGTAATTCCGGGAGGAGTAAATTCGCCAGTAAGAGCCTTTAAAGCAGTAGGAGGAACTCCAATTTTTGTAAAAAGTGCCAAAGGTGCTTATTTGTATGATGAGGACGGAAATAAATTGATAGATTATATCAACTCTTGGGGACCAATGGTTTTGGGTCACGCTTACCAACCTGTTGTTGATGCTGTAATCGAAAAAGCAAAGTTGGGAACTTCATTTGGAATGCCAACTGAACTGGAAACTGAAATTGCTGCTTTGGCGGTTTCGATGGTTCCAAATATTGATAAAATTAGATTTGTAAATTCTGGTACAGAAGCTTGTATGAGCGCGATTCGTTTGGCTCGTGGATTTACAAAAAGAGATAAAATTATAAAATTTGCAGGTTGTTACCACGGACATTCTGATTCATTTTTGATTCAGGCTGGAAGTGGAGCTGTAACATTTGGTTCTCCAAATAGTCCTGGAGTTACGGAGGGAACTGCAAAAGATACTTTGTTGGCAAAGTACAATGATTTAGAAAATGTAAAAACTTTAATCGAAGCGAATAAAGGAGAAATTGCAGCCATTATTATCGAAGCTGTTGCAGGAAATATGGGTTGTATTCCGCCTCAAAAAGGTTTCCTTGAAGGTTTAAGAGAATTGTGTACTGCAAACGGAATTTTATTAATTTTTGATGAGGTAATGACAGGTTTTCGTTTGGCTCGCGGTGGAGTTCAGGAATTGTATAATATCAATGCTGATATTGTAACTTTCGGGAAAGTAATTGGTGGAGGTTTACCAGTTGGTGCTTTTGCTGCACGTGAAGAAATCATGAATTATTTGGCGCCGCTTGGGCCAGTTTATCAAGCAGGAACGTTGTCTGGAAATCCGTTAGCAATGGCTGCGGGATTAGCAATGTTGCAATCGTTAAATAATGACCGTGAAATTTTTACGCGTTTAGAAGAAAAAACGGCTTACTTAGAAGCAGGAATTGATCGCGTTTTAAAAGCAAACAATGTCGATTTTACTATTAATAGAGTAGGATCAATGATTTCTGTTCACTTTGATGCAAATCCGGTTGTAGATTTTCAAACCGCAGCAAAAGGAGATAATGAAACGTTCAAGAAATTTTTCCACGGTTTATTGCAAGAAGGAATTTATATTGCTCCATCTGCTTACGAAACTTG
Organism: Flavobacterium hibernum; assembly: GCF_000832125.1. Lineage (GTDB taxonomy): Bacteria > Bacteroidota > Bacteroidia > Flavobacteriales > Flavobacteriaceae > Flavobacterium > Flavobacterium hibernum. The sequence goes on along the minus strand of NZ_JPRK01000008.1, from coordinate 135,956 downwards.
GTTTATTACAGATGCATTAACTTATGAAGATTTAGATTTTACAATTAATGCTATTGATAAGGTTTCAAAGACATTTTAAAACGTAAAAACTAGAATATATTTTTTTCAATTTAAGGTTCAGCTTTTTAGTAAAGTTGAACCTTTTTTTATGATTTTATGTTTTAAAGCGTAATAGTTAATAAAATGTTAACGGTAATGTTTTTCTGCATATATTTAGAATAAAAATTATTTTTGTTTGTCAAATAACCATTAAACCTACCATAAATGAATAAATTTTTCATTTTTATTACAATGACAGTATTTATGCTGTTTCCTGCTCAACAGTTTGCCCAATCAAATAAGAAAGAGCCAAAAAAAGGAGAACCTGTTGTTGCTCCAACAGAAAAAAAATCAGAATCGACAATTAAAGATTATAGTAAAGTAATTACAAAAGATGCTGTTTCTGATGATGGACTTTTTAAAGTTCACAAAGTAGACAAAAAATACTACTTCGAAATTCCAAATAAATATTTAGATAAGGATATGCTTTTAGTAAGCAGATTGTCTAAACTTCCTGCTAATTTGGGTGGAGGATATGTAAATGCAGGATCTGAAACGAACGAGCAATTGATCGTTTGGCAACGTTTTCAGGATAAAATTCTCATTAAATCAAAATCATATAATGCTGTTGCAAATGATACTTTGCCCATTAGTCTTTCGGTAAAATCAAACAATTACGAGCCCACTTTATTTGCTTTTGATATTGTTGCTTTTAGTAAAGATTCTGCCAATACTGTAATAGATGTTACTAAGTTTTATAGTACAGATGTAAAAGCAATTAGCGGAATATCTGCCGAAATGCGCGAAACTTATAAAGTAAAAGGACTTGATGATTCAAGAAGTTTTATTAATGGAATTAAAAGTTTTCCGATGAATATCGAAGTAATTCAGGATATGACTTATAATGCTTCGAAACCATCAATGTTGGAGGCAACTGAGTCGATAAGTATTCAAATGAATCAATCGATGGTTTTATTGCCAGAAGTACCAATGAAGCCAAGATTGGCGGATTCGAGAGTTGGTTATTTTAGTGTAAGCCAATACGATTATGGAAGTAATGAATTAAAATCTGATCTTAAAACTTATATTCGTCGTTGGAGATTGGAGCCAAAAGATCCGGAAGCTTATGCAAGAGGAGAATTGGTTGAGCCTATAAAACCTATTGTTTATTATTTAGATCCTGCAACGCCTGAAAAACTTAGAAAATATATAAAATTAGGAATCGAGGAATGGCAAAAACCTTTTGAAACGGCTGGTTTTAAAAATGCTATTATTGCTAAAGATGCTCCAACTAAAGAAGAAGATCCTGATTTTAGCCCAGAAGATGTTCGTTATTCTGTTATTCGTTACGTAGCAAGTACAACTCGAAATGCGGTTGGGCCAAGTGTTTCAGACCCAAGAACGGGTGAAATTATCGAGAGTGATGTAATTTGGTATCACAATCATTTACGCTCTTATAGAAATAGATATATGTTAGAAACAGGAGCAGCAAATCCTTCAGCGAGAACTTTACAAACCAGTGATGAAGAAATGGGCGATATGATGCGAATGGTTATTGCTCACGAAGTTGGACATGCCTTAGGATTTCCGCATAATATGGGCGCAAGTTGTGCTTATGATGTTGAAAGTTACAGAAACGGTAATTTTACACAGCAAAACGGAATCTCGGCTAGTATAATGGATTATGCTCGTTTTAATTATATTGCACAACCGGGAGATAAAAATATTCGTTTTATTCGTAAAATGGGAGCTTACGATCATTATGCATTAAATTGGGGATACCGTGTGATTCCTAATACAAAATCGCCTCAGGATGAAGTTAAAACTTTAGACAAATGGATTTTAGATAAAGCAGGGAATCCTGTTTATAAATACGGAAAACAGAGTAGTGCATTTGACCCAACAACTCAAACGGAGGATATTGGAAATAATTCGATGAAAGCGAGTTCTTATGGAATGAAAAATCTGGAATATGTAGCCAATCATTTAAGCGAATGGACTAGTACTGTGACTAATAATTATGATGATTTAGATGAGTTGTACAAGGAATTTCTTGACGTTTGGAGCAGATATGTTGGCCATGTAGTGACTAATGTTGGTGGTGTTTATGAAAATACGAAAAAGCCAAATCAGGCTGGGAATATTTATGAAGTTGTACCAAAAGCAAAACAAATAGAAGCGATGAATTGGCTTCAGGCAAATGCTTTTGCTTCGCCAACATGGATTGTTAATATTAATACGCTTAAAAATACTGATGTTGCAGGTTACACTGAAAAATTTAGAAGTTTACAGGTTCGTCATTTAAATAATTTATTAAGTCTTGGACGCATTGGCCGATTGATGGACAATGAAATTCTGGGAACAGATACTTATAAAGCTTTAGATTTATTTAGAGATACTCGAAAAGGAATTTGGAAAGAAGCATCTGCAGCAGGAAATGTAACGATATACAGAAGAAATTTACAGCGTGGTTATATTGATAGAATGGGCGCTTTGATGACTGAGGAAATTAAACCTACAGACAGATCTACAGTATATTATAATGTAGCACAATCTGATTTGAGAGCTTTGGTACGTGGAGAATTAAGTGCTTTAAAAGGGACACTTTTAACTGCAAAAGTAGGACCTGTAAATACTGAAACAAAATATCATTATGAAGATTGTATCAAAAGAATTGATTTGATTTTAAATCCGAAATAATATTATATTAAATAAAAAAGAGGCTATTTAGCCTCTTTTTTGTTGTATTAAATTAGTTGTTTTCTTTTTTGTATTCTTTCATTTTGTCTTTCATCTTATCTTGATTTTCTTTCTGAATGCTTTTCCATTTGTTGTATTGGTCAGCAGTTAGTATAGATTTCATTTTTGCATCATTAGCATCTTTTTCATCCATCATTTGTTTTTTGAAAGCATCTTTTTCAGCAGCAGTAGGTTTTACATTACTGTCTTTTCTATCTTTTCGTTCCTCTTTAATTTTTTCTGCTTTAGCACTTCTATCTACTAAAAGTTGTTTAACCTGAGCTTGTTGATTAGCATCTAAGTTTAGTTCAGATGTTAGTTTTTTTAATTGCTTATCATTACGTTGTTCCGGAGTCAGTTTTTCTCTTGGTTCGCGTGTTGGTTTTTGGTCCGCTTCTTGCGCAAAACTTGCCATTCCAACGAATAACAGAGCTGCGATAAATAATTTTTTCATGATGTAAGTTTTTTAATTGTTATACCAATTAGACTTTATCAAATTAAATAGGTTTAATTGGATCATCAGAATTGTATTTTATTTAACATATTGAACCGTAGAAGATTAAAACGACTCTTTTTGGTTTAAATTGTAGAATTAATTGTTTATTTTTAGGGTACAAACAAGCTAAGAATCTAGAACAAACTACTATGAGTTTAAATACCACATCCAGTAATAATAAAATAGCCTTTTTTTCAACACAGCCTTACGACAAGATTTTCTTTAATAAGTACAATGAAGATTTTGGTTTTGAATTAGACTTTTTCGAAACACAATTAAATCCTCAAACTGTGATTTTAATTGAAAACGCAGCAATAGTTTGTGTTTTTGTGAACGATATTGTAAACGAAGCAGTTATAAAACAATTGTCGGAAAAAAATGTAAAAATTATTGCCTTACGTTGTGCAGGTTTTAATAATGTTGATTTAGAGGCGGCTAAAAAATATAATATAAAAGTTTGTCGCGTACCAGCTTATTCTCCGCAAGCTGTGGCTGAACATGCTATGGCAATGATTTTGACTTTAAATAGAAAAACGCATAAAGCTTATAACAGGGTTCGAGAGCAAAATTTCTCTTTAAACGGATTGTTAGGTTTTGATTTATTTGGAAAAACTATTGGAATTATTGGAACTGGAAATATTGGAAAAGCTTTTGCAAAAATTGCCTTAGGTTTTGGATGTAAGGTCTTGGCATATGATATTGTTACAAATCCGGAAATGGAAAAAGACGGAGTTGTATTTGTTTCTTTAGAAGAAATTTTTAAATCGAGTGATATTATTTCGCTTCATTGCCCATTAAACGATCAAACCAAACACGTGATCAATAAAAAGTCAATTGATTTGATGAAAGATAGTGTTATGATTATCAATACAAGTCGCGGTGCTTTGATCGAAACTGCTTCAGTAATTGAAGGTTTGAAAGAAGGTAAAATTGGTTATTTGGGAATTGATGTTTACGAACAGGAAGAAAAACTATTCTTTAGAGATCTTTCGGATGATATTATTCAGGACGACGCAATTCAGCGTTTAATGAGTTTTCCAAATGTTTTGGTAACGGCTCATCAGGCATTTTTTACGAATGAAGCGTTGACGCAAATTGCTTTGGTTACTTTTGGTAATATAAAATCATTATTGACTCAAAATGATATTGAAAATAAAGCGGCATTGTTGGTTTAATTGAAATCAGATTAGTAAACCCGACAGGTTTTTATCCCGAGACTTCAGGACTATCGAGTTTTTGATGGTGAATATTCGTTGTGTTTTAAACTTATAAAAAAGAAATTATGAAAAGAAAAATTTTAGTGGCATTTGTGATTTTAGGAATGATCTCGTGTCAGAATAAAGTAAAAACAGAAAAAGAAAATGTTGTTGAAGCAGTTGCAAACGATACGTTGACAAAGACAGCGACGGGTAGTGCAGATGTAAGTGATGCTCCTGTAAAGGATGATAAAGCGGTCGAGTTAATTAGAAAACAGCTTTTGGTTTTGCTAAAAGCAGATTTACCAGCTTTGACCAAAGACGATCGATATTTTTATTATAGTGCTTTCGATTTAAATAATGATAAAAAAGACGAGTATTTTGTAGGTTTCTCAAATCCTTATTTTTGCGGAAGCGGCGGTTGCTCAGGATATATTCTAAATAACGACGGGAGCTTAATCAATAAATTTACGGTAACTGATTTCCCAATTTATGTAACCACTTCTGTATCTGAAAAATTCTATGATTTAATAGCTGTAAGTGGAGGAAAATTTCATCTTCTAAAATTGAAAAATGGAAAATATCCGTCAAATCCATCTGTTCAGGAAGTTGTCAAAGAAGACGCTTCAAGAGAAAGTACAAAAGTTTTGGATATTGATGGGAAGAAGTTGGAGAAGTACTCGTTTTAGAAAAAAATAAAACCCGACAGGTTTTTAAAACTTGTCGGGTTTGAATATTATTTAGAATAGAAAAATTATCATACCAATTCAACCATTTTATAATCACCTTCAACAGCAACTTTAGTCAAACCATGTTTTGATAAATTTTTCATAGCTGCATCCCATTTTTTACCGCTTAAATTTGCTGTAACTTTTAGTTGCGCTAAATCCATTTTGTTTTCGTTTTCTTTAAGGAAGTGAATAATTGCTTTCTCTTCGTTAGATAATTCAATTAATTGCTTTTTCTCCGGACGCATTTGCGGGAACAATAAAACTTCTTGAATAGATGCATTGTTTGTTAAGTACATAATTAAACGATCCATACCAATTCCCATTCCAGAAGTTGGAGGCATACCGTATTCAAGTGCTCTTAAGAAATCTTCATCAATAATTCCGTTAGCTTCGTCGTCACCTTTTGCAGCCAAACGCATTTGGTCTTCAAAACGCTCACGCTGATCAATTGGGTCATTTAGTTCAGAATAAGCATTTGCTATTTCTTTACCACAAACCATTAATTCAAAACGCTCCGTAAGTTCAGGATTATCGCGGTGCTCTTTACATAAAGGAGACATTTCTTTAGGGTAATCTGTAATAAAAGTTGGTTGAATGTAATTTCCTTCGCATTTCGCTCCAAAAATTTCATCAATCAATTTTCCTTTACCCATTGTTTTATCAACTTCAATTCCCATTCCTCTTGCAGCGTCAAACAATTCTTCTTCAGTTTTTCCAGAAATGTCAAAACCAGTAAAATGTTTGATCGAATCTGTCATTGTAACGCGTGCATAAGGCGCTTTAAAATTAATTTGGTGTTCGCCAAAAGTAACTTCGCTTGTGCCATTTACAGCTATTGCACAATGTTCCAATAAACCTTCTGCAAATTCCATCATCCAGTTGTAGTCTTTGTAAGCTACATATATTTCCATTGCGGTAAATTCAGGATTATGTGTTCTGTCCATTCCTTCGTTACGGAAGTTTCTAGAGAACTCGTAAACACCTTCAAATCCACCAACGATTAATCTTTTCAAGTATAACTCATTTGCAATACGCATGTAAAGCGGAATATCAAGTGAATTATGGTGCGTGATAAATGGTCTTGCCGAAGCACCACCAGGAATCGATTGTAAAACCGGAGTATCAACTTCAAGATATCCAGCGTCGTTAAAATAACCACGCATTGCAGTAAATAACTTGGTACGTTTGATGAAGGTTTCTTTAACGTGTTGGTTTACTGTTAAATCTACATAACGCATTCTATAACGTAATTCAGCGTCATTAAATGCATCGTGAATATTTCCATCTTCATCAACTTTTGGTAAAGGAAGCGGACGTAATGTTTTACTTAAGAAAGTAAATCCGCTAACGCGAATACATTTTGCACCAACTTGTGTAGTAAACAATTCTCCTTCGATACCAATAAAGTCACCTAAATCGGTTAATTTTTTAAATACGGTGTTGTATAAAGTTTTATCATCACCTTCGCATAAAACATCGCGATTAACGTACAATTGAATACGTCCTTCACTATCCTGCAATTCAGCAAAACAAGCTTTTCCTTGATCTCTAACACTCATCAAACGCCCGGCAACAATCACCTTTTTACCCTCTTCAAAAGATTCCTTAATCTGCTTCGAAGTATGATTTACAGGAAAAAGATTAGCTGGATAAGGATTGATTCCTAAGTTGCGTAAGTTTTGAAGTTTTTCTCTTCGGATGATTTCTTGTTCTGATAATGCCATTTTGTGCTCTTTTTTAAGTGTGCAAAGATAAAGAAAAGAATGTAGATTTTAGAATGCTGTTTTTAGATTTTTTAAAGCATCAAATTATTGTATTTCAATTGCCTTTTGGTCTGCTATCCATTTCAATCTTTGATGCCTCGCGAAGCCTTTGGACTGGCATAAAAGGATTTTATTTCTATCGGGCTATTCAAGAAATTTTAGTTTTCAAAAGAGCTTTTAGTTGTAGTATAGTTAGATTTTTGACATTGTTTTTCTCCTTCGTCAGAATGACAAACAACTCGATGGAATTTAATTTCGATAAGAAATTAAATAAAAAGCTCAGTATCTTAGCCACTCAGAACCTCAGAATCTTTCAGAAAAAAATGATATATATATCCGTTTTAATAATTCTATTTCTCTTTGTAAGTTGTCAAATTACGGAAACCATTTGCCTTAATTCTGACGGAAGTGGCAGTATTGAAGTTTATAGTCTTCGCGACGAAAATAGTTTTCAGCAATTAGGAAAACAACGCTTTGGTTTGGATAAATTTAGAGACACAACATTTGTTTTTCAGGATTATATCTTACAGTATCAGGGAACTTTTATAAAATACAATAAATCCGATCAAGCACTTTTTCAAGAGCATGCTAATGTAAAAATGCATATAAAAGTAGATCCAATTCAAGTAGAAAATTTTAATATAGTTTCGTTAGATTTCAAGAAGTTGGATGAGATTCCTAATCTTTATGAAAGTCTTAGGTTGGCAAATTCTTTAAAAGAAAATTATCCGATAGTGAAGCAATTCTATAAAATTAATTACAGTTTTGATGGATCAATTTTTAAAAGAAAGGGGATAATTACAGATCAGGAAAAATTTGATCTGGATAAAAGAAATGTTGAAGAAAGAGAAAAAATGTATTCGAAATATAAATTGACGCAATCCTATACTTTAAAATATCAGTTTCCAAGAAAAATAAAATCTGTTTCAAATGAAAAAGCGATTGTAAGTTTGGATAAGAAAACAATGACATTAGAATTTCAACTTTCTGATTGTTGGAAAAATCCAGAATTGACAAATTTAGAAGTGATTTTAGAATAAATAAATTTAAATATATAAAAAAGAATGAAGAAAATTTTAGTTTGCTTGTTGCTTGTTTTTACTTTTTCTAATTGTGTAATGAAAGAGAAATTGATACTGAATGAAAATGGTTCGGGAAGTTTTTCTTATGGATTTGATTTGGGAGGAATATTTAAATTGGGTTTTAAGAGTTCTGATTCGACAAAAAAGAATAAAGTTATTGATACGGTTTTTACTTTTAAAGAAGTTTTTGCAAAAGCAAAAGATAGTATTGCTAAACTGCCAGAGCTGGAGAGGGAAAAAATAAAAATGCTTGAAAACTTTAAAGTCAGTGCAAAAGCAAACGAGGCTAAACAACAATTAAGATTTGACATGGAATATAATTTCTCGTCAATTGATAGTCTTAAAAAGGTAGTATCGCCGTTGGAGGTGCTTGAATCAATGCCTAAAATTGGCCCTGGCAAGCAGTTGGGCTCTTTAAGTGTTCCTGAAAAAGAAAATAAAAAAACAAGGTTTTCGTATAATTATGATGGGAAGGTTTTTGAGAAAGTGATTTTATTGCCTGAGGATGCTAAAGTAAATAAGAAGAAGAAAGAGAAAGAGAAAAATCCGGATAATGATTTTTCTAAAAAAATGGATGATATTTTAAAGGAATGTAAATACTCGATTGAATATCAATTTCCGAAAAAGATAAAAACAGTTTCATTAAAAAATGCCATAATTTCAAAAGACAGAAAAAGTTTTATTCTTGAAATCCCGATGAAAGATTTTCCGGATGATGAAGAAAAACTTGGTTTTAAAGTAGTATTTGAAAATTAATAGCAAAGCAGGAATACTACTATTCTTTGAAATAGAGTTTGTATCTTTGATAAAAAATTAGCCATATGAGATTGTATAAATTACTTAGTTTTTTATTTTTAATAGCAACATTAACGAGTTGTACTTTAACCGAAAACATTTATATAAGTGATAACGGAACCGGAAAGTTCTCTATTGATATGGATGGTTCATCTTTAATGGCAATGGCTGGAGATCAACTTGGAGATCAAATGGGTGATGATCTTAAAAAAAATGTAGATTCTACTTTTACCTTCAAACAATTATTTGAAGAGAAAAAAGATAGTATTGCAAAATTATCTCCGGAGGCTCAGAAAGAGCTAAAAAAGCTTGAAAATTTTGTGGTAAATACCAAAATGAATGCTGAGAAAAAAGTGTTCTTAATGACGCTTTCTACTGACTTTAAAAATGTAAATGAGTTACAAGATGCGTTACAAGCTTTAAGCACACTTCAGAAATTAGAAAGCAATGGTAATCCTTCGGCACCTTTTTCGGGTGGTTTAGGAGATAATAATAGTGAGCTAAGTTATACTTATGATGGAAAGAAATTTACACGTAAAGCGGTTATCGATAAACAAAAGCTAGCTGCAAAAGCAAAAGATTCTTCGGCAGATATGTCTAAAATGATTTTTGCTTCATCAAATTACATTATAAAGTATCATTTTCCTAAACGAATCAAGAAAGTATCAAATCCGAGTGCTTTGTTTAGTGAAGATCGAAAATCAATTACAATTCAATACCCTTTCACGGATTATATGGAGAATCCTGACAAACTCAACTTTGAAGTAGAGTTTGAAAAATAATAAAAATGAACAAAAAAATTCAACTTCAAGATTTAGGTAATAAAGATTATAAATCGACTTGGGAATATCAAGAAGAACTTTTTAAGGACATAGTCGACCTAAAAATCAAAAACAGAAGAGAAGAACTTGATTTACCAACGCCAAATTATTTATTGTTTGTAGAGCATCCGCACGTTTATACTTTGGGCAAAAGTGGAGATTTGGAAAATTTGCTTTTAAACGATAAGCAACTAGAAGCCAAAGGTGCAACTTTTTATAAAATCAATCGTGGTGGAGATATTACGTACCACGGACCTGGTCAAATAGTAGGTTATCCAATTTTAGATTTAGAAAATTTCTTTACTGATATTCATAAATATTTACGTTTTCTAGAGGAATCTATTATTCTAACTTTGGAAGAATATGGATTGAAATGTGGTAGGAGTGAAGGTGAAACCGGAGTTTGGTTAGATGTTGGAACTCCGTTTGCTCGTAAAATTTGTGCGCTTGGTGTACGTGCGTCACGCTGGGTAACCATGCATGGATTTGCCTTAAATGTAAATGTCGATTTGGGTTATTTTGATAATATTATTGCTTGTGGAATTCGCGGAAAAGGCGTTACTTCATTAAACGTTGAACTTGGTGTAGAAAAAGTAGATGAAGCCGAAGTAAAAGCTAAAATAGTAAAACATTTGACTCAGTTATTTGAAGCTGAATTTGTTTAATCAGTTTTGATAATTAATCATGTGTATAATAAAAAAAGCTTCTCAATTTTGAGAAGCTTTTTTCGTTATTTAAAATTCTAATTTTAATTGTTCCGGTAAGAGTCTAAAACTCATTCTATGGTATTTTGTTGTGCCATGTTTTTTTATAGCTTCACGATGTTCTTTGGTTGGATAGCCTTTATTTTTTTTCCAATTGTACATTGGAAATTCTTCATGAATTTGATCCATATACTCGTCGCGATACGTTTTTGCTAAAACAGAAGCTGCGGCTATGCTTAAAAATTTAGCATCACCTTTTATAATACTTTGATTAGGAATTGATTTTAAGAGTTCGATTTCTTCCATCGAAAATTGTTTGCCAAAAGTATTCTTCAAACCTAATTTAGCATTTAAAGATCGATTTCCGTCTACAATAATATATTCTGGAACATGTTTTAGTTTCAAGATACATTCCTGCATTCCTTTCATTGATGCGTTCAATATATTTATTTCGTCAATTTCATCAGGTAATAGATGTGTAACTGCAAAACAAACGGCATGTTCTTCAATAATTGGTTTTAAATGAACTCTTGTTTTTTCAGACAATTGCTTACTGTCATTTAAAATCTGATTTTCAAAATCTTCCGGTAAAATTACAGCAGCTGCCGTTACGGGTCCAGCCAAGCAGCCACGGCCAGCTTCGTCGGTTCCTGTTTCAAGAATAAAGCCCGAATAATTTTTTTGAAGCATCTTTTTGAATTTTAATGGGCAAATATTGTGAATTTTTTTGAGAAACAATTATTCAAAAATAAAATATGTTTTACTAACTCATTAATAGGTTTAAATGTTTTAGTTTTTTAGCGTTGCATCAAGTCCCTTTAAGTGCTATTTGTAAGTATTGTATGCGTTTTTACTTTGCTTTATTATAGTGTTTATGTGCGAATTAAGTTTGATTGGGAGCATTTTTGATCTATTTAACTTTGTTTTTTGTGCAATTAATTTTACAAGAACTAACGATCTTATTTTGCTTAAAAAATTAAAAATAGAATGAGGAAGATGATTTGTGTTAAAAAGGTGTTTTTTGAATTTTATTTTAGTAAGAAAACCGATCTGTTTTTTGAATAAAATTAGATCTAGATTAGAAATCCATCCTGTACTTTATGTTAATTATTTGTTAAAATTTTTTTTGACGAAAACGCTATATTTTGTGTTAATTGTTATGAAAAATGATTTTTTGTAGCTAAATGTTTATTTATTATTCTTTTGTGTTAAAATTACATTAAAGAAAAGTTGCTTCTGTGTTAAAATCGCTTTGTTATTTTAAGAAATTATTATGATGTTTGTCGGATGCTAATTCAAAACAAATTAAAATGAAATTAAAATTACATTGGATTTTTACGCTACTAGTAGCGTTGTTCATTCAGTTTTCTTATGCTCAAGAGAAAACTGTCTCAGGAACTGTTTCTGGAGATACGGGAGTTATTCCAGGGGTAAATGTTATTGTTAAAGGGACAAAAGTCAGTGCCCAAACAGATTTTGACGGAAGTTATTCTATCAAAGCTAAGGCTGGTGATGTTCTGCTTTTTTCTTACGTTGGAATGGAAGATATTTCAGCTGTTGTAGGTCCATCTTCTATAGTGAGTGTTAAAATGAAAGATTCTGGAAAATCTCTAGATGAGGTAGTTGTTATTGCTTACGGTCAGGCTAAGAAAAGTTCTTACACAGGTTCGGCAGTTTCGATTAAAGGCGAAGATTTTCAAAACAGAGCGGTGACTAATGTCCTGTCTGCTATTGAGGGTGCTACATCAGGCGTTCAAATACAAAGTGCTGCAGGACAACCAGGTTCGGCTCCAGCTATTAGAATTCGTGGATTTAGTTCTGTAAACGGATCAAATACTCCTTTGTATGTTGTTGATGGAGTTCCTTTTGCGGGAGACATTAGTAACTTGAGTTCAAATGATATTGAAAGCTTGTCAGTTTTAAAAGATGCATCTTCAACTTCTCTATATGGATCAAAAGCTGCAAATGGAGTTGTTATTATTACCACAAAAACTGGTAAATCGTCAAAAGATAAATTTTCTTTGAATGTTAGTCAGGGTATGACTTCAAGATTGATTAAAGAATATGAAAGAGTTGATGCTTTTGATTATTATCCTTTAGAGTGGGAAGCAATTAGAAATAGCCGTCCAATGGCAAATCAGACTCAAATTGATGCAGCAAATTTATTTGCTTCTGGAAGAGTACCGGTTGTTTTGGTAACAAATCCGTTTAATGTACCAAATGCTCAAATTGTAGGTACAGATGGTAAAATGAATCCAGCTGCTAAATTATTGTATCCACAAGATTTAGATTGGGCTGCTCCCTTAGAGAGAGCTGGAGTTCGTCAGAATGTTGATTTTTCTTATCAAGGTAAATCTGAAAAATCTAATTATTTTGCTTCGATTGGTTATTTGAATGAAGATGGATATATTCAGAAATCTGATTATCAAAGAATTGCTGCTCGTTTAAATCTTAATACTTCTTTGAAAGAATGGTTCAAAACTGGTATCAACTTATCAGGAACAACTACAGATTCAAATTTAGCTGTTGATGGTGTTGATAATACAAGTTCTTTTAATAATCCTTTTAGATCTATCAGATACATGGGACCAATTTACCCGGTTTTTGATCACACTGCAAATGGAGATTATGTATACGATGTTACTGGTAATAAAGTATATTCAACTGTAAGAGGTTCAGGAGCTTCGAATGGTAGGAATATTGTTTACGAAACATTAAATAATACAGATAACCAAAAAGGTTTGGCGCTTTCTGCAAGAACGTATGCCGAAATTAAATTTTTGAAAGATTTCAAATTTACATTTAATGCGTCTTTAGATAAATCATATTATAACAGAACGTATACTTATAATACTCAAATTGGAGATGGAGCACCTACAGGATTAATATCAAAAGAAGATAGAATCTTAACAGGTGTTACTTATAACCAATTGTTGAATTATGATAAAAAAATCGGAAACCATACGATTTCTTTTTTAGCAGGTCATGAGAGTTTTGATTACGAAAGAAATTGGCTTACAGGTACAAAAACTGGACAAGTTTCTCCTGATAATCCAGAGTTTATTAACTATGCAACCACTACAGATTTAACTTCTTATACTAGAAATTATGGTACTGAATCTTATTTTTCAAGAGTAGGGTATGATTATAAAGACAAGTATATTGTTTCAGCATCTTTAAGAAGAGATGGTTCTTCAAAATTTGCAAAAGATAATCGTTGGGGAAATTTCTGGTCAGTTGGAGGTGCTTGGGTGCTTTCTAAAGAAAGTTTCTTAGAGAACAGTTCTTGGATCAATGACTTGAAGTTAAGAGCTTCGATGGGAGAGGTGGGTAATGACTCTCATACTAGTAATGATGGTTTAAGTTTTTACGTTAGTCAACCAACATTTAGTTTAGGATATGATAATGGTAGTGAAGGTGGAGTTGTAACAAATGCTGCTGGTGCTTCAGAATTACAGTGGGAGAAAAATACACAAAAAGATATCGCTGTTGAATTCGGATTATTTAGAAATAGACTTAGAGGAAGTGTTGAGTATTATAATAGAAATACAGATGGCTTAATATTCTCTGTGCCAAATCCATTATCTTCAGGATTAGATAATAGAGTTGAGAATATTGGATCTATGGTTAATAAAGGTTTTGAGGTTTCATTGGATGGAACAGTTATTAGAACTAATGATTTTTCTTGGGGATTGAGTATCAATGCTTCTACAATTCAAAATGAGATTACAAGTTTGCCTCAAAAAGAGATCATTAATGGAACTAAAAAATTAATGGCAGGGCATTCTATTTACGATTATTGGTTGAGAGATTGGTATGGTGTAGACGCTACTGATGGATATGCTTTGTACGTTTCAGATCCAACTTTAATTGTTGCGGGTGATGCTACTCAAAGAGTTGTGAATGGTGTTAATGTAACAACAGATCAAAACAAAGCTTTATATCATTATGCAGAGTCTGCAATTCCTGATTTGTTTGGAAGCTTTGGAACTAATGTAAAATACAAAGGTTTAAAATTAGACGTTTTATTTGCTTATCAAATAGGAGGAAAAATGTATGATACTAACTACTCTGCCCTTATGCATACTGGTAATAACTACGGTTCTGCTCTAAGTGTTGATGCACTTAAAAGATGGCAAAAACCTGGTGACATAACAGATGTTCCAAGAATGGATATTAACAGAAATACACAGTCTACTGCAGCTTCTGACAGATGGTTAATTGGTTCTGACTACTTATCATTAAGACAAGTTAATTTATCTTATAGTATGCCATCAGACTTAATTTCTAAATTAGGTGTAGATAATGCTACTTTATATGTAAATGGTGAAAACTTAATGTTGTTTACTAAGCGTCAAGGATTAGATCCAAGTCAAACTTTTAATGGAACTACTCAAAATAGATTTACTCCTTCTAGAATTATCTCGTTAGGTTTAAACTTAAACTTTTAAAATTTAATATTATGAAATCAAATTATATAAAACAGATATTTTTTGCAATATCCTTGTTGATACTTACTTCTTGTTCGGATGATTTTTTAGAAAAAAAACCTACAGAATTTATAGATTATGAGGCTTCGACAAAAACGACCGCAAATTTAATGACTCTTTTAAATGGTATTCACAGATCACTTTATGTGAGATATGAATCAAATCAAAATGAAAATGGATTAGGAAGTTTGATGGAACAAGTTGACATTGCTGGAGATGACATCGTTTATCCAGTTACTAATTCATGGTTTTTACAAGTGTATAACTGGAATGGTGTAGCAAATGAGAATTCTCAGGATATTAGATTCCCTTACAGAACTTACTACAGAATCATCAGAAATGCAAATACTATTATTAATGCTACAGATGCAGCAATTGGTTCTGATGCTGATAAAAAAATAGTAAAAGGTCAAGCTTTACTTTATAGAGCTTTCTGTCATTATCAATTAGTTCAGTTGTTTGGAAAAAGATATATAAACGGAACAGTTAACTCTCAACTTGGAGTGCCAGTTATCTTAACAGTAGGTAATGATAATTTTCCTCGCTCTACAGTTGAAGAAGTGTATACTCAGGTTAATAAAGATTTAGATGAGGCAAATGTTTTATTAGTTGATTACGTAAAACCAAACAATTCTCATTTAGGTTTAAAAGTCGCGCAAGGTTTAAAAGCAAGAGTAGCACTAACTCAAGGAAATTGGGCAATAGCTGCAGATTATGCTGCCAAAGCTAAAACAGGCATTAGTTTGATGGCTACAACTGAATATGTAAAAGGATTTAATGATTATAATAATGTAGAGTGGATGTGGGGTAGCCATATCAACGAAGTTCAAACTGATTATTTTGGTAATTTTGGAGCTTACATGTCAAGAAACTATAATTCAACAGTTATTCGTTCTTGTCCAAAAGCAATCAATAGTAAACTTTATAATTTAATCCCTGCAACTGATATTCGTGCAGCTTTGTTTGACAAAACAGGAAAACATACAGCATTGAATTTACCTTCAACTTTTGCTAAGTTTCCTTATACAAGTCAAAAATATTTAGCAATTAGTACTGGTGACAGTAGGTGTGATATTCCTTACATGCGCGTTGCAGAGATGTATCTTATAGAAGCAGAAGCAAAAGCAAAATTAGGATTAGCCGATGCAAGCACAGTATTGTTTAATTTGGTAAAAACTAGAAATCCGTCTTATGTTTTATCTACAAAAACAGGTCAGGCCTTAGTTGATGAAATCTGGTTTCAAAGAAGAATTGAATTATGGGGTGAAGGATTTAGATTTTACGATTTAAAGAGAACAAATTCTGCTTTAGACAGATCAGGCGCTAATCATGATTCTGCAATTACAAACGGAGTTATAAATGTTCCGGCTACAGATAAAAGATGGCAATGGTTAATTCCTAGAGCAGAGATTAATGCTAATCCATTAATTGTTCAAAACGAACTATAGTTTTTAAAAAACAGTAAGAACACTTAAAGTATTGGCTCATTTTTATAGACAATATTTTAGCTTGGATTAAATACTAACCGGAGATTTTGATAAAATATTTCTGGAAGTATTAGAAAAGAAGTTTCATTTTTTTTAAAACCCTCAATCACTTTTTTGATTGGGGGTTTTTTCCTTAAAATATTATGATTTGAAAAAGACTTCAATAACAATGATTTGTTTTTTTATACGTTTTTATCTTTTACCTTTGCCTGATAAATTTTGTCAAAATAATTACATATAAAGCCATCAAATGAGAATATTCGTTTTTCTATATCTATTAGTTGTACCAACTTTATTGTTTTCTCAAGAAAAAAAAGCTCCTAAGAATAGTTTAGATATGAATACAAAATATTCTAGCATAACTGATACCGTAAAAAAGAAAAAATCATTAGTCGCAAAAATAGAGCAATATCAAATTATTACATTAGAGCATGATAGTATACATGTTGATACTTCATTAACCATAAAAAGTGCCTACAAACAAAACCATCTTAGAAAGGATGAGTTTGGACTTCTGCCTTTTTCAAATATTGGACAAACCTATAATACCTTACAATATAGTTTAACTAATTTTTCTCCTTATCCTGAAATTGGTTTTAGTGGTAAGCATTTTAATTACATGGAAGCTGATCAAATCAGATACTATTCAGTACCAACACCGTTAACAGAATTATTCTTTAATACAACAATAAATAAAGGACAAAACGTAGATTCTTTTATAACCTTAAATACCTCAAAGAACCTTAACTTTTCTATTGCATATAAAGGTTTGCGTTCAGAGGGAGACTATATAAATCAATTGGTTAGTGCAGGAAACTTTAGATTTACGACCAGTTATTTTACAACAGATAGAAGATATTCGATAAATGCTCATTATGCTTTTCAGGATATCTCGAATGAAGAGAATGGCGGAATTACAACACCCGCAGATTTTGAGAGTGACAACAAGGATTTTAAAAATCGTCAGCGATTGCAAGTATATCTTACGGATGCAAAATCATTTTTAAAAGGAAGACGTTTATTTTTTGATCACGCTTTCAGAATCAATTCTAAAGAAGGAAATAATAATTTGTATGTAACACATCAATTTAATTACGAGAATAAGTTTTTCGAATACAATCAAGCTACAGTGTTATCAACCGTGGGTACATCACCTGTAATGCGATTTGGAGAGTCATATCTAACAAGTGGTATAAATGATCAAACAAAATACGAAAGACTTTATAATAAGGTAGGAGTAGCGTATGAAAACACTCTTTTAGGAAAATTTAATTTTTTTGTAGACGATTTTAGATCAAATTATGAATACGGAAGAGTTATTGTTTATCCTTCTGGTGATGTAGTTCCAAATAATCTATTCCTTCAAATTAATAATTTTGGAGGTCAATACGAATATCAAAAAAATAAATGGAATGGTCGATTTTTATATTCAAGATCAATTACAAATCAGTCGCTTTCTAATTTAGATGCAAAACTGCGATATGATTATAATGATAAAATTCAGTTTGATTTTAGATATCGTAACATAAATAAATTGCCAAACAATAATTACAACTTATATCAAAGTAGTTATGTAGAATATAATTGGTCGAAAAATTTCAAAAACGAGAAAATTAATTCTCTAAGCGCTAGTGTTTTAACTCCGTGGTTAAATGCTGAGGTTCAATACACAGTTTTAAAAGATCATTTGTATTTTGAAGATGTTTCTAAACCGGCACAAGCAGCGGTAAATACACAAATTGTTAATCCTGCACAATATGGAAATGCAATCAACTATTTAGAAATAAAAGCAAGTCGCGAATTTAAGTTTGGTCATTTTGCATTAGATAATACTTTATTGTATCAAAAAGTAGGTCAATCAGATCAAATTTTAAATGTGCCTCATTTTGTTACCAGAAATACATTTTATTATTCAAGTCAATTTTTTGATAAAGCATTGTATTTGCAAACCGGTGTAGTTTTTAACTATTTTACAAAGTATTACGCAAACGATTATAACCCGGTTATTGGAGAATTCTTTGTGCAAAACAAAAAAGAAATTGGAGGTTATCCATTATTCGATCTTTTCCTTAATGCCAGAATTAGACAGACAAGATTTTATCTAAAAGCAGAACATATAAACGCACTTTTTTCAAAAAGCGATTATTACTCAGCGCCTAATAATCCATATCGTGATTTTGTTATCCGATTTGGTTTAGTTTGGAATTTCTTCCAATAAATTAGGACTCTCTTTATATTAAAAACCAAATATTTAAATTAAAATAAAAATGGACTTTTCAAATAACATTTTAGAAACAATTGGTAATACACCATTGGTAAAACTCAACAAAATTGTTGCTGAAATTGATGCGCTAGTATTGGCAAAAGTCGAAACTTTTAATCCTGGAAATTCAGTAAAAGACAGAATGGCCGTAAAAATGATTGAAGATGCAGAGGCCGATGGTCGATTAAAACCAGGAGGAACAATCATTGAAGGAACATCTGGAAATACCGGAATGGGATTAGCACTTGTTGCAATCATTAAAGGATATAAGTTAATTTGTGTAATATCAGATAAACAATCTAAAGAAAAAATGGATATTTTGCGTGCCGTTGGAGCCAAAGTAGTAGTTTGTCCTACAGATGTAGAACCTACAGATCCACGTTCTTATTATTCAGTTTCAAAACGTTTGGCGAGTGAAACACCAAATTCTTGGTATGTAAATCAATATGATAACATGTCAAACTCTTTGGCACATTATGAGCAAACAGGACCAGAAATTTGGAAACAAACTGACGGAAAAATCACTCACTTTGTTGTAGGAGTAGGAACAGGTGGAACAATCTCCGGAGTTGGAAAATATTTAAAAGAGAAAAATCCAAATATTAAAATTTGGGGAATTGATACGTATGGTTCCGTTTTTAAAAAATATCATGAAACTGGAATTTTTGATGAGAACGAAATTTACTCTTACATTACAGAAGGAATTGGAGAAGATATTTTGCCTAAAAATGTTGACTTTTCTTTAATAGACGGATTTACAAAAGTAACCGATAAAGATGCAGCAGTTTATACCAGAAAAATTGCACTTGAAGAAGCTATTTTTGTTGGAAATTCAGCAGGAGCTTGTATAAAAGGATTGTTGCAGTTAAAAGAACATTTTAAACCAGAAGATGTAGTTGTAGTTCTTTTTCACGATTCAGGAAGCCGTTATGTTGGTAAAATGTTTAACGACGATTGGATGCGTGAACGCGGATTCTTAGAAGAAAACGTTACAAAAGCAGAAGACGTTATTAAAGACCATCTCGACAAACAATTGATCGTAGTTCGTACCGAAGAGCTAGTTTCGCACGCAATCGAGCGTATGCGTAAATATAAAATATCGCAAATTCCGGTAGTAGATATTAACGGATTTGTTGGTTCTGTTGATGAAACAGATTTGTTTAGAAGTTATGTTGCTGATAAAAACGTAGCCGAAAAACCAATTAAAGAAGTAATGGGGAAACCTTTTCCTATAGTGAAACTAGGAACGCCTATTGAAGAAGTTTCTAAACTATTTACGAAAGAAAATGACGCTGTTTTGGTTGATTTAGAAAATGGAAATCATCATATTATTACAAAATATGATATTATTGGATCAATAAAATAAGACAGTTTTTTGTAATATTATAAATCCATAAATCTAGTTTGCAAGATTAGATTTATGGATTTTTCGCTTAACTAAATTTTAAAAATGAACTTTACGGCTATAGATTTTGAAACTGCAACAGGATATCATCCGTGCTCTGTTGGGATTGTTACTGTTGAAAACGGAATAATTGTAGATGAGTTTGTTACATTGATTAAACCGCCAAATAACGTGTATAATCCGTTTACGATCCAGGTTCACGGAATTTATCCACGAGATACGGTTAACGCAAAATCATTTTTGCAAGTGTATCCCGAAATTGAAAAAAGAATAAAAAATAGAGTTGTGGTTGCGCATAATGAAAGCTTTGATCGTAATGTTCTAGCTAAATCAATGGCACTTTATGGCCTACAGTACGAAGATTTAAATATTGCTGAACGTTGGGAGTGTACCGTTAAAATTTATAAAGCAAAAGGTTTAAAACCTACCAAACTAAGTGATTGTTGTCGTGAAATGAAAATCCAATTAAATCATCACGAGGCATTATCTGATGCTCGAGCGTGCGCGAAATTGTATTTACTAAAGTAAAAAACATTTAGTTATTTGTAAGATTAATATTATTTTAATTAATTTAGACTTTTATAAATCCTTGTATAAGCCTAAATATGAAAGAAGACTTTCTTCATTATCTCTGGAGATTCAAAAAATTTGATGCTCTAAATTTAAGAACTACTCAAAATGAAATAATTACAATTGTGAAAACAGGTGATTATTTAGAACTCTCTGGCCCTGATTTTTTTAATGCTCAAATTAAGATTGGAAATCAGAAATGGGCAGGAAATATCGAAATTCACATAAAATCTTCAGATTGGTATGTTCATGGGCATGAGAAAGACCCGGCTTATGATAATGTCATTTTGCATGTAGTCTGGGAGCATGATACCGAAATATTTGGCAAGAATAATTCAGAAATTCCTGTTCTAGTTTTAAAAGACTATGTTTCCAAAGACATAATCTCTAGTTATAATTCCTTAATTACTCCAAAATCCTGGATATTTTGTGAGAAAAATATAAGCGAAATAGATGAGTTTACATTTAAAAATTGGCAAGAACGATTGTTTTTCGATCGTTTAGAGCGAAAATCAAAAATTATATACGATCTGCTCGAAGAGACAAATCAAGATTGGGAAGCCGTTTTATTTTGTTTATTATCAAAGAATTTTGGTTTGAATACAAACGGAAATATCTTTTTTCAGATTGCGAAATCTATTCCGTTTTCAATTGTTAGAAAAGAAAGTTTTGAAGTTGAAAATCTTGAGGCATTGCTTTTTGGTTTTTCAGGTTTGCTGGATTCTGAGAAAGAAGATGTTTATTTTACTGACCTTAAAATCAGATGTTATTATCTTTTGAATAAATATCAATTGAATAGAAGTTATGCAGATCCAGTCCAGTTTTTTAAACATCGTCCGGATAATTTTCCAACAATTCGTCTTTCTCAATTGGCTAATTTATATCACAAACATCAGAATCTTTTTTCAAAAATAATCACTTTAAAATCAGTTAAAGAAGTTTATCAGTTGTTAAATATTTGTACAGGTTTGTATTGGCAAAATCATTATCAGTTTGATAAAGAAAGCCCGAAAAAAGTAAAGTTATTATCTAAATCATTCATAGATTTATTAATTATAAATACGATAATTCCACTTCAGTTTGCTTATTCGAGTGTAATGGGAGAATCGATTTCTGAAGAGCTAATTGCTTTTCTGAATGAAGTGGCTCCAGAGAAAAATGCCATCATAAGTAAATTTGAATCGTTTGGAATAGCTTCAAATAGTGCATTTGAAACTCAAACATTGCTAGAATTAAAAAATGAATATTGCAATCAAAAAGCATGTCTTAAATGTGCAATAGGAATGGAGCTATTGAAGAATAATTAGATAATTAGAAAATGTGTCGATGAGATAATTTTGTACTTTTGCAGTCCCGAGCTTAGCCGAAGGATAAAACTTAAAAATAAAAAACATGTCAGCTATTTTAAAACTAAAGTTCTTTTTCGAGAAATACGGATTTCATGTTTCTTCAAGATTAGCAGACAAATTGGGTATGCGTGTAACAAGTGTTAGGCTGTTTTTTATTTATATTTCATTCGTAACAGCCGGCTTAGGTTTTGGTGTTTATCTTACGTTAGCTTTCTGGATTCGATTAAAGGATTTAATTCGTGCGAAACGAACTTCGGTTTTTGATTTATAAAAGAAAGTTTTAAGCATAAAAAAAGGGCTTTAAAGTAAATAATTACTTTTAAAGCCCTTTTTTTATTTTATGTTGAAACTATCTATTCTTGTGGATTGTTTAGTTTGCTGTTTTTCTTACCATATACAAAGTAAATTACAACTCCTAGTGCCATCCAAACAACAAGTCTTAACCAGCTTTCGTTAGGTAATGAATACATTAAAGCTAGACAGATTATGATACCTGCAATTGGTACAAAAGGAACCAAAGGAGTTCTAAATGATCTTGGAGCGTTCGGCATTTTTTTACGCATTACCATTACGCCAATACATACCAGTACAAACGCTAATAAAGTTCCAATACTTACCATATGACCTAGATCACTTACTGGAACAAGACCAGCAAATAAACTTACAAATACTAAGAAGAAAAGGTTTGTTTTCCAAGGAGTACGGAATTTAGAGTGTATTGAACTGAAGAATGGAGGTAATAAACCATCTTTACTCATAGTGTAAAATACACGACTTTGTCCCATAAGCATTACTAACATTACAGAAGTATAACCAGCTAATATAGCAACGATTAAACCTGTTTGTAGAAAATCGTAACCCGTTTTTGCAAATGCAGTTGCAGCTGGTTTTGCATCTCCTGCAAACTCTTTATAATTAACAAGACCAGTCATAACGTGAGCAAAAAACACATATAATAAAGTACAAATTATTAATGATCCTAAGATACCAATCGGCATTCCTTTTTGTGGATTTTTAGCTTCTTGAGCAGCTGTCGATACAGCGTCAAAACCAATAAAAGCAAAAAACACAGTTCCAGCTCCAGCAGCGATTCCTGACCATCCAAATTCACCAAAAACACCTGTGTTTGCTGGAATGTATGGAGTGTAGTTTGATGTGTCGATAAATTTCCATCCTAAAACAATGAAAACAATTACAACAGCAACTTTTACAACTACTAAAAAGTTATTTAATGACGCAGATTCTTTTGTTCCTCTAATTAATAATAGAGATAACATCGAAACAATAAAGATTGCAGGTAGATTTACTATTCCGCCTTCAATTACGGTACCATCACTTAATTTTAAAGTTTCCCAAGGAGAGCATATAAACTCGTGCGGGAGATGTATTCCGTATTTATTTAATAATTCAAGTAAATAACGGGACCAACTCACGCCAACTGTGGCTGCACCCAAAGCATATTCTAGAACTAAATCCCAACCGATAATCCAAGCCATGAATTCTCCCATAGTAGCATACGAATAGGTATAAGCACTACCTGCAACTGGAATCATAGAGGCAAATTCTGCATAACAAAGTCCTGCAAAAGCACATCCAACAGCTGCTAAAATAAAAGAAAGAGTTACTGCTGGTCCAGCATGTTCTGCTGCTGCAATTCCTGTTAGCGAGAATAATCCGGCTCCAATAATGGCACCAACTCCAAGCGCAACAAGCGACCGTGAAGATAATGTTCTTTTTAAGCCTTTTTCAGATTCGGATGCTTCGTCAAGCAATACCGAAAGTGGTTTAGTTTTCCAAATTGACATATAATTTTATTGGTTTATTGTTATTAAGCTCCAAATGTATCGTTTTTTGTAAAAAATAAAAACAATTATCTTCTTTTAAGTTATAAAATATTTAAAATTCTAATAAAACTGCCGATAAACCTAGTCAAGCATCATTTATTTATTAAATTATTTCTTATTTAATGTCAGAATGATAATTTTGTAAATGTAATAATTTTTAGTAATTTTCTTAATAATTTATTTGTTTTTTCAGCTACTTTTGTTTTAATGTAATAGATGCAAAAAAATATTTATCAATGAATCTTAAAGTAGTATCGGCTTATTTTAAATTTACCAATCAACAACGTACAGGGGTTTTTCTATTGTTTGTAATTATCATTATTTTACAAGGAGTTTATTTTTTTGCTGATTTTAGTTTTGCTGAAAAAGAGTATCCTGAAAAACAACAATGGATGGCTTTGCAATCAGAGATAGATTCTATGAAATCATCTAGATTTAATGAAAAACCAAAAGTCTATACTTTTAATCCTAATTTTATTTCAGATTATAAAGGGTATAAATTAGGAATGTCTACTCAAGAAATAGATCGTTTATTATCTTTTCGAAAAGAGAATAAGTATGTTAGTTCTGCGGAAGAATTTCAGGGAGTGACCAAAATATCAGATTCATTATTATCAGCGATATCACCTTTGTTCAAGTTTCCCGATTGGATTCAGAATAAAAGTGTATATAATAGAGAGAAAAAAGAATATACTAAGAAAGATTACGAGAAGAAGGAAAAAATAATACTCTCAGATATAAATCAAGCTAATCAAGAAGATTTGATTAAATTATATGGCATAGGAGAAGCATTGTCTTCGCGAATTTTAAAACAAAAAGAAATCTTTGGTTGTTTTGTTTCGATGGAACAAATGAACGATATTTGGGGGCTTTCTCCAGAAGTTTTGTTACAATTAAATAAGCATTTTAAAGTTTTGCTACCTCCAAACTTTAAAAGAATTAAAATAAATGATGCTTCTTTAAAAGAATTATCTCAGTTTCCTTATTTCAAATATGCATTGGCGAAACAAATTGTAACTGCTCGAAGTATGAATGGAAATTTTGATAATATTGAGGATTTAGCAAAAATTAAAGATTTTCCTGTTGATAAAGCAAAAATAATTAGTTTATATTTGGAGTTCTAAAAAAGCATCACACAATGAATTTTGATTATAACGAAACGCAGTCTATGATTGCTCAATCTATAAAAGATTTTGCCGAGAAAAATATTAAGCCCTATATAATGGATTGGGATGAAGCTCAAATTTTTCCAATTCCCTTATTTAAAAAATTAGGTGAAATGGGATTTATGGGGGTTCTGGTTCCTGAAGAATATGGAGGATCAGGATTAGGATATCATGAATATATTACCGTGGTAGAGGAAATTTCAAAAGTTGATCCTTCAATCGGTTTGTCGGTAGCCGCACATAACTCATTATGTACAAATCATATTTTGACTTTTGGGAACGAGGAGCAAAAGAAAAAGTGGTTGCCAAAATTAGCAACTGCAGAGTATATTGGTGCATGGGGATTAACGGAACATAATACTGGTTCAGATGCGGGAGGTATGAATACTACAGCAGTAAAAGATGGAGATCATTGGATTGTAAATGGAGCGAAAAACTTTATTACACATGCGATCTCTGGAGACGTTGCAGTTGTTATTGTGCGAACTGGAGAAAAAGGTGATTCGAAAGGAATGACTTCTTTTGTTTTTGAAAAAGGAATGCCTGGATTTACTTCGGGTAAAAAAGAAAATAAATTAGGAATGCGTGCCAGCGAAACAGCAGAGCTTGTTTTTGATAATTGTCGAGTGCCAGATGCAAATAGATTAGGTGAAGTGGGGCAGGGATTTATTCAGGCAATGAAAGTATTAGACGGAGGACGAATTTCAATTGGTGCACTGTCATTAGGTATTGCAAAGGGTGCTTACGAGGCTGCTTTAAAATATTCGAAAGAAAGACATCAATTTGGACAACCTATTAGTAGTTTTCAAGGTATTTCATTTAAATTGGCTGATATGGCTACAGAAATTGAAGCTTCAGAGTTATTGTTGCATAAGGCTGCATTTTTAAAACAACAGCACAAGCCAGTTACAACACTTGGTGCAATGGCAAAAATGTATGCTTCAGAAGCCTGTGTCAAAATAGCCAACGAAGCTGTTCAAATTCATGGTGGTTATGGTTACACGAAAGATTATCCCGTAGAGAAATTCTATCGTGATTCTAAATTATGTACAATAGGAGAGGGAACAACTGAAATTCAAAAATTAGTTATCTCAAGGAATTTGTTGAAAGAGTAAAGAGTAATAAAGAGTAAAGGGTAATGATTTAGTTGAAATCTTTTCTCTTTTTTCTTTTTTTCTAAAAAAAAACAAGAATTCATAACTCATAATTAATAATTAATATATACTTTTGCAGCCTTAACGAGAGGAGGTGTCAATATTATGTTAATTATACCAATTAAAGACGGAGAAAATATAGATAGAGCATTAAAGCGCTACAAAAGAAAATTTGATAAAACAGGAACTGTTCGTCAATTAAGAGCACGTACTGCTTTTATTAAGCCTTCTGTTATCAAAAGAGCACAAATTCAAAAAGCTGCTTACATCCAAAACATGAGAGATGGTTTAGAGAGTTAGTATTAGCTTTTCAGAAATAATTACCGTTAGTTGTCAAAATTTTGATGCTAACGGTTTTTTTATGTTTAATTTTGAGATAACTAATATTTGTTTAGTGATGGAATGTGGATTTGTGTGAAATGATAAAGTGTATATTCTTATGAAATTAAATAATAAAGATGCATTTCGTGATTATCTTCAGTTGGAGAAAAAATATTCCTCACATACGGTCAATGCTTATTTGAATGATATCTTGTTTTTTGAAATGTTTAACAAGGTTTGTTTTGAGCAGGGTAGTATTGAGCAGGTGAATTATAGTCAAATCAGGAGTTGGATTGTTTCGCTTGTTGATGATGGTATTTCTAATGTATCCATAAATCGAAAAATGTCTTCTTTGAAAGCTTTTTATAGATTTCTTTTAAAAACAAAACAAATACAGGTGAGTCCGATGCTGAAACATAAGGCGTTAAAAACGCCTAAAATTGTTCAGGTTCCTTTTTCTGAAAAAGAGTTGGTGGATTTGATGGGGCAGTTTGGTGACCTGGATGGGTTTGAAGGAGTTCGTGACAAATTGATTATAGATTTGTTTTATACTACGGGAATGCGTCGGGCGGAATTGATAAATTTAATGAAGAGTAATGTTGATTTGTCTTCAAATGCAGTTAAGGTTTTAGGGAAGCGAAATAAAGAGCGTATTATTCCTGTTTTGCCAATAATTGTTGAGCAGTTTAATGTGTATTTAAAGGAGCGTGCTTCTGTTGATGTTATTGTTGATGAGGAATATTTTTTTATTTCCAGAAAAGGGTTAAAATTGAGTGAATCTTTTGTGTATCGATTAATAAATTCTTACTTTAGTAAAGTCTCTGAAAAGGTAAAAAAAAGTCCGCATGTGCTTCGGCATACTTTTGCGACTCACTTGCTAAATAACGGAGCGGATTTAAATTCAGTTAAAGAGTTGTTAGGGCATTCGAGTTTAGTGTCTACGCAGGTTTATACTCATAATAGCTTAGCAGAGCTTAAAAAAGTATATGCAGATGCGCATCCTCGGAACAAATAACGGTTCTGAAATGTTTAACCCTAAAATTAGTATTATGAAGGTAGATGTTCATGCAGTTAACTTCACTGTTGACAGAAAATTGGTAGATTTTATTCAGGAAAGAATGGATAAGCTAGAAAAATATTATGATCGAGTTGTTTCGGCCGATGTTTTTTTAAAAGTTGAAAGAACAAGTGATAAAGAGAATAAGGCAGTAGAGATAAAGATTAATGTTCCTGGAGATGATTTTTTGGTTAAAAAGCAATGTAAGACTTTTGAGGAGGCAATAGAGCTTTCTGCAGAATCTTTAGAACGTTTATTGGTAAAAAGGAAAGAAAAAATAAGAACACACATATAATTGAAAATTTTTTTAAAAAAATGTTTTGATTAAAAGATAAAATACCTACATTTGCAGTCCGTTAGAAATAGCGGACTTTTTTATTGATATTGCCAGCGTAGCTCAGTTGGCTAGAGCAGCTGATTTGTAATCAGCAGGTCGTGGGTTCGAGTCCCTCCGCCGGCTCAAAATGTTTCAAATGCGATTTGAAATTCGTTCATGTAATTATTGATAAAAAAACGGGGAGATACTCAAGCGGCCAACGAGGGCAGACTGTAAATCTGCTGTGTGAACTTCGCAGGTTCGAATCCTGCTCTCCCCACAAAATAAGAAGGTAAGTTTTTAGTTTTTAGATTTTTAAAAATCCGAAATCTAAAATCAAAAACCTAAAATTAGAACTCTGCCGGTGTAGCTCAGGGGTAGAGTGCTTCCTTGGTAAGGAAGAGGTCTCGGGTTCAATTCCCGACATTGGCTCAAGTAAGTAGGAAATTGAAATTAATATATAACTAAGATTAAAAATTAAGTAAAATGGCAAAGGAGAATTTTAATCGTTCCAAACCGCACTTAAACATAGGTACAATTGGACACGTGGATCACGGAAAAACTACATTAACTGCAGCAATTACAAAAGTATTGTCTGATGCTGGTTACTGTCAAGCAAAATCGTTTGATCAAATCGATAACGCTCCAGAGGAGAAAGAAAGAGGTATTACTATTAATACATCTCACGTAGAGTATGAAACAGCTAACCGTCACTACGCTCACGTTGACTGTCCAGGTCACGCGGATTACGTAAAGAACATGGTTACTGGAGCGGCTCAAATGGATGGAGCTATCTTAGTAGTTGCTGCAACAGATGGTCCAATGCCACAAACTCGTGAGCATATCCTTTTAGGTCGTCAAGTTGGTATTCCAAGAATCGTTGTTTTCATGAACAAAGTGGATATGGTTGATGATGCTGAGTTGTTAGAGCTTGTTGAAATGGAAATTAGAGATTTATTATCTTTCTACGAATATGATGGAGATAATGGTCCTGTAGTTCAAGGTTCTGCTTTAGGAGGATTGAATAATGATCCTGCTTGGGTACCAAAAATCATTGAATTAATGGAAGCTGTTGATGCTTGGATCGAAGAGCCAGTGCGTGACGTAGCTAAGCCATTCTTGATGCCGGTTGAAGATGTGTTTACAATTACTGGTCGTGGAACTGTTGCTACAGGTCGTATCGAAACAGGTATTGCTAATACAGGAGATCCAGTTGAAATCATTGGTATGGGAGCTGATAAATTAACTTCTACTATTACAGGAGTTGAGATGTTCCGTAAAATCCTTGATAGAGGTGAAGCTGGAGATAACGTTGGTTTATTGTTAAGAGGTATTGATAAAGAATCTATCAAAAGAGGAATGGTTATCATTAAGCCAGGATCAGTAAAACCACACGCTACTTTCAAAGCTGAGGTTTATATCTTGAAAAAAGAAGAAGGTGGACGTCATACTCCATTCCATAATAACTACCGTCCACAGTTCTACGTACGTACAACTGACGTAACAGGAGTTATTACTTTACCAGAAGGAGTAGAGATGGTAATGCCAGGAGATAACTTAACAATTAATGTTGCTTTATTAAGCCCAATCGCAATGAGTGTTGGTTTACGTTTCGCTATCCGTGAAGGTGGTAGAACTGTAGGTGCTGGACAGGTAACTGAAATTGTAGGATAATCCTATAAATAATTATAAAAGCCAGTTGATTTTCTTAATTGAGATCACTGGCTTTAATTACGGGCGTAGTTCAAGGGTAGAATAGCGGTCTCCAAAACCGTTGATGGGGGTTCGAATCCCTCCGCCCGTGCAATAAAAAATATATCAAATGACAAAAGTTACTAATTATTTATCAGAGGCTTTCGAAGAGTTAAAGTCAAATGTTACTTGGCCTGCTTGGGCTGAGGTTCAAAAATTGACAATTGTTGTGGCTGTATTTTCGGTTTTATTCGCTTTGGCAACATGGGGAGTAGACGAATTTTTTGCAAAAGCTTTGGCCGGATTTTTTAACTGGTTAAAAGGATAATTTTTTTGTGATGGCAGATAATAATGTGAAAAAATGGTACGTAGTTAGAGCTGTAAGCGGACAAGAGAATAAAGTCAAAGCTTATAT
This sequence comes from Flavobacterium hibernum, assembly GCF_000832125.1. GTDB lineage: Bacteria > Bacteroidota > Bacteroidia > Flavobacteriales > Flavobacteriaceae > Flavobacterium > Flavobacterium hibernum. Next base: position 106,061 of record NZ_JPRK01000008.1, on the reverse strand, counting down.
CGAAACTGAGATTGCCAGATTAGGTATGGGTGATTATGTTTCCCAAGTTTTAGTACCTACGGAAAAAGTAGTTACTGTAAAAGAAGGAAAGAAAATGTCTAAGGATAAAGTTTATTTCCCTGGATATGTTATGATCGAAGCCAATTTAGTTGGTGAGATACCTCATATTATTAAATCTATTACTAGTGTAATTGGATTTTTAGGTGAGATCAAAGGCGGAGAACCTGTTCCTTTGAGACTTTCTGAAGTAAATAGAATGTTGGGTAAGGTAGATGAATTAGCTGTAAATACAGATACTCGTGCTATTCCTTTCAACTTAGGAGAAACTGTTAAAGTGATCGATGGTCCATTTAACGGCTTCAACGGAACAGTTGAGAAAATTAATGAAGAAAAGCGTAAACTTGAAGTAATGGTGAAAATTTTCGGAAGAAAAACTCCATTAGAATTAAGTTTTATGCAAGTTGAAAAAGTATAATTTTTGTTACATCTATAATAACCACTGTAATCGCTTCCAATGATTATAGTGTTAAATTTTTTAAAAAATGGCTAAAGAAATTAGTAAGGTAGTTAAACTACAAGTTAAGGGAGGTGCTGCGAATCCGTCGCCACCGGTTGGACCTGCTTTAGGAGCTGCTGGGGTTAATATCATGGAGTTCTGTAAGCAGTTCAATGCTAGAACACAAGATAAACCTGGCAAAATATGCCCAGTACAAATTACTGTGTATAAAGACAAATCATTTGATTTTGTTGTAAAAACTCCTCCAGCTGCTGTCCAATTATTGGAAGCTGCAAAGCTAAAGTCTGGATCAGGTGAACCAAATCGTAAAAAAGTAGCTAGTGTTACTTGGGACGTTATCAAAGCAATTGCTGAAGATAAAATGGTAGATTTAAATGCATTCACAATCGAATCTGCAATGAGCATGATCGCTGGAACTGCTAGATCTATGGGTATAACTGTATCAGGAGATGCTCCTTTTTAATTAAGAGAAAGAAATGGCAAAATTAACAAAAAAGCAAAAAGAGGCTGCTTCAAAAATTGAAAAGAACAAACTATACTCTTTAAAAGATGCTGCTGCATTAATTAAAGTTATAGCTTCTGCAAAATTTGATGAGTCTGTTGATATCGCAGTTCGTTTGGGTGTAGATCCAAGAAAAGCGAATCAAATGGTTAGAGGTGTAGTTACATTACCTCACGGAACTGGTAAAGACGTTAAAGTATTAGCATTAGTTACTCCAGATAAAGAAGCGGAAGCTAAAGAAGCTGGAGCTGATTATGTAGGTCTTGACGATTATTTACAAAAAATTAAAGATGGTTGGACAGATGTTGATGTAATCATCACTATGCCAGCTGTTATGGGTAAATTAGGTCCATTAGGTCGTATTTTAGGACCTAGAGGTTTAATGCCGAACCCTAAAACAGGTACTGTAACTATGGATGTTGCAAAAGCTGTTGCAGAGGTTAAAGCTGGTAAAATCGACTTTAAAGTTGATAAAACTGGTATCGTACATGCAGGAATTGGTAAAGTTTCTTTTGGAGCTGAGCAAATTTATGACAATGCACACGAAATTATTCAAACATTAATCAAACTTAAACCAACTGCTGCTAAAGGTACCTATATTAAAGGTATTCACCTTACAAGCACTATGAGTCCTGCAATTGCATTGGACCCTAAAGCAGTATAATTGGTAGTTAATAATTTTTAGTATGACTAGAGAAGAAAAATCAATCGCGATTGAAGATTTAACTGCACAGTTAGCTGGTACAAATATTATTTATGTATCTGATATTTCTGGATTAAATGCAGAAACAACTTCAAACTTGAGAAGAGCTTGTTTTAAAGCAGGTATTAAATTAGAGGTTGTAAAAAACACTTTGCTTGCAAAAGCAATGGAAGCTTCTGCTAATGACTATGGAGATTTACCTTCAGTATTGACAGGTAACAGTGCTATATTTATTTCAGATGTTGCAAATGCACCTGGAAAAATTATTAAAGATTTCAGAAAAAAATCAGCTAAACCTGTATTAAAAGGAGCTTATATTAATTCTGAGGTTTACATTGGAGATGATCAATTAGATGCATTAGCAACTATTAAATCTAAAGAAGAACTTCTTGGAGAACTTATTGGATTATTGCAATCACCAGCACAAAGAATTATTTCAGCTTTACAAAACAAATTCGCTGGTAGCGAAGAAGAAGCTGAGGCATAATAATTCGTACGAGGGATTTTATTTCCTTGTAGCTTAATTAGCGCACAATAAATAAATTATATTTTACAAATCATTTTAAACGATAGAAAAAATGGCAGATTTGAAACAATTCGCAGAACAATTAGTTAACTTAACAGTTAAAGAAGTTAACGAATTAGCAACAATATTAAAAGACGAGTATGGTATCGAGCCTGCTGCTGCAGCTGTAGTAGTTGCTGCTGGTGGTGGAGAAGGTGCTGCTGAAGAAGCGCAAACTGAATTTACAGTTGTATTAAAAGAAGCTGGTGCTTCTAAATTAGCAGTTGTGAAATTAGTAAAAGAACTTACAGGTTTAGGTTTGAAAGAAGCTAAAGATGTAGTTGACGGTGCTCCAAGTAACGTTAAAGAAGGTGTTTCTAAAGAAGAGGCTGAAGGTCTTAAAAAATCATTAGAAGAAGCTGGAGCTGTAGTTGAGCTTAAATAATTCAACTCAGTTTTAAGAACTAGGTTTAGGTCTTGAGTTAACTCAATGACCTAAACCATTTTTCGTATAATAAAATAGATCAAGTTTTATTATCAAATAGTTTAAAATACGAAAAAGTTTTTGATCAATACGAAGAAAAAAATTAAACTGTCTTATACTGGTTTATTTTAAAGATGTATTGATTATAATAAGAAAGTATAGATTAAACAGTGTGTTTTACACAAAAAAATTACTTTTTTTTAATCAAAATTTTGTCCATTGATGATAACAAATCAGACTGAAAGATTGAATTTTGCCTCTACAAAAAATATCCCTGACTATCCAGATTTTCTAGATGTTCAGGTTAAATCTTTTAAAGATTTCTTTCAATTAGAAACGAAATCTGACGAAAGAGGCAACGAAGGGTTATACAACACCTTCATGGAAAACTTCCCAATTACAGATACAAGAAATAACTTTGTATTGGAATTCCTAGATTATTTTGTTGATCCACCACGTTATACAATTCAAGAATGTATAGAGAGAGGTCTTACTTATAGTGTGCCCTTAAAAGCAAGGTTAAAACTATACTGTACAGATCCAGAACACGAAGATTTTGAAACTATTGTACAAGACGTTTATCTTGGAACAATACCTTACATGACTCCAAGCGGTACTTTTGTTATCAATGGTGCTGAGCGTGTAGTAGTATCTCAACTACACCGTTCTCCTGGGGTTTTCTTTGGACAATCATTCCACGCAAATGGAACAAAACTTTATTCTGCCAGAGTAATTCCTTTTAAAGGTTCTTGGATAGAATTTTCTACAGATATCAACAGTGTAATGTACGCTTATATCGATAGAAAGAAAAAATTACCTGTAACAACTTTATTCCGTGCAATTGGATTCGAAAGAGATAAGGATATCCTTGAAATTTTCGACTTAGCAGAGGAAATTAAAGTTTCTAAAACTGGTATCAAGAAATATATTGGAAGAAGACTTGCTGCGCGTGTATTGAACACATGGCACGAGGATTTCGTTGATGAAGATACTGGTGAAGTAGTTTCTATCGAGCGTAACGAAATCATCCTTGATCGTGATACAATTATCGACAAAGATAATGTTGAAGAAATCATCGATTCTAACGTTAAATCTATTTTGTTACATAAAGAGGATAATAACCAAGCAGATTATGCTATTATCCACAATACATTACAAAAAGATCCAACAAACTCTGAAAAAGAAGCCGTTGAGCATATCTACAGACAATTGCGTAATGCAGAACCGCCTGATGAAGAAACTGCTCGTGGTATTATAGATAAATTGTTCTTCTCTGATCAACGTTATAACTTAGGTGAAGTTGGTCGTTATAGAATGAACAAAAAACTTGGTTTAGATATCCCTATGGAAAAGCAAGTGCTTACCAAAGAAGATATCATTACCATTGTAAAATATTTGATCGAATTGATCAACTCTAAAGCAGAGATTGATGATATTGATCACTTGTCAAACCGTCGTGTTAGAACAGTTGGAGAACAATTGTCTCAACAATTCGGTGTTGGTTTAGCTCGTATGGCTAGAACTATCCGTGAGAGAATGAACGTTAGAGATAACGAGGTGTTTACACCAATCGATTTGATTAATGCTAAAACATTATCATCGGTTATCAACTCTTTCTTTGGTACTAACCAGTTATCTCAATTTATGGATCAAACGAATCCATTAGCTGAGATTACGCACAAAAGAAGACTTTCTGCACTTGGACCTGGTGGACTTTCGAGAGAGAGAGCTGGTTTTGAGGTTCGTGACGTTCACTATACGCACTATGGTCGTTTATGTCCGATTGAAACTCCAGAGGGACCAAACATTGGTTTGATTTCATCTCTTGGTGTTTATGCAAAAGTTAACGGAATGGGTTTCATCGAAACTCCATACCGTAAAGTAACTAATGGTGTAGTTGATTTAGAAAGCACTCCAATTTACTTAAGTGCTGAAGAAGAAGAAGGTAAAATGATTGCTCAGGCAAACATTGAAATGGATGAAACTGGTAAAATTACAGCTAGTAATGTTATTGCTCGTGAGGAAGGTGACTTCCCGGTTGTTGAGCCATCTGTAGTTCATTATACAGACGTTGCGCCTAACCAGATTGCTTCGATTTCTGCGTCATTGATTCCTTTCTTGGAGCATGATGATGCGAACCGTGCGTTGATGGGATCAAACATGATGCGTCAGGCGGTTCCTTTGATCCGTCCGGAAGCACCTATTGTTGGTACAGGTTTAGAACGTCAGGTAGCTTCAGATTCAAGAGTGTTAATCAATGCTGAAGGGCATGGAACTGTTGAATATGTTGATGCTAATATCATTACTATTAAATACGATCGTACAGAAGACGAGAGAATGGTTAGTTTTGATGCTGATGAGAAAACATACAACCTTATTAAATTTAGAAAAACCAATCAAGGTACAAGTATTAACTTGAAGCCAATCGTGAGAAAAGGTGATAGAGTTATTCCTGGACAAGTATTGTCTGAAGGATATGCTACTCAAAATGGAGAATTAGCTTTAGGTAGAAACTTAAAAGTTGCGTTCATGCCATGGAAAGGGTATAACTTTGAGGATGCGATTGTAATTTCTGAAAAAGTAGTTCGTGATGATATTTTTACTTCTATCCACGTTGATGATTATTCATTAGAGGTTAGAGATACTAAGTTAGGAAATGAAGAGTTAACAAACGATATTCCTAACGTTTCTGAAGAAGCTACTAAAGATTTAGATGAAAACGGTATGATCAGAATTGGAGCAGAGGTTAAACCTGGTGACATTTTGATCGGAAAAATTACACCAAAAGGAGAATCAGATCCTACTCCAGAGGAGAAATTGCTTCGTGCAATCTTCGGGGATAAAGCAGGTGATGTAAAAGATGCTTCATTAAAAGCTTCTCCATCTTTACACGGTGTAGTTCTTGATAAAAAATTATTTGCAAGAGCCGTAAAAGATAAACGTAAACGTACTCAGGATAAAGATGCTTTAGGCGCTTTAGAAATGGAATTCGAAACTAAATTTGTTGAATTAAAAGACAGATTGGTTGAAAAATTATTCTTGATCGTTAACGGAAAAACATCTCAAGGTGTAATGAATGATTTGGGTGAAGAAGTTTTACCAAAAGGTAAAAAATATACTCAAAAAATGCTTTATGCAGTAGAAGATTTTGCTCACTTAAGCAAAGGTCAATGGGTTGCTGATGATGCTACTAATAAAATGGTTAATGATTTGATTCATAACTATAAAATTAAGCTGAACGACTTACAAGGATCTTTAAGAAGAGAAAAATTCACTATTACAGTTGGAGATGAATTACCATCTGGAATCTTGAAATTAGCGAAAATTTATATCGCTAAAAAACGTAAGTTGAAAGTAGGGGATAAAATGGCAGGACGTCACGGTAACAAAGGTATTGTTGCAAGAATCGTTCGTCATGAAGATATGCCTTTCCTTGAAGACGGAACACCAGTAGATATCGTATTGAATCCACTTGGGGTACCTTCACGTATGAACATTGGTCAGATTTATGAAACTGTTCTTGGATGGGCTGGACAAAATTTAGGTAGAAAATTTGCTACTCCAATTTTTGATGGTGCTTCTTTAGATCAAATCAATGCTTTGACTGATGAAGCTGGAGTGCCACGTTTCGGACATACACACCTTTATGATGGTGGTACTGGAGAGCGTTTCCATCAAGCTGCAACTGTGGGTGTAATTTACATGCTTAAATTAGGACACATGGTTGATGATAAGATGCACGCACGTTCTATCGGTCCATACTCGTTGATTACTCAACAACCACTTGGAGGTAAAGCTCAATTTGGAGGTCAGCGTTTTGGAGAGATGGAGGTTTGGGCACTTGAGGCTTATGGAGCATCAAGTACTCTTCGTGAGATCTTAACAGTTAAATCGGATGACGTTATTGGTAGAGCTAAAACTTACGAGGCTATCGTTAAGGGAGAGTCTATGCCAGAACCAGGATTACCAGAATCATTCAATGTATTAATGCATGAATTGAAAGGTCTTGGACTTGACATTCGTTTAGAAGAATAATAAGTATTAGAAGTAATCAGTCCCGATTTTTATCGGGGCTGATTACTCATTTATAAAAGTTTTTAGGATTTATACCCGTAACCCGTTCCGATTTTTTATTTAAACCTGAAAAGTTTTATAATTAGCACTTCAATTTAGTTTGAAGTTTAGAGAAGTAATCCGAGGTAGTGTTTAGTCGAAAGTTTGAAAGTCCAAAGTCTAAAGTCATTCGTGACTTTAAAAACTTTATGACATTTGACTTTAGACTCAAATAAAATCAATTTTTAATTGCAGATAAATCAATAGTAAAAACTATGATGAATAATAGAAATAATAATAAAGATAAAAATCCTGTAAAAAGATTTAATAAAATCTCTATTGGATTGGCTTCACCAGAATCTATCTTGAAAGAATCAAGAGGAGAGGTTCTGAAACCTGAAACTATTAACTACAGAACTCACAAACCTGAGCGTGACGGACTTTTCTGTGAAAGAATCTTCGGACCTGTTAAGGATTTTGAGTGTGCTTGTGGTAAATATAAAAGAATTCGTTACAAAGGTATTATCTGTGACCGTTGTGGTGTTGAAGTTACTGAGAAAAAAGTACGTCGTGATAGAGTAGGACACATCAACCTTGTTGTGCCAATTGCTCACATTTGGTATTTCCGTTCTCTTCCAAACAAAATTGGTTATATCCTTGGTCTTCCATCTAAGAAATTAGATATGATCATTTACTACGAAAGATACGTAGTAATTCAAGCAGGTATTGCTAAGAATGCAGATGGAGAATCATTACAAAGATTAGATTTCTTAACTGAAGAGGAATATTTGAATATTTTAGATACTCTTCCGCAAGAAAATCAATATTTAGATGATATGGATCCTAATAAATTTGTTGCCAAAATGGGAGCAGAATGTATTATGGATTTATTAGCACGTATCGACTTAGATGAGTTGTCTTACCAATTGAGACACAGTGCTAATAACGAAACATCTAAACAACGTAAAACTGAAGCTTTAAAAAGATTACAAGTTGTTGAGTCTTTCCGTGAGTCTAACTTAAACCGTGAAAACCGTCCTGAGTGGATGATTATGAAAGTGGTTCCTGTTATTCCACCAGAATTACGTCCGCTTGTGCCACTTGATGGAGGTCGTTTTGCAACTTCAGATTTAAATGACTTATACCGTCGTGTAATCATCCGTAATAATCGTTTGAAAAGATTAATGGAGATTAAAGCTCCAGAAGTTATCTTAAGAAATGAAAAACGTATGTTACAAGAATCGGTAGATTCATTATTTGATAACACTCGTAAAGCTTCTGCTGTTAAAACAGAATCAAACAGACCATTAAAATCATTATCTGATTCCTTAAAAGGTAAGCAAGGACGTTTCCGTCAAAACTTACTTGGAAAACGTGTGGATTATTCTGCTCGTTCGGTAATTGTTGTTGGTCCTGAATTAAAATTATTCGAATGTGGATTGCCAAAAGATATGGCATCTGAATTATACAAACCTTTCGTTATCCGTAAATTGATTGAAAGAGGTATTGTTAAAACAGTAAAATCTGCTAAGAAAATCATAGACAAAAAAGAGCCTGTAGTTTGGGATATCCTTGAAAATGTAATTAAAGGACACCCTGTATTACTTAACCGTGCTCCTACGTTACACAGACTTGGTATTCAAGCTTTCCAACCAAAATTAATTGAAGGAAAAGCGATCCAATTGCACCCATTAGTATGTACGGCTTTCAACGCCGATTTTGATGGGGATCAGATGGCAGTTCACTTGCCATTAGGACCAGAGGCTATTTTAGAGGCACAATTATTAATGTTGGCTTCTCATAATATCCTGAATCCTGCAAATGGTGCTCCAATTACTGTACCTTCTCAGGATATGGTCTTGGGTCTATATTATATGACCAAAGAACGTATCTCGACACCAGAACACATAATTTTAGGTCAAGACTTAACTTTCTATTCTGCTGAAGAGGTAAATATTGCATTAAACGAAGGAAGATTAGAATTGAATGCTCGTGTAAGAATCAGAGCAAAAGATTTTAATGAAGCTGGAGAATTAGTGTTCAAAATTATTCAAACAACTGCAGGACGTGTATTATTTAATGAAGTAGTACCTGAAGCAGCTGGATATATCAATGATGTATTGACTAAGAAAAACCTTAGAGATATTATCGGACACATTTTAAGTGTGACTGATGTACCTACTACTGCTGCTTTCTTGGACAATATGAAAGATATGGGGTATAAATTTGCATTTAGAGGAGGTTTATCATTCTCTTTAGGTGATATTAGAATTCCAGAACAAAAAACAAAATTAATTGCAGACGCCAGAGAGCAAGTTGAAGGTATTTCTGTGAATTATAACATGGGTCTTATTACCAATAACGAACGTTACAACCAAGTTATTGACGTATGGACTTCAGCAAATGCACAGTTAACAGAATTAGCAATGAAAAATATTAGAGAAGACCAACAAGGTTTCAACTCTGTATATATGATGCTTGACTCTGGAGCGAGGGGTTCTAAGGAACAAATTCGTCAGTTAACTGGTATGCGTGGTTTGATGGCTAAGCCTAAAAAATCTACTGCTGGTGGTGGTGAGATTATTGAAAACCCGATTCTTTCTAACTTTAAGGAAGGTCTTTCGATCCTTGAGTACTTCATTTCTACTCACGGTGCTCGTAAAGGACTTGCGGATACGGCTCTTAAAACTGCCGATGCTGGATACTTGACAAGAAGGCTTCATGACGTATCACAAGATGTTATTGTAAACATCGAAGATTGTGGTACTTTAAGAGGTGTTGAAGTTTCTGCTTTGAAGAAAAATGAGGAAATTGTTGAATCTTTAGGAGAAAGAATTTTAGGACGTGTTGCTTTGCAAGATGTTATTAATCCTCTTACTAATGAAGTTCTGGTTCAATCTGGACAACAAATTACTGAAGCAATCATGAGAGTTATCGAAGCTTCTCCGATTGAAAAAGTAGAGGTTAGATCTCCATTAACTTGTGAGGCTTTAAAAGGTATTTGTGCTAAATGTTACGGTAGAAACTTAGCTACTGGTAAAATGACACAAAGAGGTGAAGCAGTAGGAGTTATTGCAGCTCAGTCTATTGGAGAGCCAGGTACACAGTTAACACTTCGTACGTTCCACGTTGGAGGGGTTGCTGGAGGTATCTCTGAAGAGTCTAGTATTGTTACAAGATTCAACGGTAGACTTGAGATTGAAGATTTAAAAACTGTAAAAGGTGAAGACAGTGAAGGTAATGCGGTTGATATCGTAGTATCACGTTCAACTGAATTAAAATTAGTTGATGAGAAAACTGGAATCGTTTTAAATACACACAATATTCCTTACGGATCTAGTATTTTCGTTAAGGATGGTGAAGTAGTTACTAAAGGATCTGTGATCTGTAAGTGGGATCCATATAATGGTGTAATTGTTTCTGAATTTACTGGTAAGATTGCTTACGAGGATTTAGAGCAAGGACAATCGTTCATGGTTGAAATCGATGAGCAAACAGGATTCCAGGAAAAAGTAATTTCTGAAGCTAGAAATAAAAAATTAATTCCAACTTTATTGGTTTACGGTAAAGAAGGTGAATTGATTCGTTCGTATAACTTACCAGTAGGAGCCCACCTTATGGTTGAGAACGGTGAGAAAATTAAAGCAGGTAAAGTATTAGTGAAAATTCCACGTCGTTCTTCTAAAGCAGGCGATATCACGGGAGGTTTACCAAGAATTACTGAGTTGCTTGAAGCTCGTAACCCTTCAAACCCAGCGGTTGTTTCTGAAATTGACGGTGTTGTTTCTTTTGGAAAAATCAAAAGAGGTAACCGTGAGATCGTTATCGAATCTAAATTTGGTGAGATTAAAAAGTATTTAGTTAAACTTTCAAGCCAAATCTTAGTACAAGAAAATGACTTCGTAAGAGCAGGAGTACCATTGTCTGATGGTGCAATTACACCAGACGACATCTTAAGAATTCAAGGTCCAGCTGCTGTTCAACAGTACTTGGTAAATGAAATTCAAGAGGTATACCGTTTACAAGGGGTAAAAATTAATGACAAGCACTTTGAGGTAGTTATTCGTCAAATGATGCGTAAAGTAAGAGTTCAAGATCCAGGTGATACATTATTCCTAGAAGATCAATTAATTCATACTAAAGATTTTATCGTTCAAAATGATAAATTATATGGTATGAAAGTAGTTGAAGACGCTGGGGATTCTGCTGTATTGAAACCAGGTCAGATTATTTCGCCTCGTGAATTGCGTGATGAAAACTCATTGTTGAAACGAAATGATAAAAATCTAGTTGTAGCTAGAGATGTAATTACTGCAACTGCAACGCCAGTTTTACAAGGTATTACAAGAGCTTCGCTACAAACTAAATCATTCATCTCTGCTGCTTCTTTCCAAGAAACAACAAAAGTACTTAACGAAGCTGCTGTAGCTGGTAAAGTAGATGATTTAGAAGGATTGAAAGAAAATGTAATTGTTGGACACAGAATTCCTGCGGGAACTGGTATGAGAGAATATGATAATACTATCGTAGGATCTAAAGACGATTACAATGAAATGATGGCTAATAAAGAAGAATATATTTATTAATTAGGAAACTATGAGTAATCCGAACCAACAACAAGAACAGATTAATATTGAGTTAGACGAAACTGTCGCAGAGGGAATTTATTCTAATCTTGCGATTATCAATCACTCATCATCAGAATTTGTTTTAGATTTTGTGAGTATTATGCCTGGTATTCCTAAAGCCAAAGTAAAGTCAAGAATTGTCTTGACACCACAACATGCTAAAAGATTATTAAAAGCAATTGGAGAAAATATTCATCGATTTGAAAGCGCTCATGGCGAAATCAAAGAAACTGAACAAGCACCAATACCGCTTAATTTTGGTCCGGCAGGACAAGCATAAATTTTTAAAGCCCCATTTTTTAAATGGGGCTTTTTATTTCAAAGAAATTGAAAAATGTATTTCAACTGATTTAATGTAGTTTTCATCGGCTATTTTTTTTGTTTTAGTATTATTTTTTTAAATTCGGTTTCCCTATAAAAAAGGATCATTTTTTTGGAATATAATAACTCATTAAGGTTGGATTAATTCAAATTAAAAAAAAGCGCTAATTGTAAAATTGGCGCTTTTTTTATTGATTTCTAAACCTTTTCCAGAAGAAGTTAAATTTCGAAAAAAAAATATTTTTATTCTCTTTCCAACCTTTTCCTAATAAACGTACTCTATATATTTAACAGTCATTTTTGATAAAATGTAATTTAAAAAATACAGTATGAAAAAGAAATTCACTTTAGAAATAATAAATCCTTGCTCTGAAAATTTTGATAAAATGATTCCTAGTACTAATGGTTCATTTTGTAATTCTTGTGCAAAGAATGTAATAGATTTGAGTAGAAAAACAAATTCTGAAGTAGCTAAATTCATTTCAGAAAATAAAGATCAAAATATTTGTGCGCGATTAAAAGTGACACAATTAGAAGAAGAGTTTGAGTGCAGAGAAACTTCTAAACTTAATAATTTTAAATACGCAGCCGTAGCAGCATCAATTTTATTAGCATCAAATGCTATTGGGCAAGAAAAAACACCGGTTCAAACTGAGATTAATAGTGCAGATCCAAATATGCTGATTATGGGTAAAGTGGCTTATAATGGGACTGATTCTGCGGAAATACTTGTTGTTGTAAAAGGAAAATTATTGGAGACTAAAACAAATAAACCATTTACAGATAAGAAATACTCAAATTTAGTACTTATGATTAATGGTTCACAAAGTCCATTAAAAATAGATTCAAAAACGGGTAAGTTTTCTATTCCTGTGCAAGTTTTGAAGAGTAGTAAAACTCTTGTGATTACAATCACGAGTGATGATTATTATTTTTCAAAAGAGATACCTTTTTCTATAAACTCTGTTAAGAATAATACATTAGAACAAAACATAATTATTGACGAAGATGAGCTTTCGAAATTGAGCACTATGATTTTAGGTGGATTAGGAGTTAATTATTCGCATGAAAAGGAATTAAAAAAGACAAAAAGAAACATTTAGATTTTTGTAGAGATAAAAAAGACTTTCTAAAATTTAGAAAGTCTTTTTTATGCTTTTGTCTTTTTCAAGTAGATTTAATCAAACTCTGAAGTAAAGAATAACTTCACACTTGGATATTTACTTTGTGTCATTTGAATTGTAAAATCAGAATCGGCTAAAAATACCAATTGACCATACTTATCGTGTGCTAAGAATTTCTGCTTAATACGTTTAAATTCTTTAAACTCATTATTTTTAGCATCATCAGGTTTTACCCAACATGCCTTATGTACAGGGAAGTTTTCGTAAGTACATTTTGCACCATATTCATGTTCCAAACGATATTGAATTACCTCATATTGAAGTGCTCCAACAGTTCCAATAACTTTACGGTTATTCATTTCAAGAGTAAATAACTGTGCAACACCTTCGTCCATTAGCTGATCAATACCTTTATCAAGCTGTTTAGCTTTCATAGGATCAGCATTGTTAATGTATCTAAAGTGTTCTGGAGAGAAACTTGGGATTCCTTTAAAGCTCATGATTTCTCCTTCAGTCAAAGTATCACCAATTTTAAAGTTTCCGGTATCGTGTAAACCTACAATATCACCAGGGTACGAAATATCTACGATTTCTTTTTTCTCTGCGAAAAAAGCATTTGGACTCGAGAATTTTAAATTTTTCTTCTGACGAACGTGGTAGTAAGGTTTGTTTCTTTCAAAAGTTCCCGAAACGATTTTTATAAAGGCTAAACGGTCTCTGTGTTTTGGATCCATATTAGCATGGATTTTAAATACAAAACCAGTCATTTTTTCCTCTGCCGGATCAACCAAACGAGTTTCAGAATCTTTTGGTCTTGGAGACGGAGCGATTTGAACGAAGCAATCTAGCAATTCGCGAACCCCAAAATTGTTCAAAGCCGAACCAAAAAATACAGGTTGAAGCTTTCCATCTAAATAATCCTGACGGTCAAATTTTGGATAAACTTCATCAATTAGTTCTAATTCCTCACGAAGTTTTTCAGCTGCTTTTTCACCTACAATTTTATCTAGTTCCGGATTGTTCTGAACATCAGAGAAAGCAATTGTTTCTTCGATATTTTTTCTGCTGTCTCCACTAAAAAGATTGATGTTTTGTTCCCATAGATTATAAATTCCCTGAAAATCGTAACCCATTCCAATCGGGAAACTCAAAGGAGTAACGGTTAAACCTAGTTTTTGTTCCACTTCATCCATTAAGTCAAAAGCATCTTTTCCTTCACGGTCTAACTTATTGATGAAAACAATCATCGGGATATTTCTCATTCTACAAACTGCAACCAATTTTTCAGTTTGTTCCTCAACCCCTTTTGCAACGTCAATTACAACAATAACGCTATCAACAGCAGTTAAAGTTCTAAAGGTATCTTCGGCAAAATCCTTGTGTCCGGGAGTATCAAGGATGTTGATTTTTTTATCTTGATAATTAAAAGCAAGTACAGATGTCGAAACCGAAATACCTCTTTGGCGTTCGATTTCCATAAAGTCACTCGTTGCTCCTTTTTTTATTTTATTGTTTTTTACAGCTCCAGCTTCCTGAATTGCACCTCCAAATAACAATAACTTCTCAGTTAAAGTTGTTTTACCGGCATCAGGATGCGATATAATTCCAAATGTTCTTCTGCGTTGTATTTCTTTTAAAAAGCTCATATTTCGTATAAATAGGTTGCAAAAGTACTATTAATTACGGCTTAATAAAAATATTCACTTCTTAAATTAAGTGCTGAGCCTTTTTTAAAAACCTCAGTTTTTTATAAAAAAATAAGGCTGTTTTTTAAAACAGCCTTAAATTGATATTCAAAAAGAGAATTATTGATTAATTGACCAAACTGAATATCCTTTTGGAGGACATTGTATTTTTACCCATTTATCCGCCTGAGTTGTTGGATACCAAGTGGAGTTTCCTGTAAAATCTTTAATCTGGGTATTTGCCCAATTCGTCTGAATCCATCTTTCTTGCCAAGTATCAGAGTTGTTAATGTAAACTACTAATCCTGGATTTCCGTTGTATCCATTTCTTCTTGCCAAGTATTCGTCATTATCTGAATATAAAATTGACGTAGTACCTGTCGCTTTGTTATTATGAATCCAGATTAGATTATTCAATTTGCTTTTATCCAACCATTCTTCATAATCTCTATAGAAAATTGTTGGATATCCTTCATGCGTTAAAATATAAGAATAGGCTAATAGTTTACTGTAGATTTCGTCAGTATCATGATTGGTCACAAAAGTTACCGCTTTATACGGATTTCTTTTCCACATCATATCATCATTTAAAAGAGCAAGATTATTTCCGTCAAAAGCATCATTCATTTTATAATAACATGCAAAATCAAATACAGAACTATTGGCATTGTTTGCCCAATCATTTAATACATTTACATTCGAATCCCATAGTTCTCCCACAGAAAAACCACCAACATTTGCGTTCCAAGAGTTTACAACCCAAGCACCAAAACCTTTAACATAGTCAAACCTCCAACCATCGAATTTCATCGTGTTTTTATAATATTTACCCACACCATCTGCCCTCAACCATAACCAGTTTTGCACATTTGGCGCAGCATGACATAAATCCGGAAACCCTCCAAAAGATCCTTCGTCATTGTTTCCGTAACTGTTTTTGTAAAAATCATTATAGTTACGAGGAAATTTACCCGAAGCAACTCCTGTAAAATTAGTCCAAGTATTAGTGCCAGTAAATGGATTCGCTTCAGATTGTCCGCCGCTATTGTGATTGATAACAATATCAGCATAAACCTTCATATTCTCAGTATGTGCTTTTGTGATTAGGTTTACCAATTCGGTTTTAGATCCAAAACGGGTCTCTATAGATCCATTCTGATTGTAATCTCCAAAATCAAAATAATCGGTTGGATCATATCCCATAGAGAAAGCACCATTTTGGGCTTTCGAAGCTGGTGGTAACCAAATAGAGCCAATTCCGGCATTTGACCAGTCCGTTACTTTTGTACTCACCGTATTCCACCAATTTCCACCGGCAGGAACATCCCAATAAAAAGCCTGCATCATAACGCCACCGCCTGGATTATCTACATATTTTCCTGTTGATGACGATTTAGAAAGTCCGGTACTAAAAGGTTTTCCGTCGTGTGTAACGTTAATAATTTGAAACTGGTGACTTTCAGCTTTTGCATCTACCTCATTTGGTTCGTTTTGCGAGCAAGCAGCAAAGATTGCCGTAATTGCTGCAAAAAAGTAAATCTTTGCATTAGGTTTTTTCATAATAGATTGGGTTAAGGTTAATAAATTTATAATTACATATTTACGGGTCGGTTAAAAAGTGAAATTCTCAATTTTAGCTCTGTAAATTATTAATTATGCATCTAAAGTATGTATTTTTTGATTTGATTAAAATTATCAGAAAATATTTATATTACGAAAACGTTGTAGTGTTGAGAACTTTTTTTTATTATAAAGTAAACTAGGGACTTAGATTTTTTTGTGAGAGTTTCTAAAGAGCTGTTTTTAAGTTTTTAAAAGAGGTAGATTTTCATTGTTTGGAAGTATTTAGTTCCTCAAATCAAGATTCCTTTTATAAGATTAAAGAGCTATCCATATAATTTTTTGTTAATAGTATAGTCGATAGTTGTATTATGTAATTGAATTGTTATTTTTGTTCGTTATAAGTTAAAAAGAACTAGATCTTAATTATTTAGTGTTTTCAGTATTGTTGATTGAAAATGCATTTAAAAGGGTTTTGGTTTAAAACGAAATTCTAAAGCAAGATCCTTACATTCAAATTAAATTTAAAATAATGTTATTAAAAAAATTACCGCTAAAAACAATTGATTTCAAGTTAGTGTTGACGATGTGTTTTTTATTTTTTTTCAGCTCAATTATTACGGCTCAGGAAGTCATTAAAGATTCAGTAGCTAAGAAACCGGTTGTAGCTGCGCCATCAGGGCAGAAATTAAAAATTGACGGTATTATTGCAAATGTTGGAGATTATATTGTTTTAGATTCTGATATTGACAAAGGATATTTAGAGATTTCTAGTCAAGGTGGTTCTATTAAAGATATTACAAGATGCCAAATGCTTGGAAAACTTTTAGAAGATAAACTTTATGCGCATCAGGCAATTCAAGATAGTATTGTAGTTAGTGATGCCGAAGTTAAAGGTATGATGGATGAACGATTGAATTATATGCTTCAACAAGTAGGAGATATTAATAAAGTTGTGGCTTATTACAAAAAGAATTCAGTAGAAGAGTTTAAAACTTATTTTGCTGATATCTTAAAAGAGCAAAAATTAGCTCAGGAAATGACCAAGAAAATCGTTGATGCTGTAGAGATAACACCAGAAGAAGTTCGTAATTTCTTTAAAAAGATACCAAAAGATGAATTGCCAACTTTTGGAGCAGAAATGGAAGTTGCACAAATTGTGGTAGAACCTAAAGTTTCTAAAGAAGACGAACAAAAGGTAATTGACAGATTAAATGCGATTAGAAAAGATGTTTTAGAAGGATCTAGTTTTGCAACAAAAGCAGTTTTATATTCACAAGATCCAGGATCTTCACCAAACGGAGGTTTTTATAAAATGACGAGAAAAACTCCTTTCGTAAAAGAGTTTAAAGATGTTGCTTTTAGTTTAGGTGAAGGAGAAATTTCAGAACCTTTTAAAACTAATTTTGGATACCATATTATTATGGTAGACAAAATAAAAGGACAAGAAGTTGAATTGCGTCATATTTTGATTGCACCAACAGTTTCTGAAAATGCACTAAAAGATGCTAAAGAAAGAATTACAAATATTAGAAATAAGATTGTAAACAAGGAAATTTCTTTTGCAGATGCAGCAAGAACTGAGTCTGATGAAAAAGAAACAAGAGCAAACGGAGGAACATTAGTAAACCCAAATACTCAAGACACACGTTTTGAATTGACAAAAATGGATCCTACTTTGTATAGCCAGGTTTCTAATCTAAAAGATGACGAGGTTTCGCAGCCTATTTTAAACACAGATGATAAAGGTAAAAAGACTTACAAGCTAATAACGGTTACCAATAGAATTGATCAGCACGTGGCAGATTATGCTAAAGATTATACTAAAATTAAAGAATTAGCATTGAAAGAAAAACAAATCACAACAATTTCAAAGTGGTTTGATACTAAAATAAAAGATACTTACATTAAAATTGTTGGAGAGTACAGAGATTGTAATTTTGTATACAATTGGTTGAAAAAATAATTTTTATTAAATAAATAAAAAGAGTTAGTTTTATGAATTAGTAGAGCTAACTCTTTTTTAATTTTAAAACATACTTAAATGTCTGACGTAACAGCAATTCATAATTTAGTTCAAAAACGAAATGAATTAAAAAACGAAATAGCAAAAATTATAGTAGGCCAAGATGCAGTTGTAGATCAAATTTTACTTTGTATATTTTCTGGAGGACATGCCCTTTTGATAGGTGTTCCGGGTTTGGCAAAAACGTTAATGATAAACACTTTGTCTCAGGCTTTAGGTTTAGATTTTAAAAGAATTCAGTTTACGCCGGATTTAATGCCTTCTGATATTTTAGGAAGTGAAATTTTAGATGAAAACAGACAATTTAAATTTATTAAAGGACCAATTTTCTCTAATATAATTTTGGCAGATGAGATTAATAGAACTCCGCCCAAAACGCAAGCAGCTTTGCTTGAAGCCATGCAGGAACGTTCAGTAACAATTGCAGGACAAAACTATAAATTAGATTTACCATACTTTGTTTTAGCAACACAAAATCCAATTGAGCAAGAAGGAACTTATCCTTTGCCCGAAGCACAATTAGATCGTTTTATGTTTGCAATTAAACTAGAATATCCAACTTTCGAAGAAGAAGTACAAGTTGTAAAGCGTACAACTTCTGATGCAAAAACAACTATAAATCCATTGTTTACAGCTCAGGAAATTATCGATTTTCAGCATTTAATTCGTAGAATTCCTGTTGCAGATAATGTAATTGAATACGCAGTAACTTTAGTAAGTAAAACACGTCCTGATAATGCTTTGTCTAATGATTTTGTAAAGAATTATTTAGATTGGGGAGCTGGACCAAGAGCCTCTCAAAATCTAATCTTGGCCGCAAAAGCACACGCTGCATTTAATGGCAAATTTTCTCCGGATATCGAAGATGTAAAAGCAGTTGCAACCGGAATTTTGAGACACAGAATTATTAAAAATTACAAAGCAGATGCTGAAGGAATAACAGAAGAAATTATTATTCAGAAACTAATGTAAGTTTTATGCAAATAGAAAAAAGAGCCTAATAGATTTTAAGATCTGTTAGGCTTTTTTTATTGTGCTTTATTCGTTTCATTTATAAGCCGAATGGGTTTATTGTAAAAGAGTTTTATTAGTGAAACTTCAATAAGAGAAGTGTACTTTTTATTATTGCATTCATACCACCAATACGAAAAATATTGCACGCCGTTTTTCTCCATTCTCACAAAACAGATTTCTTCATTGTTCTTTTCAATAATTTTTGATTCGATCACTTTATATCCGTTTCCAGTCCAGCAAACTAAGGGGTTGTGCGATGGAGTTTTTATATAAATAAGTTTTTTTGGAGTTACGATTTTAAAAACCTCTTTGTTAACCCAAATTCCTTTACTCGTATTATAAGTAGGGTTTATATTATCAAGCAATTTATGATCTTGATCTTTTTGGATTTCCAGACTTGTTGCAATAAGAGTTATTATTGCTGTAATAAACGGTAACAATTTTAAATATTCAGGTTTAGAATCTGTAATGGTTTCTTTTGAAGGTTTAAAAAAACGAATTAAAAATAACATTGGTGCCATTTGATAAAATACAAAACAAAGCAAACCAATAGTATGGTGAAAAGTATTCTCTTCGGTGCAATTAAATAAAATCAAAGTTATAATTCTGAAATAATTCGAAATAATATTTAATAGAATGACGAAAAAGCAAAACAATAAAATTTGTTTAAGGTTGAAGTATTTTTGTTGTTTTCGCTCTTCTAGAGTTAGTAAAAAAGCACCGGCAAGTAAACCGGTTTTAAACATAGACAATCCCATACAGGCAGTATCTATTGTGATTTTTGCGTTATTGATGTAAAAATTTACACCTTCAATTTTATCAAAATGAATAAAGTTTTTCAAAGTTAAATAAACACTATAACAAAGTGTTTGCTTAATTTCTACAGTTAGATAATCAAAAAACGTATTAAAGAGCGAGGAAAATAACAGAATACAGATAAAAGAAATAAACGAAAATCGTTGCGTAAAACTATAATATACAAAACAGACAAATAGAGATAAAGCTAAAAAATGTATGGATTTGGTGTGCAAACGAAAACTGATAAATTCTAATAGAAAAATTAATCCCAAAAGGGGGTAATTCATATTAAAGGAAGTTTTTCTACCTCCAATTAGAAATAATAGTATCGAAAATAAAATTCCAAAAAGATTACTGTTAATTCCGTTTACTATAATAATATAGTTGATTGCCAGAAGGCAACCTAAAATAATTAGAGCAATCTTTTTAGAATGTTGAATAATGAAGTTATGCATTAAATCGTTTGTTTTGATTTTCGATAATAGAAAAACAGAATTGTAGAGCCAATAATAATTAATAACCATTCGTGTGGTTCCGGCACCGCTCCGTCATTGTTGATTGATGCATTTCCTAAAGTATTGACGTTTTTCTCAATTCCGTTGTTTTTGTAATCTTCATCGGTTTCTAGAACAATTAGTGATGAAATAGGCGTAACAATGTTGGCATCTTTGGCTAAATCAACATATTGATTATTTGCTAAAGTTTCATTTTGTATTTTAATTTGTTCCTCCAGAACTTTTCCAAAAGCATACATTCTATAAATGTGATCTGGCCCTTTGCTTTTAAGAGAGTCCGTTTTTAGATTTTCAGTAATCGAGATATGAGCAGGCTCAATATTAACTGTGTTTTTTTCGGTTTTGTACAGTATAAATTGATTTTGGTTGATTAATTTCAAGCAATCTGTAATACTGGTCTGAAAGTAATCTACATATTTCTGTTCTTTCGCCGTTTGCCAAAACGGATTAATATCTGACGAGATGTTAATTACTTTTAGATTTCGCTGTTTTGTTTCTGTTTTTATTTTTTTTAGATAATCAGAATCCTCAAGCTCTTCAAAATTGGCCGAAAATGAACCGCATTTTGTAACAATTAAACTATTTGGTGTAATTTTATAAAGAGGCAACAATGAATATTGTAAATCCTCAAAATCCAATTCAATAGCTCTCAGGTTTTCTTTATTAATAGCAGTTTTTTTGCCGTTTAAAAAAACAAACACATTCTTTTTGTTCAGGTTGACAAAAGATTCAATTTGTTTGATTGTCCAACTGCTATTTAAATCTAAAATGATTTCTGAAGGCTTAAAGGGAACCACTGATTTACTGATGTCTCTTATTTCATAAATTTTGTCTTTCCAGGCAAACGAATTTGATTTTGTATTTTTTGTTAGTGGTACAAAAGCTTCCCAGTCGTCTAATCCTTCAGATTGGTTAATGTAATAGTGTTTGGTAAGTTCGAAATCTTTAGTGGTTTTTATTTTTGCATTCCCCACAGTTTCAATTCTCGAAATAGTTTCGGCATTTGAAATGTTTGGTCCTTTTATAGAAAGACTTTTGTACTTCATTTCATTATCTTCGACTTGTAAAGGAGTTGTAAAACCGCATTTAAAAGTTCTTGGAGTTTTAAAATTGATGGGAAAAACGCGTACTACGACTTTGTTTCCTTCTTTCCATTGCATTAAAGAAGGATCACGACTTTCGACTCCAACAATTTGCTTGTAAGCGGCTTGAGCCTTTTCCTTAGTTGTTAATACTCCTTTTCGTTCGATTCCATTAACCCATAACGATAGAGAAGTTGCAACTGAGCCTTCGGGTAGCTGAAAAGAGTAAATTGCTTCTTTGTCGAGCGACGAATCTTTAGTACTGGCAATTTGCATCGTGATTTCGGTATAAGCTAAACGAGCATCTGCATAAATTTTCACATCTTCTTTAATACTTTTTGTTACTAAATCCTCACCGCTCCAAAGTTGCTCTTCAGTTTCTAATCTTTTATCAAAATTTGACTTCAAAATATTTATACGTTCATCACTGCTTAAATCGAGATCATGACAGAATAAATAAGCAATAGCTATAAAAGGGTTGTGCGTTTTTCTTTCATTGAATTGTTTCGTTCCGAAAGAATCAAATCCTCCAAGTCTGAATATATCGTGTAGCGGAACATAGATAATACCTTTTTTTAAGAGAATTTCATTAAAAAAGTTAGGTTTTAAGTTTTGCGAAATTGCTATATGGTTAGGTAAATCACTATCGCTGCTGAAAGAGTTTAAGGCATTGACTTTGGCAATTTTATTGCTTTCGAGACTTAAGCCAATGGTGAATATTGTCAATCCGACTAATACAATTAAGAATCCTGCGCCAAATGAAAGGGAATAATTTCTGTTGTGAGATAAATGCCTAATAATTGTTAGTGAATGAATAATAAGTACTATCGCCGGAACTAATCCATAAAAGCCCATTCCTAAAGCTAGTATAGCAGCAAAGGAAACGGGTATTATTGGAATTAAAAAAATTGCAAAATATAAAATGATTGTGAAGGACAAACCGTTTATGAAAAGCGGAATCGAAATGTTGTATTCGTCTTCTGAATTTCTATAAATGAAGAAATTAGATAAGCAAAAGGCCAACGTTGCGAAATAAACCCATATTGGTAAATCATTGAAAACAGGAATGAAAATATTTAAGCAAAAACATCCAATAAACCAGTTCAAAATCAAAAATGGAGTTAAATGAATGTATCGTTCTTTATCCCTTAGAATCATAAAGGAAAGGCTGGCTCCATAAATAAATTCAATCACCAAGCTTATGATTACAATGGAGTCGAAATTGTAAAAAAACATTTTTTTGCAAGAAAGGGAGCTTATTAGTAAGATAGTACTAAAGGTGGCTACTGCTAAACTAATTGTGACTCCGGTTTTTTGAGTGTAATTTTTAAAAAGATCTAATTTGTTTTTCATAGTTGTATTTATTTAAAAGTACTTTGAATTACAAAGTTATAAGAAAATTTGAATTACAAGTTTTTTTAGACATATTTTTTAATGCGATGAACTTGGTTGAGTGGAAGTAAAATGAGAAGATTAAAAGCTAACTATAACGTTATAATTGCTAATTTAGAAAGGTTCTTAGGTAAAATAGAGGTAAAATCTCACTTCTGATATAACATTAAATTTCGACTTTGTTAAAGAAAAGATTTTTAAATATCAATAATTCATTTTTTTAATACAAAATTGATATTTTGACAAAAACAAGCAGTCAAAATCGTTTTTTAGCAATAATAATTTTTGAAAAGGTGAGTTCTGTTATATAATTTTTAATTATCGTCATTAATGCTTAAATTTGCGTAAAAAAATAAATCTGCCTTTATTATGAATATTTATCAGGATTATATCCAAGAAATTGAAGAAAGAAAAAATCAGGGACTTCACCCGAAGCCAATTGATGGAGCTGAATTATTAAGTGAAATCATTGCACAGATTAAAGATTTAGATAACGAATATAGAGAAGATTCGATTAAGTACTTTATTTATAATACTATACCAGGAACTACAAGTGCTGCTGGTGAAAAAGCTAAGTTTCTAAAGGAAATTATTCTTGGAGAATCTGTAGTAAAAGAAATTACCCCTGCTTTTGCGTTTGAGTTATTATCACACATGAAAGGTGGGCCGTCTATCGAAGTATTGTTAGATTTAGCTTTAGGTGATGATGCTGCTATTGCACAACAAGCAGCAGATGTACTTAAAACACAAGTTTATCTTTATGAGGCAGATACAGATCGTTTAAAAGAAGCATTTAAAAATGATAACGCAATAGCTAGAGAAATTCTTGAAAGCTATGCACAAGCAGAATTTTTTACAAAACTGCCAGAAGTAGTTGAAGAAATTAAAGTAGTTACTTTTATTGCTGGAGAGGGAGATATTTCTACAGATTTACTTTCTCCGGGTAATCAAGCTCACTCACGTTCAGACCGTGAACTTCACGGGCAATGTATGATTACGCCTCAGGCACAACAAGAAATTAAGGCATTACAAGTATTACATCCAGATAAAAGCGTAATGTTAATTGCAGAAAAAGGTACAATGGGTGTTGGATCTTCAAGAATGTCAGGTGTAAACAACGTGGCACTTTGGAGTGGTAAACAAGCAAGTCCATACATTCCATTCGTAAACATTGCTCCAATTGTAGGAGGTACAAATGGTATTTCTCCAATTTTCCTAACAACTGTTGATGTTACTGGTGGTATTGGTTTAGACCTTAAAAACTGGGTTAAAAAATTAGATGCAGAGGGTAACGTAGTTCGTAACGAAAGCGGTGACCCTGTTCTTGAAGAAACATATTCTGTTGCTACAGGTACTGTATTGACGATCAATACAAAGACTAAGAAACTTTATAATGGTGACAAAGAATTAATAGATATTTCTAAGGCATTTACGCCTCAGAAAATGGAATTTATAAAAGCTGGAGGATCATATGCAATTGTATTTGGTAAAAAGCTTCAAACATTAGCAGCAAAAATTTTAGATGTCGAAGCTCCGCTTGTATTTGC
This sequence comes from Flavobacterium hibernum, assembly GCF_000832125.1. Classification (GTDB taxonomy): domain Bacteria; phylum Bacteroidota; class Bacteroidia; order Flavobacteriales; family Flavobacteriaceae; genus Flavobacterium; species Flavobacterium hibernum. Next base: position 81,605 of record NZ_JPRK01000008.1, on the reverse strand, counting down.
TCCATCAAAAGAGATTTCTATTGAAGGACAAGGGCTTACGGCAGTAGAAAAAATCTTCAACAAAAATGCTGTTGGAATTGCTCCGGGTAAAGTTTTACATGCAGGTTCAGACGTTCGTGTAGAAGTAAACATTGTAGGTTCTCAGGATACGACTGGTCTTATGACTGCTCAGGAATTAGAGTCTATGGCGGCTACAGTAATTTCGCCAATCGTTGATGGTGCATACCAATCTGGATGTCACACTGCTTCAGTATGGGATAAAAAAGCTCAGGCAAATATTCCAAAATTGATGAAATTCATGAACGAATTCGGTTTAATCACTGCACGTGACCCTAAAGGAGTTTACCACGCAATGACAGATGTAATTCATAAAGTACTTAACGATATTACAATTGATGAGTGGGCGATCATTATTGGTGGTGACTCTCATACAAGAATGTCAAAAGGTGTTGCTTTTGGTGCTGACTCAGGAACAGTTGCGCTTGCACTTGCTACAGGAGAGGCTTCAATGCCAATTCCTGAATCCGTGAAAGTTACATTCAAAGGAGAGATGAAAGACTACATGGACTTCCGTGATGTAGTTCACTCAACACAAGCTCAAATGCTTAAAAAGTTTGGTGGAGAAAATGTATTCCAAGGTAGAATTATTGAGGTTCATCTAGGAACTCTTACTGCTGATCAGGCATTTACATTTACAGACTGGACTGCAGAGATGAAAGCAAAAGCTTCTATCTGTATTTCTGAAGATGATACTTTAATTGAATCTCTAGAGATTGCAAAAGGTAGAATCCAGATCATGATCGACAAAGGAATGGACAATGAAAAACAAGTTCTTCAAGGATTGATCAACAAAGCAGATAAGAGAATTGCAGAGATTAAATCGGCTGAAAAACCAGCTTTAACTCCTGATGCAAATGCGAAATATTATGCTGAAGTTGTGGTTGATCTTGATCAAATTATCGAGCCTATGATTGCAGATCCAGACGTAAATAATGCTGATGTTTCTAAAAGATATACTCATGATACTATCAGACCTTTATCTTTCTACGGAGGAGATAAAAAAGTAGATCTTGGATTTATTGGTTCTTGTATGGTTCACAAAGGGGATATGAAAATTTTAGCTCAAATGCTAAAAAATATCGAAGAGCAACACGGTAAAGTCGAGTTCAAAGCGCCGTTAGTAGTAGCGCCACCTACATATAATATTGTAGATGAGCTTAAAGCTGAAGGTGACTGGGAAGTTTTACAAAAATACTCAGGTTTCGAATTCAACGATGCTGCACCAAAAGGAGCTGCACGTACTGAATATGAGAACATGTTGTACTTAGAGCGTCCAGGATGTAACCTTTGTATGGGTAATCAGGAAAAAGCAGCAAAAGGAGATACTGTGATGGCAACATCTACACGTCTTTTCCAAGGAAGAGTTGTAGAAGATACAGAAGGTAAAAAAGGAGAGTCATTGCTTTCTTCTACACCAGTTGTTGTTTTATCTACAATTTTGGGTAGAACTCCTACACTTGCTGAATATACAGCTGCAGTGGATGGTATTAGCCTAACTAGGTTTGCACCTTCTCACAAACTGTTAGTAATGTAATCATACGATTAGTTATAATCATTATATATAAAAAGCCTGAGTTTATAAACTCAGGCTTTTTCTTTTCTAGCTGTTCTATTTTTTGTAACTTGGTATGTTCAAAATAAAAAAAACAAAAACAATTATACTTATGGCTTTTGATATTGAAATGATTAAAAAAGTGTATGAGAACATGCCAGGTCGTGTTGATAAAGCACGCGAGATTGTTGGTCGTCCACTTACATTAACAGAGAAAATTTTATACAATCACTTGTGGGATGGAAATCCAACAAAGGCGTTTGGAAGAGGAGTTGATTATGTTGATTTTGCGCCCGATCGTGTAGCTTGTCAAGATGCAACTGCTCAAATGGCATTGTTGCAATTTATGCATGCTGGAAAACCAAAAGTAGCAGTTCCTACAACGGTTCACTGTGATCACTTGATTCAGGCAAAAGTAGATGCTGAAACAGATTTGGCTAGGGCAAAGACACAAAGTAATGAAGTTTTCGACTTCTTGTCGTCAGTTTCTAATAAATACGGAATAGGTTTCTGGAAACCAGGAGCAGGAATTATTCACCAAGTAGTACTTGAAAATTATGCTTTCCCTGGTGGAATGATGATTGGTACTGATTCTCACACTGTAAATGCAGGTGGTTTAGGAATGGTGGCCATTGGTGTTGGTGGAGCAGATGCTGTAGACGTTATGTCTGGTATGGCTTGGGAGCTTAAATTTCCTAAATTAATTGGAGTAAAACTAACTGGTAAATTATCAGGATGGACAGCTCCTAAAGATGTTATCCTTAAAGTTGCCGGTATTCTTACCGTAAAAGGAGGAACAGGAGCAATCGTTGAATATTTTGGAGAAGGAGCAACTTCTATGTCTTGTACAGGAAAAGGAACGATTTGTAACATGGGTGCCGAGATTGGAGCTACAACTTCAACTTTTGGTTACGATGCTTCTATGGGGCGTTACCTGCGTTCTACTAATAGAGCAGATGTTGCAGATGCTGCAGATAAAGTAGCTTCTTACCTAACAGGAGATCCAGAAGTTTATGCTAATCCAGAGCAATACTTTGATCAGGTTATCGAAATCAATTTATCTGAATTGGAACCACATTTAAACGGACCTTTTACTCCTGATCTAGCTACTCCAATTTCTAAAATGAAAGAAGCGGCGATCAAAAATAACTGGCCACTACAAATTCAGGTTGGTTTAATAGGCTCTTGTACAAACTCTTCTTACGAAGATATTTCTCGCGCAGCGTCTTTAGCCAGACAAGTAAGTGCTAAGAATTTAAAAACAAAATCACAGTTTACAATTACTCCGGGTTCAGAGGTTGTTCGTTATACTATCGAGCGCGATGGATTTATCGATACATTCCATAAAATTGGAGCAACCGTTTTTGCTAACGCTTGCGGACCATGTATTGGTATGTGGGATAGAGATGGTGCAGAGAAAGAAGAAAGAAATACAATCGTGCACTCATTCAATCGTAACTTCTCAAAACGTGCCGATGGTAACCCAAATACACTTGCATTTGTTGGTTCTCCAGAATTGGTAACCGCAATGGCTATTGCAGGAGATTTAGGATTTAATCCGTTAACAGACACTTTGATCAACGAAGATGGAGAAGAAGTAATGTTAGATGAGCCTACAGGAGACGAATTGCCTCCAAAAGGATTTGATGTTAAAGATCCAGGATTTCAAGTTCCGGCTGAAGACGGTTCAGGAGTTCAGGTAGTAGTTAGTCCAACATCAGAGCGTTTGCAATTATTAGCTCCGTTTGATGCTTGGGATGGTAAAAACATTACAGGTGTAAAATTATTAATCAAAGCATTCGGAAAATGTACGACAGATCATATTTCTATGGCTGGACCATGGTTACGTTTCCGCGGACACTTAGATAATATTTCTAATAATATGCTGATTGGAGCAGTAAATGCATTCAATCAAAAAACAAATTCAGTTAAAAATCAATTAACAGGAACTTACGACGCTGTTCCTGCGGTTGCACGTGCTTACAAAGCGGCTGGAGTGCCGTCTATTGTTGTGGGAGATCATAACTATGGCGAAGGTTCTTCTCGTGAACATGCTGCAATGGAACCTCGTTTCTTAGGAGTTAAAGCAGTATTGGTGAAATCTTTTGCTCGTATTCACGAAACAAACCTTAAAAAACAAGGTCTTTTAGGATTAACATTTGCTAACGAAGCCGATTATGATAAAATCCAAGAGGATGATACAATCAATTTCCTTGATTTAGTAGATTTTGCTCCAGGAAAACCATTAACATTAGAGTTTGTTCATGCAAATGGTACAAAAGATATTATCTTGGCAAACCATACTTACAACGCAGGTCAAATTGGCTGGTTCGTTGCAGGTTCAGCATTAAACTTAATTGCTGCTGGAAAAGCTTAATTCTTTAAAACTAATTATAAAAAAAACGCGCTGTGAAAACAGGGCGTTTTTTTATACAGACTAATCAAATTTTTTTTAGAGTTTTAAAACTTCAGCTGTTTCAATGCCCCATTGAGCAATGGCTTGAAGTAATGGAATTAATGTTCTGCCAAATGCGGTTAATTCGTAATCAACCTTTAGTGGAGGTTTATTTGTATGTACGGTTCGTATAATAAGACCATCTTCTTCAAGTTCTTTTAATTGAAGGCTTAATGTTCGCTCTGTAATAACTTTACATTCTCTTCGTAATTCACTATATCGCTTTTTTTCGATTAAATGAATTAGAATTACTGCCTTCCATTTACCGCCTATATACTTCATTGTTAGGCTAGTGCTACAAGGATATTGCTTATTGTCTATACTATACATCTGTTACTATCAACTTTAACCGTTATTGCAAAGATAGATTACTATACTTAGTTTTGCAACAGTAAAAAGTATAGTATATAACATAAAAATAGAAATATGAGTTTTTTAGATCTTGCAAAAAGTAGATATGCAACAAAAAAGTACGATGCTACTAGAAAGATAGGCGAAGAAAAAATTGAAGAGTTGAAAGAAATAATAAGATTAAGTCCTTCTTCTATAAACAGCCAGCCATGGAAATTTACTTTTGTTACCAACGAGGCTGTGAAAAAAGAATTAGCAGCTCAATCCTATATGAATGAACAATCGATTAATGATGTTAATCTTTTAGTTGTGTTTAGTGTAATGGAAGATATTGAGTATTTTGAGAAACGTAATATCTCCATTTTGCCAGAAGCGTGGAGGAAGCTTTTTTACGAACCAATGATAAAGTCGAACGGAGATGTGGCAACAAAATCTTGGATGGAACATCAGGTTTATCTTTCTTTAGGTTATTTTTTGAGTGCCTGTATAAGCATGGGACTTGATGCTACGCCAATGGAGGGAATTAATATTGAAGCATACAAGCAAATATTGTCTCAAGATGGTTATACACCTTTGTTTTCTGTTTCAGTTGGATATGCGGATTTAAGTGATTGGGCACATCCATCTGTTTTGCCAAAATCTCGTTTTGAATTAGAGGAAGTTGTACAATCTATTTAATAGTAAAGCAGGCGCTATTTTTATAGAGCCTGTTTTTTAAATTGATTAATTTTGTTTGAGATTTTTGGAATAATAAACTTAAAAAATATGTTTAGTTGAAGATTATCTTTTTTGAAAAATCTGTAAACTTCTTATGTTTTGGATTTGTAAAAAGTAAGTTAGTTTCGAATAAGGAAAAGCTTTTTAATTTGCTTTAGCTATATTTCGTTATTCAGCGTCTTAATTCTCGTAGGTTTTGTATTTTCAAACTCATTAATGTCAATACTTAAAACTTTTGCAGAAGGTATTTTAGAGTAACTATTATCAATACGTCCGCCCAAAATGTATAACTTATCATTGTCATAGTAAATAGCAGCATATTTTAAATCCAAATCAATTTCATATTCTTTCAAAAGTTTTGTTTTCAAATCATAAGTGCACATTTTTCTATCTTCAAAAAAATAAATCATATTTTCATGAAAAGTGATAGCCGGACGTTCAAATGGCGAAAATAATTCACCTTCCGTTTTCCATTTTTCAGTTAATAAATCATACGATTCGATTTGCGAAATCGCTTTTCCATTGTTTCCCCCAATCAAATAAATTTTATTGTCAATCAAGATCCCGGTAGTTTCCTTTGCAGTTGGCATATTGTTAAGTTCATACCAGTAACCAGAAGTAGTATTGTATAGATGTACCTTGTTGGTAAAATCTTTTTTGCCACTTTCGGTCATTTTTACAGAACCGCCCATTACAATAATATTATCATTATAAGTAAACGAAGCAAAATCAGCGGCCTGATGCGGATTGGTTTTGTCGATTTTGACAGACAATTTATCAAGATCTAAAACTTCAATTTGATCTTGCAAATATTCCCAACTGCTAATTTTGTTTACGAACACTTTTTTTCCGCCCAAAACATAAATCAAATTATTGCAAAAATGAATATTATGGTAAGCTCTCCCTTGTAATTTTAGTTCTGGAAATTCCCAAGAATTTGTTTTAATATCATAGATAGAAAGATATTTTTTATAATGACGTTTTACACTGGTTTGATTGGCATCCAAAAAGTCACCCATAGTAGGGACGGCTTTTTCTGCTCGAACTTTTGCCATTTTGTCTATATCCTCATAACCATCGCCACCACTAACATAAATTTTTCCTTCGTTAAAAAAAGAGCCAAATGAATAGATAGGATTTTTTAGAGTACTTATTTCACTGAACGCAAGTTTGGTCTTCAATTTTTGATTAGGTGCAATGGTAACATCAGATAAATTTTGGATTTCTTCTTCAAGCACAACCTTATAAGCATTCTTTTTTAAAGAGCTTATAGATAGTTTTTGAGTAATGTAACCCAAATGAGAAAATTCTAGTATTTCATCATCCTTAAATTTTGGAAGAATATAGATCGAAAACACTCCTTTGTCGTTACTAACCGTTCCACTTTTACTAGATAATGCAGAAACATTTGTATTATCAATTGGTAAATTGCTCAATTGAGAAACGATAGTTCCTTTTATATCTTGCGCGGTTAATAATAAAGGAGAGAGAAGAAAAATAAAGAGTAGTTTTTTCACAATATTTAAAGGTATAATTGGGTGGCTTGTTTTCTAGTTTGGATTATTTAAAAGGTGTTAATCAGCCTTTGCTAAATTTATTTCTTGAAAGAAAGTTTTGGTTCTAGTTGGTATCGTATTTTTAAATTCACCTATGTCAACGCTAAATACTTTTGAAGAAGAAATTTTAGAATATTCATTTTCCGTACGACCTCCAAAAATGTACAATTTATGATTGTAGAAATACATAGTAGAATATTTATATCCTAGCTCAATTTCATATTCCTTAAGTTGTTTTGTTTTGAGATTATAAGTACACATTTTCTGATTTTCAAAAAAGTAAATAATATCATCATGATGCGTTATAGCAGGTCTCTCAAAATCAGAAAATAATTCGGCTTCTGTTTGCCATATTTGTGTATTAATATCAAAACTTTGAATTTTGGTAATAGGTTTTCCGTCATTTCCACCTATCAGATATATTTGATCTCCAATCATAACACCTGTAGTCTCGCGAGGGGTTGGCAGATTACCAAATTCGTACCAGTAGCCAGAAGTAATATTATAAAGGTGAATTTTACTCGTAAAATCTTTTACGCCATTTTCTGCCGTTCTCAGATAACCTCCCATAACAATAATGTTGTCTTTATATGAAAACGAAGCAAAATTAGCAGCTTGATGCGGATTTGTTTTGTCTATTTGAATGGATTGATTGGTAAGGTTTAAAACTTCAATTTTATCTTGGATGTATTCCCAAGTAGTACTTTTATTTATGAGAATTTTTTTTCCACCTAAAATATAAATAGCATTATCGTAAAAATGAATATTATGATATGCTCTTTTTTCTAAATCTAATTTCTGTAATTCCCAAGTATCTGTTTTAAAATCATAAATACATAAATCTCGTTTGTAAAATTGAACATAAGCATCATTTCCAACTTTAAGAAAATTGAATAAATCAGCATCGGCTCTTTCAGCTCTGTATTTTTCAAATAAATCAGTTTCATAAGAAGCATCACCACCAACAAGATACATTTTATCATCTTTCAAAAAAGACCCAAATGCAGAAATGGGACTTTTCATAGAATTTAATTGTTTGAATCCAAGTTTTAGCTTCAACTTTTTAGTGGCGGTAATAGTGACACCTGATAAATTTTGAACTTCCTCTTCGAGGAAAATTTTATAGTTGTGTTTTGTTAAATAGTTTAAAGTAAATCGTGCAGTAATATAGCCAATATGCGAAAATTCTAATATTTCGTCGTCCTTAAATTTTGTAAGGAGTTTTAAAGAGAATTGACCATCTTGATTTGTTATAGTTCCTACTTTGCTTGATAGTGCATATATATTAGTGTTCTCAACGGGAAGGTTGTTTCTCTGCGAAACTACAGAGCCATTTATGTTCTGAGCGATTGATAATAAAGGGCACAGGACGAAAAATAAAAGTAATTTTTTCACACTATTTTAGGTTTAAAGTTGGTTTTTGGCTAGAAAAAAATGCTTGATATTATAAGAAGCATTATTTCAGCCAATTGACTCAATTTTTATGCCGAATTTGTTAATTTGAACCAAATTAGTTGTTAAAAAGCATGGTTTTTTTACTTTAAAAAGTTAAATTCGCTTATTCAGTAATAAAGTTGGTTTTTTTGAGTTTAAAATTAGAGAATAAATTCAAAAAAGAATAATAAAGTATTAAAATGTAATAGATAATGGTTTTTAGGCTAATAATAGTTTTGTTTTTTTTTAGTGTAGGTGTCTTTTCTCAAGAAAAGTTCACAAAGCATAAAATCTCAAATGGAGAGAATCTTTCTATTATTGCAAAAAAATATGGAGTTAAAATAAAAGATATTACAGAAGCAAATCCTAATGCTCCTAAAGTTTTAAAACTAAATTCGGTTTTGTTAATTCCGAATAACAATATCAAAAATACTGAAAAGAAAAATGAAACGACTGCACATTCAACCAAAGTTGCAGCTGTAAGTTCAAGTCAGCATGAAGTTGTTGAAAAAGAAAATCTTTGGGTTATTTCAAAAAAGTATAATGTATCTGTTGAAAATTTAAAAAAAGCAAATCTGTCGCTTGAAAATGAAGATTTAAAAATAGGACAGAAACTTAATATTCCTTCCAATGCTATTGCGTCGACTGAAAAAACAACTAAAAATCAAAAAATAGAAAAACCGGAAATAATCGCTTCAAAAGATGTTGAAGTAGAAGTTAAGGTAAAACCAAAAGAGACAAAATATCTTATTGCCAAAAAATACGGAATAACAGTTGCAGAACTGGAACGACAAAATCCACTTATTAAGAAAAAGTTGCCAGTTGGTTATGTTTTAAAAATTAGAACGTCTAAAGAAAAAGCAAATCAGGAACTAAATGATACCGCTATTGCATCTCAATTTCAAATTAATGAGAAAACAGATGTAGTTCCAGAAATCATTACCAAAACAGATGATGTAAAAAGCGGAAATGAATCTTCAAATAAGGTTGATGTAGTTGTTGAGGTGCAGCCAAAAGAAACAAAATACGCAATTGCAAAAAGATATGGATTAACGGTTGCAGAACTGGAACGACAAAATCCATTTATAAAAGGAAAATTGCCAGTTGGTTATCTTCTAAAAATTAATACTACAAAAGAAAAGGCAGATGCAGCTTCGGCTTCGATAATAAATCCTCAAATTAATGAAGGTTTATCAGAATCAACACAACTTGCTGATAATTCTGAAGTAAAAAAAGATACAACTACAGTATTTAGAGTTAGCAATCATTCTGATTTAGTAAATCAATTAATTGTAAATGCGACTGAAAATATTGGAACTCGTTATCGGTCTGGCGGAACTTCAAAAGCTGGTTTTGATTGTTCAGGATTAATGATTTGTACTTTTAGCAACTTTGATATAAGATTGCCAAGAAGCTCAATAGAGCAATCTCGAGTAGGTACAAAAGTAGGAACAGATGAAGCCAAAAAAGGAGATTTAATCTTTTTTAAAACAAACGGAAGACGTCAAATCAATCATGTAGGAATGGTGGTAGAAGTTGTTGATGGCGAAATTAAATTTGTTCATTCTTCTACACACGGTGGAGTAATGATTTCTTCAACCAAAGAGCCATATTATCAAAGAGCTTTTACACAAGTAAATCGTGTTTTAGAATAATCTGTTAACTTTTGCATTAGTATTATTTTAAACTCTTCAGTAGGGAAAGGTTTACTTAAAAAACCAGTAATATAATTATTTCCATTAATTCTGTCGATTTCATCAGGATCCAAAGTTGACGAAAGAACATAAATTTGAGTATCTTTTTTTAATTCATTCTTCAATTTCGCATACAACTCCAAAAAATCAAATCCGTCTATTATTGGCATTTGAATATCCAATAGAATAATTAAGGATTTTTTGTTTTTATTTTCGATGATCCATTGAATCCCTTCTTTTCCATTATTTGCAATTGCAATCTGATCAATCTTTAGTACATTTTTAAATAATTGTTTTACAATAAGTTAGTCGATAAAATTATCTTCAATCAACAAAAAAGTTTCCTTAAACTCCATGTGTTTTAGGGATTGTTACGATGAATTTGCTGCCAATAGTTTTTTCAGAAACTACAGTTATATTTCCTTTAATATTTTCAACGGCTTCTTTTACAATGTATAAGCCCAATCCTGAGCCCTTATTTTTGTTTGTTCCAAAATACATTTCGAAAATAGATTCCTTATATTCCTCCTTAATTCCAATTCCATTATCGGCAACTTCAATTTTGTGGGCACCCTCGGTAGTATATGTTTTAATATTGATAAACATTTCCTGCTTATTAGTATCGGCATATTTTATAGCATTAGAGATTAGATTACCAATAATTATTTTTAAGCGTAATCCGTCGCTATAAATTTCGTCAGTTAATATTTCTTGTTTAATAATGATTCTGCTGGCGTTTTCTATATGTGTTAATTGAGAGATCGCTTCGTCAAATAATTTGCGTAGGCTAACAGGTTGTATGATGATTTGTTTACGCTTGTTTTTAGAATAATCAATAATATCATTTATAAATTGATCTTGCTTTGTGAGACTTTGCTGCATTAAGTCCAAATAATCTTTAATTTGGTTTACATCATCTTCTAGTTGCGTAATTTCAATTAAGCCTTTTAACGAAGTTATGGGCGATCTTAAATCATGTGAAGCACTATAAACAAAGCGATCTAATTCTCGATTCACTAATACTAAATCTTCGTTTTTAACCTCAATTTCTTTTTTTGAAACAAGTAAACGTTTTACCATTATAAAATAATAGGTACAGACACTTAGAATGATAATTAAAACAAAAATGATATTAGTTATAATTAATAAGTTTTTAATTTTTCGTGTTCCTTCGCCCAAAGTATTGGAGAAGTTACGCTCATTAATAGTTAGTTTATCGCTGATGTTACTAATTCTGGCTATAAACTTTTGTTGATTTGCAGGTGTTAATGTATTACGCTGAATTTTTGCGTTTATCTGTGTTCCAATAATAAAAAGTTCATTAATTAAATTGTCGCCCTGTTCCCATTCTCGAATTGCTTTTGCGAAGAACGAAACCTCTTTAAAATTCACAAACAACCAAACAAGATCATCCAGATCGTCTTCATGATTGCGGCCCGCAGTAAAACCAATTCGGGCTACTTCATTATCGCCAACTTTTAAAAGCGTTTTACGTGCAATTCCGTCGCCTTGTGGGATTTTTAGATTTTCGATATACAGTTTCCAATGATTGAGTTCTTTGGTGTAGAGATATGTAATAAGATGTCTTGAAGCATCTTTTTGTCCTTTAGAGTAATGTGATTCTCCATTGACATAAGCTCTACTGGCTGAAAGTATTTTTATCGTAAAAAAATTAATGCAAATTAGTAATGCACAGGAAAATAATACAATTAGTAATAGAACAAAAACATTAGGAAGACGAAAATTTTTAAAAAATAATCTTCGAGGCATAATTTTCGGATTTGTAGGTTAATAATTTGATGCGATGCCTTATAAAGATTACTTCTTTCGGAATCACTTTGCAGTAACAATCGTTTGGGGCAATTGCGATGCGTATTAGTGAAAAAAGATAAACATTTGTTAATGAGTTATTTCAGGTTTATATCACGTATTAGCTATTATTTGAAATTTTATAAAAATAATGCATTATTTGTTGTTAAACAATGTAAAAGTAAGATCAATTAAAAATCAGTTAATTAGTACTGTTTTATCAATTGATTTGAGTTTGTGATGCATGATTTTGGTTGTAGCAAAGGAGTAATAAGAAGGTTCTAAAAAAATATTGTTTTTCGTTTAAGCCAACATACTCAAACATAGTTTTATTTGTTGATTTTTTCGAAAGCCTCTTTTTTCATAACGTTAAGTTCGTCAGTTTTGCAATTCCATATCGAGACGTATTCCTTAGACATTACATAAACGTTTTCCCAGCCCGTAAATTTTTCGTACAACATTGTAGTGCAGATATCTGTAGCGGTAATTAACTCACCAGTTTCCGGTAAATGACTGTGCATTGCGGCTACCGATATGTTTTTGTCGTCACCATAATTTACAGGAATAATATTAGCATGTAAACGTTTAGTACTTTTTAATTCGTTTTCATTATTAAAAGTTAGCAAATAGTCATTTCCATAAATTACGACCCCGCTTTTAGTTGGTCCTGTTAAAACGTAAACTTTTTTTTCGTTATTTGAGATTAACGGAATCAAATTAAGATTTGAGTTATTGTAATGCTTAAAAATAGTGTCAGATTTTATAGCGTTCATTGCCTTTGAACGTATTAAATATAAATCATTTTCATTTTTCGAAAAGCTTCTTTCTTCTAATTCTGATTTTGCAGTCTTAATATTATAGGTGTTGTCAAAGATTATTGTACCAATAACTTTTGGATTATCACCTTTTGAGAAGAATATACATTTTGCATTTTCGCCTTCTGAATAAGAAAAGTAACCGCAAATATTTTCTTGATTTTTATATTGCTCAATAAATAAATCAGTTCCGTACCACGAAGCCATTTCTGATTTGTACAAGTTTTTGCCTTCAACAACTACAGCTGCAATTTTTTTGGTTAAATCTTTTTGAGAATAAGAGTTTATACTGAACAACAAAATAAAAAGTAATGCTTTTTTCATATTTAAACAGATTAAAGGATTATTAGTTGGATTAAGGTTTAAGTTAAAACTTTATTTTATAGCTAAGAAGAACAAATTTTTAATGTTTCAAATATAAATAGTTGAAGTATTATTCTAATACGGGATGACGTAAAAGTCTAAAAAAATTATAGAATTTCTTTTAGTTTTAAAAGGTTTTCTAAAGCTTCTGTACCGATTTCTTCAGATTTTCTAAAAAATAATTTTACGATGAAATAACGAACAAAAAATGCGACAACGGCAAACACAATAGCCTCTGTAATTTTTTGTTCCATTGTTTTATTAGGAGTTATAAAAATAACGGCAGTTAATCCCAAAAACCACATTATAAAAAGCCATTTAAAGGCAGAATGGAATTTTTTGGTTAACGTAATTCGAGTTGGTATTGATTCGTCAATTTTGCCTTCAAAAACGCAAAACATCGAAGTTTTGGGGTAAGAAGAGATAATTTTAAATCTATATTTTTCAACTTCTCCAATAAAAAATTTATTTGTTTTATGTGCTGTACTACTAATAGTTCCTTCGAGAGTATTCTCTTTTAAAAGCTGTATTGTTTCCAAAGATGTATATTCTGATTCAAAGATTGAAGTTTCGTTTGGGAAAAGATTTAGGCTCATTATCGTTTTTTAAAATAGGATTCGAAGATATAGAATTATTGTTTTGGAATTTCAATTTCTGTTCTCAGAATTTACTCTTTTATAATTTAGAATTTCAAGAATTAGAGTTTAAGAAAAAAGTATATCTTTAACCAACCAAAAACCAAAAACATGCAAGAAAACGACCAAGAAAATTTTAAAAGAGAACTCGGATTATTAGATGGAACCATGCTTGTTGTAGGTTCTATGATTGGCTCCGGAATCTTTATCGTGAGTGCCGATATAGCCAGACAAGTAGGTTCTGCGGGTTGGCTAACACTAATCTGGCTTATTTCAGGATTAATTACTATTATAGCCGCAGTGAGTTATGGAGAGTTAAGCGCGATGTTTCCCAAAGCTGGCGGGCAGTACGTTTATCTAAAAGAAGCTTACAATAAATTAATTGCCTTTTTGTACGGCTGGAGTTTTTTTGCTGTAATTCAAACCGGAACTATTGCTGCCGTTGGTGTTGCTTTCTCAAAGTTTGCCGCTTATTTATATGAACCATTAAGTGACGAAAATATACTTTGGGAACTAGGCTCTTTTAAACTCAATGCAGCGCAGATTGTATCAATTTTCACCATTATTTTACTTACTTATATTAATAGCCGTGGTGTAAAAGATGGTAAAATTTTGCAAACTATTTTAACCATTATCAAAATCTTGTCTTTGTTGGGTTTAATCGTTTTTGGATTAACGCTTGCAGCAAAAGCTTCGATTTGGGATGCGAACTGGGCTGATGCCTGGACAACACGTTCTTTTAATAAAGAGAGCGGTTCATGGTTACCAATTAGCGGAACAGATTTAATTAGTGGGATTTCGGCAGCAATGGTTGGGTCGTTATTCTCAAGTGATGCCTGGAACGGTGTAACGTTTATAGCAGGTGAGATTAAAAATCCAAAACGTAATGTTGGTTTCAGTTTATTTCTAGGGACTTTTATTGTAACGATTATTTATATTTTAACCAATCTGATGTATTTGGCTGTTATTCCGTTTGATGAAATTGCAACCGCAAAATCTGATAGAGTGGCAGTGGTGGCTTCACAATATATTTTTGGAAATATTGGAACCTTAATTATTGCGATTATGATTATGATTTCGACTTTTGCCTGTAACAACGGATTAATTATGGCAGGTGCAAGAGTATATTATACGATGGCAAAAGATGGCTTATTCTTTAAAAAAGCCGCTGTTTTAAACCAATCAAGTGTTCCTGCTTGGGCGCTGTGGGCGCAATGTATTTGGGCTTCGGCTTTGTGTTTGACTGGAAAATATGGCGATTTATTAGATTTTGTAATTATCATTGTTTTGATTTTTTACATCTTGACGATTTATGGAATCTTCATTTTACGTAAAAAAATGCCTGATGCAGAAAGACCGTACAAAGCCTTTGGTTATCCGTTTTTACCAATGCTGTACATTGTTATTGCAACAGCAATTTGTATTTCATTATTATGGACAAAATTCTCAACTTGTGGTTGGGGAGTATTAATTATGTTAAGCGGGATTCCTATATATTACTTAACGAAACCGAATGAATCTTAAAAGATGTACTAAGCTTCTAAGTTTTTTTAAACACAAAAAATGCCTTGTTTTTAGCAAGGCATTTTTTTGTGTTTTATTTTGAGTAATAAAAAAGTCAACTTAAACTGTTTGAATCATTATAGTTCTTAGAAACGATAATAAGTTTAATTGCTTAAATCATTATTTATTTTTTCTTCTGTTGGTCTTAAAAAGATAAGATACAATATGATAAGTATTCCAAAGGCTATAAAATCTGGTTTTAGGAATAGTATAACAAAAGCACTTCCTTCAAGAATTGCCCATCGTGTAATTGATGCAGCTTGGTAAAGAGGTAATTTTTCTTCTGGTTTTAATTTTGGGTCAATTTGCTTTAGTCGTAATTTGAATAAAAAGTTGCTTAAACCAAATGCTAAAATAGGAATAGCCAAATATACAATCGAGGTAGAGTCAATAGTAGGAATTTTTAAATTCGTAATTGAGTTTTGTCCTAATATAAAATAGACAATGATTGTTCCCGCGCAAATAGCAAGATGGATAACTTTAAGGATTCTAATTTTTTCGTTCATTATTTCTTTGGTTTAGGTTAGGCGTTTAATTTTTAGAATTACGAATATAGAATTTAATTATATAAAAACAACCACCTTAAAGGCCGTGCATTTTTTTGGGCTAAAACGAATGATATTATTTTTATAGAACCTTAGCGTTAAAGTTTGAACATAAAAAAAACACTACCCATTGCAAAAGCAAAAAAAAGTAGTGTTTTTTAATTGAAAAAAATCTAATAAATTGAGAATGGGAATTATGCCATTTCAGTTTCTACAGGAGATTTTATAGTTGAATTAATAATAGATAATGTAAGAGAATCTGTTTCTCCAGAGAAAAAAGCATCTAATATTTCTTGAAATACAGGATTTGTGTTTTCTACCAAAGAGAAAAGAGTCATTGAAGAACGCAATTTTCGTGCGTCTAAATCTCCTAGAATTCCATCTGCTGATTTTCTTTTAAAAGTTAAAAATAACTCAGAAATTTCAATAAGATGTTTTCCTAAAATAGGATGTTCCAAGAATTCAGTAGCTTCTTTTAGATCATTAATGGCATAATAATTTGCAGTATCGCTCTTGCCTAATCCTTTAATCTGTGGGAAAATGAACCACATCCAGTGTGTTTCTTTTTTTCCTTTTTTGATTTCAGAAAGAGCAGTAAGATAAAGTTTGTTTTGCGCATCTAAAAAACGCAATAAATCATTGTTTGAGTGAGCCATTGTGGTAATGTATATGTAAAAAAAGGTTGCAAAAGTAGTAAAAAAGATAGGTTCTGCCTAATAAAAGGTTCATACACTGAGTATTTTAACTTTTAGAGGAGGAATTTTCCTCTTCGTTTCAAAGTCAAAAAAAACTCATTTAGAGTGATTTACAAATCATTCGCTTCGGTTAGTTCGTCTAAAGGTTAAATTGATTCTGGGTAAAACGTTTTTAGCTGTTTTAGGAACCTGATGCTGCCAGAAACTATTAGTTGTTCCCGCCATTAATAAAAAAGACCCGTGATGAAGCGGAATTTCGACCTGCGGAATCTCTTTTCTAAATTTATGACGAAGTCTGAACATTCTGGTTTCTCCAAAAGTTACCGAAGCAATAATTGGGTTTGGGCCTGAATTATGTTCTTTATCGCTATGCCAGGCAACGCCATCATTTCCGTTTCGATATAAATTAAGCAATAAACTATTAAAATCAAGCTGAGTTTCTCTTTCAACTCGGCCTCTAATAGTTAATAATTCATAAGTCCAGTCAGGACCATTTTGATCTGCACCAACATTATCTTTATCTTCATACCAGGAAATCATTCTAGGAGCGGTAACAACTTTATCATACATTTCCATTTCATATTCTCTCCATTTAGTTTGATGAAGTAATCTTTCATAAAATCGATCAGATTCTTCTTTGGTAAAAAAGTTATCAATCAAAATAAGTTCTGCATCAGGGAGGTCAAATATTTTTTTTCCTTTTAAACCTGTAGCAAATAATTCGGTATCGCTAAATAGTGTCATAAGTCAATACTTTAAGTTTATAGCTCTATTTTTAAAATTAGATTAATTTCATATCCTTGATTTTAGCAAGTTCTTATTGAAAAAAACTTTTCGGGGATTTTTCTCTGCATAAGCAAAAATTAACTGCTCAATGTATTGATTGCTTTTATACGGCGTAGCATAATTTTTTACTTCTAAAGGATCAGTAATCGCGACATCTAAAGGAATATATCCCATACCATAAAAATGACCATTTTCTATCCAGATACAACTGCGTTCGTGGGCTGTTCTTCCTTTTTCTATAATGGCAAAAGTAGGTCTGTTGTTTAATAAAAAATCAATAGCATTGTCGACTTGCTCATTATGATGCAAAACATTCGGCAAATCTTTTATATCATTATTTTGAAATATTTCTCCTTCTTGAGGTTTTGAATATTTGCAAAATCTATAATCAATTTCAAATTGTTCTGCCAGACCTCGCATTATATTTGTTGCTTCATGTAAACTACTGAACTGCTCAATACACGATTGAAATTTGTTGAGTTTTCCAATAGCGAGATATTTGTATCCGTTGCGGGCTTCGTATTGGTACAGTCCAAATTTTGGCTCAAATCGTTTTAAAGCTCTATTGTAAGTTGGCCAAAGGTGTTTAATTTCGGTGCATTCTAACAAGAGAGCCATTAACTCGTTGCCACAAACTTCAAAAGAAATCGAATAAATATCACGTAAGAAATGTTGCCTTTGCGGATTAATTTTATGTCCGCTAAAATGAGAAGCAACACGCTTTTTTATATTAACCGCTTTTCCCACATAGATTACTTTTTTTACCTCATTATAAAAATAATATACACCTGGTTTTTCGGGTAAATTATTAAAATCTTCAGGAGGAAGGTTAGGAGGTAAACGCTGATCTTGTGCCGTATTTTTGATCATTTGTTCGATATGACCTTCATCGTCCCATACGAGTAATCGTGAAAACAATATAGCCGTAGCCGCTGCATCTCCACCAGCACGGTGCTGATTTTCTAAAGTTATGTCGAGCGAATTGCACAGTTTTCCTAAACTATAAGAGGGAAAACCAGGTCTGATTTTTCTAGCTGCACGAACAGTACATAGCTTTCTTGCTGTCCATTTAAAGCCTGCTTGTTCAAGTTGATGACGAACAAACGAATAATCAAAATTAACATTATGCGCCACGAAAACACGATCTGTGAGCATCTCTAATACTTTCTCTGAAATATCATCGAAGATTGGCGCATTAGCTACCATTTCATTATTAATTCCTGTTAAGGCAAAAATTGGAATAGGTATTTCTTTTTCGGGATTAACAAGCGTTTCATATCGTTCAATCACGTTTTCTCCGTCATGAATGATAATCGCAATTTCGGTAATGCGGCTGTCACTGGCATTACCTCCAGTGGTTTCGATATCTACTATGGCGTATTCTTGCTTTTTCATCTTATTTATATAACGTGAAAACTATTTTTATTCGTGTCAAATTTCGAGTTATGTGTTTTGAAATTTCATTCGATGTCTGGGCAAATTAATTTCATGTCCTTGCGGATAAGGCTCGCGATGCGTAGGACTCACATCTTCTTTTATTAATCTTTGTGTTTTAAACTGATCTTTAGCATCCATATAACGAGGATCCGGAATAAAAGGCATCTTAGCCATTTTAATAATCGTGATTGTTGGAAAATGATAATCGACTTCGACATTTCCTAAAAGCAAATAACAACCTCCGCCCTGAAAAGGATATTGTGCCAAACTATCCGGAAAATGAGCCGTATCAAAATAAGAACCTTCATGATCAATCCAGGTTCCAAAATACATATTCCCTTTTTTGGTAGGAACTTGTTTTCTGGCAATTAAATAAGCCAACATGCGTACCTGTTTTTTATGATATAAGACAAGATCTTTCGCCATAATATTTCCTCGATATTTGGTTTGTAATAAATCAAAAACGGTGCATGATACAGGAAAACTTAAAAGTTCGATCTCATCAAAAGCATCTTCGTATAAAGAGCGTTCTAAAGTTGGAAGTTTGTATTCTTTTACAGGTTCCTGCATCAGCATTAAACTTCTGTTTTCGGGTTTGAAATTATTTAAAAGCAAACTGGCAACTACTAAAAGCTGATTTTTGGTTTTTCCTGTAAAGCGAAAAGCATCTATAAAAATCAGGATTTTCATGCTTTCAATTCCAATAGGTATGCGATTAATAAAATCCTCCAAAGAAAGAAAATCACCATTTTTCTCCCGATCAGATTCTATTAAATGTGCCGTTTTAGATTCAAGACTTTGCAAATGCATAAAACCAAGATAAACATCAGTTCCGTAAACCGTAGTCTGATATTCACTTTTATTCACGCACGGATTCATGATCGTTCCTCCAGACATACGCGCTTCGTGCACATAGACTTCGGTTCTGTAAAATCCGCCCTGATTATTAATTACCGCTGTCATAAATTCTACAGGATAATTAATCTTAAGATATAAACTTTGGTAACTCTCGACAGCATAAGAAGCCGAGTGCGCTTTACAAAATGAAAATCCGGCAAAAGATTCAATCTGGCGATAAATTTCCTGACTAAGATCTTCGGGATGTCCTTTCTGAGCACAACAGGTAAAGAAATTATCTTTTACTTTTTGCAAAGCCTCCATAGAACGTCCTTTTCCGGACATGGCACGACGCAGGATATCGCCATCTGCTGCAGGAAGACCTCCGTAATGCAGTGCAATTTTTATAACATCTTCCTGATATACCATAATACCATAGGTTTCGCCAAGTTGTTCTTTAAAAACATCATGAAAATATTGAAATTGATCTGGATTATTGTGACGAAAAATATACTCTTTCATCATTCCGGATTGTGCCACACCGGGACGAATAATTGAGGAAGCTGCTACAAGAATTTTATAATTATCACAATTGAGGCGACGTAATAATCCGCGCATTGCAGGACTTTCAATATAAAAGCAGCCAATAGTTAGGCCTTGAGCCAAATGAATATTACATATAGCTTCGTCTTTAGAAATTGAAGTATTACGAATATCAACCTTTATACCACGGTTTTTCTCAATTAGTTTTACGCTGTCATCAATATGGCCTATACCACGCTGACTTAGAATATCGAATTTTTCGAAACCAATTTCTTCAGCAATATGCATGTCAAAAAGCACAATTGGAAAACCTTTTGGAGGCATTTCTAGAGGCGTATAATTGGTAATTGGTTCTTCAGAAATGATAATACCACAAGCATGCATACTACGCTGATTTGGATATTTATTCATCATAATACTGTATTCCTGAACCAATTTTACGATAGAATTGGTTTCATGTAATGCCATCGGATTTTTGGCCAGCATGTCTAATTCTTCTTTTGGAAGACCAAATACTTTTCCGACTTCTCTAAAAATAGAGCGATGTTTGAATTCTACATTAGTTCCGCAAAAAGCAACATGATCGCGACCGTATTTATCGAATATATATTCTAAAATTGTGTTGCGTTCTTTCCAACTCCAATCGATATCAAAATCAGGAGGGCTTTTTCGATTTAAATTCAAAAAACGTTCAAAATATAAGTCTAATTCTATTGGGCAGATATCAGTAATTCCCAGACAATAGGCAATAATACTATTGGCGCCGCTACCACGACCAATATGCATAAAACCCAGACTATTGCTATAACGAACAATATCCCAAGTGATTAAAAAATAACCGCTGAACTCTAATTCATCAACTACTTTTAATTCTTTTTCTATACGTGCTTCTGCGAGCGTATTTTCTTTTCCATAACGCCATAATAAACCTTCATAAGCCAATTCTCTAAGTTTTGCGATATCACTTTCACGATTTTCAGTAAAGAACTTTTTGTTTTTAGGAGTTGTAAAATCATATTCAAAATTGCAAGAATCGATTATGTGCTGAGTGTTGGCTATAATTTCGGGATAATTCTCATAATAAGGTAAAAGCGATTCTAAAGGCAACATTTTCTCAGAAGTTCTGCAATAATCAGCTTCTGTAAGTTTTGATAAAATGATATTTGTATCAATTGCACGTAGAATTTTATGCAGATTAAATTCTCTTTTGTTACTGAAAGTTACGGATTGAAGAATCACCATTTTCGGAATTCTACGCTTAAATTCAGAAGTAAAAAGTTTAGAAACTTCATCTGGACGAATTCCGATAAATTCATTTTCACGCAATGCCGCCGGTGCATTTTCTAAAGTATAAATCACAAAAACCGACTCGAATTCTGGAGAAATCATAGGCAGAGATTCTCCACTGAAATTATGATTCGTTAAAAACCGATTCATTTCGCCAAGTCCGCTTGCATTTTTGGCTAAACCAACATAATGTAATTGATGATTAGAACGAAATTCTATTCCTACAAGAGGTTTAATTTCAAATTTATAACAGGCTCTTATAAAATCATAAATTCCCGTTACAGTATTAATATCTGTAAGCGCCATAGCTTTTACACCGCAAGAAACGGCTTGGTCAACCAACTCCTTAAGAGGAATGGTGCCGTAGCGTAGTGAATGAAAAGAATGACAGTTGAGATACATTTATTTGATACGTTTTAAAATTTCATCTTTATTATTAGGTTTAAAAGAAGCTCCGGCGCAACGCATTACGGCATCAAAACCATAACGGCTTTTCATTTTATCCATCGCAGCATAAAGCGAAAGCATTTCCTCTGTATCTTCAAAAAGATCAATTTGATACGTACCACGAACCAATCCGCTAAAGCGAATGCCAATCAAGCGCAATCGCATCCGACGTTGATATACTTTATCAAAAAGTTCCATTACATTTTTGGTCAGAATATGATCTGCTGACGTATACGCTATTTTGCATTGCTTGGTTTCGGTATCAAAATTGGCATAACGTATTTTAACCGTAATTGTTGAAGTTAACCATTGTTCTGATCGCAATTGAAAAGCCAATTTTTCAATCATTCCTATAAGTATTCTTTTGAGTTTTTCAATATCAATCGTGTCTTGAGAAAAAGTATGTTCAGTAGAAATTGATTTTCTTTCTGTGTAAGGTTCTACAGGCGTATTATCGATTCCGTTGGCTTTTTTCCAGATATCCAAACCGTTTTTGCCAATCATTTGTTGTAAAACCTCGGCAGGCATTTCAGATAAAGTCTGAATCGTACGAACCCCAATTCTGGATAAAAGCTGAAAAGTTACATTTCCTACCATTGGTATTTTCTGGATCGATAACGGATTTAAAAACGCTTGTACATTACTTTCCGGAATTTCTAAATTTCCTTTTGGTTTTCCTTCGCCAGTTGCGATTTTAGAAACCGTTTTATTGATAGATAACGAAAAACTAATAGGTAATCCGGTTTCTCTAATTACAGATTGAGCTAGTTCATCTGTCCATTTATAACTGCCGTGAAATTTATCCATTCCGGTAATATCAAGATAGAATTCATCGATACTGGCTTTCTCCATTATCGGTGCTTTTTCCTGAATAACCTGTGTAACATCATGCGATAATCGGGAGTATAATTCCATATCACCTTTAATAATTTTCGCCTGCGGACAAAGTTTCATTGCCATCTGAATGGGCATTGCTGAGCGTACTCCAAAACGTCTGGCTTCATACGAACAAGAGGCCACAACGCCACGATCTCCGCCTCCAATAATTAGAGCTATTCCTTCTAATTCTGAGTTTGTTAACCTTTCGCAGGATACAAAAAAAGTATCCAAATCCATGTGTACAATTGCCCGTGCCATCTCCTTGTTTTTGTATGAAACAAAATTAGTACAGATAAGAACATTTTTTTGTATATTTGTTGTTCCAAATTATAACAAATTAATTATGTCCTTATTTTCAGATAACATCAGAGCATTGAGGGTTAAGCATAAAATATCTCAGGAGAAATTAGCTGAAAACCTTAGAATTACCCGAGGAAGATACGTTAAATACGAAGATGGAACCTCCGAGGCACCGTATGACATTTTAAAGCAGATTGCTTTATATTTTCATATGAGTATCGATTTATTATTGTCTGTCGATATACGAAAGATACACATTGAAAACCTTATAAAATTAGAAGGTAACCGACTTATTTTACCAATACAAGTAGATAGTTTTGGAGAAAATTATATCGAAATTGTATCTCAAAAAGCAAAAGCGGGTTATCTAAACGGTTATGCCGATCCGGAATATATTGAAAGTCTACAGCAAGTTTCTCTTCCGTTTTTAGGACCTGGAAAACACCGCGGATTTCCTGTTGAAGGCGATTCGATGCCACCACACGAAGACGGTTCGATTATTATTGGTCGTTATGTCGAAAGGCTGGGAGAGGTTATGGATGGTAGAACCTATATCCTGATTACCAAAAATGAAGGAATGGTGTATAAACGTCTGAATAAGAATAAAAAGAATGCTTTGGTTCTGGAATCAGATAATCGTTTTTATCCAAATTATGAGGTCAAAGCCTCAGATATTCTTGAAATCTGGGAATACGAATGCAGCATTGGCCGAAGCGATAAACGACATGAAGTGACAGAATCTCAAAGTATGAAAGATTTGCTTCTAGAGGTAAAAAGAGAGGTGATGGAGATTAAGAATAATACTTCGAATACATAAAAAAGTTTTTTGCCACAGATTTCACAGATTAAAAGGATTGTTTGTTTGCCACGAATTACACAAATTTGTACGAATTATATTGATTATATTTTGAATGAAATTTGTGCAAATTTGTGTAATTCGTGGCAGAAAAACTTGATAAAGCCATTCAAAAAAAAATCCTTTTAATCTGTGAAATCTGTGGCAGATAAAGAATCTAAAAAACCTTCACAAATCCCAATCCATATTGTTGCCCATTATAAAAAGGCATTACCATAGAAGTTGACTTACTTTCAGACGATGATTTGAATAATTTTCTGGTAATATACGGATTCATCCAATACGCCAGTTTTGTACTCAAAATCCCGATTCCGGCTCCGGCAGCAACATCGGTTAACCAATGACGATTGTTGTAAATTCTAAATAATCCAGTTCCGGTTGCCACGGCATAACCTGCAATTCCGTACCAAATCGATTTGTCTTTATATTCCTGCCATAAAAATTCGGCTCCCATAAAAGCGGTGGCGGTGTGACCAGAAGGAAAAGAGTTGTTATTGCTTCCGTCGGGGCGCTCTTCATGCACAAGTGTCTTTAAACCCAAAACTGTCGTTGCCATAATAGCGTACGAAGTCACAAGTATTACAGAACGATCACGCATATTGTTTTTGCCTTTTACGCCAAAAGCATTCAAAGCATATACAGATGCAGCAGGCGCATATTGCGAGAAATCATCAATGGTAATTTTGTTATCAATATCTTCGGTAACTTCATTTTGGATTTGATGATTGAAACTCAAAAGTTGATCATTTCCAATTCCAATTACTCCATAACCAATTAATACTCCAGGAATAATTAATTGCTTGTAATTGAATTTTAAATTGTGTGAAGTACTGTCAATTTTAACTATTGAATCATTTTGTTGCGCATTTGCAGAAAAGAATCCGAATAGAAATACCAAGGAAATCGTTTTGTAAAACATCTTTCGTTATAATTATAAATTGCAATAATAACGAATGTTTGATTCAGGTATTTTGAGCTTAATAGAACCTTAAGGCAATGTTAATCTGTTATTTTTAAATGAGATATTTGTATTAAGATTGGCTAAATATTATGCTATTTTTGAGATCTTCCTGAGGAGAAGTCGAAGAGCTTTATAACACGAAAGGTCTTCGACTTCTCCTCAGACAGGCAATAGAAATGAAAATCAAAAAAAATCTATTAATAAATGATATTTAAACCTTCAACGAAAACCAAAAAGTACTTCCAAGTCCTAAATTGCTTTCAACACCAATAGTTCCATTTTGCGCTTCAATAAATTCTTTGCTAATGGCTAGACCTAATCCTGTTCCTGTTTTTTGACTTCCTGGAATCTGAAAATATTTATCAAAAACTTTGTCTTTATATCTTGCATCAATTCCTTTTCCGGTATCGATAACCTGAAAAACAATATGATCATTTTCTTCTTTTAATTTAATTGTAATTGTACTTTTTTCAGAAGAATAAGTAATGGCGTTTGATAAATAATTAATTAAAACCCAACCCGTTTTTTCGCTATCAGCTTTTACATCGTGTAAATTTTCGTGGGCATCAATTACTAATTTAATTTGTTTTTGATCGGCTTGAATTTTTACAGCTTCAACAGCATAATTTACAATAGCATACGGATTGCTTTTATCGATATTTAACTGAATGTTTCCTGTTTCTAATTGTGATAAATTAAGTAATTCGCCGGTAATTTTCAATAAACGCTGACTGTCATCTTTTATACTTTCGATCAATTGTTTCTGATCATCATTTAGATCGCCCGTTTTGTTATTTTGAAGTAATTGAAGGCTTAATTTTATAGAAGCAATTGGCGTTTTTAATTCGTGCGAAACGGTGGCTATAAAATTAGTTTTGGCAAAATCTAATTCTTTAAATAAGGTAATATTTCGAAGAATAATCACATCGCCAATATTGATTTCCTTTTCTTCTCCGGTTGGCGTTATCGTGATATTGATGGTTTCTTTATCAAAATAACTTTCCTTACCGTTGGCAAAAATCTTCATTGGCTGTTTTTTCTGAGAATCATTTGCTACTTCTTTCAAAATTAACGAACGAATTAAATCATTAGACAAGGCTAGAGTAGAAGCAGATTTCCCAATAACATCTTCAGATTTCATTCCAATAATTTTCAGAGCTTCATCATTCACAAACAAAATTATACCATCATTATCCAAACCAATAATAGGATCATGCATATTATTGATTAAAGTTTCCAATCGCTTTTTCTCAAAGAAAAGTTTGTACAAATTACTGTTGTGATATTCCTCGAGTTTTTGCGCCATCGTATTAAATGATTTTGCTAAATCTCCATATTCGTTGTGATTGGTAAAGTGTACTCGTTCCGAATAATTTTTATTCGCAATTTCCTTAATACTCAGTGTTAACTCCTTAATTGGATTTGCAATATTATTGGGCAAATTAACGAGTAAATTAAAGGCAATTAAAAAGCATAAACTTCCCACAATGGCAATCCATAAATTAGCATTCTCGGCAGTAAGTTTAGCAATATCACTTTTTTGCTTTATGGCATCAAGATTGAGTTTCATAATCGCAAAAATGTCTTTTCTGATTTGTGTTTTTACCGCTTCATTAGTTCCGTTTTTTTCTAAAACAGCAAAACTTTTTTCAAGATTAGCAGTTGCTTCTTTCTCTCCGGGTTCAGTAACATTTTGGGTTTGTTTCTCGAGATATTCTTTAAAAGTACCAATCTTACTATCTGTACTCACTTTAATTTCATCCAAAGACAAAATCATATTTCTGGAATATTCTAATGTATTATAATTTGCTTTTAAAATATTCTCGGTGTCTGCTTTTATTAAAAAAACAGAATATCCACTTACTAGTGAAAGTATGATAATCATTAAAAATAATAATCCAACTCCCAGATTCAATTTAGTTTTAATTCTCATGATGTTTGTTTTAAAACATTTTATTTTTTTGAACCATGTAAGTAATATAAGAAAATATAAGAGGCCGTATAATTAAACCAAAGGCGAAAAACTTCGCGTTCTCACTGTTTTTTTAGCAAAAAAACTTTCGTATTCTTTGCGGTTAAAATTTTAAATGAACTTATATAACTTATATGGTTTAGAAATTTTTAGGATAAAATAACAAGGTCTACGTTTGATAAAGAGAGGCTATTTAATAAGCGTCTGAAAATTGTTGTAGACAAAATTACTTTAAATAAATTCAA
This sequence comes from Flavobacterium hibernum, assembly GCF_000832125.1. Taxonomy (GTDB): domain Bacteria; phylum Bacteroidota; class Bacteroidia; order Flavobacteriales; family Flavobacteriaceae; genus Flavobacterium; species Flavobacterium hibernum. Next base: position 54,811 of record NZ_JPRK01000008.1, on the reverse strand, counting down.
ATGTGGTTTCCCGATGCAAACAGTTGTAATATGTTTTTCTTCGACAGTAATTAAAATTGCATCTGCAATATTTTTATTCTCGACTTTAATAACTTCTGCACCTAATTGAACAGCTAGTTTAAAATTATTGATTAGATGTCGTTGTTTGTCCAAAGCGATTTTTGTGCTGCTTTCTTTAGGTGTTTCTACGTACAAAACATACCACGATCCGTTGTAATAACTCGCTAGGCGGGCTGCTTTTCTAATCACAATTTTGGCTGTTTTATCATTACTGCTAATACAAGCCAAAAGTTTTTCATGTCGTAAAGCGTGAATTTGAGGTACTTCATTTTCGACTTTTCGAACGACCTGACTTGCTACTTCTTTTAAAGCTAATTCGCGCAATTGTAAAATTTGATCAGATTTAAAAAAATTAGTCAAAGCGGTCTGAATTTTATCTGCCGTGTAAATTTTTCCTTCTTTTAAACGTGCAATCAAATCTTCGGCCGTCAAATCGATATTTACGACTTCATCAGCCAGTCGCAAAACATTATCGGGAATTCGTTCGTGGACATCAATATTTGTGATGCGTTTTACATCTTCGTTTAAACTTTCGATATGCTGAATGTTTACTGCCGAAATTACATTAATTCCTGCTTCCAGAATTTCCAGAACATCTTGCCAGCGTTTTTCGTTTTTGCTTCCTTCAATATTGGTATGCGCCAGTTCGTCAATAATTACCACTTCAGGTCTTAGGTTAATAATGGCCTGAACATCGAGTTCTTCGAGTTCTTTCCCTTTATAGAAAATGGTTCGCCGCGGAATTACGGGCAAACCAGATAAAAGCTCATGCGTTTCTTTTCGCATATGCGTTTCGATGTAACCAATTTTTACATCAATTCCATTTTTTAATAATGAATGTGCTTCTTCAAGCATCCGATATGTTTTACCAACGCCCGCACTCATTCCAATGTAGACTTTAAATTTTCCCTTTCGTGATTTCTGAATTAAATCAAGAAAGTGCTGTGCATTATTTTCTTTTTCTTCTTTCATGTTTTTTTGCTACAAAGTCGCTAAGTCACAAAGTATTTGTTTTTTTTGCCACAGATTACAAAGATTAGAAGGATGATTGAATTGCTTTGTCTAGATTTTTTCGTCACGAATTCACGAATTATTTTAAATCAAAATTCGTTAATTCGTGGCGAAAAAAAAACCTTTATATTCTTTTAATCTGTGGCAAGAAATATTTTTCTAAAAACTAATTGCCAGCGAAGTCGTTACAAACGCATTTGTATTCGTAGGCAAATCATCTTTTGTAAATATTTCATCTTTACTAGAAAGATTTCTTGCTTCTAATCTAAACATAACATTGTCAGTGATTAAGTAATCAAAGTTAGCTGAAAATCCGTAAGTTTTAAAACCATTTGGTGTTTCTGTAACAATAATTACACCTTTTTCGTCACTATAATATTCGCCACGTGCCGCCAACTGAATTTTATCTGTTGGTTTGTATTGCAGGATTAAAACTGGTGAAAACCAAGTGTCGTATTTATTACTGTTTTTAGCAGCTTGTTGCGATCCTACATCAAAACCAGCTGTAACATTTGTTTTATCTGTTACCTTAAATTGTCCATAAAAGTTATTAAAATAGCGCCATTTTTTGTCTATATCCGGTTGTTCATTTCCAACATAAGTGCTCCAGTTCAAAACCACTTTGTCTGATGGTTTGTAAGTTACTTGAGTTCCAAAAGCTGGCGTATGATTTCCTTCAACCTTCTCGATACGCTGCCAGCCATTCAAATACATTCCAGCCAAATACCATTTTCCAGATTCAGACGTGTAACCAATTTTAACACCCGTTTCATAATAAGGAGAATTCTCTGCTAAAATGCTTCGGGTTAAAGTCTGGCAATCTTTTCCAATTGCACTTTCAAAACCTATGTGAGCCGGCATAATCCCCGCATCAATCCATAAATTATGGCTTTGTGAAATCTTCACACCCACATTTGCCTCATAGATATTTTTCAATAAACCTTGTTCCGCCGCCATGTTATATTCAGCGTAAGTTCCAGCCATCAAAGCAAAATTCCCGCGAATATTATCTTTCGAATAATTCACTTTTGCCAAACCTAAATTAATATTCACTTCATTACTTTTATTAAAATTGTAAAAAAAGCTCGGGCGTGTGTGATCTTCCGGTTTTCCAAAATCATAACTATAATAAGTCTCTACATATCCTGAAAACGTAAACGGACTTTTTGTTTCTTCCTGTGCATGTAAATTGGTAAAACCAAAGGCAATTAAAGCGGTAAGTATTATTTTTTTCATTTTGTTAGTGTGGTATTCAAACCCGAAAGGGTCAATTAATTATTAGTAGATTTTTTAGGAGCTAATCCCGCTATGCGTTTCAATCTTTTGTGCCGAACCCCGGCACAAAAGGATTTCCACTACTATCGGGGCTAGGACATTTGGAGTAAAAAAGGGCAATGATTATCCTAACAGGTTTTTTAAAGCCTGTTAGGTATTTATTATAAAATTTGGTTTGTCAACGTCTCGATTTATCATTTCGAGGAACGAGAAATCTCCGTTGCTAGATCGACACAGATTGATATTCTTTGTGGAGTTTCTTGCTAAGATTTCTCGTTCCTCGAAATGACAAAGCAGACGAAAATCTTTGTCAAACCCGACAGGTTTTTAAAACCTGTCGGGTTTAAAAACGTATTATTTCAATTGATCAAGCGCAACATTCAATTCCAACACATTTACGGTTGGAGTTCCCATAACTTTTGGAGTATTAATGTTTGCTTCAACCAGAGCTTTTACTTTAGCTTCATCCAATTTTCTTTCTTTGGCAACACGTTTCACCTGAATCAAAGCACCTTGAGGAGAGATATTAGGATCTAAACCACTTCCGGAAGCAGTCACCATATCTGATGGAATTTCAGATTTTTTCAAATAAGGGTGAACAAGTAAAAGCGTATCAATTCTTTTTTGAACTAAAGCTAAATATTCAGCATTACTAGGTCCTTTGTTACTTCCGGCACTTCCTGCTGCATTATAATCAACGGCTGAAGGTCTTCCCCAGAAATAATTTGACTTATCGAATTTCTGTCCAATTTTTTGATATCCGATTACTTTTCCATTAACCGAAAGAGTTTCTCCTTTTCCATGATTTGGAGCAAATTGTGCAATTCCGTAAATCGCAAGGGGATAAATAACTGCAAATAAAATTATTGTAAGCAGTGTAAGTTTTAATAGTGAAAATATATTTTTCATGTTTTCTTGTGTAAGATGTTAGATGTAAAAAGTGATTTGTAAATGGTTATCTGTGTTTTTTTGATTTGATCATTTCATATTTTACAAATCACATTTCACTAAATAAAAAGTGTTACGATTAAATCAATTAATTTAATTCCGATAAAAGGGACAATCAATCCGCCTAAACCATAAATCAATAGGTTTCTTTTTAGGATAGCACTTGCACCAATTGGTTTATAATCAACACCTCTCAACGCTAACGGAATCAATATCGGAATGATGATCGCATTAAAAATTACTGCTGATAAAATCGCACTTTCAGGGCTATGCAAACGCATGATATTCAATCCTTCAAGCGCAGGAATCGCAGTAATAAAAAGAGCAGGAACAATAGCAAAATATTTCGCAACGTCATTTGCAATAGAAAAAGTAGTTAAAGTACCTCGAGTCATTAAAAGTTGTTTCCCAATTTCAATAATCTCAATTAATTTAGTTGGATCATTGTCAAGATCGACCATATTTCCCGCTTCTTTCGCAGCTTGAGTTCCGCTATTCATAGCAACACCCACATTGGCTTGTGCAAGGGCAGGAGCATCATTCGTTCCGTCACCCATCATGGCGACAAGTTTCCCTAGGTTTTGTTCGTTTTTGATGTAGTTCATTTTATCCTCAGGTTTCGCTTCCGCAATAAAATCGTCAACACCGGCAGCTTCTGCGATAAATTTCGCTGTAAGCGGATTATCTCCAGTAACCATCACTGTTTTTACACCCATTTTTCTCAATCGGTCAAAACGTTCTTTCATTCCCGTTTTAATAATATCCTGCAATTCAATAACCCCTTGCACCTGATTATCTTTAATAACGACCAATGGAGTTCCTCCTTTAGACGAAATATCAATTACTTTTTGAGCAGTATCTTCAGGGAAATTATTACCAGCTTGAATTGTAATGTTTTTTGCAGCATCCTGAGCACCTTTTCTAATATTGGTTCCGTCTTTTAAAATAACTCCGGAAGTTCTGGTTTCAGCGGTAAATTTGATTAAAGTAGCACCTTCAATTGATAATTTATTGGCAGTTTCGGCACCTGCCAGTTCCACGATACTTTTCCCTTCCGGAGTGTCATCTGCTAGTGAACTTAACACAGCAGACTTTATAAAATCTTCTTCTGAAACACCTTTTGCAGGATAAAAATTAGTTGCTTTTCTGTTTCCAATCGTGATTGTTCCCGTTTTATCCAAAAGCAAAACATCAATATCTCCGGCAGTTTCAACCGCTTTTCCGGATTTTGTAATTACGTTGGCACGCAACGCTCTGTCCATTCCCGCAATACCAATCGCAGAAAGTAAGCCTCCAATTGTGGTTGGAATCAAACAAACGAAAAGAGCGATGAAAGCAGCAATTGTGATTGGCGCATTTGCATAATCTGCAAATGGTTTTAGGGTAACACAAACAATCACGAAGATTAAGGTAAATGCCGCTAACAGAATAGTTAAGGCAATTTCGTTTGGTGTTTTCTGACGGCTTGCACCTTCAACTAAAGCAATCATTTTGTCTAAAAAGCTTTCGCCAGGTTCAGAGGTTACGATTACTTTAATCTTATCAGATAATACTTTTGTTCCTCCGGTTACAGAAGATTTATCACCACCTGCTTCCCGAATTACAGGAGCACTTTCTCCCGTAATAGCACTTTCGTCAATGGTGGCTAGACCTTCGATAATTTCACCATCAGTTGCAATTAAATCTCCTGATTCGCAAACGAAAATATCTCCTTTTTTTAATTCAGATGAACTGATGTTTTTGATTTCTCCGTTAGGCAAAATTTGTCTTGCAGGAGTTTCTTCCCTTGTTTTTCTTAAACTATCAGCTTGTGCTTTTCCTCTTGCTTCGGCAATAGCCTCTGCGAAATTGGCAAACAAAAGTGTTGCAAGTAAAATTAAGAACACAATTAAGTTATAAGTAAAACTACCTTGGTCAGTTGCTCCCATTAATATAGAAACACAAACAGCAAACATAATGGCAGTTCCTATTTCTACGGTAAACATTACCGGATTTTTGATCATCATTTTTGGATTCAGCTTCACAAAAGATTGCACTAGAGCTTCTTTTACTTGCTTACTTTCAAACAATGAATTGGATTTATTAGTTGTCATTTTTCTTTATGTAAAACGTTAGATATAAAATGTGAAATTTCCTACTTTTGTAAATGATTATTTATTTGAAATATGAAACCACATAAAAAATTGAATTCATGGATTAAAAGTTTTGAATTCGTTAAAGAAATTTATTTAGTTACGAGGCAATTTCCAGCTGAGGAAAAATTTGGAATTACTTCCCAAATCCGTAGAGCTTCAGTTTCTGTTCCAGTTAATATTGCCAAGGGAGCTGCAAGAAAAGGTCTAAAAGAATTCATCCATTTTTTGCATATTTCATTAGGCTCATTATCGGAACTTGATACTTTAATTTTACTGAGTAAAGAATTAAATTTCATTACTGATAAAAACTTTGAACAATTAATTGAAAAATTAGACGTCATAGGGAAGCTTATTTATGGGTTAATTAAAAACCTTGAAAGTAGATTGGCAAATCAATAATGGTGAGATGTTTTTATGAAATGTTGAAGTGAAAAGGTCACAATTAGCTTTTACATCTCACATTTCACTTTTTCACATCTAACGCATTTGGAAATATTCTGCCAATGGTCCAAGCGCCAACGCTGGGAAGAATGATAAAGCAGCAATAATCGCGATCACAGCAAAAACCATTACACCAAAAATAGAAGTGTCAGTTTTTAAAGTTCCTGCACTTTCCGGGATGTATTTTTTATTAGCCAATAATCCTGCGATAGCCAACGGCCCAACTATAGGAATGAAACGACTCAACAATAAGACAATACCAGTAGTGATATTCCAGAACGGATTGTTATCTCCTAAACCTTCAAAACCAGAACCATTGTTGGCAGCACTCGAAGTATATTCATATAACATTTCTGAGAAACCATGATGTCCGGGATTGTTTAACCAGCCAGTTGCGTTTCCATTGAACCAATAGCCCATTGCGGTATCGTGAGCAGCAAAATAAGAAGCTAAAGCAGTTCCTGATAATATTAATAAAGGATGCAGGATTGCGATAAAAGCAGCAATCTTAACCTCTCGCGCTTCGATTTTCTTTCCTAGAAATTCAGGTGTTCGACCAACCATTAAACCGGAAATAAATACTGCAAGAATTATGAAAATGTAAAAGTTTAGAATACCAACGCCACAACCGCCATAAAATGCATTCACCATCATGGCAAGTAATTCCATAGCTCCGGAAACCGGCATTGAACTATCGTGCATACTATTTACGGAACCTGTAGAAATTACGGTTGTTGCAATGCTCCAGAATCCTGAAATTGCGGGTCCAAAACGAACTTCTTTTCCTTCCATTGCTCCGGTTGTTTGAGCAATTCCCATTTTCTCGATAGCAGGATTTCCGTTGATTTCACTTATAACCGTAGGGATAACAAGTAGTAAAAATCCAATGGTCATGACACCAAAAATCACATACGATAACTTCTTTTTCTTTAGATAAAAACCTAAAGCAAAAATCATTGCAAACGGAACAATCATTTGCGCCCAAAGCTCAACGGCATTAGTAAAATAAGTTGGATTTTCTAGCGGATGTGCCGAGTTGGCTCCAAAAAAACCACCACCATTTGTACCTATATGTTTTATAGCAATAAATGCTGCAGCTGGCCCACGAGAAACTTCGACATGATCACCTTGTAATGTTGTAATCGCATCTTTTCCTTCAAAAGTCATGGGTGTGCCACTAAATATCAGTGCAGTAGCTACAATTGCAGAAAGCGGTAATAAAATACGAGTACAGCTTTTGATGAAATAATTGTAAAAATTTCCCAATTTATCAGTTGCTCGCTCCCGCATTGCATTGAAAATCATAGCTGCGGCAGCTAATCCAACACCAGCAGAAACGAATTGCAAGAACATCAAGAACATTTGCGATAGGTAAGAAACACCGCTTTCACCTGAATAATGCTGTAAATTGCAATTTACTACGAACGAAATAGCAGTATTAAACGCTAGATCAGGACTCATTGATGGGTTGTTGTCAGGATTTAAAAACAATGATCCTTGAAACAATAAAATAAAAAAGCAAAGAAAGAACCAAACCATGTTTATGCTTAAAAGTGCTTTTAAGTGTTGCTTCCAGTTCATTTCTTCGGCAGAATTGATTCCGCTTATTTTAAAAATAAATTTTTCAATTGGATTGAAAATCGGGTCAAGCAGTGTTTTATCACCCGAATAAACTTTAGCAATATATTTTCCTAACGGAATAGCTAAAACTATTGTAATGATAAAAATACTGATGACGCCTAGTAATTCTGTGTTCATAATATGTGATTTGTTAATTGTAAAATGTGAGAGGTAAAAGACAGCGATTATTTTAATATGATTTTTGCATTTCACACCTCACTTACAACATTTTACTTCGTTAAAATTTTTCGGGTTTGATTAATACATAAACCAAATAGGCGAAAACGGCGATAGAAACAATAAATAGTGCAGTCATGATTTAGATTTTTTCAAAAAATTCTACTGATTTAAAACAAATAGCAAACAGTAAAACTGCCAATGCGAGTAAAAGAAAAGTGATTAACATAGATTTTATTTTAGATTTTAGAATGCTGATTTTTAGATTTAGAATCTTTACGATTAACCAACTAAACAGCTAACCGATTAAACATTTTATACTCCAGAAGTATTAACTTGTTTGATATATTCTGCTTTAAGCGTTTGAGGAAAAAGGTGTGATATGTTGCAGTGGCGCATTTCCATAAAAGATGAAACCGAAAAAATGTATACATTAGAAATGGCATTTTTAGTTTCGATACTTCCAGTGATAAATAAGCGTTCAGCAAGTGCTAGACATTTTTTTGCCCGCACGATGTTACCAGAAATTATTGATTTTTTGGTTATCTCGGCAAAGCGTTCGGCTTGTTTGTAGATTGTGGTGACTTGATTTTTCATAACAATGAATTTTATGTTCTCCTCTCTTATGCCAAAAGTTAGACCTAAATTACGAAATAATAGGTAAAGTGTTGTTGGTGATGGTTTTATGGTTTTGTGCCAAAATAGGGACATAAAAAAAGCCTATCAAAATGATAAGCTTTTATTGAAATGATAAGATGATTTTAATTATTAATTCTGAATTATTAATTGTTAATGGTGATATGTTTTAATTTGAAATTTGATTTTTGCAATTGTTATTGAATACTGTATTCTTCTAACTTGCGATATAAAGTAGCAATTCCTATTTCGAGTAAACGAGCTGTTTCGGCTTTATTGCCTTTGGTGTAATTTAAAACCTTTTGAATATGTAGTTTCTCAATACTTTGCATAGAAAAAGCTGACATTGATTTTGTAGCTTTTTCAGGCTGATGTTGCATTTCATAAGGTAAAACATCAGAAATCAAAGTGTCTCCACTACTTAGAATCACAGATCGTTCAATAATATTTTTAAGTTCTCGAATATTTCCAGGCCAAGAATAATTCTCTAATTTCAGAAGAAAATCATCAGTAACATTCAGCGTTTTCTTATTTGTTTTTTCTGAAAATTGTTTAATAAAATAATTTGTAATTGGCGCAATATCTTTGATTCTCTCTCGTAATGGTGGAAGTGTGATTTCAAAAATGTTCAGACGAAAATACAAATCAGAGCGAAAACGGTGTTCTTCGCTTTCTGTTTTTAGATCTCTATTGGTTGCCGCAATTAATCTGAAATTTGATTTCTTTGGAGTTGTATCACCAATTGGGATATATTCACTTGTTTCTAAAACGCGTAGTAGTTTAGCTTGAAGTTCAATTGGCATTTCTCCAATTTCGTCTAAGAATAAAGTTCCTCCATTTGCTTCCTCAATAAAGCCCTTTTTGTCTTTTAAAGCTCCGGTAAAAGCACCTTGTTTATGTCCGAACAATTCACTTTCTAAAATTTCCTTACTAAAAGTACTGCAGTTTAGCGCCACAAAAGATTTACCTACACGATTACTATTTTCATGAATCGCTTGTGCAAAAACTTCTTTTCCGGTTCCCGTTTCACCTGTAAGCAAAACAGTCGAATCAGTTTTTGCAACTTTCTTGGCAAGATCAATGACTTGTTCGATTCCTCTTGATTTTCCAATAATTGTATTAAAAGAATATTTGTCGCCAATACGCTTTTCCAGTTGTTGTACTTTCTTTTGCAAATGCACTTTTTCTACAGCTTTGTATAAAAGCGGAATAATTTTGTCATTATCATCACCTTTTACAATATAATCAAAAGCACCATTTTTCATCGCCTGAACCCCATCCGGAATATTGCCAAAAGCAGTCAATAAAATAACTTCAATCAAAGGAAAACTTCCTTTTATATTTTGCAGAAAATCAACACCATTACCGTCAGGCAGTTTTACATCACATAAAACAACATCGATATCAGTTTGCTCGAGTTTTTTAAAACCAGACTTTAAATCTTTAGCTTCAATAACTTCAAAACCTTCCGATTTTATAATACGTGCCAGTAGACTTCTAAGTTTCTCTTCGTCGTCTATAATTAAAATTTTATGTGTCATTTGAGGAAAGTCTAGGGTCGGAATTTATTTTTGAGATACAAATTTAGGTTTAAAATTAGTTCTCTTTTTTGATTCATCTGAAATTCTTGCAAAAAAAAATAATTTTAAGATTATAAAGTTGTTTCTTTTATTATAAAATTGATTTTTAGGCTACATAACGGCGGTATTTCAATTAAATATAACATCATTAAAGTATTTAACAGTGATAAATTTTATAATTCTATTAACATGAAAAAGGTTAAGCTTTGCAGTAAATGAAGTAATTTTGCATAAAAGCTACCTTTATATATGAAAGATCCAATTTCAATCTCAATATTAGAATTAGCTATCATCGCACAAGATAGCAACGCAAAAGAAACATTTCAAAAAACAAAAGAAATAGCTCAACACGCAGACAACTTAGGTTATAAGCGTTTTTGGTTAGCAGAACATCATAATATGGCGCACGTTGCCAGTTCAGCGACCGTAGTCCTAATTGGTTATATCGCAAGTCAAACAAAAGACATACGAGTAGGTTCTGGAGGAATCATGTTACCGAATCACTCTCCTTTAATAGTAGCCGAGCAATTTGGAACCTTGGAAACACTTTATCCAAATCGGATCGATTTAGGATTAGGAAGAGCGCCGGGAACAGATCAGGCAACTGCAGAGGCCATCAGAAAAGACTTTTTTGAACAAGCCCAACGCTTTCCTCAAAACGTAACCAAACTTCAGGATTACTTTTCTGCCGAAAATGCAGTTGCAAAAGTGAGAGCTTTTCCGGCTGAAGGAACAAACGTTCCCATCTGGATTCTGGGTTCAAGTACAGAAAGCGCTGCACTTGCCGCTGCCTATGGGTTACCATATGCATTTGCTGGACATTTTGCACCACGCCAAATGATTCAGGCTTTTGAGTTCTACCGCGAAAACTTTCAGCCTTCAGAGTTTTTAGACAAACCCAAAACAATGGCCTGTGTAAATATCATCGCAGCCGATACAAATGAAGAAGCTGAGAGACTATCGACAAGTTTGTATCAAATGTTTCTAAACTTAATTCGAAACGACCGCAAAGGTTTACAACCACCAGTAGATTCGTTGTACGAGATAATGAGCGAAGAAGAACGTTTCCATGTCAATCAAATGACCGCATGTACTTTTACAGGAAACAAAGAACAGCTAATAATAGATCTTAAAAAGTTCATCGACTACGCACGCGTAGACGAGCTAATGGCAACAAGTCCAATTTTCGACCACCAGGCCAAGCTCAAAAGTATCCACATTACAAAAGAAGTAATAGATGACATAAACAATATATAAGTAGGGTTTTCCCTCTCCTATATATAAGGTAAGATTTCAAACCCCAAACCCGACAGTTTTAAAAAGCTGTCGTTTTTTTTTTGTGGTACCTAATTATATATAAGAGTGACTATGTCTGGCTGCCCAAAGTCGTAGCGTTTTAATTTTGGAATTTGGAATTTGAAAAAATTTGGAATTTTGTTTAGGAGCTATCTCCCGCTATCCGTTCCAATCTTTTGTGCCGAACGCCGGCACAAAGGGATTTCTACTACTATTGGGGCTAGGGGAGTATCTTTCAAAAGAGGCTTGTTGTAATAAAAGAGAAATAAAACGCTCCAAAATCAAAACTTAGTGCCTTGGCGTCTCTGCGCGAAACCAAAACCACCAATAAAATCTAGTTTTGTGTTTTGTTGAGATTCATGCCAATCCAGAAAAAGCAAACAAAACCAACTAAAACCCTACAAAGATCAAAAAAACTTAGCGCTGTAAGAAGCATAAAGACAGTTACTTATAAAAAAGATCAAAAATAACTCCTTAAAAAGCTTGTTTAACTGAATAAAGGGACTACTTTTGCACCCGCAACAGCGATATACGCTCTTCGAAATACTGACAAGTGAGATTAACAGAAATGAAAATTTATTTTCTAAGAAATGTTAAGAAAAGCTTGTGAGATTAGAAAATGGATATTACATTTGCACCCCGCAAAACAAGGGAAGCTCATTGAAAGACTGGTTAGGAATTGAAGGAAAGTTGGAAAGAAATTTTCAAAAAAAACTTTAAAATTTTCTTGCCAGATATAAATAAGTTTTTTACTTTTGCACCCGCTTTGAGAAACAAGCGATATTAAAAAAGAAACACGTTCGTAGACATATTGAATTGACAGCCGTTTTAACAGAGATGTTAAAACAAAAGAATAAGAGTAATGGAATCGAGAGATTTTAGAAGAACCGATAGAGAAAACGTCGCATAATACTTAGTTCTGATTTATTAGAACAAACAATATACGATGAAGAGTTTGATCCTGGCTCAGGATGAACGCTAGCGGCAGGCTTAACACATGCAAGTCGAGGGGTATTGGTTTTCGGACCAAGAGACCGGCGCACGGGTGCGTAACGCGTATGCAATCTACCTTTTACAGAGGGATAGCCCAGAGAAATTTGGATTAATACCTCATAGCATAGCAGCTTCGCATGAAGCCACTATTAAAGTCACAACGGTAAAAGATGAGCATGCGTCCCATTAGCTAGTTGGTAAGGTAACGGCTTACCAAGGCTACGATGGGTAGGGGTCCTGAGAGGGAGATCCCCCACACTGGTACTGAGACACGGACCAGACTCCTACGGGAGGCAGCAGTGAGGAATATTGGACAATGGGCGCAAGCCTGATCCAGCCATGCCGCGTGCAGGATGACGGTCCTATGGATTGTAAACTGCTTTTATACAGGAAGAAACAGTTCTACGTGTAGAACCTTGACGGTACTGTAAGAATAAGGATCGGCTAACTCCGTGCCAGCAGCCGCGGTAATACGGAGGATCCAAGCGTTATCCGGAATCATTGGGTTTAAAGGGTCCGTAGGCGGTTTAATAAGTCAGTGGTGAAAGCCCATCGCTCAACGGTGGAACGGCCATTGATACTGTTAGACTTGAATTATTAGGAAGTAACTAGAATATGTAGTGTAGCGGTGAAATGCTTAGAGATTACATGGAATACCAATTGCGAAGGCAGGTTACTACTAATGGATTGACGCTGATGGACGAAAGCGTGGGTAGCGAACAGGATTAGATACCCTGGTAGTCCACGCCGTAAACGATGGATACTAGCTGTTGGAAGCAATTTCAGTGGCTAAGCGAAAGTGATAAGTATCCCACCTGGGGAGTACGTTCGCAAGAATGAAACTCAAAGGAATTGACGGGGGCCCGCACAAGCGGTGGAGCATGTGGTTTAATTCGATGATACGCGAGGAACCTTACCAAGGCTTAAATGTAGTTTGACCGATTTGGAAACAGATCTTTCGCAAGACAAATTACAAGGTGCTGCATGGTTGTCGTCAGCTCGTGCCGTGAGGTGTCAGGTTAAGTCCTATAACGAGCGCAACCCCTGTTGTTAGTTGCCAGCGAGTCAAGTCGGGAACTCTAACAAGACTGCCAGTGCAAACTGTGAGGAAGGTGGGGATGACGTCAAATCATCACGGCCCTTACGCCTTGGGCTACACACGTGCTACAATGGCCGGTACAGAGAGCAGCCACTGGGCGACCAGGAGCGAATCTATAAAACCGGTCACAGTTCGGATCGGAGTCTGCAACTCGACTCCGTGAAGCTGGAATCGCTAGTAATCGGATATCAGCCATGATCCGGTGAATACGTTCCCGGGCCTTGTACACACCGCCCGTCAAGCCATGGAAGCTGGGGGTGCCTGAAGTCGGTGACCGCAAGGAGCTGCCTAGGGTAAAACTGGTAACTAGGGCTAAGTCGTAACAAGGTAGCCGTACCGGAAGGTGCGGCTGGAACACCTCCTTTCTAGAGCCTCAAATGTTAGTGCTTGCACACGTTGAGGAAAAAAGATGTTCATTTATAGGTTCTGAATCACCAGATTCAATTACTCTTGCTGTTAGTTCAAATAATAAATTTTAAGTAAAACAGAGTCTCGTAGCTCAGCTGGTTAGAGTACTACACTGATAATGTAGGGGTCGGCAGTTCGAGTCTGCCCGGGACTACTATTTAACTTGAAAAAGGAAATTCTAGAAGTTGGAATTCACCAAAAGAAATTAGAGAAGAATTAAAAAATCTAAAATCTGAATTCTACAATCTAAGATTGAAAAATGGGGGATTAGCTCAGCTGGCTAGAGCGCCTGCCTTGCACGCAGGAGGTCAACGGTTCGACTCCGTTATTCTCCACTGATTGTCTATAAAGATAGACAATAAAAGTTCATTGACATATTGAGATAAGAAAATAATAAAAAGTAGAAAGCGTTTTTTGTTATAGTAGTAATACGAATAATAAAAGACAAAAAAAAACGGTCATATTAATTTATGATTGGTACAATAAGCAAAATAAGGGCGTATGGGGGATGCCTTGGCTCTCAGAGGCGATGAAAGGCGTGATAAGCTGCGAAAAGCTACGGGGACGGGCACACACCGATTGATCCGTAGATACCTGAATGGGGCAACCCACTATGTTGAAGACATAGTACACCGATAGGTGGGCAAACCCGCTGAACTGAAACATCTAAGTAGGCGGAGGAGAAGAAAACAAAAGTGATTCCGTAAGTAGTGGCGAGCGAACGCGGATTAGCCCAAACCAATGTTGTTACGGCAATGTTGGGGTTGTAGGACCACGACATTTTATGTACAAGGAACCGGAAGTTACTGGAAAGTGACACCAAAGAGGGTGATAGTCCCGTATGGGTAACGAGTATAATAGATAGTGGTATCCTGAGTAGGGCGGGGCACGTGAAACCCTGTCTGAATTTGGCGGGACCATCCGCTAAGGCTAAATACTCCTGAGAGACCGATAGTGAACCAGTACCGTGAGGGAAAGGTGAAAAGAACCGTGAATAACGGAGTGAAATAGATCCTGAAACCATACGCTTACAAGCGGTCGGAGCCCTTTCGTGGGGTGACGGCGTGCCTTTTGCATAATGAGCCTACGAGTTAACGTTGCTGGCAAGGTTAAGTGGTTAAGCCACGGATCCGTAGCGAAAGCGAGTCTGAATAGGGCGCTTTAGTCAGTAGTGTTAGACGCGAAACCGTGTGATCTACCCATGGGCAGGTTGAAGCTGTGGTAACACACAGTGGAGGACCGAACCGGTTGACGTTGAAAAGTCTTCGGATGACCTGTGGGTAGGGGTGAAAGGCCAATCAAACTCGGAAATAGCTCGTACTCCCCGAAATGCATTTAGGTGCAGCGTTATGCGTAAAGTTATATAGAGGTAGAGCTACTGATTGGATGCGGGGGCTTCACCGCCTACCAATTCCTGACAAACTCCGAATGCTATATAATGTTTCATAACAGTGAGGGCTTGGGTGCTAAGGTCCAAGTCCGAGAGGGAAAGAACCCAGACCATCAGCTAAGGTCCCCAAATATACGCTAAGTTGAAAGAACGAGGTTTGTCTGCCCAGACAGCTAGGATGTTGGCTTGGAAGCAGCCATTCATTTAAAGAGTGCGTAACAGCTCACTAGTCGAGCGGACGAGCATGGATAATAATCGGGCATAAGCGTATTACCGAAGCTATGGATTTACAGTCTGACTGTAAGTGGTAGGGGAGCATTCTAACAGGGTTGAAGGTGTGTCGTAAGGCATGCTGGACTGGTTAGAAAAGAAAATGTAGGCATAAGTAACGATAATGCGGGCGAGAAACCCGCACACCGAAAAACTAAGGTTTCCACAGCTATGCTAATCAGCTGTGGGTTAGTCTGGTCCTAAGGCGAACCCGAAAGGGACAGTCGATGGCTAACGGGTTAATATTCCCGTACTACTAATTACTGTGATGGGGTGACGGAGTGATGAAAGCGCCGCGAACTGACGGAATAGTTCGTTGAAGTACCTACCTATAAGCTGCGCAGGCAAATCCACGCGGCTTGGGGAAATACGATAGTACTCGGAGTCTTCGGACAAAGAGATAGTGCGCCTAAGGGCTTCCAAGAAAAACCTCTAAACTTCAGGTAATTAGTACCAGTACCGTAAACCGACACAGGTAGTTGAGGAGAGAATCCTAAGGTGCTCGAGAGATTCATGGCTAAGGAATTAGGCAAAATAGACCCGTAACTTCGGGAGAAGGGTCGCCCTGAGTAATCAGGGCCGCAGTGAAGAGGTCCAGGCGACTGTTTATCAAAAACACAGGGCTCTGCAAAATCGTAAGATGAAGTATAGGGCCTGACACCTGCCCGGTGCTGGAAGGTTAAGAGGAGATGTTATCTTCGGAGAAGCATTGAATTGAAGCCCCAGTAAACGGCGGCCGTAACTATAACGGTCCTAAGGTAGCGAAATTCCTTGTCGGGTAAGTTCCGACCTGCACGAATGGTGTAACGATCTGGACACTGTCTCAGCCATGAGCTCGGTGAAATTGTAGTAACGGTGAAGATGCCGTTTACCCGCAGTGGGACGAAAAGACCCTGTGCACCTTTACTATAGCTTAGTATTGACCTTGGATAAATGATGTGTAGGATAGGTTGGAGACTTTGAAGCGGCGTCGCCAGGCGTTGTGGAGTCATTGTTGAAATACAACCCTTTGTTTATCTGAGGCCTAACTCTCTTAGGAGAGGACATTGCTTGGTGGGTAGTTTGACTGGGGTGGTCGCCTCCAAAAGAGTAACGGAGGCTTCTAAAGGTTCCCTCAGTACGCTTGGTAACCGTGCGTAGAGTGCAATGGCATAAGGGAGCTTGACTGAGAGACATACAGGTCGATCAGGTACGAAAGTAGAGCATAGTGATCCGGTGGTTCCGCATGGAAGGGCCATCGCTCAAAGGATAAAAGGTACGCCGGGGATAACAGGCTGATCTCCCCCAAGAGCTCATATCGACGGGGGGGTTTGGCACCTCGATGTCGGCTCGTCACATCCTGGGGCTGGAGAAGGTCCCAAGGGTTGGGCTGTTCGCCCATTAAAGTGGCACGCGAGCTGGGTTCAGAACGTCGTGAGACAGTTCGGTCTCTATCTACTGTGGGCGTTAGAAATTTGAGTGGATCTGATTCTAGTACGAGAGGACCGAATTGGACAAACCTCTAGTGTATCTGTTGTCCCGCCAGGGGCACCGCAGAGTAGCTACGTTTGGAAGGGATAAGCGCTGAAAGCATATAAGCGCGAAACCCACCACAAGATGAGATTTCTTTTAAGGATCGTGGAAGATGACCACGTTGATAGGCTATAGATGTAAAGGCAGTAATGTCATAGTCGAGTAGTACTAATAATCCGTAAGCTTATGTACACCCTTTTCCCCCGATGTAAATCGGGGGGAGAAACTTTCTAAAATAGTAAATAAAAGTACTTTTCTTTATCTCAGTATGTTAAGATATTATTTTTAATTATAAATTGTGAATTATCAATTGTTAATTAAAAAAGTTACCTCAAGTAACAACGACCTTAAGGTGGTTATTGCGGCGGGGCTCACCTCTTCCCATCCCGAACAGAGTAGTTAAGCCCGCCTGCGCAGATGGTACTGCAGTTATGTGGGAGAGTATGTCGTCGCCTTTCTTTTCAAAAACCCTGTTCTAAAGACAGGGTTTTTTATTCTTATTTTTATAATAGAATAAGGTACCTTAGCTCAGATGGTAGAGCAATGGACTGAAAATCCATGTGTCCCTGGTTCGATCCCTGGAGGTACCACATCATGCTCGGATGGTGAAATTGGTAGACACGCTGGACTTAAAATCCAGTGAACAGTAATGTTCGTGCGGGTTCAAGTCCCGCTCTGAGTACTAAAAACTTCAATTGGCTTGGCTAATTGAAGTTTTTTTTTGCAATAAACTCAAGTTTTACGAATAATCTAATTGGTAAGTTCTCAATCGAAATATTTTTAGAATTGTGAATTTTAAAGTATTTCAATATGGATGCTTCCTTCATGTCAATAAAAGTTGATTTTTGTACTTACAGTTTGTACTTTTGCTTTTATGAATGATAACTTTATAAATGAATATTTTGGGATTGGAATACAAAATGGTAAAACACCCGAAAACCTTGGTGTTTTGTGGCGATCTGCTCAAAACTTAGGGGCTACTTTTATATTTACAATTGGTAATCGATATGCCAAACAAGCCTGTGACACACATGATGCGGTAAAAGCAATTCCTTATTTTCATTATGATACTTTTGAAGCCTTTTTTGAAAACTTACCAAAAGGAGCGCGATTAGTTGGTGTGGAATTAGATGAAAAAGCTTCTGATCTAGAAACCTTTGAACATCCAAGACGCTGTGTTTATTTATTGGGGGCCGAAGATCATGGCTTATCCAAAAAAGTAATGGATAAATGTCATAATTTGGTAAAATTTAAATCAGAAAAGAGTTTAAATGTTGCTGTGGCGGGAACTATTATTATGTATGACAGAAACTTGTCTAAACCACGATCTTAACTCTAGGCTCTATAATTTGGGGCTAGATGTTAAGTATAATCTAGTTTAATTGTTCATTGCTTTTCATTCTTAAACAATACTCGGTTCCTAAATAGAGAGGATTTCCATGTTTTTCAGACCAAAATCCTTCCAGTATATCTTTAGTTATACATTTATAAACGACAATTCCTTTATAAGTTATTTGATTGGTTTCATCTTGATTACTCCCGGAAACGGAATAATCTCCTATTAAATCTTGTATAGTCATTTACTTCCCGATGCAAAAGTTGGCGAAAATATTCCCTAATAATTCGTCGTTAGATACTTGGCCAGTAATTAATCCGAATTGATATAAAGCCTCGCGAATATCAAGTGCAATTAAATCGCTTGAAAGATTTGTTTCAAGTCCGAATTTTACTTTTGTAATCTCGTCTAAAGCTTTTAATAAAGAGTCGTAATGTCTTGTGTTGGTAACGATGGTTTCATTGTTGCGTAAAGCACCTGTATTAACAAAAGAAAGTAATTCATTTTTTAAGTCATCAACACCAATTTTTTCTTTCGCCGAAATCAATAAAAGTTTTGCATTTAGATTTTCTAACTTGGTTGTAATGTTTGAAACTTCGTCGATAGATAGTATGTCTTTTTTATTTACTACTATTACTAAAGGTTTTAGCGGATATTTATTTTTTATTTGTTCGATTTCAGAAACAAACTCAGAGCTTGAAACCTGAAATTTTAAACCATCAAATAAATAAATTACAACTTGTGCCTGATCTATTTTTTCGAAAGTTTTTTTAATACCAATGCTTTCTACAACGTCTTTTGTTTCGCGTATTCCAGCAGTATCAATAAATCTGAAACCAATTCCTCCAATAACTAATTCGTCTTCAATAGTATCCCTAGTTGTTCCAGCAATATCAGAAACAATAGCGCGCTCTTCGTTTAATAAAGCATTTAGTAAAGTTGATTTTCCAACATTTGGCTCTCCAACAATTGCAACAGGAATCCCATTTTTAATAACATTCCCAACTGCAAAAGAATCGATTAGGCGTTTTAAAACAAATTCAATTCTATTTAATAATTCATAAAATTGAGTTCTATCTGCAAATTCTACGTCTTCTTCTGCAAAATCTAATTCAAGTTCAATTAAAGAGGCAAAGTTTAAAAGTTCTTCACGCAATTTGGCTATTTCATTACTAAAACCACCACGCATTTGTTGCATTGCAATTTGGTGAGATGCTTCGTTATCTGATGAAATCAAATCGGCAACGGCCTCTGCTTGCGATAGATCAAGTTTTCCGTTAAGGAAGGCTCTCAAGGTAAATTCGCCCGCATCCGCCATTCGACATCCTTTTCGTAAAAGTAATTGAATAATTTGCTGTTGAATGTAAGTTGATCCATGGCAAGAGATTTCAATGGTATTCTCGCCTGTATAGGAGTTTGGGCCTTTGAAAACAGAAACTAATACTTCGTCAAGTGTTTTTGAATCATCAACAATATGACCAAGATGTAAAGTATGTGTTTTTTGCTTGGTTAGGTCTTTGTTTTTTATTGATTTAAAAACTGAATTTCCAATAGAAATTGCTTCTGAGCCTGAAATACGAATAATAGCAATAGCTCCAGCTCCAGATGGAGTGGCTAATGCAACTATAGAATCTTGATTTATCATAGTACAAAGGTATAAAAAAAGCCCTAATGATGCGAATTAGAACTATTGTAGAAAAGAATAGTTCTAATTGTTTAAAAGGTTGATTTTTTGTAAAAATTAAATGTTAAAATACTGATAATTATCAGGTTGTTTTGATTTTATAATGATTAAATTTGAGAAACAAACCTCCTAATCTCAAATAAAATGAAAAAGATATTATTTCCCACAGATTTTTCTGAAGCAGCAACAAATGCTTTCGTTCATGCTTTAGAATTTGCTAAAGTCGTTAAGGCCGAACTTGTTTTGCTACATACTTTTGAGATTCCGGTTTACGATAGTCAATTTTTCCCTGAAAATTATGCTTCAATTTATAGTTCAATAGAATTGGCAAAATTTGAAATGTTTAAAGATGAAATTCCAAAGCTTAGAGCAATTGCTACGGAACGAAAACTAGATGATATTGTTATTAAACATCGTTTAATGGATGGGGATTTAATTTTTAATTTAAAGAATGCTATTGAGGAAGATAAAATTGATTTTGTAATAATGGGGACTTCTGGTGTTTCCGACTGGACAAAGTTCTTTACCGGATCAAATACTAGTTCTGTAATTTCAGAAGTTAAGGTTCCTATTTTATGCGTTCCTGCAAATGCGAAATATAAAAAGATAAAAATAATTGGTTTTACAACTCGTTATCGTGAAAAAGATAAAGCAGAACTTAGAAAAGTAATTGAAATTGCAAAGAAAACTAATGCAAAAGTAAAGAGCTTATATGTTAGGACTTCGAACACTGATGTTTCTGATGCTACTATTAAAGAGTGGGAAAAAGAATTTGCCGGTGAAAACGTAGAATTTTTAGTCCTGCCAAGTGATGAAGTCAAAGAGACAATTCTTGATTTTATACTTTATAAAGATGTTGATGTATTAACAACTATAACACATAAAAGATCTTTCTTTGAGAGTATTTTTGAATCTAGTTTTTCGAAAAAAATAGCAAAAGAAGTTTCAGTTCCAGTTTTAGTTATGCATGAAACTTAAAATTCAATTGTTCGTGAATAGTGATTTTGTAAGTGTAAAAACTATATTTGTATTTCATTAAATTTAAAAAATGGAAGTATATCAAAATAAAGTTGAGCACTATAGTAAAGTTTTTAGTAGAATCAATAAAAGATACAATAGCATAAGTCTTTTGCGTTTGTTAAGTGTTTTTCTTTGTTTGTTTTTAATGTTTTATTACATCAAGACAAGTGAGATACTTTACGTAGTTTTTGCTTTTTTGTCTTTTGTTGGTTTTATTATTTTAATGCGAATTCATTCGAAATTGTCTTTTCAAAAAGAGTTGACTACAGCAATTTTAAGAATGAATCAAAATGAAATTACGTATTTGAAAAGAGAGAAGATTCCTTTTGAAAACGGAATCGAATTTAATGATTTTCATCATCCATATGCTTACGATTTGGATGTTTTTGGAGATCATTCTTTGTTTCAAAATATAAATAGAACAGCCACTTTTATCGGAAAAAAAACATTAGCAAATCAATTATTAAAGTTATTGCCTAATGAAGCGATTCTGGAAAATCAGGAAGCGATTAACGAGCTAAAAACTAAAATAGATTGGCGTCAGGATTTTTTAGCTTTAGCAATGATCAGTAATGATTCTAAAAATTCATATGATTCTCTGTTACATTGGAATTCATTTAAAAATAATGTACTACCCAAATTATTGGTGGTATTTTCAGTAGTTCTTCCTGCTTTATTTTTTGGTTTTTTAATAGCATATTTTATTACTTCAAAAATAATTTTACTATCCTATCTAACGTATATTTTTATAGCAAATTTGATTGTTTTAGGACAATCTTTCAAACGAATTCAATCTGAAATTGCTAAAGCTGATAACGTAGATAAAATAATCAAACAATATAGTTTATTAGTTGATAAAATTGAAACAGAAACGTTTCAGTCTAAGAAATTAAAAGATTTACAAAAACAATTAGTTTTTAAGAATGAGACCGCAAGTGCACATTTGAAACAATTATCGGAATTATTTTCGAGAATGGATACAATTAATAATCTAGTAACGGCTATTGTGTTTAACGGAACTTTTTTATTCAATCTTCATGTTTTAAAAGCACTTTTAAAATGGAAACAAAACTATTCTACAGAACTTGAAAAATGGATTGAAATTATTGGTGAATTTGAAGCTTTAAATAGTTTAGCGAATTTAGCCTATAATAATCCTGATTTTGTGTTTCCAGAAATCAATTCGGAGTATAAAATTGGATTTTCTGATTTAAGTCATCCTTTGCTTAATCCGGCAACGAGAGTTGCAAATGACACTCACTTTTATCCTGAAAATTTTGTGATTTTAACAGGATCAAATATGTCTGGGAAAAGTACTTTTTTAAGAAGTTTAGGTATTAATATGGTATTAGGAGGAATTGGTTCTGTTGTTTGTGCTTCAAAAGCTAACATTCATCCGCTGCCTGTTTTGGTTTCAATGAGATTATCTGATTCTTTGGCTGATAGTGAATCGTACTTTTTTGCTGAGATTAAGCGCTTAAAACAAATTATGGATGCTTTAGAAAACGGTCCTGCTTTTGTTTTATTAGATGAAATTTTAAGAGGAACAAACTCTGATGATAAACGAAATGGAACTATTGAGGTTGTAAAAAAGATAATGGCTAAGAATGCTATAGGTGCTATTGCAACGCATGATATTGAAGTTTGTTTAACAACAAATGAATATCCTAATATTTTAACGAATCAGTGTTTTGAGGTTGAAATCAAAAATAATGATCTTCATTTTGATTATAAACTTCGTAATGGAATCTGCAAAAATAAAAGCGCTACTTTTTTAATGCAGAAAATGGGGGTTATTTAAAATTGTAGATTTTAGAATCTAGATTTTTTCTGAAATAGTTATTCGAATCGAAGTCGAAGAACATTGTTGTTTTGACTTAGTTTTTCGATAATAAAATCTTAAAAGTTTTCTTTTTAAAAATCATAAAGAAAACTTTTAAGATTTTATTATTATAAAAACATGCTTAATACAAAACCTGAAGCTACAGTTGCGGCGATTGTAACAAGACCTGGTAGCATAAAACTATGATTTACTACATATTTTCCAATACGAGTTGTGCCAGTACGGTCAAAATCCATTGCAGCAACCAATGTTGGGTATCCGGGTAAAATAAAATCGGCATTAACAGCAGGAAACATCGCAATAAGATGTGGTTGACCAATTCCTAAAGATAAGCCTATTGGCATCATAATTTTAGTGGTCGCAGCCTGACTAAAAGTTAAAGCACCCATAATAATTAAGGCAAATGTAAATGTAAAAGGATACTCTGACGTGATCTCTCGAAAAGTACTTTCTATTAAACCTTGATTCGTAGCCATAAAGGTAGCGCTCATCCATACAACTCCAAGAACGGATACTAAAGCGGTTGCCATTGAAGTAAATAAACTCATTTTTGATACTAAAGTTGGCGATGTTTTTGTAATAATCATTATAAGAGCCGAAGCTGATAATGTTATCATTATAATTAATCCGGTAAGATTAACAGCTCCATCTGCACCAACAGCAAATCCTGCAGCTCCCGGGCCTACATTAGGAAGGAATTGTGGAAAAGCTCCAAAAAAGATAATTGATAATATGGCTAAGCCAAAAATAAGCACAGCAGTTTTTGCACCAGGTTTTAAGACTCTATTAGCTTCAGATGTTTGCTCTAAGCTTTCTGCAAATATTGGATCTTTCATTTTCTCTAGAAATTCAGGATCTTCATTAAGCTCCTTGCCTTTTTTCCATACCGAAAAAACGCCTGCGGCAATTCCAATCAAACATGCTGGAATGCATACTTTCATAATGTCGACTACAGCGGTTGAATAGGCTAATATAGCCGCCAATGAAGCTGTTGCTGCACTCATTGGACTTCCGGTAAGTGCCATGTGAGAAGCAACTACTGATATACTTAATGGTCTTTCAGGTCGTATTCTTTTTTTTGCCGATACCTCGGCAATAATTGGAAGCAGCGAATATACAATGTGTGCTGTACCTGCAAATAAACACAAAAAGTAAACTGTAAATGGTGCTATAAATGTGATGTGTTTAGGATTTCTTCGAATAATTTTTTCAGCAATACTTACTAAATAGTCTAAACCTCCTGCAGCTTGTAAAGTAGCTGCTGTGGTAACAATGGCTAAAATAATAAGAAGTACTGCAATGGGTGGGTCTGCGGGACGCATATGAAAAAACAAGACAAATATAAGTAGTCCTATCATTCCCATAACACCAAGACCAATACCCTTAAGACGAGATCCTATCAAGATCATAGCCAGAAGTATGGCCAGTTGTACTAATATCATAAACGGATTTATTTAGGATTAATAAGGTTTGATAATTAAAAACGGAAGAAATAATTCTGTAGTTCTTTTTTATCATTTGTTTTTGTAAGTCCAAGCATCAATAATATTCTTGCTTTTTGAGGGCTAAGATCATCAGAGACTATAGTTCCCAATTCATTGTCGTTAGTTTCGCCATCTAATACAACTCTGCCTTCAAGACAACGGCTTGCGCGACATACTGTAATATTTGCATTAGTTGCTCTTTTTATAGCATCAGTAAAGGCTTTAGAGAAATTACCATTTCCAACACCAGCGATTATAATACCGTTTACTTTTTGTTTTACAAGATAATCGATATAATCCGGAGAGGCATCTGCATACATATAAACAATTTCAACCTTTGGTAGTTTTGTATTATTGCTA
Organism: Flavobacterium hibernum; assembly: GCF_000832125.1. Taxonomy (GTDB): domain Bacteria; phylum Bacteroidota; class Bacteroidia; order Flavobacteriales; family Flavobacteriaceae; genus Flavobacterium; species Flavobacterium hibernum. Next base: position 30,233 of record NZ_JPRK01000008.1, on the reverse strand, counting down.
ATTTCAAAAGGTCCTCCTTTAGAAGTCTCTCTTAAAGACGATTTATAATACTCGACATGTCCGTCATAAACCTCTCCAAGTGGTCCTGAATTTGGAGATTTAAAAGCATTTACTTTGGTTGTACTCGTTTTAGTTACTTCTCTGGAATCATATATAGATTCGTTAAAAGAAACCAGTACTCCGCGACCTTTACTTTTGGGGTCGGCAGCTACAGTAATAGCATCAAAAAGGTTTTTTGGGCCGTCTGCACTAATTGCTGTTGCCGGACGCATAGAACCGGTAAGTACAATTGGTAAATCATGTGCCGCAACAAGGTCAAGAAAGTAGGCGGTTTCTTCTTGAGTATCAGTTCCGTGAGTTATAACGATACCATCGGCTTCATTTTTTTTGAATATTTCATTAATACGAATAGCCAGTTTTCGCCATATTTCCAAACTCATATCTTGACTGCCTACAGATGATATTTGTTCCCCAGTAATATCAGCAATTGATTTTACGGTAGGTATGCTTCCTATAAGTTCTGATACTGGAATTTTACCGGCAGTATATCCGGCTTTATCTGCAGATTTTCCTTCGCCTGCAATAGTTCCACCAGTGGCAAGGATAATAATTCTGGGCTTTTGTTGCGAAAAAGCCATTGTTGTTGCAATGCACAACAAAACTACAAGTATTAATTTTTTCATTTTATTTTGTATTATTGAGTTGATCCTGATATTAGAAATTAAATAACATTCCAAAGTTTATTCGGACTGCATTTGCGCCTTGTGTATTGCCATTATCATATTGTAGTTGTTTGTAGCCAATTTGTGGTTCCACTCCAATTGTGAGAAAATCAAGAAAATCGTAAGAAGCATTTAGAGTAAATTGATAATTGGTCATTCGATCCCATCCTGCCTGGGTACTTGCGCCTTCATAAAAATGATTGTAAGATGCCATTACCATCGAATGAAATTTTTTGTTCAAATAGCGTTCGTAGGAAATGAAACCTGCATGTACGGGTAAAAGATTTAGTTTTCCTGAAAAATCAGAACTGGCAAAACCATCAAGACCTGAGCCGCCAATTGCTAAAAAATAATCACTAATTCCTTTCCCAATAGTCCATTGCGCTTGTAAGTTGTTTACTAAGCCTGATTTTTTTCTAAAAAATATACTTGTAATCGCAGTAACACCTCCACCATTTTTAGAAGCAAAATTAAAGTCTGTATCTCCTGCTGAAATATTTTTAGAGTCATAAGCGACACTACGATATAATCCTGCTAATTTCATAAAACCTCCATTGTCAAAAGCATATCTTATACCAGCAACGGCATCAGGAGCCCGAGAGGGAGTATAATCGACGCCATAATTTGGGCTTAATGTATAATCGTATAAACGACGTGGTTCCATATATTCTGCCGAAATTTCAAAAGCAGTATGTCCATTTTCTACAAAGTTTGCAGTATAACGAATCTGAATTCTGCGCGAGAGAACCATACCGGTTGGGCCATCCCAATCTAATAAAGGAGCTGGCCATAGCGAAGAATCTCCAAAATTTGACCAAGTTTGTCCTACTGTCCAGTGGTCATATTTTATATAAGCATGACGAAGTCTAAATTGCGATGTGTTGTTAGCACCTTCAAAATCGGCTTCAAGCATTGACTTTATTTCTTTACCATTATTTAATTGAATTGTACTTACAAAGCGTAATTGAGATTGACGCATATCCATACTAAAAGCGGGTATATCAGTACCGGTGACATCATTTTTGTGAATAAGAAAAGAGCTGTTGCCGCTTAGACTTCCTTTAATATCATACATTCCGTTCAATTTAAGGCGGCCCATAAGTCTTGCTGTAACTTTTGGTTTTCCATTCAGTGTGTCTTTCGATTCTACAGCCATTAATTGTGCGTATATGGAGCTGGATAAAAGTAAAGAGGAACAAAAGAATACTAACAACAAAAAATTATTCTGCTTCATAATTTATAAATGTTTTAGAGAATGTAACAATGATAATTTACAAGCCCTTTTAATAAAGGATCTTGATAATAATATTATAAAGAGATTTTAATATTCTTTGAGTTGAATGCGTCAAGAAAGAGTAGAACAATTTCAGTTATTAGAAAAGGAATTCCATTAGCTGAAATTTGACAGTAGAACGGTGGTATTTTTTTCATATAATTTCTGATATTAGAGTTAATATGGAAACAACTGACTTAAACAAATATAAAGAAAATACTGCAAAATCTTACAAATGAAAACTTAAGAGAGTGTAATAAAATATTAATTGTAGCTTGGAAATAATTTGGATTTATATTGTTTTTTGGTAAACTGTATTGTTAGTCAAGGTGTTATGTATTGGTTTTTTGTGTTGTTATATGGATGGTTTGATTGATTAATTTGATAAAAAAATATGTTTTTTTTTAATAATTATGCATTTTCAGGGTAATAAACGATAGTTTAAATGAGTAATTGATGGTTTTGAAACCTGAAAAGGGAGTAGTTTTATCGTTAATATGTAGTTTTGGTAGTAGCCATATCTGAAAGTAAAAAGTATAAAGTTATATTGTTATACTAAATTATAAACACGATAAAGTATTGCACAAAAAAAGCAAGACATTGAATACTCATGTCTTGCTTTTTAGTAAAGTCTAATAAAAGCTAATTTATTGTAAAAAAGCTAAAAATTATTTTTGTGCCTCTTTAATAGTTTGTACAAAGGCTTCAATAGGTTGTGCGCCAGAAACAGCGTACTTTCGGTCAAAAACAAAAAAGGGAACACCTTGCACGCCTATTTGATTTGCTTCGTGAATATCTGCGTGAACGTCATTTAAATACAGATCTTCATTTTCAACAACTTCTTGTACTTCTTTTGTGTCTAAACCTGCTCTAGTGCCTAATTCAATTAGAGTTTGTTTGTTGTTCAAATCCCTTCCTTCAGTAAAATAAGCTTTAAAGAAAATTTCTTCCATTTCGTCGCCTAAGTTTTTAGTTTTGGCTAAATGAATAATACGATGTGCTGTCAAGGAGTTTGAGATTATGGCTTTGTCAAAATGATAGTCTAAACCAACGCTTTTTGCGCGTTCTACAACACCTTTATGCATTTCTATAGATTGATCAACAGAAATACCTTTACGTTCAGCTAGAAACGTATAAACATCTTTTCCTGATTGAGGAGTAATAGTTGGATCAAGCTGAAAACTTTTCCACTCGATTTCAAATTCATTATTTGGAAATTCAGCTAAGGCTGTTTCCAGTTGTCTTTTTCCGATATAACAAAACGGACACATGATGTCCGACCAAATTTCTATTTTCATATTACAAAGTTAAAGAAAATTTGTTTTGGGTTTCAAGTTGGTTGTGAGATTTAGCCGCAAAGCACACAAAGGTTTTTATATTTAGATTGTTTTTATAAAGGGAAGGTTCGCAAAGCTTTGCGAACTTTCCCTTTTTTATAAAGCTCCAGTATAGAAAAAAAACGCTGTGTGCTTTGCGGTAAAAATCGACAAAAAGTTTCATTGCATTTTAATTTGAAAAAAAACAGTGTAAAACTAAAAAACCGCAATTCTTTTGAGAGAATTGCGGTTTCTAGGTATAAAAAATGGTTGGTTAATAGCGATATTTTTTTTTTACAATGATATATCTTTAATTCGAAACTAAAAAAAATCCCTGTAACAAAAAGAACTTTTGATGTTAACTATTTAACATTACAGGCATTACCAACATTGTGACAGTTTCACCTTCTTCTAAACCATCTACAGGTGTTAAGATTCCAGCTCTGTTAGGTAATGACATTTCTAACATAATCATATCTGATTGTAAATTGGTTAACATTTCAGTTAAAAAACGTGAATTGAAACCAATTTGAAGATCATCTCCTTGATAATCACAAGTCAATCTTTCTTCGGCTTTGTTTGAGTAATCAATATCTTCTGCGGAAACATTTAATTCAGCTCCGGCAATTTTTAAACGAATTTGGTGTGTTGTTTTGTTTGAGAAAATCGCAACACGTTTAACTGAACTTAAAAATAAAGAACGGTCAATCATTAATTTATTTGGATTCTCTTTAGGTATTACCGCTTCGTAGTTAGGGTATTTACCATCAATTAAACGACACATTAAAATATAATTATCAAATGAGAAAGTCGCATTCGAATCGTTGTATTCAATTTTTACTTCGGCATCAGAACTTCCTAAAATACTTTTTAAGATATTTAAAGGTTTCTTAGGCATAATAAAGTCAGCAACTTGAGATGCTTTTACATCTGTACGAGCATATTTTACTAATTTATGAGCATCTGTAGCAACAAAAGTTAATCCTTCTGGTGAGAATTGAAAGAAAACTCCAGACATTACCGGACGTAAATCATCGTTTCCGGCAGCAAAGATAGTTTTGCTTACAGCAGTTGCCAAAACATCTGCAGGAACAAGTGTTACAGATGGTTCTTCAAGATGAACCGCTTTAGGAAATTCTTCTCCCGCAGCATATGCTAATGCATATTTTCCTGAGTTTGAACTAATTTCGACTGTATTGTTTTCTTCAACTGTAAAAGTTAAAGGTTGTTCCGGGAATGTTTTTAAAATTTCAAGCAAAAGTTTAGCAGGTACAGCAACGCTTCCTTTACTTGTAGAATCAATTGATAATGTAGCAGACATTGTAGTTTCTAGATCCGAAGCCGAAACTGTCAACTCATTGCTGTCTAATTCAAATAAAAAGTTATCTAAAATAGGCAACGTATTGTTACTGTTAATTACACTACCTAAAACTTGTAATTGTTTTAATAAGTACGAACTCGATACTATAAATTTCATCTCTTTTGTTTTATTTTTGCTGTTTTCTTTAGTCTTTATCAACTAAAATAGACTTTACAAATATATCGTAAACAATCTTAGTTTTGCAAATTTTTTATTAACATCTATTTACTGTACTTTCTTTTTCGTAAGTAAGTAAATGCTATACCGAAAACCAATAAAATTAGAATTGGAAGTCCGATAGTTATGAATTGCGTCATTGTGTAATCTTCGTAAACCTTCTCTTTGTCTAATAATGGTAAGCTGACATCTTTGCTTCTAATGTTAATAAGTCCTGTATCGTCCAGTAGATAATTAATACAATTCATCATAAAATCTTTGTTGTCGTACAAGTTTCCGGTGCGTTGATCGTAACCGAGTTCTACCGGCATCATATTTTTGTCTAATTGATTTCGGGCTAAATCTCCATCAGAAATAACAATCATTTTGTTTGGTTTTCCTTTGGCTAAAAATGAGTTTTCTTTAAAAGGTAAAACACGATTTTCAAAAGCAGAATGGAAAGAGCCTTCTAACAAAACAGAAAGCGGAATGTTTCCTTTGTTTAAATAATCCTGAGGAGAAGTTTTCTCTGTTACAATATTCAAATTAATTTCTGAGGGAGTTCCAATTGTTTTTGAATATTGAGACGATTGTAGCAAAACAGTTTTTTTGATTCCGTTTTTCAAAGTATCAATCGGGCTGGCAAAATCAAATTTTATTCCGCCCAGGTTTTTTACAATAGGATGCTGACTTGTAGGATATACTTGTGGAGCATATTTCCAAACAAAATCCTGATATTGAGTTGCACTTCCTTGTTCGCCAGTTGCTAGTTTTATAGGACTTCCTTGTTCGTCTTTTACCAAGTCGGGATTAATTCTAAATCCGTATTTAAAAAACATATCATTCAAATTCAAATCTCTTGGATAAGCCAAAGTTGCACCAGCTTGATTATATAAACTGTCCATATCGGCAGCAACTTGGTCAACTAGCCATAGCGTTTTTCCACCATTCATAATGAACTGATCTAAAACTTGTTTTTCTTCGTCAGAAAAAGCTTCAGTAGGTTTAGAAATAATAGCTAAATCATATTTTTTTAGAGCACTTAAAGTTCCGTTTGGATCTTTAGCAACAGAATCTAAAGTAAATGGTCCGATGTAATAACTTTCGCGAATTTGCCTTAATAACTTAGCAATGTGAATTTCGTTCAATTCCCCATTTCCTTTTATAATGGCAACCTTTTTTTGTTTGTCTTTAGTAATTTTATTGATTCCATCTGCAATAGAATATTCTAAATGCTGAATCGATCCAATTACTTTTTGAGTAGTCGAAGCACCCATGATGTTTTTCAATAAAGGAATATTTACTTCCTTGTTATTGTAAACTGCCACTGCCCACGGAAAAACCATTGCCTGCGATTGTTTTCCTTTGTCGTCAACGGTAATGTTTATGGGTGTAAGACCTTTTTGATACAGAGATTTTACAACATCCATATTTTCTTCTCCGTTTTCCATTGGGTTAACGAATTCGAAAACAATATTACTGTTATAGGCTTGAAATTCTTCTAATAATTGTTTTGTTTCTAGTTGCAAACGTCTAAAATCAGCAGGCAAATCGCCTTGCATATAAATTTTGATCGAAAGAGGATTTTTAACCTGCTTTACGATTTGCAAAGAAGTTTCGGATAAAGTATATCGTTTGTCTTTAGTCAAGTCAAATCGGTGAAAGAATAAACTTCCTAGCACATTTAAAACGATTAAAACAAAAACAGTAATACCTAATGTTTTGATATTTTTTTGAGTAGATGCCTTCATTATGCTTTAAAAGATTTTAATTGATAAACAGTAAAAGAGAGAAATAATACTGTGATGCTTAGAAAGTAAATAACATCGCGAGAATCGATCACGCCTCGACTCATACTCTTAAAATGATCTTGCATACCAAATGCCGAAATTATATTAGAGTTTCCGGGAATCAGCGAAGCTAAACCTTGAAAGCCAAAATATAAGATAAAACATAGAAAAACGGCAATAATAAAAGCTACAATTTGATTCTCTGATAAGGTAGAAGTAAATATCCCGATTGCAGAATAAGCAGCAATTAAAAACAATAATCCAAAGTAAGAACCTATCGTGCTTCCCATATCAATATTTCCTTCGGGTAAGCCTAAATTAGAAATTACTTTTACATATATAAATGTTGGAATAATTGCCAAAATGATGAGTAGGAGAGAACCAAAAAACTTTCCGTTTACAATTTCCCAAATCGATAAGGGTTTGGTTAGAAGTAATTCTAATGTTCCTTGTTTTTTTTCGTCAGAGAAACTTCTCATCGTAACAGCCGGAATCAGGAAAATTAAAATCCAAGGTGCTAATGTGAAAAACGGAGTCAAATCTGCATAACCCGTATTTAATATATTGTAATCTCCTTCAAAAACCCATAAAAATAGACCATTGCTAATTAAGAAAATAGCAATGACCAAATAGCCAATAGGAGAGCCAAAAAAGGATTTTATTTCTCGTAAAATGATTGATTTCATGTAACTTATTTTTGTTTCAAGTTTAATTTGTTTCAGGTTTCAGCTTTGCGAACTTTGTGTTTTCTAAAACCTTTAAATATAATCTTTGCGTTCTTTGCGGTTAATTCATTTCAATTTTCAGATTCAGCACATAACTTGAAACAAATTAATTTAAACTAAAAACTTTATCCACACTCCAGGCTTCCGGTTTTGCATTGAATAGTTTTTTTGTGAAATCCCAAACCGTATTAAAAAGCTCAGATTTTCTATAATTTTCCAAATCCTCTTCGGTTTCCCAATAACTGTAAGTGAAAAAGATAGATTTGTTATTTTTGTCCTGATACAATTCTAAAAAACGATTTCCATCTGCATTTCGTATTTTGTCTTTCACGGTTTCGAAATTTTCCAGAAAATCAGGAATTTTTTCTTCATGAAAACTCATTTTTACAATTCTAACAAACATATTTGTAATTTTAGATTTCTGATAATGGATTTTAGATTAAAAATCGCTTACAGGTGCGCAAAAATACCAAAATTGATTGTTCTTTTTAGGAAAAAATAAAATATTCTGAAAGTATAGTTTTGCTATGTTATTGTTGTTTAGAGGAACGACGAAAATAGAATAAAAAAAGCTGTGTAAATCAGCCTAAATCTGTAAAATCAGCGGGCTATTTTTTTATAAAAACTTTATCGTAATTACATCGCGATAATTCAATCCTAAAAGGCTATTTGCAGAACCTACATTTGTTGGATTACTTCTAAAAATGGCTATTTCAAGAAAACCAGCTTCATTAAAAATAGCAAGTTTTTCTCCTTCGTAAGTTTTTATCGGATATTTATCAGAAGTAGCAATAGCCGAATAATTGGGCAAAATTGTTTTGATGCTTTTTGGTTTCATTACAATTTCATAAGATCGTCCGCGGGCAACTTCTGAAAACTGTTTTTTAGAAATATTGGTAACAACATTTCCAAAATGATCAATATAAATCACATATCCTTTTAAAGAACTACCATCATTTGAGACAACTGGTTGTAATTCTGTAATTTGCTTGATTTCGGTTATTTCTTTTCCAATTACATTAAGCAAGCCGCCTTTAGAAATATGAGAGGCCACTTTTATAAAAATATCTAGATCGGTAAATTCACTCGGAAAACGATCATGGATATTAATAACAACAATTTTTTGCGGAACAATCTTCTGCGTAAGCATACTTAAAATTCCATTATCGGCACAAATAAAGAAATGATCATTCCATTGCATCACAATATGTTGATTCTCTTTATTACGTTCAATATCAACTCCAATTAAGTGTACAGTTCCTTTTGGAAAACTCAAATATGCTGCGCCAATAACGTAACTAGCTTCGGCAGTGTTAAATGGATCAATGTCATGCGAAATGTCAACAATTGTAACCTCTGGATACTCAGAAAGTATTTTACCCTTTAGCGAACCAACAAAGTGGTCTTTTAAGCCGTAATCAGTAGTAAGGGTAATTATTGACATAATTTTGTTTATAACTATTGGTAGTATTTAAATCTAATTTTCATTAAATTTGAGAAGTGCAAAGCTAGCAATAGTAAATGCAAATTGAAAGAAAGAAAAGACAAATTATAAAAATGAGTCAGTTTTCAGTTTCAGTTTTCAGTTTTAAAAAAAAAAGTGATTTTAAACTGTGATTGTGACTTAAAACTGCGACTTAAAATAAAACACCCGACAACACTAATTTTATAAAACTGATTTATTTTTAATTTAAAACTATCTCATTTGAACGAAAGAATTATCGAGCTCATAGACATCGCTCCAAAAGACTTTTGGGGCGCTCAAGACACTCATCTTGAAATAATTAAAAAGTACTACCCAAGGCTTAAAATAGTAGCGAGAGGGACGACTTTGAAAGCATTTGGCGAAAAAGAAGTTTTAGATGAATTCGAAAAAAGATTTCAGAGGCTTATGCTTCATTTTACCCGATACAACAACATTGACGACAATGTAATTGAACGTGTAATTATGAGTGATGGTCAGGATGAAAGAAAATCATTAGATCATGACAAAATATTGGTTCATGGAGTTGGAGGTAAAATAATAAAAGCCATGACGCCCAACCAGCAATTGTTGGTAGATACCATTAAAAAAAATGACATGGTATTTGCGGTTGGTCCGGCTGGAACTGGAAAAACCTACACAGGTGTTGCAATGGCTGTAAAAGCACTTAAAGACAAAGAAGTAAAAAGGATCATATTAACGCGACCAGCGGTAGAAGCAGGAGAAAATCTTGGTTTTTTGCCCGGCGATATGAAAGAAAAATTAGATCCATACATGCAACCTCTTTATGATGCTTTGCGCGATATGTTACCCAACGAAAAGCTCGAAGATTACATTTTAAAAGGAATTATACAAATTGCGCCATTAGCATTTATGCGTGGGCGTACTCTAGATAATGCCTTTGTAATTCTGGATGAAGCTCAAAACACAACGCATTCGCAAATGAAAATGTTTTTGACCCGTATGGGGAAAAATGCAAAATTCATGATTACGGGTGATCCTGGACAGGTCGATTTACCTCGTAGAACTATTTCGGGTCTTAAAGAAGCAATTTTGGTACTGAAAGACGTTGACGGAATTGGAATTATTTATCTGGATGATAAAGATATAGTACGTCACAGATTAGTGAAAAAGGTAATTGATGCCTATAAACAAATAGAAAATCACGATTAATTTTATAAAATGTCAAATGTAAATCGTGAAATGTGTTTTGACATTTATTAATATTCGTTTTATGCATATCTTTATAAGAAATGTATAAAACGAATATTTTTTTTGATAAATTTTAAATTGGAAAGGAATAAACTCAAGTGATGAATTTAAGGATATTTAGTTTTTTGATATTGTTTTTTTTATTGTCCTGTAAGAAATCAGAAAGTTTGCCAAATAAATTCGTTGGTACTTGGTATGATACTGAATATATAGTTCCTGGTAGATCAAGTATTAAAATAAATTTAGACAGTTCATTTAGTTATCAAAGTGCAGGTTGTCAATGGCGTGTAATTTCTAAAGGAAAATGGAAGATAGTTGGAGATTCTTTAGAATTAAATAGTACAAGTAGTGATACTTGCTATAAAATGTTTCCGTTTATATTTTGTATTCCTTTTGGGGAAAATAATAGAAAAGATGTTCTGACCATTACAGATTGTAATCCTTTAGAGGATAAATCTTTTGCAATTTTTGAAAAAGAAACATTTTACATTAAAAATGATTCCTTGTTTTATAAACTTAAGGTAAATTCTCAATGTTCAGATACATTAAAAATTGTTTTTGCAAGAACACAAAAGATTAGAAAATGACACCATTAGATGATTTCTATTTAAAACAAGAAGAACCTGCAAAAGGTGTGTTTTTGGCATTAAGAGAAATTATTCTAAAACAAGACAATGATATCACACATGTTTTAAAATACGGAATGCCATTTTTCTGCTATAAAGGAAAAATGTTCTGCTATTTATGGATGCATAAAAAATACAAACAGCCTTATATCGGGATTGTTGAGGGAAAGCACTTTGATGAGTCCTTTTTAATTCAGGAAGCTCGTTCGAGAATGAAAATTATGCTTTTTGATGCAAACGAAGATTTGCCTTTAAAGCAAATTGAAATGGTTGTTGAGAAAGCCTTAAATTTATACAAATCAGGCATTATAAAAGTTTAGAGTATTTATAATGCAATATTTAACGTAATAGTTAAATAAATAATAAACTTGTCCTATTTCGGGCTTGAAAGGTTTTTATTCTTTGCTCTTCTGAGCGTAAAGCCGTAAATTTGCACTTTATAAATATTTGACTTTTAATATGACAAAACTTAAAAATATAAAAGTTGTAGTAAGTGATCTTGATGGAACTTTACTCAACCCACAACATAAAATATCAGACTATACTAAATCAATTTTTCAGGAACTTCACAATCAAAATTATCTTATTGTAGTGGCAACCGGGCGTCATCACCTCGATGCAATGGCTATTATTGATACTCTTGAAGTGCCAGTTTATTTGGTAAGTTCAAACGGAGCAAGAATTCATTCACCAGAGAAAGAAGAACTTTTTTCTTTTAATTTGAATAGCGATGTTGTAAAAGCGGCCCTAAATGTTGAAATTGACCCTGAAATTACTGTAGTTCTGTTCAAAGAAAATGTTTGGCAAACCAATAAATGGAACGAAAAATTAAATGCTTTTCAAGCTGATATGAAATATCGTCCAGAATTGGTAGATTATAAAAATCTTGAAGATTTTGGTGCTATCAAAATTTTCTTTTCATGCGATAATCATGAAAAATTAGTAAAACTAAAAGATGCCATTTTAGCTAATTCTTCAGAACATTTACATCATGCATTCAGTTTACCAACTTGTTTGGAGTTTATGGATAAATCAATAGATAAAGCTGTTGCGATTGAACAAGTATTAGAAAAACTTGGTTTTACATTAAGTGAAGCAGTTTCGTTTGGAGATGGTTTCAACGATGTTCAAATGTTATCAGCAACAGGAAAAGGTTTGATTATGGGGAATGCTCCGGCTTTGTTGAAAGAAACTTTACCAAATTTAGAAGTTATTGCTACAAATGCCGAAGATGGTGTAGCTAAATATATTGCTTCAAAAATTTTAAATAAAGAATTTGCCCAAAGTTAATTGTGGCAATTAGATCGAAACAGATTATTGAAAGTTATTGAAATTGTAATTTTAAACTTTTAACAAAAATAGAATCCTTGGAGATAATTCTTCAAGGATTTTTTTATGAAAAGAATAATATACTAAGGATTTTACAAGCAAATTGCAGAAATGTTTTTTTAATAATTTTCAAAGTGTATTTTTGTTTTTCAAAAGAAAAAACCATGACAAAAAACATTTTAATTCTTGCCTTTTTAATTCTTTCAATATCGGGCAACAGCCAAACTTTGAAGCTTGAAGAAATAATGAAAGGCGAATCTTTTATTGGAAATCAACCAACAAACGGACGCTGGTCTTTGGACGGAAAAAAAGTGTATTTTGAATGGAATCCAACTAATGATCTTGGCGAAAGTACATATTCTTGGCAAAAAGGAGCTGTAAAACCTGTTTTGGTCGAACCGAAAGAAGCAGCTTTTTCTAAACTTGATTTTAAAAGAAAACCAAGTTCAGATGTGGTTTATTATATTGATAATGGAGGATTATATTCTTATACAATTTCTACAAAAGCTGTTAAGAAAATTATTCAACAAAGTACCGCAATTTCAAATCTGGAGCTTGGCGCAACGGCAGGAATAGTATTTTTTGAGCAAGGAAATAATATTTTTAAGTACGATGCTAAAGAAGGAACAGTTCTGCAAATTACAAACTTTAATAAAGGAACTAAAAAAGAAAAGACTCCAGAGAAAGATTCATTCTTAAAAACGCAGCAAAAAGAGTTATTTCAGTTTATTAGAGATAAGGAAGCAAAAAAAGAATGGAATATGGCTAAAAATAAAGCTGTGAAATCTGATTTTGCAAAAGAGTATTTCTACGGAAAAGACAATTTGTACAATCTAAAAGCAAATCCAAAAGGAACTTTTGCCACATTTAGTTTAGTCGAAGAAGCAGATGTTAAACTTGAAAAAATGGAAGTTTTTATAACAGATGATGGTTATAATAAAACTCCCGATACTAAAGAAAAAGTTTCTACAGCTAATTTGGTCAAAACCAAATTTGGAATTTATTCGGTAGCAAAAGATACCGTTTACTATGTTAATTTTTCGACTTTAAGTCATATTCAAGATGTACCAAAGTATTACGAATCGTATGATAATTTAAAAAATAAAGCCAAAGAAGATAAATTAATTACCGTTCAGGCTCCCGTATATAACGTAGACGGTTCTAGAAGTATTGTCGAAATTAGAAGTCAGGATAATAAAGACAGATGGATGGTAAGTTTAAATCTTGAAAACGGAACTTTTAAAGAAATCGAACACCAACATGATGATGCATGGATTGGTGGCCCGGGAATTCCATCATATTCATTTGATTCTGGAGTTCTTGGATTTTTAGCAGACAACGAAACAGTATATTTTCAATCTGAGGCAACAGGCTATTCGCATTTATACACGTATAATTTAAAGACTGATAAGAAAACGCAATTAACAAACGGAAATTGGGAAGTTCGCGATGCAGCATTATCCAGAGATAAAAAAGTATTTTATTTAACTACAAATACCACACATCCTGGAAACAGAAACTTTTACAAGTTAAATACTGCTGGAGGTTCATTAGAACCAATTTTAACCAAAGATGGCGCGCATGAAGTGGTAGTTTCTCCAGACGAAAAATCATTATTGGTTCGTTATTCCTATAAAAATATTCCTTGGGATTTTTATGTTGCCGAAAATAAAAAGAATACAACTTTACAACAAATAACCTCTTCGGTTTCTTCGGATTTCAAAAAATATAAATGGAGAGAACCAGAGGTAATAACCTTTAAAGCGCAAGATGGGATTTCTGTAAATGCGAGATTATATACTCCAAAATCTGAAAACATAAACAAAGCAGCTGTAATATTTGTTCATGGTGCAGGATATTTGCAAAATGCACACAATTATTGGAGCAATTATTATAGAGAATACATGTTTCATAACATGCTGACAGATTTAGGATATACAGTTTTAGATATCGATTATAGAGGAAGCGATGGTTATGGACGAGATTTTAGAACTGGAATTTATCGCTTTATGGGCGGAAAAGATTTATCTGACCAATTGGATGGAAAGAAACTGCTGGTGGAAAAATACGGAATCGATGCAAATCGAGTAGGTATCTATGGCGGTTCGTACGGTGGATTTATTACTTTAATGGGAATGTTAACGACTCCGGGCGAATTTGCCTCGGGTGCTGCATTGCGCTCTGTTACAGATTGGGCACATTACAATCACGGATATACGGGAAATATTTTAAACTTTCCAGAGACAGATCCTGATGCTTACAAAAAAAGCTCTCCAATTTATTTTGCAGATAACTTAAAAGGAAATCTAGTTATGTTACACGGAATGGTTGATGATAATGTGGAGTATAAAGATATTGTTCGTTTATCGCAACGTTTTATTGAATTGCAAAAAAAGAATTGGACTCTTGCCTCATTCCCTGTAGAATCCCACGGATTTAAAGAAACGTATTCCTGGATTGACGAATATAGCAGAATCTTGAATTTGTTTAATTCAACGCTTCTTAAGAAATAAGTTTTTCAGTCACAGTTTTCAGTCGCGGTATACAGTTAATTTTTTACTTGAGCTTTGTCAAAATTTAAAACTTTGACAAAGCTTTTAATATGAGTTTTTGAACTGAGACTGTAAACAGTATACTGAGACTGAATACTGAATACCGAAAACCGCGACTAAAAAAAAGAATCTGAATAGATTCTTTTTTTACTTTAATTAGTTTTAAATTTGCATTCATAAAAAACAACACAACACTAGGATAATGAGTAATACAATCACAACTACAAACTTTAATTTCCCGAATCAGAAATCAGTTTACCGTGGAAAAGTTAGAGAAGTTTACAACATCAACGACGATCTTTTGGTTATGGTAGCGACAGATAGGCTTTCGGCTTTTGATGTGGTTTTACCAAAAGGTATTCCATACAAAGGACAAATTCTGAATCAGATTGCAACAAAATTCATGGAATTAACCGAAGATATTGTTCCAAATTGGTTAATCGCAACTCCAGATCCAAATGTAGCTGTTGGACATTTATGTGATCCTTTTAAAGTAGAAATGGTTATTCGTGGTTATGTTTCAGGACATGCGGCTCGTGAATATGCTTTAGGAAAAAGACAAATTTGTGGTGTAACTATGGCCGAAGGTTTAAAGGAAAACGATAAATTTCCTGAGCCAATTATTACGCCAACTACAAAAGCTGATAACGGTTCTCATGATGAAGATATTTCTCGCGAAGACATTTTGGCTAAAGGAATTGTTACGGAAGAAGATTATATTGTTTTAGAAAAATATACACGCGCTTTGTTTCAAAGAGGAACTGAAATTGCTGCTTCTCGTGGTTTAATTTTAGTAGATACTAAATACGAATTCGGAAAAACTAAAGATGGTGTTATCGTTTTAATTGACGAAATTCATACTCCAGATTCTTCTCGTTATTTTTATGCAGATGGATATCAGGAAAGACAAGAAAAAGGGGAGGAGCAAAAACAATTATCTAAAGAGTTTGTTCGTCGTTGGTTGATCGAGAATGGTTTTCAAGGGCAAGATGGACAGCAAATTCCAGATATGACAGATGAATATATCGAGTCAGTTTCTGCAAGATACATTGAGTTGTACGAGAATATCTTAGGCGAAAAATTCGTAAAAGCTGACATTGCTAATATTGATCAGCGTATCGAAAAAAATGTAGTTGAATACCTTACGAATAAAGAGTAATTATTTAAGACATAAGTTTATTAAAATAAAAAATGCCTTGCTATTATATAGCAAGGCATTTTGTTTTGCATAGATTAATAAAAAGACAAAAAAATAAATTCTGCTAAGGCATCAACATGTGTTGGAATATTGATGTGAATATTTGGATGACTATACAAAAAAGGCACTTTAGAAAAAAAGACTATATAGAATTAAGAGAAGTATAATGAGGATTTTGTTCGAGTTGCATTTTTTTATTTTTTATTTTTTTTGCATTTAGGTGTAACTTATTTGATTGTTTATAATACTAATAGAGTAATCAAAGAAAATTAAGAATGATATTTTAAGCATTAATTTAATTTTTACATCAATCATATAATCATCAATCAACATGAAAAAATCAGTAATTATTCTAGGTATAGCCCTTGCTATGTCTACAAACGTGTCAAATGCATCCAATATCAAACTATTAGTGAAGGATCAATTCGATTCTCCTGCAAGTGAAGTCTCACCATTACATTACGCAGTGTGTGAAGGAGATATTGAAACTGTTAAAAAATTAATTGAAAACGGAGCCAATGTAAATAAGATGGTCAGAGATATGTCACCTTTAATGTTGGCAGCGCGTTTTAATAAATTTGAAATCGTTAAAGTTTTATTGGACAACGGAGCCAATCCCAGAATTGAGAATGAAAAAGGTTTAAAAGCAATAAATTACGCAGAGTATGCACAATCAACAGAATCGATTGCCATTTTGAAAAATAAAAAATAGGACGTAAAAAAAAGCATCAGTTATCGCTGATGCTTTTTTATTTATTAGACGAATAGATTATTTTTCTAATTTATCTTTTAGATTTTCAAGACCTTTTTGTAAATCGTTTCCAATCATTTGATCCATCTTCATCATAGGCAACATAATGTTCATTGGGTAAGGCATAACACCACTAATTCCCCATTTTACTTTTGTTTGATTTGCTGTGACAGATTCAGTTGACATAAAACCAACAGCGGTATCTTCCATTGGTTTTTTAAAACGTAAAGCAAAGTCAATACGTTTACCTTCGGTAATATTTGTAATTTCTTGTTCGCCAACTCCAACTTCTTTTACTTCGCTTTCCCATGCCGATATCGATCCAACAGTTCCATCAGTTCCTTTGTAAGTCGATTTCATTTTAGGATCGATGTTTGCCCAAACGCTAAACTGATTTTGATTTTTTAAGTACTTAACATAATTAAATACAGTATCAACAGGTTTATTAATCGTTATTTCTCTTTCTATCGCATAATTCTTTGGCATAAAATAGGCAGCTACTAGTACAATGGCTACAATTAGAATCAGGATGACCAGAATTTTTTTGAGAATTCCCATAGTTTGTGGTTTTAAGGTTATTAACTGTTTTTGTTTGATTAGTTAAATCGTAATTCGCTCGTTTTAAGTCTTTTTATTTATAGTAAAGTTAAAAAACTAAAGGCTTGGATTTGTGGCATACTATTTTTTTTGATGATTTTTTTTATAAATTTTCATTTTAAGTGTAACATTTCGCTTTTAATGGAGTCTTACTATAGAGAAGTATTTAATTAGATAACATTACTTTTAAGTTTGATCAGCTTTTATTAAGGAAATGTTAAGAATTAGTTAAAACATAGTACTTTGTTATACATAATACATGAATTAGAATTACATTTACATAGAAATTAAAAATCATCATTAATCAATCAATTAACAATCAATCATTATGAAAAATTCAATCGTTTATTTAGGAGTTGCTTTAGTAGCATTTGCAAATGTTTCAATGGCATCAAATCAAAAATCATTTGTGAAACCACAAATCGAAATTTCAAATAGTTTTTCAACACCAATGAATGTGGCAGTTGGTAAAGGAGATCTTGCATTCGTAAAAAAACTTATCGAGTACGGAGCAGATGTAAACGAAATGTCTGAAGATTTATCACCTTTAATGATCGCAGCACGTTATAACAAAGTTGAAATTTTAAAAGTTTTATTGGCAAGCGGAGCAAATCCTTCTGTTAAAAATGATAAAGGTTTCACAGCTTTAAAATATGCACAATTATCAAATGCGGCAGATGCAATTGCCATTTTGAAAGATTTAAAATAACAGTTTAAATCGAGAGTTTTGAGTTAGTACATGAAACGACCTTCCTTGAGCAGAAGGTCGTTTTTCATTTTTATAATTAGGTGTATAAAATAGTATTAAGATTAACATTAAATCCTGTACAGAAAAAATTACCGCAGACAACGCTAAGTTTTTTACTCGCAGCTTTTATAAAAAAAGGCAAAGTTCGCAAAGCTTTATTTTGATTTAGCTTAGCGAACTTTGTGCTTTTAGAAGCATTCTTACATAAAAATCTTTGCGTTCTTTGCGGTAAAAACAATTAAGGAATATGTTTTTTTATATTTTTCTGCAGCATTTAAAGTTGATCCTGGCATTGTCGAAAGGTATATATAAACTTTAGACTAATTTATAAATGAGTTTTGAGACAAAACTCTGGTGCGATTGGATAATTTAAAATTGAATCTTCTGAATTTGTTTATCTTGAATCCTGGAAAATAAAATCAATCCCACAATTGCTCCAATAGTTGCAAACAACATATCAGATTGTGTATCCCAAACATAACCTTGAGTTCCTAGAAAAGCATCGCCACCGTCTCCGGTTGCTAAGGAAACAAACCATTCTATAAATTCGTATGTGGCACTAATTGCCAAACAAATACTAACAATAATAAAGTTAAAGAAGCTTTTGTTGTTGATTACTTTTTTGCGAATAAACAATTCTCTTATAATCATTGCAGGAACCAAACCTTGGGCAAAATGACCTACTTTGTCGTAATTATTTCGAGATTGGTGAAATATTTCTTTGATATAATCAAACAACGGAACTTCGGCATAAGTATAATGTCCGCCAACAAATAAAATAATACAATGAATTAGAATTAGCGTATAGGTGAAGTTTGTAAATCTGAATTTCTTGAAGGTAAAAGCTAATATTATAAAACCTATAATCGCAGGAATTACTTCAAGAAAACACGTAAAACCTTCTTTTGGATTTATGATTGAAGCAAGAAAAGTGACCGTAAAAACAGAAATTAAAAAATAGATGTATTTCATTAATAGTTTTTTATGAAAGAGTTAAACAAACGCAAGATAAGAAACTAAGATTTATTGTAATAAAAAAAGCACCATTAAAACTAATGATGCTTTTTCCTTTAAAACCTAATCAAATTAATTTAACCAATTAATTAATCTTAGAATTTTTTATTCAATTGGAACGTCTTTTTTTCTGTTGAATACCCAAAATAGAATTGGGAAAACTAAAAGCGTTAATATTGTTGCCGTAACTAAACCACCAATAATTACAATAGCCAATGGTTTTTGCGATTCTGAACCAATTCCGGTTGAAATTGCAGCAGGCATTAAACCAATAGATGCCATTAACGCAGTCATTACTACAGCTCTTGTTCTGGCTTTAACTCCTAAGAAAATCGATTCTTCGAGGGTGAATTTTGCTTTTAAATTATGGTGAAATTCAGATATAAGAATAACACCATTTTGAATACAAATTCCAAGTAAAGCAATAAAACCAACTCCTGCCGATATTCCAAAGTTCATTCGAGTAAGATGTAAAGCTATTATTCCTCCAATTATTGCAAATGGTACGTTTGCCAAAACCAATAGTGAATCTTTAATATTTCCAAATAGAATAAACAATAAAACAAAGATTCCAATTAAACTTATTGGTACAACCTGAGCCAAGCGTGCGCTGGCTCGAACTTGATTTTCAAATTCACCAGTCCAACCCACAGTATATCCTGTTGGCAGTTTCATTTTAGCTACTTTTGATTGAGCTTCTGCAATAGTACTTCCTAAATCACGATCACGAACAGAGAATTTTACTCCAATAAAACGTTTTGTATTATCTCTGTAAATAAAAGCAGGACCGGTAATCGTTTTTAATTCGCATATTTCTTTTAGTGGAATTTTGATTCCGCTAATCGTTGGAACTTTAAGTTCGGCAATATCATTTTCATCTTTACGATATTCTTTAGAAAAACGTACCCTAACATCAAACTTCTTCTCGTCTTCATATTTTTGAGTGGCTGTTTTTCCTCCAAAAGCAAGTTCCAAGACTGCTTGAGCATCTGTTAATGTAACTCCATATGCAGCCATTTTATCTCTGTCTAGAACTACACTAATTTCTGGTTGTCCAACATTTCTAAGTACTCCTGCATCTTTTATTCCAGGAATGTTTTTAATTTTTGCCAGAACTTCATTCGATAATTCATCTAATTTATCTAAATCATCTCCATAGATCTTAACGGCATTAGATGCTTTAAATCCAGCTACAGATTCGGCAACGTTATCAATTACAGGTTGCGAGTAATTATAGGTAATTCCTTGATGAACTTTTAGTTTTTGATCCATTTCATTTATCAAATCATCCATGGTTATTTTTCGCGTCCATTCAGATTTTGGTTTTAAATCGACTTGAAGCTGTATAAAACCAAAACCATTCGGGTCTGTTCCGTCATTACTTCGCCCTGTTTGCGATAAAACTTTTTTTACCTCAGGAAAACTTTCCAGATCCTTTCGAATAATGGCAGCAGTTTTTACACTTTCAGGCAATGATGTACTCATTGGTAACTCTGCAGTAACCCATAAAGCACCTTCGTTTAATTGCGGTAAAAACTCAGTTCCTAAAAATGTGGCCGAAAAGAAAACCGTTACTAAAAGAGCCAGAGAACCTATAAGAGTTTGAACTTTATGCTTAAAAGTCCAGGCAAAACCTTTACTAACAATTCTATCCCAGAAATTAACAAATGGATTGTTTTTTTCTTTTACATTTTTATTTAAAAGTATATGTGATAAGACGGGAACTAATGTTAATGTAAAAAGCAATGCTCCCATCAAGGCAAATCCTAAAGTGTAAGCTAGGGGAGAGAACATTTTTCCTTCTACTTTCTGAAATGAAAATATTGGTAATAATGCGGTAATAATAATTAATTTAGAAAAGAAGATGGCTTTACCCATTTCGGCTCCCGTTTTCTTAATCAAACTTCCTTTTGCAATTTTATTAAAGGCTGTCATTCCTAACTGATGTGCTCGATGGTCTAATACCACAAATAATCCTTCGACCATTACCACGGCACCATCAATGATAATCCCGAAATCGACTGCTCCCAAACTCAGTAAGTTGGCACTCATTCCCATCATTTTCAGACATAAAAAGGCAAATAATAAGGAAAGCGGTATTACAATCGAAACGGTAAATGTAGTTCTCCAATCGGCCATGAAAAGAAACACAACACAAGTAACCAAAATAATTCCTTCGAATAAATTATGCATTACCGTTTCGGTAGTGAAATTCATTAAATTATCACGATCGTAAAAAGTTTCTAATTTGATGTCTTTTGGTAGAATATTATCGTTAAGGTCTTGGATTTTTGCTTTAATTAGGGCTAAGGTTTCCTGTGGATTTTCGCCTTTACGCATTACAATAATACCTTCGACAACATCATCATTTTTGGCTAGACCAGTTTGTCCAACTCTTGGCATAGCACTTTCGTAAACGGTAGCTAAATTTTTGACTAAAATTGGATTTCCGTGTGCATCGTCTACGATAATATTTTCAATATCCTGAACAGATTTTAAAAGTCCAACTCCACGTACGACAAAAGCTTGACCATTTTTTTCGATAATATCACCACCAACGTTTAAGTTTCCTCCATTTACGGCATTATAAACCTGTAGTGGCGTAATGTTGTATTTTGCTAATTTTATAGGATCAACTCCAACTTCATAAGTTTTAGTTTGTCCACCAAATACATTTAAATCCGCAACGCCGGGAACAGAACGTAGTTGTTTATCTATTACCCAGTTTTGATAGGTTAACAATTCTCTACTATCTCGACTGTCACTTTTTACGATATATCTAAAAATTTCCCCTGTAGGTCCATAAGGCGGCTGAACATCTGGTTCAACATCATCTGGGAGCGAAACATTTTTTAGTAAATTATTTACTTGCAAACGGGCAAAAGTATCATCGACACCATCATCAAAAATAATTTTGATTACCGATAAACCAAACATGGTAATACTACGAACACTGGTCTTTTTTTGTACAGAGTTCATCGATATCTCGATTGGCGAAGTAACAAAACGTTCTACTTCCTCGGCGCTTTTCCCGTTCCATTGCGTAATAATAATGATTTGCGTATTGGTTACATCAGGAAAAGCATCTATGGGCATATTCTTGAAAGAAATAAATCCTGCAACTGCCAGTAATCCTACCCAAAAAAAAGTAAATGCTTTATTCTTAAGCGAGAAAGCGATAATATTTCGTATGAATTTGTTCATTTTAAAAAGTATTTTTAATGATGAATTTTTATTTTAAATTGTAATATTTCCATTATTTGATTCCGTAGTCTAACCTAACATTTCGAGTTAGAATTCAGTATGAAAACGTAATGCAAAAAAATGAATTGGTCCTCTATCTTTATTATAGGCAGGATTCATTGCAAACTGATAATCTGGTGAAAGCGTAATATGTGTGTTAGGAACTAAGAATGAATAATAAGCTTCGACAATTTGTTCTGCTGCATAATTTAAAGTACCGTCGCCAATCATAAAACCGTTACCGCCAAGTTTTTGGTATTCCTCATGAGGCTTAGACAATCCGTTGGCAACTATTGCAACACCGGCAAAATCATTTGTTCTGTTCCACATTTTTCCTTGTAGATTAATACCCAATTGTGCCGATCTGTCAATTTCTGTAAATGCCCAGGTTTCATTTTTACCGTCGTTATAACTTATTCGGCTAAAAAGTCCCCATGTATCTCCATGCGAATAATCCATATTTAAACCTATTCCATATTTGGTGCGACCATTCTGCCTTGTACTTTCAATATCGGGAGTGGTTATAAAATTTGAATTGGCCTCGTTATAATTTCCCATTCCGGCTACATTTCTATATCCAAGCAATTTTATATTACTTGTGTCATTGTTATTGAAAGTTATTTTTTTCTCAATTTCTACATTTACGGCATTAGAATCATTAAATCGAAATTCCACATTTGGACCATTTGCAATAGTTGGTACAGCGGTAAGAGCAGCTCTTACTTGCCAATCTCCAAATTGATAATTGGCATATAATCCATCTGTATAACCTCGAGTGTTTGCCGCATAATCCCAAGCTCCTTGTGCCATTAACGACCAGTTTAAAAACTGTGTTCTAGGATCGTGCGAGTAAGTATTGTTATCAAAATAATCTGCTAATCCAAATTTTCCAAAAACCAATTGCAATGATTTATTATTCTTAAATTGAAATTTTTGTTCCAAAAGCATTCTTGCAACATAAACAACAGGTTTTGTGTCTCCAATTCTAAAAGTTTCTCCATTAGGAAAACCTCCTAAACCATGTGCTTGCGATAAACCTTGCCCTCCGGACATTTCTGGATTAAAGGTTGCAGTTGCACCCTTCCAAAGCGGAACATCGAGATATAAAGTTGAGGTTAATGATAAAGCACTTTCTTCTTGAGATTTCATACTATTGGTACCAGAATAATCGGCATTAAAATCCGGATGATATTGATAGATAGAAGTCATTTGAAATTTCAGACTGTATTTGCGAATAGAATCTGTTTCTTGCGAAAATGCTATAGTTGTAAAAAACAACGTTGCAAAACTCAATATATTTACAGATTTTTCCATTTAACTATTCGTTTAGAGCACGATAAATAAATAACTGATTATTGGTAATAACTCTTTCATTTTCTTTTAGACCACTAGAAATGTAAGTAGTATCTCCAACTACTCTATATACATCAACTTGTCTGGTTTCTATGTTGTTACGATCTTTGAAAATCATTACAAAATTTTTGCTTTTATCAAAAACGATTGCTTTGCTAGGTACTGCAATCATAGATTCACCTTCGCTATAAGACAGTTTTATATTGGCATTCATATCTGGTTTCAACATATAACCAGGATTTTGAAGTTTGACACGTGCTTGCATCGCTTTAGTCTCGGGATCAATAACATTAAAGATTTTATCGACTTTTCCTTTAAAAACTTTATCAGGATAACTTAAAGTGGTAACATCTGCATCGATTCCTAATTTTACTTTATTAATGTCAATTTCATTAATGTTGGCTAATGCCCAAACTTCGCTAATTTCTGCAATATCAAAAATGTTTTCAGAGCGATCACTTCTTAAAAGCATATCCTGATTTATACTTTTTTGAATGATAAAACCGCTAATTGGAGCTGTAACTTCATAAATAGAACCAGCCTTAATATTATAAATTTTGTAAGTTTCCTGAATTTTACCCAATTGCGATTGTGCTTTATTTACTTCAGATTTAGCCTGTAGAACATCGCTCTCTGAGTTTAATTTTCCGTCAAATAATTCCTGAGCAACTTTCAAATGATTTTTTGCGACCAACAAATCATTTTTAGCATCAATAGATTGTTTTTCAAAATCGGCGATATCGGTACTTTTTATAGTAGCCAGAACTTGTCCTTTTTTTACATAATCTCCCAGTTCAACATTCACTTTAATTACATTTCCTCCAACAAGCGGATAAACGTCAATCATTTTGTTGTTATCGGCAGTAATTTTTCCGTAAAAACTCAATACATTTTTTACAGGTTGCGTTTGTGCTTCGTCCGTTGTAGTAGTTTTTAGCATGGCATCGCTTAGTGCAAATGAGGTATTTGTTTCTGGGTTTTCGACTTCTTTTTTACAACTTGTAATTGATAAAGCTACAAGAGCAATTGCTATAATTAGTTTATGTTTCATTTTGTTCCGTTTTAAAATAAGTCTTTGTTGATTGTACTATTTAATTCCTCGCCAGAAAGCACCACTTTCTTTTTTAATTCATTTACTTGAATTTGGGCTTGATTGTAGCTTTCCATAAAATCAGTAAACTCTAATAAGCTGATATTTCGTTTCTGAAAATTTTTCAGGATTCCGTTGTAAACAGCTTCAAAATCAGAATTTACAGTAGGTTTTATAACAACATAGTTCTTACGAGATTCATCCCACTTGTTCCAGGCCGATGTAATTTCTGTTTGCAATTGAAGATCAAAATTCTGTTTTTCAATTTTAGATTGTTCCAGAATTGTTTTGGCATATTTAATATTCCCTTTGTTTTTGTTCCAAAGTGGTAGTGGAATTCCTAAGGTTAAATTCGACTCTTTATTAAAAGCGCCACTTCTTTGATCGTAGTTTGCTCCAACAGTTATATCTGGAATCGCGAGAGATTTTTGCCATTTTACATTTATCTCATTTGCCTCAATAGTTTTTTGTTGAGCTAAATAATCTGGCCGATTCATTATTGCATCATCTTGTAAGACTTTCAAATCAAAAGGAATTGTTTTCGTGTATTTGTTAAAATCTTCACTAGTAACAACAGGAACAATATTATCAGAAGTATTCAGTAATAATTTTAAGCTTGCTTGCTCTTCAATATTATCATTTACAACTTCCATACGTTCATTTTTAAAATTTAGATATAAGGATTGTAAACGCACTACATCTCTCAACGGAATGTTTCCTTTTTGAGCCTGTACCGTGTACGAGTTTATTAAATCTTCGATATGAACGAGCTGTTTATCTGTGGTTTCGAGACTTTTAGTGTTGTAATAAACAGTGAAGAAGCTTTTTCGTAATTGAAGTTTTAACGTCCTTAATAAATCATTAAACTGAAGTTCAGCCAATTTTTCATTAGTTTGGGCTAACTTTACTTCATTGCGTTTTTTTCCTCCCAAATAAATAAGCTGCTCGATTGCAAATGCCTTTTGCCCATCTTTTCCAATATCAAAATACTGATTTCGCTCTGGGTTGTAAGCATTAAGTTCTGCGCTAAGTACTGGATTGTCCCAGATTCTAGCCTGAATTGTTAATGCTTTTGATGCATCAATGTTATACTGAGACGCCAATAAAAAGAGATTGTTTTTTAGAAATTGGCTTTCACAGTCTTGAAGGGTGAGTGTTTTTTGAGCCAAAACCACTTGATTGAATAGTACAAGTAGTAATAATGCAAATAGTTTTCTCATTGTATCGTTTTTATTTTATACAAATATGCTATCAACAGACTTTAAGAGTGCTTAAAATCTACCTTAAAAATAGCTTAAAATAAGTTACGAATGAAAAAATATTCGAAATAAATTCGTGTTAATATCTGGTGTACTGTATGTTATGGAAGAATTGTGAAGGTTTAAAATGCGTTGAACAATGCGTAAACCTAGTCCAAAACCACTGGTTCCTTTGGCATTTTTGCCACGCATAAAAGGTTGGAAAAGATTTTTCTGTTCGTTTTCACTTAAAGTTTCTCCTGTATTTGAAATCGAAATAACGAGATGATCATTTTCGATGCTAAATTTTACTTTAGCTTGTTTGTTATCAGAGTAAACGCATGCATTTTTAAGGATATTACTTAAAGCAATCTCCAATAAGTTTTTGTTTCCTTTAATCTCTAGAGCAGTGTCTAAATTGTCATTTTCTTCCATTTCGAATAAAATAACAAAATCCGGAAAACTGTTGTTGAGGTTTTCAATTGCCGAAAACAAAATTTCATCCATACGCTGGATGTCATTATGTTCTTGATTTTTATTATCAATTTTAGAAAGAACCAATAAAGAATTAATCAATTCTGTCAATTGATTAACGTCGAGTAAAATAGATTTTAAAAACGTTTTACCTTTTATAGATGTCGTATCATCGGTAATAGTATTTTCGATTTTAGCTGTTATACGCGATAAAGGAGTTCGTAGTTCGTGAGAGGCGTGAGCTGTAAATTCTTTTTGTTTTTGATAAGAAATTTCAATTCGATCCATCATGAAATTAAATTCATTTGCAATCAAATCGATTTCGTTCTTATTGTTTTTAGATGCTATACGAGTATCTAGATTATTTTCATTTATTTTTCTTATTTTTTGATGAAAAAGACCTAAAGGACTCATTGCTTTTTTGACCATAAAAGAGGTTAAAACCCAGCAAATACAGGTGAAAAAGATGTATGATATAACTAATGTGTAACGCAGGAAAAGTAGCTTTCTCTTTCCGTAGTCATCAGTTGCTGAAATTAAGGCGTAAAAATCTTTGTCTTTTGTGTCATAAAAAACTCCATAAACTTCATAATCGCCTTGCTGCTTAAAAAAGGTTTTATTCTTTTTAAGGTATTTTAGATCATCAATAGACCAGTTAATTTTTGCATCGTCAATACTACTGTAGATTAATTTATAATTTGAATCAAATACTAAAGTCTTTTCGTCATAGAGTTTGTTAATAGAGTTTTGATCAATCATTTTTAAAAGCTGATTGTCTACTTGTTTAACATTTACTAAAAGTTTGATGTTCGAAAGAGCTTTGATTTCAAGGCGATCTCTAAACTCTTCTTTTCTAAAATTAGAATACAAGACAAATATCAATGTAGAAGCCAATCCAAAAAGGATTGTAAAAAGTAAACTTACTAAAAGTGATATCCGATTTTTTAATGTCATTCCTGATCGCTTAAATAATAGCCGTAACCAATTTTGGTACGAATTAATTTTTTTTCGTGATCCTTATCGATTTTCTTTCTTAAAAAGTTAATATAGACTTCTATCGTATTTTGATTTGTTTCTATATGATAATCCCAGAGTTTTTCGGCAATAAACTGTTTCGATAATACCTTTCCTTTGGCATGAGCCAAGATCAAAATAAGTTTAAATTCTTTTGGAGTAAGTTTGATTTCTTCGCCTGAGCGATATACTTTCATTTCGTCTTCTAGTATCTCTAAATCAAGAATGTTTATTTTCTTCTCGACTTGTTGCGGAATTTCTTTTCGTCTCAATAGTGAAGAGCTTCGGGCGAATAATTCGTCGAAGTGAAAAGGTTTTACTAAATAGTCGTCGGCTCCGCTATCAAAAGAAGCCAGTTTGTCTTCAATTTCGCTAAAAGCTGTTAACATTATTATAGGAGTCTTTTTGTCTACTTCTCTAATTCCTCTGCAAACGTCAATACCATTTGTTCCAGGAACATTTATATCAAGAATGATTAAATCATATTCATACGGAAAATACTTTTTTAATAATAAAGAACCATCATAATAAGGAATACACTCGAATTTTTTTGAAGTAAAAAACGCCGAGACCTCTTTCGATAAAGTAAAATCGTCTTCGAGTAGTAATATTTTCATGATTTTTATATTAGTAAATTCGGTTATTCATGCAAATAACCGAATTTACATTTTAAATAGTGTCTTATTTGAAATAAGAAAATGTTTCGTTGTTTTCAATTTTTAGCAAAGATTCATATATCAATTGAATTACATTTTCAACATCATCTCTATGAACCATTTCTACAGTTGTGTGCATATAACGCAATGGTAATGAAATTAACGCCGATGCTACACCACCATTACTGTAAGCAAATGCATCAGTATCTGTTCCAGTAGCTCTTGACGTTGCGTGACGTTGAAAAGGAATTTTGTTTTCCTCAGCAGTGTCAACAATTAAATCACGTAATTTATTTTGTACCGCCGGAGCATATGCAATTACAGGACCTTTACCCATTTTAAGATCGCCTTCTACCTTTTTATCAATCATTGGAGTAGTCGTATCATGACAAACATCTGTTACAATAGCAACGTTTGGTTTAATCGTTTGTGCAATCATTTCTGCACCACGAAGCCCAATTTCTTCCTGAACAGAGTTTACAATATATAAACCAAAAGGAAGTGTTTTTTTGTTTTCCTTCAATAAACGAGCAACTTCGGCAATCATAAAACCACCCATTCTGTTATCGATAGCGCGACAAACAAATTTGTTTTCATTTAAAATCATAAATTCATCCGGATATGTAATTACACAGCCAACATGAACGCCCATGGCTTCAACCTGTTCTTTAGTTTCGCAACCCAAATCGATAAAAATATTGCTAATTTTTGGAGCTTCCTCTTTGTCGCGTAAGCGTGTGTGAATAGCAGGCCATCCAAAAACACCTTTTACAATACCTTTTTTAGTATGAATGTGAACTCTTTTGGAAGGTGCGATTTGATGATCTGATCCACCATTTCTAATAACATATAGTAAGCCATCATCTGTAATATAATTTACATACCACGAAATTTCATCAGCATGTCCCTCAATAACCACCTTAAAAGGAGCGTCAGGATTAATTACACCAACAGCCGTTCCATAAGTGTCTGTAATAAAAGTATCAACATAAGGTTTTAAATAATTCATCCAAAGTTTTTGCCCTTCACTCTCATATCCGGTAGGAGAGGCGTTATTTAAGTAGCTTTCCAGGAAAGCAATTGATGTATCTTTTAAGATAGATTTAGTACTCATAAAAATATTTTTTTGCTAATTTATAAATTTGGTATTAGAGTTGTGTATAAATATATAATTTTACACTTAAATTATGATTCGATGAAATTTAGTTACTGCCTTTTATTCTTTATATTAATTTCCTTTTCAAGTCAGGCGCAGGTTACACCAAAGCCAAATCAGGAAATGGGATATATATTAACCGAAAAAGACTCTATTTTAAACGATACTATAGAATTGCCTGAGATAATTATTTCTAAAGAAAAGTTAGATCCCGAGGCACAAAAACAATTCTTGATTCTTCAGAACCGAGTTTACAAAGTATATCCGTACGCCAGATTAGCGGCGGATAGATTAACAGCTTTAAATAGCGGCATGGCTCGTTTGAAAACCAATCGCGAAAAGAAAAAGTACTTTAAGATTGTAGAAGACTATCTGAATAATGAATTTGAAGAAAGACTTAAAAAGTTATCTCGTAAACAAGGTCAGATTCTCGTAAAACTAATCCATAGGCAAACCGGAATAACAACCTATGAATTAATTAGAACCTTAAAAAGCGGATTCAAGGCCTTTGTGTCGAATACTACTGCAAATTTGTTTGACATAAGTTTAAAAACGGAATATAAACCCTTTGAGGTTAATGAAGATTATTTAATAGAAACCATTCTTTTGCGAGCATTCGAATCGGGTCGCTTAGTTAATCAGAAATCTGCGAATCCAGTAAACTATGAAGAACTCATGAATTATTGGGAAGGTAGAGCAAAGACTCAAAGTAAAAAATAATCTCTCCTTATAATAAGGAGAGATTTTGATTCCACAACCCGACAGGTTTTATAACGTGTCGGGTTTGTTTTTTAATACCTATTATATATAAGTATAAAACAAAACTTAGCTCCTTAGTGTCTTTGCGAGTTTGATAGAGATGTCATTGTACCTTATATTGTAGATGCTAAATCTCTATATAATCAGTAAAAAGTTGCAAAGTCGACAAAACAGCCCCCCTTATAAAAGTAAAAATTACAAAAAGCACAAACAGTTAAGGAAAAACCTTTCAAAAGTTTAAAAACATAGAAAGTTAAGTTTAGTGTTATCAGAGAGTTAAGAAAAAGAGATAAAAAAGATTAAAAATAACTCCTTAAAAAGCTTGGAAATGCAAATAAAGGGTCTACTTTTGCACCCGCAACAGCGATATACGCTCTTCGAAGTACTGACAAGTGAGG
>NZ_JPRK01000007.1 GCF_000832125.1 Flavobacterium hibernum | reverse complement strand
GAGTTTCTAGTGTGATTTCTCCTTCGTCGAAATGACAATATTATGGTTAAGATGCGTGTTTACAAATTTAATTTTTATAACAAGACACTTAAACTTTAATAAAAGGTTTCTTTTGTAAAATAGCATCAATATTTTGTATGTATTGTTTTTGACTTTCAATAACATTAGTATCAATTCCCTGCGAGTCGTTTCCGTAAGGTTCATACTTTTGAATATTCGAAACAGAGAACAATCCTAAAGTTGTAGTTTGGGCAGCGCTGGCAAGATGCATAATACCGCTGTCGGCGCCAATAAATAAAACCGTATTGGCTAGAACAGCACCTATTTCGCGTATGTTTTTGCTATAAAAACTCGTTGCTTTAAATCGTATTTGAGAGACATTTTCAACTGGTAAAATTTCAAGAATATTATAATCGCGTTCGTACTTCTGAATTAAAAGTTCATAAAAGTCACTCCACCACAATTCAGAAAAACATTTTTCTCCTGTTGCATAAGTAAAAATTGCAATTGTTGGCTTTTCATTATCAAACTTATCCGAAAGTATATCTCTTCCGTGAGCCAATTCGTCATCACTTAATTTTAGATCAGTATTTGAAATAGATTCATTGGTGTTTTTTAAAGAAAGGCTTTTCAAAAATTCTCTAAAATTATATACCGGATATTTGGCAATATGCAAATAATCATCGGCTTTAAGATTGTTTTCATTGAGATCATCTCCATAAAATTTAAAATTGGCTTTGGAGAGTTCTACGGCCAATCGGCCCGACGAAGATTCTTTGTCTACATTTATGGCCATATCGTATTTTTTCCCTTTTATCTTTAACCACACTTTTAAGTAGGCCAAAAGACTACTAAAAGGTTTTTTAGGAAGTACGATAATATCACCAATCTGACTGTAATTTTTTAGAATTACCGGCATCAGACTTCCTTTAACAAAAAGGTCAATTCGAGCCTCGGGGAAAGCAGCAGTGACCTCTTTGATCAAAGGAGTAATAAGCAGTAGATTTCCTAATCTTGCATTTGGTCTACAAATTAAAATTTGTTTTATTAGAGCTGGATCTTCTATTGTATTAATTTGAACTTTTTGAGATGAACCAATATTTTTGGTCAAAAATCGCATACCGGTTCTGCGAACATCGTTTATTTCGGTTGATATTTTCATTTACAGCAAATTTTAAGACTTGTTTTCGTCTTGTGGTATTTAAAAATTGTGACTTATAAATTCTGGTAAAACTTCTAAAAAGCTAAAACTGTACGACCATGCCCGCTCCCATTTGTTTTCCATTATAGAAAGGCATAATCATCGATGTAACTTTGTTTTCTTTGGAGGGGAAAATGGTGTTTTTTACATACGGAAATAGCCAGTATGCAGCTTTCGTGCTCAAAATACCAATTCCGGCACCAGCAGCCACATCAGTAAGCCAGTGTCTGTTATTATACATTCTAAACAATCCTGTACCAGTTGCTACAATATATCCGCTGATTCCGTACCATATCGACTTGTCTTTGTATTCTTGCCAAAGAAATTCAGCACCCGCAAAAGCGTTGGCAGTATGTCCTGACGGAAATGAATTATTAGACGTTCCATCTGGTCGTTCTACTTTTGTAATGTGCTTTAATGAAAAGACTGTGGTACTCATAATAAGATAAGAAGTAGCCAGAATTATAGACCTGTCTTTTAGATTGTTTTTTCCTTCAATTCCCATCGCATTCAACGCATAAACAGAAGCTGCTGGCGCATATTGCGAAAAGTCATCAATGGTAATTTTATTGTCAATATCTTCCTTAACCTCATCTCTAATCTGAGTATTAAAACTTTTGAGCTGATCACTTTCAAGACCTATAAAACCATAACCAATTAATACTCCGGGGATGATTAATTGTTTATAATTGAACTTGAGATTTTGAACCGTATCTCTCACTACAATAGAATCTGACACGCTGTTTTGCGCACTAACAGCTGTTATACTTACGAGAAACAATAAAATAGATTTAAACATTTTAAGAGAATTTAGAAATTAATATTACGTCGAAAAACCAATTAGGGTAGTTTTGCTTCATAATAAATAGGTATGATGTTTTGGGTTTTTATAAATAATAGCCAATAGACTTGGCAGCACAATTAGCAACAAAGGCATAGCCACAATAAAACCGCCAATTACTGCAATGGCCAAAGGCTGATGAAGTTCAGATCCTGTTCCTATTCCAATAGCCAACGGCATAAGTGCTATAATTGCACCTACAGCAGTCATTAATTTGGGTCTTAATCGTGTTGATATCGAATAAATCAAAGATTGGTTAATATCTAAAGTCAGTTTATAGGTTTCGCGAAACTGAAGAAAAGTAAAAATGGCATTTTCGCTAATGATTCCTACAATCATAATTATTCCCGTATAGCTACCAACATTTAGCGGAACATTGGTTAAGAAAAGGAATAAGTAACTTCCCGAAATTCCAAGAACAGAAATAAATAGAATAACTAATGCAGCCCTGAAATCTCTAAATAAAAACAGAATTACACCAAAAACCAGAATTGACGAAGTAATCAAAATCAAAAGCAATTCTTTAAACGCCTGTTGTTGGTCTTTGTAAGCACCACCGTATTCGATATAATATCCTTGAGGCAATACAATATTTTGAGCCACATTTTTCTGAATTTCGGTCATAACAGAACCAAGTCCACTATTATCAAGTCTGCCAGTTACTACGCTCATCATTTGTAGATTCTCTCGCTGTATTTCGGCACTTCCTTTTTCGGGTGTAATTTTTACAAGATTAGATAGCGGAATTGACTGTCCTGATGGAAGAAAAACCTGTAATTCTTTTATTTGTTCTAGACTTCTTTTTTCAGCGTTTTTATAAATTAACCGAATTGGGGTCGATTGTTCCTGTTCTAATAAAGTACCTATAATGTTTCCTTCCAATTGGCTTTGCATCTGAAATTGCAAGTCAGCAGGCGTAATTCCGTATTGCGCCAATAACGAATAATCCGGTTCAATATTAATACTAGGACCTGCCAATACTATACCATCAAAAACATCGGCTGTTCCTTTTGTTTTTTCGATTAAAGCGGCTACTTTTTTGGCTATCTGATGCAGTTTGTTTTGATCGTTTCCATAAATTTTAACTTCGATAGGCGAAACCGAACTCATCAGATCGCCCAACATATCTCCTATTACCTGCCCAAAATCTATACGAAGTGCCGGCTGACTGTTTTCAATTTTTAATCTTATATCATCAATTACATCATTGGTCGTTTTAGATCTGTCTTTCTTTAATTGAATTAGATAATCTCCCGTATTAGGTTCAGTAATAAAAAATCCCATTTGTGTTCCAGTTCTTCGACTGTAAGCCTCAACATCTGGATTTTTTATGATTATTTTTTCGACTTCCTGAAGCATTCTGTCCGTTTCTTCCAGAGAAGTTCCAGGTGGAGATTCGTAATCTAAAACAATACTTCCCTCATCCATTTCCGGCAAAAATCCTGTTTCAAGATTAGGAAGAATTAGAAATATAGATAGCAATAACAGCAAACAGAAACCTATGCTTAGAACGGGTTTTTCTATAAAGTAAGAAACCCATTTTTGCTTTTTAACCTCATGAATATTATTTTCTTTTTTATGCGACGAAGATTTTTTGGGAGACAGCCACAAATAAATTACGGGCAACAATAACCAGGTTACCAAAAAGGAACATATTAGCGTGATAATCATTGTATCTGTCAGGACTTTAAAATAGGAACCTGCCACTCCACTCATTAATACAAATGGAAAAAAAATAACAATTGTACTTATCGACGAACCTACCATAGCGGGAAACAAATACTGCATTGCTTTTTCAAGTAATGTAATTGTTGGTTCATCCGGATGCTCTTCGTGAGTGCGATGAATTTGCTCTACAACTACAATTGCATCGTCAATAATTAATCCCAAAGCAGCCGCAATGGCTCCCAATGTCATGATATTAAAAGTCTGTCCTGTAAAATACAATACAATCAACGTTAACGAAAGCGTAACGGGAATTGTGATTAAAATTGTAGTGCTGGCTTTCGCCGATTTTAAAAATAATACTGCAATGATAATAGCCAAAAACAATCCTATAAACAGGCTATCTGACACACTTTTTACGGCATCATTTACAAAATTGGCTTGTTCATAAAAGGGTTTTATCCTAATGTCTTTTGGTAATATTGCTTTAAGATCTTTCATCTTCTGATTCATCGCATCAGACATCACAATAAGATTGGCGTCTGGCTGTTTTATCACCGCTATAAGAATACTTTCTTTACCATTGGCATTGACCTTAATGTATTCTTTGGCTTCTCTAATTTCGACCAAACAAATATCACTAAGCCTTACAATACCTTTACTGTTATTGCGGATTACCAGATTTTCAAGTTCATTTTTTTTGTCTAATTGAGCATCTGTAATCGTTAAATATAAATGATGATAATCTGCCAGATAACCGTTTGATTTTATAAAATTAGTTTCACTAAAAACCTGAGTTACCATTGCTGGCGTAATACCATAAGCGCTCATTTTTTGATAGTCTAATGAAAGCCAGTATTCTTTTTCTTTTCCGCCAACAATTCTAATTTCGCTAGTTCCCTGAATCTGCGATAGAAAAGGTTTAATGGTATAGTTTGCTATTTTCTTTAAATCTACTGCCGACCGATCTTTACTTTCAATGGCATATCCAATAACGGGCAGAATCGACGGATTCATTTTCTCGACAGTTACTTGTAAATCAGGCGGAAGATCATTTTTGATTTGATTAATCTGAGCTTCGATTCTGGTTTTACTCAAATCGATATCGGAATTCCAGTTCATAAAAGCCGAGATTTCACAGCTTCCTCTACTTGTTGTACTTCTTACCGTTTGCAATCTTTGTACTTTTTTAATGGCACTTTCAAGAGGTTTGGTTACAGTAATCATCATCTTGTCTACGGGTTGTTGACCTGCATCTGCGATAATTTTTATCTTTGGAAATGTAATCTCAGGAAATAATCCGGTCTGAATTTTAGAATACGAGAATATTCCTCCCAATAAAATCAGAAAGATAATAGTGCTTAGCCCGTTTTTATGTCGTGCAAAAAAAGGTTTCATAAGCTTACTTATTAATGATTTTTATTTTGATTGTATCTCCAACTCCATAATTTCCTGTAAGCAAAATTTGATCGCTGGTTTTTAACTTTGGAGAAAGTATCTCAATTTTATCCGTTGATTCAATTCCTTTTTTAATGGGAACTTTTATTGCCAAATCTTTGTTCATGACTTTCATAATCCAAAAATCGGTTTGAGTTTCATCGCTAAGCACAGCTTGCTTAGGCAAACTTATTGTGGCTTTGTCTGTCGTTTTATTGATTCTAACTTTTACAATTAAATTCTCCGGAATATTTACAGCTTTAATGCTTTTTAAAATCACATTTTGAGTTTGAGATGCAGGATCCACGGTTGGCATATATTTGTCTACTTTTGTTTGAATAGTAGTCCCGTCCGGTAAATAGACATTTAAAATTTCATTAAGGGTTACATATTTTCTAAGCTCATACGGAAGGCTCAAAACAATAGAAAAACTTTTGGCATCGTTAATAATAGCCAGTACATCGCCATCTTGTACATAATCTCCTTTCTGTACATTAACTGCATTTACAAACCCGTCGCAAGTAGCTCTAAGTTGTATTGCATTGCCAAAATTCAGGCTCGGATCAATTTTATTAATTGTATTTCCCAAAACTTTTGCTTCGCGTGTTTTTAGCGAAAACAACAATTGACGGTTGGAAACAAAATCATTTGAAGCGACTTTTACGACTTCTAAATATCCGGTTGTATTGGCTTTAATTGTGTTTTTGATTAAATAAGCCGTTGTAGCATTTAGATCAACATAACTTTCAATTGCTGTTGTATCAATATGCGTAACCGTTACCGGAACACTCACGGCAACAGGCGCTTCTACAGGGGCAGTTTTATTACAGGAACTAAAAAAAAGTACCATTAAAAATAAAAATCCCGCGGTTTTATAGGTGCACTTATTCATTGGATTTCCAGTAATTGATTTCATTAATTGTTTGAAGATTATTTACACTGTTTTGTGCAATTGCATCCTGAATAGAAATAAGATTGTTTAATGCAATAATATATTCGGTGATTTGAGCGTCTCCGCTTAGGAGTAACTTTTTATTAGCTTCAATTAACGCTTCTGCTACGACAAGCTGTGACTGCAACATTTTATTGGTTTCTGTACTTTGATTGAATTTTTGATTCAGTAGTAACAATTGTTGCTGATATTGTCTTTTAAAATTTTGAGTATAACTTTCATTCGTTGCTAATGCCATACTGTTTTTTTGATGCTGAAGACTTCGTTGATTTCCATCATAAATAGGAACATTAACTCCTACTCCTACACTAAAGCCAAAATTTTTATAACCCTGATAAATAAAACTCGAATTGTACCCGGCATCTCCCAACAGCGAAATAGAAGGCTTGTAATTGTTATCGATAAGCTTATCTGCATTCTTTATTTTTAAGCTGTCAGTCTCATACTGTTTCAAAAATATATTGCCTTGTTCCGTATCAGACTTAATCGTTAAATCTGGTGTTTTAAGTTTGACCAGTGTGGTATCTCTTTCTCCTGTTAAATAATTTAAGAGCGCCAGG
This sequence comes from Flavobacterium hibernum, assembly GCF_000832125.1. Lineage (GTDB taxonomy): Bacteria > Bacteroidota > Bacteroidia > Flavobacteriales > Flavobacteriaceae > Flavobacterium > Flavobacterium hibernum. The sequence goes on along the minus strand of NZ_JPRK01000007.1, from coordinate 454,147 downwards.
TCGTTTTGATATTGCTGTTTTAACTGTAAAGCTTTAAGTTCCTGCTGCTTTATGGTGGCATTAAAAATCAGATAATCAGTTTGTTTGTAAATAGAACTTTTGGTCAGTTTTTTTAATATAGACTCCTCTTCTTTTAATAGTGAGGTAACTTTGTCATTAAAGACCATTTGTTTTTCGGTACCAAAAGCTGTTATATATTGAGCGATTATACTTTTATCCAAATCTTTAACTGCTACTTTTTTATTAATTATAAGAGCATCTTTGATAAGCTTAAAGGATTCTGCTTGCGAATTAATTTGACCTTTGCCTAATATTCTTTGGTTAAAACCAACAAGTGCCGACACAGCCTGACCGTTGCTTAATGCGGTATCATAACCATATCCGTTTATAACAGGCGCATAATTTGCATTTAAATTTGCTCCTATCTGAGTTTTATAAGTTGCTCTATTCAAAAGACTGTCCAGAGTCGAGATTTTAATCTGATTCTGATAATCTGCCAGTAAGGGAGAATTTGTCCTTGCTTTATCAATGAAATACAACAAATCTTTCTCTTGAGAAAAAGTTTTACACCCCATTAAAATAACTATGAAAAAAAAACACCATTTCATCTTTTTCATTTCAAAAATTATATGAAATTACTTTTGCCAAAATTTTAAAGGAGCATTTAAAAACGCTAATAAAAACCTCTCAACAAGCAATTTAATTTCAGTACAAAGTTCAATACGAATCCTGAATTAATTCTGAATTAAGCGTTTCCAATTCTTAACATTTCATTAATTAAGACCCTGCAATACCTTAATTTGAAAAAAAATATTTAACACAAAAAAAGCCGGTAAACATAATGTTTACAGGCTTTTTACAAAATATATTTCTATAACCTCTACCAGTAAAAGCTTGCAATAAATTCACTTCATTAATTATATCCTGCAAGCTTTAGAAATATAATAAACTAACTATTTAAAAAAATAACCAATCGTTATTTGAAAAACTCTATTCTTCATATCATGATTAATGAAATAGTTTGCATCACCATCTTTAAAAACATTTGAATAAGAAATATTATATCTAAAGTCTGTATAAAACTTATCTTTAAATTGATATCCCAATCCAAAATTTATAGAAGTATCAATACCGTTTGAATACTTCTTCAAATTAAAACTCTCTTGATTTTCATATCCTAAAAAGTTATCCTGATATTTACTATTTGCTTTTAGAAGTAATCCAATCTGAGGCCCGGCTTGTATGCTTAATCCTTTTATGACATAATATTTTAGCATTAAAGGAATATTTAAATAGTTTAGCTCAATTCTACCTTTAAAGTTTGAATTTGTAACGTCCTGATCAAAAAAGGATGTTTTTGTACCTTGTTGACTGTATAACAATTCCGGTTGAAGCGAAAAATTTTTCGCCAGAGGAATTTCTACCATTACCCCCGCTGTAAATCCCGTTTTGCTTGATGAACTCAATTCGCTTTCATCAAAAGTAAGACTCGAAATGTTTAAACCCGCTTTTACGCCCAACTTAACCTTATCATTTTGAGCCATAACAGTTACACCTATAAATAGTGTGTATAAAATTAGCATCGTTTTTTTCATAGCATTTATTTGTTTTTAAGAATGGTAGCTCTCATCATGGAGAGCTACCTTTTCTATCTGTCATTTTATTATTTTTTAACCACTTTAGCGGTATATTTCTTGCCTTTTACAATGCATTCTACTACATAAACTCCAGGATTTAATGTACTTACATTTATGTTCGACGGAATACTTGCATATGTCTTACTTGAAATTACTTTGCCATCCATAGCATAAATACTGATCTTTGCTTCTCCTTCAACTTTATCTGCAAAAAAGAGGTTGACATTATCAATAGCCGGATTAGGGAATACTCTAAACGGGTTGGTTATTTTTCCAACAAGCATACCTTTTGAATCAAATGGTTCTGAAATACTACTACATCCATTATTATTTGTTACCTGAAGGCTGTAGTTTCCTTCCCAAATTGTGATTATGAATTTTTCGGTCGCATTTGGTATAGGCTGATCATTTAAAAACCATTGGTACGAAGTTGCATCTTTAGAGGCGGTTAACTTTTTATCACCCACAACCTTGATTTCCGGAACCATATTGTTTTCTAAAATTGAAATGGCTGTACTAAAAGTTTTACCAATACCATTTTCATTATAAACGGTTACAAAATAATCTCCACTTTCTGTTGCAGGATAAGTTGGTGCTGTCGAGCCATCGAACCATTCATAAGATTTGTATTTTCCTGGAGACAAAACAACCTCCGGACCACAAACGTCTCCACTAACTAAATCAGACTCAAAAGTATCAAATGTCGCTGTAATGGTTTCTGTAAGTATACATCCATTATTCATCACTACTGTTACAGTATAATCTCCAGCTTTATCTATCTCAATAGCATTAGAAACTTCGCCTGTATTCCATTTGTATGAAGCAACTCTTAGCTTATTAATATTGAAATTGGTTTGGGCATCAATATATAGGCTTTTACCTGTATATCCATGAATTTTTGAATTGTCAAATATTTTAATGCCTGATGATACTCCCTGATAGATATAGTTTTTTATTTCATTATTTTGAGGGATAATATCATTTTCTAGTTTTGCTTTTACATTAAATACATGAGAATCTTCCCCTTTTTCAAGTGTAGGCTGTTTTTTGAAAGTATATTCTATGCTTTTTCCAACAGGGATTTCAGTTTCAACTATTTCTGAAATAGTTTCGCCGGTATTCACATATCCCAAATCTAATTGAATTGACTTTTCTTTAATTGAAACCTGCCCTTCATTGGTCAATTTAACTTTAACCATAGAGTTACCACATACATCTTTTGGACTTGACATCTCTACAGATACATCTAAAACAGGTTCATTTATAACTTTTAAATCATCTAAAATCATAAAAGAATAACCTCTTTGTTGAGCATGTCTAAATCGAAACATTACTGCTTTACCTGCATATTTACTTAAGTTTGCTGTTCCTTTTTGCCATTCAAAATCTTCATAAAATCCTTGCTTAGAAACTCTCCATATTTCAGTCCATTTGCCTCCTGTAGTTTTAATATCTACAATAAAGATATTATTGACATTACAATCTAATGCGTAATAAAACTCAAAAGCTTTTGCATCTTCAGGAAGCTGATATACCGGAGAAATTAATTCTCCATAGGTAGAGCCATTTGAGAGTTTGCTGTAAAGCATTGTTGCAGCAGCATCTCCTGTATGATCTTTTTTGGGAACAGATAAATATTCGTTATCTGGCTTAGTAACTGCTTCCCATGGATAATTATAGTCACTAATATTCGATACAAATCCTTTTGATCCAAATAATAAACATAGAGGTACATTCGAAAACGTCTCCATTTCTAAATTCGGCGCCTTTGCAACAACCTCAAAAGTTCCAGTAAGGCTTTCTGCTTCAGCTCTTGGCTGTCCGTTTGAAAGTATTTTTACGCTAATTTCATATTTTCCAGCGGGTAATTTTGGCATACCGTCTATTGTATAAACAATAGTTTGATATTGCAAAATCTCATCGTTTCGTTCTAAAACAACTGGTTCACCCACCACTTTACCATTTTGGGTAATTTGATATTCTATAGTAGCTTTATTAACTTTATTATAAAATACATTTTTTGCACTTATAAAAAATTGATGCGAGGATGAGTCTTCATATACATTTTCGGCCACACTTAAATCAGACAGTTCCAAATATTCGGCTTTATCTTTAATTTCAATATTATCTACTGCAAAACCATTGGCTAACAAGCCATTATCATCGTGTTGAAATGCTACCTGAACACACGGTTTTCCTGCATAAGGAGTTAAATCTACATGATATCCTATCCAAATACTAACATAAGGCATTTTATATACCGTTTCCCAGGTTTTACCTCCATCTATACTTGCTTTTACATAGCCATCAGAAAGTCCCTGTCCATCTGTAAAACCATCAAATGTTAAATGTGCTTCTTTATAATTACTCAAATCAAATACAGGAGAGATTAGCATATCGTTGGATGAGTCACAATTACATTTTCCATCGTTACTCGCCATAAATTTTGTATGCTCTTTGATAGGCCATCTCGAAGTTTCTAAATCAGCACTTGTTCCGTGTTTCCAGCCACCGCCACTCGTGTTTTCAGAAGTTCTCCAACCTTTATATTTGTCTGCATCTTCAAAATCCATTACATATGGAAGGACAGATACTTTCATTTCTTCATTTTTCCAATTATCGTAATTAAAAGTTATGGAGTTATTTTGTGGTTTTATTTCCTTAGTGATATCTTCTGGAAAAACCGAAACCGTAATGGTATTATCGCCAATACTTTTTAGATTAATATTTGAAATAGTATATGTTATTGTATCTCTAAATTTGCTAAATACTAATGTTGCTTTTTCTGTTCGTAAGAAAACTTCGCTTTGTGTACTGTCCAGAATTTTAACTGTAACATTAACCTGCTCAGTAGTTGTTGCAAAATTATTTATGATCTTAGCTGTTATTGTAACATTATTATTGTCAATATTACATGTACCTGCATCTAGTTTTAAAGAATTAAGTTCTAAATCATATGGTGCATCACTTACCAGAATATTATCAATAAAAGCTCCTATAAGGCCTTTATTGCGGTTATCAGTCTTTACTCGGAAACGAATAGCTACTTTTTTCCCTGCAAGTTCATTTAAACGCATTTTTAATGGTTCTTTATTATAATTGCCATCAATTCCGGTAAACCACGGTCCGGAAAATAAATCATTGGAATGTACCGTTTCAGGATAATCAATATCTGTAACTTTTTTCCAATTTTGACCTTTATCTTCAGAATACTCAACAATTAACCCGTCATATCCATTATCAAAGAAATAAACCATATCAAACTCAACATATGGAGAGGAGAAATTCGTAAAGTCAAATATTGGCGACTGTAATGTAAAATCAGAATTCAGAGCCATTTTTTCAGTAGAATTAGCCGTATTTACGGTACCCCACCAATATTTAGATTTGGTATCTCTAAATGCATTCATGGCTTTTTGCCATACAAATTTTTGATTTGTAGCTATTGATCTTGAGTACCAACCTCCAGCTGTTTTTTCAAAATCCTCAAAATATGGAAACTGAGTTACAATACCGCTGTATACCGTATTTACAGCACTATTATTAGCAGCTACGGGATCTTTACTGTAAGATACAAAAGCTTCATATGTATGTAAACCTATTGCAGATAAATCAATACTACCATCAAAAGGAATTGTCATTTCTGAGTTCTTTTTAAAGGCGGTACTTAGAGTAATGTCTTTCCATACCGTTTGATTTCCAGAAAACGTATTTAAATAGCCTACTTTTAGCTGAGCTCCTGCTGGTATATCCTGACAACCCAAATTGTATATTGTAATCGATAATGGAGAATTTGCTGACAATGCCGCTCCTGTATACTCAGGAAGATTTACGCTCATCAATTTAAGATCAAAATCCTTTTGACCCGGGGGAATCAATAAATCTGATATAAATGAAACTCCGTCTCTTGCGCCAAACTCGTCTATAGGTTTAAAGTCAAGCTTTATTTCTACATAATTAATTTTAGTTGCACTTATTTCATAAGGAATTTTATCCTGAATTTTTATAGTTGTTTCTTCGCCTACTGCCAGATCTTTAGTTAAACTAATAACATCATTATTAGTGTAAACAGTCATCAATCTACCACCAAAACCTGGTACCATTAGCCTCAATTTGTAATTTAAATTTTCATTTGCTCTAATTGCAGCTAATCCTGTGTTTTTTATCTTTACATAAAAAGGTTCATCACCTTTTAAGGGACCACAAACAGGAGAAGGCTTTTCGACAGAAAGAAGTGTTATTTGTTTTTCTGTAAAAGCGGCACCAACACCAATAGCATTCCAAGCATTTGTAACTTGTTTATATTCTTCAGAGCCTAATCCATACAAATCTTCGACAGCCATTAATGTTGCCTGGCGCATATCGTTAAAATTCGAAGAAGGCGATAAATACTCCGTAAGTGTTAAATAGGCAATTTTCTCAGCCTTGGCCAGACCAATAGCTTTAACATTATAACTAACATTAAAATCATTTATACCTTGACCGCCTTCACTTAAAAGGTAAAACCAGTAATTGGTAATTCCGCTATTAATATGTACACCACCATTGTCATAACCAATATTTGCAGGATTTGCCCAGTTTTTTCCTCCATAAGTATCTGGCTGTCCTTGACTCTTCGGGTTTGACATACTTCTCATACTGCCATGCTGATACATTTCATTACCCAGCATCCAAATATTTTCTTTGGTATCTTTTCCAACATAAAATTCGACAGATACTCCAAAAATATCACTAAAAGACTCATTTATCGCACCTGATTCTCCGCGGTAGATTAAACCTGCTGTAAACCTTGTAACTCCATGAGTAAGTTCATGTGCTGTAATTCCTAAACCAACAAAAGGCGAATTGTTTATTCCGTCTCCAAATTGTGCCCAACCACCAGTCCACGACGCATTATCTACATTTGTACCTAAATGTGCAAGACCAATAACTGTCATTCCTTTATCATCGATACTATTTCGATTAAATTTTTCGGCATAATAGTCAATCGTCTTTTGCATACCCCAATGAATGTCTATCGCAACCTCATCATGATCCTTATTATGCAATTCGCTCCAAATATTATCATCATCAATATATTCAGTAATTACCTCGTCAGAAGCGTTCTCTGCATGATTCATATTCCAAGTATATATTGGCACGTTGAATTTTCCTTGTGCAGCCTCTAATCTGTAACCATCAAAATATTGTTTGGTATTAAAAGTTACATCTCCCGCATATCGTGATTTACCTGTACCTAAACTTTGCCCGGAAAGATTAGAATCACTGCTCAAATTAATAGTCAGAATTATTTTTCCAGAATTTGCATCAACATAAATGGTCTGGCTGGATTGCGGATTTGTCGCATAAATATCATATTTCCATGCCAAATGATATTCCTTTAATTCCGATGAAAAATCTGGTCCAACATACACTAATTCACCTTGCGGTTTTGTACTAATGTTTTTACCAACTATAGCACCTAATTTTTTACTTTCCCAAATGTATTGTTTAGCGTTTACGGTTTTAAGTGCATTTTGCAAACCTGTAACCGCATTTATTTTAAAATTGTTGCTCGCAGGCAAATTCTTAGCCGAATAGCCAAATGCATCAATCTTTGTTTTATTTTCTCTTACTTTATAAACTGCTCCTTCAACAGGGACAGAATTGTGCAATTGCTGATAAGTAGCGAGAGTTCTGCCATGATTATCCGAAATTGATTTCAACTTCATTTTATCTGATGGAGCTAAATCAAACTCTCCTTTTTTAACTTCAAATATATTTTTCGCGGTTAAATTTGAGGATTTAGCAAAAGACTTAACTTTTGTACTAACCGAATCTTGCGGATTTCCTTTTTCAGTAATATTAATTACATTTTGTCCAAATAAATTTTGACTTTGTTGCACTTGTTTTAGTACTGACTCGCTTTCTTCTGCAGAAAGTTCTGTACCATTTATTTTTTCTTCTTTTTGATTGAAAAGATTATTGGCATCCTTGTTTTGACTCAAATTTGAATCACTCGTTTTCTTAGAGACTTGCTCTTTTGTTAGATTTCCAACTGATGTTTGTATCGCCGGATTTGCACTTCCTTTATTTGTACTTTGAAAAGGTGACTGTGCCATTCCTGCAGAACTGACAAGGAAACCTAACAAAAGAAACAAATACTTGGATTTAAAGTAAATCTGATTCATTCGTTTTAAATTTTAAATTAATAGTGTAGCGTAGCTTTAATTAGTAATTATTACGTTTTTAAGGTTTATAGCAAAACCATAAAAGCAGTTTCTAAAAATCAATTAGAGTTTGATCTTTAGAAACTGCTTTTTTTACTCTCCCATAAAATTTTAAGAAAGTGTTCTTTTTTCTTTTTTTAAGCCCTTTAGGAGGCTCCATTTTGTCTGTTTCTTTCATACTTAAGTTTATTTACATCGAATAGTAAATATAGAATGAAGAACTTTTTTTTGAAGGAAAAGGACTATGTAAAAAACACTCTAAGGCTTAAAGACGCCACTAAAAAACCACTCACTAAAACATAAACAAAACTAAATCAACGAATTAAAGAAATTATTTTAGAGCGACTTAAATGTATTGAGATAAGTAGAAAGATTTATCTTTTCATTGGTTAAGTCAAACTTTTTGCGAAGTCTTGTTCTGGCGTTTTCGATAGTTTTAAAGGATTGGCCTGTTATTTGAGAAATTTCTTTTGTCGTGAGATCCAAATATAAAAGAGCACATAATCTGCGATCACGGGGAGTAAGTGAAGGATAATCGTTTTTTAGTTTTTCAAAAAATGATTGGTGAACTTGTTCAAAACTTAATTCAAATTCTTTCCAGTTATCAGTATTCAAACTCTTTTCAAGACGCTTTAAAACTATATCAATAGCTTGCTGTATCTCTTTGCTAATAGTTTTGAGTTTAATTTGTTTAAGATCTTTCAAGACTTCATTAATACTATCTGTACGATGTATTTCTGACATTGCCTTTCCGATAAGAACCATATTTTTTGCTTTTAGATTTTCCTTTAAATCCCGCATCTTTGTTTTTAATTTCTCCCGTTCGAGTTGATTTTTAATATTTCTGTTTCGGTATTTTATAAGCAAAATAATTAAAATGAGTATACCAACAACTAGTATCAACCCAATCACGAAATACTTAAAACGTTTTTTTTCTTCAAGAAGCGTTTTTATTTGAGCGTTTACTTTATACTCTTCTTCCAACTTTATTCTTTCAAGATTTACTGCCTTTTCTTCAAAATTAATACTGTCGTTGATGGCATTATATTGCTTAAAATAATATACTGCATTTTTAAAATCTTCTTTATTTATATAAACTTGATAAAGCATTTTATTCAGGTTTAAACCAGAATAACGATAGACATCATCTTCATGTAATTCTAATGCTCTTTTTGCATTTACAATTACGTCATCATATCTTTTTACTTTTAATTTGTATTCTGAAAAAGATTGATAAACAAAAGCTTTTACTGGTTTATCTACAGATTTATCTAATAAAGAAAAAGCTTCATTATAATAATAATCTGCCTTTTTGTAATCTTTTTTTATGACATAAGCGCTTCCTAAATTAGTGCTGACATAAATTTTTAAAGCAGTATCCTTTATCGTTTTGTTTATTAAATGAGCCTTCTGGTAATAATACAATGAGGAGTCAGCATTTTTATCTAAGTATATTGTGCCAATATTGTTTAAAATCTTTACCAGCTTAACGGCATCATTTTTATACTTTTGATAGCGATACACGTTTAAGAAATATTGCAATGCTTTGTCTTTATTTTTTCCGAACGAATAAATAATCGCAAGATTGTTTTCTAATTTATTTACTTCCTCAATGTTATTATTCTTTTTATAAATATCATGCGCCTTTAAATAGTACTTTAAGGCAACATCGAAGACTTCTTTAGATGCATACATTTTAGCCGTAGTAACATAAACATGAGCCAAAGTAAGTTCTGAGTTTTTTGTCTTTGTGGCTTCAACTTCGGCTAATTCAATATATTTTATAGCTCTACTCCATTCCGTTTTTTGCAAGCTTAAAGCAATTCGAAGACATAATTCAACTTTTTTCTGATGATCATTAATACTATTCAAACTGTCAATCAGTTCTTTTGTCGAAGACTGTGCATGAATACCTATAGAAATAAAAAAGAAAAACAGGGAAAATAAACGTGTCGCCATAAATAAAAATCCTAAAGAAGAATTTCAAATTTAAACAAAATAATAAGATTTATACTACGATATTAACATTAAAAATAAACAAAACCCAAGAACACAACTTTTATAGGTATATGTCTTAAAACAGAAGAGCTGTAATTAAATATCATAAATATTCAATTACAGCTCTTCTGTTTAATATGGAATTCTTTTTAATTTAAAAGGAATTCAAGTTGATGTCGAACTTATTAAAAAATAACAGCAAATCTGAAATACAAAAACTCAATTAATGCAAAAACACATTTTAGATATCTCCTGCTTTCTGTTTTACAACTTTTTCTTTCCATTTATCACTTAAAAATTTTCTTAAAGGAATATCGTAAAACACCATTACCAAGTAGGCAAATACAACAAGCAAAATCGTTGCAATTATTACAATAAGCGTTAACTGCGTTGTATCTGGTTTTTGGCTCGTATAATAATTTCCAAACATCCACAATACAGCATAATGTGTCATGTATAATGGGTAAGAAATTTGTCCTGAAAATACACATGCCTTTTTTAAACCAGGTTTTATGACTGATCCTGCGCCCAAGGCTACCAATAAAGGAAAGTAAAATATTATTACCAAAGGCTCAGAAACCCAATTCCACTCTGAAAAAGGCATTACAAAAGCTAACAACAATAATATAGAAAGTCCTCCAAATCCGAGTTTATTTTTGATAATCCAATTCGAACGATAAATAAGTAATCCTGCTAAAAAAGAATACGATATTCTGGCGCATCCATCCCAAAAAGTTGGACCGCTCCAGCCTCCTAATAAATTGCCGGAACTATAACCTACATAACATATAGCCGCTGCCGAAAGTATGGTTAAGATTAATAAGTAGCTACGACCAATTCGATAAAGTACAAATGCGTAAACGATATTCGCCATATATTCCCAAAACAAAGACCAAGCGGGAGCATTAAAACTAAAAAGATTAAAACCGCGATCAGCAATTATTGGTAACGGAATAAGAAATATTGAGCAAATAAAAGTCAGGATAATTTTTCCTGTGCTGTACAATTCTAAATGTCCTCCAAACGGGTCAAATAAAAAGGCAAGAAGACCTAATATTGATCCCGCAATAACTAACGGATGCAACCTTATAATTCTGGATACAAAAAAATTACGAAGTCCCATTTTTGCAATACGATCATCATAAGCATATCCGATTACAAATCCTGAAAGACAGAAAAAGAAATCGACGGCCAAAAAACCATGTCCAATAAAATTTTTAGTAGGATCTGCAAAAACCCATTCCATAAAATGGAATATTACTACGGCGAGAGCGGCAATGCCCCTTAATCCGTCAAGAATTTCGAAATGTTGTTTGGTTTGTAAAATTGAAACTGAGGCATGGTTAGTAGTCATTATAATGTAAATGTGGTTTAATTAGTTTAAAATTTATTTATAGTTTTTAAGTTTTAATTGGCTGGTTTTAAATTATCACCGTCTTTAAAATGTAGTCTTCTAAAAATCAATCCTGACAGAATGGTTAAAAAACCAACAATCAGAAAAGTATATCTAAAAGCATTGTGAATTTCGTTATGAATAAGCTTTACATCTCCTTGAAAAACCTTAAGAACCAATAAGCCAAAAGCGATACCAAAACCAATTGCCAACTGCTGATTTACTGAAATCAAAGAGTTTCCACTACTGGTATGATACTGTCTCAAATCGGCAATAGAAATCGAATTCATAGAGGTAAATTGTATCGAGTTAAAGAAACCTAATATAGCAATTATAGGAACATACCAATAAATAGAAGTATGAATTGATGGAATTGCTAAACAGCAAATTAAAACTCCAATAATAAAAGTATTGACCATTAAAGTTTTGCGATAGCCAAAGGTATTTAAAATACGAATTACAACAGATTTTCCAAACATTGCAGTTAGAGCCATAGGCGCAACAATCCAACCTGATACCACTGCCGATTGACCATAAGCAATCTGAATCATCATAGGCAACAACAACGGAATGGAACTAATTCCTAAACGTGTAGCCAAATTGCCCACAATACCAACTCTAAATGTTCGTACCTGAAATAGGTTTAGTGGAAAAATAGGATTATTGTCTCTTTCGGCATGGCGATAATACCAATACAACATTAAAAATCCTCCCATTAAGATCAGTAAAACGGGTGATACTCGAACTGTATTTCCGAATAATTCCAGCGAAATAGACAATAATAGTGAGGCTGCCGCAAAGATGAAAAAGCCTTTTAAATCAAAATCTATTATTTTGGATGTATAATTAGGCATGTATTTCAAACTTAAAAGGATTCCGATAAGTCCAAACGGAATATTTATTAAAAAAATCCAATGCCAAGACAAATAGTCAACCATGTAACCTCCAACTAATGGCCCTAAAACTGGCCCAATTAAGGCGGGAACAATTGCAAAATTCATTGCTTTGAGTAATTCATTTTTGGGAAATGTTCTAATGAGTGCCAATTTCCCTACGGGTGTCATCAAACTTCCCCCAACGCCCTGAACAATTCGGGCTAAAACTAAATGAGTCAGATTTTGAGAAAGTGAACAAAACAAAGACCCCAGACTAAACAAGAATAAAGCAAAAATGAAGACTTTTTTAGTTCCAAATTTATCAGACAAAAAACCACTAACGGGCATAAATAACGCTAAAGTTAAAACATAACTAATAATCGCATTTTGCATGTCTAAGGGGGATTCATTCAAATCTTTAGCAATAGAAGGCAACGAAGTGTTTAAGATCGTTGAATCAAGCATTTGCATAAAAATAGAAGTCGCTAAAATAATTGGTAATACTTTTTTTATTGCTTCATTATTTTGCTCTGTAGGTACTGTCATCACTTTTATTTTTAGGCTCGAAATATTTTTATTCCTTATTCTTTCAGAAAAAATCTGATTTATAAACTTATATTATATCTCAAAAATAAAGGTACAAAAAACATTCTTGTCTATCGATACTTACAATTTAACCAAATGAACCCAGTGAGGCAAAATTAATTTTAACACATAGAAACATAGAAATTGTATTCGCAAAAAGGCGTTTCACTTATTTTAAAACACATAGTTATAGTGTTAACTATGTGCGAGAAATATATTTCTCCTTTGCATTCTTTACTGCGCAAAAAAACTATGCTTCTATGTGTTTAATATTTTTTTGAAAAATTACAACCTACAGGCTAAATGAATCTTTATTCTACAATGCCTAAATTCTAGCGATAAATTAAATATTTCGCTCTCATTTCTTTAAACTTTTTTAGTCCATCTTGCCAACTGTTTCGTATTTCTTGTTCAGAAATTCCTGCTTCGATTTGCTGTTGCAATTTTTCGTTTCCGGCTCTGATAGAAAACTTTCTTTTGTCGAAAAATTTTGATTTATCTGATGTGGTTTGATATGCTTTTATAAGCCATTTTATTTCCAATTTGTTAATTTTTGGAATTGCTGATAAATCCTCACCATTACACTCCACTCCATTATACAACGGATCTTTGTCTCCAAAATTAGGTTTAGGCGTAAAAGCAAAATCACTTTCTGGTAAAAATGGCGAACCATAAATTTGAAACTGCTTTTCAGTTCCGCGTCCCATACTTACATTTGTTCCTTCAAAAAGACATAAACTAACATATAAGTTAACTGATTGATCGTTAGGTAAATTTGGAGAAGGTCGAACAGGTAAACTATACGTCATTTTTCGATCATAATTCAAACACGGAATAACGGTCAATTTGCATTGAATGCCATTTTTCAGCCACTTTTCTCCATTAATCATTTTAGCTTCTTCGCCAAGAGTCATTCCGTGAAGTAGTGGCGTTGGATGCATCCCAATTCCGCTTTGAAAAGCCATGTCCAAAACCGGACCGTCGACAATCGCAATATTCGGATTTGGACGATCCAACACAATCAGTGGAATATTATTCTCAGCGCAAGCTTCCATTATTCTATGCATAGTCGAAACATAAGTATACAATCTCGTACCTACATCTTGCAGATCGAAAACCATGATATCAATATTTTTTAATTGCTCAGGAGTTGGTTTATTGTTTTTTCCATAAAGAGACGCAATCGACAAACCCGTTTTTGCATCAATTTCATCAGATACTTTTTCGCCGGCATCGGCAGTTCCTCTAAATCCATGTTCCGGAGCAAAAATGGTTTTTATCTTTATATTTTTCTGAACTAAAAAATCAACCAAATGAGTTTTATCGTCAATAATCCCGGTTTGATTGGTTACAACTCCAATGTTTTTCCCTTTTAATAAAGGTAAATATGCTGTGTAATTCTCGGCTCCTGTTTTTATTTTTTGCGCAAAAGATACTGTTGAAATTAGTACGCAAATCGCTAATAGTTTTTTCATGATTTTTATTTTTTTTTGCCACAGATTAAGGGATTAAAAAGATTTTTATTTTGTTGACGCTAAATTTTTCACGCAGATTTTGCAGATTTAAGCAGATCATCACAGATTATAAAATTTAAATTAAATCTGCCAGAATCTGTAAAATCTGCGTGAAACAAAAATCTTTTTAATCCCTTAATCTGTGGCTAAATTTTCTCTCGCAGATTTAGCAGATTTAATTTATGGAAATTCATGAATTCGTGGTGAAAAAAATCTTTTTAATCCAATTAATCTGTGGCTAAAATTTATCTCGCAGATTCTACAGATTTAACAGATTTAATTCGTAGAAATTCGTGCAATTCGTGGCGAAAAAAAAGTGACAACCTTTTTCTAATTATTAATTTGCCTCCAAATTTTGGCACTAAAATCATCTTTATACATTAATCTATTCGTTCTGGTTGGATTAACACGATTGGTTAGAATAATTAAAAATCTGTTATTATCCGGATTCATAAAGAAAAAAGTTCCGGTAAAACCAGTATGTCCAAAATCATTTTCTTTAAAAAATTCATCCGGTTTTCGTTTATCAAAACCAAGTCCGCGGTAGATTCCATCTTTTACCAAAGGAGATTTTGTAAACTCCTGAACAACATTTGCTTTTAGAATTTGTTTTCCCTGATACTTTCCGTTGTTCAGTAACATTTGACAGATAACCGAGATCGATTGTGCATTGGCAAACAAACCTGCATTTCCGGAAACTCCACCAAAAATCGCGGCCGCTTCGTCATGAACATAGCCTTTAATGGTATCTTTTCTAAAAAAATTATCAACTTCGGTTGGCATTACATTTTCTATCGAAGTCCATTTTAACGGATTGTATCCTATTTTAGAAATACCTAATTCTGTATAAATTCCACGCGCCAATTCATCTAATTTTTTGCCCGTTTTGGCTTCAATCATTTGCTGTACCAAAATTAAGTTTAAGTCGCTGTACACATACTTCCCGCGTGGATTGACATTTGCAACCGAAATTTGCTGGTAAACTGTTTTATAAAACTCAGGATTTATCCACATGTTTTTATAAATCTGAATATAATTTTCTTTTGGTGTGAAAGAAAGATATTTAGAATCGTAAACTATGTTTTTGTTCACGTACATCGTATCGAACAAATCAGGATATGTATCAGATTTTTGATTGCTTAACAAAGGCGACCCGTCTGGCGTTGAAAGAAGACTTTGATAAAATGTGATACTTGCTTTTAATCCCGAAGTATGCGTTAGCAATTCGAAAAGCGTTAAATCTGAAATTGGAGTATTTTTATAAATAGGTACTAAATCGCCAACTTTATCCTTAAGATGTAGTTTATCCTCTCCAACCAAACGCATTGTTACAATTGTTCCTCCTAAAACTTTAGACATTGAAGCAAGATCAAAAACATCGTCTGATTTTACTTTTTGCTTTTTTGAATAATCATGATAGCCGTAATTTTTAGTGATAAAAACAGCATCTTTACTTCCTACAATAATTTGTGCTCCCGGAAAAAAACCTTTTTCCAACGCATTATTCATCATCGAATCGATATAAACTTCATTTCTTTTGGTATCAAAAGATTCTTTAGATTTTTTTTGAGCATAACCGTTTATTCCTAAAAAAATCAAGAAAACAAGTCCAATTCTAACATCAATATTTTTCATCATTTTTATGGATTAATTCTCAAATCTTGTCCTGCCATAAGAGGTTCGTTGTTTGTTCCTGTAATCATAATTCTTACTGCTTTTACAGGCTTCTTCGGATAAATAGAAGCATTTCCATAATCAAAAATATCACCTTTCTCAAAGTCAATTCCGTTATACGAATATTCGACATAACCATCGTTAACTATAAATCTTGGATGATGTGGAATCCCTGTTAATACATCAATTTTAGATGAAGTTACGGGATTTGTGAAGGTATACAAAATCCAATCTCCATTTGCACACGGAACATCTGTACGCAAATAGGTTTCTATGTTATAATCTTCCAGTTTTGAAATTGGAAATTTAGGATTCTCCGCCATCGAAGATGTTACTTTTACTTCTGGCTCTAAATATGGAGAACAATTGAAATTTACGTTTGCCGAAGATTCTTTTGCTTCTTTATTTTCGACCGTAAAATCTAATCGATAGGTGTTTCTTTCGTTATAATTTTCAATTACAAATCTCAAACGAAGTTTTGATTTTAATGTTTTTTCGTCTGAAAAAGTTTGTATTAATGTATCATTTTCAAAAAGTGAAACTGCTCTAATAACTCCATTTGAAGTTGCTTCATCTTTTGGATTAAACGTTAAATACCAAATACCGTTTTTGTCGATGTGCTCTGAAATATTCTCCGAAACATTTAGAACTTCAATTTTAGAAGTACTCCAAGTTGCCACTGGCAATTTCTCTACTTTTACAGCCGGACTTGCCACATCTTCATTAAAAAAAGTACGGAACATATAGTTCTCATAATCTCTTGTCTCGATTGGTTTTGTATATAAAGCCGATTCTTTTGTAGGTTCATTTCCTTGTGTGTCATAACGTACAATTGCTCCCTCGTAAGGCGGCGTTACAGTAATAGTTCCGCTTTTGTAAATTGCCGTTGGCGGAAAATCTCTAAAAGCAATTCCTAAATTTGCCAAACGTTGTAAATGACTGTGTGTTAATCTTCCGTAAAAATCATCCCAATTTTTATCTTCTTTTTTAGACCAACCTATTTCAGACAAAGCACTTATTCTTGGGTAACTTTGGTATTCTACAAATCGTGTTGGACGATCAAGATATTCGCTCCATAAAGCACCTTGAACTCCTTTTATCAGTTTTTGTTCATCTGATGTTAAATCGTCAGTTGGAATTGGCTCAAACGAATAGGCTCTTTTTGTATCTGTAATGGCTGCCCAACGATGACCGCGCTCATTCTCAGATTGTGCCATATCGAAATATAAATATTGACCAGGAATCATAATGGTTGAATGTCCTTTTTTAGCCGATTCGATTCCGTAGTTAATTCCTTGCCATGCAAAAATTAGTGTGTTTGGGTTTACTTCTCCACCTTTTAAAATTTCGTTCCAGCCAGCGGTTTTTCTATGGTATTTTTCGACAATTTTTTCAACGCGCTTAAAGAAATAATTCTGCAATTGAAAAGTATCTGTATACCCTTCTTTTTCCATCAAAGCTTTACATTTTGGGCAATGTTCCCAATTGGCTCTGTTCACTTCATCTCCCGCAACATGAATATATTCAAAAGGAAACATTTCTGAAAATTCTCTTATTATAGAATCTAAAATTTGGTAGTTTTCTTCTCGGCCAACACACCAAACATTTTTTACTTCTCCTTGTACACTTTTAGTTTCCTGAGTAGTAACACAACCAATTTCCGGATATGCTGCGGTTACAGCTCGCGAATGTCCCGGAATTTCAATTTCGGGCATAATCGAGATACCGCGATCCTGAGCATAAGCCACAACTTCTTTTATCTCTTCTTGTGTGTAAAATCCGCCGTAACGTTTATTTCCTGAGCCATAAGAGGGCAATAATACTTCGCCAGGTCCTCTCCACGCTCCTTTTTTAGTTAAATCCGGCATTGATTTTATCTCAGCTCTCCAACCGTTATCATCTGTAAGATGCCAGTGAAAAACATTCATTTTATGCGCTGCCAGCCAATCAATATAATTTTCAACAGTTTGCTTATCAAAAAACTGTCTTGAAACATCCAGCATCATTCCGCGCCATTCAAAGCGAGGATAATCTTCTATCTTCACAAACGGAATTGTTCCTTTTTTAACGTCTTTTGCAGAGCAAATTTGCACTAAAGTCTGAAAGCCATTCAAAACTCCGCTTACCGATTTTCCTTTTACAAGAACTCCTTTTTTTGTTACACTTAACTTATAACCTTCATTTGGAAGGCTCATTTTTTCATCTACCAAAAATGAAATCGTGTTTTTCTTATGCGTATCTCCAGCAGTAACTGTCGAATTAATTCCTGCATTCTTTAAAAGTGAAGCTTTGATATAATCGCTGCTTTTTTGTATTTTTTTATCTACAATAATTTGAACTGTTGAAGGAATTATAAATGCACCTTCTTTCTGCTCTACTTTTACAGGTTTTGGAATTATATCCAGTTTCTGAGCCTGAATTGTACTAAGGGAACTCAGAAATATGGCTATTAGCAGTATACTTTTTTTCATTTCTTTTATTTTTTTACAAATTCTACTGGAGCACTTTCGGTTTGAGTTTGACTCAAAGCGGAAATGGCATAAACGTAATTTTCAAAATTTGTACTTGGCATTTCTAATTGTGTTGCCGTTGTTACGTAATAAATATTCTCAGGATTATTAAAATCGGTTATGTTCTTTTTTGGAAATCTATAAATCACGTATTTCTTGTCGTTTAATCCTGCTTTCCAAGTCAATAACAATTTACTTCCGTTTTTGGCAATCACAGCGTTTGTTGGCGACTGCGGTTTTATTCTTGTAATTCTATTTGCTTCGGGAGTAAGCGCGATATATTTGTATAGTTTCTCGACAAGTGGTTTTCGTAATGTATCTCCTTTTTTCAAGAAATTATTTGCTGTAAAATGCATAGAACCATCAATTAATGGCATAGATCGAATCATATCTATTTGCTTTACGATTTGATCAGGAGTTCTCCATTCTGGGTCAGGAGATTTAGTCGAAAGTTTATACTCACCATGTCCGATATAAACATTTGTTCCGTATTTGTGGGCAGCCCACCATTTTGCCAAAACTTCAAAATCAGCTCTCTTAAAACCAATATGCCAGTACAATTGTGGTGTTACATAATCGATCCAGTTTTCTTTTTGCCATTTTAAAATATTAGAATACAAGTCATCGTAGTTGGATGCTCCGGCTAATGTATTTGAACCTTCTGAATCTTTGGCTATATTTCGCCAAACTCCAAAGGGCGAAATCCCAAATTCGACTTCTGGTTTATTTGCAATTATGGTGTCTCTAATTTGTTTGATGATTAAGTCGACATTATCTCTTCTCCAATCGTCTTTGTCTTTAAACTGGCGTGGCTCTTTTATAAAGGCTTTCTGATCTGGAAATTCTTTTCCTTCAATTCTATACGGATAAAAATAATCGTCCATATGTATCGCCTGAATGTCATATTTGCGAACAATTTCACCCACTACAGACGAAACAAAATCTCTGGTTTCTTTTAAACCCGGATTAAAATATCTCGATCTTCCGTAGGTAACAAATAACTCGGGTTTCTTAAAAAATAAATGTGTTTTGGCAAGTACAGATTTGGCTGTATCTTGTTGTACACGATAAGGATTTAGCCAAACATGTACGTTCATTCCTCTTTTTCCAGCTTCATCAATCATTAATTGTAATGGATCAAAAGCTGGAGCGACTCCTTGACTTCCCGTTATCCAATGTGATGCCGGTTCTTTTGTCGATTTGTAGTAAGCATCGGCTGTTGGACGAATTTGAAAAACGACGGTATTCATATTATAAGATCTCAAATTATCCAAAATGGTAATCATTTCAGATTTCATTTGCTTGTCTGAAAGCCCAGGTTTTGATGGCCAGTCGATATTATCTACTGACGAAATCCAAACTGCCCGCATTTCTCTTTTTGGAGATTCCTGACTAAAAAGTTTTGTCTGAAGCAGTAGTACTAGAATAAGAATTTTTAAACTTTTCATAATTACTGTTTTTTGGTTAGTTAGTTTTTTTTGATTCGTGTAAGCTGTAACAGAAAACTTAGCCGCAAAACTGACAATTCCTATTGTGACTAGGAAAATAAAGGTTCGCGACTATTTTCTCAATATTGCCATTTCGACGAAGGAGAAATCACATCCTATATTCGACAATAGTTCGTTCTCAATTTGTGTGATTTCTCCTTCGTCGAAATGACAAACTGAATGGAAAAAAGGTCAACAATTAAGCTTTACAGCTTGTCTAAATCTTTTTAATCCCTTAATCTGTGGCGAAACTTTTCTCTCTCAGATTTAATTCCTGGAAATTCGTGTAATTCGTGGCGAAAAAAATCTCTTTAATTCTTTTATGTGTGGTAAAAAAACCTAACAGATTTTAAAAACCTGTTAGGATAACCAAACAAAATTTATGTACCGCATATTTTTTATAGAATCGCAACACATAATTACTTATTGAACTTATTATTATAAATAAATTATATCGTGGTTACTTTGTGTTAGACGCCCTGCTGTGCGTCTCTGCGTAAAAAACCTTTTAATCTAAACTTTAGACGCACAGCAGTGCGTCTCTACGCAAAAAACCTTTGCACCTTTGTACCTCAAAACCTTTGTACCTCAAAATAATTACTAAAAAATAACAATTGGAACTTCAAGGAGTTTTCCCAATATTCAATATTATGTTGTCCGGGACGTTCGATGTAATCGTGATTAATTTTTAAAGCCAACATCTTTGTATGAAGTTGTCTGTTTACATCTATAAAAAAGTCATCAACACCACAATCTATAATTAGTTTTAAGTTGTTGTCTTTTACCAAATCCAGCATATTGGTAACTGTGTTTTTATCCCAATTTTCAGGAAACTCTGTTATTGAACCTAATCGTTTTTTGATATCCCACTTTTCCGGAAACGGACGAAAATCTACTCCTCCGCTCATACTTCCTGCTGCTCCAAAAATGTCCTGATGTTTAAATGACAAATACAATGCGCCGTGCCCGCCCATACTAAGGCCAGATATTGCACGACTTTCTCGATTTGCAATTGTTTTATAGTTTTTATCTACAAAAGGGACTAATTCATTTATTACATAGGTTTCGTATTTAAAACTTGGATCTATTGGACTATCAAAATACCAACTCGAAAAATTTCCATCGACACCTATTACTATAAAACCATATTTATCTACCTGTTCTCCAACGTGTTTAAAACTTTTTACCCAAGTAGCATAATTACCACTATAACCGTGAAGCAAATAAACAACGGGAAATTTTTTCTTGCTTTTTTTATAATTGTCAGGAACTATTACACACGTTTTTATGTTCTTATTCATCGAAGCACTAAAAACCTGAATGGTATCTACTTTTGCTGCTTGAGCAGAAAAGAATACAAATGCCAGAAATAATGTGTAGATTGTTTTTTTCATAAAATCTTGTTTTAGTAACTTTTTCAAAATAAGTTCCTTATTTTTTACCATTAAGATATTAAGTTTATAAAGCTTAATATCTTAATGGTAAAAGAAAATTAAGTTTCATTTAAAAATTCTAAAATTTACTTTAAGCAATCTCTTAAAATTGTTACCGGATGCATTGCTTTTCTATTTGTTCCGTCAAAAATTTGATGGCGACAACTTGTTCCTGCTGCTGCAATTGCAGTTGTAGATTCAGTTGCACGAATTTTTGGAAACAAAGTGTCTTCACCCATTTTCATACTAATTTCGTAATGCTCTTTTTCATACCCAAATGAACCCGCCATACCACAACAACCTGAATTGTAAATCGTAACTGAACTATTTTTGGGCAAATTGAGCATTGCAAAAGAAGCTTCGACTGTACTTAATGATTTTTGATGACAGTGTCCGTGAATTTTTATTGTCTTTTCTATTTCAGAAAATTGACCGGAATGAATTTTCCCTTTTGTTATTTCTCTTTTAAAAAACTCTTCGACTGTAAAGGTATTTTTTGCTAATTTCTCTGCACTTTCTTTATCTCTTGCCAATCGAATATATTCGTCTCTAAAAGTTAAGATGGCCGATGGTTCAATACCAATTAACGGAATATTCTCCGAAATTAAAGTTGCAAAAAGATTCACATTTTTATTAGCGATTTCTTGAGCTTCTTCCAGAAAACCTTTTGATATAAAAGCTCTTCCGCTTTCTTCGTGATTAGTAACAATTACTTCGTAACCCAATGCTGTTAATAATTCGTAAGCATCAATTCCTACCGAAACATCATAATAGTTTGTAAACTCATCACAAAAAAGATAGACTTTTCCGTTTTTAAAAGAATTATTTTCGCCTGATTTTTTATTTTTTTCGTACCATTTTCTAAAAGTTTTAGGCGCTAATAAAGGTACTTGTCTTTTTGGTGCAATTCCCATACTTTTTTTGACCAATGACAAATTGGAAACAAAATTAGTAATCGAGGGAGCAACACTTCCCAACTGATTCAGTTTGGAATTAAATGCAAACACTTTGTTTCGAAAAGAGAATCCGTTTGCTTTTTGATATTGGTACAAAAACTCTGCTTTTAAAGTGGCAACATCTACATTACTTGGACATTCGCTTGCGCAGGCTTTACAACTTACACACAATTCAAATACTTTATATAATTCTTCGTGGTCGAACTTATTGTCTTTTTCAGAATGTGTTAGATATTCTCTCAGCGCATTGGCTCTGGCACGAGTGGTATCTTTTTCATTTCGCGTGGCACGATAACTTGGACATAAAGTTCCTCCTGCCGATGGCATTTTTCTGCAATCGCCAGATCCATTACACTTTTCAGTAGCACGCAAAATTCCCATACTGTCTGAGAAATCCTGAATGGTTTTTATATCTGGTTCAATCCTTCCTGCCTCAACACGAAGATTTTCATCCATTTTAAAAGCGTTTACAATTTTTCCAACATTCAAAATTGTATTTGGATCAAAAGCGTTTTTTATACGTTTTAATAATTCGTAATTTTTATCGCCAATCATAAACGGCAAAAATTCCCCACGCACTATTCCATCACCGTGTTCACCGCTAAGTGAACCTCTGTATTTTTTTACCAAAATAGCCACTTCTGTAGCGATGTTTCTAAATTGGTGTAATCCTTCTTTTGTTTTTAAATTTAAAACCGGGCGCAAGTGAATTTCTCCTGCTCCGGCGTGTGCATAATAAATGGCGTCTTGTCCGTGACTTTTCATCATGGCCGCAAAATCTGCAATATAATTTGGTAAGTCACTTACTTCAACCGCAGTATCTTCAATAGAATCTGCAGCCTTGTCATCTCCAACAATACTACCCAAAAGTCCCAAACCTGCTTTTCGTAAATCGTTTATTTTATCAATGTCCGATCCATAAATTTTAGGCAAAGCATATCCAAAATTATTCTCCTCAAGATCTTTTATCAAAGCATCAGCCTGCAATTCTGCATCTTCCATACTTAAGTGCGAACCTACTTCGAGCATAATTACTGCTTTTGGTTCGCCTACTATAAAAAATCTGTTTTTGGCTTGTTCTCTATTGGTTTTAGTACAATTTAAAATTGTATCATCCATCATTTCACAAGTGTACAAATGATGTTTCATTGCGGTAACTACGGCTTCTAAACTTTCCTGAATAGTATGAAAATGCGCCACAACCATTACATTATTGGTTGGCGGTAAATCATCTACTTTTAGTGTAATTTCAGTGGTAAACGCTAAGGTTCCTTCACTTCCGCAAAGTAGTTTTCCTAAATTTATTGTGTTTTCTGAACCTGAAAATAGTTCTGATTTTAAGAGTATATCAATCGCATAACCTGTATTTCTTCGATGAATTTCTGGCTTTGGAAATTCTTTTACAATCTCTTCCTGATTTTCTTTATTCGAAAGTTCCTCATAGATTCTTTTGTAAATTTTATTTTCTAATGAATCTCCTTTTGTCTTCTCCATAAATTCTTCTGAAGACAGATCTTTAAAAACCACAATACTTCCGTCGCTTAATACGGCTCTAATCTCGACTATTTTGTCGCGCGTAACTCCGTAACGTATTGATGTGGTTCCAGATGAATTATTACCAACCATTCCGCCAATCATACAACGATTTGTGGTCGAGGTATTTGGACCAAAAAATAGACCATATGGTTTTAAAAACAAATTCAATTCATCTCTAATAACTCCCGGTTGTACTGTTATGGTTTTCTTTACAGGATCAAAAGAAACAATTTTTGTAAAGTGCTTCGAAACATCTACAATAATTCCGTTTCCAACTGTTTGTCCAGCCAGCGAAGTTCCTGCTGTTCTTGGTGTTATTGAGATTTTATTTTTTGAGGCAAAGCGAATGATTTTAACAATATCTTCTTCTGTTTTTGGAACTGCTACTGCCTCAGGTATAATCCTGTAAGCTGATGCATCAGTGGCATATAATTTTTTATGAAGATCGTCATAAAAAAGAGTTCCTTCTAATGAATCTGATAGTTGCTGTAATGGAAGAGAATTGGACATTATTTGGTAATTGGTGGTTCTTGGTTAATTTGGAATAATCTGGTTTATAAAAGTCCTAACAGGTTTAAAAAACCTGTTAGGCTTACCATCTAAAAAACATAAAGGTTTACTAATAATCAAAACGTTTAAAGGCTTCGATTGCTTCGTATTCTGCTAATCCTAACTGATCATATAAAATGGCTGTATTTTTATTACGGTCTTCGGCTCTCACCCAAAATTCTCTTGAGTCATTTCCTTGAAACATTACTCTGTCTTTCTGAGATTGATGGTATAAAATGGCATGACGTTTCAATAATACTTCTGATGGCGAAAGCGGAACTGCCATATCGATTTCATGAATATCCCATTCGTGCCAAGCACCTCGGTATAACCAAAGCCAACAATCGTCCATGTATTTTTCAGGTTTTAATTCCTTCATGGCAGCAAATATGGCATTTAAACAAACTTCGTGTGTTCCGTGAGGATCTGCAAGATCTCCCGCAGCAAATACCTGATGTGGCTTTATTTTGGCAATAATATCTTTTACGATTGCTATATCTTCAAGTCCTAAAGGCTTTTTCTTTACCTGACCTGTTTCATAAAATGGAAGATCAAGAAAGTGTGTATTCTCATCTTTTAGCCCAATATATCTTGTAGCGGCATAAGATTCACGACGTCTTATAAGTCCTTTTAACTTTCTAACTTCCAATGAATCTATTTGATTTTCTGTTTTATTGTTTAGAAAATTAATTACGGATGAGAAATTAACGCCTTCAATTTCTTTTCCGATAAAATCATTACATACTTCGGCAAATTTTAATGCTTCATCATCTGTAACGGCAATATTTCCTGAGGTTTGATACACTACGTGAACATCATGACCTTGTTTTATTAATTTAGAAAATGTTCCTCCCATAGAGATCACATCATCATCAGGATGCGGACTAAAAAGAATTACTCTTTTCTCAGCTGGGTTTGCTCTTTCTGGTCTATGAGAATCCTCTGTATTTGGTTTTCCGCCCGGCCAGCCTGTTATGGTGTGCTGTAAAACATTGAACATATTAATATTCAAATCGTACGAAGAACCTTCTTGGGCTAACAGATCAGACATTCCGTTATTGTTATAATCTCTGTCTGTTAATTTTAAGATGGATTGTTTGGTTTCTTTACAAAGCCAAACGATGGCTTTACTTTTTAATTCTTGCGTCCAAGTACAACCACCAACCAACCACGGCGTTTCGAATCGGGTTAATTCTGATGCAGAAAATTGGTCTAATACAAAAGTAGCATTAGAATGATTTTGTAAAAAAGTGGCAGGAACTTCAGAGGTAATTTCTCCTTGAATAGTTCTTTTGATAATTGCAGCTTTGTTTTGTCCCCAAGCCATTAAAACAATTCTTTTAGATCTTAGAATTGTAGAAACTCCCATTGTAATGGCTCTTGTAGGAACGTTGTCGATACCGTTAAAGTCTGACGAAGCATCGACTCTGGTAATATGATCTAATGTTATAATTCTGGTTCCGGAATTGATATGCGAGCCTGGCTCATTGAAACCTACGTGTCCGGTACGACCAATTCCTAATAATTGAAAATCAAGTCCACCGGCTTCTTTTATTTTTAATTCGTAATCAACACAATATTGATTCAAATCTTCTATTGCAACTGTTCCGTCTGGGATATTTACATTTTCTGGCTTAATATCTATATGATTGAATAAATATTGATGCATAAAATAATGATAGCTCTGACGATTTTCTTTTGTCATCGGATAATATTCATCCAGATTAAAAGAGACAACATTATGAAAACTTAAATCCTCTTCTTTATGCATGCGAACCAACTCTTCGTATACTTTTATTGGAGATGATCCTGTAGCAAGACCAAGTACGCAGGTTTTATTTTTAACTTGTTTTGAACGGATTAATTCGGCAATTTCTTGCGCAACTACTTTTGAAGCTTCAATTGAGTTTTCAAAAATAACATTATGATTTTTTTCAAAACGGGTTTCTTCAAATTTTCCGGGTATATCGTAAGCCAAAGAAGTACTGGTTTTCATAGTATATTCGATTTGTTAATTTTTTTGGTTTAACAAATATATACAAAAAATAAAGCGAATTCATTATTTTGCGTCATTTAACAAAATTAAATTTTAAACACGCAAAATAACGCATGAAATATTAAATAAATCTCAAACTAAAGAACAGAAACACCTGCTTTTCGATATTCTTCTAACATTTCATCGTTTGGATCTAAATCTGTAACAATAGTACTTAATTGACTAAGATCGCAAACTACGTGTGGCATTTTTGTGTTTAATTTATCTGAAGAAAACATCGAAACAACTCTATCAGAAGCTTCTATCATTGCTTTTTTCACAATAGAAATCTCATATCCTATTTCAGTTAATCCTTGTTTTATATTAATACTACTGGCTCCAATAAAACAAATATCAGCTTTAATCTTCGATACTACCTGAATTACATCCATACCTATTGTTACCATTGCGTTTTTCTGCATTTTCCCACCAATAAATATTAAATCTACATTTGGATGTTGTGATAATTGCATGGCGATTGGTAAGCTATAGGTATATATTGTAGCTTTTAAATCGGAAGGAATTAATTTTGCAAACACCAAATTGGTGCTTCCTCCGCTCATTATAATAACTTGTCCGTCATGTAATAAAGACAAAGCTTTTGTTGCGATTTGTTTCTTTACTTCCTCACCACTTATATCAATATTAAAAACGTCAACCGTTTTTTCTGTAATTTGTATTGCTCCCCCATAAACCTTCTCCAAGAGCTTTTTGCTATCTAATTCGTTTAGATCCCGCCTTATTGTATCTTCCGACAAATCCAGATCAAAAGCCAAATCTGTCGTAACAACCTTTTGCTCCTCAATGAGTTTTGTCATTATATATTTATGTCTTTCAGCTTTCAGCATTTTAAAAAAATTAAGAATTCAACACAAATATATCAAATATTTCAATTGCAAGAAGATGTTCTATGAAAAACCGCAATAGTCTGCATTTTGAGACATCACAAATAAAAACAAAACCAATTTATACGCAAAACATGCGTTATTTTGCAATATTCGAATAATTTTTTGAAAAAAAATACATAATCCCGCATTTATTCGAAAATAATTTCTAAATTTCGCCATTCTAACCAAAACAATTAAGCCAATATGAAAAAAAAGTATTTAGTTCTTTTACTTTTCTTTTTCGGAATACTCGCAGGTTATTCCCAAAATTCAACAGTAAAAGGTAAAGTCACCGATGGTAGTGGAAACGCATTGCCGGGAGCAAACATTTTAGTGCAGGGATCTAAAGATCAAACTTCAACAGGAGCTGATGGAACTTTTTCGATAAAAGCACGTCAAGGAGATGTTATTCAAGTGTCTTACATCGGTTTTAACAATAAAGAAGTTATTGTAAACGGAAATGATTTAAAAATAGTTATTTCTGAAAGTGCACAAACATTAAACAATGTAACAATCGTTGGTTCAATGGGTATTGTTCGTAATAAATCTTCTTTAGGATATGCTGTGCAGGAAGTAAAAGGTAAAGAAATTGCAGACACACAGCGTCCTAACTTTGCTACTGCATTACAAGGTCGTGTTGCAGGTTTAAATGTAACAAGTACTTCTGGCGCTCCGGGTGCCTCGGCAGCGATTCAGTTAAGAGGGGTAAATTCGCTTAGCGGAAGCAACTCTCCTTTATATGTTGTAGACGGTTTACCTGTAAGCAACGAAACAATGGATCAAGGTTTAACTATCTCTAATGCTCCAAACAGAACACAGGATTACACCAATAGAGGTGCGGATATTAATCCAGACGATATTGAATCTGTGGTTATCTTAAAAGGACCTGAGGCTGCAGCGCTTTACGGAATGCAGGCTGGAAATGGTGCAATCGTAATTACTACTAAAAAAGGTAAAAAAGGTGTTGGAAGACTTACTTATTCTACTAATACAAGATTTGATAATTTATACCGTTTTCCTGAAACTCAAAAAGTATATCAAAGAGGTTCTGATGGTGTAAACAATCCAGATTATAGAAGACAATTTGGAACGGCTTACGAACCGGGAACTCAATTTTATAATAATGTTAAAAATTTCTTCAAGACTGCCGTTTCAACAACTCATAATCTTTCGTTTGAAGCGGGTACAGAAACTACTTCTTACCGATTATCTATTTCAAACTTAGAGCAAGAAGGTGTTGTTCCTAATACAGGTTACAGCCGTTTGACTGCTAATTTGAACGCTTCTGCTAAATTATCTTCAAAATTAAGATCTGAAGCTAGTTTTAGTTTTACAAAATCAGACAATCAAAAAGCAGCAAAAGGAGCTGGATCTGCTGTGCAAACTCCAGGTGTAAGAGATGCAGGATATTTACTTTCGCTTTTAACATGGCCGGCAAATGACGATGCCAGCAATTATTTAAATCCAGACGGAACGAGAAGAAAAATTACGTCTGGTGTTTTAGATACTGAAACTGATAATCCGTTCTGGGATGTAAACAAAAACTTATCTGAAGATTTCAACAATCGTTTTGTTACCAATGTTGGATTAATTTACGACCCAACTTCTTGGCTTAACTTTACAGGCCGCGTGGGCTGGGATGTAAATTCTGCTCAAGGTTACAGAGCCATTCATCCAGAATCTGCCGCAGGAATTACTCCTGGAGGTTATATCGAATCGTACTATTCTAATACCAGTAATTTAAACACTACTTTATTAGTTACTGCTAAAAAGTCATTCGGAAAATTCAACACCAAAATTATGGTCGGTAACTCGGTTAATGATAATGATTATAGAATTTTATCTACAACAGGAAGCAGATTTTTTGACCCTAACTTCTACTCTATCAACAATACTGATGCTACAACGCAAAGATCTCAAGAGAGAATTATTCAAAGCAAAGTTATTGGTTTCTTTTCTGAGGTAAGTTTAGATTATGACAAAATTGTTTATTTGACATTAACTGGACGTGAAGACTGGACTTCTGTATTACCAGATCCGTTTTTCTACCCTTCTGTTTCAACGAGTTTCGTTTTCACAAACTTGAACGCATTGAAAAACAAAGAAATACTTTCTTATGGAAAATTGAGAGCTTCTTATGCAGAAGCAGCTAATATTCCTTCTCCATATTCTGCACAACCTGTTTTCACTCCACAGTTGACTACAGACGGAGGTTATGCGTATGGCGTCACAGGTGCAAATCCGAATTTAAAACCTGAATTCCGTAAATCATTTGAATTGGGTACAGAATTAAAATTCTTTAACAACCGTGTTGGATTAGATGTTGCGGTTTACAGTACAAAAACAATCGATCCGATTCTAAGAAATATGCGTTTAAGCTACGGAACAGGATTCGTGGTAACTTCTGCTAACTTTGGAGATTTACAAAACCAAGGTCTAGAGATTACTTTAAATGCAACACCTATTAAAAAAGATAATTTTTCTTGGAATGTAAGTGCTAATTTCAGCAAAACACGTTCTAAATTATTAAATCTTCCTTCTGTTATTTCTGAATATTATGTTTCAGATACTTGGCTTTACGGAAATGTTCGCGGTGGGGTAACTGTTGGAAATCCGCTAACCACTTTAACAGGAAATGATTATTTGAGAAATAATGCAGGTGAGCCTTTAATTGATCCAAACACTGGTTATGCTTTAAAAGATCCAAACTTTAAAATTATTGGAGACAGAAATCCAGATTACATGCTTGGGTTGCAAAACACGTTTACGTACAAAGACCTTAGTTTATCATTCTTGCTAGATATAAGAAAAGGCGGTGATATTTATAACGGAACTGAATTCTATTTGTACCAAAACGGTTTATCTACCAAAACTTTAGATCGCGAACAAACAAGAATTGTAAAAGGTGTTTTAAGAGATGGTTTAGAAAACTCAGCTACTCCGACACAAAATAATATTCCGGTAAGACCAAGTGTTCAAAACGAATATTACAGAACTGGTGCTATCGATGCTGATTTTGTCGAAAAAGATATCAACTGGCTAAGAATGAGAGATATTACTTTAAGCTATCAAATGCCTTCTGAAATATTGAAAAAAACATTCATTAACGCACTTTCTCTTTATGTAACAATGACCGATGTTTTTATCATTACAAATTATACTGGAGCTGATCCTTCGGTTAATGGAACTAATGCTTCAACTGGAGGTGCTGGAGGAACAGGTTTTGACTTTGGAGTAGTTTCTACACCTAGAGGTTTGAACTTAGGATTAAAAATCGGACTTTAATTAATTGACTATGAAAAATATTAAAACATATATAGCCGCATTAGGTCTTGTAGCCACAATGATTTCTTGCAACGACTTAGAAGATATAAACGTAAATCCAAGTTTTCCTGTTGATGTTTCGGCACCAGCATTAATGCCTCCAATTGAACAGCAAATGGCTGTAGGATTACAATTTGACAACAGATGTTTAGGACGATACACTCAAAATTTTAGTACTGCTACAGCTGGTGCTGCAGGAAGTGAATGGGATCGTTTTGGATATCAATCAAATAGTGATACAGGTGGTGAAATCTGGAAAATGGCGTATTTTGCTATTGGTTTAAACTTAACCAAATTACAAGAAAAAGCAGTTTCGGAACAGCGTCATGATATTACTGGAATCGCAAAAGTTATTAGAGCTTGGACTTGGCAGGTTGCCACAGATTATCATTCAGAATTAATCGATTTTGATCAAGTTTTTACTTCGCGTCTTTCTTTTGATTATGTTCCTCAGGAAAAAGTATATGCTGAAGTGATTCGTTTATTGAATGAAGGTCTAACAGATTTAAATCGTACAGACGGAAATGTTTCTCAGACTTATACTGCTCCAGGAGATAAAATGTACGGCGGAGACCGTTCTAAATGGGTTAAGTTTGCTTATGGAGTATTGGCTAGAAACTTAAACAATCAAATCAATAAAGCTTCTTACAACGCAGATAAAGTAATTGAATACTGTGATAAATCATTGGCTTCTAATGCCGACAATGCTTTAATTAGATACAACGGAACTGTTTCTACAGACATTAATTTTTACGGCCCTGGAAGAAATAATTTCAATACTTACCGTCAAACTGATTTTGCTGTGCGAACAATGGACGGAACTATTTTTGGTGTAAAAGATCCTAGAATCTCTAGAGTTTTGGCACCTTCTGTAGGTCAATCTGAATTAGCTCCAGCATCTGCTGCAAATCCAGATCCGAGTAAATATACTTTTAATGGAAACCCATTAAATACTACAGCTTCTACAGTTGCAACAAACGTAAGCAGAATTCCAAATATTTATGGAACGTATGCTGCGGGAACTGTTGCAACTCCAGGAAGATATCTTTTTAGAGATAAAGCGAATTTTCCTTTAATGACGTATTCAGAAATTCAATTTATTAAAGCTGAAGCTGCTTTTATAAAAGGAGACAAAACCATGGCTTTAGATGCTTACAAAAAAGCAATTGACGCCAATATCGATTTTGTAAATACGAATACTGTTGTAAGTACAATTTTCCCTATTACATCGACAATTACAGCTGCTGAAAAAACAGCATTCTTAACCAATGTAAATATTGTTCCAACAGCTGCAAACTTGACTATCAGCCAGATTATGCTTCAAAAATATGTAGCTTTATTTGGTTACGGAATGTTAGAAACTTGGACAGATTTGCGTAAATATCATTATAATACAGATGTTTACAAGACGATGAGTTTTTTACCAAACGGAGGTTTATTTGTTGACAATAATGGAAATTTACCATACAGAGTTCGTCCGAGATTTAACTCAGAATATGTTTGGAATTTTGATGCTTTAAAAGCGATTGGAGCAGATAAGGTAGATTACCATACTCAAGAAATGTGGTTTTCTAAAAATTAATTTCTTAAAAACTAAAAATCTATTAGATGAAAAATATATTTAACACCATAAAAAAGTCAATTATTCCAATACTTGGAGTACTTGCATTTACATCCTGCGGCGACGAAAACGACCAGACTCCATATCAGAGTAAAGACGGAATTGCAAATGCTTCTAACGTAAAATTTGTTCACGCAGCTGTTGGTCCAAATGGAACTAATTTTCAAATTAATTACTTTACAGGAACTGAAAAAATTTCGGCTGTAAGTGTTACAACTGGAGTGCCAGTTGGCATGAATTATGGAGCTCAATATCCAGTGCCAATTAATTATGTTTTGATGAAACCAGGAACACAACCTTTGAGTGTTTTGACGCCTGTAACTCCTGCAGTTACTATTTTCAATGGAAATATTACTACAGAAACAGGAAAATATTATACTAGTTTCTTAGTATCAACACCGCCGTCTGTTACACCGCCGGTATATTCTCTATATCAACTAAACGATGATTTAACTGTTGCTGATTTAGACAAAACTAAAGCCTATATTCGTTTTATAAATGTTATCAGCAATTCGGCACCAGCAGGTTATGATTTAGGATTACTTAAAGAAACATCAACCATTGGCGCAACACCAGTTACAACAAAAGAAGTTTACACTTACAGAAATGTAACTTTTAAGGGAGGTAACGAAAAATACATTGCTATTGAGCCACAAGACCCAGTAGACACAAGAGGATATCAATTGCAGGTTCGTGTTGCAGGTTCTCCAACAAATGTTCCAGGAACAACTACAGGAACAACAATTGCAAACCTTGCCAATTCACCCGCAAATACTGCTTTTGTACCTAGAGCAGGAAGAATTTACACAATCTATTGCAGAGGAATTATCGGCGGAATACCAACTGCAACATCCAATGCCCCATCTGTTACTTTCATAACAAATAAATAAGCTAAAAAATCGAACCACTTTTTGATTAAAGTGGTTCGATTTAATTATTCTATTTCATTTTTTTCCTTTATTAAGCTTAATTTAAACTTTTGTATTATGTTTCAATCCTTTAAAAAAATCACTTTTATTCTATTTTTAATTGTTTCGAATGCATCGAATGCAAATTCATCAACAGAAATTATTAAAAATAAAATCATTGGTATCAGTAATGAAATTAAAACAGGAGCTGATAATTTCGAAAAATATATTCCTTTACTAAAAGATAAAAAAGTTGGAGTTGTTACCAATCAAACCGGAATTTTATCGAACAAAACACATTTGGTAGATTTTTTATTAGAGAAAAAAATTGCCATTCAAACCATTTTTGCTCCGGAACATGGATTTAGAGGAACTGCCGATGCAGGTGAACATGTTGTTGACGGAAAAGATCCAAAAACCGGTTTATCGATTATATCTCTTTACGGAGACAATAAAAAACCAAAGGCTGCACAATTAGCAGGAATCGATGTCATGATTTTTGATCTGCAAGATGTTGGTGCACGTTTTTATACTTACATTTCTTCTTTGCATTATGTAATGGAAGCTTGTGCAGAAAATGGCGTTCCGCTAATAGTTCTTGACAGACCAAATCCAAATGGTGGCATTGTCGACGGACCTCTTTTAGAAAAAGAATTTACAAGTTTCGTAGGCATGCACCCTATTCCGTTACTTCACGGAATGACTATTGGCGAATATGCACAAATGGTCAATGGAGAAAAATGGCTTAAAGATGGCATTCAATGCAAACTAACCGTTATTCCTTGTCTTGATTATAATAGAAAAATGGATTACAGTTTACCTGTTAAACCATCTCCAAATTTACCAAACGATCAATCTATAAATCTTTACGCGAGTTTATGTTTATTTGAAGGAACTAATGTAAGTATGGGACGAGGAACTGAAAAACAATTTCAAATTTATGGTTCTCCCTTTTTAGCAAAAACTAATTTTACTTTTACTCCTAAACCAAATTTTGGTGCCAAAGATCCATTATACAATGGCAAAGAATGTTTTGGAGAAGACTTAACAGCTTACCCAAAACTGAAACAATTGGAGCTAAAATGGCTTCTCAAAGCCTATCAAAATACAAGTGATAAAACGAAATTCTTTAATGGCTTTTTTACAAAATTGGCCGGAACAAAAAAATTACAACAACAAATTGAAAGCGGAACTTCTGAAGAAATGATTAGAAAAAGCTGGACGAAGGATTTAGAAGCATTCAAAAAAATGCGCATAAAATATCTACTTTATAAATAACAGTTAATCTGTCCCCAAAAAAAAATTAAAATAAAAAAAATCAAATAGAAATGTCAAAAGTAAATCCAGATACAGAACGTGAATCTCTTTATTCTAATTTAGATAAAATGAGCACAAATGAATTACTTACAAGTATTAATAATGAAGATAAAAAAGTAGCCGATATAATTGAAAAACAAATTCCTAATATTGAAAAATTAGTCGATGTTATTGTTTCTAAAATGAAACTTGGCGGAAGATTATTTTATATTGGAGCAGGTACATCGGGAAGAATTGGTATTCTTGATGCCTCAGAATGTCCGCCTACTTTTGGAGTTCCCGACAACTGGATTATTGGGATTATTGCTGGTGGCGACTCAGCTATTAGAAAAGCGGTAGAAAATGCCGAAGACGATATTGATCAAGCCTGGAGAGATTTATCTGCTTACGACATTTCGAGTTTAGATGTAGTAATTGGTATTGCTGCTTCTGGAAACACTCCATATGTTATTGGCGGATTAAAAAAAGCACGAGAAAACAATATTGCAACAGGTAGTATTTCGTGCAACAGCGCAAGCCTTATTTCTAAACAAGCAGATCATCCTATCGAATTAATTGTAGGGCCAGAATTCCTTACAGGAAGTACAAGAATGAAAGCCGGAACATCTCAAAAATTGGCTTTAAACATGATCTCAACTTCAGTTATGATTAAACTTGGCAGAATATATGGTAATAAAATGATCGACATGCAATTGTCTAATAAAAAACTGGTCCAAAGAGGTGTCGAAATGATTGTTGAAGAACTTAAAATCGACGAGAAAAAAGCTTCTGAATTACTCAAAAAACACAAAAGTGTAAGAGCAGTTTTACTTGCCGAAAATAAAAATCTGGAAGTCTAACCCACAAACTCTTTAAAATCTTTTATAGATTTATACCAATCAAGTTTTATCTCTTTAAACTTCAACAGAAACCTAACAGTCCCGAAGCCTCGGGATAAAAACCGGTTCGATTTGATAAAGAAAAAAAACTATTTCGACCTGATTTGTATAATTCACTAACCAAACCAATAAAGCTATAAAATGACACCAAGTACAATTCTAATCCTAATCATCATTTATTTCGGGACTTTATTCTATATCTCACATCGAGTGAGCCGAAAAGATAGCGGAAATGACGCTTTTTTTACGGCTAACAAAAACTCAAAATGGTATTTAGTTGCTTTTGGAATGATAGGAACAGCTCTTTCCGGAGTAACTTTTATATCTGTTCCCGGAGAAGTAGGCGCTCCAAGCGGTGAACAATTCAAATATTTTCAATTTGTATTGGGGAATGCACTTGGATTTATAGTAATTACAAAATTGCTTTTGCCGTTGTATTACAGAATGAACTTGACCTCTATTTACGGATATATTGAGCAAAGAATGGGTTTTTACAGTTACAAAACTGCGGCATCTATTTTCTTAATTAGTAGAACCGTAAGTTCTGCGTTCAGGCTTTATTTGGTTGTAATAGTTTTACAGCGTTTTGTATTTGATTTTTATCATATTCCGTTTGCTTTTACCGTGTTGATTTCCTTAATTCTAATATTCTCTTATACCTATAGAGGCGGATTAAAAACCATTATTATTACAGATACTTTACAAACGTTTTTTCTAGTAACATCGGTTTTTCTTACGATCTATTTTATTTGCGACCGAATGGATTTAAGTGCAATTGGCGCATTCGAAGAAGTAAAAAACAGCAACTATTCTAAAATATTTTTCTTTGATGATTTTTTCGGAAGTAAATTTCACTTTGCAAAACAGATTTTAGGCGGAATGTTTGTAACTATTGCTATGACAGGCTTAGATCAAGATTTAATGCAAAAAAACCTAAGCTGCAAAAACATTGGTGAAGCACAAAAGAACATGTTTACCTTTACAGGAATCTTTGTAATTATTAACATCTTCTTTTTAAGTGTTGGTGCGCTATTGTACATTTATGCAAATAAAAACGGAATCGCGATTCCAACTGATTTAATTACAGGCAAACCAAGAACCGATTTACTTTTTCCTGAAATCGCCTTAAATCATTTAGCGACAATTCCGGCAATTGTATTTTTACTGGGAATTATTGCCGCAACTTTTGCCACAACAGATTCGGCTTTAACAGCCTTAACGACTTCTTTTTGTGTAGACTTTTTAGGCATGGATAAAGCCGAAAACAGCAAGAAAAATACTGTTCGAACAAGACATATTGTACACATTAGTTTTTCGGCATTGATATTCTTCGTGATTATTATTTTTAATACCATCAACGACAGTTCTGTTGTTGGAATGATCTTTAAAGTTGCATCTTATACTTATGGTCCATTATTAGGATTGTATGCTTTTGGATTGTTCCAAAAATCAAGAAATGTGAGCGACAAATTAGTTCCACTAATTTGTTTGTTATCTCCTTTCTTCACCTATTTAATCAACGAAAATTCGAAAGTACTATTTTCAGGTTACGTGTTCGACAACGAATTAATACTCTTAAACGGATTAATAACGTATTTGGGATTATTCCTGACAAGTTCAAAAAGCAGCAATAAAATAAGTTTTTAAAGTATTCCTAAATCATTAGAAATAAAAGCATAAAAACCATTGGGAATAATTAGCAAAAAAAATAATTAAACACATAGGATCATAGCTTTTAGATGTGTAGAAGAAAACAAAAAGAAACCAGTTTCTTACATATAGAGTCCCGAGGCTTCGGGATTGTTGATACAAGTGAAACGCCTTTTATAAGTTTACAAAATCTATGATTCTATGTGTTAAAAATAATTATACCTAATGGATTATAGCAAAATAAAATCTCTATCGCCAAAAAAAAATACTATGAAAAATTACTTCATAAAAATTAGCCTATACGCCTCACTTATAATTTTAATCACCAATTGTGCTGTTAAAAAAAACAATGCAGTTACAGATTCAAAAAAAGACATTCCTTTAAAAGATACCGTTGTTTACAGCGCTAAAGATAAAGCAGAGAAAAAAACTTTTTTCAAAGATACAGATCGCGAAACGGCTTG
Organism: Flavobacterium hibernum; assembly: GCF_000832125.1. GTDB lineage: Bacteria > Bacteroidota > Bacteroidia > Flavobacteriales > Flavobacteriaceae > Flavobacterium > Flavobacterium hibernum. Next base: position 416,707 of record NZ_JPRK01000007.1, on the reverse strand, counting down.
GGTTGACAGCATTTACAACAAAATGACCATTCGTGAAAAAATTGGTCAATTGTTCATGATTTCGGCCTATTCTAACAAAGATTCACTTCATACCAAACAAGTCAATGATTTAGTTCAAAACTACAAAGTAGGAGGCGTAATCTTTTTTCAAGGAGGTCCGGTTCGTCAGGCAAAATTGACAAACCTGTATCAATCAAAAGCAAAAGTTCCTTTGTTTGTTGCAATTGACGGCGAATGGGGATTAGGAATGCGATTAGACTCAACTTACACGTATCCGTGGAATATGACTTTGGGTGCCATTCAGGATTTGAGTTTAATTGAGAAAGTGGGAGAAAATATCGCTAGCGAAAACAAGCGAATTGGACTTCACTTTAACTTCGCTCCTGTTTTAGATATTAATACCAATCCTAAAAATCCTATTATTGGTAATCGTTCTTTTGGCGAAGACAAAGTTAATGTAAGCAACAAAGCCATTGCCTTGATGAAAGGTGTAGAAAGTCAAGGCGTTTTTAGTACCGGAAAACACTTTCCCGGACACGGAGACACTTCGACAGATTCGCATAAAGCATTGCCTCTTGTCGATTTTTCTAAAGAGCGTTTAGAGTTGGTTGAGCTATATCCATACAAACGAATGTTTGATGAAGGATTGGTTTCTGTAATGGTGGCACATCTTAGTATTCCAAGTTTAGATCCAAGACCCAATTATCCTTCTTCAGCATCTTATGAAATCGTAACCAACTTACTTCAAAAAGAATTAGGCTTTGAAGGTTTAATTTTTACCGATGGTTTAGCTATGAAAGGCGCAAGCAATTTTAAACCGCCGGGAGAACTGGAAATAGCTGTAATTCTTGCCGGAAACGATATTTTACTTTGTCCGGAAAATGTTCCTGTAGCAGTCGAAAAACTCGAAGCAGCCTATACCGATGGTACCATTACCGAAGAACGTTTGGCGCACTCCGTAAAAAAAATATTGCATTACAAATTCAAAGCGGGATTAAACAAGTACAAGCCTATTAATATGGTAAATATTTACAACGATCTTAATCCGTCAAAAAATGATGCATTGCATTATAAGTTGTATGAAAACGCGATTACAGTTTTAAAAAATGAAAAGGAAATACTTCCTATCAAAAACTTAGATCAAAAAATTGCCTATGTAAAATTGGGTGACGATGTAAACAGCACTTTTGTAACCGCTTTAAAAAAGTATACTGAAGTTACAGAAGTATCGAACACCAATCTTGAAAGTCTCAACAACGAATTAAAAAATTATGACACCGTAATTATTGGTTTTCATAAACTGAATAAAACGTGGGAGAAACAAAACTTTACAGATACAGAATTGCTTTGGCTGCAAGAAATTGCAAAGCACAACAAAGTGATTTTAGATATTTTTACAAAACCTTATTCGTTATTGCCAATCACAAATTTTGATGATATCGAAGGTTTAGTCGTTTCTTACCAAAATTCAAGTATCAGTCAGGTAGTTTCGGCAGAATTGTTATTTGGAGCAATTGGAGCAAAAGGAAAATTACCGGTATCAATTAATACCAGTTTTAGTGTAAACGATGGTTTATCTACCGAAAAATTAAACCGCTTGGCTTTTACAATGCCTGAAAATGTAGATATGAATCCGGCTATTTTATCTAAAATTGATGCTGTTGCACAAAAAGCAATTGATGGCAAAATGACTCCCGGAATGCAAGTTCTTGTAGCTAGAAAAGGAAGCGTTATTTTTCAGAAATCATACGGTTATCAAACCTATGATAATGTTAGAAAAGTTACAAATTCAGATTTATATGATGTCGCTTCGATTTCAAAAATGATCTCGACATTGCCAAATGTAATGCAATTGTACGATAAAAATAAAGTGACACTAGATACTAAACTAAAAGATATGGTGCCTTTTTTTGCCAAAACAAACAAAGAAAACATCAGCTTTAAAGATTTACTAACACATTATGCAGGGCTTCAGGCTTGGATTCCGTTTTACAAAGCAACTTTGGACAGTGACGGAAAACCTTCGGCTAAATATTATCGTAAAATAGCCGAATCTAAGTTTTCGACGAAAGTCGCAGATAGTTTATTTATTAGAGATGATTATCACGATACGATCATGAAAATCATTGCAGATAGTCCGTTATCACTAAAAAAAGAATACAAATACAGTGATTTTACTTTTATCATCTTAAAAGAATATTTGGAAAGAAAAACGCATACAAAACTAGAAGATTTGAGTCAGCAGAATTTTTTCAGCACACTTGGTATGAATAATACCTTGTACAATCCGCTAAACAAATTCGACAAAAACAACATTGCTCCTACAGAGATTGATACTTATTTTAGACATCAGCTTATTCAGGGTTATGTGCACGATATGGCGGCCGCTATGGAAGGCGGAGTTGCAGGTCATGCAGGAATTTTTTCGAATGCAATGGATGTTGCCAAAATGATGCAATTGTATTTACAAAAAGGAAATTACGGTAATAAACAATATTTTTCTGAGCAAACATTTGATGCTTTTAATACTTGCTATTACAAAGATCAAGGCGTTCAGAGAGGTTTAGGTTTTGATAAAAGAATTGGCAAAGATGGCCCAACTTGTGCCTGCGTTTCTGAATCTAGTTTTGGACATACAGGATTTACAGGAGATATAGCTTGGGTAGATCCGGAAACTGAAATTGTTTATGTGTTTTTATCCAACAGAACTTTTCCTAATGTTGGCGATGATGGAAATAAACTTGCTAAAGGAAAAATTCGAGAAGACATCCAGAAAATAATTCAGGAAGCCATTATAAAATAAGAACTTATAAATTCAATGTCATCCTGAGCGGAGTCGAAGGCTTATGACCTTAAAAGGGCTTCGACTAAGTTTATCCTGAGCAAAGCCGAATGGACTCAGCCTGGCACTTATATTTTAATTGAACCCTAAACAACCAAACCTATGACAAAAGAACGTTTAACATCTCTCGACGTATTTAGAGGATTTACTATTTTATTAATGACCATAGTCAACAACCCGGGCAGTTGGTCATCAATATATCCGCCGTTAGAACATGCAGAGTGGCATGGCTGTACGCCTACTGACTTGGTTTTTCCATTCTTTGTTTTTATAATGGGAACTGCAATACCATTTGCAATGCCAACAAAACATTTTGACTGGGCAGTCTTTAATAAAATTTTAGTTCGTTCACTTAGAATATTTTGTTTAGGTTTTTTCCTAAGTTGTTTTAGTCGAATTCATTTATTCGATTTGGAAGGAATTCCATTGTTAGCAATCAGATTACTTATAACTTTTGCCGTCGCATATGCCCTTTTAGGAAACTTTAGTTTAAAAGTTAAAACCTATCTCGCCGTTGGAATCTTTGCCATATTATTGGGTTTAACATACAGTAATTTAGAATCTTTTCAAGACACTAGAATTCCCGGAGTTTTACAACGAATAGGAATTGTGTACTTCTTTGCTTCTATTTTATATTTAAAAACAAACTTAAAAACACAACTTATAGTCGCGGCTTCACTATTAATAGGGTATTGGCTTTTAATGGCTTTTGTTCCCGTTCCCGGATTTGGCGAAGCTAATTTTGATAAAGGAACCAATCTTGCGGCATGGTTAGACAATTTACTTTTAGAAGGACATTTATGGGCATCTTCTAAAACTTGGGATCCAGAAGGTATTTTGAGTACTTTACCTGCTATTGGAACTGGTATTATTGGAATGTTTATTGGCCAATTATTAAACTTGCAAATTGCTAAAACTGAAATCGCTAAAAAATTGGCCCTTGCAGGAATTGTTCTTATAATCTCAGGTTTACTCTGGAATATTATATTCCCAATCAATAAATCTCTTTGGACAAGTTCTTATGTATTATACACTGCCGGTATCGCAACAATATGCCTTACTCTATTGTATTATATTATTGACATTGCCAATTATAAAAAATGGACAAAACTGTTCTTGATTTGGGGCGTAAATCCTATGATTGTGTTTTTCTTTTCGGGTGTAATTCCTAGAGTATTAAGTTCAATCAAAGTTCAAAGTCCGGAAATCGCGACAGAACAAATCAATCTTCAAACTTTGATTTATAAATTTGGAATTGAAACTTGGTTCGAAAACCCGTTAAATTCCTCATTAGCTTATGCAATTTTGTATGCCATTTTTTGGTCCCTTATATTATGGGTTTTCTATAAAAAGAAATTAATATTTAAGGTATAATGATATTGAGTTGTTTTTGTTTAAGTTAGAAAAACAATACAAATTAGATTTTTTAGATTATAGAAAGAGACGAGCGATCGTCTCTTTTCTTGTTTATAGATTTTTCGATTATTAAAAAAAAGAACAATATTAGAAAAAAATCAATTCAAGCTTACCTGCTAAGTTTTGGATAACAAACAAACTATCAAGTACATGGGAATTTTAAAAACTATTCTAAAAATTAAATAAACATTTCTAAATCTAAATTCTCTAATTGTACGTAAGTAGGCAAGCACAGTAGTCTTTAATGTTTTTTTAGAATATCTTAAAATACTATACTACTAATAATTAGTGTTTTTTGATAAATTTTAAATTAGAATAAAGGATTGGAAAAATTAAACATTCAAAGATTAAAAAGTAGTTTACAATATCTGGAAAGCAAACAAAGAGAATTAAAAAGAAATTCTGAAAGTCAAAACCGAAGTATCGAATCTATTATAAAGTATTTAAAAAAAGACATCATCGATCAGTTTAAACTAGCAAATTATGATATCTACATTAACCAAGAAGTTAAAAACACAGAGCTTTTTATCGACAGCGTACAAAAAATTATAGAGAGCAATTCTTAAAATCAGGCTTTATAAATTTTATTGTTACCCTATTTTAATAATGCAGAAAGTTTTGGAAAAAGTTCTCTCCCATTCTTTCGCAGCATCTTCATCCTTTTCGAATCAAATAAATTAGAATTTCCTCTTCTAGTTCTTTTGACAAATTTTCGTACTCTAATTTATGCTTGAAATTCTTTTCAAATTTCCGCTTAAACTTCTCCGCTTTTAATTTACTCTTGCAGTATTCATCGCAAATTGACTTAAAATTGTCATCTACTAAATACAAAATCTTGAGTGATTCGTTGTACTCAACAAATTTGACATTGTACAATTCTTTTGGGACAGACATTTTTACTTTTTTAATTGAGAATTAAATTACAAATAAAAAGGAAATCGTTTTTTAGAAACAGGTTTCATTTTATAAATTGAAACACGACGGTTCATTTTGAAACAAGTCATCTTTTTTTAAATTGGAACAAATCGGTACAAAAATTTCAATTTACAAAAACCAAATCACTTGTAAATCATAGCTTATTTTTTGCGCCAAATACTCTAAAGCAATTACAAAACCTGTTTTAAAATGCTAAAAAAACCATGCTGAAACGGTAAAAACAGGAAGTTTACACAAATTTGAAAGTTTTATGATAAAAACTGAAAGACCTTTTTAGAACTCAGGTCTAACTTCGCTTAATCGAAGCATTAGAACAAACAGATCATAAATCTAAAAGATTAACCAATGAAAAAAACCTTAGCCTTATTTTTAGCTATCACTGCCTTTTCAATAAATACGTTTGCCCAACTTAAACAAGAAGATCCGTCGTTGGAATGGTTTAAAAAAACATCCGAAGTAATCAATTTTCAGTTAAACAAAGCAGCACAAACTTATAAACCGGGCAAAAATCCGCGTTCTATTAATCCTAATGGAACAGTTAGAATTGCCGGATTGACAGATTGGACAACTGGTTTTTTTCCGGGAAGTCTTTGGTACGGCTACGAACTTACAGGAGATAAAGCATTGGCAGAACAAGCAAAAAAATTTACAATCGCTTTAGATTCTATTCGAAACATAAAAAACACACACGATGTTGGTTTTATGCTATTCTGTTCTTACGGAAATGCATACCGAATTACTGGCGACAAAACGTATCTTCCTGTTCTTGCAGATGGAGCTGCGAATCTTTACGCTCGTTTCAGCCCAACTGTTGGAACAATTCGTTCATGGGATTTTGCTTGGTTGCATTATCCGGTAATTATCGATAATATGATGAATTTGGAATATTTATATTGGAGCGCCAACCAATTTAACAAACCTGAATATGCAAAAGCAGCAAGTACACATGCTTTAACCACAATTAAAAACCATTTTAGAAAAGATTACAGTTCGTATCATTTAGTAGATTATGATCCAAAAACGGGTAAAGTATTAAAAAAAGGAACCCATCAAGGTGTTACAGATGATTCGGCTTGGGCACGTGGACAAGCTTGGGGATTGTACGGATATACGATGTGTTATGAGAATACTAAAAATCCGAAGTTTTTAGATCAGGCAGAACGTATTGCTTCTTTTATTATGAATCACCCTAAAATGCCAAAAGACAAAGTTCCGGTTTGGGATTTTGATGTTCACAACGCCTTAGATACAGCCGAGCTTGCACCAAGAGATGCATCGGCAGCAGCAGTAATTGCATCGGCATTATTAGATTTAAGCACTCAGGTTAAAGACGGAAAAAAGTATGCCGATTATGCCGAGGATATTTTAAAATCTTTATCGTCTGATGCTTATTTAGCAAAACCGGGAGAAAATAGTTATTTTTTATTGAAACATAGTGTTGGAGCATTTTTATACAATTCAGAAATTGATACACCGCTAGATTACGCAGATTACTATTATCTTGAGGCTCTAAAAAGATACGCGGCAATTAAAAAAATTGATTTGTCGAAAAATCGCACTTCAATCAACTAACGATGATGAACTTAAAAAAAATATTTGTTTCTTGTTTTTTTTGGCTTTTTGCGCAAAGTATTCTTGCGCAGGAAGCTAAAATCAGTGCATCAAGTTTCGACAATATAAACCTCGAATACAAAGGACTTGAAAAAGTAAAAAACTTGGTCAATTCGCGTAAATATGATGATGCAGCAAAAGAACTTTTAAAATATTACCGCAATCGTACCAATGTTAAACTTTTAGATTTTAATCTTGAAGATAACGTAAAATTTGAAGGCAAAAAAGTAAACGAAAATACACTGCAACTTGCCAATGATATTTTGGTTCATAAATTTAAACCTCACAAAGGTTATCCAACATTTGATTATGGCAAAGACATTAATTGGCAATATCGTCCTGTACAAGATCAATTGCTTACTACCTTTTTGCACAGAACTGCTTTTTGGGAATCTTTGGGTATTGTATACCGCAGTACGGGTGACGAACAATACGCAAAAGAATGGATTTTTGAGGTGCGCGATTGGATAAAGAAAAACAAACAAGGCGCTTATTCTGATGATAAAGAATATGCTTGGAAAGCTTTTGTGGTTTCTTTTAGATTGAACCATTGGTCTGGTTATTTTAACTTGTTTGTGAATTCGCCCAACTTTACTCCCGCTTTCTTAATCGAATATTTAAACTCCTATAATGAGCAGGCAAATTATGTAAAGAACAATTATACTGATATTGGCAACCATAGATTGTACGAAGCTGTACATATGATGTGTGCCGGAAGTTCGTTTCCCGAAATGAAACAGGCCGAAACTTGGCGTAAAAGTGGAATTGTGATTTTAAACGAAGAAATTAAAAAGCAAGTATTACCAGATGGAATTCAGTTTGAGTTGTCTCCCTCTTATCATATTGGAACCATTAAAATATTTTTGGATGCACTGCAAATTGCGCAATTAAACGGTGCCGAAAATGAGTTTCCGGAAAGTTACCGTGATTTGGTCAAAAAAATGATTTTGGCAGTAGGCAAATACTCGTTTCCGGATTATACATTTCCGCTTTATGGAAATTCATTTATGACCAATAAAACTCTAATGCTCAAAAATTATCAATTATGGGCAAGTGTTTTCCCTAAAGAGAAAGTAATTGAATATTATGCCACAGATGGAGCATCTGGCAAACAACCTGATTATTTGTCTAGCAGTTTGCCAAATGCAGGATTTTATGCTTTTAGAAATGGCTGGGATATCAAATCGACTGTGATGCAAATAAAAGTAGGACCTCCGGCAGAGTTTCATTCACACCCAGACAACGGTAATTTTGTTTTATGGGTAAAAGGACGCGATTTTACGCCTGACTCGGGTAGTTTTATTTATGCTAATGTAGGCAATCAGGAAAACTCAAAAAGAGATTGGTATCGTTCGACCAAAGCGCATCAAACCTTAACGCTGGACAATCAGAATATCGAGAATAATGCAAAAGTAACCCAGTGGCAACCAGATGGAGATCTTCAGGTACTTTCGAGCACTAATCCTAGTTATAAAGATCTAAATCATCAAAGAACATTTCTTTTTGTAGATCAAACTTATTTTATAATAATCGACAGAGCCATAGGAAATGCCAAAGGCAACTTAGCCATTCGATACAATTTAAAAGAAGACAGTAAAGCAACGATGAATGCCGGAAACAATAGTATTGTAACCAATTATACAGATGGTAATAATCTTTTAATACAGTTATTAAACAAAGATAAAGTAACGCTAAAAGAGGAAAGTAGTTTTGTATCGTACCAATATCAAAAGGAATCACCTCGTCCGGCTTTTGCTTTCGAAAAACTAAAAAATAGCGATACAACAGAAGGTTTTATTTCAATAATATATCCGTTTAACGGAAATACGGCTCCAGAAGTTAAAATCACAGAAAACTCTGGACATAATCTATCAAATGGGATCATTGATATTACCGTATCTATCAACGGAAAAATAACTTATATAAAACAGACTTTATAGCTTTAACTTATTGATAAAAAACAATTCAACACATAGAATCATAGATTTTAGACACGTAAAAGAATAAAATAAGAAACTAGTTTCCCACACATAGCTATGTTTTTTAATACAAGTTAAACGCCTTTTATAAACTTACAAAGTCTATGATTCTATGTGTTTAAACTAACGAATTACCTTAACAATTAGTCATTCTAAAAATAATCTTATGCGCAAAAAATTACTTTTATCAGCATGGCTAATTGCCTTAGTATTTAACTTTTCGCATGCTCAATTGAGTGATATAAATGCTATAAAAACAAAATACAGCAACTGGCTTACAGGCGAAAATCTCGATTATTCGAAAGCACAAGTCAACGAAAGATACAGTCGTTTTTTGAGTAACGGAATAGCAGCAAAAAACCTCACGGCTTACGATTTTGCAAATCCCGGCGCAGTTTGGAATTTTAACGTAAGTACAGATCAAAATGCGTATCAGGTATTGGTGGAACAAAAACTAATTCGGTTGGTGTTTTTATATCAATTAAAAGGATCAGTCACAAGTCCAAATCCGGATTATCACAGTTCAGCAGTTAAAGATCTTATTTTAAAGCTTTTTAATTATATGAAAGCAAAAGGTATAAACAGTACAACAGATTTTGCTTATCTGGCAATTCCCGCAACCGAAGAAGTTATTAGTAGCGGGCATGGCGTATGCTTGCGCTCATCAGGATATGCAACGGCCATTTTTTTAATGAAAGATGAACTAATTGCGGCGGGTGAATTTACCCACCATTTGGGAGCACTTAAAACGTTAACCGCTTTTATTTCGCCAGACTATCCCAATTTTAATTTTACCAATCCCGGTTTTAATACCGATATCATTCGCTCATCAATTCAGCAGCGACTTTGTTATGTTTTGGCTCAAGACGATACCTCGAGCACAAAAGTTTCGGATATGGATTTCTTAAAAAGATTTATCGACAATGCTCTAAAAATAAGCAATGGCTGGAACGATTGTATCAAACCCGATTTTATTACTTATCATCATCGAGGAGCATATTCTAATTCTTACGGCGTAGATGCTTTACAGCAATCTTCGATCATGAATATGATGCTAAAAAACACCGCTTACGAATTAAATCCGGAAGCCCAAAGTAATTTAAAAAATGCCATTTTAAGTTACAGCAAATTCAGTAAAGGTTTTGAAATTCCTCTGGGACTCGCCGGAAGATTTCCAACCAATACAGATGCTCTTAACGATTTACGACCTGCTTTGGCTTTTTTATACGTGACAGATCCTGTTGCAAATCTCGACGCAGGAAGAGAGTTTGTAAGACTTTGGGCGCTTTCTACGACTGCCAATACCGCTTTACTTCGTCAAAATGCACTATCAATTACTTTGGTTTATACGCCAAGTGGCGTAATGGATATTTTGCAAACTCTAAATTCCGGACTTTCTCCACTTCCTGAAATAGCCGAAGGACAATTTAGTTTCCCTTTTGCGGGTTTAAGTGTACATAAATACAACGGATTTCAGGCAAGCGTAAAAGGAACAAGCAAACACGTTTGGCATTTTGAAAATTCGAGTACCGAAAATGTTTTTGGCAGATATACTTCGGCGGGTGCTTTGGAACTATTAGCTATAGGAAATCCTGTAACACGCGTTTCAAATGGTTTTTCAGAAAATGGTTGGGATTGGTCGCATATTCCCGGAACAACTGTTGCCTATCTCCCATTAAACGTTCTTGGAACTGGCATTATGCGAGAAATGAACGGAAAGAGTTTCCTTGCTCATGCTGCCTTAGATAATAATGGCGCTTTTGGTATGGATTACAAAGACGTTAATTCTGCAACGGTTATGACGGCTTTAAAATCTAACTTCTTTTTTAAAAATATCATACTTTGTCTAGGTTCTAACATCAGGGACACCAACGGAACATATCCTGTTCATACCACTTTATTTCAAACTGCATTAGCAAATACCATTACTGCAACTTATGTAAACGGAACCGTTGCCACGGGAAATAATTTTACTCAAACTCAAACAGGAGCTTTATGGGCAACAGATGCTATTGGAAACGGATATGTTGTTCCTGCAACTAATACAGACCCAATTACGATTAATCGCATCGAGCAAAACTCTATTAACAATAGCAATACAGGTAATACAACTGGTAATTTTACTACGGCTTATATGAATCATGGTATTGCACCACTCTCGGCTAAATTTCAATATGCAGTTGTCATGCAAGGCGGTCAGACCACAACAAAACAAGTTGCAGATAATTTTGCATCATACTTTAAAATTTATCATCAAAATAGTCAGGCGCATATTGTACAGTATATTCCTGATGCGATATTTGGTTATGTTATTTTTACTCCCGCAACAGTTTTTACCTACGATGTTGTGGTAAGTGTAAACAAACCAGCTGTTGTAATGACTCAAAAAACAGATAATGGCAATAAATTAAAAGTAAGTCTTACCAATCCAAATTTAGGTTTATTGACTTCAAACGAAACCTATACCTGGAGTCAGATTAGTAGTCAAAATTCTATTTTGAACAGAGCAGCACAAACAGATATGGTAACACTAACTCTTTCCGGAAGTTGGGTATTATCAACGCCAGCCAACAATGTAACCACAACGGCAAATGGCACAAATACAGATGTTACGTTTAGCACCATAAACGGATTAACCATCCAGACTGAATTAGTAAAAACCACTTTGGGCGTAAACGATTTTGATTTGGATACAAACGAATTAAAAGTAGTCGTTGCTCCAAACCCAACGCAAACAGAATTTAAAATTAATGTAAACAGCAACTCACAAGAACCTATTTTTATAAATGTTTTTGATACTTTAGGAAGACGCCTAAATACAGTAAAATCAAACTACGGACAAACTATTGCAATAGGCAGTAATTGGAGTTCCGGAATATACCTTGCAGAAATTAGTCAAGGAAACAATAAAAAAACAGTCAAATTAATAAAACAATAATGAACTTTGACTGTCTAAATAGATACAGACATTTAAAGTTATTTTAACTAGAATCCGATGATACATTTAAAAAAAACAACAGCATTACTTTTTATGCTACTGACGATTTGTTTTGGCAATGCACAAGAAATTGCTATTAACAAAGAAAGTTTTAATACAATCAACCTCAATTACTCAGGTTTGGAGAACGTAAAATCTCTTTATAATTCAGGTAAATTCGACGAGGCAGCGCGTGAACTTTTAACCTATTATCGCAATCGTAAGAACATCAAAAATCCTGATTTTAATATTGGTGACGAAGCTCGTTTTAGAGGAAAAGATATTGGAAAGGCAAATCAGGAAAAAGCAGATAACGCATTATTGCATCAATTTAAACCACAAAAAGGATACGGTTTTTTTGATTACGGAAAAGACATAAACTGGGATTATTGGCCTGTAAAAGACAATGAAGTTCGTTGGCAACTTCACCGCGTTACGTGGTGGCAACCAATGGGAATGGCGTATCGCAGTTCTGGTGATGAAAAATATGCTAAAGAATGGATTTTTCAGTTTCGCGATTGGGAAAAAAAGAATTATTTAGGACGTTCTAAAGAAAATGATCAAATTGCATGGCGTCCGCTCGAAGTATCAGAGCGCATACAAAGTCTTCCTGGAACATTTAATTTATTTGTAGCTTCTCCAAATTTTACCCCAGCATTTTTGTTAGAATTCTTAAACAGCTTTAGCAAACAAACCGCTTACATTCCTGAACATTACAGTAAAGAAGGAAATCATTTATTGTTTGAAGCACAACGCGTTTTAGGTGCCGGTGCATCTTTTCCTGAGCTTAAACTTGCCGAAGGATGGCGCAAAAGCGGTATCGAAATTTTAAACCGCGAAATAAAACTTCAAGTCCTGGCCGATGGTGTACAATGGGAACTTTCTCCTACGTATCACATAGCGTGTATCGAGATTTTTCTAAAAGCATATAACTCCGCAAAAATGGCGGGTCTGGAAAAAGAGTTTCCGGATACTTACATCAATACAATCGAGAAAATGATAATTGCTACAGCCAATATTTCATTTCCGGATTACAGCAATCCAATGTTTGGAGATTCATGGACAAGCGATAAAAATGCAAGAATAAAGCTTTTTGCAAGTTGGTCAAAAATATTCCCTGACAACGAACTTATTAAATATTTTGCGACCGATGGTGCTGAAGGCAGATCAAGCTATTTATCGAACGCCTTATCAAATGGAGGTTTTTATACTTTTAGAAATGGCTGGAATAATAAATCTACGGTTATGATTTTAAAAGCAGGTCCTCCGGCTGAATTTCATGCGCAACCAGACAACGGAACGTTTGAACTTTGGGTAAAAGGACGCAATTTTACACCAGATACCGGATGTTACATTTACAGCGGTGATGCCGAAGTGACTAAAATGAGAAATTGGTACCGCCAAACCAGAGTTCATAGCACTATGACACTCGACAACCAAAATATGGTCATTACCAAAGCTCAGGAAAACAAATGGAAAACAGATAAAAAACTAGATATTCTAACCTACACCAATCCAAGTTATACTGATTTAGATCATCAGCGTAGCGTACTTTTTATCGATCAAAAATACTTTTTAATCATCGATAAAGCCATTGGCAAAGCAACAGGAAATCTTGGTGTACATTTTCAATTAAAAGAAGACAGCAAACCTGTTTATGATAAAGAAAACAACAAAGTGTATACCACTTACGAAGATGGAAATAACCTCCTTATCCAATCCTTAAATACAGATAAAGTAATATTAAATGAAGAAGAAGGAAAAGTATCTTATGTTTATGCAAAAGAAGTAACACGTCCGGCTTTTGTTTTCGAAAAACCTAAAAAAGATGCTACAACACAACAATTTATAAGCGTAGTATATCCGTTTGACGGAAATAAAGCGCCTCAAATTACGATTCAGCCTAACAATGATAATGATTTCGAAAAAGGAAATATCAGTTTAACAATTACAATTGATGGTAAAAAAAGCCAAGTAAAAATCAATTCGACTAAATAATAAAAATGAAAACAAAATTTAATCCTTTACTTTTTTTGCTCTTTCTATTATCTTGGTTCGCAAATGCACAACAACTCACGCAAGCTAGTTTTGATGCCATTGACCTTAATTATCCCGGACTTGAAAAAGTAAGAACGCTTGTTTCCTCTAAAAACTATGAAACGGCAGCTACAGAATTGCTTCGTTATTTTAGAGAACGAAAAAACATAAAACATCCTGATTATAATGTAACTGATCGCGCCAACTATTTTGGAAAACCATTAGATAAAGCTGTAATGGAAAAAGTTGATAAGGCTTTATTACATCAATTTGAACCTCACGATGGCTATGGATATTATGATTATGGCAAAGACATTAACTGGCAATATTGGCCTGTAAAAGACAACGAAGTTCGTTGGGTTTTACACCGCGTATATTGGTGGCAACCTATGGGATTGGCGTATTGGTCTACTGGCGACGAAAAATATGCGAAAGAATGGGTGCTTCAGTTTCGTGATTGGGTAAAGAAAAATCCGCTTGGACTTTCTCCAGACAACGATCGTTTTGCTTGGCGACCGCTGGAAGTTTCTACTCGTGTGCAAGACCTTACAGGAACTTTCAATATCTTTATTAGTTCTCCAAATTTTACACCTGATTTTTTACTCGAATTTTTAACGAGTTATCATCAACAAGCTTCTTATATTCCAAAAAATTACAGCGATGCAGGCAATCATTTGCTTTTTGAAGCACAACGATTAATTTATGCCGGCGGATTTTTTCCTGAACTAAAAAATGCTGCTGATTGGCGAAAAAGTGGTATTGAAGTATTAAATAGAGAAATTAAAAAACAAATTTATAGCGATGGAATGCAATTCGAGCTTTCGCCAATTTATCATTACACAACTGTAAATATTTTTTTAAAGGCTTTACGAATGGCTCAGTTGAGTGGCGTTGAAAAAGAATTTCCGGCAAGTTTTAAAGAAACAACCGAAAAAATGATTTTGGCCAATATCAACTATTCTTTCCCTGATTATAGCTTTCCAATGTTTGGTGACAGCTGGTTTGTCAATCAGACTTTAATGCAAAAACAATATCAAAACTGGTTACCTGCTTTTCCAGACAACCAAACCATTCAATATTTTGCAACCGATGGCAAAGAAGGTAAAATACTGTCTTATTTATCAAAAGCATTAGAGGTTGCAGGTTTTTATACTTTTAGAAATGGTTGGGATAAAAAATCGACCGTTATGGTTTTAAAAGCCAGTCCGCCAGGCGAATTTCATGCACAACCGGACAACGGAACATTTGAACTTTGGGTAAAAGGACGCAATTTTACGCCAGATACAGGATGTTATATTTACAGCGGAGATGCCGAAGTTACCAAGATGAGAAACTGGTACCGCCAAACCAGAGTTCACAGTACTTTGACACTCGACAACCAAAATATGGTAATAACAAAGGCGCACCAAAACAAATGGGAAACGAGTAAAAACCTTGATGTTTTAACGTATACGAACCCAAGTTATACAGATTTAGACCATGAACGTAGTGTGCTTTTTATTGATCAAAAATACTTTTTAATCATCGATAAAGCTATTGGCAAAGCTACAGGAAATCTTGGCGTACATTTTCAATTAAAAGAAGACAGCAAACCTGTTTACGACAAGAAAAACAATAGTGTTTACACCACTTATGCCGATGGAAATAATCTCTTAATTCAATCCTTAAACACAGACAAAGTAAAACTGAATGAAGAAGAAGGAAAAGTATCTTATGTTTATGCAAAAGAAACAGCGCGACCAGCTTTTGTTTTTGAAAAGCCTAAAAAAGATGCGAAAACCCAACAATTCATTAGCATAGTATATCCGTTTGACGGAAATAAAGCTCCTAAAATCAGCATCAAGACTAATCCTGATAATGATTTCGAAAAAGGAAATATCAGCTTAAATATTACGATTGATGGTAAAAAAAGTGAGGTAAAAACGACTCTACAAGAGTAAAAACTTTTCTTTTACACATATTGCCCAGACGCCTAAAAGTATTCTTTAGGCGTCTTTTTTTTGCAATAATGTAAGCTGATATTTCTAGTTCGTTTTTAATTCATTTATCGAATAAAAACCAAAAGAATCTTACTGAAATAAGACCTTAAAAGTGTAATTATTTTATCTGTTTTATCTCTTCCTTACCTTTAAAAACACTTTTTGAATGTTATAACTTTTACGAATTTTTACCAAATTATTGAAAATAAAAACCAATCTTAAAATTTTAATTTAATTCATCTAAGAATAAATCATCGTTTGATTTTTAAATTAATAAGTTTTATCTGAATCAAAAAAATAAATTGATAAATCTAACATTAAAAATCACCTCAAAATACCAGTATTTCGCTTAACATTTTGCTTCCTTTCGTTTAACTTATATACAATACAACATATTTCAAAATTGATTAGTAAATACGGTAGTTTCTTAAAAAAAACATGTTACAAAAACAACATAAAAACCTAATTTTCCCTGTATTTACGGGCAACTAAAACGTTGTATTAATCAAATTCAATAGTATTTTGGACATATTCAAAACTGTCATGCAACCCCGATTTATATATTTGTTTTAATTAAAACCAGCAAAAACATGACTAATCCAAAAGAAACAAACCGACTTCTGCAAAATCTATTTTTATTTACCCGGCGCAAAATTCCCCAGCACCTTTATCAGGTTAATAAATTGTTATAATTTTCACCACAAATAAAAAGATCCAGTGGCTGATCTAAGTAATAAGACCAAAACTCAACTTAAATAACATCAATAGGAATTAAGAGTAAAAACTTGTTCCGGTTTAAAAAAAAATTATGAAAAGGACTATATTTTTATTTTTGTTGCTTACCACATGCAAAATGATGTATGGGCAGGATATTATTACCGTAAAAGGTGTAGTAACCGATATGCAAAATATGCCAATGCCGGGAGCAACTGTTTCTGAAAAAGGAACCAAAAATGCTACCGTTACTTCTATGGATGGTGATTATCAAATAAAAGTAAAACCGAATGCTATTTTGGTGTTTACTTTTATTGGAACAAAACCAAAAGAAGAACACGTTAAAAACAGAACACAAATTAATACTAAACTTATCGACGACACTAATAATCTTGACGAGGTAGTTGTAGTAGGTTATGGAACCAAAACACGAAAAGATCTTACGGGAGCCATCTCATCTGTAAAAGGACAAGAACTGGCAAAAGTTCCGGTACAAAACGTAGCTCAGGCATTGCAAGGTCGTATTGCAGGTATGCAGGTTACGATGTCTGACGGAACTCCGGGTGCTGAACCTTCGCTTAGAATTAGAGGAGGAAGTTCAATTACCCAAAGTAACGAACCTTTGTATGTAGTTGATGGTGTAGCACAAACCGGAGGATTAAGCTTTTTAGATCCAATGGATATTGAATCTATAGATGTTTTGAAAGATGCAGCCTCTACTTCTATCTACGGTGCTCAAGGTGCAAACGGAGTAGTTTTAGTAACGACCAAAAAAGTTAAAGGTGGCAAATTAACCATTAGTTATGATACTTACGGAGGAATAAAAACTATTGCCAAAACACTTCCAGTATTAAATCCATATCAGTACACACAATTACTGTATGAAGCCGCAACGGATGATACCAGAATGACAAAATTTGTAAACGCTTTTGGTACTTATGATGAATTAGAAGGTCTTTATAAAAACAGAAAAGGAATTGACTGGCAAGACGAGGTTTTTGGAAATGCAGTAGAAAGTCAATACCACAAAATAAGCATTAGCGGAGGCGAAAATGATACCAAATACAACGCATTCAATTCTGTAAACAACGATCAGGGAATTTTACTTGGAAGCGGTTCTGTAAAAAATATTGCCAAACTAAACGTTATAAATAATATCAGTAAAAAGTTTACAGTTAACGCAATCGTAAATTACTCGAATCAAAAAGTAACCGGATTATCTACAAACGATGGCGGAAATGCAAGATTAAGCATGTTGCAAACTTTATTGCAATACAGACCTACAATTGGAAAAACAGGATCCGATGACGATCTTAAATACTTAGTTGTAGATCCATTAGACAATCAGAGTTCACCAGCATTTCAAAGTCCGCTTATAACAATTGACAGCCAAAAAAGAGAAGCAATTACGCGATCTATTAATATGAGTTTACAGTTTCAGTACAATATCACTCCAAATTTAATTTATCGCGGACTGGTGAGTTATACTGATAATAGCATGAAAAGCAAATATTTTAATGATTCCAGAGGTATTCAAGCCATTAGAAGCGGTGGTGCAAATGGTGGCGTTACACACAATATTTCGACACGTCTAAACTACAACAACGTATTAACGTTTAGTAAAACCTTCAATAAAATTCACAAGTTTGATGCTACTGTCGGACAAGAATACATTTACAATTATAATGAAGGAGTAACAGCTACGGCTTCTGGTTTTCCTGCTGTAAATTTAGGCTGGGATAAATTACAATTGGGAACTATTGCAGGAATCCCAACAACTTTTGCCGAAGATGATAAAATGTTGTCTTTCTTCGCAAAAACAAATTACTCTTATAAAAACAGATATTTATTTGCTGCAAGTATTAGAGCTGACGGTTCTTCTAAATTTGGATCTGAAAATCAGTGGGGATATTTCCCATCCGTTTCGGCAGCATGGAGAGTAATCGAAGAAAGTTTTATGAGAAAAGTACCTGTTTTCTCTGATTTAAAATTTCGTGTAAGTTATGGTGAAGCCGGAAACAACAGAATTGCAAATTATGCCGCTTTGGGTATTTTTAATTCAGGATCATATCCGTTAAATAATCAAGTGAATATTACAGCATTTCAAAACAACCTTCCTAATCCATACTTAAAATGGGAAGCTACAAAATCGACTAATATTGGTCTTGATTTAGGTTTCTTTAAACAAAGAATATCTTTAACAACAGAATTGTACGATAATAAATCAAAAGATTTATTATACAACACGCGTGTACCGGCAAGTTCAGGATTTAAAAAACAGTTTCAGAATATTGGAGCTACTTCTAATCGCGGAATCGAATTTACGTTGAATACAATCAATGTAAAAACCAACAATTTTAATTGGAACACAACTTTTAATATTGCCTTTAATAAAACAAAAGTTCTTGCATTAAGCGAAGGCGAAAATGCATTAATTACTAACAGTTACACAGATAAAAATGATTACATTTTAAAAGTAGGACAACCTGTAGGTACTATGTACGGTTATGTGAGAGATGGTTTATATCAGGTAAATGATTTCGATTATAACACAACAACAAAAGCTTATACACTAAAAACAGGTGTCGTTAGCGATAATATTGCAGTACAACCCGGCTTTATTAAATTTAAAGATATTAGCGGACCAAACGGAACGCCCGACGGAGTTATTAATGATTTGGACAGAACTGTTATTGGAGATGCAAATCCTAAATATACCGGAGGTCTAAACAATACTTTTAGTTACAAAGGAATTGATTTAAGTGTATTTCTGGATTTTACAGTAGGAAATGACATTTACAATGCCAATGTACTGAACAACTCCAGACTGGACGGAGACAATTTAAATACACTTGCAATTTATGCTGACAGATGGACTACTATTAATGCAGCCGGACAACGTGTAACTGATCCTACTGAACTGGCAGCTCTAAATGTTGGAAAAACCAATCCTGCCTTTAACGGTAATAGTACAGGACGTTTGTATAGCGATATTATCGAAGATGGTTCATTTTTAAGAATCAACAATATAAGTCTTGGATATACATTACCTAAAGAATGGCTGAAAAAATCAAAAATTTCTAATTTAAGAATTTACTTCACCGCCTACAACTTATATGTATTTACCAAATATTCCGGGTACGATCCTGAAGTAAATGTTCTTAATAATGCAATAACAAGAGGAGTCGATTTTAGTGCTTATCCAAGAAGCAAATCCTTTGTTACAGGTTTAAACATTTCTCTATAATTTAAAGTTCAATAAGATGAAAAAATATATATTTTCCCGCAAAGCAATCCTTCTGGCAAGTATTACTTGTCTATTATTGCCATTAAATTCTTGCGACAAAGACCTTGATGTTACTCCTTACTCCTATTTTACCACCGCTAACTTTTTCTCTAATGTAGACGAAGCTTACATGGCAACATTAGGCGTTTACGAATCGATGTCGTCTATGGATGCTTATGGATGGAACATTTCTCTAATTTTTGATGCCGATACTGATATTCAACAAATAAGCGGAACTGGTCCGGACGACTGGAGAACCATACCACATTATCAGGGAATTTCTCAAACAAATGCTTTATATAATTCATGGAGCAAATTGTATGAAGGAGTTGACAGAGCCAATGTTGTTATTGAAAGAATCCCAAAAATGGATTTGTATACCGGCGGAACTCAATCTCAAAAAGACCAGTTAAACAGAATGATTGGAGAAGCTAAATTTCTTCGTGGATTTTATTATTCTGAATTAGTACGTTTATGGGGCGATGTTCCTTTTAAAACTAAAAGCTCACAATCTGGAGATAATCTAAAAGGTGCTTTGGTGGATCGTTACGAAATTTATGCACAAATTATAAAAGATATGCAGGAAGCTGCTCTTCTGTTGCCGGAACAAACCCCAACAGACGAACGCATCAACAAATGGGCAGCAAAATCTATGCTCGCCAGAGTTGCCCTATTTGCAGGAGGATTTTCGTTAAGCGCAGATGGAAATATGAAACGTCCTGCCAATTACAAAGAATATTACAAATTAGCACAAAAGGAAATTAATGATGTAATGGCACAAAATCCGTACAAATTAAATCCTTCTTATTCTAAAGTATTCAAAAACCAATGTCAACATGTTTTAGAACCTACAGAAAATATCTTTCAAGTTGCCTTTTATAATCCGTCAGGAAATATTGGAAATGCCTCTTGGGTTGGTAATTTTAATGGTCCTGCAACTGCAAGCGGAGTTTATCCATCAAATACTGCAAGATGCTTAGTACCAAAACCGTTTTACACCAGTTTTAACGACGCCGATCAACGAAGAGATTTTTCTATAGCCACTTATTCTATCAATAATTTAGGGAATAAATTACCGCTTTTAACGACCAGACAAGATGAATCTTGGACTGTTGGTAAATGGAGCCGTGAATACCAAACCAATGCAGTTGCCGAAAGAGTGTACACACATATCAATTGGGTTGTAATGCGTTACTCAGATTTACTTTTAATGCGTGCCGAAGTAGAAAATGAATTAAACGAAGGTCCAAATGCAATTGCCTACGATGCAATTAATCAAGTTAGAAAAAGAGGTTTTGGTGCAGATATCCAAGGAAGCAGAATTGCTATTGACTTAAAAACCAAAGGTACGGGATACACCTCTGCCGCTACAGTCGTTATAAATATAACAGGCGGTGGCGGAACAGATGCTTCGGCAGCTGTAATTACACTTGCAAGTGGCGGTATAAATACAATTGGAATGTTACGTTCCGGAGATGGTTATACCTCTGCTCCAACGGTAACAATTACAAGTACAGACGGAAAAGGAACTGGAGCCACTGCAACTGCAAGACTGCTTACAAAACCAACAACTGCCGAAATGAGTCTTCCAACAGGTCTTAGCAAAGATGATTTCTTAAAAGCCTTACAACAAGAAAGAGCCTGGGAACTTTCGGGCGAAGGAATCCGAAGAGCAGATTTGATTCGATGGGGAATTTTAGCGACTAAGTTAAATGAAACAAATACAGCCGTGAAGCTAATTCGTTCCAATTACTTTTTTCCTTGCATCACTAATTTCGTAGCAGGTAAACACGAATTGTATCCTTATCCGCAAAACGAAACAGATGTAAACAAATCAATAACACGTCAAAATCCTAAATATTAAACCACTAGAAACTTATGAAAAAGATAGTATTAGTATTCAGTTTAATCTTAATGACAACAGTCATGTTTGCACAAGACAAGCCCAAAAACATGAAAGTATTAAGAGATTCTATTTTTACAGTTATGAAACTTAGTCCGGTCAACAGACAAAAAATGCATGATTTAATTGCCGAAAATGGTAAAGGACAAAAAGCCATTAAAGATGATCCGGCACTTTTTTATGATCAAAGACAAGAAAAATTAGAAGCTTGGAAAAAAGACATAACCACAAAAGAAAAAGCGATTCTGACTCCTGAACAATTTCAAATTTGGAGAGATTTTGGCAAATCCTTAAATAAAACCAAGTCATAATAGGAATCAGCTTAAAATAAGGGCATATTTTTTTTAGAAAATTACACGATTTTTGGACATTAATGCAGAACTTGCCGTTCTGCATTAATTGTTTCCAGGAGAATATAAAACCCTCGAAAACACGTAATGACATTTTATTTAAACACATAGAAACAGGTAAAATACAATCATAAAAATGAACACTATGAATACTTTAAACGAGACACAAATATCTAATTCGTATACAATTGGGATAGATATTGGTGGGACTTCACTAAAATGTGGCGTTGTTAATGAACTCGGAGAAATTTTATTTTCATTTATAGTATCTTTAAAAGAAGCTAAAACCGAAGCCAAAGTTATAGACTTAATGGTCGACGCAATTAAACAATGTACAGATCAATTAAATGAACCCATTGTTGGAATCGGAATTGGTTTTCCCGGTCTAATTGAGAATGATGTTATTATTGGCGGTGGCGTTAATTTACCAGGTTTTGAGCAATTGCCTTTAGGTAAAATTCTTAGAGACTTAACTGGCCATAATATTGTAATTGACAACGACGCAAACCTAATGGGACTAGGCGAACTAATGTATGGTGCTGCCAAAGACAGCGACGATGCTATTTTTCTCACCATTGGCACAGGAATTGGCGGTGCTATTTTGATTGACAAAAAACTTTTTGGCGGTTTCAAAAATCGTGGTTCCGAATTAGGACATACTATAATTCAGCAAAATGGCTTACAATGTGCTTGCGGCGGACGTGGATGTTTAGAAACCTATGCTTCTGTAACGGCATTAATTAGTTACTACAAATCTCAAAACCCATCCGCAGATGAAGATATTGATGGTAAAACCATTATCGAAAAATATCTTGCCGGAGAAGAACATGCCATAAAAACAATGCAACATCATTTTGATTATTTAGCGGGCGGAATAGTCAATTGTGTAAATATATTTAGTCCACAAAAAGTAATTATTGGAGGTGGTATTAGCGAAGCGGGTCAGTTTTATATTGACGAATTAACACAAAGAGTAAAATTAGGTGCACTTCCGGTTTCTTTTTCAAACACTAAAATTGTCGCAGCAACACTTGGTAACAGAGCCGGATTATTGGGCGCATGTGCAAATGCTTTCCAAAAATTTAAAAAGACAGAATACGCGCTGTAATAAAAGTTCAAAATTAATCTCGCAAAGACGCAGAGGCGCAAAGTATCCTTTTTAAGTTTTAAACTTTGTGTTAACTTCAATTTTAAACAAATAAAATTTTGCGACTTTGCGACTTTGCGTGAAACTATATTGGATGATTTCGCCACGACTCGAGCGATAGCGAACAGGCGAAGCAATTACACGAATTATATCTTTAATTCCCTAAAAAAAAATCTGCTAAATCTGCTAAATCTGCCAAATCTGCGAGCAAAAAACTTAGCGCACCTTGCGTAAATCTTAGCTCACTTTACAGTTAAATCTTTCTCAAAGTTGGCTAATTAAAGGCTTTTAGATAAATTTAATATCATTTTAAACAAATTCAAAACCTTCTTATAACATTGATCATTAAATTCGTTTTGTAATTCAGAGCGTTCACAAAACAAATTATAATCTTCAAAGATCATGTTTCAAAAAAACATATTTTTTATATGGCTACTCGTGGTATTGCACATTCCTTTTTTAGGGAATACTCAAACTGCCGACCGTCCAAATATTCTAATTATCATGACCGATCAGCAAACTGCTGATGCCATGAGTATAGCAGGAAACAAAGATTTGCATACTCCCGCAATGGATAAATTAGCGCAAAACGGAGTACGATTTACCAAAGCTTATTGCGCTCAGCCTTTATGCTCGCCATCACGTGCATCACTAATGAGCGGAAAAATGCCTTATGAAACAGGTTTTATTGGCAACGTTCCAGAAAAAGACGGTCAATGGCCTGATGATTTATTGATGATGGGGAAAATTTTCCAAAACGGAGGTTACAAAACCGGTTATGTAGGCAAATGGCACCTTCCCGTTCCTACCACCAAAAAAAGTCAGCATGGTTTTGAGTATATCGAAAACACCAATTTTCTGGATTACAACGATGCGGCAACACCATCCTTTTGTGCACGTTTTATCAGCGAAAATAAAAATACTCCTTTTCTATTAGTGGCTTCGTTTTTAAATCCACACGATATTTGCGAATGGGCAAGAGATGAAGATTTAAAAATGGATATTTTAGAAAAAGCACCTCCACCAAATCAATGTCCGCAATTACCAGCCAACTGGAAAATTCCCGATTTCGAACCTAAGATTGTTCGCGATCAGCAAAAAGTAAGTTTTAGAACCTATCCAACCGTTAACTGGAACGCAGATCAATGGCGTCAATATCGTTGGGCTTACAACCGACTTGTCGAAAAAGTAGACAGTTATATCGAAATGGTTTTAGCCTCTCTAAAAAAATACAATATCGAAAAAAATACCATTATCATTTTTACAGCAGATCATGGCGATGGTTATGCCGGACATAGTTGGAATCAGAAACAAATATTATACGAAGAATCAGCCAAAATTCCTTTTATAATTTCAAAAATAGGCCAATGGAAACCTCGAACAGATGATATGTTAGTTTGCAACGGAACAGATATTATTCCAACCATTTGTGGCTTTACCGGAGTACCAAAACCAACTTACTTAAAAGGAATTGACATTAGCAAAAAAATTGCCAATCCAACAGAAAAACTGCGCGATACGCTAGTTATTGAAACTGATTTTGCCGATAACGACAAACTCATGAATATTAGCGGACGCGCCGTAATCTCAAATGATTTTAAATATATTGTATACAACAAAGGCGAATTAAAAGAGCAACTTTTTAACCTAACGACAGATCCGGGCGAAATCACCAATTTGGCAGTAAATAAAACTTATAAAAAAGAATTAATTGCGATGCGTCGTTATTTAAAACAATGGTGCAAAAACAATGGAGATTCTTTTACATCAGGATTATAAACTGTTTTAAGGAGAGATATAAATTAAACAAAATAAGATATTTACTTTTTCTTTACATTAGAGGTTAATTTATTTATTTGAAAATAGAATTACTTTTAGAATATCAAAAACATTGCATATAAATCGAAAAAAAATTAAACACATAGAAACATAGATTTTAGAACATAAAAGAATACAAAAAAAGAAATACATTTCTTTAACATAGTCAACTATGTGCATTTAAAACAAGTGAAACGCCTTTTTTAGTACCCAAACAACTATGATTCTATGTGTTAAAAAAACATCACAATAAATATTTTCAATAAAGAAAAAGCATAAACAAAATAATTATAATACCACATTCATGAAGAAAACGATAGCACTTTTTGCGCTTTTCTACATTGTACTTTTTGCCGCACAAAGTCATGCGCAGGTGCAAGACCGATATTTTCGTAATATTTCGGTAGATAAAGGCTTGTCACAAAGTTCCGTTTTTGCCATTCAGCAAGATACATTAGGTTTTATGTGGATTGGAACTCAAGACGGTTTAAATCGTTATGACAGTAAAGGTTTTAAAGTTTACAGACCCATCAAGAATGTAAAAAACAGCCTGCAATCGTATTACATCCGTAGCTTATTTACAGATCATAAAGGGCAATTATGGGTTGGCGGAAATCAAGGAATTAGCGTTTACAATTATAACACAGACAGTTTTACCAATTATAAACTTCCACGTAGTATTGGCGAATGGTACATTTCGTCTATAACGGAAGATAGCACACATAAAATTTGGGCAACCTCGATTACAGGCGAAGTCTTTGTTCTTGCACCTGAAGCCGAAAATTTTACAACCATTAAATTTAATGCTTCCTCTCACGAAATTAAAAAAATAGCCTACATAGGCGTTTGGCAAAAACAAATTATTCTAGGTACAGATGTTGGACTTTTTAAACTAAAAGCCAATTCACATCAACTAATAAAAATTAATCTAGGCGCAAAAAAGCCTTATATCAATGACGTTTATGTTGACGGAAAAAACCTTTGGGTAGCGACCGAAGGCAACGGAGTAATTAGATACAATGCCACAACGGGACAAGCAAATCCGCTACTTCACAGTTCAAGCGCCAATAGTATTGCCGATAATAACATTAGATGCGTAGGAAAAGATACCGAAGGAAATATTTGGCTTGGAACATTTAAAGGGCTTTCTATTTTTAATCCAAAAAATGATTCTTTTACAAACTATTACCATCAAATATCTCAACCTTACACGATTAGTCAAAATTCTGTTCGCTGCTTTTTTAAAGACAAACAAAACGGAATTTGGCTAGGAACCTATTATGGCGGCTTAAACTATTATCATAAAAATGATATTAAATTCAATTTACTAAGTCAAAATTCAGGAAAACCATCATTAAACGATGAAGTAATTGGCGTAATAAAACAAGACACAAAAGGTAACTTTTGGATTGGAAGCAACGACAAAGGAATCAATTGCTGGAATAAAAATGCCAATACAATTACCTATTTTTCAAATAGCGAGAACAATCCAAATAGTTTGAGTTCCAACAATATCAAAGCCATCGAATTTGATAATAGCGGAAATGTTTTAATTGGTACACACAACGGCGGATTGAATTTACTGAATCCAAATACGGGATTTGTACAGCGCTTTCGCCACGACGAAAACAATCCAAACACCATTGCAGGCGATTTGGTTTACAGCTTATTAAAAGACTCCAAAGGGCGTATTTGGGTTGGAACAAGATCTGGATTAGATCAATTTCATCCTGAAACAAAAACCTTTACACACATTCATTTAGACAAGGCCGGAAAACGCCCGGCATCAGACGATATTACTTTTCTTTTTGAAGATAGTAAACATAGAATCTGGATTGGAACCACCAACGGTGTAACATTATTTTATCCCGAAACGCTTTTGTTTGGAAACATCGGACACGGAAAACTTAGCGATGATATTGTAAATTGTATTACTGAAGATCAAAAACACAGAATCTGGATTGGTACCAGAGAAGGTTTGCGATTGTATGATGAAAGTCAGGAAACTTTTATAAGCTTTAATGCGAGAAAGAATTTTGTTAAAGAAACGATTTACGGAATAATTCCGGATGACGATGGAAACCTTTGGATTTCAACTAACAGCGGATTAATAAAATTCAATCCGGATAAAGATTCTGTTCAGGCTTTTGACGAAAGCGATGGTCTTCAAAACAAACAATTTAATGATTATGCTTTTTGCAAAGCTAAAGACGGAATGTTGCTTTTTGGCGGAATTAAAGGTGTCTCATACTTTTATCCATCAATGGTAAAACAACGTCCTTTGCCTTTAAAATTAAGTTTTACTGCCTTAGAAGTTTTAAACAAAACGGTTGCTGTAGACGATGAAACGGGTATTTTGGAAGAACATATTGACCAGACGAACGAATTGGAAATTGGCCCTGAATACAAACAATTCAGCATCTTTTTTAATACGTTCAATTACATTTCATCCAACAGAACGTACTACTATTACAAATTAGACGGCATCGATAAAGATTGGCAAAGAACTGACGAACTAAAAGTGAGTTACAGCAATTTACCTGCTGGAAAATATAATTTTCAAATCAAAGCCATTGGTCCAAATGGCGAAATGAGCGCAGTAAGAAGTCTAAAAATTATAATTCTTGCGCCTTGGTATAAAACAATTTGGTTTTCGTTATTATTGCTTACTATTATTGGTACAGCGGCGTACATTGGTTTTAAAATTATAAAAGAAAGAATAAAAGCTGTTCAGCAATTAAAAGTAGAACGTATTGATAAAGAACGTGTGAGTTACATTAATCAGGTAAAAATGGACTTTTTTACCAATGTTTCGCACGAATTAAGAACCCCTTTAACTTTGATTTTGGCTCCTTTAGAAGAGTTATTAAAAATGCCTTTTGCAGATAAAGCGACCAAAAAGAAACACGAATTAATGTTTATTAATGCTAAAAGACTTTACAATTTAGTCGATCAGTTGTTTGAGTTTAGAAAAACCGAAATGGGAACGCGTCAACTAAAAGTGGGCAAAGCCGATATTGTAAGTTTTACTCAGGAAATTTTCGAATCGTTTAAACCGCTTTCAGAAAAAAACAGCATTCATTATACCTATCATTCAGAAGAATCGCAATTGTTATTTTATTTTGATAAAGATGCAATGGAGAAAATCTTATTTAATCTTTTATCAAATGCTTTTAAATATACCAAAGCCGGTCAAACTATTCGTGTAGAATTGGTCAAGAAAAACGATACTGTACAAATAAAAGTTGCCGACACGGGAGTTGGAATTAGCGCGGAAGATTTATCTAAAGTTTTTGATCGTTTTTATCAGGTAAATAACCGCGAGATGAATTTGGGTTCCGGTGTTGGATTAGCTTTTACCAAACGTTTGGTCGAGTTGCATCATGGCGAAATTATTGCCGAAAGTACCATGCAGGAAGGAAGTACTTTTACCGTTACCATTCCGGTTTTGGATCAGGTTTACAAAAACGATCAGCATGTTGAAGAATCTGCTTATGATTTATCTATTATATCTGATAATGAACTCGAAACAGATGATTCTTTATTGCCCGAAGAAAATGAAATCGTCGAAAGAAATCAACCCATAAAACTGCTTATTGTAGACGATAACAAAGAGATTTTAGATTATTTGCAAGGCTATTTTAGTAAAATTTATGAAGTTACAGTAGCTTATGATGGGCAAATGGCGCTGGAATTATTAGAGATTCAGCCATTTGATATCATTATTAGCGATGTTATGATGCCGGAATTGGATGGTTTACACTTTTGTAAAAAAGTAAAACAAAACATCAATACCTCGCATATTCCGCTAATGCTTTTAACAGCAAGAAACGAAACAAGTCAGCAAATAAAAGGACTAGAAATGGGTGCCGATGATTATATCACAAAACCATTTTCGACACCATTACTGGCAGCAAAAATCACCAATTTATTACGCTCGCGTAAACGCTTAAAAGAGTATTATTCTGTTGGAAAAGAAATGGTTCCGGAAAACATTGCTTTTAATACACTTGACGAAGAATTTTTAAAACAAGCCATCAGAATTGTCGAAGATCATTTGGCAGATTCAGAATTCTCTGTCGATCAATTTAGTAAAGAAATTGGAATGAGCAGGTCTAATCTTTATTTAAAACTAAAAGCAATTACAGGCGAATCGGCAATGGATTTTATTAAGCGAATCCGTTTTAAAAAGGCCGTAGAACTCATGCAAAGTAAACGCTACACGATTGCACAAATCACCTATATGTGTGGCTTTAACTCGCCGTCTTATTTTTCAACCGCTTTTAAACAACATTACGGCTGTATGCCAAGCGAATATTTAGCAAAACTAGAAGATCCAAAAGAATAATAGAAATTGAAACAACACCACTATTATGATATGAAAAAACATCTTAGTTCCTCTTAATTAAAACAACTGAAACGAAGTTTATTAAGAGCTAATAAATCAATTACAAATTTCAATTTTGAAAATTATAATCCTGCCCAAATGAAGCGATCATTTTGGAGTGAGAAGCCCAAACTATGCCTTAACCGAACCAATTATTTGATAAAATTTAAATCCTAAAACATCGACTATAATAGTGCTTACTAATTAAAATAACTCCAATGAAAATAATTAAAATCCTCTTTTTACTCGCTTTTATTTTGCCCATAATTACCGTTGCACAAACAAAAGCAACAGTAACCATTAAAAACAATTCGGCTTTAGACCGAAAAGAAACTGTAGTAACCATTAAATGGGCAACTATATCAAATGCTTATCCGCAAATTGATACGAGCAATTTTGTAGTGATTAATGGCAATACCAAAAAACAAATTGCCTATCAATTAGAACACAAAGGAACTACTGCAATTCAAAACTTATTAGTTCAGGTAGATCTTAAAGCAAAATCGACACTTACACTTTTAATTCAAAAAGGAAAACCTGCGCCATTTACCGCTAAAACTTATGCGCGTTACGTACCGGAACGTCTTGACGATTTTGCGTGGGAAAACGACAAAATTGCTTTTCGTGCCTACGGCAAAGCATTAGAAAAAACCGAGGGCGATGCTTACGGTTATGATGTTTGGGTAAAACGAATAGATAAAATGATCTTAAACGACCGTTATAAACGCAATGAATATCATATTGATCACGGCGACGGATTAGACTACTATCATGTAGGTTATACATTGGGCGCAGGAAATATGGCTCCGTTTGTAAACGATACCATCCGATATTCTGCCAATTATCATCAATGGAAAATGCTAGACAATGGTCCTTTGCGCTCGACTTTTCAATTGACTTTTGATACTTGGAACGCTGGCGGAATAAAAGTTAAAGCAACAAAAACCATTTCAATAGATGCAGGATCCCAGCTCAATCGCATCGAAAACAATTATACTTTCGATAATAACAAACCATTGCCTGTTGTGGTTGGAATTATTAGACGCGAAAAACCTGGCGTTATATCATTAAACGAACAACAAGGCGTTATGGGTTATTGGGAACCAACTGAAAAAGAAGGTACAACTGGCGTTGGATCCATTTTAACAACTCCTGTAAGTACAATGTCGGTAAATAAAACTCAAATTCTAGCTAAAACGACCGTTAATAATAACGAACCAATTGTGTATTATTCTGGAGCAGCTTGGGACAAAGCCGGAAAAATTACAAACTCAAAACAATGGTTCCATTATTTAAATCACTTTTATCAGCAACTTCAAAATCCTTTGATAGTGATTGTAAAATAGTTTCAAAAAAAATACTAAGCCAAATATTTTAAACACCTAGAAACATCGATTTTAAAAATATCTGCCAAAGTTATTTAGACAACATTGTCAGACTGAGCGAAGTCGAAGTCCCACAAGCCGAATCTACTCATACACTAGCTATGTGTTAGAAACGAGTTTCTTTTTAATCTTCTTTCCAAAAGCTTAAAGATCCTATGTTTCTATGTGTTAAAAAAAAACGTCTTCAAAGAAAAATAAATAAAGATTACTAATAACCAAAAACAAACAAAAAAATGTCAATTAACTTATTTGATTTAACAGGGAAAACAGCGCTTATTACAGGAGGAGTTCACGGACTAGGTATGGCAATGGCCAAAGGACTTGGACATGCAGGAGCAAAAATCGTAGTAAACGATCATTCATCGCAAGAAGCAGTAGACAATGCTATTGCAGAATACAAATCAGAAGGAATTGAAGCTTACGGTTTTTTATTTGATGTTACAGATGAAACAGCAGTAATTGCGGCAATTAACAAAATAGAAGCTGAAGTTGGACCTATCGATATTTTAATCAATAACGCCGGAATCATTAAAAGAACTCCAATTATAGAAATGGAAGTTGCAGATTTTGAAGCTGTAATAAAAGTAGATTTAACAGGCCCATTTATCGTTTCAAAAAACGTAGCAAAAGGAATGATTGAGCGTGGAGGCGGAAAAATAATAAACATGTGCTCTATGATGAGCGAATTGGGCAGAGATTCTGTAAGTGCTTATGCATCTGCAAAAGGTGGACTAAAAATGCTGACTAAAAATATGGCTACAGAATGGGCTAAATTTAATATTCAAACTAACGGAATTGGCCCTGGATATTTTGCAACAAGTCAAACGGCTCCAATTCGTGTAAACGGACATCCTTTTAACGAATTTATTATGGGCAGAACTCCAGCCGGACGTTGGGGAAATCCTGAAGATTTGCAAGGTGCTGCAATATTTTTAAGTTCAAAAGCCAGTGATTTTGTAAACGGACATGTTGTTTATGTTGATGGCGGAATTTTGGCTACAATTGGAAAACCGTCTAACGAGTAATTATACCTTGACTCGTTGAGTGTTTTATTTATAAAAATTAATTTAAAATGATAAAAAGTACCCTGGATAAAGCAACAGGATTCGAAAAAAGATTTGAAAACATCAACACCGTTGTTTTCGAAAATTCGGCTGAAGCATCTCGAGCTGTTGCGCAACAAATAGCAGCACTTATCCAATCTAAACAAGAAAAAAACGAATCTTGTATTTTAGGTTTAGCAACTGGTTCTTCTCCAAAAGGATTATACGCAGAATTGGTTCGTTTGCATAAAGAAGAGGGATTGAGTTTTAAAAATGTAATTACTTTTAATCTGGACGAATATTATCCGATGGAACCGGATTCTATCAATAGTTATGTTCGATTTATGAAAGAACTATTATTAGATCAGGTTGATATTTTACCCGAGAATTATCATATTCCGGACGGAACTTTGTCTAAAGAAGAAATTGCTGATTATTGCCATCATTACGAAGCTAAAATTGAAGCTCTTGGCGGAATCGATTTGCAAATTCTTGGAATTGGCGGAAATGGTCATATTGGGTTTAACGAATCCGGTTCATTACAAAATTCAAAAACAAGATTAGTAGCCCTGGATCATATTACGAGAGTTGCTGCAAGTGGCGATTTTTCTGGTTTAAGTAATACGCCAAGAACCGCTATTACGCTTGGAGTAAAAAAAATAATGGAAGCCAAACAAGTTATTTTAATGGCTTGGGGTGAAGGAAAATCAGATATTATAAAAAAATCTGTTGAAGGAGAAGTAACCAATCAAATTCCGGCTTCATTTTTACAGGAACACAACAATGTGGTTTTTGTTTTAGATAAAGAAGCTTCTTCAAAACTAACCAGAATTAACAGACCTTGGTTGGTCGAGAAAATTGTCTGGGCCGATCAATTAATTAGAAAAGCAGTTTTGGGATTGGCATTAGATCTTAAAAAACCAATTTTGATGCTTACTGATGCAGATTATATCGAAAACGGAATGAGCGATTTACTGGCTGATTCTGGTCTTGCATACGACATAAACATTAAAATATTCAACAAACTACAAAATACAATCACGGGCTGGCCGGGCGGAAAACCAAATGCAGATGATAACAATCGTCCGGAAAGAGCAGAACCAACTAAAAAACGTGTATTGATTTTTAGTCCGCATCCTGATGATGATATTATTAGTATGGGCGGAACTTTTATGCGTTTGCAACAACAAGGTCACGAAGTGCATGTAGCTTATCAAACATCCGGAAATATTGCTGTTGCCGATGATGAAGCATTGCGTTTTGCAAGATTCGTAATTGATTATAACGAGAAATTTGGAATCAAAAGCGCCGAAGCAGATGATATTTATAAAAAAGCACAAACCTTTTTAGAGAATAAAAAGAACAGTGAAATTGATATTCCTGAAGTGCGTTACATTAAAGGATTAATTAGAAAAGGAGAAGCCCGTGCGACAAGTCACTTTGTAGGTTTGCCAGACGAGCAAATTCATTTTATGGAATTACCATTTTATGAAACCGGAACAATTGAGAAAAAACCTTTGGGTGTAGACGATATTCAGCTTACGATCGAATTGATAAAAAAAATACAACCACATCAAATTTATGCGGCAGGAGATTTAGCAGATCCACACGGAACTCATAAAGTTTGTCTGGACGCCATTTTTGAAGCTGTAAAAACATTAAAACCAAAACCTTTCATGGATGATTGCTGGGTTTGGCTATATCGCGGAGCTTGGCAGGAATGGGGAATTGACGAAGTCGAAATGGCGGTACCAATGAGCCCGGATCAGGTTTTAGAAAAACGTCATGGAATTTTTAAACATCAATCGCAAAAAGACGGTGTTGTTTTTCAGGGAACTGATGCCAGAGAATTTTGGCAAAGAGCCGAAGATAGAAATGCAGAAACTGCAGCATTGTACAACCAATTAGGTTTGTCTCGTTATGCCGCAATGGAAGCTTTTGTGAGATGGAAATTTTAGTAGTTTTTGTTTTCTAAAAATTAAAAAGGCAATAAAAAAAGGGAATAGTTTTTAATAAACTATTCCCTTTTCTCTTTTATATAATGATGCTTCTAATGCTTCAAACTTAAATACTAAATTTCGATTTCTTTTGCAGCATTTTCTCTCCTTTTTGCCAACTGACTTACTCTCCAAATTAAAAACACGGTAAAAAGTGTAAGTACCGAAATTACATATCCAAGAATATCATAATTTTCAAGCGGAGAAGATTTCGTTTCCTGATGCACAATAAATCCTGCACTAACCGCTGCAATTCCGCCCGCAATTTGTTGCATCGAAGAGGTTATAGACATATAAGCACCACGATCTTTCATTTCTGGAATTGCAGTATTTAATGTCGTTGCAGGAACCATACGACTCATGATTCCCATAAACATAATCATAGTCAATACTACAACTTGCCATAAGGGTATAGGCCCAAGATTTGTGTAAATAATTATCATAATTACCGAAAGTATAGATCCTGCGGTAAACAGTTTGAATTTATTTACTTTGTCACTTAATTTTCCAACAATTGGCATGATAAACAATACCGAAAGTCCGGTTAAGAAAAATACCATTGGTAAATCTTCCTGGCTAATATGAATGTTGTTTACTAAAAAGACGCTTCCAAAAGGCTGCATCATAAAACCTCCAACCGAAAGTAATGCAATTGCCGCGAAACCAATTTGATAATTTTTATTACTCAACGTATGCCAAAGATGCAAAAACGGACTTTTGTCTGATTGCAATTCTAAATGTTTGGTAATGGCAGGCATTTGTGTAATGATCGCCAGTAAAATAAGTACTCCCAAAACGGCAATCATTAAAAATGAAGAATGCCATCCCCAATGATTAGCACAATAAAGTCCTAATGGTACTCCTAAAATCTGACTCGCTCCATAAGCCATTTGAATAACCCCCATGACACGCCCGCGTTGATGAATAACAAACAAATCGGTTACGATTGCCAAAGAAACAGAACCAATTACTCCACCAAAAAGTCCGGTAAAGATTCTTGCAAAAAGCAACATCGTGTAGTTTGTAGAAAGTGCACAAAACACAGTTCCGATAATGAATCCTGTGTAAAAGAAGAGTAAAAGTTTTTTTCGGTCAAATTTATCTGCAAAACCCGCAGCAAGTAAACCTGAAATTCCTGCACTAAAAGCATATGCCGAAACCGTGAATCCAAAATTTGCTGTGGTCATATCCAGCTTTTTCATTAAAATATCTCCCAAAGGCGAAATAACAATAAAATCCAGAATAACTGTAAATTGTAAAAGTGCCAATATGGCGATAATCATTTTTTGATTTAAAGTGAAAGACGGGCTTTCTATGGTATTTTTTTCCATCTAATTTTTAAGTGTATTGTTTTAGTCCAACTCTTGACATTCATGACCAAACTCTGTAATCATATCGATAATAGTTTCCGGCATAAGCGTTTCTGAAACAACGCGAAGTACACAATCGACATCATCACAGTCGATACTCCATTGTTGAATAGCTGAGTGGGCATTAAGTTTTTGACGAACAGGACAATTTGGATCCTGATCTCCAATGTTGGTTTTAAAAATATGTATTGTATCTAAATTGGTTTCCATAATTTTTCATGGTTTTAGTGCTTTTATTGTAGCCTTAAAAGCTTCTTGCATCATTTCTTTGGTAAGTGAAAATGGCTTCCCTCCCATACTCTTACCTTCAGTATGCAGGTTTAATAATGTATATAGCGGTCCATAAGCAATAGACCAAAAAACCTCAAATGTTAACGGAACAATCTCTTTATTCCGTAAACCGTTTTCAATAAATTCCTTCATGATTTGTCTAAAATCAGAGAATTCTTTTATAGAGTCTAAAATTGCTTCTCCATGAGGCGAATGTTTGACGATTTCAAAAAAAGCAACTTCCTTAGGATATTTCATTGTAAAATCTGCACGGTTTTCCCATTGTTTCCACAATCCCTCTTCAAAAGTCATTTTGGGCGAAAAGTTTTTAATAGTACCCGTAAAAAATTTAAGTGCAATGATTGCTCCTATTTTTTGTATTAAATCATCCTTATCCTTATAATAAATGTATAAAGTTCCAACAGAAATAGAACAAGCTTTTGCCAGCTTATTCATACTGAATCCCTGAAAACCTTCTTCAACAATTTGATCTATTGCAGTCGCGATTACCAGTTTCTCTTTATCAACATCTCTTACTCTCATTTCAATATTTTTTTGCAAAGATAAAACAATAAATGAATGAACATTCTTTTATTTATTATTTTTTGAGAAGTTTCAGAAAACAAGTATTTTATTCTATTATTAAAATCTCAAATGAATCAGTTTTAGACAAGTCTTTTTATAAAATTTTAAAATATCAATACGAATAGAAAAAAATTTTAATATTGAAACTCAAACGCTATCATTAATTTAAAAATTATGTTAAGTTTGTATGTACAATTTTTGTAATTTATAAAACCATGAGTTTAAAAGACTTATTAGACGTTAGTAAAGACAAAAGCCTCTCAGGGCAAAAATGGCATATGCTAAGACAATCTATTACAAAAAGATTATTGTCTGGCGGTAATGCTACAATTGCAGAATTAAGTACAGAATTACAATCGAGTGTTCCTACTGTTACCAAAGCTGTTCACGAATTATTAGTTGAAGGCTATGTTGTTGATATGGGAAAAATTACCAACAGCGGCGGAAGAAGACCTTCTCTTTATAGTATTAACCCAACTTGTGCTTATTTTTTGGGTGTTGAAGTTGGTATTAGCAGCATGTCTATTGGATTACAAAATATCAAAAACGAATTGGTTAGTGTCGACTTAGGCACTTCTTTTATACTCGAAAACTCTCAAAAATCATTATTAAAATTTTGTGAACTCATCAACTCTTTTATTGAAGATAGTTCTGTAGAGAAAAAAA
This sequence comes from Flavobacterium hibernum, assembly GCF_000832125.1. GTDB lineage: Bacteria > Bacteroidota > Bacteroidia > Flavobacteriales > Flavobacteriaceae > Flavobacterium > Flavobacterium hibernum. The sequence goes on along the minus strand of NZ_JPRK01000007.1, from coordinate 380,009 downwards.
TGATTGTTGGGGTTTGCATCAACTTTTCCGGTCGTATTAACTCGATGGAAGGTTTTAGCTATAATTACTTCTTTAGCGAAAACAGGCCTTTAAACGAAATCATTTCGGAGCAATTAGATCTTCCTGTACATTTAGAAAACGATACCCGCGCCATGGCATTTGGTGAGTATTGTGAGGGAGTTGTAGACGATGAGCAAAACATAATTTTTGTAAACTATAGCTGGGGAGTCGCTATTGGAATGATTACTGATGGTAAGTTATATTACGGAAAATCTGGCTATTCTGGAGAATTTGGACATAGTACTATTTTTAATAATGAAATTATGTGCCAATGCGGAAAACTGGGTTGTTTAGAAACCGAAATTTCCGGCTGGTCCTTAATTAACCAGTTTAAAGATGCCATAAACGAAGGAAAACTGTCTAAAGTCGTTCTTGACGAAAGTTCTTCTACACTACAACACAATGCTATTATTGCGGGTGCCGTAAACCTCGAAGACACACTTTGTGTCGATTTGGTAACGCAACAAAGCGAAAAAATGGGACGTTATTTATCTATTTTATTAAATATCTTCAACCCTGATCTACTGGTAATTGGCGGAGATTTCGCACAACTTGGCGACTACGCATTACTACCAATCCAGTCTGCATTAAAAAAATATTCACTTGGTTTAGTTAACCGTGATATGAAACTCAAAAAGTCTACTTTAGGCCGTCGTGCGGGCGTTATTGGCGCATGTTGTGTTATCAAAGAAAAGATGTTATTCCCGTTAATTAATAATTAATTTTTTTTATCCTTTACTTATTATTAAAATATTTTAATAACTAATATTGTTATATTAAAATATTTTATATCTTTACCTCGTAATAAAAAATTAATTTATTCATAAGGTTATCACAACATTTATTCAGAATATAAAATTTAGGTGTTAAATGATGGCCAAATCAACAAATAGATTTACAAAAAGGTAGTTAATCACAAAAAACATTTTATTCAAGAATATAGCTTAATAATTATTGAATACAAACTTTTAAAAAAAGCACGATAATAAACTCTGTCATTAATAAGTAAAAAAAAGATGCTTAGAATTTAAGACTGAGAAGAGGAAAGAGGAAAGAATACAAGTTTTATATATGTAAGTAAAAAAATTAAAGATCACACGCCAATAACAATAAATACAATTGCATACAACATCTGTTTTTAAATCATAAAAAAGCCAGCTAATGCTGGAAACATTGCTGGCCGGTTCCATTAAGGAACAATGATTCGAATATAGATAATAGACCTTTAACAAAGTTATTATTAACCAAACCATTACAAAAGTATGAAATTATTGCCTAAAAGTAAACCTAAAGATTGTAGGTCTACTCCTAACCACGTAAAAGTTATTAAATTAACCTCAACGTTACTTTTAGTTTTCACCATGCAGTTAGCCGCTGCAAAAACAGAAAAAAGTATTGTTTTTACAGATAAAGTTGTAAAAAAGAATGATCCGATTCAGAAGAAAGTAACTGGAAAAGTTACAAATGAAAAAGGCGAAGCTTTGCCGGGTGTAAATATCGTTGCTAAAGGAACTACTTTTAGCGCTCAAACAGATTTTGATGGAAGATTTACTATAGATGTACCAGATAATGCTACTACTTTAGTTGTTTCTTATATTGGTCTACAAGAACAAGAAGTAGCGATTGGTACTGCTCCTCTTAATATTGTTCTTAAAGAGATAGGACAACAAATGAATGAGGTTATTGTGGTAGGATACGGTTCTCAAAACAGAAGAACATTAAGTACGGCAGTTTCTAAACTAGACAAAAAAGTTTTAGAAAACGTACCTTATACCAACGTAACTCAATCATTACAAGGTAGCGTTACCGGTTTGGTGGTTAAAACATCATCTGGTCAACCAGGAAAAGCTTCAAACATTTTAGTTCGTGGAGGTACTTCTATCGACAATCCTTCTGGAGCTACACCTTTATATATTGTAGATGGTGTAATTCGTTCTCAAATTGATGACGTTAACTCTTTTGATATTGCTTCACTTCAGGTTTTAAAAGATGCAGCTGCAACTTCAATCTACGGAGCTCGTGCCTCAAATGGTGTAATTATTATTACAACAAATACAGGTAAAGCCGGAAAAATGAAAATTACCTATAATGTTTCGACTCAAAACAGCCGAATTGGTAAAAAATACGATTTCATGGATGGCGGAGATTATATCAAATTTCAACGTCAAGGTCTTTATAATGCTGCCGAACTTGCAGGACTTTCTACAACAACAGGTATTGCAAGATTAGGTCAGTTAACTGGTGCAACACCTGCAGGTACAGGTAATAACCTTCAAAATAATACTCCGTTTGCTACTTTATTAAAATCTAATTTATCAGCAAGTACAATTGGACAATTACAAGCAAAAGGCTGGCAGGAAATGGCAGATCCTTTAAATCCTAATAGTACAATTATGTACAAAAGCACGGATTGGAATGATATTTTGTTTCAAAATGCAATTACACAAAATCATAACTTAGGTATTAGCGGTGGTAATGATACTGGTGTTTACGATTTAAGTTTAGGATATTTAAAAGGTGATGGTATTACAATCTTTACAGGTTATCAAAGATTTACGGGTAAATTAAACGCTTCTTTAAAAGTAGCCGATAATTTTACTGTTAACAGCCACGTATTATTCTCTAAATCCAGCAATAATCAAGTGGTTGCAAACAGTGTAGTTTTCAACAGATATTTAGGAAACTCACCAACTACAAAATTATACCTAGAAGATGGAACTTTGGCTCCGGGTCAAAATAACATCAACGGAAATCCTTTGTACCAAATGGGTAAAATTAAAGGAATCAACGAAAACAATAAATTACAAATGAGCGTTGATGGCGAATTAAGACTTGCCAAAGATTTCACGTTCCTTCCGTCGATGTCTCTTTATAGCGAAAACGAAAATGACAATACTTTTCAACAAGCTTTTTTAAGTGGTAGTAGTGGTTTAGTCGACAATACCCGTACAGCAACAAGATTGAGTAATCAAATTTACCAAGTTCAATACGAAGGAGTTTTTGCTTATAAAAAAGGATGGGATAATATTGGAGATTTTGATGCTAAGTTAGGAGCTTCAAAATACGACAGAACGATAAAAGCTTTTAATGCTTCAGGAAAAGGAAGTCCATCAGATTTGGCTCAAACCTTAGACTCTTCTCCAATTCCGGTTTCAGTTTACAGTAACGATACAAAATTGGTTTTAAATAGTGTTTTTGGTCGTTTAAATTATGATTATAAAAACAGATATTTTGCAACAGCATCTTTCCGTTATGATGGATCTTCAAGCTTAGGACCGGATAATAGATATGGTTTCTTCCCTGGAATTTCGGCAGGATGGAATGTACAAGAAGAAAAATTCTGGGAAAAAGCAATGCCAAAATTCTTCTCTTCTCTTAAACTTCGTGGAAGTTATGGTGTAAATGGTAACTTAGGTACTTTGGGCGATTTTCAGGCTGGAGGATTATATTCTGGTTCAACAAATGGAATTGCAAACAGTTACAATGGACAATCGGCAATTATAAATTCGCAAATTGCAAATCCAGGTTTAAAATGGGAACAATCTGAAACTGTAAATGCTGGTTTCGATTTAGGTTTCAACGGAGATAAAATCAGAGTTATTGGAGATTTCTACAACAAATTAACTTCAGATTTATTAACGAATTTGACTTTACCATCAAATAGTGGTTTCTCTACAGTTTTAACAAATCTTGGAGGATTAAGAAGTAAAGGTTTTGAGTTAGAGGTACAAGCAAATCTTTACAATCAAAACGATTGGAAAATTAATGTTGGAGCAAACGTTTCTCACAATACAAACACAGTTGAAAAACTTCCGTTTAACGGAAACTTAAACAACAGAATTGGTGGAACTCAAATTTGGGACGAAAAAAGTGGTTCTTACCAATATGTTGGAGGTTTGCAGGAAGGACAAAAAATTGGAAATTTCTACGCACACAAACAATTGTACATTTTATCTACACAAGCTGAAGCCGATGCTTATAACTTAAAAGTTCATGATACATATGTAACTAAAACAGCAGCAAACGGAGGAAATCCAGAAGGTAAAAAATTCGCTGGAGATGCCGTTTTTGCAGATACTGATAATAATGGTGTTATCGATAGTAGAGACAGAACTTATATGGGGAACATGTTTCCAACGTTTGTAGGAGGTTTTAACTTTGATGCAGCATACAAAGGATTCTCTGTAACAGTTAGAACAGATTACTCTTTGGGAGCTACAATTTACAACGAAGCAAGAGCTCGTTTCTTAGGTCAATTTCAAGGTAACTACGGTTTATTAGCCGAAAGTGCACAATCTTGGCAAAAAGAAGGAGACATTACAGATGTACCTCGTTACCGTTGGGCAGATCAAACCAATCAAAACAACTTGTTTAGATCTGAAGCTAGTGGTGCAGCATACAACACAAATATGTTTCAAGGTAATAGCCGTTATTACGAAAGTGGAGATTATTTATGTATAAGAGAAATTACTTTCAGCTATAGCTTCCCAAAAACATGGGTTGAAAAAGCAAGGTTAACATCACTTCGTATGTATGTAACCGGAAGTAACTTATACTACTTTACTAAATACAAAGGATTAAGCCCAGAAGTACAAGGTATTGACGGAGGATCTAGTTTAGGATTAACAGCAGCAGGATCTACTGGTACATATCCAGTTCCTAGAAATATTATCCTTGGTTTAAATATCACTTTGTAAATTTTAATAATAAAATCATGAAAAAGAAATTCCTTTTATACACAATACTTTTTGCTAGTCTTTCTCTATTCAACTCATGTCAGGATGATTTAGAACTAACATCTACAAGTGTAATTACATCTGATAGTTTTTGGAAAACTGAAGATGACGCCAAAGCTGGTGTAAACGGTATGTATGTAAACTTTAGAATCCAGACACAACAAAACTATTATTTGTTGGGTGGTGCAAGAAGTGCCGAAATAACTGGTGGTGTTCAGTCGCCATTAACTTTAGCAAATTATTACAACAACAATCTTACACCACAAAACATAGATGTTGAGTGGGGAGGTTTATACACTGTAATACATCAGGCAAACTTAGTTTTAAAGTACGTTCCGCAAATTCCATTTAGCCCAAGTACCGTAAACGAACAAAAAAGATACCTTGCACAAGCATATTCAATGCGTGCTTTATGTTACTTTATCATGGCTCGTTCATGGGGTGGAGTGCCAATTGTTACAGATCCTACAGAAAACACCAATCAATCTCAATACATCGTTCCACGTAATTCGATTGAAGAAACATTTGCTTTCATCAAAAAAGATATTGATTTAGCAATTGCAAATTATCCAGACACGTCTAATAATAAAATACAATTGTCACTTCCGTCAATATACGCTTTAAAAGCCGATGTGAATTTATGGACAGCGAAACAATTAGGTGGAGGAACAGCAGATTTAAATACTGCCTTGACAGCAATAAATACAATTCCGGGAACTCCAACTTTGTTACCAAGTTTTAAAGATGTTTTTGCATATGATAAAAAAGCAAATGCCGAAGTAGTTTTTGCAGTTCGTTATTCTCTTGCAGATTTACCATCGAATTTAGCAGACAATTGGAATCAGTTTATGTTTGTTGGACCGGCAGATTTTGCTCCATTAACATCGGCAGCAGCAACTGCAACTTTTGGTACTTTAGGATCTGGAGCTGGTAATGCAGGAATCTCAAGAGTTCAACCAGACATTACAAGATTTAATTTTGCTTCTACAGATACCAGAAAAGCAGCAACTTACCTAACTTTATACAACGGAGCAATTCCTGTAGTTACAGGTTTAGTAAAATATAATGGAACTGTAGACGGAACTGTGAGACGATTTGTAAGTGATATTATCATTTACCGTTGGGCTGATATCTTATTAATGAAAGCGGAGATTAAAAATGCTTTAGGACAAGATCCATCTACAGAAATGAATTTGGTAATGCAAAGAGCAGATGCTTCAGCAACTTTTACAAACAGTACGCCTACTGCAAATGACGATGCAATTTTGAGAGAGCGTTTAAAAGAATTGGCTTTTGAAGGAAAATCTTGGTGGGATTTAGTTCGTTTTAACAGAACAAGTTGGGTACCATCAATGACAGGAAAACAAATATTGTTTCCAATTTCTCAAAACACAATCAACTTTAATCCAAAAATTACTCAAAATCCACTATAAAAACCAGAATTAAAGATTACAGTTTACAATTAGGCTGGAAATGTAAAAGTTTCCAGTCTAATTAAAAACAAAAAAACATAAACAAATTAAAAATTAAACTCATGAAAATTCAACATTTACAAGGTCTGATTTCTGCTCCATTTACACCTTTTGACAGCAACGGAAAACTAGATGTAAGCCTTATCCCTCCTTATTACGCTTTCTTAAAAAGAAACGGCGTTACCGGAGCTTTTATTAACGGATCTACTGGCGAAGGAGTTTCTATTACATTGGCAGAAAAAAAAGCAGTTGCTCAAGCTTGGGCAGATTGTTCTAATCATGATGACGATTTTAAAGTAATGGTTTTTCTTGGAGGAACTTGTCTGGATGATTGTATTGATTTGGCAAAACATGCTTACGAAATTGGTTTATATGCTGTTTCATTAACAGGTGCTTTTTACTTTAAACCTGCAAATGTTGATGTATTAGCCGAAACTTGTATTAAAGTGGGAGAAAGCGTTCCAAATATGCCATTTTACTACTATCACATTCCAGTATTAAGCGGTGTAAATGTTGCAATGTATGACTTGGTTAGAGCTCTTGATGGTAAACTTCCAAATTTTGCCGGAGTAAAATATACACACGAAGATTTTATGGATTTCCAGAGTTGCATGAGCTACGAAAACGGAAAATTTGATATGCTTTGGGGACGTGACGAAAATATGTTATCAGCTTTAGTATTAGGTGCAAAAGGTGCTGTAGGAAGTACTTTTAATTATGCAGCTCCACTTTATTATGATTTAATTGATGCTTTTAATGCAAATGATTTGGTTAAAGCTCGTGAACTTCAACAAAAATCGATCGACATGATTCGTTTCTTAGGCAAATACGGCGGAATCTCTGTTGGAAAAGCATACATGAAATTAGTTGGTCATGATTTAGGAGGTTTTAGATTACCGGTTAAAAATATGAGTGCAGAACAATTCGAACTTTTCAAAAAAGATGTTGCAGGTTTAAATTTCGATGCTTTTAAATCAAAATAAACGAGTTCGTTTTTTCTAAAACAAACACTATGAATAAGTCAATTTCTACCCTAATCCTTACTATTACAATTATGTCAACAACGCTTGGTTTTTCGCAAAAAACAAATATTTCAAATGTCGAATGGAAAAAAGCTGCTCAATTACAAAATGCAGACGGAACTATTTCATTAGGTTTTGCGGGACCAATTAATGGCGTGAGCAATGACGTTTTGATTGTGGCAGGCGGAGCAAATTTTCAGGATAAAATGCCTTGGGAAGGTGGAAAAAAACATTATTCGAACGAAATTCATGTTTTGCAAAAAGTTGGCGATCAATACCAATGGAACAAAAAAAACGCAAGTAATTTACCGGAACCTATCGCCTATCCGGGAAATACAACTACGCAATTAGGAATTGTTTATGTAGGTGGAGAAAATGAAAATGGGCTTTCGAGCAAAGCTTTTATGCTAACTTGGAATGCATCCAAAAATGAAGTTGAAACAAAATCATTACCTAATTTTCCAATTGCCATTACCAATATCGCGCTAACACATAGTGAGAATGTCGTTTATGCGATTGGCGGCGATGAAGCAAAAAAATCATCAGATCTAATTTATAGTATTGATTTGAATGCTGAAAAACCAGAATGGAAATTGTTGACCAAATTGCCTTTTGCTTTGGCAAATTCAGTTTCAGTTGTCCAAGATGGTAAAATTTATGTTGTTGGAGGAAGAACTAAGACACCATCAGGAATAAGCGATTTGCATCATACAACTTTGGCTTTTGATTTAAAAAAGCAAGTTTGGAAAAATAAAGCTGATATCTCTGACGAAAAACACACCACCAACTTTTCGGCCGGTGCCGGAGTTGCTATTGGAAAAGAATACATTTTAATCGTTGGCGGAGATAACGGCACTACTTTTCATAAAATCGAAACGTATTTATCTCAAATCGCACAAGCCACTTCTGAAGAAGAAAAATCAAGGCTTATTGCCGAAAAGAATATATTAAACACTACCCACAAAGGTTTTTACAACGACATTTTACTATACAACACACACACAAACAAATGGTTGAAAATTGGCGAATTGCCATTTCTTGCTCATGTAACAACAACAGCAACAATCTGGAATGATAAAATTGTTTTATCAAACGGAGAAATAAAACCTGGTATTCGTACACCAGATGTTATGTTGGGAACTATTAAATAATTTATTCATCAGTTTATTAAACCTGACAGGTTTAGCAACAAATGAAAATAAAATCTGTTCAATCTGCGAGAAAAAAAAATTAAACACATAGGAACATAGATTCAAATTGAAAAAAAGTTCATTAAAAAAAACACGTTTTTACACATAGTTCTATGAGTTTTAGTTGAAGTGAAACGCCTTTTCACACAATGCAAACTATGTCTCTATGTGTTAGAACAAAATGCAACCCATTAAATAAAAATATAAAGCATATCAAAATATGAAAAACTCTAAATATTATCCTTGGCTGGTAGTTGCGTTACTTTGGATTGTAGCGTTGCTTAACTATATGGATAGGCAAATGCTGGCAACCATGAGACCATCTATGGAAGCTGACATTCCGGAATTGGTATCGGGCGAAAATTTTGGACGTTTAATGGCCATTTTTCTTTGGATTTATGCTTTAATGAGCCCAATTTCAGGGATTATTGCCGACAAATTAAACCGTAAATGGTTAATTATTGGTAGTTTATTTGTTTGGTCTGCTGTTACATATGCAATGGGTTATGCTACAACATACAATCAAATTTATTGGTTAAGAGCTGTTATGGGCGTGAGTGAAGCTTTGTATATTCCGGCAGGATTATCTTTAATCGCCGATTATCACCAACAAAAAACAAGATCGCTTGCCATTGGTATTCATATGACAGGACTTTACGTTGGGTCTGCATTGGGTGGTTTTGGAGCTACAATCGCAGCAAAGTTTTCTTGGCATACTACTTTTCATCATTTTGGTATTATTGGAATAGTTTATTCGATCGTTTTGGTTTTCTTTTTAAGTGAGAAAAAAGATCTTGCTAAAACTTTTGACACTCAATTTAATAAAACACACGAAAAAGATTCCCTTTTTAAAGGATTGGCATTATTGTTCACCAACATTTCATTTTGGGTAATCTTATTTTATTTCGCCATTATTAGTTTACCGGGATGGGCAACCAAAAACTGGCTTCCTACCCTATTCTCTGATAATTTAGGAATTTCAATGGATCAGGCAGGTCCAATAGCAACAATTACAATCTCATTATCGTCATTAATCGGAGTAATTTTTGGAGGAATCTTATCTGATAAATGGGTACAAAAAAATATTAAGGGAAGAGTTTATACCAGTGCAATTGGGCTGAGTTTAACGATACCCGCATTAATGTTGATTGGTTTTGGGCATTCATTATTTCACGTAGTTGGAGCGGTTTTATGTTTTGGTATAGGATATGGAATGTTTGACGCGAATAATATGCCCATCATCTGTCAATTTGTTTCGTCTAAACACCGGGCAACTGCCTATGGTGTATTAAATATGACCGGAGTTGGTTGTGGTGCGTTGGTTACATCATTACTTGGTAAATCAGCTGACACCGGAACTCTAGGTTTTGGTTTTGCCCTAATGGCCGGTGTCGTGTTGGTTGCATTACTGGTTCAAATTAGTTTTCTGCGTCCAAAAGTAAATGACTTTGCAGATGCCTAGAACCTAGTCGTTCACACCCCCTTTTTAAATTTTAAAAAATGTTAGTTGGCTTTTTGTTTTTATAAGCTAGGGCGGAGCCATGCGTTCTGCCCAGCTCATAAATGCCACATTTTTAATAATAGCTCTGAGAAAAAATGAGAACGAAAAAACGAAATATTTTTATAGTCACACTGTTACTTTCGATGATGCTGCATCTTGAAATAACAGCGCAACAAACCATTACAAAAATTGCCTGCATTGGAGACTCTGTAACTGCGGGTTATCTTTTAGCGAATCCTTCGGCAGAATCTTATCCTTCGCAACTTCAAATTTTAATGGGAAATCAATATGAGGTTAAAAATTTTGGACACAGCGGAGCTACTCTTTTAAAGAAAGGAAGTACACCTTATTTTAAAACTGAAAAATGTATAGAAGCCATTGCCTATCGCCCGGATATTGCTATTATTCATTTGGGATTAAATGATACTGACCCGAGAAATTGGGCAAATTACAGAGAAGATTTTGATGCTGATTATTCTTGGTTAATTGATAGTTTAAGAAAACAAAATCCGGCAGTAAAAATCTACATCTGCAAAATGACTCCCATATTTAATGAGCATCCTCGTTTTAAATCCGGAACTCGGGATTGGTTTTGGCAAATTCAGGAACATATTTCTTCAATAGCAAAAGCTAACAAAGTAAGCTTAATCGACCTACACGAAAAATTATACAATCGTCCAGATCTTTTTCCAGATGCTTTACATCCAACAAAAGAAGGCGCAACGATTTTGGCTCAAACCGTTTACGGAAATATTACCAAAGATTTTGGCGGATTACAACTAGCGCCAGTTTTTACAGATAATATGGTGCTTCAGCGCGACCAACCCATTTTAATTTATGGAAATGCAAATGGTGGTAAGAATGTCGAAATCGCATTTGACAATCAGAAAAAAAATGTAATTGCAAACGAATATGGAAAATGGAAAGCTGCTTTTCCCGCAATGAAATCTGGAGGAACACATCAAATTACGATTGCATCAAATGGAAAAAATATCGTTTTAAAAAATATTCTAATTGGCGATGTTTGGTTTTGCTCCGGACAATCGAATATGGAATTTACATTAGAAAAATCAGAAAATGGAATTGCCGAAGTAAAGAAAGCCTTAAACAATAAAACACTTCGACTATTTAATTATAAAGCAATCGAAGAAACCGATGACAAAGCTTGGGATTCTATTACGTTGCAAAAAACGAATCAATTACAATATTTTTCAGGAAAATGGGCAGTTAGTGATTCTATAAGTGCCAAAGATTTTTCGGCAATAGCCTATTACTTCGGAAAAAACATTGCTCAGGAAGAAAATGTTCCAATAGGTTTAATACAAGTTGCCGTTGGCGGTTCACCCATAGAATCCTGGATTGATCGCTACACTTTTGAGCACGATGACAAAATTGTTGACGCCTTAACCAACTGGCGAAAATCAGATTTTATAATGCCATGGGTACGATCACGAGCCGATGTTAATTTAAAAGATGCGAAAAACCCAAAACAACGACATCCATACTCACCTTGTTACAATTTTGAAGCCGGCGTATCAAATTTTACCAATTTCCCCATAAAAGGAATTATTTGGTACCAAGGCGAAAGCAACGCTCATAATATTGAATTATACGAACATTTAATGCCCGTTTTGGTTCAGAGTTGGCGACAAGCATGGGGCGCTTCACTTCCCTTCTACTACGTTCAATTGTCAAGTATAGATCGTCCAACATGGCCATTGTTTAGAGATGCTCAAAACCGAATACAAAAACAAATTCCAAACAGCGGAATGGCAGTTAGTATGGATTATGGTGATGCTACAAATGTTCATCCCATCAGGAAAAAACAAATTGCAGATCGTCTCGCACTTTTGGCATTAAAAAACACTTACGGTAAAGCCATTATTGCAAATGGTCCTCAGGCGGTAAAAGCAATACAAAAAGGAGAGAAAATTCTAATTTCTTTTTCGAATGCAAAACAATTATCTACGGCAAATAAAAAAGAGCTAATTGGTTTTGAATTAGTAACCGAAAAAGGATTTAGGATAGAAAGTAGCGCCACAATTATTGGAAATGAAGTTCGAATTCAAATTCCAAAAGACGAAAAAATAAAAACAATTTTATACGCGTGGAAACCATAAACAACGGCAAACTTAACAAACGAAGCCAATTTGCCTTGTTCGACTTTTCAACTCAAAGTAAGCTCCGAAAGTAAAAAATAAAATCTGCGTAAAAAAAATTAAACACATAGAAACATAGATTTCGATACGCAAAAAGAGAATTAAAGAAAATACATTTTCCACACACACATAGCACTATGAGTTTTATTTGGAATGAAATGCCTTTTTACGCTCCAAAAAACTATGATTCTATGTGTTTAAAAAATTAAAAAACTTACGAAATCAACACTTAGTAAATACAAAACACTAAGTCTAAAACATATATAAAATGAGTTATTCAAAAACTGATCTATTACAATTAAAAGAATTTTATCAGAACCAATTATTAAATAACACAGTCCCATTTTGGTTTCCACGTTCTGTTGATCCTATTCACGGAGGTTATTTATTGATGCGCGATCAAAAAGGAAATTTAATCGATGACGATAAGTCGGTTTGGTTTCAAGGACGCGCTTCTTGGTTATTAGCGACACTTTATAACACAGTTGAACCAAAACAACAATGGCTGGACGATGCAAAATCCGGAATCGATTTTATAAATAAGCATTGTTTTGATACCGATGGAAGAATGTTTTTTCACGTAACTCGCGACGGAAGTCCAATTCGTAAACGACGTTATTATTTTTCTGAAACCTTTGCCGTAATTGCCATGAGTGCTTACGCAAAAGCAAGCAGAGATGAAGCCATTGCAGAACAAGCCCGTTTTTTATTTGGTGAATGCATAAAATACTCGACCACTCCGGGATTATTAGAACCAAAATATACAGCCGTTCGCCCTTCAAAAGGAATTGGTTCTCCAATGATTATGATCAATACAGCGCAACAACTTAGAGATACTATTGGCGATCCGCGCTGCGACGACTATATCACGAAATGCATTACCGAAATCGAAAATGATTTTGTAAAACACGATATAAAATGTGTTATGGAACAAGTTGCGCCAGATGGTTCTATAATCGATCATATTGACGGTCGCACCTTAAATCCGGGACACGCTATCGAGGGCGCTTGGTTTATATTGCACGAAGCGAAACACAGAAACAATGATCCTCGTTTAATAGAATTAGGCTGCAAAATGCTGGATTATATGTGGGAACGCGGTTGGGACAAAGAACACGGCGGAATTTTATATTTCTGTGACGTTTATGGTCAGCCAGTTCAGGAATACTGGCAGGATATGAAATTTTGGTGGCCACATAACGAAGTTATCATTGCAACGTTACTGGCTTATACAATGACTGGTGACGAAAAATACGCAAAATGGCATAAAATGATTCACGATTACTCGTACGATAAATTTCATGATAAAGAGAACGGAGAATGGTTTGGATATTTACACCGCGACGGAAGTGTAGCACAAACTGCCAAAGGAAATCTTTATAAAGGACCTTTTCATTTACCACGTCAGGAATGGTATTGTACACAAATACTAAACGAATATCTTGAAAAAAACAATTAATAATCTGTTGAATATAATTTCTAACACATAGAAACATAGTCTATAAATTTCATTTTAAAAACTATGTTTCTATTTGTACAATAAAATTACAAAGATTATATTCTAAATAGTATTATGATAATTTAGCAATTACATCAAGTCGTTCGTTTTTAAATCTTACGCTTATTAACCAATTTTAACCAAATATTAAAAACTATGAAAAAATCATTACTCTTTTTTTGTTCGTGTTTTATGTGTTTCTTCTGTGCAGGTATTAGTGCACAAAGTGGTAAGGTTTTAAACCTTGATGGAATTTCTACTTATATGACTGTCCCCGATCACAACGATTTGGACTTTGGCGCAGGCCAAAACAAGACTATTACTTGTTGGATCAAAACAACTACTAATACTGGTACTCCAAGAATTTTTGCCAAAAGAACCGGAGCTTCCGGAAACGGATATGAATTTTGGACTGGAAATGGTACTAATGCCGGAAAATTTGCCATGAATATGAGTGGCACCGGAACTCCAAGTAACATAAGTACAGCAGGATATTCTGCAAATTCAATTGCAGACGGAACCTGGCATCATATTGCTTTGGTTATGGATGCTTCCAGCAATCGAACGATGTACGGTTATATTGATGGCGTTCTGGCGAATACTGGTAAAACATTTACATCGGTTAGTTCAGATTTTTCTAATGCTGTAAATTTTGTTGTTGGCGCAACTTCAGATGCTAGTAATAGTTATAAATGGGCAGGTCAAATTGATAATGTTCGTGTTTGGAATAAAGCGATGACAGCACTTGAATTGCAAGCTGATATGACTGCGGTCGTAAATGCTCCTGCAAACGATTTACTTGCAGCTTGGAATTTTGATAACATCACAGGAACATCGGTTCCGGATGTTTCAGGAAATAACCATCCCGGAACTCTTGTTGGATCTCCAACAGTATCAAATGCATTTCCTAATGTTTTATCTTTAGATGGTATCAACGATTATATGTCTGTGGTTAATCATAGTGATTTTAATATTGCAGCGGGTCAAAATTTAACAGTTACGCTTAAAATTAAAACAGCAGATACCGGAAAACGTATTTTAAGTAAACGTCCAAATGGTGCTGGTATTGGATACGAATTTATCAATAATACGTCGTCTGGCGGAGGACAATTTGGAGTAAATTTAACGACAAGTGCTGGCGCTGCGGGACCTCCGTACGGAACATCAAATATAGCCGATAATACTTGGCATCATTTAGCAATGGTAATCGATGTTGCTTCAACAAGTTGTAAAATTTATGTCGACGGTGTTTTGCAACAAACCAAAACGTCAACAAATATTAGCGCAACGAGTACCGTTTCGAACACGGGAGATTTATTGTTTGGAACGCTTAGCAATTTTGCATCTTACATGAATGTACAATTAGATGATATTCGTTTTTGGAATAAAGCGATGACAGCTGCCGAAATACTGACCGATAAAACGGCCGTTATAACGGGAACTGAAACGAATCTAATTGCGGCTTGGGATTTTGAAAATGTAAGCGGGACAAATGTTCCGGACATTTCCGGACACAATCATCCGGGTACATTAAATAACGGAGCGGCTGTAATTGCTCAAACTAACGAAATGCAAATTAATTCGGTTGCATTAATTCAAACGGAATTACCTACTGGTATTGGAGATGTAAACCAACGTATTATTGCTGTAAAAGCTTCAGTTAGCGGAACATTAAATCCGTTAACAATGAGTGCTTTAAAATTTACAATGACTGGTACAACTATTATTTCTGATGTTACCAATATCAAAGTTTATTCAAGCGGAGCTACGGCAATTTTTGATCCTGCTACTGCAACTTTATTTGGAACTGTAACACCTGCAAGCGGAAATCTTGTTACAAATGGTTCAAAAGCTTTATCAAGCGGAGACAATTATTTTTTTATAACCTATGATGTTTCGGCATCTGCAACCGAAGGAAATATATTAGATGCTACTTGCGAATCTATTGTAGCCAATAGCATTACATACAATACAACAACCAATACTGTTACGGGTAATCGCGTAATTTTATTAGCCAATACTCTTTTGTTTACACCCGGAGATGCAGGTTCATCTAACTATCGTATTCCGGCAATTATTACTGCTGCCGATGGTTCATTGGTAACTGTAACGGATAAAAGATGGAATGGTGCAGGAGATTTAGCCGCCAAAATTGATCCTGTAGTTCGTCGTAGTACAGACAATGGAAAAACATGGTCGGCACCTTTAACGATTGCAAATTTTGGTGCTTCGACTGGCGCGGGAGATGCTGCTCTGGTTTTAGACAAAACCACTGGCGAATTAATTTGTTTGGTTTCTGCTGAGAAAGGTTTCTTTGCTTCTACAAATGCTGCGCCTGCAAAAATTTTAGTAATTCATAGTACAGACAACGGTGTAACTTGGGGAACTCCTGTTGATATTACAAGCCAAATTTATGGTCCAAATCCAAACTGGAAAGGCTTATTTGTAGCATCAGGAAGAGCGCATCAATTGCGTGATGGAAAAATTGTAGCGGCAATTGCCGTACGCGAAAATGTATCTGGTGTTGAACATATCAACAATTATATGATTACAAGCGCAGATCACGGAATTACTTGGACAGCATCTACCGGAAGAGCCGAATTAGACGGTGACGAATCTAAAGTTGTTGAATTGAACAATGGTAATATTATGATGAGTATTCGTAACTCAGGAACACGCCGTTTTAATGTTTCTACAGATAAAGGTGCAACTTGGGGAACAGCTTACAATCAAACGAGCATAACAGATCCAAATTGCGATGGCGATTTTATTCGCTATACTTCTACCCTTGACGGTTACGATAAAAATCGTTTATTACATTCAATTCCGTTTTCAAGCAGTCGAAAAAATGTGAGCGTTTTAATGAGTACTGACGAAGGAACAACTTGGGGTTCGCCAAAAACTATCTTTGCAGGAGCATCTGCATATTCAAGTTTAACGATTTTACCTGACGGAACTATTGGTATTTATTATGAAAATGGCGAAAGTTCAACCTATCAAATGTATTTTGTTCGCTTTAGTTTAAATTGGTTAACTAATGGTGCTGATACATTTGTTGCTGCCAATAATAATACGCTCAGTAAAAAACCTGCAAAAGTTGACACAACTGAAAATCAAAACTTCAACATTACTATAAATCCAAATCCTACCGAAGATTTAATAAAAGTTAGCATTAATAATCCTAAAGGAAAAGTGGTAATACAAATATTTGATTTGTCTGGTAAAATGATTCGTAGCGAAGTCTTACAATCAAATGAAAAAGAAACTTTCTTCTCATTGGGAAATCAAGCCAAAGGTATTTATCTTGTAAATGTAAATGATACAAATACTACCATAAGCCGAAAAATAATAAAGAAATAAAATTAAAAAATGAAACAAGCGATTATCAATACGACCGTACACACAGGCGATGAAATTATTGCCAACGGAGTAATTATCATCGAAAACGGAAAAATTACAGCAGTTCAAAAAGACATTCCTAATGATCTTGAAACAATTGATTTAAAGGGAAAACATATTGCTGCGGGTTTTATCGATATTCAGATTAACGGTGGAGAAAAACTATATTTTAGCCAAACTCCAACCGAAGAAGCGATTCAGGATATTTATGATGCTAGCTTAAAATATGGAACTACGCAAGTACTTCCGTGTTTAATATCGTCTTCTCACGAAACCATTCTACAGGGAATTGAAGCTGTGCGCGATTACAGAAATAAGCATGATAATGGCATAATTGGAATGCATTTAGAAGGTCCGTTTTTGAATCCGTTAAAACGTGGTGCACATAGTATTGATCAGGTTCGAAAACCAACAAATGCTGAGCTTGAAGAAATTATCAGACTTGGAAAAGGTGTTATTAAAGTTATCACGATTGCTCCGGAATGTTTTACTGACGAACAACTCAATATGTTATTAGAAAGTGACATTGCAATCTCAATTGGACATTCGACAGTTACACACAAAGAAGCTCAGGTTTATTTTTCGAAAGGCATAAAACTCGTAACGCATTTATTTAATGCAATGACACAATTCGGTCATCGTGAACCAGGTTTAGTTGGTGCTGCCCTCGAAAACGAAAATGTATTTGCTCCTGTTATTTTAGATGGTGCACATTGCGATTATGCAGCTGCAAAATTGGCTTACAAATTAAAGCAAGACAAATTCTTTTTAATTAGCGATGCTACCTTTTTAGGCCGAAAAGTAGAAGTTTTTAATTGGGATAATTTCGATGCACATTTAGACAATGGCTTTTATCGAAATGACGATGGTAATCTAGCCGGAGCAACAATCTCGATGCTTGAAGCAGTACAGAATGCCTATAATCATTTAGAAGTTTCGGCAGATGAAGCGATTAAAATGGCAACTTCACACGTAGCAAGTGCGATTGGTTTAGCGGATAAATTCGGAAAAATAAAAACTGGATTTCCAGCGACTTTTGTACAATTTAATGATGATTTATCTGAGATAGAAACTTTAGATTTTTCTAAAACCTCAACAACTATTTCCTAAAATGATCAAAGAAAAAATGCTTCCGATTACCAATAAAATCAAAGAATTTAAGATCATTTTTGCCGGACTTATTTTTTCCTTTTTATGGGCTTCAGCATCTACTGCAACCAAAATTGGATTACATGCCGCGCAACCTTTTGTGATTTCTATTTTTAGATTTATTATAGCCGGGAGCATTATGCTTTTCATTTCACATATCGTAATGACAAAACGACTTCCACAAAAAAAAGAGTGGATTCAAATCAGTATTTATGGTTTGTTTAATATCACTTTTTATTTGGGTTTGTACGTCATTGCCATGGAAAAAGTATCCGCTGGCTTGGGGAGTTTAGCTGTTGCAACTAATCCTGTTTTTATTGTTCTGATCTCGGCTATTTGGTTATCGCATAAAATCAAGTTTAAAAACATTCTGAGTTTAGTTCTTTGTTTTATTGGCGTATTTCTAGCGGCATACCCATTATTACAAAGCAGTTTTGCAACCCCCGGCGGCATACTTATTTTAGTTACAAGTATGATTGCTTACTCGTTAGGAACAATTTATTATTCAAAACAAAACTGGAACGGATTACACATTCTTACCATTAATGGGTGGCAAACCATTATTGGCGCAGTGTTTCTGCTTCCGGTTTTATTTTTAACCTATCAGGCCAACAAAAATATTTTTGATAGTGATTTTTGGTTTTCAACATCATGGCTTGCAATAGCAGTATCTATTGGCGCCGTTCAATTTTGGTTGTATCTCTTAAAAATCAACCCAATAAAAGCTTCCTACTGGCTTTTTCTTTGTCCGATATTCGGATTTTTAATTGCCCATTTTATGGTCAAAGAACCGCTTACTTTATACACACTATTTGGTGTTGTCTTTGTTATAATTGGTTTATACACCAGTCTTTCAGTTGATAAAAAAACAAAATAATGAACGAGGATCTATTTTTCAAAAACACAAAAACATTAATAGTGATAAAATCGTATAAAAATCAAATCAAACAACAAACTTAAATAGCAATTTTCTGTCATTACCCTTGTTTTCTACAAGGATATTGGTAGTTTTGCTCTATTAAAATTTAACCCCAAATTTAATCTACAAAACCCAATGAGAAAACCCATTTCCTGGTTTTTCCCTTTTGTTGTTCTCGCGAGCATAATTTTAGGATGCAGCGACGACGACTCACAAGGAGAAAACTACAAAGCCAATTATTTACCTACAATTGACGCTACAAATTTACCGGTTGGTAATTCCCCAATGACAATGTTTGAAGACAACGAAAGCTCTTCGAAAATGTACGACAATAAAGACCGATGGTTTCGTGTAAATCAACCTATGCAAATCATTCAAAAAGGAAAAGATTCTGTTCAGGTTTCCCTCTATTCTCCAGTTGGACTTACAGATGTAAAAATCTACGCCAAACTAGCCAACTACGACAAACGTTTTTTAATTTATGAATTTACAAAAGTTCCCGCTTTTCATCGTTCATTTCATCAAATTCCTTTAGTAAACGGAAAACATGATTATCAACTGGAAAACGGTAAAACGGTTACTATCGACAAAATTGACGGATTCTCTTCTGGCGCTATTCAGTTCTCGGTAGAATCTAGTGATCCTTTGTTTGCAAAATTCAAAAAAATCAAATCAAATCGACTAGTTCAATTCAGCACACAGTACCATATTAATAATCCTGCTGATGATCCTAATAAATTTTTACCAATGAATCCTGTTTTGGCAAAAGAAGCCATTACAATGATTATTAATTATTCGTACGCGATAAGTCATCCTTTGTATTATGACACGTTTATGAATTTTGACCGTTATAAAAAAGAGCAGGCAGCAACAGCTGGAACGGCTATAAACGGCGCTTTAAACTGGCACGGAAACGCCGAAGACAAAGATGGTGTTTACGATTATTTTACCAAAGCTCAAATTGAACAAGCATATAACACATACATCGATAGCCGAACGCTAAATATGGCGATGGTTGGCGGTGGTTCGGCCTGGGGAGGTGGAGCCTTAGCTTCGCAATGGGAATCTGGTTATGTAACCGGACACTGGAACGGCGAAATGTCGGTTTGGTCACACGAATATTCACACCACTGTGGGTATAGTCATAGTAGTAATTTAGCCAATAGTGGCGAAGGTGGAGGACAACAGGAAATGTTAACCGATTTTTACAAATACCTGATTTCTTTAAATGATCTTCCTTTTATAGATCCGGACATTTTAAAAGGATACTCTAAAACAGCGTATTTAAAAGGTAATTACAAAAAACCTGTGTTTAAAATCAATCCTAAAAATCCATTTTTACTAAAATATAAAGGAGAAGGAAAATGGAACTAACCTACAAAACTATCATGAACAAAATACCGTTTTTACTACTACTGCTTTGTTTGTTTACTAATTGTAGCAAAGATTCCGCAGACGCAAATCCAACAACATTTAATTACTTCTACCCAACTGATGAAGCAACAATAACTGCGGCTCAAATTGGAAACGGAACGGGAACTCTTGAACCAAGAGGAATGACAATTGCCAACGAAAAATTATATGTAGCAAATGGCAATGTACTCGAAGTTTTTAATGCTGTAACACTGGCTCACATTAAAACAATTACAGAATTTAAAAAAGGAACAACTACAACTCCTTTAAGCGAAATTACTTCTGTAGCTGTTGATAATGGTAGAATTTATATTGGAAGCCGTGAGTCCAGACTTTTTGTTATGGACGAAGCTACAAATGCAGGAATTAGTATTCTAGGAAACGGTCAATGGTGGCAAACTTTTGTGCACGTTTTTGGCGTTGTGGTAAGAGACGGATTGGTTTTCGTGAAAGAAAAAGAAACTTCAATTAAAGTTTTCGAAACTTCTCAAATCACAGAAACTAGTAACTGGAACTTAACTCCTATTGCAAAACTGAATACTTTAAACGGTTTTGACCAATTCTATTCGATGGATGTTGAAGCAGGAAATCTAGTTGTTGCAGGAAGAGATGCAAAAAGTTATTTGTACTATAACATTGCTGAGATTAAAGCCAATGCTGCCAAATCGCTAACGGAACCAATCAAACCAGTTACTTCAACTTTTGATGCTAAACCAACTTCAGTAAGTTTTAGTAAAGATTGGGCTGTAACTTCTGAAAATGTTGGAAGCGTTAATTACTTGCGTCTTTATCCAAAATCAGACTTTATGAACCGTAACTTTACGGCAAGCGTAAATGTTTCGGATGTTTTAGGACAAAATGCATTTGGAAGTATTGTAAGTGTTGTACAACTTAACGATCGTTTATTTTTATCTGATAATACCAATAAAAAAATTAGAGTTTTAAAACTGAATAAGTCTACAATTGCAGAACAGAATTAGTATTCTTTTTTTTAAACCATATAAGTTATATAAGTAATTTAAGTTTTCTGATTACTTAAAATTTCAATCTAAAAGCTCTAAAGTTAAAACTTTAGAGCTTTTTTTATTTATCCAACTATTGTGTCAGACTGAGCGGTCCCGAAGCTTCGGGAGAAGTCCTCACAACGACAAACCCGACAGGTTTTTAAAACCTGTCGGGTTTAAATCCAATCGACATCACAAACTCCCTTGTCAAACTAAGCTATCCCAAAGCTCCGAGAGAAGTTCTTTTAAAAACGAATACCTCTCAACAGCAAACCCGACAGGTTTTATCCCGACGCTTCGGGACTGTCGGGTTTAATTCCAATCGACGTAACAAAAAAAAAACTCCTATTCAAAATGAATAGGAGTTTTCAAAAACAAATCAATTTCTATTTTTAATAATAGTATTTTTTAAACTAAACCACGTGTCAACCAACCTCTTTTGTTTGCCGTTACAATAGCATAAGGCGTAATCCAGAATAAACTGAAAGTGTAAAACACGCTGTATGAATATGCCCAAAGCGAATCTTCAAGATTATATCTTTTAGCGTAAAACAAAACCGGAAAACTCGATACAATTAAGATTCCCAAAAGTGTAGAACTCAAAAACAATAATGGATGCATAGCGATAAAAAAGAACATAAAAAGCATGAACGGATATGCCATAACAATTTTTGTAGCTTGGTTTAACCATAAAAGTCGAGAACCAAATTTAGATTCTTTTCTAAAATCAGTAAAAACATATTTTGCCATTGCAATATTCTCACGAACATTACTTCTACTCCATCTAATAAACATTTTGTACAATCCAGTGTATTCTTCCGGAACGTTTGTCAATACATAAGCATTTCTTTGAAACAATACATGTTGACCTTGTTTTAAAATCATATTGGTCATTGCACGATCTTCACCAATGTCTGATGGTTGTCCCATAAATGTTTGGTTAATCCATTCATCCAGACAAGCAAAAACCGAAGTTTTTCTGTAAGCCGCTGCTGCTCCCGGAGTACAAAGTACAGAACCCAATTTACTTTCGGCAGAACGCATGAATTCAAAACTCATTACGAAACTTACATTAAGCATTTTTGGTAAAATTGCTTTTTTACTGTTCAACACATGAACATTTCCGGCAACTGCTCCACATTTTTCGTCCACCACAAACGGGCTTACTAAATTACGCAGCGTATCTTTTTTCACAATTGAATCGCTATCAACTGTTACAAAAATTTCTCCCATTCCCAGTTCAAACCCACGGTGCAATGCGTGACGTTTTCCTGCGTTTTCTGGCTGTTGAAAAATCGTTAAACGATCTCCTAATTTTATTTTGGCTTGTTGCATCCAGTACCAAGTATCATCCTTACTTCCGTCGTCAACTGCTAAAATTTCTAATTTATGAGCAGGGAAATCACTTTCTGCCAAACTCATTAAAGTATCCCAAACCAGTTTTCCCTCGTTGTATGCAGGAACAATTACCGTAACCGTTGGCAACATTTCGTCCGAAACGGATTCGATTGGTTTGTAGTTATAATACAAGTATAAATTGTATAGAAAAACTCCTGTTTGAAAGAAAAACAATATTCCTGCAACAATCAGGAAAGGCAATCCCCAAGAAGAATTTATTCGATCGATTTGAAACTGATCAAAATCAGCTTGCAAATGATACACCGAATATGCTCCAACAAATAGTAAAATAAAAGTACTCACCAAAACGAACAACCCAAACTTACTTTTGGTTCGTTCGCTTACTTTTTTTGATGCGACATTGTCATTACTAATACGAAAAATGGAACTTTTTAAGGCTTGTTCGGTATTAAGATCTGGATTTGAAGTATAAAACTGTTCTGATGTTAGGGTTTCACTTTTCATATGGCACTACTTTTTATTGCTTGCTATTGGGCTTTTATTTATTGTTTCCCCTCCGATGCTTTATTTTCATGTATCGGAAAGGATTTTACATTATCCCATTTTGCAAGGCTTGTGCCATTATTTATTTTAACTGGTTTCTAGCAGTTTAAGTGTTTTTAGTGTTTTTTATGTGTGTAATTATTATACGATTTTAGGATACAGTATACAGTTTTTGTTGGATTTTGAGAAAAAGAATAAACTAAAAAGTCTTTCTAAAAATTAGTCTTTCTTGATATCAAACGTAATTTTTCATTAAAAATTACTCCTCATACATCTCCATCCACAATCTAGTCTCTTCTAAATCCAGTTCCTTCTCAATCTTTCTGAAAATCTCTTCATTGACGGAACCAAATTTGTGCATGGATTCTAGTTTATTACGTTCAACATTCAAAAGATCAATTTGAAGTTTAGTAAAATCGTTGAAGATCTCGCCACCTATTAAATTTCCTTTTCCAAAGAAGTTGGCAGGAAGTTCTGTTTTTTGGAGACGGTTGAATTTTACCTCGTATTTGCTTTTTATATTGTGCAGCAAGTCATCGTTAAGTAATGAAAAATTATCTTCGATATGTGTAATGGTTTGCGAAACAATGGTATTTCGTATTTCATATTCTTCGGCAAGAATTGAATAACGTTCAATTTTTAATTTCTTAATCAGCCACGGCAAAGTTAATCCCTGAATGACCAAAGTCGAAAGGATCACACAAAATACAAGAAAAATAATAAGGTTTCGCAATGGGAATTTCTCCGTTTCGTTCATCATCAGCGGAAGCGCCAAGGCAGCCGCCATCGACACCACGCCACGCATTCCGGACCAACCGAAAACAATCATATTTCGGAAATCGAATTCTTCTTGTAAACGAATTTTTTTACTGATTACCCTTGGCAATAAAGTTGCCGGAATTACCCATAAAAAACGCACCAGAATTACGACCAAACTTACCGAAGCGCCCCAAACAAATAAAGACCAACCGGAATAATCTCCTATTCCTTCCATAATTTGTCGCAGTTGCAATCCGATTAAAATAAAAATTAATCCGTTTAGAATATTCGTTAAAACGCTCCAGATTGTTCCCGTCGTCATTCGGCTTTCGTGCGTAAAAATCGTTCCCGATCTCGCCGATAGAAAAAGTCCTGTTGCCACTACTGCCAAAACTCCCGAAGCTTCAAAATGTTCTGCAATTAAATAAGATGCAAAAGGCGTCAATAAAGTTAAAGTGGCTTCGATCACCTCATCGCAAACAAACCTTTTATGAATAAAACTCATTACATAACCCACGGCTAAACCAATCGCGATTCCTAAAACCGACATGATAACAAAATTTAGTCCGGCTTGCCAAAGCACAAAATTTCCGGCAGTAATAGCGGTGAGAGCATATTTGTAAGCCACAAGACCGCTGGCATCATTTACCAAACTTTCGCCTTCAAGAATAGCAATTAATCTGGGGTGTAAACCCAAACCTTTTGTTATAGAAGTTGCCGAAACAGCATCGGGCGGAGAAACTATGGCTCCCAATAAAAAAGCTAACGGCCAGGAAATATCATCTATCAGCCAATGGGCAGCAACTGCTACGGCAAAAGTGGTAAAAAACACTAAACCTACAGCTGCCAAAGTAATTGGTCTTATGGTTTGTTTAAAATCTGACCAACTCGTGTACCACGCAGCGTGGTATAAAAGAGGCGGTAAAAAAACAATAAAAACAACCTCGGGACTTAAAGCAATTACCGGAAGTCCAGGAATAATACTAATGACTACTCCACAAAGCACCAACACAATTGGAATGGGAAAATTGTATTTTTTACTAACGAGACTCAGGAAAGCGACTCCAAATAGTAACATGATAATTACGGTAATATTCTCCATTTTCTAATTGTTTTTGGTATTTGTGGTATGAGAGTACGAATATAATATTTTTAATTTTTCTTTTTTTAGCCGCAGATTAAAATGATTTTTTCTTATGCTTGTAGTTATTTTTGCACGCAGATTTAGCAGATTGAACAGATTTTCTTTTTTAGTTTGCGTGAGTATCTTTGTGTAAAACTATATCTCGTTTACTTTTGAAACTTTGTCAAAGTTTAAATCTTTTACAAAGTTGCTACGCCATAAATCATTATAATCCTTTAAATCTGTGGCAAAAACCAAAATCTCTTTTAACCTAATTTTATTATTCTGTCAATCATATTTATCTTAAAAAAATCTACATTTGACCCTTAAATTCATTGCCATAAATTATGATCCAAAAAAGAAATTATATTTACCTACTTGCCTTATTAGCAGTCTTTTTCTACGCACCACTTACCTATTCGCAAACAACTCCGCCAAAAACTGAAACGAAATCTAAACTATTTGAAGAAACCACTACCGATAGTGATTTTTTAATGGCCATTGAAAAAGCTGGAGAGGTTTTAGAATCTGCACATAACGACACTGAATTTGATGGTAATAGTCATCATTTGTTTGGAGATATTAAAAGAACTCAAAGCAAACTTGATCTTATTTTGGCAAGTTTAAAGGGTTCAAATCCTAACGTTCGCAACCAACAAATGTATGGTATCGTACTGAAAGAGATTGAGCAAGAACTGGATGAACAAAATGCAGCAATCAATGCCCGCAATCTGGCTCTTGAAAAAATTAAAAATAGAGTAATCGATTTACGCAAAGACAAAACCTTAATGGTACTTATAAAAGATACCATTCGTCGTAAACAATTTAAGCAAGAATTAGCCAATCTTAAAAACAGATACTTAAGTACTGATAGTTTAATGACCAAAAATCAGGGTATTTTAAACACCAATAAAAGGCTTACTGTCGAAAGAAAAATTGCCGTTTCGAATGCTTTAATTATGGTGGATACTAAACTTGAAAAATCAGGAATTAGTATGCTAAAAAAAGAATATCCTGCATTATGGAGTACTGATTCTACGGCTAAAAAAATAGTTGGGCAAAATATTAAAGCTAAAATAATTATTGAAGAAAATGTCGCGGCCTATTATTTAAGTTACAGAGCCGGAGGATTAATTACACTAGTTTTACTAATGGGATTATTAAGTTGGTACATTGCCCGTAATTTAAAATACCTCAACAATAATGGTCATGCCGAAAATCTATCACAATTTAATTTCAAATATTTAAACAAAGGCGTTATAATTCCCGTTGCAGTTATTGGTTTAAACATTGCCGTTGTAAGCAATTTATATGCGCCTGCAATGTTTATAGAGTTAATTCAGCTTGCGCTGTTGGGACTTCTTACTTTTATTTTTAAGAGCAGTTGGTCAAAAATTGCCATGCGCAATTGGGTATTACTTTTGGTATTATTTCTTGTTCTATGTTTCTTAGACTTATTTATTGCTGTAGGTTTTATACAACGCTGCGCTTTTATTATCATCAATATTTTAGGAATCCGTTACGGTTTCGTTCAACTAAAAAGTATAAAAGATCAGCTTTATATTAAGGGCTTTTTTAAATGGGCAACTATAATTTTTATTGGTTTAAATATTTTAGCATTACTTAATAATCTTTTTGGAAGAGTTTCACTCGCAAATATGTTGAGTTTAACGGCTTTTATCTCGCTTACACAAATTGTTGCCTTAAGTGTTCTTTTAAAAATAGTTTTAGAGATTATTCTCTTGCAAATTTATACGACGCGAGTAAAACGCGGTATCGAAAAGATTTTTGATTTTGAAAGTTTGTCAGACACGCTCAAAAAACCTTTTATAATTGTAATCACTTATATGTGGGTGGTTGTAATTGCATCCAATTTAAACTTTTGGGAATCCTTGCGTACTGGTTTAGCAGCATTACTAAGTCATCCAAATACAATTGGAAGTATCACTTTTACTTTAGGAAACATTGTCTTGTTTTTTATCATTATTTGGATGGCGCACTTATTGCAAAATTATGTCGCGTACTTTTTTGGCGAAATTGATGATGAAAACGAAGAAAACGTCAACAAAAGACAACATTCTAAATTACTAATTACAAGACTTGTTGTATTAATAAGTGGTTATCTTTTGGCCGTTGCTGCATCTGGAATGCCATTAGATAAATTGAGTATCTTACTGGGTGCTCTAGGAGTTGGAGTTGGTCTGGGACTTCAAAATGTGGTTAATAATTTTGTTTCGGGTATTATTTTAATTTTTGACAAACCCATTCAAATTGGTGATGTTATCAATATTAGTTCAGAATCTGGTCGTGTAAAATCGATGGGATTACGTACTACTAAAATAAATGCTGCCAACGGTGCGGAAATCATTATTCCGAATGGTAATTTATTATCTCAAAATATTACTAACTGGACGTATACAGACAACTTTAAATTGGTAGAAATTGCGATTGAAGTTACTGGAGATATTATGCCCGAAGAAATTAATGCAATTGTATTAGAATCATTGGAAAGCATGCAATTGGTAAACAATACAAAAACACCTCAACTTTATTACACTGCTATTTCTGAAGGAAAATTCAATTTACAGGTGAAATTTTGGTGTAGTATTTATAGAACCGAAGAAACTATTAGCAGTGCGAGACAAGTTTTGTTTAGTAACTTTAAAGCTAAAGGTTTGACTTTATCTACGTAAAAACTGTTCAAAATTCAGACTTATAAAAAATCCGTCACGCTAAGTGCTTGACGGATTTTTTTATTCAAACCTAAATTAAGATTTGCAGTTCAAACTATCTTGTATAAACAGTAATTATACCAGTAGTTTTGTCTTTCAATTTCAATTCTTTGTTCGTAAGATTCATAATATCGCTTGTTGAGCTTACATTACCAACACTAATTGTTAAATCGTTATGAGATCTTGCATAAGTTCCCGTAGTTTCTGTTAAAGCACAATCACTACCATTATAATCTCCAATAACAGCAGCATTACTCAATCTAAGATCTAAATAATCTCTACTGCATCCGCTTGCGTTTTGTGGTGCATCAAAAAGCACTTCTTTGTCCCCAACAATTGATCCTGTTTGGCTAAGATTG
Organism: Flavobacterium hibernum; assembly: GCF_000832125.1. Taxonomy (GTDB): domain Bacteria; phylum Bacteroidota; class Bacteroidia; order Flavobacteriales; family Flavobacteriaceae; genus Flavobacterium; species Flavobacterium hibernum. The sequence continues at coordinate 351,612 of NZ_JPRK01000007.1, read as the reverse complement.
TATTTCCCTTGAATAGGAATGATTGTTTCCCCTTCATTATCATCACTACTACACGACGATGCAAATAAACCAATGCTCAATAATAATCCGAATAATATTCTTTTAGTTTTCATGTTTGATTTCTTTAAAATTATTTATGCTAAATTAATCTCATCATGAAACAAAGTCGTTATACAATATTTGGTTTTACTTACATAATCACCCTTTTAAACAATGTAATTTCTTACTTAAATAAATTTCGTTAAGTCAACGTCTTGAAAAGTCATTTACATCGTTTACTTTTTTACATATTTATCCAAAATATAGCGGGTAACTGGTCTCAACGGGCTGTTATTCTCAGGATGCCTGCCATGACCATTAAAAAAGTCAATTCCATTTGCTGTCTTCGCATACCAAATCATAGCTTGTCCATTTTTATCAAAACAAGTTGTGGTATCACAAACATTTATTTTTTTCAAATTTACAAGGCTCTTATCTAGAAGTTCAATACGAGGTGGCATACCAATACCTTCAATTTTCAAATCACAATCAACTATTTCGTAATGATCATTGGACCATTGCATACATTGTTTTTCTGGCAATGCTAAAAATATTATTGCAACTAATAATATTAAAACAGCCGCAATTGCAAAATATCTATTTTTTTTCCCTTTCGGTTTATCAACTAACTCTCCAAAAGTTTGTATTGATGTTGCTTCAGGTGTTTGCTCTAATTTTGGCTCTTTATTTTTCAAAGTTACTGGTTCTAAATATTGATTTTGTATTGGTACTGAATCTGTCTCTGCAAAATCGACGTTAGAATCCGTAAAATTTTCTATCTCGCTTTCTTTTACCAATTCATCAGTAGAAACTTCTTTAGGAGAAAAGTCAGTATTTCTAAGTTCATCTATCAGTTTCATATCTTCTTCACCAATTTCTTTTTTAAACTTATTAAGAGGTCTTGGATGAAAGTCTACCAAAATTGCTGCTAATTCTACGGTACTAATATTGGCTGGATCTTTATCTCCTTTATAAAATCCTCCTACTTTTTTAAATTTATCTGTGTACTGCCTTGAAGTATTTTCTTCCGGAGTAAAATCGGTTCTAAAAAATTTACGATATGTACTTAAATCATCCGTTTTTGGTTCTGAACTAAAAATTTCCCAACACAAATCTCTTAAAAGTGCTTGCGAAGGATTGCTTAAATAATGCGAATGCTTCCCTTCGACTCTTTCAATTTTAAATTTATTTCTAATTGCTTCTTTGTAATTATTTTCAATCTCTTCTAAAGTAATTTTTCTCATAAGCCTTCAGGATTTTCAGGATTTTATATCGGATTTCTCCGGATTTTTCGGATTAGACAGGAAAGTTAAGACATCCCGGAAATCCGTATAAACATTGGCGGAAAACCGTCTTTACTTTGCCATAACAAAATCAGTTATCGTTTTAAATCGCGGTTAAAACAAATGTACAAAACTGGTTTAATTAAAAGTGCGGAAAACCGTAAAGCGGAGTTTATTCCGGGAAGTATAAATAAAGTTTTATAGTTCTACGCAATTCACTTCCCAAAGCAATTTGGTATTGCCATAACAAAGTTCAGAACCTTTTTGAACGGCAATGCCCTTTAACTAAATTTTAAATCATAAAAAAATGAAAACACTATTTACATTGGGAGCGTGCGCGCTATTGAGTCTTACAATTTTTTCTTGTACAGCAGACGAATTTGAAACAACAGCTAAAAAAACAGAGGTAAAAAAAGAGATTACAAAACCAAATGCAACACAAGCAACTGGGGAAGAAGGACCAGATGATGATCCGGTAAATATCAAACCACCAAAAAAATAATAAAAAAAACTGTAATATTTCAATTAATTACTAAATTCGGGGAAAGTAACATTTATGCTGCGTTCCCCCTTTTTTTTTATATTTATATTTCTCTCGCTTATTTCCTGCAAAGAGAAAACAACCGTGCTGATTAAACCCAATAACTTTAAAAAAGAAGCTAAAACTTTACAAGAAATAGGATTAAATGAACTTCAAAAAAGCAATTATGACAGTGCTTTCTATAACTTTAATAAATCAAAAGTACTATTTGAATCTTCAAAAGACAGTTCAAACATCGTCTTCAGTTTACTTCAAATGGCCAATATACAGCAAGTAAATAGTGATTATTATGGGAGTAAAGAAACACTAACTGAAGCATTACCTTATGTTAAAAATGACAATAATTATATCGTAGCTCTTAACAATCTTTTTGGCATTGCTGATAAAGAGCTTTTTATATATGATGACGCTATCTCTTATTATAATCAAGCAGTAAAAGAGGCAAAAGACGAAGTATCAAAACAATCTCCTTTAAATAATATTGCCGTAATCTATATTAAACAGCAAAAATATGATAAAGCTATTGAACTCTTAGAATCGATCTTGAAAACAAAAGCACTTGATGAATTTGTAAAAAGTAAAGCCAGAGTTATTGATAATCTTGGATTTGCCTATTTTAAAAAAGGATTAAACGATAAAGGAATTCAGCTTCTTAACGAAGGTTTAAAACTAAGAACAGAAGCCAATGATGATTATGGAATTATTGGAAGCTATCTTCATTTAGCAGAATTTTTCGAAAAAACCGATATTAAAAAATCAAATCAATATGCTAAAATAGCATACGAAACAGCAACGAAACTTAACAGCGTAGACGAACGTTTGAGAGCATTATCTTTATTAATTTCTAGTAATTCGGGAACTCAATACGCTCAAAAATATGTTTCTATAAACGATAGTATTATTAGAATTAGAAACAATTTTAAAAACAAGTTTGCCAAAATAAAATACGATTCTAAAAAAGAAAAAGACGAAAATCAGAAACTTCGCTTAGAGAAAGTAGAGAATGAAGTTGCGCTGCAAAAATCTGAAATCGAAAAAATCTCATTTCTTTCCGGATTTATTATTCTGGGATTAGTGCTGTTTTTTGTCAAAAAAAACCATAAAAACAAAGCCCAAATTATTAAACTGGAAACTGCTTATGATACCGAAACCAGAATTGCAAAAAACATTCATGACGAACTAGCAAATGATGTTTTTCAAGCCATTACTTTTACGCAAACACAGTCTCTTACAAATGAAGACAGTAAAGAAAATTTAATTCAAAAATTAGATCATATTTATTCGCGTGTTCGCGGAATTTCGAGAGAAAATAATGATATCGATACCGGACCAAATTATTGGAAAAATTTAAAAGAAATACTTTCTACCTATAATAATGATGATACAAATATTAGTATTAATGGCATCGAGAAAATAAACTGGGATACTATTGACGATATTAAAAAAATCTCGATTCACAGAGTATTACAGGAATTAATGGTCAATATGAAAAAGCATAGCCAGGCCTCTGTCGTTTTTTTTAAGTTTGAAATTATCGCAAATAATATCGTTATCAATTACTCAGATAACGGAAAAGGCTGTGTAAAGGAACAAATTAAAAAAAATGGTTTGCAAAATATGGAAAACCGTATTATAGCCGTAAAAGGAACTATTACTTTTGACACTGAACCTGATAAAGGTTTTAAAGTAAAAATAACGCTGCCTAAATAAAAGCCTATGTTTAAAAAAGTAATAGTTGCCGAAGATCTTGAAGATATAAACTTAGGCATCGAGCAAACCTTAAAAGATTTAGAGATTGTAAATTTTCAACACGCAAAATATTGCGATGATGCCTTTTTAAAAATAAGAAAAGCAATTCTGGACAATGAACCGTACGATCTTTTAATCAGTGATCTTTCTTTTAAAAAAGATCATCGTGAAGTAAAAATTACTTGTGGTGACGAACTTATTGAAAAGGTTCGTGAACTTCAGCCTGATATTAAAATTATTGCCTATTCTGTCGAAGATAAAAGCTATCGTATAAAATCTCTTTTTGATAATGCCGAAATTGATGGTTTTGTATTAAAAGGACGGAATAGTATTGAAGACTTAAAAAAAGCAATTCATCTAACCTCAACTTCAGATCGAAAATTTATTTCGCATGATGTTGCATCTGCGCTTCAGGAAAAAAGCAATTTTGAAATAGACGATTTAGACATTGAAATTTTAAAACATTTATCTTCAGGAACTCCACAGGATGAGATTGTACAAATCTTTAAAGACTCAGGTAAAAAACCCAATAGCAAAAGTGCCATGGAAAAAAGACTTTCTAAACTAAAAGACTTTTTTAAGGCAAATAATACCGTTCACCTGGTTTCTATTACAAAAGATATGGGAATTATCTAATATTATTATAATGCCATTTTTAAATTATAAAGCTCCTTCGGGGGCTTTTTTTATTGCCCAAAATTAAAAAAACATGCATTATGGATTTCCGTAAAATACTGGTTTCAAATAGGTTTAAGTTTGAATTATTAAATCAATTTAAAATTAAATTATGAAAAAATTAGTCGTTTTATTCAGTCTGTTTTTCCTTGTTTTAGGAGGCACTATTGAAGCACAAAGTGGTCATTATAAAAATGGAAAAGGAAGTTCTCATAAAGGAGGAAAGTATAAGAACTCAAAAACTAATAACCATTACAAAAAAAGAAAGTAAAGTTTTCTACTTCGATTGACATGAAATAAGAGAAGAGTCAAAAGAAGTTTCTGAATTATTAAAAACTTTAATAAACTAAACTTAAAATCATGGGTTTTCGATTTCAAAAAAGAATTAGACTTGGCGGGGGATTTGGCTTAAATATTAGTAAATCTGGCATCTCTCCAAGTTTAAGAACAAAAATGGGAACATTTGGCAAAAGTGGCTATTCTGTAAAAACGGGCATATCAGGAGTACGATATCAAAATAGCGGATGCCTTGTGCTTTTTATTTTTACAGGATTTATCACTTTTTTAATTTATCACTTAAAATAATAGAATCAATGAAACATAAAAAAATTAAAATAATTTCTATTTCCACATTAATGCTAGCAGGCATTATAATTTCTTGTTCAGATTCAGGAGATTCATCAGAAATAACTTCAGGTTCTAGTTCAGGATCAAACTCAAATTGTCCCACAAAAACCTGTGACGATTTTAAAACTCAAGCACAAGCACAGGCAACTTATAACAGTAACAAAACGTGTTACAAAAATCTGGATCGAGATGGTAACGGAAAAGCATGTGAATCTTTAAAATAATAAACCCAAAAACATGATAACACTAGAACTTAAAAGCCATTTTTTGAGATTGTATCAAATGGCACTATCCGACGATCAGTTTGATGTATTAGAACTTCAAATGCTGTATCATTTTGCAGATGAAAGAGGCATTCCTAAAGAAGAACTTGACAAACTTTTTCTCAACCCTGTTAATACTGAGTTTATTGTTCCCGAAGCTCTAAATACCAAAATTGAGTATTTATATGATTTTACCCGAATTATTTGGGCTGACGGAAAAGTTACCGATGACGAATTAAATATGCTTAGAAAGTATTGCCGAAAATTTGATTTTATGGATGAAAATATTAATGATTTATCTGATTATCTTATTGACTGCGTTCAGAAAAACATTGGTAAAGAAGAAATTATTAGTCAACTAAACTCTTAAATTATGAAATCACTTACACAATTATTTAGTTTAAAAAAGTCTGACGATTCTACTTTTAAATCTTTAGAAGAAAATGAAGAGGACAGAGAACAAATTAGAATAACTTATTACCAAAGTGGTTTTGCCGCCTCGATAAAAGCGACTGGAAAACCAATTGTTTTAAAAGCATGTCTACAGAATTTATATATGAGTTTTGAAGATCAGTGCCGAAAACAAAAATTAGAGCAAGACAAATTAAAACAGCCTTATCGCGAAGAACAGGAAAAAAACAGAACTGAACTTAAAAAATCTGAAACCGCAATTGGTATTTACGAAAAGAAAGAACAGGATATTAACGACAATATCGACGTGATAAAAAATGAAATTATCGAAGTAAAACGCAATCCTGATAAATACGGAATTGAGGATGGTAAGGGTTTAAAAGCTCAGTTTTATATTGGTTTGTTTTTACTACTTCCTATTACACTTTACGTTTTAGTGTTTTATATATCGGCCTCTTATTCTGCTTTTTTCAAGGAATTTTCGAATGATAGTTTAACCGCCGCCATTTTTGATGCCGATGCATTGACAAATTCTTTTAAAGCAAGCTGGCTCGAAGGTGTTTTGGTTATAACAATTCCGTTTGTATTTATGGGATTGGGTTATGTAATTCATATGGTTCAAAAAGGAAAAGGTATTAAAAACATCTTAAGAATGATTGCCTTATTTGTTACTACGTTTCTCTTTGATGCTTTATTGGCTTATCAAATCGAAAAAAAGATTTATGAATTTAATAAAACAACTGATTCTGCTCCTTATAATTTAAATATTGCATTGGGTGAAGCAGAGTTTTGGATGATCATATTTGCGGGATTTGTCGTGTATATTATTTGGGGTCTTGTTTTTGATTTTGTAATGAAAGAATTCGAAAACATTGATAAAATCAGAGCTTTTATTAGAGGTAAAAAAGAAAACATGATTGATTTAGAAAAACTAAAAGCAGAATACATTAATAAGATCAATGATTTCAAACAGCAAATAGTTACTATAACAGGTAAGATTTCTGAACTTCAATCTAAAATTGATGGTTTTGTGTTCCCAGTAAAAGAGTATCTACATTATCATCATCAATACAAAGAAGGATGGTATCAAGCCATTGGTACTGAAATAGCGCTTCCTTACAAAGAGAAAGAAGAACTTTTGCAAAGCTGTGAACTTTTTTCTGAAGAACATTTGAGTAAATTAAATTTAACCGATCCTGACTTTCAGCATTTAGTATATTCTAAAAACTAATAAAATGAAAAAAACTTTACTTAAATATTTAGCGCCATTACTACTCGTTTTGTTTTTTTCGTGCAAAGACGATGAAAAAAAAGAACATAAAGAAACAGCCGTAAAAAGTGCCGTTTCAGAAAATTATAATATCAGCATTCTTGTTGATTTATCTGACCGAATAAGCATTAAAAAAAATCCAAATCCAACGATGGAATTTTATCAAAGAGATTTAGGATATATAAAATCAGTTTCGGAAGCTTTTACACAACATTTAAAGGCAAAAAGAATAAGGCAAATTAATGATAAAATGCAATTGTTTTTTAATCCCGAACCTCTTGATCCAGCTATCAATTCAATTTCACAAAAGCTAAAAATAGTTATTGATCAAAATAATGCTTCAAAAGACTTACTGAATTCTATAAACTCTAATTATGCCTCACAAACCTTAAAAATATATGAGTCTGCCATAAAAGACGATAATTATATCGGATCAGATATATGGCGTTTTTTTGATACTAAAGTAAAAGATCAATGTATCGAAAATAAGGCACGAAATATTCTTGTTATTTTGACAGATGGTTATATGTTTTATGAAAGTACTATAATGAAAGATCGCAATAGAACATCGTATATCACGCCAGAATTGATTCGGAAAAATAGTTTAAACAATAACGATTGGGAGAAAAATTTTAAAGATCAGGATTTTGGTTTTATTAAAATTGACACAGATTTATCAGACCTCGAGGTTCTCATTTTAGGGATTAATCCAAGCAAAAACAATCCTTATGAAGAAAAAGTTATTAAGGCATATTGGACTAAATGGCTTACTGAAATGAAAATAAAACATTTTGAAATCAAAAATGCAGATCTACCCTCGAATATGGATAAAATTATTAAAGATTTTATTTCGAAAAATTAGCCTTAATGCATAACAAAATTTTAAAAGAGGAGTTTCGACGTCCTCTTTTTTCTATTTAAAGCACTTACTAAAATGCCCCAATTACGGATTTCCATAAAATATTGATTTTGATTGGTTTTACATTTGAGTAAATAATCTAAATCACAATCTCATGGAAATTAACATTCAACTTAAATCGTTAGCAGATAAAATAAACCAGCTAAAAAGCAGAATTGAAACTGAAGAATCTACGAAACATGCTTTTGTATTACCATTTATAAACATTCTTGGCTATGATGCATTTAATCCGCTTGAGGTAGTTCCTGAGTTTACAGCAGATCTTGGTTTGAAAAAAGGAGAAAAAGTAGATTATGCTATTTTTCAGAATAATGAACCAATTTTGATTGTAGAATGCAAAAGCTGGAAAGAAAAACTGACTATACATAATTCACAGCTGTTTAGGTATTTTCATGTTACAAAGACTCGTTTTGCTCTTCTAACAAATGGTATTAATTATCAGTTTTTCACAGACCTGGATGATCAGAATAAAATGGATGAAAAACCTTTTTTAGAGTTTGATATTACTAATCTAAAAGAAAACACCATTAATGAAATTGCAAAATTCCATAAGGCTAATTTTGACATCAATAATATTGTTAGTAACGCAAGTTCTTTAAAATACATTAAAGAAATTAAAAAACAAATTAATGCGGAGTTAGAAAATCCATCGAATGATTTTACAAAACTTTTTGCTAATAAAGTGTATGCTGGTCGACTTACCGAAAAAGTTGTTGATGAATTTAAAGATTTGGTTCAGAAATCAGTAAATCAATTTATTAATGATAAAATTAATGATCGCCTCAATGCTGCTCTTACAAAAGAAACAATCAAACAACAGGATGAAGAGATCATAACTGTGGAAGATGAAAATAAAGTTAATACTACTGAAGAAGAATTAGAAGGTTATCGCATTGTAGTTGCCATTTTGCGACGAAAATTACCAACGAATCGAATTGTTCATCGTGATACACAGTCATATTTTGGAATTTTACTCGATGATAATAACCGTAAACCTTTGTGCAGACTTCATTTAAATGGAGGAAAAAAATATATTAGCTTGTTTTATGATAATAAAACAGAATCTAAAACTGCTATTACTTCAATCGATGATATTTATCAATTTGAAAAAGAATTATTAGAAACTGCGGCACTTTATGAAACGGAATAAAATCAGGTGTAAATACGTATTTTAAAAAAGGCAATTCTAATTAGATTTAACTCGACTCATTTAAAGTAACTTATCCTAAAGCCTATGCAAAAAAACTACTCTATTTTACTTTTTCTATTATTTATAATATCCTGTAAAAAAGCTTCGGCTCCACCTCCCGACCAAATCAATACTTTTTATAAAGAAGTAATTACAGCAGATGATAGAAAAACTATTACACCTGAAGAGGCAAAAACATATCATGTAAACACCAAGTATCAATACGAATACAGAACTGGAAATCCCGGGCATTATGAATATAATTATGATGTAAAGGGAATAAATGCCAAAGGCGACTCAGTTTGCGGGAATATTAATGTTCTTGGCAAATATGGGGCGGGAATTTTAATTCTCGATACTGTTGCAGATATTGAGATTAGTACAGAATGGGTTTCGTACGGAAAATTAAAAGCTGTCGATAAAAAAGGAAATAAATACGATTTAATCGCCAAATAAAATATCTAATGAAATATAGTTTACTTCTTCTATTTGTTTTTCTAACTTCTTTTCATCCTCCGGAAAAAAGTGTATTTATTTGTGGTTCTACCGGTGCAAAAAAATATCATTTTAATGAAAATTGCCGTGGTTTAAAAAGCTGTCGTAGTGAAACTGTAAAAACATCGCTTAAACAAGCGCAGGGTTATGGTTTAACGCTTTGTGGATGGGAAGATTAAAACCTTTCCATCTTTCCATACTTAATCATTTGATAACATACACTTTACAACTAATTCACATTAGTTTTATTAATTTGATTAAAACTAAATGTTATGAAATTCTTCAATCTAAATTTTCTGGTTTCATTCAAAGAATGGCTTTTTTTAAGAGCTATGCAATCGTCTTTCCTTCATTAATAAATTACACCAAAAAATAAAGGAAAACTCATTTGAATGAATAAAGCTGAGAACTCATTTTTAAACAAAGACCAATTTGGAGATGATTTCTTGTGGGGTGTGTCAACCGCCGCTTTCCAAATTGAAGGGGCACATGATGCCGATGGTAAAGGTTCGTCTATTTGGGATGTTTTTACATCGCAAAAAGGAAAAATAAAAAACGGACATCATGCCGCAATTGCCTGCGATTTTTATAATTCTTATCAAACCGATATTGACTTAATCCGCGAATTAAACATACCTAATTTCAGGTTTTCGATCAGTTGGCCCAGAATTATGCCAACAGGAATCCATCCTGTTAATCAAGCCGGAATAGACTACTATAACAAAATCATTGATTCGTTACTAGCTTCAGGAATAGAACCCTGGATTACACTTTATCATTGGGATCTGCCACATGATTTAGAAGTAAAAGGCGGATGGACAAACAGAGAATCTGTTAAGTGGTTTTCAGAATATGTCGAAGTTTGTACACAATATTTTGGCGATCGGGTAAAAAATTGGATGGTTATTAATGAACCTTCTGTTTTTACAGGTGCGGGATATTTTTTAGGAATTCATGCTCCGGGCAAAAAAGGTATTACGAATTATCTTAAAGCCATGCATCATGTTACGCTGGCAACTGCTGCTGGTGCAAAAATAGTACGAAACAAAATTCCAGATGCAAACATTGGAACTACTTTTTCCTGCACGCATATTGAACCTGCTACTGAAAGCTCAAAAGACATTGAAGCCGCAAAACGTGTAGATACTTTACTCAACAGAACTTTTATTGAGCCAATTTTAGGTTTGGGTTATCCGCAAGCCGATTTATCGGTACTAAAAAAGCTTAACAACTATATTTTAGAAGACGATTTAAACAATCTTTCTTTCGATTTTGACTTTATTGGTCTGCAATGTTATACACGCGAAGTTGTAAAATCTTCTATGTTAATTCCCTACATAGGTGCCGAGTTAGTAAGTGCCGAAAAAAGGAATGTAATTGCTACTGATATGGGTTGGGAAGTTTATCCTCCGGCTCTTTATCATGTGCTGAAAAAATTCAATAATTACAAAGGAATCAAAAAAATTATTGTCACCGAGAATGGCGCTGCATTTCCAGATACACTCAAAAATGGAAAAGTATACGACATTAAGCGTACTCACTATATTCAGGATCACTTAGAACAAATTCTTAAAGCCAAAGAAGATGGTTTGAATGTCGAAGGCTATTTTGTTTGGACTCTGACAGACAACTTTGAATGGGCCGAGGGCTACAACGCCCGATTTGGGTTAATTCATGTTGATTTCGAAACTCAACAAAGAACTATTAAACACTCTGGATTGTGGTTTAGGGATTTCTTATCCTGATTTGTTTCTAACCGCAAAGGGCGCAAAGTTTTTTTCTATTTAGACTGCTTTATAAAACGCAAAGTTCGCAAAGTTTTTATTTAAAAAACTTTGCGAACTTTGCGTAAATCTTTGCGCGCTTTGCGGTTAAACCTAAATTAATTCAAAGTTTTTTCTAAAACTTCGACAGCTTCTTTCCAATTATTCACTCTTAAATGATGCGTTTGGTTTATATTATGAGATGCCGTAAACATAATTGGTTTTCCCATACAATAATCCAGATTTTTGCTGTGATCGTCAATCATAAAATCGGTATTGATGATTCTTTTGCTTCCGCATAAAATAATATTTTCCCATTTAATAAACGGGAAATGTTCTCCTAGCCAATCCACTTTTTCAGCCAAAGAAACTGGAAATTCTGTAGCAGCAGAAACAATAAAAATTTCAAAATTCTCCTGTAAACGAAGTAAACTTTCTACAGCATCATCCATAACAGGTAAAGTTCTAAAAAAATTATCGGCGTTTAAAACACTACGCAAAAGAGGTCTGTCGAAAGCATCATCTTCGGCCAATCCCTGAATACTTTCTTTAGATAATGTAGTTCCGTGTGCTTTATTATAATGTTCAATAAGTTGAACTTCGATGTCGGCAAGTACACCATCCATATCGATTGCAATTGTTTTCTTTTTCATGATAAATTTATTTTGCAACAAATTTACGCAAATATTGCAAAATATTGCAATTTTAACTTATTTTTGCAATATAAATTTGCAACACATGAAAAAGGAAGAACGCCAAAAAGTAATTTTAGAATACTTATCAAAAGAGCACAGAGTTACTTTACTCGAGCTCAGCGAGTATTTAAATGTATCTGAAGACACGGTAAGACGAGATATAAAAGAACTTTCGGATCAAGGTTTACTAAAGGCCGTTCGCGGAGGTGCAGTTGCTCCTTCTCCAATTCCGCATCATTATAGAAAAAGGGAAAAACACGATATTGAAAACAAAAAAATTATTGCCGAAAAAGCCATTTCATATCTCAAAGATGGTCAAGTTGTATTTATTGATGGCGGAACAACATCAGTGGCATTAGTTGCAAGTTTTCCTTACGATCTAAAAATTACGGTAATTACCAATAGTTTTCCTGTTGCAGCATTAGTCGAAGATTTACCCAATATTGATCTAATTTTTGCCGGCGGAAAAATGTGCAAAACTTCCTTTACAACAGCCAGTATCGATACTATAGATTTCTTCAGAAATTTTAGAGCTGATATTTGTATTCTGGGTGTTTGCAGTATACATCACGATCGCGGACTTACAGGCGTTATACACGAAGACTCTCAGATTAAAAAAACTATGATTCAAAATTCTAATTATGTCATAGCATTAAGTTCTATTGAAAAAGTAGAAACAGCAGAATCTTATTTTATTGGTCCAATTAGCAATATTGATGTTTTGGTAACGAATGCTTCACCTGAAGAAGAAATTCTAAAAGCTTACAAAGATTCCGGTGTAATAATTGTTTAATTATACCAGCGCTAAAAAGACTTTTATTTCACGCAAATTTTACAGATTTAAGTAAATTAAAACTAATAAAATGGGCGTGTATCTGCATAAATTATTTTAAATCTGCGCGAAAAAAAAAATCGTAAAAAAAGCAAAAAAAACGACATTTTCTCCTGTATTTATTAGGTTTTCCGATAAGTTTTTCTTATCTTTATAGTGTAAATAACAGTAAATATATGCCGAAAAACAGACTTTTTAAACTCCTTAATTACTTCTCTAAAAATTATTTTTTTTACTCCTCTAAGCATTTAATTTTTCTAAATGCTTTACAATTTCATTTAGAAACTATTCTTTCTAATCTCTTTTCTTCCGCAAGTATAAACATGCTGAAGACACCAGAGCAATCGCTCCAATTTCAATCATAATTATTTATCACGGATATACTTTCTAAGCTTTTTTTTTTAGAAAATATATTGCTCCTTTTAAACAAAAGATTTCCCTTCTTAGGATCTTCTTTTGACGCTTCATGTTTATTATTCACCAAAATCTCTATCTATATGCCATTATTCCCAATTTCAACAATCGTCGCAACTTTATTAGCACTTTCAATTGGTCTGATTTCTTCAATGTTACATTTTTAACTTTTTTTCAATAATCCAATACAACCTTTTTAGCGCTTTTTGCCTCTATTAAATAAAGGTCAAGTTTGGTTTTAAATTCACACAACACGTTCTAACGAGCCTAAATCTGGCGCGCAATATATTTTGTTTTAAGGAATTTTCAGGAATCTCGGGAAAACGCGGGAATTCTGGGAATCTCCTATAAACAATGGGCTGAAAGCGCCTTTCCTTTGCCTCAGAAATTAGTTCAAGTTTTGTCTGCAGACTAAAACGAAAATAAAAAACTAGTTCTAATTAACAGTGTAAAAAACCGTAAGACCGAATTTATTCGGGAAGTATAAAAAACGTCTTACTGTTCTACACCGTTTACTTCCCAAAAACCAATTTGGTATCGCCGCCAAAATTCTTCGGATAAACTCCGGACGGCCATACCTATGTCTAATTTCTAAATTAAATCAAAATGAAAAAACTAATACTATTTGTCGCTTTTGCGTCATTATTCACTATATTTTCTTGTACTCCTGATGAGTATGAAACACAACCAAAAAAGGAAACTGAAAAGGTTATTAATCATCAAAAACCAACTTACGCTGATGGTCCGGGTGATGGTACTCCTCCTGGGAAACCACCAATTAAAACACCTGGTGGTGATGAATAAATAAATATTTTTAGTGTCTAATTAATTACTATTTTCGGGGAAAGTAAATTTATATGTTACGGTCCCCGTTTTTTTATTTTATTATACTACTTTTTCTCCTTGCATGTAAAGACAAAAAGATCAATCATACTAAAACAGATCCTATACGTGATGAAGCATTTCGTATACGAGATAAAGCAATTGAAGATCACAGCAAACAAAACTTCAATATCGCATTTGACGAATATAATAAATCAAAACTACTTTTCGAAAAATTAAAAGACAGTGCTAATATTGGATACATACTCATTCAAATGGCAACAATTCAGCAAGTCAACGGAGACTACTATGGCAGTAAGGAAACAGTTACCGAAGCATTACTATATGTAACGAAAAGGAATGAGGATAAAGCAGCTATAAAAAACATATTAGGCATTGCTGACAAAGAACTTTCTCTTTATGATGATGCTATCCACTATTATAAAGAAGCAGCCAATGAATTTAAAGATCCTCTTATTAAGCAATTCCCTTTAAGCAATATTGCTGCTGTTTATATCCAACAAAAAAAATATGATAATGCAATCAATCTTTTAGAATCTCTTTTAAGCAAAAAATTATTAAAAGAGAAAGGTCAGGAAGTTAATGAGTCCAGACTTCTGGACAATTTGGGTTTTGCCTATTTTAAAAAAGGAATAGATGAAAAAGGATTCGGTTTAATGAAGGATGCGCTCCAAACAAGGACTAAATTTAAAGATACTTACGGAAGTATTCAAAGTTATCTTCATCTTGCCGATTATTATGCCAAAAAAGATCTTCAGAAGTCAGATGAAAATGCTCATGCAGCATACAACACAGCCACAAAACTAAATAGTGTTGACGAAAGATTAGAAGCGCTGCAAATTTTAATCTCTAATAACAACAGTAACCAAACCGGCAAATATGTACAAAGGTATTTTACCTTAAATGACAGTATTATTAAAGTTAGAAACAACTTTAAAAACAAGTTTGCTAAAATTAAATACGACGCTAAAAAAGAAAAAGACGAAAATGCAAAACTTCGTTTAGAAAAAGCTGAAAATGAATTAGCGCTTCAAAAAGCCACTTATCTACGAATTGGGTTTGTTATTGTTTTTATCTTTTTGGTCATTCTAATAGCGATTTTAATACGTTATTATAAAAACAAAAACAAAGCTATAGAATTTAAGACTTCGTACAATACAGAAGCTCGAATTGCTAAAAAAATCCATGATGAGTTGGCAAACGATGTCTATCATGTAATTGCTTTTGCCGAATCTCAAACTTTATCTCAGGAAAACACTAAAGAAAATCTTCTTCAAAAATTAGATGATATTTACGGGCGTGTAAGAGGAATTTCAAAAGAAAATAATAAAATTGATACGGGTATCAATTTTACCTCCAGCATCAAAGAAATGCTTTCGACTTACAATACCAACGGAAGAAATATCATCGTTACGAACCTGGAAGATGTGAACTGGGAAACTATCGATGACATAAAAAAAATCACTATTAGCCGAGTTTTACAGGAATTAATGGTAAATATGAAGAAACACAGTAAGGCAAATTTGGTCGTTATAAAATTTGAAAATGATCAAAAATCAATCTTAATAAATTATACGGATAACGGTAAGGGCTGCGAAAAAATGACGATGGTAAAAAACGGCCTTAAAAACATGGAAAGCCGAATTGAAGCCGTTAAAGGATCTATTAACTTTGACACAGAACCTGATAAAGGGTTTAAAGCCAAAATATCTATACCTAAAT
The DNA here is from genome assembly GCF_000832125.1 of Flavobacterium hibernum. Lineage (GTDB taxonomy): Bacteria > Bacteroidota > Bacteroidia > Flavobacteriales > Flavobacteriaceae > Flavobacterium > Flavobacterium hibernum. Next base: position 335,882 of record NZ_JPRK01000007.1, on the reverse strand, counting down.
AAACAAAAAAGCCTTTCAAAGATTTAACTCTTGAAAGGCTTTTTTTCTACAAATTAACAGGCAATATTATTTCCAACCGCCGCCTAAGTCTCTATAAACATGGACAGCAGCATTCAATTGTTCTTTTTTAGTATCTACTAATTCTAATTTTGCTTCTAATGCATCACGTTGCGTCATTAAAACTTCAAAATAATCAACTCTAGCTGATTTAAACAAATCATTAGAAACATCAATTGAGGTGTTTAACGCATCAACTTGTTGCGATTTAAGATCGTAACCTTTTTGTAGGTTTTCGATTTTAGAAAGCTGGTTTGATACTTCTAAATAAGCATTCAAAACCGTACGATCATAATTGTACAACGCCTGAAGTTGTCTTGCATTTGCACTAGCAAATTCGGCCTTGATAGCATTTCTGTTAATCAATGGCGCTGCAAGCTCTCCCGCTAATGAATACAAAAGTGATTCTGGCATAGTAAGCAAATACGATGGTTTAAAAGCATCTACTCCTATTGCAGCCGTGATATTCAATGACGGATAAAATTCAGCACGAGCAACTTTTACATCTAATTTTGCTGCAACTAACTCTAATTCTGCTTGTTTAATATCTGGACGATTCGCCAATAATTGAGACGGTATTCCAGAACTCACAGCGGCAGGCAATAAACTCAAGAAGTTATTATTATTTGTTCTCTTAATTTCCTGTGGATATCTACCCAATAAAAAATTGATCTTATTCTCAGCTTCTTTTATTTGTTGCAAAATATCAAACTCCATACTTCTTGAAGTTAAAACCTCAGCTTCAAACTTTTTAACACCAAGTTCTGTAGCTCTTGCAGCTTGTTTTTGAATCTTTACAATTTCCAATGCATTTGTCTGCAACTTGATCGTTTGCTTCACAATATCAAGCTGATTGTCTAAAGCCATTAACTCATAATACGAGTCAGCAACTTCGGCAATAAGATTTGTAATTACAAAGTTTTTACCTTCAACGGTAGCCAAATATCTGTTTAAAGCTGCTTTTTTAGAATTGCGTAGTTTTTTCCAGATATCTACTTCCCAGTTTGCGTAAGCAGATATTGTAAAATCTCCCAACGGATCTGGAGTTTCTTTACCGGGTTTAATTTCTGTAGTAGCATCACCGGCACCTTGGCTGGTATATCTACCTACTTTTTCAACACCAGCTCCGGCGCGAACACCAACTGTTGGTAATAAAAGTCCTTTTTTTACACGAATATCATTCTTAGCAATTTCAATTTCCTGTAAAGTGATATTTAATTCCTGATTGTTTTTTAAGGCAACATCAATTAAGTCTACAAGGTTTTGATCTTTAAAGTAATCTTTCCAAGCTAATGTTGATGTATTATTGTTTGCATCCTGAGCTGGAGCCGATGCACCAAACGACTCAGGAACTGCTGCACTTGGCGTTATTGGTGCCTCAGGCGCAGGGGCTTTACAACCTGCAACCGTAAGACAAATACCTAATGCAATACCATATTGATATGATTTGAATTTATACATGATTGTTATCAATTTCTTCTGTTAATGGATTCTCTTCTTCATGTTTTACCAGTTTATGCTTTTCGGCAATTTTAGCAAAAATGAAATACAAGCCCGGAATTACAAATACACCACAAATGGTTCCTATAAGCATACCTCCGGCAGCAGCAGTACCAATGGTTCTGTTACCAATTTTACCCGGACCAGTTGCAAAAGCAAGTGGTAATAATCCAGCAATAAAAGCAAATGAAGTCATCAAAATTGGACGGAACCTCGCTTTAGCTCCTTCCATTGCTGCTTCAAGTACTGATCTTCCTGCGGCATGTCGCTGTATTGCAAACTCTACAATTAACACAGCATTTTTACCTAGTAAACCAATAAGCATTACCATTGCAACCTGAGCATAAATGTTGTTTTCTAATCCTGTTAATTTCAACAATAAGAAAGCTCCAAAAATACCTGCCGGTAAAGAAAGAATTACAGATAATGGTAAAATAAAACTTTCGTATTGGGCAGCCAAAACTAAGTATACGAATCCTAAACAGATCAAGAATACCCAAATTGCCTGATTTCCTTGAGCAACCTCATCGGCAGAAATACCTGCCCAGTCAATATCGTAACCTCTAGGTAATTTTTTAGCGGCAACTTCCTGAATTACTTTAATCGCCGTACCAGAGCTATAACCTGCCGCTGCAGAACCACTAATTTGTGTAGAAGTGTACATGTTATGTCTTGTAATCTCAGATAGTCCGTATACTTTTTCTAATCTCATAAAAGCAGAAAAAGGAACCATTTCATCACGATTGTTTTTTACATACAACTTTAGGATATCGTCTGGCTGTGCGCGATATTCCGGCGAAGCCTGAACGATTACTTTATAGTTAATTCCGTATTTAATAAAACTAATTTCGTAGTTACTTCCCACAAGAGTTGACAAGGTATTCATCGCGTTTTCGATAGAAACTCCTTTTTGCTGTGCCATGTCGTTGTCTACTTTCATCATGTACTGAGGGAAACTAGAACTGTAAAAACTAAACACGTTAGATAATTCCGGATGAGTATTTAACTCTTTAACGAAATCATTGTTAACCTGCTCCATTTTTTTGTAATCGTTAGAACCTGTTTTGTCTAACAAACGAAGCTCAAATCCTCCGGCAGCACCATATCCAGGTACAGCAGGCGGTTGAAAGAATTCGATATTAGCACCTGCAATATCTTTAGATTTTTCTTCCATTTCGGCCATAATCTCCAAAACGGAATGCTTTCTGTCGCTCCAGTCTTTAAGGTTGACCAAACAAGTTCCTGAGTTCGAACCTGTACCTTCAGACAGAATTTCGTAACCTGCTAATGATGAAACAGATTTTACTCCATCAATTTTCTCCGCAATTTTTTGCAGTCTTTCGGCAATATTATTGGTTCTTTCCAATGATGAACCCGGTGGCGTTTGAATTACAGCATAAAACATACCCTGATCCTCATTCGGGATAAACCCAGAAGGAACTGTACTACTAATTAACCATGTTCCGGCGCAAAAACCTAGAAGTGCAATAATGGTAACCGCTCTTCTGTTTACAATTTTAGCTAATAGATTTTGATATTTACCTTGTGCTAAATTGAACTTGTTGTTGAATCCATCTATAAATACATTTACTGGCGTTTTCTTTTTAACTTCTCCATGATTGTTTTTTAACATCATCGCACAAAGTGCAGGTGTCAAAGTCAAAGCCACAATACCAGAAAGGATAATCGCAGTTGCCATAGTTACAGAGAACTGTCTGTAAAATACCCCAACCGGACCAGACATAAACGCAACCGGAATAAATACAGCAGCCATTAAGAATGTAATTGCTATAATTGCTCCTGCAATTTCGTGCATTGCTTTTTTAGTCGCTTTAAGTGGCGAGAGATGCTCTTCCTCCATCTTGGCGTGAACGGCCTCGATTACTACAATGGCATCATCGACGACGACTCCAATTGCAAGAACTAAAGCAAATAATGTAATTAAGTTCAATGAAATATCAAAGAAAGTCATGAACACAAACGTTCCAATTAATGATACTGGTACTGCAATTGCCGGAATAACTGTCGAACGCCAGTCTCCTAAGAAAAGGAATACTACGATACCTACCAGAATAAATGCTTCAACAAGTGTATGGATTACTTTTTCGATAGAAGCATCAAGAAATTTAGAAACGTCATACGAAATTTCGTAATCCATTCCTTTTGGAAATCTTTGTTTGATTTTTTCCAGTTTAGCCTTTACTTCTTCAATAACCTGATTTGCATTACTTCCGAAAGATTGTTTTAATACAATAGCCGCAGATGGTCTACCATTTAAATTAGAATAGATATCATACATCGAGCTACCAAATTCAACTTTAGCAACGTCTTTTAAACGTAAAAGCTCTCCGTTTGCATTTGATTTTACAACAATATTCTCATATTGCTCTTTTGTTGTAAAACGTCCAGAGTATTTTAATACATATTCAAAAGCTTGAGAACGTTTACCTGAACTTTCTCCAGTTTTACCAGGAGAAGCCTCCAAACTTTGGCTAGATAAAGCTTCCATGATCTCATCGGCAGAAATTTTGTAAGCCAACATACGATCAGGTTTCAACCAAATACGCATTGCATATTCACGTGTTCCTAAGATATCTCCGGAACCAATACCGTTTACCCTTTTTAATTCAGATAAAACGTTGATGTCTGCATAGTTGTACAAGAACTTCATGTCGGTATTTTTGTCTGTACTGTAAAGATTCACGTACATCAACATACTTGGCACTTCTCGAGTGATTTTGATACCTTCTCTAATTACTAAAGGTGGTAATTTATTGGTAACCGAAGCTACACGGTTTTGAACGTTAATTGCAGCCTGATTAGGATCTGTTCCTAAGTTAAACACCACTTTTATAGTAGCTTCACCATCATTTCCAGCATCAGAAGCCATGTATTTCATTCCTGGAACTCCATTTAAGGCTCTTTCTAACGGAATTACAACGGCCTTGATCATCAATTCACCATTAGATCCTGGATAATCTGCAGTAACATTCACCATTGGTGGTGAGATTGTAGGGAATTGTGTAATAGGTAAATTCAATACCGACAATATCCCTAAAAAGACAATTATAAGCGATATTACTATCGACAGTACAGGTCTTTGAATAAATTTATTAAACATTGTATATTTTTTTAATGATTAAACCAGTTAAATCTATTCGGCTTTTACGCGTAAATGATTCATTACCTCTTTTGGAGATTGGAACTCATATTTAATTTTGTCATTCTCTTTTACTTTCTGAACTCCTTCAAGTAAGATTTTGTCATTTTGAGTAACTCCGGTTTTAACCACATACAAATCAGGGATTTCGCCTGTAATTGTAATTTCTCTTGAATTTACTTTATTGTTTTTATCAATAACAAAAACGTATTTTTTATCCTGAATTTCGTAAGTCGCTTTTTGTGGAATTATAATAGCGTTTTTAAGCGGTACTAACATTTGAACTTGACCTGTTTCACCATTTCTAAGTAATTTTCCTGAATTTGGGAATCTTGCTCTAAAAGCGATATTTCCGGTTTCATTATTAAATTCACTTTCGATAAGTTCTACTTTTCCTTTTTCTTTAAAAGTATCTCCATTGGCCAAAACTAAACTAACGTTACTATCTGCACGGTCTTTTATATCTGTTTGATATTGAATATACTCTGGCTCTGAAACATTGAAGTAAACAAACATCTGACTGTTGTCTGAAAGACTTGTCATTAATTCACCTTCGTCAATAAGACTTCCTAATTTTAATGGAATACGGTCAATTGTTCCGTCAAACGGCGCTCTGATTTCTGTAAATGACAAGTGAAGTTTTGCTAATGCAACCTCGGCTTTTGCAGATTGAAGTTTTGCCTGCGCTACACTTAATTCGTTTTTAGAAACGATATTTTTATCTGCTAATAATTTTGAATTTTGTAATTCGATTTCTACTGATTTTTGTTCTGCCTGTGCTTTAAGTAATTCTGCCTGATACATGTTTGGCATAATTTTAAACAACAGTTGTCCTTTTTTTACAAATTGTCCTTCATCAACATAAATGTTTTGTAGAAACCCTTTTTCCTGAGCACGGATTTCGATGTTACGTACAGATTTAATCTGAGAAACGTATTCTTTTACAAATGAAGTGTCTAATACGACAGGATTTGTTGCGGTAAATTTTTCCGCTTCTTCTTTTTCTTCTTTTTTAGTTGAACAACTAGTAAGGCACACTAGGGCAATTAAGCCTGTGAACAAGATAATTCTTTTCATGATTTAGTTTGGAAATTAAGCGATTGAATGCTTGGAATACAGTGATTCCTTTAGATGAAAAAATGCATCAGGTAGCCTTAGTCAGAACTTAACTTTCATATAAGAAGAAGTAGAAAAAATTACATCAACAAGATATGCAGATCACAACTTAGGTAACCGATGTATACTGTTGAATCAAATTCTTAAAACCTGTTGGGTAATGTAAATAGGATTTGAATTGCCACAAAATGGCACGAAGAATTTAAAACGATTATAATCATTTACAATGGTTTGACTTGAAAAGGAAAGGTACCAATTGTCAAGTAAACTGTAGTTTGTTGCAAAAAATTTATTCGTAAGTCCATCAAGATCATCATTTCCAAGATATTCTTCTTCAAGATCAACATCGGCATCTTCAATTATTGAACTGCCTTGCTCTTGATTAGTGAATTTTACTCGGTGCTTTTTCTCAAGATTATGTAGATGAGGATTTTTAGGAGTACCAGCATTAAGATATTGCCCTCCGCCTAGCAGAAGCAAATTCATGAATACTAAAAATACTATTAACTTTCTCATTTGGGTGCGAAAGTAAGGAAAGTATCGAAACAAAAAAAGATTTTTTTGTAAGCTTTAACATTTAAAAAAAACGAAAACGTTTTCATTATTTTATAATCGGGGAATTCTAATAAAATATTGTGCTTTTTTATTGAAAAATCATAAAAAAATAATTTCGAATCAGAATAAGATTAATAATACTATTTGAACAAAGCAAAAACAACCAATTTCGCAATGATTTGATGCTGTATATTTTATACAATAATTTTCATTTCAATTATTGCCACAAAAGTTCCATTATGGTAAATTCCTGTCCTGCTTTACTGAAGATTTTATGGGTATCTTTCATATTAAATTTTTCATAAAATGATTTTTTTTCAGTTCTGGCATTGCACCAAACTTTTTTCAAATCTTTCTCTTTTGCTAGTTTAAAGATATATTCTAAAAGTTCAGAAGCAATTCCTTTTCCTTGATATTCATTTAAGGTTGCCAATTTTCTAAACTGCATTTCGTCACCTTCAATAAAACAGGAAACAATCGAAACCAATTTTTCCTCAACAAAATAACCAAAATGTAAACCATCATTATCTTCTTCTAATTGTACAAATTCAAAAGGCTGATCTGGCCACATTACATCATGCCTAATTTGCCAGGTTTCTGAAGGTTTTATTCTTTTAATACTCATCATTTAATTCTTTTTCTAAATTCCAATTTACGGTTATCAGATTTTAATCTAATACAAAACACCAAAATATTAAAAACCAACAACATACAACTCAAAAATTAAAATTTAAAGAAAAATAAATACGATTTTTTTCTAAATAATTACAGACAATACCTACTTTTACATATCATCTAAAGAAAAAAACATGAAAAAATTCCTTTTAGCAGCATTATTATGTATTAGTGTAAATGGTTTTGCACAACTAATACAATTTGGACCTCAGTTTTCTTACAACATAACTTCTCCACTCACAAACGATTTCAGTTCAAAGAGTTCTGGAACCGGCATGGGAGTTGCAGGATTTGCGCGTGTAAATTTATTGCTTTTTTATGGACAAGGTGAATTTGGATATGCAAAATCAAAATTCAACGTTTCTCAAACGGGACTTGGAGAAACTGAATATGAATTATCTGGAACAGATGCTACTTTAATTGTTGGTTTTAAAGTAATCCCGTTAGGAAAACTTGGAAACGTACGCATTTTTGGAGGATACAACTGGAAAAACTATTCAGATATAAGTGCAAATAACAATCTGAATCCTATTGCTATCGAGAAAAACAATAGTAGTATTCTTGGGGGAGTCGGAGTAGATTTATGGAAACTAACTTTAGATTATAGATATCTTGCAGGAGTTACAGATATAGATGCATCGGATAGGAGTATTAAAACTGCTGTTTCTAATATCTCGTTAGGATTTAAATTTTAAGAAACAAGAATTATATTCAATAAAAAAGGGAATCTAAATAATTAGATTCCCTTTTTTGTTATTTTACTTTAACGTAATATATTTCGTCGTTATCGCTTTCAATTTTAACTACACCATTCTCATCTTTTTTACCAACATTAATAGCACGCAGTTCATCAGCATTTTCATTAACTGAACAGTTCCAAATTGTGCCATCTGATAAAATTATATCCGAGAACAAAGCATCTGATTCTTCTTTGTTATAATACACTAAATCCTCTGATTTAACCATTTTTTTCTCCTGAGTTTTTTTATTTCTCTCATAAAACAAAATCTCTTTTTCAGTAATTTCAACCAGTTCATCGAAATCTTTTTGCGGATTGCTCTGTGTTTGGCTAACTGCCCAAACTGGCTTGTCTCCAGCCATTTTCCAAGTTCCTAATACTTGATTTAAAGCAGTTTCTCTTAAAACTGTCTTTATTGTATCAATTTTTTTAATCGATTCCTCGCCTATTTTTGTATCTGGTTTCATTTTATAGGCAACATGAAATAACTCAAGGGCATTTTTATAATCAGCCTTTTCGTAACACGAAACGGCTAGTTCGTATCTGCTTTTTTGAAACGCAGTTTTCGAGGCATTCTGGGCAATTGTCTTAGTAGCAATCACTAAAAAAATAAAAAGTAGGGCTTTTTTCATTTATATAGTAGGTTTTCAAATTTTTGCAAACGTACTTTTTTAATTTCATTGTTCTTTATTATTCCACAAATTTATTTTATAGAATAAAAAAATTAACAAATAAAAAAAGGAATCTAAAAATTTAGATTCCTTTTTTATGTGATTATAATAAACTGAAAATTAAAAAAGTAACAATTAAAGCGAAAATGAATTCAAGATCTCCATTGCTTTTTGTGTATCTTTCTTGTTTACAAAAATATGATCGTGGTAAAAAGCTGCTACCACATTACAACTAATTTGATGTTCTGATAATGCTTTTGAAAACGCCGCTGTTAACCCAACTGCTTCCAGAGAAGAATGTACGGTAAGCGTTATCCAAGACATTATAGTCGAATATTCGAGTTGTAAAACATCGGCAATTTCTTTTTTAAGAATGACGGTAACTGCTTCTTTTTCTTTAAAAAACATTTCAATCTTATCGAGATTAATATCTTTTACATTCTCGACTTTACAAAATACGTAATCTCCCGAAACATGCTCCGGTTTCATACTTTTTAGTAAAACTTGTAAATCTTTTTCTCCAGACATATATGCTTTATTGTATTGTCAAAGTATTGTCGCTTGGTGTTGCATCCATAAAAATGCCTCCATCAAGAATTACTTGTTTAACTTGTTTTTTACTTTTTACTGCAATTCTAATATGTTTTTGATTGGTTTCCCAAACTGCTGGTGTTTGATGCAAAGTTTCAGTCGTATTATCAGAATAGGTTACAATTACATCAAACGGAATAGCAAAACCTCCCACATTTTGTACAAAAATTATATTCTTCGAAACATTCTTTACTGCAATGTCAATATAATTATTGGTAAAGAACCAATTATTAAAGAACCAATTTAAATTTTTCCCAGAAGCAGTATTGATAGAATTAAAATAATCCCACGGAATAGGATGTTTCCCATTCCAATTATCCATGTAAGCATGAAGAGACTTTTTGAACAAATCATCGCCAAGCATGTCTTTTAATGCTAAGTAAGAAAGAGAGGCTTTTCCGTATGAATTATTTCCATATCCGGCTGCCGAAACTTGGGTAGACATTGAGATTATGGGCTGATCTTCTTCTGTTGAGGTATCTGTAATATATTTTTTAACTCTAAACTCTTTGTAGAATTTATCTGCGGATTCTTTACCGTGTTCTGCAATTCCAATTAAATATTCAAAAGTAGTTGCCCATCCTTCATCCATAAAGGCATAACGCGTTTCGTTGATTCCCATATAAAAAGGAAAATAAGTATGTGCGACTTCATGATCTTGAACTAGTTGAGCAAAAATAGGATCTCCCATTTGTGAGTCATTACACATCATTGGATATTCCATGTCTGCAAAACCCTGAAAAGCGGTCATTTTAGAAAACGGATATGGAACTCCTGGCCACTTGTTAGAAAAATAATCTAAAGCATATTGATTGTTTTTTACCGAATTTACAAAATCGGTTGCTTTAATATCATATGCCGCCTGAACACTTGCGCGACGATTTGTTTTTTTATCTACTAATACACTGCTTGCATCCCATAAATAATGATCGCTTAAACCAAAACAAACATCTGAAATATTATTGGCTTCAAATTTCCAAATATTCCAGTCATTTTGTTTTGTTACTAATCCGTTTTTCAATTCTTGCTCGTTTGCAACATGTAAAATTTCATCTGTTAGATACGATTTTTTCAAACGAGCCGAAAACTCGGGTTGCAAAACCTCATCGGGATTTAAAAAATCTCCTGTTGCGTAAACAACATAATTTTTAGGTGCTTTTACAGAAAAGGTATAATCATTAAAATCATTGTAAAACTCCTGACGATCTGTATGCGGCAGCCTGTCCCATGCGTTGTAATCATCGTAAACACTTACACGCGGATAACTGTAAGCCACAAAAAAAGTAGTTTCGTCTATTTGCCCTTCTCTTCCACTCTCTTTAGACAATGGATAATTCCAATCTATAGCAATTGAAACTTTTGTATGCGGAAGTATTGGCTTATTCAGTTTTACGTTCCCAACAGTTCCCCAGCTTTTAGCATCTTCTTTATAAATATCATCACCAATTTTCAAAGAAGTAATAGTTAAGCCTTCACTCAAAAAGTCCGGACTAACATTCCCACTTCTGGGAGCTGAAGGTTTGTGCAAATTATTTACAAATCTAATTACTAAATCTTTTAAAGTCTCGTTACTATTATTTTCATAAACAATAGTTTCTGTTCCGCTTACAAGTTTTGTTTTTGGATCTACAGTAATTTCCATGGCATATTTTCCATGATTTTGCCAATAGTTTTTACCTGGTTTTCCGTCCATCGAACGCGTACCTTTAGCATAAGCGTCTTTTATGTTTCTTGGCATATAAAGTTCTTGTGCAAAACTGGTTTGAGCCAAAAACACAAAAGCAACAAGTACAAATTGAAATGTCTTTTTTTTCATAAAGTCATTATATTTTTTAATGATTAAATTAAGGTTATAATATTAGTGGATTTTTTTAACTTAAAGTTACATTTCTTTTTAAAAAATAATCTGGCATAGTAAGAAAGTAAAAAATTTTAATAGTTTTCTATGAGTTTAATAAATAAAAAAAAACGTCGCTTTTCTCTAATTGTCGAACCATCTGACGGATTAAAATCCGTTGAAAAGAATAAAAGATTTGTTTTTGTTATAGAAATCGAGATGACAAAAAAAGAAGATCGTAAAAAACCTTAGTAACTCAAAATCTCACCAACTTAGCAACTCTAAAAATAAAAACCGCCTAATTCTAAAAAGAAAAAGACGGTATCTACAATTAATATATAACCTTGATAACTACAAAATATAATCGGTGTTAATAAAATTCGATTCCTTGCTGTTTAGCAATTCCTGCAAAATTTCATTGTTATAAGCGATATCTTTTGAGGCTACGAACGTACGAATTGAGAATGAACGCAAAGCATCTGGAATACTTAAAGTACCTACAGCAGAATCTTTACGACCTGTAAACGGAAAAGCATCCGGACCTCTTTGGCAAGAACTGTTGAGGTTTACTCTGCAAACTAAATTTACCAAAGCATCGATAAGTGGTGCCAAAGTTTTAATGTCTTTACCAAATAAACTTACTTGTTGTCCGTAGTTTGATTCGGCCATATCGTTTAGTGGTTCTTTGATATCCTTAAAAGCAATTACCGGAATAACGGGTCCAAATTGCTCTTCATGATATACACGCATTTCTTTATTTACCGGATATAAAACTGCTGGAAAAATAAAGTTATCGGTATGTTTTCCACCTTTTTCATTCAAGATTTTTGCACCTTTGTGTTTAGCGTCATCAATTAATCCCTGAATATAATGTGGCTTATCTGATTCTGGAAGCGGCGTTAACGAAACTCCTTTTTCCCAAGGATTTCCAAACGCTAATTCATCAACTTTTTCGGCAAAACGTTTATTAAATTCTTCTATAATAGATTCATGCACATACAATACTTTTAAAGCCGTACAACGTTGTCCATTAAACGATAAAGTTCCTGCAATACATTCCTGAATAGTCAAATCTAAATCGGCGTCTGGCAAAATAATCGCTGGATTTTTGGCTTCAAGACCTAAAATCAAACGCAATCTGTTTTTATTTGGATGCTGATCTTGTAAAGCAATCGCCGATTTACTGTTTCCAATTAATGCCAAAACATCAATTTTTCCGGATTTCATAATTGGCGAAGCTACTTCACGACCACGTCCATAAACGATATTAATTACTCCTTTTGGGAAACTACTTCTAAACGCTTCCAACAATGGCGAAATACATAAAACACCATGTTTGGCAGGTTTAAAGATTACGGCGTTCCCCATAATCAAAGCCGGAATTAATAATGAAAATGTTTCGTTTAGAGGATAATTGTAAGGCCCTAGACACAGAACAACTCCTAAAGGACCACGACGAATCATAGCATTTACACCTTGTACTTTTTCAAAATGTGAACTACGTCCGTTTAATTCCTTGTAGCTGGTAATGGTGTCATATATATATTCGACAGTTCTATCAAATTCTTTTTGAGAATCTCCCAACGATTTTCCAATTTCCCACATCAAAAGTTTAACCACTTCTTCGCGAGTTTCTTTCATTTGCTTCACGAAATTCTCCATACATTTTATACGATCAGCTACTTTCATAGTTGGCCATAAACCTTGTCCCATATCATAGGCAGCACAAGCAGCGTCGACAACTTCGTGCGCTTCTTTTTCTCCCATAAACGGAATCGATCCTAATAATGTTGGTGTATATTTCTCTGTAGACGAAATTGTCGAAAACACAGGCGTAGTTTGTCCTGCCCAATGTTTTAATTCTCCATTTACAAGATAAGTGTCTTGATTGATAAGGGTTTTAATTTGAAATTCTTCGGGTATTAAACTCATAATCTGGTTATTTTTATTTGGTTATTTAATAGCGCATTAAAGAAAAAAGAGGCTTTTTGTGCCTCTTTTTTACTTTTTTTATGGATTCACAGTTTCACCTTCCCAATCCAGAATTCCGCCAAGTAAATTATAGGCATTTTCGATACCTAATTCATTCATAATTTGGCATGCTTTCGCACTTCTGGCTCCAGAACGGCAATACACATAATAATTTTTGTTTTTATCTAATTCTTCGATTTCATAAATAAAACCCTGACCTTTGTTAATATCGATATTTAAGGCATTCTCGATATAACCGTCATTAAATTCGTCTTCAGTTCTTACGTCAAGTATAACTGCATTCTCGTCAGCAGCTAATTGCGCAACCCAATCTTCTTGTGATAAATTCATAATAAATGTGTTTTTGTAAAATTACGACGTTTCTATTAATTAAAAACGTGCCAAATGCGATTTCGATTATTATTCTCAGAAAACGTTTTAGAGAAAGTATTATAATCAGTGAAAGACAAATTTACTTACTATTTTTAAAAATATACTCTATAAACTCGATAGAAAATAGGATTTTTTCATTTGCATAAAATGCATCTTAAATATAGTTTTCTCACAATTTATACCACAACAATCTACTATCTTTGTAACAAATTATAAGTTTTAATATTATTTTGATAAAACTAAACGACACGAATATTTTTTTCACCAAAGATTAAAACGATTAAAACGATTAAAATTGGTCGCCACGAATTGCACTAATTTTCATAAATTAAATCGTGTTGATTCGTGAAAATTGTGACGAAAAAAATAAAATTTAAACACATAGAAACATAGGTTTATTTTCTAAGTTTAGAGCAAAATAAAATAACACATTATTTATACATAGCTATATGATTTAAGATAAAGTGAAACGTCTTTTTTTGAGCAACAAAAAGCTATGTCTCTATGTGTTAAAAAAGAATTATTTATCACAAATTAATTCGTGAAATTGCTTCGCCTGTTCGCTATCGCTCGGGTCGTGGCAAAAAAACCTGTGCAAACCAGTTCAAACCGTAAAATCCGTGGGCTATAAAATCCCACCTATTAACAATGCAAAATTCATTAAAAAATATTTTTCCAAATTTCTCCAACGAACTTATTTCTACAATAGAAGAAAACGGAAGCTTGCAAGATTTTGAAACCGGAACAATATTAATGCGAACCGGACAATACATCAAAAATACTGTTTTGATTACCAAAGGAAAAATTAAAATTTACCGCGAAGGAGAAGACGGTGGCGAGTTTTTAATGTATTATTTACAACCAGGACAAGCCTGCGCTATTTCGATGATTTGTACTGCCAAAAGCGAAAAAAGTCAGATTATGGCAAAAGTAGTCGAAGATGTAACTGTTATGATGATTCCGCTACAAATGATGGACAAATGGATGATGGAACACAGAACCTGGTACGAATTTGTAATCGATACTTATAGAAGCCGTTTTGAAGAAGTTCTGGAAGTTGTCGACAATATTGCTTTCCGCTCAATGGACGAACGTTTGGAATTTTACTTAAAACGCCATTCTGATACCTGTGGATGTCAGGAAGTAAATTTATCGCACCAAGAAATCGCATCCGAATTAAATACTTCACGAGAAGTCGTTTCAAGATTACTCAAAAAAATGGAACAAAGAGGTTTAGTCAAACTCAACCGAAATCAAATCGAGCTTTTAAAATAGTTTTTTCAGCCACAGATTTGAAGGATTAGACAAATTTATTGTTCATGAACTAATGTCAGTTCGAGCGGAGTCGAGAACCCACAAAGCATCTCGACTCCGCTCGATGTGATAGCCAAAAAAATCCGTGTTAATTAGCGAAATTCGTGTTTAATAAATCTTCTGTGATAAATGTTACTGTGCGTTTCTAATTAACGAAGCACCTTTGTAGAAAATAAATACAATGGAATACGCAGGCTATTTTGCTTCAATCATTATCGGGATTTCACTAGGCTTAATTGGCGGCGGCGGCTCGATATTGACCATTCCTATTTTAGTATATTTATTCAAGGTCAATCCAGAGCAAGCCACATCATACTCCTTATTTATTGTGGGATTAACAGCCATGTTTGGAAGTTACAGCCATTACAAAATGGGAAATTTAAAACTAAAATCGGCTTTGTATTTTGCAATTCCATCTGTAATTTCGATTCTGATAATTCGTGAAGTAATTTTTCCAAAAATTGCCAATACACTCTTTTCTATAGCATCATATTCAGTTTCCAAAGACTTTCTTATTATGTTCGTCTTTTCTATATTGATGATTACGGCAGCGATATCAATGATTCGAAAAAACAAACCCGAAGTAAAAACAACTGAAACCAATTATATTCAATTAAGCATAATAGGTTTTATAGTTGGAATTATAACCGTATTTCTTGGTGCTGGCGGAGGATTCCTAATTATTCCTGCCCTGCTCTTTTTTGCCAATTTACCAATGAAACAAGCCGTTGGTACATCATTATTAATTATAACTATAAATTCCTCTATAGGTTTTGGAGGCGATTTATACATTGGCATACCCATAAATTATACCTTTTTATTAGGCGTTTCGGCAATGGCACTTTTAGGAATGTTAATTGGAAGCCAGCTTTCTAAAAAAATCGACGGAGCAAAACTAAAACCTCTTTTTGGTTGGTTTGTACTCGTAATGGGCTTTTATATTATTACAAAAGAAGTTTTATTTTAATTTGAATTTAGTAGTTTAACTTGTAGAGTAGTCTTTGTCAGGGTTTAAAACTTTGACAAAGATGAAAACACAGCAATTGTAATGGTATTAAAAAAGAAATGGAGAAACATTGCTTTTTCCCCATTCTTTATTTTATTTCCACCAATGATAATAGTTGTGTAATCCATCATATTCAAATCCACAACGCGGATATAACTTGTTTCCTATATCATTTGTTTTTTCAGTTTCCAGCATCAAACCACAAGCATTTGTTTCCTCACACCATTGTTTACTTCGGTCAATTAAAGCTACCGAAAGTCCTTTGCCTCTAAAATCAGGATGCACAAAAAGATCACTCAACAACCATTGTTTTTGCAACTTTGTGTAATGAAATAATTTGTACAACTGTACAAAGCCAACAGCTTTTTCGTTTACAATTGCTAAAAAAATATCCGATTCATTGTTTAATAATCGTTCCTTAAGAAATGCTTTTCCTTTTTCGACATCAGATTCCTGACGGTAAAAAACACGATAAAGATTAAAAAGTATTGCTGCTTGGTCAAGATCTTCAATACTTGCTTTTTTGATTTGGTAATCCATTGTTTTTAAATATTTTAATTAAAAAACGAAAGTATTTCAAAGACCAAATTTATTTACAGTCCAGTTTATATAAAACAAGATCATCCAGCGTTTAAGACGCTTAAAAAAGCCTTCAGTAGTAAATGAATTTCTAGTATAATTTTTTATATAAATTAATTCTTACACGTATTACAAACAAAAAATCCGTTTACTCTCGGGAATAAACGGATTTTTATATTTTGGGCGTTCCCTGCGGTCGGGCTATCCGCTATATTCCCGATTAACAAAAACTACGGCTAAAAAGCCTTGTTTTTCTAAGTCGGAAGATACCGCTCCTATCCCTAACGCAAACACACGTCTCTTAAAATATTTTTTAGTTCTATTTTTTCAAAAGTTTTTCAAGATATTCAACTTTCTCTTTTTCGGCCTTAACCAATTCTTTTTCAGCAAGAACCAAACGTTCGTAAAGTTCGACTACTTTATCTAAAGGATTAAAAGTAAAAATAGGTCCAGATGCACCTTGACCATTACTTGCACTATTATCGTAAAAATTATTAAAAAAATTAAAAACGGATTCTTCCGTGAAATTTTCAATAGCTTCTACCGTCACACCAAGTGCTTTTGCAATTTGCACCAATTTTTCAAATTCGACAGTTTCACTGGTTTCAATGCTTGAAATAGTTTGCTGGCTTGTACCAATAGCATCAGCAAGTGCTCCTTGTTTCATACCACGAAGCTCTCTAATTCGGCTGATATTTCGGCCAATATTTCTAGGTCTGTTTATTGTATCCATAATTCAAAGATATTTAAAATTCTTTAAAAATTTATTAATACCATAAAACACATCTTCTTTTTTGTAAGATACATTTTACATGTGGTCGATAATCTTTTTCAAAGTTTTAAACTTTGAAAAAGATAAAAACGCAAAAATAGTACGGATTTATTTTTTCCAAGAATCAAGTATTTCTTTATTATCTAATATCGTTTTTTTATTTTTTCTATAAACTGTGATGATTGTTTCTCCTTTTTTCTTTACAATTGAATCTCCAATTTTAATTTTCGCCCAAAATTGACCAAAGGGCGAAAATTTAGTTTCATCGCTTAAATATATCATTGCAGCATTATGATTAAATTTTTCAAATCCTTTATCAACTACAATTCCTTGAAAACTTTGTTCTTGAATATTCTTCAATGCTTTCTCATATCTACTCCTACTTGTATCCATGATAAATGACTTCACAAAAAGAAAAACGGCGAAAATAATTATTCCAATATTCAGAATTATTTTCCATTGCCCATTTGTTACTTCAAAACCTTTACTTTTCATAGATTTCAAAAATATTTTTCACTAATGTCTGATTTGAACAATTTCTCATTTTAGTACATGAAAGTAAATATTTTTTTTATCAATAATTAATATTCCATTTTCTTTATTTGATGGAATATAAAAAGTTAATAATTGTTTTTCATTATCAAGTTTTTGATTAAAATGAGGATAAAAATTAAAAGCAAATTTAAACTGAGGTTTCATTTTTCCATTCTCAATAACTCCAATAAATACATTCTTTTTATCAGAATATAAATGATACAATTTATATTCATTTACAAATGAAGTTGTAATACTTATGTCATCTATATTTAAAATTTCATCAACACCTTCATCATATTTACTTCCTACATTTTCATTAAAATTTAGCTTGCTTTTATGGAGTTTGGTTGGGTCAGATATTTTCAAAATATTTGAGGAAAACATACCATTATTTGTTACGTAATAATCTTTTTTAATTTTATTTACAACTATCGGACAACTCGAGTAAGTTTCAAAAACTTCTTTTGTCTTGTTATTTTCAAAAAAAATTGTTCCGCCCCACTCTCCTTTATAATCTGAATAAATACTATAAGTTTCATCCTTAAAGATGGGAAAATTTCTTGTTTTGATTTTATTTAAATCTGCAATATATTCTCCCAAAACAAAATTTTCTTTTTCAAACTGATTTTCTTTCACATATAAACTGTCATTTTCAACTATTAAATCATAGTGCGACATATTTTGAATTTCTTCAGGTACAAACGCATCTTCGATGAATTTACCTTTCTGATTAAAAACTATCATTTTAATAAATTGTTTAGTAGTGTTTTTTCTTGATGTTTCAAACATGCAATAAAAATTATTCCTAAACAAAACGACTTTAGTCAAATCTCCATTTTTAGTTTGCGTAAGAGTATCAATTTTTACATTAAACTCAGACAACTTCTCTTTCTTTAAATTGACCACATCAATATGCGAATTGGTCTTTTTACAAGAAATCAGAATTAAAACAATAAATATTATCAAAAAATATTTTTTCATATTTGAATATAACTGTTTAAATATTTGTGAATTAGTGATGAACAAAACCATCCTAGATGAGATTGCTTTGTTCCTCGGAAGGACACATGCAAAGTCATTGCTAGGAACGAAGTAACTACATTTGAAAAATTAATCATTATTGATATTTCAATAGCCGTTTTAATAAAATGTCTTGGCTTTAGCCAAATATACATAACAATTTAACTAAAGTCACATCTCTTAAAAACAAAATAATTATTGGTTAAAACCAGCATTTATTGATATAATTAATTCGTATAACTACAATATCTAAATTATCTTTTCTTTGTCTAAGATGCAAGGAAAAGAATGTCGTTTCAAACAAAGTTTACTGAACTCCGGTAAAGAAAAAAAGTGGTCTCTAACGTGTACTCGAGCAAAAAAAGAAATTTCCGGTATCGAAACTTTTTTATCATCGAGATAAACTACTTTTGGTATTACAAAGAATAATCTTATAAAGAATGAAAAAACAAATAATAATACTTTTATTATTCACCTTCTCCGTTTTCGCACAAGAAACAGATAGTTTGAAAACCGAAAAAATTGATATTGAAAGCGGAGCAATCACAAAAAAATATAATAGGGATGGTAAACTTGAAAGTTTCTCAGTCGACGTTTCCGCTGCTTATTATGGTAATTCAATATTTTTTACCAAAGAAAAAGACACGATCGTTATTAAGAATACTGTAGAAAACGACGCCGTAATAAAGATATATGTTAAGGATCAAAAAAAGGTTAGTGATTTTTTTTACAAAGGTGTCCTTATTTCCTCTGTAGAACTTTTCGATTTTAAAATGGGCAGTTTACCCTCAAATAGCTTGATCTACGGTAAAATATTAGACAACGAAAATTACAGTTATTCATCTAAAAATTATTCACCCAAACTCCCCGAAGGCGATTATGAAAAAAGCTATAAATTATATCTTTTCCTAAAAACTTCAGAAAACAATGTAACTATTGATTTGCTTTTTAATGAAATTGCAGATTTTTTCTCTCAGGAAGATGCGCTTCTAAGAATTTATTTAAGCAAGTATAGAGATAAAATACAATCTGAATCGGAAGAAAAGATAACTGCCTATTTAACAACTGACGAATTGGGTAAAATTAAAAGTGGTATTTTATGGGCCAAAAAATCTCCCAACATTGGTCAATATCAAATATACAGTGACGGAAAAATAATCAAATCTGGTGCCATCGATTTAACGGCTTTTCAAAAAGTCTTTACTTCTTATATTAATGGCAAAACTAATTTTTAATAAATTGAAGTTTTTATACAACTAACATTTTGGCTAAAGCCATATTCTTTAAAACAAAAAAACCGTTGGTTAGAACCAACGGCTTTATATAATGATTTGCAAAAATTCGTGAATTAGTGGCAAATAAAAAATCAATGTTCCCCATATCCAACCTCATCCATTTTACCACTAAAAACGCGGTACTGAACAATTAGATAAACAATCACCAGAAACAAAGCGATAAAAAACCAACTCATTCCGGCATTTAAACCATATTCTCCTGCAGCAGTATTGTAAATCGTTAAAGACGGATTTACATTATTAGTTGAAGGCAAAACATTCGGAAAAATCGAAACCGCTGTTGAGGCAAATCCACCAACTAAAAATAAGGTAGAAAATATAAATCCATGACCGTCTTTTTTAAAAGATCGCACTTTAAACAATCCCGCAATTCCAACAAAAGTCATTAGAGGAAAAAACCAAAGTATCGGATTTTCTATAAAATTATGAAACGGTTGAGGTTCAATAAAATGCCAAATTTGAAGCGATATAAAAACCAAAACCAGTAAAACAATATTCAATTTAAAAACCACATTTTTAAGTTGCGTATTTAAAGACGAATTGGTTTTAAAAATAATCCAATTTGCGCCATGAATCGTTAAGGCAACAACGCTTACAATTCCTAAGAAGAGTGTAAACCAATCTATAATTCCCAATTCATTTGCTTGCGGACTAAAAGTTGGATTCCATAAAGGCAAAAAGAAATAATGTGCTTCTTGGGTCGAAACCCCATTGGTTACCATTCCTAAATTAACGCCACGAACAATATTTCCCAAAGCAATCCCAAAGAAAAGTGCTAAGAGCAAACTTGCGATTCCAAAAGCTTTGTCCCAAATGGCTTCCCACATTGGGTGATGCACTTGTCCACGCATTTCTAAACCAATTGCACGGAAAATTAGAAGCCATAAAATCATGATTAAAGGCAAATAAAATCCGCTAAAAGAAGATGCATATAACGTTGGGAAAGCAAAAAACAAAACACCTCCGGCAGCAATAATCCAAACTTCGTTTGCATCCCAAAATGGACCAATTGCGCTCGTAATTGCTTTTTTATCTTTCTCGTTTTTAGCAAAAAATAAATGAATAATTCCTGCGCCAAAATCATAACCGTCTAATACAATATAAACGGCCAGAATTCCCATTAAAACAACGTACCAAAAAAATTCCATAATTATATTTTTTCTGAATTCAGTTCAACATGATGAGGTCCTTTATTGATGATTTTTCCAACCAAAAGCAAAAACAACATTCCCAATAAAAGATACAATCCAATAAATCCTAGTAAAGTAAATAGCGTATTTCCAGATGAAACCGTTGGCGATGCTCCTGCCGAAGTTCTCATTAAATTATAAACCAGCCAAGGTTGTCTTCCTAATTCGGCCGTGTACCAACCTGTTGTATTGGCGATGTACGGAAATGGCATCATGAACATTAATGACCACAAAATCCATTTGGTTTCGAATAATTTTTTTCTAAAAAGCTGAAAAACTGCAAAAGACATCAAACCTATAAATATGGTTCCAAGTCCTACCATAATATGATACGCATAATACAACCCTGAAATATTGGTTGGATGAACATCTTCTTCAAACTGATCTAATCCTTTTATTTCCTGATGCCAACTTCCGTAAGTTAAGAAACTCAATATATTAGGTACAGCAATTTTATTGTCCAATTTTTTGTCTTTTACATCGGGTTGTCCAATTAAAACAATTTCAGAACCTTTCTTTTCTGTATGAAAAATTCCTTCCATTGCTGCAAAAGTTACCGGTTGGTATTTAACCACATTTTTTGCCAATAAATCTCCGGTAGGAACTGCAACGATAACACACGAAATCAATCCGAAGATTACACCTGTTTTAACAAACAATCTCCCGAAAGAAATATTCTTTTTACTCAAAATATAAAAAGCACCAATTCCGGCTACAACAAATGAACTCGTCACTAACGACGCCGCTTGATTGTGTAAATAAGATGGCCATAACCACGGGTTCAGAAATAAAGCTTTGAAATTTGTAAGCACAAATTTTCCGTTTTCAAGAATTTCATATCCCACAGGATTTTGCATCCACGAATGTGTTGCTATAATTAAATATCCGCTGGCCCAAGAACCAATGCAAATCAATAATCCGGTTACAAAATGCCATTTATGTCCCAGGATTTTTTCTCCAAACAAAAATATTCCTAAAAAAGAGGATTCTAAGAAAAAGGAAAACATTCCTTCCATTGCCAAAGTCTGACCGATGATTCCGCCAGTTAACTCAGAGAATTTCGCCCAATTGGTTCCAAACTGAAACTCCATTGGGATTCCGGTTACAACACCCATTGCAAAATTCAAAGCAAAGATTTTCATCCAGAAATGAGTTGCGTGATTGTATTGGTCGTCTTTAGTTCGTAGATATTTCCACTTAAAGTAAACAATGATCAAAGAAAGACCCATTGTAAGTTGCGGAAAAAGATAATGAAAAGTAATTGTGAAGGCGAATTGCATTCGGTCATAAAAAAGCATTTCTTCCATAGTGGTATTTTATTTATGAAGTCCCACAAATTTACCCATTAAAACCCGAAATTCCTGCCTTTAAAAAAAGTTTATCATCTGATATTTGTTAAACTTTTCAACAATTCCTGATGTGTAAATAATACTTTTATGTGCGATATTTTTGTCATTTCGACCAGAGGGAGAAATCACACTTTCCCAAAGCCTCGGGACACATACAAAATTAACAATCTATGTTGATCAGCGCGTGCGATTTCTCGTTCCTCGAAATGACACAAGTATATCTTTATTCTTTCTTCAAAATTCCCTTTTCTACACTTTCATTAATCAAACCTTCGGCGTAGTTCCATAAAGTTGCTGAACCTTCTTTTATAACGCTCTTTTTTTCGTAAACCTTATTATATTTTACATCAAACTCTTTCCAGGTTCCGCCATTATTTGAGGTGTTTTGCAATAAAGGTTCCAATCTGTCCATCGATCTGGCAAATTTTGCTTCGTTGGTTTCACCGGCTTCAAATTCTTCCCAAATGGCAATAAAATCCTGAGCTTGTTTTTGTGGAAGTAAACCGAAGATTCGATTTGCCGCCAATCGTTCTTCATCAGTATTATCGTGATTCAGTTCTGAATCGTATAAAAAAATATCTCCGGCATCGATTTCGACAATATCATGTATCAAAACCATTTTCACCACTTTTAAAACATCAATTGGTTCATTTGAATGGTCGGCCAAAACAATCGCCATTAAAGCCAAATGCCAGCTGTGTTCTGCATCGTTTTCATTTCGTTCACTATTAAACAATTTCGTTTTTCGCTGAATGTATTTAACCTTATCAATTTCTTTAATAAAAGCAATCTGATTCAATAAATCTTCTGTGTTCATTTCTATAGCAGTTTAAATATTTTTTAAAATGACATTCGTCATATGCAAAATTATAAGTAAAAGCTTAATTGCTTCACTTTAAATCAAACCAAATGTCTAAAACTATATTTTTTTACACAAAAACCTAATTTCTGTAACATTAGTCACCTATTTTAAAAGAAAACAAAGTTATCTTTGTAACCCATCATTTTTCAATTCATATCATGAAAATAGAACAAATTTACACCGGATGCCTAGCGCAAGGTGCATACTATATAACTTCAAACGGCGAAGCCGCAATTATTGACCCTCTTAGAGAAATTCAGCCTTATTTGGATCGTTTAGAACGCGATCAGGTAAAATTGAAATATATTTTTGAAACGCATTTTCATGCTGATTTCGTTTCGGGTCATATCGATTTAAGTAAAGAAACTGGAGCTCCAATTGTGTACGGACCAAATGCGGCTTGCGAGTTTGATTGCATTTCTGCTAAAGACGGACAAGAATTTAAAGTTGGAAACATCACAATTAAAGCGTTGCATACTCCTGGTCATACTATGGAAAGTACAACGTATTTATTGATTGACGAAAACGGAAAAGATCACGCTATTTTCTCTGGAGACACTTTATTTATTGGCGATGTTGGTCGTCCGGATTTAGCTCAAAAAGCAGCTGGAATGACACAAGATCAATTGGCAGGAATTTTATTTCACTCGTTAAGAGATAAAATTATGACTTTGGCCGATGAGGTAATTGTTTATCCGGCACATGGTGCAGGAAGCGCTTGCGGAAAAAACATGAGCAAAGAAACGGTTTCGACTATTGGAAATCAAAAAGCGACAAATTATGCTTTGCGCGCTAACATGACGGAAGCTGAATTTATTGAAGAAGTTACTGATGGTTTATTACCTCCGCCAGCTTATTTCAGTATGAATGTTGCTATGAATAAAGGTGGATACGAGAGTTTTGAAACTGTATTGCATAACGGAATGAAAGCCATTAAAGCAGAAGATTTTGAGGCTGTAGTTGAAGAAACTGGAGCTTTGATTCTGGATACTCGAAAAAATGTAGATTTTTATAAAGGATTTATTCCGCAATCTATTAATATTGGTATTAACGGAGATTTTGCACCGTGGGTTGGAACTTTGATTGCCGATGTAAAGCAACCTATTATATTAGTTACAGAAGCTGGTCTTGAAGAAGAAACTGTAACTCGTTTAAGCCGTGTAGGTTTTGACTCTATTGTTGGACATCTTGAAGGTGGTTTTGAAGCTTGGCAAAAAGCAGGTTTTGAAGTCGATACGGTAAACCGAATTTCGGCTGAACAATTTGCGAATCAACTTAATATTAAAGAAGATAAAGTAATCGATATTCGTAAAGAAACTGAATATAGTGCTGAACATATTGAGGAAGCTTACAATAAACCATTGGCATTTATTAATGACTGGGTAAAAGACATTAATCCAAATGAGCATTTTTATTTGCACTGCGCAGCAGGATATAGAAGTATGATCGCATCTTCGATTTTGCAAGCTCGTGGTTTTAGAAACTTCACGGAAATTGAAGGTGGTTTTGGAGCAATTTCAAAAACTAACATTCCAAAATCAGATTTTGTTTGTCAGAGTAAAGTATTAAAATAATTTAAGGCACAGAGACGCAAAGGTTCAAAGGGACAAAGTTCTTCCTTTTCGAATCAAACCTTTGAACCTCTACTCCTTTGAACCTTTGAACCTAAAAAAATATGTTAGAAATTATAAAAGAACCTTGGCCTTGGTACGTTGCAGGTCCGCTCATTGGATTAACTGTTCCTATTTTATTGATTATTGGGAATAAATCTTTTGGAATTAGTTCTTCACTTCGTCATATTTGTGCGGCTTGTATTCCGGCAAATATTTCGTTTTTTAAATACGATTGGAAAAAAGAAAGCTGGAATTTATTTTTCGTTTTCGGAATTTTTCTTGGCGGAGTTATCTCTGCTTATTTCTTAGCCAATCCAAATCCGGTTGAAATTGCGCCAGAACTTTCTGCGCAATTAGCCACTTACGGCATTACAGATCATTCTGGATTAGTGCCAACACAACTTTTCTCTTGGGAAAGTTTATTAACGCTTCGTGGATTTATCATGATTGTGGTTGGTGGATTTTTAGTTGGTTTTGGTACACGTTACGCTGGCGGATGCACGAGTGGTCATGCGATTATGGGAATTTCAAATTTACAATGGCCTTCATTAGTCGCAACAATCTGTTTTATGATTGGCGGTTTTGTAATGTCGCTTTTGATTTTACCTTATATTCTTTCACTTTAAAATTTCAAAAATGAGTAATTTAGAAAATAAAAATACAGATACAGAAGGAATCAACGGAAGTCAAATTAAAGATTCGGGTTTCTCAAACTTAAAATATCTTGTTGTCGGGATCTTTTTTGGGATTGTATTCGTAAAAGCCGAAATCATAAGTTGGTTTCGCATTCAGGAAATGTTTCACCTGCAATCTTTCTTTATGTATGGCGTAATTGGAAGTGCAGTTGTAGTTGGACTAATATCTGTTCAATTGATTAAAAAGTTCAATATTAAAACGCTGCAAGGAGAAAAAATCGAAATTCAGCCAAAGACTTTCAACAAAGGACAAATCTATGGCGGATTAATGTTTGGTTTTGGATGGGCAATTACTGGAGCTTGTCCCGGACCACTTTTTGCACAAATTGGAACTGGAGTTACTGTAATTGTAGTGACTTTAGTAAGTGCTATTTTTGGAACTTGGGTTTATGGTTTGATTAAAGACAAACTGCCTCATTAATATTCTTAATGTTATTATACATATCAAACCCGACAGGTTTTAAAAACCTGTCGGGTTTCATAATTCTACCAAATAAACCAAAATGACCAAAATATTATCTCAACTTTTAATTTGTTTACTATTAATAAGTTGTTCGAATAGCAAAAAAACAAACTCTCAAATATCAAATAATACGTATCCCGTTAAACTTGATACCTTAGAGTTATTTGACAAATCAAGAAATCGTAAAGTTCCGATTGCCATTTTTTACCCAAAAACAGACTTCAAAATTAGTAATCAGCAGATAATAATTTTTAGTCATGGATACGGAGAGAATAAAGGTGGAGACAATATGATTTATTCTTATTTAACAGAAAATTTAGCTTCAAAAGGATATTTTGTTATTAGTATTCAGCACGAATTACCTACTGACGACCTTTTGGCAATGGAAGGAGATTTTAAAGTTACAAGAAAACCAAATTGGGAAAGAGGCACCGATAACATTCTTTATGTTTTAAATGAGTATAAAATTATAAAACCTGAATTAGATTTTAAGCATTTAACATTAATTGGTCATTCAAATGGTGGAGATATGACTGCCTTATTTGCTACAAAATATCCTAAATTGGTTTACAAAATAATAACGATGGACAATCGAAGAATGCCCCTTCCAAGATTTAACCAACCAAAAGTATATACGTTACGTTCTAAAAACTATTCTGCAGACGAAGGTGTATTACCAACTGAACAAGAACAAAAAAAATACGAAATGATAGTTCAATTGACCCCTATCAACCATAGTGATATGGATAATGACGCAACAATCGAAGAACGAAAAATAATAAATACGTACATTGAAAAGTATTTAAGGGAATAATAACTTTCGTAAATTATAAATTTAACCCGACAGATTTGCTGGATCTTAATTTATAGTTTCCCTAAAGGCAAGTTCATAAATTTTTCATTAATAGTTTAATACTAAAAAAAATGAGCAACGTAAAAGAAAATTTAATTTTAAGAAAAGCTGATGTTTCTGAAATATCTCAAATATGGAATATCCTACAAGATGCTATTGAGCAAAGACGTCTGGACGGAAGTTCGCAATGGCAAGACGGATATCCTAATGAAACTACTGTAGAAAACGATATAAAAAATGGCCATGCTTATGTGTTTACAGAAAATGAAATTATTCTGTGTTATGCCGCCATTATGTTCGACAAGGAACCTGCATATGAGGACATAGAAGGAAAATGGCTTACTAATGGCGATTATACAGTTGTTCATCGTGTAGCGGTTTCAAAATTAGCAAAAGGCAAAGGTATTGCTACAAAACTTTTTAAAAGCATAGAAGATTTGGCTCTTGCAAACAATATCCAAAGTATAAAAGTTGACACCAATTTTGACAATGTTCCAATGCTTAAAATTTTAGACAGATTAAATTATAACTATTGTGGCGAAGTTTTTTTTAGAGGTGCTGCAAGAAAAGCATTTGAAAAAAAACTAGCTTAATAGAATAGAACTTCTAAATTTATTTGATAAAATATCCAAACCCGACAGGTTTTATCCCGAGACTTCGGGACTGTCGGGTTTTGTCGTTTTGTATGTTTACGTGCGAGATAGAAGTTATCTGCCGAGGCGGAGCGGATAACCCGACAGTATTTTAGATTTTAGTCCGATCACGAAACTTCAGGACGGAATAGGTTTCTGCTAATTTTTATACCCAGAATTTAAGTACTACATTATCAATCTATTTTGTAACTTAACAGTTCTAAAACTATATTATTAGTGACCGTATATAACGCCAAAAGAAAACAAAGTACTACAATATGAAACGTTCAGAACAGTTATCAAGATTAAAAAACACTGAAAAGTGGGATGTAATTATAATTGGTGGTGGCGCAAGCGGTCTTGGAACTGCTCTTGATGCCGCAAGCAGAGACTATAAAACGATCTTGCTTGAAGCTGTAGATTTTGCAAAAGGAACCTCGAGCAGAAGTACCAAATTAGTTCATGGCGGAGTTCGATATTTAGAGCAAGGTGATATTCACTTAGTTAGAGAGGCCTTAAAAGAGCGAGGCTTGATGGCGAAAAACGCAGGGCATTTGGTCAAAAATCAATCTTTTGTAATCCCCAATTACAACTGGTGGGGCGGTTACTTTTATACTATCGGGTTAACCATTTATGATTTACTGGCGGGACGTTTAAGTTTAGGAGCCTCAAAATATATTTCGAAGAAAAAAACAATTGAAATGCTTCCTACCGTCGAAGAAAAAGGTTTGGTAAGTGGCGTTATTTATCATGACGGACAATTTGATGATTCGCGTATGGCAATAAACATTGCTCAAACAGCGGTAGAAAAAGGAGCTTGCCTTTTAAATTATTCTAAAGTTGTAGGCTTATTAAAAGATGACAAAAACCAAATCATTGGTGTTGAGGCAATAGATCATGAAACAGGTCACCAGTATGATATTAAAGGTGCCGCAATTATTAATGCAACTGGAGTTTTTACAAATGCCATTATGAAACTAAACGACACGGTTTACAAGAAATACATTGTACCTAGTCAGGGAATTCATCTAGTATTTGATAAATCTTTTTTGCCAAGTAATCAAGCCTTGATGATTCCTAAAACTAGTGATGGACGAGTTTTATTTGCGGTGCCTTGGCATAATCGAATTGTAGTAGGAACAACAGATACTTTAATTAGAAAACACAGTCTTGAACCTATTGCGCTCGAAAGTGAAATCGAATTTGTTCTGGAAACTGCTCAACGCTTCTTGGCAAAAAAACCAACAAGAGCTGACGTTCTTTCTGTTTTTGCAGGTTTACGCCCTTTGGCAGCCCCCGAAGAAGAAGGGAAAAGTACCAAGGAAGTTTCGAGAAGTCATAAAATTATAGTTTCGGAAACTGGCTTAATAACAATCACTGGAGGAAAGTGGACGACTTACAGAAAAATTGCCGAAGATATTATCGACAAAGCTATCAAAGTAGGCAAATTACCCCAAAAAGTCTGTAATACAGAACATCTTCCTATTCATGGAAACCAAACTACTACAGATTTAGACAGAATGAATCATTTGTATATCTATGGTTCAGATATTCCAAAAATACTCGAGTTGCAACAAAATGAGCCTGAATTAAAAGAAAAACTCCACCCGGATCACGAATTTGTAATGGCAGAAGTAGCTTGGGCTATTCGATATGAAATGGCTAGAACTGTAGACGACGTTTTAGCAAGACGTGTTCGATTATTATTCTTAGATGCCAGAGCTGCAATTCAATCATCTGAAAAAGTAGCACGATTAATTGCAAAGGAACTGGGACATGACGAAACCTGGATACATAGAGAAATTACAAACTTCCACGGAATTGCAAGAGGTTTTCTTCTAAAAGAATTTCAATAGAATTTATTAACTTAAGTATATAAGTCATGCAAGATAAATTAATTCTGGCGCTTGATCAAGGAACCACTTCCTCGAGAGCTATAGTCTTTAATCATGGAGGAGAAATTGTAAGCATCTCGCAAAAAACTTTTAAGCAAATTTTTCCAAAACCGGGATGGGTCGAACATAACCCAAACGAAATTTGGTCTTCTCAAATAAGTGTAGCCGCAGAAGCAATTGCTAAAGTGGGAATCTCTGGTAGAGAAATAGCCGCAATTGGAATAACCAATCAGCGAGAAACTACTATTATTTGGGACAGAGAAACAAGTGAACCTATTTATAATGCTATTGTTTGGCAAGATCGTAGAACAGCAAAATATTGTGACAAACTAAAAGCTCAAGGATATGCCGAAATGATTCAGACAAAAACGGGATTAATTCTGGATGCCTATTTTTCTGGAACCAAAGTAAAATGGATTTTAGATAACGTGCCTGGAGCACGAAAAAAAGCAGAACAAGGAAAACTTTGTTTTGGAACGGTAGACACTTGGCTCATTTGGAAACTAACTAGAGGTAAATTATTCATGACCGATGTTTCTAATGCGAGCAGAACTTTATTATTTAATATCAATACTTTAGAATGGGATGACGAATTATTAGAACTTTTTGATATTCCAAGAGCCATGCTTCCTGAAGTAAAAGAAAGTTCGACCATTTATGGCGAAAGCTCTACTACCCTATTTTCAACAAAAATTCCAATTGCCGGCGTTGCAGGAGATCAGCAAGCGGCGCTGTTTGGTCAGTTATGCACAACTTCTGGAATGATAAAGAACACTTACGGAACAGGTTGTTTTGTGTTAATGAATACAGGTACAAAGCCAATTCGTTCAACCAATAATTTATTAACTACTATAGCCTGGAAAATTAATGGCAAAACGACCTATGCTTTAGAAGGCAGCGTTTTTGTTGGAGGTGCAGCGGTACAATGGTTAAGAGATGGTGCAAAAATGATTAACGCATCTGAAGAAATTGAGACTCTAGCAGCCAGTGTTCCTGATAATGGCGGAGTTTATTTTGTTCCTGCTCTAACTGGTTTAGGAGCTCCGCATTGGGATCAATATGCCAGAGGTGCCATTTTTGGAATAACAAGAGGAACTACCAATGCACATATCGCACGAGCAACTTTAGAAGGAATTGCTTATCAGGTTAATGATTTGCTAAAAGCTATGGAAGCAGATTTTGGAGGAAAAGGAAAAGAATTAAGGGTCGATGGCGGTGCTGCAACCAATAATTTACTAATGCAATTTCAGTCCGACATTTATGGAAAAACCGTTACAAGACCAAAAACACTCGAAACAACAGCTTTGGGCGCCGCATATTTAGCTGGACTTGCTGTAGGATACTGGTCAAGTTTAGACGATTTAAAAGAACAATGGTCTATAGATCGTGTATTTTCTCCAGATATGCCAAAACCAGAAGTAAACAAACTGGTAAAAAACTGGAATAAAGCCATTGGACGCGCATCAGACTGGATTGAAGAATAAAACAATTAATACATAGTTGAATATGACACCTTTTACAGCAGAAATTTTAGGCACTATGGTAATGATTTTATTAGGTAATGGCGTCGTTGCAAATGTCGTACTGAAAGATACAAAAGGAAACAACTCTGGATGGATTGTTATCACTACAGCCTGGGCGTTTGCTGTTTTTACAGGTGTACTTATTGCAGGACCAATTAGTGGAGCACACTTAAATCCAATTGTTACACTTGGTTTGGCTCTGATAGGAAAATTCAATTGGAACTTAGTTCCTACCTATATATTGGCTCAAATGATTGGAGCGATGTTAGGTGCTTTCCTTGTGTGGTTATCTCACAAAGACCATTTTGCCGCAACTGATGATGAAGGAGCAAAATTTGCTTGCTTCTCTACATCTCCAGCCATCAAAAATAATTTATCAAACCTAATCAGTGAGATAATTGCAACTTTTGTCTTGATCTTTTCTATTTTTTATATTGCTGGACCAAGCCTGCAAATAGCCGCTGATGCAAATGCAACAATAGGTTTAGGAACTATTGGTGCACTTCCTGTGGCAATAGTTGTATGGGTAATTGGTTTATCATTAGGAGGTACAACTGGTTACGCTATTAATCCTGCCAGAGATCTTGGACCAAGAATCATGCACGCAGTCCTTCCTATAAAAGGAAGCAGTAATTGGAGTTATGCCTGGATTCCCATTGTAGGCCCAGTAATTGGATCAAGTTTAGCAGCATTATTATATCTTATACTTAATTAACTCTTTTGATTTTAATGTAGAAATTATATGTCGATAAGTAAACTAACAACATAAGAAACGCGACAGTCCCGAGGCTTTGGAACTTTCGGGTTTACTGAATTAAAAAAACACAGTTAATCCCATCTTTAAAAAATCATTAAACTTTAGAAAATCCATTTTTCAAATAAAAATTATAGTATTTTTACTGTAACTCTACAGGGTTTGTATAACTAATAAAGACACGTTATTTCAATTAACAAAAATTTAACATGACATTTGTATATACAACAGTTAAAAGTGCATACATTTGTATATACAAATTATACACTTACGACTATGACAATTGAAGAGGTTATAAAAAGTACAGTTAAGCTGGATAATGCGAAAAAAGTTATTCTGAATATCATGTACACACAGAATGTGATTCAGGATCATTTCAACGAGTTAATAAAACCGTATGATTTATCCGGAGAACAATATAATGTACTACGTATATTAAGAGGACAAAAAGGAAATCCTGCTAATATGTGTGTCATACAAGAACGTATGCTTGCTAAAACAAGTAACACAACACGATTAGTAGACAAATTATTATTGAAGGATTTTGTTACACGAAATGTTTGTCCTAATAATAGACGAAAAATAGAGGTTCTAATTACTCAAAAAGGATTAGACGTGCTAAGAGAATTAGATCCGAAGATAGATGAGCACGAGCGCACATTTGCGGAGAATATAAGTACTGAAGAATTAGAATTATTAAATCAACTATTAGAAAAATACCGAACTCAACAAAATTAATATTATGAGCACATTATTAGAAAATTTAAATTGGAGATATGCAACTAAAAAATTTGATGCAACAAAAAAAATCTCTACTGAAGATTTAAACACTTTAAAAGAAGCTATTAGATTAAGCGCTTCTTCATACGGTTTACAACCATTTAAAGTTATAATCGTAGAAAACCCAGAAATTAGAGAGCAATTAAAAGCCGCAGCTTGGGGACAAACTCAAATTACTGACGCTTCGCACCTAATTATTTTTGCAAATGACTTAAATGCAGGACCAGAATCTGTAGATGCTTACATTAAAAACATTAGCGAAACAAGAGGTCTTCCAACTGAAGCTTTAGCTGGATTTAGCGATATGATGAAAGGTACAATTGCAAACTTATCTCAAGAAGCTAAAAATATCTGGACAGCAAAACAAACTTACATTGCTTTAGGAACTTTATTAAGTGCTGCTGCCGAATTAAAAATCGATGCAACTCCTATGGAAGGTTTTAGTCCGGCAAGTTTTAATGAAATCTTAGGTTTAGACAAATTAGGTTTAAATGCATCAGTTATCGCAACTGTAGGATACAGACATGATGAGGACGACGCTCAACATTACAAAAAAGTAAGAAAATCTCAAGAAGAATTATTTATCACTATATAATTATTATTAATCTAAAATCAATTTTAACAACATGAAAAATTTAAAAACAATTGCAATAGCATTATTCGTAGCAGTAGCTAGTATCTCAGTTAACGCACAATCTAAAAAAATCGACGTAAAAGCATCTACTATCAAATGGGTAGGTAAAAAAGTAACTGGAGAACACTCTGGAACTGTAAACTTTAAAGATGGAGCTGTAGTTTTCAAAGGAAAAAAATTAGTTGGTGGTTCTTTTACTGTTGATATGACTTCATTAACTGCAACTGATTTAACTGGAGAATACCAAGGAAAATTGAATGGTCACTTAAAAGCTGACGATTTCTTTGGAACTGACAAATTCCCAACTGCAAAATTAGTTTTCAAAAAAATTGGTGCTAAAGCAACTGACGTTTATACTGTAACTGCAGATTTAACTATCAAAGGAATTACTAAACCAGTAACTTTTGATATTACTATAGCTGGAAACACTGCAACTACTGCATTCAAAGTTGACAGAACTAAATACGATATCAAATACAACTCTGGTAACTTCTTCGAAAACTTAGGAGACAAAACTATCAATGACGATTTCGAATTAACTGTAGCTTTAAAATTCTAATATTTTAAGACTTACTGATTCTAATAAAATCATAAGAAAAACCCCAATAGTTTAAAACTATTGGGGTTTCTTTTTTTAATTATTTTCAAAAAGATAACATTCTTAATACTAAACTAACGCTTTCATAATGACTTTCAACGTTTTGATTAACATTCGGCTTCTAAATTTGGCCTAATTAAAAAAGCAAAAACTAGAAATCAAAATCAGTTATGAAAACAAAATTACGTATTACACTTATTTGTCTTCTTAGTGCCGTTTTATCAAATGCACAACAACAACCAAAAGGAATTATTGGCAACACAAACTGGATGAACAATTGGACCAATTTTAATCCGGCTAAAATAGAATATAACGAAGCAACAAATATAATTGCAGGAACTATAGACAAGGATACTAAACTTTCTAAACGCAACACTTATCAATTAGTTGGAGTTGTTTATGTAACCAATAATGCAACTTTGACCATAGAACCTGGAACTGTTATTCGCGGCGACGATAAAACTTGTGGAACTCTTGTGATTACAAATGGTTCTAAAATTATAGCCGAAGGTTTAGAAACTGATCCTATCGTTTTTACTTCAAACAAAGAAGTTACGGAAAGAAGACCTGGCGACTGGGGCGGAATTATTATTCTTGGTAAAGCACCTATAAACACTATTGGCGGTATCCATATTTTGCCTTTTGACTTAGAACCAATGCTAAACCATTATGGAGGTCAGGATGCCGAAGATAATTCTGGAATTCTTAAATATGTTCGTATTGAATATTCTGGTCGAAAACTAAGCGCTGCAAAGGAACTTAACGGACTTTCTTTAGCAGGTGTTGGCAGAAAAACAATTTTTAGCAACATACAAATTAGCTATTCTAACGATGATTCTTTCGAGTGTTATGGTGGCGATTTAAACCTAAACAACCTTATTTCATATAGAACTACTGATGATGATTTTGACTTTACACAAGGTGCACAAATCAACATCAATAACAGTATTGCCATTCGTCATCCATTTTCATCAGATGTTTCGGGTTCCAGATGTTTTGAAGTAGATTCTTATGATAAAATTGGAAACACTGATATGTCTAAGAAATTAACTAAAATAAATGCGAACAACATTACTTTAGTCAATATGGAAGAAAATAATCAAGGACTTGTACGAGAATCTATCTACGTAAAAGAAAACACATTTTTTAATCTAACAAATAGTATCGTTTCAGGCTTTGCTCCTTTTGTATTACTAGAAGGAAATATTGGAAATGGAGATGTAAATTTATCTAAAATTTCATTCAAAAATCTAATCGTAAATAATTGTAACGGCGCAATTACAAGCGAAGCCGGAGGTGCAAATGCAACAATTCAGCAATTTTATAGCAATCCAGCTTTTGATATTAACTACACCACTTTCAAAAATAGTCAATTATTTACAACGCCCAATATCAAAGGAAATCCAGATTTTAGAATGAACGTAAACAACACGATAGCTATTGGAAATTAAGCTAATAAAGCCCTTTTATTTCGATAAAATTTAACAAATTTAAAGATTAAGAAAAGTTTTTTTTGAAATTTTATGTCTTTTAATCCAAATTACATTTATATATTTGCCATATCAAAATAAGAAAATGAAAACATTAATGAACAATACTTGGTGGTGGAACAATTTACGTCAAACGTCGTGAACTAAGCTTCCTATGGTATTTTCAAAACTATAAATATAAAAGGCTTGTCATCACGACAAGCCTTTTTTTTTGGTCGAAACTCAAGCGAAAAATTATTAAAAATAAAAAACAACATACTTTGAAACCTTTTATACTCAACACACACTACAAACAAATTCTGGCAGACACAATTACGCCAGTTAGTATTTATTTTAAAATAAGAGATAAATTCCCAAATAGTTTGTTACTTGAAAGTAGCGACTATCACGGAAATGATAATAGCTTCTCTTACGTTTGCTGTAACCCGATTGCAACAATCAAAATTGAAAACGAAATTATCTCTAAAACTTTTCCTGACGGAACAACTGAGCAAATTAAGATTGATGCTTCGACCAATATTCCCGAAGTAATTCAGGAATTTTCAAGCCAATTTAAATCAGAGAAAAACGATTTTAAATTCATCAATAATGGATTATTCGGATACATTTCTTACGATGCTGTTCGTTATTTCGAGAAAGTTTCTATTGCAAAAAAAGACAATGCGACTTCAATTCCAGATGTATTTTACGCAGTTTATCAAAACATAATCGCTATCAATCACTTTAAAAATGAAGCGTATATTTTCTGCCACAGCGTTGACGGAAGAAACAACATTTCGGAAATTGAACAATTATTACAATCTCGAAATATTGCTTCATACAAATTCACCAAAGAAGGCGAAGGATTTTCAAACTTAACAGATGATGAATTCAAGCACAATGTAGCTTTGGCAAAGAAGCATTGTTTTAGGGGAGACGTTTTTCAATTGGTATTATCACGTCGTTTTACACAAGGTTTTAAAGGCGACGAATTCAATGTTTATAGAGCTTTAAGAAGTATTAATCCATCTCCTTATTTATTCTTTTTTGATTATGGAGATTTCAAAATATTTGGGTCTTCACCCGAGGCACAAATTATCGTAAAAAATAGGAAAGCCGAAATTCATCCTATCGCAGGAACTTTTAAAAGAACCGGAAATGACGAACGTGATGCGCTTTTAGCCAAAGAACTTTCTGAAGATAAAAAAGAAAATAGCGAACACGTAATGTTAGTCGATTTGGCAAGAAATGATTTAAGTCGAAACGGTCACGATGTAAACGTAGAAAAATATAGAGAAGTTCAGTTTTTCTCGCATGTAATTCACTTGGTTTCTAAAGTTACTGGTCATTTACATGAAAAAGCAACAACGATGCAAGTTGTTGCAGATACTTTTCCGGCAGGAACTTTAAGTGGAGCACCAAAACACCGAGCAATGCAATTGATTGAAGATTACGAAAAAACAAATCGTAATTTTTACGGAGGAGCAATTGGCTTCATGGATTTTGAAGGAAATTTTAATCACGCCATTATGATTCGAACTTTCCTGAGCAAAAATCATCAATTACATTGTCAAGCCGGAGCCGGAATCGTTGCCAGTTCTGACGAAGAAAGCGAAATGCAGGAAGTTTATAACAAATTAAGAGCATTGAACACAGCACTGGAAATGGCGGAGAAAATATAGTATTCAGTTACAGTTTTCAGTCGCAGTCGCAGAACTTGAAACAAAAAACACAAAAAACCATAAATTATGAAAAAAGCAGTATCAATTTTTATTTTAATCATTACGCTAACTTCTTGTAATTCGGAGAAAAAAGAAAATCCAATTGAAGGAACCTGGCGACTTATATCAGCAGAAACGACAGAAAAAGATTCAACGTTCTCTACTTTCAATCCAAAAACAAAAATGATTAAAATTATAAATGATACTCATTTTGCTTTTTTCAATCATGATTTAAATAATGGAAAAGATTCAACAAATGCAGTATTCTTTGGCGGTGGCGGAAAATACACTTTAAAGGATAGTACATATACCGAGAATTTAGAGTTTTTCAACAACAGACAATGGGAAAACAACAAGTTTGAATTTACAGTAAAAATTAAAAACGATACCCTAATTCAAAAAGGAATCGAA
This sequence comes from Flavobacterium hibernum, assembly GCF_000832125.1. Lineage (GTDB taxonomy): Bacteria > Bacteroidota > Bacteroidia > Flavobacteriales > Flavobacteriaceae > Flavobacterium > Flavobacterium hibernum. The sequence continues at coordinate 298,652 of NZ_JPRK01000007.1, read as the reverse complement.
AAAATAGAAAAATTAGGCGTTGATCGTGTTATCATCGAAAAATACGTTAGAGAAAAATAGAAAATTTAGTTGTCAGTCTCAGTATTCAGTCACAGTTTAAAAAACTTAGAATCTTAGTCACTAAGCAACTTAGAACCTCAAGAAAAAATGAAAAAAATATTAGTTATAGACAATTACGATAGTTTCACTTATAATTTAGTGCACTATTTAGAAGATTTAAATTGCGAAGTTACCGTATACAGAAACGACGAATTCGAAATTGACGAAATCGCTTCTTTCGATAAAATATTACTTTCTCCAGGACCTGGAATTCCAGATGAAGCAGGTTTATTAAAAGCAGTAATCGCAAAATATGCTCCAACAAAAAGTATTCTGGGAGTTTGTTTAGGACAACAAGCAATTGGAGAAGTTTTTGGAGGAACACTTTCGAACCTTGACAAAGTATACCACGGAGTTGCAACAAATGTAAAAAAGGTAGTTTCGGATGAAATTTTGTTCGACGGTTTAGAAAACGAGTTCGAAGTGGGACGTTACCATTCTTGGGTTGTTGACAGTAATTTACCTGATGTTCTTGAAGCCACGTCGATAGACGAAAATGGACAAATTATGTCACTAAGACACAAAACATTTGATGTAAGAGGCGTTCAGTTTCACCCGGAAAGTGTATTGACTCCAAACGGAAAAAGGATTTTAGAGAATTGGATAAATAGTTAGTTTACCGTATTCAGTCTCAGTTTACAGTTTCAGTTTACAGTCTTAGCAACTTAGAGTCTCAGCAACTCAGAACCTTAGAATAAAAAAAAATGAAAAATATATTAAATAAATTAATTAATCACGAAGTGCTTACAAAAGAAGAAGCCAAAAACGTATTGATTAATATTTCAAGTGGTCAATATAACCCAAGTCAGATTTCGGCATTTTTGACCGTATTTATGATGCGAAGCATTACGATCGATGAACTTTCGGGTTTTCGTGAAGCTTTATTAGAATTATGTATCCGTGTCGATTTATCGGCTTACAATACCATCGATTTATGCGGAACTGGTGGCGACGGAAAAGACACTTTTAACATCTCGACTCTGGCGTCATTTATAGCTGCCGGAGCAGGAATAAAAGTAGCTAAACACGGAAATTACGGTGTTTCATCTATTTCGGGATCGAGCAACGTAATGGAAAAAATGGGGATTAAATTTAGCAATGACCCATCATTTTTAGAGAAATGTATTGATAAAGCAGGAATTTGCGTTTTGCACGCTCCCCTATTCCACCCAGCAATGAAAAACGTTGGACCAATTCGTAAAGAATTAGCCGTAAAAACCTTCTTTAATATGTTGGGACCAATGGTAAATCCGTCGTTCCCACAGAATCAATTGGTTGGAGTTTTTAATCTTGAATTGGCGAGAATGTATGCTTATTTATATCAAAATACAGATATCAATTTCACTATTTTACATTCGCTTGACGGATATGACGAAATCTCCTTAACAGGACCAACCAAAACCATAACATCGCACATGGAAGGGATGTTGAAACCAGAAGATTTTGGAGTTCGTCTTTTATTACAAAGCGAAATCGAAGGCGGAAAAACCATCGAAGAATCGGCTGAAATGTTTACGAATATCATTTCAGGAAAAGGAACCGAAGCTCAGAATAATGTAGTTTGTGCAAACGCCGCAATGGCAATTGCAACCGTTACAAAATGTTCTCCGCTAGAAGGATTTGAACTAGCCAAAGAAAGCTTATTCTCCGGAAAAGGACATCAAGCTCTCAAAAAACTACAAGAATTATCTCTTTAAAATTAAAAACTTAGTACCTCAGTACCATAGAAACTTAGCACCTTAAAAATGAACATACTCGATAAAATAATATTTGACAAAAAAAGAGAAGTTGTTCTTAAAAAATCGATCATTCCAGTTTCGCAATTGGAAAGTTCAGTCTTTTTTGGAAGAGAAACAATTTCTTTAAGTCAGAAACTAAAAACAAGTTCAACGGGAATTATTGCCGAACACAAACGTCGTTCTCCTTCAAAATCAATAATCAATCAAAATTTTACAGTTGAAGAAGTTGCAAAAGGTTATGAAAGTGCCGGAGCTTGCGGAATCTCGGTTTTAACCGATGGAAAATATTTTGGAGGTTCTTTAGACGATTTACTTTTAGCCAGAGCAAGTGTAAATATTCCGCTTTTGCGAAAAGAATTTATTGTCGACGAATATCAAATTCTGGAAGCAAAAGCTTTTGGTGCCGATTTAATTCTATTAATCGCTGCGGTTTTAACTCGCGAAGAAATCAAATTATTATCTGAATTTGCTAAGAAATTAGGTTTAGAAGTTCTGCTAGAAGTTCACAATCAAGAAGAGCTTGAAAAATCAATCATGCCAACTTTAGATATGATTGGTGTGAACAACAGAAACTTAAAAACATTCGAAGTAAGTCTGGATTTCAGTAAACAACTAGCATCTCAAATTCCAGATGATTTTGTAAAAGTATCCGAAAGCGGTATTTCATCCATCGAAGCCATTCAGGAACTAAAACCTTATGGTTACAAAGGTTTCTTAATTGGAGAAAACTTCATGAAAACAGACAACGCAGGGCAAGCCGCAACGGAATTTATTAAAAATCTAAGTCTATAAAAAGTTTGCCGCGAATTACACTAATTTTCACTAATTAAATTCGTGCTAATTCGTGAAATTCGAGGCAAAACTAAACACAAAGCTTTGCGAACTTTTTCGCATTTTAAACATAAAAGAAAAAAACTTAGCGCGCTTTGCGGTAAAAAAACATAGATTAAAAAACACAACGAAATGAAACTCAAAATATGCGGCATGAAATATCCAGAAAACATACTCGAAGTAGGTGCACTCCTACCCGATTATATGGGATTTATTTTCTGGGAAAAATCCGCACGATATTTTAACGGAACAATTCCTGAATTGGTCAAAACAATCAAAAAAGTGGGCGTTTTTGTCAATCAAAGTCAGGAAGAAATTCTGGAAAAAGTAACAACATACAATTTACAAGCCGTTCAGTTACACGGAAATGAATCGGTTGAATTTTTATCAGAATTAAAAAAACAGCTACCAAAAAAAATCGAAATCATTAAAGTGTTTTCAGCCGATGAAAATTTTGATTTTGAAGTTATAAAACCATTCGAAATGGTTTCTGATTTCTTTCTGTTTGATACAAAAGGGAAATTACCCGGAGGAAATGGAACTACTTTTGACTGGACAATATTAAAAAAATACAAGTCCGATAAACCTTTCTTTTTGAGTGGCGGAATCGGAATTAACGAATTAAAAGCGATCGAAGAAATTTCAAAAACAAATCTTCCTATATATGCAGTCGATATAAATAGTAAATTTGAAATCGAACCGGGGCTAAAAAACAGAAATCTATTTAGCAATTTCAAACGAAAATTTGATGTTGCCAACTTTTAAAATTGGAATAAAATGAATTTTAACGTTAACGAAAAAGGATATTACGGAGAATTTGGAGGAGCTTACATTCCGGAAATGTTATATCCAAATGTAGAAGAATTACGTCAAAACTATTTAAAAATAACCAGCGAGCCCGATTTTAAAGCAGAGTTCGATCAGTTATTAAAAGATTACGTTGGACGCCCAAGTCCGCTTTATTTTGCAAAGCGTTTATCTGAAAAATACAATACCAAAATCTACTTAAAAAGAGAAGATTTAAATCATACAGGCGCACATAAGGTTAACAATACAATTGGTCAAATATTAGTTGCAAAACGTTTGGGCAAAAAACGAATTATTGCCGAAACCGGAGCGGGTCAGCACGGTGTAGCAACTGCAACTGTTTGTGCTCTTATGGGATTGCAATGTATTGTTTATATGGGCGAAATTGACATTGCACGTCAGGCTCCAAACGTGGCACGTATGAAAATGCTAGGCGCTGAAGTTCGTCCCGCACTTTCGGGTTCCAGAACTTTAAAAGATGCTACAAACGAAGCCATTCGCGATTGGATTAATAATCCTGTTGATACACATTATATCATCGGATCTGCAATTGGACCGCATCCTTATCCGGATATGGTGACGCGTTTTCAAAGTGTAATTTCCGAAGAAATAAAATGGCAATTAAAAGAAAAAGAAGGACGCGAAAATCCTGATTACGTTGTTGCTTGTATTGGTGGCGGAAGTAATGCTGCGGGAACTTATTATCACTTTCTGCACGAGCCAGGAGTTGGAATCATAGCGGTTGAAGCTGCCGGAAAAGGTGTCAATAGTGGTCATAGTGCTGCAACAAGTAAATTAGGAAAAGTAGGCGTTATTCACGGTTGCAAAACCCTTTTAATGCAAACTCCTGACGGACAAATTACGGAACCATATTCAATTTCTGCAGGACTTGATTATCCTGGAGTTGGACCAATGCACGCGCATTTGGCACAAACAGGACGTGGAGAATTCTTCTCTGTAACAGATGATGATGCTATGAAAGCAGGTTTAGAACTTACAAAACTAGAAGGAATTATTCCTGCGATAGAAAGTGCACATGCCTTTGCCGTTTTAGACCAAAAGAAATTTAAACCTACAGATATTGTCGTAATCAGTCTTTCTGGTCGTGGTGATAAAGATTTAGATACTTATATTGATTATTTTAAATTATAATAGAAAAATAGTACCATTATGGAACAGTTATTCTCTTACGGAACATTAAGATCGAAAGAAATTCAAAGGCAGATTTTCAATAAAGTATTAACTGGAACTCCAGATCAGCTTTTAGGACACAAACTAAAAAGTTTGCAAATCGAAGAAGAATTTGGAATGGCAGATTATGTCGTGGTGGTACCCAGTAAAGATCCATCGGATATTATACACGGTGTAGTTTTCACTATTTCGGATACCGATTTAGCTAAAGTAGATTTATTTGAATCTAATGCTTATAAAAGGGTTCAGGTAACTTTAGAATCTGGAGCAGTTGCCTGGATTTATATGGAAAACTAATTATAATCTACTTAAAAGCAAATGTCTGTAAGGTTTTGAAATCTGGTAAATAAAAAATAAAAAATGACTGGGATAATTAATTATGAAACTTTTCTTTTAACAGGCCTTTTACTAAATATTACGCCTGGTAATGATACCATTTTTATATTAAGCAGAAGTATGGCACAAGGAAAAAGAGCTGGAATCATGTCTGTATTGGGTATTGCAACTGGTTCTTTAATTCATACGGTACTGGCTGCTTTTGGTCTTTCTATTATTATTGCTAAATCTATATTGGCTTTCAATATTATAAAATATGCAGGTGCAGCTTATTTATTGTATGTTGGATATAAAATGTTGACAGACAAAACCAAAATTAATACAGATACATCAATTTCTGAAAATTTAATTAATTTAAAAAAAATATATCGCGATGGAGTTCTTACAAACGTTCTAAATCCAAAAGTTGCTTTATTTTTCATTTCTTTTCTTCCTCAATTTATTAATCCTCACACAACAAATACAATTGTTCCATTTATTAAACTGGGGGTAACATTTACAATTACGGGAACAATATGGTGTTTAATTTTGGCAAATTTTGCTTCGGTTATTTTCTCAAAATTAAATCAGAATAAAAAACTCTCAAATTATGTCAACAAAACCTGTGGAGGAGTTTTAATTGCGTTAGGAATAAAAATAGCATTGACTACTAAAAAGTAAAACCGGATGATTCTAGCTGCTGCACAAACAAAACCAACACGAGGAGATATCGATGCTAATTTATTAGATCATTATCGTCTTATAGAATTGGCCGCGCAAAACGGAGCCCAATTAATCTCATTTCCTGAAATGTCTATTACAGGTTATGAAAGAGAAAATGCTTCGCAACTATCTTTTAAAAAAGATGATTCTCGTTTGGAACATTTCAAAAAATTGGCAGCCGATAACAACATTGTAATTATTGCCGGCGCACCCATTCAAATCGAATCGGAAATGTTCATTGGAGAATTTATCATTTCTCCTGATCATTCAGTTCAAATCTATACCAAGCAATTTTTACATAAAGGCGAAGATGAGTTTTTTCAATCTTCATTCGATTATAATCCGATGATTGATATTGAAAACAAAAAGATTTCGTTTGCCATTTGTGCGGATATTGATAATCCGTTACATCCTGAAAATGCTTGCAAAAGAGAAACTGATATTTATATCGCAAGTATTTTCTTTTCGCCAAACGGGATTCTGAATGCTTATCGAGATTTACAAAGTTATGCTCAGAAACATAAAATGAATGTTTTAATGTCTAATTTCAGTGGAAAATCATGGGGATCACCATCAGCAGGACAAAGTGCCTTTTGGAATAATAAAGGAGAACTAATGGCACAAATGAATGATTCAGATTCGGGAATATTATTAGTCGAAGAACTGAATGAGAATTGGACAAGTAAAATTTTAAAAATATAATGCCACAGATTTCACAGATTAAAACAGATTTAATTATTTTTAAGAATCTATGCAAATCGGCCTAAATCAATTTAAATCTGAGTGAAATAAATTTATAACTAATCAGTGAAAATCATTTAATCAATGGCAAAACTTAATAACATACCTAACAGGTTTTGGAAATCTGTGGCACAAAAAAACATAATAAAATGAACAGAATAACTCAAAAATTACAAGAAGATAAAAAGATCCTTTCTATTTATTTTTCAGCTGGATATCCAAACTTAAACGATACGGTTCAAATCATTCAGGATTTAGAAAAAAACGGTGTTGATTTAATCGAAATTGGTTTACCTTTTAGTGATCCGTTGGCAGATGGACCAACAATTCAGGCGAGTTCTACGCAAGCACTTCATAACGGAATGACGACTCAAATTCTGTTTGATCAACTGAAGAATATCCGCGAAAGCGTAAAAATTCCGTTGATTATAATGGGATATTTCAACCCTATGTTACAATATGGAGTTGAAGCTTTTTGTAAAAAATGTGCCGAAATTGGTATCGACGGTTTAATTATTCCAGATTTACCGGTTGATGTTTATGCTGACGAATACAAAGCAATTTTCGAAAAATACGGGTTAATCAATGTTTTCCTAATCACGCCTCAAACTTCAGACGAACGTATTCGTTTTATCGACAGCGTTTCAAACGGGTTCATTTATATGGTAAGTTCTGCAAGTGTTACAGGTTCGCAATCTGGTTTTGGAAACGTTCAGGAAGATTATTTCGAAAGAATTTCAAACATGAATCTTAAAAATCCACAAATTATTGGTTTCGGAATTTCAAATAAAGAAACTTTTAATCAAGCGACTAAATATGCAAAAGGTGCTATTATTGGAAGTGCTTTTATTAAGCATTTGAGTGAAAAGGGTTCTGGGAAAATTGATGAATTTGTTGGGGAAATTAGATAATTAATTTCTACTAAATACATTATAATATCTAGTTTGTCATTTCGAGGAACGAGACTCGAGCGATAGCGAACAGGCGAAGCAAATCACACTCGCAATTCGACAAAGATATTTGACTTTTTATAAGGAGTTTCTTTTGTGATTTCTCGTTCCTCGAAATGACAAAAGAAAGAAAGTACAAAAGCTAAAATAATATTACGCATAATATTATTTTAGTTTTTTTGCTTATAAGCATTGGCTTTAAAGCTTGTTTTAGTTAAAAAACAACTACACCGTTTTATGTTAATATTATGTTAAAATAAAATTAAACGCCTGTTTAATTTAAACGCTTGTTTAATTTTGTACCCGATTAGAAACAATACCATGTCAAACATCGAATTAAACGATAAAAAAATTCAGATTCTTGAGGTTGCTGAAAAGCTATTTTCTGAAAAAGGATTTGAAGGTACATCGATACGGGATATCTCAAAACATGCCAAGATTAACATTGCCATGGTTTCGTATTATTTTGGTTCAAAAGAAAGACTACTTGAATCTTTAATTATTTACAAAACTTCTGATCTAAAATTAAAACTAGAAAATTTATTACAGGAAAATCTCGAACCTATCGAAAAAGTCAATAAATTAATCGAAATTTACATTCACAGAATCAGTTGTAACAAAGGGATTTTCAGGGTTTTGCATTTTGAAATAAACGCAAAAAAAAGAGAAAAGAGTTTTATTGCCTTCACAGAACTTAAAAAAGGAAATCTAAAATCTGTTGAAAGTATTATCAAACAAGGTCAGGAAAAGGGAGTATTCAGGAAAGATGTTATCATTCCGCTCATTACTCCAACTATTATTGGAACCTTTTTTCACTTTCACATGAATAAACCTTTCTTTGAAGAGTTATTAAACTTAGATACCGAAGAATTGTATAATAATTATATAAAAACTAGTCTTACAAAGCACATTCAACAAACTATAAAAGCTCTTCTTGTTTATGAAAATTAATCAATTAATGCTCTTTGGGATTTTCTTTATCGGAATTTCATCAATCGAAGCACAAGAAAAAACAAGTTTAACCTTAGGCGAAGCCGTTAAGATGGCTTGGGAAAAAAGTAACGAAGTTACACTTGCCAATACTAAGGTAAACACAAAAAAATACGAATTAAAAACCGTAAAAGACAATCAATATCCAGACATTAAAGTTTCTGGTCAATACCAACGTCTTACAAAAGCATCGATTAGTATGCCAAATCAAGGCGAAAATGCATCTCTAGCATCTCCGGACAGAGCAATGCTTGGAATGGCAAATTTAAGCCTGCCTCTATTTGCAGGTTTCAAAATCCAAAATAGTATTGATGCTTACGACAATTTGTACGAAGCGGAAAATGCTAATGCTGCAAAAACAAAAGAAGATGTTGCTTTAAGAGTAATTACATATTACACTGCTTTGTACAAAGCTCAAAAAACATTGGATGTTTTGATTGAAAATCAAAAAAGCGCGAAACAACGTGTTACTGATTTTACAGAATTAGAGAAAAACGGAATTATTCCTAGAAATGATTTATTAAAGTCTCAATTATTGGTTTCAAAAACACAATTATCTATTGATGAAGCTACTAACAATCTTAATAATATCAACTTCTATTTAACTACTTTACTAAAGTTAGATCCTAATACTAAACTTCAAGTTAACGAAGATGATTTCTTTAACTTAAAAACTAGTAATGCACCAACATCTGATGTAGTAGCTCTTGAAAACAGAAAAGATTTGGAGGCAATTCGTTTGCAACAAAAAGCTTCTGAGTCGAATATCAAAGTGGCAAAAGCAGCTTATTATCCAACATTAGCTTTACTTGGTGGTTATACTGCTCTAGATCTTAAAGACATTATAACGGTAAAATATGCAATGAACTTTGGATTAGGTTTAAGTTATGACTTATCTGGAATTTACAAAAATAGTGCTCACGTAAAAGTGGCTGAAAGTAAAGCTCTTGAAGTTAAAAATACTGAAGCTGTAATGACGGATCGTATTAAAGTTGAAGTTCAAAAATCTATCGAAGATTATGACTTGGCTATTAATCAAAGTGTTGTTTATGATGAAGCTCTTCAACAAGCAAGCGAAAATTACAGACTTGTAAAAGATAAGTTTGACAATGGTTTATCAGATACTAATGATTTGGTTGAGGCTGATGTTGAACAATTAAGCGCAAAAATCAATACGGCTGTATCAAAAGCTACAATAATTCAAAAATATTACGAATTACTTTCAGTATCAGGACAATTATCACAATCATTCAATCTTTCTAAAATATAATCGATACCTCTCATGGAAAAGAAAAAGACAAATACTAAATTCATCATCATACTAACCGTTTTGGTTTTAGTGGGCGGAACATACGGAATCTCAAAATACTTACACTCACAAGCTCACGAAGAAACGGATGATGCTCAAATCGAGAAAAAAATGAATCCAATTATTCCTAGGGTATCTGGATATATTAGTAAAGTATATGTAAAAGATAACGATTTTGTAAAAAAAGGAGATACTTTATTTACAATTGACAAAAGAGATTACCAATTAAAAATTGACGAAGCAAATGCTGCATTATTAGGTGCAGAAGGTCAATATGAAGCTGCAAAAGCTGATATTGGAAGTGCAAGTGCAAGTATTTCGGTTTCTGATGCTCAAATGAGATCTGCAACCGGTTCTATCGAAAGTGCAAAAATTAGATTAAGACAAATTACAAACGATTACAACCGTTACAATAATTTGTACAAAACACATACAATTACAAAACAACAATACGAGCAAGCTTTATCTGCAAAAGAAGAAGCTGAAAACCAAGTACGTGTTTTACAAGATCAACAAAGAGCAAGTTCTTACCAAAAATCAGTAATTCAATCGAAATCAAAAGTTTCTGATAAACAAACTGAAGTAGCTTCTGCAAATATCAAGAAAGCAAAAACAATGCTGGATGTAGCACATTTAAATCTTAGCTATACTGTTGTAACTGCTGCAATTGATGGTCAGGTTTCTAAAGTTGATATTCAGCCTGGACAATTGGTTCAACCTGGACAATCTTTATTTTATATCATTAATAACAATGAAGCTTGGGTTGTTGCTAACTTTAAAGAAACTCAATTAAACAAAATGATTATTGGACAAAAAGTTAGCTTAAAAGTTGATGCTTATCCAAACTACGAATTTAAAGGAACTGTAACATCATTTTCGCCAGCAACAGGATCTCGTTTTTCATTATTACCTCCTGATAACGCAACAGGTAACTTCGTAAAAACAATTCAGAGATTACCAGTAAAAATTAGTTTAGACGAATCTAACGATCCAGAAAAAGTAAAATTACTAAGACCAGGAATGAATGTTGATGTAGACGTACATTTAAAATAAAAGAATGGCAACAGCAGTACAAGCAGACGACGATTTAGTAGAATACGGTTTTAGACGAGTTATCATTACGATTACTGCGGTACTTTGTGCACTGTTAGAAATTGTAGATACTACTATCGTAAACGTAGCGCTAACAGACATGCGAGGTAGCCTTGGTGCTACTTTAACTGATGTGGCTTGGGTAATTACAGCATACGCAATTGCGAATGTTATTGTAATTCCGATGACGAGCTGGCTATCGCAACAATTTGGAAGACGTAATTATTTTGTGGCCTCTATCATTCTATTTACAGTCTGCTCCTTTTTGTGTGGTAACGCCAGTAATATATGGGAACTAGTTGCTTTTAGGTTTGTACAAGGTATGGGTGGAGGAGCTTTATTGGTTACTGCCCAAACTATTATTACCGAAAGTTATCCTGTAGCAAAACGTGGTATGGCGCAAGCTATTTACGGAATGGGTGTAATTGTTGGTCCAACTTTAGGTCCACCTTTGGGAGGATATTTAGTAGACAATTACTCTTGGCCTTATATTTTCTATATTAATATTCCGTTAGGAATTATCGCTACTATTTTGGCAATTACATTTGTAAGAAGTCCTAAATACGGAGAAAAATTAAAAGCAAATCAGGTTGACTGGTGGGGAATTATATTATTAGCCGCTTTTATTGGTTCTTTACAATTCGTTTTAGAACACGGACAACAAGATGACTGGTTTAACGATTCGACAATTATAACTCTAAGTGTTGTAACTGTTCTTGGATTAGTTTTATTCATTTGGAGAGAGCTAACCTATAAATACCCAATTGTAAACTTGAGCGTTTTAAAAGATGGAAATCTTCGAATAGGAACTATAATGTGTTTTATTCTTGGTTTCGGTTTATACGGATCAACTTTGATTATCCCAATTTACACGCAATCTATTTTAGGATGGACTGCAACTGATGCAGGATTATTATTGATTCCGGGTTCGATTACTACAGCGATCATGATGCCATTTGTGGGTAATATGATTCAAAAAGGAGTTCCGCAAGGATATATGGTTGGAGTTGGATTTTTTGTCTTCTTCTTATTTACCTTTATGATGTACAGTCGCATGACGCCTGATACTGGTGTAGAACATATGTATTGGCCTTTAATTTTAAGAGGAATTGGTTTAGGATTACTATTTGTACCTATTACGACACTTTCGCTTTCGACTTTAAAAGGTAAACATATTGGTGAAGGTGCTGCTTTTACGGGAATGATGAGACAATTAGGTGGTTCATTTGGTATTGCAATTATTACCACTTTTATCACTCGTTTTAGTCAGGAACATAGAGTTGACTTATTAACCAATTTAGATCCTGCAAAATACGATGTTCAACAACGTATTGCAGGAATGCAACATGCCTTTATGGCGAAAGGTTATAGTGCCGATGTTGCCTTGAAAAAAGCATATCAAGCAATTGAATACTCTGTAATGAAACAAAGCACCGTAATGGCTTACATGGATATTTTCATGTATCTAGGAATTATGTTCTTATGTTGTATTCCGATTATTCTTTTTATCAAAAAAGGAAAAAACAAGATTAATCCTGCTGATGCAATGCATTAATAATAATTGATTTATAATACGAAAAAAGCCGAGTTCATTCCTGTAACTCGGCTTTTTTATTTGATGTTATTTATATCCTTAATTTTCAGGGATTGAAATCCCTGCCTACAATATGTCCCGAGTCTCCGACTCTCTAACAAAAAAAACCTCAGAACCTTAGCGCCTTAGCTACTCAGAACCTTTTAAAAAAACCTCTGAACCTTTGAACCTTTGTTCCTCAAAATTTACCTTGTAAAAACCAAATGATTTCCCTTAGAGAGATTCGAATCAAACTGATATCCTTCGTAGTTAAAACCTTTTAAATCATCAATCGTTTCGGCATTGGTATCGATAATGTAGCGTACCATCATACCTCTCGCCTTTTTGGCAAAGAAACTAATCATTTTTAATTTTCCATCTTTGTAATCTTTAAAATCCGGTGTAATTACAGGAACTTTTAAAGCTTTTACATCAACTGCCGAAAAATATTCGTTACTGGCTAAATTCACAAATAATTCTCCTTTTGTCAATTCCTTATTCAAAGCTTTGGTAACAGTTGGTTTCCAAAATTCATGTAGATTTTTGTATTCGCCAATTGGCAATTTGGTCCCCATTTCTAAACGGTAAGCCTGCATTAAATCAAGTGGTTTCAAAACTCCGTAAAGTCCAGATAAAATTCTAAGTTTACTTTGCAAAACTTCTAATTTTTCTAGCGGAATTGTATAGGCATCTAAACCAGTATAAACATCTCCATCAAAAGTATAAATTGCCGGACGTGCATTTTCTGGTGTAAAAGGCGTTTTCCATTTTTGATTGCGTTCCCAATTTAAATCGGCTAATTTCTCTGAAATCGACATTAGCTCAGATAATTCAGTCGGCTTTTTTTCTTTTAAAACTTTGTGAACCTGGCGTGCTTCTTTTAAAAATGACGGTTCAGTATATTGAGTAGTAGGTAATTCTTTTTCGAAATTTAATGACTTCGCTGGCGATATAACAATTTTCATGTGTACGTTTTTGTATGATTCAAAAATACAAATTGAATTTCTAAAAAAATATTATTGCAATTGATTTGTTTTATATCGCTATAAATCTTTTTTTGCCACAGATTACAGGATTAGATAGATTCTTTTTATTCCTTAAAACATTACTATATTTTTCGCCACGAATTGCATGAATTTGCACAAATTAAAATCCTTGATAATCTTTTAATCTGTGGCAGAAAAAAATAAATTCGTGGAAATTAGTGTAATTCGTGGCACCACATTCTCAATTCTAAAAAAATTGATGTCTCAAACTGTGAATTTATTCAAAAAAGTGAGCGATACATTATAATAGGCATTTTCTATGTTGTAAATTTGCGCACGTTTCTTTTTCTTCAATAAAAGAAACCTATTATTTATAAACTAAGGAATTCGTGGCGATACAAACAAACTATAAAACAGCTTTACAACACAAAATCTTCGGAGTTATTTCGAAAGCATCTCAGGAACTTAACGTAGACAGTTATGTTATTGGTGGTTTTGTTCGGGATTTACTTTTAAATCGAGGTTCTAAAAAAGATATTGATGTTGTTGCCGTTGGAAGCGGAATCGAATTGGCCTTGAAAGTTTCTGAATTACTTCCTAAAAAACCTAAAGTACAAGTTTTCAAAACTTACGGAACAGCAATGTTACGTTTTGAAGACACCGATATTGAATTTGTTGGCGCCAGAAAAGAGTCTTATAATTTTGACAGCAGAAATCCTATTGTTGAAAACGGAACGCTGGAAGATGATCAAAATCGTCGTGATTTCACCATTAATGCTTTGGCCTTATCATTAAACGAAAAAACATTTGGTGATCTTTCTGATCCATTTAATGGTTTAGCAGATTTAGAGAATAAAACAATAAAAACGCCTTTAGATCCAGATATTACTTATTCTGATGATCCTTTGCGAATGTTACGTGCGATTCGTTTTGCTAATCAATTGAATTTTGAAATCGAAAAAAATTCTCTTGATGCCATTACTAAGAATGCCGAAAGAATCAAAATCATTTCCGGAGAACGAATTGTCGATGAATTGAACAAAATTCTATCGACTGACAAACCTTCTATCGGTTTTTTACTTTTATACAAAACAGGACTTTTAGATCTTATTTTACCTGAATTAACAGCTTTAAATCAGGTAGAAGAAATTGAAGGTCATACGCACAAAAACAACTTTTACCACACTCTGGAAGTTGTCGACAACATTTGCCCAAATACAGATGATGTTTGGTTACGCTGGTCGGCATTATTACATGATATTGGGAAAGCTCCAACAAAACGTTTTAATAAAAAACAAGGCTGGACTTTTCACGGACATGAATTTCTGGGTGGAAAAATGGCTAAAAAAATATTCGAACGCCTTCATATGCCATTGAATCACAAAATGAAATTTGTGCAAAAAATGGTTATTATGAGTTCGCGTCCAATTGTTTTGGCTGAAGACATTGTAACTGATAGTGCTGTTCGTCGTTTAGTTTTTGATGCAGGTGAAGATGTAGAGAATTTAATGACTTTGTGCGAAGCCGATATTACAACCAAAAATCCGTCGAAATTTAAGAAGTATCACAAGAACTTTGAAATCGTTCGCAAGAAAATTGTTGAAGTTGAAGAGCGCGATCATGTTCGTAATTTTCAACCGCCAATTTCAGGGGAAGAAATTATGGAGATGTTCGATTTAAAACCTTCACGTGAAATTGGAGTTTTAAAAGAAGCTGTTAAAGAAGCCATTTTAGAAGGTGATATTCCAAACGAATATCAAGCAGCTTACGATTTTGTAATTAAAAGAGCCGCAAAATTAAATCTAACGCTTAAAAAGTAATGGACGAATTGGGCGTGATTTTTTTAGTAATACTTTTTACTATAATTGTGTATCCTAATTTTACTTTTTTTAAAGAATTAAAGAAAATTGAAAAGAATCATTTCAAATACAAATTAATTCATTTTTTAATGTGTCTGATTTTTCCCTGTTCTATAATTTTTATTGTTGCTGCTATTTTGTCAAGCCCCGCTTTTATTGATTTGTTGAATCTTGACATTGACACATCAACTTATACGTACAGAATCATCATTGGAATTATTATATTTCCTTTAAGCATTATAATAAATATATATTTTACGAAGTTCTATTTAAAAAGAATTTCCAAAACAAAGAATGAAATCGAATTAATCGGAAAAGAATGAAAAAAGAGAATAAATCAGTAATCTTCTGGTTACTATCAGGTTGTGTTTTATTATTTTTAATGGTTGTTGTTGGCGGAATTACGCGCTTGACTAACTCAGGTTTATCAATGACAGACTGGCATTTGGTTACAGATACTTTCCCGCCCTTAACGGAAGCCAAATGGAATGAAGCTTTTGAGCAATACAAGAAATTCCCTGAGTATCAAAAAATCAATATTCACAATGACTTTCAACTTTCAGATTATAAATTTATTTACTTCTGGGAATGGTTTCACCGTTTTATTGGTCGAATCATTGGGTTAGTTTTCTTTGTTCCTTTTGTTTATTTCTTAATCAGAAAAAAACTGGATCGTTCTACTATCAAAAAGTGTATCGTTCTTTTGGCAATGGGAGGATTTCAAGGTTTCTTGGGTTGGTTTATGGTTCGCAGCGGATTAATTGACAATCCAGATGTAAGTCATTTTAGACTTTCGTTGCACTTAACTTTTGCCTTTATCACTTTTGCATATACTTTATGGGTTGCATTAGATTTAATTTATCCGGAACGCAGCATCACTAAAGTTATTCCGCTTCGTAATATTGCCAGATTTGCTTTGGTAGCTTTATTAATTCAAATTATTTATGGTGGTTTTGTGGCTGGTTTAAATGCAGGATTAATTCACAATCATTGGCCTTTAATGAGCGATGGGCAATTTATACACGATTCTGTATTTATCGAACAATCGACTTTGGTTAAAAATTTAATAGAAGGAAAAAGTGGTGTTCAGTTCGTACATAGAACTTTTGCTTATGTTGTTGTAGCACTTATTCTTTTTCTATACTACAAGAGCACTAAATTTTCGCTTACAAGAAACCAATCGCATGGAGTAAAAACTTTGGTAGTTTTTGTTTTTATTCAATTTGCGTTGGGTGTTTTTACACTTTTATACAGCGTTCCGTTGGCATTAGGATTAATTCACCAAATTATGGCTTTTTTCCTTTTAAGCGCAATGACGTATACGTTGCACAGGTTGAGTAAATAAACTAACTTTCGTAAAAAATATTTATGAAAAAATTCTGCTTTTTGTTTGCAATTCTTTTCACTTGCCTTGTTTCTGGGCAAAATAAAGAAAATCCGTTGGTTATATTGGATTCCAAAAAAATTGGTTTTATGAATGAGGTACAATCTATTCTAGAACCACTAAATCCAAATGATATTTCGACAATGTCGGTTTACAAAGGTGATGATGCTTCGCAAAAATATGATTCGAAGAGTGGCGTGATCATAATTACGACCAAAAAATATATTTTAGATACTTTTTACAAAAATAATATTGAAAATTCTTCTCTAAAAAATGAGATTCCATCAACCGAAATGTTAGCTAAAATTGGCGTTTTTGGTAGTAAAGCAGATAGTAAAAACCTACCATATGATGAACTTATAAAGTATATTTATACTAATACAGCTAATGATACGGTGCTTAAAATTTCATCTATTACTTTTATAAAACCTTCGGATGCTCAGCAAATGAATCCGGATTGGAAATTTGGAGCTATCGAAATTATGTCCACATTAGACCGATAATTTAACCCAACCAAGCTTTAAAATCTTGTACTTTTTCTCGACTCACAATTACCTCATCTTCTTTGTAAGTTGGTAAAATTACTTTAAGTCGAGAATTGGTATAAACCTGAATTTCTTTAATGGCTGTAAGCGGAACAATATATTTTCTGCTTACGCGAAAGAAATCTTTCATATTCAGTTCTTGCTCTAAGATTTCTAAAGTCGAATCGATTAAATAATTTCGATTATCGAACGTATGAATATAAGTTCCTTTGTTTTCGCTAAAAAAACATTCGATCTCATCTGTAGTAATAACTTTTAAATGTTGCCCAATTTTTACTGTAAAACGTTTTTTGTAACTCTTTTCGAATGGGTTTGATAACATTTGACGTATTTGCTCAAAATCAAGTTGCAGGTTTGAAGTTTCTGTACTTGCTTTTGGTAATCTTGTTTTAAATTTTGCGACAGCAACTTCAAGATCATCTTCGTCTATTGGTTTTAAAAGATAATCAATACTGTTTAATTTGAATGCTTTTAAAGCATATTCATCGTAAGCCGTTGTAAAAATAATGGCGCTTTGAATGTTTATTTTTTCGAAAATTTCAAACGACAAACCATCAGATAATTGGATATCCAGAAATATAAGATCTGGATGATCATTATTTGTAAACCAATGAATTGATTCTTCTACAGAATGTAACATGGTTTCGACAGCAATATCTAACTTTTCTAGTTTTCGTTGCAATAATCTTGCAGCTGGTTTTTCGTCTTCTATTATTAATGTGGTCATTTAAATACGATGCAAAAATTGAAAATTTAATATAAAATTACTCCCATTTATTGGTATTCTGAGCTTCTCTATCCATATATTTTTGGATTTTCTTTTGCTCCCAATTTTTACTAAAAAAAATATTAGGTCCAAAAACTTTAAATGCGTCAACCAATACAGCGATCCCCCATATTATGGCAATGGTATAAGTTTTCAGATCAAAAATTCCATAATGTGCACCTTTGTTTCCTATTTGGAAAAAATCATTATTTAGATTTGAAACGATGATAGCAACATTAACAATTAAATAAATCATTAGACGCCAATAAAAACGTTTAATCTCTCTTACTTTTTTGTATGCCAAATTAAATTCTTCATCGGCACTAAATTCTTTTGTATAATGCTCGTACACATTTCTTGCAAATTGTTTCATATATTTCTTAATTACATTACTCCCATTTATTTTTATTCTGGGCATCTTTATCCATGTACTTTTGGATTTCCTTTTGTTCCCAATCTTTCCCGAAAAAAATATCAGGTCCAAATACTGTAAAAGCATGAATTACCAATGCAATTCCCCAATAAAATGCAGTCGAATAAGTTTCCCAATCTTGAAAACCTCTTAACTCAAAGTGATTCCCAATATAATGTCTGTTCAAATTTGATATAATGATAATTGCATTAACAATGATATAAACTTTTAAATGCGAATAAAATCCTTTTATTCTTTTTACTTTTTTATATGCCAAATTAAAACTTTCGTCATTACTAAATTCGTGTCCGTACTCTTCGTACATCTGTCTTCTATATCGTCCCATCTCAGTTTTTATTAAATTATTGCCATTTATCTCTGCTTTCTTTCTCTTTCTCCATAAATTCTTTAATCTTTTTTTCTTCCCAGTCTTTTCCCAGAACCGGAAATACTTCAAAAACTTTTAATCCATGAAAAACAACTCCAACTCCCCACCATATTAATGGCCAAAAAAACCATAAATACTCCGGCGATGTATAAAGATTAATAAAAATCAGAATCGCATTTACACCTATATACGAGGTTAAATTTCCATAAAACCCCTTAATACTCTCGACTTTCTTTTTTGCCAAATAGTATCTATCCTCTTCATTCAAATTTACTTCCATGATCATTGCCAAGTTGGTTTATTTTTATCTTTCTCTAAAAACTCTTTAATTTTTCGTTCTTCCCATTCTTTATTAAAAAAGGGCGAAATTGCGAAAACCTTCAATCCATGAAAAACCACCCCTACACCCCAACCCATTATACACCATAAAAACCATAAATATTCTGGTGATGTCATAAGGTTTATTACAATTAAAATTATGGTAACAAGAATAAAAACTATTAAATGCTCATAAAATCCTCTAATTTCTTTTACTCTTTTCTGAGCCTGATAATAGCGTTCCGTTTCTGTAAAATTAGGTTCCATTATTTCCAGGTTTTTTGCTTGTTTTCTTTTTCTAAAATCTCGCGGATTTTTCGTTCTTCCCAATCAGAACTGTAACCAAACACTTTAAACGCATGCATTACAACTCCAAATCCCCATCCTAAAGCCGAAAACCAAAACCATTGAAATCCTGGCGAATACCTTAAATTAATAAATATTAAAAATGGTATTACACAACAATATGAAATTACGTTTCCGTAAAATCCCTTTAGTTCTTCTACTCTTTTTTTAGCTCTGAAATAAGCTTTATTTTCATCACTGTAATCTGCACTTGTTTCCATAACTGAAATTTGTTTGGTCAAAATTGGAATTTTAACGGTGAAATTTTCTTCGTTTTGTTCAATCAGTACTTTTCTGTTTGTTATAATAGAATATCGATTAACAATATTTTGCAACCCTACTCCTTGCCTGTCTTGTAAAACTTCTTTTTTCTGAAAATCATTTTGTACTGCCAAATAATCTCCATCTACAAAAATCCTGATATGAAGCGGTTTTTGCTCACTTACAACATTATGCTTTACGGTATTTTCGAGTAAAAGCTGTAACGATAACGGAACTACTTTTGCCTCTGGATTTATACCTGTTGTTGGTAATTCGTAAAACAAACTATTTTCGAAACGCATCTTCAGCAAATTCATATATGTTTTTGCAAACGACAATTCGTCTTCTACCGATACCAGTTCTTTATCTTTTTGTTCTAAAACGTAACGATAAATTTTAGATAATGAAGTGGTAAATCGTTGTGCATTATCCGGATTTTCTTCGATTAAAGAACTAAGAACATTTAAACTATTAAAAAGAAAATGCGGGTCGATTTGATTTTTTAAACTTTCAAATTTGGCATTTGCAGTACCGGCAATTATTTTTTGTTGTGTTATTTCAAATTTTGAAGCCTGTTTCCATTTTACCATAAAACTTCTGGCTTGCATAAAAGTGGAAACTCCTAATGAGAGAATGATATAAAAAATATGTATCCAAATCATTTTTGGACCAAAAAAAACGTCTAAAGTAACACCTTGCAGGATCACAAAAATGAAGTAATTTATACCTAGAACTACTGGAATGGTATATAAAACAGTCATTATGATTCCAAAATAAACCCTAAGATTTGTTTGCTCCAGCCAATCCCATTTTTTATCCAGATAAACACTTATATATCCGTTACCAAAACCCAATCCAAAAGAATAAAGGCAACTTACACCAAATGTAACCAGAACGCTTTTTACACTTAAATCATCTCCCAGAAGCGCTATAAATATTACTGCAAAGACCATAGATATCTTGAAACAGGTAATTGTTCCACTTTTTAAATCCCCAAACGAGCTTCTATAGTCTTTCATTCTATTCAGTATATATTAAATTTATTTTTTGCAGTTCTTCTGAACTTCTAGTGCTCTTTCTAATCCCCATTTTGGCGAAAAAGGAGTTTCTGGCTTAAAAGTAGCAAAAAGTTCAACAGCTTTGTCAACTTGTGCACACAATGGTTTTGTGTCTACTCCTGACCATTTTGCTCCTCCAATTTGATAATCGGCTTCGCCAAAAACAATTCTTGGATTATTTGGGTCGATCGCTTTTCCTTTTGCATAAGCTTCCATCACTTTAGCCGAATACTTCATTCCGTTTGTCATTGGGTCAGCTACAACCCAAGCCGTATAAATTAGAGCTTGCAAAGCATATAATTCGGCATTATTTTGATCTTTAATCAATTCGATATCCAATGCGTCTTGTGCTTTTGTCAACATCAAATTAAGTTTAGTTTTATCTTTTTCAGAAAATGCCGATGTAGTATTAATTAAAGCTACATAGTAATTTGGCAAATAACTTGTTTTTTCGGCTGCTGCAATTCTTTCAAATAATGCCGAAGCTTCTGTATTTTTCCCTTCTTTCCAAAGCCCAAAAGCTTTTCCCATTCCTTGTTCAAACTGTGTTTGTGCAGATAATAAACTGCAAATAAATAATGTGATAATTGTAATAATCTTGGTCATGATTTCTTTTTTTTAATTGATTAATTACTAGGATTTTGATTTTATAATTTTTGATTGATGATTAAAACTTCTTTTTTTAAGGTTCAGAGTTGCAAAGGTTCAGAGGTCTAATTCAATGCTTTATTTTTTTGATCTATTTTCACAAAAAACTTTGTCCCTTTGAAGCTTTGCTACTTTGTTCCTTTTAATTTATACTTCAAAAGTATGTTGCTTTTTACTGTTTTAAAATTAAATAATACTGAGTTGTTGAATTTGGTTACTGAATTGTTTTTTTTTCTTGAGGTTCAAAGGTTCAGAGTTGCAAAGGCTCATAGGTTTTCTTTTTAGTTACCTGACAAAGTGCAGAATAAAGACAAAGGTTTACTTAAATATTTTAAACTATTTAATCTATTTTCATAAAAAACTTTGTCCCTTTGAACCTTTGCCACTTTGTACCTTCCTCTATAAATTCTTCAATTGATTCTCACTTTTATTCTGGCTGATTGTCCAAAAGAAACCTACGAAAAAGAATCTATCTGCGGTTGGCACAACAGCTTGTCTTTGATAAACTCCATTTGGGTCTGGTAATTTGGCGTAATCGTAACCGTAAACATTTTGAGTTCCTAAAATATTTGAAACCGAGAAGTACAATATTTTTTGAGTTGTTAATAAATAGGCCCAGTTAAAACTCAAACTATTGTATGATTTTGTTTTTCCGTTCATGAATTGCGTTTGGTTGGGATCATTATACGGACGTCCTGAACTGTAGCTATTAGTAAAACCAACTTGTGATTTCCAATCCGTAATAAAATACTTCGTTACAATTGACAAACTGTGATTGGCAATAAAATTTGGAGTTGCCATAGTTGGAAAATTCTTGTAAAGTCTTTCAGAATCAATATAAGAATATGAAATCCAGTATTCTAAGTTTTTGTACAAATTACTATCTCTCCAATACAATTCTAAACCTTTTGCATAACCTGAACCGTTATTATTGAATACTGAATTGTACTGAATATCTCTTGTATTGTATTGAACCAAATTACTATAATCTTTATAATATAAATCGGCTCTAAAAATTTGACCCGGTTTTGTAAACTGATAATTCAGGATATAATGTTGTGCTTTCTCACTTTCAAACTGATGGTATCTTGAAAATTTAATATAATCGACAACAGGCGTTTGACTAAAATCTCCGTAAGCAAATGAAAGTTGACTGGTTTTTGAAAACTTATACGCAATTGAAGCTCTTGGCGCAAGTTTCGTTTCGTCTAGTAAACTATTGTTCGAAAGTCTAAAACCTACTTTTGCAGCCAGATTTTTCGAGAATAAAATATCTCCTTCCGTATAAAAAGCGGCAATATTAGAATCGTAACCATTTGCTGTTTTTATAGAAATGTTATTATCGAAATTCTCATTAAATTTTGTGATAAAATAATCTGCTCCAAATGATAATTTAAAATAGTTTGAAATGTTTTTTCTCAGCTTCAATTTTAACTGAGCAGCATTTTCGTTACTGTCTATATCGTTAATATCGTATTTGACTTTATTTTTGCTGTAGCCATAACTAATTCCTGATGTAAGCTGCCAGCCTGTTCCAAAATCTCCTTTGTAAGAGGCGTTCAAATAAAAGTTGTTATTGTCTAAATCTGTTCTAATTGGATCTTTAAAATTGACATTTTTTTGATTTAAGTCAAATTTCTCAGCATCAAAAGCGGCATAGAACTTAAAAATCCCCCTTTCTAAGCTGTAACGATAAACTGCCTCGCCACCAAAAGATTGATACGGATTGTTCCACTCTACATTTTGCGGAATTACGGCTTGATAAGGCGCTAAATTTATATAACTGGTATTAACACTTAACGAACTTTTTTTCCATTTTTGCGTATTTCCAACTCCCAAACCAACGGTCATAAAAGAAATATCTGTTTTATTCTGATCGGCTTCATCTTTTGTATTCAAAAGTAAAACACTAGATAAAGCTTCTCCATATTCTGCAGAATAACCTCCTGTCGAAAAAGACATTCCACTAAACAAAAAAGGTGAAAATCTACTACGCGTTGGCAAATTATTGGTTGTTGCGCCATAGGGTTGTGCTACGCGAATTCCATCTACAAATGTCTGCGTTTCGCTAGCTTCCCCTCCACGAACAAACAAACGTCCATCTTCTCCAACATTTTGTGTTCCGGGCAATGTTTGCAAAGCAGCAATAATATTTCCGGCTGAACCAGCCGTAGTAACAATATCTAAAGGTTTTAATACCGAAACTCTTGCTTTATCGCCAGAATCTAAATTTCCAGCTGTAATAACAACCGCGTCAAGCGCATTTACATTTTCTCTTAGTTTTACCGATTGATCTTTAAAATTAGTGACATCAATTTCTTTTTTAAAAGTTTCATACAATAAAAAGCTAATCACCAAAGTTTGATTTCCTGTTGTAGTAGTTTCAAACGAAAAATCTCCTGTTTCAGAACTTGTAGCTCCGTCATAAGTTCCGTCTAAATAAATATTGGCTCCCGGAACTGGTTTTCCTTTTTGATCCAATACTTTTCCCGAAATAGTATTTTGGGCAAAAGTAAAAGCGGTTAAAAATAAAAAGGAAATTGTAAAAAGTAACTTGGTTTTCATGGTATTAATTTTTGGTGGTCTTTGGTTTTGATGAGGCAAATATATTTTAACAATTCTTGTTAAAAAATATTAAATAACCCAATTGTAGAATTTCGTGGATGAGTTGTAAAATACTTATTTGTATATTAGCTATCAGGATTTAAAAACTATCGATTATGTCAGAAAACAAAAGAATTTCGAATCTATATCAGTCCGTTTATAATGGAGAACCTTGGCTGGAGGTGACTTTAGCAAAGACTTTAAAAGATGTTAATGCAGAACAAGCTTACAGGAAAATAAATCCTAAACTAAACACTATTTGGGAAATTGTCAACCACTTAATACAATGGAGAAGAAACATTTTAAGACGTGTTCAGGGAGAAACGATTATAACTCCTGACCACAATTATTTTGTACCTGTTATAGATCCATCTGAAGCTGCGTGGGAACAATCACTTCAAAATCTGGAAAAATCGCAAGAATCATGGAATGCCTTTTTTGTTGATTTTAATGATGCCGATTTAGATAAAATTTACGCAAATAATAATCACACTTATTACGAACATCTTCACGGTATCATTCAGCATGATGTTTATCATTTAGGGCAAATTGTTATTTTGAAAAAGTTACTTTAAAAACATTTTCTCATGAAAAATTCACTTCAAATACTAGCATTTTTATTGATTACCTCGATTGGATTTTCGCAAGAAACCGACACCAAATATGACGAGAGTCTGGCAAAATCTCTAAAAGCTGATGAATATGGAATGAAAAAATATGTTTTCTGCCTATTGAAATCCGGTACAAATACAACTGCTTCAAAAGAAGAAACAAAAAAATTGTTTGAAGGTCATATGGCAAATATTGGAAAATTAGCCAAAGAAGGAAAATTGGTTGTAGCAGGGCCTTTTATGAAAAATGATCGAAATTATAGAGGAATTTATATTTTTAATGTTGAAACTATCGAAGAAGCGCAAGCTCTCGTTACCACAGATCCTGCAATAAATGCCAAATTACTAGAAGCGGAATTAACACCTTGGTATGCAACCGCCGCTTTACAGGAAACATTAAAAATTCACGAAAAAATTGCTAAGAAAAAGATATAACAGCGACCGTTTCTAATTTTTAATGAAATCCCCATTTTAATCAATATGAATAAATTTATTTTACAGACTTCTATAATTACATCTTTAATATTGGTATTTCTGGTATTTGGTTGTTCCGGAAAAACGAGTTCCGAAATATCAAATGAGACCAATCTAATCGTTAAAAAAATAGAAAAAATAAATGTTCTTATGGGTTCTGCAGTGGGTTCTGCTGGGATTAAACCAAAACAATATGAAAACTTTGAAGAATTAAAAAAGAATGCATCAAAGCAAGAACTATTAACACTTATCAATCATTCAAATGGAGTTGTAAGATGCTATTCTTTCTGGGCGTTAGCATCTAATAAAAATACCAATTTGTTTTCGATAGTTAAAGATCATATTACAGATAGCACAACTGTAAAAACTCAATTTGGGTGCATTGGGTCAATGGAAAAAGTGGGTGATTTTTTTATCAACCTTGTTAATCCAAAATACGAAAATACCGATGTTCAACAATTAAATCAAACGGAATTTAAAAAGCTGCAAAGTCTTTTAATTGACAAGGAAAATAATCTTTATGCTGGATATGATGCAATCGAAAATGCAGTTCCAACGGAGTATTTATATCCTAAAGTGAGAGAAATGGTCCTAAAACATCATAATCAAAGTGCTTTAATTACACTTTCTAAGTATAAAAACCCACAAGACATAGAACTGATTCTTAAAAATAGAGAACGCGATGAAGATAGGGAAAGCGGATATTATTTCACTTATCAAGCCATACAAAATTTTCCAGATTCTCATTTTTTTCCACTTTTAGAAAAAAAATTATATCTAACTTTAGATAACGATCATTTTTCTCATGAATGGAAAGAATTATATAAAGCAATTGCCGCATATAAAAACCAAAAGGCATTAGAATTACTAACAATTCCATTTACAAAAGTTCAGCATCATGATATTAAAAAGTATCATATCGAATTTGTTTACGAAGCTATTTTAGCCAACAAATGTGAATTGTATGACGATCTATTATGGAAAATTTGGCAGAATGAGCATATTATTACGATAGACGGTTTTGATTATTTTTTAAAGCTTAATAGTGCTAAAACCCTTGAGTTAAGTAAAAAAGAGCTGTTGTCAAATTATCAAATAAAACAGACAAAAGTAATTCCCAAGATAAGCAAAAGCATGTTTTCTGAAAATCTAGATGAAACGATGCTAAATTTCATTTTACTAAATGATAAATCGTTAGCATACGATATAATCAAAGACAAAATCACTAATGCTTATGTGAATGATTTTGAAATGTATTGTACAAAAGTATTAGAGTTAAAAGACGCTTCTTTTACTGAAACGCTTTTTAAAAGATTAAAAACAGAAGATAATCCTCATGTATATTTACAAATTGTCGAAACGTTAATTTCTTTTAAAGATCAATCCATTAATAAAAGAATTCTGGATACAAGAAAGAAAAACAAAAATATGAACGAAGATTGGGGAAGTGATTCTCTAAACGAAATTCTTAAAAAAAATAACATCAAGTAAAGACAAAATTATTCTAGCTGAAACAATATGAAAACAGAAAAAGAAAAAATGATCGCAGGAGAATATTACCTCGCTGGTGACCCCACTTTAGTAAAAGACCGCCGAAAAGCTAAAAATTACTTGCACCGTTTAAACGTAACTGAATATCGCTTAACTAAAAAGGCAAAGGAAATTTTAAAAGAATTAATTCCTAATACGGGCAGCAATTTTTATATCGAACCTCCATTTCATTGCGATTATGGTTATAATATTTCGTGCGGAGACAATGTTTATTTTAATGTAAATTGTGTCGTTTTAGATTGTGCGCCTGTCACTATTGGCTCAAATGTATTTTTTGCACCAAATGTTCAAATTTATACGGCAACTCATCCGCTTGACGCTGAGTTAAGGAAAACATTAGAAAGCGCTTTGCCAATTTCTATTGGAGATGATTGCTGGATTGGCGGAAATTCTGTAATTTGTCCAGGTGTTACCATCGGGAAAGGCTGTGTTATTGGAGCTGGATCTGTTGTCACAAAAGATATTCCAGACAACTCATTGGCCGTTGGAAATCCGGCAAAAGTAATTAGAAAATTAAATCAAGAATCACAACAAAAATAAAAATGCTTACCTTAAATAAAGTACATCATATCGCCATTTTATGCTCCGATTATCAAAAATCTAAAACTTTTTATACAGAGGTTTTGGGCTTGACCATTATTAGAGAAATTTATCGAGAGGAACGTCAATCTTATAAACTTGATTTGGCTTTAAATGGTATTTATGTTGTAGAACTATTCTCTTTCCCAAATCCGCCCAAGCGTCCTTCAAGGCCAGAAGCAGTTGGTTTGCGTCATTTGGCTTTTGAAGTAATTAATTTAGAAGAAACAATTGCTTTTTTAGACACAAAAAATGTGGAGTCAGAACCTATACGAATTGACGAAACGACCGAAAAAAGATTCACTTTTATTGCTGATCCGGACGAATTGCCTATTGAATTTTATGAAAGGTAATAATCTTGTAAATTGCCGCCAGCTTTAGCTGGTGGAATAGTTAAAATAATAAAAGGCTTTAGCCAAACTATAGTTATGAGTTTGGCTAAAGCCCTTTTATTTTAAAATTTTACCATCTAATATCTCCAGCTAAAGCTGGAGTCAATGAGTAAAAACCCATACTTTATTAAGGGCTTTATATCGCAATATTCCTAAAAAAATCATTGAAAGAATTATCCTATTTAATAAGTTTTAACACAATATATTGAGTCTTTTTCACTAAAAAACCAATTTGATTCTCTAATTTTGTGAAATCGCAAACAAAATCCCGCGATTTACAAATTTACTTCTGATGAACAAAACGGCGAAAATCAAAAAGAATCATCAATTTATTGTCTTTCAAAAATTAGTTATTGTCTCTATTTTAATTGGATTTTTATCTGCTTTCTTAGGAATTTCTCTTAAAAAAATTACGGAATATTACGAGGAAATCTTCTTTCATGAAGTTTCGGTAAATCCTATTTATTATGTCATTTTTCCAGCATTCGGATTATCGGTAATTTATTTTCTGAGACAATATCTTTTCAAGAAAAAAGAAAACAAAGGAATCAAAGAGGTTTTTGAAAGTACAAAAACTAAAAAAAATCTTCCCTCTTATAAAATTCCATCTCATTTTATAAACGGCTTACTTACTGTTATTTTTGGAGGTTCAACAGGAATCGAAGTTTCGACTGTTGTTGCAACTGCTACAATTGGTTCTGTTGCACACGAGAAAGAAAATGTTTTTCGCAAATACAAAACGGAGTTAATTTGCGCGGGAGTTGCAGCCGGAGTTACGGCACTTTTTAGCAGCCCAATTGCAGGTATTTTATTTGCTCTTGAGGTTATTTCCAGAAAAGTAACACGTGCGTTTATCATCTCAAATGTTATTGCCGTTTCTATTGCTTTTGGTTTACTTTCAATTTTAAAAGAAGAACCGTTGTTTGCGGTTTCAATAACAACTTGGCATTTAAAAGCGATTCCTTATTTTATTCTTTTAGGAATTTTAGCCGGAATGAACTCGGTTTATTTAACACGTTGTGTTTTATTTTTTAAATCTCAATTTGGAAAAATCGATACACATTATTATAAAATATTAATTGGGTCAGTAGTATTGAGCGTTTCTCTTTTCATTTTTCCTCAATTATATGGAGAAGGATATCACGCTATAAAAGCAATTTTTAGTAACTCATCACAAATTCCATTAACTGTAACATTAGCTTTAACTTTTATAGGAATATTGATTCTTAAACCTATCGTAACTTCTATAACTCTAGCTTCTGGAGGTGATGGTGGAGTTTTTGCTCCTAGTTTGTTTATTGGAGCATTTTTAGGATTATTACTGGCTTCTATACTAAATACCTTTTTTCATGTAAATGTAATTCCGGTTAACTTCATGATTATTGGAATGGCAGCTGTATTAAGTGCCAGTATTCACGCGCCTTTTACAGCAATATTTTTAGTATGCGGTTTAACGAACGATTATACATTGTTCTTACCTATTCTGGTAGTTTGTTTGATTTCAAAATACACGGCCAAAATGATTTATCCGCATACCGTTTATACTTATTCTCCTAGTTTAATTAAATAATTTTTCAATTCAGATTGTGCAGATTTTTTAAACATTCATTAAATCTGCAATGAATAATACCACAATAAATATTTCGCATTTATGCCAACTCCCAAAATAAAAAGAGGCTATCGTAAAACTCGTTACATACTTTACAAAGAAACTTTAGTCGATTACAAAGAGCACTTTTGGTCATTTTTAGGATCATTCGTTGGAATTGGAATTTTATCATACCTTCAATCCATACACTTTTCAGGAAATGATATGGTGTATTTAATTGGATCTTTTGGAGCCTCAAGTGTATTAATTTATGGTATTATCCAAAGTCCATTTTCACAACCACGAAACTTAATTGGTGGTCATTTAATCTCTGCATTTATTGGCGTAACTGTAAATAAATTGGTTCCGGATATTGTTTGGATAGCCGCTCCATTGGCCGTTTCACTTTCCATTATATTTATGCAAATTACCAAAACTTTACATCCGCCGGGAGGAGCAACTGCACTTATTGCTGTTACGGCTTCTAGCCAAATAAAAGATTTAGGATATATGTATGTTATTTCTCCCGTTTTAATTGGTGTGTTAATTCTGTTTATAACAGCATTAATATTCAACAATATGACTTCAAGCAGGTCATATCCTAGTCATAGTACTTACCATAAACACTATCACAAGATTAGAAAACGTTTGGTTAGGAAATAGAAATTATTCAGTTTTACTTGTCATTTCGAAGAACGAGAAATCCCACATCAAACTAAGCGAATAATTGTCGATAAGCTTTGCCTGTTATCTAGTGTGATTTCTCGTTCCTCGAAATGACAAACTACATCGACTTCTAAATAATCTAAAATCTTTTCAACAAATCTCAATTCCTAATTCGTATTTCGTTTTTTATATTTTACCTTTGAGCTTTCAATAAAAACAAAGATTATGGTTTATAAATTTAGAGTAATTCTAGACGCCGAAGAAGATATTTTTAGAGACATTGCAATTCTTGAAGACGATACTCTTGAGGATTTACACAATGCAATCTTCAACGCTTTTGGTTTTGACGGAATGGAAGTAGCTTCGTTTTATACTTGCGATGAAACTTGGAATCAAGAAGATGAAATTCCGCTTTTTGATACAGGTGATGTTCCGGGTGAACAACGAACTATGGGCGATTATCCATTATCTTCTATCTTAGACAAGGAAAACACTAAAATTATCTACGTTTACGATTTTATCAATATGTGGACTTTCTTAGTTGAATTGGCTGCTATTGAAGATCAAATCGCAGGAGCTCCTTATCCTGAAACTTTATTTTCGCATGGAGAAATGCCTGATGATTCTGGAGAAAAAAGCTTTGAAGCTGATATGCACGACGACATCTACGGCGAGTTTGAAGATGATTTAGACGAAGAAGATCTAGACATGTTCGAAGGCGATGACAGTTTTGAAGATTACGGATTTGAAGAAAATTGGAATTAGTCTTTTAGAGGTACAGAGGTTTAGAGTTACAAAGGTTTAGAGGTTTTTATTTTAAATCTTTGATTTAAAAAGTAGGAATATTTTTATTTTTGTATTTATTTTTTTAAATACAAACAATATGAATACTTTTCGTGACCTTTTGATTTGGCAAAAATCAATGAACTTAGTTACCGAGATTTACCAAATAACAAATTCATTTCCTAAAGAAGAAATTTATGGACTATCTTCACAAATCAGAAGATGTTCAATATCAATACCCAGTAATATTGCAGAAGGTTATGGCAGAGATGGAAATAATGATTATTTACGATTTTTAAACATTTCAATTTCGTCATTATTCGAAATGCAAACGCAACTTGAAATCTCATTCAATTTAAAGTATATAAACGAGAATCAATTTAATAAAATAAATGGAGAAAGCAGAGAAATAGAACGAATGTTAAGTGCTTTTATTAGAAAAATAAAAGCCCGTAACTAACCTTTGTCCCTTTGATCCTCTGCCACTCTGAACCTAAATAAATACATGATAAATCTTTTCAACACCCACATCGAGACGCTTGCGATACACCGCGTAGGAAACAAAAGCAGAAACGAAGCAATTTTTTTATCGGAACAACCTTTTAACTTAAATGATGAAATTGTTCCCTTGGTAAAAGAATACTTCTTTAAGCCTTTTAGAGAGAAAGAAGAAAACTATTATCAGTTTGCGCACGAAGTCGATTTGGATTACAACGACATGTTTAAATATGCTACAGAGATTTTTGATAATCCTGCGAATTTACAGGAGATTTCAAAAAGAATCACTACACATTTATTCGAACAGTCTAATCACCCGCACATTAAAAACGGAGAGGTTTATGTAACGTATTTAACAAATTTAAGTATCGACAATAATGTTGTTGATGCTATCGGAATTTTTAAAAGTGAGTTACAAGCCGACTTTTTACAATTTGAAGAGAAAGACAGTAACCTGGAAATGATTTTGCAACAAGGTATTAACCTGAGCAAATTGGATAAAGGTTGTTTGATTTTTAATTACAAAAAAGAAGAAGGTTATAAAATTCTAACTGTAGACAGTAACCGTTATGATGCACGTTACTGGTTAGAGCACTTTTTATCTGTTGATGCTTTTGAAGATGAAAACTTCATCACTAAAAAATACTTAAAATTCTGCCAGAACTTCGCAAAAGATGTTGTTTTACCGGCAGAAGACAAAAAAGAAGAAGTAATGTTTATGAACCGTTCTGTAAATTATTTTGCAAAAAACGATCAGTTTGAAGAACAAAATTTCTTAAATGAAGTATTAGACAATCCAGACTTAATTCCTGAATTCAAAAATTACAAAGTTGATAAAGGAGAAAAATATAGCATCGAAGATGTAACCTCATTCCCTATTGCAAACGCAGCAGTTTCTGACGCCAGAAAATCGATTAAAAACGTTATTAATCTAGATACTCACATTCAGATTAAAATGGATTTTATCAATCCTGAAAGTGCAGAAAAATTTGTTGAAAAAGGTTGGGATGAAGAAAAACAAATGTATTACTACCTAGTTTACTTCAACAAAGAAGAAAAAAGCTAGAAGTCATTCATTTTCTATTACTTACTTAAAACAAAAAACGGCAACTACATTAGTAATTGCCGTTTTTTATTTTAATTATTCGTTAAATTATAATACAGAAAATAAAGCTTTTATAATATCATCGTAAACTTGTTTATCTCTTTCGCCAGTACGCGCCAAAACCCGAATTCCAGAATAATTGTTAAAAATAAATCTAGCCAAAACTTTTGCTTCATTACTTTTAGAAATCTGATCTAAATCTTGGCCTTTTTGTACCGCATTTGTAAAAACCTCTTCCATTTTCTGACTGTTGCTCTTTACTATTTTGGCTATTTCTTCATCATGCATCGCAAGTTCTATAGACGAATTTACCATAAAACAACCTTTTGTAATTCTATCGTCGAGACTTTCTACAACAGCTTGTTTAAAAATATCGTGTAAAGTTTCTTTGATATTCTCCGATTTGTCAAAAAGCTCAATAATTTGATCTTGTGCATTTTTCTGATAACGTCGCAACGATTGGGCAAAAAGCTTCTGCTTGTCTCCAAAAGTGTCGTACAAACTAGAACGGCTTAAACCTAAATGCATTACTAAATCCTGCGCCGAAGTTCCGTTGTACCCTTTGTGCCAAAAAATCTCAATAGCTTTATCTAAAACCTGATCTTCTTTAAACTCCTTTGTTCTAGCCATGATTACTTTATTAAATTACTTTGCAAAGATATAAAATACGGAACAATCGTTCCTGAATTTGCTCAAAAAAAATATAATTAAACTACAGCGTTAACAGTAAGTCCACCATCTACAACAATTTCAGTTCCAGTTATAAATGACGCATCGTCTGAAGCAAGGAATCTAACTGTTTTAGCAACTTCTGAAGCTTGTCCAAAACGTTTCAATAGAATTTTTTCTCCCAAAACTGATCCAAAACCTTCTACTTCTTCTTTTTCTAAACCTAATTTTCCATAAAGCGGAGTTTCGATAGGACCAGGAGAAACGGCATTAACTCTAATTTTTCTAGGCGCTAATTCTGTAGCAAAAACACGATTTAATGATAGAACCGCAGCTTTACTTGCAGCATAAACACTTGAATTTGGCATACCAACATGAGCATTTATTGAAGTATTAAAAATAATTGAACCTCCATCATTTAAGATTGGTAATACTTTTTGAACGGTAAAATAAACCCCTTTTACGTTTACATTCATAATACTGTCATAATGCTCTTCTGAAGCAAAATCTACCGGAGCAAAAGCAGCAGTTCCAGCATTAAGAAATAGAATATCTACTTTACCAAATTGCGCTGCAACTTGCTCTACTAAACTGTCAATAGATTTTAAATCTGATTGATCTGCTACAATTCCTGTTACTTTTAATTCTGTCTCAGCTTTTGCCAAGGCTTCTTTGTTTCTACCTGTTACAATTACTTTCGCTCCTTGTGCCACAAATTCTGCTGCCGCTGCGTAACCAATTCCACTATTTCCACCTGTTACAATTGCTACTTTGTTTTCTAAATTTTTCATTTTATTATTTTTTAAGTTATTGATTATTCAATTATTACACTACAAAGATATAATAACGGAACGATCGTTCCGTTATTATTAATGTTAATATTTAGTTAAAATACAAAACTTACACAAAATATCCCCATTTATAAAGGCTTACAGCGCTATTATATCCAGCGAAAGAAACTGCAAAATGCTGTTGATTCTTAATTTATGCTTAATTTTGTAGTCTAAAAACAAATTCAGATGGATATTCATTTATACAACGAAAGTCCCTTTAAAACCATAATTTCATTTCATAAACTAATTGAATCTTTTGAAGAAATTGCTTTATCAAATGTTGATTACAGAGCGAACTACGCAAAAGCAATTTTAAAACAAATAGAACCAATTCCGGAATTACGAACCGGAATTGAAAATTTTGATATTATTAAAAATAATGAAGCCGTGATTAAATATCTTTTGGCAGATTTATTTCCAACGGCTTTGACTAACAATGAAATTAAAGCGGTTACCATTCCATTTCAAAATCTATCATTTAATTATACAGAACGTTTCAAAAAAATCCTAAGTAACGCGGGCTCTGAGTTCGACATGGAAATTCGAGACTTTGATGATCATCAATTCTATATCAATAATTGTTGTTTAATTTTAAGTAGTTATTATAAACAGCATATTGACTTTAATAAACCTTTTTTCTATGATATTCCGGACGAAGAGGGTGTAGAAAAACATTATCGCATTTTGTATAATGCAGATTTCATGGAAATTATTCCAACTGAAAATTCCTTGCATTTAACTCAAGATGATATTGATTTGTTGCTTGACAATTACAACGATATTGAACTTTGGAAAACAAAATTTCCTAAAGGAAGCTGGACTTTAAAAGGTTTTGGAATTGTTTCATTATTTGATGCTACTACAGAAAGTGCTATTTCTAATCTGAAAAGTAACTTATTAAAACCTGATTCAAAATCTGTTGCAACAGATGAAATTATAGCTAATATTTTTAAATCGATTTTTAAAATTCCTGATTTAAGAGTTGGTTTTATTGTTTACAATCCTGAAGAAGAAAAGTTTATTAGACCTATAAAATTTGAAACTCAACTGCAAAGTTTCTTACTTTCAAAAGATCAGGAAGTCGATTGTAAGAATGCTCTTTTTGGATGTTCTTTCGAAAAATTATTAGACAAAAAAGAACCTTTGGTTATTTCTAATGTAAAAAAATTCATTGAAGAATCAGACAATAAAAAGCTTGGCGAACATTTATTAAAGCAAGGTATTATGAGTTGTGTCTTTGCTCCAATTATAAAGGACGGACATTTACTGGGCGTTGTAGAACTGGTTTCTTCAACTCTAAGAGGTTTAAATAGTGTTAACGCAACTAAACTGGAATTGGTTTTACCGTATTTAACGGATACTATTGATCGTTACAATACGGATATGCAACATCAAATTGAAGCTATTATTCAACGTGAATATACTACGATTCACCCAAGTGTGTATTGGAAATTTAAACGTGAATCTCAAAATTACTTTCAGAATATTAATCATACTAAAGATTATATTTTTAAGGAAATTGTGTTTAAAAATGTTTACCCTTTATATGGACAAATAGACATTAAAGGTTCATCTGAACATAGAAATGAAACGGTAAAAAAAGATCTTCAAAACCAATTAACGGCTTTATTAAAGATATTTGAATCGCAAGATCCTAATACTAATTTGGTGTTACTGGAGCAAAGAAAATTTGAATTGGAATCATTCCGAGATGAATTGAATTTTCCTTTAAAAGCTGATACAGAACAGCATATTCAACGTTATATCGAAGAAGAAATTCATCCGCTGTTAAAGAATACGAAAGAGACTGAAAAAAGCGAAAAACTGGAACGTTTGTATTTTGAAAGCTTGGATGAAAAAAGCGGATTGTTTTATCAAGAGCGCAAGAAATTTGATAATGCAATGTCTATTATAAATAAAAAACTGGCTTCGGTTTTGGACAAAAAACAAATTGAAGCACAACAAATTTATCCGCATTATTACGAACGTTTTAAAACAGATGGTGTAGAACATAATCTCTATATAGGAGCATCGATCGCTCCAACGAAACCTTTTGATATTATGTATTTGCACAACTTGCGTTTGTGGCAATTGCAAACGTTATGCGAAATGGAATTGGAACATCATCAGCTTAAAGCTTCTTTGCCTTATGAACTGGATGTTACTTCGTTGATTTTGGTTTTTAGTGCTCCGCTTTCGATTCGTTTTAGAATGGATGAAAAACGTTTTGATGTTGACGGAACTTACAACGCAAGATATGAGGTTGTAAAAAAACGTATTGATAAATCGAACATTAAAGGAAGTAGCGAACGTATTACTGAAAAGGAAAAAATAACGATTGTGTATTCGCAAAATAGCGAAGAAACTGAATATTTAAAATATATTAAATACTTGCAACACAAGAAAATTCTCGAACCATCAATTGAACAATTTGAAGTCGAAGATCTACAAGGTGTTTCTGGTTTAAGAGCAATTCGTGTGAAAGTAATAAATAATAATGCTAATCCTGTGGCGCAAAAAATTACGTATCAGGATTTATTAGATGAACTTAACTAATTAATGCATGCAGATTTAGTATCCGCATTTTTGTTATCTCGATTTCGAATGACAAAACTATTTTTTTTATTCTTTTCAACGGATTAAAATCCGTTGCTACAAAATAGATCGTTCCTTCGGAACTTTTTACAAAAAAAAACGTAAACTTGAAATATAGTATATTATATAGTCTTGTCATTCCGAGGAACGAGGAATCTTCACGAGTAGCTCGACAATTTAGGAAAAACTTTGTGTTAGTTTCTTGCGGAGATTCCTCGTCCCTCGGAATGACAAAAATGCGGTTATAACTGCTTAATCATGTTTATTTTGACAAAGCTTTTAACTTACTCAACCAAAAATTAAATCGATTTAAAAGCGATAACAAAAGAGATTACGGTTATGATAATTCCAATCATAAAAAAGTTATACGCAATTCGTAGCAATTTATATTTGCGCTGTAAAACCAATCCCAGATAATATAAATCTTTGATCATGGTTGAATATAAATAATCGCGATCTTTCATCATTTCGTTCATTGCCCAATCATATTCTTCGAGCGGCATTTTGTAGAAATTTCCAAAAAACAATAAGTTTATTTTCTTTGCCTCAATGTCTTCGCGGGTAAAAACGCCGGTTGTTACTTTTGGTCTTGTCGAAAGAATAGCAAAAATTATAGTAATAACGCTAGACATCAACATTATGAAAGTTGGAATTACTAAATGGGCATTTTTAGGACTGTCTAATTTTGGAATAATAGAAGATAGTGCAATCGAAATAATAATAGCATTTACAGAAAGTAAGATATTAGCTTTACTATCAGCAATTCCGCTTAAGCGTGTATGATTTCCTAGAGTGACACGAAACAAAGTATCGACACCACGATCTGGTTTTTCGATTTTATTATTCTTTTTGTTCTCGGCTTCAACGGCATCTGCGGCTTTCTTTGCTTGTTTCTTGATTTTCTTTTGTACCAGAAGTAGGTTTTTCTCTTTTAAAGGTTGCCACTTTCGTTGCGCATAATCCGTATAAAAACGGTGTTTATTCAGTAAAAAATTCAAATTCTCTTTTGCCCACTCTTCATTAGAAAAATTTAAATTCCAAGTGTTTTTCAATTCAATGCGCAATAGTTCACAAGTAGTTGCGTACTCTGTTCCCATTAAATGAGCAAAATCGGCATCTTTAATTATTTTTTCTAAATGTGTTTTTGGAATATATTCTTTAACAGTTGCCATTATCAAATTCGAAACTTTGGCAATAAATTCATCAGATTGTTCTTTCTCTTTCAAAAAAGCGGTTGCAATTTTCACGCTCTCTTTTTCGTGATTTTCATAACCTGTAATGTAGCCCGTATCATGAAACCAAGCGGCAATCAAAAGCATTTCTTTTTCATCATCGTTTACTTCCTCTTTTTTGCAAAGCTCTTTAACCGCATTTACAACTGTTAAAGTATGGTTGAAATTATGGTAAGAATATAGATTAGAAAGTTTATCTTTGAGTAAATTACTGACGAAATCCTCGGATTGTTCTATTAGATTCATAAAGAATATTTTTATACCACTAAATTATGAAATTGTTTTTGGATAATCATTTTATTGCGAAAATTAAAACCTTTTCTTTAACAATAGCACTACTACTGCTCTTTTATTCCTGCGCAACGCACAAGGCACAATACGGAAAAGATGTTAGTGCTGTCGATACAGAAAACGCAACTGATACTATAAAAATTGCTCACACTTTTTATTTAGTGGGCGATGCCGGAAATGCAGACGAAAAACAAGCTCAGGAAACTTTAGAATTACTGCACCAAAAACTAAAAAAAGCCAGTAAAAAATCTACTTTACTTTTTCTTGGAGACAATATTTACCCTAAGGGTTTTCCTAGTGATAATAATGCTGAAGAGAAAACTTTGGCAGAAACAAAACTTACAAATCAATTAAAACTAACAAAAGGCTTTAAGGGAAAAACAATTGTTATTCCGGGAAATCACGATTGGTATAGTGGCATAAAAGGCTTGGAACTTCAGGCTGATTTTGTGAATAAATATCTTAACGATAAAAAAGCTTTTTTACCCCGAAAAAGTTGTGCTATTGAAGATGTAAAAATTGACAGTACTGCAACGTTGGTAACAATTGACAGTGAATGGTTTCTAGAAGACTGGAACAATCATCCTACGATCAATGATAATTGTGATATTAAAACAAGGGAAGACTTTTTTGATGAATTAGAAAGTATCTTAAATAAAAATCAGGAAAAAACAGTAATTCTTGCTATTCATCATCCATTAATGAGTAATGGTTCACACGGTGGTCAATATTCTTTAGAAAAACAATTATTCCCTTTAGAACAAAAAATACCGCTTCCGGTAATTGGTTCGATTATTAATTTATTGCGAAAAACATCTGGAGCAAGTCCGCAAGACATTCAAAATAAGCAATACACGATTTATGCCAAGCGTATTAAAACACTTTTGCAAAAACAGAAAAATGTAATTGTAGTTTCTGGACATGATCACAATTTACAATATGTAAACAAGGAAAATATCAAGCAAATTATTAGTGGTGCAGGATCTAAATCTGAAGCAGCAAGAGCCATAAATTCAACTGAATTCTCTTATGGAGGAAATGGCTATGCGACATTGACCTTGTTTAAAAGTGGAGATGCAAAAGTGACTTACTTTGGAAATGAAAATAATCACGAAAAAAAGCTTTATGAACAAGAAATTATAAAAGCTAAAGAAATAAACTGGGCTTCAGATATTCCAAATAATTTTCCGCAAAAAATTACTACTTCAATTTATTCTGAAAAAATGACCCAAAAAAGTCTTGTTCATAAATTCTTATTTGGGAATCATTACAGAAAATATTACAGCTTACCTATC
The DNA here is from genome assembly GCF_000832125.1 of Flavobacterium hibernum. Classification (GTDB taxonomy): domain Bacteria; phylum Bacteroidota; class Bacteroidia; order Flavobacteriales; family Flavobacteriaceae; genus Flavobacterium; species Flavobacterium hibernum. Next base: position 259,556 of record NZ_JPRK01000007.1, on the reverse strand, counting down.
GAAGCCAAAACGGCTACATTAGATACTTTGATGGGTGGTTTAAAACCTATTCGAGAAGGTGGCGGACATCAATCAATTTCTTTACGATTGTCAGATTCTAAAGGACGTGAATATGTTATGCGCGCCATGAAAAAAAGTGCTACTCAGTTTTTACAATCTGTAGCTTTTAAGGATCAATACATTGTAAATGATTTTGAAGATACTTATGCCGAGAACTTTTTACTGGATTTCTATACTACAAGTCATCCTTATACTCCATTTGCTGTTGGAAATTTGGCTGATAAACTAGGACTTCCGCATACTAATCCTGTTTTGTATTATATACCGAAACAAAATGCTTTAAAGGAATTTAATTCGAATTTTGGCGATGGATTGTATATGGTTGAAGAAAGACCCGCAGATAATCATTTGGATGCTAAAAGCTTTGGTAATCCTACCGATATTATTAGTACTTCGGACATGATGAAGAATCTTCATAAAGATGAAAAATATACGGTTGACGAAAATGAATATATAAAAGCTCGTTTGTTTGATATGCTTATTGGCGATTGGGACAGGCACGACGATCAATGGCGTTGGGGCGAGTATAAACAGGAAAATAAAATTGTTTACAAACCAATTCCCCGCGATCGCGATCAGGCTTTTTCTAAATATGACGGAACGTTGCTTTCGCTATTAATGAATATTCCGGCACTTCGTCATATGCGAACTTTTAAGGCTAAAATCGACAATGTAAAATGGCTGAACAGAGAACCTTATCCGCTTGATTTGGCTTTCTTGAAAACATCTGATAGAAAGGACTGGATTACACAAGCCAAATATATTCAGGAGAATTTAACTGATCGTGATATCGATAATGCTTTTAAAAGTTTGCCTAAAGAAGTTCAGGATGGAACAATTGAAGATATCAAACAAAAATTAAGAAGCAGAAAAGGAGATCTTCAAAAATATGCTTCAGAATATTTTGATGTTTTAAGTCATACTGTAATGATTGCGGGAACGGATAAAAAAGACAAATTCGTTATCAATCATAATGCTAAAAATAGTATCGAAATTCAAGTTTTCCGTATTAAGAAAGAAGGTGAAGAATTGGTGTACTCTAAAAACATAAACGATGATAAAACTAAAAATCTTTGGATTTATGGTTTAGACGATAATGATGTTTTTCAGGTAACCGGCAATCACAAATCGAAAACAAAAATTCGCTTGATTGGCGGACAAAACAATGATACTTATAATATTGAAAACGGAAAAAGGGTAATTGTTTATGATTTTAAATCAAAAGAGAATACTTATAATTTGGACTCAAAAGCTCAAAAACAGCTTACTGATGATTATGATGTAAACTTATACAATTACGAAAAACCAAAATATAATGTGGTATCCGGATTGCCTAATATTGGTTATAATCCTGATGATGGTGTAAAATTTGGTTTTAACTTAAATTATACGGTTAACAATTTCAAACAGAATCCGTATACTCAAAAACACATTTTAAATGGTTTTTACTACTTTGCAACTGGTGGTTTAGAGTTTAATTATGCTGCTCATTTTCCTGGATTATTAGGCAAATGGGTTATTGATGTTGAATCGCAATATACTACTCCAAGTTTTACGGTGAATTATTTTGGCTACGGAAATGAAACTGCAAATAATACGGACACATTTGGAATGGATTATAATCGTGTTCGTATTCAGAAATTTAATGTTTCCGGGGCTATTAGACATGTTGGCAGATATGGAAGTGAATTTAGTATTCAACCAATGTTACAACAATTGAGAGTTGAAGAAACGGAGAATAGGTTTATTGACACTCCAAACATTATAAATCCAAATGTTTTTGAAAGTCAGGTTTATGGTGGTGCAAAAATTAAGTATCATTTTAAAAATTCTGATTTTGTGGCGAAACCAACTTTAGGAATTGCTTTTATGGCCGCAGCAACCTGGATAACGAATTTGAATGACACGAAACAAAACTTTCCAACTATCGAAAGTTACTTAGGAATTACGCATAAGATTGATCATAACGGAAAATTAGTTTTGGCAACTCTTTTAAAAGGAAAAGCTATTTTGAACAACAATTATGAGTTTTACCAAGGTGCAGCTTTGGGTGGAGATACTGATTTGCGTGGTTATAGAAATGATCGTTTTTTAGGAAATTCTTATTTCTCGCAAAGTACAGATTTACGCTTTTCTATTGGAAAAATTCAACGAACAATTGTTCCTTTTACTTACGGAATTTTAGGTGGATTTGACTACGGAAGAATCTGGCTTGATGGTGAAACTTCGCATAAATGGCATCAGGATTACGGTGGCGGACTTTGGGTGAATGCTGTTAATGTTATAACGGCAAGAATCTCTTATTTTAAATCTCCTGACGAAACCGGAAGGGTTATTTTTGGGGCTGCTTATAGTTTTTAGCTCTTAAGGTTCAATGTAACAAAGGCTCAAAGGGACAAAGTTTTTTTAGCCACGAATTACACAAATTAGCACTAATTTTTAAAATTTTATTTAAAGTTTTAATTCGTAAAAATTTGTGTAATTCGTGGCTTACTTTTTTAATTTAAAGTCCATTTTACGAATTCGCTCATGACTTCTGGCCAGTGTTCTTTATCGTGATTTGCTCGGCCATCGTCGTTAACTTCAAAAAAGTTATGTTCTAACTTTGGATAACGTTTTAAGGTCAAATTGTTCTTAGCATTTTGAATGTAAAATAAAGGTACAATATCACATAAATCTGAAGCTATATCATTTGTTCCGTAGGCAAGATATGTTGGGATTTCGATTTTTAACCAATCATTTATTTGTGGCTTAGAAAAAGATTTCCAAGCTAATAAATACGGTTTTACTTTTATAGAATCGGCATTGTACGATTCGCGCAACATATCGTATTTGTCGTTGATTTTTTCTTCCGCTTCTTGCCAGGTTATTTTTTTTGCCTCCGCTTCTTTTCTATAATTTCGAATCATTTGGTCGATTCTTCCAAAAGGATTTGCACCAAACAAACCCAGTTTGGTTACTTTTTTGTTACTGACTGCAATTGCCGAGGCTACTTTTGAACCTTGCGAATGACCTGCAACAATCAATTTTGAGTTGTCTACCCATTTTTGTTTCTGTAGATATTTTAAAACTGTGTTTGCTCGTTTTTGATAATTCTCTAAGTAATCAGCCAATTCATATTCTAAAGCAAATTCTGTTGGTTTAGTTGGATCTGGAATATAGCAATACGATTCGTTTAAGTTTTTTTCATCAACAATTACGGGTGTTTTTGGCATTGAAATCACAACTAAATGATAGTTTTTTCTAATTTCTTCGATATTAAAATTAGCAACGCCTCCACCAATCATCCACATTGGTTCATCTTTGGATTTTACAAAAAGTGGTAATGGCATTGATCCCTGACAAAACAAAAAAATTGGTTTCTTAGTTTTCAAAACAGTATCAATTACAATAAAATCGATACTATCGTTATTACTTTTTAAATTAAAATGAATAGCCTCTTTGTTGATTACTTCGCCATTTTGAGCAAAAGAGAAATGAAATAAGAAATGAAAGGCAATTAAAAGCAGCGTATTTTTCATAAAGCAATATCTCCAATATTTTTAGTGAAGCATGCCAAATGTAGTAAAAATCTCTAAAAAAACTACTTCAATTTAAATTCATAAAGCTTGCCTCCTACTTTATTTGTTTTTTCATCGGCTATAAGCAACGTATTATTGTCTTTAAAAACTATGGCTTCTTTTTGTGAAAAGTCATTTAGTTTTATTTCGGTTTGAGAACCTTTATGAAATAAATCGCCTTTGTAACCTTTAAACAAAACAATTTTATCATGGCTTAAAAGCACCACTTTTTTTCCGTCAGGGCTAATGGTTGCGCTTGTTAAAACACAATGATTATAATTATTACAGGTTTTAAACTCTCCTATTTTAGTCGCTTTTTGAGTTCCCGGAGCATTTAGTATTTTATAAATAAATGCTGTTCCGTCAAAGTTTTTACTACGGTTCTTGGTAAAGAGATAGAAGTAATTTCCGTACTCAAAAAATCCTTCAACATCAAAGAACATTTCTTTTTTCTTTGGAGGAAATTCTGTTTGTTCCGGATATGAAAATGAAACTTTATATTCGGCTACAGCCACATCTTTATTCAGTTGATTTTTATTGACTTTGTAAATACATAAATCTCTGCGTTCATTATCGTTATTTCCAAAATCGCCAATGTAAATATTACCGCTTTTATCTTTTGTAATATCTTCCCAATCTACATTTGTCGCGTTAGAAACTGTAATTGTTTTGGCAATTTTTCCTTCAGAATTTAAGGCATAAATAGCGTTTTTGTTTCCGCTGTCTTCTAAAGTATATATCAAATTCGTTTCGGGAAAATATGTAATTCCAGAGACTTCTTTTAATTTTTTAGGAAGCGAATAAAGTGTCTTTAAATCACTATTAGATTTTTCCTGACAAGCCAATAAAGCGATAGAAATTCCGAATAAAAAAAACTTTTTCATAATTTTTAAATCTTTAAGTTCAATTTAAACCATGTAAGTCATATAAGTTCATGTAAAAGCAACTTCTTAAATTGACTTATATCGCTTATATGGTAAAAAATTAAATCAAATTTGTATTTTTAAAGTTACGCGTAATAAATTCAAAAGCGGCAAACATAATATGTCCCATCGATTTGGCATTTTTAAATTTCATATCATTGGTATAACGGTATAATTCCATTTTTAGTTGATTCAAATGTTCTTCTGTCGAAATGGTATCGTGACACATAATATTCAAAAGTTTCTTAATTCGATTTTCGGCAGAATGTATACGTTTTGCCAAAATTGCTCTTTCTTCATCTTTGTATTGAATGATTGATCGATCTTCTAATTTCTCCTTGATCAATTTAATCATTGGGTAGTTTTCTTTAAAAAACTGCGGACGATAGACTTTAAAGTTCCCCTCGTAACATTGTTGATCAAAATCGATTGGACGAATTTTATAGACTACTTGATCAAAATCGTGAATTGGAACTATTACATAATTATATGCTCGCATATCGCCCAAAAGTCGAATCATACAACGTTCATTAAACTTAACAAACTCTTTTGCAATTTGCGATTTTTCCATCTCGGTACAACTATCTAATAATGTATCCATGAAAACATCTCCGGGAATTCCAATAATATGCTCTTCGATTAAAGTGTCTTTATAAACCAAAAAGTTAATCTTGTCCGGCGAAAGAATATCTTCAAGTTCCAGCCCGTAAATTCTGGAAGCGTCTGCTTTTTTTATATAAAAATGGACGTAATTATCGTTGAGAATATTACGAACTTTTATTCTAAAAGGTTTCGAATTTCCAAAAGTACAATAATCTATAGCATCAATATTTAAGAACTGAATGATCTCGCTATTTCCATCAGAGTGTAAAAGCGAATAGATTTTTTTTAGATTCAAATCGATTTCATTTCGCTCAAATTCACTGTAATAAACCCGAATCCACAATGTATCTGTATCATTTTTATCATACACATTTATTGAACCTGAAAAACGTAACAAATCATCGTAGAACACTGATACTTTCGAAATACGCTCGTATCGTTCTAAATAACTTAAAAGAGATGGTATTAAAGGATATGAAGGTTTTTTTAAAACCATTAAAGGTTCACTCATTTTTGAATATCTTAATTACAAATTTACATCAATACCATTGATATTAATAAATTTTGCGTAACAATATACAGGTTCAATCGTCATACTTAAAACTAAAACCGAAATAAATTTGGAAACCATACTTACTATTGAGAATCTTCATAAAAGATACGGGCGCATTCAGGCCTTAAAAAATGTATCTTTTGAAATACAAAAAGGACGAGTTTACGGCATCTTGGGCCCAAACGGAAGCGGAAAATCGACAACTTTAGGTATTGTACTAAATGTTGTAAACAAAACTTCGGGCAATTACAGCTGGTTTGGAGGAAAAATACAAACGCATGAAGCCTTAAAAAAGGTTGGCGCTATTATAGAAAGACCCAACTTTTACCCGTACATGACAGCGGAAGAAAATTTGAAATTGGTTTGTAAAATAAAAAGCATCGATTACTCTAAAATCAATGAAAAGCTAGATTTGGTTGGTTTAACGGAAAGAAAAAACAGCAAGTTTAGTACTTTTTCTTTAGGAATGAAACAACGTCTCGCGATTGCATCTGCATTATTAAACGATCCAGAAATTTTAATTCTCGATGAACCTACTAATGGTTTAGATCCGCAGGGAATTCATCAAATTAGAGATATTATAAAAAAAATTGCCTCGCAAGGAACTACAATTTTGCTTGCATCACATTTACTGGATGAAGTCGAAAAAGTATGTTCGCATGTTATTGTTTTAAGAAAAGGCGAAATTCTATATTCGGGTTCTGTTGATGCAATGGCGGCAAACGAAGGTTTTTTTGAACTTATGGCCAATGATAATGCAGCTCTAAAATTAGTCTTACAAGATCATCCAAACATTGATAGAATTGTTGACGAAGACGGAAAAATTTTGGTTTACTTAAAATCAGATTTATCAGCCTCGGAACTAAATCTATTTTTATTTTCTAAAAATATTGCTTTGAGTCATTTAGTAAAACGAAAAAATAGTTTAGAAGCACAATTTTTAGAATTAACCAAAAACAACTAAACCATGAACAGACTTCTCTCTATAGAATTACAAAAAATCTGGAAAAACAAAGCCAGTCGCGTCCTTACTTTAACCTATTTTGTTTTACTTTCATTTATAGCTTTAATTGCTTCAATCAAATTTGATCTTGGAGTTTTTAAATTTCATTTGGCCGAAATGGGAATTTTTAATTTCCCATATATCTGGCACTTTAATACTTATGTTGCCGCTTTACTCAAACTTTTTCTTGCAATTGTGATTGTATCCATGATGGCTAATGAATACAGTTACGGAACATTAAAACAAAATTTAATTGATGGATTGAGCAAAAAAGAATTCATTTTGTCTAAATTTTTAACTGTTGTACTTTTTGCTTTCTGCTCCACTATTTTTGTTTTTGTGATGAGTTTAATTCTTGGATTATGCTTTTCATCGTATACAGAATTTGGTATTATTTTTACAGATCTTGATTACCTTCTCGCCTTTTTTGTAAAACTAACAGGTTTCTTTTCTTTCTGTTTATTTTTAGGAATTTTGGTGAAACGTTCCGCTTTTGCTTTAGGCTTTCTTTTAGTTTGGAGTATAATTGAAGGAATTTTAAAAGGAATTTTAGTTTTTAAAATTTTTCCAGATAGTAATACTGGTCATTACATTACACAATTTTTTCCTTTAGAGGCAATGTCAAACTTAATTATTGAACCTTTTTCAAGATTATCCGTAATAAGAAGCATTGGAACACAAATTGGCGTAGAAAACACTAAAGATTATGGCGTTCATTATCTTTCTGTTTTGATTGTTTTGATTTGGACTTTTTTATTTGTGTATTTTTCTTACAAATTATTAAAGAATAGAGATTTATAGTATATTTGTTTTACTATGAATTATTTTAAAAGTTTTATTTTCCTCCTCTTTATTTATTGCATTCCAGCAAGGGTTAATGCGCAATTTATAACTATTGATGATCAGAGAACACCACAGTACCTTATTGAAAATGTTTTAATCAATAGTTCTTGTGCTGTTGCATCAAATGCTACGGGGAGCGGAGATACTTTTAGAGCGGGGAAACAAAGTTTTGCTTATTTTAATGGTAACGGAAGTAGTTTCCCTTTTAGGGAAGGAATAATATTAGCAACATCAACAGCTCAAAGTGCTGTTGGTCCATTCGTTAGTGTTGTAAACGAAGGTGCCGATGATAGCCCGTTATGGGGTCGCGATAATGATCTTGATCAAATTCTAGGTATTAGGTCGCTAAATACAACTGTCTTAGAATTTGATTTTGTTGCTTATACAAGTTCGCTGAGTTTTAATTATATTTTTGCTTCAAATGAATATCAATATAATTTTCCTTGTCTATACTCTGATGGATTTGCTTTTTTAATCAAAGAAGCTGGAACTACTGATCCTTATAAAAATTTAGCGGTATTACCCAATACAACTACACCTGTTTCTTCTGTTAATATTCACCCAAAAATTGAACCCGGAACAAGTGTTGGAGGCATTCCATATGTAGGTTGTGCTGCTTCAAATGAAAATTACTTTAACGGTCTTAATACAAATACGAGTCCGGTAAATTATGCAGGACAAACGGTTGTTATGACTGCTCAAGGTACAGTAACTACTGGAAAAAAATATCATGTAAAACTGGTAATTGGTGATGCCGATGTTAGATATCAAAATTCGGCAATTTTTCTGGAAGCCGGAAGTTTTGCCTCAAAAATTGTACTCGGAGAAGATCGTACAATTGCAGCAAATAATCCTGTATGTTTTGGAGAAAATATTACTTTAGACACCAAATTAGATCCTGCTGATTTTACTTTTAAATGGTTTAAGAAAAATGATCCGACTGTCATTCTAGGTACAAATTCGACTTTTGATGTTGTAGAAGCTGGAACTTACAAAGTTGAAGCTACTGTAAATGGAACGGGATGTATATTATCCGGAGAAATTAAAGTTGAATATGCTCCAGAAATTCTTTCTACTAATACTTCTCTTTTTCAATGCGATGATAATTCAGATGGAATTTCAATTTTTGATTTGAATAAAGTAAATAATATTGTTAAAAATAATGTAGCTGACATTTCTAATGCAGGATATTATAAAACATTAAACGACGCGCAAAACAAAACAAATAGAATTGCCACACCTGGAAATTATATCAATGAAAGTAATCCTCAGATTGTATATGCACGTCTTGAAAATACATATGGATGTTATAAAATAGCCGAAGTGACACTCCAAATAGCCAATACGTCAATCGCAGATCCAAACCCAATAAGTACTTGCGATGGAGATGCTCTTCAGGACGGATTATATCATTTCAATCTAGATACCGAAGTTACTCCAAAAATTACAGCGGGACTTCCGAGTGGTCTTACAGCAATTTATTATTTAACAGCCAATAATGCCTTAACCGAAACAAATCCGCTCCCAAATATTTTCAATAATACAATTGCATTTAATCAAACTATTTTTGCACGAGTTGTTAATGGTCCTGATTGTTATGATGTTGTTCCTGTTGAACTTGCTGTAAACACTTTTGACCCACCAAATTTTGAAGATGAATCAGTTTATTTATGCAAAGGTGATCAAATAACACTAACTATAGATTCAGGCTTTAGTAGTTATTTGTGGAATACAGGAGATACTTCTAATTCTATCCCAGTTAATACTGTAGGAGATTATTCCGTAACGGTAAAAGATGTAAATGGTTGCGAAAAAACGAAAAAATTCAAAGTAATTTTATCTGAACCTGCAATTATAACTAATGCTGTAATAAAAGATTTTTCAGGAACTGACAACTCTGTTCTAATAGAGTTTACTGGAGCTGGAAATTATGAATTTTCATTAGACGGCGAGTTTTTCCAAGATAATCCATTGTTCACTGGTGTAAATCCGGGAACTTATAATGCCAGAGTCAGAGACAAAAATGGTTGCGGGTTATCAAATTTATTTTTATTATATGTATTAGATTATCCTCGCTTTTTTACTCCAAACGGCGACGGTTATAATGATTTATGGTTTATTCAGAATTTAGATCAATTTCCTGATTGTAAAATTTACATTTTTGATCGTTACGGAAAATTACTAAAACAAATGAATCAAAATAATACTGGTTGGAACGGACAATTTAATGGTCAACAATTACCTTCAGATGATTATTGGTTTAGCTTACTTTTTGACAACGGAAAAACGATTAAAGGTCATTTTAGCTTGAAAAGATAATTTTTAACCAAGATTATAATTCAATTATTTTTTTCTCGAAATTCTGTAAACATTAATTTTCAAATATTTAATAAATAAAAGATACTCTCTTTCTCACAGAAACTAAAATAAATCTTATTTTTGGTTTGGTTGACTCAATTCATTACACTAACCAAGCCAATGAAAAAAAATTTACTATTCCTGTTATTTCTGTTCTGCTCAATAAATTGTTTCTCACAATTTAGTAAAACACATTACATACCACCATTGACTTGTGCCGATGCATTACCAGCCGAAGATCAATATCTATATATCTCAACTCCGAGTGCTGCAAATGTCAATTTCAAAATCATCGCCAATGGAGGAAGTGTAATTAATGGAACCGTAAATAGTAATAATCCTTATCGCTATTATATTGGAACGGGTTCTAATACTCAATTATTTGTACCTCTTTCTAGCACTGGGATCGTAGCCAACCGCGGCTATATTATAGAAGCTGAAGATCTTATTTATGTAAGCGCGAGAGTCAATGCCGGACTTGGTCAGAATGGAAGTTATAATCATGCCGGAGGATTAGTATCTAAAGGAAATAGTGCTCTAGGTACTACCTTTAGATTAGGCGCCATGTTAAACCCGCTTGCTGATATAACCCTAAGTAATTTTGCTTCTATCATGGCAACAGAAAACGGAACAAAAATTACGATTTCAAATATTGAAAATGGAACCAGACTTCCAAACGGAACAATTGTTTCTGGGCCAATAACGGCAACTTTAAATAAAAACGAAAGCTATGTACTGGGTCTAAATAATACTACTACTGCACAAATCCCATCAAATAGCTCTAAAATAATTGGAGCACTTGTAACGTCTGACAAACCCGTAGTAGTTAATTCAGGTTCATTTGGAGGAAGCAATAGCACATTAGTTGCAGCAACTCAAAATGGTGCTTTAACTCCCATAGGAAGAGATGTTGGTTTTGACCAAATTGTTTCGTTAGAAAAAACAGGAAAAGAATATATTTTTATTAGAGGTCTTGGATCCGATGAATTGGAACGCGTTTTAATAGTAGCGCATTATGATAATACAGAAATACTTTTGAATGGTTCACCAACTCCATTTAAAACTCTAAATAGTGGCGAATACATTGCTATTGATGGAAGCCAATTTAATATTGGAAGTTTATACGTAAAAACATCAGCAAATGTATTTGCATATCAAAGTATTGGAGGAACAACAAGTCCTGCCAACCAAAACTTATTTTTTGTTCCACCTTTAAATTGTGCTACACCAAATTCCGTAGACAATATTCCGCAAATTCAATCTATTGGAAACAATACTTTTAACGGATTTCTAAACATTGTTACTGAAACGGGTGCTACCGTTTTAGTAAATAACAATCCAATCACAGCCGTTCCTGTTGAAATCGAAGGAACAACAGAATTTGTACGCTATATTGTGGCAAATTTATCTGGAAACATTGCTGTAAAATCAACCAAGCAAGTTTATGTATCTTATTTTGGCACTAATGGTGCGGCAACTTATGGAGGTTATTATTCAGGTTTCGACCTTAAACCCGAGATTGTAACTGCTAAAATTGCTTTAAATAGTTCATCATGTATTCCAAATGTATCTTTAAAAATTAATTCCTTATCGTCTTATGATACTTTCCAGTGGTACAAAAATGATGTGCTTATTCCTGGTGAAACGAATAACAATTTCAGCCCTACTCAACCTGGTTTTTATCAAGTAAGAGGAAGTATTTCGGGTTGTGTAAGTGATGTTTTCTCAGACAAAATTCCGGTAAGCGAATGTCCAATTAATATTGACAATGATTTGGCAAACGACAATATTGATATTGATTATGACAATGATGGATTAACAAACTGTCAGGAATCTTACGGAGATTTAGCCTTAAATATCTCCAATTCAAATTCAGGTTTAATTCAAACAGGAACTTATTCCAATTCATTTTCCGGTACAGTTACAAATACAACACCAGCTGCAACTGTTCCTTTTTCAGGAACTTCAGATGGTACTTTTGTTACCGAAGTTATGGCTGGAAAAGGTTCATCTGTAAGTTATACTTTAAATTTTGCAAAACCTGTAAATCTTAGATTAGAATACAGCAATACCGCAAATACAACTGATTTACTAAATCCTGATTCGGAATATATTATTAATTCAGACATTGATAAAACAATCACGGTGCTAAATCCAACTAATCAATTGTTAATTGATACAAATTACGATGGAATTTACGAAAGTGGTGTTACACAATTTTCTTCTTTCGAAATTCGATTTAGATTAAACGGAAACATCCCTTTACAGCCTGGAACAGGCACCTTTAAATTCCAATCTTATCAAACCAAATCTCTAAAAATCACACATAAAAACCTGTCGGATGCAGCTGGAAACAGATCAACATTTAGACTTGTCGCTACTTGTGTTCCAAAAGATACAGACGGAGATGGGATTCCAGACCAACTAGATTTAGATTCAGACAATGACGGAATTCCGGATGTAATCGAATCACAAATAAAACCAATGCCTTTATCTAATATTGACACTAATTTAGATGGACTGGACGACATTTTTGACGCCAATGCAACACCAATTGATACTGATAATGATGGTATTCCAAATTATCTTGATTTGGATAGCGACAATGATGGTATATATGATTTGGTTGAGTCAGGCAGCAATGCGCCAGACGTCAACAAAGATGGAATTATTGACACAACTTCTTTTGGAATAAATGGATTATCGGATTCTTTAGAAACAAATCCTGATAGCGGTATTTTAAATTATACTGTTTCAGATTCTGATGGAGATGGTATAAAAAACTACACAGAACTTGACAGTGACAACGATGGTTGTAATGATGTGATAGAAGCAGGATTTACAGATCCAAATTTTGACGGGCAATTAGGAAATGTGCCAGTAATTATAAACTCAAATGGTATTGTAACCAGCAGAATTGATGGTTACACCACTCCAAATGGCAATTACATTATTGCTACTCCTATTATAATTACTAAACAACCCGAAAATCAGACAGTTTGTGAATTACAAAAAGCAACTTTCAGTATTGAGTCCAACGCCGATACTTTTCAATGGCAACTTTCCACAGATAATGGAAATACTTGGAATGCACTAACCGACAATTCAATTTATTCTGGAACAAAGACTGCTTCTGTTACGGTACAAAAAACAAGTCTGACCATGAATAATTATGAGTATCGTGTATTATTAAATCGAAATAATAATGCTTGCGGACTAACCTCTGCCAACTCAATTAAATTAATTATTCTTGCCTTACCAGTTTTAAACTCGCCAATTGATATCGTTCAATGTGATGATGATACTGATGGAATTTCAAACTTTAATTTAACGGAGAAAAATAGTTTTATTTCAGCAAATTACGCAAACGAAACATTCACTTATTATTCTACTTTGCAAGGAGCGACCTTAAAAGATCCTTCAGTATTAATTTCAAACCCTCTTGTATTTACAAGTAATACTAAACCTATTTGGTCAAGAGTAGAAAACTCAAACGGATGTTTTTCAACCGTACAATTAAACTTGAGAGTTTCAACAACACAAATCGATCCTAATTTTAAAAGATCTTTTAATGTTTGTGATGATTTTATTGATGTTGCTACTAATGACAAAGACGGAATTGCGGCTTTTGATTTTAGCAGTGTAACAACTGACATTCAAGCGATGCTTCCTAGTGCAAGTACTAATTATTCCATCAAATATTATACAAATCAAGCTGATGCTTTGGCAGAAATTAATGTAATTAAAAATCCTTCAAATTTTAGAAACACAACACCAAATCAACAAGAAATTTGGGTTCGTGTAGATAGCAATATCGACAATGCTTGTTTTGGATTAGGAGCTTACATTACACTTAAAGTAAATCCAAGACCCGATATTGACATCAACAATAATAAGAGCGCTGATGAATTAGTATGTTCAAATTTACCAACCTTTTACGTCAAACTCGATGCCGGAATTTTAGGCAATATTCCCGCTAGCACTTATACTTATGTTTGGTCAAAAGACGGAAGCATAATTCCGGGAGAAACAAATGAAACTTTAGATGTAAATGAAGAAGGAAAATATACTGTCGAAGTTTTTACTAAAGATGAAAATAGCTGTAGCAGAATCAGGACCATTATGGTAACTGCTTCTGATGTTGCACGCCTAGATTCTGTTTCTATTTCAGATTTATCAGATTCTAATACTGTTGAAGCAAATGTATCGGGAACAGGAGACTATGAATATAGTATTGATGATCCCAAAGGCCCTTTTCAAGAATCAAATATCTTCGAGAATGTTCGCCCTGGAATACACGATCTTTATGTTTATGATAAAAATGGCTGTGGAACAATTTCAAAAACTATAGCGGTACTGGGAATTCCAAATTTTTTCACTCCAAATAATGATGGTTATAATGATTATTGGAATATAAAAGGAGCAAATGATACTTTTAATTCAACTGCAAAAATTCTTATCTTCGATAGATATGGAAAACTAATCAAACAAATTACTGCATCGTCCAATGGTTGGGACGGAACTTATGCTGGTAATCAAATGCCCTCAGACGACTACTGGTATACGATAAAGCTTGAAGATGGACGAGAAGCAAAAGGACATTTTAGTTTGAAAAGATAGCTTTAAAAAATTTCAATCCCGAGGCTTCGGGATTGATTCCAAATTCCAATTCACGAAAGTAAAGACCAAAAAAAATCCCAAACTCCTAATTGGAATTTGGGATTTTTATATTAAAATTAAAATCTAATTAGATTTTAAATCTTTTTCTATCAGTTTCTGTCAAATAGATTTTTCTCAAACGAATAGATTTTGGTGTAACCTCTACATATTCATCTTTTTGAATGTACTCTAATGCTTCCTCTAAAGAGAAAATAATTGGAGGGATAATTCTAGCTTTTTCATCATTTCCAGAAGAACGAACGTTAGATTGTTTTTTCTCTTTCGTTACGTTTACACACATATCATCAGCACGAGAGTTTTCTCCAATTACCTGACCTTCGTAAATTTCGGTATTTGGTTCAACAAAAAACTTACCACGATCTTGCAATTTATCGATAGAATAAGGAATTGCTTTTCCTTTTTCCATAGAAATTAATGAACCTTTGTTACGTCCAGCAATTTCTCCTTTGTAAGGCTCATATCCAATAAAACGGTGTGCCATAATAGCTTCACCAGCTGTTGCAGTAAGCAATTGGTTACGTAATCCAATAATTCCACGAGATGGAATATTAAATTTCACAATCATACGTTCCCCTTTAGTTTCCATGCTTAGCATTTCTCCTTTACGCAAAGTAACGAATTCTACTGCTCTACCTGAAAGTGATTCTGGTAAATCGATTGTTAATTCCTCAATTGGCTCACATTTTTTACCGTCAATTTCTTTGATAATAACTTGTGGTTGACCAATTTGCAATTCATAACCTTCTCTTCTCATTGTTTCAATAAGAACAGATAAGTGAAGTACTCCACGACCAAAAACCATGAATTTATCAGCAGAATCAGTTTCACCTAACTTCATCGCTAAGTTTTTCTCTAATTCTTTTGTCAATCTTTCTCTAATATGACGAGATGTTACAAATTTACCCTCTTTACCAAAGAAAGGAGAGTCATTAATTGTAAACAACATACTCATAGTAGGCTCATCGATATCAATCGTTTTTAAACCTTCTGGATTTTCAAAATCAGCAATAGTATCACCAATTTCAAAACCTTCAACTCCAATGATTGCACAAATATCTCCAGCAACAACTTCTTGTACTTTTTTACGACCAAGTCCTTCAAATGTATGAAGTTCTTTGATACGAGATTTTGATACAGTACCATCTCTTTTTACTAATGAGATTGGCATACCTTCTTTAAGAACTCCTCTTTCAAGACGACCAATAGCGATACGACCTGTAAATGCAGAGAAATCTAAAGAAGTAATCAACATTTGTGGTGTTCCTTCAGAAACTTTAGGAGCTGGTACATTTGCAACAACCATATCCAATAATGCTTCAACATTATCAGTTACGTTTTCCCAATGATCAGACATCCAGTTATTTTTAGCAGAACCATAAACTGTTGGGAAATCCAACTGCCATTCTTCAGCACCTAATTCAAACATTAAATCAAAAACTTTCTCATGAACTTCTTCAGGAGTACAGTTTTCTTTATCAACTTTATTGATAACTACACATGGCTTAAGACCTAAGTCAATAGCTTTTTGTAATACAAAACGAGTTTGTGGCATTGGTCCTTCAAAAGCATCCACTAGCAAACATACACCATCGGCCATGTTTAATACACGTTCTACTTCACCTCCAAAATCCGCGTGGCCAGGAGTATCGATAATGTTGATTTTTGTTCCTTTATATTGAACAGAAACGTTCTTAGAAGTAATAGTAATACCTCTCTCACGCTCTAAATCGTTATTATCAAGAATTAAATCACCTGTGTTTTCGTTGTCACGAAATAATTGACAGTGATACATAATTTTATCAACCAAAGTGGTTTTACCGTGATCGACGTGGGCAATAATTGCAATATTTCTAATAGATTCCATCTGAGATTTTTAATGGGTGCAAAGGTACACTTTATTTTGATATAAAAAACGTTTCTGCGATAGTTTGCGTCTAGACAAGTAATTAGTTCATTAAAAACAACACAAATTTAAGTGTAAATTGAACTTTTCTTATTGTTTAATTATACTTAATTTAACTATATTTGAGTAATGAAAAGTAAAACTCTCCAAATTACTCTAGTTTATATTATCATATCGTTATTTATGGCAATCATCTGTCATAAATTACTTACTACTTACTTTTCTGACACTGAACCTTCTCTTATTTTTCTTCTAAAAGACATTTTTTTCATTTTAACTACTGCTCTATTCTTCAAATATATACTATCTAAAAATGAGAAAAAGAATATAGCAATTTTCAAAAAATTAAAAGAAACCAACGAAGAAATTAAAGAATCGAACGAAAAATATGACATTGTTGCAAAAGCTACCAGCGACACAATTTGGGATTGGAAAATTCAAGAAGATAGCATAAATTGGAACAAAGGAATCGAAAGCGTTTTTGGCTACAATCCTCTAGAAGTTGGAAAAACATCAAAATGGTGGTTTGACAAAATTCATCCGGAAGACAGCATTAGAATGTCTATAAAATTATACTCCTTTATAGAGCAAAAAACTGAAAAATGGCAAGATCAATACCGTTTTAGATGTGCAGATGGAAGCTATAAATATGTTTTAGACAGAGGTTTTTTATTAAAAGATGAGAACGGAAGAGCTATCAGAATGATTGGAGCAATTCAAGATATCACCAAACAAAAACAAGAAGAACAAAGATTAAAACTTTTAGAAACCGTAATTACACAATCTAAAGATTCCATTTTAATCACCGAAGCTAATTCTATCAGCGGAAGAATTCCAAAAATAGTATATGTAAATCCTGCATTCTCATTAATGTCAGGATATCTTCCGAAAGAAATTGTTGGAAAATCAACAAACATTTTCAACAAAGGACCAAATTCAGATTCAGATGAATTAAAAAAACTCTTAACTGCTATTAAAAATGAAGAAGAGTGCTTAATTGAAACCATAAGCTACACAAAACAAAAAGAAGAATATTGGGTTCGTTTTTCTATGATTCCAATTTTCAATAACGAAGGTGTCATTTCACACTGGATTTCAATTCAAAGAGACATTACCGACGAAAAGAAATTAGAAACAGAAAAAGAGCAACTTATTCGCGAACTAACTCAAAACAACAAAGATTTAAAACAATTTTCATACATCACCTCGCATAATCTTAGAGCCCCATTGTCTAATTTAATTGGACTTTTGAATCTTATTGATGATATTCCTCTTGAAAATCCGGAATTAGAAGAAATTTTGGCCGGCTTTACTAAATCTACTCATTTATTAAATGAAACTATAAACGATCTGGTAAAGGTAATTATCATAAAAGACAATCCTTCGATGCAAAAAGAAGAAGTTTCATTGCAAGAAGTATTCGAGAACGTATTTAGTCAATTGTCTTTTCAAATCGAATTACACAAACCAATTATCAAACTCAAATTCGACAAAGTTCCATTACTAAATACAAACAAAGCTTATATCGAAAGTATTTTACTGAATTTACTTACCAACTCAATAAAGTACAAATCTGAAAATAGGAAATTAAAAATATCCATTACTGCCGAGCAAGAAAACCATAAAGCAGTCCTTACGTTTAAAGACAACGGAATTGGAATTGATTTGGAAAGAAATCGCGACAAAGTATTTGGATTATATCAAAGATTCCATAATTATCCTGACAGCAAAGGACTAGGATTATACCTTGTAAAATCACAAGTAGAAACCATGGGAGGAACTATCAGCATCGATAGCGAAGTTAACAAAGGCACCACATTTACCATAACATTTAAAAATTAACATTATGCTCGAGCAAATTCTTTGCATTGACGATGACCCAATCACGTTGATGTTATGCAAAAAAGTAATTTCAAAATCCGAGTTTTCGAACGAAATTATTACAGCTCAAAACGGAGAAGAAGCACTTCATCACTTCAACACCTTAAAATATACCAACAATAAAAACAAAGTAAACAAAAAACCAGAATTAATTTTCTTAGACTTAAACATGCCTGTTATGGGCGGATGGGAGTTTCTGGATCATTTTACATCACCAGATTATGCCGAGTTTAACAAAGTAAATGTTATTGTTCTATCCTCTACTATTGATCCTGAGGATCTAGCCAAAGCAAAAAAATACCCTATTATAATAGACTTTCTTTCAAAGCCTATCACTCAACCTATGCTAGAATACCTTAAAAAGAAAATTGACTTTTAAATAACATCTCCCTACCAAATCCCTAAATCACAACAACCGAAACCATTCATTAAGAAATACCACCAAACAACCATCAAAACGAACCGACGCTAAATATTGTGGAGAAACATAAAAAACGTATTCCTCATTTTTATGCCGCACAAAACGCAAATATTTTCACCTAAGAAATACTTCTAAAAGCTTAAAATTCGCCAAGCTAAGTCAATACAAAGCTTTGCGAACTTTACCTTTTTACAAAAGCTAACAGTAATAAAAAAACTCAATACTCACTGCAGTATTCTTTTCTTTACTCTCTATAAGTTTCATCGTTAACCTCACCGATATCATTATTTCGTGCAAAATTTGATTTTAAAATTTTAAAAACCATTCTTTCATAAACAAAAAAAAGCCCTCTAAAAGAGGGCTTTTTATATCTTTAGGAAATTGTAATTAATTACAATTTAGCAACATGTTTAGTTAATTTAGACTTCAAGTTAGAAGCTTTATTATCATGGATGATGTTCTTTTTAGCTAACTTATCAATCATAGAGATTACAGTTGATAATTTTGAAGCTGCATCAGATTTATCAGTCGCTAATCTTAACGCTTTAATAGCATTACGAGTAGTTTTATGCTGATATCTGTTAAGAACTCTTCTTTTTTCGTTACTTCTGATTCTTTTTAATGCTGACTTATGATTTGCCATTTTGTTTTAATTTTAGATGTAATAATTTATTATAGATACTAGTTAAAAAAGAAAAACCTCCCACAATTGCAAAACAATCACTTTGGTTTTAACTAATAAAACAAAAATCGAGACACCAACTTTTATTTTATAAAACTTATTCACAACTAATTTTAGTAGTCTGTAAGGGAATCGAACCCCTGTTACCAGGACGAAAGCCTGGAGTCCTAACCCCTAGACGAACAGACCAGTATCGTTCTAAGTTTTTCTATATTTAATATAGAGGTATTATTGTAGCCCGTAGCGGAATCGAACCGCTCTTACATGGATGAAAACCATGCGTCCTAACCGATAGACGAACGGGCCATTTTAATTCTCAATATTTTAAGAACAATTTCACAATAAAAAGTAGTAGCCCGTAGCGGAATCGAACCGCTCTTACATGGATGAAAACCATGCGTCCTAACCGATAGACGAACGGGCCTGCTTTGTTATTGCGGTTGCAAAGATACAACTCTTTTTAATATGCGCAATAGTTGAAGCAAAAAAAATATATTTTTTTAATATGCCTTAGCAAAAAGCACTCTTTTAGAAGACGGATTCCCAGTAAACACGCAGACTCCCGCTTCCTCAACAGCATCCAAAGGAATACAACGAATCGTTGCTTTTGTCAAGTCTTTTATTTTCTCTTCAGTCGCAGCAGTACCATCCCAATGAGCCGATACAAATCCTGCTTTTCCGTCTAAAACTTCTTTAAATTCCTCAAAACTATTTACTTCCGTAATATGAGTATTACGATAGTCTAATGCTTTACTAAATAAATCAGCTTGAATTTGCTCTAACAAATCATTAACATAATTTACAATTCCTTCAGCAGAAACTACCTCTTTTGTCAATTTATCACGTCTTGCAACTTCAAAAGTTCCATTTTCAAGATCTTTTGGCCCAACAGCAATTCTAACAGGAACTCCTTTCAACTCCCATTCTGCAAATTTAAATCCTGGCTTTTGAGTTGTTCTGTCATCAAACTTAACCGAGATCTTTAACTTTCTTAATTTTACAGTTAATTCTTTAACCGCAGCAGTAATTTCAGCTAATTGCTCATCTGTTTTATAAATAGGCACAATTACAACTTGTATAGGCGCTAAATTTGGAGGCAAAACTAATCCCTGATCATCAGAATGAGTCATCACCAAAGCTCCCATCAAACGTGTTGAAACTCCCCAAGAAGTTCCCCAAACATGCTCTTGTTTTCCTTCTGCATTAGCAAACTTCACATCAAAAGCTTTTGCAAAATTTTGCCCTAAGAAGTGAGATGTCCCTGCTTGTAATGCTTTTCCGTCTTGCATCAAAGCTTCAATACAATATGTTTCATCAGCACCGGCAAAACGTTCTGTTTCTGTTTTAATACCTTTTACAACTGGAATCGCCATAAAGTTTTCTGCAAAATCTGCATAAACATTCATCATTTTTTCAGACTCTTCCAATGCTTCTGCTTTTGTAGCATGTGCCGTATGACCTTCTTGCCACAAAAATTCAGCAGTTCTTAAAAACAAACGCGTACGCATTTCCCAACGAACTACATTAGCCCATTGATTAATTAACAAAGGTAAATCTCTATAAGATTGTACCCATCCTTTATATGTAGACCAAATAATAGCTTCACTTGTAGGTCGAACAATAAGCTCCTCCTCTAATTTAGCATTTGGATCAACCATTAATTTTCCGGGTTTATCCGGGTCATTTTTTAATCTGTAATGCGTTACAATTGCACATTCTTTTGCAAATCCTTCGGCATTTTTCTCTTCCGCTTCAAACATGCTCTTAGGCACAAATAAAGGGAAATATGCATTTTGATGTCCAGTTTCCTTAAACATTCGATCTAACTCTGCCTGCATTTTTTCCCAAATCGCATATCCGTACGGCTTAATTACCATACATCCTCTAACTCCTGAATTTTCGGCTAGATCTGCTTTTACAACCAGCTCGTTATACCATTTCGAATAATCTTCTGATCTTGTAGTGAGGTTCTTACTCATATTGAATAGTTTGGCACAAATTTTGTTTTATTAATTTTAACTAAATAGTTTGACAAAACTAACTATTTTTGTAATGTGCAACAATAAAAAACACCACAGAATATGAAAACTTCTATTTCTCTCCGCCAAAACTCAAGTTATTTCTACGCAATTGGATTATTGAGTTTTCTATTAGCATCGTGTGGTTCCTACCAAAACACTTCGTATCACGATAATGACGGAGTATATGGCGGCTCAACTAGAACGTATGCTCAAACAAATACCTCAAACGCAAATAATCAATATAAAGATTACTTTAAATCTTTACAAGACGATAATCAGCCAACCGAAATTTTTACGGATGTCGACAATTATGGCAATTACTCAGATAACGACAGTACACAAACTGCAAGCGTAGCTTATCCGGCTTGGGGAAGCGCCACTACCGATGTTTCGGTAAACGTATACTCTGATCCTTCATGGTCATTAGGCTTCGGTTTTGGTTTTGGATACCCATACTACGGTTGGGGTTACGGCGGCTGGGGCTACCCTGGATACTGGGGACCAGGATGGGGATACCCAGGTTGGGGATACCCTGGATATTGGGGACCTGGTTACGGATACAACAATTACTCTTATAATTATGGAAGAAGAGGATCTGCCGCTTATTACGGAGGAAGAAATTATAATTCTAACAGAAACTATGCTTCAAACAGAAATTACAGCACCGGCAGAAACTTTAATTCAAACAGAAATTATACTACAAACAGAGATTACAGTACAAACAGAGGTAATTACAACACTAATAGACAGAACGGATTTACAGATTACAGAAGAAGTTCTAACGTAAACGGAAGAACTTACAATCCATCTAGTCCTAATTTTACCAATAGAAGAAGTACAACTCAAGGTCAAAACAACAGCTACGATTATTCTAACAGAAGATCAAGCAGTACAACAACAACCAGAAGTTACGACAACAGCAACTCTAACAGATCTTACTCTCCTAGCCCATCTCGTTCATACAACAATAGTGGTAGTGGCGGTGGAAGCATGAGATCATCATCTGGTAGCAGCGGCGGTGGTGGCGGTGGAAGATCTTACGGCGGAGGCGGAGGCGGAAGAAGATAATCTCTTCTCTCACTAATCTACAAATATTTTATAAAAACTATCCAAATGAAAAAAATATTCTTCCTACTTATTACAGGACTAACTGTTAGCGTCTCACATTCACAAGAAGTATCCGACGCTGTTCGTTACGCACAAGACAATTTAACAGGAACGGCAAGATTTAGAGCTATGAGTGGTGCTTTTGGAGCTGTTGGTGGAGATTTATCTTCAATAACTGTCAATCCTGCTGGATCTGCAATTTTTTCTAACAACCAAGCCGGAGTAACTTTTAGCAATCAAAGTATTAAAAATAATTCTAATTATTTTGGCACTCAAATGAACGACAAAGACAACTCCTTTTTATTAAATCAAGCTGGAGCTGTTTTTGTTTTTAAAGATCATAATCCAAATAACAATTGGAAAAAAATTGCCATTGGAGCATCTTACGAAAACACAAACAACTTCAACAATAGTGTTGTATCAGTAGGAACAAATCCAACAAACTCTATTGACAAGTACTTTTTAACATTTGCAAACGGAATCCCCTTAAATGTAATAGACGGTATCGCTTATCGAGATTTATTTTACGACGAGCAACAAGCATACATGGGATATTGGGGACATGTTATTGACCCTGTTAATCAAAACAACCCTGACAATACTCAATATATTAGCAATGTTCCTGCTGGTGGCAACTACTATCAAGAAAACGAAGTTTACACTAGTGGATACAATAGCAAACTAAGCTTTAATATTGCGACATCTTACAAAGACAGAATCTATTTTGGAGCTAACTTAAACGTACACATCACAGATTACAGAAGATCTAGCAGTTTCTACGAAGACAACGACAATCCGCTTGAAGCAAGAGAAACTATTTCTAGCATACGCTTTAACAACAATCTATATACTTACGGTAACGGATTCTCTTTTCAACTTGGTGCCATTGCAAAAGTTACAGATTCTTTTAGACTTGGTTTAGCTTATGAATCTAATACTTGGTACGATCTTTATGATGAAACCTCACAAAGTCTTTACTCAACAAGAAAAGCTATGGGAGGGCAAGATATTAATGCCACTGTTAACCCAAACATTATAAATGTATACGATTCTTATACCTTACAAACTCCTGGAAAAACAACATTTAGTGCTGCTTATGTATTTGGAAAATCAGGTTTGATTAGTGTAGATTACGCTATTAAAGATTACGGAAACACTAAATACAAGCCAACAAATGATGCAGGCTTTAGAGGCGTAAACAGTGATATTAGCAATCAATTAACCAACACTGGAGAATTAAGAGTTGGTGCTGAGTATAAAATAAAACAATTGAGTTTACGTGGAGGATACCGTTTTGAAGGAAGTCCTTATAAAAACGGAACTACAATTGGAGATTTAAACAGCTATTCTGGAGGTTTAGGATATAATTTTGGAGGAACTAAAATAGATTTAGCATATTCTTACTTAGAAAGAAAATCTAATCCAGGATTTTTTGCCACTGGTTTTACCGATGGATCAAACATTACATCGAAGCTAAACAACGTTACGATGACTTTATTATTTGAATTGTAATTAAGAATAAATAGATTGAATTTAAATTTCCGTTGGGTTCGTACTCAACGGTTTTTTTTTTACTCCCAATAAAAACAATCTTCTTTCACAATAGTTTTGATAGAAAAACAAAAAAACACCACAAAAATCAACAAGAAGCTTCACAAAAAACATCTAAATGAAAAGGAAACAGGCGGTGTTTGAATAAAAAAGTGTAATTTTGCACTCCAATTTATAAAAGTATGAGAACCAAGTCTTTAAAAAAGAACAAAATTAACGTAATCACTCTTGGGTGTTCGAAAAATGTATATGATAGTGAAGTGTTAATGGGACAACTTCGTGCAAACGGAAAAGAAGTTGAACACGAAGCACCAGCAGAAAGAGAAGGAAACATTATCGTAATTAACACTTGTGGTTTTATCGACAATGCCAAAGCAGAGTCTGTAAACATGATTTTGGAATATGCTGACAAAAAAGACAAAGGCTTAGTTGATAAGGTTTTCGTTACCGGATGCTTATCTGAAAGATACAGACCAGACTTAGAAAAAGAAATCCCTAATGTTGATCAATATTTTGGTACAACTGAACTACCTCAATTATTAAAAGCTTTAGGAGCCGATTATAAACATGAATTATTAGGAGAACGTTTAACGACAACTCCTAAAAACTATGCTTACCTAAAAATTGCTGAAGGTTGTGATAGACCTTGTAGTTTTTGTGCAATTCCATTAATGAGAGGTTCTCACGTTTCGCAACCAATTGAAAAATTAGTTAAGGAAGCACAAGGTTTAGCTAAAAATGGCGTTAAAGAATTAATATTAATTGCTCAGGATTTAACTTATTATGGTCTTGACATCTACAAAAAGAGAAATCTTGCTGAACTTTTAGAAGAATTAGCAAAAGTAGAAGGTATTGAATGGATTCGTTTGCATTATGCCTACCCTACTGGTTTCCCGATGGATGTTTTGGAATTAATGAAACGCGAACCTAAGATTTGTAATTATATCGATATTCCGTTACAACACATTTCAGATTCCATTTTAAAATCGATGCGTCGTGGTACTACCCAAGCTAAAACAACTCAATTACTAAAAGATTTCCGCGCTGCAGTTCCCGGAATGGCAATTAGAACTACTTTGATTGTTGGATATCCGGGTGAAACACAGGAAGATTTTGAAATTTTGAAAGATTTTGTTCAAGAAATGAAATTTGACAGAATGGGATGTTTCGCTTATTCTCATGAAGAAAATACTCATGCTTATTTACTAGAAGACGATGTACCAGATGATGTAAAACAAGCCAGAGCAAACGAAATAATGGAATTACAATCTCAAATTTCATGGGATTTAAATCAGGAAAAAGTTGGTCAGGTTTTTAGATGTATTATCGACCGAAAAGAAGGTGCTCATTTTGTAGGCAGAACCGAATTTGATAGCCCAGATGTTGATAACGAAGTTTTAATTGACGCCTCTAAGCATTATGTAAAAACAGGTGAATTTGTTAATATAAAAATAATAGAGGCAACAGAATTTGATTTATACGGAGAACCTGCTTAAATTTACGCTAAACAATTGTCAATTTTAGATAAATACATTTTTATGAAACCTATACAATCTTTATTTCTTTTGGTTTTTACTGTATGTTGCTTTAACTCTGTTTCAGCACAATACGGAAATGGTTATAATAATGGTTACGGCGGTGGTTACGGAAACGGCTACGGCGGTGGCGGATATGGTGGAAGAGGTAGCGGAATGGGTAACGGAATGGGAATGGACAGAAGCATGATGGGAGGCCCACAAGGTAACACCAGCAAACCTAAAGAAACTCCTCCTGAAGAAATAGCTGCCAGAATTGTTGAACAAATGAAACCTGTTGTAAATCTTGATGAACTTCAAGCAATTGCTATTACAAATGTTTTTACTGATAGCATGAAAGAACAAGGGATTTTGTTAAAAAATGAAAGCAGTAGTCAAGATCAAAAAATGGAGCAAATTAAAGCTTTAAGAGAAAGTACTACTAAAAAAATAACTGCTTTTTTAAATCCTGATCAAATCCCTAAATACACAACGTTTATGGAAACTTTTAAGGACGTAAAAAAACCTTCTAAATCAAAAAAGAAAAAAGACTCTAAAGACTCAAAAGATCAAGATTCAAAAGAAGTTAAAGAAGATCCTCAAGCAGCAAAAATTCAAGAATAATTGTTTCAACCACATTCTAAAAAATGTAAGTAACCATGGCAAAAAAACATTTTTGTTATCTAATTTTAGCAATTATAATTACTTCTTGCTCAACAAATCCGTATAAAACAACTGAAAAAGTTTACGATCAACAGCTCAAAACTTTAGAAAACCAAATTACAAGCAAAGAACCTCAAACGATTCCACCGGTTAGTCCTGTGATTATTGACACTTCTTATGCACAACAACTTGGGATTGTAAAAGATACTTTATCTAAAACCGGATCTACTTATTTGTTAAATGGTATTAATACAGAATGGATAGGAACTGTAAACTTTAATTTAAGAAAACCAAGTTTCATTATCATTCATCATACGGCACAAGATTCTATTCAGCAAACGATAAAAACGTTTACTAAGACCAAAACTCAGGTAAGCGCACATTATGTTATCTCAGAAAACGGAAAAGTGGTGCAAATGCTAAACGACTATTTAAGAGCGTGGCACGCAGGTGCTTCGACATGGGGAAAAAACACAGATATTAATTCGTCATCTATTGGGATAGAACTTGACAATAATGGTTTTAAACCTTTTACAGAAGCTCAAATTAGCAGTTTGGTCGCTCTTTTAACAAAACTAAAGAAAGACTACAACATTCCAACCCAAAACATATTAGGACATGCTGATATTGCTCCAGGCAGAAAACAAGATCCAAGCGCTTTATTCCCATGGAAAACGTTGGCTGAAAAAGGTTTTGGAATTTGGCCTGATGAAGTTTTAGAAGAAGCACCTTTTGACTTTAAAATCGAACCTGCTTTGAGAATCATTGGTTATAACACCAAGAATCTTTCGGCAGCAATTCAAGCTTTCAAATTACACTATATTCAAACTGATGTAACATCGGTTTTAGATCGAAAAACAATAGATACTATTTACTCTATTTACAAAAAGCAAGTACAGTAAAATCTTTAATAAATACATGAAAGGGCATTTCTGATTGATTCAGAAATGCCCTTTTTTTGTTTAAACGTTTAGCCACAGATTTGAAGGATTAAAAAGATTTGCTCTTGTTTTGGTCTATATTAGATTACGTGAGCTAACCTAAAAAAGTTGATTCATTCATACTTCATAAAAATCTCGCAAAGTCGCCAAGTAATATCTTCAACTTGGTGACTTTGCGAGAAACAATTATTCCTTTATTTCTAAATCTTTTTAATCCTTAGAATCTGCGGCAAAAAAATCTCAGAAACACAAAGTCATATATTTGTAATTATATACCTTTGAGAGAAACAATTAATTCCATATTTCTAAATCTTTCTAATCCTTTAAATCTGTGGCAGAAAAAAACTACAGTGAAGCAAATCAAAATAGCATTTAAATAAAAAACTGCCGAAACATTAGTATGTTTCGACAGTTCCAAAAAAAAAAAAAAAATATCAATCTTTATCTCTAGAAAGAGTATGTTGTAGCAATTAATCCGAAGAAAGATCCTCCTGTTGGCGCTGCATCTTTATTCAAAAAGATATCTTCTGAAGCAGCATCGTATCTTAACTCAGGAATTATTGTAAGTTTCCCAACTTTGTAATTTAATGAAACTGTGTTTGCAAAAACACTAGATCCTGTTAGCGTACCAAAACTTGGAGCTGCATCTTTAGCATCAAAATATTCCATTCTGTATGCTATTAACAAAGATGGTTTAAATGAATAATTAGCATATCCAACTAATGAAAACCATTCGCCATCATCGACACTTGAAATGTCGTTTTTTGTTTTAGCATAAGTTGCATTAAATCCAAGTCCAAAACTGTCACTTATTGTTTTTGAAGCAACAAAATCAAATTGTGTTTTGTTATCTAATGAAGACGGATTACTACTTCCTGATGTAAAGTTTAAATACACACTTCCGGTTTCACCTATATATCCTAATTGTCCGATATATGTTTTTTGTGATGAACCTGCATCCATAGCCGATTTAAAATCGGTTGGGTTTGTAATACCAAACATCGCAGTAAATTTACCTGATGTATATTGCGCTTTTACTCCAGTATTAAAGAATGGACCATAAGAAAACGCATACGACATACTATAGTTTTTATTTCCTATTGCGTCTACTACTTCGTATCCTATATGTGTACCAAAGCTACCCGCAACTACTTTAAATTTCTCTGTAAGCTGATAAGTAAAGAACAACTGTTTAATTAAAAATTTTGCATTTATATCTTTATCTGTTGTTTCATTATATGAAAACTCTCCTGCTCTTTTTCCGAAACCTAAGTCTACGAATACTGAGGCTTTTCCGAAAGTATGACCTGCCTGAATTGAGGCCATTCCTAATTCGAATGAATCTTGAGAGTTGGTAAAGCTCGTTAATCCATTCATTTGTTTTGAAAAATCATATTTATAATACGCATCTGCTGATCCTCCCCAAGTGGTTGCTGGCGAAGTTGCAGTTTCGGTATCATCTTGAGCAAAGGCAAAAGAACTCGTTAACATCGCGGCAAAAATGTGTAATACTTTTTTCATGTTTTAATTGGTTTTTGGTTATTAATTGATTTTGGTTAGTTAATCTTTTATATAAGTATGTAATACTATAATCCACTTTTAAAACCTCCTATTCTCGCCCTTAAACATCTTCATTTTCATTAGCGAATTTATTAACTTTTGTATCAGTACAAGAATCGAAATCTGTTTTTTTGATGTTTTGAAGCGAGAATTATGGATTACAAAAATTAACTTGCCTATAATCGTGATTTGACATTTATACTTATTTATTTTTGAAAATTCAATAACGGATTTTTGAATAAAAAAACCACTTTTGCGAATAAAAATAAAATAATACCCACAAAAACAAATGCTAAAACTACAAAAACAACACTATTTCTATTTCACACCCTATAAAAAATAGGGGTAGCGAAACAAAACAACAAAAATAGATTACAAAAAACAAAGCATACCTGTAAATCTTCGCCAACAAAACAAGAAACTCTAAATTCTTACAAAAACGAATCGAAAAAACCAAAATCAGATTCAAAAAACGAGTTGATATTTTTAAAATTTTAAACAAAAAAAAAGCCTGCTCAAAACTGAACAGGCTTAAAGCTAAATACCGCAACTAACTCTAATCTTCCGCATTGTATTTTATTAAAAACTCACGAACTTTAATTCCTGACTCCTTAAGATCTTCGTCTTTCCATTTCCCTTCTGAATTTGCAGATTTTTTCAGAATAGAACATGTTTCATCTTTATCTGAAACTGACCATGTTATCCAACTCAATTTTCGAGATTCCATCCAGTCTATATATTCTTGCCATGCTTTTATATTTAATGGTCCATCGCCGGATGCTTCCATTCCTGCCGATTCTGAAATAAAAATAGGCAAACCACTTTTTATTGCATCATCTGTTTTATCTCTTAAATCCTTGCCGTGAGTTGCGGCATAAAAATGCATGGTGTACATTATATTATCAAATCCTCTAACTGGGTCTGCGGCCGCAAGATCGACGTCCTGATCCCAATGCGGAGAACCAACCAAAATAATATTCTTGGGATCATTCGCTCTTATTACGGAGATTACTTCTTCGGCATAAACTTTAACCTCTGACCACGATTCATAATCAGGCTCATTGAATATCTCATATATTATATTAGGATACTTTGAGTATTTTTTTGATACCTCAGCAAAAAACTCTTTTGCTTCTTTTAAATTGATATTATGACTGTGCCAATCAATTATTACATAAATATCAGATTTTATCGCTCCTTTTACAACTGCATCAATTTTATCTTTGGAGAATTGTGGGTCTTTCATATAGGACTTCTCACCTAACTCAATACCCATTGCAGCTCGTACAACATTACATTTAAAATCCTTTTTTAGCCAACTCACTGCTTTTTCATTATAAAATCTTGGCCACATACTATGCCACCCAAAACTCATTCCGCGCAAAACAACGGGATTATTATTTTTATCGACTAACTGAGTTCCAAGAACCCCTAATTGTCCATGCTCTTTTACAAATTGTGCGTTAGACACATAAAAAAACAATAAGAAAATCGCACTTATAATATTTGTTTTTATTTTCATAATCAATTAGAATTAAGGAATTAACCGAAGTGTAATTACATCATGAGGAGCAAGATCGGCAACAAAATTCTTTTTTGTGTTTCCATTTTTTTTGTTTCTCCAAAGATCTTTTAATTTATAAATCGTTTTGTCAAAGTTAACTTCATAACCAAAATCAGCATCTTTAATCGTATGCTTTTTCCAATCGAAGTTGACTTTTTTAACCACTTCACTCCTATTTAAGAAAGTGACTGCCCAATTTCCATCTGATAAAGGTTTGACCCAAACTTCTAATCCATCTTCGGCAGAATATTTAAAACCTTGAATTCCTAATTTATCCTGATTAACAGCAATCAGTTCTTTGTTGGTTAAAATTGCTAATGTTTCTTTGGACATTTTCCTAAAATCATTTCCCGCAATAAGAGGCGACGCCATCATTGACCACATCGTAAAATGAGTTTTATCCTCAATATCTGTCATTCCATCACCAACTTCCATCATATCAAAATCATTCCAATGATCTGGACCCGAGTATTTACGAATATCTTTACGCATTTCAATAATTTTCATGAATCCCCAAGATGACCAGTTTCCTTCTTCATGTTTAAATTCACAATCAAAACACGGGTAAATATCTCCCGAAATTCGCCAAAGATTACCAACTGGTTTCCCCCATTCCCACGGCTGATTATCTCCCCACTCGCAAAGGCTAAAAACAATAGGTCTTCCGGCAGTTTTAAGCGCATTGCTCATTGTTGTGTAAGCTTCTTTTGCCGTAATCCCTTGCGTATTACACCAATCGTATTTTAAAAAATCTATACCGAGTTTAGCATAAAAACGCGCATCCTGATATTCATAACCACGCGTTCCCGGATAACCTGCACAAGTTTGAGTACCTGCACAATTGTACAAACCAAATTTTAAACCTTTGCTATGTACATAATCAATTACAGCTTTCATTCCGTTTGGAAATTTAACGGGATCAGGAACCAAATCTCCGTTTGCATCACGTTCTCTTGCCATCCAGCCATCATCTAGCACAATATAATTATATCCTGCTGCTGCCATGCCAGATGAAACCATAATATCGGCCGTTTCTTTTACTAATTTTTCGTCGATATTAGTTTCAAAAGTATTCCAGGAATTCCAACCCATTGGAGGTGTCATTGCAAGTCCTTCAAATTTTCCTGCGGTTTGTTTATGTGTATTTCCCTGACCAAAACCTAAAGCCGTGGCAATTAAAGCAAATGCTAAGATGATTTTTTTCATTGTTTAAAAATTTATTATAACTCGTTTAATGCAATTCATAAAAAAATATTCAACACATAGAAACATAGTTTTTTTTGGAAATAAAGAATACAAAAGAGGAATTCATTTCTCACACATAACTAAACTATGTGTATTTAAAATAAGTGAAACGTCTTTTTGAGAGTGTAATATCTATGTTTCTATGTGTTAAAATAATTTTACCGACAAGTAATTATATTCAAAAAAAATATTCCCTAATTGAGTAGATTAGGGAATACTTTAAACAAAACTCAAATATAAAAACCAATTTATTTTATTTCAGAACAAATCCTATGTCATCAAACAAAACGATATTACCTCCGTCGCTGTTTGATTCTTGAAATGTTAACATTGTTACACTTGCGGGACTTCCTAATTTACTAAGTGGAATTTCTAAATAAACCCATGTAGTTGTTACTGGAAGCACATAATTTGGTCCTCCATTTACACTAAAATTAACTTGTCCATTCTTAGAGCCTTTTATCGCCATTCTTAATGCTTTATAAGGCGTCATGTCGACATTAAAACCCCAGTTTCCTCCATCCCATTGCGCAAAATCCCATTTCCATGATTTTTCACCTTGATAAGAATCTCCACCAAAGTCAAAATTCACACCTTTTCCTGACCAAGGACCTCCCCACTGCACTCCGTACAATTGATCATCATACAAAGCCGTTCCAATCGCCTCTTTAGAAACTGCTGTTCCTGATATATTAGATACACTAAGATATCTATGATCTGCATTTGCTGGTATTTTTACCACTACTTGCTCTAAAGTCGACGATACTACTGTAACTGGCACAGCAGGTTGTGTATCTGTTTTTGTAAGGTTAACTACAGGATTTAAAAAATACTTACCTTTTATAGTAACCAAATCTCCCGCCACACTATTGATCAAATTATATCCTGAGAATGTTGGTACAGGTGGTGCAACTGTTAAATTAAAAACAGCCGTTCCAAAATCGGTTACAACTTTTAACTGATTTGAAGCATTTGCAAAAGGTGTCGCTTCATCAACTAATACTACGATATCAGTATCTGTTACAAAAGTTGTTCTAAAATAGGTATCAAAATCATTAAAGTATATTTTTTTTGTAGTCAAAAATCCTTTTCCATGAATAACATAATAGTTTTTTGGATCTACTAATGTTACCGGTACTAAAGGTTTAAGTGTACCATCGGCAAAATAACCTGACGGCATTACAGATTCTATTACTGGCGCTCCTCCCGCAGAAGAAGAAGAAGAAGAAGAAGCACTGTCATCGTTTGAGCATGAACTAAAAAGAATTACGGATAACATCAATGCCATGCACGCTGCTAACGAAACAATTTTTATCTTTTTTATATTTTTCATATTTTTATTTTTAAAAATTATTTAAAAGTATACGGTGCCACCTCTGTCAATTTTGGATTTTTTGTCAAATCATCGGCAGGATAAGGAAGCAAAAGACTTGATGCCGTAATAGTGATATGTTTTTCAGCTTCTCTATTTCCTCTATTTTGCGCTTCCAGAATTGCTTTGGCTTTAGCAAAAGGCAAACGTCCAAGATCAAAATAATAATCTCCTTCGCAAGCTAGCTCAGCACGTCTTTCTCTAAAAATATCATCAAAAGATATAACTGCTTTTGCTGCTAATCCAGCTCTTTTACGAACGGCATTGAATGACTTAAGTGCGTTAGCATCTGATGTAGTACCTGTTTGCGAACCTAAAATTGCTTCGGCATGAATTAATAATAACTCTGCATAACGCATCATATAACTATTCATACTGCTTTCTCCATTATTTACGGGATTGAATGCTCCGGTTATTGGAAGATTTTCTTTTCCAATTACATATTTCTTCAATCCTGCGCCAGATTTTTGTGCTTCGTATTTAATATCAAAAGTGTATCCTAAAATTTTCGGAGCTCCAATATCTAATGTAGCAGCATACGTTAAATTAGGATAAAAATCTCCCGGAAGCATAAAAGTTTCAATTCTTCTTTTATCTCCGTTTTCAAAAACATTATTAATTAAATCTTGAGATGGAGCAATTTGACCAGAATAAGTTGTTTCTACCAATCTGTTCTCTGGAGCAAATAATGTATTGGTAAAATTACCATCAAAATAACCACCAGTTCCTGTCCATTGCCAAGCAAAAATTGACTCTTCGTTATTATTGTTTTTTTGTAAAAACAAATCAGCAAAAGATCTGGTTGGCAATTCTTCTCCACCTAACAATTTAAACTCTCCACTATTAATTACTTCTTGTGCCATTTGTCTTGCTAAGTCATATTTCTTTTGATATAAATACACTTTTGCAAGCAATGCTTTTGCAGAACCACTCGATACGTGAGCGTTTGAAGTATAATCCGACCCTCTGTTTTTGGTTTTTAAATTTGCTATTGCAAATTTTAAATCATTCTCGATGAATTTGTATACATCTTCTGTTGGATTACTTGGAATTACAAAGTTTTTAGAATAGTCTGCATTGTTTTCGATAATAGGCACATTACCCCATAATCTTACTAAGAAGAAATAAGAAAATGCTCTTATAAAATGACATTCTCCCAAAGCATTATTTAAAGATGCTTTACTAACATTTGGCCCCACACTTTGTGGTAAATTACTAATATAGGCGTTAGAATTTGCAATTGCACCAAAACAAGATCTCCAAGAATCAGATATGTATCTTGATGTATTTGTAAAACTTAAGTCAGTAAACTTACCAAAGTCGTTATAAATATCGGCATACATATTACCCGAAATCACATCGGTAATTCCATAAAAACCTTCCTTATTCATGTTGAACCAAACTAAACCATAAAGCCCGTTAGTTGCATTATCTACTTTTTGATCAGAGTCGTAATAATCTCCAATCGTAGGAGTACCTTCAGCAGGAACATCGATAAAATCCTGAGAACATGACGACGAGAATAACATTAATAGCGCCATGAAACCAACACTACTTTTTTGAAATATATTTTTCATATCTTTTTTAATTAAAATTCAACGTTAAAACCAAAAGAAATCAATCTTGGCACAGGATAGCGTCCATTGTCAATCCCTGACATCAGAGCATCTTGATTGTAAGCACCTACCTCAGGGTCATAACCTGTATATTTAGTAAAAGTGAATAAATTTTGTCCTGAAGCATAAAGCCTTAATCTGCTCAATTTAATCTTAGAAATCATATCTGCCGGTAAAGAATATCCTAAAGTTACATTCTGGATTCTTAAATAAGAGCCATCCTCAACCATACGACTAGAAACTGCATTGTTAATATGATCGTAGCTCGATGGTGTAGGTAAAGAACCATTAATATTACTAGCCGAATAAAAATCAGCAGCTTCTGTTAAATAATTAGCTCCCAAACCACTATTCATTGTACCAGATGAGCGCGTTAAATTCAATAATTTATTTCCAGCCGTTCCCTGAACAAAAATGGACAAATCAACATTTTTATATTTAAAGTTATTGGTAAAACCGTATGTGAATTTTGGATTTGGATTACCAATTGCTTTTAAATCATTTTGATCGATTTTACCATCATTATTCAAATCTTTATAAATAACATCTCCTTTTACAAAGTTTGGTAACAAAGAGTTTGTTCCGTTTTTCAACACCACTTTATTACCAGCAGCATCAGTATATCCGTATTTTAAAAGATCATCATCTGTTCTATAAATTCCCAAAGCTTCATATCCTAAAAACGAACCTATTGGCAAACCTTCCTGAGTTCTTGAAACGCTAACTACATTATAAGCAAGTGTACCAGTTGTTTTAACAATATTTAAACCGGCCATATCTGTAACTCTGTTTTCATATTTGGTGAAGTTTAAACTGGAATCCCAAGAGAAGTTTTCTGAGAATTTAGCGTGATAGCCCAGTGTAATCTCGATACCTTTATTTTCCATGCTTCCAAGATTAAAATAAGGAGGATTCACACCACCTTCGTAATCGCCACCACCAGAAAGAAAGTTTGGCAACGGAACTTGATACAAGAAGTTTTTAGAAACTTTTTTATATAAATCTACAGATGCTGTAAGCTTCGATTTAAACATTGTAAAATCCAACCCTAAATTGGTTTGATCTTGAGTTTCCCATTTCAAATCTTTATTTGGCGTATTTGAAGGAAGATAAGATGTCCCCATTGAACTAACCACTACGTGAAGATTAGAATCGTATAAATTATTTCCAATTTGATTATTTCCTGTTTGTCCCCAACCAAATCTTATCTTGATATTGTCAACATACTTCTTTGTACTTTCCATAAAAGATTCGTTCGAAATTTTCCAAGAAGCTCCAACAGAGCTAAAAACTCCCCATTTGTTGCCTACGAAAAATTTAGAAGATCCATCTGCTCTAATTGCAGCCGAAAGACCGTATTTATCACCATAATCATACACAACCCTTCCTAAGTATGAAGATAAAGTTTGCGTTCCTGAATAAGTACTTTTTAACTCTGCCTTTGTTAAATCTGATCCAGCAAGTGTATGGTCATTATTGTCTTTATAGCCATTACCAACCATAGAATAACCTTCCCAATGTGCTCTGTTTGACTCTTGAACCGCCAGAACCGTAAAGTTGTGCTTTCCGATAGTATTTCTATACGTAAGCATGTTTTTTAAGTTCCAAGAATTTCCAGAAGATGGATTGTAATTTAAAGTAGCAAAACTTTTTACGGCATTCCCTAGAGAATACATTGGGTCAAAACGTTGTCCTAGATTATCATAAATATAACCACCCGCCTCAAAACGATATTCTAATCCTTTAAACAAATCGATTTGAGTATAGAAACTTCCCGAATAATTTTTTCTAACTAAAGTATTAGAACCTAACAAAGAAGTTGCTACAGGATTTACAAACGAAAGACCACTTGTAGGCCCGGCAAAAGCTCCAGATAATTCTCTAACAGCAACATCTGGAGTAGCCAATAATGAAGTAGCAACTACACCATTAAACTGCCCATTTAGCGTCAGTTTTTCATCTGTGATTGCACCACTAACATTAATACCAACTTTTATAAACTTATTTACTCTGGCATCTACATTAGCTCTCACATTATATCTTTTAAATCCAGATTCAATTACAATACCATCCTGATTTAAAACACCTCCAGAGATATAATAATTAATTCCTTCTTTACCTCCTGAGAAAGACAACTGGTTTGAAGTCATGATTCCAGTTTCATAAATGGCATCCTGCCAATCAGTACCTTTTCCTAAAAGCTCCGGATGAGCAAATTCAGGACGTTTAGACGACGGATCAAAAACATTCGATAAAGCATTTTGATGTGTTGCATATTGCTGCAAATTCATAGAATGCAGTTTTTTAGGAAGATTGCTAATAGAGTAAGAATTCTCAAAAGTTAATTTTCCAGTACCTTTTCTACCAGATTTTGTCGTTACAATAACAACTCCATTTGCACCACGAGATCCATAAATAGCGGTTGCAGATGCATCTTTTAAAATATCAATAGATTCAATATCATTAGGATTAATCAATGCCAATGGACTTACGGTAATATTACCATTGTTGGCAAAATTAGAATCACCCGAAGCATTACGTCCAGAAGTTGATGAATTTCTTGCATCTCCAGATATAGGCACACCATCAATTACATATAAAGGCTCGTTTGTTCCAGTTAAAGACGAAACACCTCTAATCCTAACAGAAACATTACTTCCAGGCTCACCAGAATTACTATTTACCACAACCCCTGCCGCTTTACCTTGCATCATTTGGTCAAACGAAACTACTTTTAAATTCTCGATATCTTTTGACCCAATACTAGAAATTGCACTATTTAAATCTTTACGTTTTTGAGTACCGTATCCAATTACAACAACATCTTTTAAGTCCTCTGCGTTGGTTTTTAATACAACGTTTAGCGTAGATTTTCCTGAAACCGTGATTTTTTGTGTAACAAATCCAATAAACGAAAATACCAAAGTAGAATTCGCAGGAACGTCAATTGTATATTTACCATCAAAATCTGTAGAAACCGTTGTTTTTAATCCAACAACCGTAATATTTGCTCCCGGAATCGATAATCCTTTTTCATCAGAGACCGTTCCCGATACTTTTACCTGAGCAGTAATAAAATTACTTGTCAGTAACAAAAATAAAATCAAAGGAACTGTTCTGTGGTTAGCGTTCCAATGAATAAAGTTAGTCATTAGTTTTTTCATAATAAATGTTTGGTTAGTTTAAATTTGTTGTTCACAATTCAAGTCGTAAAAAAGAGTGGTATTTATTTCCTCAAATTATTTAACAAATCTATAACACAAGAAAACATTAAATCGATAGTATTATATCATTTAATGATAATATTTTTACTATACCGCTTTAAAAAAACATATTTAAAAATAAAAACAGTAAAAAATTACATTATTCTCAAATCACCTCCCCTAAACAAGCCAGAACTATAAATAAAAATTAACGAATTGGTCAAAAAGCAAACGATTTCGTTAAAAATAATATTTGTTTGTGCAAAAAAAGTATCACTACAAAATACGTTTTAATCCAGAAAAATCTTCTCTATACTGGCTAGGCGTACAATTTTTAATAGCTTTAAAACTACGATTAAAGTTGGCTATGTTATTAAATCCTGATTTAAAAGCCACTTCAGAAACACTCATATCTTTCTCAACAAGCCAACGAGCCGCGTAACCAATTCTAATATCATTAATATAATTGACAAACGTTTTTCCGGTACGTTTTTTAATAAATCGGTTAAACGAGATAATTGACATACTGGCAATATTTGCTACATCTTCTAAAGTAATTTTTTCCGCAAAATGTTTCTGCACATATTCGTAAACCAACTTCATTTTATCATAATCATCAAACGTATCGTAATCTACTGTATAAGTCGAAAGCAAACGCTGATTTCTAGAATTAGCCAAATCATACAACAAAGAAGTTATTTCTAAAAAATAATCCATACCATCTAATTTAGAAAGCTTTACAAGTCTAGGAGTTAACTCTTCGGCAACTTTCTTAGAAAATAAAATTCCGTGAATCGAACGATTGAACATATCTCGAATCGGATTCATAATTCGTCTTGACAACAAAGATTCATGAAATAAATCATTATGAAACTGAATCGTAATTTCATGTATTTTTTTACTGGTACATTTACTCAATTCCCAACCGTGGTATAAATTTGGACCAATTAAAACCAATTCAACATTATCAATTTCTTCTATATTATCGCCCACAACGCGCTTTACCCCTTTCCCGTTTAATATAAAATTGATCTCAAACTCCGGATGATAATGTACCGGAAAATCAAAGCTATCTTTTACTCTATCGAAAACCAAAAAACTATCGCCTGCTGATAGCGGAGCGATTTCTCTATAAAAATTTTTAGCACTACTCATCTTTTAATTCTATTTTAAGAAGTAATATTTGTTTTTTTTATTTGCAATAATATGATATATAATTGATAAAATAATATTAAATACACGATAAACATCCGATTATCTTTGAAAAATAGAATTATCATTTTTACAAAAACGACATTAATAATAAACATTAATCATTTTTAATGTAATATCTTTTTATAGTTTTGATAATTTTAGTCAAAAAATAATATCAAATTACAAACAACAAAAGCAAAGATTTCAAAGTAGTATCGCTAATTCTTATTTTTAATCTTACTACACTGAAAAACAACTATATTTCAAATGAAAAAAATCGTTTTAGCCATAACAATAGCAGTATTAACAGGAACTTCATGCTTTTCTAAAAGTATTGTGTCTGATACTAATTTGTCATTATCAGATAAAAAAGCAACATCAGAAACAGTTTCTCTATATAAAAAACTAAACCTATTAGCCCA
Organism: Flavobacterium hibernum; assembly: GCF_000832125.1. Lineage (GTDB taxonomy): Bacteria > Bacteroidota > Bacteroidia > Flavobacteriales > Flavobacteriaceae > Flavobacterium > Flavobacterium hibernum. The sequence goes on along the minus strand of NZ_JPRK01000007.1, from coordinate 220,113 downwards.
AAAAGGGTATTTATTTGGTCATCAGGATGATCTTGCATATGGTGTAAACTGGAAATATGAGAACGGTCGAAGCGATGTAAAAGATGTTGTTGGCGATTATCCTGCTGTTTATGGTTGGGACATTGCGGGCTTAGAAAGAAATGACGCAAATAATATCGATGGCATTCCTTTTACCAAAATGAAACAATATATAGAAGAAGCAAATGAAAGAGGCGGAATTTCGACAATAAGCATGCATTTTGACAATCCTGCAACTGGAAAAAGTGCTTGGGACAATTCGCCAAATACATTAAAATCGATATTACCAGGAGCCGAAAATCATCAAAAATTTACAATTTGGCTCGACAAAGCCGCTGAGTTCTTCTTGTCCTTAAAAGATAAAAAAGGAAAAAACATTCCCATACTTTTTCGACCTTATCACGAACTTACCGGAGGCTGGTTTTGGTGGGGAAAAGGAAACGGGACTCCCGAAGAATTTAAAACCTTATGGAAATTTACTTTTGATTATTTACAAAAAAAAGGAGTCCATAATTTAATTTATATTTACAATACAGGGAGTTTTAACTCAAAAGAAGACTTTTTAGAGAAATATCCCGGAGATGATTATGCAGATATTTTAAGTTTCGACTCATATCAGAATAATGATGATAAAGAAGGTAAAAAGTTTATCGAAGAAGTTCAGAACCAACTTAAAATTATAAACGAAATTGGTAAAAAACAAAACAAACTAATCGCTATAGCCGAAGCAGGTTATGAAGCAATTCCAGATCCAAAATGGTGGACTGGAACTTTAACTAAAGCCATTGGAGAGTATAAAATTTCATATGTGTTATTATGGAGAAACCACGGCTGGCAGGAGAAAGAGCAAAAAATGCATTATTACGCGCCATATCCTGGTCAAATAAGTGCCAAAGATTTTGTTGATTTTTATAAACTCGACAAAACCTTATTCGAAAAAGATATCAAAAAAGCATTAAAATAATTAACCAAATAAAATTACAACCATTAAAAAAAGCCTAATGCACGACAAAATTAGTTTAAAAGAAAAAATAGGTTACGGTCTTGGAGACGCAGCATCGTCAATGTTCTGGAAAATTTTCAGCATGTATCTTCTATTTTTCTATACCGATGTTTTCGGATTGGCACCTGCCGTAGTTGGAACAATGTTTTTAATTACCCGAATCTGGGATTCTTGTTTTGATCCAATTGTTGGAATCATTGCCGATAGAACTAAAAGCAAATGGGGAAAATTTAGACCTTACCTACTTTGGGTTGCGATACCTTTTGCCGTGATTGGTGTATTAACTTTTTACACTCCTGATTTTGATGAAAAAGGAAAAATAATTTATGCTTACGTGACCTACTCCGCCATGATGATGATTTATTCTTTAATCAATGTACCATACGCTTCTCTTTTGGGCGTCATGTCGTCAGATCGAAAAGAAAGAAACACATTGTCGTCATACCGAATGGTTTTTGCCTTTGGAGGAAGTTTATTAGCACTTTGGTTAATTGAACCTTTAGTCAATTACTTTGGCGGAAGCTTAAACTCTAAAACAGGTTGGTTGGCAACAATTGCAGTATTTGGAGTTATTACAACCGTTTTTTTCTGGGCGTGTTTTTTCTTTACAAAAGAAAGAGTAAAACCAATCTCAGACGAACAAACCAATCTAAAAGAAGATTTAAAAGATTTATTAAAAAACAAACCTTGGTGGATTTTATTAGGAGCAGGAATTGGTGCCTTAATATTCAATTCCATCAGAGACGGTGCCGCAGTTTATTACTTTAAATATTATGTAAGCGGCAGTGTAAACTTTGATTTCTCACTTTTTGGAACAGATTTTCACATGACACCAACCTCCATTTATTTGGTTTTAGGACAAGCCGCAAATATAATTGGAGTTATTGCCGCTACACCAATTGCTAATAGAATTGGAAAAAAGAAAACCTTTTTTGGCGCAATGTCTTTCGCAGCAATTTTGAGTTTGATTTTCTATTTCTTCGGAAAAGAAGATGTCTTTTTAATCATGAGTTTTCAACTTTTAATAAGTATTTGCGCCGGTTGCGTTTTTCCATTAATCTGGTCCATGTATGCTGATAGTGCCGATTATTCAGAATGGAAACAAGGGCGCAGAGCAACAGGATTGGTTTTCTCAGCATCGTCAATGTCACAAAAATTTGGATGGACAATTGGTGGCGCAGGAGCTGGATGGCTTTTGGGTTATTACGGTTTTCAGGCCAATGTCGAACAAACTTCCACCGCTCAAAACGGAATTCAATTAATGTTAAGCATACTACCTGCAATAGCAGCCGTAATATCAGTCGTTTTTATTTTATTCTATCCACTATCCGAAGAAAAACTTCAAATAATAGAACAGGATTTAAACGAAAAACGAGACCAGAGCAATTAAAATTATATAGATCCAGAAACTTATTTACATGACAACAATAGCACCTTCGACTACATTTCAAGACAGAAAAGTAGCATTAGAAAAAGAACATAAAATACTGATAGAGAAAACAAATACTCCACAGGATACTGCTGGAAACGGCATATATGAACGCTATAAAAATCCTGTCGTTACGGCCGCTCACGTACCTTTAAACTGGCGTTTTGACCTTAACGAAAAAACAAATCCCTTTTTACAGGAAAGAATTGGAATGAATGCAGCTTTTAATGCCGGTGCCATAAAATGGAACGGAAAATATTTGCTTGCAGTTCGTGTTGAAGGAATTGACAGAAAATCATTTTTTGCAATTGCAGAAAGTCCAAACGGTGTAGACAACTTTAAGTTTTGGGAAAAACCATGTGTGATTCCGCAAACTGCAGAACCAGACACCAATGTTTACGACATGCGCTTGATTAACCACGAAGACGGTTGGGTTTACGGTATTTTTTGTACCGAAAGAAAAGATCCGAAAGCTCCAAAAAGCGACACAAGCTCAGCAGTTGCAAATGCAGGAATCGTTCGTTCAAAAGATTTAATAAACTGGGAAAGACTCCCAGATTTAATCTCCAATACTGGCCAGCAGCGTAATGTAGTTTTACATCCGGAATTTGTTGACGGAAAATATGCTATATACACACGCCCTCAAGATGGTTTTATTGATGTTGGAGCCGGTGGCGGAATTGGTTTAGGCTATATTGAAGACATGACAAATCCTATTGTAAAAGAGGAAAAAATCATTTTCGGAAAACAATATCATACCATTTATGAATTAAAAAATGGTCTTGGTCCTGCTCCTATTAAAACCGAAAAAGGTTGGCTGCACTTAGCACACGGAGTTCGCAATACTGCAGCTGGTTTGCGCTATACACTTTATATGTTCATGACTGATTTGCAGGATATCTCAAAAGTAACACACGTTCCCGCCGGACATTTCATGGGACCGGAAGGAATTGAAAGAGTTGGCGACGTATCGAATGTCTTATTCTCGAACGGATGGATTGAAGATGCTAACGGAACCGTTTACGTATACTATGCTTCATCAGACACAAGAATGCACGTTGCTGTTTCGTCTGTCGAAAAATTAGTCGATTATGTTACCAATGCACCAGCAGATACTTTTATTTCGGCAGGTTCAGTAAAAACCATCATTAATCAAATAGAAAAAAACAAAACAATATAAATCGTCGTGTCAGTAAAACAAAAGCAACTTAAATCTGAGTTATCAGCTGAACTTGATTCAATTTTAAAATATTGGTCAAAACATACCATCGACAATCAAAATGGGGGTTTTGTTGGACAAATTGATTTCAATGATCATATTATTGCCAATACTGAAAAAGGGGCTGTTTTAAACGCCAGAATTTTATGGACATTTTCATGTAGTTATAAAGTAACTCAAAACGAAAATCATAAAACAATAGCGAAACGTGCCTTTGAATTTCTTTCAGATCATTTTTACGACGCTAAATTTGGAGGATTATTTTGGAGTATCAATGCCAATAAAACGCCAAAAGACACCAAAAACCAAATATATGCTTTAGCTTTTGCTATTTATGGATTATCAGAATATTATGTTATTTCTAAAGATGAAAAAGCACTCGAAATAGCCGTAAATTTATATCACAAAATACAAAAACACAGTTACGACACTCTAAACAAAGGTTATTTTGAAGCTTTTACACGCGATTGGCAACCTATCGAAGACTTACGCCTAAGCGATAAAGATGCCAACGAAAAAAAAACCATGAATACCCATTTGCATATTGTAGAAGCGTATGCCAATTTGTTTAAGGTTTGGAAAAATAAAAAGCTTCAAAGCGATATTGTCGAGTTATTACAAACTATAGAAAAACATTTCATTAATATTGAAACAGGACATTTACGTTTGTTTTTTAATGAAAACTGGATCGAAAAACCAGATGTTATCTCATACGGACACGATATCGAAGCGGCTTGGCTTTTACTACAATGTGCCGAAATTTCAGGAGATGAAAATCTGATTGCCAATTATAAAAAACACGCCATTCATATTGCCGAAGTTACACAAGAAGGTTTAGATTCTGATGGAGGCTTATGGTACGAATTTGATCCCGAAAAGAACGAATTGATTGCCGAAAAACATTGGTGGGTTCAAGCCGAAGCTTTAATTGGATTTTACAACGCGTATCAATTAACAAACAATGAAAAGTATTTAAACATCGTTTATAAAAATTGGAAGTTTATAAAAAAGCATATTTTAGACAAACAAAACGGAGAATGGTTTTGGGGAGTAAATCGAGATTATTCTCTAATAGAAAAAGACAAAGCCGGTTTTTGGAAATGTCCTTATCATAATGGCAGAGCATGTTTAGAGCTTATACATAGAATACAAGACTAAACATTTTCGCTGAAAAATTTAATTTATCGTATTAAAAATAATGATTATGAAACAATTTCTTTTTTTTAGTTTACTATTTCTAAATACCATAACAAACGCTCAAATTAACCTGATTAAAAATGGCGGATTTGAACGAGAAGCTGCAAACTGGCGTGGTGGCGACGACATATCTACAATTAGTCCTTATGATAAAAAATCGGGAAAAAACAGTGTATTAATCAACCAATATGTTGGGACAGACTGGAAAGGAATCGATCAAATTTTTCTGGTTGCGAAAGGAACTTATGCTATAGAATTTAGTATATGGATTAAAACAGCAAGCATTGAAGAACAAAAGGAAGCCTACAAAGCAGGCGTGATGATTGCAGAATTCCTAGACGAAAGTGAAAAATCTATTGTCTCTGAACCTATAACACAAATAAGAGGAACAACTCCTTGGACATTTTACAAAAAAGCGATCAAAACTCCGTCGGGAGCAAAAAAAGTACGCATTATGTTAGCGCTGGCACAAACTAGTGGTTCTATTTATTTTGATGATGTATCAGCAATCGTAATTTCTGAAGCAGATTACCTTAAACAAAATCCCGAAAATTAAAATGAAACTATCTATAAAATTTCTCTTCATAAGTCTATCTTTTTTAGTTATAAGTTGTTCGTCCGACAAAGAGCCACAAAATCAAATCATAATTGATCCCACAGTTCCATCTGATCCATTGACCACACAAAATGTTACTAATTATATGGTCGACGCAAGTGCCACCAAAGAAACCGTAGCCCTATTTTATAATTTAAAAAAACTTGCCAAAACTAAAGTGGCAATTGGCCAGCAAGATGCATTTACCAGCTTTTATCAAGATAATGGCAACGACGCTGACATTAAGAAAAATACAGGTTACGACCCCGCAATTTTAGGTTCGGATTTTATATTTATTACTGACAAAAACAATAATACTCAAGCTGGAAACTGGTTTTATCAGCAAGAGCTGAACACCATTAATAATGTGAAAATTGCTTACGCCAAAGGCATAATAAATACTTTTAGCTGGCATTTGAGAGAACCCAATAAAGAGGATTCTTTTTATGCTGCCGATATGACATCGGAACAAAAAACCACTGCTTTTAAAAGTATATTGCCTGGCGGAGCAAATCACGAATGGTACAAGAAAAAACTCGACAAAATAGCAAGTGTTATTTTGAATTTAAAAGGTTCAAATGGTGAATTGATTCCAATTATTTTCAGACCCTTTCACGAATTTGATGGAAGTTGGTTTTGGTGGGGAGCTAATTTTTGTTCTCCGGAAGAATACAAAACAGCCTATCAGTTTACCGTAAATTATTTAAAAAACACCAAAGGCGTTCACAATATTTTATACGCCTTTTCTCCGGACAACTCTTATACAACCGAAGCCAATTATTTAAGCCGTTATCCCGGCGATCAATATGTTGATGTTTTAGGAATGGATAATTATGGTGATTTTGATAATCAAGGTCTAGCTGGCGCCACAAAAGCCAATTCTAAACTAAAAATTTTATCTGATTTGGCTAAAACCAAAGTAAAAATCACTGCTTTGACAGAAACCGGTTATCAGGTTACAAGCGCAAAAGCCCCAATAACAGACTGGTTTTCGACATATTTATACAATGCTTTAACAAGTAACAGCATAGAAGTGAGTTATGTTATGCTTTGGAGTAATACCAAAGATGGATATTATGTCCCGAATGGTGCTGTTTCGAATGCCTCGGATTTTAAAACATTTGCTGCAAAACCAAAATCAGCATTGGTAAATTCCTTACCAAAGATGTACGAATTACCGAAATAAATAGTCGCCTACTTTGTCATTGCGAGGAACGAAGTAATCGCACTTGTAAAGAGCACCTTTATATTTGTTTGTGATTTCGACGAAGGAGACCCGAGCAAAAGCGAACAGGCGAAGCAAATCACACTCGCTGAGCGACATACGGTATATAAGTTTCTAGTGCGATTTCTCCTTCGTCGAAATGACAAGATTGTGAAAACTAAAAAACATCTCTAAAACCCAAAGCCCTAGCCCTGATAGAAGTGAAAATCCTTTTTATTTTTTCTTTAAAAATAAAAAGATTGAAACGCATAGCAGGATTAGCTCCTAAAAAAATAAATCATGAAAAATAGATTTCTTAAAACTCTCGGATTAGCTTTAATTTTTTCGGCAATCGCTAGTCAGGCGCAAGAAAGAATTACAGTCAAAGGAACACAATTTTTTAAAGGAGACAAACCGTACTCGTATATTGGAACGAATTATTGGTATGGAAGTTTATTGGCTTCGAAAAAAGTAGGCGATCGAAAAAGACTACTCCGCGAACTAGATTTAATGCAAAAAAACGGAATCGACAATTTACGTATTCTGGTTGGTGGCGATGGCGGAAAATATGATTTTACTGTTCGTCCCGCTTTGCAATACGAACAAGGAAAATACGATAAAGATTTGCTGGACGGACTGGATTTTTTGATTTACGAAATGAGCAAACGAAAAATGTATGCTGTTTTGTATTTGACCAATAATTGGGAATGGTCTGGCGGAATGTCCCAATATCTGGAGTGGAATGGCAAAGGTGCAATTCCGGTTCCTAATATTGCCCCAAATACTTGGCCACAATTTATGGCGTATACAGAACAATTTCATAGCTGTGAACCTTGCATGAAAGGTTTAGAGAATCATGTAAAATTTATTATGGGAAGAACAAATGCTTATTCGCATAAAAAATATACAGACGATAATACTATTATGTCTTGGCAAGTAGGAAATGAACCCCGAACTTTTACTCCAGAAAATGAGGCAAAATTTACGCTTTGGCTCAACAATATTGTAAACTTGATGGATAGCTTAGATAAAAAACACCTAATCTCTACAGGGTCTGAAGGAAAGAACAGCTCGAATGATAGTATGGAAATTTTCGAACGAACGCATCAAAACCCAAATATCGATTATTTAACCATGCACATTTGGCCCAAAAACTGGAATTGGTTTAAAGCTAATGATGCCGAAAAGACTTTGCCTACAACTCTAGAAAATGCAGGTAAATATATCGACGATCACATAAAAGTAGCTAATAATCTAAAACGACCCATTATTATCGAAGAATTTGGTTTAGGAAGAGAAAATGAAAGTTTACTAGCAACCTCATCTGTAACCAACAGAGATATTTTTTACGACTATATTTTTAGCAGAGTTGCCGAAAGTCATAAAAATAACGGACCGTTACAAGCTGCCAATTTCTGGGGTTTTGGCGGAGAAGGAAAAGCGGTTAATGAAAACGGAAAATGGAATCCCGGCGATCCGTTGACAACTGATCCACCACAGGAACCACAAGGATTAAATTCTGTTTTTTCATCGGATAAATCGACTTTGGATATTGCAAAAAAATACAATTTACAATTGAAAAAATAAGAATAGAATTCATTCCTGTTTTCCGTAGAGACGCACTGCAGTGCGTCTTATGCGCAAAGAATATTCCGAACGCAAATTGGACGTAGACGCACTGCAGTGCGTCTCTACAGAATAAAAAAATACAGCATGAAAAAAACACTTATTATTTTTTATTTGTTACTCGTTAATTTTTCTTTTTCTCAGAAAAAACAAGATTATATTTTGAAATCTCCTGACGGAAAAATTGAAGTAAAAATCGAAGTAAGCGATAAAACTTCATGGACTATTTTTCATGAAAAAGATCTGATTTTATCTCCGTCTGAAATGTCTTTAACAATAGATGAAAACATTGTTTTAGGAAAAAATCCAATTGTTGTTAATTCTAAAAAAGAAAGCGTTGATACATCATTCGAAACACCGTTTTACAAAAAGAAATCCGTTCAGGACAAATACAATCAGCTTGTTATAAACTTTAAAAATGATTTTAGTATTGAATATCGTGTTTTTAATGATGGTGCTGCATATCGATTTATAACTAAAAAGAAAAAAGACATTACTGTAAAATGGGAGGAAGTTCAGTTAAATTTTGACAGGGATTACAATACTTTAATGCCTTATGTTCGCGATTTACGAAATCCCAAAGATCCTTACATTTCTTCTTTTGAAGCACAATACGAAAACAAAAAAATTAGCGAATTTGCCAAAGATACTTTGGCATTTTTACCTTTTTTAATTGATTTTAAAAACAACAAAAAAGCAGTTTTTTTAGAAGCCAATCTTGAAGATTATCCGGGATTATTTGTAACCAATAACAATTCTAAATCTGGGTTTGAATCTCGCTTTTCTAAATATCCTTTACAGGAAAAAAATGGCGGATTCAACAACATCAATCGCCTAATTACCGAAAGGGCTAATTATTTAGTTCAAACAAAAGGAACGCGAAGTTTTCCGTGGAGGATTATTGTTATTTCTAAAAATGATGCTGATTTAGCAAATAACGATATGGTTCAGAAATTATCTGAACCAACTAAAATAAAAGATATTTCGTGGATAAAACCCGGAAAAGTAGCTTGGGATTGGTGGAACGATTGGAATATTTATAATATCGATTTTAAAGCCGGAATCAATACTCAAACGTATAAATATTACATTGATTTTGCCTCAAAAAACAAAGTCGAATATGTGGTTCTTGATGAAGGCTGGAGTTTGGAAGATGATATTATGAAGCATAATCCAAATGTAGATCTCGAAGCTTTAATCGCGTACGGAAAAGAGCGTAATGTTGGTATTATTTTATGGAGCTCTTGGATGGCTTTGACCAAAAACACTTTGGGTATTTTTAAAAATTATGCCAATTTAGGCATCAAAGGTTTTAAGGTTGATTTCTTGGATCGTGACGATGCTAAAATGGTAAAATCGGTTTATGATATTGCGCAAAAGGCCGCTGACAGTAAGTTACTTTTAGATTTTCACAGTATGTACAAACCGACGGGAATTCAGCGTACTTTTCCGAACATCTTGAATTTTGAAGGCGTGAAAGGTTTAGAAAACAATAAATGGACGCCAAATGACGATGTTCCTCTTTATGATTGTTCGATTCCGTTTATCAGAATGATGGCTGGCCCAATGGATTACACGCCAGGCGCAATGCGAAATGCTACAAAAAGCGAATTCAAACCAAGTCACTCGAATCCCGAAAGTCAAGGAACAAGATGCCACCAATTGGCACTTTATACCATTTTCGAAGCGCCTTTACAAATGATGGCCGATAGTCCAACTGCTTATATTAAGGAACAAGAAAGTACTGATTTTATCGCCAAAATCCCTACGACTTTTGATGAAACAGTTGCGCTAGATGGCGAAGTAGGTAAATTTGTTACAATTGCACGTAAGAAGGCAAATATCTGGTATTTAGGCGCAATCACCAATTGGGACTCAAGAGAAATTACTATTGATTTTTCTTTTCTTGAAAAAGGTAAAAAATTCGAAGCGGAAATTTTCTCCGATGGAATAAATGCTGACAAAGCTGCGGTGGATTATAAAAGAGAAAAAATCGCTGTCGATTCTACAACTAAATTAAAATATAGATTAGCAAGCGGTGGCGGATTGGCAATGATTATAAAATAAAAAGGAAAAAAGTTCACATCCTTTGCGTTTCCAAACCCGACAGGTTTTTAAAACCTGTCGGGTTTAAATACGATAAACTAAGATAAAATCTTTTCAATCGCATTCAACTCATCTTGTGTAAATTCTAAACTTTGTAAACAATCAATATTGTTATTCAATTGTCTCACAGAACTTGCACCAATTAAAACCGATGTAATTCGTTTGTCTTTTTGCAACCAAGCCAAAGCCATTTGTGCCAAAGATTGATTTCTATTTTGAGCAATCTCATTCAGTTGAATTAATTTCTGAGTGCGTTCTTGCGTAACCTCATCTTCTTTTAAATGTCCGTTTGGATTATGTGCTCTCGAATTTTCCGGAATTCCGCTTAAATATTTATCGGTCAAAAGTCCTTGTGCCAAAGGCGAAAACGCTATACAGCCTACTCCTTTTTCTTCCAGAACATCTAATAATCCATTTTCTACCCAACGCTCTAACATCGAATATTTTGCCTGATGAATCAAGCAAGGCGTTCCTAATTGTTTCAAAACATCAACAGCAACTCTGGTTTGTTCTGCCGAGTAATTACTGATTCCAACATACAAAGCTTTCCCGCTTCTTACAGCATAATCCAAAGCCATCATGGTTTCTTCAATAGGAGTTTCCGGGTCAGGACGATGCGAATAGAAAATATCAACATAATCGACTTTCATTCTTTTTAAACTCTGATCTAAACTCGATAACAAATACTTTCTGGAACCCCAATCTCCATAAGGTCCGTCCCACATTGTATATCCAGCTTTGGTCGAAATAATAATTTCGTCGCGTAAATTTCCTTGAAAATTATGCCATAGAATTTTACCAAAATTCGTCTCTGCAGAACCCGGAACTGGTCCGTAATTATTGGCCAAATCAAAATGAGTTATTCCTTTATCAAAAGCTTCTACAGCAATACATTCAGCATTTTCAAAATTATCTACTGATCCAAAATTATGCCATAATCCTAAAGAAATTTGCGGTAATAATAAACCGCTTTTTCCGCATCTGTTGTATTTCATTATCTAAAATTGAGATTAAATAGTTCGTTGTGTAAACCTAACAGGTTTGATCATCGAAAGATACTTATTTTTTGTTTTGACTCAAAAAAATAAACCCGACAGGTTTGAAAAACCTATCGGGTTTGAAATCAATAATCAGTTTCTTTTTTGAGTACTGATATTTAATGCATATCGTGTATTTTCTTTAGTTTGAAAGAAAAATAAATGTAAAAAATTCCAATTGCTATAAAAGCAAAAGCGGTCCAATAAACTAACGAAAGACCTGCAAAAATAGGATTCCATAACAACAGGAATGAAAAAATAGTTCCTAATATTCCTAAAAATAAAAGATTTTTCCAATCTGGCACCGAATAACTTTTTAAATTAAAAGCAATTATTATGGCCATGACAGAACGGAATAAAACAACAAATCCTACGTAAAGCGGAAGCAGCGTAATTGAGATTAATGGATTTGAAACTAACAAAATTCCCACTACGAAACCTACAATTCCTGATGCCAATGTCCAGCCCCAATGGTCAATTTTTTTTCTGTTGGATAATGCAAAAACAATTTCAAAAATTCCACTCACCAGGAATGAAACACTAAAAAGAAATGTGAGCGTTAAATAAGCGGCTAAAGGCGTAATAAAAGACCAAATTCCGATTCCAACAAAGAGGATTCCCAATATCAATGGAATGTACCAGTAATCAATTGCAATTTTTACCTTTTTAAATAAAGAATTCTCCATAAGTGTATTTTAAAATCATGCCTACTCTATAAAGTTTTCAGCTTACCTTAAATTCTTCTTCTTAAAAACATCTATAAAGAATTCTTTTTCAGACGAAGTTATCTCAAAGATAACGATTAAAAATAATATTTATAATTAATAACTTACAAAAAAACTTTTGTGATTTGTTCATAGTTAACTTTGAAATTTTTAACCTTAATAGCGTCCAGCTTTAGTGGATGCAAATATAAATACAAACAAAAGGGCTTTAGCCAAACCTACAAAGTTTGGCTAAAGCCCTTTTCTATTCAAATATAATTCCCCCTAGCTGAAGCTAGGGGCTATGCAAAAAAAAAAGCCACGAATTCACGAATTAATTGTTTAATAATTCGTGAATTCGTGGCTAAAAAAAACGTAATCTTGCGACAATAAAAACTTCGCGTCTCAACGTCTGCGAGATTATTACTTTGCTAATTCAATTCAAAACCACTTTCTAAACCTTTGTCAGAGCTTCCTCCAACCATAATTTTAAAAGTTCCGGGCTCGACTAAATAATTTCCGTCGTTGTCATAAAAACCTAATTCTTTATCCGTCAAAGTAAAATTTACTGTTTTAGTTTCGCCTTTTTTCAAATTGATTAATTCAAAACCTTTCAATTCTTTTATTGGTCGAATAATACTGGCAAATTGATCGTGAATATACAATTGTACGACTTCTTTTCCGTTGTAATTTCCTGAGTTTGTTACCTCAACACTAATTTGTACATTTTCCCCTTTTGCGAAAACAGTTTTATTTAATTTCAAATTTTTATAATCATACTTCGTGTAACTCAAACCAAAACCAAACGGAAATTGAGGCGTTTTCTCTACATCTGTATAATGTGACCAAAAAACATTCTTGTCGCTATCTATTGGCCTTCCCGTACTGTATTTGTTATAATAAATAGGAACCTGACCTACGTTTCTTGGGAAAGACATTGGCAATTTCCCACTCGGGTTATAATCTCCGTATAAAACCTGTGCAACAGCATTTCCTGTTTGAGTTCCTAAATGCCAGGCTTCAACAATTGACGGAACATGCTCTGCCGCCCAAGGAATACTCAGCGGACGACCATTGTTTAAAACCAAAACAATATTTGGATTTACTTTATAAATTTCTTCTAACAGTTCTTGTTGCAAACCAGGCAAATTAAGATCGGTTCTGCTTCTGCCCTCACCGCTCTGAAAGCCGTGTTCTCCTAAAACCATTACCACTACATCAGCATTTTTGGCAGCCGTTTTAGCAGCTTCAAATCCACTTTTATCTGTTGTATTAAAAATAACTTCATTAAGGAAACTTGTTTTACCAACAATTAAATCTGCGCCTTTTTCAAAAGTTAGCTGATTGTCTTTGTATTGCTGCATTCCCTCTAAAACCGAAACTGCAGTATTGTCATCAGAAGCAATTCTCCAACTTCCCAAAGGACTATTTTTATCATTTGCCAAAGCGCCAATCAAAGCAATTTTTTGTCCGGATTTCTTTAACGGAAGCAAACCTTTGTCATTTTTCAATAATACAATTGATTTCTTCGCCATATCCAAAACACCGTCAATATTGGCTTTATTTCCAATCGTCGCTTTTTCTCGTTTTTCGTCACAATTTTTATAAGGATCATCAAACAATCCTAATTCAAATTTTACGCGTAAAATTCTTCGAACCGCATCATCAACCAAAGCTTCTTTTACTTTTCCTTCTTTTACCAAAGCCACTAATTTTGCCACATACAAATACGATTCCATATCCATATCTGAACCTGCAATTACAGCTTTTGCCGTTGCATCATCTTCATCTTTTGCATAACCGTGTGCAATCATTTCGCGAATCGAAGCATAATCTGAAATCACAAAACCATCAAACTTCCATTTTCCTTTTAAGATGTCTCTTTGCAAAAACACATTTCCCGTTGCCGGAACACCATTCAAAGTATTAAATGAATTCATAAACGTACGAACTCCAGCATCAACAGTCGCTTTAAAAGGAGGCAAAACCGAATTATACAACTTAGAATTACTAATATCTACAATGTTGTATTCTAGTCCCGCTTCAACATAACCATAAGCAGCAAAGTGTTTTGCACAAGCCGCAATTTTATTTACTTTTTGCAAATCTGCAATGGTTTCACCCTGAAAACCGTGAACTCTTGCAATCGCAATTTTACTGCCTAAATACGGATCTTCTCCGGCGCCTTCCATCACACGTCCCCAACGCGCATCGTTTGCAACATCTACATTTGGCCCAAAAGTCCAGTTAATTCCAGATGCCGAAGCTTCATCTGCCGCAATTGCCGCCGATTTTTCAATGGCTTCTAAGTCCCAACTTGCAGCTTCTGCCAACGGAATTGGACTCAACGTTTTATAACCGTGAATTACATCAAAGCCAATTATCAACGGTATTCCCAATCGGGTTTCTTCGACTGCTATTTTCTGCACAGCACGAACTTCCTTAACACCACGAACTGTAAGCATTGATCCGACCCAACCTTTTCGTAAATGTTCATATTTCAGTTCCGCAGTTCCACCTTTTGGAGCTGGTCCCGTAACATCCCAAAATCCGTTGTATTGGTTCATTTGCCCCACTTTTTCCTCCAAAGTCATCAATGGCAAAAGCAATTCAATTCGTTCCTCAATGGTTTTCTTTTTATCCAAATAAGGCTTTTTCTGTGCATTCATATTTCCAATCGTAAACAGGGCAAAAAACCCAAAAGTTATTATTTTTTTATTTTTCATTGGTTCGTAAGTTTCAAATTTTTGGCGTGTCCCTTCGGGTCGGGCTGTCCGCTGCAAGTCCTCGCACTTCCTTCGTCAGGCTGTGGGCTTTTCGCTGCTATCCCTCACGCAAACGGTTAATGAGAACTTTTTATTTTTTTAGACAATCTTGTCATTTCGACGGAGGAGACCCGAGCAACAGCGAACAGGCGAAGCAAATCACAAACGTAACTCGACAAAGAATGGCAACTTTGATTGCGGAGCTTCTAGTATGATTTCTCCTCCGTCGAAATGACAAAAAATGAGCTTAAATTACTCGTAACACGTGACTTCGACTTCGCTCAGTCTGACATAAAATGACATAAAACAAAAAATCCGAGTCAATCTGTTCAATCCGTAAAATCTGTGGGCAAAAAATCTAAAATCTATCCCGAAGCTTCGGGACTAAAATCAAAAATCCCTTACTCTGTAATAAAACAAGAAGCGGGCAAATTTGCTTTATTAAACAAATCTGATTGAACTGTATTTCCCCACGCAAATCGAACTTTTACAGGACTTGAGACTTTTTTACTTTCTAAAATCACTTCATTATTTTTGATCGATGCTTCTGCCGGATAAAATATTCCATCGGCACCAGCTACTTCAAATTGATTCGATTTTTTGTTTTTAAAATACAATCCGTCAGCATAATCGAACGAAACGATTATCTTGTTTTTATCTACTTTAAAATCTTTAAAAAGCGGACTATTTACCAAATTAGAGTTTAGTCCCGAAGCTTCGGGATAAATATCTGCTAAAGCCAAATTCGCCAAACGAATTCCAACTGATTTTTTGTTTTTTGGATGAATATCAATCGTATCTGAAATATCCGAAGTTAGAACCATTCCGGTTTTAGGAATTTCAGTTAAAATTTTTCTTTGAGAGTTTCTAACAGTAACATTTGAGAAATTATTACTGCCTGTTTTATAAGGTGCAATTTGAACGAAATAAAAAGGGAACTCATCTTTCCAAGCCTTTCTCCATGACATTATTAAAGCCGATAAAGTTTTGTCGTAAACTAACGAACCAACATTTGATTCGCCTTGATACCAAAGTGTTCCAGCAATTTTAAAACCTACAAAAGGATAAATCATGGCATTGTAAGCACGTCCGGGTTGGCGTGGACCATATTCTTGCTCATTGAGTTTTTTAGCATTTTCTAATAAAACTGGATCGGCTTGAACCACTTCTTCCGGCATCCAGATTTCGGCAGGAGTTCCGCCCCAGTTTGAAGATATTAATCCTATCGGGACATTTTTTAAATCTTCTCTCAAACGCTTGGCAAAAAAGTAACCAATTGCGCTAAAATATTTCATGGTTTCCGGAGTCGATTCGACCCAGTTTCCAAGTAAATTATTTTGTGGTGTTGTAGCGGTTAATTTTGGAACTGTAAAAAAACGAATATTAGGATTTGTAGCATTTTTCATTTCTTCCTCGCCATTTTCGATTCCCCAACTTGCAGACATTTCCATGTTTGATTGTCCGGCGCAAACCCAAACTTCGCCAATTAAAATATTTTTAAGCACAACTTCATTGTATCCTTTTATTGAGATAGTAAAAGGTCCTCCGGCTTCGGGAGTTTTTATATGCAATTCCCATTGCGCCTGGTTGTTCGCAACTACTTTATATTCCTGATTGTTCCAACTTGAAACCAATTTGATTTCTTCTTTCGGATTTGCCCAACCCCAAATTTTAACTTCAGAATTGCGTTGCAAAACCATATTATCGCTAAAAATATTCGGAAGGGAAACGTTTGCCATCATAGTACTGGAAATCATCAGAATGAAAACAAACTTAAATATATTATTTCTCATTTAGTAACTTTTTTAAAAACGGAGCATATTCATCTGCCAACACTTTATGATCTGCAACATCCGGATGTCCTGAGCAACCTTTTGGAGTCATGGGTTTAAACTTGAAAATTTGAATTTCTTTATGTGTTTTATCTGATGCAAAAGCTGCTTTGACTTTATTCAAACAATCTTCAAAAACAACTCCTCTTTCTCCGCCAACCATTGGACTATTTGTAATTACAATTTGTGCATTCGGATTGTGTTTGTATAACATTTTAATGAAGTTGATGTAATTCGTAACATACTTTTCTGGATTAAAAAGCAAACGTTCTTTCTTACCGTCTCCCCCCGAAAAATCATTGGTTCCTAATGCAATACTGATAATGTCTGGCTGAAAAGCAAAATCATATTTGGGCTTAGAATTGTCTTTTGTTAAATATAAATTCTCATAAACATCTGGCATGATTGCTTCGTCTTTGTTTTCATCATTCCAATTACGATACATCCCAATTCCCGAAACGGAACTCATTAAGTAATCGACACCAATTTCTCTTGAAAGAACAGGCCCGTAAGCATAATATCCGTTATGATGATCAAAATATTCTCCTTTATCACAAGGAACGTCAGACGGATCACTCGCTGCACCGCATGTAATAGAATCTCCAATGAACTCAATTTTCTTTTTCTTTTTGGAAGTAATCGAAGTCAGTTTTGCAGTTGTTCCTGCAAATAAAATTCCACCACTATGCGCTTCTGTTGTTTTATAAATCTCTAGTGTATGTTCCTTTTTGTCAGAAGTTACTTTTATCGGAAAAGATTGCGCTGCTCCTTTTTCAATTCTTAATTTACCAATATATTTTCCGTCAAGAACTAAAGACACATAATTATGATGTTCCCACGAATCAACGCTTTGCAACGTAATTTTACATTCGCTTCCTGTAAAATTAAAAGACACTGATGAAGCCGTTCCTATTAAAACCACATTATTATTTGGAAGTTTTTCTACTCGCCCTTCATATAGAAAAGTATTTGTTTTGTTTTGTGAGCTCACCAAAAACGAAATCAACAAAAACGAAATTAAAAATGATATTTTTTTGAGAAACATAATTTATTTGTTAAAATATAAATATAATTCACAAATATATTTGAAAAGGAATAGAGATAAAGATACTAAAACATCAAAAAGCAATAAAAAAACACCAAAATGCGTTATTCTTTTTATTGTTTTTTACTCCTTTATAAACCGCATTGTACAACATTCTTTTGATATTCAAAAGCAACGGCTTATTTTTACAAATTAATCTTACAAATTAATCTTACAATTTAATCTCTAAATGAAATCACCTTTATATATAGTAATTGCAGCGACATTTTTATTCTCCTCTTTTGTTTCAAAAAAGGAAAATAAAACAACCGTAAATCCAATACATAAAATACAAAACACAATCGATCGAGATTCTGTCATTACCTATTCGAAACAATATTTAGGAACACCTTATTTATATGCAGGGAATAATCCAAAAAAAGGTTTTGACTGTTCAGGTTTTGTCAATTACGTTTTTCAACACTTTGATATTACAGTTCCCAGAAGTTCTAGCGGATATAAAAATTTAGGTAAATCAAAATTACCCGAAGATTTTAAAATTGGTGATGTATTAGTTTTTTACGGTTATAAGAATAAAACTATTGTTGGACACGTTGGAATTATTTGTGAAGCCAACGGAATGCATTCTAAATTTATTCATGCTTCTTCTGGAAAAGCTGGAAGTGTAACGATTAGCGATTTAGATTCTGAACATTATAGTAAACGCTTTTATAAATGTGTAGATGTAATGCCTTAATTTTTTTTAGCCACGAATTACAATGATTTACACTATTTTTTTTATGTTAGATTTTCAATATCATTCGCATAAATTCGTGTAATTCGTGGCTAAAACTCTTTTATTCTTCAGTCAATAGTTTTATCAAACTTTCGTCTCTTTTATAAACATCTTTATAAAAATTAAGATTTCCGTCACGATCTACCCAAGCGGTAAAATATCCAATATAAACGGGAATTTTCTTTTTTAAACTAACCCAATTTTCTTTTCCGGCATGCATGGCTTTATCAATGCGTTCCGGAGTCCAACTAGGATCTTGTTTTAGCAATTCGATTGCCAATTCTCTAGGTTTTCCCACACGAACACATCCATGACTAAAAGCTCTGTTTTCTCTTTCGAATAAACTTTTTGCCGGTGTATCATGCAAGTAAATGTTATTTGAATTTGGAAATAAAAACTTCACCAAACCAAGTGAATTATTTTTCCCGGGTAATTGTCGAACGGCGCCATTATTCCACTCAAGATTTTTTTGTGCTAAATAGTTTTTGTTTTTCGCCATTCCGGGTTTGATCTCTTTATTGATAATACTTGTGGGAACATTCCAATACGGGCTAAAAACAATATTATTCATCATTCCGCTAAAAATAACGGTTTGTGTCATCATTTTACCAACGACAACTGGCGATACAAAAGCAATTTTACCGTCGCGAATTAAATACAATCTAAATTCCGGAATATTAACTTCTATGTATTCTTTTCCTTTTTCAAGTTCAGGATCAATCCAGCGGCAACGCTCCATATTGGCAATAAGAGTTTTTATTCTGTCAGAAACAGGAATATTCATTTCGGCAATATGCTCCGGTAGGATTGTATTTTTTGGAGTTAATCCGTGATGAGACTCAAATTTTTTCGCGGATGCTATTAAGGTTGAATCGCAAATATTGCTTTTACTATTTTCTTTTAGATCTCCAGTAATATAAAGTCTTTCTCTTATTTGCCCAACTGTCCCAACAGAATCTCCAATTTTTAGACTTTTAAAATCTTCTCTAACTTCAATTGTTTTCCATCTTCCTTTTTTTTCAATTTCTCTATATTGATGTAATGCATCGCGAAGCTTATAATATTGACTGAACATTTTACTTTTCTTATCGTCATTTATAGTTGCTTTTTTATAAATAGAATCTGAAAACACTTGATAGTTAACTTTTTTTCGAGGTAAAAGCCATTCTAACGATTTGGTTGTTTTTTCGTCTACGCCAGAAACTTTCTGAACATAATAAAAATATAAGTTGGTTACCATCAAATCTGTTTCGATCTGAGATAATTTGTTTTCTGAAGTATGTTCGAAAATAGGATTGATCTTATCGTTGTACGGGAAATTTGCTTTCAAACCTTCCTGATCTAATCTTTTATATTTATCAAACAATGTATTTGCAAATTCTACTATTCCTTTATTATCTAACCAAAGTTGAGTAGAATTCTTCTTTTTATATAGGGCGAGTACCTCATTCTGAAATTTCTCTAATTTTGGATAAGTTTGATAAAAAGTTGCTATTGCAGAACTATCTATTTTGATTTTAAGTTCTGGCACCACCACTTCCGAAGTTTTTTTAATCTCTTCTTCTTTCTTTTCAGCCTTTTTATTACATGAAATAACACTAAAAAGAATGACTACGGCAACAAGCGGATACAAAATTTTCATAATAATATTTTTAATAAAATTAGAAAAGTTTTACTAAAAACAAAATCAATACTTAAAAATATCCAAGCGTTTTATATTCTTAAACTAAATCTAAAAATCGCTGATTTAAAAGCATAAAAAAACTCCGGACAAATGGCTTATCCGGAGTTTTTACTTTATAACCAACCTTTATTTTTAAATTACTGTACCTTTTAGTGTCAGAACTTTTGGAGTAGTTTCTGCACTTGTTGTTACTGTAACTGTTTTTGTAAAACCACCTTTGTTGGCAGCGTTGTATGTTGCTGTTACTTTAGCCGATTTACCAGGTAAAATTGGCTCTTTTGTATAATCTGTTGCTGTACAACCACAAGATCCTTGAACACTTGTAATTACAACAGCTGTTTTTCCTGTATTTTTAAATTCGTAAACAATTGCTTTTGGTGTTCCTTGTGGAATTTGACCTACGTCAATTGTTTCTGCTTTCCAAACAATTGTAGAAGCTGCATCAGCAACAATTTTATTTTCAGAACTTATTGATTTTATTGGTGCAATTGCAGAAAAAGACATTAGTCCTAAAGCTAAAGCTAACATCGAAATTTTGATCATTTTCATAGTTATATTATTTAATGGTTTATAGTTCAAATTTTGTTTTACAAAGATATTTCAGACAAATCATAATCGCTGTTAACCGCTTTCAAATCTTTGTTAACGACTTGTTAATAGGCGTTTTTAATCCTAAATTTGATTAATATTACATTTTTAAAATACCGCTTTCTTGAAAATAAATAAACTTAATAGTATTATCCTTCTGGGACTTGTTGCCATTATTAGCATATTGGTGGCGCAATTACTTTGGACTAAAGAGGCTTTTACTTTAGAACAAAAAAAACTAAATCAAAAGGCCAATATTGCTTTACTCGAAGTCGCCAGAAAATTATACGAAGGAAAGGATCACGAATCATCTTGTCAGAATCCTGTTCAAAAAATTTCAAACGATTATTATATAGTAAATATTCAAAATTCTTTTGAACCGGATATCTTAGAATTTTATCTTAGATCTGAGTTTAAAAAAATGAATATTACTACTGATTTTGAATACGCTGTGTACAATTGCCAAAGCGACGAAATGGTTTATGGAAAGTACATCTCATTTTCTGAAAAAGAAAAAGAGAAAAAAACAGTTTCTTTCCCTAAGCATAAAAATTTAGTCTATTATTTTGCAGTTCGTTTTCCAAATGAAACTACTTATTTGTTCAGCTCAATGCGTTTTTGGTTTGTACTTTCGATTGCATTGATTCTTATTTTATTGATTTATGTGTATTCGATTTTTACGCTTTTGCAGCAAAAAAAATACTCTGAATTGCAACGTGATTTTATCAATAATATGACGCATGAATTCAAAACGCCTTTGTCTTCTATTTTAATTGCTTCAAAATATTTAATTGAACAGAATCCGATTAAAGAAGATAAGAAGCTTTATACTTATACTGATATTATTATCAATCAAAGTAATAAACTGAATCATCATATCGAGAAGATTTTAAACATTGCAAAGTCAGATTATACGCCTTTGGAAATAAAAAAGGAATCTGTTTTAATTGTTCCGATTATTGAAGAAACGATAGAAAATATTCAGTTGAAATATCCTGAAGCTGTAATTAAAATCGAAACGTTATCTAATGATTATAAAATTGAAACTGATGTTTTTCATTTTTCTAATTTAGTTTATAATCTACTGGATAATGCTGTAAAATATTGTTCTAAAACACCCGAAATCACAATTGGAATTTCAGCAGAAAATTCGACCTTAAAATTGGCTTTCATTGATAATGGAATAGGAATTTCTCCTAAAAATATTTCTTTTATATTTGATAAATTTTATCGTGCTCAAAACGAAAAAAGCAACGAAGTAAATGGTTTTGGACTTGGCTTGTATTATGTTAAAGAGATTTGCAACTTGCACAACTGGAAAATTAAAGCCGAGAATAATTCTAAAAATGGTATTACTATAACTTTGTTAATTCCTTTTAAAAAATGAAAAAAATCAAAATACTTTATACTGAAGACGACGAAACTTTAGCATTTTTGACCAAAGATAATTTGGAACAAAATAATTATGAAGTGATTCATTGCTGTGACGGAAAACTTGGTTTAGATACTTTTAAAGCGGATGATTTTGACATTTGTATTCTGGATATTATGATGCCAAAAATGGATGGTTTTGAATTGGCTACTGAAATTAGAAAAAAGAACATCGATATTCCTATTATTTTTCTTTCGGCCAAAACACTAAAAGAAGATCGAATTAAAGGATTGCGTTTGGGTGCCGATGATTATTTGGTTAAACCTTTTAGTATTGAAGAATTACTTTTAAAAATTGAGATTTTCCTAAAGCGTTCTCAGAAAAATATTCCGATAGAAAAATCATTTTATGAAATTGGAAAATATCAATTTGATCTTGACAATTTTATTCTTTTTAATGAAAATGAAAAAATTAGCCTTACACAACGCGAGGCCGAACTTTTGAAATTATTTCTAGACAATAAAAATTCGGTTTTAAAAAGAGAGCAAATTTTAACTTCGCTTTGGGGAACTGATGATTATTTTATGGGACGTAGTTTGGATGTTTTTATTTCGCGTTTGCGTAAAATTCTAATTAACGAAAAAGGCATTTCTATAGAAAATTTACACGGAATTGGGTTTCGATTTACGATGTAATTTATTGTACTTAATCACAAAAAACTTTGTATTTTTAATATCTAAATTTCTTCAATATGAAATTACATCATTTACGCAACGCCACTTTAGTTATTGAAACTGAAACCGATGTTATATTGGTTGATCCAATGTTGGGAAAAAGAAAAACGATTCCTCCCTTTACCATTTTTCGTTATAAACCCAAAAGAAATCCGCTTGTAGCTTTGCCTAAAAACAGTAGAGATATTTTGAGCAAAGTAACGCTTTGTTTGATTACTCATTTGCATCCTGATCATATCGATAAAGCGGGTGAAGTTTTTTTGAGACGAAAAAGTATTCCAGTAATTTGTAATATAAAAGATAAAAATGCTTTGTCTAAACGAGGTTTGAACATTATTCAAAGTTTAAATTATTGGGAACAGCAAGATTTTTTAGGTGGTAAAATCACAGGAATTCCTGCTCTTCACGGTTACGGATTTATTGCAAAATTTATGGGTAACGTTATGGGTTTTCATATTGAATTACCTAACCAGAAATCTGTTTATGTAAGTTCTGATACCATTTTCACAGAAGATGTTCAGAAAGCTTTAATCGAATTAAAACCTGACATTGCTGTTGTAGCTTGTGGAACAGCAAGATTAGATTTTGGTCAGCCTTTGTTAATGCGAATGAATGATATTTTAAAATTTACAGCACTTGCTCCTGGGAAAGTTTTTGCCAATCATTTAGAAGCTTTAAATCATTGTCCAACAACTCGCGAAGAACTAAAAAACGCATTGGCAGATAGTAATCTTTTGTCTAAAACTGCAATTCCTAACGATGGAACTTATGTCGAATATTAAGTTTTTTTTTGCAATACTGCTTAGCTATTAATTCTTTTAAATTACAATTACTTTTTCAATTATAATATTATATTTGGTTTCCAAATCAAACCAAAATATATGGACGCTTTTTTACGAAAAATACAGTTAATTAAAGATATTAACATACAATTGCCGGTCTCAAAAATAGATTTCATTCAAAAATTTAGAAACAATGTCGATGAATCTGATTTAAGTTTTGTTCCTTTTGAAGTTTTTCAATCAAGTAACAATGAATATAAAGGCAACATCTCTAATAACGAATTTGAGCTTAAAAAAAGAAGAAAACTATTTGATACCAATTATTCATTTGCAAAAGTAACAGGCCACTTATCTGAAAATAATAACCTGCTAAACATAAATGCTGAAATTAATGGTTTTAAAAAAAGAATGATTTTCTTTTTAGCAATAATGATCATTTTCTATTCTATCTTTATTTTCGGATCCCTTCTTTCTGTTGACAGCAATCCTAATCCTGTTCCATTCTTTGTCCTTCCTTTCATGCTAGTTCACATGTTCATAATGTTAGGAGTTCCTTATTTTATTATCCGAAGAAGTGTCAAAAGAATGGTTTACGATTTAGAAAGAGATCTTCATTATTGGGTAACAAAAAACTAATTTAATTTTTTAAAGAACCAACAACCCAAATTCTCGCAAAGTATTTACAGGTTTTGAATACCAAAACAATTCAAAGTCATCTAAATTTGTTTCAAAATCAGTTTTGACTTCTTGAAATGTATAATTTTTAGCATTTGAAATTGTTATTTTGGTTAAAATATCAACTAACCATTCGCCTTCATTTTTATTGGTCTGAATGTTGAAACTTTCTTTTTTATCATGAAAAGTAAAACTCATCATTTCCCAAGTATTTCCTTTTTTAGATTTTGTAAAAGCCTCAACCGAAGGTTTTCCTCCTAACCAAACTACTTTGGCATTTGGCTTTGTACTGAAATCATTTCCTTCTTCAAGAGCATTAAAAATAAAATCGGGATCTATTTTTGTTTTCGGAATTTTAAAATCGAACCAATCTTGTAGTTCGTAATCAAAACAAATTCCGTGCATGAAATTAAAGAGTGATTTCTTTAATCCGAAACTAAATTTGTCGTGATTGATTCCTGTAGAATCAGTATAATCAATATCATTATTGGCAAAAGTTCCAATTTTCTCTGTTTTTTTTGTTACGCCAAATTTCTCCGGATATAATCCAACCGGGCTATGTGCTGTCATGGCAAATTGATGCCAAAAACCAGATTGCAAAATTCCGGCTTCAAACAACTGACGTACCATTTCAAGACTATCTACAGTTTCCTGAATAGTTTGTGTTGGATATCCGTACATTAAATAAGCATGAACCATAATTCCGGCTTCGGTAAAATTTCGGGTTACTTTTGCTACTTGTTCGACCGTTACACCCTTGTCAATTAATTTTAATAATCGGTCTGAAGCTACTTCTAAACCTCCTGAAACAGCTATACAACCAGAAGCTTTTAACAATAAACATAAATCTTTTGAAAAGCTTTTCTCAAAACGAATATTTGTCCACCAGGTTACTGCTAGTTTTCGGCGTAAAATCTCTAGCGCCAAAGCACGCATTAAGGCTGGCGGTGCTGCTTCGTCGACAAAATGAAAACCATTTTGACCGGTTTGCTGCATCATATCTTCCATTCGATCACAAAGTAAATTGGCCGCAACGGGTTCGTAAACTTTTATATAATCTAATGAAATATCGCAAAATGTACATTTTCCCCAATAACAACCATGTGCCATCGTGAGTTTATTCCAGCGTCCGTCGCTCCACATTCGATGCATTGGATTTACGATTTCGATAACCGAAATGTATTTGTCCAAAGGCAAATCAGAATAATCAGGTGTTCCAACGTAAGCTTGTTTGTAATCGTGTTTTAACGAATTGTTTTTGTAAACTACTTTTCCGTCTTCTAATAAAAAAGTTCTTTTATAACGCTTCTCGTCTCTCGACTCCGCTCGAGATGACAAACTTTCAATAAGTTCCTCTATTGGAACTTCTCCATCATCTAAAGTAATAAAATCGAAAAACTCAAAAACGCGTGCGTCCGAAAGTGAACGTAATTCGGTATTTGGAAAACCTCCACCCATCGAAATCTTAATTTCAGGATGATGTTGTTTTACCCATTGTGCACATCGAAAAGCGCTATATAAATTCCCCGGAAAGGGAACTGAAATTAAAAATAAAGTAGGATTTACTGTTTCAATTTTATCTTTTAAAAGTGAAATTAAAATCGAATCAATGTAAGTTGGTTCTTGTTGTAAAGCTTCGTACAATTCGTCAAAAGAATTGGCGCTTCGGCCTAAACGTTCGGCATATCGGCTAAAGCCAAAATTCTCGTCGATACATTCTACAATAAAATCCGAAATATCTTCGAGGTATAAAGTAGCTAAGTGTTTTCCTTTATCCTGAGTTCCCATGGTTCCAAAAGCCCAATCAAGTTCTTCTAATTGTGCGAAACGAGAAGCTTCGGGCAGAAAATCTTCCTGACAAATTTGTAATGCTAATGTCGGATTTTTTCCTTGTAAAAACTGAATTACTGCATCAATTGTTTTGATGTATTCGTCTTGCAAAGCAAAAATTCTTTTGCAGTTGTCAGTAATTGGTTGTTGGTTGATAGATTGAAACAAATCAATCAATCCCTTTTTCGAAAACAATTCTAATATCACATCGATACCTAAATCTGCCTGAACAGATTCGATATTTTTTGTATTTAGAAACCCTTTTATATATGCGGTTGCTGGATACGGTGTATTCAGTTGCGTAAAAGGTGGCGTTATGACGAAGAGTTTAGTTTTCAACAGAAATTATTTTTTGCAAAAATACGGGATATTTAGGGACTTTTTAGGAAAAGATTCAACTGGCAATTTTCGCCTTATTTTATAGATAATTAATTACTTTTGCTACAATCCAAAACAAGTATATGAAGCAAACTTTATTTATTCTTTTTTTATTATTTTCTGTATTTAGCTATTCCCAAGAAAATTGTAATAATGGAATAGATGATGATGGCGATGGAAAAATTGACTTAAATGACGAGGATTGCATTTGTAATAATTCTACAATAAATTCTATAATTCCAAATCCATCTTTTGAAGTATATGCTAAGTGCCCTAAAAGTTATTCTGAATTAAATCTTGCAACTCCCTGGATTCAAGCTAGTGGCGCAACTACAGATTACTTTAATAAATGTGGTTTAATTGCACCGGGTATCAAAACTGCCGGATTGGATAATTTTCCTGATGGAAACGGAATAGTTGGGGCTATTTTTAAAAAAGATTTCCAGGAATATGTTGGGTCTACATTGTTATCTCCTATGAAGGCGGGAGTAAATTATCAGCTTACTCTTAATATCGCCGCGTTATCTCTAAATGGAGAGTATAAATTAACAAATGATAAATATGAACCGGTTAATTTGACACTTTTTGGTTGTATAAATGGGGATAATTTGCCTATTCAAACAAGTGGAGGTCCAACTTCAGCTGATCCAACTTGGGTAGAACTTGGTCATACTACTTATAGCTCATCTCCTAATTGGGGGGAAATTACTATATTTTTTACTCCTAAAACAGATATAAATGCCATAATTTTGGGAGCTCCAGACAAATTACCTGCTTCTTATCCGGAGTCTGGCAGTGGGCTTTTTCCTTATTTCTTATATGATAATTTACTTTTAAACACGACGGAATCTTTTGGTATAAATATTACTCAAAACGGAAATTTTTGTGACAATACTTTGGTTCTAAAAGCTAATTTAACAACAGCTGCAGATCCTACTAAAACCTACCAATGGTATCATAACGGAATCGCAATTGTTGGAGCTACTAATGATTTCTACAAAGTTGCTTCTGTTGATACTAATCTAGGGCAATATTCTGTTAAACTAACTGATGATAGTAATTGTTTGATTAGCCGAAATTTTACTATAAACAATATAATTCCGAGTCCAACTTATACCACTATTCAGCCCAATTGTGTAACACCAAGCGGAACTATTACCATAACAACTCCTGGCTCTGAATATAGTTTTGACAATGGATTAACCTGGCAAAATGATGCTTCTAAAAGTGCCCTAAAAGTAGGCGAATATGGTATTAAAATAAAAACTCTTAATGGATGTATTTCTTTATCTAGCGGGGTTAGTCTTTTACCTCCAAAAATGCTTGATTATCCTGAAGTAATTGCAACTCAACCTTTAACTTGTGATGGAAAAGGCTCTATAACAATAAAATCTGCTATTGCTACTCAATACAGTTTTGATGACGGAATGACTTGGACAACAAATCCTGTGAAAGACAATGTAGAACCGGGTAATTATTTAATTAAGATAAAAGATGCTACTGAATGTCAGTCTTCAGGACAGTATTCTTCGATTTATCAAAAATATTTAGATAATCCGGTCTTTAAAATCATTCAACCAACCTGCGGAAAAGCTGGACAGATATCTGTAACTACTGTTGCCGATCAATATAGTTTTGACAATGGTGATACTTGGACTAATGATCCTGTTCTTCCAAATTTATCAGGTGGTTATTACAGAATAAAAATAAAAAACAATAATGGTTGCGAGTCAAATACTGCTTATGCTAGTGTTGAACCTTACCGTATTCCTATTTATCCTTCGTATACAAGTTCGCAACCTTTGTGTGGTACAGGCGGAACAATAAAAATAACATCGACGGCTTCTGATTTTAGTTTTGATGGAGGTAAAACTTGGACTAAAGATCCTGTTGCATCAAATCTTTTACCGGGAGTTTACGAAATTATCATTAAAAATGATTCCGGTTGTATTTCATACACTCAATTTGTTAGCCTTGATTATTTTTATTTGCCAAACCCTTCATTCACTTCTACAAAGCCTACATGCGAAACTGGTGGATCTATAACAATTACTACTAGTGCTACTGAATATAGTTTTGACAATGGAAAAACCTGGTCAACAAATGCGACAGCATCCAATTTAAAAGCTGGAACTTACTATATCATGATAAAAAATGAAATAGGATGTACTTCTTCTACATATCATTATGTGAATTTGGATAACTTTTATTTGCCTGATCCGAAATTTAATACTGTAAATCCATATTGTGGAAATATTGGTAGTATTGAAATAACTACTAAAGCTGATTTTTATAGTTTTAATGGAGGCCAATCCTGGACAACAAATCCTATAAAATCTAACTTATCAACTGATAGTTATAATATAAAAATTAAAAACAGTTTTGGCTGTGAATCTAGAGGTACTTGGGTTTATCTTAACTCAAGTTATCTGGCATCGCCCAACTATGAAGTTATTCAACCTAGCTGCAAAACCAAGGGAAGTATTACAATAACGACAAAATCTGATTTGTATAGCTTTGACAATGGAAGTACGTGGACCACTAATCCTGTACTTTCAGACTTAATCAAAAACAATTATTACTATTATATTAAGATCAAAAATAATAAAGGTTGTGAATCAAGCAGTACTTCTATTTACATTGAATCTGCTCCTAGAATTCCATCTAAACCAACTATTACATCTGTATCGCCAAGTAATTGTGGTACAAAAGATGCTAGCATTACCATAACTACTTCTGCAGTATTGTATAGTTTTGACGACGGATTAACTTGGGGAACAAACTCAAAGTCACCAGATTTAGAGGCAGGCACATATCTTGTTAGAATAAAAGAAAGTGCACTTGCTTGCCCGTCAGAAGCCACAGAAGTGGTTTTAAACTCTACAAATATTTTAAATGCACCATCATTTACATCTGTTCAGCCTACTTGTGCTACATCAACGGGAACAATAACGATAAACACAACTGCTTCACAATATAGTTTTGATAACGGCTTGACTTGGCAGGCAGAAAATTCAAAAAGTAATTTTTTACCTGGTGATTATTTAGTTAAAATAAAGAATGATAAAGGATGTATTTCTAATGCTTCTTCTGTAAAAATCAATACCTATGTGTCTTTCAAAATTAGTTCATATAGTTCAGAGCAACCATTGTGCGAGGGCGGTTCACCACGAGGTTTAGTCATTAAAATTGATACTCCGGCATCTGCTTATAGTTTTGACAACGGGCTTACCTGGACTAATGATCCTGTTGCGACTAACTTAAAAGAAAACACAGAATATTGTTTAAGGATTAAAAATTCTGAAGACTGTATTTCTGAACCAAGCTGTATGACCACTATTAAGCAAGTTGCGATTCCAACTGCACCTCAAATTACAACAAAACAACCTTCTGGCTGTGATCTTACAGGATCTATTATTGTAAATGCAAGCAAAGGAGAATATAGCTTTGACGATGGTAAAACATGGAGTAAAAATGCAACATCACAACCTTTAATTCCAGGAACTTATTTTGTACGAACAAAAGAAGTTGGAAGCCTTTGTATTTCTGATGCGACACAAACCATTATTAACAATCCACCTAATGCGCCACAATCGCCTGTTACTACGGTTGCACAACCTCTAAGTTGTGTAAATCCTTTTGGTTCAATTAAAATAACATCATTGGCTTCTGAATATAGTTTTGATGGGGGAAAAACTTGGACAACGAATACTTTTGCAGATAATTTGGCGGTTGGAACGTATTCTTTAAAGGCTAAAAACGCTGCAGGATGCGAATCAAATGCTGTTAGCATTAAAATTGAATCGCCTCTGGATTATCCAAATCCTCCGGAAATAAGTATTTCACAACCCGATTGTTCCAATTTAAAGGGGCAAATAACAATATCTTCAAATTCTTCAAATTACAGTTTTGATAACGGTTTGACTTGGACAACAGCAAAAATTTCCGATTATTTAATCCCTGGTGATTACGACATTAGAGTAAAAAACTCAGACGGATGTATTTCTGATCCTACTAGAGCTATAATAAATCCATTCACAAATTTCCCGCCATTACCAACAGGTTCAAAAACACAACAATTTTGTATTGACGAAATTGCATCTTTAGAAAACATTGTTTTGACCGGAACAGCTATTAAATGGTACGATGCGCCAACAAACGGGAATATATTACCTGAAACAACTTTATTGCAGAACAACATTTATTACGCGTCGCAAACACTAAATAATTGCGAAAGCCCACGATTTGCCATTACTGTAAAAATTCAGGATACTCAAATTCCAATTGCCGATTCACCGCAAGCATTTTGTATTCAGAAAAATGTTTCCATTAATGATATAGATATTATAGGGCAAAATATAAAGTGGTTCGAAAGTGCTTCTTCGACAATTGCTCTGTCGGAATCAACTCCGCTAGAAAACGGAATTACGTATTATGGTACTCAAACCTTAAATAACTGCGAAAGCGACAGAATTCCTGTTACCATAAATATTCTTGATGCTACACATAAAGATTGTATTAACTTAGTTGATGAACTTCCTTTTCCTAAATTTTTCACTCCAAATGATGATGGTTACAACGACACTTGGTCTATTAATTTTGATTATTTGGCACCAAATAGCACTATCAGGATATATGATCGTTATGGAAAACTCCTTAAACAACTAAGCAAAAATACTTCTTGGAACGGAACTTATACTGGACAGGATTTACCTGCATCCGATTATTGGTTTACGGTTACTCGAGCAAATGGAACCGAATTTAGAGGTCATTTTAGTTTGAAACGATAAAAAAATAACCGCAAAAGTAAATTTTGCGGTTATTTTTTTTTATATCATTTCTAAATCTTATTTGGTTTGTAATAAAACCCAATTGGATATTTGTTCTAAAGCTATGGGCGAAAAAGTTTGTTCAATTTTTTCATATTCTAAAGGCGAACCTGTTTTACATTCTTGAAACAAATGATTTAAATTAGGAAGTTCTTTTATTGTTACCTTTTTGTTTCCAGCTTGAAGTAACGTTTTTTTAATTGCTTCCAGATTAATTTCTGCCGGTACTTGTAAATCTTTACTTCCGTTAAGGGCTAAAACCGGACATTTTACTTTGGGTAAAATCGTTGCAGGGTCTAATCTTAAAAAAGTATACATCCAGTTATTTGTAATTTGTGCCGTTAATGATTTTGAAACATTCTCATCGTATTTTGACTTAAAGTAATTATCTACTTTATTTTTTAAATTTTCATCATTTGCAGCCGAAGCGATAATAATATCGTAGGCACCCTTAAAATTTTCCTGCCCTTGCTGAATGTCACTTTCGGCAGCTCCATATTGTTTTTCTAATAATTCTTTTTGCAATAATAACAATTTATCTCCGCGAATTCCCGGCCCTGCCAATAACACAATGAAGTTAATTGCGGTAGAATTTCCTGCAACAATTGGAGCAATTAGACCACCTTCGCTATGACCAATTAAACCAATTTTATTTTTATTAATTTCTTTTCTCGTTTTTAAATAATCAACTCCAGCCTGAACATCTTTTGCAAAGTCAAGAGTAGTTGCTTTTGAAAAATCTCCGGTAGATTCGCCAGCACCACGATCATCAAAACGTAATACTGCTATTCCTTTTCGTGTCAAATAATCAGCTAAAACCAGAAATGCTTTATGCCCCAACATTTCTTCATCTCTATTTTGTTTGCCACTTCCTGTTATTAAAATTACAGCAGGAAAATTACCCTCTTTTTTGGGTAACGATAGCGTTCCTGCCAAAACAACTTTATCTGTTTTGTTTTCAAATTTCACATCTTCTGTGTAATACGGATATGGTTTTTGTGGTTCTTGAGGTCTTACATAAACTTGTTTTGCACTACTTTCTTTAGATAAGTTTTCTTTAGCTAAATTAAGTTCTAGAGATCTTCCGCCTTGCGTAAATTTCCCAACAATAATATTGTCTTTATTTAATGTCCCTTCATAAGAAATTTGAGCATTTGGAATTTCTAATTTTAAAACTGAATTTTCAAAAGTCGTTTTTTGAATCGGAATTCCCACGGCATTCTGATCTGGACTGTCCATAGTTGCTGTATAGCCATTTTCTGCTTTATTAATATGATACACTACTCTTAGTGAAGTGCCGGACACATTCAAAGTTCCATTCCATTGTCCTAAAATTTCTTGTCCGCTTGCAAAATAAGACGTTAGAACCGCTATTATAATAAGTATTGTTTTTATCATTTTTATTGAAATAAATAATATTATTTAGTGATGATTGAGAATTACAATTTATCTTGTTTTTTCTCTAATTGTTTAAATTTAATAAAGGAATATGCAACCGGAACAAACGCCAAAGTAATTCCAATAACAACAAAAGCTTTTGCAAAAATAAAACCTGAAAAAATTAGTCCTCCAAGAATAATTAACAAACCTCCAAAAAACCAAAGCTTGCCTGCAAATGCATGTGTAGCCTTCCATACTTCCTTACTTTCTAATGTCCAAGGTGTTCTGATACCGATAAAATAATTAGGCTGAATCACTTTAAAATAATTCCCCAAAACTGTTATTAAAATCCCTGCCAAAACATACATTAAATTAGGATTTGATACTGATTGATTTTTTGAAACATACAAAATAAACAACGCCAGTAAAGACATAAACAATACCATAAAAAACTTCAGTTGGTAAAACTTACTTCCCATTAAAGAAATCCTATTTTTAGGATCAAATTTTGAAGCTACAAACATTACTACATAAGTCAAAACCGGTAATAGAAATACCAATACAACTAAGAAAGCCTTACTACCCCAATCATCAATTTGTCCATTACTATTCCAGTGAATGGGAACTCTTTCTGGAAGACTGTTCCAGATAAATGCCAAATACGCAAACGGAATCATAACAATTCCGATAATCGGAAGCTCTTTTTTTAATTCTAAATTCATTTTTTATTTTTTAAAGGTTAGTATCCACTGCAAAACATCTTCCATTATGGTGGTATTGATGGAGTAAATGATGAATTGCCCGTTTTTTTCTGAAGTAATTAAATCGGCACGTTTCAAAATATCCAAATGATGCGAAATACTGGGTTTCGAAATATTAAAAGCATCAGCAATTTCTCCCGCAGATAAATCCTTCTCTTTTAAAAGTTCTAGAATTTCTCTTCGGGTTGCATCGTTTAAGGCTTTAAAAATATCATTCATCATTTATATATTTAGACAAATATCTAAATACTTTTTTAATTAGCAAAAAAAAAGAGGCTCTAATTTTAAATTAAAGCCTCTCAGAAAATTTATTTTAAACCAAAACTTTAAAACTTATGCTCCTCTTTGCTAATTACTAAAAATGCAAATAAAGAGATACATGCAGCAATGGTTAAATACAAACCTACGTAGCTTACACTGTAAGTTGAAGCTAACCAAATTGCGATCATTGGTGCAAATGCCGCACCAAGAATTCCTGCCATATTAAAAGTTAAGGATGCTCCGGAATAACGAACATTTGTTGGAAACAGCTCTGATAAAAAAGTTCCTAATGGCCCATAAGTAAATCCCATTAAAGCCATTCCTATACAGGCAAAAGTGGTCACTAAAACAATATTTCCTGAACTTAAAAAGTAAGAGAAGAAAAATCCAAAAATCCCGATAGCCACTGTAGCTATAATTAGCATTTTGCGACGTCCTATTTTATCAGCAACAACAGCCGAAACCGGAATAAAAATAGCAAAAAACAATACCGAAAATAATTGTATTAATAGCCCGTCTCTTTTAACAATTCCTAAATCTGACGTTGCCCAACTCAAAGTAAAAACAGTCATTAAATAAAAAACCAAAAAAGTTGTAATCGCAGCAAACGTCCCAAAAATCAGTTGATTCTTATACGATTTTACAAGTTCTAAAAAAGGAACTTTCACTTCTTCCTGTTCTTTTTTAGAATTTTCGAAAGAAGGCGTTTCGGTAATTTTTGTTCGAATATAAAATCCAATAATTACCAAAAGTGAACTGGCAATAAACGGAATTCTCCATCCGTAATTCATAAAATCTTCATTGCTCATCGAATCAGTTAACAATAAAAAAGTTCCGCCAGAAAGTAATAATCCAATTGGAGCACCCAATTGCGGAAACATTCCATACCAGGCACGTTTATTAGGTGGAGCATTTTCTATAGCAAGCAAAACAGCTCCTCCCCACTCGCCTCCCAGACCAACTCCCTGACCAAAACGGCAAAGCATTAATAATAATGGCGCAGCAACGCCAATACTAGCATAACTTGGTAAAAAACCAATGGTAACGGTAGAAATACCCATCGTTAATAAAGCAGCAACTAAAGTAAATTTACGTCCAATTTTGTCTCCATAATGTCCAAAAAAAGCAGAACCTAAAGGACGTGATAAAAAAGCTATTGAAAAAGTAGCCAAAGATTCTAAAGTC
Source organism: Flavobacterium hibernum (assembly GCF_000832125.1). Taxonomy (GTDB): domain Bacteria; phylum Bacteroidota; class Bacteroidia; order Flavobacteriales; family Flavobacteriaceae; genus Flavobacterium; species Flavobacterium hibernum. The sequence continues at coordinate 185,099 of NZ_JPRK01000007.1, read as the reverse complement.
GCTATAGTAGAATTAGAACCAGGGAAAAATAATTGCGGAAAAACCAATACTGCAGCATTGGCATAAATATAAAAGTCAAAAAATTCAATTGTAGTCCCTATTAAGGAGCCAAAAAGAACATGTTTTAATGAGTTCTTCTTTTTCGGGTTAGTTTCCATGTAAATAGATATATCTTTTTTAATTGCAAAAATAGAGTTTCATTGATAATAATTCATCTTTAGAATAAATACTTTTAAATGATGACGTATTTTTAACAACTTTTCCAAATTTTCATTTTATTTTCATCCCTAAACAAATCAACATTAAAAACTTGATTACACGAACTTTAAAATAAAATTTAAAAATCAAATCATAAGCAATCGTTAAAAACATTTTTAACTCCATATTTTCATTAAATTTACAGCTACTAAAAATAAATTCAAAATTATGCCTACCGACTGTATCAGCTATCAAACCTCAGGGTATTTTTCTAAGTTAATGCAAGATTATTTAGATCAAAAACCAGAATTAAAATCGCTATACAATCATTTTCCAACTTTGGAAAACTTTGAAAAACAGATTAACGAAAAACAGGCAAACTTTGATAATGAAAACCGTATTCCGCTGGTTGAAACATTAAAAAAACAATACCAAAATATCGAAATTTCTGACTCGACCAAGCAAAACATTGAGTTGCTATCGCTTCCTAATACATTTACAATTACAACAGGTCATCAATTAAATTTATTTAGTGGCCCTTTGTATTTTTTGTATAAAATCATTTCGACCATAAATCTGACTAAGGAATTAAAATTAAAATATCCTGCTAATAATTTTGTTCCAATTTATTGGATGGCAACAGAAGACCATGATTTTGAAGAGATCAATTACTTTAATTTTAAAGGAAAAAAATTCAGATGGAACAAGGAAAGTTCTGGTCCGGTTGGAAGACTTTCTACCGAAGGTTTAGACGAATTCTTTGAAATATATTCATTAGAATTAGGATCAAGCACCAATGCCAATGTTCTAAAAAACTTTTTTAAAGATGCTTATTTAAAACACGATAATCTTGCTGATGCAACTCGTTATCTAGCCAATAATTTGTTTACAAATTATGGTTTAGTAATTCTTGATGCTGATGACGCTAACTTGAAACGTGCCTTTGTTCCTTTTATAAAAGAAGAATTAGAGCATCAAACTTCATTTAAAACGGTTCAAAAAACTATTGAACAATTAAGTAATTATACCATTCAAGTAAATCCACGCGAAATCAATTTATTCTATATCGAAGATAATTTGCGTGAACGAATTATTTTTGAAAACGATAAATACTACGTTAACAATACTAAAACATCATTTTCTAAAGATGAAATTCTAAAATTATTAGAAAGTAACCCAGAGAAATTTAGTCCGAACGTAATAATGCGTCCGCTGTATCAGGAAATCATTCTGCCTAATTTATGTTATATTGGCGGAGGCGGAGAAATTGCCTATTGGTTAGAATTAAAATCTTTTTTTGATGCCGTAAACATTACTTTCCCAATACTTTTAGTTCGCAATTCTGTACTTTTAAACACAGAAAAGCAAGCAAAAAAAGCTGACAAATTGGGTTTGAACTGGAAAGATTTATTTACAAAACGAGCAAATTTAATAAACGAGATCACACATAAATTATCCTCATTCCCGATTGATTTAACACCTCAAAAAGAAGCGTTAGAAAAACAATTTGAATACCTTTACGAATTAGCAGCACAAACGGATAAATCATTTACCGGAGCTGTAAAAGCACAAGAAGTTAAACAGAAAAAAGGTTTAGACAATCTGGAGAAAAGATTATTAAAAGCACAAAAGCGAAAATTAGAAAATGAGCTGCAGCGTGTTGTTGATTTACAAGGAGAATTGTTTCCAAATCAAAGTTTACAAGAACGCCAAACTAATTTTTCAGAATTTTATTTAGAAAAAGGCGAACAATTGATTCCGCTTTTAATTCAAAATTTAAGACCATTAGAAAATATTTTTAACATCATAACCATATAAGTATCTGCCACGAATTACTCAAATTTTCACTACTTTCAACAAGTAAAAGAATTCGTGTAAATTAGTGCAATTCGTCACAAAAAAAAACAATAAAGCAATAATCTTCAGAAACAAATAACCACCTCCTTCTGAAATTATTGCCTCTCTAAACCAAATAGCAACATTTTAAAACAAAAATTAACCTATTTATCAAAATTATGATTAGAGAGCGCTTGATATCATTAGATGTCTTTAGAGGATTAACGATTTTATTAATGACTATTGTAAACAATCCTGGAGATTGGGGACATGTTTACGCACCTTTATTACACTCAGAATGGCATGGTTGTACACCAACCGATTTAGTTTTTCCGTTTTTTATTTTTATTATGGGGGTCGCCGTTCCTTTGGCAATGCCAACCAAAACTTGGGAAAGTACCACTTTTAACAAAATTCTCGTTCGTTCGTTACGAATGTTCTGTTTGGGGATTTTCTTTAACTATTTTGCAAAAATACAACTTTTTGGACTTGACGGAATACCACTTCTTGTCGGCCGATTAATCATTACCATTGCAGTTGGTTATGCCTTAATGGGAAATTTTAGTTCAAAAGTCAAAAACATTCTCGCTTTTTCAATTCTCTTTATTTATCTATTTTTAGCTTATAGTGGTATCGAAGCTTATCACGATGTTCGCCTTCCAGGGGTTCTACAGCGAATTGCAATTGTATATTTTGTAGTTTCACTATTGTATTTAAAAACTACACGTAAAACTCAAATTATAACTGGAATAGTTTTATTATTGGGTTATTGGGCAATAATAACTTTAATTCCAGTTCCAGGAATTGGAGCTGCTAATTTAGATAAAGGAACCAATCTGGCTTCTTACGTAGACAGCATTTTACTTAGAGGGCACATGTATCGCGAAAGTATCACCTGGGATCCCGAAGGAATCTTAAGTACCATTCCGTCAATCGTAAATGGAATCATTGGCTTACTAATTGGTCAGGTTTTACAAGCGGACACAATCAAAATTCAAAAAGCACAAAAAATGGGTATCATTGGTACGATACTTATCTTTTTTGGCTTACTTTGGGATATTGTTTTCCCTATAAACAAAGCCCTTTGGACTAGCAGTTATGTTCTATATACAACCGGATTAGCTACTACTTGTTTAGCTTTTTTATACTATGTAATTGATATTGCAGAATACAAAAAAGGATTCAAGTTGTTTCTAATTTGGGGAGTAAATCCTATGATTGTATTTTTCTTTTCGCAGATTATCCCCCAAGCCTTAGTAATGGTTCAGCTAAAAAATCCCGAAAATCCCGAAACTCAAATCAATCTATTAAATTATTTGTACCATTTTGGAATTGCACCATTTTTCAGTAACCCAATGACAGCATCACTTGCCGGAGCACTGGTTTATGTTGCTATATGGACCTTTATTTTATGGATTTTCTATAAAAACAAACTCATTTTTAAGGTTTAGAAGTTTTTAACATATAAGATATAAAAGTAGAGATACCCCCGCTGGTATCTCTACTTCTTTTTTGGCAAATTATGTTAACCAATAGCTTGGCTAAAATGAACTTATATCACTTATATAGTGAGAAAAGTTTATATTTTTCTTCAGTAAAAGTCAATTTCAATCGTTTTAATTATGAATTTATTAAAATCAATTCATAAAAAAAGTATACTTTTGCACAAAATTAAAAATAAGCAATAAAATGGCAACAAATAGAACTTTTACAATGATTAAGCCAGATGCTGTTCAAAACGGACACATCGGTAACATTTTAGCAATGATTACTAATGGAGGTTTCAAAATCGTTTCATTAAAATTAACTCAATTAACTGTAGCTGACGCTCAAGAATTTTATGCAGTACACGCTGCAAGACCATTCTACGGAGAATTAGTTGAATTCATGTCTCGTGGACCAATTGTTGCTGCAATTTTAGAAAAAGATAACGCAGTAGAAGATTTCAGAACTTTAATTGGAGCTACAAATCCTGCTGAAGCTGCTGAAGGAACTATTCGTAAAGCATACGCAACTTCTATTGGAGAAAATGCAGTACACGGTTCAGATAGCGACGAGAACGCTGCTATCGAAGGTGCATTTCACTTTGCTGGAAGAGAGCAATTCTAATATCAGTTTTCAGTCTCAGTGGCAGTTTTCAGTCACAGAAACACATAAAAAAAATCCTGTTTGTTTATACAAACAGGATTTTTTTTATGTGTTTTTCAAAAAGTCACAAACATTATCATGCCCTTTTATTCCCCCTAGATCAGTTAAATTTTCTTTTAAAACCAATTTTAAATTATTAAAATTACTTAGATAACAACTACAAACACAAGCAACTCTTTTTCCTTTTTCAAGAATGAAAATAGACTCAGAATCACCAAGTTTTCCACTTTCGACTAAAACTACAAATCCATCTAATTTGCTAAAGTCATAAGTTATAGACTTACCTAATCCATAATAACGTTTAACTATTATATTGTCTTTTTCAATTAATACTTTATGAACCCTAGTTCTTATTAAAGCAAACCAAAAATAAGCAATCATAATAAATACTAATAAAGGAAAAGCCACACTTTCTCCTGGCGTGATAGTATATATGTAAAGAGCTAAAAATGGAAAAAAACTTAAAATGGAAACTAACAAAATTGGCAGAAATTTAAATCTGGATTTCAATGTTATCATGTTTTTTTAATACTTAAAAAAATATTAACGTAAAACAACGTCTTTCACCACCTCACGACCTAACTCTTCATTAATCATCTTCACGATTTTAGATTTTCCGTGGCTTAATTCTTCTCTTAGAACTGCCGAACCCAATTCTACATACAACGTACTCCCCTTCAATATCACATTTTTTGTATACGTGTTTACTCCATTCCCCATCAACTGTCTCCAGGCCTCTTTTACATCAATCTGATCCATTCCTGCACCTAGCTTATTCACTTGAATAATCTGTTGCAAAACAGCCCCAATCGTACTTTGATTATTTAGTCTTTTTGCCATTGTTTATTAAGTTTATTGCTTCCGCTTTTTTATAATGATATTCTTTTTTTTGATCGTTTTTAACAACTAATTCTTTATCAGAAATCGAAATTAATTCCTCACTCCATTTTGCGTAATTCGTTTTATAATCCAGAAAAACATGATCGTCTTTAAATCGAATCGAAACATTTTCAAAAGAATCACTAGTCAAAAATGTTCCATCAAATTGAGGCATTACTTTCTTTCGAATTCCTTTATTATTCTTAATCTCAAAAAAATCATAGCTCTCATTCATTCCATAATCCTTTTCTTCACCTTTGTCAAACACCACTTTTTCTATTTCCCAATAACCATTTAACTTTGCAATATCCTCAGGTTTAATATTCTGTTTACAGCTCACCATCAAAAGTGATAAGACCAAAATCATAAAAGTGTTTTTCATAAGTAATAATTTTTATTAGGAGCTAAAACCTGCTGTCCACTTTATCTTTTTCTGTCTAAAGAAGCCAGAAAAAAGATATCGTTCCATCAGGGCTAGAACTCCCTTTTTCAACAGAATATTTTGTGACACAAAGTTAACCTTATAATATTCAAAAGAAAAAAAAATTGCAAAACCATCTAAACATTTTTACAAATGTTTCGCTACAATAAAAAATATTATTCTTTTTACATAAACTATTATTCTTTCCTTCACAAAACACAAAACCCTAACAACCTAATCTTTAACTAAATAAAAAAAATAAAAAACCTATCATAATACTTTTATAACTTTTTAAGACCATAAGATAGATTAAAAAAAAAGACTTTTGCGCAAAAATTAACTTCAAGTTAATCAAGTCTATTTTTCCACTATTAAATACCATTTTAGAATTCAACTTACAATCCATTAATAAATTATAAGTTTCCTAAAAAACAATCTAAAAGCAAAAAAAACAGGCACCTAAAAAAATTGAAATGAACGCAATACAAATAATTCAAAAAGTAAAAATAACTCTAATCGTATTATTTCTAACAGCTTCATACACCAATACAAGAAAAAAAGATAATCTTATCACTCTCAAAAAATTCGATCAAAAACATATTAAAGAAGAGGAAAAGCTATCCACCACAGATTCCATAAAAAAAAGCTTTTTAGATACTTTAAACACCAAAGAATCACCAGTACAAATCATTTTATCCAAACTATCGAATACAGAATATTCAGACCACAAAGACATTCAGTTGATATACAAAAACGTAAGCACAAAAAAAATTAAAGCTATTAAATTTGAGTGGTATTGCGAAAATGTATTCGAAAAACCAGCGAGTGGTCGAAATTTTTTCATTAAAGGCAAAAGTGGAGGCATCTCAAATATATTATTAAAACCTAAAGAAACAAGATCTCAAGTTTGGGAAGACTTCTCAACAGACGCCGATAAAATAATCAAAGCAAGAGTATACTTTGTAATGTTCTCAAATGGAACAAAATGGGAACTTAACAAATAAATTTATTTCATTTAGTCAAAACCTTTCAACCACAGAACACAACTACCCTAACAAACAATCCATTCAAAAGAGCAATTTCTATTTTGAACTTAGTCTTTTTAGAACTCCAACAAAAAAAAGAATTACACCCAAAACCAGCAAAACATAGTAAGAAGACAAACTACTATCCTTTGTTACATTAGCCAAAACAAAACATATGATACTGCCAAAATAAAAAGTTAGTGGCGTTATATTTTTTAAAGAAGAAAAATTCATACTATTATTTAAAAAAGCTATCTACAAATTCATACTTATTAAAGACTTGTAAATCTTCAATTCCTTCACCAACACCAATGTATTTTACAGGAATTTGAAACTGATCTGAAATACCAATTACAACACCACCTTTTGCTGTACCGTCTAATTTTGTAACAGCAAGAGAAGTTACTTCTGTTGCAGCTGTAAATTGTTTAGCTTGCTCAAAAGCATTTTGACCTGTTGAACCATCTAAAACCAAAAGTACATCATGAGGAGCATCGGCAACAACCTTCTGCATAACACGTTTTACCTTTGTAAGTTCGTTCATCAAATTGATCTTATTATGCAAACGCCCGGCGGTATCAATAATAACCACATCGGCATTTTGCGCTACGGCTGATTGCAAAGTATCAAATGCTACAGAAGCTGGATCACTACCCATATTTTGTCTCACGATTGGCACATCTACACGATCTGCCCAAACTTGCAACTGATCGATAGCTGCGGCACGAAAAGTATCAGCAGCACCTAAAACCACTTTATAACCCGCTTTTTTAAATTGATAAGCAAGTTTACCAATCGTTGTTGTTTTTCCAACTCCATTAACTCCAACTACCATCAAAACGTATGGTTTTTTATCTTTAGGAATTTCAAATTCGGTTGCCTCACCAGTATTCGTTTCAGATAATAAAGCACCAATTTCTTCACGCAGAATTTGGTTTAATTCATCTGTCCCTAAATACTTATCTTCAGCAACACGTTTTTCTATTCTTGAAATTACTTTCAGCGTAGTATTCACCCCAACGTCTGATGCCACAAGAATTTCTTCGAGATTATCCAGAACATCGTCGTCAACTTTTGATTTTCCGGCAACGGCTTTACTTAACTTTGAGAAAAAAGTAGTTTTTGATTTTTCAAGACCTTTGTCTAAAGTCTCTTTTTTATCAGTAGAAAATAATTTTTTAAAAAAACTCATTTTTTATAGGTTGTTAGTTTTTTAGATTATACAATTTTACAATCTAAATAATCCTTAATATTTAAAGAAACTTAAAATTAGCAATGTTTCTTTAAATTTTAGACAAATATAAAAAATAAAAAAGCTACTTCCGAATGAAAGTAGCTTTTCTATATAATGTGATTGTAATTATTTCTTTTTCAAGAAAGTATCAACTTCTTCAGGAGCCATAATAGATTCTACGAATGTATATGCACCAGTTTTAGGAGATTTCACCATTTTGATGGCTTTTGATAATCTCTTAGAAGATGTTTGTAACGATGCTACGGTTTTCTTTGCCATGATTCAAATGTTATTTGAAGCTTTTATAAAACTCGAATGGCAATACCATTTGAGACTCATAAAAATCTCTAATTATTACTTAATTTCTTTGTGAACAGTTACGCGTTTCAAGATTGGATTAAATTTTTTAATCTCTAATCTATCCGGAGTATTTTTTTTGTTCTTAGTTGTAATGTATCTTGAAGTACCTGGAACACCAGAAGTCTTGTGCTCAGTACATTCTAAAATTACCTGGATTCTATTACCTTTCTTTGCCATCTTGCTATATATTTATTTAGGAAAAGATTATTTGATAAATCCTTCTGACTGCGCTTTTTTCAAAACAGCAGAAATTCCATTTTTATTAATTGTTTTTATCGTAGATGCTGCTACTCTAAGAGTAATCCATCTATCTTCTTCTGGAAGATAAAAACGCTTTTTAACTAAGTTTACAGAAAATTTTCTCTTAGTTTTGTTCATAGCGTGAGAAACGTTATTTCCTACCATCGCTCTTTTACCTGTAAGGTCACAAACTCTTGACATTATACTTTACTTTTATCGTTATTCAAAATCAGGGTGCAAAGAAAAGAAAAATAAACCATTGTAGCAAAAAATTATTGCACATTTTTTAAAATTTCTTTCTGTAATATTTCTAAACTCTTAATCGTCGCTCTATCTATCACTTTTTCACGTGGTTGGCCAAAGTTAAATTCTTCCACAATAATACCATTTGGAGTAGCCAATGCAATAAAAACTGCTCCAATTTCAGCATCTGAGTCCCCTTTTGTAGGTCCGGCGTTACCAGTTGTCGCAATTGCATAGTCTGTTTTAAGTATCTCTTTCACATTCAAAGCCATAGCCGAGGCAACCTCTGCACTAACTACCGAAAATTGATCGACTAAATCTTGCGAGATACCGAGAACATTAACCTTCGCCTCAGTTGCATAAGAAACCACACTACCTTTAAAATAACTCGAAGCCCCAGGAACAGCAGACAAAATCGAAGCTATTTTACCTCCCGTAAAACTTTCGGCTGTTGAAATTGTCTTATTTTGTTTGGTTAGAATTTTTCCAACTACAGATTCTATTGTTTCATTCTCCTCATAACCTACTATAATATCATGAATTATAGCATCTAAAGATTTTACATTTTCTTCAATAGCTTCTTCTAAGTCTTCTTTATTAGTTCCTCTAGCCGTTAATCGTAAACGTACCCGACCCGGATTTGGCAAATAAGCCAATTTGATGAAATCAGGCAAATTATTCTCCCAATCTTCAATACGTTCCGCAACCAAACTCTCTCCTTGCCCATAGGTCAAAATAGTTTTATGAATGATATAAGGACGTTTATACTCTCGAACTATCTTTGGTATTATTTCTTCTTCTACTAAATATTTCATCTCGTACGGAACTCCCGGAAGCGAGATAAATACAGTATTTTCTTTCTTCATCCACATTCCCGGCGCCGTACCCACTTGATTATGCAACACAGTACAAGTTGACGGAACAAGCGCCTGATCTTTATTTAATTGAGAAATTGGTCGCTTATAAAAACCTTCAATCATCTCGGTTACATGAGCCAAAACTTCTGGATTTACAACTAATACATCATCAAAATATTCGCAGAATGTTTTCTTAGTAACATCGTCTTTTGTTGGCCCTAAACCACCTGTTACGATCACAACATCTACCCTATTTTGCAACTGTGCAAAAGTATCTAAAATGTGTTTTTTATCATCGCTTATTGAAATCATTTCATGAACTTCGACCCCAATACGATCGAGCGATTTTGCAATAAATCCGGAATTTGTATCTACAATTTGACCAATTAAAATTTCATCTCCAATTGTAATAATAGTTGCTTTCATAGTAATAAAATTTTTCGCTTACTTAATTCGTAAGACTTTATTAGAAAGTAGGTTGTCATCGCTTTGATTTTCGTAAGAAGTAAAAAAACGCCTTTCTTATCAAAATATAAGGAGACGTTTTACGAAATTTTCTAAAGCAAAAAGATTTGTTTCCTGAATTATCAAGACTACTCTATTCTTATCTTTAAATAAAAAGACAAGAATTGAACCTTGTTTAGATTTTATAAATCAAAATCTTTTTTAATTTCTTTGATAGCTTCTTTTACCTGCACTTTTATACTTTTAAAAGTTTCGATAATATCTTTTTTCTTGCCTTCTGCTTTTGTCCAAGCTTCGACTTGCAGAATTTCCTCAAAAGCTACATTTAACCCCATTAAATCCAATGTAGGTTTTATTTTGTGCGCATATGAATAAGCATACTTATGATCTCTTTTCTTAATTCCTTCTTTGATTTGTTTTAAATCTTCAGGAACTTCTGTAACAAATAATTTTAGAATTTCGTTTACAAATTCGGGATCATTATCTGAAAGCGCATAAACTTTCGAAAGGTTGTATTTTAAAGCCATTATTTTACTTGTATTCTGAATAATTTTTTATCTTCTAAAAAGCCCTCTAAAATATCATTTGGCTTGACCGAGGCAACTCCCGCAGGCGTTCCTGTAAAAATAATATCTCCAATCTTCAACGTAAAGAATTGCGATACGTACGAAATAAGTTCATCAATTTTCCAAAGCATTAAGCTTGTATTTCCTTTTTGAACTGTTTCAGAATTATTAGTCAACTCAAATGTAAGATTTTCCATAGAAACATAATCACTTTTTGGTAAAAAATCTCCTATTACCGCAGAACCATCAAATGATTTAGCTTTTTCCCATGGCAACCCTTTAGCTTTTAATTTTTCTTGCAAATCTCTGGCCGTAAAATCGATACCTACGCTTATTTCATCGTAGTATTTGTGTGCAAATTTAGGCTCAATATACTTACCCACCTTGTTAATCTTAATAATTACCTCTAATTCATGATGAATCTCTTCAGAAAATTCCGGAATTACAAACGGATGTTGCTTCAATAAAACCGCCGAATCCGGTTTCATAAAAACCACCGGATCCGTTGGTCGCTCGTTCTGCAATTCTTCAATATGATTGCTGTAATTTCTACCGATACAAATGATTTTCATTTCTTATATAAGTTGCTAAGTTGCTAAGTCATTAAGATTCTAAGAAACTATGCAGAAAAACTTAACATCTTAGAACCTTAGTAGCTCAGAACCTTATTTTGTATTTAACTTTCTTAATTTAATTGCCGTTAGCACCTTTTTAGTATACAATGGAAAATCGGCATTTTGAATCCAGCTGAAATAGCCCGGCTCAGTTTCCAGAATTTTATCCACTTTCGCTCCTTTATGTTTTCCGAAAGTAAAAATCTCTTCGTTATCTTTATCAAAGGCAATCATTCCGGCAAAATCAGCTATTTTTTTTCTAGTTGTAAATTCAGACAATGATTTCATATCATTTTCCAATTCAGGATAACGATCTAATTGCGCTTTTAAGATTTCGTAAGTCGCCATTGTATCCGCTTCTGCAGAGTGTGCATTTTCAAGACTTTTTCCACAATAAAATTTTAGAGCCGCACTTAAGGTACGTTCTTCCATTTTATGAAAAATAGTTTGCACGTCTACTGAAACTTTATTTTTCATATCAAAATCAACTCCGGCACGAAGCAATTCTTCGGCTAATAACGGAATATCGAAACGATCTGAATTGAATCCTCCCAAATCACTATCTTTAATCATATTATAAACCTGAGGTGCCAATTCTACAAAAGTTGGTTCATTGGCCACTTTTTCATCTGTAATACCATGCACAGCTGTAGTTTGTGGAGGAATTGGAATTGTAGGATTCACTAACCAGGTTTTACTTTCTTTATTTCCGTTTGGAAAAACTTTGAATATCGAAATTTCTACAATTCGATCTTTACCGATATCAATTCCGGTTGTTTCAAGATCAAAAAAGCAAATTGGTTTGTTGAGTTTGAGTTCCATTTTAAATTTTTATAAGATTACAAATGTAATTTTTAAAGCCGAATTTCCTCTTTTATTCTTGATTTTTTTAAACAAAAACAGGGGCAATTTTGCGATTTTAACTTTTAAAACGGTTCTTACAGAAAGCTACTGTTCGTTTCTTTAACCTTTTCTTACAAAACAAAAAACCCGAAAAATTATTAAAATTCTTCGGGTTTGATTATATTTTTAAATATTTTAGAAATCTCTATCTACATCAAAAGCTTCTAAATACTCTGCTACTCTTTTTACAAAGCTTCCACCTAATGCACCATCCACAACTCTGTGATCATATGAATGTGAAAGGAACATTTTTTGACGGATTCCGATAAAATCACCTTCAGGAGTTTCGATAACCGCTGGCACTTTACGAATTGCACCAAGAGCTAGAATTCCAACTTGAGGCTGATTAATAATTGGCGTTCCAAAAACACTTCCAAAAGTCCCCACATTTGTAACTGTGTAAGTCCCTCCTTGCGTGTCGTCTGGTTTTAATTTTCCTGCTTTTGCGCGGTTTCCTAAATCATTAACCGCTTTTGCCATTCCAACCAAATTTAACTGATCTGCATTTTTAATTACAGGTACAATCAAATTTCCGTTTGGTAAAGCAGCAGCCATTCCTAAGTTTATATTTTTCTTTTTGATAATGTAATCACCATCAACAGATATATTCATTCCCGGGAAATCTTTTAATGCTTTCGCAACAGCTTCCATCATAATTGGCGTAAAAGTCAATTTCTCACCTTCTCTTTTCTCAAAAGCGGTTTTAACCTTTTCTCTCCATTTTACGATATTTGTTACATCCACCTCAATAAACGATTGTACGTGAGCCGAAGTTTGCACTGAAGCCGTCATATATCCTGAAATCAGTTTACGCATTCTGTCCATTTCGATGATTTCATCACCTCCATTTACAGAAACCGGAACTGCTTGTTGACTTTTTTGAACTACTGGTTCTGCAACTTTCGGAGTGACAGCAGCAACTTTTGGAGTTTCAACAACACCAGATTTACGATCTTCAATATATTTTAAAATATCTTCTTTTGTTACGCGACCGTCTTTTCCTGAACCTTGCATAACTTCAAGTTCTGCAACAGAAATCCCTTCTTCTTTAGCAATATTTTTTACTAATGGTGAAAAGAATTTATCCGATCCTGAAAAATCTTGTGGAGCTGCAATTGTCTCCTTAGTTGTTTCTATTGTTTTTTCAATTTCAGCAACTTCTACAGAAACTACAGTTTCTTCACTTGCTTTTGCAACCGGCGAATCACCTTCTGTTTCAATAATCGCAATAGTTTGTCCCACCTGAACTAAATCATCTTTACCAAACAATTGTTCAACTAAAATCCCTGAAACTTCACTAGGCACTTCACTATCAACCTTATCAGTCGCAATTTCAAGTACAGCTTCGTCAGCTTCAATTTTGTCTCCTACTTCTTTCAACCAGTTGGTAATAGTTGCTTCAGCGACACTCTCTCCCATCTTTGGAAGTTTTAATTCAAATCTTGCCATATTGTTAATCTAAAGGATGATTTTGATTTTCTGATTGCGAAATTACTGAATATTTTGGATATAAATTACACTTAATATAATTTTTTACTCAATTTTTACAATTTGCCCTCTATCATTTCTTGAATTGCTTCCAATAATAAAATTTGTATTTTTGGGTAAAATCTTAAAAGTAATGTTCTTATCTTTAAGAGTTTCTATGATTTTGATACATTTTTTGAACGAAACATACTGATTATCCAAAATAATCTCAACTCTTTTACCCTTAAAAACCTGGCACGAATTTACCATTTTTTCTTTTTTGAAATCTAAAAACTCTACTTTATTTTTTAAAATATGAGGTAATTTTTCAGACAAAATTTTATTTGAAGAGTAAAAAACAACACTTTCAGGTCGTGGTTTTGCTTTCGTTTTTCCCTGAAACATTTTTACAAAAGAGAAAAACCAAGTGCCTATCTGGATAAAAAATGTAAAAAAGAATGATTTCTTAAAATGCTTTTGATAGAAAAAATTCATAGCATTTTGAAAGTGTTTCATATACTTTTCATCTTTTAAAGTACTTTCTCCTTTATAATGTAAAACTGTTGTATCATGAAAATAGTAGTTTGATTTCTTTTGTTGCAATGAGCGATAGGACAAATCAATATCATCGGCATACATGAAACAATTTTCATCAAATCCTTCTAATTCAAGATAAAATTCGCGTTTCAGCAACATAAAAGCACCAACTAAAATCTCAACTTTACCAGTTTGTTCTTGTTCTAAATGCTGCGCATAATATTGATTAAAAAGATTCCAATTTGGAAAAATTTTATACAATCCAAAAACTTTGGTAAAAGCAACCCAAGGCGTTGGAATTCCGCGTTTACTTTCGGGTAAAAAACTTCCTGTTCCGTCAATTAATTTACAGCCCGCAATTCCTAAATCCGTTTGTTTTTCGGCGAAAGCCAAAATTTTAGTGAAGGTATCTTCGGCAACAACTGTATCGGGATTTAAAATACAAACATACTTTCCGCTAGCTTGTTCTACTCCTATATTATTTCCTTTTGGAAAACCAAAATTGCTTTTATTTTCTATCAATTTTATGTTTGGAAACTTATTTTTCATCATCAAACAACTCTCGTCGGACGAATGATTGTCGACTACAATAATTTCTGCATCAAGTGTCGAAAGTGCTTCCTGAACACTTAAAACACATTGTTCCAGAAAGTAACGTACGTTATAATTAAGAATAATTACCGATAATTGCATGAAAAATAAAGGAATTGATTTTTTGGAAAGTTAGAAATTTTCGGCCAAACCTAATCGTAATGACCAATCGTTTTTACTAACTCCAAAATCGAGCACTAAATTACTATTATTTTGCTTGTTCCATTTAATGCGTAAACCGGTTCCTACGGCAGGATTCCACTTTTTAAAATCGTAGGTATCTAACTTTGAAACTGACGATATATTGGTAAAAAACACGGCTCCTATAAATCCATTTCTAGTAATATCCGTTCTGTATTCTGTTTCAAAATAAATCAATGCATTGCTTCTAAATCTATTTCGGGTAAAGCCGCGACCTGTTTTACCATCGCGATCCCAACCAATACTTGGTAAATCAAGATAATGAGGTTTTCCGCCAAAAGTTGACCAGTAAAAAGCCCGATAAGCCAAAACTCTGTGTTTATATTTACTGAAAGAGTGGTATTTTCGAGCGTCAAAATAAATCGATTTCCACTTTTCGCCATTTACTCCACTTGTATTGATTCTATAATCGGCTTCAACATATAAACCTTGCTCAGGATTGACATTGTTTTCTCTGGAATCGTACAATCCTTGCAGCGCAACTCCAAAAGAATTTTTATCAGAGTAATCTCCATTCATATATTTGGAGTAATCTGTTTCGTCGTCTATATATGACTCTTCCGAAATATTTTGATAATCATCTAATAATACACCTAAGCCTAATCGAAAATTACCAACTATTCTTCGAGTTGCAAATTGATAAAAGCGCCACTGTTGATAATCTAAAGTTGACATTTTTTGATCTGTGTTGTGTCCGCCTAATCCGTAAGTTGGTTGTGGATAAATCATATAACGATAGTCTCCAATAAAATTCCAGCTATTGTCTTTTGTATAAATATAACTTTGAATCGGGAAAACGTATTGCTTTGTAAAACTAAAATAAGGCGAAAATGTAACTTGAGACATTTTTGTAGTTTTACTGTCTCCAAGGTAAAATGTTGTCAGAAAAGAAACAACTAATCCTGCACTTTTATTAGCATCTATTGGAACAGGCAACAAAGAAAAGGCTACTTTTTTATCTGGATTTATTCGTATGGAATCATTTTTATGAAAAAGCTTATATAATACGTCTAGAATATCTTTTTTATTCTCATTACTAATAGTATCATTTTGCGCATAACAAAATGGGGTTAGAAAAAAGAAAAACAAAACAAATAGATACCTCATAATCTTTATATTATAAAAATTTAAGAAACAACTTCTTACAAATTTAAAATTTAATTTAAAATAAACCTCATTTTGCAAATAATAAAAAGCGAAAACATTTTCAACTCTAAAAAATCCTATTTTTGATTTTGAACAAAATTAAATTTTCATGAAAAACACAATATTTATTCAAAGTAGATTATTGCTTTTAATATTAACTATGGGATTTTTTATATTTGGTTTTATTCCTATTTCACAAAAAACGGATTCTAATAAAGACCTCATAAAAACCTCAACTTGGTATATTGCAGGTCCAGCTGTTGAAACTCAGGAAATGATTAATGCTGCTCGCAAAAATGAAGGCATAATTAAAGTTACAGCAAACAATAATCCGATTGGGGAGATTGAATTGAATGTTTTAATTACGTCTTCAGACTCAAATGATGGTGCGCCTACTAATTTATCTGATCAATCAAAATTCGTAAGTATTACTTATAAATCTTCCCATTTAATAAAACTGCAAGCCCGTGAAGGAAATGAAGAAGGAACTGGTTGTATGCATGGTGGTTCGCACCCAAGAGTTGATATTTTGCCTTCGCCAAAAAAATTCACAACGATTAAAATTCCCTGGTCAGATTTTAAACAAGATGGTTTAGTTAGTGGCAAAATCTTAAATATTCATAATCTTTGTAAATTCAATTTTGTGAATTACAATCCTGTTTCCGGCGCAACATTAGAAATTAAATCAGTAATAGTTCAGATCTAAAAATATGAAAAAAAGACTTTTTTATTTACTTTTCGCAAGTATATTATTTTCAAATTTTGGCTATAGCCAAAAAAAATCAGCAACTCAAAAAATAGACATTAATGGCGTTTGGGAAGATATTAATCCTGATGTTAAGAATGCAATTGTTATTATCTCAGAACAAAACGGAAAAGTTGTTTTTTCACATTACTTAGAATGGAAAGGACAAAAATTTGTAGAAAGCGGTACAGGAAAACGAATAGGAAACACAATTGGTTATACTGTAGATGTTACTTTACCTATTAAGGGCTGGGCAACGGCAGGCACTCACACTTTAACATTATCTGAAGATGGTAATACGCTGGAAGGAACTTTTGTAGACAACAAAAAAAGAACTGGACCGATTGCGTTTAAACGTGTGAGGTAAAAATTTGTTTCATGCTGAAATGAAAATATCAAACACAAAGTTAGCAAAGCTTTATGTTATAGCTTTGCTAACTTTATATAAACCTTAGTGCTGTTTGCGATAAAACAATATCTACAAGTGTAATTGAATTTTAAACTTATTACAGATTCTCATTACGTACAGCATTATAACAGAGAAAACTAGTGCCCAAATGATTCCCGGAATTCCTTCTCTAAAATAGCCCGGAATTATATGAATTCCAGAAACTTTACATAAATAATAAACAACGCCCGGCAAAATGTAAATCAATAATGGATTTGCGGCTGCCGGCATGAAAAAATTACTCCATTTGGTATGCTTTTTAATTTCTATTAACCAATACAGAAAATAAAATAATACAGTACAAATTGCGGCCGAAAACATGGTCCAACTTGGAGTTCCTTTTATTTTTGAGATTCCAAAATAAGGTCTTAAAAAATATCCTGTCGCAAAAAACAAAATTGCAAAACCTATTACTCCCCAATTGATTTTTGCCGGTACTTTTCGATCAAAAAACAATAACGAAATTACAACTCCAGCCGCAACTATTGAAGCATGTGTTAAATGTCCGGCAATAAAACTAAACCAGGACATTTCTTTTAATGCCGCACCTTCGGTAAGATTTATAATATTTGCTCCAACTGCAATTACTAAAAAAGCAATCATTGCCCATAACTTACCTCCAACAATCCAATAATATACTACTGTAACAAGGTATGCCCAACCAATTAAACCTAGAATTCCCCACCATTTTGGTGTGATTCCTATTTTGCCGGTATCTTCCTGAACATATAAAAAATAAAGAATTATTAAAACCAAAACTCCGCCATATTGCAAGGTATTCTTTAGCCAAATAGGGAAATCCTTGGCGTATTTATTCCAAATTAGAATTGGCATTGCATAAGCAAAAAGTCCCCACAAAGCGGGTGTTATTATCATTTTTGAAGCATCATAACCTTCGGCGGCGTTAACCATAAAAACACCTATTATTATTAAAGCCAAAGCTCGTTTTAATGTATGTGTCCAAATCGTTTTTGCACTATCGCCTTTCAGTAATCGGGCGTTAAACGCGAATGGAATTGACATTCCAACTATGAATAAAAAAGCAGGAAACACAGCATCGACAAAAGTCATCGCATCAGCATCGGCAGGCATATGTTTCATCCATTGCGGTACATTTACTATACTTGCCAATTCATTTACAAAAATCATAACAAAAATGGTGATTCCGCGTAAAGCATCTATCGAAATAATCCTCTGATTGTATAAATTTTCTTTAATTTTCATAAATCATTATATTTTTAGCATTTCAAATATAGCATAATTCTGAAATGACTGGTTACATTTGTTACATTAAATTTAATATCCATAAATTAGATTTGTTTTTTTATACTTTTGCCTATATGTTATCATTCTTATCCCCTAAACCCTTTTTAAAAGATCTAATTTCAGAAAATTACATTGATATTCACTCGCATTTATTGCCTGGAATTGATGATGGTGCAAAAACAATAAACGACACGGTAAAACTTGTCAATGCGCTCGAGGATTTTGGAATATCTCAATTTGTTACTACACCACATATAAGTCATTATGTTTGGAATAATTCTATTGAGACAATCAATAATAAATATGAAGACACAAAAATTCAACTAAAAGAAAACAACGCAATAGTTCCGCTTAGAGTGGCTGCCGAGTATTTCATTGATGATTGGTTTGAAAATCACTTAAAAAATGAAAAGCTTCTAACGCTGAAAGACAATTACGTTTTGGTCGAAATTTCATATCAAAGTGCACCTATTCATTTGTACAAAACTCTTTTTGAGATACAAGTTGCAGGATATATACCAGTTTTAGCACATCCGGAACGTTATTTGTATTTTCATAAAAATTTTAATGAGTACGAAAAACTAAAAAAAGCGGGCTGTTTATTCCAATTAAATTTATTGGCTACGGTGGGTTATTATGGCGAAAGAATTCGCAAAGCTTCGGATGAACTTCTAAAAAAAGGGATGTATAATTTTACTGGAACAGATGTTCATCATATGCACCATATTAAAGCTTTTGACCAAAAATTAAAAATTAAGAATACTTCTAATCTTAAGGAAGTCATTGCAAACAATCAATTTTTTAAATTCTAGTTGCTTTAATACGCGTTCTCTTCGCCTTTGAATATGTTGATAATTGTTTTTATAACGATTTTTATATCTAGCGCTAAACTCCAGTTTTCAATATACCAAATATCATATTCTACTCTATTTTCCATATCAACCAATTCTTTAGTTTCTCCTCTAAAGCCATTGACTTGCGCCCAACCCGTAATTCCAGGTTTAGCATATTGACGTACTAAGTAATTACTAATTAAATCGCTATATTCTTTTGCAAGATGCACCATATGAGGTCTTGGTCCAACAACAGACATATCGCCTAATAGAACATTAAAAAACTGCGGCAATTCGTCGATACTGGTTTTACGAATAAAAGCTCCAAATTTGGTTATACGACTATCACCTTTTTCGGCTTGTTTTTTATGTGCCAATCCGTTTACATGCATGCTTCTAAATTTAAAACACATAAACGATCGATTATCGCGACCGGATCTTTCTTGTTTAAAAAAAATTGGTCCTGGCGATTCGATTTTTATAATTAGCATGATAATAGGAAATAACCACGGGAATATTAACAAAATAACGGCTGCCGAGAAAACAACATCAAATACTTTTTTCGCAAGTCTGTTTACAGCAAATTCCAAAGGCTCCGTACGAAACATCAATACTGGTGTATTTTCATAAAAAGTAACCTCTACTTTGCTTGATTTTGTATAAAGCTGAAAATCCGGAATAAATTTAATACGTACCATGTTTTGTTCGCAAATTACAATCAGTTTGTTAATTATTTCAATATTATCAATATGCAAGGCTACATACATTTCATCGACTTTTTTATCGATAACAAATTCACTAATTTCATCAAAACCTCCTAAAACCGAATTAGGATTCACAAGTTCTGAATCGATTTTTTCATCAAAAAAACCTAAAAACTTATATCCGTATGTCAGATCTTTTGCCAGTATTTTACGGATTTTTTCGCCAGATTCATTAGCTCCAACAATTATAAAAGTTTTAAAATTATAACCTTGAGCTCTTATATATTTTAAAAGTGTCATCGAGACAAATCTCGAAACCATTAATAAAGCAAAGAATATTAAATAAAAAGAACATAATCTAAGCCTCGAAATGTCGTAAAAATTTAAATAAACGACAAAAATTGATATTAAGGCTGCATGAATTAATAATTTTCTGATTGTCCTTACCAATATCGATTCAATAGGTTCAACCCTAATACTTCTGTTGGAATCATTTTGAAGTAATAATGCCACCCAAATTAAAATAGACAACAATGAAACTGTTCTTTCTTCTCTTGACAAAAGTCTGTCTAAACTTCCAAATCTCGCCAAAGTCGATAAAATGATTGCCAAATTCAACAATACCACATCAACTAAAACAAACAAAAGTTTAAAATAGCGCGAAAAACGATAATGTGACAGTTTTTGTAAAATCTTCATACGGGGGTTTTGTCCTTAATCTTAAAACAAAAGTCTAACTAAATTTGGTACCGCAAAATAGTATTTTTATTATATTTTTTGATACTATTTACAATCTATTCTTTAAAAGTTTACTTTTATGTTATGCAAATTTAATATTGCAGACCATGATTAAATCAATTTTATTCTTTTGCCTCATTGTATCATCTGCTAATGCACAAATATTAGGCTGTACTGATCCTGTTTCTAAAAATTACAATCGCAATGCTACTGAAAATGACGGAAGTTGTACTTATAAGAACATCAAAGTAAAACCACAATATTCAAGAAATCTAAGTGATTCTATTAGGGAAACATCTGGACTAATAGCTTTTGACAATTTACTTTGGACTCACAATGACGATCATGACAAAACAATTTATGGTCTGGATTCATTAGGAATAATTCGAAAAAAAATAATTCTGGAGAAAGTTGTCAATCATGATTGGGAAGAAATCTCGCAGGACAGCACGCACTTGTATATTGGTGATTTTGGGAATAATGCTTATGGAAACCGAACGGATTTAAACATTTTGAAAATTGACAAAAAATCATTCTTAGAAGGAAATCCAATTATTGAAACGATTTCATTTCGTTATGCAGATCAAACTGATTTATCTGCTAAAAAACCCAATACCACTAATTTTGATTGCGAGGCTTTTATCGTTTCAAAAGACAGCATTTACTTGTTTACCAAACAATGGAAATCGTCTAAAACCAGCATTTATGCATTACCTAATCAATCCGGAAATCACGTTGCACAACTAGCACATACACTTGACACAAAAGGTTTGGTAACGGGCGCGACTTATTTGGAGTCAAAAAAACTAATTGTTCTTTGTGGATATTCTAAATTAGGAAAACCTTTTCTATATCTTTTGTACGATTATAAAAACAATGATTTTTTATCGGGAAATAAACGCCGAATCGATTTAAAACTCCCATTTCATCAAATTGAAGGAATTGCGACTAAAGATGGCTTACATTATTATTTAACTAATGAGGCTTTGGTTCGAAAACCAATTTTAAATGTGCTGCAACAAATACACTGTATTGACTTAAGTTCAATCTTGAATTCCTATCTCCATAATTAATTCGCAAATAGCAATATAATAGTTTACTTTTGCAAAAAAGTTCTGTTTTTTATTAAAGATTCAAAACTTATAATTTATAACACCTAGTTTATAGTGAATTATTTATCTGTAGAAAATATATCGAAGTCGTTTGGAGAAAGAACTCTTTTTGACAACATCTCATTCGGAATCAACAAGGACCAAAAAATTGCTTTTATTGCTAAAAATGGTTCAGGAAAAACAACGATAATGAGTATTATCAATGGTTTGGACGAACCTGATACTGGTCAAGTTGTTTTGAGAAAAGGAATTAAAATGGCTTTTCTTTCGCAAGACAATAATTTACAAGATGAGTTAACTATTGAAGAAAGCATTTTTGCTTCTGACAATGAAACGCTTAAAATTATTGAGGCCTATGAAAAAGCACTCGAAAATCCCAATGACGAAGAGGCTTACCAAAAAGCTTTTGACGGAATGGACCAACATAATGCATGGGATTTTGAAACGCAATACAAACAAATTTTATTCAAATTAAAACTTGAAGATTTTAAGCTTAAAGTGAAAAATCTTTCGGGTGGACAAAAAAAGCGTCTTTCTTTGGCTATCATATTAATCAATCGTCCTGATTTGTTAATTCTTGATGAGCCTACCAACCACTTAGATCTTGAAATGATCGAATGGTTAGAAAGTTATTTTGCAAAAGAAAACATTACGTTGTTTATGGTAACTCACGACCGTTTCTTTTTGGAGCGCGTTTGTAATGAAATTATCGAGCTTGACAATGGAAAATTATACCAATACAAAGGAAATTACTCTTACTATTTAGAGAAAAAAGAAGAGCGAATTACGTCTGAAAATGCAAGTGTTGACAAAGCAAAAAATCTATTCACAAAAGAATTAGAATGGATGCGCCGTCAGCCCAAAGCGAGAACTACGAAATCAAAATCACGTCAAGATGATTTTTATGTAATTAAAGAAAAAGCACAAAGCCGACGTAAAGAAAACAAGGTTGAGCTTGAAATTAATATGGAACGTATGGGAAGCAAGATTATTGAGCTTCACAAACTTTCTAAAAAATTCAAAGACAAAGTTATTCTTGATAATTTTAGTTTTGATTTTCAGCGTGGTGAAAGAATTGGAATTATTGGTAAAAACGGAACTGGAAAATCTACTTTCTTGAATTTACTTACCGGAACTATTCCGCCAGATACTGGTCGCGTTGTAAAAGGAGATACTATTAAAATTGGTTATTACACACAATCCGGAATCAACCCGAAACCAAATCAACGTGTAATTGATATTATTAAAGAATACGGAGAATTTATTCCGCTATCAAAAGGCAGAATGATCTCGGCTTCACAATTATTAGAACGTTTTCTTTTTGACGCCAAGAAACAATACGATTTTGTTGAAAAATTAAGTGGAGGAGAATTGAAACGTTTGTACTTATGTACGGTTTTAATTCAGAATCCTAACTTCTTGATTCTGGATGAGCCAACAAACGATTTGGATATTGTAACACTAAATGTACTCGAAAGTTTCCTTTTAGATTATCCGGGTTGTTTACTTGTTGTATCGCACGACCGTTATTTTATGGACAAAATTGTCGATCATTTATTTGTTTTTAGAGGACAAGGTGAAATCGAAAGTTTTCCAGGAAACTACTCAGATTTCAGAGCGTATGAAGATAGCGCCGATGTTGCTCTAAAAGAAGAAAACAAAGCCGAAAAGAAAGATTGGAAACAAAATAATCCGACAGGAAATTTAACTTTCAATGAGCAAAAAGAGTATCAAAAACTTGAGAGAGAAATTAAAGATTTAGAAATTGATAAAACTAAAATCGAACAATTATTCTCTGATGGAAAAGTTGCTGATGCTGACATTGAGAAAAAAGCAAACGAACTACAAAACATCATAAAAAAAATAGATCAGAAAGAAGAACGTTGGTTTGAACTTTCGGCTAAAATGGAAGGATAGTTTTTTTTAGTTTTTAGTCGCAGTCTCGGTTTTCAGTTGTTATGACGGGAATGTTCTTTTTATAAAAAAAATAAGATTTTTCTTTATTATTTTTACTATTCTTGTGAAAAAATAAAAATGGATTTTAAAGAATTATTAGCATATAAAAAGTCATTTGAGCTGGCAATGGAGATTTTTGAAATTTCAAAATTTTTTCCACAAGAAGAAAAATATTCATTGACAGATCAAATTAGGCGTTCATCAAGAAGTGTTTCTGCAAACATTGCTGAATCTTACAGAAAAAGAAGATATACAAATCATTTTATAAGTAAGTTAACCGACAGTGATGCTGAAAATTCAGAAACCAATGTTTGGTTAGAATTTGCACTAAAATGCGAATATATAAATCAAGAAAAATTTGAAAGTTTAAATACTAAAAGTTTTGAAATTGGCAAACTAATAAATTATATGATAAATAATCCATCTAAATTTGGATGTTCTGTCTAGCACTAAAACCGAGACTGAGACTAAAAACTGAGACTGAAAACTAATTTTTATTATATTGTAACTTAATAATAACCCATATTTAAAAAAACATGAAATACTTATTATCTTCTCTATTAGCTTTAACGCTTTTTATTTCCTGTAATAATAGTGAAAAAGAAACAATCAAAGAACCTCAAAAAACAGATTACACAGCTGAAAACGAAAAAGAGATAACAGACTATATCGCTAAGAACAACTTAACAGCACAAAAATCTGCTTCTGGACTATATTATATTATCAAAGAGCCGGGAACAGGTGTAAAACCTACGTCAACTTCAAATGTTACTGTAGCTTACAAAGGTTATTTTACGGATGGTAAAGTATTCGACCAAAGTGATGCTGCCGGAATTTCTTTTCCACTAAATAGAGTTATTCCAGGTTGGACTGAAGGTATTCCTTTTTTCAAAGAAGGTGGAAGCGGACTTTTATTAATTCCTTCGCACTTAGGTTACGGAAGTGAAAGTAACTCAAGAATTCCTGGAGGTTCAGTACTGCTTTTTGACGTTAAATTAATTAAAGTTAACTAGGTTAAAGCCACATCATCTCATAAAAAAAGCCACAACAAATATAGTTTTGTTGTGGCTTTTTATTTTTATCCAAAATGACACCGAGACTAAAAACTAATCTTACCAAGGAATCGGATTGTAATCTTTTAGGAATTTTCCGCACCAGTGTTTTCCGGTATTGATTCCGTCAAATA
Organism: Flavobacterium hibernum; assembly: GCF_000832125.1. Classification (GTDB taxonomy): domain Bacteria; phylum Bacteroidota; class Bacteroidia; order Flavobacteriales; family Flavobacteriaceae; genus Flavobacterium; species Flavobacterium hibernum. The sequence continues at coordinate 160,180 of NZ_JPRK01000007.1, read as the reverse complement.
ATGGATCCATAACTCTTGCCGCTCCATCTACGATATCAAGTGGCGGTTGAAAATCTTCTAATTCTTGTTTCTTTTTGGCCAATTCAGCAGGATCTTCATCGGTTACCCAACCTGTATCGACTGCATTCATAAAAATACCATGCTTTGCCAAAGTTCCGGATGATGTATGCGTTAACATATTTAAAGCTGCCTTTGCCATATTAGTATGCGGATGACGATCTTCTTTAAAAAAGCGATGAAACTTTCCTTCCATAGCCGAAACATTTATAATATGTTTTTGCCCTGTATTATCTTTCTTCATTATTTCTGAAAGTCGATTACACAAAACAAAAGGTGCAACAGAATTTACCAATTGTACTTCGATCATTTCGGTAGTTTCGATTTGACCCAATCGCAAACGCCAGCTGTTTGTTTTTCTTAAATCTACCTGTTGCAAATCGGCATCGAGCTCTCCTTCCGGAAAAACTTCATTTGCTACTAATGCATTATCAAAAGAATACGGAATTTGAGATAATTTTGCCGAAGCTCTCAAACCAATTCCAGGTTCTGGCCCATGCCAAGTTACCGGCATATTTTCGTTAGAAGAAGCTCCACTTGTCAAAATCTTTAATTCATCTAAACAATTAATATGATCTAATAATAATTCCTGCGCTTGTTTTGGTAATGAAGACAACGAAAGTTCTTCATTCTCCATTAAATGTGTGTAAAATCCGGCAGGACGACGAACGGTTTGTGCGGCATTATTAATTAAAATATCTAATCGCTCGTATTTTTGTTCGATAAAATTACAGAATATCTCTACGCTCGGAATATGTCTTAAGTCTAAACCGTGAATTTTTAAGCGATGTCCCCAATCCATAAAATCGGGCTCTTTAGAGAAACGCAATGCCGAATCGACAGGAAAACGTGTTGTTGCAATAACAGTTGCTCCGCCACGCAAAAGCATTAATGTAATATGATATCCAATTTTTAAACGAGAACCGGTAATAACCGCTACTTGTCCTTTTACATTGGCTGTTTGAAAACGTTTGGCATAATTAAAATCACCACAATCTGTACACATTGTATCATAAAAATGATGCATTTTAGTAAACTCCGTTTTACACACGTAGCAATTTCTGGGTGTTTCCAGTTCCAATTGTTCTTTATGAGCAAGATCATGAAATGCTAATAATTTAGGCGCAACAAAAACACTTGCTTCGCGAGCATGACGAATTCCGGTTTCTTTACGAGCCGTTTTATCTTTCTTCTCTTTCTTTCGTTTGGCTGCCAGCACTCCATCTTTAACTCTTCTCGAAAATTCATCTCGATCTGGCCTCGAAAACATACCAGCTTCTTTAATCAAAGCAATTCTTTGTTCCTTCGGGATTTCAAATATTTGATCTGTATTGGTATTCAATTGTGCCAAAATAGCAATGCAACGATTAATCTCTTCAGAGGTTATTGTCTTTTTATTTTCTATTTCCATTATTACTCTAAATTTTTAATCCTCAATTCTTCCGAATTTATATGCTTTATTTCTCCTTCATCATTAAAATATATCTCCACGTCTAAATAATTTTCTAATTTGAATCGTTTTACAAATTTTCTAGATTTATCAGTATAATAAAAGATGTTCTTTCTATTGTCATCTGGCTTATTTACATTGTAATGAATTCTATTTTTTTCATTCACAATAGCTGTATAAATATGAGCTAGTCTAGTGTTCCCCTTTAGATCTGCACCTGAAAAATTCTTAACAAAAGCAGAAAATCCTATTTTAATTTCACTTAAGTCATAAATATCATTAAAACTTAATGTATCAGCAAAATCATTTAAAATATCTATTACAGGTTTCCCATAATTTTTCTTTTCAAATTTTTCTTTTTTCTCTTGAACATAACTTTTAAAATCTGTATTTATAAACGAAAGAAAAGATTTTATCAAGTAAGAAGACTGGTTATTAATTGGATCGATTAATCCTTTATTCTCCTCATTAAATATTTCAAGCAATAGATTAAAAACAGAGTTATCATGTTTATTCCAAAACAAATGACATTTCCTTTTATATTGTAATCTTTCAAACGATTGTAAAGCAATATAAGAAGGAGAAGGAGTTAAATAAATTACATAAATCTCTGGCTGTACTCCCATTTCATTATAATACGCTTCCAAACCAATTAATTCATCTTCTAATTGAGAATCATTTTTGCTAATCGATAGATCTGTAATTTTATTCTCCAAACAAATTGAGTACAGAATCTCTTTTGTTTTATCTTCAATAATTTCCAAAACAATATCTATATCTCTTCGTTTTTTCTTGCTCTCAATATTCACAGTCAACTCAGGCTTGATATTAATTGAATACCCAGAATACTTAGACAAATCAGTTATTTTACCTCCAAACTGAATCTTTTTAAGAAAATCATTATCAATTGCTAAAATACTATTTAAAAAAGCTTGTAATAAAAAACTCGAAATACCATGATCTTCATTTGGATCAAGCAAATATGCTAAAAATGAACTAACATTGGGTTCATTTATTGAGCCGTCATTTGATGATAGGATTCTAAAAATATTCATATAAAATCGATTTATTTGCAAGCCAGCAAATATAGTCTTTTTGCTGGCTTAAAATTTTAACCTAGCGAACCATAAAGTCTTGCTTTTTGATTTTTAAACTTTTGACATTCGGTTATTATCTCACTATCTTCGCAGCCAGATCTATTTCTTTCTATGCTATTTCAGATAAAATCTTATTTAAAATTCCTTTGGAATTCAAAAAACGAACACGGAGTACATTCGCCTTTTGTATTTAATTTGTTGACGAAATGTTTTTATGATAAAAAATCAAAACCCGAATATTTGATTCTGAAAAAGTATCGAAAATCGCTTCTAGAAAACAAAAAATTCATCGATGTAACTGATTTTGGTGCCGGATCAAAAGTTTTTAAATCAAACAGGAGACAAATTTCTAAAATTGCTTCGACAGCAGGAATTTCTCCAAACCATGCCGAATTACTTTTTAGAGTTACTAATTATTTTCAGCCAAAAAACATTCTTGAAATAGGAACTTCTTTAGGTTTGGCTACTTCTGCTTTAGCTTTAGGCAACCCAAAAGCAAAAATAATCACTCTTGAAGGTTGTCCTCAAACGGCAACTGTTGCTAAAAATCATTTAGAAAATTTTGATTGCAAAAATGTTGATACCATTATAACTGAATTTGAAAACTTTTTAGTTTCTACAAATCTTCAATCTACGGATTATGATTTAATATATTTTGATGGGAATCATTCTAAAAAAGCGACTTTAGCGTATTTTGATCTTCTATTGACCACTATCACAAACGATTCAGTTTGGATTTTTGATGATATTCATTGGTCTATAGAAATGGAAGAAGCTTGGAACGAAATAAAAAACCACCCAAAGGTTAGGGTAACAATAGATACTTTTCAGTGGGGTTTTGTTTTTTTTAGATACGAACAGGAAAAAGAACACTTTGTTATTAGGGCATAAAAAAAAGACAATCATTTCTGATTGCCTTTTTTTATACTTATTTAATTTCTAAATTATTTTTTAGCTTCGGCAGTTTCTTTAGACTTCGCTCCCATTCTATTTAAGGTATACATAGGCGCAAATTTCAATTTCAAACCTGCAATTTTTCTATTATCTGATGAAGTAAGACCTTCTTTCTCAACCGTATTTTTTCGGCTATCAAGTGCTTCATACATTAGTTTGATTTCGTCCCAGTCTTCACGAGAATAACTATCTTTATTATTCTCTACCGTATGAACAAATTGCTGATAAACGCTATGAATATTTTTTGCATTTACCCAAGCAAAACTCATATCGTCGCCAATTTTACCTTCACCAAATAAAGCATTACGCAATTGTTGTTTTGGGCTTGGAGCCGGAGGAGCCAGAACTTTGACCATTTCATTTCTAAACTCTTCGTATTTTACTTTACTTGTGTTGATTTTCTCTATATCGGCTTTATTATCTTTAATATCCGCAAGTGCTACTTGTGCATCTGTTACTCGTCTATCATATTCTGCTTCAACATCTTTCCAATCCGCTTTCAAATCGTCGGCTTTAACATTTTTAATAGAATCGACGTAAGAAACGTATGAATCGATTGTTTTTTGAGCTTTTTCTTGTTTTTCATCTTTACATGATGTAAAACCTAATGCAATTACTGCAAGTCCTGATAATAATGATATGTTTTTCATAATTCTGATTATTTAAGATTAGATAACAAATATAAGTCAGAAATCAGCATGTAATTTTACACAATTATCACTTTCACAATATTTAAAACATGATAATTCAACAAAAACGCAAAAACATTGCAATTATGTAAAAACAATTCAAAATTACACAACACTATTTTCAATTAAGATTTTAATATTATAGAAGCCCAAGAAAAGTCCATTCGATATAAAAAACTTCAATTTGTAACATAATTCAATTTAAAACTACTTATCGTTTATTGAAAAGTGTTTTGTACTTTTAAATCCAAAATTGTAAATCAAAATGGCAGATCCATTAATTAAAATAACCAACATCAAACGAGATTTTGTTTTAGGAAACGAAATTGTTTATGTTTTAAAAGGTATCGATTTAGAAATCAACAAAGGTGAATATGTAGCTTTAATGGGACCTTCAGGATCCGGAAAATCGACTTTAATGAATCTTTTAGGTTGTTTGGATACACCAACATCTGGACGTTATATTTTGAACGGAAAAGATGTCAGTCAAATGAAAGACGATGAATTAGCAGGAATTCGAAACAAAGAAATTGGTTTTGTATTTCAAACCTTTAACCTATTACCCAGAACAACGGCCTTAGAGAATGTGGCATTACCCATGATTTATGCCGGATATTCAAAATCTGAACGTAACACAAGAGCTGTCGAAGTTTTAGAACAAGTAAACCTTGCCGATAGAATGGATCACCAACCCAATCAACTCTCAGGAGGACAACGCCAGCGTGTGGCTATTGCAAGAGCTTTGGTTAATAAACCTTCGATTATTCTTGCCGATGAACCAACCGGAAACTTAGACAGTAAAACGTCTGTAGAAATCATGAAACTTTTTGGTGACATTCATGCACAAGGAAATACTGTAATTCTGGTAACTCACGAAGAAGATATCGCTGCTTATGCGCATCGCGTTATTCGTTTGCGAGATGGTTTGATAGAAAGTGACACTAGGAAGTAATTTTAGATTTCTGATTTCTTGCCTAATGCTAGCCTTCTATTTTTTTTTAAATTATCTAATCAAAAATAAAAATGCTCAATGACATTAAAGTTTTAGATCACAATAATTATAAATTAATTATTCAATTCAAAGACAACATTATTTTTGAACAAGAATTAATTAATAAAAACATCTATTATTATAAAGACGAGACAAGTATAATAAATTATAGATATTTTTTCCTTTATGATGATTCAGAAAAAATAGATTTTATTCTTAAAAGGAATAATATAGTTGCAAATATCGAATCTCTTCTTATAAATGATTTTAATCAAGAAAAAAAACTACAACTAATTTATATAAAAGTTGCGCTTGCGATTATTATCATCTTAATTTTAATTGATTTTATTTTGAAAATCTAAAAAACTTAGCGCCTTAGCATCTCAAAAAAAAATGAAAGTATATACAAAAACAGGAGATAAAGGAACAACGGCTCTTTTTGGAGGCACTCGCGTTCCTAAAGATCATATTAGGATTGACAGTTATGGAACTGTTGACGAACTGAATTCCTATATAGGACTTATTCGCGACCAGGAAATGGATGCGCATTATAAAACTATTTTAATCGAAATTCAAGATCGTCTTTTTACCGTGGGTGCTATTTTGGCAACACCTGCAGAAAAAGAAGTTTTAAAAAATGGGGAACTTCGATTGAAAAACCTCGGAATAATCGATTCTGATATTGAATTATTAGAGAATGAAATTGATAAAATGGAAGAAAATCTTCCGCAAATGACTCATTTTGTTTTACCTGGAGGACATCCAACTGTGTCACATTGTCATATTGCACGCTGTATTTGTCGTCGTGCCGAACGTTTGGCAGTCCATTTAAGCCATAATGAGCATGTTCCCGAAATAGCAATCAAATACTTAAACCGACTTTCTGACTACCTTTTTGTCTTGGCACGAAAGTTGTCCTCTGACTTAAAAGCGGATGAAGTGAAATGGATTCCACGAAAGTAAACAGTCGCAGTTTTCAGTTTTCAAACTGCAAGCCAGCACTAAAAACTGAATACAAAAAAACACAGCAATTAGTAACAAATTTCAGTTTTAGGACTGAAAACTGGCACTGAAAACTGAATACTAGTAAAGACGTTCTTAAATTTTCTTAAAATAAATCAAAATTTACTTGTCTTTTTCAGTAAAAAATTTATTTTTGCACAAACTAAACAGATAACAGATGTATTGGACATTAGAATTAGCATCTTATTTAAGTGATGCCCCATGGCCTGCTAACAAAGACGAACTTATTGACTACGCTATTAGAGCTGGTGCTCCATTAGAAGTAGTAGAAAACCTTCAGTCAATCGAAGATGAAGGAGAGATATATGAATCAATGGAAGAAATTTGGCCAGATTATCCAACAGACGAAGATTATCTTTGGAACGAGGATGAATATTAAAAAATAAACCAAAGAAAAAAGTCTCATCATAGAGGCTTTTTTTTTGGTTCAAATACACATTTACATAAAATAGAAATACAATAAATCATGAGTTTCATAAACAGTATTATTAAAGTCTTTGTAGGTGATAAATCACAGAAAGATGTCAAAGCTTTACAGCCCTATTTAAATAAAATTAAAACATTCGAAACCAGCTTAATGGCTTTGTCTCACGACGAACTAAGAGCTAGAACCGTATATTTTAAAGAAAAAATAAAAGAATCAAGAGCTGATAAAGATGCTAAAATCGCTTCGCTTAAAGCAGAAGTAGAAAATATTGAAGACATCGACAAAAGAGAAGATCTTTATGATGCTATTGACTCTCTTGAAAAAGAAGCATACGAAATCTCAGAAAAAACTTTATTAGACATTCTTCCTGAAGCTTTTTCTGTTGTTAAAGAAACAGCTCGTCGTTTTAAAGACAATTCTTTTATTGAAGTTACTGCAACTCCAAAAGACAGAGAATTTTCGGCTTCAAAAACTTACGTTACTATTGAAGGTGAGAAAGCTACTTGGGCAAACAAATGGAATGCTGCTGGTAAAGAAATCACTTGGGACATGATTCATTATGATGTTCAGTTGATTGGTGGTATGGTTTTGCACGAAGGTAAAGTTGCCGAAATGCAAACAGGTGAAGGTAAAACTTTGGTTGCTACACTACCTCTTTACTTAAACGCTTTAACTGGAAACGGAGTTCACTTAGTAACTGTGAATGATTACTTAGCAAAACGTGATAGTACATGGAAAGCGCCTTTATTCGAATTTCACGGTTTAACTGTTGATTGTATCGATAATCACCAACCAAGTACTGAACAAAGAAAAAAAGCATACGACGCCGATATCACTTACGGAACCAATAACGAATTTGGTTTTGACTATCTAAGAGATAACATGGCACACTCTCCTAGCGATTTAGTGCAAAGAAAACACAATTATGCAATTGTCGATGAGGTCGATTCTGTATTAATTGATGATGCTAGAACACCACTTATCATTTCAGGTCCGGTTCCTCAAGGAGATCGTCATGAATTTAATGAGTTAAAACCAAAAATCGAAAACTTAGTTGCTCAACAACGTCAATTAGCAAATGGTTTCTTATCTGAAGCTAAAAAGTTAATCAAAGAAGGAAACACTAAAGAAGGTGGTTTCTTATTATTGAGAGCTTACAGAAGTTTACCTAAAAATAAAGCATTAATTAAATTTTTAAGTGAAGAAGGAATCAAACAATTGCTTCAAAAAACTGAAAATCAATACATGCAAGATAACAATCGCGAAATGCATAAAGTGGATGAAGCTTTGTATTTTGTAATTGAAGAAAAAAACAATCAAGTTGAATTGACTGACAACGGTATCCAATACCTTTCAGGAGATACTGATGCTGACTTTTTCGTACTTCCTGATATTGGAACTGAAATTGCTGCGATCGAAAAACAAAAATTGGATAAAGACGCTGAAGCAGAAGCTAAAGAAAGATTGTTCCAGGATTTTGGAGTAAAAAGCGAGCGTATCCACACACTTACTCAACTTTTAAAAGCGTATGCTCTTTTTGAAAAAGATGTAGAATACGTTATCATGGACAACAAAATTATGATTGTCGATGAGCAAACTGGTCGTATCATGGATGGCCGTCGTTACTCTGACGGTTTACACCAAGCGATCGAAGCTAAAGAAAATGTAAAAATCGAAGCTGCTACACAAACTTTTGCAACCGTTACATTACAGAATTATTTCAGAATGTACAGCAAATTAGGTGGTATGACTGGTACAGCGGTTACAGAAGCTGGAGAGTTATGGCAGATTTATAAATTAGACGTTGTTGAAATTCCAACTAACCGTCCGATTTCAAGAATAGATAAAGAAGATTATATATACAAAACAACAAGAGAGAAATTTAATGCTGTAATTGAAGATGTAACTGAATTATCAAACGCAGGAAGACCAGTATTAATTGGAACAACTTCTGTGGAGATTTCAGAATTATTAAGCCGTATGTTGAAAATGAGAGGCGTTACACACAACGTTTTGAATGCTAAAATGCACAAACAAGAGGCTCAAATTGTAGAAGAAGCAGGTAAAGCCGGAGTTGTAACTATTGCAACAAACATGGCTGGTCGTGGTACCGATATTAAATTATCTCCAGAAGTAAAAGCTGCCGGAGGTTTAGCAATCGTTGGTACAGAGCGTCATGATTCTCGTCGTGTAGACAGACAGTTACGTGGTCGTGCAGGACGTCAGGGAGATCCGGGAAGTTCTCAATTTTATGTTTCTCTTGAAGATAACTTAATGCGTTTATTTGGTTCTGAAAGAGTGGCTAAAGTTATGGACAGAATGGGACTTCAGGAAGGTGAAGTTATTCAACATTCAATGATGACTAAATCTATCGAGCGTGCTCAGAAAAAAGTAGAAGAAAACAACTTTGGTGTTCGTAAACGTTTATTAGAATATGATGACGTAATGAACTCTCAACGTGAAGTAGTGTACAAACGTCGTCGTCACGCATTATTTGGTGAGCGTTTGAAACTGGATATTGCAAATATGTTGTATGATACTTGCGAGTTAATCGTGAGTCAAACTAAACCAACAAATGATTTCAAAAATTTCGAATTTGATTTGATTCGTTATTTCTCTATCACCTCTCCAATTGCAGAAGCTGATTTCTTGAAATTATCTGATAACGAAATTACTGGAAAAATATACAAAGAAACTTTAGCATTCTACACAGAAAAAACTGAACGTAGTGCGAGAGAAGCTTTCCCAATTATTAAAGGAGTTTACGAAGAGCCAAACAATCATTTTGAACGTATCGTAGTTCCATTTACTGACGGAATCAAAACTTTGAATGTTGTTACAGATTTGAAAAAAGCTTATGAAAGCCAAGGTGCTCAATTAATTGCTGATTTCGAGAAAAACATTACTTTATCGATTGTTGATGAAGCTTGGAAAAAACATTTACGTAAAATGGACGAATTGAAACAATCTGTTCAATTAGCCGTTCACGAACAAAAAGATCCATTACTTATCTACAAATTAGAAGCATTTAATTTGTTTAGAGGAATGTTAGACAACGTTAATAAAGAAGTTATTTCATTCTTGTTTAAAGGTGATTTACCAGCTCAAAACGTTACTTCTGAAATTCACGAAGCAAAAGAAGTTCGTCAAAAAGAAAACTTCAAGTTAAGTAAAGATGAAATTGTAAACAGCGAAGAAATCAACCGCGAAGCTGGAGAAACACAACAACGTCAGGTTACAGAAACCATTGTGAGAGATATGCCAAAAATTAACCGTAATGATACTGTAACAGTTCAGGAAGTTGCAACTGGCAAAACTGAAGAAATGAAATTTAAAAAAGCAGAATCTTTAATCGCCTCTGGCGCTTGGGTTCTTGTTAAATAATATTTTTTTTTAGTTTACAGTATTCAGTCGCAGTGACAGTTTACATTAATGCTGAAATACTTAATATTACATATCAAACCCGACAGGTCTTAAAGATCTGTCGGGTTTCTTTTTTTAAATAGTTTGCACACTGAATACTGAGAATGCGACTGAATACTGTAAACTGCGACTAAAAAACTTTTATGTTAAATGACAAAAATCATAATATTTAAAAAGAATAAAATGTACTTTTGCATTCGAAACAACGAAACAACTCTTGAAGAAGTTTTTTATCATATTACTTTCATGTATGCTATTAGTGCCATCATTTGGCAGTTTCTTTGTTTATACTTCATTCAAAATAAATCAGGATGAAATTACAAAAACCATTTGTGTACAACGAAAAATGGTTTTTAATACATGTAACGGCCGTTGTGAACTTCAAAAAAGTTTAAAAAAATACGCCGATAACGAAAAGAAAATGCAAAACAACCTGAAAGAAAAAGCAGAGATTGTTTACATTCAAAATACCTTCACAACAGAATACAAATTAGTAGCACCTATTCAATCTAAAGCAAATCTTTTTGCTTCATTAGATGCAAAACCAATTGCAGTTTCTATCGCTACTTTTCGTCCTCCATCCTATTTTATATAATTTTTTAAATCAGATTTCATTTTCATAACTGAAATCATTTTTCATTGTTTTAAAATCAATGAAAAAGCGTTTACGCACCTTTTACATTTAAAAATTAAATTATATAAAATTCATAAAATGAAAAATACTTTATACAGAGCATTTGCTATTGTAACACTTTCTATCGCTCTAGTTTCATGTTCAAACGACGATAATCAAGAAGTTTCAGGAAACGGAAAACTAATTTTAGAGTTCGATAATGCTTACGGCTCAAACGATCTTATTTTAAACACTCAAGGAAATACAACTTCTAATAACGAAGTACTTAAAATTAGTTTAGTAAAATACATTATTAGCAATGTGGTTTTAACTAAAGCTGACGGAACTACTTTTACGTATCCAAAAAGCAAAAGCTATTTTATTGCTGACGAAGCAACTGCTGCCGGACGCGAATTTGAACTTACAGATGTTCCTGCCGGAGATTATGTAAAAGTAAAATTTGGAATTGGAGTTGATGAAGATCAATGGAAATTAGGCGCTTCGGGTCAGGGAGATTTTCTTGCTAAAGCAGATGCTGCAGGTATGATGTGGTCTTGGGCTGCGGGCTACAAATTTCTGGCTTTCGAAGGTACTTTTACTTCGCCAACCGTTACTACTCCAACATCTTTTATGATTCATACCGGAAAAACCGGAACAGATTATAATTACACCGAAGTTACTGTAGATATGCCAACAAAAGCTTTGGTACGTACTACAATTACTCCAGAAGTTCACTTGATTACAGATCTTTCTAAAATCATTGATGGTAAAAACAAGATCAAACTTTCAGACAACAACATGGGCGGAATGGGCGCTATGATTATGGGTGGAGCAAATTTGCCTTTAATTACCCAAAACATCAGCGCTATGTTTAGAGTAGATCACGTACACAACGACTAATTATTTTCAGGAGCACAAAAGTTATGTTTTAGCAAAAACAACAATTCCTTCTATAAGTATTTAGATTAAATACCTTTTGTGCTTCTAAAAAAATCAAAGAAATCATGCTGAAAATAAAATATTTTCTATGGTTGATGATTCCGTTGTTGTGGAGTTGCTCTGATCAGGACGACGAATATGTAAATATTCCTTTAGAATTTACTGTTCCGTCAAATTTTCCTGCTTTAGCGTATAACATTACACAGAATCCGCCAACAGAAAAAGGGTTTGAACTGGGAAAAAAACTGTTTTATGACGGACGTTTAGCCTCTGACGGAGTAGTTTCCTGCGGCTTTTGCCACATTCAAGCCAATGCTTTTACACACCACGGACACACTGTAAGTCATGGTGTAGACAACGCTCAAGGAACTAGAAATACACCATCAATTCAAAATCTGGCTTACCAAAGTGTCTTTATGTACGACGGAGCCTCAGATCATTTAGACTTGCAACCACTTATTCCGCTTAAAAGTATTATTGAAATGAATGGCGATTTGAATGCTATTTTAAAAATGATGAAAGCAGACAAAGACTATAAAAAACTATTTGGCCAGGCCTTTGACGATGGCGCAATTACAACCGAAAATATGCTGAAAGCGCTTTCGCAATTTATGGTTATGGTTACCTCATCTAACTCAAGATTTGACAAATTCAGGCGAAATGAAACTGGCGGAAGTTTATCAACCGATGAATTGGCTGGATACGATTTATTTAAATCTAAATGTGCCTCATGTCACGCAACAGATTTACAAACTGATAATTCGTTTCGCAATAATGGTTTGGCTGTAAACCCAATGGTTAATGATATTGGACGTTATAGAGTAACAGAACTGGCGAGTGATTATTATAAATTTAAAGTGCCAAGTTTGCGAAATGTAGAAGTTACTGGTCCTTATATGCACGATGGACGATTTGGAACTCTTGAAGGAGTTTTAGATCATTATGCTAGCGGAATTGAGGATTCTCCGACTTTAGATCCAATCTTGAAACAAAATGGAAAATTTGGAATTACTCTTTCAGCAAGCGAAAAACAACAAATAATTGCTTTTCTAAAAACACTGACAGATAATCAGTATTTGACTGATAAACGTTTTTCTGAGTTTTAAAAAAACATCACTAAAATTTGTCATTTCGACGAAGGAGAAATCACACTAGAAACTCTTTAAAAAAAGTGCCAATCTTTGTCGACCAACAAGTGTGATTTCTCCTTCGTCGAAATGACAAGATTGTGTTATCATGAGTAGTAAAAAATAAATTTATAATGAAAACTGAAGTCCTAGCCCCGATAGAGGCGGTATCCTTTTTTGAGGCGATTTTTCTTCGCCTTAAAAAAGATATAGCCGAAAGCGGGATTAGCTTCTAAAAAAAATAATTAAAATGAAAAAAATAATAGTTATCTGCACTTTATTCATTGGTTTTTCGGCCTTTAGTTCTACAGTAAAAGATAGTATTTCGACTTTTACTTTTCAGCGTTTGGCAATGATGGAAGATTTTGACTGCGATGCTTGCGGTTGCTCTGCAAGTGGCGGAAGTATGGGTTTTGGTTCGATGCTAAACAATAATTTTGTAGGCTTACGATACATGAAACAAAGTTATACGAGTCGCGACGGAATCTTTGCCAACTCTCCGTGGATTGACGAAAATTTTAATACAATTCAGGCTTGGGCAAGAATTCCTGTGACAGATAAAATTCAAATTTCGGCATTAGTTCCATATCATTTTAATGACCGAAAATTAACTGCCGGAACCGAAAGTATTCAGGGTTTGGGCGATATTACCGTAATGGCATTGTATACGGTTTTTGAAACAAAGAAAGACAGCACTTTTTTTACGCATAAAGTAAATCTTGGTGGAGGTGTAAAACTTCCGACAGGAAAATTTACAGAGGCGAATAATTTAGGAAGTGTCAACCAGAGTTTTCAGTTAGGAACCGGAAGTTGGGACTTTCCGTTGATTTCTGAATATGTAATTAAGCACAAAAATCTAGGATTAAACACAACTTTAAATTACATTTTTAAAACTGAAAACAGTAAAAATTACCAATACGGTGATCAATTTAATTATGCTGGAACATTCTTTTATTTGTTCGATTTAAAATCGGTTCAAATTGTTCCGCAAGCTGGTTTGGCTGGCGAAATGTATCAAACGAACAGACAACATAATTTGGATTTACCTAATACTGCCGGTGATATCTTGTTTGGAAAATTTGGTATTGAAGCCGGAAAAGATAAATTTTCGGTTGGAATAAATGCTATGCTGCCTATTAGTCAAAATCTTTCTAACGGAAATATGGAAGCTAATTATAGATGGAGTGTAAATTTGAATTATACTTTATAGAAAAGGTTCAAAGTTGCAAAGGCACAAAGTAACAAAGGCTTTTTAGTTACGAATTACACAAATTTTTAAACTATTTTAATTAGTGAAAATTTGTGTAATTCGTGGCTAACTTTTATCTAGGATTTTCTTCGTAATATCTAACTTCAATTCGTTTTATATCTTTAATTGAATTTCTTGCCCAAGACAAACGTTTTTCCAAAATTTCTTCGTTGGATAAATGCCAATCGATATCTGAATTGCGTAATCGGTTTGTTAAGTTCTGAATAATGATGGCTGCCGAAACAGAAATATTTAAACTCTCTGTAAAACCAACCATTGGTATTTTTAGAAAACCATCGGCTTTTTCCAGAATTTCTTCAGATAAACCATCTCTTTCTGTCCCAAAAAATAGTGCACTTGGTTTAGTAATATCGAAATCCTCCAGCAAACAATCATTTTCATGTGGCGTTGTTGCAATAATTTGATATCCTTGATTTTTTAAAGTCGAAATACAATTGGTAACCGAGTCAAACTGGTTAATATCGACCCATTTTTGAGCACCCATTGCAATTTCTTTGTCAATTTTTTTTCCGTAACGCTGCTCGACAACATTTAATTCCTGTATTCCAAAAACTTCGCAGCTACGCATAACTGCGCTTGTATTGTGCATCTGAAAAACATCTTCGACTGCAATTGTAAAATGTTTGGTACGATTCCCGAGTACATTCAGGAATCTCTCCTTGCGATTATCTGTTAGTATATTTTCGAGAAAAGCGAGGTAATCTAAATCAATCATTATTTATTTTTTTATTACTAAGTATTTTCTTTATTACATCATATAATACAAAAGTATTCCAATCTTCTTTATATGAATATCCTCTATTAATTTCTATTGGGTTTGCTTTAGAATAAATAGAAAAATATGAATTGAATAATCTAAATCTCAAATCATCCCAAGAAATTAGTACTTTTTCTTGTTTCATCAATTTTGAAACAGCTATTATAACACCTTCAGGATTAATAACAACATCTCCAATATAGAAACATTCTCCTGCTTCAAATTCTTGCAAAAAGTCATTGACTTGTTTGGTAAAATATAAATCCCAAAGGGTATTAATGATACTGACGTATAGATTATGCTTTTCTTTTTTCTTTATTCCTAAATAAGAATTGAACTTAATTTTTAAAACTTCATTATTGTAGTTTCTAATGTAGAATTGGTATTCGCGACCAAAAACAAAGTAGTACTTAAACCAATTAACACCACATCGAAAATCTTTGATATCAGAAGCTTTAAAAGATGTAAAACTATTATTTACTAAATCTTTATCTTCAAAATGAATAAATTCAGGATGAAGATGCAAAGGTCTGTAATAATTATCTAAAAAACTTCTTTTAATCTTTACTTTAAGTTCAGCAGCCAATTTTGAGGTTATTTAATATTGGCTAAAATAAGTATTTAGTTTGAAAAATTTAGCATTTGATTATCTTTGAATTCATTCCATAAAATATCAGAATATGAAAATACCAGCAATTAAAAAAATCGAACTTTCTGAAATTTCCAAGTTACAGAAAATAGGTAGAGAAACATTTTATGAAACTTTTGCCGGAGATAATTCTGAGGAAAATATGAAAGACTATTTAGATGAAAAATTTGCAATTGGCAAACTAACAACAGAATTATCAAATCCTGATTCTGAATTTTATTTTGCACATATCGATGATCAAATTCTTGGATATCTAAAAGTGAATTTTGGAGAAGCGCAAACAGAATTGAAAGATAAAGAGGGCTTAGAAATAGAACGTATTTATGTTTTACAAGAATTTCACGGACTAAAAGTGGGACAGCTTTTATACCACAAAGCTTTACAAATTACCAAAGATGCTGACTTAAAATATATTTGGTTAGGCGTTTGGGAAGAAAATTTAAGAGCGCAGAATTTCTACAAAAAGAATGGTTTTGTAGCATTTGACAAGCATATTTTTGTTTTAGGCGATCAAAAACAAACCGATTTATTAATGAAACTAACTTTGAAATAATAAAATGAAGAAGAAATTAGTAGTTTTAACCGGAGCAGGAATTAGCGCCGAAAGCGGCATTAAAACTTTTCGTGACAGCGACGGATTATGGGAAGGTCATGATGTTATGGAAGTTGCAACTCCCGAAGGTTGGCGCAAAAATCAAGAATTGGTTTTAGATTTTTACAACAAACGCAGAGCACAACTCAAAGAAGTAAAACCAAATTTAGGACATCAAATTTTAGCCGAATTAGAACAAGATTTTGATGTACATATTATTACTCAAAATGTAGATGATTTACACGAACGTGCCGGAAGCACAAAGGTTTTGCATTTACATGGAGAATTACTAAAAGTACGAAGTACTCAAAATCGAGATTTGATTCTGGATTGGAACGACGATTTATATACGGGCGATCTCGACAAAAACGGACATCAATTACGACCACATATTGTTTGGTTTGGCGAAGATGTTCCGGCACTTGAAGAAGCAATATCGATTGTTGAAAAAGCAGATTATTTCGCCGTTATTGGAACTTCACTACAGGTATATCCTGCGGCTGGATTAATTTCATATACTTACAGTATTACACCTGTTTTTTACATTGATCCAAAGCCAATTGCGATTCCAAACATTCAAAACAAAGTTGAAGTTATTGCTAAAATTGCTTCAGAAGGAGTTTCGGATTTAAGAGATCGATTAAAATCAATTTAAAACTACGAATTGACTATTTGATGACCTCTAATCGCTAAATTCTGTTTATATTTGCACCTTTCGAAAAACAACATAACAATGACTACTTTAAACGAATTGAATGCTATATCTCCTATTGACGGAAGATATAGAAGTAAAACTCTTTCTTTGGCGCCTTTTTTCTCAGAAGAAGCCTTAATAAAATACCGCGTATTAGTTGAAGTTGAATACTTTATTGCTTTGTGCGAAGTTCCTTTACCACAACTTCAAGGCGTAAATTCAAATTTATACGACAGTTTACGAAACATTTACAAAAATTTCTCGACTGAAGATGCGCTTTGGATTAAAGAAACTGAGAAAGTAACCAACCATGACGTAAAAGCAGTTGAGTACTTTATTAAAGATGCTTTCGAAAAATTGGGTTTATCTCAATACAAAGAATTCATTCACTTCGGGTTAACATCTCAGGATATTAATAACACTGCAATTCCGCTTTCTACAAAAGATGCGTTTGAGCAAGTTTATATGCCTTCTTTAATTACTTTAATTTCTAAATTAAAAGAATTAAGTGTAGAATGGAAAGACATTCCAATGTTAGCACGTACACACGGACAACCTGCATCTCCTACTCGTTTGGGTAAAGAAATTTTGGTTTTTGTGGAGCGTCTTGAAGAGCAAATGCGTTTGTTGTTCAACATTCCGTTTGCAGCTAAATTTGGTGGAGCAACTGGAAACTACAATGCACATCATGTTGCTTATCCACAAATCGACTGGAAACAGTTTGGTAATAAATTTGTAGAAACAGATCTTGGTTTACACCACTCTTTCCCTACAACACAAATTGAACATTACGATCACTTTGCAGCATTTTTTGATGCTTTAAAAAGAATCAACACCATTATCATCGATTTAGATCGTGATATCTGGACATATGTTTCAATGGATTATTTTAAACAAAAAATCAAAGCAGGAGAAATTGGTTCCTCTGCAATGCCACATAAAGTTAACCCAATTGATTTTGAAAACTCTGAAGGCAACTTAGGAATTGCTAATGCGATTTTCGAACACCTTTCGGCTAAACTTCCAGTTTCAAGATTACAACGTGATTTAACTGACAGTACTGTTTTACGTAACATTGGAGTTCCAATGGGACACACTATTATTGCTTTTGAAGCTTCTTTAAAAGGATTGAATAAATTACTTTTAAACGAAGCTAAATTTGCCGAAGATTTAGAAAGAAACTGGGCTGTAGTTGCAGAAGCAATTCAAACCATCTTACGTCGTGAAGCATATCCAAACCCTTACGAAGCTTTAAAAGGTTTAACAAGAACTAATGAAGCTATTGATAAAAAAGCAATTCATAATTTTATTGCAACTTTAGAAGTTTCTGATGCTGTTAGAGCCGAATTAATGGCAATAACTCCTAGTAATTACGTAGGAATTTAAAGAAAACCTAAAATATTTTCTCAAAAAAAGCTATCTTTATCGATAGCTTTTTTTATTTACAAATCTTGTTAGGAAATTACCCCAGAGTGCAATGAAAAGCTTTTTAAGAAAAAGCTTGAAGTAGAAAGCTGGATTAGCTACTGAACAACAAATACCACTTTATGATTGCCTTAAACGCCGCTGCAGAAACTACACACCATTTACAACCACTTATTAGCGACTTAGGATTAATCCTGATGACCGCTGGAATAGCTGTTTTAATATTTAAAAAGCTAAAACAACCTCTTGTTTTAGGATATTTGATCGCAGGTTTTTTAGCAGGTAATCATTTTGACTTTTTTCCGTCTATAACAGATATGAAAAGTGTTGAAGTTTGGGCTGAAATTGGGGTTATCTTTTTGCTGTTTAGTTTAGGACTCGAATTTAGTTTTAAGAAATTGATGAAAGTAGGCGGAACGTCCTCGATAACCGCCATAACCCAGATTTTATTCATGACACTCATTGGTTATTGTGTTGGTCAATGGATGGGATGGTCGAAAATGGATAGTATATTTCTTGGAGCAACGCTCTCGATTTCGTCAACCACTATTATTATTCGGGCCTTTGATGAACTTGGTGTAAAAGGAAAGAAGTTTGCCGGAATTGTATTTGGTGCTTTAATCGTCGAAGATATTGTGGCTATTTTGATGTTGGTTTTATTATCGACAATCGCAGTTAGCGATCAGGTTTCGGGCGGTGCATTATTACAGTCGGTTTTAAAATTAGTATTCTTTTTGATTATATGGTTTTTGGGCGGAATTTTTATTATTCCAACAATCCTTAAAAAAGCAAAACATCTATTAACAGACGAAATGTTGCTTATTATCTCGTTAGCATTATGTTTAATGATGGTTATGTTTGCCGCAAACGTTGGCTTCTCGCCTGCTCTTGGTGCTTTTATTATGGGATCTATTATTGCAGAAACCACTCAGGCCGAAAAAATAGAGCATTTAATTCAGCCAGTAAAAGATTTATTTGGTGCTGTTTTCTTTGTATCGGTGGGTATGTTAATTAACCCTGATACTTTGATTACTTATATGTTGCCGGTTGCACTTATAACGCTTCTAACTATTTTCGGGAAAGCATTTAGTTCATCAATTGGAGCTTTACTTTCTGGACAGCCACTTAAACAATCTGTACAAACTGGTATGAGTTTGGCGCAAATTGGGGAGTTCTCGTTTATTATCGCTACTCTTGGAATGACGTTAAAGGTAACGAGTGATTTTTTATATCCAATAATTGTGGCAGTATCAGCAATAACAACTTTTACAACTCCATTTTTAATCAAATACTCTGATCCTTTTTCAGGATATTTAGAACGAAAACTACCCAAAAAATGGATTAAAAACATCAACCGTTATAGTTTGAATGCCCAAGCTATAAAATCTGTTAGCACTTGGCAAATTGTACTTCGTGCTTCTATAACGCAAATCATATTACACACAATAATTATAACGGCTATTATTCTATTGTCATCAAAATTTGTCGCTCCTTTAGTAGCAGAGACTCGTTTTGGAAATACTTTGGCTGCATTAATTACTTTGGTTATAATTGCGCCATTTTTATGGGCTCTTTCTTTACGACGCGTTAAGGTGAGTGAAGTCGAAACATTATGGGAAGAACGAAAATATCGTGGTGCGCTTTTAATGCTAATTTTAATTAGAATGAGCCTTGGTTTGTTTTTCGTTGGATTTTTATTAAATATCTTCTTCTCTCCTTTGGTTGCTTTTGTGGCTTTAATTATTGCGATTGGGGCTTATCAATTGTTTCCAAAGAAATTAAATGAGCAATATCATAAAATTGAAAATCACTTTTTAAAGAATCTAAACGATCGTGAAAACAAAAAAATAGACAGAAGATATGCCAATCTAATGCCTTGGGATGGTCACATGTCTATTTTTGACATTGGTAAAGAATCAAATCTTGCAGGCAAAACCCTAGAGGAATTGCGCATTAGAGAAAATCTGGGTATTAATATTGCCTTTATTAGACGAGGCGAAATCACGATTCCTATTCCAACAAAAAATGAGCGTTTATTTCCTGGCGACGAGATTTGCGTTATTGGTACAGATGAGCAAATTTCTCAATTCACCACTTATTTACAGAATGAAGTCGAAGCTGCAAAAAATGTTGATGAATCTGAAATCGTATTACGTCAGCTTGAAATTTCTGGTGAAGATTTTGTACAAAAAAGTATTGGACAATTTAGAGCAAAAACTGGTGGTCTTGTGGTAGGAATTGAAAGAAATGGTAATCGTATTTTAAATCCTGAATCGCATTTAATCCTAGAAAACAATGATATTGTTTGGGTAGTTGGTGACAAAAAACGAATGAACGAGTTAACTAAAAAGAGCGTTAATATTCCAATATAAAAAGCTACTAAGGTACTAAGTTTCTGAGGTACTGAGTTTTTTTATAAAAACTGCAATCTTAGAAACTTAGTAACTCAGCAACTTAGAGACTTTACTTATTAGGTTGTGGTGTTGTACGCAAATATGGTTTTATACGCGTATGTCCTTTTGGAAATTTTGCCGGAATATCACTATCAGGAATAGCAGGTGCAATTACTACATCATCTCCATCTTTCCAGTTTGCCGGAGTTGCAACACTATAGTTTGCAGTAAGCTGTAAACTATCGATAACGCGAAGTAATTCGTCAAAATTTCTTCCTGTTGATGCTGGATAAGTCAACGTAAGTTTTATTTTTTTATCTGCACCAATCACAAAAACAGAACGCACTGTAAATTTATCGCTCGCATTTGGGTGTAGCATATCGTATAAAGTTGCTACTTTTTTATCTTCATCTGCAATGATTGGAAAATTAACCGTTGTATTTTGAGTTTCATTAATGTCCTTGATCCACTCTTTATGAGATTCTAAACCATCGACACTTAATGCTATTACTTTTGTATTTCTCTTTTTAAATTCCGGAACATAATTAGCTACCGTTCCAAGTTCAGTTGTACAAACAGGAGTAAAATCTGCAGGATGCGAAAATAAAACACCCCAAGAATCGCCTAACCATTCATGAAATTTAATTGTTCCTTCGGTTGTTTCTGCTTGAAAATCTGGAGCTATATCGCCTAATCTCAATGTTGACATAATTATATTTTTTTAGTTCATCTAAAATTAGTCAAAAAAAGAACAAGGAAAACATCGAAATTCTAAAAAAAAGTTAAAATTCTATTTTATCTATCGAATTACTATTTTGACTAAATAAAGCTCACAACAAAATACCAAATCGCAAGGGTTACAAAAGAAATTGGAATTCCAAAACCAATCATCATACTGCTTAATTTTGGTTTTAAACCATAAGTCGAAGCTAAGATTGCCCCTGTAATCATGGGCGCCATAGCCACTTCCATAATCGTAATTTTTATAGCCTCTGAATGTTGTTTAAAAACAAAAACATACAAAACCAAAATTATAAACGGAGTAATAATTAATCGAAAGAAAAGTCCTAGTCGCAAAAATTTCCAATGCTGACTTCTTCGATCAAAAGTAAGTTGTAATCCTACTGACAATAAAGCTAGTGGAGTAACAAAACTTCCAATTTTTAATAAAACCGTCTGAAGATTTACATCTAAATCATATTGAAAAACATTCAATAAACACGCAACTACAAACGTGATAAACGGAGGAAAAAAGATAACCTTTTTAAAAATGCTTAACGCGTCCGGACTTCCTTTTGAATAAAATGCTGCTACAAAAACACCTAAAGTCGAGACAACAACAAAAGTTCCAGGCTGGTCAACAAGAATGGCAGTTTCTAATCCTTTCTTCCCAAATAAAGCTTCAATTATGGGATATCCTAAAAATGATGAATTACTTAATCCTGCTGTTAAAATTAGACAGCCAATTAATCTATTTGACCATCCTAAACTTCTTCCTAAAAAATGAAAAAACACACAGGCTAGTAAAAAAGCAATCCAGCCGGCCAAAATTGGAAACAGTAATTCATTACTCCATTTTATTTTTGGAATATGGTATAAAGTTATCGCAGGTAAACACAAATAAATTACAATCTTGTTTAAATACTTATAAATATGAGTTGGAAAACGTTTTACTCTTTGTAAAACTAATCCAAGCGCAAGAAAGAAAAATATTAGTATAAAGTTGTTCATATCAAAGGTTCAGAACAAAAATAGACTTTTATAGCATACCTCAAAAAATTAAATTTTAGTTAAAAACTTTTTTATTTCCATTAACCTAACTACATTTGTAATATATTTTATTACAGTATGATTTCAGGTAAATTTGCCATAACGACTCACATTCTTACTTTACTCACTAAATTCCCAAACGATTATTTATCGTCGGAGTTTATTGCGGGAAGCATTAATTTGAACCCTGTTTTGGTTAGAAAAGAAATTGCCAATTTAAAAGCACATCATATTGTAGAAAGTAAAGAAGGTAAAAATGGCGGTACAAAACTGGCTGTTGATGCCTCGAAAATTACATTAAAAGAAATATTTGAAATGACTTTTGAAAACATTAATTTAGGTTACGCAAAAAATCAACCTAATCCCGATTGTCCGGTTGGAAAAAAAATCAATCAAAACTTAAGTTCTTTATATGCTGATATGAATCAAAAAGTTAGTTTACAACTAGAAGGAATTACATTAGAAGATTTTTCTAATCAATTCTAGAACTATTTTTTTACCCTAAACTGTAACATTTTTTATTACTAATAAAATTATATATTATGAAAATCGCAATTATTGGAGCAACAGGATTTGTAGGCTCAGCAATTTTAAACGAATTAGCAAACAGAAATCATGACATTACTGCTATTGCAAGAAATCCAAAAGACACCGCAAATGCAACTTGGAAAAAAGCTGACATTTTTAATGTAGATGCTTTAGCAGAAGTTTTAAAAGGAAATGATGTTGTCATTAACGCTTACAATTCTGGTTGGACGAACCCAAACATTTACGACGATTTTATTGCTGGATCTAAAGCAATTCAGGAAGCAGTAAAAAAATCTGGCGTTAAACGTTTTATTACTATTGGTGGCGCAGGAAGTTTGTTTGTAGCACCAGGTTTACAAGCTGTTGACACTCCGGATTTCCCCAAAGAATATCACGCAGGAGCTACAGCAGCAAGAGATTATTTGAATATTTTGAAAGATGAAAAAGAATTGGATTGGGCATTTTTTAGTCCAGCTTTCGAAATGCATCAAGGGATTACAACAGGAAGAACGGGAAAATACCGTTTAGGGTTAGATAATCCGGTTTTTAATGATGAACAAAGAAGTATCCTTTCTGTAGAAGATTTGGCTGTTGTAATTGCCGATGAAGCCGAAACTCCAAAACATCACCAAGTTCGTTTTACTGCGGCATACTAACCCTTCTTCCACGAATTACACGAATTAGATTACTAAGAATAAAATCAAATACTATATGTCATCCCGAGGAACAAGGGATCTCTACAAGTAGCTCGATAAAGATTGGAGATTTTGATGGCGGAATTTCTCGCGGAGATCCCTCGTTCCTCGGGATGACACAAAATCGGTAAAAAATTGTGCTAATTCGTGAAATTTGTGACAAACCAATTAAACAGTTTCAAAAGGACTAATTGCCTTTTTGAAACTGTTTTTGTTTTAAGTACTTTTACATTATCAAAAAGTGTACTTTGTCGACTACAAAAAAACAATCAAGCAATTTAAAAGAAAAAGCTGGAATTTCGCCTCCTGAAATCACCAACGTTTCTGCTATTGATCAAATTAAGAAAAATAGAAGATTACAACCTTCTTCTACTGAATTAATTGACGGAATTTTAAGTGGTAACCGAACCGCTTTAAGTCGTTCGATTACTTTAATCGAAAGTACAAATCTGGAACATGCCGAAAAAGCAAATGAAGTTATAAATGGCTGTTTACCTTATGCCAATAAATCAATACGAATTGGAATAACTGGAGTTCCTGGTGTTGGAAAAAGTACTTTTATAGAGGCTTTTGGAAGTTTCCTTACTCAAATAGGGAAAAAGGTTGCCGTTTTGGCAGTTGATCCAAGTAGCTCCCTTTCGCATGGAAGTATTTTGGGCGATAAAACTCGTATGGAAGAATTGGTTAAAGATGAAAATGCTTTTATCAGACCAAGCGCTTCGGGTGAAACTCTTGGTGGTGTGGCACGTAAAACCCGAGAATCTATTATTCTGTGCGAAGCTGCCGGTTTTGACACAATCATTATTGAAACCGTTGGTGTTGGTCAAAGCGAAACTGCTGTTCATAGTATGGTGGACTTTTTTTTATTGCTAAAAATTTCTGGTGCGGGCGATGAACTTCAAGGTATTAAACGCGGTATTATGGAAATGGCTGATGCTATTGTGATTAATAAAGCAGATGGCGATAATATCAAGAAAGCAAATCAGGCAAAACTGGAATTTAATAGGGCTTTGCATTTATTCCCTCCAAAAAAATCGAATTGGCAGCCAAAAGTTACGACTTGCAGTGCCATTACAAAAGATGGTGTTTCAGAAATTTGGGATACTATTTCTTCTTATTTCGAAATGACTAATGAAACTGGTTTCTTCTTGGAAAAACGAAAAGAACAGAATCATTTCTGGATGATGGAAACGATTAATGAGCAACTAAAACTGAACTTTTACAATCAGCCCGAGATTATTTCACAACTTGAACAAAACAAAAAAGCAGTACAAAATGATGAAATTTCACCTTTTGCAGCTGCTCAGAAGTTATTAGCGTTATATTTTAATAAAGGTTCAAAGTGACAAAGCTTTTTTTATAAAGGTTCTAAGATTCTCTTCAATCTTATCATTCTTAGCAGAATCGAGAACTTATCAAATTTTTAAAGTACCCCAAACAACAAAGGTTCAAAGAGACAAAGTTTTACACTCTGTTTCTTTGAACCTTTGCCACTTTGTTCCTCTGAACCTAATTCTTCTTTCTCAACTTATACTTATTCTCTTTATATAAATTTCCTGCTGTAATTACATGCGCCAAAGCATCTTTTGCTAATTCTTCATTTAATTTAACCGGAACTAAAGTTGTATCGTTTTTGATTTCGAATTGTAATGGTTTTAAATTTGGCTGCATAATTACAACCTGATTTTCGACTCTAAACGCGTTGATATCATTAAACTGCATTATTGATCTTCCTTGAACTTTTGGATCTAATTTATTCAAATTTCTTCCTACCATTGGCGTTTCAAAAGGAATTCCTAAATAACCCAATAATGTTGGCGGAATATCTATCTGACTTGCCAATTTACTGTAAACTGCTCCTTTTTGAACTCCAGGTCCCATTATTAAAGCAGGAATGTGAAACTTATTAATTGGTACCAAATTCTTTCCGTAAGTTCTGGTATTGTGATCTGCAATGACAATAAAAATAGTGTTTTTGAAGTAAGGCTCTTTCTTAGCCATTTCGAAGAATTTTCCAATCGAAAAATCTGCATATTTCATCGCATTATTTACTGTCGCCGGTTTCTTATCGTATGGCTTAATTCTTCCTTCTGGATATTCGAATGGTTCATGATTCGATGTCGAAAACATTAATGAGAAGAATGGTTTATCTCCTTTTGCTTTAAAATAACTGTTAGCTTTTGTAACTAAATCTTCATCAGAATAACCCCAAGTACCCTTAAAAGCATATTTGTTTCCATCTGATTCAAAATCTTCCTGATCTACAATATCTTCAAAACCATTTCCGTTGAAAAATGAAGCCATGTTATCAAAATTTGCCATTCCACCATAAATAAAACTAGTGTCGTATCCTTTTTGTTTTAAAGCATCAGCAAGGGTAAAAAATCCTTGTTGAGAGTTCCCTAATTTCACTACACTTTCTGATGGCGATGGTAAAAATCCAGTTACAACAGCTTCAATTCCGCGAACACTTCTTGTTCCTGTACAGTATAAATTAGTAAACAATAAACCTTCCTTTGATAATTTATCAAATTCTGGTGTTAATGGTTTTCCGCCTAAAATACCAACATATTCTGCCCCTAAACTTTCTTGCAAAAAGATCACTAAGTTATATGGCTTTTGTAAAACTGTATCTGGTTGTTGAACATGTAGAAACGGAATCTCTGCATCTGTAAAGTCATTTGGTCCGGCAATCATGTATTTTTTTACACGAGCAAATGCTTCGGCTTCCTCCATTTTACCATACATTTTAGTATTTCCTTCATTTTTAATCGAGTAAGCAGCAAAAGCTACTGTATAAAATGAATTTAATCCTAAAGTGTTCGTTAATTGATCTGTCGAGAAAACTGCATTACTTGCGTTAATTGGGCGTTTTGAAGTAAGACTTGAACGTGCTCCAAAAAACAATAAAAAAGCAACTAACGGAAAAAACATTAATTTAAACTTATACTCTACACTAGTGGTATGAAAGTATTTTTTTCCTTTTTTGAAAGCAAAATAAACTACAACTCCCAAGATTAAAAAAGTTACAATAATAGAAGTTAAATAGCTTTTTAAAAGCATTCCAACTACTTCTTTAGGATATATTAGATAATCTAAAAATATTTTGTTTGGACGCGTATCGTATTGTTTTACAAAATCTGGCGTTGCCAATTCTACAAAAAGAATCAGAAACAAAAACAAAAAGCTATAAACTACAAGGAATTTATTGGTGAATTTTAGCCATTTGGCAGGTAAAAAAGTAATTAAAACTGCCGGTAGAAAGGACATATAACACAGTAAAATTAAATCCATTCGAAGACCGATTGGAAAAATGTACCAGAAATTTGGTGTTTCTACTACTCTTTCTTTAAAAAGAAAAAACAAAAATATTCGGCTTAAAGTAGTTATTAGCAATCCAATTGCTATAAAGTTAAAAATGGGTTTTAAATAACTTAGTTTCTTCATCAATATGTGGTATTTAACGTAAAAAATCTTTGGGGAATATTACTCTTCGTAACGTTTTATTTCTCTATCGTAAAACTCATTTGCTAAAACAATCAAACCTTCCATTTCAGCATTTAATTCGGCCTCATCAAGATCTTCGGCTTCTTCCATAAACTCAACCTCATCATCTTTTAAGTTGATTATAAATCTTGGATAATCAAGGTGAATGATAAAAATATCATCTGCAAAATCAGTATTGTCTCCGAGTAAAAATTTAGGTAATTCCATATT
The DNA here is from genome assembly GCF_000832125.1 of Flavobacterium hibernum. Taxonomy (GTDB): domain Bacteria; phylum Bacteroidota; class Bacteroidia; order Flavobacteriales; family Flavobacteriaceae; genus Flavobacterium; species Flavobacterium hibernum. The sequence goes on along the minus strand of NZ_JPRK01000007.1, from coordinate 132,900 downwards.
ATTTATTTTTTTGTTTTGATTCTTTTTTTGCCACTGATTTCGCCGATTCTTTCAATCTTTTTAATCTGTAGCTTACTGTTTTAGTTTTTCAAATTTAAGTATTTGAAACTGAATTATTAATTAATTTTTTTGTCAGGTAATGAAAGCGAATGTACAGGAATATTGCTGCCACTGTTAATCCTGCCAAAAGTCCAATCCAAACACCCTCGGCTTTCCAAGGTGTATATTCGGCAAGATAATATGAAATTGGAAAACCAATAATCCAATAGGCAACAAAGGTTATGTACATTGGGACTTTTACATCTTGCAATCCACGCAATGCTCCAAGAACCACAACCTGAATTCCATCAGAAATTTGGAAAACTGCTGCTATTAAAAGTAATTTTGATGCTATGGCTATTACTTCGGTATTGTCTAAAACTTGTCCTCCATTTTCCATATTCAAAAAGATATGTGGTAAAAAGTCGTGAAAAGCGACAAACAGAATTGCAAACACGGTTTCTATTATAATTGCCAGTAAAAATATTGAACGAGCAACAATAACTAATTGCTTAAAATCTTGCAATCCTCTTTGATTACTAACTCTTATCATCGAAGTTACACTTAATCCCATGGCAAACATAAATGTCATTGAGGCTAAACTTAATGCAATTTGATTGGCTGCCTGACTGGTTTTTCCAATATTTCCACAAAGCCAAATTGACGCCGTAAACAATACTACCTCAAAAAGCATTTGCATTGCTGATGGAAATCCTATACTTATAATTTTTTTAAGTGTTTCTTTTTTAATTTCGGCAAAACTGAAGTTTTTAAAATAACGTTTTAAATCATCTCTTCTTGAAAGCATTATGTGCATGAACATTACCAGAAATATTCTCGAAATTACAGTTCCAAGTGCTGCGCCAACAATTCCCATTTTAGGAAAAATCCAGATACCGTAAATTAAAACATAATTCATACCAACATGCAGAACATTTGCCATAATCATGGCATACATGGAGTATTTTGTCAACGAAAGTCCATCGGCAAATTGTTTGTATCCCTGATATACAATTAAAGGTATTAATGAAAAAGCAACCCAATCCAGGTAAGGCTTTGCTAATGCAATAACATCTGCCGGTTGTTCCAATAATTCCATTATTGGCTTTGCTAAAACAATTACGCCAAAAAGTATTAGTCCTAAAATGATACACAAAAACAATCCATGATGAAAAGCAGAACGAATTTTGTTATCATTTTTCTCAGCATCACCCTCAGCTACAATTGGTGTAATCGCTGTCGAAAAACCAATCCCTAACGACATTGCGATAAAAATCATACTATTTCCTAATGAAACCGCTGCCAATTCTGTACTTCCTAATTTACCTACCATTATATTATCGACAATACCAATTAAGGTATGGCCAACCATTCCTAAAATAATAGGGTATGCTAATCTTAAATTATATGAAAATTCTTTTGTGTATTGCTTTAAATTCACTTTTACTCTTTTTAGTCGGCAAAGATAATCAGAAGCTTTGGATTCTTTGATATTATTAAAAACATAAGCAAACATTAAGTCGTTTTTTCGAGAACCCTAATATTATATAACAATAATTAAAAATTATATAACAAGCTCAAAAGACCTCTCTCCTACTTTTACAACATTAATAATTCAAAAATACTAGCCATGAAAAAATTACAAATGTTATGCTTATGCGCCTTCGCTTTTTTATATGCCAATACTACTTTCGCTCAAGACAGTGAAGTTAAAAATTACGATCAGGGTTTTAGATTAGGCTTTGGTGTAAATGGCGGAATACCAACTGACAATGATTACAGATGGGCGCTTGGTGGAGATGTTCGTTTGCAATATGACTTGACAAAAAAGACATCGTTGACATTAACTACAGGTTTTACAAACTTGTTTATGAAAGATCAAAATGGAATTGAAGTAAAAGATCTTGGATTTATTCCAGCAAAAGCTGGTTTTAAAGCTTTTATCTGGGAAGATCAATTTTACGTTTTAGGAGAAGTTGGTGCTGGTTTTGCTGTTACAAATGGTTACGATCAGACTACTTTTTTATGGGCACCAGGAATTGGATATGCCAACAAATATATTGATATAAGTGTTCGTTATGAGGACTATAACAAATTTAATACCAACCAAGTGGCTTTACGTCTCGCATATGGTTTTAAATTATAAGAGAAAGGTTTAATTTATTGTTTTGTTTTTGGTATGAACCCGGTAGATCGCACAGTCTACCGGGTTTTGTTATTTTATAACAATTTTAGTTTTTATTTTAACGCAAACCCGACAGGTTTTAAAAACCTGTCGGGTTTCGAGATTCTATATCATTAATGCTCTTTTTCCGCCACAAATTTCACGAATTAACACAAATTAATTTTTGAAATACGAAGTCTAAAAAATCATTCTAATCTTTTTAATCTGTGGCTACATAGCAAACCCGACAGGTTTTTGAAACCTGTCGGGTTTAACACGCAAAAAGCATTATATTATTATTTCGAATATTTTTTATCCGTAAGCGTTCTCATAAAAGCAATTAATTGCTTTTTTTCTAAATCTGACAAATTCAGTTTATCTCCCGGTAATGTTTGATTTGGAACATCAAATCCTAAACCTACTCCTCCGCCTTCGTTATAAAAATCTACAACTTCTTCAAGAGTTTTATAAACACCATTGTGCATATAAGGAGCTGTAAGTTCTATATTTCTAATGGTTGGTGTTTTAAACGAATTTTTATGAATTGCCGCTCCCGTAATCACAAATTTGCCCAAATCTCCATCTAGCTTTTTGTTTTTGTTTGGAGTTCCTAAAATTTCACTTTCAGATCTGTCAAAGTTTGGTGGAACAGTCCCGTTTGTAAGCGGAATAAAATGACATGTTGCACATTTGGCTTTTCCGGCAAATAAATTAAATCCTGCTTTTTCATCTGCAGTAAATGACGTTTTGTTTTGCATATAAGCATCAAATTTTGAATCGTAATGACTTAAGGAACGAATATAGGATGCTAAAGCATTTTTGATCGCAAATTCGTTTATTTCTCCTTTCGGAAAAGCTTTTTTAAACTCTTTTACATAGTTGGTATTTTTTTGAATCGCCAATGCTGATTTCTCTAAGGATCCGTGCATTTCGTTTTCATTTTTAATAACAGCAACTGCCTGATCTTCGAGATAACTTACTCTTGAATCTGCAAAAAATACACGCTGAAAAGCGATATTATTTAATGTTGGTGTATTGCGCTGAATCATTGATTTTCCGTCTAGTGAAACGGCTCTTTCAAAGCCATCTGTAAAAGCTTTATCTTCATGATGACAAGATGCACAAGAACGGGTATTGTTTCCGGACAAAATAGGATCATTGAATAACTTTTTGCCCAAAGCAATTTTTTCGGGCGTGGTTTTATAATCAGGAAAACCTGAAAACGCTTCGGGATCAAAAGCGTCTTTATCAAATAAAGTTTGAGCAGTTACTTTTAACGCTCTATTCTCTTTCATAAACGGAATTCCTAATTCTGTTTGAGTTTCATGAAGTCCTCTACTCAATGGATTTGCAATTTCTCGAATAAAATAGGCACGATCAAATGCATTAAAATTGGTATTGGTTTTTAAATACTTTTTACCTTTTTCTAGAATCTGAAGTACTTGCTTGGAACTTGAAGCTGATTTATCTTTAAGATATACACGATAATATTTTTCGACCGTTTCCAAAGATACCAAAGCTTCGGGAAGTGAATTGAATGCAATTGGCGAATCAAATCCTGTAATTCCTAAAGTGATAATTCTATAAACCTCTAATCGCATGGCATCAAAAACATGTGCGTCTGTTAATTCATTAGAATTTGAAACTTTTTCTAACCGAATTAAATTTGCCGATAAAACGCCCAATTCCTGAATGAGTTCTTTCTTGGTTTCTTTATTATATTTCGGAAAAACCAATTCTTCTATAACCTGAAATCCTTCGGGCGCAACCGTTACTTTATCATTTTCTTCAAACTCTGGTATTGCAGGGCCGTTAATTGCTTTAGAAACTGAAGGCGAATAATACTCACTTATTATTTCGACTTTTTTATAAGCTTGATGTGCCTCTAAAAATTGTCTCTGAATTTGAGCTTCGGTAGAATCTTCTTGTATTGAATATTTAAGTTTGGCAACTTTTTCAATCAATAAAGTAATATCAGATTGAAACATTTTATTTACTTCCTGATGTTTGTTTTTTTTCTGACAAGCAACAAATGCTATTAAGAACAACAAACAATATATTTTTTTCATGATCTATTAACGATTAAAAGAGGAATATTCTGAAAAACAGAAACCACTATCTCAAATTGAAATAGTGGACATCTGTTTTGTAATGTTTTAAAAAAATTATCTCGCTAAACCTTTTATTACAACTATTTGACTTGCTTGTTGCTCATTAGGACGATTAGTTCCTCCATCAACACCTTTGTATTTATCACCAGTCCAGGTATGTGGTTGTACGCTTAACATAAAAGTATCTGCAATACCAACCTGATCAGACACGTCGATTAAAGCACCGTATTCCCAATCTCCAAATTTAGAAATTCCACCTACGTTATATTTTGCAGCATCAGCAGCAGTACGACGGTGATCTAATTCTACTACAACTTTTAATTCTTTTGTAGCAATATTGTATTGATAAATGTAAGCATCGTGAGTTTCGTCTCCGTATCCGTTTGCATCTTCCTGAACGTAAACATAGTTTTTAGTTACACAAACGTTATCTGGATTCTGGAATTTACCTGCAACTCCAGAACGATTATCTCCGTCAAGAATTACTTCAAGAGTACCTTTTAAAGGATCTACAGCATCAAGATTTAATCTATAAACTCTACCATATTTAGTTCTTGAAGCATCAGCATTTGTTCCTGTAGTATTTTGTCCAGTTACGTTAAAATACAATTCACGATCTGCTGTACCACCACCTTTACGGTAATCTAAATCCTCAACACGACCAAATTTAATCGCTTTAAGTGTATTTACAGATGCATTGATTTGAGCACCTGTTAAAGTTGTATGATTGTCAATTTTTACGAAAGAAACCGGATACGTTTTACTAACTTCCATGTCTTTCTCTCTTTGATTGTCGTCGTTTCTTTTTAGCATGTACAAAGAACCTCCTGTTAAATCTCCAACTGAATTTGATACATACATAAAAACCTGACCTCCGTAAGTTCCAGAATCGTCATCGCCAATTACAACAACTGTTTTTCCTTTGTAAGCAGAAGTACGTAATGGTAAAGCATTCTCGGCGCTTAAACGTCCAAAACCAGCCAATTCTTTAGATGCAGATGCAGAACCTGCACTTCCGTAAGGATCCAAAGCATGTGTACGAGACTCTTCTCCAGATTCTCCACAAGTTAAATAAACAGGTCCAAAACCGTGTTCTTCTGGCGTTGCCATTGTAGCACCACATAATCTCCACGTTCCTCCACTAGAATTCAACAAATATTCTCCTTTAGTAGGTTTGAATGTTTTGTCTAATGTAATTCTCGAAACAGCAAAGTTATCTTCGTTGTTTACCAAAAAAGTAAAAGTTCCGTCAGTATTTTTCAATAAACCAGAACCATCTGCAGAACCACCAAAAACAAATTTTGGACTATCTGCAAAAACATCATCTGAACTAAAAAGAGAATAAATTTGTAAACTCTCAAATCCTGACTTTGCCTTCAATAAACTTGGCGTTACAGATTGGTCTTTCAAAACAACACTAGTTGGTTGCATTTCGTCTTTAGAATCGTTATTACAAGAAGTAATCAACGAACCTAGAATAAATAGAGGTAGAATAATTCGTTTCATTTTGCTAAAAATTGGTTTTTATTTTTTTTACAAAGTAAATCCTCACTCTTTAACTTAAAATGACTTTGATATTATCAAAAAAACAATAGTCACACCTAAAACAGACCAAAACTGTTAAAAAAATTAACATTAAATTAGTACTACAAAACACTCATAAACTTGTAGTAACATCAAAGCAAAAAAAAGAGCCTTATTTCTAAGACTCGTTTTCTAGTTGCTCTTTATATATTTTAATATTATCCTTTATATCCTCTGGTAATTCAGGTTCTTTAATGTCTGTATGCTTCTGCATTTCTTCCCAAATAGTTTTGGCTACAATGTAACGTGCCATTTCTTTATCATCGGCAGGAATTACATACCACGGAGCATCTTTTGTCGAAGTTTTATTAATTGCCTCTTCATAATATTCCTGATATTCGTCCCAATGCGCACGTTCTTTTAAATCTCCAACAGAAAATTTCCAATTGTGTTTTTCCTCTTCCAATCGTCTTAATAAACGTTTACGTTGTTCCTCCTTACTCAAATGCAGGAAAAACTTTAGTACAATAGTTCCGTTTTGCGTAATATGCTTTTCAAAATTATTGATTTGTTCAATTCTGTCTTTCCAAAAATCCTTAGGAATATCGTCAACAGTTTCAATTCCGGGCAAGTTTTCACTCAATATATACTCAGGATGCACACGAGTAACCAAAATATTCTCGTAATGCGTACGATTAAAAATTGCATATTTCCCTTTCTCTGGTAAAACCACATAATGTCTCCATAAATAATCGTGTTCTAGCTCTGCCGAAGTTGGTGTTTTAAAACTATGCACCACTACTCCACGCGGGTTAAATTCTTTAAAAACTTCCCGAATCAAACTGTCCTTGCCGGAAGTATCCATTCCTTGCAAACAAATCAAAACTCCATATCTGTTATGAGCATACATTACATCTTGCTGCTTACTCAATTTGGCCTGTACTTTATCGAGTTTAGCCTCTTTTTCGTCACTGTCTACATCCAGGTCGAGCAAAGTAGGAATCTTTGATAATTTTATTTTATCTGTAACTTTAAAATCCTTCGGGTCTATCGATTTCATATTTCTGAATTTTTTGTAATATAAATATACTAATTTTACGAAGCATATTCCTGCTATTCATTGCAATACTTTTTCAATAAATTGTATTTTTCTAAAACACAACAAGAGCTTCCGCTGGTCGCTTTGTTCTGTTAAGAAAAAATTACAATTTCTTCTCAAAGTATTTCCATTGCTATCGGGGCTAGGCATTGGTTTTTAAAAGAAACATCACAAAACTTAAGAACATATATGACCAAAAGAATTTTAATTTTATCCTTTCTAATTTTTATTAGCTTAAAATCCAATGGACAATCTATTTCAGATCTTTCAATAAAAATATGTGATTCGATAAAATCTCGCCAATTTAAAAATTCTGACACAATCGCACTCCAGCAAACAGAAATATATATAAGCTTTTTATCTAAATATGTTCAAAAACAAAATAACTTAAAAATTGAAAATTTAAACAATGATTTTAATTCTATCAATTATAAACTAACTAGAGAATTAAATAAAACTTGTGATAATTTTAAAATCAAGAATTCTGTTATTTTGCCACTTACAAATCTGATAGAAATTGATTCAGTCTTTTCAACTGAACAAAGAAAAAAAATTAATGATCTAACTAAAGAAATTAGAACCAAAAATAGAATGGAAATTCTAATTCTATCAATTGACGAATTGAATCCAAACACAGATATTAGCGAATTTGCATATAATAAACTTATTGATTGGAACATTGGCGGAGTTTTTCAAAAAAGCGGTACAATTATCGTTTTCAGTAAAAAATTAAGAAAGGTCGCAATATCAACAACTGAAATTTCTATGAAATATTTAACAAACAAAGATTGCGATAAACTAATTGCGGAAATTATGATTCCGAATTTTAAAAACAACAACTATTATGATGGAATATATCAGTCGTTAATTGAGATAAAAAGCATAATTAAATAACGTAATTTTCACAACATTCGTTCAAAACAAAATTCATGGAAAAATTCACATTAGAAATATTATTTCAAATCATCGGAATCGGTTCAGCATCAGGATTATTTCTTAATAACAATTCACTTTATGTTATTGGCGATAATAGCGGGTATTTATATGAATACAATATGCAAAATCAGCAATTAAATCAACACGCTTTAATTGATAATCCAACACTCAATATTGCCAAAAACTTAAAACCTGATTTTGAATCTTTAACGCATCACAACGATACACTTTATGTTTTTGGCTCAGGTTCAACCGAGAACCGAAACAAAATGATTGAGTTTGATCTTAAAAACAAAACCGTTTTACAAAAAAATAATTTAGTCGATTTATATGCTGTAATGCAAAATTTCGGTTCGATAAAACCCGAAGATTTTAATCTAGAAGGTGCCATTTTTGATGGCGAAAACTGGTATTTATTCAATCGCGGAAACGGAATTTCGAACAAAAACACCATTTTTACCATTCACGCTAAAAATTTGGGAGAAGAATTTGCATTGGTGGCAACCAATTATAAATTGCCAAAAATAAAAGGCATTCGCTCGAGTTTTACCGATGCCATTTTGGTCGAAGACAAAATCTATTTCCTTTCAACCGTCGAAGACACAAAATCAACTTACGACGATGGCGAAATCCTGGGAAGTTTCATTGGCCGAATCGATCTTAAAACCATGAAAATAGATTTTACTCAAAAAATTACTTCAACTAATAAATTTGAAGGTTTGACTTTCTATAAAAAAGAAAACAACAAAATTGAGTTTTTGCTTTGCGAGGATAATGATACGGAAGTTTTAGAAACTAAGATTTTTAAATTGAGTTTGTCGGTTAAGTAAAAATTTAACCTCATTCTTTGTCATTTCGATCGAAGGGAGAAATCACACAAGTAACTCTACAAAGTTTAGCGAATTTCTTTGCGGCATTTCTAGTGCGATTTCTCCCTTCGATCGAAATGACAAAATTGAAGACACACAAAATAATGTAGAGACGGACAGCAGTGCGTCTCAAGCAAAGAATATCCGCCAATAAAACGAAGATACAGTTGACGAAGACGCACTGCTGTGCGCCTCTACGATAAAACCTATGTAACTTTGAACCTCAAAAAAACTTTTTTTAATGCTCTTCCCAACCTTTTTATCTTTTTAACCCTCTTTAGTATAAAGACAACAATTGTGATAAACGAAACGCTAATTTCTAACTGCAAAAAAATGAACCGAGATGCTCAGCGTCAGGTTTATGAGCATATGGCTCCAAAATTGTATCGCCTTTGCAAACGGTACCTTAAAAAGGAAGAGGAAATAGAAGAAGCTCTGGCCGACGCTTTCTATACCATATTTACAAAACTGGAACAACTAAAAGAAGTTCTGGCTTTTGAAGCTTGGGCACGAAAAATAACCGTTAACCATTGTTTGGCAACCATCAAGAAGAATACTAATTTTAATATGTATCTCGATGATGTCAAATTACTTTCTCAGCCTTTTACAGAAGAAATTAATTCGTTAGAAGAAGAAGATTTACTCAATTTATTAAACCACATTCCAGACGGCTGTAAAACTGTTTTTAACCTTTTTGTTATCGAAGGTTTTGGACATAAAGAAATAGCCGCGATGCTTAACATTTCTGAAGGCACATCCAAATCACAATTGAATGCCGCAAAAACCAAGCTAAAGGATTTAGTAAATAAATTGTATTACCAAAAAGCAAAGTAGTCATGGACAATCAAGATAAAATATTCGATAAATTTAAAGACGCCGCGCAAAACTCGGAGCAAAAAGATTTCCCCGGAATGGACAAAGTCTGGGCGCGTGTAGAAGACAAACTCGATAAGAAAGAAGATAAAAAGGCAATTTCGTTATGGAAAAAAATTGCTGTTGCAGCTTCTCTATTGTTAGTAATTTCTATAGGATCTCAGTTTTTAAAATCAGATAAAGCAACCGTAATTCCAGTATCAAAAGTTGTTGTAAACGAAAAAGATAGTGATGACAAATCTATTTTAGAGAAAAGTGATGCAGTTGTTTCTTCAGAATCTCCAATAATTTCAAAATCTGAAGCTGCTAAAATTTTAGACAAACAAATTAAACAGCAACAAGAAGTAGCAATGAATTATGACAGCATTAAGGTTAACAAAGCTGCAGGAGCTGGAATTGCCACTATCAGTCCTCCTGCTGAAGTTGTAGTTGCTGCACCCATACAACCAAGTTATGCTGAAGAAGACAATCTTATAGCAAAAGAAAAAGTGAATGAAAATTCCGGATACTTAAGAAAAGCAGAAAGGGAATCTACAAAACTTGCTTTTGCCGATAAACAATCGCAAACGGCTAAAAAAAGTGCTCCGTTAATTGTTATAAACGGAAGTGCTTTGTCGCATAGCAACGACAAAAAGAGAGATCAAATGATGCAGGATGAAATGCCTAATTTTCAGCCAGAAAATTTAGACTCTCTAGTAGTTTTAGATGCTCCTTTGTATATTATTGATGGAAATTATTATTCTGAAAATGATTTATTTGGCAAAAATCCAACAAGTCCTTATGCGCCATTAAATAAACAGGAAATTAAAACAATTACGGTTCTTCAGGATTTAGAAGCTACATCAAAATATGGCGAAAGAGGTAAAAAAGGTGTTGTAATTATTACCACAAAATACGGAAAACCAACTCCTAAAAACTAACAAAAAACTCAACGTAGAATCTTAAAATCTTTGTCAAAGACTATACATTTGACAAAGATAAAATCTAACGCTTATCTAAAATTTATGTCATGAAAAAAGTAAAACTTATTTCATTTGGATTTTCTATGCTTATATCTTTCGTAATCAAAGCACAAGAAAAAACCGTTTCTAAAGTATATACTGGAAAGGAACCTATCGAACTCCCTGTCAAATCTTTCGCTAAAACTAAAGACACAATTTGTACTGTTAAGGTTTCATCCAATTTTGTACAACCTAAAACACCACAAAATTTTCGAATAATTTGTGCCAGAACGATAACCAATCAAGAAGAACCCTTATATATTATTGACGAAGTTATAGTAAACTCAAAGCAATTTTCTAAAGTCAACCCAAATGATATTGAAAGCATTAAGGTTTTAAAAGGAATCGAAGCAACTTCGCTATACGGAAGTCAAGGCGTAAATGGAGTTGTAATCATTACTACAAAAGACAAAGATTAATCTGAAATAACAGTAAACTTCTTCTTGCAATTACTTACTAAAAACAAATTATTAATTTAAATATTACTAAAATTTTATCTCATGAAAGAATTACTTTTAACCCTGTTTTTACTTTTTTCAATACATTCATTTTCTCAAGACAAAAATCTAATTGACAAACCTTTTATTGAAACTTCAGGTAAGGCGGATACATTAGTAATGCCTGATAAAATTTGGATTAATGTTTTAGTAACGGAAAAAGATTTTAAAGGAAAAAAATCTGTCGAAGAATTAGAACAAGAAATGATTCAAAAATTAGAATCAATTGGAATTAATACTCAAAAAGATCTTACTCTAAACTATATGTCAAGTAATTTTAAAAATTATCTTTTGAAGCAAACTGACATTTTCAAATCAAAATCATATTCAATCCTAGTTACTAATGCCAAAATGACTGCAAAGGTTTTTATAGGGTTAGAAGAAATTGGAATTTCAAATGTTCGAATTGACAAAATAGAAAATACGGAAGAAAAAAAGATTAAACTTTTAATCAATGCAAAGGCAATACTAAATGCTAAAAAAATTGCAGAAAGCTTTGCTAAACCTTTAAATCAAAAAATTGGAAATGCCATACAAATAAGCAATCTTGACGATATCACAAAGCTATCAACAGGAATGCTTAGGGGCATAGCGGTAACAGGATATTCTTCAAAATCAGATGAAGACAGAAGCTCTAATAATGATACTAATATTGAATTTGAAAAAATAAAAATATCTACATCCGTTCAAGCTCGATTTTTATTAGAATAATTTAAATCTCCTATAAAATTAATCTGAAATTAGAATTATTAACACACATTTTATTACATTTGACATCCTTTTGAAAATACATTGCAAAACGTATTCAAGAAAAAAAGTTACAAATCAATATCAAATAAAATAAAATGAATCCTATTTTAAATCAGAATTTATTTCTTGTAAAAGAACATGTTGGAATGTTTAAAGCAGCTAACAACTACGATATTTACCATCCGGAAAGCAATCAAATTACTATGAATTGCAGAGAGAACAATTTGGGATTTTTTACCAAAATGCTTCGCTTTACAGATTACAAAAGAATGACTCCTTTTGATATTGAAATTACTGCTGAATCTGGCGAAAAAATTATTTCAGTAAAACGTGGTATTGCTTGGCTTCGCTCAACTGTTGAAGTCTTTGACGAAAAAGATCGATTGGTAGGAACGTTTAAACAAAAGTTTTTTTCTTTTGGAGGAAAATTCGAAATTTTAGATAAAAACGAAAAACCTCTGGCTACGCTTCAGGGAAAATGGACTGGCTGGGATTTTAAATTTAGCCATGAAAATAAACAACTGGCTCAGGTAAGTAAAAAATGGGCAGGAATGGGTAAAGAGTTTTTTACAAGTGCCGATAATTATGTCCTTCAAATCGAAGATACTGTTGCACAAGACAGTCCACAAAGACAATTGATTCTTGCAGCCGTAATGTGCATCGATATGGTATTAAAAGAGTAAAAAGGTTGTTAAACTTAGATTAAGAAAACAACTCAAAGCATCGTTTTAGCAAGCAAAAGCATTATTTTTGTGTTACTAAAATGATGCTTTTTGCATTTCTAAAAAATAAATCATGACAGACTTAAAAAATAAAAATGCCCTAATTACAGGTGCAGGAAAAGGAATAGGAAAAGCAATTGCTATTGCACTTGCCAAAGAAGGTGTAAATGTAATTTTAGTTTCAAGAACTCAGGCAGATGTTGATCAATTGGCAAACCAAACGAACAACTTAGGTGTAAAATCTTTGGCTTTATCTGCTGATGTTTCGGACATGAACTCCATTAATTCAGCAGTTGAGAAAGCTTTAGCTGAATTTAAAACGATTGATATTTTAATTAATAGTGCCGGAATTGCTGCTTTTGGAAAATTCTTAGAATTAGAACCAAACGCTTGGGAGAAAATCATTCAGGTAAACCTAATGGGAACTTATTATACAACTCGCGCCGTTATACCTAATATGATCGAAAGACAAATTGGTGATATTATCAATATCTCGTCAACAGCCGGATTAAACGGAAATGCTTTGACAAGTGCTTACAGTGCCTCTAAATTTGCGGTTTTAGGATTGACTGATTCTTTGATGCAGGAAATGAGAAAACACAATATTCGTGTTACTGCATTAACGCCAAGTACAGTTGCTACAGACATGGCAAAAGATTTAAATCTTACTGATGGTAATCCTGAAAAAGTGATGCAATCTGAAGATATTGCGGAGTTAATCATTGCACAACTTAAACTAAATCGCAGAGTTTTTATAAAAAACAGCAGTATTTGGTCTACTAATCCTTAAATATAAATAAATTTCCAATCCCGAGGCTTCGGGATAAATTCCAAATTCCAATTCTTGGCTTTTTCGTAAAATTTCAACTAGCATTGGAATTTGGAATTTTTTAGTTGGATTTTTTCAAAACACATCAAATGGAACAATACTTAAGACAATTAATAGCAATAGAATTTACGGATAAAAAAGAGATTTTTACCGGATTTTTAATTGACTATTCTGACGATTGGATTTTACTAAGAAACAATCCCGAAGATTTTATATTAGATGGTTTTGTGATTCTGAAAAATAAGAATATTGAAGAGATTCATCGCGATCAGGATCTTGCTTTTACAGAGAAAGTAATTCGCTTAAAGGGCTTAAAAACCAATGCCGAAGATATTATACCAATTAGAGATTTGAGTTCGATTCTTAACTTTATTGATAATAAATACGGTATTTTTCAAATTTCAAAAAAATCGGCCAAATCGGCTTATCTAGGAAAACTACTCGAATTAAACGACGAAGAGCTTACAATTGACTTTCTAGATATAAAAGGTCAGTTTGGCGGCGAATTGAGTTTTAATCCTGAAAAAATCAGAGTGATTGAGTTTGATACGGATTATATTAATTCTTTGAAATTGGTTATTCCGGAAGCTCAGAAATAAAATTCATACTTTAAAAACAAGAAAGCCCTTTATCTAAAGGGCTTTCTTGTTTTATTGTCATTTCGAGCGAAGGGAGAAATCACAATAGAAATTCGACAAAGATTGACAACAATTTCTACTGGAGTTTCTAGTGTGATTCCTCGTTCCTCGGAATGACAAACTATGTTGTAATTTTCTATGCTTCCGCTAATTTATTTATAAACTCTAAACGAACGCTTCCGTCTTCATCTATTTTTGTCAAGTTAATTTCTTGTAATGTATTTACCAATTCAGGATTCCAAGGGGTTTTTACTTTTACGTAATTTTCGGTAAAACCGTGAATATATCCTTCTTTATTTTCACTTTCGAACAAAACTGTTCTGTTTGATCCTAATTGACTTTCGTAAAATGCTCGACGCTTTTTAACCGATAATCCACGTAACATTTTACTACGTTTTGCTCTTACGTTTGCAGAAACAATTCCTGGCATATTTGCAGCTTCAGTATTATCTCTTTCTGAATACGTGAATACGTGTAAATATGATATATCCATTTCGTTTAGGAAATGGTAAGTTTCTAAAAAGTGTTCATCTGTTTCTCCAGGAAAACCAACAATAACGTCAACACCAATGCAAGCGTGTGGCATTACTTCACGAATCTTGTTAACACGTTCTGTATAAACTTCACGTAAGTAACGACGTTTCATTAATTTTAAAATGTCATTACTTCCAGATTGTAACGGGATATGAAAATGAGGTACAAAAGTTCTGCTTTTCGACACGAAATCAATTGTTTCATTTTTCAATAAATTGGGTTCAATTGATGAAATACGCAAACGCTCAATTCCATCTACTTTATCTAAAGCCTGAACTAAATCAAGAAAAGTGTGTTCGTGTTTTTTATTCCCAAATTCACCTTTTCCGTAATCTCCAATATTTACTCCTGTCAAAACAATTTCTTTAATATTTTGAGCAGATATTTCTTTTGCATTTTGCAAGACATTTTCTAATGCATCACTTCTGGAAATTCCTCTTGCCAACGGAATGGTACAATAGGTACATTTATAATCGCAACCGTCCTGAACTTTCAAGAATGCACGAGTACGATCGCCAATAGAATAACTTCCAACATAAAAATCAGCTTCGGCAATTTCGCATGAGTGTACTTCACCCATATCATTTTTGCTTAAGTCATTAATATAGTCGGTAATTTTAAATTTTTCAGTTGCTCCCAAAACCAAATCAACACCATCAACAGCTGCTAATTCTTCTGGTTTTAATTGTGCATAACAACCTACTGCGGCAACAAATGCCTTATCATTAAGTTTCATTGCTTTTTTTACAACCTGCTTAAACTGCTTATCAGCATTTTCAGTAACTGAGCAAGTATTAATCACATAAATATCGGCGATTTCTTCAAAATCAACACGATCAAAACCTTCGTCATTAAAGTTTCTGGCAATCGTAGAAGTTTCTGAAAAATTCAGTTTACAACCAAGCGTATAAAAGGCAACTTTTTTTCTATTTTCCATAGGAATGAACTACGTTTTAAGTAGTAGGATATTATAATTATATCTCTTTTAAAGAGTTTGCAAATTTACGTACAATATTCTTTAAAATAAAATCAATAACACACTATATATCAATATTTTGTAGCAAGCCTACATTTTAATACATCTTAAAAAACCATAAATAGAGCCAAATATTCTATCACAAAATTTCAACTATTTAAAAATTCGATTTAATTTCAATAAGAATAAAACGACAAATTAATCGATTAAGTGCATTTTTCATCGATTAAGTGCGTTTTTTAACGGTTTAAATTCAAAATTTCTTACATTTAACTCTGTTAATATTCTTTTTTCGAAGTCATTCAGTTCCTCCAAAAAAGCATTAACTAAAATTGTATTATTTAAACAATAATTCACTCGTAACAATTTTGATTTTCCCTTGTTATGTTGTTGTTTTGTTGCAGTAAAAAATGGGCAGGCCGAAAACCAGAAAGAGTAGGCACAAATTAAAAATTAAAACTCCATATGAAGGCATTTTTACCCACAATCTGCTTGATGTTCTTAACTCTTTTTAGTGCGCAAGCGCAAACTAATACTCCGGCTGCTAATCCGTTTCCTACTATTAGCACCTTGACAACTTGGGCAAGCTTAAACTCTCAATCTCAATTTGATATTGCAGTTCGTGCGGTTGGATTTAAATTTGAAGTAAAAGAACCAGGTGAGGGATCTACAGCTTATACTTATATTCGTAAAGTAACAGTAAATGAAGTAAATTATACTGATAGAATTGTTTACAGAATTACCAATAATAATTCAGCAAGTATTATTTCATTAGTAACTGCTTCTACTGATTTAGTAAGTTTATACACGCCTCAATTGGCAACTTTCAAAAACAATAACTGTAAAACTGAAATGTCTAAAGACAAAAACACTACTTGCAGCTGTTATGAAAGTGCTAATTTTGCTATCGATCTTTGTGACGAACGTGTAAAATTAACAATGGGTGACGGAAATAAATATTTTGTTTCTGTAGCTAAAAAATAATTCTAATATTTTATTAGAACCTTCGAGTTGTTTTCCAAATCTTTGCAAATCTTAAACGAGATGAGTTTACAAAGATTTGGAACGCATTTCTTAGAATTTTCTTATAAGTTTGGATTTCGCAGTTCGAACCAAACTTGTAAATCTCCTTCGTATTCAAAAGAATTCACCAATTGCATACCTATTTTCTCTAAAATTTTTCTTGAATTTTCATTTCCTGCATCTGCATAAGCATACAGCGCTTCTACTTTCATTACATTAAAAGCATAATCGATAAAAGCTTTTCCAGCTTCAGTTGCATATCCTTTTCCCCAATGTTTTTCGATAAAACGATATCCAATTTCATAAAAACCTTTATGATTGTTAATTTCATTTGTGATGAATTTTATTCCTGACCATCCTAAAAATTCATTGGTATCTTTTAGAATAACAGCCCAACGACCAATACCAAAATCTTTGTATTGCTGATGAAGAAAATCAATATAGGCACGACCTTCGTCAATATGCGTGATTGGTTTTTTCCCTACATAAACATGCACATTCGGATTTGATTCCAATTCAAACAGTCCTAAATCATCTGTTGGGATAAATTCTCTTAGTAATAAACGGTCCGTTTCTATTGGTTCTTTCATCTTAAATTAATTTAGTTTAGAGAATATAGCGTTGTACTACCTCAGCAACTCCATTATCATTATTAGACGCAACAATTACATCTGCTCTGTCTCGTAATTCTGGCGTAACATTATCAACCCAAACTCCAAGTCCGGCATATTCTATCATTGTCAGGTCATTTCCTGCGTTTCCTACAGCAATAATTTCGCTTTGATGAATATTTAGCTTTTCAGCCAAAAGTTTTAAACTTGCTGCTTTATCAATTCCGTGTTGCGCTGCCTCTAGAAAAAATGGTTTTGACATTGCAATACTCAAATCTGGCATTGTTTGTTTTAAATCTTCTTCCAGACTTTTTAAATAAGATGGTTCTGCCAACAAAATACATTTTACTGCTGGACGATTAACGGCTTCTTTAAAATTAGGAACTTTTTTGTGTGGTAATCCCGTAATTTCTTTTTCGATTTCTATATATTCAGAATCGGTTTCGCTTATAATTTCACCATCAAGATACGTGATAATGTGAGTTTTCATTTTTACACTATAATCGTATAAATCATGAATTT
Source organism: Flavobacterium hibernum (assembly GCF_000832125.1). Lineage (GTDB taxonomy): Bacteria > Bacteroidota > Bacteroidia > Flavobacteriales > Flavobacteriaceae > Flavobacterium > Flavobacterium hibernum. The sequence continues at coordinate 115,182 of NZ_JPRK01000007.1, read as the reverse complement.
GTTTAACGGTTAATTGTTGTTCAAATAATATTGTATCATCTTTTACCGCACTAATTATAGCACCGTTAAATGAAAGCATGTACGAATTATTTAAATCTAATTCTAGCTCTTTTGCATAAGCAGTCATCGCAGATGTTGGTCGACCTGAAGCCAAAACAACATAAACGCCTTTTGCCTGAGCTTCTAGAAGTACTTTTTTATTTAAATCTGAAATTTTATGATCGTCTGTCAACAAGGTATCATCCATGTCGAGCACCAACATTTTGTATTGCATGTTTTTTTAGTTTTCAGTCGCAGTTTACAATTTACCGCTCTCTACTGAGACTGCGACTACAAACTGTAAACTGAGACTATTTACTATATTTTAAAGACTCATTCTGAATTCTTCGATCACTGGATTTGCTTTTGCAAAATCTGTTTCCTGAATAAAAACTTCAACAGCCAAATCTGAACCACCGTAACCAGCCATACGAGCTGATTGAATATTATCTTTTTTACTTGTTTCTACTCCTGCTTCTTCTAATCTTTCTTGTAAAGCAATAGCTAAAACTTCACTTCCCGAAAATACTTTCATTAATCCCATAACATTTTATTTTTTATAGTTATTATCTAGTCTTCAGTCGCAGTTACAGTTTTCAGTACGGACTGAGACTGAGACTGAGACTGAAAACCGCGACTTTATTCCTCTTCCTGAATATCGTCATCTTCCTCATCAAGCTCTTCTTCTCCTTCTTCATCCATATCAAATAAATAAGGCTCTAGCATCATTTTATCTGCCAAAATCTCGATTCGTTCTGTTAATGTTTCAGCAAAAATAATACGTTGCGTTTTGGTGATACTATTTGAAATACGCATGATTTTGGTTTCGTGACGTAATTTCAAAATTGGATCTGCATCGTCGATAATAAACATCTTTAAACGGTTTACATTATATCCTGCGGTTGTAAACATATCGCTCAATTTATTTGGAGTTCCAATTAAAACGTCGATTCCTGTCGAAATATAGTTTTTATCGTAATCCATATCGCCTTTATCATGAACACCATAAACTTCCAGATTCGAAAATTTACCATATTTAGCAAAAAGCTCCACCATCTCTAATACTTTGGTTTTGTCTTCTACAAAAATCAACGCACGTGGCGACTCTTCTATATGACCTGCCAATTGCTGAATAACATTCAATACAATTGTTGTCGATTTCCCGCTTTTTGCTGGAGAAAGTATAATACAATCAGAACCACTTTTTATGGTCGAAAATGTTTCTTGTTGCAATGCATTTGCTTCTGTTAAACCATTCTCGATTAAAGCGTCTTGTAATTTCTCGTTTATTTTTTTTAGTTTCATTTCTAAATTTTAGATTTTAGATTTTAGATTTCAAATTGAAAACCAAATCATTATTTGCTTGCAAACATTTTTACGTCGGTTTCAGAAATTTCAGTTCCACCTAAGATAATCAATCTTTCTACTACATTTCGAAGTTCACGAATATTTCCTGTCCAATCGTATTCTTGCAATAATTTTATAGCTTGCTGCGAAAATACTTTCACAACATTTCCTTGCTCCGAAGCGATTTTTTCTGCAAAGTGTCTTATCAAAGCCGGAATATCATCACGTCTTTCGTTTAATGGCGGTACTTTTATCAAAATAACTGCTAAACGATGATATAAATCTTCACGGAAACGACCTTCGGCAATTTCGGTTTTTAAATCTTTATTGGTTGCAGCCACAACACGAACATCAACTTTTATATCTTTTTCTGCACCCACTCTGGTAATCATACTTTCTTGTAAAGCACGTAATACTTTGGCTTGCGCCGAAAGGCTCATATCTCCAATTTCATCTAAGAAAATAGTTCCTTTGTCTGCCGCTTCAAACTTTCCTGCACGATCTTTTACTGCCGATGTAAAAGCTCCTTTTACGTGACCAAACAATTCGCTTTCGATTAATTCACTTGGAATCGCAGCACAGTTTACTTCGATTAAAGGGAAATTAGCACGTTCGCTTTTTTCATGTAATTGATGCGCCACTAATTCTTTTCCGGTTCCGTTTGGTCCAGTAATTAAAACTCTGGCTTCAGTCTGAGCAACTTTATCAATCATCATTTTTATATGATTAATAGCTTCACTTTCGCCAACCATTTCGTAGTTTTTACTAACTTTTTTCTTCAGAATTTTATTTTCAACTACTAGTTGTTTTTTATCTAAAGCATTGCGAACTGTATTCAATAAACGATTTAAATCTGGTGGCTTTGAGATATAATCAAATGCTCCTAAACGCATAGTGTGAATTGCTGTTTCCATATCTCCGTGACCAGAAATCATAACCATTGGTATTTCTGGTTTGATTTTTTTGGCCGCTTCTAAAACTTCAACACCATCCATTTTTGGCATTTTTATATCGCACAAAACCAAATCGTAATCGTTGTTTTTTATTTTTTCAAGACCTACGACACCATCTTCTGCTTCATCAACCTGATACGCATCATTTTCTTCTGATAAAATTTTTACCAAAACTCTTCTAATCGATGCTTCGTCTTCTATAATTAGTATTTTACTCATTCTCTTTTCTTAAGGTTCAAAGTCGCAAAGGTTCAGAGGTACAAAGTTTAAGATCTTTGTCGCTATTGTTGCCTTTTTAACCTGTTATTCGTATTATCTCTTTTATGCTTAGCGTGATCTTAAAGTTATCTATTCTAAGTTACTAAAAATTCAAATTCAAAAACCTTTGAGCCTTTGTCACTCTGAATCTTTGTAACTTTTTAAACACTAATACTTCAGCCATCTATATAATTCTTTCCAGGTTGGTTTTTTGCCGTACATTAAAATACCTACTCGGTAAATTTTTGCAGCGAACCAAACAACTAGGAAAAAGGTAGCAAACAATAATGATACCGAAATCGCGATTTGCCACCACGGCACTCCAAACGGTAATCTCATCAACATTACGATTGGCGAAGTAAGCGGAATCATTGAAAACACAACTGCAATTGTTCCGTGCGGATCATTTACAACCGTAAAAAATCCGATATAAACACTTAAAATAAGTGGCATTATGATAGGCAAAAGAAATTGCTGAGAATCTGTTTGATTATCAACTGCGGCTCCAATTGCGGCATAAAACGAACTGTATAAAAAGTAACCTCCTATAAAATAAATTACAAAACCAATTAAGATACTTGCAATAGGTAAATTCCATAATTCGCTAATATACATTTGTGCTGATCCTGAAAACTCTTGTTGCGCGCTGTGCATTAATTCTGGTGGAATTTTTGCCGTTGGCCCAACATTTACGCCAAAAAACGCCGAAGCTGCAAACATTAATGCCAGACCAATTATCGCCCAAATCATAAATTGTAATAATCCTGCAAGCGAAGTTCCAACAATTTTTCCAATCATTAACTGAAATGGTTTTACTGATGAAATGATGATTTCGATTATTCGGTTTGTTTTTTCTTCGATAACGCTTCGCATTACCATATTTCCGTAAATGATAATAAACATCATGATGAGATAACCAAATGCACCTCCAATTCCAATTTTTATTTCATTTAGTCCTTTTAAACTTTCTTCTCCTGATGTTTTCGCCAAGTGAATACTAACATCAGCCTGAGCTTTTTTAATGGCCAATGTATCTAATTTTGCTTTTTCTAAATTAAGCTTTGTGATTTTTTCGCCAATAATATCTTGAGTTTTCTCGATAAAAATAATACTCGGACTATTGTTTGAAACATATTCGATTTTAGTTTCTAAATCTTTTAAATTGTTTGTCTTTGGGATAATGATTAAACCATTAAAACTTTCTTTGGTTATACTATCTTTTAAAGCTTTTACATCAATTTCTGACAGATTCAGATATTTAAATTCCCCATCTTTCTTATTCTGTTTTACAAAATCATTGGCAAACAAACCTGTTTCGTCATAAATGGCAATTTGTTTTGTCTCAGCTTTCATCGAACTTAAATAACCAATAAATCCAGCTATCGCAACAAACAATAGCGGACTTAAAAAAGTCATAACAACAAAAGATTTATTGCGAACTTTTGCAATAAATTCTCTTTTTATAATCAACGAGATGATGCTCATAAATAATTTTAGATTTTAGATTTTAGACTTCTTAGATTTTTAGACTTTCGTTAGACTTCTCAGATTATTTTTTTGACTTCTAACATCAGTCTAAAAATCTAAGCCAGTCTAATGATCTAAAGATCTACGAAGTTACTGTTTGAATAAAAATATCGTTTACATTTGGAATTTTTTCTACAAAATGCGTCACTTGTCCACGTTGTGTCAGAATGTTTAGTAATTCGTTTGGTGTTGCATTTCCAATCTGAATATCTAACTTTAAATCATCATTTAATGATTTAAAACTTGCTGGCGAAACGGTAAATTTTTGTGTGATATCGTACATTAAACCTTCGACATTATCTGTCAAAATACCAACTTCAAAACTATTGGTTCTAAACTGACGTTTTACATCGCTAAGTTTTCCTTCTATTAATTTATTCGATTTATGAATTAAAGCAATATGATCGCAAAGTTCTTCTACACTTTCCATTCTATGTGTCGAAAAAATAATTGTAGCGCCTTGCTCCTTCAATGCCAAAATTTCATCTTTTATGACATTTGCATTTACGGGATCAAATCCTGAAAAAGGTTCATCAAAAATCAACAGCTTTGGTTTGTGCAATACGCAAACTACAAACTGAATTTTTTGCGCCATTCCTTTAGAAAGTTCCTGGATTTTTTTGTTCCACCAACCCTGAATTCCTAAACGATCAAACCAGTACTCTAATTGCAGTTTTGCTTCGGCTTTAGAAAGTCCTTTCATTTGTGCCAAATACAAACATTGTTCGCCCACTTTCATAGAGGTATACAAACCTCTTTCTTCTGGAAGATAGCCAATGGTTTGCACATGTTTTGGCTGCAGTTTTTCTCCATCTAAAATTATTTCGCCACTATCTGGCAATGTAATTTGATTGATGATTCGGATAAGAGAGGTTTTTCCAGCTCCATTCGGGCCTAATAACCCATAAATACTACCTTTTGGCACATTTAATGAAACTTCGTTAAGCGCTACATAATCACCGTATTGTTTTACGACTTTATGTACTTCGAGTAAGTTGCTCATGCTATTTTTAAGATTTTCCTAGTCAGTTTGACCTTTATGGTATTGCGTGTGTAAAAGTAAATAATTCGCAGCGAAAGTTTACACTATTAATACAAAAAACCCATTCTAATTTACACTAGAATGGGTTTTTAAATTTATTATTTAAACATTTTAGAAAAGTTCAGCTTATGAAAACATATCTTTTACTTTTTCAAAAAATGATTTTTCAGTTTTTTCAGGACTCGGAACAAAATGTTCGTCGTTTAGAGCGTTTTCAAAAAATTGTTTTTGCTCTTTATTCAACGTTTTTGGAGTCCAAACATTTACATGTACCAATAAATCTCCGCTTCCGTATCCGTTGATGCTTGGAATTCCTTTTCCTTTTAATCTTAAGATTTTTCCAGACTGAATTCCTTCTTCCAACTTAATACGAACTTTTCCGTTGATGGCTTCGATATCTTTCGAAACTCCTAAAACAGCTTCTGGAAAACTAATGTATAAATCGTAGTGAATATTTTCACCTTCACGCTTCAAAAATTCGTGTTCCAATTCTTCGATTGCTACAATCAAATCACCAGGAATACTATTTCCGGGAGCATCGTTTCCTTTGTTCGAAACTTTTAATTGCATACCATCGACAACACCAGCAGGAATTTTGATTGATACTGTTTCATCTTCCAAAATCATTCCTTGAGCATCTGCTTCAGATGGTCTTTTATCTAAAATCTGACCTGAACCGCCACAAGTAGGACAAGTTGACGCAGATTGCATTCTTCCTAAAATGGTATTAGTTACACGCATTACCTGTCCTTGACCGTTACAAGTCGAACAAGTTTTGTATGTTACTCCTTTAGCCTGAACTTTACGTTTAACTTTTACTTTTTTCTCAACACCATTTGCAATTTCTTCTAAAGTCAATTTTACTTTAATTCGAAGATTGCTTCCTTTAGCACGACGAGGACCACCGCCTCCGCCGCCACCAAATCCGCCGAATCCGCCACCAAAAATGTCACCAAACTGGCTGAAAATGTCATCCATATTCATACCACCATGGCCACCACCGCCAAATCCGCCAGAACCATCAAATGCTTGATGTCCGTATTGGTCGTATTTTGCTTTTTTTTGCGGATCACTTAAAACTTCATAAGCTTCTGCCGCTAATTTAAAGTTTTCTTCTGCCTCTTTGTCGCCTGGATTTTTATCCGGGTGATATTTTAGCGCACTTTTTCGGTAAGCTTTTTTAATTTCGACAGCATCAGCACTTTTTGAAATGCTTAGTATTTCGTAAAAATCTTTTTTCATAATTGAATAAATTCCAAATCTTTAATCTTAAACTTCAGTTATTAAACTTCTGAACTTCAAAATATTTTATTTGCATTTTTTAGTTTCCAGTTACAACTTTAGGGAAACGAATAATCTTGTCTCCTAATTTGTATCCTTTTTCAATAACATCAACAATTTTCCCTTTTAATTTCTCAGACGGAGCTGGAATTTGGGTAATTGCCTCAGCAAAATCTGCATTAAAAGCATCTCCTGCTCTTACTTCAATTTGCTCTAAACCTTTAGAAACTAAAGTGTTTTTTAATTTTTCATGAATCAACTCAACACCTTTTTTCAAATTCTCATCATCAGATTTGTTGATCTCTACAATCGCTCTGTCGAAATCATCTAAAACAGGAAGCATCGCTAATAAAACGTCTTGATTTGCTGTTTTAAATAAATCGATACGTTCTTTTGAAGTTCTTTTTTTGTAATTTTCAAATTCAGCAAATAGTCTCAAAAACTTATCTTTTTCTTTTGCCAAGTCTTGAGCCAATTGCTCTTCAACACTTAATTCTTCAACAATTAATTGTTCACCGTTGGCGTTGTTCTCTAACGTTACATCATCTAATTCCTGATCGAACTCTGTATTTTCCGTAGTCATATTACTTTTATTTTTAAAAATATTCTTAAACTTCATTTTTTATTCTTTCTGTTGGATTGCAAAAGTACTGCCAAACCTTTTAAAATGTCAAATTGTCACTTTATTAAAACTGAGCCACTTAAAAAACGAAACCTAACTTTTAAAATTTAGTATAATTTTAAGACTATTACGTTTTAGTTTAAAGTATATTTGAGTCTAAATTATTACCTATCAAAATTGAATTTAAGGGTTTAGCCTCGGCTTTATAAATAATTATTAATTCAAGTTTACCTTATATTAAAAAAAGCTTCACCTATTTTAGATGAAGCTTTTTTTTATTCTTTTGCCTTTACCAATCTAAGGCCTTTGACAAACAATTAATAATGATTGTTATTTGACATTTTTTTGCACGGGCGGAGGGATTCGAACCCCCATCAACGGTTTTGGAGACCGCTATTCTACCCTTGAACTACGCCCGTAACTCAAGGCCGCAAATTAAAGGCTTTTTTTTCTTTTCTACCAACTATTTCAGGCAAATTTTAAAAAGATTCAAGCAGATAAAGGCTGAGATTTATTAACACAATCACTTTCAGAACTTTGTGATTTTTTTATTTTTCATTCAAAACAAAAACTTTGCGAACTTTGCGAAATAACCGCAAAGTTCGCAAAGTTTTTTAAAAGTCTGGTTTTATAAAAACACAAAATTCGCAAAGCTTTGTGTTGATCTAGCTTTGCGAACTTTGTATTTTCTATGCGTGAAGTAAAATTAAATATTAGTGCACTTTGCAGTTAAAATCTTAAGCTAGTAAAGCAGCTTTCAATCCTTCAAAACCAACAGAAATTTGCTCTCCTGAAACTAAATTTTTAAGTGAGTACGTATTTGATGCCATTTCCTGTTCTCCAGCAATTACTGCAAACGGAATTAAACGTTTATCTGCATATTGAAATTGTTTCCCCACTTTTACATTATCTGGATACAATTCTACTTTTACATTTTCTTTTCTCAATTTCTGAATGGCTTGCGAAGCATATAAAGCTTCTGCATCTCCATAATTAATAAACAATGCTTTTGATGTTGCCGCTACTGTCTCAGGGAACAATTGCAATTCTTCCAAAACTAAATAAATACGATCAAGGCCAAAAGAAATTCCAACTCCGCTCATATTTTTTAAACCAAAAATACCAGTCAAATCGTCATATCTTCCACCACCACCAATAGAACCCATCGAAACGGTTTTTGGCGCAGCTACTTCAAAAATAGCTCCCGTGTAATAATTTAATCCACGAGCAAGAGTCACATCAAGATCTAATGTCGCGGTTGCCAATCCTAAAGTTGCCACATTGTCACAAATAAATTTCAATTCCTCAACACCTTTCATTCCCTCTTCAGATTCTGCTAATAGATCTGAAAGCTGACTAATTTTATCTGCAAATGTCCCGGTAAAGTTAAAGAGTGGCTGAACTTTAACTAACGCTTCTTCAGCGATACCTTTTTCTATCATTTCTTTCTTTACCCCGTCTTCTCCAATTTTATCTAATTTATCAAGTGCCACTGTAAAATCGATCAATTTATCCGATGCGCCAATAACTTCGGCAATTCCAGATAATATTTTTCTATTATTAATTTTAATAGTTACACCTTCTAATCCTAAAGAGGTAAAAACTGTATCGTACAATTGTACCAACTCTACTTCTTGCCATAATGATTTTGAACCTACAACATCGGCATCACATTGATAAAATTCTCTGTAACGCCCTCTTTGTGGTCTATCAGCTCTCCAAACGGGTTGAATTTGATATCTTTTAAAAGGAAATTCAATTTCGTTTTGGTGCTGTACAACGTATCTCGCAAACGGAACTGTTAAGTCATAACGTAAAGCTTTTTCAGAAATTTTTCCTGTAAATTTATTCAATTCAATTCTTTGACTCAGATCAATTGTTTCTGCCGAGTTAGATTGTAAAGCTTCTATAGATTCCGGTAATTCAATTTTATTTTTGTTGAAGAAAAAATTACCTGAGTTTAATATTTTAAAAATCAAACGATCTCCTTCTTCTCCATATTTTCCCATTAAGGTATCTGAATTTTCAAACGAAGGAGTTTCTATAGGCTGAAAACCAAATTTCTCAAAATTACTTTTTATTGTCTGAATAATATATTGACGTTTTGACACCTCTGCTGGCGAAAAATCTCTTGTTCCTTGTGGTATGCTTGGTTTTGAAGCCATCTCTTTTTTATTTTAGATTTCTGATTTTAGATTTTAGATTTCATATCTCTTAAATCGTGTGCAAATATCTTATTTTTTAAAATAAATAATGGTAGTTCGAAAACAAACTTGTAACAAAAAACGTATTTTCGTGACAAATTGGTCATGATGCTAAAATTATTTAAAGAAAATATCCGAATTGCTTTTGGTTCTATCAAAACACAATTATTGCGTACTATTCTTACTGTATTAATTATTGCGATTGGAATTACAGCTTTGGTTGGAATTTTAACTATTGTAACAGCTATTGAAAATACTGTTTCAACTAATTTTGCTTCGATGGGAGCTAATACTTTCAACATCAACCAATACGAAAACAATCTTAAAAATCGTGGCGGAAACGAACGTGAAATTGTTAATCCTATTATTTCTTATCCTGAAGCAGTCGCTTTTAAAAACAAATATAAATATCCTTTTACTGAAACTTCTCTTTCGTTTACGGCTTCAACAAAAGCAGAAGTAAAATATTTAGACCAAAAAACAGATCCGGAAATCACTATTCTTGGCGTCGACGAGCATTATATTTCCAATTCTGGTTTAGAAACTACTTCTGGACGTTCTTTCAATCAATTTGATATCGAAAACAATACTTACTCTTGTATTGTTGGTTCTGATTTTGAAAAAGGCTTATTAAAAGATGTTAATCCAATTGACAAAATCATTTCTATTCGTGGTGCCCGTTTTAAAGTTATTGGAGTTTTAAAGGAAAAAGGCTCCACTTTTGGACACAGTCAAGATTTACGTGTTTTAATTCCAATTCAAGTCGCACGTTCTTTATTTACGGCTCCAAAAATTAACTATACGATAAGTGTCATGGTTTCTAAAAAAGAGCTTTTAGACGAAGCTATAGACAATGCAACAAGCACCATGCGACGCGTGCGCAAATTAAGTCCAGTTCGCGACAATAATTTTGGAATTGGTCGTAGTGATGATTTAATCAATAGAATACTTGGAATCACTAAATATTTAGGCTGGGCAGCCTGGATTATAAGCATCATAACTATTTTAGGATCCTCTATTGCTTTAATGAACATTATGATTGTTTCGGTTACGGAACGTACAAGAGAAATTGGCGTTCGTAAAGCACTGGGAGCTACTAAAATTACGATTTCGGTACAGTTTTTTATAGAAACATTACTAATTGGACAAATTGGAGGTTTTGTTGGTATTATCTTCGGAATATTAATTGGATATGCTTTTTCTGCTATTTTAAATTTTGCTTTTGTAATTCCGTGGATGGCAATTTTTGCAGCTTTTGCAACCAGTTTTACCGTTGCAATTGTTTCTGGATTATATCCTGCAATAAAAGCTTCAAAACTTGACCCTATCGAAGCTTTGCGCTACGAGTAGTTTTTTTTTAGTCTTCAGTCTCAGTTTTCAGTCTCAGTTTTCAGCTTACAGTATTAGCCTGCAACAAGACTGAAAACTGAGACCGCGACCGAAAACTAAATAACCCCCTTTGTCATTCGGTCATTATTGTAAATATCTTTTCGAAGTTCTATTTTTTTGAAATCCAATTTTTCGAGTAAATTGGTCATTTCTTTTCCTAAATATTGATTAATTTCAAAATACAGCTGTCCGTTTTCTGAAAGATTTTTTTTAGCCAATTCTGCAATTTTTCTATAAAAAATCAATGCATCGTTATCCTCAACAAAAAGCGCCAGATGCGGTTCGTAATCCAGTACATTCTTTTTGATTTCTTCTTTCTCTAAATTTCGAACATATGGCGGATTTGAAACTATAATATCAAAATTACATTTCAATTCATCGGTTTTTAAAATATCCTGAAGTATAAAAGTAACCTCTACATTATTTCTAATGGCATTTCTTTTGGCTGTTTCGATTGCTTTTTTAGAAACGTCAATGGCATAAACCTCTGCATTAGGAATATTTTTCGCTAATGAAATTGCAATACATCCGCTTCCTGTTCCAATATCAAGAATCTTTATTTTCTTGGTTTTATCAGTTTTAGAATTTTCGTTAATAATCCATTCGACCAATTCTTCTGTTTCTGGTCTCGGAATTAAAACATTCTCATTTACTTCAAATTCTAAACCGTAAAAATGAGTTTTTCCTAATAGATATTGAATTGGAATCTCTTTTTTTAATTGATTCAAAATTAAATCCCAAACTACAAAATCTGTTTGTACAAAGCTCAATTCATGATTTAGAGCCAAATCGATTTGGCGTAGCTTATGTTTGTCTTCTAAAATTAAATAGAAAAAGCTCTCCGCTTCGTACGCATCGTAAAAAGGTGATAATTCTTTAATAAATTCTGTACGGTATTGTTTGATTCTCATTTTGCGTATTTGAGCATTATTTTCTAGCTAGACCAATCGTATTTCACTTCAACATAAGTATTGTAAAACCAAAATTGTTACATTCTCATTCTACAAAACTTTTAACATCCAAACGGGGCAAGAACTGTGCCCAGTATTTCCAATTGGAGCATCTAAATATTCAAAACCTGATTTTTTATATAATTTTTGAGCCGCATTCATAAATGGCATCGTTTCTATGTAACATTTTTCAAAACCAAAATTTCTTGCTTGTTGCAAACATTTATCCATCATTGTAGCACCAATTCCTAAACCACGAGTTTCAGGCAAAAAATACATTTTTTGCAATTCGCAAATTTCTGGCGCGCCGTTTTCTAATGGAGCTATTCCGCAACAACCTACAATTTTACCTTGTTTTTCAACAACAAAATAAACTGACTTTGGTTTATTGTATTCTTCAAACATTAAATCTAAATAAGCATCTTCATATGCTGTACCCACTTTTGGGATTTCCATTTCATCAAAAACCGATCGTATTAATTGAGCAACTGCCTGATTATCTTTTTTCTCAATTGCTCTGATCATCCAATTTTCCATAATAATTTATTCGTGTAACTTAACTACAAAAGTAAAAATAGTTTTTTGATAGTTCCCTTAACTAACCCGAAACTATCAGGATTAATCTCAAAAATAACTACTTTTGCACTGTGAATACACATGAAAAATATATAAAACGCTGCATCGAACTTGCTCAGAATGGTTTTGGAACAACTTACCCAAACCCAATGGTAGGAAGTGTAATTGTTTACAACGATAAAATTATTGGCGAAGGCTGGCACAAAAAAGCCGGAGAACCTCACGCCGAAGTCAATGCTATTCGATCTGTAAAAGATAAATCGCTATTAAAAAAAGCTACAATTTATGTTAGTTTAGAACCTTGCAGTCATTTTGGAAAAACACCTCCTTGTTGCGATTTAATTATTGCAAATGAAATTCCGAATGTTGTTGTTGGAACTGTAGATCCTAACGAAAAAGTTGCCGGCAATGGTATTAAAAAACTAATTGCTGCGGGAGCAAATGTTGTTGTAGGAGTTTTAGAAAACGAATGTAACGAACTCAATAAACGCTTTTTTACTTTCCACCAAAAAAGGAGACCTTATATTATTTTAAAATGGGCAGAAAGCCAAGATGGCTTTTTAGCACCGGAAAAAATACTTAATCAGGAACGCAAACCTGTTTGGATTACCAATACTTATTCCAGACAATTGGTTCATAAATGGCGAAGCGAAGAACAAGCCATTTTAGCAGGCACGCAAACTGTTGTCGACGACAACCCGAAATTAAACACTCGAAATTGGTCCGGAAACAATCCTGTTAGAGTTGTTCTTGATCAAAACAATCGAATTTCTAAGGAGAGTTTTATTTTTGATAACAGTGTCAAAACCATTCTTTTTACAAAATCAGAAAACCAGTTTTCGACAGAAAACACTATCTTTGAAGTAATCGATTTTAATCAAAATGTAATTCCTCAAATTATAGCTGTTTTGTATCAAAATCAAATTCAGTCTATAATTATAGAAGGTGGTTTACAAACCTTACAATCTTTTATTGATGCCAATATTTGGGATGAAGCCCGAATATTTATCGGAAAAATCAATTTTAATAAAGGAACAACAGCTCCAGTTCTACAAAAGAAAACAACGACCAAAACTTATATTCAAACCGACGAATTAATTAACGTTAGAAATCATGATTGATACTATAATTTTTGACTTTGGAGATATCTTTATCAATTTAGATAAACAAGCTACTATTTCGGGATTGCAAAAATTAGGCATGACTGAATGGAATTCGGAATTTGATCGTTTAAACCAATTATTTGAAACTGGCGATATCACTACTGAAGAATTTTTAGCCGGTTTTCAAAAAGAACTTCCAAACGCTTCAATCGAAGAAATCCTGGAAGCATGGAATGCTATTTTAGCTGACTTTCCATTGTATAGATTGGAGTTTTTACAAATGCTTTCTCAAAAATACCGTTTGTTTTTGTTAAGTAATACAGATTCTATTCATATTGAAACTTTTGAGACTAAAACTGGAATTTCCTTTTACAGCGATTTTTATCAGTGTTTTGAAAAAGTTTATTTTTCTTTCGAAATTGGAATGCGAAAACCAAATGCTGATGTTTTTCAATATGTAATTAACAAACACGAATTATCTCCAAAACGTACTTTGTTTGTTGATGACAAAAAAGAAAATACAGATGCTGCCGCTGCTTTAGGTCTTCATGTTTGGAACTTACAAGTAGGTCAAGAAGATGTTGTCGATTTATTTGATAAAAAAATACTATAGCTACAAAAAGATTTTTTGCCACAAATTTCACAAATTAGCACAAATTTTTCACGCAGATTTAAAAAGATTTGAGCAGATTAAATTTTGATTATTAGCTGCGCATATCAGCTTTAATCTTTTTAAATCTGCGTAAAAAAAATCTACAATAGCTGGTAAAAAAAATCCTTTTAAATCTTGTAATCTGTGGCAAAGAAATCATTAAACATAATTTAGAAATTTACTTTTGGAATACAACGACACTTACAAAACCATTGCTTTTGAATCTGAAGAAATACTTTTTAAAGAAAAAGGCAGTAAATTCTTTGGCTACGCTTATCCGATAGAAAGTGAAGATGAAGTAAAACCAATTATTGAAGGTTTAAAAAAACAACATCCGCATGCAGTACACTATTGCTACGCATATCAATTAGGAACCGCGCCAAAAATATCTTATCGTGCCAATGACGATGGCGAACCTAGTAATACTGCCGGAGCTCCAATTTATGGACAAATACAATCTTTTGGACTAACAAACGTTCTTATAGTTGTAGTTCGAATTTTTGGCGGAGTAAAATTAGGTGTTGGCGGATTAATTGCTGCTTATAAAACAACAGCACAAATGACGCTGGAAGTTTGCGAAATTATCGAAAAAACTATAGATGTTCACTTTTTAATCTCTTTTGACTACAAAAACATGAATAAAGTAATGCGTGTTATTAAAGAAAAAAAGCTGGAAATTACATCTCAAGAAATGGAAATTAATGAAGATTCTGGTCTTCCAATTGGCAAAATTATCACGAAAACACGAAAAAAAAATGCCGAATCAGTATTCGACATTTTTGATTTAATGTTTGAAATCGATATTAAAATTATATAAATTATTAGAAAAATACACCTCGTTTTAACAATTATTCAAGTGTTTTAAACAATTCTAAAATATAATCCGGAGGAGCAGTTGGACGACCTGATTTTAACGAAATAAATACTAAAATAAACACTGCAGTTGTTAATAACTCATTTGCCTCATTATAGATTGCGCAGTCAAATTCGATCTTAACATTCGACTGACTTTTGAAAGTGGTATGAATTGTTAAAAGCTCATCATAACGTGCCGATTTTTTATAATTTATTTGCATAGAAACGATTGGCAATCCAATTCCACTTTCTTCCATACTTTTATACGAAACCCCTTTATTTCTAAGCCATTCCACGCGTCCAATCTCAAAATATGGGACGTAATTTCCGTGATAAACAACTCCCATTTGGTCAGTTTCTGAGTAACGAACACGCACTTGCGTTTGATGATTTTTCATTATTTATAGATTAAAAAAATTAAACTTCCTAAAGTTCACGTACAACATTTTTTTATAAAATTAGATACCAAAATATTTTTTTTTACAGAAATTTGTTCACATATTTGTTATCCCGAAATACGGAATAAAATTGCTCCTATTTTATAAGGAGAATCTTTATTAATAATATAAAAACTTATCTGAATCTATGACTAAAACTGCTCAATCGGTATGGGAAAACTGTTTGTCCTTTATAAAAGACAATATTCAAGATCAAGCATATAAAACTTGGTTCGAACCAATCAAATCAGTTGAGCTAACCGACAACGCGTTATACATTCAAGTACCAAGTAAATTTTTCTACGAGTGGTTAGAAGAACATTACGTAAAATTATTAAAAGTTGCGCTTACCAAAGAACTAGGAAAAAACGCAAAGTTACTCTATAAAATTAAAATGGAGAACACTTATGGCAATAAACAACCGTTTACCGAACAGTTGCCAAGTGCCAACAGAGTGCCAATGAAACCTCAAGAGGTTGATGCTCCGTTTAAAAACTTAAATCCTGAGCTTAAAAATCCGTTTGTAATTCCTGGAATTAGAAATCTAAAAATTGAATCGCAGTTAAATGCAAACTATAGTTTTGACAATTTCTTAGAAGGGGATTCTAACCGTTTGGCTCGTTCTGCAGGTATGGCTGTTGCCAACAAACCTGGAGGAACATCATTTAATCCGTTATTGATTTTTGGTGGAGTTGGTTTAGGAAAAACACACTTAGCGCATGCTATAGGTGTAGAAGTTAAAGATAAATATCCTGAAAAAACGGTTTTATATATTTCTGCCGAAATTTTCACACAACAATATATTGATTCGGTTAAAAAGAATAATCGTAATGATTTCATTCACTTTTATCAATTAATCGACGTACTAATCATTGACGACGTTCAGTTTTTATCTGGAAAATCTGGAACTCAGGACGTTTTCTTCCATATTTTTAACTATTTGCACCAAAATGGAAAACAGGTTATTTTGACTTCGGACAAAGCTCCTGTTGACATGCAAGATATTGAACAACGTTTATTATCACGTTTTAAATGGGGATTATCTGCTGAATTACACCAGCCAGATTACGAAACTCGTATTTCGATCTTAAAAAATATTCTTTATCGCGATGGTGTTGAAATGCCGGAAGATATTATCGAATATGTAGCTCGCAATATCAAATCTAATGTTCGTGAACTTGAAGGCGCAATTATTTCGTTGATCGCTCAATCTTCTTTCAACAAAAAAGAAGTTACGATTGAGTTAGCAAAAAGCGTTGTAGAGAAATTTGTTAAAAACGTAAAGAGAGAAATCTCCATCGATTATATTCAAAAAATTGTGTCAGATTACTTTCAGTTGGATATTGAAACACTTCAATCTAAAACTCGAAAGAGGCACGTTGTTCAAGCGAGGCAATTAGCTATGTTCTTTGCAAAGAAATTCACAAAAGCTTCTTTGGCAAACATTGGCTCACAAATTGGAGATCGTGATCACGCTACCGTATTACACGCTTGTAAAACTGTCGACAATTTAGTTTCTACAGACAAACAATTCAAAAAATTTGTCGAAGACATCAACAAAAAACTAACGCTATAAACGCGCATCATGCCTGTAAAAGTTTTAATGGTTTGTTTGGGAAATATTTGTAGATCACCTTTAGCAGAAGGTATTTTAGCATCAAAATTACCCAAAGAAAATTTCATCGTTGATTCAGCTGGAACAGGATCTTGGCACGTAGGTCATTCTCCTGACAAGAGATCTATTGCTGTTGCCAAAAAAAACGGATTAAATATTCAAAATCAAAAAGGAAGACGGTTTCAAACTTCAGACTTTACTGATTTCGATTACATCTACGTAATGGACTCTTCTAATTATAACGACGTTATCAAACTTGCCAAAACTGAAGAACACAAAAACAAAGTCCGTCTCATTTTAAATGAATTATTTCCAGACGAAAATGTTGATGTTCCCGATCCTTACTTTGGAGTAACTAACGGATTTGACAATGTCTACCAAATGTTAAATGAAGTAACGGATATAATTGCAAAAAAACTTATCGAAAAGCATTCATAATTTAATTTGTATTTCAATTGTTCTTATATAATTGAAATACTTTTTTGTTTTTAAACTATAAAATACCTCAAAATGAAACTTCTAGGAAAACTATATTTAATTCCAACTACAATGGGCGAAAGCGATCCAATGGATGTTTTACCACAAACAGTAAAAAGAAGTATTGATTTTATAGATCATTATATTGTTGAAAACGAAAAAACGGCGAGAAAATCGATAAAAGCCGTTTCTCCTGAGAAAAAACAATCAGAACTAATTCTTTTTACGCTTAACAAGCGAACGGAACCAAGTGAGCATTTAGACTTCATCAAACCTTTATTAGAAGGAAAAAACGTAGGTTTAATGAGCGAAGCCGGTTGTCCTGGCGTTGCAGATCCTGGTGCTGTTATTGTAAAATTGGCGCACGAAAAAGGAATTCAGGTTGTACCTTTGGTTGGCCCATCTTCTATTTTATTAGCCATGATGGCTTCTGGAATGAATGGTCAAAGCTTTACTTTTAATGGATATTTGCCCATTGATAAAGACGAAAAAAAATCAGCTTTAAAGCATTTCGAAAAATTATCTCAAGATAAAAATCAATCACAAATTTTTATCGAAACGCCGTACAGAAACAACAAATTGGTTGAAGATATTTTGCAAATCATAAATCCTTCTACACATCTTTGTATTGCAACTGATATTACGTTACCAACAGAATTCATTAAAACAATGCGTGTCTCCGACTGGAAGAAACTGAAAGTTGATTTACATAATCGACCAACGATTTTTATTATTCATAAAATGTAAGCTAATTTTAAAATCATCGTGATGAAAAAGTTTTTACTTCTGGTTTTAAGTTTTGTTATCCAAAATGCATATTCTCAAAAAGAAAATAAAAAAATTTGCAAAACTCCAAAAATGCAAACCGAAGCTATAAACACTGATGATAATAAAATATATAATCCTTTAGATTTAGAAATAAAACCGGAATTTCCTGGAGGTACAGTTAAATTTCATCAATTTATTGACGACAACTATAGAAAAACGAACAAAAAACCAACTTTACAAGGAAAACTATTTGCTACTTTTATCATTGAAAAAAATGGCACATTAAGCGATGTAAAAGTTCTTCGAGATATTGGTTTTGGCACTGGAGATGAGTTAGTAAGAGTTCTAAAATTATCTCCAAAATGGAAACCAGGAAAACAAAACAATAAAGAAGTTAGAACTTTACATTCGCTTGTGGTACCAGTTGAACAATAAGATTTTGATTACTCTTTTACTCAATCAATCTTTCTCAAGATTACTACTCTAAATTAAACATTAGCAGTTTTACAATAGTGTCAAAAATAGAAAGGTATTATTCAAACTTGTATTATAATAATTACAGCATATTTTCTTCCTAAAAAACCAAAATCAAAGCTCTTTAAATTAACAATACATAAAGATACTTTTAACGCGTATACGTGAGTAAAAGAATTATTTTTATCGGATTCAAAAAATAATTGTTAAGCCTTAAACTTTAATGATTTAACCATTAAAACAACATCAAAAAGGGGAAGAAAAAAGAAACCTTCATATATTTTTAAATCATTAAGATTAACCTAAAAAATTAATATTTAAAATATATATATCATGAAAGCATTTCTTATTATTTTATTATTTTTTAGTTTAACAACGAACTCTTTTTCTCAAGGTGAAGATGCCAGTTCAAGAGAAAAAGAAAGTAAAATGACCGATTTACCTGCGGTTGTAATCAAAAGCGCAGGTAAAGATTTTTCTGTTTATTTGCCTGACAGAAATCCTGATGAAAATGTTAGAGCACTTCAACAAGAGTTTATTTCTTATAATTTAGGAAAAGACTACGAAGGTTATGACACTTATTTAGTAGTCTTAGAATCCCAACAAGGCTCCTTATCTGCAACCTATAACCATAATGGAAAATTAACCAGCGTTGTCGAAAATTATCAAAACGTACAACTTCCGGCTAAAGTTATTTACTCTATTTATAAAGATTATCCTGGATGGACAATTGTAAAAGACAAATTTCTTTACACACAAAAAGAAGGCGATATACAAAAAAAAGAATATAATCTGAAAATCAAAAAAGACAATGACGTTCGCAAAATTATAGTCAAACCAACTGGAGAAATTATCCAATAAAAATAATTTCAAAAAAAAGACATTAAAAAACAGCTACAAACACAAGCTTTTTTTTAATGTCTTTTTATATGTATAAAAAACAAGTACTTTTATAAATACAATTTCTGCAAATTATAATTATGAGTAAACTCCCAAATGTTAGCACTAGTATTTTTACCGTAATGTCTAAAATGGCATCTGAATATAATGCAATTAATCTCTCGCAAGGATTTCCAAATTTTCCCGTTGATGAAAGACTGACCGATATTGTCGCAAAACTTGCAAAAGAAAATGTACATCAATATACACCAATGGCTGGATTTCCGCCTTTGATGAATCAGATTGCAAAACTGGTCAAAAGTTCGTATAACAGAACCATTATTCCCGAGACAGAAATTTTGGTTACCGCTGGCGCAACTCAGGGAATTTTTACAACAATTTTGGCATTGGTAAAAACGGGCGACGAAGTGATTATCTTGGATCCTAGTTACGATTCATACGAATCTCCGGTTTTACTGTGTAATGCAAAACCTGTTCGGGTAGCTTTAAACGATGATTATACACCAAATTGGGAAACAATTGAAAAAGCTTGTTCCTCAAAAACAAAACTAATTATCATTAACAATCCGCATAATCCAACCGGAAAAATTTTAACTGAAGACGATTTTCTTCAACTGGAAAAATTACTTTCAAAATATCCTGATCTTCTTGTTTTATCAGACGAGGTTTATGAATATATTACTTTCGAAGAAAAACATATTTCAGCACATACTAAAGAATTTCTCCTGAATCGTTGCATTATGGTTTCTTCTTTCGGAAAATCATTTCATATTACAGGTTGGAAAATTGGATACACCGTTGCTCCCGAATATTTAATGAAAGAAATTAAAAAAGTACATCAATTTCTAGTATTTAGCGTCAACAGTATTTCGCAAGCCGCTATCAGTGAATATTTAGATATTGTCGATGTAAATTTGCTTGGTAAATTCTATCAGGAAAAACGTGATTATTTTCAGGAACTCCTTCAAAATAGCCGCTTTGAATTAAAACCTTGCGAAGGAACTTATTTTCAAGTAGCTTCCTACACCAACATTTCAAACGATGATGATGTCTCTTTTTGCAAAAAACTAATTATCGATCATGGCGTTGCCGCCATACCAATTTCTACTTTCTATTCAGATCATAAAGACCAAAAATTAATACGTTTTTGCTTTGCCAAAGACAATCTCACATTAGAATTAGCAGCAAAAAAATTATGTGATATATAAAGTTTTTCAAAATTTTATAACTTTATTATGCGTGCATCCTATTTATTTAATTAATATTGTAAAAAAAATAAAAATATGAGCTATACAGATAAAATGTTAAGAGATGACGCTTTAAAAGGTAAAGTCATTGTAGTTACAGGCGGCGGAAGTGGTTTAGGAAAGGCAATGACTAAATATTTCTTAGAATTAGGAGCTCAAGTAGCCATTACTTCTAGAGATTTAGAAAAGCTTAAAAATACTGCTAACGAACTTGAAACTGAAACTGGAGGAAAATGTTTACCACTTCAATGTGATGTTCGTCATTACGAAGAAGTTGAAAATATGCTTCAGGAAGTTTTAAAAACTTTCGGAAAAGTTGACGTTCTTTTAAATAATGCTGCCGGAAATTTCATCTCTCCAACAGAACGTTTATCTGCAAATGCTTTTGATACTGTTATTGATATTGTACTAAAAGGTTCTAAAAACTGTACGCTTGCTTTTGGAAAACACTGGATTGACAGTAAACAAACATCGGCAACGATTTTAAATATTGTTACCACTTATGCCTGGACAGGATCTGCATATGTTGTGCCTAGTGCAACTGCAAAAGCAGGAGTTCTGGCTATGACAAGAAGTCTTGCTGTAGAATGGGCCAAATACGGAATTCGTTCTAACGCAATTGCTCCGGGACCATTCCCTACAAAAGGTGCTTGGGACAGATTATTACCAGGCGATCTTGCTGAAAAGTTTGACATGGCAAAAAAAGTACCATTGAAACGTGTAGGTGATCATCAGGAATTAGCCAATTTAGCGGCTTACTTAGTTTCTGATTTTTCAGCTTATGTAAATGGAGATGTTATTACAATTGATGGCGGCGAATGGTTGAAAGGAGCTGGGCAATTCAATTTATTAGAAGCGATTCCTGAAGAACTTTGGGATCAGCTAGAAATGATGATAAAAGCAAAAAAGAATAAATAATTACAAGTGCTTACTAAATTCAGAATATTTTATTAAAACTATACTGATTGCACGAAATCCCGAAGGTTTTACTTTCGGGATTTTTTTATGTTTTTACCATATAAGTAATATTAGTTCAACGAAGTAATAAATTGTTTAAATATATGTTTGCTTAAATTTACTTATGTCACTTTTATGGTTTAATTCGTTAATATTTTTAAACAATTCAGTTAAATTATTATTTTTGCCAAACAAATATATAATATCAAATTTATGCTCATTATTGGAATTGCAGGAGGAACAGGAAGTGGAAAAACAACAGTAGTACACCAAATCATGAATGAATTACCAGACACTGAAGTTGGTGTAATTTCGCAAGATTCATACTATAAAGAAACTACCAATTTATCATTTGACGAAAGAGCATTAATCAACTTCGATCATCCTCGTGCTATTGATTTCGAATTACTGGTAAAACATTTAAAAGCTTTAAAAGCTGGCGAAACAATTGACCAACCAGTATATTCTTTTATACAACATAACAGAACTGACGATACTGTTTCAACTCATCCAAGAAAAGTAATGATTGTTGAAGGAATTTTAATCTTGACAAATCCGGAATTACGTGACCTTTTTGATGTAAAAGTATATGTTCACGCAGATTCTGACGAAAGATTAATTCGTCGTTTAAAAAGAGATATTTCAGAACGCGGACGTGATATTGACGAGGTTTTAACCCGTTATCAAAATACTTTAAAGCCTATGCACGAGCAATTTATTGAGCCATCAAAAGCTTTTGCAGATATTATTATACCAAATGACAAATACAATACCGTAGCAATTGATGTGGTACGTGCTGTAATTAATCAACGAATTTCATAATTTTTATCGTAAATTTATTCCATAGAAATTAGGAGCTATTTCCCGCTATACGTTTCAATCTTTTGTGCCGAACCACGGCACAAAAGTATTTTCACTTCTATCGGGGCTAGAACACCAATCAAATTTATAAGAAGTAATCTGTTAAAGAGAAAATGAAACTAAAAAATCCATATAAAGGTAAACGATGGTTTAAACTCCTAAGCAACAAATATGTTTGGGTTTTGCTGTTTTTTGTTGTCTGGATGATGTTTTTAGACAATTATTCCTATTTTGATCATCGTTTTTTAGACGGACAGATTAACGAATTACAAGACAATAAAAAATATTATCAGGACGAAATAAAAAAAGATCAGGAACAGATCAAGCAACTTAAAAATCCTGAACAAATAGAAAAATATGCCCGCGAAAAGTACTTTATGAAAAAAGACAGCGAAGATATTTACATCATCCAATTTGAAGGAGATACTATTCAAGACACTAAAGAATAATCAGAAAAACAACCAATGGCAACTACCCTATTCGACGATTTTAATCCGATTTCATCCAAACAATGGAAACAAAAAATTCAGTTTGAATTAGATGGAGCCGATTATAACGAAACTGTTATTTGGCATTCTCCAGAAGATATTCAAGTAAAGCCGTTTTACCATAGAGACGAATTCTCAAAAGCTGCCGTTGTAAAAACTGAAGCTTCAAATTTCAAAATTTGTCAAAATATTTTTGTTCATGATATCGACAAATCGATTCAGCGTGCTCTTAATACCATTGAAAGAGGTGCCGAAAGTTTGCGCTTTACGATCGAAAATGAAAAAACTAACGTAGAAAAATTATTAGAAACTCTTCCTTTAGAAAATAGAACTGTTTACTTTAATTTGAGCTTTATTTCAATCGATTTCGTAAAGCTTTTAGACACTATTTCGATTCAGAAAAAAGCCCTTTTTTATTGCAATATAGATCCTATTGGTCATTTTGCCAGAGAAGGTAATTGGTTTACAACATCTGATAAAAATAATTTTGAAACACTTGAAAATATTTCAAAAGCAACAACAAATCTTTCTTTACTAAGTGTCGATCTAGGTTTGTACCAAAATGCAGGTGCCAATATCACGCAACAAATTGCATATAGTTTAGCACATGCAAACGAATATTTAAATCGTTTATCAACTATTACTAAACCAATTGTTTTTCAAATTTCGGTTGGAACCAATTATTTCTTCGAAATTGCAAAACTTCGTGCTTTACGAATGCTTTTTAAACTAGTTGCTTCGGAGTATAATCCTGATTTAGAATGTCATTTTTTGGTAACTCCGACTAAACGTAATAAAACCATTTACGATTACAATGTAAACATGCTTCGTACAACGACAGAATGCATGTCGGCAATTTTGGGCGGTGCAGACGCTATTGCCAATTTGCCATACGATTCGTTGTACCATAAGGATAATGAATTTGGCGATCGAATTGCCAGGAATCAACTATTGGTTTTAAAACACGAAAGTTATTTTGACAAAGTTGATAATCCTGCCGATGGAAGTTACTACATAGAAAGTCTAACCATGCAATTGGCCGAAAAAAGTTTAGCTTTATTTAAAGATATTGAAGCTAATGGAGGATTCTTGAAACTTTTGAACGATGGAACCATCAAAAAGAAAATTCAGGAAAGTGCTGCAAAAGAGCAGGAATTATTTGACTCCAAAAAAGAAGTTTTACTAGGTACAAATAAATACCCAAACAAAGACGATAAGATGAAACATGATTTAGAATTGTTTCCTTTTGTAAAAATAAAACCTAGAAAAACTTTAATTACTCCCATTATAGAAAAAAGATTAGCCGAAAAACTGGAGCAAGAAAGATTAGAGCAAGAATAATATGGGAATATATTTTGTTGTTTTTTGGGTGTTATCACTCATTATGATAATTGCTTGTTTAATTTATTTGACGATTGGGATTACATATAAAAACTATAAAAAGATTTTTATAGCCACCGCAGCCTTCGCGCTAGGAATAATGTTTTATTATTTACCATATTATATAGTGATGAATAATATGCTTAAAGCCCTTAAAAATCTTCATTAGTATCCATATAAAATGAGAAAAGACCTTAGACATATTAAGTTAGATTTTAAAAGCAGTGAGTTAGGCGAACAAACGCATAACTCACAACATACAACTCATAACTTCACAACAGCTGAAGGAATTGAGCTTAAAAAAACTTATTCTGAAAAAGATATAGAAGACTTAGAGTTTTTGGATTTCGGAGCTGGTTTTGCACCCAATTTACGTGGGCCTTACGCTACGATGTATGTACGACGTCCGTGGACAATTCGTCAATATGCGGGATTTTCAACGGCTGAGGAAAGCAATGCTTTTTACAGAAGAAATCTTGCTGCCGGACAAAAAGGATTATCTATCGCGTTTGATTTACCAACGCATCGTGGTTACGATTCAGATCACGAAAGAGTTGTTGGTGATGTAGGAAAAGCAGGAGTCGCAATCGATTCTGTAGAAGATATGAAAGTACTTTTTGATCAAATTCCACTTGATGAAATGTCGGTTTCTATGACCATGAACGGTGCTGTTTTACCAATTATGGCGTTTTATATTGTTGCTGCCGAAGAACAAGGTATTCCAATTGGAAAATTATCAGGCACAATCCAAAATGACATTTTAAAAGAGTTTATGGTGCGTAATACTTATATCTACCCACCAACGCCGTCAATGAAAATTATTGCTGATATATTTGAATTTACGAGCAAAAAAATGCCGAAGTTCAATTCGATTTCTATTTCGGGATATCATATGCAAGAAGCCGGAGCAACTGCTGATATTGAATTAGCCTATACTTTGGCTGATGGTTTAGAATATATTAGAACCGGATTATCAACAGGAATGACCATTGATGAGTTTGCTCCACGCCTTTCTTTCTTTTGGGCAATTGGAATGAATCATTTTATGGAAATTGCCAAAATGAGAGCGGGTCGAATGATTTGGGCAAAATTAATTCAGCAATTTAATCCTAAAAGCGATAAATCTTTAGCACTTAGAACGCACTGCCAAACCAGCGGTTGGAGTTTAACAGAACAAGATCCTTTTAATAATGTGGCTCGTACTTGTATTGAAGCAACAGCGGCAGCTTTTGGCGGAACACAATCTTTGCATACTAATGCATTAGACGAAGCAATTGCTCTACCAACTGATTTTTCGGCAAGAATTGCACGAAATACGCAGATCTTTTTACAAGAAGAAACTAAAATTACTAAAACCGTTGATCCGTGGGCCGGCAGTTATTATGTTGAAAGCTTAACGAACGAAATTCTAGAAAGTACCTGGAAACTTATTGAAGAAGTAGAAGAATTAGGCGGAATGACAAAAGCGATTGAAGCTGGAATTCCAAAACTTAGAATTGAAGAGGCTGCCGCAAGAAAACAAGCGCGAATAGATAGCGGTCAAGATATTATTGTTGGCGTAAATAAATATCGATTAGAAAAAGAAGATCCGTTACATATTTTGGATGTAGACAACCAAATGGTTCGTAAACAACAAATTGAACGTCTTATAGAGATAAAAGAAAAAAGAAATACCGAAAAAGTAAATGAGTCACTAGAAAAATTAATTCTTTGTGCCAAAACTGGTCAGGGAAACTTACTTGAAATTGCAATTGAAGCTGCTCGAGAAAGAGCAACTTTAGGTGAAATTAGCGATGCTCTGGAAAGTGTTTTTGGCAGATACAAAGCACAAATTAAATCCTTTAGCGGTGTGTATAGTGCAGCAATAAAAAATGACGAAAATTTTGAAAAAGCAAAACAGCTAGCTGATGCTTTTGCAAAACAAGAAGGAAGACGCCCAAGAATAATGATTGCCAAAATGGGGCAAGACGGGCATGATCGCGGCGCAAAAGTGGTAGCAACTGGTTATGCCGATGTTGGTTTTGATGTAGACATTGGCCCACTTTTTCAAACTCCTGCAGAAGCAGCAAAACAAGCCGTTGAAAATGATGTACACATTTTAGGTGTTTCATCTTTGGCAGCTGGTCACAAAACATTAGTTCCTCAGGTAATAGAAGAACTTAAAAAACATGGAAGAGAAGACATCATGGTTATTGTTGGAGGTGTAATTCCTGCGCAAGATTATCAATTTTTATTTGATGCAGGAGCAGTTGCCGTTTTTGGACCCGGAACAAAAATAAGCGAAGCAGCAATTAAAATTTTAGAAATTTTGATTGACTAGATGACCTCCTAAAATAAAAAAGCCAGCATTAAAATAATGCTGGCTTTTTTATAAAGTATAAATCTCCTTATATATTATGTATTGTCGCATTACTATCTGCTTCAATATGAGAAAGATCATAACCTCCAAAGGCTTTCATGTAACTTCTTAACGAAGTTCCAAAAGCATCTCTAAAATATCTGTTCCCTTTATTTTTGAAGAAGTTTTTTACAGAGCCTGCTCCTCCAAGATGTGCAGCTGCTAAAATACCAGATTCGGTAATTTCAACACCGGCAACCATTTTTCCTTCATACCTCTCGATTTCATTACGTAAAATCCATTTATTTTTGGATAATAATGCAATAAAAGCTTTTTCTTGTAATGCAGGATCTTTTAAGAAGGCTTTGCTGTTTCTAACACCAACAGATTTTAAAGCTTGGATACCAAATTGGTATTTTCCCATATAACCAAGTGAATTTACCAAACGGTATTTTCCTTGAGATTCTTTAAAAGCTACTGCTTCTTTAAAACTTATAAGGCGTTTTTTAGTAAATAGGACATTTACTTGTTTTACTTCAGGATAATCATCCTCTTCTAGCGATGGAAATAAGTATTCTGATCCATCTGTTTTTTCAATTAAAAACCAAGGTTTGGTTTCTCGATTAAAGGGTTTAAACCCCACACTTAAAAATGTAATAATAACGATCAAACTCGCATAAAAATACCACTTCTTTATCATAAATTGTTTTTCTTCAAAACGCTATCACCTTTTTGAAATTTCTACGGTGCAAAGATAATAAAAACAAAATAATACTAATAATCAATAAGTTACAATATTTTAAAAATATAAGGCATATGCTTTAAGCCCTTTATTAGCGGAGTATTCGAGCGTTGGAGCGGGAATTTTAATTGTGTTAAAAATAGAGAAAACAGTCTTTAAAAAATGTGATTTTGTGTCAATTTTAGCTAAATTAACATCTAAACTAAGATAAAACTGACGAAATCTTTCGGGGTTTTGGATAGAATTAACATTATCATTTTGTAAATTTCCCGTTAACATTCCATCAGCTCCATATCCAAAAGCAACATTTAACCACTTCGGAATTTTTGTTTCTTTGGCAAAAGAATGAAGATTTACTGAGAGCCAATAAGTTTGTCCATTGTAATCTTTTAAGAGCTGTTCATTTAATGAGCTTCCTAAAGATTCTGGTCTTAAATTTGCGTAATGT
The DNA here is from genome assembly GCF_000832125.1 of Flavobacterium hibernum. GTDB lineage: Bacteria > Bacteroidota > Bacteroidia > Flavobacteriales > Flavobacteriaceae > Flavobacterium > Flavobacterium hibernum. Next base: position 87,252 of record NZ_JPRK01000007.1, on the reverse strand, counting down.
GTGGTATGAAAAGAAAATTTTGGAGTAATTCGTTGTTCTCTCCAAAGTAATTCCTGAGAAACATATAATGCTGTTCCAGTTGCATTAGCAATAATATCTCCTGATGAAGCTCCCCATTCTGATGAAAAACCATCTAAAACTTCGACAGCAGTTAAAAAAGCAAATCCTAAAGTTGCACCATAAACAAGCTGATTTTTTTGACTTGCACCACTCCAATTCATCATTTCGGCACCAAATCTGCCCAAATGATATGCAGAATACATATGTCCAACTTTATCCATTTGAAGCCATTCATTATTATCATTTATAAAATGAAAATTCGAACGCGGATAATCAGCGTACCAAAGTTGGTTTAAGCCTAATAAAGTAACTGAGGCCAAAGTGGCCTCAGTTACTATTACTGTATTTTGTCTTTTTTTATTTAAAGTATCAGAAGGCGTTAAAAAGCTTTCAAATTTGTTTTGCGCCCTAATGGAGTAAAAACTCGATAAAAATAAAACCGATAAGAGAACTTTTCCTTTAAAATCCAAAACTATCTTGTTACGCCCTGACTAGCAATCCAGTCTGAATATTTTTTTGCATTTACATTATGTTCCGCTAAAGTTGCAGCAAATTCGTGGTATCCGAAACGATCAACACTAGCACAAAAATAAATATAATCGTTTTTCTCCGGGTTTAAAACTGCTTCCAGAGCTGTAATATCTGGCATTGCAATTGGCCCAGGAGGCAATCCTATGTTCACGTAAGTATTATATGGTGATTTCATAAGCAAATCATTATAGAATACTCTTTTTATGACTTGATCAAAATTGTTGTCTTTTAATTTTAACGCATAAATTACTGTTGGATCTGCTTGCAAGGGCATATCTAAACGTAAACGATTTAAATAAACTCCTGCAATACGAGGTCTTTCATCTTTCTTTACTGATTCTTTATGAACAATCGAAGCTAAAATTGTTGCTTGAACAGGAGTTAATCCTTGTTTCTTTGCTTTTGCAATTCTTTCCGGAGTCCAAAAATTATGATATTCCTTGATCATTTTATCACGGAATTTTTCAGCAGAAGTATTCCAATAGATTTCATATGTATTAGGAATAAACATAGCAAAAACATTCTCTTCGTTAAAACCATTTGTCGCTAAGAAAGTAGAATCCTTAAAAGCTTTCATTAATGACAAACTATCTGCTTCTATTTGTGCACCTACTCTACCAGCAAAATTTTCTAAACGTTCTTGATTATTAAAAGCTAGTTTTACCGGAACATTAGAACGCATTGCTCTAACCAAATCCATATTATTCATGTCTTTTTTAAGTAAAAAACGACCTGATTTTACGTTTTCAGGATAGCTGCGTTTGTTCGCCACCATTTCAAAATTGTCGAAATTTTTAATGTATGGTTGTAGTATTTTTTTAACATCGCTATAATTTGCGCCTGTAGGAACATAAACATAAAGTTCTTTCTCTTCAAATTTAGTGTTGGCACTAAAAATTTTGCTGATTAAAATGAATCCGTAAATCATTAAAACTGAAATTACGGCTACAGCGGTTATCGTGATAATTTTTTTTAAGCCCAAAGTTTAGATTTTAAATTTGTTTGTTAATTAACTGAAACATTGCTTCGTCTTGATAGTGGTTATTTAGCAAAATCCAGTCCTTTTTAATTCCTATTTTCTCGAATCCAAATTTAGTAAAAAGAGCTATACTCGCTACATTTTCTACACTAATATTTGCATAAAGCTGATGCAAATTTAAATTATGAAAGGCATATTTTATTAAAAGCTCTAATGCCTCAGAACCAACGTTCTGCCTTTTGTTTTCGTCTTTCTGAATAACGATTCCAACACCCGCTTTATTATTTTTGGGATCAAATTCAAACAAATCGATCAATCCAATGGCGGGAAAATCTTCGTCTTGACAAATAGCCAATCGTAATTGCTTTGCTTCGTAAATATCCTGCTGTGCATTTTCGAGATATTGCCTAACCAAAAAACGACTGTATGGCGTGTATGTATTACTGACTTCCCAAATGCTTTCATCATTTTCCATTGCGTATACAAACTCTAAATCATTAGGTTCTAGTGCACGGAGATAAATATTTTCGCCTTTAAGAGTTATCATTGATTTATTTAGATTTTTATATTGAAAATTTTAGATTTCTATGGTTCCTTTAAAAACAAATTTAGCTGGACCAGTTAAGAAAACATTGGTATAATGATCTCCAATTTTATCAAAAGAAACCACTAATTTTCCTCCTTCAACATTTAGATTTATAGAAGTTTTATCTGTTTGACCAGTTGCATTCATTGCAATTGCAACTGCTGTTGCTCCTGTTCCGCATGCCAAAGTTTCATCTTCAACACCTCTTTCATAAGTACGTAAAGAAAAAGTACTGTCATCAACCTTTTTTACAAAATTAATATTGCTTCCTTTTTCTCCATACAACTCTCCATAACGAATTGCTGCACCGTTTTCTTTTACATTATAATGCTCCAAATCATCTACGATTTGAACATGATGTGGAGAACCTGTATTTAAAAAAGTGTATTCGTTATATTTTTTTATTTCATCAACATCAATCATTTGTAATGAAATAATAGCATCGTCTCCAACAGAAGCATGGTGCAAACCATCGGTCGCAATAAAGGTAGTTTTGCCATCGATAACGCCCAATTGATTAGCAAAAGCCACTAAACAACGTCCGCCATTTCCACACATTGAACTCTGATTTCCATCTGAATTATAATACACCATTCTGAAGTCAGTTTCACTATCGTTTTCCAGCAAAATAAGTCCATCTGCTCCAATGCCAAAACGTCTGTCACACAGACGTTCAATTAATTTAATATCTTCTTTTGGAAAAAAATTTGAACGATTATCAATCATTACAAAATCGTTTCCCGTACCTTGGTATTTATAAAATTCTATTTGCATTTTTTTTACATTAGTAACACAAAAGTACGAACAAATAATTAATGAAATGTTAATCATTGTTAAAGTGAGTTAAACCACTTTACTTCAGCTTTTTTTTGAATTATTTTTACAATAGATAACTTAAATACTAATCAACTATGAAACGATTTTCAACCTTATTTTTAGTGTCTCTTTTAAGTGGTGCTACGACCCTTGGTGCCTACAAGTTATTATTTGAGAGTAACAACTCTTTTTTTGGAAAAGGAAATTCTGTGGTAACAGTAGCTCCGGATTCTTTTGGAAGAAATGTAGCTTTATCTGCCGAAACAGTCGATTTTACAGCTGCCGCAGATAAAACAATACATACTGTAGTTCACGTTAAAAATGTTTCGCGAAGAACAGTTAGTAATCCTATGTTAGAATATTTCTATGGTTACGGTGGTCAACAGCAACAAGAACAAGTTGGTACCGGATCTGGTGTTATTATTTCTGAAGATGGGTATATTGTAACCAATAATCACGTTATTAAAGATGCAACTGAAATTGAAATTACGTTAAACAATAAAAAATCATACAAAGCAAAATTAATTGGTACTGATTCTAAAATGGATATTGCATTACTAAAAATCAATGCCGATGAAAAATTACCATATACTGCGTTTGCAAATTCTGATTCTGTAAAAGTTGGCGAATGGGTTTTGGCAGTTGGAAATCCTTATAACTTAACTTCTACGGTAACTGCGGGAATTGTTTCGGCGAAAGCCAGAAATTTAGACACAAACGGAATTCAGTCATTTATACAAACTGATGCTGCTGTAAACCCTGGTAACAGTGGTGGTGCATTAGTAAATACAAGAGGAGAATTAATTGGTATCAATACTATGATCTCTTCTACAACAGGTTCTTATGTTGGATATTCATTTGCGGTTCCATCTAATATTGCTCGAAAAATTATCGAAGATATTATGGAGTTTGGAAATGTACAAAGAGGAATCTTAGGTGTTGAGGGTGGCGAATTAAATAGTTCTGCTTCAAAAGAATTAGGCATTACCGAAACACAAGGTTTTTACATCAGTAAAGTTTCTAAAAATTCCGGAGCCGAAAAAGCAGGACTTGGCAAAGGAGATATTATTATCAAACTTGATGATCAAAATATTTCAACTTACGCTGATCTTTCAGGTTACATTAATACAAAAAGACCTAACGATGTTGTTAAGGTGACTTATATCAAAGACGGAAAAACAAAAACAGTTCCGGTAACTTTAAGTAAAAATGAATTTTTTAGCACTGAATTTAAAGGAATCGAACTAGAAAATATCGATGCTAATGATAAAAAGAGATTTAGAATTAATTACGGTGTAAAGATTAAAAATGTCAGTAATGAAAATTTGATGCAATACCAAAATGAATTACAAGGCAATATTATTTTAAGTATTGACAATATTAAAGCAACAAATATTGAAACAGTTTCGAAACTGTTAAACAAAAAAGACGAAGGTCAAAGTGTACGTCTTGAAATGATAAATAAAGACGGAGAAATACTTAGAATTATTATTTAATCTCGGTTTACATTCACTGCATTCAGACTCGAAAAATTGACAACCGAGACTGAGACTAAAAACTCAAAAAAGCCATCTTAGAAATTAAGGTGGCTTTTTTTATTTTCAAAAATAAATCATAAAATAGTTTACGAAATCGATTGAAATGGATACTTTTGCGCAAAATTTTAAAATAGTCACGTATTTATTTTTTCAATTTAATCAATTATGAGCAAAAAATCTTTGTACCAAAAAGAGGTATCATTACAAGTCGACCGAAGAAGAGCTGGTGTCGAATTAATTAAAATCATAAGCGATTTATGGTATGACAAATCCATTGAAATGGTTTTATTTAAAAACCAATTATTGGATAAAAATGTCAGCGATATTATCAATTTGCATCAATATGCCGGTGAATTTGTAGGCAAGCCTATCACCATTTTTGATTCGGTTGAAATCGCAAAAGTTATTTTATCATTAGATCTTCCGCCTGCGAAATTAGATCTTGGAAAACTAACTTATGAATATCGTTTAGAGGACGAAAAATATCCTGATGCGCGATATTTTGTACTAGACAAATTGAAAAAAGCAAAATCATCAGAAGAAATCCAACCAAAAGATGTTGTATTATATGGTTTTGGAAGAATTGGTCGTTTATTGGCTAGAGAATTAATGTCTAAAACCGGTAAAGGAAATCAATTGCGACTGAGAGCAATTGTTACCCGCGACAAAAATGATGCATCTACATTAGAGAAACGAGCTTCTCTTTTAAGATACGATTCAATTCACGGAGATTTTCAAGGATCTGTAATTGCCGATATAAAAAACAATGCCTTAATTATCAACGGAACTACCGTTCATATTATTACGGCAAACTCTCCAGAAGAAATTGATTATACATTATATGGAATCAATGATTCATTGGTCATTGATAATACAGGTGCCTTTACTACTGAAGAAGCTTTAAAAAGACATTTAACCTCAAATGGGGTAGGCAAAGTTTTATTGACCGCTCCTGGAAAAGGAGTTCCAAATATTGTACATGGAGTAAATCATAACGAATACAATCCTGACGAAATAGATATTTTTTCGGCTGCTTCATGTACCACAAATGCAATTACACCTGTTTTAAAAGCTATAGAAGATACTTTAGGGGTTGTAAAAGGTCACTTGGAAACCATTCATGCTTATACAAACGATCAAAATTTGGTCGACAATATGCATAAAAAATATCGTCGTGGAAGAGCCGCTGCCTTAAACATGGTAATTACTGAAACTGGTGCAGGAAGTGCGGTTGCAAAAGCGTTACCATCTTTAGAAGGAAAATTAACATCGAACGCTATTCGAGTTCCTGTGCCAAATGGTTCTTTAGTAGTATTGAATTTAGAAGTTAAAAAAGCAACTTCGATTCCTGCTATTAATAAAATAATGAAAAAATATGCTCTTGAAGGAGAATTGGTAGAACAAATCAAATATTCATTAAACAATGAATTGGTTTCATCTGACATTGTTGGAACTTCGGCTCCTTCTATTTATGACAGTAATGCTACAATTGTCTCTAAAGACGGAAAAAACATTGTACTTTATATTTGGTACGACAATGAATATGGCTACAGTCACCAAGTAATTCGTTTGGCAAAATATATTGCCAAAGTAAGACGTTTTACTTATTATTAAATAAATACAACCAAAACCAATTTTCTTAAAACCATCAAGTTTTTTCTTGGTGGTTTTTTTATATAGGAAGAACGGTAGTACTTTTTACTTCAGAAATTACAAATACGGTATTAATAAGAGATACCTCAGGCAGAATAGACAACTTCTTTTGATGAAAATGATGATAGCTTTCCATATCGGGAATAATTATCTTGAGCATATAATCAAAATTTCCGGAAACATAATTGCACTCTACTACTTCAGGCAAATTTAAAATGGATTGATTAAATCCTTCTGATGTATCATAAGTTTGTTTTGTAAGCGTAACTTGACAATAAACAGTTAGATTATTCCCTAGCTTTTTCTTGTTCAAAATAGAAACATACTTTTCTATAACACCTTCTTTTTCAAGGCGTTTCACACGATCATGAACAGGCGTTAAAGACAAATTTATTTTGTTTGCGATATCTTTTAAAGTATAATGCGCATTTTCTTGCAAAAGTCGTAAGATTTTTTTGTCAATTTCATCTAAAGCCATAACGAAAACGTTTTCATTGATTAATAAAATTTAGTCATTTTTTCTTTTTGAAGGCTTTTTTATTTCCTTAAACAGTATTTTTTTCTGTAAAAGTATTAAATAAAATAATATTTTCTTATTTATTCCTCATTAATCAATAATATATTCTCTATCTGTAGTTTTGTAAAACAAATTCAATAAAAACAAAAAAATATAACAAAATGATAATAGGTGTTCCAAAAGAAATAAAAAATAATGAAAACCGTGTTGCATTAACTCCAGCAGGTGTTTCTGAAATGAAAAAACATGGACATGTTGTTTATGTACAAGCCACTGCAGGTTTAGGAAGTGGTTTTAGCGATGAGGAATACGCAACTGCAGGTGCAGTAGTTCTAGGAACTATTGAAGAGGTATATGCTATTGCCGAAATGATTATTAAAGTAAAAGAGCCTATAGCATCTGAATATCCATTAATCAAAAAAGATCAATTATTATTTACTTACTTTCACTTTGCTTCATCAGAACCTTTAACTCGCGCTATGTTAGAAAAAGGTGCAGTATGTTTAGCTTACGAAACAGTTGAAAAAGCAGATCGTAGTTTACCATTATTAGTTCCGATGTCTGAAGTTGCAGGTCGTATGGCTATTCAACAAGGAGCAAAATACCTTGAAAAACCATTAAAAGGAAGAGGAATTCTTTTAGGAGGTGTTCCGGGTGTTCCGCCAGCAAAAGTTTTAGTATTAGGAGGAGGAATCGTAGGAACTCAAGCTGCAAAAATGGCTGCAGGTTTAGGAGCTCAAGTTACTATTATGGACTTAAGTTTACCACGTTTACGCCATTTAGATGATATTATGCCAGCGAACGTAAATACAGAAATGTCTAATCACTACAATATCACAAAAGCAATCGCAACAGCTGATTTAATTGTTGGAGCTGTTTTGATTCCAGGAGCAAAAGCACCTCACTTAATTACTCGCGATATGCTAAAATTAATGCGCCCAGGGACTGTAGTTGTTGACGTTGCAGTTGATCAAGGTGGTTGTATCGAAACATGTACACCGACCACTCACGAAAACCCAACATTTATCATCGATGACATTGTACACTATTGTGTTGCAAATATGCCTGGTGCTGTACCTTATACATCTACTTTAGCTTTAACAAATGCAACTTTACCGTATGCAGTACAATTAGCTAATAAAGGATGGGAAAAAGCTTGTAATGAAAATGAAGAATTAAAAAAGGGATTAAACATCGCTAATGGAAAAATTCTTTACAAAGGAGTTGCTGAAGCATGGAATCTTCCATTCAACGAAGAATTAGTGTTAACAAACGCATAGTGTTAACATTAAAATAAGTGCTTACTAAATCACTACTAAAGGGCTTTTCTTAATTGAAAAGCCTTTTTTTGAGCATAAAATAAAAAAACCTGTCATAAAATTATTATGACAGGCTTTTTATTTATGCGTTATTATATCTTATTTTTCATCTAATACTTCTTGCAAAACTTTTGCTTCAGTACCATTCGGAAAAGTAACTTTGATTTTCTGAGCTATTGTAGGAGCAATCTCTGTAATTGCTTTTTTATCATAAGACTCACCTTTTTTAATATGCCAACCGTAAAAAATTGCTGGTACGTGAGTATCGTAAGAATAAGGAGTTCCGTGTGAAGTACCTGTAGTCGAATACTCGATATCTCCTGGCTTATCTATAATTACTAAATCACCATTCTGAGTAACATCATAACCTTTGGCAACAAAATTCAAGTAATAATCATTTCCTCCATTTGCCAAGATTTCTTCCTCTGTATAAACTCTTTTAACTTGTGGTTGTGAAATTAAAAAGTCTTTAAATGATTTTTTCACTTTTACTAAATCTAAAGCTTTGTCTTTTATAATTTGTTTATTAAAAAACACATTAAAATTAGAATAGTTTTGAATTAAATCAACACCAAAAGTTTTTGTTGAAAAATCTTGTAAACTCTTTTTAACCTCTTTTGACGGATAATTATCGACATTATATTTATGATCTTTAAGATAAATCACATTCTCTGCACCAGCATGATCTGCAGTTAAGAAAAGTAAGTAATTATCCTTCCCTACTGTTTTATCCAAATAATTCAAAAAGTCTGCAATAGTTTGATCTAATCTCAAATAAGTATCCTGAAGTTCCATAGAACGAGGCCCAAGTAAATGACCTACATAATCTGTTGAAGAAAAACTAACCGTTAAGAAATCTGTAATATTATCTTTACCTAATTCTTCTTTTTCGATGGCTTTCATCGCGAACTCAGCCAATAAATCATTTCCATAAGGAGTTGCTCTTAAAATTCCAGCATCATTTTTCTCATACATTTTTTTTAAATCATAGGGGAAAACTGGAGCCGCACTACCATATAATTTCCCCTCGTATGGGTTATTATCTTCTAAACTCTCATTATACGTTGAAGCTGGCTTGTACAAATCCCAACCTTTATTTATATAGGGCATATAATGTTTCTCACTATTAAATTGAGAAACCCATTCTGGTAATTTATCACCATAAAAAGTACTAGATATAAAAGAACCAGTTTTACTATACCAAAAAGCCCAATTTGCAAAATGACCAGCAGGCAAAATTGCACCACGATCTTTAAGACTCATACCTATAACTTTACCCGCAAAATTAGTTGCCATACGTACTTCATCAGTAATTGTAGTACTTTGCAAATTTTTAGGAGACATAGCACCTTCTTCTGCAGTACCATCACCAACAGTTTTCACATTAGCGTCATCTGTACAATACATTTCTTTTCCAAGTGTTCTGCTAAACCACTCATTTCCTACAATCCCGTGGGTCGCAGGCGTAGTACCAGTATAAATTGAAGCGTGTCCAGGAGCTGTATAAGTTGGCATATAATTATAATGCATATTCTGAAAAGTATATCCATTATTCATTAACCTTTTAAATCCGTTTGGTGAAAAATCATCTGAAAATCGATACAAATATTCCATTTTCATTTGATCTACGACAATACCAACTACTAACTTAGGGCGCTGTTGAGCACTTAAATTTGAGATAACAAACAATGTCAACAATACAATACTTTTTTTCATATCTAAATTATAATATTTAACACAAAAATACAGATTCACATCTAAAAAGGCTAACCCGACACAAACTAAAACCCAAAAATGACTATAATTTAACAGAAAACTATCGATACTTTTTCAAAACTTAAAAAACAAAAAAACCCTATCCGATTGGATAGGGTTTTTGAAAAGAAAGGCGACGACATACTCTCCCACATAACTGCAGTACCATCTGCGCAGGCGGGCTTAACTACTCTGTTCGGGATGGGAAGAGGTGAGCCCCGCCGCAATAACCACCTTAAGGTCGTTGTTACTTGAGGTAACTTTTTTAATTAACAATTGATTAAAGGAGGTTCAAAGGTTCAGAGGGGCAAAGGGACAAAGGTTTTATTAATCTTGTCATTTCGACCAAAGGGAGAAATCAAACGCGTAAGACGACAAAGATTGACAATTTTAAATACGGAATTTCTTGTGTGATTTCTCCTTCGTCGAAATGACATACTTTTTTGGTAAACCCGACAGGTTTTAAAAACCTGTCGGGTTTGTGTTTTCGATGAAAAACTAAAAATATCAGAACCTCAGTATCTCTGAATGTGTCTAAAAACTAATTAATATACAACAGCTGATATTGTTTCGGAGTAATTCCTTCGTGTTTCTTAAATAAGCGAATGAAATAATTTGCATCTTCAAATCCGGATAAATAACAGACTTCGTTAATTTGAATTCCAGGATTTCTTAGTAGTTTTTTGGCGTGCTTGATTTTTTCATTCAAAACATACTCAATAGGACTCATGCCTAATTCTCGTTTAAAAAAACGATAGAATGATGCTGTGCTCATACAAGCTTTATCACTCAAACTCTTAAGGTTTATATTTTCTTTTAAATTAAGTTTGATAAATTCGGTTACTTCAAAAATTGGATTATTCGATTGAATGCTAGTTCCTTCGTCGATCGATTTTATGGTTTGTGTCTGAATGATTCGAATTAATAATTCTTGCAAAGTCAAATCTGCCAAAGCATCTTTAGTAATCGAAGTGCTCATACACTCTTTAATCAGTTTACTAATGGTTGTGGCAAGATCAACATTGTTGTAAAAGAAATAATTTTGATAATTTAGTTGCCAGTAGGCATCACTTCCTTCTTTTGGGTAACGTTCGTTTAAGAAATTTAACGTGTCTGTTATTTTAGATTTGTCTATGGCAAGTGCCAGACATTGCGTAGGATTTTCTTTTGAAGCTTCGGGAAAATCAATTTTCATTTCGACATTCGATGGAATAACTACGGTTTCTCCCGGCAAATAATCAAAACCGGGTTCATCAAAAAGATGCATCACTTTTTTACCCCTTAACATACTGGTTACTACAAAATCGTTAAATTTTAGCGGAACCAGTTCAGATGATTCGTAGGTTTCAAATAGGTTTAATTCACAATGATTCAAGGTGTAAACACTTCTGTTTTCTACAAGCGTTTTTAATGATTTTTCATTCGATAAATGAGGTGGGTGAATTAAAACACGTTGATTATTCATTGCGGTTAAATTTTTAGTGAAGACTTTAAATTTAATCAAAATAATTGTAACAATCTTAGATTTAACGTTTTATTAAATCAGTTCTTCAACATGTTTTTTGATGTTTTCAGCAATTTTTTTTGTGGGTAAATCATTTTCATCTTCACCAAAAGGATCCTCAATTTCTTCTGCGATAAGCTCTAAACTTGCCAACACATAAAAAATAAAAACAACTACAGGAGCAACTAGATATCCTAAACTTACAGAATATCCAAAAGGAAGCGTCATGGTATAAAAGAAGATAAACTTTTTTATAAAAGCGCTGTAAGAGTAGGGAATAGGTGTGTTTTTAATTCTCTCGCACGCACCACAAATGTCTGTAAAAGCTTGTAATTCGTCGTTTAGAATAATAAGTTGTTCTCCGGTAATTTTATTAGCGTCATAAAGATCATTGATTTTATGAAACATCATTCTTTTAACCTGATTTGGTTTGTGTTTGTGATGATCAATTTCTAAATCTACATCGTCAAAAAGTTGTCTGCTAGTTTCAGAGTCGTGTAAATGTTTGTGCAGAACGTTAGCATAAGTGGGAATGATTTTTCTGAAGAATTTTCTATCGTTTTCATCTTTTAGCATTGCCGAAAGTTTAATAGCCAGATTACGGCTATTATTAACAAGACCTCCCCATAATTTTCGTCCTTCCCACCAGCGATCATAAGCTGTATTGGTTCTAAAAACTAATAATAACGAAATTACAAAGCCTAACATTCCATGCATAATTGGAATATTGTGGATGTAATCATTTTTTCCAATCTTAAAATAGTAAATTTCAAGATAACCAACTATAGCAGAATAAATTGCTATAGCAATCATGATAGGGAAAAGCTTTCTAACCGTATCAGATTTATGAAAATGGAAAATAAATGTAAACCAGTCTTTGGTATTGTACGAAATCATTAAAGTAAGTTTTTAAACAAATTTACTTTAAAAATTAATATTTCCTGCCAATTCTTTCAAAGCAATTTCAGATAATTTTGCTTCATATTGAGCATTGCTGTAACGTACTTTTGCATTTACATAGTTTAACTGAGCAGTTCTAAAATCAAGCGTTGTTATAGTTCCAATTCTAAATTTATCTAATGTAATATCTAAATTTTGTTTAGCAATTACAACATTATCTTCTTCTAAATTAATTAATTCTAAGTTAGTAAGATAAGTTTGAAAAGCAGTGCTTAATTGCGTATTCAAGATCATGTTTTGCTGTTCTATTGCGATTTGAGAGTTCTCAATTTGCAATTTTGCTACCTTTTCATTTCGATGTTGATTCAATCCATCAAATACATTTATAGAAGCATTAAAGCCGTAATTAAAACCTTTTGATGAAGATGAACTTGTAAATCCTAAACTCGATTGATTTTCGTTAAAATTGTATCCGGAAGTCAAGTTAATAATTGGATAACGATCTGCTTTTACCTGTTTAAGTTGCAGTTCTGCAATACGTTTATTGATTATTTGCGATTCTAAAGCCGGATTTTGTTTTTGAGCTAAATCCATTAAATCAACCAAAACTAATTTGTTATCTACAGTAACATGTTTGGTTACCGTAAAATTTATTTTTGGATCACGGGCTAAATATTGGTTCAATAAAATTTTTCCATTTGCATAAGATTCCTTTTGTCTCAATAACGCAACCTGATCTGAGTTTAAGTCAACCTGAGCGTTTAAAACTTCAAGTTTTGAGGCTTTTCCAATGCTGAATCGGTTTTGCGCCAATGTTAATCTTTGCTTAGAAATGACAATCGTAGTATCTAAAGCTGCCAATTGCTGTTGCTGTTGTACCAAGTCATAATAAGCACTGTTTACCTGACCAATTTTGACTAAAACAGTTCTTTTTAATTCAGAATCTCCAAGTTTTTGCAATTCTTTTAACTGATCTAGTTTTGCAAACATTTTCATTCCGTCAAAAACAGTCCATCCTAAACTTACGCCGTAGTTTAAACTGTTGTTTTTGGCATTATTCAATGATGTTGAAGTTCCGTCCTGACGTGTTTGCGACGAATTGGTAACGCTATTATTATCCGTAATCGAAGCCGTTGCTGTTGGCAACATTCCAGCGTTTCCAATAGTTACATTGGTATCGCTAATTTTTGAATTGTTTTTAGCGATTTTAATTTCAAAATTATTTTCTAAAGCTATTTTCATAGCATCTTCAATAGTTAGAACTTCCTGCGCATTTACTTTTGCAAAGCACAAGAAGAAAAATATTAAAGTGCGGAATAAAATTTTAGTATTCATATAAGGTTTTCTTTGGCCCAAAATTCACGAATTGTAGTTTTTACAATCCGTGAATGTGTGGCTAATAAATTATTTACTTTCTCTTTCGTATTCGTCAATATGGTCAAATTCCGGATAATGCTTTCTTTCTTTAGACCACATAAAGTAAATAGCAGGAATTACAAAAAGTGTTAATGCTAATGAGAAAATAGTTCCTCCAACAATTACAACTCCCATTCCAATTCTACTTGTAGATGCTGCTCCAAGCGACATTGCAATTGGTAAAGCTCCTAGAGCAATCGCCAAACTTGTCATTAAAATTGGACGTAAACGAGCTTCTGATGCTTCTAAAATAGCTTCTAATTTTGGTTTTCCCTGTTCTCGTAACTGATTGGCAAATTCGACAATCAAAATACCATTTTTAGTTACCAGTCCAATAAGCATTACAGTTCCAATTTGGCTAAAAATATTCCAGGTTTGATTGAATAACCATAACGAGAATAAAGCTCCCGCAACCGCCATTGGTACAGTTAAAATTATAATTAACGGATCGATAAAACTCTCAAATTGCGCTGCAAGAATTAAAAATATTAATAGCAGTGCTAACCCAAAAGCGAAAGAAGTATTAGAACTACTTTCGACAAAATCTCGAGATTCTCCACTTAAATCAGTTGTAAAACTTTCGTCCAAAACTTTAGCTTTAATTCTATCCATTTCTGCAATACCATCACTGATACTTTTTCCAGGTGCTAAACCAGCAGAAACGGTTGCTGACATATAACGGTTGTTGTGATATAATTGTGGCGGATTACTTTGTTCTTCGACATTTACAACGTTATCCATCTGAATTAATTCGCCTTTTTTGTTCTTTACAAACATCGACGTTAAATCCAGAGGTTTAGATCTGTCTTTTTGATCAAATTGACCAATTACCTGATATTGTTTTCCGTTTTTAATAAAATAACCAAAACGTTGTCCGCTTAAAGAAAGCTGTAAAGTTTGAGCAATATCGATAATTGAAATTCCTAAACTTTCGGCTTTTGCACGATCGATACTTACGTTTATTTCAGGTTTATTGAATTTTAAGTTTACATCTGTTGTAGAGAATACGTCGCTTTTTCCAACTTCATCCATAAAAACAGGAACTTTTTCTCTTAGTTTTTCAAAAGTTGGCGCTTGTATAATATACTGAATCGGAAGTCCTCCACGTCTGTTTACAGCAATGGTAGGTTGTTGTGTTACAGAAGTTTTGGCACTTGGATATTTCTTAGTCCATTTGGTTAATTTTTCGGCAATTTCTTTTTGAGATGCTTTTCTTTCGTCAACATCTTTTAGGGTAAGCCTTACCAATCCTGAGTTTACAGAATTAGAACTAAACCCGGGAGATGTAATCACCAAACTCACTTTTTTCTCCGGAATAGAATCATCAATTAATCTAGAGATTTCCTGCATAAAACGATCTGTGTATTCATACGATGATCCCTCTGGGGTTGTCATTCTCATCGTAACAGAACTACGGTCGTCGTACGGAGCAGTTTCTTTTGGAAGTATGGTAAAAAACAAATAAATTAATCCAAAACATGCAATTAAAATTGGAAAACTAATCCATTTTTTATCCATGAATCGTTTTAACGAATCGGCATAACCGCTATTTAATTTTTCGAAAAACGGTTCAGTTCTAACATAGAATTTAGATTTCTTCTGTTCGCCACCTTTCATTAAATAGGCATTCAACATTGGAGTTAAAGTCAAGGACACAAACGCCGAAATTAATACAGCGGCACCAATTACAACTCCAAATTCCCGAAAGAGTCGGCCTACGAAACCTTCTAAGAAAATTACAGGTAAAAATACAGCGGCAAGTGTAACTGAAATGGAAATTACAGCATAGAAAATTTCATTAGAACCTTTGATTGCCGCTTCGATTGGCGACATTCCTTCTTCTACTTTTTTGAAGATATTTTCGGTAACTACAATTCCGTCATCAACCACCAAACCGGTTGCTAAAACAATTGCTAATAATGTTAATACATTGATAGAGAATCCAAAAAGCCACATGATAAAAAACGTAGCAATCAATGAAACGGGAATATCGATTAGAGGTCTAAAGGCAATTGCCCAATCTCTAAAGAATAAATAGATAATGATAATTACTAAAATAATAGAAATGCCCAAAGTTTCAGCAACTTCAAGAACTGATTTTTTTACGAAAATAGTATTATCAAGAGCGATGTTTAATTTGATATCTTTTGGAAGATCTTTCTGTAAAGCTTCATATTTTTTATAAAACTCTTTCGAAATGTCAAGGTAATTGGCACCCGGCATAGGTACAATTGCCAAACCAATTAATGGTAATCCTGATTGGCTTAATTTTGTTTCTAAATTTTCTGGTCCTAATTCGGCACCACCAATATCGCTCAAGCGAACGATTTTATCTCCATCGGTACGAATGATAATATTGTTGAATTCCTCTGGTTTAGAAAGATTTCCAATAGTTTTTACAGTAAGTTCTGTATTATTTCCTGTTAGTTTTCCTGATGGTAATTCGACATTTTGTGCATTTAAGGCATCACGAACTTCGGCAACAGTACAACCATATGCAGCCAACTTAACAGGATCAATCCATAAACGCATAGCATAACGTTTTTGTCCCCATATTTGAACGGCACTTACACCCGGAATCGTTTCTAATCGTTGCGAAATAACATTTTCGGCATAATCGCTTAATTCTAAAGCGCTTCTGGTATCACTTTGAACCGTCATCGAAATAATAGCTTCACTATCTGCATCCGCTTTAGATACAACTGGCGGCGCATCAATATCTTGGGGTAAACTTCGAACTGCTTGCGAAACTTTGTCACGAACATCATTTGCAGCCTCTTCTAAATCTTTATCCAGATTAAATTCGATGGTAATATTACTACTTCCTTGATTACTAGAAGAGGTAATATTTCGAATTCCGTCGATGGCATTTACGGCTTTTTCGAGAGGTTCTGTAATCTGAGATTCTATAATGTCGGAATTGGCTCCTGTGTAATTTGTTCTAATTGAAACCTGTGCAGGATCGATCGAAGGAAATTCTCGAACACCCAAAAATGTATAACCAATGAAACCGAATAGAATAATTAAAAGATTCAGTACAATCGTTAAAACAGGTCTTTTTATACTTGTGGTTGATAAACTCATGTGAGATTTTAGATTTTAGATTGTTGAGTTCAGATTTTTAGAGTTAAGAATACAGAATAAAGAATATAGATTTTTCTAACTCCTAATTCATAACTCCTAATTCAAAACTTATTTTACTTTAACTTTTACAGGAGCTTCGTTTTTTAAAGACATAACACCACTTGTTATTAAAGTATCGCCAGCTTTTAAACCCGATAAAACTAATATCGAAGCATCTGTTCTAGTGGTAGCATCAACCATAACTTCCTTAGCTTTACCCATATCAGAAATAAAAACTTTTTTACCACCCTGAACCGGAACTATAGCTTCTGTTGGTATAACAATCGCGTCTTTAATAATGTTTAAAGGTAATTTTATATCAGCAAAAGTTCCTGGAAATAGTTTTCCGTCAGTATTATCTGCAATTGCACGAATTTGTAAAGTACGCGTTGCAACGGCAACTTCAGGTTCTATAGCATATATTTTTGCTGTGTAAACTTTGGTTGAACCAGAAACAGTAAATTCTATAGTTGAACCCGTTTTTACTTGCGAAGCATATTTTTCGGGAATAGAAAAAGTAATTTTTAATTTTCCTGTGTTTACTAATTTTGCTACCACAACTGTTGGGGTAATATAGGTTCCGGGCGAAATAGAACGCAAACCAATTTTTCCTGAAAAAGGTGCTTTTACAGATGTTTTTGCGATTTGAGCTCTTATTAATTGACTTTGTGCTTGTGCTGATGCGTGATCTGCTTTTGCAACATCAAATTCTTCCTGACTAATAGCTTCTTTCTGAAGTAGTAATTTGGCTCTTCTTTCGTTTTCAGCAGCCAAACCTTCTCTTGTTGTAGCTTGTCTTAGTTGTGCTTTTAATTCAATATCATTTACTTTAAAAAGTACTTGACCTTTGTTTACATTACTGCCCTCATTAAAGTAAATTCCTTCAACAATTCCTGAAACTTCGCTATGAATTTCTACTTGTTCGTTTGCTTCAATAGATCCTGTTAAAGATAGATTATTGTCAAAAGTAGAAGTTTTTACAATAATTCCGTTAACAGTTATTGGAGCTCCTTTGTCTCCAGATTTTTTAGATTCGTCGTTTTTATTTTTATTCGATACGACTCTGTAGGCAATAAATCCTCCTATTACAATGATTAATAGGGCGTAAACTAGGTTTTTTACTTTCATAAAATTGAGGTAAATGTATTTTTGGGTATATATTTAGTAAGCTCACAAATTTAACTTTTTGAAGCGAAATCGAAAGAGCTAAGCCTTTAATTTAACATTTGTACGTACAAGTTTTAAATTAGGACTTTGGTTAGATTGATTTTGTTTACGATGGTTTAATGTGGAGTAGAAAAAAACTTTGCAATGTTGCAATTTTTGGCTTTTATAGATCAAATTTAGCTAATATAATTCCAGATGTTTTTCTTTTTTGTTAATTCGATAAAAACAGCTTTTAGAACTGCATGTTCTGGTTTTTGTAATGGACCATCTTCTTTTAAAATTTTCATAGCATAGTTTCGGGCTAAACCCAGAATATCTCGGTCACGTACAATATCTGCAATCTGAAGGTTTAAAACACCGCTTTGTTGTGTTCCCATTAAATCGCCGGGACCACGAAGTTTAAGGTCGACTTCGGCAATTTCAAAACCATCATTGGTTTGTACCATAGTTCCCATTCGGGTTTTACTATCGTCGCTTAATTTATGGCTTGTCATTAATATGCAATAACTTTGCTCGGCGCCACGACCAACACGACCACGAAGCTGATGCAGTTGCGATAAACCAAAACGTTCTGCACTTTCAATAATCATTACACTGGCATTGGGAACATTTACACCAACTTCAATTACCGTTGTAGCCACCATAATGTTTGTTTTTCCTTCGGAGAAACGTTTCATTTCGGCATCTTTCTCAGCAGGTTTCATTTTTCCATGCAAAATAGAAATCGAATATTGGGGCAACGGAAAATCACGAGAAATACTCTCATAACCGTCCATTAAATCTTTGTAATCCATTTTTTCAGATTCCTGAATTAAAGGATAAACAATATAAATTTGTCTTCCAAGAGCAATTTCATCTCGAAGAAATTTCCAAACTTTCAATCTGTTACTGTCAAAACGATGTACTGTTTGAATTGGTTTTCTTCCAGGAGGCAATTCGTCTATTACAGAAATGTCTAAATCACCGTATAAACTCATGGCTAAAGTTCTTGGAATTGGAGTAGCAGTCATTACCAAAACGTGCGGTGGAATTTCATTTTTCTTCCACAATTTTGATCTTTGTTCAACACCAAAACGATGTTGTTCGTCAATAACGGCCAAACCTAAATTCTGAAATTTGACTTTATCTTCCAATAATGCGTGTGTACCAATTAAGATATGTAAACTTCCGTTTTCGAGTTCTTCGTGAATAATTCTTCGGGCTGCGATTTTGGTAGAACCTGTTAGAATTTTTATATTAAGATTTAAGGTTTGTGCCAGTTCTGATAAACCGATAAAATGCTGATTGGCAAGAATTTCTGTTGGTGCCATTAAACAAGCCTGAAAACCATTATCTATTGCCAAAAGCATACTCATAAAGGCGACAATCGTTTTTCCTGAGCCAACATCTCCTTGCAATAGTCGATTCATTTGGGCATTACTTCCCATATCTGAACGAATCTCTTTGATTACTCTTTTTTGAGCGTTGGTTAGCTTAAAAGGCAAATGATTCTGATAAAATTCATTAAAAAGTTCGCCTACTTTTGTAAACGGATGCCCTTTTATTTTGTGTTTACGAATCAGGTTTTTAGTTATCAATTGTAATTGAATGAAGAACAATTCTTCAAATTTTAATCGAAACTGGGCTTTTGCTAAAACATCTGTACTTTTAGGAAAATGTATGTTGAATAAAGCGGCTCTTTTCGAAATCAGTTTTAATTCTTCAATTAAATAAGGAGGAAAGGTTTCGGTAAACAAAGCCTGAGTTTCAAGAAACAATTGCTCCATTAACTTATTAATAGTCCTGTTCGAAATTCCTCTATTGGTCAATGTTTCTGTCGAAGGATAAACGGGTTGCATTGCAGATCGCAGGCTTTTTTCGTGTTCGCTTAACAATTCGATTTCCGGATGCGCCATACTAAATTGGCTTCCGTAAAGTGAGCATTTTCCAAAAATCACACAAACCTCATTCAGCTTTAAACTCTCGCGAATCCATTTATGTCCTTGAAACCAATTTAAGTCTATTTGTCCTGTATCATCCACGAAAGTGGCAACCAATCGTTTTTTGTTTTTAGCAAATTCAACAGTTTTTATGTTGATGATTTTACCAATAATTTGAACTTCAGCTCCTGTGTTTTGAAGTTGGTTGATTTTATAATATCGCGTTCTGTCAATATATCTGTTTGGAAAAAAATTGACTAAATCTCTGTATTTATGAATACCCAATTCCTTACGAAGCAATTGACCGCGACTTGGGCCAACACCTTTTAAGTATTCAATGGGAGTTTCAAGGAGATTATTAGACATTATTTTTTAGATCCTTAGATTTTAGACTTCTTAGATTAATAGAAAATAGAATAAAGAGAATAGAATAAGGAAAATTTAGATTCATTTTAGTCTGTTTTCTTTATTCTTATTTCTTTTCTCTTTCAAAAAGCGAAGATAGATTTTAATTAGGAATTTTGAAAATGAGAGAATTTAAAGTTCAGAAAATAATATCTTTGAGGCATAAAATTTTAAAAAATGATAACACATTTAGCTCTTTTACGAGGAATCAATGTTTCTGGCCACAATATGATGAAAATGGAAGCCTTGAAAACGATGTTGGAAAATATTGGTTTTCAAAATGTGAGAACCTATCTTCAATCTGGAAATGTTTTTGTTGATACAGATGAAGAAAGCGCGTCGAAAGTTGGTTTCATGATCAAGCAGGAAATTTTTAAGGTTTTTGGACACGAAGTTCCAACTATTGTTATTACAAAAGATGATTTGGAATTGTGTTTTAAAAACAGTCCATTTTTGAAAGAGAAAGAAATAGATACTAAAAAACTGTATGTAGCTTTTGTGTCAATTGCACTTAAAAGCGAGAATATAAATGATCTTAAAATCAGTCAGTTTAAGCCAGACGAAGCTAGTATTGATGGAAATAGAATTTTTATTAAATATGCCGTTGGTGCAGGAAAAACTCGTTTTGACCAAAAATACATAGAGAAAAAACTAAACGTAACCGCAACAATTAGAAACTGGAATACGGTTACGAATTTGCTTGCGATGTATGCTGAATAACACAAAAAATAGCCACGAATTCACGAATTACTTACATTATAGTAGCAAATAAAAATTCGTGAATTCGTGGCCAAAAAATATTGAGCGGCTTCGACTTCGCTCAGCCTGACAAGCTATTTTGTAATCAAATCACAATACCAAAATCCAAAATCAAAAGCATCGCTTGTGCTTGTATCGCAAGCTGTATTTGATGAATCTTCATTTTTTGGTTTTTCATATTTTCGATAAATAATTTCTCCAATTTCAAAATTGATTGGTTTAGAAAAAATTGGTCCATCAAAAGTGAAAGTATGAAACTCGCCATTTTCTCCGCAAACATCAACATCATCTGGTAAATCATTAATGAAATCCTGATCGATAATTCGACCAACAAAACTTCTATCTAAATAACGTTCGTTTACACAAACGACAATAGTTTTAAAACCAAGCAAAATAAATTCCTGTATTAAATCTTGTGTGGGAATTTTCCAAAGCGGAAAAACGCCTTCAAAACCAATTTTAGCCAATTGATCTTCACGATACTTTCGTAAATCTTCCAGAAAAATATCTCCAAAAATGGAATGTGTGACGCCTTGATTTTTTAACTCAGTCAAGCTTTCGGTCATTACATTTTCGTAGATTCCCATTGTTGGCATTTCCGGAATCTGCATTATTTTTAAAGGTAAACCAATACTTTTCGCCTGTGCTTCTAGAAGTTCAACACGAACACCATGCATCGATATTCGTTGAAATTGTTGGTTAACGCTTGTTAATAAACATTCGATTTTAAAATCAGAATTTTGTAGAATTTTGTATAAAGCCAGAGCAGAATCTTTTCCGCTGCTCCAGTTAAATAAAGCTTTGTTTGGTATTGACACGATGTTTTAATTTTCTGAGGTAAACTTACAAATTTCATTCGATTTGTTGCTGAAACCTTTGTAACTTTGAATTTTGCCTTCAAATTTATTTTAATGAAATACATCTTTCTATTTTTTACTACTTGTCTTTTTGCGCAACAAACTCAATTTGTCGATTTTAAATCGGTTACAGGGCAATTGACTTTAAATGTAAAAGAAAAATCGGTTTCTGGTTCTGTCGATTATCAATTTGAGGTTTTAAAACCAATTGATACTATTAAGATTGATGCCAAAAACATGGAATTTTCTAAAGTTCAAATTAATAATAAAGACGTCGTTTTTGTTAATTCCGGTAAACAATTGCAAATCATTGATAATTTTGAAAAAGGAGAAAATCATTTGACTTTTCAATATTTGGTTAAACCAAAACAAGCTTTGTATTTTGTAGATATAGAAAATCAAGATGTTCAAATTTGGACGCAAGGACAGGGTAGATATACAAGTAATTGGTTTCCGAGTTTTGATGATGTCAACGAAAAGGTAATTTTTAATTTGGGTATTTCGTATGATAAACAATATCAAGTGGTTTCTAATGGTGTTTTAAAACTGAAAAATACAATTGGAGACTTGTTTTATTGGCAGTATGAAATGGAAAAACCAATGAGCTCTTATTTGTTAATGCTTGCTGTTGGAAAGTATGATAAGAAAGAATTAAAAGCAAAGTCGAAAATTCCATTAGAATACTATTTAGAAAATAAAGATACCAATCGGTTTGAACCGACATATCGATACTCTAAACGCATTTTTGATTTCTTAGAAAAAGAAATTGGAGTAAAATATCCGTGGAAAATATACAGAGAAATTCCGGTTCGAGATTTTTTGTATGCTGGAATGGAAAATACAACATCGACACTTTTTGCAACACGTTACGTTGTAGATTCTATTGGTTTTGAAGATCGTAATTACACGAATGTCGATGCGCACGAATTAGCACATCATTGGTTTGGCGATTTAATTACTGCCGAGAGCAGCACACATCATTGGCTTCAGGAAGGTTTCGCGACTTACTTTGCCGCTTTGGCTGAAAGAGATATTTATGGTGATGATTTCTTTTATTCGAAATTATATGATACAGCCCAACAGATAAAATTTGCTTCCAGAACAGATTCGATTCCGGTTTTGAATGCAAAAGCCAGTTCGCTTACTTTTTACGAAAAAGGAGCTTGGGCATTGTTTGTTTTACACGAATCAATTAGAGATAAAGCATTCAAAAAAGCGATTAAAAGTTACCTAAAAAAATATGCATACCAAACTGTAAATACTCAAAATTTCTTTGACGAGATTAGAAAATTATCTGGCTTTGATTTAGAAAAATTTCAGAAAACCTGGTTAGAATCTACTGTTTTTGATACACCAACCGCAAATGCTTTGTTGAGTAAAAATAAGTCTATTCAAGTTCGCTTGGAAGTTGATAAATTGAAAAAAACGCCTTTGGCAGAAAAAGAAGAATTTTTTAAAAAGACTTTAGAATCTGATGTTTATTTTTCGGTAAAAGAAACAATTGTCAATCAGTTAGAAGTTGAAAAATACGAGGCAAAGAAAGAATTATTATTAATTGCTTTGCACACAAACGATTTACAAGTTAGACAAGCTGTTGCAGGTTCGCTGGCAAAAATTCCCGAAGATTTTAGAACGGAATACGAAACTTTATTAAATGATAAATCGTATCAAACGCAAGAAATTGCGTTGTATTATTTATGGAAAAACTTTCCAGATCATCGAGTAGATTATTTAGATAAATCGAAAGATTGGATTGGTTTTAATGATTATAACCTTCGAACGCTTTGGCTTTCATTAGCATTGTCTACTGCAAATTACATTGATAATTCAGATGCTTTAGTTTCAGAATTGATCGCATTTTCTTCGACAAAATATGAGGCTACAACACGACAAAATGCACTTGAAAAATTAATTGCTTTTAAAATTATTAACGATCAGGTGTTGTCTAATTTAGTAAATGCGACGACGCATCATATGTGGCAATTTTCAAAATATGGTAGAGATACAATTCGAATTTTATTAAAAAAATCAGACTTACGTGCTTCGTTTGAGAGAATTTTGCCTAATTTGAACCCCGATGAACAATTTCAATTGAATCGTTTGTTGAAAGAATAAAGAGGATAGAATAAAGAGAATAGAAGAAAGATGTAAGGAATTAGAGCAAAGATTAACGATTATAAATAAGTCTTTATTCTTACTTCTATTTTCTTTTCTCTCTACAAAAAAAAATAAAAACCTACAATAAGTATATGAGAGCATTGGTTATTTCTGGTGGAGGAAGTAAAGGCGCATTTGCCGGTGGTGTAGCGCAATATCTAATAGAAGAAAAAAATCACGAATACGATTTGTTCTTAGGAACTTCTACAGGAAGTTTGCTTATTCCGCATTTAGC
This sequence comes from Flavobacterium hibernum, assembly GCF_000832125.1. Classification (GTDB taxonomy): domain Bacteria; phylum Bacteroidota; class Bacteroidia; order Flavobacteriales; family Flavobacteriaceae; genus Flavobacterium; species Flavobacterium hibernum. Next base: position 63,056 of record NZ_JPRK01000007.1, on the reverse strand, counting down.
ATTGGGTCATATCAAAAAAATTCACTCAGTTTATACAAATGTTACGATGGCAAGCATTTTTAATATTTGTCCTTTTGTAATCAAAATTAAAGATGGAGTAGATATTGTAACCATTAATCACTTCAATGTATTACGTCAATTTTTTAAAGGAAAGAGAACCTTTGGTGAAAGCAAAGGATTGAAGAGATATATTCGGAATAATTTTTCAATTTCGGATTTTAATAAGCTTAAAAAACTAAAAAACGATGTTGTAATTACGGTAACTAATTTTACTAAAAATGAAGCAGAATACAAATCAGTAAAAGATTGTACTTATGAAGAGTTTTGCGACTGGTCATGGATTTCGAGTAATTACGTTCCGTTTATGAGTTTGGTCGAAAAAGATAATTGCGAATACGGCGATGGCGGATTTTCAAGTTTAGTCCCAATCCGAGAAGCTATTAATCGCGGTGCAACCGAAATAGACGTAATTATTTTAGAAACTGAGGTGAATATGGATAAGACCGTTATTGGTAAAAATCCGTTTTCGTTAATGATTGATTTGTTTAGAATTGCTTTAGATCAGGTTGAGAAACATGATATTGCCATAGGAAAACTAATGGCAAACAATAAGAATGTAAAACTTAACTTATATTACACACCAACTAAATTGACGGATAATGCCCTTATTTTTAATAAAGAAGTGATGAAAGAATGGTGGGAACAAGGTTATGAATATGCTCAAAATAAGTCTGAAGTTATGAGTGATAATAGGTAATTTTAGATTTTAGATTGATTTTAAAAACAGAAGAAACTAATTTTACATGATACTATCTTTTGATCTTGATGATACTTTAATTTCTAAAAATAAATTTGATCTTGAAAAATCTAATTTGTTCCAGCGATTTTTAGGTGTTGAAAGTATTAGAAAAGGAACAATAGATTTATTTAAAGAAATAAAAAAACAAAAGCATCAAATATATATCTACACAACGTCGTATCGAAGTGAATTAAGAATAAAGACAACATTTTACTCTTATGGAATTCCTGTTGATTTTGTAATCAATCAACAGAAACATCTAAAGAGAATGAATAAAACGGATGTAAATTGTTCTAAATTCCCTCCCATTTTTAATATTGATATTCATATAGATGATTCAGTTGGAGTTGAAATGGAAGGTCAAAAATATGGATTTAAAACCATTATAATTTCTGAAAGAGATGAGAATTGGACTCAAACAATTTTAAGTAAAATAATATAAACTCTAAAATAATGTTTTACCAAAGCTCAGCAACCTCATTCTTAATATATCCCAAAGCGGCATTACTAGGAGATTGTTTTTCTAATAAATCATTTAGAATCACTTCACGAAGTTTGTCAGCGCTATCAACACGATCACTCATAGCGGCTTTTCTTATAATTTGTATCGTCGAGTTTTTTGCTGTTGTGATGATTGTCCAACATTCGTCAGACATATAAATTTGCTGCGTTAAATTATGTTCAAATTCCTGTTCGATTTGTTCGATTAGAAAGTTTACATAATCGTTTTTATCATTAGAAATTGGCGAAATTCTAATTAATAATTTTGTCAAATTAATACGTTCCAAGAATAAAGTCATGCGCTCGTAAGCTTGTAAACGTATTGGTAAAGATTGCTTTTGATATTCTTTATTCAATAAAAAAGCACGTTTTCTATCATTGTTTTTAATGTGTAATTCAAAAAAACGGTAAGCCACAAAACCTGTAACAATGGCTGGTAAAGTATAACTGGCTAATTCTATAATTCTTGTGTAATCCATTTGGGTAAATTTTTCAACAAAAATATACTTTTTGTCGAGAAATCCGTTTTAATTTTTTGGTAATAAACAAAACGGAAGCTTTACTTTTGCAACTTATTTTTTAAGAATCGAAATTTACTTTTAATGGATTCATACGTAATACTTTTTCTTTGCTTGGCTGCTTTTGCTGCAGGATTTATTGATGCTATTGTTGGCGGCGGCGGACTGATTCAGACTCCAATGGGATTAATTTTGTTGCCTAATCTACCAGTTTCTACTGTAATTGGAACTTTAAAATTACCAGCTTTTAGCGGAACAGCTTTTGCTGCTTTTCAATACTTGAAAAAAGTTGTGATTCAGTGGAAATTGCTTCTAATAATGATGTGTTTAGCAGTTCCATCGGCGTTTTTGGGTTCGACTTTATTGACTATGGTAAGTAACGATTTTATGAAACCACTTTTGTTGGTCGTTTTGTCATTGCTATTTATATATACATATGCCAAAAAGAACTTTGGGCAACACGTTGCAAAAGATCATTCAGCCACGACACAAATAATATATGCAGTAGTAATAAGTATAATTGTTGGTTTTTATGACGGATTTATTGGCCCAGGAACCGGTAGTTTTTTTGTAGTTGCGTTTATTGCACTTTTAGGTTTTGACTTTTTACATGCTTCAGCTAATGCTAAAATGGTAAATCTGGCAACTAATTTTGGTTCGATTTGTTTGTTTATGATTAAAGGAAAAATCATTTGGTCAATTGCAATTCCTATGGCAATCAGCAATGGTCTTGGTGGCTGGCTTGGTGCAAAATTAGCAATAAGTAAAGGAAATGGGTTTATTCGTATTTTCTTTTTGGTTGTGGTAATTGGAACTTTAATACGATTTGCATACGACGTTTTCTATAAGTAGTCTTTTTGAACGATGTAAGTGATATAAGAAATTATAAGATATATCGTCAATAATTTTTTTAATATTCTAAATCATATAAGAATTTTTAAAACATATTAAATAGCCGTTAGTTTTAACCAACGGTCTTCAAGATTAAATATATATGGCTTTAGCCAAAATCACAAAGTTTGGCTAAAGCCGAAGAGTTCGTTCAATTATTCCGTTGGTTAAAACCAACGGCTATTGAGGATAGAATATTTTTAAAATGCCAGTTATTTATTTCTAGCCCCGATAGAGGCGGTATCCTCGTAATGAAATGGAGAGATATAGCCGAAAGCGGGAAACCATGTTCAATAAAATGCCTATTTTTTGGCTTCAAAAAAGAAAAAAACTTAGCATCTCAGAACCTCCGAATCTTAGTAGCTTTTTCAATCATTAATTCTTATTTTTGCATCATATGGAGAAAAATTTCATGCAAAAGTACATTGACCAGCTCAATGAGGCGCAACGACAACCCGTTCTAAAAAAAGACGGGCCAATGATTATTATTGCTGGTGCGGGTTCAGGCAAAACCCGTGTTTTAACAATTAGAATTGCTTATTTGATGGCGCAAGGAATTGACGCTTTCAATATTTTATCGCTTACGTTTACGAACAAGGCCGCTCGTGAAATGAAGCACAGGATTTCGGATATTGTGGGAGCATCTGAAGCGAAAAATCTTTGGATGGGAACCTTTCACTCGATTTTTGCCCGTATTCTTCGTGCAGAATCAGATCATTTAGGATATCCGTCTAACTTCACAATTTATGATTCTCAGGATTCGGCTAGATTGATTTCTTCTATCATTAAAGAAATGCAATTAGATCGTGATATCTATAAACCAAAACAGATTTTAGGACGTATATCTAATTATAAAAATAGTTTAATTACGGTAAAAGCGTATTTCAACAATCCTGAATTGGTTGAAGCTGATGCAATGGCGAAAAGACCTAGATTGGGAGATATTTATCAGCAATATGTAGAACGATGCTTTAAAGCAGGTGCAATGGATTTTGATGATTTATTATTAAAAACCAATGAATTACTGACTCGTTTTCCTGAGATTTTGGCTAAATATCAAAACCGTTTTAGATACATTATGGTTGATGAGTACCAAGATACAAATCACTCTCAGTATTTAATTGTAAGAGCTTTATCTGATAAGTTTCAGAATATTTGTGTGGTTGGAGATGATGCGCAAAGTATTTACGCGTTCCGTGGAGCGAATATCAATAATATTCTAAATTTCCAGAAGGATTATGAAGGTGTAATTATGTTTCGTTTAGAGCAAAATTACCGTTCAACAAGAAATATTGTTGAAGCTGCCAATACTGTGATGGAACACAACAAAACGAAACTGGATAAAGTAGTTTGGACTGCAAATGATTTTGGTTCAAAAATTAAAATACATCGTAGTTTGACAGATGCTGAAGAGGGGCGTTTTGTAGCAAGTACCATTTTTGAGCAAAAGATGCAAAATCAATTGCACAATGGTTCTTTTGCGATTTTATATCGTACCAATGCACAATCGCGTGCCATGGAGGATGCTTTACGTAAAAGAGATATTCCGTATCGAATTTACGGTGGATTATCATTTTACCAACGTAAAGAGATTAAGGACGTTTTATGCTACTTACGATTGGTAATCAATCCAAAAGACGAAGAAGCTTTGGTTCGTGTGATTAATTATCCAGCTCGTGGAATTGGTGATACAACTGTCGAAAAACTTACTATTGCTGCCAATCACTATAAACGTTCGATTTGGGAAGTAATGGTAAATATTGATAAAATCGATTTGAAACTGAATACTGGAACAAAGAACAAAATAAAGGATTTTGTTACTATGATTCAGAATTTTCAGGTAATTGATCAAAATCATGACGCATTTTATATCACAGATTATGTCGCAAAGAAAACAGGTTTAGTTCAGGAACTTAAAAAAGATGCTACTCCGGAAGGAATGGCAAAAATTCAGAATATCGAAGAGCTTTTAAATGGTTTAAAAGATTTTACTGAAGGACAAAAAGAAATTGATGGTGCAAGAGGAGCTTTATCTGAATTTATGGAAGATGTCGCACTTGCAACAGATTTAGATAAAGATACTTCTGATGAAGATCGTGTAGCTTTAATGACAATTCACTTAGCAAAAGGACTTGAGTTTCCACATGTTTTTGTAGTGGGAATGGAAGAAGATTTGTTTCCAAGTGCAATGAGTATGAGTACCAGAAGCGAACTAGAAGAAGAGCGTCGTTTATTTTACGTAGCTTTAACTCGTGCAGAACACCATGCTTATTTGACTTATGCACAATCACGTTACCGTTGGGGAAAACTAACAGATAGTGAACCATCTCGTTTTATTGAGGAAATCGATGGACAATATTTAGAATATCTGACTCCAGCAGAAACGAATTACCGCTATAAATCACCAATCGACGGAGATATTTTTGGAGATATTGATAAATCGAAATTACGCTTAGCAAAGCCAATTGGATCAACACCACCAAAACACGTTACCGATAATCAACCCAAACCTGATTTGAATATTCGTAAACTAAAACCGGTTGCAGGAAACAACCCAAATAGTACGGCGCCAAATTTATTTGACAATTCGCTAACTATTGGAAATGTTGTTATGCACGAACGTTTTGGAAAAGGTGAAGTTGTTAATCTGGAAGGTGTTGGGGCAGATAAAAAAGCAGAAATCAAATTTGAAGTAGGAGGTATCAAGAAATTGTTACTTAGATTTGCTAAATTAGATGTTGTTGGTTAAGAAAAGAGTGTAAAAGAAAGATGATAGAAAATAGATTTTTGAAAAAAATAATTTTTTATTACTGGATTTGATTTTTAATCTTAACAAATTTTCATAGTTTTTCTAGAGATTAGATTTTTCTTTAGTTTAAAATTAAATCTATTTACAATTGAAATTATCTTAATTTATTTAAAAAAAATATAAGAATTAAAGAGTAGTCTTTATTCTATTGTCTAACATCTTTATTCTAAAAAAAATGGCTGAGTTCATAAAAATATATCCTGATAAACCTAGTGAAGCTGCAATTGCAAAGGTTGTAAAAGTGCTTCAAAATGGAGGTTTAGTAATTTATCCAACAGATACTGTTTATGGTTTAGGTTGTGATATTACAAATTCGAGAGCTTTAGAAAAGATTGCTAAAATAAAAGGAGTGAAGTTAGAGAAAGCAAATTTTTCATTCATTTGCCATGATTTGAGCAATTTATCAGATTACGTTCGTCAAATCGATACGTCTACATTTAAAATCTTAAAAAGAGCTTTACCTGGGCCTTATACTTTTATTTTGCCTGGAAACAATAATTTACCAAAAGAATTCAAGAAGAAAACCACTGTAGGTATTCGTGTTCCGGATAATAATATAGTTTTAGAAATTGTACGTCAATTAGGAAATCCTATTGTGTCGACTTCGATTCGCGATGAAGATGATGTAATTGAATATACTACAGATCCCGAATTGATTTTTGAAAAATGGCAAAATCTTGTTGATATGGTTATTGATGGTGGTTATGGAGATAACGTTGCATCAACGATAATTGATTTGTCGGAATTTGAGCCTGTTATTGTGAGAGAAGGAAAAGGAGATATTGATATTTTGTAAAAAAATACTGAAATTACATCGTTTTTTAAAATAAATAGCTAACTTTATTATTAGTTAAATTTAGTTAGTTGATTAAAAATAATGCTATTCTTGATTTATATTTAATTGGTTATTAAAAAAATTAAGGATACATAAAAGCAGGTCTATTGACCTGCTTTTTCTGTATCATAATGTATGTAAACGAAGATTATTTCGCTTGTTTTTTCATTTCTTTTTCGATCATATCATAGAATTGATCAATTTTTGGCATAACAACAATACGAGTTCTTCTGTTACGAGCTCTGTCATCTGGAGTATCATTAGCTACTAATGGTACATAAGAACTTCTACCAGCTGCGATTAATTTTGCAGGGTTAACACCAAGGTCATTTGTTAATACACGTACAATAGATGTAGAACGTTTAACACTTAAATCCCAGTTGTCTAACAAAACTCCGTTGCTTTTGTAAGGAACGTTATCTGTGTGCCCTTCAACCATACATTCAAAATCTGGTTTGTCATTTACTACTTTTGCAACTTTAGCCAAAACACCTTTAGCTTTATCAGTTACATCATAGCTACCACTTTTGAATAATAATTTATCTGCGATAGAAATAAATACAACTCCTTTTTCTACGTTGATTTCGATATCTGGATCATTAATCCCAACAGCACCTTTTAAGCTTGTAACTAATGCTAAAGTAACACTGTCTTTTTTAGTTAATGCATCTTGAAGTCTAGATATTTTTAAATCTTTCTCTTTTAAACTTTCTAAAGATTTCTCAAGATTTTCAGCTCCTTTAGTTGTTAATACAGTTAAGTCTTTAGAAGTGCTTATTAAATCTTGATTGTGTTGTTTATAGCTGTCTGCTGTAGCAGCTAATGCAGCTTTTTCAGTTAAACAAGCATTTAGTTTTACAGTGCAAGAGTTTAATAAATCTTGGGTTTCTTTGTTCTTAGCTTCTAACGCTGCGTATTGCTTTTTCGATACACACGAAGTTAAGGCCATTAATACTGATAGTGCAATTACTATTTTTCTCATAGGTATTATATTTAATTAAACGTTGATTACAAATTTAGTTTTTAATATTTTGATTACTGTTAAAGATTTCTTTAAATACGGTCTGTTTCTTTATGTAATACAAGAAAACGATACTTTTTACACTGTAGTATTGTTGGATCTGAAAATCTTTTCGGTCCCGAAGATACTTTAAAGATATACAATAAAACGAAAAGTGTGCTTTCAAAATAGCAAAAGTATGGCTGAATTTTCCTTGTGTAAGAAAACGGATACCAGCAATACCGTCCAAAACCATTCTGAAGAAAATGACCCAAAATAATCCCTTTTTTGGTAGATTCTTTACAAGCATTAAAAGCGAATTTCTAAAATTTAAAAAGGTTTTTTTAGGGTTTCCTTGTTGCAAAGTAGCACCTCCAACATGATATACTGTTGATTCTGAATTGTATTTAATAATATGCCCTTCATTAGCAGCGCGCCAGCATAAATCGATTTCTTCCTGATGAGCAAAGAAACTCTCATCAAAGCCATGTAATTCATGAAAAACTTCTTTTCTTATAAAGAAACATGCGCCCGAAGCCCAAAACAATTCGCAATTGTCGTTATATTGACCATTATCTTTCTCAATAGTATCAAAAATGCGTCCACGACAAAAAGGAAAACCATATTTATCAATAAATCCACCGGCTGCACCTGCATATTCAAAATATTCTTTGTTTTTAAAATCAAGAATTTTAGGCTGAATAATAGCAGTTTGTTTTTCAGTTTCAAAAGTTTCTAAAATTGGTTTTAGCCAATCTTGAGTTACTTCAATATCTGAATTTACTAATGCATAAATTTCAGCATCAATATGTTGAAGCGCATCATTATAACCTTTTGCAAAGCCATGATTTCCGCTGTTTTCAACTATCTTAATAGCGGGGAAGTTTTGTTTGACAAAATTTACAGAATCATCTGTCGACGCATTATCGGCTACATATATAGTAGCTCCTTCAGAAAATTGAACAACAGAAGGTAAAAACTGCTCTAACAGTTTAATTCCGTTCCAATTTAAAATGACAACAGCAATTTTATCCAAAAGTAATTTTTATTTATTTTAATATTATTTTTTATAATCCGGTAATGCTTTTAAAAACTCATATTTTTCGTTTTCAAAATCCATCTGACAATAATAGTGATTCAGACCGTTTGTGACATTCAAAAACCGTGCCTGCATTGTCATATTATAACGCGCAATTTGATCAAAAGTTGCTTGTGATATTTTAACCTCTGGTGCTTTACATTCTACTAATATATGTATAGAACCATCAGAATTAAAAACAACAACATCATATCTTTTTCTTAATCCATTGACTGTTAAAACCTTTTCGACGTTAATCAAAGATTTAGGGTATTTTTTTTCATTCATTAAATAATGAACTACGTGCTGACGGACCCATTCTTCTGGAGTAAGAATGATAAATTTTTTCCTGATTTCATCAAAAATAGACACTTTATTTTCGCTATTTTTGAATCGGAAAGTATAAGAAGGAAAATTTAATTGCTGCATGGCGCAAATATAATTTGAAAATTAGTCAATATGAAAATTAGATAATTATTTTTTTAAAGCTCCTTTGTGATACTGAACACTGAAAACTAAAATAAATGGACGAAGTTGTAAAAATTGTTAATGATATAAAAGCCGGAAATATAAAGCCAATATATTTTTTAATGGGTGAAGAACCTTATTATATAGATAAATTGTCTGAGTATATAGAGCAAAATGTACTTGCCGAAGAAGAAAAAGGATTCAACCAGACCGTTTTGTATGGTAGAGATGTTTCTATTGAGGATATTGTTTCAACGGCCAAGCGCTATCCTATGATGGCTGATCGTCAGGTTGTTATTGTAAAAGAAGCACAGGATTTATCAAGAACAATCGATAAAATCGAGTCATATGTCAATAACCCGATGGAAACTACGGTATTGGTATTTTGTTACAAATATAAAACACTTGATAAACGAAAAAAGGTTACAAAGCTTTTGGCTCAAAACGGAATTGTTTATGAAAGTAAAAAGCTTTACGAAAATCAGGTTGGTGATTGGATAAAGCGTGTATTGGCGGGAAAAAAATACACAATTGACCCAAAAGCTAATGCTATGTTGGTAGAGTTTTTAGGTACTGATTTGAGTAAAATCAATAATGAACTCGAAAAACTACAAATTATTTTGCCTCAGGGAACGGTAATTACGCCACAACATATTGAAGAGAATATTGGTTTTAGTAAAGATTATAATGTTTTTGAGCTTAGAAAAGCTATTGGAGAACGCAATCAATTAAAAGCGTATAAAATTGCCGAAAACTTTGCACATAATCCTAAAGAATATCCATTGGTAATGACTACAGGATTGGTTTTTGGATTTTTTGTTCAGCTTTTAAAATATCATGGACTTAAGGATAAAAATCCAAAAAATGTTGCGGCAGCAATTGGTGTAAATCCTTACTTTTTAAAGGAATATGATTTAGCTATTAAAAATTATCCAATGAGAAAAGTTAGTCAGATAGTTGGATCTTTGCGTGATATCGATGTTAAAAGTAAAGGTGTTGGAGCGAATGCTTTACCGCAGTCAGATCTGTTAAAGGAAATGCTGTATAAAATATTTAATTAAGCCGTGAAAATTCACGATATTTGCATTTCGTAAAATTAAACGACATTAAAAAATAACTGTACAATTATGGGAATGAATAAGAATACCATTTTAGGATGGGCTACTTTTATAATGATACTTATGGGATTGTTACTTATAGGTCTTGGCGCTTTTAGATACAGAGATGTATCTGGTTGGGGGTTTGCAGCAACGGGAGTTGGTTTTTTAGCTAATGCTTGGGTTTTTAACGCATTAAAAGGTAGAGTTTAGTCTATTTTTATACCAATTTCGATAAATCGATTGCAGGATAAAGTCAATAAAAAATTAAATAATAAAATAAAATTATAACAAATGTCAGACGATAAGAAAGTAATTTTCTCGATGTCAAAATTGAGTAAAACCTACTCAAGCAGCGACAAACAAGTATTGAAGAATATTTATTTAAGCTTTTTTTACGGAGCTAAAATTGGTATTTTAGGTTTAAATGGTTCTGGTAAATCATCACTTTTAAAGATTATTGCAGGTGTAGATAAAAACTATCAAGGAGATGTAGTTTTTGCACCTGGTTATACAGTTGGATATTTAGAGCAAGAGCCACAATTAGATGACGAAAAAACAGTTATCGAAATTGTTCGTGAAGGAGTTGCCGAAACTATGGCTGTTCTAGAAGAATATAACAAAATCAATGATTTATTTGGTCTTCCGGAAAACTACGAAGATCAAGACAAAATGGATAAATTGATGGATCGTCAAGCGGCGCTGCAAGATAAAATCGATGCATTGGGAGCTTGGGAAATCGATACTAAATTAGAAATCGCTATGGATGCGTTGCGTACTCCAGATGGAGATACGCCAATCAAAAACCTTTCAGGGGGAGAACGTCGTCGTGTAGCTTTATGTCGTTTGTTATTGCAACAGCCTGATGTATTGTTACTTGATGAGCCTACCAACCACTTAGATGCTGAGTCTGTACTTTGGTTAGAGCAACATTTAGCACAATATGCAGGAACAGTTATCGCTGTAACACACGATAGATATTTCCTTGATAATGTAGCTGGTTGGATTCTTGAATTGGATAGAGGAGAAGGTATTCCGTGGAAAGGAAATTATTCTTCTTGGTTAGATCAAAAATCAAGCAGAATGGCACTTGAAGAAAAAGTAGCATCAAAACGTCGTAAAAATTTAGAGCGTGAGTTGGACTGGGTTCGTCAAGGAGCTAAAGGTCGTCAAACAAAGCAAAAAGCACGTTTACAGAATTACGACAAATTATTAAACGAAGATCAAAAACAACTAGATGAAAATCTGGAAATTTATATCCCGAACGGTCCACGTTTAGGAACAAATGTTATTGAGGCTAAAAATGTTGCCAAAGCTTTTGGAGATAAATTGTTGTATGATAATTTGAACTTTACTTTGCCACAAGCTGGAATTGTTGGAGTTATTGGGCCAAACGGTGCTGGTAAATCGACAATTTTTAGAATGATTATGGGAGAGCAGGAGCCAGATAGTGGAGAATTTTCTATCGGTGAAACTGTAAAAATTGCTTATGTAGATCAATCACACTCTAATATTGATCCTAATAAATCTATCTGGGAAAATTTTGCAGATGGTCAGGAGTTAATTATGATGGGTGGTCGTCAAGTAAATTCTCGTGCTTACTTAAGCCGTTTTAACTTTGGTGGAAGTGATCAAAACAAAAAAGTATCTATGCTTTCTGGTGGTGAGCGCAACCGTTTACACTTAGCAATGACGTTGAAAGAAGAAGGAAACGTACTTTTATTAGATGAGCCTACGAATGATTTGGATGTAAATACACTTCGTGCACTTGAAGAAGGTCTTGAAAACTTCGCAGGTTGTGCAGTAGTTATTTCTCACGACAGATGGTTTTTGGATAGAATTTGTACACACATTCTAGCATTCGAAGGAGATTCTGAAGTTTATTATTTCGAAGGAGGATTCTCAGAATACGAAGAGAATAAAAAGAAACGTTTAGGTGGTGATTTAACTCCAAAACGTTTGAAATACAAAAAGTTAATCAGAAACTAATCGGATAACTTTTAAATGAAAAATCCCAAATTCCAAATTTTAAAAGATTTGAATTTGGGATTTTTTTATTAAAGAGAAATTATGTTATTTCGAGGAAATAGGGATAACAATATTTTGTAAAATTGGAATTTTACAAATTGAAACTTTACAAAAACTTAGTTTTTAATTCCGGAGTAGGAATCATGCAACTTTCTTTTTTGCCATACCACTTATAGCGATTCTTAGCAATGTAATCGTAAATATAATTTCGAAGTTTTTCTGGAAGGATTTTAAAAATAATAAGTAAGTTGTAAATTCCACCCAAATCTTCGCTAATTTCCAGAACGGCTGAAGATTTGTAATAATAAGCCACACCAGGATTGTATAAAATTATGCTGTCAATTTTATTCTGATCAATTCCAATATAATTGCAAATCTCTTTTCCTAACTCAGATTGCAAAGCCACAAATCTAAAAATATCCTTTTTATCATTTTTGATAATAAACTGAACTGCGCCATTGCATAAATTGCAAACGCCGTCAAAGAGGATTATTTTTTTATTATTTGGAAGATTTTGCATTTTTTTATTAAAATTAATTTTTGTTATTTCGAGGAACGAGAAAATCACACTCGTAGCTCGACAAAGATTGATGATTTACATTTTAAAGTTTCTCGTGTGATTTACTTCGTCTATTCGCTATCGCTCGAGTCTCGTTCCTCGAAATGACAAAAATGTCAGTAATTAAAAGTATTTGTTTTATCTATTGTAAATTTAAAAATAATAAGTTTAATAGATTGAAAACGACTTTCATAATTTATTTCTAAGCGAATTTTAAAAAAAATCCATCTTCATGATTATCTTTTTAAAAACAAATTCTTAAATCGCTTTATTTTAATTTTTGATCAATTTTACAGTTTTTATAACTGAAAACCGCGACCGAAAACTGAAAACTTATTTCTTCCCAGCTTCAACAAATTCCAATTCATCCAAACTTACTTTTGAAGTAAAGATTCCATAATTTACTGTTGCTTTATTTTTTTCGATAGAATCAATACTTCCAACCGATCTTCCGTCTAGCATTCTCACTCGATCACCAACTTTTAAAATTGGTTTTGGTTTTTCGATAACTGGTTTAAGTTTCTTTTCTTTTTTCTCTTTTCGAATTTCTTCGACTTGAACTGAAACTTCTGCAATTACTTCTTTTTTCTTTTCAACTATAGCTTTGGCTTCTTTTGGAGTTGCTTTTTTTCGTTTTGAATTTTCAATTTCAATTATTTTCAAAAATTCTCCAATCAGTTCTTTTTTGTTTTTGTTATTAAAATATTTCTCTGAAATATCTTCTATTTTTTGACCAATGTAAATCGTCTTTTGGTTACTATCATATAATTCCTGATAGCTCTCCAGTTTTTGTTTAATTTTTACATTGATGTTTTCCATCTTTTTGCTTTCTTCACGCGCTCGGGTTTCTTCTTCTTTTAGGTTGATAGAAGTTTTTTCGAGTTTGGATCTTTCTTTTTGAAGCGTTGCAATAGTTTTGTCAAATCGAACTTTTCCAACTTCAATTTTCTTTTTTGCACGATTAATTAAACCAAACGGAATTCCATTTTTTAATGCAACCTCAAAAGTAAACGAACTTCCGGCTTGACCTAAAGCGAGTTTGTACATTGGTTCTAACGATTTTTCATCAAACATCATATTGGCATTTGTGGCAAAAGGCAATTCGTTAGCCAGAATTTTCAAATTTGAATAATGTGTTGTGATAATCCCAAAAGCTTCACGATGATAAAATTCTTCCAGGAAGATTTCTGCCAAAGCTCCACCTAATTCCGGGTCAGAACCTGTACCAAATTCGTCAATTAAAAACATGGTTTTCTTGTTGCATTTCTTCAAGAAATAATTCATGTTTTTTAAACGATAACTATAAGTACTTAAATGATTTTCAATAGATTGATTGTCTCCAATATCAGTTAAGATTCTGTCGAATAAAAAAGTTTCGCTTCGTTCGTGAACAGGAATCAACATTCCGGATTGAAGCATTAATTGTAATAAACCAACCGTTTTTAACGAAATTGTTTTTCCTCCGGCATTTGGTCCAGAAATAACAATTATTCGGTTATCTTGTTTTAATTCAATAGTTTGAGGATGAGTGATTTCGTTCTTTTGCTTATTGTTCAAATATAAAATTGGATGATAAGCTTCTCTGAAAAATAATCTTCTTTCCTCCGTAATTGTTGGTAAAATTCCGTTTATTCTATTGGCATATTTTGCTTTTCCAGCAACCACGTCAATATCACTTAAAAATTCCTGATATTCAATTAGTAAAGGCAAGAAAGGACGAATTGCGTTCGATAATTGCTTTAGAATTCTGGTAATTTCTTCTTTCTCTTCGTATTCTAAATTTGCTAATTCTCTTGAATATTGTAAAGTTGCTTCCGGTTCAATATAGGCAATACTTCCGGTTTTTGAACTTCCTAAAATCGAACCTTTTACTTTACGGCGATACATGGCTAAAACCGCTAGAACTCTACGGTTTTGAACAAAACTTTCTTTGATGTCGTCTAGATAACCAAGGCTATTATTGTGAGTAAGCGCAACTCCAAAACTTTGATTTACTTTACCGCGAACGATATTCATATTCTGACGAATACTCAGTAAAGCTGGTGAAGCATTGTCTTTAATTTCACCGTATTTGTCTACAATAGCGTCAATTAAAGTAACAATGTCTTTGGTGTATTCTACTTTTGAAGCTCTTGCGTTTAAGTTAGGATAGTAATCATCGAATTTTTTAAGAAAGTTCAATAAGAAATTTGATGTTGACGATAGTGTTGCAATTTTTCTAAAACTTCCAACTTCTAAGAAACTATCTTCAATTGCTAAAAATTTAATTTCATTAGTTATAGCGTCAAATCCGTGATTGGGAATTGCATTATTGTTTTGAAAAGAAGAGACATACTCTGATGTTTGCATTAAAGCTTGCATTAAAGTTTCTTTGTCTCGAAAAGGAGTTATATGTAAAGCTTTTTCTTTTCCAATATCTGTATTGCAGCCTGCTGAAATAGTTTCAAGGACAGTTGGAAATTGTAAATCTTGTAATGTTTTTTCGGTAATGGATATCATTATATATCGTAAGTTGTAAAATTCAAAGTTACAAAGTTTTAAAACTAAATAGCACTATTAATTGGTACTTTGGAAAAAACTTTGCGTAATTTGTAAAAAAATAAATAAAATGGAAATTAATCTTTCTTCTGATTGGAAAGAAGTTTTGGCAAGTGAAATCGAAAAGCCGTATTTTAAAGAATTAATGTTAGCTTTAAAACTCGAATACCAAACTCATACTTGTTATCCTCCGGCAGAATTGATTTTCTCGGCTTTTAACAATTGCTCTTTTCAGGATGTAAAAGTCGTAATTATTGGACAAGATCCTTATCATGGAGAAGGCGAAGCCAATGGTTTAAGCTTTTCAGTAAATGATACGGTAAAAATCCCACCTTCGTTGCGTAACATTTTCAAGGAAATAAATATGGATCTTGAAACTATTTTTATGCCAACTTCTGGTAATCTTGAAAAATGGGCAAAACAAGGTGTTTTACTTTTAAATGCTTCTTTAACGGTTCAAAAAGATAATCCAAATAGTCATAAACATTTAAAATGGAATCTTTTTACAGATGCTGTAATTCAGGCAATTTCCGATAAAAAAGAAAATGTTGTTTTTCTGTTATGGGGAAGTTTTGCTCAAAAGAAAGGACTTAAAATTGATCGCTCAAAACATTGTATTTTAGAATCCGGTCATCCTTCGCCAATGAGTGCTAATCAGGGAAAATGGTTTGGCAACAAACATTTTAGTAAAACAAATGCTTTTTTAGAATCTAAGGGAATTGAAGAAATTGAGTGGTAGTGAAACACCAATCACGCTAACTTTTCACAGTTTTGTCATTTCGACGAAGGAGAAATCTCCACAAGAAGCTCGACAAAGATTGGGTTTTCGTTTCGGAGTTACTTGTGGAGATTTCTCCTTCGTCGAAATGACAAACTGCTCTATTTTACAGACTATTTATCTGTAGGCTTCTTAATAATCTCTTCTAAAACGGCTTTCTTTTCGTAATTGATGACTTTTAGAATAATTTCTTGATTTTTAGTCGTTTTTCCTTCAATAACATATAATTTTCCTTTTTTGAAAGGAACATTACTTTGGTCAAAATCAACATCTCCGTATGTTAAAGTGTTTTTGATATCAGCTGTATCAACCCATTTTTCGTTTAAGGTTTGGATTGCTTTATCAGAATATTGAAAAGGTTTTGTTCTTAAATCATTCAAAACTCTTGCATTTGGAAAATAGTTGCAACGAGTATCTTTTCCACTAAAAACAAGGGCTACAAAAAAGCATCCCATAATAAGACCAATCAAATAATATGCAAAACGGTGTACGAACTTCATGAAATAAATTTTTAGCAAAGGTAAGCTAAACTTCCTTTAAAATACAAGTAAATTAATGTCGTTGTCTGGTAAATCAAACCATTCGCCAATTGCTTTGTTTGTTAGGATTCCGTGGTATAAGTAAATTCCGTTTTTTAGTCCTTTATTGCATCTAATAGCACTTTCTAAACCACCATCTTCGGCAATTTGAAGTAGGTATGGAGTTAAGATATTACTTATTGATAGTGAGGCAGTTTTAGAATATCTTGATGGGATATTTGGAACACAATAGTGCAGAACGTTACTTTTTATAAAAGTAGGTTTTTCGTGAGTTGTAACTTCCGAGGTTTCAAAACATCCGCCAGTATCAATACTTACATCTACAATTACGGCACCTTTTTTCATGTGTTCAACCATAGTTTCGGTAACAATAATAGGACAACGTTCTTTTCCGCGCATAGCACCAATGGCTACATCACAACGTCTTAAAGCTTTTAATAATGCTTTTTGTTGTACTGTAGAAGTAAAAATACGCTGGCTTAAGTTATTTTGTAAACGACGTAATTTGGTAATTGAGTTATCAAATACTTTTACGTTTGCACCTAAAC
This sequence comes from Flavobacterium hibernum, assembly GCF_000832125.1. GTDB lineage: Bacteria > Bacteroidota > Bacteroidia > Flavobacteriales > Flavobacteriaceae > Flavobacterium > Flavobacterium hibernum. Next base: position 46,070 of record NZ_JPRK01000007.1, on the reverse strand, counting down.
CAATAGCGGTTTTAGCAGCAAATTCTCCAACAGTTCCTGCGCCTAAAATCACAACTTCGGTAGGAGGGACGCCAGTAATATTACCGAATAAAAGTCCTTTTCCAAATTCATCCGTAATCATTAATTCGGCAGCAATTAAGATAGAAGCAGTTCCGGCAATCTCGCTTAACGATTTTACGGCTGGATACGATCCATCTTCATCTTTAATATATTCGAATGCAAGTGCGGTAATTTTTTTTTTGGCTAGAGCTTCAAAGTAAGTTTTCTTCTTTGTTTTTAGCTGAATGGCTGAAATGATCGTCGTTTCAGGATTAATCATCTCGATTTCTGCTAATGTAGGCGGCTCAACTTTTAATAATAATGGACAACCAAAAACTTTTTTAGTGTCTTTTGTTACTTCTGCACCAGCATCAGCATATTCTTTATCAGAATAACTAGAACTTTCTCCTGCGCCAGATTCAATCATTACACGATGACCTTCGTAAGTTAAAGAGTTCACGGCATCTGGAGTTAAACAAATACGACGTTCCTGATAACTTGTTTCTTTTGGAATCCCAATGAAAAGCTCTCTTTTAAATCGGCCAATTTCAAGTTTTTCTTCTTGTGGCAGCAATTGTTGCTTCGTAAATGGAGTTAAGGTGATTGACATGGGTTGTGCGAAATATTAAGAGTACAAATTACGTAAAAAGTTTTAAAATCAATGTAAAAATTGTGCTAATAGTGTTTTAATATTTAGGGTAATAATTTTTCCATTTTTATGTCGGCTCTTTCGTAAACTCCATCTTCAAGCGGAATTTCAACAAAACCAAATTTTTCATATAAATGAATAGCTGGAAGTAGTTTTGTATTCGAGTATAAAAATAACCTTTTGATGTTTCTTTCTTCAGCTACAGCTAAACAATGTACTAAAAGTTTATTACCAATGCCTAGACCTTGAGCTTTATCTGAAACGGCCATTTTACTCAATTCAAAAGTAGTATTGTCAATTTTTAGCAAGGAAACGGTTCCTAGAATTTCATTATTATATTTTGCATAGAAAATCATTCCACCTTTGTCGATAATTTCTTCTTGCGGATTTGAAAGTACGATTTCGTCTTTTTCTTCAACTCTAAAATACTTTTGAAGCCATTCTTTGTTTAAAGTTTTAATGGGGTCTTTTAAATCTGAAGAAAAGGGAATAATTTCTACTATATTATGGGTATTCATTGTGTTTTATTTAAGCTAATTTCAATTCTCTTTTCCCATCAGACAATAACTCAATTGTAATTGTAGAAGTTTCCTCAGGAAGTAAACTCGCAATTTTTTCAGACCATTCAATAAAACACCAATTTCCAGAATATAAATAATCATCAACACCCATATCAAGAGCTTCAGTTTCTTTGTTTAGTCTGTAAAAATCAAAATGATAAACGATTTGATTATTTGAGGTAGAATATTCATTAACTAAAGAAAAGGTTGGGCTACTTGTTGCGCTTTCAACTCCTAAACTTTTACATAGTTGCTTGATAAGCGTGGTTTTTCCAACACCCATTTCTCCGTTAAAAAGAATAATTTTTTTAGGATTTGACACTAAAATTTGTTCGGCTACTTCTTCAATTTGATCTAATGAAAAAATGATATTCATTGTTATTATTTAATTTAGTTTTATTATTTTTTTGCAAACTTTCTAACTTCTGGATTGATTAATTTAGGATCAATTTCATCTGTTTTTCTGATGTACTTATTTAAGCTATCTTTTTTTTGATAATAAGCATAAGAATTTGCTAATTGCGCGTAATAACTTCCATTCTTTGGTTCGATTTTAACCGCTTTATTTAAATTTTTTATAGCTAAATCTAAATATTTTTTATCGTTTTTCTCCATAAATATTTGACCATAACTTACCGCTGCACAATAAAATACTTTTCCATTATTTGGATCTAGCGCAATGGATTTTTCTAAATAAACAACAGATTTTTCGTATTCTTTTTTCTTTCCTAAAATATTCCCAAATCCCCAAAAGGCATTTGGATTTTCATTATCTAAAAGCCAAGCTTGATTAAATCTTTTCATTGAAGTGTCAAGTTCATCTTTATAAAAATATTCCCATCCTTTATTGGCATAGTATTCAGAAGCAGCTTTTTTATTTTTAAATTGTTTCTCGGCTTCTTCAATAAATTGATTGTCACTTTGTATTTGTTGCGTACATTTTTTGACTTGACCGTACATGGGTATCAAGTTGATTCCCTGAGGACAATCTTGAGCGCGGCTAAAATTAATGTTCGTTAAAAAAACTAAAAAGAGTGAAAAAATCAATATTCTCTTCATATAATAGTTACTTTTTCTATTTCGGAAAAACATTTTAAAAAGAATTTTTTAGTCTCAGTCACAGTTTTTAGTCGCAGTTGAAAACTGAAAACTGTGACTGAAAACTTTTCTTATTTCGGGTTGAATACCAAAAACGGAATAATCATTTCTTCTAACGAAATTCCCCCGTGTTGATATGTATTTTTGTAATAACTCACATAATGATTGTAGTTGTTTACATAAGCTAAAAAGTAATCATTTTTGGCAAAAATAAACGAACTACTCATGTTTATAGCAGGCAAACCAATTGTCTTTGGCTCTTTTACTACATACACATCTTTTTGTTCGTAGGTTAAACTACGACCTGTTTTATAACGCAAATTTAAACTTGTATTTTTATCTCCAACAACTTTTGAAGGGTTTTTTACATTAATTGTTCCATGATCTGTGGTTAAAATTAATTTAAATCCTAAAAGTTGTGCTTGCTGAATGATTTCTAAAAGCGGAGAATTTTTAAACCAACTCAAAGTCAGTGAGCGATAAGCTTTATCATCTGAAGCAAGTTCTTTAACTACTTCCATTTCGGTTTTGGCGTGCGATAACATATCAACAAAATTGTAAACAACTGTTACCAAGTCATTTCCTTTTAATGCTTTGAAGTTTTCAGCAAGTTTTTTTCCTCCAGCGTAATTCGTGATTTTAAAATAATCTTCTTTGATATTTAATCCCAAACGCTTTAATTGAGCCGAAAGAAATTCGGCTTCATAAAGATTTTTTCCTCCATCTTCGACATCATTTTTCCAGTATTGCGGAAATTGTTTTTCCATTTCGATTGGCAATAAACCTGAAAAAATAGAGTTTCTGGCATATTGCGTTGCTGTTGGAAGAATAGAGAAGTAAGGAACCTCTTTTTCTAATTTATAATAATTAGAAACTACAGTTTCAAAAGATTTCCATTGATCATAACGAAGATTATCAATTACAACAAATAAAATAGGTTTGTCTTTCTTCTTAATTTCCGGAACCACTAATTCTTTAAATAAACTGTGCGATTGAATTGGTTTGTCTGCCTTTGGTGCAAACCAGTCCTCATAGTTTCTTTCTATAAATTTCCCGAATTGAGAGTTCGCTTCAACTTTTTGAGATTCAAGGATTTCAATCATTCCTTGATCGTTGATATTTTCAAGTTCTAATTCCCAAAAAATCAATTTTTTATACAATTCTACCCAATCTTCAAAGGAATTAACCATTGCTAATTCCATTGAAATTTTTCGAAATTCCTTTTGGTAATCTAGTGTAGTTTTTTCTGAAATTAATCTCGAATGATCCAGATTCTTTTTCAAACTCAATAAAATCTGGTTTGGATTTACGGGTTTGATCAGGTAATCGGCAATTTTAGAACCAATGGCTTCTTCCATTATGTATTCTTCTTCACTTTTGGTGATCATAATCATCGGAATTGCCGATTTTTTTTCTTTCATTTCTGAAAGTGTTTCCAAACCACTCATTCCTGGCATATTTTCATCTAAAAAAACAATGTCAAAATTGTCTTCTTCAAATAAAGTAATTGCATCTAAACCATTGTTACAAGTAGTTACAGCGTAGTTTTTTTTCTCCAGAAATAATATATGTGGCTTTAATAGATCGATTTCATCGTCGACCCAAAGTATTTTTATCTTGTCCATAAACGAATATAATTTTAATGCAATTTAGAAGTATAGAACTTAAAAAGTATTAAAAATAGTATAAATTATAGAATAAAGTATTGCGATTTTGGTATTAAAATTTTTTTGCAATTTGTTACTGCCTTGATAATCATAATGAATTATTGTTGATTTTTAAGTGAAAAACGCAAAGCTGTTTATAGTTATTTACTTATATTTGTTGACCTAAAAATAACCAAATAGTGACTCATATCAATAAGTTAAAAATATTCAATGATCCCATTTATGGGTTTATTTCCATCCCGAACGAACTTATTTACGATCTAATTCAGCACCCATATTTTCAGCGTTTACGCCGTATTTCACAAATGGGATTATCGTATTTAGTTTATCCCGGAGCCAATCACACGCGTTTTCATCATGCTCTGGGCTGTATGCATTTGATGCAGAAAGCCATTGAGACTCTTCGATTTAAAGGTGTAGCAATATCATCTGAAGAGGAGAATGCATTATTGATTGCTATTTTATTGCATGATATTGGTCACGGGCCGTTTTCGCATGCGATGGAAAAAAGTATTGTTGAAGATGTAAATCATGAAGCTATTTCATTATTGTTTATGAACCAGCTAAATGAAGAATTTGACGGGAAATTGAGTTTAGCGATTCAGGTTTTTAAAGGTGATTATCATAGGAAATTCATGTTGCAATTGATTTCAAGTCAATTAGATATGGATCGAATGGATTACTTAAAACGTGATAGCTTTTATACTGGTGTTGCCGAAGGAAATGTCAATTCTGAGCGTTTAATTCAAATGATGAATGTTGTTGATGGTACTTTGGTTATTGAGGAAAAAGGGATTTATTCAGTAGAAAAATTCTTGCTTTCAAGAAGATTGATGTATTGGCAGGCATATTTGCATAAAACAAGTTTAGTTGCCGAATTAATTTTGATGAAAGTGCTTAAAAGAGCAAAGGAATTAACATTAAAAGGAATAAATCTTCCTTGCAGTGAGCCTCTGTTGTATTTCATGAAAAATAAAATTACTCTCGAAAATTTTGACGCAGAGAAATTAGATTTGTTTTCTCAATTAGATGATTTTGATATTATTAGCGCTCTAAAAGCTTGGCAAAAACATAATGATTTTATACTTTCTACGTTAAGTAAAATGCTTATTAATAGAGATTTGTTAAAGATTAAATTAAGTGCAGAGAAAATTCCAATGGAAGAGTCTCAGTCTCTTAAAGAAGAATTTGCCGAAGTACATCATATTTCGCAATTAGAAGCCGGTTATTTTATTTTTAGGGGGAAAATAAAAAACCAAGCATACAGTAAAGAGGCAGAACCGATACGAATTTTGAAAAAAGACAAAACAATTGAAGATGTTGTTGAAGCATCTGATCAGCTGAATTTGAAATCGTTATCTAAGTTGGTGACAAAATATTACATCTGTTTTCCAAAACAACTTATATAAAATTAACATTTAAAATCTATTTTTTATATTTTTGTCGCAATGAAATTTACAGCAGAACAAATAGCAGAAATTTTAGAAGGAGAAGTTGTTGGGGATCCCAATGCAGAAGTTTCTCGGCTGTCTAAAATAGAAGAAGGTGAGGAAGGATCTCTTACTTTTTTGGCTAACCCGAAATATATCAACTACATATATAGTACAAAAGCATCAGTAACTATTGTTAATGATAGCTTTATACCAGAACAAGAAATTACCACAACTTTAATAAAAGTAGAAGATGCTTATGCCTCTTTTTCGAAGCTTTTGCATTTTTATAATCAAGTAAAATTGAATAAAAATGGAATCGAAACGAACTCTTTTATTACTGAAGGAACTAAATATGGTGAAAATTTATATTTAGGAAGTTTTAGTTATATAGGACAAAATGTGGTTTTAGGTAATAACGTAAAAATTTATCCAAACAGTTTTATTGGCGATAATGTTGTTATTGGCGATAATGTATATATTTTTGCAGGCGCTAAAATATATTCTGAAACTGTTATCGGAAATAATTGTACCATACATTCTGGAACAATTATAGGTGCAGATGGTTTTGGATTTGTTCCAAATGAAGAAGGAGTATATAGTAAAGTGCCGCAAATTGGAAATGTTATTATAGAAGATAATGTTGACATTGGTGCAAATACCACAATAGACAGAGCAACTCTTGGGTCTACTATTATTAGACAAGGAGTTAAATTAGACAATCAAATTCAGATTGCGCACAATGTAGAAATAGGTAAAAATACCGTAATCGCTGCACAATCTGGTGTTGCGGGTTCTACAAAAATTGGCGAAAACTGTATGATTGGCGGGCAAGTTGGTATCGCAGGTCACTTAGTTATAGGTAATAATGTTAGACTTCAAGCTCAATCAGGAGTAGCAAGAAACATTAAAGATGGAGAAATTTTACAAGGAACTCCATCACTTGGATATACAGATTTTAATAAATCGTATGTTCATTTTAAGAATTTGCCTAAGATTGTGGCCGAAATGGATGAATTAAAAAAACAAATAATAAACCCAAAAAATGGAAATAATGGTTAAACAGAAGACCATCAAGAATGAAATTTCACTAACAGGAGTTGGATTACACACTGGGAAAGAAGTTACAATGACTTTTAAACCAGCTCCAATTAATAATGGTTTCACTTTTGTAAGAGTAGATTTGCAAGGTCAACCAGTCATTGAGGCTGATGCTAATTATGTTGTTAATACGCAAAGAGGTACTAATTTAGAAAAATTAGGAGTTAAAATTCAAACTCCAGAGCATGTTTTAGCTGCATTAGTTGGATGTGATTTGGATAATGTTATTATAGAGTTAAATGCTTCAGAACTTCCAATTATGGATGGTTCTTCAAAATATTTTGTTGAAGCAATCGAAAAGGCAGAAATCGAAGAGCAAGATGCTAAACGTAATGTTTATGTGGTAAAAGAAGTGATCTCTTTTACAGATGAAACTACTGGAAGCGAGATTCTTGTTATGCCAAGTGATGATTATCAGGTAACTGCAATGGTTGATTTTGGTACTAAAGTTTTAGGTACTCAAAACGCAACTATGAAAAGTATAGCCGATTTTAAAGAAGAAATCGCTAATTCAAGAACTTTTAGTTTTTTACATGAGTTAGAGTCTCTTTTAGAAAACGGATTAATTAAAGGTGGAGATTTAAACAATGCTATTGTATATGTAGATAAAGAAATATCTGATGCTACAATGGAGAATTTAAAGAAAGCCTTTGGGAAAGATAAAATCTCTGTTAAACCAAATGGAGTTTTAGACAACCTTACTTTACACTATCCAAACGAAGCTGCAAGACATAAATTATTAGATGTTGTTGGAGATTTGTCATTAATTGGCGTTCGTATTCAAGGAAAAATTATTGCTAACAAGCCTGGGCATTATGTAAATACTCAGTTTGCTAAAAAAATGGCAAAAATTATTAAAATTGAGCAAAGAAACCATGTACCGGTTTATGATTTAAATCTTGAGCCATTAATGGATATTCATAAAATTATGGCTGTTTTACCACACAGACCTCCATTTTTATTAATCGATAGAATTATAGAAATGTCTGATAGTCATGTGGTTGGAATGAAAAATGTTACTATGAATGAAAATTTCTTCGTAGGACATTTTCCTGAAGCACCAGTTATGCCAGGAGTTTTAATTGTTGAAGCTATGGCGCAAACGGGAGGGATTTTAGTTTTAAGTACTGTTCCAGATCCTGAAAATTATTTAACATATTTCATGAAAATTGACAATGTTAAATTTAAACATAAAGTTTTGCCGGGTGATACCTTAATTTTTAAGTGTGAATTGATTTCACCAATTAGAAGAGGAATCTGTCACATGCAGGCAAATGCTTATGCAAACGGAAAATTAGTAACTGAGGCAGAATTGATGGCTCAAATTGCTAGAAAACAATAATAGTTTAATCAATTTTATTGTTTACGTTTGTTGCCCAAATTAGATTATTTTAATTATAAAATATAAAACTTACAGATGAATCAACCATTAGCATATGTTCATCCCGGCGCCAAAATCGCTAAAAACGTTGTAATAGAGCCTTTTACAACAATTCACAATAATGTTGTTATTGGTGATGGTACTTGGATTGGTTCAAATGTGACCATCATGGAAGGTGCTCGTATTGGTAAAAATTGTAATATTTTTCCAGGGGCTGTAATTTCTGCGGTGCCACAAGATTTAAAATTTGGCGGGGAGGATTCTCTTGCCATCATTGGAGATAATTGTACAATTAGAGAATGTGTTACTATAAATAGAGGTACAGTTGCGTCTGGACAGACAATTTTAGGTAATAACTGCTTGGTAATGGCTTACGCTCACATCGCACACGATTGTGAAATTGGAAATAATGCTATTATTGTAAACGGAGTTGCTTTGGCAGGTCACGTAGTTGTTGGAAATCACGCCGTTATTGGTGGTTTGGCAGCGATTCACCAATTTATTCATATTGGAGATCATGCTATGATTTCTGGTGGATCTTTAGTTAGAAAAGATGTTCCTCCTTATACAAAAGCAGCAAAAGAGCCGTTATCTTACGTAGGAATCAATTCAGTTGGTTTAAGAAGAAGAGGTTTTAGTACTGAAAAAATCAGAGAAATTCAGGAAATCTACAGAATCTTGTACCAAAAAAATTACAATACAACACAAGCTTTAAGTATTATTGAAGCTGAAATGGAAGCTACTCCTGAGAGAGATGAAATTTTAGATTTTATCAGAAATTCATCACGAGGAATTATGAAAGGTTATTCAGGAAATTATTAAAATAAAAGTTTAATTGTTTATTTGTTTAATCGTTTGATCGACTAAATAATTAAACGAATAAACGATTCAACAAAAATTAAATAAAATAAAAAAAAATGGCATCTACATCAGATATTAGAAACGGATTGTGTATTAAATTCAATCACGATATTTATAAAATCGTTGAATTTCTTCACGTAAAACCTGGAAAAGGTCCTGCTTTCGTAAGAACAAAATTAAGAAGTTTAACCACAGGAAGAGTATTAGATAATACATTTTCTGCAGGACATAAAATTGACGATGTGCGTGTAGAGACGCATAATTATCAGTTTTTATATGCTGAAGGAGATGAATTTCATTTTATGAATACAGAATCTTTTGAGCAAATTTCTTTGAATAAAAACATCTTGGATGCGCCAGGTCTATTAAAAGAAGGAACAAGCGTAATGGTTCAGGTTAATACTGAAACTGATTTGCCTTTATCTGTAGATATGCCATCTTCTGTAATTCTTGAAGTTACTTATGCTGAGCCAGGAGTAAAAGGAAATACAGCTACTAATGCTACAAAATCTGCTACGGTAGAAACAGGTGCAACTGTAAACGTTCCGTTGTTTATCAATGAAGGTGATAAAATTAAAATTGATACAGCTTCAGGTTCTTACATGGAGCGTGTAAAAGAGTAATTTTTAATTAGATAATTTGTCAATGAGTCAATTAGAAAATTAATGCATACGCAGAAATTGAATAGTTTTTATTTTCTAATTGACTCATTTTCTAATTGACACATTCTCTAATTGACAAATTTTCTAATTTAAATATATGAAATTTCCAAAGATTCATTCTTTACAAGAAATTGCAAATTTGCTTAACTGCGAATTTATAGGTGACCAAAACTTTCCCGTTTTAGGCATGAATGAAATACATGTTGTTGAACCAGGAGATATCGTTTTTGTTGATCATCCTAAATACTATGATAAAGCTTTACAATCAGCGGCTACTATTGTTTTAATAAACAAAAAAGTAGATTGTCCAGAAGGTAAAGCACTTTTGATTTCTGATGATCCTTTCAGAGATTTTAATACCCTAACCAAACATTTTCGACCTTTCCAAGCTACAAATGTGGCGATTGCTCTTTCTGCAACTATTGGAGAAGGAACGGTAATTCAGCCCAATTGTTTTATTGGTAACAACGTTACAATTGGTAAAAACTGCTTGATACATCCTAATGTTACTATTTACGATCATACTGTAATTGGAGATAGTGTAATGATTCACGCCGGAACTATTTTAGGTGCCGATGCTTTTTATTACAAAAAACGTCCAGATGGTTTCGATCAGTTAATTTCTGGCGGAAGAGTTGTTATTGAGGATAATGTTGGAATTGGTGCTCTTTGTACAATTGACAAAGGTGTTACAGGAGATACAACAATTGGCGAAGGAACAAAACTAGATAATCAAGTGCATGTTGGACATGACACGGTGATTGGAAAGAAATGTTTGATCGCTTCTCAAACTGGTATTGCCGGTTGTGTTGTTATTGAGGACGAAGTTACAATTTGGGGACAAGTAGGAACAACAAGCGGAATCACGATAGGAGCAAAGGCTGTTATTATGGGGCAAACTGGTGTTACTAAATCGGTTGAAGGTGGAAAATCTTATTTTGGAACTCCAATCGAAGAATCAAGAGAGAAGTTAAAACAATTGGCCAATATCAAAAAGATTCCTGAAATTTTAAATAAATTGAAGTAATATGTCTATAAAAGAATTTGTTCAAAAATTTTACAAGTCAGATGCCTTAATTGATAGCGAAATCATGAAAACTTACTTGCATACTGATGTAAAGTTAGATTGGCACAGCACCAAAGGATTAATCGAAATGGATCATAATTCGATGCTCGATATGGCAAATGAATTAAGTCGTGCTTATGTACGTTCCAAAGTTAGAATAAGTCATATTATTGCTGAAGATGATCTGGTTTCAATACGATATTCTCATTTTGTGAAAACGATTGAGAACCCTAGAGAAGAGATGTTGTTAGCCCATTTTGCTACTATTTGGCAAATAAAAGACGATAAATTATATCGTGGTTATCAAATGAGTCAATTTTCTTAATTTTTTTGAAGACAAAAAGGTTAAAATACGTTACAAAACCTTACTTTTGCATCACAATTTTAAAAACTACATAAAATATATATCATGAGTGTTTTAGTTAATAAAGATTCCAAAATAATTGTTCAAGGATTTACAGGAAGCGAAGGAACTTTCCACGCTTCTCAAATGATTGAGTACGGTACTAATGTTGTTGGTGGTGTTACTCCAGGAAAAGGAGGAACTAGCCATTTAGATCGTCCGGTTTTTAATACAGTTAAAGATGCTGTTGAGCAAGCTGGAGCTGATACATCTATCATTTTTGTTCCACCAGCTTTTGCTGCTGATGCAATTATGGAAGCTGCTGATGCTGGAATTAAAGTAATTATTGCTATTACTGAGGGAATTCCTGTAGCAGATATGATTAAAGCAAATAATTATGTTAAAGAAAGAAACTCTAGATTAATCGGGCCAAACTGTCCAGGAGTAATTACTCCAGGTGAAGCTAAAGTTGGTATTATGCCAGGTTTCGTTTTCAAAAAAGGAACAGTTGGTATCGTTTCTAAATCAGGAACTTTAACTTATGAAGCTGCAGACCAAGTTGTAAAACAAGGTTTAGGAATTACTACAGCTATTGGTATTGGTGGAGATCCAATTATTGGAACTACAACTAAAGAAGCTGTTGAATTATTGATGAACGATCCTGAAACTGAAATTATCATCATGATTGGTGAAATTGGAGGTCAATTAGAAGCTGATGCTGCTAAATGGGTTAGAGCTGATGGTAACCGTAAACCAGTTGTTGGTTTTATCGCTGGAGAAACTGCTCCTGCTGGTAGAACAATGGGTCATGCAGGTGCTATTGTAGGTGGTTCTGATGATACAGCTGCTGCTAAAAAACAAATTATGAGAGACAACGGAATTCACGTTGTTGATTCACCAGCTGAAATTGGTAAAAAAGTAAGAGAAGTACTTGGATAATCTCCAAATTTCAAAATAACAAATTCCCAAAAAGTCTCAATATTTTGTTGAGACTTTTTTACATTTTTAAAATGTCCGGAATATAATTTAAAACTTAGCAACTCAGATTCTCAGAACCTTAGAAGCTTAAAAAAGAAAAATATGAGTAAAGAATTAGAAAAGTTTAAAGTAAGCAACAGTTTTACTTTTACTATTGAAGACAGTTTAGAACAAGTTTGTAATGCTCCGGAAGGTGGTGCAGGAATATTTGTAGTTTATGCTGTTGAAGGTGATGCAAAAGAATTGATTATGGTTGGTTCTACAGGAACTGTTCAGAACGACGGGACTTTAAAAAGTAAAAATGGTGGTTTATATGATAAAATCGTAAACGGACACCAGTTCGCAAAAACAGGAAGAAAGTATTCGTGGCCAGCTCAAATGAAACTTGAAAGCATTGATGCTTTAGAAGTGGTTTGGTACGAAACTTTTAATGCTGACGTAAAAGCGATTCCAACTGCAGTTGAAGGACAAGTTTTGCAAAATTTCTTAGATGAAAATGCAAAATTACCTAGATGGAATGTAGCTTTCTAAAAGTTATTTTAAATTAGAATACAACAAAAGCCTTGCTATTAGCAAGGCTTTTGTTGTATTAAGAGTTTTAGATTATAATATGTTGAATTTAGGTTTATGTTTTAAAAACGGAAACAGACAAATGGACTTTTGGAGTAAGTTTTGTTAAAAAAAATAACAAAAATGATGGTGGTAAAATCTGACAATTTTGATGTTTATTCATATGTTGAAAAATAATAAAACTATGGCTAACCCCTAAGTAAATCAGTAAAAAGAGGCAGTTTTCGTACATTACGGAACTGCCTCTTTTGTGTAAAATAATTGGTTTTAAAAATTTGCTTTTATATATTTATCGCACAGAAGTAAAGGATAATGTTAAAAAACCGTATTCTTTATGTTAAAACCAAGAGCTTATTTTCAAGAATTCTACCCAAAATAAAATATGAATACCAAAACTTTACAATTTAAAACTTTTGACGACATTACGCTTTGGAATAACTTGAAAGATGGAAATGAAAAATCATTTTCGATATTATTCGAAAAATACTATGGAGATTTGGTTAATTACGGAAATTCACTTTCTCCTTATGCCGAAAAAGTGCAGGATTGTGTTCAGGACGTTTTCACGGATATTTGGGTGTATCGAAACGGATTACAAAGTTCTGTTGTTGTAAAAGCTTACCTATTGTCTAGCGTTCGTAAGCGAATTGCACGTTTGCACGAGCGCGATCATATTTTTCGTAAAGCTACTAGTACAGATTCTATCGCATTTCTTTTAGAATTCTCTGTAGAGCATGAGCTAATTGATGATGATTATGCTACAAAAGAAAAAGTAGTTCACCTGAATAAATTACTTAACGATTTGCCTGCTCGCCAGAAAGAAGCTCTGTATTTAAGATATCACCAAGGATTAACAGTGGAACAAATTGCCGATATGTTAGATGTAAATTACCAATCGGCTAGTAATCTCTTACATCGCGGTTTACTTACACTTCGCAAAGAATGGAAGGGGAGTATTTCGTTAATTATTCTACTATCTTCAACTGCATGTTAATTTTATTTTAAAAAAAAGTAAAAAAAATCACAATTTGGTGAGTATATAATAAGAAAGCTGTCCTCTATGTTTTTGTAACCTCATTTTTTAGATGCAAAAACGTAATAAATATACCGAAATAGAAGATTTTTTATCTGATGAATCATTTCAATCATGGATTTTATTTAAGATTGATGAAGATGGTTGGGAAGAATGGACTTTAGAGAATCGCCAACGTGCTAAGTTGGTAGAGGATGCCAGACTATTATTATTGGCAATGAAAGTTCCAGATTCGACTTTGTCTGCATCAGATATTCACAGCGCTTTACAAAATACTTGGATCAAAATTGAAGAGAAAGAAAATCTAAATGATTCAGTTGAAGATTCAAAAGTAAAATTTTTCAAAAAATATTTCATCAGAGGAGTTGCTGCAGCTTTAGTTTTCGGCTTAGCGTCAGTTTGGTTTTATGAAAATCATTTCGGACCAGAAAGTAAAGTAGTTACTTATAAAGAACTTATAGATGAAAATAGCGAAGGATTAGTTGAGCAAACTAATAATTCGGACAAACCGCAAATCATCACGTTATCTGATGGTAGTTCGGTTTTACTACAACCCAATAGCAAATTAAGTTATCCTAAAATCTTTACCGGAAACGAAAGAAAGGTGTATTTATCCGGCGAAGGTTTCTTTGAAATTAGTAAAAATCCTAAAAAGCCTTTTTTTGTTTATGCAAACGAAATCGTTACGAAGGTGGTTGGAACTAGTTTTAGAGTTAAAGCTTATTCTGATCAGCCTGATGTCGAAGTTCTTGTTCGCACCGGTAAAGTTAAGGTAAGATCTAATGATTTAGTTGCAAAGTCAGATCAAGAAGAAGTTGTTTTACTTCCTAATCAAGCATTACGTTTTGTGCGTAGTGAATTGAGTTTTAATAAAATTACAAACATTACCCAAGATCAGGCATTGACTCGTAATGTTGGAAATATTGAACAATTAAGTTTTGAGTTTACGGATATTCCTGTATCACAAATTTTCGAGACAATTGAGCAGGCTTACTTGGTGGATATCGATTATCCTAAAAACAAACTTAAAGATTGTCATCTTACTACGTCGCTTAGTGACCAGCCCTTAACGGAAAAGCTTAAAATTGTTTGTAATAGTATTGGCAATAACACCAGTTTTGAAATGAACGGAAATCAAATCATCATAACATCTGAAGGTTGTAATTAATCTAAGATAATATACAACTGTAATTGTATATATGATATTTGATTTGAAGTTTGAAATGAATTCTATTCTTTTTAAGAATAGGACAGAGCTTATTTTTTTAATTTTTAAAATAATAAGAGAATAGAAAATTAACCAAAACCAAATAAAACTAATAAAAATGCCTATGTAAAAGATAATGCAGTAAAAAAAAGTGCCGAAATGCTGTAACATTTTCGACACTTAAATTTATTGAATTGCTCTCTGTAAAGAGTAATTCATTAATGTTTCTTAAAATACACTCGAATCAGTATTAATCAAAACAAACCAAAATTATGAAAAAACCAGTTGTTAAACAACGATTACTCCATCGAATCATGAAAATAACACTATTTCAGTTTGTATTGGCACTTGTATTTTCAAGCGTGGCCATGGCAAATGATGTAAATGGGCAAAAAAAGTTAGATACAAAAGTTACTATCAATGTTGCGAATCTAACTTTAGACAATGCGTTGTCTAAATTAGAGAAATCTGCACATGTAAAATTTTCGTACAATTCAAGATTGCCTCAACTTAATCAAAAAGTTAGCATAGATGCAGACCAGGAAATTTTATCAAGTATTTTAAATCGAATTTTAATACCATTTAATATTACTTATACAGAAGTAAGCAATCAGATTGTGTTGCAAAAAAATGCTGCTGCAGCTCCTTTTGCAAATACTGAAGCTAATAATTCGTTATTCGAAATATTAACTGCAGGACCTGTTATTAAAGGTGTAGTTACAGATGCTACAGGTAGCCCGCTACCAGGCGCAACTGTATTAGTAAAAGGAACAAAAATCGCTGTCCTTACTGATTTTGACGGTAGATTTTCAATTGAAATGCCTACAAATAGTGACAGACTTGTGATTTCTTATGTTGGAATGGAGTCCAAAGAAATTGGCACAGGAAACGTTAACCCAACTATTGTTTTGAGTGAAGAAGGACAAAATTTAAAAGAAGTTGTTGTAACTACAGGATACGAAAAAACCTCTAAAAGAACTTTTACAGGAGCTATTAGTAAGATTTCAGGAACTGAATTAAAAGTTGATGGAGTAGTTGATGTAAGTAGAATGATTGAAGGTAAAGCGGCAGGGGTAACTGTACAAAACGTAACAGGAACATTTGGTACAGCTCCTAAAATTACAGTGCGTGGATCGTCTTCAATTTTTGGAGATACAAAACCATTATGGGTAATTGATGGTGTTGTTCAGGAAGATATTATCAATATTTCATTTGCTGATTTGGCTTCTGGAAATTCAGATACTTTATTAAGTTCATCTGTTGCAGGACTTAATGCAAACGATATTCAAAGTGTTGAGATTCTAAAAGATGCTTCTGCAACATCAATCTACGGTTCTAGATCGTTAAACGGAGTTGTAGTTGTTACTACTAAACAAGGACGTAGAGATTCGCCATTAAAAGTTACTTATAATTTAGAACAAACAGTTAGAAATGTACCAAGTTATACTCAATACGATATTTTGAATTCTCAAGAGTCAATGAGTATTTTTAAAGAAATGGAATCTAAAGGATTTTTAGATTTACCAAGTACAGTACAAGGAAGATACGGTGGTATTTACAATATATTAGGAAAAGCAATTAACACATATGTACCGGAAACTGGTGGGTATTTAGTAAATAATGATCCTGTGAGCCGTAATAATTTCCTAAAAAAATATGAGTTAGCTAATACAGATTGGTTTAGTGTTTTATTTAGACCATCTATTACACAAAATCACTCTTTAAGTTTTTCAGGAGGTGGTAAAAATAATACATTCTACGCATCATTAGGTTATTATACAGATCCAGGATGGACTATTGCTGATAATGTGAAACAATTATCATCAAACTTAAAAGGTACTTTTTATGTTAATGACAAATTGAACATTACATTATCTACGTTGGCTTCTATTAGAGATCAAGGTGCTCCAGGAACGTATGAAAGCCAAAAAGATGAAGTATTTGGAAAAGTAACTAGAGAATTTGATATCAACCCTTTTAGTTATGTTTTAAATACAAGTAGAACGCTAAGACCTTACGATGAAAAAGGGAATCTTGAATATTATCGTAATAACTGGGCACCAATGAATATTATAAATGAGTTAAAATCTAACTTTTTAGAAATTAAAGTAAAAGATATTCGTTTTCAGTTAGACTTAGATTACAAAATTACACCACATCTTACTTATAATTTGACAGGATCTGCTCGTTATGCAAATACTAGTAGAGAACATAAAATGTTAGAAAGTTCTAATGTTGTAGGTGCTTATAATGCAATGGAAACTACTATTGTAAGAGATCAAAATATCTTTTTATACAAAGATCCAAATGACTTAACTGCTCCAGCAGTTTCAGTTTTACCAAATGGTGGTTTCTTAAGAAAATATACAAATGATATGACTTCTTATAACATAAGAAATAGTGTTACTTATAGAAATATATTTAGCGAGAAGCATGAACTTGAAGGCTTTTTTGGTACTGAATTAAGATCTGTAGATAGAAGTAGTGATAATTTTACGGCAGCTGGACTTCAATATGATAGAGGACTTACATCTTTTACAGATCCTAGACTTATTGAAAAAATTATCAATGAAGGAAATTCTTATTATGCATTTAATGAGGAAAGAGAGCGTACTGTAGGTTTCTTCGGAAAAGTAGGATATACTTTTGATCGTCGTTATACAGCTTCTGTTACTGGACGTTATGACGGATCAAACAGACAAGGAAATAGCAATTCTTCTCGTTGGTTGCCTACTTACACATTTAGTGGAAAATGGAATGTTACTGAAGAAAAATTTATGAAAAATGTAAAAGCAATTAACAATTTAGCTTTAAGAGGATCTTATGGTTTAACTGCTACAGCTGGACCTGCAACAAACTCTTTAGCTATTTATAAAAGCTTTATATCAAATCGTTTAAATTTAGATGATAGAGAAACTGGAATCGAAATAGATCAATTACAAAATGGTGATTTAACTTGGGAAAAACAGTTTGAGACAAACATTGGATTAGATTTAGGAATGTTTAACAACAGAGTACAATTTGTTACTGATGTTTATCGTCGTAAGGCATTTGATTTAGTTGATTATGTAATTACATCAGGTATTGGAGGTCAAAGAATTAAGCAAGGAAACAATGCTAATATGGAGACTAAAGGTCTTGAAGTTGGTTTTACAACACAAAACATTGTTAGTCGTGATTTCAAATGGTCTACAACTCTTAACTTCTCAGTTTTCAAACAAGAGATTACAAAATTGGAGAATAAACCAACAGCTTTTGATTTAGTTGATGGAAATGGCGGGAATGCAATAGGACATCCTAGAAATTCCATTTTTTCTTATCAATTTACAGGATTGAATAATCAAGGTCTTCCTAGTTTTGTTATGGCTCCAGGTCAAGATAACAAAATTACAGGTGCTAATTTTCAAGACAATGATAATGTTACAAATTACTTGAAATATGAAGGTTCTATCGAGCCAAATAAATCAATTGGTTTAGCAAATACATTCACTTATAAAAATTGGTCATTATATGTTTTCTTCGTAGGATCAGGAGGTAACAAAGTTCGTTTGAATCCAGTTTATGATAGCAGATACGACGATTTAACAGTATTTACCAAAGAGTATACTAATCGTTGGATAAATCCAGGTGACGAAAATATTACTAATGTTCCAGTTATCGCAGATAAAAGACTAATTGAAAATTATGGAGGATCTAGTTTCTTACAAAGAGCCTATAATACATATAATTATTCTGATGTAAGAATTGCTGATGGTGATTTTGTTAGATTGAAAAACATCTCTTTAAGCTGGGAATTCCCTAAAGATTTCAAGAGAAAGTTAGGATTAAGCACTTTTACACTAAAAGGATCAGCAGTTAATCCTTGGTTAATTTATTCTGATAAAAGATTAAATGGTCAAGATCCTGAATTCCGAAATACAGGAGGAGTTGCTTTCCCAATCACTTCTCAGTATACTTTTACTTTAAATATTTCATTATAATATAATTAATTATGAAAAATATAAAAATAACACTTTCATTATTATTGATGATTAGTCTTAGCAGCTGTGATGAATTTCTTTCAGAAACTCCTGATAATAGAACCGAAATTAATACGGCAGATAAAATATCTGAACTATTGGTTAATGCCTATCCAAATGGAGGGACTTACATGGATTTTGCAGAAACAATGACTGACAATGTTGCTGATGGACAATTATCGGAATCTTTGCCAAAAAATACGCAAAACTATAATTGGGAAATGCAGGATGAAACTAATGTTGATACACAAACCAATTATTGGGATGCTTGTTATAGAGCAATTGCACATGCAAATAAAGCCTTGCAAGCTATTAACGAACTAGGAAATCCATCAAGTTTAAATCCTCAAAAAGGAGAAGCATTATTAGCCAGAGCTTACTCACATTTTATGCTAGTTTCATTTTGGTCTCAAAGATATAATCCTGCTACAGCTGATAAAGATTTAGGGATTCCATACGTGACTGAACCAGAAGAAGTTTTAATTAAAAAGTATACAAGAAATACAGTTAAAGAAGTTTTTGATTTTCTACAAAAAGATATCGAAGAAGGATTAAAACTAGTTGGTAATGATTATACTGAGCCTAAATTTCATTTTACAAAAGAAGCTGCTAACGCATTTGCTAGTCGTTTTTATTTAGTAAAGGGAGATTGGGATAAAGTTCTTGAAGTTTCAGCTGGATTGGGATCAAAACCAGTTGGAAAATTGAGAAATTATTTAGCTTTTACAAATTTAGATCCAAATGTGCAGTTTATAGAGTATGCAAAAGCAACAGAGCCTGCGAATTTATTAATAGTATCTGCATATTCAATTTATGCTAGAGCAAGTAGTCGTAACAGATTTTATTTAGCTGGAGACAGAAGTGCAAATATTTTAGGAAGTTCAACTAACATTTTTGGAAAAACATGGTTATACAAAACTTATTCTTATAATAGTAGTATGACAGTTTTCTCACCAAAATTCAAAGAATACTTCAAATACACAAATTTAACTGCAAATATTGGACAGCCTTATTTAGGAACAGTATTATTATCTAATGATGAATTCTATTTAAATAGAATAGAAGCACTTGTCATGAAAAATAGAATTGCAGAAGCAAATACTGAATTAGAATATTTCTTTGGCACTAGAACTACTGGATACAATGCTGCAACAGATAAGCTTACTGAGGCAAAAGTTGTTGATAAATACCCAGTTATTGATAATGAGTATACTCCTTATTATGCAATGACTCCAGTACAAACATCTTATGTTAAAGCAATTGCCGAGACTAGAAGAAGAGATTTTATTCATGAAGGAATTAGATATTTTGACATGAAACGTTTTAATATTGAAGTAATTCATGAAACATTTGGTAAACCAGCAAACACTTTGATTAAAGATGATAAACGAAGAGCATTGCAAATTCCTCTAAGTGCATCAAGTAACGGAGTAGAGAAAAATCCTAGATAAAACTAAACTTAAAGTATTATGAAAATAGTAAATACATATAAAAAGATAGCAGTATTTGTTGGGGTTTTAACCTTGGCATCTTGCGCACATGAGGATCAACCAACAGAAAGTCAATTAGATTTTAATCAACCTCTTAGAACAGAATTAGATAAGTGGATTGACACCAATTATCTTGTTCCTTACAATATAAACGCACAGTACAAATGGAATCAAAATACAGTAGATAATACGAGGTTTTTATTCCCTCCAACCCTTGATAAAGTACAACCGGCATTAGAAATTGTTAAGCAAATTTGGCTAGCAAGTTACGCAACGGTTGGAGGAGCTGACTTTGTTAAAAAAATTGCTCCAAGAGAAATTGTATTAGTAGGAGGAGTTAATTCAAACTCAAACGGTACCAGAACTTTGGGGATTGCCGAAGGAGGACAAAGGATAACACTTTTTGAAGTAGATAACATCAACAAGAAAAACCGTGCTATAGTTGCAGAGTTTATTCATACCATTCAACATGAGTATGTTCATATTTTAAATCAAAATAAGCCTTTTGATGAACAAGCTTGGGGAAAAATAACACCTTCGGGATATACAGCTACATGGCATTTAGAAACAACAGCTGCGTCTAGAGAGTTAGGTTTTATTACTAATTATGCGAGAGCAAACGCCGTCGAAGATTTTGCAGAAACGGCTTCAATCATTTTAATTAGTACAAAAGCTGAATATGCTGCAATATTGGCAAGTATAACAAGTGCAAAAGGAAGAGCAGATATCCAGAGAAAAGAAGCAATAGTAGTTCAGTATTTTAAAGATGCTTTTAATATGGACTTTTATGCTTTGAGAGACGAAGCTGAAAAAAATACCACTTATGTTATAAATAATTAATAATTATTCAACAATTGTAAAATTTTAAAAGAAGTGTTATGAAAATAAAAAATATACTCAAGTATTTAGTGGTTGCATCACTTGCAATTCAACTAACGGCTTGTACAGAAACAGAGGTTGAGCAAAAGTTTGATGCAACACCCACAGAGCGACTAAATGCGAGAAAAACTGAATTGCAACAGGTTTTACCAACCTCAGAGTTTGGATGGAAAGCGGTTTATTTTACAGATAATAAACAATTGGGAGGATTTACACATTTATTCAAGTTTACTCCTGATGGAAAAGTAGATATGGCTTCTGATTTTAATACAGATACGAAAATCTATACAAGTGACTATGGTATTCAGTTAGGAAGCACAGTAAGTTTGGTGTTTACTACAAAAAATAGAATACACTTATTGTCTGACTCTAATCCTGCAGCAGCTCCAACCGCTGCGCTAGTTGGAAAAGGATATTTAGGAGACTTTCAATTTCTGTACTACGGACAAGAAAATGGTGAGCTTATCTTTAAAACAAATAGAAACGGTCAAGAAGTGCGTTTTGCAAAAGCAACAGCTCAGGATTGGACTGATTTACCTAAAAACTTTTTAATGATTCCTAATGTAATTGGAAGAAATGTTTATGGAGCAAATAGAGGTTTAGAAATTATCGATGGTACAACCAAGAAAACGTATGATTTTAATCCATTTACTACAATAACACGATTTACAAATTATACTAATGCGACTGAAGTTAATGGACTTGGTATTGGATATTCGCCAACTGGTATTGTGGTTAGTCCAGCTATCACAGTTGGAGAGCAAAAATTAAGTAATTTCGTTTATAATAGTACCAATGGAAGTTTTACTGCCACAGGAACTAACGGAGTAAGCGCATCAATTAAGTATTCTGATACTCCATTCGTAATTTCAGATGATTATAAAAATTTCGCGCCAGGTCAGCCGCAAAAAGTAGTAGGATATATTGCTCCAAATTTAACTGCTGCACAAAGTAATTCAGTATTGTGTAGAACTTTATTAGATAAAATAAACGCGGGATTACCAGCTACTCAGTCAATAGCTAGAGTTCAAGTTATATTTAACAATGCAGTTAATGGTACTTATATTCAATACCTATTTAATGGAGGAAAAGCGACGATAACGCACTTTGTAACTACAAAAGTAAACGATACCAATAAGACTATCGTTTTAACAGATGCTGGATGGACGCACAATGCTGCTACAATAGCGATCTTAAAGGATATTGATGCACAACTTACAAATCCTGATGGACTGTATATCAAAAAAGAAGCTTTCACAATTGTGGCTTCTAATAAAATATATACACTTGCAAATGCATCAAATAATGGGTTTAGAATAACAGCTTATCAATTGTAAGTTTAGTTAAAAAAAGTGAATCTAGTGAAGAAATATATTACACCAACAAGCATTATCTTTTTATGGGGATTAATACTTTTAACTATTTCTGAATGGTATTATGACTACACAAGATATTTTTTATACTTGTCAATTATAGTAATCGTTCCAATAATGATTATTAATCTTAAAAAACAGAGAAAAGAAGATCAACGTAATGATACAAATGTTTTTAAAAATTCAATTTTAAGAATGTTATTTATGGCTGTTGTAATAGGAATTTTGTTCTTTTTAGCAGAGCAAAATCACATGTAATCATTTTAGTTTTTTTTATATTTTGGATAAAAGGCAGTTCATTTTTTGAACTGCCTTTTTTTTATTTAAGAATAAGATTATATTTTTTAAATTTAAAAGAAAAATATTCTTATATTTATTGCTGATAATGAGATGAGTATGTCTTTTTTTAGTCTGAAACTCAACAGACTCAAAACGATTGAGGATGCAAACATCAAACAACCTAATTATTATGTTAAAAACAATTTTAAATTTTAAAGATGTAGAGGTTTTAAGCAGAAATCAACAATTAAATATTGTTGGAAAACAGATTGTGGCTCTTTGTAAAAATTGGGCTCCTATAGGTGCAAGTGCAGTAAATTATCCTAATTATCCATGTGCAGAGTTAGATGAGCCAATGCCAGATCCAATTGAGGCACCATCATTTGATTTTTAGTTTATTAAAAATGAAAGATAAAAGACCGTTTCGTTATTTTCGAAACGGTTTCTTTTTTTGCGAGTACTTTTAAAAGTATCGAAGTTCTTATATTTTATACTATTGTTATTTTTTTAAAAAGGGAATTATCATATATTTGACAAGTCATTCTTAGCCCTGCTAGATCGTAATCAGTAGAAATGAAAATTCTTTTGTTTTTATCTTTACTATTTATAAAAGATTGAATATGAGATACAGGTCGCTATAAATAATTATTAAAATTAATTTTGAATATGAAATTACTAGAAGGAAAAGTTGCCATTATTACAGGAGCTAGTCGTGGAATTGGAAGAGGAATTGCAGAAGTTTTTGCTAAAAACGGAGCAAACGTTGCTTTTACATACAGTTCATCTGTAGCATCTGCAGAAGCACTTGAGGCTGAATTGAACGCTTTAGGAATTAAAGCAAAAGGATACCAATCAAATGCGGCAGATTTTAATGAAGCGCAAACTTTTGTTGAAGCTGTTTTAGCAGATTTTGGAACAGTTGATATTTTAATTAACAACGCCGGAATTACAAAAGATAATTTATTGATGCGTATGTCAGAAGCTGATTTTGATCAAGTTATTGATGTAAACTTAAAGTCAGTATTCAATATGACTAAAGCAATTCAAAAAACTTTCTTGAAACAACGCGCTGGTTCAATAATTAATATTAGTTCAGTAGTAGGAGTTTCTGGAAACGCGGGACAAACTAACTATGCTGCTTCAAAAGCAGGTGCAATTGGTTTTACAAAATCAGTAGCATTAGAGTTAGGTTCTCGTAATATTCGTTGCAATGCAATCGCTCCAGGTTTTATCGAAACTGAAATGACAGCAAAATTAAACGAAGATGTAGTAAAAGGTTGGAGAGAAGGAATTCCGTTAAAAAGAGGAGGAACAGCAGAAGATGTTGCAAATGCTTGTCTTTTCTTAGCTTCAGATATGAGTGCTTACGTTACAGGACAAGTACTTAATGTTTGCGGAGGAATGCTTACCTAAAAAATAAAGTCTCAGTTTACGGTTTTCAGTTTGCACTGATAACTAAAACGATCTAAAAATTTCAGTTTACGGTTTTCAGTTATTTCTGATTACTGAAAACTGCCACTGAAAACTATAAAATATGACTACAAACACGATTCTATTATTATTACTTTCTTTAGTAATAGCGGGTGGGTTATCGTATTTTCAATATTTTTTTAAAGCCAAAAATAAATCCAAAGTGATTTTGTTTTTGGCTTTTTTACGTTTTCTGGCCATTTTTGGACTATTGGTTTTGTTGATAAACCCAATAATGACCAAAAAATCATTAGAAATAACCAAAACACCTTTAGCAATTGCAGTAGACAATTCAAGTTCAATTACAGCTTTAAAATCTGATAAAAAAGCAGAGGAATTGTACAACAAACTAATTTCAAATCCTGCATTAAAAGAAAAATTTGAAATTCAATCCTATCAATTTGATGCCGATTTTAAACCTTTAGACAAATTTGATTTTAAAGGAAAGCAAACCAATCTTGACGAAGTTGCCAAGAATTTAAAAAGCATCAACAAAAATCTGATTTTCCCAACCGTTATAATAACAGACGGAAATCAAACTACAGGAAATGATTATGTATATCGTTTTGATCCTGCTAATAAAGTTTATCCTTTGGTTGTGGGAGATACAACCACTTTTTTAGATTTAAAAATAAATCAGTTAAACGTAAACAAATACGCATTTCATAAAAATAAATTCCCTGTTGAAGTTTTTCTGCAATATGCAGGTGATAAAACTGTAAATGCCGATTTTACAATTGCGCAAGGAAACTCAATTATTGCCAAAGAAAAAGTTTCTTTTTCACCATCAAAAAAAATAGCAACACTAAATTTACTTTTGCCGGCTGATAAAGTTGGTTTGCAAATTTTTAAAGCCAGTATTTCATCCAATTCAAAAGAAAAAAACAGCTACAACAATATCAAGAATTTTGCTGTCGAAATCATTGATCAAAAGTCTACGATTGCTATCGTTTCATCAATAAATCATCCGGATATTGCCGCATTAAAACGTTCTATTGAAGTTAATGCACAACGTAAAGTGATTTTGGTTGAACCAAATGAAATTAGTCAATTACAAGATGTGTCAGTATTGGTTTTATATCAGCCAACAACTGCATTCAAAGCAATTTTCGATAATAATAAATTAGCAGGAACTAATACATTTATAATTACCGGAACAAATACTGATTTTAATTTACTGAACCAACAGCAAAACAATTTAGTCTTCAAAATGAGTAGTCAAAAAGAAGATTATTTATCTGAATTTCAATCACAGTTTAATTTGTTTGCGATAGATAATATAGGTTTTGAGAATTTTCCGCCACTTCAAAATTTATTCGGAACAATAACAACAAACGGAAACGTATCCGTTTTGCTTTCGTCAAAAATTAGAAACGTTGCTACAAATGCTCCATTATTGGCTTTCGCCGAAAATCAAGGAAAACGTACCGCTTTTCTTTTAGGAGAAAACAGTTGGAAATGGCGTTTGCAAAGTCATATCGATAATCAATCCTTCGAGAAATACGATGTTTTTATAGATAAAATCATTCAGTATTTGGCATCGACAACATCTCGAAAATCTTTAGTTGTAACACACGAAAGTTTTTATAATTCGGGCGAAGCAATCGAAATTAATGCACAATACTTCAACAAAAATTACGAGTTTGAAGAAAAAGCAAGACTAACAATTACAGTTATAAACGCAGAAACCAAACAAACCAAAAACTACGATTTACTAAAAGGTAATAATTCTTTCTCTGTAAATCTAGATGGATTATCTACAGGGAAATATAATTTTATTGTAAAAGAACTAAATACAAATACATCATATTCAAGTCATTTTGAGATATTAGATTTTGATATCGAAAAACAGTTTGTAAATCCTGACGTTGTAAAATTGAAACAATTGGCTTTGCAAACTAACGGAAAAGCGTTCTTTGAGAATCAAGCCGATGATTTGATTCAGCAACTACTAGAAAACAAAGAATACAAATCTATTGAGAAAAATGTTTCGACCAAAACACCTTTAATTGACTGGGTTTGGTTATTGGTCTTAATAGCTATTTTATTAACTACAGAGTGGTTTATTAGAAAGTATAATGGGTTACTCTAAATAGTAACAAAGGTTTAGAGTAACAAAGGTTCAAAGTTTTTGCTTAACTTGAATTATCTATAAATAGACGCGGATGATACAGATTTACAAAAGTAAAGCCGCGGATTAAAAACTGATTTAAAAATAATCAAAAATAAAATCCGTTTAATCCGTGTTTTCGCTTTAGCGAATCCGCATAATCCGCGTTCTTTTAGCAAAGTGTTAGATAGAAATTAACGAATAAACGCGAATTTTTTACTGAATAGAATTCATGTGATTTGTTGAATAGCTTTCAGTTTTAGATAAATATTGAAAACTAATTCTACTATTATGTTTATAATTTATAAAAGTATTCTTAGTGTAACTTTGTGAATTCTTCGTGAATCTTTGCGATACAATTATAATACAAAGTTTTGCTTAACTTGTAACTTGAAACATGAAATAAAAAAAACTAATACAATGGATTTCAGGCTAAAAGTATTTTACACCGTCGCGCTCCGCCTTAATTTTACTAAAGCGGCAACGGAACTTTATATCTCGCAGCCAGCCGTTTCTAAGCATATCCAAGAACTTGAAGAAACCTATAAAACAAAGCTTTTTGAGCGAAATGGTTCTAAAATCGCTTTAACTCCCGCAGGCGAAATTTTATTAAAGCACACCAAAAATATATTCGAAATCTATCGTGAAATCGACTTTGATATGAGTTCTTTTAGTAAAGAACGCCAAGGATTATTAAGACTTGGGGCAAGCACAACCATTTCGCAATATATTATCTCGCCAGTTTTGGCTCGTTTTCATCAAAAGCAAAAAGACATAAAAGTCAATTTACTGAATGGAAATACAGAACAAATTGAAAACGCACTAATTAATAAAGAAATCGAAATTGGAATTGTTGAAGGACAATCTAAAAATCAGTCCATTAAATATATACCGTTTTTAAAAGACGAATTGGTTTTGGTTTGTAACACCAAAAATCCTTTTGTAAAACAAAATGAAATTTCGCTTGACGATTTAAAAACAATGAAATTCATAACTCGAGAACGTGGATCAGGAACACTTGAAGTTATAGAATATGCTCTCAAACAAGTCGATTTTAAAATCACAGATTTGCAAATCGAAATGCAATTGGGAAGTACAGAAAGCATAAAATCATATTTATTAAATTCAGATTGTTTTGCTTTTATGTCAATACATGCAGTAGATAAAGAACTTAAAAACAACGAGCTTATAGTTCTGGATGTAGAGAAATTATCAATCGAAAGATATTTTTACATCATTACTTTATTAGGTAAGTCAGATTCTTTATCCGAGTTATTTATTCAGAATATTTCCTCTTACTATAACTTAGAGTTATAGTTGATTGTAATTTACAATTGGCGTTTACCGTATAAACAACAGACCTTTGTAGAAGAAATATTAAAACGATTATTTTGAAAACAAGACAACATACCGCATCGCATCTATTAGGAGTTAACCTTTATATACAACAAGCGATTTTTATACTAATAATTGTATTGTGTTTTAGTGCTCTTATTTCTCCACCAATTGCGCTTTTATTGGGTGTTATTATGGTGAATGTTTTTGGAAATCCTTTTGCAGAGTACAATCATATTGCTGTAACATTTTTGCTTCAATTTTCTGTAATAGGCTTAGGTTTCGGAATGAATGCTACAGATGCGCTTTCGGCAGGAAAAGAAGGTTTTTTACTCACAATATTCTCTATTTTCAGCACATTAATTCTGGGGACATTTTTAGGGAAATGGTTAAAAACGGATAAAAAAACCTCACATTTAATTTCTTGCGGAACTGCAATTTGTGGCGGAAGTGCCATTGCAGCCATTTCGCCAGTTATAAAATCAAACGAAAATCAAACCTCAATTGCGTTGGGTGTTATTTTTATACTAAACTCAATCGCATTGTTTGTTTTTCCATTTATCGGGCATCAATTAGATTTATCTCAAAAAGATTTTGGCTTATGGTGTGCCATTGCCATTCATGATACGAGTTCTGTTGTTGGCGCAGCCAATAAATACGGAGCAGAAGCTTTGCAAATTGCCACAACCGTAAAATTAGCCAGAGCCTTATGGATAATTCCAATTTCGCTTTTAACAGCAGCAATTTTCAAGAATAAGAACTCGAAAATCAAGATTCCTTACTTCATAGGTTTATTTATTTTGGCAATGCTTTTAAATACTTATGTTCCTGCAACCGCAATTGTAGCGCCACATATTGTTAATATTGCTAAAATTGGACTAACAATAACTTTGTTTTTAATTGGAGCAACTTTGAATATTAATACCTTAAAATCAGTAGGAGTGAAGCCTTTGTTGCAAGGAGTTTTGCTTTGGATATTTATTGCAGGTTTAGGACTGGCTTCAATATTATACCTCGCTTAAAAGTAATTCTTATAGATTATTTGATGTTAGAAAACTTCACAGTAGGTTGCCCAACAATATTGTACCATTTACCTTTAAAACTATAATGTCTTTCAATTACAAAATCAAACTGTTTTTTGGTTTTGGCCATTTCACTCACTTCTTTTGGCATATCAATTTCATATTCGTCATCGCCACCTTTTGATTTGCGATACGATCCACTAGTTATAATGACAAAATCTCTAAAATATTTTTTAGAATTATCATTTACAACTTTATAAGTACTTGCCCAGTTAGTGCCGCCACCATTATTTGAAAGCCTGTAATTATCAACTTCCATCAAAGGTTGATATTTTCCATTAAAACCTACAATTAAATACAAGTAGTCATAATATGGAGCTCCGCCACCTCCGTTAGAGTGTACTAATGTAAAAGCATATTGATCGTCACCAATTTCTACCAATTTAGGAGAAGGCGCACGAGAAAAAGCACCAAAAGCAGCAATGGCTGGTTGAAAAGATCTCATTTGCCAAACATTATTATTTTTAGCAAACTTTGCCACGCCTACAAGACCGCCGGAAAATCTACCCGTCTGTAAACCATCGGCATCATAAACAGAATGATTGAAAAATAATAGTTTAAATTCGTTTCCTTTAGAATCTACATAATTAATATTATCTAGAAGCCTCGTTGCAACGCCTTCTTGATAAGGAAACAATTGGTCTCCTTCGACACCATTAACATCAGTAAACGCAGTAGGTTTACAAGTTTTGCATTTCCAACTCAAAAAAGTATTTTGATCAGAAAGATTGTATAATTTTCCGGGAAATAACTTTTGCATTGTTTTTACAGCATCAAAAGGATGAGTTACTTCGAGTGTTCTTTTAGAATTTAGAATCGTATCGCTAATATTTTTAAGTGTAATATCTTCTTGAGCAGTACAAATAGAAGTAAATGTAAGAGAAAGAATAATGAGGTAAACTAGGCGCATAAATTAGATTTTAACGGTAAAAATAATACAAACTTACAACTAAATATTCAGATGAATATATGATAATTAAAAGGCTAAAAAGATTCGAAAAATTAAAATAAGATAATATTACCGGCTATCCTTTTAAATTATATATAAATAAAATAAATTTGTAGGTTCAAACAAAAAAAATAAATGAAAAACTTTAAAATGAAACCAAAACTAATTGCATTATTTGTGTTAGGAATTGGGTTTTTGACATTATCTTGGGGAATCGTTGGTCATGAGCGTATTAACAAAGCTGCAGTTATGGCTTTGCCGCATCCTATTCAGATTTTCTTTTACAATCACATTGATTTTATTACACAAGAAGCTTCTGTACCGGATATTCGTAAATATGCCTTGAATTATAAAGATGAGAATCCAAGACATTATTTCGATATGGAGAATTTTGGTTCTGTCGACAGCATTCCACAAACGATGGAAGAAGCTAAGAAAAAATACAATGCTAAATTCTTGAATGATAACGGAATTTTACCTTGGTATATCGAAGATATGATGGTTAAATTGACTAAAGCATTTAAAGATAAGAATAGAGCCGAAATTTTATTTCTTGCTGCAGATCTAGGTCATTATATTGGTGATGCACACATGCCATTGCATACTTCTGCTAATCATGACGGACAATTGAGCGATCAAAAAGGAATTCACTCTCTTTGGGAAAGCAGACTTCCTGAATTGTTTGCTAAAAACTACAAATTAAACGTGCCTCAAGCGCAGTACTATCAAGATGTTCATAAAGCAACTTGGGATATGATTAATGATACACATAGCTTGGTTAAACCATTGTTAGACATTGATAAAAAACTAAGAACTGCGACACCGGAAAATCAAGTTTTTAAATTAGATACAGACGGAAAAGTATTGAAAAGTAAATACAACACGCCTGTTTTCTCTGACGAATATGCTAAGAAATTGCATAAAG
Organism: Flavobacterium hibernum; assembly: GCF_000832125.1. Taxonomy (GTDB): domain Bacteria; phylum Bacteroidota; class Bacteroidia; order Flavobacteriales; family Flavobacteriaceae; genus Flavobacterium; species Flavobacterium hibernum. The sequence continues at coordinate 15,514 of NZ_JPRK01000007.1, read as the reverse complement.
ATTTAAATGGAATGGTGGAAAGTCAAATGAGAAAAGCGATTACAGCAACTGCAAGTTTTTGGTATACTGCATGGGTAAACGCAGGAAAACCAGATCTTAGCGATTTAGATTCACCAGAAGTTACACAAAGAAACTTTCAAGCCCTAAAAGACGATTTAAAATTGTATCAAAGTGGAAATTTATTCGGAATGAAAAATCAAAACGACTAAATAAAAGTTTTTTAGTTTCAGATTACAATCTTAAGTATATAAAGAGGCCTCAAAATCTATTGATTTTGAGGCCTCTTTATGTTAATGTATTTACATCTTATCATTTTGACTCAAAGGAGAAATCACACTATCCTGAAGCCTCGGGACGTAAATAAAAGCAAATTTGTAATCTCTCAATTAATGCTACTTCTGATATTTCTTTCCCTTCAACATATCCGAAGCCGTTTGATAAAAAGAAATCGTTTCGTTTACCAAATCAGTTCTTTCCGTTTTCATAGGAATTTCGTTGAAATCAATTTGATATTCAGGAGCGATTCCAGGTTTTGTATTAATTTGTAAATCGAATTGTTTTACCTTTTGTTTAGGAGATAAAATAGTCAAAACATTATCCTTTATTAAACCTAAATCCTGATAAGTAGCAATAAAAGCCCTTGGTTTATAATCAGGTTTTAAAACATCCTGACCAAAGAATTTACTTTCATAACTAAAGTTCAATAATCCAAAAAGTGTTGGCATTATATCAATTTGCGACATCAGCTTATTGTACCTTACTGGTTTAGCACCAGGAGTGTATATAAATCCCGGAATTCTGTATTTATCCAACGGAAGTTCAGTTTTTCCTGCACTCGACGCACAATGATCTGCAACAATTACAAAGACTGTATTTTTGAACCAAGGTTGTTTACTTGCCATTTCAAAAAACTTTCTTAATGAATAATCAGTATATTTTACGCCGCCATCACGAGATTTAATATCACCGGGAATATCAATTTTATTGTTTGGATAAGTAAATGGTCTATGATTACTTACCGTCATAATATGATTAAAGAACGGTTTATTTTCTTTAGCTTCATTATTCATAACTTTTATCGCCTTGTTATACATATCTTCATCACAAACTCCCCAAACATTCGAAAAAGTAATTTCTTCTGGAGTAAAGCTAGATTTATCTACAATTTGATATCCGTTACCAGAATAAAAATCCTGCATATTATCAAAAAATGCATCTCCACCATACATGTATTTTACATTGTAGCCTTTTTGTTTAAAAATAGCTCCAGTAGAGAATTTATTTTTGTTGTCTTCTCTTTTTACAACACTTTCACCGGCGGTTGGAGGTAAACATAAAGTAACAGCTTCAAGTCCACGAACAGTTCTGTTTCCAGCCGCATATAAATTTGTAAATTGTAAACTTTGCTGCGCCAAACTATCAAGAAAAGGAGTGATGTTTTGATTGTTTCCATACATTTTCATAAACTCAGCGCTATAACTTTCTATAGTAATTAAAACCACATTTTTGTGATTTTCAAGAGAGTCAGCTGTGATAATTCGTTTAGAACTAAGTCCGGAAATGTTAGGCAATTGTTTTTTTAGCAATGCAAAAGCTTCTTCGTTTGGAAGCGTCTTGTAAAATTTAAAATAATCTAATTTATTATTCTGAAATGCTAGATAAAACTTATACAATCCATTTGCTTGTAATTCATTAACGAAAACATTTTTAGAATTTTCTGTTTTTGCCAAAGTAGGAATTGCAATTAAAGAAATAGCAAACAAACAAAGATAGGCAACCGTAATTTTTACTTTTTCGGCAAGACATGGAATATTGTCAATATAATTTCGAGATCGTCTAACGATGAAATAAGTTACAATTCCAGTTATTAAAAATAACCCGGAAAATAAAGGAATCACAGGGTAAGATTGCATAATGTTACCTATAACCTCATTGGTATAAATTAAATAATTTACAGCGATAAAATTGTATTTAACCCCAAACTCATTCCAAAAGAAATATTCACTCAATCCGTTTTGAAGAATTAATAAAACGTACAAGAATATTACAAAAGCAAACAACCAAAATCTAATTTTATCCCTTAATCTTGGCAGAAAAAGTAAAAGTGCAAAAAGTGCCGTTTTAATTCCAATAAAAATTAAAACAATTTCTGGTAAAGCCCCGCCATATTCAGTAACAATACTTTTACCTGAAGCCACATAAATAAACAAAGCTAAAAAAACACCAAGAATGATATAACCAGAAGGTTTGTTGTACTTAGAATTAGAAATAAAAATTAAATACAACCATAGAAAAACACTCGCAACTACAAAAACAAAAAAATCTGAAATAAGTCCTAAACTAAAGATTTTTAGACTTTCTATAAAAGAAAACGAACTTTGCGTAATGGGATGAAAGAATAAAACAATTCGTAATATAAAGCTTACGGCAAAATAAAATAAAGCAAGATTGTAAAATGGGGATAATTTCTTGTAAAAATTCATTTGTGGTATTTTTACGCAAAAATAATCCTTATAAATTAGTTCTAGATGAGTTAAACTTGCGTATTACTTAACATTAACTTAATATTTGCTTAAGATGTTTTTGTCTGCGTTATTCTGAAGGTTTTAACTATTTCTCACTTCAATTTTTTTATCTTTGAAAAAGACAAAAACATATTTTAATCTAAATTAATTAAGTAAATGCACATTCTAATAGTTGAAGATGAGTTAGGTATTGTTCAGTTTTTGCAACAAGGTTTGCAGGAAGAAGGATATCAGATTACCACTGCAAGTGACGGTTCTAAAGGTTTTGAACTTATTCAGGAACGTAATTTTGATTTAATTTTATTAGATTGGATGCTTCCTAAAATAAATGGTTTAGATCTCTGTAAAGCTATTAGAGTAAAAGATCAAACAACTCCAATTATTTTTTTAACCGCAAAAGATACAGTTCAGGAAACTATCGAAGGATTAAAGGCAGGAGCAAACGATTATATTAAAAAACCGTTTAGTTTTGAAGAATTGGTAGAACGAATTAAAGTTCATTTTAGAAATCAGAAAAGTCTTGAAGTTTTAACCCTCGGAACCATTAAAATTGATTTATCCAAGCATATTGTTCTCAAAAATGATGAAGAAGTAGCGCTTACACAAAGAGAATTTGAATTGCTGACCTATTTAATTCAAAACAAAGGTAAAGTATGTACCCGAAACCAAATTTTAAAAGATGTTTGGGAGATAAATTTTGAATATGATACTGGAGTAATTGATGTTTTTATGAATGCCATTAGAAAAAAACTCAATTTAAAAATTGAAGAAGATTACATCAAAACAATTCGCGGTATAGGATATATCGCTAACGATCTGTAAATGGTACAACTTTCCTTTAAAAATAGAATTGCCTTAAACTACATTATCACCACAGGTTTGTTGATTTTAGTAGTTTTTTCGGTAATATATTCGATTGTAAAACACACCGTTTACAGTCATATTGATGAAAATATAAAGATCGAGGTTCAAAATCATCTGGATGAAATAAAACAAGTAGGAAATAAAATAATACTTATCGATGAAGAAGAATGGAATGAGCGCGAGCATAATACTATCGACGTAAATCCTGTATTTGTAGAGTTCTTAGATTTAAACAAAAAAATCATCGAAAAAGCACCAAATTTAAAATCAGAAACCATTGAATTTAATGATTCAGTCGCAGATTTTGAGTTGTTTGATGCCAAAATGGGAAATCATGCTATTAGGCAAATTCAGGTTCCACTTCACATAAATAACAAAAAAATAGGATATGTTATTGTAGCAATGTCTTTGGTAGGTTCTAAAGTGGTGCTCAATAATTTGTTTGATGTTATGGGACTATCCTTTTTAGGGATTTTAATATTGCTGTTTTTTATTGCCCGTTTTTTTGCAGGAAGAAGCATAAAACCCATAAACGCAATAATAAAAACCTCTGAGAATATTACAAAAGATAATTTAAAAACCCGGATTCCTTTGCCCAAAACCAAGGATGAATTATATACATTATCTAAGACAATAAACGATCTATTAAACAGGATCGAATATACAATTGAACGTGAAAAACAATTTACATCAGATGCGTCGCACGAGTTAAGAACACCATTAACAGTTATTAAAGGAACACTTGAAGTATTAATTCGTAAGCCACGAGATAGCAAGGAGTATGAGGAAAAAGTAAATTATTGCATTAAAGAAGTTGACCATTTAAATATGTTAGTAGATCAGCTTTTATTATTGGCTCGATTTGAAAATTCGAGGAAAAATATAAATGCAGAATCAGTTTGTTTGAATGCCCTCCTGATGAATGTTCTAAAGTTAAATTCAGATAAAATAAACAGTCAGAATATCAAAATTAATTTCGATGCAAGAGAAGATTATTACATTAAATCGGATAGCTTTTTATTAGTTACAGTGATACGAAATGTAATTTCAAACGCCGTTAAGTACAATCGTGATAATGGCGAATTAGCAATTTCACTCTTAAAGCAAAACGATAAAATAATATGTAGAATTTCCGATAACGGAATTGGAATTGCAAAAGAGGATTTAGAATCAGTTTTTAGTCCTTTTTTCAGATCAAATTCTACAGACCATCCAGAGATTAAAGGAACCGGATTAGGTTTGTCAATAGTAAAAAGAATTACAGAATTATTAGATATAGATTTTAAAATAGAGAGCGAAATAGGAATAGGAACGACCGTAATTTTGAGTTTTAAGGATAATATGAAAACGTTATCGTGAATTTAAAAAAACTAATAAAATAAAGGGTTGAGCTTTTTTTTAACAATAAACTATCGTTAAGTTAAATTAAAAATTGCTTTTTTATGAAATTAACTAGTATATTTGCAACCGAATCAAAGAATTATAAAATAAACCAAGTCATGATTTCTATTCAATTACATCATCATCATTTTCATTATTGCTCTCAAGCGATGTGTTAATGGTATGCGTGTAAATCATCATATTTTAAAACCCGTTTGAGTACATCAAACGGGTTTTTTTATACCAATTCTTTGTACTCAGACTATTAATCCAACAAAAACTAAAAAAATGAGTACGTTAAAAATTGCAATTCAAAAATCAGGTCGTTTAAACGAAGACAGCATTCAAATCTTAAAAGATTGTGGTATTTCAATCAACAACGGAAACGATCAATTAAAAGCCGAAGCTTCAAACTTTCCTTTAGAAGTTTTGTATTTAAGAAATTCAGATATTCCACAATATTTAATCGATGGAGTTGTAGATCTGGCGATTGTAGGAGATAATTTATTAGTAGAAAAAGGAAAGCACATTGAAGTAATTCAGAAACTAGGCTTCTCAAAATGCAAAGTTTCAGTGGCAGTTCCTAAAACATTCGAATACAAATCGATACAAGATTTAGCCGGTTTACGCGTTGCAACATCATACCCAAATACAGTAAATGAATATTTTAGCTCATTTGGATTAACAGTAGACATTCACCAAATTTCAGGTTCTGTAGAAATTGCACCAAATATAGGTCTTGCAGATGCAATTGTAGATATTGTATCAAGCGGAAGTACACTATTTAAAAATAACCTAAAAGAAGTTGAAGTGATTCTAAAAAGTGAAGCAGTTCTTGCCGTTTCGCCAAAAGTTTCACCAGAAATTCAGAAACACATCGATACTTTAAAATTTAGAATTCAGTCCGTTCTAAGAGCACGAAATTCTAAATACATTCTAATGAACGTTCCAAACGATAAAATCGATGAAATTGGTAAAATTTTACCTGTTTTACGAAGCTTAACCGTGTTGCCATTGGCGCAAGAAGGATGGAGTAGTGTACACTCAGTAATTGACAAAGACACATTTTGGGATGTAATCGATAAGCTAAAAGAAGCAGGAGCCGAAGGAATTTTAGTTTGTCCAATTGAAAAAATGGTACTATAAGTAAATTTTCAATAGAAAAATTCCAAATTCCAAACTTTGACAACAGCTTTGCGAACTTTGTGTTTGTAAAGACAAAGTATAAAAGACCTTGCGTTCTTTGCGGTAAAAAATGCACACAGCGTTTGGAATTTAATTTAATTTTAAAAGCATGAATAAAATAGACAATCCAAAACCAGAAACCTGGTCAGATATATTAAAAAGACCAACCCAAACTATTGATGATATCGAAGTTACGGTAAAAGAAATATTTAAAGAAGTTCAGAAAAAAGGAGATGAAGCAGTTGCAAAATACACTTCAATTTTTGATGGAATTTCATTAGACAACTACGAGGTCACTGCAACCGAGATTCAGGAAGCAATAAGTTTAATTTCTAATGAATTAAAAGACGCTATTCAATTGGCAAAAGCCAATATTTATAAATTTCACAAAGCCCAGAAAACTGAAAAAATTTCAGTTGAAACGGTTGAAGGTGTAAATTGCTGGCAGGAAAAACGACCAATTCAAAAAATTGGTTTGTACATTCCGGGCGGAACAGCGCCTTTATTCTCTACAGTTTTAATGTTAGCGGTTCCAGCTGAAATTGCAGGCTGTAAAGAAATTGTTTTGTGTTCGCCTCCAGATAAAACGGGTAAAATAAATCCGGCAATTTTATATGCAGCGAACCTATGCGGCGTGACTAAAATTTTAAAAGTTGGTGGAATTCAAGCCATTGCAGGAATGACTTTTGGCACACAATCAATCCCGAAAGTATATAAAATTTTTGGACCTGGAAATCAATTTGTAACTGTAGCAAAACAATTGGCAACACAATTTGGAGTTGCAATTGATATGCCAGCTGGACCATCGGAATTGTTGGTGGTTGCAGACGATACTGCCGTTCCTACTTTTGTAGCTTCAGATTTATTATCTCAGGCAGAACACGGAACAGATAGTCAGGTAATTTTAGTTTCGACTTCTAAAAAACTAATTGATGCTGTAGAAAAAGAAATTCAGATTCAAATAGAAGAACTTCCAAGAAAAGAAATTGCTAAAAAAGCTATAGAAAATTCGAAATTGATTTATGTGGAAAGTGATCAAATTGCCTTAGATTTAATCAACGAATATGGTCCGGAACACTTTATTATCTGTTCAGAATTTGATGATTTTTATTGCAACGGAATCATAAACGCGGGTTCAGTTTTTATAGGCAATTACACACCTGAAAGCGCCGGAGATTATGCTTCAGGAACAAATCATACATTGCCAACAAATGGATATGCTAAGAATTATAGCGGAGTAAATTTAGATAGCTTTATGAAATCAATGACGTTTCAGAAAATATCCGAAAAAGGAATCCAAAATATTGGAAAAGCTATTGAGGTTATGGCCGATGCCGAAGGTTTACAAGCGCATAAAAATGCAGTAACTTTGAGATTGAACAGTTTAGAATAAAGAATATAGAGCAAAGAGAATAGAAGCAAGAAGCAAGAGGAAAGAAGTAAGAGTTAAGGGATTAGATTTGAGTCTTTCATGTTGTTTCTTGATTCTTTACTCTCCTAAAAAATAAAAAAATGAAATTCGATATAAACACAATAACACGTGAAAACGTAAAAACTTTAAAGCCGTATTCATCAGCGCGTGATGAGTTTGAAGATTTTGATACTGCCGAAATGATTTTTTTGGATGCTAACGAAAATCCATTTCAGAATGGGGTAAATCGTTATCCAGATCCACAACAGAATTCAGTTAAAGCAATTTTAGCTAAGAATAATAGCGTAAAATCAAGTCAGATTTTATTAGGAAACGGAAGTGATGAAGTTCTGGATTTACTTTTCAGAGCATTTTGCGAGCCAAAAATTGACAATATTATTTCGTTACCACCAACATACGGAATGTACAGTGTTCTTGCGAATATTAATGCGGTAGAAAATAGAGAAGTTTTACTTTCGACAGATTTTCAGCCACAAGTCGAAAAGATTTTGGATGCCGTTGATAACAATACAAAAATCATCTTTTTGTGTTCTCCAAACAACCCAACCGGAAATTCTTTTTCGGACGAAAGTGTGGTGAAATTATTGCAGAATTTTAAAGGTTTAGTTGTAATTGACGAAGCTTATATTGACTTCTCGGATAAAGAAAGTTGGCTAACAGAAATCGACGAATATCCTAATTTGGTTATCACACAAACTTTATCAAAAGCATATGGTTTAGCAGGAATTCGTTTAGGAATTTGTTATGGTTCTGAAGCTGTAATTTCGGTTTTAAATAAAATTAAACCACCTTACAATGTTAATGAGCTAACGCAGCAAAGAGCAATTCTTCGATTGAATGATTCTGATAAAATAAAACAAGAAATAGCTTCTATTATTGAGCAAAGAGAAGAGTTACTTAAAGTTTTACTTGAAGTTAGTTTTGTTGAAAAAGTATATCCAACCGAAGCCAATTTTGTCCTAGTAAAAGTTGACGATGCTAATAAAAGATACGATCAATTAATTGCAAAAGGTATCGTAATTCGAAACAGAACAACACAGCCACTATGCGAAAATTGTCTGCGTTTTACGATTGGAATTCCAGAAGAAAATGCAGTTTTGATTAAGGAGTTGAAGCAATTGAAATAAAAGTATAACCGCAAAGCAAACAAAGGTTTTTTGCCACAGATTTTATAGATTAAATAGATTTTTTTTCGCCACGAATTTCACGAATTTTCACTAATTCAATTCGTGCTATTTCGTGAAATTCGTGGCAAAAAAAAATAACATCAAGGAATAAAAATCATTTTAATCTTTTTAATCTGTGGCAGAACAAAAATATAAATTATGAAAAAAGTACTTTTTATCGATCGTGATGGAACGATCGTTTTAGAACCTGAAAATTATCAATTAGACGCTTTAGAGAAAGTAGAATTTTATCCAAAAGCTTTTCAATATTTGGCTAAGATTGCCAGCGAATTAGATTACGAATTGGCAATGGTAACGAATCAAGACGGATTAGGAACGGATAGTTTTCCAGAAGATACGTTTTGGCCAACGCAGAATTTTATCTTAAAGGCCTTCGAAAATGAAGGAGTTTTATTTGATGATATATTTATCGACAGATCTTTTCCAGAAGATAATGCACCAACACGCAAACCAAGAACTGGAATGTTAACCAAATATTTGAATAATCCGGAATATGATTTAGAAAATTCTTTTGTTTTAGGAGACCGTTTAACAGATGTTGAATTGGCGAAAAACCTTGGCGCAAAAGCAATTTTTATCAATGATAATGATGGAATTGGAAGCAATGAAATATCATCGAAACGTGAAGAACTAAACGATACGATTATTCTTCAAACGATGAGTTGGAAAGCCATTTATGAGTTTTTAAAATTAGAAGCTCGTTCGGCTTCGATTACTCGTAAAACCAATGAAACAGATATTTATATCAATTTGAACTTAGACGGAACCGGAAAAAGTAAAATAGAGACTGGAATTGCTTTCTTTGATCATATGTTAGATCAAATTGCGCGTCACGGTCAAATGGACTTGGAAATTCTGGTAAAAGGCGATTTAGAAGTTGATGAACACCACACGATTGAAGATACCGCGATTGCACTTGGAGAAGTTTTTGCAAAAGCATTAGGTAATAAACTGGGAATCGAACGTTACGGATTCTGTTTGCCAATGGATGATTGTCTTTCGCAAGTAGCAATTGATTTTGGCGGAAGAAACTGGTTGGTTTGGGAAACGGAATTTAAACGCGAAATGGTAGGCAAAATGCCAACAGAAATGTTTTATCATTTCTTTAAATCGTTCTCTGATGGAGCTAAAGCCAACATCAACATAAAAGCAGAAGGAACAAACGAACACCACAAAATTGAAGCGATTTTTAAAGCTTTCGCAAAAGCGATAAAAGTAGCCGTAAAAAGAGATACAGAAAAAATGATTTTGCCTTCGACGAAAGGAATGCTTTAATTTAGTCAAAAGTTGAAAGTCATAAAGTCGAAAGATTTCTATATTAAGGATATCAAGAAGCGACTTTAAGACTTTGGACTTTGGACTTTAAGACTAAATAAATGAAAATAGTAATTATAAATTACGGAGCAGGAAATATTCAGAGTATAATGTTTGCTATCGAAAGGCTTGGTTTTAAAGCCGTTTTGAGTAATAATCCGGAAGAAATTCAAGCAGCAGATAAAGTGATTTTTCCAGGAGTTGGCGAAGCGAGTTCGGCAATGAAAAAACTCAAAGAAAGCGGTTTGGATAGTTTAATTCCAACTTTAAAGCGACCGGTTTTAGGAATTTGTTTGGGAATGCAATTAATGTGCAAATCATCTGAAGAAGGAAATACCAAAGGCTTAGATATTTTTGATGTTGATGTTGTAAAATTTACAGCAAAAGTAAAAGTGCCTCAAATGGGATGGAATCAGATTTATGATTTAAAATCAGATTTGTTTAAAGGTATTTCAGAGAATGAATTTATGTATTTGGTACATAGTTTTTATGCGCCAAATTGCGATGAAGCAATAGCAACAACCAATTACGAACTTGAATACGCATCTGCATTAAAAAAAGATAATTTTTACGGTACACAATTTCACCCAGAAAAAAGTGGAGCAGTTGGAGAGAAAATATTAGAGAATTTTTTAAAAATGTAGATTTCAATATCAAAAATCAATATCAAAAAATAATTTCAATTTTTAGAATCTAAAATCTAAAATCAGAAATCTAAAATATCAAAAAATGAGAATAATACCAGCTATAGATATCATTGACGGAAAATGCGTTCGTTTATCAAAAGGAGATTACGATACTAAAATAATTTACAATGAGAATCCGCTTGAAGTTGCAAAATCTTTTGAAGCACACGGAATAGAATATTTGCATTTAGTAGATCTTGACGGCGCAAAATCGAGTAAGATTGTAAATTATAAAATATTGGAGCAAATTGCTTCGCAAACGAGTTTACAGATCGATTTTGGAGGTGGTTTAAAATCAGATGATGATTTGAGAATTGCTTTTGAAAGTGGTGCAAGTCAAATAACTGGCGGAAGTATTGCTGTAAAAAACAGAGTAATTTTCGAAAAATGGATTTCAGAATATGGTTCAGATAAAATTATTCTGGGAGCCGATGCTAAAGACGAAAAAATTGCAGTTTCGGGTTGGTTAGAAGAATCAAATGAAAATTTAATTCCGTTTATTCAGGATTATCAAACAAAAGGAATTCAATACGTTATTTGTACCGATATTGCAAAAGACGGAATGCTTCAAGGGCCAAGTTTTGATTTGTACGGCAAAATTTTAGAAAACTGTAATGTCAAATCAAGCGGAGTCGAGATTAAATTAATCGCATCCGGAGGAATTTCTACTTTTGATGAATTACCAAGACTAGCTGAATTAGGCTGCGAAGGAACCATAATTGGAAAAGCAATTTACGAAGGAAGAATTACCTTAAAACAATTGGAAAATTACATAATTAGCAAATGAGATAATGTGCCAATTAGAAAATTAGATAATTATTTAGCACAAAGTTAAATTTTCTAATTTTCTAATTGACTAATTTTCTAATTTACAAATTGACACATTAAAAAAATGTTAGCAAAAAGAATCATACCTTGTTTAGATATAAAAAACGGAAGAACTGTAAAAGGTGTTAACTTCGTTGACTTGCGCGATGCGGGCGATCCGGTTGAATTGGCTGAAATTTATTCGGCTGAAGGCGCTGATGAATTGGTTTTTTTGGATATTTCGGCAACAGAAGAACGACGTAAAACGTTGGTTAATATGGTACGAAGCGTAGCCGAAAAAATTAATATTCCATTTACGGTTGGTGGCGGAATTTCGTCTGTTGAAGATGTTGAAATTCTCTTGAATAACGGAGCAGATAAAGTTTCGATCAATTCATCTGCAGTAAAAAATCCGCAGTTAATTAATGATTTAGCTCAGAAATTTGGAAGCCAATGCGTTGTTGTGGCGATTGATGCTAAACAAATTGACGGACAATGGATTGTGCATTTAGTGGGTGGAAAAGTACCAACAGAACTCAATTTATTCGATTGGGCTGTAGAAGTTGCAGAACGTGGTGCAGGTGAAATTTTATTCACTTCAATGGATAATGACGGAACCAAAAATGGTTTTGCAAACGAAGCTTTGGCTAAATTGTCAACGTTAATTAATATTCCAATTATCGCTTCGGGCGGAGCTGGAAATATTCAGCATTTCGTAGATTCTTTTAAAGTAGGAAAAGCTGATGCAGCTTTGGCAGCAAGTGTTTTTCACTTTAAAGAAATCGAGATAAAAGCTTTGAAAGAAGAACTTAGGGGTAATGGAATTGAAGTTAGACTTTAGAAAATAGAAGCAAGACATAAAATTTAATCTAAAATTAAAGAGTTCAGAAATCTAAACTCAAAAATCTAAAATAAAAATGAACGTAGATATAAAAAGCGCACACGGATTGATTCCCGCAATTATTCAGGACTCAGAAACAAAAAATGTTTTGATGTTGGGATATATGAATGAAGAATCGCTTCAAAAAACATTAGAAACACAAAAAGTCACTTTCTTTAGTCGTTCAAAACAAAGACTTTGGACAAAAGGCGAGGAGAGTGGTAACTTTTTGAATTTGGTAAGTATTAAAAATGATTGCGATGGCGATACACTTTTAATTCAGGCAAAACCAGTTGGTCCAACATGTCACACAGGCGCAGATACCTGCTGGCAAGAAGAAAACAAAGAAAATTACGGTTTCATTTCGCAATTAGAAAACACAATCAAGACCAGAAGAGAAAACGCTGATTCTGAGAAAAGTTATGTTGCTTCATTATTCGAAAAAGGAATCAATAAAATAGCTCAAAAAGTTGGTGAAGAAGCTGTAGAAGTAGTTATCGAAGCCAAAGATGATAACGATGATTTATTCTTGAGTGAAAGCGCTGATTTGTTATTTCATTACTTGATTTTATTACAAGCAAAAGGATTTCAATTGAATGATGTTGTAGATGTTTTGAAAAAACGTCAGAAATAATATAAACTTGTCATTTCGAGGAACGAGAAATCACACTAGAGATTCCGTAAAGTATATCTCCAATTTTTATATTTTAACTGGTGTGATTTCTCGTTCCTCGAAATGACAAAAATGAAAATAAATAATCCGTATAGCTCCGCGTCTTCGCTTTAGCGAATCCGCCTTATCCGTGTACCATCTCAATACTACTCCATAAACTCAAAAACTACAAATTCCTGTGGTTGATAAAATCCAAACCTTGAGCTTTTATAGGCTTGTAAAGCAAGGTATTAGGTTGTTTTATAGTAATCAATTCTAAAAGTATTTCCATTCCATTTTGTTCCAATTTTTGGCTTTTTGAAACTACCGTTTTTAATAGTTTTTAAACTCAAAAACGGAATTTTAATTTCGGTACTAAAAATCGGAGCATCTTTTTTTTGAGATTTTCCAACGATTTTAGAATCTGTAGAGCGATAGGCGATGTATAAATTTTCGTCATTCCACGAAAGTGAAACCATAGTATTCTGAGAAGCTTTTTGTCCGGAATTGTGAATTGTAAATGGACCTAAAAATGGGTTTTTCCAATCTGATAAATCTCCATTAATACTTATTTTTTCAGTTGTTTTATGAATTGAAATAGTTTGCGCATAATTTGTGATAGAACATATTAGGGCTAAAATCCCAAAGATTTTACTTGTTTTCATAAATAGAAAAAATGAATTTGATTCGGTAAAATACAGAAGAATAAACAAATTTTAACATTATTTTTTCTGAATAGCCTCTGTAAAAGCATTTAAAACTTGATTCGAATGTTTACATTTGTTTAAGTTTGAATAGGTTTTGGAACCTTAATTATTTCAATAAAAGAAAATATTTACTGAGTATGAAAAAATACTTCTGTGGCGCTTTGACCGCCTTTTTATTTGGTTTTACGGCCAATGCGCAAGGACTTTTAAACAAGTCTGAAACGGTTTTTACTCATCAGGATACTTTACGCGGAAGCATTACAAAAGAGCGTGCTTGGTGGGATTTAAAATACTATCATTTAGATGTAAAAGTAAATCCAAAAGAGAAAACTATTACTGGTTCAAATACTGTACGTTATACCGTTTTGAGCACTTATAATAAAATGCAAATTGATTTGCAGCAACCAATGCAGATCTATAAGGTAACACAAGATGGTAAAGAGCTAAAGTTTGAAAGAGATGGAAATGCATTTTTTATTGAATTAACTGCTCCTCAAAAGGTAGGCGAAACGAAAGAGATTCTAATTTCATTTGGAGGAAAACCCAAAGAGGCTATTAAACCACCTTGGGATGGCGGAATTACTTGGAAAAAAGATAAAAATGGTAAAGATTTTATTGCTTCATCATGTCAGGGATTGGGCGCTAGCGTTTGGTGGCCGTGTAAGGATCATATGTACGATGAAGTAGAGAATATGTTGATTAGCGTAAATGTTCCGGGAGATTTGACTGATGTTTCGAACGGAAGATTACAAAGCGTTAAAAAAGAGAAAGATGGTACGAAAACATTCAATTGGTATGTTTCGAATCCAATTAATAATTATGGTGTAAATATTAATATTGGAGATTATGTTAATTTCTCTGAGAAATATAAAGGAGAAAAAGGCGATTTAGATTGTAGTTATTACGTTTTGAGAGATAATTTGGCTATAGCCAAAGAGCATTTTAAAGATGTTCCAAGAATGTTGAAAGCATTTGAGAACTGGTTTGGACCTTACCCTTTTTATGAAGATAGTTATAAATTGGTCGAAGCACCTTATTTAGGTATGGAACACCAAAGTAGTGTTACATACGGAAATGGCTTTAAAAATGGTTATTTAGGACGTGATTTAAGCGGAAGTGGCTGGGGACTAAAATTTGATTTTATCATTATTCACGAATCTGGTCACGAATGGTTTGCAAACAATATTACGTATAAAGATATTGCTGATATGTGGATTCATGAGAGTTTCACGAATTATTCTGAAAGTCTTTTCTTGGAATATTATTATGGTAAAGATGCTGGTGCTGAATATGTTATTGGCTGCCGAAAAATCATTGAAAACGATAAGCCAATTATTGGACATTATGACGTAAACAATGAAGGATCTGGTGATATGTACCCAAAAGGGGCAAATATGTTGCATACGATTCGTCAGATTGTAAATGACGATGCTAAGTGGAAATCGATTTTAAGAGGTTTAAATAAGACTTTTTACCACCAAACGGTTACATCTCAACAAATTCAGGATTATATCAATACACAATCTGGAATTAACTTTAATAGAGTATTTGCTCAATATTTAACAACTACACAAATTCCTGTTTTTGAATATATTTTTAAAAATGGAGCTTTTGGATATCATTGGACAAATTGTGTGGCTAAATTTGATATGCCGGTAAAAGTAACTTTAAACGGTGAAGAAATGTGGTTAAAACCAACTACAGAATGGAAATCTGAAAAAATTACAGGTGATAAAAGAACTATTGAGGTTGATAAAAACTTCTATGTTACGAGTTCTAATATAGTTGAATAAAAATTCGGAAAATTTTAATAAAAAAATCCCAAATTCCAATTGTGGAGTTTGGGATTTTTTACGTTTAGTAAACCCAACAGGTTTTAAAAACCTGTCGGGTTT
>NZ_JPRK01000006.1 GCF_000832125.1 Flavobacterium hibernum | reverse complement strand
TATGACTCGATAGCTCAGTTGGTAGAGCACATCACTTTTAATGATGGGGTCCTGGGTTCGAGCCCCAGTCGGGTCACAAAAAAAAGGTTGAGTATTAATTTACTCAACCTTTTTTATTTATTAGAAATTAAAAATTTCCCAACCGCCTCATAAGCTGGCAAAGAATACGGATCATTTGCCCCATTACTAGCAACAGGATTAGATGCAAAGCGCACAATAACCATATCTGCTTTTGGATCTATGTAAATAACTTGCCCGTGAACGCCACGTGCGCAAAACGCTCCATGATCGTTATTAGTAATCCACCACATATCTCTATAGCTCCAACCTTTTAAAAGAGGATAACCTCCTTTAGCAAATGCTTCTTTATTACCTCCTTTTCTTATATCATCAATGGCCGATTTAGGAATGATTTGCTCAGCCCCTGCTTTACCGTCATTTAGAATCAATTGACCAAAACGTGCTAAATCTCTCAAACCAAGACTTAGACCACCACCTGCAAAAGGCGTCCCTATTCCATCAACCAAATAATAGCCATCTTGATCTGTTCCTAGTTTACTCCAGATTTTTTCAGACAAAACCTCAGCAACTGTTTTTCCGGTAACTCTAGCTATAATCCAGCCCATAACATCTGAGTTAACCGTTTTATATCCAAAAGCCTCACCGTGAACGCCTTTTTTCTTAACCGTTGGCAGATATTCATAATACGTTTTTGGACCATTAAAATCTTTTGGTTTTGGCAACGGATTACCTGCCGCAGAAAACTTCCATATATCAGCATTAGGATCTGCATAGTCTTCGCTAAATTGCAACGCAGTCGTCATATCCAATACCTGTCTTACCGTAGCGTCGCCAAATGCTGAGTTTTTAAGCTCCGGAACGTAATGAGATACTAATTTCTCCGGATCAATCAAACCTTCTTTAACCAACATAATACCGAGAGTTCCTGTAAATGATTTTGTAACAGACATTGCAGCATGTTGCCCATCAACAGTCAATGCTCCAAAATATTTTTCATATACAATTTTTCCGTGATGCATAACAATTACGCCATCAGCATATACTTTCTGTAGAGATTCTGCCCATGTAATTGGGTTTGTTTCACCAAGAGGTATAAATTTAACTTTATCAATGCCATTATTAATACTTGACGACAATGATCTTGAATTTCTTAATCCGTGAGATACATTTATACTAGGTGCAAACTGACGCATATGAGCAACACTCCATCGAAGAGCAGGAAACTGAAAAAAACTACCGTCCTCAAAACGAACAATACGATCTGCCGGTGGCGGAGACCCTTTCATCCAGCCCATCTTTATTGGATCGCTTTGTTCTGCATCTAAATATTTTGTTTTTTCCTGAGCTATCAAAGTATTACCCGAGAATAAAACCAATCCGAAAAACAACACTTGCGAATAAAAACAGATTTTTTTCATATTAACTTAATTTACATTGATGTTCAATAAAATTCAATATGGGACTGGATACATTTTCATACCAATACAAATGATTCAGCATAAAAACATAAGAATTTACGCTAAGTTAAGAACTTAATTTCAATTGCCTCGTTAATAATTAAGAATATCATGATTAGAAAATCGCGATAAATTAATCGTTATTTCACAAAAGAACTTCTCTTACAAAACAAAACTTTAGTAAATTCGTTTTAGAATTAAAGAACCTACTAACCTAATCCCAAATTAGTTTATGAAAAAATTATTATTACTATCATTTATTATGATCACTTGCTCGACTTGGGCACAATCTGCAAATGCCTATTTTGACAAAGCCATGAGCAAAGCCGAAGCCGGCAATACAAAAGCTGCAATTGCCGATTATACAAAGGCTATAAACTTGAATTCTAAATTTGTAGAAGCGTATCAAAATCGTGGAGTTGCAAAACTAAAACTAAATGATCTAAAAGGTGCTCTTAGCGATTTTAGCAAAACAATCGAGTTAGACACCATGAATGCAGATGCTTTTACAGGAAGAGCCAACGTAAACTACAAATTACAAAATTATCAGGGAGCTATAGATGATTGTACTTCTTCGCTTGGTTTAAACCCAAAAGATTATGTTGCATACAACTTAAGAGCCTTGGCTTATAACAAGATGGGCGATAAAAAAAATGCTTGCAAAGATTTCTCTAAAGCAATCGAATTAGGCAGTCAGAGTGCCATTAAAAATAAAGCTACTTTTTGCAAATAACAAAAATAGGATAGCTATAAACACAAAAGCAATCTGTAAAAATGATATTTTACAGATTGCTTTTTTTAGACATTCTTATAATTTTATTCTAAGTTTTCACTCAAATACGTTTCGATCTGCTTAAATGTTGGATTAAAAAAAACAATCATCCCTTCTTTATTTATCAAAAAGGTAGCAGGTATCGTTTTTGTACCGTATACTTTCTCAAAATCCCCAGTAAGCACTTTATCTTTATTAACATTATCCCATTGCATTTTTTCTTTAGCCAAAGCTGCCAGCCACTTTTCGCGAGAACTATCTACAGACACACTTAATACATTAAACTTTTTATCTTTAAACCTCTCATATAGTTTAGTAATTTCAGGTATTTGTTTTCTGCATGGCCCACACCATGACGCCCAAAAGTCTATTAATAAAACTGAACCTTTGTATTTTTTTGTATCAATTAACTCTCCATCTTTATTAGGCAGTGCAAAATCTAACATTGGCTTTTCAATTTTCTCCGCTAGCACTTCAGCCTTAGGATAAATATTTCTTTTTAAGTCAGCCATCTCTTTTGCATCTTGAAATTTCGGATCTAACTTAACATACAACACTTGCAATTTTTTATAATCTGCCAAGGAATCTCTTGACTCAACCCTCAACAAGTTTAACGAATAGTCGTGTTTTGGATATTTTGAAACAATCTCGTCTAGCTTTTTATAATGTTCAATTTGCCAGTCTTTATCTTTACTATGTTTATTTTTAAAATCTTCATAATCTTTCTCAATCAAAATACTTTTCGTACCAAACACATCGTTAATCGTTAACCAATTAATTTCTGTATTACTAAAAACTTTCTTTTCAATACTAATATCCACTTTAATATCTTCATTTTCCAAATAAAAACTGGTAGAAGACCCTGTTGCTGTTTCTGTTGTAAAGCCTGCAATAGTTGCAGCTAGAATTTTCCCTTTAAAATAAAATTGATTATTAATCACGTCGCAACTATCTTTTTTATCATTATAATTTAGATACAATTTCCCTTTATAATTCCCGGTAAGATTACCTCTTAAAGTAAATGAATCTTTTTTATCTTTAGAAACAACATTACTTTTCGCCTTAAATTCGCCGGTTATATTTTTACTTAATGTAGCATTATCCTTTTTTCCCTGTCCTAACATTACAGTTGAAAATAAAAGAAAAATGGATTTAATAATAATGGTGTTTTTCATTTACATATAATTTTTTAGTATTGATACACTCAAATGTAGTCGTATTTATTTTATAAAAAAATGCATTTAAAAGATATCCTTACATTTGTTTTATAAACCAAATTCAATGGCGCTTCTAAGAAAAATAAACCATAACGCACAAACCGATAATAACTCAGGTTTTGGAACCAATGCAAATAGTTATGGAGGTCGATTTGTAAATAAAAACGGGACTCCTAATATCGAGAAGAGAGGCATGCATTTACTGCGTCGTATAAGTTGGCATCATACCATGATCGATATGCCAAACTGGAAATTCATGACCATTTTGTTTACCTTTTATATTGTAATCAATTTTGTTTTTGCCATTGCCTATTATGCAATCGGAATTGAACATCTTGACGGAATCGAGCAATCGCAAAGTGTTTTAACCCAATTTGGACAAGCGTATTTTTTTAGCGCGCAAACCTTTACAACTGTTGGTTACGGACACATAAGCCCTACCGGATTTTTGGCTAGTGCACTTTCATCAGCCGAAGCATTAATTGGTTTATTGAGTTTTGCCATCGCAACAGGTTTATTCTTTGGAAGATTTAGCAAACCAACAGCATTTTTAAAGTTTTCGCACCACGCATTGATTTCGCCTTATGGAGAAAGCAAAGCTTTAATGATTCGCCTGGTTCCTTTTAAAAATACCAATTTTACCGATGCAAAAGCCAAAGTTACTCTAGGAATGAGTCTCGAAGAAAATGGACTAAAAACTAATAAATTCTATAACTTAGAACTGGAATTAGATCGAATAAATGCCCTTTCTTTAAGCTGGACATTAGTTCACCCGATAACCGAAAATAGTCCACTATATAATTTCACAGAAGAAGACTTCAAGAAAACACATGGAGAAATACTCGTTTTCATTACTACTTTTGATGATATGTTTAGCAATACAGTTGCCGCAAGAACCTCATATACTTTTGAGGAAGTAATTTATGGAGCAAAATTCGAAACTATGTATAACAGAAGTAAAGACAACTCTAAAACGATCTTACATTTAGACAAATTAAACAGTTACAATTCGGTAAACCTTTAGTAATCTATGATTTTGGGCACCTTGTAACCGTTTTTTCAGATTTTATCCTATTTTTGTTTACCAAATAGCCAATAATGATAAACAACATTAAAACTGTTTTCAGCATAAAAGATCTCGAAAACTTATCAGGAATAAAAGCACACACCATTCGAATCTGGGAGAAAAGATATAACATCTTAGAACCTATGAGAACCGATACTAACATTAGACTTTATAATTTACAAAATCTACAAAAGCTTTTAAACATAACGTTACTTCACGAATACGGTTATAAAATTTCTAAAATCGCAACCTATCCCGAAGAAAAAATTCCGCAATTAGTACGCGAAATTATTTCGAAGAAAAACTCTCAAAACTTTGCCATTACTTCATTCAAGATGGCCATGATGAATTTTGATCAGGAATTATTCTTCAATACTTTTGATTGGCTTATTTCCGAAAAATCATTCAAAGAAGTTTTCAAAGAGCATTTTCTTCCGTTACTAAAAGAGTTAGGTCTGTTATGGCAATCTGAAACTATAACTCCTGCAAATGAACATTTCATGAGTCATTTGATAAAGCAAAAAATATTAATTTACACCGAAAATCTTCAAATTCAAAAACCAACTAAAACAGATAGGATTTTTGTACTCTCATTGCCTTTAAACGAAATTCACACTATTGGATTGTTATACCTGCAATACGAAATTTTATTAAAAGGATACAAAACCATTTATTTGGGCGAAAGTATGCCTATCGAAAACTTACAGGATTTAACCAAGCACTTCGAGAACATTACTTTTGTTTCTTTTATGACCGTTCAGCCTGATCGTAGCATAATTGATCAATATGTGAAATCAATGGGGCAAAAATTGCTTCAAAAGAACAATGAAATATGGCTTATGGGAAATATGTCTGAGCATATCAATAACGAAATTTTACCTGAAAGAATAAGGATTTTCGACTCGATGGAAGAAACCATTAGCGCATTATAATTTTTGTTTAAAGTTTTTGTATATTTGTTAAACAAATGAAAAAAACGATAGCGATAATAGGATCTGGCTTTTCTGCTTTAGCCGCTGCATGTTACTTGGCACAACAAGGAAACGACGTGACCATTTATGAAAAAAATGAATCTATAGGCGGTCGCGCCAGACAGTTTAAAAAAGATGGTTTTACTTTTGATATGGGACCAAGTTGGTATTGGATGCCCGATGTTTTCGAAAGATTTTTTCAGGATTTCAACAAAAAAACTGCTGATTACTACGACCTAATAAAACTAAATCCTGCTTATAGGGTTTATTTTGGCGTTGATGATTTCATTAATATTTATGATAATTTAGAAGAAATTAAAAGCACTTTTGAAAACATTGAAAAAGGAAGCGGTAACCAACTAGAAACTTTCATTAATCAAGCCAAAAGCAATTATGACATTGCGATAAAAGACCTAGTGTATCGTCCCGGAGTTTCTCCTCTCGAATTAGTCACAGCCGAAACCATTTTAAAACTCAATCAGTTTTTAAGTAACGTAAGTCATGATATTCGCAAAAAGTTCAAAAACGAAAAACTGATTCAGATTCTCGAATTTCCTGTTTTGTTTCTAGGAGCAAAACCTACCAAAACTCCATCTTTTTATAATTTTATGAATTATGCCGATTTTGGCTTAGGAACCTGGCATCCAAAAACGGGAATGTTTGATGTTGTTCGCGGTATCGAGAATCTCGCCTTAGAACTTGGCGTTACTATTAAAACGAATGCTTCGATAACGAAAATAGTTGTTGAAGATAAAATTGCAACTGGAATTATTATTGACGGAAATATTATTAAAGCCAACATTGTTTTAAGCGGTGCCGATTATCATCATACCGAAACTTTATTAGACGAAAAAGACCGAGCTTATTCTGAAAAATATTGGCAAAGCCGAGTTTTTGCGCCATCATCGCTCCTATTTTTTGTTGGTTTTAATAAAAAGATAGAAAACATAACACATCACGCTTTATTTTTTGATGTTGATTTTAACCAACACGCAGCCGATATTTACGATAATCCTAAATGGCCTGATGCTCCTTTATTCTACGCCAATTTTCCATCAAAAACAGATCAAACTGCTGCGCCTGAAGGAATGGAAAGCGGATTTTTCCTCATTCCGCTTGCTCCCGGAATACAGGATAACGAAGAACTTCGAGAAGAATATTTCGAAAAAATCATTACTCGTTTCGAGAAACTGACACAACAAAAAATTAAAAATAATATTATCTTTAAAAGATCATTTTGCAAGCAAGACTTTGAAACCGATTATAATGCGTACAAAGGAAACGCTTACGGAATGGCAAATACCTTATTGCAAACTGCTTTTTTAAGACCAAAACTAAAAAGTAAAAAAGTTAGTAATTTATATTTCACAGGACAATTAACTGTTCCTGGTCCAGGTGTTCCTCCTGCTTTAATTTCAGGAAAATTAGTAGCCGAGTTAATTCAGAAATCTTTTAGATCTTAAAAAATGAAATCACTATTCGACACTGTTTCTTTCAAATGCAGTAAATTAATTACTCAAAACTACAGTACATCTTTTGCTTTAGCTGTCAAAATGTTGTCGCCAAGTATTCGTGATGCTATTTATAGCGTTTACGGTTTTGTGCGTTTTGCCGACGAAATTGTCGATTCGTTTCATGATTACAACAAAGAAAACCTCATAAACGATTTCGAAAAAGAATATTACAAAGCGCTAGAATTAGGAATTAGTCTTAATCCTATTCTAAACTCATTTCAGCATACCGTAAAACAATACAATATAACTGATGATCTTGTGCAGGCTTTTTTAAAAAGCATGAAACTTGACCTCATCAAATCAAACTATAATACACAAACCGAGTACGAAGATTACATTTATGGTTCGGCAGATGTTGTGGGCTTAATGTGTTTAAAAGTCTTCGTAAAAGGAAATAATCAAAAATACGAACAACTTAAAAATGAAGCCATGCGTTTAGGATCGGCTTTTCAGAAAGTCAATTTCTTAAGAGATTTAAAAGATGACAATTTGGTTTTAAACCGAAACTATTTTCCCGGAGTCGATTTAAACTCATTTGACGAAAATGCAAAAACAGCAATTATAAAAGAAATCGAAGAAGATTTCAGAGTTGCTTATCAAGGAATAATAAAACTTCCAATAGAAGCAAAATTTGGAGTTTACACTGCTTACGTTTATTACAAAAAGCTTTTGACAAAACTAAAAAACACACCATATTACGAAATTGGAAATTCCAGAATCAGAGTTTCAAATTACACAAAGGCGGGACTTTTAGCACAATCATTTGTAACCTATAAATTAAAGCTGGTGTAGTTTTACCTAGAATCGTTGTCATTGCGAGGAACGAGAAATCACACTCGTTAATCGACAAAAATTGACGCTTTTCTTTACGGAGTTTCTAGTGCGATTTCTCCTTCGTCGAAATGACAAGATTGAGTGAGTGTAATTATAATAACAATTCAAAACATACAAAATGATTTCTTTTCTAATCTTTTTAAGCGTTTTTCTGTTCATGGAATGCGTCACCTGGCTCACACACAAGTACATTATGCATGGACTAATGTGGTATTTTCACGCAGATCATCATCAGCCAAAATACGAGCATACGTTTGAGCGCAACGATATTTTCTTCGTCATTTTTGCCATTCCAAGTATAATACTATTTTATTTTGGCGTTCAGGGAGGTTTTAATTATTTATTTTTCATTGCATGTGGAGTAACTACTTACGGAGTATGTTATTTTTTAATACACGACGTCTTAATTCATCAGCGATTTAAATGGTTTAAAAACACCAAAAACAAATACTTAATTGGCTTACGAAAAGCACATAAAATCCATCACAAACATCTAGGAAAAGAACACGGAGAATGTTTCGGAATGTTATTTGTCCCTTTTAAATATTATAAAATGTAAAAGAATTTGGGCGTTCCCTGCGGTCGGGTCTTCCGTTCCCGCTTTTTGTATCAGGCAAAAAAAGCCTGACACAAAAAGAGCTCCACTACAACCCCTAACGCAAACGTAACTTATGAACATTTGCATTAATTGATTTTTATGAAAGTATACAAACTAGAAACCGTACAACATATAAATGCCAGTATCGAAGAATGTTGGGATTTTTTTTCAAGTCCAAAAAATCTTCAACTTATAACACCCAACGATATGAGTTTTGAAATTCAGGATTTTGATGGCAAACGAATGTATCCCGGACAAGTTATTACCTATACTTTAAAACCCCTTTTGGGTATAAAAATTAATTGGATGACGATTATTACAGTTTCTCAGCAAAATGAATATTTTGTAGACGAACAACGTTTTGGTCCATATGCATTGTGGCATCACAAACACTATTTTGAACCAACAGCAAACGGTACAAAAATGACCGATGTTGTTCATTATGCTTTACCGTTTGGTCATTTAGGTCGACTTGCCAATACGATAATGGTAAAAAACAAACTCAAATCTATTTTTGAGTACCGTTACAAAAAAATCGAAGAAACATTCAATTCAAAATAAATTCCTGCCACAGATTTACAAGATTAACTCAGATAAAAATCTTTTAAAAATCATATAATCTGTGGCAAAAGAAAAAAAAACACAAAGTAGAATTCCTTAAAATGACAAAACAAAAAGTTACCCTTTTCTGGTTCCGACGTGATTTACGTCTTGATGATAATATTGGATTATTCAATGCCTTGCAATCTGAATTTCCAGTAATTCCATTATTTATCTTTGATGACGAAATCCTCGAAAACCTTCCAAAAAAAGATGCTCGAGTAAGTTTTATCTACGATTCTCTTCAAAAAATAAATACTGAATTATCTGCAATCGAATCTTCCATTTTAATCAAAAAGGGAAAAACATTTGAAGTTTGGAAATCTCTTTTAGAAGAATTTGACATTCAAAAAGTTTTCTTTAATAAAGATTATGAACCCTTTGCTATCAAACGCGATTTAGCAATTTCATCTTTATTAAACCAAAATAATATTGAAGCACTTTCATTTAAAGATCATGTTATTTTTGAAGAAAAAGAAATCACAAAAGCCGATGGACTTCCGTACACCATTTATACACCTTACAAAAATAAGTGGCTCGAAAAATATCATTTGTCAGGGCAGGCACAAGAACACGATACAAAATCGTACTTTAAATATTTTGCCAAAAATCAGTTTCAGTTTCCAGAATTAAGCGAAATAGGTTTCGAAAAAAGTTCCATAAAAGTACTTCCGCACAACTTAACTCAAATTACGAACTATAAAGAAACACGAGACTTTCCAGCATTAGACAGTACATCTTATCTTTCTCCACATTTGCGTTTTGGAACTGTGAGTATTCGGAAATTAGTGAATTGGGCAAACACCAAAAATCAAACTTTTTTAAGCGAATTAATTTGGAGAGAATTCTTTATTCAGATTCTTTTTAGTTTTCCGAATTGCGTTAATCACAATTTCAAATCGGCTTACGACGGAATTCAATGGCGCAATAACGAAGATGATTTTAAACGCTGGTGTTCAGGAACAACGGGTTACCCAATGGTCGATGCCGGAATGCGACAACTTAACGAAACGGGTTATATGCACAATCGTGTGCGTATGGTGGTTGCTAGCTTTTTATGCAAACATTTATTAATTAACTGGCAATGGGGCGAAGCTTATTTTGCCGAAAAGTTATTAGATTTTGAATTGGCATCGAATGTAGGAAACTGGCAATGGGCAGCTGGAACTGGTTGCGACGCCGCACCTTATTTTAGAGTTTTTAATCCTGAAATTCAACAGAAAAAATTTGACGATAAAGGAATCTACATTCGCAAATGGATTCCTGAGTTTGATTTAGGTTACAATGAACCAATGGTCGATCATGCTTTTGCCCGAGATCGCGCTATTGCTACTTATAAAGCCGGAATTATTAAATAAATTCCAATTTTTTTTAAATTCCAACTTTCAATTGAATACAATTTTGTCATTCTGAGGAACGGGGGATCACACTAGTAATTCCTTTCCAAAAAGTAAACCCGACAGGTTTTTAAAACCTGTCGGGTTTGCCATTTTAATAAAGAAAAATTCGTAACAATCAATCTTTGTCGAGTTTCTTGCGAAGATCCCTCGTTCCTGGGGATGACATACTTTGCGAAAAAACCTTTGTCAAAATTTTAAACTTTGACAAAGGCTTATACATATATTCAGAATGGAATTTAGAATTTTTATCTTGAAATTTCCTTCACTAGTATTTCTTAAAATTCTCCACTACAATCTTTGCTTTCAAATCGAACATTAAATTATACAAACCAAAGAATGTACGATTCATATAAATAAAGTGTTTTGAACCGCGATTTCCGTTCATCTTTTTAAGATTGGTATCGTTAGAGAAACGCTCACCTAATTTGGCAATGTTTTCAAAAAAAGTCTCATCGGCAAAATCGAAAGTTTCCTCTTGAAAAGGTTTTGTAAAAAGTGACAATAAATCATGAAACATTTCGGTAAAATATTCAATCTCTGAAGCTGAATCATCTGGGCGAAGAATTTCTAATTCGAACAATTTCTCATTAAAAAGCGCTGGATCTGTGATTACGTTTTTATTAATTAATTCGAAATACGGAACATAAAAGTCATCTGGAATTTGTTTCATACAGCCAAAATCCAATGCAATTAATTTATTTTGATCATCTACCAAGAAATTTCCGGGATGCGGATCGGCGTGTACTTTTCGTAAAACATGAATTTGGTACATATAAAAATCCCAAAGTGCCTGACCAATTTTATCGCCAACTTCTTGATTTGTATTTATAGCCGTAAATTCCGAAAGATGAATTCCTGTCATCCAATCCATCGTAATAATTTTCTCTGACGAAAAATCAGGATAATAACTCGGGAATAATATATTTTCGATTTTACTACAAGCTTCAACAACTTCTTGACTTTGCTTTAATTCCAATAAATAATTGGTTTCTTCAATAAGCTTGTCCTCTACTTCTTTAAAATATTTATCAGAATCCTTTCCTTGCAGATTAAACATTCTTATCGCGATAGGTTTTACTAAAGCCAAATCTGACGAAATACTATTGGCAACACCCGGATATTGAATTTTAACGGCTAGTTTTTTACCGTTTTTCTTCGCCAAATGTACCTGACCAATACTTGCCGCATTTACAGAATTTGCGTTGAACTCGTCAAAGATTTCATAAGGCGTTTTACCAAAATTGGTTTTGAAAGTTTTTAAAACTAAAGGTGCTGAAAGCGGTGGAACTGAAAACTGCGACAACGAAAATTTCTCGACATAGGCCTGAGGTAAAAAATTCTTGTCCATACTCAACATTTGAGCCACTTTTAGCGCACTTCCTTTCAGGCTTTTTAATCCGTCATAAATATCCTCGGCATTATTTTCATTCAGTTTATCGCGGGTCAAATCTGGATTAACCATTTTTTCGGCATAATGCTTTACATAGTTTACTCCTATTTTTGCTCCTGTTTGAACTAATTTACTGGCTCTTTCAATTTTTGACGTTGGTATATAATCGATCGTTTTCATTGTTTGCTGTATATTTTTTCTTTGAACAGAAATTTTCCAAAATCAATTAAATGATTCATTGGTGCAACATTCATTAATTCGAAGGAAGCATTAACAGATTTTTCGATAAAAATATCTGTTTTCTCAAAAGCGGCAGACGAGTCGTCTACCCAAAATTTTATGGTCATCATTAATTGCAACCAAGCCGATTCCTGAAGTGCTTTTTCCTGAAATTTCTGAAATTTTTCCTGTTCAAGTCTGTAATCATCGGTCAGGATTTCCGCAACATATTCTTTAAATCCTTCACGCAGCGAAGTCAATTGTACTAAATTTTTTATTGGATTTTTGTCAAGTTTTAACGCTTGCAAAACATAACTTCTGTTTGCATTTAAAATTTCAAAAAATGTAAAGTAAAAACTCAACATTTTGTTCTTCATATCATATGCTGCATAATCATCATTCTTATGCAATAAATCGATTGTATTAGCAAAAAACAGTCTAAAAATCTCTTTTTCTAAACCTTCAAGTGTTCCAAAAAAACTGTAAAACTCTGCTTCTGTAAAATCATTTTCTTTGGCAAAATGATAAACTGACTTTGGTTTTTGTCCTTTTTCTAAAACTTCATCCATATATTTTGAAACGATATCATCTCTTGTAATAGTCTTTTTTTTAGTCGCCATTTCATTAAAATTTAGAATTTGCCTTAAAGGTAAGCAATGTTTAAGTATCTTTACTTTGCCTTAAACAAAATGCACTGTTAAATATATTATAAACTATCATGGCAAAAAATGTTTTATTAACCGGAGGCACCGGATTCATAGGCAAGCACTTAACCAATGTACTTATCGATAATGGTTTTACGGTATCTATTCTAAGTCGTTCTGCCAGAGAAAACACTCCTTTGATTACGTATTATAAGTGGAATTTAAAGACTAATTATATCAATGAAAATGCAGTTCTTGAAGCTGATTATATCATTCATTTAGCTGGTGAAGGAATTGCAGAAAAAAGATGGACCAAAAGGCGTAAAAGACTCATTTTGGAAAGTCGTATTAAACCTATTGATCTTATCTTTTCCATTCTGGAGAAAAATAACAAAACTTTAGATGCCTTTGTATCTGCTTCGGCAGTTGGAATTTATGGCGCTATAACCAGTCATAAAATATGTACTGAAGATACTCCGCCTGCAAATGACTTTCTAGGCACCACTTGTCAGGAATGGGAAAACGCTGTCGATAAAGTAAACACTTTAGACATTAGAACTGCAAAAATTAGAACTGGAATTGTTTTTGGCAAAGACGAGGGCTTTCTTAAAAAAATTGTTCCGAGTTTTAAAGCTGGTTTTGGTGCAGTTTTAGGAACGGGAAAACAATATTTACCCTGGATTCATGTCGAAGATCTATGTCAGATTTACTTAAAAGCAATCTTGGACGAAAAATTGCACGGTGCTTATAATGCCTGCGTTACAGACAATACAACGAACGCAAGATTCTCCAGAACCTTGTCTAATTTATTTGGGTACGCCATTTGGCTTCCTAAAGTACCTACGTTTGTTTTAAAAATTGTTCTGGGCGAAATGAGTCAAGCCGTTTTAAAAGGACAAAGGGCTTCATCTGAAAAAATACAAAAAACCGGTTTCGAATTTCAATTTACTGATTTAGAAAAAGTTCTTGTGACTTGTCTAAATTAATTTTCATTTTAGAGTTACATACGATACATCTGAGCTTCGTACAACTCCAATCAATTCTGTGTTTGCTGTTTTCGAAATCTTACTCGCAATTCCGCTTGGAATCTTGATATTAAAATCTGAATACGAAATTGGAAAATCAGACGTTATTTGGATTCCATCGCCCACCTTTTTAATCAAAGCGTTAACTATAATCTCCTTCGATTTTCCTTTTAAAATAAGCTTGCCTTTTATTTGATATTCTTTCTCGATTTCGTTTATATCCTTTAAATCAAATTTTTCGATTTTGCCTTTAAAAATGGCTTTAGGATATCGATGACTTTCCATGTAATTTTCGTTAAAGTGATCTTCCATCATATCTAACTTAAAACGAAAATCTTTGACAATAGCAGTACAAATAAATGTACTTGTTCTAGGCTCTAAAACAATTGCAACTTGTCTGTTTACAGCTTTTACTTCCTCGAAAAATGGTACAGAAGCTTCAAAATTTATAGTTCCTGTACTGGTAAAAAATTTATCCTGAGCAAGCAAAGAATACGCTGTAAAGAGCAAAATAAATAAAGTAGATTTTTTCATAATCGTCAATAATTAAACAATTATGTCAATCGATTTTTTTTGTTTTAAGAAGAGAAAAAAAATGAACTCAAGGTAATAGCGTAAAAATCGAATGGCAGTACTCCGTGAACAAAGTGGTAACCAAATGCTTATACTTAAAATTACGAAATTTTCCCGCTTTTAGTTGTGCTTTAATGCTAAATATTTGTGAAATGTTTTTGGGTTGTGAAATGTAGATTGTAAAATGTAAAATGAATTATTTTTAAACTTTTTTTTCGAACAAAACTCTATAGTTCTTTTCAAATGCTGGATTCATAATTGTCAAATCCCAATCTCTTGGGATTTCAGAAAAAATTTCTTTTAACTTTAAAATAAATTGAAACCAACCCGGCAACTTTTCATCAATAACTAAGATTTTTTCATCATGGGTAATTTCCATAACAATAAGATCTACCGTAAATAAATCTTTTTTATAAACTTCAATCTTATTAATATCATCCCACTTTATATCGACGGATAAATATTTATCTTTAATTACAAAACCATCATTTTCGTATTCTAAAGCTCCAAAATTATTATGCTTTTTTTGAGAGGATTCACTTGAAAACGAAAATTCAATTTTGTTAAAAAGTTTTAAAATAATAGTTTTTATTTTCTCCATGCTTGATGTTATTGCAACAGATTACTTCTTAACCTAATATTTCAGTACAAATCTCAATTAAAAAGCCATCTATATCACGCACATACGCTACAATTTGTCCCCATGGTTTTTGCTTTGGTTCTGTAACTAAGATTCCGCCTTGAGCAATTGCATTTTGCACTAACTCTTCAACATTATCTGTTATAAATCCTATTTCGATTGCAAAAGGTTTATTTTCTAATTTGCTTTCGACAAAACCTTCTTTCAAATTTTGATTTGCTAAATTCTTTGATGCAAATGAAAGCGTTGTTTCGCCCGTTAATAATTCTCCGTAATCATTATCGGGCGTTATAAATTTTCTGGAAAAACCAAAAGCATTTTCATAAAATGCAATTGATTTTTCTACGTCTTGTACATATAAAATTGTATATCCAAACTTTACCATTTTGTCTTATTTTAATTTGATGAGATTCTTTAACTAATTTCTAAAAGAACATTGTATTTATCTAAACTTGCCAAATCTTCAATCGAATTTACGGTTGCCAATTTTTCATGTTTTTCAACCTCTTTTTTCAACTCGATATGTATGATTGCTTTTCTAAAACGACGAACTTCTTCTAGGCTTGATAAAATAAGTCCCGGAACCTGAACACTTTTTCCGTCTTTATCTTTGGCGACCATTGTAAAGTAAGATGAATTGCAATGTTTTACTACTCCTGTCTGAATATTTTCGGCCTCAACACGAATACCCACAATCATCGAGCTTCTTCCCACATAATTTACTGAAGCTTTCATTGTAACTAATTCTCCAACTTCAATTGGTTTTAAAAAATTTACGGTATCTACAGAAGCTGTTACACAATAATTTCTGCAAAATTTTGATGCCGAAGCAAAAGCTATTTGATCGAGTAATTGTAGAATATATCCTCCGTGAATTTTGCCGCTAAAATTGGTATGCGACGGCAACATTAGTTCTGAAATACTTATTTTTGATGACGAAACGGGTTTAAAATCTGCATTCATAATTTTGTTTGTAGTATTATTGGGTTACTTGTTCTTTAATTTAATAATTCGTTTTCATCGACACTTGATGCTCTTGCAACGATGTTTTCAGGAAGTGACTTTTTAGCCTTAGCTCCCATTTTCTTTAATTTTTCGACACTCGATATTAGGTTTCCTCTTCCGTCTACCAATTTACTCATCGCACTTTCATACTCTGTTTTGGTGTCTTTAATTTTATTTCCAATTCGAACTAAATCAGTTACAAAACCTTCAAATTTATCGTATAATGCGCCTGCTTGTCTTGCAATTTCAAAAGCATTTTCTTGTTGCTTTTGATTCGTCCACATACTGTCAATTGTTCTTAAAGTTGCTAATAATGTGGTTGGTGTTACGATTACAATGTTTTTATCGAATGCCTTATTGTATAAAGTGGCATCATCATTTAATGCGATTGCAAACGCTGGTTCTATGGGAATAAAAAGCAAAACAAAATCAGGGCTTTCGATTTGATATAAATCATGATAATTCTTACTTCCAAGTTGTTCTACATGCCTTTTAATGGAGTTTACGTGTTCTTTTAGAAAATCAATTTTAAGAATTTCAGATTCTTCGTTTATCCATTTTTCATAGGCGACTAACGAAACTTTCGAATCGACAATCATTTTTTTACCATCGGGCAAATTGATTACAACATCTGGAAAAACTCTATTTCCTTCATTATTGGTAAAACTTTGCTGCACTTCGTACTCGCGCCCCTTCTCTAAACCTGACTTTTCTAATACGCGCTCTAAAACCAGTTCTCCCCAGTTTCCTTGCATTTTACTATCTCCTTTTAAGGCTTTAGTCAAATTCAAGGTTTCTTTACTCATTTGAGCATTCATTTCGCTTAATCCAACAATTTGTTGGCGCAAAGCTGCATGATAATCAATACTTTCTTTGTGCGTTTGCTCTACTTTTTTCTCAAATCCCTGAATTTTATCTTGCAATGGCAGCAGGATATTTTTCATGTTTACGCTATTCTGCTCTGTAAACTTGGCCGATTTTTCTTCGAGAATTTTATTGGCTAGGTTTTCAAATTCTTTAGTGAATTTTTCCTGTAACTCGGTTATTTCGTTTTTTTGTTCTTTGTGACGTTCCCACAAATTCTCAAAATCAACTTCTTTCTTAGAAAGCTGAATTGCTAAACTGTCTTTTTCTGTTCGAATGTTTTCTTTTTCGAAATTTATGGTGTGAACTTGCTTTTCGAGGTTTCTTCTTTCATTTTCAAATTGCTCTTTTTGCTGCTGTAGCTGATTTGCATTGGCATTTAATCTTTCTTCTAGACTTACTTTTTCTGATTGAAATCTAGCCGAAAACAGCAACTTTCCTAAGTACATACCAATAAATAATGCAACAGCAAAAGCCAATAAATAGGGAAGAAAATCAAACATAACTAAGTTTTTTATTAAGTAAAAGTACGCAATAATACGTAGTTGTAAATCTTAAAAATCGAAATATCACGAATTAGTATTCATTCTAAACTAAATAAAACATTAAAAAAAATCAAATAAAAATATTTTTCACGCAACCTTTTCAAAAAGAGGACATCTTGTATAATATAACCTATTTAAAATTTTATCATGAAAAAATTAATGTTAAGCTTGTTTATTGCTCTTGGATTTAGTGCCTGTTCTCTTAATAATGACGAAGTAAATCAAGATTGCGGTACAAATGAAGATATGGCTTTTACAGGATTTCCACTATTATGTTCATACACCCCTAAAACATCATATACTGAACCAAGTGTTCTTTTGATTGGCTCTGAAGAAAAATTGCTAGTTAATTTTACTAAGAATGAAAATTCTTGCCCAAATAGCAGCAATAATACTATTGACTTTACGAAAGAAGCTTTGATTGCGCTTTTTGCAGGTGTTAAACCTACAAGCGGATACTCTATAAAAATAGCTAGTATTGTACAAAACAAATGCGAAATTTTAGTGAACTATTATGAAAAAGCACCTCAACCTGGTGAAGTTGTAACTGGTGGAACGAGTTATCCTTCTGACTTTATTTTGATCCCTAAAACTACAAAACCAATTTTCTTTAAACGCGTTACTCCAGAAACTACCAATAATGTTGTAATAGGAAGTTTTAGCAATCAATGTACTGGTGGCGATTGTCAAAAATTCTTTCAAATTAGTGATTTTAATATCTTGAAATTTCAAAATGTTGTAGCAGGTGGTTACGATTTTAATCAATATAGATATGCTGCTGCTGCTAAAAAAGGTGATTATACTTTATTCTTAAAAGATGTTCCTGCTGAAATTCTAAGTTTAAACGGTCAATCTAAAACTTACGGAACACCAAACGAACCAAATCATGGTGGTGTATATTTTGAATTACGTCAAGGTGCAACTGTTACTAAAGTTCAAATTGATAATGTTGATACTGCTGATCAAAGTGCAGAAATTAAGGCTTTCAAAAAAGCTATTCAGGATAAAATTACAACTCTTAAATAATCATAATTATGAAAAAACTATTCTTATTTAGTATTGTTTGTTGTCTATTTTCGACGGCTTATTCGATAGAATCGACAACGATGAATTCTGGTTCTATAGTGAACACATGGATTTGGGAAAAATCGATTGGAGGAAACAGTAATCCTTATACGGCAACGCCGCAAACAATTGGGTTTAATAAAAAAGTGGTTTTTACAAATAACGGTAGGGTAATCACTTATAAAAACAATGTCGAAATTAGAAATAGTATTTATACAATAGAAAAAGGGATCGGTTTTTTTGATCAATTAGAACACGACCTAATTACTTTTGAAGGCAAGACATATGTTATAGAAAACATTGACAATCAAAACCTAACAATCGTAAGCAATAACGAAGACGCATCTCGTACTATTTACAAAAGATAGTTTTATAAGCTTTTAACACCTATTTTTGCCAAACCAAAACAATACCACTTTTTGAAAGACGATTTAGAAAAATATATTCGCCTCTGTATAAAAAATGACAGAGAGGGACAACTGAAAATTTATCAGTTGTTCTCTCCTGTTTTATATGGTATTTGCTTAAAATATATGAAAAATGAGGACGATGCCAAAGATGTTTTTCAGGAAGCATTTGTGATTGTTTTTCAAAAAATCAGCCAATACAAATTTGAAGGAAGCTTTGAAGGATGGCTAAAACGTATTTTCATTAATAAACTTATTGAAACCTTAAATAAGAAGAAAAAAGAAAATTTCTTTTTGGATGTTTTTGATCCTGATACAGATTTTGTTGAAGAGGAAGAACTGGACGCTATTCCGATAGAACAAGAAAAATTGTTGGAATACATTCGAGATTTACCTGATCAATACCGAACGGTTTTTAATTTATATGTTTTCGAAAAAATGAAACATAAAGAAATCGCCGAATTATTAAAAATCTCCGAAGGAACATCAAAATCAAACTTAAATAGGGCCAAGCATATTTTGCAAAAAAGAATATTGAGCATAAAAAATTTTAAAATAGCATGAAAAAGCAAAATATAGAAGATATTTTTTCATCAATGGAAGACTTTTCGAGTGTTCCGCCTCCTGAACTATGGAGTCAGATTGAAGAAAAATTAGACAAACCAAAAAAGAAAAAAAGAGCTATTCTTTGGTGGTCGGCTGCTGCATGCTTACTGCTAGGTTTGTCAATCCCTTCTGTTTTACATTTTAACTCTACATCTGGAATCAAAACTTTAGACAATAACAATAATGTTGTTCTGGATAAGAAAAACAATGATTTAAATACAAACAAAACAATTCCTAATCAGGAAATTAATGCTGATAAAATCTCGACGGAACAAAAATCAGTTGTAGTTGACGATAAGTCATCTTCAATAAACAAGTCGAATGAATCTAGTACTTCTCAGGAAAATCAAAAAACGACAGTTGCTCACGCTGATGCGGAAAACAAAACAAATTCTGATGCAATAACTCCTACGTCAAAAACAGGAAAAACAAGTACGAATCCAATTGTTACCAAAAATGCAGTTGCTACTTCTGCCAAAGAGAATAATTTCAAGTTGAACAGGTCTAATGGTTTTAACACGGCTTCAAAAAATCAGATTTTAAGCAACGATATAAAAGCTGCAAATAAAGCTTTGGCCGAAAAAACGTTTAATTCCGGTAAAGCAA
Organism: Flavobacterium hibernum; assembly: GCF_000832125.1. Lineage (GTDB taxonomy): Bacteria > Bacteroidota > Bacteroidia > Flavobacteriales > Flavobacteriaceae > Flavobacterium > Flavobacterium hibernum. Next base: position 115,310 of record NZ_JPRK01000006.1, on the reverse strand, counting down.
ATTCATTTCAGTCGAACTCAAAAAACAAACTTTCAAATTCTATTTTTGAAGATCAATTGAATTCTAAAAACACTAATAATGTTGCGTTTAATTCTTCGAACTCTATTTTAAATGAGAGTGCAAAACAAAAGAATGAAAACTTTTTACCAAGTAAAGAGATAGCCGGGAATCAAACTAGCAATTCTAAATTTAAAGATGTTTTAAACAAACAAGATTCTATACAGTTAGCTGAGCTTAATAATTTAGAAAAAGGTATTGTTGCGACGGAAAGTAAAGAAGAAAAGAAAAACAAAACCAATTCTAAAGCGGAAAAATGGGCTGTTGAAGTTTTTGCAGGACTTGCAAATTCTGAAAACTATAAAAATGATAAAACCCTTGGTAATGCCAATGAGTCTAAGCAAGGAAGCACTTACGGTGTTAAAACAAAATATAAAATAAACAAAAAATGGGCTGTTGGGTCTGGTTTTAAGATCAACGAATTGGGGCAAACCATTAGCAAAATAGCGTATACGAAAACAAATAGTGTTGCCTTTATGAGTTCAAGCGATTATTTTAATCAAAATGCATCGAACGCAACTCCGCAAATTAGCACGAACCATAATTATGTTTTTGTTTCTGCAAATACGACAAATGCGCTAAAACAAAACAACATTCAGAGTAGTAGTATACAGACGGGAAACTTAGATCAAAATTTACGTTATATCGAAATGCCTATGGAGGTTTCGTATGCCGTTTTTAGTAAAAACAAAGCAAGTATTAACTTGAACACTGGTGGTTTTGTAGGTAAATTGATTTCTAACAATATGGCTTTAAACGGACAATCGATTGGTGAAAATGCGAATGCAAATGATTTTGTTTACGGATCGACTTTAAGTAGTACGTTGCAATATCGTGTGTACAAAAAAACAAATGTTTTTGTTGAGCCTGCAATGAATTATTATATGAATCCATTAAACAATCAATCTTTTAATCAATTTCAATGGGGATTGAATTTTGGATTGAATGTTTCTTTTTAAAGTTCTTTTTATGGTAGTTTTGCAATAAGCAACTTCTGAAAATGACATTAAACAACAATTGGATTAATCAAAATCTATTACCAAAAGATCTTCTTATTGCAAAAGAATTAATTTATGATTCTTGCCATTTTGAATGTACTCAACCTCAGCCAGAAGCAGAAAGCAGCGATTATGATGCCTATGTTTTTCAGTTGAACCAAAAGTACATTTGTTATCGAATGGCTAAAATTACGCCAACTAAAACAGGTCAGTTTGTTACTTTATGGAAACGAAATAAAACGGGTATAATTGAACCTTTTGACTTTTCGGATTCTATTGATTTTGTAATTGTTAGCGTTCGAAAAGATGATTTATTTGGTCAGTTTATTTTTCCGAAATCTGTTTTATTAGAAAAAGGAATCTTTTCAACATCTACAAAAGAAGGCAAAAGAGCTACGAGAGTTTATCCGCCTTGGGACAAAACTACAAGTAAACAAGCTCAGAAAACACAAGAATGGCAATTACGCTATTTCTATCCAATAACACCTGAAGCAGATTTAAATAAATTCAAAGCATTGTTTTAAAAACACTTCATGTGCAAGCATAAAAAAAGGCAGTTCAAAATTGAACTGCCTTTTTTGGTTTATTGTATTCTCTACTTAGTTTTTAATGATTTTTCCTTTGTAGACTATTTTGTTATTCTCTGTCAAAGTATAAACATAGATTCCTGATGGTAAATAATTTACAGGAACTGCTGTTGTACTAAAATCCTCTGATGAGTTTATTTCGACAGGGTTTCCAACTAAATGACCTGTAATATCGTAAAGTTTAAACTTTAGTTTTTTGTCGTTATTTGTTTTAACCACAACATTTACCACATCTGTTGTAGGATTAGGAAACGCTTGTACAAAGTATCCATTTTTAGTTTCAAAATCCGGAATAGACAAAGTAGCCGCTTTTAGTTCAAAACGCGCAATTACTGGCCCGTGATCTGAAGTTGTATTAACATAGTCAGCAATATCTGCACGCGGATCATAAACTGCAATAGAATTTGGAATATATTGATCGTTCAATTCATTAGAAATCATAATATGATCTAAAAATCCGTTAGAGCTCAAATAACTAAAAGCACCAGCTTTACTAATTTCTAAAGTAAGCGCAGTATAATTAGCAGTATCATCAACAAACATTTTATACGAAGAAGGATTTGGCGTAATTACAGATGCTTTAACATCATCATTATAATCTCCTAAAATGATTAAATTAGAATTTGGATAATATTGATCTAAACTGTCTTTTAATACCTGAGAATCATATTTACGCATGTTGTATCTACTAATATCCGTTCCGCTATTGGCACGCGCGTGAAGATCGATCAAATTAATTTCTTTTGTAACTCCTGCAATATTAGTTTCTATTTTTACCATGTAAGGCAAACGTCCAGATGAGAAGAAACTTTTACTACTACCTCCAGGGTAATTTGGTAAAGTTGTTTTATCGGCTTGTATTTGATCGTATAAATCTTTAAACATTACACGAGTCTTTTTTACTGTAGTCGTTTGTGTATTATAAAGTACCACTAATTTTTGTGGTGGAAAAAATGGATCTGGTGTTTTCTCAAAAGAATAAGACCATGAAGTCGAGATCGTTTTATCGAACGTTTTTCCGTTAACGCTTATCTTTTTAATCAAATCATCTAACGAAGGTTCGTCTGAAACTTCCTGAACTACATAAACGTCAGCATTTAATTTATTCATTACTTTGGCAACATTTTCGACTTGTAGTGTATTATTTGTTGGACCAAATTCAACACCTTTTGCATCTTTTACAGCTGTACCAAAAAACTCTAAATTATAGGTTACAACATCAAAAGTATCTGCTTTTAGCACAGAAGAACCTGTAAAATTCCCAATTTGTTTGTTGATAGAATTTCCTGCTACCGTTACAACACCCGAAATAGTTAATGCTTTTACAGAAGGCGTAAATCTTGCATAAATTGTTTTGGTTGCTAACGCATCAGCCGCCGAAACTACTATAGTCGATTGAAATGACGTATTGTTTAAAGATAGTTGAAAATCTGCTGGAGCTGTAAGTGTAATATCTCCTTGTCCTTCCGCCTTAAGCGTAAAGGTTTGACTTGCAGAAACAGCATTTGGAAGTACATCACCAAAATCTAAAACTGGTTTTGTATCAATGTAACCAGGCTCATTGGTAATAGATATATCATCTAGCGACCATTCGGCAGCATTGTTTAATCCACCAGCTGTTGTTGCATAAACCCACGCCAAATATGTATGACTTGTTTTGTAAGCGTCTAACTTAATATATTGCGATTGCGCATATGTTCCGGTTGTAGTTGGAAAATTACCATTTAGTTCTACCCAAGTAGCTCCTTCAGGATTACTTTTACCATCGTAATCTGTAGAAACCATTAATTTTAAATTAGCACCTGCATAAAACTTTCGGGAATAAAACGAAAGCAAAGCAAATTTGTCAAAATTCTCTAAATGCAATTTTGGAGAAATCAACCAATCTTTACTCGCTACCGTATCAGAATATCCATTTATCAAAACAGCTCCAGTTCCAGAATTTACATTTCTTGTAACTGTTGTTGCTGCCCATTTGTTTAAAGGCCCAGCTAAATCAAATTGTGTCCATCCACTATTTGTTAAAACATTTAGATCGTTAAAACCTTGCTGATAAGCATTAATTCCAACTCCGCTAAGTGTTACAATTCTAGTAGGTCCACCAGTTGTTGCATGCGCTATTTGTCCCGAAAAACCAGTAAGAGCATTTGGTGTAAACTTTACATAAACTGTTGGTGTTGCATTTGAAGCTAAATCAGCAACAGTAAAAGTTACAGAAGAACTAAAAGTAGTATTGTCTTTAGATATTGAAAAATTTGCCGTTGAAGTTAAAACTACATCATTCGTAAGATTTACGGCTTGAATTTTATAACTTAAAACATCTGATGCAAAATTAGACTGTGAAAAACCCAAATCTAAAGAAGCTACTGAAGGAGATACTAAGGGAGTTGGCACGCTTGCAGTAGTAACATCAACTTTGTTAATTACAGACTGAATGTTTCCATAAGGATCTTCAGAAACAGAAAACACCGAATATGAAGTTCCTAAACTTAATCCTGCGAAATTTTTAACAACAGTCTCAGCAGGATTTGTAATGTCTAATAAACCAGATTGTAAAGCCGCTGTTCCAGTTGCATTTTGACCAGCTTTTAATTGTGCAACTGTTGGTTGTGCACTTCCTGACGGTACTAAAACGTAATACGTTTTGGCTACTTCGTTTAGTTTGTTCGAAAAATCAAAACTTTCGCCATAAATATTTTCTGCTTTTGGATAACCCGAAGCAGCAATTGGTGCAGTAACATCGCTTCCAATTACAATATTATCGATTGCAAAAGAAGGTCTTGAACCTCCTCCAGACTCTTGTTTTGAAATCCATCTAATTTGAACTAAGTCTTTGTTTTCGCATTCAGCAGGTAAAACAACTGTTATTGTTTTCAAATTTTGATCTGCTACACCACTTAGTTGATTATCTGTATTATTTTTATACGCCGTATCTAGTAGATTAATAAAAGGGGTATTATCTCCAATTCTATATTGCAGAATCATTTCATTGATTCTCGTATTAGTAGTCTTTGGAGGTACATCGTAAGGATTTCTAATCGTAATTGCATCATACTGAACTTTTATATCTGTTTGTCCAATACTTGAAAAAGCAAAACCAAGCGCAAAATTAAATGTTCCTGTATTTAGAAAACCTATTTTTCCGCCATAGTTATAAAAGCTTCCAGCTGTATTTGCTGCATCTTTACCTGCAATTATTGTAGCATTTGCAGTTAGAGTAGCATCTGTAATATATTGAGTTGGCCCAGAAACATTTGCTCCTGCAACCCATCCTTGAAAACCTGGTAAAAAGCTCGTTGCCTCGGGCGTTGCATCATTTGGCCAAGTATCAAATTTTTGCTTGTAAGGCAATGTTTGTTTTGCTGGCATTATTATCTGGGCAAAAAGACTCCCAGAACAACAATAAAAAAAACTTAATAAAGCCATGAGATGGCGAACAGAGTAATTGTTTTTCATACGTTAAAAAAAATAAAGTTTTTAGAAATCAAATTTATGTCGTTTAAAGTTAAGCGAATATTGCGAAAACTTAAACTTATTGTATTTCATTTTATAAACATTCTCCAACAAAACTCAATTTAATTTGATATTATTTTACAAATTATCAGGTATATATCGACTTTATAAAATTATATACTATTGTACGAATTAACGTAATTATAATTTTTAATAAAATAAATCTTATAAATAATTTTTACAATGTAATTTATGTAACAAAAAAAAAGCCATCTCAAATCGAGATAGCTTTTAAATTTTATAATTAAGAATAAGAAACTTAGCAAAATCCAGAGTAGTAAAAAATATCACTCATCTAATTTCATATTTCCTCTGTCTTCATGATTATCAGGATGCGAATTTGGATAACGATTAGGGGCAACATCAGAATTTCGATCTTTATTTTCGACTGTTTTCTGCGCCTCTTCATCTGTGTCAACACCTCGATTAACATTTGGATTATTCGGATTTACTTCATTTGAAATTTCTTCAATATTTTCGTTTACATTTCGCGCCCGATCCACAATTTCTTTATTTCCAGCGGCATCAGTTACAACTTCTTTTTTTAGTTTAGCAGCATCTGAATCTGCATTATGAGAAACATTTTTACCTTTTGCTGAATCGCTATCTTTTTGCGTTCCATTTATTTTCTTAGAACCTAAATTATTATTTTCCATGACGTTATATTTTTCATTACTATATAATATTACGAATTTTAAGATGGAGAAATTAACCTTTTAACATAGCTTTTGGTTTAAATATGGATTCTTTAAAATCCCAATAGCATACAAATCAAAATATTAAACACTCAATATTGTATGCTAATAGTCAAAATCATACTTTTATAAGTAACTCTAAAATTTGGTATTATGAATTTTTTAAAAATCAAAACTAGTTGGTCAAATGCCGAATTTTCAATCATAAAACTCTGCATGGCATCGGCCTATATTTTAATTGGAAGTTACTTTCATGATTTTTTCAAAAACTATTATCCGTTGTTATTTGTCATTTTTGGAATAACTCTAGTTTGGTTTGTTTATCTATGGCAAACGAAAATGAAAAAGGAGAAACAGGAATAGTTTAAATTGGTATTACATCTGAAACAAAACTATCTTTGCATTCTAAAAAACACAAAATGCATCACCATTTTATTCTTTTTAAACCTTACGGCTATTTAAGTCAATTTATATACGAATTAAAAAGGAAGAAAAAACTTTTAGGCGAATTGCACAATTTTCCCGTTGGCACAATGGCAATTGGAAGACTTGATGAAGATTCTGAAGGTTTACTTTTATTGACGACTGATGGAAAAGTTAGCGAACAAATAAGAAGCAAAAAAGTCGACAAAGAATATTATGTTCAAGTCGATGGAATTATAACTCCCGAAGCTATCGAACAATTGCAAAAAGGTGTCGAAATTGGTTTTGATGGTGGAAAATATCAAACTAAACCTTGTTCTGCTTTTATCGTGACTGATATTCCTGATTTTGGTCCAAGAGCCAAGAAAATAAGAGACGAACGTCACGGTCCCACTTCCTGGGCTTCAATAACGGTTAATGAAGGAAAATTTCGTCAGGTTCGAAAAATGACTGCTGCGGTTGGTTTTCCAACGTTACGATTGGTTCGCGTTAGAATAGGAAATGTATATTTGCAAAACTTAAAAGCCGGAGAAGTTCTTGAAGTTTCTGATTTTTTTAAATTAGATAATGCGGCAATTTGAGAATTAGATAATTTCCGAATAAACGATTAACCAAATAAACAAATAAACGATAATGCTAAACGTAGTTCTTGTTGAACCTGAAATACCAAATAATACTGGAAATATTGGACGCTTGTGTGTAGGTACGGAAAGTCGCCTGCATTTAATTCACCCTTTTGGATTTGTAATTAACGACAAAAACCTGAAACGTTCCGGTCTGGATTATTGGGTACATCTTGATGTTACTGAATATCAAAACATCGAAGAATGGATTGCGCAAGTTCCAGATCAATCTCGTGTTTTTTTAATGAGTTCTCATGCCGATAAATCGTATCTCGAAACTGATTTTCAAGATGGCGATTGGTTGGTTTTTGGTAAAGAAAGTGTTGGATTAAGTAAAGAGGTTCTTGATCGTTTTGAAAACCACTTAACCATTCCAATGTCAAAATTAATTAGAAGTTTTAATATTGCCAATTCTGTGGCTTTTGTTGTTGGTGAAGCTAAAAGACAAATTGGATTAAAAGTTTAATCGCTTATTTGTTTAATTGTCAAATCGGCTTAATGTTTTATGAAAACTAATGCCCTAGCCCTGATGGGAGCGGTATCCTTTTGTGGCGGTTCCGAGGCTTCGGGAGCTGCAAAAGATATAGTGGACAGCATGATTAACTCCTGAAAAAAATCTAAGTAATTATAAATTTCCCTTTTTCTGCATCAAAAGTAATATGTTCGTCTTTGAACAAAGTCGCAAAACTTCCGTTTGAAATCAAATTACAAGGTTCATCCTGCACAACAACTTCTGGTGTCATAATAATCATTTCGTCACTTAACTGAATTGCCAAATCGATATCGTGTGTCGAAAATAAAATACATTTTTGTGTTTCCTGAGTTAGCTTCTTTAGCAATTTAAACAGTGAAACTTTATGCAATAAATCAAGATGCGTTGTAGGTTCATCCAAAATAATTAACGGAGTATCTTGCGCCAAAGCTCGCGCAATTAGAACTTTTTGCAATTGTCCATCGCTTATTTCGAAATGCTTTTTTTGAGCCAAATGTTCGATTTGAGTCAATTCTAAAGCTTCCTGAACTTTTTCGATATCTGTTTGGTTTAAAGTACCAATCCAATTCGTGTAAGGCTGACGTCCGAGCGCGACTAACTCAAAAACAGATAAATTACTCGGCGGTAATTTTTCGGTTAAAACCAAACTTAAATTCTGTGCTAAATCTAAAGGTTTGTAGGAGTTTATATTCTGATCATTCAAAAACACATCCCCAGATAAAGGTTGCTGAATTCCCGTAATGGTTCGTAACAAAGTCGATTTTCCAATTCCGTTTGCTCCAATTAATGAAATCAGTTTTCCCGAAGCTAGATTTAAATTTAGATTCTCAGCAATAGTTACAACCGATTTCTTGGACTTATAGCCAATAGTTAAGTTTATAGTTTTTAGAATGATACTCATTTTTTTTTAGTTGCTAAGTGACTGAGATACTAAGTTGCTAAGTTTTTTCGCCACAGATTACAAGGATTAAATTGATTTTAAATAAACTGTGGCAATCTGTTTAATCCGTGCAATCTGTGGCTAATATATTTGCCAAAATTTTTCTTTATTGTTACTAAGTTTTTTTAAGATTAAAACAATTAAAATAACCTGCGACAATCCGTTTAATCTATGCAATCTGTGGCTAATATTTTTACTGAAAATTTCTTTTACGCATTAGCAAATAAACTACAACCGGCGCACCAATTATAGAGGTGATTGCATTGATTGGCAATGTGGTTTCTAATCCCGGTAATTGCGAAGCAATATCGCAAAAAAGCATAATTATACCTCCGTAAAAAAACGTACTCCAATATAAAACTGCATGATTACTGGTTTGAAAAGTTAGCTTTGCAATATGTGGCACAGCCAAACCAATAAAAGCAATTGGCCCCGCAAAAGCAGTTATACTTCCTGCCAAAATACTCGTGGCAAAAATGATAACAAGTCGGGCTTTTTTATAATTCAAACCCATACTTTTTGCATAGTTTTCGCCAAGCAGCAATGCGTTTAAAGGTTTTATACTACTAGCACTCAAGAGTAAACCAAAACCCACACAAACTGCCAAAATAGCAATCGATGTCCAGGAAAGACTTCCTAAACTTCCTAATGACCAAAAAGTAAATTTCTGTAACTGTTCTGCCGAACTAAAATAGGTTAAAACCCCAACAATAGCACTGGTAAAACTACCAAACATAAGTCCTACGATTAAAATTGCCATCGTATTTCGCAACTTTTGCGCTACTAATAAAACGAGCATCAAAACCGAAATACTTCCTAATGTCGATGCAAGCACAATTATATATGGAGATAACAAAACCGAATTTAGAAATGATGGTAAAAAACCTGCACCCAAAATTACAATTGCAACTGCCAAAATAGCTCCGGAACTTAATCCTAAAACATCAGGACCTGCGAGAGGATTTCTAAATAATGTTTGCATTAATAATCCGCTTATAGCCAACCCAACTCCAACCAAAACAGCTGTAATTGCTTTTGGCAAACGATAGTTAATAATAATGTATTCCCAAGTTGTTTTGCTTGCTTGCCCACCTGTTAAACTGGTATAAACTTCTTTGAAAGGAATGGTGATCGATCCTAAACTAATGTCTAGAAAAAACATGAACAGAAGGACTAAACCAAGTACCGAAAACAGGATTATATTTCGCTTTTTATTTATCAATGAACTTAGTTTAATTTAGACGCAAAAGTAAATTCGTAGCTTGGTAAAAGATCCGGATGAAAAATCTTGATATAATCTTTTAAGACTAAATCCGGGCGACTTGGTGCCAGTTCATAATAAACAGTTCCTCCTGTCGCTCCATATTTACCTTCGAATGTATAAACGTTTTTATTTTTAAAAGCATCAAACTGACTGTAATGCGGATTGGCTTTTTCTACTTCTGCCAAGCTTTTAAATGATCCCGAAGCAATCCAGAAATTTGCAGATTTTGCTTTTACTAATATTTTTTCAAAAGACAAACCTTCGCTTCCGGTTCCTTTTAAATCTGCCCATAAATAATTGGCATGAGCATCTTTCATAAATTGTGCAACCCAACTATTTCCTTTTGCAACGTACCAAACATCTTCGTACATAGAACCGTATAAAACAGTTGACGTTGCAGGTTTATTTGCAACCAATTTTTTGGCCTGATCGTAACTTAAAACAATTTTATCAAATAGCTCTTTTGCCATATCTTCCTTGCCAAATAAAGCACCATAAAGTTTAATCCATTCTGCTTTTCCTAGCGGAGACTGTTCCATCCAATCAGCTTGAATTAAGATACTTAAACCGCTTTTCTTCAAATTATCTAAAGCTGGATTGTTATTATCTACTCCAAAAGTCACAATTAAATCTGGAGATAATTCTATAAGTTGTTCAATATTTAATTTTTCATTTTCACCTACATTTTTTACTGAACCTTTGTCTATTAAAGCTCTGGTTTTTTCTGAAGAAATATAATCGGTATGAGGAAAAGCAACCAATTTATTTTCGACTTCCAACATCTCTAAAAACGGAATATTAGTTGTCGATGTCACGACAATAGATTCCAGAGGCACTTTTATTGTAGCATATGATTGTAGACTATCCGGAACTTTGGCGTCTTTTTCTTTTAGGACATAAGTAAATTTTCCTTTAGCATTTGGCCACGGTTCTGTAACGGTTACAATCGAGTATCCTTCTTGTTTTACAATAGAAAGACCAGAAGCGTATTCGATACTATTCTTTGCAATTTCAGATTTTTCGACAACTGTGGTTTCATTTTTTTTGCATCCAACAAGAATAAAAAATGATAAAACAAAAATCAATTTAGGTAAATGTCTCATATATAGGCTCTATTATTTATTAAAGGAATTCGACTTTGTTTTTCTGGATTATGGCATATAATTTGAATCGTCCAATTCCATAATTTACATTTTCAATAATCGCAAAGGTAACGCAATTTCTATTTTTTTTGTCTACCTTTATTCTTACAAAACGCAACAAATACCACCTTTGCCCCATGAATACGATAAAAACAAAAACCTGCTCGAGTTGTGAATCTTCATTTAGTTGTGGAGATATTTCTGAAGAAAGCAAATGTTGGTGTAATGACTTCCCTCCTATTTTCAACATGTCTGAAGGAGGAGATTGTCTTTGTCCAGTTTGCTTTAAAGAAGCCTGCGAAGATAAAATTGATGCTTATGTTGAGACACTTACTCCACAAAGAGCACTAAAAAACAAAGCTATATCTTTACCCAAACAAGAAAAATTAATTGAAGGAATTGACTATTATATCGAAAACGGAAATTACGTTTTTAAACCTTGGTTTCATCTTAAACGAGGAGCTTGCTGCGGAAATGATTGCCGACATTGCCCTTATTAATTGTTAATTATAAATTGTTGGTTGTTAATTATGAAAAACAACATTGTAAAAAATAAGACTTTCGATTTTGCTATTCGAATTGTGAAACTATATCAATATTTATGTTCTGAAAAAAAAGAATTTACGCTTTCCAAACAACTTTTAAGGTCTGGAACAAGTATTGGCGCAATGGCTCGCGAGGCTGAACATGCTGAAAGCAAAAATGATTTCGTACACAAATTTGCAATTGCACAAAAAGAAATCAGTGAAACTGTTTATTGGTTAGAATTATTAAAAGCTACTGATTTTTTAAATGAAAAAGAATTCAAAAACATTCATAATGATGCCATTGAAATATTAAAACTAATAACCAGTATCCTTAAAACAACAAAAAATCAAATCAACAATAAAAAATTAACAACTAACAATTCATAATTAACAATTAAAAAATGATTTACCTAATTACCGGAGGTGAGCGTTCAGGAAAAAGCAGTTATGCTCAAAATTTGGCTTTGCAACTTACTAATGCTCCACTTTATGTTGCAACTGCCAGAAAATGGGATTCGGATTTCCAAAATAGAATTGACCGTCATCAACAAGAACGCGATGAACGCTGGACAAATATCGAGGAAGAAAAATACTTAAGTAAAATTGATTTTTCCGGAAAAATAGCTTTAATTGATTGTGTAACGCTTTGGCTGACGAATTTTTTTGTTGATACCCAAAATGATGTTTCTTTAAGTCTGGACGAAGCTAAAAAAGAATTTCTTTCTATCGCCAATCAGGAAAATGCAACCTTAATAATTGTAACCAACGAAATTGGAATGGGTGTGCATGCTGAAACTCATATTGGCAGAAAATTTACCGAATTACAAGGTTGGATGAATCAGTTTTTGGCCTCAAACGCAGACGAAGTAGTTTTGATGGTTTCAGGAATTCCGGTTAAGATCAAAGGATAAAATTTTAAAATTCCAAAACTTAAATTCCAAATTCCAAAGCTATACTTTACCTTTACTTAAATATCAGACTTCAAATTGAAATTGTTTTTTTGAAATTGTCATTGATATTGAGTTGGAATTTGGAATTTAAAAAAATTGGAATTTAAAGATGAGCCATTTAGATGATATTTTAAAATCGCGACGCGACACTCGACATTTTACAACTGATAGTGTTCCCGATGAAGTAATTGAAAAAGCATTGCAAGCTGGACACTGGGCGCCATCTGTTGGACTGACGGATGCAACGAGATATTATATCATAAAATCTGAAGAAGTTAAAAAAGCGGTAAAAGATTTATTTTTAGATTATAACAAAAAAGCAGAAGAACTTACCGACAATCCAGAACAAAAAGAACGCTATAAATCCTTAAAGTTAGAAGCGATTGAAGAGGCTCCAATTGGTCTTATTATTGCTTATGACCGCTCTGTTTTAAACCAATTTACGATTGGAACTGTGGGAAGTAATGAGGCTGTAAAATTTAGTTCGGTTTGTGCGGCACAGAATATTTGGCTTTCACTTACAGAACAAGGTTATGGAATGGGTTGGGTTTCGATTTTAAATTATTATCAGTTTAAAAAGATTCTCGATTTACCCGAAAATATTGAACCTCTCGGTTATTTCTGTATTGGAAAACCTGCTACCAATTATGATAATCAACCGATGTTACAACAGTTGCATTGGAAACAAAAATCTGAAGCTCCAAATTGTACAGAGATCAAGAACATATCTGAAAATTACATTCCGGATTTTCCTCTGAAATCTCAAAATGAGGAAATAACTAATAATGATTTCATTACTCTATTGCAGGAAAAAATAGATTCTAAAACTAAACCTATTGGTGCTTTGGGAACTCTTGAAACATTGGCTTTTCAGATCGCAACGGTTCTTCAATCCTTAAATCCCAAAATAACAAATCCAAATATTGTTGTTTTTGCAGCTGACCACGGTATTGCAAATCATGGCGTAAGTGCCTATCCGCAGGATGTTACTCGACAAATGGTGGGCAATTTTCTCGAAGGTGGCGCTGCCATAAATGTTTTCTGCAAACAAAATAATATTGAATTATCTATTGTTGATGCTGGTGTAAACTATGATTTTCCAACAAATGCTAAATTAATTAATGCCAAAATTGCCAAAGGAACTCAATCCTTTTTGCATGTTTCAGCAATGAGCCAAACTGAATTACAATTGTGTTTCGAAAAAGGAAAATCAATTGTTAACGATATTGCCCAAACGGGTTGTAATTGTATTGGTTTTGGCGAAATGGGAATTGGGAATACCTCTACAGCATCTGTCTTAATGAGTCTTTTAACTGGTTTACCAATTGAAGAATGTGTTGGAAAAGGTACTGGTGTTGAAAACAGTAAATTACTTGAGAAACAAAACTTACTTAAAAAAGCAATTGAAAATTATTCCGGTCCAGCCGAATTAAAAGAACAACTTGCTTATTTTGGCGGTTTCGAAATTATACAAATGGCTAGCGGAATGCTAACTGCTTTTGAAAATAAAATGATTATTTTGGTCGATGGCTTTATTTGTAGTGTGGCATTTTTAATTGCTTCTAAAATAAATCCTGACATTATAAAAAATGCTATTTTTTCTCACTGTTCGGCTGAACAAGCACATCAAAAACTACTTGATTTTTTAGACGCAAAACCAATTTTAAATCTAGATTTACGTCTTGGTGAGGGAACCGGTTGTGCCATTGCTTTTCCTATTTTAAAGTCGGCCGAAGTTTTTTTGAATGAAATGGCAAGTTTTGAAAGTGCGGGGGTTAGTCGTAAATAGTATTCAGTCGCAGTTTTCAGTCTCAGTTTTCAGTCTCAGTTTTCAGTTTTCAGTTTCAGAAAAAAAAACAATAATTCGCCACAATCTTGTCATTTCGACGAAGGAGAAATCACATTAGAAACTCAGCACAAATGACCGTCAATATTTATCAAATTATCAGTGAGATTGCTTCGTTCCTCGCAATGACAAAACTGAACCAAAAATTAACTTTTAAATGAAAAAAGAACTACATATTTTCTTCACTTCTTTGATGTTTTACACTAGAATTCCTTGTCCAAAAAACATCGATCATCATCCAGATTATTTAAACAAGGCGACACGATATTTCCCTTTAATTGGCTGGATTGTTGGAAGTATTTCTTTTTTGGCATTCTATCTTTTTTCACTTTTTCTATCAACAGAAATAGCGGTGATTTTTGCCCTTGTTATTTCTGTTCTTACCACTGGTGCTTTTCACGAAGATGGTTTTGCAGATGTTTGTGATGGTTTTGGCGGAGGATGGACTAAAGAAAAAATTCTAATAATCATGAAAGATAGTGCCATTGGTGCTTATGGAGCAATTGGTATTGTTTTATTATTTTTATTGAAATTTAAATTACTATCTGAATCGATTTTAATTTTTAAGGCGGACAATTCTATTGCAATTCTTCAAGTATTTCTTTTATTTATCTCTGCACACGCTTTGAGCCGATTGGCTGCAATTTCGATAATTTTTACACATGAATATTCCAGAGATGATGCTACGAGCAAAAGTAAACCTATTGCAAAAAATCACACTTGGAAAGAGATTTTTGGTTCATTTCTCTTCGGATTAATTCCGTTGTTTGCTTTCTCTTATTTTCATTATCAATTTCTTTTTGCGTTAGTTCCGGTTTTTATCTCGCGTTTTTTCTTAGCCCGATATTTTCAAAAATGGATTGATGGTTACACCGGAGATTGCTTGGGCGCAACGCAACAAGTCTGCGAAGTTGTTTATTATTTAAGTATTCTTTTTATATGGAAATTTATTTAGTTCGCCATACAGAAACCATTTGCGAAAAAGGTATTTGTTACGGTCAATCAGATGTCGGTTTAAGGGAACCTTTTAAAAGTATTTTTGAAAACATTGTTTTGCAATTACCTTCAGAAATAATACTTTTTTCCAGTCCGCTAAAGCGCTGTGTGATGTTGGCAAATTACATTCAAAATAAAACAAAAACCATTTCGTTCGAAATAGACGATCGATTAATGGAAATGAATTTTGGCGACTGGGAAATGAAAAACTGGAATGATATTGCGCCTGACCAACTTAATCCGTGGATGGAAGATTTTGTAAATCTTCCTGCTTCAAACGGCGAATCTTTTATTAAACTACACGAAAGAGTTGGGAATTTTTTCTCCCATTTAATTTCTAAAAATTCAGCAAAAACAATTGTTATCGTTGCTCATGCAGGAGTTATTAGAAGCATATTATGTCATCATACTTTATTACCGCTAAAAGATGCTTTTAACAATAAAGTAGATTTTGGACAAGTCATCAAAATTGAGGCTTAAAGACCATTTTGTTTAGAATTTGCTTTTAAATGTGAAACAAATTTGAAAATTCGATAATTTTAACTTTATCTTTGCACGAAATTAAGGTTGTGTTACAATTTAAAAAAACACATTAAAAGGGAATCAAGTATAATAAATTCTTGAGCTGTACCCGCAACTGTAAGCTTTGTTCTAAAAAGTATGCTTGTTGTTATCTACAAAACCACTGCTCGCCCCGGCGAATGGGAAGGTAAACAACAAGACGCAAGCCAGGAGACCTGCCTTTGTAACTAATATCGAGCTCTCGGGAAAAAGAGTGTAGAAATTATGACTTTAAAAAAACGTTTTGCTTTTTTCTTTCTTTTAATGTGCCACATTGTTTCGGCGCAAAACGATTCTATTAATAAACTTAAAGAGGTTATCGTTTCTGATAATAATCTTAAGAATTTCGCCAATACACAATCGATACAAAGGTTAAATGATTCTATCATTAATAAAAACCAATCTTCGCTTACTTCTCTTTTAAATTACAATACTGTAATTTATTTTAAAGAAAATGGTCTTGGTATGACTTCTTCTCCATCGTTTAGAGGTACAACATCTCAACAAACTGTGGTGGTATGGAATGGAATAAACATTAACTCTCAACTTTTAGGACAAACTGATTTTAATACGATTTCGACTCGAGGTTTTAATTCTATTGATGTGAAAGCCGGCGGGGGAAGTATTGTTTACGGAAGTGGAGCAATTGGTGGAACAATTCATTTAAATAATGATTTGAAATTTACTGATACTTTCAAAAACGATTTCCAAATCTATTACGGAGAGTTTAATACTATAAGTGCTATTTATGGTCTTACGGCTGCTACTAAAAATTGGAGTTTTGACGCTAGTTTTACAAGAAACAGTTCTGACAATGACTTTAAATTTGTAGGTCAAAATGTATGGAACACAAACGGACAATACTACAATAATACACTTGATGCTGCGGTTGGATATAAAATAAATAACAAAAACAGTATTAAATTTTATAGCGAAATATACGATGGTGAGCGTCATTTTTCGTTAACATCTCCTAATGCTACCAAAACCAAATACGAGGATTATAATACTCGAAATTTATTAACCTGGACTAGTTCGTTTAATAAATTCGAATCTAATTTAAGACTTGCTTACATCTCAGAACATTACAATTATTTTGAAGATATAAATCTTGATGGTTTTACTTCTGGCGGAGTTAAAAGTTTTATTGGGAAATATGATCTTGATTATTCGTTGTCTTCTACAATGAAAATCAGTACTATTTTAGATTATACTAAAAATGATGGTGTTGGTTCTGGAATTGGCAAAAGCAGTCGCGAAATTGGCGGTGCAAGTATTTTATGGAAACATACGCTTACTGAAAAATGGAATTATGAACTGAGTGCCAGAAAAGAAGTTTCTGATGTATATAAAAGTCCTGTTCTATTTTCTGCCGGATCAAGATATAACTTTTCAGATTTCTATCAGCTCAAATTTAATGTATCCAGAAATTACAGGATTCCAACATTTAATGATTTGTATTGGACAGGAAGCGGAAATCCTGATTTAAAACCAGAAAGTTCTTATCAGGCTGAAATAGGAAATGATTTTAAATATAAAGATTTTCGACTGACGGTTACGGCTTACGGAATGAAAATTAAAGATATGATTCGCTGGTTGCCTAATAACTCCGGAAACTGGTCGCCTGAAAACACAGACAAAGTAACAATTTATGGTGCCGAAGCACTCTTAGGATGGCAAAAATCATTCAACAAACACACTTTTGATTTTAGCGGAACGTATGCTTACACGGTTTCAACAGATGATAAAACAGACAAACAGTTGTTTTATGTTCCGTATCATAAACTTACTGGTTCATTGTCTTATTATTACAAAAAACTTTCGGCCTATTATCAGGTAATGTTTACGGGAGAAATTTTTACAACTTCAGATAATAATCCAAAAGACATTCTGGATGCTTATAATGTTTCGAACATTGGAGTAGATTATAATTTTAGTAAAAAAAACATGTTCAAAATTGGGGTTAAAGCTGCCAATCTTTGGAACGAAAAATATGAAGCGCTGCCTAGTCGCTATATGCCCGGGCGAAACTTAACCATTTATTTAAACCTTAATTATTAAAACATGAAACTAAAAAATCTTTATTTAGGAATTATTGCATCTGCATTTTTATTTGCTTCTTGTAGTAACGATGATGATAACAACGACGCTCCTCTTGGTGCATATGACAATGGGGTACTTATTTTAAATGAAGGGAATTTTGGAACTCCAAATGCTTCTGTCTCTTTTGTTTCGAACGATTTGAATACTTTTCAAAATGATATTTTCAAATTAGTTAACACTCCAATGGTTCTTGGTGATGTAGCACAATCAATGAGTTTTAGTAACGAAAAAGCTTTTATTGTTGTAAACAATTCAAACGAAGTAGAAGTTGTAAACCGTTATACTTTTAAAAGCCTTGGTACTATTACTGAAAAACTTCAAAACCCACGTTACAGCGTTGTTTTAAACGATAAATTGTATGTAACTAATTCTATTTCAAAAGCAGTAACTGTTTATGATGCTAAAACTTTTGCTTACATAGCCTCTATTCCTTTAAACAAAACTGCTGAGAGAATTGTTGCTGCAAACGGAAAACTATATGTAACAAATGCAGCTTACGGAAGCGGAACTGATGTTACTGTAATTAACCCAGCAAGCAATACTGTTTCTAAAACTATTACGCTTGCTAATGGAATTAATTCTATCGAAGAAAAAAACGGAAGCGTTTATGTATTGTCTGGAACTAGTACAAAAAATACCTTTTCTAAAATCAATACCTCTACAGACACTGCAACATCTTTTGAAGCAACTGCAACAAAAAGTGCTTTAAACATGGATATTGATGGAGATAAGATCTACTACACTCAAGCAACTGAAGTTTACGCTATTAACTTAACTGCAACGGCTTTTTCTGACAAAGCTTTATTTTCAGTTAAAGACAGCAGCTGGTCTACTTTTTATGGTTTTGGTGTAATTGATGGTAAAATATATTCTGGAGATGCAAATGCATTTACATCTGACGGAACTGTTACTGTTTATTCTTCAACTGGAACTGTATTAAAAACTTTAACCGCTGGTAAAGGACCAAATGGTTTTTACTCAAATAATAATTAGAATGGTTTTTGGATTCTTTTTAACTAAAAAGGGCTTTCATTTCTGAAAGCCCTTTTTTTTATTTAAGTGATCTTAAAAGTCCCTCAGGAGCTTTTTCCAGATACATTTGATTCTTAATTCCGCTGAGTGCTTTAGAATCCGTAAAAGTTTTTAAAGCAATACCTTGATCCAATTGTGTTTTCTTAGAGGTTGATCCCGTAATTTTAGAAATCGCTACATTTAATAATGGCTCAGATGCATCTCCTAAAACACCAAGATTAGTAATGCGCTCTAATTGCTCAAAAGTTGGTGGTAAACCATTAGTATATTCGCCAAAATCAGATGCATTTACAATTTTCAATACTAAAGGTTGCATTGCATATTTATGATTTGGATTTCTTCCTGCTTTTCCAAAAGTTGGAGAATCATATAATGTAATAGAACCTACATTTTTACCCGTTGTTGTCTCCCCTATTTGAACTACCGAAATATAAGGAACTAAACCATTAATAACCAATTCACTTGCAGAAGCCGTTCCGCTTGTTGTTAGAATATAGATTTTGGTTAAGTTTAAACTATTAATTGCTGCTCCGTCTATTTTATCGACAAACCTATTATTTAAAGATTCAGGATCATTGATCTCAAAATAATCATTGATTTTTGCATTCCATTTTTCTTTAGCAAAAACTTTAGTAGTAAACTGACCCGTAATCATACTTGCCAAACGTGTTGCAGTTTGTATAGAACCACCTCCGTTGTATCTTAAATCTAAAACAAAATCAGTAATACCTTGTGATTTTAAAGTTGCAAAAGCGGCATTAAGTTGCGCATCGTAATTGGCATAAAAACCATTATACATTAAGTAACCTATTTTATGACTTCCTGACGTAATTACTTTATTTATAAAAATAGGATTTTCGTCTAATGTTGTTTTTACTAATGCTACAGTTTTTCCATTCGACTCAAAAGTTGAAGTAGTCGCGTTAAAAGTAACCATATTTAAGGTATAACTATCAGCCGCTAAAAGAGCCTGATAATTTGAAACTGTCAGTTGCGTTCCGTTTACAGCAGTAAAAAGATCACCACGTTTAATGTCTTTTGTCGAAGCATTAGAATTAGGCAAAATATATCGAACATAACCTACTAGTTCTGTAGTGCTGTTGGGCTTATAACTTAATCTAAAATCAACACCATCATTTTTTGAAGTTCCTTGTAGTTCTTGTTCCAAAACGGTATAGTCATCTACAATCCAGCTAAAGCGATCAATTGCCTGACCTTTTGGAAATTTACTAATGGGTTTATTTAATAAATCCTGAAACAAATCTTCTGGTTTTGCGTAACCTCTTAAAAACGAATTTAAGGCTTCCTGACTATTAAAACGATTATCGGCTAAATTAGGAACATCTGCCTGCCACAAATAATATTGGTTCAAACCTTTCCAAACAAAATCTTTTACCTGCAAATCAGCCGGAGACTCTACATCGTCCTGATCTTCGCAGGATTGCAAAGAAAAAACAAGCAAAAATAATAACAGTACACTCTTTAATATTGTTTTCATATAGCAGTATCTATGTAGTATTAACGTAAAAATAGTATCTTTAGTTTTAACAATAATTATTTTTTTATGTTTTTTTTAATAAAAAAGACATACCCTGTTGTAACAAAAATAATAGTGCCTCGTCTTGACTATATAAGCTAACGACTAACCAATAGATTTTATGAATCAGAATGTGTTTATAGAATTAATAAATCCTTTTAAAGACAAAGTTTTTCGTCTGGCAAAACGTTTATTAACCAGTACCGAAGAGGCTGAAGATGCTACTCAGGAAGTAATGGTTAAACTATGGAATAAGAAAGATAATTTAGACGCTTATAATAATATTGAAGCAGTTGCAATGACAATGACTAAAAATTATTGTTTGGATCAACTTAAATCAAAAAGAGCGGGAAATCTAAAAATCGTTCATAATAATTTCACAGATCGTGAGCCTCATTTGGATAAAAAACTCGAAGATTCGGACAGTTTAGCTTGGGTTGAAAAAATAATAAGTCAGTTGCCTGAACAACTACAAATACTAATTCAGTTACGCGATGTTGAACAATATGAATTTGATGAAATTGCGAAAATTGTCAACATGAACGAAACGGCTATTCGGGTAGCACTTTCGAGAGCGAGAAAAAAAATAAGAGAATCAATGGTTAACACACACAGTTATGGAATTCAATAAAATAGAAGATATATTAGAAAAATACTTTCAGGGAGAAACAAGTATTGCCGAAGAAAATCAATTAAAAGAATATTTTTCTTCATCAAATGTTGCGCAGCATTTAGAACAATACAAACCAATGTTTGGTTATTTCTCTCAGGTAAAAGAACAAAAATCGACTCAGGAGATACCACTAAAAGCTAAAAAACGAAATGTAGCGTGGTTATCAATTGCAGCTTCAATTGTTGTTTTACTAGGAATTGGAACCTATTTTTTTGTGAGCGAAAAAAATGCAGCTCAAGCTGTAGCGCAATCAGAACTAGGAACCTACGATGATCCGGAAGAAGCACTTGCTGCAACGCAAAAAGCTTTGGCCTTATTATCAAACAACGTGAATGTAGGTATCGAAAGTGTACAATACATTCAAGAATATCAACAATCAAAAAACAAAATTTTTAAACAGTAATTAAAATCAATCAAAAATGAAAAATTTCATCATAACACTAGTTTTAGCATTCGTTACCACAACTTTTTATGCTCAAGGGGCATTTGACAAATTTGATGGTCAGGACGATGTAACATCTGTAATTGTAAACAAAAAAATGTTCGATTTAATGAGCAAAGTGAAAGCTGATAATGCTGATAAAGATACACAGCAATACATTGCTCTAATCAAAAAATTAGACAACTTAAAAGTGTTTACAACCAAGAATCCTAAAATTGAAGCAGACATGAAAGCTTCTGCAGACAAATATGTAAAATCTGCCGGTTTAGAAGAATTAATGCGAGTTAATGACAGCGGAAAAAATGTTCGTATATTGGTAAAATCAGGCGCAAGCGATACACAAATTAAAGAATTACTAATGTTTGTTGATGGCGCAAAAAACGACGAAACTGTTTTACTTTCTCTAACCGGAAATTTTGACTTAAACGAAATTTCAGTTCTAACAGACAAAATGCAACTTCCTGGTGGTTCTGACTTAAAAAAAGCCTCTAAAGGCAAAAAATAAGATGAAAATAAGCGTTTTTACCTCAGCACTTTTAGTTTTAGTAACTTTAATTAGTTGCAAATCTGAACCTTCATTGCAAAAGTATTTTGTAGAAAATACGAACAATAAAGATTTTATTGCTCTTGATGTTTCGTCTAGTATTTTAAACTTAGATAAAGCCAAATTATCGGCAGAGCAAAATGAAGCTTTAAAGTCATTCGACAAAATGAATATCTTAGCTTTTAAAGCTAATGATAAAAACCAAGCTCAGTTTGAAACAGAAAGAGCTAAGGTAAAAGCGATTCTAAAAGATCCTACATACCAAAAGTTAATGTCTATTGGTTCAGGTAAAGATGGCGCTTCTATTAGCTACATTGGTACTGATGATAACATTAAAGAGTTTATCGTTTTTGCCAACAGAAAAGAAAACGGTTTTGCGGTTGTACGTGTATTAGGCGAAAACATGAATCCTAATAACATCATGACTATAATTTCTGTTTTAAAAGAATCAAAAATCGACATGGAACAATTAAAACCTTTACAGGAATTGGTTAAATAATATCATCAATCTTACTTTAAATCAAAAAAGCTCCAATTAATTGGAGCTTTTTTATTTCACAAATATTTTAAAAATTATACCGTACAATTTTAATATTAATTTTATTTTGAAAGAATTTAACTACATTTGCAACACTTTTTATTAAATTACTAAACAAGAATAATTCAAAAATAAAAGAGAAAACATATTTTGGGCTTATAAAAATTAGACAACAAACTGACTTAGTGAGCCAAATTCACTAATATTTTCGAAAAATTAATTAATTAATATATATGGTACAAAAAACTTCGGTCGCCTTTATTGCGGCATCTTGGGTAGCTCTTGGAGCTGGAACAGTTGGATTTATAGTTGGTCTTGCTAGAGCAGAAATGTTATTAAATGAAAAAGGGTATTATTTCACCGTTCTAATGTTTGGTTTATTTGGTGTAGTATCATTACAAAAAAGTGTCAGAGACAGACTTGAAAACCTTCCTGTAACAAATATTTACTACGGGATTTGCTGGTTCGGAACCATTTTATCTATTGCTTTATTAACTATCGGATTAATAAATGCAACTATTTTACCAAGTGAAAAAGGTTTCTATGCATTTGCATTTTTATTAGCTTTGTTTGGCGCTATTTCTGTACAAAAAAATACAAGAGATAATATGGCTCTTACTCAAAGTGAAGATATAAATAGATAAATATAAAAAAAAGCTCCAATTACTTGGAGCTTTTTTTATATCAGGATTTGAGATTATTTACTCAAATACATTTTTCTTCTAGAATACAACTCGTAGAATTGATCATCTTTTAAATCATCAATAAACAAGATGCTTTCTCCTGTCGATTTCATTTCTGGTCCTAATGCTTTGTTTACATTGTGGAACTTGCTGAAAGAGAAAACTGGTTGTTTGATCGCATATCCTTTTAATTGCGGATTAAAATCAAAGTCAGTTACTTTATTATGTCCTAACATTACTTTTGTAGCGTAGTTTACATAAGGTTCTCCGTAAGCTTTTGCAATAAATGGTACAGTTCTAGATGCTCTAGGATTTGCTTCGATAATATAAACTGTATCGTCTTTTATCGCAAACTGAATATTAATTAAACCAACTGTTTTCAGCGCTCTAGCAATTTTTACAGTGTGATCTTTAATTTGTTGCATTACGAATTCTCCTAAGTTAAAAGGAGGCAAAGTAGCATTACTATCTCCAGAGTGAACTCCGCAAGGTTCGATATGCTCCATAATTCCTATAATGTACACATTTCCGTCAGCATCACAAATTGCATCAGCTTCTGCTTCAATTGCTCCGGCTAAATAGTGATCCAGCAATAATTTATTACCAGGAATCGTTTTCAATAAGTTGATAACGTGCTCTTCAAGTTCTTTTTTATTGATTACAATTTTCATTCCCTGACCTCCTAATACATAAGAAGGACGAATCAATAATGGGAAGTCTAAAGTATCTGCTAAAGCAGAAGCTTCGTCAGCAGTTTCAGCGATTCCAAATTGTGGGAAAGGAATATGTAATTCTCTTAATAAGTCTGAGAAACGCCCTCTATCTTCAGCTAAGTCAAGTGCATCAAAACTAGTTCCGATGATTTTCACTCCGTATTTAGATAATTTTTCAGCCAGTTTCAAAGCAGTTTGCCCACCTAACTGAACAATTACACCTTCTGGTTTTTCATGTTGAATGATGTCGTATATATGTTCCCAGAAAACTGGTTCGAAGTACAATTTATCAGCTGTATCAAAATCAGTCGAAACCGTTTCAGGATTACAGTTGATCATGATCGTTTCGTAACCACATTCTTTTGCGGCCAAAACTCCGTGTACACAAGAATAATCAAACTCAATTCCTTGTCCAATTCTGTTTGGTCCAGAACCAAGAACTATAATTTTCTTTTTGTCTGTTACTACACTTTCGTTATCTACATAACGCTCACCATTTGCTTTTTCAATTTCGGCCTCAAAAGTTGAGTAGTAATAAGGTGTTTTTGCCTTAAACTCAGCGGCACAAGTATCAACCAATTTAAATACACGGTTAATATTTTGATCCATACGTAACGTATGTACTTCACTTTCTAAACAATTTACCATATGAGCAATTTGTCTATCGGCAAAACCTTTTTGTTTCGCTTCAAGCAAAAGTTCTTTTGGAAGATTTGAGATTTTATAGTTCGAAATTTCTTTTTCTAAAGTATAAAGCTCTTCATATTGTTTTAAGAACCACATATCGATTTTTGTGATTTCATGAATACGGCTCAACGGAATTCCCATTGCGATTGCATCATAAATTACAAAAACACGATCCCAACTTGCAAAAGTTAGTTTCTCGATAATCTCTTCGTAGTTTTTATATCCTTTTCCATCAGCACCTAAACCATTTCTCTTAATCTCTAAAGATTGAGTAGCTTTGTGTAATGCTTCCTGGAAAGAACGTCCAATTCCCATAACTTCACCAACAGATTTCATCTGAAGACCTAAAGTTCTGTCAGCTCCTTCGAATTTATCAAAGTTCCAACGTGGTATTTTTACAATTACATAATCAAGAGTTGGTTCGAAAAGAGCCGAAGTTGATTTTGTAATTTGGTTTTGCAATTCATCAAGATTGTATCCTAAAGCAAGTTTAGAAGCAATTTTAGCAATTGGGTAACCTGTTGCTTTTGATGCTAAAGCTGATGAACGAGACACACGAGGATTAATCTCGATAGCTACGATATCTTCTTTTTCGTCTGGCGAAACTGCAAATTGTACGTTACAACCACCTGCAAAATTTCCAATACTACGCATCATTAAGATGGCATAGTCACGTAATTTTTGGAAAGTTGTGTCTGATAATGTCATCGCTGGTGCCACTGTAATCGAATCTCCTGTATGAATTCCCATTGGATCCATATTTTCGATTGAACAAATGATTACAACATTATCATTTTTATCTCTTAAAAGCTCTAACTCATATTCTTTCCAACCCATCAAAGCTTTATCAATTAAAACTTCATGTATTGGAGAAGCTTCAAGTCCGCGAGTTAAAAGCTCATCAAAATCTTCTTTTTTGTAAACAATTGCTGCTCCAGTTCCTCCAAGTGTAAAAGATGGACGGATAACTAGCGGGAAACCAAATTCCTGAGCAATTTCTTTTCCTTCTAAGTATGAAGTAGCAGTTTTTGCAGGTGCAGTTGGTACATTAATTCTTTCTAAAAGTTGTTTAAACTGCTCTCTATCTTCAGTAATATTGATCGCGTTTACATCAACTCCAATTAATTTTACTCCAAAATCCTGCCAAATTCCTTTTTCTTCTGCTTCCAAACATAAGTTTAATGCAGTTTGACCACCCATTGTAGGCAAAACAGCATCAATTTGTGGATGTTCTTTCAGAATTTCAATAATCGATTTTGTCGTTAAAGGTTTCAAATATACATGATCCGCCATTGTAGGGTCGGTCATAATAGTCGCTGGATTTGAGTTTATCAAAATAACTTCAATTCCTTCTTCACGAATAGAACGTGCAGATTGTGATCCTGCATAATCAAATTCGCAAGCTTGACCAATAACAATAGGTCCTGAACCTATTATTAAAACTGATTTAATTGATGTGTCTTTAGGCATTTTGTATGTATTGTGTAGTTATTATATGTATTCAAAAAACATTCACAGTGCTTTAGAAACTAGAATGTTACAAATATTTTACCGACAAGGTATAAAAAAAGGCGATACTAAAAAAGTAATCGCCTTATGTATGTTTATACAAACATTATTTTTTGTGTCTAGGCTCGCTAGAAACAGTTAATTTATGTCTTCCTTTTGCTCTTCTACGCGCTAGAACTTTTCTTCCATTCGCAGAAGCCATTCTGTCCATAAATCCGTGCTTATTTCTTCTTTTTCTTTTCGATGGTTGAAACGTTCTTTTGCTCATTGCTTTGTATCTTTAAAATGGTGTCTAATATCTTATTTCTGTTTTTGAATATCGTTATTCCAAAACCGAGTGCAAATATACAAAGACTTTTTTTTCTGGCAAGTACTTTAATAAAAATATTTTTAATTCATTTTACTATATTTGCAATCACAAATATACATCTATTATGTTTCATAAAAATATTAAACTTATTTTGGCCGGACTTCTTGTAGTTGCAGGCGTTTGGCAATTTACAGAAAGTAATATCGGGAACGGAATCTTCCTTATATTATTAACCGCAATTCCAATATTTCTTTACTTTAAAAACGAATTTATCCTTTTAGCTTTCCTTAAATTAAGAAAACAAGACTTTGAAGGTGCTAAAAAATGGCTATCATACATTAAAAACCCAGAAGCGGCATTAGTAAGAAAACAACAAGGGTACTTTAATTACCTACACGGAATTATGTTATCTCAAACTAATATCAACCAAGCTGAGAAACATTTCAAGAAAGCAATCGAACTTGGATTATCTATGGATATGGATTTAGCCGTAGCTAAACTTAACCTTGCCGGAGTTGCAATGTCACGCAGAAGAAAACTTGAAGCGACTAACTTACTTAACGAAGCGAAGAAATTAGACAAACAAGGAATGCTGAAAGAGCAAATCACAATGATGAAAGAGCAAATGAAGAAGATCTAAACCTCTTTAAATTACAATATTAAAAATCCCAAATTCCAAAAGAGTTTGGGATTTTTTGTGTTGCACCTACAGTTTGTCATTTCGACTGAAAGGAGAAATCACACTCGAAACTCCGCAAAGTATTTTTCCAATCTTTATCGACTAACTTGTGTGATTTCTCCTTTCAGTCGAAATGACAAGATTGCGCCAAAATGCTCAAAAAGTTAGAATTTGGAATTTAAAAATTTAATTTTAGTCCTCCAAGATGATCGAAGGCAAATTCTCATTCAGCCATTTATATTTATTCAAGATCATAATATGAGTTCCTCCTTTTACTAAAATACAACTCTTAATATACTTTATAGGAAAAACATCATCCTGATCTCCGTGAATATGGATAACATTTTTATCAATTTCGGTTCTATCCCAAAGAATCACTGATTCTACAGCCCATTGCAAATAATTTAAATCGCGTACGGCTAAAAACTTCTCGTACAATTTAATACGTTTATTGACTTTTTCGCCAAAAGAATATTTTGCAAGATTTTCAATATTCAAAATCAACTTCATCGGAATCAACTTGTAAGCTTTTGTGGTTTTTCCAATTTTCATTCTTCGCGGGAATTCAGAATTACATTTAACGCTCGAAATAATAATAACTTTTCGGGTTTGAATATGTTTTGCCATTTCCTGAACTAAGATTCCGCCAAAAGAAACTCCTATTAAAACAGGATTTTCGTGCTTAATATTTTTGGCAATTCGAAGCGCATAATCTGATAATGACTCTTTTGGTTTCGGAATTTCCCATTCTAATAAGCACATTTCAAAAATAGATTCGTCTAATTTGATTCTTTCAAAAATAGCTGGACTTGCAGCCAAACCGGGCATAAAATATACAGGAATCTTACTCATTTGTTTGCATAAGGAATTATGGTTACCGCAATTAATTTCTAGCTAAAATTACTTTTTTTACTAATGTGCACTGCAAATCTTACACCACAATTGTTTTTTAAGACTTATAAAATTGCAAAAAAGATAGATAACCGAGATAAATAGGGCATCTATAAAAAATAATTCCGTATTGAAAATCAAATGATTACCTTTGTATTCCAATCAACTATGATGCAAAACTCTTTTAACAAGAAATTTTGCAATATATTTTTTTACTTGTTCTTTCCTATTATTTTTTAAACCTACCGCAAAAAAACATGACTATTATGGAGCCTATTGAAACAACTATGGAAATCAAAGACAATACTTTTGCAAGACAATTTGAAACCATAGTCCCCGAAGGACTACTTTCTGTTGAATACTCTTTTCAGGAAAAGAAAATTTTCTTAACCAAGATCAACACACCTGAGGGTTTTGAAAATCAAACTACAATTGATGTATTACTCAAAAACATCATGGAAATTATCATTGAAAAGAAATTCAAATTAATGCCTATTTATCCAAGAATTGTATTATTTATTAAAAAAAATCCTGAATACAAGGAATTACTTCCTCCCGGAATCAGAATTTAAAAGTAACCTATAATTCGGAGCCACAAACCTCCAATTACCATATAAATCAACAGCATAACCAATCCGGTTATCAATCCTTTGACCCACCAGCTTTTTAAATCGACATAACCACTGCCGAAGAAAACTGGAGCAGGCCCATGTCCGTAATGCGTTAAAGTCCCGTAAAGCGACCCTACAAAACCAAGCATAAAAGCCAGTAGCAATCCCGGAATTCCAAGTGAAACTCCAACACCAAGCAATGCTGCATACATTGCCGCTACGTGTGCTGTCGCGCTTGCAAAAAGGTAATGACTAAAAAAGTACACTAAAACTATTATAGGAAAAGCCATTTGCCAGCTCAAACCTCCAATTTCGGCTTTTACCAAATTACTAAACCAATCTATAAACCCAAGTTCATTAAGAGAACTAGCCATCATTACTAAAACCGAAAACCAAACAATAGTATCCCAAGCTCCTTTTTCACCTTTTACGTCATCCCAAGTTAGAACTGATGTTAAAAGCAAAATCACCAAACCTATAAACGCGGTTGTTGTTGCATCTATTGAAAACAAATCGCCTGTCATCCATAGAAATAATAAGATAAAGAAGGTCAATAACATCATCCATTCATTTCTTGTTATCGCTCCCATTTCTTTTAACTTCTGAGCAGCAATTTGCGGAGCATCGCCTGTTTTTTTCAATTCTGGCGGATAAATTTTATACAGCACAAATGGAATTACAAAAAATGCTACTAAACCCGGAACTATAGCTGCTATTGCCCAAGACATCCAGGTAATTTTGATTCCTAAATTAAGTGCAAATTTTTGACACATTGGATTACTCGCTGTTCCTGTTAAAAACATTGATGAAGCAATCAAATTTGCATTGTAACTACTTAAGGTAAGGTATGCCCCTAATTTTCTATGCGTATCCGGCTGATCTGGCATTGAACCAAAACTCATTGACATCGATTTCATAATTGGATAAATAATTCCCCCTCCTCTTGCAGTATTACTTGGCACGGCCGGAGCTAAAACTAAATCTGCAAGTCCCAAACCATAAGCGAGTCCAAGTGAACTTTTACCGAATATTCGAATGAATAAAAAAGCGATTCTGTTTCCTAAACCCGTTTTTATAAATCCTCTGGCTATAAAAAACGAAATTCCTATAAGCCATATTACTTTATCTCCAAAACCCCTTAAGGCCAGTGTTATTGATTTTCCTGCTTCTCCAGGAGCCAGTACTTGCGACAATGCTGTTACGGCAATCGCAATCATACACATCGTTCCCATTGGAGCGGCTTTTAAAATAATACCGAGAATTGTAGCAACAAAAATGGCAAATAAATGCCACGCTTCTACTTTTACTCCTTCGGGAGCAGGAATGAACCAAATTGCGATTCCAACTGCCAGAGTAATTAAGGTTTGAGGGATTTTTACTTCTTTCATAAAATAAAATTAGATTAAAGTCTGCACTGAAACTGAATTAAAAATAAGTTATCATTATAAGTTGATGTATCTGGAATGTTTTTATCGTATCTGTCGATTTCGAATCCTAATGAAATTCGTCCTGTATACGCTTTCCCAAATTCAAAACTCGCCATTGGCGTATAAGTTTGTCTTACGTTGGAATCAATTTTATAACTAGTATCAAAAGATTCGTAGCGACATGATACTTCAAAAGAAGTCAGTTTTTTATAATCAACCCTATATCTAAAATTAGGCATAATATAATAACCTCTCATTTGATAATCGGCTACATTTGCAGTTCTTGCATCTGTTGGCAGGGAGAAATATAAATTATGATTGGTTCCTTGTTTGTATTCTATTTGAACATCAAAACTCAAATTGTCTGTTACTTTAAAATCTCCGGTAATATCAGCACCCAAAGCAAAAACTTCCTGAGTAAACACCTTTCCTATTCCTCCATTTAATCCTAGGTTAACTTTATATTTCTGAGACAATCCTAAAACCCATCTAGTAGAAAATTGTTTTCCGTTATCCTTATCTTTTTCCTGGTTTTTTCCGTTACCATTTAAGATCGAAAAAGCATAACTTATAGGGATCTTTCCAACATCAAAAGCTCCCGTTGCCGATGCTCCAATTTGAAAACTAGTCCATCCATTTTTCCCAAACTCGTAATATTGATTCGAGAAATCGAATGATTTTATAATATCAACAGGAACTAATTCTTCGATACCAAAAGCAGGTCGAAATTGTCCTCCAGTTACTGCAATATATTTACTAAAGGTATATTTTGCATATGCATTTTCGAGAACTTTAGTTTTAGGATCTGATTTAAAATCGGCCAAATTTACCAAGATAACAACTTCGGTTTCTTTGCTCAATTTTGTATTAAGTCCAACACGCATTCTTTTAACATCAAACGAACTTCTTACAACTTCTCCTGATGTATGTTGTACACCAGAAACATCTACATCATCTACAAGGCTTTCTAAAAATCGCGCTTGAAAAAGACCTTTGAATTGAAATTGCGGATATGCTACTTCTTTCTCTTTATCTTTCAACACAACTTTTACAGTATCTTTTGCAGATTGTGCATGTAGAAAAAAAGGTGTTATTAAAAATAGATAAACGATTCTAATAAGTATAGTTTTCCTCATAAGCTTCTTAAACAAAAATTTAAAAAATATATTAATCCTTTATTTAAAATTCATATTTAATTTCCGGATGTTCTTCCACCTCGTGGTGCTGCTGCACCTCTACCCGCGGCAGGACTTGTTGCAGGACGAGCCGGAGCAGGTCTTGTTACGGGAGCCGCCGGACGTGTTGTTGGACGAGTCGTTGGAGCTACCGGACGAGTTACTGGCGTTGTTGGTCGTACTGCCGGAGTTACCGGACGTGTTGTAGGATTGGTTGGGCGTGTAACTGGTCTAGTCGCAGGATTTGTTGGTCGCGTTACTGGCCTTGTTGTTCCTCCAGGTCTTGTGGTTGGATTCGTTGGGCGTGTAACTGGTCTGGTTGTTCCTCCCGGTCTGGTTGATGGATTTGTTGGGCGCGTCACTGGTCTGGTTGTAGATGGTCTGGTTGGTCTTGTAGAGGTTACAGGAGCTGGCCTTTTATAATCTCTTCCATTATATGTTGTATTATAACGTCCGTTTGCTCGGTTGTTTCTAACTACGACCGATGTATTTCTTCTTGATGAATATGTATTATAATATCTTGGATTTCTTATCGTAGCTGTTCTTCGATAGTAATTA
This sequence comes from Flavobacterium hibernum, assembly GCF_000832125.1. Lineage (GTDB taxonomy): Bacteria > Bacteroidota > Bacteroidia > Flavobacteriales > Flavobacteriaceae > Flavobacterium > Flavobacterium hibernum. Next base: position 83,583 of record NZ_JPRK01000006.1, on the reverse strand, counting down.
TTTCGATAATAATGCCCGTGATATCCCCAATAATCATGGTAATAAACCGGACGCCAAGGACGCCAATATGGAGGATAATATCCCCAATGCCAAGGAGATCTGTAGGCTACATAAATTGGAGAAAACAAAAATAGTACTACTGGCCACGCACTCACACTTGTAGTTACGTAACTAGGACTTGTCGTTGTTGTTGTATTATAATTATTGGTTGTATTATTATTTACAATAACGGTAGCATCTCCTTTATATCCGGGGTTTGGTGTTCCAACAGCAGCATCTGAAGGTTCTACTATATAGTTTTTTCCATATAAATCTTCATCTCCAATGATCTGAACATGTATATTATTTTTTTTATCTTTTGTAACTTCAATTACCGCAACATCTTGTTTTTCTGTAGCACTTACTGCAACCTGAAGAATAATTGCATGTGTATTTCCGTCCTTTTGACTATCGATTTCTATATAATCGATTTGACCATCATCATTTAAATCTAAATTATTGACCTTACTATCTTGTTCATTTAGCACTTTCTCAAAATCTTCTAATGTTTTAGATTTTTGAAAAATATCCAAAACTGCATATAAATTAAGGTTATCGCCCGGCAAACCCAAAGCTACCGGCTCATCATCTGTTTGAGACAATATCGATTGACTAAACAGCCCAGTCATTAAAATAGCAAAAAATAAGACAGTCTTTTTCATACTAATAATTCGTTAATTTCAGAATACGCTTACTAAGGTATGAAAAAACAGACAATGTCCAACATGATATAATAACTTTCCAAAACATTGTATTTTCCTACTATAAAATACTAAAAAAATTTTAATCTTTTCCTAATCAGTATCATACTATTGTAAGATTAATATTTTTAACTTTGTAAATACCCGCTTTTTATAGAGTTAAATCTCTTTTTACACCTTACAAAATTAGCCATACAATTTATTCAATACTTTAGATACAGAATTGCAATGAAAAAACATTTACCTATTTTATTTTTTTTCCTCTCTTTAACCTACGGATATGGTCAAATAGAAGTTTCTTCGACTCTGGAGGACGCGATTCATAAAGCCATAGAAAAAAGTACTTCTCTAAAAAACAAAGATCTGGAAATTGAAAAATTAAATCTTCAGGAAAAAGGAATCTGGAATAAATATATTCCAACAGTTGAAGCCTCTGCCCTTTACTCTTATTTCGATAATAAACTAACCGTTGATCTACCAACGGCTAACATTCCTATTGTAAACTATCCTTTGTTTGACGGAAAAACGGCTTTTAAAAATTATGGAAACATTTTTAACGGGAGTGTTATGGCAAAAACGGTTTTGTTTAGCGGAATGCAAATTCCAAACGGAGCCAAAGCAATTGAAGAGAAAACAAAAGGAACTGTGTTTTTAAAAGAATCTGAGAAAGATCAGATTACCAAAGACGTCATTAATACTTTTGACCAATTAGAATTATTAAAAGAAATTGATAAACTAATCAAAGAAAGCGAAAACAGATTAGAAACCGAAACTAAACGTGTTACAAGAGCGATAGAACAAGGACTCGCAATTCCGTATGATAGGGACAAAATTAAATTGGCATCGCTAGAATTAGCTTCCAAAAAAATTGAACTAGAAGGAAAAAGAAAATTAGTGTATAAAAAAATACAATACTTAACTGGCTATTCTATTTCTGAAATAGAAAATGTTCATTACGATTTAACGCCGTATTTAATTACAGATGAAAAATTAAACACACAAAACAAACAAGAAATAAAAGCTTTAGAATCTTTTAAAACCGCTTACGAATATTTATTAAAAAAAGAAAAAGGAACTTACTTGCCTACTTTAGGAGCATTTGGAGGAGTTTCGTACTCGAGTTTATTTAATGCTAATGCCACAACACCAATAATTACGGGTATTAATCAGGCTTTATATTTAGGGTTAAATGAAGCAACTATAAGTAACAATTGGGTCGTAGGCGCCGCTATGAAATGGGAGGTTTTTTCGGGATTTGAAAGAAAACACAAAGTTCATGAAGCCAAAATAAATATCGAACAAGTACAAAATCAAATTGACGATACGAAAGAAAAACTGGAATTACTTCTAGAAAAAAATCTGGTTGATTATAGTGTATTAACTCAAAAAATTGACATTACACAACAACAGGAAAAAGTAGCCAACAATAATTTGAATCTCGCAATAAAACAATACAAAGAAGGTCTTATCAATATATCTGAACGTCTTGAAGCCGAAAACGATTCTTATAAAGCATCTGTTAACAAAACCACTACTTTAATCGAACAACGATTGGCTGCAATCGAAACCATAATTACCACTGGTGATTTATCTAATAAACTATCCAAATAAAAATTTCTATTTATGAAAAAAGCAATAATCATCATCACTATACTTTTCTTTTTTATTGGATGTGAAAAACCAAAAAAAGACGATTTGATTCAGGGGAAAATAGAAAAAGAACAAATTGCTGTTGTGAGTAAAATTCCCGGCAAAATTTTAAAAATATTTGTAAAAGAAGGAGACATCGTTCAAAAAGGAGACACTCTTGCTATTCTTGATATTCCAGAGGTTGATGCTAAAAAAAGTCAAGCTGAGGGAGCCGTAATATCAGCAAAAGCACAATATAAAATGGCTGTAAAAGGCGCGACCGAAAACCAAATTAAACAGCTTGAAGCTAAAAAAATGGGATTGAAGGAACAATATGAATTTGCTCAAAAATCGATTAAGCGATTGACTAATATGCTAAAAGATTCCTTAATATCTCAACAAACTTACGACGAAACTTTTGCCAAATATCAAGGCGCGCAAGCCCAATATAATGCTGTTATTGCAGAACTTGACGATGCTAAAAAAGGAGCTCGAATCGAACAACAAACAATGGCTTTAGGACAGCAAGACAGAGCTCTTGGAGCTTTACAGGAAGTGGAAACTGCAGACAAGGAACGCTATATTATTGCTCCGCAAGAAATGAGCATTGAAACTATTACTTTAAACATTGGCGAACTGGCTTTGCCCGGTTATACATTGTTTAACGGCTATATTGCCAACAGTGCCTATTTCCGTTTTACAATACCGGAAAAACAATTAGGTAAATTTAAAAAAGGGCAAGAAGTTACAGTTCATGTTCCGTACAAAAAAGAAGATGTAAAAGGAACCGTTACTACAATAAAACAATTGGGTGCTTATGGAAACATAGCAACTGCTTATCCGGATTATGAAATGCAGGAAAGTTTATTTGAAATAAAAATAACACCAACCGGCAACAACGAAACAAAAGATCTGATTACGAAAACAACTGTTACTTTATCTCTTTAATTATGCAAGATTTTTTTTCATTACTTAAACGAGAATTCAAATTATTCTGGAGCAACAAAGTCCTCCGATTGCTTTTTATTGGAGCACCAATACTCTACGGCGTTTTGTTAGGCTACGTTTATGGAAAAGGAAAAGTGACAGATTTACCAATTATTATTGTAGATCAGGATCGATCTGAAATGAGCTCAAAAGCGATTCAAATGTTTGAGGATAACGAAGTTCTTCATATTGCTTCGATTCTATACGACCAAAACAATCTCTCGCAAATCGCTATCGAAAAAGAAGCTACTTGTGTTGTTATCATTCCAAAGGGTTTTGAAAAAATGACCTTAACAAAAAAATATCCTGAGATAACAACTATTGTAAACACATCTAATGTTTTAACGGCAAATTACGCCTCAACCGCAATTCAGGTTTGTCTTGGAACATTAAAAGCGGGTGTACAAATTGAAACTTTAAGGAAACAAGGTGTTCCCGAAAATTTACTCATGTCGCAATATGAACCTTTTAAAACAACTTTCATAAAAAAATACAACCGAAGCACTAATTATATGTATTTTCTTTGGCCAGGAGTTTTAGCAACAGTTCTGCAACAAGTTCTTTTGCTAGGTTTGGCACTTTCGTTTGCCTCTGAATTCGAAAACGGAACTTTTAAAGATTTAGTAAAAAGATGCCCCTCTACTCTAAAACTTTTAATGGTAAAAATCGTTCCTTACTTGATTATGAGTTTTGGCGTTTGGCTTATTTACTGGTTTTTTACTTTTTGGTTTAGACTTCCTTTTTACGAAAATTTACTTCCGCTTACTTTTATCGCGGGAATATTTGTTATCTCAGTTTCCTTTATCGGAATTTTAGTGAGTATAGTTGTTCCAAGTCAATTAAAAGCGACCGAAATTTTAATGGTTATTGCGACGCCAAGTTTTATATTAAGCGGATTTACATGGCCCTTAAGTCAGATGCCACAAGCGGTTCAAGCGATTGCAAACGTAATTCCGTTAACTCATTTTCTAAAAGCTTTCAGAATATTAATTATCGAAAACGGAACTTTTTCGCAAACTACCAAACCAATCTGGAATATGATTATTATAGGTTTAGTTTGTTCCATCGCGGCTTATACTGCTCTATATTTTAAGAAGAAAAGCGTTCTAAAAGAAGCATAACTTTAAAACATAAAAAAGGCATAAGAATTTCTTATGCCTTTATATATTTGAAGTAAAAAATTACTTTTCGATCTCTCTCATAGAATCCATTTTTTTATGTGCCAAGAAACCGGCAACATCTTCAAAATGCTCTTTTACACGTTTGTTACCAAACTCAAAAACTTTAGTTGCTAATCCGTCAAGGAAATCACGATCGTGAGAAACCAAGATTAAAGTTCCATCGAAATCGCGTAAAGCATCTTTAATAATATCTTTAGTCTTCATATCTAAGTGATTCGAAGGCTCATCCAGAATCAATAAATTCACTGGCTCCAACAATAATTTAATCATTGCCAAACGTGTTTTTTCTCCTCCGGATAACACTTTTACTTTCTTGGTAATATCATCACCCTGAAACATAAAGGCTCCCAAAATATTTTTAATTTGAGTACGAACATCTCCTACGGCAATATTATCAATAGTTTCAAAAATAGTAGCATTTTCATCTAATAATGACGCTTGATTTTGAGCAAAATATCCAATTTGAGAATTGTGACCAATATCAACACTTCCTTCATCAATACCAATTTCTTTCATAATGGCTTTGATCATTGTCGATTTACCTTCACCATTTTTACCCACAAAAGCTACTTTTTGTCCTCTTTCGATCACAATATTAGCATCTTTAAAAACAACATGATCTCCGTATGATTTAGACAAATCTTTTACCACCACCGGATATTGTCCTGAACGTGCTGCTGCTGGGAATTTTAATTTTAATGCCGAATTATCTACTTCATCAACCTGAACGATAACTAATTTCTCTAACATCTTAACACGAGATTGAACCGCATCTGTTTTAGAAAACGTTCCTTTAAACCTATCAATAAATGCTCTATTATCGGCAATCATTTTTTGTTGCTCATCGTATGCTTTTTGTTGGTGCACACGACGATCTTTTCTAAGTTCTAAATAATGAGAATATTTAGCTTTATAATCGTAAATTCTTCCCATTGTAACCTCAATAGTACGATTTGTAATATTATCTACAAACGCTCTATCGTGCGAAATTACAACAACTGCCTTCGCAGAATTAATTAAAAACTCTTCTAACCATTGAATACTTTCGATATCCATGTGGTTGGTTGGCTCATCCAGTAAAATTAAATCTGGTTTTTGAAGCAAAATTTTAGCCAGCTCAATACGCATTCTCCATCCTCCAGAAAATTCAGAAGTCTGACGAGAAAAATCTTCGCGCTCAAAACCTAAACCAATTAATATTTTTTCAACTTCAGCTTCGTAGTTTACTTCTTCAATCGCATAAAATTTCTCACTTAAGTCAGAAACTCTTTCGATTAATTTCATATAAGCATCACTTTCATAATCTGTACGAACAGTAAGTTGCTCATTGATTTCATCAATTTCGGCTTTCATTTTAAAAATTTCACCAAAAGCTTTTGAAGCTTCTTCCATTACAGTCGAACCATCCTTTGTTAATAAATGCTGAGGCAAATAAGCTACTACAGCATCTTTTGGAGTCGAAATACTTCCGGTAGAAGGTTTGCTTTGACCAGCAATTATTTTTAAAAGTGTCGATTTTCCCGCACCATTTTTACCCATAAGGGCAATTTTATCATTTTCATTTATAGCAAAAGAAACATCGCTAAATAATGTAGTTCCACCAAACTGAACCGAAATATCGTTAACTGTAATCATTACTTTCTGTGAATTTGTTTAATCGGTTAATCGTTTAGTTGACCACCTCTTTTTTTCGTGGTGCAAAGATAGATTAATTAGAGTATTAGACAATACTATTTAGATTACTGAGGTCTGAGTTTTTCTAATTTAGAACAGTATTCTTACATATTTTCAATTTTTAACCTTATCTTGTATAAGAATTTAAAAACCAGCAAAATATGAGAACGAAATTAAACTTGACTATTTGTCTACTTGCAGGATTAATATTTGGACTTTCTGCAAATGCACAAAAAACTGTAATTAAAAAAGAAGCTTTACCCGCAAATGCACAAACTTTCCTGAAAACACATTTTGGATCAAAAAATCCTAGCTACATACTTCAGGACAAAGAGATTCTATCTACAGAATACAAAGTGCAATATGACAGTAAAATTGAAATCGAATTTGATAAAAAAGGAAATTGGAAAGAAGTAGATGGCAAAAACTCTAAGATCCCAAATTCTATTATTCCTAAAAAAATTGCTTCGTACGTGAAAACAAATTTCCCTAAAGAAAAAATCACCAAAATAGAAATAGGAACTTATGGTTACGAAACAAAGCTAACCAACGGTTTAGAATTAAAATTTAACCTAAAAGGAGATTTTACTAAAATCGATAAATAGTATTTACTTCAAACTAACAAAGAGTTTATATTTTATTTTTAGCCACAGATTAAGGGATTTTCACTGATTATTCTTTTCAAGTCTTTGCAAAAAAATCTTTTTAATCCTCTAATCTGTGGCTAAAAAATAACCCCGATAGATTTCAAAAATCTTTCGGGGTTATTAAATTATCTAATTTTCAAATTGACTAATTACTTAATTAATCTTTTCTCCATTTTTTTGTTTCCTCAAAAATGTGCTCTAAGATTGCCGATTCCGTTTCGTCAAAATCAATATTTCTGCGTCCCATTACTAATTTTGCAGTTTCGAAAGCTTTTTTAGTAACATAAGTTGTAAAACCTGCCGCTCCACCCCAAGAAAAACTTGGAACAAAATTGCGAGGAAAACCACTTCCAAAAATATTAGCACTCACTCCTACTACAGTTCCGGTATTAAACATCGTATTGATTCCGCATTTACTATGATCTCCCATCATTAAACCACAAAACTGAAGTCCTGTTTTTGCAAAACCTTCTATTTCATAACTCCACAATTTCACTTCTTCGTAGTTATTTTTTAGGTTAGAATTATTACTATCAGCTCCAATATTACACCATTCACCTAAAACAGAATCACCTAAAAATCCGTCGTGTCCTTTGTTTGAATTTGCAAAAAGAACCGAATTCTTAACTTCTCCACCAATTCTTGATCCTGGCCCAACTGTTGTTGCTCCATAAACCTTGGCATTTAATTTTACCGCTGCATTTTCACACAAAGCAAAAGGCCCACGAATTACTGTTCCTTCCATAATTTCAGTATTCTTGCCTATATATATAGGTCCGCTTGAAGCGTTTAATATCACAAACTCTAATTTTGCTCCTTCTTCAAGAAAAATATTTTCGGGTGCAATAACATTTACACTCTTTGGAATTGGCTGTGATTTTCTATCTTCTGTTAAAAAATTAAAATCTTCGCGAATTGCTGCATCATTCTTAGAAAAAATATCCCAAGTATGCTCAACCGTCAAACAATCGTCATTGTATTGTATAATTTCGTACGAATCGAAATCGACTTCTTCTTGATTTTCTGTTGTAAAAAAAGCAATTACATCATCACCTTTAAAAATCGCTTGGTTTTCTTTTAAATCAGAAACCAAATCCGCAAGCTTATCATTTGGCAAATATGCTGCGTTTATCATTACATTTTCTTCCATTTCAACCATGGGAAATTTGGCAGACAAGTAATCTTCGGTAATGGTTGTTATGGTCGATCCTAAACGTGCTTCCCATTTCTGGCGAATCGTCATGATTCCTATTAAAATATCAGCAACTGGTCTTGTAAAAGTAAAAGGCAATAAGGCATTCCGGACGGGACCGTCAAAAAGAATGTAATTCATAAATAATAAAAATTTGATACTTGTTAAAATCTTGATTTGGTTATCAGTGTCAAAGTTACAAATATTTTATTTGTTTCATTAAACCTGTTTCTTCTCAAAATGAAAAATGCACTTTTTCGCCACGAATTTTTTATTTATTAAATTCAAAAAGTAAAAATTTTAAAGATCAAATTTTCACAGATTCAATTCGTGAATTCGTAGCTATTATCCAGTTAAAAAAATACATAAAAAAAGCCTTCCGACTGGAAGGCTTTTGTATAAATAAAAACAGTTATTAGTTTTTAACGTGTTTTGCATATTTAGTTTTGAATTTATCAATACGTCCTGCAGTATCGATAAGTTTAGATTTACCTGTGTAAAAAGGGTGAGATGTTCTAGAAATCTCCATTTTAACAACTGGATACTCAACTCCGTCAACTTCAATTGTTTCTTTTGTATCTGCAGTAGATTTAGTGATAAAAACGTCATCATTTGACATGTCTTTAAATGCAACTAATCTGTAATTCTCTGGGTGGATTCCTTTTTTCATCTTTCTTTTTATTTATTGTTTAGAGCAATTTTATTTTGAAGCTTTTCCATGGTTAGAAAAAGGTGTAAACAAACGGTACTCTTTTTTGTTTAAAAATTTAATTATTTTTGAGTGTGCAAATTTACAATTCTTTTTTAATAAACAAACATTTAGCACACTTTTTTTAGTAAAATTCAAAAAGCTTTTTTTCTCTCTCATTATATTGGGAATTGCTATATTTGTGGATTAATTTTAAAACATATAGAAATATGATTAATGAAGTTATAAAAAAGAACGGGATTACTTATGGTATTGTACTAGGTGTTGTTTTAGCGTTGATTACTGCAACCATGTATGCAATAGACCTTAAACTATTTGTTTCGGGCTGGATTGGCGGTCTAACATTTGTTATCTATTTAGTAATTGGTATTTTATTACTAACAAAAACAAGAAAAGAAATCCAAGGTCTTTTCTCTTTTAAGGATGCGTTTACCACTTTTTTTATAGCTACTATAATAGGTCTTGCAATCTCAACTACTTTCAACATTGTATTGTTTAATGTAATCGACCCAGAAGCAAAAGCAACTTTAAATGATTTACTTATTAGATATATGGCCGAAACTTTACAAAAATTCGGAACTCCATCTTCTGCCATAAACGAAGCATTAACCAAAATGAAAGAAAACAGTCCTTTTTCTACTTTAGAACTATTAAAAGCATTAATTTTCAGTATCGTTGGTTACTCGATTTTGGGATTAATTTTGGCTGCATTTTTCAAAAGCAAAACTACTACACAAGAATAAAAATATAAATGAATTTATCTATACTTATACCGCTTCTAAACGAGGAGGAATCACTACAAGAACTCTACACGTGGATTATTAAAGTGATGCAATCTAACAATTACTCTTATGAAATCATTTTTGTAGATGATGGAAGTACAGATAATTCTTGGAATATTATCGAAAGTTTTTCAAAAGAAAATCCTAACGTAAAAGGAATTCGTTTTATGAAAAATTTCGGAAAATCTCAGGCTTTGCATGCTGGTTTTGCAAAAGCACAAGGTGATGTTATTATTACTATGGATGCCGATTTACAAGATAGCCCGGATGAGATTCCAGGTTTGTATGAAATGATTACGGCTCAAAAATTTGATTTGGTTTCCGGATGGAAAAAGAAACGTTACGACTCTGTTGTGGCAAAAAATCTTCCTTCAAAATTATTCAATTGGGCAGCAAGAAAAACTTCGGGAGTTGAACTGAATGATTTTAATTGCGGATTAAAAGCGTATAAAAATACTGTAGTAAAAAACATAGAAGTTTCGGGCGAAATGCACCGTTACATTCCTGTTTTGGCAAAAAATGCCGGTTTTAACAAAATTGGCGAAAAAGTAGTTATTCACCAGGCTCGTAAATATGGTGAAACAAAATTTGGAATGGATCGTTTTATAAACGGCTTTCTTGATTTAATAACTATTTGGTTTTTATCCCGATTCGGAAAAAGACCCATGCACTTATTTGGTGCCATTGGATCTTTAATGTTCATCATTGGTTTTTTATCAGCTGGATATATTGGAGTTTCAAAATTATACCATATGTATAACGGAATGAAATATAATCTGGTTACAAGTAATCCTTGGTTTTTTATTGCTTTAACAACTATGATTTTAGGAACTCAATTATTCTTGGCAGGTTTTCTTGGTGAGATTATTTTAAGAACTAAAAGTAACGAAGCACGTTATAAAGTTGCCCGCGAGGTTAATTTTTAACACAATGTTCTAACCTGATTACAGCGATATCTTCCGATTAAAAAAACAAGGTTTTTTAGCCGTAGTTTTTGTTAAGCGGGAATATAGCGACATAGCAAGAATAAGCTCTTAAAAAAGCTCTCAAAATTGATTATTATTTTAATATAAATATAAAACATACGAATGATGAATATAGCACCGAATATCCTGAATGCTGTAAACGAATGGCTGACACCTACATTTGATGACGAAACTCAAGCCGAGGTTAAAGACTTAATGACAACCTCTCCAAAAGAACTTGAGGAAAGTTTTTATAAAAATCTGGAATTTGGAACTGGTGGAATGCGCGGTGTTATGGGCGTTGGTAATAATCGAATCAACAAATATACACTTGGTAAAAACACACAAGGTCTATCAGATTATTTACATGAAGTTTTTCCTAATCAACCTTTAAAAGTAGTTATCGCTTATGACTGTCGTCACAACAGTAACACTTTAGCAAAAGTTGTTGCTGATGTTTTTTCGGCAAATGGAATCCATGTTTATTTGTTCTCTGATTTACGACCAACTCCCGAATTATCATTTGCACTTAAATATTTAGGATGCCAATGCGGAATCGTATTAACAGCATCTCATAATCCACCGGAATATAACGGATACAAAGTATATTGGGAAGATGGCGGACAAATTGTGCCTCCACAAGATGCTGCAATTATTAATGTTATCGAAAACTTAGGTTACGATAAAATTAAATTTAATGCCAACGAAAGCCTAATTCAATATATTGACACAGAAATTGACAAAGCTTTTATAAAATCATCAATCGAAAACGCAAGTTTTAATACTCCGGCTGAAGCTAAAGATGATTTACAAATTGTTTTTACTTCATTGCACGGAACTTCGATAAAATCTATTCCTGACACTTTATCACAGGCTGGTTATAAAAATGTTCACATTGTTCCTGAACAGGCAATTCCTGACGGAAATTTTCCAACGGTAAAATCTCCAAATCCTGAAGAACCTGAAGCACTAACTATGGCATTAGCTTTGGCCGATAAAACTCATTCTGACATTGTTGTTGGAACTGATCCTGATTGTGATCGTCTTGGAGTTGCGGTTAGAAATAATGAAGGTGAAATGATTTTGCTTAACGGAAATCAAACCATGATTTTAATGACTTCTTTTTTATTGAAACAATGGAAAAAAGCAGGAAAAATTAATGGTAAACAATTCGTAGGTTCTACAATCGTTTCTACTCCAATGATGATGGAACTAGCAACTAGCTATGGCGTTGAATGCAAAGTTGGTTTGACTGGTTTTAAATGGATTGCCAAAATGATTAAAGACTTTCCGGAACTTGAATTTATTGGTGGCGGAGAAGAAAGTTTTGGTTTTATGGTTGGTGATGCTGTTAGAGATAAAGATGCTGTTGCTGCTACCTTATTAATATGCGAAGTTGCAGCTCAGGCAAAAGCAGCCGGAAGCAGTGTTTACAAAGAACTTTTACAACTTTACGTTGAAAATGGTTTTTACAAAGAATACCTGGTTTCTTTAACTAAAAAAGGAATGGAAGGTTTGCAGGAAATTAATCAGATGATGATTGATTTACGCGAAAATCCTTTGAAAGAAATTAGCGGTCAACGTGTAATTATGGTCGAAGATTACCAATCATCAATTGCTTTGAATTTATTGACTGGCGAAGAATCGACAATGGATATTCCTAAATCTAATGTTTTGATTTATTATACTGAAGACGGTTCTAAAATTTGTGCAAGACCAAGTGGAACTGAACCTAAAATTAAATTTTACATTAGTGTTAATGCAGAATTAGATTCTGTTGAAAATTTTGATGCCGCCGAAAGTTTCTTAGACGAAAAAATACAAAAGATCATTGCAGGAATGCAATTGAAGTAAAATAATGAGTGACAAAATTGACAATAACAAACCTGAACTATTAGATTCCATAATTGGACTAATAGACGGAACTCGTCATTTTGTTGCCAAAACAGTTAATCAGGAATTAACGCTTTTGTATTGGAAAATTGGAAAAACAATCAATGAGGAAATCCTAAAAAATGACCGAGCTGATTATGGAAAAAAAACAATACAAAGCTTAAGCCTTGAATTATCAAAAAGATATGGAACCGGATTCAGCAAAAGAAACATACATAGCTTCATAAAATTAAGCTCAGTATTTCAAGACTTTACAATTGTGCAGACAGTGTCTGCACAATTGAGTTGGTCACATTTATACTCAATACTAAATATTGAAAACAATATAAAACGAGAGTTTTACATTCAAATGAGTATTCATGAAAGGTGGAGCGTCAGAACCTTACAAGAACGCATTGACAGTATGCTTTTTGAAAGAACGGCCATTAGTAAAAAACCTGAACAAACCATACTTAATGACTTAGCCTCATTAAAAAATGAAAAACAAATTAGTCCTGATTTAACTTTTCGTGATCCTTATTTTTTAGATTTCTTAGGACTTCATGACAGCTATTCCGAGAAAGATTTAGAAAGTTCGATCTTAGCTCAACTACAAAATTTCATTACCGAAATGGGGAGCGAATTTGCTTTTCTTGCTCGCCAAAAAAGAATAACAATTGATGATGAAGATTTCTACATCGACTTACTTTTCTATCATCGCGGCCTACGCAGACTGGTTGCTATTGACTTAAAACTCGGAAAATTCAAAGCCGGTTATAAAGGTCAAATGGAACTGTATTTACGTTGGCTAGAGAAAAACGAACAAAAAGAAGGCGAAAATAAACCAATTGGATTAATTTTGTGCAGTGAAAAATCGCCTGAACAAATTAATTATTTAATGCTTGACAATGATGAACAAATCAAAGTTTCAGCTTATTTAACCCAATTACCAGAAAAAAAATTATTGCTAGAAAAACTCGAAAGAGCCATTGCCATAGCAGAAAATAACATCTATAATAAATGAGTAATTTCAAAAAAATAGTTCCTTTTATATATCCGTATAAAAAATACGCCTACTTAAACATCTTTTTTAATGTTTTATACGCCCTTTTTAGTACACTTTCGTTTGTTGCTTTAATACCAATGCTTCAGGTTTTATTTGATAAAACAAAAGAAAACAGAATAAAACCAGTATTTCAAGGAATTTTAGAACTCCCAAAATACGGCGAAGATTATTTAAGCTACTACATTACCACAACAAAAGGTACACACGAATCTGGTTATATTCTATCCGTAATGGTCGCGATCATAATTTCGATCTTTTTACTGAAAAACTTAGCCGATTATTTAGCTATGTTTTTTATTAATTTTTTACGAAACGGGGTTTTAAGAGATATGCGAAATGCATTGTATAAAAAAACACTTGAACTGCCTTTGGCTTTTTATTCTGAAAAAAGAAAAGGAGACGTAATTTCAAGAATTTCTGCCGACGTAAACGAAGTACAAAACTCATTTTTGGCAATTCTGGAACTTATAGTAAAAGAGCCTTTAACTATTATTTTTACAATAGCTACGATGTTAATCATCAGTCCACAATTGACTTTATTTGTTTTTATATTTATTCCCGTTTCTGGCTATATAATTTCTTTAATTGGAAAACAACTTAAAAAACAATCTTCAAAAGCACAACAAGAACAAGGAACTTTCTTATCGACTATAGAAGAAACTATAGGTGGACTAAAAGTTGTAAAAGGCTACAATTCTGAAAATTACTTCAATACTGTTTTCCAGAATTCAACTGAACGTTTTTTTAAATTATCAAACAGCATTGGTAATCGCCAAAACTTAGCTTCTCCTGCAAGTGAATTTATGGGAATTACAGTAATTGCCATTTTACTTTGGTATGGAGGTCAAATGGTTTTAATTGACAAAACCCTAGACGGAGCTAAATTTATCGCTTATATGGGATTAGCATATAATATTTTGACTCCTGCAAAAGCAATCTCTAAAGCTTCTTACGGAGTAAAAAGAGGAAATGCCGCTGCTGAACGTGTTCTTGAAATTCTAGAACAAGAAAATCCAATTGTCTCTAAAGAAAACGCAATAGAAAAGACAACTTTTGACAACAATATTTGCATCCAAAACATCAACTTTAAATATGAAAACGAAACAGTTTTAAAAGACTTTTCTCTTCAAATTAATAAAGGCCAAACTGTTGCTCTTGTTGGACAATCAGGAAGTGGAAAAAGTACGATTGCTAATTTATTGACTCGTTTTTATGATGTAAATGACGGAACGATTTCGATTGATGGAATTAACATCAAAGACATGAACCTTCAGTCTCTACGCAGCTTAATGGGATTAGTTACTCAGGATAGTATTTTATTTAATGACACAATTAAAGCCAATATTGCCTTAGGAAAATTAGACGCTACAGACGACGAAATTATCGAAGCTCTAAAAATCGCTAATGCTTTTGAATTTGTAAACGAATTACCTTTAGGAATTTACACTAACATTGGTGATAGCGGAAACAAACTTTCTGGAGGTCAAAAACAACGTTTATCTATTGCTCGCGCTGTATTGAAGAACCCTCCGATTATGATTTTGGATGAAGCTACATCTGCACTAGATACTGAAAGCGAAAAATTTGTTCAGATTGCCCTAGAGAATATGATGCAAAACAGAACTTCGATTGTAATTGCGCACCGTCTTTCAACAATCCAAAAAGCAGACGTAATTGTAGTGATGCAAAAAGGAAAAATCGTAGAACAAGGAACTCACGACGAATTAATTGCTCGCAACGGTACTTACAACAAATTAGTAACCATGCAATCTTTTGAATCTTAAATAAAGTTTTCGGCCACAGATTACACGAATTAAACAGATTTTTTTTTAAACATTGAAATAAATCATTTTAATCCGTGAAATCTGTGGCATTTTTTTTTAATTTTAATATAAAACTTTAAGAAATGTATCTTAACAATCCGAACATAAAACTTCCAGATGACCCAGATACAATTGTATGGAAGTACTTGGACTTGTCAAAATTTCTAGATCTACTAATGTCTAAGAAATTATTCATGTCTCGTTCTGACAAATTTGAAGATCAATACGAAGGCACTTTTAGCGAACCTACTTTTGAGGAGATTAAAAAACTTGCCATCGACAATCCCGACTTTTTAAAATACTACAAAACGCAACGCGAACAAGTAGCTATAAGCAGTTGGCACATTAACGAATATGAATCGTTTGCTATGTGGCAAATTTTCACTCAAAACAGCGAAGGATTAGCCATTCAATCGACGATTGGCAGATTACAAAAAGCACTGAATCCGGAGAATAATTTTGACCAATATATTGGTGAAGTTAATTACATCGACTATAAAAAAGAATACATTCCGTTTGACGATTTGTTTTTCCCATTTTTATTTAAACGAAAAAGTTTTCAATACGAGCGCGAAGTCCGTATTATTACCGACACTTCAAAAAGTACCGTAAAACTAAATGATGGTTTAAAAATCAATGTCGATCTAAAACAATTAATTGAAAAAATCTACATTCATCCAAAATCCGAAAACTGGTACAAAAAACTGGTTATTCAATTGGTAGAGCGTTTAGGTTTTGGATTTGAAATCGAGAAATCAGATTTAGAGAGTGATATATTGATATAAAGACGCTAAGGTACTGAGATACTAAGTTGCTGAGTTTTTTTTGCCACAGATTATAAGGATTAAAAGAAAAAGCTGTTTAAAAATTAATTGATTTAATTTTTAAACAGCTTTTTCTTTTTGATTCCAAATCTTAGAAACTCAGAATCTTAGTAGCTTAGAACCTTAAATAGGTTTATAACTTTTAACTTCCCATTTTTTAGAACCTAAATCAATATAGTTATAATGCAAAACATCGTTTTTATCAAATTGTCCGTTTTGGTTCGTATCTTCAATAGTTCTAAAATACAAACGATTTTTAGATTCAATTAAACTCCAATCTACTAATTCCTGAAGATCTTCAGATACTTTAGTAAAATGCTCTCCGCTAATATCGCTTAAATACAATGTTTTAATATCGCTAGTATCGATTTTACCATCTTTATTGGTATCAGAATCCGTTAGGGTATAAACCATTACTTTATTCTGAGTTCTATCGGCAACAGTCTTCAAATAAGTCGCTGTTAAGATTAAAACAGGCTTATCTGATAAAGGTCGAATAGAATCTGAATCTACTTTTTGAAATTTCAAGTTTTGTAAATAACCAGTAATCTCATACTCTCCCAAATTAGAGATTGTAAAACTCACATCGTTTACACTTGAAGAACCATAACGTGCTTTTGAACCTTTTTCGAAAACGCGCAAATCTCCTACCGGATGAATTAAATAATTCGTTCCTTCCATCTGAATTGGTAAATCAGCAATCTCAATCTGTGTTGAATCTGTTTTTGCAACAACATTTGATTTACTACCAGCATCATAAATTACTTTAGGTTTCTGAGCTTCATCTTTACAACTTACTAATGTCCCGATGATTACTAAGGCTATATATTTTAAGGAATTTTTCATGTATGCGAATTATATTTAGAATATCAAATATAGTATTTTTGATTGTATTATTTATTTTTATTGAATTTTACTAGGGCAAAGATGTTGAGAAACACAATCCCAAGATAACCTAGAAAAGAATCCATTGTTCTCTCAAAAAAGAAACCTGAAAAATGTGAAGTTCTTTTTTTTTGTTTTCTTCCTCCATTCGAAGCGTGTTTTCTCTTGAATAAGCAATAGTTCCACAAATAAACCTATGATCTTGTTTATGTTTTGGTTTAGTACTCGTTAATACATATATATCATCTTTGTACGGAGCCCAAGTTGGAACCTTCTCTACTGTCAAAATATCAATAACATTTACAAAAGTATTGTAATCTGCTTTTGAACTAAAATGAATTTTCGCTCCATTTATAGTATCATATTCCTTAACTAATTCTCGCACAAAAAACCTTAGTTCTTGCAATTTGAGTTCTTGCGTTTTTTCACCATTAAAAACAAAATCTTTGTATTTTCTTAAGTCTTTAACTTTATACTTTTCAAATTCTTCTTTATTCGGAACTAAAGAAATATCTAAGGAGCCATAAACTTTAAAAGCGTCTACTTTATAAAAATGATAAAAGCATAAAACAGAAATCAGAACCAACGAAATCATTCCCGGAACGTAAAAAATTTTCTTTCTTCTTTCATGTATTCGAATCACAATCTTGCATTAATTTTCACATTAAAAACTCTCGAAGTCATGTAATTTGGAATTGCATATTGATTTTTAGAATATACATCACGAACCCAAGTATTGGTTATTGCGTTTTGATTATTGAAAAGATTAAAAATCTCTACTCCAACAGATAATTCTTTGAAGTTTTTTAACCAATTTGCTTTTGCAGTTTTCGTATTACTATCAACAAACACTTTAGCAAAACCAACATCGGCTCTGCGATAATCATTCAATCGGTTTTGATATAAATACGGATCCGAATATGCGGGAGCTCCACCAGGTAAACCAGTATTATACACCAAATTCAGGTATAATTTTACACTCGGAATATTTGGCATATAATCCTGAAACAACATCGCAAATTTTAAACGTTGATCTGTTGGTCTGGCTATATATCCTTTATTTTCATAGTTTTCTTCAGTTTTTAAATATCCAAAACTAATCCAAGATTCTGTTCCCGGAACAAATTCTCCATTTAATCTAAAATCTAAACCTTGGGCATAAGCGGTCGCATTGTTATTGGCAACATAACGAATTCGAACATTATCTATCGAATACACATTTACATCTGAAAGTGATTTGTAATACAGTTCTGTAACCCATTTAAAAGGACGATTCCACATTTTAAAATTGTAATCGTTACTCAAAACCACATGAACAGATTCCTGCGCTTTTACATTTGGATTCACAACTCCATCTAAATCCCGAAGCTCTCTATAAAACGGCGGCTGATGATACAATCCTCCCGAAAGCCTAAAAATCATATCCATATCCCAATCTGGCTTTATAGCAAATTGTGCACGCGGACTAAAAACAATTTGATTTTTTCCATTGACCGCAGCGCCAGAAACATTCCAACTCTGAAAACGCGCTCCTACATTGTACCAAACTTGATTTGATCCAATTTCAGTTTTTTTATTGTATTGTGCATAACCAGAAAACCTGTTTATCGTGTTGTAATTTGTAGCACGAACATCTTGATATGGCAAAAGCGGACCTGTATAGGGTTGATAAGGCTGATTATTTTGAGGTAAAACTGCAATTGGAGGATTTATAGAAAACCCGGCCGAGTCGATCATCTCCCACTCTACAATTCTGTCACGAATAGATTCTCTCGTATATTTAAGTCCAAACTCTAATTGGCTGTCATTTTTCCATTCTTTAAAACCTTTTACTTCTGCATTTGCAATTAATGCATCTAAATCGTTTCTGGCATGACTTAATTGCGAACCAATTCCACGAGTAAAATCGACTTGAGCTGTTTGGTCTTCACCAACATTTCCTAAACGATATTGTGCCAAAATATCAAAATGCTCTTGTTCTATTGTATGAAAAAGAGATCCAATAAATTTTAACGTAAAGCTCGAAGACACTTTATAAGTCGTTTTTAATGCTCCAAAATAAGTATCATATTGATCTCTTTCTTTACCTTCATAATATACCGCGAGCGACATTGGCTGATCTATAGTTCCAAATTTTGTTTCACGCGTTAAAGGCTGATATAAGTATTTATTTTGAGAGATATTCCCCAAAAAACTCATTTGCCATTTTTTAGAAATATCATAATTAATATTCGTTTGAATGTCGGCAAAAGTTGGAGTATAATTCGTTTGAGTATCCTGACTATTGACCAATAAACTATTGTTTCGATAACGAACACCGGTTACGGCTGACCATTTTTTGTTTTTAGAAACGGCATCAACAGCAACACTTCCCCCTAGTAAACTAGCTTCGAGCGAAGCGCCAAATTGAGTTGGCTTTCGATAAGTAATATCTAAAACAGAGGATAATTTATCTCCAAATTTAGCCTGAAATCCTCCTGCCGAAAAATCAACATTTTGAACTAAATCAGTATTTGTAAAACTCAATCCCTCTTGTTGTCCTGAACGAATTAAAAACGGACGATAAACTTCAATTTCATTTACATAAACTAAATTCTCATCGTAGTTTCCGCCACGTACAGCATATTGTGTGCTTAATTCATTATTAGAGTTTACTCCGGGCAAGGTTTTTAAAACATTCTCGATTCCGGCATTGGCACCCGGAATTCTTTTTATTGTAGCTGCATCAACAGTTGTAATTCCCTGAACGCGTTTTTTACTTTTTGAAGAAACAAAAACTTCTCCCATTTGTTCTTCGGAATTACTCATCACGGGGTTAAAAACAAAAATCTCGTTGGGCTTTAAACTTACCGTCAAGCTCATCATTTTTAGCGAAATATGAGTAAAAATTAATGATACCTTTTTATTAGAAGGGATATTAATTTCAAAAAAACCATTATTATCTGTTTGCGTGGCATTGCCTGAAGAAGTAATATTTACACCAACGGCAGGATGATTTTCATTGTCTAAAATAACTCCCTTTACATGAGCACTTTGAGCAAATGAAACACTAGTAATGCATAAAAAAAGAAAAACGAATATTAACCTAATATTATTCAAACGCTTTGGTTTTATTTTTGTTGACTTCTAAAAAAATGAGTTTCAAAGATAGCAGAATTACCCACATTATCAATTACTTCAATTTTTAAATCGTTTGCTCCTTCGGCAACCATTTCATCATCAAAAGTATATGTGATTTTTTTTGATTTATTTTCATATTCGAACAAAACCCACTTTCCGTTTAAATATCCGTTATAAGATTTAATTCCTGAAGATGAATCATTAATGATAAAATCAATTTTCTTAACCCCAGTAATCCATTTATCCTGTATTGGTTTTACAATTTTAATTGTTGGCGCAATAGTATCTAAAACCAATCCGAATTGTCCTAGAATTTTTGATTTAGCCGCAAAAGAATCACTTTTTCTCATTGTTCCGTTATAACTAACACTATTCCCGCTAAATCTTCCTACAAAAAGCTTATCTCTAAGCGCTTCCGGATATGAACTATCTTTAATTGTAACAATAAAATTTGAATGAACTGGCACGGTATCATCATGGATATAAATACGATTATTTTTAACATCGAAATTCAAATTAAAATCATCGTAAAAAGTTCCGGCAGGAAAAAACACCGACATATTATCTTTTTCGAAATTGGTATCTTTATTTATATTAATAAAATATTTTGAGGTTACGGGTTCCGCTTTTACAATTGGTGTAGCCGAGTCAAACTCAACCGGAACGGTTACGGTATTTAAATTACCGAAATAATCAGAAACTTCAATTCTATAAGTTGACGCTAAATTTGGCTCAACCGGAACAATACCTCTAAGCGCATCGGTTTTAATAATACTTAACGCAAAAGGAGTTTTCATAAACATCTTTTGAACACGTTGTCCCGATTTTTTATATCGACCATAATCAATTAGAGCATTTACATAACGCATTTCATCAAATGAATAGGTATTGAACTGATAATTATAATTTTGATTTCCGTTTAAGAAAGTTGAAACGTTAAATACTCCATTTTTATTAAATGAAACATCATCAAAATCGACAGCTACAATCCCAAAACCAATTTTTCCATTTGCTTTTACTTTGTTTGCCAAATATGTACCATCTTTTTGTAACGCAAGATTTAACAACAAAGGCTGTTTAGATTGATTTACTGTAGAATTATCCATTGGATAAACATAGACACTGGAAATAGTAGGTTTTTTGGTGTCTTTTATATTTTTATCGAATCCGAAAAAAATCGGATTAATAACAAATTCTGTTTTAGTATCACGAATTTCAAAATGCAAATGCGGACCTTCAGAAGATCCTGTGTTTCCCGAAAGCCCAATTATTTGCCCTTTTGTAACCGGCAATTCGTTTGGCTTTAGAAACATTTCAATTTCATATGCCTTTTCTTTATAATGCGTTTTTAATACATAATCCTGAATTGAACCTACTGTAGTCTGCAAATGTCCGTAAACCGAGGTATATCCGTTCGCATGAGTAATATAGATACATTTTCCGTTTCCAAAAGTTGAAATCTTTATTCGCGAAACGTATCCATCAGCAATTGCATGAACACTTAATCCTTCTCTTTGATTAGTTTTTAAATCGAATCCTGCGTGAAAATGATTTGGCCTTAACTCCCCGAAATTACCGGAAAGTTGCATGGGAATATCAAGCGGCGGACGAAAATCATTCTTAGGATATTGAGTTTGAGCAACGATCAAATGACAAAAAAACAGGGTAAATAAAGATAATCTCATAAGTAACATTTTTGCTAAGATAAAAAATTAACAAGCGAAAACCGAGTAAAAAGCCACAAAAATACAATCGATTGAATTTCATTTATTTGTCTATTTTTAATGCAAAAAAATCGATAAAAAATTGCATTAATAAAAAGGAATACTAACTTTGTATGATTAAGTAATGAATAGGATTTATAATGAGTGTAATTGCCGAAATAATTGATACTCTTGAATATAAAGTCGAAAAGCTCTTTGAGAAGTCAAAAAGCTTAGAGAAAAACAATCAGGTTTTACGATTAGAACTAGCCAAAGCTACGCAAACCATCCAGAAACAATCTGAAGAAATGGAAGCTTTGAAGAAGCAATATGAAACACTAAAAATAGCCAATTCGTTGCTCGGCAGCGACAATAATAAGAGAGAGACTAAGCTTAAAATAAATTCATTAATTCGCGAAATTGATTACTGCATAGCACAACTATCAGATTAGAAAGACATGGACGGAAAGCTAAGAATTAAAATATCAATTGCAGACAGAGTTTACCCATTAACGGTAGAACCAACTCAGGAAGAAGGACTTAGAAGTGCTTCTAAAAAAATTGATGCTATGATCAAGCAATTCGAAGAAAGTTACGCGGTTCGTGATAAACAAGATGTTCTGGCTATGTGTGCATTGCAATTTGCATCGCAAGTAGAACAAAAACAAATTGATAACGCAATCGATGGAGAAGAAACCATTGAAAGAATTAAAAGATTAAATTCGCTATTAGATCAATATCTCGAAAATTAAACGTTCTTTACAGAAACTAAGATACTGCCTACATTAGTTCACAATTGGTAAACTCAACACTAACAATTTAGAATGAGCAAATCGTCGCTACTATAGTATGCCCAGCTTTGACCGGGAAACTTGAACAGTGAGTTAGCTCAAAACTTGTCTTTACGAGTTTATTCAAGCAATTAATGTAGGCTTTTTTTATATATAAATTTTAACAAACATGGACATAATAACGATCATTATTTCAGGTATTGTAGGGATTGCAGCAGGTTTTGCAATTGCTAAAATTATCGAAAAAAGCAATATTTCTAATTTAATTAAAAACGCTAAAAAAGAAGCAGCCTCAATTTTAAAAGATGCTAATCTAGAAGCCGAAAATATCAAAAAAGATAAAATCCTTCAAGCAAAAGAGCGTTTTATCGAATTAAAATCAGAGCACGAACAAGTTATTTTAGCGAGAGACAAAAAAGTAGCTGAAGTAGAAAAAAGAGTACGTGACAAAGAATCTCAAGTTTCAAACGAACTTTCGAAAGCTAAAAAAGTAAACGACGATTTTGAATCTAAAACTCAGGAATACAATAATAAAATTGAGGTTTTAGACAAAAAACAAACTGAAGTTGATAAATTACACAAAAGTCAATTACAACAACTTGAAGTAATTTCCGGACTTTCGGCAGAAGAAGCAAAAGAGCAATTAGTTGAAGGTTTAAAAGCCGAAGCTAAAAGCAAAGCCATGTCTCATATTCAAGATACTATTGAAGAGGCTAAACTTACTGCGCAACAAGAAGCTAAAAAAATCATCATCAACACTATTCAAAGAGTTGGAACTGAGGAAGCAGTTGAAAATTGCGTTTCAGTTTTCAATATTGAATCTGATGATGTAAAAGGTAGAATTATTGGCCGTGAAGGTCGTAACATTAGAGCTCTTGAAGCTGCAACTGGAGTTGAAATCATTGTTGATGACACACCGGAAGCTATCATTCTTTCTTGTTTTGATCCTGTTCGTAGAGAAATCGCTCGTTTGTCATTGCACAAATTAGTAACTGACGGACGTATTCACCCAGCAAGAATTGAAGAAGTTGTTGCTAAAACAGCGAAACAAATTGACGACGAAATTATCGAAGTTGGTAAACGTACCGTTATCGATTTAGGAATTCACGGTTTACACCCAGAATTAATTAAAGTTGTAGGTAGAATGAAATACCGTTCTTCTTACGGACAAAACTTATTACAACACTCTAGAGAAGTTTCTAAACTTTGTGGTATCATGGCAGCCGAATTGGGCTTAAATGTTAAACTGGCTAAAAGAGCAGGTTTACTTCACGATATTGGTAAAGTTCCAGATACTGAAAGCGATTTACCTCACGCATTATTAGGGATGCAATGGGCTGAGAAATATGGCGAAAAAGAAGAAGTTTGTAACGCAATTGGAGCTCACCACGACGAGATTGAAATGAAATCATTACTTTCTCCAATCGTTCAGGTTTGTGATGCTATTTCAGGTGCAAGACCAGGTGCAAGACGTCAGGTTCTGGATTCATACATTCAACGTTTGAAAGATCTTGAAGAAGTTGCTTACGGTTTTAGCGGTGTAAAAAATGCATACGCAATTCAGGCTGGTAGAGAACTACGTGTAATTGTAGAAAGCGAAAAAGTTTCTGACGATAACGCTGCAAACCTATCTTTCGAAATTTCACAAAAAATACAAACCGAAATGACTTATCCAGGTCAGGTAAAAGTTACAGTAATTAGAGAAACCAGAGCAGTTAATATTGCTAAGTAATCTCATTTCCTTATAAATAACAAAGGGCTATCTTAAAAAGATAGCCTTTGTTATTTTATGTAGTCTCTAATTATTTTTTAAAGGTCATTAAAGGTAATTTTAAAACTCGTTCCTACTCCTACTTCACTTTCTACAGAAATACTCCCTTTCATAGCTTCAATTTGATTTCTGGTGATATACAAGCCAATTCCTCGAGCTTCCTGATGCTTATGAAATGTTTTATACATTCCGAATAATAACTCACCATAAACCTTTAAATCAATACCTAAACCGTTATCTGTAATCTTTAAAGACTTATGACCATCTTGTTCAATAGAAAAATCGAAAACAATAACAGGATCTCGATCAGGATGTGCATATTTTATTGCATTTGTCGCAAAATTCAATAAAACACTTTCCATATATGCCGGATTAAAATTAATGGTTAAATACTTCGGAACATTATTTACCATCGTAACATTCTTTTGTTTATCATAACCTTTAATAGTCGAAATTGTTTTCTCGATATATTCGCAAAGCTTCAAAGGAACAACAGCAATATTTATATTACTTTGGGTTTTTACGATTTGCGTCAAATTAGAAATCGTATCATTCAAGTCATTAGAAACCGTACGCAAATGTTCCAGCATTTCACTAACGGTTTGTTTTTCGATATCAGCATCAATAAAATCCAAAATAGATTTTATATTTCCTGCCTGAGTATTTAAATTATGTGAAACGATATGAGAAAAATTAACCAATCGGCTATTTTGTTCACTATATAATTTCATAGTTTTCAACAATTCTAATTCTTTTTCTTTTTGCAAAGAAACATCAGTATGAGTACCAATTACACGAAGTGGCTTTCCGTTTTCATCTCTTTTAATAACTTTTCCACGATCTAAAATCCATTTATAATTACCGCTTGAAGTCATCACGCGATGATAATTTTCGTAATACGGAATCTTATTATCAAAATGCTCTTGTATATCTGAATAGTATTTTGGAAGATCATCAGGATGGACAATTTTATCCCAACGTTCCGGATCATCAAAAATATCAGCCGAATCTAATTCTAGTATTTTTAGCGATAGTGACGAGTAGAAAACATTATTAGTAACCATATCCCAGTCCCAAATTCCAGCCGTAGATGCGTCAAGTGCAAACTGAAAACGCTCTTCAGAAATTCGTAGTTTTTCTTCTTTGTCTTTTAATTCTGTAATATCAGAAACATGACCATAAAAACTAACACTTCCATCTTGAGACGATTCTGTTTTTGAAGAAATTTTAAACCAACGTAAACCTTTTTTTGGTAAAACTGCTCTAAACTCAATTTCCCACGGCACTATTTCCTTTTTAGCTTTCACCAATGATTCAAAAAACATCTCTCGATCTTGCGGAAAAACTCGCTCGTAAATAATTAGTTTGATGTCATTTGAGAACATTTCTGATGTGAGCTCAAAAATTTCATCGGCAGATTTGCTGACTAAGGGAAAAGAATAATTGTTATCATTATCAATAACGAACTGAAATAGCAAATCAGGCATTTCCGCAAATAATTTTTTATAAAAATTATTTACCTCTAAGCAATCCTCATTTTCATATAAATCAAAAACCATATATTACTTATTTATTCAAATTGAATGATTCAAATAACATTTGAAAGAAAAAAATGTCGTTTGTCGATCTTATCTGCCTTTAATAGAAAATATCATACAATATAATTATTTTTGATTAGAAATCAGAACTCTAACAAAAAAATTATTTACGTGGATGAAAAGAATGCATGACTTCTTTTAAGAAACTTCGATCCAGATGTACATAAATTTCTGTTGTTGTAATCGATTCATGCCCAAGCATTAACTGAATTGATCTTAAGTCTGCTCCATTTTCTAACAAATGTGTTGCAAAAGAATGTCTTAAAGTATGCGGACTAATATTTTTATTCAAATTAACTTTTACAGCCAAATCTTTTATAATCGTAAAAATCATAGCTCTTGTAAGCTGATTTCCTCTTCTATTTAAAAACAAGGTATCTTCATATCCTTTTTTAATAGTAAGATTTACCCGAACTTCTTTTTGATAAATCTCCATATATTTTTGAGTCAGCTTTCCAACTGGCACAAACCTTTCCTTATTTCCTTTTCCGTGAATTTTTATAAAACCTTCTTCAAAAAATAAATCTGAGATTTTAAGAGAAACCAACTCCGAAACCCGCAATCCGCAACCATACAAAGTTTCCAGCATAGCACGATTGCGTTCGCCTTCATTTGTACTTAAATCAATGGCAGCGATTAAAGAATCTATTTCCTGAACAGCCAAAGTATCAGGCAACTTTCGTCCGGTTTTGGGAGTTTCAATTAATTCTAACGGATTATCAGTTCTATAATCCTCAAAAACTAAATAATTAAAAAAACTTTTTAACCCGGAAATAATGCGCGCTTGCGAACGCGGATTAACTTCTTTGGAAACTGAATATATAAATTGCTGAACAGTCTCGTCACTAATTTTTATGGGCGAAACCTCAATTTGATTTGTATCTAAAAAAAGGCACAATCGCTCAATATCGAAACCATAGTTTTCGATAGTATTCTTAGACAAACCTCTTTCGATTCGCAAATACGATTGATAATCCTTAATATATTTATTCCAATTCATAGTTACAAAGTAAAACATTTTTGAGCACAAAAAAACCTTCCAGTTATTGGAAGGTTTAATATATAAAACCGTCAAAAATTAAAATTTATAGTTGAAGCCAACATTAAAAGAATTTAGACTTTCGTTAGTATCAATTCCTTTGAAAGCAGCATATACTTCAATTTTTTTATTTTGATAACCAAATTTTGGCTGATACAAAACTCCACTATCTAAGTCGCCACTAACATTAATTGCATATCCTAAGTCTAAACCAGCAAACAAATTATCTGTGATTGAATATTGTGCAGTTCCAGCAACTGGAACAAAACCTTGATTAGCACTTTTTATCATTATGTAAGCCGTAGGTCCAACATAAGCTGTATATGTTTTGCCAATGTACATTGTATAACCAGTTGTTGCTCCGGCAGAAAATTCGTTTGATATTTTCCAAAGATAAGCAACATCAGCACCAAGATTCATAGAAAAAGCATCACTAGCTTCGCCAACAGCAAAACCTGTATGAACTCCAACTTTAAAATGCCCATCTTGAGCATTTGCAAAACTAAATGCCATAACCGCAATTACGGATAAAATAATTTTCTTCATTTCTTTTTTGTTCTTAGATTAAATTTATTCTTACAAATATAAAAACATACTTATAAAAAAATATTTTTATTTTTATTAGATATTTTGTAGGAATAAAAAAACCTTTCAAATTTTGAAAGGTTATAAAGAAAATCTGCTAAGTATTATTAGAATTTATATGCTAACGATAATGCAAAATTACTATTTTTAAAGCTTAAGTTATAGAAATCAGGATAGTCTGTAGGCACATCGCTATTATCAGCAACATTTGTCAAGCCAATTGTGTAACGCACACCTAAAGCAATATTATCTGTAAATTCATATCCACAACCTAAGTTGAGACCAAAATCTATTGTTTTATAGAAATCATGGATATCATCACCTTGATTTTTAGCAGATAATAAAAAACCAATTTGTGGCCCCGCCTCGATGGTAAAAGCATTTGTGATATAATATTTAGCTAAAACCGGAATATTTAAATAATTCAGTTTAATACTTGAATTCGAATCTCCATTAAACCCTTCAATAGTAGTTCCTTGTGTAGAAAACAAAAATTCAGGCTGAATAGCAATTTTTTTCGCAACTTTTAATTCTGTAAAACCTCCAATATGAAATCCGGTCAAAGATTTAACATCTTCCTGATAACCGGTAAAGTTTGAAATATTCACTCCAGCTTTGACACCAAATCTAACGGATTGTGCATTCGCAAATCCAAATGCCATACATGCGACAATTGTTAAAATATTATTTTTCATATCCTAAAAATTAAAATTAAAAAACAGAGAATATACTCATGCAAATACAAAAATTCACTACAAAATAAGTTTATCCATGTATTTTGGCTTTGTCACGTCTTATTTAAACAAAAAAAACTTCTTTAATTCTGGAAGGCTTTCAAAAATATATTTTAGACCTTTTAAAATTTATAACCTAAGGTTAACGCCAAAACACTATTTTTTGGGCTATCATAATATTGTTGCACATTATTAATATCATAATCTTCAATATTAGAGATACCTACTGTATAACGAAGACCTACAGAAACATTGTCTGTAAAATTATAACCGGCTCCAAAATTAAAACCTGTATCAGCAGATTTATAGAGATCCTTAGCATCATTACCATTATTTTTTGCAGACACTAAAAATCCAATTTGTGGTCCCGCTTCTACAGTAAACTGTTTTGTAACATAAAATTTAGCCAAAACAGGAATGTTAATATAATCCAATTTAGAATCAAAATTAGTCATACCAACTTCTTGTTTAGCGCCTTGAGTAGAGTACAAAACCTCTGGTTGAATAGATAATCTTTCGATAATTTTAATTTCGGCAAAGCCACCTACTTGAAAACCAACCAAAGATTTAGAGTCATAATAATTCCCTCCGGCAAAACTAGTAATATTAAGACCTCCTTTTATTCCAAATCTAGTTTGCTGAGCATTCGTAAATCCAAATGCCATTACTGCTATAGCAGCTAAAATAATTCTTTTCATTACAATTTTTTTTGGGTTTATAATACTCAAATATAAAAATTTTCTTCTTAAATAGTGATTTACTTCTAAATAAATAAAAGTACTAATGTATACACTTATCCATTTTAGCAAAATCCAACAAATTAATTTTCAACAACATAAACATAAAACAAAAAAAACCTTCCTAGATATCTAGGAAGGCAGAAAAAAAAACTTAAATAATGGAATTAAAAATGTAATGCAAAACCAACGTTAAACTGAAAAACGTCTGCATAATCATTTAAAGAAAAATTGTAACGAAGACCTGGCTCAACTGAAATATTCTTTCCTAAAAACAAAGCATAACCACCTTGTAGCCCAACAAAAGAAGCTGCATCAGCATTTTTTACACTTGCTCCAGTATAAGAAGCTTCAAGAGGAAATTTATTTAGTAAATAATACTTCGCACCTACTTTATATGAAAAAGCATTTAAACTGTGTCCAAGATCATTATAACCTAATCCAACCTTAACAGCAAGATTATCCGCTACAAAATATCCCCCTTCAGCGCCTAAACTCCATGTGGTTTCCCCATCAGAAGATGATAATTGAAAACCTGTAGCACCAACTTGAGTTGCACCAAATCCAGTATTAGTTTCAATTAACCATTTCCCTTTCGCTGTTTGTTCTTGAGCATTTGCAAAACCAAATGCCATTACCGCAATTACTGCTAAAATAATTTTCTTCATGATAAAATTTATTATAATTAATTATTCAAAATTAAGATTATACCTACAAAATTTCACCCACAAAAAGTTAATAAAATAATAAAATAAGACAAAAAAAAACGACTAAAAACAAATCTGATAATCAGCATTATAAAAGAAAATCAAAGTGTTTTTAATCCAAAAAAATAGATTTCAGTGGGAATTTTATTAATTATTTAATCCAAAATATAATGCAATAAAATGCTAAATATGTAGTTTTGAACTTTGAATAACATTAAAATACCAAATTTTAAAAAAACATTTTTATGAAGAAATTAATTTTAGCAGCTGTAATGTTCATTGCAACATCAGCTTCAATACAAGCACAATTTTTAAAAGTGGGGGTAAAAGCGGGAGTAAACTTTGCCAATCAAACTGGAGACGCTTCTTTTAGCGGAATAAATTACAGTAAAGATGGTATTACTAGCTATCACGCAGGTTTAATTGCCGAAGTTAAATTGTTAGAGAAATTTTCAATTCAACCAGAGCTTTTATATTCTACTCAAGGTGCTTCGTACAAAAATGCACTTGGAGAATTTAAAAACGAATTAGGATATATTGCAATTCCGGTGATGGCTAAAATATATGTAACAAAATCTTTAAGTCTAGAGGTAGGACCACAAGCATCATTTTTAGTAAGCAACAAGAAAGAATTTGATGTTCAGGATCCTAAAACTTTTGACTTTGCAATTAATGCAGGACTTGGTTTAAAGATAACTGAAGGCATCTTTATTCAAGGTCGCTACGGTTTTGGATTAACTGAAGTTTCTTCTAAAGCTGATCTTAAAAACTCTGTATTCCAACTTTCAGCTGGAATTATGTTGTTCTAAAAAATATATCACATACTTTTAAAAAAACCGTTCTAATAATTAGAACGGTTTTTTTATTTTTACAAAAATTACATTTATGAAAATCTGCATTATCAACGGACCTAATTTGAATCTCTTAGGAAAAAGAGAACCTGAAGTTTACGGAAGTCAAACTTTTGAAGATTATTTTGAAACGTTGCAACAGAAATTCCCAAACATTGAACTTTCATATTATCAAAGTAATATTGAAGGCGAATTGATTGGAAAAATTCAAGAAGTAGGTTTTACATTTGATGGAATTATTTTAAATGCAGGTGCTTATACTCATACTTCAATAGGTTTAGGCGACGCGATGAAAGCTGTAACAACTCCAGTAATCGAAGTTCATATTTCGAACACTTATGCACGCGAAAGCTTTAGGCATCAATCGTATTTATCCGGCAATGCAAAGGGCGTAATTTTAGGCTTTGGATTAAAGAGCTACGAATTAGCTATTCAATCTTTTTTGTAAAGTATTATTTAACAAATAATTAATAAGCTCAGATTTAACTTATTTTATTTTTGTAGAAAGCCACTTCTATGAAAAACTTTACTTTATTTGCCTTTTTATTTTTTTCTATTTCAAACTTTGCTCAAATCAAAGGAACTATTACTGACGAAAAAGGAAATCCCTTGCCTTTTGTTTCTGTCCTTGAAGAGAACACTTATACCAGC
The DNA here is from genome assembly GCF_000832125.1 of Flavobacterium hibernum. Taxonomy (GTDB): domain Bacteria; phylum Bacteroidota; class Bacteroidia; order Flavobacteriales; family Flavobacteriaceae; genus Flavobacterium; species Flavobacterium hibernum. The sequence goes on along the minus strand of NZ_JPRK01000006.1, from coordinate 52,320 downwards.
ACAACTTCAAACGAACAGGGAAAATATCAGCTTAATGTAAAAGAGGTTGGTAAAAACAAGATTGTTTTTCAGTATTTGGGGTTTAAAACTCAAAAAACAGCGGTTGCTCCAGACTCAAAAATTATCCTTTTAGACATCAAGCTTCTGGAAGAAAGCTTTGCATTAAATGAAGTTATCATTGATCCTAAAAACAATCCAGCGAATGCAATTATTAAAAGCGCTATCGCTAATAAAAAAGATAACTCTGATAAAACAGCACGCTATACTGCCGATTTTTATTCGAAAGGAATTTTTAAAGTAAAGGATTTACCCAAGAAAATTCTAGGTCAAAAAATAGATCTTGGCGCCGATATGTCATCTAATTTAGATTCAACGGGAACGGGAATTTTATATTTATCTGAAACTATTTCGAAAATCGCTTTTGAAAAACCAAACAAATTAAAAGAGAAAATTATCGCTTCTAAAATCTCTGGAAACAACAAAGGCTACAGCTACAATACAGCAACTTTATCAACTTATGATTTTTATGAAAATACGCTAGACTTTGACGTAAAACTTATTTCGCCCATAGCCGATAATGCATTTAGTTACTATAAATATAAACTCGAAGGTAGTTTTTATGACGATAATAATCAACAAATTTACAAGATCAAAGTAACTCCTAAACGCGATAAAGAACCTGTTTTTGAAGGTTACATTTATATCCTTGATGACAGTTTTGCCATTTATGCAATTGATTTAGACATTAAAGGTTACCGAATGAAAAATGAATTTACGGAATTAATGACTCTAAAACAGAGCTTTAGCTACAATTCTAAAAATAAAATTTGGACCAAAAATGCTCAGACACTTTCTTTTAATGCTGGTATTTTTGGAATTAAATTCTCCGGAAAATTTAATTACGTTTATTCCAACTATGAATTCCCTGATTCTTTCGCGAAAAAAACTTTTGGAAATGAAATAGTAGCTTTTGAAGCCAATGCCAATAAAAAAGATGATGCTTTCTGGAATTCAATTCGTCCAATTCCTCTAACTATTGAAGAAAGTACAGATTATACTAAAAAAGACAGCTTACAAACCATCAGAAAATCACAAAAATATACAGATTCGATCGATGCAAAAAACAACAAATTTAAAGTTTGGTATGTTTTAATGGGATACACTCATAAAAACACTTTCAAAAAAGAAACCTTTGAATATAAAGGATTACTAAATGTAACTTCATTAAGTTTCAATACGGTTCAGGGCTTTAATCTCGATTCTGGTTTTTCATTTAAAAAAACCGATGAAGAACTAGGAAAAAGTACTTCGATAAGTACCACTTTCAATTATGGATTTTCGGATGAGCGTTTTCGTGTTACCGGACAAATTATCCACAAGTTCAATAATATAAATTACGCCACCATTTCGGCCACTGGAGGTACAAAAACCGCTCAGTTTAACAGTGCAGAACCAATAAGCAAACTTATCAATTCAATAAGCTCTTTGTTTTTTAAAGACAATTACATGAAATTGTACAACTTAGAATTTGCTCAAGTAAATTATTCACAAAACGTTATGAATGGCTTAAATCTAAATGGTAAAGTAGCCTACGAGCAAAGAAAACCTCTTTTTAATACGACCGACTATTCTTTCTTTAAAAGAGATGATACATATTCGTCTAATAATCCGTTGGCTCCGGACGATTATGTAAATCCTGCTTTTAACCAACATCATTTGTTTAAAGCCGCCATAAGTGCCCGAATTAACTTTGGAAACAAATACATTTCAAGACCCGACGGCAGATATAATATTAAAGATGAAAAATACCCAATTATCTTTCTAGCTTTTGAAAAAGCTTTTGCGGCTAGCGAGAAAAAATACGAATTCGTACGTTTGGGCGCGTCTGTACTATATGATGTATCATTAGGAAACAAAGGTGTTTTAGGAATGAATTTTAGAGCTGGAAAGTTTTTTAATGCCGAAAACATTTCATTTATCGATTACAGACACTTTAATGGAAACCAAACTCACATTGGAACAAACGAACGTTATTTGAATGTTTTTAACTTAATGCCTTACTATTCTAACAGCACAAATGATCGTTATCTTGAAATACATTCTGAATATAATGATACAGGATTTATCATGAATAAGATTCCGCTTTTGAATCTTTTAAAATCCACTATGAATATCGGATTTCACTCATTGGCAATTCCAGACAGAAAACCGTATTCTGAATTTACAATTGGTTTAGATAACTTAGGTTTTGGAAAATTTAAAGTTTTCAGAGTCGATTATATTCATTCGTATCAAGGCGGAATTCAGCAAAATGGTGTTGTACTTGGATTGAAGATTTTGAATGTATTAGATTAAGGTATTAAGGTATTCAGGAACAAAGGCTCAAAGGTTCAGAGGGACAAAGTCGAAACGTCTCATGAAACTTCGACTTCGCTCAGCCAGACAAAAAAATATCCTATAAAAAAAATCCGTTTACTCTAAAAGAATAAACGGATTTTCGTTTTTTTTACATTTCAAATAAAAACCTCAGCACATTTGAACCTTTGAACCTTTGAACCTTTGAACCTTTGAACCTCTAAGAGTGATAATCATCCGGTTCAATATGAATTAAAACGTTACCCAATTGAGGTATTTTTTCTTTTAATTTATCCTGCAATTTATGTGATAATTCATGGCCTTCTTTTACAGAAATCTGAGCCGAAACAATAGCATGAAGATCGACATGATATTTCATTCCCGCTTTACGTATAAAACATTTTTCGGTTCCTAAAATACCTACAACTGTTAAAGATGTAATTCTGATTTCTTCTACTAAATCATCATTCAAATTCTCATCCATAATTTCGCCAAGCGCCGGTCTGAAAATTTTATAACTATTATATAGGATAAAAAAAGCAGCAAAAAGCGCCGCCCAATCATCTGCAGATTCATAACCTTTCCCCATTATTAATGCAATAGAAATCCCGATAAACGCAGCTACAGATGTAATTGCATCACTACGATGATGCCATGCATCTGCCGCCAATGAAGAACTATTGGTTTGTTTACTACGTTTCATTACTAATCGAAAAGAATACTCTTTCCAAATAATAATAGCGCCCAAAACATATAAAGTCCAGGATTTTGGCAAATCGTGTGGATTCTGAATATTAGCAATACTTTCATATCCGATAATAGTTGCTGAAGTAATTAAAAATCCAACAACCAAAAATGTAATTAAAGGTTCTGCCCGACCGTGACCGTAAGGATGATTTTCGTCGGCTGGTTTATTCGAATATTTAATTCCGAATAAGACCAAAAATGACGAAAATATGTCTGTAGTCGATTCTATTGCATCTGCAATTAAGGCATAAGAATTGCCAAAAAAACCTGCTAAGCCTTTTACAACGGCTAAGCAGGTGTTTCCAACTATACTAAAATAGGTAGCTTTTATAGCTTTTTGTTCATTTGTCATTTAGACTATTTTTTTCGCCACAAATTTCACAAATTACACAAATACTAACTTTGTGTTTTATTTCCCTAATTTTAAAACTAAATTAGAGTAATTGAATTTCAAAAATTAAAAATTAGTGTAATTTGTGTAATTCGCGGCTAACTTTTTTACGCTCTCACGATTTTTGCTCCAATAGCTCTTAAACGCTCGTCGATACGCTCGTATCCACGATCGATTTGCTCGATATTTTGAATTGTACTTGTTCCTTTTGCAGAAAGCGCAGCAATCAATAACGAAATTCCGGCACGAATATCTGGAGATGACATTGTTGTTGCTTTTAATTGAGATTCAAAATTATGCCCCATAACTACAGCTCTATGCGGATCACATAACATAATTTTTGCTCCCATATCGATTAATTTATCAACGAAAAACAAACGGCTTTCGAACATTTTTTGATGGATTAACACATCTCCTTTTGCTTGTGTTGCCACAACCAAAACGATACTCAATAAGTCAGGTGTAAAGCCTGGCCAGGGTGCATCGGCAATTGTTAAAATAGAACCATCGATATCAGTTTTCACTTCATATCCGTCTTTATGAGCCGGAATGTAGATATCGTCGTTACGTTTTTCGATTGTAATTCCTAGTTTTCTAAATGTATTTGGAATCAATCCTAAGTTTTCCCAACTAACATTTTTAATCGTGATTTCGCTTTTTGTCATAGCCGCAAGACCAATCCAAGAACCAATCTCGATCATATCCGGAAGAATTCTGTGTTCGCAACCTCCAAGGCTATCAACACCTTCGATAGTCAATAAATTTGAACCAACTCCGGTAATTTTAGCTCCCATAGAGTTCAACATTTTACACAATTGTTGCAAGTAAGGCTCACAAGCTGCATTGTAAACTGTAGTTGTTCCTTTTGCTAAAACAGCAGCCATTACAATATTTGCTGTTCCGGTAACTGATGCTTCATCAAGCAACATATCTGTACCTTTTAATCCTTCTTTTGGAGATTCTACTCCATAAAAATGATCTTCTCTATTGTATCTAAATTTTGCTCCAAGGTTAATAAAACCTTCAAAATGTGTATCTAATCTACGACGGCCAATTTTATCTCCACCCGGTTTTGGAATATATCCTTTTCCGAAACGTGCTAAAAGTGGTCCAACAATCATAATAGAACCACGAAGCGCTCCTCCTTCTTTTTTGAAAGCTTCGGTTTCTAAATATCCAACATTAACCTCATCAGCTTGAAACGTAATCGAACCCGGTTCATTACGCTGAATTTTCACTCCTAAATTACCCAACAACGTGATTAATTTATTAATGTCAATAATATCGGGAATATTATTAATTCTAACTTTCTCTCCTGTTAGAAGCACGGCACACAAAATTTGTAATGCCTCATTTTTTGCTCCTTGCGGAGTGATTTCTCCTTTTAAAGGAATTCCTCCTTCGATTTTAAAAACTCCCATATATTCTTTTTAAGGTTCTGAGGTCCTGAGGTTCTAAATTTCTGAGCTAAAAATCTTAATAGCTTAGCATCTTAGTAGCTTAGTACCTTTTTATTTCTGATTGTTATTTTTTACAAAAGGTTTTTTACCCCCTTTATTGTTGTTTTTATTACTCTGAATTTTTGGCTGTCCGGCTGGCGTAATTTTGTTTGACATACGTTTATTGGTACGCATTAAATCTGTCGTGTTTAAAAGTTCTTCTGTACTTTGCAACAAATTAATTTTCCCACCAGATAATTCATATAGATGTTCAAAAATCACATCATCTTTTACGGTGTCTTTGTTCCAGCTCAAATACGACTTTTTCATATGATTGGCAATTACTAAAACCAATGCATTTTTCATTTCGCCATCTTCCCATTTATTAGCAACATCAATCATATATTTGATATTATTACCATAAAATCTGTATTTCGGAAAGTTTTGCGGATATTGTAAAACATCTGGTTTTAACTGCAATACATCGCGAGACGGAATTGGGTATGGCGATTCTACATCTAATTTAAAATCAGACATGATAAAAAGCTGATCCCATAATTTATGCTGAAAATCGGGCACATCACGCAAATGAGGATTTAAACTTCCCATAACCTGAATGATGTATTTTGCGGCTTTATTGCGCGTTTCAGCATCTTCGATTGCAGTAGCCTGATCGATCAGTTTTTGCAAATGACGACCGTATTCTGGAATGATTAAACGTTGTCTTTCAGAATTGTATTCTAAATTAAAAACAACATCATTCGCGACTTCTTTTTTATATTTTTCGTTCATAAGTTATAATGAAACTATACCCTCTATAGTAGAAACTTCTTTGTACTTGATAATCACTTGATCAGCACTATGCATGGTAACATCTATAGAAACGCTGGTAAATTTACCTGTTTTAGATTTTGTTGTTTTAATAACTGCTCCCATACCATCAAAGGATTTTTCAACTCGCTCTACATTATCATCTACAGAAGGGACAATGAATTTATACAAGTATTCTGCTGGCCAAGTATTTGAATTGTCCAACTCAACCTTTAATCTTTCGTAAAATTCGGCGGTGTTTTTTTCTTTATCGTTTTCCATTCGTAATTAAAAATAAACGCAAATATACGGTTTTGATTTCAGATTTTTTAGAATTTTTAATTAGAAAAAAGGTGCAGAGTTACAAAGGTGCAAAGGTGCAGAGAAAAAAACTTTACAACATTATTTCTTTGTAAAATTTCCTCTTATATTTGATAAAACATTGCTGCGAAATTTACACACAAAGTCACGAATCCACAAAGCCTTTCACATAAACCCTATATACTTTCACATGACAATTTTGTGTCTTTGCGAGATTAAAACATTATACCATGAAAAAAATCATCTTCTTACTTTTCATTATTCTCAATTTTCAAAATACAAAAGCACAAGAAATCAAAACGATGACTTATTTTCAAAATGACACCATCAAACTGGATTTGGATTTATACTTACCTCAGAAAAAATCTAATGAAAAAATTCCGTTAATTATTTTTGCTTTTGGAGGAGGTTTCTCCGGCGGAGAACGTACGAGCGAGAAAGATTTTGGAATGTTTATGGCAAAAAACGGTTATGCGGTTGCGAGCATTTCATACAGTTTATATATGAAAGGAAAAGATTTTGGTTGCAAAGGAACTTTAACCGAGAAAATAAAGGCAATTCAAATTGGTGTAAGCGATATGTGGCAGGCAACTTCATTTTTGATTGAAAATGCCAACAAATACAATCTCGATACGTCTAAAATCTTTATTTCCGGAATTAGTGCCGGTGCTGAAATTGGTTTTCACGCTTCGTTTTGGGATTACAAACTCATGAATTTATACAAAAACAATTTACCAGAAAACTTCAAATATGCCGGTTTTATTGGAGGCTCTGGAGCGATTCAGGATATTAATTTAATTACAAAAGAAAAAGCAATCCCAATGTTATTGGCACACGGAAGTAATGACGACACAGTTCCTTACAGCGCGGGCTCACATCGCTCCTGCCCTACAAATGCTTCGGGTTGGTTGATTCTTTTTGGCTCTTATGCTGTTTACAATCATATGAATGATTTACATAAGGACATTGAATTGATTACTTTTTGCGGAGGCGGACATGAGTTTTCAGGTTACCTTTTTCATCAAGGTCAACAATATGTTTTAGATTTTACGAATAATGTTTTGAAAGGAAAGAAATTCGAATCGCATATTATTATTCCTTCTAAGAAAAAAGATGCGGGTAATGGAAAATATTTGTTTTGTGAGTAATTTTTAAAGCTAAAACAATGAAAATTGACTACAAAAATTTTGAAATTGAATTACTTTATGATTATAATAACAATCGGGATTCAGTTATTAAACCAAAAAATAATCAAATTTATTTTGGTGGCGAGGAAAAAGTTCCAGTATACAGAAGTCGTCACTTTATCATACTTAAAGAATTTGGAATTGAAATTTCTAATATTACAATTTACCAAACCAATAGTATAAGTGGAATATTTGAAGATACTTTTATTGTTGAAGATGATAAAATTTGGGTTATTAGCGGCAATACAATCTATTGCCTAGAAATTCCCTCATTAAAATTAATCTGGCATAAAGAATTCGATTTAGCAACAAATTTCTCTATCCATAAATTAAAAAATGACTTTATTATTCGTGGAGAATTACTAATTTTCAGAATATCAATAGAAGGCGAAATTATTTGGAGTTTTGGCGGACGAGACATTTGGTTCAATCCTGAGGGCTATAATGAATTAACTATTGAAGACAATGCAATTAGATTATTTGATTTTGACTCTAATGAATATGTTATAGATTTTGACGGAAACCAAATAGAAGATATTCCAAGAATTTATGCTCAAGAAATAAAAAAGAAATGGTGGAGGATATTTGGCTAAAGCCAAACTCATAAAATCATTTAATTTATTGGTTAAAACCAACGGCTAAACATAAAAACATTCAAAACTTGCTACCTTCCATTTTATAACTGGACTAAAGTCCAACCCTACAATATTTGCCTAGCCCGCGACTCTTTTTGGTTTAAGTTCCAAAGGAACAATTCATTTTGTAGAGCTGGACTTTAGTCCAGTTGCGGCAATAATTATAAAAAAAATGCGAAATCATTCGCTCAAGGCAAAATAATCTTTTTAAATACAATAAGTTTAGGTAAATTTGCGCTTTATTTTACGAAAGTGCAAAAACAAATCATAGTTCTCATTGGTGGCCCGGGAACGGGAAAATCTACTCTTATCAACGAATTAGTAGCTCGTGGCTACTGTTGTTACCCTGAAATTTCACGACAAGTTACACTCGAAGCACAGCAACGCGGTATCGAACAATTGTTCCTGGAACAACCTTTGTTGTTTAGCGAAATGTTATTGGAAGGCCGTATTAAGCAGTTTAAGAGTGCACTTGAAGAACCTCATGATGTAGTTTTTATAGATCGCGGAATTCCCGATGTTACTGCTTATATGGATTATATTGGCGACGAATACCCGGAGCACTTTGTTAAAGCCTGTGAAGACTTTAAATATTCTAAAACTTTTATTTTACCGCCGTGGGAAGAAATTTACGAAAGCGACACTGAACGTTACGAAAATTTCGAACAGGCATTAACGATACAAAAACATCTTGTTGAAACCTATCAAAAATACGGATATAACTTAATTGAAGTACCTAAAGATACGGTTGAGAACAGAATTCTTTATATCTTAGATAAAATTTAGGCATGTTTTAAAGTTGTAAAACTAGAAACTGATTTCTAAATTTTTTAACTTTAAAACAAGACTAATGCCTGAAGCGCAAGAAATTCTTTTAAAATACTGGAAACACGACAGTTTTAGACCGTTGCAAAAGGAGATTATTGACTCGATTTTGGACGGTCAGGATACTTTTGCCCTGCTTCCAACCGGAGGCGGAAAATCGATTTGTTTTCAGGTTCCATCCTTGATGAAGGAAGGAATTTGTTTAGTAGTTTCGCCCTTAATTGCTTTGATGAAAGATCAGGTGGCAAATTTACAAAAACGCAATATTAAAGCGATTGCTCTTACTGGCGGGATTCATACCGAGGAAATTATTGATCTTCTGGACAATTGCCAATACGGAAATTATAAGTTTTTATATCTTTCGCCGGAGCGCTTACAATCGGACTGGATTTTAGAACGCATTAAAAATCTTCCTATAAATTTAATTGCAATTGACGAAGCGCATTGTGTTTCGCAATGGGGACATGATTTTCGTCCAGCTTATTTAAAAATTTCAGAACTAAAAAAATACTTTCCAAAGATTCCGTTTTTAGCCTTGACTGCTACGGCAACTCCAAGAGTTATTGAAGATATAAAAACCGAATTAGGTTTAAAAAGCCCTGTACTTTTTCAGCAATCTTTTGAAAGAAAAAATATTGCATACATGGTTTTTGAAGTCGAAGATAAACTGTATCGTGTAGAACAAATTTTAAAGAAAAACCCGCAGCCCTCTATTATATATGTGCGAAACAGAAAATCGTGCTTGAATATGTCAACACAATTACAATCTTTAGGTTTTAACGCAACATATTATCACGGTGGACTTTCATCTAAAGAAAAAGACAAAAACATGCAATTGTGGATGTCTGAAAAAGCACAAGTTATAGTGGCCACAAATGCTTTTGGAATGGGAATTGACAAGGACAATGTAAAAACGGTTATTCATACCCAACTGCCAGAAAACCTCGAAAATTATTACCAAGAATCTGGAAGAGCGGGCCGAAATGGCGAAAAAGCTTATTCGGTTTTACTTTTTAATAACTCAGACGCAACTCAAACAGAACAACAATTTTTGAATGTTCTACCTGATAAGAAGTTTCTAAAAACAATGTATGTCAAACTTTGCAATTATTTTCAGATTGCATATGGCGAAGGCTTAGATGACTCGTTTTCGTTTAAACTGAATCATTTTTGTGGCAAATACGACTTCCCTACTTTAAAAACTTATAATGCTTTGCAATTTTTAAATCAGCAGGGAATCATTACGATGTCGCAGGAATTTTCAGAAAAGATTACATTACAGTTTTTAATTGAGTCTAAAGAAGTGATTCGATACATGAGTTTGAATCCAAATGACGAAGAAATTATTCTTGCGATTTTAAGAACTTATCCAGGTGTTTACGAAATGAAAACACCTTTTAATCTTTCGTTAATTGCAAAAAAATCACAACATACTGAAGAACAAGTTGTGGCAGTTTTAGAAAAATTAAAGGAAAAAGAAATAATCGAATACAAATCAAAAAATAATGATGCTACTATATTATTTAATGAAGTTCGCGAAGATGACTTAACCATAAACCGAGTTTCTAAATATCTAGAAAAACAAAACAAATTAAAAGAAGAGCAACTTTTGTCTGTTCTACATTATATAAAGGAAAACAAAACCTGTAAAAACAGATTGATTCTGGATTATTTTGGAGAAGAAACCAATAAGAATTGCGGTGTTTGTTCGTATTGCATTACTCAGAAAGGAAAAATCACCGAAGCTGATTTGATTGCCGATAAAATTTTACATTTATTAAAATCTGCCGCTTTGACTTCGAGAGAAATTCAGCTTCAAATAAAACTAGATGCTAATGATATTATTTTAGCTCTTCAGGAATTATTAGAAAACAATCATATTACTATACTTCCAAATAATAAATACACTTTAAAAACATAATGGAAAAATTGAGAATTATATTTATGGGAACTCCAGAATTTGCTGTAGGCATTTTGGACACCATTATTAAAAACGATTATGATGTTGTTGGCGTTATTACTGCTGCTGATAAACCGGCGGGGCGTGGACAAAAAATAAAATATTCAGCAGTTAAAGAATATGCATTAGCAAACAACCTTACTTTATTGCAGCCAACTAACTTAAAAGATGAGAGTTTTTTAGCCGAACTAAAATCTTTAAATGCCAATTTGCAAATTGTTGTTGCTTTTAGAATGTTACCAAAAGTAGTTTGGGAAATGCCTAGTTTAGGAACTTTTAATCTTCATGCTTCTTTATTACCAAATTATCGTGGTGCAGCGCCAATTAATTGGGCTATTATTAATGGAGAAACTAAAACAGGAGTAACGACTTTCTTTATTGACGACAAAATAGATACGGGAGCAATGATTTTAAATTCTGAAATTGCTATTGAACCGGAAGAAAACGCAGGACAATTACACGACAGATTAATGCTATTAGGAAGCGAAACCGTAATTGATACATTAAAAATTATCGAAAAAGGAAATGTGACCACTACAATTCAAGAAGATAATGTCGAAATTAAAACAGCCTACAAACTCAACAAAGAAAATTGCAAGATTGACTGGACAAAATCCGGAGCAGAAATCAATAATTTAATTCGAGGTTTAAGCCCATATCCAGCTTCGTGGTGTTTTCTAAAAGATAAAGATGAAGAATTAAGCATTAAAATATACGAAGCTAAATTGATTTCTGAAGCTCATTCTTATGAGGCAGGAAAATTGATTTTCAGCAAAAAAGAAATCAAAATTGCAGTACAAGATGGCTTTTTACAACTAATAAGTTTACAATTACCAGGAAAAAAGAGAATGCAAGTAACAGAATTACTTAATGGAATAACTTTTTCTGATAGCGCAAAAGTCTATTAACGTCAGTAAAACAGGGGTTTCTACTTGTTTTTGATCGATGAATAACCCGCTTTATGAACAAAAAAAGCAAGTTATTAACAATTTTTGCTAAAATTAAAGAAAACACTTGCAAGGAACGGATTTCCTACTAAATTTGTGTATTAACAATTTTTTTTAACCAACAATTAATAACTAATTATTATGAACAAATCAGAATTAATCGATGCTATCGCTGCTGATGCAGGAATCACAAAAGCTGCGGCAAAATTGGCTTTAGAATCATTTTTAGGAAACGTAGGAGCTACTTTGAAAAAAGGTGGAAGAGTTTCATTAGTAGGTTTTGGATCTTGGTCAGTATCTGCTAGAGCTGCTAGAGATGGTAGAAACCCACAAACAGGAAAAACTATTCAAATCGCAGCTAAAAATGTTGTAAAATTCAAAGCTGGAGCTGAATTAGAAGGTGCAGTGAACTAAGTAAGAAAGTTCTCTAAACTTATAATATAATCAAAACCCTTCTTATGAAGGGTTTTTTTATGCGCTTTAACGATTTTATTTGGGTTTTTTAAAATTTTATGATTAAATTTAATAAAAATTGTAGCCGTATGATTTCAGAAAAATTAAAAAAAGGACACCTGCTTATTGCTGAACCTTCTATAATTGGAGATTTATCTTTTAATAGATCGGTAATTTTATTAGCAGACCATAACAAAGAAGGATCAATTGGTTTTATCATTAATAAACCCTTAAAGTACACTATTAATGACCTAATACCCGAAATTGAAGCTACTTTCAAGATATACAACGGAGGTCCTGTTGAACAGGATAACTTATATTTTATTCACAATATTCCTGAATTAATCCCGAATAGTGTCGAGATTTCTAATGGAATTTATTGGGGAGGTGATTTTGAATCGACTAAAGACTTAATAAATGACGGATCAATTAATAAAAATAATATCCGTTTTTTCTTAGGCTATACAGGTTGGGACGAAAATCAACTCGAGAATGAAATGCAAGCAAACTCTTGGATTATTGCTGATAATAATTACAAAAATAAAATTATTGGAAAGTCAACTACCCATTTTTGGAAAGAACAAATTATTGAGCTTGGTGGCGATTATCTTATTTGGTCAAATGCACCTGAAAACCCATATCTGAATTAATTTTCGGATATGGATTCATTTAGCTTTTGTATTAATAATTGAGCCACATCATTTATAAATACTTTTTTTCGATATTTAGTTATCGGTTGTATCCCCATGATTACATTGGTCACAAATAATTCATCTGCTTTTTGAAGATCAAATGGCGAAATTATTTCTTCCGAAACTTCGATACCTTCTATTTTTTTAGCCAAAGCTAATATTTGCTTACGCATTATTCCGTTCAAACATCCCTCAGAAATTGGCGGTGTAATAAGTTTTTTACCCACAACCATAAATAAATTTCCTTGCAATGCTTCAACAACATTTTTAGTATCATTTACTAAAATACAATTTGCTAAGCCATTTTCGTGAGCAAAAATACTTCCAGTAACATTAATCATCTTATTAGTCGTTTTAATAGACGATAATAATTGTTTGGTTACGTAGAAATCTTTATACAAATCAACTTCATATTCAGCAGAATTTAAAGCGTATGCTGTACTGTCAAGTGGTGTTGCGTGAATTAAATATGAAACATCGTTGGTTTTTGGCAAATACAAACCACCATCGTTTCTAAATACAGTAATTCGGGCTCTGGCTGAGGCTGAAATATTTTTTTTCTGAAGCAAACTTAAAACTTGCTCTTCAAAATATTCCATTGTAAAGTTCATTGGAATTTCCATACGAACCACACGCATTGAAGCCATCAGTCTAAAATAATGATCTTCAAGAAATAAAATTTTATTATTGACTATTTTTAATGTTTCAAAAACACCATCTCCATACAAAAAAGCGCGATTTTGAGTTAATGCACTATCATCCTGCGCAACTATATTTCCGTTAAAATTGATCATAAAAAAACCCTGAATTTTGTTCAGGGCAAATATAAGGTATAAAATAGACTTTTACTAAACAGAACCTATAAGATGTTTCAGGTCTGAGATCTGATTCTCCCACAATTGTTTAGCTTCTCCTACTTCTTCTTTTTCAGCAAAATCGACAACCATTAAAGACACATCTTTAGTCAATTCATCAACTAAGATATGTAATTCAAAAAAATACTCTGTATCCTTACTGCTTTCGTCAACCCATTTAAATTTAACTTTTTCACCAGTTTTTTTAGAAGCCAAACGCGCTTTTTCCTGCGAGTCATTCCAAATGAAAGTAAAAAATTCGCCTCTTGAATTTACATTGTCTGCAAACCATTCTGACAAACCTGACGGTGTTGATATATATTGATACAATAATTGCGGCGAAGAATTGATCGGAAACTCGATTTCGTAACGTATTTTTGGATCCATGTGCTACTTTTAATTTTTTTGGAAATATAAGAATATATGTCCAAAAACAATGCATTTTTAAAAATATTTTTTTTTCTTCATTTTATTCTTGCAACAATTAATATTATTTCTATCTTTGCACCCGCAATGAGGAACACGGTTCACTTGCAATCTTGGCGAGGTAGCTCAGTTGGTTAGAGCGCAGGATTCATAACCCTGAGGTCACGGGTTCAACTCCCGTCCTCGCTACAAAAAATAAACCCCTAATCATCAATTGATTAGGGGTTTTTTATTTAAAAATAATCCCTAACTTAGTGATAAATTCAAATATGGGATCAACAAAAACAGCAAACTATCACTCTAAATAGAAACATATGGATATTGTCAAATTTAAAATCACATCAAAAACTATAAAAGTAGAAGTACGCAATTCAAACAACTACGTTTTTAATTTTAATACTGCTTTAGAGATTGAAAAGGAAGACAAAGACGTTTTGTTGAGACTTTACAATGCATTAGATCTTCTTTTCAAAAAAGAAAATGCTGTGGAGAACAAAAACTATATCGCACCCAACCAAACCAACATTCTTGACCAAATTTCTGCGGTTGATAATTTAGAAGAAGAAAAATAACACCTAAACGAGTTGAAGTAAAAAAATCAAAAGATGATCATTTTTTAAAAAATTGAAATCAGGTATACATCTTTTGTTTTGGTTATAAATATGAAAACATTCAAAAAAGCGGATTAGTAAAAACTAATCCGCTTTTTTTATAATCTCAAGCTCCTTTGTTTTAAATCAAAAACATCAAGCATTCTGCTATTACTAAACGCCTACTTGATTTATAAAAAAAGCTTAATTAAACATTCTTAAAACTTTTATTGCGCGTATCAAAAAAATTACAATTAGTAATTTCGTATTTTAATTTCTCTTATTTTTACATGTATAATACTTTACATCACAGGAAATTAACAAACACCAGAATTCTTATATTTTTCTAGTAATTATAATTTAAAATACGTTGTAAAAGTAATGAACGACAAAAAACAAATCTTCCAGACTAATACCCAAAAACGCTGGAAAACTTTTCAATGGTCTACCAGACTATTTATATTCGCTATTATACTTTTAATCCCAATTTTTATTATCACTTTAAAAAAAGGATTAAAACCTTCATTGCCTCTTTTGGGAAACAATGCAAAACAGGAAAAAAACATTTCTAATCCTATAACTCCAGTTGAGCTAAGCGCTAAAGAATTAAAAAAATACAAAGGGTTTGATTATTTTTTGAGAGCAAAGCGAAATTTAAAAAAGATAAATACTAAACCTGCCGAGCTAAATACAGATCAAGTTAGAGCTGTTTTTTATGTTGACTGGGATCCTCAGAGTTTATTTTCGCTACAAAGAAATGTCCATAAAATTAATATGGTTATTCCTGAATGGTTTTTTATTGATCCAAAAACCGATTTATTGCGCACAGAAATTGACACTGCCGCTTTAAAAGTAATGAAAAAAAGTCGTGTAAAAATTGTTCCTTTAATCAATAACATCAACCAATCTATTGGAAAAGAGGGTGACTTTGATGGCGATTTAATTCACAGAATTCTTCATGATAAAACCAAAAGAGAAAGACTGATTAGCGACATCATTAAAAATCTAAAGAAATACGACCTGCAAGGAATCAATATAGATTTTGAAGAATTTAAAGAAATCAGCGACGAGCCTATAATTGCATTTCAAAAAGAACTTTACGGAAAACTACATTCTCTCGGCTACATCGTTTCTCAGGATATTATGCCGAACGATGATGATTTTAATATTAAAAAATTATCTGAATATAACGACTATATGTTTCTCATGGCTTATGACGAACATTATAGTGGTAGTACACCCGGAGATATTAGTAGTCAAAAATGGATTGAGAGAACGCTCGATCAAACTGCAAAAGAAATTCCATCAAGTAAAATTATACTTTGTTTCGCCGGTTATGGATACGATTGGCAAAAAGGCAGCCAGGCTACAACAATAACATACAACGAAGCAATATCTTTGGCAAAACAATATGGCGCTACAATAAAGTTCAATAATGACAGCTATAACAATTCTTTCTCTTATTTAGACGGCAACAAAAAAGCACATTCTGTTTATTTTACTGATGCTGCAACTAATTTCAATATTATTAGATTTGCCGATGAGTATGGAGTTGCAGGAACTGCTTTATGGCGATTGGGCAGCGAAGACCAACGATTATGGACTTTTTACAATCGAAGTTTAACAAATGAAAGTCTTAAGAAAAAACCTTTTGATTTTGACCTTCTTAAACATGTTACGACTAGATTTGAAACTCCGGATTATATTGGCGATGGCGAAATTTTAGATGTCCTTACTGATCCTCAACCCGGAAAAATAAACCTCGAGATTAATCCTGTTGAATCTATTATTACAGAACAAAATTATGAACAACTACCCACCAAATACGTAATTAGTAAGTTTGGAAATGTTCACAATCAAGTTGTTCTTACTTTTGACGATGGTCCTGATCCTACTTATACTCCACAAATATTAGATATTTTAAAAAAAGAAAAAGTTCCGGCAGTTTTTTTCGTAGTTGGCTTGCAAGGTGAAAGCAATATTCCTTTATTACAAAGGATTTACAATGAGGGACACGAAATTGGCAATCACACTTTTACTCATCCTAATATTGCATTGGTAAGTACTGAACGTGCTACGTCTGAAATGGAAGCTACCAGATTATTAATTGAAGCTGTTACAGGAAGAAGTACTGTTCTTTTTAGAGCTCCTTACAATGCCGATGCGGAACCAACGACTGAAGCAGAATTAGAGCCTGTAGCTCTCAGTAAAATTCACAATTATTATACGGTTGGAGAAAGTATTGATCCAAATGATTGGGAAATTGGCGTTAGCGCAGACAGCATTTATTCGAGAACAATAAAACAATATGAAGCTGATCCTGATAAAGGAATTATTTTACTTCATGATGCCGGGGGAAACAGACAGGCAACTGTAGAGGCCTTACCAAGAATTATTAAGTATTTTAAGGATAAAGGAATTCAATTTACAACTGTATCTCATTTACTAGGTAAAACTAAGAATGAAATTATGCCAAAAGCAAAAGGTAATTTCTTATCTATCGATAACTTCATTTTTGATTTAGGATATTGGTTTGGTAATTTTATAACGGCTACTTTTTGGGTCGCAATCATTTTAGGATTTGTACGCATTTTACTTATGGCCGGAATGGCATTTGCAAAAAAGTGGAAAGATCATAAATACCCGCCTGTTTATAATCCAATTGTTGGTTCTCATCCAAAAGTAAGCATTATTGTGCCAGCTTATAATGAAGAAATAAATGTTGTAAAAACTATTGAAAATTTATTGCTGCAAGATTACCCGGATTTTGATATTGTTTTTGTCGATGATGGCTCAAAAGACAATACTTTTAAAATGGTACAAGATGCATTTGAAAATAACAAAACTGTAAAAATTCATACGAAACCTAACGGCGGAAAAGCATCTGCACTGAATCGCGGAATTGAACTTACCGAAAACGAATATGTTATTTGTATTGATGCCGACACTCAACTTAAGACTAATGCTGTTTCGGAATTAATGAAAAGATTCCGAATACAATTAAAAAACAAGCAGGAAGTTGGTGCCGTAGCAGGAAATGTAAAGGTAGGAAATGAGAATACGATGCTTACTATATGGCAGAGTATCGAATATACTACTGCGCAAAACTTTGACCGAAGAGCTTTTGATTTAATTAATGGCATTACAGTTGTTCCGGGCGCGATTGGCGGTTTTAGAAAAGAAGCCATAGAAAAAGCGGGCGGTTTTACGACTGATACTTTGGCAGAAGATTGCGACTTAACAATTCGAATATTACGAAACAACTATCATATTGTAAATTGTATCGAGGCTGTTGCTATAACTGAAGCTCCGGAAAGTTTGAAGGAGTTTATGAAACAACGTTTTAGATGGAGTTATGGTATTATGCAGGCTTTTTGGAAAAACAGAGACGCTTGTTTCAACCCAAAGTACAAAGGTTTAGGAATGGTTTCGTTACCTAACGTTTTGATTTTTCAAATAGTACTTCCTATTTTTGCTCCATTGGCAGACTTAGTATTGATTTTGAGTTTAATTTGGAATCATAACGATATTCATAGCTTACATAAAATTGGTATTTATTATATTGTTTTTATGTTGGTTGACATGTTGGTTAGTGTAGTTGCTTTTATATTTGAGAAAGAAAAACTCACTAAATTAATCTGGTTGATTCCGCAACGCTTTGTTTATCGCCAGTTAATGTATGTCATATTATTTAAAGCTTTACGAAGAGCCATTAAAGGCGAAAGCCAACAATGGGGTGTATTAACCCGCACCGGAAACGTTGGATCTGTAAAATAGAATTCACCAAAACTACTAATACAAAACTGTGTAAAATCAATATTTTTTTTACACAGTTTTCTTTTTTTACAATCATTGAAATTTAATTTACAACAACCAAAAACACGTTGTAAAGCCCCATGTTTATTACGAAAATAACGTGTCAAAAAAATTAAACGTTTTTTTTCTATAAATAAAACTAAGAGTTTATCTACCTTTGCACCCGCAATGGTTTAGCTACAACTTTTCAAGTGTAGTTAACGAAGAGGGAATCAGGTGCAAATCCTGAACAAGCCCGTTACTGTAAAATTCCATGCAACATTTTGGCAGATTTAAAGCTTTTAAGTTTTCTAAATCTAATCTTTTGCCACTGCATTTTTAATGTGGGAAGGCCGATCAAAATGGGAATAAGTCAGGAGACCTGCCACTGCAATTAACTTCAAGCTTTCGTGGACCAGAGCTCTGAACAAACACACATATCAAACTAACATTTGATTTTAATTTTTCCGTTAATAACTATTTAGTTAAATAGAGTATTTTGCTATGCATTCATGTATTTATAGGCGTTTTCGCCTGCTACATGGTGGATTATGCTTGCTTCTATGGGTTTCATCATTGAATCCTATTTACGCACAAGATCATCCATCAAAAGAAAATAAAGGGCCCGATTCTTTAAAAACACATGCCTTAAAAGAGGTTATTTTAACAACGAGCAAACGTGAGTTCAAGTTAGAATCGCCAATGCCTGTCCAGATTTTATCTGGAAAACAATTGGAAAAACTCAATAGTTTATCGGTTGCAGATGCGGTTCGTTATTTTTCGGGTGTTCAACTAAAAGATTATGGAGGAATTGGCGGCCTTAAAACCATAAATGTACGAAGTCTTGGAAGTGCACACACGGCAGTTTTTTATGACGGAATGAGCGTAGGTAATGCTCAAAATGGTCAGGTTGATTTAGGAAAATACTCTCTAGATAATATTGAGACGATTGAACTTTACAACGGACAAAAGTCTACTATTTTTCAGCCTGCACGAGGTTTTTTCTCTTCGAACACTCTTTTCTTAAAAACAAAAATCCCTGAATTTTCAGGAAGCAAAAAAGCAAATATAAAAGCTGCTATTAAAGCAGGATCGTTTGGACTTTTTAATCCTTCTGTTTTATATCAGCAAAAACTATCTTCATCGATCTCTTTAACAGCAAGTACTGAATGGCTAACCGCCGATGGAAAATACAAATACAGATATCAGAAAAAAGACGGTTACGACACTACAGCAGTTCGCCAAAATGGAGACATTACAGCTTTAAGAAGCGAACTGAATCTTTACGCAAAATTAAAAAGTGGTGAAGCTTCTCTTAAAGCATACTATTACGACTCTGAACGTGGACTTCCGGGTGCAATTTTAGCCAATAGATATAATTATTATCAGCGTCAATGGGATAGAAACTTTTTTGTTCACGGCTCCTTTCAAAACTCTTTTTCTAAAAAATATGAATTGCTCGCCAATGTAAAATTCAGCAGAGATTACAGCCGTTACATCGATCCTGATTACAAAACTACCGAAGGCGCATTAGACAACAAATATTATCAAAACGAATTTTACGCATCTGTAGTTAATCAGTATACGATTAAAGAATGGTGGAAAATATCTCTCGCTACTGATTTTTCTATAAATACGCTCGATGCAAATTTATACCGTTTCCCCTACCCAACCCGATATTCTTATTTAGGCGCTTTGTCTACAGAAATGCACTGGAAACGACTTGACATTCAAGCCAATTTACTCGGCGCTTATGTTGACGAACAAGTCAAATATTATCAGCAAGGCGATAGTCAACACGTTTTTTGCCCTGTACTATCTTCCTCATTTCAGCCATTTGATACTAAAAATTTCAGAATTCGGGCGTTTTATAAAGAGTCTTTTAGAATGCCAACTTTCAATGATCTCTATTATACTTTTATTGGCAACAGTTCATTACGCCCAGAATTTACGACTCAATATGACTTTGGAACCACTTATATTATTGAGCCTAAAAAGTTTTTACAATCAGCTTCTTTTCAAGCAGATGTTTACTACAATCGTGTTAAAGACAAAATTGTAGCCATGCCATCGTCTAACCTTTTTAGATGGACGATGATGAATCTTGGTCTTGTAGATATAAAAGGTTTAGAGCTCAACACAAACTTCGTTTTTAAACTTCCGGAGCAAATATTTCTTGACTTAGGATTGAGTTATACCTATCAAAAAGCAATAGATGTTACTCCCAAAGGCACAACATACGGCGATCAAATACCTTATACTCCAGAAAACAGTGGTACAGTTACCTCATCTATCAACTGGAAAAACTGGCAAATGAATTACAGTTTTATTTATACAGGAGAACGATACAGCCAAAAAGCCAATATCCCTGTAAACTATGTAAAACCTTGGTACACCAGCGACATGGCGGTAATTTGGGATGGAAAATTTTTAAAACAATCTATAAAAATTGGAGCCGAAGTCAACAATCTTTTCAATCAATATTATGATGTTGTACTAAATTTTCCAATGCCCGGAAGAAACTACCGTATTAACCTATCTATAAAACTTTAAAAAAATTAATAATTAAATATTCGATCATGAAAACAAATTTCAAATTTTGGCTAATACTGGCTTTTGCGGCAATTGGACTTCAGGGATGTCAAGAAGAAGATCCTATTATTCCAGAAGAAGTAGAGGTTTTACCTCCCGAAGTTGTAACTACTGTACAAGGATTTTATTTACTTAATGAGGGTAATATGAATATGAACAAAGCTTCATTGGATTATTATGATTATGAAACTGGAAATTACAGACGAAATGTTTACGGTCAGGCCAATCCTGAAGCTACTTTGGGCTTGGGAGATGTTGGTAATGACATTGGAATTTACGGAACAAAAATATATGCGGTTATCAATAATTCGAATAAAATTGAAGTTATGGATGCCGTTACAACTAAACGCCTAAAGGTTATTGATGTAAAAAATTGTCGTTATATAACTTTTACGAACGGAAAAGCTTATGCAAGCGCCTACGATGGCGAAGTACAATTGGGCGATAATTCTCCTAACGGATTTGTTGCCGAAATTGATACCACTTCTCTTCAAATTACGAGAACTGTAAAAGTGGGACGTCAACCTGAAGAAATGGCTGTAGTTGGAAATAAGTTATATGTTGCCAATTCTGGCGGATATAGTCCACCAAACTATGAGCGCACTGTTTCGGTTATTGATCTAAAAACGTTCACCAAAACTAAAGATATTGATGTTGCCATAAACTTACACCGAATAGAAGCGGATAGCGACGGAGATCTATATGTAAGTTCACGCGGAGATTATTATGATGTTCGATCAAAACTTTTTGTAATTGATACTAAAACAGACAACATCAAAAAGACCTTCGATATTGCTTGTTCGAATCTTACTATTGTGGGAGACAAAGCTTACATAATAGGATCTGAATTTAGCTACAGCACTTTTGACTGGATCATTAATTATTCTATGATTGATGTTAAAACCGAAACTTTACTTTCTGAAAGTTTCCTGCCAAAAGCAGTTCGCGACGAAATAAAAACGCCATACGGTTTAGCAGTCGATCCAATTTCGCTAAATGTATTCATAACAGATGCCGGAGATTATGTATCTCCCGGAAAATTGTATTGTGTGGATAAAAACGGGAATACCAAATTCACTGTTATTACAGGAGATATCCCTGCACATTTTGCCTTTAAACTAAAGAAAACAATCAAAAACTAATAACCAATAATTTTTTAAAACATGAAGAAAATTCTACTTGCATTATCTGTTGTCCTGCTTTTGTCAGGCTGTTATAAAGATGATATTAATGATCTGAGAAATGATGTCAACGACTTAAAAAGCCGAATGGCACAATACGAAAACCTACTTGACGTACTTAACAAACGTCTTTATGTAGTAGGTTACGAAACAAAAGATGGCAGTTATGTAATTACGATGAGCGACGGAACTAAATTATCCGTTCGTAATACTTCGTCATTTATCAAAATAGGTGCAAATGGCAATTGGTGGATTGATGGTGTTGATACCGGAAGTTCTGCAAAAGGTGCTACAGGTGAAAAAGGCGAAGCTCCAAAAATCACTATTGGTACAAGTGGAAACTGGACGATTAATGGTGTTGACAGCGGAATATCAGCATCTGGTCAAAAAGGAAAAGATGCTGCCGAAATTACGGCTGTAGCTATAGCTAATGGTATTATGACTTTTACATTTGCAGATGGCCGTACAATAAGTATCGTTGCCAGCGCTCCGGAAATCACGATTGCTACTCCAACAGGAGGTTTTGCGATTGATAAAATGCAATGGTTTAGAGTACAACCTCAACTGGCAAATGCTGCTGGTGCAACTTACAAGTGGTTAGTGAACAATGAAGAAGTTTCGACTACCACAGATTTATTTAGTGTTTTTGCAACTGCCGGAACGTACACTATTGAATTTAGAGCAAAAAATGGTGTTGGCGAAAATTCTAAAACTTTTGCTTTAACTGTAAACGAAAAAACATATTTAAACAGAATCACACAGGTATTTGACTTTTTTCCTGCTCCGGGACAATTTACAAATTCATTACCTGCTGCAACTGCCGCAGATACAGATGAGACTATGCGTGTAAAAGCAGAAACAGCTTTAACAACAGGAAGCATGGTAAGTCTTGGAGGTTTTGGAGGATATGTTCAATTTGGTTTTGACCATACTATTATCAACAAAGAAGGTAATGATTTTGTTGTACTTGGTAATGCTTTTACAGACTGGGCTGAACCTGGAATTGTAATGGTTTCTTACGATGCCAACGGTAACGAAAAAGCTGATGACGAATGGTTTGAAATTGCTGGTTCTGAACACGGAAAAGCAACGACTATCAAAAACTATGAATTGACTTATTACAAACCGGAAGCTGAACCTACAAATCCGAACGAACCAAATTACATTCGCTGGACAGATAATCAAGGACAAAGTGGGTATATTTCTAAAAACACATACCACAAACAAACTTACTACCCAATGTGGAAAGGAACTAATACTATTACTTTTAAAGGAACTTTCTTAAAATCGAATATTTACGACAAATCTGGAGGAAAAGGAACGAATTGGGCAAATCCTGCTTACGATTGGGGCTACACTGACAACTGGGCAAATGCTGATGTAAGAGGGCAAATTGACATTAGTTGGGCCGTTAATTCTAAAGGAGAATCTGTAAAATTAAAAGGAATTAATTTTATTAAAATTTACAATTCTAACAGAGCCGAAGGCGGATGGTTAGGAGAAGTTTCTACAGAAGTATCAGGATTTAAAGATCTAAATCTTTAATTATTAAATCTTAAATCTATTAGATTTTTAGTCTAAAAAACTTAGGGAATTATAAATTCAAAACTAGCGGATTAGCCAAAACTAATCCGCTTTTTTATGCTTTTTAATTAAATCACAAATTAAATTCGGGTATTTCTACTTAGTAATATAACAGCCATAAAAACGACTTTTGTGTTAAAATGAGAAAAACCGTAAATTATTCTCATTAAACAAATATAATTTAGCTAAAACAAAAAGCTAAAACCTTAAAAAACAATACATTCAATACTATAATTAAAGAGCAATATGGAAAATCTTTGGTGTTGGAGATGTAAAATGAAAGTTCCGATGTTGAATACTGAAGAACATTTAATTGCATCTAAACTTTATCGTGCTGGTTTTGAAAAAGGAAAATGCAGCATGACCAGAATCGAACGTTTTAAAGAGTTGCTAAATTATTATGAAGAGATAACTGGTTTTAAAGAAACGGAACCCAATGCCATTATGCATCACCGCATAGATTTATATGGTCCGCCATGCGAAAATTGTTCTAAACCTTATAGAACTTCCAAAGCTTCTTTTTGTGCTGCTTGTGGACATAAAAGAGAGATCGAAATTAAAAATGATAATCAAACTCTCCAAAAACCACAACAAAAGTGGTGGCAACGATTATTCTCTTAATATCGAAACAACTTAACTTTTATATTAAATTATTAGAGCTATTTTACGCTAAATATTCATTAGAATTTCTTCAATGTCAAAAATGCGTTAAAAAATGATCTGAATAGCTGTTTTTCGGCAATAAAAAATACTTTTGTGAAAACGAAAACAAAGTGATCTTTTTATCACTCATCAGTAACCGGAAAACATAATGTTATGGATTACGAAAAATTCATCTTCTGCCTCGAAGGCGTTCCTGACGTAGATAATAATGTGATTACTCAAGTGGTTAAAAATCTTGAGGAAATAGCTATTGATAATGGTATTGCGAGTATTTACAAAACTTGTGATACGATCGAAGGACTAGAAGAAAGCTTGAATGTATTGCTTTATGAAGATCATAATTTTAAAGATTATGAAATTATTTATTTAGTAATGCCGGGCGAACCCAACAACATTTGTCTTCACGATTACTATTATAGTCTTGAAGAAATAGCTGAACTTTTTGAAGGTAAAATGAAAGGTAAAATTATTCATTTTGCCAACTTAAAGGTTTTAGATTTAAACGACGAGGAAGCTCAATATTTTCTGGATATTACCGGGGCAAGAGCTATTTCCGGCTATGGATCGACTTATAATAAAATTGCAAGTTGCAGTACAATCGATAAAGCATTTTTTAGTTTGTATCAGGAAAATGATGACATTACAGAAGTGGTCGAAGAATTATACCAAAAACATTATGCTTTGTGTAAATTGCTCGATTTTAGATTGTATTATTAAGGTATGAAAAGCAAAACGGCTGAAAAGATAAAAACGTACGGTGCGAAAGGATTTCGAGAAAAATTCCTTGGTTTAGAAAATCCGATACATTTGCTTTTTAAATCAAATTCAGATCATTTTTTTTGTTTAAAAATGGAAGAAATGATGCAGCTACGTTACACCGTTCCTCCGTCAAAACACAGTTGTCATACTATTCTTTTTGTAACTTCGGGAATACATGTTATAAAAATTGGTTTCGAAGAATATCAGACTAATGCCAATGAAATGATTGTGGTTCCGGCAGGACAAATTTTCTCTATAGAAAATATCAACACGAAACATGTTGGTTTTATCTGTCAGTTTCACCCCGATGTTTTAATTGGTAAATATGGCAATAGCGAAATGTTGCGTGATTTTGATTTTCTAAAAATTGGTGGAAATCCAAAAATTATTGTTTCAAATGAAAATTCTTCTTTTGCTACCAATCTTTTTAATCGTTTGCAAGCCGCATATCTTGAAACAGGAATCAATAATTTTGACCTCGTTCAATCGTATTTAATGGCTTTGTTTTGCGAAATGAACAAAAATGCTACTAAAACATCTAAAAATAGTAGTGCCGCTTCTGTTATTGCAACAAAATTTAAAGAGCTTATTTATACCCATATAAAAACACACCATCAGGTAAATTATTACGCTTCATTACTTAATATAACGCCTAATCATTTAAACAAATCTGTAAAATCTGCAACTGGTAAAACTGCTGCCAAATGGATTGAGGAAACCATTTTACTTGAAGCTAAATATTTACTCTTTCAAACTACTCTTTCTGTTAGCGAAATTGCAATGCAGGTGGGTCATGAAGATCAATCATACTTTAGTCGTTTCTTTAAAAAACACGAAGGCATCACTCCTATTCAATACCGAAAATTGATTGATAAGTCCTAATTGTTGCTTATAAAATCCTATCAAATCAAGAAACATTTATTGAAATTTGCCTCATAAAAAAAGCAAATTATGATTTATGTTTATAAAACTTCTATTGACACAAAATCGAAATTAGAATTCGCAAATACATTCCTTAACGAATTGTTACCGAATGCTTATTGGAATTTTGATCTGGAAGATTGCGATAATATTTTAAGAATTGACAGCGAAGCAGAAATAAACGAAATAGCATTAAAAAATGATGTTTTCGAGTGTATCGAATTAGAATAAAACGCTTTTATTATACCCTACTTTAAACCTCAACTCAATACTAATGGAAGCTGCATTGCACCAAAATAAAACATTTGACACTATAGATTATTCTGATCAAAAATTATCAGATAACGAATTCATAAATTGTGAGTTTATAAATTGTAACTTCTCTAAAAGCGATTTTAGCTATATTGATTTTTTAGATTGTACGTTTAAAAACTGTAATCTTTCACTTTCTATTCTTAAAAACACAGGATTAAAGAATATTAAATTCATTGGATGCAAATTAATGGGATTGGATTTTAGTTCTAGTAATAGCTTTTTATTTTCGATGTCGTTTCAGGATTGTCTTCTTGATTATTCGACTTTTATTTATAAAAAATTAAAGAAAACGAACTTTATTGATTGCTCTCTAAAAGATGTCGATTTCTCGAATACTGATTTATCTCTGACCATTTTTAAAAACTGCGATCTTGCTAATGCCACTTTTCAGGATTGTATTTTAGAAAAAACTGATTTTAGAACTTCTCGAAATTACACTTTCGATCCTTCTGAAAATAAAATTAAAAGAACCAAAGTAGCACATTCTGCACTTGCAGGATTACTTGAAAAATTTGATTTGGATATAGAATGATTTTTTCAATAAAAAAGGGATGTAAAACTACATCCCTTTCCTATTATTATTTTTTGAACTAAAATTGTTATATAATTTAAAAGCAAAAAAAACAACTACTGCTTAGTCAAAAATATTGACTTTATAGGTAATACCTGTTCTGCCACTTTTTGTCCCGGGCACTTTTTTACATCCATCAAATCTCGATCAGGCATAAGAAATAATTTCATTTGCGGATTAACCGATTTTTTTGGTAATGATATAAAAATCGTACCACTTTGCCCACATTCAGGGTTTTTACCCATATAATTAGAAGTGTAATAACTTGCAGTTTTATTAAAATAATCTCCTTTTATTACATAAGGACTTGTATCGGGCAGGCTCCTAGTATCCTCTATAATCGTCCCGTCACTTTTAGTTATTAGAAAACGGATTAACAATTCATCTTGAGAAACACCTCTTGAAAGATTATTTTTATATTTACTTACCACAAAAGTATAGCTTTTAGCATCCACACTACCAATCCATGTACCTACATACTTGTCGAGTAAATTGTTAACATCTTTAAGATATATTCCATCAGGAACACCATTACCAGCATCTCTATATTCTATTGCTTTTTCCACAGGTACAATTTGTTGTCCTTTACAAGAAAATACTATCATTAATAAACACGTTACTTTTATTATATTTTTCATATATGTTTTTTTTTAGCAATCTGTTTCTACTACTTTTTTGTTTGTTCCTAATGTTTTCTTAGTTGTGGTTCCATTTTTATTTATTTTGTATAATTCAATACCACTGACATTTCCATTTTCTTCTAAAAATTTTAAAAATCCAATTTCTAAGCTTTCATTTTTAAAATATGTTTTATAAACTTCGTCTAATTTTTTCCAATTAAAAGATTCTATATTATCTGGATTTCCATTAAAACGCAATTCATAAACTCCAGAACTCGATACCATAGCACCATATACATTTGCAATAGGAACATTATTGGTTTTAGCATTCTTTACAAGTCCCAAAAATATTCCCACATCTGCAGGTGAAAACATCTTTATTGGTTTCCTAATTTGAATATTGCCATCTGGATCAACTTCGTTAGATTCATATTCATCAACATGCGTATGCATAAAACCAATCATATCATCGGTAATATCGATATTTAAAGCATCGGTACCTGACATATTTAGAGCTGTAAATGGTCCATTCTTACTTTGAGAATATCCAGTTTCTCCTTTCTCTCCCGTTTTTTTGCTCAATTCCTCTTTCTTACTATTAAATAAGGCATTGTTTATTTGCTCTTTTATTTTATCACATGGATTTACATCTGCAACAGGAGGGTTTGTACCATTAGAACCTCCTCCTCCTGTAATACCTCCTACCGTATCCCAAGACATACCTTGACCTCCAGCATTACTATAGATCATATCGTATTGAACGGCATCTGCCCGTTTTGGTCTCCCGGGAATAACAACTTCATTTAGCTCACCTCCTAATTTAGCAGTTGGGGATGCTTTTTTATCCGTCTTTACAAACTGGGTAATCATAATTCCATCCTTTGCTCTGTAACCATTAATAAAATTCCCATCTAATGAATAAATAAAAATTTGTCCAGAAAAACCACTACTATCAAATTTATCATCGGGGTACATACTAAAAACAACACTTTTTATTTCATTCTTTTCATTTATTAATAAAACTCTATCATTTTGAAACTTATTATTTGTCTTAAATGGTATTACTGTCAACAACTGATCACTACCATTTAATTTTTCTTGAGTAATTTTATCTAGATCTA
Source organism: Flavobacterium hibernum (assembly GCF_000832125.1). Lineage (GTDB taxonomy): Bacteria > Bacteroidota > Bacteroidia > Flavobacteriales > Flavobacteriaceae > Flavobacterium > Flavobacterium hibernum. Next base: position 23,566 of record NZ_JPRK01000006.1, on the reverse strand, counting down.
GATTTTCATTTATATTAGACATTTTAGATGAAGTACTATTCTTAGATCGTGCCAAAAACTTTTTTGCCTCATCGATACTTACTGTTTGAATATCATCATTCAATTGTTTTGTCCCCAAATCATCAACCTGGCAATTGGTTAATACTAACATAAAACCAAAAAGAGCAACTTTCTTTAAAGCCTTAAATTTCTGTAATTTCTTATTCATAATATTATAATTCACCTTTTCTATTTCGCTGAATGCAGGCAGAAAAGGATTTATTAATCCCATAAATTAAAAAACAACAACTATTGGCCAATAGTTCCAACACTACTAATATATAACTTTTTTACTACAAAAAACATCATTACTGTTTTTATTTAGTTAAAAAAAGTAATAATTATCTTCTTTTTTTATCAAAAACCTACTTCTTAAATATACCTACCAAAAATTAAAGCACAAAAAAAGGGATGCAAATAAACTGCATCCCTTTCTCAACTAAAAACTTAAATAATTTATTTTATCCAACGTGGATCTCCTACTTTATTGTCTTTTAAAGTTTGGTTACCTATTGTAAAATCTCCAGTCGCAGCACTTGTGAATTGTGGATTCAACGCAGTACCAGATGCATCTGGTCTGTTATTTGCAAGCGGAAGAGGATTTGCATTTAAATTTGGTGAATTGAAATAATTATTATTTGAAAATGTAGGGTTTGGAGTTACCGCTTCTCTTGTATATGGTGCCGGTGTATTGGCAAACAATGTATTACGAACAACTATTACAGTAGTTACAAAACGTGTATACAAAATTGAATTGGCACTTGTTGCAAGCATATTTGGATTCAATATAGTACAACTATCAATTAACACATTTGAAGTTAAACCTGTAAGTCCCGCATCCATACGGATAAAATGTCTTGCTGCTGCAGTTGAAGATGTACAATTGTTAAAAGTACTGTTCTTAAGTGTAAGCTGTGCTACTTGAGAACCTCTTACGTCAATAAACTCTCCTCCAACTGTCAATATATTTGTAAGAACAGTATTGTCAACAGTTATTGAAGTAATTTTAGCAGCAGTTAAGTTTGCACTAATTAATGAAACTCCATAATCATGTATATTACAACCGCTTATTGATAATGTACCATAGCTAACACTATTATCATTGTATTTAACAACTGAAACTGCAGCTCCGGCAGCTCCTTTATCTCCTTTTAGATCTAAATCTATCAAACTCACATTACCCGATCCGGTACCTAATACAAAATTCACATGAAGTTTTGGCGTATTAGCAGGACGTAGCCCTCTTAATGTAATTGATTTGTTCAAAGTAATTGCTCCAATTTGATTATCAGCAGTATAGTCTCCAGGTTCTAAAACTAGTATAGCTCCTGATGCTGCATCTGCAATTTTTTGCATTAAATCATCTGTTGCCTTAACCAAAATACCGGTACCAATATCAATTCCTGTTGTAAAATTCACCACTCCTCTTTTCTTAGCACCATTTAACAAAGTAGCCGTATAAGCCGTTTCACTTGTAAGACCTGTTATCGTTGCAACACCTGCAGTTTTTTCTGCCGCAGTAATAGTACGAATTATATTTCCTGGCATAACCGAAATTTGAGTAACTGTGCTATTTGGTGCCCATCTTAGCGTAACTTGTTTTGAATCAATATCTGCTGGTTGTACAGGGAAGAAAAGTTGCTCAGAAAGTGTTGTTGCCGTTACTACAGACCATTTTGAATCTGCTAATCCGTTTGTCACTGCTTTAACTCTTATAGAGTAAGTAGTTTCACCCTCAAGCTGAACTGTTAACGGCAATTGAGATCCTGTAACTTGAAGTGTTTTGTAGATTACTTTAAAGTCTGGATCATCTGCACTAAATTCTACTGTATAATGATCTGCCGCTGCATTCACTGTCCAGTTAAGTTCAACAAATGTTTGAGTTCTTATTTTTGCTGTAAGAGCGATAGGAGAAAATTCTCTTGAATTTCCTATACCGTCTAACAATCCTTCATTATAACTTTCGCAGCTCGAAATGGCAGAAGTAAGTACCAATGTGGCTATTAATCCTTTTAGTATATGTTTTATTTTCATCATAATAACTTTATTAATTTTTTCTAAGATCTTAATAACCGTAATCGTTCTTTAATTGACCATTACTTCCATCAATAAATACTTGCCATATTGGCCAGAATTGTCTGTTATCAGGGTTAACACCCGGTTTGTACAATGAATTTATCTTAGCGTCTGCTGCAGTTCCTGTCCATGTCCAAGCAACAGCGGTATAAGCTATACCAGGATTTGTAGATTCTCCTCTGTTTAATCCGTAAATATCTAGTGATACATTATCCGCTTTAAATTTATAATATAAAGTAGCTGGTACATCTGCATACTCGCCTGTACGAGTTGATAAAGCTGCCATTTTTACTTTTGCTTCATCTAATTTTGCTTTTAACAAATTCCAACGAATTAAATTTTGTTTACGTTCCATTTCGCCAGTAAACTCATATTTATTTTCTTTCACAAGAGCGTCAAACATTGCCTGCTTACTAGTTAATGCATTTACGTAAGCATCTACTTTAACAGCTTGTGAAGCAGCAGGGAATGCTCTTCTACGAATTTCTTTTAAATAAGGAGCAGCTGCACCAGGACCTTCTAATTCGTTAGCAGTTTCGGCAGCTATAAGAAGCACCTCAGCATAACGCATGTAGATTTTATTAACTCCATCATCATTAGTAGAAGTAACATAACGTTTCATCCATTCGTAACGGTATTTACCAAAATACCATGTATCTAATGAACCTAACTCTTGTTTAGCAATATTACTAACTGCCGCACCATATTTGTAAGGTACACAAGTAACATCTCTACGAGTATCAACTTGATCATAATCGTAAAAAACAAATGGTAATGGTCCCGCTACACCACCACGGTTAGCTCCATTAGCTTGAAATTGATCACTAGCCGCTGTGTGTTTTACAGCAAACGTAAATAACATTCTACCACGTCCATCAGCAAAAGGAAGTTCCCAAAGAGATTCTCCTCCAGCAGTAGTATTCTCCTCATTATACTTTCTCCAAAATCCCTCAAAAGTAGGTTCTAAACGAGCAGAACCACTTTGAATCACTTCACGAGATTCATTTAGCGCCAATGCATACATATTAGCTACCGAAAGTTCTGGGTCGGTGCTTCTTCTTACACCATCAGGATATTGTTGAAAACCACTCGCCGCCAAAGCCAAACGCGCTCTAAATGCTTTTGTAAAAGCTTTATTTACGTGCTCTACAGTACCTGTATATGCAGTTTGATTAGGCCATGCCACTAAAGTTGTTGCTTCACCTAAGTCTTTAATTAATTGTTTATAAAGAACATCTCTACTTGATTTAGGTAAATATAAAGTCGCAGAAGTAATTGGCTCAAAACGAGCCGGAACATCACCCCAGGCTTTAATTAAATCAGCATAGTAAATTGCTCTAAGTGTTAAAGCTTCTCCTAATAATTGTCCCATTTCTGTTCCCGGCAATGGATTTCCGTACTGACGTAAACCCTGAATACAAATATTAGCACGCTCAATACCAGAGAACATCATCGAATAAGCATTGTTGGTAGTATTCATCTCTGTATTACCTGGCTTTGTATCATAAACACACAAATCTGCCTTATCTCCTGCTGTTTGCGAAGTATTATACCATTCTACGTCAGTATTTAATCCATAATATGGTAAAAAACGTCCTCTATAAGAGTTAGTTTCGGCAAATGGCACTTTTATTCCATCAATAGCTCCTTTTGCTAATCCCGCTGTTGAGAAAATCAAAGACGCATCTAATGTTGATTGTGCAGGTGTATCTAGATAATCATCCTCGAATTGTTGACAAGAGTTGAATAAACCAGAAATAATCAATCCCGCTATTATTAATTTATGTTTCATTTTGTAATAATTTAAAATTAGAAATTAAGATTCATCCCAAAAACCATTTGTCTGCTTCTTGGATAAGGACTTGAATCAACCCCAGGTGTAAGTGGATTTTTTCTTCTTGTAGAAACCTCCGGATCAGAACCTGAATAGTTTGTCCAAACAAAAACATTGCTTGCTGTCAGATAGAATCTTAATTTAGAAACTCCAAGTTTAGATGTAAACATCTCAGGGGCTGTATACCCTAATGTTAAAGTATTCAATCTTAAAAATGATGCGTCTTCAACTGCCCAATCAGTAAATATTGCACTTCTCATATAAGGAGACCACATTGTTGTATTAGCATTAAGAGCAGTTAATGCAGCAGGATCTGTTACTAATTGACCTGAAACCGGATCCAAATTCGTCCATCTCTTTCCATCGGCCATAGTAGAATTTAAATTTTTGTACTGTCCTGAAGCAGTAGCTGTCGAAAATTCAATTTTATCAGCATTATAGACTTCATTTCCAATACTCCAGTTAAAAGCTGCCATTAAATCAAATCCATAAGCATTTCCGTTAATAACAAAACCACCAGTACTTTTAGGATTCACATTACCAATAACTGTTTTGTCAGTTAAATCTACCTTACCATCTCCATTAACATCTTTTAATTTCATGTCTCCAGGTTTAAGACCACTTCCATCTCCAACTAAAGTAGTAGCAGTATTAACTACGCCACTTTTTAAAACGTATTTCCCTTCAATATAATCAAAGTCTGAAACTTCGTATCTTCCATCATTTTTATAACCATACATTGCCCCTAGCGAAGAACCAACTTCGATTAAATAATCATCTCCAATTTGTGACGAAGCCCATCCTGTAGCTTGTCCAAAATTATTCATAACACCAAGTGAGTTAATACGGTTTTTGTTTATTCCCATATTGAATGAGAAATTCAATCCGTATTTAGCTTTTTCAATTGCCACAACATTAATAGTAGCCTCGAAACCTGTGTTTTGTGTTTCTCCCATGTTACGATATTGAAAATCGTATCCAGATCCAGGAACAGGGAAATTGATTAACAAATCGCTGGTAACATTTTTATAGACATCAAAATTACCACTTAAGCGATTCTTGAAAAACCCAAAGTCCAAACCAAAATTCTGAGTAACTGTTGTTTCCCATTTCAAGTCAGGATTAGGCATTGTTTTAGAAGGCGCCCAAACACTAGTAACTCCGTTAATCCAAGTTGTTGCTGTTGATTGGAATATTTGAACTTGTTGTCCTACAGGAATATTATTATTTCCTGCTTCACCATAACTCGCTCTTAATTTTAAAAGATTTATAGCGCTTTTACCTTTTAAGAAATTCTCTTCAGAAATTTTCCATCCTGCTGCAAAAGCTGGGAAATATCCCCAACGATTTTGTTCCAAAAATTTACTTGATCCATCTGCACGGAATGTAGCTGTAAATAAGTAACGGTTTTTGTAATCATAATTTGCACGTCCAAAAAACGATAATAATCTGTCATCAGGGCTGTAGTAATTGTCTACTGACTGCGGAGTTCCTTGTGTTGTTAATGTTTTTGCTTTATCAAAATCAAAAAACTTAGGATATCCATGAATCGTACTTGTTACAGTATTAGAAGTGTAATCGATACTTTCTTCACCTATAAGAGCACTTAAATGGTGGTTATCACCCATAATTTTTTTGAAATCGTAATTCAATGTATTAGCATTTCTAAAACGTTGATCTTTCGTATCTGTCATAATCATTGCAGGCATACCCTGTAATGTACTAACTGGAGTGTTAGCAATATAATAAGTAGTTAGTCCGTAAAAACGATAATCTAAATTGCTAAAATTATCCAAACCTAAATCTACTTTCAATTTTAAATTATCTGCAAGTTCCCATCCAAAACTACCTAACATATTGTAGTTTTTACGAAACTGTTGACGATCATTGTCAGATACAGCTCTTAACGGATTTACCAATACATCTGTTCCATCGCCAGAAGTGTCATCTGAAGTTAAACCGGAAACCGGAAGCGGTGCATAACCAACAATAGTACGCATACGTGAATCTGCCGAAGACTTTTCATTTTGCTCATTTACACCTCCACCATCAATTTCAGTATCTGAGTAACGCATCGTAAAACTAACGTCAATTTTATCATTCAATTTACTTTTTAAAGCCAACGAAAGGTTATTACGTTTGTAATCTGAACCTATCATAATAGCTTTTTCATCATAATGAGCATAATTAAAATTATAGTTAAGCTTATCACTTCCACCTCTAATTCCTAAATCACGGCTTTGTACCTCACCAGTACGTCCAAAAATTTGCTTTTGCCAATCATTACCTTTTAGACCGTTGTATAGATCGTGATCTTGCCAATTTCCAAAATACTTAGTGTATGAAGCTGGATCTGAAGCTACTTTTGTTCCTGTTTGAGAAAGCAAAGCATATTCGTATTGCCATTTAGTATAATCGTCCGGTGCCAAAACATCAATTTCATTGGCTATCTTTTTCATACCATAAAACATGTTGAAACTTACTGCCATTTTACCATTTTTACCACTTTTAGTAGTAATGATAATTACACCATTTGCTCCACGAGATCCATATATCGCAGTTGAAGCAGCATCTTTCAATACTGTCATCGAGTCAATATCAGATGAAGAAATATCGTTCATGCTATTGATTGGGAATCCATCTACAATAATTAAAGGCGAAGCATCCTGAGTAAGAGAACCACCTCCACGAACTCTAATTTTAATATCTGCATCTGGAGAACCCTCTGACGCAGTTACTTGCACACCGGCAATTCGACCTGTTAATGCCTCAGCAACATTTGCTACGGGCACTTTTTTCAAATCGCTACCAGAGATACTAGATACAGCTCCTGTTAAATCAGATTTTTTTGATGTTCCATATCCAATTACAACAACTTCATTTAAACTGTTAGAATCTTCAGTTAAAACGATTTCCATATTTGTTTTTCCTGCAACTGAAGCTTCTTTTGTTTTAAATCCTATAAAAGAGAAACTCAAAACTGCTTTAGGATTACTAAGTTTTATCTTATATCGTCCGTCAAAATCAGAAGAAGTAGCATTCTTTGTCCCTTTTTCTAAAATATTAACTCCAGGCAAACCTAGTCCTGCAGCGTCTTTAACTGTTCCTTCAAATACTACAGACTGTGCACTCATTTGATTGCTTGCCAGTAAGCACAATAAGAAAACAACTGCAAAGCAACAATTTGCTCCTTTGTTAAATAAATCTTTAAAATTCATGGTTGATTGTTTAAGTTATTAATTGTTTTTTGTTCTAAGTGGTTTTTTGTGGTTATTATTATTTTTCCGATTAAACTTTCTTAAGAATATTAAAGCTTTATTTCCACAACAAGAGTTGGAGTTTTTTCACCTATTTGCAATGACTCAAATTGGCACTTATTTTAACAATAAAAAAAAGTTGTAATCGATTACACAAACTTAAATATTTTTTTGATATAAAAAATTAAAATTCATAAAAAATTCATAAAATAAATTAAATATCAAAAATAAAAGAGGTTTTTTATATGACATATGTAATTTAAGTCACATATAAATATTAAATATATTTTTATTATTCCTTTATTTGTTGCGATTTTGCAAAAAAAACAATCGATTACACTAAAACTATTTACAATATCTGCAAGTGTTTTTTCTACACTTAAAACTTATCCAGACCTCAAAATTTATGTAATAATTTTTATACTAAAAACTAAATTCCGAGTCTTGGTACTTTGCTTAAAAGACTTAAAAAGAATACTATTCTTACTAATAAAAATCTGATACCACTAAAATTAAAACATAAACAATAGAAAACCAGAATTATAGACAAAAAAAAGTCCTTAAACCAAATTTGGTTTAAGGACTTTTACTTATAAAAAAGTAAGTTAGATCATTATGCGCGTTGCAACTGCAAATTACTCTTATGTTTTTGCATTAATACAAAAGTAATAACCATTCCTATAACAGCCATTCCTAAACCAATTAAATTTGGAGAAGCATAACTATATCCCGCAGTCAATGGTAATCCACCTAAAAAGGCACCCAAAGCGTTTCCAATATTAAAACTTCCTTGAAGTGCTGCCGAGGCAATCATCTCTGCATCTTTAGCCGTTTTAATCATCAACATCTGAATTGGTGCAATTACCGAGAAAGAAATCGCTCCGGTTAAGAAAGTAAGAAACAAGGATACATATTGATTAGATGAAAAGAAGTAAACCAAAATCAAATCAATCGACATTACAAATAGTAGTGCCAAAACGGTAGGCGCCGGAGAAAATTTATCGGCAAGCTTTCCACCTGCAAAATTTCCAACCACCATTCCTAAACCTGCCAGAATCAAAATATAAGAAACATCTTCTGCCGCAAACCCAGAAACATTAGTCAATAAAGGCGCGATATAACTAATCCACGCAAATAATCCTCCAAACCCAATTGCAGTAATCCCGATAATTAGCCAAGCCTCGGTTTTCTTAAAAAATTGCAATTGCGTTTTCATATTCACATTTCCACTCTTCTCTAAGTTTGGCATCCATAAAGAGATAAACAAAAATGTAAGCAACCCCACAACGGCTATTAATACAAAAGTATAACGCCATATAAAATTGTGACCTATATATGTACCAATTGGAACACCTATTAAATTAGCCAGAGTTAAACCGGCAAACATAATCGAAATTGCCTGAGCCTCTTTACCTTTATCTGCCAAACGGCTAGCTACTACCGCTCCAACTCCAAAAAAGGCGCCATGTGGTAATCCAGAAAGGAATCTCGAAGCAAATAAAAAATTATAAGTTGGTGCAATAATCGAAAGCGCATTAAAAACCGTTAACATTAACGCTAATATCAAAAGCATCTTTTTTGGAGCTAAGTTTCTTCCCAAGATTACTAATAAAGGCGCTCCAATAACAACACCAAGCGCATAAGCTGAAATTAAATATCCGGCAACCGGAATTGAAACTTTCATATCTGAGGCAATATCCGGCAACAAACCCATCATAACAAATTCGGTAATACCGATAGTTAAACCTCCTAATGAGAGTGCAATAAGACTTTTTTTCATTTGTTTTATAAGAAAGGAATAGACTTTCTATGGTGCAAATTTACCACTGTTGCATTCAAAATAAATTGTATATTTGCGATATAAACTTGTAAATTTATGTTATGCCAAAATTAAATCAATTCAAAACACTGGTTATTGATGAATTTGAGGACGAGAAATTTCATCTTCCGCCGCACTCGCATACGTATTACGAAATTATCTACATAAAAAAAGGAAACGGAATCCATCATCTCAACAACAATTTGTTACCCTACAAATCCGGAGATTTATTTGTGATTTCGCCGGAAGACGAACATTATTTTGATATTAAAAAAAGTACCCGATTCTTTTATATTAAGTTTACAGACAATTATTTCAATTCGAATAGAAATCTTTTTTGTGATGATATGCATCTTAATACGCCCGAAGATTTCATGCGCGATAAATTGCTAAAAGAAACAGTATTAAAACTTGACGATCCGTGCAAAACAATATTAAAAAACACCATCGAAAACATATCTGCATACAATTGCAAAATAGATGTTTCGACCTCTCCTATTGTATTCTATCAAATTCTTTCGATTTTTGGTTTGATTAAAGAAACCGTTCGCGGCATGAATTTACAAATGAAATCAACTCATATCGATTACGAACAAATTGCATCTTATATTCATCAGAACATTTACAATCCAAAATTAGTGCAGATAAAAGTTATCGCCAATCATTTTAATATTGCCGAAACTTATTTTAGTGCCTATTTCAAAAGAACATTCGCAATAAGTTATCGTGACTATATTCATAATCTAAGAACTACTTTGATCGAAAAGCGAATTCATAACAACCAATTACCTATTAAACAAATAGCATACGAATTTGGTTTTACCGATGAGAGCCACTTATCAAACTATTTCAAAAAGAGAAAAAACATGAAACCTACTGATTTTAAGAAAACATAAAATTTGAAATCTAAAACAGGTAGAAGCTTTTAATAATTTGATTAAATTTGTAATCGTAAAATATTTTTAGTTGACAAAAAAACTTCACATAGTAGTACTCATTCTAACACTTGGCTTCTTTTTGATGTCAGGAACGAGTTATGCTTGCGGAAAATCTTCTGAAAAAAATTCGTACGAAAACAAAGCAACTTCAAACAAAACAAATAACACTTGTCAAAAAGATTGTTGCAAAAAAGATCACAGCCCCAATAAAGACCAACATGGCTGCAACGGAAAATGTGATCATTCTGGTTGTACAACTTCAAGTTTACATCACAGTTTAATTGCAATAAACGAATTTGCATTTGATACTAATTCATTCAATTTCTCTGTCGAGAAACAAAATTCACTACACAAAACCGCTAGTATTTCTGCTGGTTTTACTTCTATTTGGTTACTACCAAAAATAAAATAATTCTATTTCTGATAGCCCTAATTGGGTTTAGTTTAATCGCAATCACGATCAGGAACAAAGATTTAGGCTAAACCTACAAAACAAAAATTAAAATTATTTAACTGAGAGAAAAAATCATCTTCTCTATTAAAATCTTATAAAATGAAAAACACAATATCAACTATAGCAGCAGTAATAATCGTATTATTTTCTGCAAATACTATTCAGGCAAATTCAATTAAAACAGAAATATCTACAATTGAAGATGTCGATTCTACACAATTACAATCTGTTTATGATGCTTATTTTACTGTAAAAGATGCCTTAATTAAAAGCGATGCAAAACTAACTTCGGCGAAAGCCAAAGATTTATTGACAGCAATTACCGCAGTAAAAATGGACAAATTAAAAAGTGACGAACATACTGCATGGATGAAAGTCATGAAAAAATTGACAGCAGATGCTAAAAGTATTTCTACAAGTTCAGATTTAAAAAAACAACGTGAAACTTTCAAATCACTTTCAAAAAGTACTTACGAATTAATTAAAGTTTCAAAATCTTCGCAAGTTGTGTACAAACAATATTGCCCAATGGCCGATGCTGATTGGTTAAGCAAAGAAAAAGCAGTTAAAAATCCTTATTATGGTTCATCAATGTTAACTTGTGGTAACGTGGTAGAAACCATTAAATAAACATGACTCTTTACATCAAAAACATGGTGTGCGGTCGCTGTAAAATGGTTGTGAAGTCTGAGTTTGAAAAACTTGGACTTCACACTACTTCAGTGGAATTAGGCGAAGTAGAACTACAAGATCCAATTACCGAAAATCAAAAAGAAATTTTACTTAAAAACCTGCAAACTTTAGGTTTTGATTTTATTGATGACAAAAAAAGTAAAACTATTGAGAAAATAAAAAATCTCATTGTCGATTTAGTTCATCATAAAAACAACGACCTTAAAGTTAATCTATCCGATTATTTAGTAGAAAATCTAAATCAGGATTATAGCACTTTGAGCAATCTATTTTCGGAAGTTGAAAATACTACTATCGAAAAATATTTTATCAGTCAAAAAATAGAAAAAGTAAAAGAGCTATTGATATATAATGAGCTTTCGTTAAGCGAAATTGCCGATATGTTAAACTACAGCAATGTAGCACATTTAAGCAATCAGTTTAAGAAAATTACGGGCTTTACTCCTACTTACTTTAAGCAATTGAAGGATAAAAAACGCATACAGATTGAGAATTTGTAATTTTTCTTGACCGCAAAGGGTATTAAAATTTTATGTCATTTCGAGGAACGAGAAATCACAAAGTAGGCGATTAATTCAGGCTTAAAACAAAAAACTTTGCGCTCTTTGCCGTTAAATATTCTTTTTGTAAATCTTACAAATCATTCTCAAAATTATACAAACCGATGTAATCGTTACTTCGGAAATTTGCATTGTAATACTTTAAAACAAAAAACAATGACACATCAATATGTAATTTCAGGAATGTCGTGCGACGGTTGCCGTAAAAAAGTGGAAAAAACTTTAAACACAGTAGAAGGAATTCAAGCCGAAGTAACATTGAATCCTCCATTGGCAACTATAACAATGGAAAAACATGTTCCGACCGAAAAATTTCAAGAGGTTTTAACTGAAGCCGGAAAGTATACTATTGAAATGACTTCTACACAAAAAAATTCAGATACAGCAGTTAAATCTTGTTGTTCGAGTCAAAATAAAGAAAGTTATGCAGGTCATGAACATAAAAAAAAAACCGTTGTAACTCATAATCATAATACAACCGGAGTTTATTATTGTCCCATGCATTGCGAAGGCGATAAAACTTATGATAAACCAGGAGATTGTCCAGTTTGCGGAATGGATTTAGTTCCGCAAATTGCAATCAACACCACGCAATTTACATGCCCAATGCATCCGGAAGTTATTTCAAACGAACCAGGAGATTGCCCAATTTGTGGTATGGATTTGGTTCCGATGCAAGCTTCTGAATCTGAAGAAAACAAAACTTACGATGATTTAATGAAGAAAATGAAGATTGCGCTTTTGTTCACCCTTCCAATCTTTATTATTTCGATGTCAGAAATGATTCCGAATAATCCTCTTTTTAAAATCATGTCTATTGAAAACTGGAATTGGGTTCAATTCTTATTTTCAATTCCTGTGTTATTCTATGCAGGTTGGATGTTTTTTGTTCGTGCTTATAAATCGATTATTACCTGGAATCTAAACATGTTCACTCTTATTGGAATTGGAACTGGTGTTGCTTTTCTATTTAGTATCGCTGGAATGTTTTTTCCAGATATTTTTCCATCAGAATTCAAATCACATCACGGAACCATTCATCTTTATTTTGAAGCTGCAACAGTAATTATAACATTAGTTTTATTAGGTCAATTATTAGAAGCCAGAGCACACGGACAAACTAACGGAGCTATAAAAGCATTATTAAAATTGGCTCCAACAGAAGCAACTTTAGTAGAAAACGGAACTGACAAAGTAATCTCGATTCACAATATCAAGAAAGACGATTTACTTCGTGTAAAACCAGGAGAAAAAATTCCCGTTGACGGAAAAATAATAACTGGAGAAAGCAGCATCGACGAAGCTATGATTACCGGAGAACCAATTCCGGTTGATAAAAAAGTTGGCGATAATGTAATTGCAGGAACTATAAACGGAACCAAGTCGTTTGTTATGATTGCCGAAAAAGTGGGTTCTGAAACCTTGCTTTCTCAAATTATTCAAATGGTAAACGACGCAAGCCGCTCGAGAGCCCCAATTCAGAAACTGGCAGATCGTGTGGCAAAATATTTTGTCCCAACAGTTGTGTTAATTTCGATTTTAACCTTTATTGCTTGGGCAAAATTTGGTCCGGAACCAGCTTATATCTACGGATTAATTAATGCCATTGCAGTATTAATTATCGCATGTCCATGTGCTTTAGGATTAGCAACTCCAATGTCTGTAATGGTTGGTGTGGGTAAAGGTGCACAATTTGGTATCTTAATAAAAAATGCCGAAGCACTAGAAAACATGAATAAAATTGATGTTTTAATTACAGACAAAACTGGAACAATTACAGAAGGAAAACCATCTGTCGAGAAAATTTATTCAGTTGCTAATAATGAAGACATTTTATTGCAAAACATCGCTTCGTTAAACCAAAATAGCGAACACCCTTTGGCTCAAGCTGTAGTTAATTTTGCGAAAACTAAAAATCAAACTTTAGTTGAAGTACCAGACTTTGAAGCTGTTGCCGGAAAAGGTGTTACGGGAACGGTTAATGGAGCAAAAGTGGCTTTAGGAAATAAAAAATTAATGATTGAAGTTGGTGCTTCGATCTCAGAAGACATTGAAAATAAAATTATTGCCGAACAAAGTTTAGGAAAAACGGTTTCTTATATCGCCATTGACAATACTGTTTTAGGATATGTAACAATTACAGATGCTATAAAAACGACCAGCGAAAAAGCAATTAAAGATTTAATTGATCAAGGTGTTGAAGTGATTATGATGACCGGTGACAATGGTAATACTGCAAAAGCCGTTGCTGATCGCTTACATTTAAGTTCGTTTAAAGCAGATTGTCTTCCTGAAGATAAACTAAAAGAAATTCAGCGTTTACAAGCCGAAGGCAAAATTGTAGCAATGGCAGGCGATGGAATTAATGACGCTCCGGCTCTAGCTCAAGCAAATATTGGAATTGCAATGGGAACAGGAACTGATGTTGCCATAGAAAGTGCCAAAATAACGCTTGTAAAAGGTGACTTAAACGGAATTGTAAAAGCAAAAAAACTAAGCCATTCTGTAATGAAAAACATCAAACAAAATCTATTCTTTGCTTTTATATACAATGTTTTGGGCGTGCCAATTGCAGCAGGAATTTTATATCCTGTATTTGGAATTTTGCTTTCGCCGATGTTGGCAGCTTTAGCAATGAGTTTGAGTTCGGTTTCTGTAATTGTAAATGCCTTACGCTTACGAAATCTAAATCTTTAAAAAATTAAAATGAAACTATACACTATTATGATTGTCTTTTTGATTGCTTTAAGTGTAAAAGCTCAAAAAGTAGTGCGTTATGATTTACACGTCAGGGACACAATTGTAAATTTTTCCGGAAAAGAAAAACGTGCTCTTACGGTTAACGGACAAATTCCGATGCCAACATTAACCTTTACCGAAGGTGACATTGCAGAGATTTATGTACATAACGATTTAAAAAAAGAAAATACAGCCATGCATTGGCACGGATTATTTCTTCCAAACAAAGAAGACGGAGTTCCATATTTAACTCAAATGCCAATAAAACCCGGAACAACTCATAAGTATACGTTCCCAATTATCCAGAACGGAACGTATTGGTATCACAGTCATTCGGGCTTACAGGAACAAATTGGTTTATACGGACTCTTTATTATTAATAAAAAGAAAGACGATCAAACATTTAGAAAAGGAATTGATGATTTACCAACAGTTCCGATAATCTTAAGTGAATGGACAGATTTGAAACCAGAGAACGTTCAACGAATGTTACACAATGCCAATGACTGGTTTGCGATAAAAAAAGGAACTACTCAAAGTTATGCCGAAGCGATTCAAAAAGGTAACTTTTCGACCAAAGTTACCAACGAATGGAAACGCATGAATGCTATGGATGTTAGTGATGTTTATTATGAGAAATTCTTAATAAATGGAAAAAATGAGAATCAGCTTTCGCAATTTAAAGCAGGCGACAAAGTGCGACTGCGAATTGCAAACGGAGGTGCTTCAAGTTATTTTTGGCTAACATATGGTGGTGGAAAAATAACCGTTGTAGCCAGCGATGGTAACGATGTTGAACCGGTAGAAGTTGACCGATTGATTATTGCAGTTTCTGAAACCTATGATGTTGTGGTTACCATTCCTGAAGATAAAAAATCATTTGCTTTTTTGGCTACAGCCGAAGATAGAACCGGATCTGCTTCTTTATTTTTAGGTGAAGGGACTAAACAGCCTGTTTCACATCTTCCAAAATTGAAATATTTTGAAGGTATGAAAATGATGAATGATATGATGAAGATGAATGGAGAAATGAATGATATGGGTATGCAAATGTCTCTTAACAAAATGGACATGAATGCTGTTATGTATCCGGAAATTTCGGGAGAAGATGAATCTACAAAAGTCGAAGATCATTCTATGCATAATATGGAAGGCATGAAAATGGAAGATATGAAAATGTCTAGCGATACAACAGAAACTGCCGAAATTACAACCTTGAATTATGGAATGCTAAAATCTCCAACAATAACAACTTTACCAAAAGATGCTCCCGTAAAAGAACTAAGATTTGAATTATCAGGAAACATGAACCGTTATGTTTGGAGCCTGGATAATAAAGTAATTTCTGAAACCGATAAAATTTTAATTAAAAAAGGAGAAAACGTTCGCATTGTATTGTATAACGGTTCTATGATGCGTCACCCCATGCATTTGCACGGACACGATTTTAGAATTCTAAATGAACATGGAGAATATTCCCCTCTAAAAAATGTGATTGATATTATGCCTATGGAAACCGACACGATCGAATTTCAGGCAAATGCAGATGGCGATTGGTTTTTTCACTGTCATATATTGTATCACATGATGGCAGGTATGGGACGTATTTTTAGTTATGAAAATTCAGCTCCAAATCCTTTAATTAAAGATCCAAAAATGGCAGACAAAATGCTAAAAATGGACGATCGCATGTTTCATCTTATGGCCGAAAATGACTTTGCTACAAACGGAAACGATGGAGAAGCAATGTTAGGCAACACGCGTTGGAGCATTGGAACTGAATGGAGATTGGGTTATAATAATGAACATGGTTATGAAACCGAAACGCATATTGGCCGCTATATTGGTAAAATGCAATGGCTTATGCCTTTTATTGGTTTCGATTGGAGATATCGAAAAATGGGTATGGACGAACAGGAACAAAATATATTTGGCCAAAAGAACACTAAAGACAATCGTTCTGTGTTTAGTGCCGGTATCGAATATACTTTACCAATGCTCGTAAAAGCGCAGGTTGAGGTTTACACCGATGGAAATGTGAGAATACAATTTGAACGAAAAGATATTCCGCTTTCCAGACGTTTGCGAATGAATTTAATGTGGAATACAGATAAGGAATATATGGCTGGTTTAAAATATGTTGTAGCTAGAAACTTTGGAATTACAACACATTATGATAGTGATATGGGAGTTGGTTTTGGCTTGAATATGAATTATTAAACCAGAATTTTATTTGATCTTTAATGACATATTATTACAAAAACATTAACAAAATTGTAAGAATCAACTCTGAAAAATCTTGTTACATTTGAATCCTCAAACCGTACTATTTATAACTATCAAACAATTTAAAATTATCTAAAATGACAAAAGTAATTACCGTTCTAACTATTGCTGTGTTTTCAATTGGTGTAAGTGCACAAGAAACTAAACCTACAAAAAAAGAAAAGGATAAAAAAGAATCATGTTGCACTAAAAAAGCCAAATCTGAAAAGAAAGATAAAAAAACTTGTTGTGTTAAAAAATAAATTGAATAACCATTTCAACAAAAAAGACCTCAATTACTTGAGGTCTTTTTTTATGGTTTATTTTTTGCCACAGATTAGAGGTTTTTATAATCAAATAATCATTGTCATTCCGAAGAACGAGAAATCTTCACAAGAAACTAACACAAAGTTTTTTCCTAAATTGTAGAGCTACTTGAGGAGATTCCTCGTTCCTCGGAATGACAAAAACATGCACATAATCTGTAGCAAAAAAAATACAAAACTATTTCAATCGAACACTCCATTCAAAATCCATTTCAGAAACCTGAACTCCTTCTTCGTTAGTTCCAATAGATTTCATCCAGAAAGTTTGTCCCTCGCCTGTCGCAATTGTTCTCTTAATTGCATCTGCAATTAAATGTCCGTCATTGCAAACAAATGTAATTCTCCCGGTAGCTTTTTTGGTAAAGTTTCCTTTATTATTCGCCACTAGCATCGAGATCTTTTTGCCACTTTCCTGAATTTGCGAAATAACCAATGCTCCAGTTGTCAATTCGGCCGCCATTGCCTGAACAGCAAAATACATCGAATTAAAAGGATTCTGGTTTATCCATCTATGTTTTACACTAACCACACATCTATCTTCGTCGATTGCCTTTACACGCACACCGCAAATATATGCTGATGGTAATTTGAATAATACAAATTTATTAAGTTTAGAAACTGATAATGCCATGGTATTTGTTTTTTTATGTAAAAATACAAAAAAACTATGCACGCACAATAAATCGCAATTACTTTCCTAATTCATCAGTAAAATCAGTACCTAACAATGATTTTCAGCATATTATGCATCATTTTAAAACATTAACTTTGTTAATATTTTGTTAATATTTGGTACTATGTAAAACAAGATACTGTCTTTTAGACATATATTTGCATAAGAAAATACTATATACTTTTAATCATGGAAACAACAACACCACTCATCATGGAAACCACATCAGAAAGAAACACTGCAACGTTCACACATTTAAGCACATTGAGTCAATATATTATTCCTTTTGGAAATTATATTTTCCCAATACTAATCTGGACGAGTTACAAAGACAAATCAGAATTTGTAAATCACCACGGAAAACAGACTTTAAACTTCCAGTTAAGTTTATTGCTTTACACCTTGGTTTTAGCTTTAATCGCAATTCCAATTTTTATAACTGTTTTTCTTCAAAACCTTCCAATGGAAGCCGTTTTTAACGACGAAGATTTCGTAATTAGAAATTTTGATTTTCACGGAAACATTGGATTATTAAGTGTTGGTATAACGGCGGTTTTACTATTTGGAGTACTAAAATTTGTTGAGTTCTTTTTAGTGATTTATGCTTCGATAAAAGCTTCAAACGGAGAATTGTATAAATATCCGCTAACGATTCCTTTTATAAAGTAATCCTTAAAAAGTTAAAAGTTATAGTCGAAACATTACAATCAATCAATAAGAATAGTTTCGAATTCAATCATCAATCAATCATCAATCAAAAAACGAATTGTTCAATCTAAAAAAAACAAAATGAAATTATGAACATTGAAAACACAAAAGCACAGATGCGCAAAGGTGTTCTTGAGTTTTGCATCTTATCAGTATTAAAAGAAAAAGACGCATATACATCTGAAATATTAGACACTTTAAAAAACGCAAAATTACTAGTTGTTGAGGGAACAGTTTATCCACTTTTAACTAGGCTGAAAAACGACGGTTTGCTTAATTATCGTTGGGAAGAATCGACCTCTGGGCCACCACGAAAATATTACGGATTAACCGAGATAGGACAAACTTTTTTAAACGAACTTAGCGGAACTTGGACAGAATTGTCTGACGCCGTAAATCTAATCACCAATCAAAATCAATAAGTCATGAACAAAACAGTAAATATTAACTTAGGCGGTATGTTTTTTCACATCGATGAAGACGCATATTTAAAATTGACACGCTATTTTGACGCTATAAAACGATCACTTAACAACTCATCTGGACAGGATGAAATTATTAAAGATATCGAAATGCGTGTTTCTGAATTATTAACAGAAAAACAAAAAAGCGAAAAACATGTTGTAGGCTTAAAAGACGTTGACGAAGTGATTACCGTTATGGGGCAACCTGAAGACTATATTATTGAGGACGAAGAAAAACCAAACAAATCTTTTAATAATGGTACAAGAAAACACAAAAAATTATACCGTGATAAAGAAAAAGGGATGATTGGTGGTGTTGCAACAGGTTTAGGACATTATTTTGGAATTGACCCTGTTTGGATAAAAATCAATTTCTTAATATTTGTTTTTGCAGGTTTTGGAGTTGGAATTTTAGCTTATTTCGTTCTTTGGATTGTAACACCGGAAGCGGTTACAACTTCAGAAAAACTAGAGATGACTGGAGAACCGGTTACGATTTCGAACATTGAAAAAAAAGTTCGTGAAGAAATTGAATCATTATCTGATAAATTTAAAAATGCAGATTATGACAAAGTTGGAAACCAAGTAAAGTCCGGAGCTGAGAGAATAAGTAGTTCATTTGGAGACTTTATTATGACGGTTTTTAAAATCTTTGCTAAGTTTTTAGGAATTATTTTAATCATGTCAGGACTTAGTGTTTTAATCCTTTTATTAATTGGAGTTTTTACTTTAGGAACAAACCTTTTTATTGAATTTCCATGGCAAAACTTCGTTGAAGCCGGAAACTTTACAGATTACCCAATTTGGTCATTTGGATTATTAATGTTCTTTGCTGTTGGAATTCCGTTTTTCTTTTTGACACTTTTAGGTTTCAAATTGTTATCTCCAAACTTAAAATCTATCGGGAATATTACAAAATATACTTTGTTAGCAATTTGGATTATTGCGGTTACAATTGCAATTAGCATTGGAATCAAACAAGCAACTGAATTTTCATACGATAATAAATCTGTTGAGAAAAAAGAAATTAAAATTAGTCCAACTGACACACTTCATGTAAAATTTAGATACAATGATTACTATTCAAAAAGCTTAAATCAGCATAGAGATTTTGAATTTGTACAAGATTCTGCCAATAATCAACTGATTTATTCTACAGATGTTCGCTTACATGTTTTACGCACGGATGAATCAAATGCTTACTTACAAGTAGAGAAAACTGCCAGAGGAAACTCCTTTACAAATGCAAAGAAAAGAGCCGAAAAAATCGATTATAAAGTTCAAATCATCGGGAATCAAATCATTTTAGATAACTACTTTCTTACAGATGTAAAAAACAAATTTAGAGGTCAGGAAGTTGATATCTATTTGTACTTACCACAAGGACAATTATTCAAACCAGATGCATCTATTCAAGATTATGACGATTCTGAAGATGATTTTTTCAACTTACACTTTAGTGGTAACTACAACTATAAAGTTGAAGGTTCGAAAATTAAATGTTTGAATTGCCCAGCAGGAGAAAATGAGTATGGAGATGCTGATTACAATACTGACGAAGATAATACTATTGATAACGATACTATTGACAACGACACCGTTAAAGAAGTTTCGATTAAAATAAATGGAAAAGAAGTTTTAAACGGAAAGAAAACCAAAGGAAGATTAACCACTGATAAAAACGGAGTTATAATCAAAATTAACTAAGCCATGATAAAAATAATCATTCATATTACAAAATTCATAGTTGCAGGAATCGCTGCTCTATTATTTGCCTCTTGTAACCTTAACGTAAATACTATTGAAGGAAGCGGAAATGTTACGACTGAAAAAAGAATTGTTCAAGGAGAATTTAAAAATATCTCTGTAAGTAATGCGATAGATTTAGTGATCCAGCAATCAGATTCAACCGAAATTACTGTCGAAGCCGATGATAATTTACAAAAAGATATTATCACAAAAGTAGAGAACGGAACTTTAATCATTAAATGTAAATACAACTCTTTCAGAGATATTACAAAGAAAAAAGTAACCGTAAAAATGCCTAAAATAGATAAGTTAGAAGCTTCAAGCGCTTCTACTGTAATAAATAATGGTCTTATTACTGGCGAAGATATCAATCTTGAAACTTCAAGCGCTGCATCAATCGATCTAAATGTCGAATCTGATAATGTAACTATTGATTCGGGAAGCGGAAGTACCATAAACATCAAAGGAAAAGCATTAAAAACAAGAATATCGGCATCAAGCGGCTCTAATGTAAATGCTCGCCAATTGCAAGTAAACGAAATACAAGCAGAAGCTTCGAGTGGCGCAAGTGTTAATGTGCATCCAATCGTAAATTTAAAAGCAGAAGCTAGTAGCGGAGGAAGCATCAATTACGACTCTACTCCTAAAACAATTGAGAAAACTGCAAGTTCTGGAGGAACGATCAGCCAAGGATAAAGCCTCTTAATCTGTTAAATATATAAAAAATCATTCATCAAAAGTGGATGATTTTTTTATATTTGTTCCAATCAAATCAAGAATTAATGAAAAAAAATACAGCCCTACTCCTATTATTGTTGGTAACGACATTAACTTTTGCTCAAAAAAGAGAAAAAATAAAAGGATCTAAAATCGTGACAACGTCAATAAAAGAAGTTGGAGAATTTGATGGTATTGAAGCCGACGACAATTTAGAAGTATACTTAGAGCGAGGAGAAAAAAACGAAATTAAAATTGAAGCCGACGATAATTTACACGACATCGTTGGAATGGACTTAAGAGAAAAAGTACTTCGTTTATACACTTCAAAAGAAAGTACGATATTCAAAAAATTAGTAATCCACATTACGTATACAAGTTCGTTAAAAAAAGTAATTGCTAAAAATGAATCGGTTATTTATGCAATTCAGGAACTTCAATTAGACGATATTACTTTTAATACTTTTGATTATTCTAAATTATTTTTGAATGTAAATGCAAAAAAATTCAACTTAACAGCCGATGATAAATCAAGAATCGAATTGAACTTAAAATCGGAAGATGCAGCTTTGCAACTAAGCAAAACAGCTTCAATAAAAACATTAGTATCTGCAATAAAATTCAAATGCGACTTATATCAAAAATCAATCGCTACAATTGAAGGAATCGCAGAGAAAGCAACTATTCGTCTAGACAATAATTCGATCTTTACAGGAACAAAATTCACATTAAAAGATGCCAACGTAACTGCCGAAAACTATTCTAAAGGAAGTATTTTAGCCGAAACCACAGTTTCAATTGCACTTGGAAATAACGCCGAACTTTCTCTTTTTGGAAGCCCGACAATAACACTTACACGTTTTTCTGAAGAAGCAAAATTGTTTAAGAAGATTAAGTAAAAAAGTCACAGTTTTCAGTTTCAGTTCTCAGATTGAAACTGAAAATTAAACCAAACAAAAAGTCCCAATCGTAAAGATTGGGACTTTTTGTTTATAGTCGATTTCACATTCCAATAAAAACTGGAAACTGAAGCTGAAAACTGCGACTGAATTTATTCTTTTGAAGCCAAATATCTTTCAGCATCTAGTGCAGCCATACATCCTGTACCGGCAGCAGTAATTGCCTGACGATACACATGATCTGCAGCATCACCAGCTACAAAAACACCATCAACATTTGTTTTAGATGTTCCTGGTACATTTACAATATAACCAGTTTCGTCTAGAGTAATGTAATCTTTAAAAATATCTGTGTTTGGTTTATGACCAATTGCAACGAAAAACCCTGTTGCAGGAATGTCAAAAATTTCACCAGTTGTTTTGTTTTTTGCTTTTATAGCATGAACAACATTTTCATCTCCTAAAACTTCAACAGTATCGTAATTCATTAAAATCTCGATATTTTCAGTTTTACGAACGCGTTCTTCCATGATTTTTGAAGCCCTGAATTTTTCGCTTCTTACCAACATGGTAACTTTTTTACAAAGTTTAGATAAATAATGCGCTTCCTCACAAGCAGAATCTCCTGCTCCAACAATTACTACTTCTTGATTACGGTAGAAAAAACCGTCACAAACAGCACAAGCAGAAACTCCACCACCCATTTGTAAATAATGTTGTTCAGAAGGTAATCCTAAATATTTAGCCGAAGCACCTGTAGAAATAATAACAGTTTCGCAGTGCAATTCGATTGTATCGTTAATCCAAACTTTATGAATATCTCCTGAAAAATCAACTTTTGTAGCCCAACCATCACGAATATCTGAACCAAAACGTTTTGCTTGTTCTTGTAATTGAATCATCATTTCAGGCCCAGTAACACCATCAACATAACCAGGAAAATTTTCAACCTCATTAGTTGTAGTCAATTGACCACCAGGTTGCATTCCTTGATATAAAACTGGATTCATATTTGCTCTGGCAGCGTAAATTGCTGCAGTATAACCTGCTGGACCAGAACCAATAATTAGGCATTTAATTTTTTCGATTGTATCTGACATAATGTGTATAGTATTTATAATGACGATGCAAAAGTAAGTTTTTATTGTTGGAAAAAAGAACTCGACTAATCAGTTTTTGTTATTCTAAAATAGAGAATAACAAATAGCTTAAAAAGAAAAAATCCTTTCTTTAAAACACATAAAAGACTTTTGTCGGGGTGGCAGGATTCGAACCTGAGGATTTCCCGATTAAAAATCGGGACGCGATAATCGTTCTATACTAGAATTTTAGCTTTCAGTTTATGCCAAAAAAAAA
>NZ_JPRK01000005.1 GCF_000832125.1 Flavobacterium hibernum | reverse complement strand
TTTTTGGTTAACTAATTGTAATTATTCTACTATTACTTTCTTAGCCGAAGCAGCATCTTCGTTAATTAAGTATACATAGTAAATTCCTTTTGGCAAGCCAGATAAATTGATTGTATTATTAGTATCTCCAGAATCGAATACGAATGATTTTACTAGTTGTCCTAATGAATTATAAACGGTTGCTTTTTCTAGTGCAATGTTGTTAATGTTTACTTCGCCTTTTGTTGGGTTCGGATGCATTACGACTTTATCAAAAACCGAATTTTCGATACCAAGTGAACAACTTGTAGAGAATGAAGCTGAAGCATCTTTCTTAGTTCCCCAATTTGTATTGGCATAATTTACATCATCAACCTGAATACATTTTAGGCCATTGTTAGCTCCAAGATCAAAATTTGAAGTAGTTATTAAAGTATTGCTTCCATTTTTTAGATTTACTTCTGTAAGACTATTGGCGCGACAATCTGCTTGATATAATTCAGGACATTTTGAAAGATCTAATTTTTTTATTGCATTAAGACGTGCTGAGAACATTCCTAATTTTGGATTGTTATTAAGATCTAAAACTTGTATGTTATTCGTTGCGCATGACAAAGTTCTCAAAACAGGATTGTTTGTTACGTCTAAAGTAGTAATTGCATTATCAAAGCAAACAAGTGATTTTAATGCCGGATTACTAGAAGTATTTACAGTAATTAATTTATTGTTAGAACAATATAAATCGATTAAATTGATGTTTTTTGTAACGTTTATACTTGTCATTTTATTATAAGTACAATTTATACTTTCAAGAAGTACATTTTGCGAAATATCAAAGGATATTAAATTGTTTTGTCTACAATCTAATATTTTTAAACTTTTAAAATCTTGAATACCAGTTAGGTCAGAGATAGCACTATTTTCAACATTTAAAGAAGTTAATCCGGAAATTTTTGATGTAACAACTCTACCATCTGCTGGAGCAGTATCATATTTTAGAGCGATTAGTTTATTCTCGAAATTGATATCTGGAATTAAAGTATAAACAGTACAATCAACATTGTAATTTGCAATTGGATCTTTAACAACAGAAAGCCAATTTGTATTTGAATATTGAGCATTGTCAACCTGAATACAAGATAAGCTAGGATTGTTGCGTAAATCCAGTTGGTTTTTATTTATTTTGGTGTTATTGCCATTTTTCAAGTTCAATTCAGTCAGACTATTTGAACTACATGTAAAGTCTACAAGATTAATATTTGCAGAAAGATCCAGCTTTGCAATTTTATTAGAATCACAGTATAAAGAAACTAATGCAGTGTTTTTTGAAACATCCAAAGCAGTCAGTTTATTTCCCCAACAAGTTAAATCCTTTAATAATAAGTTTTGTGCAAATGAAATAGTGACAATTTGATTTTGAGTAAATGATAATGTTTTTAAAGCAGTATTAGAGTTAACGTTTAATGTTGTTAAACTGTTTTTATCACAACTTAATTCTTCTAACAATGTTGAATTGTATATCGTTAAAGTCGTTAAAAGATTATTGTTTACTTGTAATTGTCTTAAGAGCGTGTTTCTTAATAATGATAAAGTCGTCAATTTATTGTCAGAAGCGATAAGGTATTTTAAATTGATGTTTAACCCCAAACTTAAAGAAGTCAGTAAATTTTTAGAACAGTTAAGAGTTGAAAGATTAATGTTTTCTGTTAAATCTACCGTAGTAAGTTGATTGCTGTAACATTGTAAAGTTTCAAGATCTTTAAAAGCCTGAATTCCTGTAAGATCTGATATAGAACTATCTGAGACATCTAATGAAGTTAATCCTGAAACACTTGTTGTAAGCACTTGCCCATCTGGAGTGCCAGAATCAATTTTTAAAGCAATTAATCGCTTCTCAAAATTAAGATCGGGAATTTTAGTGTATTGAGCGTAAATAGAAAAATTTGCTAATAATAGCAACAAGAGTAGTTTTGTTTTCATATAAAAAGATTTGTAAATTATGGCTGCGCAATAATACGATATTCATTTATAATTTATTAAATAAAAACGGACTAAATTATGAGTGAATATTAATGTTATATTTAAAAAAAAATCCCATTTTCAGTATGTCGAAAATGGGATTTTTTTGGTCAACTAATAGTAATTATTGTACTATTACTTTCTTAGCCGAAGCAGCATCCTCGCTAATTAAGTATACATAGTAAATTCCTTTTGGCAAGTCTGATAAATTGATTGTATTATTGGTGTCACCTGAATTGAATACAAATGATTTAACCAATTGTCCTAACGAATTATAAACGGTTGCTTTATCTAATGAAATGTTGTTAATGTTTACTTCGCCCTTTGTTGGGTTTGGGTACATTACTACTTTGTCAAAAACTGAATCTTCGATACCTAATGAACATGTTGCCGAATATGATGCACTAGCATCTTTAGAGAAAACGCTACTGGTAGTTGCAAAAGATGCATTGTCTACCTGAATACAAAGTAATGCAGCGTTTTTGAACATAAAGGCCGTTATAAAATTAGTGTTGTTACCGTTTTTAAGGTTTAATGTTTTTAGTGCATTTTCTGAAACATTCACATAAATTAACTTAGTGTTTTTAGATAAGTCTAAGACAGTTAGTTTGTTTTTATTAACTTGTAGAGTTGTAAGAGCAGTATTTGCTGATACGTCTAGTGCTGTTAAGTCATTTCCGTGCGTGTACAATTCAATTAATTTTGAATTCTTTGTTACATTCAATGAAGTTAAAAAGTTAAATTGACAGTTTAAAAATTCAAGAGATGCAAAATCCTGAATTCCGGTTAAATCCTTAATGTCGCTCAATTGTACATTTAAATCAGTAACTTTTGATATTGTAGAAGTTAAAACTTTTCCGTTTTTACCATCAATGTCAATTTTTAATGCAATTAATTTATCTTCAAAATTGCTGTCAGGAATTAATGTAAAACTTGAACAATCTTCTGTGAAATAAGAAGTTTTATCTAATTTTCCGTTCCAATTATCATTAGAGTATTTGGCATTATCAACTTGAATACAGCTTAAAGAAGCATTTTTAGTGAAGTTCACACTAAACCAATCCATATTTGTATTGAAACCATTTTTTACATTTAAAGTAGTCAAGTTATTATTTGATACATTTAAAGCAGTCAGCGATTTATTTTTACTAACATCAATTGAAGTTATTAAATTTGAAGAACAATTTAAATCGGTTAACAAAAGATTGTTTATAGTATTTAAAGAAGTTAACTGATTTGCGCTACAGTTTAATACCGTCAGTAAAAGATTGTTTGCAGGAGTTAATGATGTTATTTGATTTGTGCTACAATTTAATATGGTTAAAGATGTAAAATCCTTAATTCCTGTAAGATCTTTAATAGAACTTGAAGAAATATCTAACGAAGTAAGAGAACTAATGCTTGAAGTTGCTACTTTTCCATTTTTACCATCTTTGTCAATTTTAAGAGCAATTAATTTGTCTTCAAAATTTGAATCAGGAATTAGAGTATAAGGTATACAATCTAAGCTGTAATTTGTTGCGGCATCTTTAAAAGTGCTCCAATTTGTGTCAGAATAAGAAACATCATCTACTAAAATACAAGTTAATCCTGCATTATTTTTAAAGTTAAGATTGGTGCCAAACAAAGTGTTTTTTCCATTTTTTAAATTTAAAGTTTTTAGCGCGTTGTTTTGGCAATTTAAAGTAACCAATAATGGATTTGAAGAAACATCTAAACTATTAAGTTTACTGTTACCACAAATCAAACTGATAAGTTTTGTATTTGCTGTAATATCCAAATTTTGAATACCAGTTGATGCAGCTTCTAAAGTTACTAACTTCGTATTTTTAGATACATTAATGCTGCTCAAGTTAGTATTAAGCGTTAAATTTAAAGAAGTTAGATTTATATTGTTCTGAATGTCTAAAACGGTCAGTGTATTACTGGTAAGATTTAAACTTTCAAGAGCTAAATTTTTACTTGTATTTAACGTGCTGAATTTATTGTTCGATGCATTTAAACTAACTAGATTTATGTTATTTGTCAAATCTAATGAGCTTAGGTCTTCAGAGCTGCAATTTAATGTTTTTAGGGCCGTGTTTTTTGTAACATTTAGTTTTGTGATCTTTGTGCCAGGAGTAGTTAAATTCTCTAAGGATATAAAATCTTCCAGACCAGTTAAATCTTTTGCATTAGTTGATTGAAGATTTAAATCTTTTACACCCGCTATACTTGCAGTAACAACTTTTCCATTTTTACCGTCTGTGTCAATTCCTGAATCAATTAATTTTTGTTCAAAAAAAGCGTCAGGAATTAATGTGTAAGCGGTGCAATCTGTGTTATAAGTTGCTGAGGCGTCTTTTAATTTTGACCAGTTCGTGTTGGCAAAAGCTACGTCATCTACTAAAATACATTTTAAATTTAAGTTGGAAAAGAATGATAAGTTTGCAGGATCCAGCAAAGTGTTGTTTCCGTTTTTTACATTTAAACTCTCTAACTTGTTAATTGAACAATTGAAGATTTTTAGTAAAGTATTTTGAGAAACATCTAAACTTTTCAATTTGTTTTCAGAACAAGTTAAAGTTGTTAAAGCAGTATTTTTAGAAACATTTAATGTTTCTAATTCATTCCTGTCACAAACAAATTCAGTTAAGGCTGTGTTTTTTGAAATCTCTAAGTTTGGTAGTTTATTTCTTTGGCACCATAATGTTGTTAACTTACTGTTGTTGCTAACATTTAGACTTGTTAATACATTATCTGTTGCATAAACTCTAAGTAGCGCAGTATTAGATGAAAAATCTAAAGCTGTAAATTGGTTTTCACTACCCGTGAAAGATTCTAAAGCTAAATTTTTTGAAGTATTTATAGACTTCAATTGGTTTTTATTAGCTGTTAAAGTTTTCAAATTTACATTTGAAGAAACGTCAAGTGTTGTTAAAGCATTTTCTGAGCAATTTAAAGATGTTAACGCTTTAAAATCCTGAATTCCTGTTAGGTCTGTAATATTGCTTTTAGAAACATTTAATGAAGTTAGTGTAGAAATACTCGAAGTTAATACTTTACCGTTTTTTCCATCTTTATCAAATCCGAGAGCCATTAATTTAATCTCAAAATTTGCGTCGGGAATTAAAGTGTAAGCCAGAGAAGCGCAGTTTAATGTAAATAGAATTGGATAACTTGTAAGCGTAGACCAGTTTGTGTTAGCGTAAGCTACGTCATCAACAACTATGCAGGATAATTTTAAGTTGTTTTGAAAACTTGATATTTCAGGCGCGCCGCGAGTACCTGTCCAATAAGTATAAGATTTTACTAAATTGCTATTATTCCCGTTCTTTAAATTCAATTCGGTCAAATTGGTATTGTTTTGACAATTTAAACCAATTAAGGATTTATTGTTACTTAAGTCAAGAGTACTTATTTGAGTAGTAACACAAACTAAAGCTTTTAAGTTGATATTTAATTTTAGATCAATACTTGTAATTGGGTTAGAAGAGATATTTAAATATTCAAGTTTAGTATTTGCACTTACATCTAATGCCGTTAGTGAATTAGAATAAAAGTCAAGATGGACTAACTCTTTGTTTTGAGATAGATTTAGTACTGTTAGTTTGTTGCGGTTAGCCAGAAGGGAAGTTAAATCTTTATTATTTGTTAAGTCTATGGATGATATCATACACTTAAGAAAAGACAAACGGCGTAATGATTTTAAATTAGTAACATCTATCGAAGTTACCGGGTTAGAATTAAGACTCAACTCCGTCAACAAGGGTGTAAAAGATAAATCTAACGAAGCGATTTGGTTGTCATCGCAGGTTAATTCAGTTAATTTAGTGTTTTTAGCGATATCAAGCTTTGTCAACTTATTACCATCTATATTTAAATGTGTCAAGTTGGTATTATTAGAGATATCTACACTAGTTAATTGATTGTATAAACAAGAAAGAATTTGTAAAGCTTTAAAATCTTCTATACCACTAAGACTTGCGATATTTTTTGATGATAAAAATAAGTTGGTTACCGTAGCAACTTTCGAAGTTAAAACTTTTCCGTCTGCAGTACCAGAATCTATACCTGCTTCTATAAGAGCATTTTCGAAGTTTACATCTGGAATAAGTGTATATTTAGGTCCAAGTTCTGCAACATCTACAATCGAAACATTATCAATTAAAATTTGAGAACCAGTAGTTCCTGTAACCAAAATGCTAATTTCGGCATTTTGAGTAGTAGTAGCAACATAGTCAAATTCAATTTTTCTCCATTCAGAATTAACCGTGCTAGTTTCTATTGTTTTTGTTAAAGTTGTTTTAAAGGCATCATTTTTTGTCAACGATAATTCGACAGACGAAAATGTCCCAGAAACCAATTTGTGATACATTGTAACGCGATATGCTTTTCCTAATTGTATTGCAAACGGGCTGCTATTCATGAAGTGGAGCGTACCACTTGTTATTTCCATTTTTGTACTTGAAGCGCCATGTTGAGCATTAGAATCCTGATAAAGGAGTCCATTAGTGAAACGAAACCAATCCGTTGGCTGTGAAGATTGCGTCCAGCTTTCGAAGTCTCCATTGGATACCAAATTAGTTTGAGCATAAATAGAAAAATTTGCTAATAATAGCAACAAGAGTAGTTTTGTTTTCATAGATAAGGTTTAAGGATTAGGTCGCGCAAGTGTACAAAATGCAATTTATTTTTCCTTACGGGAAACCGTAAGTAGGATTTTATTTTTTTTAGAGTTTAATACGGAATTATTGATTTAGACAATAAATTTTAAGAGAAAATGAAGTGAAAACTTTGTGTTTAGAACACTTTTTTACGTTTTGTCATTTTTTTTAATGTTACAATAAAAATCATAACACAGTGTTAATCGTTAGTTTTATGTAACAAAAAATCATAATTTAGGCGCATAATTTAACTTTACAATTATTTACAGATACATGAGTCATATAAATCCCCTTAAATTATCTGCTTTTGCATTACTTGTTTTAGCAGGTTGTAGCGCAAATTTACAAGCGCAAAATTCAGCTCCAAAACAGCCACTTGTTGCACCTTTAGCTATTGTTAAAAAAGCACCAGTTAGCGAAAATGAATTAAAAAGATGGAGTCAGCTAGATTTATTAAAAGACTCGATTCCGGGAATGAGTGTTGATAGGGCTTATGCCGAATTACTGCAAGGGAAAAAAGGCGTAAAAGTAATTGTAGGTATTGTAGATTCTGGTGTCGATATTGAGCACGAAGATTTGCAAGGAATGATCTGGACAAATCCTAAAGAAATTCCTGGTAACGGAATCGATGATGATAAAAATGGTTTTATCGACGACGTTCACGGATGGAATTTTCTTGGAAATGCCGTTCACGAAAATCTTGAAATGACTCGTATTGTTAAAAAAGGCGATGATGGTTCTCCAGAATATAAAGAAGCTTTAGCGCAGTATACAAAAAAATACGAAGATGCTTTAAAAGATAAAGAACAAGTTGATGAATTATTAAATTATCATAATACAATTAAAAAGGCTCTAAATAAAACAACTTATAAACTTGAAGATTTAAGTTCAATTACTTCTGCAGATCCAAATGTTCTACAAAGTAAAAAAGTTATGGCCATGATTTTTAATAATGCAGGTCCAACTTTTGATCCAGAAGCCGAATTAAACGAGTATAACGACCAAGTTTACGATCAGTTAAATTACAATTTAAATAAAGAATACGACGGAAGAAAAATTGTAGGAGATAATCCAGAAGATATCAAAGACAATCACTACGGAAATAATGTAGTTTTTGGACCGGATAAAGAAAAAGCACTTCACGGAACGCACGTTGCAGGAATCATTGGTCAAATTCGTGGAAACAATTTAGGCGGAGACGGTGTTACAAATAATGTCGAAATATTAACAGTAAGAGCCGTTCCAGACGGAGATGAGTATGACAAAGATATCGCTTTGGCAATTCGTTATGCGGTTGATAACGGAGCAAAAGTGATCAACGGAAGTTTTGGAAAAAGCTTTTCTCCACATAAAAAATGGGTTTACGATGCGATAAAATATGCAGCCAAAAAAGATGTTTTAATTGTTCATGCAGCAGGAAATGATGGTTACAATATTGATGAAACTAAAAACATCAATTACCCAAATGATTCTGAAGATAACGTCAAAGAATTTGCAAACAATTTAATTACAATTGGAGCAATAAATAAAGAATATGGAGAAACAGTTGTAGCTCCGTTTTCGAATTTTGGAAAAATAAATGTTGACGTTTTTGCTCCAGGTGAAGAAATTTACGCAACAGTTCCAAATAATAAATACAAATATTTACAAGGAACTTCAATGGCAGCACCAAATGCGGCAGGAGTGGCAGCCTTGATTCGTTCATATTATCCAAAATTAAAAGCAGCACAAGTAAAACAGATTTTAATGGATTCTGGAGTTGCGCTTCCATCAAAAGTGGTTTTAGGAGAAAATCCAAATCCACAAGAAAAACCTGTAGCAGTTTCTTCTGTAGAATCATCAAGAACAGCAAAAATGGTTAATGCTTATAATGCTTTATTGATGGCAGAAAAAATGTCAAAAAAATAAAATAACACAAAATAGTAACCTAATGGAAGAGTGGCAACTCTTCCATTTTTATTGTAAAAACAATGCGAAAAATTATACTACTTTCCTTTTTGAGTTTGGGCTTAAACTCAGCATTTGCACAAAGTGCTCCGTATTGGCAGCAACATGTAGATTACAAAATGGAAGTTTCCATGGATGTAAAAAATTATCAATACAAAGGAAAACAAGAATTGGTATACACCAACAATTCTCCTGATACGCTAAAAAAGGTATTTTACCATTTGTTCTCAAATGCTTTTCAGCCAGGAAGTGAAATGGATGCTCGTTTGCATTCTATAAAAGATCCTGATGGAAGAATGGTAAACAAAGTGAAAGGTGCCGATGGAAAGGAGACTAAACAAAGTCGTATTGAAACTTTGAAACCAAATGAAATTGGATTTTTAAAAATTACAAATTTCAAGCAAGACGGAGTAACGGCACAAACCAGAATTTCTGGGACAATAATGGAAGTGACTTTGGCTAAACCAATTTTGCCAAATACAAAAACAACTTTTACTTTAGATTTCGACGGACAAGTTCCCGTTCAAATTCGTCGTTCAGGACGTAATAGTTCTGAGGGAGTTGAATTTTCGATGACACAATGGTATCCAAAATTAGCCGAATTTGATTTTGAAGGTTGGCATGCAGATCCATACATTGCAAGAGAATTTCACGGTGTTTGGGGTAATTTTGATGTTAAAATTACAATGGATAAAGATTACACAATTGGTGCTTCGGGTTATTTACAGGACAAAAACACAATTGGTCACGGTTACGAAGATGCTGGTGTAACGGTTGTATATCCAAAGAAAACAAAAACATTAACATGGCATTTTATTGCACCAATGGTTCATGATTTTGCTTGGGCTGCAGATAAGGATTATACACATGATATTGTAAAAGGACCAAATGATGTCGATTTGCATTTCTTCTACAAAAATGATCCAAAAACTACTGCAAATTGGAAACAAGTTGAACCTTTAATGGTAAAAGTGATGGATTATTACAATCATAGAGTTGGAAATTATCCGTACAAACAATACTCATTTATTCAAGGTGGAGATGGTGGAATGGAATATGCAATGTGTACATTAATGATGGGAAGCGGAACTGTTGAAGGAATTCTAGGAACTGCAACGCATGAATTAGGACATTCTTGGTTTCAACATGTTTTAGCTTCAAACGAGTCAAAACACCCATGGATGGATGAAGGTTTTACAACTTACATTGAAGACAGTGCATTGAATGAATTAAAAGGAGATAAAAAAGAAGTAAACCCATTTGTAGGGAATTACAAAGCTTATTACAGTTTGGTTAATTCAGGAAAAGAGCAACCGCAAACAACACACGGTGATCGTTACGACGAAAACAGACCATATAGTATTTCATCTTATATCAAAGGAAGTATCTTTTTGTCGCAACTAGAATATGTAATAGGTAAAGACAATGTTGATGCAACTTTAAAAAGATATTTTAATGATTTTAAATTCAAGCATCCAACTCCAAACGATATTAAGAGAACAGCAGAAAGAGTTTCTGGAGCTGAGTTAGATTGGTATTTAATCGATTGGGCTGAAACCACAAATACAATTGATTACGGAATTAAAGATGTAATTGATAATGCAGGAAAAACAACTGTAACTCTGGAAAGAATCGGTAGAATGCCAATGCCAATCGATCTAAGAGTAGATTATACAGATGGAACTTCTGAAAATTTCTACATTCCATTACGAATGATGAATTTTATTAAGCCAAATCCGAATCCAAATCAAAAGAGAACAGTTTTAGAAGATTGGGCTTGGGCACAGTCAAACTACAGTTTTACAATTGATAAAAACAAAACAGCAATTAAAAAAATCACAATCGATCCAAGCGGATTAATGGCTGATGTAAAAGCTGCAAATAATGTTTTTGAAGTGAAGTAATCTTCATTTTATAAAAGTAAAAAAGTCCCGTTTAAATTAATAAACGGGACTTTTTTCGCTTAAAGTATATTTTAATAGCCTCCAGCTTTAGCTGGAGAAATAAGATTTAAATAGAAAATGGCTTTAGCCAAACCTTTACAGTTTGGCTAAAGCCATTTTGGTATAATTTATTTTTCCATCCAACTAAAGTTGGACGCTATTCAATTTTTTTATGAGCTTCAATAAAATATTGAACTCGAGTTATTAGATTTAACTCAAATGTTCAATCATATCTTTTGTCATCGTTTCAAGATCAAAAGTGTGTTTCCAGTTCCAGTCTTCTCTTGCTTGAGAATCATCGATACTTGCTGGCCAGCTATCCGCAATTTTCTGACGGAAATCAGGATTGTAAGTAATCTCAAATTCAGGAATATGTTTCTTAATTTCATTAGCAATTTCTGTTGGCGTAAAACTCATTGCCGCCAAATTGTATGAAGAATGTATTTTGATTTCCTCAACCGGTGCTTTCATAATATTAATGGTTGCATCAATAGCATCATCCATATACATCATAGGCATTTTTGTTTCAGAGGATAAAAAGCACTCGTATTTTTTATCTGCAATCGCCTTGTAAAAAATATCCACAGCATAATCTGTTGTTCCACCACCTGGAGGTGTAGACCAGCTGATTAAACCAGGGTAGCGTATGCTTCGAACATCAACGCCATAAATATTATGATAATACTCGCACCATCTTTCTCCCGCCTGCTTACTAATTCCGTAAACAGTCGAAGGCTCCATTACAGTATATTGAGGCGTATTTTCTTTTGGAGTTGTTGGTCCAAAAACCGCAATACTTGATGGCCAGAAAATCTTTTTTATTTTTTTTGCTTTCGCTAAATTCAAAACATGAAATAAAGAATTCATATTCAAATCCCAGGCAAAAGCAGGGTTTTTCTCGGCTGTAGCCGATAAAAGTGCCGCCATCAAATAAATGTCAGTAATTTGATGAATCTCTACCAAATGTTCAATTTGATTAAAATCTAAAGCATTGACAACTTCGAACGGACCTGAATTAACAACATCAGTATTTAATTTTCGAATATCAGAAGCAATTACATTTTCTGTTCCGTAAAGCTTGCGTAACTTCTGAGTCAATTCAGTCCCAATTTGACCGCAAGCACCTATGATCAATATTTTTGGATTCATTTAAATGAGTTTTTTTTAGAGACACAAATATAACGTTTTCGCAATTACATACATTTATTACAATCATAAATTATAAATTCAATAACAAAAAAGTTGGTTTGTTGGATAATTCATTTTTAAAGATGTGTCTTTGTGCCTTTTTGAAATAGTTGTAAATAGTCCATTTTTATTGATATTAAGCCTAAAGACAATTATTCTAATCTTTTAAAAATTTGGCAAAAAAGCGACCATGATTTATAGAATCTTTAGCAAAAAACAGAATTCGTAATTGTAAATTTACTTTGTAACTTTGTAGCTTAATGTTTTACCAAATGAAATATAAAATATCTCTTTTTCTACTTTTTGTTTTTGTGCTAAATTCATGTAAAAATGAAGATGAAAAACGTCGTGCTGAAAATGAAAAAGAAGCTAAAAAAAATGAAGTTATTTTTAATAATGTCAGCAAAGCATGGGTGTTTATTGATGAACCTATCAATGAAATCGCAGAGCAAAAAACAACTTCCTGGACAGAATGGCGTGAATTCTTGAAAGAACTTGGCGATAAACCCCGAAAAACCATCGGAGCATTCCAAAAAAAGTCAGCAGCTATTTCAAAAAAAGCAATGGCTTTAAACAGTAATATCCCAGCAGAATTTAATGTGCCACCAATTAAAAGCCGAATTTCAATCTTGATTACTAAAATCAGGATGATGGATTTATTTATTCATTTAAATCAAATTCCGGATAAAAAAGTAGCATTCTTAATTGGAGAAATTAACAAAGAATTGGTTTCATTAGAAAGACAAATGGATGTTATAAACGTAAAAAGTAAAATTCCAAAAGAAGAAGGAGAAGAGGATTTCTTGAAGATGTTAGACACAACACGTGCAATACCAAATGCAAGTACAAGTTCGCTTCAGTTGAAAACAACAGATCAAAAATAGTCAAAATTGAGTAAAAACGCCTTATATACCATGTATGATAATCTGCCAAAAAATCAGCAGATTGCCACACAATTACTAGAGCAAAATCAGATAAAAATGCATCTTAACGGATTGTTAGGATCAGCAATTTCATTTGTAATTCGTGCTGTTTTTAAAAAAGCAGAACTTCCTTTTTTGGTCGTTTTAGACAATAAAGAAGAAGCAGCTTATTACTTGAACGATCTTGAACAAATGATAGGAGAACAGGATGTTTTGTTTTATCCCGCTTCATTTCGTCGTCCGTATGAAGTTGATGAAACAGATAATGCGAATGTTTTGCTTCGCGCTGAGGTTTTAAACCGAATCAATTCCCGAAAAAAACCAGCCATAATTGTTACCTATCCTGAAGCACTTTTTGAGAAAGTAGTTACGCGTCAGCAATTAGACAAAAACACTTTGAAAGTCGCTTTGAATGATAAAATTTCGATTGATTTTATCAACGAAGTTTTGTTTGAATACGAATTCAAGAGAGTTGATTTTATTACAGAACCAGGCGAATTTTCGGTTCGTGGAGGAATTGTCGATGTCTTTTCTTTTTCAAACGATCATCCGTACAGAATTGAGTTTTTTGGAAACGAAGTTGACAGTATTAGAAGCTTTGATGTAGAAACGCAACTTTCTGTAGAAACGCATAAAAAAATCACAATTATCCCGAATGTCGAGAACAAGATATTTCAGGAAAACAGAGAAAGTTTCTTAGATTATATTGCTGAGAAAACAGTTCTTTTTATTCAAAATACAGAAGGACTTTTTAGTCAGTTAGACAAACAATTTGCAAGGGCGGAAGAAGCTTTTGAGAAATTATCAAAAGAAATAAAACATGCAGAGCCTGAGCAGTTATTCTTAAATCAGGCTTCTTTCATTAAACGAGCTTTAGATTTTTCGATTGTTGAATTGGCTTCGAAATCCGTTTTCAAAACAACAAAAACATTCGATTTTCATATTCAGCCGCAGCCATCCTTCAATAAACAATTTGATTTGTTGTTGAATAATCTGAGTGATAATCATTTTAACGGATATAAAAATTATTTGTTCTGTTCGAATGAAACTCAGGCGAAACGTTTTCATGATATTTTTGAAACTTTAGATGAAGCTAATTCAGAGAATATTCGCAAGCAATATCATACCATTGTATTGCCTTTATATCAAGGTTTTATTGACGAAGAAAATCAAATAACGGCTTATACAGATCATCAAATTTTTGAGCGTTATCATAAATTCAACATTAAAAACGGCTATTCGAAAAAGCAGAATATCACGCTTAAAGAATTAACCGCACTTTCTGTTGGAGATTATGTAACGCACATCGATCACGGAATTGGAAAGTTTGGCGGATTGCAAAAAATTCAGGTTGAAGGCAAAACGCAGGAAGCCATAAAACTGGTTTATGCAGATAATGATATTGTTTATGTAAGCATACATTCTCTTCATAAAATCTCCAAATACAACGGAAAAGACGGAACGCCGCCTAAAATTTATAAGTTAGGATCGAACGCCTGGAAAATTTTAAAACAAAAAACCAAAGCGCGTGTCAAACATATTGCCTTCAACCTGATTCAGTTGTATGCAAAACGTCGTTTAGAAAAAGGTTTTCAGTTTGCGCCAGACAGTTATTTACAAAACGAATTAGAAAGTTCGTTTATTTATGAAGATACACCAGATCAAACCAAATCGACGGCAGAAGTAAAAGCCGATATGGAAAGTGATCGCCCAATGGATCGTTTGGTTTGTGGAGACGTAGGTTTCGGAAAAACGGAAGTTGCTATTCGTGCCGCTTTTAAAGCCGTAGATAATAGCAAACAAGTTGCGATTTTGGTTCCGACTACAATTTTGGCTTATCAGCATTACAGAACTTTTACAGAACGTTTGAAAGATATGCCGGTTTCTATTGGCTATTTAAATAGATTTAGAACTGCGAAACAAAAAGCGCAAACCCTAAAAGATTTAGCCGAAGGAAAACTAGATATCGTAATTGGAACGCATCAATTGGTCAACAAAAATGTAGTTTTTAAAGATTTAGGTTTATTGATTGTTGATGAGGAACAAAAGTTTGGTGTAAACGTAAAAGACAAATTAAAAACCATTGCAGCAAATGTCGATACGTTGACATTAACGGCGACGCCAATCCCGAGAACGCTACAGTTTTCGTTAATGGCAGCGCGAGATTTATCGGTAATTACAACGCCTCCGCCAAATCGTTATCCCATAGAAACGAATGTGGTTGGTTTTAATGAAGAAGTAATTCGTGATGCGATTTCGTATGAAATTCAGCGAAACGGACAGGTTTTCTTCATTAATAACAGAATCGAAAACATAAAAGAAGTGGCCGGAATGATTCAGCGTTTGGTTCCAAATGCCAGAGTCGGAATTGGTCACGGACAAATGGAAGGCGCTAAACTCGAAGAATTGATGTTAGGTTTCATGAACGGAGATTTTGATGTTTTGGTCGCAACCACAATTATCGAAAGTGGATTGGATGTGCCAAATGCGAACACGATTTTCATCAATAACGCCAATAATTTCGGATTATCAGATTTGCACCAAATGCGTGGTCGAGTAGGACGAAGCAACAAAAAAGCATTCTGTTATTTCATCTGTCCACCATATTCATCAATGACCGAAGATGCCAGAAAACGTATTCAGGCTCTGGAACAGTTTAGCGAATTGGGAAGTGGTTTTAACATTGCCATGAAAGATCTTGAAATTCGTGGAGCAGGAGATTTATTAGGTGGAGAACAAAGTGGTTTCATTAATGAAATTGGTTTTGATACGTACCAAAAAATCATGAACGAAGCGATCGAAGAATTAAAAGAAAACGAATTTAAAGATTTATATCCTGAAGAGAACGATATTGAAACGAAAGAATACGTAAAAGATCTACAAATCGATACTGATTTTGAGTTGTTATTTTCAGATGAATATATCAATAATGTTACCGAGCGTTTGAGTTTATATAACGAATTGGGTTCTGTGAAAAATGAAGAAGAATTGATTGTTTTTCAAAACAAATTAATTGATCGTTTTGGTCCAATGCCTCCACGTGCCAATGCATTAATGAATAGTATTCGCATTAAATGGATTGCAACAGCAGTTGGTATTGAGAAACTGGTTATGAAAAAAGGTAAAATGATTGGTTATTTCGTTTCAGATCAACAATCAGATTATTACCAATCGAAGCGTTTTCATAAAGTGATAAAATTTGTGACTACACATAGTAATCATTGCACTATGAAAGAAAAACAAACACCAAACGGTTTACGTCTTTTACTGACTTTTGAGAATGTAAAATCTACAAAAAGAGCTTTGGAGTTGATGGAGATGTTGGGAGAGTAAAAATAAAGTTGCCACGAATTTCACGAATTTCCACGAATTAAATTTGTGGAAATTCGTGAAATTCGTGGCAAAAATAAAATGGCCGTATGAACTTTTTCATACGGCCATTCTTTTTAGTTAAAAACGATTAATTTATATTTAGTTTTTCAAGTCTTTAATTACTTTAAAAGCAACATCAACCTGATCTTCTCCAACTAAAATTGTAAATTCGTTTGAAGTCGAAATTACCTCGTTAATGATAATTCCTTCCCAAGCCAAACGCTGAAAAATGAAATAATAAATTCCGGGAACTACAATATTTTCTTTTGGTAATTTTACGGTTATAGAAGCTAAATTGTCGAGTTTTTGAATTAGTTTTTCACGAATAAAATGTTTCTCAACTAAATGATTTACACTACTGCTCACCACAATGTTAGTTTCGTTTACACCACGAGACGAAGTATAAAAAATATCAGATAAAGCATTGATGTCAGAAATTAAGTCGGCTTGTTTGTTTAAAACAGTTTCTGAAGCAGCAAAAGTGTAATCTGTCAATTCTGAGCGAACCGTAATTTCGCCAATATTTTTTATGACTTTATTAATTTTATGATTTAATTTAAAATCCAATTCTTCTGTGAGTCGTTTTAGTGACATTACAACAGCACCTTGTTTCACCTCTTTGCCAAATTCACTTTCCAATTCGGTCATAATGTTCCGAGAAAGCGACGTCAGGTTGATGATTCCAAGCGATAGCGCATTTAATAAAAAGGGTTTGGTTTTGATGTAATTTTCGACGATTGAAGAAACGGTTTTCATAATTTTTTTTCTTTTTTTTTGTAACGTAATTGGTTTGCGTAGTTAATTTGATGTTATAAATCTCTGCAAATATAAATTAAAAAACAATTTGTTACAATTATAACAATAAAAAATTATGTTAAAAGTGATAAAAAGCATCCGTAAGATGTTCAATTGCAAATGTTTCACCGTTTTTATGGATGGCTATGATGTCAAATCGAATATTTAAGTCGTCTCCAAAATCCTTTTCCCTATAGTTTATGTAGGCATTTACTGCTTTTAT
Organism: Flavobacterium hibernum; assembly: GCF_000832125.1. Taxonomy (GTDB): domain Bacteria; phylum Bacteroidota; class Bacteroidia; order Flavobacteriales; family Flavobacteriaceae; genus Flavobacterium; species Flavobacterium hibernum. The sequence continues at coordinate 533,845 of NZ_JPRK01000005.1, read as the reverse complement.
CAAAAGCTGAATTTTTTTTGGCTTAACAAAATCCTGTGGAGAACCAAAATCTAAACTCGATCGTGTTTTAACTTCAATTACTGCCAAAATGGATTCTTTTTGAGCAATAATATCTATTTCGGCCTTCTGAAAAGTCCAGTTTCGATCTAAAATTTCATATCCATTTTCCTGAAGATATTCTACCGCAAGTTCTTCTCCTTTTTTGCCAAGTTCATTGTGTTCAGCCATTTTTTTAATTGTGAGTTATGAATTTTTTATGCCTTATCCAGTAATTTGCACGCAAAGACGCGAAGTCGCAAAGTTTGATTCCTTTCTTTGCGACTTCGCGTCTTTGCGAGATTATAATATGTGGTATTTAAAATTCCGTAACTAAGGAACTTCTGAGATAATTTTATTTCTGAAAAGTTACAGTGCTTCCGGATGCATTTACATCAATAGAAATGGTATTCCCCATAATTAAAGCACGATTGTCTTGAATATGTCCTGCAGGAAAATTGAATATTACAGGGATATTATATTTTTTGGTTACATCATCTATAATTTCGACGGCATTTTTACCCCACGGAACTTCATTGTCTTTCATTTTGGTCATACCACCAACAATGATTCCTTTTAGGTTTTCGATGCAACCGTTGCGTCTCAAATTGATCATCATACGATCAATATGATACAAGTATTCGTCGAGATCTTCAATAAATAAAATTTTGTCTTTACAATCTATGGCAGATGGAGAACCTAATAAGCTGTATAAAATTGACAAATTCCCACCAACTAGTTCGCCAGTAGCTTTACCAAAACGATTCATTTTATCCGGAGCAACAGAATAAGATAACGGTTCTCCAAACAAACTCGATTTCATTGAACTAATAGCCGCCGGAGTAGCACGAGCAACTGTTACAGGCATAATTCCGTGAATAGATTTGTAACCCATTGTATTTAAATGATTGTGCAAAACTGTAACATCACTAAAACCAATAACCCATTTTGGGTGTTGTTTAAACTTGGTAAAATCAAGTAAATCGATCATTCTTACCGTTCCATATCCTCCACGGACACACCAAATTGCTTTAATATTTGGATTGTCTAATTGATGCTGAAAATCGGCAGCACGTTGTTCATCAGTTCCGGCAAGTTGGTTATAGTCAAGTCCAATTGTGGTTCCAACAACAGCTTCTAATCCCCAACTGTGCAATAAATCTATTGTAGGTTTTAAGTTGTCGTCGATGTTTTTTCTTGCTGTTGCCAAAATAGCGACAGTATCTCCTTTTTGTAAATAAGGTGGTGTTATCATGTTTTGTTGAGATTGACAGGTGAATGATTGTAAGGCAAAAATAAGAAATACGAATTTACCAAAAGCAATGTGTTTCTTGAAGTGCTGAAAGTGTTTCGTGATCATAGTTTCTTTTTGCTTAAAATTATAAATTATTTTTTAGATGAGGTTTCTATTCAATTATTAACCGCCATATTTGTTTTGTAAATTTTCAAGAATTAAAATTAATCCTTTATCTGCTTCTTCAGATTGCACATTGGCAAAAAGAATAAAAGCCTTGTTTATGGATTTACAAATATACACTTTGGTTAAAAAAGTTCCCGGATTTCCGTTATGAAATGAATATAGTAATTGATTGGATTCTTTAATTTCAGAATTCCATCCAAAAGAAAATTCGGGTAAGCCAAAATGCATATAATTAAATTCGTCTTTTGTAAATAATTTTGATTTTCCTTCTAAACCTTGAAGTTGCATTTGAATAAATTTACAATAATCAGGTAAACTAACATTTATATTTCCTGCCGAAGAAAGCCAGTTTAGTTTGTAATTTAATGCTGGTTTTTCTGGTTTTAAATCTTCGTCGTGTCCCCAAGGCTCATTTTGATTTTTGAAATTTGGCTGCCCAAAGTCAAAATCGATGTTTAAATTTTTGCCCAATTCTTTTACTAAAGTTTCATAGTTTTTGCCAGATGCTTTTTCTAGCATAAGTCCCGCTGCAACATAACTTGGATTAGACCAAAATATAGGTTGTGTTTCTGTAACAGGGTTTTGTTTCAAAAACCAAGAAATAAATTCGTAACGCTGTTGTTGATTATTGCCTTTAATCTCTTTTTGAGTTGGGTTTTCATTTCCGTAAGACCAAGTATTTATGTTGGCACGAAAAGTTATAAAGTCCTGCAATGTAAAATTGTAAGTTGCCGGATTACTTTTGGCTTTTAATTCTGGATATAGATCAAAAAAATTAGTATCCCATTTTATTTTTCCTTCCTTAACCAAAACCGCTGCAATATAACTCGTAACTGTTTTTGTCATAGATCCTAAGCGGAATTTATCGCTAATTTTTGCCTTGTATTTTGAGTCGATGCGTTGATAACCCAATGTTTGAATTTCTAAAATTGAGTCGGCCGAAACTACAGCATAAGCTAGTTCAGGAATGTGATGCGTGATTCTGATACTGTCAACAAATGAAGTGTTTTTTTGCCCATGAGAAATATTAAATAAAAGAGATAAGACAAGAGCAAAACATAGTTTTTTCATTTTTTATTAAGTGATAAATTAAGTAAGCAAGTTACAAGAGATTTTAGCATAAACAAATAAAACACATAAATAATTTATTTGAATTTTCTTACAATTAATTATTTTGTGTACATTGGTTTTTGTAAAATAATTAACCATGAAGCTCGTTCTATTTCAACTCTATTTCATTATTTTTTTTTCATTTTCGCTTCAGGCACAATCAAAAAAATATAATATTCACACCGTTGCATTTTATAATTTCGAAAATCTTTTTGATACAACAGACGACGCAAGTACAAATGATGACGAATGGACTCCAACCGGTGTTCAACATTGGACAGAAGAAAAATATAAGCAAAAATTGAGTAATCTGGCGAGAGTGATATCTGAAATTGGAAAACCAGAAAACTCAAACGCACCCACAATCATTGGAGGTTCTGAAGTTGAGAATCGTGGTGTTCTGGAAGATTTAATTAAAATGCCACAATTAGTAAATCATGATTACGGAATTATTCATTTTGATTCGCCGGATAAACGCGGAATTGACGTTGCTTTACTTTATCAGAAAAAATATTTTAGACCAACATCTTTCTCCAATATTCCCTTATTGATTTACAAAAATAATGCTGCTGCAAAAGAAGATAAACAAGAAATGGTTGAAGATTTTGAAACTGAAAATGAGTCAAAAAACAATAAAAATCGAATTTTTACAAGAGATCAACTTTTAATTACGGGCTTTTTAGATGATGAGGAAATCAGTATCATCGTAAATCACTGGCCATCACGATCCGGAGGTGAGAAAGCAAGTAGTCAATTTCGTGAAGCAGCAGGACAATTAAACAGAAGAATCATTGATTCTTTGCAGCAAATTAATCCAAATGCGAAAGTGTTTACAATGGGAGATTTTAATGATGGACCTTATAATAAAAGTATAAAAATAGCATTAGGAGCAAAGGCAAAAAAGGCCGAAGTTACAGAGTTTGGGATGTATAATCCTTTCGAGGAAATGATGAATAAGGGAATGGGAACAATTGCATTTCGTGATTCGTGGGATATTTTTGACCAAATTATAATGACAGAATCTCTTATAAAACCCGATTATTCGAATTTCAAGTTTTGGAAAGGAGGTATTTTTAACCGACCTTATTTGGTGCAAACTTCAGGACAATATAAAGGATATCCGCTTCGTCATAGTCAAACCGAAGTAGGTTTTAGTGATCACTTTCCGGTTTATATTTATTTGATAAAAGAAATGAAATAGTTTTAAGTATTCAGTCTCAGTCTTCAGTCTCAACTTCCTGAAAACCGCGATTGCGACTGAATACTAAGTGTTACGACTGAAAACTTTTCACTAACTTAGCTTCATACAAACTCAGTACTTCAAAAAATGGCAATAGCAAAACCTTTCAACCTTACAAAATGGATCGACGAAAACCGTCATTTACTAAAACCACCAGTTGGGAACAAAAATCTTTATGTAGATTCTGGCGATTATATCGTAATGATTGTTGCTGGACCAAACGCACGAAAAGATTATCATTATAACGAAACCGAAGAGCTATTTTATCAACTTGAAGGAAGTATAAAAGTTATAATTCAGGAAGATGGAGAACGAAAAGAAATGGAGTTAAACGCTGGTGATATGTATCTTCATCCTGCAAAAGTTCCACATTCTCCAGTTCGCTCTGCTGGTTCTATAGGTTTGGTCATCGAGCGTAAACGTGCTGGAAAAGGATATACAGATGGATTGCTTTGGCATTGCGATAATTGCAATCATAAATTGTACGAAGTATTTTTTGAACTTCATAATATTGAGAAAGACTTTCTGCCACATTTCGAACATTTTTACAATTCAGAGGAATTAAGAACTTGTGATAAATGCGGAACTGTAATGGAATCGGACCCTAGGTTTGTAGCGAAGAAATAAAATTATATTGAATTCAATTCAAACCCGACAGGTTTTTAAAACCTGTCGGGTTTAGAACGTTAAATGATTAGTTTCTAAAGTCTAAATTACAACTCAAATCTTTTTCCTTGCTCAGGATAAATAATCTTAACTCCTAAATCATTTTGCTTTTGCAATTGTTCTTTAAGTTTTAGGATATTTTTAGTGGGAGGTTTTAAATGTGTAACGATAATATTGAAACCTTTAAGCGAATCTTTTCCTGATAAATCTTCTAAAGTGTGAAGTTCTTTCATTAAATAATTTGGAGTCAAATGACCAAACAAAAATTGATCTGGCTGCTCATTTGGGAATGAAACTTCGATAAAAATGCCTTTTAATTGTTTAGACTTAACAAGTGGTGCGACAGCAGTCCAAAGTTCTTTTAATTTATCACTTTTTTCTACAGCGTCTGGTCCTGTGTCTCCTAAATATAAAACATACGAATCTTCGTTTCTAATTAAAAATGCAGTACTCTCAAAAGGATTAACATGGCTTAACGGAAAAGCTTTTACCGTCATTGCGGTATTGGTAATTGGAGTTTCTGTACCAATATTTAAAGTTTGAAAATGATATTTTTTCAAAGGAACTCCAGGTCCTTTGTCTCCAAAATTAGCCCAAGTTTGATCGTTGAAGTAATGATTCTCCATCATTTCCATACATTTCTCCGTTGCATAAACTGTCTTTGAAGAATCGGCAGGAGAATTAATAATCAATCCTGAAACGTGATCTAAGTGTGCATGCGAAATAAAATACCCTTTAATATATTTTCTTAAAACGTCACTTGTTGAAACTTTAAAAACTTTTTTTTCAATTGCTTTTTCAATTCCCGCATTTATAGTTCCCGCATCCAAACAGATATAATCGTTTGTGTTTATTGGAGCGACCATATAAGCCGAAAGATTTTTTTCGTCAATTCCGCCTTTAATTCCTAAAGGAACAACCTGAAAAGAAGTTTTTTGTACTTTTTGTGAAAAAGCATTAAAAGAAAGGAAAACGAAGCAAAGTAAAAGACGATTGAAAATAGTCATGTTTAAGTAATTTTGAGAATACAAATTTCATCAATTGATATGAATAAATTGGTGTGTTTTTGAGAAATTGATATTTAATAACTCTAAATTTACTTTGTTTTTAACAATAAAAGGCAGTTGAAATTCAACTCGAAATAATATCTTTACATAAAAACATAACAATTTTAACTAAAAAAGTTACAATGACAACAATAGCATCGCAATTTGGAATGAATGAGGCTCTGGAAAAATTGGGCATCAAAACGATAAATGAAGGAACATCAACAGGTTTACAGAATTTTTCTTCTGGAGAAATTTTAGAAAGTTATTCACCAGTTGACGGAAAATTAATTGCTTCGGTAAAAATGTCAACTGCTCAGGATTATGAAAAAGTTATGCAAGCGGCAACAGAAGCTTTCAAAACATTTCGTTTAATTCCTGCGCCGCAACGTGGAGAAATTGTTCGTCAGTTTGGGCAAAAGTTACGCGAAAATAAAGAAGCACTTGGTAAATTGGTTTCTTATGAAATGGGAAAATCTTTGCAAGAAGGTTATGGTGAAGTTCAGGAAATGATAGATATCTGCGATTTTGCTGTTGGTTTATCTCGTCAATTACACGGATTAACAATGCATTCTGAAAGACCTGGACACCGTATGTATGAACAGTATCATTCATTAGGAGTTGTTGGAATCATTTCGGCATTTAACTTTCCTGTGGCAGTTTGGTCTTGGAATACAGCTTTAGCCTGGATTTCTGGAGACGTTTGCGTTTGGAAACCATCTGAAAAAACACCTCTTTGTGGAATTGCTTGTCAAAATATTATTGCACAGGTTATTAAAGAAAATAATTTACCGGAAGGAATTTCATGTTTAATTAATGGCGATTATAAAATTGGCGAATTAATGACGGCTGATACTCGAATTCCGTTAGTTTCTGCTACAGGTTCAACTCGAATGGGAAAAATTGTAGCTCAAACTGTTGCAGGACGTTTAGGAAAATCATTACTTGAGCTAGGTGGAAACAATGCTATTATTGTAACTCCTGATGCCGATATAAAAATGACGGTTATTGGTGCTGTTTTTGGTGCTGTTGGAACTGCTGGACAACGTTGTACATCAACTCGTAGATTAATTATTCATGAGAGTATTTACGACAAGGTAAAAGATGCATTAGTTGCAGCATATAAGCAATTGAGAATTGGAAATCCACTTGACGAAAACAATCATGTTGGACCGCTAATTGATACACATGCGGTTGAAATGTATGCTGTTGCTTTGAATAAAGTTGTTGCCGAGGGTGGAAAAATTTTGGTTGAAGGTGGAGTGCTTTCGGGTGACGGTTACGAAAGTGGCTGTTATGTTAAACCTGCAATTGCAGAAGCTCAGAATTCATTTGCTATTGTTCAGCACGAAACTTTTGCTCCAGTTTTGTATCTAATCAAATATTCGGGCGAAGTAGATAATGCAATCGAAATCCAGAACGGAGTAGGTCAAGGATTATCATCGGCTATTATGACAAATAATTTACGTGAGGCCGAAAGATTTTTATCTGTAGTAGGATCAGATTGCGGAATTGCAAATGTAAATATTGGAACTTCGGGTGCAGAAATTGGTGGTGCTTTTGGTGGAGAAAAAGAAACTGGTGGAGGAAGAGAATCTGGATCTGATGCCTGGAAAATTTATATGCGCCGACAAACGAATACAATCAATTATACTACAAGTTTGCCTTTGGCACAAGGAATCAAGTTCGATTTGTAGTTCTAGAGATTAGTTATAAAAAGAAAGGGCTTCCAATTTAGGAAGCCCTTTCTTTTTGTTTTTTGGTTATTATTTTTTGATTAATTTTTTTGTTACTGAGCCTTGATCAGTTGTTATTTTTACTAAATAATTTCCTGAAGATAGATTGGTTAGATCGATAGATTCGGTGTCTTTTATCGCTGTTTTTACTAAAGTTCCCAACATATTATAAATTTCAATTTTTTGAACATTTTCGGCAGAGATAAATAATTGATTTGAAACTGGATTTGGATAAATTGCTAAGCTGCTTGCAGCAAATTTCGGGTTTAATCCTAGATTGCCACTGTAAGCAGTTTTTATATAGAATAAATTTGCAGTATCTTTTTTCGCAATTGTATGATTGCCTGCATCTAGAGTTAGAGTGAGAACTCCTCCTGTAGCGGTATAATTTGTACCGTCTATTTTTGCAGTACCGGCTGCTTCTACAAATACAAGTGTCAATGTACTGGTTTGCGTAGTTGTGTATGTTATGGTAGTTGCAGTTTCCATTTTTAGACACTGGGTTAATGTCAAATCTTTATAGGTTACAGTTCCTTTGTTTGTAGCAAGATTTCCTGTAATAGTGTAAAAAGTATTGTCTTTTCCTGATGTAGTAAAATTGTGTATTTGATCGCCAGGAGGAGTTGTTACTGCGCCTTCAAGAGTTATCGTTCCTGTTGCAGTTGCTGGTGTTCCCGCCGCACCACTAGTAGCGATTGAATAGGATACATTTGCAGTTGGAGTTCCAGAAATTGTAATAGTTTTGTTTGGAGTATCTTTTGTAAAAATGATTCCGTTTGATGGTAAACCCGTTACGGTTGCATTAGTTGCGTCACCTCCCCAAGTAAATATCATTGGTTCTATTGCCGTGTTAGCAGTTACTGTTTGATTGTTGTCCGTGTCAGTAGAAAGCGTTTGACTGCTTACAACTGCGGCAGTTTCGCCTTGTACTGCAACTAGAGTAGAAGTATAGTTAGTAAGTGCAGTTTTAAGAGCTGTAATAACAAGGGCAGAAGAATCATCTGTCGCATTGTTAAAAGTCCATTTTAAATCACCTCCAGAGACACGTCCAGCGTATTGAATCACTTTTGCTTTTGCAGTTGCCGGTTGTTCAACAACTAAATTTTTTACATATAATGATACATTAGTGTCAAAATTATTATAGGTATTAGCGCCTGAAAATGATTTTACTGTTGCAGGAACCTGGTCTCCTCGATTTGTGACAACATAGGCATCGAAATCTGTAGTTGAACTAATTTTTCCTGACACATTGTATAATGGATTTGTATCGCCATAAGCTACAAAACGCATGTTGTTGGTTGCGATATCAGCATCAAAAGTGTTGTTAAATGCTTTGATAGATCCGCCAGCTTCGCCAGAAAAAGTTCCTAAAGTTCCAGGGTTATTTTTCTGATTGGCTTCATCCCAAACATCAGTTCCTTGTAAAGAGATCATCATAGGGTGTTTACTATTTCGATAATAATTGCTTTCTACAAACAATGACGAACCTAGAGTAGCACCTGAGCCATATTTTGAATTTCCATCGAAATAATTATTGTAAATGTGCGCTGAATAGAATCTTACACGTGGATGACGAGAATCTGAATGATCAAACCAGTTATGATGATAAGTGATGTATAAACCTGTTGTAGTTCCTTCACTTAATCCCAATAAACTTGATTTTCCGCTATCCCAAAAGTGATTGTAAGCAAAAGTTACATAAGTAGATCCTTTATTATCCATTGCTCCGTCACCTTTTATTTGATCGGCATCAGAACCCGCATTTCCGTAAAATAAATCACAATTGTGAACCCAAACGTGGTCATTTTTGTCTTGTAAACCAACATTGTCACCAGCAGTACTATTACAGTTCATAAAACCAAGATTACTAACTTCAATATTAGATGCCGATTTTAGACGTATTCCCATTCCGTTTACAACTGCATCATTTCCAATACCTTCAATAGTAACATAACTATTTGCATTATTTGCGTTTTCGATTGTAATGTCGCCGCCTTCCATTACTGTCATATCTGTAATGTTTCCAATTAAACGAATGATAAACGGACGTGTGTCTTTTCCTTTTTTAATACCGTATAAAATGTTTTGTAAACCAACGCATGGATTTGCGCTCGCTCCGGTAATATTCATCGAAATTGTATTTTTTGTGTTTTGTGTAATGTAAAGTATAACGGCTCCAGTTTTAGGGGTTCCATCTGCATTATATGCTCCAGGAATACGACCACCATCAAAAGCAAAGCCGTTACGATCTTGAGCTAAAACTGTTAAGCTAGATGTCGTACTTCCTGCACCTTCTACAGTTGCGGTAACTGGTTTAACTGTTATCGTGTAGTTTCCGGCAGCTAAACCCGGAATGTCAGCGCGGAAATAAGAACCATAACTACGAATTAATTCGTTATCGATTTTTTTATTGGTTTGGCCTCCTCCAGTATAGTAGACATTGTAACTGTCTACTCCGGCAAGTGGTGTCCATTTTACAAAAGCAGATTCAAGCCAGCCTGAAGATTCTGTTAAGGTCAATTGTTGGGCCGATAGGTGTACGGAGACCAACAGTAAAATGAGGTAAAGTAGTTTTTTTTTCATAAGTAGTTTTTTAAGGTTGTTTAGTTTGTGGTTTTTTGTGATCTCAATTTTAATTAGTGGTTATTTTAAAATTGTAATCGATTACACAAAAATATGCTTATTTTTTGAATTATGATTATTTTTAAGTTAAAAAATACATCATGTAAAAAAAATAATAATTTTTTACGGAATATGTAATTAATTGCATTAAATGTAATTTATTACATATTCCTAGAATTAAGGCTTGGCAGTTTTTTTTGGATACTTTTGACTGCTTTTCCCCAAAATAAAATGCTAAAATTTTTTAGCTGTATTATTGCTAATGTTTCATTTTAAATAAAGAAAAGAGGTGTTAATTTTGAGTTTTTAGAATGTGTGGAATAATTTTTAATACAAAAAGAGGTTTGCATAGGATTCTCGAAACGATTATATAAGTTGATGTCGATATAATTTTTGTAGAATAATTGAATTAAGGATTAAGTTTTTATAAGAGAATGTAGATTGGTTTAAAAGAAATGTCTTCACTCTGGGAAAAAATGAGGCATAAAAAAAGCCTTTTTGAATTTCAAAAAGGCTTTTTTTATGTGTGGTAAAAAATTATTTATTGTTTGCTAATTTTAATAATAATCTTAAAAATTCAATGTATAACCAAACTAATGTTACCATTAATCCCATCGCTCCGTACCATTCCATAAATTTTGGCATTCTTTCCTGAACACCTTTTTCGATCTGGTCGAAATCTAAAAATAAATTTAGTGCAGCAATAATGATTACAAAAACGCTAATTCCTATACTCATCATTCCGTTTCCATAATGAACAGGAGTGAAATTAAAAATCAAAGAAGCTAGCCATGAAATTAAGTAATAAGTTGCAATTGCTAAAGTCGCAGCAATCACTACCGATTTGAATTGTTCTGTAACTTTTACAATTTTAAATTTATATAAACCTAAACATACTAAGAAAGTAACTAAAGTTGCTCCAACGGCATTAATTACAATTCCAGGATATTTAGCTTCAAATATTGCCGAAATTCCTCCTATAAATAATCCTTCAAAGAAAGCGTATCCAGGGGCTAAATAAGGAGAATATTGTGGTTTGAAAGCAGATATTATCACTAGTATAAAACCAACAATAGCGCCTCCAAATGCAGGAACCATAATGTTCATTTCATTAAAAAACATCCACCAGGTCAGGATTGATCCAGCACATAATAATAAAAATAAAATTGCTGTTTTATTAATTGTACCAGACAAAGTCATTTCTTGATTGTAATCAATAATTTGTGCGTGATGTACTTCTTCTGCTTTTGAAACGGCATTTGATGAAAAACGCTTGTTGCTTAAAAACGGATTTTTCGAATTAAAGTTCATAATGTAATAGGTTTTAAAACTTATCAAATATAATCGATATTTTGGTATATGCCTGTATTGCTATGGAATTTTTAACAATTAAAAAGGAATAGTTTTAAGGATTTATTCGTACAAATAAAAAAGCCGTCAATTATTATTGACGGCTTCTATTTATATAAGATTTTAAATTTTAATTTAAAAGATCTAAAACTAAAGAAGGGAATAAACCTAAAATAATATTTAATGAAATTGAGACAATAGCAACTGCATAAATAAGAAATGGTTTTCCTGTACGTTCTTGATTTGGCTCTTTAGAATACATTGCCAAGATTAGTTTGAAATAATATCCAACACTAATAATTGAATTAATAACCGCAACAATTACTAAAGCAATATATCCAGCCTGAATTGTTTGGTTGAATAAAAACAACTTTGCAAAAAATCCTGAAAAAATTGGAATACCGGCCATAGATAATAATGAACCTGTAAGGATAGCAGCCAATAATGGATTTGTTTTTCCTAAACCATGAAAGTTGGTAATATCTTCGTTATCCTGATTTTTACATACATATAAAATAACACTAAAAGCAGCAATTCCTGCTAATGCATATGCAGTTGAATAGTATAATAAAACACCACTTGAAGTTGCTACAGTTAAAAGAGTCATTAACATAAAACCTGCATGTGAGATTCCAGAGAATGCCAACATACGTTTTACATTTACCTGACGCAATGCCATTATGTTTCCGACAGTCATAGAAGCAATTGAAATAATTACAACGATGTTTTCAAAAGTACCTAATAGATCTTGATTGTCTAAAGAGGGAACTAAATTTAAAGCGTAAACTAATTTATAAAGTGTTGCAATCGCTACAACTTTAGCCAAAGTACTCATTAAAGCAGTTGTAAGTGCAGGTGAACCTTCGTAAACGTCTGGAGCCCAAAAATGAAATGGAACTGCTGCTACTTTAAACAACATACCAATGATCATTAGAATCATTCCAATTGGAAACCAGATTGGCAACTCAGCAGATAAAGATATTTCGTGAATTTCAGCAACGTCAAACGTTCCCATAGCACCGTAAATCAAACAAATTCCGAACAAGATAATTCCAGATGCAAATGATCCCATCAAGAAATATTTCATACCAGCTTCGTTACTTTTTAAATTCAAACGATCACTTGCTGCAAGAACATATAATGCAATCGATAAGATTTCGATTCCTAAGAAAAACATTGCTAGATTTCCAAAAGAAACCATTGCAACTCCACCCGCTAATAAGAAAACTTTTAAAGCAACAAAATCTGAAATTTTGGTTGGATGATTCTCGTAAAAATTATGGCTTAATGCTACTAAGAAAATAGTAAGAACAATAAATAATGATGAAAAGGTAGTAGAGAACTTACTTACCGTAATCATATTATTATAGTAACTTGCTGTTGATCCAAATTCGTAAAAGTTAAGTGCCAAAACACCCAATAAACCAATAATGGTAATAGGAACAATGGCCTTTCTTAAATTAAGAATTTCAAACAATAGGCAGAAAATACCCAATCCTGTTATAGCTATTAATGTATTCATTTTTGTTTTTTTGATTTAGGAAATCTAAAACTAATGACGCCCTAATTTATTTTTATTTAAAATATTAATTTTTATTGATAACGTTTAGAATTGTTTCTAAACTTGGTGTGATCAAATCTGTAATTGGTTTTGGATAAAATCCGAAGAAAATCAAAACCGCAATAATTGCTACAAATGAAATTCCTTCATTAATAGAAACATCTGTAAAAGTTTTAGAATTTGTTTCTCCTAACATTACATTTTGAAACATTTTAAGCATATAATAAGCTCCTAAAATAATAGTTGTTCCACCTAAAACAGCAAACCAAATATTAATTTGAGAAAGACTATACAAAACCGTAAACTCTCCAACGAAATTAAAAGTACTTGGCAAAGCTACAGAAGCCAATACCAAAATTAAAAACATAGAAGTAAATTTCGGTGATTGTGTACGGATACCACCCAATTGAGAAATTTCTCTAGTTTCAAATCTTCTAAAAATAACTTCAGCAGCAAAGAACAATCCTACCACAACAAAACCGTGAGCAATCATTTGTAAAACAGCACCACGTAAACCATCAATAGTTAGCGTGTAAGTTCCTGCAGCAATTAATCCAACGTGCGCAAGAGAAGAATAAGCTAATAATTTCTTTAAATCTTTTTGTCTCAAGGCAACAATTGATCCGTAGATAACTCCGGCAATTCCTAAAGCAATAAAGATATTCATGTATTCTTTCGCAGCTAATGGTGCAATTGGCAATTGCCAACGAATTACACTATACAATCCCATTTTTAGCATGATACCAGACAAAAGCATAGTTCCAACAGTTGGAGCTTTTTGGTATACATTTGCTTGCCATGTGTGGAAAGGAATAATTGGAATTTTAATAGCGTAAGCTAAGAAGAAAGCCAAGAATATCCAAAGTTGTTCAGTAGCTGATAAATTTAATTTGTAAAGATCTTCGATCAAGAAACTACCTGCTTTTTGGTATAAATAAATGAAAGCAATAAGCATGAACAATGAACCTGCAAGTGTGTAAATAAAGAATTTCACAACAGCTTTTCTACGTTCTTCGGCATCACCATTACCCCAAATAAGTGCAATAAAATAAATTGGAATTAAAGCTAATTCCCAGAAAATATAATACAATAGACCATCTGCTGCAAGGAAAGTTCCTGTCATAGCAAAAGCCATAAATAAAATTAAAGCATAAAAACCTTTTGCATTTTTATATTCATTTCCAAAAGAAGAGAATATAATAATTGGCGTTAATGCTACAGTTAATAATAACATTGCCATACCTAAACCATCAGCATTTAGAGCAAATGAGATTTTAGGTTGAGTAATCCAAGCGCTGATTAAACTAATGTTTTCGCCTGCACAAAAATGATTTAATAAAACAATTGAACAACCTAAAGCCGCCAAACTAAAGAACAAAGCTACTTTAGATGCTAGTTTGTCACCAACAAAATAAGTGGCAAATGCACCAATTAGAAGAATAATTAATATAAGAGAAACGTTCATAGTTGTAAAATTATTTAGCTAAAAATATATAGGAAACAATGGCACAAAGCCCCAAAACAAAAACAAAAAGATATAATCCAATACTTCCGGTTTGTAGTTTTTTACCTTGAAAAGCTAATTCGTTAGTTATTTTTCCCAATCCAAAAACAAGAGCAGATATACCTGTCTCAATATAGTCTCTGAAGAATTTTGATAATCCGTTGATAGAGCGAACAAATATTGCGTCGTAAGCTTCGTCTACATAATATTTGTTATATAAAACTTTTGTTAAGCCTGTAATGTTTTCATCAGCTTCCGGAACATTATCTTGTTTAAAGTATTTAACATAAGCAATTAAAATACCTAATAATCCGCCTAAAACCGCAACACCCATTAAAGTATATTCAGTTGTGCCTAAATGATGTTCTTCTCCTGCTACTTTGGTAAAAAGTGGCGCTAAATATTCATTTAACCAGCTATTTCCAGGCAAACTAATTAATCCACCAAAAGTAGCCAAGATCGCTAAAACAATTAATGGGAAAGTAATTAATCCGTCACTTTCGTGTAAATGATGTTTTTGCTCTTCAGTTCCTCTAAAATCTTTAAAGAAAGTTAAGAACATTAATCTAAACATATAAAACGCAGTCATGATCGAAGCGATAGATCCAATAACATAAAGCGGAATATTGTGGTGGAAAGCAGTCATTAAAATTTCATCCTTTGAGAAGAAACCTGAGAAGAATGGAACTCCAGAAATTGCTAATGAAGAAATTAACATTGTCCAGAAAGTGATTGGCATTGCTTTACGCAAACCACCCATTTTACGCATATCTTGTTCTCCGTGTAATCCGTGAATAACAGATCCTGAACCTAAGAATAAACAAGCTTTAAAGAAAGCATGAGTTATTACGTGAAAAACAGCCACTTCGTAAGCGCCAAATCCTAATGCCAAAAACATTAAACCTAATTGCGAAACGGTAGAGTAGGCCAATACTTTTTTAATATCTGTTTGAACCAAACCAATTGTTGCAGCTACTAATGAAGTTATACCTCCAATAACAGCAATAATATTTTGAACATCCGGTGCCAGATCAAAAACAAAGTTTAATCTTGTTACCATAAAAATACCAGCAGTAACCATTGTTGCAGCGTGAATCAATGCCGAAACTGGAGTTGGTCCAGCCATCGCATCAGGTAACCAAGTGTATAATGGAATTTGAGCAGATTTACC
This sequence comes from Flavobacterium hibernum, assembly GCF_000832125.1. Taxonomy (GTDB): domain Bacteria; phylum Bacteroidota; class Bacteroidia; order Flavobacteriales; family Flavobacteriaceae; genus Flavobacterium; species Flavobacterium hibernum. The sequence goes on along the minus strand of NZ_JPRK01000005.1, from coordinate 518,383 downwards.
ACAAGCACCAATAAATAAACATAAAGCAGCTAACGAAAGTAACGTAGTATCTAAGTTAGTTGCTCCTGCAATTGCAGTTTTTAAAGTTGCGTAATCTAAAGTTGAGAACATTGAACCAAGAATGAACATCCCGATTAAAAGACCTAAATCTCCAATTCTGTTCATGATGAAAGCTTTTTTCGCAGCATCATTGTAATCTTGGTTTTTATGCCAAAATCCAATTAATAAGTAAGAACAAAGTCCAACACCTTCCCAGCCAATAAATAAAACTAATAAGTTACTTCCAATTACAAGAGTAATCATGAAGAATACGAACAGATTCAAATATGCAAAAAATTTATGCATATTCTCATCGTCGTGCATATAGCTGATAGAGTATAAGTGAATCAATGATCCAATACCAGTTACAAAAAGCAACCAAAGTAAAGACAACTGATCTAATAAAAATCCAAGATTGATATGTAAATTACTAATCTGAATCCAGTCAAATAAAGTAACCTGAACGGCTTGTTTTGTTTGGCTTAATTGATTGAAAAAGAAAAGTGTAACAGCAAAAGAAACTACTACAGCAGCAGTCCCGATAATTCCTGAAACAGTTTTTCCTAAGCTTTTGCCAAAGAAAACATTGATTAAAAATCCTAATAAAGGAGCTAATACTAAAACTAAAGCTAAATTGGTATCCATTTCCATTTATCCTTTTAAATTTTTTAAATTATCGATACTAATCGAACCTAAATTTCTAAAGATCGAAACTAAAATAGCCAATCCAACTGCAACTTCAGCCGCAGCAACTGCCATCGAGAAGAATACAAAAACTTGTCCTTGTGCATCTTGATGATAAGTTGAAAAAGCAACAAATAAAAGGTTAACAGCATTCAACATGATTTCGATAGACATGAATACAATAATAGCATTTCGTCTGTACAATACACCAAAAATACCAATACAGAAAAGTACAACACTTAAAAAGATGTAATTTTCAATACCTATTTGATTTAATATATTACCCATTATTTATTTAATTTTTCTTTTTTAGACAATAATACAGTTCCAATCATCGCTACTAAAAGCAAGATCGAAGCAAATTCAAACGGAACCATATATTCGTTCAATAATATTTTACCCAAAACCTGAATCGATTGGAAATCTTCACCAGTCGAATCATATTCTCCAACAATTGGCTTAGAATTGATAAAAATGGCAATCAATACAATACAAATCAAACAGAAAGAAACAATAGCGCCCAAACGTGTAATTCTAGGGCGGTGAACTTCTCGCTGCTCATTCAAGTTCATTAACATGATCGTAAACAGGAATAAAATCATAATCGCTCCCGAATAGACTATTATGTGTACAATAGCCAAAAATTGAGAGTTTAATAGTAAATAATGACCTGCAATAGAGAAAAAACAAATCACCAAATAAATAGCACTGTGAATTGGGTTTCTGCTAAAAATAGTCAAGAAAGCAGTCATTACCGTAATAAACGCTAAGAAACAAAATATAATTTGTACAGTTGTTGCGTGTGCAAAATCAGGAATATGTATCATTTAGTTAGCATTATTAAGTTGAGCATTTTTGATAGCCACATCAAGAGGCATCACTAATCTGTCTTTTCCAAAAATAAAGTCTTCTCTTTCATAGCTAGAAGGAACCAAAACTTTTGAAGTTGTCAAGTAAATTGCATCTTTTGGGCAAGCTTCTTCACATAAACCACAGAAAATACAACGTAACATATTGATTTCATATATCGAAGCATATTTTTCTTCTCTGTACAAATGTTTTTCATCTGCTTTACGTTCTGCAGCTTTCATTGTAATTGCTTCAGCTGGACATGATAAAGCACATAATCCACAAGCAGTACAGTTTTCGCGACCTTGCTCATCGCGTTTCAACTGATGTTGACCACGGTAAACCGGACTCATTTCACGCACTTGCTCAGGATAGTGAATCGTTACTTTTTTTCTGAATAAGTGTTTAAGTGTAATACCTAATCCTTTCACAATCGCCACAAGATACAATCGCTCCCAAAAAGTCATCTCTTTGTGAGAGACCATCTTTTTTCTACCCGATAATGATATAGTTTCTATTGACATTTTATAATGTATGATTTACGATTTACAATTTGACAGTAAAATCAAATTCAAAATCTGTTTTATTTATTATTTGTAGCTAATCCTTCTATCCACTGTATCTTTTATGGTGAACCCCACCATAAAAGGATGCCGCTTCTATCAGGGCTAGAGCATTACGGTTCCTAGAATCCTAAAGCTGCTGCAATATCGTGTCTTAAAATAACAGCTCCAGTAATCATTATGTTAATGATCGAAAGCGGAATCAAAATTCTCCAGCCTAAGTTCATTAATTGGTCATATCTAAATCTTGGAATTGTCCAACGTACCCACATATAGAAAAATATGAAGAAACATAATTTTGCAAACAACGCTGCGATTCCTAAAAGGTTAGCTGTATTTACACCAACATTTTCTACCATCCAGCTCATTCCAGGATAATTGTAACCTCCAAAGAATAATACAGATATAATAGTTGCAGAGATAAACATACTCGCATATTCAGCAAACAAATAGAATCCCATTTTCATTGATGAATATTCTGTGTGGTAACCTCCAATTAATTCGTTTTCACATTCTGCTAAATCAAAAGGAGTTCTGTTAGTTTCTGCAAATGAACAAATTAAGAATATCAAGAAAGATAATGGTTGGTAAAATACATTCCAATGCATTCCTTCTTGTTGTAATGAAATTTCTTTTAAGCTTAAAGTTCCAGTCATCATCAATAAAGCAATCATTGATAATCCCATTGCAACCTCATAAGAAACCATTTGCGAAGCTGCACGAACAGCTCCCATCAATGAGAATTTATTGTTAGAAGCCCATCCACCAATCATGATACCATAAACTCCAACAGAAAGTACTCCAAAAATGTATAGAATACCAATATTAATATCAGTAGCTTGTAAAACAACATCACGACCAAAAATATGCAATTTGTCTCCCCAAGGAATAACGGCACTGGTCATTAAAGCAGTACTCATTGCAATTGCTGGTCCCACAACAAATAAAAATTTATTAGGTGTATTTGGAAAAAACTCCTCTTTCGAGAATAATTTCATTCCATCAGCAAGAGGTTGTAATAAACCACCCCATCCAGCACGGTTAGGTCCAACACGATCTTGAAGATAAGCTGCAACTTTACGTTCAGCCCAAGTCGAATACATTGCCATAATCATTGTTATCGCAAAAACGACAACAATTACAACGCTCTTTTCTATAATAAATGCACTTTCCATTTCTTAGACTTTTTTATCATTAGCAGTTAATGGAATTGCAGCCATACTAATTTTTTTACGATCAATATCTCTACCTAAAAGAATATTCTTTTCAGTATCAATTTCAACTTTCTCTAATTTTTGAGTGTAATTATTTTGGTTGATTACAGAATCTTTTTCAAATTCTCTTGGTCCTTCAATTACCCAGTCACTAACATTTTTATGATCAAAACGACAGCTGTTGCAAATGAATTCTTCAACTTCATGATACTCGTCTTTACGACCAGTTACACGCTGAATTTCTCCTCCAAACATCCATACAGTTGTTTTTCCACAACATCCCGGAGTTGTACATTCTCTGTGCGCATTAAAAGGTTTGTTGAACCAAACTCTTGATTTAAAACGGAAAGTTTTATCTGTTAAAGCTCCAACAGGACAAACGTCAATCATGTTTCCAGAAAACTCATTGTCGATTGCTTTAGAAATTCCGGTAGAAATATTAGCGTGATCACCACGATCTAATACTCCGTGAACTCTGTTGTCTGTTAATTGATCTGCAACTTGTACACATCTTTGGCATAAGATACAACGGTTCATATGTAGTTGAATATTTGGCCCAATATCTTCTGGTTCAAATGTTCTTTTTTCTTCAATAAAACGTGACTTCGGATTTCCGTGTTCAAAACTTAAGTTTTGCAAGTCACATTCTCCAGCCTGATCACAAATAGGGCAATCTAATGGGTGATTGATCAATAAAAATTCAGTAACAGATTTACGAGCTTCCGTAACTCTGTCCGAAGATTTACTATTTACTTCCATTCCGTCCATACATCCTGTTACACAAGATGCCATTAATTTTGGCATTGGTCTTGGGTCAGCTTCACTACCTTTTGCAACTTCAACTAAACAACAACGACATTTTCCGCCGCTGCCTTTTAATTTTGAGTAATAGCACATGGCTGGCGGAACCAAATCTCCACCAATCATACGTGCAGCCTGCAGGATCGTTGTTCCTGGCTCTACGTCTATACTTTGACCGTCTATGGTTACTTTCATCTCTTATTGATTTGAATGTTGAAAGTCGGAATATTCAAAAGATTTGCTGTCCTTTTAATATTGTTAACTTTATAACTTTCTACTTTATTTTTTATACGATTACTTTACCGCCTACTAAATGCTTTACTTGTGAAAAAGGTTCAGCAACAAAGTGATCTCTATTTTTAATTTTTTCAGGGAAACGAACATGATATTCAAATTCATCTCTAAAGTGACGAATTGCTGCTGCTACTGGCCAAGAAGCTGCGTCACCAAGTGGACAAATTGTATTTCCTTCGATTTTACTTTGAATGCTCCATAATAATTCGATATCCTCTTCACGACCTTGACCGTTTTCGATTCTCCATAATATTTTTTCTAACCATCCAGTTCCTTCACGGCAAGGAGTACATTGTCCGCAAGATTCGTGGTGGTAAAAACGAGCAAAATTCCAAGTGTTTCTTACTACACAAGCAGTATCATTGTAAACTATAAATCCTCCAGAACCTAACATAGATCCGGTAGCAAAACCACCATCACTTAAAGATTCGTAAGTCATTAATCTGTCTTCTCCATTTGCAGTTTTGAAAATTAATTCTGCCGGTAAAATTGGCACAGAAGATCCTCCGGGAACAAACGCTTTTAAAGGTCTGCTAGAAGACATTCCACCTAAATATTCATCAGAATTCATGAACTCATCTACACTTAAACCTAATTCAATTTCATAAACACCAGGATTTTTAACGTGCCCTGAAGCTGAAATTAATTTAGTTCCTGTAGAACGACCAATTCCTATTTTTGCATAATCATCGCCAGAGTTGTTGATGATCCAAGGCACAGTTGCAATAGTTTCTACGTTATTTACTACAGTTGGATTTGCCCAAAGTCCAGAAACCGCAGGGAAAGGTGGTTTAATACGAGGATTTCCTCTTTTACCTTCCAAAGATTCAATAAGTGCAGTTTCTTCTCCACAAATATAAGCTCCGGCTCCACAATGAACGTGTAATTCTAAATCGTAACCTGTTCCTAATATATTTTTTCCTAACCATCCGGCAGCTTTTGCTTCGGCGATTGCTCTTTCTAAAATTTTGAAAACCCACATATATTCTCCACGAATGTAGATGTATGAAAGGTTAGCACCTAAAGCGAAACTAGAGGTAATCATTCCTTCGATCAATAAGTGAGGAATAAATTCCATCAAATAACGATCTTTAAATGTTCCTGGTTCAGACTCATCAGCATTACAAACTAAATGTCTTGGTTTTCCTGATTTTTTATCAATAAAACTCCATTTCATTCCAGCTGGGAAACCAGCCCCACCACGTCCGCGAAGACCTGATTTTTTTACTTCTTCAACAACTTCATCTGGTGTAAGTGTTTTTAAAGCTTTTTCTACAGATGCATAACCACCATTTTGGCGATATACTTCGTAGGTTTTAATTCCTGGAACATTGATTTTATCTAATAATATTTTCTGTGACATCTTATTTATCGTGTAATATTATTTTATTATCTCTACAATCAGCGATTAACTGATCGATTTTATCTTCTGTCAATTTTTCTTTGTAGAAATCACCTAACTGCATCATCGGAGCATATCCGCAAGCACCTAAACATTCTACGCCAGCAATGGTAAACATTCCGTCTGGAGTTGTTTCTCCCATTTTAATGCCTAATTTTTCAGAAGTATAATCCATTAAATTTTCGGCACCATTTAAACAACAACAAGAAGTCTGGCAAAATTCGAACATGTATTTTCCAATTGGTTTTTGGTTGTACATGGTATAAAAAGTAACCACTTCGTAAACCTCAATTGGTTTGATGTGCAAAATTTCTGCAACTTTATCCTGCAACTCAATACTCAACCAGTTATCATGTGCATCTTGCACTTCGTGCAAAACTGGCAACAAAGCTGATTTTCTTTTGTCTTCCGGATAATGACTGATTAATTCATTGATGCGAGTCATCAATGCTTCGGTCATGTTTATTTCTTGTTTGTAATGTTTTCGTTCCATTTTTAATTTTAGATTTTAGATTTTAGATTTTAGATTTTTTTTAATCTTTGTCTACAATCTATGATTCTTCAATCATTATTTAAGTTTTAGATTCTTCAATCTGAATTTTTCAATTCGTAATTATAATTTTTAAATCTAAATTCTAAAATCTGCATTTCAATCAGCAATCTAAAATCTACAATCTAAAATCTACAATTTGTTAGGCGTCTAATTCTCCAGCAATAACATTTAAACTTGATAGAATAACAATTGCATCTGATAATAAAGCACCTTTAATCATTTCTGGATATGCTTGGTAATAAATAAAGCAAGGTCTTCTAAAATGTAATCTATATGGAGTTCTACTTCCGTCTGTAACTAAATAGAATCCTATTTCTCCATTTCCTCCTTCAACTGGGTGGTAAATTTCTGCAACTGGTACAGGAACTTCTCCCATTACGATCTTAAAGTGATAAATTAAAGATTCCATAGAAGTATAAACATCTTCTTTTGGAGGAAGATAGTAATCTGGAACTTCAGCATGATATTCGTTTCCGGCTGGCATTTTTTCTAATGCCTGACGAATAATGCTTAAACTTTCCCAAACTTCAGCATTACGAACACAGAAACGATCGTAAGTATCTCCTGATTTTCCAACAGGAACCACAAAATCGAAATCTTCGTATGATGAATAAGGTTGTGCAACACGAACGTCGTAATCAACTCCCGCAGCACGTAAGTTTGGACCTGTAAATCCGTAAGCCATTGCTTGCTCTGCCGAGATTGCACCTACGTCTACAGTTCTATCAAGGAAAATTCTGTTTCTTTCGAATAAGTTTACAAATTCTTGCCAAGCGACAGGAAAATCTTGTAAAAACACATCTAATTTGCGGAAAGCTTCTGGTGACCAATCTCTTTCGAAACCACCAATTCTTCCCATATTTGTTGTTAAACGGGCACCACAAATTTCTTCATAGATCTCGTAAACTTTTTCTCTAAATTGAAAAACATATAAGAAACCAGTATAAGCACCAGTATCTACACCAAGAATTGAGTTACAGATTAAGTGATCCGTAATACGTGCCAATTCCATTACAATAACTCTTAGATATTGAGCTCTTTTAGGAACTTCAATATTTAATAATTTTTCTAAAGTCATCCACCATCCCATATTGTTAATAGGGGAAGAACAGTAGTTCATACGGTCTGTAAGTGGAGTAATTTGATAAAAAGGACGATTTTCGGCAATTTTTTCGAAAGCTCTGTGAATGTAACCAATTGTTGGTTCGGCCTCAAGAATTCTTTCTCCATCCATTAACAAGATATTTTGAAAAATACCGTGAGTGGCTGGGTGAGTAGGACCTAAATTAAGTACTGAAAGCTCGCTTCCGTCTTCATTTAGTCTATCTTTTACTATTTTAGCATATCGATGCTCTGGTGATAATAATAGTTCTGACATTTTATAATGTTGAATTATTTATTTTTAGCAATTTGTTGTTGTTCTTCCAAAGAATCTGTCGTCTTTATCAGTTCTTCCGCTGTCTTCCATTGGGAATTCTTTTCGCATTGGGAACGATATCATTTCGTCCATATTCAAAATACGTTTCAATTGCGGATGACCAATAAAGTTAATCCCGAAGAAATCGTAAGTTTCTCTTTCCATCCAATTTGAACTCAAGAAAATGTTTGAAATGGTTTTTATCTCTGGTTTTTCACCATTTATGAAAACTTTGATTCTAATACGTTTGTTTTCGTACCAATTGTGTAAGTGGTATACGATTGCAAACTGACGATCTGTTTCGTTGTCTGGATAATGAACTCCACACAAATCTGTTAAAAAGTGGAAACGTAAATCAGAATCATTTTTCAAAAAAAGAATCAGGGCTGTAATTTTATCAGCTGTAGTTTCTAATGAAAAAATATCTCTTTCTTGTTGAAAGTTAAAAACACTTGTGTCAAATGTTTCTGTAAGTTTATCTTGAATTAGGGTGTTTTCTAAAGCCATCTTATGAAATATTATATGAAGCTAGTAATTCTTGGTATTCTGGTGAGCTTCTGCGTCTAACAGATTCGCTTTTTACCAATTCTTGAAGTTTCATTACTCCATCAACAATTTGTTCTGGTCTTGGCGGGCATCCCGGAACGTAAACGTCAACCGGAATAACTTTGTCAATTCCTTGTAAAACTGAGTAAGTATCAAAGATTCCTCCTGATGAAGCACATGCTCCAACTGCAATTACCCAGCGAGGTTCAGACATTTGTTCGTAAACTTGTCTTAAAATAGGCGCCATTTTTTTAGAAATAGTTCCCATTACTAATAACATATCTGCCTGGCGAGGAGAAAAACTCACACGCTCAGAACCAAATCGTGCTAAATCGTAATGTGATGCCATTGTAGCCATGAATTCGATACCACAGCATGAAGTTGCAAAAGGCAATGGCCATAATGAATTGGCTCTTGCTAAACCTACAACATCATTAAGTTTTGTAGCGAAGAAACCTTCTCCTACAACCCCTTCGGGTGGCGCAACCATATTTACATTTGAATCGCTCATTTTTATTTTAGATTTTAGATTTCTGATTTTAGATTTTTGCAAATCGTGAAAATCGAAATCAATATTTAAAAATCAATATTATATTTTGAGAAACTTACTTTCAAATTTAGAATTCTAAATCAGGTCAATTTAAAATCTATAATCTGAAATTTAAGATTTCTTATTCCCAGTCTAATGCTTTTTTCTTGATAATGTAGAAAAAGCCAACTAAAAGAAGTGACATAAACACGATCATCTTAAGCATTCCTTCAATTCCTAATTCTTTAAAGTTTACTGCCCATGGGTAAAGGAAAATAACCTCTACGTCAAACAATACAAATAAAATGGCAACTAGGAAATATTTTACTGAGAAAGGAATACGTGCGTTACCTACAGATTCGATACCACACTCAAAGTTTTTATCTTTTACTTCAGAGCTTCTTTTTGGTCCTAATTTTCCGGATATAATGATTGTTCCTACTACAAAACCAATAGCTAAAATGGCTTGCATTAAAATTGGAATGTAACTGTATTGATCAGATTGCATAAACTTAGGTTTTTTACTTAAAGAATAAGCCACAAAGATAACTTTCAACTCTGTAAATCACAAACGAAAGGAGGATATAAGTACCCGATGAAACATCGTTTACTTGTAATTTTTATCGATTATAAATAACAATCTCTTTTTTTAAGATTTTTTTAAGATTTGGGCAAAAAAAAACGTTTCGAAATAAATCGAAACGTTTTCAAAACCATTCAGAGGCAAAAAAAATAAATTGCTATATTTTTCTTAGATTACTGCTACTTTAGCAGCAACTTTCCCTTTTCTTCCTTCTTCTTCTTCATAGCTTACACGGTCACCTTCGCGTAATTCTTCCGCGTTAATTCCTGAAGCGTGAACGAAGATATCTTTTCCTGTTTCTTCGTCTGTAATGAATCCATAACCTTTAGATTCATTGAAAAATTTTACTGTACCTGTACGCATTGTAATTGTAATAATAATTTATAATGAAGCAAATGTAAGATATAAATTCATACAAAAGACAATAAGGTGTTAATTTTTTGTAAAAATTATTGATTCACAGTGTTTTCGCTATTTATTTTGCATCAAATGTAGTCTGCTACTACCTAAAATAACGAATCATTATTGATAGTTCAAAACCCTGAACACCTGAATTGTTTGTAGTAAATTAACTACTTTGATTTTAATGTTGTTTTTTGGTTAATTTTTGTTAAGAAATAAAAAAAAACTGCAGCTAAAAAAGTTGCAGTTTTTGTGTTTTAATTTTATTTAAAAAAAATTAGATCGTATCAAGTTTGATATGCAATTCTTTTAATTGAGTATCGTCAATTGCAGCAGGTGCATCGATCATTACATCACGTCCTGAATTGTTTTTAGGGAATGCAATAAAATCTCTAATAGTTTCCTGTCCACCCAAGATTGCAACTAAACGGTCTAAACCAAAAGCCAATCCTCCGTGTGGTGGTGCTCCAAATTGAAAAGCATCCATTAAGAAACCAAATTGAGCTTTTGCTTCGTCTTCAGTAAATCCTAAATATTTGAACATTAATTGTTGAGTTGCCTTATCATGAATACGAATAGATCCTCCTCCAATTTCATTTCCGTTTAAAACCATATCATAAGCATTGGCACGAACTTTTCCTGGTTCTGTCTCCAATAATTGCATATCCTCTGGTTTTGGCGATGTAAATGGATGGTGCATTGCATGATAACGACCACTTTCTTCGTCCAGTTCTAATAATGGGAAATCTACAACCCATAGTGGAGCAAATACTTCTGGATTACGCAATCCTAAACGAGTTGCTAATTCCATACGAAGTGCAGAAAGTTGAGCACGTGTTTTGTTAGCTGGTCCAGAAAGTACAAAAATCATATCTCCAGGTTTTGCACCTGTTATTTTTGCCCATTGTCCTAAATCATCCTGATCGTAGAATTTGTCCACAGATGATTTAAAAGTTCCATCGTCATTACATTTTGTATAAACCATTCCTGATGCTCCAACTTGTGGACGTTTTACCCAGTCAATTAACCCGTCAATTTCTTTACGAGTGTAGTTTCCTGCTCCAGGAACAGCAATTCCCACAACTAATTCAGCAGCATTAAATACTGGGAAATCTTTGTGTTGTGCAAATTCGTTTAACTCACCAAATTCCATCCCAAAACGAATGTCCGGTTTGTCATTTCCGTATGTTTTCATGGCATAATCGTAGGTAATTCTTGGGAATTTATCTACTTCAATACCTTTAATTTCTTTTAATAAATGTCTTGTCAATCCTTCAAAAACATTCAAAATGTCTTCTTGCTCTACAAATGCCATTTCGCAGTCGATTTGTGTAAACTCAGGCTGACGGTCTGCACGTAAATCTTCGTCACGGAAACATTTCACAATTTGAAAATATTTATCCATTCCGCCCACCATCAATAATTGTTTGAAAGTTTGTGGAGATTGTGGTAATGCATAAAATTGGCCTTCGTTCATACGACTTGGTACAACGAAATCTCTCGCTCCTTCTGGAGTAGATTTGATTAGGTAAGGAGTTTCAACTTCGCAGAAATCTAAATCAGACAGATATTTACGAACTTCCATCGCTACTTTGTGGCGGAACAATAAGCTGTTTTTTACCGGATTACGACGAATATCTAAATAACGATATTTCATTCTGATATCTTCTCCGCCATCAGTCTCATCTTCAATTGTAAATGGAGGAGTTAAAGCAGCGTTTAAGATTGTTAATTCAGTAACTAAAATTTCGATTTCACCAGTTGGAATGTTTTTGTTTTTTGCTTCACGCTCAATTACAGTTCCTTTTACCTGAATAACAAATTCTCTACCAAGAGTTTTGGCCAATTCGAAAACCGTTTTTTCGGTACGACTTTCGTCGAAAATAAGTTGTGTAATTCCGTAACGGTCGCGCAAATCAACCCAATTCATAAATCCTTTATCGCGTGATTTTTGAACCCAACCCGCTAGTGTAACTTCCGTATTAATATTTGAGGCGTTTAATTCGCCACAATTATGACTTCTATACATGATCAAAATTTTAGACTGCAAAAGTAAACACAAAATTCAAATTATACCATTTAAAATTAGAATTAACTATAAAAGAAAAATATCATTTTATTGCATCAAATTCTGAGTTTAAATGATCTACAGGTTAGAAAATGGTAATGAATTGTATAACAATTTGAAAATTTTTTGTTAATTCTTAAATTTCTCAGCAGTAATTTCTTTAGATTTGGATCACTAAAAACTAATTTTAATTTATATGAATAAACTTTTTGTTACTGGTCTGTTGATTTTTAGCGCTTTGAATGTTATCGGTCAAACTAAAAATCAGATTAAATTTACGGCTAAAATTGCCAATAGAAATAGTGACACTCTTGTCATTAAAGGAAACGATAATTTTACACAAGTTATTCCAATTAACAAAAAGGAAACTTTTGTAGCTTCTTTTGATGCACCAAAAGGATTTTATGTGTTCTCTGACGGAACTGAATCTTCAAGATTATATTTAAAACCAAATTCTGAGGTAAATTTAACGATGAATGCCAAAGAATTTGATGAAACTATTGTTTATAAAGGTAAAGGTGTTGAAGAAAGTAATTTTTTGGCACAACAAGCTTTAAGAAATGAAAAACTTGAGGAAGCTTTTTCTAAAGAGCCTGCTGAATTTGCAGTAATATTAGAGGCTAAAAATAAGACAGATAAGGAAAGCTTAGAGAAAGGGTCTTTTGATCCGGAATTTGTAACTGCAATGAAAGAGAATTTTGAGCGTTTTAATAAATTTGCTATCAGGAATTATGAAAGCGCAGCTAAAGCAAATAAATTTACCGGAAAACCTTCTCCTGGTTTTGATTATGAAAATTTTAAAGGAGGAAAAACAAAACTATCTGATCTTAAAGGTAAGTATGTTTATATCGATCTTTGGGCAACTTGGTGCGCGCCATGTAGAGCAGAGATTCCTTATCTTCAAAAAATTGAAGAAAAATATCACGGAAAAAATATTGAGTTCGTTAGTATTTCTATCGATAAATTGAAAGACAATGAAAAATGGAAGAAATTTGTTGAAGATAAAAAATTAGGAGGTATTCAATTATTTGCAGATAAAGATTGGGAATCTGAGTTTGTAACAAGTTATGGTGTTACAGGAATTCCAAGATTTATTTTGATTGATCCAAAAGGAAATGTTTTAAAGGCTGATGCTGCAAGACCTTCGCAACCAGAACTTCAAGCAGAGTTAGATTCATTATTGAAGTAATTTATTGATCAAATTTACAACGTTATCGTAATTTTGTGTTTTTTATAAAATCCCAGTAAAACCAGTGCCTAAGCACTGGTTTTTTTATTTTTAAGATATTTCCAATGTTAAGTTTTTGCTCAATGTTATCAAATTGTTAAGTAAAAGTTTTTTTAATGTAAACAATTAATTATATTTGATAAAGATTTGATAACATTAATACCTCAAGATATGAAAAAATGTGTGATTTTAGTTGCAATGATGTTCTCTGGAATTTTAGTTGCACAAGAGATAAATCCAGAATTAGAAGCTGTTGGAAACAAAGTAAAAGCTACTTACTATTATGAAAATGGAAATGTACAACAAGAAGGCTTCTTTAAAGATGGTAAATTAGATGGTGTTTGGGTATCTTACGATGTAAAAGGAAACAAAGTTGCTGTTGGAGAATACACAAACGGATTGAAAACTGGGAAATGGGTGTTTTTTAACGATAAAAATCTTTGCGAGGTTGCTTATGAAAACAGCAAAATTAGCTCAGTTAAGAATTTACAAAAAAATGCTATCGCAAATAGAAACTAAGATAATTTCAAACAAACTGGAAACCGCTTTTATGAAGCGGTTTTTTTATGCTCTGTTTTTTTAGATTTTTTTCTTCTTCCGTACCAAATTACAAAACCAGTTATCGGCAAAGCAGCTGCAATCAAACTAACAATAAAAGCAATAATTTTGCCTGATAAGTTTAAAATTTGTCCGGTGTGAATTCCGTAATTCATTTCGACCACTTGCAATCCTAAACTCTTTTCATGATAAGGATCGCTTTGGACAAGTTTTCCGTCGCTTGGATGAAAATAATAATTACTTTGATGGTCATATCTTAGCGTATGAGGATATGCTCCCGTATTTATGATGTCACCTTTTTGTTGCGGAAACGTTACAAAAATCATTTCGGCTTTTGGTTGAAGTTTTACGGTTTCTATAAAAGCACGATCGATGGCAAAAAGTGTATTCGTTTTAAATTTTGTTGTGTCAACAATTGGTGCTTTTGTTTCGGTTTCTTTATCTCCACCAAAATTGAAAGTTTTATAAATGCCATCGCCTACCCATTCATAAGTAAAAGTTAAACCTGTAATAGCTATAATAAATGCAATTATCGAAATGTAAAAGCCTGATGTGTTATGCCAGTCATAATTTACACGACGCCATTTTGCAGAAAATTTTACAGAGAAACTTCTTTTAATATCGCTTTTTCGTTTTGGCCACCATTGAATAATTCCGGAAATTAGTAATAGAATAAATATAATTGTAGCGCCGCCAATAATATGTTTGCCAATGTAATCTGGCAGGAGTAAATACAAATGTATTTTTTCGACAATAATAAAAAATTCAGTTTCAGGATCTTCAGTTTTTAGATATTTTCCTGTGTATGGATTAAAGTAGAGATATAAATTTTCAGAATCTGAATACGTATATACAATTGCCGATCTGTTTTTTCCATAATAAGAAACCATACTTGACTTATTATTCGGAACAATTTGTTTGGCATTTTCCTCTAATACAGATGGTAGAACAAATGGTTTGTTTTGAGGTTTAACCAAACGCCATTCTTTTCTGGTGATGTCTTTTATTTCGTCATGAAAGCAAAATATGCAACCTGTAATACTTATGATAAAAACAATAAGCCCGGAAATTAATCCGAGCCATTTATGTAGAAAACGTACTTGTTTTTTGAACCCCATTTTTTAAATAAAAACGTAAAAGTATACGCTAAATCTATAAGGCACAAGCTATTTTAGTTATATTTAAGAAGTAACAACTTTTTTGGGTTTTAAAGTATATGCAACATAAAGTGTTATCGAAGCCAGAATAATCCAGAAAACATCGATAAAGAAAACCTGAAGTTTATTTTCTAAAAATGATTTCCAAAACCAATTTCCGGAAACTATTCCGTTTGTAATTGGTATTAAAAATCCAAGAATACTTCCTGAGATTAAACAGAATTTATTAGTAAACGCATCATTCTTTTTCAGTATAAAAAAGATGGTGAGAACTAGCCATCCCACAAAATATACCAAATACAGATTATCTTGACTTAATGGGTAAAATATTTTTGTGACAATAAAAGAAAGTGCAGTAATAGGATACATGCTCAGGCAAATAGCCAAGTAAATGCGAACTACAGCTGCGTTGAAACGCCTTTTCTTTTCTGGTAAATTGTTTTTTTGTCTGGCTACTAACCAAATCATTACTCCGGAAATAATAACAAAACAGGTGATAAGTCCTAAAACGAAACTGACAATTTTTAAAGCATATCCACCATAATCACCAAAGTGAATTCTGTATAAAACATTTTTTACAACATCTAAATAGTTGTTCTGCGTAATTGGATTTTTCTTTGCAATTTCTTTTCCGTCGGAAATTCGGTAAACAATTTTTCCAATTCCGGTGAATTTTTTATGATTTTGCATTTCGCCTTCAACAATAACATGCATGTTGGCATCGCCATAATTCTGAATAAAAACGCGAGTAATATCAAAATCAGACCAATTGCTTTTTGTTTTGGCAACCAACTGATCGATATTAAAAGGTGTTGCTAGTTTTTTATTGTCAAATTTATAATCAGGATCATTATATTCTAGTTCTTTGTATAATTTGTCCTGATCGCCTTGATATAAAGCCATTACAGCTGGCGCTACGATTAAGAGCTTAATCATGAAAAATGCTCCCGTTACTGCGTAAACAAATTGAAATGGTAAACCAATCATTCCTAAAGCTGTGTGCGCATCTGTCCAAAGTGTTTTTAATTTTTCTTTTGGGCGGAAAATGTAAAAGTTTGAAACTATTTTTTTCCAATGTAATAACAGTCCGGTTACAATTGCAAATAGGAAAAATAATGCAGTAAAGCCAGAAAGGTAATACCCAACAGGATATGGAATTTGCGCTAAAAAGTGTAAACGGTATAAAAACTCTCCAAGAGAATAGGATTCTGCGTAAGTAAAAGTTTTAAAGGTTTTAGTGTCGAGATAAAAAAATGATCCTTCTTTTTGTTTGGCTGGAGCCAAAGTATCTTTTGTGCCTTCCAGATAAACGGCAACTCTTCTTTCGTTACTAGGTTTCGAAATGGTAATATTTCGCCCATGCAAAACATATTCTTTATCGAGTTTGTTTAAAGCTGTATTGTAATCTAATTGAATTTCCTTTGTTATTGCAGAAGACTCGCTTCGTTCCCAATTGATAATTTCATCTCTAAAGAAAGAAAAAGATCCTGCAAAAAAGATCACAAAAAGAACTACGCTGATAACAATTCCGCTAACAGTATGCGTATGAAAATAGATATTATAATTGCGATTGTTCATGAGTTATTTTGCTATCGGATTGTAGGTTTGTCCCAGGTAAATAAAAAGAGAAAAAAATAAGGTAATGAGGATATAAATACCCCAAATTTTCCACCCGTTTTTTGCTAAAAAAGCAACCACCATAAGTGCAACCCAAAGTATAAATCCTGAAAAAGCCATTGTCATCAGAATATTAGCGCGATTAAACCAAGCGGCCAATGCTAAGTGAAAACTGATTGAAACAAAATAGCCGCCCAATATAGCAGCCGTAATTTTGGCAAATCGTTGCCATTTTGATTGGGTTAAATATTTTGGATTTGCTGGCATATTTTGGTTAGAAATAAGTTAGTTGTAATAAAATTCTAGTAAGGCAACAATTATGAAAATTGCCATAATTGCAAATCGGCTTATTTTTTTTAATGGCGCCAAAATGATAATCAAGCTTCCAATAGTCATTAGTTGAATAAAAAACATCAAAGTTCCACAACATAAAGATTGTGTAAAAAGCCACATTGAATAAGCTAAAAAAAGAAGTACTAAGCCTGTAATTTTGGTAGGTTTAGGATTGTTCTTCATCCATTTTTCAAAACCTAAATCATACGATAAAGTTGCTCTTTTTGAAGTGTAATATAGAGTGTAAAAAGCTAAAAAAACGATAAGGCTAGCAATTGTTATCATGATTTTATGGATTTAAAAAACACCTTTCTGCTCAAGCAAAAAGGTGTTTTGTTTTTTATTAGAATTTATAGCTAAAGCTTGCTGCAAAAGTTCTAGGATCTTTAGGATGAATTGTTGACCAACCATCATAAATTTGTTCGTTTGTAAGATTGTTTACTTTTAGATTAATAGAGAATCTTTCAGTACTATAAAATAATGATGTATTTAATGCTGCATATTCATGAATAGTAAATGTTCCAGCTGTATTTCTATTCATGATTTTGTTATCACCAACATAATTTCCGCCAAGACCTAAACCAAATCCTCTCAATGTTCCGTTAGTAAATTTATAACTAGCCCAAAGGTTTGCTAAGTTATAAGGTCCTGCACTTTCAGGTCTGAAACCTACGAAATCATGATCTCCAGCAGTTAGTTTAGAATCGTTGTAGCTGTATCCTAAAATGATGTTTAAACCGTTTATTGGGTTTGAAACAATTTCGGCCTCGAAACCTTTATTATGCTGTCCTCCATTTTGATATGAAGTTTGATTGGCCGGAATATTTGCTGGATCTGAACTTGGCGTTTCTACAACGTAAACCTGATCAGATACTTTAATGTCATAATAACTGAAAGTAGCATAGACTTTGTCTTTAAAAATATTCAGTTTTGTTCCTGCTTCAAATTGATTAGCATGTTCTGGATTAAAAGTTCTTGGGGTAGAAATTCCTTCAACACGATCTGCACCGGGAGCTACATTGGCAAAACCATTCATGTAGTTTGCAAAAAGAGAAACTTTGTCAATTATTGGTTGGTATACTAGACCAAATTTTGGAGAGAATGCCGTTTGATTGTAATTATCTGCATCTGTAGAAACATCTCCACTATTAATAAAACGGTCAGCACGTAAACTTACCATTGCTGATAGAGCAGGAGTAAAGTTAATTACATTCGAAAAGTAAGCGCTGTAAACTTCTTGTTTTGTTTTGTTGTCATTTCTTGGGCTGTTGCCTACAATTGCATCAGATGCCGCTTTTGTTAATTTTCCTGTATCACCATTTGAAGGTCCGTAAATAGCATTAAAAGCGGCTAAATCATCACCTATATAAACAGCGCCATTTCCAAAATATCCAGAATTATGGTCTACCGCTGTTCTATTAAAATAATCGAAACCAACAACAAGTCTGTTTCTTAAATTTCCAATTTTAAAGTCACCAATAAAATTTTGTTGAATGTCTATAGATGTGTTTTTATTGTCCTGATAGTTGAAATATCTATTAAGTACAATTCCTTCAGTAATTTGTGGTACGTAAGCAGTTCCTTCGTATAGGTAAGCATAATTACCAGTTGATTTTGCAGTGCTTGAAGCAAAGGCTGTTTGTGATTTCCATTGATCAGAAATTTTATAGAACATTTGCCCTTGTAAATTATATGAAGGCGTTTTTAACGTAAGTTCATTACTGGTGTATGAGCGTTTATTATCGTATTTTAAGTCAGAAATATTATGAACGAGTAAAGGATTACTTCTGTCTAAAAACAACATCGTTGGGTTTGTTGTTTCGTTACTCATAAATTCAGTGTTTATCAAAAATGATAATCGGTCATTTACTTCGTAAGATAAAGATGGTGCGATAAAAAAAGATTCTCTAAAACCTGCATCTTGAAAACTTTCTTGTTTGCTATAAGCAGAGTTAATTCTAAAGTTTAAAGTTTTTTTGTCGTTTAGTGGTGTGTTCAAGTCTACAGTTACACGATTTAAACCATAACTTCCGCCAGTATAATTTACTTCTCCACCAAACGTTTTATAAGGTTTTTTAGTAGTTGTGTTTATTAGACCTCCGTAAGAGATTAAACTACTTCCAAATAATGTTCCAGATGGTCCTTTAATAATTTCAATTCTATCAACATTTGCAGGATCTAAGCTTCCGTTTGTTAAACCAGGTAATCCATTAACCATAGTAGGTTGAACGGCAAAACCTCTTAGAGAGTAATAACCTGCGCCATCTCCGCCACGACCTGTTGAAGCCCAAAGTTGAGTAATACCAGGTGCATTTTTTAAGGCATCATCAAAAGTGGTTACCACTTGTTCTTTTAAAACCTCTCCTGTAATAGTAGAGTATACTTGCGGATTTTCAAGATTTTTAAGAGGCAATCTTGATACTACTTGACTTTCTTTGCGAGCAAAACGATTTTTTCTACCATTTACCAGAACTTCTGTTAATTCTTCTGAATTTGAACTAAGGTTAAAGTTCTCAGTAAGTTCATCACCTTCCTTAATTGTAATCTTTTTTTCAGTAGAAGTATATCCAATTGCGGAAACTTTTAAAGTGTAAGTTCCGGGTTTTACGTTTTTTATTTTGTAGTTACCATCTTGGTCAGTACTTGCACCAAATCTTGTTCCCTTTAGAGCCAAAGAAATGCCTTCTGGCGATTCATTATCATTCAAGGTTATCTTACCTTTTACCGTCGCCTTTTCTTGTGCAGAGATTGTTGTGCTCACTAAAAGAAAAAGACAAAAACTTAAAAAAGAAATTACAAATTTATATTTCATCTTATTTAGAATTGATTTTAATAGCGCAAATTTAGTGGTTGAGCGCCAACTAAACAAGTTATTCTTATTTATTCTAAATAAAATATTTTTTTGAGGATAAAATTTTAGTTTTTTTAAAAAATTAACATCTTAAGCAAATCTTAAGTAAGATTTGTATAAAAAAAACCTGTTCAAATGAATGAACAGGTTTTTTATTATAATCGAAATTACATGAAATTACAACTCTAAAGCACGTTTAGCGTCACCATTCATCAATAATTCTAATGGATTTTCTAAAGCTTCTTTTACAGCTACTAAGAAACCAACAGACTCACGTCCGTCGATAATTCTGTGATCATAAGAAAGAGCTACATACATCATTGGGTGAATTTCAACTTTACCATTTACAGCAATTGGACGCTCAATAATGTTGTGCATTCCTAAAATTCCTGATTGTGGAGGATTGATAATTGGAGTACTTAACATACTTCCAAAAACACCACCATTAGTAATAGTAAAAGTTCCGCCAGTCATATCGTCAACAGTGATTTGACCATCACGAGCTCTAAGTGCTAATCTTTTAATTTCAGCTTCAACTCCACGGAAAGTTAAGTTTTCGGCATTACGAACTACAGGAACCATTAAACCTTTTGGTCCTGAAACAGCAATTGAAATATCAGCAAAGTCATAAGCTATTTTATAATCACCATCCATCATAGAGTTTACATCCGGATATAATTGTAAAGCTCTTGTAACTGCTTTTGTAAAGAAAGACATGTAACCTAAACCTAGACCACCGTGTTTTGCTTTAAAAGCATCTTTGTATTCGTTACGAATTTGGTTAATTGGCGTCATGTTAACTTCGTTGAAAGTAGTTAACATTGCAGTTTCGTTTTTAGCTGCAACTAATCTCTCTGCTACTTTACGACGTAACATTGATAATTTTGTACGCTCAGATCCACGGTTTCCACCAGTTGGAGTTCCCATAGATGGTACTGCATTTACAGCATCATCTTTAGTAATTCTTCCGCCTTTACCAGTTCCTGAAACAGTTGCTGGTGCTATATTTTTTTCGTCTAATATTTTTCTTGCCGCTGGAGATGGAGCTCCTGTAGCATAAGTTGCTGCTGGTGCTGGTGCTGCTTTTGGAGCTTCAGCTTTCACTTCTGCCTTTGGAGCTTCAGCTTTAGGAGCTTCAGCCGCTGGAGCCGCCGGAGCATCACCTGCAGGTTTTACACCATCTGTATCAATTAAACAAACTACAGCTCCTACTGCAACTGCATCACCTTCTTCAGCTTTTAGCGTAATAATTCCGCTCATTTCAGCAGGTAATTCAAGAGTTGCTTTGTCTGAGTCAACTTCAGCAATAGCTTGATCTTTTTCTACATAATCTCCGTCTTTTACTAACCAAGTTGCAATTTCAACTTCTTTTATTGATTCCCCTGGTGATGGGACTTTCATTTCTAAAATCATCTTTGTTTTTGTTTAAGGTTTGTATTGTTTAAGGCTTAAAGTGTTTGGTTGTGCTTTAAGCCGTAAACGTTAAACTAATTTTTTATCTGAATAAATTTTTATCGAAAACCATTCTAATTGCATCTGCATGACGACGTTTTGCACGTGTGTAACTTCCTGATGCCGGAGCAGAATAAGCTTTTAATGAAGCTAATCTCCATTTTACAAGATCAAAGTTCATTAACATAAAGCTATAAGCTCCCATGTTTTTAGGTTCTTCTTGTGCCCAAACATAATCATCAGCATTTGGATATTGTGCAATGATTTCTTTGATTTGCTCTACTGGGAAAGGGAATAATTGCTCGATACGAACCACTGCAACGTCATTTCTTCCGTTATTTTCTCTTTCTGCAACGATGTCATAGTAGAATTTACCAGTAACAAAAACCAATGTTTTCACATCTTTTTTGTTTACAGAAGTATCATCGATAGTTTCCTGGAAAGTTCCGTTAGCTAATTCTTCAACTGTAGAAACACATCTTGGATCACGCAATAAACTTTTTGGAGAGAAAACTACCAAAGGTTTACGGAAATTTGTTTTCATCTGTCTTCTCAACAAGTGGAAGAAGTTGGCAGGAGTTGTACAATCAGCAACATACATATTATGTCTTGCACAAAGTTGTAAATAACGCTCCATTCTTGCAGATGAGTGTTCAGCTCCTTGACCTTCATATCCGTGTGGTAGTAATAAAACAATACCGTTTTGGTTGTTCCATTTATCTTCACCACATGAAATGTACTGGTCAATCATTATTTGGGCTCCATTAGAGAAATCTCCAAATTGTGCTTCCCAAATAGTTAAAGCATTTGGATTAGCCAATGCATATCCATAATCAAAACCAAGTACACCGTATTCAGATAAAAGTGAATTGAATACGCCAAATTTTCCTTTTTTGTTTTCGATACCGTCAAGTAGAATTACTTCTTCTTCAGAATCTTCAACTTTTACTACAGCATGACGGTGAGAGAATGTACCACGCTCTACGTCCTGACCTGAAATACGAACATCAAACCCTTCAGTCAAAAGTGAACCGTAAGCCAATGCTTCAGCAGTTCCCCAGTCAATAGTGTTGTTGTCGTATCCAGTTTTTCTATCCGTAACAATTTTAGTTATTTTACTGATAAATTTCTTGTCAGATGGTAATGTTGAGATTGTGTTTATGATAGAATCCAATCCGCTTTTGTCGAAAGAAGTATTAACTTTTTCAAGCATTTGCGTATCAGTTACCTGAACAAATCCGTTCCATTCGTTTTTCATGAATGGAGTTATAATAGTCAAATCTTTTTTACGTGAAGCTTCTAAGTTCTCCTCCATTCTAGATTTGTATTCTTTTTCTAAAGCATTTACATAAGTTGCAGTAATTACACCATCAGATAATAACTTTTCAGCATAAATATCTCTTGGGTTTTTATGTTTTGCAATGATTTTGTATAAAACAGGTTGTGTAAAACGAGGTTCATCACCTTCGTTATGACCATATTTTCTGTAACCTAATAAGTCAATAAATACGTCACGTCCAAATTGCATTCTGTAATCCAATGCAAAAGATACTGCATGTACAACAGCTTCAGCATCATCAGCATTTACGTGTAATACTGGTGAAAGAGTTACTTTGGCCACATCTGTACAATAAGTAGAAGAACGAGCGTCTAAATAATTTGTAGTAAAACCAACTTGGTTGTTGATTACTATATGAATTGTTCCTCCAGTTTTGTAACCGTCAAGCAATGCCATTTGAATAATTTCATACAAAATACCTTGTCCAGCAATTGCAGCATCACCGTGAACAGCAATTGGCAATACTTTCGAAAAGTCATTTGGGAAATATTTATCTTGTTTTGCTCTTGTGATTCCTTCAATTACAGCTCCAACCGTTTCTAAGTGAGAAGGGTTTGGTGCTAAATTGATATTGATATTTTTTCCTGTTCTTGTTTTTTTGTCAGCCGTAAGACCTAAGTGGTATTTTACGTCACCATCAAAATATTCTTGATCGTAATCTTTACCGTCAAACTCACCAAAGATGTCCTGAGTAGATTTTCCGAAGATGTTAGCCAAAACGTTCAAACGACCACGGTGAGCCATTCCCATTACGAATTGTTCAACACCTTTTTCAGCAGCTTGTTCGATCAAAGCATCTAAAGCAGGAATGATAGATTCTCCACCTTCAAGTGAAAATCTTTTTTGACCTACATATTTAGTATGTAAGAAGTTCTCGAAAGAAACCGCTTGGTTTAATTTGTCTAAGATAATTTTCTTTTCTTCTGAAGAGAAGTTAGGCTGATTGTCATTAACACCTATTTTATCCTGAACCCATTTTACAACGCCAGGATTTCGAATATACATATATTCGATTCCAATGTGTTGGCAATAAATAGATTGAAGACGTTTTATGATATCTTGTAATGTGCTTGGTGCCACTCCAATTGCTTGAGCAGCATCAAAAACTGTTGTAAGATCAGCAGTTGTTAATCCGAAATTTTCGATATCTAAAGTAGGAGATGATGTTCTACGATCACGAACCGGATTTGTTTTTGTAAACAAATGCCCACGTGTACGGTAACCATCGATTAACTTTAATACATTGAATTCTTTTTGTAATTTATCAGAAACTAAACTACAATCTGCGTTCTCGCTCGTCACATATTCAACAATTCGTTGAACTGGATTTTCGTCATTATAAGTCGTTTGTCCAAAGTCGAAACCTTGAAAAAAACTTCTCCAGCTTGGCTCAACGCTATCTGGGTTTACTAAATATTGATCATATAATTGTGCGAAAAACTCTGTATGCGCTGCATTTAAAAATGAAAACCTATCCATAATATTAGTGAATATACTTTTTGTTAAATAGAAAGGCAAAAGTACAACAATCGCATTTATTTAAATCTTTTTTTTACGTACTTTTACGTAAAAATTTGTTAAAAATAGACTCAACTATGAAGAAAATTCAAATCTCAATCGTTTTCAGACCTTTTTTTGTGATTTTGGCAGTCTTATTTTCCAATTTTGGAAATGCACAGCAAAAGTATGTTATAGACAATAGCAATCATTTTTGGGACAAAGTACAATTTGGTGGCGGACTTGGTTTAGGAATTGGATCTGGGTACACAGATATTTCTGTAATGCCAAGTGCAATTTATAACGTAAACGAGATTGTCGCTGTTGGTGTAGGGTTGCAATTTGGTTATTTGTCTTCTAAAAATTATTATAGCTCTTATGTTTATGGTGGAAGTATAGTAGGACTTGTAAATCCGATTCCGGAAATTCAATTATCTGCAGAATTAGAGCAAGTTCGCGTAAATACAGATTACAAAGCTGTAAATAATTTTCCTTCTTATTCTGATAATTATTGGAATACGGCCTTATATCTTGGAGCGGGTTATAGAACTGGAAGTGTCACGATTGGTGCGCGTTACGATGTTTTGTATGATCCGAATAAAAGTCTTTATGGATCTGGATTTATGCCTTTTGTGAGAGTTTATTTCTAAGAGGTTCAAAGTTGCAGAGTAGCAAAGATTCAAAGTTTTTAAATCTGAAAAAATTGAAGAGATATATTTTCATAATTCTTATTATTGTGTTGTCGAGTTGTAATGACTCTAAAAAAGTAAATTTGAATAATAAGAAAGTTTTAAAAAAAGAATTACGACCTTTTTTTGATTCAGATGGAATAGACCATTATTATTTGGATTTTTCTGATGATGATTTTATGAAAATTATTAGAAAAGATAGAAATACTGAAAAAGAATTAGAGTTCATAGCTCTATTTGTGCATCATTTTCCTGATAGTATTCCACAAGAAAATTTCGAGAAGATTCTACAAAAGCATAATTATAAAAAATCAGACTTAACAATTAAACAGCAAAAAGATATTGAAAATGTTTTTAGCGAAAAAGATTCGTCACCAGACTCTTATGCTTCGTGTGCTGCGGAATACCGGGATATTTTTATTTTTAAGAAGAAAGAAAGAACGATTGGAATAGCGAAAATCTGCTTTAAATGCGGTCGTTTTCAGATTACAGGAAGCAAATTAGATACTAATGGATTTGGACTTTGGTCTGAATTTGATAGATTAAAAAAAATTGTTCGTCAGAAATAAAGTTCAAAATCAACAGAAAATTGTTCTTAAAAAAAAACTATTTTTTGATTAAAGTAGACAAAACCGAAAGCTTTAAAAGCAAAACTGAAAGTGTTAGTTGGTATTAAAATTTATGTTTGTGTGTAATGATTGCATGAAAAAACAATCAATTGTACAAAGCTATTTTTTAACACAACACTTTTATTATGACAAAAAAATTACTCGTTATTCTGATTACTGTTTTATCTTCAGTAACTTATGTTAATGCCCAAAAAGTTTGGGATTTTACCAACGATACTACAAATTGGACAACTTCGACTGCAGGTTACACAGCAAATACTGTAAAAGATAATTTAGGAATTTTTCCTGGTGTCACCATTACCGCAACACCAATTGGAGGAATTATTCCATCAACTTTAGCTTTTTCGGATGGCTTTAATGCAACTCGATATTTTAGAATGGGACAGGCATCCGTTTTTACTGCAAATAAACCAACAGAACGTTATTTGTATTTTGCACCAAGTGGAGCAGGAACCATAAAAATTTGGTTTACCAGTGGCGGTGGCGGTAGTCGCTCTATTAAGGTTACAGATGGCACAACAGAAATAGGAAGTGCAAGTTCTGCCAATTCTGCAACGCCTACAATTCTTGAGGCGCAGTATACTCAAACAAGTGGAAATATTTTTATTTACACAAGTGCAGGTACCGGAGTTAATATTTATAAAATTGAAATAACCGGAACAATAGGCACAACGCAATTAATTGGTGCTTTAGGAGTAAATGATTTTAAAGTAGACATGACTGCAAATGTTTTTTCTAATGGAAAAGAAGTTTTTGTAACCAACGTAAAATCAAATACAAAAATTGATATTTATGGTATGACAGGCGCATTGACTAAATCATTGCAAACTGATGCAGATATTTCGTTTGGATTAAATACAGGTCTTTATATCGTAAAAGTAAAATCTGATGAAGGTCAGAAATCAGTAAAATTAGTGGTAGATTAAATATTGCCAAAAAAAAGAGCCGAATTAAAACTTAATTCGGCTCTTTTTTTTTATTAATTATGATTGCTTATTTGTAATAATTTCTAAACCAAACTTTTTGCCATTCTCGTTTTAAAATTAAAAAAGCAACTTGTTCGGCAAGAATCACTAAATCAGAACCATCGAGTTTTTTTATCTCACTTTCAGATACATCAATAATATAAAGAAGGTTTAAATATTCAGCAAATTTGTACTGAATCATTCTGTAGATTTTTTCGTGGAGCTGAATTTTTAATTCTTCAGGAGAAATACTCATCGGAAAATCAATTCCTTCATTTGCCAAATTAAAGTCTTTATTAATTTGTTCAATCAGACTTAGATATAAATTATCTTTTTCGGCATCAGCCAATAAAATATCGGTATTTTCAGGAATCGGAAACATTGATGCTTTTTAATAATTGACGCAAAGTTAAAACTAAAAAATCATTTAACTGTCGATTCTCTTTCAATGATTCTTGTAGGAAGTTCAATAATTTGATGTGTCACCGGTCGATGCTCTTTAATATCGGCAATTTCATCAATTAAAATCGAAACTGCTGTGTGTCCCATTTCAAATCCGGGCTGATCTATTGTAGTTAATTTGGGAGAAATTACAGTACTCATAAACCAATTGCTAAATCCAAAAACAGCCACTTGTTCCGGCGTTTTTATTCCAGCCTCATTAAAGTATTTAATAATCCCGATGGCAACTAAATCAGTAATCGCAAAAATAGCATCGATATCCGGGTTCTCGGCCATTATTTTTTGAGCATTTTCGTAACCATCTTCAAAATCAGTATTGTTGTCGCAAACATAAACCAATTTCGAATCGTATTCAATTCCGTGCGCCTCAAGCGCTCTTTTATAGCCTAAGAAACGATCGATAGAGTTTTGAGGAACATACGAGCCTCTAAAATGTGCAATTCTTTTGTAGCCCTTATTAATAAGGTACGAAACGGCATCAAAAGCAGCTTTTGCATCATTAATAACAACTTTAGAACAATCAACTCTTTTTGCAATTTTATCAAATAAAACCACAGGAGTATTTTTTTTAATAGCGTCATTAATATGAGAGAAATCATCAGTTTCGTTTGAGAGTGACATCAAAACACCATCAACCCTTTTTTGAATCAATAAGGCAAGTTGTTTTTTCTCGAGTTCATATTTTTCGTTAGATTGTAATATAATGACCAGATAACCTCTTTTTTCGGCTTCTTCTAAAATACCATTTAGTACGCTGGAGAAAAAGTGATGTACAGTAGCCGGAATAATGACACCAATAGTTTTGGTCTCATTAGTTCTTAGATTTACCGCAACAGAATTAGGAATATAATTCATCGTTTCGGCCATTTCAATCACTCTGGCTCGGGTAGATTTGCTAATATCAGTATATCCTTTTAAGGCTTTTGAAACCGTAGTAACCGAAATTCCTAATGCCGAGGCTATATCTATTAATTTTGTGTCATTCATAAAATAAAAGTACTAAAAATAAAACGGATTGATAAAAAATTAACTTCCGAAAACGTTTTAGGTCATTTCGAAAACGTTTTCGATTTTTAATTCCTATATTCCTTATAATTAGTTGTTAAGTTTGACAGTAATAACCATAATTACTAACTAACCAAACAAAAAAATGAAAAAGCTACACCAGTATTTAGGTACATTATTTTTAATGTTTTGCCTATTTTTTTTACCAAATAAAGGGTTTGCCCAAAATGCAGCTAAAGTTTTTGGAAAAGTACTCGACGACAGCGGAGTTACAGTTCCCGGAGCAAATGTTTCGATTAAAGAAACAGGAAAAAGTACTGTTACAAATGAAAACGGAGAATATGCATTCTCAAACATCGAAGCAGGAACATATACCATAATTGCAACCAATGTGGGTTACAAAACCTTCGAGAAAAAAATTGCGTTAAAAGAAGGAGAATCTTTAGAAGTAAATTTATTACTCGAAGGAGAATCACAAAGTTTAAAAGAAGTTGTTGTAACAGGATCATCGGCACCAAGATCAAAATTAGAATCTAGTGTTGCAATTACTACAATGGGCGCAAAAGCAATCGAAGACAGAGCGCCGTCAAGTACAGCAGCTTTGCTTCAAACGATTCCCGGATTTGTGGTTGAAGCATCGGGAGGAGAAATAGGAAATAACCTTTTTGCAAGAGGAATCCCGTCAGCAGGAGCTTACGAATATGTACAGATTCAGGAAGATGGTTTACCGGTTTTTGAAGATGGTGCTTTGCAATTTGCCAATGCCGATACTTTTTATAGACTAGACGAAACCGTAAACAAAATGGAAGCTGTTCGTGGAGGTTCTGCCTCAATTTTTGCAAACAACGCTCCAGGTGGAATTATCAATTTTATCTCAAAAACTGGTCAAAATGAATTTAAGGGAAGAGCAAAATTTACGACTTCAGATTACGGAATGTTTAGAACTGATCTTAATTTATCAGGCGCTTTAATTCAGGATAAATTATTTTTTAATGTTGGAGGTTTTTATAGAGCCGATAATGGTGTAAGAAATACAGGTTTTACAGCCAATAAAGGTGGACAGATAAAAGGAAACATTACCTATAAATTTGATGACGACGACTATTTGAGAGTAAATTTTAAGCATCTTGACGACCGAAATGCATTTTATTTACCAATTCCTCTAAAAAGCAACAACGGAAAAGTAGAAGGAATACCTGGTTTTAATCCAAATTATGGAACTTTGACTTCAGTAAATTTTAGCCATTTAAATGTACCTCAATATGGTGGAGGAACTTTTAGCGCAGATCTTGAAGATGGTTCACATCCAATTATCAACTCTATTGGAGCGGAATTCAAGAAAAAAATATCTGATAAAGTAACATTCAAAAATTCTTTCAAAAACACCAATATTGATTTGAATTACAATGCAATTTTCCCAAATGGAGGACCGTGGACACAAGATGGATATGCAACAACTGTTCAAAATACTACAGCCAGTAATCTAACATATTCTTATGTAGATAATGGTCAAAAACTGGATCCAAACGCTTTAATTATGAGAGCAGATCTTTGGCATATCGATAAAAAGATGAACAATTTTGCGAATAATTTCTCTTTTTCATTTGATTTAGATCCTGTAAAATTGACCGCTGGTTATTATTATTCCAATTGGAAATCGAATCAATACTGGAACTGGAATTCGTATTTAGTTGGCGTTTCGGATAATCCGAGATTGTTAAATGTAAAAGACAACACAA
Source organism: Flavobacterium hibernum (assembly GCF_000832125.1). Classification (GTDB taxonomy): domain Bacteria; phylum Bacteroidota; class Bacteroidia; order Flavobacteriales; family Flavobacteriaceae; genus Flavobacterium; species Flavobacterium hibernum. Next base: position 488,918 of record NZ_JPRK01000005.1, on the reverse strand, counting down.
CTGGAGTAGATCATACCTGGAACGGTATCGAGAGAATTACTTGGTTAGAAAGAGATGCGCAGACTAAAGGCCTTTTGAATGATATTTATGCTGACGCCGAAATTAAAGCGACTGATAATTTAACGTTCAATGCGGGTTTAAGATATAATAAAGATAAATATTCTGGTTATAGAGATAACGCAAGATTTTTTGCAGAAAATCTAGGAATCTTAGACAATAATACTGCAGATGATGCTGTGACAACGGTAAAAGGAAATCCTTATACGTATTGGAGATATGATGTAAGCGAATGGTCTTATACTGCGGCAGGGAATTACAAATTTAGTGACAAGATGGCTTCATACGTTCGTTACAGCCACGGATTTAGATCTCCAATCGAAGAATCTTTTTATGATAATGCAGCAGATTTAAGCAAACTTCAAAATACTGAAGTAAATCAGTTTGAATTGGGGTATAAATATGCGAGTTCATTCTTCTCCGTAAATGCGAATTTATTTCACATGGGTTTAAAGAATGTTGCTTTCACTGATATTTTATCTGACGGAAGTTCTGAAAACAAATTTGCCGACGTAAATAATATTGGTCTTGAAGTAGAAACTAATGCGAGATATAGTATTGTAAAACTGAATTTTACATTCACAGTTCAAAAACCGGAATACGATAACTTTACAGGAACAAATGCTGATGGTTCTACTTTTGATTTCAACGGAAATACCGCCAGAAGAATCCCTAAATTCTTCTGTAATTTAAGACCAGAAGTTGATATTACAAAAGACCTTACGGCTTATGTTCAGTTTTCTTATTATGATAAAAAATTCACGAATCAGGATAACAGACAAGTTTTACCGGCTTATAAAGAAGTTGGAGCAGGTTTAAATTATACCTATAATAATCTTCGTTTTGCAGTTGATGCTTCGAACTTATTCAATGAAATTGGTTTGACCGAAGGAGATCCAAGACAAACAACATCTGCGGCAAGCGATGTGTTTATGGCAAGACCTATTTTAGGACGCGCGTTTAGATTTTCGGTAGCGATTAATTTCTAAATTTATATAAACTGTTTGGATGTAATCCGTAAAAAAAAATATTAAACACATAGAAATATAGATTTTTATCGTTTAAAAAAGAACAAAAAAGAAACTAGTTTCCAGACATAGCTATGTTAATTAATACAAGTGAAACGCCTTTTTGAGTTCAATATAAGCTATGTTTCTATGTGTTAAATTTACAGTCAACAGGGCTGCAGCGAAATGACATACGGTATTGTAGAGGCGCACAGCAGTGCGTCTCCATACCGTATTGACAAACAAATCACATAATAAAAAATGAAAAACATAGGAATTAAAATTTCACTTTACCTTAATTATTTTGTCTTCGCTATTTTATTAAACAGCGTAGGTATTGTGATTCTAAAATCGCAAAGAAATTATGGAGTAGATGAAGTTCAGGCAAGTATTTTAGAAGCTTTTAAAGATATGCCAATTGCAATTGTATCTTTTTTTATAGCTTCTTTTTTACCCAGAATAGGCTATAGAAAAGCAATGCTTACAGGTTTGGCTTTGGTTACTTTGGCTTGTATTTCTATGTATTTTGGAAACTCATTCGACAATGCTAAAATCCTTTTTGCTACCGTTGGAGTTTCATTTGCTTTGATAAAAGTTTCAGTTTATTCGTTGATTGGAACTGTGACTGAAACCAAAAAAGAACACAACGCTTTAATGAGTAGTATCGAAGGTTTTTTTATGGTTGGAATCGCGTTAGCTTATTTTTTATTTCCAGCCTTTAATAACGAAAACGATCCAAATTCATGGTTAAACGTTTATTGGTTTTTGGCGGGATTATCGTTGTTGTCGTTTTTGTTTTTATTTTTTGTAAAATTCAAAGAGCCAGAAGTTGCGACAGGAGCAAATCTTAAAGATGACTTCCTGCAAATGTTCAAATTAATGGCAAAATTGCTAACCGTTATTTTTGTAATTAGCGTGTTTTTATTTGTTATGATCGAGCAGGGAATTCTTTCGTGGTTGCCTACATTCAATACAAAAGTGCTTCATCTGCCAGAAAATATTAGTATTATGATGGCCAGTATTTTGGCTATTTCATTAGCGATCGGAAGATTAATTGCCGGAATCGTGACCAAAAAAGTAAACTGGATTTATGTTTTAAGTGTTTGTATAATTTCGGCCATGTTAATAGTTGTTTTTGTACTTCCAAAAACCGTTGGATTAGAAGTGAAAAACATCAATACACTTTCGGATATTCCGTTAATAGGTTTTGCATTTCCTTTAATAGGACTGTTTATCGCGCCTATTTATCCGTTACTAAATTCAATTGTATTAAGTGCTTTACCAAAGAATTTACAAAGCTCCATGACCGGATTAATTGTAATTTTTTCTGCTCTTGGCGGAACTTTAGGTTCCAGAATAACAGGTTGGTTGTTTAAAAATGAAGGACCGGAAAAAGCTTTTTACTTTACTCTAATTCCAATGTCTTTATTATTAATATCCTTTTTTATTCTCAAAAAAATAACTTCAAAAGATGAAATTTAAATTACATATAACCCAAACCATCGAAAAATTATTGGCTCAGGAAGATACTGATGGCGATAAAAAAATAACGATTGATGATAATGGTCCAAAAAAGTTTTTATTGAATGATGAAAACGGAAATTCGGCTTTGATCGAAGGAACGTATCAGCTTTCCAATTTATTGCAGGAATTGGCTTTGGCTAAAAAAAACAATACCGAATTTGGTGAGATTGATCTAAATGAAATTACTGAAGATCCGGTAAAAAGAATTTCAGGAAAAATAAAAAATCTGTATTGGAAAGGTCTTACCCGAACAATTGATGCTATTGGCGTAAAGAAAATTCTGGAAGACAATAAGATCGAAAATGAAGTGGCTTATTTGTATGTGCCATTTGGCGACGAAATAGTTTTTGATTATTTCAAGAAATTAGAAGCTGTAACGCCAAAATTAAAAGTGGTGCAAATGCCTAAGAATATTTCGCCTGAATATGTTTTATCACTGAATAAAAAACCAGGGATTCTGGCTTTGGCACTTCAGATAAAAAACAATGAAATTTCAGGAGTTCCGTTTGTGGTTCCGGGCGGAAGATTTAATGAAATGTACGGTTGGGACAGTTATTTTATTGCCAAAGGACTTTTGATCGACGATAAAATCGAGCTAGCTTTGGGCATTGCCGAGAACTTTAAATATCAAATCGATCATTACGGAAAAATTCTAAATGCCAACCGCAGTTATTATTTAACCCGAACACAACCACCATTATATACATCTTTGATTATAGATGTTTTAGAAAAATCTAATCCAGATATTTTTTGGATAGAAAGACATTTAAAGACCGCTATAAAAGAATATCAAACTGTTTGGATGGAAGAAGGAAAACGTCTTACTGCAAATGGATTAAACCGTTATAAAGCCGAAGGAATTGGACTTCCGTTTGAGGTAGAAGAAGGGCATTTTAATGATATTCTGGAACAATATGCTCCAAAATACAATTTATCAACTCGTGAATTCGAAAAGAAATATCTTGAACGAGAAATTGTTGAACCTGAACTCGATAAATATTTTACACACGATAGAAGCATGCGCGAAAGCGGACATGATACAACAAATAGATTGGTGGGGATTTGTGCTAATTTAAATACAGTTGCAATTAATAGTTTATTGTATAAATACGAAACTGATATTGCATTTTTGATTCAAAAGTATTTTAAAAACGAGTTTCAATATTTTGAAGATAAATCTTTTTCGGGTGAATATTGGACAGAAAAAGCGGCTTTCAGAAAGAAAAAAATAAACGAAATGTTATGGAATCAAGAAAGCGGAATTTATTTCGATTATGATTTTGTAAACGAGAAACAGCATTTCTTTGAGGCTGCGCCTACATTTTATCCGCTTTGGGCAAAAATAAGTACGCAGGAACAAGCAGAAATTTTGGTTAAAAAGACGCTTCCAAGGTTTAAAATGAAAGGCGGAATTGCTGGCTGTACCAAAGAATCAATTGCTAATGTAGACGAAAATGCTCCAATACGACAATGGGATTATCCGTTTGGATGGGCACCGCATCAAATGCTTTTATGGGAAGGACTATTGAATTATAATTTCAACGAAGAAGCCCAAGAAATGGTATATCGATGGCTTTGGCTGATTACCAGAAACGCAGTTGATTATAACGGAACGATTCCGGAGAAGTTTGATTTATCGATAAGTTCACATAAAATCTCTGCCGAATACGGAAACGTAGGAACTGAGTTTGATTATATACCCGAAGAAGGTTTTGGATGGATGAACGCTTCCTACCAATACGGATTAACGATTTTGGAAGATGATCTAAAACAAAAACTGTCAGATTTAGTTGATCCTGATGATTTGTTTTAAAATAGCCACAGATTGAAAGATTTTCACAGATTATATTAGTTTTCAAATGATAAACCCGACAGGTTTTTAAAACCTGTCGGGTTTACTGTATGTAAATGTGAAATTTTTGCTACCAATTTCACCAATTTTCACTAATTTAATTAGGATAAAAATTCGCGAAGATTCGTGAAATTCGTGGCGAAAAAACTAAACTTTTCTCCCCATTAAATTCTCCCCAAAAGTTCTGAGAATGTTTTTCTTTTCAGCGTTAATATCCATTTTTTCTAAAGTTTCAAACGCTTTAAAAGTATACATTTCTATTGCATCCTGAGTCGCTTTTGAAGCACCTGATTCATTAAAAATAGATTTTGCCGTTTCGATCTTTTTAGTATTATCTTCCAGTTGTAAACTGAATAATTTTTCTAGTTCTGAAGCTTTTTCAGGTGTAGAGAATTCACGAGCTTTTAGATATAAATACGTTTTTTTATTTACCATTATATCACCGCCAACTTGTTTTCCAAACGTTTCCGGATCTCCAAAAGCATCCAGATAATCATCTTGAAGTTGGAAAGCTAAACCTAAATTTAATCCGAAATCGTAAATTAAATCTCCTTCTTTTTCAGAAGTTTTGGCAACAATAGCACCCATTTTCATGGCAGCAGCAACTAAAACAGCTGTTTTATATTCTATCATTTTTAGATATTGAGGAATAGTAACGTCGTTTCTTTTTTCGAAATCAACATCCCATTGTTGTCCTTCGCAAACTTCGAGAGCAGTTTTGCTAAACAATTTTGCCAGGTCTCTAAAAACAGTTGGATCGTATTGTTCAAAATATTGATATGCCAAAATAAGCATTGCATCTCCAGAAAGAATTCCAGTATTCAAATCCCATTTTTCGTGTACAGTTTCCTGTCCTCTACGCAAAGGTGCATCATCCATAATATCATCGTGAACCAGCGAAAAATTATGAAAAACTTCAACAGCCATAGCGGCCGGAAGAGCTACTTTGTAATCAGTATCAAAAACTTCAGCAGCCATTAAAGTTAGTACCGGGCGCATACGTTTTCCGCCAAGACCTAAAATGTATTCAATTGGTTCGTAGAGGTTTTTAGGCTCTTTGTTGATGCTTTGGCTTTCTAAATAATTTATAAAAAATTCTTGGTACTGGCTAATATCGTGCATAATAAATAATCTGAATTGCGAGGCTCAAAGATACGATTCATTATGAATTTTTCTTTCTTAAAATTTTAAATGATAAATAAGTGCCTCAAAAGACCATTAAAACGGCTAATACTTAGCGATTTAAAATTATTTTGAAAAAAACTTGGAAACTTTATTGGTGTTTAGAGTTTCCTGTTTATATTTGCAACTTCTTAGTGGAAACTTGAAACACTGTAAAAGTTTCCGTGTAGAGATTTGAGTGGTTTGTAAACTCAATTAAATCAGATAGATATGAAAACAACATGGACCTTAGACTCTAGCCAATCAGATGTTTTGATTAAGATGAGACATTCAATAATTGCTTACATGGGCGGAACTACAAATAAATTTGATGGTTTTGTGAATATTGAAGATAATGAAATTGAAGATGCTTCAGTTGAATTTTCATTAGACATCAACAACAAAAATGATAGTTTTCAGCAAGTTGATACGTATTTACAACTTCAAGATCTATTTGATGTAAATGAACATCCAATTATTAGTTTTAAATCAACTTCATTTCAAAAAATAAATAATAACATCAATTTTTTTAAAGGTGATTTAACTATAAAAGATGTTACCAAAGTGGTTGAACTTGATGCAGAGTTTATAGGAGTCAATTCTTATAATGGACGAAAAAAAGTTGCTTTTGAAATTAAAGGAGACATTAAGCGCCAGGATTTTGGTTTAGATTATAATTCATACAATCATAATGGAGGTCTTGCATTAGGAAAAGACATTAAGCTTATTGCAAATCTTGAGTTTAGTATATAAATCTTACATAATGAAGAAGTTAATGTAAAATTATTACAAATATAACGAGAGCTGTTTTTTAGACTTTAGTCTCTTAAATATATTTGCAATGCAATTTGAAAAATCAAAATGAAAGAGAAAATAATAGCAAAAGCGAGTGAGTTATTTTTAAAGCTCGGTTTTAAAAGTGTTACAATGGATGACATTGCTGGAGAAATGTGTATTTCGAAAAAGACGATTTACAAGTATTTCTGTAATAAAGAAGTCCTGATTGAAGAAAGTACTTCGATGGTTCACAAACAAGTTCATGAAGTTATCGATACCATTGTAGCGAAAGATTATAATGCAATTCATGAAAATTTTGAGATTAGAGAATCGTTTCGAGATATGTTCAAAAATAATTCTGACACCTCTCCAATTTATCAATTAAAAAAACATTATCCCGAAATATATCAAAACATATTGTCGTACGAAATAGATCAATGTAGTCAGTATTTTAGAGAAAACATTGAAAAAGGAATGCGCGAAAAGCTTTATAGAGAAGAGCTGAATATAGATGTTTATGTTAAATTTTATTACACTTTAATTTTTCACATTAACGAAAATACAGTCTCAGAACGTGAAGCACAAAAAATAGAATTAGAAGCGCTGGAATATCACACCAGAGCAATGGCAACAGAAAAAGGAATACTCGAATTAGAAAAACAACTTAAAAAAATTACTACTTAATCATCAATCTATGAAAAGAATAATTCTTATATTTTTGTGTACAATTGGCTTGACTGCCAACGCACAAGTCAAAAGTCTAACCCTAAAAGAGGCTGTCGTATATGCGCTTGAAAATAAAGCCGATGCTAAAAAAGCTAAATTACAGGTTGAAAACAGTGAGTATAAAATTCAAGAAGTACGTTCGAGAGCCTTACCACAAATTTCTGCAAACGGAAATTTAACTCACAATCCAATAATTCAAACAACCGTTATTGACGGAGCAGGATTTGGTCAGCCGGGAACTACAATTCAGGCCGCTTTTGGTCAAAAATGGACTTCAAACGCTGGAGTTTCTTTAACCCAAACAATATTTGATCAATCTGTTTTTACAGGATTAAGAGCTGCAAGATCGACTCGTGAATTTTACCAAATAAACGATCAGTTAACAGAAGAGCAAGTTATAGAAAGAGTTGCCAATAACTACTATTCGGTTTATGTACAAAAAGAAAGATTGGTTTTATTAGATAGTAACTATGTTAATACGACCAAAGTTCGCGACATTGTAAAAGGTCAATTTGATAACGGTTTGGCTAAAAAAATTGACTTAGACCGTATCATCGTTAAAATGTCAAACATTGATACAGAACGTCAACAAATAAAAAACCAAATTACTTTACAAGAAAATGCTTTGAAGTTTTATATGGGTATGCCTATAGAAACTCAAATCGATTTGCCAAAAGAAGAATTTGAAGTTGTTCCTGCTGCATTGACAGAAGTGCCAAATGTTGAAAACAGAACAGAATACTTGCTTTTGAAAAAACAAGAAGAGCTTTTAGTATTCAACAAAAAAGCAGTTGAAGCAGGATATTATCCAACGCTTTCTCTAACGGCAGGTTATAATTATATTGGTCAAGGACCTCAAATGCCTTGGTTTGCAAAACCATCAAATGGTGTGTATTGGTCAGATTACTCAGCAATTGGATTGAATTTGCATGTACCAATTTTTACAGGATTTGGAACTCGTGCTAAAGTAAGACAAGCCGATGTAGAAATCAGATCGCTTCAGGAAGATATGAAAGACACTAAACTTTCTCTTGATTTAGATTACAGAAACGCAATGGCGCAAATTGATAATAACCTTGTTACAATCAATAATCAAAAAGAAAACATGCGTTTGGCGACTGAAATCTTAAGCAACACAAAGAACAATTACCTTCAGGGATTAGCATCATTAACAGATTTATTAGACGCTGAAAATGCATCTCTTGAAGCTCAAAATAATTTTACCAGAGCAGTTTTAAATTATAAAATTGCCGAAATATCTCTAATCAAATCAAAAGGCGAACTTAAAACTCTTATTAAATAACTAAACAAAATGAAGAAAACTATTATAACAATCGTAATCATAATTGCAGCGCTGGGTGTGATTGGATATGTCTTAAATAATAATAAGAAGGAGAATAAAGAAAAAACAGATATCGTAGCAGAGAAAAATGCAGCTATATCAGTAAAAGTTTCTCCAGTTAAAACAGAAGAAATATCATTGGATTTCGTTGCAAACGGAAACTTTCAACCAATTCAACAATTGACTTTCTCTGCCGAAAAATCTGGTAAAGTTATCAGTGTTTTAGCTAAAGAAGGAGATTACGTAAAAGTTGGTCAAACGTTATTGACAATGAGAGGTGATGTAATTAACGTAAGTGCACAACAAGCACAAGCAGTTTATCAAAATGCAAAATCTGATTACAGCAGATACGAAAATGCTTTTAAAACTGGCGGTGTTACAAAACAACAATTAGATCAGGCAAAATTAGCTTTAACAAATGCAGAATCTAACTTAAAACAAGCTAACATTAATGTGGGTGATACAAAAGTAAAAGCTCCAATTAATGGTTTCATCAATAAAAAATACATTGAGCCAGGTTCTATCTTAACAGGAATGCCTGCAACTGCTTTGTTTGATATCGTGAACGTATCTAAATTAAAATTAGTAGTTACTGTAAACGAAAACCAAGTAGCAAGTTTAAAAGTAGGAGACCATATTAATGTAACAGCTAGTGTTTATCCAGATAAAAATTTCTCAGGAAAAATCACTTTCATTGCTGCAAAAGCAGATGAGTCTTTAAACTTTCCAGTTGAAATTGAAATTACAAACAACGTAAACAACGATCTAAAAGCAGGTATGTATGGAACAGCAAACTTTGCATCAAAACAACAAAAACAGCATATGATGGTTGTACCAAGAAATGCATTTGTTGGAAGTGTAAGCAGCAACGAGATTTTTGTAGTTGAAAAAGGTGTTGCAAAATTAAGAAAAGTAACAGCAGGTAGAATTTTAGGTGATAAAGTAGAAATCATCAACGGATTGACTGATGGAGAGATTGTAGTTACAACAGGTCAAATTAACTTACAAGACGGTAATACAGTAGAAATTATTAAATAATTGTAGGCTATAAGCCGTACGCTATAAGCTTTAAGCCTGTAGCGTACAGCCTAAAGCATAAAAAAACATATATGAAATTAGCCGAAATATCCATAAAACGTCCGTCGTTAGTAATTGTATTGTTTACAATTCTAACACTTGGTGGATTGTTCAGTTACAGCCAATTAGGTTATGAGCTGATCCCTAAATTTGAGCAAAACGTTATTACGATTTCTACTGTTTATCCGGGAGCTTCTCCAAGTGAGGTAGAAAATACAGTAACCAAGAAAATTGAAGATGCGATTGCATCCTTAGAGAACGTAAAGAAAATTGACTCAAAGTCGTACGAAAGTTTGTCTATCGTTTCGATTACTTTAACCTCTAATGCAAAAGTCGATTTCTCTCTTAATGATGCACAGCGAAAAATAAACGCCATCATTAGTGATTTACCGGATGATGTTAAAACTCCGGCACTAACCAAATTCTCGCTGAGTGATTTACCAATTATGACGCTTGGTGCTAACGGAAAAATGGACGAAGCAGCATTTTATGACTTAATTGACAAAAAAATTGCTCCTATTTTATCTCGTGTACAAGGTGTGGCGCAAGTAAATATCATTGGTGGATCTGAGCGTGAAATTCAGGTAAATCTTGATGCAGTAAAAATGCAAGGTTACAATTTATCTGTTCCTCAGGTACAACAAATGATTTTGACTTCGAACTTAGATTTCCCAACAGGAAACATTCAAACTCGTAATCAAAAAATATTAATTCGTTTAGCGGGTAAATATAAAAGTGTTGACGAATTAAGAAACTTAGTAGTTTCATCTCAAAACGGAATTCAAATTCGTTTAAGTGATATTGCAGATGTTCAGGATACTCAAAAAATTGCTGAAAAAATATCTCGTGTAGATCAAAAAAGTGCGATCGTTTTGCAAATCGTAAAACAATCTGATGCAAATGCGGTTGCCGTGAGTGAGCAATTGTTGAAAACAATTAAAGTTCTTGAAAAAGATTATAAAAACAATGAATTAAAATTAGAAGTTGCAAAAGACAGTACGGTATTTACTCTTGAAGCGGCAGACTCTGTAGTTCACGATTTATTAATTGCAGTTGTTCTGGTAGCATTTGTAATGTTGTTTTTCTTGCACAGTATTAGAAACTCGTTAATTGTAATGGTTTCTATTCCGGCATCTTTGATTGCTACCTTTATTGGTATTTATTTTATGGGATACACATTAAACTTAATGAGTTTACTTGGTTTATCTCTTGTTGTAGGTATTCTGGTCGATGATGCGATTGTGGTACTTGAGAATATTTACAGGCATATGGAGATGGGTAAAAACCGAATTCGTGCATCGTATGATGGAACTGCAGAAATTGGTGGAACAGTAACGTCGATTACCTTAGTAATTGTGGTTGTGTTCTTGCCTATTGCAATGAGTTCTGGATTAGTATCTAACATCATTACACAATTTTGTGTTACCGTAATTATCTCGACTATGCTATCACTTTTAGCATCGTTTACAATTATTCCATGGTTATCATCTCGTTATGGTAAATTAGAACATATTGAAGGAAAGAATTTATTTGGAAGAATCATTCTTGGTTTCGAAAGCTATTTAACACGTTTCACAGACTGGATTTCTCACTTATTAACTTGGTGTTTGGATAATTATGGAAAAACAGTTGTTTTAGTATTACTATTGTTTTTTGGGTCAATATTTGGTTTGTCACCGTTTATTGGGGGAGAATTTTTCGCATCATCTGATAGTGGAGAGTTTTTAGTTCAAATCGAAATGCCAAAAGATGCTTCGTTAGAACAAACGAACTTCATGACTCAAAAAGCTGAAGCATTCCTAAAAGGAGAAGAATACGTTCACAGTCAAATTACAACAGTAGGACAAACTTCAGAAGGTTTTGGAGCATCGCAGGCAACAGCTTACAAAGCAGAGATTGACGTAAAAATGATCGAACAAAAAGATCGTAAAGACGATGCATCTGTTTACGCTGCAAAAATCAAACGTAAACTAGAAAAAGTATTAGTTGGAGCAAAAGTAAAAACAGTTCCGGTTGGTATTTTGGGTACGGCAGAAGATGCTACTTTAGGATTGATTGTAACAGGTCCATCTACAGAAAGTGCCATGGCATTTGCTAAATTAGCGGAAGCTGAGTTACGTAAAATTCCGGGAACAACAGAGATTAAATTAACAGTTGAAGATGGAAATCCTGAGATTAATGTTAAAGTGGATCGTGATAAAATGGCAGCTTTAGGATTAACACTTCAAACAGTTGGTTTAACTATGCAAACTGCTTTTAGCGGAAACACAGATGGTAAATACAGAGCCGGAGAATACGAGTACGATATCAATATAAGATACAACGCATTCGACAGAAAAAGTATTACAGATGTAAGCAACCTGATTTTTATAAATTCAGCAGGACAACAAATAAAATTGTCTCAATTTGCAGATATTACCGAAGGTTCTGGTCCTAGCCAGTTAGAGCGTAGAGACAAATCAGCATCGGTAACTGTAAAAGGACAAAACGTTGGGGTTCCTTCAGGAACAATTGTTGGAATATGGCAGGAGAAATTAGATAAGTTAAAAAAACCAGCTGGTGTAAACTATATCTGGGGTGGAGACATGGAGAATCAATCTGAAGGATTTGGTACTTTAGGAATCGCTTTATTAGCTGCTATTATTTTGGTTTACCTTGTAATGGTGAGTTTGTACGACAGTTTCGTTCACCCATTTGTAGTATTGTTTGCTATTCCGCTTTCGTTTATTGGTGCTTTGTTTGCATTAGCATTGACAAACAACTCATTGAACATCTTTACCATTTTAGGTATTATTATGTTGATTGGTCTGGTGTGTAAGAATGCGATCATGCTTGTCGATTATACCAATCAGCGAAGAGCAGCCGGAGAATCAATCAGAGCAGCATTAATTCAGGCAAATCACGCACGTTTACGTCCAATTTTGATGACGACAATTGCGATGGTATTTGGTATGTTCCCAATTGCATTAGCATCTGGAGCAGGAGCTGAATGGAAAAATGGATTGGCTTGGGTAATTATTGGAGGATTAATTTCATCTTTATTCCTAACCTTGATCGTTGTTCCTGTAATCTACCAAATAATGGAAGGAATAGTTAGAAGATTATCTAAAGGAGAAAAAATTGATTACGAAACTGAAATGTTTGCGGATTATACGCCAACGGAAGTTAGTGAAGACGGTTTTAATCCTAAACATACCCATTAAGATTTTAAACCTCAATATTGAAATTCCAAATTCCAATATAAAAAGGTTTAAAATTTTAAAATCCCAAATTCCTTAATTGGAGTTTGGGATTTTTTTATTAATCTCTCCTGAAGTTTTCAGAATTGGAATTTGGAATTTTTTTATTTGGAATTTAAAGTTTAAGGTACAAATAATGATTATAATAATCAATAATTGCCTTTCCTTCAAGTAAAACATCAGCACCAATAATGCCATGAACCGGTTTTGCTTTATACGATTCTAAAGCTTCGTTTACATGCGATAGATCAAAAATTACAATACTAAAATCTTGATTTTTCCAGCTTCCAAGCTGCAAGATATTTTGTCCTGAAATTTGGGTTTTCATTCCAGTTCCTCCAGCTCCAGATGCTTTCGTTTTAGATTTTTTTGCGTTTAGTTCAAAACGTTCAATACTTTCAAAACCAACACAAGAATTGGAAGCTCCTGTATCTAAAATAAAATTTCCCGATACGCCGTTTATTTTCGCTTTTATTAAAAGATGTTGTGTTTTGGTAACCTTAAATTTTATTTTTTTGTATTTCTCTTTTTTGAGAACCTCGTGAAGATTTTCCATTTTCGATAATGATTGAAAACCAAAAATAAACCAATTACAATCAATAAACTAATGATGTAATAGATAAAATTCCCTGATTTTCCCTCTGATGAAATCGAACCATAATACACAAAAGAACTCCAATAATAAGGAGATTTCTTGGCATTCGGAATCGATTTATCTTTCAAAAAAGCAATTTTAGCATTAGTATTAGCTTCAAAATACGGAACATTATTTTTTACGTTTTTATAAAAATCAGCCATAAATACTGATGTGGTATAATCGTTTACCTTCCATAAAGAGAATAATAAATTTTGTGCGCCAGCAAACTGAAAACCTCTTGCAACGCTCATTGCGCCTTCGGCCTTATATAGTTTTCCAATTCCAGTTTCGCAAGCACTTAAAACCACTAAATCCGGATTCATATTAAGATTATACAATTCAGAATATAATATTTCCTGATCGTAAAATTTAATGCTTGCCGGAGTTTCGATATCGCCCGAAGAAGCGTGTGTACTTAAATGCAAAATCGAATATTGGTTTGCATTATTTTTAAAGTTAGAAAAACTGGCATTTGCATTTTCTAAATATTTTCCTTTAAAATTACTTTTGATAGATTCTAATTCTTTCTTTGAATAACTCAATTCAAAAGCGGTTTTTTCGAAAATTGGAAAAATCCCTAAAACTGTTTTTTCTGATTTTGAAATAGGTTTTGAATTTAGATAATTGCTAGCTGAATTATTATAAGCAATTTTAAAATCATTCAATAAATAATGCATTTTAGCAAAATTAGTTGTTGGTGATTCTTGCGTAATCAAAGCTTCAAAAGGCAGGAAATTTAAAATTCCGTCAGGAATAATGATGAGGTTTTGGTAAACATAATTTGTGGGCAATTTTAATAAATCGTAAGCTATTTTTCCAGAACGATTATAACCCGAAATATCATTTGTAATTGAACTTGCATCATTGAAGTAATTTATGAAATGTACAATATTATAGATTTTTCCGTCACCAGTGCGAAGTCGATTTAATGAAATTCGATTATTTTGTAAAGTGAAATAATACTGATTCTCAAATCCCATAAAATAAAAAACCATTATTGCTTTATCTTTTTCTAATTTTGAAAGTAAAGCTTTTACATCACAATTTTCGGGAATATTATTTGGGCTTTCAGCTTGCACTTTTTTCAGCGAAAGCATTATTTCGTTTTGTTTTTTTATAAACTTATTTAGTGCTGAAATATTTGCCAAATCACCTTTTTGCTGTTCTTTTAAAATAGCATTATTCAAATTTTGAAGCTCTTGTAAAAGCTCTTTTTCTTCTTCGGAAGCATTTTTAATGTTTGAGCGATATCCTTTTAAAATTCCGGATTTTGTTCTTTCAGAAAGCTTAAAAGCTTCTTCCAGATATTGAATTTTGTTTTCCTTTTGATACAAGCGATCATAAATAGAAATACACTTTTCTGTGCGATCACGCGATCGCAATTGTGCAATAATTTTTGAGTTTTCGTAAACCAAAGAATTCATCAATAAATCTTCGATGTAAAATGAAAGTTCAAAAGCTTGAATTGCTTTTTTGGGCTGTTTTAATTGCGAGATTTCTGCCTGCAAATCGAGCGCGTCAATCAAAACCGTTTCTGCATATAATTGGTTTTGATTTGGAAGAATGTTTTTAGAATTGTAATTCGGAATCAGAATTCCAAAAATAGCTTGAATTTGCTTTTCACTTTCAGCATATTTTCTTTCTTCAAAAAGTAATAAAGCCTTTTCGTGATAGAGTTTAGCCAGTTTTCTAGGTTGTTGGTTGGGAGTTTGTAAAAAGAGTTTTTCTGCTTTTTCTAAATAAGAATTGGCAATCTCAAATCGTTGCCATTGTCTGTTTAACGACCCAAGATTTCTATAAGAATTAGATAAAGTTTCTGATTGATTTTTTTCATTTTGTAAATACTTTATGGAAGATTGAAATGCATTTTCAGCTTTCTGATGAATTTCAGGTCTCATCAAATTTCCGCTAGAACTTAATAAATAATTATTTCCTAAGTTGTTTAATAAAATCCCTTTTTGAGAGTTCGTGAGTTTCTCGGTTTTTAAAGTGTTTTCTAATAATTCAATCGCCAAAGAAATCTTTCCGGAACTCTGATAAACATTTGATAAATTAAGAATTGCTGCAAATTTTTGTTTCGCTGCGTCAGGATAATTTTTAGAAGTATTTACAATAAAAAAGTATTGTTTTATGGTATTTTCGGCATTATCATAATCGCCCAAAACGGTATATAGATTTCCTAAAGGTTTTAAACAAAACTCTATAATATCATAATTAGAGAGTTTTTGTTTCTGATAAATTTGCCAGGCTTTTTCGTAACTCGTAATCGCTTTTTCGGTTTGCCCAAATTGATTTTCATAATACGCTTTATTGCAGTTTAGAACTACAATTGCCAATAATTCGTCTTTAGTTTTTGGTTTCGAATTTTTCCAGAAATCCGTTTCGATTTGGTTTAAATTTTTTATGGCTTTCGCCGAAGGATTCGCAACAAAAATATCAACTGCATTATATATTTTATCCTCTTCCGAAACAGATTGTTGTCCGAATGAAAGTAGAGTTGAAAAGAATAAAATATAATAATATAGTTTTGTCATATTAAAGTTTTTTCGCCACGAATTCACGAATTTTTCTCAATTAATAGGAATAAATTCGTGAATTCGTGGCGAATTTTTTTAGAATTAATAACATTAAAATTTCCAAATACCGTAGAGCTGGAAATAATTAAAATTCTGTTCGAAATTAATCACATAACGCGCGCCTAAACTTGGTCCAATTCTAGCAAAACCTGCCGTTAAATCAAATAATAATCCCGTTTTTAAATTAACAAATGAGTTTTTAATCGAATTTGATTCTGTTCGGGTATTTATTAAAAACTGATCTGTGGCACCTTCAAAAGTTTCAATTTTCTTGGTTTGATTTTGTTCAGACGAAACATCAAAATTCGCCTGAATTCCTGCTCCAACACCAATGTAATTATTAATATTGTAGCGTATTAAAATTGGAATTTCCCAGTTTATATTTTTGTTTTCGGTTGTAGTTGTTGTGCGTTGTAGTTGTTTTACACCGTTTGGGTTTGCCACAATATCATTAACCACGTTAGCACCACTTTCGTACTTGTTCAAAGCATTAATCCATTCGGCCTGCCAATAAAAGCGATACGATTTAAAAGGCGAAATAGTTGCGCCTACAAAATAACTGGTCGATTTTTCTAAATCAGGATATAAATTATAACCTGCTTTTGCGCCAATCGAAATTCCGGGTAAGAATCGGGTAGTGGCGTAGTTGGTAATTATAGGTTCGTTTTTATCAAAAATAATGGCAGTTCTGCTTCGGGTTTTTACTTTATGAAAATCTTCGGTAAACTTCATCGAATATTTTACAAAACCTTTAGTACTGTCTTTTTCGTGTACATTTTTTTGCTCGCTTCCGGGCAAATAAATATTTTTGAAAGTAAAGAAAATTTGATTTTTCTTGATGATCGTATCGAGACAACTCACGGTAGGAACTTCATCTTTTGGACAAATAGGACATTTTGGATACATATCTTCGACCTTAAATGTTTTCCTATCGAACATATCCGGAACATCCGTTTCTAACCTGATCATTCGTGCAGGACCTTCGCCGTTGTTTTGAAAACGGGTTTTAAAATTTACCCTTTTAAAGCGGACTAATCTGTAATTCATAAAACTTCCGTTAGAACCCATTTTGTTGGGATCATGAGAAGTTACGATTTCCATTTCCAGATTTTTTACTTTGTGGTTTTTATAACTTCTGTTTGGAACAAAAATACCGCGCATTGTAACTGTTGCACTAGTATCTTTAATCATTTCCGGAGTAGTTTTAAAAGTGTAAAACACATTGTGTGTTTCGCTCGGATTGATATCGTCAAATTCTAAAACCGAAACGTTATGATAGGTTTTATTAGCATCTAATAACGAAGCATCAAGATCTTCTTCGGTAGTTGTATTTCGGTATTTTTTGAGTTTAGAATTATTTTCGGCAGAAGCCAAATAATTTTTAGAATCATCCAGATCATTGGCAAAAGCAATAGTATTTTCTTTTACTTCGCGCTCGTTTGCATAGGTTCTAAAATCGACTAGTTCGAAATTATTACTTTTAAATTGTTTCTCATTATAAAACAAATAAAGCTTTCCGCTTGAGACATAACTCTCCAGATTTTGATAACTTACTACGACTACCATTTCCTGCTCCGGAATTGGATCACAGTTTTTAATAATCGCAAATCCGTTTTGATCTGCAATTGATGCAATGTCTTTATAATTAGAATCGGTAATGTCGTTTACCGCCACTTTTTTAGGGCGAGTTGCAGGCGGTTTTCCGTTGTCGTAATTGTTAGTTACGGCAAGTCTTGTGGTATAAGTTCCTTTGTTTTTATACACATGTTTTGGTTCAGCCTCTTTGCTATAGTGTCCGTCACCAAGTTCCCATAAATAAGAGTAACTAGGTTTTGGCGCACCTGCAATTGGAATTAAAGGTGGAGTTTCGGGCTTGTAAGTGACCACATTTCCGGTTTGGATAAAACTAATATTGGCTCTTCGGGTTATGGTGTCTTTTACTTTGGTTTGTGAGAAAGAGAATATAGATAAAAGAAGAAAGAAGATAGATGATAGTGGTTTCATAACTAGTGGTTTTTAGCCCTGATAGTAGTGTAAATCCTTTTGCGTCGGTCCCGAGGCTTCGGAAGGCATAAAAGATTGCAACGAATAGCAGGATTAGCTTCTTAAAATCATCAGAATTAAATTTTAAAACTGGATTAAATGTAAAAAAAAGTGATGAGCAAATCACCACTTTTTCTTAAAAGTATTTTCTAAGTTATTGAATAGCATTGATTGCGGCTATTAATTGAGCTTCGTTACCAACTGTGGTTTCGGCAAGAGTAAAGGTGTAAACATCGTTTGCCGCAACAGTTACAGCTTTGATTGCATAACGCCATTGACCATTAGATTCTGTAGCAAAAATTACATGACATTTTAAACCAATCGGGATTTGTCCGTAGTGTTCGCTAAATAATCCTGCAGGTGTATAAGTATCTAGTTTTGCTAATGCGTTGTTGCCTTCGCCATCGTATGATAAATAAACAGCACTATTAGTATTGTCGTAGCCAGTAGGAGCGCCAACAAGAAGGGTAGTTTTTGGTCTTGGATCGCTGTAAAAACGGTCTACGTTTGTCCATCCAAAATTGCCAAAAGTTACATAATAATTGTTTCCTTCTCCTTGTACACCACCTTTTCCGCCAGTTCCATCGGCGTTTGGTTTTGGTTGTTCCCAAGCTAATTCTCCTCGATCATCAATTTTACCGCTCCATAACGTCATAGCATTATCGACACCATCAGTCAAAGCAGCCGGAACAACCATGTTCATAGAGCAAGATGTTTTAAGTTCAACTCCGCCTTGCGTGGCTTTAATGAAAAATTCACCACCAGAAATCAATAAGTTTTTCTTTCCGTCAGGCATAATACCCATTGTTGGTTTGTTGGTAATTAGCATATTTCCTTTGTCAAAAAGTTCGATGAATTCAATATCAACAGCTCCAGTTACGGCAACTCCATTTTTAGTCAAACAGTCACCATTAATATTCAGTTTTACTCCTTTTGCTGAGGTTATGGTTACGACGCCAGTTCCAGCAGTGATGGTGAAATTTTGTGTATTTTTTTTAACTCCTTTTTCGCTTATACTTTTAAAGGCTGCTGCAGTAGGAGGCAAAATAAGATTGTTGTTACTGTCGTCAGTATTATCGCAACTTGCGAACGTGATAATTAATAAAAATAAAACCCCGATTTTTTTAAAATTTGTGTTCATGATTTCTAGTTTTTATAAATCTGTCTTGATTGTTTTCAAGTGGTTTTCAGATTTTGGTTGTTAATTATATTCTTATATCAATTCGGTTCCGAAATTGTTACCCCGTTTTTTAAGTTTTATTCGGAGAGACATTTATCTTCAAACAAATTCCCGTCTTCATCAACTGCAAGCAGAATGTTTTTTTTCCGCGAAAGCGTAATACTTAAATAGATCCAAATGATTGACCAAAGTCCTAAAGTGATACAGGTAAGGAAGAAATGCAAAGAATGCTTGATTACTTTTTTTTCTTTGGATAAAACCACATAAGGCAGTTTTTCATTTTGTTCAGTGATTATAAAACCATCTCTTGTTTTGGCAGAAAGGATTTTATGAAATTGGTCTTGGTTTTCTTTATTTACAAATTGATAAGTTTCCATTTCTATTCATTTTTATGTTGCAAACTGTTTTTGATAACATTTGTTTTTTTTGCCACGATCCGAGTGAAACGAACTGACGAAGTAATTGCACGAATTTTCTATTGGATAAAAAAGAATCTATGTCAATCTATTTGATTCGTTTAATCTGGGAGTTGCTTTTTATGAGTTATTTTGAATTATATCAACTTGATTTGTTAATTGTTACCCATCAATGTGAAGTTTATTTACAATTGTTCTTTAAATTAGCTACAAAAAGTTTTTTATGAGCCAAACTAAAATTCATCCTGATCAAATGTATATTGAAGGACTTGCCGCAAATGATTCGGCAATTATTCAGACCATTTATAAAAAGTTCGTTCCAAAAGTGGTCATGTTCGTAATGAACAATTCCGGAGACAAGGAACATGCGCAGGATATAGTTCAGGAAGTCATGATTTTACTTTTTAATCAATCCAAAGCCAATACTTTACAATTGACTTGTCCATTTGATGCTTACTTTTTTTTACTGTGTAAACGGAAATGGCTAAATGAACTTAAAAAAACATCAAACAAAGGGGTAACAATTAATGAAGATGCAGTATCTATAAATGAATCTGCACTGGAATTAATTGGACACACAGAAGAGTTTGATGAAAAACAACAGCTTTTTGATACCATGTTTCAAAAATTGGGAGACAAATGTCAGGAGTTGTTAAAACTCAGTTTTACCATAAAATCGATGGAAGAAGTTGCTGAAAAGCTTAACGTAACTTACGGATATGTCCGCAAGAAAAAATCGTTATGCGTAGGACAGTTGACACAATGGATTCAGGAAGCCAAGAATTTTAAATCTCTAAAAAATAATTAGTCATGAACGAAGAGCGCTATATATTATTTGATCAATATCTTCAGGGAGAAATGACAGTTGAGGAAAAAAATAGTTTTGAAAAACAATTGTCTGAAGATCATGAAATGGCTTCAGAATTTGAAACTTTTAAAGATGTACAATTGCAGCTGAAAAATAAATTTGAACATGATGAAGAAAGAGAAGTGTTTAAGGCTAATTTGACTTCAATTTCAGACAAGCATTTTAATGTTAGTAAACCTAAAGTTGTCTTGATGAAACCTTGGTATTATGCGGCTGCAGCCTCAATTATCATTTTGTTTGGATTGTTCTTTTTTGATTATAATAATCCAACTTTTGATGATTATAATAATCCGGAAACAGCATCATTTGTAGAAAGAGGAGATTCGGATACAAATTTAATACAAGCCCAGGCAGCATTTAATGATGGGAAATACGATGTGGCAATTCCGCTTTTTGAAGCCATTTTAAAAGTAAATAACACACCTGAAATTCAATATTTTTATGGAGTTTCATTATTAGAAGAAAGTAAATATCCTAGAGCCGAAATTATTTTTAATGAATTGATAGCAGGGACTTCTGTTTATAAAGAGAAAGCAAAATGGAGCCTTGCCTTATCTAAATTAAAGCAAAAAAAATACAAACAGTGTAAAGAAATCTTGCAGACCATCTCACAAGATTATGAAAATTATGACGATGTTGAACAACTTTTAGATGAGTTGGATTAATTGTTTTAGGCATACATTAAAAATTAAACAGAGATTAGGAAAGAGATTTATATGTGTTCAAACCCGACAGTTTTTTAAAATCTGTCGGGTTTATTTTTGTTTTACTGAAACCAATTAAAACAAAATGGATGAACAAGAAAAAGCTTTGTTTATTGGTGCTTTCACGAAGTAAATTGGAATCATCCGCGTGCCATCACATTCAAATTGGGAAAGTTTTTAATATTGTCGTAATTTTGAACCTTTAAAAATTATACAATTGAATTCGACACCAATAATTACCGATACGCACACACATTTATATTCTGAAGAATTTGATCAGGATCGCGACGAAATGATGCAAAGAGCGATTAATGCGGGAGTAACACGTTTTTTTATTCCTGCTATTGATGCAGCAGCAACACAATCGATGTATGATTTAGAGCAAAATTATCCAGATTATGTGTTCTTAATGATGGGGTTACATCCTACTTACGTGAAAGATAATTACGAGGATGAATTGAAACATGTTGAAACCGAATTGGCGAAGCGAAAGTTCTACGCCGTTGGTGAAATCGGGATTGATTTATACTGGGATAAAACGCATCTAAAAGAGCAGCAGATTGCTTTTAAGAGACAAATTCAATTAGCAAAACAATATAAGTTGCCAATTGTAATTCATTGTCGTGAAGCTTTTGATGAGATATTTGAAGTTTTGGAAGAAGAGAAATCAGATGATTTATTTGGTATTTTTCATTGTTTTTCAGGAACTCATGAGCAAGCGCTTCAGGCGATTTCTTATAATATGAAGTTAGGAATTGGTGGAGTGGTGACGTTTAAAAATGGTAAAATCGATCAGTTTTTAAATCAGATAGATTTAAAACATATTGTTTTAGAGACAGATTCTCCATACTTAGCCCCAATTCCGTATCGAGGAAAACGAAATGAAAGCAGTTATTTAGTAAATGTTATTAGCAAATTAGCAGATATATATGACGTTTCTGAAGAAGAAATAGCGAATCGAACTACTCAGAATTCTAAACACGTTTTTGGGATTTAACCCATACCTTACAATAGTTTAATTTTTTTTTTGTTCTTTTGCCCACTTAAACCTATATAAATAATGCAGAGATTTGATGCCATTCGACCGTTTTATGATTCTGAAATAAATGAAGCACTTCATGATGTTGCCAATCACCCGATGATGAAAACCATGATGAACTTTACTTTTCCGGAAGTAGAAGATGAGGTTTGGAAAGAGCAACTTAAGAAAACACATTCGATTCGTGATTTTCAATGCAACTTTATTTATAATACCATACAAAAGGTTTTAGAGAAAAGTTCTGAAGGACTTACAACATCAGGATTTGATAAATTAGAAAAGAATACGTCATATTTATTTATCTCCAATCACAGGGATATTCTTTTAGATACAACCTTATTAAACGTTTGTTTGTTCGAGCATGGCTTGGTCATGACAGCATCGGCAATTGGAGACAATTTGGTTAAAAAAGCATTCTTGAGTACTTTGGCAAAACTTAATCGAAACTTTTTAGTTTTGAGAGGTTTAACACCAAGAGAAATGTTGCAAAGTTCTAAGTTATTATCAGAATATATTGGACAACTGTTGCTTCGCGAAAACCGTTCGGTTTGGATTGCGCAAAGAGAAGGAAGAACAAAAGACGGAAATGACGAAACGAATCCAGGAGTTTTAAAAATGATTGGAATGGGGTCTGATGAACCTAACTTGATGGACTATTTTAAGAAATTAAAAATTGTTCCGGTTTCCATTTCATACGAATACGATCCTACAGATGTTTTAAAAATGCCACAATTAATGGCAGAAGCAAACAACGAAGTTTACGTTAAAGATAAAAATGAAGATTTCATGACCATTTTAAGTGGTATCATGGGAACTAAAAAAAGAATACACATTTCAGTTGGAGATGTTCTCGATACTGAAATTGATCAGATTGCTGCTGAAAATGACAATGCAAACAAACAAATTCAGGCTTTGGCACAAGTAATTGATGATTCGGTTTTAAAAAATTATCATTTATGGCCTACTAACTTTATTGCTTACGATATTTTAAACGGAACCGATAGATTTGCTCATTTATATAAAGAAAGCGAAAAATCACTTTTTGAACGTCGTTTAGAAATGCGAATTGGAAACACTGAAAATCCAGTTGCAAGACAAGGATTCTTAGCCATGTATGCAAATCCTGTTGTCAATAAATTAAAATACCAAGATGTCATCTAAACCTAAAATACTGCTAATTTATACTGGAGGAACTATCGGTATGAGCAAAGATTTTGAGACAGGCGCGCTCAAAGCGTTCAACTTTGGTAAATTGTTGCAAAAAATTCCCGAAATCAAACAATTAGATTGTGAGATTGAAACTGTTTCATTTGAAGATCCAATTGATTCGTCGAACATGAATCCTGCTGAATGGACAAAAATTGCCGAGATCATCGAAGAACATTACATTGCTTTTGATGGATTTGTAGTTTTACATGGTTCAGATACAATGTCTTATTCAGCTTCGGCATTGAGTTTTATGTTAGAGAATTTGGCTAAACCAGTTGTATTTACAGGTTCTCAATTGCCAATTGGAGATCTCCGCACAGATGCAAAAGAAAACCTAATTACAGCCATTCAGATTGCTTCACTGCAAGAAAACGGAAAAGCGGTAATTAACGAAGTTTGTTTGTATTTTGAATATAAATTATACCGAGGTAATAGAACTTCAAAAGTAAATGCAGAACATTTTAGAGCTTTTACAGCACCAAATTATCCTGAATTGGTAGAATCTGGTGTGCATCTTAAATTAAACAGACATTTATTTCTTCCGATAAAAACTGATGCTAAACTGATTGTTCATAAGAATTTAGACAATCACGTAGCAATCATAAAAATGTTTCCCGGAATGAGCGAAGTTGTTTTGGCTTCGATTCTTGCAATTCCAGATCTAAAAGGAATTGTTTTAGAAACTTATGGTTCAGGAAATGCCCCAACCGAAGATTGGTTTTTAAACTTAATCGAAAAAGCAATCAAATCCGGAATGCACATCGTTAATGTTACACAATGTTCTGGTGGAAGTGTAAACATGGGACAATACGAAACCAGCACAGTATTGAAATCTCTTGGAGTTATTTCAGGAAAAGATATTACTACCGAAGCTGCAATTACGAAACTAATGTATTTGTTAGGTCACAATATTCCTCAATCAGAATTTAAAACGATATTCGAAACCGCTTTGCGCGGAGAGATTTCGCTGTAAATAGAAAATTTCAATTATAAAAATTCCAAATTCCAAACTTGAAAATTAGATTAAGTTTGGAATTTGGAATTTTTTTGGTAATTAGAATTTTCCTTTTCATCCTGTTTTGTCATTTCGACCGAAGGGAGAAATCACACATATAACTCAACAAAGTAACCCGACAGGTTTTTAAAACCTGTCGGGTTTACTATGCGCAACAATTTTTACAGACTTTCTAGTGTGATTTCTCCCTTCGGTCGAAATGACAAGTTTGTAAATGACAAGTTTATAAATGATTAGAATTTGAAAATTAATTTTTGGAATTTCTATATTGAACCGTACAAGTTTCTAAATCTTCCTGAGAACTACGGTTTTTATAATACACATAAACAATCACAGAAATAATACAGATTATTCCCTGAATGGCAACTGTATTTCTGGTGCCAATAATATGAGAAACGTACCCAATAATCAAACTTCCAACAGGAATCATTCCCTGATAAGCCATTAAATAATAACTAATACTTCTGGATCGCATATTTACCGTGCTTTGAGTTTGAACATAAATATTTATAGATGAGGTTTGTGCCATCATACCTACGCCGCTTAAAGCCATACAAATAAGAGCCACAGTTAGACTATTTGAATAAGCAAGTACAATAATGCTAAAACCTAACAATAAGCTCGCAGCGATCATTATTTTACCCATATTATCGGCTTTTTTAAGATTAGCCAAATAAATAGCAGATACAATAGAGCCAATTCCGGCGGCACTTTCAAACCAACTAAAAGTCTGTGCGTTTCCGCTAAAAATATCTTTGGCAAAAACAGGCATTAAAGTGTTGAAAGAAATCACAAATAAACTACTACACATTAACATCAATAGCATTTTTGCCATTTCGGTTTCTTTTTTAACGTAATCCAAACCTTCAATAAAATCATCTAACATTTTCATCTTGTCAGTCGCTTTAATGTGAGGAGTAATTTTCATCATTAATAAAGAAATCAAAACCGGAATATAGCTTAGGAAGTTTCCAATAAAACAAATGTCTTCACCGTAGTTGTGCAGAATAATTCCGGCCAAGGCTGGCCCTGCAATACGAGCAAAATTATTTAATGTAGAGTTTAAGGCAACTGCATTTGGTAAATCGTCTTTATTGTCTACAATGTCAATCATCATAGTTTGGCGACAAGTCATATCAAAGGAGTTTATAATTCCCTGAAAAAGGCTTAGAGCCAGAATAAAGTTGATGTTGTATATTTTTAGATAAATTAAAAGCGCGAGCGCACCTGCCTGAAACATTGCCAGAGACTGTAATAATATCATGGTTTTATGTCTGTCGTATCGGCCAATAATACTTCCGGCTAACGGTGCTAGAAAAAGAGACGGAATCATGCTTAAAAAAGTGGCTAACCCAAGTAAAAAAACAGAACCCGTAACGCTGTAAACCATCCAACTCACGGCTGTTTTTTGAAGCCAGGTTCCAATTACAGAAACTGATTGTCCGTAAAAGAATAATTTGAAGTTTTTCGATTTTAATGCCTTAAACATGATGCTTGATATTTTTTTACAAAGTTCGGGATTATGATTTCATTAGAAAAATTAATAATTTTACTGATAATGAGTATTAAAACTTATCGATATGGAAATTTATCAATTACAATATTTTATCAAAACCGCCGAAGTCTTGCATTTTACTAAAGCTGCAGAATTGTGTTTTGTTACGCAATCTGGTTTGTCTCAGCAAATAAAAAAGTTAGAAGAAGAACTCGGAATGCCTTTGTTTATTAGGATTGGAAAAAAAGTTCAGCTTACCGAAGCCGGATCAGTTTTTTTGATTCATGCCAAACAAGTCATCGAAAATGTTCAAAATGGTAAACAGGCCATCGATGATTTAAACGAAATGATTGGTGGTGAATTGCGAATTGGAGTAACTTATATTTTTGGACTTTTAGTTTTGCCAATCGTCAATTTGTTTGCAAAAAGATATCCCAATTTAAAAATTGTAGTCGAATATGGTTCAACAGAACCTTTGGAGCAAAAGTTATTGAACAATGAATTAGATTTGGTTTTAGTCATTTCTTCTAAAGAAATAAAAGAAACCATTCAGAAAATTCCATTGTTTACTTCAAATTTGGTTGTGGCAGTTGCAAAAACGCATCCTTTGGCAGTTTTAGATAAAATTTCCTTTAAAAAAATGGAAGAATTTCCGCTTATTTTACCCGTAAGAGGATTTAGTTCCAGAGAATTTCTAGACGAATTGTTTTTAAAAAATAATATGAAGCCTAAAGTTTCGATAGAATTAAACGCTGTTCATGCACTTTTGCAATTGGTTGAAGAAAGTGATTGGGTAACTATTGTAACCGAAAAAGCCTTAAAAGGTTGGGATAATTTAAAAGCGATTGCTATTACAGGAGTTCCAACACAAAGAGATTCGTTTATATTAACGATCGAAGGTGCGTATCAAAAAAAGGCAGTAAAACTATTTATCGAGGAATTTAGAAAGAGCATGTAAAGTAATGTGAAATTTTGTTTTTCTAACTCGATTTTTTTTGTGTTATTTGCAGACCAATTTAGAGAGGTGTCCGAGTGGTTTAAGGAGCTAGCCTGGAAAGCTAGTATATGGGTAACTGTATCGAGGGTTCGAATCCCTTCCTCTCTGCAAAATAATACTGATTACTTAGTATCTATAAAATTAAAAACCCAATTCTACTTCCAAAAATGTAGAATTGGGTTTTTTTATGAGTTTATTTTTTACCGCAGAGAACGCAAAGATTTTTATCTAAAACGTTAATTAGAGAATTTCTTAGTGTTGATTTTCTTTTCTTTTACTTTTATAATAAATTCCGGCACCACTACTATTTCTCCCGCTTTTAGGGTTATATCGTAGCTTATTGTTTCGCAAAATGTATTGGCAGGAAGTGATTTCTCGTCGATAGCGATAACATAATTACCAATTGGAAGAAACGATATGTACTTTCCATCATCATCAGTGTATACTTTTTTAACCAATTTATTATCTTTCATAATACTAAAAGAGATACCCGAAGCGCGGTGCTGAAACTCAACTACAGTGTTAGTATTGTAGTTGAAAGAAACTTGTCCTTGCATTTTTCCACTTTGGTGAAGCGGAATCGAAAGGTTGTGCGTATGTCGGTCTACCTCAAATGTAGCATCGTCGTAATACCAGCCATCTTGTGTAAATTGCTTTAAATAATAGGTTCCGTAAGGCACTCTTTTATAAGTTGCCATTCCGTCCTTATTGGTTTGTAAAGCCACTTTATTGATGTTAATCATATAATTTGCAGCAAATTTTTCGCCAGCATCGTATTGATTATTATTGTTAGTGTCGTAGTACAATAGAGCTTTGATGGTACCTTTTTGGTCTGGATTTAATATGATTTTCTGTAAATTTACCGTTACACCAACTTCAAAAGTCAGGGTGTTATTGCTAAGAGATCCTACAGAATAATTGTACCAAGAGGAATTGAAAAAAGTACTAAAGGCTTTTCCGTGATACTTTGCATTGATAAATGCCGAGGGCGATTTTCCGTAAACAATATCCTTTATATAAGAAACTCCTGTACTCAGGTTTACTTTGTCGTTTACAAAGTTATTGTTGTAAAATAAAGACATTGTAAGCTTTTCATAATTTACGCTACTGCCTGCAATAGTCGAAAAAGCATACTCAGATAAATAATAACTGCCGGATTGAAAAGTTGAATTTATATTAAAATTTCTGTAACTGTAATTCGCATTTATTTTCATCTGAAACTGATTGTCAGTTTGCAAAGGGTATTTAACAATACCAGTTTCAAGGGCTAAAACGGCCGATTGTCGCGATGAATTACTAATCCATGACAATTGCTCAACGATGCGGTTGGCATACATTTTTTGATTCGCATTTTTGTCTAAATTTCCAAAAAGCTGATTGTAACTATTAGAACTTTCCTCTTGATATTGATATCCTAGATTAAAACTGAAATCTCTAAATTTAGGAAATCGGTTTCCTATTTCGATTCGATTATTTGCCGATTTTTGCTGTGTTTCGAAAGAATAGAATTTAGGCGAAAAATCAGAAAGAATTACATTTGCATATAGATTATGTTTTTTAATATTGGTCGTAATATTCTGCTGCAATAGCATACTTCCACGTCGATTTCCAGGATAATAATCGGAACTGTAATAATAATTTCCGTTGATATTGAAGCTTTTAATTTTTCCGCTATAATTTGTTTCTCCTGCAAAAGACGGTTTAACGAAATCTTGTATTTCATAAATACTCATTGCGCCATTTACTTTTGCATTCAGTTTCCAATCTGTATTAAAATCATAATTAACTTCGGTTCCCAGAATACTATGTTTTGCTTTTTCGAATGGATCATAACGGTACAAATAACCAGCCGAAGCATTACGTGAACTGTTATTAGAGTGAAGCATACCTTTGGCATAGAAGCCGTAACCATTTTTGAGCCAACTATTTTCTTCTATTAAATTATAATTTTGATCGACAAAACCTACTTCAACTTTTTGATTTTTTTCGAATGTATGACTATATTCTGCACCTCTACCTACTAGAGTCATTTCAAGTAGTTTGTTAATATTACCAATGGTATATTCATTTTGTTCCTGACGATACGTTAAAGTAGTGTTGGTTACTAAAGGAATTTCCAGCGTATTTGATAAAGCAATATTTCCTCGCATAAACAGATATCCCGAAGGAATATTGACTCCACCAGATCCTTTTACCTGATAAAAATCAAGTCCGCTACCAAATCTTCGGTAACTTGAGGTAATTTGGTTTTGTGTTTCTTCAAGAAAATTAATAAATAAGTCCCCTTGATATTGTTGTACACTGGCAATATTTTGAACATCTACCGTTGTGTTTCCAAAAATTTCTCTACTTGGATTTCTAAATCCAGATATGCGTATCGAATAGTTGGATTGTCTGGCCAATTCTTTAGAAGGAAGATAGGTAAATGTAAAAATAGAATCTTTTTTTACCGCAATATCAGCATTTTGTTCCAGGAACAAATTGCCATTTGTTGGGTCTGGAAATTTACAAACTAGCGTAATATTTTGCCTAATATTTCCTTTGTTGCTAACTTTTACTTTTATCTTTAAGGGTTCATTGTTTGATGATCGGTAAATCGAGGTTTCTAAAGGAGTAATAACAAGCGTATTGTTTACCGCGATTACCTGATTGGTGCTTTGCTCTGCAAGTAATTTTCCGGAAAGGTCTATTAACTTACAGGTAATTACAGAAGTTCCAGCAGCAGCTTCATCTTCAATTATAAATTTAACAGGAATGTAACGAGTTTCGTCGGGAAGCATCGCAATTTCTAAACCTTGAGTTGCTAGATTTCTGTAGCCTTTAGGCAGAGTAAAATAGATCTTTCCGTTTATTTTCTCTGGTGTTGCGTTTTTAACGACTACAACTAAACTCACCAAAGCCCCTTTTTGATAAGAAGCATCCTTGTCTATCTCCATAGTAACCGCATTCTGAATCTGTTGTGCATTCAGTTGGTTTATGAGCATAAACAAGAAAGAAAAGATTGATAAAAGTTTAAGGTTACAAGAACGCATCTTTTAAAAATTATTGAGGGGTAATCTCATATTGTAAAGTAGTCGAATAATCATCTGATTTAGCATTAATCAAACGAGCGTCTTGAGGGAGTGTAAAATACTTTATATCGTATCGGAAAGACATATTGCTTGTATTGTTATTAGTTTGCACCAAAGTTTGATTGGCAGTACTAAGAACAATTGGAAAAATACGCTGATTGGCGCTAGATGTTGCTGTTCCTAATGTTAAATTAATAACATCAACAGGAATTGAATTTCCTGCCGCAGATTGTAAATTGCTTTGGAGTGATCGTACCTTAATTTGAAAGTTACTGCTGCTGTTTACCGAAAGTCCATCTGTATAAGTAACACTCGTTCCGTTACTGTAGTCTTGCATAGTTTTAAATTCTAAAAGACCATTGGCAGCATTCATATTTATTTTTAAAGAAAGAACATCTGCTGGTGGCGGTGCATCAGTAATATTTCCAATTTGGAATTGAAAATCATGACTCACCTTACCAATTATAGCATTATTTTGATCGTATGCCGTAAACTCGACCGAAGCTGTAAATCTTGTCCATGCGGGAAAACTGCCTAAATACGAACCGCCAAGAAGGGTTAGAGCATATTTTAACTGAAGGTTGTAATAACCATTTGGAGTCTGCGGCTTGTTATATATTGGGGCATTAGAATTGGGGATCAAAAACGATTCACTATTCTCTTGTAAAAAAACATTTAAAGGAGCTCCAATTTGTGAAATAGTAGGAACTGGATTTGGATAAGCCTGACCATTTGTAGAAATGGGTTGAAAAGAAATTTTATTAGAAGGTATAGTAAATTTACCATCTTCAGAGACAATATTCTGTTTCAATCGTGCAGAAAGTTTCCAATTCGGAATATTTAAATTACCATTTCCGGCAAACGTAACGGTATACGCATCAGGATTGGTATTCCCGTTATACGAATTAATTTGTAAATAAGAATTTACCCAAGAGGTAAAAGACACTTGAGAAAAGCCAAAAAATGGAATGCAAAAAAGCGTAATAAGAATATATTTATTCATAATTAAAATTTAATTCAGCCATTTCTAACAAAGACGAATCGCCATAATCAATAATAACCGATGCATTGTAAGATCCTTTCTCTAAAGCTTCTGTAACAGGAATACTTAATTTACGCAAATTACCGGGCAGTGTATAAAAAACGACATCATTAAGCACCACTTTTTTACCCGTTTTGATATTAATAATCTCGGTTGAAATTTTACCATCTACCCAAATTTGAGATTGATTTTTAAATTTTAAATTTAAGTTATTGGTAGATTGATCAAATTTTAAATCTTCAATCTCTATTTTTTTGGTAAGACTATTCGAAAGGGTATGAAAAACTTTAATTCCAGAACGAATACTAACTTTAATATTTGCTCCTTTACTATCAAAATCATCTACAGGATTCATTTGACTTACGTACAAAACAGCGGTATGAGTGGGCAAAGTATCATTGGCAATCTTTACAGGTGTAATAGTTACCTCCAGTTCTTTTCTTTCCCCGGGAGCTAGCGAAAAATAATTATCACTGTTTTTAACTGAAATCCAACTCGCACAAGAATTTTTTAAAGTACCCGAAGGATACATCATATTTTCGCCTTTTTCGTCATACTCCCAATCACCAAGACTTACAGCAAGATCTAAAGTATTCTTTGCGCTAACATTCGTTACCGTTACCTTTTGTGTACTACTCGTTCCGGGTTTCGACTCAAAATAAATTCTTGGAGGTGATACCGAAATACCAGTTTGCGAATGTGCTTGAAAAATTAAAAAACAAAAAATTAAAGCAAGTTTATTCATTTTTAGTAGTTTAAAGTAATCTGTTGGGAACATTAATTGAAGTAAAGCAAAGTTAGCTAAATAAAAAAGTGTCACAATTTCTTGTGACACTTTTTTATTTATTCTCACCTAGTGGTATTATTGACTTACAATAGTGTATGTAAGTTCAGTAGTGTAAACTGTAGGATTTTGACCTGCAATATAATTGTCGATGTAAGCATTTGCTCCTGCACCTTTATACTCAATACTAATCTTTTTATCTACTCCACCTTTTGTAGAAGTAACCAAAGTAGTTTCAGTGTTAGACAATTGAACGTTTTGAGAATATTGAGCTCCATTTACAGCATCAGAACCTGCAGTTGCTTTAATTTGGATTGTGTTAGCATCTATAGTTTTACCTCCGTTTTGCATTGTAGCGTTTGCACTTTTTACTTTTACCTGAAAACCTCCAGTACTGTAAATATTTAAGTGATCTGTATTTGTTGATGATACACCATTTTTGTAATCATCTGTAGTTGTATAGTTAAGATCTACAACTTTTTGCGCATTATTAACCACTAAAGTCTGTATAGGCTTTAAATTTACATTTAATTTTACATTTTGAGCTTTTACTGTAACGAAGCCTAAGATTAGAAAAGAGGCTAAAATCAATTTTTTCATTTTGGAAATTTTATTAAATCAAGTTTGTATTCTGTTAATTTTCAGTGCAAATGTATACTGCAATTTCAGATTAAAAATGCGATTTTTGAAGTATTAGACAAGATGTAATTTATAACCGACGAACTGCATTTTAAAAGTTAAATACTTGATAATTAGTAATCCATAACTTACTTTTAAAAGCCGTTTTTTTAGCTTTTTAAGCAGATAAAATGTGTTTTTTAGTAGAGATTTCGGGGTAAAACGTCTAGTAACGTAATGTTAACCAATAAAATTGGCTTATTCTGTTTGGTTTATGTCTTAAATGGTCTGTTTTTTAGATAAAAAGTCCTACATGTTTTCTTGCCAAGGTTCTAAATGTTCCTCAAAGAGTTTAACCAGCTATCTTTAAAAGTTAATTTTAACATAAAGATTTTATAAAAAGCCAATAAAATCGACAAACAGTACTCAAATCTCGATTTAGTTTTTATTGCTTTGTTGTACTTTTAAAGAGTTGTGCAGCTGTGATCATTAAGTTCAATGATCAAACTATTTGAGTTTATGAATTTATAAAGGAAAAAACTATTCTACAAAAGACTTTTTTATTGCATTACAGGAATGTAAATGTCAAATTTAGCACCATGATTTGGTTTTCCGGTTGCCGTAATAATTCCTTTATGGTTTTCTACAATTTTTTTTGCTATAGCAAGACCAATTCCAGTTCCTTTATAATCAGTTTTATTGTTAAGTTGCTGGAACATTTCGAAAACTCGATTTTCAAACTGAGGATCAAATCCAATACCATTATCTTTTATAATGATATGACAGTAATCGACTGCAGATTTGCTTTTCTTTGTTTTGGGTTTTGTGTATAGACTTTCTATCGTAATATGCGGTGTTTTGTCTGTCGTTGAGAATTTGAGAGAATTACTTATCAAATTGCATATTAATTGGTGAAACTGTGACGGAATAATATAAGCTGTACAATCTCCAAGTATTTCGATAACAGCTTTTTTTGTAATTATTTCCTTTTCTAAATCTTCAAGCACAGTATTAATAAGGTTATTGAGATTAACTTTTTCAAATTCCTTTTCGGTTACACTTGTTCTGGAGTACGTTAGTAAATCGTTTATAAGTGCTTGCATATGAAAAGCTGCAACCTCAATACGTTCAAAATAATATTTTCCTTTCTCAGTTAAATTTTGATGTTCATCTGTTGTAATTCGATCTGAAAAAACTTGTATTTTTCGTAAAGGTTCCTGTAAATGATGACTTGATATGTAGGTAAAAGCTTCAAGTTCGTTGTTTGCTAAAGTTAGTTCGGCAGCACGTTTTTCTTTTTCCTTGTTTTGAAAAGTAAGTTCTTCATTAGCAATAAGAAGTTCATCGGCACGCTTTTCTTTTTCATTATTTTGATAAGCCAATTCATTGTTTGCGATAACAAGCTCTGCGGCACGATCTTCTTTTTCCTGATTTTGAAAAGCCAGTTCTGTATTTGCGATTACCAATTCGGCGGCACGTTTTTCTTTTTCTTCGTTTTGAAAGATAAGTTCAGAATTAGCAATACTTAGCTCGTCGGCACGTTTTTGCTTTTCATTGTTTTGATATGCCAATTCAGTATTTGCAATAACAAGTTCAGCAGCACGATCTTCTTTTTCCTGATTTTGATAAGCCAATTCTGTATTTGCGATTACCAATTCGGCGGCACGTTTTTCTTTTTCTTCGTTTTGAAATATAAGTTCAGAGTTAGCAATACTTAGCTCATCGGCACGTTTTTGCTTTTCATTGTTTTGATAAGCCAATTCTGTATTGGCAATAACAAGTTCTGCGGCACGATCTTCTTTTTCCTGATTTTGATAAGCCAGTTCTGTATTTGCGATCACCAATTCGGCTGCACGGTTTTCTTTTTCTTCGTTTTGATAAGCTAGTGTGGCATTGGCAATAATTAACTCTGCGGCTCGTTTTTTACGTTCTTCTATTTGTTGAGCAAGTCTTTTGTTAACAAGCAATAATTCGTCATTATGATTTGTTTTATTTCGTTCTGTAAAAGTTGTAGTTTCAGGCAGAATAATCTTTTTCTTAGTCATAATTTCTAACTCATTTCTTCAAATATAATCTAACTGAATTTAATGTCTTGGATTTAAA
Source organism: Flavobacterium hibernum (assembly GCF_000832125.1). Classification (GTDB taxonomy): domain Bacteria; phylum Bacteroidota; class Bacteroidia; order Flavobacteriales; family Flavobacteriaceae; genus Flavobacterium; species Flavobacterium hibernum. The sequence continues at coordinate 454,359 of NZ_JPRK01000005.1, read as the reverse complement.
TTCACTAAGTAAAATTTAAATCCATAAAAGGCTGTAAAACTCAAAATCCGGAAATATTATTTATGAGTTTTTTCTTTCATTTAATAAAAACAAAACCCTTGTGAAATTGATTCACAAGGGTTTTGTTTTTTAAGAAGAAATTAAATCTAAAGTCTAATCTCAAACAAACTAAAAGAACCTTCCTTATAATGTTCCGGTAATTCGCTAGTCCATTCGATTGTGCTAATTCCTTTGTAATCGAAACCGCAACTTGTGTAGTATTTGTTTATTCTTTCGTTTCCGCTATGTGTATCAAGTCGAATGTATTTTTTATTATTTTCTTTGGCATATACTTTTACCCATTCGATAATTTTTTTAACGTAAGATTGTCCTCTAAATTTTGGATTCGTCGCGATACGATGTAAATAAACTGCAGGATCTTGAGCAGCTTCTTTCCAAATAATAAGATCATTAAAAGTAAGTACAAAAGTACAAGCAACTTCATTTTCTTCTTTGATTACAAAATGACGATTTTCGGCAATTTCTTTTTCAATAAGCGCTCTTTCAAAACCTCTCCAACTTTTATTATTGACTGTTTTTTGATAAGATGTAGCTTCATTATAAATATCGAAAACCGCATCGATATCAGCGTTTGTAGTTTTAAAAAATTCCATTATTGTGGTTTATTCTGTAGATTAATGAACTTTCAAAGATAAATCTTTCAAATGCTTTGAATAGCCAAAAAACTTATTTTATGTTTTTTTTATCAGAATTCAACCAGACTACATTTTGCTCAGATTCATGATTTTGACCAATAATATCTCGGTATAATTCTGGTCTTCTCGCTTTTATATAACGATTTCCTCCAGCCTGAATGCATTTTTCGGGAGTAATTATTGCCGTTACAAAAGAATTGTCAAAAGAACGACACTCGGTCAGAATATCTCCAAACGGATCAATAATCATCGAGCAACCATTTTTAAGTTGATCGTCATCCATACCAATTGGGTTCGAAAAAACAGCATAAATTGCATTGTCGTAAGCTCTTGCAGGAAGCCATTTCATTAACCAATCACGGCCTTTCATTCCGTCAAATTCCAGTCTTAAAGAAGTTGGATCATTTTCGCGATTTTCCCAAAGCTGAGGCGCAACAAATCCGGCGCCAGGTCTGGTAGAAGGCGTGCACATTGTAACGTGTGGCATAAAAATAATATCGGCTCCTAAAAGTTTTGTAGCGCGAACATTTTCGATAATATTATTGTCGTAACAAATTAAAATTCCGCATTTCCAGCCCTTAATTTCAAAAATACAATAACGATCTCCCGGCGTTAAATTAGGATTTATAAACGGATGTAATTTGCGATACTTTGCAACTAAACCATTTTTGTCTACACAGACATAAGCTTTAAAAAGATTGTCGTTTTCATCTTTTTCAAAAAGTCCGGCCAGAATTACAATATCATTATTTTGGGCAATTTGGGTAAGTTTTAAAATGCTTTCTCCAGTTGGAATAATTTCTGCCAAGTCCAGCATTTGATCTTTTGATAAATGTCGTGCAAAAGTATATCCCGTAATAGAACATTCGTGAAACGAAATTACATCGCAACCTTCGTTGGCGGCTTTTTGCGAAAGTTTTTCGATTATAGATAAATTGTAGTTTTTGTCTCCACTTTTATTCTCAAACTGAGCTGTGGCTATTTTTAGATTTTTCATTTTTGACGCTATTAATTTGAATCAAAAATAGAAAGCATGAAATTCTATAAATTGTACAAAACCGACATTTTAAACTGAAGTTGATGGAAATGTTTTAATGAGATTATTGGCCAGTTTTCCGCTATTGTTCAAATATGTTGTCGGAGATATTCCGGTATGTTTTCTAAATTCTTTGATAAGATGAGATTGATCCGAAAATCCTGCCTCGTAACAAATAGAAGTTAGATTAGTATCGTCGGTTTTGTTTTTTATCAATTTTAGAAAATGATGTAGTCTTATAACGTTTCCAAATTTTTTTGGGTTTAACCCAATCGATTCTTTAAATTTTCTTTCAAGATGTCTTTCGCTGTAGCCAGTATGTTTTACTAATTCGCCAACAGAAAAATAGCCTTTATTTGAGATTATAAAATTTAATGAATCATTTATAATCAATTGGTTTGACATTGTTTTTTTAGAAATTAGATTGCCGAAAAAATGATTTAAAAGTTCAATTCTAGAATGATTATTATTTTGTTCAGATAATTTCTCTTCGAGAATTATTCCATTCTTACCAAAAACGGCATCAATAGCAATAATAGCATCCAGAAATTCATTAGCCGGAATTCCTAACAATTGATGAATTCCGTTGGGCTGAAAAACAACAATTATTAAAGTTATAGCATTATTAGAATAAATGTCTTTAAAGCCATTAAGCTGTCCGTATAAAAAAGAATTGGGTAAATAATTGGTTACGCCAAAATTGTCAAATCGAGAAATGAGTTTGCTTTTTAAAGAAAAAACAACACCAGTATTACCATCAGAAAACAGTCGTAGTTTTTGAATATCAGTAGCCGTATTATCTAAAAAAAGATAATGTTTAATGTAAGGAGATAGCTCTTTTGAAGGTGAAACTTGCATTGCTTTAAAGTTACTTAGGCAGATTGTTAATAGACTGTATTTCTTATATTCAAGTGTAGATATTGAAGTTCAGTTTTACAAAATTAAGGATATTTTACAAATTAGTTATGGATGCCTAATTATTGATACTGTCTAGCCTAGTCAATCTTCTTGTTAAAATTATCCAAAAAATATTATATATTTGGCTCGTATATAAATATTTTAATGGATTTACCCCCTTATTCGCCCGGTTTGCACAAACTGGTTACGCTACATGTCGATAAAATTGAGAAACTAACTAATAGTAAGGGTTTTGTTGCTATTACAAATTCAATTTTAGAGAAATTTAATCTTGAAAAAGTGGGTGTTATTGTTCACGATTTTGACAATGACAGTTTTACAATTTCCTTTTGTCTTAAAGAATCTCATATTTGTATACATACCTGGCCAGAATATAATCAGCTTACTTTAGATGTTTATTTGTGCAATTATCAGCAAGATAATTCTCAAAAAGTTAGAGAAGTGATGGCAAATTATATTGCTTATTTTGAAGGAACAATTATAAAAGATTTTGAAATTAATCGCTAGTATATGAGAGTTCCTTGTTACAATTGTGATACTGTTACAGAATTAGAAGTTGGTTTTAAAGTTGTAAACTTTGTTTGCCCAACTTGTCACAGTTTATACTTATCAGATAGTGAAGGTCAGCTTCGTTTAAGATCGAAATTTAAGCCAGAAGTAAATGATTTTACATTTAAAATTGGCGCTAAAGGTATTCTTAAAGGTATAGAATATACTGTTACTGGTGCAATAGTTAAAAAAGTATCCATAAGCTACATGTGGACAGAATATATTTTGAAAAGCTCAAAAGGCGATTTTGTATATCTTTCTGAATCAGATGGAAACTGGATCTTTTTAACCGAAATGGAAGATAAGTTCGATATAAAGAAACATCCAAGTGTTATAAGATATAATAATTGTAATTTCGATTTATACGAATATTGTGATGTTGAAATCGAAAATGCTCAGGGCTATTTTGATTTTTCTTTACCAACAAGAAAAATTCACATGGTCGAATATATTCAGCCGCCATTAATGATTTCTATTGAAAGAATAAACGATGATGAAACCGCTTTTCTTGGAGAATACATTACTAAAGGCGAGATTAGAAAAGGGTTTCCAAATGTGAATTTACCATATCAAACAGGCGTAAATATTACAGAACCTTTCTATTTTGACTTAATAAATACAGCAATTATATTTTGTGTTTGTGCGTTGATGATTATATTTTCAAATTGGTATATTTATAAAGATCAAGCTCAGGAAACAGTATTTAATAAAACAATAGCTTTTACAGATTTTGATAATAAGTCGTTTACAAGTGAATCCTTTTCTGTAAAAGGAGGATCTGCCCCAATGAGTATTCATGTCTCTACAGATGTAGATAATTCTTGGGCAAATGTTGATGTTGCTCTAGTTGATGAAAAAAGTAATGATGAAATTCATGCCAATAAAGACATTGAATATTATTCTGGTTATGAAGACGGTGAAAGTTGGACAGAGGGTAGCCCCTTTGAGAATTTTAATATTTGTGGCGTAAAAGAAGGAAAATATCATCTTTTAATCACTCCGGCAAAAGCGCCCGAAGATTTAAGAAATAATGCGATGACCATAAAGGTGGTTTGGAATGAGCCATCAAGTCGAAATGCTTGGTTGGTTATTATTTTTATGATTGCCGTTTTTCTATTAATACGATTTGTAAAAATAAATTTTGAGAAAAAAAGATGGGCAGATAGTTCTTACTCTCCTTATAGCGAATAATTGATTATGAAGAATGTATTTGATTTTATAAAGAATAATTTACTCGCAGCAATAATTGGAATATTTTGCTTTGCAGCATATTTGTATTTTGCTTATTCCGGAAACCGAATTTGTGATTGCGAAACAACAGAAAAATATAGTACGTCAGGAACTCGTAGTTCAGTTAATCATTTTTATCATAAATAAATCTCTTAAATTATGGATTTAATACACTTTCAACCCATCGTTAATTCGATTATTTTTTCGCTTTTAGGCATCGTTATATTAATAGTAGGCTATTTTATAATTGAAAAACTTACTCCCGAAAACACTTGGAAAGAAGTTACAGAGAAAAATAATATTGCTGTTGCCATTGTTTTGGCAGCATTTATCATTGGAATTTCAATGATTATTAGTGCCGCAATTCATGGGTAAAAAGTTTCTTAAGTTTGAATTTTTATTGCTGTTTGCTGTATTTGTTATTGCGACCTGCGGACTTGTTTACGAGCTTGTTGCGGGTACATTGGCTAGTTATTTACTAGGAGATTCAGTAAAACAATTTTCATTTATTATTGGGGTTTACCTTTTTTCAATGGGTATTGGCTCCTTCTTTTCTAAGTTTTTTCATAAAAATTTACTGAATACTTTTGTCGAAATCGAAATCTTAGTTGGTTTAATTGGCGGACTAAGTTCAGTTATCTTATTTTTATTATTCGAAAGTGTAGCCTATTTTCAGTTCATCTTGTATTTACTTGTTTTTATAACAGGTTTCTTAGTGGGATTAGAAATTCCGCTTTTAATGAATATCCTTAAAGATAAAGTTGAGTTTAGAGATTTAGTTTCCAATGTTTTTACGTTTGATTACATTGGAGCATTACTTGCTTCTATATTATTTCCGCTTATTCTCGTTCCAAAATTGGGAATTATGGGAACCTCATTATTCTTTGGGATGATCAACATAAGTATTGCCATTGCTTTGTGTTTTCTTTTAAAGAGAGAATTAAAGAACAACTATTTTTTAAAAGTAAAAGCCATTTTTTCATTTGCAATACTGTTAGGCGTTTTTGTGTTTTCAGATACGATCTTGGCATATTCTGAAGGCAAATTATATGGAGAAAATATTATTTATACCAACTCAACTCCCTATCAAAGAATAGTTTTAACACATAATAAAAGCGATTACAGGCTTTATTTAAACAACAACCTACAATTTAGTTCTGCCGATGAATATCGTTATCACGAAGCCCTGGTTCATCCCGCAATGTCGATTGCTAAAAACGTTAAGCATGTTTTGGTTTTAGGAGGTGGAGATGGTTTGGCCGTGCGTGAAATCTTAAAATACAAAGACGTTGAAAAAATTACATTAGTCGATCTTGATCAGGGAATGACAAAGTTGTTTAAAACCAATAAGGTTCTTACAGATTTCAATAAAGGTTCATTAAACAACCAAAAAGTTACCGTGATCAATACAGATGCTTATATTTGGGCAAAAAGCTGCAAAGAAAAGTTTGATGTTGCTATTATAGATTTTCCGGATCCGTCAAATTATAGTTTAGGAAAATTGTATTCGCTTAATTTTTACCAAACTATAAAAACAATTCTACAGCCAGATGCAGCAGTTGTTATACAAACAACATCGCCTTATTTTGCTCCAAAATCATTTTGGTGTATCAATAAAACAGTTATGCAGGTTTTTCCTCAGGTCGATGCGTATCATGCCTACGTTCCTTCGTTTGGAGAATGGGGTTATACTATAGCCATTAACGGTTTTGGAACTACATTTAATCAAGTAAATCGTAAAGCTCCAGGATTAAGATTCTACAATTATCAGTTCGACCGATTTAATTATTTTACAAACGATATGATCTCAAATGAAATTGAAATCAATCGATTAGACAACCAAATTTTAGTACGCTATTTTGATGAAGAATGGGGAAAACTACAGTAAATCAAGGCGCAGTTTTGTAAAAGGAATTGGAGCTTCTTTATTGTTAATTCCTTTTCTGCAATTTTGTTCTGATAAAATTATCCAATTGTTGCTTCGATTGTCCGGAACCAATCATCTTTTGGGACATAGACTTTGGGTAAAAGATTTCCCAAAACCAACATCTCAAATACATATTCCATACCTGATTGTAGGTGGCGGAATCTCTGGTTTAAGCGCTGCAAGACAATTTCATAAAAAAGGGATTTCAGATTTTTTAGTATTGGAATTAGAAGGACATTTAGGAGGTAATTCTTCAAATGGAGAAAATCAGTATTCTAAATTTCCACTTGGAGCACATTATCTGCCTTTGCCTAATTTTAAAGACAAAGAATTATTACAGTTTCTGGAAGAAGAAAAAATCATATTAGGTTACGATCAAAAAGGATTTCCTGTTTTTGATGAATTGCAATTGTCTTTTGCTCCCGATGAAAGATTATTTTACAAGAATAATTGGCAAGATGGCGTGGTTCCAAAAGAAGGGAATTCTAAAAATGAAGACCTCGAGTTTCAACGCTTTTTTAAATTAATGGATACTTTTCGAGAAGGAAAAGGAAATGACGGAAAGTATTTATTTGATATTCCGCTTCATCTTTCGTCCGAAGATATAGCGACTAGAAATTTAGATAAAATCACGATGAAAGAGTGGTTTGAAACTAACAATTTTACAAGAGAACCATTATTTAATTATATAGATTATTGTTGTAAAGACGACTTTGGACTTGGAATACATTATGTTTCGGCTTGGGCTGGAATACACTATTTTGCAGGGCGAAAACAAGATGCAAGTTCTGATAAAAAAGAAAGTGTTTTAACCTGGCCGGAAGGAAACGCCAGATTAGCTTCTCATTTAAAAAAATATACCGACCAGAAAACTCTAAAAAATCATTTGGTTTACGAGGTAGAAGTCGAAAATAATAAAGTGGTAGCCAAGGCATTTGATGATGTCAAAAAGGTTTCGGTAGAAATTATTGCAGACAAAGTAATCATGGCAACTCCGCAATTTGTAAATCAGTATTTAATAAAAGACAGAAAAGAATTTACAAAAGAGTTTCATTACACACCTTGGCTTTTGGCAACTTTAACCGTGACCGATTTAGCAGATAACTTTAGTTTTCCGCTTTCTTGGGATAACGTTATTTATGATGCAAAAGGTTTAGGTTATGTTTACGATCAGCACCAGTCTTTAAATCAAATTCAGGCTCGAAAAGTTATCACGTATTATTATAGCTTTTCTTCTTCTGATTTAAAAAAATCAAGAAAAGAACTCTACAAAAAGAACAAAGAATATTGGAAACAATTTGTTTTTGATGATTTAAAAATTGCGCATCCGGATATCGAAGATTGTACAGGACAAATGGAAGTGTTTCTTTTGGGTCATGGAATGGTAAGTCCCGCTCCGGATTTTATTTTTGGCGAAGCAAAAAAACAAGCCTCAAAAAATATAGAGCATAAAATCTTTTTTGCCCATACCGATTTGTCCGGAATATCGATTTTTGAAGAAGCTTTTCATCATGGAATTAATGTAGTAAATCAAATTTTAGATGAAACAACCCTGGATTCATAAAGCCAAGACAGATTTAATTTTCATCATTGGTCCATCCTTTTTTGTGTTGGCAATTGTATTTTTGTTTCAGGATTATATTACTGAAATTGAAAATAAATACTCGTTTTATACGTGGCTTTTCCTAATAGTTTTTATTGATGTTGCACACGTTTATGCGACTTTATTCAAAACCTATTTCGTGGCAGAGGAATTTAAAAAGAATAAAAAAAAATTATTGCTTTTGCCTACAATTTGTTTCGCTATTGGGATTATTCTGTTTTCTTTTGGGAGTTTGTTTTTCTGGTCTTTTTTGGCTTACGTAGCAGTTTTTCATTTTATAAGACAACAATATGGTTTTATGCGATTGTACGCCAGAAACGAACAAAAAACGAGATTGTCTGTCGCTATTGATAATCTTGCTATTTATGCTTCAACAGGTTATCCAATGTTGTATTGGTTTTTGTCGTCAAAAAGAAAATTCAATTGGTTTGTCGAAAATGAGTTTTTTCGTTTTCAAAGTGCATTTTTGTTAGAAGTACTGTTTTGGGTTTATGTTGTAATTATGACTATCTATGTGGTTTACACTGTTTACAAAAGCATAAATAATAAGTTTGTTAATATTCCTAAAAATGCCATAATTTTAGGAACGGCACTTTCATGGTATTTTGGAATCGCGTATTTTAATGACGATCTTATTTTTACTTTGTTAAATGTAGTTTCCCACGGAATCCCATATATGGCGTTGGTTTATTTTAGAGAAATCGAAAATAAAACTAATCAGAAATCGGGAGTTTTTAGTTATCTAAAAAGTTACAATGCAATTTTTATTTATGTTTTGATTTTAATAGGAATCGCTTTTACTGAAGAATTTTTATGGGAAATTTTGGTTTGGAATGAAAATTTCTCCGTTACAGCTTTTGATTTTTCTTCATGGCAATTTTTAATTGTTCCATTACTTAGTGTTCCACAATTTACTCATTATTTACTCGACGGATTTATCTGGAAATCTAAAAAAGCTTAATCCTGCAAAATCATTTTTACTTGAGGAAATATGCGACCAATAAACATTTTATAAGCCAATTCAGAAGGGTGTAGCCCATCTGAAGCTACTAAATTGCTATTGCTAAGACCTTGACGCGTAATATCTGTAATCGAAATAAAAACTACACCTTTATTTATACATGTATTCTCTGCAAACGTGTTGTATTGATCTAGTTCGTTAGAAATTTTCATGCGGTTTGCCTCAGAGTAATTTGCTGCAAATGGAGTGTAAGCATAGTCAGGAATCGAAAGTACGATTACATTTTTCTTATCGCCTTTGGCTAAGGATATTGCTTTAGTAAGTAGTTCTGGAAATTCCTTTTGATAAACTGAAAAATCCATGCGTTGGAATTGATTGTTTACACCAATTAAAAGCGTAACTAAATCGTAATTAGAATCTGGATTTTGTGTGTTTATGGCCGATATAAGGTTCGAAGTTGTCCAGCCAGTTGTAGCAATTATTTTTAATGAAAAATCAGTTTGAGGATAAATTGCTTTTAAATTCGATTTTAACTGTTCGGGAAAGCGGCAAGTTTCGCAAACACTCTGTCCAATAGTATAACTATCGCCTAAAGCCAAGTATTTTATCGAATTGTTAATTGGAGTAGTGGGAACCTGAGTTGCAGGTGGAGTAACGGGTAATATTGGAGTAACAGGAGTTTTTGAAGCTGAGTCATCAGAACTACAGCTTAACAGGAATATAGAAAGTATAACAATAACTATTTGTTTGAAATGCGGTTTCATAATTTAGATAAATTAATTTTCGAATCATTTTAAACAAATAGTTACGTTAAATAACTTGTTTTGGATTTTAGACCATTTCTGCTTTCATCACGATTTCTTCTTCAATGGCGTTCCATAGTCCAATTCGTTTTTCTAATGCCAGAATTGAAATTTCTTCAACTTCTTTCCATTTTTGAGCATCATCTTCGCATAAATCTGTAATCATTTGCATTGCCATTGGACCGTGTTCATCGGCATCAAGTTCAATATGTCTTTCAAAATAATAAAGCAATTTGCTCAAATCAATTTCCGGAAGATTTTTTTGAAAGTTTTTTAAGATCGCCGTAAACATACTCGGAATTAAATCTTCTCTTCCAAAAGTAAAAGCGGCTGCAATTTCATGAGGCTTTCCTTGTTCGATTACTCTAAAAGTAAAATCTAAAAAGGCTTTTACATCAGGATGTAAAGAACTTTGTTTAATAGCAACAAAAATATTATGAAGAGAATTTACTTCTGCTAAAAATGTATTGATTCCAGCTGTGTTAGCGCCACAATCTTCCATTGCTTCAATGTACATTTCGTAATGACTTAGTCTTCTTCCATCAATACTTAAGTCAGTTTCTTCGGCAAGAACAATTTCATTAATTAAATATCTTGTTTCAGGATTTTTGGTAGCAAACCAAGGTGTTGTAGTACAAGTAAGTTTTGCTTGTAAAGCTTTTAATAATGACATAAAATCCCAAACAGCAAAAATATGGCTTTCTAAGAAAATATGTAAATCATCAATATTTTGGATTTTATTATATAAAGAATGCTTTAAAAGTTGATCTTTTTGAGGTTGAATGCTATTGTTGATAGTTTCAATATTCATTTTCTGTAATTTTTGTGCAAAGATAAAAAGCTTCTCCGTAAGAAGAAGCTTTTGATAATTGTTTTTATATATAATTTAATAGTTGTCTACTATTTAAACGCTGGAATTCCAGTTACATCCATCCCCGTTATCAATAAGTGTATATCATGAGTTCCTTCATAAGTAATCACACTTTCAAGGTTCATCATGTGTCTCATAATCGAATATTCGCCAGTAATTCCCATTCCGCCCAACATTTGTCTGGCTTCACGAGCAATATGAATAGCCATGTCAACATTGTTGCGTTTTGCCATTGAGATTTGAGCTGTTGTAGCTTTTCCTTCGTTTCTTAAAACACCCAAACGCCAAGTAAGTAATTGCGCTTTTGTAATTTCGGTAATCATTTCTGCCAGTTTTTTCTGTTGAAGCTGAGTTCCGGCAATTGGTTTTCCAAACTGAATTCTTTCTTTAGCATAACGCAATGCCGTATCGTAGCAGTCCATAGCTGCACCAATTGCTCCCCATGCAATTCCGTATCGAGCTGAATCTAAACAACCAAGTGGCGCACCTAAACCAGATTTATTTGGCAATAGATTTTCTTTAGGAACCTTTACATTATCAAAAATTAATTCTCCGGTTGATGATGCACGAAGCGACCATTTATTATGTGTTTCCGGTGTTGTAAAACCTTTCATTCCGCGTTCTACAATTAATCCGTGAATTCTTCCAATTTCATCTTTTGCCCAAACAACAGCAATATCGGCAAATGGAGCATTCGAAATCCACATTTTTGCACCATTTAAAAGATAATGATCGCCCATATCTTTAAAATTTGTAATCATACTTCCTGGATCAGAGCCATGATCTGGTTCTGTCAAACCAAAACAGCCCATAAATTCTCCTGTTGCCAGTTTTGGTAAGTATTTCATTCGTTGTTCTTCATTTCCATATTTCCAAATGGGATACATTACTAATGAAGATTGTACAGATGAAGTAGATCTTACACCAGAATCACCACGTTCTATTTCCTGCATGATTAAACCATAAGAAATTTGGTCTAAGCCAGCACCTCCATATTCTACTGGAATATAAGGTCCGAAACCACCAATTTCGCCAAGTCCTTTAATAATTTGTTTTGGGAATTCTGCTTTTTGAGCATATTCTTCAATAATAGGAGAAACTTCTCTTTTGACCCATGCACGTGCTGATTCGCGAACAAGTTTGTGTTCGTCTGTCAATAAATCGTCAAGGTTGTAATAATCTGGAGCTTGAAATAAATCTGGTTTCATTTTTTGATAGTTTTACTAAAACAAATTTACATAATAAAAATATAACAAAAGAATATAAAATTGTTATATTTTTCTATTTTATAAAGAAGAAAAATAGTATAAACATAAATTAATTTTAGTTTATTGAAAATTTAAAAGCTATTTTTGAGATTCCTAAAACAAAATGAATGAGGCTGATCATCTCTTTTTTACTCTTTTTTGTTCTGAATAATGTTGTTTCTCAAGAGAAGAAAGCATTAACAGAACAGGAGTATTTATTATTGCAGAACAAAATTCGACTAAATATTAATGTAAATGTCGATAGTGCTGTTGTATATGCTAATAAAATGGCAAAATCAGACAATTTTAAGCATCTTGCTTTTGCCGAGGGAGCGCTATCTTATTTGAATCAATTAAAAGGAAATTCAGCAAAATCTAAAGAAAGTTATCAGTTGGCATTTAAGTACTTGAATAAAATGCCAGAATCCAGAGAAAAAACAGAGATCAAATCTTATTTATATAATTATGGTGGATTGGGAGAATGGAAACGGGGCAATTTTAGTAAAGCTTTAGAAAACTATCAGGAAGGAATGAAACTCTCTATGGAAATTAGAGATATTGTTCAAATTGTTAAATTTAAAACAAACATTTCATCCATAAATAATGCAGTTGGTAATTATAGATTAGCGATTAAAAATTTAAGACAACTTGATGAGTTTGTCGATAAGAATGAAAGTGTTTATACTAAAGAACAATTTTTAAATACTAAAAGTAACATCAACCTTAGTTTAGCAGGTGCCTATGAGAATTATTATGTAAAAAATCTTAAGGAAAGAACTCTGCTGGATTCATCTGAATATTTTTATAATAAGACAATTAGTTATTCTAAAAATTTTGCCGATAATAAAATCGTTGCCAAGTTAAGTTTGGGTAACATTTACAGTTGGAAAAAAGATTATGTTAAAGCAGAAAAAACATATTATGATATAATATTCTTGGCAGATCAAAATAAAATGCCTGATATGGTATGCTTGGCAAATTACAATTTAGGAGACATATATTACACCACAAAAAAATACGATAAAGCATTAGTATTTTTTAAAAAAACGGACTCAATTAGTGCTATAACAAAAACTAATGAAGTCGATTATTTAAAGTCAAATTATTACCAGGCAAAAATTTATAATATTCTAAAAGAACCTGATTTAGCCTATAAACATTCTAAAATTTATTTGGATAATTATGAAAAATCTGAGGCAAAATTAAATGATCAGGTTTTAGAAGTAAACTATAAACTTGGAGTAGGAGGTTTAACGGATGAAATGCTTTCTATTCAGGAAAAATACAAATATGATGTTTTCTTGAATAAAGCCTTAAAAGTTTTTTATGTCGTTTTATTTGTTGCCATTGTATTTTTGTTGATTAAAAATATAAGAGATAAAAATAAGGCACATAAAAAGATGAATGCCTTAATTGAAGAATTCAAGGCCAATTTAGAAAAGAAAAGTCAAGTTGAAACAATCGAACAGGAACACGAGCAAGAAGAAGTTGTTTTTGAACCCGAAGAAATTCAACTTAAGAAAGAAAACGTCAATTTGAGTATTGATGAAGCTAAAGAGAACAAAATAGTAGAAAAATTACTGGCGCTCGAAAGCAAACACGAATATCTAAATGCTGATTTTACTTTGCCTTATGTTGCAAAAAAAATAAAAACAAACACGACCTATTTGTCGTATGTAGTTAACAAAAGATTTGGTAAATCTTTTGGTGAATATTCGAACGAGCTTAAAATTAATTATGTAATCAACGAAATGATTACCAATCATATGTATCGAAAATACTCTACTCAAGCCATTGCGGAAAGCGTTGGTTTTAAAAATGCAGTTTCATTTGCTAAATCATTTCGCAAAAGAACTGGAGTATCTCCAGCTCAATTTGCGAATAATATTTAATTTAAAAATGAGTATTTTAGATAAAATTAATTTTAATGCTTTTTCTGTCCGTTTAAGTCGTCGATTTTGAGATAATTTTATATTTCAAAATCTTCGAAATTGATTTATGATTTAATGATTGTGGTTTTTAATTAACCCATTCCTTTACCAGTACCAATAGCTGGATCTGTAGGAGGTGTTTCTAGTAATATTCTACCAGTTTCTTCTGCTGCATTTATAGGATCTATTGGAGAATCACCTCCACGAACTTTTTTTTGCTGACTTTTTGATAGTTGTTCAGTTTCAAAATCTACGAAATTTAGTTTCTGATTTGCCATTTTTATACTTAATTAAATTAGTAATTTTTTGATTTTTTTTAAATTTTTTTGCTCCGATTTTAGCTTTATGGCTTTCCGGCTCCTTTTCCTTGTCCTATAGATGGATCAGTAAGATCTTCTCCTCCGTGAACAGTTTTTTGCTCTTTTCTTGATAGTTTTTCGTTCTCAAAATCTTCGAATTTTAGTGCTTGAATTTTCATGTCTTTGTGTATTAGGGTTTATGATTTACCAAAACTAGACAAAAAGGAAAACGCTTAGTCGAGATTACGGTTTTGGAGGTTTTGCTTGAAAATTATTAGGCATAATTTATTGATTATCAATAAATTGATTAATTAATTCAGACTGATATAATTTATAAATTGTATGTAGTATAATTGATAAAATGTGTGCTATCGTCGTTTTAATTACAATAAAAACAGCAATATTTGTATTGTAATTATGATTTAAAACGATCGAAAAAGATGCTAAAACTTGTCCAAAAATTTCTCCAAATAAACAGATACTCGGAAATTAAAAATGAGTTTAAAGATTTGTTTCTTTCTCATCCAAATTATCCAAGTTTATTTGCGATAACAGATTCTTTAGATTTGTTGTCTGTAGAGAATGCAGCAGTAAGAGTTTCGAAAGAACAAATAGTAGATTTGCCATCAAATTTTTTAGCATATTTTAAAGAGGAACTTATATTAGTTGAGAAGGCAAAAAATTTCGTTCGTATAAATACAATTAAAAAAGGAAGTCAAAAACTTTCTTATGAAAAATTCCTTTTAGATTGGAATGGAGTTATTGTAGCAATTGAACCTAATAATGTAGTTGCGAGAGAAAATTTAAAAGTAGAATTCAGTTGGTTAAAATATGGTTTGCCATTACTATTAATTGTTGGTCTATCTTTTTACTATAATACATATAATGTATTTAGTCTTGTTTTTTTAACTACAACTATATTAGGATTTGTAGTTAGTATATTTATCATTCAGGAAAAATTAGGATTCAAAAATAGTATAATCTCACATATCTGTAATCTCACTTCAACTTCATCATGTAGTGATGTTATAAACAATAAAGACGGAAATGAGAATAAATGGATTAGTTTTCCTGATTTGCCATTGATTTTTTTCAGTGCTAGTTTAATTTCTATTTTAATTCAACCCTTAGATTCGGCAATTTTCATTGGCTTCTTAAGTCTATTGGCAATACCAATAATTGTGTCTTCGATTTGGATTCAAAAATTTGAAATTCAAAAATGGTGCGTAATGTGTTTAATGGTTTCATTTTTAATTTTCGTTCAAAGCATTGTATGGTTTGCTTCAGATTTGTTTACATTGAGTTTTAGTTTCGAGAACATCTTTCCGTTTTTATTCTCTGTAGTTCTTTTGGTTCCTATTTGGATGGTTTTAAAATCAATGATAAAAAGTGTTTTAGGGACCGAAAATTCTCTTAAGGAAATGAAAAAGTTTAAAAGAAATTATTCGTTATTAAATTTCTTGTCTAAAAAAGTTCCCTATCCAAAAGGATTTGAAGATTTGAGAGGCTTGAATTTTGGAAATAGAAATGCAGCCGTTAAGCTCTCTGTTATCATAAGTCCAAGTTGCGAACATTGTCACAATACTTTTCACGAAGCTTTTGATTTAGTATTAAGATTTCCGGATAAGATTTTTTTGAGCGTGTTGTTCAATATTAATCCAGAAAATGCTGATAATCCTTATAAAGTTGTTGTAGAGAGACTTTTAACAATTAACAGATCAACTCCGGGAAAAACTGTAGAAGCTATCTCAGATTGGCATATTAAGAAAATTGGATTAAAAAAATGGTTAAAAAAATGGCATGTTGATAATGTTAGCATCATGATTAATCAAGAAATACAAAAACAATATGAGTGGTGTTCTAAAAATAATTTTAATTATACACCAGTAAAAATTGTTAATGAAAGATTGTTTCCAAATGAATATGAATTAAGTGAGTTGAAATATTTCTTGAATGATTTTGTAGAAGAAGTTCAGATTTTAGAAAAAACCGCTTAAAAGTAAGATTTTAAATGTCTGTAATGAAGTTGAAAAATTAACCCTAAAACGAAAGATGATGTTAGAAAAAATTTTAAGAATAAAAGGAATCGAAAAATTATCGGAGCAGGAACAAAAAAGTATGCTTGCTAATTTAAATGATTTGAAAAATAGTAAAAAGAAACTCGAAGTTTCTATTATGACTAAATAGAATCAGTATGTTGAAAAATATTTTGAATTTAGAAAATGTTCAGCATATCAGTAAAAGTGAGCAAAAAAAAATAAAAGGAGGAATTCCTGAATGTTGGGTTTATGCAATCGAAGCAGGTTGTGTTTTAATACCCGTAGGCGGGACTTGTCCTGTAAATACTATGCCAGGTATTTGTGATACAAGCCGTCTTTGCTGTTAATTTTTAACCTTTTTAAGAGTAATACGATATAGCCTTTTTTAGAATTTAGTCATGTTTTTTTTAATTTGTAGGCGCTCGATCGTGGAACATTGAGCAAATTCCCCGCATTGATGATTGGTGTTGGGATTCTTTAGGAAATTGGTCACTGAGTTGATTTTATTTGGTTAGGGTTAACCAGTGCCATGTCCTACAGAAATTGTATTTCGAATAATAAAGCTTTTAAATAGTAAACAGAGAGGAATTTTCCTCTCTGTTTTTTTTTATAGTGATATCAGAATTATAATATTAAATTGCACTTGAATTAAATTTTTGAAATTGAAAAAATTCACCAATTACAAGCAAGCAGATTATAAGGATTGTGGACCAACATGTTTAAAAATTGTAGCAAAACATTACGGTAAAACAATCAATATTCAGGAGTTGAGAGACATAAGCGAAACAACTCGTGAGGGAAGTAATTTACTCTTTTTGAGTGATGCAGCCGAAAAAGTTGGATTTAGAACCTTAGGAGTAAAACTAAACATAACCAGATTAGAAGAAGCCCCCTTGCCGTGTATTCTACATTGGAATAAAAACCATTATGTAGTACTTTATAAAATCAAAAAGAATACGTATTATATTTCTGATCCTGCTTTTGGTTTAATTGAATATAATAAGCAAGATTTTCTTAAATTTTGGATAGGAAACAATGCAGATGACTCGACTCAGGAAGGAGTTGCATTGTTGATGGAAGCTTCTCCAAAGTTTTTTCAGTCTGATTTTGATAAAGAAGAAAATAACGGATTAGGTTTTCGGTTATTGTCGCAATATGTATTGCAATATAAATCATTTTTGATCCAACTTAGCATTGGTTTATTAGCGAGTAGTTTATTGCAGTTAATTTTTCCTTTCTTAACCCAGAGTATTGTCGATGTTGGTATTCAAAACCAGAATATTCATTTTATCTACCTGATACTTTTTGCGCAATTATTTCTTTTTGCCGGAAAAATAGCTTTAGAGCTTATTAGAAGTTGGATCTTACTACATCTCTCAACCAGAATCAATATATCGCTCATCTCAGATTTCTTTATTAAATTAATGAATTTGCCTATTTCATTTTTTGATGTCCGAATGACCGGTGATATCATGCAACGAATTAATGATCATCGAAGAATCGAAAAAATCCTAACCACATCGTCATTAAATGTATTGTTCTCTGTAATAAATATGTTCGTTTTAGGAGGAGTATTGGCTTATTTTAATCTTAAGATCTTCTTTGTGTTTTTTGCCGGAAGTATACTTTATTTTGGATGGATAACTTTATTCTTAAAACGTAGAGAAGTTCTAGATTACAAGCGTTTTGCTGAGGTTTCGCAAGAACAAAGTAAAGTAATGGAACTTATTAACGGAATGCAGGAAATTAAACTTCATAATGCCGAAAAACAAAAACGTTGGGGTTGGGAGTATGTGCAAGCCAGGCTTTTTAGAGTTTCAATAAAAGGATTAATTTTAGAACAAACACAAACCATAGGTTCATCTGTAATCAATGAGCTGAAGAATATTTTTATCATTTTTCTTTCGGCAAAATTAGTTATCGATGGTTCTATAACCCTTGGTATGATGTTGGCAATAAGTTCTATCGTAGGAAGTTTAAATGGGCCAATTACCCAACTTATAGAATTTGTTAGAGAACTTCAGGATGCTAAAATTTCGTTGGCAAGATTATCTGAAATTCATGAAAAAGAAGACGAAACACAACAAGAAGAGAATCAAACAACCGATGTTCCGTTTGAATCGGATATTGATATAAAAGATCTTTCCTATCGTTATCTGGGTTCAGATATTCTTGTTTTAGACAATTTAACCCTAAAAATTCCAGCCAATAAAGTAACGGCAATAGTTGGCGTCAGCGGAAGCGGTAAAACCACTTTAATGAAATTGCTTTTGAAGTTTTATGAACCTGAAAAAGGAGAAGTTATTATTGGCAATACACAACTAAAGAATATTTCGCAAAGAGCCTGGCGATCTCATATTGGAGCCGTAATGCAAGAAGGTTTTATTTTTAGCGATACAATTGCAAATAATATAGCCATTGGAGTTGATAAAATTGATAAAGAGCGTTTAGTGTATGCGGCTGATGTTGCCAACATAAAAGAATATATAAGTGGTTTACCGCTTGGTTACAACACTAAAATTGGTGCTGAAGGAGTTGGAATGAGCACCGGACAAAAACAACGCTTATTAATTGCAAGAGCTGTTTATAAAAATCCGGAAATATTATTTTTTGATGAAGCAACTTCGGCTTTAGATGCCAATAATGAAAAAGAAATAATGCAAAAATTAGATATTTTCTTTAAAGACAAAACAGTAATTGTTATTGCACATCGACTAAGTACCGTTATGAATGCCGATCAAATTGTAGTTTTGGATAAAGGAAAAATCATCGAAATTGGCAATCATTCCACATTAGTCGAGCAAAAAGGAAATTACTTTGAACTGGTAAAAAATCAATTACAATTAGGAAATTAAATCATGGCTGAAGATACTACTGCAATTGAACTAAGAAGCGAAGAGGTTCAGGACATTCTTACCAAAGTGCCCCATTGGATGATACGTTGGGGGACAGTTTTGATATTTGTAATTATTTTTATGTTGTTCTTCGTCTCATGGTTCATTAAATACCCAGATGTAGTAACAACCCAAATTGTAATTACAACCAATATTCCGCCAGAGAAAATAGTTTCAAAATCATCTGGTCGTATCGAAGCCATTTTGGTAAAAGACAAATCTATAGTTTCAGAGAATAGTACACTTGCTATTATTGAAAATACTGCTAATTACAAAGACGTTTTCTTATTGAAAAAAATAGTAGATGAATACAATGTCAATGACGCTAGCAAAACATTTCCTTTTGCTTTACTAAAAAACGCACAACTTGGAGAAATCGAAAGTGCTTTTGCGGTTTTTCAGAAAGATTATCAAGCAGAACAATTAAATAAAAACCTGCAGCCTTTTGAGGTTGAAAATCGAGCACAAAATTCTGAAAAAGTTCAGATCAAAGAACGATTGGAAATTTTGCAGCAGCAAAAAGTGATTAACGAAAGTGAATTACAACTTCAGAAAAATGAAATTGCACGTTTTGAAACGCTATTCAATAAAGGAATTATTTCGGCGCAGGAAATGGAAGCGAAAAAACTTAGTTATCTTCAAGCTCAAAAGAGTTATAAGGGGCTTTTAACGTCGATTTCGCAATTAAGGTCCTCTTTGATCGATAATTCAAAATTAAGCCAGAATTCGCAAATAAGTGGCACAAAAGAAGAAGTGACGCTTGGACGCAACATGGCACAATCGTTTTATCAGCTCAAAAAAGTTATTAAAGATTGGGAATTGGCCTATGCATTAAAATCGTCAGTAAGTGGAGTGGTTACTTTTTTGCAGGTTTGGACAGAAAATCAAACCATAAATATTGGCGATAATGTTTTTTCGATTATTCCGAATACTAAAAAAGGTTTTGTTGGAAAAGTAAAAGCACCAGCCCTAAATTCAGGAAAAATTAAAGTTGGACAAGTTGTTAATATCAGATTGGCGAATTTTCCCGATCGTGAATTTGGAGTCCTAAAAGGTAAAATAAAAAACATATCGCTTGTTCCGGATAAAGATGGAAATTTACTCCTGGATGTTGCACTTCCAAACGGATTGCAAACATCCTATAAAAAACAAATTGTATTTCAGCAGGAAATGAAAGGAACTGCTGAAATCGTTACCGAAGATTTACGATTAATTGAACGAATTTTGTATCAGTTTAAAAGTATTTTTGAACAAGTTTAAATCAAACCTAAAAATAATAATTAACCAAAAACCTACTGTTATTCCCAATGAAAAAAACTTTACTTATCATTCTTGTTTTATTATTTCAATATTCTTATTCAAAATCCATAACCGAAACCCAAAAATTGGCTGCAACTTGCAAAGTTTGGGGATTTCTAAAATATTACCATCCAAATGTTGCAAGTGGAAATTTTAATTGGGACGAACAATTATTTCAAATTTTACCAAAAGTCGAAGAAGCGCAATCTGCAGAAGCATTTTCGTTGGTGATCGAAAATTGGCTTACTTCATTAGGAGAAGTTAAAGCTTATGAATCAGTAAAATCAACTTCTAAAAAGAATTATTTTGACAAAAATTTCGATTTGTCTTGGATCAGTAAAAATGAGTTATTTTCTAAAACACTTTCAAAAAAACTAAAATTTATTGAAGAAAACAGAATTCAGGGAAAACAATATTATGTTAATTATGAATTTGGCAGCGGTGATGTTCCATTGCAATTTAAGAACGAAGTAAAATATGCAGATTTTAAATGGACAGACAAAAATCTTCGTCTCTTAGCCTTATTTAGATATTGGAATTACATCGAATACTTTTTCCCATATAAATACCAAATGGATCAAAATTGGGATAAAACATTAAATGAATTTCTTCCACGAATCAATACACCGGAATCAGAAAAAGATTTTGTTTTAGCAATGCGCGAAATTTCGATTAAAATAAATGACACGCATGCTTCTACTCAAATGCCTCAACTATTTGACTATTTTGGAGATAAATTTATTCCTGTTGATGTTAAAATTATTGATCAAAAGGCTATTGTTATAGGTTTGAAAAATGATTCTCTGGCAAAAATTAGCGATCTGAAAATTGGAGATGTAATTACAAAAGTAGAAGGAAAAACAATTGCCCAAATTCTAAAAGAAAATTTAAAATTTGTTGAAGGATCAAACGAACCTTCAGTTTTAAAAAATGCCTATTGGACAATCTTTAACGGAAAAACACCAACTTTTGAAATTGAGTTTATCAGAGATGGAAAAACAACAGTAAAATCAATAAACCGATATAAATATCAAGATTTAAAAATTCAATTTCCTGATCAGGAAAAATGGAAAATTCTGGATGGAAATATTGGTTATGTAAATTATGATGAATTAGAAGAAAAAGATATTCCGGCTTTAATAACAGCGCTAAATAATACAAATGCTATTATTTTTGATAACAGAAAAAGGCCTCACAATGTGATGTATACAATTGCAGAATGGCTTAATGCAGAATCAGTAGAATATGCTAAATATATTGATCCGGATGTTAGTTTTCCTGGGCGTTATGTCTGGAGATCAGAAGTTGATAAATGTGGTAAAACGAACCCAAATTATTACAAAGGAAAAGTAATTGTTCTAATTGATGAAAATGCGATTAGTCATGCAGAACATAACGCGATGGCGCTTCAAACAGCTCCAAAAACTACAGTTATTGGTAGTCAAACAGGAGGTGCAGATGGAGCAAATTATAGATTTGGTATTATAAAAGGATTTTCTTCATCGTTTACTTGTTATGGTGTTTTTTATCCAAACAAAAAAGAAGTGCAAAGAATAGGAATCGTTCCTGATATAGAAGTTAAACCAACTATTTTAGGGATTCAACAAGGAAGAGATGAAGTTTTAGATCGTGCAATTCTTTTTGCGAAAGAAGAGAAGTTATAAATTGTAAATCTTTGTCAAAGTTTCAAACTTTGACAAAGATGCTTTTACATCTTCAAATAAAAATCTTTAGTAAGCTCAATGTATTCAAGAGTATAAACGTGTCTGTCGATTTCGATTGTTAATTCATCGATTTCGATTTCTGGATTTTCATTTCGGCTAAAAGCTAATAAGCTACGTTTAATTGCCGAGGTTGGAGTGCCTTTTACACGTGTAATTTTAGTTGGGAATAACTCGGATTCTTTTGCCAGAGCAATAAATTTTTCTTCTTCTTTGAAGGGAAGAATTACAGCTAAAATTCCGTTTTCAGAAAGTAATAAATCTGCGGCTTCAACGATTTCTTCAAAAGGCATTGCATCTTGAAAACGAGCAAGATCGCGTTGTTCATTTTCTGTTTTATAATCCTCGGCATAAAAAGGCGGGTTAGAAACAATTAAATCATATTCATCTTCAGGTTCATCAATAAATTCATCTAAACCTGCGTGAAAGCAAAATAAACGATCTCCCCAAGGTGAGTTTTCAAAATTTTCAACAGCTTGTTCATAAGCATCTTCATCAATTTCAAGAGCATCAATTTGTTCGGCATGAGTTCGCTGAGCGAGCATCAAAGCAATAATTCCTGTTCCCGCGCCAATATCCAATACACTAAAAGGATTATGATTTACTGGAGCCCAAGAGCCCAATAAAACGCCATCAGTGCCAACTTTCATGGCAGTTTTGTCTTGTTTTACAGAGAATTGCTTAAACTGAAACATTTTATTTATGGTTATGGGTTAACAATTGAAATTCTTAGAAATTAATTATAATCTAAAAATCCAACAATCTAAGAAGTCTAAAAATCTAATTATAGGTACATTTCAACCAATCCTTCAGGAAGGTTCATGATTACTTTTTTGTTTTCGCGGTCAATTTTTACAAGGAAATGATCGATCATCGGAATTAGCATTTCGACTTCGCCATTTAAAACTTCAAAAAGCGGTTGTGCAGTGGTGTCGTTAACGGCAACAATTTTTCCGAAAACACCTAAACGTTGGTCTTCGATTTCGAAACCGATAACTTCGTGGAAATAAAATTTGTTACCGGAAAGTTTTGGTAACATACTTAATGGAAGATAAATTGCATTACCCATAATGGCATCTGCATCTTCTTCTGTATTCATGTCTTCAAAACGAATCCTAAGGAAATCGTTTTTGTGTAAAGAACTTTTTTCAATAAAAAAAGGAACCAAGTGTTTGTTGCATTCAACAAACACTGATTCCAGATTTTCGTATAACTCAGGTTCGTCCGTGTCTAAATAAGCCAAGACTTCACCTTTGAAACTAAATTTTTTAGCGATTTTACCTAAATAAAAACATTCTTCTTTATGCATTCTCGCTAAATATAATTATGCTTCAGTTGTTTCGTTATTCTCTTCAGCAGCAGGAGCTTCTTCAGTAGCTTCTACTTCAGCAACTTCTTCAACTGCAGGAGTTGCAGCAGCGATAGCATCAGCTTCAGCTTGAGCTGCAGCAGCTAAACGTTTAGCGTTAACTTCTTGTTCTGCTTTAAAAGCTTTAGCTTTAGCATCAGCTTGCGCTTTTGTTAAACCGTCTTTTTTAGCATCAACTTTTCCAGCTTTAGCTTCTAACCAAGCAGCTAATTTTGCATCAGCTTGTTCTTGAGTTAAAGCTCCTTTACGAATACCTCCATCAAGGTGGTGTTTCAATAAAGCACCTTTGTAAGAAAGAATTGCTCTAGCTGTATCGGTAGGTTGAGCACCATTGTGCAACCATTTTACAGCACTATCAAGGTTTAATTCGATAGTTGCAGGGTTTGTGTTTGGATTGTAAGTACCGATTTTCTCTAAGTATTTACCATCTCTTTTTGAGCGTGCATCCGCAGCTACAACCCAGTAAAAAGGTTTTTGTTTTTTACCGTGTCTTTGTAATCTAATTTTTACTGACATAATCGTATGATTAAATTTTGAGGTACTCGACCTCTGTTAATTAAGGGCGCAAAGATATAATTTTTTTATGAATAATGCGTTTTAAACAATATTAAAAATATTTGCGAAGAATTTATAACTGCATTTTTATGTTTTTGACTTTTAAGTTTTAAATATTTATGTTAATGTGGTACTTTTACGGCAAATTCCCTAGACATGAAAAAAATCTTTCAATTAACATTACTTCTTATTGTTCTTTCATCTTGTACTGAGGATGTTAAATTTAATAATCCTGCATTTCAAGGTTTAAAAGACAATGTTTTTTGGAGGGCTACAACTTATAAAGCTTATGCAAATACAAACGGAAGTGTGACTATAGAAGGATCTTTAGGGTATGAGAAAGTAATTTTAAGAACACCATCTTCTGTAGAGCAAGTTTATATTCTTGGGCTTGATGATAATGCAGTGGCATCATATTCAAACACGCTACCATCTCAAGTAGAGGATTATTATACTGGTGCTAATGTTGGTAGTGGTCAAATTGAAATCACTGAATTTAATGTAGCGAATCAAACGATTTCAGGAACTTTTAAGTTTATTGCTGTCAATGAAGATGAAACGAATACAGATAAACCAAAAGTCAACTTTAAAGAAGGTGTATTTTATAAAATTCCGATTGCATTAACAAGTAATCTTTAGAATTTTGATTTAGAACTGTTTGGTTTTATTGATTTCTATTTTTTTTAAATCAAAATAAAAACATAAATAAACTAATATATAGTAGATTACAGAAAAATAAGACTACATTTGCTACATTATTATAAATAAGTACATATGAACATTTTTGTTGGAAGCCTTCCATTCAGTATTGAGGAAGCAGATTTAAGAGAGTCTTTCGAGGCTTACGGAGCAGTAGATTCAGTTAAAATCATTACTGATAAATTTACAGGAAGAAGCAAAGGTTTTGGTTTCGTAGAGATGCCAAACGATGCTGAAGCTCAAAAAGCAATTGATGAATTGAACGGAGCTACTGTTCAAGGTCGTGCAATTGTAGTTAATAAATCTGAACCGAAACCTGAAGGTGAAAGAAGAAGCTTCAACAATAACAGCCGTGGTGGAGATTCACGCGGAGGTTATGGTGGAGGAAACAGCCGTGGTGGAAATGACCGTGGTGGTAACAGAGGAGGATATTAATATTTTTTTCTAAATATATAAAAGGGATCAACTTACGTTGATCCCTTTTTTTTGTTTAAAAATTGTTTCAAGTTTCAGGTTTCATGTTCCAACAACCTGAAACTTGAAACCTGAAACAAATAAAACTATAGATTTTCTACAAGCCAATCTCCAACTTCGCTGGTTTTGTAAGCTTTAGTTCCTTTCGCAGCTAAATCTTCAGTAACAACACCTTGTTCTAATGATTTGTTTACTACAGCACGTATAGCTTCCGCTTCGTCTTTTAATCCAAAAGCATCTTCAAACATCATAGCAGCAGATAAAATAGTTGCTAATGGATTAGCAATATTTAATCCGGTTGCTTGTGGGTAAGATCCGTGAATTGGTTCGTATAATGAAGTGTGCTCTCCAACAGATGCAGAAGGCATTAATCCCATTGAACCAGAAATTACAGAAGCTTCGTCAGTTAAAATATCTCCAAATAAGTTTTCAGTAATTAAAACGTCATAAGAGTTTGGCCATTGAACCAAACGCATTGCAACAGCATCAACAAATTCGTAAGAAACAGTAACTTCTGGATAATCTTTTTCCATAGCCTGAACAGTTTCTCTCCATAAACGTGAAGTTTCCAAAACGTTTGCTTTATCAACGCAACATAGTTTTTTGCTACGTGTCATTGCCAATTCAAAACCTTTTTTAGCTAAACGTTGAACTTCGGCTCTTGTGTAAACACAGTTGTCAAAAGCAGTTTCTCCGCCGTCTCTTCTTCCTTTTTCTCCAAAGTAAATTCCGCCAGTTAATTCTCTTAAGAAAACCAAATCAGTTCCTTCAATTCTTTCTCTTTTTAAAGGAGAGTTATCAATTAAAGATGGGAAAGTAAAAGTAGGACGTACATTAGCAAAAAGACCTAGTTTTTTGCGCATCAATAATAATCCTTGCTCTGGACGAACTGGCGCGCTTGGATCATTGTCGTATTTTGGGTGTCCAATTGCTCCAAACAAAACAGCATCAGCTTTCATACAAACTTCATGCGTTTCATCTGGGTAAGGAACTCCAACTGCATCAATTGCGCAAGCTCCAGTAAGAGCAGGAGTCCAAGTTATTTCGTGATTGAATTTTTTTGCAATAGCATCAGATACTTTTACTGCTTCATTTATTACTTCTGGTCCGATTCCGTCTCCGGCTAAAAGGGCTATGTTAAATTTCATTATTTTTATATTTATTGTTTTAAGGTTCAAAGGTTCAAAGGTTCACAGGAACAAAGGTTCAGAGGTGTTGGGATGAAAACTTTATTTTAGCCTTTGTCCCTTTGTTCCTGTGAACCTTTGTCCCTTACATTAAGCAATTACATTCAACATTTTTTGCGTTGCGATAATTGCGGCAACGGTTTGGTCAGAATCTAATCCTCTTGTTTTAAATTCTTTTCCGTTGTTTACCCAAGTTATGATGGTTTCGCATAATGCATCAGAACTACTTCCGGGCGGGATTCTTACGGCGTAATCAATCAGTTTTGGGAGTGTTAGTTTCTTGCTTTTATAAATTTTGGATAAAGCATTCATAAAAGCGTCAAACTGACCGTCGCCTTGTGCATTTTCTTCTATAACTTCACCGTCAATTTTTAAAAGCAAAGTGGTTGATGGACGCATTCCTTTTGAATGCATTAATACATAAGATTCTATTGTGATTTTTTCTTCATAAGTATGACTGTCCAGAACATCAGAAATAATGTATGGTAAATCTTCTTTAGTAACAGTTTCTTTTTTATCTCCCAGTTCAATAATTCTTTGGGTAACCAATTTTAAATCTTCCTGATTTAATTTTAAACCTAATTCCTGAAGATTTTTTTCGATATTCGCTTTTCCTGAAGTTTTTCCTAAAGCATATTTTCGCTTTCTTCCAAAACGTTCCGGAAGTAAATCATTAAAATATAAGTTGTTTTTATTGTCACCGTCGGCATGGATTCCGGCGGTTTGTGTAAAAACATTATCGCCAACAATTGGTTTGTTTGCGGGAATTCTATATCCGGTGAAAGTTTCAACTAGTTTACTTACAGTGTATAAAGATGTTTCTTTTATGTTGATGCTTACTTCTGGTAAATAATCGTTTATTACAGCAACAGTGCTTTCTAGCGGAGCATTTCCGGCGCGTTCTCCCATTCCGTTTACCGTAACGTGAAGTCCGTTTATACCCGCTTTTATGGCTTCCATTACATTGGCAACGCTTAAATCGTAATCGTTATGAGCATGAAAATCAAAATGTATTTGTGGATATTTGACTCTTATTTTTGAAATAAATTCGAAAGCTTGCGATGGAATTAATACGCCTAGAGTATCAGGAAGTAAAATTCTTTTAACAGGCTGCGTCGACAAAAAGTCCAGAAATTGAAAAACATATTCAGGAGAATTTCGCATTCCGTTGCTCCAGTCTTCTAAGTAAACATTGGTTTCAATATTGTTTTCTTTCGCTAAAGCGATGATTTGTGCAATTTCAGAAAAGTGTTGTTCCGGAGTTTTTTTTAATTGATGTGTTAAGTGATTCATTGAACCTTTGGTCAATAAATTTTGCACTTTGGCACCCGCTTTTTTCATCCATTCTATCGAAACGCCTCCGTCTACAAACGACAGCACTTCGATTCTGTCAATGTATCCTTTCTCGGTTGCCCAAGATGTAATGCCTTTTACGGCTTGAAATTCTCCTTCGCTTACGCGTGCCGAAGCAATTTCGATTCTATCAATATTTAATTCTTCCAACAACAATTGTGCAATGGTAAGTTTTTCTGCAGCAGAAAATGATACTCCTGAGGTTTGTTCACCATCACGGAGTGTTGTGTCCATTATTTCAATTTTTCTTTTTTCCATATTGATTGTCTGTATTCCTTTTTTTAAAGTGAAATTATAGTTTTCCTCTCACTTCATTTAATTTCATTGTCATTGAAAGGGCTGAGTTTTCAATCCAATTATCGTATTCTTCAATAGCTTTTATTCTTAAATCATTGTCTAAATAACCTTCATCAACCATTTGGGTAGAACCGGCTACTTTTGACCAAATCCCTATTTTTGATATATAATCAGAATCTTTTCTACTGTAATTTTCATCTGAATTTATCTTCTCGATAGAGTGAAAACCTGCCTCTTTTAATAATTGAGGTAAATCTTCGGCAATTTTATTGTTCATCCCAGCATCTGCTCTCCATTTCAAAAAAGTTTTATAAAACTCTTGCATACTTTCCGGAGGTAACGGATTCCAGATTAAATTGGTATGATCGTAATCTAAAATCGATATTTGACCGTTTGGTTTTAATAATGTTTTCATTTTTATTAAAGCTTCTTTCGGATTGCTAAGCCATTGTAATGTTCTGGCGGAAACAATTAAATCAAATTTTAAATCAGGATTATAATCAAATAAATCAACTGGAATTAATTCTAAATTAGAAACCGATTGATAAGATTCCTGTCCGCTTTCTATAAAACTAGCTGTATTGTCAATTCCAATAACTTTTCCAGTTGGGCCTATGTTGTTTGCAATGTCTTTTGAAATAGAACCAGTTCCGCAACCAATATCTAAAATGCTCATTCCGGGTTTTAAAATCTGAATCAGATTTTTATAATCTTTGTCTAAACTTCTATTGTCGAATGTTTTTGCTGCATTTTCGTCTCTTTCAATATATTTATTGGCTTTCATTTACAAATAGGATTGTTTTAAAACTTATTTTTTTGACGGACTATTTTCTGAAGCGCTGCTTCGGTCAATTTGATTTAGAAAGACCCGACAGGTTTCAAAAACCTGTCGGGTCTAATAGATCGAACGAGATTTTATTAATACGGAAGTTTATCGGCGAAAGCCACAATATCTTCTTTAATATTTTGTAAATAATCAATATCATCAAATCCATTGATCATATTGTTCTTTTTGTATCCATTAATTGCAAAAGACTCTTGTTGACCAGTTGACAATAAAGTAATGGTTTGGTTTGGCAAGTTGATTTCTAATTCAGTTTTAGGATCGGCTTCGATTGCGTTGAAAATAGTTTCAGCAAATTCCGGGCTAATTTGAACTGGTAAAACACCGATATTCAAACAGTTTCCTTTAAAGATATCTGCAAAGAAACTAGAAACTACAGCTCTAAAACCGTAATCGTAAACTGCCCAAGCTGCATGCTCTCTTGAAGATCCTGAACCGAAGTTTTTTCCCCCAACAAGGATTTTTCCAGAGTAAGTTGAATCGTTTAAAACGAAATCAGCCTTTGGAGTATCATCTCCATTGTATCTCCAGTCTCTAAAAAGGTTGTCTCCAAAACCTTCACGTTTTGTAGCTTTTAAGAAACGAGCTGGTATGATTTGATCTGTATCTACGTTCTCAATTGGTAGTGGTACAGCGCTACTAGTAAGTATATTAAATTTATCGTATGCCATTTTTGAAATTTTAGATTTTAGGTTTTAGATTTTAGATTTTCTTTTGAAAACTTAAACTTAGAACCTAAAAATGTTTTGTATTAAATAATGTTGATTCATTTTATTTGAAGAAATTTAGATGAAGATTACGCAAAGTGAGAAATCTAAAATCTAAAATCTCCAATCTAAAATAATTCTCTCGGGTCTGTTAGTTTTCCTGTAAC
Organism: Flavobacterium hibernum; assembly: GCF_000832125.1. Taxonomy (GTDB): domain Bacteria; phylum Bacteroidota; class Bacteroidia; order Flavobacteriales; family Flavobacteriaceae; genus Flavobacterium; species Flavobacterium hibernum. Next base: position 424,684 of record NZ_JPRK01000005.1, on the reverse strand, counting down.
AGCAGCTGCAGCGGCCATAATTGGACTTGCTAATAATGTTCTTGATCCAGGACCCTGACGACCTTCAAAGTTTCTGTTTGAAGTACTCACTGCATATTTTCCGGCAGGAACTTTATCATCATTCATTGCTAAACAAGCTGAACAACCTGGCTGACGTAATACAAAACCAGCTTCGGTAAGAATATCTAAAATACCTTCTTCTTTAATTTGAGCTTCCACAACGTGAGAACCCGGAACTAACCAAGCGGTAACATTATCTGCTTTTTTTCTTCCTTTTACAATTTCGGCGAAAGCCCTAAAATCTTCAATACGTCCGTTTGTACAACTTCCTAAGAAAACATAGTCAATTGGTTTTCCAATCATTACGTCGTCTTCTTTAAAGCCCATATAAGCTAAAGATTTCTTGTAAGTTTCCTCACCGCCTTCAACTTGATTGGCATTCGGAATATGTTTTGAGATACCAATTCCCATTCCTGGATTAGTACCATAAGTAATCATAGGTTCAATATCTGAAGCTTTGATGTTTAATTCAGCATCAAAAACAGCATCATCATCCGTTTTCAAAGTTTTCCAGTAAGCAACCGCATTATCCCAAGTTTCTCCTTTTGGAGCAAATAAACGTCCTTCAAGGAAATCGAAAGTTTTTTGGTCAGGAGCGATCATTCCACCTCTTGCACCCATTTCGATACTTAAGTTACAAACCGTCATACGGCCTTCCATAGTCATGTTTTCGAAAACATCACCTGCATATTCAACAAAATATCCAGTTCCTCCAGAAGTAGTTAATTGGGCAATAATATAAAGAGCAACGTCTTTTGGTCCAACACCTTTGCTTAATTCACCATTTACGTTAATACGCATTTTCTTTGGTTTTGGCTGCATGATACATTGCGTAGAAAGCACCATTTCAACCTCAGAAGTTCCAATACCAAAAGCAATAGCTCCAAAGGCACCGTGAGTAGACGTGTGAGAATCTCCACAAACAATAGTAGCACCTGGCAAAGTAATTCCATTTTCAGGACCAACTACGTGTACAATTCCATTTTTAATGTGACCTAATCCCCAGTGCGAAATACCGTATTCGGCAGCGTTATCTTCAAGAGCTTTAAGCTGATTTGCAGATAGTGCATCTTCAACTGGTAAATGTTGGTTTATGGTTGGTGTATTGTGATCTGCAGTTGCAAAAGTACGTTCAGGGTATAAAACCTTAACGCCTCTGGCTTTTAATCCTAAAAAAGCAACAGGACTTGTCACTTCGTGAATGAAATGACGATCAATAAAAAACACATCTGGTCCATCTTCAATTTTACGCACTACATGTGAATCCCATACTTTGTCAAATAATGTCTTACTCATTTTTTATTTTTTTTAATTGTAATTCTATAACCACAGCAATTCCTGCTTATTATAATAGGAAAACAAAAGTAAAAAAAGATACAAACTGGTCAATTTCAATATTTCATTATATACGATACCCAAACTAAAATACAAATTGCGAAATTGCTTTTGTAAACTCAATTTTGGAAGAAAAATGATTTAGAAACTCATTTTGTTATTCTTTTTCGGCTTTAGTTATTCGTGATTGTTTTTTGTTTTAACAGTTTGCAAATTTATCTCAAAATCACTATAAAATATAAGAATTAATTCAAAAAAATGTAACAAATAGAGTAAAAATAGTAATAATTGTTATTTTTGAATTCTATTAGTGAAAGCCGTGTTTTTGATTTTTGAAGGCTTTTAAAGTAGTTTTTAGGTTGTTATTTAGATTCAGTACACGGTATGAATACTACGACATCCAAGAAGTGTATTTTTATTAAATTTTATGAATTTTAAGAGAAAAAGTGATTACTTCATAAGAATGTCTTTTTAGGAAATTATCCATTTTCTATCTCCAAAAAAAGCGTAAATTTGAACTTCTTCCATTTTTTATAAAGTAGTTTTTTATACTCCATATAATCAGATAATTATATTGGAAAATCTTTGGAATTTGGAACTTAATTTTTGCTATTTAAACTTATGTATTTAATATTCGATACCGAAACTACGGGATTACCGAAACGCTGGGATGCTCCAATAACCGATTCTGATAACTGGCCTCGCTGTATTCAGATCGCTTGGCAACTCCATGACGAAATGGGAACGCTTGTTGAACATCAGGATTATTTGGTTAAGCCTGACGGATTCAATATTCCTTATGATGCAGAGCGTATTCACGGAATTTCGACTGAATTGGCTGAAGCGGATGGAATCACGCTAGCCGAAGTTTTAGAGAAATTTAATATCGCTTTAAGCAAAACAAAGTTTATTGTTGGTCAGAATTTAGGTTTTGATGTCAATATTATGGGAGCCGAATTTCATAGAATGGGTGTTGATTCTCCTATGGCTTCAATGCCGGTTTTAGATACTTGTACAGAAGTTACAGCTTCATTATTAAAACTTCCGGGAGGTCGTGGAGGTAGGTTTAAATTACCAACCTTAACAGAATTGCACAGTTATCTTTTTGATAAACCTTTCGCGGAAGCGCACAACGCAACTGCCGATGTTGAGGCAACTACACGTTGTTTTTTAGAGTTAATTAGAAGAGAAGTTTTTACCAAAGAAGAACTTGATGTTCCGAAGGAGTACTTTAAGGAATTTCAGGCTAAAAATCCTGCGGAGTTTCCATTAATTGGTTTAAAACACATCAATTTAAAAGCAGCTTCTGATAAAATCAGAGAGCAATTAAAAGCTTTAGAATCTGTTGGTAAAGAACCTACAGTTTCGCATTCTGACAGAGAAGATTTTAAAGAGGCAAAATATGCGCATTTACACAATCACACTCAGTTTTCGGTTTTACAATCGACTATAGGTATTGGAAATATTGTGGCGGCTACTGCCAAAAACGGAATGCCTGCTGTGGCGATGACCGATACTGGAAACATGATGGGAGCTTTTCACTTTGTGAGCGCCGTTATGAATCACAATAAAGCGGCATCCGGAAAAAATAAAGCTTTGGTTGATGCTGGTGAAGAACCAACAGAAACCGAAATAAAACCAATTGTGGGTTGCGAGTTTAATGTTTGTGACAATCACTTGGATAAAAGCAAAAAAGACAACGGAAATCAGGTTGTATTATTGGCCAAAAATAAAAAAGGTTATCACAATCTGGCAAAAATGTCGTCGATCGCTTTTACGAACGGATTTTATTATGTTCCCAGAATTGATCGTAAAATTATCGAACAATATAAGGAAGACATTATGGTTCTGTCTGGGAATTTATACGGAGAAATTCCGAGTAAAATTCTGAACATTGGTGAGAACCAAGCCGAAGAAGCCTTGATTTGGTGGAAAGAACAATTTGGAGATGATTTTTATCTCGAAATTATGCGACATAATCAGGAAGATGAAAATCGTGTAAATAAAACCCTGATTGAATTTTCTCAAAAACATAATGTCAAATTAATTGCGACAAACAATACTTATTATTTAAATAAAGAAGATGCCAATGCGCACGACATTTTGTTGTGTGTAAAAGATGGTGAAAAACAAGCGACGCCAATTGGTCGTGGTCGTGGATATCGTTACGGATTACCAAATCAGGAATATTATTATAAGTCAGGAGAAGAGATGAAAAAGCTCTTTGCCGATTTGCCTGATTCGATTATTAATATTCAGGAAATTGTAGATAAAGTAGAGATTTATTCGCTTTATCGAGATGTATTGCTTCCTAAATTTGATATTCCTGAAGAGTTTGTTGTTGTCGAAGATGAAGCTGATGGCGGAGTTCGTGGTGAGAATAAATATTTGCGTCATCTTACTATGGTGGGCGCAAAAAAACGATATGGAGAAATTACAGAATCAATTCAGGAACGTTTAGATTTTGAATTATTAACAATTTCGAATTCAGGATATCCGGGTTACTTCCTTATTGTTCAGGATTTTATCGCCGAAGCCAGAAATATGGACGTTTCGGTAGGGCCAGGTCGTGGATCTGCTGCGGGTTCTGCCGTAGCCTATTGTTTGGGAATTACCAATATTGACCCTATTAAGTATGATTTGCTTTTTGAGCGTTTCCTGAATCCTGACCGTGTATCCATGCCCGATATTGATATCGATTTTGATGACGAGGGTCGTGGTCGTGTTATGGATTATGTAATTAATAAATACGGTCAAAATCAGGTGGCGCAAATTATTACCTATGGTAAAATGGCGACCAAATCTGCGATTCGTGATACGGCTCGTGTACTAGATTTGCCATTGTTTGAGGCCGATAGAATTGCAAAACTGATTCCGGGAATGATGCCGTCTAAATGGAATTTGGCGCGTTTTATTTCTGAAAGCGAAGAAGAGGTTAAAAAAGCGCTTCGTTCTGATGAATTTGATAATGTAAAAGAATTGATTGCGATTGCCAACGAAGATGATTTGGCCGGAGAAACAATTCAACAAGCAAAAATTCTTGAGGGTTCGATGCGAAATACCGGAATTCACGCCTGTGGGGTAATTATTACGCCATCGGATATTACGAATTTCGTTCCCGTAACCACAGCAAAAGATTCTGATTTATATGTGACACAGTTTGATAACTCGGTTGCAGAAAGTGCAGGATTGCTGAAGATGGACTTCTTGGGTTTGAAGACCCTTACCTTGATTAAAGATACCGTTAAACTGGTAAAATATAGAAACGGAATTGATTTAGATCCAGATACTTTTCCGATTGATGATATCGAAACCTATGCACTTTTCCAGAGAGGTGAAACCGTTGGAATTTTCCAATACGAGTCACCTGGAATGCAGAAATACATGAAGGATTTGAAGCCAACGGTTTTTGGAGATTTAATTGCCATGAATGCCTTGTATCGTCCGGGACCTTTGGAGTATATTCCGTCTTTCGTAAGAAGAAAAAACGGAGAAGAAGAAATCAAATACGATTTAGATGCCTGTGAGGAATATTTGGGAGAAACCTACGGAATTACCGTTTACCAAGAGCAGGTAATGCTTTTGTCGCAATCTTTGGCTGACTTTACAAAAGGTGAGGCCGACGTTTTGCGTAAGGCGATGGGTAAGAAACAAAAAGATGTACTAGATAAAATGAAGCCGAAGTTCGTAGAACAAGCGGCAAAAAAAGGTCATGATGCAAAAGTTTTAGAGAAAATCTGGAAAGACTGGGAAGCATTTGCGAGTTATGCCTTCAACAAATCACACTCGACTTGTTATGCCTGGATTGCGTATCAAACAGCCTATCTTAAAGCGCATTATCCTGCTGAATACATGGCAGCGGTACTATCGAATAACATGAATGATATTAAACAAGTATCGTTTTTCATGGAAGAATGCAAACGAATGGGATTACAGGTTTTAGGTCCTGACGTAAACGAGTCGTTTTATAAGTTTACTGTAAATGATGAATATGCTGTTCGTTTTGGTATGGGAGCGATTAAAGGAGTAGGTTCCGGAGCTGTGGCAACTATTGTAGAAAGCAGAAAAGACGGTAAATACAAATCGATTTTTGATTTGGCAAAACGTATCGATTTGCGTGCTGCGAATAAAAAAGCAATCGAAAATCTTGCTTTGGCGGGTGGTTTTGATTCGTTTGAAGGAACGACAAGAGCACAATATTTTCATGACGATGGCGACGGAATTACGTTTTATGAAAAAGCAATTCGTTATGGATCTAAGTTTCAGGAAAACGAAAATTCATCGCAAGTAAGTTTGTTTGGAGAAACCAGTGAAGTGCAAATTGATGAGCCAGTTGTGCCTCCATGCGAAGATTGGAGCACGATGGAGAAACTAGCGAAAGAGAAAGAAGTAGTTGGAATCTATATTTCCGGACATCCTCTCGACGATTTTAGATTTGAAATGAAGTACTTCTGTAATTCCCGATTAGAATCGCTTAAGAGTATGAATGAATTCGTGGGTAAAAATCTAAATTTTGCCGGAATCATTAATAACGTACAACATCGTGTGGCAAAAAACGGAAAAGGTTGGGCTGTATTTAATTTAGAAGGTTATGATGAAAGTTATGAGTTTAAGATTTTTGGTGAAGAATACTTAAAATTCCGTCATTTCCTGATTCAGAATAATTTTGCTTTCATAAAAATATTAATAAAAGATGGTTGGGTAAATCATGATACCGGTAAAAAATCAGATCCTAGAATGCAATTTGTCGAGATTAGACAGTTGCAGGATATCTTAGAAGCTTTTGCCAAAAAATTGATTTTATTATTAAATATAAAAGACTTGCAAGAAGAGTTTATTCATTCGTTAAGTCGCTTGTTTAGTGAAAATAAAGGTGACAATTCTGTGACTTTTGAAATCATGGAGTTAGAAAAGATAAAACGTTTGGTTGAAGTAGAAACTCCTACTGATTTTGAAGAAACTGAAGACGCCGTTTTTGTCGACGAGAATGAAGACACTGAAGCATCAATTGAAGAAACTAAAATTCAAGAGGTAAATGAAGTTGAAGAAATAAAAGTTGTGACAAAATTATCGATGCCAAGCCGTAGGTTAAAAGTTAAGATTTCGACGGAGTTATTGATAGAATTAGAAAAGATGCAGGTAAATTTTAAGCTGAACTAAATTTTAACAGTTAAAATTTGAGATTATGCATTTTTTTAATGTTAAAAATATGCACGCATAATAGTTTTTTAGTAATATTGCCTAAAATTACAACGATTTCGTACCAAGTCTAACTATGCAAACTATAAGATTATGTTAAAATAATCTATGTTTGTAAAAATTAATTAAATCAGAATTATGAAAAAGAACCTATTTTTATTAGGATTATTAGTTTGCTCTATGGCTACTATGGCGCAGACTGAAAAAGCGGATAAACCAGAAAGTTGGTATTTTAAATTGGGTGGATCATATTTCAACCAAACTGCTTCTACAGAGTTTCCAACTGTTGGCGGACAATTACCAAATAGAGATGTCTATGCAGGTACATTAGCAAATAATAAATTGGTTTCAAGAGAAGGTATTACAGGTTCTTTTGGACAAGGTTTTAGAAGTGGAATTACTGCTGGTTACCGTTTTTCTCCACGTTTAGGAGTTGAGATGGCTGCAAATTACTATGTTAGTAATACTAAAACGATGGCGCAAACTACTGATAGACTTATTTCATATAATCCAGCAACAAGTCCGGCAGCAACTTACTTGAGTTTTACTGCAGAAGGAGAAATTAAAGCTTTTGATTTAGCTCCAGCACTTGTAATGTTTTTAGGTGAAGCTCATGGTTTTGAGCCATATACTAAAGTTGGAGTTATTGTTCCAGTTCACGGAACATTAGATATTAAAACTGACAGACAATACACAACATTTGTAGGCGCTAATCAAGTTGCTTCAACAAATGCTTATTCAAAAGATGTTGTAAAACCTAATCCATCACTTGGTTTTATGGCTTCTATAGGTACTTCTTATAAATTAGGAAAACATATTTCGGCTTTTGCTGAATTAGAATACCGTAATTTTACTGTACACGGAAAAACTAAAGAAACTGAAATATATACTGAAAATGGTGTTGATAAATTAAATACTCCAACTACTTTCCGTCCTGATGCATCATACTCTGCAAGTCATACTAAATATGTTGAGACAATCAATTCTACTTCAAATAGTAAAGTAACTAATGCAGCTGGTTTTGATAATACTAAAGCTACTGATGATGTTAGTACATATGTTGGAATTTCAGGTTTAGGTTTGACTTTAGGTCTTAAATATAGCCTATAATTTTAGAAAATTATATTGCAAAAAAAAGAGGATATTCATTGAATATCCTCTTTTTTTTTGTTTTAAGTTTTTTGTCATTTCGACCGAAGGGAGAAATGATACGTTTGAACCAAACCCGACAGGTTTTAAAAAACCGTCGGGTTTTATAGGATGGTGAAATGAAGTAATATTTTAATAATTATTTAGAATTTCTAAACTCTTTCAAAACTTCATCAATAACCCAAGTTGTTCTTGCTGCCGATGTTCCTTTTGATGGATTTACACCTTCTTTACCTAGGATTTCTGCAACAACAGTTTCGACAAGTGGTTGTTGAATATGAAGCGGATTTTCGATTGTGATACTTTCTTTTTCCCCATTTACATATTGAATGTGTATTGGATCATTTCCAAAAGTAGAGAAAGAAATTTTTCCCTTATCACCTACAATGTCGGTATTGTCGTAACGTTCAAAACTGGCAAAATTCCATAAACCAGTTCCGTGAATTCCGTTTTCAAATAAAAAAGACATGGAAACAGAATCTTCGGCAGGATATGCTTTAAGTTGAGAACTTGCATGACCGCGAACAGATTTTATTGGACCAAAAACAAAATCCAAAAAGTCTAAAGTATGGCAAGCTAGATCGACAAATATTCCGCCACCAGAAATATGTGGTAAAACAGTCCAAGGCAAATTGATTTCGTCATCGTATCTTTCTTCAAACGGGTGATATAAAACGCAGTTTACGTGTCTTACAGTTCCAATTTTATTTTGATCAATAAGTTCTTTTATCTTTAAAAAGCGAGGCAAACTTCTTCTGTAATAAGCAACAAACAACGGTACATTATGTTCTTTGCAAACGCTGATCATTTCGTTGCATTCTTCAAAATTTAAGGCCATTGGTTTTTCTACGTAAACCGGTTTTCCGGCTTTGGCACATAACATAGTATATTCTTTATGAGATGATGGCGGAGTAGCAATATATACGGCATCAACTTCTGGATCGTTGATTAAATCAATAGCTTTCGAATACCATTTAGGAACATTATGTCGTTTGGCGTAATCTTCTGCAAGAGCAGCATCTCTTCGCATTACAGCAACTAATGCTGAGTTGGGTGTTTTTTGAAAAGCAGGACCACTTTTTACTTCAGTTACATTACCGCAACCTATAATTCCCCATTTTACAATTTTCATTTTTTGGTTTTTTAGTTATTTCAAATTTAAAAAAGGTTTGCCACTAATTTCACTAATTTTCACTAATTATTTGCGGTTATAATATATGGATTAGTAAAAAGTTAGCCACGAATTCACGAATTTTATTTTAAACAGAGTTAATTTACCGCAAAGCACGCAAAGTTTTTGTACTAGTTTGGCTTTGTAAAAATACAAAGTTCGCAAAGCTGGCTCAATACAAAGCTTTGCGAACTTTGCCTCTTCTGAAGATACTTCTGTATAAAAACTTTGCGTGCTTTGCGGTAAAATTCTCAAGCAGAAACAAAATTTCTTGTGAAAGTCATGATAAAAATAAGCCACGAACTCACAAAAATAATTCGTGAATTCGTGGCTAATAAATTAAAACTTAAATCTTTATTTTTTAGGTAAAGCTTTAAAACCCATATTGTAAAGTGTGAACGCTTGAATGTCTACATTTTCCTGAATGGTTGCAGCAACAGATTTTCCTGCTCCGTGACCAGCTTTTACATCAATACGAATTAAAACCGGATTAGGACCAGTTTGTTTGTCTTGCAATTCAGCAGCAAATTTAAAACTGTGTGCAGGAACAACACGATCGTCATGATCACCAGTTGTAACCATAGTCGCAGGATATTGAACTCCTTTTTTAACATTGTGAACTGGAGAATATCCTTTAAGGTATTCAAACATTTCTTTACTATCCTGAGCAGTTCCGTAATCGTAAGCCCAACCTGCACCAGCAGTAAAAGTATGGTAACGTAACATATCCATTACACCAACAGCAGGCAATGCAACCTTCATTAAATCCGGGCGTTGTGTCATTGTAGCTCCAACTAATAAACCTCCGTTAGAACCTCCGCGAATAGCTAAGAAATCTGATGAAGTATATTTTTGCGCAATTAAATATTCGCCAGCAGCAATAAAATCGTCAAATACATTTTGTTTTTGCAATTTAGTTCCCGCATCATGCCATTTTTTACCGTATTCACCACCACCTCTTAAATTGGCAACAGCATAAACTCCTCCGTTTTCCATCCAAACCGCATTTGCAATGCTGAAACTTGGCGTTAAACTAATGTTGAATCCACCGTAAGCATAAAGAATAGTTGGGTTTTTACCGTTTAATTTTAATCCTTTTTTATAGGTAATAATCATCGGAATTTTAGTCCCATCTTTTGAAGTATAAAATACTTGTTTAGATTCGTAATCTTCGCTTTTAAAATCAACTTTTGGTTTTTGATAAATTTCAGATTTGCCGGATTTTGGTTCAAATGAGTAAATTGTTCCCGGAGTTGTATAATTAGTAAAGCTATAGTACACTATTTTATCGTGTTTTTTTCCACCAAAACCACCAGCGGTTCCTACAGCAGGAAGTTTGATTTCGCGAACTAATTTTCCGTTGTAATCGAATTGTTGTACAAATGATACTGCATCTTTAGTGTAGTTGGCAAAAAAGAATCCAGCACCAGTTGAAGGTGATAAAATATCACTAGTTTCCTTTATAAAATCTTTCCAGTTTTCAGGTTTTGGGTTGCTAAAATCAACAGAAACAACACGCTTATTAGGAGCTTTAAAGTCGGTTTCGATAAATAATTTGCTTCCTTCATTTGCAATAATCTGGTTGTCACTATTAAAATTGTCTACAATCGTAATAATTGGACTATTGGCCACAGTAAGATCTTTAATGTACAATTCGTTTCCGTAAGTAGAATTGGCTGCTGAGATTACTAAATAACGATCGTCTTCGGTTACATAACCGCCAACATATCTGCGTTTTTGATCTGCACCAAAAATAACTTTATCGTCTTTTTGAGAAGTTCCAAGTTTGTGAAAGTACAATTTGTGTTGATCTGTTTTTGCAGATAATTCGCTTCCTTTTGGTTTCTCGTAACTAGAGTAGTAAAATCCTTCGTTACCGTGCCATGAAATTCCGCTAAATTTTACATCAACCAAAGTGTCTTCGAGAACTTTTTTAGACAAAGCATCAATAATAATCACTTTTCTCCAATCGCTTCCACCTTCAGAAATAGCGTAAGCAGCTTTGTTTCCATCTTTAGAAAAATCCAAACCACCAAGAGATGTTGTTCCGTCTTTAGAGAACGTGTTAGGATCTAAAAAAACTTCTTCTTTACCATCTTGTCCTTTTCTGTAAACAACAGATTGATTTTGAAGTCCGTTATTTTTAGAATAATAAGTAAATTTTCCTTCTACATAGGGAGCGCTGATTTTTTCATAGTTCCAAAGTTTTTCCATGCGTTTTTTAAGTTCATCACGGAAAGGAATTTTATCTAAATAACCATAAGTAACTTCATTTTGAGCTTTTACCCAAGCTCCAGTTTCGGCAGATTTATCATCTTCAAGCCAACGATAAGGATCATTAACTTTAGTATCAAAATAGACATCAACTGTTTCGCCTTTTTTGGTTTGGGGATATTGAATCTTATTTTGTCCAAATGAAATTCCTGCAGTTGTAATTGCCATTAGAAGAAATGTTTTTTTCATAGTTTATGTTTAACAGTTGTAACAAAAATAACGCTTTTTGTTGTGAAAACGTAATTGAAAAAGTTAAACCATATAAGTCATATAAGTTCATTTAATTAAAGACTTAGTTTATATTTACTTATATGACTTATATGGTTTAAATTATGTGGTTAAAAAATGTTAGAGATTAAAGTTTACTCCTAAAACAATGTTTCTTCCAATATTTGGAATACCGTCTGTTTTTAATCTTGAAAGGTGAGCAATATATTTTTTGTCGAATAAATTGTTTCCGTTCAAATTAACATCAAAAGCATGTTTGCCTAGTTTTACAGTTCCTCCAAATCCTAAGTTTACCAGAGTATATCCGTTAGAAGCTGTTTCGAAACCACTTACATTATTCTGATTAAAAGTCGATGAAACATTTAAAGAAGCATATCCTTCTTCGAACCAATTTTTAATTTTAAATTCAGTTCTTAAAGTGTTGTTCCAATTGTTTGCAGGAATTAAAGGTAAATAATCACCGTTTTGTTTTTTACCCGTTACAGTTTCAAAACTAGTTTCAAAATGCAACCAATCTAAAGGATGTGGATGAAAGTGCAAGCCAACTTCACCACCATATAAATTTGCATTATTCTGTATGTAGGCAAAAACATCGTTGTCATCACGAACTTCTCCAGTTGGCGAAGTATAGATATAATTGTTTACATGATTGTAAAACCCATTGATGAAGAATTCAAAATGCGTGTTTTTGTATTCTAAATTCAAATCAGTCTGAACGTTTTGTTCTGTTTTTAAGTTGGCATTTCCAATTTCATATCGGTTCGTTCCTTCATGAACTCCATTTGATGTTAGCTCAGCTAAATTTGGCGCTCTAAATCCGCTGGCAACATTGAGTCGAAGCGTTAACGGTTCAGCCAGTTTAGTTTTATATCCTAAAGATGCATTAAAGCTGTCAAAAGATCTATCTAAAGGCAGGAAATAACCTTCTTCACCTTCAATTCCGTGTGCTTGCGAGGTAATATTTCTGTTGTCAAAACGTAAACCCGCCTGTAAAACACTACTTTTCCATTCGTAATTTGCAGTTCCAAAAACGCCAATATCGTTTGTTGTTGCATCAGGAATTAAGTATTCTTCACCAAAATTAGCATTCGTTTGATGCATTCCCTGTACACCCAAAATCGTTTCAATTTTTCCTAGCTTCGGAAAATGATATTTAGCATTATAATTAAAAGTGTTCAATTTCATATGAAGCGAAGCATTGTTGCTGTCTTCAAATTCACTTCTGTCATTGGCAATATATCCTAAGTCAACATCAAGTTTCGAATTCTCAAAAAAGATAACATTGTTTAAACTCAATAAATGATTAAAAATTCCTTGTCTAGGAAACATCGTATTTTTGCTCGACGATTGCTCTCCTATACCATCTTCCGGAATTCCAAGATCAAGTTTGTTGTAATTGTATCTCAAAACACTCGAGAAAGTGGAGTTGCTGTAACCAATTCCTGTTTTAAAATCGGTTTCGTTATAACGTGTATTAGTTACGCGATCTCCATCAGGAATTTTATAATCAGAATGTGTGTTGAAACTTCCGCGAACCAAAAATTTCCAATTGTCAGTAGATGTTTTTAAACCAATAGAAGAATTGCTTCCTTGCGTATTAGTGAAATATTTTTGACTGAAATTAGCCTTAAAAGTATTCGCGTCAGCAAATTTTTCAGGATTAAAATATAAAACTCCACCAAGAGCGTCAGAGCCATATAATAAAGAAGCAGGTCCTTTAATAACTTCTACACTTTCGATTCCCGCATCATTTAAACCTAAACCATGCTCGTCACCAAATTGTTGATTTTCGATACGAACACCTTGAGAATACACCAAAACACGATTTCCGCTAAGACCACGAATTACCGGTTTCCCAATCGAAGTTCCGGTAGAAATTTGAGAAACTCCCGGAATTGTTGCCAAACCTTCAATTAATGTCGATGTTCCTTTTTGTTGTAAAGTTTTAATACTTTCGTGTTCAACCTTCATAACGTTTTGCGATTGCAACTTGTTAAATGGTGTCGAAACTACAACTTCATCCATTTCAAAAATAGATTCAGTAAGTGTAATATCAATAGTATTCTGTTTTAATAATTTTGAGATCGTTTTATTTTGAGTAGTAAAACCTACCAGAGTAAAAGTAACTCTAAAGCTTCCGTTTGGAAGATTCTTAAATTCGTATTTTCCGTTTTCATCTGTAGTTGTTCCCTTATGCAATTCTGGCGCATAAACAGAAACGTTAGCTAAAGGTTTGTTCTGAAGATCGATTACCGTTCCAGATGCAGTATTTTGAGCAGATAAAAAGCTCGTGAACCCTAAAATAAGGGCTATTATTAGTTTTTTCATTTGAAAATGATGCTATAGTTAATTGATTTTGAGTCTTTAAAATAAAAACAAAAAGATACAGTGAGGTTTTCGTTCCGAAGAGTTTCGAAATCGAGAAAACAACTAATTTTTTTGAATTAGATTAGAAAGATTTTGAATTTATTTCGAATGTTTTCGAAATTAAGAAACTAGAGCAGCGGGAGGACCGCGTAATAAATAAACACTTTCGGAAAGTGAAAATACTTTTTCTGAAAGAGAGAAAAAATAAGGAATTTCGCTGCTGAAAGTACGAAATTCGAAAGCAAATTTTTCTGGTACAATATAACTTCCAAAAACAAAATGACACACAAAACAAACATCATAATCATGATGTTGATGCGTGATTTCGCCATTAGGATCATTATAATTGTGATGACATTGTTTTTCTGAAAGTTGCTTTACAATATGCTCATAACTGTGTATCGACTGAAACAATATTGAGAACAATACCGTTAAAGCCAAAGAAACACTTAATATGAGCTGCTTTCTTTTCATGCAGGACAAAGGTATAAAAGATCTGAAGAAAATAGATTCATTTTTTAGATTCTATTGTAGATTCATTGAAAAAACTTCAGCAAAATCTTTTATTCTTAATCAAAAACAGAATAATTGCTTTCTAATCGTCTCCTGAACTAGCATTATATTATATTTGTAAGTAAAATAAATAACCTTTAAAAAACGTTTACTTGAAAACCTCTTTAAAACCAAAATACAATATGCGATTACTTTTTAGTTGTTTGTTTTTAGTGTCGTTTTTCAATGCTTTTTCACAAGATGTAAAGCCGGAAGTAAAACCTGTGGTTAAAATTGATTCCTTATATCGTGAAGATCAGTTTTATTTTTCGGTTACTTATAATCTTTTAATGAATGGTCCAACAGGTTTAAAACAAGATAAATTTTCGGCAGGACTTTCAGCAGGTTTTTTGCGTGATATGCCAATTAACAAAACCAGAACAATTGCAATTGCAGCAGGTTTAGGATTAAGTTATCAGAATTTTTATCAAAATCTTACAATTTCTAAAGGTCCAACTGGAGATTTGATTTATGGGGTAAACGATAGTGGTCAATTTGTTTCGAATAGATATAAACAATATTCAGTAGATGTCCCAATTGAGTTTAGATGGAGAAATTCAACTTATGAAAGCTATAAGTTTTGGAGGATTTATAGTGGAGTAAAATTAAGTTACATATTCTCAGATAAATCAATTTTAAAAGACGGAGAAAGCACTTATAAAATCTCCAATAATAAAGACGTCAATCAATTTCAATATGGAGTTTACGTTTCGGCAGGATATAATACCTGGAATGTATATTGCTATTACGGTTTAAATGGATTGTTCGATAAATCCGTTAAAACCATTTCAGGCGAAAGTATCAATGTGAAAGCGATGAATATTGGTTTGATCTTCTACATTTTATAACCACAAAAATAAGAAAAGCAACTGCGGTAATATCCCAATTAATAATCCAAGAAAAAGTTCTTTAGGAGTATGTGCTTCCATTTCTAAACGCGAAGATGCTACAATTCCTGTCATTAAAATCAAGAAAGCTGCCCAATAAGGATTTTGCATTTGAAGATGAATATTCATTCCGATAACAAAAATGGTTAAACCGCTAATTGCCAGCATATGCAAGCTAACCTTTATTTTAAATAACGAGCAAATTAAGGCCAAAATTGTACTAAATAAAGCGCCCAGAAAAAAGAAATGAAGCTCCGGATATCGGGAAATTATAATACTTCTTTTTACCAACAAAATATACAAAAAGCATTGCAGCACTAAAGGAATTCTACGTTGAGAAACATCGGGTAACATTACTGAATTTACATTTCCGGTTGAACGAAGCAACAAGAAAAATAAAATTGGAACCAAAATCGTAATGATCAGAATTTGAAACAAAACATAATATTTTTCCTGATTACTAAAAATATCGTTTTTGCAAAAAAGATAAAATAATGTGGCATACATCGAAATAAAAATCGGATGTAAGATATAGGAGAATAAAGGCAATAATCTTTTCAAAATGCAGTATTTAGTGGTCCTCAACAAATATAAGGAAATAATGGTTTTTGACTTATTCTTTTGCCACAGATTAATAAGATTTCTATTCCGCCATGAATTTCACGAATTTACTGAGTGAAAATTCATGGAGATTTTTTTTAAATCTATGAGAATCTTTTTAATCTGTGGCAAAAATATATCGACAAAGAATTAGTGAAAATTAGTGAAATTCGTGGCAACCTTTTTTCTCAGTTTATTAATCTGTGACAAAAAATACATCGGCAAAGAATTAGTGAAAATTTGTGAAATAAGTGGCAAACCTTTTTTTAAATTTGACAAAAAGAAATTCTAAATGAGTATAAACATAAAAAGCCTTATCTCGGTTCTTGATGCCGAATGGATTGGCTCTGACACTGATATTTTTGTTGATCACATATCGATTGACAGCCGTTCATTACAAAACGGATCAAAAACTTTATTTATTGCCTTGTCAGGTGTTAATAATGATGCTCATTTATATATAGCTGAACTTATTGAAAAAGGTGTTCAGAACTTCGTTGTGCAATACATTCCTGAAAATGTCAAAGGAAAAGCCAATTTTCTATTAGTCAAAAACACCTTAAATGCATTGCAGCAATTTGCGGGTTATTATCGTAATTTATTCGATTTTCCTGTAATTGGGTTAACTGGAAGTAATGGAAAAACAATCGTAAAAGAATGGCTCAATTTTTTGTTGAGTCCAGATTACAATATTATTAGAAGTCCAAAGAGTTATAACTCTCAGGTTGGAGTTCCGTTGTCTGTAATTGCCATTAATGCGAAACATAATTTAGGTATTTTTGAAGCTGGAATTTCGACCGTTGACGAAATGATTAAGCTCGAAAAAATCATTAAACCTAATATTGGTGTTTTAACTAATATTGGTTCTGCACACGATGAAGGATTTCAAAATCTGGAACAAAAAATCAACGAAAAATTACTCCTTTTCAAAAATGCTACAACGATTATTTATCAAAAAAATCAGCTTGTAGATCTTTGTCTAGAAGTGTTTTGCGAACGTTATCCACTAAAGGACAGAGTCCTTTTTTCTTGGAGTTTTACAGATAATACTTCTGATGTATTTATCTTAGAAAGAGAAAACACAAACGAAACAACAACCATTCAATATCAATATCAAAGTGAATTTTTCGATTTAAAAATTCCATTTAGTGATTCAGCATCAGTAGAAAATGCAATTTCATGTTTGTTGGTTTTATTGTATTTTAAATATGATTTTGATACGATACAAAATCGTGTTCAAATGCTTTATCCGGTACAAATGCGTTTGGAGGTTAAAAACGGAATCAATAATTGCAGTATTATTGATGACAGTTATAGCTCAGACTTTCAATCGTTAAAAATAGCTTTAGATTTTCTGGAAAGTCAGCAAAAAAAGAATGCTACAAAAACGGTTATTCTATCTGATATTTTTCAAAGCGGATTCTCAAATGAAGAATTGTATTCTAAAGTTGCCCAATTGATTTCAGATAATAATGTAAATCGCGTTATTGGTATCGGGGCAACTATTTCTTCTTTTGCAGGAAAGTTTTCAAACTGTATTACATTTCAAAATACTGCCGAGTTTATTGCGCAATTTGAAAGTTTGAATTTTAATAGCGAAACGATATTAATAAAAGGAGCAAGATCATTTCAGTTTGAGGAAATTGTTGCTTTGCTCGAAGAGAAAACACATGAAACAGTTCTCGAAATCAATCTGGATTCCATAAGTCACAATTTAAATTATTACAAATCAAAGTTGGCCGATGATGTAAAAATCATGGTCATGGTTAAAGCATTTGGTTACGGAAACGGAGGTCTAGAAATAGCAAAATTACTCGAACATCATAAAGTAGATTATTTGGGTGTGGCTTTCGCCGATGAAGGAATTTCACTTAAAAATGGCGGAATAAAATTACCAATTATGGTTTTAAATCCGGAGTCTACCAGTTTTCCATCGATAATTCAATATCAATTAGAACCCGAAATTTATAGTATTAAAGGATTAAAAGCATTTTTAAAAATTGCCGAAGAAAGAAAATTAAAAAACTTCCCAATTCATATAAAACTCGATACAGGAATGCATCGTTTAGGTTTTGAAGAGAATACACTCGACGAACTCATTCAAACTTTAAAAGGGAACTCAACAGTAAAAGTAAAAAGTGTTTTGTCTCATTTAGCAACAAGCGATGAATTGAAGCATTTTGATTTTGTGATTTCCCAGATTGATCTCTTCGATAAATTATCTTCAAAATTAATCTCAGCATTAGATATTAATCCAATTCGACATATTCTAAATACGTCCGGAATAACCAACTTTCCAAAAGCGCAGTTTAATATGGTGCGTTTAGGAATTGGTTTATATGGCGTTTCAAACGATCCGTCTGAGCAGAAATACTTAGAAAATGTTGGGACATTAAAATCGATTATTTCACAAGTTCGTACGATTCCAAGTGGAGATAGCGTAGGATACGGACGCCGCTTTATGGCCGAAAAGGAAACAAAAATCGCAACAATCCCAATTGGCTACGCCGACGGAATTTCGAGATTGTGGGGCAATCAAGTTGGCTATGTTGTGATTAAGAATCAAAAAGCATTTATTTTAGGAAGTGTTTGTATGGATATGCTAATGGTCGATGTAAGTAATATCGATTGCAAAGAAGGAGACTCCGTAATTATTTTTGGCGAAAGCCCAACAGTTATTGAAATGGCTGCGGCACTAAAAACCATTCCGTATGAAATCATGACCAGTATTTCTCAAAGGGTAAAAAGAGTGTTTTTTAGATAATTTTAACAAACTTTACAGAAAATTACGTATTTTCGATAATCAATTAATTATAAATTTAAAACAAATCAATTATGGGATTTATTTCTGAGTTTAAAGCATTTGCAATGAAAGGCAACGTAGTTGATCTTGCTGTCGGTGTAATCATTGGAGCTGCTTTTGGTAAAATCGTTAGTTCATTTATTGAAGATGTGATTACTCCGTTAGTATTAAAGCCGGCGTTAGATGCAGCTCATTTGTCTAAAATTGAAGATTTGGTTGCATTTGGAGGAGTTAAATACGGCTTATTTTTATCAGCAGTAATTAATTTCGTAATTGTTGCTCTGGTATTGTTTATTATTATCAAGGCAATTAATCATGCTAAAAAGAAAGAGGAAGTTGTTGTGCCACCAGCTGGACCAACTCAAGAAGAGTTATTGACGCAAATTAGAGATTTGCTTAAAAAATAATACCGCTACACTAAGTCTAATTTAACCGCTTCTTAATTGAGGCGGTTTTTTTATGTAATTGTTTGTTTTGTAACATTTTGTTATTTTTTGTGAACCGCCTTGTTTTAATTTTTATTATGTATACTTTTGCAGAGTAAATAAGATTAATTCATACTAAAAATATAAAAATGAGAATAGCGGTTGTAGGTGCCACTGGTATGGTTGGCGAGATAATGTTTAAAGTTTTGGCAGAAAGAAATTTCCCTGTTACAGAGTTAATTCCTGTTGCTTCAGAAAGATCAGTAGGAAAAGAAATTGAATATAAAGGAACAAAATATAAAGTTGTAGGAATGCAAACAGCAGTTGATATGAAAGCTGATATTGCTTTATTTTCTGCAGGAGGAGATACATCATTAGAGTGGGCTCCAAAATTTGCTGCTGCTGGAACAACCGTTATCGACAACTCATCGGCTTGGAGAATGGATCCAACTAAAAAATTAGTAGTTCCAGAAATCAATGCTACATCATTAACAAAAGAAGATAAAATTATTGCAAATCCAAATTGCTCAACTATACAAATGGTTTTGACTTTGGCTCCATTGCATAGAAAATACAACATTAGGAGAATAATCGTTTCTACTTATCAGTCGATCACCGGAACAGGTGTAAAAGCGGTGAGACAATTAGAAAATGAATACGCAGGAATTCAGGGAGAAATGGCTTATAAATATCCAATTCACAGAAATGCGATTCCACATTGCGATAGTTTTGAAGAAAATGGATACACTAAAGAAGAAATGAAGTTAGTTCGCGAAACTCAAAAAATTCTTGGTGACAATACTATTAGAGTAACAGCTACAGCAGTTCGTGTACCAGTTGTTGGTGGACATAGCGAAGCGGTAAATGTTGAGTTTACAAACGATTTTGATGTAAATGAAGTTCGCGAAATTTTACACAATACTGATGGAGTAGTGGTTCAGGATAATTTAGATACATTTACGTATCCAATGCCATTATATGCTGAAGGTAAAAATGATGTTTTTGTTGGAAGAATTCGTCGTGACGAAAGCCAGGAAAATACATTAAACATGTGGATTGTTGCTGACAACCTAAGAAAAGGTGCTGCTACAAACACGATTCAAATCGCTGAGTATTTAATTCAGGCAGGTTTGGTATAATCAGAGATTAAAGAAAATTGTTATAAAGGAAAAGCCGTAATTGCAGTAATGTAATTGCGGTTTTTTTGTGGGTAAATTTCAAGTTTACATTACGACAAACCCAACAGTCTCGAAGCCTCGGGATAAAACCTGTCGGGTTTAGAAACGTATAATATTTTACATCTAACTTTTCACAAATCAAAAAAAAACGAGAACCTTGGTTCTCGTTTTTTTTTAATATTCAGGGGCTAATTCTAGCTCTAATCCTTCTAATTCTGTAGTAATTGGAATCTGACAGCCTAAACGACTATTAGATTTAACATAAAATGCTTCCGAAAGCATCGCTTCTTCATCATCTCCCATTTCCGGTAATGCAACGTCATTAAGAACATAACACTGGCAAGAAGCACACATGGCCATTCCGCCACAAGTTCCTTCAACAGGAAGTTCGTATGCTTTGCATAGCTCCATTATGTTCATTGCCATATCAGTGGGAGCCTGTAATTCATGTATAACTCCTTCTCGGTCTTTAATCTTTATTAATACATCCATTTTAATTATTGGAATTTTACTGTTTAGGATTTTATAACGTGAAAAAATCCTTCCTTATGTTAAATGATTTTTATACTAAATGCGTATTCTTTTTTACTGCTTTCGTTAAGATGCATTTTTGAACCAAGAACATTACCGCTTTTGTAATGCTGTAACTATTACAATTACAGAGTAAAATCGCTTAAAAAGGCTGTTATTCTTGCTAATTATTAAAAAGTAAAACGCAATATTTTTTGTATTACATTATATTAACCACAGTTTCAATTTGTGGCGCATATTTTTTTATAGTTGTTTCAACTCCCGCTTTTAGCGTCATTTGATTTACACTACAGCTTATACATGCTCCTTCAAGACGAACTTTAACATGTTTGTCGTCGTCTATAGAAATAAGCGTAATGTCTCCTCCATCAGAATTTAAAAAAGGTCTGATTTCATCAAGGGCCAATAATACGTTGGTTGTTAATTCTTCTGTTGTCATAATATTTAATGTGTCAATTAGCAAATGTGCCAATGAGATAATGCGTTAATTAGATAATTTAAAAATTATCGTAAAACATTATCTCATCGTCTCATTATCTCAATTATCTAATTTATTTCTTTACTGCTGAACAACCCGCCATAGTTGTAATTTTAATGGCTTCAGTTGCAGGTAAATTATCATTTCTGTTTACTACTTCTTGTACAACGCTTCTGGTGATTTCTTCAAAAACAGTTTCAATTGGCGAAGCTGTTTGCATAGCTGCAGGGCGACCAAAATCTCCTGCTTCACGAATAGACTGTACGATTGGCACTTCCCCTAAAAATGGAACACCTAAATCTTCGGCAAGGTTTTTTGCACCTTCTTGTCCAAAGATATAATATTTATTGTCAGGTAATTCTTCTGGTGTAAAGTACGCCATATTTTCGATAATTCCCAAAACAGGAACATTGATATTGTCTTGCATGAACATTGCTACTCCTTTTTTAGCATCGGCAAGAGCCACAGCTTGTGGAGTACTTACTACAACTGCTCCAGTAATTGGCAATGATTGCATGATCGAAAGGTGAATATCTCCAGTTCCCGGAGGTAAATCAATTAGCATAAAATCTAAATCTCCCCAATCAGCATCAAAAATCATTTGATTCAACGCTTTTGCAGCCATTGGACCTCTCCAAATTACGGCTTGACTTGGAGCTGTAAAAAATCCAATAGAAAGTATTTTGATATCATAACTTTCAACTGGTTTCATTTTTGATTTTCCGTCTACAGTAATTGAAATTGGTTTTTCGTTTTCGACATCAAACATAATAGGCATCGAAGGTCCGTAGATATCAGCATCAAGAACACCAACATTGAATCCCATTTTTGCTAACGTTACAGCAAGATTTGCAGTAACAGTAGATTTTCCAACTCCACCTTTACCAGAGGCAACGGCTATAATATTTTTGATACCAGGAATTGCTTTTCCTTTTATTTCATTAGGATTTTCCTTGGCTTCAACTTTAATATTTACTTTAACTTTAGCTTCTGGAGATACCAATTCAAGAATTGTTTTTTTGATATCATCTTCAGCTCTTTTTTTAATGTGCATTGCTGGCGTGTGCAAAACTAAATCTACTACAACTTCATCTCCAAAAGTGATTACATTGGCAACAGCTCCACTTTCAACCATATTTTTTCCTTCTCCAGCTATAGTAATTGTTTCTAGAGCTTTAAGAATTTCTTTTCTATCTAATTTCATTTAATGTACTATTTTCTATTGATTAAAATCGATTTAACGCATTGTGTTTATTTAAACTGATTTCAGACTACAAAGATAACAGATTATGTTCGGATTCAAACCCTTTTAAATTGTATTTATTGATATTGAGATTGCTCAAAATGATTCTGATAGTTTGAGTTTGTCTCGATGAATTTATAAAAAAACAAATAATATTTTTTTTGTCATGATTTGTTGTAAAATCTTTTGCTAATGAATTATACGAATTTTAATATAAAATTACTTTGCTTTATGTTATAATTGTCAATAATCTTGGCTATATTTGATTACCCTAAATCAAAGTATTTTTAGCAATTCGAAAAATCTGAAAACTTATTTTCTTTGTGACTTCTTATGGGTTTTCGGTATTTTTTAATTCTAATTTTGTAAAAATTTAAACTTTAAAAATATGCGAAATTTTACTTTTTCTACAATTATTATTACGATCAGCTTTTTTGCATTTTCATTTACTTCATTTTCGGCTAAATCAAAAAGTAAAGAGCTTTTGATAAAGCATACGTATGTTTCAGACATTACTATAAATGCCGTTTCTATAAATGCATTTTTTAAAAAATATCCCAAACTAAAAAAATATCAAAAGGATGTTGAGGATATTTATAAAAACAAACAATACAAATCTATTTGGTACGACGACAAAAGCATAAGTGAATTTGGCGCGTTATTGTATCAAAAAGTAAATGTTCTGAAAGATCAGGGAATTGACAAAGAAATGCCGTATAAAGAGGTCATTGATCAGGCTTTTAACGAAAGTGATAATGTTGATCCGACACACGTAGATACTGAATTGCTCCTGACCAGTATGTATATTTTTTATGCCAGTAATGTTTACTCTGGCGTCGATCCTGCAACTTTAAAGAAAATTGGCTGGTACTTACCAGCAAAAACAATTTCGTACTCCAGAATTTTAGATTCTTTAATTGTCGATACAAATCGGTTGAATGAAGATGATAATCTTTTGTTTAATCAATATTACAAATTAAAAGATGCATTGAAAAAATACCGTAAAATAGAAACCGATAATCTCTGGCAGAAAATTACAATTGACAGTGCTAATTATAAAGATTTGAGACCAGATGATACAGCTATTGCCATTAAACAAATCAGGAATCGTTTGTTTGTTACCGGAGATCTAAAGCAAGATTCTAAAAGTAATGTTTATGATGAAGAATTGATGGCCGGCATATTGAACTATAAAAGAAGATACAATCTTAAATTAAATTACGCCATAACGAGAGATCATATTAATCAATTGAATGAACCAATCAGCAAAAGAATTAAAACGATAATGCTGAATATGGAACGATGCAGATGGATTCCGACTAAATTATCGAAAGCAAATGAATATGTCATGGTAAATATTCCGTCGTTCAGAATGTTTTATGTGAAGGATGGGAAATATGCGTTTACTTCCGATATTTTTGTTGGTAATAGATTGAGTGAAACCGTAATTTTTAGCGGAATGATGGACAGAATTGTTTTTAGTCCTTATTGGTACGTTCCACAAAGTATTATTCAAAACGAATTAAAACTTCAGATTGCGAATGATAAAAATTATTTAGCCGAACATAATATGGAATGGAATGGTGGAAAAGTGCGACAAAAACCAGGACCTAAAAACTCTTTAGGATTGGTGAAATTTATGTTCCCAAATCCAAATGATATTTACATGCACGATACGCCGGCAAAAAGTTTATTTGAGTTTGAAAAGCGTACGTTTAGTCACGGTTGTATTAATGTAAAAGAGGCAAAATTATTAGCGCTGACTATTTTAAAAGACGATCCGGACTGGCCGCCAACTAAAATTGATCAGGCAATGAGCGGCGAAAAAGAAACGACCTGTATGCTTAAAAATAAAATTCCCGTTTATATTGGTTATTTTACCGCTTGGGTTCAGGACAATGGCGAAATTAATTTTTTCCCTGATGTGTACAGTCGTGACGACAGTTTAGATAAATTACTGTATTCAGATTCAATTGTTTCGAAATAAAGAATTCTATTTAATTAATAAACCCGACAGGTTTTATCTCGAGGCTTCGGGACTGTCGGGTTTGATAATTAAAATAAAAAAATGGTCTACAAGCTTATTCGTATTTTAAATATTTTAGAATATCTATTTTGGTTACCTGATAGGCTTTAGTTAAAACGATAATTAAAGTTAGCGCCAATAAAGAAACCAACGCAATGCTAAACGGAACAACCGAAACGCCTATTCTGAAAGCGAAATTTTCAAGCCATTTTTGTAGTAAAATGTAGGCTGGAATAATTCCGATACCAAATCCTATTAAGCAAAACAGAACATATTGCTTTGATAATGCTTTTAATAAAACATCAGTTTCTGCACCCAAAGTTTTTCTGATTGCGATTTCTTTTAATCTTCTTTCCATCGAGAACGATGCTAAAGCAAACAATCCAAAAATGGCAATGATAATTACAACAAGATTCAGGATAAAAAACAGATCTTTTTGTTTTACTTGTTCTTCGTAGGTTTTGGCAAATCCTTTATTTACAAATTCATAGTCAAAAGGATAGTCAGGATTTATATTTTTCTCCCAATATGTTTTTAGTTTGGCTAAAGTTTCAGTCAGATTATTTGGAGAAACTTTTACATAAACATTTTCAAAGTTATTCCATTTTAAAGTTTTCGTATTGATAAAAACCATTGGTGGAACCTTATTTTGAAGTCCAGTAATATTAAAGTCTTTTACAACCCCAACAACTTTAAACTTCAGGCTTCCTTTTTCATTTCCCCAACCAGATGTTATTACTGTATTTATAGGATTTTTAAGTCCTAATGTTTTAGCCAGGGTTTCATTTATTAACCAATTATCAATAGTGTCAGAAGCGAATTTAGTAGATAAATTTCGGCCTTCGACAATTTTAATTTTCATCATTTCCAGAAAACCAAAATCCATTTCAACATTTCGTGGCTGAACAAAAACACCATTGTGTGTAAAACCGGAACTTGAGTTTGTACTGTTCCCAAAAGTACCCGCAAAAGTAGAAATATCCTCAACTCCTGACATTTTAGAGATTTCTTGTTTTGCAGTAAAATATTTCTGAGCCTTTTGACTATAATCTTCGATTCTAAAAGGAATTCTGATAACCTGGTCACCGCTAAAACCTAGATCTTTATTCATCATATAGTCAACCTGAGAATTTACAATTAAAGCTCCGATGATGAAAAAAGCGGCAATTCCAAATTGAAAAATAAGCATTGAATTTCGAATCCAAATACCACTTTTACTCCTTGAAAAGTTTCCTTTTAAAACCTTTAAAGTTTCAAAATTTGAGATATAAACAGCTGGAAAAATACCCGCAAGAATAATTACTAATCCAAATATAAAAATAAGCTGCAGGTAAAATTCGCCACCATTCATTGTCAAAGATTTTTTCAAAAACGCATTATAGTAAGGCAATGATAGTTCTACGATTGCCAGCGCAAAAATAATTGCCAAAATAACAATAATAGCAGTTTCAAAAATAAACTGAGCAATAATTTGATTTTTGCTTGCGCCAACAATTTTGCGAACACCAACTTCTTTAGCACGTTTTATGGCCGAAGCTGTTGCTAAATTGATATAATTTACAAGTGATAAAATTAAAATCAAAGCAGATAACCCTGCCATGATATAAAGAAGCTGTAGGTTTCCTTTTCCTTCAGGAATTGCTGATCCGGAAGCTTTTGTGCCATGCAAATGCAAAGTTTTCAACTGATCCAGAATAATCTTGATTTCTCCATTTTCTTTTATGTATTGCGCCACAGTCTGACCACTTTCTTTAGCATCCTTTACAGTTCTGTTTACAAAGTTGACATTATGCATTTTCTTAAGAACTAAAGCAGGATCAACATCTTTTTTGATTTTGATCATCAAGCCATAATTGAAATTCCCCCATTGGTTCAAATCCTGTTCCCGTACAATTCCTCCAAAAACGTAATTTGGTTCAATAGAAGATGGTTTTATAATGCGATAAACAGCTTTTACGATATATGATTTATTATCATAAGAAATTGATTTCCCAATTGGATCATCATTCTTAAAAAGCAGATTCGCTTGTTCTTCAGCAATAGCCACGCTATTTTTGTCTTTTAAAATATCCTTTTTGTCACCTTTTATAATTGGAAAAGGGAAAAAATCAAAAAAGTTCTCATCAGAAACCATGATTTTTTTATCGATTACTTTTCGATTTTGATATTTTATAACAGACTCACCGTACCAGATGTTTAAAAAACAAATTTGTTCAATTTCCGGAATCGTTGCTTTACAGGTTTGTCCAAAAGGAATCGAACTTGTTCCCCAAGTGTCTCCAGTTCCACCAATTACGTTCAGGACTTGATAAGAGTTTTCTTTTTCAGGATTCCATTGATCGTATGCGTTTTCATTGTTCCAATATAAAATTGCAAAAATAACTCCCGCAACTCCAATGCTTAAGCCAAGGACATTTAAGAACGAAAACAATTTGTTTTGCTTTAAATGATATATAAATATTTTAAACCAGTTAAAAATCATGTTTTGTGTTTTTAAGTTATTACACTTATTTTTTTATAGCCTAACAGTTTACGTGCTGTTTAGGTTTTAAATCATTGCCAATACTTTGCAAACAAATCCTAACAGGATTGTAATTGCAGCTATAATAAATTTGATCATTTTTGTATTATTTAGCGTCCATAAAAACATCAACATTTCTCTGATTTAATTTTTCAGAAAATATAACCCCATCTTTCATATGAATCGTTTTTTGCGAAAACGAAGCATCATAATCAGAGTGCGTAACCATCAAAATTGTTGCTCCTTTAGCATGTAAATCTGTTAAAAGTTCCATAACCTCATTACCGTTTTTACTATCTAAGTTCCCAGTTGGCTCATCGGCTAGAATAATTTTAGGATCATTAACTAAAGCCCTTGCCACGGCAACTCTTTGTTGTTGTCCTCCCGAAAGCTGTTGCGGAAAATGTTTCAATCTGTGAGAGATATTTAATTTTTCGGCAATAGCCTCAATTTTTTGCTTTCTATCCGATGCTTTTACATTGTTATAAAGCAAAGGCAATTCGATATTATCATAAACAGAAAGCTCATCGATTAAGTTGAAATTCTGAAAAATGAAACCAATGTTCTCTTTTCGAACCTGAGCTCTTCCTTTTTCTTTTAAGCCAATCATTTCCTGGTCTAATAATTTATAACTTCCGTCTGTTGCTCCGTCCAGAAGTCCAATAATATTTAATAAAGTAGATTTTCCACAACCTGAAGGTCCCATGATAGTTAAAAAATCGCCTTTTTTAATCTCTAAAGAAATACCACTCAATGCTGAAGTTTCTACTTCTTCGGTTCTAAAAACTTTGGTTAAATTTTGAATTGTTATCATATTTTTTTGGTTTAAATTGTTGTTGATTGTTGTTGATTGTGATTTTTGATTGATGATTGAAACGCTGCTAATTATAAATTGTTAATTGTGAACTGAGACTGAAAACTATTACTGAGTGTTAATTGACAATTCCTCAATGTCCTTGTAATCTGTATACGATGAGGTAATCACAGATTCTCCTTCTTTTAAACCTTCTAGAACTTCATAATAAGAAGGATTTTCTCGACCTAATTTTATATTTCTTCTTTCGGCTTTATTTCCTTTTACTACAAAAATCCATTTTCCTGCAGTCTCCTGATTAAAACTTCCTTTTTGAAGTACAAGAGTTTTATTTTTTTCAGATAAAATCAGCTTTACACCAAAACTTAATCCATCTTGTAAAACAATATTTTCTTTAGATGTAAAGGCTAATTCAACAATAAAATGACCGCCTTTTACTTCAGGAATTACTTTGGTAACAATAACTTCAAGAGTTGATCCTTTAAATTCTACCTGGCCTTTCAAACCTTCTCGTATTTTTTCCAGATAAAACTCATCGACATCAGCAGTAAGTTTATAACCTTGTTTCGAATCTATTTTTCCGATGCTTTCGCCTGCCTGAAACGTTTTTCCTAAAACAGGTTGGAAAGAAGTTAATCGTCCAGATTCTGGAGCAGTTATTAGGAAATTCTTTTTATTGTTTCTCAAAATATCCAAACTCTTTTCCATAGTTTGAATTGAGTTGTTGATTTGTGAAATCTGAATTCGATTCGTTTGTTTTTCCTTTTGAATACTTTGCTGAATCGTTCTTTTGCGTTCCTCTTGAAAACGCAAACTCTCTTTAAACGTATTCCAATCATTTTTTGAAATCACCTCTTTATCATATAATTTAGCGTTCATATCATATAATCTTTTAGCATCATTATAATCATGCTCGATTAAAACTAAATCCTTATTAAGATTCAATTCCTGATTTCTAATATTCAGTTTACCCGTATTCAAGTTGTTGATTTGCTCAATAATTGCTGTTTCCTGAGTCAGATAATTAAGCTCAGTGTTTGGATTGTATAAGCGTGCCAGCGATTGACCTTTGGTTACCATTGCACCATTTTCTACAAAAATCTCTTTTACAGAGCCGCCTTCTGTAACATTTACAAGCATCACATTTAATGGCTCGACTTTAGCTTGAAAAACAACGAAATCTTCAAAAAAATCCTTGTCGACTTTTTGAACCGTTATTTCTTCCGCTTTTACATTTAAACTTCTTTTAGTGTTAAATGAAAAGAAGATAACTACAGCCAATACTAAAAAAACAGCAATTGCTATTGTCAGATACCTAAATTTTCTATTTTTACGAGGAATTACCTTGTCCATTTTTTAAATAATTTACTGATAATCAATAGGTAAATACTGTGCCATAAAATTTATTATTTGTAAAGTATTGATTTTAAAGAAGCTTTAAAAACCACTCCCTAAAAAGAGTGTTCGATAATGAACAGTTGACCGTTCAAAATCGGACAAAAATAATAACCATGCGAAAAAAACAAGCCCAAATATTAGTCGTTGACGATCAGGAAGAAATTCTTTTCTCGGCAAAAATGATTCTTAAAAAACATTTTGAAACCATTTTTACGACCAATAGCCCCAAAAAAATCATTTCCATTTTAAATGAAAATGAAATAAATGTGGTTTTACTAGACATGAATTATCGAATTGGTTTCGAAGATGGACGTGAAGGGATTCATTGGCTTAAGGAAATAAAAACACTTTCGCCTCAAACGATTGTAATTTTAATGACTGCTTTTGGTAAAATTGAAACCGCAGTTGAAGGTATAAAAATTGGTGCCTTTGATTATGTTTTGAAACCTTGGCACAATGAAAAATTACTCGAAATAATCGAAAAGGCAGTTGTTGAAAGCCGAAAAAACACTAAAAAAGTTGTAACCGACAAAACAGAAAAAAAATACTTTGTAGGTACTTCGCAAAAAATAAAACACGCTTATTCTATTGCCGAAAGAGTAGCTAAAACTGATGCTAATGTTTTAGTTTTAGGCGAAAATGGAACAGGAAAATATGTTTTTGCCGAGTTTATTCATCAAAATTCAGAAAGAAAAAAACAACCTTTTGTTCATGTTGATTTAGGGTCTCTGAGCGATAATTTATTTGAAAGCGAACTTTTTGGCTATGCCAAAGGCGCTTTTACCGATGCCAAGGTAGATACGCCCGGAAGATTTGAAATGGCATCAAACGGAACTATTTTTTTGGACGAAATAGGAAACATTTCGCTTCATTTGCAAGCTAAATTATTACACGTTTTGCAAACTAAAACCGTTACGCGTCTTGGCGAAAGCAAACCAAGACCTTTAAATGTTCGCATAATTGCTGCGACAAACAGCGATATAAAAGCTGAGGTTAAAAATAAAACCTTCCGTGAAGATTTGTTGTACCGTATTAATACGATGGAAATTCATTTGCCTTCTTTGCGCGAACGAAAAGATGACATTGTTCCAATGGCTCATTTTATTCTCGATCAAATAGCGGAGAAATACAATCATGGTCCCGAAACTTCGGGATGGAAATTTGAAGATAATGCGGCGTCCTATTTAGAAAAATATCCATGGAAAGGAAATGTCAGAGAAATGGAGAATAAAATCGAACGTGCTTTAATTTTGGCAGATAATAATACAATTTCTGTACATGACCTGGATATTTTAGATTTTGAAGATGTGCTGGAAAATGATGAAAATCCATTGTCTGAAATGGAGAAAAATGCGATCGAAAAAGCATTATTTAAACACAACGGAAATATTAGTAAAACGGCTGAAGAACTTGGTTTGTCAAGAGCTGCATTATACCGAAGAATTGAAAAGTACGATTTGAAAAACTCATGAATTAAAAAGTAGTTTAGCCACAGATTATAGGATTAAAAAAGGATTTTTTTTCACGCAGATTCTATGTGAGCTAAATTTAAAAATCTTTTTTAATCCTATAATCTGTGGTAATAAAAAAATAAAATAATGAAAAACTGGAAGTTTTATAATGCTTTGTTTGCAAGAGTTTTGTTTGTTATGATACTCTTTTTCTTTTGCTCCTTTTTGATTTTCAAGATGTTTTATTACAATGCATTTTTAGTTGGTTTTTTTGGCGTTTTAATGTTGTTTGAAATGTATTTTTTTGTCAAAAACAGATTGTTATTTTACGACAGAACATTGATTTCGATGTTGCAAAAAGACTTTTCTACCAATTTTCCAGAAGAAAATAAAAAAGATAACTTTAAAAATTTGTACTTGTTATATGAGTCATTAAAAGATCAACAACAAGATCAGACTTCAAAAGAAATTGTGTATCAGTCTATTTTAAACAGCATTGATACAGCTGCTTTAATCTTGGAAAAAGAAGGTGAAGAATGGAATATTTTTTTAATGAACGATTGCTTTTCAAGCCTTTTTAAAGTTCCAAAAGTAAGCCATTGGAAATACCTCAAAAACTATTTACCCTCACTTTGTTCTGAGATTGAAAATGTTGGTTTTTCAGATTTAAAATCGGCAATTTCTATTAAAATCGAAGAGCAGGATTTGCAAACTTTTGTACTGCAAACATCACGTGCAAAATCATACAATAAAGAATATTTTATCATTTTATTAGATAGTATTCAGTGTGTTATAGAGAAGAAAGAAAAAGAGGCATGGATAAATTTAATGAAAATTATTTCGCACGAACTTATGAATTCCTTAACGCCAATACGCGCGCTTTCGCAAAATTTACTTCATATTGTCGATCAGGAAAAACTCGATGATGATGATTTTGATGACATTAAAAGCAGTATATCAACCATTATTAATAGAAGTGATCATTTGCAGGTTTTTGTCGAAAACTATCGAAAATTAGCCATGCTCCCAACGCCAACTAAAATAATGACACCAATAAATTCACTTTTTGATGATTGTTTACGAATCATGGCGCCAATTTTAAAAGCAGAAAATATTGAATTGGTAAACGAAATTAATAGCTCGCGTTCTATTTTGATTGATAAAAACCAGATAGAACAAGTTATTATTAATTTGATTACCAATAGTATTTATGCCTTGAAGGAAAAGTCAGAAAAGAAAATATTTTTGTCAAGTTATACCGAAAATAACCGTTTTTTTATCATCATTTCAGATAACGGAAAAGGAATCGATTCTGAAATTAGAGACAAAGTATTTCTGCCATTCTTTACAACCCGAAAAGATGGAGCCGGAATTGGATTAACACTTTCTAAAAATATCATCGAAGCCCACGGCGGTTATCTAAGTTACCAAACCGAAGATGATAAAACGAGTTTTGTTATTTGCTTGATTTGATTGTTTGAACCTTTCCTTGTTCCTCGGAATTGAAAAAAAGGAATAGCGACAAGTTTACTTTTAAATGAACTTATATCACTTATATGGTGAAAAAAAAATTATGTGTTAGAAACCTCAGGCGTCCAAAAGTGTTTTTCGAAATCTATAATCTGATTGTCGATCACTTCAATGCCTTCATTTTCTAAAAGTTGTTGCATTAAGTTGGTTCCGTCAAAATGATGTTTTCCAGTCAAAAGTCCTTTTCTGTTAACAACTCTGTGCGCCGGAACATCATCCATATTATGACAAGCGTTCATTGCCCAGCCCACCATTCGTGCAGAACGAGCAGTTCCTAATGCTTTGGCAATTGCACCATAAGAAGTTACTTTTCCATATGGAATTTGTCTGGCGATGGTATAAACTCGTTCGAAAAAATTATCTTCAGCCATGTTCTCTGCCACATATTAAAGGATTAAAAATGATTTTACTTTGGTTTGTAAAGTTTAAGTTTTACACAGATTTAAGAAGACTAAAATTAAATGAAAATCATTTAATCTGTGAAATCTGGGATTTATATTTTTTACCCGAAATAATAACTTAGAATATTAAAAAGTGTTGCCACAGAAATCAAACCAGTAATGCTTCCAATAATAGTATTCATGTTTCGCATTACATAATCGGTTTTCTTTTCGATTCTTCCAAAGAAACCAATATAGCTGTATAAAGCAGCAAACGATCCTAAAACGGATCCGAATACAAAAGTAAAGATTATGTTGTTTTCGAATGCAAAAAGATGGTAAGAAGCCAAAGTAATGCTTACCACGACATAATACGGAATCGGGAAGAAATTCAACCCAGATAATAACATTCCTAAAAAGAACCGACTTTTTTTGCTGCTTTTTTTAATCTTCGATTTCTTAGCTTTAGGTTCTTTAGCAATAAACAAAAAGTAAATTGTTAATATCGAAAAAATAACAAAACCAACTTCGCGTAATAAAGTTACAACGTCTGGTCGATTGTCAATTACCTGAGCAAATAAAACAGCTAAAGAAACCTGAAAAAAGATTATTAATATTGCTCCCGCAACAAACCACAAAGCATTCTTTTTTCCTTCTTTCATGTTTACTTTAGCCGCCGTCATATTGATTAAACCAGGCGGAATAATCCCAATGAAAGCTGCAATAAAACCTGAAATTAAAGGAGTAAGTAATACCATTCGGTTATTTAATGGGTTGAAAAAGCAGTTTTTAAAATTAAATTAGTCTTTAATTTTAAAACGAATATACGTAATTGCCTTGTTAATTTCTAAATATTGTTTCTCGTAAAAAGTCTGAAAAGCAGTAACTTCCTCAGGACTTCCTTCATTTGTATATACGTTATGATTTGCGTATAAAACCTCATGTCCTTCACCGTGAAGCAATCCAAGAGTATAACCGTGCATGAATTCGCTATCGGTTTTAAGATTTACAACACCGTCTTTTTTAAGGATTTTTTTATACAATTTTAAAAACTCAGAATTTGTCATTCTGTGTTTTGTTCTTTTGTATTTGATTTGAGGATCCGGAAAAGTAATCCAGATTTCGTCTACTTCATTTTCATTAAAAATATGGTTGATCAATTCGATTTGAGTACGAATAAAAGCAACATTATGCAATCCGTTTTCAACAGCGGTTTTAGCGCCTCTCCAAAAACGAGCACCTTTAATATCAATTCCAATAAAATTTTTGTCAGGATATCTTTCTGCCAATCCAACAGAATATTCTCCTTTTCCACATCCTAATTCTAAAACTAATGGATTATCATTTTTAAAGAAATCAGAATTCCATTTTCCTTTCAGAGGCATTAAATCGCCTACAACTTCTTCTCTTGTTGGTTGAAAAACGTTTTGAAATGTTTCGTTTTCTCTGAATCTTTTTAGTTTATTTTTACTTCCCACTTTTACAAAAATTTTCAGCAAAATTAAGGAATATAAACGAATGAAAATAGCGCAATTACGTTTAAAGTTTTTTGTTGCTACTTTTGATTAGGATTATTGTTTATTCGCCACGAATTTCACGAATTTTCACGAATTAATTTTACCGCTTCAAACTGAAACTTAAAGAAGGAAAAATTAGCGAAAATTAGTGAAATTCGTGGCAAAAAAATTACCCATAATGAGCCTCGGTAATTGCTTTTGAATTTGGGTCAAGAGTTTCATCGTGTTGCGATAAATCAAGTCCTATGTGTTCATTTTCTTCAGAAACACGTAACGGAATAATAAAATTGGTTACCTTGAATAATAAATAAGCGCCGAAGAAAGTAAATATTGAAACCAAAACCAATGCCATCATGTGGTGAGCAAATACATTCCAGCCACCATGTAGTAAACTTGCATTTTCGCCATGAGCAAATATTGCGGTTAGAA
The DNA here is from genome assembly GCF_000832125.1 of Flavobacterium hibernum. Classification (GTDB taxonomy): domain Bacteria; phylum Bacteroidota; class Bacteroidia; order Flavobacteriales; family Flavobacteriaceae; genus Flavobacterium; species Flavobacterium hibernum. The sequence continues at coordinate 390,138 of NZ_JPRK01000005.1, read as the reverse complement.
TCATTCCCATAATTCCGCCAACACCATGACAAGCGAAGACATCTAAAGTATCATCAAATCTTTTTGAGAAACGACAATTCACAGCCGAATTTGAAACTAAAGCCGTTATAAATCCAAAGAACATACTTTCGGGAACAGACACAAAACCAGCGGCAGGTGTAATGGCAACAAGACCAACCACAGCGCCAATGCAAGCACCTAAAGCCGAAACCTTTCTTCCGTTCATTCGATCAAAGAAAATCCATGTTAACATTGCAGCGGCAGATGATGTAGTGGTTGTTGCAAAAGCCATTGCAGCAGTTCCGTTGGCCGCAAGAGCAGAACCAGCGTTAAACCCAAACCATCCAAACCATAACATTCCTGTTCCTAATAACACAAACGGAATATTGGTTGGTATATGCTGGCTGTTCTTTCTTTTTCCTAAAACAAGAACACCCGCCAAAGCAGCAAATCCAGAACTCATATGAACAACAGTTCCACCAGCGAAATCTTTAACGCCAAAATAAGTGCCCAAAATTCCAGTTGGATACCAAACCGAATGGCACAATGGCGCATAAATAAAAATGGTAAATAAACTGATGAATAATAAATACGATATAAAACGAACACGTTCTGCAAATGAACCCGTAATAATTGCCGGAGCGATAATGGCAAATTTCATTTGAAACAATGCAAACAACATAAACGGAATAGTACTAGCCAATTTTTTATGAGGTAAAACACCAACATAATCCATAAAAGCAAAAGTCGTTGGATTGCCAAAAAAGCTATAGAAATGATCTCCAGAACCAAAGCCAACAGGATCTCCAAACGCCAAACTAAAACCTACAACAACCCACAAAAGCGTTACAACGCCCAAACAGATAAAACTTTGAAGCATAGTCGAAATCACATTTTTTCTGCCAACCATTCCGCCATAGAAAAAAGATAATCCAGGCGTCATAATCAAAACCAAACAACATGAAGTTAACATCCAGGCAACATCGGCAGGAACAATATGTTCAGTAGTGCCAAATTCAGATAATACGTAACTATTTTCAGTAACCGTTGGCCAAAATGCGCCAGTAATACAAACAATACTTATAATAATAAAGGAAATGATCCAGCGTTTTTCTATATTCATTTTTCAGATACTTTATTTAACCCTATTTTTTTTGGGGTCAAAGTTAAAAAAAAATAAAGATTTTGATTTTAAGGGCTGTTAAAATAGAGGTTGTTGTTTTATTTTAGTAAATATTGTAAAATTAGATATGTTTTTTTGAGACAATCTTATTTTGAACTTCTAAATTACGGATAAAATTGCCAATTGTATTATAATCAAATTACTATTCGATTCTTTAAAGTGCTATAAAAGTTAGGATTATAAGAAGAAACTCTTAAAATGTTTATTTTTTCTGAAGCTCCGCAATTAAAACGTCTTCAATTGGAGCTTTTATTTTAATCGCAGCATCAACTTCGTCATTAGGAACAGTCATTGATAAAACATAATGCTGAATTTTCCATTCTTTCCCCACTTTTACCAAAACACCAGAACTGCGACAAATTTTCATTTGCGTATTCAGTAATTCGTCAAACCAAGCTATTTTACCCGTTTTGTCAAAAAAGATATGACGTTCCAGAGCCGTAAAATTCCAGGTTTTTCCTTTGTCGAAAAATGGTTTTGCCCAAACTTTAAAATCCTTTTTATTCCAGTTTTCAGTAGCATCAGTTCCAATAAAAATAGCGTCATCGGCCATTAAATTAAAGTAAGCATCAAATTTTGCATCGGCAGCAGCTTTGTGCCAAGCATCGAGCGTTTGACTAACTTTTTCTTTTTCTGTGGTTTGCGCATTTGCAAAAGAAGCAACAAACAATAAAAGTAAAATCGATTTTTTCATGAGAAGTTTTGTTTTGGATTTAAAGTTAGCAAAAATTATTTCAAAGGTACAAAGGTGCAAAGGCTCAAAGGTTAAAATGATTCTTTAAATTTAGGACGGATTAAAATCTATCCCTACAATATAAATCGAACCGAAGGCTCTTTACAAGAGTTCCGGAAGAACGATCTATTTTGTAGCAACGGATTTTAATCCGTTGTACACGAATAAAATTAATCTCGCTAAAAGGCGTAGTTTTTATTTTAAAATAAGGATTAAAACGTACTATTTGTCATTTCGAGGAATGAGAAATCACACCAGTAGATCGACAATGATTTACGATTGTAGGCACGGAGTTTCGAGTGTGATTTCTCGTTCCTCGAAATGACATAAAATGAGAAAAGAGAATCAACGCCTTTTCAAGATTATATTACAACCCAAAACTTAAATTATCTCATATCACTTATATGGTATAATATGATTTAGTATATTTGAATGCTCTAAAATACCACAACTATGAATCCGAGAATCTTTATAAGTTCGATAGTAATTACTTCCTTAATTTTTACTTCTTGCAAGAAAGAATTAGAACCACAGGAAAACACACCAACATCTGAATTGGTTAAATTAGGATTAGCAAAAGATACAACAAAAACGCAATCAGTAGTTCAAGCCTCGCCAACGAATCCAAATACCGTAATGAGCGACAACAAAGGGCTAAATCCTGCACACGGGCAACCCGGGCACCGTTGCGATATTGCAGTTGGAGCACCGTTAAATTCGGCACCAACACAAGGTCAGGCCGCGAATGCACAACCAGTGCAAGTAAATGCAGGTCAGCCACAAGTAGTAACAACAACTGTAGCGCCAACAAAAGTAGCCAAAGGAATGAATCCTGCCCACGGACAACCCGGACACCGTTGCGACATCGCGGTTGGAGCACCTTTAAATTCTGCTCCGGCAAAACAACCTGCCACAAATACAGCACAAAGCGGAAGCGTATCTCAAAACTTTACCGTTACGCCACCAGCCGCAAATAATGCAGTTCCGGCCTTATTAAGTACCGAAGCACCAGTTGCAACCGCCGAAGGAATGAATCCGCCACACGGGCAAACAGGACACCGTTGCGATATAGCTGTTGGAGCTCCGTTGCCAAAATCATAATATTCACGTCAATAATCATCTGGGCGTGCCACCAATAAAAAAAGGGGCCAACTATGCAAATCGCTTAGTCGGCCCCTTTTTTTATTGCTGTCGGGCTATCCGCGCTACTTTGGTAGCTAGCTTCTATCCCTCACGCTTACGTGGTTTTTAGTCCCAGTTTTCAGTTTTCAGTCTCAGTTTTCAGCGCAATCTTGTCTTCCTGAGCGAAGTCGAAGGCGCAAAGGATATCGCCAATCTTTGTCGACGCCCGTACGTTCCTTCGACTTCGCTCAGGATGACAATGTTTGGATTTCTTTTATTCAATTTCAAAAATCGCCTGAATTTCAACAGCTGAATTTATTGGTAACGAAACCGCACCAATTGTTGCTCTGGCATGTTTTCCTTTTTCTCCAAAAACCAAAGCCGTTAAATTTGAGGCCGAATTCATAAGTCCTGCATGTTGCGTATATTCTGGAGTTGTATTAAAATATCCAGTCAATTGTACACATTGTTTTACCTTGTTCAAATCGCCTCCGCAAGCTTCTTTCAAAACCGCAATAACATTTAGCATTGTTTGATATGTAGCTTCTTTTGCTTGATCTTCGGTAACTGTTGCGCCAACTTTACCCGGATTTAAAATTTTTCCATCTTTCAAAGCCACTTGATTAATATAAACCTTATGATCTGAAATGGTAAACGGAACATAATTTCCAACCGGTTTAGGCGCTTCAGGAAGTACAATATTATTGTCTTTTAAAGTTTTGTTGATATCGCTTTTTGTTTCAACCGAGGTTGTTTTTACATTTTTAATATTCTCCGTGTTTTTCAATCCAGATGCTACTCTTGCCAAAGCTTTTCCTTGTTCTTTAGCCAAATTCAATTCGCTTGGCGACGGACGAGTTCCTGTAGAACCTGCCAGTGAAGTTGCACCAAAAGGAGTATTTCCCTGCGGAACCGTTTTGTCTAAAGTTGCCGTTCCCATAATTCCAGTTGGAACAATCACCATTCCGTGCGAAGCCAGAATATTCCAGAAAGACAAAATTGCCGCTTCTTTTCCTGCTCCAGATCCAGCCGACATAAATACAGTAGTTGGTTTTCCTTCTAAAACTCTCGAAGTCCAAAGCGGAATACTTTGGCTGAAAAAGTAATTCATATCGGCACTAATATTGGCAAAATGAACCGGACTTCCAAAAGCGATTCCGTCATAATTCGCCAATTCTTCGATTGTTGCAATTGGTAATTTCTCAACATCGGCATTTAGTTTTTCTTTAGTATTTATCGAAGGAACACGTTTTATAATTGCCTTTGAGTTTGGATATTCCTGAATTCCTTCGGCAATAGATTTAGCCATTTTATAAGTTCCGCCGTTTTGAGAATAGATCAAAACCAGCACATTTGTTTCAGATGATTTTACTTGCGCATTTACGCCAAAGCCTGAAAGGATTGCGATAAATAATACGAGTAGTTGCTTTTTCATGAATGTAATTTTTAATAATTTGTATTGGATAATCTCAATTAAGAAACTTGTTTTTTACTTCAAAAACCAAGTTTCACTTTTGGGACTGCAAAATTACTTCTTACAATATCAAAAAGCGTTATTATTATGTTAATCGTATTTTTATTTAAACAATGAGAATGTAGACAAAAAGCTTACTAAGTTTTTTTTTGCCGCAGATTAAAGGATTAAAAAAAAAATAGAAAAAACAGCTTGATCTGCAAAATCTGCGAGAAAAAAATAAACACATAGAATCATAGAATTTTCAAAGCAAGTACAAAAGAGTTAAAAACAAATCAAGATTTGGCACATAGCTATGTGCGTTTAAACAAATGGAATGCCTTTTTAAAGTTCCAAAATTCTATGATTCTATGTGTTAAAAATAAACCTCACCGTTTTAAAGATCAGGAAAAATCTGCTTGATCTGCAAAATCTGCGAGAAACAAAAAATATATTAATCATTCTAATCTGTAAAATCTGTGACAAAAATTTCTAACTTCGAGGAAACAAATCGCCTTACTTATGAAAAAAGCAATTCTATACGGAGCAAGCGGATTAGTAGGATCTTATATTCTCGATAATTTGTTGAATAATGCCAATTACCAACAAGTAATAATCGTTGTAAGGAAAGATCTAAACATTCAGCATCCAAAATTAAAAACCTTGATTGGTGATTTTAATACATTGCCCGAAGTTGTAAAAGACATTCAAGTAGATGAAGTTTTTATTGCTCTTGGAACCACACAAAAGAAAACTCCCGATAAAAAACTATACTATCAAATCGATCACGATTACCCAATTCTAGCCACAAAACTGGCAAAGGAAAACGGAGCAAAAGCAGTTTTTCTGGTTTCGGCACTCGGGGCAAATGCAAAATCTTCGATATTTTATAGCAAATTAAAAGGCGAAACAGAGCAAGATATTACCAGTCTAAATTTAGATCATACTTATATCTTTCGTCCGTCGATGATTTTAGGAAACAGAAAAGAAAACCGACCTGCCGAAAAAGTTTTTATTGGGATATTTAAATTCATCAATCCAATATTTGTTGGAGGTTTAAGCAAATACAAAGGAATAGAAGCAACCGATATTGCCAAAGCCATGGTAAACAGTGCAAACGCATTAAACGAAAAAGTCAAAATATTGCATTGGGAAGAAATGACCGCTTTGCTAAAATAAAAAATGGCATTATCCTGATTAAAGATAATGCCATTTTTGCATTTGATATTATATAGATTAATACGCCTTCATTTTTTCGAAAGTCGTAGTAAGCGATTTTTTTGCTTTTGCCAATGCACCACTAAATGCTTTTTCGAGCGTATCAGAGTGTTCTGTAACAGTTACGGGTTGTAGTTTTGCAGTACGAACTTCGATTACACATTTTTTATCGTTTACGCTGAATTTTTCTCCGTTTTCATCTCCAAAGTGAACTTCGATGCGGGTTATTTTTTCCTCAAAACGTGCTAAACCTTTTTCTAATTCGCCAGAAAAATAAGCTTCTAATCTTTCGTGTCCTTCGATGTTCTTGTCGGTATTGATTTGAATTTCCATATCGGTTTATATTTAATGATTGTTTCTCAAAGCTATCTTTTTTAGAATTAAAACACAAGTGAGTTAATAAAACATTAAGAAAATAATTGCACTTTTTTTTCGCCAAGTTTGTCATTCCACAAAAGAGAAATTCCGCCAAGTTTGTCATTTTTGTAGACGAAAGAAATTAAGATTTTTTATCATTTCGAACGAAGAGAGAAATCACCCAAGAAACTCCTCCCAGTTTATCACGAAAAATAAACAATCACCACAATAGTGTCAGGCTGAGCGGAGTCGAAGCCCCACAACAATAAGCAATCAAAATTCTAAATTCAAAAAGAAAACCCTCACAAATCAAAGTGTTTTTTGGTATCTTCGCAGTCCTAAACGTTAAAACATGAACTCGATTAAACTTTTGCCCGTGCGGTATGGTGGCGGTATTGGAAACAACTGCAACGCTTTTAACGGCGTAGGACACCTTAGCTACACGGGTTTTATATTCCCTAAACGTTAAATTATGAGTGTCAACAGCCTTTCAAAAGAAACAGAATTGAGGTTAAATGAATTTTTCAACCAAGAAACAGATCCTAAAAGTTTCGCTAAAACAATTCGAAAAGTAAATTATCTTCTCGCCCTGTCTTTAATGCGAGAATGCGAAACGATGCAAATCGACCCAAAATCAGTCGAAGAAGGTTATTTCTGGCTCAACGAACTAGCCGAAATTTTAAATCCCTATATGGAGATTGAATGATTAAATTATAATAAACGAAAAGCCACTGTGAAGTGGCTTTTTTTATTTTGGTTTTTTTGTCATTTCGAAGAATGAGAAATCGCACTAGAAACTCCGTTGCAATTGTCGAGTAAGCGATATTTTTTATATTCTTATAATTTTAAATTTTGTTATGTGATCACAAATATCACATTTTACTAAACTACTATCATCAACAAACATATCTATTTCAATATCGTAATCACAAACAGGACAATTGTAAATAACGTCTCTAAGTTTTATAGGTGGATTAAGTACAGTTGGAATTTCTAAGATTGAATGTTTTATCATGTTTTCTAAATTAACCTATTGACATTTTTGCAGATTCTGTCCAAAGATAATTTGGTATTGGTTCGTTTAATTCCCATTGTATATTCATTGGTTTTGAACCTTCTGTTTCTTTAAAAATACCTTCTCCAATAAAAACATATCCAATTGTGTTTTTATTTTCATCTTTGTCTTTTTCTCTAATAAAAAGTAATATTTTTTTATTGTTTTCAAGATGGTTTATGTACGAAACTCCTTTACTAGTTTCTGGGCCATAAGCATTATGTGATTGCCAATGAAATAACGTTTCGCTTATAGCATAATCCTCATACATAGTTGTAGGAGAAAAATTTTCTTCGGATTTAATCAAATTAATAAAAAGTATTTCTGTGTTTAAACTTTTATTTTCTGCTGCGCCTTCTCGATTAGATGATTTTTTATCAAATGTACTTAAACGGAAAGCTGCTAATATTTGATCTCTCGTATATCGAGCATGTAATTTTAATGGTTGTTTATAAGGTAATTGAATGTCAATTTCTTTAAAACCAATTTTATCACATAATATCTCTAGGACTTCTATAATCTCATTCACAAGAGTTTTATTTTTTCCTATCTGAATTATACTTTTCTCTAAAGAATCAAATCCTCCAGCATTTTGCCAAACATCGTAATGCAACATTAAAAGCATGGTTTTTTGATTTTCTTCGAAATCATCAATTCTTATATTAAAACCTTTTTTTGCAATCATTAAAATGAAATTGAAATAGCTAGTAGAATTGGTTGATAACCACTTATTCTTAATAGCTGAATAAATCTGTTTTTCATTTATACTTTCAAGATCTTTTATCACTCCAGCTTTTTGACATAAACTAGACCATGTTTCTTTTTTAGAGTAGATTGTTTCAATTGGTATATGATAAAATTCAATAAAATTATTTAAGGTTAAAGGTAAATTCGTTTGATGTTGAAAATTTGTGATTTTAGTTGTTAATTGACTTACATTTAGTGATGTAGCTTTTTTAATGTTTTCTAGAATTGTCTCTTTTGTTTTTTTCTCCAGAACAATAGAACAACCTAAAGGTAAATGTGGAAAATCATCTTCAATCTCTTTTTTAACAGAAGTTGTTGTTTTACCTATTAATGCTCTAAACTTACTTTCGAAATCATATTCAGGTCTTGAATTTCCAACAAAATCTAAAACAGTCAAACAATCTTTTCCTTCTGCTAAACGTAAACCACGACCTAATTGCTGAAGAAAAACAGTTAAACTTTCTGTAGGTCTTAAAAACAAAACGGTATCAATTTCAGGAATGTCAACACCTTCATTGAAAATGTCAACTACAAATAAATAATTGAATTCTTTTTTCTTGAATTCTTCCCTGATTTTGTCTCTTTCATTTGCATTTTTAGATGTTAAGTAATTTGCGTTTAATCCTGCCAAATTAAATTTTTCAGTCATAAAAATAGCGTGTTCAACGGTTACACAAAAACCGATTGCACGAACATCATTTATATCATTAACGTATTTATTAAGATTTGTAATTATCTCCCCAACACGAATATCGTTTTTAGTATATAAAGCTGTTAATTCGCTTGCGACATATTTACCTTTTTCCCATTTTACATTTGTCAAATCAATACTATCAGTAATTCCAAAATATTGAAAAGGACATAATAGTTGTTTATTTAATGCTTCAGGAAGTCTAATTTCTGCTGCAATGCGGTCACAGAAATCATCGAGGATATTTTCGTTATCCATTCTTTCCGGAGTTGCGGTTAATCCTAGTAAGATCTTAGGTTTAAAGTAATTCAGAAAAGGTCTATAACTTGAAGCTGATCCATGATGAGCTTCATCAAGAATAATAAAGTCGTAATAGTCTGGAGAAAGTTTTAAATCCTTTAATCGATTATTTAAAGTTTGTACGGACACAAAAAGATATTCGTTAGAATTAGGCTCAATTCCATCAACCCATAAATCTCCAAAATTATTTTCTTTTAAAACACCTTGAAAAGTCGCTTTTGCTTGTTGCAAAATTTCCTTTCGATGCGCTACAAAAAGAAGTTTAGATGATTTATTATTATTCCTAAAATTTTTGTAATCAAAGGCAGATATTACAGTTTTTCCCGTTCCTGTAGCTGCTACCAAAAGATTTCTATGTCTATTATGAATTGTTCTTTCAACTTCCAGTTTTTCAAGAATTTCCTTTTGATAGGAATAAGGTTTGATATCAAAATAAGTTGTTGTAAAAGTATATTCTTTTGAAAACTTACCTTGTTTTAGAGCAGAAACTAATTTTTCAGAATGGATATTTTTATCATATAATTCAAAGTCTGAATTTTGCCAATACGCCTCAAATGTTTTTTTAAATTTATCAATAATATGTCCAACTTCTTTAGTTGTAACTTTTAAATTCCATTCTAAACCATCAGTTAAAGCTGAGCGAGAAAAATTTGAAGATCCAATATAGCCCGTGTGGAAACCTGTATTTCTTTGAAATAAGTAAGCTTTTGCATGTAAACGCTCATTTCCTGTATTATAGGAAACTTTAACTTCTGTGTTTTCTAATGATGCCAAGAATTCAACTGCTTTCGAATCTGTTGCGCCAATATATGTAGTTGTAATTACTCTTAATTTTCCGCCTCTTTCAGTAAATTCTCTTAATTCACGTTCAAGGATTCGAATACCTTTCCATTTAATAAATGAAACTAATAAATCAATATTATCAGAAGATAATATCTCTTTTCGTAATTCACTTTCTAAAGTTGTTCCCGCATTTCCTCCAGTAAAAAGCTCGCTATGAATTAGTCTAGTATATGGCGTAATTTCTTTTAAATGTAAATCTAAGTCTTTAAAATGGGTATCAATTTTCGTAAAAACAGCCTTCAATATTTTTCCTTCTGTCTCAATTAAATCACCTTCAAACTTTTCTTTTTTTAATTCTTCTGTTAGAAAGAGAATTATTTTATTAGCAATTTCAATTTGAGTTTCTATAATATTTTCCCCTTTTATCAATGTAAAAGCATGTTTTATAGTTTCACCCATATGTTGTGATAATATCTGAGCTGCTTCAGCTTTGTCTATCGGAGATTTTTTAATTTGAAATGTATCTTTATCTAGTTCGTTTATTTTATAGTTTATTAGCTTGGTAACTAATTCTTCATATAATCCTTGGGTCATATTTCAAGTTTTAAAAATTCTTCAACGATTGGTAAATCCGCTTCGGCCCAATCAAGGTTTAATAATTGTGATCTTTCTAGTAATCTGTAATCTTTGTGTTCTGATAATTTAATTTCACCTGAAATATAATGAACTAAGAAAGGAATTAAGTTGATTTTAAAAGTACCATAATCATGAATGTTATTTGATAATTTTTGTAATACTTCAATGCTAATATTTATTTCTTCTTTTATCTCTCTTTTTATACAATCTATTTCAGTCTCATTAAGTTCTAATTTTCCGCCTGGAAATTCCCATTTTAGAGGTAATTTCATTTTTTCATTTCTTTGTGCAACGAGAATTTTTTCATCCTTTAAAATAATTGCACAAGTAACATTTATGATTTTAGACATCTTTAATAATGCAATAAATGATTTGTAAATACTAATTTGATAACGAAGTTTAATATTAGTGAAATATAATCACATTAACTATTCTTATTAATTTTTTAAGAGTTAAGATTTTCAGGATAACTAATATTAAAATAATTTTCAAAAGCCTTACAAAGTAAATCCTTGTCTACTTCAAACAATTCATTCCTAACATCCCAATCTTTGATATATTTTTCATCACTTTCGCTAATTTCTTCTCCATAAAGTTTTCGAGTTAAAATGTCGCTTAACAAAACGTTGTTGCAATGAGAATACTTTGGGTAATATTTCTCAATAAATGCCCAATAATCAAATTTATCTTCATCTTCTTTTTCTTCTTTGTGATCATTCTCTTCAAATTCTTTAATTACTTCGAATTCTAACCAACTCATTGCTTCGCCTATTCCTTTGTAAAATGCATTTCTTTCTACCCAAGTTTCAAAAGTGTACTTTTTTAAGTTGATTATTTTTTCACAATCATTTAAAGTTTCATTATTGTGATACTTCTTTATTTGATCTTTTCCGAAAATTATTTCTGCTAAATATTTCATTTTTTGATAACGTTTTTTTTATATTAGTAATCTAAATCATAATTTCAAATGTAGTTTTTAGGCGATAATTGATCCGCGTACAATTGACCTCATTAAATAATAGTTTTCAACGGGATATTAACTGTGGTTTTCAATTTACTCCATAAAAAAACGCCAATCATTTCTGACTGGCGTTAATTAATATTTATAAACTTTCTTATGAAACCAAAAGTCCTAGCCCCGATGGGAACGGCATCCTTTTGTTGCTTTCTTTAAGCAATAAAAGATAGAGTGTACAGCAGGAAATAGCTACTGGGAAATTTCAATATTTTAAATTCCAAATTCCAAGATAGACAAAGACTCTTCGACTTCGCTCAGAGTGACAAATCTTTGTGGAGTTTCTGGTGTGATCTCTCCTTCGTCGAGATGACAAGATTGGGAGACTTTGCGGTGTGATTGCTTTTGCCACGGCGAACAGGTCGTTCCTCGCAATGACTATTTATCTTTCTTTCCCCATTTAATTTTCATTTTTCCGGCATCGTCGAGTGCAATTAAATGCAGAACAATTCCGCGTTCGCGAACGGCATCGCGCTCGGCTTTGGTGGCGAGTTTAATATCGTTTTTAGAATTTCGGAGTGGGATGGTTAGCGCGATATTGGTTCCTCTACCAAAAGAGTAAACGCCTTCGGCATCGAGGTTTAAAACGCTGGAACTTATGGTGAAATTATTAACGTCGACTTGCTCGCCACGTAGTTTAAGTTTTCCTGATAAATCGCTAAAGGTTATATTGTTGACATCGCGAAACGGAAAAGCAAATTTCCCAATTTTTACAATAGGCTCGAAGTTTAATAAAGCACCCTGATTGACATTGAAAGTTAGATTTCCGTGCATAGAATTGGTAATTAATTCGCCATTGCTATTGATAAAACCGGTAACATTGGCCTGACTTGTTAACTTTCCTTTAATGTTGTTTGGGCTAAAAGACGTAACCCCGAAGTTGTTGAACGATTTTAAAAAACTCGCAATATCAACTTTGTTTACTTGGGCATTCGAGCTAAAAGCAAAGTTTTTTCCGCTAGGAGTTACTTCGCTGTTAAACTTGATGTTTCCGCCAGAAGTTTGTAGAAAACCATTTTTTATCACCAGTTTAGAGTTGATCATTTGTATGGTTGCAGTAGTATTTGTGGCTGATAATTTATTATAATTTATTTTATCGGCTTTAATGTCGATTACAACAGCGCATTTTTCGATTGCAGTTCTTATTTGGTTCGACATTGTGGGTTTTTTGTTGGTTTTTGCAACAACTTTACTTTTTTGAGAAGTGGCTAAAACACCCAAAAATTGTTTTAAATCGAGATTTGGAAAGTAAATATTCCAGTTTACAACCATTTTTTCTGGAGCATCATAATATAAGTTCAGGAAATTATTGATTTTTCCGTCAATGATAATCGTGTTTTTCTTGTGCTTATAAGTGATTTTTTTAATCAATAAAGCTTCTTGTGTAAAGTCAAGCTGAATGTTTACTTTTTCGGCATGTACTTTTTTTGGAATAAAATCAAAAGAGGTATTCTCGACGTTTACATTACCAATAAATTTAGGTTTATTGATGTACAAATCGACAATATCAAACTGAAACTGAAGGTTGGCTTTGGCATGACCTTCGGTAAACTGAATCCATTTGTCGTTGCTTATTTGGTTGAGTTTGGTAACATCAAAATCTGAACTTACAGTTCCGGTTGCCAATGGTTTTTCGAGATTATTAATAGACAATTGCGGAATTGTAAGCGGAATATTTTCGTATTCTGCGGCAAAACCATTTAGAATAACAGCCGAATTGGCGTCGTTATAACCGTCTTTCGGTTTGAAATTATTGGTAAAAATTCCTTTAAAATGACAGTTTTTAAGTTGTCCGTCCGGAATACTCAATTCGTTGTTTTTTACAATGGCTTGAACTACGATTCTTGGATCGCCCTCGGCATTAAAATCACCTTTTATGTCGCAGTTTACATCAATTGGTTTATTTAAGTTAAAGCGATTTAGTTTAGAACTGATGTTTGCCGAAAGTAAATTCGAAGCATTTTGCCATAAAATAGTAGTCCCAATGTTGATTCCAAAAAGCGCATTACCTTTGGCTAAATTAAAAAATGCGGTAATATCAAAAGTGTCGGTTCCAATTTTTAGACCTTTGGTCACAACGTCAATTTTTTCATTTTTAGATGAATACGAAACATTAAAAGTTCCTTTGAGTTCTTTTTCTTTGGCAAAACTTCCGTGTACGGTATTAAAAGCCAAACTTTTGATGTTGGTATCCAGAAAAACATCGGTTTGCCAGTCGTCGCCATCATAATCAACTTTCGATTTTAAACTGGTAGCATCAAAATTAAATAATTTATGTCCCAGACGATTGTCTAAAACAAAATGAACATCGTTGAGGTCGACTTGATCGATAGTAGTTTCGGTTTCAGATTTGTTTTCGGGAGCTTTTTTCTTTTTGGGTTTAAAGATATTAGCGTTCGAATAACCGTTTTCGGCCTTATAAACATAAATATCTGCACCGTTTATCAGGATTTTATGAATGTTGATTTCATGATGCAATAAACTCCATATGTTTAAACGAGCTTCAATTTCTTTGGCCTTTAATAAAGTGTGTTTGTGAGTATTCCATTGATTGTCCTTTAGTTCTACGTCTTTTAATGCTAAGGTGAAATTTGGGAAACCAGTTAGAAATTTATAATGAAAATCGCCAATATGGAACTTCCCATTAATGTTTTCATTGATTTTGGTGTTGATCTTGGCAATGATTTCGGTTTTGTTTTGATTGAAGTAAATAGATAGGCCACCACAAAGTAGTAAAAGCAGTAAAATGCAACCCAAAATAAAATAACCAAAGCGTTTGGCGTATTTTTTAAAACCTGTGGATTGAAAAAAAGTCTTGAGTTGATTTAAAATTGCTTTCATTTGGCCGAAATTTCTTAAACATAAAGGTAAGACAAAAAACGGAACTTTAATTTAATGTAGGTAAAGGCTTTCAAAAAATGTTTTTAATGTTAGTATAATTATTGACAATGCATTTATAATGAAAACTAATTTGGTTATGGTGTTTCATTTGCTTTAAATTTTTAAATTTGTACTCTAGTTTGAAACGAAACAATTCAGACAATAATTTTAAAAGATAAAAAATTATGGCATTAGCAATAACAGATGCTACTTTTGATGAAGTAGTTTTAAAATCAGATAAACCAGTAATGGTAGATTTTTGGGCAGCATGGTGTGGTCCTTGTAGAATGGTTGGTCCAATCATTGACCAAATTAGCGAGGAATACGCAGGAAAAGTAGTTGTTGGAAAAGTAGATGTAGATGCAAACCAAGAATTCGCTGCAAAATATGGTGTGCGTAACATACCAACCGTTTTGGTTTTTCATAACGGTGAAGTAGTAGGAAAACAAGTAGGAGTTGCTCCGAAACAAACCTACGCAGATAGTTTAGACGCTTTGTTGTAATCGTAAGATTATGATTTATATAAAGAAGGTTTGACGAAAGTCAAGCCTTTTTTATTTCTAATAGTTTTTTGCCACAGATTTTAAAGATTAAAAAAGATTTTTTTTTGCCGCGAATTTCACGAATTAACACGAATTATTTATTTAGGATAATGCTTAAAAAAGGTTGCTACAGATTAAAGTATTTTCATGGATTAAAAAGAAAAATCATTTTAATCTGCGTAATCTGTGGCAAAAGAATTTTAATTCGTGTTAATTCGTGAAATTCGTGGCAAACTTTTTTTATTTTTAACGAATCTTATATTCCTTTAAAAATGAAAATTTTCTACAGCTTTCTTTGCTTTCTTGCTTTTACTACAATTGGTTTTTCTCAATCGAAACAAAAACAAAATCTGGTGTTGGATAATGGTGTTTCTGAGCAAATGGCGATTTTTAGAAAACATCAAATCTCTAATGTAACTTATGGGTTGTCGTTTGAAATTCCGAAGCAAAAACAGCAGGAAATCAATTCTAATCTAACTTTAGATCTGACACTTTCTGATTTAAGCGAACCTTTGTATTTAGATTTTAAAGAGAATACTTCAAACCTAAAATCTATTGTTGTAAACGGAAAAAGTATTTCTCTAATTCACGAAAAAGGGCATATTGTTATTGCTCCTGAATCCTTAATATTAGGAAGAAATAAGGTTGTTATTTCTTTTGTTGCCGGTAATTTATCCTTAAATCGTAATGATGATTTCCTGTATACATTATTAGTTCCGGATCGCGCGAGTACTTTATTCCCGTGTTTTGATCAGCCGGATATTAAGGCAACTTATAAATTAAGCTTGACTGTTCCAAAAGATTGGTCGGTTTTGGCTGGTGCCGATATTAAAGAGAAAGTCGAAAAAGGTGATTTTATCGCTTACACTTTTGGAGAATCAGATAAAATGAGTACTTATTTGTTTTCATTCGTTGCAGGAAAATTTAAAAACGTAACCAAAAAACCTGGTAATAGAAACATGACGATGTTGTATCGCGAGAACAATGCTGAAAAACTTCGCGTAAGTACCGATACAATTTTTAATTTGCACCAACAGTCATTAGACTTTTTAGTAAAATATACCAATTATCCTTTTCCGTTTCAGAAATTAGATTTTGCTTCGATTCCTGTTTTTCAATATGGAGGAATGGAGCATGTTGGCGCAATTCAGTACAGAGAATCGACTTTGTTCTTGGATAATAGTGCTACAGATAGCGAAAAGCTAGATCGTGCAAAACTTATAGCACATGAAACTTCGCATATGTGGTTTGGTGATTTGGTTACTATGAAATGGTTTGACGATGTTTGGATGAAAGAAGTTTTTGCCAATTTTATGGCAGACAAAATCATGAATCCAATTTTTCCGAATATCAATCATAATTTGCAGTTTTTTGCGGCACATTATGCAAATGCTTACGCCGAAGATCGTTCGCTAGGAACACATCCAATAAAACAAAAATTGGCCAATCTTAAAGATGCGGGTTCACTTTACGGCGCTATTATTTACAACAAAGCGCCCATAATGATGCGTCAGTTAGAAGCTTCTATGGGAAAAGAAGCTTTTCAGAAAGGAATTGAAAAATACATTAAAAAATATGCCAACGATAATGCCGACTGGAATAATTTGGTCGAAATTCTAGATGCTGAAACTCCGCTAAATATGAAAAAGTGGAGCGAGGTTTGGGTAAATAAATCCGGAAGAGCCATTTTTGCAGATAAAATAAAATACGACTCTCAAAACCGAATTAAAACATTTGAGATTCAGCAAAAAGCTGAAGATGAATCAGATAATGTTTGGCCACAGATTTTTCAGATTGGTTTAGTTTATCAAAATGATGTCAAGGTTTTAAGTGCTAATATTAAAGATAAAAGTCTCCTTTTAAAGAAAGCTGTTGGGCTTGAAAAACCGCTTTCGATTGTATACAATTATAATGGTTTTGGTTACGGCGTTTTTCCGCTTGACGGGAATAACTTAAATTATATTTCAACGTTGAAAGATGAGGTTGCTAGAGCTTCTGCTTACAGTAATTTGTACGAAAACATGTTGATTGGAAATGTTACTCCGGAAAAAGCTTTTGATTGTTTTTTGAAAGCCATTCAAACGGAAGAAAATGAATTGGTTTTAAAAATTGCATCTAATAATTTAAATGCAGTTTATTGGAAATTTTTGACAGAAAAACAGCAAGATAAAGCAGGGGAATTACTTAGTAATACTTTATTGGCACGCTTGCAAGCAAATTTATCTGCTAATGTAAAAAAGACTTTATTTAATTTATTTAGCGCGATTGCTTATTCAGATTCGGCAAAAGCTAAACTGTATCAGATTTGGAATAAAGAAACAGTAATTCCGAATTTAAAATTAAACGAAGACGATTTTACGAATATAGCGATGAATCTGGCTATTTTTAAACATGAAAAAGCAAACGAGATTTTAAATAAAACAAGAACAGCGATTACAAATCCTGATAAACAAAAGCGTTTTGAGTTTTTGCTTCCTTCTTTATCAAAAGACGAATTAGTTCGAAATGCTTTTATGGAATCTTTAAAGGAAGATAAAAACAGAGAAAAAGAATCTTGGGTTTCTGTAGGTTTGGCCAATTTTAATCATCCGTTGCGTCAGGAAAGTGCTCAAAAGTATATTAGATTTTCATTAGACTTGGTTGAAGAAATTCAGCGTACAGGAGATATTTTCTTCCCGAAAGATTGGTTGAGTAATACAGTTGGAAAGTATTCGTCGAAATATGCTTTTGATGAAGTACAGCGATTCTTAAAAGAAAACCCTAATTTTAGTCCAATATTAAAACGAAAATTATTGCAAGCGACAGACGGTTTATACCGCGCTCAAAATATTAAAAAAGAAACCGAATGAAAATCGAATCGGAAATAGAGAAAGTCTCCAGTTTTCAGCATCTCGAAATGTTGGCCAATCAAGTTGTAGAAGGTTTTATATCCGGAATGCACAAGAGTCCGTTTCATGGATTTTCGGCAGAGTTTTCGGAGCATAAAGTTTATAATGCCGGAGAAAGTACCAAACACATCGATTGGAAGCTGTTTGCTAAAACAGATCGTTTGTATACGAAACGTTTTGAGGAAGAAACCAATATGCGATGTCATCTTATTGTCGATAATTCGTCGTCGATGCATTATCCTGAACTAAAATCGAATCAGCCTTTTTATGAAAAGAAGATTGGTTTTGCAGTTTTGGCTTCGGCGGTTTTAATGAATATTTTAAAGAAACAACGAGATGCTGTAGGTTTAAGTGTTTTCTCGGACAGTTACGAATATTATGCTCCAGAAAAAGGGAGCGATCGCCATCATAGAATGTTGCTTAATAAATTAGAGCAATTATTAGAACAGCCAAAAGTTAAAAAAAGCACAGATACAATTACTTACCTACATCAAATTGCGGAGAAAATGCACCGCCGTTCGATGATTATCTTGTTTACTGATATGTTTCAGTCAGAGGATGACGAAAAGCTTTTTAATGCCTTGCAGCATCTTAAACACAATAAACATAAAGTAGTTTTGTTTCATGTTGTTGATAATAAGACAGAGCTTAAATTTGATTTTGACAATGCACCAAGAAAGTTTATCGACTTAGAATCAGGTGAAGAAGTATCTATTTTTGCCGATAATGTAAAAGTAGAATATGAAAAAAGGGCAGAAGCCTATTTTAAAAATCTGGCTTTAACCTGTGCAAAGAACCAAATTAAGTACGTTCCGGTGAATGTTGGCGATAATTTTGAAAAAATATTGACTACATATTTGGTTGAAAAACAAAACTTTGGCTAAATGTTCAAAAATAATTTTAATTTTTTTTAGCAAAAGGCTTGCAGAAATGAAATTCTGTACTATCTTTGCAACCGCAATAACGCAGAGGTTTGGTAGTTCAGTTGGTTAGAATACATGCCTGTCACGCATGGGGTCGCGGGTTCGAGTCCCGTCCAGACCGCAATATTGGGAAAAGCCTTTCGTAACAGAAAGGCTTTTTTGCCCAAATACGGTATCTAAGATTAGTTGTGTTGTTTGCTACGACTTTGTAACTCGTAGCTGGTTTAGTAGTTAGACCAATGAAAAGCTTTCCACTTTTGTGGATGGCTTTTTTGATTTAAGACACTTTTGATTTAAACGCTAAGAGCGCTATCCCGATAGCTATCGGGAACGCAAAGTCCGCAAAGTTTTTTTTAAGCTTTGCGGATTTTTTATTTTAAGAAATTGATAAATTTCAATTTTAAGGTATAGTTTGTCATTTCGAACAAAGGGGAGAAATCAAACTCGTTGATAGATACAGATTGAAAATATACTTTGCGAAGTTTCTTATGTGATTTCTCCCTTCGGTCAAAATGACAAGATTGAATATTTTCTAGTGTTTTAATGATTGAAACTACTGGCAATGTTTTAAAATAAGACGTGTTAATTTGTGCGAAAAATAATAGTAAAAAACTCAAGCATTGGGAAAGAAGCACAGATTCGATTGAAATTTGAAATTTTGATGGTTTGGAATTTATTTAAAATCAGCGTATTAAAAATTTCTTTAATTTTATTCGTAAAAAACCCTTGCAGAAACGAAATTCTGTTGTATTTTTGCACTCGCAATAACGCACGGTTTGGTAGTTCAGTTGGTTAGAATACATGCCTGTCACGCATGGGGTCGCGGGTTCGAGTCCCGTCCAGACCGCAATATTGGAAGAAGCCTTTCTTAACGGAAAGGCTTTTTTGTTTTTATGATTTAACTGCAAAGTTCGCAAAGTTTTAATTAAGCTTTGCGAACTTTGCGTTTTTACCTTGCGCTCTTTGCGGTTAAACCATCACAATTTATATTATTCTTACTATATTTAATAGCACAAAACCGTCGTATTAAACTTCAATGGAACAATCGGGACACAAAGTAGATAAGTATTACATTAAAAAAGTAGATGCCGATAAAAAAAGCATTTACTGTTATCATGATGTAATGGGCGAATTGCTGATTCCGACGCACAAACACGACAAAGCACAAATGCTATATGCCGAGGGCGATGTTGTTTTTGTAACTACCGAAACCAAAACTTATTTTTTGCCCGCGAGACATTTTATATGGATTCCGAGTGAAGTCGAACACAGTATTCAGCCAAAGTCTGAAAACGTGATGATGCGAAACTTGTATTTTCCTGTAGAAAAAAACGAAGATCCGTTTTATCAAAACGAAGGTATTTATCCGGTAAATAATTTACTGCTTCAAATGATGCTTTTTACCAATCAATGGAGTGGTGATTTAAAAAAAGGTTCGCCCAATTTTGTCATCGCAAAAGCTATTAAAGCGATTCTTCCGCAAATATGTTTGACAAATTTACCTTTAGAGCTTCCTTTGCCAAAAGATGCACGCTTAGGTAAAATTCTACGTTATATCGAGAATAATTTGGGTGAAACCATTTTGTTTGCAGATGTGGCGCATCAATTTGGTTACAGCGAACGCTCTTTGTATCGCTTGTTTCAAAAAGATCTTAAAATGTCTTTTATTCAGTATTATACTATTCGACGTATTTTAAAAGCAATCGAACTTTTGCTGGAAAGAAAACTTTCTGTAAAAGAGGTAGCCCAAGAAGTTGGTTATAACAGTGTTCCAACATTTAGTAATACTTTCTTCAAGATTTTAGGACAAAGACCCTCTGATTACTTAAACGGAGAGGATATTTTGTACGGAAAATAGTTTTTTACTTCATGCAGATTTATTGATACTTAAAAAATATTTCACACAGATCCTGCAGATTTGAGTCAATTTTACATATAATTACTTGATTAACGGATTATAAAAGGTAAAATCTGCTTAAATCCTTTTAAATCTGCGTGAGATATTATAAATAAAATAAATTTTATAACAATTTGCTTTTCAGTAGTTTAATATAACGTTTTCGGAAAATAATATTTTAACATTTGTCCGAAATGAATATGTTGTTGGCTTTTTAGAATTATCAGTCACGAAAAAAATGCAGGAACTTTGCATCATAAAATTATTTATATATTCATGTTCCTTAAAACAACAAATTCTACAGAAGATTGTTTTCTCAAAAGCTTGTTAGTATTTTTAATCGTATTAACATTCAATGGTTTGCAAGCTCAGGAAATTCATTCGGTTTCTTTAAACGAAGCGGTGAAACTGGCAAAAGAAAACAATAAAAAAATCCTTAGATCTCATTTAGAGACAACGCTTTCAGAGCAAAACATTAAAGAAAGAAAAGAACTCCGTTTACCAGATATCGAATTAAACGGTGTGTATTCCAGAATTACCAATATTACAGAATTTAAAGGAAGCGGTTTCTTGAAAGACAAAGAAGTCACGAAAGCGATTCCTGAAATTTACGAGGTGAATTCGACTTTTAAAATGCCAATTTATGCCGGAAACAAGATTAACAACGCTATTAAAATTGCCAATCAAGAAAATGAAATTGCCAAAATAAAAACCGAAAAGACTCAAAATGATATTGAGCTTGAGGTTGTGGCTAATTACTTGGCGATTTATAAAATGATGGAACTTCAGAAAATATTTGAAGAAAACATTAAAGAAGAAAAAAGCCGATTAAAAGAAGTTCAGTCGTTACAAAAACACGGAACGGTGACCAAAAACGAAGTCATTAGAGCTGAGTTGCAGCTTTCTGATCGTGAATTGAGCGCGCTTACAAATTCTAAAAATATAAAAATCGCGCTGCATGACCTGAAAACTTTGATTCAGATTCCAGAAAGCGAAGAAATAGCAATCGATACGGCTGCCAATCTTGACGAAATGAATGGTTTGGATCCGTATGATTATTATTTGGAAAAAGCTTTTCATAATGAAGAAATGAGAATGGCTAGTCAGGAATTAGACATTAAAAAAACGGAATTAAAACTGGTGAAAGCAAATTATTTGCCAACAGTAAACTTCTTTGGAAACTATGGTTTTTATTATCCAAACTATAAATTTTTTCCACCAAATCCATATTTGTACACTTTAGGACAAGTAGGTGTCGAGGTGCATTTTGATCTTTCGGCTTTGTATAAAAACAAAACAAAAGTAGATCAGGCGAATACGAAAATCGAATGGCAAAAAATGCAAACAGAAATTGTAAAAGATGAAATTCAGGATAAGCTTTTTAAAGAGCATACGCAATACCAGGAAATCCTCGAAAAATTTGTGGTTGTAGATAAAGCTTTGGATTTGGCCAATGAAAATTATCGAATCGTAAAACTGAAATATTTAAACCAATTGGTTTTAATTACAGAAATGGTCGATGCAGATAATGCTTTGCTTCAGGCAAAATACAATAAAATTTCTACCAGATTGGATGCGATTTTAAAACATTACGAATTGCTGCATACTGCGGGTATAATGCCGGATCAGATTTAAGTTAGAGGTAAGAAGCTAGAATAAAGAGAATAAAGAGAATAGAGGCAAGAAGCTAGAGGCAAGAGAATAGAGTTTAGAAAACAGAATAAAGAAAATAGATATAAAGTTTATTATGGTTAAGATAAAAAATGAAACTAGAAGAAACAGAACGTTTCATGTATTAATAACAATTATTGCTTGCATATTGGTTGTAAGCGGAATCACTTTAGGGATTTGGTTTTATGTGTTCAACAGGAATCACGAAGAAACTAATGACGCTCAGATCGAGCAATATGTAACGCCCATTATGTCGAGAATTACGGGTTATGTACAGGAAGTTCGTTTTGATGAAAATCAGTTTGTACATAAAGGAGATACTTTGGTTGTAATCGATAATAGAGAATACAAATCGAAATTGAATGTGGCTCTTGCCGATGTTCAAAATGCGAAACAAAGTAGTGTTGTGGCCGAGAAAAATGTGGCGACAACTGCTAGTACAACCACAATTGGCGAGTCGCAATTGGCTGTTGCCAAAACCAACCTTTGGAAAACCAAATTAGAGTATGACAGGTACAAAGCGTTGGTAAAAGACGAAGCGGCAACATCTCAACAATTAGAAAAAGTTAAAGCAGATTACGAATCGGCGCAAGCTCATTTTCAAGAAATGCGAGACAGAATTCAGGCCTCTAATTTAAGTACTTCTCAAGCACAGGCAAACGTTCCCACTACGCAAACCAATATTGCTTCAAAACAAGCGGTGGCAGACAATGCTGCATTGTTTTTATCGTATACCATAATTACTGCACCTTATGACGGTTGGGTTGGAAAAAGAACTTTACAACCAGGGCAAATGGTTAAGGAAGGACAGTCGTTACTTTCTATTGTGAGTAAAGAAAAATGGATTACAGCCAATTTTAAAGAAACACAATTGCAGTATTTAACCATTGGTCAGGAAGTAAAAATTAAGGCTGATGCTATTGATGGAAAAGAATTTACAGGAATCATAACATCATTGTCTCCAGCAAGTGGCGCGCGTTTTTCGTTATTGCCTCCAGATAATGCAACAGGAAACTTCGTGAAAATTGAACAAAGAATTCCAGTTAGAATTCAACTAAAAGATGTTAATAAGCAAGCTGACTTTTTAAGAGCCGGAATGAATATTACTGTTATTGCCGAACACCACTAAAATGGAAGATAAAAGTATTTTTAAATCCTGGGTTCCCAAGTGGGCAATCATTATTATTTTGTTTGTCTGTTTGCTACATTCCATGATTTTATTGGGAGTTTATACTTCAAACGTAACATACGCAGCAAGTTTTCTGGACATTGAGCCCGAAGATTTGCAGTTTGCGATGTGCGTTACCTATGGAACTCTGCTGGCAACGATTTTAATCGAAAGTAGATTTTCGAGTTTTTTCCCCGCAAAAAATTACCTCATGGCCGTATATTCCGTAATTGGAATTACGATTATATCATCGGCCTATATTACCAATTTTTATCTTTTTTTATTGCTAAGAGTTGCCGAGGGAATCCTGATGGCGCTTCCGGTAATCACAATCAGACAATTGTTAATAGAGCAGTTTAATTCTAAAAACGCTATTATAATTGGTTTTTCATTCTATTATGGTTCATTGTTATTGTCAACGCCGTTTATTATGAATATTGCCGTTTGGTTTCTGGATAATTACGATTGGAAATACATGTTGTATGTTTCGGGCGGACTTCAGGTTCTAAATGTTTTCCTGATCTTGGTTACTTTTCGTGGACACAGAATTACAAAGAAAATTCCGTTGTATCAAATCGACTGGATGAGTTATATTTTGGTTTTAACGGCAATTCTTTGCGGAGCATACTTTTTTGTTTATGCCGAAAAGAAATATTGGTTCGAGTCGTCGCAAATGGTTTTAATGTTAATGATTGCCTTGATTACAGGAGGATTATTCATATTTAAAGAGCTTTTGGTAAAAAGACCCACTTTTAATTTTGAAGTTTTTAAATATGCCAATTTGCGCATTGGCTTTTTATTGTTTTTTCTTTTTTACATCAGTAGAGCAACGCTGAGTCTTTGTCATTCGGCAATGTTTTCGATCTGGAATTGGGATCCTTCCCGAGTTGCGGGCGTACAATACATAAACGGATTAGGAAATGTAATTGGATTAATTCTTGCCGCTTTTTTCCTGATGAAATCCGTTTCGACTAAAGTCATTTTTATCGTTGGTTTTACGCTTATAGCGGTGTTTCACTTTTGGTTTACGTTTCTTTTTGTACCCGATGTAGCTTTATCAGATATTATCATTCCGTATGTTTTGCAAGGTGTAGGAGTTGGGTTTTTATTCGTTCCGTTAATCTTGTTTACCACATCTTCGGTTCCGGCAAATATGGCGGTTTCATCTGGAATTGTTGGGGTTTCGGGGCGTTTCTGGGGAAGTACAATTGGTTTTTGCGTCATGCAAAATGCAACAGTATTCTTGAATAAAAAACACTTTTTAAAACTAAGTCAATTCATAACTGGCGAAAATCCCGAAGCGCAACAAACCATAACCGCAACGGCGCAGAGTTTTATAGCAAAAGGATATTCGGCAGATAATGCGAATACTTTGGCCTTGAAAAAAGTTTTTGGAACCGTTGCCAAACAAGCCACTTTATTGGCCGATATGGAAATTTATACCATTGTAGGTTACGGTCTTGTTGTTCTGATTGTTCTGATTGCGTGTAACCAGCATTTGAGACAAACCATGATTTTGGTAAAAAGTAAAATTTGGATCGGCTGATGGGTTAGTCTCACAGAGTTTTTTTGTTGCCAATCTTTGTCAGGTTTAATCTCGCAAAGTCGCAGAGTCACAAAGTTTTTTATTTTTAATGCCACAGATTAGGAGGATTGAAAGGATTTTTTTCTCATTTTATGTCATTTCGACGAAGGAGAAATCTCTGCGAGAAGCTCTACAAAGATTAGATTCTCGTTGCGGAGTTACTTGCGGAGATTTCTCCTTCGTCGAAATGACAACTATACGCTTAGTACGTTACTTTAATAAAAACTTTGCGACTCTGCGACTTTGCGAGATTCAAAAAAAACTCTGCGAGAAATCATCCCGCGACTCCGCAGAAAATAAGTATCTTGCAGCCGTTAAAAAACAAAAAAATATAATGAAACAGCAATGTGTAATTTTTGATATGGATGGCGTGATTTCTCATACCAATCCGCATCATGTAAAGGCTTTTGAGGCGTTTTTCGATAAATATCAAATTCCGTATACCAACGAAGAGTTTGAAGAACATATGTACGGAAAACACAATAGTTATATCATGTCACATTTCTTTAAGCGTCCAATTGCAGGTGAAGAATTGATAAAACTAGAGAACGAAAAAGAAGGAATGTTTCGCGAAATTTATAAAGACAAAGTCGATACCATTCCGCATTATTTGGAGTTTTTAAACGAGTTGAAGTCTCGAGGTTTCAAAACTGCTGTAGCAACATCGGCGCCACGTGCCAATCTCGATTTGATTATAAATACCTTGAAAATCGCTGATAAAATGGATTCTATGATGTCAAGCGAAGACGTTGCGCATCATAAACCAAATCCCGAAGTATATCTGGAATCAGCAAAACGTGTTGGAGTTTCTCCGTCTGATTGTGTGGTTTTCGAAGATTCATTTTCGGGCATAACAGCTGGATTAAATGCAGGAATGAAAGTTGTTGGTGTTTTGAGTACACATACAAAAGAACAACTTCCGCCATGTAGTTTTTATATCAATAATTATAGTGAAATAAATGTTGATAAGGTTTTGGAATTGCTAGGGAAGTAAATTTCAATAATTTGAATTCAAAATTATACGAGAAACCTTTGTCAAAGTTTAAAACTGTGACAAAGGTTTTTTTACCCACTTCCATAACCACAAAGTTGTCATTTCGAGGGACGAGAAATTACACCAGAATATCGCCAATCTTTGTGGAGTTGCAAGTGTGATTTGCTTCGCCTGTTCGCTATCGCTTGAGCCTCTCTTCGTTCGAAATGACAAACTTGGTAGATTCATTCTTCTTCCCAGAAGATTTTTTTATTATGCTCAACAAGATATAGACAAGTTTTTCCGTTTAGGTCTAATGCTTTTTTGATATCAAAGATGTAAGATCCTTTAGATTCTTTATTTCTCTCTGTACCACAATCACTCCAATTGAGCTCATGTATTTTTTTACTATTTAAAATTCCGCTCATTTGTTCGTATGGGATTCCGCTATCAAAAAGAAATTCCTTATAATCTATGTATTCTGTTGAGCTTCCATTTTTTAAATCACCAATCAAAGTTCCTGCAATTACTAAAGAATCAATATTTTCTCCAGTTTTATTGTAAAACTTTACGTGAAGATTTTTAAAGTTAAAATAAAAGATTGAGCCAAATATTATCAAAATAATAAAAATCAAGATTTCTGTTTTTCTTTGTTTTGATAATGTCATTTTAAGAGAATGGTTTGAATTTATTTTAAGTAAATCTAATAATAAATGAATAGCCTTCAGTTTTAACTGGAGTTTTTTTTATGGTTGAAAGGAAAGGCTTTAGTTTAAAAGTGATTTTTTATAAGAAAAAAATAATTAGAGTTGAACGCATATATGAGTTCAAATGAAAATAAATTCTGAGGATTTTTGGAATAATTTAAATTTAAAAATTATGGACAAAAATCATTTTTCAAAAGAAGTTGAAATTAGACTAAAAGAGTTTTTTACAAATACAATTGATTCCGATGAAATGGCAAGAGCTATACGGCAAGTAAATTATATTCTTTCCTTAAGTGCCATAAGTGGCTGCGAAACTGTAGAAACCGAATTCAACAATCTCGAAGATAATTTTTATTGGCTCAATAAATTAGCCGAAGTTTTAGATCCTTATTTAGATGTTGATTAATAAAGATTTTTTACGCCTGGTTTGTCATTTCTACCAAAGGGAGAAATCACACACGAAACTCCGCACAGAATGTTGCCAATCTTTGTCGAATTACTTGTGTGATTTCTCCCTTTGGTCGAAATGACAATATTGGGGTTGCATTGTGTTTCAAGGGATTAAAATCCCTAGCTACAAAATGAATCATTCCTCCGGAATTTTATAAAGCGTTCCGTCGGAACAAAATATATTGTAGGGATGGATTTTAATCCATTCTACGCATTTAAGAATGACAAGATTGGGGTTGCTTTGTTTTTTAATGGATATTCCGTCCTGAAGTTTAGGGATCGGAATTAATCCATTTTTCGTTTAGATGAATTGTTTATTTTTCACCATAAATTACAAGCGCATCTCCATCTATTATTACATTTCCTTCAGGGTATCTTTCATTGATTAAATTGTAAACTTCGTGTTTTATTTTTTCTTTCATGGCGTCATCAGCATTGCTGAGAGCGGCAACAAAAGGCGCTGCAATTTCGGTCATCATGTTCCAGTAAACATCGGTTGTTCCGCAGTTTAATTTACCAATTACTTCTTTTTCAGAAATGTGTTTAAAACCAGCCTGACTAAAAATATCCATCATTAAGCCGGGTCTTGAACAACGAAACATTCCGGGAGCTTCGGGTGCAGTTGGTGGTAATTGCATGTTTCTGTTAATGGTTCCGCCAATTGCTGTTACCCAGAAATTTTTCTCGGGCACACTCCAAACGGCAATTGCAATTTTTCCACCAGATTTTAAAACCCGAAACATTTCCTTAGCGGCCAAAAGCATATCGGGAAAAAACATAAAGCCCATTCGGCAACTAATAGCGTCGAATGTGTTGTCAGGAAAAGGAAGCTCGCTTACATCGCAAGCATGAAATTCAACATTTGATACTTCTTTTCTAATCGCATTTTCACGAGCTATTGTAAGCATATCGTGTGCAAGGTCTGTAATAACTACTTTTCCGCCTGAAAGCATTGATGCAATACTCAAGCCGGGTTCGCCGGTTCCAGCGGCAACATCTAGAATTACCTCTGAACCTTTAGGATTTATGAGGGCAATAATTTCATTGGCAAAAGGTTGCATAAAGTTTAGAATTTCAAAATCCCATTTTTTCCAACCAGGCGAGAATTTATTCCAGGCCGCTTTCTGCTGCTCACGAATTTCTTGAAGTTGTGGTTCCATTTGATTTGTTTTTTAAATGAAAAACTTAATTTGAATAAGCAGCATTATTAAAATGATAGCTGCTAACTTTTAAAACCGAAACAAAATTTTGAAAATCGGTCTCCACGTAGGTAAATAGGCGAAGTTGTTGTAGTGTTTTTGAGCTTATCAAAGTTAAGGAAGAAATCTTTAAAATGGTAATCGTTTTTATTGTATTTATTTGATTTGCAATTGATTGATGTGTTTTTTGTTCGAAAGAAGACTTGGAATAAACCTCAGAAGTGTATAAAACAAAAAAGCTTCTGATTTCTCAGAAGCTTTTTTTTAGTGCGGATAATAGGACTCGAACCTACACGCCTTGCGGCACCAGATCCTAAGTCTGGCATGTCTACCAATTTCACCATATCCGCTCAATTGTGGGTGCAAAGATAAACATAACTTCTAGATTTCAAAACATTTTTTCAAAAAAAATATTAATTCTCTTTTTTGTATTTTTGAGCTTCTATAAAAATAATTTAAATGGAAAATATTAAGTCATACGTTCAACAACATAAAGATCGGTTTATCAATGAATTGATCGAATTATTGAAAATTCCGTCGGTAAGTGCCGACACTGCATATTCGCAAGATGTGATCGATACTGCAGAAGCTGTTAAGGAAAGTTTAACAAAAGCAGGCTGTGATTTTGTCGAAATTTGCGATACTCCGGGTTATCCAATCATTTATGGAGAGAAAATAATCGACCCAAATTTACCAACAGTTCTAGTTTACGGACATTATGATGTTCAACCACCAGATCCTATCGAATTATGGACATCACCACCATTCGAACCCGTAATTAAAAAAACCGAAATTCACCCCGAAGGCGCAATCTTTGCTCGTGGTGCTTGCGACGACAAAGGTCAAATGTACATGCACGTAAAAGCGCTAGAATATATGGTGCAAACCAATAATTTGCCTTGTAACGTAAAATTCATGATCGAGGGCGAAGAAGAAGTAGGTTCGGCAAGTTTGGCTTGGTTTGTAGAACGCAACCAAGAGAAACTAAAAAATGACGTAATTTTAATTTCAGATACAGGAATGATTTCTAACCAACAACCATCGATCACGACAGGTTTGCGTGGTTTGAGTTATGTTGAGGTTGAGGTAACGGGTCCAAATCGTGATTTGCATTCAGGATTATACGGTGGAGCAGTAGCGAACCCAATTAATGTTTTGGCAAAAATGATCGCTTCTTTGCATGACGAAGACAATCATATTACCATTCCAGGTTTCTACGATAAAGTACAAGAATTATCTGCAGAGGAAAGAGCCGAAATGGCAAAAGCACCTTTCAGCTTAGAAAAATATAAAAAAGCCTTAGACCTAAACGATGTTTATGGAGAAAAAGGATATGTTACCAACGAGCGCAACTCAATTCGTCCAACATTAGACGTTAACGGAATTTGGGGCGGATATCAAGGTGAAGGAGCAAAAACGGTTATTGCTAGCAAAGCTTTTGCTAAGATTTCTATGCGTTTGGTTCCAAATCAAGATTGGCATGAAATTACAGAACTTTTTACAAAACATTTCACAAGCATTGCTCCATCTGGAGTTACTGTAAAAGTAACGCCACATCATGGAGGACAAGGTTATGTTACGCCAATTGACAGCATTGGATATCAGGCAGCAAACAAAGCGTATACAGAAACGTTTGGAGTTCCTGCAATTCCTGTTCGTTCAGGAGGAAGTATTCCAATTGTAGCTTTGTTTGAAAAAGAATTAAAAAGCAAAACCATTTTAATGGGCTTCGGGTTGGATAGTGATGCAATTCACTCGCCAAACGAGCACTTTGGAATCTTCAATTACCTAAAAGGAATCGAAACCATTCCGTTGTTTTACAAATATTTTGTAGAGCTTTCTAAGTAAATTCAATTATCCTAACAGGTTTTTAGAGTCTGTTAGGTATAAAAATACAATCCGTTTATTCTTTAAGAATAAGCGGATTTTTTTTTGGAGTTTGGAGTTTATCTAAGCCAATTTTTTCGTATTCTTTGTAAACTCCAACTGAAGCTGGAGCCTATTCAGAACCTTTGTTCCTTTGTCTCTCTGCACCTTTGAACCTAAAAAAAGCTCAGAACCTTAACGACTTAGCCTCTCAGCAACTTTTTTTTAAATTCTCTTGGTTATTAAAAATTAACCTCTACATTTGTAGAGCAACATCTATAACTGTAGAGTTAATTCGGAAAATATGAAAAACCTTCTTTTACTATTTTTTTGCGGAATCATGCTTTTGAGTTGTAAAAGCAAACCCATCAATCAAAAGATTGATAAGAAAAGAGAAGGGGTCTGGATTGATAATTATACTCAGGATAGTACGAATTATAAATCATTCGAGTATTATAAACACGATGAACCTGTAAAAAAGTGGAAATCCTATATTAATGGAAAAATCTACAAAACAGAGAAGTATAAGAGCGGATATTGTATAGTTAAATTCTATTATGAAAACGGAAAAGTACAATCTAAAGGAAAAACAAAGACAGAAGGAGATTCGAAAGAAATGCATTGGTTTTATGTTGGAGATTGGAAATTTTACTCTGATAAAGGAAAATTAACTGAAATTAAAAACTATAACAATGGAAATTTGATTTCAGTAAAAGCAATGCAATAGAACATAGATTTTTAAAGAATTAGGATTAATCATCTTAATCAGTCGCAAAAAAAAACTCAGTAACTTAGTAACTCAGTCCCGAGACTTCGGGATAGTATCTTAAAAATAAGAATATGCAATTATCAAACTCAGAAGAGCAATTAATGGAACATCTTTGGAGGCTTGAAAAAGCTTTTATGAAAGATTTGCTCGAAGCCTATCCAGAACCAAAGCCTGCAACAACAACAGTTGCAACGCTTTTGAAGAGAATGATCGATAAGAAATTTGTGGCTTATAATGAATTCGGGAATTCTCGCGAATATTACCCGTTGGTTAAAAAAACGACCTATTTCTCTAAACATGTAAACGGATTAATTAGTAGTTTCTTTAATAATTCGGCATCGCAATTTGCTTCTTTTTTTACTACCGAAACCAATTTGTCAACTTCGGAATTAGAAGAGCTCAAGAAAATTATTGATTCAGAAATTCAAAAAAAGAAAAAATGACAGACTTTCTTATTAAATCGACCATCGCATTGTGTGTGCTTCTAGGAGCTTACTATTTGTTTTTAGAAAAAGAAAAATTTCATCAATTTAATAGGTTTTTCTTGTTAGCTAGTTTGGTAATTTCGTTTGTAATTCCATTTGTTACAATCGAAATAATACAACAAATATCTGCTGTTGCCAATAATAGTGTAGTGATTCCAGAGCAGGTAACGACGAATGTAGTAGTCGAAAAAACTTCAATTTTTATCATTATTGGTTGGTTTTTATATGGAGTAGTCACAACAGCTTTACTTTTTAGGTTTGTGAATAATCTATATAAAATGATAAAAAAAGCAAAAACGGGTACTAAAATAAAACACCAAAATGCAACATTGATTTTGCTGAAAGAGCAAACACTACCGTATACTTTTTTGAATTTTATTTTTATAAATGAAAATGAGTACGAAAGTAATAAAATAGAGCCGGAATTATTTACGCATGAATTAATTCATGTTAATCAAAAGCATTCACTTGATGTTTTGTTGATTGAAGTGATCAAAACTATTTTTTGGTTCAATCCAGTTTTTGTTTTTTATAAAAAAGCAATACAACTCAATCACGAATTTCTTGCTGATGAAAAAGTTGTAAAATCATATAACAATGTTTCGTTTTACCAGAATTTATTATTGTCCAAAGCGAATCAAAATCCGATATATTACTTGGCCAGTAATTTAAACTATTCTGTAACTAAAAAAAGATTAATTATGATGACAACCACCACATCACCATCAAGAGGATTGCTTAAAAAATCTATTCTCTTGCCATTATTAACTGGACTTGTATATTTTTTATGTACAAAAACAGTTGCTCAGGAAGTGCAAACTAAAACAGCCGGAAGTAAAGAGGCTGTTAAAAAAGATAGTAAAATTGGGTCTTATTATGATAAGACGACTTTTAAAATTAAAGATGAAAAAGGAAAAGTGGTAACAGAGAAAAAATACAAAGACCTTACTGCTGCAGAACAGAAAGCAGTGCCAAATTTATTTGAGGGAGTAAAATTTCCTGCGACTAAAGAAGAAATTGACGCAAAACTTGAAAAAGGTGGGCCGGAAACTGTAGAAATTGATTTATATGACCCAAAAAATCAAAAAATAAAAAAAACAGAGGGAACTATTTATAAAACAAATGATTTAACGGAAGATCCTAGTTACCCTGGAGGAATTGAGCAATTCTATAAATTTATTGGTCAAAATTTTAAAGTGCCTGTAACACCAGCAGATGTAAAGTTGAAAGGAAGAGTTTATATCACTTTTGTGATTGAAAAAGATGGCGCTCTATCTGATTTTAAAATGCTAAGAGATATTGGTTATGGAACAGGTGATGAAGCACTTAGGGTATTGAAACTTTGTCCAAATTGGATACCGGGAAAAGTAAATGGTGAACCTGTTGCTACAATGTATAGTTTACCAATTACAATTCAGGCTCCGTAATAAAATAAAAAAAATCCGCTTCTAGATTCTAGAAGCGGATAAATTAAAAACTAAAAAAAAAAATTCTAAAAAACTAACTAATCAGCTGACTCTAAAACAAGTCAGGATTATATCCAAAATAAGGCATGGTTTGTTCGTTAAAAACAACACCATATTCTTCTAACTCCTTTAAAATAGGTAAATACACTTCTTTTTTTATAGGAAGTTGTACGCCTGGAGTTGTAATTTTTCCATTCAAAATCAATAAAGTTGCCATAGCAACAGGAAGTCCAACTGTTTTTGCCATTGCAGTATAAGTTTGATCTTCGCCAATGCAAACCATTTTTGAATCGATTTGCTTTTTTTCTCCATTTAATTCAAAACCAAATTTATGATACATCACAATCATATCTTTGTCGTTGGGTTCTAATGACCAACTATCTGAGAGTATTTTTTCTAAAATTTGAGCAGGAGTAGCGTTAGGCAGATTTACTTTTTTGTTGGGGTTAAACAAATCTAACTCTAGGAGTTTGTCCCACATAATATCGTCCTGATCAATTTTTAAAATCAAGCGTGTTTTAATTTCAACAGAATCCGTTGGATGATATGGTAAAAATGAATTTACAAATTGGCGGTAACTCATATTTTCTGAGTCTTCCATAATATAACTGTCATCCGTCATTCCAAGTTGTACAAACATATTCCAAGCCTTAGAAAAGCCAACTCTTCTAATGGTTCCTCTGTATAAAGTCAAAATATCATCCAGACCATAAATAGAACGATATTTTAGAGAATCTCTGTTTGAATATGCCTCGAATTTTCCGTAATCTTCAACTTCAAGAAATTCAGTTCTGCGAAATAAAGTTCCGTACGGAATGTATTTGTAAGCACCTTCCTGAATAAATTTTGCAGCTCCGCCTTGCCCAGCCAAAACAACATTTCGAGGAGCCCAGGTAAATTTATAATTCCATAAGTTATTATCAGATTCCGGAGCAACTAAACCTCCGCAAAATGATTCAAAAAGTAACATTTTGCCACCTTTTGCTCTTATTTCGTCAATAACTTTCATGGCACTCATATGATCGATTCCGGGATCAAGCCCAATTTCGTTCATAAAAATTAAATTATTGTTTTTGACATCTTCATTCAATGCCTGCATCGCATCACTTATATAAGATGCTGTTACAAGATTTTTTTTGAATAAAAGGCAGTCTTTAGCAATTTCAATATGCAAGTGAGCAGGCAACATCGAGATTACGATAGAAGCTTTTTCGATTGCCGATTTTCTTTCGTCGGCATCAAAAATATTTAAAGCTATTGGAGTGGCGTTAGGATGGTTTTGAGTCTTTTTTTCGGCCAATGCCAAAGAGAGATCAGCTACAATAAGATGTAGGTTTTCGCTCTCTGATTTAGATAATAAATATCGTATCAATGACGATGCAGATCTTCCGGCTCCAATTATTAAAACGCTTCTCATATTTTAAATATATAACACAAATATATTAAATTGTTATATATGTAACAATTTTAATTTGCTAAAAATACAGTATTTTTTATTTTGATGCTAAAATATAGCAGATTTCCCTTTATGAAAATATTTTTAGCAACTAAAAAGCTTTTTAATTTACATTGAAGTATTTTTGTGTAAAATTTAATGCATAGAAAATATGAAAAGAAGAATTGTTTTGACAGGAGCTTTTATCGGAATGTTGGCTATTATTTTAGGCGCATTTGGAGCACATTTGTTGAAGAGATACTTATCTGTAGACGAATTAAATACTTTTGAAGTTGGAGTTCGTTACCAAATGTACCATGCTTTCTTTTTATTTTTTCTTTCTACAAGAAAAGACATTGCCGAAAAAACCTTAAAAACAATCTATAATTTAGTTGTAGCTGGCGTACTTCTTTTTAGTGGTTCAATCTATTTATTGGCAACAAAAAGTATGACCTTATTTGATTTTAAAATTATTGTATTCGCAACTCCTTTAGGTGGTTTTTTGCTAATTATTGCTTGGGCAGTATTATTCTTTACGATTTTGAAGAGAAAATCATAAAATCAAGAATAAAAAATTCTATCTAAAAATTAATCTTTAATTTTGTCTCATAAATAACATATAATTGTATTTATGTGAGTTTATTTTGTTTTTTACTTTAATGAGTAAATAATATAACAAATTCATTAAGTGGATTATAGAAAATCAAATTTGAAGCGGTTATTTTTTTGTTTTATTAATTTTGAAGGTTAAAAATTGCTTTATTGATATAAATAAAAGTGAAATTTAATTTTTTTTACGGGATTAATAATAAATTCTATAATTTTGCTTTCTATTAAATATCACACACAACTTAAAATTTATGGACACTAACACACTTTTCTCGCAATCGATTTCGTTGAAAGAACTAGGAATTGAAAATGCAAAAGTTCGCTACCAATTATCGGCAGATGAATTGCATGCGATCACTTTGCAATTAGGCCAAGGTGTTGAGAACTCGACGGGAGCATTAGCAATCAATACGGGTGAATTTACGGGACGTTCTCCACAGGATCGTTTTATTGTTAGAGACAGTATTACTGAGGATCAAGTTTGGTGGGGAAATGTCAATATTCCATTTTCATCTGATGCTTTTGAGAAATTATATAATAAGGTAACTCAGTTTTTATCAAATAAAGAAGTTTTTGTTCGTGATGCTTATGTTTGTTCTGATCCAAATTATAGATTGAATGTTCGTGTTGTAACAGAAACTGCTTGGTCAAACTTGTTTTGCTACAATATGTTTTTACGACCAGAAGATTCTGAGTTGGCAAATTTTACACCAGAATGGACTGTAGTTTGTGCGCCA
This sequence comes from Flavobacterium hibernum, assembly GCF_000832125.1. Classification (GTDB taxonomy): domain Bacteria; phylum Bacteroidota; class Bacteroidia; order Flavobacteriales; family Flavobacteriaceae; genus Flavobacterium; species Flavobacterium hibernum. Next base: position 354,596 of record NZ_JPRK01000005.1, on the reverse strand, counting down.
AGTTTTATGGCAGATCCAGCTGTAGACGGAACGCGTCAGTCTAATTTTGCGATTTTAGATTTTACTAAAAAAATTGCTCTTATTGGAGGGACGGGCTATACTGGCGAAATGAAAAAAGGAATTTTCTCTGCATTAAATTTCATTTTACCGGTTTTCAAAAATGCTTTACCAATGCACTGTAGTGCCAATGTTGGAGAAGAAGGAGACACAGCAATTTTCTTTGGTTTATCTGGAACAGGAAAAACAACTTTATCAGCAGATCCGGAACGTAAGTTAATTGGTGACGATGAGCACGGTTGGACTGCAGAAAATACCGTTTTTAACTTTGAAGGTGGTTGTTATGCAAAAGTAATTAACTTAACCGAAGAGAATGAGCCAGACATTTTTAGAGCAATTAAAAAAGGAGCTCTATTAGAGAATGTGGTTTTTAAACCGGGAACTAACGAAGTAGATTATGACGATGTTTCGATCACTCAAAATACTCGTGTAAGTTACCCAATTACACATATCGATAATATTCAACCAGGATCTATTGGACATAATCCAAAAAATATATTTTTCTTAACGGCAGATTCTTTCGGAATTTTGCCTCCAATTTCAAAACTGACTCCAGGACAAGCTGCTTACTATTTTATTTCAGGATATACAGCAAAAGTTGCAGGAACTGAAGCAGGAATTACAGAACCACAACCTAATTTTTCGGCTTGTTTTGGAGCGCCATTTATGCCATTACATCCTACACGTTATGCTGAAATGCTAACTCAAAAAATGGAAGAAGCAGGTGTAAAAGTTTGGTTAATCAACACAGGTTGGACTGGTGGTGCTTATGGTACAGGAAGTCGTATGAAGTTGAAATATACTCGTGCAATGATTACTGCGGCATTAAAAGGAGAATTGGATAATGTAGAATTTAAAAATCATAAAGTATTTGGAATTGCACAACCAGAAAGTTGTCCAAATGTTCCAACTGAAATCTTAGATCCAAGAAATACTTGGGAAGACAAAGATTTATATGATAAAAAAGCAATCGAATTAGCGCAAAAATTCAAAGCTAATTTTGCCAAATTTGAAGAGTTTGCAAACGCTGAAATCTTAGCGGGAGCACCAATTACAGAATAAGGAAGATTATAATTCAAACTAAAAAAAAGCTGTTCGTTATGAACAGCTTTTTTTGTTTAGTTTTCAGTCTCAGTCTCAGTCTCAGTCTCAGTCTCAGTCTCAGTCTCAGTTTACAGTGGCAGTATTCAGTCTCACTATTCAGTTGGGAAACTGCGACTGCGACTGAATACTGTGACTGAAAACTGAAAACTTACTTCTTAACGTCGTCAATACGTTTTTGCATTAAATCCCAAGCGTAGTAGTGAAAAGTCATTCCGTTGCTCATGGCTACAAAAAGTCCATTTTTAAAATTTCCGCCTAAATTAACATTCGTTACGTCGGCACCATCACATTCAATTGTCGAAGTTGGAATTTCTGCCAATAAAGGATAATTGTTTGGATTTCCGTTTGCACCTTCTCTCGGATAAACCATAAAAGTATTTGCTTGCTGATTTGAAACCAAAATATAACCAGTAGAATCTGTTTTTTTGTAAATCGCAATTCCTTCGTTATCTGCTTTGAAACCTGTTTTCCCAAAAAGAGCTAATTCTTTGTTGTCATTTAAAGCAGGGTCAGCTTGGTATTTTCTAATTCCAAATTGTTCGTCGCAATACAAAACAGTTCCTAATTCGTTATCAACAGCAATTGCCTCGATTTCTTTTTTTCCGCTATAAGCACCAAATTTTCGAACAACTTTTGCTGTTGCAAATTTTCCGTTTCCAGTAAGTTCATATTGCCATAAATAACTTCCAGAAGGACCAGATTTTCTTCCCACAATAGCAAAAATCTTTTTATCACTTGGACGTGTGTACAAAGCAATTCCCATTGGGTCGCGTAATGCTTCGCCTTCAAAAACGGGAATTCCACCGTTGTCAATTGCTTTTAAATCAGGTAAACTAAAGATTCTTATTTTATTAGACTCACGTTCTGTAGTTACAGCAACGTCTACTTTTTTTCCGTCGATGATTAATCCGTAAGCGATGTCAACATTATTTGGACGTTTTAAAACTTCTGATTTTTTGATTATTTTTCCCTTTAAGTCAAAAGCATACAAAGCGCCATCAGTATCTTTATCTGTACCAACAACAATACTTTTTGAAGGATCTGTTGGGTGAATCCATATTGAAGGGTCATCTGTATCATGAGGTAAAGCTTCTGTAACTACTGTTGGTTTTACTGCGTTTGGTGCAACGGGTGCTAATTTATCATTTTTACAAGCAGTGAATAAAATACTTGAAAGTAAAAAAGTGATGATGAATTTATTTTTCATTTGATATTTATTTGAATAAAATTAGACAGAACCGTGAAGTTCTGTCTAATGTAAGAATTTTATAAGTTAGTTATTACAAGTCAAGCTTCAAACCTAAATTGAAACGAGCTTGATAATATTCAGCTTGTTTAGTGTGCGCCGTAACTCCTTGGTAGTAACGTAAAGGTTGATTTGTTAAGTTATTAGCTTCAGCAAAAACGCGTAATTGTTTTGTAATTTTGAAAGAAGCATTTGCATCTAAGAAAAATTGTTTGTCATAATAACTGTCTTTGTATGATTCTGAACCTAATTCATCTAAATAATCTGAAGTGAAATTAGTTGAAATTCTTGCAGAGAAACGTTTGTTTTCCCAAGATAAAGATCCGTTAAACATATGAGGCGTTGTTCCCGGAAGACTAATGTTGTTTCTTTCGTTTCCATCTTCATCCGCAATTCCTTTAGCTTTTGATTTTGTGTAAGTATAATTCAAATAGATACCAAATCCTTTTAAGAATTTCCCTGGAAGGAAATCTAACTGACGTTGAAAAGCAACTTCAAAACCGTAAACATCAACCGTATCTCCGTTTCTTGATTGTAAAAACGACCAATTTTCGCCCGCCGGAATTGGATTTGCCTGAGTTGGGAAATCAGCAGCAAATTTTGCAGCATCGTATTGGTTGTCGCTATAGTTATAAATGAAATCATTTAATTTTTTATAGAAAACACCTCCTGAAATTAAACCAACAGATTTAAAATAATTCTCTGCCATGAAATCATAGTTGTATGAATAAGTAGCATTAAGATCTGGATTTCCAGCCGTAATTTCCTTATCGGCAGCAATGTTATTTACATAAGGTGCTAATGCATAGTAGTTTGGTCTTGCTAATGCTGTTGTAACGGCAGCTCTTAAAACTAAATCTTTTGTAGCATTGTATTGCAAAGAGATACTTGGCAATAAGTTTGTATATGAATTTTTAGTGTTGATTTGGCTTTCTAATTCTTCCTCATCTAAAACACGATTTCCAGTATAATCAATATGAGTATTCTCAACACGGAAACCTAAAACCATAGATAATTTGTCGTTAAAATCCTGATCCCATCTTACGTATGCCGCATAAATACTTTCTTTAGCATTATAGTTTACCGCTAAAAATTCGGCAGGGTCAGATGATTTTTTAAATAATGATGCATTGTTCAAATCTAAGCTTCCAAGAAAACTAGCCGATGCAAAACTTCCCGGAACATATTTACTTCCCGGATTAAAGTTTTGTCCATCGTAATAACTTGTTGGAATTTGCGATAACAAAGCTATGTTGTTATTGATTGGTTCGTAAGCGTAGAAATTGTTATCTCTTTCTTTTTCTTTCAATCGAAGTCTAAGACCAGTTCTCAATCTTCCTTTTTCAGAAGGAATAATAGTAAAAGGAAAACGAATATTAACTTTTGCTCCAAATTCGCTTTCGCTAGTTTCATCAGTATTTTCGCTAGCCGATTGAAATTTGAATTTATCTAATGATTCTCCGGTAGTTGTCATTAAAGGAAATCTTGTATCAGATAAATCTTCGGTCATTGTAAGACCTTTTTGGCGATATTCGATATAACGTTCTCCAGGACGGTATTCGCGTGCTTTTGCATAATTTGCAGACCAATCTAAATCTAATGTAGAGTTGATTAAATGTTCTCCTCGAATCGAATAATTCTGAACACGTTGATCTTCTAATCGTCTGTTTTTATCACGATTATTATCGATTCCTCCTTTTGTCTGACGTTTTACGCGACCTGTAAATCCGGTGATTGTTTCGCCATTGTAAATAGGGTTGATATCATCATAAGTCGTTCTAAAACGGTTTTCTCTATCATCTCTCCAATTGTAAATTGCATTGGCAAAAATGGTATTGTTTTCGTCAAATTTGTAATCTAAAGCAACAGAACCACTACGACGAATACGTTGTACGTCGTATTTTCTAATTTCTGAAGCTTGTAAATATTCATTTCCAAATTTATCTTTTACCCATTCGTTTTCGATGTTGTCAGATCCGTAGTTTACGTTATTGTATGATCCGCTAAAAACAGCTCCAAGTTTATTGTCTAAAAAACGATTTCCGTAAACTAATCCTGCTGTGTACGAAGCGTGTTCGCGAATTGGCAAATAACCACCTGCAACTGTTGCAGAAATTCTCTCTCCATTTGGAGTTGCTCTTGTAATTAAATTTACAGAACCTCCAATCGCGTCAGCATCCATATCCGGAGTTAAAGTTTTATTTACTTCGATTGTAGAAATCATATCAGAAGGAATTAAATCCATTTGTACGTTTCTATTATCACCTTCGGCAGACGGAATTCTGTCGCCATTTAAAGTCACAGAGTTTAATGACGGAGCCAAACCACGAATAATAATGTTACGTGCTTCACCCTGATCGTTTTGCATTGTAATACCCGGAACACGTTTTAAAGCATCTCCTACGTTGGCATCTGGAAAACGCCCTACTTGATCTGATGATATTACGTTTCCAATATTTTTGTTATTTTTTTGTTGATTTAATGCTTTTGCCTGACCTTTTAAAATGTCTCCAACAACAACTTCATTCAACTCAGTTCCCGAAGTTTTTAGGGCAAAATCAATTACGTTATTCTTTCCTTGTTCAACTACGATTTCGTGAGTTATTGCATTATATCCAATATATTTTACTTGTACTTGATAAGTTCCGGGATTAATGTTAAGTAATTCGAAACGTCCATTATAATCTGAAACAGTGTATTTGTTTTCACCAACAATTTGAATCATTGCTCCTGGTAAAGGAAGTTTATCATCTACATCTAATACTTTTCCTGAAATTATTGCCTTTTGGGCATAACCGGAGAAGGCTAATAAGAAGAATGTTACTAATAAATAAATTTTTTTCATGGTTCTTAGTGTTTTATTTTGGTTGCGAAACTAGAACCTTAATGTTACTAAAGGAGTTAAAAAAAATTACTATAGTGTTATGATTTTGGCGAACATTAGAAATAGATTAATGTTAAAATAACATTTAATAAAAGCTAAATTTTTATAGACGCAAGTGAAAACAAATCAACTATTTAGATCATAATTAAATATTTGGCGCTAAATTTGCCGTATCAATCACAATCAAAAATCATCAATCATGTTAAAACAATTTTTTATCCTATGTTCTGGTGCAGATCGAGATCTTCTCGAAGGCTGTTCAGAAGGCGAACAAACCAAATATGTTGGTATTGGAGCCACCGTTTTTTTTACTGCAGTTATGGCTTTCTTGGCCAGTGCTTATGCACTTTTTACTGTTTTTGACTCTATTTATCCGGCTTTAATTTTTGGATTTGTTTGGAGTTTGCTCATCTTTAATTTAGACCGATTTATTGTTTCAACGATTAAAAAAAGAGATCGTTTTTTTGATGAATTTCTACAAGCAACGCCGCGAATTATGTTGGCAGTTATTATTGCAATTGTAATTTCGAAACCATTAGAAATTAAAATTTTCGAAAAAGAAATCAATACCGTTTTATTGAAAGAGAAAAACGAAATGGAAATGGCCAACAAAAAGCAAATTGGTACTTATTTCAAAACAGATTTAGATAAAAATAAAGCCGAAATTGCATCTTTGAAAGCTGATATTTTAAAGAAAGAAAAAGAGGTTAACGATTTGTATTCGACTTATATTACCGAAGCCGAAGGAACTACAGGAACTAAAAAACTTGGTAAAGGTCCGGTTTATAAAGAGAAACGCGAAAAACACGATGCTGCTTTAAAAGAATTCGAAACACTGAAAACAGCAAACGAGGCTAAAATTGCGGAAAAAGAAAAAGCAGGCAAACAATTACAAGCCGACTTAGATAAAAAAGTATCGCAAACTCAGCCAATTATTGAAGGTTTTGATGGTTTAATGGCACGTATAAATGCCTTAGACAAATTACCTTGGTTACCATCATTTTTTATCATGTTATTGTTTCTTGCAATTGAAACTTCTCCAATTATTGCAAAGTTATTAGCACCAAAAGGCGAATTCGATTTCAAACAGGAAGAAGCTGAAACGGCTATGAAAGCGACTTTAGCACAAAACAAATACCAACGCGATTTATTAGTGAAAACCAGCGCAGAAATGCATGACAAAGTTTATGCTGATATTGCCGAAGATAAAAGTTTATACGACTTGCAACGCAAAAACGCAAAAGAGTTATTAGAACTGCAATCGAATAGTTTTGTCGAAAAGCAGAAAGCGACTTTATAAGTTGAAAGTCTTAAAATCGAAGGTCGAAAGTCCGAAAGATTAGAAATGAGAAAGCCAGAAATAGAAAATTCTATTCTGGCTTTTTTATTTTATTTCAACGAAAGCTTTAAGACTTTATAACTTTAGACTTTCAGACTAAATTACATGTAACTTAATATTTCTTTTTTATAAGCGTCGTATTCGCCTTGCATGATTAATCCGTTATCAAGCAGTTTTTTATAATTCTGTAACTTGTCGAAAAGTTCATCCTTAGACAAATCACTTAATTTACGATCTCCAGTTGAGGTTGGCGCTGGTTGAATAGGTTCAAAAGTTTCAGTATACGATGGAGAAGTTGCCGGCATAATCTCGGCATAATTAGTTACCTCTTCAGTTTCAACTTCTTCTACATCATCTTCAAGATCGTCTTCCTCTTCAATAGCTTGCGCAGTTTCTACGATTGGTGTTTCGGCAACAATTGGATTTTTTATTAAATCTAATTGTTCTTTAGCATACGTATATATTTTTCGAGCTTGAGTTTTTGGGATATAATCAATAGAAATAGTCAAGTCAGTATTAGTTCCAAACGAAAATTCAGAACCTAAAATGTTTTCTTTAACAAAAGTACTTGTAATATCGTCCCAAGTATAATCAGTAAAATCCATTGAAAGACCCAAGTTTTTAGGTTTGCAAATAATGATACGTTTGTTGGTTAAGATAATGCTATCTGGAAAAACAGTAATTGCTGGTTTTTTTTGAACCGCGATATAACCAATTTCTTCGTTTTTCATCAATAAATCATTGAGTTTCGAAGTGATTTTTTCAATCGCTTTTGGATCCTGTTCTTCGTTCAGAAATTTTTTAAATTGTTCTTTCATGTTTTATAAGTTGCTAATTTACAATCCCGATATTGTCAAGATTGAGTTGCTAAGTTTTTTATCTTACGTTGCAAATGTAATGCCTAATTTTTTAATTGCTCCGCCAGTTCGGTAAAAAATTTATCTCAGGTCAATAATTTCATTCTGAATTTTCTTAGTCAAACTTTTGAAAACCAATTCATATGAATGATCAATCAATTCTTTGATCATAGTATTGGATAAACTCCCATTTAAAGCGACCGTATTCCAATGTACTTTGCTCATATGAAATCCCGGTTTTATTTCGTCATATTCAGCTCTTAGTTCTTGCGCACGTTCCGGATCGCACTTTAAATTGACAGATGGTTCGTTTTTTTCCCATTGCGACAATGAAGATAAAACAAACATTTTTGCGCCAACCTTAAAAACCAAAGTGTCTTCATCAAAAGGAAAATGTTCGCTCACGCCTTTTTTTGAAAGACAATATTCGTAAAATGTTTCTAAATTCATATCAAATTTTATTTACCAATTTCACCTAAATGAGTGTATTTAAAGCCTTTTTCATATTTCAAGCCATAACCAAAAAATCGATCCATAGCCGCATGCGAAAACAAAATAACACCAATAAGCTGCAAGAGTTCAATTTTAAAATAACTGCCTAAAATATATAGTAAAACTGCAATTCCTCTGTGATGAAATACATTGTAGAAAAACGCTCCGTTTTTATTCCCAAATATATAACCAAGCATAGATAAATCTGGCGCTAAAATTAAAATCAAAAACCACCACCATTCAAAACTCAAAAGACCAAATAAATAGATTCCGAGAATAAATAAGCCTAATTCTTCGAGTTTAATAATTGTTTTCATAATTTCTTTTCCATCATTTTTTCCGAATGTTCCAAAGCCTTAAAACCAAATTTCTCATATAAAAAGTGAGCATCCGTTGTGGCTAATCTCCAGATTTTAATGTCTTTTAGGACAGGTTCATTCATCATCGTTTCAATTAAAACAGACGAATATCCTTTTCCGCGATGTTCCTCAGTAATAAAAACATCCATTACATATCCAAAAACAACATAATCAGTAATTACTCTGGCAAAACCAATTTGTTTGTCGTTTAAGTAAATTCCAAAACAAACCGAAGCATCAATAGTAGTTTGAACTTCTTCAATCGTTCGTCCCGCAGCCCAATAAATATCCTTCAGGAAATTTTGGATGAAAGGAATGTCAAGTTTAGCTTTATCTGTTGAGACACTAATCATAGTTTATTGTTTTTTTGCCGCGAATTTCACTAATTTCCGCGAATTTTTTTTATTCTGCCACAGATTAAAGGATTAAATCTGTGTAAATCTTGTAATCTGTGGCAAAAAAATACAAGTATAATTCGTGTAAATTCGGGAAATTCGTGGCGACTTTTAAATCTTATATAAAATTGGTTTGCTTGGACTTGCATCATTTTCAAACGAAGCAATTTGAAGATTTAGTATATACTCTCCATCTTCAATTTCATCAGGAACAAAAATCATTTCAGTAATTGTTGCATTCAATCTTGCATCAGTGTTCAAGTTCAAAGTGTCTTTTACGTTCCAAAAAGCTTTGTGAGCCAATAATTTTCCTTCGTCATGTTCTTTGTCGACACTTGGTAAATCAATTAGTAAATGCTGAATTTCGCTTTCGCGGATAAATATCGCAGCCTCTTCAGATAAATAAGGAGGATTTGTATTCGAGTATTTTCTAGATTTTTTGTCTCTTTGATTTGGAAGCGTTCGAATTATTAAAGCCTCGTTTGTCATACTGAGTGAAGTCAAAGCGCTCAACGCATTCTGAACTTGCTTTCTAGTTATCACAAAATCATCTCCAATTTTTTCAGGTTCAACTGTAATCAATTTTGCAAAAAAGAAAAACTGTTTCAAGCACTGATTGATGCTATAAAAATCATTCGTAATATGGCCTAAACATTCCGTATGAGTTCCATGTCCATGCGGATTAAAAAAAATATTATTGAAATTAGTCGAAGATTTCCCTTCAGAAACTTTACCAATCCAATCGCCAAAAACAACAGGTTCAATAACCGGTTTTTCAATATACCAGGCAATTGGATTTTCATCAGTATTGGTTAACGGAATCGAAATATCGATTGGTTTTGATATGTCTATCTGATATTTGTTGTCAAGTAGTGCTAGCATAATGGAACGTGGATTTTACGGATATTCTAACGCAGATTTCACGGATTTATCAACGTTGCTTGCATCCGTTTTATTAGCGTTCAATTTTTATTCTTCCAAATTTAGATAAAATAAATCTGAAGCAATTCCATCAGTCAAAAATTTTCCTTTAGGAGTTGGTTTTAAAATGTTGTTTTCTATTGAAAGTAAATCGTCATTTAGGAATTTTTGAGATTGTTTGTTGAGGTAATTCAAATATTCCAATCCAAATTCATTTTCAATTCTCTCTAAAGATACACCCCAAATTGTTCGTAATCCCGTCATAATATATTCGTTATAACGATCTGATATTGTCAGGATTTCAGTTTCAAGAGGGAGTTTGTCTTCCTGAATTGATTTTATATAAAGTGAATTATTGGCAATATTCCAGCCTCTTTTTTCACCATCGTAACTGTGTGCCGAAGGACCAATTCCGATGTATTTTTTGCCCAGCCAATAAGCCGAATTGTTTTTGGAGAAATAACCTTCTTTTCCAAAATTCGATAATTCATAATGAATAAAGTCGTTTTTTTGAAGCGTTTCGACCAAAATCATAAAATGATTGGAAGCAACTTCATCTTGTGGTTCTGCAATTTTTCCGGTATCGATTAGTTTCCTTAAAGCAGTTTTGGGTTCAACAGTCAAAGCATAACTCGAAATATGCGGAATACCAAAACTCAAAGCTGTTTCGATATTTTTTTTCCACATTTCATCTGTCAATCCTGGAATCCCGTAAATCAAATCAAGTGAAATATTATCGAAATATTTTGTTGCTTCGGTCAAACAATTTATGGCTTCTGCCGAATTATGAGCACGATTCATCATCTTTAAATCATCTTCATAAAAAGATTGAATCCCAATGCTTAATCTGTTTATTGGACTCTTAGATAATTCGATTATTCGTTCAGTCGACAGATCATCAGGATTGGCTTCTAGTGTTATTTCGGGATTTTCGATAACATTATAATTATCGTAAATAGTATTTATGAGATGATTAATTTCGTCATTGCTCAAAACAGAAGGTGTTCCGCCACCAAAGTAAATGGTTTCAATTTGGTTGTCATTTTGAGCGGAGTCGAAAAGTTTAAACTCATTTTTACGCATGACAATTTCTTTGGCTAAAGCCAAAACCATCTCGTCTTTCTTTTTCATCGAAGTCGAAAAATGAAAATCACAATAATTACAAGCCTGCTTGCAAAAAGGTATATGAATGTATATTCCTGACATTTTTTAATTAGATAATGTGTCAATTAGATAATGTGTCAATTACATACTAAATATCCGTAATACAGGAATTATCTAATTATCTAATTGACACATTATCTCATTTTTTAACACGTTCTTCGTTTTGTTTCACAAAAGCATCCCAACCTGTATAACTTTTTCCGGCAACTATTTTTCCAGAGTTAAAGAAATGACAAACCGCTGCTGCCAAACCATCTGTAGAATCGAGATTTTTAGGTAATTCTTTTAAACCTAATAGTTGTTGAAGCATTTTTGCAACTTGTTCTTTACTGGCGTTTCCGTTTCCGGTAATAGCCATCTTTATTTTTTTAGGCTCATATTCGGTAATCGGAATATCTCTCGAAAGTCCTGCGGCCATTGCAACACCTTGTGCGCGACCAAGTTTTAACATTGATTGTACGTTTTTACCAAAGAAAGGAGCTTCAATAGCAATTTCGTCAGGATTGTGCGTTTCGATTAACTCAATAGTACGCTCAAAAATGATCTTTAGTTTTTGGTAATGATTGTCGTATTTGGATAATTGCAATTCGTTTAATTGCAAAAATTCCATTTTTTTATTGATAACTTTTATCAATCCAAAACCCATAATCGTTGTTCCTGGGTCAATACCTAATATGATGCGTTCTTTTGTCAAGAGGTTTTTGTTTCAAGTTTAAAGTTTCAGGTTTAGAAAAATTGCCACATTTTCTAATTTTCTAATTGGCACATTTGCTTACTTTTGCAGCATGATTTCAATTCCTCACAAAGCTAAACAATTCCTAGTTCTTCTAGTCAAACTTTTGATTGTAGGTGGCGCATTTTATTTTATTTACGATCAATTGGCGAATAATGACAAACTCGATTGGCAAAAGTTCATCACATTGTTTCGCAAAAATCAATCGGTTTTAGGAATCAGTTTTATATTGCTTTTGAGTGTTTTAAATCGCTATTTCGAGATTCTGAAATGGCAGAATCTGGCCAAAGTTATTCATGAAATTTCTTTCTTAGAAGCTACAAAACAAGTTTTGGCAGCATTAACTGCTGGAATTTTTACACCAAATGGAGTAGGAGAGTATGCAGGAAAGGCATTGTTCTACCCGAAATCTGAAGCTAAAAAAGTAGTTTTCTTAAACCTGATCTGCAACGGAATTCAAATGATTCTGACCATCATTTTTGGAATCTTTGGATTAATGTATTTCAATGTTAATTATAATGTGATTACGACCAAAACAGTTGCGATTTTATTTGGTGGATTTATTTTGGTTTTGATCGTTTTATTCTCTCTAAAGAAAATCAAAATAAAAGGATATTCGATTGAAAAATTAGTGCATAAGATTAATGAAATTCCAAAATCAGTTCATCGTAAAAACATTCTTTTTGGAATTTTGCGTTATTTGGTTTTTTCGCATCAATATTACTTTTTGTTTCTGGCTTTTGATGTTGAGTTGCCGTACTTTATTTTAATGGCAACCATCGCATCCGTTTATTTTTTAGCATCATCATTGCCAACATTTCAGTTTCTGGATTTTGCAGTAAAAGGAAGTGTTGCTATATATTTCTTTGGAATTCTTGGTGTAAACGAATGGATCGTCGTTTTTATTAGTACATTAATGTGGTTCTTGAATGTGGTTCTACCAGTTGTTTTAGGGAGTTATTTTGTTCTGAATTTTAAAACAAAACCAGCGGAATGATTTCTGGTTTGTTTCTCATATTAATCATTTATGCGATAAGTATTGTTTTGCTTGTTTATGGTTTTTTTAAAGTAAAAAGCTATCAGAAAACAGATTTAAAACCGCAAACAACTTTTACAATTGTAGTTCCGTTTAGGAATGAAGCCGAGAATTTACCTAATCTTTTACAGAGCTTTTCTAATTTAAATTATCCGACGGATTTATATGAAGTGATTTTGGTTGATGATAGTTCTAAAGAGAAGTTTCAATTATCGATTGTTAATTATCAATTATCAATTATAGACAATATTCGTGTTTCAAATTCTCCTAAAAAAGATGCTATTACAACAGCAATGCAACATGTAAAAACCAATTGGGTTATTACTACAGATGCTGATTGTTTGGTTCCTGAAAATTGGCTTTTAACGTTCGATAATTATATTCAAAAACATAATATTTCCATGTTGGCTGGCGCGGTTACGTATCAATGTGAGAACTTTTTTTTAGATCATTTTCAGCAACTAGATTTAACAAGTTTGCAAGGCGCTACAATTGGGAGTTTTGGATTAAAGAGCGCTTTTATGTGTAATGGGGCTAATTTTGCGTACAAAAAATCATTATTCGAATCGCTAAACGGATTCGACGGAAATAATAAAATAGCCAGTGGGGATGATGTTTTTTTATTGCAAAAAGCTGCAAATTTATTTCCAAACGAAGTTCATTATTTAAAAGCGAAGGAAGCTATTGTTATCACGAAACCAACAGAAAATTGGAAATCTTTATTTCATCAAAGAGTACGGTGGGCCGCGAAAACAGGTTCTTATGAAAGTAGTTTTGGAAAGTTTTTAGGATTGATTGTTTTTTTTGGCAATCTTACTATCGTAATTGGATTTGTACTGGTTGCTTTTAGAATTTTGCTCTGGGAAGTTTTAGTTTTAATACTTGCTTTCAAGTTTATTATCGATTTTATTTTGCTTTATATAACAAATCGATTCTTAAGTAAGAATAGAATTCAAAGTTTGCTTTTGAGTAGTCTACTTTATCCTTTTTTCAGTTCTGTAGTAGCTTTGTATAGTTTGTTTGGCTCTTATGAGTGGAAAGAGCGAAGATTTGGGAAATAATCTTAATGTCTATTTCTCAGTTTTAGCTTTAAGAATAACAGGTAGAATAAATTGAGTTTTTACTGGAATCCCACGTTTAATGGCTGGGTTTATCTTTGGGAAATCGACTAAACGGGCATGCAAAATACTATCAATTTTAATAGTGTCGTAAGCAACAGAATCTTTAGGGAATTGTGGCTCAAATTTCATGGTAGCATTAGGAAATACAGTAACTTTTACTTCGATTGTATCTAATTCCGGATACATTATTGAGAGCGTATCAATATCTAGTTTTTGCTGAATAAGCTGAGACATTACTTCAAAAAAACATTGTTTGCGTAGTTTTTTATCTGCTATTTTTTCGCAGTTTGAGACTGATGGGTATTCATCAACTTGTTTCCAGTTAATCGATTTTAATTCTTTTTGTAGTAACTCTTTTTCAGACGGAACCTGCTTCTCAAAATATTGACAAGAATTGAAAAATAATATAATTAAAAGAAGGAAAAATTGCTTCAAGATTTTGATGTTGGATTGAGTGTACTAATTAGGACACAAAAATACAATTATTTTTTTTGAGAAGCTTTGTATTCTAAATATTCTTCATAGCTTTCTGAAAGCCATTTTTCTTTGTTCTCTGCTGCAACTTGCTTTTGATCAGGATATAAAGAAGCTAGCCTGTCAGAAAAAGTGGCTATTTGAACAGTGTAATTATAAAACTCAGCTTTGCTCAAGGTTTTATTTGGATCGCTTTTGGCATTGAAAAATTCAAAAAAAAGATTGTCGAAATCTTTCATCGAAAAATTTAATACCTTTTTCTTAGTACTTTTATAAATGCTGTCTTGAACCAATTGATCGTTTATCGAAAGTTTTTTGGTTTGGGCATATATATTGTTGTTCATTAGGATAATCAATGAAGCGCATAATAGGAATTGTATAAACTGTCGCATTGATTGGTTTTATTAATAAGTTTGTAGGTACAAAATTACAAAAAAATATATGGATTCACTATTGTTACTACTTGGTTTTATATGTATGATTATTGGTATTTTTGGTAGTTTTTTGCCAGTTTTACCCGGATTGTCAAGTTGTTGGGTTGGTTTATTATTACTATATTTAACAAAAGCGGTCGAGAACAATTATTGGGTTTTAGGTATCACACTTTTGTTAACGATTGTTATTACCATTCTGGATCATGTGATTCCTGCTAAAGGAACCAAAAAATTTGGTGGTAGCTCTTACGGAATCTGGGGAACTAATATTGGTTTAATAGTTGGTATTTTGACTCCTATACCTTTTGGAGTTATTATTGGCCCTTTTGTAGGTGCATTTGTGGGCGAGTTAATTTATGATTCTAAAAATCATCAACGTGCACTAAAAGCAGCAACAGGTTCGTTACTTGGTTTTATCGCTTCAAGTTTTGTAAATTTTCTATTCTGTATTATTTACTTAGGTATTTTTGTTAGCATTGTTTGGCAAAACCGTGCAGGATTGTTTTGATTTAAGTAATTAAAATTGCGTATTTTCCTATTTTTTTAAATTTCATTAAAATTTCCTTATTTTTTTTGAAAATATTTTTCGTTTGTTTTGATAACGAAGATGTTATGTTTACTGGTGGTTTGAGATTTTTGACTTTAACAATTGTTAATTTTACAATTCACTATTTAACTTATTTTTTGGAAATGTTAAAATATTTTATATTTTTATCCCAATAAACGATAAAAAGCCTCACTTTATCGGCTATTTTGAATGGATTTAAATAATTTTTAAACAATTTAAGTATGACCCCAAACCTACAAATTGAACTTAGACGTTTTATTTCTTCTAATGTTGTTTCAAAGTTAAACAAGTTTTATTTTGAAAATGATGCACTTTTAATAAAGGGAATTGATGTTTCGATAGGTACAGTTTTAATGGGTTTATATAATAGGGCCGAGGAGTTAGATTTTTATAAAGATATTGTTTCATTGCTAGAAGACGATTCTACCTTTTATAAGGAAGTCGATTTTACATCAGGACGAATTTTATCTGTAGATGACTGCTACCGAATCGAAGGAAGCTCTATAGTTAAAGAGATTTTTACAAGCAAAAAAGGTAGGATTTCTGAAATGATTTCCAATGAAGTTGGAATTAAAAGTGAAACTGCCAGAGAGATTCTCAATTTTTCAGCTTTATTAGTCGTCTCTTATCTTAAGAATAACAGTCAATTGCTAGAAAGTTTAAAATTACTTTTGGAGGATCAAAAAAGAGATATTTTAAACAGTATTCCACCCGGAATCAAAATTATGCTTGGATTTTCATGTTATGAAACGGTTGAAGAAAAAAACCAATCAATAGGAAGGTCTATTTTTACACTTTTTGGTCATAACTTTTTTTAGTTTCTAAAATAAAAAATCCCATCTTACAAAAGTAAAATAGGATTTATATATAAAATCAATGTTGAATCGTTTCTTAAACGTTTTTCAAATTGATAATTTCTTGCTCAGTCAAAAAACGCCAGTTACCTCTTGGTAAATTCTTTTTAGTCAAACCAGCAAACGATACACGATCAATACGTAATACATCATAATCAAAGTGTTCAAAAATAGCACGAACAACTTTTACATTCGATGAACGTAATTTAAGACCTACTTCGCTTTTTGCTTCCTTTTCAATATAGCTTACTTCTTCAACAAATACGCGGTGACCGTCTAGAACCAAACCTTTGCTGATTTTTTCTAAATCCTCAAATTTCAAGTTTTTATCTAAAGAGACCTGGTAGATTTTAGATGACTTCTGATTTGGTAAAGTAAATTTACGAATCATATCAGTATCATTAGTAAACAACAACAAACCAGTTGTATTTTTGTCCATTCTTCCAATTGGACCAATTTTTGCATTTGTAGAACCACGAACAAGTTCTAGAACGTTACGATATTCCTGACCTTCGTCAAGAGCAGTAGTAAAGTTTTTAGGTTTGTTCAACAAGATGTACTCTTTCTTTTCAGGAGTCAAAGTAACGCCGTCAAAGTTTATAACATCATTAATTTTTACTAAATAACCCATTTCAGTTACCGGAACACCGTTTACTTTAACGTTTCCAGACTGAATGTATATATCAGCATCACGACGCGAACAAACACCAGAATTAGAGATGTATTTGTTCAAACGAATTTCGTCTGCAGCTTTTTGTCTTTTTGGAGCCTGATTCTGTTTTTTAATTTTTTCAGCCTTTTCTTCTTCGGCAGCCTTAACAGCAGGTTTCACTTTTTTTGGCCCTTGAGCGCGCTTCGCCATAGGAGGTTTTGGCTTGTTAGAGTTTGGTCTAGAGCCACTTGGTCTAGATCCGCCTCTTTTATTATTGCCTTCCTTATTGTTCATAAATTCTGTAATTTGTGCAAAGATAGTTTATTCTTGCTAAATAATCCTAAGTTCATTGTTCTTAGATTGATAGCTGTTATTTTTTGTAGATGTAGAAGCATTATAATTGGCATTTTTTTCAAGCATGGTTTCCCGCTTTTGCTCCAATCTTTTGTTTTTTAAAGGAAAAAACAAAAGGATTTCTGCGCAATCGGGGCTATCCTCAGACAATTAGCTTCTTTTAGACATTTTGTAAAAAAGGTTATTTTACAAAGAAGAATAAAATTTTGAAATTATAATTTATAAACCTTTTCAGTAATTCTTCGAGAATCTCAGTTCAATAGTTTTTAAGACTTTAATAGTAAATTCTTTCCGTGCCACAAAATACTTGGGTTAATCAAAACGATGCAGCAAACGCCGGAAACAATTAAAAACTTCAATACATTATGAAGCAGTAAATACTGTTCTTTAGAATTCGATTTCCATAAATAAATCAAGAAAAATAGTAATACAACAAAGCAGACATAAAAATAAATGTCCATATAACCCACATCATAAATGTTGATTAAAACGTAAACCGGAAGTACAGTTAGAAATGTTAGTATGGTAATAACTTGCTTAGAAATCTTTTCGTTATAAATTATTGGAATCGTTCTGTAATTGTTGGCCAAATCTCCTTTTAGATTCTCTAAGTCTTTGATCATTTCTCTAATAAGCAACAATAAAAACAAGAAAACGGCATGCGCGGAAATCACCATAAAATGACTCATATGATCCTCAATCTCTTCAAAAGAAATTTTGTTGTAGAAGTACAATAAAATCGCGAAAAATGGAATAACAGCCAGAAAAGCCGCAGTCAGATTGCCAACAATTGGATATTTTTTAATTTTATGTGAGTAGAACCAAATCAGGAAAATATAGGCCGAAAAGAATAAAAATGCACGCCAGGAAACAATCAAAGCCATTAAGGCTGCAATAAAATTAAGCGTAAAATAAACTGAAAGTTTCGTTTTTTGACTCACCAATCGATCCAACATAGATTTATTCGGTCTATTAATTAGATCTTTTTGGCTATCGTAAAAATTGTTAATAATATATCCCGATGCAATTGTAATCGCCGATGCAAAAACAATCAAAAATAAGTTGAAATCTAGTAAAATATCAAGTGCTCTTTTTTCAGGAGCCAAAATAAAAATTGCTGATAAGTATTGTGCTAAAACAATAATAGGAATGTTATAGCCTCTTACGACAGAGAACAAACTAACAATTTTCATCACTAAAAGCTTGTGCTGTCTGCTTAACATTTTATAAGATTAGTTTGGGGGATTAATTAAGACTTGTTTCTAAAAAATAGGTTTGCTGTAGATATTAAAGTTTGTCTTTTAATAGTGCTGCAGAACCAAGACCTAATTTTCTAATGCAAGCTAAGGCTTCTTTCTGAGAAATTCCAACTTCTGTAATATCTTTTTTATTTACAAAACATACAGAGCCAGTCCAAGGACTTGGTGCGTCAGGAACAAATACAGTAAAATTGTTTTCGTCTATTTGTTCTATTAAAAAAGCAAATTGCAATCCTGCATCTGTGGGAACTAAGACCACTTTTAAATTTTCATTAGATTCAAAGCCCATTATGTTTTCATTCGTTTTCTTCATGAATGAATAACCTGGAATGAAGCTTAGGATTCCGTTTTCTAATTTTTCAATTAGTCTTTTAGCATATTCTGTTCTGGCAATTAAACCGGCAGTAATACAAATAATGAATATGATTGTTATCGCAACTATTTCTTCGATTGCCAATCCTAAAATTTTCACTTTAGGGAAATGACTTATAATTGGATGTGTTATTTTCTGTATAATATGATATCCTTTTTCAAGAATAACCAATAACAAAACGATTGGCGCCAAAAACAGAATTCCTCCTAAAAAAGTTGCTTTGATGATTTTTAAAATGCTTTTCATATTAGATAGCTTTTATCTTAATAATTTCTGGAAAGACATATTTAGAAGGCTTGATTTTTAAAGAAGTTTTAAATTAGAATTGGTAAACAACTTCTAACTTATAATCTTTTAAAGATGCTTTAGCGCGCTCTAAATCTTCAGTAAAACCAAGAATGTACCCGCCACCGCCAGAACCACAAAGTTTTAAGTAATAATCATTTGTGTCAATTCCGTTTTGCCATATTCCATGAAATTGTTCCGGAATCATTGGTTTAAAGTTATTTAAAACGACTTTTGACAGCTTTTTAGTATTTGTGAATAATGATTTCATGTCGCCATGTAAAAAGTTCTCTACACAAGCGTCAGTATATTTTACAAATTGGTTTTTAAGCATCGCACGAAAACCTTTGTCTTTTAGGTTTTCCATAAAGATATTTACCATTGGAGCAGTTTCTCCAACAATTCCAGAATCTAATAAAAACACAGCCCCTTTTCCATCAAAACTTTGAGTAGGAATTCCCGTTGCTTCAATATTATCTTTGGAATTTATTAAAATGGGAATGCTTAAATAACTGTTTAAAGGATCTAAACCAGAACTTTTTCCGTGGAAAAAGCTCTCCATTTGAGAAAATATATTTTTTAATTGTAGCAGTTTTTCACGAGTTAAATTCTCTAAAACTGTTATTTTGTTTGTAGCATATTTATCATAAATAGCAGCCACAAGTGCGCCACTACTACCAACTCCATAGCCTTGAGGGATACTAGAATCGAAATACATTCCAGTTTCAACGTCATTTTTTAAAGTAGCCAAATCAAAAGTTACTAAATCTGGTTGCTCAGTTTGTAAAGTTTCAAGATAAGTTACGTAACGTTTTAAACTTGCGTTTGATGCCATAGCTTCCTCCGAAGGTTCTTCAGATTTCTTCAATGCACCGTTGTAAAAATTATAAGGAATAGAAAGTCCTTTAGAGTCGCGGATGATTCCGTATTCTCCAAAGAGTAATATTTTTGAGTAAAATAGTGGTCCTTTCATGTTTATTTTATGTCTAAAAATCAAAATTTTAATTAAAGGTACGGAAAATTATAATGCAATTGCACCGTCTCCAATTTGGTCGCAAATGTACTGACGATTCTGACAAAATACAACTAATTCGTCCTGAATAAATTGTAATACTTTCTGGCTAACGCTTTCGGGATAAAGTACATGAACATTTGCTCCCGCATCAAGCGTAAAACAAACGGGAATGTGAGTTTCATTTCTAAATTTCCAAATCGCATTAATGATCTGCAAAGTGTTTGGTTTCATTAAAATAAAATACGGCATCGAAGTCATCATCATCGCGTGCAAAGTCAAAGCTTCGCTTTCAACAACTTTAATGAACTCATCTAAATTTCCGCTTTCAAAAATAGCAATTAGCTGATCCAGATTTTCATGCGCCTGAGCAAAACGTCTTTCGGCATAAGGATGATTGTGCATTAAATCATGTCCAACGGTGCTCGAAACTTGTTTCTCACCTTTGTCCACTAGCAAAATAGTATCTTGATAATTCTTGAAATTGTCATGAATTACATACGGAAATTCAACTCCGTATAAATCTGAACTTTCTTCAATGTTTGCCTGATTTCCCCAAACAACAACGTTTCCTTTTACGCTTCTACAAGCACTTCCAGAGCCTAAACGTGCAAGAAAAGAAGCTTTTTGATAAAAATAGTCATCAGTCATTTTAGGATTTAGCAATCTTTCTAAACTCATAAAATTCATTGCCAAAGCTGCCATTCCCGATGCCGAAGAAGCAATTCCTGAACTGTGCGGAAATGTATTTTGAGTATCGATCGTAAAATGATAGTCTTTTAAAAAAGGTAAATAAATTTCAATTCGTTCTAAAAACTTCTGAATTTTTGGTTTAAAATCCTCTTTTGGTTTTCCTTCAAAAAGTAGATCAAAAGAAAATTCATTTGCCACGCTGAGCTGTCCCGAGACTTCGGCCGAAGCGCTTTTCTTAGTAAAGCCCAATTTCGTAATCGTTTTGCAATTTTTTAAAGTAAAACTTACCGAAGGGTTTGCCGGAATTTGATTGTCTTTTTTCCCCCAATATTTCACTAAAGCAATATTGCTGGGCGCACTCCATTCAAAGTTTCCTTTTTCTACTGTCGAAATATATTGATTTGGAATGAAATCAGTTGTTGTGAACATGAATTATAAAATTTTGGCAAAGATAGTTTTTTCACCATTATAGATAATTTTTTATCCGTGTAACTTGTGTAATAAATTGTAATAATTGAAAGGTAACCTATGTAGCTTCTATGGTTTAAACTTTCTTTTTCACTATTTTTGACTAAAAATTGAAATAGAATGAACAAGATAACCAAAATAGCAATTGCTCTGATAGTTTGTTTAGCAGTAGGATATTCTGCCAGTACTGTAACAAGACCAAGTGTAGAGGCTTGGTATCCAACTCTTATAAAACCAAGTTTTAATCCACCAAATTGGATTTTTATGCCAGTTTGGACTGTACTTTACATTTTTATGGCTGTTGCAGCAGGATTAGTTTGGGATAAGATAAAAGAACAAAATGAAGAGGTGAAAAAAGCACTTGGATTTTTTTTAATTCAATTGGCATTAAATGCAATCTGGTCTTATTTATTCTTTGGATTAAAAAATCCATTATTGGCTTTTATTGAAATTGCACTTTTATGGCTTATGATTTATGAAACGTATTTTAAATTCGTTAAAATCAATAAAATTGCTGGATATTTATTAATCCCCTATTTGGTGTGGGTTCTTTTTGCAGGAGTTTTAAATGCTAGTATTTGGTGGTTAAACAAATAATTGATTTTAGTGCAATGACTTAAATTCTTTGCTTTTAAGCATTAAAAAATCCATTGTCAAGAGAATATTACTGTGATTAAGTAGATTTAATGATCTTGGATCAGCATCACAGAAATCTAAGAACAATTCTTTTTCATCTTGTTTTAATTTTAAATCTTTTAGAAAGAAATCATCTGGAACAGATGTTTTTATTAGTTTTCTGAAGTCAATTTCGGGAGTTTTCTTTTTAGGTTCATTGTCTTCTTTCTTAAACAAATTGACTATACCCGTGCCAAGTCTTGCAAAATCGACACCATTTGTTATGGTTCCATCGTAAACGCCAGTGTACTTTTGTAAAGATGAAACATTTTTTGCGAATTTTATATCATCTATATCTTGCTGAGAAGTATGTATCGGAGCAAATTTTATGTTTGTAATAACGATTTCATTTAGTTCCTCAGGTTTTATAACCATATTGACAATAATATTGTCTTGATCTATATCTCTTTGAGTTAATTTTAATCGGGTGAAAAAATAATCTTTGGAGAAAAACAGTAAACTATCTTTTGCTTTTACCGAAATCGAAAATTCGCCCAAATCATTAGTAGTTGTATTTGTTTTGGCAGTTTTATTAATTACCTCGACTTTATTGAGAGGAGAATTATTAGAAATAACTTTTCCGTTAAGGAGTTTTTCGCTTTGGGAAATACTAAGCTGATACGTGAAAAAAGAAATTGTGGTAAGTAATTTTACTTTCATTTAAAGAACTTTTAGTTTTTAATCTCTGAGTTTAACTGCTGAAACTCTTTGTTTTTAGAATACAAAAAATCCATTGTATTTAAAATATTTGGATTTTCTAAAAGTCTTTTGGATTTTGGATCGGCATCGCAGAATTGAAGAAAAAGTTCCTTTTCTTCAGAATTTAATTTTAAATCTTTGAGAAAGAAATCTTCAGTACATGTGGTTATAATTAAATTTCTAAAATTACTTTTTGAAGTTTCTTTTTTGGGTACCTTTTTCTCTCTTTTGAATAAGTTGTAAACTTCCTTGCCCATACGAATGAAATCCATATCTAGTGGACCTCCTTTTACCTCATGAAAATTTTGAATTTTTAATCCCTCTTTTGATTTATGCGAATTTAATTTGATTTGTTTTATATCTTCTTTACTGAGAAAAACGGGTTTTATTGCTTGAGCAACAATTACCTCATTTAATTCTTCTGGTTTCGCAATCATATTTACTGTAAGATTATTGGTTTCGATTTCCTTTGCTGTAATATTCAACCGTGTGAATAGATAATCTTTTGTGAAAAATATTAAACTATCCTGCGCTTTTACTAGAATCGAGAATTCTCCACGCTCGTTTGTTCTTGTACTAGTTTGAGCTGTTTTATTTATTACTTCAACTTTATTGAGAGGAGAATTATTAGAAATAACTTTTCCGTTAAGGAGTTTTTCGGTTTGGGAAATACTAAGCTGATACGTGAAAAAAGAAATTGTGGTAAGTAATTTTACTCTCATATAGAATTAATTAGTTGAGAGTAAAATTATTAGAATTGTCTTAATGAAAACTTACAGAATGTGTAAATTCTTGTTAATAATATAGTTTGAGTTTTCGAACAAATTTTTCTAACTCTCCATTATTTTTTAAAACAGGTCCGTGACCAAAGCAGAGTATTTTTGGTTTTAAAGCTGCTAATTTTAAAATGGATTTTCTATTCGTTTCTTTATCAGAAGTAAATAACTGCGGCGGTTCATGTAAGCCGACTTTTGTTGTCAAAAGATTCATATTTGTCATCACATCACCAACAATTAAAACGCCATCACTTTCTCTGAAAAAGGACAAATGTCCGCTGGAATGCCCTGGAGTCTCAATAACTGTGAATCCGCCAATTTTATCGCTTTCTTTTAATATTTCAGAAACTTGATGCCCTTTTCCTGCCCAGAATTGTTTTTGAAATTTCGGAATAACGTGATTCGGATTTGGGTATTCGAAAATTACATTTCCATTTTCTGCAGCTGCCTTTTCAGGTTCACTGCATAAAAGCGGAATATTTAGCATTTCGCAGATTATTTTACTGCTTCCCTGATGATCTGCATGTGCGTGAGTCAATGCGTGTTTGATTATCGTTTTATCTTTTAAAGCCTTTATAATTATGTTTGCAGAACTTCGAATTCCGGCATCAATTAAAACATCTTCAATTACATAACAATTGATAGCATTTCTTGGAAACAATGGAATTTGGTAAACGTCTTTGGCAATATTTTTCATTTTATTGAATTTTATATTAACAAAGATTTGAATTTGGTTTCTTAATCTACTTGATAAATGTTAAGAAATACTTTGGCGAATTCTACTCAAAGATTCTGGCGTAATTCCGAGAAAGGAAGCGATATAAATCAATGGAGTACGCTGAATTATTTTGGCTGGAGCCGATTCCAGAAAAGCAAGATATTTTTCTTTTGCCGGAATCATTTGCAGTTTTAAAACACGATCTGCCATGCATAGATAATTTTGTTCGGCTAAAATTCTGCCAACGCGTTCCCAATTCGGTATTTTGTTATACAGAAACTGCATTTTTTCAAAACTGATCGAAAGCACTTCGCAATCTTCTATACATTGAATATTTTCAAAAGAAGGAGATTGATTTATAAAACTGGAATACGAAGCGATAAAACCTTCATTACAGCTTAAATAGGTAGTGATTTCTTTTCCGTCTTTTAAGTAATGAACCCTTGCTAAACCTTCAATAATAAAGAAAATCTTATTACTGATTTTTCCCATTGACGAAAGATATTCTTTAGCATTGAACTTTTCATGTTCAAAACAAGAATCGATTTTTTCGATTTCATTTTCAGAAAACGAAGCGATTGATAGTATTTGTTTTTGTAATGAAGAATTCATGATTTATAATATCTCGATTAATTCCGAAGCATTGTTGATAACCAATTTTGCACCACTTGTTTTTAATTCTTCTTCGGTTCTGTAACCCCACGAAACGCCAACAGGAAACATATTAGCATTTACAGCCGTTTTCATGTCAATATCAGAATCGCCTACAAACAGGATTTCTTCTGGATTTAAATTCCATTTTTTGCTTATTTCAACAGCTTCAAATGGGTTTGGCTTTTTAAGAGCTTCGGTGCTTAAACCAATTGCGGTATCAAAGTAATCAGGAAATATTTCTGATGCTATTTTTTTGGTAAGTTCATCGGCTTTGTTGGAGAAAACAGCTAATTTAATATTTTGCGAAGTCAGATTGTCTAGTAACTCTAAAATACCTTCGTAAGGTTTTGTTTTTAGAGTGCAAATTTTGCGATATTCATTAATCATCGAATCAAAGCAAATTTGAATTTGTTCGTCTGAATTGTTTGATACCGGTAAAGCTTTGCTAACTAAATTTCGTAAACCGCTCCCAATAAAATATTGATAAGTATCGTAAGTATGAGTTGGATAATTTAGATCTTTTAGCACGATGTTCATTGCGCCTGAAATGTCTTCTAATGAATTTACCAATGTTCCGTCTAAATCAAAAATAATTCCTTTATATTTCATTATGCTAAATATTATTGGCTAAAATAAATCCGCTTGTCCATGCATTCTGAAAATTAAAACCTCCGGTAATAGCATCGATATTTACGATTTCACCTGCAAAATAAAGGTTTTTATGCAATTTACTTTCCATAGTTTTAAAATTGATTTCTTTTAAATCGATTCCGCCAGCAGTAACAAATTCTTCCTTAAAAGTACTTTTTCCGTTTACCTGAAATTTTGCTTTAGTTAATTGAGAAGCTAAATTCTGCAATTGAATTTTAGATAAATCAGCCCATTTTGTTTCGGTTTCAATTCCCGAAGCTAAAACTAAACTTTCCCATAAACGGTTTGGGAAGTCAAAAGGAGATTTTTTAGAAACGGCTTTTTTAGCGTGTTCTTGTTTTAAGTCTTTCAGAATTTTTTCGGCATCTTCTGTCTCAACATCATTTAACCAATTTACGAAAATGGTAAACTGATAATTTTTATCAAACAAAGTTCTCGCTCCCCAAGCCGATAGTTTTAAAATTGCTGGTCCGCTCATTCCCCAATGTGTGATTAATAAAGGGCCTGTAGATTCTAGTTTAGTATCTTTTACATTAACCGTAACTTGTGCTGCAACACCGGGTAATTCTTTAATTCTTGGATCTTTGATATTGAAAGTAAATAGGGAAGGTACGGGGCTTACAATTGCATGTCCTTGTGTTTGTAGCATTTCCCAAATTTTAGGATTACTTCCAGTTGCCAACACTAATTTTTCGGTAGCATAATTTTCGTCCTGAGTATCAATTTTCCAATGATTTTCGGCTTTAAAAATTGATTGTACACTTTGTCCTGTCAATACTTTAATTCCTAGTTTTCCGGTTGCTTCTAAGAAACAATCTATTATGGTTTGAGAAGAATTCGAAACGGGAAACATTCTCCCGTCGTCTTCAATTTTAAGTTCTACACCATGTTTTTCGAACCATTCGATTGTATCGCCGGAACAAAATTGATGAAAAGGTCCACGAAGTTCTTTTTCGCCTCTTGGATAAAATTTTACCAGTTCATTAGGTTCAAAACAAGCGTGTGTTACGTTGCATCTTCCACCACCGGAAACACGAACTTTAGAAAGTACTTCTTTTCCTCTTTCCAGAATGGCAATTTTAAGTTTCGGATTTTTCTCTGTAATATTAATTGCTGTAAAAAAACCTGCAGCGCCTCCGCCAACAATGATTATGTCGAAATTTTTGATCATATTTTTTTGGTTTGCCACGAATTACACGAATTGGCACTAATTTTTTTCTGCCACAGATTACACAGATTAAAAGGATTTTTCCTTTAGCAACGAATTAATTTATTCATTTTTAAATTTGTGAAAATTTGTGTAATTCGTGGCAAAAAAATCTGTGGATATTTTAAACTTTATATTTTATCTGGATTATCAGAGATAATTCCGTCTACTTTATAACCTTTTACTTTTTGAATGTCTTGTTCTGAATTTACTGTCCATGGAAAAACCAGAAATCCTTTTTCCTGCAATTGATGAACATTTTCTTTATTCAATAAATTAAAATCAGGATTAATGGCTTTTGCTTTGATTTTTTCGGCGAAAGCCAGAGCGGTATCAAGATTTTCTTCTGTTAAAACTCCAATTGGAATATTCGGATTTAGATTTGAGGTTTCGTCTAACATATTCCAATCAAAACTTGAAATGATGAAATGATTGTAATTCCAGTTTTTTTCTGAGATGTATTCTTCTATAAGAGATACAACTTTACTTGGAGTTCCTAAACCTTTTAATTCGATATTGATCAGGCATTTTTTGTCAACCAAATCGAAAACTTCTTTTAAAGTTGGAATTTGGTATTTTTCATCAATTAAAAATGATTTTAATTCTGCTAAAGTAAAATCATTTACAAGACCTTTTCCATTAGTCGTTCTATCTATTGTTTCGTCATGAATAACAACAAGATACCCGTCAGCGCTTAAGTGAACGTCGAGTTCTATTCCGTCAGCATTTAAATCTAATGCTTTCTGGAAGGATTTTAAAGTATTTTCGGGTTCGTATCCTTTGGCACCGCGATGAGCTATTTTTAGCATTTTGAAGATTTTAACTGCAAAGGTCGCGAAAAATAGATTTGCTCTGTCCAGTTTTACCGCAAAGTGCACAAAGTTTTTTTATGTAAGTGATTTTATAAAACACAAAGTTCGCAAAGCTTTGTGTTGATTTATCTTTGCGAACTTTGTGTTTACTCTTACTATAGTAGAGAAAAAAACCTTGCGAACTTTGCGGTTAAATGCGCTCCAATAAAACAATATCAAAATCACTGTCAATAATTACTTTTCCGTCAATTACTTCGACATTTTGATTGGAATAAGTATCTTTTAATTTGGCTCCGTTTGGGAATACTTCGCCAACAGGAAGTTCTTTTCTGCCTTTTGGCAAATCTACTCCCATAACTACTTTGTCTGTAAAAACTCCTTTGGTAAAAATTCTAGAGAAAGTATAAGGATACGGATTAATCAGTTTGTGAACTCCCGCTCCAACGGCAGGATGATTTCTTCTGAATTGCCCTAATTTCTGCCAGTGTAGAACTGTCTTTTGAGCTTCAGGATTGTTTTGAATCTCATCCCAATTCATGTTAGAACGCAAAGTTGCATCACCTTGAGTACCTTCAATCACTAATGAGCGATTTGATTCGTCGCCATAATATACTTGCGACATTCCCGGTGAAAGCAATAATTTTGTACCGGCTTCGATACTTTTTGTTCTATTAGCATCGAAAGGCTGGCCATCGTCGTGTGAGGACATATAATTTAAAACCGAATATCCTTTTAAATCATTGTTCAAAGCATTCGAATATTTAGAAAATAAACCTTCATAATCGTTTTGAGCAGCATTCCACTTAAACTCAAAATTAATCATGCAGTTAAATCCATTTTGGAAATAATTTACTTTTCTGTCTCCAAAATCATAATCTTGTCCGCCACTAATTCCGTAACCATAAACCTCGGCAATGGTGTAAAACGGGTTTTGATCTAAAACTTCTTTTGGATGGTTTTTCTTCCATGTTTCGAAAGCATATTCACATTCTTTTTTAAAATCAGCCCAAACGTTTTCATCGGTATGTTTTACCGTATCTCCGCGATAACCATCAACGCCAAATTCAAGGACATAATCTGTAAGCCATTTTATAATGTAATATTTTGGTGTTCTTGGATAACCAGTTCTTTTAAAGAATTCGTTTAGAGAAGCAATTTCTTTTTCATAACGACCTTCCTTTTTCCATTTTTCGATTAAAAAAGGAGGTAATTGTACTTCCTGAGTACTTTCAGTTCTTACGTCTGGAAGGTTTTCAACCAAAGTACACATTGTAGTATTTTCAAACGATTTGTAATCGCAAACAACACCAGTTCTAACCCAGTCCGAAGGCCAAACAGGATCTTCTGGAGTTACTGGTCCTGTATGATTTATTACACCATCAAGAATTATTCTAATGCCTTTTTCGTGTGCTTTTTTTACAAGTTTTGCCAAGTCTTCTTTGGTCCCAAAGTTTGGATCGAGTGCTGTCCAGTCTTTTGCCCAATAACCATGATAACCGTAACTAAGACCCGTTCCTTCGTCAACACCATCGTGAATCTGCTCGACAATCGGTGTAAGCCAAATGGCATTTATACCTAATTTATCAAAATAACCTTCGTCTATTTTTTTTGTAATTCCTATAATGTCTCCGCCCTCAAATCCGCGTAGTTTACCCGGAGTTTTGGTTCGGTTAAAATTGACTTCGTTAGAAGTATCTCCATTATAAAAACGATCTGTAAGTAAAAAATAAACATTTGCTCCTTCCCAAACGAAAGGTGTTTTCGAAGTATTTTCGTTATTCATTGAAACTGATTTTGAGCCAGAACAACTCATTATTAAGTATACTAAAGATAAAAAAAGGAAAGTGTATTTTTTCATTATTTAGGAATATTTTGGGATGCATTGTGTTGAAAAAATAGCCACAGATTAAAAGATTAAAATGATTTTTAAATCTAGGATAATACTTTAATCTGTGGCAATAAAATTTTAAACACATAGAATCATAGCGTTTCTTTGTCTTAGAAAGATTTAAATAAATGACTAGTCATTTACACATAGCTTTGGGTTTACAAGGCTATGTTTGTTTAAACAAGTGAAACGCTTTTATCGAAACAGAAAATCTATGATTCTATGTGTTTAAATAAAATATTTATTCCAATTCTAAAACCAAGGCTGATTTTGGTTCTAAAGTAATTTCAGAAGATAAATCGAATGTTTTTCCTGTAATGACATCTTTTCCTGATTTAAAGTTTTTGATATTTTCTTTAAAACGGTTTGTTTTTACAATTTGTTCTTTTGCATTATTATTGAAAACCACCATTACGGTTTTAGCATCTGTAGATCTGAAATAAACATAAGTGTTATTTTCTGGAATATAATGTGTCATTTTCCCAAAATGAACTGCTTCATTCGATTTTCTCCAATTGAATAATTTTGATGTAAAATCGAAATATTTAGCTTGTTCAGGTGTTCTTCCTGCTGCGGTCAAGGCATTGTTTTTATCGCCAGCCCATCCTCCTGGAAAATCTTGACGAATATCTGCATCGCCTTTGCTTTTGTCACCACCCATTCCAATTTCTGAACCGTAATATACTTGTGGAATTCCGCGGATTGTTGCCAATAAAGTCATTGCCAGTTTGTATTTTGGCAAATCATATTTGAACTTATCGTTCATACGGTCTGTATCATGATTTTCGGCAAAAATTAAAATATTATCCGTGTTTGGATACAAAAAATCCATTGCGAAATTATTGTAGAATTTAATCAATCCGTTGTCCCAAGTTGGATTATCTTCATTGAAAGCAGAAGTAATCTGACTTTGAAGTGTAAAATCCATTACGCTTGGTAAATTCGAATTGTAATTTTCGATTGCACCAATTTTACTGTCTTTTTGCCAATAGGCTAAACTTGCCTGATTGTGCATCCAGATTTCACCCACAATATTAAAATTAGGATATTCATTTGTAATTGATTTTGCCCAATTTGCCATAGCTGTTGGGTCAGAATAATTATAAGTATCTACTCTAAATCCGTCAAGATTTACATATTCAATCCACCAGATGGCATTTTGAGTAAGGTATTTTGCTACTAGAGGATTTCTCAAATTCAAATCGGGCATTGAAGGAACAAACCAGCCGTCAATACAAATTTCTTGATCTAATTTTGAGGCGTGAGGATCTGTAATTACCTCTCTACGGTGATGTGTTTGAGTAAAAGTCTCAAATTGATTGAACCACGTTTTAGTTGGCATATCTTTGATCATCCAATGTGTAATTCCCCAGTGATTTGTTACATAATCCATCACTAGTTTCATGTCTTTTTTGTGCATTTCTGCAGATAAACGAACGTAATCTTCATTAGTTCCATAACGAGGATCTATTTTGTAAACATCAGATTGCGCATATCCATGATACGAATGTTGTTTATCATTGTCTTCGCATAAAGGCGTATTCCAGATCGTTGTTGCGCCTAAAGATGAAATATAATCCAGGTTTTTGATAATTCCTTCGATATCGCCACCGTGACGTCCGCTTGGGTCTTGACGATTTCCTTTTTCAGTTAAAGAAGCATCACTGTCGTTTTTTGCGTTTCCGTTTGCAAAACGATCCGGCATAATCAAGTAAATCATATCCGATGCATCGTAACTTTTTCTGTTTGCTGAATTTGCTCTTCTTTCTTTAAGCGAATATTTCTGCGTGAAAGCAACTTTGTTTTTGGTTTTGAATGAGAAAATCAATTCAGAAGCTTTTAAATTTTGCGTATCAATTGTTACAAAAAGGTAATTTGGATTTTCTGTTTTCTCTACATTTTTAATCACAACATTGTTTGAAACCGAAGCTTCGTATTGTGCGATATTTTTTCCGTAGAACATAATCTGTAATTCCGGATTTTTCATTTCGGCGTACCAGAATGGCGGTTCTACTTTCTGAATTTGTGCTTTTGCGGAAGCGGAAAAAATAAGAGCAATTAGAATTAATTTATAGATAAGTGATGTTTTTTGGTTTTTCATAGTTATAATAATTATTCTCACTGTCAGTTCGAGCAGAGTCGAGAACCTATACGGCATCTCGACTTCGCTCGATGTGACAAAAAGATTTTGATAAAAAAAAGACAAGTAATCTTGGGGAAAATTACTTGTCTTAAAAAAATTATTTAGTTTCGATAATGCTTATGGCATAACCTCCGCCTGGAGCAGATAACTGCGATAATTTTGATTTGTTTGTTACAGCAATTTTCTTGATGGTGTAAGCTTGCGGATTTGTTTTGTAATGCGCATCTTTTGCATCAGCATAAATTGTTGCGGTGTATTTTTTACCTTTTTCAAGGAAACTGAAATCGATGTTTGATGTGCGTGGAGTTTCTCCGTTTACATTACCAACAAACCAGTTGTTTGTTCCTTTTGCTTTACGAGCAACTGTAATAAAATCTCCTGGTTCAGCCTCAATATATTTACTTTCTGACCAATCTACAGCTACATCTTTAATGAATTGGAATGCATCTGGAAAACGGTTGTAGTTTTCTGGAGTATCTGCAGCCATTTGTAATGGGCTGTACATGGTAACGTATAATGCTAGTTGATTTGCAATTGTACTGTTTACATGCGATTTGTTCTCTGGATTCATTTTGCTGATATCCATTTCGAAGATTCCAGGAGTATAATCCATTGGACCTCCAATTAAACGTGTAAATGGTAAAACGGTAACGTGATTTGGTTTAGAACCTCCAAAAGCTTGGTATTCTGTTCCTCTTGCGGCTTCGTTTCCAATTAAGTTAGGATACGTTCTTGCAATTCCTGTTGGGCGAACAGCTTCGTGAGCATTTACCATAATTTTATAATCTGCTGCTTTTTCGATAGCATATTGATAGTGGTTTACAATCCATTGATCGTAATGATTTTCACCGCGTGGTAAAATATCTCCAACGTAACCGCTTTTTACAGCAGTGTATCCGTTATCGTTCATGAATTTATAAGCAGCATCCATATGACGCTCGTAGTTACGAACAGAACCAGATGTTTCGTGGTGCATAATAATTTCTACACCTTTAGATTTTGCGTATGCATGCAAACCTTTTACATCAAAATCCGGATAAGGCGTTAAGAAATCAAAAACATAATCTTTTGAGTGTCCGAACCAGTCTTCCCAACCTTCGTTCCAACCTTCAACTAAAACAGCATCGAAACCATTTGCAGCTGCAAAATCAATGTATTTTTTTACGTTAGCATTATTTGCTCCGTGAGTTCCGTTTGGTTTTGCTTTAGAGAAATCAGAAACACCCAATTGTACTGTAGGGAAATCGTTTGTGTATGACCAAGAGCTTTTTCCTGTAATCATTTCCCACCAAACACCAATATATTTTACTGGCTTAATCCAAGAAGTATTTTCAATTTTTGATGGATCGTTTAAGTTATAAGTCATTTTTGAAGCTAAGATTTCTCTAGCATCATCGCTCACCATAATGGTTCTCCAAGGAGAATGACTTGGCGCTTGCATATATCCTTTATCTCCTTTTGCATCTGGCGTTAACCAAGATTGGAAGATCATGTTTTTGTCATCAAGATTCAAGTGCATACAAGAATAGTTGATCAACGCAGCTTCGTGTAAGTTAATGTATAAACCATCGTTAGTTTTTAACATTAAAGAAGTCTGAACTCCTGTTGGAGAAAAGTTCTTTTGCGAAACGTTTGCTGTATATGCTTTTTCTGACAATCCTCTAATTTCAGATAATTTAGATTTTGTGTAATCGTATTCCTGAGTATCGTAATCTCCCGGAATCCAGAAAGCAGTGTGATCTCCGGTCATAGCAAATTGAGATCTTTCTTCTTTGATTACAAAATAGGTAAGATTTTTTTGTGCTGGAAATTCATATCTAAATCCTAAACCGTCATCAAATAAACGAAAACGAATTACGATTTGTCTTTCTGTTCCTTTTTGATTTAAAGTTACAGCCAATTCATTATAGTGATTTCTAATATTATCTACTTCGCCCCAAACTGGTTTCCAAGTTTCATCAAAAGTTGAAGTTTTAGTGTCAACAACGGTAAAGTCATTCAATAAAGATTTTTTATCATCTTTAAGTTCAAGACCTAATTTACTGGTTTTTACAACTTCTTTGTTTTTGTATTTTAAATTGTAAGTTGGAGTTCCGTCGTTCTGAAGCGAAAATTCCATTACGAACTTGCCTTCGGGTGATTTTAATTGTTGTGCTTTTGCAATCGAGCTAAAAGCAAACAAGATTAAACTTGCGAAAAATAAGTTTTTCATGTTTTTTAGATTTTAGAGTATTGTAATTTAATTAATTTGTACAAATTTACTTGCAATTACAGGATTTCCGTTAACTACAATTGTTAAATCTTGATCGCCATCTACAGTAAAAGTAGTTTTGTCATGATTTACAGATACTTTTAGAATTTGGTTTCTAAAGTTTATTTTGAAGGAGTAACCTTTCCATTCTTTTGGAATTTTTGGAGAAAAATGCAGTTGGTCATTTTTCACACGCATTCCGCCAAAACCTTCTACGATACTCATCCAAGTTCCTGCCATAGATGTGATGTGACAACCTTCCTCAACTTCTTTGTTGTAATCATCAAGATCTAAACGGGATGTTCTTAAATAAAATGTGTATGCCATATCCATTTTATCTAAAGCCGCAGCCTGAATTGAGTGTACACAAGGCGAAAGTGAACTTTCGTGAACGGTAAACGATTCGTAAAATTCAAAATTGCGTTTTAATTCTTCTTTAGAAAAATGATCTTCAAAGAAATAGAAACACTGCAAAACATCGGCTTGTTTGATGTATGGCGAACGTAAAACACGATCCCATGACCATTTTTGATTAATTGGGCGTTGCGATTTGTCTAGGTCTTTTACAGGAACTAAGTCTTTGTCTAAGAAACCATCTTGTTGCAAATAGATGTCCAGTTCTTTAGAAAATGGGAAATACATATCATTGGCTACTTTTTTCCATGCCTGAATTTCAGTTGCCGATAGGTTTACTTTTTCTAAAATGCGTTTGTGATCTGCGGGATATTCTGCAGCAACTTTTTTAATTTGTTCTTCGGCATAATCAATACACCATTTTGCAATATAATTGGTGTAGAAATTATTGTTGATATTGTTTTCGTATTCATTTGGGCCTGTAACTCCTAAAATTACATACTGATTTTTGTCTTTAGAGAAAGAGGCTCTTTGATGCCAAAAACGTGCGATTCCAATTAATACTTCTAAACCTTTTTCAGGAATATAAGAGTAATCTCCGGTAAAACGGTGATAATTGTAAATTGCAAATGCAATCGCGCCATTTCTATGAATTTCTTCGTGTGTGATTTCCCATTCGTTGTGGCATTCTTCACCATTCATGGTAACCATTGGATATAATGCTGCGCCGTCTTTGAAACCTAAATTGTCTTTGGCGTTTTCTATCGCTTTATCCAATTGATTGAAACGATAGGTCAATAAGTTTCTTGCAACTTGCTGATCTTTTGTCGCCATGTAAAATGGAATGCAATACGCCTCAGTATCCCAATAAGTAGATCCTCCGTATTTTTCTCCGGTAAAACCTTTTGGGCCAATATTTAAACGAGAATCTTTTCCTAAATAGGTTTGATTTAGTTGAAAGATGTTGAAACGAATTCCTTGTTGTGCTTTTACATCGCCATCAATTGTAATGTCTGACATTTCCCAGATTTTACTCCAAGCGTCAATTTGATTTTGAAGTAAAGCATCATATCCTAAACTAACAGCAGTTTTGATCGTTTTTTCGGCTGCAGCCAAAGTGTTTTCGTGATTTAAAGAAACGGTATATCCACCAATTTTCTGAATTGCTGAGGTTTGTCCTTTTGCAATAATAGTTCCGTAAGTAAACTGAACTCTATCAGTAGTTGAATCGATTGTTGAAGGGGAAATATTTACATTTTCTCCGTTTGCAAAAATCGTATTGTGCATGAAGGTTGTAACTTTAAAATGCGTTTTGAACGTTTGTGCGGTTACAAAAGCTTCGTTTGTTCCTTTTTTTACTTCAAGTGGTTCCCAGAATTTTTCTTCCCAGTTCGCATCTTCATTAGTTACACCAGCGTCGATATAAGGTTTGTAAACAATTTTTGCATCTTTGTTTAGCGGCGTAATTTCGTATTTGATAATTCCTGTTTCATCCAAATCTAAAGAAAGAAAACGACGAACATTTACGGCAATTTCGGTTCCGTTTTTCAATGTAGCTTCAAAAGAACGATTGTACCAACCTTCTTTCATATTCAATTCTCTACGGAAATTTTTAATTTCGGTACAAGTATTTAAATCGAGGTTTTCTTCGTTAATTTCAACGTCAATTCCAATCCAGTTTGGAGCGTTTAATACTTTTGCAAAATATTTTGGATATCCGTTTTTCCACCAGCCCACTTTTGTTTTGTCTGGATAGTAAATTCCTGCGATGTAACTTCCCTGAAAAGTTTCGCCAGAATACGTTTCTTCAAAATTGGCTCTTTGTCCCATAGCGCCGTTCCCGATGCTAAAAAGACTTTCGGACGATTTTACTCGCTCTGCATCAAAACCTTCTTCGATGATGGACCAATTGTCTGGTTTTATATAATCTTGATTCATTTTTTTCTTTAATTAGATAATTGGGCAATTGGATAATTAGAAAATGTGTCAATTAGATAATTATTGTTTGACGTTTCTAACTTGATTTTATCTGTAATTGCTGATTGTTTTATTGTTTGTTGATTAGATGATTTGTTATGATTTTTGTTTTTTCAATTAGATAATTTTTCATTTTGTAATTATCAAATTGACACATTGCCACATTCTAGATTAACCAATCAATTTCTCGATAAACTCTGAACTGATTTCGGTAAAATCTTTAAAAATGTATTGAGCTTCATGTAAAATTGTTTCCTCACCAATTCCTACACTTACCATTCCGCCAATATTGGCTGCCTGAATTCCTGCTACAGAATCTTCAAATACAATTGAATTTTTTGCATCAATGTTTAATAATTGCGCTGCTTTCAAGAAAACTTCTGGATCTGGTTTTGCATTTGTAACGTCGTTTCCGTCAACAATAACATCGAAGTAAGATAGAATCCCTGTTTTTTCCAGAATTGGTCTTGCATTTTTGCTGGCAGAACCCAACGCAATTCCTTGATTTTTATCTTTTAATAGTTTCAGAATTTTTAAAACTCCCGGAAGAATTTCACTTTCATTCATGTCGACTAAATACGATAAATAATCTTCGTTTTTTTGAATTAACCATTTGTCCTTGTCTTCCTGCGAAGCCTGAACGTTTCCTAATCCAAGTATAATATCCAACGAACGTACCCGACTTACACCTTTTAGTAATTCGTTATCTTCGTGTGTGAAATTTATATTTAAAGATTGTGCAATTTTTTGCCAAGCTAAAAAATGGTATTTGGCGGTATCAACGATCACTCCGTCAAGGTCGAATATGAATGCTTTTTTGTTCATTATATAGAAAATTCTGCTTTATTATTTTTGAATAGTATCGTCTACATCTTTTACTTTGTAGACTAAAAGAGCGGCAATTAAAAAACTAACTCCACTTGTAATTAGGGCATAAATGGCATCGCCGTTGTAAAGATATTTTACAATTGGACCTCCAATAAGTGCATTTACAATTTGCGGAATAACAACAAAGAAGTTGAAGATTCCCATGTAAACGCCCATTTTTTTAGGAGCAATTGATCCTGCAAGAATCGCATAAGGCATTGCCAGAATACTTGCCCACGCAACTCCAATTAAAATCATTGGTAAAACAACCCAATCTTCATTTGGCATAAAATAAATCGAGATTAACCCAATTCCTCCAATAATTAATGAAAGTGCATGCGTTGATTTTCGACCAATTTTTTTAGCGATGTATGGAAGAAAAAACAGTGCGATAATAGCTGAAACTAAGTTGTAAACACCAAATAAAATTCCGACCCAGTCTCCAGCATCCTGATATTGCTGGCTTGAAGTGTCGCTTAATGGTAATCCGTAAATGTGATGTGCAATTGCCGGAGTGGTAAAAACCCACATTCCAAATAATCCAAACCAAGAGAAAAATTGTACCCAACTTAGCTGACGCATTGTTGTTGGCATTTTTGCAAAGTCTGTAAAAATGTCTGTAAGTTTTGATTTCTCATCAGAAGGAATATCTGCTTCACTTTGCGGATCTTCAAAATTGGCTAATTCTTCGGGAGTATATTCTTTTGTTGTAAAAAGTGTTACTAAAATTGAACCAATTAAAACCGCAGCACCAATAATAAAAGAAAGCGTCAAATTTAAGGGTACACTTCCGGGAACGGTGCTGTTTGAAACATGAAAGTATTTTGTTAAAACATAAGGTAAAGCTGAACCAATTACGGCTCCAAAACCAATTAATGAAGTTTGAATACTGAAACCTGCCGTACGTTGATCTGTTCTTAAGTTGTCACCAACTAAAGCACGAAAGGGCTCCATTGCAATGTTGAAAGAGGCGTCCATGATCATTAACATTCCGGCTCCAACCCATAAAGCGGGTAATACTGAAATGAAAATATTGGCCTGTGGCATTAAAATTAATCCAACTGAAGCTAAAATAGCACCTACAAGAAAAAATGGCTTTCGTCTTCCAAATCTTCCCCAAGTTTTGTCGCTATAATGACCAATAACAGGCTGCACTATTAATCCCATAAGAGGAGCAATAATCCAGAACCATGATAATTCATGTACGTCGGCACCAAAAATTTGAAGAATTCTACTGGCATTTGCATTCTGAAGTGCAAATCCCATTTGTATTCCTAAGAAACCGAAACTCATATTCCAGATTTCCCAGAAACTTAATTTACGCTTTTCCATTATCGTAATTAAAAAATTAATTAGACGATAAGCGCTTTGCTTATCAAAACTTACTGTTTTTTCGAAGTAAAAGTAAAAGCTTTGATCGGCGTAAAAGTATTAATTATTTTTTTAAATAGCCTAACAAAAAAGCCATAAATATTATTTATGGCTTTAGAATATGTTGATTTTAAGAAAATTAGTCAGTAGATTCTCTTTTTATGAGATGTGTTTCGATCACTTCGGTGGTATAATTTTCATTTTCTTCTTCGTCATCATCGTGATCGGCTTCGAGTCTTTCGATCAGCATTTTAGCTGCTTTATTTCCCATTTTTTCACCGCTTTGACTTACTGTTGTAATACTTGGCGTAGAGTATTTGGAGATAATTCCATCTGTAAAAGCAATTACAGCCAAATCTTCGGGAACTTTTAATCCCATTTTACTTGCAGTTTTGATAATTGTTACGGCAAAAAGCTCGTTTACAGCAAAAACAGCGTCAAAAGCTCTGTCGTGTAAAAGCTGACTTATGGTAATTTCGCAAGTATCTACATCTTCAATTTTAATGATTAAATCTTCGTTGAATGGTAATCCGTTGTCCAGAAGTGCTTTTTCGTAACCATCGGTTCTTAATTTTCCAACACTTACATAATCAACAGTAGTTACGAGAGCGATCTTTTTTCTGCCGTTATCAATTAAACTTTGAACAGCTTCATAAGCGGCAGCTTTATCATCAATAATTACTTTATCGCACAAAATATCGTTGGTAACGCGGTCAAACATTACAACGGGCATTCCTTGATTGATAACTTCGGTAATGTGGTGAAAATCGCCTTTGTACTGGGTTTCTTTAGAGAGAGACATGATAAAACCGTCGATGCTTCCGTTGGCTAACATTTCCATATTTAGGACTTCTTTATCAAAAGAATCATCGGATAAACAGATCACAACACTATAGCCGTTTTCGTTGGCAACTTGTTCTATTCCGTTGATTACAGTAGAGAAAAAATAATGTACAATTTCCGGAATGATAATACCAATACTTTTGGTTTTTCGATTTTTTAGACTAAGAGCGATGTTGTTGGGCTTATAGTTGTAAAACTTTGCAAAAGCTTGAACTTTTAAACGTGTTTCTTCTCCTATTTCCAGACTGTTTCGTAGTGATTTTGAGACAGTTGAAATGGATACGTCA
Organism: Flavobacterium hibernum; assembly: GCF_000832125.1. Lineage (GTDB taxonomy): Bacteria > Bacteroidota > Bacteroidia > Flavobacteriales > Flavobacteriaceae > Flavobacterium > Flavobacterium hibernum. The sequence continues at coordinate 315,289 of NZ_JPRK01000005.1, read as the reverse complement.
AGTTCCTTTGCAATCTGTTTTAGGGTTATTTTGCGTTTCATGGTATTTATTTGAAAAAAATCTAATTGTTAATAAAGGTATCTTATATTTTTATAATTGACAATTTTTGACTTAAAAGATTACAAAAAATAGAAAGTTTTCAACACTACCACGTTTTCGTAACTCAATAAAAATTGACTGTGGTCGAGCATGTTAATAAATTCCTAATTTTGAAATTCGAAGTAAAATTAAAAACTTAACTAACAATCAAAAACTCAAACTAATTTAAACAAAAAGTATGAAAACAATTTACAAAAAGTTGTTATTTTTATTCCTACTGTTGCCGTTTACTGTGCTCGCTCAAAGTACTTTAAAAGGAACGGTTGCCGATTTGGCAACGGGACAACCAATCCCGGGAGTAAATGTAAATGTACAAGGTGCTCCAGGTGGCACATCAACAGATTTTGACGGTAAATTTCAGTTATCTAATTTAAAAAATGGAGACAAAATTAATGTTTCATTTATTGGATACAAAACGTCAACTGTTACTTATAATGGACAACAATCGTTAACTGTTTCTTTAGAAGAAGATAACAATCAGCTTAAAGAGGTTGTGGTACAAGTAGGTTACGGTACTGTTAAGAAAAAAGACGCAACGGGATCTGTTTCTCAAATTTCTGCAAAAGAATTTAATAAAGGAATTAACGTAACTCCAGAAAGTTTAATTAGCGGTCGTATTGCTGGTGTAAACGTTGTTGGTGGAGGTGCGCCGGGAGCTAAAGCAGATATTAGAATTCGTGGAGGATCTTCGTTAAGTGCTTCGAATGAGCCTTTAATTGTAATTGACGGACTTCCTATGAGTAATGCGGTTCCTAACGGATCTACAAGTATTTTGTCTACAATTGATCCAAATGATATCGAATCTTTTACTGTGCTTAAAGATGCTTCTGCTGCTGCAATTTACGGTTCTAGAGCTGCAAATGGTGTAATTGTAATTACTACTAAAAAAGGAACTAAAGGTGGTGTAAAAGTTAACTTTAATTCTCAAGTAGGTATTAATACAGTTGCAAATACTGTAGATGTTTTAAGTGCTGACCAATTTCGTGCTTTAGTAAATGAAAAAGGAAATGCAGCTCAAAAAGCTTTATTGGGTACAGCAAATACAAACTGGCAAAATGAAATTTTTCATACTGCTTTAACAACAAACAACAATATCTCTGTAAGTGGTGCTTTGTTCAACAAATTGCCCGTACGTTTATCTGTTGGAAATGTTGATAATCCTGGAATCTTAAGAAACACTTCTTTTGAAAGAACTACGACATCGTTATCGTTAAACCCAGTTTTATTTGATAATCACTTAAAAATTGATATTAGCGGAAATTTAGCATTTGGAAAAAATCAATTTCAAGATGAAGGTCCGGTAATTGGTAGTGCTATTTCATTCGATCCAACACAATCTGTTTATCAAACGGGTTCTCGTTATGCAGGTTACTTTGAATGGTTGGAGGCAAATGGAAATGTACCATTATTGCCTGCAAGAAACCCAGTTGCCAGATTAAATCAAGACGATCGTAGATCAACATCTACTAGAAAATGGGGAAATATTAGATTAGACTATAAACTTCATTTCTTCGAAGATTTAAGAGTAGTTGTAGAAGGAGGAATTGATAAATTTAATAGTAATGGTTATACAAGAGTAAGTAACCAAAGTATTTTAGGATATCAGCCAGAAGTATTTAGCAGTGGAAAATGGGTAAATTTAGGAGGAGATATTCATTATACTGATAGTCGCCAAAATAAAAACTTAAATACTTATTTTAACTATACTAAAGATTTAGGTAAGTTTAAAATTGATGCAACAGCAGGATATAACTACCAGTTGTTTCAAAGAGTTGGATATGATTCAGGTCAAACAAAAGAGCCAAATCCAAAAGAAGATGTTACTACAGATCCGGATATTAACTTACAATCGTATTTTGGTCGTTTGACTTTAAATTATGACAGTAGATATTTATTGACTTTAAACTACAGAAGAGACGGAACTTCTCGTTTTGCTAAAGAAAACAGATGGGGTAATTTTGGAGGAGCTGCTTTTGCATGGAATGTTGCTCAAGAAGAGTTCTTAAAAGATAATGAGACTTTGTCAAGTTTAAAATTAAGAGTTGGATACGGAACTACAGGTCAGCAAGATATTGTACCTCAATACGATTACCTAAGAAGAGTAACTTTAGGAACAATCAATACACAATACCTTTTTAATGGAGTTATTTACAAAGCTGCAAGACCAGAAGGTTATAACCCAGATATTAAATGGGAAGATTTGGCTGAGATGAACGTAGGTGTGGATTTTGGATTTTTTAAAGACAGAATTACTGGAACGGTTAATTATTTTGATAAAAAATCAAGTGACCTTTTGGCTGAAATCGCTTACCCTGATGGTGCAAATATTAGAAACCAAGGATATAGTAATATTGGTAGCGTAAGAACTAAAGGGGTTGAGTTTAATCTTCAGTCAGACATTATCAAAAATGATAAATTGACATGGAACCTTGCTGTTAATGCAACTTATATCGATCAAAAAATCACTGATTTAGGAACTAATGTTCCAGGATTTCAAGGATATATTACAGGAGATATTATTGCTGGAGGTACAGGAAACCAAGTATTGATACATTCTGCAGGATTTGCTCCAAATTCATTCTTTGTTTTTGAGCAATTATATGATGCAAACAAGAGACCAATTCAAGGTGCTTATGCAGACAGAAATGGCGATGGCGCTATTACAGATGCAGATCGTTATAAATTTCATAAACCAACGGCAGATTATACTTTCGGGTTGTACTCTACTTTGAATTATAAAAAATTCGATTTTACAATGAACTGGAGAGCTAGTTTAGGAAACTATATTTATGATAACGTAAGTTCTGATAAAGGATATTTACAAGCAGGGTTAAGAAGAGATTCTGATTTGTCTAATATTAGTACTGATTATTACAATACTGGTTTTACTACAGAAAGTAACTCTAATGGAACGCAACGTAATTACTCGGATTATTTTGTAAAAGACGCTTCTTTTATCAAACTTGATAACGTAGTATTTGGATACACTTTTGATAAAACATTATTAAAAGCTGCTTCGTTAAGATTTACGGTAGGAGTTCAGAATGTTTTTGTTTTAACAAAATACGATGGTTTAGATCCTGAGAAATTCAACGGAATAGACAATAATGTTTATCCAAGAGCCAGAACATTCTTGTTTGGAGTAAATGCGAATTTCTAATAGTACATTGAAAAATTAAATTTAAAAATAAACAAAATGAAAATATCATTTAAATATATATCTTATTTTCTCCTATTCATTTTAGGATTGAGTATGACGCTTACTTCGTGTACGAGCGACTTAGATGTGACGCCAAAGGATGATGATGAGTTTCTTTCTGATACCTTTTTTCAAGATCCGGCATCATACAAACAAGTTTTAGCAAAATTGTATGCAGGTTTATATGTAGGAGGAAATGATGGAGATGGTTCTCCGGATATTTTTGGTCTTACGGGAGATTTTAGTAGTTACTTGCGATTATTATTTGTTTCGCAGGAATTCCCAACAGATGAGGCTATTATTGCATGGGCAGATGATGGTTTACCAGCAATAAATGGTCAGCAATGGAGTCCAAGTAATCAGTTTTTGTACGGAATTTTCTCAAGAGCTTTTTACGAAATTAGTGTTGCTAATGAGTTTTTAAGACAAACAACGGATGAAAAACTTACGGCAAGAGGTGTTGATGCTACTTTAAAGGCAGAAATTGTTAAGCTTAGAGCAGAAGCTCGTTTTTTAAGAGCTTTTTCTTATGTGAATTTAATGGACTTATTTGGTAATGTGCCAATTACTACTGAAAAAGATCCAGTTGGATTCTATTATCCAGAGCAAAAAACAAGAGCAGAAGTTTTTGCTTTTGTAGAGTCAGAATTAAAAGATATGGATAATACATTAGTTGCTTCTGGAGCTAATGAATATGGTAGAGTAGATAAAACGGCTGCTAAGTTTTTATTAGCGCAAATTTATTTAAATGCTAAAGTATACACTGGAACAGAAAGAAATAATGATGCTGCTACAGTTTGTAATGATATTATAACTGGTTCTGCATATACTTTTGCAAATGTACCTTACCGTTTCTTGTTTTCTGCTGATAACAATAGAAATGGAGCACAAAAGGAAGTTATCTTCCCAATTGTTGGAGATGGTAATGCAATTAGAGCTACCGGAGGAGGAATGAGTTTTATTCTTCATGCATCTATTGGTGGAAGTATGAATGCTGCTGATCAAGGTATGAACGGTGGATGGTCTGGAATACGTGCAAGACCAGAGTTTGTTCAATTGTTTCCAGATGCAACTGCAACTGCTGATAAAAGAGGAACTTTTTATACAAATGGGCAAACTTTAGATATTGCTGATTATGGAGTATTTACTAATGGTTATGCGGTTAAAAAATTCACTAACGTAAATTCTGATGGAACTGCTGCACAAAGAAATGATATTCCTGATACAGATTTCCCAATGTACAGATTGTCTGATGTGTATTTAATGTATGCAGAAGCAACTTTAAGAGGAGCATCTTCTGGTAATACTACAACAGCTTTAGGGTATATTAATAAAATTAGAGTAAGAGCTGGTGCTGGTGTCGTTACCGCTACAGACTTAACGCTAGACTTTATTTTAGATGAAAGAGCAAGAGAATTGTTCTGGGAATGTCACAGAAGAACAGATTTAATTCGTTTTGGTAAATTCACAGGAGGATCTAAGATCTGGCAGTGGAAAGGTGGTGTTAAAAATGGTAGTGGTACAGAAGAATTTAGAAATCTAATGCCAATTCCTTCAAAAACTATTCAGGCTAACCCAACTTTAAAACAAAATCCAGGATACTAACTAACCTTATAAAAAATAATAAAATGAAAAATATATATAAAATTTTAATCGCATTCATTGGTGTTTTAGCAGTATCATGTAATGCAGATGATGTAGAAAACAGACCAGTAATACAGCCAGTTACGGCTCCAGTTTTACTTAGCCCAAAAAATGATTTCAATATTGTTCTTACAAAAGATAAAGAAAAAGAAATTGCTACAACAGTAATTTGGGATGATGCGAAGTACGACGGGACTCAAACAGTAGTAAACTATACAATTGAAATTGCAAAAGCGGGAACTAAATTTGCTGCTCCTGTTGCTGTAACTACAACTACTGCTCGTTTTAAAGCTTTGACAGTAGCAGAATTGAACTCTGCTTTAGTTAATGGTGGTTTTATTGAGAAACAAGAAAATAGTGTAGACATTCGTATTAAAGCTACTGTTGGAATTGGTGCTGAAGCACAATACTCAAACTTCTATACTTTTAAAGCAACTCCTTATCACACGCCATTAGCAAGTTCTCACTGGTTAGTTGGAGCAGCTACACCTGGTGGATGGAGCTGGGACGGAGATGCTGAAACTGAGTTTCCTTTAGTTCCAGGTCAAACTAATATTTACCAAGTGACTATTGTTCTTAAAAGCGGAGAAGCATTTAGAGAATTTTTATCAAATGACTTTACAAGTGGTGGTAACTGGGGCGCAAATAATAGTCATAACTATACTTACTATTCAGGTTTAGGTTATACTATCGATTCAGAATTAGTAAATGCTGCAGATGGTGACAGTAACTTTAAATACACTGGACCAACAGGACCAAGAGTTTTAAAAATTGACAACGTTGCAAAAACTATAACAGTAGATTAATTTTTAATCCCTAAATAATTTAAAGGCTATCCTATGGATAGCCTTTTTTTTTTGAAAGAAAAATGAGTTCTCTTAACAATATAAAACTTTACTATCCTTCTGTTATTACACTACCATTTCAAATAGAAAATTAAACCCGATTAAATTATAAAAAAAGGCTGTCTTATATCGACAGCCTTTTTTTTATGGAATACTATTTATCCTTTAGATTTTTAATGACAGATGTGTCTAACTTTTGTAAGACAAACAATGACATGTAACACTTTTTTATGCAATATAATTATGATTTAATCTTAAATAACTTTTTGCTGATTATTAATCGAAAAAAGAAGTTTTAAAAATAGTAAATATGTAAAATTAGCATAGTTTGTTTTTTGAATGCATAATAAATTAATTATTTTTTTATCATTTTAATTATTTATTAACAATATAACGTTGTAGTTGAGCTTTGGAAAAAGCTAAGGTATTTTGATCGTATATTTTTTATATTTTTAAGAGAAATACGACATTTTAAGTATTTAACAGCCTGATTAATTTGTAGTTGCAAATACGAATCAAAAGGTTGTCAAAATTGGTTGCGCAACTTGGACCGAGCTAGAAATTGATGTCTTGAAAATAGGATTTTAAAAAACAAAAAAGCGGAAGCCGAAAAGCTAATGAGTAGGCTATTTTAACCTATTAGTAATGAAAAAAATTAGTTTAAAGAACATTCATGAAGGCATGAAAAGAGAAGAAATGCGCATGATACAAGGTGGTTCTGGCTGCGGTTGTGGTGTAGGTAGTACATGTATTCCCGGAAGTCCGGTGTTTAATTGTGCTCCACCTTTAAAATGCATTTCTAAACCCAAATATCCGGGTGATACATTAACCTATTGTTCTTAATAACCATAAAGCGAAAGTCGAAAAGCTAATGAGTAGACATGTAAAAATCAAAACGTATTGAAATGAAAAAAATTAGTTTAAAAAATATTACAGAAGGCTTAAAAAGAGATGAAATGCGCACGATACAAGGAGGCTCCGGATGTGGATATCCTGCGGGTGGATTTTGTTATGTTGGGCACAACATCTTCAATTGTGCGGTAGGTTTAACTTGCGTTAGAGATAACAGATATTCTAATAACGCTGGATACTGCGCTTAGAACATTCTTTCATCACTACAAGTTCTGTTTCAAACAATAATAAAGCGGAAGTCGAAAAGCTAATGAGTAGACAAACAAAAAATAAAAACGTATCAAAATGAAAAAAATTAGTTTAAAAAACATTACAGAAGGTTTAAAAAGAGACGAAATGAGAATGATTCAAGGTGGTTCAGGATGTGGATCTCCAGCGGGAAGTTTTTGTTATGTAAATCACGGTATATTTAATTGTGCTCCAGCTCTAAAATGTGTTCCAAAACCACAATATCCAGGAGATATTTATACTGGAATCTGCTACTAAACCACTCTTTTAATGTATTAAAAGAAGTGTTTTGAAAAACAATAAGCAGAAGTCGAAAAGCTAAAGAGTAGACATACAAAAAATCAAAACTTATCAAATGAAAAAAATTAGTTTAAAAAACATTACAGAAGGTTTAAAAAGAGATGAAATGCGCATGATACAAGGTGGTTCAGGGTGTGGATCTCCAGCAGGAAGGTATTGTATGCTAAATCATGGTATATTTAATTGTGCTCCATCTCTAAAATGTGTTCCAAAACCTGAATATCCGGGAGATATTTATACAGGAATCTGCTCTTAAGCCATTCTTATAATGTATTAAAAGAAGTGTTTTGAAAAACAATAAGCAGAAATCGAAAAGCTAAGGCTACAGATGCACTGTTTAATGGATTGTTTTATAAAAGACTATACTATAAGAAATTATAGTATAGTCTCTTTTTTAATTTGAAAAAATGAATAAAATAGTATTGCTTAATTGTTATCTGGGAAAACTGCCGTGGTATTTTGATTTTTTCCTGAAATCCTGTGAAACCAATCCAACCGTTGATTTTATAATATTTTCAAATGATGATAAAGAAGGAGACGTTCCACAAAATGTAAAAATGGTAAAATTTTCATTAGAAGCCTTTAATATCCTTGCGTCACAAAAGCTTAATCTGGATATAAAGATTACCAATGCCTATAAAATTTGCGATTTTAAACCCGCTTTCGGAATTATTTTTCAAGATGAAATTTCTCCTTACGATTTTTGGGGAGTTTGTGATATTGACCTTGTTTTTGGAAGAATAAGAGAATTCATGACTCAGGAATTACTGAATGATTACGATGTAATTTCCGTAAAAGATTCTTTTCCGTCAGGCTATTTTTTACTTTTTAGAAACAACACAATAGTCAATCATCTCTTTGAAAAAAGTAAAGATTATAAATACATTTTTACCACTAACGATAATTATTGTTTTGATGAATGCGGAGGCGCTTATGATGAAGTAATTTCAGGAATAAATATTCTTGATGTACCTACAGAAACAGAAAGTATACACCATGTTTTAGTCAAAGAACAAAACAATATTAGAGTACATTTTGATCTCTTTATTATCGAAGGAACACCGGGCAGAATAAAATGGGACAATGGAATTTTAAGTTATAAAAATGAATACGAAGTACTGTTATATCATTTTAGCAGTTACAAGAATAATATTTTTTCGGGCATAAAAAAATGGAAAAAAATACCAGATTCTTATTACGTCGATAAATACAATATAAGGAAATATTCAAGTTTAGGAATCCCTGCAAAATGGACAGATGATTTTAAACCAAATTTTAAAAATTCGCTGTTTAAAATAGACATGTTCTGGTCAAGATTTTTTAAAATCAAACCAATGCGAAGTCTGGAAAAAGGACAATATTCTTATATGAATCGATATATGTTTATTGGCAAAAACGCCAAAGAACAAAACTATGTCTATTATGAAAATCCGGAAAATCAATTTGATTTAAGCAGAATGATTTTTCATTCGAATTACTTTTTTAATACACATACCAAACAATATTATAAAGACGAAAAAAATAGTTTCTCTGAAGTTATGCTTGACGGAAACTTAATTAAATACTCCAAATCATAAAATTAAATGAAAATAATTCAATCATTTTGGTCTCAAAATCTAGAAGATCCGTTAACCGAAAATTATGGCTGGTTATCCAATGCACATAACTGGTTAAGTTGGATATTAAGCGCAAATCAACTGGCGAAATTTTATAATGTAGAATTATATACAGATCAAAAAGGATATGAAATATTAATTGAGAAACTACAATTGCCGTACAATAAAGTTCATGTTGTTTTAGACGAACTCAATCATTATCACAAAAGCCTTTGGGCAATGCCCAAAATTAAAACATACAGCCTGCAAAACGAACCTTTTTTGCATGTTGATGGCGATGTGTTTATCTGGAAAGAGTTTTCGGATCAATTATTAAATGGAGATTTTATTACCCAGAATTTAGAGATAACAACAGAATATTACGAAGGGATGTGGAAGGAGATTTATCCTAATTTATTGTATGTCCCAAATGAAATGAAAGACTACATCAATAACAACAGCAATTATGCCTACAATATGGGTATAATTGGAGGTAATAATTATGAGTATTTCAAGAAATATGCTGCTATTTCGTCTGCATTTGTAGATCGTAACAAATCAGTTTGGAACTCCATTAACGGTTTTAATTTTAATATATTTTTTGAGCAAGTCCTGTTTTACAATATGATAAAAGAGACTTCAGAGCAAGTTAATTGCTTGTTTGCCGACACTCCAAATGACAATAGTTATATAGGTTTTGGCGATTTTGATAAAGTACCCAATCAAAAAAGTTACCTGCATTTGTTAGGAACATATAAAAAAAGTGTGCGCATTTGCAGTAATCTGGAAACCTACGTAATTAAGGAATATCCGGAATATTTTGAACGCTTACGAAAATTGTTACCCGATTATTTTTCATATTATGAAACCTCTTTTAACGCATCTAAAAATCAAGATTTAAAAAATGATTTTAAGTCAATAAATACATTTGGAAGCAATCAAAATATTTCGAATGAATACATGACAGGAAGAAATTTTATGTCTCTGGAATTTCCACAAGAATTTGATCAATTAGTAGCCCATAATACAGCGTTTGAGTTATTCAAATTTTCGGAAGTTGAGATTAAAGACTATTTCAATGAAGAGTTAAATCAAGAAATAAGATCGGCCATCGTTCCAGAGCTTGGTTATAAAATTTCGCAAGTAAGTCTGGACGAAATTGATGAACTAATTTTAAGTGAATTAGAAACCCCAATTCTTTATCAAGATTTTATACTCAAAATGAATACCTATTTAGAAGAAGACATTGACGAAGCGGGGAAGTTAGATTTTATAGAATTAATTCAAACCAGAACTCGGTTTTTTATAGTCGAAAAAATACTATTCTTAAAAGTAAAAATCGAAGAAACTGATTTAATTCCATTAAGATGACAGACTTCTTTTACCTCAAAAAATATCTTCGAGAGCATAAATATTATCATTTTGAAGAAAAAATAATACTCGAATTAGAATCACATCCTGATTATCCAAGTTTAGCGGCAATAGTAGACGTATTCAATTATTATGATATCGAAAATATTGCAGCCCGAATTGATCAAAGTGATTTAATGAATTTGCCTAAAACATATCTTTCCGTTTTTTCGACACATACAGGAAATGAAATTGTTTACACAAAAAAAACAGGAAATGATTTTGAAATTCAGTTTGCAAACGGTTTTGTTCAAAAGCTTTCAAGAGCAAAGTATCTTGAAGGATGGAACGGAATGATTGTAGCAATCGAAGAAAATGAAAATAGTAATAAAGAACAAAAAAGTATCATTTCGGGAAACATCGGATTGTTTTTAATTGGTACTATTTGTTTGGCCTTATTTCATGTGTATTGGCTAAATTCATCAAATCCTATTTTGCCAATTTGTTACGCTTTAACAGCTATTGCAGGATTACTAATTAGCGTTTTTTTAGTTAGAGAAGACTTAGGATTTCAAGACGATTCTATTTCAAAAATTTGTCATGCAACAAAAAAAACAAGTTGTAAAGAAGTACTATCTTCTAATAATGCGAAAGTTTTGAGCAATTTAAAATTAAGTGACATTTCCTTAATTTACTTTTCGGTTTTAACCGCTTTTTCAACCTTCACATTAATTCAGGATACCGCTTTTGTTTATAGTTGTTTGGCATTGTTGAGTATTCCAGTGTTGCTTTATTCACTATTTGCTCAATATTTTATAGTAAAAAAATGGTGCATTTTGTGTTTGGGCATTGCAAGCGTTTTAGCGATGCAAATTGCTTTGATTTTGATTTACGGATTTGATAATTTTTCGTTTTTAGAGCATCTAAAAAACACTGCCACATTTTTTGCCATTTTGATTCTGTCAACCATTGTTTGGATGGAGCTTAAAAATTTAATCAGGAATAATTTAATTTATAAAAATAGCGAATTAAAATACCATCAGCTTAAACGCAAATATCCCGTTTTTAAAGGGCTTTTAAGCGATGATCAAAGTGTAAATACACATACGTTAGATAGATTAGAAGCCATTACAATTGGCAATGAAAATGCACCCATAACACTCTATGCAGTACTTAGCGCATCGTGTGGACATTGCCATAAAGCTTATGAAAACTTAATGAAGTTGCTGGCCAAGAATGAAGAACAAGTAAACGTTAAACTCATTTTTAATATAAATATCGACAACTACAATAACCCTTATAATGGGATCTATCAGCAGATAATGAATTATTATCTTTTAGGAGATTATTCTAGAGTTACAACAGCACTACAGGATTGGCATATACAAAGAGTAACACTCGAAGACTGGAAATCCAAATGGAAGTTCAAACAATCAGAACAAGCAAGTGTAATAATACAAGATCAATACAATTGGTGTCTTGAAAATAAGGTTTTTCATACTCCCGCAATCATTTTAAATGGACAGCTGCTTCCTAAAGAGTATGATGTTAATGAACTCAATTTTTTTATTGAACGTTTAATAGAAGAAAAAAACCTAGTATTTTGAAAATAATAAATTTCCCTTTCTACAAACAGCCCGATGCCAAAGATTGCGGCCCAACTTGTTTGCGCATTATTGCAAAATATTACGGAAAAGTAATAGAGCTACAGCAAATAAGAAACCTGTCTGAAACTACACGAGAAGGCAGTAGCTTACTAGGATTAAGTGATGCCGGCGAAGCTTTAGGGTTTCGAACTCTTGGTATAAAAAATAATTTTGAGACCTTGCAAAATGAAATGCCACTTCCGTGTATTGTTCATTGGAACAACCAGCATTTTGTAGTTGTTTATAAAATAAAAAAAGATAAAGTCTATATCTCAGATCCCAGTCATGGATTAATAACCTACACCAAAGAAGAATTTATCAAGTTTTGGATAGGTAAAAATGCACATGAAAAAACCGAAGAAGGTATTGCACTTTTGTTAGAGCCAACGCCAGAGTTTTTTAAAAACGAATGGGATAACGAAAACTCAAAAAGGAGTTTTGGGTATCTCACAAAGTATTTGTTTCGTTATAAAGGTTTAGTTATTCAGCTCGTAATTGGGTTGGCAGCGGCGAGTTTATTTTCGTTGTTATTTCCTTTTCTAACCCAAAGTATTGTCGATGTTGGAATTCAGACACGGGATTTAAATTTTATCTATTTAATTCTGTTGGCGCAACTAATGCTTTTTGCGGGACAAACCGCAATCGAAGTACTTCGTTCCTGGATAATGCTTCACTTGAGCACCAGAATTCATATTTCGTTAGTTTCAGATTTTTTTATAAAACTGATGAAATTACCCATTAGTTATTTTGACAGCCGAATGACCGGCGATATAATGCAGCGAATAGGAGACAATAGAAGAATAGAACAATTACTTACCGGAAGTTCATTAAATGTTATGTTCTCGTTAGTAAACCTAGTCGTGTTTAGTTTTGTCCTGATTTTTTATAATCTACAATTGTTCTTAGTGTTTTTAGTGGGCAGTATCGCTTACCTCGGTTGGATTTTATTCTTTTTGAAGAAACGAAAAGAACTGGATTACAAACGCTTTTCGCAAGTTTCAAATGAACAATCTAAGGTTATGGAACTTATAAACGGCATGCAGGAAATTAAAATGCACAACGCCGAAAAGCAAAAACGTTGGGGATGGGAGTTTGTTCAAATTCGCCTTTTTAAGGTAAACATGCAATCGCTAACTCTGGAGCAATGGCAATCTGTAGGATCAAACTTTATCAATCATCTTAAAGATTTATTAATCACCTTTTTTTCGGCAACCTTAGTAGTCAAAGGAGAATTGACATTAGGGATGATGTTGTCTGTTCAATACATAATTGGTCAGTTAAACAATCCGTTAATGCAAATGGTAGGTTTTGTACGTTCGCTTCAAGATGCTAAAATAAGTTTAGAACGACTAGGCGAAATTCACGATAAAGAAGATGAAGAAGACCTTTTAAATCCTAAAATCTATGATTTAGGACATTCTGATATTTGCATTAAACACCTATCCTTTCGATATACCGGAAATCCAGATTACGTTCTGGAAGATTTGAGTTTACTTGTCCCCAAACAAAAAACAACTGCGATTGTAGGAACAAGCGGAAGTGGAAAAACAACTCTACTCAAGCTTTTAATGAAATTTTACGAGCCAAATGCAGGCGAAATTCTTCTTGATAAAATGAGGTTTAATATGATTTCTCCAAGCGCCTGGAGAGGTAAATGCGGAGTCGTAATGCAGGAAGGATTTATTTTTAATGATACAATTGCCAACAATATTGCGGTTGGAGAAGATTATGTCGATAAGAAAAAATTACTGCATGCCGTTGAAACTGCCAATATTAGGGAATTTATAGAAAGTTTACCACTTTCCTACAACACAAAAATAGGGAACGAAGGAACAGGAATTTCTGGCGGACAGCGACAGCGATTACTGATTGCCAGAGCAGTGTATAAAAATCCTGATTATTTATTTTTTGATGAAGCTACTTCTTCTCTTGATGCCAATAATGAAAAGGTAATTATGGAAAATCTGAATCAGTTTTTAGTTGGTAAAACAGCGGTTATTATAGCACACCGATTATCGACAGTAAAAAATGCAGATCAAATTGTAGTACTCGAAAAAGGAAAAATAGTTGAGATAGGAACACATAAAGAATTGGTTTTAGCTCAAAAAAACTATTACGAATTAGTAAAAAATCAATTAGAATTAGGGAATTAATATCCTTTTAAAATAAATTAAAATGACACGAAATAATGTTTTAGAAGATATAGAATTACGTTCAGAGTCAGTACAGGAAGTACTGTCCAATCCGCCGGCTTGGATTGTTCGTTACGGTATTTCGATCATTTTCGCAATAATACTGCTGTTTATCGTTGGATGCTGGTTTATAAAGTATCCAGATGTAATTTCGGCAAAAGCTGTGATAACTTCACATCATCCGCCAGAACGAATGGAATCTAAGGTTAATTCAAGAATCGTTAAACTTTGCGCTGCTAACTCTTCAAAAGTAAAAAGCGGAACAATACTGGCAATTTTAGAAAGTACAGCCAATTTTGAAGATGTTTTAAAACTGGAAAAAATGGTAAACTCAATTCCGTCTGATTATCAGTTGTTTTATTTCCCATTTAAAGATTTGAATAATTTGCAACTGGGAGATATTCAAACCTCCTTTAGCCAGTTTCATAAAATCTATATTGAGAATGATTTGAATCAAAAACTTCATCCATATTCAGAAGAAATTAGCGCAGCCAGAAGTTCTCAGTCCGAAAATATAAATCGACTGGCATCATTATACGAACAGCAAAAACTAGAAAAAGTAAAACTAAACTTAAGCGATGTACAGTACAAAAGATCATTGCAATTGTTTGAAAAAGGAGTTATATCTAAATATGATTTAGATGTTCAAAAAGCAAATAATTTACAAGCAAAACAAAGTTACGATCAAACCAACTCAACAATTTCGCAACAGAAAGAAGCAATAGATCAGGCTAAAAAGCAAGTCGTAATCAATCAAATTTCTCAGGAAAAAGCAGATGTAACCAATTTAAGCTCCTTGTTTCAAGCTCTCGACGAATTAAAAAAAAGCATTCATATCTGGAAACAAAACTATTTGTTTGTTGCAAGTTATGATGGCGTTTTTAGGTTTCAGAATTCATGGAAAGAAAATCAACTTATAAAAACGGGAGATTTATTTGCTACTATACTGCCAGAAAATCAAGGAGATTATGTAGGCAGTTTAAAAGTTCCGCTGCAGAATTCGGGAAAAATCCAGCTAAACCAAAAAGTCTTAATCAAATTAGATAATTTTCCTTTTCAGGAATATGGAATGCTGGAAGGACGTATTCAATCCATGTCGACAATCACAGATAAAGACGGAGATTATTTTATAGAGGTCGCAATGCCAAACGGACTAAAAACAACTTACGGGAAAAAGATAAAATTTGATAAAGAACTAATAGGTTCCGGAGATATCATAACAGAAGAAATGCGTTTGATCGAACGAGTTTTTTATCAATTCAGGAAATTGTTGCAACGCTAATTCGCTTTTTTAAAGATTCAATATCGAAAATTATATAAAGTTGATTTTCCTGTATGAAAAATTTACGTTTTTGTATGATTTTAAGGGAATTGCAATAAAGTTTTAAACACTACAACGTTTGCGTTATTGTATTTCGAAAACGCTATAGTAGAATGTGTTATTAATAAATATCTTTATTAATTATCTAACTTTTTACCACAAAATATACCAATTCTAATTATGAAAAAAACTTTACTCTTACTATTTCTTTTGATGTCTGCGGCTCTTTTTGCACAGACACAAACGATAACCTATTCCATAAATCCACAAACTTTTGAAGACACAACTCCAATTACTATAACCGTTGATGGAAGTAGTATAAACGAAGGTACATGGTCGGTAACAGGAAATGCTTTATATCTGTGGTCTTGGTCGTATGATATAAATGATACTGCTCAGGCGGATTCGCCTTCAAATGGATCTTGGACAGCTTCAAACGAGGCAAGTAGATTCACCTATAATTCAGCAACAGATACTTATACAAAAACCTTTACGCCATCTGTTTACTTTAATAGAAACGGAATTGGAAAAATTGGATTTCTAATAAAAGCCAAAGACGGAACGGGAGCAAAACAATCGCAAGATATTTTGGTTGAGGTTGGTACATTTCAGGTAAACTTGACCGCTCCAGTTGAAAATAGTGCAACAATTTTGGCTTCTGGCTCAAATTTTAATATCACGGCAACAAATACAAACGGGTTGGCAAGTTATTCGCTAAAAGCAAACGGAGTTGTCATTAACACAGTTGCAAGTGCTTCAAGTTATACGTATTTACATACCAGTATTACAAGTAATCAAACCTACGAATTGGCGGTAACGCAGGGAGCTACTACAATTACCAAAAAGTTTTCGGCAATAGTAAATCCAAATACAGTTTCAGCAGCAATGCCTGCGGGTTTAGTCGACGGAATAAATTATAATTCAACAGATGCTACAAAAGCAACTTTAGTTCTGGATGCACCTTTAAAAGATTTTGTTTACGTTGCAGGAAGTTTTAATAACTGGCAGCCTTCATCGGCGTATGCCATGAAAAAAGATCCAACTTCAGGTAAATTCTGGTTAGAGTTAACCGGATTAGTTTCAGGAGTAAGCAATACCTATCAATATTGGGTCGTAAAAACAACACCAATTGCAAATTCGCCAGCGTTGGTAAAAACAGCAGATCCATACTCAACATTAGTTTTGTCGCCTTACGACGATCCTTCAATTCCTGCTGCTTCATACCCAAATATGCCAGTATATCCTGTAGGGCAAAGTTTTGAAGTTACCGTTCTAAAAACAGGACAAACACCATACAATTGGAAAGTAACTAATTTTACAAAACCTGAAAAAGATAAATTAGTAGTCTATGAAGTTTTGGTTCGTGATTTTGATGCTGCCAGAAGTTATCAAAGTTTAATTGATAAAATAGACTATTTTAAAAATCTTAAAATAAATGCTATTGAATTAATGCCGGTAATGGAATTTGAAGGCAATGAAAGTTGGGGTTATAATACTTCGTTTCATATGGCCTTGGATAAATTCTATGGAACTTCGGATAAATTAAAAGAACTAATCGATTTATGTCATCAAAACGGAATTGCCGTTATTTTAGATGTGGCGCTAAATCACGCTTTTGGCAGAAATCCAATGGTTCGTATGTGGATGAACGATCCTGATGGTGATGGTTTTGGGGCGCCAACTGCCGAAAATCCTTATTTTAATACCGTAGCAAAACACAGTTATAGTGTTGGAGAAGACTTTAATCATCAATCATTAAAAACACAATATTATGTAGATCGCGTTATTAAACAATGGATTGAAGAATATAAAATTGATGGTTTCCGTTGGGACTTAACCAAAGGATTTACTCAGGCTTGTACAGCTAATGATCAAAATTGTACCAACGCTTATCAACAAGACAGAGTTGATGTTTTAAAGAAATATGCAGATTACTCATGGAGTTTAGACCCAACACATTATACCATTTTTGAACATTTAGGAACTGATGCCGAAGAAAAAGAATGGGCAAATTACAGAGTTGCAGATCCTGTGAGCAAAGGAATAATGATGTGGGGTAAAATGACAGATCAATACAGCCAACTAGCGATGGGTTATGCGACAAACACAGATATTTCGAGAATGGCTAGTGCTAGTCATGGTTTTGTAGCAAATCGTTTAATGGGTTATGCAGAAAGTCATGACGAAGAACGTGTAATGTATAAAAGTTTACAATTTGGAGCTTCAAACGGGTCTTACGATGTAAAAAACTTAAATACAGCATTGTCGAGAATGCCTGCACTTGGAGCAGTTTCATTATTGGTTCCAGGTCCTAAAATGATTTGGCATTTTGGAGATTTAGGTTGGGAGAGTTCTATTTTTACCTGCAATAATAATACAGTAAACACAGATGTCGATGGTACGGCCGGAGATTGTAAATTAGATACTAAGCCACAACCTCAATGGGTAAATAATTGGTTGGGAAATTCAAATCGAAGCAAGATTTACAACGATTGGGCAAAAATGATTACGCTTAAAACTACAGAGCCTGTGTTTTTAGGAACTCCCACAATTGCAAGTGCCAGTACATTATCTGTAAATATAAAAATCACGAACAGTAATTTGTCTTCGGCACAATTAAAAGATGTTTTAATCTTGGCGAATTTTGATACAACGGCAAAAAATGTTCCAACAGGTTTTCAATATACTGGAATATGGTACAATTTAATGGACAACAGCACAATCAATGTGACAGATGTAAATGCGGTTATAAACATACCAGCTGGAGAGTATAGAATTTACGGTAACAAAGTAGCAAATCTAGCAATAGAAGATTTTGAGAAAGGAAATACAGTTAGCTTATATCCAAATCCGGTTTCAAATTATTTTACACTAAACATAGCTACAACCAAAGTTCAGGTTTATGCAATTTCAGGACAACTGGTAAAAAGTTTTGCAAACGGAAATACAGATTCTCAGTTTAATGTAAGTGATTTAGAAACGGGCTTATATGTTGTAAAAGCTTTGGATGAAAACGGAAAAACTCAAGTAATGAAGCTTATTAAAAAATAAATCTATTAAAGCATATCTAACAGATTAAAAATTTGGTTTGGTTAGTAGTTCGAAAGGGCTGTTCTATGAAAATAGACAGCCCTTTTATGTTGCAAAAATCGGTTATTATTTTTTCTCGTTATACTCTCCAACTACAGCAAAATAGCCAAAAGTTCCCAATCCTAAAACAATTAACGGAGTAAGAATAAAAAGAATAATAATGCCAAAGACCAAATCGTCTTGTTTGTCTGAAAGTAGTTTAGGTAATCCAAATTCAAAAACGCAAAAATAAGCGGCCGCAACGGCCAGAATAATCCATAAAACGCCTAAAATTTGTTTGATCGCATTCATAAGTTAAAGTGGTTTAGATGTGGTTAGTTTTGTTTTTATTATCAATATAAATCATTCCAATTACAAAGCAAACAGAAGCAATGACAATAGGATACCAAAGTCCGTCAAGGTAAAAATCAGACTTTCCTGAATTCTTGGCGTGTGTTACAAAATAAGTTGAAATGGCAGGAAGTAAACCGCCAAAAATACCATTACCAACATGATAAGGAAGAGACATTGAAGTATATCTAATTTTCGTTGGAAACATTTCTACTAAAAAAGCAGCAATTGGACCATATACCATAGTTACAAATAGAACCTGAATAAAAACCAGTAAAATCAAAGTCCATTCGTCGCTGGAATTAATAGTAATGGAAACGTGACTTTGCGGTTCCTTTTTATCGTTAAACGTTATTTTCTTCTCCACATACGAAGTTTCGTCAGTATAGGTTTTTGAAATTGTGGTAATTAAATCATTATTTTGATTAGTTTCAGTTTTTTCAAGTCTTTTTTCTACAATTTCAGTCTTGTAGTTTACATCAGTAGTGGTATACATCATTTTGTAAATAGGCCTGTAAAATAAAATAGCAAGCAACATTCCGCCCATCATAATATATTTTCGGCCTACTTTATCACTTAGCCATCCAAAGAAAATAAAAAACGGAGTTCCTAATAATAAAGCAATTCCCAATAAACTGTCAACTTGCGAAGAGTCGACATTCATAACCGTTTTCATGAAACTCATCGCATAAAACTGACCAGTATACCAAACAACACCTTGTCCCATAGTTGCTCCAAATAAAGCAAGCAAAACAAATTTTAAGTTATATCTGTTTCCAAAACTTTCCTTAAGTGGATTTGTACTCGTAGTTCCTTCTTTTTTAGCCTTAGCAAATTCAGGAGATTCGTCCATGTTTTTACGAATCAAATACGAAACGCCAACCATTACAATAGAAACCCAAAACGGAACGCGCCATCCCCATGTATCAAAATCTTCTGCCGAAAGCACATTCTTTGTTGCTAAAATTACCATTAGCGAAATAAACAAACCAACCGTAGCAGTAGTCTGAATCCAAGAAGTCCAATATCCTTTTTGTCCCGTAGGAGCATGTTCAGCAACATAAGTGGCCGCACCGCCATATTCTCCACCAAGAGCTAATCCTTGTAATAATCGAAGAATTAAAACCAATAAAGGAGCCAGAAAGCCAATAGTTTCATAACTCGGAATACAGCCAATTAAAAAAGTAGAGCCGCCCATTAATAATAAAGTAGCCATGAAAGTATATTTACGACCAATAATATCACCAAGTCTTCCGAAGAATAAAGCTCCAAAAGGACGAACAACAAATCCTGCTGCAAAAGTGGCCAAAGTCGATAAAAATGCAGCGGTTGGATTATCGCTCGGGAAAAATTTTGTTGAAATTACAACAGCTAAACTTCCAAAAATATAGAAATCGTACCATTCAATCATTGTACCCATTGACGAGGCCGAAATCACTTTCCAAATGCCTTTAGTAGAAGTTTTGCTCATAAAATCTGATGTGTTTTTAATAATAAATAAAATTATTAATTATGATTTTACGAATATAGAAGATATTTTTTTATTTAGTTAATGCTTTTTTAACAAAAAGTGATTGTTTTTTGATTAGTGTAATGTTGTTTGAAATTGTATTCCAAGTGAGAGTATTCGTTATATATTTGATATTGCAGAAAGAAGTATATTTTTAGAATTTATTTACCATGAAAAAAGAAATTAGTCTATTTTTGATTTATCTGATATTGTTGGCTTGTTCATCTCCAAAAAAGATAGTTTCTAATCAGGAAAATTGTAAAGCAGTAATTACCCCGTCAGAAGATTTGATTCTAAATTACAGCAGCTTAATTTCATCTTCTGATTTTAACGTAAAACAATTTGAAGATTTTGATAAAGTAAAAGATGGGATTTTGCTATACAAATGGCAAGAAGGCAGTGGAAGTTCATCATTTTTAATAGTTAATTACGATGAAAAATTTAGTGCTTTTAGCAAAAGTGAAAAATTTAGCAAAGAGGTGAATTTTTCTGTACAAGAAAAAAACGACCTAAAAAGTATCGTTCAAACATTAAAAAAAGAAAGCTATTATCAAAGTTGTGTAATTGTTGAGGGACATTCATCTGTTTATATATTAGTTATTAGGCGTAATGATGAAAATATTCTTCAATATTATTCTCCTTTCATTTCTCCTTATGAAATAAAAACTTCATATGATAATATAAAATCTATTCAGAAAATATTAGGTATAATAGATTATAAATAATTGTTTTTTTATCTTAAAAAAACAAAGAAAACACTAGTTTTGCACCTCAAATTTTAAAAACAGAAATTGGTTGTCATATTGATAAAATATTGACATTAAAAGGGAATTTGGTGTAACTCCAAAACTGTCCCGCAGCTGTAAGCTCATTAACTGAAACCCTTTAATAAGTCACTTTTCATCTAGAAAGGGAAGGCTGGGTGTAGGGAGCAAGTCAGAAGACCTGCCATTTTCATAGTAATAATATAGCTTTCGGGGATTGAAGCTTGAATTAAAAATAATACTAATCGCTTTCCGTGATTATGTATTGTTTGGTTATTCTATTCTCGTAAGTCAAAACTGAATTTATGAGAATCTTTTTTCCTCAAATATTATATCGTAAAAGAAATTTCCTGTGGGAAGTTTTCCTGCTCGATGCCTACATTTTCTTCACAAAAAAATCATTAAAACTTATCGCTGTACCAAATGTTTTGCTTCTTAACAAAAGCAAGCAAAATGCTATATAAAACTTTTTGTTACAATCGATTTTAAAAATTAAGTACTATAATTTTAAATATTTAACAATGAAAAACCATTTTTTTTCCAGACCATTAATCGCAATTGCTTCGTTAATGTTGCTAACAGTTTCATGTAACAATGATGACGATTTTACAGCACCTCCTGCCATAAAAGGAGAACAGCAATTAAAAGATACTTTGACAATTGGAAAAACATTACAATTAAGTTCAAAAATAGCCGATCGAAATAATGTTGTTTTTGAATGGGCAGTCGACGGAAATGTTGTAGGATCTGATTCTACTTATACTTTTAAACCAGAAACAAGAGGTGACTTTAAAATAACAATGACAGCCAAAAATAATGGAGGAAAAGTTTCTCTAACATACGATATTCACACTTTTGGAGCGTATGAAAATGGTTTCTATATGATTAATGAAGGATGGTTTGGGCACGGAACAGGAACAGTTGGTTTTTACAGATATGATACAAAAGCAATAGAAGACAGTGTTTTTGTAAAAGTAAATCCTGATAAAAATCTAAAGCCAGAATCGTCAACATTAGAATTTGGAACAATTTTTAATAAAAAACTATTTTTAGTTTCCAAAGTGGGCGGACCTGTTGTGGTAGCAGATGCTTATTCGCTAAAAGAAGAAAAAAGAATTCCTGCTCAAGGCGGAAATGACTGGCGTGCAGTAGTAGGTATTGATGAGAATCAAGCGTTATTAACTTCAAGTAAAGGAATCTTCAAGCTTAATCTTAACACAATGACATTAAATGGTCAAATAGAAGGCGTTACAGGACAAGTGGGAGATATCGTAAAAGCTAATGGTTACATTTTTGCATTATCTTCTTCAAAAGGAGTGATTGTTATTAATGCTTCGACATTGGTTGTCGAAAAAACGATTCCAAGTATGGTTCTGGGATTTGCAGTAACCGACGATAAAAAAGTTTGGGCAGCAGGAGGTAAAAAACTGATAAGTATAGATTCAAATACGCTTGAAGTAAAAGAAATTGCAATAGGATTTCAAGCCTACGGAAGTTGGGGAGCATGGCATCCAGGATCTATTGTAGCAGCTAAAAACAATGTTTTTATTGCTAAAAATGGAAGTTTTAGCGGTGGTAAAGAAATTTATAAATATAATGGAGATGAAGCTTCATTGGCAACACCTTTTATTACATTGACACAATCTAATATACTATACGGCGCAGGAATTGGTTACGATCGAAAGAAAAATTCTTTGGTAGTAAATACAGTTAATGAGGGATTTGGAACAAATTTCGCAATCAATAATCTTTATTTGTTCAATGCTGACTCAGGTGTTAAGAAAGAAACGATAAGTTTTTCTGGATATTATTTCCCTGCAGTTTCTGTATTTCATTAATAGTTTATTTTAACCGCAAAGGGCACAAAACAAAAAACGCAAAGGTTCACAAAGTTTAATTTAAAACTTTGCAAACCTTTTGCTTAAATCCTAGCGTACTTTGGGTTTAAATTTTTAACGAAATTATTAAAAACAAAAAACCCGAATATTGCTATTCGGGTTTAACGGTGGTGCCTCCAGGGATCGAACCAGGGACACATGGATTTTCAGTCCATTGCTCTACCATCTGAGCTAAGGCACCGTGCTCATTGCGGGTGCAAATATAGAATCATTTTTCGTTTATCCAAAACATTTTTTTAAAAAAATCAATTCGTATCTTCGCAAAGGTAAAAAAACAAACTATGATTTTAACGGTTGACGTTGGTAATACTCGAATTAAAGCTGCTGTTTTTGAGGGAAGTAATATTCTTGAAAAGTTTATTTTTGAGAAAAATGAGCTCGAAAAAAATATTGAAAAAATTTTAGAAAAATTTCAAAATTGTTCCGATTTGGTTGTGGCGTCCGTTGGAAATATCGAAAAACAATCTTTTCTGAATTTCGAAAATCAACTTAAAATTCATTTTTTGACACATGAAGATCTGTTTCCATTTGTAAATAAATATGCAACCCCAAAAACTTTAGGAATTGACCGAATGGTTTTGGCTGCCGGAGCAACCCTTCAGTTTCCCAAACAAAACAGATTAATAATAGATGCAGGAACTTGCATTACCTACGATTTTATCGACGAAAATGATAATTATTTGGGCGGAGCAATTTCACCAGGCCTCAGATTGCGATATGAAGCGCTGCATAACTACACGGCCAAGTTGCCTTTGCTAACATTTGAAGAGCCCGAATTATATATAGGAAACTCAACAAAACAGGCAATTCATTCCGGAGTTGTCAATGGGTTCGTCTATGAGATTGACGGTTTTATCGATGAATATCGAACAAACTTTTCAAATTTTATAATAATTTTAACGGGAGGAGATGCAGATTTTTTGGCTAAACGATTAAAAAATACCATATTTGCCAATTCAAATTTCCTTTTGGAGAGTTTGAACCAAACATTTCAATATAAAATCGACAATGATTAAAAAAATTATAGTAAGCGCTTGTTTGCTTATCTCGTTCGTTTCATTCGCTCAACAGGGTACCGCTTCACCTTATTCTTTTTTTGGAATTGGTGATGTAAGATTTAAGGGAACTCTTGAAAACAGGTCTATGGCCGGAGTTTCAGTTGAGCAAGATAGTATTCACTTGAATATTGAAAACCCATCAAGTTATGCTAGTTTGAGACAAACAACTTTTACTGTTGGAGGATCTTTTGGTTCATCAAAATTTAAAACAGATACACAATCAGAAAAAGCGCAACGTGCTACATTTGATTATTTGGCATTAGGAATCCCAATGGGAAAATTTGGAGCAGCGTTTGGTTTAGTTCCGGTAACTTCAGTAGGATATAAAATTCGAAACGACAATACAGCTACCGAAGGAGCAACAAGTTCTCAACTTGAAGGTAAAGGTGGAGTAAATAAAGTGTTTTTTGGTTTAGGATATAAAATTAGACCAAATTGGAATATTGGAGCAGATGCACAATATAACTTTGGTAAAATTACAACGACAAGTTTAGAGCTTGTGACTGGTGTTCAAAATGCAACAACAGAAACCAATACATCAGAATTATCAGGTGTTAGCTTTAATATTGGTACAATGTATCAAACAAAAATTGATAAAAAGTTAACCTTGTTCACAAGTTTGAACTACACATTTGCGAGCACACTAAGTTCACATAACTCAAGAGTTATTGCCGTAACAACAGATCCTGATCCTTATGTGGTTCCGTCAACAGATACAGATTTAAAATTGCCAAACAAAGTTACATTTGGCGCAGGTATTGGGCAGCCTAGAAAATGGTTAGTAGGTACTACAATGTCTTTTCAAGGTAATGGACAACTTGCAAATTATTACAACTCAGCAGATAATGTGCGTTACGAAAAATATCAAAAATATGCTGTAGGTGGATATTTTATTCCTAATTATGCATCTTTTACAAGTTACTTGAGCAGAATAACGTATAGAGCAGGTTTAAAATACGAGAAAATTGGTTTAGTAGTTAATAATCAAGATATCAATGATATTGGTATGAACCTTGGAGCTGGAATTCCGCTAGGAAATGGATCTTTCTCAAATGTAAACGTAGGTTTAGAATTTGGTAAAAGAGGTACAATGACAGCGAATTTAGTTCAGGAGAATTATTTCAATTTTAGCTTAAGTTTCTCTTTTAACGACAGATGGTTCGTGAAAAGTAAATTCAATTAAGCATAAGTCTTTATGTTTTTATAAGCTCAGTACAATTTACTACATTTGGCAAATGAATTTACCAAAGAGATATATTATAGCAGTTGTCACAGTTTTTACTGTGACACTGTTTTTTGGATGCGAAAGTAACTTTAAAGAAGTTCAGAAAATTAACTTCTCAGAGTTCGTTCCAGGAAGTGATGCAGATACAGTTAATATCAAATACACAGACTCCGGACTAATAACAGGTATTCTTAAAAGTCCAAAAATGCTGGATTATTCTAATCTTGAATTTCCTTTTACAGAATTCCCAAAAGGATTAGATGTAGTATTATATGATAAAAAACAAAAGCGTACTTTTATCAGAGCCGATTATTCTGTTTCATATAAACCAACAAGTGTAATAGATTTGCAGGGAAAGGTGAAAATTACATCAGAAACCGGGCAAATGCTTGAAACGGAGCAATTGTATTTTGATCAGATAAATGAATGGTTTTATACCGAAAGAAAATTTAAACTTACAGATGCGAAAGGAGTTTCGTACGGACAAGGAATAGATTTTAGTAAAGATTTTAAAGTGATTAACTCGCAACGCGTAAGTGGCGAAATTGAATCAAACGAATAAAAAAATACGATTATGGGTTACATGAAATATACACAATATGTTTACGTAGTATTTGCGCTCTACTTTATATATAGCGGATTTACAAAGATGAACGATGGAACCGATACTGCGGTTTTGCACTTTGCAATTGCAGGTCTGGCGATGTTTATGTTTTTCTTTAGAAGAAGATTTCTCAAGAAATTTGAGGATCGTAATAAAAAACAATAAAAATGGAAATTAGTATTATAATACTATGTTTAATACTATCAGCCTTTTTTTCGGGAATGGAAATAGCTTTTATTTCTTCGAACAAAATTTATCTTGAGATTGAAAAAAAACAAGATAATTTTATTTCACGAATTCTAACAAAACTTACAGAGAATCCTTCAAAGTTTATTGCTGCAATGCTTATTGGTAACAATGTAGCTTTAGTTGTTTACGGATTCTATATGGGAGATTTGATTTTGAAATGGATCATTAATTTGGGATTTCATTTTTCAGATCTTTCCAGTTTGTTGTTTCAGACCATACTTTCGACTTTTTTGGTTTTAATAACGGCTGAATTTTTCCCTAAAGTCTTTTTTCAAATATATGCCAATTCATTAATTAAGTTTTTTGCACTTCCGGCCTATTTGTTTTACAGATTGTTTTATTACATCTCTACTTTTTTTATATGGATTTCGGATTTTGTTTTGCGAAAATTTTTCAAGACAGAAGGCGATCAGGTTCAGTTGTATTTTAGTAAAATAGAACTTGGTAACTATATCACCGAGCAAATGAATTCTGTTGAAGATGATGAGGAAGTTGATTCTGAAATTCAGATTTTTCAAAATGCATTAGAATTTTCAGGTGTAAAAGCCCGCGATATTATGACGCCCCGTACAGAGATTGTCGATATCGATTTGTTTGACACTGTAACTGATCTTAAAGAGCTGTTTATCGAAACGGGATACTCCAAAATAGTAGTCAGTCAAAATTCACTTGACGATATTGTGGGTTACGTGCATTCGTTTGATTTATTTAAAAAGCCAAAAACAATAAAATCAGTTTTAATGACTGTTGAATTTGTTCCGGAAACAATTTTGATAAAAGACGCATTGAATTTGTTGATTAAAAAACGAAAAAATGTAGCCGTAGTTTTGGATGAATATGGTGGAACTGCTGGAATAATTACAATAGAAGATATTGTTGAAGAGCTTTTTGGAGAGATCGAAGACGAGCATGACTTAGACGAAGAATTAATTGAACAAGAGTTAGGTGAGGGCAAGTATTTGTTTTCAACTCGTTTAGATGTTGAGTATTTAAATGAAGCTTATAAATTAATGATTCCTGAAGAAGATTCCTACGGAACTCTTGGCGGTTTTATTGTAAATCATACCAAAGAAATCCCTCAAAAAGGAGAAGAAATAGTAATTGATAACTATCATTTTGTGATAGAAGAGGCTACAAATAAGAAAATCGAATTGGTCAAATTGACAATAAAAGAGTGATTTTTTAAATTAATAAAAAAAATTGTGTAAAATAAAACGCTAGTTGTATTGTTATTAACTAGATAATTGTATTTTCGCAAACTGAATATAAAATTAACGATAATAAAAATGGCAGTTTTAGCAAAAATTAGACAGCGTTCCGCTTTATTGATAGGTGTTATTGCACTTGCATTATTTGCATTTATAATAGAAGGTATTTTTACTTCTAAAGGTGGCGGAGCTAGTGCCAAAGATGTGGGAAGCATCGATGGAAAAGATATCGCATTTGAAGACTTTAGAGTTAAAGTTAGTAATGTTGAAAAAAGTGGTCAAGGAATTTCTTCCACTGAAGCTGCAAACAGAGTTTGGGATCAAGAAGTTTCAATTGCATTATTGTCTGCTCAGTTTGATAAATTAGGATTAAGAGTTGGTGAAAAACACTTACTTGAAGTTTTAAAAGCAGATCCAAATATTGGTAAAAATCCAATGTTTTTAAATTCTGCAGGAATGTTTGATGTGGCTAAGTTTAAAGAATACTTTAAAACTAATCCTGAAGCAGCACAGTATATTTCTGAGAAAGAAAAAGATGCTGAATTAAATGCAAAATTCCAAATCTACAATACATTAGTAAAATCTGGACTTTACACAACTACAAGTGAAGGAAAGTTGAAATATGAAATGGAAGCTAACAAAGTAAGCTTTGCTTATGCTGGCGCATTATATTCTTCTATTAAAGATAGCGATGTAAAAATTTCTGATTCAGAAATTGTAGATTACATGAAGAAAAACGAGAAAAAATTTAAAGCAGATGCAACTCGTGAAATTCAATACGTTTTAGTAGAAGATAAAGCTTCAAAAGAAGACGAAGCTGAAATTAAAGCTAAAATCACAGCATTACTAAACGGAAGAGTAGAGTACAATGCTAAAACAGGTAAAAATGATACTTTGCCAGGTTTTAAAAGTGCTACAAACATTGCAGAATTTGTAAATTCAAATTCTGATGTTCCTTACGATTCAACATACGTTCCTAAAAATGCTTTACCAGCAGTAGACGCTGATAAATTATTCAGTTTGCCTACAGGTGCAATTTACGGACCATACGTTTTTGGAAGATATTATGCAATCTCTAAATCTTTAGGATTTAAGGCAGGAGTTAATGCGAAAGCAAGTCATATCTTAATTGGATATGAAGGATCACAAACTCCAAATGCAAAAGAAAAAAGAACTAAAGAAGAAGCTAAAGCTAAAGCAGAAGAAATTCTTGCTCAAGTTCAAGCAAATCCAGATAGTTTCATGATGTTGGCTTTTACAAGTTCTGATGATTCATCTGCACAACAAGGTGGTGATTTAGGATATTTTGGTCCTAACCAAATGGTAAAACCATTCAATGATTTTGTATTCAACAACGGAATTGGTAAAGTTGGTTTAGTTGAAACTCCTTTCGGTTTCCACATTATCAAAATTACAGATAAACAAGACGGAATTCGTTTAGCTACAATCGCTCAAAAAATTGAGCCATCTGAAGCTACTTCTGATAAAGTATTTACATTAGCAACTAAGTTTGAAATGGATGCTGCTAATAAAGATTTTGCTGCTACTGCAAAAGAATTAGGTTTAAAAGTTGCTGCTCCAGTAACTGCAAAAGCAATGGATGAGCAATTTGGTCCTCTAGGAAACCAACGTAACATCATTAGATGGGCGTTTGACAAAGAAACTAGTGTTGGAGATGTAAAACGTTTTGAATTAGCTAATATTGGTCACGTAATTGCACAATACAAAAGCGAAAACAAATCTGGTTTAGTATCTGTAACATTGGCTAGACCTTATGTTGAGTCAATCTTGAAAAACAAGAAAAAAGCTGAAATGCTAAAAGCTAAAATGACAGGTTCTACACTTGAGGCTATGGCTAAAAGTGCTGGTGTAGCTGTTCAGCAAGCAGCTGATGTAACTATGGATAACCCAGTTTTACCTGGTGGAGTTGGTCAAGAGCCTAAAGTTGTTGGTAATGCATTTGCATTAGCTGCAAATAAAGTTTCTGCTCCAATTGAAGGAAATACAGGAGTATATGTTGTTAAAAACATTAAAACTGTAAAAGCACCTGCTCTTCCTAATCATGCCGAATATGTTGCTAAAGTAAAAGCTCAAAGCGCATCTGATGCAAGTAGAATTTTGCCAGCATTGAAAGCTAACGCTAAAATTGAAGATAACAGATTACAATTTAACTACTAGTTTTTAGTAAGTAAATAAAAATATAAAACCCGAAACGTTCCTTTGAATGTTTCGGGTTTTTTTATGGGTTTAATTTTAAGTAAAATCTTTGTTGAAGTATTTAAACTTTGAGAAAGTAAATAATGTGAACTTATTTTAAATCAAAATCATTTCGTTATAAGAAAGAATTGTTTCATATCCTTTTGCTGTAAAATAATCTTTTGGATTCTCTTTTGAAACTGCCATTACAAAATCTCCGCCCCAAGCTCCCAAGCTTTTTATAACACCACTAAAATCTGAAAAAGCGATTTCTTGTATGGTTTCTAATTCTAAAATATTACTTAGATGAATTTCGTGTTTTTCTAAAGCTATCGCAAATTCCTTTACTGTTTTTGCATTTAGAACAGCATTGGTAATCTTATTATTATCAGTAATATTTTGTGCTAGGTTTTGATTCTTATTGTTGTAATACGCTTTAATAGCTGCTTTGCTGTTCTGTTTTTTGTTAAGGTAAACAAAATGAATGTTTTGTGCGAAATCAGGATTAAAATCTACGGCTTCAACCAATGGTGAATTTTGTTCT
This sequence comes from Flavobacterium hibernum, assembly GCF_000832125.1. Taxonomy (GTDB): domain Bacteria; phylum Bacteroidota; class Bacteroidia; order Flavobacteriales; family Flavobacteriaceae; genus Flavobacterium; species Flavobacterium hibernum. The sequence goes on along the minus strand of NZ_JPRK01000005.1, from coordinate 285,282 downwards.
AATTGATAAATAATAGGAGTATTATTTTGTGCACATGCAATATCATAACCACTTCCGCCAAAGCTGTTTTTAAGCAATGTAAAAGCATCAATTTTTGCCCATTGCGCAATATTGTTTAATAAGGTAGAAGATGTTCCGAGTCCCCAATTTTTCGGGAATGTTAGTTGTGTGCTAATCTTGTAACCTTCAGAAGTATTTATAAAATCTGGATTTAATACATAAGCTTCGTGCAAAATTTCAATTAAAGTCGTTTTTACAGTCTCAATTTCAGATTTTGGATTGTTAATGATTTCAGAGAAAGTGATCGTGTCGTCGAACCAAAGATGTTTGTCAAAATCATAGCTTTTCCATTGAATTTCTTGATTTGAACCATTTTCTACAATTAGATTTTGTCCAAATTTTGTTGGTAACGCAAAAGCTTTAGCGCCATCCAGAACTAGATATTCGCCGGTAATTAAAAGTTTTCCGTTACTATAAAAGGTTGTTTTCATGCTTCAATTTTAAAATAAATTCCAATCCTGAAACGTCGGTATAAAACTCAAAATCCCACAATTGGAATTTGGAGTTTTATTCGCCAACCATAATATTTGGAATTTAGTATTTTTTATTTTTTTCTAAGATTTTCAATAAACTCCACTACGGCACTGTGAGAAACAGCATTTTTCTTAAAGTGAGATTTAATTAAATGACGCTCATCTTCCGTCGCTTCAAATTGATTGATGATGTTGTTTAAGTGCATTTTCATGTGACCTTCCTGAATTCCGGTTGTGGTTAATGATCGTAATGCAGCAAAATTTTGTGCCAAACCGGCAACTGCAACAATTTCCATTAATTCTTTTGCTGACGGTTTTTCGAGTATCTCAAAACATAATTTTACTAACGGATGTAATGAAGTTAATCCGCCTACAGTTCCTAAAGCTAAAGGAATTTCAAGCCAGAAAGTAAAAATTCCGTTTTCAATTTTAGCGTGAGATAAACTTGCATATTGACCATTTTTTGAGGCGTAAGCATGAACTCCGGCTTCTACGGCTCTAAAATCATTTCCTGTTGCCAGAATTACAGCGTCAACCCCGTTCATGATTCCTTTGTTGTGCGTTACAGCTCTAAAAGGCTCTACTTCGGCAATTTGAACAGCCTGTAAAAAACGCTCAGCAAATTCTTGTGGATTTGGGATGTGTTTTTCGGCTAAATCTTCAATCGGGCAAGAAACTTCGGCTCTTACAACACAATTTGGAACATAATTCGATAAAATACTCATGATAACTTTCACAGTTTCATCTTCTGAAAATAAATCAGAATTATGAGCTTCTTCTTTTAAAGTCGTTGCAAATTGTTCTAAACAAGAGTTAATAAAGTTTGCGCCCATACTATCTTTAGTTTCAAAAGTAGCATGAAGTTGGAAATAGTTTTCTAGTAAACTTCTCTTATCTTTTAATTTTATATCCAGAATACCGCCGCCACGTTGTTGCATGTTTTTAGTAATGCTTTGAGTGTCAGAGAAAAATTTAGGTTTAATTTGATCAAAGAACGATTGCAGTTTTTCTGCGTCTCCGTTAAATGTAAAATGAACTTGTCCTATTTTTTCAGTGGCAATTACTGTAGCTTTAAAACCACCTCTTGTAGACCAATATTTTGCTGCTTTTGATGCTGCTGCAACAACAGAGCTTTCTTCAATAGCCATCGGAATAGTTTTGTATTTTCCGTTGATAAGGAAGTTAGGAGCAACTCCAAGAGGGATATATAGATTTGTAATGGTGTTTTCGATGAATTCATCATGCAATTGTTGAAGCTTCTCGTCTGAATTCCAGTAATTTCTTATAATATTTAGCGCTTCTTCAGGCTTTGAAAAGTAAGTATTGGCAATCCAGTTAGTTTTTTCTTTTTTGGATAATTTAGAAAATCCGGCAACAGCGTTGTTCATTCTCAGTATTTTAAATAATAAAGTTGCAGCAAAGATACCATTTTAAGAGTTTTATATGCAATCTATTTGAAATTTGAAATTTACGCAAACGTTATTTTTTTTAACATTTAACACATGAAATGTGTATTATGTTCATTTTTTTTACTAAAATTGGGCTCTTTTTTATATTTAAAATAATTCTAATGAATACAAGTAAAATTACTGTTATTTTTTTGTTTTTAGTTGCTACCGTTTTTGGTCAACAAAAAATTACTGTTGAGAATATTTATAGCGGTGCATTTCGTGCAAAGGGAATGACTGAATTGCAATCATTAAAGAATACAGATCAATATACGGTCTTAAATGTAGATCAGGCAAGTAGAACGATGCAAATTGATTTATATGATTTTGCTACGTTAAAAAAAGTGTCTAATTTAATTGATACTAAAAACCATAAGCAACTTGCTGACGGAATTGATAGTTATACTTTTGATGCTTCAGAAAAAAAGATTTTAATTGCGTGCAATACCAATCATATCTTTCGTCACTCGTTTACAGCAGATTATTTTTTATATGACATCGCTGCAAAATCCCTAACTAAACTATTTGATTTTCAGGTTCAGGAGCCAACTTTCTCACCTGATGGAACTAAAATCGCTTATGCTAAAGAAAATAATCTTTATGTATATGATTTAGCTTCAAAAAAATCGACAGCAGTTACTACTGATGGAAAGAAAAATGCAATCATTAATGGTATTACGGATTGGGTTTATGAAGAAGAGTTTGCTTTTGTAAGAGCTTTTGATTGGAGTAAAGACAGTAAAAAATTGGCTTATATTCGTTTTGATGAAAGTGCAGTTCCGGAATTTTCAATGTCTATCTTTCAAAAAGATTTGTATCCAACAATTGAAACTTTTAAATATCCAAAAGCAGGAGAAAAAAATTCGTTAGTTTCACTACATATATATGATGCGGCTGCAAATGCAACTAAAAAAGTTGATTTAGGAAATTATAATGACTTCTACATTGCAAGATTGCAATGGACAAACGAAAATAATACCTTATCTGCTCAGGTTTTAAACCGTCACCAGGATAATCTTGATTTGTTGTTTATTGATGGAACAACTGCTGCTGCAAAAGTAGTTTTGAATGAAAAAGACAAAGCTTATGTTGATGTGACAGATAATTTGACTTTCTTAAAAGATAATAGCTTTATTTGGACAAGCGAAAAAGATGGTTTCAATCATATTTACGTTTATGATAAAACCGGAAAATTAAAAAATCAGGTTACAAAAGGAAACTGGGAAGTAACTTCATACTACGGTTTCGACGAAAAAACAAAAACGGTTTTCTATCAATCTACAGAAAACGGTTCTATTAACAGAGATATTTACAGAATAGGTTTAGACGGGAAAAACAAAGTACGTTTGTCTAAAAACACAGGAACTAATGCGGCAACTTTTAGTCCAAACTTCCAATTCTTTATTAATACATTCTCAAGTGCTTCTCAGCCTACAACTTATACTTTAAACGAGGCTAAAACTGGAAAAGAAATTCAGGTTATCGAAAACAATGAGGCTCTTGCAGCTAAATTGAAAGCGTATAACTTACCAACAAAAGAGTTTTTTGTTTTAAAAACGGCTAAAGGAAACGAACTTAATGCATGGATTTTAAAACCAAAAGATTTTGATCCTTCTAAAAAATATCCAGTTTTCATGTACCAATATTCTGGTCCGGGATCTCAACAAGTAAATAACGATTGGAACAATACTGACGATTATTGGTTTGCTTCTTTAACACAACAAGGATATATCGTTGCTTGCGTTGATGGAAGAGGAACTGGTTTTAAAGGTGCTGATTTCAAAAAAGTAACTCAAAAAGAATTAGGAAAATACGAAGTTCAGGATCAAATTGATGCTGCAAAAGTAATTGGAGCTTATTCTTATGTAGATGCTTCAAGAATTGGAATCTTCGGTTGGAGCTATGGTGGATTTATGGCTTCAAACTGTATTTTTCAAGGGAATGATATTTTCAAAATGGCAATTGCTGTTGCTCCGGTTACAAACTGGCGTTTTTATGATAGTGTTTACACAGAAAGATACATGCAAACTCCACAAGAAAATGCGAGCGGATACGATCAAAACTCTCCAATAAATCACGTAGATAAATTAAAAGGTAAGTTTTTATTGATTCACGGATCTGCAGATGACAACGTTCACGTACAGAACTCTATGCAAATGATGGAAGCTTTAATTCAGGCAAACAAACAATTTGATTCTCAGATATATCCAGATAAAAACCATGGTATTTACGGTGGGAAAACGAGAATTCAGCTTTATAATAAAATGACTAACTTTATCAAAGAAAACTTATAATTAAAACTTTAAACCTTAAAATAAATAATGAATAATATGGGAGAAACTCAAGTAAAAACTGCGCATCCAAAAGGACTTTGGGTATTGTTTGGAACGGAGATGTGGGAGCGATTCAATTTCTATGGAATGCGAGCTTTATTAACTTTATTTCTTGTAAACTCATTATTAATGAAGGAAGAAGAAGCTTCTTTAATTTATGGAGGTTTCCTTGGGCTTTGTTACTTAACGCCAATGTTGGGAGGTTTTATTGCCGATCGTTTTTTTGGAAATAGAAACTGTATTTTATTAGGAGGATTGATGATGGCCGCTGGACAGTTGCTATTGTTTACCAGTGGAGCTATTTTCGAGGGTAATTTGTCTTTGGCTACAACAATTATGTATTGTGGTTTGGGAGTTATCGTTTTTGGTAACGGATTCTTTAAGCCAAATATTTCTAGTATGGTTGGTAGTTTGTATCCAAAACAAGAAAAAACAAAACTAGATACAGCTTTTACTATTTTCTATATGGGGATTAACTTAGGAGCTTTCTTAGGTCAATATATTTGTCCAATGTTAGGAGATGTTAAAGATTCTGGTGGAATTAGAGATATTCATGCTTTTAAATGGGGTTTCTTGGCAGCTTCGATTGCAATGCTTTTAGGAACAACTCTTTTTTACTTCTTGAAAAATAAATATGTAGTATCTCCGGAAGGAAGACCATTAGGAGGTTTGCCATCTAAAAATGAAGCTGCAGATTTTGAAGAAGGTGAAGCGCAAACTGCTAACTTCTCGAATACAGCTTTGACTGTTGCAGGACTTGCATTTATTGTTTTAGGTTTTATTTTCCATTACGGAGTAGGTCAAAACTTAATTTATACCTTGATTTATTCAAGTGGTATTGCATTGGCAGGATTAATTATTTCAGATTCATCTTTAACAAAAATTGAAAGAGATAGAATAATTGTAATTTATATCGTTTCGTTCTTCATTATTTTCTTCTGGGCTGCTTTTGAGCAAGCAGGTTCATCACTAACATTTATTGCAGACAATCAAACGGATAGAAATTTCTTTGGTTTTCAAATGCCCGCTTCAATGGTGCAAATTTTCAACGGTTTATTCGTTGTGGCATTAGCAGTTCCGTTTAGTGTTCTTTGGGATACACTTAGAGCGAGTGGAAAAGAGCCAATTTCTCCGGTGAAATTAGCATTTGGTTTAGTAGTGATTTCAATCAGTTTCTTTATGATTGCTACTCAGGTTTCATATATTGGAACTTCAGGTTTATTAGCTATTAAATGGCTTATCTTATTATACTTCTTAAACACATGTGCAGAGTTATGTTTGTCTCCTATTGGTTTGTCACTAGTAGGTAAATTATCTCCAAAACGTTTTGCTTCATTATTATACGGAGTATTCTTCTTGTCTAATGCATCTGGTTATGCTTTAGGAGGAACTTTAGGATCTATTTTGCCGGCTACTGGTGATAAATTTGTAAAAGCAAAAGAATTAGGGATTGATCTTCAGGCAATTTTAGATAAAACTGTAACGCCTACTGCTGAGCAATTAGCATTATTGGATAAACATCAAATTAGTGCTACGAATCACTTTTTTGCAGGATTTGAAATCCATAATTTATATGAATTCTTTATGGTATTTGTAGTTCTTACAGGAATTGCGGCAATTGTATTATTTATTTTGACTCCATTCTTGAAGAAGATGATGCACGGTGTTAGATAAATATTAAAAATAATATATGAAAATTACCTACAGGTTTAGACTTGTAGGTATTTTTAATTTTAAAGAGATTACAGTTATGTGGAAGAAGCACCCAAAAGCGTTACCTTTTTTGTTTTTATCTGAAATGTGGGAACGTTTTGGTTACTATTTAATGATCGGGATTTTTACTTTATATCTAAAAGATGTAAAGGCCGGTTTTGCTATGACCGAGAAAGAAGCTTCTGATTTATACGGAACTTTTATTGCATTGGTTTTTTTAACTCCTTTTATTGGTGGACTTATTGCTGATCGATATTTAGGGTATAAAAAATCGATTGTTTTCGGAGGGATTTTAATGGGGATTGGTTACTTCTTAATGGGAGTACACGACATAACTGTACTTTATATTGCCATGACTTTTGTGATTGTTGGAAATGGTTTTTTTAAACCTAATATTTCTACATTATTAGGAAGTTTTTATAATAATGAAAAGTATAAAGATAAAAAAGACGAGGGCTACAATATTTTCTATATGGGAATCAATGTGGGTGGTTTTATCTGTAATTTCTTTGGTGCGGCCTTGCAAATTCTTTTAGGTTGGCATTGGGCTTTTATGGCTGCCGGAGTTGGTATGTTTATTGGCGTAATAGTATTTTTATTAGGGACTAAGCATTATGTAGGACACGATCAGAAAAAAGGTGTGCAGGAGGGTGATATGCCGTTTTATAAAATTATCCTTTTTATTTTATTGCCATCATTTATTTTTGGGGCAATTGGTTGGTTGGTAAAAGGAGTTGCATCAGAAACTAATTTGAATAGCTCGATCTTTGGTTCAGATAGTACAGATGCTTTTATTTTTGCTTGTATCCCGATAGTTTTCTTTTACGGAACAATTTACTTCAAAGCAAAAGCCGAGGATAAACGATCGATAGGAGCTCTTTTGGCGATTTTTGGCGTAGTGATTTTGTTTTGGGGAGTGTTTAAACTTAATGGTTCTGCACTTACAACCTGGGCAGATCGTTATACAGATCGAGAAGTAACCGGTACGACTGGTCAAATAGTAGGAAAGTTAAAATTGGCAAAAGAAGTCGAATATAAAAAAGAATCAACAGAGCTTTACGACGCCCAGTTTCGTTTGCAAAAAGTAAATGGAGTTGTTCAAAAAGAAGTTAATTATCCTTTATACTTTAGGAATGTAGCGCCAGAAAAGCTACCTGCTGAAGGAGGCAAAGTACATCTTTGGGCTACAAACTTAAGTCAGTCCATTAATCCGGGTTGGGTAATTATACTAACGCCTTTGGTTGTTGCATTTTTCTCTTTTTTACGTATTAGAAAAAAAGAGCCGTCAACACCAACGAAAATTGCTTTCGGTTTGTTAATTTCGGCCCTGTCAGTTTTAATTATGATTGCGGCTGTAAAAATTGGAAATAACGGAGCAGAAAAAGTCAGCGCTTGGTGGTTAGTAGCAAATTACGGAATCATAACCATTGGAGAATTGTTTTTGAGTCCTATGGGATTATCGGTAGTTTCTAAATTAAGTCCCGTTAATATTACTTCCTTAATGATGGGAGGTTGGTTTTTGTCTACCTCGATCGGGAATAAGCTAAGTGGAGTTTTAGCTAGTATGTGGGATACATACGATGATAAAGCCAATTTTTTTTGGGTGAATTTCGCATTGTTAATGTTTGCAACTGTACTAATGTTTGGTTTAGTAAAGCAACTTAACAAAGTAATGAAAGAAAAAGGAATCAATTAATTATTTATATATAAATGGAGCAGAAAATCACATTAGAGGAAATTCAGAATTTTAAAGGCAATTACCCAAAACAATTGTGGTATTTGTTTTTTGTTGAAATGTGGGAGCGTTTTTGTTTCTACGGAATGCGTGGGGTTCTTGTAATTTTTATGGTAGATCAGCTTTTTTTGAAAGAAGATCATGCTAGTGAGCAATATGGTGCTATTCAGGCTTTTGTTTATGCCTTTACTTTTATTGGAGGTATTTTTGCAGATAAAGTTCTTGGGTTTAAAAAATCATTGTTTTTTGGAGGAATTGTAATGATTCTGGGAAATCTTTTAATTGCGGTTTCGCCTCATGATTTCTTTTATTACGGAATTGCTTTTTCGATTATTGGAACTGGTTTTTTTAAGCCAAATGTGTCTTCAATGGTTGGAGAATTGTATCATGAAAGTGATGGTCGAAGAGATGCCGGTTACGGAATGTTCTATGCCGGAATTAATGTAGGAGGTCTTTTTGGTGGAGCTTTATGTGTTTATTTAGGGAAATTTTATTCTTGGCAATTATGCTTTTTATCAGCGGCAATTGTAATGTTTTTAGGTTTGATAACCTTTTTATTTACTAAAAAGTATTTAGGACCAATTGGAGATTCTCCGTTATTGAATTTGACACCACAAAAGAGACGAATTCGTGAAATAGCAGTATATGCTTTATCGATTTTGAGTTTGCCTTTTATTTTTATAATGGTAAAAAATACTAAATATACAGATTATTTCATGTATACTATTGGTACAATTGCCGTTTCATATTTTGCATACGAATTGTTTAAATTGGGAGATTCGAAATTGCAAAAGAAGCTTTTTGCAGCATTTCTATTTGTATTTTTCTATTTCTTGTTTAATTCTATTTATGAACAAAGTGGAGGATCATTATCACTTTTTGCAAAAGATAACTTAAATGATAAATTGCTGTTTTTTACAATTGATCCCAATGTAGTTAACAATAGTTCAAACACATTTTTTGTGGTGGTTTTAAGTCCGCTTATTGGTTTACTATGGATTTGGCTGGGTAAAAGAAAAATTGAACCTAATACTTTGATTAAATTTGGAATTGGATTTTTATTCCTTGCTGCTTCTTTTTATATTTTCTACCTAACAAGGTTTTTTGCAAATTCTGAAGGTATTGCATCTTTAAACGTATTTACTTTTGCCTACTTAGTAACTACAATTGGAGAGCTTTGTTTAGGTCCAATAGGAATGTCGATTATTACAAAACTGTCTCCAAAAAGACTTTTTGGTATGATGATGGGATTGTGGTTCCTGGCAAGTGCTTTTGGGCAATTGGCAGCGGGTAAGTTAGGAGCGGAGATTTCGAGATCAAATACTGGAGATACTTTAGTTTCTAAATTACAATCGTATACAGAAGGGTATTACCAGTTAGCTATTTATTCGCTTATTGCAGGAGTGATATTATTGGCAATCTCACCAATTATTAGAAAATTAATGCAAGAAGTAAAATAGGGATAATTAGCAATTCTTTTTTTGTTTAAATTTGCAGAAAATAAAAGTATATGAAAAAAATATTTTTGATAACATTGTTTTTAGTTGGTGCATTTGTAACACAGGCGCAAGAATTAAAATGGTATACGGATGTAAGAGAGGCTATTACTGTGGGTAATAAAGAAAAGAAGCCAATGCTTATGTTCTTTACAGGAAGTGATTGGTGCGGTTGGTGTATTCGCTTGCAAAATGAAGTTTTGAAAACTGCTGAGTTTAAAAAATGGGCTACAGATAATGTTGTTTTGGTAGAACTGGATTATCCGAGAAGAACACCGCAAACACCAGAGCTTAAAAATCAAAATAACGAATTGCAACAAGCTTTCGGAATTCAAGGGTTTCCAACGGTTTATTTTACAAGTGCGGAAGCTATTGATGGTAAAGTAAATTTTAAAGGACTTGGTCAAACAGGTTATGTTGCCGGTGGTCCATCTGCTTGGTTAACAGTTGCTGAAGGAATTGTTCATCCAAAGAAATCTTAAAAAAGAAATAAAATACTTGAATATTTTAAAAAACTCCCTACAGTTATGTAGGGAGTTTTTTTGTTTAGTAAGAAAAAGCAATCACTAATTAAATATTTATTGTTTTATTACGATTAAAAAAACATATAATGTATTTTTTGTATTAATAAAAATTGGAAAATTAAAATAATATGTTAATTTCGTCATGCTATTCTAACCAAAACCAATATAATATGGCGAAAAAACTACTTATCCTACTATTCTTTTTAGGTTCATTTTTTATGCATGCACAAAATTTAGTTTGGAGAACTAATATGACTGATGCTATTGCAATTAGCAATGAACTTAGAAAACCAATGTTAATTTTATTCACTGCCTCAGGTGTACCGGATAATCTCCAAAACGAAATATTTAAAACTCCAGATTTTGCTGTTTGGTCTCGCGACAATGTTGTACTCGTAAAGCTTGACTTATCTGATCCTAACGCAGATGCTAGCGATAAGGAGACAAATGTGAAATTAAAGAATGCTTTTGGCGTACAGGATCTTCCAGAAGTTTGCTTTGCAAGCGCCTCTATTCGAAAAAACAAAACCACGTTTAGCGCTCTAGGAAAGATTGCTTATAAACCTGGGGGAGCAAAAGCTTGGATAGCCGAATCAAATGCCCTTTTGCACCCAAGTGAATAATAAAATTTAAATTAAGTTTCTTAGTTTAATTTGTAGATTCCCTTTTTGCTTTATTGTGAAAAGGGTTTTTTTATTTGAAAAAATAATGCGATTGCTGTAGTTTTAGTTTTTTTTGGAGGTTAAATTTTCATTTTGTCTAAAATTTAACATTTAAATAGTAAAATTCATTAAAATGTAACTTTTTAAAAGTATTTATGCTTGAAGTGTTTGTTAACTTGTCGTTTTTGTGTTAATTTGAATTTTATAACCCCAATGAAAAACCACTTTAATATGGCAAAAAAACTACTTACTTTACTATTCTTTTTAGGTTCATTTTTACTGCATTCTCAAAATTTAATATGGAATACTGATTTGAGCGATGCGTTTATAATGAGCGATGCACAAAAGAAACCATTATTAATATTTTTCACAGCTGCTAATGCCGGGCAGAAAATTCAGAATGAGGTTTTTTCTACACCAGATTTTGCCGTTTGGTCTCGTGATAATGTTGTTTTATTAAAACTTGATTTGTCTGATACTTCATTGACTGATGCAGATAAAGAGAAAAATGTTATGATGAAAAATGCTTTAGGTGTCGAAGAGTTACCTCAGGTTTGTCTTGTAATGATCACAATCAGGAAAAATAAGCCAACCATCAATAAGCTTGGAGTACTTGGCTATAAAGTTGGTGGAGCAAAAAAATGGATTGCCGATTCTAGCGCAATTTTACACCCAAGCAGTGAATAAATAAAATTCTTAGTTTAACTTATAAAAACCCTTTTCACTTGTTGCGTGAAAAGGGATATTTTTTTTAAGACAAGTTGCTTTCCAGTTCCTCACTATGGAATTAGAGTTTGAAGCGTCGGCAATTATAATCTTTGGATGCATATTTTGTAAAAGACGATCCAGATTTATTTTTGGAGATTGCGTTAAGAGTAATATTTCCGGTTGAATTTTATTCTTATAAATTCCTGAGCTGTCTATTATAAATATTCTATTTCCATTGAAAAATAAAATATTATTAACTTTGTGAATTGATTTTAATCTGCTGAAATTTCCAACTAAATAAGAATTGAACGCGTTTGTTTTTGTTGTTTTTTCAGAAAGAGTATCGCTTGAAAAAAGTGTAATATTTTTCCCTGTCCTTTCAGAAATTAATGTGCTTTTCTTGCTGTTATAGATAATTAATTCCTGCTGACTTTCGATTTCTTTTTTAGTGTATATAAAGGAGATTTGTACCAATATTACTGAAGTTAGTAAAAACGTTAGCTTGGTAAAATCAGGTTTTTTAAACCAAATTGTTGCCGAAATAATTAGTAAATAGAATGTTATTGTGTAATAAGAATTAAAGCTAATATCTCGAATAACAAACGATTCAAACGAAGCTACAAAATGAATCATTTGGTTTAAGATATAAATACTCTTCTCGAATATTTCAACTAATAAAACCGGTGGCGAGCAGAAAATTGCAATAAGCATTACAATAATCCCTGCAATCATTATAAAAGATAAAATTGGTATGATGATGATATTCGTAACAAAAAATAATCCTGGAAACTGATGAAAATAATATAAACATAACGGAGACGCGCCTATTTGAGCAGCAAATGAAACCGTTAGAGCATTCCAGAGATAATTTGATATTTTATGTTTTGGTGAATACATGCGTTGGAGTAATGGCTGTAACCATAAAATAAAAAATAGAGCAATGTAGCTTAATTGAAAACCAACATCAAATAGAAAATAAGGTTCAAAGAGTAAAATTAACAACATTGAAACTAAAAGCGTGTGGTAAGTGTTGCCGCTTCTACGGAGATGATTTCCGATAGCAAGAAATGAAAACATTACGACAGATCGCAAAACAGATGGCGATAGTCCAGATATTATGGCAAAAATGGCTAAGGATATCAAAATTGAAAGTAGTTTTATAAAAGAGCCCTTTCGAGTATTTGGAATTGGCTTTAGAATAAAATTTATAAATAACATGATAAAGCCAACATGCAATCCCGATACAGATAATATATGTGTTGCTCCAGAATATTGATAGTCCTGAATAATATCTGATGAAATTTCTTGTTGCTGACCTAATATAAGTGCTAAAGCAACGTTCATTTCGTCTTTATTAAAATGAGCTTTTTCCAGGTTTCGGAGTATTCTTGAATGTAAACGCCCGGAATAATACCAAATGTCCTTTTTTATATTTTGGCTTATACTGATTTCGGACTTGTTGAGATTTAGCTGTGCGTAAATTTGTTTATCAGCAAGGTATTTACCGTAATCAAATTGATTAGGATTTTTGTTTGAACTATTATGTTGCAAAGTTGTTTTTACTTTAATAATGTTGCCAATAATTAAAGGGTTTGGAGTACTGTCTTTTTGGATACTTACAATGATTTTTCCAGAGTATTTTTTGCCGTTTACCGTATTGATTAAAGCAATGTATCGGTCGCTATACATGTTACTTTTTAATTTTTCATGTAGCGTAAATGTTATTGTTTGCGAAGTTTCAAAAGCCTTTTGGTTTTGAGTATAATGTGATTCATGAAGAGATTCTGTATGAAAAAGTAAAGTTACCAAACCAATAGAACAGGAAAGCAAGTAAGTGGATAGTCCGAAGAATAGGCTTTGCTTTTTATTCTTTCTAACTAAAAAACAGGAAATTAAAAATGCAATCGAGGCAACGGTTAATAAAGGAATTATTAATGAAATTGTAGGTTTACAATAATAAGAAACCAAAATACCAAGAATGAACCAAATTGTAATTTTGGTTAAAGGATAATTTAATACTTTCATCGTATAAAAGTATTAAATTTCTGTAAGAAAAAGAATATATTTTTAAATGGATTTACTCAACAATTCTATTGATTTGTACGTAAGAGTTTTGATAGTACGCTTCCTTTGTAGAAGAAATTATAACTCCTTTTGAGGTTGAAGAATGTACAAATTTAATTTCGTTTGAATTTACTTCGACAATAAGACCTACGTGATTGATTTGTTTACTTCTGTTAGTTTTAAAAAAAATTAAATCCCCTTTTTGAGCATCATTAAATTTAATTACTTTTCCAACCTTAGCTTGTTCATAAGAACTTCTTGGAAGTTTAATATTCTCAGCTTCAAAAGTTGTAAATACTAATCCGGAACAATCGTAACCATTTTTTGTTGTACCACCGGCCTTGTAACGAACACCAATATTATCTGTTGCATTCTCAATTAAATGAGTAACAATATATTTGTTTTCCCGCTTAGATTCTTTTTTGGCAACAGCGGCCGAACTCGATTTACAAGAAGCAAAAACAATTGGCAAAAGCAATAAAATAATTAGTTTTTTCAAAGCAAGAGTTTTTTAAGCTTGTTTTAAATCGGCAACAATAAGTTTTGCTGTTTTTTTACTCGCACCAACACCGCCCAATTTTTGCTCTAGAATATCGTAATGCTTAAGTAATTTTTCGCGGTAGTTAGGTTCTAATAATTTCTGTAATTCTTCTTTAATACGTTTGGTGTTGCATTCACTCTGAATCAACTCGGTCACTACCTCCTGATCCATGATTAAATTAACAAGCGAAATGTATTTTAAAGTAATTATGCGTTTTGCAATTTGATAGGAGATCGAACTTCCTTTATAACAAACCACTTCCGGAACTTTAAAAAGAGCAGTTTCCAGCGTTGCAGTTCCCGAAGTTACTAACGCCGCGGTTGACGAACGCAATAAATCATAAGTTTTATTCGAAACAAATGCGATGTTTTTGTTTTTAATAAACTGCTGATAAAACTCATAATCCTGACTTGGCGCGCCGGCAATTACAAATTCATAATCCTGAAAATCGTCAACAACACTAAGCATAACGCTAAGCATTTTGGTGATTTCCTGTTTACGGCTTCCTGGTAAAACAGCAATAATAGGTTTTTCGCCTAACAGATGTTCTTTTCTAAAAGAAATTTCATCAAAAGGAGGTTGATTCTGGATAGCATCAATTAATGGATGTCCAACAAAATCAACAGGAAAATGATGTTTATCTTCGTAAAAGCTTTTTTCAAAAGGCAAAATCACAAACATTTTATCAACATCATGTTTGATTGCTGTAATACGATTTTCTTTCCAAGCCCAAATTTGAGGCGAAATATAATAATGAGTTTTGTAATTTAGAGCTTTTGCCCATTTTGCAATACGCATATTAAAACCTGGATAATCAATAAAAATCAGTACATCTGGTTTAAATTCAGTAATGTCCTTTTTACAAATCTTAATATTATTTAAAATAGTTTTTAGATTAAAAAGAACTTCAACAAATCCCATAAAAGCAAGCTCTTTATAGTGTTTTACCAAATTTCCGCCAGCCTTTTGCATTAAGTCTCCACCCCAAAATCTAATTTCGGCTTGACGATCTTCCTCATAAAGTGCTTTCATTAAATTCGAACCATGTAGGTCTCCAGATGCTTCTCCAGCTATTATATAATACTTCATATTGATTTTTTTGAAAAGAATGCTTCAATTGTTAAAACACAAAAGAATTTTGCAAGACAAAGATAAGATTTAAATAAACAATGTTGAAATTGCGAGAACAATCACCGCCAGAATTACGCCTCTTGCCATAAGTTCCTTGTTTCTTTTTAACAAAATTCCAAAAACAGCAAGATCTAACATGGTCCCAATAGTAATTACTTTTCCTAAATAACCGTATTCTCTTATCGTTTGAATTCCTGTTGAAGTATCGAATTTTGTAAAAAATGTGATAAACAAATAACTGCCAAGTAATGCAGTAAAAATCCCAATTATAAAACCTATAAGTAAGTCCTTTTTATTCATTTAATTTCCAAGTATTAAGTTGTTGCATCGAATGATGCGCTGTTAAATCAAATTGTACGGGAACCACTGATATGTATCCGTTTTCTAACGCCCATTCGTCAGTATCTTCGCCTTTATCTTCGTTTATAAATTTTCCGGTAAGCCAGTAATAATCTTTCCCGAAAGGAGTTTGTCGTTTGTCAAATTTCTGCGCATAATATGCTTTCGCTTGACGGCAAACTTTTATTCCTTTAATTTCATGTTCCTTTAATTTAGGGAAATTAACGTTTAAAACAACGCCATTAGGTAATTTATTAGCAAGCGTTTCTAAAGTGATTTTTTTAACAAACGATTTAATTTGTTCAAAATCAGCATTCCAGTCAAAATCTAATAATGAAAAACCAATTGCCTGAATACCTTCAATTCCGGCTTCGACAGCTGCACTCATTGTTCCTGAATAAATAACATTTATCGATGAATTTGTACCGTGGTTAATTCCCGAAACGCATAAATCAGGTTTTCTTTTTAAGATTTCGTTTACAGCCAGTTTTACACAATCAACAGGAGTTCCAGAACAGCTATATTCCGTAACCACATCATCTTCTTTAGATATTTTATCCAGAAACAAAGTGTTGTTTATTGTAATTGCATGTCCCATTGCACTTTGTGGTTTGTCTGGCGCCACAACCACAACTTCGCCTATCGTTTCCATAACGCTTATTAAAGCTCTAATTCCTGGAGCAAGAATTCCGTCATCATTGGTGACTAATATTAAAGGTTTTTGATTTTTCATGCTGTGGTTTTATCTCGATTTGTCAAAATTAAAGCTTGTAAAAGCAAATGTAGTAACTGATTTTGTTAGAATACTAACAAATAAGCAAAAATTATAAACTTAATTCAAGAAGACTTTTGAGGTTCAAACATTTTTATATCTTTAACAAAAAATTATAGCGAACTTGGCATGTTGGCACAATTTTTACCGTTAACTTAGATTAAAAAATTTGATGAATGCTATTATTAAGTTTATGAAAAGAAATTATAAAATACTTATAGCCGTATTATGCTTGTCTTTAACTTTATTTGCTTTTAAAATTAATGCAGATAAGTCAATAGATCCGGACCCAAATAGAGACAAAACACTTTTAGAATTGCTTGCATTTGTTATTGAAAAAGGACATTATAGTCCGGCAGAAATAAATGATGAATTTTCAAAAGGTATTTTTAAAGATTATATCGATGCACTAGATCCTTCTAAGCGATTTTTCTTGCAATCTGATATTGACGAGTTTAAGCAATATGAATTGCAACTAGACGATCAGTTCTTGAATAAAGATCTAACGTTTTTCAATCTGACCTATACAAGATTGATGAAACGTATGGAAGAAAGTAAAAAACGTTATAAGACTATTTTAGCACAGCCTTTTAATTACGAGGTTGATGAGACCTTTAATGCTGATTATGATAAGTTGCCTTATGCAAAAAATGCAACAGAAATCAATGAAAGATGGAGAAAACAAATTAAGTTATCTACACTTTCTTCACTTGTAACAAAGCAAAAATTAGAAGAAGATAAAAAGAAAGCAGATCCTAATTATAAAGTAAAATCATTTGAAACTTTAGAAAAAGAAACACGTGATAGCTCTTTAAAATCATTAGACGATAATTTTAGTTTAATTAAAGATTTGAACAAAGAAGATTGGTTTTCTGTATATGTAAACTCGATCATGGCTCGTTTTGATCCGCATACAAGTTATTTTGCTCCTGAAGAAAAAGATCGTTTTGATGTAAATATCAGCGGAAAACTTGAAGGGATTGGAGCAAGATTAACCAAGAAAAATGATTTTACTCAAATTGATGAATTAATTTCTGGTGGACCAGCGTGGAAAGGAAAACAACTTGAAGCGGGAGATTTAATTTTGAAAGTAGCACAAGGAAACGAAGAACCTGTAGATGTTGTAGGGATGCGTTTAGATGATGTTGTAAAAAAAATCAAAGGTCATAAAGGAACTGAAGTAAAACTTACAGTTAAAAAAGTAGACGGAACGATTAAAGTGATTTCTATTGTTAGAGATATTGTTGAAATTGAAGAAACGTATGCTAAATCTAGTATTGTAGAAAGAAACGGTTTGAAATATGGAGTAATTTATCTACCTAAATTTTATATCGATTTTGAAAATAAAGATGGCCGTGATGCCGGAAAAGATATTGCTCTTGAAGTTGAAAGACTGAAAAAAGAGGATATTAACGGAATTGTACTTGATGTTCGTGACGATGGTGGTGGATCTTTATCTACAGTTGTAGATATTGCAGGTTTATTTATTGAAGAAGGACCAATTGTTCAGGTAAAATCGGCAGGAAAAAAGAAAGAAGTTCTATACGATAAAGATAAAAAAATCGAGTGGGATGGTCCATTAGTAATTATGGTAAACAGTTTCTCAGCTTCGGCTTCAGAGATTTTGGCTGCTGCAATTCAGGATTACAAACGTGGTGTTATCATTGGAAGTAAACAAACTTATGGAAAAGGAACAGTACAAAATGTACTAGATTTAAATCAGTTTGTACGTAATGCAAATTATGGTGATTTAGGAGCTTTGAAAATTACAGGACAAAAGTTTTACAGAATCAATGGAGGTTCAACTCAGTTAGAAGGAGTTCATAGTGATGTTGTTATGCCTGATCGTTATGCTTACCTAAAAATGGGAGAGCGCGATATTGATAACGCAATGCCTTGGGATAAAATTGATCCAGCTGATTATAGCACATGGAAATCAAATGAAAATTTTGCAAAAGCAATTCAAGAAAGTAAAAATAGAATTGCACAAAATCCTCAATTTAAATTAATTGAAGAAAATGCAAAATGGATTGATGTTAAAAATAAAGAGAATACTTATAGCTTAAATATCAATAGCTTTAAAGCTACTCAGGAACAAGTTGAAAACGAGGGTAAAAAATACAAACCAATTTCAGATTACAAAAACAGTTTGGTTTTTAAATCGTTGCCATACGAAGAACTTGAAATGAATAATGATGCAACATTAAAAGAAAAAAGAGAAGCTTGGCACCAAGCATTATCTAAAGACGTTTATGTTGAAGAGGCATTAAATGTATTAGATGACTTACAGTCAAAAGGTGTTGCAAAAAATACTAATTCGACTAAAATTAAAAGAGATAAATTAGTAAAATCTTAGTTCTTTATAGAATTAATTTGTTAGGAAACGCTCCAAAAAAAAGTTTTTTTTGGAGCGTTTTTTTGTAAGTTTATGCTCGTTGTTATTAGTGTTTTATAAAAATAAGTGAAGATGAGGAATTATATAGTTTTTGGTTTGGTTGGTTTTATGTTATTGTCGTGCAAAAAAGAAAGTGATAGTAAAGCACATTTGCCAAAAGAGGAACAAACTACATTTGTCTCAAATAATGGGAGTGGAGATTCGTTATATACAATTGCTTATTTGCCTACTTCTACAACAAAACAAATTGTAAAGCATAAATATTATAAACTTTCCTATGACGAAAAGTTTGAACAAGCAGAGTGGGTTGCTTATGAATTAAAGAAAGAATATTTAAAAGATGCTAACTACAAGCGTCCTTATTTTATTGAAGATCCAAAAGTAACAACAGGCTCTGCTGATTGGAGAAATTATAAAAAATCTGGGTATGATAAAGGACACCTTTGTCCTGCCGGCGATATGGAGTTTAACGAAAGTGCTTATAATGACACATTTTACACCTCTAATATTTCGCCTCAAAATCACGATTTTAATAGCGGAATATGGAATAGAGTAGAGCAAAAAACTCGTTATTGGGCAGGTAAATATGATGATATTTATGTTGTAACTGGAGGAGTTTTGAAAGATACAGATAAAAAAATAGGAACAGAAAAAGTTTCTGTTCCTAAATATTTTTATAAAATTGTTCTGGCTAAATCGGGAAATGAGCATAAAGCAATCGCTTTTTTAGTTCCGAATGAAGATAGCAACAAGTCAATTTATGATTTTGTAGTTCCTATAGAAACCGTCGAAAAAATGACAGGAATCGATTTCTTCCCGAATTTAAAAAACTTAAAAAGTAGTAAGGATTTTTAAATCGATAAACTGCTTTGTGTTTTTCTTGGGTTAAATAGTATAAAACTCATCAAGGCCAAAATCCAAACACCAATGCTGCCATAAAGTAAGATCATTTCAAAGCCATGAGCCAATGCTGCATGTAAGATAGATTGAGATGAATCTAATGTTGTTAATTTAGGGAAATCCTGATTAAGAGATGAGAAGTTTCCTGCTGCAACTTTTTCTGAAATTAATTGTAGTGTTTTTGAATCGATAGCTCCTGAAAATGTATTATTTAAATGAGAGTGTATTCCTTGTACAAAGATAAAACCCATCAAAGCAATATTAATAGATAGGGTAATTAATCTGGCGCTCATATCTATTCCCGAAGCCATGCCAGAGCGATTTGCAGAGACGGAACTTGTAGTTGTGTTGGTGACAGGAGTATTGGTTAGACCTAGACCAATTCCTGCCAATAAAGACCCTGGAAGCATTGTGAGCCAACTGGCATGTTCTGCAATACTTCCATATCTCATAACGATAAAACCTAAGCCTATTACAAATAATCCTAACGGAATTACAATTCCTGAGCGATATCGAACTGAAAGATATTCGGCAAAAGGTGGTATTATTAAAGTAGGAAGGGTATAAGCTAATAAAGAAAGTCCTACTGTTACAACATCATAACCCAAGCAGCTTTGAAAATAAATGGGGAGATAAATGATGAAAGGCCAAAAGCTGAAATTCATACCAATAGATCCAAAAATAGCACCCGAAAAATTACGTATTTTAAATACCGAAAAATCAAACATGGGATACGAGTTTGTTTTTTCGACCCATAAAAACAATACAAAACTTATTACTGTAACAGTTAAAATGCCCAGAGCTATTGGACTTGTAAAACCAAGATCTGGCCCTTGCGTAATAAAATAGGTTAGTCCAAATACAGCAACTGATAATGTAATCATTCCCCAGATGTCTATTTTTTTAGCATCATCATCTTTAGATTCATCTACATAACCATAAACAAGAATTGCAGCAAGAAAAGCAATAGGTACGTGTATTAAAAATACCCATTCCCAAGATAAAAGTGCTATAATGGAACCGCCTATTATAGGGCCAAAACCCAATCCGACACCAAGAATAATTCCCCAAATGCTAAAAGCCCTGCTGCGTTCTTTTCCTTCCTGAAATTGATGTGATAAAGTAGCTACCTGGCAAATTAGCATCGCGCCACCACTTACACCTTGAAAGAAACGACTAGTAACTAATAAAGCGATATTATCTGCTAAACCGCAAACTAATGATGAAATGCCAAATAAAATTAAAGTAATCATTAAAATGCGTTTTCGGCCGTATCGGTCAGCAAGAGTTCCGGCTGCCATTAAAACCGTGGTACAGCCTATGGTATAAATATTCATGATCCATTGCATATCTTTAAGATTCGCATTCAGTACTTTTTCAAGTGTGGGAAGAATGACCGGAACACTCGAAATTTCAAGTGAGAACATTAAGGTTGCCAGACAAATAGCGATTAAAGCGATGTTGTTCTTGGTGGAGGATAATTTTTGCTTCATTTTTAAATTATATTTTTAGCAAAAATAAACTGAGTATTGTTATTTTATCAGTATAATTTAATGATAAAAAAGTACTTTTGTGGTATGAGAAAAGAAAACATGCATCAATCGGTAGAAGTGCTTTACAAAAAAGTAGATGAGTGCCCAATTGTAAATTCACAATTCAGTTTTTTTCAGATGGTTTATGTGATTTCAGGAAATGGATTGCTTCATATTAATGGAAATGCCATATCCTATCAGGCAGGCAATCTAATGCTACTGACACCAAATGATTATCATAACTTCGACATTATAAATACTACAGAGTTTTTATTGGTGAAAATTAATAGCGAATATGTAAAAGAATATAAATCAAAAAGTATCGATCATATAGGGTGTTTATTGCACTATGCAACACATTTATCGGGTTGTATTTTAAAACGAAAAGCGGATGAGTTTCTTGTAAAATCAATATCAGATTCCTTGATTCATGCGATAGAGAATAAGGATATTTACGATGAGGATTTAATTACACATTATGTAAACGCCCTTATTGTAATTGCTGCCAGAAACATAGCGAAAATAAAACCAACCGGGGTAAAAGAAAGTGCTGATAAAAGAATTCTGGAAATCATTAATTATATTCAGGCTCATATTTTTTGTCCTCAAAAATTAAAAGCTTCGGCAGTAGCAAAGGAATTTGATATCTCTGATACGTATTTGGGAAGTTATTTTAAAAATCATTCAGGAGAAACGATTCAGTCTTTTATTTCAAATTATAAAATACGATTGATAGAACATCGGTTACGTTTTAGTGATATGAGAATTAATGAAATTGTTGAAGAATTTGGTTTTTCAGACGAAAGTCATCTCAATAAATTCTTTAAAAAACATAAAGATATCAGTCTTACAGGCTATCGAAAATCTAACGTTTCGCAGAATTGATTTTAATTTTTTACAGATTTAATTGTACAAAAAAGCCGAAGAGAAATCTTCGGCTTGCTTTTTATTTCGTTTAAAAACTTAGAAAGTAGTCAAAGTTTTTAATTCCGCAATTGTCTGAGTTGGGTTTTCTGCTTTAAAAACAAAACTTCCTGCAACTAGAACGTCAGCTCCAGCTTCTACTAATTGTTTGGCATTTTTACTTGTTACACCACCATCAATCTCAATTAAAGTTGAAGCGTTTTTGCGTGTAATTAAAGCTTTTAGTTTTTTTACTTTATCGTAAGTGTTTTCAATGAATGATTGTCCTCCAAAACCTGGATTCACACTCATAATGCATACTAAATCAATGTCGTTGATTACATCTTCTAGTAAATCAATATTAGTATGAGGATTAATGGCAACTCCAGCTTTCATTCCTTCCGCTTTTATGGCTTGCAGTGTTCTGTGTAAGTGTGTACACGCTTCGTAGTGTACGCTTAATATGTTTGCACCTAAATCTGCAAAAGTTTTGATATAA
Organism: Flavobacterium hibernum; assembly: GCF_000832125.1. Lineage (GTDB taxonomy): Bacteria > Bacteroidota > Bacteroidia > Flavobacteriales > Flavobacteriaceae > Flavobacterium > Flavobacterium hibernum. The sequence continues at coordinate 263,054 of NZ_JPRK01000005.1, read as the reverse complement.
CGATCAGGATCAATAATCATTAAGTGTACGTCGATTGTTTTTTTTGCATGTCTTGAAATTGCTTCTAAAACCGGCATTCCAAAAGAAATATTAGGTACAAAAACTCCGTCCATAATATCGATATGAAACCAATCAGCCTGACTATTATTAATCATTTCGATATCACGTTGTAAATTGGCAAAATCAGCTGCAAGAACAGAAGGAGCAATAAGTGTATTTTTCATTGTGTAGTTGTGTGTGTTGTTTTTTTTACAAAGATAATGTAATGAAGTTTAACCGCAAAGTCCGCGAAGATTTCGCAAAGTTCACAAAGTTCTATGCTGAAGGTTTGATGAATTTATAAGTTCGCAAAGTTTGATCAACACAAAGCTTTGCTAACTTTGTATTTTTACAAGATCCAAAAAAGATAAAAAACCTTTGCGGACTTTGCGGTTAAATTTCAAGGCAAATCATAAAATAAAAAACTCCGGTAATCAGCCGGAGTTTCAATCATCAATCAAAAAACGAACAGTCAATCAAACTGTTGTTTGCTGTTTAGTCGAAAGTCAAATGTCGTAAAGTCAAAAGAGACTTTTGGACTTTATAACTTTCGGACTTTAAGACTAAATATTAGCCTAAATAAGTTTTAAGAATTTTACTTCTAGAAGTATGTTTTAATCTACGGATTGCTTTTTCTTTAATCTGACGAACACGCTCACGAGTTAAGTCGAAAGTTTCTCCAATTTCTTCAAGAGTCATTGGGTGTTGATCGCCAAGACCAAAATACAAACGAACAACATCTGCCTCTCTAGGAGTTAATGTTTCTAATGAACGCTCGATTTCAGTACGTAATGATTCATGAATTAATTCTCTGTCAGGATTTGGAGATTCTCCAGAACGTAAAACGTCATAAAGGTTAGAATCTTCTCCTTCAACAAGAGGCGCATCCATAGATAAATGACGACCAGAGTTTTTCATAGACTCTTTTACATCATTTACAGTCATGTCAAGTTCTTTTGCAATTTCTTCAGCAGAAGGTGGACGCTCGTTAGATTGCTCTAATAAAGCATACATTTTGTTGATTTTATTGATAGAACCAATTTTGTTTAATGGTAAACGAACAATACGAGATTGTTCTGCCAAAGCCTGTAGAATCGATTGACGAATCCACCATACGGCGTAAGAGATGAATTTGAAACCACGAGTTTCATCAAAACGTTGAGCCGCTTTAATTAAACCTAAGTTTCCTTCATTAATTAAGTCAGGAAGAGTTAATCCTTGATTTTGATATTGTTTAGCAACCGATACAACGAAACGTAGGTTGGCTTTTGTTAATTTTTCTAATGCTCTTTGATCACCGGCTTTAATTCTTTGTGCTAATTCTACCTCTTCATCAGCGGTAATTAGGTCAACTTTTCCAATTTCTTGTAGGTATTTGTCTAACGATGCAGTTTCACGATTGGTTACCTGCTTGGTGATTTTAAGTTGTCTCATGTTTTTTGTCTCCTCAATTTTTAAGTGTACAAATGATTATACGTATGAAGTTACGAAAAGGTTACAAAATAAATAATAATATTTTTTTTAAATTGTTACTCTACTTTAAATGTGTCTTTTAAAGATACAGGAACACCTTTTTCTGTAAAACCTTCCATGCTTATTTCATAAGTTCCCGGAACATCTGAGGTGAAAAAAGTGATAGCAGTATCTGTATTATTTACTGCCACATCAGAATTCCATAATAGTTGATTTCTAAAATCAGGAATTCTTTCATATTTTTTCATGTCACTATAATCTGCTGCATAGTATGATTTTTTGAGAGAAGGTCTAAGAACAGACGCTTTTAGTACATAATTTTCTTTTTGTTGACTAACAAAATTTCCATCTAAAGTTATGAGACTTATAATTCCGTTAAAAATTTTTGGTCCTACATAATATGAGCCTGTAATGGTACTAATGCTATAAATGTTTTTCATGTTATAGTTAAAAAGTTCATTTACATTTTGCAGCATAAGACCATCAACCATTACTAATGGTGGCTCTGGTGACTGAGAGTGCGCGGTATAATCAGTTACATGCAAAGAGTACTCGTTTGCACTTTGTCTGTACATTATTTCGGTTGCAATTTCTGTAATTGTTTCTTTTAAAGATGGGAATCTTGTAAAATCATTTAAGACATATTCTTTTGCAGTAGGGTAATAAAACGGATCAATTTTGACAGGTCTAATAATACTATCTGTTTTGTCTAAATAGTACGCATTTTCAATTTGACTTGCAATTGATCTTTCCAATAGTGTTTCTTTTAACTCGATTGGTAATGTAAAGTTTGATTGAAATGATAATTTAGAATATTCAGGTTCGCTCATTTTGTCAAGCTCTATTGTGAAGTTTTCTTTCTGATCGCCAACGACTTGTATAAAAGCTTCAGCATTATAATAAGCTTTGTCTAAATTAAAAATAAAACGACCGGCATCATTGGTTTTTACTACTTTGAATGCAAACGATTTTCCAGGTAGAGATAATGCTACGATTACATTTTGAATACTGCTTGTTGTGTTTTTTGAAATTACTTTACCAGAAATCATTTCTCCGCGAAGTTCCGGAAGTACAATTTTTTCGCTGTTTTGTAAATTGTTCTGAATTTCGGTTGGAATTTTAGAGTATTCATTTGCCGTCAACTGGTTTGTTGTTGGTAAATTATCTGTTTTTCGAACGGATAAAGAGTAGTTTCCTTTTTCAAGAGTTGAAGCTGAAGACTCAATCTCTAAAGTAACTTTTTCACGGTTATTGAAAGATTTCTTGTTGAGTTTTATTTTAAAATTATTATCCAATAATGGTTGTTGAGCTAAAGTTGATGTAGCTGGTGTTGAACTGTTTTGAGTTGATTTTTCTGATGCTACTTTGTTTTCGGTAGAATTAGATTCACTCGTTTGATAAGGATTAATGATTTTAACATCAATTTGAAACATCTTAGAAACCGATGAATTTAGCATCCAGTTGGTATAACCAATAAGTTTATAACTACCTGTTTTTAGCGTTGTAGGGATAAAATAATCTCCTTCTCCAGTACTATTTTGTAAATAAAGCTTGTTCTTAAAAATGCTTATTCCGCTTGGATCTATAAGTTCAACATAGGCTAATTTACTAACAGAACTTGGTGTTTTGTCTGTATTCTTTAGGCAATATATTTTATACAAAAGTTTCTCTCCTGAAACAAATGTTGTAGCATTTGCATGGATAAATACGCTTTCATCTATAGAAATATTTTGTTGAGCTGTGATCTGATTAGTATTGATGACGAAGATCAATAGTAAAATATATTTTAATTTGTCCAAAATGAAGGTATTATGTTAGATGAAAATGTTGTGCAATCTCCGCAAACTGGTTCTACCATAAAGTAGGTTGATCCTGAACCAGAGTAGTATAGTGCTGATTTGTCTTTTATGGCTGCAATCAATGCAGGACCTTCACATGCTGGAACGGCTTGATTATTAAAGCAGAATCGATATGAGATGTTGTCGCATGGATTAAAATACGCAGGAGTATTTGTTGGAGGGAAAAGATCAGTGTAATTAAAGAAGATTCTTTGAGAAGATACAGATGCAACATCAAAATATCCCATAACTCTTTCATCTGCATTGCTGGTACATCTAATATTACCTGAAAATACACCAGGTTGTTTTGGAGACAAGACGCTGTTTGAGCTGGATATTTCTTTCATGGTTTTATGAAAGGTATAGGCTTCAAGGTTTTCTACATATTGTGTTACTAAGATGCTATATCTGTGTGCGATAATGTAATCACTTTCTTTAATGAATCGAACTGTAAAATTTACACGATCTTCTGCTAGATTATTTGTACTGGTTAAAATTATATCGGTAGATTTTTTTGTCGTGTAACAGATTCTTTTGGCAGGATCATTATCGGCAATTTCTACAGATTGAGGTCCAGTTACGATTAATTTGTCAGCGTTCCATTTAGGAGCTATTATTTTATAAGTTTCTTCATACTCGTAACGATAGTAATTAGCAGTTCTGTTTGGATCATAGCTGTTTACTTTAATTTGTACACCAGTTCCATCTTTACTAGTCGATGCTACACTTGGAACAATGCTTGTAATAGGCGATACCGTTGTTAAGCTTTCGTTAGATGATTTGTAAACTTTACCGTCTTTAGTAGTTATTTCTAAGTTATACTCTCTACCAGAAAGAACTTCAAACTCTAATTCAGAAACATAAACCCCTGATTTTTCAACAAAGACATATTCATTGTTAAGGTTGTCTTTCACAATTACCTTTGCACCAGTTTCTATAGTAACATCTTTATCTTCAAATTTTGACGTTTTAGTAATCTTTATTTCTTGTTTTTTAAGTTGGTTCGTCAAAGTAGCTTCGATTACTATTGCTTCTTCGTAGGTATCTGTTTGTAAGTTGAAGCTTTCTGAACAACTACTAATAAAAATGCTTAGTAGAAGTAAAAGAATGATTTTGTTTGATTTAATATTTACAGTTTTAAAATGCATTTATTTAAAATTTAAAATTATAAGTTATACTTGGAACCGGAATAGAGAAAATAGATGTTTTATATGCTTTTACTTGTCCTTTTTCAGAAACAAAATAAATAGAATAAGGATTGCTTCTTCCTAATACATTATAAACAGATATATTCCAGAAACTATGTGCTAGTTTTTTTATCTTATGATTCCCTTCAATGTTAATTCCAATATCTAGACGAATATAATCAGGAATTCTATATTTGTTTCTGTCGCTATAGAGCGTATATTCAGCATTTCCATATTGAAAAGTACCAATTGGGTATGTAATTGGTCTTCCTGTTTGGTATAAGAAATTGGTAGATAAACTATAACGTTTCGTGAACTTATAATTTAAAACAGCACTCAAGTCATGAGGTTTGTCAAAATTTGCTGCGAAGTATTTTCCATTGTTTATTCTTTCAGAATCAAATTTACTATCGAGTTTTATAAATGTTCTAGAGTAAGTATATCCAATCCATCCATTTAATCTTCCAATTTGTCTTTTAATTAAAAACTCAATACCGTAAGCTTTTCCTTCACCTTGTAAAAGTTCAGTTTCTACATTTTCATTCAGAGTTAATTGCGCACCAACCTTATAGTCTAATATATTTTGTGATCTTTTGTAATACCCTTCTAAACTAAGTTCAAGTTCATCGTCAAACAAGTTTTTGTATAATCCTAATGAATATTGTTGTCCGGTTTGAGGTTTTACATTTGTGTTAGATAATGTCCAAGTATCCGTTGGAGACTGCGTTACATTATTTGAAAGTAAGTGAATATATTGTCTTGTTTGATCAAAACTTGCTTTTATCGAAAAATCTTCTGCAAAGAAATAACGAGCAGCAATACGAGGTTCAAAACCACCATAAGTTTTTATTACCTCATTGTTTCCATAATACTTCGTTTCGACTACAGTTGCATCATCGAGTGGCTGTCCAGCTTGATAAATACGTTCGTTAGCTTCTCCTAAAGCGGCATAAAAAGAATAACGTAATCCTATGTCGATTAATAATTTGCTGTTTAGCTTGAAATTATCTGATATAAAAATAGCAGATTCTAAACCTTTCTCTTTCTCAATATCGATTGGGAGCATTGGAGATCCAGCCATTTTAGGATGCTGATAGCCTGGAGCTACATTGTATAATTTACTTGAAATACCGTAGTTAATAGAGTGTTTTTCACTATATAAGTAATTCAGTTTTAGCATAAGTTGTGTTTCGTCGATTTTGTATCCAAAATCAAAAGCTTCAGTATTATTCGAGTTATAATCGATATTGAACTTGTACTCGCTATTTGTTAAAAATAAAGATCCTTTGTTTTTTTCGTTGAATCTATGATCCCATTTTGCAGAAAAAAGACGGTTGCTGTACTTGTATAATGAGTCAGAACTTATTCTAAAACGGTCATGACTGTAATATAAAGTTGCTTCTACCGAATTGTTTTTGTTTATATTATTGTTGTATTTAAGAATTCCGTCGTAGAATCCAGCTTCACTATTTTTTAAATCTTCATTATCTAAAGATTTTAGAATCCAATCAGAATATGTTGCTCTTATTCCGGCGATAATACTCGATTTGTTTTTTTCGATAGGTAAGCTTACAGTAATGTTCGAAGTTATAGGTCCTATTGCACCTTCACCTGAAATTTTTTCTGCGTTTCCATTTTTTGTAGTAATATCAAATACCGAAGATAAACGCCCACCAAAATCAGCAGGAATACTCCCTTTATAAATATCGGCTTTTTTTGCAGTGTAAGGGTTTATAGCAGAGAAAAAGCCCAAGAAATGTTGTGGATTATAAAGTGTAGCATTGTCTAGAAGAACTAAGTTTTGATCTTCTTTTCCGCCTCGAACATTAAATCCTGCAGAACCTTCTCCGGTAGTTTTTATTCCAGGAAAAGTAGTTGCTATTTTAAGAATGTCGCGTTCTCCTAGTATCAAAGGTACGTTTTTAGATGCTTCAATATCAATAGATACAAGTCCGGAAATAACACTTTCTACCGTTTTTGGTCTTTTGTTTTTTACTATTACTTCATCAAGTAAATTGGAGTCTTCATGAATCTCAACATCAAATGTACCATCATTATAAACCATTAATGTTTGTACAACTTTTTTAAAGTTAAGAGACTTTATTTCTAATATGTTAATTCCAGGAGGAACTTGTATGCTGTAGTGTCCATCAATATCAGTAGCTGTGCTTATGCTTTTATTTCTAACCTTAACATAGATATTAGCTTCAGGTTTATTTGTAGCAGCGTTTCTTACATATCCTGATAAATAAGCTGTTTTTTTCTCTGTAATATCGGATTCTTTACCAATAAATGCTACGTTGACATTCTTTCTTGAGCCATTATTACGTATAGAATCGTATTGTTGATAAAACACTGGGTTTTGAGCTATTCTGTTAGTTTGATTCGCTAAAGTGTTAGCGTCAGATTTAGGAAAATAGTTCGCAGGCAGCTTATCATGAATACTACTATTGCTTGTTAGAATGATCTTCTTTTTAAGAACAAGAAAGTTTAGATTCGTATTGCTGAATACTTTGTTTAATACTTCGTTAATTGAAGCATCTTTGTAGCTTCCTGTGTATAAGTTTTTATTCGATTTAATCCATTCTGAGTCAAAATAAAATCGATAAGATGATGATGCTTCGATAGATTGAATAACAGTCATCAAATCGGCATTTTTGAATTCAAATGATAATTTATCATTTGTCTCTTGTGCAAATAGAAATTGATTAGAAATTATGGCAAATACAATAAGTAGAAATTTTCTCATAAGTTTATTTTTCTGTAATTAATAGAGAAGTGTTAATGTGTTTAAGTAAATTGATCATGAATTGATCATTGTCTGATTTTCGAATTTCTCTATTCATTGCATAAAAATCATTAATCTGTTTCTTTTGATTTGGAAATATTTTTATAAGATCACTTTTGCTATTGCTACTGTAAAAAGTGTTTTTATAAAAGATGAAATAACTGTTGTTTTCCGTGAAATAGGAGTAAGACTTGAGATCTTGTGTTTTACTTTCGATCTTCTTGGAATGTTTAATGTAAAAATTAAAACCTTCTCGAAGAGCATTTACCTCGTAGTAACCCGTAGTTAGCTGTGGTAATGGAGATAGGTTTTTGTCTAGTTTTACGAAATTTTTGCCGTTTACATAAAACCCAGATGTTTTATTCATACTAAGAAGCAATGAAGAATATTTAGATTCTCCAATTGGATTAATTATCAATTCGTCTTTGTAGAGGTTGTACTTGATGTTTATGTCGTAGTAAGTTTGACCATCGTAAGTAACATTTCCCTTCATAAAATTATTTGCGATATAGTACATACTATTATCGCCAAGCGTTATGTAGCTGTCTTTGTAGATTGGGCCATTGCTAATGTTAAGATTTTCTTTTCCAACAATATTGTCAAACCAATTGTGAAATGATTCATCTTTATTGTATTGGCTGTATAAATTAGAAAAGTTTAATAAAAATCCAAATATGAGGATACAGATGTGGTGTTTTTTGTGATTTTTCAAAAGGATTGTGGTTTTATGTTTTTTGGATTGGTGGATTTCAAAAGTATTAAAAAAATGTTTGAAAAATCACGCAAAAGTGTTAAAATGTAATAAAAATGCTATTTTTTTATGATTAGGTTGTTTGGTTTTGCCAGTAAAATTAAGGGTTCGTGAGGTATAACTCTTTGTTAATAAAATTTTAATTTTTAATTTTTAAATAATGAATTGCCTTGTTATTGGGGCTTTTTCAAGGTTTTTTTTAGGTAGTGAAGCTTGTTTTTTTGATCTTAAATGGTTTTGAAATAAAGTCATTTCACGATTTTACTTTGAAAATGAAGAGAGTTTTTATGAAATAAATTAAAAACGAAAAACCCCAATTCAAATAAATGAATTGGGGTTTTCTATGAATAAACCTTTAGTAAACTAAGATCTGATTACTCTTTTTTCTCCTCACGTGGAGGTCTTTGTAAAAGTGCTTTTCTTGACACTTTTTCTTTTTTAGTTTTAGGATCAACACCTAGGTATTTTACTTCAAATACATCACCCATGTTTACAACATCAGTAACATTTTCGGTACGTTCCCAAGCTAATTCAGAAACGTGTAATAAAACTTCATTTCCTGGCGCAGCAGTATATTCAACTACAGCTCCAAAATCTAACATTTTAATTACTTTTACCTCGTAAGCTTCTCCCATTTGTGGTTTGAAAGTGATTGACTTAATTTTAGCCAATACTGCTTCAATTCCAGCAGGATCTGTACCTAAGATTTCGATAACACCTTGCTCATCAACTTCGTTGATTACAATAGTTGTTCCAGTAGCTTTTTGTAATTCTTGAATTACTTTTCCTCCAGGTCCAATTAATGCTCCAATAAAGTTTCCAGGAATAGTTCTGGTAATGATTTTTGGAGAGTGAGCTTTTACATCAGCTCTAGGAGCAGCAATAGTCTCAGTTAATTTTCCTAAAATATGTAAACGTCCTTCACGTGCTTGCCCTAAAGCTTGCTCCATAATGTCGTAACGTAAACCGTCAATCTTAATGTCCATTTGACAAGCTGTAATACCGTCAGCAGTTCCAGTTACTTTAAAGTCCATATCTCCTAAATGATCTTCGTCACCTAAAATATCAGACAATACAGCAAATTTTTCACCGTCAGTAATTAATCCCATAGCAATTCCAGAAACTGGTTTTACCATTTGAATCCCAGCATCCATCAAAGCCATTGTTCCAGCACAAACTGTTGCCATAGAAGAAGAACCGTTAGATTCTAAAACTTCAGAAACAATACGAATTGTGTAAGGACAATCAGCAGGAATCATGTTTTTTAAAGCTCTTTGAGCTAAGTTACCGTGACCAACTTCTCTTCTTGAAGTTCCTCTTAGAGGTTTTGCTTCACCAGTAGAGAAAGGAGGGAAGTTATAATGTAAGTAGAATTTTTCTTCACCTTGTTCTGATGGAGAGTCAATTTGGTTTGCTTCTCTAGATGTTCCTAAAGTTACAGTTGCCAAAGCTTGAGTTTCTCCACGTGTAAATAAAGATGAACCGTGAACTCTTGGTAAATAATCGATTTCACACCAAATTGGTCTAATGTCTGTAGTTTTTCTGCCATCTAAACGAACACCTAATTCTAAGACTACGTTACGAACAGCTTCTTTGTTTGTTTTGTAAAAGTATTTAGAAACCAAATCACCGTCAGCGGCTAATTCTTCTTCAGTAAATAGGGCTTTTACTTCTTCTTTTACTTCAGCAAATGCAGCAGATCTTTCGTGTTTAGCCGAACCAACTTTTGCAATGTTGTATATTTTATCGTATGCAGCAGCTTTTACTTTTTTGTAAATTTCTTCGTTTTCTTTCTCACCTTCGTAAGTACGAATTTCTTTTTTACCAAAAGCAGCTTGTAAACGTAATTGTGCCTGAATTTGAACTTTGATAGCTTCGTGAGCAAATTTAATTGCTTCAACCATCTCAGCTTCTGAAATTTCTTTCATTTCTCCTTCAACCATTGCTACAGAATCCATAGAAGCTCCGATCATCATGTCGATGTCAGATTTTGCAAGGTCTTCTCTGCTTGGGTTAATTACAAAATTTCCGTCGATACGTGCAACACGTACTTCAGAAATTAAATTGTAAAAAGGAATATCTGAAACAGCTAATGCAGCAGATGCAGCTAAACCAGCTAAAGCATCAGGCATAACTTCTTCGTCATGAGACATTAATTGAATCATAACTTGAGTTTCAGCGTGGTAATCGTCTGGGAAAAGCGGACGTAAAACACGGTCTACTAATCTCATTGTTAATACTTCGCTATCGCTTGGACGAGCTTCTCTCTTGAAGAAACCTCCTGGGAAGCGACCAGCTGCAGCAAATTTTTCGCGATAATCTACCGTTAATGGTAAAAAATCAACATTTGGGTTAGCGCTACGTGCAGATACTGCTGTCGCAAGTATCATCGTGTCGCCCATTCTTACTACTACAGAACCATCAGCTTGTTTTGCTAAACGTCCTGTCTCGATTGTGATGCTTCTGCCATCACCTAAATCGATCTTTTCTACAAATAATTGTGGAATCATAATTTTTCCTTATTGGTTATACAATGGGTTTTAGTTGTGTTGTAGTTGTTGTGTGTGTAGTTGTTGTTAATCTAAAACCCAATGAAAAACCAAACTTTTTTTCTTATAAAATGCTTGTAATGTAAAAACAAAAAGAGGCACTCTCGCACCTCTTTTCTATATTGATTATTTTCTGATATTCAATACTTTGATAATCTCACGATATCTGTTGATCTCTTTCTTTTTCAAGTAATCAAGCAACGATCTTCTTTTACCTACTAATAGTACTAATGAACGCTCAGTATTATAATCATGACGATTTTTTTTCAAGTGCTCAGTTAAGTGACTAATTCTGTAAGTAAACAATGCGATTTGAGCTTCAGCTTTTCCAGTGTTTGTTGCTTCACCGTGTTGTGCGAAAATCTCTTCTTTTTTCTCTTTAGTTAAATACATTCCAATATTATTTAATGATTTTTATGTAGTCGTACATCTTTTGTAAGACGGTGCAAAATTAGCTTAAAAAAACAAAAGAATCAAACAAAAATAAAAGAATCTTAAAATAGTATATTAATTTTTGTTTTTTGAGTAATTTACCGCCTTATTTGTTTTGCAAATTTATATTGTTAGTGGTATAGAATACTTTACGCGCACAGGTACGCCTCTTTGTTGTGCGGGAATCCAATTTTCATAACTTGTAATAATCCTAATAGCTTCTTCATCTAGACCGTATCCTAGTGATTTTAGTATTTTAGGCTCTGTTATTTTACCGTCTTTTTCAATTATGAATTGAATGATTAATTTTCCTGAAACTTTGTTTTTGATTGCTTCTTTTGTTATAACAAAATTGGTTCCGATAAATTGGTAAAAATCGTTTATTCCTTTTTTGGGCATCGGTCTTGATTCCAAAACGGTATATTCTTTTATTATATCTTCAGAGTTTTTACTTTTTCCCGAGATGAATTTTCCTTCGTTATAAAGGTCTATGTATTGATATTTTAGATCTTTATCGAAGCCTTTCCATTCTCCATCTTTGAATCCATTCTTTATATTTCCCTGAGCGATAAAATTTTCTCCTTCATCTTCATACCAACCATAGCCTTTTGCGACAGTGTGTTCGTTTTTAGAATTCCAAAAATCATAAATTTTAATATCTGAATCAATTGCTGATTCAGAATCAATGTTTTCTCCTTTTAATTTTGGGCTGCCGTTTTCATACCACTCTGATAAATTTCCATTTAATCTTGACTTAATGTAATTTTCAGTTTTTTCCTTTTTACCATTTTCATAATAGTAAGTATATTCGCCTTCTCTAGATAATCCATCTTTTGTTTTAGAATTCCCTTCCATCTTTAAAACGCCAGATTTGTAATAATCATTAACTTGATATAAATCCTTTTCAGTGTAGAAATCTTTTATAATTCTGTAAGAACTGTGATTTTCTTTTGAAGCATCTTTTCCAATTGAATCAAAATAGATAATTTTGTCTGATGCGTTTTGTGAAAAAAGGAAGATGGGAACTAAAAATAGAAATGGGGTAAAAAAACGGATTTTCATGAACGAACTTATAAAATTAGAAAATATAGATGTATTTTTTTTAGTACAATTTAGAAACCTCTTGATTTACAAATTCTAAAAATCTTTCGTCAGCTTCTGTGAAAGGATCGATCACATGGCTGTCAATGTCAATCTGGCCAATATTTTGTCCATTTACAAATAACGGAACTACGATTTCGGATTTTACAGTAAAACTACATGCTATATAATTGTCTTGTGCAGCAACATCTGGCACTACAAAATTAGCATTACTTTCGGCAACCTGACCGCAAATGCCTTTTCCAAAAGGAATAACAGTATGATCAGTTTCGGCACCAACATAAGGGCCTAAGTGCAAAGTTTTGTTCTCGTGATTGGCAAAATAAAAACCAACCCAGTTGTAATACTCTATGCTTTCGTTTAATAATTGACAAATTGCTAATAATTTTTCGTCCCTAACTATTTTGTTGTCAGTAATAATAGCACTTATTTTTGGTTGTAATTCTTGAAATGTCATGATATGAAAATTTTATACAAAAGTATTTAAAGCCAAACTTAAAAAATACATAAATTTGAAAAAAAAATACCGTTGAAAAACTACTTAGTACAATTTAAGCCATTCTTGATTTTTATTAGCACTTTTTTTGCGGCTTATATTTTACTTACACTACTTTATAAGTTGTATCTCAATAGTTTTTCGACAAATGATGTTGACGCAATTACAATGATAGTTGGAAAGAATGTTGAACAATTAATGCATGTTTTTAATTACAATGTTAACATTCATAAAAGTATAGCGGACTCCTGGTTAGAAGTTTGGTATAACGATAGGTATCATGTTCGTATTGTTGAAGGATGTAATGCTGTTAGTGTAATTATTCTATTTGTTTCCTTTGTACTTGCTTTTTCTGGAGAATTTAAAACAACATTGTCTTTTATTCTACTGGGTATCCTGCTGATTTATATTTTTAACGTAGTTCGTATTTCTATATTAGTTGTTTTATTATTCCATTTTCCTGACTATAAACATTTTTTGCATGGAACTTTTTTTCCTTTAATTATTTACGGATTGGTTTTTCTTTTGTGGATTTTTTGGGTGAACAAATTTTCAAAATATGCTAAATAAAACCCTTAAGCATAAATATAAAGTTATAGTTACAATTGTAATTATATTGTGCTTTGCGATTATTCGAAATTTGGAAAGCGAGCTGTTTTACGATCCTTTTTTGAATTATTTTAAATTTGATTTCAAGAATTCACCATTTCCCGAAGTGAATAATTTTAAGCTTTTTTGTGGACTTTTATTTCGGTATTTAATAAATAGCGTTTTGTCATTAATACTAATTCATACTTTATTTCATGACAAGGATATCCTAAAGTTTAGTATGCTTTTATATGGATTTTTTATAATCGTTTTGTTTGTGATGTTTTTTATAATTCTCAAATATTTTCAGGAATGGAACTGGCTTTTGTTTTATGTTAGACGATTTATTATTCAGCCCATATTTGTAATATTATTTATTCCGGCATTTTACTATCAGCAACAAAATTTTAAAAAATAAGTTTTCGATATAGTTTTTTAAGTCTTTTTGAATAATTTTGCAGTATGAATTTAAAGAAGTGCACAGGACTGTTTTTAGCGTTCCTATTGTTGGTTTCCAACATTGGGTTTGCTTTTGATGTGCATTATTGCGGAGGAGAAATAGCTTCGGTTTCATTAAAAACACCAACTTCTGATGCTCCGGAGAAAAAATGTTGTGGAGCTTCTGAAAAAAAATCATCTTGTTGTAAAGACAAAGTGGTTCATTTTGAGAAAAAGTCCGACAATGCTACTTTTAAAGTATTCTTCTTTCAATTAGCTTTTCCTTTATTAGTTCAGGATTATCAGCCAATTGCTTTTTTGTCGATTACCAATTTCAAAAGCAATCAAATCATTTCGTATTATTCAGATGCGAATGCCCCGCCTTTATTTAAGCTATATCACCAATATATTTTTTACTCCTGATTTTAATGTTTAGAAACAAGCTATAATATAGTTTGTGTAATGCTTTTTGATAGTTTCTATTTTAGAAATTTAGAAAGGCTGTAAATCTATTCAACATTAAAATCATTTTTTATGCAAAAAAATATAATGCTTTTTGTTGTATTTTTACTTTCTGTCTCTGTCTTTTCACAAGAAGATTTACAGGAAGTTAAGATCACAAAAAAGCAAAAAGGAATTAAAAAATCCTATACACTTACAGGTAATACAACTATTATTACAAGCAAAGAACTGCTTAAGGCAGCTTGTTGTAATTTGGCAGAAAGTTTCGAGACCAATCCTTCAATCGACGTCAATTTTTCAGATGCTTTAACAGGAACCAAACAAATTAAAATGCTTGGGCTAACAAGTCCGTATTTATTAATTGCCGAAGAGAATATTCCCTCAGTTCGAGGCGCTTCTCAAGCTTATGGATTGTCTTTTACTCCTGGAACATGGATCGAAAGTGTTCAAATTACAAAAGGAGCGGGGAGTGTTATTAATGGTTATGAAAGTATTTCGGGCCAAATAAATACAGAGCTTTTAAAACCTTTAAGCGATATTCCGTTTTTCTTGAATGTATACGGTTCTACCGATGCCCGTTTTGAAGTGAATACTCATTTTAATAAAAAGCTTTCTGATAAATGGGCAACAAGTCTATTTGTACACGGAAATGCGCGTGTGGCGAAAAACGATATGAATGACGACGGTTTTCTAGATAATCCGTTAGGAAAACAAATCAATGTTTTGAATCGCTATCAATATTATAATCCCGAAAGTGGTTTGGTGAGCTTTATTAATTTCAGATATATGAATGATAAAAAACAAACCGGAGAGGTTGATTTTGATAAAGATACAGATCGCGGAACAAAAAATCATTGGGGATCAGAAATCAATACAGAACGTTTTGATGTTTCGACAAAGATTGGTTATGTGTTTAAAGATATGCCGTATCAGAGTATTGGGTTTCAGAATGCTTTTAACAGTCACAATCAGAACTCTTATTTTGGTTTAAATATTTATGACA
Source organism: Flavobacterium hibernum (assembly GCF_000832125.1). GTDB lineage: Bacteria > Bacteroidota > Bacteroidia > Flavobacteriales > Flavobacteriaceae > Flavobacterium > Flavobacterium hibernum. The sequence goes on along the minus strand of NZ_JPRK01000005.1, from coordinate 247,909 downwards.
TTAAACAGAACAGTTTTTATTCCAATTTAATGTTTAATTCTATTATTAATAACACCAAACATAAATTTACTACAGGTCTAAATTTTACTTATGATCAATATCAGGAATTTGTCAATGTAAATGATTATAGCAGAATTGATAATTCGGTTGGAGCATTTTTTGAATATACTTTTGATAATACGGATAATTTTAGTTTAATCTTAGGCGGAAGAGTAGACAATCATAATCGATTAGGCTTTTTTGTAACGCCACGTCTCCATATGAGATATAATCCTTGGAAGAACGGAGTTGTTAGACTTTCTGCAGGAAGAGGAAAACGTTCGGCTAATATTTTTGCTGAGAATCAACAGCTTTTCGCGAGTTCAAGAATTTTTTCGATTTTAGATAATACAGGGAAAATTTACGGTCTAAATCCTGAAATTGCATGGAATTATGGAGTTAGTTTTTCTCAAAAATTTACTCTTTTTACCAAAAATGCAGAAATAGGATTTGATTTTTATCGTACTGATTTTAAAAGTCAAGCCGTTGTCGATTTAATGCAAAGTCCGCAAGAAGTATTATTCTACAATTTAAAAGGAAGTTCATTTGCAAATAGTTTTCAGGCAGAGTTTAATTATGAGTTAATTCATAATCTGAATTTAAGAACAGCCTATAAATATTATGATATCCAAACAGATTATTTAAGAGGAACATTTCAACGCCCTTTGCAGGCGAAACATCGTTTTTTAGGAAACTTGGAATACGAAACAAGTTTAAATAATGATAGACAATGGAAATTCGATTATACTTTTAATTGGTCAGGAAAGCAGCAATTGCCTTACACGGCGTCGAATCCCGTTGCAGATCAATTTCCGGATTTTTCACCTTCTTATGCTGTTATGAATATTCAGATAACAAGAGTTTTTTCTCCAGTTCTTGAAGTGTATGTTGGAGGGGAGAACATTGGGAATTACAAACAAGAAAAAGCAATTTTAGGAGCAACAGATCCATTTGGTCCTAATTTTGATGCTTCAGTTGCGTATGCACCAATTTTTGGGCAAATGTATTACGCAGGATTACGATTTAAAATAAAATAAACATTCAATAACAAATTTAATAACAGACAAATGAAAAATTTAATTTTAATAACAATGATTGCCTTTTTAGGATTTTCAGCGCAAGCTCAAACTAAAAAAAATAAAAATTTAAAATATTCGACAGAAGTAAACGGTAATTGCGAGCAATGTAAAAAACGTATTGAAAAAGCTGCTTATGGTGTTTCGGGCGTTAAAACAGCAAGCTGGGATATAAGCTCTCATCAATTGACTGTGATTTTAAACGAAGAAAAAGCTTCGACAACAGATTTGAACAAAGCAATTGCAAAAGTTGGACACGATACAAAAGAGGTAAAAGCTACACAAACAGATTATGATAATTTGCATTCTTGTTGCAAGTACGAAAGAGAATAAATAATTGTGGGAGCCTAGGTTTAAACTTGGGCTCTTAATAGTTAATTTATCTTTAAAATATAGCATTTAATTGTGGTTGAAGCAAATTATTGTTAATTTCACCAACTTATAAATATAACAAAACGCATTTATGAATAATTTCGATTGGACTCAATTAATTAACCCTGAATTTTATATTACACTAAGTATTGGTGGTTTTCAAATTGGTTTATTTATTGTTTTGTTTATTGTTTTTGCAGAAACAGGTCTTTTTGCAGGTTTTTTTCTGCCAGGAGATAGTTTGTTGTTTTTAGCAGGTATTTACAGTCGTGATCTAATGTTAAACGTAGTTGATATTCCTTCTGATTTCTTAAACGTATTTATACTTTCGACTCTTGTTGCGATAATGGGAGTTTTGGGTAATATGACAGGATATTGGTTTGGACACAAAAGCGGATATTACTTATTCAAGAAAGAAGATTCTTTCTGGTTTAAGAAAAAATACTTACTACAATCTAAAGATTTCTTTGAAAAATATGGTGGAAAAGCGATCATTTATGCGCGTTTCCTTCCAATTTTTAGAACCTTCGCTCCAATTATTGCGGGGATAGTTTCTATGGATAAAAAGAAATTTATGTTTTATAATATTTTAAGTTCATTTTTATGGTCTTTTATATTAATTTTCGCAGGACACTATTTGTATGGAGTGTTTTTAAAACAAGGAATAGATTTAAAACATCATATTGAGTATATCATTATTATAATTGTAATTATATCTACGTTTCCAGTTTTGGTAAAATTATTAAAAAAGAGACCAAGCGAGAAAATATAATCAGAATAGAAAAAATACAAAAAAGTCCGAAAGTAAAATTTCGGACTTTTTTTATGCTTGAAAATGATTTGAATATTACCAACATTTGGTTGGAGACATGCTTTTTATTATGATTAATCGCTAAAGGTTGAAAACCTTACAGCTATATTTTTTATTATGGAATAGTCTTTATCTGACTGTAGTTATTGTGTTTTTTAGGGTATGAAGGTTTTATCTCAAGAGAAAGCCCTTTGCTAAAAATGCCTAAGATTTCTGTTTTCAAAATCTCATTTTTAAGCTTGGAATTTGGAATTTTACACTTGGAATTTTACAAAGATTACCACTCATTTACTTTATTGGCATCCATTTTTAGGAAAATAAACAACAAAATAGTGAATCCCCAAAGTCCGGAACCTCCATAGGAGAAGAACGGTAGTGGAACACCAATTGTTGGGAAAATACCAATAACCATGGCAATGTTTACAAAGAAGTGCGTAAATAAAATTCCGGCAACACAATAGCCATAAACTCTACTAAATTTTGTTTTTTGCCTTTCGGCCAAGTAAATAACTCTTAGAAATAATCCAACAAATAGTGCAATTACAACCAATGAACCCACAAAGCCCCATTCTTCACCAACGGTAGTAAAAATGTAATCTGTGTGCTGTTCCGGAACAAATCCGCCTTTTGTTTGAGTGCCTTCTAAGAAACCTTTTCCTATCCATCCTCCAGATCCAATTGCAATTTCGGATTGGTTGGTATTGTATCCAATACCTTTCATGTCTACAGTTTTACCTAGTAAAATATTGAAACGGTCACGGTGGTGTTGTTTAAAAATATTATCAAACACATAATCTACAGATAGTACAAAAGCTGAAATTACAGCTAATAAAATCCCGCTTAACAAAATGTTTCGGTCGACAGCTCTTCCTTTAAAATGTAAAATAATTAAAACCCCTAACGCAATTAAAATAACGGCATAAGGTTCAAGAACAAGTGTTAATACAAATAATAAAATAGTAATAAAACCAGTCCAAACATACCAAGATGGAAGTCCTTCACGGTATAAAACGACAATGAAAATACTATAAATTAAAGCACTTCCAGGATCGGGTTGTGGTAAGATCAATAATACCGGTAAAAATACAATTGCAAGTGCTTGTATTTGTCTGTTTACATCTTTCAGGTTAATTTGTGTGTCACTTAGATATTTAGCCAAAGCTAATGATGTAGCGGCTTTTGCAAACTCAGATGGTTGCAAAGTAAAACTTCCTATTGCATACCAACATCTTTGACCAGCAATGGTTTTTCCAAAAACAAATAAACCTAATAATGATAATAACGACACTCCAAAAATGATACTGGCGTATTTTTCATAAAATTTTCCGTCAACAAAAAGTACCACAAAAATCAATGGAATTGTACAACCAATAAAAATTAGTTGTTTTTGATAAGTTCCTTCAGTTGATAGTAGTGAAGAGGAATAGATGTTTAGCCACCCTAATACCACTAACGAAATGTAGATAAAAACGCTTATCCAGTCAATGTTATTTTTTACACTTTGATTTTTCATTTGAAATAATCTTTGTTAGTTTTCTTTAGTGGTGTCTAAAGGTATATTTTTAATTTCTACTTTCTGCTTCAGCATTTTGGCTTTCATTACGGAATCTTTTGGAGTAGACTCAATTGCACTAGCTTCATTAATTCCGCCTAATTTTGCATATTCACTTACTAAGCTTTTATTCAGAACTCTAATTTCTAAATCATTTCTGGTGATTTTCTTTCTTAGATACTTCTCGATCATCAAACTGGCAATCGGTCCCGCAACTGTTGCACCAAAACCTCCGTTTTCAATCATGATTGCGATAGCAATTTTAGGATTATCCTTTGGAGCAAAGGCTACAAATATAGAGTGATCTTTTAGTTTTGTTCGAACGCCATTAATTTTAGCAAAGTTTTCGGCAGTACCCGTTTTTCCACAAATATCAATACCTTCTACTCGAAGCGCATGAGCTGTTCCCATGTTATATACATCAAATAAACCACTTATAACTGGAGGGAAATACTTTTTGTCAATTGTAGTTTCGTGTTTAGTTGTAAATTTTGGGTCTATTTTTTTTCCTTCAATCTTTTTAATGATATGAGGAGTATAGTAATAACCTTGATTGGCAACAGTAGCCATCATATTTGCTAACTGAATAGGAGTCATCAAAACCTCTCCCTGACCAATAGCATTAGATACAATAGTTGTGCTTCTCCAGCCTCCGTTAGGATAGATTTTTTTATAGGTTTTAGAAGATGGAATATTTCCTCTTTTACCGGTTGGTAAATCGTAACCCATAAATTGACCAAGTCCAAAACTTTTTACGTGATCGCTCCAAATATCAACAGCCTTACCTGGATTTGCATATTTGTTAATAGTTAACATATAAGCCTGTGCAAAATAAGTGTTGCAAGAATTGTAAATTCCGTTGTGTAATTGATGCGGACCAAAGCCGTGGCATTTCATAAAACGACCTCTACCGTAGCTAAATCCATGGTGGCACATAAATGTGGTTTGCTCATTTATAACACCTTCCTGTAGTGCAACTAAACCAGTTAAGATTTTAAAAGGCGAACCAGGAGGATATTCGGCCAAAAGACCTCTATCGTACAATGGTTTTGCAATTGAGTCGTGATATAAAAGCGTATAATTTTTAGATCTTTGTCTTCCTACTAAAATACCCGGATCATAAGATGGTGCAGTAACCAATGCTAAAATCTCACCAGATTTTGGTTCAATAGCAACAATTCCCCCTCTTTTGTTAATCATTAATTCTTCACCGTACTTTTGAAGTTCAGCGTCGATTGTTAAGTTGATATCTTCTCCGGCAACGGCAATAGTATCATATTTACCTTCTTTGTATGAGCCAATTTCTCTATTGTATTTGTCTTTTTGAATATATTTTACACCTTTAATCCCGCGTAAAACTTCTTCATAGCTTTGCTCGACTCCTTGCATTCCTATTAAATCACCACTATTATAGTAAGGATTTTTTGCAATTAGTCTTTCATTTACTTGTGTGATGAATCCAAAAACATTTGCGCCATAATCTACCTCGTAATCACGAAGTGATCTTTTTTGGAAATAGAAGCCTTCAAATTTTCTGATTTTTTCCTGAAAAGCGGCAAACTCACTTTTGTTTAATTGTGCTAAAAAGACAGAAGGTAATCTTGGGCTGTAAACCTTAGCTTTTGCAATTCTTTTTTCGTACTCTTCTTTTGTAATGTTTAGTAAAGTACAAAGTTCGTTTACATTGATATCTTCTTTGATGTCTCTTGGAATAACCATGATGTCATAAGAAGCCTGATTGGCAACTAATAACTTCCCATTTCTATCATAAATGTAACCTCTCTCCGGATAGTCATATACCTTTTTTATCGCATTATTTTCTGATTTCAATTTGAATGAATCATCAATAATTTGAAGATAAAATATCCTCATCACTAGCAAAGATGCTGCAATAATAATTAAAGAGGGCAGCAGAACTTTTCTCATCTTTTATGTGGCTTAATAAGATATATTATTATGATTGATGTGATTATTGTGAATATTGTACTAAACAATGTTCGGAGTAAAATATCTAGAATAAACTTAAACTGAAAAGCTTCTAAAGTAAATAGTACAATGTGATGTAATAAAACAGAAACTAGAATAAAAGAAAATCGCTCAGGAGTTAAAGATTCGTTTAGCCTAATGGTTTGATATTCATAACTTAATCCAAAAGAGAATTTAAATATATAAGGTCTGTAATAAGCTAGTATAACACAAGCAGTAGCATGGATACCCCCAGAATTACAAAACATATCCATTATTAATCCAAGTAAAAAACTAGAGAAAATTAAACCCGCTCTATTACCATTTACTGGATACAAAATAATGTATAACAGGTATGGAAAGGGACTTATGTACCCTAAAAAATTCATATTATTGAAAATAACAATTTGAATTGCTAGTAACATAATAAATCGAAAAATATTGACTAACAAAGCGCTATTCATCTTTTCCCTTTTTTTCTAAATTAATAAGTTCTTCTCTGTCCTTACTTTTGATAATATAAACGTGACCAAGGTTTGTCATATCGTTAAATAGTTTAACGTTTATAACATAGTAGCTTGAGTTTTCTTTTGTTTGTATTTTGTCTACTGTACCAATATTTATTCCTTCAGGGAAAATTACAGACTGTCCTCCAGTTACGATGGTATCACCTTTTCTAATAGAAGCTAATCTTGGAACATCTTCTAACTGGACAAAACCAGTGCTTTTTCCGTCCCAGGTCAATGAACCAAAGTGATTCGATTTTTTCAATTTCGCATTAATCTGCGATTTCATATTTAAAATACTAATAACTGTTGCGTAACGTGGCGAAGTATTATCGATAACTCCAATAATTCCTTTACTGTTGATTACTCCCATATCTTGTCTAATTCCGTCGTTTGCTCCGGAATTTATAGTAATGTAGTTTTCGTGAGTATTGTAGGAGTTATGAATAACTTTTGAAACAATGATATCTGCAGGTTTTACTCCTTTAATGCTATCAGGCAAAGGCAGTTTTGTAGTATCTTCTTTATTGAATAGTAGACTTTTTAATCTTGCGTTTTCAAGTACAAGTTCTTCATTTTCAGTTCTTAAATTCAGGTATTCGTTAATGTGATTAATTCTTTCGTAAACACCTCCGCTTAAAAAATTCGCCGAACTGATTACTTTGCTTCTATGAAACGAATGTGATTGAATTGTGAGAGCCAACGAAATACCTAAAAGCAGCAAAAACAGCAATCGATTACTGTTTCTTATAATGAAATTAAAAATTTGCTGCATTTCTTGTTCGGTTATTTTGTTTCAGGATATGCTTAATGTTTCAAGTTTTATAAGAGTCAGATTGTATTAATTTGACTCTTATAAAAGTATATTGGTTGTTATTTTTTGAATCTTATTTAATTAAGATACTTTTAAATTTTGCAATGTTTTTAAGTGCCATTCCAGTTCCACGAACAACAGCTCTTAAAGGATCTTCGGCAATATAAACAGGTAAATCTGTTTTTTGCGAGATACGTTTATCAAGACCTCTTAACATAGAACCACCACCAGCTAAATAAATACCAGTGTTATAGATATCTGCTGCTAATTCTGGAGGTGTTTGAGATAACGTTTCCATTACAGCATCTTCAATTCGCTGAATCGATTTGTCTAATGCTTTTGCAATTTCACGGTAAGAAACATCAACTTGTTTAGGTTTACCAGTAAGTAAATCTCTACCTTGAACAGACATATCTTCTGGTGGGCTCTCTAAATCTTCGATAGCGGCACCAATTTGAATTTTTATTTTTTCGGCAGTACTCTCTCCAACAAAAAGGTTGTGTTGTGTACGCATATAATAAACGATATCATTTGTAAAAACGTCACCTGCAATTTTTACAGATTTGTCACATACAATACCGCCTAATGCGATAACAGCAATTTCAGTTGTACCACCTCCAATATCAACAATCATGTTTCCTTTTGGTTGCATAATGTCAATACCAATACCAATTGCAGCTGCCATAGGCTCATGAATTAAGTAAACTTCTTTTCCGTTTACTCTTTCACAAGATTCTTTTACAGCTCGCATCTCCACTTCAGTAATACCAGACGGAATACAAACTACCATGCGTAAAGCAGGAGTAAACATTCTTTTTTTCAATGCTGGAATACTTTTAATGAACATATTGATCATTTTTTCTGAAGCATCAAAATCGGCAATTACACCATCCTTCAAAGGCCTTATGGTCTTGATGTTTTCATGCGTTTTACCTTGCATCATATTGGCTTCCTTACCAACAGCAATGATTTTGCCTGATATTCTATCACGTGCAACGATCGACGGACTATCAATAACAACTTTATCATTATGTATGATTAAAGTGTTTGCGGTACCAAGGTCTATCGCAATATCCTCGGTCATGAAATCAAAAAATCCCATAAGTTTTTTAGGGGTTTAAAATGTTATAAATTATTTTGAACAAAGTTAAACAAATTAATGTTTAAAATGACGAGTTCCAGTAAATACCATTGCAAGATTATTTTCATTGCAATAATTTATGCTTAATTCGTCTTTTATTGAGCCTCCCGGCTGAATTACAGCTGTTATTCCTGCTTTTTTGGCTAATTCTACACAATCCGGAAATGGGAAAAATGCATCACTTGCCATAGAAGCACCTGTTAAATCAAATCCAAAAGCTTTTGCCTTATCAACTGCTTGAACTAATGCATCTACTCTTGAAGTCTGACCTGTTCCTGACGAAATTAATGTTCCGTTTTTTGCAAAAACTATCGTATTTGATTTTGTGTTTTTACAAATTTTTGAAGCAAATATTAAATCTTCTATCTCTGAAGCAGTAGGCTCAGTAATAGTAACGGTTTTTAAATGCTCTTTAGTATCTGTAATATTATTTCTGTCCTGAATTAACAAACCATTAAGACAAGTTCTTACTTGGCGAGATGGTAATTCAACTTCATTTTGAACTAATATAATTCTGTTTTTCTTTTCTTGCAAAACTGCAATAGCTTCATCATCATAACTTGGAGCAATTACTACTTCACAGAATAATTTATTGATTTCCTGTGCTGTAGCTAAATCTATTTTAGTATTTGCAATCAAAACTCCACCAAATGCAGATGTAGGATCGCAAGCTAAAGCAGCTAAATAAGCTTCGCTAATTGTTTTTCTAGAAGCTAAACCACAAGCATTGTTATGTTTTAAAATTGCAAAAGTTGGTCCATCAGTTTTAAACTCATTTATTAAGTTTACCGCTGCATCAACATCTAATAAGTTGTTATATGATAATTCTTTTCCGTGAACTTTTTTGAACATAGCGTCAAAATCTCCAAAGAAGAATCCTTTTTGATGAGGGTTTTCTCCATATCTTAAAACTTGTCCATTGTCAATACTTTCTTTATAGATAGTTTCGTCAGTGTTAAAGTAATTAAAGATAGCACCATCATAATGAGATGAAACATGGAATGCTTTTGTAGCCAACAATCTTCTGTTTTCTAAAGTTGTAGCTCCGTTTTGCTCTGTGATTAAATCTAAAAGTAAGCTGTACTCATTTACCGAAGCAACAATTACAGTGTCTTTAAAGTTTTTTGCACCTGCACGAATTAGTGAAATTCCGCCAATATCAATTTTTTCGATGATATCTTGCTCGCTTGCACCTGAAGCAACAGTTTTTTCAAACGGATACAAATCAACAATTACCAAATCGATTTGAGGAATATCAAACTCCTTCATTTGTTGAACATCACTTTCGTTATCCTGACGGTTTAAAATTCCACCAAAGATTTTTGGGTGTAAAGTTTTTACTCTTCCTCCAAGAATTTCAGGGAAAGAAGTAATGTCTTCAACCGGAACTACTGGAATTCCAAGGTTTTTGATGAAATCTTCAGTTCCTCCAGTCGAATATAGAGTTACGTTTTGTTCGTGTAATTTTCTAACGATTGGCTCTAATCCATCTTTAGAAAAAACAGATATTAATGCCGATTGTATTGTTTTAGTTGTGCTCATTGTGTAGTTATGATTTTTGAGACTGCAAAAGTAGTTTTTTTATATATTAATTTAAAGAAAAATACTGTAACATTATGCTAAAAAAATCTACTGATGAGTAAGTTAACTTTTATTAGGTTTTTGTTTTTAAATTATTGAATTTTACTTTAATGAAAAATACACATACATGCTGGTTTATCTAAGGTTATTAAAAGAAAGTTTTCGCTTTGCTATAAATGCTTTGCGAAATAATAAATTACGTACCTTACTATCACTGTTAGGTGTTACAATTGGTATTTTTTCTATTATCGCCGTATTGGCTGCGGTAGATTCTTTGGATAGAAAAATTTCAAAGGATTTGAGTAGCTTAGATAAAAATACGATTTATTTAATGAAGTTTTGTTTTGGACCATCTGAAATTCCGCAATGGAAGAGAGAGCAGTTTCCAAATGTAAAATATGACGAATATATTGCGCTCAAAAATTCGCTTAATAACACAGAGCAAGTCGCTTATCAGCTTTTTGTTAATCATGAAAGTTTAAAATACGATTCGAAAACGGTAAGTGATGTAAATATTATTCCGTCTTCAAATGAAATGGTAGATATCGATGGATTGAGTTTTTATAAAGGAAGGTTTTATAACGAATCAGAATCAAATTCAGGATCTGCAGTTATAGTTCTGGGGTATGATATTGCAGAGGGTCTTTTTGGAACAAGTGATCCTATCGGAAAAAATATTCGATTGTACGGTCAGCGTTTCACGGTAATTGGAGTAATTGAAAAACAAGGTGCTGGTTTTTTTGGAGATAGTAATGATACATCAGCCTATATACCTGCTAATTTTTTGCGTAAAATGTATGGCGACAGTGATTCGATGACACCGGTAATTGTTATTAAACCCGAAAAAGGTGTCGATATGGAAGCTTACAAAGCTCAAGTTGGTCAAAAATTGAGAGCAGTACGCGGAATGAAAGCCGGAGAAATGGATAATTTCTTTGTAAATGTACTTTCTGGTTTTACTGATTTTATTGATGGTATCTTGGGAACTTTAAGAATGGGGGGAATCGGTATAAGCTTTTTTTCTTTCTTAGTTGGAGGTTTTGGAGTCGCAAATATTATGTTTGTTTCTGTAAAAGAGCGTACTAATTTAATTGGTATTCAAAAATCTTTAGGAGCAAAAAATCGATTCATACTATTTCAATTTTTATTTGAAGCTGTAATACTTTGTTTAATTGGCGGAATAATAGGTTTAGTGATCGTTTGGTTGTTGTCTATTCTATTAACCAATTTATTAGATTTTGAATTTGTTTTAAGTTTTTGGAATATAATTATTGGAGGCGGATTGTCAATGTTTGTAGGATTGATTTCTGGGATTTTGCCTGCAATTTCGGCAGCGAGATTAGATCCTGTTGAAGCCATTAGAACCGGAATGTAAAAATCAAATTCTAAAATTTATATTTTAATAGCCTTAACTTTCGGTTTCTTCTTAAATATTGTCGTAATTTTAATACCCTAATTAAAAAAATGATAATATGATACCAGTAAAAGCTTATGCAGCATATGATGCTGTAAATCCGTTAAAACCCTACACGTTTGAAAGAAAAGAAGTTGGTGCTCATCAAGTTCAAATAGAAATTTTATATAGTGGCGTTTGCCATTCAGATATTCATACTGCAAAAGGCGATTGGGGACCTGTAGACTATCCTTTAGTTCCAGGACATGAAATTGTTGGCCGAATTGTAAAGGTTGGGAGTGAAGTATCTAAATTTAAAGTAGGAGAATTAGCCGGAGTAGGTTGTTTTGTCGATTCATGTAGAGTTTGTCCGAGTTGTAAATCTGGAGAAGAACAGTTTTGCGATGAGGGAATGACAGGAACTTATAATAGTGTAGAGAGAGGAACCAATATTCCAACTCGTGGAGGATATTCCACCAGTATTATAGTCGATGAAAGTTACACACTTCATGTCTCCGAAAAATTGGATATAAAAGGAGTTGCGCCATTACTATGTGCAGGAATTACAACTTATTCTCCATTGCGTTATTTAAAAGTAGGAAAAGGACATAAAGTTGGTGTTTTAGGACTTGGAGGTTTAGGACATATGGCAGTAAAATTTGCGGTTTCTTTTGGTGCCGAAGTTACCATGCTAAGTCATTCTCCTTCTAAAGAAGCAGATGCTAAAAAATTAGGAGCGCATAAATTTGCCTTAACTTCAGATCCTGCAACAATGGATTCGTTGGCCAATAGTTTTGATTTTATACTAAATACAGTATCAGCAAAACACGATCATAATGCTTATTTGAATTTGCTAACAACAAACGGAACAATGATCGTTGTTGGAGCTCCGCCTGCGCCAGCCGAAATTCCTGTATTTACTTTAATCATGAAAAGAAGAAGTATTATTGGAAGTTTGATAGGAGGGATAAAAGAAACACAGGAAATGTTAGATTACTGTGCAGAGCATAACATTACTTCAGATGTTGAAATTATCGATATGTCTTACATAAATGAAGCCTACGATCGTATGAATAAAAGCGATGTTAAATATCGTTTTGTAATAGATATGGCTTCTTTAAAGTAGTAAAGTAGCAGAGTAGCAAAGGCTCAAAGGTTTTTTATATTGGGTTAATGCGTAGTAACTTTAAGGAATAGATATATAATCAAAGCCGAAGAATATTTCTTCGGCTTTTTTGTGTTTTATTGTTTGGTATTGAAAATAAAATGGTTCAGTAATCTTAAAAGTGAAGTGATATCCAGTTGCTATTATTTAAGAAGAGATGATTTTTTTTATTTGTAATATTTTACTGTAAACATCATAAACTGGAAATAATTGGATAATTTTGGTAAATTGACACTTTAAATTTATTAAATAAATGAGCTTTATACTAAAACCTGTAGATATTGTTGAGTCTATCTCGAGAGAAGATTTTAAAAAGAACTATTTAGATAAAAAAAAGCCGTTAATTATAAAAGGGTTGACCAAAGACTGGCCTGCAAGAGAAAAATGGTCAACAGATTATTTTAAGGAAATTGCAGGAGATATTGAGGTAAAACTAGTTGATAACTCTAAAGCCGATCCAAAAAAGGTAATTAATTCCTCTATTGCCAGTATGAAATTTGGCGAGTATCTTGATTTAATAAAAAGGGAGCCAACACAGTTGCGTATTTTTTTCTTGAATCTTTTTAAACACAGACCTGAGTTAATTAACGACGTAAAAGTTCCAAAAGAATTAATGGGAGGTTTTATAGAAAGTATGCCTGCCATGTTTTTTGGCGGTTCAAAAGCCATTACGTTTTTGCATTACGATATCGATTTGCCACATCTTTTTCATACTCATTTTGGCGGAAGAAAACATATTATTTTATTTGACTATAAATGGAAAAAAAGACTGTATTGTCTGCCAAATACCACTTATGCATTAGAAGATTATGATGTTGCCAATCCAGATTTCGAAAAATTTCCTGCTCTAAAAGGTGTCGAAGGTTATGAAGTTTTCTTGGAGCACGGAGATACATTGTTCATGCCAACAGGTATGTGGCACTGGATGCGCTACATCGATGGCTCTTTTTCGCTCACATTGCGTGCGTGGGATAAATCTGTAACCCGAAAAATGGCCAGTGTTTGGAGCTTATTTATGCATGGAGCAGTAGATAGTGCAATAAAAATAGTTTTTAGAGAACGTTATGCCATTTGGCGAGAGAAACGAGTTTATAAAATTGCCGAAAAAGAACTAAAAAAAGATATGAAAAAAGCAGGTTAATTTAGAATTGTCTTTTTTTTAAGTAAAGAAAAGCTATAAAAAAATCCCATTAGCCTAAGCAGATGGGATTTTATATTTTATAGAAGTTCGTAAACTATCTAATATCATTATTCTGAATCAAATCAATATATAAGTTGATCTTATCTTTCAATTCTTTTCTAGGCGTGATAAAGTCTAAGAAACCGTGCTCTAATAGGAACTCGGCAGTTTGGAAACCCTCTGGTAAATCTTTTCCTGTAGTGTCACGAACAACACGAGGACCAGCAAAACCAATCAGAGCTCCTGGCTCAGAGATATTAATATCTCCTAACATGGCATATGATGCAGTTGTTCCTCCAGTAGTTGGATCCGTACAAAGCGAAATATAAGGTAATTTTGCTTCGGCCAATTGAGCAAGTTTTACAGATGTTTTTGCTAATTGCATTAAAGAATAAGCAGCTTCCATCATACGAGCTCCACCAGATTTAGAAATCATTACAAAAGGTAATTTGTTTTTGATCGCGTGATCAATACCTCTGGCAATTTTCTCACCTACAACAGCTCCCATAGATCCACCAATAAAGGCAAAATCCATAGCACAAATTACAAGCTCTTTTCCTTTAGATTTTCCCACTCCGGTGCGCACAGCGTCTTTAAGGTGAGTTTTCTCCATTACATCTTTCAATCGCTCTGCATATTTTTTTGTATCCACAAAATGCAAAGGATCTTTAGAAGTCATGTTTTTGTCTAATTCAACAAATTCATTATTGTCGAATAAGATTTCAAAATAGGTTGCACTTCCAATTCTAACGTGAAAATCATCTTCTGGACTTACAAATAAGTTTCTTGCTAATTCGTCAGCATCAATAATTTTTCCTGTAGGAGATTTGTACCACAATCCTTTCGGAACGTCCATTTTGTCTTCGGTAGCGGTTGTAATCCCTTTTTCTTGTCTTTTAAACCAAGCCATTTTTTTAATTTTAGAATGTAGATTTTAAAGTTTAGATTTTAAAGTTTAGATTTTCAAAACTGATTCAAAATTTAAATTTTAGACTTCATTTCAGAAATCTAAAATCTAAATTCAGAAATCTAAAATTTAAAGCGTATTTACGTTATTCAAGTCTGCAAAAGCTTGTTCAAGTCTTGCATTAAATGTTACTTCGCTTTCACGAACCCATCTTCTTGGGTCATAGTATTTTTTGTTAGGAACATCAGCACCTTCTGGGTTACCAATTTGAGTTTTTAAATAGTCAATGTTTTTAACCATATAATCACGAATTCCTTCAGTATATGCAAATTGTAAATCTGTATCAATGTTCATTTTGATAACTCCGTATCCAATCGCTTCTCTAATTTCTTCAAGTGTAGAACCTGAACCTCCGTGGAAAACGAAATCTACTGGATTAGCACCAGTTTTGAATTTGTCTTGTACGAAATCTTGAGAGTTTTTTAAGATTTTTGGAGTTAATTTTACGTTTCCTGGTTTGTAAACACCGTGAACGTTACCAAAAGCTGCTGCAATTGTAAATTTAGGGCTTATTTTAGAAAGCTCTTCGTAAGCATAAGCTACTTCTTCTGGTTGAGTGTATAATTTTGAGCTATCAACATCAGAGTTATCAACACCATCTTCTTCACCACCTGTAATACCAAGTTCGATTTCTAATGTCATACCCATTTTGCTCATTCTAGCTAAATACTCTTTACAGATCTCAATATTTTCTTCGATTGGCTCCTCAGACAAATCGATCATATGAGAACTGAATAATGGTTTTCCTGTTTCTGCAAAATGTTTTTCAGAAGCATCTAATAAACCATCAATCCAAGGTAATAATTTTTTCGCACAGTGGTCAGTATGTAAAATTACAGTTGCTCCGTAAGCTTCTGCCAAAGTATGAATGTGTTTTGCTCCAGCGATTCCTCCAGCGATTGCTGATTTTTCACCTGCATTAGATAATCCTTTTCCAGCGTTAAATTGTGCTCCTCCGTTAGAAAATTGAATAATAACTGGCGCGTTTAGTTTTGCTGCAGTTTCAAGAACTCCGTTGATTGTGCTAGACCCAGTAACGTTTACTGCTGGTAAAGCAAAACCTTTTTCTTTCGCATAATTAAAAATCTCCTGTACTTGATCTCCTGTAGCTACTCCCGGTTTGATATTGTGTGCCATTGTAATTTTTTTTAGTTGTTTTTAGTTTTTAGGTTGCAAAAATAAGAATTAATTAGCATTAGAACGGATAATTTATTCCAAAATTTAAAACCGAGTGCCCAAAATTGTATTCTTTAAACCAACGATCTCCTTTGTCATGTGCTGGATTATAGGTCTTAAAGCCTAAATCTAGACGAATAACAAAAAAGCTTAAATCGTATCGTAAACCAAATCCTGAACCCAAAGCAATTTCAGCTAAATCGTTTACGCTGTCAAATTTTGCCTTCTCATCAATCACATTATCGAGCACATTCCAGATATTTCCAGCGTCTGCAAAGATAGCTCCTTTGACATCTCCAAATACTTTAAAACGAAATTCAGCGCTAAAAGCAATTTTCATATTAGCCTCGTTAAAATCTCGTACAGCATTTGTGCTTCCGGGACCAAGAGAGTAGGGTTGCCACGCTCGATTATCATTTGAACCTCCTGCATAATAACTTCGTGAAAACGGAATGTAATCTGAATTGCCAAAAGGTATCGCGATTCCTACAAAGCTACGAACAGCCAATACTTTTTCTTTTCCAAAATCCCAGTGTTTAATATAATCTAGCTCTGTTTTTATATATTCTGAGTATTCTAAATTAAAAATTTCATAGTTACCTCTTGCATTCTTTGGTAAATTTCCAAGACTTGAAATAGCCGACAATAAAGTTCCTGCTGATTCTATTTTAGTTTTAAATTGGTAAAACGTGTTGTCTGCAAGATCTTTTTTGGTTGTTTTGGTAAACGTATAACTGGTTGCCAGAATAAAATCATTCTCGGTTAATCTTCTTCTTCGTTCTTCAATGCTTTCTACATCTTTGTATTCGGCCATTCCGGGTTTTAAAGCTGTTTTATCAGTAAGTACATCAGTAGTGAAGCCGGTAGTTCCTTTTGGAATGGTTAGATTTTTTAGGAGTTGTTGAGCAGGATCTTCTCCCCAATTGAGAGCGTCAACATTGTAATCTTTACCAATATTATTTAATTCGTCGTAAGAAGATGTATAAACATTAAAATAATTGTCTGGATTTAAATTACGAACAAATTGAGCATTTAATAGTTCCAGCTTTGCAGTATTGTTCCTTTTTGGAGACCAATTGTAGGCCAATCCACCAGTAAAGTTTTCTTTGTCAAGTCCTATATTTCTTTGTTTTGAGAAACCAGCTGAAATACTGGTAGAAGGGATCATTCTTTTTGGAATAATTTTCTCTGTTCCAAAAGGCATTAAAATTCTTGGGAAATTTAATTTTAAATCGACACCATATTCCGAAACATTGAAAAAGTTGTTATTGGGGTTAGCCATATCTTTTGATGAACCCAAATTTAAACGTGTAGAAATTTCCAGAGTTTCAGCCCTGTTAAAAACGTTTCTAATCGTTTCAGAAATACTTGCTCCAATCCCGAAATCCTGAATATTAGAGTGTGTTACATCAAAAGTAGCACCAAAACTATATTTCTTTCTTGGTGTTAAATAAACTTTTGCAATTAAAGATTGCGCCGTTGAGTCGCGTTTATCAACTTCATATTGAATAGAAGGATAATTAAATATTTTTAGGTTGTTTAAATATCTTGATGAAAGAGTTGTTCTTGTGTCAGAAAAAGTACTTCCTTTATTAATAAAAACAGCATCTGTAATGGCGCGAGGTTTATATTTTAATTTTTTGTAGCTGTACAAATTAAAGTTGTTGTACGTTGTGCTGTCAGTAATTTTGTTTTTTGCATTTGCAGCAGAATAATCGGTAAAAATATTGACATCACTAATTTTATACAGTTTGAAAGGTTCCGTACGACTTGAATCTTTTTCCTGGATATTATTGTTGTTAATAATTAAAGTAACATTTGCTTTGTTCTTTTTGCCAATTGTATCAATGTCAAAAGTGATATAAGTGGGCTGAAAAAAGTAAGCTCCGTGATTTCTAAAGTATGTGGTAAGACGATTTTTTTCTTCTTCAAAATCTGAGGTTTTGTATTGATTTCCCGATTTTAAAAATGAAGGTTCAGGATTGTTTTTGTATAATGAATCTAATGCAGGAGTCATTATATTGGTTTTAATGGTATCTAGAGTATATCCTGGACCAGTTGTAATGTTATAATTTATTTTGGCTTTTTTCTTAGCAACACTATCAATAGTGTAATCTGTTGTAACATTAAAATAACCGCTATTGAAATAATAATATTTCAAGCGTAAAAGAGATTTTTTTGTTTTTGCTGTATCAATAATTACAGGGGGCTCGCCAGTGCTTTTTAGGAATTCATGAATACCTTTGTAATAGAATGATTGACCAAGTCGATCTACTTGTTTGGCAGATAAGATTTTAGACATTCGCTCGTACTTGCCAGGATGATTTTTAAATTTTGCCTGATAAGTTGAGTCTGGATTTAAGTTGGCTAAATTGTATAAATTTAAACGTAAGCGATAACCCAATAAGGTACCATTTGGTTTTTGGTACATTTGGTTAGAAGCAGTTTCGTCGTTTGTGGCCTTGCCATTTACAAGGATATTATTTTTAACAAGAAGGTTTTTTCCATCAGGAACTCTTTTTACAGCATTACAAGCGCAAATAAATGTTGCTATTAGAATAAATGCTATTATTTTTGTGGAATTCTTTTTCAAGTGTTCTTAAATATTTAATTCAAAAGTACATTATTTTATGGTTAGTAAAAACCAAATAAAACTTATCTCAAGTTTACATCAAAAAAAGCAACGTTTTGCAAATCAATTATTTTTCGCCGAGGGAGTAAAAGTAATTCAAGAATTGTTGCAATCCAATTTTGAATTAGAGCATTTATACACGACTCTAAATGATTTTGAAACAGTTCAGACTTCAAAACGCACTCTAATTAATGAACAAGAGCTTAAAAAAATAAGTGCTTTAGCAACTCCAAATACTTGTTTAGCAGTGTTTAAAATTCCAATGGAAAATAAAATCATCGATTCAGGTTTAATACTGGCTTTGGATGATATTCGTGATCCAGGAAACTTAGGTACTATTTTACGCCTTTGTGACTGGTTTGGTATCAAACAAATCATTTGTTCAAAAGAAACGGTAGATATCTACAATCCAAAAGTCGTACAGGCAACAATGGGTTCAATTACCAGGGTAAATGTAAATTATGTTGATCTGAAAACTTTTATTAGCCAAACAAAAATGTCTATTTTTGGAACTTTTATGGACGGTGAAAATATTTATCAATCCCATTTGCCAAAAGAAGGAATCATTATTATGGGTAACGAGGCCAACGGTATTTCGGCAGAGATTGAAGAAATAGTTACAAGCCGTCTTTCAATTCCCAGATTTGGAGAACTACAAAAAACCGAAAGTTTAAATGTAGCTACAGCAACAGCAATTATTCTTAGTGAGTTTAAACGAAATAGTTAAAGATTTGTTTTAATGAAAAGTAAAATTTATTAAAATAGCTCTCGATTTCATAGAATCAATATTATCAGTCCATGGACTTGGTCCTTTTGCCGGATTATCGCGAATCAATTCGTCTGTAATGCCAAACATACCTCTTATTGAAGGAGAGAAAATAAAGTATTCAGAGAAAATGTCGATTCCAAAACCTAGTTCATAAGCAGCAGTCCATGGTTTTACTCTAAATTTCCCTTCGTTGTTATCATCCTGAGATTTTGAATTACTTGAGAGATTCAATGTAGTAGACATTCCACCAACTAAATACGGGCGAATATTTCCAGTACGTAAAGAAGAAAATTTTAATAATAAAGGAAAGTGTATATAAGTACTATTTACTTCTCTTAAATAGTCTTTTTGTAAAGGCATATTGGGATAGTATAAGTCGCGTTTGGTGTAATACAAACCTGGTTCAAAGCGCAAATTAATATATTCCTGTAATCTTAAATCGGCAACAACACCTACATTAAAACCAGTAGTTTTTTTTACCTGAATGTCCTGCCCTGGATTTTTGTAGTCGAATTTAAAGTCAAAACTATTGAATCCTAGATAATATCCAAAG
Organism: Flavobacterium hibernum; assembly: GCF_000832125.1. Taxonomy (GTDB): domain Bacteria; phylum Bacteroidota; class Bacteroidia; order Flavobacteriales; family Flavobacteriaceae; genus Flavobacterium; species Flavobacterium hibernum. The sequence continues at coordinate 228,217 of NZ_JPRK01000005.1, read as the reverse complement.
TAAACACGTTGCTTTTGCCAGTTTTCCAGATTGATAATAGGATCTTTACTAAACATGCTTTTAGTAAATTGAGAATATCCTTTTGTCGTTAAGACTAATAAAATTAAGACTACAGTTTTTTTCATACTATTTTTTAGATGCAGAATAAATAGTTGCAACGCCAAAAGTTTGAGGCATAGCTACAACATCTATAAACCCAATTTTTCTTAAAATATTGTTCAGCGCTTCTCCATATGGAAAAGCTGCCGCAGATTCAGACAAATAGCCATATGCAGAATTGTCTTTAGAGAATAACTTCCCGATAAGAGGCAAGATATTTTTGCTGTAAAAATTATATCCTTGCTTGTAAGGAGTTTTATCCGGTACAGAAGTTTCTAGGATTACAAATACACCATTAGGTTTTAAAACTCTCAAAATTTCAGCAAAACCTTTTTCTAAATTTTCAAAATTTCGAACTCCAAAACCAACCGTTATAGCGTCAAAATAATTATCATCAAAAGGAATTTTTTCTGAATCTCCTAAAACCAGATCGATAACATTTGATAAGCCTTTTGCTTCAACTTTCTTTTTGCCTACTTCAAGCATACCTGCTGAGATATCTAAACCAATGATTTTTTCTGCATTAGTTTGCGTCATTAAAATAGCTAAATCACCAGTTCCGGTTGCAATATCAAGAATTTTTTTTGGTTTAGTATCAGAGACAATTTTTAAGACTTTTTTGCGCCATTTTGTATCAATTCCAAATGAAATTACGCGATTTAAATTGTCATAGTTACCAGAGATGTTATCAAACATTTGGGCAACTTGCTCTTTTTTACCTAAAGAAGAGTCTTTATATGGAGTTATTTTTTCAGACATTTTTTTTATTTACGCAAATATAAACAATCTAGTTTAACTGTAATTGTGTTTTTTAATTTGTAATTAAAATGTATTTAGAAAGAGGCTCCTGATGGTTTATTAGTTGGCATCCCTAAAAGTTGGTATTGTAAAAAAATCCCTAAAAGTGGGTATTGTGTGTGGTCGATTTTATAGTCAACTTTGTCAAAGTAAAAATGATGAGATTTTAATGATTGATAATACAATGGCTTAAATCAAATGAGTGTTTTTTGCGCTAATATTCATTCGTTCTTGTAGATAGTTTTGAAAGTATTGTTCTTGGGGGTCAGTACTATTTAAGAGTGCAAAATACGTTCTTAGGATTAAATTTGTTTTTGGAAATTTTAATTTTCTTGCCTTTAATATCTTAGTGGTATTTGTTATTAAAGGCACTTTTGAGATTCGTTCTCAAATAACATTCAATGTTATTCATTTATTTCAAATGCTTATTTAGCATTTGTTATTTTTTTACAAAGCTATTTCTCGAAAGAGTCAGATGTAAAAAATCAATCGTTTTTAAAAAACATCCTCTGAAAAGAGGGTGTTTTTTTATTTTCTAATGTAAGTTTCGTAAGTGTAATCGTAAAGATGTTTTTCGTCTTTAAAGTTTTCTTCCGCTTCAACAAGTTGCCATTCACTTTCTTTGATTTTAGGAAAAAAAGCATCTGCATCAAAAGTGTGATGCACTTTAGTTATTTCTATAATGTCAGTATAAGGTAAGCCTAAGTTATAAATTTCGCCTCCACCAATGATGTAAGAATCTTCATTTTCAGGACATGCGGCAATTGCTTTTTCTATACTGTCGACAACAATACAGCCTTCTGGATGATAATCATTCTGACGTGTTATTACAATATGGACTCTATTTGGTAAAGGTTTTGGAAAACTTTCAAAAGTTTTTCTGCCCATAATAATGTGATGATTCGTAGTAAGCGATTTGAATCTTTTAAAATCATTTGGTAAATGCCAAACTAATTCATTATTTTTTCCAAGGGCATTATTTTCGGCTACAGCCGCTATCATTATAATCATGGTATTCTAAACTAAATTTTACTTTCAGTATCCTCGTTCACTCGGGATTCTAATTGACTGATTCTTTTTTGCTGTAATGCGACAAGTCTGTCAATTTGTTCTCTTTCCCATTTTTTATTCATAAATCGGTCTGTAATATAGACTTTTATAAAATGTAAAATAAAAATAAAGAACCAAATAGTAATGGCCCAAATACACCAATTTTGATCAGTTGTGGTGCCAAAACCAAAAAATCTGTTAGCAATAAATAAAAATAAACTTCCTAAAAGAAAGAGTACAAAATGAAAATATAGAATCTTCTTTTGTCTAAGTCTTCTTCTCGCGTATTCATATTGTTCATATTGTTCGTGTACTTCTTTTTCCATAAAGCGTAAATGAGATCATAAAGTTAAAATTTATTTTTAAAACACAATATTTTGATCGCATTATATTTGTTTTAAAATGAGTTACGAATCTGAATTACAAAAAATATTATGGATTTAATTACGGATACGATTAAAATAATATTCTGTTTTTGATATTATCGTAAATCGGCCAGAAGAGTATTGAATGTTTAAGTGATTTTGTTTAATTTAGATGTATAAATCTAAAAACTAAATAGTTATGTCTTTAAAGAAGCAATTTATTAAAACAAAGCCAGTATGTAAAGTAACATTTTCTGTCGAAGCTAAAGATGCAAGTTCAGCTGCGGTAGTTGGAGATTTTAACAATTGGAACGTAGAAGAAGGAACTTTGAGTAAGTTAAAAAACGGAACTTTTAAAGCGACTTATGATTTAGTTAAAGATGCAATTTACGAGTTTAAGTACGTAATCGATGGAATTTATATTAACGATCCTGAAGCCGATTCTTATAAGTGGAATGACTTTGCAGGAAGCGAAAATAGTGTTTTAGTTGTATAAAAAAAATCCGCTTATAAGCGGATTTTTTTATAAATTTTATACAGCAACACTTCCTTTTATTCCGGCATGCGGTTCATAATCTACAAGTGTAAAATCGTTATAATCAAAATCGAAAATGTTTTTAATCTCAGGATTTAAAATCATTTTTGGTAATGGTTTTGGTTCGCGTGTCAATTGCAATTCTAGTTGTTCAAAGTGATTGTTGTAAATGTGTGCATCCCCAAATGTATGAATGAATTCGCCATATTCTAAATCGCAAACCTGAGCAATCATCATAGTTAGTAATGCATAAGAAGCAATGTTAAAAGGAACTCCTAAAAATATATCAGCACTACGTTGGTATAATTGACAAGAAAGTTTCCCTTTTGTTTCTCCTTTTTCAAGATCTGGACTTGCTACGTAAAACTGAAAAAAAGCATGACAAGGAGGTAAAGCAGCTTTATTATTGGCTACATTTTCTTCGAATGATTTTTTTGTGTCAGGTAAAACACATGGATTCCAAGCCGAAACTAACATTCTTCTGCTATTTGGGTTTGTTTTTAATTCTGTAATTAATTCAGAGATCTGATCAATTTCTTCACTATTCCAATTGCGCCATTGATGACCATAAACAGGGCCTAAATCGCCGTTGGAATCTGCCCATGCATCCCAGATTTTTACTCCATTCTCCTGAAGGTATTTTATATTAGTATCGCCTTTTAAAAACCAAAGTAATTCGTAAATAATAGATTTTAGGTGTAATTTTTTAGTAGTAACCATTGGGAAACCTTCACTTAAATCAAAACGCATCTGGTAGCCAAAAACACTTTTGGTTCCCGTTCCTGTTCTATCTCCTTTTTGACAGCCATTTTCTAAAACATGCTGTACTAAATCTAAGTATTGTTTCATTGCCGTTTAATTGTTTAATCGTGGATTTGTTTAATCGTTTTTGTTTGTTTGTCTAATCGATTTAACAAATAAACAAATCAACGATTAAACGTGAGAATTATCTTTTAGAGATTTCGTCTCTAATTTTGGCTGCTTTTTCATAATCTTCTTGAGAAACTGCCTGATCTAAAAGTTCGTTTAGTTCTTGTAAAGTATGTTTTGCGTAAACATCGCCAGATTGATTTGTTTCTTCTTCATGTCCAAAAGTTTCCGGATTCGAAAGTACATCATCAATTTCCTGAGAACCCTGATCTGTTTCTGCTGTATTTGATTTTAAGTAAATACCAGCTTTATCAAGTATGTTTTTATAAGTAAAAATCGGAGCGTTAAAGCGTAAGGCTAATGCGATTGCATCAGAAGTTCTTGCGTCGATAATTTCTTCGATTTTGTCTCTTTCGCAGATCAAACTAGAATAGAATACACCATCAACAAGTTTGTGAATGATGACCTGTTTTACGACAATATCAAATCTTTCGGCGAAGTTTTTGAATAGATCGTGTGTTAATGGGCGAGGAGGTTTGATTTCTTTTTCTAATGCAATAGCAATTGATTGTGCTTCAAAAGCACCAATAACTATTGGTAATTTTCTTTCACCATCAACTTCATTCAAAATTAAGGCATAAGCGCCATTTTGAGTTTGACTGTATGAAATTCCTTTTATGGATAATTTAACTAGACTCATATATATGGGTAAAAAAGGGCAATTAATGCCTCATTTTAATACTTTTTTTGATTGGAAAATAAAGGTGCAATTTTAATCAAAAAATATGGAACAAAAAAGCCACCTAAAGCAAAGATACGATTATCTTATTTTTAGGCAGCTATATTTTTATAGAGAATTTCTAAATTAAGAGTGTTGTGCTTTAAAAGCTTTTAATTTCTCAATTAATTGTGGTACAATTTCAAAAGCATCTCCAACAACACCATAATCAGCAACTTTAAAGAAAGGAGCTTCTGGATCATTATTGATAACAACTTTTACTTTTGAAGAGTTGATTCCGGCAATATGCTGGATTGCTCCAGAAATTCCAATAGCAATATATAAGTTTGTTGCAACCGGTTTTCCTGTTTGTCCAACGTGCTCGCTATGAGGTCTCCATCCTAAGTCTGAAACCGGTTTAGAACATGCAGTTGCAGCACCAAGTACAGCAGCAAGATCTTCTACTAATCCCCAGTTTTCAGGACCTTTCAATCCACGTCCGCCAGAAACTACAACATCAGCATCAGCAATAGATACTTTTCCTGTTACTTTTTCTACAGATTCTACTTTTACTCCAAAGTCATTGTCTCCAATTGTAGGGTTAAAATCTTCTTCAGTAGCAGATCCTGCACTTTCAAAAATTCCGTAAGAGTTTTTAGCCAAGCCAAGAACTTTTACATCTGTATTGATTTCTGTAATGTTAAAAGCTTTGTTTGAGAAAGCATTTCTTTTTACCTGAAAAGGGGAAGTGCTTACCGGTAATCCAACCACATTTGAAGCAAAACCAGCGTTTAAAGCCACTGCTACTAATGATGAAAGGTAGATACTATCTGTTGTAGAAGAAAGTAAAACTACTTTTGTTCCTTCTTTTTCAGCAGCTTGTTTGATTACATCGGCGTAAGCCTTAGCAGTAAAACCTGCTAATTTGTCGTTTGTTACTTTTAACACCTTATCAACTCCGTATTTAGCTAATTCGCTTACGTCGCTAGTGTTAATAGTTAAAGCTGTAACGGTTGTTCCTAATGATTCAGCTACTTTTTTAGCGTAAGATGCTAATTCAAAAGCAACTTTTTTAAATTTTCCTTCTGCAGATTCTGCATATATTAATATTGACATAACAATTTTAGATTTTAGATTTTAGATTTCAGATTTTTGAAAATGAAATCTAAAAAGATTATTGATTTTAGATTTTGAAGTGAATCAAATGTAATTTTAGATTTTGTATTGCGTTCTGCAATCTAAAATCTAAACTCTACAATCTTAAATCACCTTAGCCTCGTTGTGTAATAAATTGATTAACTCATCTAAATTATCAGGAGAAACTAATTTCACTGCTGATTTTGGAGCTGGTTTTTCAAATTTAACCGCTTTTGTATTTACTGGAGCGTCAACTGGCTCTAGAATAGTTAAAGCTTTTGTTCTAGCAGTCATAATTCCTCTCATGTTTGGAATACGTAAATCTTTTTCTTCAACAAGACCTTTTTGACCGCCAATGATTAAAGGTAAAGTTGTACTTACAGTTTCTTTTCCACCATCGATTTCACGAACCGCTTTTACGTTGTTTCCGTCAACAGTTAAGGCTGTACAAGAGTTTAAAAAGTTAGAGCCTAAAATTCCAGCAATCATTCCAGGAACCATTCCTCCATTATAATCTAAAGATTCCTTACCAGCGATTACTAAATCGTAACCACCGTTTTTAATTACTTCAGCTAATTGTTTTGCAACGAAAAAACCATCAGTTGGATTAGCATTTACACGAATTGCTTCGTTTGCACCAATTGCCAATGCTTTACGTAAAGTTGGCTCTGTGTCAGGGCCTCCAACATTTACCACAGTTACAGTTGCGCCTTGTTGTTCTTGGAACCAAATTGCACGAGTTAAACCAAACTCATCATTAGGATTAATTACATATTGTACACCATTGGTATCAAATTCTGAATCACCATTGGAGAAGTTGATTTTTGAAGTAGTATCAGGCACGTGGCTGATGCAAACTAATATTTTCATAAGTATATATTTTGGATTTATAATATGCTTTTACAAATTTAGAATTTAATTCGGAATAATTATACTATGCATGCATAATATTTTTAAAAAACTATTACGTTTTCGCAGATTCTGAAATTATGAAGTCTTTTTATCGTGGTTCAACAGTGATAATGCAGTCAATTCAATTGATTGCTAAGGATTTTGCAAATTAAGAAGGCTGCTAAAGTGTTGAAATTTATATGTGTTCATACTACATTTTCAATTGCTACGTTATATAGATAGAATTTTGCAAAATAAGAATCAAACAAATAAAGTAGAGTTTGTCTGAAAAATGTTTTTTATGATGAAAACACACTTATTATATCGATTTCGTTAATATCACAATAATTTTTAAAAAGTTAAAAGCTTAGGTAGGGATGAAGTTCATGTGATTTTAAATGTATTTTATGCATTTAAGTTATTTAAAATATTTATTTTTGCTCTTCAGAAAATTCAACATACAATATAAATATGAGAACAATACAATTTAGAGAGGCCATTTGTGAAGCGATGAGCGAAGAAATGCGTCACGATGAATCCATATATTTAATGGGCGAAGAAGTTGCAGAATATAATGGAGCATATAAAGCTTCAAAAGGAATGCTTGCTGAGTTTGGCGAAAAAAGAGTAATTGATACTCCAATCGCAGAGCTTGGTTTTACAGGAATTGCAGTAGGATCAGCTATGAACGGTTGTCGTCCTATTGTTGAATATATGACTTTCAACTTCTGTTTAGTAGGTATTGATCAAATTATAAATAATGCTGCTAAAATGCGTCAAATGACAGGAGGACAATTTAATGTGCCTATCGTTTTTCGTGGACCAACTGCTTCTGCAGGTCAATTAGGAGCTACTCACTCTCAAGCTTTAGAAAACTGGTTTGCTAACACTCCAGGTCTTAAAGTTGTTGTGCCTTCAACTCCTTACGATGCAAAAGGACTTTTAAAAGCTGCAATTCGTGATAATGATCCTGTGATTTTCATGGAATCTGAGCAAATGTATGGTGATAAAGGTGAAGTGCCAGACGGAGAATATACAATTCCTCTTGGAGTTGCTGATGTTAAACGTGAAGGAACAGATGTAACAATCGTGTCTTTTGGTAAAATTATCAAAGAAGCTTTTATCGCTGCTGATGAATTGGCTAAAGAAGGAATTTCATGTGAAATTATCGATTTAAGAACAGTTCGTCCAATGGATAAAGATGCTATTCTTGCTTCTGTTAAAAAAACAAATCGTTTAGTAATTTTAGAAGAAGCTTGGCCATTTGCAAGTATTTCATCTGAAATCACTTATATCGTACAAGAACAAGCTTTTGATTTTCTTGATGCGCCAATTCAACGTATTACTACTGCAGATACACCTGCGCCTTACTCTCCTGTTTTACTAAAAGACTGGTTGCCAAATGCAGCTGATGTAGTAAAAGCAGTAAAAAAAGTAATGTACAAATAGTCAAATAAACAATACTCTTAAAACTTCATCAGTCATAATTAATTGATGAAGTTTTTTTTTGCCGGATTATGAAAAAAATAATTTTACTCAGCCTGTTTTTTGTACTTGTATTTGCGAGTATCGCTACTGCACAAACTAAAGTGAGTGGAATTGTTTTGGATAAATCTAAACAGCCAATTCCTTTTGCAAATATTGTTTTTAAAGGATCAAATACAGGAATCGTTTCTAATGAAGATGGTCGTTTTTATTTAGAATCGCCAAATACATATACTGCTTTGTTGGTTACTTCGGCAGGATTTTCGGATAAAGAAGTGCCCTTAGAAAAAGCAGTCAATTATAATTTTGTTATTGTTCTTAATGAAGCCGAAGTGCTTAGTGAGGTTGTAATTTATACCGGGAAAACTTCTAAGAAGAATAATCCGGCCTTAGATATATTGAGAAAAATTTGGGAAAGAAAGCGTAAAAACGGACTTTATCAGTTTGATCAATATCAAATGCAAAAGTACGAGAAAGTCGAGTTTGATATGAACACGATCGATAGTGCATTTATGAAGAATAAGCTCTTTAAAGGAATGGAGTTTATCTTTAAACACATTGATACATCTGACGTTACCGGAAAAACATACCTTCCAATTTTTATTAATGAATCTGTTTACGATGTTTATGGAGATAATAAAATAAAAAAGGTAAAAGAAAATATGACTGGAAATAAAATGTCCGGTTTTAATGGAAATCAACAAATTTTATCTTTCGTAAAAGATCTATATTCAGATTATAATATTTACGATAATCACCTTAAATTTTTTGATAAAAGTTTTACAAGTCCACTGTCAAGAACAGGAATTGACGTGTACAATTATGTATTAAAAGACAGTGCTTATATTGATAAAAAATGGTGTTATAATATTGTTTTTTATCCAAGACGTAAAAATGAACTAACCTTTAAAGGAGATTTTTGGGTTAATGATACCACTTTTGCGATCAAGAAAATTAATATGGGCGTTACTAAAAGTGCCAATATTAACTGGGTAAAAGATATTTATATAGAACAGGAATTTGACGTAGAAAACGACTCTGTTTTTTTACTGACAAGAGATTATATGATGTCTGATTTTGCTTTAAATAAAAAAGAAAAATCAAAAGGAGTTTATGGAAAACGTACCACTTTGTACAGAAACCATAAATTCAATCTTCAGAAACCTGAAAAATTTTATAAAGAAGAAGTCAATTATGTTGATAACGCAGTTTATGAGCGGCCGCCAGAGTTTTGGGACGAAAATCGCTTTGAGAAATTAAATAAAGACGAAGCGGGTATTTATAAAATGCTCGATACATTGCAGACCGTTAAACGATTTAAGCAACTCTATAGTCTCGTCTCTATTTTAGGAAGTGGTTATGTTGAGTTTAAAAACTTCGATTTTGGGCCTATTTTTTCCACATTTGGATATAATGAGGTCGAAGGCTTGAGGCTTCGTGCAGGAGGAAGAACATATTTTGGACCAAACGATCCTTGGCGTATACAAGCTTATACCGCTTATGGTTTTGATGATAATAAATTTAAATATGGAGTTTCTGGAAAATGGATGATCGATAAGAAAAATCGAATCATTATTTCTGGAGGAAATAGGCGTGATATTGAACAAATTGGAGCCAGTTTAACGACAACAAATGATATTTTAGGACGAAGTTTTGCCTCTTCGGCATTGTTCACAACGGGAAGTAATGGTAAGTTGACAAATATTAATTTAAGTAATGTTTCGTTTGAAATAGAGCCTAAAAAGAATTTTCTTATTCAAGCAGGATTGTCTTATCGTACGCTGGAGTCGGCATCGCCAACCTTTAGTTTAGATTATTACACCACTTTGCCCTCCGCAACAAACCCAACGGGCGTTATAGAAAGTAAAGTAACACAGTCTGAAGCAAATATTCAATTTGAATACATGCCCAATCGTAAAACAATTGGTTATGGAGTAGAGCGTAGTCTTGTAGATAGCCCATTTAGTCATTTCTTTGTTAACTTTAGTTATGGTTTAAAGGGAGTTTTGAATAGTGATTTCGCTTACGAGAAAATTCAAATATTCTATAAACAACCTATTATTATTGGACCATTAGGAAGATCAAATATTATTCTTGAAACAGGGAAAACCTTTGGAACAATTCCGTTAGGATTAATGAGTGTAATTCCGGGTAACCAAACTTACTTTACGATCGAAAATACGTTTAGTAACTTGAATTTCTATGAATTTGTAACAGATCAATATACAACTTTACAATGGAATCATGATTTTGGAGGAAGATTGTTTGCCAGGGTTCCGTTTATGAGAAAATTAAACTGGAGGGAATTTATTGGGGTTAGAGCTGTTCACGGAACTATTTCTGACGCCAACCGAGCTATAAATGCTTCTGGATTACCATACAATGCGCCAGAAAAAGTATATTGGGAATACAACGCCGGAATAGGAAACATCTTTAAAGTTTTTCGTATTGATTTTTCATGGAGAGGAAACTATTTAGACATGCCAGATGCTCATAAATTTGCTATAAAGGGATCTTTCGGATTCTATTTCTAATTATAAAAGGTACAAAGCATCAAAGTTACAAAGTCGCAAAGTTTTAAATTCTTTGCGGCTTTTTTTGTAGCATAATATTTGTTTCTCGCAGATTTGGCAGATTAAAGAAATTTTAATTACCATTTGAAAAGAATAAATCTGCTCAATCTGCCAAATCTGCGAGAAGCAAAACTTTGCGCCTCTGCGACTTTGCGAGAGTTGACTCCATTTTTCTTAATTTTGATTCAGTATCAAAAACTAAAGTAATGCAAGAAGCCATCGATTTTCTTTCAGCCAAAAATCCAATATTTCAGCAAATCATCGATAAATATGGATTGCCGCCAATACCAAAACGGCCACAAGGTTTTGAGACCTTAGTATTGCTAATACTCGAACAACAGGTTTCTATAGATTCGGCGAAAGCCACCTTTTTAAAAATTAAAGCTTTTACGATTTGTAATCCAGAAGCAATGTCGGTTTTATCAGATGAGGACTTTCGAGCATTGGGTGTAAGCCGGCAAAAAACGAAATACATCAAAATCTTGGCCAGTGCCATTTTAAACAAAGAGTTAGATATTGAAAGTCTAGCAACAAAATCTGCAAAACAAGTTAGAGAAGAACTCATAAAGCTAAAAGGAATTGGGAATTGGACGATCGATATTTATCTCATGTTTTGTCTGCAAGAGCCAGATTTGATTCCGCTAGGAGATATTGCAGTGGTAAATACAATCAAAGAATTACTGGATATTCATGACAGAAATGAAATGGAAATTCACGCGCAACAATGGAGTCCTTATCGATCTTATGCTACATATTTACTTTGGCATTATTACTTAAACAAGCGTAATAGGAAAATTACATATTAACTGTCTGTTATTTAAAAGAAAAGTGTGTAGATAAATGTAGTTTTTTATTGTAAAAAAGGATTCTTTAGTTACTTTTGCAATCGAAATTATAGAAAAAATAAAAAACGAAAATGACCGCAGACAAACTAACGACTTTCGATGTATTAATCGAAATACCAAGAGGAAGCAGAAATAAATATGAGTACGATTTTGAAATCAAAAGAATGCGTTTTGACAGAATGTTGTTCTCGTCAATGATGTATCCAGCTGATTACGGATTTATTCCTGAAACTTTAGCTCTTGATGGTGATCCTCTTGATGTATTGGTTTTGATTAACGAACCAACTTTTCCTGGATGTGTTATAGAAGTAAAACCAATTGGGGTTTTTCATATGGCAGATGACAAAGGACCAGACGAAAAAATCATTTGTGTACCAGTTTCAGATCCAATCTGGAATTCATTAAATGATCTTTCAGATATTAACGGACATTTATTGAAAGAAATCGAGCATTTCTTCCAAGTTTACAAAGATCTTGAAAACAAACAAGTAGATGTTGAAGGTTGGGGAGATGTAAACGAAGCATTTGCAATTATTGCTGAGTGTACTAAGCGTTTTAACGATATTGAAAACAAACCAGAAGGATTATTTAGTATTAAATAATTTTTGCATTCATATTTTATAAAAAAAGCAATACTCCGTTAGGAGTATTGCTTTTTTGTTTAAATTCGTTTTAGTTAGTTTATTGACTATTAACCAAAACCATTAAAATATTATGAATGCATTTATGATTTATTTGCCAATTGTAATGGCAATTATAGGATTACTTTTCATGGGAATAAAAAGGACTTGGGTTTTAAAACAAGATGCTGGCGATGGCAAAATGAAAGAAATCTCAGATCACATTTACGAAGGCGCACTTGCCTTTTTAAAAGCAGAATATAAATTATTGACAATTTTCGTAATCATCGCAAGTATTGCTTTGGCGGGAATTACTTTTATTCCTGGAGTTAAAACGCATTTATTAATAGTTGTTGCATTTATTTTTGGAGCATTTTTTTCGGCTTTGGCCGGAAATATGGGAATGAAAATAGCAACCAAAACAAATGTTAGAACAACTCAGGCAGCACGTACTAGTTTACCTCAAGCTTTAAAAGTTTCTTTTGGAGGAGGAACAGTAATGGGACTTGGAGTTGCTGGTTTAGCGGTTTTAGGTTTAACTACTTTTTTTATAATCTTCTTTAATTTATTGTCTGGCGGAGTTTGGAAAGATACCGAGACAATGACAGTTGTTCTAGAGACTTTGGCGGGATTTTCGTTGGGCGCAGAGTCAATTGCGTTGTTTGCCAGAGTTGGAGGCGGAATCTACACAAAAGCAGCCGATGTTGGTGCTGATTTAGTAGGTAAAGTCGAAGCTGGAATTCCAGAAGATGATCCTCGTAATCCGGCAACAATTGCAGATAATGTTGGAGATAATGTTGGAGACGTTGCGGGTATGGGTGCCGATTTGTTTGGATCGTATGTAGCAACAGTTTTGGCAGCGATGGTTTTAGGAAACTACGTTATCAAAGATATGGGTGGAAATATTCAAGATGCTTTTGGTGGAATTGGACCAATTTTATTACCTATGGCAATCGCCGGTTTCGGAATTTTATTTTCAATAATAGGAACGACTTTGGTGAAAATATCAGATGATAATGCCAAAGAAGCACAAGTGCAAAAAGCATTAAATATAGGAAACTGGGTTTCGATTGTGTTAACTGCAATCGCTTGTTTTTTCTTAGTACAACATATGTTGCCTGAGACAATGCAAATGACTTTTTTTGGAGAAGGTTCTAAGGCCATTTCTTCAATGCGTGTTTTTTATGCCACTTTGGTTGGATTGGTAGTTGGTGGAGCTATTTCATCGGTAACAGAATATTATACAGGATTAGGTACAAAACCAGTTATGGCAATTGTTCAAAAATCATCTACAGGAGCAGGAACAAACGTAATTGCAGGTTTGGCAACGGGTATGATTTCTACGTTTCCAACAGTATTATTATTTGCAGCTGCAATCTGGGTTTCATATGCATTAGCAGGGTTTTATGGAGTGGCGCTAGCAGCTTCTGCAATGATGGCAACAACAGCCATGCAATTAGCAATTGATGCTTTTGGACCAATCTCTGACAATGCCGGAGGAATTGCTGAAATGAGCGAATTACCAAAAGAAGTTCGTACAAGAACAGATATTTTAGATTCAGTTGGAAATACTACAGCAGCGACAGGAAAAGGTTTTGCGATTGCATCTGCAGCATTAACCTCTTTGGCTTTGTTTGCAGCCTATGTTACTTTTACGGGAATTGATGGAATTAATATTTTTAAAGCGCCAGTTTTAGCGATGCTATTTGTAGGCGGAATGATTCCGGTAGTTTTCTCTGCTTTAGCGATGAATTCAGTTGGAAAAGCAGCAATGGATATGGTATATGAAGTTCGTCGTCAGTTTAAGGAAATTCCGGGAATTATGGAAGGAACCGGAAAACCGGAATACGGAAAATGCGTTGAGATATCTACAAAAGCAGCTTTACGTGAAATGATGCTACCAGGAATCTTAACGATTGGTTTCCCAATTGCAATTGTACTTTTAGGAAAATTAGTTTACGCAGACAACAATCAGTTAATTGCTGAAATGTTGGGCGGATATATGGCAGGAGTGACAGTTTCTGGAGTTCTTTGGGCAGTTTTTCAAAACAATGCTGGAGGTGCTTGGGATAATGCTAAAAAATCTTTTGAAGCAGGAGTCTTAATCAATGGTGAAATGACATATAAAGGTTCTGATGCACACAAAGCAGCTGTAACCGGAGATACAGTTGGAGATCCTTTTAAAGATACTTCAGGGCCGTCAATGAACATCTTGATTAAATTGACTTGTTTGATTGGTCTTGTAATTGCTCCAATTTTAGGTGAAGGACATTCGACATCGGCAATGACAGAAAAAGGTTCTTGTTGTGCAAAAACAGAAATGCATGTTGCTGGAAATTCGGCTAAATGCGATATGTCAAAAATGGCAACAATGACTAAGGAAGAATGTGCACAGATGTGCAAAGAAAAAGGATGTACACCTGAGGAAACTGCAAAATGTTTAGCGAATTATGATGCCAACGGAAAGTATATACACCAAAAAACCGATTGTTTTGATACAACAAAATACAGTAAAACCACTACGGAAGGAGTTCGTGTAGAAATTGTAAATTTAAATGGTCAGGTAGTTGGAACTGTTATAACAACTAAAAATGGTAAAGTTGATACGAAGGTTTTTAAAGGTACAGAAAAGGAAGTTAATGCTCAAATCGACGCTTTGAAATAAGAAAATAACTTAGTGATACTGACAAATTTTTAAAACAAAAAATGCCTCTAAAAATATTTAGAGGCATTTTTTTATTTGTGTAAATTAGTGAAATTCGTGTTCTAGAATAAACCGTTTAATTCAGCATCAATTCTATTAATGATGTTTCCTAAATCTTCGGGATTATCAACAAAGTTAATGTTGTCAACATCGATAATCAATAGTTTACCTTTAGTATAAGTTTGAACCCAAGCTTCGTATCTTTCGTTCAAACGACTTAAATAATCAATAGAGATTGAATTTTCGTAATCACGTCCGCGTTTATGAATCTGTCCCACTAAATTAGGGATAGAACTTCTTAAATAAATCAATAAATCCGGAGCTTTTACCAAAGATTCCATTAACTCAAAAAGAGATGTGTAATTTTCGAAATCACGGCTTGTCATTAAACCCATCGAATATAAGTTGGGAGCAAAAATATAAGCATCTTCATAAATCGTTCTGTCCTGAATGATTTTCTTTCCGCTTTCGCGAATTTGCAATACCTGACGAAAACGACTGTTTAAGAAATAAATTTGCAAATTAAACGACCAGCGTTCCATTTGATGGTAAAAATCATCTAAATAAGGATTGTCAACTACATCTTCATAATGTGGTTCCCATTTAAAATGTTTCGCCAATAATTTAGTTAAAGTTGTTTTTCCGGCCCCTATGTTTCCTGCTATTGCTATGTGCATTACGGTGTTACGATTTTATAATTTGTTATTTCTTTAGTTGTAAAAATAGATAAAATTTGGTCTTTGTAGCAGAATTTGTCGAATGATTTTTCTAAAATTTCAATTTCCGAAAAACCATTTGAATTTGTACTTGTAATGTCTTTAAAATACAACAAATTAACTTTGCTAAAAAGATATTGATGATTGTTAATTATTTCAATCGAATCAAAATCAGCAACTTTTCCTAAAGAAGATACTTTTCCAAAAATATCACATGAAAACCAATTGTTTTTTTTATCAATCCAATAAAAAGTATTGAAATCTGTTTGATAATATTTTATGGTTTCTATAAAAGGCGTTGAAACCGTTTTATATTCATTTTTTAAGTAATCGAAAAGACCAATTTGTTGGTTTAAAGTGTTGAAAATCCAAAGTTGATTTTGCGTTGACATTCCAATTGCCGAAACTACAATAGGCGTATTATTTAAAGAAAAATTAATCTCAGTAATTTTATTCAATTGATTGTCCAGTAAAACTACAGTATTAAAATCTTCATAGAACAATACTATTTTAAGAGGGTTTTGTAAATCGACTTTTGTGATTTTTCCTAGCGAAACATTTTTATACTCAAACAGCTCCTTTCCTTTTATTTTGCTAAAAACGTTGTTTGTTATTTGATAGTAATAACCAAAAGAGTCAAAACCTAAAAAATCATCTGTATCATTTGTAAAATGAGAGATTAGAGTTGCTTTTAGTTTTGGATTTTGCGAAAAAACAACTGAAAAAGAGCAGACGATAAATAAAAGACATAAAAAAGTATGTGCCGTTTTGCTCATAAGATTAGGTTTGTAAACAGCCAAATTACAAAAAACAACAGAACAAATTGTTTAAATTATTCGAGAATTAACTTTAAAACCTTATTAAATCATAACGGTCTAACTAATAGCAGGTTTTGTCTATATCTTACAGGTGTTGATATATTTAACGCTCTATAATTTAAAAATAAATAATACATTTGAGTGTGAGTTTTAGTGGCTTACTCAATTTTAAAGAAAACGAAATGAAAAAAGGGTTTTATTATATTTTCTTGATGTTTGCGTTTACTCAAATGCAGGCGCAAAAAGATTTTCAGGGAATGGCGGTTTACGAATCGAAAACACAAGCGCCAAAATTTGATGGGATCAGAAGTAACCGAGACATCACACCCGAGATGCAAAAGAACATGGAGGAGCGAATGAAAAAAATGCTGGAGAAAACCTTTATTCTGAATTTTGATAAATCAGCATCAATTTATAAAGAAGAAGAAAAACTGGAAGCTCCTGGACAGCAGGGAGGCGGAATGCGTATTATGATGAATTCGTTTATGGGCGGAGGCGGAACTTTTTACAAAGATGTAAAAACCAAGTCGTATACTGTAGATAAAGAATTTATGGGTAAAGAATTTTTGGTAGTAGATTCTTTGCCAAAATTAAACTGGAAATTAGAACAAGAAACCAAACAAATTGGCGGTTATACTTGCTACAAAGCAACGGCAGTAAAAGAAGCCAGTAAAACGGACTTTAGAAATTTTAGACCTAAAAATAACGACGACAAAAAGCCTGAAGAGAAGAAGGTCGATGCGAAAAAAACTTCGGGAGAAACAAAAACTAATTTTGAAGACAACTTTGAAATGCCAAAAGAAATTGTTGTTACAGCATGGTATTCGCCAGAAATTCCAGTAAATCAAGGTCCAGAAAACTATTGGGGTTTACCTGGTTTAATTTTAGAAGTAAACGATGGCAAAACAACTATTTTGTGTTCTAAAATTGTTTTGAATGCCAAAGATAAAGTAGAAATAAAACCATCTAAAAAAGGAAAGGTTATTTCGCAAAAAGATTATGATGAAACTGTAATTAAAAAAATGAAAGAGTTTAGAGAAATGAATGGCGGACGTCCAGGTGGGCCTCCTCCTATGATGGGAAGATAAGAACTTCGGATTCTGAAATTTATTTATTCTAAAGCTTTTTTAATGAACAAGATACTTTGTTTCTTCGCTATTTTATGCACTTGTGTTTCCTTTTCGCAAAGTGTACGTTTTGATGGTTTTATTCAGGACGAACAGAAAAATCCGTTGGAAATGGCTAATATTATGGCAATAAACGTTGCTACAAAAGCAATGGATTCGTACGGAATTACCAATGATAAAGGTAGGTTTCAATTGACCTTAAAACCCAATACCTCTTATTCTGTTAAAGTGAGTTATCTGGGGATGAAATCGAAGGAAATTGTAATTTCGACAAAAGCAGAAAATATCGTTCAGAATATTGTGATGGATGATGCAGGAATCGAACTCGCTGGCGTAGAAATTGTTCGTGAAATGCCAGTTTCCATAAAAGGGGATACAATTGTATATAATGCAGATTCTTTTAAATCTGGAACTGAAAAAAAATTAGAAGATGTCCTGAAAAAGCTTCCGGGAGTTGAGGTAAATGCTGATGGCGAAATAGAAGTTGAAGGAAAAAAGGTGAGTAAATTAATGGTCGAAGGAAAAGACTTTTTTGACGGAGATACTAAACTTGGTGTAAAAAATATTCCTGCAGATGCGATTGATAAAATTCAGGTTCTTAGAAATTATAACGAAGTTGGCGCATTAAAAGGTTTAGAAAATGATCAGGATAATGTGGCCATGAATATTAAATTGAAAGAGGGAAAAAAGAATTTTTGGTTTGGAGATGTTACTGCCGGAATTGGAGTTGCAGAGCTAGATAGCCGTTATATTATAAATCCAAAACTATTTTATTATAGTCCAAAATACAGTATAAATTTAATTACTAATTTTAATAATATTGGTGAATTGCCACTTACGGCTCAGGATTATTTTAAGTTTACAGGTGGATTTAAAAATTTGGCCAAAAAAGGAGGAAGTAATTTTAATGTTTCTTCGAATGATTTGGGAATTTCGATTTTGAGAAATAACCGCGCCAAAGAAATTGAAACCAAATTTGGAGCAACAAACTTCGCGTATTCTGTTACAAAAGCATGGAATATAAGTGGATTTGGAATTCTTTCTACATCAAAAACAGATCTTGAAACCAAATCTCAAACTACAATTTTAGATTCTGGAGATCAGCAAAAACGTGATGAATTAACGCATCAAAAAAATAATCTTGGACTTTTTAAACTGAGTTCAACTTATAAACCCAATGATAAGTTTCAGTTTGATTATGATATCTTAACCAAGATATCCAAACAAAATGAAAATACTGATTTGTTGCGTGAATCTATTGTAAGTAACGTCTCGACAACAGAAACTATTTTTACCAATAAAAAACAAGACCCAACATCTATAAATCAAAATCTGAGTTTGTATTATACGCAGAGCCCAAAGAATATTTTTGCTTTTGAAATGCAACACTTATATCAAGACGAAAATCCTTTTTATAATGCCAATTTGCGCACACAGCCTTTTGATTTATCTGGTTATACTTCAGGTCAGCAAAGAAATGATCTTAATCAGGATCGTTTTGTTAAAACCAATAAACTCGATGCCAAATTGGATTACTATTATATGGTAACACCAAAAAGCAACATCAATATCACGCTTGGAAACACCTTTTCTTATCAGGATTTTAATTCGCATATTTTTCAGATGTTAGATAACGGAAGTAAAAATGATTTGAATAATCCGGAAAATAACAATCAGGTAAATTATAATTTCAATGACACATTTTTAGGATTTCATTATAAAATTCTAACTGGAAAATTTACCTTAACTCCGGGTGTTAGCGTGCATTCGTACACCATGAAAAACACCCAATTGGGAACAGATTATTCACAGAATTTTACAAAAGTATTGCCTGATTTATTTGCTTTATATCAAATCAAGAAATCAGAAACATTGACCTATAATTTTTCGTTAACAAATGATTTTACAGATATTAATCAATTGGCAGCGGGTTATGTTTTATCAGATTATAGTAGTTTGTTTAGAGGAAATCGCTATCTCGAAAATGCCACTTCGCAAGTGCATTCGTTGCGTTATTTCAAATACAATATGTTCAACTTTGAGAATATTTTTGCCAATGCAACTTATACAAAAAAAGTAGATGCAATTAAAACCAGCGCCGATTTTACGGGAATTAATCAGTCATCATCGCCTTATAATTCTAATTTGGCCGATGAAACTTTTACCGGAATGGGAAATTACGGTCGTTCGTTTTTAAAGAATTATAAAGCCTCAGTCAATGCAAGTTTCAACTGGTCAAAATTTAATAATATCCAAAATAATGAATTAAGCACAACCGAAAGTTTTGTGCAGAGTTATACCGTAAAAGCATCAACAAACTATAAAAATGCCCCGAATATTGAATTTGGCTACAATGCCTTAATTAATAAATACAGCGGTTCAACTTATTATACAGACAAGCCTTTTGCAAGATTAGATTATTACTTTTTGAATAGTTTTTCGTTTGTTTCTGAATATGAATTTTATCATTATTATAACGGGAATAAAACAGTCAATAATGAATATGACTTTTTGAGCGCCAGCTTAATTTATCAAAAAAAGAATAGTAAATGGGAGTACAAAGTTTCGGCAACAAACCTCTTAAATACTACTTATCTTAACGACGATAGCTTCTCGCAATTCTCGACAAGAGTTTCTCAATACACTGTACAGCCGAGGTATATTATCTTTTCGATGAAATATAATTTATAGTACTTTGATTACATATTTTTTTGTTTTTAGAGAGTTTATTTCGACTAGAATCAAATATCTTTGCGCCTGATATTAACAATCAAAATTTAGATCATGCGCAAATTTTTATGGAGTTTTTCAATATTTTTCTGTTTAATATTTAGTTCTTATTCCCAAACAAAAGGCATTGAAAAAGGCACCTATTTATCTACAAACAAAGGGCAAAAAATCAAGTTAAATTTATTAGACAATAATAAATACGAATTGGTTTTTTATTCTGGGGACTATAAAATCAAAGGAGATTCTTTGTCATTTTTTCAAACCGAAAAAACGGAGAATTCTTTTAATCTTACTTTTAAAAATGACAAGAAGGCTAAAAAGATTAAAATTAAGTTTTTAGATCCATCTTATTATTCATTTTATATCGGAACACAAAGCGGTTCTGCATCAGTTCAATATCAGAGAATATCAGATATAAAAACAGAAGTAGATCCTGATTGGACAAGTGTTGATGCTGATTTTGAAATTGACCGTACAGATTTTTTATATTTAGTATATGAAGGATATGAAACAGAAAGCAAAATTTATAAATATGCTTTACCAAAAGATGTTTCAGAAGTCACGATCAAGTATGAACTTGATGCCGTGGGAGATTTAAACATTTCAGGTTTTTTTGACAGAAAAACAAATCAACTGATGATTTCGGAGCAAACGGGGAAAAATCCTATAGCTTTTTCGAATGAAAAAGATGCTTCGCCAGTTGCTGCTACAACGGTTAAGCCAATTGAGAGTCAAAGTGTTTCAAACTGGACATATCCAGGAAAAGAAGCTTTTGTAAACCCAGATAATGGAGTGGCTGTTGATAGTTCATATGTTGTTGTAGATAGTGCTTATGCTGCTAAAGGTTTTGATTTTAAATTTAAAATCGAGAATAATCTAAAAAGTGCGATTGCATCTACCAAAAATGATAAAACTAAATTTTTGGTAGTTTCTGTAGATAGCAAAAATACTTCGGCTAAAGCTGATTTTGATGCATTTATTAAAGATCATGAATCTCAATTGAGCGATACAATGTATGATGAATATCATCCGGAATATGATTTGTTTAATTATTATTTAGCTACAGCCGATGATAAAAAGTGGTTGAAAATCAATAAAATTACAGATAGCCCAACTGTGTTAGTATTGGATAGCAATGGAAATATTTTGGCCAGTGCAAAATCTAATTTGCTGGATAAACGTTATCAGTTTTATTATTATGATGAGTTGTATAAAAAACTCCAAAGAACAGAGAGATTAATTTCTTTTAATAAACCCCTAAAAAATAAAAAAGCAACAGATGCTGATTTAATTTTAGCTTTTAATAAGATTGCAGCGCTTGAAATACCATATGACTACGACACAACTACAGATGAAAATGATGCTGAATTTAAGTTTGTAAATACTACAGTAGATAAAAAAGAAGTAGCTCAAACTTGGAAAAAACTTGTTGAATCGCATCAAAAAGATAAACAGCCAAATATGTATTTGGTTGAAACCATTTTAAGAGAAATTAAAAATCAAGGATTCTCGAAGCAATTTTTACCAGAAGACAGAGTACTAAACGATACTGATTTTCTTGCTATAGATTATTTGATAAAACATTATGATGCAATCGATGCAGGACGTTTGGCGTTTACATCTATCGAAAATGAAACCCATACAATTGGTGCTTTAAATACTGAAATTGCCAATGCATTAGAACAAAACAAATATGTTGTAGAGAATGAAATTTCGGGAGAATCAAATCAAAGTAAAGTGATCTCTGTTTACAAAAAATTAATCGCGGCAGGAAAAGGAAGCTTTGAGTGTTATCGAAATTACTTTGCTTATTTGGCTCAAACCGAAGATAAAGACGGTTCTAATACAAGTTACTTAAAGGAGTTTAGTACTTATTTTAACACAAACTTATTAGCAGATAACCAAAGCCCAATTGAAAGACTGGACACTATGTTTACCGCTTTGGATTCAAGCTCTAGTTATACTTATGATGGTTGGAATTCGTTTAAAGAATATCATTCTAATTTTTGTAATGATGCCGCTTGGGCAGTAGTTTTAAAACCTGCAAATTCTAATTTTATAAAATCGGCTATTACTTGGTCAGAGTATAGTTTGGCAGTGACCAAAAACAATCCTTATTATTTAGATACTCTGGCGCAGTTATATTATAAAGATGGTCAGAAAGAAAAAGCAATTGCAACCCAAACATTAGCAGTTAAGTATTTAAATGCTGATGTAGAAGAACAAACAGCAAGTGAAATAAAAGAAACCTTAACGAAGATGCAAAACGGAACATATTAAGATAGTTTCAAAAAAAATTGTAAAAGAATGACTGCCACAATTGGCAGTCATTTTTGTTTAAATTCGATTCCTTTTATAGATTTTATCATTTAACAGACAGATGTTTTAAAATTGAAGGTTACGTTTCTGCATAAATTAGTAAGTTTGGAATACTAAACTTAAACATATGAAAAACAAAATGATCTTAGGTTTGATTATTTGCGGAGGACTTGCTTTCTCTCAAAACATCAAAAAACCTTTAGTTACGGCAATCACTGAAAAAGATCTTAGAACCGATATGTACCAAATGGCAGGCGATCATTTTAATGGTAGAGAAGCCGGAACTTTAGATGAGTTAAAAGTATCAATGTGGTTGGCAAATAAAGCCAAAGAAGCAGGAATGTTACCAGCGGGTGATGACGGAACTTATTTTCAGTTTTTTGATTTATACAGGCATCAGGTAACTCCAAACACAAAATTTAAAATAGGACAAAAAGAATATAAATTGTGGAAAGATGTTCTGGTAGCAGAGACGACAAATATAAAAGTCGATGCGTCATTAGTGTATTTGGGAGCGGCAACAAAAGAAGAAATTGAGAAAGCCGATGTAAAAGGAAAAGCTGTTGTTTTATTAGCATCTAAAGATGGAATCGCAGATGATATTTCGTTATTTGACAGACGTTATCCAGGTCTTGTTCGAAATAAATATTATGATCTTGTTGTAAAAAAAGGAGCAGTGGCACTTATTATGGTGGCAGATCAATTGGCAGAAGAAAGCTGGTCTCAAGTCGAACCACAAATGACAAGAGGTATTTATGGAATCGAAGGTTTTCGAGATAAAATTGGTGCAACAATGCCAGTATTTTGGGTACACAATGATCAATTAGCATATTTAAAAAGTACAAAAGATCTTTTATCTACAGAAGTAATTTCTGAAACCTATAAATATCCATCCGTAAATGTGGTTGGAAAAATCGAAGGAACAGATCCTACATTAAAAAAGGAATATGTTCTTTTTAGCGGACATCAGGATCATGATGGCGTTCGTCAAAAATACGGTCAGGATTCAATTTATAATGGAGCCGATGATAATGCCAGTACTTGTGTAGCAATGTTAGCGATTGCAAGAGCCTATAAAAAACAGCCCGGAAAAAGAACCGCTTTATTTGTATTTCACGGTTCAGAAGAACGTGGTTTGTTAGGATCAAGATGGTATGCGTCGCACCCAACAGTTCCTGAAAAGGATATTATTGCAGTTTTAAACGGAGATATGATCGGTAGAAATAATGTAAATCAGGCGGCACTTTTAGGTTCATCTTCTCCTCATGAAAACTCATCAGATTTAGTTGCTATAGCTAAAAGAGCAAATGACGAAGGGCCAAAATTTGATTTGGATAAACTTTGGGACAGACCAGAACATCCAGAGTATTTTTATTTCCGTTCAGATCATTTGCCATATGCAAAAAAAGGAATTCCATCTGTTTTTTACACTAGTGTTTTGCACAGTCAATATCACACACCAATGGATGAGTCTGAAAACATTGATTTTGTGAAGCTACATAAAATGACTGAATGGATTTATCGTACAGGTTGGATTTTATCAAACGATGCCAATCGTCCTAAAACATTACCAAATGTACAATTAGAGCGATAAATTCTGTTTTATTTGTATTGAAATTTAGACGCTGATAAAACGGATTCGCTATTGCGAAAACGCGGATAAAAACGGATTTTTTCTTTCTTTATTTTCTACTTTAGGCAGGATATAAATAAAAAATCCGTTTTTATCCGCGTCTTTATGAAGTAAATCCGTTTCATCCGCGTTCAAATAAACACACAGATTTCAAAATCCATACTAAAAATAAAGAGGCTATCTAAATGAATAGATAGCCTCTTTTTATGCTTAAGAATAACTAGTTGTCGAAAAATCTAACAATCTAAGTTAGTCTAATAATCTAAATTTACAATCCAAAAGCAGTTTTTACTTGGTCAACAAAATCAAGTTTTTCCCATGTAAACAATTCAACAGTAACCGTTTTTTCGTTTCCTCCCGGAGCAGAAAAAGTTTTAGTTACAGTTTCTGGTTTACGTCCCATGTGTCCGTAAGCAGCAGTTTCACTATAAATTGGGTTTCTTAATTTTAAACGTTGCTCGATAAAGTAAGGACGCATATCAAAGATAGCTTCTACTTTTTTAGCGATTTCACCGTTAGTTAAGTTTACTTTAGAAGTTCCGTAAGTATCAATAAAGATTCCCATTGGTTGAGCAACTCCAATTGCATAAGAAACTTGAACTAAAATCTCGTCTGCAACACCAGCTGCAACTAAGTTTTTAGCGATATGACGTGTCGCGTAAGCAGCACTTCTATCAACTTTACTTGGATCTTTTCCAGAGAATGCACCACCACCGTGAGCACCTTTTCCACCGTAAGTATCAACAATGATTTTTCTTCCTGTTAAACCAGTATCTCCGTGAGGTCCTCCAATAACGAATTTTCCTGTTGGGTTAATATGGTAGTTGATTTTATCATTAAATAAATGAGCGTGCTCAGGATTTTTAGCGATAATTCTTGGAATCAAAATTTCGATAATATCTTTTTTGATTTTAGCCAACATTGTAGCTTCTTCATCAAAATCGTCGTGTTGAGTCGAAATTACAATTGCATCAATACGAGTTGGTTTATTATCGTCACTATATTCTAAAGTTACTTGAGATTTAGCATCAGGACGTAAATAAGTAATCTCCTTATTTTCGCGTCTTAAAATTGCTAATTCTTGCAATAAGCTATGAGATAAGTCAAGAGCCAATGGCATGTAGTTTTCAGTTTCGTTAGTTGCATAACCAAACATCATTCCTTGATCACCTGCACCTTGTTCTTCTGGCTTAGCTCTGTCAACACCTTGATTAATATCTGCAGATTGCTCGTGAATTGCTGAAAGAATTCCACAAGAATTTGCTTCAAACATATATTCACTTTTAGTATATCCAATTTTACGGATTACTTCGCGAGCAATTTGCTGCACATCAAGATAGGTATTCGATTTTACTTCACCAGCTAAAATTACCTGACCAGTTGTAACAAGAGTTTCACAAGCTACTTTTGAGTCAGCATCAAATGCCAAAAAGTTATCAATTAATGCATCCGAAATTTGATCTGCAACTTTGTCTGGATGCCCTTCACTAACAGATTCTGACGTAAATAAATAAGCCATAATAATTTTTTAAATTAAAATTAATTGAGGAAAAATAATTGCTAGAAAAGGCTAAAGGAGAGTTTCTGCTTTAGCATTTTTTACTACTGAAATCAATTTTCCAGTATTCATAACGAACCATTTCATTATGAAGAGGTTGCAATCAGTTCAAATTTTTCCTCTGTATTCGGGTGCAAAGGTATAAAACCATTTTGATTTGCAAATCAAAGTTCAACTTTTTTTACTTTTATAAGTAGAAATTTAACAGAAACATACTAAATTGATAGGGTAGTGGAAATTATTTCTATTTTTGTTTGGTCGATTAAAAAATAGTTTGCAAATTTGCCTCATCAAAATAATAGAAAGAATGAAATTAACAGTTTGCAATAAGCCATGTATGATGCCGGAGCCTTCCGCAGAGATGCTATTGTAGTTTTTTTTCAAGAAAAATATAAATAGAACCTCTGCAAATTGCAGGGGTTTTTTTGTTTCTAAAAGAAACTAAACCGCAACAAAAACAATTTAAACCAAAACATTAATTAATCAGAAAAAAGTAATGAAAAAAAATGTACTACTTGCATTAGGTCTTTTAACATTTTCCGGTATTTATGCGCAGGATAATAAAAAAGAACAAGACAGTTTAAAGAATAACGAATTGTCAGAAGTTACAATAGTGGGATCTAGAAGTAAGAACAGAGTAAAAACAGATGTGCCGGTTCCGGTTGATGTTTTTAATATTTCTGAGATAACAAAAGGATCTCCACAAACCAGTGTAACCCAAATATTAAATTACGTAGCGCCTTCATTTACCAGTAACGCAACTTCGACCGCCGATGCAACAGATCACGTCGATCCTGCACAATTAAGAGGTTTAGGCCCGGATCAGGTTTTAATTTTAGTAAACGGTAAACGTAGACATACAAGCTCATTAGTAAATATTAATGGTTCTCCTGGTAGAGGATCCGTTGGAACAGACTTAAATGCAATTCCGTCATTTGCAATCGAAAGAATCGAAGTTCTTAGAGATGGAGCTGCTGCACAATACGGTTCAGATGCAATTGCGGGAGTTATCAATATTGTACTAAAAAAGAATGCGAATTTTATTTCAGGAGGTATTCAATACGGTACAAATTTATCTTCGGGATCTAATAATTTTAAAGGAGGAGCCGATGGTCAAACCTTGCAATTAGACCTAAACTACGGGACTTCTCTTGGTAAAGCAGGAAGTTTTCTGAATGTTACAGGTAGTGCAGTTACGAGACAAGCAACAAGTAGAGCAGGAATTAGAAACAATGGTATTTTTAATGCTTATAATGCTGTCGAAAATAGAGCTGCTCAAAATGGTGTTGCTATTAACTCCTTATTTAGCAATATCAATAATACTCCAAATACAGCACAAATTCTGAGTTCGTTAAAGCAATATGCGCCACAAGTTGGTTATTTTACGCCAGCACAACAAACCGCAATTTCATCAGCGACAACGCTAGCTCAAATGCAAACAGCCTTAAATTTTGATACTACAAATAACGAACTCGCTTATAGAGGTCAGCAAAGAAGCGACTATAATATGAGTGTTGGTCAGTCAGAATTGGCATCAGGACAAGCTTATTATAATTTAAAATATCCTTTAACAGAGATTACATCTTTATATTCATTTGGTGGAGTATCTTATAGAAATGGAGATTCTTATGCATTTAATAGATTGCCAAATGGCTCGGGAACATTCACGCAAGTGTATCAAAACGGATTTTTGCCTCAAATCGAATCAAAGATTTTAGACGCTTCATCTGCGGTAGGACTTACAACACAATTATTTGGTTTTGATACTGATATTAGTACAAACCTCGGAACAAACTCTTTTAGATATGATGTGAACAATACTATTAATGCTACTTTGGGAACCAATTCAGCCTCAAGTTTTGATGCAGGTAAAGTTTCGTTTTTGCAAAGTACAACCAATTTAGATTTAACAAAAAAGTATGATGTTTTAAAAGGATTAAACGTTGCTTTTGGTGGAGAGTTCAGATATGAAAATTATCAGATAAAAGCAGGTGAAGAAGCTTCTTACGGATTGTATGATATAAACGGAAATCTGGTTTCTGGAATTTTACCAAGTAATTCACCATTAATTGTTACGGACTTTTTTGGTAATAAACGTGGAGCAGGAGCACAGGGTTTCTCTGGATTTCAGCCTTCAGATGCTAAAACAAAAGACAGAAAAAGTGGCGCGGCATACGTAGATTTAGAATTAAACGCTACAGAAAATTGGCTTTTAAACGGAGCGGCTCGTTATGAGAATTATTCTGATTTTGGCAGTACAGTAATTTTTAAACTAGCGTCTCTTTTAAAATTGAACGATAACATCAATTGGAGAATTTCCGGACAAACAGGTTTTAGAGCGCCATCGTTGCAACAAAAATATTTTGAAGCGAGTTCAACACAGTTTATAAATGGTTCACCTTATCAAGTAGGATATTTTACAAACGATTCTCAGGCAGCAAAAAGTATTGGAGTTGAAAATTTAAAACCTGAAAAATCTAAAAGTATCAGTACAGGATTTACATTCAAAATTCCTGAAGCAAACATTACAATTGCAACAGATGCTTATTTTACAAGAATCGACGACAGAGTTGTATTAACAGGACAATATGCAAGACCAACAGATGCGCAAATAAATGCCGCTACATCGCCGGAACAAAAAGATGCGTTGACATTGTTTCAACAAGCATTTGATTTAAAAGGAGTAGAAAGAGCTTCATTCTGGACTAACGGAATTAACTCTGAAACTAAAGGTGTTGATGTGGTAATTTCTCAAAAATACAATGTTATTCCAGATTTTACGATCAGAAATGATTTTGCATTAAGCTATAATGAAACCAAAAGAGTAGGAGATTTAAATGTTCCTCAATCTATTATTAATGCGGGTGGAGAACCTTATAAATATTCGTTTTTTCCGGAATCAAGCAGAATTTATTTAGAAGAAGCAATTCCGAAATTGAAAGCGAATTTAATGACAACCTTCAGTATCAAAAAACTGGATATTTATTTGAGAAACAGTTATTTTGGAAAAGTGACTGATCCAGGCGCAACAGATGTAAATTTAGATGGTTCATCTTCAGTTTACGAACACCCGGAATACAGTTCAAAAATAGTTACCGATTTGTCTCTTGGATATCAAATCAACGACAAGTTTAGATTTACAGTTGGATTTAATAATATAGGAGATGTTTATCCGGACAGAAATAATCCTGCAACACCAGCATTTACAAATACAACGCCAACATTAACGCCAGCACCAAGCACAGATTTAACAAATGCAAATCAGTTTGCTTACTCTAGAGCAGTTTCGCAATTTGGATTAAACGGTAGATTTGGTTTTGCCAGATTAAGTTTCAAATTCTAAAGAATTATGAAAAGTGAGCCACAGATTAAGGGATTAAATAGATTTTAATCATTCTAATCTTTTAATCTGTGGCTTTTTTTTAAAATATTAGAGTAAAATAATATCAGTATTCACAGGGCTTAGGAAAAAAATAATGTTAAAAGTTAGTTTTTGGTTTGGTAGATCTAAAAATACTTTATATATTTACCCTATCAAATTAGTCGAGTTTAAAAATGAGAATTAATTTAAATAAAATGAAAATGAAAACAATAGCAAGAAGAGATATGATGATATGTTGTAGTATGATGCAAATGCGCATCCAACCTTGCTGTTGCCAAAAGTAAAAGATACAGTCTTTGTTATAGTTAGAACTATAAGCCCTTTTGGTAGCCATCCGAAAGGGCTTTTTTTTATTTAAACATTTAAAATTTTAAACCATGAATACATTAGATATAAATACAATCGCATTTCATTATTTATTGAGAACAGATTCTCAAAAGAATAACAGCAAAATCGAAGAATCAAAAAGGGAAACTTTAAAGTACAATCCGGAACAATATATAAAGGAGCAAAAATCTTTATTAGCTCAATTGTATAATCTGGAAGAAGAAGATCTTTTTATATAAAACGATCGCAATTTCAAAAGAAACATTTTCAATAACAATATATAGTATTAATAATACCTAAAAAACTAAGAAATCATGAGCACACAAAAATTTGCAACAAACGCACTACACGCAGGACACGATGTTACTAAAAATGCAGGAACAAGAGCAGTGCCAATTTATCAAACTTCATCATATGTATTTAATGATTCAGATCATGCTGCCAATTTATTTGGTCTTGCAGAATCTGGATTCATTTACACTCGATTAAATAATCCAACAAACGATGTTTTGGAACAACGGCTTGCAGCGCTTGAAGGCGGAATTGCGGCTGTTGTTACAGCATCTGGAGCATCGGCAATTTCTACAGCTTTGTTGACTTTGCTAAAAACAGGTGATCACATTGTAGCTTCAAATAGTTTATATGGGGGAACATATAATTTACTAAATGTCACTTTACCTCGTTTAGGAATTACCACTACTTTTGTAGATCCATCAAAACCGGAAAATTTTACCAAAGCTGCTAAAGAAAATACAAGAGCCTTTTTTGTAGAATCTTTAGGAAATCCAAAATTAGACGTCTTGGATCTAAAAGGTATTTCGGCGGAAGCCAAAAACTTTAAAGTGCCCTTTATTGTAGACAATACTGTTGCTACTCCTTATTTGTTAAGACCAATTGAACACGGGGCCAATATTGTAATTCATTCTCTAACTAAATACATTTCAGGAAATGGGACTTCGTTAGGAGGTGCAATTATCGATGCTGGAACTTTTGACTGGTCTAACGGAAAATTCCCTGAATTTACAGAACCTTCAGCCGGATACCACGGATTAGTGTATCACGAAGCATTGGGAAATGCAGCTTTTATTGCAAAAGCAAGAATCGAAGGATTGCGTGATTTTGGTGCAGCTTTGAGTCCGTTTAATGCTTTTCAAATCATTCAGGGATTAGAAACATTACCAATCCGAATCCAGAAACATAGCGAAAATGCTTTGGCTTTAGCCTCTTGGTTAGAAAAACAAGATGAGGTAGTTTGGGTTAATTACCCAGGTTTAAAAACGAATAAATACTACGATTTAGCGCAACAATATTTACCAAAAGGACAAAGTGGTGTCATCACATTTGGACTAAAAGGAGGCTTTGAAGCGGCTAAAAAAGTAGTAGATCAAACAAAACTATTCTCGCTTTTGGCCAATATTGGTGATACAAAATCATTAATAATTCACCCGGCAAGTACTACACACCAACAATTGTCTGATGCAGATCAACTAGAAACAGGAGTTTCAAAAGATTTGGTTCGACTTTCTGTTGGAATTGAAGATATCGAAGATTTAATAGCTGATTTGAAAGCTGCGTTTGCAAGCGTTACACAAGCTCAATACAGCATTAATAAAAATTAGGTTTTTTTGTTTTTTGTTTGAAAAATTGCCTTTAGTAGCGTGAGTTCTACTAGAGGTGATTTTTTATAATAAAGAAATCAGTATAAAATTTTTTCACCATATAAGTGATATAAGTTCATTTTAGTAGAGATGTACGACGTCGTCTAAATTATATATGTTCAGAAAATTAAATGAACTTATATCACTTATATGGTTTAAAACAACCCCCAATTAAATTAAAAAATTATGTCAAAGCTTAAAATAAATATCATCCTTTTTGGAATTGGAAATATCGGAAGTACTTTGATCAATCAGATTATCGAAAGTCAGGAGTTTTTTCTCGAAAGTAAAAATATAGATTTTCATTTTCCGATAATCACCAATTCGACAGTTGCTTTTTTCGAAAAAGAAGGTGTTGGATATTCTTGGGAAACCAATTTTCTAGAATTGGCAGTACCGTTTAAAGTTGAAGATATTGTTGAGTTTGCAAAAGAAAACGAATTCGAAAACTTAATTGCGGTCGATGCTACAGCAAGTGATGAATTAATAGGTCATTATAATACTTTAATTCAAAACGGATTTAATATTGTTGCGGTAAATAAAAAAGCAAACACGCTACCTCTTGATTTATATAAAGAAATTAGATCAAATCTGAAAAAGTATGATAAAGAGTTTTTGTATGAAACTTCAGTAGATACAGGTTTTCCGGTTTTGCAAACACTAAGAGATTTGTATTATTCAGGAGAAAAAATCACCAAAATCAGAGGCGTTTTTTCAGATAATCTAAGTTATGTTTTTAATCGATTTGCAAATGAAGAAGCCACTTTTTCTTCACTTTTAAAAGATGCCAGTTTATTGGGTTTGATGCGTTCGACTTTTAAAGAAGATTTATCCGGAAATGACACAGCCAGAAAACTACTGATATTGACAAGAGAAATTGGAAAAGATTTTGAGCTTTCAGACATAAAAATCAATTCGCTTATTAAAGAAGAATTTTTAGAGAAAAATGGTATTCTTAATAAAGAAGCAATTGACAAATCGTTCAAAATTGCAAAAATCACTCAGGCAGATAATCATGTCTTGCGATATGTAGGAGAATTTGATGTCGAGAAAAATAAACTGGAAGTTAAACTAGTTTCAGAGCCGGTTTCATCGGCAATAGGTCAATTAAAAGGTTCCGACACTATTTTTGAAATTTACACAAAATCATATGCAGATGTTCCTATAGTAATTCAGAGTGCATCAGCATGTAAACAAGCAATTTCGAGAGGGATAATAACGGACATTTTAAAAGTGGCTGAAAAAATTAAAAACAAAGAAGCAGTTTGGTTGTAAGTGGCTTTTAATGTTGGTTAGTTGTTCTTTGACAGATTGAAACAGGAAAGTTTATTATGTTGTTTTTTGTAGGTATTTTACAGGTAAAATTAAAAAAGTCAATTTTGTAAGATGTTTTTTAACGATAAAAAGGTGTTTTTTAACGTTTTTTAAGATTAATTTGCTGATTCTCACTTGTATTATTGAAAAAATATTCGCACATTTGTAAGGCCTAGAAATTATAAGAAGGCCATTAGTATTTTTATCCCTAAAAAGGGCAATAATTAAAAAATGTTTCAGTAATTTTAGGAAGCTTATTAAAATATAACAAATGCAAGAATTTTTTAAAATAGCAAGTAAATCAAAGATGAATAAATCCCTACAGATGAATAAGATGTTTAATGTCGCACGTATTTGTGTACGCGTCTGTTGATACTAAAAGTATATATAAGTTTTAAAAAACTTAAACCCTTTTGGTATTAGAAACCCAAAAGGGTTTTTTTATTCCATTTAGTAAGCATAACAAAGAAATAAAGAATTAATAAAGATTATAAAACACGATCAACATAAACTTAAATATCATGAGCACATTAAACTACTTAACAAAGACTTTTTCTACATTGAAAAACATAAGGGCAAAAAGAAATAATCCGCCACCAACAAAAAATGAATTGGTACATCCTAGATTCGGAATTACTGAAACAGATAAAGTAGCGGAAAAAAAAGAACCAAACTCATTATTATTTTTGATGTATTCAAAAGAGAATGAAACACTTTTTATTTAAATCAAAAAGTATCATAAAATAAGGGTAAACCTGCTTAATTTTACTGGGCAAATTGTTCGGTAATTTTTTGCGTACAATAGTTTGTGTTTGAATTATGTTTAAGAAATTGAGGAATCAGTTTCGATAAAATTTGTTAGTTTAAGAAATTAGTAGTTAATTTGCACCGTTAAGTTCAAAAACGTATTGAAATGTTATAAAGAAAGGACGAGGGATTAGACCCGATGAATCCTTAGCAACCCTTCGTTAATTCGAAGAAGGTGCTGCATTCTACCACGCCCAAACGTGGAAAGATAACAACAAGAATTTTCTAGTTTCACTCTAGTACTTTCTTTCTAATATTTCCACATACAAATCAAAATTAAAAAGATTTGAAATTGGAAAATATACCAAGTCCCATTATAGTTCAAGATTTCATCACCGAAAGTGGTGCATCATATCCGTCATTGCCATTAAGTTTTACACTTTCCGGTTTACCATTGCATAGCGCGCCTATAGTTTTGGTCAATCATGCTTTGACAGGAAATGCACAAGTTACTGGCGAGAATGGTTGGTGGAATGATTTAATTGGCGACGAAAAAACAATCGATACCCACAGATACACCGTATTAGCATTTGATGTTCCTGGAAATGGGAATAATTCATTTATAGTTGATAACTATCTGGATTTTACCACAAGAGATATTGCCCGAATTTTTATAAAAGGTTTAGAGGCTTTAAATATTACGCAATTACATACCATTATTGGAGGTTCTGTTGGTGGAGGAATAGCATGGGAAATACTTGCGCTGGAACCAAATATTACGCAAAACCTAATTCCAATTGCAACAGATTGGAAATCGACTGACTGGATGATCGCGAATTGCTACTTACAAGAGCAAATCCTGAATAATTCTTCAAAACCAATAGAAGATGCCAGAATTCATGCAATGTTGTGTTACAGATCTCCTGAATCATTCAAAGAAAAATTTCAACGAACAATCAATAACGATCTTTCTATTTTTAATATAGAAAGCTGGTTGGCGCATCACGGAAAGAAATTGCAAAAAAGATATCAATTATCATCTTATAAATTGATGAATCAATTGCTTAAAACGATTGATATTACCAGAAATAGTTACGATTTTGAAACCTTATTGTCCAAAACAAATGCCGCGATTCATATTATCGGAATCAACTCAGATTTGTTTTTTACATCAAAAGAAAATCGTGAAACTTATAATGAATTAAAAAAGTTTAAACAGAATGTTTTTTACAGCGAAATAGATTCGGTACACGGACATGACGCTTTTTTAATCGAGTACAAACAATTAGATCATTTACTTGCCGATATTTTTAAGGCAGAAACAATAGAAAAATAAAATGAAAATATTAAAATTTGGAGGCAAATCGCTATCAAACGGAGAAGGACTTAATAAAGTAGTTTCAATCATTTCTGATAAAGTAAATCAAGGCGAACAAATTGCAGTTGTCGTTTCGGCACGTGGAAATGCAACAGATGAGTTAGAGTATATTTTGAAACTTGCTGCTAAAAACGGCGATTATAAAACACTTTTAGAAAATTTTAAAACCTATCAGATTTCAGATTATCCGCAGGTTGATTTGTCTGAAGAATTTAATGTTTTAGATAAACTTTTTGAAGGAGTTAGTTTAATTGGAGATTATAGCAATAAAATAAAAGATCAAATTTTATCAAAAGGTGAGTTACTTTCGGCTAAATTATTAACGGCTATTTTAAAAGAAAAAGGTGTTCCTGCTAATTTTGTTGACTCAAGAGAATTGCTTAAAACCGATTCTAAATTTGGTGATGCACAACCTTTAGAGCAGCTTTCTAAGAAAAATGTTATCAATTATTTTAAAGAACATAATGGTTCAACTGTTAATATCGTAACAGGTTTTATTGGTTCAAACAATAACAACGATACTACAACTTTAGGAAGAAACGGAAGTAATTATACAGCATCGTTAATCGCGAATTATTTAAATGCCGAAGAATTACAAAACTTTACCCACGTTGACGGAATCTATACTGCAAATCCTGATTTAGTAGCCGATGCCAAAAAAATCGAATATTTATCATTTAACGAAGCAAACGAATTAGCCAATTTTGGAGCAACAATCTTGCACGCCAAAACCATAATTCCATTATTAGAAAAAAATATTCCGCTTCGTATATTAAATACATTTAATCACGAAAATCGCGGAACCTTAATCACTTCAGATTCTGCAAAAGAAGGAATCAAAACACTTTCGGTTTTAGAGAATCTATCTTTAGTAAATCTTGAAGGTCGTGGATTATTAGGGAAATCTGGTGTCGATGCCAGAATTTTTAAAGTAATGGGCGATCACAATATTAGTGTGAGTATTATTTCGCAAGGTTCTTCAGAAAGAGGAATCGGGTTGGTTGTTGCAACAGATAAAGCAACAACAGCAATGATCGAATTAGAAAAAGAGTTCGAAAATGACTTTTATTCTAAAGATGTAAATCAGATCACAGTAACAGATAATGTTTCGGTTATTTCGATTATTGGACAGGATTTAAGCACTTTCCATAAACCATACACCGCTTTAATCAAAAATAAAATAGTTCCAATATTATTTAACAACACCGTTACAGGTAAAAACGTGAGTTTGGTAGTTAAAAAATCAGAACTTAATAAAGCATTAAATGTAATTCACGGAGAGATTTTTGGAGTTTCTAAAAAAATCAACATTGCTATTTTCGGTCACGGATTAGTGGGAGGAACATTAATCAACCAAATTTTAGAATCAGCGGCAGCGATCGAAAAACGTAAAGACATTAAATTAAATGTTTTTGCAATTGCAAATTCTAAGAAAGTACTTTTAAATAAAAATGGCGTAACTTCAGACTGGAAAAATCAAATCCAGAAAGAAGGCTTGGAATATACAATCAATGATGTAATTGCATATGCAAATCAGCATCATTTAGAAAACTTAATTGCGATCGATAATACAGCAAGTGCCACTTTCGTAGAAAATTATATTTCATTGATTGAAAGTAGTTTCGATTTGATTTCGTCTAATAAAGTTGCCAATACATTAAGCTACGGTTTTTATAAAGAATTGAGAAAATCTTTGGCAGAAAACCAAAAGAATTATTTGTACGAAACCAATGTTGGTGCCGGATTACCATTAATTGATACGATAAAATTATTGCACCTTTCGGGCGAAAATATCACTAAAATAAAAGGAGTTTTCTCAGGAACGTTAAGTTATTTATTTAATAATTTCTCTGCAAAAGATGTTCCGTTTAGTGAAATTCTGCAAGAAGCAATTGACAATGGATATACGGAACCAGACCCGCGTGAGGATTTATGTGGAAATGATGTAGGAAGAAAATTATTGATTTTGGCAAGAGAGTTAGATTTGCAAAATGAGTTTGAAGAAATCTCCATTCAGAATTTAATTCCAGAACATTTACGCGAAGGAAACGTTTCTGATTTCCTGACAAAACTAAAAGAATTCGACCCAATTTACGAGAAAATAAAAGCCGATCAAAAGCCAAATCACGTATTAAGATATATTGGTGAATTGTCTGGAGATTTGCAAAATGATAAAGGAATTTTAGAAGTAAAATTAGTTTCGGTACCATCTGACACTGCTTTAGGCGGATTAAAAGGTTCTGATTCTTTCTTCGAAATTTATACAGAATCTTACGGGGATCGTCCAATCGTTATTCAAGGAGCCGGTGCAGGTTCTGCGGTAACAGCGAGAGGAGTTTTTGGAGATATTTTGAGATTATCTGATAAAGGGTAATTTGATTTAAGATTTTAGATGGTAGATTTTAGATTGAGCTCGACAAAAAAACAAAAAAATAACAACACAATGAAAGTAACTTTAAACAGAGTAAACGACGCGTTTCATTTTAAACTTAAAAATGAAAGAGGTCATGTAGTTGATGTAGATAGCAGAGCCGAATTTGGCGGAAGCGATTTAGGTGCAAGTCCAATGGAGTTAGTATTAATGGGAGTTGCAGGATGCAGCGCGATTGATATGATTTCGATTTTAAAGAAACAACGTCAGGATATAACAGCATTTAATGCTGAGGTTGAAGGAGAACGCGTACAAGTAGGCGAGGCAAAACCTTTTAAAGAAATCAATGTAGTTTTTTATTTAGAAGGCGATATTAATCCTGAAAAAGCACAACGTGCAGCACAGCTTTCTTTCGAAAAATATTGTTCAGTTGCCAAAACAGTTGAGCCAACAGCAACAATAAATTATAAAGTTGTCCTGAACAACGAACAGTTATAGAATTAGAAAATTAGTCAATTTGAGAATTAGATAATTCCTTTGACTAGCTATTAATAATGAAAGACTATTTCGTGAAACTTAGTGTTTACTTTGTGAGCCTTTGTGAAATAGCCTCTTTTAAAAACAAAAAAAATGAACGAACAAGAATTTGGTTTTGAAACCCAAGCCATACGCACACATTTAGAAAAATCACAATTTCAGGAACATTCTACACCTTTGTATTTATCATCAAGTTTTGTATTTGATGATGCAGAGGATATGAGAGCATCATTTACGGAAGAGAAAGTACGCAATATTTATTCGCGTTTTAGTAATCCAAACACAACAGAGTTTGTAGATAAAGTTTGCGCTATGGAAGGTGCAGAAGCTGGATATGCTTTTGCAACAGGAATGGCTGCTATTTATTCTTGTTTTGCAGGATTGTTAGAATCAGGTGATCACATCGTTTCTGCCGGAAGTGTTTTTGGATCGACTCATGCATTGTTTATGACGTATTTTCCAAAATGGAATATTGAAACAACTTATTTTGATATTAATAAACCTGAAACAATAGAAGGTTTTATTAAGCCAAATACTAAAATCTTATATGCTGAAACACCTACAAATCCTGGTGTAGATGTAGTTGACTTAGAATTGTTGGGGCAAATTGCAAAAAAACACAATCTGATTTTAATAATTGATAACTGTTTTGCAACACCATACATTCAACAGCCAATAAAATATGGAGCACATTTAGTAGTGCATTCAGCAACAAAATTAATAGACGGTCAAGGTCGTGTTTTAGGAGGAGTTGCAGTTGGAGATGCCGAGTTGATTCGTAAGATATACTTGTTTTCAAGAAATACAGGACCGGCAATGTCGCCATTTAATGCGTGGGTATTGTCTAAAAGTTTAGAGACTTTGGCAGTTCGTGTAGATAAACATTGCGAAAATGCTTTAAAAGTAGCTGAATTTTTAGAAAGCCATCCGAATGTAAATAGCGTGAAATATCCGTTTTTAAAATCGCATCCAAAATATGAAATTGCCAAAAAACAAATGCTTTTAGGCGGTAATATTATCGCAATCGAAATTAAAGGCGGTCTTGAAGCAGGAAGACAATTTTTGGATAAAATTAAACTGTGTTCACTTTCGGCAAATATTGGAGACGTAAAAACTATTGTAACACATCCGGCTTCTACAACTCACAGTAAATTATCTGAAGAAGATCAATTAGCAGTTGGAATTACACAAGGCTTGGTTCGTGTTTCTGTAGGTTTAGAAACCGTTGCAGATGTAATTGCAGATTTAAAGCAAGCGCTGGATTAAATTTTAGATTTCTGATATTAGATTTTATCCGGTTCATAATTATATAATGACGATTTTTAACTGTAAAATTATTACGGTTAAAAATCGTCATTTTTTTTGGTCGTTGTCTCAGTAAAAAATATATTTTTGTTAAAAGATGTATCACAAATTACTAAATAACCAAATCCAAAATATGAGCAAACCACTTTATATCCTAGACGAAGAAATATTAGCTTCTAGCGGAAAACGCTTCTTAAATTATCTGGTAGATTATGCTTTTACGTATGCTTTTTCATATGGATTTGGACTTTCCTTACCAACTGTTATAGGTTTGTTAGATTCTATTGGTTTAACAGGATTTGGAATATGGGTTTATAATGCGGGGAATGTTACCTGGTATTTTGTAAGTGTTGTATTAAGTATAGGATATTATCTCTTCACTGAAGGCTTATTTGGAAGATCCTTAGGTAAATTTATTACAGGAACTGTAGTTGTAGATGTAAATGGTTTGAAGCCTAGTTTTGGAACTATATTTAAAAGAACGTTATGTCGCCTTATTCCTTTTGAAGCATTATCTTTTTTAGGAAGTTCAAGAACAGGAGGTTGGCACGATTCAATTTCAAATACTTATGTAGTAGATAAACAAGCTTTAGAAGAAGGCATAAAAATCTTTAATGAATTTGATTTAATAGGAGTAAATGAAGAAAAATAACTACATCATTTTTTAATCTGACTCTTATTCTTTATCTCTTATGAAGCCCAAATTACTTATTTTATCGGACTTATTTGGAGGAGAAAATCCCAAATGGGTAAAGTACTATGTAGATATATTAGAATCTAAATTTGAGATTCAATATTATGATGTTCTGGAATTGGCTAATATTGATGCTTCTAACCTTTCAGAATCTGAAATTCATAATCAATTTATTGCTGGAGGAATCGATAAAGCTGTTGCGAAATTGCCGGAATTAGAACTTGGTAAAGTAATAGTTTTAGGATTTAGTATTGGAGGAACAATTGGCTGGAAAGCTTCATTGTTAGGATTAAAAACGAATTGTTTGTTTGCTATTTCCTCTACAAGATTAAGATATGAAATAGAATCTCCAAATTGTTTTATACAATTGTATTTTGGAGAAAATGATACAAACAAACCTGATTTACAATGGTTTTTAGATTTAAATATTTCAAATGAAACTCTTAAGAATTGTAATCATCAATTGTATTTAGACAATAATAATGCGGCTATAATTTGTAATTCAATCTTAAAAAAGGATATTGAGAGCATAGTTTAATTGAAGTTTTGGAAACAACAGTGTTAAACTATACTAATTTAGTAGAATATAAGATTGAACCTGTTATAATCTCATTTAAAAAGTTTATTTTTGTTGCAGAAAAATATGGATATTGTTTGTTTTGGTATTTTCGGGTAATCTCGAAACTAAAATTTACAGTTACAAACTAAAATATAGAAATGCTTTCAAAGAAAACAAAATACGGAATTAAAGCTTTAACATACTTAGCCAGACGCGAAAATAACGAACCAGTACAAATTGCTGAAATTGCTAAAAGCGAACATATTTCGATTAAATTTCTGGAAAGTATTTTATTGCTTCTTAGAAATTCAGGTTTTCTTGGTGCTAAAAAAGGAAAAGGCGGAGGTTATTACCTTATAAAAGATCCTAAAGATATTAGTATGGCAAAAGTGTACCGTATTCTCGAAGGTCCAATTGCATTGCTTCCTTGTGCGAGTCATAACTTTTATGAAAAATGCGACGATTGCGATGACGAATCTACTTGTGCAGCAAGACGATTAATGACCGAGGTTAGAGATAATACACTAAAAATATTAGAAAGTAATTCGTTAGCAGATATTGCATTTTAATCAATCCTGTTTCTAATCAAAATAAAAAAAGACCATTTCGTTAAATCTGAAATGGTCTTTTGCATTTTTAAAAGTGACATCTTACTAAAAAATAAGTTTATATCCCACCATAAATAACATTACGGCGATAGCGTTTCTAAGAAGTAAATCAGGAACTTTTCCGCTTAACATACTTCCGATATAAATTCCGGGAAGAGACCCTAATAATAATTGACCTAATAAAAGCAAATCTAAATTACCCATAGAAGCATGCCCAATTCCTGCAACCAGTGTTAACGGAACAGCATGAGCAATTTCGGTTCCAACCAAACGAGGTGTTGGCAAAAGCGGATATAAGAAAAATAAAGTAACTGTTCCTAGTGCTCCAGCTCCAATAGATGTTAACGTAACAGTTGCACCAAGTAAAACACCAATTCCAATAGTAAGCATGTTTTGAGTATGACTTTCATTATGAAATCTGTCTCCTGCATGTTTCTGAGATAATGCTAATAGTCTTTTTTTAAATAAAATAGCAACCGAAGTAAAAAGCAAGGCCCAGCCTAAACTATATTTTATTACGGCATTAATAGTCGAAATATCCGTTTTAATGCTATTTAAGATCCATAAAGTCAGCAAAGCGGCAGGAACACTTCCTAAAGTTAGCCATCCTGTAATCTTCCAATTAATATTTCCTTTTTTATGATGTACAAATACGCCTCCCATTTTTGTAAAAGCTGCATACAGTAAATCGGTGCCAACAGCTGTTGTTGGAGGAATACCAAACCACAATAAAATAGGAGTCATTAAAGAGCCGCCTCCAACGCCGGTTAATCCAACTACAAAACCTACAACCAAACCTGCAATTACAAGACCTATTTGAAAATCCATGAATAAAATTTTGCGGTAAAAATAAAAACAATTTTATAATTATCCTATAGATATGGTAGACTTTAAAATGTTATATTTGTAAACGAATATCATTACTTGTTTATTTGGTTGCAATACAGGGTAGTACAGTTTTTAACTTAAGAAGTCATTTTTGTTAAAGTACAAAGAGTTGCTACTTGCTTAATGCAAAGAGAACTAGAGTTGTAAAAAAATTAAATAATGTTTTGATATTTAGAAATAAGTATTAATTTTGCATAGTAATCTATTAACCCGATAGGGTAATAGATTTTGCAAGTCAAAGCAATCCAGAAGTATGGAGAATGAATTAAAAATAAACAGTTATGATGTTAGAACAGATGCATCAATAAAAAACAAGTTATGGGTTATAGTACCTGTTGTTTTGCTTGTAGGTTTATTATCAACATTAGTATACAATCATTACACAGAGTTTTCGGTAGATGGATTTGTGAATGGATTTGATCAGAATTTTGCAGTTTTTTTTGCTATTGGTGTTTTTGCGCAATTGGTTGATGGAACACTTGGAATGGGTTATGGCGCAACATCAACATCATTTTTATTAGCTTATGGAGTTCCGCCCGTTGTTAGCAGTACAGCAGTTCACGTGTCGGAAATGTTTACAACTGGAGCATCGGCGCTTTCGCATCATCGCTTTGGAAACATCAATAAGAAGTTGGTAAAACACTTATTGATTCCGGGAGTTTTAGGTTCGATAACAGGAGCTTATTTACTTTCAGATGTAATTAGTGGAGATATTATAAAACCATTTATTGCGGTTTACATGATTATTTTGGCAGTTGTAATTATTAAAAAAGCCTTGAAAAAAACCGTTGTAAAAAAGAAAACAAAAAAATTAGGGATTTTAGCTGGTTTTGGAGGTTTTATGGATTCTGTTGGAGGTGGAGGTTGGGGACCAATCGTAACTTCAACATTATTAGGAAGAGGTAGAAATCCAAGATACACAATAGGTTCAGTAAATGCTGCTGAATTTGCAATTTCATTTGCAAGTGGAATCACTTTTATGCTGTTTGGAGGAATACACGGTTGGCAGGTTATTATAGGATTGATTTTAGGAGGAGTTATTTCAGCACCGTTAGCGGCATATTTGGTAAATAAAATCAAAAGAAAACCAATGATGGTTGCGGTTGGGATACTAATTATATTATTGAGTTTAAAAACATTATCTAAATTATTGTAAAAGATAATTTTAGAAAGTAAAGAGATTATGAGTGCGATTATTGTAGAAGAATTATTAAACAAAACTAAAGATTTCTCGCTAGAGGAAACCTTAGTTTTTTTAGCAAAAGAATTTCCGGGAAAAGTAATTTTTTCAACTTCTTTTGGACAGGAAGATCAGGTAATTACAGATTTTATTGCAAAAAGCAATACAGATATTACTGTTTTTACTTTAGACACCGGAAGATTGTTTCAGGAAACTTACGACGTTTTTCATAAAACATTAAAAAAATATAAAAGACCTATTGAAGTCTATTTTCCGGAAACAACAGCTGTAGAAAATTTACTTAAAACAAAAGGACCAAACAGCTTTTACGATTCGGTTGAAAACAGAAAAGAATGCTGCTTTATTCGAAAAGTAGTCCCGTTACGAAAAGCTTTAGCAGGAAACTCAGTTTGGATTACAGGTTTAAGAGCAGAACAATCAGAAAACAGACAAGATTTACATTTGTTTGAATACGATGGAGGCTTCGAAATCATAAAATTCAATCCATTATTAAAGTGGACTTTAGAAGAAGTTGAAACCTATTTACAAGAAAACAATGTTCCTCAAAATGCTTTACACAAACAAGGTTTCGTAAGCATAGGTTGCGCACCTTGTACCAGAGCAATTTTTCCAGGTGAAGATATTAGAGCCGGAAGATGGTACTGGGAGTCAAGCCATAAAGAGTGTGGTTTGCATAGCGCTAAGAAAGAGTAAGTCTAGATTTTTAGAAGTAATAAGCTAGAGACAAGAGAATAGAATAAAGAGGAAAGAGCAAAGAATATAGATTTAAAGTTCCGAAGGAACGCTTCATATTTTAGGGTCGTCCCGAGGCTTCGGGATCAACCCGATGGAGAATAAAGAAAACAGAATAAATAGCGAAAAGTTTTAGAATAACTCACAATTTAAAATCTAAATCTTGAACCTAAAAAATATCAAACAAAAAAACAATGAGTTCAGTATTAAAAACAAACGCTTTAGAGAGTGAAGCAATATACATTTTCAGAGAAGTAATTTCACAGTTTGACAAACCGGTTTTACTTTTCTCTGGAGGAAAAGATTCTATAACATTAGTACGTTTAGCGCAAAAAGCATTTTTTCCTGCTAAAATTCCGTTTCCTCTATTGCACGTTGATACGGGACACAATTTTCCTGAAACTATTGCTTTCAGAGACAAATTAGTTGAGGAATTAGGTTTAGAATTAATCGTTCGTAATGTTCAGGACGCTATTGATGAAGGAAAAGTAGTTGAAGAAACAGGAAAATATTCTAGTAGAAACAGCCTGCAAACCACAACACTTTTAGATGCAATTGAAGAATTTAAGTTTGATGCTTGTATTGGAGGCGCGCGTCGTGATGAAGAAAAAGCAAGAGCTAAAGAACGTATTTTTTCTGTTCGTGACGATTTTGGTCAATGGGACGAAAAAAATCAAAGACCTGAGTTGTTTGATATTTTAAATGGAAAAATTGAAAATGGACAAAACGTTCGTGTTTTCCCAATTTCAAACTGGACAGAATTAGATGTTTGGAGTTATATTGAAAAGGAACATATCGAAATTCCGTCAATCTATTTTTCACATAAAAGAAAAGTTTTTTTGAGAGACGGTTTAATCTGGTCGCATTCTCCTTTTGTGTACCAAGAAGAAGACGAACAAATCGAAGAAAGAATTGTTCGATTCAGAACCGTTGGAGATATGAGTTGTACAGCAGCAGTTGAATCTTACGCCGCAACAATCGAAGAAGTTGTAGGTGAAATTAGAGAATCAACCATTTCTGAAAGAGGAGCCAGAATTGATGACAAACGTTCTGAAGCTGCAATGGAAAAGAGAAAACAACAAGGATACTTTTAATAATTGTTAATTATGAATTGTTAATTGTTAATGCAATTCGGGGAGTATTAAAAGTAGAATCAAGAAAACAAAAACATACAGATTTAAATTTTAGTTCAAAGGCAAGCAACGTGAAACTTGAAACCTGAAACAAAAAAATTAAACCTGAAACAAATATTAAGAATGGAAGTTTTAAAAATAGCAACAGCAGGAAGTGTAGATGACGGAAAAAGTACTTTGATCGGGAGATTATTGTACGATACAAAATCATTGACGACTGATAAAATAGAAGCAATCGAAAAAAGCAGTAAACAAAAAGGATACGATTATCTTGATTTTT
This sequence comes from Flavobacterium hibernum, assembly GCF_000832125.1. GTDB lineage: Bacteria > Bacteroidota > Bacteroidia > Flavobacteriales > Flavobacteriaceae > Flavobacterium > Flavobacterium hibernum. The sequence continues at coordinate 183,512 of NZ_JPRK01000005.1, read as the reverse complement.
CATTAGCGACTGATGGTTTAGTGGCAGAAAGAGAACAAGGAATCACGATTGATGTTGCGCATATTTATTTTTCGACTGCAAAGAAAAGTTACATTATTGCCGATACTCCAGGTCACGTAGAATATACAAGAAACATGGTTACAGGAGCTTCGACTTCTCAAGTTTCTATCATTTTAATTGATGCGAGAAAAGGAGTAATTGAGCAAACATACCGTCACTTTTTTATCAATAATTTATTGAGAGTAAAAGAAGTAATTGTTGCCATTAACAAAATGGATTTGGTTGATTATTCAGAAGAAGTTTACAATAAAATCAAAGCCGATTTTCAGGCATTAAATGCTAAAAGCACATTCAAAGAACAAAACGTAAGTTACATTCCGTTAAGTGCAATTAATGGCGGAAACGTAGTTGATCAGTCAAAAGATATGCCTTGGTACGACGGACAAACCGTTCTGGAACATTTAGAAGGATTACATTCTCATGATGTTTTCGAAGCAGGAAAAGCACGTTTTCCGGTTCAAACCGTGATTCGTCCAAAAACTGAAGAATACCACGATTTTAGAGGTTACGCAGGAAAATTATACGGAAACTCAATTAAAGTTGGTGATGCCGTTACAGTTCTCCCTTCTTTAACAGAATCAAAAGTATCTAAAATTCACTTTTTTGATAAAACATTTGACGAAGCCGTTGCAGGTTCGTCAATCACAATCGAATTAGAAAATGATATCAATGTAACAAGAGGTGATATGATTGTAAAATCATCAGACCTTCCAAAAATTGAAAAAGATATCGACACCACAATTTGTTGGATGGATAGCAAGAAATTGGTTCCGGGAACAAAATATCTTGTACAACACAATACCAATAGAGTTTTGGCTAAAATTGAAAGCGTTAAAAATACAATAGCAACAGATTATTCTGGAACTACACCCGCTTCGCAATTAGCAATAAACGAAATAGGCGAAGTAAGTATCAAATTAAGTAAACCTTTATATTTTGATGCTTACAACGAAAACAAATCAAACGGAGCTTTCATCTTAATTGATACAGCAACAAACACAACAGCAGGAGTAGGATTTATTCGCTAGTTGATAGTTGATGGTTTTTGGTTGATAGTTATTCTGCCAGCAAACCAACAACCTACAACTGACAACCAACAACTAAAGAGAAATGGAAAGTTTTAGAACAGAAATAGAAAATCCGGTAGTTCAAAGAGAGATTATCGAATTAGAAAAAAAGATTCATTTATTCCGTGGAGGAAAAATTGATGATGAGCGTTTTCGTAGTCTTCGTTTAGCGCGTGGAATCTACGGGCAGCGTCAGGAAGGCGTTCAGATGATTCGTATCAAATTGCCTTATGGTAAAGTGACCAGCGAGCAATTGGTGCGTATTACCAAAGTTTCTGATGAATATTCTACAGGACGTTTACATATTACAACACGTCAGGATATCCAGATTCACTATGTAAGTTTAGACAGAACGCCAGAACTTTGGGCAGATTTAGCTAAAGACGATATCACACTTCGTGAAGCTTGCGGAAACACCGTTAGAAATATTACAGGAAGCGAATTAGCAGGAGTAGACGTAAACGAACCATTTGATGTTTCGCCTTACGCACACGGACTTTTTCAATATTTGTTAAGAAATCCTATTTGTCAGGAAATGGGACGTAAATTCAAAATTTCGTTCTCATCATCTGATGAAGATACAGCTTTGAGTTATTTACACGATTTAGGATTTATTCCAAAAATTAAAGACGGACAAAAAGGTTTCAAAATCATGTTTGGAGGAGGTTTAGGATCGCAGCCAGCACATGCTGAATTGCTTTCGGAATTTGTTCCCGTAAACGAAATCATTCCAACAGCAGAAGGAATCATCCGTATTTTCGATAGATATGGTGAGCGTGCCAAAAGAATGAAAGCACGTATGAAATTCTTAATCAAAGAAATGGGAAGAGATGTTTTCCTTGATTTGGTTGAACAAGAGAAAAAAGCCATCGCTTTTGAAACATACGAAATTGATACAACAGCTTTTGAGGGCCCAATTGCAGAGCCATTATTAGAAGTTCCGCAAGTTACAATCGAAGATACAAAGGCCTATGAAGCTTGGAAAAAATCGAATGTAATAGCACAAAAACAAGAAGGTTATTACGCTATTGGAATCAAAGTTTTATTAGGAGATTTTTATACTTATAAAGCCAGATTATTAGCCGATTTAATTAAAAATTACGGAGCAAATGAATTACGTTTTTCATTGCGTCAAAATATTGTAATACGTCATATAAAAGAAGCGAATTTACCTTTCTTTTACCAAGAATTAGCCAAACTGGATTTTGTTCATTTAGGATATAATTCTACGGCAGATATTACAGCATGTCCGGGAACTGATACTTGTAATTTGGGGATTGCAAGTAGTACCGGAATTGCAGAAGAATTAGAAAAAGTTTTAAATGCAGAATATCCACAATACTTAAACAATCAGGAAATTGAAATTAAAATCTCTGGTTGTATGAATGCTTGCGGGCAACACAATATGTCTGCAATTGGATTTCAAGGAATGTCTATAAACTCAGGAAAACTAGTAGCTCCGGCTTTACAAGTTTTATTAGGTGGAGGAAGATTAGGAAACGGAGCCGGACGTTTTGCCGATAAAGTAATTAAAATTCCAAGCCGTAGAGGACCAGATGCTTTACGTACTATTTTAAATGATTTTGATGCCAATGCAAACGGCGAAAAATTCCTAAACTATTACGATCTAAAAGGAGAGAAATATTTCTATGAAATTTTAAAACCTTTTGCAGATGTTACCAATTTAACCGAAGCTGATTTTATCGATTGGGGAAATGCCGATAATTACGTAAAAGCAGTTGGGGTAGGAGAATGTGCCGGAGTTGTAATTGATTTGGTTGCTACTTTATTATTAGAAGCCAAAGATAAATTAACATTCGCACAAGAATCTTTCGACGAAGGAAAATGGTCAGATGCAATTTACCATGCGTATGCAGGATTTGTAAATGGTGCAAAAGCATTGTTGCTTGCAGAGAACGAAAAAACAAATAATCATGCTGGAATTGTAGATTTATTTGATACCGTTTTTACATCAACATCAAAAATAGAATTGTCAACAACATTTAGAGATTTAGTGTATCAAATAAATCAAAACGATCCTTCAGAAGAATTTGCAAAAGCATACATTCAACAAGGAATTTCATTTTTTGATACCATAGAAAAATATAGAGCTCAAGAATTAGCAAATGCATAATATCAAACCAAAAGTAACTTTAGTTGGCGCAGGTCCCGGAGATCCGGATTTGCTTACGCTCAAAGCCGTAAAAGCACTAGCTGAAGCAAATGTGGTGTTGTACGATGCATTGGCCAACGACGAAATATTAGCACATGCTCCTAAAAATGCCATCAAAATTTTTGTTGGAAAAAAAATAGGAAATCACGCCTACACGCAAGATCAAATCAATCAGTTGATTGTAGATAATGCATTAACGTACGGAAATGTTGTGCGTTTAAAAGGTGGAGACCCTTTTATTTTTGGCAGAGGGAGTGAAGAGGTTGATTTTGCTGAAAGCTTCGGAATTGAAACAATCGTAGTTCCTGGAATTTCATCTGTAGTTGCCGTTCCTGCAAGTCAGGGAATTTCAATTACGAAACGAGGAGTTTCAGAAAGTTTTTGGGCAATTACTGGAACAACTTCTGATCGAAAATTATCTTCAGATGTAGCTTTGGCAGCCCAATCATCTGCAACAGTTGTAATTTTGATGGGAATGCACAAATTGCCTCAAATTATCGATTTGTTTCAGAAAGAAAGCAAAGGAGAATTACCCGTTGCGATCATTCAAAACGGAACAACTTCTGAAGAAAAAGTAGGAGTAGGAACAGTAGATTCGATTTTAGAAGTTGTAAAAGCGAAAAAATTAAGTTCACCAGCAATTATTGTTTTGGGCGAAGTTGTCCGCGAGAGCAACAAACTAAAAGGTTTTTACGAAGAATTTCTATCAAAAGAAATCACACGATAAAGTTCCGGAGGAACGACCAATTTTGTAGCGTCGTCCCGAGGCTTCGGGATCAACCCGATGTCGCCAAAGAAAATGTTACCAACAAAAATGTTCCATTTGGAACATCTAATAGGTTATCCGATTCAAAAAAATCATCTAATTTTACTAGATGAAACTAAATTAAAATGGAACAGAACGAATTATATCCAATATTCTTAAAACTTCACAATTTGAATGTTTTAATTGTTGGAGGAGGAAATGTAGGATTAGAGAAACTTTCTTTTTTATTAAAGTCAAGTCCGAATGCAAATGTAGAGGTTGTGGCGCCACATTTTCATTTAGAAATTAAGGTTTTGGCCGAAAAACATCCTTCGATTATATTAACAGAATCGAAGTTTAAAAAGAAAATGCTCAAAAAACGTCATATGGTAATTGCTTGCACAGATGATTTAAAAGTCAACAAAAAAGTATATGATTTATCCCGAAAGCGTTATTTGATTTGCAATATTGCAGATACTCCAGATTTATGTGATTATTATCTGGGCGGAATTGTAACAAAAGGAAATGTGAAAATTGCCATTTCAACCAACGGAAAATCACCAACAACAGCCAAAAGGTTGCGTGAATTTTTTGAAGAAGTAATTCCGGACGACATCAATCAAATGGTTGAAAACCTCAATGAATATCGAAAAACATTGAAAGGCAACTTTGAGGATAAGGTAAGAAAGATGAACGAGATTACCGCTTCGTTAAAAAAATAGAGTAAAAAAAATCTCAAAGAAATGAATGATAAAAATCATTGAAAATAGAATAAATTATTCGTTTCTTTGCATTATTAAGAATGATTATAAATAAATACCATAATGATTAAAACAGATATACTTATAATTGGAGCAGGGCCAACAGGTTTGTTTGCCGTTTTTGAGGCAGGATTATTAAAACTAAAATGTCATATTCTAGATGCTTTACCACAAGCAGGAGGACAACTTTCAGAGTTATATCCAAAAAAGCCTATTTATGATATTCCTGGTTTTCCAGAAGTTTTAGCAGGGGATTTAATTGATAACCTACAAGAACAAATTAAACAATTTGAGCCAGGTTATACATTAGGAGAACGTGCTGAAACCATTGACAAACAAGAAGACGGAAGTTTTATTGTAACCTCAAATAAAGGAACTAAATTTCATGCGCCGGTTATTGCAATCGCTGGAGGTTTAGGAAGTTTTGAGCCACGTAAACCACTTATTGAAGATATCGAGTTTTATGAAAATAAAGGAGTAAAATACTTTATCAAGAATCCTGAAAAATTCAGAGATAAAAGAGTTGTAATTGCAGGAGGAGGAGATTCAGCTTTAGACTGGAGTATTTTCTTGTCTAACGTAGCTTCAGAAGTAACTTTAATTCACCGTAGAAATGAATTTAGAGGCGCTTTAGATTCGGTAGAAAAAGTACAAGAATTAAAAACAGCTGGAAAAATTAAATTAATTACACCGGCAGAAGTTATCGGAATTAATGGCGCAGAGCATATTGAGTCATTAGATATCGAAGAAAACGGAGCACACCGTAAAATCGAGACCGATTATTTTATTCCACTTTTTGGATTAACTCCAAAATTAGGACCAATCGGAGACTGGGGATTAGATATCGAGAAAAATGCAATTAAAGTAAACAATGCTTTAGATTACCAGACAAATATTCCGGGAATCTTCGCTATTGGAGACGTAAATACATATCCAGGAAAGTTGAAATTAATCCTTTGTGGTTTCCACGAAGCAACTTTAATGTGTCAAGCAGCTTACCAAATTATCAATCCAGGTAAAAAATACGTATTAAAATATACGACAGTTTCTGGTGTAGACGGATTTGACGGAACTCGTAAAGAAGCTCCAAAAGCGGTTGTGAAAGCGATAGTTTAGTCTGAGGTGATGAGGTTCTAAGGGACTAAGCCGCTAAGATTTATATATAAAGCTCAAACGTTTAGTTTGAGCTTTTTCTTTTTTAAAACCTAATGTGTTATTCTATATCTTTAATGGAAAAAATATTTGAACTAATAAATGAAGAATACAATAATCCTACTCTTTGTTTTCTTAGGTTTTTTAGCTGGCTGCCAAAAAACTAAACAAGAACCAAGTAAAGTAAAAATCTCTGAAAAGAAGGAAACAGCATGTTTACCTCATTTGTATAACGATCCAAAACTTGAAAAAGAAAAGATACTTATTTATGCAGAGGAAGGAGTTGATTCGCTAATAATTTCAAGAAATGAATTGAATAAAATTGAAAAGCTTTTTCCTGTATTTAAATCAGAATTTCATTCAAATCCAGAAGAATCATACGCAAGTACATCATGGCAATATTACATTAATGAAGATGGAGAAAAAGAAGATTTAACATTTAGTAGTGAAGCAGGTGAAGACTCATTTTGTTTATTGTATAGTTATTATCTTAAACAAAAAAATGGCGAAAAGAAGTTTAAAACAGAAAGAGAAACATTAGTTCAATTGTATCGTGCAGTTAATGGTCTTTACGAAGGTCTAAATTACGGCGGAACTTATTTTGGGCATCAACATAAAAGACTAAATGCTTCTGTAGAATATTCGATTTATCAATTAGCAAAAGGAAAAGAATATTTTGATAAGAAATATAATTTTCAAAAACAGAAAGACTTATACATAAAATCGTTAATGCAATATGTTTCAGATGAAGAAAGTCAAAATCCATATAATCAAGAAGATTCAAGAGATAGTAAAGAGAAAGGAAGTAAAAGAGCAAAACAGCTCCAGGAAAAAATTAATGTTTTGCAAAAATTAATTACAAATTATTTCTATTTAAATCAGGTTCAAAATTTTGAAATAACGTATTATAGGTAAGTCTATTATTAAAGATTGGTATGAAAATTTATCGAAAGAAGAAAAAGAAGAAATTGAAACTGGACTTAATCAGACAGAGAATAACGAATTTACAGCTCATGAAAAAGTAATGGAAATATTCAAAAAACATAAGCAAAACACTGATAAAACTCTAAACTTAGAGCCTTAGCATCTCAGAACCTTAGAAACTTAAAAAAAACTTGCAATTGTTAAGCTTATGTCTTTACTTTGCACTGTTCTTAAAATTACTGAAAGTTATCACGAAAGGCGGAGGGAAAGACCCAATGAAACCTTAGCAACCCTTTATCATAAAGAAGGTGCTACATTCTACTTTTTACTAATTCATAGTATTAAAGATAGATAACACAAATACATAAAGTATTTCTCCAACTTTTCCTGACAACCTTACAACATAATTTTACTGAATTTCAGTATTATGAGCGAATCATTGATGCATTTTTGCTATCAATCGTTCCCGCTTTCGCCTATATCTCTCCATTTCATTGCGAGGATACCGGCTTAATCGGGGCTAATGAGCCATCAATAGTAAATTTTTGGAATTAAAGTGAATCAAAAGCGTATTAAAACCGACAGGTTTTTAAAGCGGAAATTATAATTAAATAAAAACTTAGCAACTTAGAACCTTAGCGTCTTAGTAGCTAAAAGCCAAAAGATATGTCAACAACAATTCAGGAAGCAATAAAAAAAAATATCCTAATCCTAGATGGAGCAATGGGAACTATGTTGCAACGTTATAATTTCTCCGAAGAAGATTTTCGTGGAGAGCGTTTCAAGGATTTTCCGCATCCATTAAAAGGAAACAACGATTTACTATCCATAACACAACCACAAGCAATCCGCGATGTCCACGCCGCTTATTATGAAGCGGGTGCAGACATCGTAGAAACCAACACATTTTCGGGAACAACAATCGGTATGGCCGATTATTTCCTTGAAGAGTACGTTTACGAATTAAACTACGAATCGGCAAAACTTGCTCGAGAAGTAGCCGATGAGTTTACAGCCAAAAATCCAGACAAGCCACGTTTCGTAGCCGGATCAATTGGACCAACAAACCGTACAGCAAGTATGTCACCAGATGTAAACGATCCAGGTTACAGAGCCGTAACATTTGATGATTTACGTATTGCGTACAAACAGCAAGTAGAAGCCTTAATGGATGGAGGTTGCGATTTACTTTTGGTAGAAACAATTTTTGATACCTTAAATGCAAAAGCAGCACTTTTTGCCATTGAAGAAGTAAAAGAAGAACGTAATCTTGATATTCCAATTATGGTTTCAGGAACAATTACAGATGCTTCAGGAAGAACACTTTCCGGGCAAACTGTTGAAGCTTTCCTTATTTCAGTATCACATATTCCGTTATTAAGTGTAGGATTCAATTGCGCTCTTGGAGCCGATTTATTGAAACCTTATTTAAAAACCTTATCGCAACATACAAGTTTTAATGTTTCGGCACATCCAAATGCAGGATTGCCAAACGCATTCGGACAATATGATGAAACACCGGAACAAACTCAGGCATTCATCAAAGAATATTTAGACGATAATTTAATCAATATTATTGGCGGTTGTTGCGGAACAACTCCAGATCATATTAGATTGATTGCTGAGGTTGCAAAGGATTATAAACCGAGGGTTGCGCCAACTTTTGAATAATTTAGAAAATTCTGTACAAATAAAAATTATGCTAAAAACAAGTAAAATTCTTTTGATTTTTATTTTACTTAATTTTTGTTCTTGCGATAAATTAGATATAAGAGAACTGATTGTTAAAAATAGTTCTGATAAAATAATATATAGCATTCTATCCGAAAATGATAGTATGAATGATTCAGGCTTTTATTATGAATATCAAGATGATTTTAATGAAAGCAAAAGAGGAGATTATGATGCTCCATTTGTTTTCGAGGAAATCATGAGCGGAAAAATGATTGCTAATAGCGATAGACCGAGATATTGGAATAATTATTTTCAAGGATTAGAAGATAAAAAAGCAAGATTATTTATAGTAGAGAAGGATAGTGTAGATAAATACGGTTGGAAAACAATATTTGCTAAAAATATTTATAGTAAAAAATATTTTATTACCCTTGAGAAATTAGATAGTCTTAAGTGGCAGATTGAATATAAAAGCGGTAATTGAGAAATCATAGAAAATAAATTTCTTATTAAATCAAGTTCGCGTGAGGGATAGAAGCGGTTAGCCCACAGCCTGACGAAGGAAGTGCTAGCACTAATATCGGATAGCCCGGTTCGCCTTTTTCGGCGAACACGCCCAAAATAAGATTATTAGAAAACAGATACCTTCAAGATTTTGAAAATCTTGCAGGAATATAAATAAAGAATAAAAAAAAACTCAGAACCTAAGTCCCGAGGCTTCGGGATAGGATCTTAGTAACTTAGAAAAGAAATGGCAGAAAATAGAAGAGACCTTGTATTAGCAGGATTAGAACCATTAATTATTACGCCAACCAGTGTTTTTGTAAACATTGGAGAGCGTACGAATGTAACAGGTTCAAGAAAATTCCTTCGCTTAATCAAGGAAGAGAAATATGACGAGGCACTTGATATTGCAAGACAACAGGTAGAAGGAGGAGCGCAAATCATCGATATTAATATGGATGAGGGAATGCTTGATGGAGTTCAGGCAATGACTAAATTTTTGAATTTAATTGCGTCAGAACCGGATATTTCGAGAGTGCCGATTATGATTGACAGTTCGAAATGGGAAATCATTGAAGCAGGTCTAAAAGTAGTACAAGGAAAAAGCGTTGTAAACTCGATTTCGTTGAAAGAAGGCGAAGAAGCCTTTATTCACCATGCCAAATTAATTAAACGATATGGAGCTGCGGCGATTATCATGGCCTTTGACGAAGTAGGTCAGGCGGATAATTTTGACCGAAGAGTCGAAATCTGTCAGCGTTCGTATGATATTTTGGTGAACAAAGTTGGTTTTCCACCACAGGATATTATTTTCGATTTGAATATTTTCCCAGTCGCAACCGGAATGGAAGAACATCGCTTAAATGCTTTGGACTTTTTTAGAGGTACAAAATGGGTTCGCGATAACTTGCCTCATGCACATATTAGTGGTGGTGTGAGTAATGTTTCGTTCTCTTTTAGAGGAAACGATACCGTTCGTGAAGCGATGCACTCGGTGTTTTTATACCATGCGATCAAGAACGGAATGACAATGGGAATCGTAAACCCGGAAATGCTTTCGATTTATGATGATATCCCAAAAGATTTATTAGAACACGTTGAAGACGTAATTCTTGACAGACGCGACGATGCAACAGAACGACTTTTGGATTTTGCCGAAAACGTAAAGGGCGAAGTAAAATCAGATGAAAAAGCGATTCAGGAATGGCGTTTAGGAACCGTTCAGGAACGTATTACGCATTCATTGGTAAAAGGAGTTGACGCTTTTATTGAAGAAGATGTTGAAGAAGCTCGTTTGGCAGCAACAAAACCTATTGAAGTTATCGAAATCAATTTGATGACAGGAATGAATGTCGTTGGAGATTTATTTGGAAGCGGAAAAATGTTCTTGCCTCAGGTAGTAAAATCGGCACGAGTAATGAAAAAAGCTGTTGCTTATTTATTGCCATATATCGAAGCCAGCAAACAAGCCGGAGATAAACAAGGAAACGGAAAAATATTAATGGCAACCGTAAAAGGTGACGTTCATGATATTGGTAAAAATATTGTTTCGGTGGTTTTGGCTTGTAACAACTACGAGATTGTAGATCTTGGTGTTATGGTGCCTCCGGAAAAAATTATTGCTGCGGCGATTGAACATAATGTTGATATTATTGGTTTAAGCGGATTGATCACGCCTTCGCTTGACGAAATGGTGTATTTAGCTAAAGAACTAGATAAACAAGGAATTAAAATACCAATTATGATTGGTGGAGCAACGACTTCGCGCGCGCATACGGCCGTGAAAATCGCTCCGCAATACAGAGAAACTGTAATTCACGTAAACGATGCTTCTAGAGCCGTTACCGTTGCAGGAAATTTGTTAGATCATAATCGAAAAATATATGCAGCAGATATTCGTGCAGATTATGATGCGTTTAGAGAAACGTTTTTAAATCGTTCGAGAGATAAAAACTTCCTGTCGATTGAAGATGCCCGAAGAAATAAATTTCCATTAGATTGGTCTGAATATACACCAACAAAACCAAAAGTAATTGGCAAACAAATTGTTGAAGTTGACTTAGATGTTTTGGTTCCTTATATAGACTGGACGCCATTTTTTCAGACTTGGGAATTGCACGGAAAATATCCGGCAATTTTAACGGATGAGGTTGTGGGTAAAGAAGCTACTTCGGTCTTCGCAGATGCTCAGGCAATGCTGAAAGTGATTTTGGCTGAGAAAAAACTAAAAGCGAAAGGTATTTACGGAATTTTTCCTGCGAATCAGGTGGATGATGACGATATTGAATTGCGTGATGAAAACGGAAAAGTTTTAGAGAAATTCTTAACACTTCGTCAGCAGTCACAAAAAACAAAAGGCGCTCCAAACATCGCTTTAGCCGATTTTATTTTGCCAAAAGAAAGCGGAATAGAGGATTATATGGGAGCTTTTTGCGTAACCACAGGTTTTGGTGTAGACGAATGGGCAGCTGAATTTGAAAAAGATCTTGACGATTATAATTCGATCATGGTTAAAGCACTTGCAGATCGTTTTGCGGAGGCTTTCGCCGAATATCTTCACGAAAAAGTTCGTAAAGATTTCTGGGGTTATGATAGAGAAGAATCTTTAACGAATGAAGAATTGATTAAAGAAAATTATAAAGGAATTCGTCCTGCGCCAGGATATCCAGCTTGTCCGGATCACTTGGAAAAACCAACCATTTGGAAACTTTTAAATGTTGCCGAAGAAATTGGAGTAACCTTGACAGAAAGTATGGCAATGTGGCCAGCTTCATCAGTTTCTGGTTATTATTTCGGAAATCCAAAAAGCAGGTATTTCGGACTCGGGAAAATAAAAGAAGATCAGGTAGTAGATTACGCCAAACGACGCAACGTTCCAACAGATTACGCAAGTAAATGGTTAAACCCTAATATAGCAGACTAATTTGGTTGATGGTTGTTGGTTTTTGGTTGATAGATTTGAACTTAAAGTCCCATCAACCATCAACTATTAATGAACAACTAAAATGGAATACAGTGAATTGGGAGTTTGGCTGGAAGCTAGGAAATTAGTGAATTTACTATATGATTCATCTAAACTGTTTCCAAAAGAAGAATTATTTGGCTTGACAAATCAAATGAGAAGAGCAGCAATATCAATCCCTTCAAATATAGCGGAAGGTTGTGGACGTCAAACATCTAAAGATACAATACATTTTCTTCATATTTCAAGAGGATCTTTATATGAATTAGAAACGCAATATTATTTGGCACTTGATCAAAATTACATAGATCAAAATAATTTCAATATTGCTTTTGAACAGATTCAAACATGTAAAAAACTATTGAATGGGTTTATTAACTATTATAAAAAATTAATATAGTTGACGGTTGTTATTTTCACCTGCAAAATAAACCATCAACCATCAACCAAAAACTATCAACTATAAAGAATGAAAGTAACAGAACATATAGAAAACGCCAAAGGAAAAACATTATTCTCATTCGAACTTATTCCACCTCAAAAAGGGAAAAGTATTCAGGAATTATATGATAATATTGACCCGTTAATGGAGTTTCAACCACCGTTTATTGATGTAACAACTTCTCGGGAAGAGTATATTTATATCGATAAAGGCAATGGACTTTTGGACAAAAAGTTAACTCGTATGCGTCCGGGAACATTAGGAATTTGCGCTTCTATAAAACATAAATACAATGTAGATACCGTTCCGCATTTGCTTTGTGGTGGTTTTACACAAGAAGAAACCGAATATATGTTGGTAGATTGCCAGTATTTAGGAATCACAAATGTAATGGCACTTCGTGGTGATGCCATGAAAGACGAACAATCTTTTGTGCCAAAAGTTGGTGGTAACAAGTTTGCTATTGATTTAGTTCGACAAATCAACGATTTAAATTGTGGTAAATATCTGCATGAAGTGATGGATGCCGATAATAAAGCTGATTTCTGTATTGGCGTTGCGGGTTATCCGGAGAAACATTTAGAATCTCCATCTTTACAATCAGACTTAAAAAGACTGAAAGAAAAAGTCGATGCCGGAGCTGATTATGTGGTAACACAAATGTTTTTTGATAATGCGAAGTATTTTAACTTTGTCGAAAAAGCGAGAGAAATAGGCATCACAATTCCTATTATTCCAGGAATTAAGCCAATTGCAGTTCAAAGACATTTGCAAATTTTACCACAAATTTTCAGAATAGATTTACCAGAAGATTTAATTGATGCTGTAGACAAATGCAAAAATAACGCCGATATCAAACAAGTTGGAATCGAATGGGCAATTCAACAATCATTAGAATTAAAAGCTGCCGGAGTTCCTGTTTTACACTATTATTCAATGGGTAAATCTGAGAACATTCGCCAGATTGCAAGTCAGGTTTTTTAAACTTTAAACATAAAGTTTGTCATTTCGAGGAACGAGAAATCACATTAGAAACTCTTCAATCTTTGTCGATATACGAGTGCGATTTCTCCTTACTTCGAAATGACAAAAATGACTTTAAAACTGTTAGCGCGGTTGCTTCGTTCCTCGCAATGACAAAACAGCTTGAAATTTGTATTTTTTAATTTGGAATTTAATCACAACCACCATGAAACAAGAAGAATTAAAAGCCATAGCCTCTCAGTTAAAACATCCAACAGGCGAAAAAGGAATCGAAATGGGAAATATGATGAACGAAACGAACATCAATATGACACATCATTCGATTCAAAATCTACACATACAATCTGGAGATAAAATTTTAGAACTTGGACATGGAAATGCCGGGCATGTAGAATTTTTATTTGAACAAGCTCAAAATATAAAATATTACGGACTGGAAATGTCTGAATTAATGTTTCAGGAAGCGCGCCAAATCAACAGAAATTTTGTCTCTCAAAAACAAGCTTTCTTTTCACTTTACGATGGAAATAAAATTCCGTTTGAAGACGCTTTATTCAGTAAAGTATTTACAGTAAACACTATTTATTTTTGGGAAAATCCTGAGCAACTACTTTTAGAGATTTACAGAGTTTTACAATCAAAAGGAATTTTATGTATCACTTTTGCCGAAGAGAGTTTTATGAAGCAACTTCCTTTTACCCAATTTGAATTTGATCTTTACAGCACAGAAAAAGCCGAAAAATTAATTGAGAAAACACCTTTTAAAATTATTGGTAAAGAAACTTTAACCGAAAAGGTAAAAAGTAAAACAGGCGAATTGGTTGATAGAGATTTTACTACTTTAGTTTTAGAAAAATAATAATATTTTTTGCCATAGATTATGATGGTTTTATAGATTAAAAAATGTTCTTAAATCACCATAATCTGTGGCATCAAAAAATACCAAGTCAGTTTTTTGTAATCTTTTTTTGTGTATTTTCATTCTTTATTATTTAATCTTTCTCGATTGTAATCTTTAAAATATATGGAAGTTAAGAAAAACAATTTTTTAAAAAACTACAGCAGCATACTTTTGCTTTTGGGTGGTATCATTGCTGGAACTATTTTAGGTCTAACTTTTGGAAAAAAGATTGAAGTAATAAAACCAATTGGAGATATTTTCCTTAACCTGCTTTTTACAGCCATTATTCCTCTGATCTTTTTTACAATTAGTTCTTCTATTGCCAATCTGGAAAGAACCGATAAGTTAGGACGATTATTTGTTATAATGATAGTGGTTTTTCTAGGAACACTTCTTACTTCAGCAATCGTTATGATAATTGCAGTATATCTTTTTCCAATTCATCAAGATGTTATTCTTTCTAAAGTTCCGCTTGAGGCTATTAGCATGGGAAATACTGGCGACCAAATTGCAGGTTTGCTTACAACAAATGATTTTTTCGAATTATTGTCTCGAAAAAGTATGCTGGCACTAATTATTTTTTCATTTCTAATGGGTTTTTCGACCTTGCGCGCAGGAGAAAAAGGAAGCAGTTTTAAGAGTTTTTTAGACTCAGGAAACGAAGTCATGAAACAACTGTTAAATATAATCATGAAAATGGCACCATTGGGTTTAGGTGCGTATTTTGCTTATCAGGTTAGTTTTTATGGACCACAATTGCTTGGGACTTATGCCAAACCATTGGGTGTTTATTATGGAGCATGCCTATTTTATTTCTTTGTTTTCTTTAGTTTATACGCTTTTATAGCAGGAGGTAAAAAAGCTTTTGTCGTGTTTTGGAGTAATAATATAACACCAGCACTTACTGCGATAGGCACTTGCAGTAGTATTGCAACAATACCGGCAAATCTTGAAGCTGCCGAAAAAATGAAAATACCGGTTAATGTTCGAAATGTAGTTATACCGTTAGGAGCGCCATTGCATAAAGATGGTTCAAGTATGTCATCAATATTAAAAATAACGGTGTTATTTGCCATGTTTGGAAAAGATTTTACAGAACCAAGCACAATACTTTTAGCATTAGGAATTACCATTGTTGTTTCCATTGTAGAAGGCGGAATTCCAAACGGAGGTTATATTGGAGAAGTTCTGGCAATAACAGTTTATGGACTACCAATGGCAGAAGCTTTGCCCGTAGCAATGATTTTAGGAACACTTGTCGATCCAATTGCGACAGTATTAAACGCAAATGGAGATTTGATTTCGTCTATGATGATTTCTCGATTTTCTGAAAAAACAAAATGGACATAACAATTACTCAGCACAAATAAAATAAGTATAAATCTGCATAATCTAGAAGATCTTTCTGTACAAAGATTATGCATAAGCATTAAGATAGATATAATGAATTCAGCACTTCAGCACGATTTAGACCATATTGAAAATATTTTAGAAAAAGCAAAACAACAAGGAATTGATTTCTTGAATAATCTTGAGAATATTCCAACTTCCAACAAAGAATCGATTGATACAATACGAGAATTAAACCAATTAGGTTTAGGCGCATTAGGTACATTAGAAGAATTTAAAGAACGACTAGCGCCATTAATGGTTGCTTCTCCCGGGCCAAGATATTTAGGTTTTGTAACCGGAGGTTCAACTCCAGCTTCGATTGTAGGCGATTGGCTGGCTTCAGTTTACGATCAAAATGCTCAATCGATCAAATCACAAGGAGGAAATTCAGCTTTAATAGAATTTGAAACAATTAATCTATTATTGCAACTATTAGAATTACCAACATCATTTTCGGGCGGATTTGTAACTGGTGCAACAATGTCAAATTTTACCTGTTTGGGAGTTGCAAGACAATGGTTCGGAGCTCAATTGGGGAAAGATTTTGCCAAAAATGGAATTTCTGAAACCATTAATATTCTAACCGCAACACCTCATTCCTCATCAATTAAAACCTTATCGATGTTAGGAATAGGAAGTAACAATTACACCACAATTAAAACCATTGAAGGTAATCGTGAAGCTATTGATATTGCTGATTTAGAAAAAAACATTCAAAATTTAAACGGAAAGCCATTTATATTAATTTCGAGTGCCGGAACTGTAAATACTGCTGATTTTGATGATTTTAAAGCGATTTCGAGATTAAGAAAGAAATATAATTTCTGGTGGCATATCGATGCTGCTTTTGGTGGATTTGCAGCAGTTTCAGAAAAATTCAAACATCTTGTAGAAGGATGGGAAGGAGCAGATAGTATTACAATTGATTGTCATAAATGGTTAAATGTACCTTATGAAAGTGCTTTTTATTTAGTAAAAAAAGAGCATTTGAATCTTCAAATAGAATCTTTTCAGAATTCGAACGCGCCATATTTAGGAAATCCGTTAGAAAATTTTAATTACTTGAATGTAGTGCCTGAAAATTCTCGCCGTTTAAGAGCATTGCCAGTTTGGTTTTCTTTGTTGGCATACGGAAGAGAAGGTTTTCAGGATATTGTAGAAAATAGTACATTGCTGGCTCTACATTTTGGAAATGCACTTATTGAAGATGATAATTTTGAAATATTGGCTCCAATTCATCTCAATAATGTTTGTTTTACTTTAAAAGGAGATCATAATCAAGAAAAAGTAAGTGAGTTTTTGACAACTTTAAACGACAGAGGAAAGGTTTTTATGACGCCAACCGTATATCAGAACCGAAAAGGAATTAGAGCTTCGTTTGTCAATTGGCGTACAACAGAAAATGATGTTAAAATTGTTATAGAAGAACTTAAAGAGACTATTTTAGATTTAGAAATATAAGAGAAAAATACTTTTTTTTAAGCCCGCTTATTTGATAATCGGGCTTTTTTGTGCTCTTTTTTTTAGCTTTTAAGAAAATAATGCTTGAATGTTTTAACTTTTCGAATAGTAAATTTTAAGCTGATCTTAAGTTTAAGTTAATTATTTACTAAGGATGTTAAATTTTTTTATTGATTTCTCGGTTATACAGTTAATTACTATCCTTATTTAGAATAATTAAAAATAGTTTGGAAAAACTCTTTGAAGAGCCTAATTTTGTTGCCAATTTAATTTTCAAACCAAACTTAAATGATGCAAATAAATAGATTAATGCTCTTGATTGCGATTTTTTTTACTTCACTTCAAGGATACTCACAAAAAAGTAAAGTAACCTTAACAGGGATTATTTTAACAAATCTTGGTAAACCGGCCGAAGGAGTTTCGGTGGCCTTAAAAGGAACAACATATGCTATACTAACAAATAGTAAAGGAGAATATAAAATTAGTGCCGAGGCTGGCGATTATGTTTTATTGATTACTCATGTTGGTTTTAAAACCACAGAAACAGCAATCTTTTTAAAACAAGGAGGAAAGCCAACGCAAAATATTACAATGGAAGAAGATATGGCAACCTTAAACGAAGTTGCTGTAAAAGGAAAATCTAAAGTGCAAAGAGCGCGAGAGCAGGCATACAACATTACTTCTGTAGATCTTAAAAAAACATACAATACTTCTGCCGATTTAAATCAGGTATTGAACAAAACAACAGGAGTTCGTATTCGTGAATATGGAGGATTAGGATCTGCTTTTAATTTTTCATTAAATGGATTTTCAGGCAATCAGGTTAAATTTTTTCTAGACGGAGTGCCAATGGATAGTTATGGTTCTGCACTTACGCTAAATAATATTCCAGTAAACATGGCCGAAAGAATTGATGTTTACAAAGGGGTTGTTCCAATCGAGTTAGGCGCAGATGCTTTGGGTGGAGCGGTGAATATTGTAACCAATAAAAATGTAAATCGTTACATAGATGCTTCATACAGTTACGGTTCATTCAATACACACAGAGCAGCAATCAATACCAGGTTTTCTGGTCGCGACGGATTTATTGCTAACATTAATGCTTTTGCAAATTACTCAGACAACGATTATAAAGTAGATGTAAGCGTTGTAGATAAAAACACCTCAAAATTTTTGCCGGAGCAGAAGTATAAACATTTTCACGATGGCTATAAATCTGGAACAATAATGGCCGAAGCTGGATTTAAAAACAAAAGCTTTGCAGATTATCTACTTGTTGGTTTTGCTGTTGCCGGAAATAAGAAAGAAATTCAGCAAGGAAGAACAATGCAAAAAGTAGTTGGGCAAGCATTTACAGATAGTGAAAGTGTTATTACGTCTTTAAAATTTAAAAAGAGCGATCTTTTTACCAAAGGACTATCATTAAATATCAATACAACTTATGCTTTAGTCAACAATCGTTCAGTAGATACATCATCAAGAGTTTACGACTGGACAGGAAATTACGTGTACAGACAATTTGCCGGAGCCAATGATAAAGGAGAATTGGGAGACAAAACAATTTATGTTTATGATGAATTCAATTCGCAAGTAACAACAAATCTAAAATATCAAGTAAGCGACCAACACTCCGTTGCGTTAAATTATTCTTATTTAGGTTATAAAAGAAAAGCGACAAATGAATATTTAAAAGTAGTTGAACTTGGTGAGCCTACTATTAATAAAAACATTTTAGGATTAAGCTACAATTTTAGCGGTCTCGATAATCGATTGGCTATTTCCGGCTTTGGTAAAATGTTCGATTTATCTACAGAGATGATTGCAAATAGTATAACACAATCATCGTCATCTACAAATTACGGATATGGAGCCACATCCGCATATTATTTAACGGATAAACTTCAGATAAAAGGATCTTATGAGCATGCTTACCGTTTACCATCGGCTACAGAAATGCTCGGCGACGGATTAACAATAAACAGTAATATAGGTCTTAAACCCGAAAGTAGCGATAATGCAAATCTTGGTCTAGCGTTTCTTACCCAAAAAAGTAAAAACCAATTTAGTGCCGAGACAAGCTTGATCTACAGAGAAGCCAAAGACTTTATTCGTGAGAGACAAGACGGAGATAAAACAGTTTTCGAAAATCTGCAAAATGTACAAATAACAGGTGTTGACGGAGTTTTTAGATACGGATACAAAGATTTAATCAATTTTGAAATCAACGGGACATACCAAAAAAGTCTCAACAAAAACAAATACAAAGCAGGAACAACTAGCCCAGATGCATTATATGACGCACAATTGCCAAACGTTCCCATTTTTTACGGAAATGCTGATTTGACTTTTAATTTTAAAAACGTCAAATATCAAGGCGACAGACTTACGCTAAATGTGAGTGCAAACTACATCGACGCATTTTATCTGACTTGGCCAGTTTTAGGAAGCTTAGAAACTAAAAAAGCAATTCCGGAACAATTTACCGAAAACGCTATGATTGCCTATTCTTTTTTAAATGGGAAATACAATCTGGCTTTTGAATGCCGAAATATTACAGATGTAAAAGTGTACGACTACTTTAAAGTACAAAAACCGGGACGAGCTTTTTCGGTTAAGTTCAGGTACTTTCTTCAATAACTAAAATTAATAATAACCCTTAAATAATTATAATCATGTTTGTAAACAAATTCGCAAAATGCTTTGCATTGGCTTTTCTGTCAGTAACTATTTTTTCATGTAGCAGTGACGATGCTGCAAAAGACGAAACACCAGCAGTAAATGGTACTAAATACGTTGCATCTTATTGGTTGGCCGATTATACTCAGTATATATTAGATTTTAATTCTACAGATCAATTAATGATTGGAGAAATTAGTGCAAAAGGAGTAGGAATAGAAAAGGATGGAAGTTGTTTTCCGGTAAATAACACATTTTTTGCATTAACTACCGGAGATGAAGGATCAGTTTCATATCATCTTAATAGTGCTGGAAAATTAGTAGCCGGAGATAAACTTTCTTTCGAATCATCTTATGCTGTAGGTTATACAGATGATAAAAAAATGATCAATATTGGTGCGACATGGGACGGTAGTTCATCTGATTATGAATTGATGATTTACAACCCTACAACAGTTGCTATTGATGGTCGAAAATTCAACGACTTTACAGTTTCACCAGATAATAAAAAAGTATTGTACTGGCCAACAGGAGCTGCAGTTTCTGGAGACAAACTTTTTGTTCCGGTTTATATCAAAGATGTATCTGATGGAACAAACAAAGTATTATCATCTGATGCTATTGTGAGAATCTACAAATATCCTTCTTTAGATTATGTGACTACAATAAAAGACACTAGAACAGCTGCTATTGGAATGTATTATACTAATACCGGAATTGTACAAACAGAGTCTGGAGACATTTATACATTTTCGTCTAATGCTCGCGCTGGTGGTTACCCAGTTACAGCAGTTTCATCTGGAGTTTTACGTATTAAAAAAGGAGATGCAAAGTTTGATCCGGGATACTTTTTTGATCTTGAAGCAAGTTCATTAAAAGGAAAAGTTTTGGCTGCATACCCATTAGGAGGAGAAAAAGTTTTCATTTCTTATATTCCTAATACCATAGACGCAGTTAGTCCAGTTTACAGTTTCCTTAGAACAAATACACTTTTCAAATCTGCAATTCTTGATCTATCGGCTAAAACAGTTTTAGAAGTAACAGGATTACCAAATCACGGTGGAGATGAGTTTTTTGGTTTAGGAAGTTTATTTGTTGAAAACGGAAAAGCATACAAAAGTTTTGTAACTGGAGATCAGGCACGTGTTTATCAAATAGATATTGCAACAGGTACAGCAAAAGCCGGAGCACTTATCAAAGAAGGTCTTTATTTACCGGCAATTGGTAAATTGACTTACTAAATAAATACATTCTAAAATGGCTTGAGGTGTTATACAATAATCCTTAAGCCATTTTTTATATATCAATCTAATGTTGTTTTTCAAATACTAATTTCAATGAATATTTTTAAAAGCCGTTCAAGTAAACCACCCAATAAAGGAAAATCACGTTTTAGTAAAATCAATGCCTGGCTGCATTTATGGCTCGGATTGGGATCAGGAATAATAGTAGTTATCATGGCAATAACGGGTTGCATTTTAGTTTTCGAACACGAAATAAAAGAACTAACATCGCCATATTTAAATGTAGAAGCTCAAAGTCCGGACAAATTATTACCGCCTTCACAAATTTATGCAGCAGTTCAAAAAGTATTACCCAATAAAGAAATTCATGGAGTTTGGTATAATGGTTTAGATAAATCAATTAAAGTCGATATCGAATCGGATTCGCTGATTTATGTAAATCCGTATAACGGTAAAATTACAGGAATGGTAGACCATGAGGACTTTTTTCATATAATGGATGAAGGACATCGTAATCTTTGGCTCGATCGGGAAATTGGTTCGCAAATAACAGCTTGGGCAACCTTTATTTTCTTCCTTTTATTAATAAGCGGACTTATACTGTGGTTTCCTAAAAAGTGGAATAAAACAACCAGAAATAGTAGTTTTAAAATAAAATGGGATGCCAAATTTAAACGTCTGAATTATGATTTGCATAACGTTATGGGGTTTTATACGTTGATTTTAGCAATGCTTATTGCTTTTACCGGAATGTTAATGAGCTTTCATTGGTTGCGAGAAAGTACTTATTGGATTAGTGGTGGTTGGACCGACGAAAAAGATAAAAAAGAACAAGTTGTTGCGGTTAAAAAAGATACTTTATCCAAACAACAAATGGATAAGCTGGCTGCTGCCGATTTTCTTTGGAAGAAAGTACGAACAGAAATCGCCAAGGAAAATAAAGAAGCCGTTATTATTCATTTTCCAGATGATCCAAAAGAAGATTTTTATGTATGTACAGATATGTATAAAGGCGTTTGGAGAGATTTATATTTTGATTCGAAAACACTCGAATTGCTTCCAAAATCACATAAATATATTGGTGACGAACGTTTTTCAAAATGGTTAATGCGTTCCAATTACAGCCTTCATATTGGTGCGGTAGGCGGATTACCAACTAAGATTATTTATTTCCTGGCAAGTTTAATTTGTGCCAGTTTGCCCATTACAGGATTTTACATTTGGTGTGGAAAAAAGAAAAAGCAAAAAACCAGAGCGTAACTCTAGTTTGATTTTTATTTGTTATTTTTTGTTAGTTAGTTTTTAAAGTCTTTTGTGAGAAGTAATATTCTCCAAAAGACTTTTTCTTGTTTAAGAATTTAATATTAAAAGTTGTCAGGCTGAGCGAAGTCGAAGCCCTCAAAAGCGGGTAGCCCAACGTTATTGAGCTTCTTGCGAAGGATGGATTAAAATCCATCCCTACAATATGTTTTGTTCCTCTGGAACTTCTTAAAGAAAAATTCCGAAGGAATGATTTATATTGTAGCAAAGTCCCGAAGCTTCGGGATTAATCCGTTGTAAAATAAAAAATCAGCATAAAGCCATTTAAACCAGCATCATCTGCGTGCCATTTTTCGCCGTCTATTAATCTATCAACCAAAAACAGAAAGAGCCTGTTAACTACATACAGGCTCTTTTCCATCAAAAAAAAACAAAAACAAGGAAACTAAAGATCCAAAAACATTAGATTCTATAGGTAAAGGCAATCGTTGCAATGCGGTTGTCAAGATCATATCTTTTGTTGATACTTGTTTGTGCAATAACTGAGTTGATGTGGAAATTATTAGTATTAAAAATATCAGTAATGTTCAGTTTTATATTGCCTTTTTTAGACAATACCTGTTTCGAAATTCCGATGCTAAAATCAAAGAATGCATCTCTTTCATAAATACCAAGATTAGATTTTGATTGGTATTGAGCATTTGCTTCGGCTTTCCAGCTTTCAGTAATTGTAAATGAGTTTTGTACACTTAAATTTAGAGTTACAATTGGGTCAATTTTATCAGTATTCACAACATTGCCCATAAATTTATTTTCGAAAATATTAAATAGAGTATTTACAGACCACCATTTATAAATTTCGGTTGTATTGGTAATATTTGCCCCATAATTATAGGATTTGTCAACGTTAATTTGCGACGTTACTGTCGTGTTAGTTGCTGGATCATAAACATAAACTTCGGTAAAAACATCTTTAGTTTTACTGAAATACAATGAAGCCATAAAAGCACTTTTCCAGGCATATCCAATTTCTGTCGAATGAGTGATTTCAGGAACCAAATTTGGATTTCCCTGAGAGTAATTAAACGAATCATCATAAAAACGAAACGGATTCAAATCAAATTGGCTTGGTCTGTTTATTCTTTTGCTGTAAGAAGCGTGTAACGAGTGGTTACTACTTAATTCATACTTCAATGAAACACTTGGAAACCATTTTAAATAATCATCCTTATGCTCTTCATTTAAGGTTTTTTGTAAAATGTTTATCGCAGTATATTCAGTTCTTAAACCACCCTGAATATTAAAATTTTCCAGTTGATATTTATAATTGGCATAAGCCGCATAAATTTGTTCTTTATACTCAAAATGATTCGTAGAATTAAGATCAACAATCCATTGATTGTTATCATAATATTCGTAAACCGAAGGATTGTCATTGTTTTTTACACTTGCTTTAAATCCCCATTCAATAGATTGTTTTTCTTTTAAAGGATTTGTAAAGTCTACTTTTCCGGTAAAAACTTTTAATTGTGACGGAATATAACCTCGTCTGTCATTTACATTCGTTGTACTCGATGGATCAATGTTTTTTGCACTCTGAAACTGATTTGATCTAAATTTTGAAGTTTCATATTCAAAATCAAAAGACATATTTTTTCCTTCCGTATTAAATTTATGAACCCCAGAAAAAGCATACGTATAATCGTTCCATTTTTCTTTGCTGTCATTATAGGTCGAAGCATCAAATTGTATTTGATCTAATGCATTAAGTAACGTATTTCTACCGTTGGCAATATTTTCATAACGTCCAAGTTTTGCATCAATATAAACTTCTAAATTTGTTTTAGGAGAAACCTCATAAGTA
Source organism: Flavobacterium hibernum (assembly GCF_000832125.1). Classification (GTDB taxonomy): domain Bacteria; phylum Bacteroidota; class Bacteroidia; order Flavobacteriales; family Flavobacteriaceae; genus Flavobacterium; species Flavobacterium hibernum. The sequence continues at coordinate 159,266 of NZ_JPRK01000005.1, read as the reverse complement.
GTTCCTATTTTAAAATTGTTAGAAGTCAACGGTTCATCAGTCGTTGAAGTTTGATGATTTTTTGTCGAAATAGTCTGGCGAGTATTATCTGTATATTGATTTTGATCAAATACTTTGCGTTCTTCTTCGCCTCTAAAAGTGTAGCTGTAGTTTCCGTAAACGCCAAATTTATCCTTGTTGTAACTAAGATTTACACCAGAATTTGTTCTGTTTTTTCGACCTCTTCCATAATTTGTAAAAACAGTTCCTTTAAGACCGCCCGCATTTGGTTTCTTTAAAATAATGTTGATAATTCCGGCTTTTCCGGTTGCATCATATTTAGAAGAAGGATTTGTAATAACTTCGATTTGTTTAATATTTGATGAGGTTGTAGACTTTAAATAATTAGCCAATTCTTTTTGCGAAAGCTGTGTTAATTTACCATTTATCATCACGCCAACACCTTGTTGTCCACGAATTGATAATTCTCCATCCTGAGACACCACAACACCCGGAGCGCGTGATAAAACATCGAGAGCAGTTCCTCCTTCAGAAACAATGCTATTTTCTACATTAAAAACTAATCGATCTGATTTTTGAGTATATAAAACTTTCTTTTTAGTAATTACAATTTCATCTAAAACGTTTATAGAGGTTTCGACAACGCTATCTTTCTCTTTTTCGGTCTGGGAAAATCCGTAGACCGAAAACGCAAGTATAATAGATGTTATAAAATTCTTCATGGTATTTTGATTTGATTTTATTGGAGTAAGGTTTTAATGTATTTGAGTATACGAATCTGTAAAAAATAAATACCTTTTTTATCGTTGTCAATAGATGTTTCTATTTTAAAACGATTTGTTCTAGTCTATCAGAAATTTTTTTTTGAAGATTAAAAAAAGGCTTTGATATCTTGAAAAATAAGGATTTAATAGTATTGATTATAGAGAACATCGGTGTGGTATTTTGAAGTTTCAGAGTTCAAATATATAACTATTTATAATAAGTCTAAATAAAAATAGTTAAAATTTGCAACAAAAAACCATAACGAACTGATAGTTAGTTGTTCGTGATTTAGATAAAAAGTAAAAAATAGAATTAAAAATCAGATTTTTGATAAAAAATCCAGTAAAAATAGGGCTTCACGCTTCGACAAAAAGTTGAGGTGAGAGCGGAATGTTTCATAAACAAAAAAGCCAATTCTTCAAATAGAAGAATTGGCTTTTAACCGTAAACTGCGACTATAAACTGTGACTTATTTAGTAATTTCTCTAAAGACAGCTTCCAGATTTTTATTTTTCTGATTTAGTTGTAATGTTTTTAAACCATTCTCGTTGGCGAAATCAAAAATAGCCGGACGCATATCTTTTTCGGCAACAAAGATCAATTCCCAAGTCATATCGTGAATGTTTCTGTATGATGTAATATTTTCAAGCTTTGCCAAAAGTTGTTCTTCGATTTGATAATCAAATTCGACTTCGATTACCTGTTCTTTATTTTCAGAAACCAAATGATCTAGTTTTTTGTCGGCAACAATTTGTCCTTTGTCAATAATAATGACACGATCGCAAATTGCTTCAACTTCCTGCATAATATGTGTCGAAAGAAAAACCGTTTTATCTTTCCCGACATTTTTAATAACATTTCGAATTTCCATCAACTGATTTGGGTCTAGACCAGTAGTTGGTTCGTCTAGAATTAAAACATCTGGATTGTGCAATAAAGCGTTGGCAAGTCCCACACGCTGGCGATATCCTTTAGATAATTGTCCTATTTTTTTATGACTTTCGTTTGACAGACCTGTAAGTTGAATAACTTCTTCGATTCTTGATTTTGGAACCTGATAAACATCGGCATTAAAAGCCAAATACTCGCGAACATACAAATCCAAATACAACGGATTATGTTCTGGTAAATATCCAATCGAACGTTGAACCGCTTTTGTATCCGTCATAACATCATGACCATTTACAAGAGCTGTGCCATCATCTGAAAGTAAATAAGTCGTCAAAATTTTCATCAACGTAGATTTTCCTGCTCCATTTGGACCCAGAAATCCAACAATTTCTCCTTTCTGAATAGAGAATGAAATTGAATTCAATGCTTTTTGAGTTCCGTAACTTTTTGATATGTTGTTTACTTCTATCGACATGACTTTTTATTTGCTACAAAAGTAAACAGAAATATTATTGATTACTAAATTTAGCCTTTTAAAGAATTTCTAATTTTAGGAATTATATATTTCAATTTTAAAAAAGCACTCCAATTGGAGTGCTTTTTTTGTGCACTAAGTAAAATTAATAAGTAGTAATTTGTATTAAAAGCTGAGTTTGTAAACTATGTGTTTGGTTTTTATCAAGTAATTGTAAATGTGAGTTTTCTGAATTTAATGAGCAATGTGATGGCATCGTTGTTGTTGAATAACTGTAAATTTTAACTTATAAAAAAACTATGAAAAAAATGCTACTTATTCTTGCATTAGCTATAGCTAGCTTTGCAAACGCACAGAAAGGAACAGTTTTAGTAGGAGGAAACATTGGTTATACTTCTGAAAAAGCCGATCGAGAAATCTCATCGGTAAAAACAAATACTTTTCAATTTTCTCCAAAAGTTGGTTACCAATTTCATGATAACTGGACGGCGGGAGTTGAGTTTATGATACAGTCTTCAAAAACTAATAATGGCGGGGCTGAAGGGAAAGCTAATAATTTTAAAGCTGGAGCATTTGTACGTTATACGGTGCCTTTGAGTGAAACTTTTTCAGTTTTTGCTGATTTAGGAGCTGGTTTTCAAAATCAAAAAGTGAAAAATTATGAAAATGGATCACTTGTATCGGATAATAAAGCTGACGGTTTATATGCAGGTATAACTCCAGCTTTATTTATTAATATGAAGAAGGGTTTTGGTTTAAATTTTAGTATTGGAGGTTTAGGCTACGAAACATTAAGTTATGATAAAACTGACGTAGATTATAATAAATTCGATTTCAATTTTGGAAAAACAGTAAACATTGGAATTTCTAAAAACTTCTAAATTTAGATTTTAAGGTAAAATAGAAAAGCACTTCAAACGAAGTGCTTTTTTGTTGATGAAAGATTTTATGAAAACGGAAATTTTCTGCTTCAAAAAAATAATACCAACCTAAACGAAATCGGAATTAATTCATAACTACAAGAGTTCCGATTTCGCCAGTTGGCACTAAAAACAAAAATATATCTAAATAAAAAAATGTAACTGTTTATGCCAAATCTCAAAGCGATAAAATTCAGCCACAGATTAAAAGATTTTCACAGATTTCTTAAAGAACAGCTATAAAGTATGTCTTAATCTGTGCAATCTGTGGCAAAAAAAGACTTGCTACTAACACAGTTAAATAAAAATTATGAAACAGGATTTTCAACAGCGGCTCTCATTTCCTGAGCGGCAGCAACCATTTCGATTAAAGCTTTTTTGGTTTCCTCCCAATGACGTGTTTTTAAACCGCAATCAGGATTTACCCATAATTGATCTACCGGAATAACCGCCGAAGCTTTTTCTAACAAACGAACCATTTCTTCGCTTGACGGAACACGTGGAGAGTGAATGTCGTAAACTCCAGGTCCAATTTCGTTTGGATATTTAAAATTGGCAAAAGCATCTAAAAGTTCCATTTGCGAGCGCGAACATTCGATCGTAATAACATCGGCATCCATATCGGCAATGTTTTGAATAATGTCGTTAAATTCGCTGTAACACATATGTGTATGAATTTGGGTATCGTCGTTTACGCCACTTGCCGAAATTCTAAAAGCCTTTACAGCCCAGTCTAAATAATTTGCCCATTCTTCTTTTCGCAACGGTAAACCTTCGCGAATTGCAGGTTCGTCGATTTGAATAATTTTGATTCCTGCTTTTTCCAAGTCAACAACTTCGTCACGAATCGCCAAAGCAATTTGCGTACAAGTTTCAGAACGCGGCTGATCGTTACGAACAAACGACCATTGCAAAATCGTTACAGGTCCTGTTAGCATTCCTTTAACCCATTTTGGCGTTAGAGATTGTGCATATTTCGACCATTTTACCGTCATAGGGTTTGGTCTCGAAACGTCACCATAAATAACCGGAGGTTTCACGCAACGGCTTCCGTAACTCTGTACCCAGCCATTTTTTGTAAAAGAAAAACCAGCCAATTGTTCCCCAAAATACTCCACCATATCGTTTCTTTCGAATTCTCCGTGAACAAGTACATCAATTCCGGTTTCTTCCTGAAAACGAATCGTAGCTTCGGTTTCTTTCTCGATTAGTTCGTTGTATTGTTCAGTAGTTAACTCACCTTTTTTAAATTTTGCTCTCCAGCTTCTCACTTCAGCCGTTTGAGGAAAAGATCCAATTGTAGTTGTAGGGAACAAGGGCAGGTTTAAGGCTTCGATCTGACTCTTTCTTCTCGTAGCAAAAGTACTTTTACGTTTGTCATCAGAAGCTGTAATTCCGGCAACACGCGTTTTAACTTCGTTGTTATGAATTAATTTTGATGTTTTACGATTTTCGTTTGCAATTCTATTTTCTTCAAAATCAATCGAGTTTTTAATGTCAATTTCGTTAGAGGCGAATTTTTTTAATAAAACAACTTCATTAATTTTTTGTTTTGCAAAAGCCAGCCATTGTTTAATTTCGGGAGTTAGAATTACATCGTTTGTTTCTAAATCTAAATCGCATGGACTGTGAATTAAAGAACAAGATGGAGCAATAAGAATTCTGTTTTCTCCCAAAGCATCAGTTGCTTTTTTGATTAACTCTAAAGATTTTTTAAAGTCATTTTTCCAGATATTTCTTCCGTCAACAACTCCCAAAGAAAGATTTACGTTTGAAGCCAATTTTCCAGATTCTAAAATATCATCTAATTGAGACGGACAACGTACTAAATCTAAATGAAAAGTATCAACAGGCAAAGCCAAAGCAGTTTCTAGATTTTCTCCAAAACAATCAAAATAGTTCGCTAAAATAATTTTGATATTTGGGAAACGCTCGTTGATTTCGTTGTACACTTTCGTGAAAGTATTTCTTTCTTTATCCGTTAAATTCAAAGCAAGGAACGGTTCGTCTAGCTGAATATATTCAACATTTTCGGCTTTTAATTTCTCGAAAATTTCGAAATAAACCGGAAGCAATTTATCGATAAGATCAATTCTATGAAAACCTTCTTCTTTCTCTTTTCCTAAAAGCAAATAAGATATTGGCCCAATTAAAACAGGTTTTGTAGTAATTCCTAAAGCATTTGCCTCTTTAAATTCAGTAATTACTTTTTCTGAAAACAGTTCGAATTTTTGGTTTTTTGTAAATTCAGGAACAATATAATGGTAATTGGTATCAAACCATTTTGTCATTTCCATTGCTACAACATCTTGTCCGTCTCTTTGTGCGCCTCTTGCCATAGCAAAATACAAATCGATAGGCGAGTTTGTTTTAGCAAGTTCTTGATAACGTTCCGGAATTGCTCCAACAGTTAGTGTTAAATCTAAAACTTGATCGTAAAAAGAAAAATCATTAGACGGAATCAGATCTACACCAGCTTCAGATTGTAAATGCCAGTTTTGGCGGCGAATATTTTTTCCGGCTTCGATTAATTCGTCGACAGCTATTTTTCCTGCCCAATACAACTCAGAAGCTTTTTTTAATTCTCTGTTGCTCCCAATTCTTGGATAACCTAAATTATTTGTTTTCATTTTTTATTTCAGTATTTTTTACTGAACAAATTTATTGTATTAGATTTTAAAACTTATATTTGGCAAATATTTCAGTAAAATGTATTTTAAAATTAGTTTATTGGAGATTATTTTACTGATGAAATCTTTTAAAAAGAACTTTAGCCGTAAAAAACACTATGGAAAATTTAGATAATACTGATTTATTGATCTTAAAATACCTTCAGGAGAACTCGAATATTAATACAAAAGACCTTGCGAGCAAATTATTCCTGACCGTGACGCCAGTTTATGAGCGTATAAAGAGGTTAGAACGCGACGGATTTATTACTAAATATGTTGCACTATTAGATAAGAAAAAAATGAATCGGGGAATGACCGTTTTTTGTAATGTTCGTTTAAAAGAGCACGCCAAAAATGTGGGAAGCAATTTTGTAAAAGATATTGTAGCACTTCCTGAAATTATCGAATGTTATAATATTGCAGGCGATTACGATTTTATGCTAAAAATTTTGGTAAAGGATATGGAGAGTTATCAGGATTTTGTAATGAATAAATTGTCTACAATCGAAAACATCGGAAACACAAATAGTATTTTTGTAATGGGCGAAATTAAACATAGTACTGCTTTAGAATTTTAAAATGTTTTTTTGCCACAGATTATAATTATCGTTATGTATAAAATTTTAGCCACGAATTTCACGAATTTTCACTAATTAATTTACCCGCAATGATTTGTGTTAATTCGTGAAATTCGTGGCGAACAAAACATTTAATCTTTTAAATCAAATTAATCTGTGACATATTTTATCCTAAAAATAAACTGTACTTTTGATCCTCGATCTAAAATCTAAAATCACAAATCTAAAATTAAACATGAACTGGGAACAACTTTTATCACTAAAACGCCAAGGCGATACTAGCAAAAGATTGCGTGTAGAACAAGATGATACTCGTTTAGGCTTTGAAGTAGATTATGACCGAATTATATTTTCGGCGGCGTTTCGATCTTTACAGGATAAAACTCAGGTGATTCCGCTTTCTAAAACAGATTTTGTGCACACCAGATTAACACATAGTTTAGAAGTTTCGGTAGTTGGGCGTTCGTTAGGGCGTTTGGTAGGAAAAAAAATTATAGAAAAATATCCGTATTTAAAAGAAGTTCATGGTTATCATATGAACGATTTTGGAGCTATTGTTGCTGCGGCATCTTTGGCGCATGATATTGGTAATCCGCCTTTTGGACATTCGGGCGAAAAAGCCATTGGAGAGTATTTTTCGATAGGAAACGGATTAAAACACAAAGAGCATTTAACACCAAAACAATGGCAGGATTTAATTGATTTTGAAGGAAATGCCAATGGTTTTTCAGTATTGACTGCAAGTCGTCCCGGAATTGAAGGAGGACTTAGAATTTCGTACGCGACTTTGGGTGCTTTTATGAAATATCCAAAAGAAAGTTTGCCTAAAAAGCCAACCAATAATATTGCCGATAAAAAGTATGGTTTCTTCCAGACTGATAAAACATTTTTTGAAGCTGTTGCCAAAGATATGGGAATGATTGCCAATAAATCTGGAGATGATATTGGTTTTGAAAGACATCCGCTGGCTTATTTAGTTGAAGCGGCAGATGATATTTGCTACACGATTATCGATTTTGAAGACGGAATAAATTTAGGTTTGGTTTCTGAGGATTATGCTTTAGAATATCTAATCAAACTTGTAAAAGACAATATTGGAGTTGCAAAATATAAAACGTTAACCACAAAAGAAGATCGTATTAGTTATTTACGTGCTCTTGCCATTGGAACTTTGATTAACGACGCCGTAGATGTTTTTATTGAAAATGAAGAAGCGATTCTAGCCGGACAATTTCCTTTTGCCTTAACAGATAAAAGTAAGTACAAAGCGCAAATGAATGATATTATCAATTTGAGCGTTGAAAAAATCTACCAGAGTAGAGAAGTTATCGAGAAAGAAATTGTTGGTTATCAAATTATCCAGACTTTATTGGATAAATTTATAACAGCTTTTAATAATAAATATGAAGGAACAGCATCAAACTACGATAAATTACTTTTGAAAATGTTGCCTGAAAAACATCATTTAGAGAAAACAAATTTGTACGAGCGTTTACTGCATATTTGCCATTATGTTTCGCTATTAACAGACGGAAATGCGTTAGAATTGTTTGAAACCATTAACGGAAGAAAGAATAATTAATCCAGTAATTCGAATTGGATTTAAAAATAAAAATGCCCTATAAAAGATATTTTATAGGGCATTTTTAGTACTCGTTAAGGAGTTTTATTATTGAAAAGCGTAAACCAGACCAACACCTAAAACTTGTCTTAACTGCATTCTTGGTCCGTCGTTAACCTGACTTTTTGATCCTGTAGTTGGATCAATAACATCTTTTTTGGTTTTAATATCATCATCATAAACCAAGTGAACACCAATATTAGCTTTTACATAAGCATTAACAACAAGATCTAAACGAGTGTCGTAATCAATATCGACATTTCCAAATTTATTCAAATAGTCTGTATACAAACTCAATCTGTTTTCGTAAAATACGTTTTTGTAAATTTCGTTCTTCATATATCCCGTAACCAAAATACCAAATTCCGCTTTTACTTTTTGTCCGTTTTCAATCAAAATTTGTTGAGTTGGATCAAGAGGATTCGGCGCATAAACAGCTTTTTTAACACCAAATGATCCTTGATTTGCTAAGTCCTGATCTAGAACTAAAGTGGTTTTTAATGTTATTGGAGAGAAATAAAAAGTTCTGTTTTTCTTTTTATTTGAGTTTTCAGCTCCAGCTCCTAAAAAGATATAAGCCGGTGCAAAAGGTTTAGAGATAGCAATATCTCTATTTGGGTAATTGTATCCGTTGGTAAATTGAGTGTTAAAATTAAATTTTGCAGAATAATACCAATTTGTAATCGAGTCTTTTCTAAAACCATAAGTAGAGTTTAGTAAAAAAGCATCATCGGTTTTTCTTAGTTCAGTACCATCTTGCTTATTCAAACCATATTTTACAATAAGTTCGTTCGCCCATTTGTGATTTCCTTTAATGTAAGTTCTTCCAAATTCGCCCTTAAACAAACCAGAAATAGAACTTGTTCCCCCGGCACTCCAGTTCACAAAAGCAATTTCGGAAATATCAAAACCCACCTGATTTTTTTTAGTCCAATTAGTTGGAAGCGGAGGTAATTGATTCGGGTCTAAAGTCGTTTGTATAATTTGAGCAAAGTTATTTGAAGTACACAAAAGCAATAGAAGCAAAAGGGTAGAACGCAATAATTTCATTATGATTTTAGTTTGTTTTGGTGTTGCAAAATAATTATTTTAGATCGTTTGGAAAAGATTTATCAAACTTTTAACGTCAATTTTACACAATTGTTGTAATTGATTTACCGTTCCGTGCTCAATAAACATGCCAGGAATGCCCAGCACTTCAATTTTATTCTTGAAATTATTTGAAGCCGAAAACTCTAAAATAGCACTTCCAAAACCGCCATTTACAGTACCGTCTTCTATAGTAATTATTCGATCGTAATTCGAAAAAACATCAAGTAACATGCCCGTATCCAATGGGTTTATGAATGGGAAATCGTAATGTGCGATCGCATCTTTGTTTTCAGATTCATTAATGGCTAAGATTACATTATTACCAATTGTTCCGGTAGATAAAACAGCCGCTTTTGTTCCGTTTTTTAAACAAAATGCCTGACCAATTTTTACTTCTTCATAATGTCCGAAATTTTCTACTTCCCAATTTGCAATAACACCTCGGCCTCTTGGATAACGAATCGCTATAGGATGATTTAATCCTAATTGAGCTGTATATAAAATGTTTTGCAACGCAATTTCATTAATTGGTGCATAAATTATAATGTTTGGGATTGCGCGCAAATAAGCAATATCAAAAACGCCGTGATGCGTAGCGCCGTCTTCGCCAACCAAACCAGCACGATCTAAACAAAAAATAACAGGTAAATCTTGCAAAGCAACATCGTGAATAACCTGATCGTAAGCGCGTTGTAAAAATGTCGAATAAATATTGCAATACACAATCATACCTTGCGTTGCCATTCCGGCTGCAAGTGTAACGGCGTGTTGTTCTGCAATTCCCACATCAAAAGCACGTTCCGGAATTTCGTCCATCATGAATTTTAGAGAACTTCCAGATGGCATTGCCGGAGTAATTCCGATGATTTTTTCGTTCTTTTTGGCCAAATCTAAAATAGTTAAACCAAAAACGTCCTGATATTTAGGAGGTAAATTTTCCTCAGATTTTAAAATGATTTCTCCGGTCGAAGCATCAAATTTTCCGGGCGCATGGTATTTAACCTGATTTTCTTCGGCTTGTTGTAAACCTTTTCCTTTTGTAGTAACAATATGAAGAAATTTTGGGCCTTTTATATTTTTTAAGCGATTAAGTTCTTTTATTAAATTAGGAAGATCATGACCATCAATTGGACCCGAATAATCAAAATTTAAAGATTTAATCATGTTGTTCTTCTTCGGGTTTTTTCCTTCTTTTACAGCAGTAAGATATTTTTTGAGAGCCCCCACACTTGGATCAATTCCAATGGCATTATCATTTAAAATAACCAACAAATTAGCATTTGTAACTCCGGCATGATTTAAACCTTCAAATGCCATTCCAGATGCAATAGAAGCATCGCCAATAACTGCAATGTGTTGTTTTTCGAAATCGCCTTTTAAATTAGAAGCAATTGCCATTCCTAAAGCTGCCGAAATAGATGTTGAAGAATGACCTACACCAAAAGTATCGTAAATACTCTCACTTCTTTTTGGAAAACCAGAAATACCGTTTAGTTGTCTATTTGTGTCGAAATTTTCTCTTCTTTCCGTCAAAATTTTATGCCCATATGCTTGGTGACCAACATCCCAAACCAGTAAATCGTTGGGAGTATTAAAAACATAATGCAATGCAATGGTCAATTCAATCACGCCCAAACTGGCGCCTAAGTGACCTTCTTTTACAGAAACGATATCAATTATAAATTGACGTAATTCCTGTGCGACTTCCGGTAGTTGAGTTTCAGAAAGTAAGCGTAAATCAGCCGGATTGTATATGTTTGAAAGTAAGTTGCTTTTCATTGTAAGGTAAAAAGCAAATTTACGGTTTTAAATTTAAATTTCCTTTTTAGATTACGTAGCAACACTCAAACGATATTTATTTGGATATTGGCTCGGGCAGCGTTATAGTATTGTTTTGTATAACTAATGGTAAAAAAAATCTCGTTCTAATTTTTTTGCCATTATATAATGCAGATACCCATTTAGGAGATAATTGTAAAACCCTAATGGTTTCTTTTTCCAGCGCTTCATCAATCGCTTCAATTTTTTCGTTTGATTCACGATAAATTTGATTTGGTTTAACATAAGTTAAGGAGCCATCTTGTTCTACCACAAACGAAATTCTAATTTTATTGTAAGTTTCAGAATTGTTTTCAGGAATCTTAAATGTATTGGTTAAGAAAGTATAAAACTTAGAAAGGCCTCCAGGAAACTCAGGAGCAATTTCAATTGCTATACCGCCATTCATTATAATTTGTTCTTCGGCTTTTTGGTTTGTAGTAGTCTCGACGCAATTTGTTGGTACTGGTTTTACAAGTTCAGCAGAAGCAACTTCTGTTGATGAAACATTTTTAGTTGCGTTCTCATTTACTGAAACTGCATTTTCGACTTTAGGTTGTTCATTACTTTCTCCCGTTTTAAAAACTTGCATAGAGGTAATTTTCGAAAATTTCCTTTTTCTTTTTTTTGGATTCAAAGTATCGAGCTCAAGAGTAATTGGCAGATCATAAAAAGTTCTAACTTTTTTTCCTTTGGTTTCGCCCGGAGTCCATTTTATAGATTTTTCTAAAACCCGAATGGCTTCTTCTCCAGTTCCAAAACCAAGATCTTCAATGATTTTTATTTCATCTAGTTTTCCGTCTTTTTCAATAACGAAAGACATTTTGATTACGCCAGTAGATTTCTTTAACTTTTTAGGTATTTCATATTCAGATCTAAACCTTTCATAAAATAAATCTTTTCCTCCAGGATAATCTGGCGAAACATCAATTCCCATACCGCCATAAACCGTATCGTCTACATAATCGTCAGTGTAAGTTATTGCTTCTCCACATTTTGTTTTTGTAAGAGAGAATGTTTTTTCTTTTTTAAGAGCAGAACGGCTTTTACGTTTTGTTGTTTTTGTGTCGCTAGCTTTTGATGATTGATTATTGACATCAAGCGTGTCGTTAGAAGTAGTTTTTACAACAGGAGAATCTTCGACAACTTCAATCTTGTCAATTTTTTGTTTGTTTCCGTCTTTATCCTGACAACTAAACAAAGTAGTTCCCATGGCAATAAACAATGCCAATAAAAACATTTTATGATAATGCGTTTGTGTATAAAGAATACGACTCGGAATTTGAATAGTTATCGAGTCTAATTGAGATTTTCTTATTCTTCCGCAGACATTTTTGTCCTGATTCTGAATAAAAAAATGCTGAATTTCTTCCGGTAGCATTTCGGTAAAATCGATAACCGTTTTTGAACAACTCAAACAAAACCTACCATTTTCATTTGGCGTCATTTTGTCCCAGTTTTCTGTACAAGGTTCCGGAATCGATAATTTGTATTTTTTATGCATTGTTTGAATATCAAAAAATAAATGTAATAAAAAATAAACAGTAAAACCTTATTTTTGCCATTATGATAAATCCTTTCACCGACGAATACTTCATGAAAAAAGCTTTGCAGGAAGCTGAAATGGCTTTTGATAAAGGCGAAATCCCTGTTGGAGCCATAATTGTTGTAGCCGATAAAGTAATTGCAAGAAGTCATAATTTGACAGAATTACTGAATGATGTTACAGCTCACGCCGAAATGCAGGCGATAACTGCTGCTGCCAATTTTCTTGGCGGAAAATATTTAAAAGATTGTACTTTATATGTTACCCTCGAGCCTTGCCAAATGTGTGCAGGCGCTTTGTACTGGAGTCAGATTTCTAAAATTGTTTTTGGAGCACGCGACGAACAAAGAGGTTTCATGACAATGGGAACAAAATTGCATCCAAAAACTACCGTAGTTTCGGGTATTATGGCCAATGAAGCAGCAGATTTAATGAAACGTTTTTTTATTGAAAGACGTAAATAATCCTTCTTTTTTTTAGCTTAAAAAAATAATTTAACCTAAAGAATTTTCCTCTTAAAATATTTAGAAAAATATTATACATTTACTACAATATAATTGGCATTTCGTTAGTTATGCTTTTAACAATGAAATGTTAAAACGTTCTGTCAATTTTTAAATTTGTAACCCATTAACTCTAAATAAAAGTGAAAGCAAAAGGATTAGTTCTCGTGTTTTGTGTGTTTTTTATTTTTCAATCTTGCGGCAGAAAATCAGCAGCCGATTTCAATTCCGATTTTTCATTATTCAAAGAGTATATAGTCAGTTTCACGGGGGGAATAGTCTCGTCGGAATCTGATATTAGGGTGGTTCTGGCTTTCGATAAAAAAGAATGGAAAGCCAATCAGGTTTTAGACAGCGATTTGTTTGATATTTCTCCAAGTGTCGATGGTAAAGTGGTAGCGCTTTCTCCTAATACAATTGCATTTATTCCCGAGAAAAAGTTAAAGCCCGGAACAGAATATCAAGTTACTTTAAACTTAGATAAACTGATTACAATTCCGAAAGAGAAAGAAAAAATACTTTCAGAATTTAACTTTACAGTCAAAACCATAAAGCAGGATTTTACCATAAACACGGCTGATATTCAATCGTACAGTAAAGAATATCAATATTTAAATTGCGTATTAAAAACAGCAGATAATATTGATATAGAAACGGCTAAAAAACTTGTTGAAGCAAAACAAAAAGGGAATAATCTTAAAATTAAATTCGAAAAAAAATCGGGTTCCGGAAAAGAATTCAATTTTATAATCGATAGTATTCAGCGTTATTCCGAAGCTACAAACCTTGAAATTTTGTACGACGGAAGCAGTTTTGATATCGATCAGAAAGGTCAAATTGATGTTCCGATTACAAATGTAAACGAATTTAAAATCGTAAAGGTCGAAGTTCCGGACGGAAGCAATCAATCTGTTTTAATTAATTTTTCTGAACCTCTTGAAAAAGGTCAGGATTTTAAAGGATTAGTTTCGATTCAGAATGCTAACAATTTAAAATTCTCAACTCAGGGAAATCTATTGAAAGTTTATTTTAGTAATGAAAAAACACCCGTAAAAAAGGAAGTTCCGGTTGTTGTAGAAGAAGCTTCGGTTTCGCTCGCAGATTCAACAACAATTGTAGTAGATAGTGCTGCAGCGGTCGTTGATACTCCAGTAGAAGTTGTTCAAAATGAAGAATCAGAACCGGAGCAAATTTTAGCGGGAGATTTATTAGTCGAAGTTTTTCAGGGAATTGAAAGCCAGTATGGCAAAAAAATGGACTCCAATTACAATGAGAAAATCACTTTTGACCAAATAAAACCAAGCGTTCGTTTTATTAAGAACGGAACAATTTTACCGAGTTCTAATAATTTAAAATTAAATTTTGAAGCCGTAAATCTTAGTGCTGTCGATGTAAAAGTGTATAAAATTTACAAAAATAACATCTTGCAATTTCTTCAATACAACGAATTAAACGGTAGCCAGAATCTCAAAAAAGTAGCACAGCCAGTTGCGAAAACAACTTTAAAGTTAAGCGAAAATAAACTTGTAAATCCGAGTAAATGGAATACGTATGCTTTAGATTTATCTAAAATAATTACGCCGGAACCTGGTGCAATTTATAGAGTTGAATTTGTGTATAAAAAGAAATATTCTTTATACAAATGCGAAACCTCAGACGGAGATCAAAATGATGAAGAGGAAGAAGAGGTTGATGAAAATGACGTAAACTACAGCGGAAACTCTTACGACGATTATTATTACGATGATTATGAGTGGAGAGAAAGTCAAGATCCTTGCTCAGGTTCATATTATTACAATGCCAGAATTGCAACCAATATTTTGGCAACAGATTTAGGTGTAATTGCCAAAAGAGGCGAGAATAAATCGTATTTATTTGCCGTAAATAATATTGTAACCACAGAACCAATTTCGAACGCAAGAGTTGAATTGTATACCTATCAGCAACAAAAAATTGCAACTGCCGCAACAAATAGTGAAGGGATTGCTTCATTTCAATTGGATAAGTTCGCCTATTTTGCAATTGTTTCATTAGGAAATCAATCGACTTACGTGAAGTTAGACGACGGACTTTCGTTGTCTGTCAGTAATTTTGATGTTGCGGGAGAGACTTTGCAAAAAGGCTTAAAAGGATTTATTTATGGAGAACGTGGCGTTTGGCGTCCGGGCGATAATTTGTATTTGTCCTTTATCTTAAATGATGCCTCGAATAAACTTCCAAAATCGCATCCAATTAAATTTAGATTGAATGATCCAAACGGAAAAACCGTTTATCAAACCATTCAAAAAACAAACGAACTAAATCATTACGCTTTTACAGTTCCAACAAGTGCTGAGGCGCCTACAGGAAATTGGGAAGCGATGATAAGTGTTGGTGGAGCTAAATTTTATAAAAGCATTAAAATAGAAACGATTAAACCAAATCGTTTAAAAATTAAAAATACATTCTCACGAAAAACACTTTCGTCATCTTATCCAAACACAAGTAATCTAGAGGTGACTTGGCTTCACGGTGCAATTGCTAAAAATTTGAATGTGGAAATGCAGGCTAAATTTTCGCAACAAACCACAACTTTTAAAGGATATGAAAAATTTACTTTTGATGATTTAGTACGTAAGTTTAGTACAGAAGAAATCAATGTTTTCTCTGGAAAGCTGAATGAAAACGGAAAAGCTTCTGTAAACATTCAACCAAAATTACAAGGTCAGGCACCGGGAATGCTTCGTGCTTCATTCATCACAAAAGTATATGAAGAAGGAGGAGACTTTAGCACAGATGTAATTTCGACAACCTATTCACCATATAAAACCTATGTTGGGATAAAATCGCCAGAACCTAATAAATACGGCATGCTGGAAACCAGAACGAATAATCGTTTTGAGATTGTGACTGTTGATGAAAATGGAAGACCAAAATCTGTTAGAAATCTTGAAGTAAAAGTGTATAAAGTAGAATGGCGCTGGTGGTGGGATGCATCGAGTGATAATTTATCTAATTATAATTCGTCGAATGCGACCACATCATACAAAACATTTATCGTGAATACCGACTCAAGCGGAAAAGGATATGTTCAGTTTTCATTAACTGATGAAGAATGGGGACGTTATTTAGTACGAGTTTCAGATAATACAGATGGTCATGCAACGGCATTAACCGTAAATATCGACTGGCCAATTTGGTCTGGAAAAACACGCAACACAGATGCATCTACAGCAAATATGTTGGTTTTTTCTACAGACAAGAAAAACTATGCAGTGGGCGAAAAAGCACAAATATCTTTTCCGTCAAGTGAAGGCGGACGCGCTTTGATTTCGATCGAAAACGGATCAAAAGTAGTACAGACAATTTGGGCAAAAACTCAAAAAGGCGAGACAAAAGTTCAAGTTCCAATTACATCAGCAATGGCTCCAAACGTGTATTTTAATATCACATTATTACAACCGCATGCTTCGACCAAAAATGATTCGCCAATTCGTATGTACGGAATCGTTCCTATAGAAGTTGTAGACAAGAATACTATTCTGGCGCCAACAATTTCAATGCCCGATGTTTTAAAGCCGGAACAGCCTTTTACAGTAAAAGTAGGCGAAAAAACAGGCAAAGAAATGACCTATACAATTGCAGTTGTCGACGAAGGTTTACTAGATTTAACACGTTTTAAAACGCCAAATGCATGGGATAGTTTCTATGTGCGTGAAGCTTTAGGTGTTAAAACATGGGATATTTACGATGATGTAATAGGAGCATATGGCGGAAAAATAAATCAAATTTTTAGTATTGGTGGAGATCAGGATTTAAGTGGTGGAAAAGCTAAAAAAGCAAACCGTTTTAAACCTGTGGTATTGTATTATGGACCTTTTAAATTAGAGAAAGGACAAACCAAATCACATCAATTAAAATTACCAAAATATATTGGTTCAGTTCGAACTATGGTAGTTGCCGGCGATGCAAATACAAGTGCTTACGGAAGTGTCGAAAAAGCAACTCCGGTTAAAAGTCCGTTGATGGTTTTAGCTTCATTGCCAAGAAAAATTTCGCCTTCAGAAAAAGTGACCATTCCGGTAACAATTTTTGCAACAGAAAATAATATTAAAAATGTTTCCATACAGATCAAAACCAGCAATGGATTAAAAGTGATGGGAAGTGCAACCCAATCGTTAACATTTACCCAGCCAGACGAAAAGATGGCATATTTTAATTTAGTTGTAGGCTCGGCAACAGGAATTGCCAAGGTGCAGGTAATCGCGACTTCTGGAAAAGAAAAATCAGTTTATGATGTCGAAATTGATATGACAAATCCCAATCCGGTTACGAATACTTTTACTGATGTAATTTTACCTCCAAATAGTACCAAAACGATTTCATGGAAAACTTTTGGAGTTGAAGGAAGTAATAAAGCAAGACTGGAAGTTTCGTCAATGCCAACCATGAATTTAAACGGAAGATTGCAGTTCCTTATTCAATATCCTCACGGATGTGTAGAGCAAACAACCTCGTCAGTTTTTCCACAGTTATATTTGAATGATGTAGTAGATTTAGATGCTACTCGTAAAGCACTCATTCAAAAAAATATTACAGCAGGAATTACCAGATTAGGAAGTTTTCAACTTTCAAATGGAGGTGTATCTTATTGGCAAGGTAATGCAATTGCCGATGATTGGGGGACTTCATACGCTGGGCATTTCTTGATAGAAGCCGAGAAAAAAGGGTATGTTTTGCCAATTAACTTTAAGTCAAAATGGATTTCGTATCAACAGAAAGAAGCAAAACAATGGCGTTTTGAACCAAAATATGGTAATGATTTGGCACAAGCTTACAGATTATACACTTTGGCTCTAGCCGGAAATGCCGATTTATCTTCGATGAACAGACTGCGTGAAACCAAAGGTATTTCGAACGAAAGTAATCTGCGTTTGGCAGCAGCATATGTTTTGGCCGGACAAAAATCAGCAGGATTGAATTTGTTTTTGCATAGTAAAATCGAAGACGAATCAAGCAATTATAATTACTATTATTATGGTTCTACGGCAAGAAACAGAGCGATGGCTTTAGAAACAATGCTACTATTAGGACAACAACAAAAAGCATTTGCAATGGCAACAAAATTAGCCAAAGAAATGTCAAATAATGAATGGATGAGCACGCAAACAACTGCTTACTGTTTATATGCAATGTCAAAATTTGCGATTAGTAATGGACCTAAAGGTATTAATGTTCAATTTAGTAAAAACGGAAAAGGAGAAACAATAAGCACGCAAAAAACAGTTGCAGACAGAAGTTTAATAGTTCAGGCAGGTTCTAATAGCGTTACACTCAAAAACCTTAAAAAGAATACTGTTTATGTTCGTGTTTTAAACACAGGAATATTACCAATTGGACAGGAAAATGTGATCCAGAGTAATGTTTCAGCGTCTATTGTTTTCAAAAACAGAAAAGGAAGTGTTATTAATGTTTCTAAAATTAGTCAAGGAACTGAATTTATTGCCGAAGTTACAGTTAAAAATCAAAGAAATGAGCACATAGAAAATGTGGCATTGTCGCAAATTCTTCCGTCAGGATTCGAAATTGTAAACACTCGTTTTACAGATTACGGAGACGCAACTAATAATATTGCCGACTATATTGATATTCGCGATGACAGAACTAATTTCTATTTTGGAATGAAAGCCGGAGAAACAAAAGTGTTCAGAATCCTGTTAAATGCATCTTATTTAGGGAGTTATTATTTACCTGGCTTACAATGCGAAGCAATGTACGATAATACATTCCTGGCCAGAACAAAAGGATTTTGGGTTGAGGTAGTAAAATAAATTTTTTTCTAGCCACAGATTACACAGATTAGCACAGATTTTAAAATCTTTTTTAATCCTTTAATCTGTGGCAAAAATCTTTGCGAACTTAGCGAATAACTTAGCGCCTTTGCGATAAAATAATCAGCATTGAAAAATAAATTAAAAGCGTTCTTGCAACGCATTATAAACTGGATAAAAAAGAATAAAATAAAATCAGCAATTGCATTTCTGCTCTTGCTGATTTATTATTTTTCTATCCCTAGAACTTTATTTAAGGAACCTTATTCTACGGTAATTGAAAGTAAAGAAGGTGAATTGTTGGGCGCAAAAATTGCTCGAGACGGACAATGGCGTTTTCCTGCACAAGATAGTGTACCTGATAAATTCAAAAAATGTATCGTTTATTTTGAAGACGAATATTTTTATAGACATCCAGGTTTTAATCCTGGAGCAATGGTAAATGCTTTTAAACAAAACAGAAAAGCAGGAAAAGTTGTTAGAGGTGGAAGTACATTAACCCAACAAGTAATTCGTTTATCCAGAAAAGGAAAAGGAAGAACATATTTTGAAAAATTTATAGAAATTATTCTGGCAACAAGATTAGAATTAGGTTATTCTAAAAATGGAATTCTTGAAATGTATGCCGCTCACGCTCCGTTTGGCGGAAATGTTGTGGGGCTTGAAATGGCCTCGTGGCGTTATTTTGGAGTACAATCGAACCAGTTATCTTGGGCCGAGAATGCTACTTTGGCCGTGTTGCCAAATGCACCAAGTTTAATTTATCCGGGTAAAAATCAGATAAAGTTATTGAAAAAACGCAACAGGCTTTTGCTGAAATTACATCAGGAAGGAATAATCGACAAGCAGACATATGATCTTTCAATTGAAGAGCCATTACCTCGAAAACCTTATGATTTACCTCAAATTGCTCCTCATTTATTGCAAAGAGTTGCAAAGAGTGAAGAAGGAACACGTGTAAAAACGACGATTGATTATGCGTTGCAAAACAGAGTCAATCAGATTGCAAAATATTACTACAATCAGTACAGACAAAATGAAGTTCATAATTTGGCTATTTTGGTAATTGACGTTCAAAACAGAAACGTAATGAGTTATGTTGGAAATGCACCAACAGATAAAGATCATCAAAAAGATGTAGATATTATTGATGCACCAAGAAGTACAGGAAGTATTTTAAAACCGCTTTTGTATGCGGGAATGCTCGATGATGGCGAATTATTGCCAAATACTCTGATAGCAGATATTCCAACGCAAATTGCAGGTTATACGCCTCAAAATTTTAATCTCACATTTGATGGTGCTGTTCCTGCGCATCGTGCTTTGTCGCGATCTTTAAATATTCCGGCAGTTTTAATGTTGCAGGATTTTGGAGTGAATAAATTCTATGAAGAATTGCAAAAATTCAAATTAAGAGATATCAACAAAACGCCAGATCACTATGGGTTATCACTTATTTTGGGAGGTGCCGAAAGTAATTTGTGGGATTTATGCAGAACATATGCAAATTTATCTTCAACAGTAAATTATTATACTAAAAATCAAGCTAAATACCGAACAAAAGAGTTTGCAGAGTTGAATTATAAAAATGATTTTGAACCTGATTTTGGTTCAGAAAGTGATCAGAAGAATATTTTGGGTGCTGGATCGATTTGGTTAACCTATAATGCAATGGAAGAGGTTAACAGGCCAGAAGGAGATGAAGCCTGGAAGTTTTATGATAGTTCACTAAAAATTGCATGGAAAACAGGAACGAGTTTCGGGAATAGAGATGCTTGGGCAATTGGAACTAATTCAAAATACGTAGTAGGAATTTGGGTTGGAAATGCAACAGGCGAGGGAAGACCAACTTTAACCGGAGTTACAAGTGCAGCGCCTATTTTGTTTGATGTTTTTAATTTATTACCACGACAAAAGTGGTTTCAAACGCCTTATAAAGATTTAGATGAAGTTGAAGTGTGTCGTTTGAGCGGTTATTTAGCCAAAGAAGATTGTCCGAAAATTAAACAATGGGTTCCTAAAAAAGGGAAGTCTACAGTAGTTTGTCCTTATCATAAAAGAGTGCATTTAGATAAAACAGAACGTTTTCAGGTAAACAGTAGTTGTGAAAGTGTCGACAATATTGTGACTAAAAGTTGGTTTGTACTGCCTCCAGTTATGGCTTGGTATTACAAAAGTCAACATATAGAGTATTTGCCTTTGCCGCCGTTTAAGGAAGATTGCCAAGGAACGCAAACCACAACAATGGATTTTATTTATCCAAAAACGAACAGTAAAATCTATTTAACCAAGAATTTTAATAGTGAAGTTCAGCCAGTAATTCTTAAAGTTGCTTATTCAGAACGTGATAAAGAGCTGTTTTGGTATGTTGATGATGTCTATAAAGCAACAACAAAAACGTTTCATGAATTGCCAATTATACCAACATCTGGTATACATTATATCACGGTTGTAGATGCTTTTGGGAATGAAATTAGGAAAAAAATAGAAATTGTGAGGGAATAAATGAAAATAAATCCCAATTTTTTAAATTCCAAATTCCAAAACGAATAGTTTAAAATTGTTGCTAAAAATTTTTCCGCCACGAATTCACGAATTTAAAATTATAATAATTCGTGAATTCGTGGCGGAAAAAAAGCCATAAAAAAACCGCCAATCTTTCGAGAGGCGGTTTTGTTTTTTATTCTGAAATAACATTTCCTTTTTTATCGTAGAAATGATATTCTAAGTACGTGTAAGCGTCACGAGGTATGATTTTCACCCATTTCTTATGCTCAAAAAACCATTTTGAACGTAATGATGGAAAACCTTGACTGAGGTATGCAGCCACAAATGGATGTACATTAAGTACAACATTTTTGTGGGTTTTTAATAGTCTGTCTAGATCAGATTTGATTCTGTCAATGATTAAAATTGGCGCTTCAATTTCGCCATTTTCATTGTTCGGATCTTCTTCTCTAGTTTTAATATTAACTTCTGGTCTTACGCGTTGTCTGGTAATTTGAACTAAACCAAATTTACTAGGCGGTAAGATTTTATGCTTTGCTTTATCGTCGCTCATTTCTTCTCGCAAGAAGTCGAACAAGACTTTCCTATTTTCAGGATTTGACATATCGATAAAATCTACTACGATTATTCCACCCATATCACGCAAACGAAGTTGTCTGGCAATTTCAGCGGCAGCAATCATATTTACTTCCATGGCGGTGTCTTCTTGATTAGTCGCCTTATTAGAACGATTTCCGCTGTTTACGTCTATAACGTGAAGAGCTTCAGTGTGTTCAATAATAAGATATGCGCCTTTGCTCATAGAAACCGTTCTTCCAAATGAAGTTTTGATTTGTCTCTCTATATTGTATTTCTCAAAAATTGGAGTGTCATTTGATTGATAAAACTTAACAATCGATTGTTTTGAAGGTGCAATTTCTTGCAGATATTCCTTCGTTTGATGGTACAACTCTTCGTCATCTATTTGAATACCACTAAAGGTATCATTAAATACATCTCTAAGTATTGAGGAAGCTCTGTTAAGTTCTCCTAATACTTTTGATGGATGATGAGCAGTTGGTAATTTTTTACACATTGCAGTCCATCTGCCAAGCAGGTTCTGCAAATCTTTTTCTAATTCGGCTACGTTTTTGCCTTCGGCTACTGTGCGAACAATAACACCAAATCCTTTTGGTTTGATAGATAATACAAGTTTTTTTAGACGATCCTTTTCCTTTTTGTCTTCTATTTTTTGAGAAATAGAAACGCGGTCAGAAAACGGAACGAGAACAATAAATCTTCCTGCCAATGAAAGCTCAGCGCTTATTCTTGGACCTTTGGTAGATATAGGTTCTTTTACAACTTGTACTAAAACAGATTGATTGGCACTTAAAATATCAGTAATGATGCCATCTTTGTCAATCTCTTTTTCAAACTGAAAGGTTTTTAGGGAGAAATCTTTTAATTTACCTGCGCTTACAAGTTTTATGAATTTCAGTTGGGAAGCTAAGTTAGGTCCTAAATCGTGATAATGTAAAAAGGCATCTTTTTCGAAGCCTACATTTACAAAAGCAGCATTAAGTCCAGCAACGGGTTTTCGTATTTTGGCAATAAAAATATCACCAACCTGAAAGTTGCTTTTCTCTTCTTCCTTGTGTAATTCAATTAGTTTTCCATCTTTTAATAAGGCAAAATCTACGGCTTCAGAACTAGATCTAATGATTAATTCTTTATTCACACTGTAAATTTTTATCTGTTTTTTCAGAAAATAGAGTATAGAGAGAAGAGTATAGACTTTTAAAAAAAATCTAAAATCTAAAATCTAAGATCTAAAATCTTATCTACAGATGGATTAAACAATATTTTTAACAGGTATTGAACCCGGGGAAAAGAAGATTGGTAGAGAATCGAGCAAAGAAAATAGATTTTGTCTATGTTCTTTTTTCTTTTCTCTCTTCAGTCTTTTTTTCAATTTCAATGAACGTTTAAAAAGAAAAAAGTAGTTTAAAACTACTTTTTCTTTTTGTGACGGTTAGCTCTCGCTCTTTTTTTACGTTTGTGAGTTGCTACCTTATGTCTCTTTCTTTTTTTACCACTTGGCATATCGTGTCGATTTTATGATTAATTAATATTATTTTGCTTCGTTATTAGTTTTTACTCCTTCTACAAAAACTTTTGCAGGTTTAAAAGCAGGAATGTTGTGTGCTGGAATTTTGATAGTGGTGTTTTTAGAAATGTTTCTTCCAGTCTTTTCAGCTCTAGTTTTCACTATAAAACTTCCAAATCCTCTTAAGTAAACATTGTCTCCAGTCTCTAATGAAGTTTTAACTTCTTCCATAAAAGTTTCTACTGTTGCTTGAACATCTCCTTTTTCAAGACCTAGTTTCTCTGAAATTTTCGCTACGATATCTGCTTTCGTCATTTTCTTTCCTATTTTATTTTATAAATGGTGTACTATTTTTTTGAGTTTGCAAATATAGGAATTAAAAAAATAATTAATCAAGCTAAATCGTTAAATTTTAATTACATAAACATTTACTTTTGTATTCTAAGTATTTTGCAATGAATTTTTCTAACATATTGATAAAATGGTATTTACAAAACAAACGTGATTTGCCTTGGCGAAAAACGACCAATCCATACCATATTTGGCTCTCAGAAATTATGTTGCAACAGACTCGAGTTGCGCAAGGAATGCCCTATTTTTTTGCTTTTACAAAGGAATTTCCTACGGTATTTGATTTAGCAAATGCCTCAGAAGAGCAGGTTTTGAAACTTTGGCAAGGATTAGGGTATTATTCTCGTGCCCGAAATTTGCATAAAACGGCTCAGAATGTCGCAAATGACCTAAATGGAATTTTCCCTTCTAATTATAAAGACTTGTTAAAATTAAAAGGTGTTGGTGAATATACTGCCGCAGCAATTGCTTCTTTTTCTTATAATGAAGTTGTGCCTGTTGTCGATGGAAATGTATTTCGGGTGCTGTCGCGCTACTTTGATATCGAGTCGGATATTGCCGCACCTGCAACTAAAAAAGAATTTACAGAACTGGCTTTCGAATTAGTGCCAAAGGATAATCCTGCAATTTTTAATCAGGCTGTAATGGAGTTTGGTGCTTTGCAATGTGTGCCTAAAAGTCCTGACTGTTCAATATGTTGCTTTAATGAGAGTTGTGCAGCACTGCAAAAGAAGAAAGTAGCGGTTTTGCCTGTAAAATCGAAGAAATTAAAAGTAACAAATAGATTCTTTAATTATTTAATTCTGGAAGATGTTGTGGGGAATACTCTAATTCAAAAAAGAACAGCAAAGGGAATTTGGCATAATTTATATGAATTTCCACTTTTAGAAACCAATGAAATTATTGATTTTGATGCAGTTTCGAAAGCGGTAACAAATGATATTTTCTCTTCTTATACAGTATTAAGTATAGAAGAATGTAATGAAGCGACAGTGATTCATAAACTTTCGCATCAGCATCTTCATATTCAGTTTTGGAAAGTAAAGATTCAAGAAGTGATAGTTAATGGAGTAAACTTCGATAATGTAAAGACTTTTCCTTTTCCTATTGTGATTTTTAATTTTATAGAAAAAAGTCTTGTGTTAAAATAGTTTTAGCTTTTTTAGTTTGTATTATGTTTGTAAAGGAAAAGTTAGAAAGTATCAAAAACAAACATGTAAATGAGTTTAACTTGTAAAAAAGAAATATGAAGCTATTTTTAAGGATTTTTCTTGTCTGCGCTATTTTAGTTAATTCGAATGCTGCTTTTTCTCAAAAGAGGAATGTAATAGAAGGTAGGACATTAAATGAAATACAAAAAGATACTGTTTTATTTGTCACTGGTATGTTAGATAAGAAGTATTACGAATTCCCTGAAATTTTTGCTGTAGTGATCGATAATAAATTTAGAATCAAAAAAACTTTCTCTTATCCACATAGATATTTTTTAGCTTGGGCAAGTGAACGAAACAATGTTCCGTTTCATTCAGAGTCATTTTTTCTTGATAATTCTACAAAGACAATTACTGTTGGTTTAAAAAACGAGACAGTTGGCAATTCGTCTTTAGAATTTACGAAAAAGTTTATTCCGTATATGCTAAAAGGAACTAATGTTGTAGAAATTGAGACTTACGAGTACGAGCACGGACTTGAATTTGATTCTAAATTAATTAGTTATATCAGACAAAATCCAGATTCATATGTTGCATTGTGGTTTTTAATTGAGCGATTTGAAGATGCCGGTTTCTCAAAGGTTTATGAAGAGGCGATTGATTTATTTTCTGATAAAATGAAAACCGGTAAGCTTTGGGGTATTATTTCGAAAGAGATAAAAAATACAAGAATCAGACAGAATGAAAAATTTCCGCAATTCGTATTGAAAGACATTGATCTTAAAAGTGAAAAAATAATATTGCCGGAAAAGAAGATTGTTTTAATTGATTTCTGGTTCAGTAGATGTAAACCTTGTTTGGCACAATTACCAAAACTAAAAGAAATATATGAAAGATTTGCAAGTACAAATAAGTTTGAAATAATTGGCATCTCGACTGATAAAGCCATAAATATTGATTTGTGGAAGAAAAGAGTGAGTGATAATCAATTAAAATGGAAGAGCTTTTTAGATGAAAATGCATTTGAATCAGATAAAGAAAAGATTAGAAGTTTTCCAACAAATTTCTTGGTGGATGCAAATGGCGTTGTGATTAAAAAAAATATCTCATTACTGGATTTAGAGGAGTTTTTAAATAAAAATTTGAAATAATTAAAATGAAAGATAGCATTGTTTTTAAAGTTGTAATGTTTTTGTTCTTTTCGACCATAATGATGAGTCAGTCTAAGAGGGATTACTTTTCTGTTACTGGTATAACTCACGGAGACTATAGCGGATATCTTTATATGGATTATAATGATACAAGAGATAGCTGTAAAGTTGTTAATAATCAATTTTATTTTAAAGGTAAAATGCCAATTATTGGTACAGGATCTTTTATTATTGGAAAAGGACCTACTATAATGACCCAAGATTTCTATTTGGAAAATGAGGATATAAACTTGGAGCTTACGCTTACCAAAAAGACAGTTAGGAATGTTGAATATGATTGGGTAATAATTAATTCAGTTTCAGGAACAAAAACAAGTTCTATCCAGAAAGATTACGAAATGTTTAAGGCAAAACATGAAAAGGATAAAAGCTGGCAGGCGAAACGTTATGATAAATTAGATTCAATAGTTTCGAAACATCCTGATCACCCTTATAGTTTAGGTTTGTTAGTTGAAGCATCTTAGGATTCTTTGGCTAATAAGCAAAGATTGCAACAATTATATCAAAAATTAGATTTAAGTTCACAAGATCCTCAAGATATATTGAGATTGAGAAAAAATATTTTTGCAAGTTTGAAAATAGGAAAACCTATGACAAATTTTGAACTTCCAAACGAAAAAGAAAAGTTGATTAATACAAATCAATACCGAGGCTCAGTATTATTAATAGATTTTTGGGCTTCGTGGTGCGCTCCATGTCGGGAACAAATTCCTAAAGTTAAAAAGCTATATGAGAAATATAAAAATAAAAACTTTAAAATTTTGACCATTTCTCTTGATAAAAGCAAAGAAAAATGGGTTTCTGCATTGAAAAAAGAAGATATGCTATGGGATAATGTTCTTGAAAGTAGAGATTTTTCGAGTCCAATTGTAAAAGAATATGAAATAATTTCTATTCCGTCTTCTTTCCTGATTGATGCAAATGGAATAATTGTTGGCAATGACATGACAATTACAGAATTAGACGATTATCTGAGTAAAAATCTAAAATAACGGTTTTTCTATACATCATTGAAAAATAAAAATATTTCATAAAGTGGGGTTGTTAGGTATATTTCTGAAGAGTAATTCATGCATTTCTATTTATTATCTTAAAAGTCAGTTTTAAACCGTAATATTTAATAGATAAAATAAGAGTTGTTTGATTTTCAGTTATTTAAAAGTTTTTAGTTTTCCATTTGTAATTTATAATTTTATTGAAAAGCAAGAAATAAATTGCTAAAAAAATGTATCTTTGAGGGAAATACCATTATTAAACTATGAACGGAACATTAAATAAAGTGATGTTAATTGGCCATTTAGGCGATGATATAAAAATGCATTATTTTGATGGAGGAAATTGCATTGGGCGTTTTCAGTTAGCTACAAATGAGGTTTATATTAATAAAACGACTAACGAAAAAATAACTTCGACAGAATGGCATAATTTAGTTGTGCGTAATAAAGCTGCCGAAATTTGCGAAAAATATCTTTCGAAAGGAGATAAAATATATGTTGAAGGACGTATAAAATCCAGACAATGGCAAGCTGAAGACGGTACGACAAAATATACAACTGAAATTCAGGTTACCGAGTTTACTTTCTTGACAACCAAAAAAGAAACCGGAAATCATAAGCCAAATAGCGATTCAGAATCCGTAAAAAATACTAACTTTGACGCGACCAATGAAAGCTTACCTATAAATGATTTGCCTTTTTGATTGTTTAACTAATATATTTTAATTTGGACCCAGAGCCCAGTTTGTTTTTTGCTACTACTTTAGACATCAATTTAATAATTGGTTTTGTCGGAATTTTTATTTTGCTGTTTTTATCAGCAATTGTCTCAGGTGCCGAAGTTGCACTTTTTTCTTTATCCCAAAAAGACATTGACGAAGCGTTGCAAGAAAATGTTTCAAAAGGAAAAATTATTTCCAATCTTTTAGATAAACCCAAGAAACTTTTAGCAACATTATTAGTAGCCAATAACTTTTTTAATATCGGAGTTGTTATTTTGTTTTCTTTTATAGGACAAAATATTTTTGCCAATATTAGTTCTCCAGTACTTAAGTTTATTCTCGAAATCATAGTTGTTACTTTTCTGATTTTGTTATTTGGAGAAGTTTTGCCAAAAGTTTATGCTTCTAGAAACAATATAAAGTTTGCAAAACGCATTGCTTATCCAATGGCTTTTTTAGATACAATACTTT
This sequence comes from Flavobacterium hibernum, assembly GCF_000832125.1. GTDB lineage: Bacteria > Bacteroidota > Bacteroidia > Flavobacteriales > Flavobacteriaceae > Flavobacterium > Flavobacterium hibernum. The sequence continues at coordinate 131,080 of NZ_JPRK01000005.1, read as the reverse complement.
CTCCAATAAGTTTACCTATGCGAAGTGTTACTCTATATTTGCATAATAAATTGGGGAAACAAAAAAATAATTTTTCAATCAATCAGCTTTCGCAAGCACTGGAACTTACAGATTCTGAAGGAACCTCGAGTGAAGAACAAAAAATACTCGAAGGAATAGTTTCTTTTGGAAATACAGATACCAAGCAGGTTATGAGTCCTAGAATCGATATTTTTGCATTAGAAATATCCGAATCTTTTGCTTCGATTTATCCTAAGATAATTGAAAAAGGCTTTTCGAGAATTCCTGTTTATCGCGACAATATAGATCAGATTGAGGGAGTTTTATTCGTAAAAGATTTATTGCCACATATTGATAAAGAAGAGTTTGATTGGACGACTTTAATTAGAGAAGCTTTCTTTGTTCCTGAGAATAAAAAGCTGGATAATTTACTAAAGGATTTTCAGAGCCTAAAAAGCCATTTGGCTATTGTGGTTGATGAATATGGAGGAACATCTGGTTTAGTTTCTTTAGAAGATGTTATCGAGGAAATAGTAGGAGATATTAGCGATGAATTTGACGATGAGAATTTAAACTACTCGCAAATTGACGAAAAGAATTTTCTTTTTGAAGGAAAAATTAACCTGAAAGATTTTTACAGAATCATTGATGTTGATGAAGATGTTTTTGAATCTAAAAAAGGCGAAGCCGAAACATTGGCAGGTTTTATTTTGGAGATTTTAGGTAATTTCCCAAAAAAAGACCAAAAAGTAATTTTTGAAAACTGTGTTTTTACAATAGAAACAGTAGACAAAAAGCGTGTAAAACAAATAAAAGTAACGATAGATTAAAATGCTAAAAAAAACAATTTCAATAGCGACAATTTTACTGGCATTGACTGTTTTAAGTTGTAAAGATGATGTGGTGCCAAAGCCGGCAGGTTTCTTGCGTTTAGATTATCCTGAAGCAAAATATGTTGGTTTTGAAAATAATTGTCCCTTTAGTTTTGAAATGAACGAGAACGCGATTATTAAAGGCGAAAAAAATTGCGGATTTGCAATTACTTATCCTAAAATGAAAGCGACAATATATTTAACTTATAAGCCCGTAAATGGCGATATAAATAAATTGCTTAAAGATGCTCAAAAATTAACTTACGAGCACGTTATTAAAGCAGATGATATATTAGAACAGCCGTATTTAAACCCGCAAAAAAAGGTTTATGGTATGTTTTATCAAGTTGACGGAAATGCGGCTACAAACTCTCAGTTTTACGTTACAGACAGTACAAAGCATTTTATAACAGGATCTGTTTATTTTTATGCAAAGCCAAATTTCGATTCGATTATGCCAGCGGCGAGTTATATCAAAAATGATATGCAAAGACTAATGGAAACATTGAAATGGAAATAGAAAAATTTGAACATAAAAAAAGCAGCTCAATTGAGCTGCTTTTTTTATGTCTTAAATAAGAAAAATCCCGATTGTTGTTTGGAATTTAAAAAAGGATTGAAATTTATTTTTTAAGATTTGATATTCGAAACCTTATATGTTTTTCCGTCTCCTGTTGCCTGAACAGTTTTGGTTAAGTTTTCTTGATTTAGAACCGTTTTGTCAAAGACAACTGTAGCAGTTTTTTTATCAAAATCAACAGTTGCTTTATCTACTCCGTCAAGATTCGATAATTCTTTTTCGATAGTTTTTGCACATCCCATAGCGCAAGTCATTCCTTCGATTTCGAAGCTTGCAGTTTGTAAATTTTCAGCAGCGATTGCTTTGTGTTCTTTTGGAGTCGACGTTTCCGTTTTTATATTCGCTAAGTTTTTATCTTCTTCTTTTTTACAGCTTACAAATACTAAACTTGCTATTGCTACAGTAGCTATGATTTTTGTGAATTTCATTATAGATGATTTTAATTTACAAATAGTGTTCTTTGCAAAATTAATAAAAAGGAAGAGGTCAGTTCGTAAAATTATTACAAATTTGCACTAAAATATCATTTATGGATGCAAAACAATTAAAATGGGCTTATTTACTCGTGCTTTCGCTTATCTGGGGAAGCTCTTTTATTTTAATAAAAAGAGGCTTAGTTGGGCTTACAGCAGTTCAGGTTGGGTCGTTCAGGATAATTTTTGCAGCTTTATTTTTGTTGATAATAGGCTTTAAAAGCTTGAAGAAAATATCCCGTCGTCAATGGAAATTTGTTGCCATAACATCGTTTTTTGGAACTTTTACACCGGCTTATCTTTTTGCAATTGCCGAAACTCAGGTCGATAGTTCGATTGTAGCCATTTTAAATTCGCTTACACCTTTAAATACTTTAGTGTTAGGGATTCTTATTTTTGGAATTCAGTTTCAAAAACGACAGGTTTTAGGTGTTTTTGTGGGTTTAGTAGGATGTCTTTTGCTGGTTTTAAGCGGAGCATCGGCGCATCCAGGACAAAACTATTATTATGTACTTTTAGTTGTAATTGCTACGCTTTGTTATGCAATCAATGTCAATTTGATTAAAAAATATTTATCAGATCTGAATTCGTTGAGTATTACAACAGGAAATTTTGCTGTTTTGCTTTTGCCGGCACTAATTATCTTAAGTACAACCGATATTTTGCAAAGAGTAAATCTAGAAGCAACACAACATTCTATTTTGTTTGTAATGATTTTAGGCGTCATGGGAACTGGAATTGCAAATGTTTTGTTTTTTAAATTAATACAAATGTCATCGCCAGTATTTGCAACATCAGTAACTTATTTAATCCCGATAGTTGCCTTTTTCTGGGGATTATTAGATAATGAAATGCTAACGCCAATTCAGTTTTTTGGTGCTTTTATTATTTTAATTGGAGTTTATTTATCGGCTAAAAAATAAAGTTTGTTTATAAAATGTAATTTGCTATTCTAATATTTTTTAGGAGCTAATCCCGCTATCCGTTTCAATCTTTTGTGGCAAAACCCGCCACAAAAGGATTTCCACTTCTATCGGGGCTAGGACATTCATTTTCATATAAATATTTTCGTTAAGTTTGTTGTTCAGTATTTATTAATAAAATAAATATTGTCTAAGAATTGTTAAAATCTTATCGCAAAGTTTGTCATTTCGACGAAGGAGAAATCACACTCGTAATTCGCAAAGATTAGAGATTTTATGAACGGAGCTTTATGTGTGATTTCTCCTTCGTCGAAATGACAAACTGCTTTTAAAAAACAATAACCCTCATAGGATGATGGCATTATTAGAAATAATTGCAAAAGCTTAAACGGCGAAGAATATCTTAGCAATGCGGTTTTTGTGTTTTTTTTTAAAAGAAAATTCTTACTTACATTAAGGTTTTTTAGGTATCTTTACTGTCCTAAATGCAAAAAAATGAACTCAAAAAATTTACCCGTGTGGTATGGTGGCGGTATTGGAAACAACTGCAACGCTCTTTTTGCAGCGTAGGACACCTAAGCTACGCGGGTTCTTATTTCCTAAACCTAAATGCAAAATTATGAGTACAAACAAGCTTTCAAAAGAAACAGAATTACGATTAGCTGATTTTTTCAACAATTCAATTGATCCAAAACTTATGGCAAAAACACTTCGAAAAGTAAATTATTTATTAGCCCTAAGTGTAATGCGAGAATCACAAATTCTTGAAGATGAGAAAATAAGTCTTGAAAATGGCTTTTATTGGCTGAATGAATTAGCAGAAATTTTAAATCCTTACCTAGATTCTGAATGTTAAATAATAAAGGCTGTCGATTATGACAGCCTTTTTTTTGTTTATGTTATGTCACCCTGAGCGATCCCGAGGCTTCGGGAGAAGGGCGCTTCAATTGGAACGTGGGCTTCGACTTCGCTCAGCCTGACAAACTCTAAGCTGAAGTAATCTGCATAAAAAAAGGCTTTGTCAAAGTTTAAACTTTGACAAAGCCTTTAAAAATCTCAGTGCCTCAGAACCTTTGTAATTTTTATCGTCTGCACCTTTGAACCTTCCTATAAAAAATCTGATTCAGAAACTCCTTCGTTAATCTTAATTTCAGACATTTTAATGTCTAATTCAAAACCAACATTCTGAACTAAATTAAAAGGAACTTTTACACCTTTTACTTCTTTATAGTTATTAAAGTTTGTTATTTGAGTTGTTGATTTTCCAGCTTGTTCGCGAACTTTAGATTCAGCTACTTTTAAACCAGATTTAACATCATAATAATAAGTTGTTTTACCATCTTTTATAGCATAAGCATCGCTTCCGTTAATTGGCTCAATTGCGTCAACTTTAAGATCAGTTCTTTTACTTAATTGTAGTTCTTCAAATGGAGCAGCGTTTGCTTTCATTTCAGCAAGATCTGCGCCTTCAAGATTTTTGCGTTGTCCTTGTTGTTCGATATAAGCACCTTTGTCGTTAACAACCTGTTTCATTATATTCATAGTTCCCATAGCAAGAGAAACCATCATTTTTCCTTTTGAATCTAATTTAGAAGTAAAAGTTAATGGAGTAGGAGCTTGTGGAACAGTTGTGCTTCCTGTCATAGCAAGAGTTTTTACGCTAGAAACAGCTTTTTCGCCACCAATTGCTTTTAGATAATTTTCAAAAACAGTTTTTGCTGTAACTCCTGCTGGAGCTTCTTTTTTAGTAGCTGGTTTTTCGATAGGATTTCCGTATTTGTCAAAATAGTAAATCGGAATTTGAAGTTTTTCTAAACCAGTAAGAACATCAGATCCTTTTCCTGCAATAACAATTCGCATATTATCCAATAAAAAATATTTGTTAGCAACACGATAAATATCATCTGCCGTAACACTGTTTATTGTTTGAATGTATTTTTCGTAGAAATCAGCAGGTAGTTTTTCTGTTTCGATATTCAAAGCATAACGCGCAACAGTTTGTGGTTTTTCAACTTGCATTACAAATCGCCCAATATATCCTGCTTTTACATTTTTTAAGACATCTTCAGAAACTTTTTCAGTTCTGATTCTTTTAATTTCTTTTATAAATTGAACTACAGCGCTATCAGTAACTGTATTTCTAACTGCTGATGAAGCTCTGAATTTAGTAACATATTTTCCGCTTCCAATGCTCGAGCTTGCGCCGTAAGTCCACGCATGTTGTTCGCGTAAGTTCATGTTTAGGTAACTATTGAAATCTCCTCCTAAAATTTGATTTGCAATTACAGCAGGGAAAAAATCAGGATCGCTCATTCTTAAGTTTACAGTGTTTACCAATGAAATCTCAGATTGAACTGCATTTGGAACATCAACAAAATCAATTTGAAGTTTAGTTACATTTTCCGGATTTGGATAAGTGTTTTTTGGAGCAGCTTGTTTTTTCCATCCGCCAAAAAGTTTTTCTACAGCCGCTTTTACTTCTTTAAACTTAACATCTCCAATGATTACCAAATAAGCATTTTCTGGAACAAAGTAAGTAGCATAATTTGTCTGAACATCTGCAAGAGTAACGTTTTTCAGTGTTTCTTCAGATAAGTATTCTCCAGAAGGATGGTTTTTTCCAAAAGCAAGAACATCAACTACGCGATTTGCAATAGCAGGAACACTTTTCTCATCGGCTTTAAGACCTTCTAATAATTTAGCTTTTTCTTTGTCAAACTCAGTTTGAGTAAAGTTAGGTTGAAGAGCGCCTTCGGCTAAAAGTTCTAGAACTCGTCCAGAATATTTAGAAAGGGAACTAGCGTAAGCGCCTGATGATGAAAAATTAATGTTAGCGCCGTAAAAGTCAATCTCTTCGTTAAAAGCTTCTTTCGTAGTTTTTTTAGTTCCGTTACCAATTAAGCTGCTAGTCAATTCGTCAACACCTTTTTTATTTCCTTCCGTAAAAGGAGCATTGTCTAGGGTTAAATTAAAGCTTACTCTAGGTAGTTTATGATTCTCTACCACCAAAACCTTCATACCATTTGCCAAAACAAAAGTTTGCGGTTTCTTGATGTTGACGACTGGCGAAGGGCCTGGTTTTGGTTGTGGACGATCTTGTGCTTGCATAATTCCAGTTAGGAATAAAAGGATTAAAAATGTATGTATTTTTTTCATGATTCGATAGTCTTAATTTTGAGCTTTTGTTGAAGGGATATAATCTAAAATTAAACGTTGGTTCGGGTTTAAGTACTTTTTGGCAACTTCTCTAATCTCTTCTCTTGTAATAGAGTGGTAAAGATCAATTTCGGTGTTGATAAGATTTACATCTCCATAAAGTAAATAATAAGAAGCAAGATTTTCAGCAATTCCTTCTACGCTAGCATTTGCATTCACAAAATTATTATCGAATTTATTCTGCAATTTTTGATAATCTTTTTCAGAAATCAGGTCAGTTTGGATTTTTACAATTTCTTCATCCATTTCTTTTAAAATGTCTGCAGTTGTGTTTGGTGCCATTGGCAAGCCATACAAAATGTACATTCCATAATCTTCCTGACTAAAACCGACAGCTCCAATTTGAAGCGCCATCTTTTTATCATCAACTATTTTTTTGTACAATTTAGAACTTTTTCCGTCACTAAGGTAAGATGAGATTAAATCTAAGACTCTCGCATCTCTAGTTTTCATTGATGGAGTTCTGTACGAAGCAACAATCATTGGAATTTGAATGTTTGGATCTTCGTAAGTTGCTTTTATGGTTTGGTTTATTGGTTCTTCAACAAAAGTTTGTTTTTTCACCTCTTCTCCTCTAGGAATTGGAGCAAAATACTTTTGAATCCATTCTTTCGTTTTAGCTTTATCGAAATCTCCTGCAACTACTAAAACTGCATTGTTTGGTGTGTAGAATTTCTTGTTGAAAGCTTGAAACTCTTCAAGAGTTGCAGCATCCAAGTCTTTCATCGAACCAATAGTTGTCCAGCGGTAAGGATGATTTTTGAACATGTTTTTCTTAACCTCCGGAAGTATGTTTCCGTATGGCTGATTGTCGTAACGCATTCTTTTTTCTTCCTTAACAACTTCATTTTGTGTTTCTACACCAATTTTATTAATAATAGGATGCATTAAACGCTCAGATTCCATCCATAAACCAAGTTCTAAACTGTTTGATGGAAAAACTTCATAGTAGTAAGTTCTGTCGTCAGAAGTATTAGCGTTATTTACTCCGCCATTTGCAGTGACGATTTTCATCCATTCACCGCGTTTTATATTTTGAGTTCCTTCGAATAATAAATGTTCAAAAAAGTGAGCAAAACCAGTTCGGTCAGGACGCTCGTCTTTTGAACCCACATGATACATAACTGAGGTTATTACAACCGGAGCAGATGGGTCATTGTGTAAAATAACATGCATGCCGTTATCTAAATTGTATTCTTCAAAAGCTACCTTTTGAGCGTGAGCCACTCCGCCGAGCATTAGTGCTGCACTTAACATCATTATTGAATTTTTCATAAAGATTAATAAATTTATATTTACCTAATAAGTAGGTAGCAAAGAGTTGAATATCGTTACACCAAAAATAACTTTTTTTAATTATGAATTTAAGATTCATCCTGATTTTCGTTATAATTTAACAGTCTTTTACTTCTAAACTAATTTTCAAGGACTATAAAAGCCCTTGAAAAACAGACTTTGAGACGAAATAAATATTTTTAGTTTTAGAGATTGCACAGTAAATTATTAATTGTATATTTGCAACCTTAAAAATCAATAAATCAATTTGGTATGTATGCAATCGTAGAGATAGCAGGGCAACAATTTAAAGTAAGCAAAGACTTAAAGGTTTATGTTAACCGTTTGGCTAACGAAGAAGGTTCAAGTATTTCATTTGACAAAGTTCTTTTATTAGACGATAACGGAAACGTAACTTTAGGCGCCCCAGCTATAGAAGGTGCTTCAGTAGAAGCTAAAGTGTTACAACACTTAAAAGGAGATAAAGTAATCGTTTTCAAAAAGAAAAGAAGAAAAGGTTACAAAAAGAGAAATGGTCATAGACAATATCTTACTCAAATTGTAATTGAAGGTATTACTGCAGCAGGAGGAACTAAAAAAGCAACAGCTAAAAAAGCAGTTGTAGCAGAAGATGCTCCGGCAACTGAAGTTGAAGCAGCTCCAAAAGCAAAAAAAGCAGCAGCTCCAAAAGCAAAAAAAGAAGCTACTAAAGAATAATAACAATATTTAAACTCATACGTCATGGCTCACAAGAAAGGTGTCGGTAGTTCGAAGAATGGTAGAGAATCAGAATCAAAACGTTTAGGCGTTAAGATTTTTGGAGGTCAAGCTGCTATTGCTGGGAACATCATCGTTAGACAAAGAGGTTCAAAACACAATCCAGGTGAAAATGTTTACATTAGTAAAGATCACACACTACACGCAAGAGTAGCTGGAGTTGTTAAGTTCCAAAAGAAAAGAGATAACAAATCTTATGTATCTATCCTTCCATTCGAAGCATAATCATTAGATTACTTATTATAAAAACCCGTTCTGAAAAGATCGGGTTTTTTGTTTTTATTAGTTTTAGATACATCGCTAAGTCTTTGCGAGGAACGAAGCAATCTCACTTTACAAGATTAATTTTTTGTTAATGAGGTATGCGGTTGCTTTGCTTTTCACAATGACAATGATTATGGTTTAAAACCTGTTAGGTCTAAACAATAATACAGATTAACTTTTCGGAGTTTATTGCAAAGATCCCCCGTTTTTCGGGATGACAAGATTGTGGTGATAAAAAAAACCTTTGTCAAAGTTTTAAACTTTGACAAAGGTTTTTATAGTTTTTAAAATAAGAAGTCAGGTAAAAATTGGAATTTTAAAATTTTAAGAATTTAATTTTTAATTCTCTGTGTCTTTAGTTTCTTCCAGATCTTCCGTTTTTCTTCCCACTTTTACTTTTGGACTATTCTGAGTTCCTGTTACGGTCAAAGGAATTCCAAAAATACCAAATGGAGGAAGGCCTAAACGCATTTTTAAGTTCAGTTTTCCGTCTAAGCTTGTTGTGCCTTCAATTCTTGGTCTGAAGCCGGCAAACTTAAATTTAAAACGTTCTACAGTCATAATATTGTTTTTGATTGTAGTTTTAATGTCGACTTTTGATAAGTCTGGATTTTTAATAGATTCCGTGTTTGTTTCTTTGCTTACAGCATTAAACATTTTTAAACCTCTTACTTTTACATCTTTTATAGAAAGTGTTCCGCCGCCAACAAGCGATGGGTAAACGGGATCCATGTTTCCGTTTAATCGTCCTTTTAATTGATAATCGACAGAAACAATACCTTGCGCTTTTTCTGCCGCGCTGGCCATTTTTCTAAATACTTCAATTTCATTGTAAGCTCGCTTGATATCAAAATCAGTTGCTTTAATAGCGTATTCAAAATTGGCTTTTTGAGTTGTTAATGCTTGATAAGTGGCATTCATATTAACATTACAGCCAATTAAATTAAAGCCTGTATTTTGCATCGTCAATTTTCCTTTATTCATATTCAAAGATCCCGTCGCATTTTGAAGATTTAATTTGTCGAAATTTACTTTTTGAGCATTCGCTATAAATTGTAAATTCAAATTGGTCGGAATTATGATCACTCCTGTTTGTGCAGGTTGCGCTTGAGGTTTTGTTTCTGTTTTAGCTTCTGTAACTGTTGTGTTTGTTGGGGTGCTCGACATGAACTCATCAACGTTAATGTATCTTGATGTAACTTTAAAAGAACCTTTTAAAACGCCTGTTTTTGTGGTTACATAATTGAAAACATTTTGTAGATAGCCATTCATTTTAAAATCTGATTGACCATAAGCTGCTAAGAAATTATTGAAAGACATTTTATCCTGATTGATCTTAAAAATACCTTCTTTGATAATAAATTTTTGAGGTAAATATTCAGATGCAATCCCAATGTTTCTTAATTCAAGAGTTCCTTTATTGTAAAGTTTGCTATAATTTCCTTTCTCGGCATCGCTTTGGTTTCCTTTTAAAACCAAATCAGCTTTTACAAAACCATCTAAGTCAAGACCCTTTTGAGAGAAAACTTTATAGATTTTATTTACATCAAGTTCGCCTTTGGCCGTAATGTCATAAGTTAGATTGTTGAAGTTACTTAGATCTGCTTGTATAAAAACAGGTTTTCCTTCAAAGGTAAATTGAGTTGGTTTTAAGCTAACTTTCAAATCGTCAAAAGTTCCTTTTTGGTTCTCAATTTTAGATTTAATTGTAATATTTGTAATTGGATTTGGGTAATAAGGTGTTTTTAAGTATCCATTTTCTAAATCTACAATTCCGTTTGTAACGGGGAAAAGTTTGTTTTTTAGATCAAATTTCCCGTTTGTTTTAATATCTCCGGCTAATATTCCTTTTAGAACAATGTTTGGAATGCCAAGAGCAGTAATTAATTTTTCAAGATCAATTTTAGCTTTAAATTCACCATTAATATCTGGAGTATTAACACCTTTAACGTAGAATTTTGATTTTAAGTAATCTTTGTTGATGTTTAACGACAGATTCTTAGCATCGACAATTGCAAGCTCTGGATTTAAAGATGGAACAGTTGTTTTGATGTCTAAATTAAGGTTTGAAACTGGAAAAGAACTTTTGTTATAATTGACAAATCCGCTGTCTATTTTTACGTCTAGATTAAGATCCGGTGCTATGTTTTTTGACGCAATATAATCTCCTTTTAGTGTAAAAAATAAATTTGTGTTTCCTTTTAATTCTGTTTTAGAAAGCCATGTAATGTATTTTGGAGGAAAAGCGGTAAAAACATCATGTAAATCGCTGTTGTCTGATTTTATGACAAAATCCATATTGTAGCCATCTTTTAGGAAATTGAATTTTCCTTTAAAATCGACTAATAGCTGATTGATTTTTAAGTTGTTTTGTTGAAAAAAGAAAGACAATGAATTTACGTTTACTTTAGTAATTAAATCAGCATCAATTTTTTTGTTCATTAAATAAGGTTCATTTTCATAAACGATATTTAGTTTTTCAATTTTGGCTTTTGAGTACAAATCAAAAACGGCTTTGTTTAGATCGCCTTTTCCTAAATAATTAAATCCAAAAGCATCAAAATGAACTTTGGTAGAGAGGTCGTCGTATATAATCTTACTGTTTAAAATTTCAATTCGTTCTAGTTTTAAAGCTGTTTCTGTACTGTCTTTTGGGTTTTGTTCTTGCGAAGATGATTTGTAAACATTGTAGTTAGCTTCTCCCTTTGCGTTTACTTTTACATTGATAAAGGCATCAGATAAATAAATCTGATCTATTTTAACTTCTTTGCTAAATACTAAACTGGCAACATTTATCCCAAAAGAAACCTCTTTAGCGGTAAGGAATTTTTCATCTTTATATGGAGCAGATCCATTTAAATGTAAATCACTTAAAGTTAAAGTTAATGAAGGGAAATGATGAAAAAATGAAATCGAAACATCAGAATAATTAAGTTCGGCACTTAGTTTTTCGTTAGCTGTTTTTTTAATTTGTTCCTTGATCTTATCTGCAAAAACTATGGGCGTTAAAAATAACAGTCCTAAAATAACAACAAAAGTAATTCCCAGGTATTTAGCCGTTTTTAATAAAATGGTCTTCGCTTTATTTGTAGACATAACAAATTGTGGTATTTATAGGTAAAATGTAAATTAAATTTGAATTGATGTATTATCCGTGAACAGTTTCACTTTTTCCGTAATTGGTGATAATAGAACCTTCATATTCAATCCATTCCTTCCAGCGTTTATCAATATCAATATTGTCTGTGTATTTTCGTGCAAATCCTAGAAAAGTAGTGTAATGTCCAGCTTCGGAAATCATTAAATCACGATAAAATTTTGCCAATTCTTCGTCTTTTATGTTTTCAGAAAGTACTTTAAAACGCTCGCAACTCCTAGCTTCAATCATGGCAGAGAATAATAAACGATCACAAAGAGCATCTTTTCGGCTACCGTCTTTTTTCATAAATTTAAAAAGCTCATTTACGTAATGATCTTTTCTTTCGCGCCCCAAAGTTAATCCTCTTTTTTTGATGATATCGTGTACCATTTGCAAGTGTTCTAATTCTTCGCGCGCTATAACAAGCATTTCGGTTACTAACTCTTCTAGTTCAGAGTTGTAAGTAACTAAGCTTATTGCATTTGAAGCTGCTTTTTGTTCGCACCAAGCGTGATCTGTCAAAATTTCTTCGATATTTGACTCAACGATATTTACCCAACGAGGGTCTGTGGCTAATTTTAATCCTAACATAATTTTATTGAAAAAAGTATTCTGCAAAATTAGTCATTTTTACAACTGAAATTTAGGAAATATCGTGTAAATACGCTCAAAAAAGTATTATTTTGTAGTTACAAACAATTAAAATGGAACAAACTAAAAAACTTTTAATCATTGGCTTTGTGTGGCCGGAACCTAATTCGTCTGCTGCTGGTGGACGCATGATGCAATTGATTTCGATTTTTGCAGAAAATGGATTCAAAATTACATTTGCAAGTCCGGCTTTAGATAGTGATTTTATGGTCGATTTATCTGAATTTGGAGTTGAGAAAAAATCAATTGAATTGAATAGTGCTAGTTTTGATGATTTTGTAGTCGAGCTAAATCCTGATGTTGTTTTGTTTGATCGTTTTATGATCGAGGAGCAATTTGGCTGGCGTGTTTCTGAAAACTGCCCAAAAGCCATTCGATTATTAGATACTGAAGATTTGCATTGTCTAAGGACAGTAAGGCAAAAAGCATTTAAAGAGAATAGAGTTTTTGAGTTGAGAGATTTGTTGTCTGAAGAGGTTGCAAAGCGCGAAATTGCTAGTATCTTAAGATGTGATTTGTCTTTTATTATTTCTGAATATGAAATGCAGATTTTGAAAGAGATTTTTAAAATTGATTCTAGTTTACTGCATTATCTTCCTTTTTTGGTTGATGAAATGTCTGACGAGGATTTGCAAAAATTGCCTTTGTTCGAAGATAGACAGAATTTTGTTTTCATCGGAAATTTTCTTCACGAACCAAATTGGAATACGGTTCAATATCTAAAAGAAACGATTTGGACTTTAATAAAAAAAGATTTTCCGGAAGCTGTTTTGGAAGTTTATGGTGCTTATCCTTCGCAAAAAGTATTGCAATTGCATCAGCCTAAAAATGGTTTTTTTATTATGGGTAGGGCTGAAGACGCTAATGAAGTGGTTAAAAAAGCTAGAATTGTTTTGGCGCCAATTCGTTTTGGTGCAGGTCTTAAAGGAAAGTTATTAGAAGCAATGCAATGTGGGACTCCAAGTGTGACAACTACAATTGGTTCTGAAGCTATGCATGATCATTTGCCTTGGAATGGTTTTATTACTGATGATATTCTTGAATTTGCGAAACAAGCTGTTGCTTTATATCATGATAAAAATTTGTGGTTAAAATCTCAAAAAAATGGAATCGCAATTGTAAATGAATGTTATCAAAAAGCGAATTATTCCGATCAATTAATTAATGTGGTTAATGCTTTGTTGGATGATTTAGAGAATCATCGTCTTCATAATTTTATGGGAAGTTTATTGCAGCATCATGCTTTAAAAAGTACTAAATACATGGCAAAGTGGATTGAAGCTAAGAACAAGAATTAAAAAAAAACCGATTACAAACGTAATCGGTTTTTTTGTCTCAGTTTGCAGTCTCAGTTTTCGGTCTTAGTAAACAATTTAGTGCTGTCTGACAACTGCGACTGAAAACTGAAAACTATTTCAAAATGCCTTCAACTGCCTGAACAGTTGTTGCGTGATAGCCAGATTTTGCTTTGTTGAAGATTTGTTTTGCCCAGATTTTTCCTTCTGGAGTTTTTGCCATTTCTTTATAAAGCATCATTACAGATCCTGTTCTGCTAATTCCAATTAAAAATTGTTCAATAGCTGGATTTGCTGCTTTGTATTGGTGACTGATTGCTTGTACAAACCATTGGCGTTTGATGATAAAATTTCCTCCTTTTGTAAAGTTGAATTCGGCATCAATAGCTTCCATTTCTTTTGGTGTAATATCTGTTGGAAGATGATCTATAAAATACTGTTTTTCACTTGTTGTTGTAATCTTTTTGGCTAGACCTTTTACGCCTGTTTCTCTCCAGTTTTTTTGGATTTTATCAATAGCGTCAAATTCGGCAGAGCTTACGGGGGTTATGTTTGATGGAGTTCCTGGTTTGTAAATCCAGTCCTCAGCTTTTATTTTATCTGCAAGTGCTTTGTCTCCTTTTATAAGATTCTCGTTGTAATATTTCAGAAAATCTTCTGTCGTAATAGATTTAAAAGCGTGAGCATCGAAGTAATTCTTGATGAAAATATCAAATTTTTCACGTCCAACAGCATTTTCGATTACTCTTAAAAATGCATATCCTTTTACATAAGGAATCATGCTAATTCCGTCATCCGGATTTCTTCCTGTAAGACTAACTTTTAATCTCGTGTCAGGGCTTGTGTCGCCATATTCGGCTACGTTGTCAATTAACTCTTTGCGGGTAATTACATTTTGCATGTCAAATTCCTTCTTGCCGAAAATAGCTTCTCCAATGCGGTGTTCTACATAAGTTGTAAAACCTTCGTTTAACCAAATATCATCCCAAGTTGCGTTTGTAACTAAGTTTCCGCTCCAGCTATGGCCTAATTCATGTGCTAGTAGGCTAGTTAGTGAACGATCGCCAGCGATAACACCTGGGGTTAAAAAAGTTAAGTTTGGATTTTCCATTCCGCCATAAGGAAAACTTGGAGGTAAAACCAAAACATCATAGCGTCCCCAACGATATGGGCCGTAAAGTTTTTCGGCGGCAACAACCATTTTTCCTAGTTCAGCAAATTCCCAAGCTGATTTTTTTAACATTGATGGTTCTGCATAAACTCCAGTTCTGTTGTCGATAGATTGAAATTCGATATCTCCAACTGCGATTGCCATTAAATAAGAAGGAATTGCTTTGTCTTGTTTAAAAGTATAAACACCTGTGTCATTTTTCTTCTGAGGGTTTACAGCACTCATTACTGCTAATAAATCTTTAGGAACGGTAACTTTTGCATTGTAAGTAAAACGAATTCCCGGAGAATCCTGACATGGAATCCATGTTCTTGACCAGATGCTCTCTCCTTGAGAGAAAAGAAAAGGTTTCTTTTTGTCTGCAGTTTGCTCAGGTTTTAGCCATTGTAGTGCAACAGCATCTTTGGTTGTGCTGTAGTAGATATTTACTTTGGTTGTATTTGGTTCAATAGTAATATGAATTGGTTTTCCGTGAAATTCCATGTCTTTTCCAAGTTCGAATTTGGTTTCTTTTTCGTCGTCTCCTAAAGTTACTTTGGTAATATTGAGCGTATTTTCGTCGAAGATAATTTCGTTTCCTTTGCTCACATTGTCAATTTGCCAAGAAGCTTTTCCGGAAATAGTTTGCGTGTCAAAATCAACTTTGATATCAAGATCTAGATGTTTTACTACAGCAAGTTCTGGTTTAGAATAGCTGTGTTCGTCTATAGTAACTGCTGATTTTTCTGTTTGATCTTTTTTCTGGCAGGCTAGTGCTGTCAGAAATAAAGTAGCAAGGATTAATTTTTTCATTTTATGAAGTATTGAATTAGTGGAGGAAAATTAAACAAAAAATCCCGTTTTGAATAAACAAAACGGGATTTTATTATGAATTACCTTCGATTAAGCTTAAGTTACCTTATGCTTCGCTCAGGTTGACAAATT
Source organism: Flavobacterium hibernum (assembly GCF_000832125.1). Classification (GTDB taxonomy): domain Bacteria; phylum Bacteroidota; class Bacteroidia; order Flavobacteriales; family Flavobacteriaceae; genus Flavobacterium; species Flavobacterium hibernum. The sequence continues at coordinate 115,520 of NZ_JPRK01000005.1, read as the reverse complement.
ATGCCAGCATTGTAACTGGGCTTTCGATGTATTGTTTTAATGTTTGTAAGAATTGAGCGCCAGTTGCACCATCAATTGTTCTGTGGTCACATGCTAATGATAACATCATTGTGTTTCCAACTACGATTTGACCGTTTTTAACTACTGGTTTTTCAACAATTGCACCTACAGAAAGGATGGCAGAGTTTGGTTGGTTGATAATTGAATTGAATTCAGTAATACCAAACATTCCAAGGTTAGATACTGTAAAAGTACTTCCTTCCATTTCTTGTGGTCCAAGTTTTTTGTTTTTAGCTCTTCCTGCAAGATCTCTTACTGAAGCACCAATTTGAGATAAACTCATAGCATCTGTAAATTTCAATACAGGAACTACTAATCCGTCTTCAACAGCTACGGCAACACCAATATTAACGTGGTGGTTTATGATGATAGCATCTTCTTTCCACTGAGAGTTAATTTTTGGGTGTTTTTTCAATGCTAAAGCACAAGCTTTAATTACCATATCGTTAAAAGATACTTTTGTATCTGGAACGGTATTGATTGTTGCTCTTGAAGCCATTGCGTCATCCATGCTTACTTCGATCACTAAGTTATAGTGAGGTGCAGTAAATAATGATTCAGCTAGACGTTTAGCAATAATTTTACGCATTTGAGAGTTTTTGATCTCTTCAGTGAAAACTTCACCGGCAGGAACAAATACTTTTGGCGCAGCAGGTGCAGCAGTTTCTGCTTTTGGTGCAGCGGCAGTTGCTGTTGCAGTAGGTTGTGCTTGTGTAGATGGAGTAAAGTTTTCGATATCGCTTTTTACGATACGTCCGTTTTCTCCAGATCCTTTAACCTGAGTTAATTGGATTCCTTTGTCAGAAGCAATTTTTTTCGCTAATGGCGAAGCTAAAATTCTTCCTCCATTTGAAGTTTCAGCAACAACTTCTGGTGCTTTTTCGGCAGTAGGAGCGGCTTTTGCTTCTTCAGTTGCAGGAGCACTTGCAGTTGTAGCGCCTCCGGCAGTATAATTGCTGGCAATTCCAGAAACGTCAGTTCCAGCAGGCCCAATGATAGCTAGTAAACTATCAACAGGAGCTGTATTTCCTTCTTGAATTCCTATGTATAATAATGTTCCTTCATTGAATGACTCAAACTCCATTGTAGCTTTGTCTGTTTCAATTTCAGCTAGTATATCACCTTCAGCAACAGCATCACCAACTTTTTTCAACCAAGTTGCTACTGTTCCTTCAGTCATAGTATCGCTCAAACGAGGCATAGTTACAACTACAACACCTTTTGGTAATTCAGTTGCTGCTTTTGCAGGAGCGGCTGTTTCTGTTTTAGCTTCGGCAGCAGGAGCAGCATCTGTTTTAGGAGCTTCAGCAGCTGCAGGAGCATCTCCACCAGCTAAAAGAGCAGAAATATCTTCTCCTTCGTTACCAATAATTGCTAATAATGAATCAACAGGAGCAGTTTCTCCAGCTTGAATTCCGATATGTAAAAGAGTTCCTTCGTTGAAAGACTCAAATTCCATTGTTGCTTTATCTGTTTCAATTTCAGCAAGGATGTCTCCTTCGCTAATTTTGTCGCCTACTTTTTTTAACCAAGTCGCTACCGTTCCTTCCGTCATAGTATCGCTCAAACGAGGCATTGTTACTTTAATCGCCATGATGTTATAGTTTGTGAGGTGTAAATGGATAGTCTTCTTGTGCGTATACTACATCGTATAATTGTTGCAATTCTGGATATGGAGATTCTTCAGCAAATTTCACACACTCTTCAACTAAATCTTTAACTCTTTGGTCGATTGCTTCGATTTCTTCTTCTGTAGCATATTTTTGATCCATAATTACATCTAAAACCTGAGTAATAGGGTCAATTTTTTTGTACTCTTCAACCTCTTCTTTAGAACGGTATAATTGTGCATCAGACATTGAGTGTCCTCTGTAACGGTACGTTTTCATTTCAAGGAAAGTTGGTCCGTCTCCACGACGAGCTCTATCGATAGCTTCAGTCATTGCTTCGGCAACTTTTACAGGATTCATTCCGTCAACTGGTCCGCAAGGCATTTCGTAGCCTAAACCAAGTTTCCAAATGTCTGTGTGATTTGCAGTTCTTTCAACAGAAGTTCCCATTGCATAACCATTGTTTTCAACAATAAATACAACTGGAAGTTTCCATAGCATTGCCATGTTGAAAGCTTCGTGTAATGAACCTTGTCTAGCAGCTCCATCACCAAAGTAAGTCATGGTAACACCACCAGTTTCAAAATATTTATCAGCAAAAGCTAAACCAGCTCCTACCGGAATTTGTCCACCTACGATTCCGTGTCCTCCATAAAAACGGTGCTCTTTAGAGAAAATGTGCATAGAACCTCCCATACCTTTAGAAGTTCCTGTTGCTTTTCCTAATAGTTCAGCCATTACTCGTCTAGGATCAACTCCCATACCAATTGGTTGTACGTGATTTCTGTAAGCGGTAATCATTTTATCTTTAGTCAGGTCCATAGCATGCAAAGCACCTGCTAATACAGCTTCCTGACCATTGTATAGGTGTAGAAAACCTCTAACTTTTTGTTGAATGTATAATGCTGCAAGTTTGTCCTCAAACTTTCTCCAAAGTAGCATGTCTTCGTACCACTTTAAATATACTTCTTTTGTAACTTCTTTCATCTGAATTCTTTCTTTTGCTAAAGTTTGTTTGTGTTATCAATTGTTGCCTATAACGCAAAATAGTTTCCTCCCACAAATTTGCGCCCGAAAGGTCGGGATGCAAAAATAAGACATTCCTATTAAGAAGTAAAATTTAAAAGGTACTTTTTGGCTTTTTTTTACAAGAACTTTTTATCAAACATAAAAGGAAGCAAATTTTTTAGGGATGCTGATTTGTAAACTTCGCCAATTTCGCCCATAAAATAGATTTCAATAGGGGTATCTTGTTTGATTTCGTATTCTGCAATAGATTGTCTGCAAGAGCCACACGGCGGAATTGGGGCAGTAGTTTGATTGGTATCTGAGGCAGCTGTGATTGCTATTTTTAAAATTTTAGCTTCAGGATAAATACTTCCTGCATGAAAAATGGCAACTCTTTCTGCGCATAATCCCGATGGATAAGCAGCATTTTCCTGATTTGATCCTAAAACTATTTTTCCGTTGTCTAAAAGTAATGCCGCTCCAACTCTAAATTGAGAATAAGGTGCGTATGCTTTTTTACGAATTTCAACGGCTTGATTCATTAGGTCCTGAATTTCTTTTGAAAGTTCTTCCAGTGAGTTATAGACAGAGAATGATGATGTAATGCTTATTTCTTTCATTTGTTTTTATGGGAAAAAAAATCCAAATCTCTAAGAAATAGAAATTTGGATTGTTATTGTTTTTTATTTTATATGTTTAGTAAACTTCGTATTTGTCTCCAAAGTTAAAGGTTAAAGAAAAACGAAGTGTGTTTTCTAACGGATTTTTAACTTTTGATGTTGAAAATAAGTATGAAACATCGATTTTTACGACATTGTATTTAAATCCGGCTCCTAAAGAGAAAAATTGTCTAGCTCCTTTCATCGGACTTTCATGAAAATATCCTGCGCGCAATGCAAAAGCGTCCTGATACATGTATTCTGCACCTAGGCTATAAGTGATTTCCTTTAATTCTTCACTGAATCCTCCTGGAGCATCTCCAAAAGATTTAAAAATTCCAGAAACCCAACCTATGTCTTTGTAGTTTTTGTAGTTAGTCGCGTCTGCTTGTTCTTGAGAAATATCTCCCGGATCTGTAAAGTCTCCGTCTCCATTAGCATCTACAGGTGTTCCAGGTCCTGGAGGAGTTGGTACTAAAAGTTTAGTAAACTCCAAGCTCACTGCAACTTTATTATAATCGTCTAAGATAAAATCAAAACCTCCTCCTAATCTTAAGTTAGTTGGTAAAAAGTTAGAGCTTAAATTGTCGTTGTCGTAGCTTATTTTTGGACCAATGTTTTGCATGTTGAAACCAGCTCTCCATCTACCGTTAAAGTCATTATATGCAATTTCTTCTGATTGATAAAATCCTGCAACATCTACTGCAAATGAACCAGCTGCTGTTGCGTCAATATCTTCAGAGGCGATTTTTAAATTAGAACGTATGTATCTACCGGCAACTGCCATTGAAAATTTTTCGCTCAATTTTAATGAGTAAGATCCGTCTAATGCAAATTCATTTGGAGAAACTATTCTTGCAGCTTCATTAGGGTCTCCGGTTGTTCTTAGTTCGATATCTCCAAAACCAAAATAACGTAGACTTCCTGCAAAGGCACTTTTTTCATTGATTTTGTTGTAATAAGTTACTTGTCCTAATGAAATGTCGTTTGCTAGATCTGTTAAATAGGGTGTGTAACTAATTGAAAAACCTTGTTTGTCAACTGAAAAAGCATATTTTGCTGGATTCCATTGTTGAGAGAAAGCATCTGCAGATGTTGCAACACCTTGATCTGCAAGACCGGCTGCTCGGGCGTCTGCTGCAACTAGTAAAAATGGAACTCCGGTAGTAATTGGACGTTCAATAGTTTGCGCTTTCGCAAATGAGATAATGAATAAACAAATTAATAATGGTGATATTTTTTTCATTTATAGATAGAGGGTTTTTTTGTGGTGCAAATATATATATTATTATAAGATGACAAGCTTTTCATATTTTTCTGCTTTTTTATTTGTTAAATTAGATCTAACAGTAAGCTTATAGATGTAAACGCCTTTTCCTATTCGATCTCCAAAATCATCTTTTCCGTCCCAGGTTATTTCTCTTGATAAAAAACCTTCTGTTGTAATTACCTGATTTTTTGTCCAGACTACTTTTCCGGTTATAGTCATAACTTGAACTTGTACATCTAGAGGTTCATAAGGTCTGTTGTGAGAGAACCAAAACTGCGTGTAGGTTGAAAAAGGATTTGGATAATTAAGAACGTGTGATAGTGTTAATGTTTCATCTCCAACAACTATAAATTGTATTTCACTCGTTACAGGATTGTTGTAAACATCCCATGCGGTAAAACTTATTGTGTGCATTCCCGGGGCTAAGTTTCTTAACGGAAAACGTAGATTTCCGTTTGTATAATCGTCTAATTTTGTTTGATAATAATCATTTAAAATATATGGATTACTAACGTCGCCGTCTAAAATTGCTACAATATCATGTCCGATTCCGCTTGCTGTATTTATACCGTTTTCATCTTCAAGAAACGCCAATAAAAAAGGTGATTCATTTGTAATTCCGCCAGATACAAAAGTTTCATCGTTCATATATAACTTCACTTTTGGACTTATATTGTCCTGTGGTGCATTTTCATTTATTCCTCCTATTTTTATAGTGGTATTGTATCCAGATTGGTTTTCCAGAAGTTGATTTTTTTTCGCATAAAAACTAATTCTGCCATAATCAACAGGAATTCGAATGTCTCTTGGAACAACAAAGCTAAATTCAAATTGTCCATTTGTGACAGATGAATTTCCTCTAAAGATTGTTTCTCCAAGGATTTTAAATGACATTGCAGGGCTATATCCGTCGTTGTTTAGAGTGGAAGTTGTAATTAGTTTGTCAAAAATAGCAGTTGATAATTCTCCGTTGTAATTGCTTAAAATGTTATTGTTTTCATCTGTAACTTCCCCTGTAATTTTAATTTTTGCTAAAGATTTAAAATCAGGAATTGGCTGAGAAATCACAACGTCATTTACTTTTGTTAAATTAATTCTCGGTTTTGGAATTGCCAGCATTAAAGCGGGATCTCCAATATAAAAAATAACATTACTGGCAGAGCTTGGACTTTCGTTTTTTGAAATTCTTAGTGATTCAGAAATGGCAGTATATTGGTTTGATTCATACGAGAATAAATTTTTATTCAAGACGTCATTAAAATCTTCGGCATTGGGTTGTCCTATTTCACGAATAGTTGTTAGCATTGAAATGGCACCGCCTTTTGGATTCCAAAAAATGTATTCTCCGGCTGTTGGTCGCGTAGGGTCGTCAAATCTTGAAAACTCGCAAGTAATAGTTATAAATAAAGGATATTTGTATTGATTGCTTAAATTTTGCCCGTCAGATTTCTCCCAAATTCTTTCGCTTGCTAATCCATCTTCACCTCCGTGACCTAGATAATTAAAGACTAAAGCTCCTTTTTCAAAAGCGTTAAAAAAATCAGTTCTTGCTTTCGGGTATCTTGATCCTCCGGCTGAAGCTTCCTGAGTATAGGAGTCTAGGAGAATTTTGTCTACATTAAAAAAAGGCTTTTTAGTAGAGATAAGATCGGCTAGACTGTTTTGACGTGCTTGTAAAGTGGCATCTGAACTTTTGTCAGAATCGTCACTAATTAATACGAGATTGTTTCTCCAGTTTCCATAAGATTTCGTGTCGTGATATTCTAAGACTTTATTCACCATTTCTTCGGCCTGTGCATTGTCAGAAATTAACATTCTGCCTACGGCAATATCAATTCCCCCAAAAAATGAAATGTCATTTCCTTCGTTAGGATCCATGCGTCCATAAAAATCATCAGATGCAAATGAAGCTTCGCCAACGGTATTGCTTTTTAAGGCATGATATATAGGTACAATATTTTCGTTGTTTGTAATTCGATTTTTATAGTCAAAAGAAGCGTCTCCAAATAAATTCAAGAATTTAATTCTTTTTTCGGGTGCAGATGCATTGTTGTAGATATACTTTATGAAATTCCTAATGGCTGCAACGTCTTGTTTCCCAGATGAGAATTCTTGATAGATATTTTCTAATGCAATTACTTTTACATTTAAATTAGAATGAGTGCGATGAAAATTGGCTAGTTTTTCGGCTTGAGAAACTAGAAATTTAGGTGCTACTATTACATAATCGATGTCTTGAAAAGTGTTTTGACTGTTTCTGAAAACAGTTCCTTTTAAGTTTTGATTTATGACTTTTGGTTGACTTTCTTTTAAAGGAGTGAAATAGTCGGCAGGGTCAATTGCGATATATTTTCTGATTTCTCCTAACGGAGCTTTAAAGCTAAAAGTTGCCTGATTTTGATTTTCTAGTTTAGATACATTATATAGGTCTGTAATATCCCAAATTTGTGATATTCCTGTTGCGTTTCCAATAGTGTAATTTACAATTCCTGCGGTCGAGCCGGCAAGGTCGTATTGAAATTTAAATTGTTTTCCTGTACCAAGTAGTTTTCTTTTGGCAATTAAATTGATGTAATCTAAATATCCTTTTGATCCCGGAACACCGTTATTATTATAGGTGAGTTTTATTTTTATGCTTTCGGCTCCGGTAAATGTACTTTGAAAAGGAGAGTTTAAAGTTTCAAATTTAATATCTGAGTTGGCTACTAATGCTTTAAAATTTAAGGTGCCAATATTTTGATTGTTTGATGATATGACAAATGAAGTAGGGGTAAAGGCTGCCGAAGCTGCATTTATCTGTATTTTGACGGGAACTGATGTTTCTATATTTGGAAAACTGAATGTAAATTCTTGTTCTTGAGTTATATCAAAAGATTCACCGTACCATTGACGTCCTAAATGAGCAATGTTGGTTTTGTCGACTTCATGGAATTGATAGTCGTCAAAAGTGTTTAGTTCTAAAGTGCTGCTATTAGTTGGTTGGTTTAGGTTTGGAATTCGTTTTCCTTCATTGCCAATAACTGTTACATAATAATAAGATTTGGTGTCGTATGCATTAATGTTTGTTAGGCTCTCGTCGCTCCAGTTTTCAACTCCTTCGGCATAAAATAGGATGTAATCTTCATTGTTAAAAATGCCATCGTTTTCTCCGATAATCTGAATTGTGTTTTCCATTAAATCTTCTGGATAGTACGCGTCATTGCCTAGAGGGAGCATTCTGCCTCCATTTCCATAAATTTTAATTCTTCTTGGGTCTACTTTGCTAGGGTCAAAGCCTAGGCTTTGCAGAAATGATTTTGAGAGTTTGTAAACGCCGGATTTTTCAATGTAAAAACGATACCAATCTCCCGATGCTAAAACTGAATTGTAAACTGAATTGGATTTTTGAAAGGAAGAAGAGTTGCTGTTTTTTGCTGAAGAAGGACTCATATTGTAGGAGAATGATCTAATTCGTTTAAAACCATTTCCGTCCTTTATAATAGGTGATAAAGAAAGGAATGTTTGCTTTTTGTCTCTAGAAGTTGTTGTTATTAACGTTTCATTTGGTTTTTGAGGAATGTTGGGTAGTGATAAGTCACCTAATTCAGTAACTGAAATAGATTCGTAGATGACGTTTGTAATTTGTATTGAATTATTGCCCGAAGAACTTGACTCGTTTAGATTGAGTAACAATGTTATGCTTTTTTTAGTAGTATCGAAACGAAAACTACTTCCTGAAAAATACGGAATTTGTATTTTAGAATCGCCAAAACTCATCTCTTTTTTATTTTGCCAATCCAACGTGAAGTTCCCATTTATCTGAGAAAATGAGATAATTGGAAGTAAAAAAAGATATAGTGCTAAGGCTTGTTTCATAGGTGCGTAAAATGGTTTTAATCTAAAAATATTTTAGTAAGTAAAAATATAGTATTTCATGTTATAGTAAATAATAAAAAGTATATTTTTGCGTTCGTAACTATAGGTTATTTTCTGGTAAAAAACAGCTAAATAAAATTATTAGAACGGATGTTGCTAATTAAATGTTAATTATTATATTGCAGCACCTAAATTTATCACCTAAGAATGAGTATGAAAGTAAACAAAATTGTAGTCTTGCAATTAATGATGTCAATGGTATTGATGTTGGGCACGGCTAGTTGTAGCAAAAAATCGAGTTCCACTCACGCTTCCAGAGCAACTGGTTGGGATGTAGATAGTCAGAATGGAACTGCTGCCAGAAATGCAGGAAAAAAACAACAGGCAGGACCTGGTTTAGTTTTTGTTGAAGGAGGTACGTTTACTATGGGTAAAGTACAGGATGATGTAATGCATGATTGGAATAATACGCCAACTCAACAGCACGTTCAGTCTTTCTACATGGACGAAACTGAAGTTACAAATGGTATGTACTTAGAATACCTAGAGTGGTTAAAGAAAGTTTTTCCACCAACAGAAGAAAATTACAAAAATATTTACGAAGGAGCATCTCCTGATACATTAGTTTGGAGAAATCGTTTAGGATATAATGAAACGATGACTAACAACTACTTAAGACATCCTTCATATGCAAATTATCCTGTAGTAGGAGTTAACTGGATTCAAGCTGTTGAATTTAGTAAATGGAGAACTGACCGTGTGAACGAAGCAGTTTTAGAAAAAAACAAATACATTAAAAAAGGAGCTAAAACTCAAGATGTAAGCGCTGAAAGTTTGTTTAATACTGAAGCTTACTTAGCATCTCCATCTACAACTTATGGTGGTAACGAAGAATTAGTTTTAAAAGTTAATCCAAACGGAAGAAAACCAAAAGCAGGAAAAGACGGTGTAGTACCTGAAGAGAAAAATGTGTATGCACAACGTTCTTCTGGAATTATCTTACCAGAATACAGACTTCCTACAGAAGCAGAATGGGAATATGCTGCTGCTGCTGATGTTGGGCAAAGAGAGTACAATATTTACAAAGGACAAAAGAAATATCCTTGGTCTGGTGACTATACTCGTTCATCTAAACGTAAAAACAAAGGCGATCAATTGGCTAACTTTAAACAAGGAAACGGTGATTACGGTGGAATTGCAGGTTGGTCTGATGATGGTGCAGATATTACAAATGCTGTAAAAAGCTATGCTGCCAACGATTTTGGATTATACGATATGGCTGGAAACGTAGCCGAATGGGTTGCTGACGTTTACAGACCTATTATTGATAATGAAGCAAATGATTTTAACTATTTTAGAGGAAATCAATATGCTAAAAACAAAATTGGTAAAGACGGTAAAATTGAAATCATTACTAAAGATAATATCCAATACAAAACTTTAAGTAACGGTAAAAAAGTTGCAACAAACTTGCCAGGAGAAATTGCTCAGGTTCCAGTTGATGAGAACGAAACTTACTTGAGACAAAACTTCACAACAAGTGATAACATAAATTATAGAGATGGTGATAAACAATCATCTAAATATTTTGACTTTGGAGATCCTGAATCAGGATCAAAAGCAGATCAAGCAATGTACAACTCTCCTAAACATAATGTAACTACAGATAGTTTAGGGAAAATGGTTAGAAAATATGACAACTCTAGTAAACGTACAACGTTAATCGATGATAACGTAAGAGTTTACAAAGGTGGTTCTTGGAGAGACAGAGCATATTGGTTAGATCCAGCTCAAAGAAGATATTTCCCTCAAGATATGGCAACAGATTACATCGGATTTAGATGTGCAATGTCAAGAGTAGGTGCAAAATCTGAAAAAAGAAAATCACCAAGAAATTAAGTTTTAGAAATTTCAACATAAAAAAATTCCAAATTCCAAAAGCTGAATATTTCAGTAAGGAATTTGGAATTTTTTTATTGTTTTTTTTCTACTTTTATGACCTATAAAAAAATGTGTAAATGAATATTCAAGACATTCATAATTTGTTTTTACAATGTAAATCAGTTTCAATTGATACGCGAAAAATTGAAAAAGATTCTATGTTTTTTGCTATAAAAGGCGAAAATTTTGACGCAAATACTTTTGCTGCTTCAGCATTAGAATTAGGTGCTCTATTTGTTGTTATTGATAATGCATCTTATGTTATAGATGAGCGAACTATTCTTGTCGAGAATAGTTTAGAAACATTACAGGAATTGGCAAAGTTTCATCGTGCTTATCTAAAATTGCCAATAGTAGCCTTGACTGGAAGTAATGGAAAAACAACCACTAAGGAGCTTATAAATGTGGTTTTGTCTAAAAAGTACAAAACGAAAGCTACAGTTGGAAATTTAAATAATCATATTGGAGTTCCGTTAACTTTGCTGTCTTTTACAAAAGAAACAGAAATTGGAATTGTTGAAATGGGTGCGAATCACAAAAAGGAAATTGAGTTTTTGTGCCAAATCGCACAACCTGATTTTGGTTATATTACCAATTTTGGAAAAGCACATTTAGAAGGTTTTGGAGGTGTTCAAGGTGTAATTGAAGGTAAAAGCGAGATGTACCAATATCTTGCTAAAAACGATAAATTGGTTTTTGTAAATCTAGAAGACCCAATTCAGATTGAGAGGTCTAGAGGAATTAAAACCTTTACTTTTGGTGTCAATAATGACGCTGCTGATATTAAAATAAAAGGTATTAAAGCAAATCCGTTTGTAGCAATCGAATATGACAATTTTAATGTAGAATCTCATTTAATTGGACTTTACAATGCTAATAATATCAATGCAGCAGTGGCAATGGGATATTATTTTAAAGTTGATGAAAATGACATAAAACAAGCTATTGAGCATTATATACCTGAGAATAATAGGTCTCAGTTGTTGAAAAAAGGAAGCAACCAGATTATTTTGGATGCTTATAATGCAAATCCTAGTAGTATGGCCGTTGCAATTACTAATTTCTTGCAATTAGAAGGTAAGAATAAAGTAATGATTTTAGGCGACATGTTTGAGCTTGGTGAAGAAAGTGAGCAAGAACACAAAATACTTGTTGACTCATTATCCAATCAAAAAGAATCTGTTTGTTACCTGATTGGGAAATCATTTTATGAGAATAAAGTCTCGGATGAAAATCTTCATTTTTACGAAACTTTTGATGCTTTTTCAGCTCACCTTAAAACAATTCATTTTAACGAAAGTACGATTTTAATAAAAGGCTCAAGAGGGATGGCGCTGGAACGATCGTTAGATTATATAGTATAAAAAAAACAAAGCCATCAGCCACAACTAATGGCTTTGTTTTTTTTGCTTAAATGCTCATTAAGAAACCAATTAAATTCTCTTTTTTATTTAGTCCGAGTTTTTTTCTTAGACGATATCTGGCCAGTTCAACTCCTCCAGTAGAGATGTTCATGATCTCTGCAATTTCTTTAGTCGACATATTCATTAATAAATAAGTTGCCAAATCGAGCTCTCGTGGAGAAATAGTTGGGTATTTTTCTTTTAATCGTTTCAAGAATTCAAAATGCACGTTTTTAATATGCTTTTCTAAATCCTTCCAACTTTTGTCTGTGTTTACTTCTTTTACGATACTTTTATTTAATTTACTCACTTGAAATTTTGTTGAATCATCCAGTGCTTCAACATCAATTTCTTTTAGTTTATGTATAATTCCATTTAAGATTTTATTCTTTTTTACTACTTGCAAAGAATTGTTTACGAGTTCTTTGTCTTTTGCTAAGATTTTTATTTGAAGCTTGTCATTTTTTAGTTTTTCAATTTCTTTTTCAAGATCATATTGTTCTTGTCTTATTTTTGATTCTTTTTCAAGATAAAGCCTTCTTTGTTCAATAGTCTCATAATATTTATTCTTTCTAATCTTCATTTTAATCTGATTCGAAATGATATAAATACTTATTACAATAAGTACAAAGTAAATCATAAGGGCTAGAAAATGTCTGTACCAAGGTGGCGAAACGGTAAACGAAAGTACAGATGGTTCAGATTGAATTCCGTAACTATTTCTAACCTTTACTTTCATGGTATAATCGCCTTCACGTAAATTAGTATATTCTTTAATTGATATAGTCGACCAATTACTCCATTTATCATCAAAAGGCTCTAGTTGATAAGAAAACTGAACGTTTTCGAGATTTTCATAAGTAGGCGAAGAAAAGGTAAATCGAACATGATTTGAAGAATACGGAATTCGAATGCTTTCAGATTTAGTTTGATTATTTCCTAAAATTATAGTGTCGCCCGGGAACGAAAAACTGCGAATGAAAGCCTTTGGTTTTGTTACAAAATTATTAAGCAGTTCTGAATCGTAATGCGCCAAACCATCTGTAAGTCCAATAAATATATTTTTAGAGTCGATTGTGTTTACAGATAGATAATTGCTAACCAAATTACCGGTAAGGTTCGAAAACGGTGCAACAATATTCTTGTAATGATTGTTTTGCTTCATTAAAACCCCTATAGACTCATCAAATGCATACCATAAATTAGATTGTGAATCTTGACTTAAGGCATTTATAGTTGGGATGTTTTTAAATAAATTGGATATCTTTTTGTCTTCGTAAAACAAATCCTGCTCTTTAGAAAACTTATAAAAATGATTGTTAGTTTGAAAATATATTTTTCCGTCAATTTTCTGAATACTTCCAATGTTCCTATAATTTGACGATAATTGATTTATTTTTTTGATAGTCGAGAAATTTGTCAAATCATCACTAAGTTGCATTCTATAAATAGATTCATCTTTTTTAAGCCAAAAATAAGATTCATCAAGTTCGAAACTATTCGACGATTTGTCGAAACCATTTATTTGATTTTTAAAAGTTAAACCATTTGGTGTTTTTTGAAAAATGGCAAATCCATCATAATTAGAGCCAATGTAAAAGCCCGGATGACTTGGAATTTTCTTAAGCCCAAAATATCCCTTAGAATCAATTATACGAGTAACTCGTCCGCCTTTTATAACTAATGCGCCTCGGTTATTAGAACAAATAAGTTCATTGTCAATAACCTGAACATTCCAGGATTGTGCCGTAGTGCCTTCTACGAGTTTGAAAACGTCTTCTTTAAAATTACTATTCCACGCATGATAAAATACTCCCTGATTGGTCGCTACATATAGATTTCCTTCATAAATAACAGAGGCGTAGACCGTACTAATGTCGTAGCTAAAGCCAAAATAAGTAAAAGGAGAACTCTCGTTTATGTAAGCGATACCATTGTCAAGTCCAAGCCACAGATTGTTTTTATTGTCTATGAACGAAGATAAAACCGTGTTGTTTTGTAAACCCTTTTTTCGGTTAACATGCTGAATTATTTTTCCATTAAAATCACAGATAATAATACCATCTAAAACTGAATTTAAAACAATTGAGTTTTTGTTTATAATAGATCCTCCGAGAGAATTGTTTTTTTTGACAAAAGCATTGGCCTCCGTGTCCCAAGGTTTTAAATTATTGTCTTCATAAATAAATAAGCCTTTTTCTAAAGTTATAATTAAAGTTTTGTCCTTAGTTAAAGTGTACATTCCCCATATTTCGGTATTGTTTAAGCTCGTCGTGTTTGGTAAACTGTATAATTTGCCATCTCGATACTCTAAGATGCCTTTTTCTACATCTTGAAAGTAAAGCCTATTGTTTACTACAAATGAAAATTGAAATCGTTTAGGGGCTTTGAGTATAGTAAGTTTTCCGTCTTTAAATAAATATGCTCTTGCAAAAGACTGAAAAATGATTTGATTATTTAAGGAATGAATTTTCCAGATAAAATCAATGATTTTGATTTTTTTACTATCTACTCTTTTTGCTAGAGAAGTATATTTTAATTTTCCTTTAGAATCAGGTTGAAAATATCCAAATTCATTATATCCTCCAACGTAAATTTTACCTGAATCATCAATTTTTAAGCATCGAACAGAAGTTAAATTAGGTAAAGGATACTTTCGCCAGGACGAGCCATCAAATTGCAAAAGGCCATTGTTGTTTGCAAAATATAGGTTTCCGTTTTTGTCTTGTCCTATATTCCAGTTCTGCGTACCTCCCTTGTATTCGTTTCGCTTGTAATTTCTTACATCAGGAACACCGATGTTTTTAACTTGTCCAAAAAATGGTATTATGAATAATATAAAAAAAGTAATAATAAAATATGATTTTATCAATTTCATGATTTTTTCGATTTATTTCAGGTTTTTGGATTTAGTTTATTGATTTTCAGGTATTTATTTTGTGAATGATCGTGCTATTTCGATGTAGTAGCGTCTTTTTTTAATAAAAATAAGCATTCTAATACAATGTAGTGTTTATTTTTATAATTAACATTTTAATAACATCTAAAAAAAATATTTTAAATTATTGATTAATAGGTTTTTATAAAATAAATGATGTGTTTTTGTAATGTAATAAAATTTACTTTGATGTGTTTTTGTAATGAATTTTAATTATCAATAGTAGAAAATTAACATTACTATTGCATTGAATTACTAATTAATTAACCAAAATTTTTAGAAAAATGAAATTAAGAAAATTACTTATTTTTTGCATTTCATCTTTATTATTCTCGGTTGTAGCTGTGGCTCAGGATGTCACAGTAAACGGAATTGTAAATGATGAAAGTGGAATGCCAGTTCCAGGTGCATCTATTGTACTAAAAGGTACAACTAAATCAACGGCATCAGATTTTGATGGAAAATTCCAAATTCAAGTGCCTTCAAATGGTATTTTGACGGTTACTTTTATTGGATACACAACAGTTACAGAAGCTGTAAACGGAAGAACAAAAATTACAATTCAATTAAAACCTGAATCACAATCATTGAGTGAAGTTGTGGTAGTAGGATATGGAACTCAAAAGAAAGCGGTTGTTACAGGAGCAATCTCTAGTGTAAAAGCAGCTGATCTTGAAAAAGTGCCAAACGGACGTGTAGAGCAAGCACTTCAAGGTAGAGTTGCCGGTGTAACAATTGCATCAAGTTCAGGTCAGCCTGGAGCAGCATCTACTATTCGTATTCGTGGTATAACTACTTTTGGAGACGGAGGTAATAATCCGCTTTGGGTAATTGACGGTAACGTTGTCGATGCTGGAGGAATTGGTTTCTTAAACCAATCAGATATTGAGTCTATTGAGGTTCTTAAAGATGCTGCATCTGCTGCAATTTATGGAACTCGTGCTGCAACTGGAGTAATTTTAGTGACAACTAAAAAAGGGAAATCTGGAAAAATAACAGTGAATTACACTGGTTTTTCAGGAGTTTCTTCTCCGGCAAAAAAGTTAGATTTATTAAATTCAACACAATACGCTACAATAATGAATGAAAAAGCCGTAGCAGATGGTGGAACAATTAGATATCCAAATCCTAATTCTTTAGGAGCAGGAACAAATTGGCAAGATGCCATTTTTAATAATCAGGCTTACAGATATTCTCACGAATTAAGTATTAGTGGCGGAGGAGAGTTCTCTACTTTTTATGCTTCTTTTGGTATTCAGGATCAACAAGGTATTGTAACAAGTGATATCTCTAATTATACTAAAAAGAGTTTTCGTTTAAACTCTACGCACAAAATATCTAAGTATTTTACTTTTGGACAAACTTTTGGTTTTGCAAGAGAGAAAACGTTGGATATTGGAAATAAAAATAGCGAATTTGGTGGACCTTTAAGTTCTGCAATCAACCTTGATCCAACTACACCTTTAGTAGTTACAGATCCTGCGGTTGCAAATGCTTCTCCATATTCTACAAATCCTGTGATGCGTGACGCAAATGGAAACCCTTACGGAATTTCTAGTGTTGTAGGTCAGGAAATGACAAACCCTCTAGCATATGTTCAAACAAGATTAGGAAGATACAATTGGGCTGATAATTTTGTTGGGAATGCTTATCTGGAAGCAAACATTACTGATCATTTAAAAATTAGAACTACTCTAGGAGGTAAAATTTCGTACTGGGGAGAACAAGGATTTACGCCAGTAAGTTTCTTAAGTTCAAACGTAAGTACATTAAAAAATAGTTACTATCAAATAAATAGACACTCATTTAACTGGAACGTAGAAAACGTTCTTACTTATAGTAATAAATTTGGCGATCATAACATTAATGTGTTAGTAGGACAAGGATCTTATGTTGAAAACATTGGTGGAGAAACCACAAATACAATGTTTGGTTTACCAATTTCTAGCTATAAAGACGCATCGTTTGATTTTGATATTCCGCAATCAGATAGAACAAGTGCTACTGACGATTACATTCAACATAAAGTTACGTCATTATTTAGCCGTTTAAATTACGATTACAAAGAGAAATATCTTGTAACAGGAGTAATTCGTCGTGATGGATCAACTCGTTTTGGAGGAAACAATAAATTTGGAGTTTTCCCTTCATTCTCTTTAGGATGGGTACTTTCAAAAGAAGGTTTTTGGAAAGAAAACAGTGTAGTTAATACTATAAAATTCCGTGGAGGTTATGGAGTTGTAGGTAATGATAACCTTACTGATTTTAGATACCTTTCTTTAGTATCTGGAGGGTATAATTATTCTTTTGGAAACACAGGATCTATTACAACAGGTTATGCTAATGTAACGCTTGATAATCCTGATTTGAAATGGGAACAAACTTCTCAAACAAGTATCGGATTTGATGCAAGACTTTTCAATGATTTTAATCTTACTATCGATTATTACAAAAAAAGAACAACAGGTATCTTGAGACCAGTAGTTATTCCAGGATTTGTTGGAGTTGCTGAGCAACCATGGGCAAACGTTGCTAATATGGACAACAGCGGTTTAGAATTTGAACTTGGATACAAGAAACAATTAGGTGAGTTTAATTTAGGAATTAACGGAAACGTTGCTTACTTAAAAAACGAAATCACTTATGTAGGACCAGATAACGATTATATTATTGGAGATGCTACATTTCAATCTATGGGACCAGTTACAAGAACTCAGGTTGGACATTCTTACAATGAATTCTTTGGTTACAAAACCGCTGGAATCTTTCAAAATCAAGCAGAAATCGATGCTTACAAAAATGCAGCAGGAGGCATGATTCAACCAACTGCTAAACCTGGAGATTTCCGTTGGGTAGATAATAATGGCGATGGTTCGATCTCTGATGATGACAAACAATATTTAGGAAGCAGTATTCCAAAATATACTTTTGGTTTAACAGTAAATTTAAACTATAAAAATCTTGATTTTATGGCTTTTGCTCAAGGAGCGGCCGGAAGCAAAATTTTTCAGGGATTACGCAGATTAGATATCTTAAATGCTAACTATCAAACAGAAGTTTTAAATCGTTGGACGGGAGAAGGAACTTCAAATGATTATCCTAGACTTGGTAACAATGACGGAAATGGAAACTTTAGTAAAATGTCTGATTTTTATCTTGAAAGCGGAGATTATGTACGTCTAAAAATTGTTCAGGTAGGATATACACTTCCGCTTAATTTATCGTCTAAAATTGGTGCAGATAAGATTCGTTTCTATGTTACAGGAGAGAACTTATTCACTTTTACAAAATACACTGGATATGATCCTGAAATTGGAGGTCAAGTATTTGGTGTAGATAAAGGTATCTATCCACAAGCAAAATCTTTCATGCTTGGAGCTAACTTACAATTTTAATACATAAAGAATCATGAAAAATATAAAACTTAAATATATATACATTGCAATTGCAATGGCTGCATTAGGAGGATCTTGCTCTGAGGATTTCGTAACGATTGAACCAAAAGGATCTTTTCTTTCGACAAATTATTATAAAAATGAGCAACAAGCAACCGCTGCACTTGTAGGAGTTTATGATCCTATTAGAAAAAATACCGGTGGTTTTGAAAACATGGTAGCCATGTTAAATGCTGGTTCAGACGATTTTTATGCTGGAGGTGGTGGAGCATCAGATGGTGCAGGAATTCAAAATTTCTCGACACACTCACTTACTTCAGTAATAATTCCGGGTAGTTACTGGAACGATCATTACCAAGGAGTTTACAGAGCAAATGTTTTATTAGCAAATATGGCAAACGTAGATATGTCTGATGCATTAAAAGTTAGATTTACTGCTGAGTCTAAAGCTTTACGCGGACTATATTATTTTAACTTAGTTAGAATGTTTAAAAACATTCCGTTAATTCTACAGCCATTAACAACAGCTTCAATTGCAACTGTAGAACAAGCAACTCCGGAAGCGATATACGGTCAAATTGAAAAAGATTTATTAGAAGCAATTCCAGGTTTACCAGCAAGCGTTGATGTTGCAACAGAGTCTGGACGTTTAACAAAAGTTGCTGCTCAAGCATTGTTAGGTAAAGTTTATTTATTTGAAGGGAAAAAAACGGAGGCAGCTGCAATACTTGCTCAGGTAAATGGAACTCCGGGACAACCAAATCAATACGGAAACAAACTGTTACCGAACTACAGTGATTTATGGGTTACAACTAATAAGTTCAATGCTGAATCATTAATCGAAGTATCTCATACAAGTGCAGGTAACTCTGATTGGGGATTCTGGGGAACAGGAAGAGACGAAGGAAACTCATTAAACGTTATGGTTGGACCTAGAGGTTATACCAGACCGGCAAATTCTTCTGCGCCAGACCTTCCTTCAGGATGGAGTTTTAGTATTCCTACTCAAAAATTATATGATGCAATCAAAGCAGATCCAAGATTTGGAGCTACAATTTTTGATCTGAAAGCTTTAAAAGCAGCAGGTACTGCAAGCTATATTCCAGGTTATCAGGACACAGGATATTTCTTGAACAAATACCTTCCAAGACAATCAGATGTTCGTACTGGTGGTGGAGCTGCAGAGTTAAACTACAGACAAAATTCATACATCATTAGACTTGCCGATACTTATTTAATGGAAGCCGAAGCATTAGGTTCAGGGCCAAGAGCACAAGCTTTATTAGATGCAGTTAGAAACAGAGTTGGTTTAACACCAGTTCCTGTAACATTGGCGGCGATTAAAAATGAGAGAAGAATGGAGCTTGCAGGTGAAGGTCATAGATTTTTTGACTTAGTAAGATGGGGTGATGCAGCAGCAGCATTAGCTGATAGAGGATTTAACGCTGGTACTGACGAGATTTTCCCAATACCATTTGTAGAATTAAAAGGAACAAAATTGAAACAAAATCCTAATTACGAATAGCCATTTACGAACCAAAAAAATAAAAATAATGAACCTAAATATAAATATAAAAAGAGGAGTTTTCTTAATGCTGGCATTAGCATTAGGAACATTAACAAGTTGCGACGACGAAGTTGGCAATGGCAATGGTTTAACAGCTACTAGTGTCGATCCTTCATTTACCATCACTCCGGTTGCAGGAGAAGTCAATACATATATATTAACGGCGCAAGCTAAGGGCGTTATTGCCTCTAAATGGGATATTGGATACGGTCCGTATATGGGAAAAATGGTTGAAAAAATTGTACTGCCAGATGCCGGTAAATATACCGTAACACATACCGCTATTGCAGCTGGAGGTTTTACACAGCAAGTTTCGCAAGATATAGTAGTAGCACAATCTGATCCAAGTAAACCAAATCTAGTAAAAGGAGGTTTCTTTAATGATGCAACAGATGTTGCAAAATGGACCATACTAAAACTTAGCGCAACAGGAGCTGCTTTTTGGGATTTTAAACCAGGAAGCGCAACACTTCGTTCTCCGGGAGGATGGGCGCAAGAAGGTATTTATCAGGCAATTGATGTCGTAAAAGATAAAGAATACACAATCGATATGCTTGTTTCATCAGCAAGTGGTTCAGATGAAACATGGTTTGAAGTTTACGCAGGTAAATCAGTTCCTGAACTTGGTGTAGAGTACAAAGACAACAAAGTAATGGGTTTAAGTACTTGGGATGGCTGTGCTAAGAGCGGTTTTTTGGGTAGATTATCGATCGTAGGATGTGTAAAAAACGATGCAACAGCGTCAGTTTCCAATGTAGTAAATTTGATATAACAGGTAAAATTTATTTACTTATTCGTTGTGGAGGAAACACATTTACCAAAGACGGAATTACAGTAGGAAGAATCGAAATGCGAGCAAAATAAGTTTAAGTTAAGTTTAAGTTTGGTTGTAAATAGCCCATAATCACTATGAGTATGGGCTATTTTTAAATCCTTTAGGCGAGCAAAAAGTGTTTTTATAGAAGAAGAGATTCATTAAAAACGTCAAATTAGAATTTAAAATAATAAAGAAAGAATGAGAAAAAATAGTTTTAAGATTCTCTTTTTTTTGTTTTCGTTAACGGCTTTTGCCCAGCAACCCAAAGCAAAAAAAGAATTTACGACCAATGGAAAAAAAGTAAAGGTTTATACAACAGCCGAGAATTCGAATTTAAGAATAACAGCTACAGACGATTTAACTTTTTCGGCTGCAAAACAACCTTTAGAGATCGAAACCTCCGTTTTTGTTGAACCATCAAAAAAGTTTCAAACCTTCATGGGAATTGGAGGAGCGATTACTGATGCGAGTGCCGAAATATTTGCTACACTTTCAAAAGAAAAACAAACAGAATTTTTAAATGCCTACTATGATAAACAAAAAGGAATAGGCTATTCATTGCTAAGAACCACGATACAAAGTTCTGATTTTAGCAGTGCAAGCTATTCTTACATCGAAGAAGGAGACAAAGATTTAAAAACGTTTTCTATAGATCACGACAAGCAATATCGTATACCATTAATTAAGCAGGCGATACAAACTGCGGGTGGAAAATTAACCACATATGTAGCACCTTGGTCACCAAATGCATTCATGAAAAGCAATAAAAATGTACTGAAAGGCGGAACATTATTGCCGGAATATTACCAGACTTGGGCCAATTTTTATGTCAAATTTATAAAAGCTTACGAAAAAGAAGGAATTCCAATTTGGGGAACATCAACACAAAACGAACCAATGGCAGTTCAAACTTGGGAATCGTGTATTTATACCGCCGAAGCTGAAAGAGATTTTATCAAAAATTTTCTTGGGCCAACTTTAAAAAAAGAAAAACTAAACAACATAAAAATTATCGCTTGGGACCATAATCGTGATTTAATGAATTATCGAGCAAATGTAATTTATTCTGATCCCGAAGCTTCAAAATATGTTTGGGGAATGGGTTTTCATTGGTACGAAAACTGGTCAGGAGGTTCATCAATGTTTGAAAATGTTGCAAAAGTAAATGAAGCATATCCAAACAAAGGATTGTTGTTTACAGAAGGTTGTGTAGAGAAATTTGATGCCAAAAAATATCAATTCTGGGGCAACGGCGAAAGATATGGTATTTCGATGATTAATGATTTTAACAACGGAACAGCCGGATGGACAGACTGGAATATTCTTTTAGATCAAAACGGAGGACCAAACCACGTTGGTAATTTTTGCTTTGCACCAATTCATGCCGATACAACTACAGGAGAACTGATTTACACACCGTCTTATTATTATATTGGACATTTTTCAAAATTCATTCATTTGAATGCCGTAAGAGTGAGTTCAGCCGTGAGCAGAAGCGGTTTATTAAGCACTTCATTTTTAAACACAGATGGAACAATGGCAACAATAGTTATGAACCAAACCGATAAAGAAGTTACTTATAATTTGATTATAGCAGCCGAAAAAACAATAGTTAAAATTCCTGCACACGCAATACAAACACTTGTTTATTAGTAAGCTGTAGTAAATGCGAGGGTTAATTTGAATCATCCACTTTAGCCCTCATTACTTTAAATTAAAATAAAAGTCATCAATAGAATTTAATAGTACCAAAACCAGTACTGCAATTAAATTATTACTCATCAAAAAATGACGAGAATTCCTCGATTAAATCAAACTCAAAAGTTCAACATCAAAACACAAAAATCAACAATTTTTATAATTGTAGATTTAGAAAACACACACTATACAAACCACTGTAAACTAGTTGCCCTACTAACTAAAAAATATAAAAATGAAACTAAATTTTAAAAACACTATAAAAGTATTATTTCTTGCAATAGCCGTTTTTGCTCAGGCAAAATGTTCTTCGTCTAGCGATACCGTAGATCCGCCACCTGTTGTACCGCCAGTTGTAGTGCCTCCCGTAGTGGTAACCAATGATGTCGATTTTTGGTTGACAAAAGGGAATCAGAGCGTTTTATTAGCAAAACAAACAGGAACGTTAGGCTTTGGTACAACTACAAATACATACACAAATATCGAAGTAAATGCTTCTCAAAAATACCAAACTGTAGATGGTTTTGGATATACATTAACCGGCGGAAGCGCAGATGTAATTAATCAATTAAATGCATCAAAAAAGAGTGCGCTTTTACAGGAATTATTTGGCACAGGCGAAAATTCAATAGGAATAAGTTATCTCAGAATCAGTATTGGAGCATCAGATCTAAATGCCGCACCTTTTACTTATAATGATCTTGCAACAGGAGATACAGATTTGACTTTAGCAAAATTTAGTTTAGATAAAGATAGAGCCGGAGTAATTGCGTTGCTAAAAGAAATTCTAGCCATAAACCCAAAGATTCTAATTCTGGCAACACCTTGGTCAGCGCCACTTTGGATGAAAGATAAAGACAGTTTTATTGGCGGAAGACTGCAAACTCAATATTATGATGTTTATGCAAAATATTTTGTAAAATACATTCAGCAAATGAAAGCCGAAGGAATTACAATCGATGCCATTACACCTCAAAACGAACCTTTGCACGACGGAAACAACCCGAGTATGTATATGTCAGCTTTAGAACAAACCAACTTTATAAAAAATAATTTAGGCCCGGTATTTAAAGCGGCAGGAATTACCACAAAAATTATAGCCTACGATCATAATTGCGATAATCCAAACTATCCGAAAGCAATTCTGGCAGATGCAGATGCATTTCCTTACGTAGATGGCTCAGCGTTTCATTTATACGCAGGAGATATCAGCGCGCTTTCTAATGTTTACAATTCTTATCCAACCAAAAATGTTTATTTCACGGAACAATGGACCTCATCGGCAGGTGAATTTGCGGGAGATTTAAAATGGCACGTTCGAAATGTAATTATTGGTTCAATGCGTAATTATAGTAAAAATGCACTAGAGTGGAATTTAGCCAACAACGGAGCTTTCGAACCTCACACAGCAGGCGGTTGCAATATGTGCAAAGGCGCGCTAACCGTAACAACAAGCGATACTTTTCAGCGCAATGTTGCGTACTACATTATTGCACATGCATCAAAATTTGTTCCGGCTGGTTCCATAAGAATTGATAGTAACTCAAGCGGAAATCTACAAAATGTTGCTTTCATCACACCATCTGGTTCAAAAGTATTAATTGTTGAAAATGATGGAACGGCAAACGAAATCTTCAATATCAAATTCAATGGTAAATGGGTTACAACATCATTAGATGGAGGCTCAGTGGCAACTTATACTTGGAAATAATCCTATAAATTAAAAACAGATTTTCAGATGAAAAAAGCATTTATAGCATTACAACTTTTGCTTTCGATTACGTCTTTTGGGCAAGGTTTTTTACATAGAGACGGACAAAAAATTGTTGACGGAAACGGGAAAAACATACTACTAAGAGGACTTGGTCTTGGCGGATGGATGGTACAGGAAGGATATATGATACAAACCCAACCTTTTGCAAGTCCGCAATATGTTATCAAACAAAAAATTCAGGAAGTTATTGGCGAACAAGGAACAAAAGAATTTTACGCAGCATACAAAGCAAACGGAATCACCAAGCGCGATGTCGATTCGCTTGCGGCTTGGGGTTTCAATTCGATTCGTTTACCAATGCATTACAATTTATATACACCATCGATTCAAGAAGAAAAAAATGGCGAAATTACCTGGATAGAAGAAGGATTCACCATGACAGATAATTTGCTAAAATGGTGTGCGGAGAATAAAATCTATCTTATTTTAGATTTGCATGCAGCGCCGGGCGGACAAGGAAACGATGCCGCAATATCAGATTACGACACCACAAAACCATCACTTTGGGAGAGCGAAGCCAATCAGAAAAAAATGATTGCTTTATGGAAAAAGCTAGCCACTCGTTACAGGGATAATCCTTGGATTGGAGCTTACGATATTATCAACGAACCAAACTGGAATTTTACAGGAACCAATAAAAATGGTTGCGACGAAAATTCAAACGGACCTTTAAGAGATTTAATGGTTCGTGTTACAAAAGCCATTCGCGAAGTAGATACCAACCATTTAATTTTTATAGAAGGAAATTGCTGGGGAAATAATTACAACGGAATTTTTCCTTTATGGGATGATAATATGGCGTTGAGTTTTCATAAATATTGGAACTACAATACCAAAGAATCGATTCAGAAAATGTTAGATTATAGAACCCAATATAATGTTCCGATTTGGTTAGGCGAAAGCGGAGAAAACTCTAATGTTTGGTTCAAAGATGTACTACGATTAATGGAAACCAATAATATTGGATGGGCTTTTTGGCCAATGAAAAAAATCGAAAATATTGCAGGCGTAGCTTCCGTAACCAAAATACCGGAATATGATGTTTTGTTGAATTATTGGAAAGATGGCGGACAAAAACCATCCGTTGAATTTGCCAAGAAAACATTAATGAAAATGGCAGATAATTATAAAATGGAAAACGTAACCGTAAAACCAGATGTAATAGATGCCATGTTCAGACAAGTACAAACAGACGACACTAAACCCTATAAGACAAACGCAATTCCAGGAAAAATCGCCGCAACTCATTATGATCTTGGTACGAACGGATACGCTTATTCTGATACAGATTTTGTGAACTATAGAGTTGAAACAGGAAATTTTGAAGAGTGGAATAAAGGAAATACCATGCGAAATGATGGAGTTGATATTTTGCCATGCAAAGATGCAGGATCAAACGGTTATCAGGTTTCCTTTATCGAAGATGGAGAATGGCTACAATTTACAACCCAAGTTGCAAAACAAAATACATACAAAGTGGCAATTCGATATTCAAGTGAAAAATCAGAAGGAAAGCTTTACTTAGAAACAGAAAACGGTAAAAAGTCAGCAACCATTACACTTCCAGTAACTGGCGGAAATGACAAATGGAAAACAGTTGTTTTAACGGGAATGGAATTGAATAAAGGAATCAATAAAATCAAAGTAGTTTTTGAAAAAGGAGGCTTCAATTTGAATTATTTAGACTTTTCAGAAGCAAAAAAAGATTCTTCAAAAAAATAATAAAACCAACACAAATTAGCGACGATGAAAATAAATAATCTCTTAGAAAAAATAGGTGTTTTTGCATTTGTCTTATTGTTTGCATTTCAGTCCTGCAGCAGCGGAAGCGACTCTGGCGAAGGAACACCAGTAAATCCACCACCTTCAAATTTATCTGTTCAGATAGAGGTAACAGGAAAAACAGCCGACAAACCTGAGGGTGACGGAAGCGGAAAAATTCATTTAACCATTACAGCATCCAATGCAACTTCGTATAAAGTTCTGCTAGACGGTCAGTTAAAAGAATTAACAACAGGCGATTTAACCTATATATTTACAGCTTCGGGTACAAAAACATATCCTATAATTGTTTCCGCCTATAATGCCGCAGGTCAATTTGTAAGTTCTACCACCTCAATAACTATTAATGTATCCAGAAAACTGCTTTGGTCAGACGAATTTGATGCTGATGGAGCACCAAATACCTCCAAATGGGGTTATAATACGGGAACAGGCGACGGTTGGGGAAATAACGAATTAGAATATTACACCACAAGACCAGAAAATGTAATTATTTCAAACGGAACTCTAAAAATCAAAGCCATAAAAGAAGAGTATATGGGAAGCCATTATACCTCAACAAGAATGCTTACAAAAGGTAAATTTTCGTTTAAATACGGTCGAGCCGAAGTTCGTGCCAAACTGCCAGTTGGAGGCGGAACGTGGCCGGCATTCTGGATGTTAGGCGATAATATTGATACAGTAGGTTGGCCATTATGTGGCGAAGTAGATATTTTAGAATCAGTAGGAAATAATCCAAACGTAAACCATTCGTCATTACATTCTCCGGGACGCTCTGGAAATACACCAGATACAGCCATAACAACAGTACCAAATTCAGCCACAGAATTTCATGTTTACGCTGCCGATTGGACAGCCGAAAGTATTAAGTTTTATGTAGACGATAAATTGTTTTACACCTATGCAAATAGCAGTACAACACCTTTTAATCAAAACTTTTTTCTGATTCTCAATTTGGCAATGGGAGGAAACTTTGGAGGAACAGTCGATCCTAATTTTACCAGCGCAATATTCGAAGTAGATTATGTAAGAGTATACAATTAACATAACTTTTAAATTAATTTGTTCCAGTAAAGTCTCTGAAATAGTAGCTTTACAGGAATAAAATTTTTTAACATGAAAAAGATAAATACAATTGTTTTAGTGCTAATGCTACTTTTAGTTAGCGGTTCATTTTACGGTCAAAATTTAAAAATCATGACCTACAATATTCGTTTAGATGTTGCATCTGACGGAGAAAATGCGTGGCCAAACCGAAAAGACTATTTTACATCTCAAATTCAATTTTATAGCCCGGATATATTTGGAGTTCAGGAAGCAACACCAAATCAAGTTACAGATATTGCATCAGCTTTCCCGGATTATAATAGATACGGAGTAGGAAGAGAAGAAGGAGGAACTGGAGAAGCTTGTACTATTTATTATAAAAAAGATCGTTTCCAAGTGCTACAATCCAATACATTTTGGCTATCAGAAACACCAAATGTAGTTTCCAGAGGTTGGGATGCAGCTTGTAACAGAGTTTGCACCTATGCGCTTTTTAAAGATTTAAAAACAAAAAAAACATTTTGGGTATTTAATCTTCATTTAGATCATATGGGTGAAGTTGCCCGAGTAAAAGGAGTTCAGCTTGTTCTTTCAAAAATCAAAGAACTAAACACTAAAAATTATCCAGCTTTTTTAATGGGCGATTTTAACTCAGAACCCAAGACAAAACAAATTGCCGAAATCAAAAAAGTAATGGATGACACCAGAGATGTTTCAAAAGAAAAGCCATTTGGACCTTCAGGAACTTTCAATGATTTTAAGCACAATGAACCTGTAACATTATTACTAGACTATATTTTTATTTCAAAAAATAGTGGACTAACAATTCAAAAACACGCGGTTTTAAGCGATTCCAAAGATTTAAAATATCCGTCAGATCACTTGCCCGTTCTAATAGAAATACATTAAATATGAAAAACATCAACAAAAAACTCCAAATTTTACTTTTGCTGCCACTTATTGCAGTGCAAATAAAATGTGGAACTTCAAAAAATGCTGTTGCCAATTCAGGAAAAGCAGAATCCTGGATAACAACAACAGATGAAACATCAAAACTTAAAAAGCAAAATGACTTGGTTTTTAGTATCGAAACCAATTCAAATCAAACCATTTTAGTAGACGCTTCTCAAAAATTTCAAACCATCGAAGGTTTTGGATTTTCGCTAACAGGAGGAAGCGCTCAGGCAATTCTTAAACTAGATAAAGCAAAAAGAGAAGCACTGCTTCAGGAATTGTTCTCCATAAAAGAAAATGCAATTGGTTTGAGTTATTTGCGAATAAGTATTGGTGCATCAGATTTGAATGAAACAGTTTTTTCGTATGATGATATGCCAGAAGGCCAAACAGATTTAAAACTGGAACACTTTAATCTTGGACCAGATTTAAAAGATGTCGTACCCGTTTTAAAAGAAATTTTAGCCATAAATCCAAATATTAAAATAATGGGTTCACCGTGGTCTCCGCCCGTTTGGATGAAAGACAACGGAAGCTCAAAAGGCGGAAGTTTACAACCCAAATACTATGCTGTTTATGCAGATTATTTTGTAAAATATATTCAGGCAATGAAATCGCACGGAATCGTAATTGATGCGATAACGCCTCAAAACGAACCCTTGCATCCCGGAAATAATCCGAGTTTATTAATGCTTGCAGAACAACAAGCAGAATTTATTAAAAACAATTTAGGACCCGCTTTCGTGAAAGCAAAAATCAAAACCAAAATTGTAGTTTACGATCACAACTGTAACAAACCCGAATATCCACTAACAATTTTAAACGATCCAAAAGCATTGCCATTTGTAGCAGGTTCAGCGTTTCATTTATACGAAGGCGACATCAGCGCTTTATCTAAAGTACACGACGCATATCCAAAAAAAGATTTGTATTTTACAGAACAATATACAGGATCAGGAAGCAGTTTTGAAAGCGATTTAAAATGGAGTGTAAAGAATGTTGTAATAGGTTCAATGCGCAACTGGAGTGTAAACGCACTTTCGTGGGGATTAGCAAATGACGAATTTTACAAACCGTTTACACCTGGCGGATGTTCAACATGTAAAGGCGCATTGATGATCGATCAAAATCAAAATATTAAAAGAGAAGTAGGCTATTATATAATTGGTCACGCATCTAAATTTGTTCCCGAAGGATCTGTTAGAATTGGCAGTAATATTAGTAATAATTTATACAATGTGGCGTTTAGAACACCGTTAGGACAAATCGTTTTAATTGTTGAAAACGACGGAAGTACACCGGAAACATTCAATATAAAATACAATCAAAAACAAATTTCAACTACCTTAAATGCAGGTTCAGTCGCAACTTACGTTTGGTAATCAAAATTAAATACATGAAGAAAATAACCACATTAACCTTGTTGATGGTCTCGCTTTTTGCGGCTGCACAACAAGAAACAATCGATCAAAAAGTAAATGCTTTATTGAAAAAAATGACCCTTGAAGAAAAAATAGGTCAGCTTAATCAATACAGTAATGATAATTCCATAACTGGACCAATAACAATTAACCCAAATAAACAAGCCGAAATTAAAAATGGGTTAGTAGGTTCAATGCTAAATGTAACAGGCGCAGAATCGACAAAAAATTATCAGAAATTAGCAATGCAATCACGTCTTAAAATACCAATGTTATTTGGTCAGGACGTTATACACGGATACAAAACCACGTTTCCAATTCCGCTGGCAGAAGCTGCAAGTTGGGATTTAGCAGCAATTGAATTGGCAGCAAGAGTTGCCGCTACAGAAGCATCGGCAAGTGGAATACACTGGACATTTGCACCAATGGTCGATATTGGTCGTGACCCACGTTGGGGAAGAGTTATGGAAGGAGCAGGAGAAGATACCTACTTGGGTTCTAAAATTGCTTATGCAAGAGTAAAAGGTTTTCAAGGAAATAAGTTAGGCGATTTAAACTCCGTTATGGCTTGCGTAAAGCATTTTGCAGCATATGGAGCAGCAGTTGGCGGAAGAGATTATAACTCTGTAGATATGAGCGAAAGAATGTTGTGGGAAACCTATTTGCCGCCTTTTAAAGCTGCTTTAGATGCAGGCGCAGCAACTTTTATGAACTCTTTTAATGATTTAAACGGAATTCCTGCCACAGCAAATGCACACTTGCAACGTGATATTTTAAAAGGAAAATGGAATTTTCAAGGATTTGTAGTTTCAGACTGGGGTTCGATTGGAGAAATGGTAGCACACGGATATTCTAAAGATCTAAAATCCGCTGCACTTGCTGCAATTACAGCCGGAAGCGATATGGATATGGAAAGTATCGCCTACAAGAATCATTTGGCCGAATTGGTTAAAGAAAGTAAAGTTTCTATTGATTTAGTAGATGATGCAGTGGAACGTATTTTACGCAAGAAGTTTGAATTAGGATTATTTGAAGATCCTTACAAATATTCAGATCAAAAAAGAGCAGATAAAGCTTTGAATGATCCGGAAAATAGAAAAGCCGCTCTTGATATGGCTCAAAAAAGTATCGTGCTATTAAAAAACGAAAATCAGACATTACCACTTTCTAAAAACCTAAAAACAATCGCTTTTATTGGACCAATGGTAAAAGAATACAAAGAAAACATGGGATTTTGGTCTGTAGAATTGCCAAATGTCGATTATGATAAATGGATCGTTTCGCAATGGGATGGTTTGCAAAATAAAGTAGGTAAAAACACAAAACTACTTTACGCAAAAGGTTGCGAAGTTGAAGGAGATAACAAAGATGGTTTTGCAGAAGCAGTAGCAACAGCAAAACAAGCCGATGTGGTTATTTTGAGTATTGGAGAAAAACGCGACATGAGTGGCGAAGCAAAAAGCCGAAGCGATCTGCATTTACCTGGCGTTCAGGAAGATTTAGTTAAAGCAATTCAGGCAACAGGAAAACCAGTCGTAGTTTTAGTAAATGCAGGAAGACCACTTATTTTTAACTGGACAGCTGATAATGTTCCGGCAATCGTATACACTTGGTGGTTAGGTACAGAAGCAGGAACAGCAATTGCAAATGTTTTATTTGGAGATTATAACCCATCAGGAAAACTACCAATGACTTTTCCTAGAGAAATAGGGCAGATTCCTATTTATTACAATCATTTTAGTACAGGAAGACCAGCAAAAGATGAAGATTCAAAAAATTATGTATCCGCTTATATTGATTTGAAAAACTCGCCAAAATTCCCATTCGGATATGGTTTGAGTTATACAAAATTCAACTACTCTGATTTGAAACTGTCTTCAACAAAAATGAAAAGCAATGAAACGATCAAAGTTTCTTTTCAATTATCAAATGTTGGAAAAGTAGCGGGAGAAGAAGTAGTACAATTATATTTAAAAGATAAATTTGGATCTGTAGTTCGTCCGGTTTTAGAACTAAGAGATTTTCAAAAAATAAAATTAAACGCAGGAGAATCTAAAACAATCGAGTTTACAATCGACAAAGAGAAACTATCTTTCTATAATAATAAATTAGAATGGACAGCAGAACCAGGAGATTTTGAAGTTATGATTGGAGCTTCGTCTGCAGATATTAAACTAAAATCAGATTTTGAATTAGTGCAATAAATAGAATGTCAATTAAAATTGGCGCTATGAATTTTATAAAGGTTTTTGAATTATTTCAAAACGGTATTTATAAAATCCATAGCGCCAATTCCTTTATAAGAAGCAAATAATGCTTTGTCGAAAGCTTCGCGTTTTGCTTTTTTATCCTTCGCCTCAGTTTCAACAATCATCTCGTTGAAAATCTTCTCTTGCTCCTGACTGTATTTTATAGATTCTTCTAAAAGATACGTTTTAGAAACAAATCCGAAAGAAGTCCAGATTTTAGTTCTAATTCTTTGATTTATATTTTTTAATGGATTGGTATTCATATCTCTTGCATTAACTTTTTAGGTTTTCATCTTGTGAATCAAACTACAAATATAAATTTATTACGTAATACAATTCTTTCTTTTTAGTTAAAATGTAACAATTTGCTTTTCAAATGTGTTATTATGACGCAATGTACTTATTTTTTCAATTTTATTTTTCAATTTTAAGTTAAAATTGTGATTGCTACACTTCTGTTTTTATGATTTGATTTTGGCTAATTAATGAAGTCGAATTTTAAAAATGGTTTCGTTCTTTAAAAATGAACTAAATTGCAACACTTATCAGGATACGAAAGTTGTATTTAATTAAAATTGAATGTTAAAAGACATCATAGAGAATAATCAAAATTATCAGCCAGGACTTTCGATAGATTGCGTGATTTTTGGTTTTCACGACAATCAGCTTAAAGTTTTATTGATCAAGATTCCACACAGCAAAAGTTGGTCTTTACCCGGCGGATTCATTCCAATTGATCAGGATATTGATACCGCTGCCGTAACAGTTTTAAACGGGAGAACCGGTGTAGAAGGTATTTTTTTAAGACAATTTGCCACTTTTGGAAAGATAAAACGAAACGATCAGCACTTTGGAAAAGAAGTGTTAGAATACCTGAAAATTGAAGAAGAAAAAGGAAAATGGCTCACACAACGATTTGTTACGATTGGCTATTATGCCTTGGTCGATTTTTTAAAAACGATTCCGAAATCTGCTAATAAAGAAGAAGTGATCGAATGGATTGATCATAAAGAAGTACCCGAACTTATTTTGGACCACAAAGAGATTCTTGATAAAGCCTTGCAGACGTTAAGAACTGAGTTGAATTTAATGCCAATAGGATACAATTTATTACCCGAGAAATTCACAATTCCCGAACTTCAAAAATTGTATGAAACCATTTTGGATAAAAAACTCGACAGAAGAAACTTTCTAAGAAAAATAACCAATATTGGAATCCTGACTAAACTTGACGAAAAGAAAAGCAATGTCGCACACAAAGCTCCAAACCTATATTCTTTTGATAAAGATAAATACGATGAGGTTCTTAAAAATGGATTAAATCAAGGTTGGTAGAAGTAAAAGAACAGTTGATGTAAACCCGACAAGTTTTTATCCCGAGGCTTCGGGACTGTCAGGTCAGCTAAATTATTACGAAACAATAAACCTAAACGTTAAATTTACCCGAGGTTTTGTAGTTGTTTTTGTTGGTGGCAATCGATGCAACCAATGTGTTTGCGTTTCATCTTTCATGACCAATAAACTTCCATGTTCTAAGATTAATGAAACCACTTCTTTAGTTTCTTTATGTTTAAAAGCAAACTTGCGTTCAGCTCCAAAACTTACTGAACCAATGGCGCCATTTTTCTTTAAATCCTTTTCGGCATCGCTGTGCCACGCCATTCCTTCATCTCCGGAATGATATAAATTAAGCAAACAAGAATTAAAAATTTCACCTGTTTTTTCTTCAATGATTTTCTTTAATTCTAAAAGTTCTTTCGTCCACGAAAGTGCCTTTTTGGTAGTGTTCGAATACGTATATTCAAAACTAGAATTGCCGTACCAAGCTACTTTTCGTTTCGTGAGAATCAATTTTCCAAAAATGATAGCCTCATCGTTTTTCCATTCGATCGATTGGAGTAAAATATCCAAATAACGATTGGCCTCTTCTCGAGAAAACAGTTTACCATAATAATGTACCGTTCCATCTTTAGGAAGCAAATTAGTCGTTTCGTCAGAATGCGGATTAAATAAGTCCATTTTTCCAGTTTTGATATTCGGTTTTCATACAATGTCCGCAAGGTCTAAAGCCATTTTGTATGGCTTCATGTTCAGATAAAAAGAAAACCCGATTTTCTCGTTTCATCCTTTTACCCGAAGGACATTTTAAAGTTCCGTAGATTTTTAGTTTTCGGTTTCCACCAAAGCAAATTTCCACATTTTTAATTTTATTTCGTAGATCGCGGTCGAGAATTTTATTGTGTTCGATCATTTTTTTGTCATTTTTTTTGCCACAGATTACAGGATTAAAATGATTTAAAAAATCTGCTTAATCTGCCTGAGCTGCGTGAAAAAAATATGGGTTTTTATATTGTAGAGACGCATAGCGGTGCGTCTAACGTTTTGAGATTTTTCCGCCACCAATTCATGAATTAAATCAATTCTATTCGCATAGATTTTTAAAATAATTCGTGAATTTGTGCCGAAAAAAAAGACGGTTATAGATTTATTTGCGCGCCTTCCCAACCAATAATGGCCGTTTTTCGGGTATTTCCCCACATATAACCGCCAAAGGTTCCAGTAGATTGAATCACGCGATGACATGGAATTAAAAATGCTACAGGATTGCTGCCAATGGCTGTTCCAACAGCTCTAGAAGCATTTGGTTTATCGATTTGCTGTGCAATTGAGCCGTAAGTAGAAAGTTGACCCATCGGAATTTTAAGCAGCGTTTCCCAAACCTTCAATTGAAAATCGGTTCCTTTTAAGTGGAGTTTTATTTCCGATAATTTACTCCAATCGTGTTGAAAAATAAATAAAGCGTTTTGTTGTACTAAATCTAGTTTTCGAGAAAATATTGAATTTGGGAACTTGTTTTTTAAATTTTCAAATCCTGTTTCTTCATCTTCGGCGAAAGCCATAAAACAAACACCTTTATGGGTCGAAGCGACAATAATATTTCCAAAAGGACTTTCGGCAAAACTAAAATTAATTTCAAGATTTTTACCGCCATTTTTATATTCGGCTGGTGTCATTCCTTCGATGTTTACAAATAAATCATGCAAACGGCTCGTTCCGGAAAGTCCCGTCTCAAAAGCAGCATCAAACAAAGTGGCTTGATTATCTTCTTTCAGGATTTTTTTGGCATGTTCTACACTAATATATTGCAAGAACTTCTTCGGACTTGTTCCTGCCCATTCTGTAAACAGCCGTTGAAAGTGAAACGGACTCAAATGAACTTGATCTGCAACTTGATCTAAGTTAGGCTGTTCTTTAAAATTCGCTTTGATATAATCTATTGCTTCGGCGATACGATTATAATTGATGTTTTCCTGTGTGTTCATCTTCATTCAATTTTATAATGCAAATATCGACTGTGTTTTGCGGGTATAAAATCCGAAACTTGCTTTCTTTTTAACCGCAAAGTACACAAAGGTTTACGCAAAGCACGCTATGTTTTTTGCAATATTGTCATCCTGAGCGAAGTCGAAGGTCGCAAAGTAAATCGACAAAGATTGACTTAAATTTTATGAACAAAACTTTGCGAGAGATTATATTATAACAAATGCTTCTCCATTTTGTAATTAATCAATTCAACACCCAATCTAATATTTCGTTGTTCGGCTTTTGCGACAAAGCCTTTCTTTTCGAAAAATGGTTTTGCAGTTATGCTAATATCTGATGTTATTATTTTTGAATTATGATTTTTGGCTTCAGTTTCTAATGCAGTTAAGATTTTATCGGCAATTCCAAGTCGTTGAAAATCTTTATGAATGTAAAAGAAATCAATATAATTAGCATCCTTCAATGTGCCGAAACCTGCAATTTGGTTTTCGATAATAGCTAATAAAACAAATTGTGTATTGATAACTTCCAGCCAGCGATCTTTATTTTTTACTCCCGAAATCCAAGCTTCAATTTGAGCAGAATTATAATCGTTTTTACAAACATGTTTAATCGTTTCGATATACAATTCCTGCATTTCTTTCAAGTCTGAAATAGTAGCTTTTCTGAAATTCATTTTTTAAAGTTTGAAATTAGTGCGCTGTCGTTTTAGAAAAAACATTAATTACAACAACTCCAATTAATATTAAAGCCAATCCAATAATTGCAGGTAAATCTGGAATTTGCTTGAAGAATACAGCGCCAATTATAGTAATTAAAACAATTCCAACTCCCGACCAAATCGCATAAGCAATTCCAACCGGAATGGTTCTAATAGCAAAACTTAAAAAATAAAATGCACCACAATAGCCAATTACAGTAATGATACTTGGGAGTAATTTGGTGAATTCTTCAGATTTTTTTAATGCTGATGTGGCAATGATTTCGAACATTATTGCAATTCCTAAAAAGATAAAGTTTTTCATATCACGTTTTTTACAAAGTTAACGTTTGTATTGGTCTGGGATGAACTATTTTTTGTGAGATTTAATTATCGCAGATGAATTTCTGATTCATTATTTTTAGCTTCATCAAAACAATCCGCACATAACATTTTAAAATCGGCTTTGGCTTGAAAAACTTCAGTCCATTCTTCTCCATTATCCAGCAACCATTGTTCGCATTTTCCACACCAGGCAATTTGAGGAAGATCTTCTTCTGCTTCCGAATAATAAAAACCAACTTTTTCTTTTTCGTCTATCGCCATCGCAATATGAATGCAGGTAAAAGACATGTCATTTGAACCATGCTGGTCGCATAAAACTTTTTCAATCATTTTAATATCGTTTTATAATCTGTTTGATTGCTAATATAAAAATATAATTTGCAATTATTTTCTGGATATAAAAGAAAAACCCTTACGTAAATTGTATTTAGTAAGGGATTAATATTAATTCCAATTTATGAGATTTTTTTTAAGGATTAAGCGATAATCCAACACTAAAAAACAATCGGACTTTGTCAATATTATTGATCCAGGTAGTATCAAAATGAATAGGCCCCAAAATGGACTGATAAGAAATCGCAGCTCCTCCAGATATTACCAGGCTAGGGTCGAAGCCATCGTCCCAATTTCCTTTTGGATTAAATGCTTTTTTTATGTATTCATCAAAAGAATCAAACCCAACAGTTGCAACATTAAAATGAGGCGTTAGATAGATTTTTCCCAAAAGGTTTACTTGAGAAGCTATTTTTAAGCCCATATATTGCGAAACATTGAGTTCATCTTCGTGTAGACCGGCAAATAAAAAACGATTACTACCGGAACTTGGTATAATTCCTCCTAAGAAATATTTTGAAGCATAACCATAATCCAAAAATGGGATTTGATTGTCTTTGAGTTTATCCTGAAAAATAAAATAAGAATCAAAGCCAATGATTCCTGTAATTTTCTTTTTTAAAAGTGCTCTCTTTTCAAAGCTAAAACCAAATTTTGTATAACCATTTGTTTTGCCGGATATACTTATTTGATTTGGATCGCTAAAAGAGGTGTAAACATGTGATAGTAATGATCGGGTTACATTTGCTTTTATAATTGTTCCATTTTCAGCAAAGTAAACTTTATCCATATCATTATATGAATAATGCATGTTTAATTCTATTGTGTTCAAGGAGTAATTCTTGATGTCGATCGAGTTAGGATTGTATTCTCGTTCGTACTTTGGTTTTAAATTAGCAAATTGATAATGTAAGCCATAACCAAAATAACTCTTAAGCGAATTTATATTTCGGTTGATTTCATTATTAAATTCAACAGAATTATAAAGAACATTGTCTGAAGCTTTGCCGTTAAAATAAATTTCTTGCCTTAATAAGGCTCCATAAAGTTCAGATGACCACCACCAATCTCGGTTTTTTCCAAAATTTTTCTGATAATTGATTCGTGCTTTTGGCTGTTCAGCAATATCGACTGTTACAAGAAGACGAGATGCTCTGGCAAGAACATTTCTGGCGGTGTAATTAAAAATGATTCCAACGCCTCGATAAGTGTCATAATGCACAGAGGTATTTAGCTGGTTTTTGGCGCGTTCATGTCCAAATATTGTAACACCTAGTTTGTTGTCATCTTTGATGAAATAGTTATAGGTAATTTCGTCAAAAAGGTTGGTGCCCATTGCTCTGTTAATGCCTGCTATTAAATCTTTGGTAGTATATTTTACATTTGTTTTAAGGTTTATTCTTCCTAATACCAAAGCAAGGTTTTCCGGACTGATTTTTTTGTATACAATCGTATCTAGAATAATTTCTGAGGGCATTTGTGGTAATTCGTGAATTCGTTGTTGATACCCTTTTAATTTTTCGGATAATGCTACTAAAGCTGGAAGATTTTCGTTCGTCGCGATTTTACCATCTTTATAGATTTCGTTACTATCTGCAAAATCTGCCGTCGAAAAACGAAGGTTTGGCATGTGATCGACTAAAATATCACAGAGTTTTCTATTTGCAGGATTCTTAATGTTACTCGGAAACATACTGGTTTGCGTTAGTATAGTTATAACATTATTCAGTTTGTCTATCGGTTCCAATCCGCCACCAACATCACTACCAATAATAATATCAGCACCCATTTGTTTGGCAACATCTGTAGGGAAATTGTTCAAAACACCACCATCTACTAATATTGTTTTTTCATAGGTCATAGGTTTAAAAATGGCGGGAAGTGACATACTGGCTCTCATGGCATAAGCTAAGCTGCCTTTGCTTAAAATAACCTCCTTTCCTTCAGACAAATCGGTAGCCATGGCTCTAAACGGGATGGGCAGGCTGTCAAAATCTCTAATGTTATATACCGGGTATGTTAATTCAGAAAGATATTCTCTTAAGTTTTGATCATTTAATAAAGAGCCAATGCTGTTTAATTTTTTATTTTTAATTCCAATTCCAACTAAATATCTCTGAAATTCTCTTTTTTCCTCTACGCTTACAGATTTCAGTGACTGGCCTCCGCCAAGTAATTTATCCCAATTAATGTTTTTGGTTAATTTCTCGATGCTATCACCAGAATATCCCATGGCGTATAAACCTCCAATGATGCTTCCCATACTATTCCCTACAATAAGATCAGGAACGATATGCAAAGAATCTAGTTTTTGTAAAAGCGGAATATGTGCAATTCCTTTTGCGCCACCACCACTTAGTACCAAAACGACTTTAGGTTTCTTTTCCTGAGAAAAAATAATTTGTGGGAGAGTAACTAAAACTAAGAAGAGGAATAAATAAGTTGTTTTTTTCAAGTTTGTACTATTTAAGTATTTGAGAAATAGATTCTTATTCTAATTCTTAAAAGTAAGTAGATATTTATAAACGTGCAATTTTTTGAAAGAAATGTTTTTTTGCTGAAATGTAGAAACAACTAAACCTTGCATTTCTGCAAGGCTTAGTTAATTGTTATTTCGATAAGGTATATATAGTTTTTCCTTCCTTTTTCATTTTTTCTTCTTCTTCAGATTTGAGAGCTTCTACTTGTTTTTTTAAATCTTCTATTTTTTTTGAACTCAATTCTAATTCGTTATAATTCTGGTTAAGTTTTTCGTGAGATTTTTCGATGTTTTTTTGAAGCTCGATATTATTGTTGGCTTTTGCATTATTTTTAATATTTTCAAGTTCGTCCTGATTCGCTTTTAAATCAGCTTTTAATTTTTCTGCTTTCTCCTCTAGTTTCTTTTTGTTTTCTTCTTCTTTGACTAATTTTTTTTCAGCAGCTTGAATTTTATTTGATGAGTGAGGTTTCATTTGCTGCATATGCCAGTCATTTGACCACCTTTGTCGCTGGTTGTTAATTTGTTGATGCATTTGTTGACTGCTAGATTGTGCAGAAACAAAAAATGGTAGAATTATTAATGCTAATAAAATAAATCGTGGTATCATAATTTGGGTAAAAGGTTGGTTTTGAATCCAAATGTAAATGTTTATTTTAAAAATTATGATAAAATATCTGAATAAATGTAAGGTTTAAAAAAGAAACCCCGACAGATTTTTAAAATCTATCGGGGTTAAATATGTAATTAAAAGAAATCTGAAATCTAAACTCCAGAAATCTAAAATTTATTAATATCTGTAGTATTCTGGTTTGAATGGACCTTCAACCGGAACACCAATATAAGCAGCCTGATCGTCACGTAGAGTTTCAAGTTCAACGCCTAATTTAGCTAAGTGCAAAGCAGCAACTTTTTCATCTAAATGTTTAGGTAACATATAAACGTCATTGTTGTAAGCAGCACTGTTTTTCCATAATTCGATTTGAGCCAAAGTTTGATTTGTAAATGAGTTACTCATTACAAAACTTGGGTGACCTGTAGCACAACCAAGGTTTACTAAACGACCTTCAGCAAGAATGATGATATCTTTTCCAGCGATAGTATATTTGTCAACTTGTGGTTTGATTTCGATTTTTGATGCACCGTGGTTTTTGTTCAACCAAGCCATATCAATTTCGTTATCAAAGTGTCCGATGTTACAAACAACAGTTTTGTCTTTCATTTGTTCGAAATGAGATCCAAGAACGATATCTTTATTTCCAGTAGTTGTAATGATGATATCAGCATTAGCAATTACAGTGTTTAATTTTTTAACTTCGTAACCGTCCATTGCAGCTTGTAAAGCACAAATTGGGTCAATTTCAGTAACAGTTACAATAGATCCTGCACCTCTAAAAGAAGCAGCAGTTCCTTTTCCAACATCACCATATCCACAAACGATAACTCTTTTTCCAGCCAACATTAAGTCAGTTGCACGACGTACAGCATCTACAGCAGATTCTTTACATCCGTATTTGTTATCAAATTTAGATTTAGTAACAGAGTCATTAATGTTGATTGCAGGCATTGGTAAAGTTCCGGCTTTTACTCTTTCGTAAAGTCTGTGAACTCCAGTTGTAGTTTCTTCAGACAATCCTTTGATTCCAGGAACCAATTCAGGGAAACGGTCAATAACCATATTAGTTAAATCTCCACCATCATCAAGAATCATGTTCAATGGTTTTCTGTCTTCACCAAAGAATAAAGTTTGCTCAATACACCAGTCAAATGATTGCTCATCTAGACCTTTCCAAGCGTAAACTTGAATTCCAGCAGCAGCAATAGCAGCAGCAGCCTGATCTTGAGTTGAGAAAATGTTACAAGAAGACCAAGTAACTTCAGCACCAAGAGCGATTAAAGTTTCGATCAAAACGGCAGTCTGGATAGTCATGTGTAAACATCCAGCGATACGAGCACCTGCAAGAGGTTGTTCGTCTTTATATTCAGCACGAAGCGCCATTAAACCTGGCATTTCAGCTTCAGCTAGTTCAATTTCTTTTCTTCCCCAAGCAGCTAGAGAGATGTCTTTTACTTTGAAAGCCACAAAAGGCGTAGTTGTAGTACTCATTTATAGTATATTTGTAAATTGTAATATTTTTTGCAAATTTACGTAATAACTTTATAATTTTTACTAACTTCTATAAGTTTTGTGAAATGTTTAATTTCTTAATCTTTTGAACTTTAGCTAAATAATTTTGTTTTCAAAAGCTAATAATGAAAGTAAGGAGCTATTTCCTGCTGTTCGCTATATCTTTTCCTTGCTAAAGAAGCAAGAAAAAGGATGTCGCTTCCATTAGGGCTAGAAACACCAGACTATAAATTAAAAGTTTCATTTTCAGATCAGGAAAATAATTCATAACTTAAAACTCACAATTCATAATTAAAAAATAATGCCTTTATTCCAGACCATCCAGTGCAACGAAACTACCAAAATCTTAATTTGGGAAATAACCGAATCTTTTGAGGAGCTATTGGCCAAAGTAGTTTTAAAAGAAAAAACACAATTGAGGTTAAACGGAATGAAATCTCAAATGCATCAACGTGCTTTTTTGAGTGTTCGCATGCTAATTCAAGAGATGGGTTTTACAGATCTGGATTTACATTATGACGAATTTGGAAAACCTTATTTTGATTGTCATAATTTTATTTCGATCACGCATTCGCATAATTTTGCTGCTATTATTATAAGTCATGAAACCGTTGGAATTGACATGGAATTGCAACGCGAAAAAATTCTTCGCATTGCTGATAAATTTGTAGATACAGAATTCAGTTATTTACAACCGAATGTTTTAGAAGAATACGTAAAGAAACTTACTGTAATTTGGGGCGCAAAAGAAGCCATCTTTAAAATTAGAAACGAAAAAGGAATCAGCTTTAAAGATCATATTAGAGTAGAGGATTTTTCATTAAATGAAAATCATACTCAGGCCAGTCTGCATTTTGATAATTTGGTAAAAGATTTTGATGTACATTATAAAGAAATCAAATCTGATAATTCTGAAGGAACCTTTACTTTGGTTTATGCTTTTGAGAAATAGTTTTTAGTCTCATTCACAATATTGTCATTTCGAGGAACGAGAAATCACACCAGAAACTCCGCAATGAACTTTGTCAATCTACGAGTATCATTTCGAGCGAAGGGAGAAATGATAAAAATGCTGTAATTTCTATTCTTTTAAAGATTCCTCAGCCAATTTCTTGCGATGCTCAAACATACTCATAAACAAAAATGTTCCCATTTTTCTGGCGCGTCTTTTTAGTGTTTCGACATTTTCGCCCTCAAAATGTTCATCCAGAGTCTGAAACCAATAGTTCAGCCAGATTCCAAATTCGTTAGAGGTTATTTTGCCATCAAAACGAGCGTCAACTTCATTGTGTACTTCATGCGGATTACCTTTGTATTTTTTTACGGCAAACAAATTAGTTTCCCAAAAATCAGTTAGTTTTTCCAAATGAGCATCCCAATCTTTAATCATTGTGTTAAAGTAGAAACCAATTTCTTCATCGGCTCTTATTTTAGCATAAAACTGATGTACCAAAAAAGATACATCAGCTCTGTTTTCTATTTGTTTTCTCAAAGTATTAAGCTATTTAAAAGTATAAAAAAGACACTCAAAAGTGTGCTAACAATAATAAGGTTAAAAATAACTTTATGTTTCATTTGTGCCAAAATTGAAGTGTTTGCAAAAACACAAGCCAGAACAATAATGGCAAGTTGTATCATTTGTGCAATAGATGTTCCATTAGCTAAAACATACATTGCAGCAGCGCCTCCTAAACAGCTCTGACCAATTACAGCCATTGCAGCAGAACCCATATAATTTTTATTAAAATTGTCGAATGTTGTTTGATATAGTGTCATGATATTAAGTTTTTTATATCAACAAAGGTACATGCACAATACCACTACGTTTTATGACTTAAATCATAAAACAAGAACTTTTTTATCGGTATACTTTTCTATTTATGATCTTTAAAACACCTTTTTTCTCGAGCATCTTTATGGTTCTAATAACGGTTTCGACACGTAAACCTGTTAAATCTCCAATTTGTTGTCTGGTAAAGTTGATGAGGTAACCGTTTTCATCTTTTTTAAAATTAAAGTAAGCAATACCGGTACCTATCAATTTTAAAATGCGATGTTCTGGTTCTTGTGTAGACATTTCGGCTGCCATTATTGATTTGTAATACAAACGCTGGGCTAAATTCTCAATTATTTTAAGACTAATGGCAGGGTTTTCTTCCAGCAACTTCATGAAATTTTGTTTAGGCAACAAAAGAATTTCTGAATCATCTACAGCAATTGCATTAGCAGGATAAGTTTGATTTAAAAATAACGGAGGTTCACCAAAAGATTGTTCTTTATAAAAAATGCCCTGAATAAATTCGCGTCCATCATCATTATAATTGCTCATTTTTATTTCGCCCGATATAATCTGATAGTAATGCGTTGGAAGATTACCTTCTTCAAAAATAATTTCATTTTTATCAAAAGATTTTTTCAGTGCACCATATTTTTCCAACAGATCAATTGCAATCATAAAATTTGTTTAGATGTAACACAAATATAATTCATTCAAAATAGTTCTTCTACATTAAAAAACTTTTACTTTTACGCCCGTTATGAGACAAAAAATACCCAATATACGCCAGCAAATTCTTGAAGCTAAAAGTAATGGACAAAAATTACTTGCCATACTTTTAGATCCTGATAAAATTGTTTGGGAAAATTTAGATCATTTATTGCTTAAAATAAATCAATCTCCCGCAACGCACATTTTTGTGGGCGGAAGTATTGTAGAATCTACAATCTTAGAGGATTTAATTGAGGCATTAAAACAAAAAACAAATTTACCGGTTGTAATATTTCCCGGTAATCCTTCACAAATTTCACCTCAGGCCGATGCTATCTTGTTTTTATCCTTATTATCGGGCAGGAATCCAGATTATTTAATAGAATATCAAGTACAGGCAGCGCCAATTCTAAAAAAGACAAATCTGGAAGTTATTTCTACAGGTTATATTTTGATTGAAAGCGGAAACGAAACTGCTGTAGCGAGAGTAAGCAAAACAAAACCATTGAATAGAGAAAATTTTGATTTGGTTTTGGCAACTGCACAAGCCGGAGAAATGTTAGGCAATCAATTCATTTATTTAGAAGCAGGAAGTGGAGCAAAAATGGCAGTTCCGCTGGAAATGATAGAGTTAATTGCGCAAAATGTTAATATTCCTCTAATTGTTGGAGGAGGAATTGTAGATTTGCACGGAATTCAAAAAGCGTATAAGGCAGGCGCTGACTTAGTAGTTATAGGAACTGCTTTTGAAAACGATAGTCAGTTTTTTGAATCATAACCAAAAACAACCAAAACAAGTAACCAATGATTGATTTTTTTTTAGACAGTTATAAAAATGCTCCTTTATGGCATATTGCTTTAGAGTTTTTGGTTTTTGTTTGTGGGATCTTGAGTGTTTGGTTTGCCAAAAAAGAAAACATTTGGGTATATCCAACCGGTTTAATCGCGACTGTTATCTCAGTTTATCTGCTCTACATTGCGGGCTATATTGGTGATATGATTATCAACGGATATTTCTCAATCATGAGTATATATGGTTGGTACGTTTGGGCAAAAGGAGGAACCGTAGAAGACAATTTGCCAATAACACGAACGAATCTTAATGAAAAAATAATTGGAATTATATTGTTTTTTGTAACTGTTTTTGTAGTTTTCGGAATTTATAAGTATTTTGATTACGAAATCAAAAAAGACAACTATGTCGATATGATTTCATCGGGAATATTTTTTGCGGGAATGTGGTATATGGCCAAGAAAAAAATCGAAAACTGGACACTTTGGATTATTGGTGA
Source organism: Flavobacterium hibernum (assembly GCF_000832125.1). GTDB lineage: Bacteria > Bacteroidota > Bacteroidia > Flavobacteriales > Flavobacteriaceae > Flavobacterium > Flavobacterium hibernum. The sequence goes on along the minus strand of NZ_JPRK01000005.1, from coordinate 70,983 downwards.
TATAATTGTAGTACCCCTTTATGCGTATCGCGGCTTAGGGATGTTGTCACTACAATATTTAATTTTTACAATTTTGGCTATTTCAGCTTATTTAGAATGGAAAAAAATCTTAGACAGCAAAAGACAGCTATCATAAAAATTGCCTTATTTGGCCCTGAGAGCACAGGTAAAACTACCTTAGCAAAACAACTTGCAGAATATTATGAAACCGAATGGATTCCTGAGTTTGCACGTGATTATTTGCAAGAAAAATGGGAAGAAAACCAACACATTTGTGTTGCCGATGATATGTTACCTATTGCATATGGACAAGTTGCACTTGAAAATCAAAAGTTAGCCGTAGCAAAAAAGTATTTGTTTTGCGATACTAATTTAATGGTTACAAAAGTTTTTTCTGAAATGTATTATGGTTTCTGTGATCCGCTTTTAAACGAAGCTGCATTAGAGCATGAATACGATTTGTTTTTCCTTACCGATATTGATGTTCCTTGGGAAAAGGACGATATTAGAGATACGCCAGACGGACGGGAAACAGTATTTTCGGTTTTCAAACAAACCTTAATTGATACAAATAAACCTTTTATAACACTTTCTGGTAATAAAGAAAGTCGTTTGGCAAAAGCTACAGCTATTATAGATCGCTTGGCTATTGCAAAAAAACAAGGTCTTTCATCTGCAGATTTTGTACAGATTTATGATCACGGTATTTCATTTGATAAAATTTTAAATCAGTTAGAAATTTTTAAAAACGGAATTCTAAAAGCTAATTTAATTAGTCCGGCAACGATTAATAACGGAATTTTAAGTCTGTCGGAAGAAGATTTTGAGAAAAAAGCTCAATTTTTTGATACACAAAAAGCACAACTTAAACTTAAAAAATTTGTTCCCGCATCTGGTGCTGCAAGCAGAATGTTTAAGTTTTTAACTGCTTTTTTAAATGATTTCAATGTTAAAAAAGAAACAATAAACGCTTACGTCAATAGAACAAAATGTAGTGAGTTGTCTATTTTTATAGTAGGAATGGACAAATTTCCTTTTTTTGAAACTGTAGACAAAAAGTTGCATGAGATTTATCCTGATTTTCAATCTCTGGAAAGTGATTGTAAAAATTACTACTTTATAAAAACCTTATTAGCGTCGGATTATTTTGATTTTGCAAACAAGCCAAAAGCCGTTTTGCCTTTTCATCAATATCAAGAACATATTGCAAATCCAATAGAAGAACATTTGAACGAGTGTGTGCATTATGCATCCTCAAATCAAATTTCTAATTTGCATTTTACTGTTTCAGAAACCCATCAAAGTCTGTTCGAAAAAGAAGTTGAGGTTCTTAAAGAAAAAGTAGAGAAAGATTCTGGAATTAAAATTGAGGTTGCATATTCGTATCAAAATAAAAGTACAGATTCTATTAGCGTAGATTCAAAAAATGTCCCTATCCGTGATAAAAGCAATAAATTGGTTTTTAGACCTGGAGGACACGGAGCATTAATTGAGAATTTGAATGAACTTGATTCTGATATCATATTTATAAAAAACATCGACAATGTAATTCAGAATCATATAGATAAAATTGCTTTGTATAAAAAAGCCTTGGCAGGAATTCTAGTCGAAATTCAGCAAAAAGTTTTTGGTTATTTAAATGCCATAGAAAAGCAGGAAATAAAAGAAAATAATCTCGAAGAAATTGTAGCGTTCTTGATGCAAAAGTTAAACATCGAGATAAGTCGCGACTTTAATAAGTTTACGTTCGAAAATAAAATTATTAAAATTAAAGATTTGCTAAACAGGCCAATTCGCGTTTGCGGAATGGTAAAGAACGAAGGCGAGCCCGGCGGAGGTCCGTTTTGGGTAATGAATGATAAAGGTTCGGTTTCGTTACAAATTGTCGAAACTTCGCAAGTCGATTTGTCAAACAAAAAACAACAGGAAGTTTTAGCAGAAGCAACACATTTTAATCCTGTTGATTTAGTTTGCGGAATCAAAAATTATAAAAATGAAAAGTTTGATCTCTTAAAATTCGTAGATCAAAAAGCCGGTTTTATTGTCGAAAAAAGTGTTGATGGAAAAGCAATTAAAAGTTATGAATTGCCGGGATTGTGGAATGGCGCAATGGCAAATTGGTTAACTATTTTTGTAGCAGTTCCTTTAATTACCTTTAATCCTGTAAAAACAGTAAACGATTTATTAAAGCCTGCACATCAACCACAATAATGGATATAGAAAAAATCATATCAGAATTAAGTTTTAAAGCCGTTAGAAGCAGTGGTGCTGGTGGGCAAAACGTAAACAAAGTGTCATCAAAAGTGGTTCTAACTTTTGATGTGAATGCTTCACAAGCTTTATCCGATGAAGAAAAACTGCTATTATTAACAAATATTGCCCCACGCTTAACGACCGAAAATATCTTAATTTTAAATTGTGACGAAGATAGAAGCCAGCTAAAAAACAAAGACATTGTTATAAAACGCTTTCTGGAGATTATCAAAAAAGGATTATTTGTTCCTAAAATTCGAAAAGCAACCAAGATTCCAAAATCTGTAATTAAAAAACGAATCAAGGATAAAAAGAATGTTTCAGAGAGAAAACAATCTCGTAGAAAGCCAGACTTAGATTAAAAATCTAAATTATAAAATCCAAATTCCAAAAAGCTCACTTTATAGGGCTTTAATTGGAATTTGGAATTTATTTTTTGTAGTTCTAAAATTGAAAATTTTGCAAGTTTTGGAATTTGGAATTTCAATTCTTGGAATTTGATTTTTTAACATTACATTTGCACTGTCTCAAAGGGGTGCTCTAAATAACGAGCTGAGATCATACCCAAAGAACCTGAGCGAGTAATGTCGCTAAGGGAAAAAACGACAATTTTAGCGTACACACTATATTTTGTCGTGAAACATTTATTAATTTAACAAAGAATAATTCCCCCTTTTATTCGTAATTCTTTACGAATGAAAACATTTTTTTTAGGTACTGAGGTACTAAGTTACAAAGGTTCTAAGTCTAAAAATAGGACCAGAACAAAGTCTATTTTCTTTCTTCTTTCTTCTATTTTCCTTACACAATTCTCTTTCGCACAGGAACAAGATTCAACCAAAGTCAATAAGCTTGATGATGTGTTAGTTTCGGCAGTTCGTGTTACTACAAAAACGCCAGTTTCGTTTAGTAATATGACTAAAAAAGATATTAAATATCGAAATCTGGGTCAGGATATTCCAATTTTAATGAATTATTTGCCGTCTGTAGTAACCACTTCAGATGCAGGAGGAGGAATTGGTTACACCGGAATTAGAGTGCGTGGTAGCGATGCAACAAGAGTAAATGTTACAATAAACGGAATTCCGTATAACGATGCCGAAAGTCAAGGAACATTTTGGGTAAATATGCCTGATTTTGCTTCATCTGTAGAAAGCTTACAATTACAACGTGGAGTAGGAACTTCTACAAATGGTGCAGGTGCATTTGGTGCAAGTTTAAATATGCTTACAGATAACTATGCTACAAAAGCAACTGGAGAAATATCGAGTTCTTACGGAAGTTTCAATTCAAACAAAAATACAGTAAAGTTTAGTACAGGATTATTAAACGATCATTTTGAACTTGCAGGACGTTTGTCTACCATTAAATCTGATGGTTATATAGATCGTGCGAGCTCTGATTTAAAATCGTATTTTTTGCAAGGTACTTATGTTGGAAAAACAACTTTAATAAAAGCGTTGGTTTTTGGAGGAACTGAGAAAACATATCAATCATGGAATGGAATTGATGCCGAAACCTTAAATTCAAATCGTACCTACAATTCTGCCGGAAAGTATAAAGATGAAGCAGGGAATGTACATTTTTATGATAACGAAACAGACAACTACAATCAAAATCATTATCAATTGCATTGGAGCGAATCAATTTCGGATAAATGGAGTACTAACTTAGCCTTGCATTACACAAAAGGGTTGGGGTATTACGAAAATTATAAATACAATGAACCAATTGAAGGATATGGCCCAATTCAGCCTACAAAACAAGTTGAAAATGATTTAGGAGAATTAGTGCCAGGAACTGATTTAATTCGTCAGAAATGGTTAGATAATGATTTCTACGGTACAACATTTTCAGCAAAATATGTAGCAGAAAAACTAGACGTAATTATTGGTGGAGGCTGGAACAAATACGAAGGAGATCATTATGGAAAAGTAATTTGGGCGAGAAATTCTGGGCAATCAGAATTAGGCAATCATTACTATGATGATTTTTCGACAAAAACAGATGGAAATATTTTTGCAAAAGCAAATTATCAGTTTACAGAGAAGCTTAGCTTTTACGGAGATTTACAATACAGAAATGTAAAATACAAAGCAAATAGTGCAGAAACTGGATTGGTTGACGATCATTTTAATTTCTTTAATCCAAAAGCAGGTTTTAATTACGAATTCAACCAGAACAACACACTTTACTTTTCATACGCAAGAGCGAATCGCGAACCAAACAGAACCGATTATGAAGGAGGAAATGTGAAACCGGAGAAATTAAATGATTTCGAGTTGGGTTGGAGATTCAATTCAGATAAATTTCAATTGACTTCAAATGTTTATTATATGGCTTACAAAGATCAATTAATCTTAACTGGAAGACTTGACGATGTAGGAAATCCAATTCGTGCCAATAGTGAAAAAAGCTACCGTTTAGGACTTGAAGTAGATGCAACTATAAAGCTTTCAGAAAAGTTTATGCTTAGACCCAATTTTACTTTGAGCAGTAATAAAAATGTTGATTTAGCTGTTGATGGGCAAGTTTACGGAACTACAGATATTGCTTATTCACCATCAGTTATTGCTGGAAATATTGTAGTTTACAGTCCAATTGAAAGTTTGCATATTTCGTTATTGCAAAAATATGTAGGAGAACAATATATGAACAACATCGAATTACCATCGGCTAAACTGGCTGATTATTTTGTAAACGATCTTAATGTGTCTTATGAGATTAAACCAAAATCTATTTTTAAATCGATTATGATTACAGGTTTAGTAAATAATATTTTGGATAAAAAGTATGTTTCAAACGGAGCCATGTGGGATATTTATCCTTACTATTATCCTCAAGCAGGAATAAATTTCTTAGCCGGATTGACTTTAAAATTCTAATAATATTTGAAAATAAAAAAGCCTGAAAATTTAAACTTTCAGGCTTTTTTTATTTTAATTATAAACGTGAATCACAGTTCCGCTTACTTCAACACGATATTGTTTTAGAGGATATTCTTTGCCGCCAAGACCAGTAAACAAACTATATTCTGATTTGTCGCAAGAACAAACAGCATTTATTCCGTTAATTGTCATTGCAGTACAAGCAGTGATAGGTTGGTTTGGACACGCAGCATCAAAAGCATTGTAACCGCTTCCCGTATTAAAAATAATAATTCCTTTAGCACCATAATTTGGAACTATTACACCATTGCTTACAAATTTAAGATTCGAATACGATGGCAAATTCATATCTATAGATAAATTAACGGCATAACTAGGTATGTTTGGGTTTTTGTTGCTAATGCCATTATCACTACATGAGAAAAGGATTGAAACAAATACAAGTAAGATCCAGAATTTTTTCATTATTTTATTAAGAATTAGTGAAACAAAATTAAATTATTTAGTTTTGAATTCTATATGATTAACATATAATTATGTACTATTAAAAATAATAGTATATTTGTAATACAAAATCCCGTCCCGATGGGATTTTTTGTATTTATATAAACGACGAAGTTATGAGTAAAGTATCTTATTATACAGCAGAAGGATTAAAAAAATTAAAAGATGAGTTGGAGCACTTAAAAAGTGTAATGCGTCCAAAGGCATCTCAAGATATAGCAGAAGCAAGAGACAAAGGTGATTTATCTGAAAACGCCGAGTATGATGCAGCAAAAGAAGCACAAGGTTTATTAGAAATGAGAATTGCTAAACTGGAAGAAGTATATTCTAATGCAAGATTAATTGATGAATCGCAACTTGATGTTTCGAAAGCATTGGTACTTTCTAATGTAAAAATTAAGAACCAAAGCAACGGAATGGAAATGAAATATACGCTTGTTGCTGAAAGTGAAGCTGACTTAAAAACTGGAAAAATCTCAGTAACTTCTCCTATTGGAAAAGGATTACTAGGAAAATCAGTTGGTGAAGTAGCTGAAATTACAGTACCAAACGGAGTTTTGAAATTCGAAATTCTTGAAATTTCAAGAGACTAAATTAATGGTTTAACTGTTCAATCGGTTAAACGAATAAACGAATAAACGAATAAACGATTGAACGATTTAACAAATAAACAATATGTCATCAATATTCACGAAAATAGTAAACGGAGAAATTCCTGCATATAAAATTACTGAAGACGATAATTATTTAGCTTTTTTAGATGTCAATCCAAATGCAAAAGGACATACACTATGCATTCCAAAACAAGAAATCGATAAGATTTTTGAGATGGATGATGAGTTGTATTTAGGATTGATGAAGTTTTCTAAGAAAATTGCAATTGCTTTGGAAAAAGCAGTTCCATGTAAAAGAGTTGGAATGGCCGTTGTTGGGTTAGAAGTTCTTCATGCACACGTACATTTAATTCCGTTAAACCATATGGATGAAATGCGTTTTCATGATAAAGTTGCCCTTTCTAAAGAAGAATTTGAAGCATTGGCTAAAAGTATTCAGGAGAATTTGTAAATAAAAATATTAAGTTTTAAGAAAAAAATCACAATTTTTATTGTGATTTTTTTTTAAGTAAAAATTTTAATCATGAATAGATATATAGTTTTAGCGTTCGCATTTTATTCGATTATGGCTACGGGACAAGTTAAAAATAATTATGAAGTTACAGACAAACAGGTTTCTAAAATTGAAACTAGTTCAACTAAATCAACGGAAGATATTGCTAATTATATAAAAGATAATTTTAAAACAGATGGCGACAAAATAAGAGCTGTATTTTATTGGACGGCTTCAAATATTAGTTATGATGTTGAAAATATGTTTGCGGTAAATTTTAACGAAAGCAAAGAAGATAAAATAAATAAAGCACTTAAAAACAGAAAAGGAGTTTGTATTAATTATGCTGAGGTTTTTAATGATATTGCAAATAAAGTAGGAATTGAATCTGTAGTCATAGAAGGGTACACAAAACAAAATGGTTTTACAGACTATATATCTCATGCTTGGTGTGGGGCGAAAATAGAAGGGAAATGGTTTGTTTTTGATCCAACTTGGGGATCGGGATCTATTTCTGGAGGTAAATTTATTAAGAAAATAAATAATTATTATTTTAAAGCCGATCCATCAAAAATCATTACTTCTCATATGCCTTTTGATTATTTGTGGCAGTTTCTTAATTACCCTATAACAAATCAGGAATTCTACAATAATAATTTTGTTATAAATAAAACAAAACCAAATTTTGATTTTGAAGCTGAAATCGAAAAGTATAATTCGTTATCATATATCGATCAATTGAGAAGTTCAGCAGACAGAATAGAAAAAAATGGAGTTAAAAACGCTATGATCTTCGATCGATTATCATATAAAAGAAATGAAGTTGAAGTTTTGAAATTTAATCAAATTGTAAGCTTATATAATGATGGAATTAATGAGCTAAATTTGTTTATTACATTTAGAAATAATCAATTTAAACCGAATGTTTCAGATGAGGAATTAAAAAAAATGATTGATTCTCCTAAAATGAAACTTTTAAATAGTAAAGAACTATTAGATGATTTAAGTGCAGTTTCAAAAAATAATCAGTCAAATGTTACCTCTTTAAAAGCGGGAGTAAATCAAACATTAAGTCAAGTTGAGGAACAATTTTTATTTGTGGAGAAATATTTAAGCAAATCAAAAACGTCTAGAAAGACAATGTTTACAAAAGTAAGCTGGTTTGGCATTCCAATCAATTAGATTTTTTTATTTATAGAAACCTGAAAAGTCGTTCCCTTTCCAATTTCAGAATGTAAGACCTTTATTTTTCCGTTGTGATATTCTTCAACAATTCTTTTTGTCAAAGAAAGCCCCAATCCCCAACCACGTTTTTTAGTCGTAAAACCAGGTTCGAAAATAGTCTTGAATTGTTTTTTCGGAATTCCGGTTCCAGAATCTTTAATATTTATTTTTACAGAATGAGCATCTTGTTCAATTTGAAGATCCAAAATTCCTTTACCTTTCATAGCATCAATTGCATTTTTTATCAGATTTTCGATCGTCCAACTATAAAGTGTTGGGTTTAACATAGCCAATATAGGTTCGTTTGGGGTGTGAAATGAAAACTCGACCTGTTTTGAGAAACGGGATTGCAAATATTTAAAAGTATTTAAAGTCTCTGCAACAATATCCTTGGCCTCTAAAACCGGAACTGAACCAATTTTCGAAAAACGATCAGTAATAGTTTGTAATCTATCAATATCTTTTTCAATTTCGGCAGTAATAGATTGGTCAATTTCTTCTGTTTTTAATATTTCAACCCAACCAATTAAAGACGATAATGGTGTGCCAATTTGATGTGCCGTTTCTTTTGCCATTCCTGCCCATAATTTATTTTGCGTGGCCATTTTAGTGCTTTTGTAAAAATTGTAAATCAAAGCACCGAACAAAAAAATGATCAATAACAATGCTACAGGATAATATTTCAACTTATTAATCAAAGCTGAATTTCCATAATAAATCTGCTGAAATTTTCCTGGTGCATACTCGATATTAATAGGCTCATTTTCATTTTTTAGATTATTTAAAAATGACATCGACTCTTTTTTATCATTCATAATATGATCAGGAACATTTTTAGAATTAATAATTTTCCCGTACATAACCAGCATTACCGGTACCGAAGTATTACTATTTGTAATTTCAAGAGGTAAATCAAGCTCCGTATATTCATCAGCGTTGATGATTGTTTTTTGAGCGTTGGCCCAAATGTTCATTTTTAGGCGTTCTTCATTTTTAAAAATTTGGAAAAAAGTATAAGTATTCCAAAGAATCAGCGATATGATTAGAAAGGAAATGAAAATAATAATCCAACGAGTTGTATTTCTTGTCTCAGAAAAAGGCATAAACATTATTTTGAGGTATAAATATAACGAAATAAACACATTTTATATTTTGTTGCCCGCTAAAGATTTTTGTTTTTTATGTTCAAAAGTATTTCTTCGAATTAAACCATTTATCTACTTTTGTAGTTATCGAAATGAGATTCGGTTAAAACGGAAAATATATGATTAGCATAGATCCAAAAGAGATAACGACGGCAAAATTACATGGTTATTTACAAAGCGCAATTGGGCCAAGGCCTATTGCATTTGCAAGTACAATTAGTGCAAAAGGAATTCCAAATTTGTCGCCTTTTAGTTTCTTTAATGTGTTCAGTGCCAATCCGCCAATTTTGGTTTTTTCTCCAGCAAGACGTGTGCGCGATAATACAGTTAAACATACTTTAATTAATGTCGAAGCAACTCGCGAAGTGGTAATAAATGTTGTGAATTACGATTTAGTACAGCAAACATCATTGGCAAGTACAGAATATGGAGAAGGAGTAAACGAATTTATAAAAGCCGGATTAACACAAATTCCTTCAGATTTTGTAAAACCGTACCGTGTAAAAGAGTCTCCCGTGCAGTTTGAGTGCAAAGTCACGCAGATTATTCCACTAGGAACAGAAGGCGGAGCAGGAAATTTGATTTTATGTGAAGTAGTCAAAATTCATATTCACGAATCTGTTTTAGATGAAAACGGAGCGATCGATCAACATAAAATAGATCTTGTTTCAAGATTAGGAAGTAACTGGTATTCAAGATCAAATCAGGGGCTTTTTGAAGTGCCAAAACCGCTTACAACTTTAGGAGTTGGAGTAGATGTAATTCCGAATTTTATCAGAGAAAGTCCAGTTTTTAACGGAAATGATCTTGGAAAATTAGGTAATATTGAAGCCTTGCCTACAAAGGAAGAAGTTAGTATATTTGTGAAAGAAAATTTTTCAGTCAAAGGAGTTTTGAGCTCAGACGATCAGGAAAAAATTCATTTAGAAGCAAAAAAATATCTGAATAATGACGATATTGCATCGGCTTGGAAAGTGCTTTTAGCCAAAAAATAAGAATAGAAACAATAATTAATATAGACGAAGATGGAAGTTACAGGAAAAGTAAAAGTGGTGAACCCAGAGCAACAAGTTAGTGCTGCATTCAAAAAAAGAGAGTTGGTTGTTACTACAGACGAGCAATATCCTCAACATATTTTGATTGAATTTACTCAAGATAAATGTGATTTGTTGAGCAGCTACAAACAAGGTGAAGCGGTAAAAGTTTCTATCAATTTAAGAGGAAGAGAATGGGTTAATCCACAAGGAGAAACTAGATATTTCAATAGTATTCAAGGTTGGAGAATCGAAAGATTAGCGCCAGAAGGTCCAGGTCAAACTGCTCCAATGCCTGCTGCAGAAGCTTTTGCTCCAGCAACAAACTTAAACGAAGACGAACCAGACGATTTGCCTTTCTAAAAAGTAAATCTTAAGGATTAAAACTTAAAAAGTAAATTCCAAATTCCAATTCATATTCGTGAAATTGGGATTTGGAATTTTTTGTATTAAACGTAATATTGTCATTCTGAGGAACGAAGAATCACACTCGTAACTTGACAAAGATTGGCGATTTTGATTGTGGACTTTCTAATGTGATTTCTCCCTTCGGTCGAAATGACAAGATTGTACACAGTTTAAAATTTTAAAATTTCGGATTTTTAAAAATGTATTACATAACTAAAGAACTATTTTTCCCTCCAGTTTCAGAAGCCGACGAAGAAGGCATTCTGGCAATTGGTGGTGACTTGGATACAGAAAGATTAAAATTAGCTTATAAAAGCGGAATTTTTCCTTGGTTTAATGAGGGAGAACCTATTTTGTGGTGGTCGCCAGATCCCAGAATGGTGTTGTTTTTAGATGAATTAATCGTTTCTAAAAGCATGCGTAATATTTTGAACAGGAATCAGTTTAAGGTGACTTTTAATCGGAATTTTAAAGACGTAATTTCCAATTGTCAAAAAATAAAACGCGACGGTCAAAATGGAACTTGGATTTCAAACGAAATGATCGATGCTTATTGTAAATTAAATGAAGAAGGTGTTGCAAAATCTATTGAGGTTTGGCAAGATGAAGTTTTAGTTGGAGGTTTGTACGGTATTGATTTGGGTCACGTTTTTTGCGGAGAAAGTATGTTTTCAAAAGTCTCTAATACTTCAAAAGTAGCTTTTATTGCTTTGGTGCAGTATTTAAGAGAAAACAATTATAAGCTTCTGGATTGTCAGGTTTATAATCCGCATTTAGAAAGTTTAGGTTGTTTTGAAATTGATCGTAAAGGATTTATGTCTATTTTAAAAAGTAAGTAAAAATGAGTTCAGTTTTTGTTGTAAAAGAGATTTATATTTATCCGATAAAAAGCTTAGCAGGAATTAGTTGTAATAATGCAAAAGCTGAAGAAATGGGCTTCGAAAACGACCGTCGATGGATGTTAATTGATGCAGATAATCAAATGATAACGCAGAGAGAACACCGAATCATGAGTCAGTTTTATCCAAAGATTTTAGAAGGGAAAATCAGTGTAACTTTTCAAGATCATGAGCATGAATTCACTATTGATGAACATTTACAAAATGCTTTAGATGTTAATGTTTGGGATGATAAAAGTGAAGTTGTTGAGGTAAATCAAACCACATCAGAATGGTTTAGTAAACACTTGGGTTTTGAATGTAAATTGGTCAAAATTCTCAAAACCGGAAATCGCAAACACGAAAGTTCCAAATTAAAAGAAACCTTTAATGTTAGTCTGGCCGACGGTTATCCTTATTTATTAATAGGGACAGAAAGTTTGGATTTTTTAAACGAAAAGTTAGACGAAAAAATCACAATAAAAAGATTTCGTCCAAACATCTTAATAAATACCAAAAACGCTCACGAAGAAGATGATTTTGATACTTTTAAAATAGGAGAAGTTCAATTTAAAAATATAAAGCCTTGTGGAAGATGTGTAATGGTTAATAATGATCCTGAAAATGGTAAATTAAAAAAAGAGCCTCTCAAAACCTTAAGTAAATACAGAAATGTAAATAATTCGGTTTTATTTGGAACAAATATTGTAAGCTTAAACTCTGGAATTATAAGTGTTGGCGACGAACTTGTTTTCTAGAAATTCAGTTTTGTAAAACCCCAATTTAAAGTATTAAAGAGTACTAATTCATTTCGTAAAGTTGGTAATTCCATAATTAATTTAAGCGTTTCATGTGCCATCATGGTTCCAATAATGCCGGGTAAAGTTCCCAAAACACCATTTACATTACAATTTGGAACATCTTTTGGATCAGGTATTTCAGGAAATAAATCACGCAGATTTTTACTTCCGTTATGATTAAAGACTGCTACCTGACCTTCAAATTTTAAGATACTTCCATAGATTAACGGTTTTTGCAAAGTAACACAAGTGTCGTTAACCAAATAACGCGTTGTAAAATTATCAGAACCATCAACAACAACATCATATTGTGCGATAATTGTACTGGCGTTTTCGATTGTTAGTTTCTCTGTAATTGCAATGACTTCGATTAAAGGATTTAATTTCGAAAGAACTTCTTTAGCAACAATTGCTTTCTCTTTTCCAATTTCATTTTCAGTGTACAAAATCTGCCTATGAAGATTGTGAATTTCAATCGTATCAAAATCTATGATTCCAATATAACCCACTCCGGCAGTTACAATATATTGCAAAATGGGACAGCCTAAGCCGCCTGAACCAATTACCAAAACCTTAGCTTTTTTAAGTTTTTCTTGCCCTTCGTCACCAATTTCAGGTAAAATAGTTTGTCTGTTATAGCGTAAAAATTCTTGTATAATACTCATTTTGGAATTTTAGATTGTTGATTTTAGATTGAGAATTGAATTTGGAATTTAGATCTTGGAATTTTTAAACAAAACTCTTGTCCCAATCTTTCCAAACAGGTTCATAGCCGGCATTTTTTATAATTTTGGAAATTTCTTCTGCAGAGCGTTCATCACTTATTTCAAATTGTTCTAATGATTGCGGATCAACAACATAACCTCCCGGATTTGTTTTAGATCCTGCGCTCATACTTGTAACACCAATTGGAATAATGTTGTTTCTGAATTTTTCGTTTTCACGTGTCGAAATTGAGATTTCAAGATCTTCATTCCACAAACGATAAGCGCAAATTAATTGAGTCAAGTCTTTATCATCCATAATGAAATTAGGTTCGATAATTCCTTCTGCGGGACGTAATCTCGGAAATGAAACGGAGTATTTTGTTTGCCAATATTTTTTTTGAAGATAATCTAAATGCAAAGCATTAAAGAAACTATCGGTTCGCCAATCTTCTAAACCCAATAAAACACCTAAACCTATTTTGTGAATTCCAGCAGTTCCAATTCTATCTGGAGTTTCAAGTCTAAAATCAAAATTTGATTTTTTGCCTTTCGTGTGATACTTTTTGTAAACTTCCTGATGATACGTTTCCTGATATACCAAAACAGAATATACTCCGGCTTCATGCAAACGCTCGTATTCTTCTGTAGAAAGTGGCTGAACTTCGACTGAAATAATTGAAAACTGTTCTCGTATTAAAGTAATTGCATTTAGAAAATAATTAATATTTACGGTATAATTTGCTTCACCTGTAACCAATAAAACATGGTCGAATCCTGTGTTTTTTAGCGCTTCAACTTCGAGTTTAATCTCAGCATCAGAAAGTGTTTTTCGTTTGATTTTATTGTCTAAACTAAAACCACAATAAGTACAAATGTTTTGACATTCGTTACTTAAGTAAAGTGGAGCATACATTTGAATAGTTTTACCAAAACGCTTTTTCGTTATTTCATGGCATTGTTGTGCCATTTGCTCCAAATAATCTTGAGCAGCAGGCGAAATCAAAACTAAAAAATCGTCGAGATTTCGTTTGGTTTTAGCCAAGGAATATTCTACATCTTGTGATGTTGTTTGGTATATTTTAGATTGAATAGTATCCCAATCATAGTTCTCAAAAATAGATTTGAATGTTTTCATTTTATTTTTTGTTTCACGCAGATTTTACGGATTTAAGCAGATAAAAAGTGATTTATTTTTTAATTTACCTGAATTTTATATCTGTCGATGTTTTTTATATTTTATTAGCTATTCTTTTGATATCATTTAGAATGTTTAAAGTGTTGAAATTTACCAGTAATCCTAGTTTCTTATTTGTTAATCTTAGATAAGTAGTAAGTTGCTTATGATGTATTGGCGTTAAATTTTCAACTGATTTTAATTCTATAATTACTTTATCTTCAACTAACAAATCAATTCTAAAGGCGGGATCTAATGTTATTTCCTCATAAGGAATTGTTACTTCAACTTGTTTCTGAACTTTTAGATCTAATTTTACTAATTCATAAAATAGGCACTTTCATAGATAGACTCAAATAATCCAGGTCCCAAATTATTATATACTTTAAAAATTGCTCCTCGTACTACATATGATATTTCATTTTCTGTCATTTTTCTTTAATTTAAGCTTGATGCAAAATTAAAGAATTTTCTTTCTTTTTATCCTTTTGGATTTTATACGTTTAAAATAATTAATCTGTTTTAAATCAGCTTAAATCCCCGATAATCTGCGTGAAATAACTTTAGTCATATAAAAATGAAGTCAAAGGACTAGAAGCCACAGCATAATTTTGTTGATTAGCAATTCTAGCCTCAAATGCTTTTCTTCCTGCGATTACAGCTTCTCTAAAAGCCTCTGCCATTAATTTTGGATTTCCAGCAACTGCAATTGCTGTGTTAACTAAAATAGCATCGGCACCAATTTCCATTGCTTTAGCAGCATCAGATGGAGCACCAATTCCGGCATCGACAATTACCGGAACCTTACTTTGTTCGATAATAATTTCTAGAAAATCTATTGTTTTTAGGCCTTTATTACTGCCAATGGGTGAGCCTAATGGCATAACCGCGGTTGTTCCGGCATTTTCCAGATGTTTGCACAAAACAGGATCTGCATGAATATAAGGCAAAACAAAAAAGCCAAGTTTAGCTAATTCCTCTGTAGCTTTTAAAGTCTCAACAGGATCGGGCATTAAATATTTTGGATCTGGATGAATCTCTAGTTTTATCCAATTTGTCTCCAATGCTTCGCGAGCCAATTGAGCCGCAAAAATAGCTTCTTTGGCGTTTCTTGCTCCCGATGTATTGGGCAATAAATTGATATTTGGATGTTTTAAATGCGATAAAATAGCATCTGTTTCTGTTTCAAGATCGATGCGTTTTAAAGCAACAGTCACTAATTCGCTTTCAGAAGCCAGAATCGCTTCTTCCATTTCTTGGTTCGAACCAAATTTTCCGGTTCCTAAAAACAAACGCGATTTAAAGCTTTTGTCGCCGATATTAAACAATGACGTTTGCATATAATTTTTCGTTTAATTGTTGAATTAATTTTTCTTTTTCCTCGCTTTTTGTGACCATTCCAGAAATGGCAATTCCGTGAATTCCAGTTTCCATTAAAGGGCTTATATCTTTTAGAGTAATTCCGCCAATGGCATAAACCGGAATCTGAATATTGTGTTTTTTTAGCTCTTCAATGATTCTAAAATATCCTGATAAACCCAAAATAGGACTTAATTTTTCTTTTGTTTCAGTAAATCTAAAAGGTCCTAAACCAATGTAATCACAGCCATTTTTTGCATGATTTTTAATATCTTCAAAAGTATTGGCTGTACCGCCAATGATTTTTGTATTGCCCAAAATGGCTCTTGCCTGATCAATTTTCATATCTGTAAGCCCAAGATGCACTCCATCGGCAGCAATTTGTTGGGCGAGATATAAATTGTCGTTTACAATAAAATTGGCCAAATATTCTTCGCATAAAAACTTTACGGCTTCGGCCAAAGCAAACGTGTTTTTTGCGGTTTGGTTTTTAAAACGCATTTGTATCCAATCACATCCAGCGTCTAATGCCTGATGAATATTATACAATTGCTCCTCGATTGTTTTTCCTTGCGAAATGTATTGTAGTTTATTGTACATAATGATATCCGATTAATGTTGAAGTTGAACTCAGGTATTTTTCTATGTAGGTTTTTCCATTTTTGCAAGCTTCTTGCAAAGTCTGTTTTAATGCGAGATTTGAGGCTATTGCGGCTGATAAAACACACCCGGAGCCGTGTTTTTCGGAACATTTTTTTTGAGCAGGAAGCATTTCAATAATCTCATTTTTAAGGAATAATCGATCAATGCCAATTTCAGATTTGCTATGTCCTCCTTTCAATAAAATATTGGTTGGAAGTTCTTTTTCGAGCCAAAGTTTATTCAAAAGAAAACCAGGAAACAAAACGTTTATCTCATTTTGATTTGGTGTAATTAAATCTGTTTTTGCTAGTATTTGGTTCAAGTCTACATCGTCTTCAAGTTTCATGAATTCATGTTCTGTAGTCGATTTTAAAACAGGATCCCAAACAATTTTTGTTGTTGGTGACAATAGTTTTATAGTCGAAAGAATTCCGTTCAAGTAATGTAAAGAGGGAACAACACCAATTTTTACGACGCTGATTTCATAGCTCAGAAATAAAGTTTCAATTGAACGCGTAACAAAGCTCAGATCTGTCCACTGAATTTCATGAAACTTATTTTCAGTTTGTATGGTATTGGCAGTTATAATTGCAAATCCCGTAACTTTATGTTGTTCGAATGTTTTAACATCAGCTAAAACACCCGCGCCGGCAGAAGGATCAAAACCTGCTACTGAAAGTACGAACGGACGATTTTCTGACATAATTTGAATTGTTTTATTGGGTTTTCATTCTTCCAAATACTTCCTAAAAGCGCAACATCATCAAAACCATTTTGAATTGTTTTGTCTAGATTTTCAGGAGAAATTCCGCCTAAAGCGATAACTTTTGTTTTAATGTTTGTTCGAGATTTTAAAGCTTCAAATAGATCTGTTTTTGGACTATAATCATCTTTGGAAATGCTTTTATAAACAGGACTCAGGAATGCGTAATCAAAATCATTTTCTAAAGCATTAAAATCTTCAATAGCATGCGTTGATGTTGATTTATGCCTGCAAGATTTTGAAAATCTTACAGGATTATCAAATTGAGATTTTCTTTCCTTTTCAGAAAAATGAATTCGATTAATTCCAAAATCTTCGGCTAATTCATGATGACTGTGCAAAACCAAATTAGATCGATATTCCGGTTTTATTTGATGAATAAATTGCGCCATTTCCATCTCTGAAAAATCTGGTTTCCGAATATGAAGCATCGATAATCCTTCTTCAAATAAAGAATGAATTATTCTGATTTCATCTGCGATAGTAAAAGGATTAGAGATTACGATCATAGTGGAAAAATGTTTTTTGTGAAATGTAAAATGTAAAAGTGAACTGCATTTCACATTTTACAGAAAACTTCTCACTAGATATAGATTTCTTTCCCTTGCTCAATAAACTCTTCTGATTTCTCCTGCATTCCTTTTTCTGCGGCAGCAACATCTCTAATTTCCTGAGATATTTTCATTGAACAGAATTTTGGTCCACACATCGAACAGAAATGAGCTACTTTTGCGCCATCTGCAGGAAGTGTTTCATCATGAAATTCTCTTGCTGTATCTGGATCTAATGATAAATTGAATTGATCTTCCCAACGGAATTCAAAACGGGCTTTACTTAATGCATTATCTCGATATTGCGCGCCTGGATGTCCTTTGGCTAAATCTGCGGCATGAGCAGAAATTTTATAAGTTATCACACCATCTTTCACATCTTTTTTGTTTGGTAAGCCAAGATGTTCTTTTGGAGTTACATAACACAGCATTGCACAACCGTACCAGCCAATCATTGCTGCACCAATGGCAGATGTAATATGATCGTAACCTGGGGCAATATCTGTAGTTAATGGGCCAAGTGTATAAAATGGAGCTTCGTTGCAATGTTCTAATTGCTTGTCCATATTTTCTTTAATCATATGCATTGGTACGTGACCTGGACCTTCAATAAAAACCTGAACATCATGTTTCCACGCGATTTTTGTCAACTCGCCTAAAGTTTCTAGTTCTGCAAATTGAGCCGCATCATTAGCATCGGCAATAGAGCCGGGACGCAAACCATCGCCTAGGGAAAAAGCAACATCATATTGTTTCATGATTTCGCATATTTCCTCAAAATGGGTGTACAAAAAGTTCTCTTTATGATGAAATAAACACCATTTTGCCATAATAGATCCACCACGCGAAACAATTCCGGTAACACGATCAGCGGTTAAATGAATGTAGCGCAATAAAACTCCGGCGTGAATAGTGAAATAGGAAACGCCTTGTTCTGCCTGTTCGATTAAAGTATCGCGAAAAACTTCCCAAGTTAGATCTTCGGCAATTCCTTTTACTTTTTCTAAAGCCTGATAAATAGGAACGGTACCAATTGGAACCGGAGAATTTCTAATAATCCATTCTCTGGTTTCGTGAATGTTTTTTCCTGTAGATAAATCCATAATCGTGTCTGCTCCCCAACGACAAGCCCAAACGGCTTTTTCAACTTCTTCTTCGATGCTCGAAGTCACGGCACTGTTACCAATGTTGGCATTTATTTTCACTAGAAAATTACGTCCCACAATCATAGGTTCACTTTCGGGATGGTTGATGTTGTTTGGGATAATGGCTCTTCCGCAAGCCACTTCGCTACGAACAAATTCGGGAGTTATCTTGCTTTTTGGAGTGTTGGCGCCAAAGCTATGTCCGTCGTGTTGGCATCGCATTGCTTTGGTTTGCTCATTTAGAAGCTCAATACGCTGATTTTCGCGAATCGCTATATATTCCATTTCCGGAGTAATAATTCCTTGTTTTGCGTAATATAATTGCGTTACGTTAGCACCTTTTTTAGCTCGTTTTGGTTGATGTAAATATTCAAAACGAAGATGGTTTAGACTTTCATCTTTTAATCGGGTTTGTCCGTAATCAGATGTAATTTCGTCTAGAATTTCAACGTCTTTTCGGTTTAAAATCCAGCTTTCGCGTAAGCGAGGTAATCCTTTTCGAATGTCTATTTCTACGTTTGGATCTGTGTAAGCTCCAGAAGTATCATAAATTGTTACGGCTGGATTTTTTTCGATTCCGCCGTTTGAAAGTTTTGTGTCGCTAAGAACAACTTCTCTCATTGCAACTTTTATAGGATGAATTTCTCCGTTTACATATACTTTTTTAGAATTCGGAAATGGGGTTCTGGAAATTTGTTCTTCTGTAGTCATAGATTGTGAGTTGTATATTGTAAAATGTTAGATGTAATTGTAAATTGTAGAGGTGCACAGCAGTGCGTCTACATCCAGTATTTTATTGGAATTTGAAATTTATTTTTTGGAATTTAAATTTCACCCACCTTGTGTAGCAGAAATAATTAGAATTTCGTCGGTTTCGTGTACGAAATGTTGGTTCCAATTAGATTTAGGAACAACGGTATTATTAATAGCAACGGCAATTCCGTTTTGTTTGTTGGGAATTTCGAGATCAAGCAATGATTGAACGCTTAGCGATTCAACATTGAATTTTTTGATTTGTTGGTTGATTTTTAGTTCCATTCCTTTTGAATTTAGTATATAGTTATACTTTAGGAATGGCTACAATTGCACATAAAAATGCGCGCAGAAGTCATCTTACTTTTCCCTACGCTAGTATGAACTAGATCAGGTTCAGAGGGTAAAATCTCAGCCTACTTATTAGTAGACACCCCTAAAGTGTGAAGCAAATATAGATAATTTTTGTTTAAAAGTTTCAAGTTTCAGGTTTCAAGTTTTTGAAAAGCTGAAAATTGCGACTAAAAACCCGTGAACGAAGAGTGGTTTACTTCGTTTTTGTCCAACAATCTTCAATGTGATCATTGACCATTCCGGTGGCTTGCATGTGTGCATAAATCACGGTTGAACCGACAAACTTAAAACCTCTTTTTTTTAAATCTTTGCTGATCTCATCTGAAAGTGGAGTAGTGGCAGGAACGTCTTTTAACGTTTTTGGATTATTATTGATAGGTTTTCCGTTGGTGAATTTCCAGATATAATTAGAAAAACTTCCAAATTCTTCCTGTACTTTCATAAATGCCTGCGCGTTTGTAACTGCAGAACGTACCTTTAGTTTGTTGCGGACAATTCCGGTATCTTGTAGTAATCCTTCTATTTTATCTTCGGAATAATTGGCTATTTTTTTATAGTCAAAATGGTCAAATGCGTTTCTGAAATTCTCTCTTTTGTTTAAAATCGTAATCCAACTTAATCCAGCCTGAAAGGTTTCTAAAATCAAAAATTCGAATAAAGTAGGGTCGTCATAAACGGGAACGCCCCATTCTTCGTCATGGTATTTTTTGTATAAATCACTTGCTGAACACCAGCCACATCTTACTAAATTTTCGTCTTTCATGATTGTAAATTACCTTAATCTTCTTTGTGAGAATGATCCCCTTTTAAATAGTTCTTTATCCAATGGTGTCCGGCGTAGATTAATGGAGTAAGTAAAACGGCAACCGTTAGTTTAAAAATATATCCTGTTAAAGCTGACGAAATAAAAGTATCAAAGTTTATTTTTCCGGGTAGCCAAAAAGCGATTCCAAGAACAATAAAAGAATCAAATAATTGCGAAATTACGGTTGAACCTGTTGTTCTTAACCATATTTTTCGTTCTCCCGTTCTTCTTTTAAAAAACCAAAATATCCAAACATCGATTAATTGAGAAACCATAAAAGCAATTAAACTACCTATAATTATCCACATACTTTGTCCAAAAACAGCGCTGAATTGCTCATCATTTACAGGACTAATTCCTTTGGCAGCTGGAATTACAATTGCCATAAATAGTATTAAAAAGGCATAAGCGATTAGGCAGGCAGTTATAAAAGACAATTTTTTCACACCTTTTTCTCCAAAATACTCATTTATCAAATCTGTGGTTAAAAAAACAACTGGCCAAGGCAAAATTCCAATACTCATTACAAATGGTCCCACTTGAATTAATTTTCCTCCAATAAGTTCAGCCACAACAGCATTTGTGATAAAGATGCCGGCTAGAATTACAAAAACAATTTCTTTTCTGGTTTTAAACATGTTATTTGGTAAATGATGTTCCAAATTTAAACTATTTCTCTATAAGTTGGATTGGATTAATTTTAAATTAAAGTGTTGTTTTAATGGAATCTGAAAGTTAAAAATTTCTTTTGATTGGCGATTTTTAGTTACATTTGGAACAATAACCTGTTTTATTTTATATTAAATCAATTTAATGATAATGAAAAAATTAATGACAATTTTTCTCATGGGAACAACTTTATTTGCGGCTAACGCACAAACTAATTCTGATAATCCGTTGCTTAAAAAATGGACTGGCCCTTACGGCGGAGTTCCAGCTTTTAATGAGTATAAGGTTTCGGATTTTAAACCTGCTATTCAATTTGCGATTCAGGAAAAACTAAGTGAAATTGATGCTATTACCAGTAATCCTAAACCAGCAACTTTTGATAATACCATTGCAGCTTTAGAACGTTCTGGAAAAGCAATTTCGAGAATTTATGCTGTTTACGGAATTTATGGTTCTACATTAAGTACTCCGGAATTTGATAATGTTGAAACAGAAATGTCTCCAAAGCTTTCTGAATTTAATGACAAAATTTATCAAAACAAAAAGCTATTTACAAGAATAGAAGCTTTATATAATTCAAAAGAAAAGAAAAAATTAACGAGTGAACAACAACGTTTAGTTTGGTTGTATTATACAGATTTTGTTCGTGAAGGAGCCAAATTAAATGATAAGGATAAAGAAAAAGTTGCGAAAATTAATCAAGAATTAGCGAGTCTTTTTACAAAGTTCAGTCAAAATTTATTGGCAGAAGAGCACAATCAATATGTTGCATTGAAAACAGAAAGCGATTTTGATGGTTTGCCTACCGAGGTAAAAAATGCCGCTATTGCCGAAGCTAAAGATAGAAAACTTGATGTTATGGGCTGTATTGCAAATACACGTTCGTCTATTGAACCGTTTTTGACTTTTTCAACTCGTAGAGATTTAAGAGAAAAGGCTTTTGATATTTTTGTAAAGCGTGGTGATAATGGCAATGCAAATGATAATAATGCAACGCTTGTTTCTATTTTGCAGTTAAGAACTAAAAAAGCTAAATTATTAGGATTTCCTACTTTTGCTGATTGGAGTTTGTCTAATAAAATGGCAAAAGATCCTAAAAAGACCTTAGATTTAATGATGTCAGTTTGGGAGCCAGCGGTAGAAAAAGTACATCAGGATGTTGCTGAAATGCAGAAAATTGTGGATGCTGAGGGTGGTAAATTTAAAATTAAACCTTGGGATTATCGTTACTATGCAGAAAAAGTTAGAAAAGCAAAATATGATTTAGATCAAAATGAGGTTAAACCTTATTTACAATTAGAAAACCTGCGTGAAGGTATGTTTTGGGTTGCTGGCGAATTATTTAATTTAAGTTTCAAACAAATTACAAATGTTCCTGTTTATCATCCGGATGTACGTGTTTGGGAAGTTAGTAACAAGTTAACTGGTAAAGTTGTTGGATTGTGGTATTTTGATCCATATGCACGTGCAGGAAAACGTTCTGGAGCTTGGATGAATGCTTACCGCGATCAGCAAAGAATGGATGGTGAGGTTTTAACCATTGTGTCTAATAACTGTAACTTTATTAAAGGTAGTGCAAACGAGCCTGTTTTAATTTCTTGGGAAGATGCTACAACTTTATTTCATGAATTTGGACATGCGCTGCACGGATTATGCTCTAATGTAACTTATCCAACTTTATCTGGAACAAATGTCGCAAGAGATTATGTTGAGTTTCCTTCGCAATTATTAGAGCACTGGCTGGCTACTCCTGAGGTTTTGAATAAATTTGCTTTGCATTATAAAACCAATCAGCCTTTACCACAATCGTTAGTAGATAGAATTGAAAAGGCTGCTAATTTCAATGAGGGTTTCGCAACAGTGGAAACAATTTCAAGTTCTTTGATTGATATGAAACTTCATTTGACTACTACAACTATTGATCCTCATAAATTTGAAAAAGAAACATTAGACGCGCTTCATATGCCGTCAGAAATTGTAATGCGTCATAGAATTCCACAATTCGGGCATATTTTTTCTGATGATGGATATGCAGCCGGATATTATAGTTATTTGTGGGCCGATGTAATTAATGCAGATGCTTGGGAAGCTTTTACAGAAGGAAAAGGTCCATATGATAAAGAAGTAGCAAAACGTCTTTATGATAATGTTTTTAGTGTAGGAAACACTATTGATCAGGAAAAAGCCTATGAAAACTTTAGAGGTAGAGCCCCTAAATCTGATGCTTTAATGCGTGCTAGAAATTTCCCGATTAAGGATAAAAAATAATAGATTAAATTTTTAAGGAAGTCCCTGTATAATTATTATGCAGGGATTTTTTTGTTTAAAATGAAGATGTTTTGTTTTTTTTATCCACAGATTTTAATGGCTAATTTGCTAGATTTAATATAAACTTTGACAAAGCTATTTTAAGAGCTAGTAAAACAAAAAAAGCCCGAATAAATTAATATTCGGGCTTTTTAAATATTGAAATAATATATTAACCTAAAGAAACTCTTTTGAAACCTGTGATTTCAACGTTGAATCCTTTAACGTAATCGCCAACTTTTTTACTATCGTCTTTGATGAAGTTTTGATCTAATAAAGCTTTCTCTTGATCTAAAGTAGTATTATCAGAGATGAAACGTTGAATTTTTCCAGGAATAATTTTATCCCAAATTTGTTCTGGTTTACCTTCAGCTTTTAATTCAGCTTTAGCATCTTCTTCAGCTTGTTTTAAAACTTCTTCAGTTAATTGAGAGAAAGAAATATATTTAGGAACATTTTTTAAAGTTTTTCCTAAACGTTTAGCTTCTTCATTGTCTTTTTCGATTACAGCAATACGAGCAGCAAGTTCAGATTCAACGAAAGCAGGATCAAAATCTTTGTAAGATAATGTATCAGCTCCCATAGAAGCAACTTGCATAGAAACATCTTTAGTTAAAACGTCAGCGTTAGGAACTGCAGCAGAAATTGCAGTTAATGCAGCAATTTTGTTAACGTGAACATAAGATCCAACGAAAGCACCTTCTAAAATTTCAAAACCACCGATTTCGATTTTTTCTCCGATAACTCCAGTTTGCTCAATTAATTTTTCAGCAACAGTAATTCCATTGAAATCTGAAGCTAAGAATTCTTCTTTAGAAGAGAAGTTAATAGCTCTTTCTACTAATTCTTTAGCCAAAGTTACGAAAGCTTCATTTTTACCTACGAAATCTGTTTCGCAGTTTAAAGTGATAATAGCTCCTCTAGTATTGTCAGCATTGATAAAAGAAACAGCAGCTCCTTCAGAAGACTCACGGTCAGAACGGTTAGCAGCAACTTTTTGTCCTTTTTCTCTTAGGACTTGAATAGCTTTATCGAAATCTCCATCAGCCTCAACTAAAGCTTTTTTACAGTCCATCATTCCGGCACCTGTAGATTGTCTTAATTTATTTACGTCTGCAGCAGTAATTGTTGCCATAATATTTTGAATTTTAATGTTAAAAGTAAAAATTCCATCTTTTAAATTCTAAATTCCAATTTTATTAAATTATCAACATAACGTTTTTAATTTGTGTTTGGATTTTAGAATTTAAAATTTGGAATTTAAATTTGATTTATTCTTCAGTTGCAGGAGCAGCTTCAGCAGCCGGTGCAGCTTCAACAGCAGGAGCCGCAGCTTCTTCTGTGAAAACTTCAGTTTCTTTTTCAGAACCTCTGTCAGAAAGACCGTCGATTACAGCAGCAGTAACTAAAGATAAAATTTTGTCAATTGATTTAGAAGCATCATCATTTGCAGGAATAACGTAATCAACCTCTCTTGGGTCAGAATTCGTATCAACCATTGCGAAAACTGGAATGTTTAATTTTTGTGCTTCTTTTATTGCGATATGTTCAGCTTTGATATCTACTACGAACAATGCAGCTGGTAGTCTAGACATGTCAGCGATTGAACCTAAGTTTTTCTCTAATTTAGCACGTAGACGATCAACTTGCAAACGCTCTTTTTTAGATAACGTCATGAAAGTACCATCTTTCTTCATTTTGTCAATAGAAGACATTTTTTTAACTGCCTTTCTAATAGTTACAAAGTTAGTTAGCATTCCACCAGGCCATCTTTCAGTGATGTAAGGCATGTTTGCAGCTTTTGCTTTTTCAGCAACGATGTCTTTTGCTTGTTTTTTGGTAGCTACGAATAAAATTTTTCTACCTGATGCAGCGATTTTTTTCAAAGCTTCGTTAGCTTCTTCAATTTTTGCTGCAGTTTTATATAGATTGATAATGTGAATACCATTACGCTCCATATAAATGTAAGGGGCCATATTTGGATCCCATTTTCTAGTCATGTGTCCAAAGTGAACACCTGCTTCTAGTAAGTCTTTAACTTCTATTTTGTTTGCCATTTTTGTACTAGTTTACGTTCTGTTGATTAGCAATGCATAAATGGCGGTTTCCCAGGCTTTATACATTTAGATGCTAAACTATTTCCTACCTCGATAGGAGAGCAACAACAACTGTGTTTTTTAATTTCAATAAATAATTGATAGTGTCTTGCACCATTTGTACAAGACAGGTAATATTAACGTTTAGAGAATTGGAATCTCTTACGAGCTTTCTTCTGACCGAATTTCTTACGTTCAACCATTCTTGGATCTCTTGTTAATAAACCTTCTGGTTTTAAGATAGCTCTGTTTTCAGCATTTACTTCACACATAACGCGTGCTAATGCCATTCTTACAGCTTCTGCTTGACCAGTTGAACCACCTCCGTAAACGTTTACTTTTACATCAAAGTTACTAGCATTTTCTGTCATAGATAATGGTTGTAAAACTTTGTATTGTAAAGTTGCAGTTGGAAAGTAAGTTGCGAATTCTTTTTTGTTTACAGTGATTTTTCCTGTTCCTTCAGAAACATATACACGTGCAACAGCGGTTTTTCTTCTACCGATTTTGTGAATAACTCCCATTACTTAAGATCGTTTAGGTTAACAGTTCTAGGTTTTTGAGCTCCTTGTTTGTGCTCAGATCCTACAACAACATTTAGATTTCTAAAAAGTTCAGCTCCTAATTTGTTTTTAGGTAACATTCCTTTTACAGCTTTTTCTACTAGTAATGCAGGGTTTTTAGATTGCAATACTTTAGCAGTTAAAGTTCTTTGTCCTCCTGGGTAACCTGTATGACGCATGTAAATTTTGTCATTCATTTTTGTACCTGTAAGGTTAATTTTTTCTGAGTTGATAACAATTACGTTATCTCCACAATCAACGTGCGGTGTGTAACTAGGCTTGTACTTACCTCTTAAGATCATTGCAACCTTTGAAGCAAGACGTCCTAAGTTATGACCTTCAGCGTCAACAACAATCCACTCTTTAGTTACAGTGGCTTTGCTAGCTGAAACTGTTTTGTAGCTTAATGCGTCCATAATATTATTTTAATTAAACATTCCATCCCCAATAAAGGGGATGCAAAAGTACAATTAATTATTTTAAAACCAAATAGCTGAAAAGAATATTTTATCTGCTGAAAATCAGCGTGTCAGTTTTATATTTAAAACAATAAAAAAAAACCACCTTCACAATAACGCGAAGGTGGTTCAAAATTTGGGATTATTTTGTTAAACAATGAATAAATTTGCAATGTCTACAACTTGTTGTGTGGTAAGCGGCTCATCGTAAGCCTCTGATCCTGCTGCGGCTCCAAATGCGGCTGCAGTATTAAACCCTGCTTGCACAGTAACTCCTTCGCCTGCATATACGGCTTGTGTTGCGGCTGGCATTCCAGCGCCTCTTTCGTCATTAGAAATCCATCCTTTTAATTTTCGTAAGCGTCGAACTTCAGATGCATGACGGGCTTCTACAGAGTGAATTTGTAATGCTGCGGTCAATAAATCAGGTGTAGTAATTAAATTTCCAGCCTGACCTTTATATGCTCTTACGCCTGTGTCTTCAAAAGCTTGTGCCAATGCCAAAAAGGTTGGATAATCGTGAAATGGATCGAAAGCTCCTCCAACAGTAAAATCAAAAGTTGGTTTAGGTACAAAGTTAGCACTCATTGTGCCTCCTAATCCTGCTATCAAAAATTTAACATGACTTGACTCGTGTGCTGCAATTTGTTGAAAAACTTTTAAATCCCGGCCTCCGTTTTCTGATGCTGGAATTACTCCAGAATCTAAAGCCATTGCATAAAATTCGTTTTCAAGATATTCTAATGTTAGCGCAAATTGCAAAGCGCCAATTGGTGTTGCGGGTGTTGCGGTGATATCTTTTGCAAATGCTTTATTGGCCATAGCTGATAATCCGAATGGGATTGATGCATATGCCAATGTTTTTCCTATGTTTCCAAACTGATTAAAACTGTCTCTTCTAGAACCAGTGCTTCTCATTAAGCTGTCATCAGTAAATGTTTCTATAAATTTTAAAATATTCATAATTTCTAAGTTTTAGCTAGTTAAGATTAAGGTAAGTATTTGGCAGTAAATTTTGTAGTAATAAATCCTCCGGCAATTGGTAAAATTTTGGATGGATCTTTTGCAACATCTAAACCAGTTGATACGCTAACAACATCATCGCCAGCAAAATCTTTAGAATTAGGATTGATTAAACTTCTAATAGCTGATGCGTGTCTTGCTTCGACTGAAACAATTTTTCCAGCTAGTAGTAAATAGTCGGCACTTTTAATTAGTTTTCCAGCTCCATTATAAGCAGCAACACCTGTGTCTTCAAGTGCTTTTGCTGTAGCTAAAACTTCGTTACGACTGTTAAAATTCATAGCGCCATAATTGAATGCTAAGGAGGGAAGCAGTTGAGTGCTTGGGTCAGGAAGTGCTCCGGTTAAAGCAGCTTTAAAAAAATCTCTGTGAATTACTTCATGGTGATATAAATCAGTTAATACCTGACGTTCAATATCGTTAAAAGTTGAATTGAAACTTGTAGCATTTACAACTTTGGTATAAAAATCAGCTTCTAGTTGTTCTAGAGCATAAGCGTACGTTAATACACCAAAGTCTCCAGATCCTAAATCAAATACTCCATTTTTTATTCCGGGCAGGGTATTGTCCTGCATGTCATTGTCATCATTATTGTCGCTGCAGCCAGCCAAAACCAAACCTGCACTAACTAGTGTTAAGCCGCTGAGCTTAAGAAAGCTCCTTCTGTTATTCAATGAAGGGTCAACTTCATGAATTTTAACTTCGTTTTTCATAATCAAGGTCTTTTAAAAGGTTAATAACATGTATTAAGGTATTAACGAAATTTTATGACATGCGGTTTTAGAAAAAGGATGTTTTTTGAATTTATTTTAAAAAAGGCTTTAGAATTTTAAATAGGAATGTGCGTTTTTTGTTTTATTATCGGTAATTCTACTATATTTGTATTAATTACACAAAATTATTTTTAAATGAAAGCTAAAGCAACTCTAAAACAAATTGCGAAAGAACTTGGTGTTTCTGTATCTACGGTGTCTAAGGCGTTAAATGATAGCCCGGAAATTAGTGAGCAAACGAAGGTGAAGATTAAGGAGTATGCCAAACTCAAAAATTATAAGCCGAATGTTATTGGTCTGAATTTGAAGAATCGTAAAACCAAAACAATTGGTGTAATTATACCTAATATATTGAACTCCTTTTTTGCTAAGGTTTTTAGTGGTATCGAAAAAGTAGCCGATAAAAAAGGATATAATGTAATTACGTGCATTTCGAATGAATCTTTAGAAAAAGAAATTCATACGCTGGAAATGTTGAGCAACGGAACAATCGATGGATTTATTCTTTCGGTTTCTGAGGAAGCTCAGAAATTACAAGATTATAGTCATTTCTCTGCTATTATTAACGATGGTACACCAATCGTTATGTTTGATCGTATTGCAGATGAAGTAGAATGTGACAAAGTTGTAGTAGATGATTTTGATTCGGCTTTAAACTCGACTCAGCATTTAATCAATTTAGGATGTAAAAATATTGCCTTAATTTCTTCGGTAGATAATTTAAGTGTTGGAAAATTGAGAGCTGATGGATATTTGAAAGCTTTAGCAGATAATAATATTCCGGTAAACGAAAAGATCATTCTTCGTACCGATTCTGAAGAAGACATGAAAGCTAAAATTGATGCCATTTTTGACAATAAAATTGATGCCATTTTTGCTTTAGACGAAAATGATTCGGTTGCGGCTTTAAGAGTAAGTTTGAAAAAAGGATACAAAGTTCCTGAAGATATTTCGATAATAGGTTTTGCTGACGGAATTTTGGCTTCAAGACGTTTGTCGCCAAGTTTAACAACGGTAAGTCAACACGGAATTGAAATTGGAGAAGTTGCTGCCAGACAATTAATAAAACGTCTGGAAGAATCGGAAGAAGAAACTTCGGATTATGAAACGATCGTCATTAAAACGAAGTTGAAAGAACGAGAATCGACAAGAAAGAAATAAGTATAAAAAAAACCATCAGTTGAAACTGATGGTTTTTTTATTAATTTTCCTGAATAAACTTAATTAGATAAACAAAAAGAATAATAATAATAAGAGTGATTCTAAAGGTTTTCTGTTGCTTTGCTTTTAGAATGTACCCATCTTTTTTTAATTCCCAAGTAAATAATAATTCAAATAAAGTTCCTTTTGGTTTTAAAATAAAATCTGAAATCTGATAACTTTTATTTACCTTTCTTAATATTTCCTCTTCTTCTTTTTCATTAGCTAATTTAATTGCATTTTCTATTTCCGAAGTATCAACATTTCTATTTGATAATTCATATTTGGCTAGATAAAGCGCATCTCGGTTCCATTTCTTTGGAGAGCCAACAATATTTAAAAGTTCTTGAGTTGTTCTGCTTTTTATAGGAGGTTTAAAATTATCTATCATTCTATCAAAAATTTATTAATGCGCTTCCAGCCAATCTTTACCCATACCCAATTCAACATCTAGAGGAACGCTCATTATAAAAGCATTTTCCATTTCGTGTTTGATCATAGGTTGAATTTTTTCTAATTCGTCTTTGTGTACATCAAACACAAGCTCATCATGAACCTGAAGCAACATTTTAGATTTCCAGTTTTCTTCTTTTAGCTTTTTATGAATGTTGATCATCGCGATTTTAATCACATCGGCAGCACTTCCTTGAATTGGTGCATTTACAGCATTTCGTTCGGCAGCACTTCTAACAACGGCATTTGCTGAGTTAATGTCTTTTAAATAACGACGACGACCTAATATAGTTTGTACGTATCCTTTTTCGCGTGCAAATTCTATTTGCTCCTGAATATATGATTTTAATCTTGGGTAAGTTTTATAATAAGCTTCGATCAACGCAGCACTTTCGCTACGTGATAACGAAGTTTGATTGCTTAATCCGAACGCAGAAACACCGTATATAATTCCGAAGTTTACCGTTTTGGCATTGCTTCTTTGTTCACGCGAAACTTCTTCCAAAGGAACGTCAAAAACTTTGGCTGCGGTTGCTTTATGGATATCTTCTCCGTTTTTGAAAGCCGCAATCATATTTTCTTCTCCGCTTAAAGCGGCAATAATTCTTAATTCAATTTGCGAGTAATCGGCAGAAATTAAAGTATGGTTTTCGTCGCGCGCAACAAAAGCTTTACGAATCTGACGACCTCTTTCGGTACGAATTGGGATATTCTGCAAGTTCGGGTTGTTAGAACTTAAACGACCTGTTGCAGCAACAGTTTGCATATAATCAGTATGAACGCGTTGTGTTTTTTTGTCTACTTGTTCCGGTAAAGCTAAGATGTAAGTAGATTGTAATTTTACCATTTGACGCCAATCCAGAATTTGTTTTACAATTGGGTTGTCATTGGCCAAATAAGTCAAAACTTCTTCGCCAGTCGCATATTGACCTGTTTTGGTTTTCTTTTGTTTTGCTCCGCCAATTTTCATTTTATCAAATAAAACATCTCCCAATTGTTTTGGAGAAGCTAGATTGAATTTCTCACCAGCGGTTTCATAAATTTGCTGTTCTAAAGATTTAATTTCAACATCCATTTCTTTAGACATTGCATTCAGGAATTCAACATCCAAACGAATACCTTCTGTTTCCATAGCGGCTAAAACGCTCACTAACGGAATTTCGATTTCGTCGAATAACTTTTTAGTTTCTGTTTTGTCTAATTCTGTTGTAAAAATTTCTTTTAGTTGTAAAGTAATATCGGCATCTTCGGCAGCATATTCTTTAATTTCTTCAAGCGCAACTTCGCGCATCGAAATTTGATTTTTTCCCTTTTTACCAATCAATTCGTCAATTGGTTTTGGAGCATATTTTAAATATGTTTCAGATAAAATATCCATATTATGACGCATATCCGGATTTATCAAATAATGCGCAATCATGGTGTCAAAAAGTTTTCCTTTTACAGTAATACCATAATTAGAAAGTATTTTTAAATCGTATTTTAAATTCTGACCTATTTTTTCGATGTTTTCATTCTCAAAAAACGGTCTAAATTTCTCTATTAAAACATGAGCTTCTTCTTGGCTTTCCGGAAACGGAACGTAAAATGCTTTTCCTTTTTCATAAGAGAATGCAATCCCTACTAATTCGGCATGCAAAGCATCTAAACCAGTAGTTTCGGTATCAAAACATACAGAAGTTTGGTTTTGTAAATTTTGTAAAAGCAATTTTATTCCTAAATCTCCTTGAATAGCCTGGTAGGAGTGAGGTGTGTTTTCTAAAGTATTATAGAAAGAAGTTCTTGGTGTTTCTGAATCTTCTTCTGTAGAACCACCTCCAAAAAGATCAAATTGATCTTCGTTTTTGGCTTGTGGTTTTTTGTATAATTTCGCGTCAGAAGCTTGCTGTTCGCTTGTTGCTTCACTTGTGTTTCCTGCTTTAAACAGATTGTCAAACTGCTCAGCCATTCTTCTGAATTCTAATTCATTAAAAATAGCATCGGTTTTCTCGATATCAGGACGTGTTAATTCGTAATCGCTTTCATTAAAGTTAACAGGACAATCTAATAATATTGTTGCTAATGTTTTAGAAAGTAATCCTTTCTCTTTGTTAGCTTCAATATTCTCTTTCATTTTTCCTTTTAGCTTATCGGTATTAGCCAAAAGATTTTCCATAGTTCCAAATTCTTTCAAAAGTTTTTTGGCAGTTACTTCTCCAACACCTGGAAGTCCAGGAATATTATCGGCAGCATCGCCCATCATTCCAAGAAAATCGATTACTTGTTCAGGTCTTTCAATTTCAAATTTTGCCAGAACTTCAGGAACTCCCCAAATTTCAATTCCGTTCCCCATACGAGCGGGTTTATACATGAAGATGTTTTCTGAAACCAATTGGGCGAAATCCTTATCAGGAGTTACCATAAAAACTTTGTAGTTTTCTTTTTCGGCCTGTTTTGCAATAGTTCCAATTAAATCATCGGCTTCAAAGCCTGACACTTCAATAATAGGAATGTGCATGGCTTTTAAAAGTTCTTGTATATAAGGTACAGCAATTTTTATTGCATCTGGCGTTACATCACGATTTGCTTTATATTCTGGGAATATTTCGTTACGCATTTGGCTTCCGCCTTTATCAAATGCTACTGCTAAATGATCTGGTTTTTCTCGTTTAATAACATCTAAAAGCGAATTCATGAATCCCATGATTGCCGATGTATCCATTCCTTTTGAGTTAATTCGAGGGTTTTTTATAAAGGCATAATATCCACGAAAAATTAATGCATAAGCATCGAGAAGAAAAAGACGTTTTTGAGTTGACATAAAAAAAATATTAGTCTGTAAAAATAAACAATTGGGTACTCAAAAATTAGACTAATAAGATTTTTTTTCCACCATATAAGTTATATAAGTACATTTTAGTAGAGGCACATCGTTGAGTTGCTAAATCAAGAAGTGTACGCAGGTATTAAAACGTGTTTATGTGACTTCATATAATAAAGAATGTTATTGATTTTTGTAAAGACGCGTTTAAGCGATTCTAATTGTTTAAATGAACTTATATAGCTTATATGATGCAAAAAAAAGGCAAAAAGTTAATGTCTAGTTAAAATATTTAGGTTAGGGGATTTCTTCATTTTGTCTTCATATTACAGGGGTAAATTTGATCTATAAAATAAAAGGTATTAATATTAAAACATAGAAATCATGAGAAATTTATTGATGTTGCTAGTAGCAGTTTTAGGAACAAGTGCCATGGTAAGTGCATTTCCTGCAAAAGGAGTTAAACAAGCTCAGGCTAAAGAGGTAAAAGCAACTCCTGCAAAAGAAGTTAAGGATACAAAACATCCAGAAAAATCTGACAAAAAAGCAAAATCAGAAAAAACTGTAGCTCCAAAAACAGAAGCTCCAAAAGCTAAAAAATAGAACAATACAGTATTAAAAAAATATAAAAAACAAAATTAATTTAAATTTTAAAGTTATGAAAAATCTAGTAATGTTATTAGTAGCAGTTTTAGGAACAAGTGCAATGGTAAGTGCTCAAACAACTCCAGCTCAGGCAACTCCTGCAAAAGAGGTTAAAGCAACTAAACATCATAAAAACAAAGCTGATAAAAAAATGAAGTCAGAAGCTCCAAAAGCAGAAACTCCAAAAGCAAAATAAGAAAAAGGTTATTATAAAGTAAAAAGTTAGATCATTTAAAAATTAGAAATCATGAGAAATTTATTTATAGTATTAGCAGCGGTTTTAGGAACAAGCGCAATGGTAAGTGCTCAAACAACTCCAGCTCAGGCAGCACCTGCAAAAGAAGTTAAAGCAACTAAACACCATAAAAACAAAGCTGACAAAAAAACAAAATCAGAAAAAAGTGAAGCTCCAAAAGCAGAAACAACTAAAATGAAATAAGAATTGTTTTTGTTTTGCTTTCGAAGAATTGTAAAGGAAGTAAAACTGAAGTAATGGTTATGGAGAATGCGGTTGAAGAAAGCTGGTAAAGAAATTTATCAGCTTTTTTTGTTTCGTTAATTTTTTAATAATAAGCAACAAGATTTTTTATAATTGTTTAAATTTAGTTGCGCTTAAACATTGTGTTATGAATATTTTGATTGTTGAAGATAATAAGGAACTTGCTGTAGAAGTTTATGATTTTTTGTGTAATACGGGATATGTTTGCAAAATTGCCCATAATTGCAGCGACGCTTTGGAGGAGGTGAGTAGTAATGATTATGATGCGATGTTGCTTGATCTTGGTTTGCCTGACGGAGATGGTTTTGAGGTTTTGAAAACGGTTCGAAAAACCAAATCAAAAATGGCGGTTATTGTATTAACGGCACGTGGTGAATTAGACGATAGAATAAACGGACTGCATCTGGGTGCCGATGATTATTTGACAAAACCTTTTGCTTTAACAGAACTTAGTGCACGATTGTTTGCTGTTATACGCAGAATTCATGGTTTTACTTTGAATAATTTGAGTATACACGGATTTTTGCTACAACTTCAGGATTATAAAGTTAGTTATAGTGAAACTCCTATTAGTTTGACTAAAAAAGAATTTGATATCTTTCAATATTTGGTTTTGAATAAAAATCGAGTAATTACCAGATTACAATTGACGGAACATATTTGGGGAGATATTCTGGAGGTTAATTCAGATTCTAATTTTATAGATGTTCACGTTCGAAATCTTCGAAAAAAACTGGACAAACATACTGCTATCGATTGGTTCGAAACGGTGAGAAATGTTGGTTATCGTATAAATGAATAAATAGATTATTGTGAAGATAAAACATCAGCTGGCTATTTTTAATGCATTGACACGTTTGTTAGTCATTGTGGTTTTATGGTTAATGCTTCCAATATTGGTCGAAAATGTTGTTTATCGCCACATTAATAATGGATTGCTAGAGAAGAAACAAAAATTTATTGATCATTTAGACCGAAATGAAATTAATGATTTTATCGAAAATTCAGATGATTCGACTGAAACCTATTCGCAATTTTCGACCTTACATAGCGAGTTTTTAGTGCTTTCTAAATCACCCGTAAAATCCAATCAAAAGAAAGCTGTTTTTACAAACGAATATCGAATTATTGAAGGTGAAGAGAATGAATATAGAATTCTTCAATATCATTTTGTGTTCGATAATCAGGGTTATCAGTTAGAAATAGGAAGTAGTCTTGAAGAAGTAAAAGATCTTGTTTTTATTATTAAGTTCTTTATTTTAATTGTTTTTGTCGTTATATTATTCATTACTTTTTTGGCAGATACTTTTTATATAGAGTATTTACTCAAGCCTTTTTACAAAATTATCGATACCAAAATAAGGCGAGTCAACGAACCTGAGGCTTTTGATCATACACCCATAAAAGCAAGATCAAGAGATTTTAGAGAGCTAGATTCTGTTTTAAATCAAATGATGGATCGTATCTCGGAGCTTTTCAAAAAAGAAAAACAATTTATTTCTAATGTTTCTCATGAGTTGCTTACGCCTATTGCTTTGCTTAAAAATAAGTTCGAGAATTTACTTCAAAATGATTCTTTAGATGATAATGCTTTCGATAAAATTGCAGGATCTCTGAGAACATTAGATATGCTCAAGAAAATCATCAATAATTTATTGTTGATTTCAAGAATCGAAAATAATCAGTACGAGGCAAATGAAAGTGTAAATTTTCATGAGCTTATTACAGATCTGGTGGAAGATTTACAAGATCGAATTGAAGATCGTGAGATTCAGCTTTTCAACAAAATGGAACATGATTATGTTTTTACAGGAAATAAAACTTTAATTCATATTCTGATTTACAATTTGGTAACGAACGCCATAAAATACAATAAACCTAACGGACATATTATAATTGAAGATGGTTTTTTAGACGATCGTTATTTTATTTCTATTACAGATTCTGGAATTGGAATGAATGCTTCTCAGATCGAAAGTATATTTAATCGCTTTGCACGAATAAGTTCAGAGCAAGATGGTCAGGGTTTAGGTCTTGCTATTGCTGATAGTATTGCTTCATTTCATCATATCGAAATTAAGGTGACTTCCCAAATGAATGAGGGAACAATATTTACGCTTTTATTCCCGGAAGCCATAAAACATAATTAAAAGTTAATTTTTCAGGACTAGGCTAATCTTCATTTGATCTTCATTTAGTGAATATATCTTTGAGGTATAATAAATGAAAATAATAATAATCATAAATCTACAATCATGAAAAAATTAGTAATGTTAGCAGTGGCTATTTTAGGAACAACTGCAATGGTAAGCGCTCAAACAACTCCAGCTCAAACAACTCCAGTAAAAGAAGCTAAAGCTCCTAAAAAAGACAAAAAAGCGGATAAAAAAGCTAAAAAAGCAGAAGCAGCTAAACCTGAGGCAGCAAAAGCTCAAAAATAAAACGACATAGTTTACACCTGTAAACATTGTTGTGGATTAAAAGGTTTTAAAAAATTTGGTAGAGAAAAAGCTGGTAG
Source organism: Flavobacterium hibernum (assembly GCF_000832125.1). GTDB lineage: Bacteria > Bacteroidota > Bacteroidia > Flavobacteriales > Flavobacteriaceae > Flavobacterium > Flavobacterium hibernum. The sequence goes on along the minus strand of NZ_JPRK01000005.1, from coordinate 34,485 downwards.
AGAAATCTATCAGCTTTTTGTTCTTATTTGAGTTAAATTTTTGGTAATAAAAAGAAATAAAATTTTCATTCTTTGTTACTTTGCTTAAAACTATAACTAATGATCATTCGTTTTGTAATTCTATGTGCTCTTTTCTTATTTATTGAGTTCTATTCTTATCAAGCCTTTCGTACCTTAATTAAATTAAGATGGGTTTTGGTTAGCTATCAGGTTATAAGTTTGCTTATCTTGATTTTTATAATCTATTCTTTCTCGCAAGTAGATCGTTCTGTTGGACAAACGAAACAGTTTATGTTTACAACAGGATTAATGCTGCTGGTTTATGTTCCTAAAATTGTAATGACTCTTGTTTTATTTGGAGAAGATATTTTTAGAGTTGGAGCCAGTATCTTAAATTATTTTATTTATAATGCTCCTCGCAAAGAAATGATGCCAGAAAGACGAAAGTTTGTGAGTCAGATTGCTTTAGGTTTGGCGGCAGTTCCTTTTTTGTCATTGATTTACGGAATATTTGAAGGGAAGTATAATTTTAAAGTGATTAAACAAACTGTATTCTTCCCGGATTTACCTGATGCTTTTGACGGTTTTAAAATAACTCAAATTTCAGATGTTCATAGTGGGAGTTTTGACAATCCTGAGAAAATAAATTATGCGATCGATTTGATTAATGAGCAAGAGGCAGATTTGATTTTGTTTACAGGAGATATTGTAAATACACATGCTAAAGAAATGCATCCGTGGTTGGATACTTTTAATAGAATTAAGGAGTATAAATACGGAAAGTTCGCGGTTTTAGGAAACCATGATTATGGCGAATATGTTACTTGGCCTTCTGAAAAAGAGAAAGATGAGAACTTTGTGGCAATTAAAAATCTTTATGGTCAAATAGGGTTTGATCTTATGTTGAACGAACATACCTACATTCAAAAAGGCGATGATAAAATTGCATTAATTGGAGTGGAGAATTGGGGACAGAATTTTAAAAAAGCAGGAGATTTAAATAAAGCCTCTCAAAACGTGCATCAGGACGATTTTAAAGTATTAATGAGTCATGATCCAAGTCATTGGGAATATGAGATAAAAAATCATCCTAAAAACTTTCATTTAACATTATCAGGGCATACGCATGGTATGCAATTTGGAATTGAAATTCCAGGATATTTTAAATGGAGTTTAGCACAATATATTTACAAGCAATGGGCGGGACTATATGAGAATGTAGGGCGATATGTTTATGTTAACCGCGGATTTGGTTTTCATGCGTACCCAGGTAGAGTTGGTATTATGCCCGAAATAACAGTCATTGAACTAAAAAAAGGCAACAGTGTGGCTTAATTCGTTAAAAATGCTACATTTGTATATAATTATCTCTTTTTAAAAGATTAAAAGAATTAAATTTTTGGTTTTATGTCAAAATTTGGAGAACTTATAAATGCTCAAGTTCCAGTGTTAATTGATTTTTACACCGATTGGAACGAATCATCTGTATCAATGCATCCGGTAATTAAGGATGTTGCGGCGGCGCTAGGCGATAAAGCCAAAGTCATCAAAATTGATGTGGATAAAAATCAGGAATTGGCAGAAGCACTTCGTATTAAAGGGCTTCCTACTTTAATGATTTACAAGGAAGGACAAATGATCTGGAGGCAATCAGGAGAACTTGATGCCAATACAATTATAGGAATTGTCCAGGAGCAGTTTAGTAATTTATAGAATACTCTTCTTAAGGGCATTATTTAATGAATAATGTCGAATGTATACCCATTTTCTTTTAAAAAATGCAAGGTTTTAGGTAGTGCAAATTTTAAATTTGGCGACGCCTTTATGCTGTCATGAAATACAATTACACTTCCTGATTTTACATTTTTAGTCACATTTTCAAGACATTTTTCCGGAGTGATAGATTGGTCAAAATCTGCACTTAAAACATCCCACATAATAATCTTATAGCCTAGTTTTCTTAAGATTCTAGATTGGGCCTTTTTTATTTTGCCATAAGGTGGGCGAAATATAAGATTACATGTTTTTTCTTCTTCCAGAACTGCTGCGCAATTCTTTATGTTTTCAATATAATCATCATTGTTGCTTTTCCATCCATTAACATGATTCATGGTGTGGTTGCCAATAGAATGACCTTCGGTAATTAATTTTTCGAATAAAGCTAAGTTTGCTTTTATGTTTTTTCCAATACAAAAGAAAGTTGCCTTTGCATCAAACTTTTTCAATTCAGATAAGACCCAGTCTGTAATCTCTGGTGTAGGGCCATCATCAAACGTTAGGTATATTTTCTTTTCATTGTTCGGAATGTCCCAACAATATTTAGAAAACACCATTTTTATGAATGAATTTGTTTTTACCCAGTAAAAGCTCATTTTAATTTGATTTACAGATATGTAAAATTAAAAAATGCAGCGCTATAAATCAAATAGCGCTGCATTTTTTTAATCATTATATTTTTCGTATATTATTATTCTTTTTCTCTGCCAAAACGTTCGAAAACATTTACATAAGTATTAAAAGTTACTTTGTGTTTTTCGTAGAAAGCTGTGTCTTTGTTTTCTTGCATAACCTGCAACAAACTTCTGTATCGCTCAATATCAGTAATAATATCAATAGCCAGGTCAGTTTGATCGCTAGGACTCAATGTTGCGTAATAGTTTAATTCTTCTTTATATTTCTGAACTAATTTATTTAGCAAATCATGTGCTTTTGCGGTTTCTCCAACTTTATAGTATCCTCCCGCAAAAGGTTCAACTAAAGAATAGTATCCAAATTTGTCTAACGGCATTTTTGTCATGGCTAAATTGATAATATTCTTAGCCTTGTCAATTTTACCTTCGGCAATAAGTTGATTCATTAAACGCGATAAATTGGTGCGATATGTAATGCTATTTCTTCTCGTTTCAGGATCATGATAAATTTTATCACTTTCGCTATTACCCCAATCCCATTTCATTACAATATTGTACATTTTTTCGGAGTCAATTTGTCCCATGTCCATTGGTCCACCATCTTTTGAAGGTACGTTTTTAACAGGAACCAATTTGTAAACCATTCCGTCTAATTGCAGGTAATCTTTTAACCATAAATAATCTTCATCGTCAAAAGCTCCGCCACTAAAGTAAATTGGTCTTTTCCAATTGTTATTGGCTAAGATATCCAGCATTATTAAACGGTTTTTGTACAATGCACTTCCTTTAATGTCAATATCGATGTAAGGAACAATAGAATCGTAATATTTAGGATTTACAACTTTATTTTTAATGATTGTTTCTTTGTCAACATTAACCCTAATTTTATTAGTAGGATAAAAATGAATTGTTTGTCCGTTTTGTAATCCTACAGTTGATTTTGGGTTTTTAATAAAGTCAATTAAGTCTTTAATATTCCAACGTGTTTCAATTTTTTGAATATAAGCAACGTAGTCAAGATTATCTCCTACATATTGATCGTGCGTAAATGATATTGGCAACGGATCAGATTCGTATGCTTTAGCTTTCATTTGATCAATGTACCAGTCTGTATTAACTAAACTTGTATTTACGATTTTAACATCGGTTCTAATGTGCTCAATTTCCTGGGCGTACCATAATGGGAAAGTGTCATTATCTCCAATAGTAAATAAAATAGCGTTTTTATCGCAAGAGTTTAGGTAAGCTTTGGCCATTGCAACTGCAGTATATCTTCCTGATCTGTCATGATCATCCCAGTTTTGAGAAGCCATTAAAACAGGAGCGGCAAGTAAACTTGCGGCAATAATAACAGGTCCGGCAATTTTAGGAGCAATGTATTTCTGTATACTTTCGTAGAGAGAATAAACTCCAAAACCTATCCAGATTGCAAATACGTAAAAAGATCCTACAAGAGCATAATCTCTTTCACGAGGTTCAAAAGGTCGCTCGTTAAGGTAAATTTTTAATGCAATTCCCGTAAATAAAAATAATGCCAAGAGTACATAAAAACTCTTAAGGTCTTTATTTGCATGGTACATTATTCCAATAATTCCAAGAATAAACGGCAAGAAAAAGTAAACATTTCTACCTTTATTATTTAAAACATCAGATGGTAAGTTGTCCTGTGAGCCAAGATGTACAGAGTCAAGAATTTTGATTCCGCTAATCCAGTTTCCATCAAGATTGTCATATTTTCCTTGAATGTCACTTTGACGTCCAACAAAATTCCACATTAAATATCTCCAATACATATATCCAAATTGGTATTCGAACATAAAACTGAAATTATCTACAGTTGTTGGTTTCTCAATAATTAAATACTGACTGTAACTTCTTAAGAATTTTACATATCCTTCGTTGTCGATTTGTTTTTGAGCGTATGCTTTTTTGAATTCAGAAACGGTTTTTTCAACTTCATTTCTCAATTGAGCAGTAGCTTTGTTGTATTCATCTTCGCTTAATTGGCTCGCGTCAATTCCGTATTTAGCCAAATCATCTTCGTAATCATAGTTAGGATTTATCTTGAATTTAGGAGGATTTGTAAAGCTTATATAGTTTTGAATGTGTCCGGTTTCAGTACTCCACATTCTTGGCAGAATCGTTTTTTGATTGTCGTCGCTGTTCTGATTTGCGTTTTTATAGTTGTTGGTAATAATGTATTTACCAGTTTTATAATCTCTTTCGTAGTTCGGTTTTTTGTCTGAATACGGGTTTTTCGCATCAAGACCCGCAAAAACTTCTGTGTATTGAGGTCCGTAGAATAATGGGTTTACACCATATTGTTCACGATTATAGTAAGCTAGTACCTCGGCAGCATCAGAAGGTTTGTTCTCGTTGATAACTGTGTTAGCGTTAGCACGAACAGGTAGCATCATCCATGTTGAGAAACCAATAAATATAAATAATACACAAAGTATTATAGTGTTGTAGAAAATTAACCCTTTTTGCTTAGTGTATTTTAATCCAAAGTAAAAGAAAGCAATTAAAACTAATGCTACAAAAATAGTTCCTGAGTTAAATGGTAGTCCAAAACTATTTACCATGAAAACTTCGGTGTCTGCAAATGCTTCCATTGTTAATGGTAAAAGCAATTTGAAAATAAATAATAAAATTCCAATTACGACAACATTGGCAATAAGAAAGTTTTTAATTGTAACTTTTTCATAATGTTTAAAGTAGTAAAGAAATCCTATTGAAGGAATGGTTAATAAAGCCATAAAGTGAACTCCAAACGAAAGTCCTACAACTAGCGAAATAAGTAGTAACCATTTGTTTCCTTTAGGTTTGTCCATGTCTTGCTCCCAACGTAGACCAAGCCAGAAAAGTAATGCAATTAATAAAGATGCCATTGCATAAACCTCGGCTTCAACAGCGTTAAACCAAAAGCTATCAGAGAAAGTATAAGCAAGTGCTCCAACAAAAGAGCTTCCTAAAATAACAATAGAATTATTTTGATTAATTTCTGAGAATCGCTCTATAATTTTTTTCAAAATCATAGATGAAGACCAAAACATGAATAGAATTGTAAAGGCACTTGAGAAAACAGACATCATATTGACCATTAAAGCTACATGTTGATCATCTGTCGCAAACATGGCAAAAAATGCACCCATCATTTGGAATAAAGGAGCTCCGGGAGGATGTCCGACTTCTAGTTTGGCGGCTGTGGCAATGTATTCGCCACAATCCCAAAAGCTCATAGTTGGTTCAACTGTTAATGTATAGGTAATTAAAGCGATTGCAAATGCAAACCAACCAATAATTGTATTCCATTTATTGAAATTGAATTGTGCCATATTTAGGTGTTATAATTTTGTATGTTTTATATCCTACAAAGAAAATGTTTTTTTGTTTAAGGAGAAGTGCATTAACATAAAATTCTAAAAAAGTATTTGTTTGTTATAATATATTGTTTGTTAAATGGTTGCGTGGATATTATCGATTTTCAGGAAGAAAAATGAAAAAAAAATGAATTTTTTTGGCTAAAAAGTTTGTGCAAACTAAAAAAAGCTCTAAATTTGCACTCGCTTAACAGCAACGCTGGTCTATGGTGTAATGGTAACACAACTGTTTTTGGTGCAGTCTTTCAAGGTTCGAGTCCTTGTAGACCAACGAAAAAAGCCTCTCAAATGAGAGGCTTTTTTATTAATTGAAAAAAAATTTGCGTAAACTAAAAAAAGTTTTAATTTTGCGCTCGCTTAACCGCTTTTATTGGTCTATGGTGTAATGGTAACACAACTGTTTTTGGTGCAGTCTTTCAAGGTTCGAGTCCTTGTAGACCAACATAAAAAGCCTCTCATTTGAGAGGCTTTTTTTTATGGAATAAATTTTATGCAGAAATCTTAAATCTGTAAGCTCTTAAAATTCGGAAAACGGTAATCTTTTGCTTTGAGTTTTTTTATTGTTGAAAATGTTTCCAGTATTGAATAGTATGATTGTTGCTTAGAAGTGTTATTTTTTCGATCTTTAGTGTCTGTTTATCAGTATTTTGTATAAATTTGATAAGATAAAAATATAGCGCTAAATTTTTATTTTTACGGAATAATAATTTTAAAATTAACAATTATGAATAATTTAAAAAAAATGAATTTTACAGAGTTAAGTTCTTCTGAAATGAAACAAGTGCAAGGGGGCGACTTGAGTGACTTGTTGAAGGATTTGCTTAAGATAATTAGTATTGAAGATGCAGCTGCGTCTGTCGGTATGACTGTGCAACAAGTGCGTGATTTGCTAGGGTTGTAATAGAAATTGAAAGATGTTATCAATTTTCTTATGTCTAATTTATAAAAAAAAGCTTCTTTATTGAGAAGCTTTTGTGTTTATAGTTTTTCAAGAACTGTTTATATTTTAAATGTAATAACAGGTTTTATAGCATGATTTACTAATCCTTCGCTAATGCTTCCGTTAAAAAAGTGCGCGAAACCAGTTCGTCCATGCGTGCACATTCCGATAATATCAGTGTTTATACTATTAGAGAAATTGATAATTCCTTTTTCGATATTTGTGTCGTTGTAGATTTGAGTTGAGTAATTGGTTAGATTGAATTCGGATACAAAATTATTTATGGCTTTCTCGATTTCGTGTGTTGGTTTAAAGCTGTTTGGTGTGCAAATTGTTACTAAATGAATTTTTGAATCAAAGATTTTGGTGAAACTTAGAAATTTTTCAAAAGGTTTTTTTGCTTCTGCTGAAAAATCTGAAGCGAAAACAATGTTCTCGGCATTAAAATTTAAGATGTTTTTTTTGATTATTAAAACTGGACTTTCGGAATTGCGAACAACTTTTTCTGTGTTAGAGCCTATAAGTAATTCTTCGATTCCTGAAGATCCGTGTGATCCCATTACGATTAAATCTATATTGTAGTCTTTGCTAACTTGTGCGATGCCGTGAATTGGCTTGTCCATTTTTACGATTTCTGTAATTTGAATTCCGTCCAGATAAGATCTGGAGGCAACTTCATCCAGCATTTCGTTGGCTTTTTTCATGAAAAGCATGGTCTCTGGAATACTTGCGCCGCCAAGAACTGCATCGTTCATTTGGCTGGGAAGTTCTAACATGTGTAAGATGATAATTTCGGAGTTATTTTTCTTTGCAATTTGAGATGCAACTTTAAGGGCGTCTTCGGCATGTTCAGAGAAGTCGGTTGGTACTAAAATTCGTTTCATGATTTTTAAGGGGTTAAAATGTGAAAATCTGTAATTTTAATGCTCTCATAAAGATAAGAAATATTTTTAGAGCAATCTATTTATTTTGATTTATAAAAAAAACACTATATTTGCACCGTTATTTATTAAAATCTAAATAATGAGGGGACTAAGTGTCCCCTCTTTTTATAAAATTATGACATTTAAAGAAAAAGTAAACGGATTAATTACAGAAGCTCTTCTGGATAAGCCATCAATATTTTTGATTGATCTGGCGATATCAGATTCTTTTAAGATTAGTGTTGGTTTAGATGGTGATAATGGAGTGGCGTTGCAAGATTGTATTGATGTGAGTCGTGCAATTGAGAATAATCTGGATCGTGAAGAGCAAGATTTTTCGCTTGAAGTAGCATCGGTAGGAGTAGGATCACCTTTGAAAATGACAAGACAATACATCAAAAATATTGGTAGAACATTGATTGTTACTACAAATACTGAAAAAATTGAAGCAGAATTGGTGGAAGCTAACGATGTTTTTATAATTTTGTCTTGGAAAGCAAGAGAACCGAAAAAAGTAGGAAAAGGAAAAGAAACAGTTCAAAAAGAGCAACAAATACCTTATACAGAAATTAAAGAGGCAATTGTTACAGTAACATTTTAATTAAAGAATTCGCATGGAAAATTTAGCATTAATCGATTCATTCTCAGAGTTTAAAGATAATAAACTTATTGATCGTGTAACGCTTATGGCAATTTTAGAGGACGTGTTTAGAAATGCATTAAAGAAAAAATACGGTTCTGATGATAATTTCGATATCATTATAAATCCTGATAAAGGAGATATGGAGATATGGAGAAGAAGAGTAATTGTTGCTGACGAAGATCTTGATTTTGAAAATGAGGAGATTACTTTGACTGAGGCAAGAATGATTGAGGCGGATTTTGAAATCGGTGAAGAGGTTTCTGAAGAAGTTAAATTGATTGATCTTGGAAGAAGAGCTATTTTGGCTTTACGTCAAAACTTAATATCTAAAATTCACGAACACGATAATACAAATCTTTACAAGCAATTTAAAGATATTATTGGTGATATTTATACTGCCGAAGTGCATCACGTGCGTCCTAGAGTAGTTATCTTAGTTGATGACGAAGGAAACGAAATTGTACTTCCGAAAGAAAAACAAATTCCGTCTGACTTTTTCCGTAAAGGAGATAATGTTCGTGGAATTATTGAAAGCGTTGAATTAAAAGGAAATAAACCTCAGATTATTATGTCTAGAACTTCTGAGAAGTTTTTAGAAAAATTATTTGAACAAGAAATTCCTGAAGTTTTCGACGGATTGATTACGGTTAAAAATGTAGTGCGTATCCCTGGTGAAAAAGCAAAAGTAGCGGTAGACTCTTATGATGATAGAATCGATCCTGTTGGAGCTTGCGTAGGTATGAAAGGATCTCGTATTCACGGAATTGTTCGTGAATTAGGAAACGAAAATATCGATGTAATCAATTATACAAGCAATATTCAATTGTTTATTACAAGAGCATTAAGCCCTGCTAAAGTTTCTTCTATCAAAATTGATGAAGAAAACAAAAGAGCTGAAGTTTTCTTGAAATTAGAAGAAGTTTCTAAAGCAATTGGTAGAGGTGGTCATAATATTAAATTAGCGGGTCAGTTAACGGGTTACGAGTTAGATGTTATCAGAGAAGGTGATGTTGCTAGTGGCGAAGATGATGACGTTGAATTAACTGAGTTTTCAGATGAAATTGAAGGCTGGGTTATCGAAGAATTTGCAAAAATTGGTTTAGATACAGCTAGAAGTATCTTAAAGCAAGAAGTAGAAGATTTAGTAAGAAGAACAGATTTAGAAGAGGAAACGATTCTTGATGTTATGAAAATACTAAAAGAAGAGTTTGATAGCTAGTTATCTGCTCTAACAACACAACGAAAAAGGTAATAATAAAAAGGTTATATGTCTGAAGAGAGAGTAATAAGAATAAACAAGGTTTTAAGGGAATTAAATATTTCGTTAGAAAGAGCTGTTGATTATCTAAAAGATAAGGGAATTGCTATTGATGCAAATCCAAATGCGAAAATTTCTGATAGCGAATTTAATATCCTACAAAGCCAATTTGCGGGCGATAAGGGGAATAAGGAAGCTTCTAAAGAGGTAGGAGAGGAAAAGAGAAAAGAAAAAGAAGCATTACGTGTTGAACGTGAGAAAGAAATTGAAGACAAACGCAGACAAGACGAAGAGCGCCAAAAACAGCAGGAAATTATAAAAGCGAGAGCTGTTGTAACTGGACCTGTTCAAGTAGGTAAAATTGATTTAAATCCAAAGAAACCAGCAGTTGTTTCTACTCCTTCTGAGGAACCAGCTAAAGCTGTAGAACCTAAAGTAGTTGTTACTCCGTCTCAACCAGAAAAACCTGCTCAAAAAGAAATAGTGCAGACTGAACCAGTGGTTCCTGTTATTTCTGAAGAGAAAAAGGTTGAAAAACCTATTATTACAGAGAAAAAAGAAGTGAAAACAGAAGTTAAGGCTGAAGTGAAGACAGAAGTTAAGGCTGAAGCGAAAACAGAAGTTAAGGCTGCAAAAGTTGCACAAGAGCCAGTTGTTTCAACTGATCCTGCGACTGCAGAGGAGGCTATAACTACACAATATCAAAAATTATCTGGAACTACACTTACGGGACAAATAATTGATTTATCTCAATTTAATAAACCTAAGAAAAAGAAAGAAGATCCAAAGATAACGCCAAATAAACCGGGAGCTCCAGGGGCTGCAAATAACGCAAATAAAAATAAGCGTAAGAGAATTGCTCCTAAGCCAGGAACTCCAGGTGCGCCAAAACCGGCAACTCATGCGCCTGGAACACCTAATCCTAATAAAATCACACCAAATACTGGTGGAGGTGGTTTCAATGCAAATAGAAGTGCAAGACCTGGTTTTGTAAAAGGAAACCGTCCTGCTATTGTTGCTAAAGTGGAGCCTACTGAAGAGGAAGTAAAAAACCAAATTAGAGAAACTCTTGAAAAACTTCAAGGTAAAGGAGGGAAATCTAAAGCGGCTAAATACAGAAGAGATAAAAGAGATACGCACCGTCAGAAATCTGATGAAGAGCAAAGAGCAATCGACGAAGGAAGTAAAACTATTAAGGTTACTGAATTTGTTACTGTAGGTGAAATTGCAATTATGATGGATGTGCCGATTACTAAAGTAATTGGAACTTGTATGTCTCTTGGTATCATGGTTACCATGAACCAACGTTTAGATGCAGAAACGTTAACTATTGTAGCTGATGAATTTGGTTATGAAGTTGAGTTTATTACAGTTGATATTGAAGATGCTATTGAGGTAGTCGAAGATAAAGAAGAAGATTTAGTAGTTAGAGCACCGATCGTTACTGTAATGGGTCACGTCGATCACGGTAAAACATCTTTACTGGATTATATTCGTAAAGAAAATGTTATCGCTGGTGAGTCTGGAGGTATTACACAGCATATTGGAGCTTACGGAGTAACTTTAGATAATGGTCAAAAAATCGCATTCTTAGATACACCTGGTCACGAGGCGTTTACCGCGATGCGTGCACGTGGAGCTCAAGTTACTGATATCGCTATTATCGTTGTTGCGGCGGATGATGACATCATGCCACAAACAAAAGAAGCAATATCTCACGCACAAGCTGCGGGAGTACCAATTATATTTGCAATCAATAAAATCGATAAACCAAATGCTAATGTTGAAAAAATCAAAGAGCGTTTGGCTAGTATGAATTTACTTGTTGAAGATTGGGGTGGAAAAATTCAGTCACATGATATTTCTGCAAAAGTTGGAACAGGAGTAAAAGAATTATTAGAGAAAGTTTTATTAGAAGCGGAAATTTTAGACTTAAAAGCGAATCCAAATAAAGCAGCTCAGGGAACTGTAGTTGAAGCTTTCTTAGATAAAGGAAAAGGATATGTTTCTACAATTTTAGTTCAACAAGGAACGTTAAAAATTGGAGATTATATGTTGGCTGGTAAGCATCATGGTAAGATTAAAGCTATGCATGATGAAAGAGGGCATACTGTTCTTGAAGCAGGGCCGTCAACTCCAGTATCTGTATTAGGTTTAGATGGTGCGGCTACTGCAGGTGATAAGTTCAATGTATTCGAAGATGAAAAAGAAGCAAAACAAATTGCATCTAAGCGTTCTCAATTAATGCGTGAACAATCTGTACGTACACAACGTCATATTACACTTGATGAAATTGGTCGTCGTATTGCACTTGGTCAGTTTAAAGAATTAAACGTAATCCTTAAAGGAGATGTTGATGGATCTGTTGAAGCATTATCAGATTCGTTCTCTAAACTTTCTACTGAAGAGGTTCAAATTAATATTATTCATAAAGGTGTTGGAGCAATTACTGAAACTGACGTTATGTTGGCTTCTGCTTCTGATGCAATTATTATCGGATTTAACGTTCGTCCTGCTGGAAATGCGAGACAACTTGCTGATAAAGAGGAAATAGATATTCGTTACTACTCAATTATCTACGCAGCTATCGATGACTTGAAAGATGCAATGGAAGGAATGTTAGCTCCTGAGATGAAAGAGGAAATTTTAGGAACTGCTGAAATTCGCGAGATTTTCAAAATTTCTAAAGTTGGATCAATTGCTGGTTGTATGGTGATGGATGGTAAAATCATGAGAACTTCTAAAATTAGAGTTATTAGAGATGGTGTAGTGGTACATACAGGAGAGCTTGTGGCATTGAAACGTTTCAAAGATGATGTTAAAGAAGTTTCTAAAGGTTATGATTGTGGTATTCAAATTAAAGGTTACAATGATATCGAAGAAAGAGATGTTATTGAGGCATACCATGAAGTTGCAATTAAAAAGAAGTTGAAATAAAATTCAATAATTATATTTTAAAGTCCCAATGAAAATTGGGACTTTTTTTTGTTTATTTTTAGGTTTAATTTATTCCCTCTATCGTATGAAATTTTTACTTTTTACTTTATTATTTGCTTGCGCTTCCTACGCGCAAAAGGATTCAAAATTTCTTATTTCTCTCGAAAATGTGACTAACGTAGAGATTAAAAGTGATTTTTATATCAATAAAATTTATGACGGAAGGCAAATAAAAGATAATATAGGCACTGCACAAAAGAGTCTTTTTAATACAAAAGTTTTGACTGATTTTAAGAAGCCTTTTGTAGAGGAGTTGCAAAGTTTTTTATCGATTTGTTACCCTAAAAGAGAGGGGAAAAAAGGAATTGATATTAGGGTAGATGAATTATATATTTCTGAAATTACTCGTTCTAATAAAGAGACTGGTTATGCGACGGTAGTTTTTGATGTTATTGAAAAGAATGGAGGGAAGGATTTTATTGTAGGAAACTTTTCTGCAACTATTGAAAGTAGTGGGCTTGATGTGACAAGTAAGCATTCGGAAAGAATTATTGAGGCTTTAAGTACTAGTTTTGAATCTTATAAAGAATTGAAAAAAGGTGACAGATTGAATGTAGGATTTAGTATTGGAGATGGAAATTTGTTTGAGTCTCCTTCAAGTATTAAAGAAGGTGTTTATATTAATTATGCTGATTTATTTACTGGAGAAACCTTAGATTTGGATAATTTTTCGATAACAAATTATAATGGAATGAAGTGTTTATTGAATAATAAAACGGGTAGATTAGAGAATGGTTTCTATGGTTTTAGTGATGGGCTGAATTTTTATATTAATTTGTTTCGATTTTCAACTTTTAGATTATATGCGAAAACTGAGTTGTTGGGAGATTATTATTGTATTGATTCAGTCAAGGTTAATTCTGTTGATTTTTCTGCTTTAAAAGCGATGTATGGTGGTGGTATAGTTGGACTTCTGTTGTTTCCTGAGGCTTATGAAGCCGAGGTGCCTTTGTTACTTAATAAATTAAATGGTGTTCCTGTTTTTTTGACAGAGAAGTACATGGTTAACTTGTTGTCCGGTAATAAAGAGTTGTATAAGGATTATCGTAAAACTAAAAGGACAAGTAATGATAAAATAGCTTTTTATAAAAAGCATTTTAATCTTTAAATTAATTGGAAACATATTTTTGTGTTCAAAAAAAAGCGAGATTAATATCTCGCTTTTTTTTATTGTATTTTATTTACTAGGTTTTAATAGAAAAACACTCTTATATCTGTTTTTAATTTCAGCAAGATTGCGTTCTGCTTCTATTCTGGTTTTAAAATTACCAACAATCACTTTGTAGTTGGGAGTGTTGAAAATTATAGTTCCGTCAATATTGTTATATTCTCTTTTGAAATCTGCTAGCGTTTTTTTTGCTTCCTCGCTTTTGCCACTGAAAATTTGAATTTTATAAGTATCATTTGTACTTATTGATGTGTTAATTTTACGCTTATCATTCAATAATTGCTCAAATTTAGGATCTTGATTGAGTGTTAAATTTTGGTCTTGCGCATGAATGTTATATGCTAAAGTGAACATTGTTAATGTTAAGAAAACTCTGTTTGAGTGGGTTAAAATTCTCATAATGTGATGGTTTTTATGCAAAAATAGTATTTAAAGTTTGTATCGAAAATTTTAATATTATTTAGAATTGATATAAATTGATATTTAAGAGTATTTTAAGGTTTTGAGAATAGTTCATAAGTCGTATTTTTGTGCAAGTTTTAAAAGAAGGTATTAGTTTTTCGTTGATTTACTACAGAAAAAATCATACCAAAAATTAGTAGATAATTATTATACTATATGAAAAAGGTGGGTAACCATAATTCGATCTCAAGAAAATTGCTGCTTAGCTTATCGCTAACGCTTATTTTCTCCCTAACTTCATTTGCTCAAGATGCTGCTGCTCCTGCGGCGCCTGAAGCTGCTGCTCCGGCTGCAACTGCAGGAGGTGATCCAGTAAAAGGGAAAGAACTTTTTAATGCAAATTGCGCTGCATGTCACAAATTAGATGCCAAGTCAACAGGTCCTGCTTTAAGGGGAGTTGCTGCTAAGCACGAAATGGCTTGGATTTACAAGTGGGTGCACAACAGCTCTGAAATGATTAAATCAGGCGATGCTGTTGCAGTTAAGCTTTTTGAAGAAAATAATAAGTCAGTAATGACTTCTTTTCCTCAATTGTCTACAGGTGATATTGATAATATTATCGCTTATACTTCTGAAGTAAAAGCTGAGCCTGCAGCTGGTGCTCCTGGTTCTGCTGCGCCTCCTGGAACAAACGTTGAAGGTGGTGGAATTTCAAATAATATTATTTTAGGAGCTCTTGCTCTTGTAATGGCTATTTTAGTGGTAATGTTGTTCATGGTGAACAAAGTATTAACTAAAGTTGCTAGTAATAATGGTATTGAAGTAACTCCTAGAGAAGCTAGAACTCCAATTTGGAAAGCTTTCGCTAGAAATCAATTTTTAGTATTAGTTACTTCTATATTTTTGCTTTTGGCAAGTGGTTATTTTGTATATGGTTACTTAATGCAAGTAGGTGTTGATCAAAATTATGAGCCAATTCAGCCAATTCACTATTCTCATAAAATTCACGCTGGTGATAATGAGATCAATTGTAAATATTGTCACTCTGCGGCTCGTGTGAGTAAAACTGCTGGTATTCCTTCTTTAAATGTTTGTATGAACTGTCATAAAAATATTTCTGAAGTTGCTGAGACTACAGCTACTCCTGAGTACAGTAAAGCGTTTTATGATGCTCAAATTCAAAAGCTATATGATGCTGTTGGTTGGGATAAAGCAAAACAAGCTTATACCGGAAAAACGCAACCAGTTAAATGGGTTCGTATTCATAATCTTCCTGATTTTGTATATTTCAATCACTCACAGCACGTTAATGTTGCAGGAGTTGAATGTCAGACTTGTCACGGTCCAGTACAGGAGTTTGAAATCATGAAGCAATATTCTAAATTAACAATGGGATGGTGTGTTGATTGCCATAGAAAAACTGATGTTAAGATGGAAGGAAATGCATATTATGATAAAATTCATGCTGAACTTTCTAAAAAATACGGTGTAGAAAAATTGACTGCAGCGCAAATGGGAGGTTTAGAATGCGGTAAATGCCACTATTAATCGAATTATTAAGATTTTAATATTTATATACAATGTCATCAAACAAAAAATACTGGAAAAGTGTTGAAGAACTAGAAAATAGTTCTATTGTTGAGGCGCTTAGAAATAACGAATTTGTTGAAGAGATTCCTACAGAAGAATTCTTAGGGAATGCAGATGCTTTAGCGACATCTGGAACTTCACGTCGTGACTTTTTAAAGTACGTAGGGTTTAGTACAGCAGCTGTTACACTTGCTGCTTGCGAAGGTCCTGTTCACAAGTCTATACCTTACGTTTTACAACCAGAACAGATCATTCCTGGTGTTGCAGATTATTATGCAACTACTGTTTTTGATGGTTTTGATTTTGCTAACTTATTGGTAAAAACTCGTGAGGGGCGTCCAATTAAAATTGATAACAATACTATTTCTGGAGCTAAGTTTTCAGCCAATGCAAGAATTCATGCATCTATCTTATCTTTATATGATAGCATGCGTTTGAAAGAGCCTAAGTTGGATGGAAAAAATAGTAGCTGGTCTGCTGTTGATTTGAAACTTAAGTCAAGTATTGCTGATGCAAAAGCAAAAGGTGGACAAGTAGTATTGTTGACTAATACTTTGGCAAGTCCATCTACTGAAAAATTAATTAGCGAATTTATTGCTAAAAATCCAAATGCTAAGCATGTTGTTTATGATGCAGTTTCTTCATCTGAGGCTTTAGATGCTTTTGAAACTGTTTATGGAGAAAGAGCTTTAGTTGATTATGATTTTTCAAAAGCCGCATTAATCGTTTCTGTTGGTGCTGATTTCTTAGGAGACTGGCAAGGTGGAGGATATGATGCAGGTTATGCGCAAGGTAGAATTCCTGCGGGACCTACTGGAGCTAAAAAAATGTCTCGTCATTTTCAGCTAGAATCAAATATGACTTTGTCTGGAGCTGCGGCTGACAAGCGTATTCCTATGAATACTGCAAATCAAAATCAAGCTTTAGTAGAGATTTATAATATAATTACTGGGTCTTCTGTTTCTAATTCTTTAGATGCTAAGTTTAAACCAGAAGTAGTGAAAGCTGCTCAACAGTTAAAACTTGCTGGTGCTAAAGGAGTATTAGTTTCAGGACTTGAAGATAAAAATGCTCAATTATTAGTTTTAGCGATCAATCAAGTATTGGCGAGTGAAGCTTTTAGTACTGCAGGTACAAGACAAATTAGAAAAGGATCTAACGCGGTTGTATCTCAATTGGTAAAAGATATGAACGCTGGAAGTGTTCATACTTTAATAATGAGTGGAATTAATCCAGTTTACACATTAGCAGATTCTGCTTCTTTTGTATCTGGATTGAAAAAGGTAAAAACATCAGTTTCTTTCTCTTTAAAAGAGGATGAGACTGCATCTGTAACTACAATTGCTGCTCCGGCTCCTCATTATTTAGAGGCTTGGGGAGATGTTGTGATTACCAAAGGAACTTATAGTTTAACTCAGCCAACTATTCGTCCTATCTTTAATACAAAACAATTTCAAGATGTTTTATTGTCCTTAAATGGAACTCCTGGGAATTTCTATGATTACATTAAAGCTAATTCAGCTTCAGTAATCGCAGGCTCTTCTTGGAATAAAGTTTTACATGATGGTGTCTTTGTAATTGGTTCATCTGCTCTATCTGCTGGATCTGCTGATTATAGTGCTGCTGCAAACGCTGTTGCTAAATCAAAATCAAGTGGAGAGTTTGAATTAGTATTGTATACTAAGACAGGTTTAGGTGACGGACAACAAGCAAACAATCCTTGGTTGCAAGAATTTCCAGATCCAATTACAAGAGTTTCTTGGGATAACTACGTTACGGTTTCGAATGCTGATGCTAAAAAATATAACTTAACAAATGAAATTGTTGCAAACGGAGGTTTAAACGGAAGTTATGCTACAATTACAACTGCTGATGGTTTAAAACTAGAAAACGTACCAGTAATTGTTCAACCAGGACAAGCTGTTGGAACGGTTGGTTTGGCATTAGGTTATGGTCGTAAGGCTGCTTTGAAAGAAGAAATGGTTGTAGGTTTAAATGCTTACACTTTATATAAAAACTTCAATAGTGTTCAATCTGTTACTATCGCGAAAGCAAATGGTGTTCACGAGTTCGCTTGTGTTCAAGGACAGAAAACATTAATGGGTAGAGGAGATATTATTAAAGAAACTTCTCTTCATACTTTTAATTCTGAAGATCCAGAACATTGGAACGAACAACCAATGGTATCTTTAGATCACGAAGAAGTAAAAGCTACAACTGTCGATTTATGGGAATCATTTGATCGTTCTACAGGACATCACTTTAACCTTTCTATTGACTTAAACGCTTGTACTGGTTGTGGAGCATGTGTTATTGCTTGTCACGCTGAAAACAACGTTCCTGTTGTAGGTAAAGCAGAGGTAAGAAGAAGTCGTGATATGCACTGGTTGCGTATTGATAGATATTATTCTTCTGAGAGTACTTTTGAAGGAGATAATGAAAGAAAAGAAAATATAGCTGGTTTATCTAGCTCATTGTCTACATTTAACGAAATGGAAAAACCAGGAGATAATCCTCAAGTTTCTTTCCAACCGGTAATGTGTCAACACTGTAATCACGCACCATGTGAAACTGTTTGTCCTGTTGCTGCAACATCTCACGGTCGTGAAGGTCAAAACCACATGGCATACAACAGATGTGTTGGTACGCGTTACTGTGCAAACAACTGTCCGTATAAAGTGCGTCGTTTTAACTGGTTCTTGTACAACAAAAACAGTGAATTCGATTACCACATGAATGATGATTTAGGTCGTATGGTATTAAACCCAGACGTAAACGTTCGTTCTCGTGGAGTTATGGAAAAATGTTCTATGTGTATTCAAATGACACAGGCGACTAAGCTTAAAGCTAAAAATGAAGGTCGTCCGGTTGCTGATGGTGAATTCCAGACAGCTTGTTCAAATGCTTGTTCTTCTGGAGCAATGATATTTGGTGATGTTAATGATGCTGAAAGTAAAGTTGCTAAATTAGCTGCTGATGATAGATCATACCACTTATTAGAGCATGTAGGAACAAAACCTAATGTGGTTTACCACGTTAAAGTTAGAAATACTTAGAATAAATTATTAATTAAGAAACATATAAAGGATTATGTCGTCTCACTACGAAGCACCCATTAGAAAACCTTTAGTTATAGGTGATAAATCTTATCACGATGTAACTGTAGATGTAGCTGCACCTGTTGAAGGTCCTGCAAACAAACATTGGTGGATTGTATTTTCAATCGCATTAATAGCCTTCCTTTGGGGGTTAGGTTGTATAATTTACACCGTATCTACCGGTATCGGAACATGGGGATTAAATAAAACAGTTGGTTGGGCTTGGGATATCACGAACTTCGTTTGGTGGGTTGGTATTGGTCACGCTGGAACATTAATTTCTGCGGTATTATTACTTTTCCGTCAACGTTGGAGAATGGCTATTAACCGTTCTGCGGAAGCAATGACTATTTTCTCAGTAGTTCAAGCAGGTTTATTTCCAATTATTCACATGGGGCGTCCATGGTTAGCATACTGGGTTTTACCTATTCCAAATCAATTTGGATCTTTATGGGTAAACTTTAACTCACCATTGCTATGGGACGTGTTCGCGATTTCAACTTATCTTTCAGTATCATTAGTTTTCTGGTGGACTGGTTTATTACCTGATTTCGCTATGCTACGTGATAGAGCGGTTACTCCTTTTACTAAGAGAGTTTATTCTATCCTAAGTTTTGGATGGAGCGGTAGAGCAAAAGATTGGCAGCGTTTTGAAGAAGTATCATTAGTATTAGCTGGTTTAGCTACTCCTCTTGTACTTTCTGTACACACGATTGTATCGATGGACTTTGCTACTTCTGTAATTCCTGGATGGCATACAACAATCTTCCCTCCATACTTCGTTGCTGGAGCGGTATTCTCAGGATTTGCAATGGTAAATACCTTGTTGATCGTTATGAGAAAAGTTTCTAACCTTGAAGCGTATATCACACTACAACATATAGAGTTAATGAACATTGTAATTATGATTACAGGTTCTATCGTTGGAGTGGCATATATCACTGAGTTATTCGTAGCTTGGTATTCAGGAGTAGAGTATGAGCAATATGCATTCTTAAATAGAGCTACTGGACCTTACTGGTGGGCATATTGGTCAATGATGACTTGTAACGTTTTCTCTCCACAATTTATGTGGTTTAAAAAATTAAGAACAAGTATCATGTTTTCATTTATTATTTCGATTGTTGTAAACATCGGAATGTGGTTTGAAAGATTCGTAATTATTGTTACTTCTTTACATAGAGATTACCTTCCATCTTCTTGGACAATGTTTTCACCAACATTTGTTGATATTGGAATTTTCATCGGAACAATTGGTTTCTTCTTCGTATTGTTTTTATTATACTCAAGAACATTCCCTGTAATTGCTCAGGCAGAGGTTAAAACAATTTTGAAAGGAACAGGAGATAATTACATTAGAGAAAGAGCAAATAAAGATTCACATCATGAGTAATAAAGTAATATACGCCATTTATAATGACGATGATATTTTGATGGATGCAGTAAAGAAAACCAGAGCTGCTCATCATCATATTGAAGAAGTTTTTACTCCATTCCCAGTTCACGGATTGGATAAAGCTATGGGTTTAGCACCAACAAGATTAGCAATTTGTGCATTTTTATATGGATGTGTTGGTATTTCTGTTGCTACAACCATGATGAGTTATATCATGATTCATGATTGGCCACAAGATATTGGTGGAAAACCAAGTTTTAGTTTCATTCAAAATATGCCTGCATTTGTGCCTATTATGTTTGAGATGACAGTATTTTTTGCTGCTCACTTAATGGTTATTACTTTTTATATGAGAAGTAGATTATGGCCATTTAAAGAAGCTGAAAATCCTGATGTAAGAACAACAGATGACCATTTTTTAATGGAAGTTGCTGTAAATGATAATGAAGCAGAATTGGTTTCTTTTTTCGAAGGAACAGGTGCTGTGGAAGTTAAAGTAATTGAAAAGAATTAATTGTAGCTATGAAAAGGATATATAAAATAACACTTTTAGTTGGTATAACTATTTTAGTTTCATCTTGCCACAATAATTCGGCACCAAACTATCAGTATTTTCCTAATATGTATGAGTCTTTGGCATATGAGCCATATTCAGAGGCGAAAATATTTAAAGGTGGAAAAGAAGGACAGCTTCCTGCAGAAGGAAGTATTAATAGAGGTTTTGAACCTTATGAATATGAGAATTCAACTGCAGGTTATGAATTGGCTAAAGCTAATTTAAAATCTCCTTTAGATTCTATTGAAAGAAATTCTGGTAAAGGAAAAGAACTTTTCGAAATTTACTGTATCAGTTGTCATGGTGCAACTGGAAACGGTAAAGGTAAATTGGTTGAAAGAGAAAAATTTCTTGGAGTACCTAGCTATAAAGACAGAGAAATCACTGAAGGAAGTATCTTTCACGTTGAAACTTATGGTTTAAATGCAATGGGTTCACATGCAAATCAATTAAGTGCCCACGAACGTTGGTTAGTTGCTGACTATGTTCTAAAACTAAGAAGCCAATTATAATTGTTGAACAAACTGATCGTAATAGATATGTATACATTTTCAAGTAAATTAAAAACTTTTTCTTTCATCCTAATGGCCGTTGGTATATTAGGAATTGGATATGGTTTTTTAACTGCTCCTAAAGATATTCAAGAAGTTGAGAAAATTCTAGCTTCAGATGAACATGGATCTCATGGTGCTGCGCATGAAGTAGCAGCAGAGGCATCACATGAAGAAGCTGGACATCATGAAGCTGTTGAAGCTTCACATGAGTCACACAAAGGCGGTGAGCATGCAAAAGTTAGTGCTGCTGATGAGCATGAAAAGCATTTAGAACACGTTTTACACCAATTACAAAACAAACCTTGGTCTGCTTTGTATGTTGCATGTATTTTCTTTTTACTGCTTTCTATGGGAGTTTTAGCATTTTATGCTATTCAATATGTGGCTCAGGCAGGATGGTCTCCTGTTTTATTTAGAGTTATGCAGGGAATCACGGCTTATTTGCCTTGGGGTTCTGTAATTTTCTTCATCATTTTGGTTCTTTGTGGATTACATTTTAATCATATTTTTGTATGGTTAGGTGACGGAGTTACTGATCCAAAAAGCCCAAATTATGATGCAATTATTGCTGGTAAAGCTGGATACTTAAACTTTCCATTTTGGATTGTTAGAGCTGCAATATTTTTAATTGGTTGGAACGTATATAATTTCTATACTAGAAAAAACTGTTTGGCACAAGACGAAGCTAACGATGATTTACATTACAAAAAGAACTTTAAAATATCTGCTGGATTTTTAGTGTTTTTTATTGTGTCTGAGTCTATTATGTCTTGGGATTGGATTATGTCATTTGATCCGCACTGGTTTAGTACATTATTCGGATGGTATGTTTTTGCTTCTTTCTTTGTAAGCGGTATTACTACTATAGCATTAGTTACTGTATATTTAAAATCTAAAGGATACTTAGAGTATGTAAATACAAGTCATATTCATGATTTAGCTAAATTTATGTTCGGTATTAGTATTTTCTGGACTTACTTATGGTTCTCTCAATTTATGTTGATTTGGTATGCTAACATTCCAGAAGAGGTAACTTATTTTGTAACAAGAATTCAATTATATAACTTACCTTTCTTTGGAGCTGTAGTTATGAACTTTGTTTTCCCATTATTAATATTAATCAATACAGACTTTAAACGTCTAAGCTGGGTTATTGTAATGGCCGGTGTTGTTATCTTACTAGGTCACTATGTTGATTTCTTTAATATGATTATGCCTGGTACAGTTGGAGATAAATGGTTTATTGGAGTTTCTGAAATTGCATCTATTCTTTTCTTCTTAGGGTTGTTTATTTTTGTTGTATTCACTGCATTAACAAAAGCTCCTCTGTTAGCAAAAAGAAATCCTTTCATTGAAGAAAGTAAACATTTTCATTATTAATATTTAAAGAAGTAAACAGATGACAAGTTTGTTGGTAATTATAGTTTTAGTTTTATTAGCAGTTGCATTGTGGCAATTGACCAAGATATTTGATCTTACTCAAGTGGGATCTTCTTCGGACGATTCTCAAGTTGCATCAGATAATGATAATAATATTCAAGGGTATATTATGTTTGGCTTCTTGGCATTCATATATATATTTACGATTTACGGTTTACTAAAATGGGGTGGTTTAGCACTTCATACTCCTGCTTCAGAGCACGGACTTTTAGTAGATAATTTGATGAACATTACTTGGGTTTTAATTTTTGTTGTTCAGTTTATTACACAAGGTTTATTATACTGGTTCTCTTTTAAAAATAGAGGTCATAAAGATAAAAAAGCGTTATTCTTTGCTGATAGTAATAAATTAGAGGCAATTTGGAGTATTATTCCATCTGTAGTTTTGGCTTGTTTGATTCTTTATGGATTGTATGCTTGGAACAACATTATGTTTGTGGATAAAGATGAAGATGTAATCGAAATTGAATTATATGCACAACAATTTAAATGGACAGCTAGATATGCTGGACAAGATAATGTTTTAGGAAAAGCTAATGTACGTTTAATCGAAGGTGTAAATACTTTAGGAGTTGATATGTCTGATCCTAATGCTCAGGATGATATTGTAGTTTCTGAGTTGCATATTCCAAAAGGTAAAAAAGTACATTTTAAAATGCGTTCTCAAGACGTATTGCACTCAGCTTACATGCCTCACTTTAGAGCGCAAATGAACTGTGTTCCAGGAATGGTTACTGAGTTTGCTTTTATTCCAACTTATACAACTTCTGAATACAGAGAGTTACCATTTATGGTGGAGAAAATTGCTAACATCAACAAACTTAGAGCTGAGAAAAGCGTTGAGTTGGTTGCTAAAGGTGGTACAGCTTTAGATCCTTATACATTTGATTATTTATTATTATGTAATAAAATCTGTGGAGCTTCTCACTACAACATGCAAATGAAAGTTGTTGTTGATACTCCAGAAGATTATAAAAAATGGTTAAGCGAAAAAACTACTTTAGCTCAGGATATTAAAGCGGCAGCAGCTGCTAAAGCACCAGCTGAAGGAGCAAAAACTACTACAGACAGTACTGCTAAAGATACTGTTAAAGCGGTAATTGATACTGTTAAAGCTGTTGTAGCTAAAGTTGCTATGAAATAATATTTATTAAGAAAATTTAAAGTACACATATATGTCAGCAGAAGCGCACGGTCACGATCACGGACACGATCACGAGCACGAACATCATCATAAAGACACGTTCATTACTAAATATATTTTTAGTATTGATCACAAAATGATTGCTAAGCAATACTTAATTACCGGTATTATCATGGGAATTATTGGTATTGCAATGTCTTTGCTTTTCAGAATGCAATTAGCATGGCCAGAAGAGTCTTTCAAAATCTTTAATGTTTTATTAGGAGATAAATTTGCACCAGATGGTGTAATGGCTAATGATATTTATTTGGCCTTAGTTACAATTCACGGTACCATCATGGTATTCTTTGTACTAACGGCTGGTTTAAGTGGGACCTTTAGTAACTTACTTATTCCGCTTCAAATTGGAGCAAGAGATATGGCTTCTGGATTCATGAACATGATTTCATACTGGTTATTTTTCTTGTCTGCTGTGATTATGTTGTCTTCTTTATTTGTTGAAGCTGGACCAGCTTCTGCAGGTTGGACAATTTATCCTCCATTAAGTGCTTTACCGCAAGCGATTCCAGGTTCTGGAACAGGTATGACTTTATGGTTAGTTTCTATGGCAATATTTATTGCATCTTCTTTAATGGGATCTTTAAATTATATCGTAACTGTTATCAATTTAAGAACTAAAGGAATGTCTATGACTAGGCTTCCACTTACAATCTGGACATTTTTCGTAACAGCTATTATTGGTGTTATTTCATTCCCAGTATTGTTATCAGCTGCTTTATTATTAATTTTTGATAGAAGTTTTGGTACTTCATTTTTCTTATCTGATATTTATATTGCAGGAGAGGTTTTACATTACCAAGGAGGTTCTCCAGTATTGTTCGAACACTTATTCTGGTTCTTAGGACACCCTGAGGTATATATTGTAATCTTGCCAGCAATGGGACTTGTTTCTGAAATTATGGCTACGAACTCTCGTAAACCAATTTTCGGATACAGAGCGATGATTATGTCAGTTCTTGCAATTGCATTTTTATCTACAATTGTTTGGGGTCACCACATGTTTATTTCAGGAATGAATCCTTTCTTAGGATCTGTATTTACCTTTACTACTTTGTTGATTGCAATTCCGTCTGCTGTAAAAGCGTTTAACTGGATTACAACTTTATGGAAAGGTAACCTACAATTTAACCCTGCAATGTTATTCTCTATCGGAATGGTTTCTACTTTCATCACTGGAGGTTTAACGGGAATTATTTTAGGAGATAGTACTTTAGATATTAACGTTCACGATACTTACTTTGTAATTGCTCACTTTCACTTAGTAATGGGTATCTCTGCACTTTACGGAATGTTTGCTGGTATTTACCACTGGTTCCCTAAAATGTACGGAAGAATGTTGAATAAAAACTTAGGTTATATTCACTTTTGGGTAACAGCAGTTTGTGCTTACGGAGTTTTCTTCCCAATGCACTTTATTGGATTAGCTGGTTTACCAAGACGTTATTATACAAATACAAACTTCCCATTATTTGATGATTTACAAAATGTGAATGTTTTAATTACAACATTTGCTCTTGTAGGAGGTGCGTTCCAATTAGTATTCTTGTACAACTTCTTTAGTAGTATTTTCTACGGTAAGAAAGCGACTCAGAATCCATGGAAATCTACAACATTAGAGTGGACTACTCCAGTAGAACATATTCACGGTAACTGGCCAGGAGAAATTCCTCATGTGTACCGTTGGCCTTATGACTACAGTAACCCAAATCACGATGTAGATTTTGTTCCTCAAAATGTACCAATGAAAGAAGGTGAAGAAGTTTTACACCACTAAAAATATTTAAAAAAGACCATCTGAAAAGATGGTCTTTTTTGTTTTTATAAATTCCAAATTCCAGTTAAGTTTAACCTCGTATTGTAATTTGTAATTTTAAAAAATTGAAAATTTGGTTTCCTTTTATTTAAAATTTATCTATTTTACAAACTGATTACTTTGTCTATCTTTGTAAAATGAATGAAAACCTAGATCCCACAACAAATGGGTACAATCCAGAAGAATTAGATCTTGAAAAAAGATTGCGTCCGCTGTCATTTGATGATTTTGCCGGACAAGATCAAGTTTTAGAGAATTTAAAAGTTTTTGTTGCTGCAGCCAATCAACGTGGTGAAGCACTTGATCATACACTTTTTCACGGACCTCCCGGATTAGGTAAAACTACTTTGGCTAATATCTTGGCGAATGAACTAGAAGTGGGTATCAAAATTACTTCAGGACCTGTTTTAGACAAACCTGGAGATTTAGCGGGTCTTTTGACTAATCTCGATGAAAGAGATGTTTTATTCATTGACGAAATTCATCGTTTAAGCCCAATTGTCGAAGAGTATTTGTACTCGGCAATGGAAGATTTTAAAATTGATATTATGATCGAGTCTGGACCAAATGCCAGAACGGTACAAATTAATTTAAATCCTTTTACTTTAATTGGGGCAACAACTCGTTCCGGATTACTGACAGCGCCAATGCGTGCCCGTTTCGGAATTTCGTCACGTTTACAATATTATACTACTGAACTTTTAACAACTATTGTCGAAAGAAGTTCGTCAATTCTTAAAATGCCAATTTCATTAGATGCTGCTATCGAAATAGCCGGTAGAAGTCGTGGAACTCCTCGTATAGCCAATGCATTATTACGAAGAGTGCGAGATTTTGCGCAGATAAAAGGTAACGGAACCATCGATCTTGAAATTGCACGTTATGCGTTAAGAGCCCTTAATGTTGATGCGCATGGATTGGATGAAATGGATAATAAAATCTTGTTGACCATCATTAATAAATTTAAAGGAGGGCCTGTTGGACTTTCAACTTTGGCAACTGCAGTTTCTGAAAGTAGCGAAACGATCGAAGAAGTTTATGAACCATTTTTAATTCAGGAAGGTTTTATTATGCGTACGCCACGCGGACGTGAAGTAACGGATAAAGCATATAAGCACTTAGGCAAACTAAATACTAATATTCAGGGCGGATTGTTTTAATTGTAATCAAAATGTCTGAAAATAGAAAATATAATTACCCAAACAGGCTTTCGATATTGCGATTCTTTCTGGATGCAGAAGGAGTGCGTAGAAACCCGATTCCTTTTCATAAAAGATATTTTGAGCAATTTGGAGACTCTTTTTCTCTTAAAATTGGAGTTTCTAAACATATAATCTTATCAAGAGATAATGAAATTGCTCAATATATTTTACAAAAGAATCAAAAGAATTATCATAAATCTAAATTTCAATCCGTATACCTTTCTAAGTATTTAGGAAAAGGGCTTTTGACAGTTGATGGTGACTTTTGGTTAAAACAAAGAAGATTAATTCAACCTGCATTTCATAAACAAAAGATGAATCAGTTGGTCGAAAATATGAATTTGACTATTACTTCAGAATTAGATAATCTAGCAGAGGGAGAATCTATTGATGTTTTTCCTGTAATGAGCCAGTTAGCGTTTAATGTCGTTGCGAAGTCATTGTTTCAACTTTCAATTTCTGACGAAAAACTAAACCGAATTAAATTTATTATTGAAGAAGTTCAGAATTTCTTAATCAAAGAAATTAGACTTCCACATAAAGCATGGTGGTTCTCTTTAAGCGGACAAGTAAAGAAACATCTAGAACTTGCTGAAGAAAATAATAGTATTATTCAGGAAATTATTGAACAAAGAATGACTTCGAAAGAAGAAATTAATGACTTGCTCAATATGCTTTTGGAAACCCGATATGAAGATACGGGAGAGGGTATGTCCGTTAAACAATTAGTAGATGAAATCAAAGTGCTCTTTATCGCAGGACATGAAACTACGGCAAATGCTTTGACTTTTACTTTACATCTTTTAGGAAGAAATCCCGATGTACAACAAAGAGTTTTGGATGAGATTTTAGAGATAGAATCTCAAACTGAGAATATTGTGGAACAGCTTCAAAAAATGACTTTTACTAATGCAGTATTAAGTGAATCTATGCGTTTGTATCCGCCAGCATGGATTACAGACAGACAAAATGTTACAGATGATACGCTTGCTGGTTTTCATATAAAAAAGGAAACTCTTATCGGGGTTTCTTTCTACGAATTACATAGAAATCCTAAATATTGGCAAAATCCGGGTGAATTTGTTCCGGAACGATTCTTAGGCGAGCAGAAAAAACAGTCTATGCAATATTTTTACCCGTTTGGTGCGGGGCCAAGAATGTGCATAGGAACTGGATTTGCTATTTATGAAATGTGTTTGACCATTGCTCAAATTGTAAAAAAATATGAGATTAAATCCGGCACTGATGCAGTTCAGTTTAATCCTTTAATTACATTAAAACCGGTTGGTGTAGAAGTGTCATTTTCGAAAAGATGAGCATTAATGCAAAAGAAACATATTCGGAATTTATAAAATCAGAAGCAAAACGCCTCGGTTTTCTTTCTTGCGGAATATCTAAAGCTGGATTTCTGGAAGAGGAAGCACCACGTCTTGAAAAATGGCTCAATAACAACCATCATGGCCAAATGGCGTATATGGAGAATTATTTTGACAAACGTTTAGATCCCACTTTGTTGGTAGATGATGCTAAAAGTGTGGTGTCGCTTTTATTAAATTATTATCCTGAAGAAACCCAAAGTCAGGACAGTTTTAAAATTTCTAAATATGCTTATGGCCAGGATTATCATTTTGTAATCAAAGAAAAACTAAAGGAATTTTTACATTCTATTCAGGAAAATATAGGCGATGTTTCCGGTCGCGCTTTTGTTGATTCGGCGCCAGTTTTAGATCGCGCCTGGGCAGCAAAAAGCGGTTTGGGCTGGATTGGTAAAAGTGGTAATCTGCTAACTCAAAAGGTAGGTTCTTTTTATTTTATTGCTGAGCTAATACTTGATCTCGAATTAGAATATGATCATGCGACTACAGATCATTGTGGTTCTTGTACAGCATGTATTGATGCTTGCCCGACACAAGCAATTGTAGCGCCTCATGTCGTTGACGGAAGCAAATGTATTTCTTACTATACAATTGAACTCAAAGAGAATATTCCTCAAGAAATGAAAGGAAAATTTGATGAATGGATGTTTGGTTGTGATACTTGCCAGGATGTTTGTCCTTGGAATAGATTCTCAAAACCACATTCAGAACCGTTATTTAATCCCAATCCGGATTTACTTTCCTTTAGTAAAAAAGATTGGATAGAAATTACAGAAGAAACTTTTCGTGCGGTCTTTAAAAATTCCCCTATTAAAAGAACCAAGTTCGATGGTTTAAAACGTAATATAACTTTTTTGGAATAATTTAGAGATTAAGTTTTCCTTATTACTTTTTAGTAAATTTTTTTGTATTTGTTTTTGATCTGCGATTTTATACTTTCATTTTCTATATTTTCTGAAATTGTTCTTTAAACGGAAATATATAAAAAATAATCCTTCCAATGAATACTTCTATTTGTGCTCTACTTGCAAAAAATTATTACGAAAATTAATTAGTTTAATAAATCATTTTTATTTGTTTTGAATAATTGTAATTGTTTGATTTTTAATCTTTTGATTGTTGTTTAAGAAGGTGTTTTAAAACTTCTATTGTTTTAATTTATTGCGTTTTTGTCGCTTTATTCTTAAATATTAGAATATATCAATAATATTTCGATTGCTTTCTACTGTTTGTTTATCAAATAGTCATGTTTTTTGTCAGCAAAAGTGTTTTTTTGTCGGCAAAATATGCACTTCAACGTTAATCTTGGTAGTTTATCGACGAATGTAGTTAGTATACAGCTCTTTGTATATTTTCGCGACTCCAAAACTACAATTTTAACCTATAAGACATTTTTATGTCTTGAATGTATGCTATTTATGGTGCGAAAACTACTTTATTGTTATGAGAATCGGCGGGTCATTTTTTTAAGATTTTCAAAAACTATTCCCTTCATTTTATCGTATTTATCTTATATGCTGAAAACCACATTTGGTTCTTCGGCTTTCAATACTTCTATTCCTAATACCACAATTGTCTATGCGTAACTTTACTTTTAGAAAGTTTAATTCATTTAAGCTAATCTCACTTGTTTTATTGCTCACAGTAACTTCTATCTCTTCATTTGCACAAGTTTGTGGAACACCCGGAGGTGATGGCCCTATAGCGATAACAGGTTCTATAAACACTTATTTCCCAGTTAGTGGTGATACTAATTTAAATGCTGGGGCCCAGGCAATTTTATTGGCGGCATCTCCAGGAACAGATAGTAAACTGAACAATTTTGGGACTACTCCTATTTCAGTTGGAGATCTGATTTTGATTATCCAGATGCAAGATGCAACAATTGATTACAGTAACAATCAAGCATATGGATCTGGAACAACAAATAGTGGTAAAGACGGTTTAGGGGGTACTGGGCTTCTAAATATTAATAATACGGGGATTTTTGAGTACGTTATTGCTACAAATAATGTTCCACTGGCAGGAGGAAATCTGACTTTTAAAGGAACAGGTCCTACTGGCGGTGTTCGAAATAGTTTTTTTAATGCAAAAGCAACGCCAACCAGAGGACAGAGAACATTTCAAATCGTTAGAGTACCGCAATATTCTAATCTAACGTTAAATTCTACTATTACAACTCCGCCTTTTAATGGTGTTGCAGGAGGGGTAATTGCTTTTAATGTTTCTGGGACTTTTAATTTTAACGGCAATACAATTGATGGGTCAGCAAGAGGATTTAGGGGGGGCTACAGCCCAGTAGCAGCAACTAATGCAAATGATTCTAAAACTTATGTAGGTGCCTCAAATAATACTGCAATTTCAGGAAAAGGAGAAGGTATTGCGGGAACACCAAGATACATGTGGGATGGTTTTAATCAAGTTGATAATGGAGCAGCAAATGAAGGATTACCGGGAGGATCGTCAGGTAGAGGAGCTCCTGCAAACGCAGGTGGTGGAGGAAATGATCATAACTCCGGCGGTGGCGGTGGAGGAAATGGAGGATATGGAGGTTTAGGTGGTGCAGGATGGCAAGGCGGCGGCGGCGATCTTCTCTCAGCTAAACCGCCTTTGACAGGTGGAGGAAGACCAGGATTTACTTCTTTTAATACAGCAGAACCAGAACTGACTCGATTAATTATGGGAGGTGGCGGTGGAGCTGGTGATGCCAATAACGCTATAAATGGTGTTAAAGGAGGAGTTGGTGGAGCTATAATCCTTATTAATGCAGGTAATATTCAAGGATCTGGAACAATTAAAGCAAATGGGGGCGCTGGTGCCCCAGGTTCTTACGCAGGATCTCCAGATGGAGCTGGTGGTGGTGGAGCTGGAGGAAGCGTTTTTTTAAATATTTCGAATAATAATACTATAGCTACAAATGTTACTATTGAGGCGAATGGAGGAAGGGGAGGTAACACACTTAATGACTTAGGAAATTCACATGGACCAGGTGGAGGTGGTGGTGGTGGAATTATTAGATATAATGTTCCAGGAACAGGAGTAACGATAAATCCTTTTGTTACTGCTGGTGCCCCTGGTGGAACAGATAATGGTAGTGCTAGTGGAGAAAGTCATGGTGCACAACCAGGTGAAGCTGGATCTGTAAAATCATTTATTTCTTCTGATATACCTACTAATTTGCAAGTAAATGCAAGTTGTTTTCCTGTTTTGGAGACAACAGTAAAGGCATTAACAACAAGTGAAGTATGTGGTTCGATTGGTGAGAAAGTTACATATGAGATTCAAATAAAAAATACAGGAGCAGGAAATGCGGCTGGAGTTTTATTAGATTTCACTTTTCCAACAAATATTGAATTTGATGCTGCAACAGCCTCCTATTCAACGGAGGCTTCTGGTCCTTCTGGGGCTTTGTCCAGTACAGGTACAGCTAATAATCCTTTAATTGGAAATTTTAATATTGCACAAAACGGAATAGTTACCATAATCTTGGTTGGAAAAGTAGCAGGTGCAATTGCTGGAGGAACTTATAGTTCTAATGCACAAGCTCAGTACTTAGATCCAACTCGAAGTCTAGATGCAACTAGAAAAATAACTGCAGCTACAAATGGATATGGTACAGTATTTAAAAATTATGAAGGAGCAAACCAAGCAGTTGTTCCGGGGGTGAATTTTAAAGGTGATAATCCAATAAAAGTAGATGATATTACGATTTTGGCCTTACCAGCAGCTCCAACTGCTAGTGTAACAATACAGACAAGTTGTACTACTCCAACAGGAACCATAACTGTAAGCAGTCCAGCTAATGGTCCAAATGTGAGTTTTACTTTGACAGGTATAAATCCGGTAAGTGGACCAGTTAAAAATCAGACAGGAGTTTTTTCTACCTTGGTACCTGGAACTTATCAGGTAACTACAACCAATGCACAAGGTTGTACTTCATTTCCTAGTACGAGTTTAGTAATCAATACAGTTACTAATGCGCCAACAACTACGGGAGTGTCAATGTGTCCAAGTGGGACGGATACATTAAAGGCTACGTCAGCATGCTCAATATCTGATACTACCGGAGAAACAAATGCAGGAACAGGAAATAATATAAATCCTGGTTCAGGAACGGGATGGTCAAGTTCAGGAAATATTACTGCCGAAGATAATAACTATGCAACTGTAAGTTTAAGTTCAGGAAGTACGAGTCAGTATCTTAGAGGGACTAATTATGGCTTTGCAATTCCTTCAAATGCTACGATAAATGGGATTACGGTAATAATCAATAGAAGATCAGTTAATAATACTGGTATTCGTGATAACAGAGTGAGTCTAGTTAAAGGAGGGATAGTTCAGACTTTAAATAAAGCTGTTACAGGTACTAATTGGACTACTAGTTTTAGTACAAATTCTTATGGAGGAGAAGCTGATCTATGGGGATCGACATGGACAGCTGCTGATATTAATGCTGCGAATTTTGGTGTTGTTTTGTCAAGTTACAATAATAATAATAGTAGTAGAACAGCATCAGTTGACTATATTCAAATTACTGTAGCTTATACAATAAATGGAACTATAAATTGGTATACATTGCCATCTGGAGGTACATCAATAGGTTCAGGTAATTCTTTTGATCCTGTAGGAGTACTAAATTCAGGTGTAGCAAATAGAACAACACCTATATCAACTATTTTTTATGCGGAATGTTCTAATAACACAGGCTGTAGAACAGCGACTAATTATGTTATTAATGCACAGCCTACTATAACATCCGTGGATCCTAAATCAATATGTGATTCAGGATCGGTAATTTTGGGAGCAACAGCCTCAGCAGGAACAATCAATTGGTATACTGCAGCGACAGGTGGAACGTTAGTAGCTACCGGAACAAGTTATACTACACCAAATTTATCTGCAACTACAGATTATTATGTAGAGGCAGTTGCTAATGGATGTAAGTCTGCAACTAGAACTAAAGTTACAGCGACAGTAAATACGACGCCAACAATTACTAACACAACTTCAGGATCTCGATGTGGTGCGGGAACAGTGTCTTTATCTGCTTCGGCATCGGCAGGAACAATTAGCTGGTATAGTAATGTTACAGGAGGTACTCCGTTAACGACAGGAACAATTTATGAACCAAACGTTTCTGCAACTACAACTTACTATGTAGATGCTACTAATAATGGCTGTACCACAGGATCTAGAATTGCAGTTGCAGCTGTTGTAAATCCGCTTCCAATAGCATATACGGTTACGGGCAGTGGAACATATTGTGCAGGAGGAACAGGACTTGTAGTTGGATTAGACAATTCAGAAATTGGAGTAAGTTATCAATTACGATTAGGAGGATCTAATAATGGAAACGCTGTTACTGGAACGGGTAATGCGATCAGTTTTGGAACAAAAACAACGGCAGGAACTTATACTGTGATTGCTACTAATACAGGAACATCTTGTACGGCAACAATGACAGGAAGTGCTGTTATTAGTATAAGCGCAATCCCAACAGCACCAACAGTTGGAACCCTAACACATCCAACCTGTACAGTTGCTACTGGAAGTGTTGTTTTGAATGGTTTACCATCAGGAAATTGGACCATCAACCCAGGAAATATTACAGGAAGTACTGCTTCTACGACAATTTCAGGATTAACGGCAGGAACTACATATAACTTTACGGTAACAAATGCTGTTGGGTGTATTTCTCCTGCATCAGGTAATGTTGTATTCAATGCACAACCTGCGACACCATCAGCACCAACAGCTCCGGCTAATGTAACAGTATGTGAGACAGGTTCATCACAAACTCTAACAGCTAGCGCTACCGTACCATCAGGTTCAAGCATTGTTTGGTATGATGCTGCCACAGGAGGAAGCATAGTAAGCCCTGCAACTTTAGTAAGTACAGTTGCTGCTACAAGAACACTATACGGTCAGACTTCAAACGGAACTTGTTCAAGTTTAACAAGAACCGCTGTTGTTTTAACCATCAATGGCGCACCATCAGCACCAACAGCTCCGGCTAATGTAACAGTATGTGAGACAGGTTCATCACAAACTCTAACAGCTAGCGCTACCGTACCATCAGGTTCAAGCATTGTTTGGTATGATGCTGCCACAGGAGGAAACATAGTAAGCCT
>NZ_JPRK01000004.1 GCF_000832125.1 Flavobacterium hibernum | reverse complement strand
GTTGAGCCGGCGGAGGGACTCGAACCCACGACCTGCTGATTACAAATCAGCTGCTCTAGCCAACTGAGCTACGCTGGCGACTCATTACGGGTGCAAAGATAAGCCTGTTTTTCGTTTTTCCAAAAAAAAATCAAGCTTTTTTATACTTTTTTTTAACTACAATGCGTTGATTTTAGTAATCAATTGATTAGCAGTTTCTTCCAATTCAACGTTTATTTGTTTGAAATGAGCTTTTTTGTTTTCAACGTTTTTAGCATTTACTTTTGTAATCAAAGTATCAAATGCAGCAATAGCTTCGTCGATCAAAGCATTCGTTTCTGGAGTAGGATTTCCTGTAGTTGACATTTCAAACAAGTAAATTGCCTCAATAATATCTCCTAATACGAAATTGATGTCTTTCTTTAAGTTTTTAACGTTTGCCATTTTTATTTTTATTTTAATTTGCGACTGCAAAAGTACATATAATCTTTTTATTAAGCGCTATGAAATGTAAATTTCTAAAATTGAAGCTTTTCCACTCAAAATAAATGCATTTATCTCAGCAGGAACTAAAACCGTATCTCCTTTTTTATAGGCTTGTTTAAAGCCATCATATTCGATTTCAAAACTTCCTTCGATACACATATAGACTGTAAAAGTTTCTCCAGATTTTGTTACCTCAACTTTATCTTCTAACGGAATAAAATTAGTTGTAAAATAAGGACAATCAACCACTACATTTGAAGCGTTTACTTTATTCTCGTATTTCTTTTGTGTTTCTACCTTATTGTAATTAATTGCATCAAGTGCTAAATCTACATGCAACTCTCTTTTATTACCTTGCGCATCTACACGATCAAAATCATACAAACGATACGTAATATCAGATGTTTGCTGAATTTCGGCAACTACCAATCCAGCACCAATGGCATGAACGGTACCTGTTTCTAAAAAGAAGACATCTCCAGCTTTTGCCTTTACGTCATCTAAAATTGAAACAAGTGTATTATCATTTAAATGTTTTAAATATTCTTCTTTACTTGAATCTTCTTTAAAACCAACAATAATTCGGGCATCAGTATCAGCTTGCATCACATACCACATTTCAGTTTTCCCAAAAGAGTTATGTCGTTCTTTAGCCAATTTATCATTTGGATGAACTTGAATTGAAAGATCTTCTCTTGCATCCAAATATTTAAACAATAACGGAAATTGTTTTCCAAATCGTTCATGAACCTGAGTTCCTAAAATTTCATTTGGAGTTTCCTCTATAATTTCCATTAAGGATTTCCCTTTTAAAACTCCGTTAGCAACCACGCTTATATCTCCTTCTACAGTTGACAATTCCCAACTTTCGCCAGTAATTTTAGAAGTAATTGGCTTATTAAGGATTGTTTTAAGCTTCTCTCCGCCCCAGATTCTATCTTTTAAAATGGGCTCAAATTGTAAAGGGTATAATTTTGGTTTCATATTTGTTTTTGGTTATAATATTATCACTTATCGATTACCGATATGACTCTTTTTTCTACAATACTAATTCTTTAATAGTCTCCATTGCTTTCGGAATATGCTTTGCGGCATTCATACTATCAAAAATTAAAATAACAACACCATTTTTATCAATAACATAAGTTACTCTTCCTGGCAACAGACCAAATAATGTGTCGCGCACACCAAAAAGATGACGTAATTTTTTATCTTGATCTGATAGTAAAATGAAAGGCAATTTATGCTTGTTAGCAAATTTATGATGCGATTTTACACTGTCACTACTTATTCCAATAACTTCAGCTCCAAGATCCTTAAAATCTTCGTACTGATCTCTAAAACTACAGGCTTCTGTGGTACATCCGGGCGTATTATCTTTTGGGTAAAAATAAATCACGATTGGTTTTCGACCCAAAATACTTTGGCTTTCAAAAACTTCTCCATGACTATCTTTCGCAGTAAAATTCGGAACTATATCTCCTATTTTTAATGACATTTATTCTTCTCCTTTATAAGTTACAAAATTGCGGTCCGTTTCATTCAAAACAATTTCTAAGTCAAAATCGGCTTGAATTCTTTTTCTAATTTTATTCCATATCACAACCGCAATATTTTCGGCAGTTGGATTCAAATCTTGAAATTCCGGAACATCCAGATTCAGATTTTTGTGATCAAACGGTATTTCTACTTCTTCTCGTATAATATCCGCTAATACTTTCACATCTAAAACAAAACCAGTTTCTGGGTCAATTTTTCCTGTAACACTTACTGTTAAACCATAATTATGACCATGAAAATTGGGATTATTGCATTTTCCAAAAACGGCATCGTTTTTTTCAAATGACCAATCTTTCCTGTGCAATCGATGTGCAGCATTAAAATGTGCTTTTCTTGATATGGTTACTTTCATTTAGGTTGTTGGTTAGTCTGGTTTAAATTTTGTGATCTTCTAAATAATGATAAAACTCATCAAAAATTATTTTGAACCACACGGTATATATTTCGGGCTGTTTCTGAATATCTGTTTTTACATCTTCAATTTTCATCCATTTCCAATCTTCCACCTCATCAGTGTTTATTTCGGGCTTTTCGTTATAATACCCAATCATAACATGGTCAAGTTCATGCTCAGTCAAACCATTATCAAAAGGAGCTTTATAAATAAAATGAAATAATTCTTTCAATTCAGTTCTAAATCCCATTTCTTCAAATAATCTTCGGCTTCCGGCCTGAACATTCGTCTCACCTTCACGCTGATGACTACAGCATGTATTTGTCCAAAGTAAAGGTGAATGGTATTTTTGATGTGCTCTCTGCTGAAGCATCATTTCGTTTTTACTATTTAAAATAAAAACCGAGAAAGCGCGATGTAAGACCGCTTTTTCATGAGCTTCTAATTTTGGCATTAAGCCAATTTGCTCATCGTTTTGATTAACTAATATTACGTTTTCTTCTATCATACGGCGTTTTGTACAAACAAAAATACGAAAAAAGAAATGGCTTGAAAATCCTAGGAAAGATTGTGAAAAGTTTAACGAGCATTGCATTTTATATAAAACTGAAACACAATACAATACATTTTAATTAACTTCAAAAAACCTTTAAAAATAAGCGTTAAAAACTGCAACCTCTTATTTTACGTAAATAAGAAAAAGTTAAAACATACTTAAAAAAAACTCAATTGTAAATTATACGATATTTCAATGCCAAAACTCATCGTACCTTTGAAATACCAGAATTAAAGCACTAAAACAATGAAAACAAAAAATCTATTTTTCAGCCTTTGCTTTTTAATACCACTTTTCATCCTGCAAGCCTGCGGACAAAACACAAAACAACCACAAACAAAAACAGTTGTTATGGAAAACAAAATAAGTAAACCCGAAAATCCGTACTATTCTAATACAGATACAACAAAATTAAATGTGACAAATGCCGAATGGAAAAAGGTATTACCAGCAGATGTTTATGATGTAATGCGAAATGCTGATACAGAAAGACCTTTTACTGGCAAATATTGGAATACCGACGAAAAAGGCACTTACTATTGTGCATCATGCGGTAATAAACTATTTAGATCTGGTGCAAAATTCGCAAGTAGTTGCGGATGGCCAAGTTTCTTTGAACAAGACAATAAAAAAAGTGTTATTTACAAAGAAGATAATTCACTTGGAATGGAAAGAACCGAAGCGCTTTGCGGTCGTTGCGGTGGACATTTAGGACATTTATTTGATGATGGACCTCCTCCAACGGGAAAACGCTATTGCATGAATTCAATTGCTCTTGACTTTGTTCCTGATAATAAATAATAAAAACATGAAAAATATATTTCTAATCTGCATTTTAGCTTTATCCTTAAATGGATTTTCGCAAAACAAAAAAGCTTCAAATCTTGAAACCATTACACTTGGTGGCGGATGCTACTGGTGTGTTGAAGCTGTTTATGAAAATCTTGATGGTGTAAAATCTGTGGTTTCTGGTTTCTCTGGCGGAAATGTTGCCAACCCAAGTTATGAAGAAGTTTGTACCGGAAAGACTGGGCACGCCGAAGTAGTCCAGATTACATACGACAAAAACATTACGGATATAAATGAAATTTTTAAAGTTTTCTTTACTGTTCACGATCCAACTACCTTAAATCGACAAGGAGCTGATGTTGGCACACAATACCGTTCTGTAATTTTTTATAAAAACGATGAGCAAAAAAAAGCTGCGCAAAGTATTATTGCAGAACTTAATAAAGCAAAAGTATACAATAGTCCAATTGTAACAAAAGTAGAACCTTTTAAAGCTTTTTATAAAGCAGAAGACGATCATCAAAATTATTATGCAAATAATAAAAATCAACCGTATTGCAAAATGGTGATTCAGCCGAAAATAGAAAAATTCGAGAAAGTCTTCAAAGACAAACTCAAAAAGAAATAGGTTAATATAATTGTTAATTCAAGCTTGCCGTCCATTTTTGTGGACGGTTTTTTTGTTTTTTTTTAGCCACAGATTAGAAGATTTTCACAGATTTACAATCCAAAGAATCCTTTAATCTGTGGCAAAAAAATATAATAATTCGCGTAATTCACAGCAAACCTTTTCCTTTAAAATCAATTCATATTTTTTGTAATTTGCAACGACCAAAAAACCAAAACTACTCATCAAAAAACCAAGAAATGAAACAAATAATCTTGTTCTTTGCTTTCTTATTTACTGTAAATCAATCTCATTCGCAAGAAAACCTCCCTACTGATTATCTGTCTAAAGAATTTCATAAAGGACGAAGAGAAGCTTTTAGAAACTTGATGCCAGCAAATTCTGTAGCAGTAATTTTTTCATATCCCGAAAGAGTTTTTTCTAATGATATGAATTACAAGTTTCATCAAAATCCAGATTTATATTATTTAAGCGGCTACAAAGAACCAGATGCAGTTTTATTAATTTTTAAAGAAAATCAAGGAACTGGTGAAACTTATAATGAAGTATTCTTTATTAGAGAAAGAGATCCAAAAAAGGAAACTTGGACAGGCAGACGACTAGGCATTGAGGGAACTAAATCTCAACTTGGTTTTACAGCAGTTTACAATGGAAGAGACTTTAAAGACTTTCCTATAAATTTCAAAAAATTTGACAAAATTATTTACGATAAAATCCCAACAGATCTTAACGCAAATCAAACTGGTTTTGATCTTTTTGGCTTACTTCAATCTTTTAAAACTAAGGCTGGAATTACAACAAATGACAATACTTCACTAGACCTTTTCGCCGACATTACAAACTCGTTGAGAGAAATAAAAACTCCCGAAGAAATGGAGTTAATGCGTAAAACCGTTAAACTTTCGTGTATCGCGCACAACGAAGTCATGAAAGCTGTTGGTCCACAAATGAGCGAAAATGAAGCAGAAGGAATCCATACTTATATTCACAAAAGATATGGTGCTGAAGGCGAAGGTTACAACCCAATTGTAGGTGCTGGCGCCAACGGATGTATTTTACATTACGAAGAAAACAATAGCACGAAAATAGATAATCAACTATTATTAATGGATGTTGGCTCTGAATATCACGGTTATTCTGCAGATGTCACCAGAACAATTCCTGCCAATGGGAAATTTACAGAAGAACAAAAAGCAATTTATCAATTGGTTTATGACGCGCAAGAAGCTGTTTTTAAAATCTGTAAAGAAGGAACCCCTCTTATCGACTTAAACGCTACCGCCAAAGAAGTTTTAGCAAAAGGCTTAATAAAATTAGGAATTATAACCGATCCAAAAGATGTAAAACTTTACTATCCACATTCATGTTCACATTTTTTAGGTCTGGACGTTCACGACAAATTTACTTTTAAAGGTCCGCAAAGCGCTCTAAAAGAAAACATGATCATAACCGTTGAACCTGGAATTTATATTCCGGCAGGTAGTAAGTGCGATAAAAAATGGTGGAATATTGGTGTTCGTATCGAAGATGATATTGCCATTAAAAAAGATACGTACGAAAATTTATCTGCTGATTCTCCAAGAAAATGGCAGGATATTGAAAAACTCGCAGCAGAAAAAAGTACTTTCAACGACATGAAATTTCCTAAAATATAATTCACTTTTCTCCACAGATTAAAAAGATTAGCATTGATTATAATTCGAAGCAACACTCTGAAAATCTTTTTAATCTGTCGTTAAATTTTACCGAACTTTGTATTCCTAAATTTTAATTAAAATGAAAGCACTTACCTTTTCTTCTTTTGGAAATTCAGATGTTCTGGAATATATCGAAATTCCAAATCCGCAATTAAAAAACGATGAAATTTTAGTCGAGATGAAAGCCATCGGATTAAATTTTGCCGATGTTTGCAAACGAAAAGGAAACTATCATTTAAAAGGAAATCCGCCATTTATCGCAGGTTACGAAGGCGCTGGAATTGTAGTTGACGCTAATAATCATCCAGGATATAAAGCTGGAGATCGTGTGGCTTTCGCCGATGTTCCTTTTGCAAATGCCGAATTAGTTGCCGTAAATATAAATCACGTTTTACCACTTCCGGAAGCTATTTCCTTCGAAACTGCCGCTTCTATATTATTGCAGGGTTTAACCGCACATTATTTAGCAACAGACAGTCATAAAACCACAAAAGGCGAAACAGTATTAATTCACGCTGTTGCCGGAGGAGTTGGCCAGTTTTTAACGCAAATCAGCAAACTTTTGGGCGCGAATGTTATTGGTTTAACCTCATCATCTGATAAAGCAAAAGTTGCTATTGAACAGGGAGCAGATCATGTTTTCCTATATAATGAAGATTGGAAATCGCAAGTTTTTAAAACTATCCCAAATGGAGTCGATGTTGTTTACGATAGCATTGGAAGCACATTAATGGATAGCTTTGAAGTTACAAAAGAATGTGGACAAGTTGTTTTCTTTGGAATGGCAGGTGGAGATCCAGAACCTGTAGACCCGAGAATGTTAATGGACACGTCAAAAACTTTAACTGGTGGAGATTTATGGAGTTATTTAAACTCTAAAGAAGAAAGAATTAAACGTACAACTCAATTATTCAATTGGATTATTCAAGGAAAAATTACACTTTCAGAACCAACTTCTTTTAAATTATCAGAAGGAAAGTTGGCGCACGATTATTTAGAAAGCCGAAAAAGTACAGGTAAAATTATTTTGATTCCTTAAATGTAGTTTTCAGTTTTCAGTTTTTACAGTAATTTGTCATTTTGAGGAACGATACACATAACTCATTATTATTTCGCCACGAATTCACGAATTTTATCTTAAGTAATTCGTGAATTCGCGGTGATTATTTTTAGACTGTATTTTTTATTTATAAAGTCTCAGCAATCATCAAAGCGCATTTTTCACCATCAATTGCTGCCGAAATAATTCCACCGGCATAACCTGCTCCTTCTCCGCAAGGATACAAACCTTTTATTTGCAAATGCTCATACGTAATAGGATCTCTAGGAATTCTAACTGGCGATGAAGTTCTACTTTCCGGCGCATGCAAAATAGCTTCGTTAGTTAAATAACCACGCATTGATTTTCCAAATTCTTTAAAACCTTCGCGTAAAATCTGCGATAAAAACCCCGGAAAAACCTGCCCCATTTCTACCGAAGTTGTTCCCGGAACATAGGATGTTTTCGGAATATCTGCCGAAACTTTATTTTGAGTAAAATCGACCATTCTTTGAGCCGGAACTTTTTGAGTTTCCCCAGCCAAATGCCATGCTTTTTGTTCAATACTTTTCTGAAATTCCATTCCCGCCAAGGCGCCAAATTTTGCAAAAGGCTTAAAATCTTCCAATTTCAATTCGATCACAATTCCAGAATTTGCCGTTACCTGATCTCTTTTTGATGGCGACCAACCATTTGTAACCACTTCACCCGGACTTGTTGCGCAAGGTGCAATTACTCCACCCGGACACATACAGAACGAATACATTCCGCGACCGTTTACCTGTTTTACAATTGAATATGGTGCCGGAGGCAAATGTTCTCCGCGATAATCACAACTGTATTGAATACTATCAATTAATTGTTGCGAATGCTCTGCACGAACTCCTAATGCAAAAGGTTTCGCTTCGATAAAAATTTTCTTCTTATCTAGTAATTCAAAAATATCTCGTGCTGAATGCCCTGTTGCCAAAATCAATTTATTAGCAAGAATCTTATCTCCATTTTGAGTTACAATTCCTTCAATCTCATTGTTTTTAACTAAAATATCAGTTACTCTGGTATCAAATAAAACCTGACCACCAAATTCGATGATTTTGTTTCGGATATCCTCAATGATTTTAGGTAATTTGTTCGTCCCAATATGTGGGTGCGCTTCGACCAAAATATCTTCTGAAGCTCCAAAAGCAACTAAAAGCTCTAAAATTCTGGTTACATCGCCACGTTTTTTAGATCGTGTATACAATTTTCCGTCGGAATAAGTTCCTGCTCCACCTTCTCCAAAACAATAGTTAGAATCTTCATTAACTAAATGATCTACATTTATCGCTTTTAAATCGCGACGGCGGCCACGAACATCTTTTCCGCGTTCGATTACAATTGGCTTTAAGCCTAATTCGATTAATTGCAAAGCTGCAAAAAGTCCTGCCGGACCTGCCCCAACTACAATTACTTCCTGAGCTGAAGAAACATCCTTATATATAGGTAGCTCTATCTTGGTTTCCTGAAAAGGTTCACCTTTTAGATATATGATAACTTTTAAATTGATTTTAATCGCTTTTTGTCGCGCATCAATAGATCGTTTTAAAATAGAAACATGTTGAATTTCCTGTGGAAAAACCTTTATTTGTTTAGACAAATAGTCTTTTAGCAACAATTCGTTTGCAGCTATTTCTGGAGTTACCTGAAGTAAAAGTTCTCTTGGCATTGTGTTTTATTTATTCAATTAGCTTTTCTATTTATGAAAAGAACATGCAAAAGTAGTATTTTGAAATGAGATTTTACCAATTCTAATTTTTATGCATTGCAAAATTCAGTCCTGTCACATTGAGCGAAGTCGAAATGCACACGCAGTTCTCGACTTCGCTCGAACTGACAATAAGATAATTTCAAAGTAAAACTTCAAATGAACCTTTGTACCTTTGCACCTTAGAACCCTTTCACCTTAAAAAAATGTCTAGAAAAATAAAATTGATTTGGGATTTTCGTGGTCCGGCTTCGGCAAAAACGGCTGAACATCATGAAATTCATTTAAAAGAATACATCACAATAGAAAAACTACCATTAAACATAACTGGCTTTTCTATCTTAAACGAAATGCATGCAACTGCTTTTATGGTTGTAACCGATGAAAATATGATTCAAGTTCGAGATGCTTTAAAACCACATCGTGGGGAAATATATGAGGGGTAAAAAAGTCACAGTTCTCAGTGGCAGTTTACAGTCATTTATCGAGCATAAATTTAAGTCTCAGTTTTCAGTCTCAGTAAAAACTGAAAACTATAAACTGAGACTGAAAACATTTTTTAATTAGCTACTTCACTAATAAATTTAATACGCATTAAACGCAATTCATCAATATCATAATCTCCGTCGAATTCTTTAAGAGCGTCTTCGATTTTATCTGATTCGGATTCCATGAAATAGTCGTGAATTTCTTCTTGCTGATCGTCGTCAAGCATATCGTCAACCCAATATTTAATATTAAGTTTCGTTCCAGAATATACGATCATTTCCATTTCTTTAATTAAAGCATCCATCGAAAGTCCTTTTGCCGAAGCAATATCTTTCAATGATAACTTTCGATCTATGTTTTGAATGATGTATAATTTGTTTGCCGAATTTACTCCTGTAGACTTTACTACTAAATCGTCTGGACGAATAATATCGTTATCTTCTACATAGCGACTAATTAATGCTACAAATTCTCCACCGTATTTTTTAGCTTTTCCTTCTCCAACACCATGAATATTGTACAATTCAGTTAATGAAATTGGATATTTTAAAGCCATATCTTCAAGAGAAGGGTCTTGAAAAACAACGAACGGAGGGACTCCAAGTTTTTTGGCTACTTTTTTACGTAATTCACGTAACATTCCCATCAACACTTCATCAGCAGTCCCTGATGTTTTGGATGCTGTTACGATTGCTTCGTCTTCAGATTCATTGTATTCATGATCTTCAGACATCATAAATGAAACTGGTTTTTTAATAAAATTCAAACCTTCTTTGGTGATTTTTACGACACCGTAAGTTTCAATATCTTTTGATAAATAACCTGCCACTAGAACTTGGCGAAGTAAAGCCATCCAATATTTCTCGTCATGATCAGATCCTGAACCAAAAAAAGATTGTGTATCTGTTTTATGCGCTTTAATAACTGCATTTACGCGACCTATTAAAGTAAACACAATTTCTTTTGATT
This sequence comes from Flavobacterium hibernum, assembly GCF_000832125.1. GTDB lineage: Bacteria > Bacteroidota > Bacteroidia > Flavobacteriales > Flavobacteriaceae > Flavobacterium > Flavobacterium hibernum. The sequence continues at coordinate 221,714 of NZ_JPRK01000004.1, read as the reverse complement.
TATAAATGTGTTTGGTATCACGAACAATTTCCAACAATTTAACGACTTGGTCTTTGGCCTCAATTTTATTTTTAGGATTACGAACATTATCGTCCATATCTGCACCTTCGCCTGTTTCGCTGTCAAATTCTTCACCAAAATAATGCAGTAAAAACTTTCGGCGCGACATTGAAGTTTCGGCGTAAGCCACAACTTCTTGCAAAAGAGCAAAACCAATTTCTTGTTCTGCAACTGGTTTTCCAGACATAAATTTCTCCAGTTTCTCTACATCTTTATAAGAGTAATACGCTAAACAATGTCCTTCGCCTCCATCACGACCGGCACGACCCGTTTCCTGATAATAACTTTCTAGTGATTTTGGAATATCATGATGTATTACAAAACGAACGTCTGGTTTATCAATTCCCATCCCAAAAGCAATTGTTGCTACCACAACATCTACATCCTCCATCAAGAACATATCCTGATGTTTGGCTCTGGTTTTTGCATCTAAACCAGCGTGGTATGGAACCGCGCTAATTCCGTTAACTTGTAAAACTTCTGCAATCGACTCTACTTTTTTACGGCTTAAGCAGTAAATAATTCCAGATTTGCCTTTATGTTGTTTAATAAATCGAATAATATCCGATTCTATGTTTTTTGTTTTTGTTCGAACTTCGTAGTATAAGTTTGGTCTGTTGAATGATGCTTTAAAAGTATTTGCATCAGACATATCCAAGTTTTTAAGAATATCTTCCTGAACTTTTGGAGTTGCAGTTGCAGTAAGTCCAATAATTGGCACTTGCCCCAATTGTTTTATTATGTTTTTCAGATTTCGGTATTCCGGTCTAAAATCATGTCCCCATTCTGAAATACAATGAGCTTCATCAATAGCTACAAATGAAATTGGCACGCTTTGCAAAAAAGCGACATATTCTTCTTTAGTTAAAGATTCCGGTGCCACATACAAAAGCTTAGTCAAACCCGAGGTAATGTCTTTTTTAACTTGCGCAATTTCTGTTTTGGTAAGGGAAGAGTTTAGCACATGTGCTATTCCGTTTTCTGAAGAAAGACTACGAATTGCATCAACTTGATTTTTCATCAAAGCAATTAAAGGAGAAACAACTATTGCCGTTCCTTCCTGAATTAAAGCGGGTAATTGATAACAAAGAGACTTTCCGCCACCGGTAGGCATAATTACAAAAGTATTCTTCTTGTTTAAAATACTCGTAATGACTTGCTCCTGCAAGCCCTTAAATTGGCTAAAGCCGAAATACTTCTTTAATTCCTTGTGTATTTCAATTTCGTTTGAATTCATTCTTTATATTAATGGATATTTTGTATAAATTTGCAACACATAAAGATACAACTTTCTTTTATACATACAAATTTTAAATATTCTGTTTTGATCACAAAAGAAAATATATTGGCAATCGCCAAAAAAACCATACTCTCTGAAAGTGAAGCAATTACAAAACTAATTGATTTTCTAGACGAAAATTTCTACGAAGCAACCCAACGCATTTATGAAACTAAAGGTCGTTTGATCGTTACAGGCATTGGAAAAAGCGCCATTATCGCTCAAAAAATGGTCGCTACTTTTAACTCTACCGGGACTCCATCTATGTTCTTGCACGCCTCAGAAGCTATTCATGGCGACTTGGGAATGATACAGAACGAAGATATTATTATCTGTATTTCAAAAAGTGGGAATAGTCCTGAAATAAAAGCTTTGGTTCCTTTATTAAAACGTTTTGGAAACATTTTAATTGGGATCACTGGAAACGTAACTTCTTTTTTAGCCAAAGGTTCTGACTATGTTTTGAACACTACAGTCGAGATGGAAGCTTGCCCAATAAATTTAGCTCCAACAAATAGTACAACCGCACAACTTGTTATGGGTGATGCTCTTGCGGTTTGCTTAATGGAAATGCGCGATTTTAAACCCGAAGATTTTGCAGTTTATCATCCAGGTGGTGCTTTAGGAAAAAAACTATTGCTTCGCGTGAAAGACATGATCGAGCATTCATTAAAACCTCAAGTTACTCCGGAAACTTCGGTTAAAAAGGTAATTTTTGAAATTTCAGAAAAAAGATTAGGCGTAACAGCGGTTATCGAAAATGATAAAATTATCGGAATTATTACTGACGGAGACATCCGAAGAATGCTAAATGACGTAGATACTATTGCTGATTTAACTGCAAGGGACATTATGTCAAAAAACCCTAAATTAGTTTCTTCAGAAACGATGGCGGTTGATGCACTGAATATTTTAGAAGATTTTTCTATAACACAACTTATTGTGGCAGACAACGGAGAGTACAAAGGTGTACTACATTTACATGACATTTTAAAAGAAGGAATCGTATAATGGCAAAAAAGAACCTTGGCGAGATGTCATTTTTAGACCATCTTGAAGAACTTAGATGGTTATTAGTAAGAAGTACAATTGCAATATGCATAATGGCTTTTTTTACTTATTTTATTAGTGATTATTTATTTGATCAAATTATTTTGGGTCCAATAAGACCTACTTTTTTTACTTATGTTTGGTTTTGCGACTTATCTCATCAATTGGGATTTGCAGATAGCATTTGTATTACTGAGCTGAATTTCATTATTCAGAATACTGAAATGGAAGGACAAGTAAACATTTTTGTATGGATGTGTCTTTTGGCAGGTTTCATACTAAGTTTCCCTTTTATTTTATGGGAAGTATGGAAATTCATCAGCCCTGCTTTATATGAGAAAGAACGCAAAAATGCAAAATTATTCATCTTCGTTTCTTCTTTACTTTTCTTTTTAGGAGTACTATTTGGCTATTTTGTAGTAATACCGATGTCCGTAAATTTCGTTGCAACTTTCTCTGTAAGTGATGTTGTAAAGAACCAATTCACGCTTGACTCATATATGGGAATGGTTAAAACTAGTATACTTGGTAGTGCTATGTTTTTTGAATTACCAATCGTAATTTATTTCTTGACCAAACTAGGATTAGTAACTCCTATGTTTTTAAGAAAATATTGGAAATATGCCGTAGTGATCATTTTAATTGTAGCAGCAATTGTAACTCCTCCAGATGTTGTGAGTCAAACTATTGTAGCTATCCCAATGTTGATTATATACGAAGTAAGTATTCTTATTTCCAAGGTTGTTTATAAAAATAAATTGAAAGAAAATGTCTGATATCATACAAGAATTCAACGACTACCGTTCTAAAATGAACGAAAAATTATTGGCCGACAATAATAAAATTGTGAAGAGAATTTTTAACCTTGACACAAATGCTTACGCTGCCGGAGCTCTTGATGTAAAAACAAAAGAACTTTTAGGATTGGTAGCATCTGCTGTTTTACGTTGTGATGATTGTGTAAAGTATCACTTAGAAACCAGTCACAAAGAAGGCGTTACAAAAGAAGAAATGATGGAAGCTATGGGAATCGCGACTTTGGTTGGAGGAACAATTGTAGTACCTCATTTAAGAAGAGCATATGAATTTTGGGAAGCTCTGGAAGAAGCTGTAAAATAATTAGAAAATGTGTCAATTTGATAATTAGATAATTTCTTAAAATGCTCTAATTATTTAATTTTGAAGTACAAATTCTAAATTTTGAAAATGCAATAATTTGTTAATTGATTTATCTGATTGATAATTTTACATTTATTTTGCCTTTCAAATCAAATTATAAAATTGAATTTGAGTTAGTTTTAATTATCTCATTTTCTAATTATCTAATTATCTAATTATCTAATTGAACTAAATGAAGCTAAGAGCCGATAATTTAATCAAAACCTATAAAGGTCGCAGTGTTGTAAAAGGGATTTCTGTCGAAGTAAATCAGGGAGAAATCGTAGGACTTTTGGGACCAAATGGTGCCGGAAAAACTACTTCGTTTTATATGATTGTAGGATTGGTTAAACCAAATCAGGGAAATATTTTTCTTGATGATTTGAATATTACCGATTATCCTATGTACAAACGTGCGCAACAAGGAATTGGTTATTTAGCACAAGAAGCTTCTGTTTTCAGAAAATTAAGTATCGAAGACAACATCTTAAGTGTTTTGCAATTGACTAAACTTTCTAAAGAAGCACAAATTGCAAAAATGGAAAGCTTAATTGAGGAATTTAGTTTAGAACACATTCGTACTAACAGAGGTGATTTACTTTCGGGAGGAGAACGTCGTCGTACTGAAATTGCTCGCGCTTTGGCAACAGATCCAAAATTTATTCTATTAGATGAGCCTTTTGCAGGAGTTGACCCTGTTGCGGTTGAAGATATCCAGAGAATTGTTGCTCAATTAAAAAACAAAAACATCGGAATTCTTATTACCGATCACAACGTTCAGGAAACATTAGCAATTACTGACAAAACATACTTAATGTTTGAAGGTGGAATTTTGAAAGCGGGTGTTCCGGAAGAATTAGTTGAGGATGAAATGGTTCGTCGTGTTTATCTTGGACAAAACTTCGAATTACGAAAAAAGAAACTTGAATTTTAAAAAAGTATACGGTCTTAAGTTTTCAGTCTCTGTGAATACTGAAAACTGGGGCTGAAAACTAATTTAAAAAATGAAGTCAGAAAAACCAACTCAGGAAGATTACGACAATTGGCACAAAGACCCAAAAAACTGGTATTTGAGGTTCTTTTATTACAATCCCAAAGACAAACGATTACTCCCACCAAAAAAAATCGAATGGATGGGATATACCATAAACTTTGCAAATCCTTATTCGGTTTTGCTTCTCTTACCACTCGTAATAATTATTGTTCTGATTTTTATCAAAATAAATCAGATCTAAAAGCAAATCACTCCACTGTAATAAACTGTAATTGCTGTAAATCTCCATTGTAGATATTTACATCTACTTTGTGTTTTATTCCAGGTAAATACGCTTTTTCTGTAAACTGCCAAAAAAGCCAATCGTCTTCGATTTTTTCTCTGTAAAAATTGTAGTTGGCAATCCAAAATAAATACTCTCCAAATTCTTCTTTCAAAAAATCTCCGTAATAACGCTCTCCAGTATAAATTATTGGACGTACCTGATAATGTGTTTCAACTTTATTCAACCAGCGCTTTAAGCCTTTTTTCAAACTATCTAAAGGTTGATTTTTTGGCAATCGTTCAATATCTAATACTGGCGGTAAATCGCCTTTCTGCAGCTTTACTGTTTTAATAAAAAGATTTGCCTGCTCTATCGAATTTTCGTTTGGACGATAATAATGATAAGCTCCACGAATAATTTTATGTTTTTTTGCTCCCTTCCAATTACGTTCAAATTGTTTATCAACTCTATCATTACCCGCGGTAGCGCGAATAAAAACAAATTGTACAGGATATTTTTCTTCTAGAACCTCAACTTCGTCCCACTGAACGCTTCCTTGAAATTCTGAAACATCAATACCTATAACTTTTCCTTTGTGATTCTCTAAAACCTGAATGTTTCTAACATCTGAAAGATGCTTATCAACTTCATTTTCATCTAAAACTTTACTTGATTTAAAACCAAGATAATAAGCCAATCCATCACGATAATGATAAATTGTACTAAAGAATAGTATTACTAAAAATGAATAAATTATGAAGCGAAGCCCACTTGCCAAAAACGATCTTTGAGGTTTCGATTTTCGAGAATATGAGGTTCTTCGTGTAGTTGTTTTTCTTGCCATTCAAATAAATCTACTTTTTCAAGAAAAGATTATTCACAACCGATAACAACACATAAAAAATGATAATTAACGGAATAGCAAGATATTGAAGAAGTAATACTAAAACTACCGCCACCAACAAAAAAACCATTTGTAATACATTATCTTTTAAATTAAATTTCTTTATTTTTAATGAAAACAAAGGAATTTCGGCATTCAAAATATAAGCGCTACATAAAGTTATCGCCAACAAAACCCAATGATTAGTTAAAATCCCGAATATTACTAAAGAATCTGAATACTCAATAACCAAAGGCAAACTCAAAATAAACAATGCATTTGCAGGTGTTGGTAAACCAATAAACGAATCTGTCTGACGTGTATCGATATTAAAATTGGCCAATCTGTAGCAAGAACCTAAAGTAACTATAAACCCAAGAAAAGGAACAATAGCCGACGCTATTTCATCATTAGGATTTGCACTTTTTAAAAACAAGCTATACATTACATAACCTGGTGCAACACCACTGGTTACCATATCTGCCAAAGAATCTAACTGCAACCCTAACGGACTTGAAACTTTAAATAATCTGGCAAAAAAACCATCAAAAAAATCAAAAAAGATTCCTAAACAAACCATATAAAAAGCCATTTCGAAGTTGCCTTTTGATACAAAAACAACTGCGATACAACCGCAAAATAAATTGATTAATGTAATTAAATTAGGAATGTGTTTTTTAATATTCATCTTTTAAATTATTTGATAATGGAATGCAACAAATTTAGCATAATAACTGCAACTAAAAAGGGGTTTTTGCAAGAGTTTTTCAATTGAAATTTTGACTTTAGTAATATTTATCAAAAGGAATAAATTTGCTGAGTAAAATATTATATTTTTGGTAAAAATTAAAACAGACTTCGGTTTGTAAAAAAGTATCCGTTGAAGAAAATTCTAGTCTTTTTATTTTTTTGGAGTTGTTCAGTACAATATGCTCAAACTGTTCGGAAATATTCGAATGAGTTCATGAACATTGGTGTCGACGCAGCTGCATTAGGTATGTCGAGCGCAGTGGTTGCTTCTACAAATGATGTCAATGCTGTTTATTGGAATCCTGCCGGTTTAACGAATCTTGAAGATCACCAAATTTCTTTAATGCATGCCAATTATTTTGCAAATATTGCTCAATATGATTATATAGGTTACGCAAGTCCAATTGATGACAGAAGTGCTTGGGGAATTTCGATGATTCGTTTTGGTGTTGATGATATTATGGATACTACACAATTAATCGACAATCAGGGTAATATTGATTACAACAGAATTAGTTTATTTTCGACTGCTGACTATGGTTTCACCTTTTCTTATGCCAGAAAATTACCTGTTGACGGATTTCAATATGGGGTTAATGCGAAAGTAATTCGAAGAATTATTGGAAAATTTGCTAATTCATGGGGTTTTGGATTTGATGTTGGTCTTCAGTTTGAACGTAATGATTGGAAGTTTGGATTAATGCTTCGAGATATTACAACTACTTACAATATTTGGAATATTGACGAGAAAGAATATCAAAAAATTGCAAATGCTATTCCGGGCGAAAACAATGAATTACCAGAAAGCACTGAGATTACTTTACCAAAAGCTCAATTAGGAGTTTCTAGAAAATTTGAATTTCATAACGATTATAGTCTTTTGATTGCTACAAATTTGAATATGAGATTTGAGCAAACTAACGATATTATTTCTTCAAAAGCGGTAAGTATTGATCCTGCAATTGGTTTTGAATTTGGTTATACTGATCTTGTATTTTTAAGAGCTGGTGCAGGAAATTTTCAAAATGTAACGCAACTCGATAATACTGAAAAAGTAAATTTTCAGCCTAATATTGGATTAGGTTTTAAATACAAAGGCATTCAGGTTGACTATGCTTTGACTGACTTAGGAAACCAAAGTACAGCTTTATACTCAAATATTTTTTCTTTAAAAGTAGATTTGGGTATCTTTAGATAAAATTTATAAAACCTTACACTTCTTAAAATTTTAAATTATGAAAAATGTCATTTTCACAAAAACACTTTTTAGTTTACTATTATTACTAAGTTTTGTAGGTTTTAGCCAAAATTTACCGCTATCAAAAGATGCTAAAGTAAGTGTTCTGACCTGTGGACTTGGTAACGAATCTTATTCTTTTTTTGGCCATACAGCCATTAGAGTTGCTGATCCTACAAATAATATTGATGTCGTTTACAACTATGGTACGTTTGATTTTAGAACACCAAACTTTGTTGCCAGATTTGCCAAAGGTGACTTACAATATTGTGCAACTGCAGCCGCATTTGGAGATTTCGTGAATGAATACACTGCTGAAAAAAGAAGCATTTTTGAGCAGGAATTGTTTATGCCACAAGAATTGAAACAAAAACTTTTCGACAAACTAAATAAAACTATATTTTCTGAAGATCGTTTTTATACATATAAATTTATTGATAAGAACTGTACTTCAATGGTTGTTGACGTCATTAATTTGTCTTTGAATGGAAATGTAATTACCAAAAAAGGTGAAACTGATATTACTTATCGTTCTATTTTATTCCCATATTTTAATGGTCATTTTTACGAACAATTAGGTACTAGTATTATTTTCGGAACTAAAGTAGATCAATTAGGAACTAAGATCTTTTTGCCTTTTGAGTTAAAAAACAGTCTAGAAAAAACTACTTTTCAAAATCATCCTTTAGCTGGCAAAAGCAAAACTTTACTAGATTTTAAGAAAGAAACACCTTCATCTTGGTGGAATAATGTTTACACATATCTAATTATATTAGCTTTTGTAGTCTTAGCACATAATAAAATAGTTGATAAAATTTATCTTTTAATTTTATCTTTACTTGGAGTCTTTTTTGTTATTGTGGGGTTTTATTCTCTTCACCAAGAACTGGCAATGAATTACAATGTACTTTTATTTAGTCCTCTTTTGTTGATTTTGATTTTCTTTTCAATTGCAAAAAACAAAAGATGGACGTATCGATTTGCTGTTATACACTTGATCTTTTTGATCGTTTACACCATTTTTCTAATCAACAAAGCACATTTCTTTATTGTTTTACCAATGATTATAACTAGCGGATTTGTTTTGGTAAGAGTAGCTATTCGAAATAAAAAACGTATTCCTATTATTATCTAAAACTATTGTCTTGATTTAACTACTGCCCTCTATAAAATAAAACTGTAGTAATGGTTTTAAAGGTAATACTTAAATCTAGAAATATACTGCGGTGTTTGATGTAGTATAAATCATATTGTAGTTTTATTAAACTCTCATCGATAGATTCGCCATAAGAATAATTTACTTGTGCCCAACCTGTAAGCCCAGGTTTTATAACATGTCTGGTTTCGTAAAATGGCATTATTTGAGCTATTTCTTCAACAAAAAAAGGTCGCTCAGGTCTTGGACCAATAACAGCCATATCGCCCATTAAAACATTAAAAAACTGTGGTAATTCATCAATTCTTGATTTGCGCATCATTTTTCCAAAGGGAGTAACTCGTGTATCGTTTGAAGTTGCAAAAACAACACCGTTTGTCTCTGAGTTTCCAACCATTGTTCTAAACTTATAGATTTTAAAAACAACACCGTTTTTACCTACTCGTTCCTGTGTATAAAACAATGAACCTTTGTTTGCTCCTAAATTAATGATGAAAATAAAAGGGATAAAAACAACACAAATTGCCAAACCAATAATAGAGAATAGATATTCTAAAAAGCGAACTAAAAATAAATATAGTTTATTACTATTACTCCTGCTGAACGGGAAAAATCTGTAAAAATCTCTTGCTATATAATGCACCGGAATACGTTGAGTTTTACTTTCGTAAACCTGGGTATATTCGCGAATAACATTTCCCGACTCTAACAAGTGAAGTAATTGCTGGTACAAGTCAGCAGTAATACCGTCAGTTTTCTGGGAGGCAATAACAATTTCAGAAACATGATTATGAACAACAAAAGCTTCTAAATTTTTCTTTTCAATCTTTTTTATATAATAAGAATCTGAGCGTTCTTCAGAAACAGAATCTGAATTTACAAAACCAATAATTTTATAATGCGGATCGACTTTTTCAAGTCCTGAAACCAATTCTTCAACCTGATTTTGATCACAAATTAAAACTACATTTTGAGAAAACCGATGTGATGCCAGAAAATAGACATAAAACAAACGCCATAATAGTAAGGTACAAGTTATCGCAGCATAGAAAGTCAATATAACTAATCTCTGTTTGGGTAATTCTGGCGATAAAATAGGTGTAAACAAATAGGCTAAGCCTGTCGCTGTTGCGGTAAAAATTACACTTTGAAGAATCTGCAATTGATTACTTGCGACTTGTAGATTATACATTTCGAAAATTAATCCAAAAATGTATATATAACTTACCAATAAAACGATCCTTAGAGTATGCCTTTGCTCAAAAACAAAATAACCGTAATCAGTTATTATGCTTAATAGATATAAAGCTGATAAAACAAAAACAGCATCGAAAACAAGAAGCAATATTCTTCTTTCTGAAATTTCGAAATGCATTTTATTTTTTGAAAACATTTATTCGATTTTGTTTAGGGGCTTAAACATGAGGCAAATGTATTATAAAAAATAGAATTTACTCGACGGATTTTTCTGCTATTTCAGGATTTTTAACTTGTACTGAAAGAAGTGCAAGTGCATATACAAAAGCTGGAGCCGCAAGTCGCATAGCGGCATGATTTATAGTGAGCAACCAAAACGTCAAAAAAGAAAGTGCAAAAATATTTCGTCTGTTATTAAAAAACAAAAGCAAAGGAGTAAAAAATAAAATCAGTAAATCGATTATTCCAAATAAACCATGCTCTGCCAACATTCTCGTAATTTCATTGTGACTCGCCAAATCAATTCCTGTTTGTTGTTTTCTTAACTCCTTATTTTTACCAACACCCACTCCCAAAATTGGGTTATCCAAAAACATTTTCCACTCTGTTTCCATTAGAACTTCCCTTCCACCTAGCTGGCTTTTTTTCTTTCTTCCTAAAGCATCTTCGTTTGCATAACGCTTATTAATCAATCCTTTAGTCTCAAGAGAGCTATAACCCCAAACTCCTAATCCTGTTAAAAAAGAAAATATAATAATAAATGTAATTTTAGGTCTTGCATTATTATTAGCTTGAAAAAACAAAACTATTAAAAATAAAAGAATCATCACCACTGCGGTTATTACTCCACCTCGAGAAAAAGTAACAATACTCCTAAAAGCACAAGTAAGAACAAATCCTGCGTTTATTACTTGCAATAATCGACTTTTGGAATTTAACAACAATTGAACAAAAAAGACAAAAATACCTAAACCCAATAGCGTGGACACCTGATTGGGACCAAATCCACCGGACGTTTCAAAATTAGATTGCGTTCCATTAATCACATTTTTTATACTAGGTGTATAAAAATAAAGATAAGTCAAAGTACTAATTAAAGGCATAGAAAAAGCGGTAATTAATTGCTTTAATCTGTCGAAACTTATTTTACGCTGATAACAATAGATGGAAGAAATTCCTAAACAAACCGGCCCGGAAATATTAAATACAATTGCCTTTTTAATATCAGTATCTAAATTTAAGGAGGTAGTAGATAAAATAATACCCGGAACAAGTAAAAGCAAGAAAATACCATATAATAGACCATTCGTGGAAAATCTGGAATAAATCATTCCTAGAAACATAAAAAACAATATTGAATATTTACCAAACTCATTCAATATCATCCCATCGGTCATTCGTAAAAGCACCTCAACACCTACAACATAAGCAGATGCAATAAGAACTTCATTATTTTTATTCTCCGTTTTTACAATGTAATAAACCCCAACTACAAATATTGCCAAAGTATATATTTTTGAAGCAAAAGGAAATGCGAATATTAATGCTCCTAATAAAAAATGAAGCATTATTAAAAAAATATAAGACTGATCTTCTTTCTTCATTTTTAACTTTTTTGCAACCAATTTAAATATTTACTTATTACACTTTTATCTGTATAATCACTTTGAACTGTATTATAAAGTGCTTGTCCAAAATCAAAACGGATTTTCTCAGTAGTAATCAATTTGACTAGATATTTATAAAACAAATCTGGTTCGTTAGAGTCAACAACAAAACCATTTTCTTCATGTTGAACGATTGTTGGTATTTCCCCAACTCGAGTAACAACAATTGGTTTTTTATACATTCCATATTCTAAGAGCGAAACTGGTAATCCTTCAGATTGTGAAGTCAATATAGCAATTGATGTTAAATTTAGTATATTTTCTACATCTGGTCTCGAGCCATAAAGAAATACATTTTCTTCTAATTCATATTCTAGAATTAATTTCTTAATCTGCATTGCATAATCATCTTCAAAATCTTTTCCAACTAAATGAAAAGTCCAATCTGAATACGTTTTTTTTAGTTTTTTAGCTACTTCTAATAATAAAAAATGGTTCTTCTGGGGTCTCAAATTAGCTAAACAAACAATTCTTTTTCCTTCACAACCTTTAAGAATTTTATCTGCTCTTTTACTTTTCTCTTTAACTGAAAAATTAGGTAAATAGATAATATTTTTTGCTTTTAATTTTAATTCGGACCAATTTTTAAGCTTTTGATTTACAACAATAATTCCATTAAAAAAAGGAGCTGTTTGCTTTAATACAAAATAAGGGCGAGCCAATAAAAACTCATTATTTCCATAATGATCGTGTCGAATAATTCTTAACGAAGGATGAATTAATTTTAATAAGAAAGCTAGAAAAAAAGAGGTACTATGCGCATGAATATGAGTTACTTTATTTTTTAGCACAAAAGATCTTAATCTAAAAAGTGCACCAAAGTCAAGTTGCCTCTTTTTATTTAAAAATAAATAAGAAACATTCGCATCAATTTTGTCTCGCAAAGAACCTTCTTTTCTAGTAGTAACCAATCCAGAAAATTCAATTTCATTAACCAAAGCATTAGCATAATTTACTGCCATACGCTCTGCTCCACCCGCTTCAAGGGAATCTATCATTTGAATGATTCTCATTGATTTAAAATCCAATTTTTAACATCAATGTAAGTCCATTTGAGAGGACCATAAACATTTAATTTTTTAGAGTCGCCATTTAATGCATTTCCATCATATACATAGTAGTAACGGTTATCATCTATCTTTTGAATATCCAATTGATGCATTCCTGCATTAAATTCTTTTATTTCTTTATTAGCCTTTAAAAAAAATGGAGATTCTCTTTTAGCGGTATAATTTCCATCCTTAAAAGAAAAACGATATAACGACAGTCCAAATCCGTAACCATTTGTACCATTTTGTACCGGCAAAATCAGTCCTTTTTTATCAGCAAAAAAACGTCCGCCCGCTCTGGCTTCTGTCCCCATCATGACTATTGGTTTTTTATGTAATTTCCATTTTCCAAAAAGCGAATCGGCCTGGTACATGTACATATTCAAATTATCATCTGAAGCTACCATAACATTTAAAGAATCTGATAGATATATTGACGGATCTTTCAATTTAATATTACTTACCAAAGTATCGCAAACCCTCCAGTCAAAAGGAAAATGATGTGCTTTATATAGCAATACATTATTTGCTCCTTTGGACTCGGGAACCATGTAAAAGTCGTTTCGATATTTGAATACCTGAGGATACGATAAATGAAACTTTTGAGTAAGTACTGTACCACGATACTGGTAATTCTTTCCATCAATTGAGGTTAACAAACCAACATCTCCATTAAATTTATTTTTTTTGTGTTCGAAAAATAAATAAAAAGTGTCTTTCTCTTTGACGAAAAAAGGATCAGCTAAAAAAACTGTAGAGTCATTACTAATCTTCAATTTTTCAATATTATAAATAGCATTATTCTTTGCATTAATGCTTTTGGGAAATTCGTTAGATTCTCCATATCCTACAGACCAACCGCCAACTTCATTTGGCTGAAAAAAAGGAGTTCTGCTATTTATCAAGATCAATATTAAGATCCCTAAAAAGAGAATAATAATTAAAAATTTCTTATTCTTTATTTTCATGATTATTTATCTAACATTTTTTTAATTTCCTTCTCAAAAACATCTATAGTATATTTTTGTGACCATTCTAACGCTTTTTTACTCTTGTTTTTAAAAACTAATTCACTTTTTAAAATAGTCTCTATTTGCTCGGTATCTTTTTCCAAAATCATTTTAAGTAGTCCCCCTCTTTCTCCATAATCCAGCATAAATGGCACACAAGATACTGAAGTGGCAATAGGTACACAACCCCAGAACATTCCTTCTGCAATTGCCTTTGGCCAGCCTTCGCTTTTAGAAGGTAAAATAACAAAATGGCTTTCTTGATATGCTTTCTTCAGTGTATTTTGATTTACATTTCCATTTAAAGTTATGAAGGCTCCTAAATTATTTATTTGAATATAATTCTCTAAACTAATTCTTTCCGGACCCTCGCCATATAAATTTAAAGTCACTGCATATCCTTGTTCGTGCAACTTTTCAACAAATTGAATTGCATACATAGGATTTTTTCCTAGAACCAGACTTCCCGCAAAAATGAATTTTGTTTCCTGATCGAAACTTGTTTTTTGAACCGATTCTTTTTCCGATTCTGAATAGGTGGCTGTAAAAAATGGTTTACTATTTTTCGATTGATTTTCCCAGTCCCCGTAAACCAAAACCTTCATATTTCTGGTCAGGAAAGTATTACTTAGCATCCATTTTTGCAATTTGTATGTGTATGGCTGTTTACTTTTAGGATCCCAATTACCAGCGTATTTTGCTGTTTTTTCTTTTTTCGGAAATAAAATCTGAACTAAACAACCTATTAAACCCATATTTCCCGGACAGCGCAAATGAATATGATCTGCATCTTTCATCGCCCAGAATACTTCCCAAAAAATCCTTGGTAATTTTAAAATTGAAAGTAAACTTTTTTTGAAGGTAACGAAACTAAAATCACTTACTTTTTTAAAATTTATTCTATTATGCTGATAAGGAATATCTATTATTTTAGGTTCATTACTTTCTAGAGGAGCAACAATAATTACATCATCAACATACTTTAACCAAATATTCATTTCGCGAACATAAGGTGCATATGCAAAATATTCGTTCTCTTTTTGAATATGAGCGACATGAGTAATTATGGCAAATTTCATTGCATTATTTTTTTTGAAAGTGTAGTACAATAATTTTCAATAGTGAATTTTTCCAAAAAAGTTTTTCTTGCATGAAAACTCATTTGAATTTGCATATCAAAATTATTTTCAACTCGTTCAAAAAGTGAAATCATCGATTTTACATCTGAATTAAACTTAAAACAATCAACACCGTCTTCTAAATAATTGGTCAAGCCAACGCCATTTGAAATTAATAATGGTGTTTGATTCATTAATGATTCTAAACCAACTGTGGGTAAATTATCTACTTTTGAAGGTATAACTGTAAAATGACTTTTTCCTAAATAATCGTCAATTTTATCATAACTCAATCCTCCTAAATAAAAAATTTTACTTTCATTTTCGATCAACTGTTTAACTTCATTTTCCTGAATTCCTGTGCCAGCGATATTGAGAATTATATTGGATGTTTTATTTTTTTCACTGTAAATTTTGAAAGCAGTAACTAAATCAATAACTCCTTTTGACGGATCTAATCTTCCAAGAAAAGATATAACAATGTTTTTTTTCAGAATAGTTTTGTCCTTCAATCTATCTTTCATCGGATTTAAAACGACTATTCCTTTTTTTACTGCATAATATTTCTCTAAATCTAACTTGGCCAAATTGGAAGGGCAGACAATAACATTACAAAACAACTTATAAAACATTTTTTTTCGCAAGAAAAACAACTTGTCTTTTACAATAGCCGGTTTTCTATCTTTACAGATTTGATCACTTAAAGTATGGTAATAAGCAAATGTTCTGGTCTTACCAAAAGAGAGTATTTTTGAAATACCAATTGTAATATTTGCACCCACGAAATGACCAATCACTACATTAGGTCTGTATTTGAAAAATATGCTGCAAAACCAAAAAACGTCCTTTAATGATGTAGGTCTTTTTTTGGTTGGCCATGAACAAATAACAATTTCACCTTTATCTTTATTAATAATTTTACTTTCTTCAAAGAAAGGATTGTGCGAAATAAAAACAACTCGATTTCCTAAATCGGCTAAATAATGGGCTAAATGATAACTCATTAATGAAAATGAATCTTCAGTATAATTATGCGCTATTAAAATCGTTTTCATGCAGCCTTGTATTATTTTACTTTCGGTTTATTAAAAATCAGTTCCCACCAAGCAACTGATCTTCCAACTGCTTCAGTAAAAGCTTCCTTTCGATTACTACTCGTAACTGAATTAGTAAATCTTATTAAAGTAAGAATAATTATAATAGCATTCCATTTGAAACGATCTTTTAAAACTGGATTTGGATTTTTGACCCTCCAGACGTACCATCCATTTCTAACTACCATTTTACCATATTTATACTGATTAGGGCGACCTGAGGCGGCATGAAAATGCCCTAAACGAGCTTTTGTATTCACATACAATTTTCCAACTTTAGATACCCTTAACGTAAAATCAGCATCTTCATA
Source organism: Flavobacterium hibernum (assembly GCF_000832125.1). Taxonomy (GTDB): domain Bacteria; phylum Bacteroidota; class Bacteroidia; order Flavobacteriales; family Flavobacteriaceae; genus Flavobacterium; species Flavobacterium hibernum. Next base: position 205,436 of record NZ_JPRK01000004.1, on the reverse strand, counting down.
TAGTCCGTAACCTTCAAAATAGGTTGAAAATGAAAAATTTTCAAATACAGATTTTCTAAATGATGATACTCCACCCATTAATTGTTCGACCTGATATATTTTATCACTTGGTGGCAAAAATCCAATACTTCTTCCGTGCGAAAATAAAGGCAAAAATCCCGGAGGACAATTACTATCTAGATTCAATTTTTTTCGAAGAACAAAACGACTTCCATCTTTGCGTTTCCATCCATCAAAATAAAACTCATTTATAGAAACTTTATAATCATCACTTACTTTCTCCCATTTTGTTTCGTTTATGATATATCCACCAACACCTAATGCATCTGGATATTTTTTATAAGTATTGATTAACTCCTGAAAATAATTTTCTTCTAAAATAGTATCATCATCTAGAAAACAAACTATTTCGAGATCATCCCTTAGTTTATCAATTCCAAAATTTCTTTGTTTAGTAAGTCCGCGATTTTGATCATCAACCAAAAAATATTTTAAATTTTCGAATTGATTTTCATTTAATAAAATTTTCGTTTTATGATCTAAAGATCCATCGATAATTAAAATTTCATCCGGATACAAATTTTGTTTCTGAACTGATTGTAATAATTTAAACAATGGTTCAGGGCGCATATAAGTACAAATAATTAGAGAAAACATCATTCCGACTTACGTATTAATTCATTTGCCCAATACAAACTTTGTTTCCATTGCTTCTGAAAGTTAAAAAAATATCGCACTGGATTCTTTATAGATTGTTTTTTATAGTATTTAAAAAATAAAACTATTTGATATCCTTTTTGCTGCTCTTTTGTTTGATTCAATATTTTATATAGTGAAACTGTAGGAGATGGTTTCGGCTTAATTTTATGGTTGTTCCAAACCAAATCAGGCTTTGTTCTAAAACCACCAATAGGAGCTTTTAAATGTAATATTAAAGGAACAGGAAAATATAATATATCATATCCTTGATTTCGTATTTGCATTCCAAAATCGGAATCTTCTCCAAATCCAAATTCGTATTTCGTATCGAATCTTAATTTTTCAACTACCTCACTTTTAACAATACTACATCCTGATCCGAAAGCACTCCACTGAAATATCTCTTTATAAGAACTTTTTTCATTTACCTGTAAACAATTAAACGTCGCGGCCTTATTCTTATATTTTGAAATTAAATCGAATGCTGATTCAATAAACAAATTTTCAATTCTGATATCATCATCTGCAAAAAAAAGCCACTCACTTTCTACTTGATTAAGAGCTACATTTCTGGCATTGCATGCCCCTGCCTGATGTGTAAAAGTGTGTTTTATAACAAATGGCCAATCTTCTGAAGTTAAATATTCTAACTCTGAAAAACTCTCTATTAAAGGATTCTGTTCAACAATTATTACATTTTTAGGCAAATGTGTTTGCTGAGATAAGTCTTTTAAAACATCATATAAATATTGTTTTCTTCCAATAGTTGGAATAATAACATCAATAGTTGTTGAATTAATTTCCTGTAATGAAGAACTAACTTTAATTGAATCGAGACAAATATTATTATTATTTCTGTTCTTAAAAGTAAAACTAGATAGTAAAGCTAAAAGAGGAAATTTGAATTCAGAGATTATTAAATTCAGGAATAGCAAAAATATCCATCGGGTTTTATAATGCTGTTTCACAAATCTGAAAAGAATCAAATTAGAAGGTTTTGAAATCAAGCGGATTTTGGTTTCAAACAATAATTTTGGTTGTGAATAGCATAATAAACCTAAAGGCATACATAGCTTAGCTATTGAAGTAAGATAGTAATCAAAATCAGAATCTAATTTTATTTTTTTCTCAATCTCTACAAGTACTGATGCATGAATAGCTCCTACTAAACTACTCATTTGCCAAGTTGGATAACTTACATCTTTTTTGATTTTTATGAAAGGGGAGTCATCTATATAACCAATTTTTCGACCTAAAAACTCAATTCCCTCAGGATTATAGGACAACATCATCTTATCATGATGAAAAATTGTATCTATAGTTTCTAAGTTTAGATTTGATTCTAACTTTTCGTTACACCAAATAATTTTTGAATCTGGATATTGAAAAGCAAGTTGAGACAATACAATAGATAGTTTTACATTCTTGTTACAAGGTAAAATCTTGTTTTCGTTTGAAACAACTTTTACGGCTCTAGCTCCGTTATGATATAATACTATCAAAGGTTAATCAATTAATGATTTATAAAAATCAATATTATCTTTGGCAACTTTATCTGTATCAAAGAGCTTTTTAACTCTATTTCTAGCATTTTCACCCATTTTAGTTCCAAGATTTGAATGATCTAAAAGTTGTATTATTCTAGATGCAAACAAATTGTGATTATTTGGGCTGACTAAAAAACCGCTTTCTCCATCCATAATCATTTCATTTGCCCAACCAACATTTGATGCGACAATTGCTTTTTTCATAGCCATTGCTTCTAACCAAGATACTGGAAGCGCTTCTGCAAAAGAGGGAAATATGCAAACAGTTGCTTCTTCGATTTTTATTTTTATTTCAGAATAAGGAACACTTCCTAAATAGTCGACATTAATTTTAGCTTTTTCTGAAAATAGCTCTTGCATCATTTGCCAAGTCGAAGATTTTCCTGAAATAATATCGGGAACATCTTTACCAACTAAAATCAATTTAGTATTAGGACTATTTTCTATTACTTTATTAAAAATCAATGGCAATTCGAGAAGTCCTTTTTTACGAATTAAACTTCCAAAATAGAGTATGGTTTTCTCTTTCTGAGGATTTTCAATATTGGTCTGAAACAAATTTGTATCGATAGGATTTGGAATAATTGTAAATGCTTTATTTAAACCAAAAATCTCATTTGTTTTATCTGCTGTAAATTGACTTACGGACAATAATCTATCCGCATTTTTTAAAGCTCTTTTTTCATGAAATCTATTAATCCATTTTACTGGCCGATTGTCTAAATGGCAAAAATAAGTGTCTGAGCCATTTAATCTTATAATTAACGGACATGATTTGGGTTTTATAAATGATGTAATTCCTGTCCAATCTGGGGCTTCAACCAAATCAATTTTTTTGTCTAAAAATAATTGATTTATAATTCTTTCTAACTTTTTTCTCGTTAAGAACCACGACAATCCTTTTAGCTTCACATTCTTTATTTGCTGAACTAGAATTCCATTGTCATCAAAAACATTATCTACTTTTTGTCCATACACCAAAACCCGAACTGTAATACCTTTTGATAAAAGACCAATTGCCAAATTTTTAATACTGGTTCCTATACCACCAGAATTTCCTGTTTTTGGATGCGGATATTCTGGTGTTAAAAAAGCAATTTTCATGAATCTTATTTATTAAAAAAGTCTTTTAATATTCTAGCTGTAAAGATTTTTGCTCCAGCGTCAGTCATATGTCCACATGATGAGAAATATTTATTTTCTATTACAACATTCTCATAGTTATGAATTTCAGGATATGCTTTTTTTACTTTATCAAAATAATTCATTCCAACAACATTTTCGCACATTGGAGTCATTACAGCAATAAAGTTGATGTTGTTTGCTTTGCATATACTTTTAATCTCTTCGTAATATTTATTATGTGGCAACGGTTTTAAATTCAATATGTTGTTTTTCATATTCCCGTTTTTATGTTTCGCTAACGGGTAATAACCTTGATTATCTAGAGCATTTGTTGACTCGCCTTTTGTAATATTATAAATTTCTCTAAAACCTATTTTAGAATCATACTTTACGTATCTGTAAAAAGGAATATAATATAATTGATTAAAATTTTCCTGGCTCAAAAAATGATCTTTTATTACTTCTGAATTATGAATATAGGGCAGGAATTTTGCAGAAACTCCATCAGATTCCTTATCGTTTGAAAGATTTAAATCGGCCTCAAGAATTACATTTTTAATTTCATATTTTCGTTCGATCATTAATTTAAGCATTAATGAGGCTTCAAATAAATGCCCTCCACTCATACCGTAATTAAAGGTTTTTAATCCTTTGTCTTCAAACATTTGAGATACAAAATGATTGTTTGCTCTTGATGAACCCAAAATCACTACATCATAATTTTTAGCTTTAGAATTTATAACCGCTTCTATTTTTCCACGATTTTTAGATTGCATAAAAATTGCCGTATACAATCCGTCCAGCACAACTGCTATAAAAATTGTAACGAATAAAATTTTGACTAAATAAATTAAAAACCGCTTCATTAAAATTGAAAATATATAAATTCTTTGTAATCTGAAAAAGTGCCAAATGCCATAATCGCTAGTATTGCCAATGCTATTTTAAGCATACTATTTTTTCCTGATAAGGGCTCAACTTTTGTTCGGTTATTCCATTCAACCAAAACAAATATGCCAATCATTAATAGTAGTTCATAATTATAGCGGTCATTTTCTAGAAACTGAAAAGCAAAATCTCTGTTTGTTACTATACGTTTTAAATATAAAACAGCATCAGAAATCGTTCTTGCTCTAAAAAACACCCACGCAACACACGTAATTAAAAACGTGGTAAGAATGCTTACGATTACTTTTACAGAATCAAGATTCCAAGTAACTTTTATTTCGTCGATATTATTTCGGTTACTATTTCGTAACAATAACGGTAAAAAGTAAATCGCGTTTATGAATCCCCATGTAATATAAGTCCAATTGGCTCCGTGCCAAAACCCACTAACAACAAAAATGATAAATGTATTTCTAATTTTCATCCAGATTCCGCCTTTGCTACCACCTAACGGAATGTATAAATAATCCCGAAACCAAGACGAAAGCGAAATATGCCAGCGACGCCAAAACTCTGCAATGTCTCTTGAAAAATAGGGATAATTAAAGTTTCGTAATAAATCGAGTCCGAATAGTTTTGATACTCCTAATGCAATATCCGAATATCCTGAAAAGTCACCATAGATTTGAAATGCAAAATATACTGCTCCTAAAATAAGCGAGAACGAATTCATTGAAGTATAGTTGTCAAAAATTGCATTGGCATATGTAGCACAAGTATCTGCAATGATAACTTTTTTGACTAATCCCCAAATAATTTGACAAACTCCTTCTTTGGCTTTTTCTAAATCAAATTCTCGTTTTACTTTTACCTGAGGCAATAAATGTGTTGCTCTTTCTATTGGTCCGGCAACTAAAAGCGGAAAGTAACTTACAAATAGTGAATAATCTACAAAGTTATATTCGGCTTTTATTCTTTTATAATAGATATCGATAACATAGGATAATCCGTGAAAAGTATAAAATGAAATTCCGACTGGAAGAATTACTTTTAATAAAATTGGGCTTGCCTGAATTCCAACCGAATTTAATAATTCTGAGAAGGATGTTGCAAAAAAGTTGTAGTATTTAAAAATGCCTAAAAATCCTAAATTGACTAAAACGCTTAGCCAGAACCAGAATTTTCGACTTTGTTCTGATTTTCCTTTCTCGATTTGAATTCCGGTGTAATAATCCAGGAATGTAGAGAAAACTAGTAAAAAAAGAAATCTCCAATCCCAACAGGAATAAAAATAATAACTAGCAACAATTAACAATGCATTTTGTGTGCTTTTCGTTTTATTGAAAACGAACCAGTACAAGAAAAAAACGATTGGTAAAAAAATAGCAAATGCTAAGGAATTAAAAAACATATATTGATAATAAGGACTTTAGTGGATTTATAGATTTTGATTCTTATTAACTAGTTCAAAATAATTTTCAACCATATTGATTAGCGAAAAAGTGTGCAAATTATCATTAATAACTGAGTTATTCTCTAAATTATAGTTTTGATTTAAAACTTTTAATAAAATCTCTTTTAGTTGGTCTATTTTAGAAACTTCAAACAAAAAACCGTTTTGATTTTCCTTTACCAGATCAAGAACATTTCCTTCTTTTCTTGTTGTTATTACAGGTAAGTTGCAAATTAGACTTTCCAGCACTGTATAGCAAAATGTTTCGCCGTGTGAGGGATGTAACAGATAGTCATAATTACAATAAATTTCATTTAAATTGGACACACTTCCTTTAAAACTAAAAATATTTTGAAGAGAAAAATCGACAATCATTTTATTTAATTGCTCTTTGTAATATCCTTTACCATAAACATCAATCGAAAAATCAAAATTATGCTCTTTCTTAATTTTATTTACCGCTACAATTAAGTCTTGAATTCCTTTTTCTTTTCTTAAATGACACGCGACAATGAATTTGTTATCTGGAATAAAAGAAGTTTTCTTTTTAAATTTTGAAAAATCTACTCCATTTGGAATAACTTTTATTTTGCTTTTTATATGATTACCAAAATCATTTATAAGGTGATTTTTACTGTATTCCGATACTCCAACAAAAACATCTGTATGTCTTGAAAACAAAATTCCTTTTAGTTTTTTCTTTACTTTATTTTTGAAAGAATATCCGTTCAAAGGTCTGGGATTATGATCAACTGCTATAATTTTTGCTTTAGACAGTTTTTTAATTTTATAGAAAAATGGTGTAGAAAGTTCTAAAAAATGGGTAATAATATGTGTATACTCAGGTTTATTATTTTTAAAATAAGAAAGAAAATAATTTTCTAAACTAAGTTCTGTGTTACTGTAAATAGTCAAGTCTGAATAATTGCCATGATTTGATTTGTTTGGAAAAAACCAATCTACTTGAATATTATTGTCTTTGCATTTTTTATCAAATTCCCAGAAAAAATAATCCATGCCTCCAATTCTTTCGGGCAGCAACTCGTAATTACATAGAATAGCAATTTTTTGCATGCTTACGTCCATTTTAAAAGAGTTTGTGCGATTCTTTTACCTGTGTTTTCTAATGGCTTACTTACTTGCAATTGCAATAATTCTTTTCTGTTTTCTGAATCTAATTCTGAATTATCTAAATACAAGTTTATTGCATTTATTAATTCTTCCTGATCTTTTACAATTTTGGTTGCATTGCTTTTTACAACATTTTCTATATGAGCATACTTTAAGAACCGCTGATCGTCATATAATCCATTTTTAGAATTCCCAAAAACGGTATTTATTACAGGTTTATCAAACTGAATAAAATCAAGACTCATTGTAGATAACATATTAATATTAAGATCTGAATACTCTAATAAGCTTCTTAAATCTTTAATATCTTCGATCGAAGGAATTCTTTGTGACCAGGATTCTTGATGATTTTCTCTTGATAAATTCCATTTTGGATAATTCCATTTTATGAAAGGAAATCTCTTCGCGTAATTTGAAAAACGGATAGGATCTTCTGCCGGCGAAGTTCTTATAATAAAATTTACATCTTTTATTTTTCCTTCTTGTATGGCATTAGCTATGGTTTCGATATACAATTCATCATTTTTACTTGTAGAAATATCTCCACAACTAAAACAAATAGTTTTTAAATTGGGATTTAACTTAAATTTTAAAATAAATTGTTCTTTAGAAACTTTGTATCTATCCAAAACATAGGGCTCAAATTGTGGCGTTCCAACCACTTCAATATGATCTTTTTTTACTGACGAATAAAACTGTTGCAATTCTGATTTCATTAAATTACTCCAAACCAAATAATAATCAAAATTGGCTGCCATCCTTCCTTTTGAAGCCAGATTATCCCAACTAAAAATAAATGAGGCTGTTTTAATTTTTAGTTTTTCTGCTTGGTAAACCAATGGCGCTATATATGGAGGTCTTTGATGGGTAAAAAACAATAGATCAAAATTCTCTTTTTCTAAAATTGTTTTATAACCAATTGTTTTCGAATCGTTTTTAAAAGAAAGCTGTTGTCTAAAATTAAATCTTTGAATCCATTTTTCTGAATGTAAAACCGAAGTTAGTTTAAATATAAAACGAGTTGCATAACCTCTATTACTTTTTGAGGTTGATGTATTGGTTTTTAAACTATCCTGAATTCCAAAGTTGTTTTTTTGATGTAGTTTGAGATGTGCAACTTCTTTGGCTTTTCTAAAAAACCATGTACTAAACTTTTCCTCAAAAACATCCAATTCAATAATTTTTGAGTTTATTACAAATTCCGAATAAACTGAAGCTGGCAAACAAGAAAGAATTACAACTTCATCGAATGTTTTTTCGGCTTCAATTAAGAAATCACTTAAAATAAAGTTTCTAAAACCAACACCATCTGTAATTACTATTCCTAATTTTTTCATTTATAATTTATAATCTTCTTAATTCTATTTTTAATTGTTTTAGTAATTTTTCTTTTTTACCAAGATTTAAAAACGTAACCATTAATTTGAATCTCTAAATTGTTTTTGATGATTGAGTTGCCAAATATCTGTTTTATTAAGACATTGAAGAAATAGCTCGTTACTATTACCATGACCAAAATCATTTTCTACACTTTTTACTTTATGTGAGTTTATAATTGAAAGTGCCTTTTTTATACCTTTTTCAGAATAATCTGTATTGATAATATCAGCGTGAACAGCTCTATTTTGCTGGCGGGTGCCTATATTAATTATAGGAATTCCATAATATGGAGCTTCTCTAATTCCTGCACTACTATTACCAATAATAAACTGACTGTTTTTTAATAGAGTCAAAAAATACTCAAATCTAAGTGACGGAAAAATTCTGAATCGTTCATTTCCTTTCAGTCTTTCATATTCTTCAAGGATAAATTGGCTTCCTAAATCGTTATTTGGAAAAATAACGATGTAATTATGATTGTCTTGCAGTAATGAAGTTACAAAGTTTTGTACATATTGCTGCATTTCTTTAATTTCGGTAGTAACGGGATGAAACATTACTATTGCATATTTTTCAAAATCAATTTTATAATATGCTTGGGCTGTAATTAAATCCGGTAAATGGTCTGAAAACATAATATCGACATCTGGGGAACCAATTGTAAATATTGATTCTTTTATTTCTCCCATTTGTATCAATCTTTTTTGTGCCTGTTTGTTGGATACAAAATGAATATGGCTCAATTTACTTACACTATGCCGAATTAGTTCGTCTACAGTACCAGAAATCTCTCCACCTTCTATATGTGCAACTAAAATATTATTGAGTGATCCTACAATTGCTCCTGCTAACGTTTCTACTCTATCACCATGCACTACTATCATATCTGGATTTACCGCTTTGCAATATGCCGATAGTCCTTCGATGGTTTTAGCAAGCGTTAAATCCATCGTAGTTTCATGTGTATGATTTTTGAATGTATGGATGTTTTTAAAATTACATCTCTCAATCTCGATTAAAGTGTACCCGTAAACTTCTTGCAAATGCATTCCGGTAACAAAAATATAGACTTCAAAATCTTGTTGCTTTTCAAGAGTCTGAATTAGTGATTTTATTTTACTAAAATCGGCGCGCGTACCGGTAAGAAATAGGATTTTTTTCATTGAATTATTCAAAATCAGAGAAATCTAACTGTTCATCATTTTGAATATCTCTTTTTGCTATTTTTCCAATTATATCATTAAAATGTTCTGCTAAAATTTTACCCGTTCCTGGTCGTTTTACCCAAATATTTTCTTTAGATAATTTTTCTCCTTTTTTAATTGGAACTATTGTACAAACGGTTGCAAATGCAAAATCGATTGTTACTTGTTCTTCTAAAGCTGGTTTTTTAATTCCACCACGCATTAATGCTATTTCTGCTGATGAAGTAATTAATTCTTTACACGCTTTTTCGTCCATACTACAAACAATATCCGGACCTGTTCTTTGCATATGATCTGTAAAATGTCTTTCTAAAACACTTGCGCCTAGAGCAACAGCTCCCAAACAGGCATTATTATTTAGAGTATGATCACTTAAGCCAAAAACTTTATCAGGAAATGCTTGGTGTAATTCGATCATTGCATCAAAACGTACCAAATGAATGGGTGTTGGATATAAATTTGTTGTATGCAAAAGTGCTACTGGAACATTGTATTGATCAAAAATTGCTACTGCTTTTTGTACACTTTCTATGGTATTCATTCCTGTGCTTAATATTACAGGTTTTCCAAACGAAGCAATATGTTCTAACAAAGGATAATTATTACATTCGCCAGAACCTATTTTATATGCTGGAATATCGAACTTTTTTAGACGTTCTGCTGCCGCTCGGGAAAATGGTGTCGATATAAAAATCATTTCTTTGCTTTCGACATAATTTTTAAGTTCCAATTCTTCCTCTTCATTCAACGAGCAACGCTCCATTATTTCATAAATAGAAACATCTGCATTTCCTGGAATCACTTTTTTAGCAGCACCGCACATTTCGTCTTCAACAATATGAGTTTGATGTTTTACAACTTCGGCACCTGCTCTATGTGCAGCATCTACCATTTCTTTGGCTACTTGCAGGGAACCTTCATGATTAATTCCGATTTCGGCAATAACTAATGGCGGAAAATTCTGTCCTATTTTTCTTCCGGCTATTTCTATGTATGGGTTCATAAGGCAGGTTATGAATTAGGTTTTAATATGTTTATGATATAAATATTTGGCGTAATCAAAATCTTCTTGTGTATCGATATCGACGTTGGCAAAAATATGATCTATTTCTAAAGGAAATGCATCTTCAGAAATAATTATATCTTCAAGAATTAAGGATGCTTTTGTAATATAAAGCAATCCATTTTCGAAATAAAGAGGGTCAATATCCTGACTTCTTTGTCCAATTTTATAATTATAAGGGATGAATTTTTGATCTGTTATTTTTCCGAATTTTTTATAATTCCTCGAAACGGTAAATAAACTATTGCAGTTTTGCTTTTGATAAATTTCAAATGCTTGCTTTAACAAGTTTTCCGGACGAATTGGATTTGTTGCTTGTAGTAAAATGACATTTTCTACATCACAATCAATACTTTGCAAAACATGCTTTAATGCCGAAACTGTAGGCTCTAAATCTCCTGATAGTTCCAGAGGTCTATCAATAACTTTTGCGCCGTATTTTAAGGCAATATTTTTTATATCCTCATCATCAGTCGAAACATAAATTTCATCAATAATTTCACTGTTTTCTTGTGCAAATAAGATACTAAAGGAAAGCAGTGGAAACCCATCCAACAACTTTATATTTTTTTGTGGTAGTCTTTTTGAGCCACCACGTGCAGGAATTATAGCAATATTTTTCATCTCAAAATTTTAAATTAGATAAATTCCTCATTTTTACAATCAAACTTTTATCAACAGGCTTTCTGTATTTTAAAATTTCAGGAATATGTATTAGTACAATAATGACCGTCTTAAAATAAATCTTAAAATACTCAAAATCAAGTAATGCATATTTTTTAAAATTATGCCAATACAATTTTAAAATATTTATTAAGGGAAAAGGATAATAGACTAAATAGTAATACGTTGAATTTTTTAATTGCTTTCCAAATCTAAAGTAGTTTTGTTTATTCTGTTTCCTTTGTTCTCTATTAACTCTATGATTTACTTTAATTTTATTCGTATATAAAACATCATAACCTTTGGCTAATACTTCAATAGAAAGACAAGATTCTTCTCCGTAAATATCAATCCATGACGGAAAACCATTTGTTTGATTATAAACAGACTTTCGAATCGCAAAGCCACAACCAATAAACTGGGAAGTGAGAAATTCTTTCTTATCTTTTTCAGCGTGTTTTAATGCCTCAATATCGGACGGATAAATCCCTTTTATTTCCTCAAACGAAAGAATTCCAACATTTGGGAACTTATTAAATAACGTTTCAACTTTAAATATAAAATCCTCATTCAAAGGATGGGCATCATCATCTAAACCAATTAAAATCTCAGAATTGGCTAGAGGATAAATTTGATGTCTGGCTGCTGAAGCTCCAATCGATTTTGGAGAAACATACCATTTTACCCAAGTCAATTCATCTTTAAGATTTTCTGAATCATCTGAACAGCCATCCAAGAAAACTAAAATTTCAACTTGAGATTTATCGATTAACGAATCGAGAATTATTAGTGTTTTAAGTAAATCTACTTTACGATTTTTTGAAACGATTAGAATTGAAACTCGCATTTAATATTTCTTAATCATATTATCTGGCAATTTTTTCCATTTTAAAAATAAATTTACTGTCCATTTTACTGAAATAAATTTTACAAATAATCGATTTTTTATGAAATATAATATTTTGCTTATTTTTCTCTTTTCAGTAAAATCATGTTGAAAAACTACATTATTATTTAAAATTTGATTGGACTTATCGAACATCCAATCTTCCAGGACATTCCCCATATGATAAGCATAATTATCTTCTGTAGTCAATCGCCAGTAATCTTTTTTTAGAGGCAATTCATCCAAATAAAGCTCACTATTTCCTCCCATTTTATGACTGAAATATGACGGCATTTCTTCGAACATATTTTTTCGATAAGTAGCTACAAAATGCCCCGATCCAACTAGAACATTCATTTCAGAATTAATTTCTATTCCAAGGTTAAATTTTAAATAATCCTGATTATAACTTCTGTCCCAACCTATGCTATCGTAGAAGCGAATTAAAGCATCTGAATTTTTGACAGGTCTAAACCTCATCTTTTTATTGAAAAAATTATGAAAAAGTATATTTCCACAATAATGTTCATACATCTTAAATTGCGGCACGATACCAACTGTTCCAACATTAGAGACATTGGCAAAAATTTTAGCTGTTTCTTGTTGCCAATTGGGCAAAAACAACACGTCAGAATCTGAAATGGTTACTAATTCTATATTATTCCCTGCGAGACCTTTGATTATTGCATTTAGTTTACCAATATTTTCGGTATGAATAAGTTCTTGGATTTTATTTTGCTTTAAGAGAGTATCTAAATAATCTGATACCATTTTATCACTACCGTTATTAGCAATAGTAATAAAAGTTTTTTGGTGAGTTGTAGCCAATAAAGATTCTATACACAGTTTAAAAATCTCAAGACTATCTTTAAAATAACCTTCCTGATTGGGTATATAAACGGGTATAATAATTTGATGAATATATTTAGATTCATCATTTACTTGGTCTTTGTGTGGATTATAACCTACGCGCATAACCTAAAATCCAAAAGTTTTTTTGATCCTATTTCTAATTCTTTTTTTTAATTTAATCATTTTCTTAACTAAGGTATCTTCTTTAATTTGCTGCTTAAAAAAATCTTTATTTTGAGATATTATCCTTGGATATGCTCTTTTAAATTCATTGTAAACACTACTTTTCTTTTTATTAATATACAGAGAATCTCGTTCACCGTATTTAGTAATAAATAATACTTCTATAATTTTCCAACTATTCAATAAGCTGGTAGCTTTACTTTCTGAATTCAAAACACTTAAATTATCATGTGAATTATTTCGATATAACACATAGGTTTTATCAGAGAATAATATCTTTTCAGTATTTAATAGTATTCTAAAAAAGAATTCTCCATCATCATTAACAGTCAAACTTTCATTCCAATAACCTGCAAAATTGATTAGTTCTTTACTTATTAAAAAGTTATGACATGGAAAAAATCCCCCATGTAAACCAATTAAATCAAAATACTCTTTTGAATTATCAAAACTTCTATAATCATCTTTACCTTCATAGATAGAGATTCCTTCATCAAGTGTGTTAAACTGTCCCCATTTACAGATTGCAATTGTACGTTTACTTTCCTGAAAAAGTAAATTCATCTGTTGTTCAATTTTATTTTCCTTTAGAATATCATCAGAATCTAAAAATTGAATATAATCACCGGCAGCTATTTTTAGACCTAAATTCTTAGAAATACTAGGTCCTTGTTTATATGCTTTTGGCTTGATTATTAATTTAAATCTATTGTCTTTTTCCTGAAAAGAATTGATCACTTTTATCGTTTCATCTGTCGAATTATCGTCTACAATGATACATTCCCAATTTTTATACGTTTGGTTAATTACACTAATAAGAGTTTCACCAACTAAATGAGCTCTATTAAAACTAGGTATTATTATAGAAACTAATGGCTGGTTCATTTATAACGAATTATACAAATTACAAATCTTTTCTTTTATTTTATCATAATTATAATCTTCAAGTGCATTTTCATGATTCAAACTGGCTAAAGAAACGAGGCTTTCTTTTTGTCCTATTATCTGCATTATCTTATTTGCAATTTCCTCAGGATTTTCAGGATTATCAATTGTCATCCCAAAATATTTGTTACCAATGAGCTCCAAAGTGGCATTACCTGGATTTGACTGTAAGGGATATGCACCTAATAATAATGCCTCTATCAATGTATTAGGCATTCCATCAGAAATATTATTACCTATATACAAAAAGGATTTTCCAAAATAATGAAACAACTCTAATTGATTCAGTTGTCCCAAAATTTTAACTTTTTTACTCAATTCAAAATCTGAAAGAATAAAATTAGAAACTTCTCCTCTGGCAGAAAAAACATAAATTTCAAATTTTTCTAAATCTTTTATAATTGTTTTTATCGCTTTTAAAACAAAAAGGGCTCTTCCTATCTCATTTTGATATCCTTTTATCAAAATAATTTTTCGAGGATGTAGTTCTTTGTAACTTGATTTTATATGTGCTAAATCATATCCTGCACCTCCTGGTAAAACTCCTAAAAATTGCCCCTTAAAACCATATTTTTCTGCTAAAAAGAAATCTCTTTTACAATCTGTTATTAAAAAATTTGTTCTTTTTAAAACGGAAGAAATTTTTTCTAAATCACTTTTCAAAACTTGATGTCTGAAAATATCATTTCCCCAACAAAAATAAACCCATTTGATATGGATATATTTTTTCATTACTTTCAAAATAGGGAAAGAACAATAATGTAATTCAAAACTATGAACAACATCAGGTTGAATTTCTAAAATTATTTTCTCAAAAGCCTCTTCTACTGACACTTCAAGATTGGGAACAATTTTTTCATATAATAGAGGTATTTTTTTTTTCAAAAAATATTCCCCCTTTATATAGGGCAACTTTCTTTTTTTCCAGTCTGTAAATTGATGTACAGAACTCAATGTTTCTAACTTCCCTCTATCTAAAACATCAAACCAATGCAATTCGTGATCTGCATCTTTTAAATTTTCTATCCAGCGAGTGACATGGACAGATGGCATCGAAACAAAAAGAATTTTCATTTTTATAGAATAGTTTTTATTACTGTTCTTGTAAGACCAACAATTATAATAGTTTTTTTAAACAGTAAATACTTTTTTATCTACTTGCTAAATATTAAGTTTCTTAATTTATAAACACCTAATCCTTTAAAGTTTTCAATTTTCATCAACTTATAAAGAATTATGACAGGCACTAGAATTATTTGTTTAAAATTAAAAATATTAAACCTTAAATAAAGAAAATAAAACCTTACAGAATCATAAAAAGTTCCATCATAAAAAACATAATTTTTAAAAAAATCAATACAATTAGAGCGCATTATCTTATTGTGTTTTTCTAAATATGTTTTAAACAATAAAAATGCTGATTCGTGTGTTTTTATCATTTTTTCCCTATTTCTTGGGAAATTGAAATCGGGGTGACTTACTCTGTAAAAGCTATCACAACTATCTGAACGACTAGTTATTGATCTACCTTCATTTAAAAAAGCTCTAATATGAAGTTCTGGATCTTCAAAAACTGATAATCTTTCATCAAAACCATCTATAGACTTTAGAAAATCACATTTCCATAATGGACTCGTGACGCAAAACGGATTTAATCCACTCAGAAACATTTTTAAATATGAAGTATCTGAATATGTTTTCATTGTCTTATTAAAGACTCTACCACCATCATTAATTTCTTTTTGAAATGTTTTGGTTCTAAATATCCATAAATCAAAATCTAAGTTTAATTGAACAAAATCGATTCTATCTTCTAAACACTTTTCAGAAAGTAAATCATCTGAATCTAAAAAAACAATATACTCTCCTGCGGCTTTTTCGATACCAAAATTTCTACAAGATGAAGGGCCCTTTAATTTTTCTGTTGGACGATCGAAATACTTAAATCTATTGTCCAGCATAACATATCTATTTAATACTTCAAAGGCATTATCAGTTGAGCCATCATCAACAATGATACATTCCCAATTAGTATAGGTTTGTGCCAAAACGCTATCGAGAGTTTCACTTATTAAGTGAGCTCTATTATAAGTTGGGATTATTATGGATATTAATGGATTTTTCAATTTATTTTTTATAATAAATCATTGACTTTATAACCAACTTTATTTCATGGAATAATA
Source organism: Flavobacterium hibernum (assembly GCF_000832125.1). Taxonomy (GTDB): domain Bacteria; phylum Bacteroidota; class Bacteroidia; order Flavobacteriales; family Flavobacteriaceae; genus Flavobacterium; species Flavobacterium hibernum. Next base: position 189,233 of record NZ_JPRK01000004.1, on the reverse strand, counting down.
TTAATTTGCTTTTCCACTCTTTTTTGATTTTCAAATATTGAAAATAAACTCTTGGTGAATACTTTTCTCTGTTTAAAAAGTAATCCTTAAATATATTTTTTTTAAGATTTAAGAGATACTTTTCAAAACCTGTTTTCTCAAAAAAGGAAATTTCATTCGCAAGAATTAATTTATTTTTTAACGCAGGAAATTGCTGCATTTCCTCAAAGTCAAGCACATCTCTTCGAATAATTTTCTTTAAAACATTTCTACTCTCATTATTTTTTTCAAAATTCAAATAATTTAACAAGTTCAATTTAATCTCTATTGCTGCCTGTTTTTGCTCATTATTCCTTTTATTAGAAACTTGAGAATTGTGCATCCGATAATACAGTAAAACTTCTTGTAAATTGTGTAATTTCCCTACCATTAATAACCTTGTCCAAAGATCATAATCTTCTGCAGGCTCTTTGCTTCTGTCATAAATTAAATCATATTCTTGAAAAATTTTCTTTCTCATCATTACCGTTGGGTGTCCCATAGGACAATCTTGCAGCATGGCGAGTTTAATCTCTTCGTGATTTTCACAAACGGCAAATATTTTAGCAGTCCCGATTATTTTAAAAAAACTTCCACAAACAACTACATCTAAATTTTTGTCTAAAAAATCAATTTGCTTTTCAAACCTTTCCGGAAAACTTATATCATCTCCATCCATTCTGGCAATATATTCTCCTTTAGCAATGCTTAATCCGTAATTTAGACTATTAGTATACCCCGTGTTTAATGGTTTTTCAATTAATTTTATTCTATTATCATGATAGCTTTTTATTATTGACAATGTTTCATCTGTGGAAGCGTCATCAATTATTATAAATTCAAAATCCAAAAAAGTCTGGTTTAAGATACTGTCAATTGCTTCTTTTATATAAAGTTCGCAATTATATACAGGCATTAACACTGTTATTTTAGGTTTTTTTATAATACTATCCATTCTTCTGGAATTATAGATTTTATGTCAATCTCTTTTGACTGAAACCATTTTTTGGGAGCGATGACTATTTTTTCAGGATTTTCATTCAACCAAGCGCCCCACCAGCTAAAAGAACTGTTTGCTATTATATTATGACTACAAATACTCATCAAGAACATATCCATCCAACTATCTAGTTCTTTATTATGATCAACAAAAATTTTATCAAAAATAAGAGCTCCAAAGTTATCTTTTACCCATACTGAATCATCTGAAAAAAAAACAAGAGTTGGGTTTTCTATTTTTGAATTTATGATCGAGATGGCTTCTTCGTAATATTTAAAACTACAAGAACCGTGTACTTGATTTGTTATTATATCATTTACATAATCACCTCTTCGAATATGAATTGCAATAGTATTTTTGTTTTTTAAAATGGAAATTAAATCTGTATTTTTTGAGGAAAGTCTATTCATTGGAAAAACAAATAAATCTCTTATATAACTCTCAAAACCAATAAAATATTTAAAACTTTGAAAGTATCCAATTGCAAAAACAGGTGATTTAAGTGAATTTGCTTTTAATGAGTATTCGAATGTAGGTTCATTAAATATTTTTGGATAATTTAAATTAATTTTCTTCTTAACTTTCTGTATAATAGACAAAGTAGAAAATAATGAAGTGTCACTTCTTTTTGCAAATACATATTCATTATCAAAAATTGAAAGTTCAAAATTTCTTGGTGTATAACCTTCTTTTTTTTCTGTTAGTTTATAAACGCTATCTTCAATAACAATCTTGGTATTATTTTTTCTCGCAAGGACACTTGCAAAGGCATATTGAAACATTTGGTTGCCTAAACCTCCTTGCAATTTAATTAATATCATTTAATTATCTCCTCCAAAGACTTTCTCTTACAAATATGGAATTAATATTAGTATCTGCATATAACAAATATCCTTTTTGCTCAATGTATTTAATCAATTCTTTATTTTTTAAGCCGTTCCCACTGTTTGAAAAAGAAATTGTCTCAATACATATAACAATAGGAAAATTTTTATCAAAATCTATACTTTTAATAATAAGCTCATCAATTCCTTCTGCATCAATACTTAGGAATTGCGGGAAAATACCATTTGAAAATTCATTAATTACATTTGATAAAGTCCTAACTTTAATTTTTTCAATACTTTTAATTGTATAATTTCCTTCTTTTTGATAATTATACGCTTCTTCTTTAGAAAAAGTGTTTAGTGTTGTAGAAGAAATAATATAAAAATCTAGTTCCTCATTTTTATTGCCAATACCTATATTAACATTGACATCTTTTTTTCTCTCTTTTATAAAAGCTTTAAAAAGAGTTGGATCTGGTTCTATATTAATTCCTATACTACCATTTTGATAAAATAAAGCAGTATTGCTAATGTAATAAGGGTGATGTGCACCAATATCAATATAAGTTGGATTTTTAATATTCAAATTTTCAAAGATGTATTTTACAATCAAATCTTCTCCAGATTGAGAATACGAAATTTTTTGAAATTCTGATTCTAAAGTATTTGAAAATACTTTTTTCTTTATCCTTTTTAAGATATTTTTCATTTAATTATTTCTGTTTTCCCATGATAATTTTGGCATAATTAGTCCTGGTCTCGAATCAGCATAAGCACTATTTAATCCATCAATATTAATTGCATTAAATTTCAACATTAGATCATCATCATAAACTATCCACCTAACATTATGAATACCTATTGCTAATTTAATTCCGAAAACACCATTTTTTAATAAATTCGCAGGTATCGAAACTGATATTAAGTAACATCCCTCATTTATTTTGATTGACATTTTCTCTAAATCGTCATGAAAAGATCTAAAAATAACAATCCCACTATTTAAATCGACTAGATCAAATCCAATCCTTAATCCTAAAACCTCTTTAATGACTTTGTATTCTATGCTTATAAGAAGTTCTTTATTGGTATAAAAATAATTATCCTGAGCATCATCTTGATATAGAAAAGCTTTTTTTAAAATAAAGAAATCATCGTTCTGATTTTTAATAAATTCATCAAGTGAATTACTATTGAAATCACTTTTTTCAGAACTTAAATAAAAATTAATGGCTTCATCAATATTACCATTAAACTGTATAGTTCCATGTTCCATAACTACTCCCATTGTACACAAACTCTTCACTGCAGCCATATTATGGCTTACAAACAAAACAGTCCTTCCTTCTCCCTTAGAAATATCCTGCATTTTTCCAATAGCTTTTTTCTGAAACTCTGCGTCTCCTACAGCTAAAACTTCATCGATAACCAAAATTTCTGGTTCTAAAAAAGCAGCCACTGCAAATGCTAAACGAACTGTCATTCCAGAACTATATCTTTTTACAGGAGTATCAATGTAACGTTCGCATCCTGAAAACTCAACAATTTCATCAAGCTTAGAATTTATCTCTTTTTTAGTCATTCCGAGAATTGCTCCATTCAGAAAAATATTTTCTCTTCCGGTCATTTCTCCATTAAATCCTGTACCAACTTCAAGAAGTGAGGCAATGCGGCCTCGTGATTTTATACTTCCAGTCGTTGGAGCTGTTACTTTTGAGAGTATTTTTAATAAGGTAGATTTACCTGCACCATTTTTTCCAATAATCCCTAGAACCTCTCCTCGTTCAACTTCAAAATTAATATCTTTTAAAGCCCAGACATAATCTGAACTCCCTTTAGTAGAGCGGTCGTTTATGTCCCCAATTTTTAAATACGGATTCTCTTTACCCCTTATTCTATGCCACCAACGGTTAATGTCATGTCTCAAAGTTCCTGTACCTATCTGCCCTAAACGGTATTGTTTAGAAATATTATTGGCCTTTAAAATTATTTCTTTTTTCAATGGTAGTTGTAAATCTTAAAATAATAGATCAAATATTTAGATTGTAAGTTTTGAGTTTTAAACAGTATCTATAAAACTCTTTTCTGTTTTATTAAAAACCAACAATCCAATAAAAAATACCGCAATAGTTACTATCAAGGTGTATGACAATCCTAGAACTGAAACTTTTCCCACGTTTAAAAGCATATAACGTGCTGTTTCTATTATATAAGCCAAAGGATTATATTCAACAAGCCAACCGTAACTTGGTAATTTATCTTTAATTAATTCCATAGGATACATTACTGCTGATAAATACATCAATAACTGTATTCCAAAGGTTATTAGATAGCTAAAATCACGATATTTGGTAACCATTGAAGATATAAGCATTCCTAATCCTAGTCCTAAAAGTCCCATCAAAACAATTAAAAAGGGAAAAAATAATAAAGAACTATTAATTGTTAAATTACTTCCCTTAAAATAATAGAAAACATAAAATGCAACAAAAATAAAAAATTGAATTCCGAACTTCACTAGATTAGAAATCACAACTGATAAAGGAGTAATAATTCGAGGAAAATAGACTTTGCCAAAAATCGCAGCATTCGCCTTAAAAGTATCTGATGTTCCTGTTAAACAAGCTGTGAAGTAATTCCAAACGGTTATTCCAGCCAAATTAAATAAAAATGGTGGAATGGTACCTGTATCAATACCGGCAACATTATTAAATATTATAGTAAAAGTTATAGAAGTAAACAAAGGCTGAATTAAATACCAAAGTGGTCCTAGAACAGTTTGTTTATAAACCGTAATAACATCACGTTTTACGAAAAGCAGCAACAAATCTCTATATTGCCAAACTTCGTTTAGATTTAGTGAGAAGAATTTATTTTTGGGCGTTATTTCAAACAACCAATCATTTGGGGTATTGTTGTCGTTCATTATTATTTTAAACTAATTAGCCGAAATAATTTCTAAAAAAGCAAGATTTATTTAATTAACAAGATTTTTATTCATTAATAAATCATCCAAAAAACAAAAAGGCGTTTTATAAAAAAACACCTTTTAATATTTTAGCTATTAAGCATGACCATTTAATGAAAGAATTACTTATCTAGGACCTCAAAAGTAGAGTTCATACTTTTAAATTCAGGAACAATTTTTTTCATCTTAGTGACAATATCATCGTTTTCATAAAAATCAGCAATACCTATAAGTTCATCAATCTCAATATGTAAATTTTCATATTCATCTTGTATCTCTTGAGCAATCATAATTTTATTATGATAAGTTGGTAATGTTTTCGAAGTATCATTCAATAATTCCTCATATAGTTTTTCACCAGGTCTCAAACCAACAATTTTTATTTTTATTTCTTTATCAGGAATAAAACCTGCCAGTTTAATCATTTTTTTAGCCAGATCAATAATTTTCACTGGTTTACCCATGTCAAAGATATAAATCTCTCCTCCATTACCCATTGCTCCAGCTTCGAGAACTAATTGACAAGCCTCCGGAATAGTCATAAAATAACGAATAATATCCTGATGAGTTATAGTAACCGGACCTCCTTCTGCAATTTGCTTAGTAAACAAAGGGACAACGGATCCATTTGAGCCTAAAACATTTCCAAAACGCGTGGTAATAAATTTAGTCGATCCCTCATTATTTTCTTTTTGGTTTTTTAAAAATAATGATTGCACATATTTTTCAGCTATTCGTTTACTAGCTCCCATTACGTTACTAGGATTAACTGCTTTATCTGTGGACACCATAACAAACTTTTTGACATGATACTTACAAGATAAATCAGCTAAATTCTTAGTTCCTTTAATGTTGGTCTGAATAGCTTGTGATGGATTTTCCTCCATCAGAGGTACATGTTTGTAAGCTGCCGCATGAAAAACGACATGTGGGTTGTAATTTTTAAAAACTTTTTCTAAAGCTTTTTTGCTTCTAACATCTGCAATAACTGCAATAATTTTTGCCTCTGAACCTAAGGCTAGTGTTTCTAAACACAAGTTATGAAGAGGCGTTTCTGCATGATCTAAAATAATAACCATCTTTGGATTAAAACCTAAGACCTGTCTTACTATTTCACTTCCTATAGATCCAGCAGCTCCAGTAATAAGAACAGTCTTGTCTTTTAATTGTTTTGAAATTGACTTACTATCCAGAACTATCGGTTTTCTTTCTAATAAATCTTCAATTTGAATGTTTTTTACTTTCTGAGATATTTCTTTTTGGTTTTCCCAATCCGAAATCAAAGGAACTGTATAAACTCTATAATTGAATTCTAAGCATTGGTCAACAATGATTAATTGTTCTTCTTTAGACAAACTTTTATCAGCAATAATAACACCTTCAGCAGCTACAGAACGCATTAACGCAGGTAATTTTTTTCTTAAAATCAAAATCGGCAAATCTAACATTCGTTTAGACGCATTCTGATTGTTTTTATCTACAAACCCAACAATTTTAAAACGTGAAGGAGTTTCAAACTTTAATGCATTTGCAACAGAAATAGCATTTGCATCTGTTCCATAAATAACTGTTCTAATTAACTTAGAATTTGTTTTCTCTGAAAAATATAGTTCAAAAGTTTGTTTAACAATTACGCGATACAAAAACAATCCACAGAAAGACAATACTAAATTGATAAAAAGGGCTGTATTTAAAAAAGCTTTGTGTCCGGTATATAATTCAAAAACTAAATTAAAAAACAAGAAAAACACTAAAACTGACATTTGAGAAAACAACAATTTTATTGCATCAATATAAGAGGAATGTCTAATAATTCCTGAATACGTCCTAAAAAGCCAAAAGAAAAATACATTGATGACAATTAAACTCCCTACAAAATAGAATTCATGAGAAGTAATAATATATCCCAATGCTGTTCCTTCAAACAACATATAAGTGAAAGTAAATGAGAAAATCAATACCATAATATCTATGGCAATGATAATCCACCTAGGTAAATAACTTAGGTTATTAATACTAGCTCTTAAATTTCTTGGTGAGAAAGAATTATGCAATAAAGAGGCTATTTTGGTTTGTTTATCTCTATCCAATTTGGTTCAGTTTAATTTTGTAAACTTTGTATGACTTACAAAAATACAAATTAAAGGTTTTAAAAAATTATTTATGCATCAAAATTACACTTTAACACCTTTTTTCTTTTGTTTTAAAAATTCTATTAAATAAGATCCGTATCCCGATTTAACTAAAGGTAGTGCCAGTTCTTCAAGTTGAGCATCGTCTATGAATCCTTGTCTCCAAGCAATTTCTTCGATACAACCTACTTTTAATCCTTGTCTTTCTTCAAGTACCTGAACAAATTGCCCTGCCTGCATCAAACTATTAAAAGTTCCTGTATCGAGCCATGCTGTACCTCTACTTAAAATTCCAACTTTTAAAGCTTCTCTTTCTAGATAAACTTTATTGACATCGGTAATCTCATACTCTCCACGAGCGCTAGGCTTAATATTTTTTGCAATTTCTACGACAGAATTATCATAAAAATATAATCCTGGTACAGCATAATTTGATTTTGGTTCTTCAGGTTTTTCTTCAATAGAAATCGCTTTAAAACTCTCATCAAATTCAACAACTCCATATCGTTCTGGATCTGAAACATGATAAGCAAAGACTACTCCTCCTTGTGGCTCTGTATTAGATTTCAGCAATTCCTGCATATTAGATCCAAAAAAGATATTGTCTCCTAAAATCAATGCAACATCGTCATCCCCAATAAATTCTTCGCCTATCACAAAAGCTTGCGCTAATCCATTAGGAATGGCTTGTTCTGCATAGCTAAATTTGCAACCTAAAGACGAACCATCTCCTAATAATTTTTTAAAATTTGGTAAATCATGTGGAGTGGAGATAATTAATATTTCACTTATTCCAGACATCATTAAAGTTGATAACGGATAATAAATCATCGGTTTATCGTAAACAGGCATCATTTGTTTACTCATTGCAAGAGTCAAAGGGTGTAAACGTGTGCCAGAACCTCCGGCTAAAATAATTCCTTTCATATACTTTGTTATTACATTTTTAGATATTACATTTTAGATTTCTTATCATTGAAATACTAAAATAAAATCTTAAAATCTCCTTTCTTTAAATAAACATTTTCTTTAAACTCTCTTTATAATTCGGAACATCTAAATTATAAACTTCTTTTATTTTTTTCTTGTCTAACAATGAAAATTCGGGACGTCTAGCAGGTGTCGGATATGAAGTTGAAGATATCCCCCCAACATTACAATTATAGCCCCCAAAGTCTTTTATAGTCAACGCAAATTCATACCAACTTATTTCTCCTTCATTTGAATAATTATAAATACCTGAAATCCATTTTGAAGATACTATAATATCCATCATTGCCTGAGCAAGATCAGCTGCATAAGTTGGTGACCCTATTTGATCATTCACAACATTAATTGATTCTTTTTCCTGCATCAATCGCTGCATTGTTTTTACAAAATTATTTCCAAATTTACTATAAACCCAAGACGTTCTAATGATAACTGAATCCGGATTTTGTTGTAAACACGCAATCTCCCCAGCTCTCTTACTAGCTCCGTAAATATTAATCGGATTTGTTTCTGCCTCTTCAGTTAAAGCAAGCGAAGAAGTTCCATCAAAAACATAATCAGTAGAAATGTGAATTAACTTAACATTATTTTCTGATGCATATTTTGCAATTAACTCGATTGCCAGATGATTTATCGTAAAAGCTAATTCCTTTTCAGTTTCCGCTTTATCAACTGCTGTATAAGCACCAGAATTTAGAATTATATCAGGTTTAATTTCGTTTAACTGTATTTTTAGAATATCTAAATTATCTAATGTAATTTGAGTTCTATCCGCAAAGACCCAATTGTATTGTGTATATTTTGACGATAAGGTCGATAATTCAGATCCTAACTGTCCATTTGCTCCTGTTACAAGTATCTTCTTCATTAAAACAAACTATTACAATTGTCAATAAAAGGAAGTATTTGATCTTTTTCAGAAACTATTGCATTCTTCAAATCCATTCCCCAATCAATATTCAATGATGGATCATCATATTTAATTCCGCCCTCTGAAGCTTTATTATAAAACTGATCACATTTATACATTACAGAAGCAGTCTCGCTAATAACCGAAAAACCATGTGCAAATCCCTGAGGAACTAGTAATTGTTTTTTATTTTCTGCCGATAGCAGAACACTAAATGCCTTTCCGAAAGTCGGAGAATCTTTTCTTAAATCTACCGCTACATCAATAATTTCTCCTTCTAAAACACGAACCAATTTTGTTTGTGCAAAAGGAGGATTTTGATAATGTAAACCACGTAATGTTCCTTTTTTAGAGAATGATTGATTATCCTGCACAAATTCAATATTGATATTTAAGTCTTCAAATTTAGTTTTACTGTAAGATTCAAAAAAGTAACCTCTTTCATCTCCAAAAACAATTGGTTCTAGAATAACTAAATCTTTTATAAATGTTTCTTCAATCTTCATGTTAAAATGGTATTCCTTTAATTATTAAAAAAAGTATTAATTACTTCTTTGATTCTATTTTTATTCTCCATTGTTATATTCGATCCTGACGGAAGGCACAATCCTTTTTCGAATAACTCCTCTGCAACATTTTTGCCGTAATAAGGATATTTTTCGAATAGAGGTTGTAAGTGCATTGGCTTCCAAAGTAGACGACTTTCTATATTAGCATTTTCAAAAGCCAGTCTTAAACTTTCTCTATTTTTATTTGTTATCTTATTTGGCTCAATCAAAATTGCACTTAACCAATAATTCGAGAAATAATCTTGATTGACAATTTCAAAAAGCGTTACTCCCTTTAGATCATGAAAAATTTCTCTATAAAAATTATTAATACTTCTTCTTGATTTTATATTCTGTTCGAGAATCTTCATTTGTCCAAGTCCAACACCAGCACAAATATTACTCATTCGAAAATTATACCCAACTTGACTATGTTGATAATGTGCCCCCTCATCTTTCGATTGTGTTGCAAAAAAAAGTGCCTTTTCTTTTATATGTTGTGAATTTGCAACTAATGCTCCTCCGCTTGAAGTGGTTATAATCTTATTTCCGTTAAAGGATAAAATTCCAAAATCTCCAAAAGTCCCACACTTTTTCCCTTTGTAAGAACTTCCTAATGCCTCTGCACTATCCTCTATGACTGGAATACCGTATCGATCAGCGATAGCCTGAATTTCATCAACTTTGTATGGGCTTCCATAAAGATGAACCGCTATAATTGCTTTCGGTTTTTTTCCTCCTTTAATTCTTTCCTTAATTGCGATCTCTAAATTTTCAGGACAAATATTCCAAGTATCTAATTCACTATCAATAAAAATCGGAGTAGCCCCTTGATATAAAATTGGATTAGCCGAAGCCGAAAATGTCATACTTTGGCAAATCACCTCATCACCAACCTTAACCTCTAATAAAATTAATGCTAAATGAATGGCAGATGTACCAGAATTCAAAGCTGTAACAAATGAACCCTCTTTAATATAGTTTTCTAATTCCTTTTCGAAATTATCAACATTTGGACCTCCAGAAGTAATCCAACTGGAATCTAGTGCTTTTTGAACGTATTGTCTCTCAAAACCACTTTGCTCGGCTAATGACAAAAAAATTCTTTTAGAATCCATTAATCTCCCAATAATTCGAATCATATCGAACATCATCTTCACTAACATTTGCAAGTGGCAACGTCGAAAATGAAATTAATTTAGAGTCTTTTTCTAATGATTGAATTGCATTCGCATATCCCATAGGAATATGGACAATCTTACTTTCTGACGCAGAAACAAAAATGGTTTCTATTTTTAAATCTTTCGATGGTTTTTTCCAATTATCTATTTTCACAAAATGAATTTTGAAAGAACCACTTAAACAATAAAAATTTTTCGCATCTAATTTATGTCCCTGCCAAGCGCGGATTGGATTTTCGTCAGAATTACTAATGATGTAAAATCTTTCAATATCCTTAAAACTAAAATCATTTACATACGAAATAGTCCCCCGATGATCAGAGAAATTTCCTCCCTGAATGACTTTAGGAATCATACTTTTAAGTTTTTTTTTTCAACAAATAAAATTTTAAACTATAGACAATAAGTAAAGGCGCAATAACAATTGTGAACAATGTTGTATCTGCTACTTTTTGATATATCGAAATAACTATAATGGAAATTAATGTTTGTGCAATTGCATAAAACACTGAAACTAGCCTATGATCAATTTTATACTCGTTACTTAAAACCTGATATAAATGCAATCTGTGTGCTTCGAAAATATTTTGTTTTAAATATAAACGATGAATGATTGTACATACAGTATCGACTCCATAAATGGCTAAAAACAGAAGCCAAACTAGAGAATTTGTAATTAGAATAAGTTTTAGAATAAAGTAAATTATCCAAAATGCAATTGCAATACTACCAACATCACCGGCAAAGCATTTGGCTTTTTTTCTATAATTAAAAAATAAAAAAACTAAACTTGCAATCATTGCATATTTTATAAAACTAGTATCTACGAAAAGCTGAATTGTTGCATTCACATATAATAAACTCCCCATTACAACTAACGTATACAACCCCGTAATTCCATTAATTCCATCCATGAAATTATAAGCATTTATAAGTCCGATAGCTAAGATGTAAGCTATTATAACTCCCCAAACAGGAACTACAGTAAACAAACCTAAGTCATAAAAAATCAAGGTAATAGAAAGAAAGTGAATACCTATTCTAATTTTATTGGAGAGACTTTGGATATCGTCCCAAAAACTAACTAAGCTAACTAAAGTTATTCCTGTAAAGAAAAAATAGTTGTTTTGAATATGTTGTGCAAAATATAATAAAGCTGAAAACCAAAAGATAATTCCACCACCTCTTAATGTTATTTCAGTATGTGAACTTCTCTGATTAGGCTTGTCAATAATATTAAAACGATCTGCTACTTTAAAATAAAGCAGCATTATAATCATTAAAATAAATCCGAGTATTGTATATTCCATTTATGAAATTATTCCCAATTAGAATCTTTTATTTCGTTGAAGACTTTCTGAATACCCTGTTCTAAACTAGTTTTAGCCTTCCAACCAAGACCGTTTAATTTAGACACATCCATTAATTTACGAGGAGTACCGTCTGGCTTACTTGTATCTGTTAAAATTTCCCCTTTAAAATCAACAATTTTTTTAACTAAAACTGCTAAATCTAAAATTGAAATATCCTCTCCAACTCCAATATTAACTAATCCTGAATCATTATAATTTTCCATTAAAAATACGCAAGCTTCAGCAAGATCATTGGCATGTAAAAACTCTCTTTTTGGGCTTCCTGTTCCCCAAATAGTCACAGAAGTATCACCATTACGTTTAGCCGTAATAAATTTTCGCAACATAGCTGGCAATACATGAGAATTCTTTAAATCATAATTATCATTTGGTCCGTACAAATTTGTAGGCATAACCGAAATAAAATTACAACCAAACTGATCTCTATAAGCATCACACATTTTAATACCTGCGATTTTAGCAATGGCGTATGGTTCATTTGTAGGTTCTAATTCTCCAGTAAGCATATATTCTTCTTTTAATGGCTGTGGAGCCATTTTTGGATAAATACAAGATGATCCCAGAAACATTAATTTCTTTACATTATTCAGATAAGATTGATGAATAACATTATTTTGTATCATCAAATTTTCATATATAAAATCACCTCTGTAGGTATTATTAGCAATGATACCTCCTACTTTTGCCGCTGCTAAAAAAACATAATCTGGCTTTTCTTTTTGAAAAAAGTCAGCAACAGCTTGTTGATTTCTTAAATCCAGCTCTGAAGAAGTTTTTAGTATAAATTTTGTATAACCTTCAGCTTTTAATTGGCGTAAAATAGCCGAACCCACCATTCCGCGGTGTCCAGCTATGTATATTTTATCTTCTAAATTCATAGTGCTAATTTCTAATTCAAGAATAAAATTATTTTGTTTTTCTCAATTAATAATTAATCGATGATCTTACCTCTTTTAACATCTTTTCTTTTTTAACATACAGTATATCAGATGCCATCATTTCTTTTACCAATCCAGCCAAATCGTATTTAGGTACCCAACCTAATTGAGTTTTCGATTTAGTAGGATCCCCAATAAGCAAATCGACTTCAGTAGGACGGAAATATTGTGGATCAACAGCTATAATTTGTTTTCCTAACTCAAGTTGATAATCAGGATTACTACAAGAAGCTACATATCCTTTTTCATCTACTCCTTCACCTCTAAATTCAATATCTATACCTACTTCTGAAAACGACATTTTTACAAAATCACGTACATAGGTAGTTTCTCCCATTGCAATAATATAATCTTCTGGAACTTCCTGTTGTAGAATACGCCACATTGCTTCTACATAATCTTTTGCATGTCCCCAATCACGTTGAGCTTCTAAATTCCCTAAATAAAGGCAATCTTGTTCTCCTAAAGCAATTGCAGCGGTAGCCATCGTTATTTTACGAGTTACAAAAGTTTCTCCACGACGTGGAGATTCGTGATTAAACAAAATTCCATTACATGCAAACATATTATAAGCTTCACGATAATTTTTTGTAATCCAGAAACCATAAATTTTTGCAGCTCCATAAGGTGAACGTGGATAAAAAGGTGAATGCTCATCATAAAATCCTTTTTCGTTTTTATTCTCGGCCAAACCACCATACAATTCAGATGTTGATGCCTGATATATACGCGTTTTCTTTTCTAATCCTAAAATACGTACTGCTTCTAAAATTCTTAATGTACCAATACCATCAACATTAGCTACATATTCCGGCGAATCAAAAGAAACCTTTACATGACTCATCGCACCTAAATTATAGATTTCATCAGGCTGTACCTCTTGAATAATTCGAATAATATTTGTCGAATCTGTTAAATCTCCATAGTGTAAAGTAAAATTTACATGGGCTTGATGTTGATCCTGATAGATATGATCAATACGCTGCGTATTAAAAGAAGAAGCTCTTCTTTTAACACCATGAACCATATAACCTTTTTCTAATAATAATTCTGCCAGGTATGAACCATCTTGTCCTGTAATTCCTGTTATAAGTGCAATTTTCATTTTCTATAATTTTTTTTATTTTTTTTTAAATGATGCAAATGTTCTTTTCAAGCCTGCTTCTACTGATACTGGTAATGATTTCCCAATTGCTTTTACAATCTTTTCATTACTCACAATGTAACTTTCAGTTAATTTTTCCAAACGTTCCGTATTTAAGGGTAAATTTAGCTTATCTCCTAATCTTGAAATAAAATGTATAATACCTTGTGAAAGGTAAATTATCCTATTCTTTTTTTCTAAAGTTTCTCCTAAATATTTTATCAATTGATTAGTTGATATTGTTTGATTATCTGATACTTGATAAATTCCTGAAGGTATAGAATCATTTTCCAATAATTCTTTTATAACAAAACATAAATTCTCAATGCTCAAGAATGATCTTTGATTTTCAAAAGCTCCTAATGGCCAGGGAATTCCCTTAGCAACTAATTGATACAATAAATTAAGATTACCTTTGTTTCCTGGTCCGTGGATCATGCAAGGTCTAAGAACATAAACTCTTTTACCTTTCGGCAGGTTTTTAGATAAAATATATTCTTCCGCTTGACGTTTTGAAATTCCATAATGTGTTTTTGGATGTGAAGTTGTTTCTTCGATTAAAACACCTTCTACTTTATCCGCCGCTGCTTTAACCGTACTCATAAAAATAAAAACAGAAGCTTCAGAATCTAGAAAAGAATCAAATAATTGTCTTGTTAATTCATAATTACCTTCATAATAATCATTAGGCTTAGAAACTTTCTTTAAATCATGAGCTTTTCCTGCAAGATGAATAAGACAATCACTTTTAATCTCCAATTTTTGATTAAAAATATATCTAACACTTAAGGTATTTACCTTATGTGATTTAAGATAATTAATTAGATTCTGGCCAACAAAACCAGATGCTCCAGTTATTGTTACTTTCATTTTCTCAAGAATCCTATTATTTTCCACAGGAAACGCATTTTTATTTTTAATGGCGAAAAATCAATTCCATTCATTGAAAGAGCTTTTTGAATTTCCTTTGTAATCAATTTATAAGAAGAAGCTCCCGAACTACTCAGTCCTCCTACTAACATTGCTGTAGTGGTTATACCTGAATATTTCCAAACAATTTTGTTTTTCAAAAAGAAACGTGTTATTAACTCATAATCAGCTCCTATTTTGAAGCCTAAATTATAGCCCCCGTATTCATTAAAAAGCTCTCTTTTAAAAAAAATGGAAGGATGTGGCGGCATAAATCCAATTCTAAGTTTTTCTGAATTCCAGTATTTAGAAGTATATACCCTTACGATTTTACCATCAGCTCTATGCTGAATGATGTTCCCGACAGACGCATCAATATTATTTTCTTTGTGAAAATTAGCAATTTTTTCAATTACAGAATCTGAATCAAAAGTATCATCAGAATTAAGTATACCAATTAAGTCTCCCGTTGCCAAATTGACTCCTTTATTCATGGCATCGTAAAGTCCTTTATCTGGTTCAGAAATCCATTTTGAAATTTGATTGTTATATTTTTGAATAATTTCTAAAGTATTATCTTTAGAATTACCATCAATAATTATATATTCAATATTTTCATAAGTTTGACTAGCTACTGAAACAATTGTTTTTTCGATAGTCTCTGCACTATTATAGCAAACTGTAATTAATGAAATTTTCAATATCTTTTTTTTAATAATTAAGAGGTCGTCAATAAGTTACTTCTAAAATCTAAACTAGAAAATTTTGCAACATTATCAATATCAGCATTCCGATCTGAAGTTTTAAACTTATAATGAAAAAGCATAAAATCGTTAACCAAAACATCTAAGTCTTTCTTTTTTATTTTAACATAAGAGTCTGTTACGTAAATCCTCTCATATTTAACGTTATGTGCTTTAAATTTTGTAATCTGTCTGCCAATCTCAACATCATCAATTAAATAATTCTTAGAATCATCTAAAGAAAGAGTGTTACACAATTTTGTCCCTATAAAAAAACCTGCTCCACTAAAAAAACTAACTTTAGGTCCTAGATGCAAATATTTTAATAATAAGTGAAGATATTTATTTTTAAAAAAAATCTCACTCCATAAATTTGCTTTGCCTTGTACACCATGATAGGAATCATTATCAAAAGAGCATTTATTGATATATTTACTAAAATTAGAAATATCAATATAAGAGGAAAGATTAGTTCTGTATATCAGTTCAACATCTGGATAATTATCTAATAAAACATTTTTTGCGCTAACAAATTTTCTGTAGCAATTTTCAATCGAATCAGCTTCTGTAACTCTAATTTCATTATGACTGTAAACACAGTTTTCAGAATGTCCTCCACTATAAAAGAAAACTTTAAAACCTTTATTAACTGCTTCTTTATACCAGCTATTTTCAATTGAAGTTATAAAACCTCTATAACTCTCTGCCTTTGTAGAAAGGATGAGTATACAAATATTAGCATTATTCATTAAATGACCGCTTTATAAATTATTAAGATATTTTGTAAATTATTTAAAAAATGAAATTCTCTTTTTTAGCAAAATGTAACTTATGTACCCCAGAATCAATCTTGTACTGTAATTTGACATCTTAAGGCTTTTTAATGGAAAATTTTCAATAAACTTAAAATCGTGCCAATGTGTTTCTAATTCATTATTTAAATAATATCCGCCTATAAAATCTTTAGTACGATAATCTGTTTTAATATAATGTTCATTCTCAAAAACCAAAAAATTCGAAAACACCAAAAGGTTTGATATTATTTTTGGATACAGAATTTCTGCAAGATAAATCTGGTCATAAAAATGTTTCCTGTTTTTAACTAAACAAGGATTCTCGCTTAAAACATTTTTCATTAATTCTATACCGCTTTGTTTAACAGAAAATGTTCCAGCCATAATAGGATATAGATGTAATCTTGTATCTCGAATTACATTATAATCATACTCTGAATCAAACCAGATTTTTAATAATGATAATTCTCTTTTTGAAATGACTGAATCTGAATCACGAAATAAATATACATCAGCTTTAGTAAAAAAGATATTATAAAATCTCCACATTTTTGGAGGAACATCCGATAATAAAACGTGATCCGCATTTATAATGAACTGGATAGGCAGATCTTTAAAATAACTTAAATCTACAGAATTATCAATGTAAACTACCATATTAAATTCATATTCAGAATTCAACACTTTGTTAAAGTACTCAGTAAATAATTCAAACTGTTTCACAATTGGTAAGTAATATTCAAAATTCTTACCATAAAGGGTATATGAAATACTTATTAGCTTTTTATGCATGCATTATCTTTTTATAATAGTCTTTCATTATTTCTCCAATTGCTTTATAACTATATTTTTCAATAGCTTTGAATCTAGCATTTGCTGATAAAGAGTCTCTCAAATTTTCGTCAGAAATAATCAAATCTATTTTCTGTGCATAATCCTTAATTGAAAAACTTTCAACTAGATAACCATCAATATTATTAGTAATAATTTCTGAAGGTCCACTGGAATCAAATGCTATAACTGGAGAACCACAAGCCATAGCTTCAAGCGTAACCTGACTAAAAGATTCAAATCGAGAAGATACAAGAGTCACGTAGGATAGATTATAAATTTTAATCATATCCTCCGTAGAATTAATTTCTCCAAAATGATGGTGAGAAAAATTTAATACCTCTTTAATTTGGGATGAATTATTTCCTACTGTAAGCAAACAAATAGAATCCAAATTTTTAATACACTTTAAACTCTCTAAAAGAAGATCTAAACCTTTGTTGAGATCAACTAAATTATTTGAAATAAATAATATATATTTTTTGTTTTCAGGTAACTTCTCAAATAAAGGTTCCGATTTTAAATTTATATTTAAAGGCCTATAAAGAGAAACATCAATAGGATTTGGAACGACTAAGACGTCTTGAAATAAACTCCCCAAATGCGATTGATTAATTTTATTTTTCATTGTTTGCGATGGCGCTGTAACATAAATTTTCTTGACAGAATATAAATTCTCCTTTTGCTTAAAATTAGTCAATGGAAAATCCGAAAATATACTTTTAGCAGGACAACTAGTACATGAATCCTTATATTTTAAACATTCTCCCGGTATGTGACAGCCTCCAGTAATAAAATAATAATCATGCAATGTTAATACAATCTTATCTGCCTTAATTTTAAGCAAAAATTCAGAAGAATTATAACCATGCCCAACCCAGTGCAGATGAATTAAATCAAATTTATCTAAAAAACTACCATAGATGTTAGATAAAAAACCAGAAAATAAACTCGAATTTCTAGAAAACAATCTGCCGGTCTTCTTATAAACAAATCTTGTAATAAAAATATCGTACCAAAAAAGTAACGACATTAAAACATTTCCTAAACTTTTAACTTGATAAATTTTATCTTTTTTAACAAGAGATAAATATGAAAGAATAGATACATCAACATCTACCTTATTAAGAGATTCAGAAATTCTTAAAACCGCAGAACTTGTATTATTCCTAAAATTTAAAAATAAAATTTTCAAAATTATTTTTTTATAAATAAAACAACACGGAAATAAATCTGAAATAAAGTGACATTTACAATCACAAATAAGCAAGATATCATTTTATAAAAAAAGTTCAGAGAACTACTCAAAATTATTGATAATGATTCTTTCAGTAACAATAAAGGTTTCTGAGATGAGACTCCTCCAAAAGTTAATATTGTAAATTGAGCATCTACAGCTTTAAAAGTCAAATTTTGCTCCAGTGCAACAACAACACTTTTAAAATCTGAGCAAATTTTTAATTTATCATCATATTTATTATTAGATAAATAGGATGTTTTATATATTATCCCTTGATGTACAGTAGGCATTCTTAAACGCCATTTCTTTACTTCTCTCGATTTAACTACATGCGAAATATGTTCATTACTCATTTTTACATTAAACGCTACTCCTGCCAATAATTTTTCTCCTAAATTATCTTTCAATACATTTAGCAACTTTTCAAATTCTACATTATTATCAATAACATCTCCACTGTTCAAGAAAAAACAATAATCCCCAGTAGAATTATCAACTCCCTTATTCATTGCATCATAAATACCTTTATCTTTCTCTGATATAAAAGTTGTTTCTAAAATGGGAGATTTAACATAATTTTTTAAATATGGAACACTTTCATCCGTAGACAAACCATCTATTATAACATGTTCAAAATAATTCAAAAAGCAGTCATCTATTTGAGTTAATGAATTAATAGTTTTATTTAAACCATCAAAATCATTTCGCGTAACTGTTATAATTGATACGAGCATAAAATTATAGTTTTTCTTTATTAAAAGTTAAATTATTTAACAAAATGTAGTTAGTTATCACAATTAAAAAACTTGTTTCAGGAGTAAAAAATGCTCCATTTACAAATAGACAGGCCCCTACTATCAAAAAATAGTCAAATAATTTATTATATTCCTTAACATTCTTAAAGACAGAACCAAAAATTAAAAGATAAAACAATGGAGTTAATATTCCATAGTAAGAAAAAATAACAAAAAAAGAATTATCAAACATAATTGGTGATTGCCCGAAAGGAATTCCGAAAAAATTATGCTGATAAAATATTATATCAATAACTTGAAAAAAAGGAGCTCCAATTCTAGCATATCCACTTGTTCCCTCTGTAGCTATCTCATTAAATCTAAAAAATTCAAAAATTGTTATGTTATATTTAATTATAAAATAAACAACAAACAAGCAAAAGAAAACTTTCACATACTTATTATTATATAATTTAGGAATATAATAAAGGACCATAAACAAATAAATTGTAGTAGAAAACGAAAGTATAATCCCTAAAATAATTAAAAGCTTTACCTCTAATTTAATTTTAACTGAATCTCCCCAAATCAACATAGAAAATAACACTAAACCTAAATAACTTGGTTCATGATATAGTGAGATCGGCCTCATATAATCTAAAAAATTAACCGCCTGAAATCGACCGACATCTTCAGCAGTACTTATCGAGTATTTATCGAGAAAAAACCAACTAAATGATGTTCCCATCAAATTATATTCTAAAACTTGTATTAACTCATAAAAAACAATTATACAAGCAGCGAAAGAAAATATCGCTTTAAAATTAATTTGAAGGATTGCTCTTGGTATGTGAAATTTTGAACTTAAAATTGCCAAAAGAGCAATGTTAACTAATAAAAAAGACTTTAAAAACTCAATGAAATCAAGCTCAAAAACAAATAATACTAAAACAATATATTGATGAATTAGCAATAAGAAATATATTCTCCAAGAATTTGTAGGTATATATTTTAACGATAATATTATAAGTAAGCCTAATAGGAAAAAAGCAAAAGAAAATGAATAACCTATGAGCCTAAAAACGTAAAGACTTAAAGTTAATAAGGCAAATAAAAAAAAAAGAGAAAAGAATAATCTTTTTAGTACAGCCATCTAATTAAACTTTTTTTTTTCTATAATTAGTAAAATTTCATTGTAAATGTTTGCATCAGGAGCTTCTAATAGTAACGGATAAATTTTTTCAATAATAGAATCATCATAATTCCACCACTTCAGTTCTAATAACATTTCTATAATTTCACTTGAAAAACGATATCTTATGAATTTAGCTGGATTACCTCCATAAATTGAATATGGTTCAATATCTTTTACAACGTGACTATTGGCTGCTACAACACTACCATCTCCAATTGTTATTCCACTCATTACAGTAACATCTCTTCCTAACCAAACATCATTTCCAATGCTAATCTTACCATTACTAAAAACAATCGACTTAAATACTTTTGTTTTTAAATAGTTAGGATAGACTGATCCAAATGGATAAGAGCTAGCAAACCAAGTACTATGATTACCTCCACAAAAAAGTCTAAGTCCGGCACCAATTGAACAGAATCGTCCAATTGTAATATCAATTTCTTCTCCCCATGTATAAATTTGAGTAGATTCAAATCCATAGGTATAACGCCCTATATATACATCTTTATTACAAAGTTTTATTATTTGATCTATCGAGGGATTATGCTCTTTTTTAGAGAGATTTTCTATAAATAAATAAATTGAGATTAATATTTTTTTCACTACTGAGTGTTTTATAAAATTACTTTTTTTTAACAATAGAATACATACGCACCATAGAATCAAGAATTCTCATCTTAAATAAAAAAATACAAATTCCGTAAAATAAAAATCCAACTATTAAATTTATAAAAATGATTAAAAAAGAACTAAAACTATAAGTATTTAAGAAGGTATTAAAACTATATAAAAAAATAAAGAAAAAGAAACTTACACTTAAAGTTGGAAAAATATCACTTAACTGCCCCCTTAAACTATAATTAATTACTTTTCCTATAAAATAAGAATTTATAAAAAAGAACAGAATACTTAAAATTATCTGGCTAATTATTAAGCCAAACATTCCAAAATATAATGAACATCCTATAATTACAATACTAGCTATTTTCTTCCAAACGTCAATTTTTAAATACAAACGGCTATTTCCCATTGCTGTTAGAACGTTCATGTTATAATTGTTAATTGGTTGAAAAATTCCTGCAACACATAACAATTGGAAATAAGGTACAGCAGGCAACCATTTTTTTGTAAAAACAAGTAAGAATAATGATTCCGCACTTACAGCGACATAAATTAGTAAGGCTGAGTTACAAAATAAAACTATAAGTAATATATTTTTGTAATATCGAACTAATTCTTCCTTGTTGTTCTGGTAGCTTGCGAATAAAGGCAATGTCACCTTGGTTAGAATTTGCGTAATATTTAGTACAGGTATTTGTTTTAAAGAATCTGCTCTAGAATATAATCCTAACTGTTTTATTGGGAAAAATTTAGCAAAAATAAAAGTGTACAAATTATTCATTAAATTATCCATCAATCCAACAATAATTAGTTTATAACCGAATCTGAAATGAATTTTAAATTTGATTAAGTCAAACTTAAAACTAGGTTTCCACGGTATTATAATCCAAAAGGAAGCTGATAAAAGGAAAGATTGGCATAAAACCATATATATATAACTCCAAATACCAAACCCATTAAATACAAGCAAGACTCCAAAAAAGCTACTACAAATTGATGTTAACAATTGTATTGCCGCTTGTTTTTTAAAATTTGCTTCCTTGGTTAGTTTTGTTATATAGATACTTGAAAATGCATCTATTATAAGAGTTAAACTATATATTCGAATTATACTTGTTAAAGTAGTTTGATTAAAAAAACTGCTCATTAAAGGAGCACAAAAAAAGAACAAACAATAAATAATTAGACTAATTATTAAGTTTGAAACAAATACAGTACTGTAGTCTAAAGAGTCTGGATCAGCAGTTCGTATGATAGAAGAAGACATACCTACCTGAAGAATTGTATATCCTATACCGTAAAAAAAAGTCATCATTGCAATTAAACCAAATTCACTTGGTTCAAAATGCCTCGTCATTAATATAGTAACGATAAAACCAATGATTTGCGCTCCAAATTGCTGAAAAGCAGTCCAAATAAAACCATTAATAGTAGATTTATTATTCACAGATGTATTTCTAACTTGTTTTAAATTATTTAATAGTGCATTACGACTTTAAACAGCTAATTGTTTTATCATTTTTCGAAATATCAACAAGACTACCATTAAAAAACCAAGTAAAAAACCACCTATAACAATACCTTTTCCTTTTCCAAAACGATCTTTTGGTAATGGCAAAATAGGTTTGTCAATTACTTGAATCAAAGGTGTTTCTTTCCGCAATGTCACTTTAGCCAATTCCGATTGTTTAACTAACTCCGTTAAAATAGCTGTATTTGCCTGTACATCGACTTGTCTTCTTGCTGAAGGAGCACGACGTACATTCATTGCTGGATTCAAATTAAAAGTATTATCATTAGCCACTGCCACCCCTGTAATAGAACTATTTAGCTCTCCTCTTATAGAGTCAACTTGCTTTTCTAGAATACCCATATTGATTCTAGCCTTTTTGCTTTTAGTTTCTATGTAAAATTGACCAACTTCTTTTGCTAACGCTTCACAAAAATATTTTGCAAAAAGCTCATCAGTTGAAGACACATCTATACTTACAATCCCAATTTTTTTATCTTTTTGACCAATAGATAGACCACTTGTAAACAAATTTTGATATAGTATTCCCATAATACTATCTTGTGAACGAGTAAATTTTTCTCTATTAAAATTTGGCAGAAACTGAACATTGGCAAATGGAGTTCCTTTCCAACTTTCTCTCCACTTATTGTTTTGAATATACATTTCTGCTAGGGAAATTTCTTTACCATTCAAATTGACAGGAGATAAAAGTGTTTTTTCTACCATCGATCTAGATTTGAATAATTCCGCGAGATTAGCACCCGTAAATATTCCGCCGCCGCCGCCGCCCAGATCTAAACCAAAGGAACTTGCTAAACCTAAAGCACCACCTAATCCCCCGCTTCCTTTTTCGTCCTCTAATG
Source organism: Flavobacterium hibernum (assembly GCF_000832125.1). Classification (GTDB taxonomy): domain Bacteria; phylum Bacteroidota; class Bacteroidia; order Flavobacteriales; family Flavobacteriaceae; genus Flavobacterium; species Flavobacterium hibernum. Next base: position 165,758 of record NZ_JPRK01000004.1, on the reverse strand, counting down.
CGAAAGACAATGTAGCAGTATAAATTGGTTTTTTATAAATTGAGTAAACTAAACCTATACAAGCTCCCAAGATTCCTGCCAAAAGAACAATTTTCCATTGTGATAGCAAATAGTTATACCATTCCTTAACACTTTCAAATAGATCTTTGAATGATATCTCCTCATTTTTAACGAGTATTTTTTCCATTCTCTTTTTTTATTTAAATGCTGTAACAATTAACAACGCTAAACTAGAAATTACACTACCTATACCAACCCATTCGCCTGCAGTCATTTTCTTTTTTTCTGGTTTCTCAGGAACAACAATTTGTGAATCTGGTGTTACTTTAGGATAAGATCTAAAAAATAAAAAAGAACTAGTAACAGAAGCTTTCCCGTTTGGATAAATGATATATGCTTTTTTCTTCCAGCCTTTATTATCGACCCCACCTACCGCATTAATATAATACTTAAATCCTTTACCGTTTCTATATGGAATCTCAGAAGTTAACAATACATTTCCTGTTACTTTAATACCTTCGTTATAAACTGAAACTTCAATCTCATCCCCAGGAAATAGGGTTACATTAGAATAATGATTTTTATCTTTGACAATTTTCTCCCAATCAACTGGTATAGTAGCAAACTTCAGATCTTCCTTCAATTTTTTACTTAATTTACTTCTTAATGTATCATTTTTAGCTAAATTCAAATCGATACTCTCTATTTTATCAATTTGAGCTTGTTTAATTGGTCGCTTTATTTTCATTCCATCAAGATTTGCTATAGATGTTAATCCACCTGCTCTCATTACAACATTATAAACAGTTTCTTTTTTATTTGCCAAAACATATTTTCCAGGATAACTAACAGCACCACTAACAGCGACCATTTGAGGTTTCTCATAAACGGCCATTTTTCGAATATTAATTACATCAAAAGGCTTTACCACAAAGTTTTTAATTTGCTCATTGTTGTCAGTAGTTATTTCAAGTTCTATAAGCTCAATTCTTTTAGGATCAGCATCATCAATTACATCAGACTTGATCATTCGTGCAATTTCAACTCTTTTTGATGCCGACCCAGTCAAACCACCAACTTGTACAACTAAGTCATTTAAAGTAAGATTTTCAAAATATTCGTATTCTCCCGGATTTTTGACTTCTCCATCAATAGTAACTTTGTATTCTTCTCTAAAATCTAAGATTGAATAAACAGTAACTATATCTTCTCTTTTTAATTCGACATCGGCATTTAAATCTCCAGATAATGCAGCACTTAAATCAACATTTACAATTTCTGTCGTTAAGTCTGTTTTTAAACGAATGATTCTTGCTCTTTTTGTATAGGCATCTTCTTTTAAACCTTCCGCTCTTGTAATAAGATCCGAAATTCTCATTCCTTCACTATAAGAATAATAGTCTGGCCTAAATACCGCACCCTCGATTTTAATACGATTTTCAAATCGATTTAAAATTTTAGTAACTCTAAAAACATCTCCAGATTGTGGCCCGTAAGTATTATATTCACTTTCGTTTATATCATGCACTTTAAATTCTTTTCCTGTTTTCTGCATTACATTTACTGATGCAGTATAAGCAAATTCATTAAAGCCAGATGCAAAATTTAATAAATCAGAAAACTTTTCTCCTTTTTTCATCTCGAAAATTCCAGGGCGTTTTACCTCACCCTCAACTGTAACTCTTAGACTATATGCTGGAATTCGAATAACATCATTATCTTTTAAACTCACATTATCAGATTGATCTCCTTTTACCAAAAATTTATAGATATCTACATTTTTGTAAACTTTATTATTTCTAATTAATTCTATATTTCTATAACTTCCATTTTTTCCAGGCCCCCCTGCCAAATGTAGAGCATTGTAAACTGTTGCCAAGGATGAAATTGAATAATTACCTGGTTGTTTGCCTCCAACGATCGTAATTTTAATGGTACGAATTCTACTTAAACTTACACTAACCTGAGATTGGCCAGATGAAACTGTACTGTAAACTCTTGCTATAGCTGCTTTTATTTTTTGAGTTGCCGCTTCAATTGACATACCTGAAACAGAGATTTGGCCTACATAATCAATAGTTATTTTTCCTTCTACACTAACCGATATACTGGCATTGTATTCCTGAACTCCGTATACACTTACTTGTAATTCATCACCGGGCCCAAGAACATAATTCATAGGCGTTGCCAATTTTAAATCTGGTTCAAAATTTAAAGTAGGATTATCAAATAATTCAGATCCAAAAATTAAAGCATTTACAGAATCTTTTACTTTATCGTTTTTGATTTTCTCTTGTTTTCTTCCAAATTCTGAATCCTTATCTTCTATTTTTGGCTTACTATTTTTATCATTTGCATTTCCTTTAGCATTTTTCTTATCGAATTCAGTAAGTTTACTTTTAAGTTTATTGAATTCTGTTTGAGTCATCCCTTTTGACAAAGCCATTGACTCTACATTATCAATTGTTGTATTATTACTTTTTAACTGAGTACTAATTTTAGCTAAATCATCATCAGACAAGTAATCCACTTTTACAGTACTTAAATCTTTAGACTTAAGTATGTCTTGGGCATTTGCATTGAATGATAATAATAAAATAAAAAACAGCGTAAGAATGTATGTTATCTTCTTCATATGAAATTATAATTTAACCTAAAGTTTGGTTTAAATAAAATTGCTTATTGTTTATGAATATTGCTTTTGATAATAATCTTTATAAGAACCTGATGTCACGTTTTGTAGCCAATCTTCATTATTAAGATACCAATTGATAGTTTTTTCTAATCCTTCCTCAAAAGTAACAGAAGGTTTCCATCCTAATTCTTTATTAATTTTAGATGCATCAATAGCATAACGCAAATCATGACCTGGTCTATCCTTAACATAAGTAATCAATTCCTGAGAAGTCCCTTCTGATCTTCCTAATTTCTGATCCATAATGTGGCATAACAATTTAACCAAATCAATATTCTTCCATTCATTAAAACCTCCTATATTATATGTCTCGTGGTTTTTACCTTCGTGAAAAACTAGATCAATCGCAATCGCATGATCTTCAACAAAAAGCCAATCACGAGTATAATTTCCATCTCCATAAACAGGCAATGGTCTATTATTGATAATATTATTTATAAAAAGTGGAATTAATTTTTCGGGAAAATGATAGGAACCATAATTATTGGAACAATTTGTCAAAACATACGGCAAACCATAAGTTTCTCCATAAGCTCTCACAAAATGATCTGAACTTGCTTTTGAAGCTGAATAAGGAGAATTAGGGTCATAAGAAGTGGTTTCCGTAAAAAGACCTTCAACTCCAAGTGAACCATAGACTTCATCCGTACTAATATGATAAAAACGTTTACCTTCAAAATTTTCCTTCCATTGATTTTTAGCCGCATTCAATAAATTCATAGTACCAATTACGTTTGTTTTTACAAAAGCCAATGGATCTTCAATAGAACGATCTACATGAGATTCTGCTGCCAAATGCAAAACTCCGTCAAAATTATGCAATGAAAAAAGCTCATTGATAAAAGCCTCATCAACGATATCTCCTTTTACAAAAGTATAATTAGATTGATTTTCAATATCTTTAATATTCTCTAAATTACCCGCGTAAGTCAAGGCATCTAAATTAAAGATTTGATATTCAGAATATTTATTTACAAAACGTCTTACTACGTGCGAACCAATAAAACCAGCTCCGCCGGTTATAAGAATTTTTTTCATTTAAATTAATTTAATAAATCTGAATTTATTTTTTCTAACTCACTGTAGATATCCTTAACATCTTGCGAGCTTTCTTTTTGCAAAATTAAATTTGCTGTATCAGTATATACAAAAATAGTGTTTTTTAGCCCTAGAAAAGTTGTATGTTTTCCCGAACCAATAACCATATTTCCATTCTTGTCAATAGGGTGCCCATTTGAAACTAAATAATCATAAACAGATTCAAATGAACCTAAATCTGACCATGAAAAAGCTGCAGGTACCACTTTAATTTTTTTACTGCGTTCCATAACAGCATAATCAATACTAATTGATGGAATTTCTAAAGACAAATCTAAATCTAGAAATCCATTTTTATTTGCCTCCCATACTGCTTTAGATTTCTCATAAACATTTGGTTGAAATTGTTTAAGTTCCTCTAAAAGAACACTTGCTTTAAAACAAAACATTCCACTATTCCATAAGAAATTTCCCTTTGCGATAAATTCTTTTGCAGTAGTTTCGTTAGGCTTTTCTCTGAACGAAATCACAGTATCTCCTTTTGATTCTATATAACCATATCCCGTTTCAGGTTTGGTTGGTATAATACCAAAAGTAACAATAAATCCATCTTCTGCTTTTGAAACAGCCTGATTAATTGCTTTATTATAATCCTCCATTTTATCAATAATATGATCTGAAGGAGTTACAATTAATATGTCATCCGGATTCGATGCAAATGCAGCAAAAGCAATCGCAGCTGCAGTGTTCCTAGGTGTTGCTTCTACTATGTTCACATAAGAAGTTTTGGTCTTATCCATCACTTTACTACTTAAATGATGATTATCGACATTCCCCACTACCATTACTTTATTAGCCAAATAACTATTACGATCAACAGTTATTTCAAATAAAGATTTATTTTCAAATATCTCTAGATATTGCTTGGGTTGACTTTTTCTAGAGAGGGGCCACAATCTGCTTCCGATTCCGCCTGTTAAAATTACATGTATAATTGAATTGTTTGTTTCCATTTTTTTAAATAAAAAAAGAACTTTTAAATACTATAACCTATTATCTGCTATACTACCTAAAACTCCTTTTACATCATATATTAAACTGTCTCTTTTTTGTAACTCAGAAAAATTCATTTTTAAAAATTCAGCATGTGCAACTCCTAAAACAATAGCATCAAATTTTTCTACTGGAACAAAATTCATTGTTTCTAAATTGTATTCTTTTTTCACCTCTTTACTATTAGCTAAAGGGTCATAAATTGTAACAGAAATCCCATATTCTTTTAATGCTCTTATTACATCAACTATTTTAGTATTTCTCACATCGGGACAATTCTCTTTAAAAGTAATTCCAAGCATTAAAAGATTTGCTCCATTTACTGAAATTCCCTTTTTTATCATCAACTTTACTACTTGCGAAGCTACATATTCTCCCATGCTATCGTTCAAACGTCGTCCTGCCAAAATTATTTCGGGATGATACCCAAATTCTTGTGCTCTTTGCGCTAAATAATATGGATCGACACCAATACAATGGCCTCCAACTAAACCCGGTTTAAATGGTAAAAAATTCCATTTTGTTGATGCCGCTTCTAAAACATCTTGGGTATCAATATTCATTAAGTTAAATATTTTAGCAAGCTCGTTTACAAAAGCTATATTAATATCTCTTTGCGAATTTTCAATAACTTTAGCAGCTTCAGCAACTTTTATAGTTGGTGCTAAATGAGTTCCAGCTGTAATAACTGATCTGTACAAGGCATCAACTCTTAATCCAATTTCAGGTGTTGAACCTGAAGTTACTTTTAGAATTTTTTCAACTGTATGCTCTTTATCACCCGGATTTATTCTTTCAGGTGAATAACCTGCAAAGAAATCTTCATTAAATTTCAAACCTGAAATTTTCTCTAAAACAGGAACACATTGTTCTTCTGTTACTCCAGGGTAAACTGTAGATTCGTAAATTACTATATCCCCTTTCTTTAATACTTTACCTACTGACTCACTCGATTTGTACAAAGGAGTTAAATCAGGACGATTATTTTTATCTACAGGAGTTGGCACTGTTATTACAAAATAATTACAATCCGCAATATCATCTAAGGAAGTCGTGCAATATAGCCCAACTTTAGAACTTGAATCTGTAACTAGAACTTTTTGCAAAGTTAAATCATCTACTTCTAATGTTGTATCTGTACCTGATTTTAGCGACGCAACTCTTGTTTCGTTGATATCAAAGCCAACAACAGCATATTTAGTAGCAAATAATCGAGCCAAAGGCAAACCAACATAACCTAAACCAATAACAGCTATTTTTATGTTTTCTTTCAACTTATCTTCTTTTTTATTCACTTCAGTCATTACAATTCACGGCTTCGCCTCTCTGAGTCACAAAGGTTTGACACAGATACTCTAAAAATCATTTTCGGCAAATATAACATATTAAGTCAATTTATTCAATACGGTTTCCCGTAATACTGAAAAAACAAACAATTTAAAAAAAATGACATAGTTTAATCTACTATCAATCAGTATGTAAAAAAATACATTATAAAAAAAACAGAAAATAAAATCTCATATTAAAGAAATTTCATCTTCTGTTTTAACTAAAAAACAGTTAAACTATAACTGATTTATTTGTATTTTATTTTAAGAACACATCCTAAAGATTCTAAAACTAATATATAATGTGTATTTGAGACTTCTTGAACTATTGCACTCTGATTGCTAAATGCTCCCGTTTCTAATTTTATACGATCTCCAACCTGAATAGAAGTCACCGAAATATCACTAATATTCTCAGCCTTAAGACTCATTTTAATTATATTTATTTCTTCATCACGAACAACAGCAGGCTTACCTAGCCAAAATAAATATCGTACCACTCCAGCAATTTGAAAAACAGAATTTCGCTCTTTATCTGCCAACTGAACGAATACATAAGAATTAAAAAGAGGAACTTCAACCTTTTTCTTCCTATCAGACCATTCTTTTATTTGAGTAATTAACGGGCAGTAACATTCGATCCCAATCTGATTAAGTTTCTCTGCTACTTTTTTCTCCCATTTAGGTTTTGTATATACTACATACCAATTCATATTCTCTCTTTATATTGAAATAAAACTTCTAGACTCCTCTTTCCTGTATACATTTCATCATTAATTTTATTTCACGATACATATTCAACTACGAACCTATCCCATTATAAATAAACCCAATAGATTCCAATTCTTTTGCGTTTAATATATTTCTACCATCAAAAAGAAAAGCTGGCTTATGCATTAAATCATATATTTTTTTCCAATCATAACCTGTAAATTCATCCCACTCAGTTAAAATTGCAATTGCATGAGCTCCTTTACAAGCTTCATAAGCATTATCAAATATGGACAATGCATTACTATTTTCTTCAACTGTTCTTGTTTCCAAATAATCTAAATCGCTCAGCATTTTATTCCTTGAAACCTTTGGGTCGTAAACAGAAATTTTTGCTTGTTCATTAATCAAATCGTCAGCAACATAAATTGCTGCAGATTCTCTGGTATCGTTCGTATCTTTTTTGAAAGCCCAACCTAAAAATGTAATTTTTTTATCGGCTACCGTATTATATAAAGTTTGAACTATTTTATTCGAAAATCTTCTTTTCTGATGATCGTTCATTATAATAACTTGCTCCCAGTAATCTGCTACCTCATTTAATCCATAAGATTTTGCTATGTAAACTAAATTTAGAATATCTTTTTGAAAACAAGAACCTCCAAAACCAACTGATGCTTTTAAAAATTTTGGTCCAATTCTACTGTCCATTCCAATTGCTTTTGCAACTTCGTTAACATCAGCACCTGTTTTTTCACACAATTCAGACATTGCATTTATAGATGAAATACGTTGAGCCAAAAATGCATTAGCAGTAAGTTTGGACAATTCTGACGACCAAACATTTGTGGTTAAAATTTTATCTCTACTTACCCAATTTGCATATACATCAACCAAAGCACTAATAGCCTCCTCACCTTCGGGCGTTGTATCTCCTCCTATTAAAATTCTATCAGGATTTAATAAATCCGTTACTGCAGTTCCTTCTGCTAAAAATTCAGGATTTGACAAAATTTGAAATTGCACTCCATTTCCAGTATTATCTAAAATACTTTTTATTGCTTCAGCCGTTCTTACTGGCAATGTTGATTTTTCAACAACAATTTTATTTTGCTTGGCCACTTTAGCAATTTGTCTGGCGCATAATTCGATATATTTCAAATCTGCAGCCATACCTTTACCTTTACCATAAGTTTTGGTTGGAGTATTTACTGATATAAAAATCACCTGCGCTTCATCAATTGCTTTTTCTACTTCCGTAGAAAAGAATAGATTCCTCCCTCTCGCTTCAGCTACTATTTCTGCAAGCCCTGGCTCATAAATTGGAATATTCTCCGTATTAGGATCATTCCAATCTTTAATTCTTTGTTCGTTCAAGTCAACAACTGTCACTTGAATATTAGGGCATTTTTGTGCAATTACTGCCATAGTTGGACCTCCAACATAACCAGCACCAATGCAACAAATTTTTGTAATTTTCATTTAATTTTCTATTAACTTGATCCTTATTTATTTCAAATTATTCCAATACCAGCTCACAGCTTCTTTCAATCCGTCTTGCAAAGAATATTTTGGATTATATCCTAATATTTCTTTTGCTTTTTCTATACTTGCCAATGAATGCGGTATATCGCCTGCTCTATTTTCACCATTAACAATTTTCACATCGGCAATTTCGGAATCGAACTCGGACAAATATTCTTTCAAATATCTTACCAAATCATTTAATGTATTTCTATCTCCAAATGCAGTATTATAAACCGTATTTATTGCTTCTGGATTCTGACTTTTCATTGCTAATTCATTCATCTGAATTACATTGTCTATATAAGTAAAATCACGAGAATAATTACCATCTCCATTAATCACAGGACTTTCGTGCTTCATCAATTGCATTACAAATTTAGGAATCACAGCTGCGTATGCACCATTAGGATCTTGTTTTCTTCCAAAAACATTAAAATAACGCAATCCTATGGTTTCTAATTTGTAAGTTCGACTAAAAATTTCAGCATATAATTCATTAACATATTTAGTGATTGCATATGGCGACAAGGGTTTACCAATTACATCTTCTACTTTTGGCAATCCTTGAGAATCTCCATAGGTTGAAGAACTGGCCGCATATATAAATCTTCTAACTTTTTCGTCACGCGAAGCGACCAACATATTTAAAAAACCTGAAACATTTACATCATTAGTTGTTATTGGGTCATTAATGGATCTCGGTACTGAACCTAAAGCTGCCTGATGTAAAACATAATCAACTCCGTTAACTGCCAAAATACAATCTGCAATATTTCGAATATCTCCTTCAATTAATTTAAAATTAGGATTTTTTAAAAAATCCTTTAAATTATGATGATGACCGGTCGAAAAATTATCTAAACAGACTACTTTGTGACCTTGTCCTAAAAAATATTCAGACAAATTTGATCCAATAAATCCTGCTCCACCTGTAATCAGAATAGTATATTGACTTGATGTATTCATTCCATTTAATTTATTTCTTATTAAGTTTATTCAAAATAGTCTTCCAAAAACTTATTTTTTCTACTTCATCATGATATCCATTTCCGTAAGCTCCATAACCATATCCGTATCCATAAGCCGAGCCATATTTTGCCTTATTTTCATAACCATTCAAAACTATGCTTGCATTAGTTAACTCGCCTCTTTTTACCCTTGTATTTAACAAAGTTATCATATCCTTCTTTGTATAATTCTGTCGTACTATGTACAGAGTAACATCGGCATATTGAGATAACTCTAAAGCATCAGAAACTAAACCAACTGGAGGGGTATCCAGAATAATATAATCATATTTTTGTTTTAATTCTAAAATTAATTCTCTCATTGCGTCACTTAAGATAAGCTCGGACGGATTTGGCGGAATTGGCCCTGAAAGAATTACATCAAGATTTGCAATTTGCGTTGCATTAATAATTTCATCTAAACTATTTTGCTTGATCAAATAATTAACAACACCCGCTTCATTTTTAATATCAAATTCCTCAGACAATCTTGGCTTTCGTAAATCCAAACCAACAATAACTGTTTTCTTTTCGCTCAAAGCAAAAACTGTAGCTATATTTATAGAACAAAATGTTTTCCCCTCGCCACTTATAGATGAAGTAATCATTAACGTTTTAGAACCACTTACTTCTTGTTTTTTATATAAAAATTGCAACGACGAACGAATTGCTCTAAAAGCTTCTGATAGTGCCGATTTTGGTTTATCAAACACTGCTAAATTCACAGCATCTTTATTTACTCCAATTACTCCAATTAATGGTATTTGAGTCAATTTACTAACATCATCAGCATTTTGAATTGAGTTATTTACAAAGAAAATTCCAAAAATAAATAACAAAGGAACTAATATCCCTAAAAACAGAGCCAAAATATAATTCACAGATGTTTTAGGCCCAACTAATCCACCTCCAATATCTTTTGCCGAATCAATAAAATGCACATCTGATAAATTAGATGCTTTTACAATCTCGGCTTCATTTCTTTTTTTAAGAAATTCAGTGTAAATATTATCACTTAAATCATATTTTCTTTGAATCTTTACCAATTCTTGTTGTTCTTCTGGAAGTCTTTTCACTGTACTTTCAGCCTGACCAATTTTTGCATTTACCATTGCTAAATCTGTCAATAAAGATTCTTTTGCCGAGGCAATGTTTTCAAGCAAAACATTTTTAACAGCTCGCATTTGATTATCAAAATCTTTAAATATTTTATCACTTTTTACAGCATAAGCCATTTCAGATCTTTGAGTTGAAAGCGCTATAAGTTTTGACACATTGACAACAATATTCGGATCCTCAATTCCGGCAACTGAAGGAGCTGGTAATCTTGAATAATCTACGCTATTATTCAAATATGATTTCAAAGAATTATAGTATGTAATTTTTCTTGTAACCTGATCTTTCTCTACATCAAAATCCATTATTTTATCAGACACCTTAGCTCCTCCACCTTCTATCTCATAAATATTTTTATCTTTTCTGAAAGTTTTTAGTTCATTCCCCGTTTGCTTCAGTTGCGACTCCATAGAAACAAGTGTGCTATCTATAAATCTAATAGTATTGGTAGCAAACTGATTTTTTCCATCTAGCTGAATCTTGATCAACATTTTTACTGTCGAATTCAAATATTCTACCATTCTGGCTTTGTTTGTACCTTGTAATCCTAAGGTCAATATTGAACCGCTTTTATCATCAGAGGTAATACTAACTCCTCTATAACGAGATACTGTACCGTCAAAATCATTGAATTTTACAAAATATTCATTTCCCGTATAAAACCCTGGATTATCATTTATTTGCAATTTCCAATTTAAGAAAGGCAAGGAAACCTGTTCGCCAACTTTATATCTTTTAACAAATTCTATAGGTTGAACAGCCGTATTATTATAAGTATTATTTGTATATGTGACTAGAGAAACTGAATTATTCTCGAAAGAAATTCGAATTTCATATTCTGAAGGACTAACAAACTTAATTCTAATTAAGGTATTTGCAAGTTGCCCTTTTGCTTTGTCAATATTTACATAAAAAGGCACCTCACCGTATGAATCAATTAAATTGTATTTTCCCTGAACAAAGTAATCTATATAAAACTGCAATTTACTTACAACTAACTCATTATGCGATCGAGATTGAATTATAGTTGAAATATTATTTACTTGATCTGAAGCTCCTCCCCAATTGAAAACTAAACTGGTGTTTGATGTAAAAAAAGGATTTCGTTCTTCTTTAATTGAAATCAAGGTTTGCATTGCGTAAATTTTTTCTTTACGAATATTTACCTGATAAGCAATTGCAAAAGATATTATTAAACTAACCAAAAACCACTTCCAATAACTAGCGATTTTTATTAGAAAACCCTTAAAATCAAAATTTGAATGATTCTCAAAAATGGAAAAATCTTTTATATCTAACATCCTTCGAATTTAGTTTTTCAGAATCAAATAAACTGTTGTTGCCAATGACAATAAGGTAATTATAGTTCCTATTGATTGTATACCTGTTTGTCCAGTTCCCCAAGTTTTTTGTCTTAGCGGCTTCACATAAATATAATCATTAGGCTGTAAATAATAATATGGCGATTTCATCACATTTACATCTGTTAAATCGAGATCGTTCATTTGAACTCCAGTTGGAGTTTGACGAATTACTGTTACAGATTTTCTATTTCCAACTGTGGTAATGTCTCCCGCGTTTGCAATAGCTTCCATTATATTTACATGCTCTTGATACAATGTTTTTGTTCCAGTGCTTCCAACTTCACCATTAATCGTATATCTAAAACCAGCTAGTTTTACTGTTACAAAAATATTAGCCTCACTTTTAAAGTACTCTTCAAGAAGTTTTTTTTCGATTTTAATTCTGACTTCTTCAAGTGTATATCCAATAACATTTATTTCACCCAAAATAGGCATTCTAATATTTCCGTGATCATCGACCGTAAATCCATTAAAATATAAACCCGATTCTGATTTTACAACTCCTGAATTACTAGTTTCAGTTGTGCTTGTGTTAAAAATGGCTACCAATTTTGGATCAATGGCCTTTATATCAATACTCAAAACATCATTTACCTGTAATCTATAAGGTTTAGACTGAACTGCAGCAATGTTGCTTTGTTCTCCTGAACTGCTTTTATCTTGTAAATAAACTAGGTCTTTTACAGGAATGCAAGATGTAAATAGTATGCTAATTAATAGCAATATATAAAAGCAGTTTTTTGTCATTATTCAAATTTTATGGCAAATATAGGTTTTCCTTTAATTTTCAGAAAATCTAGACACTAATTGCGCCAATTTAATTGTTTTTGAAAGTTTTTTCGAATGGAACTCGATGCAAGATACTTCTTCCAAGTGTAATTTCGTCTGCATATTCTAACTCATCACCTACCGATATTCCTCTAGCAATTGTAGAAATTATAATTTCCGATTCGGCAATTTGTTTATAAATATAGAAATTTGTAGTATCTCCTTCCATTGTAGAGCTCAATGCAAAAATGATCTCAACTACTTTTCCTGATTTTACTTTTTCAACTAAACTTGAAATATTCAATTGGCTTGGCCCAACTCCTTCTATTGGAGAGATTTTACCACCTAAAACATGATAAATTCCTTTGTACTGACCAGTATTTTCGATAGCCATAACATCGCGAATATCTTCGACAACACAAATAGTCTGATGATTTCTTGCCAGATTAGCGCAGATTTCGCAAACTTTTGTATCTGATATATTATGACAATTTTCACAAAATTTAATATCCTCACGCATATTTAACAATGCTTGTGATAAAAAACCAGTTTGCTCTTTTGGCTGTTTTAATAAATGTAGAACCAATCGCAATGCCGTACGTTTACCAATTCCGGGTAATTGCGACATTTCATTGACTGCTTTTTCTATTAATTTTGATGAAAATTCCATTACGACAAAAGTACTATTTTAATGTTTCTTTTTTAATCACGAAACTTCGGGAGGAATTCTTCTAGTTTTTTTCTTTACAAAACTAAAAAAAATCGCAACGAATTGCTCCGACAACTCACACTTTCAGGCTCGAGTACGGGATTAGCTTTTAAAAAATTAGTATTGATTTGTAGCCAACAAAACTAGTGTACATGCAACTTCGGCCTTGATATTATTCAATTCTAACAATTGATAAAATTCCGGATTTTCTGTTCCAGGATTAAAAACAACTCTTTTTGGTTGTGCTTCGATAATGTAATTATAGTAATCGCGTTGACGCGTTGGATTTAAATACAAAGTAACTGTATCAATGTTTTTTACAGGAATTGCTTTGGTATGAATTTTTACACCAGCAACTTCTCCGGCCTTCTGTCCAATTGCTAAAACTGAATGTCCTTTTTCAACTAACATATTTATAGCTCTAAAAGCATAACGTTCTGGTTTTGTTGTAGCGCCAAGAACTAGGGTTTTCTTATTTTTCATTATTTTAAAATATGTTACAAAAGTAATCAAAAAGAACGAGCATCGTTTAGCTTATTGATTTAGAATTAGTAGGAATAAAAAATAATATCATAACGTGAATTTGCAATGAAATATCAAAAAATGAGTACTTTTACTCCATTAACCAAAACTTTATGGATATATTCATTTATTTATTCGCTGCTCTTTTTTCAGTATTAAACCCAATTGGAACTGTTCCTATTTTTGTTGGCCTAACGCAACATGATTCTCAGGAAGAACGTTCTCGAATTTCACTTTGGACAGCAATAAATGTTTTTATTATTTTATTAGTTTCTTTTTTTATTGGACAATACGTTCTAAGTTTTTTCGGAATTAGCATTGATGCTTTACGAATTGCAGGTGGGATTGTAATTGTAAACTCTGGCTTTTCATTACTTTCCGGAAAAATTAATAAAAAACGAGGTATTAATAAAAAAATTGAAACCGACGCACAACAGAGAAATGATATTGCACTTACACCACTTGCAATTCCTATGCTTGCAGGTCCAGGATCTATCTCTTTATTAATTGCATTTCATCAAGAACATCACGAATTACAAGAAATGATCTTTTCTTGTTTAGCCATTTTAGCTATTGCTGTTACAATATTTGCCATCTTAAAAAGCGCACATTATTTAGCGAGAATACTTGGTGCATCTGGAATTGTAGCGATTTCAAGAATTGTTGGCTTTATTGTAATTTCAATTGGAATTCAATACATTGTAAGTTCAATTATTAATATCATAAAAGGAAATTTGATGTAAATTGATTATTAAATGTAATCTGTAAAGTGAAAAATTATGAAAGAAATTAATTTCTCTTTTGGAGATTATGTAATTACAACCTATAAAAACAAGTTAGATCTGTATGCAATTCATGATTTCTTATCAAAGGAATCTGGCTGGAGCAACAATATTCCTTTTGAAACCTTGAAAACTTCTATCGAAAATTCTCTGAATTTTGGATTATTTTATAAAGACAGACAAATTGGTTTTGCAAGAGTAATATCTGACTTTGCTACAATTGCTTATTTGGGAGACATTTATGTTTTAGACGAATTTAGAGGCAAAGGCCTTTCAAAAACTTTAATGGAGCAAGTAATGCATCATCCTAACCTGCAAGGTTTACGTCGTTGGATTTTATTAACTTCTACTGCCGAATGGCTCTACGAAAAATACAATTTTACAAAATTACCAAATCCAGAATTATACATGGAATTATACAATCCTGAGGTTTATAAATAAAACTTAAAATAATTTGTAAAAAACGCAAAATTCCAAATTCCAAACTGTACTATTCAGAATTTGGAATTTGGAATTTTGCGTTTTTTACAAATTATAATTTTAGTTTCTTGGCAAAAACACTTCAGCCATCATACACCTTGCACTTCCTCCACCACAAGCTTCAATAGTATCTAAACTAGAACTTAAAATTTCGGCATGATTCTCTAATTGAGCGATTTGTTTTGGAGTCAAACTCTGATGTGCCGACGCACTCATGACAATAAACTTTTTATCGTTAGCGCCACGAATCTCTAACATATTACCGGCAAAATTATTAACTTGTGCTTCGGTAATCAAAATTACTTCTTTCTTATCTGCTTTTAGATTTTCAAGAACCATTTTACGCTCTTTCTTATCATCAATAGAATCTGCACAGATAACCGCAAAAGTTTCTCCTAGACACATCATGACATTTGTATGATATATTAATTTACGTTCTCCATCAACAGTCTGAAAAGCTTCAAAGATTACTGGAGCATAATCGAAATCTTCACAAAATTCGATGAATAATTCTTCATCTGCTCTCGGCGATAAAGCGCAATATGCTTTAGCATTTGCTCTATCTAAAAGCAAGCTTCCTGTTCCTTCTAAAAAGAATCCATCATCTTCTGCAGATGTATAATCCATTATATTAGAAATCTGAAAACCTTTTTCTTCCAGGATATCCAAAATATCTTCACGACGCTCCTGACGACGATTCTCTGCAAACATTGGATACAAAGCCACATCTCCGTTTTCGTGAAACGAAACCCAATTGTTTGGAAAAATACTATCTGGAGTATCGGTCTCCAAAGTATCATCTACAACGGTAACATCAACCCCAACAGCTCTCAATTTCTCCACAAAAACATCAAATTCTTGTTGCGCTTTTGCGTTAACTGTACTTGGCAAAAGTCCGTCTAATACTTTTTGGTAATAATTATTCACGGCAGTTTGCTCATTCATCCTGAAAGCAACTGGCCTAATCATTAAGATTGCATTTGTTGTTTGTCTCATTTTATATTTTATTCTTTTAAATTCAAGTTTAAAAAAGTTAAACTTTACACTTAAAACTATTTTTAGTCTCTAATTAACGGAAGCGTCGAACATCTTAACAATCCTTCTTGCTTTGCAATTTCGGCATAAGGAATTTCTTCAACAATAAAACCGTTTGCACGAAGCCAGTTGTTTAATCGGGTAAAATTTTTCTCCGATACCACAACATTTTCATCTATCGAAAAAACATTAGAAAACATATTATACATTTCATTTCTTTCGATGTGGAATAAATTTTCTTTTCCAAAAAGATTTACTAAATAAGTATAATCAGCTTCTTCTCTAAAACCTCTCTTATAAATTATTCCTTTATCTTTTCCAACAGGCTGAAAACAACAATCTAGATGTAGAGCATTGTCGCGGGCTTCTAATTTAGATTTTACCAAATCAAATTCTTTTACAATTTTATTTGGGAACAGTTCTTTAATAAAATTCACACCATGCATGTTAGTTCTTGCTGTAATGTAATCTTTATAATCACTTCCTTTATAAGTCCCTACAAAAACATGGTCATTCCAAAGCATAACATCTCCTCCCTCAATATGAACTTCCTCTGGCGGACGAACAACTTTCAATGGATCTATCTGATCAATTATATACTGAATAGCATCTAACTCACGCTCTCTATCAGGTAAAATATTTGATTTAATAAAAGTATCATCAATTACAAAACCAATATCTCTCGCAAAAATTTGATTGTAATTCTCAATCATTTCCGGACGATAAACAGTTACATTATATTTTTGAAAAACGGCATTAAAAGCTTCCATTTCAGCAACCATATCTTTTTCTACAGGATAAGTTCCTGCTTTAATATGCTCCAATGATTTTGGATCGTAGGCTTCATCTAGCGATGGAGTCGGCCCATTATGAACAGCTGAACCCAAAACCACAGCCCGAAGTCTTGACGTTTCGTTCTTTATATTTAATTGCAACATAACTCTATTATATTTTGAGCAAAGATAAAAAAAGCTTCACAGTTAAGTGAAGCTTTAAAATGTTTTTATTTGTTCGACTTAAAGTCTCTCAGCGGGTGTCCAGTATAAATTTGTCTTGGTCTACCAATTGGTTCTTTATTTTCACGCATTTCTTTCCATTGCGCAATCCAACCTGGCAATCTTCCAATAGCAAACATTACTGTAAACATATCTGTAGGAATTCCTAATGCTCTGTAAATAATTCCAGAATAAAAATCTACGTTTGGATATAAGTTTCTTGATTTGAAGTATTCATCTTCAAGAGCTGCCGATTCTAGTTTTTTTGCAATTTCTAAAATTGGATCATCTACACCTAAAGTTTCTAAAACTTCTTTAGCTGCCTTTTTTATAATTCTAGCTCTTGGATCGAAGTTTTTATAAACCCTATGACCAAATCCCATTAAACGGAATGGATCATTTTTATCTTTAGCTTTTGCTAAAAATTTATCAGTATCACCACCATCTTTATTTATTTCTTCCAACATTTCAAGTACCGCTTGATTTGCACCTCCGTGAAGCGGCCCCCAAAGAGCAGAAACTCCAGCAGAAATTGAAGCGAATAAACCTGCATGAGACGAACCAACCATTCTTACTGTAGATGTAGAACAGTTTTGCTCGTGATCTGCATGTAGAATAAATAATTTATCTAATGCATCCACAATAATTGGATTTGCAGAATAAGGCCCTGTAGGCAATTTAAACATTAATTGCATAAAGTTCTCTACGTATCCTTGTGTATTATCATAATAGTTTAATGGATAACCCATAGATTTTCTATAAGTCCATGTAGCAATTACAAGAAATTTACCCATTGTTTTGCAAATGGCCTCGTACATTTCTTTTTCATTTTCAACATTTACAGCTTTTGGATTAAATGCTGTTAAAGCACTTGTTAGAGCTGATAATACACCCATTGGGTGCGCTGTTTTTGGAAAACCATCAATGATATTTTTCATCTCTTCGTTAACCAAAGTATGTTTTTTAATACCATTTTCAAATTGCTCCAGTTCTTTTGCAGTTGGCAATTCACCAAAAATCAAAAGATAAGATACTTCTAAAAAATTAGCCTTTTCAGCTAAATCTTCGATTGAATATCCTCTGTAACGCAAAATCCCTAATTCTCCATCTAAGAAAGTGATCTCACTTTTACAAGAACCAGAATTTTTATATCCTGGATCAAGAGTAATAAAACCAGTTAAATCACGTAATTTGTTAATATCGACAGCAGATTCATTTTCGCTTCCTGTAATTACAGGTAGTTCAATTTTTTTACCATCTACTTCTAATGTAGCTATTTTTGACATAATATATCGGAAATAAATCTTTAAAATAATAATTTATCAAATCTAAGGAATTTAAGACTAATTAAAAAAAGAATACTGCTATGAATTTGTTAAAACTCCAAAAAAAAACCATCCGCAAAGGCGAATGGTTTAATTTTAAGACATATCTCTTACAATTATTTAATCTTGAAAGCGTTTAATCCAGGAAAATAAGCTGTACTTCCTAACTCTTCTTCAATTCTTAATAATTGATTGTATTTTGCCATACGATCAGAACGAGAAGCAGATCCTGTTTTAATTTGACCACAGTTTAAAGCTACTGCTAAATCGGCGATAGTAGTATCTTCAGTCTCTCCTGAACGGTGAGACATTACTGAAGTATAACCAGCATTTTTAGCCATATTTACAGCTGCAATTGTTTCTGTTAAAGTTCCAATTTGATTTACTTTTACCAAAATTGAATTTGCAATTCCTTTTTCAATTCCAGTTGATAAACGCTCAACATTAGTAACAAATAAATCATCACCTACTAATTGAACTTTATCTCCAATTTTATCTGTTAAGTATTTCCACCCATTCCAGTCATCTTCATACATTCCATCTTCAATAGAGATAATTGGGTATTTAGCAGCAAGTTCAGCTAAATAATCAGCTTGCTCTTCAGAAGTTCTGATTTTTCCAGTTTCACCTTCAAATTTAGTGTAATCGTATTTTCCGTTTACATAAAATTCAGAAGCAGCACAGTCAAGAGCAATCATAATTTCATCACCGAAAGTATATCCAGCTTTTTCAACCGCTAATTTGATAGTATCTAAAGCATCTTCAGTACCACCTGCTAAGTTTGGAGCAAAACCTCCTTCGTCTCCAACAGCAGTACTTAAACCTCTATCATGCAAAACTTTCTTCAAGCTGTGGAAAATTTCAGTTCCCATTTGCATAGCATGTGTAAATGAAGTCGCTTTTACAGGGAAAATCATAAACTCTTGAAATGCAATAGGTGCATCTGAGTGAGAACCTCCGTTGATGATATTCATCATAGGAACAGGCAATGTGTTAGCAGAAACACCACCAACGTATCTGTATAAAGGTAATCCAAGTTCGTTAGCAGCAGCTTTTGCAGCAGCTAATGAAACTCCTAAAATAGCATTAGCTCCTAATTTTGATTTATTTGGAGTTCCGTCTAAATCGATCATTAATTGATCAATAGTATTTTGTTCAAAAACAGAAGTTCCAACTAATTCTTCAGCAATAACAGTATTTACATTATTCACTGCATTCAAAACTCCTTTTCCAAGATAAGCTTTACCTCCATCACGTAATTCAACAGCTTCATGCTCTCCAGTTGATGCTCCAGATGGAACAGCAGCTCTACCTAAAACTCCATTTTCAGTTACTACATCAACTTCAATAGTAGGATTACCTCTAGAATCAAGAATTTGTCTTGCGTGAACTTTAATTATAATACTCATTATTTTTGTTTTTTATTAATAAATTATATTTTTTTTCGAAATTATAAAAATTTTTAATAGAAAAAATGCATTTTAACCATTAAAGACCTTTATTTATTAACTATATCGTTTTAGCCGCAGCTAATTTTATATTCTCAACAAACTGGTCAAACAAATAAGATGAATCGTGAGGACCAGGACTTGCTTCTGGATGGTATTGCACTGAAAAACAATTCTTATTTTTCATTCGCATACCCGCAACTGTTCCGTCATTTAAATGCAAATGTGTAATTTCTAAATCTGCATGGTTATCTAATTGCTCTTTATTTACAGCAAAACCATGATTTTGAGAAGTAATTTCACCTTTTCCAGTAATAAGATTTTTCACAGGATGATTTATACCTCTATGTCCGTTAAACATTTTATAAGTCTGAACACCATTTGCCAAAGCAATTACTTGATGCCCTAAACAAATTCCAAATAAAGGCTTATCATTTGCCAAAATTTCTTTTGCTACTTCAATAGCCCCAAAAAGCGGGTCAGGATCTCCAGGCCCATTAGACAAGAAATATCCATCTGGATTAAACTCCGCTAAATCCTTATAAGTTGAGTTATATGGATACACTTTAATATAGCAATCTCTTTTAGCAAGATTTCTTAGAATATTCTTTTTAATCCCAAGATCTAAAGCAGAGATTTTATAAGTGGCATTCTCATCACCAAAAAAATAAGGTTCAGTAGTTGATACTTTTGATGCTAATTCCAAACCTTCCATATTCGGAACATCTGCCAATTCTTTTTTCAGATCTTCTATAGAAGTTCCATCAGTACAAATAACAGCATTCATCGCACCATTATCTCGAATATAGCTAACAAGCGCACGTGTATCAACATCAGAAATACAGATCAAATTTTGTTTTACAAAATAATCTTCCAAACTTCCAGAAGCATCTTCTCTAGAATAATTAAAACTGAAGTTTTTACAAACTAAACCAGCAATTTTAATACTATCAGATTCAATTTCTAAATCATTTACACCATAATTTCCAATGTGCGTATTAGTAGCCACCATGATTTGACCAAAATAAGAAGGATCTGTAAAAATCTCCTGATATCCTGTCATACCAGTATTAAAACAAACTTCTCCGAAAGTTTTACCGCTAATTCCGATAGATTTTCCGTGAAAAATAGTTCCATCACTAAGTAATAAAATGGCGCTTTGTCGTGTAGTATATTTCATTCTTTAATTTGTATTGTTGTTTTTTAATTGTGTCATGAAAGTCGTAGTACAACTTTCATTTGTAATTAGATATTTTTGCAAATTTACTTCTTTAAAAGAGTGCTTCCAAGATTTTTTAAAAATTTCATTAATAAAATTAAAACCTCACTCTCGAAATAAGTTATATTTCAAACTTTAAAAAAAATCAAAAAAAAAGGATAAACTAAAAACTAGTTTATCCTTGATTTCTATAGAATCATTACTTTCATAATTACTCAGAAGCTTCAGTAGTCGATTCTGATTCAGCAGCAGGAGCTTCTGGAGTAGTCTCCTCAGCTTTTTTTGCTTTACCACCACGACGGCTTTTAGCTTTTTTAACTTCTTTTTTACCTCCATTGTAAAGTTCATTGAAATCTACAAGTTCGATCATTGCCATATCAGCATTATCTCCCAAACGATTTCCAACTTTAATGATACGAGTGTATCCACCTGGACGGTCACCAACTTTAGCAGCTACGTCTCTGAACAAATCAGTTACAGCATATTTACTACGTAAGTAAGCAAAAACAATACGACGGTTGTGAGTCGTATCTTCTTTTGATTTTGTAATTAAAGGCTCAACGAATTGTTTAAGCGCTTTAGCTTTAGCAACAGTAGTGTTAATACGTTTGTGCTCGATAAGAGAACAAGCCATATTAGCTAACATAGCTTTTCTATGTCCAGTCTGTCTGCTTAAGTGGTTGAATTTTTTTCCGTGTCTCATGACGTGTTTTTTTTATCTTCATCTTGCTACAATCCACCATGGAGAGCAAAATATGAAGTAAATTATTCTTTATCTAATTTGTATTTAGCTAAATCCATTCCGAAAGTTAAATTCTTCACTGCAACAAGTTCATCAAGTTCAGTTAAAGATTTTTTACCGAAATTACGGAATTTCATTAGGTCATTTTTATTGAACGATACTAAATCACCAAGTGTATCAACTTCAGCCGCTTTCAAGCAATTTAATGCTCTCACAGATAAATCCATATCAACAAGCTTAGTTTTAAGCAATTGTCTCATATGCAATGACTCTTCATCATACGATTCTGTTTGTGCAATTTCGTCAGCCTCGAGTGTAATTCTTTCGTCAGAAAATAACATGAAGTGGTGAATTAAAACTTTAGCAGCTTCAGTAAGAGCATCTTTTGGATTAATAGATCCATCAGTTTTAATTTCAAAAACTAATTTTTCATAATCTGTTTTTTGCTCAACACGGAAGTTTTCAATTGCATATTTTACATTTTTTACCGGAGTAAAAATAGAGTCTGTAAAAATGGTACCAATTGCAGCATTCTGTTTTTTGTTCTCCTCAGCAGGAACATATCCTCTACCTTTTTCGATTGTTAAATCGAAGTTCAATTTGATTTTAGAATCTAAATTACAGATAACAAGGTCTGGGTTCAGAACTTGGAAACCTGAAATAAATTTTTGAAAATCACCTGCTGTTAGTTGATCTTTACCAGAAACAGAAATTGTAACTGCTTCATTATCGATATCTTCAATTTGACGTTTAAAACGTACTTGTTTTAGATTAAGGATAATTTCGGTAACATCTTCAACAACACCTGAAATAGTAGAAAACTCATGATCTACACCTTCGATACGAACAGATGTAATTGCATAACCTTCTAATGCTGAAAGCAAAACTCTTCTAAGTGCATTACCAACTGTCAATCCATAACCAGGTTCTAAAGGTCTAAATTCGAATTTACCTTCAAAATCGGT
This sequence comes from Flavobacterium hibernum, assembly GCF_000832125.1. Lineage (GTDB taxonomy): Bacteria > Bacteroidota > Bacteroidia > Flavobacteriales > Flavobacteriaceae > Flavobacterium > Flavobacterium hibernum. Next base: position 142,929 of record NZ_JPRK01000004.1, on the reverse strand, counting down.
TGAATCGATCATGATAACTTTATCGGGCTTTTGAAAATTAAATATTGCCATAAATTTCGACTAAGTCAATTATTATTTGTTGTACAACTCTACGATTAATTGTTCTTTAATGTTTTCTGGAATTTGAAGTCTTGCAGGTACAGAAACGAAAGTTCCTTCTTTAAGATCATTATTCCAAGTAATCCATTCATAAACATGACTTGAATTTGATAAAGAACGTTCGATAGCTTCTAAAGATTTAGATTTTTCACGAACTGCAACTTTATCACCAGGCTTAAGGTGGTAAGAAGCGATATTTACAACTTCACCATTTACAGTAACGTGTCTGTGAGAAACTAATTGTCTAGCACCTCTTCTAGAAGGAGCAATACCCATTCTAAAAACAACGTTATCTAATCTTGCTTCACATAATTGTAAAAGAACTTCACCAGTAACACCTTTAGTAGCTGATGCTTTTTTGAATAAATTTCTGAATTGTTTTTCTAAAATTCCGTAAGAATATTTAGCTTTTTGCTTTTCCATTAACTGAACAGCATACTCAGATTTTTTACCTCTTTTTTTAGCCATCCCGTGTTGTCCAGGTGGGTAATTTCTTTTTTCGAAAGATTTATCATCTCCGAAGATTGCTTCGCCAAATTTACGAGCAATTCTAGTTTTTGGACCAGTATATCTTGCCATTTCTAAAAAATTAAATTTAAGGTAGAGATTATGAATTCAGGTCAAATCCTTCGATAATCTATATTCTACCTTGTTTATACTATAAATAAATAAAATTAAACTCTACGTCTTTTTGGAGGACGACATCCGTTGTGAGGCATTGGAGTAACATCGATAATCTCAGTAACTTCAATTCCACCGTTATGAATAGAACGGATAGCAGACTCACGTCCGTTTCCTGGTCCTTTTACATAAACTTTCACTTTTTTAAGTCCAGCCTCAAGAGCTACTTTACTACAATCTTCTGCTGCCATTTGGGCTGCGTATGGAGTATTCTTTTTAGAACCTCTAAAACCCATTTTACCAGCTGAAGACCAAGAAATAACTTCACCTTTTTTGTTAGTCAAAGAAATGATGATGTTATTGAAGGTAGCAGAAATATGAGCTTCTCCCGTTGATTCAACGATAACTTTACGTTTTTTTGCAGTTGCTTTAGCCATATTACTTATTATTTAGTTGCTTTTTTCTTGTTAGCAACAGTTTTTCTTTTACCTTTTCTTGTTCTAGAGTTGTTTTTAGTTCTTTGTCCTCTTAACGGAAGACCAGATCTATGACGAATACCTCTGTAACAACCAATATCCATCAAACGTTTGATGTTTAAAGAAACTTCAGAACGTAATTCTCCTTCAATTTTGTAAAACGAAACTGCATCACGAATTGCTCCGATCTCATCATCATTCCAATCTTGAACTTTTTTATCTTGGCTAACTTGAGCTTTTTCTAAAATCTCAATAGCTCTACTTCTTCCTAATCCAAAGATATAGGTAAGTGCTATAACACCTCTTTTATTTTTTGGGATATCTACCCCTGCTATTCTTGCCATAATTATCCTTGTCTTTGTTTAAATCTAGGATTCTTTTTGTTTATTACGTACAATCTCCCTTTTCTACGCACAATGATGCACTCGGGACTTCTCTTTTTTACTGATGCTCTAACTTTCATAGTGAATATCCTTTAATATCGATAAGTAATTCTTGCTTTTGACAAATCATAAGGACTCATTTCTAGTTTCACTTTATCACCAGGTAATAATTTGATGTAATGCATACGCATTTTACCAGAAATATGAGCAATTACGATATGTCCATTTTCTAACTCTACACGGAACATCGCATTTGATAATGCTTCAATGATTGATCCGTCTTGTTCTATTGCTGATTGTTTTGCCATAAATATATTAAGCTACCGCTTTTCTATTTTTACCAGTCTTCATTAAACCATCATAATGTTTGTTTAACAAGTATGAATTGATTTGTTGAATAGTATCTATTGCAACACCAACCATAATTATTAATGAGGTACCTCCAAAAAACATTGCCCAAGATTGTTGTACATCCATAATACTTACAACAATGGCTGGGAACACAGCAATCAAAGCAAGGAATAAAGATCCTGGGAAAGTTATTAAAGACATCACTTTATCTAAGAAGTCAGAAGTTTCAGCTCCCGGACGAATACCAGGAATAAAACCACCACTTCTTTTTAAATCATCGGCCATTTTGTTAGTAGGTACAGTGATCGCAGTATAGAAAAATGTAAACACAATAATTAAAGTTGCGAATACAAAATTATACCAAAAACCAAACATATTACTAAAAGCACCAACAATAGATTGTGATGTATCTGATTTAGACAATCCAGCTACAGCTGCAGGGATAAACATAATTGCTTGCGCAAAAATGATTGGCATAACTCCAGAAGCATTAAGCTTTAAAGGAATCCACTGTCTATTACCACCTGCCAAATCTTGCTCGTAATCACCTGTTGTCGTACGACGAGCGTATTGAACAGGAATTCTACGTACTGCCATTGTAAGCAATACACAAGAAATGATAACTAATAACCACACAATAATTTCAATAACTAATAACATTGGACCACCATTGTTATTGGTAACTCTAGAAGAGAACTCTTGCATAAATGCTTGAGGTAATCTTGCCAAAATACCAACCATAATCAATAATGAAATTCCATTTCCAATACCTTTATCCGTAATTTTCTCTCCAAGCCACATAGCAAAAATTGTACCTGTAACCAAAATAATAACAGAAGAGAATAAAAATTCAGGAGAATTAAAACCTAGTAAGAATGCACTACCAGGTAATGTTCTGTATAAATTATAGATATAAGTTGGACCTTGAACCAGTGTAATAGCTATAGTCAACCAACGAGTGATTTGATTAATCTTTTTTCTACCACTCTCTCCATCGTTTTGAAGCTTTTGCAAATAAGGAATCGCAATTCCCATTAACTGAACAACAATAGATGCAGAAATATAAGGCATAATACCTAAAGCAAAAACTGAAGCTTTAGAGAAAGCACCTCCTGTAAACATGTCCAGGATAGACCCTAAACCTTGTTTAGTTTGTCCCGCCAAACCTGTTAATTGAGTTGCGTCAATTCCAGGTAGCGTTACATGTGCACCAAAACGATATACTAAAAGCAATCCTAATGTAATTAAGATTCTATTTTTCAGTTCTTCGATTTTCCAAACATTACTTATTGATTCAATAAATTTCTTCATCTTAGTAGATAAGTTATATAGTTACAGCTTCTCCACCAGCAGCCTCAATAGCAGCTTTTGCAGTAGCAGTAAATTTGTGGGCAGTTACTTTTAATTTTGCTTTCAATTCTCCTCTACCTAAAATCTTAACGATTTCATTTTTGGTAGCTAGACGATTTGCTACGAAATCTGTCATAGAAACAGAATCAGTAATCACACCATTATCTACTAATAATTGAAGCGTATCTAAATTAACACCTTCGTATTCTTTACGATTGATGTTTGTGAAACCAAACTTAGGCACACGTCTTTGAAGTGGCATTTGCCCTCCCTCAAAACCAATCTTTTTAGAATAACCAGAACGAGATTTTGCTCCTTTGTGACCTCTTGCAGAAGTACCACCTTTTCCAGAACCTTCTCCTCTACCTAATCTTTTATTTTGATTGTGTGTTGACCCTTCAGCTGGTTGTAAGTTACTTAAATTCATAACAGTATTTGTTATTTAGCTTCTTCGACAGAAACTAAGTGTTTAACTTTGTTTATCATACCAAGGATAGCAGGATTTGAATCATGCTCTACAACTTGTCCCATTTTACGTAGACCTAAAGCTTCCAAACCTCTCTTTTGAGAAAGAGGACAGTTGATTTTGCTTCTTACTTGTTTTACTAATAATTTAGCCATAATTTCCTTGAATTAACCTTTAAAAACTTTTTCTAAAGAAACACCTCTTTGTTTTGCAACAGTATGAGCGCTTCTCATTTGTAATAAAGCATCAAAAGTTGCTTTCACTACGTTATGAGGATTTGATGATCCTTGAGATTTTGACAATACATCGTGAATACCAACTGATTCAAGAACTGAACGAACAGCTCCACCAGCAATAACTCCTGTACCATGAGAAGCAGGAATTAAGAAAACACGCGCACCACCAAATTTACCTTTTTGTTCGTGAGGAACTGATTGACCATTCAAAGGAATTTTTACTAAATTTTTCTTAGCATCTTCTACTGCTTTCGCAATTGCTTCAGAAACGTCTTTAGATTTTCCTAATCCATGACCAACTACTCCGTTTTCATCACCTACAACTACAATAGCAGAAAAACCGAAAGCTCTACCACCTTTTGTAACTTTAGTAACACGATTAACACTTACCAGACGATCTTTAAGTTCAAGACCACTTGGTTTTACCAATTCTACATTTTTGTATTTAGACATAATATATTAGAATTTAAGTCCAGCCGCTCTTGCGCCTTCTGCTAATGATTTAATACGACCGTGATACAAATATCCACCTCTATCAAAAGTGATGGTTTCGATCCCAGCTTTTAACGCTTTCTCTGCAACTAATTTTCCAACAGCAGCAGCGATTTCAACGTTAGTACCTTTTCCTATTTCTTTTTCTCTTGAAGATGCAGCTAATAAAGTAACTCCATTTACATCATCAATAATTTGAGCGTAAATTTCTTTGTTACTTCTAAATACAGATAGTCTTGGGTTAGTAGCAGTACCACTAATCGATTTTCTAATTCTGAATCTAATTCTCTGTCTTCTATCAGATTTTGTTAATGACATAATCTTATTTTTTAAGCTGATTTACCTGCTTTTCTTCTTAATACTTCACCCACAAATTTAACACCTTTTCCTTTATATGGCTCAGGCTTACGGAAACCTCTGATTTTCGCAGCAACCTGTCCTAAAAGTTGTTTGTCAAATGATGTTAATTTTACGATAGGGTTTTTACCTTTTTCAGATATTGTTTCTAAAGCTACTTCTGGAGCAATTTCTAAAACAATATTGTGAGAATATCCAAGTGCTAAATCTAACTTTTGACCTTGGTTTGAAGCTCTATAACCAACTCCAACTAATTCTAGTTCTTTTGTAAAACCTTCATTTACACCAACAATCATATTATTGATTAATGATCTGTATAATCCGTGTTTTGCTCTTTGGTCTTTATGATCAGACGATCTCTCTACTTGTACTTGATCGCCTTCAACTTTTACAGTTACGTCCGAAAACTCCTGAGTAAGTTGACCTTTTTTTCCTTTTACTGTAATAATACCGTCTTTAACTTCTACAGTTACGCCAGCAGGGACTACAATTGGGCTTTTACCTATTCTTGACATCTTATTTAGTCTTTAAAATTAGTATACGTAACAAATTACTTCACCACCTACATTTAATTGTTTCGCTTGTTTTCCAGTCATAAGACCTTTTGAAGTTGAAACAATAGCAATTCCTAATCCGTTAAGGATTCTTGGTAATTTGGCAGCACCTGCATATTTACGCAAACCAGGTTTACTAATTCTTTGGATATCTTTAATTACAGGCTCTTTAGTATCTTTATCATACTTCAAAGCAATTTTGATTGAACCCTGAACAGAGTTATCCTCAAATTTGTAACTTAAGATATAACCTTGATCAAATAAGATCTTAGTTATTTCTTTTTTTAGATTAGAAGCTGGAATTTCAACAACTTTGTGGTTTGCAGCCACAGCGTTACGAACTCTAGTCAAATAATCTGCAATAGGATCTGTATACATATGTATTTGATTGCGATTATGGTTTTCGGGAGACACTCGTCTCCCGAACCTTTAATCAATTAAAAATTATTTTTTGGTTTGCAAAAGTAATAACTTATTACGAGATTACCAAGACGCCTTTTTAACTCCAGGAATTAATCCATTATTAGCCATCTCACGGAAAGTTACACGTGAAATACCGAATTGACGGATATAACCTCTTGGTCTACCTGTTAATTTACAACGATTGTGTAAACGAACTGGTGAAGCATTTTTAGGTAATTTTTGTAAACCTTCGAAATCTCCAGCTTCTTTTAAAGCTTTTCTTTTCTCAGCATACTTAGCTACCGTTTTCTCTCTTTTCACCTCACGGGCTTTCATTGATTCTTTAGCCATGTCTTAATTCTTTTTAAAAGGTAATCCTAATTCAGCCAATAATGACTTTGCTTCCTTGTCTGTTTTTGCAGTAGTAACAAATGTAATATCCATTCCTGAAATTTTGTTTACTTTGTCAATATCAATTTCTGGGAAAATGATTTGCTCTAAAACTCCAAGATTGTAATTACCTCTTCCGTCGAAACCAGTAGCTTTGATACCACTAAAATCTCTAACGCGTGGCAAAGCAGAAGTAACAAGCCTATCTAAAAACTCATACATTCTTTCGCCACGTAAAGTAACTTTTGCTCCAATAGGCATCCCTTTTCTCAATTTAAAAGACGCAACGTCTTTCTTTGAAATTGTAGATACTGCTTTTTGTCCAGTGATCTTTGTTAACTCATCAACAGCATAGTCAATAAGTTTTTTATCAGATACAGCTGCACCAACTCCACGGCTCAAAACGATTTTTTCAAGTTTAGGAACTTGCATCACGTTTGTATATCCGAATTCTTCTTTAAGAGCAGAGATTACTCTACTCTTATATTCTTCTTTTAGTCTAGGTGTATATGCCATTACTATAGTACTTGATTAGATTTTTTTGAAAATCTTACTTTCTTATCTCCTTCTACTCTAATACCAACTCTAGTTGTTTCCTTAGTTTTAGGATCAATTAGTGAAATGTTAGATATTTGTATAGAAGCTTCTTTCTTAACGATACCACCTTGAGGGTTTTTAGCACTTGGTTTTGTATGTTTCGAAACCATGTTTACACCTTCAACTATCGCTTTATTTTTCTCACGGTAAACACGTAAAACTTTACCTTCAGCACCTTTATGGTCTCCAGCAATAACTCTTACGATATCTCCTGATTTTATTTTTAGCTTTATCATCTTAAAACGAATTAAAGCACTTCTGGTGCTAATGATACAATTTTCATGAATTGTTTTTCACGAAGTTCTCTTGCTACCGGACCAAAAACACGAGTTCCTCTCATTTCCCCTGCAGCGTTCAAAAGAACACATGCATTATCATCGAAACGGATATAAGAACCATCAGCTCTTCTCACTTCTTTTTTGGTACGTACAACAACTGCAGTTGAAACAGCTCCTTTTTTAACGTTACCGTTAGGAGTTGCATCTTTAATAGATACTACAATCTTGTCACCAACAGAGGCATACCTTCTTTTGGTACCTCCTAAAACACGGATAGTTAAAACTTCTTTTGCTCCCGTGTTATCTGCTACTTTTAGTCTTGATTCCTGTTGTACCATAATTATTTAGCTCTTTCTAAGATTTCAACTAATCTCCAACATTTTGTTTTACTTAAAGGACGCGTTTCGCTAATTCTTACAGTATCTCCAATGTTACAGTCGTTTGTTTCGTCGTGTGCAACGTATTTCTTTGTTTTCAACACGAACTTACCGTATAATGGGTGTTTTACTTTTCTTACTTCAGCAATAACAATAGACTTATCCATTTTATTTGAAGTAACAACACCTATTCTTTCTTTTCTTAAATTTCTTTTTTCTTCCATCTTTCAGCAGAATACAATTATTGTAACTCTCTTTTAGTTAACTCTGTAGCCAATCTTGCAACTGTTCTTCTTACACTTCTAATTTGAAGTGGGTTCTCAATTGGAGAAATAGCGTGAGCCATTTTTAGGTCAGCATATATTTTCTTAGTTTGACTAAGTTTTTCTTGCAACTCCGCTGCAGAAAGATCTTTTATTTCTGATTGTTTCATAATATAAATTTAATTATGCTTCGAAATCTCTAGCAACGACGAATTTAGTTTTTACTGGAAGCTTTTGAGCTGCAAGACGTAAAGCCTCTTTTGCAACTGATAAAGGAACTCCTCCAACTTCAAACATAATTCTTCCGGGTTTAACAACGGCAGCCCAATATTCAACGGCACCTTTACCTTTACCCATACGTACCTCAAGAGGCTTCTTAGTAATTGGTTTGTCTGGAAATATTTTGATCCATAATTGTCCCTCTCTCTTCATGAAACGAGTTGCAGCAATACGCGCAGCTTCGATTTGACGAGAAGTTAAGAACATTCCATCTTCATGTACAGATTTAATACCAAACATTCCATTAGAAAGTTCATGCCCTCTTTGAGAGTTACCTTTCATTTTACCTTTTTGTACCTTACGGTATTTTGTTCTTTTAGGCTGTAACATTTTTCTTTAGTTTAAAAATTTACTTTCTTTTACGAGCGTCTGGTTTACCACCTTTATTAAAAGGTTTTCTGTCTCCTCTCGGAGAATCTCCACCTTTACCACCACCAGTTCCAGATTGTTTTTTATCCATTCCTGCAAGTGGAGAAAGATCTCTCTTTCCATAAACTTCACCTTTCATGATCCATACTTTGATACCCATTCTACCGTAAGTAGTGTGAGCTTCAGCCAAAGCATAATCAATATCAGCTCTGAAAGTTGATAGAGGAATTCTACCTTCTTTGAAACCTTCTGAACGTGCCATTTCAGCACCATTCAAACGACCAGAAATCAAAACTTTAATACCTTCTGCATTCATACGCATAGAAGCTGCAATAGCCATCTTAATTGCACGTCTGTAAGAGATACGGCTTTCGATTTGACGAGCGATGCTTGTCGCCACAAGATAAGCATCTAACTCAGGTCTTTTAATTTCAAAGATATTGATTTGAACCTCTTTGTCAGTAACTTTCTTAAGTTCTTCTTTTAACTTGTCTACCTCTTGTCCACCTTTTCCGATAATAATACCAGGTCTAGCAGTAGTGATAGTAACGGTTACAAGTTTCAAAGTTCTCTCGATGATTACTTTTGATACACTAGCTTTTGATAAACGAGCGTGGATATACTTTCTGATTTTGTGATCTTCGGCAAGTTTATCACCGTAATCATTTCCACCATACCAGTTTGAGTCCCACCCTCTGATGATACCAAGTCTATTTCCAATTGGATTTGTCTTTTGTCCCATGCTGCTTAAGAATTGCTTTGTGTGTTATTGATAGCTCCAAGCACGATTGTAACGTGATTAGAACGTTTTCTTATTCTGTGTGCACGACCTTGTGGAGCTGGACGAAGTCTTTTCAACATCATTCCACCATCTACTCTGATCTCCTTAACAAATAATCCAGCTTCTTCTAAATTACCTTCACTATTTTTTTGCTCCCAGTTGTTGATTGCAGATAATAATAGTTTTTCTAATTTTCTTGAAGCCTCTTTAGAACTAAATCTTAAGATGTTAAGTGCTCTTTCTACCTTCTGACCTCTTACCAAGTCCGCTACTAAGCGCATTTTTCTAGGTGAAGTAGGGCAGTTATTCAATTTTGCGAAAGCAATAGACTTATTAGCCTCTTTTCTCGCATCTGCTGTTTCTCTTTTACGAACTCCCATTGCTTCTTATTTTTTACCTTTATTTTTTGCTCCAGCATGACCTCTAAAAGATCTAGTTGGTGAAAATTCTCCTAATTTGTGACCTACCATGTTTTCTGTTACGTAAACTGGTACAAATTGACGACCGTTATGAACTGCGATAGTTTGTCCAACGAAATCTGGAGTAATCATAGAAGCTCTAGACCAAGTCTTTACTACACTATTTTTACCACTTTCTACGTTTTCCTGAACTTTCTTGTCTAACTTATAATGAACGAAAGGTCCTTTTTTTAATGAACGTGCCATATCTTATTATTTCTTTCTACGTTCTACGATATACTTGTTACTCGGGTTTTTCTTAGAACGAGTTCTATAACCTTTTGCTGGTATTCCATTTCTTGAACGTGGATGTCCACCAGAAGAACGTCCTTCTCCACCACCCATTGGGTGATCAACAGGGTTCATTGCAACAGGTCTTGTTCTAGGTCTTCTTCCTAACCATCTTGTTCTACCAGCTTTTCCTGATACAACTAATTGGTGATCTGAATTAGAAACAGCTCCAATTGTAGCCGAACAAGTTAACAAGATTAATCTTGTTTCACCAGATGGCATTTTAATTGTAGCATATTTTCCATCTCTTGCCATTAATTGAGCAAATGTACCAGCTGAACGAGCGATTACCGCACCTTGACCTGGACGTAACTCAATACAAGAGATAACAGTTCCTAAAGGAATTCTGCTTAAAGGCAATGTATTACCAATTTCAGGTTGAGATTCTGGACCAGAAACTAATTTCTGACCAACTTTCAATCCGTTTTGAGCAATTACATAAGTTTTCTCTCCATCAGCATAAGCTAATAAAGCGATAAATGCAGTACGATTTGGATCGTATTCGATTGATTTCACAGTAGCCGGAATTCCGTCTTTAGTTCTTTTGAAATCAATAATACGATATCTCTGCTTGTGACCACCACCCGTATAACGCATGGTCATCTTTCCTTGACTATTTCTACCTCCAGAGTTTTTTATCGGCGCTATCAAAGAGCGTTCCGGCTTATCAGTTGTAATGGCGTCATAACCATTCACAACTCTAAATCGCTGACCTGGGGTAATAGGTTTTAATTTTCTTACTGACATTTTTCTATCTTAGATATTGTTGTAAAAATCAATTGTTTCTCCTTCTTGTACTTGAACAATCGCTTTCTTAATTGCATTTGTCTTTCCACTGATCAAACCACTTTTAGTGTATTTTGTAGTTCTATCCGGTCTTACGTTCATAGTGTTAACTGAAACGATAGTTACTCCATAAGCAGCTTCAACAGCTTTCTTAATTTGCACTTTGTTTGCTTTTTTGTCAACAACGAATCCAAAGCGGTTTAAAACTTCACTTTCTTTGGTTACTTTTTCTGTTACTATAGGTCTAATTATGATGCTCATATTCCTATTATTTACTTAAATTTTCTTCAATTAACTCCAAAGAACCTTCTAAAAGCACTAAATTGTTAGTGTTTAAAATAGCGTAAGTGCTTAATTCTGAGCTAGTTACGACATTTGAAGCCTTTAAATTGCGTGACGACAAATATACATTTTTATTCGACTCACCCAACACAAATAGAGATTTTTTATTATCTAACCCTAAAGCTTTCAAAACGTTAATGAAATTTTTAGTGTTTGGAGTTTCAAAATTAAAATCTTCAAGAACGATAATATTTGACTCTTTTGCTTTGATTGAGAAAGCTGATTTTCTTGCCAATCTTTTCAAGCTTTTATTCAATTTAAATGAATAACTTCTTGGTCTTGGTCCGAAAATTGTTCCACCACCTTTAAACAATGGATTCTTAATACTTCCCGCACGAGCAGTACCTGTTCCTTTTTGTTTCTTAATCTTACGTGTACTTCCTGTCACTTCAGCTCTTTCTTTAGCCTTGTGAGTTCCTTGTCTTTGATTAGCAAGATATTGCTTAACATCAAGGTATACAGCGTGATTGTTTGGCTCAATTGCGAATACTGAATCAGAAAGTTGAACTTTTCTACCAGTATCTTTTCCGTTGAAATCTAATACTTTTACTTCCATTACTTCTGAATGATTACATAAGAGTTTTTATGTCCAGGAACACATCCTTTAATAACAAGTAGGTTCTTTTCAGCAACTACTTTTAAAACTCTAAGGTTTTGAACTTTTACATTGTCTCCTCCCATTCTTCCAGCCATACGCATTCCTTTGAATACTCTAGATGGATAAGAAGAAGCTCCCACAGAACCTGGCGCTCTTAAACGGTTGTGTTGACCGTGAGTTGCTTGTCCAACACCACCAAATCCGTGACGTTTAACAACCCCTTGAAAACCTTTACCTTTAGACACACCTTGTACATCTACAAATTCTCCTTCAGCAAAAATAGAAACATCAATAAGATCTCCTAATTTTTGTTCAGTTGCAAAATCTTGAAATTCAACGACTTTTTTCTTAGCAACAGTTCCAGCTTTTTTAAAGTGACCTAAAGCCGCTTTAGTGGAATGTTTCTCGTTCTTGTCATCGAAACCAAGTTGCAACGCTTCGTACCCGTCAACACCTTTGGTTCTGACTTGGGTAACAACACACGGCCCAGCCTCGATTACTGTACAAGGAATGTTTTTCCCGTTTTCGTCGAAAATACTAGTCATGCCGATTTTTTTACCAATTAACCCAGACATAAATATTAATTATTAATTACTAAAATTCCCTTCAATTTGAAAATAACAGAAATTTCCAAACAGGGAGTGCAAAAGTATACATTAAAATTGAATATACCAAACAGTTAGAAAAATTAAATAGCTCATTATCAAAATCAAAGAACCAATTCCACATGTATCAACATTCTTTTTCTTCAAAAAAATAATTTTTCATCTTCATAACTTAAAAGAAACATTCTCTTGATATTTACATAATTTGATAAAGAAAAAATCCTGCAACAGCCTAAAACAAAGACATTTCAATCAAAACACAAATAATTAAGGACAGTCGATATTTCAGAAAAAAAACAACAAGAAAAAACTTTTTCGCATAAAAAAAGCGAAACATTTCTGTCTCGCTTTTTTTTTATAAAATATAATAAAAAATTATACTTTTATCTCTACTTCAACTCCACTTGGCAATTCAAGTTTCATTAATGCATCAATAGTTTTAGATGAAGATGAATAAATATCAATCAATCTCTTGTATGACATTACTTCAAATTGCTCTCTCGCTTTTTTGTTAACGTGCGGAGAACGTAATACAGTGAAAAGTTTTTTGTGAGTTGGCAACGGAATTGGACCTGTTACAACTGCTCCAGTAGTTTTTACTGTTTTTACAATCTTTTCAGCAGACTTATCTACCAACATGTGATCGTAAGATTTTAGTTTTATTCTGATTTTTTGACTCATTTTCTTAAGAATTAAGCGTTACCTTTTGCTTTTTTAATTACCGCTTCTGAAATATTAGAAGGCGTTTCTGCATAGTGAGAAAACTCCATTGTTGAAGTAGCTCTACCAGAAGATAATGTTCTTAATGTTGTTACATATCCAAACATTTCTGATAATGGCACATCAGCTTTAATAGTTTTAGCACCATTTCTGTCACCCATGTCATTAACCTGACCTCTACGACGGTTGATATCACCTACGATATCTCCCATGTTTTCTTCAGGAGTAATAACCTCCATTTTCATGATAGGCTCAAGAATAACCGCTCCAGCAGCTTTAGCAACTTCTCTATAACCCATTCTAGCAGCTAACTCAAAAGAAAGAGCATCTGAATCGACAGGGTGGAAAGATCCGTCCGTTAAAGTTACTTTCAAACTATCAACTTGGTATCCTGCTAAAGGACCAGTTTTCATAGCTTCACGGAAACCTTTCTCTACAGATGGAATATATTCCTTAGGAACGTTACCACCTTTTACAGCATTAATAAATTGCAATCCTACAGGAACTTTACCATCAACTTCATCAGCTGGCTCAAGTGTAAATACGATATCACCGAATTTACCACGACCTCCTGATTGTTTTTTGTATGTCTCTCTGTGCGTAGCACTTCTTGTAAACGCTTCTTTATATTCAACTTGAGGCTCACCTTGGTTCACTTCAACTTTAAACTCACGCTTCATACGATCAATCAAGATATCCAAGTGAAGCTCACCCATACCTGAAATAATAGTTTGCCCAGAAGCCTCATCTGTTCTAACAGTAAACGTTGGATCCTCTTCAGCTAATTTAGCTAAAGCCATACCCATTTTATCTACGTCAGCCTTAGTTTTAGGCTCAATAGCAATACCAATTACTGGTGCAGGGAATTTCATTGACTCAAGAATAATTGGGTGTTTTTCATCACACATTGTATCCCCAGTCTTGATATCTTTAAATCCAACTGCCGCTCCAATATCTCCTGCCTCGATATACTCGATTGGGTTTTGTTTATTAGCATGCATTTGGTAGATACGAGAAATTCTTTCTTTGTTTCCAGAACGAGTGTTCAAAATATATGAACCAGCATCCAAACGACCTGAATAAGCACGGAAGAAAGCTAAACGACCAACATAAGGATCTGTAGCAATCTTAAATGCTAAAGCAGCGAATGGCTCTTTTACATCTGGACGACGAAGAATTTTCGTTTGATCTTCTTCTAACAACTCAGCATCATCAGGATGAATACCTTCGATACCTTCCTTATCCATTGGAGATGGTAAATACTTACAAACAGCATCTAACATAAATTGAACTCCTTTATTTTTAAAAGAAGAACCAGCAAGCATAGGAATGATTGCCATATCAATAGTAGCAGCTCTTAATGCATTATTAATTTCTTCTTCTGTAATAGAGTTTTCATCTTCCATGAATTTCTCTAATAGATTTTCATCATAATCAGCAACTGCTTCAATAAGAATAGATCTATACTCTTTTACCTCTGCAATCATATCCTCAGGAATAGCCACGATATCAAAAGTAGCTCCTTGAGTTTCATCATGCCAAATAATAGCCTGATTCTTCACTAAGTCAACCACACCTTTGAAATCATTCTCTTCACCAATTGGCAAAGTGATCGCAACTGCATTAGATTTCAACATATCTCTAACTTGTTGACATACATTCAAAAAGTTAGAACCTTGTCTATCCATTTTATTAACGAATCCCATACGAGGCACTCTATATTGATCAGCTAATCTCCAGTTAGTTTCTGACTGAGGTTCAACACCATCAACAGCACTAAACAAGAAAACCAACCCATCAAGCACACGTAAAGAACGATTTACCTCTACAGTAAAATCAACGTGTCCAGGAGTATCAATAATATTAAAGTGATAAGGTAATGTTTCTGGCAAAACTTTCCCTTGTTCAGTAGGAAAATTCCACTCACAAGTAGTTGCTGCAGAAGTAATTGTAATACCTCTTTCAGCTTCCTGCTCCATCCAGTCCATCGTAGAAGCACCATTGTGTACCTCTCCAATTTTATGTGTTTTACCAGTATAAAAAAGGATACGCTCTGTTGTTGTTGTTTTACCAGCATCAATATGAGCAGCAATTCCAATATTTCTTGTATATTTTAAATCTCTAGCCATTTCTTATGAATTAAAATCTAAAGTGTGAGAATGCTTTATTTGCTTCAGCCATTTTATGAGTATCCATTCTCTTTTTAACAGCAGCACCTTCTTCTTTAGCCGCAGCTAAACATTCTGAAGCTAACCTTTGAGCCATAGATTTTTCATTTCTTCTTCTAGAATAAAGTATTAACCACTTCATTGCCATAGAAATTTTTCTGTCTGGTCTAATTTGCATTGGAATTTGAAATGTAGCTCCACCAACTCTACGACTACGTACTTCTACGTGAGGCATAACATTAGTTAAAGCATCTTTCCAGATCTCTAATGATGATTTTTCCGAATCTTGTTTTTTAGACTCAATGATGTCAATTGCATCATAAAATACTTTGAAAGCTGTAGATTTTTTACCGTCCCACATTAAGTTGTTCACAAAACGCGTTACCAATTGATCGTTAAACCTTGGATCTGGTAAAAGTGGTCTTTTCTTTGCCGCTCTTTTTCTCATGTCTTTTTCTTAAAAGTTTAAATTACTTTTTTGCTTCTTTTGGGCGTTTAGCACCGTACTTAGATCTTCTTTGCGTTCTTCCTGCAACTCCTGACGTGTCAAGCGCTCCACGAACGATATGATATCTAACACCTGGTAAATCTTTTACCCTTCCGCCTCTAACTAATACTATCGAGTGCTCTTGTAAATTGTGTCCTTCTCCAGGGATGTAAGCATTCACTTCATTACCATTTGTCAAACGTACACGCGCAACTTTACGCATTGCAGAGTTTGGTTTTTTTGGTGTAGTAGTGTAAACACGCGTACAAACCCCTCTTCTTTGAGGACAAGAATCTAAAGCAACCGATTTACTCTTCTTAGTTATCTGAGTTCTTCCTGTTCTTACTAATTGTTGAATTGTTGGCATAATTAATACTAAAAATTTATTATGTATATTTAATTCCCGCTTTTTACGGGGTTGCAAATGTATAAAATATTTTTCACTATACAAACGTTAATTCATTAATTTTCAACAACATTATTTATACTTATGATTTTACAAACAAACAATAGATATTTGCAATACTTTTAATTAATGAAACACCTGCTTTTGAAACGATATCTATACATATTCTTTTTTCTACTCAGCATCTCTGGCTATGCTCAAAATTTCCATCTTAATATAAGTAGCACAACCGAACGCGAAAACAAAATATTAGATTCTTTAAATTACAAAACGACTCACAAAAACATAAAATCGATTTACGACGAAACAAACAACATTTCTGCAAGACTCAACAAAATTGGCTTTATAAACAACAAAATACTTAAAACTGAACAACTGAACGACAGCACATACAACTCAACAATACTACTAAACGAATTAATCAAAGAAGTACATATATATATAGGTATAAATAATTATACTTTTTACACAGAAAACAAAAACCAAGACACCATCATCATTCCTTACACTGAAATTGAAAATTTTCTAAATCAACAAATAATTAATGCAGAAAAAACAGGGTACGCATTAAGCAAAATTAAGCTAGACAATATAAAGAGTAAGAATTCAATAATTTTTGCAGATCTCAAGTTTAAATCAGAAAAAAAACGCGTTGTAAATTCAATTATTTTAAGCCAAGCAAATCCTAACGAAAAAGACTACTTCCCTAAAGGACACCTAAAACAATTAAACAAAAAATATCTAGACAAAACTTTTAACCAAGAAGTCATTAAAGAGCTATATGATGACATAAACACTTTTGAATTTATATCTCAAACAAAATACCCTCAAATACTTTTTACAAATGACTCTACTAAAATTTACACTTACATAGAAAAAAGAAAAACAAACACTTTTGATGGCTACATAGGATTTTCAAACGATGAAAATAAAAAAACCACCCTCAACGGGTACCTAGACATCTCCCTAATCAATACACTCCATGCTGGCGAGCAATTTTCTTTATACTGGAAAAGCGATGGGAATCAACAAAAAACCTTTAACACAAAAATAGAAATACCTTATATTTTTAAATCCCCACTTGGACTAAAAGCACAATTAAACATCTTTAAACAGGATAGTACTTTTCAAAATACCAAAACATCAATAGACCTTGGATATTACCTTAACTATAACTCAAAAATATATTTAGGATACCAATCAACTGAATCAAGCGATATTCAAAACACAAACAATTCCTCAATAAGCGATTATAAAAATTCATACATAACTTCAACTTTTGAATACAAAAAAATCGACCACTTAAACAACTTGTCTCCCAAAAAAGCCAATCTAAATCTAACAATCGGATACGGCAAAAGAAACACAAACGACGAACCAGAAACAGCAATACCAAGTCAGCAGCTTTATTTAAACACAAACCTTTCTTACAATTTTGAGTTAAACAAGAAAAATTTCATCTTTTTAAATTCCCAGAATCTTTACCTAAAAAGCAAAAACTATATCACTAATGAATTATTTAGATTTGGAGGACTTAACTCAATTAGAGGCTTCGCCGAAAATAGCCTTCAGGGTAATTTCGCCTCAATGATTCTTACAGAATACAGATATGCCATTTCAAACAACCTATATATAAATTCCATTTTAGATTACGCAATTTATCAGGATCAGACAAACATATCAAATCCTAAAAAAATTAACAATTTAACAGGAATAGGAATAGGAACAACAATCCAAACACCAAACGGATTACTAAGAATTAATCTCAGCAATGGCGGCTCAAACATTCAAGAATTGCAATTATTTAACACTATCGTTAATATATGTTATAATGTTAAATTTTAACTCATGACGGAAAAACTTTAAATTATCATTAGGAAAGTTAACAAATTATTAAGAGTTTTGTTGAACTAATTCAAAATATTTAAAAATGAAACTAAAGTTCAATGGATTCTTAGCACTACTACTAGTGCTAATGGCGCAACTAACTTTTGCGCAAGAAAGAGCCGTTACAGGTACAGTTTCCGACAATGCAGGAATGCCCTTGCCAGGCGTAAGTGTATTAGTTAAGGGAACAAAATCTGGCACTCAAACAGATTTTGATGGGAAATTTTCTATCAAAGCATCAACAAACCAAATTTTGGTTTTTAGCTACATTGGAATGAAAACCCAAGAGGTAGCCGCAAACTCATCACTAATCAATGTAAAACTTGGTGATGCAGCACAGGAACTCGAAGGCGTTGTCGTTACAACGGCCCTTGGAGTTAAAAGAGAGAAAAAATCTTTAGGATATTCATCTCAATTAGTTACAGCTGAACAAGTAAACAGCTCTCCAACAAACAACTTCCTAAACAACTTATCAGGAAAAGTTGCCGGTTTGGAAGTTAAGACAAATTCTAACTTTGGAGGATCAACAAACATTGTACTAAGAGGTGTAAAAAGTATCACTGGTAACAACCAGGCCTTAATTGTTATTGACGGTGTTGCAGTTAGTAACGCAAATTTAAATGATACAGATTCACAAAACGGGAAACAAGGTTTTGACTTTGGTAACGCCGCATCTGATATTGACCCAAACAACATCGAAACAATTAACGTTCTTAAAGGCGCAGCTGCAACAGCTCTTTATGGTAGCCAAGCATCAAACGGGGCAATTATGATTACTACTAAAAAAGGAAAAAAGAATACCGCTTTAGGAGTATCCGTTAGCTCAACGGTATCTGTTGGAGCTATTGACAAAAGCACTATGCCAAGATACCAAACTCAATACGGTGAAGGATATGCTGGGGAAGACAGTAGTTATTCATCACCTGGCCTTTTTGGGGATCCAAATGCATTAGTGTCTTCAACAGGGGACGATGCTTCTTATGGAAACAAGTTCGACCCTAGCATCATGGTATACCAATGGAACGCATTTGTACTAGGAAACCCAAACTACGGAAAAGCAACTCCTTGGGTAGCAGCAAAAAACAACCCTACTTCATTTTTCCAAAAATCGACCACTTACACAAATAACGTAAATTTAAGTGGTGGTGATGACAAAGGATCATACAATCTTGGATTCACAAACATTAATAATACCGGTGTATTACCAAACAGTTTATTAAACAAAAACTCTCTTAACGGTAGCTTCTCAAGAAACTTATCCGACAGACTAACATCAACTGCGTTTTTTACTCTTACCGACCAAAATACAACTGGTAGAAATAATACTGGTTATGGAGACAACTTTATTGGAGGTTTCAGACAATGGTGGGCAACGAACGTTGACATGAAAGAATTAGAAAGAGAATACAACAGAAGTGGTCAAAATATTACTTGGAACATGACTGATCCAACAAACGGTAATTTAGCCGCCAATTTCTGGAACAATCCTTACTTTGATAGATACCAAAACTACGAGCAAGATTCCAGAACAAGATTTTTAGCCGGAACAAGCTTATCTTACGACATAGCTAAAGACTTTACCGTTTTAGGTCGCGCAACTATCGACTACTCTAACGATCAGCAAGAATTAAGAAAAGCTGTAGGTAGCCACGCTGAAACATTTGGAATTAGTGGAGCCAATGACAGCTCAGGCTACTCTATATACAAAAGAGATTTCATGCAACAAACTTACGACTTCATTGCTACGTACAATTTTCACCTAAATGATGATATTGGAGCAAAAGCATTAGGAGGATACACATTCTTAAGATCAGATGCCTACTCGATTCAATCTTCAACAACAGGAGGTTTAGCATCTCCAGGCTTATACACTTTAGAAAACTCAAATGTATTCTTACCTGCAAGAGAATCTCAAATTACTTATGAAAAATCTGGTTTGTATGCACAATTATCTTTAGACTACAAGAAAACATTATTCTTAGAAGGGTCTTTTAGAAATGACAAAAGTACAGCCCTTCCAACAGAAAACAGCAATTACAACTACTACTCTATTGGATCAAGTTTAATTTTTTCTGAATTATTACACCAAGATTGGTTATCATTAGGAAAAGTAAGAATTAACTATGCTCAAGTTGGTAATGACCCAGCAGCTGGTAGATTAGGAGCTAAAGTAAATAATTATGGAATCGATGGAAATCCTCTTTTCGGAAACAGCCCTACTTATTTAGATTTTGCTAATTTAAAACCGGAGACTCAAAAAGCTTGGGAAGCAGGTTTAGAGATGACAATGTTCAAAAACAGATTAAGCTTCGATTTGTCTTTATACAAAACAAATACAGAAGACCAAATCTTCAACGTACCACAATCAACTTCTACAGGTGTAAACTACTCAACTGTTAACGCTGGAGACATAGAAAACAAAGGTATTGAATTAGCCTTATCAGGAAAAGTAGTTAAAACAGATAATTTCTCATGGGATCTTGGTATCAACTGGTCAACTAACAAAAACACCGTAAAATCTTTAAACCAAGGAAGAGACAACTTATTATTAGCAGATTTTCAAGGAGGAGCATCACTTAATGCAACTGTCGGACAATCATACGGAGCTTTAAGAGGAACTGACTATACTTATGACACTAAAGGAAATAGAGTGGTTGATGAAGACGGGTTTTACGTATTAGAATCAAACAAAGTTATTGGTAATACTCAAGCAAAATGGATTGGCGGTGTATCTAATAGATTTGCTTACAAAAACATCGCATTCAGCTTCTTGATTGATGTTAAAAAAGGTGGAGATATTTTCTCTCTGGATCAAGCTTACGGACAAGAAACAGGAATCTACGATCTAGGATTAAATGACTTAGGAAACTCAGTAAGAAATCCTTTAACTGGAGGAAACGATAGCGGTGGTGTTATTTTACCTGGAGTAAAAGAAGACGGAACACCAAATACAACTAGAATAGATGCTTCAACATCAGGAACAGGTACTGCTTTCAGTTCAGACTCAAACCCAACAAAAGCTTATATATATGATGGCTCATTTGTTAAATTGAGAGAAGTAGCACTTACCTACACAGTTCCATCACAAATATTAGATAAACTAAAACTTAAAGGGTTATCTTTTAGTGTAATTGGAAACAACCTTTGGATCATTCAAAAAAACCTTCCATACGCTGACCCTGAAGCAGGTTCATCAGCAGGAAACATACAAGGATTTCAATCAGGAGTTATGCCAGCAACAAAAGTATACTCATTTAATGTAAAACTTAACTTCTAGTCAAAATGAAAAAGATATTTCTATCAATAGTAACACTAACCGTCCTAACTCTATCGAGTTGTGTTAGTGACAATGAGAATTTTAATGATGACTCAAAAAAAGCTTATGACGCTTCGGCAGAATCATTACTAACAAATGCTCAAAAAGAATTAACAGATCAATTAACAACTCCAAGTGTAAACAATAACCCACTTCGTTATTATGTACAATATTGGGCTGCTACATTGTACACAGCAGAGTCAAGATACAACTTAATAAATAGAACAATTCCAGATACCCACTGGACTAAATTATATCAAGATGTTCTAGGAAATCTTCAAACTTCTGAAGAAGTTTTAAGCAAAGAAACAAAACCTGCTACAGTATCAGACAGCGATTGGGCAAAGCAACAGCAAAACAAAGTTGCAATACTAGAAGTTTTAAGAGTATATACTTATCAAATTTTGGTTGATACCTTTGGAGATGTTCCTTACACAGAATCATTACAAAACCCAAAAATCATTTTACCTAAGTATGACAATGATACTGAAATCTATCCAAAATTAATTACTCGTTTGAACGCTGCTATCGCTAAATTAGATACAAGCGGAAAAAGTTTTAATACAGGTGATTTAGTTTACAAAGGAGATGTTGCAAGTTGGAAAATATTTGCCAATTCATTAAAACTAAAACTAGGAACCAACCTTGCAGACATTAGCCCAGCTTTAGCTAAAACCACTATCGAAGAAGCTTATAATGCAGGAGTTTTATTAAAAAACCTTGAAAATGCATTATTTGTATACGCTTCGTTTGCCCCGAACTACAATCCTATTTTCGACAACTTGATCGCTAGTCAAAGAAATGATTTCGTTCCTGCAACAACAATAATTGACAGAATGAACTCAACATCAGATCCAAGAAGACCAATTTTCTTCACACCAATGGCTGATGGTTCATACAAAGGAGGAATACCTGGAGCCCAAAACGCTCTTCCATATGAATCCACATATTCTCACGTTGGTGATGCAATCAAAAAACCAGCAGCACCAGGTGTTTTACTAGAAGCATTTGAAGTTAATTTCTACTTAGCTGAAGCCGCCGCAAGAGGATATGCTGTAGGAAACACTCCAGAATATTATTACAAGAAAGCCATTACTTTATCTTGTGAATTCTGGGGAGTAACTCCAGAGGACACAAATACTTATTTAACTAATCCTCAGGTAGCTTATACTACAGCAGCCACAACACCAATAGCAGGTTTCCCAGGAACTGGTACAGGAACATGGCAAGAAAAAATTGGCTACCAAGAATGGATTGCTTTATATAATAGAAGTTTCCAATCCTGGACCGCATACAGAAGGCTAGATTTTCCAATCTTGATATCTCATCCAAGATCTGTAGCTGCTTCAGAAGGAAAAGTACCTGTTAGATGGACTTATCCAAGCGAGGAACAAACTGTTAATGGTACAAACTGGCAAGCTGCTTCTACAGCAATTGGCGGAGACAAATTAACAATACACATTTTTTGGGATAAATTTTAATTCGAAAAGCATAAAATTTTAAAACCATCGGCTCGACCGATGGTTTTTTTTTGCTTAAACTTCACAAAAAGCCGTAAAAACATAAAAAAAACAAAACTTTTTGGCTCGCAAAGTGTTATTTTTCACAGCAAAACCAGTCCAAATGTTAAAATATCGTTACTTGGATGTAAAAAAGAAGAACTTTAACTAGGAACATTAACAAATAATTAGGATTTTTGCGATACTAATTCAAAACATTTAAAAATGAAACTAAAATTCAATGGTTTTATAGTACTATTATTAGTGCTAATGGCGCAGATCACATTTGCGCAAGAAAGAGTTGTTTCAGGAATTGTTTCTGATAATACAGGAATGCCTATCCCAGGTGTTAGTGTATTAGTAAAAGGAACAAAGACAGGAACACAAACAGATTTTGACGGAAAGTATTCTATTAAAGCTTCTCCAAGTCAAATTTTGGTCTTTACTTACATTGGGATGAAAGCAAAAGAAGAACCTGCTACATCTACAACTGTTAATGCTAAACTAGCAGGAGACGCACTAGAACTTGAAGGAGTTGTAGTTGTTGCCTTCGGAACTCAAAAAAAATCTGAGATCACTGGAGCAGTTACAAAAATTGATGCAAAAGCTTTGGAGAACACTCAAGCTTCAAATGCAATTCAATCTTTAACTGGTAAAGTTGCCGGTGTACAAATTCAAGCAAACTCAGGGCAACCAGGAGATCCTCCTCAAGTAAGATTTAGAGGTATTGGATCATTATCATCTTCTAACGCACCTTTATACGTTGTTGATGGTATTCCTTACAATGGCGACATTAACGCAATTGCAACTCAAGATATTGAATCTATCAGTTTCTTGAAAGATGCATCTTCAAATGCTTTATACGGAAGTAGAGGAGCAAATGGTGTAATCATTGTTACAACTAAAAAAGGTAAAAAAGGACAATTAAGAGTAACTTACGAAACTAAAATCGGGGTTAACTCAAGAGCTGTACCTGAGTACGACATGATTAAAGATCCAGGAGAATACTACGAAACTGTTTATAGCAGAATTAAAAGTGGTTTAATCTTCGGAGGACAAACTGCAGCTAATGCATCTACAATTGCAGCTAACACATTAATTAAAGGAGATTCTTATTCATTAGGATACAACAACTATAATGTAGCTAACAACCAAGTAATAAACACAGCTACTGGAAAAATTAATTCAAATGCTAGTTTATTATATCATGATGATTGGGCTAAAGAATTATTTAGAGATGCAACAAGAACTGAACATTTCTTAAGCTTATCTAGCAGTACTGACAACCTAAGTTCTTACTTATCTGTTGGATACTTAAAAGATAACGGTTACACAATCAACTCAGACTTTAAACGTGCAACGGTTAGAGCAAACGTAGATTACAACGTAAACAGCAAAATTAAAGTTGGAGCTAACTTAAACTATGCTAACACAGATCAAAATGCTCCAATTTCTCAAGTAAGCTCTTCAACATATAGTAACTTATTTGGCTGGTCTAGAAACATTGCTCCTATTTATACTATCTGGCAAAGAGATGCTGCAGGAAATTTTGTAACTAATACTGACGGAAGCAGAATTTATGAGTTTAACAAAAGCGGAGTTCGTCCTTATGGAGGAAATTTAAATCCATATGCGACTACTTTATTAAACACAAACTTAAACCAAGAAAATAAATTTGGTGCAAGAGGTTATGTTTCTATTGATTTCTTAAAAAACTTCAACTTCAGATACAACCTTGGATATGATTTATTATCTGGATATTACTTAAACGGAACTACTGGAGAAGGTGGTGACGATATGGGAGTAGGTGGTAGAATTGGTACTGCTACTTCTAATGATTACACGATCACTAACCAACAATTATTGTCTTGGAAAAAATCATTCGGAAACCACACTTTGGATATCCTTGTTGGTCACGAATCATCTGATTTTACATCAAAAATGTTAGCAGGACAAAAAAGTGGAGTTGTTATTCCTGGTTTACCAGTATTAAGCAACGCAACTAAATATAACTATGTAGATGGTTATAATGATTTATACAACGTTGAAGGATACTTCTCAAGAGTAAACTATAGCTACAAAGACAAATATTTTGTTAATGGAAGTTTCAGAAGAGATGGATCTTCAGTATTCTCTCCAGATAACAGATGGGGTAATTTCTACGGTTTTGGAGCTGCATGGTCAGTTGCAAAAGAATCTTTCTTCCCTAAATCTAAAGTTGTAACTGACTTAAGAATTAAAGGAAGTTACGGAGAGCAAGGAAATGATAACATTTTCTATCCTTCAGGTACACAAATTAGCCACCGTAGTTATTTTGGTTCAGCAAGAAATTACTATGCTTACCAAAATCAATACGAAATTGTACCAGATGCTGACGGAAACGCAACAGTTCTACAAGTTTACACTGGAAACAAAGACATCAAATGGGAGGTTTCAAAAAACATGAACCTTGGATTCGAAATCGAATTATTCAACAGAGTTAACATTGAAGCTGAATATTTCGAAAGAAAAGTAAGTGATTTAATTTACAACAGACCTCTTTCTCCTTCTACAGGAACAAACTTTGTTAGTGAAAACATTGGAGATATGGCTAACAAAGGAATTGAGATCAACCTTGGTATTGATGTAATCAAAACTGAAGATGTTGACTTTAATATCTGGGCAAACGGAACTCATTACAAAAATGAGATCACTGCTTTACCAAATTCATTTGTATCAGGGGGTATCTTCCGTTTCCAAGTTGGAGCTCCTGCATATGCTTACTACTTAAGAGAGTTTGCAGGTGTTGATAAAACTAACGGAAATTCTTTATGGTACATGGATCAAAAAGATGCATCAGGAGCTGTAACTGGTAGAACAACTACTAGCGTTTACGGAAGTGCAACTCAATACATAAACAAAAAGAATGCAAATCCAGATGTATATGGAGGTTTTGGAACTGTAGTTCGTTACAAAAACTTAACATTACAAGCTAGTCTTGCTTACCAATTTGGAGGATATATGTACGATAACGTTTACCAAAGCGCAATGTACTCTGGTTCAGACAATATTGGACAAAACTACCACAAAGATGTTGAAAAAGCTTGGACTGTAGACAATCCAAACTCTGATGTCCCTAGAATTGATCACGTTTCTACTTTACAAATGGCAGCTTCTGATTATTTCTTAATTAAATCAGACTACATAAGTATACAAGATGTTTCTTTATCTTACGATTTTAAAAACAGTAAACTTCAAGATCTTGGTATTTCATCTACTAAATTCAGCTTAATGGGAAGTAATTTAGCATTATGGTCAGAAAGAAAAGGAATGGATCCTAGATTGAGTAACTTAGGTTCTAGATCAAACAATGGTCAATCTTTGAATGTATATGGAGTTATGAAAACTATCTCATTTGGTTTAACAGTAAATTTTTAAGAACATGAAAAAATTATTAATATTAACAATGTCCTTGTTGATCCTTACAGGTTGCTCAAAAGATTTTCTTGACACACAACCGGAATCAACAATCAATGACGAACAACTTGGAACGTCTGCTGCGGCAAACAAAGCAATTATCGCAGGGATTTATTCAGCTTTAAGATCTTACGGTCTATCTATCGCTGGTAACCACGAAGATTACGGTCACAAATCTATTCTTTCTGCAACAGATTTGATGTCTAATGATGAGTTAATGACAAAATCTAGCTGGTATGGTTCTTTCTATAACTACCTAGCAAGAACACAAACCAACTCAAGATCAAAATTAGCATGGAGTATGTACTATCCTCAAATTAAAGTTGCTAACACTGTTATTGGCGCTATTCCAGCTGATACTGACGATGCAAGTTTAAAATCATTAAGAGGACAAGCTTTAGCTTTAAGAGGTTATTTCTACTTTATGTTAGCTCGTATGTACGGACCTACTTATGTAGGAAATGAAGCAAAATTATGTGTTCCTCTTTACACTGAAGTTTCATTACAAGGTAAAGCTAGAGCTACAGTAAGCGAAGTTTACACTCAAATCGAAAAAGATTTAAATGAAGCGGTTGTATTACTTAACGGTTTTACACGTGCAAACAAAGATGGATTAGACCAATCTGTAGCTCAAGCATTTTTAGCTGATGTTTACTTAGAAATGGGAAAATATCCACAAGCAGCTGATTTTGCTCATAAAGCAAAACAAAACTACACTTTGCTTAACCAAGCAGATTGGAACACTGGATTCTATGATATCACTACTGGTAATGAAACAATGTGGGGAGCAACAATTACATCTGCTCAAAGTACATTCGTTGCAAGTTTCTTTAGTCATTTCGACAATACAAATGATTCAGGATACGCTGGAGGTTTAGGAATCTACAAAAACATCGATTTAAGACTGTACAATAGCATTCCTGCTACTGACTACAGAAAGAAAGCTTTCGTAGCTCCAACTGGAAATCCACTTTACCCTGCATTACCTGCATTCGCAAATACAAAATTCAGAGATCCAACAGTTGATTCTGGAGATTACATCTACTTAAGATCAGCTTCTTTATACTATATTGAAGCAGAAGCTTTAGCAAAATCAGGAAATGAAGGTGCAGCAAAACAACTTTTGTATGACATAACAATTACAAGAGATCCAGCTTATGTATTATCTACAAAAACTGGTGCAGCTTTAATATCTGAAATCATTCTTCAAAAAAGAATTGAATTATGGGGAGAAGGTTACGCATGGTTTGACATGAAACGTTTAGGAGTTGCTCTTGTAAGAACTTACACAGGAACAAACCACCCAGCTTTCGGAAGATTAGACTACGCTGGAGGAGCTAAGGAATTTACATTCCAAGTACCGCAAGCAGAAGTTGATGCTAATCCATTAATCGTACAAAGCGCACTATAATCTAATAGTGATCAATTTATACATTAAACCACTCTGTTCATTCAGAGTGGTTTTTTTTTATATCAACATTATACCTATATTTGTCCCATGGAAAAAGAACATCAAATTTTTGGAATTAGAGCCATTATAGAAGCAATTCAAGCAGGAAAAGAAGTTGATAAAGTATTTATACAAAAAGAGATTTCTGGTGAATTAATGAAAGATTTAATGAAAGTGATGAAACGCGCTAACATTAATTTCTCATATGTACCTGTTGAAAAACTAAATCGTTTAACACCTAATAATCACCAAGGAGCAGTTGCTACTATTTCTCCTATAGGTTTTATTGATCTAGAACATTTAGTAGAGTCTACTATTGCAGCTGGTTCTAAACCTTTATTTTTAATATTAGATCAAATCTCTGACGCTCGAAATTTTGGAGCAATTATCAGAACAGCTGAGTGTACCGGTGTAAACGGAATTATTGTTCAAAAAGCAGGTTCTGCACCAGTAAATGGAGATACAGTTAAAACATCAGCCGGTGCCGTTTTTAATGTGC
This sequence comes from Flavobacterium hibernum, assembly GCF_000832125.1. Classification (GTDB taxonomy): domain Bacteria; phylum Bacteroidota; class Bacteroidia; order Flavobacteriales; family Flavobacteriaceae; genus Flavobacterium; species Flavobacterium hibernum. The sequence goes on along the minus strand of NZ_JPRK01000004.1, from coordinate 114,840 downwards.
CAATTTGTAAAGTTGAACATATTAAAGATGCCATCTTCTATCTTCAAGGATCGGGAATCAAAACAGTTGCTGCAACAGAAAAAACAGATCAAAATATTTACGATATCGCATTAAACGAACCTGTAGCGATTATCATGGGTTCTGAAGACAGAGGGATAAATCCTTCGGTTCTTAAAATTGTTGACGAAAAAGCAAAATTACCAATGTTTGGATCGATAGGATCATTAAATGTTTCTGTTGCCTGCGGAGCATTCTTATATGAAACTGTTCGACAAAGAAGTTAAAAAGTATTGAGGTAAGATGACAAATAAATAAACTAATTGATGTCTTCAAAATCTACTCATAACATATTATTTTTAAAAATCTGTAGCTTATTTGTAGTTTTCATAACTACAAATTTAAGCTTCGGACAAACGACTACCTACGGTCAATCGTGGAATGAAGTTCAATTCAATCGAACCATTAATGAAAAATGGTCAACCGAATTAAATATTGGAACTTCATTTAGCAGCACAGCTACTTCATCAAACATATTCCAACAAAATACTCAGAATTCATTTAGAGCTTGGGGACATTATTATTTAACTCCCAGATGGAAACTTTCTTCATTTATTGCCTACTATGATAATAAAGATGTCCCAGAAATAGGTCAGTTTAAATCGCCTGAATGGAGATTAGCTTTACAAGGAATTTATTATTTCCATAAAACAGGCTATTCGTTAAGTACCAGAATGAGACTTGAACTTAGACATATGAGAAATGGTGACGATGATTATGAAAATGTTCTTCGCTATCGTCAGCAAATAAAATTCATACAGCCTTTAAATAGTAAAGTTCTTAGAGCAGGAGTTATTTATGCTATAGCTTCGGATGAATTGTTTTTTAAATCCGGAACAAAAGTAACAGGTCTTAGTTTCTTTGACCGTAATCGATTAAATATAGGTGCGGGATATTTATTTAGTGATGACACACAAGTCGAACTTACCTATGGCAATGAATATCTTCCAAGAGACGAAGGCAATCAAATAGTCAATGCCGCGACCTTAACTATTACATTTAATAATCTCTTTAAAAAACTTAGAAAAAAACTGCAACATCAAGATCACACTTTAGACAAAGAAGACTAAGTTATTACTTATCAGTTTCTTCTTTTTCATCTTTTAGAAAGCATTTTAACTGCTCAATAATAGCATCTTTGTGTAGTTTAAAAGTATAATCACGAACAAACTCAGTTCCTTTCATATTAATTTCAGCCAATACTGCCTGAAACTTAGAAAAAGCATCAATATCTTTTTCATCAATTAAATAGAGCACTTGCATAATTGAATCATTTTTCCTGTATTGCGTGTCATAGTGCTTTAATTTATAAGCCTTATTATCATCAAGATGAATAACCAAATCATCTTTAATCTTCTTCCCTATTTGTTTAGGCGGAAATGGCGTAGGCTGTAAAGAAACGAAGTAATGTTCTTTGTCAGTTACAATATTAATTTTTAATGATTTTGATTTAGTTGAATAAAAAACAGCAGGCTCAAAGTAATACATCATAGACCCATCAGCTTGTACCCTATTTTTTATATCACATTGTGCAAAAGCTGTCCAGCTAGAAAAAATTGCAAAAATCAGAATTGCAAAACTTATCTTTTTCATAATAAACTAAATAAAGTTAGAAATGCCTTTAACAAAAATAGTCAATTATTATCAAATCAAAAATTCACAATTTATCATCTGATTCTGCTTTTGTCACAGTATAATGAACTGAAACATTTGAATTGAAATATGAAGGAAAAACCTCTTCCTCATCTTCCTCATCTTCCTGAATTTCCGTATTAACGAAATTTCCATTTTCATCAAAATGTTTCATAAAAGCATCTTCTTCAGGATTAAAATCCGGCCTTTGCCAATCGTAAACAATTGGTTTTGCATACTCTGGTGCCTTATATAATAAAGACATTACAAAACCAGTAATAAAACCAGCTAAATGTCCTTCCCAAGAAATTGTTTTATCTACCTCCGGAAAAACATACCAAATCATACCTCCATAAAGTAAAATCACAGATAATGAAAGTGCCACTAAACGATAATATCGCGTTTGAATTCCTTTAAAGAAAATAAAACTAACCAAAACATATATCAACCCACTTGCTCCGATATGATAATTTTCCCGACCAATTACCCACGTGATTAATCCCGAAAATAAAATTCCATAAACGATAACAGGAAGAGTTTGCTGAGGATAAAAAAACTTTAAAGCTGCCAACAAAACCAAAAGCGGAATGGAGTTGTTGTACAAATGACTTAAATTTTCATGAATAAAAGGACTAAACAAAACTCCTTGCAATCCCGAAAAACTTCTTGGATAAATACCATTTTGATAAAAATCGAAATCAAATCGAATTTGCACCCAATAAATAATCCACAAAAAAAGAACAAAGAATACAGGAAGTCCAATAACGGAATTTGAAAATTTAAAATGGTTATCGTTCATTGCTTTCGAAAATAAATTAAAAAATAGAACATCAAAAAACTATCCAATTACAATTTACTGATATTTTGTCAGCTAACGAAAATAGTCTTGTTTGCTGATCTTGGCCCTGATGGAAGCGACATCCTTTTTCTGGCTTCTTTAGACAGGAAAAGATATAGCGGACAGCAGGAATAGCTTCCGAATACTATAAAGTTTGAACTGAAAATAGTAATTTTACAAAATGGAAGCACCTTTAGCCGAGCGTATTCGCCCACAGCAATTAGAAGATTATATCAGTCAAAGTCATTTGGTTGGACCAAACGGTTCACTAACTCAACAAATTTCGAAAAGTATTATTCCGTCGTTAATATTTTGGGGGCCACCAGGGACAGGAAAAACAACTTTGGCTCAAATTATAGCACAGGAATCTAAACGACCATTTTACATCTTGAGTGCTATAAACTCGGGAGTTAAAGACATTAGAGATGTTATCGAAAAAGCAAAACAAAGCGGCGGATTGTTTACGGCTAAAAATCCGATTTTATTTATTGATGAGATTCATCGATTTAGCAAATCACAACAAGATTCTCTTTTAGCGGCAGTTGAAAAAGGTTGGATTACGCTTATTGGAGCAACAACTGAAAATCCAAGTTTTGAAGTTATCCCTGCATTATTGTCACGTTGTCAAGTGTATATACTGAATGCTTTTACAAAAGCCGATTTAGAAGCCTTACTACATCGCGCAATGAAAACGGACACTTATTTAGCTTCAAAAAATATTACATTGAAGGAAACAGAAGCTTTGCTCCGACTTTCTGGCGGAGATGGGCGAAAACTTCTTAATATTTTTGAACTTGTTATAAATGCTTCTGCCGGCGACGAAATAATTATTACAAACGACCGAGTTTTCGAATTGGTACAGCAAAACACTGTTTTGTATGACAAAAGTGGCGAACAACATTATGATATTGTCTCGGCATTTATAAAATCGATTCGTGGGAGTGATCCAAATGGAGCTGTTTATTGGCTCGCCCGAATGATTGAAGGTGGCGAGGATGTAAAATTCATCGCACGACGAATGCTTATTCTATCCAGTGAAGATATAGGGAATGCAAATCCAACAGCTTTTATAATGGCAAATAATACTTTTCAGGCGGTAACAACTATTGGATATCCTGAAAGCAGAATTATATTGAGTCAATGTGCAATTTATTTGGCAACTTCTCCAAAAAGCAATGCTTCGTATATGGCGATTGGTAATGCTCAACAATTGGTAAAACAAACTGGCGATTTACCTGTACCAATTCATTTGCGCAATGCTCCTACTAAACTTATGAAAGAATTAGGTTATGGCGACGATTATAAATATTCGCACGATTATGCAAATAATTTTGCCGAACAGGAATTTTTACCTGACGCCATAAAAAAAACGGTTCTTTACAATCCCGGAAACAATTCTAGAGAGAATAGTAACCGCGAATTTTTAAAGAACCGTTGGAAAGATAAATATGGTTATTAAACCTTATTTTATTTTAGAATTTTACTGAAACTTTTTCAGAAACTAATTGATCGTTTTTGTAATATTCAAAAAACCATTGATTGTCTTTTGCGTTTAAAGTTCCCTGAACACCATCTTTTATCGCTATAAATGAATCTGGACGAGATGTTTTTAGCAACTTCATAACCACTTTTGGTGTTTTATCAATTAATTGATAACCGTTTTCTGTTGGTTGTGCATACAATAAATTAGGATCTTTAACATCTGCAACCGGAGTAGATATTGCTGCAGCTGCTGGCGTTAATGGAACCATAGCAACAGATGTAGCCGCTTTTAGACTACTACTAACTTTTCCGTTATACTTATAATGCAAAGCATTTATCGAAGTAAATGCTAAATTCAGACATTCTCTATAAGCCAATTCATAATCTTTCTCTTTGCTTTTACCTACTTCAGATGTATAGATCACTTTTCCATAACAATCCTTGAACTCTACAAAAAGCTTAGTAACTAAAAAAGCATTGTCTTTTTTTACATCAACATACAAAAGATCACAACGATCACCAAATCCTTCCGGAAGAACTTCGTTACCATAAAAAGCCTGAAAACCAGCTTTATTTAAATTTGATTTTGTCATTGTTGACATTCTATATTGGTTTTCTGATTTAAGAAAATCATATCGCAATGGTACAATAACTCCTTTGTAATCGTTAACCGTTTGCGAAAACCCCATAACAGAAGTAATAAGTGCAATCAACAAAAATTTAATTCTCATAATTATAAATATTTTTTAAGTTCTAATAAATGGTTTATTTGTTTGATATTAACCGGAGCCTCAATCTTTTTCTCATTAAAAAAAATAGCGTCTAAGCCAGCATTCAAAGCCCCGTTGACATCAGCATCAAGGCAGTCGCCAATCATTACGCTAGTCTCCTTTGAAGCATTAGACACCTTTATAGCATAATCAAAGATAATACTATTTGGCTTTTTTACGCCAGCTAACTCAGAATTTGTTATAGTGGTAAAATAATCAGAAAGCGCAGCATTATTAATTTTCTTATCCTGAACCTTTGCAAAACCATTTGTAATGATGTGCAATTTATACTTAGGTTTCAGGTATTCCAGAACTTCAATCGCGCCATCAAAAAGATGATTATTATCGGTTAAAAATTCAATATAATCCTCTGAAATTTGATCAATATCTTCATCTGAAATTTCAACATTTAAGGCATCAAATGAGAACTTTAATCTGTTGTAGCGCAATTCCTGATGGGTAATCTTATCATGTTGATATAATTTCCAACATTCCTGATTTATTGGAGCGTATTTTTCGATAAAATCCTGAACCTTAATTTCGGGAAATCTAGTTTTAAAAATCCGATCAAAAGTCATTTCTGAGTTTTTATCAAAATCCCAAAGTGTATGATCTAAATCAAAAAAAACATCGGTAATAGTGGTATTCATAAGTTAAAATATTCCTTCATCTACAAAACTATAATATTTTGTTTCAGTTATGATCAAATGATCTAAAACTTTAACATCTAAACTTTCTCCGGCTAGCTTTATTTTATTTGTAATTTGCTTATCTGCCTCACTTGGCACCAAAGAACCTGAAGGATGATTGTGACACAAAATCAAGCCAATAGCTCTATTTTCAAGTGCTAATCTAAAAACCAATCGCACGTCAACAATTGTCCCTGTAATTCCTCCTTTACTTAATTGCGCTTTGGAAATTATCTTATTGGAATTGTTCAGAAAAATTACCCAAAATTCTTCATGAGAAAGCTCTCCAATAATGGGCTGCATCATATCGAAAACCATTTTGCTCGACGTGACTTTTTTTACATACTCACTTGCATCTTCAGATCTTCGACGACGGCCTAACTCAAGAGCTGCAATAATTGCAATTGCTTTTGCCTCTCCTATTCCTTTAAAATTCATTAATTGAGAAATAGACATTTTACCTAAAGAATTTAGATTATCTGTGCTCGATAAGATTCTTTTACTCAATGCGACAGCAGATTCATTTCTACTTCCAGAACCTATTAAAATAGCCATTAATTCGGCATTACTTAAGGCTTCTTTGCCTTTCATCATTAATTTTTCTCTCGGACGATCTTCTTCAGACCAATCCGTTATAGGAAAATAAGTAGATTCCATTTATTTAAAATCAAATAATGACTTACTCATACAAACACTATTCTTTAAACCAACATAAGGTTCGTAATTCACTACAATTTCAAATCCTACTTTTTGATATAAACTTATAGCTTCAACCTGTTTGTATAAGGTTTCTAAAATCATCGATTCAAAACCTTTTTTCCTCGCTTCGATTTCTAATTCTTTAATTACTTGTTGAGCCAATCCTAAACCTCTCGCTTCTGGCGAAACAAACATTCGCTTTAACTCTACTGTTATTTCATTATATTTTTTAAAACATCCGCTGGCGACAGCTTTTTCATCTAAATAAATTAACACAACATCGTCGTTAAATTCTATAATATTATTACCCCAATAATCCTTTTTTAGTTCAGGATAACGCTCCCATAAAAATGCATCGAATGTTTTTATTAATGTAATAAAATCAGGGTTTTCGCTTGTTGTTTTCACAACTTTTATTCTTGAATTCATTTTACTATAATCTTAAAAGGCTAATATATTTAAAAATAAGAAAAATCACTCACAAAAAAATCATTACTATTTTTTAATTGGTTAATTTTAAAGACAATTCCAATCCTTTAATCTTAGAACTACAAACGTATGAAATCAGTTCTCACTCTAGTAATCGTCTTGTTTTTAGCTTCATGCAACCAAAAGAAAGAAAACACATCTATTGCTCAAAACTCTAAAACACTAGCAAAAACTTTTCCCGAAAAATTATCCGAAGCCGCAATTTCTATAATAGATCCTTCTATCGATTACGATCCTGCATACTTTTCAATAAAATATCCAAATGGAGACGTTCCAAAAAACAAAGGAGTTTGTACTGATGTTATTATTCGAGCCTACCGAAAACTTGACATTGATTTACAAAAAGAAGTACACGAAGATATGATTAGTCATTTTTCAGAATATCCGAACTTACAAAAGTGGGGAATGACAAAAACCGATACTAATATCGATCATAGAAGAGTTCCGAATTTAGAAATCTTCTTTGAGAGAAATGGCGAAGAGCTTCCAGTAACCAATAATCCTAAAGATTATAAAACCGGAGAAATTGTTACCTGGATGATTAATGATAAATTACCTCATATCGGAATTGTTACCAACCAAAAATCTCGCGACGGAAAACGAAATCTAATTGTACACAATGTGGGAGGGGGTCAAATTTTAGACGATTGTCTATTTGATTACAAAATTGTAGGACATTATAGATATTGGGAGTGAAATTCCAAAAAATAAAATCCAAATTCCAACTTAGTCCGCAGATTTTAAAAGTAAAATTAAAAAAAATGCCAATTACAAAACTGCAATTGGCACATTATCTTATTATCAAATTGACTAATTATCTAATTAGCGCTTTTACTTCATCAAAGTTAAGTCCTCCGTAATTTCCGGAACTCATTAATAATAAAGCCGAATTATCAAGATTTAGATTAAAAAGATATTCTTTAAATTCAGCAGGATTAGTATAAATAATCAAATCTTCACGATTAAAAGCCGTTGCAATTTGCTCGTACGTAACTTCTTCTAATTGTTTAATTTTTACCGCATCTGGCGAATAAAACACTACAGCAACGTCTGCGTACTCTAGTGCTCCTTCATATTCTTTTAAAAACTCAGCATTTAAACTGCTATAAGTATGCAACTCTAAACAAGCCACTAAAGTTCTGTTTGGATATTGCTCTTTTACCGCTTTTGTAGTAGCAGCCACTTTACTTGGTGAATGTGCAAAATCTTTGTAAGCAACCTTACCTTTTCCTTCTGCTATTTTTTCTAAACGTTTAGATGCACCTTTAAAACTTGCAATAGCTTCATAAAAATCCGCTTCGTCTACGCCCATGTTTTGGCAAATCCATTTTGCTCCGGCCAAGTTATTTAAATTATGTGCTCCAAAAACCTCAATTGGCATATCGCCTTCTGGAGTTTCTAACAAAGTTACTCCATCACTTACACTATATTTTGGTGTTGAATAAGCCAATTTACGAATTGGATTTGTCGCAGCCTCAGCAACACGTTTTACTTCGGCATCATCTTCATTATAAACCAAGATTCCTCCATTTGTAATCTTTGCAATAAAAATTTCAAATTGCTCTACATAATTTTCATACGTCGGAAACACATTAATATGATCCCATGCAATTCCTGAAATCAATGCAATGTTTGGTTGATATAAATGAAATTTAGGGCGTCTGTCTATTGGAGAAGATAAATACTCATCACCTTCCAGAACCATAAAATCATTTTCTTCTGTAAGATGCACCATTGTATCAAAACCTTCTAATTGTGCACCAACCATGTAATCAACTTCAATATTATGATAATGCATAACATGCAAAATCATCGAAGTAATAGTTGTTTTTCCGTGAGAACCACCAATTACAACACGCGTTTTATTTTTAGATTGTTCGTACAAAAACTCAGGATACGAATAAATTTTCAAACCAAGTTCCTGCGCTTTCAATAACTCAGGATTATCTGCCTTTGCATGCATTCCTAAAATTATCGCATCAATATCTGCCGTGATTTTTTCAGGAAACCAACCCAACTCAGCAGGTAGAATTCCTTTTTTCTCCAATCTTGATTTTGATGGCTCAAAAATAGCATCATCGCTACCTGTAACCTGATATCCTTTATTATGCAATGCCAATGCTAAGTTATGCATGGCACTTCCGCCTATTGCGATGAAATGTGTTCTCATTTAAAATGTTTGATCGTTAAACTGTTTAATTGGTTAATCGAAATAACTAATTAAACCCGTTAATTATTTTTCAAAAATAAGGAAATATAAAATGTCTCATTTGCTTTTAGAGATAAATTAGTAATTTGTACGAAATTTATTTTTAAAGCTTCCCAACCTTTTACCAAAAATAATACTCTATAGATAAAAACTACTTTATGAAAAATATATTATTTGTTTTCTTATTGATTTCTTCGGCACTTTTTGCGCAACAAAATGATAAAAAATGGGATAAGGTTATTGCCCACGAAAACGAAGGCAAAATTAAATCGGCAAATGAAATTGTTCTCAAAATATACAACAAAGCCATTGAGGATAAAGACGAAGCAGAAATAATAAAATGTTTTTTTTATCAATCTAAATATCTTCAGGTTATTGATGAAAATGCGCAAGCAAAGATTTTAAATAATCTTAAAACCGACATCAAACGACTTTCGACACCCTCAAAAGCAATTTTGAATTTAGTTTATGCAAAATGTCTTACTGATTATTATGCAAGAAATGAATATCAGATCAAAAAAAGGACAAACATTTCAACCTTAAATGAAGACTTCCTGACATGGACCGAAAAAAACTTTACAGATCAAATTAATACATCTTTAAAGCAAACCCTAGAAAGTGAATCGATTTTAAAAAATACTCCTTTAATAAAATACGAATCTATTTTTGACTATTCGACTTTAGAAAAATTCAAAACACAAAATTTATACGAATATTTACTAAAGGAAAACATCACTATATATTCTCAAAAAGTTCATCAATGGGAGATTCAAAAAAAGGAATTTGAGTCGTACAAAAAACAGCTTCTAGGAAAATCGTCTGTTTTTATTGCGTTAAATTTAGATTTTGTACCCAATGAAAACTTGCGTACCCTTTTAAATTTATATCAAAAACAAGAAAAAGCCAATCCAAATATTGACAATCAATTAGAGAGATTATTGTATTGCAAAACTAATTTGGTTGATTCTATTGAAGATTATACTCGTGCACTAATCATGCTTCAAAAAAGCACGAATGACGAAACTTCAATTCAAAAAATTCAACTAATAAGAGCGATACTTTTATCGCAACAAGCCTCAAAAGCAATTCATCCTGATTACAACACCAAAGCTATTGCTATACTCGATAGTATTTTAACCAAAAACAATAATACAAACGCATACCAATCAGCAATACAACGAAAAGATTTTATCACTTCGAAAAGCATAACTGCCCAACTTAACAAAAATAGTTACAGCGACGAATACACAAGAGCTTTTATTCAATACAAAAATGTTGACCATTTAAAAGTTTCATTTTTTAAGATTAATCAAAATCGCATAAATGAGTTTAGAAATTCTCCTCTTGATAAAGACAGTCTTGTAAATGTGATAATTGAAAAGCAAAAAGCAATAAAATCTTCTGATTATCAACTTATAAATAAAAAGGATTATTTTCAATATTCGACAGAAATTCTCTTACCGCAACTGAAAACAGGAAATTATTTGGTTTATTTTGAAAGCGACTCCGACTTAAAAGAAACAAAAGCTTTTGCTTACGAAACCATTACAATTTCGAATATTGCGCTTTTGGCCTCGCAAAAAAATAAAACAGAAAGTTTTCAGGTCTTGGACAGAAAAACGGGAAAGCCTCTCGAAAATGTATCGATAAAACTTTTAAATGAGACTATCAAAACGGACAAAAATGGTTTTGCTTCACACGTTAAAGAAAACAACAACTATAATTACGAACCTCTTTTATTGACAACAGAAAAAGACACTATTTTAATCGTTAAAAATTATATTCGTTACAATCGCGATTATACAACAGATGTTGAAGAGGAAAGTAAAGGGAAAGGAAAAGTCGAATTTTATTTAGACAGAGCAATTTATCGTCCCGGACAAACTGTTTTTTATAAAGGAATTGCAATACAGAAAAAACAAAATAAAACAAATGTTGTAGCTAAAACATCGTTTGAAATTAGTATTAGAGATGCGAACAATGAAACATTGAAAGAGTTTGACGTCACAACCAACGAATTCGGTTCTTTCTCAGGCGAATTTGTTTTGCCCAAAACAGGACTTACCGGCACTTTTAGCATTGTTGCCAGAGAACCTACAGATCCAGAAAAAGATATCGTTTATAACAAAGCTAAAGAAGAACATCCGTTTTGGGATAATGTTGATTTTGATAATTCTCAAACCAGCTTTAGAGTCGAAGAATACAAGCGCCCTAAATTTGAAATCGTTTTTGAACCCAAGAAAAAAACATTTCAAATCAACCAAACAATTAAAGTCGATGGAACTGCAAAAGCATTTGCAGGCAGTTCAATTTCAGACGCAAAAGTCACTTATACAGTAACAAGATACACCAGTTATTTTAGAAATTATTACGGACAAGAAGAGCATGAATTTGTAGCAACTGGCGAAACCAAAACAGATGCTTCGGGCAAATTTGTAATTGATTTTATTGCATTACCATCAAAAAATGCAATTAAAGAACAATTACCCGTTTTCAATTATATTGTAAAATCATCGGTTACAGATATCAATGGCGAAACTCATGAAGCTCAAACAACTGTTAAGGTAGGTTATCATGATTTGATGCTTAATCTTATCGCTCCCAACAGAATTGAAACCAAAAATAAAACCGAAATTGAAATTTCGACCACTAATCTAAATGGAGAATTTTTAGCTGCCAAAGGCGAAATTAAAATATATTTTGTTAGTCCTTTTGCAAACAAATTTAAAGCAAGAGTTTTTGCAAGACCAGATATTCAATCAATTTCAGATCAGGAATTCGAAAAATTGTTCCCGTACGAAAACAACCAAAAACCAGTAAGTAAAGAAACTGAAACATTAGTCTATTCTAAAAATATCGATTCATCAAAAGATAAAAAACTGGCTTTAGATTTTATTTCAAATTATAAGTCGGGAAATTACAGAATTGTATTTTCAGCAAAGGACAGTTTTAATAATGCTATCGAAACCTCTCAAGACATTGTACTTTTTCAGAGTAATGACAAACTACGTCATGGCACCTTAGTTACAGCCAATCAAATAAATGACGATGCCAAAAAAGATGGTTTTGCACTAATAAAACTTACTTCGATTGTTCCTGAACTTTATGTCACCGTTAGCGGAAACTATGAAAGTAAAATGTTTTTTCAGAAAGTTTATCATTTAGAAAACAACGAAGTCACAATCAAAGTTCCTGTGAAAAATGAATTCGACAAATCTTTAAAAATAGGTTTCGAGAGTATTTTTGAAAATGACAGTTATAGCAATGATATAGAGGTTGCTTTAAAAATAAAAGAACCAAAACTTGACTTTAATGTAGAAACTTTTAGAAGTAAAATACAACCCGGAACCAACGAAAATTGGTCTTTTAAATTAAATGCTATAAACACAAAATCTGAGGCCGAAGTTCTAGCTTCAATGTACGACAGTTCATTAGATCAATTTTCTAAAAGCGACTGGGGAAGATTGGCCTTTTACGACTATAATTATAATGAAGTTAACTCTAAATCTCCTTTAGGGTTCGAAAAAACTTATATTGACGTTCGAAACTTAAATTCAATCTCAAATCGACTTGAATTTAAAACTGAAAATACTAAATTAATGTGGTTTGGATTTGATTTCAACAATAAAAACAGCAATGTTTATTTACAAAGAGAATATCAAAAACAAATTAATAAAAAATACAAAAAACCAATAAACGCAAAAAACATTTCTGGAGTCGTTAGAGATCTGTCTAACTTATCACTTCCTGGAGTTTCAATTGCTGTAAAAGGCACTCCAAGATCGACAACTACAGATTTTGATGGTTTTTTCGAAATTGAAGCCGCGCCAAATGAAGAACTTATATTTACTTACATTGGTTTCAAACAACAGTCTGTTAAAGTTGCAAAAAATAAAAATATAGACATTGCTCTAACTCCAGAAGAAAATAGTTTAAGCGAAGTTGTTGTTGTAGGATATGGAACTCAAAAAAAATCGATGCTAACGGGAGCAGTTGCATCTGTACGATCGCAAAACGAAGAAGTTCAAGAAGACAACAATGTATATAATACGGCAGGAGTCGAAGATTCTTTAGAAAGTAGAGTTTCGGGTATTAAAATTAGAGGAACTGGGTCTATTACAGGAAAAAACCCAATCTATGTTGTTGATGGGCAAATTATGACCGATATAAATAACATAAATACTAAAGATATACTTTCTATAGAAGTCCTAAAAGATGAAAAGGCAACAGCTCTTTACGGAAGCAAAGGCGCAAATGGAGTTGTAATTGTGACAACAAAAGCTGCTTTAGAAGCCTTAACTCAAGTAAAAGCAAGAAAAAATCTTTCTGAAACTGCCTTCTTTTTACCCAATTTAAGAACGGATTCTAGCGGAAAAGTAAGCTTTAACTTTACTTCGCCCGAAGCTTTAACCGCGTGGAAACTTCGTTTAATGGCGCATAATAAAAATGCCGTAACGGGTTATTTAGAGAAAAGTGTTGTAACTCAAAAAGAATTGATGGTTTTACCAAATTTCCCTCGCTTTTTTAGAGAAAAAGACACGATTGTTATTTCGGCAAAAATCTCAAATATCACGGATCAAGCCAAAACAGGAATTGCTATTTTACAGTTTTTTAATGCTACAACCATGCAGCCAATCGACAGTAAAATGCTCAATGCAAAAAACGTTAAAAACTTTACTATTGAGCCTTTTGGAAACACAACCGCAACTTGGACAATTTCTATCCCGGAAGGTTTGCAAGGCGTTCAATATAAAATTTTGGCCAAGTCCGCTAATTTTTCTGATGGAGAAGAAAACATACTTCCGGTTCTAACCAATAATATGCTGGTTACTGAAAGTATCCCAATTTGGGTTCGCGAAAATTCTACAAAAGAATATACGTTTGAGAATTTAAAAAACAACAATTCTTCGACTTTAAAGAATCATCTATTTACATTAGAATATACCTCAAATCCTTCGTGGATTGCGATTCAGTCTTTGCCTTATTTAATGGAATTTGAACATGAATGTGCTGAGCAAACTTTTGCACGTTTTTATGCTAATGCATTGGCTTCGGAAATTATTTCAAGTAATCCGAAGATTGCAACTGTTTTTGAAGAATGGAGAAAAAACGGAAAACTTAATTCTAAATTAGAAGAAAATGAAGAACTTAAATCGATTATTCTGGCAGAAACGCCTTGGTTAAATGATGCTCAAAGCGAAGACGAAAAGAAAAAAAATCTAGCACTTTTATTCGATTTAGAAAAAATGAAAACTTCGCAAGAAGCAACTTTCGACAAACTAAAACAAAAACAAAAAACATCTGGCGCATTTGCTTGGTTTGACGGAAGTGACGAAAACGAATATATTACAAGACATATTCTGGCCGGTTTAGGACATTTGTCTAAATTAAGTAAAAGTAATGCTGGCAAAATAGAGCAAATCTCTAAAACCGGAATTCCGTTTTTAGATGCTAAGTTTTTAGAGAACTATAAAAGAAGAACCAAAAACTTAAAAACAACTGATAAACTAATTTGGATTAATCCATATTCTGATTTGCATTATCTGTACACAAGAAGTTTTTATTTAGATAAATATCCGTTATCTGACACGTTAAAAAAAGCAACTAAATTGTATCTGGAAACTGCCAAGAAAGATTGGTTATCTTATTCGCTGTACGAAAAAGGACTTGCCGCTTTAACTTTAAATCGTTTGGGAGAAAGTGATTCTGCAAAAAAAATCATCGAAAGTCTAAAAGAAACATCTTCTAACAATGAAGACTGGGGTATGTACTGGATTACAAATAAATCTGGTTGGTATTGGTATCAGGCACCTATTGAAACTCAGGCGCTATTAATTGAGGCTTTCGCCGAAGTGAATCACGATACCAAATCTGTAGATGCAATGAAAGTTTGGTTATTAAAAAACAAACAAACTAAAAACTGGCCTACTACAAAATCGACAACAGAAGCTGTTTATGCTTTATTAATGCAAGGAAATGATTGGTTAAGCGTAAAAGACAATACAGTTATTAAAATTGGAGATGAAAAAATTCTAACCAAAAAATTATCTGAAAACCAAAAAGAAGCAGAAACTGGTTATATCAAACTAAACTGGAAAGCTGATGAAATTAAAAAAGATATGGCTTCAATTAGTATTCAAAACAAATCAAAAGTTCCTGCATATGGCGGAGTTTATTGGCAATATTTTGAAGATTTGGATAAAATCAAAACCAATTCAGGCGCATCGTTATCTGTTTCGAAAGAATTGTATTTAAAGAAAAGTACTTTAAAAGGTGATGAATTAGAGATAATCACAAATAAAAACTCATTAAAAATCGGTGACTTAGTTACAGTTCGATTGATCATTACATCAAAAGAAGATATGGAATTTGTTCATTTAAAAGATATGAGAGCTTCTTGTTTTGAACCTGTAAATGTTCTTTCAGAATATCAATACAAAGATCGATTAGGATATTATATGAGTACCAAGGATGCCGCAACTCATTTTTTCTTTGACCGAATTGATAAAGGAACTTATGTTTTAGAATATGATATTAGAGTAAACAACAGTGGCGAATTCAGTAATGGAATTACAACTATTGAAAGTATGTATGCTCCTGAATTCTCAAGTCATTCTAAGGGTATTCGGGTGAAGGTGAATTAATAAAATTCCAATTTTTAAATTCCAAATCCCAAACAATAGAGCAAAAAATTTTCCGCCACGAATTCACTAATTTTATTATCAAAGATTGTCAAAAAATAATTCGTGAATTCGTGGCGGAAAAAAAACAAAAACCCGACAGTTTAAAAAACTGTCGGGTTTACTTTTATAATAAAACTTCGATTATTTTATAATCGTCATTTCATCAATAATGTTTTTAGCTCCAGCGTATTTGTCAATAATCCAAAGTACATAACGAATATCTACGTTGATTGTTCTTTGCAATTTAGGATCAAAAATAACATCTCCAGCCATAGCTTCGATGTTACCATCAAAAGCAATTCCAATTAATTCTCCTTTTCCGTTAATAACTGGTGAACCTGAGTTTCCTCCAGTAATATCATTATCAGTCAAAAAGTTTACTGGCATGTATCCTGCTTTATCAGCATATTGTCCAAAATCTTTCTTCTTGTTTAATTCTAATAAACGTTTTGGTAAATCAAATTCCTGATCTCCTGCTTTATATTTTTTAACCATACTTTCCATAGTCGTATAGTTGTTGATTTTAACATCGTTACGAGGATCAGCTGGCAAAGCACGAACTTTTCCGTAAGTCAATCTCAAAGTAGAGTTTGCATCTGGATATTGAATCGTGTTTAATTTTGACTCTCTTAAACCTTCAACTAATTTACGGTATGCACTAGCAAAACCATCATCAGCTTTCATTTGATCATCTGATTTAGCACGGTATTTTGTCATTAAATCATTAGAAATAATGTACAATGGATCGTGTACAATCGCTAATGGTTTTGGATTAGCCATAAATGCTAATACTTTTTCTTTAGTTGTAAAATAACTTACTTCTGTAGCTTTTGCAACATCTGCAGTAAAATCACCATTATTTTCTGATTTCATTTTTGCTACTTGTGGAGCTAAACCATAATCAGCAGCTTTTGCAGCATATAAATTCAATTGTGCAGTTAATACATCTTTTTCAAGTGGCGCATAAAATTCACCATAAATATTTTCGATTAATGCATTAATCTTAGGCAACATTTCAGCCTTTTTAGCATCATTCTCGTTATAATAAGCAATCAATGCATTACCTAAACTTGCTGGTCCACTTGCATAAAGAGATGTACGTAAAAGTTGTGTTAAGTAATTATCGTGAGTCGCTTTTAAGTTCGTTTCTCTGTAATAATCATTAATAGTTGGAATTACATTTTCGTACTTTTCTTTGTTAGCCGGTTTAGTTGCCCACTCATAGAACTTATCTTCTTGTTCTGTTTTAGTAGCAACTGTTCCCGCTTTTGTTAAAGCATCTATCATACCTTGACGGTTTTTCCAGTAATTTGCTGTCGAAGCATATTTAGATGCATATTGCAAACGAACTGTTGCATCTTTATCCATATACTTTTTCATTTGGTCCATTCCGGTTTTAGCACCTTCAACCCATGCAGGATATGCAAATTTTATATTTTGCTCAATTCCACCAGCTGGCATCCAACGGTTTGTTCTTCCAGGATATCCTAAAATCATTGCAAAATCATTTTCTTTAACACCTTTAATACTTACAGGTAAGTAATGTTTAGGTTGCAAAGGCACATTATCTTTAGAATAAGTTGCAGGATTTCCGTCTTTATCTGCATAAACTCTAAACATAGAGAAATCTCCAGTTTGACGAGGCCACTCCCAGTTATCTGTATCTCCACCAAATTTACCAACGCTTTCAGGAGGAGTTCCTACTAAACGAACATCAGTATAATCTTGGTAAACGAAGTAGTAATATTCATTTCCTTGAAAGAAAGGACGAACAGAAACAGTGTACTTTCCACCTTCATTATTTTCTTTCTCAATCAAAGCAATTTCTTGTTGAATCGCTTTGTTTCTTTCTGTTTCAGTCATTTTATCATTTACTTTTGATAAAATTCTTTTAGAAACATCATCCATACGAACGAAGAAACGAACATATAATGATTTTGGTTTCATCTCTGCACTTCTTTGCTTTGCCCAAAAACCATCTTTTAAATAATTTTGTTCAGCAGTAGAAAGTTCAGCAATTGCATCATATCCACAGTGATGATTAGTTAAAACCAGTCCCTCTTTAGAAACGATTTCTGCAGTACAACCTCCATTAAATTGTACAATCGCATCTTTTAAACTATGATGATTAATACTATAAATTTCTTCGGCTGTTAATTGCAAGCCCATTTTTTCCATATCTCTATGGTTCAATCTTTCGATAAACATCAAAAACCACATTCCTTCATCAGCTCTTACAGGAAAAGCCATTAGGCACATGGTCAAGAATAAAACTATTTTTTTCATGTTATTTTGTTTAAGTACCGCGAATATAACTCATTTTCGCAAAAAAAATAAGCAATATCATCAAAAACAAAACAATCCAGATCTATTACGAATCAATTTTGCGAAATTAATAATTTCATAAACAAGAAAAATCAGGCTATTTCTTAAAAGCAACCAATATAAATTATGATAAAACTCATACAAAATAAGAATAATAACCTTTTTTCTTTACTTTAATTGTAAAAATTAACTCTCATTTTAAAATTTTAAACATAAATCATTTCTTACAAAATATAGATTTGTAAGTTTGCCGCAATAAATCTATTAAGTATTAAAAATGAAAAAATTATTATTAGGAGTTGCTCTATTTATTGCAACTATATCGCACGCACAAAAGGGTTCTGTATTATTAGGTGGAAATGTTGGTTTTGCTTCAGAGAAAATTGGAGATGATAAATCTACAAATTTTGAATTCTCTCCTAAAGTAGGGTACCAATTTACAGACAATTGGACTGCCGGTGTTGAAGGTTCAATTATAAATGTAAAAATTGCTGGATTAGAGAAAACAGAAAGATACAGAATAGGTGGTTTTGTTCGTTACGCGCTTCCTCTTTCTGAAACATTTGCTTTTTACACAGACTTAGGAGCGGGATATCAAACAAACTCAATAAATAATGCAAAAGGGATGTATGTAAACATGACTCCAGCTTTATTCATTAACATGAAAAGAGGTTTTGGTTTAAACTTCTCAATTGGTGGAGTTAATTACGACAATATTGATGGTAAAAACGACTTGAGACAAGAGCGCTTTGGATTCGATTTTGGAAAAACGTTTAGCGTTGGAGTTTCTAAAAATTTCCAATTGTAAAACAGTATCATAGAGAATAATTTCATATAAAATTATTTGCTATTTGTTTTGGTAGTTAGTGAAAAACCCAACAAGTATAACTTGTTGGGTTCTTTTATTTAAAATCGATCTTTAATTTAATCGTTTAACATTTTCCATAATTTATCTTTTAAATCAGTCAAACCTTGTTGTGCAACTGACGAGATAAACATATAAGGAATGTCTTTGAAAGCAACATCTAACTCTACTTTCAATTCAGCTTTAAGTTCGTCATCCAGCATATCACATTTTGAGATCACCAAAAGACGTTCTTTGTCTAACATTTCAGGATTGTATTTTGTTAGCTCATTTACCAAAATATCATATTCAGCCTTGATATCTGGTGTATCAACCGGAACTAAAAATAATAGAGTTGAGTTACGCTCGATATGACGTAAGAAATAATGACCTAAACCTTTTCCTTCAGCAGCTCCTTCAATAATACCCGGAATATCTGCAATTACAAAAGATTGAAAATCTCTATAAGCTACAATTCCCAAGTTAGGTTTTAAAGTTGTAAAAGGATAATCGGCAATTTTTGGTTTTGCCGAGGTCAAAACAGATAATAAAGTTGATTTTCCAGCATTTGGAAAACCTACTAAACCAACATCTGCCAAAACTTTCAACTCTAAAATAACATCCATCTCTACACCTGGTAAACCTGGCTGTGCGTATCGTGGAGTTTGATTTGTTGAACTTCTAAAATGCCAGTTTCCTAAACCTCCTTTTCCTCCTCTTGAAAGAATTTGTTTTTCACCATCTTCAGTAATTTCAAATAAGGTTTCTCCTGTTTCTTTATCTTTTACTACAGTTCCTAATGGCACTTCGATAAATTTATCATCACCATCTGCACCAGTACTACGATCTCCTCCTCCATCTCCACCGTGACCGGCTTTAATGTGACGAGCAAATTTTAAATGAAACAATGTCCAAAGACCTTTATTTCCAACTAAATATACGTGTCCACCACGACCACCATCACCTCCGTCAGGGCCACCTTTTTCAATAAATTTCTCTCTATGTAAATGTGTAGATCCTTTTCCTCCCTTTCCGGAAGAAACATATATCTTAACATAATCTACAAAATTTCCTTCTGTCATTTTCTTTTTGTTTATGTGTAGTTTAAAGTTTAAAGTTTCAGGTTTCAAGTTGGCCTAACGCACTTCACTTGAAACCTGAAACTAATAAAACCTGAAACAAATTCTCTTTACTCCTTAAGTGCTTTCACCAACACTTTATCAATCTTTACGCCATCCATATCGATGACTTCTAATACAAATTTTTGCCAAATCAACTTTTCACCTTCTTTTGGAATATGCGAAAGCTCGGTCATAATCATTCCGCTTACAGTGTTTACCTCATAATCGTTTGTCAATTCATCCAACTCAAAATAAGTAAGAAAATCGTGCAATGAATAATGCCCATCAACTAACCACGAACCATCTTCTCTTTCTACTAGCTGAAATTCATCTTTATAAAAATCAGATGCATCTCCTACCAAGGCTTCAAGAATGTCATTTAAGGTAATAATCCCTTGAAAAACGCCATATTCATCAGAAACTAAAGCGTAATGAACTCCGGTTTTCTTAAAATTCTCAAGTGCTTTATAAGCTGTCGTCTGCTCCATTAAATAAGGAGGATCTGTCATTATTGCTCCTAAATCAAAATGGTCGCTTTCGATATTGGCGAATATATTTTTCAGGGTTACAACTCCAACTATATCATCGTAATTGTCTCTATAAACAGGATAAATTGTGTGTAAATCCATTAAAACCAATTCTTTTATTTTGGCTTTATCGGCATTAAAAGGCAACATATCTACCGATTTACGGTGTGTCATTAACGAATTTACTTTTCTATCTCCAATATGAAAAACACGTTCAACAATATCTTGTTCTATTTCCTGAACCTCTCCTCCTTCAGTTCCTTCTTTGATGATCGCTTTAATTTCTTCTTCTGTGACTTTTCCGTCAGCAGTTGGTTTAATTTGCAAAACATTCAACAAGAAATCAGTCGAAGATGTAAGAAGCCAAATAAATGGTGCCGTAATAATCGAAATGATTTTCATTGGCATCGCAACCATTTTTGCAATCGATTCCGGGTAATTTAATCCAATTCTTTTTGGAAGTAATTCTCCTAAAACCAAAGAGAAAAAAGTCAAAACTACAACCACAATTCCCACGGCAACAGAATGTGCATAAGGTTTTAAAACCGCAAATCCGCTTACGAAAGCTTCAACATCCATCGTTATTTTATCACCACTATAAATACCCGTCAAAATTCCAATTAAGGTAATACCGATTTGTACAGTCGATAAAAATTTATTTGGTGAATTGGCCAAATCCAACGCAATTCTGGCACTTTTATTTCCTTTTTTTGCTGCAGTTTCAAGTCTGTTTTTTCTAGCCGAAATCAATGCAATTTCTGACATCGAGAAAACTCCGTTTAATAGTATTAGAAAAAATATTATTAGTATTTCCAATTTGTGGTTTATTCGTTATATAATAGTCCTGTTAATGTAATTTGTAACCTAAATATGTTATAGCCCAGATGAAAGAGAAAAGTCCGGAACTAAAAAAACTAATTTTTCTTGCCAGAAAACCGTTGATTCCCAAAAGCTTAGGGAGATGTTCGTTTTACGTTTAGAAAAATAGTTTTTTTAGCTAGGACTTATTAACGTTCAGCAGGGAAAAGCTTCTACAAATTATCTATAACTGACGTTAATCGCTCTGTAATTTCTTCAACCGTTCCAATACCATTTACGGCATAAAACTTATTTTGTTCTTTATAATATCCAATTAATGGAGCTGTTTTTTCATTGTATTCCTGATATCTAACACGAATTTTTTCTTCGTCCTGATCGTCAGCTCTTCCACTAGTTTTTCCTCTTTCTAGTAAACGTGCTACTAAAATTTCATCATCTGCTTCTAATGCGATTGTAGCAGTAACACTTGAGCCAATTGTTGGTAAAAATTTATCTAAAGCTTTTGCCTGATCTAAAGTTCTTGGGTAACCATCAAATAAAAATCCGTCTGTATCCGGATGTTTGTTTACTTCATCAATTAACATTGCTGTGGTAACTTCGCAAGGAACTAATTCTCCATTGTCCATAAAAACCCTTGCTTTTTTACCTAAATCTGTATCATTTTTTAAATTAAAACGAAAAATATCTCCTGTTGAAAGATGAGTTAATTTGTATTTTTCTTTTAAAAATTCTGCCTGAGTTCCTTTTCCTGCTCCCGGCTTTCCAAATAAAACAATGTTAATCATAATATGAGTGAGTGTTGTTACTTCCGGATTTGCATACCAGAAGTTTTAAATGAATATATAGTTGTGTTTTGTTTAATATTATTCTGCCAATTTGTAAACTTCGGCAAGATTTCGCCCTAAACCATCATAATCTAGTCCGTAACCCACAATAAATTTGTTTGGAATTCTAATTCCGATATAATCTATTTTTATGTCTTTTTTGTATGCTTCAGGTTTAAAGAATAGCGTTGCAATTTTAAAATGTTTTACATTTCTTTCTTTAAACAATCTTTTTAATTCTTCGATTGTATTTCCGGTATCAATGATATCCTCAATAATAATTACGGTTCTACCTGTTAAATCCTGATTGATACCAATTAATTCTTTTACTGCATTGGTACTTTCAGTTCCTTCGTAAGATGACATTTTGATAAATGACACCTCGCAATGTTTTTTGTATTTTTTTAAAAAATCGGCAACAACCATAAATGCGCCATTCAGAACACCAATAAAAATTGGCGTCTCATCTCCAAAATCATCTTCGACTTGTGCCACCAATTTGGTTAAAGCAAAATCAATTTCTTTTGCCGAAATAAACGGAACAAATTGTTTATCGTGAAGTTGTATCATTATTTTTATGTTTAAAATAATGCGCAAAGATACAGAATTACAACCAAACAGTAAGTATCAAAAAACTAGTGTCTTTACATTTTTTTAAGAATGTTAAATATCACATAATTTTTTTAAATGTTTCTCAAAAAATACTTTACATTTCACTAATTTACTGTTTATTAAACCTTTAATCATTAACCAACATGAAAACAACCAAATCAATATTATCTACATCTTTATTATTAGCAATATTAGCCTGCAATGGTCAGATAACTCAAAAAGAAAAAGAGGCCTTATCTAAGCAACCCGGAAATGTAGTAAAAACTGCTATTGGAAACATTACTTTGCCTCCGCCTTATGCAACTGAATCTAAAACAAACAGCAGTAAAGTTATTGATTGGCCAGAAGGGAAAACGCCAAAAGCACCCGAAGGTTTTACGGTTACAAAATTTGCCGATGGATTCGAAAATCCGCGTTGGACCTATATTGCTCCAAACAATGATATTTTTGTGGTTGAAAGTGGTACTAGAACGAGCAAGAATCAGATTATAATACTGCGTGATAAAGATAAAGATGGGAAATTTGAAACTCGCGAAGTTTTTCTAAAAAACCTCAACAGACCTTTTGGAATGCTAGTGCTAAATAACTTTTTTTACGTTGCCAATACTGATGGTTTATATCGATATCCTTACAACAACACAGCTTTGAAATTAGAAACTCAAGGTACAAAAATTCTTGATCTTCCAGCCGGTGGCTACAACAATCACTGGACTAGAAATATAATTACAAATCCTGAGGGAACAAAAATCTACATTTCTGTTGGTTCCGGAAGTAATGTTGGCGAAAACGGAATGGATAAAGAAGTTCGTCGCGCGGCTATTTTAGAAATTAATCCTGACGGAAGTGATGAGAAAATTTATGCTGATGGAATTAGAAATCCGGTTGGAATGGACTGGAATCCTATAAACAAGGAACTTTGGACAGCGGTTAACGAGCGCGATGACTTAGGCGATGACTTAGTTCCTGATTATATTACAAGTGTAAAAAGAGGTGGTTTTTACGGTTGGCCTTATTCATATTTTGGGAACATTCTTGACCCACGAATGAAAGGCGAACGAAAAGATCTTGCCGCCAAAGCAATTGTTCCGGATGTTTCGGTTGGCGCTCACACGGCTTCTTTAGGATTTACTTTTTATACCAAAAATGCTTTTCCGGCAAAATATAAAAATGGAGCTTTCGTAGGGCAACATGGCTCTTGGAACCGAGCAAAAATTTCTGGATACAAAGTTGTTTTTGTTCCTTTTGCAAATGGAAAACCATCAGGAAAACCGGAAGATTTTTTAACCGGTTTTGTTGCCAATGAAGCAAAGGCAGAAGTTTACGGACGTCCCGTTGCGGTTACTGTTATGCATGACGGATCACTTTTGGTAAATGACGATAGCGGAAATACAATTTGGAAGGTTACGGCAAAAAAATAAATCAAATACAAATCAATTTTAACCGCAAAGAACGCTAGGATTTCTTCTGTAGCTTTTACAAAAACACAAAGACCGCAAAGCTTTGTGCTATTTTTGCCTTTCTGGTGAAGGAGAAATCACACTTGGGATTCGACAAAAAATTGCAATTTTGATTCTGTCCCGAAGCTTCGGAATAGTCTGATCTATCCTTCGTCAAAAGGACAATATTGTGTTTAAAGGTTGTACTCTCTACAAAACCATTGCGTACACTGCTGTTAATTTTTTTCCTTTTTTATGATTTTAAAAAAACACTACTTTCTTCTTTTTGCACTTTTTGCTTTTCAGAATATTGAAGCACAAGAAAAAGAGCGCCAAACTATTGATTCTGTAAAAACACTAAAACTGGAAGAAGTAGTAATAAGTCCTCTTCACATTAATAGTGAATTACAAAACACGCCAGCTTCTATTGCAGTTCTATCTAAAAAAGAACTGACGCAAAATAATACGACAGACATTAGCACCGTAATCAATACGCTTCCGGGAGTTTTTATGCAATCTTCAAATCTTACTACAACCCGAATTTCGATTCGTGGAATTGGCGCAAGAACGCCGTACGGAACCAATAAAATTAGAGCATTTTACGGCAGCATTCCGCTAACTTCCGGAAACAGTGAAACTGTAATTGATGACATTGATCTTGAAAACATAAATCAGATTGAAGTCATCAAAGGTCCGCTTTCGAGTATTTATGGTGCAGGTTTGGGTGGCGCGATTTTAATTTCACCTCAACTCTCAAAAACAAAAGGAGAAAGCGCTGGGATAAGCACCGTTTATGGTTCTTTTGGTTTATTAAAAAATCGTTTTAATTATAGTTTAACCGGAAAAGAATCTAGTTTAAACATTAGCTATCATAATTTAAAAACAGATGGATGGAGAGAAAACAGTGCTTATAACCGAAATGGAATTACACTGGCGGGAGAATTATTCAAAAAGAAAAACGGCAAACTCACCTACTTTTCGAATTACACTTATTTAAAAGCTT
Source organism: Flavobacterium hibernum (assembly GCF_000832125.1). GTDB lineage: Bacteria > Bacteroidota > Bacteroidia > Flavobacteriales > Flavobacteriaceae > Flavobacterium > Flavobacterium hibernum. Next base: position 89,781 of record NZ_JPRK01000004.1, on the reverse strand, counting down.
TTATCCCGAGCTCTATTAGTAAAGAAGTTTACGATTCCAATCCGCAACTAGGCGCACCAACCTGGGTTGCATCAAAAGGATTTAAAGAATACAAATCGACTTTGGCAGGATTAGCTTATGATTTCAAAATCAATGAAAATCTAAACAATTCAACATCAATATTTATTAATTACAAAGACAGTAACGAACCAAGGCCTTTTGATATTTTGCATCAATATACTTTTGGCACAGGAGCGAGAACACAATTTTCTGGAAAATTTAAAATTAGAAAGACAGAGAATCAATTCATTGCCGGAATCGAATATTTTACGGATAATTACAACGGAGATACTTTTGAGAATTTGTATAAAACTAATAATGGTCAAGGAAGTTTACAGGGAAATCAATTGACATCAACAGATCAGAAAAGACATTTTTATAATATATTTTCTCAAATCAGAACTTTGCTTTCTGAAAAAATAGAGTTTCAGGCTGGCATAAACTATAATGAAACTCATTTTGAGCTAACCAACTTTCTTCCTCAAAAAACTTCAACAGAAAAATATGGATATGACGGAATTTTTTCGCCACAATTGTCCTTCCTTTTTAAACCAAACACAAAACAAACTATATACGTCTCTGCAAGTAAAGGATTTTCCTTGCCTACCACCGAGGAAACTCTTACAAGTACCGGCAATATAAATCCGGATATAAAACCCGAAAGCGGTTACAACTTTGAAGTGGGTGGGAAATTCTATTTTTTCAATAAAAATCTTTACACTGAATTTGCTATTTATCGAATGGAAATAAAAGATTTATTGGTAGCCAAAAGAATTGGTGATGATCAATATGAGGGAATAAATGCAGGTAAAACATTTCATGAAGGAATCGAAATTTCAGCAAAACACAATTGGATAATTAATTCCATTTTTTCATTAAACTCTTTTATTGGTGCTTCTTTAGGCAAATATGAATTTAAAGATTTTATCGATAACGGAATTGATTATTCAGGAAATAAATTAACTGGCGTTGCAGCAAACAAAATAAATGCCGGAATAGTTCTAAACACTACTTCCGGCCTTTTCTTTTCTGCTGATTTTCAGTTTGTAGATAAAATTCCAATGAATGATGCTAATTCAGCTTATGCAGATTCTTATAAAATCATAAACTTAAAAACAGGTTATAGGCTTGAAATTCTTCCAAACTTAAACACTAATTTTGCTTTCGGAGTCAATAATATTGCAGATGAAAAATACGCCTCATTAATTTTACCAAATGCCGTAGCCGTAGGAAATTCATCTCCCAGATATTATTATCCTGGACTTCCTATAAATTATTACGGAAACATTGCATTAATTTTTTTATTTTAGATACATCTTAAACTCAAAAAAATGTCTTCTGAATTACAAACCAAACTCGATTACCTAAAAGCTTATCGGGAAAACCGACTTAAGGTGGCGCAAGATGTTTTAGAAAAACCTGCTTTATTTAAGGAATTGGTTACGATTTGTTTTTCTCCATCAGACAAAAACAATCATAAAGCCTGTTGGATTCTGGAATTTGTCTCGTATGAAGAATTGATTTGGTTACAACCTCATCTGGATTTCTTCTGCTCGAATTTAAAAATTCTAAAAGATGAAAGCGCCATTCGTCCAATTGCAAAAATTGTTCAGCTTTTAGTAAAATCACATTATAAAAAAGATGAGAATTGTATTTCACTTTCCGAAACAAATCTTCAGGATTGTATCGAAGCATCTTTTGACTGGCTCATCAACGATGTAAAGGTGGCAACAAAAGCTTATTCTATAAGGACATTATATATTTTAGGAAATCATTTTGACTGGATTCATCCTGAATTACAAATTATCTTAAACAAAGATTACGGGGATCATTCGGCAGCATATAAAGCTGTAGCCAAAGAAGTTTTGAAGAAGATTGAAAAATAATCTTGCAACAGTTTAATTTTACCGCTAAGTCCGCTAAGTTTTTTACCCTAATATTATGTTGAGAAAACACAAGGTTCGCAAAGCTTTGTGACCTTTACTGTTATTTATAAACTCAACTAACAAACTTTGCGAGCTTTGCGAAACCTTTGTGTAGTTTGCGGTTAAATTTTTAGCCACAGATTAAAAAGATCTTAATAAATCAACGCAAAAAATAATCTTACTCCATATTGTGGCAAAAAAAGATTAAAAAGTATCTTTGCAAAAACACAACTACAATGAATTATTTTTCTTCTGATTTTAAATTAGGAATATTAGGTGGCGGACAATTAGGCAAAATGCTTTTATTCGACACCAGAAAATTTGATATACAAACTTATGTTTTAGATCCTAGTGACGAAGCTCCTAGTAAAATTGCCTGCAATAAATTCTTTCAAGGCGATTTAATGGATTACGAAACGGTTTATAATTTTGGAAAACAAGTTGATGTTTTAACTTTCGAAATTGAATTGGTTAATCTTGAAGCTTTAACACAACTTGAAAACGAAGGCTTAAAAATATATCCTTCTCCAAAAACCTTAAAAGGAATTCAAAATAAAGGAATTCAAAAACAATTTTACGCAGATAACAATATCCCAACTGCTCCTTTTGAAAGATTCGAAAATTTAGAAAATCTAAAATCTGCTGTCACATCGAGCGGAGTCGAGATGCCTTTCGTTTGGAAATGTACAGAGTTTGGTTACGACGGAAATGGTGTAAAAGTAATTCGTCAGGTTTCAGATTTAGATAATCTTCCAAATGTAGAATGTATTGCAGAAACAATGATTCCGTTTAAAAACGAATTAGCAGTTATTGTTTGCAGAAATCCATCGGGAGAAATTAAAACTTATCCGGTTGTCGAAATGGAATTTCATCCAGAGGCTAATCAAGTAGAATATGTTATTTGCCCTGCAAGAATCGATGAAAAAGTAGCCGAAAAAGCAAGAGCAATCGCATTGAATGTTTCGGAGAAATTCAACCACGTTGGTCTTTTGGCAGTTGAAATGTTCCAAACCAACGACGATGAAATTTTGGTAAACGAAGTTGCTCCTCGCCCACACAATTCAGGTCATTATTCTATTGAAGCCAGTTATACATCACAATTCGAGAATCATTTACGTGCAATTCTAGATCTTCCGTTAGGAAATACAGATAGTAAAGTTGCAGGAATTATGGTGAACTTAGTTGGTGCCGAAGGATTTTCTGGAGATGTAGTTTACGAAAACATCGAAACCATTTTAGGTTGGAATGGCGTTACACCACATATTTACGGTAAAAAACAAACAAGACCTTTTAGAAAAATGGGTCACGTTACGATTGTAAATGAAGATATGGCTGAAGCAAGAAAAATTGCAGAGGAAGTTAAGAATACAATTAGAGTAATTAGTATATAGTTTTCAGTCGCAGTCACAGTTTTCAGTCTCAACAAAAACTTGAAACCTGAAACTTGAAACAAAAAAAACAAAAAAAACACATGAGTAAAGTAGCCATTATAATGGGAAGCATCTCAGACATGCCAGTCATGCAAGATGCCATCGACATACTAAAACAATTCAATATTGAAACTGAAGTAGATATCGTTTCGGCGCACAGAACACCGGAAAAATTATTCGATTTTAGTAAAAATGCACATACTCGCGGTATTTCGGTAATTATTGCCGGAGCTGGCGGAGCGGCACATTTACCAGGAATGGTTGCTTCGATGTCGCCACTTCCTGTAATTGGAGTTCCTGTAAAATCAAGCAATTCAATCGATGGTTGGGATTCGGTTTTATCGATTCTTCAAATGCCGGGCGGAGTTCCTGTTGCAACTGTAGCGCTAAACGGAGCAAAAAATGCCGGAATTCTTGCAGCGCAAATCATCGGAAGTCACGATAAAAAAGTTCTTGATACTATTATTGCTTATAAAGAAGAATTGAAAGCAGCAGTTAACAAAGCGGCTGAAGGTTTAAAATAGTTTTCAGTTTTCAGTCACAGTTTTCAGTATAAACTGTGACTGAAAACCGCTACTGAAAACTAAAATTACACCTCATCTTCAATTTCTTCTAAGACAGATTCAAATTCGTATTCCGTTATATCTTCTTTATTTATCCAATTCTCTGAAGTAACTAAACTGTAATTTATATCGTCTGTTGTTGTCAATTCCCAAACTATATATTCAGCTTCAGGAAACGGAATATTTTGCGACATTTGATTTTCAAACAATCTTTTGATAAGATTTCTATCAGATAATCCTTTGTTCAATAATTTCAACACATTTTCAGCTGTCAGCTTTTGTGCTTCACCATCAATTGGTGTCATTGAAAAATGAACAATAGAAGCTTTTGCATTGGGGAATTTTCCGTTGTAAGCTTTAAAAAGCAATTGATTAATGTGAAACAAAGTTCCTTGCATGTCTATTTCAGGATATTCTTCACAAACTTTATCAATTAACATATTGTGTGCAATTTGCTCAATTTGCCCATCGGTTAATCTATCAGGAAATTTATATTTCAGGACTATTTCAGCAGCTTCATTAGTCTCGTAATCCGAGATAGCCATTTCTAGCAATTCCGGTAAACTACTTTTATCCGCCGTTGCTCCATCGGGATAATTGAATTTTTCTAATAACTGAACAAGATCTTCGTCAGACCAATATCCTTCTACTTCATTAACCGTATCTATTCTCTTTATTGCAATTTGATAATTCATCGTATTTCTATTTTATTATTTCTGATTAGCATTTTATAATTCTAATCGTATTTTTTTCAATTTACGCTTTTAATAATGTGCACAGCAATAAATAACATATCTATAACACAATTTAAGAGGATTTTATGCCGAGAATCGATCTGGTTTAGACGATTAGATTTTTATAAATTGCTATCTTTGAAATTCAAAATATTGAGTTCAAATACTAAAATAATTATATCATAATGAACGTTTTACTTTCAAAATTCACCACCAAACATAATACAGCCCCTTTTTCGCAAATTAAAATTGAAGATTATCTTCCGGCTTTTCAGGAAGGAATTTCTTTGGCTAAAGCCGAAATCGATGCTATCGTAAACAATCCCGAAGCACCAACTTTTGAAAATACTGTTTTCGCGATGGATTTTTCGGGAGATATTCTAGATCGTCTTTCAAGTGTATTCTTCAATTTAAATTCGGCAGAAACAAGTGACGAAATGCAAAAAATCGCTCAGGAAGTTTCACCTTTATTGTCAGAATTCGGAAATGACATTACTTTAAATGCTGCTTTATTTGCTAAAATAAAAGCCGTTTACGATCAAAAAGATACATTAAATCTAAATCCGGAACAAACTACTCTTTTAGATAAAAAATATAAAAGCTTTTCTAGAAACGGAGCGAATTTACAAGAAGATAAAAAAGATAAACTTCGCGAAATCGACAAAGAATTATCAAAATTGAGTTTGCAGTTTGGCGAAAATGTTTTGGCCGAAACTAATGCTTTCGAATTGCATTTGACAGATTACAACCATTTAGCAGGATTACCGGAAGGAACTATCGAAGCTGCAAGATTATTAGCAAAAAGCCAAGAAAAAGAAGGTTGGATTTTCACATTAGATCATCCAAGTTATGTTCCATTTTTGACCTATGCGGACAACCGTGAATTGCGTAAAAAAATGGCGATTGCTTTTGGTGCAAAAGCATTTCAAAATAACGAATTCGACAATCAGGAAAATGTCTTAAAGATTGCCAAATTACGTTTTGAAAGAGCCAATTTATTAGGTTATAAAACGCACGCACATTTTGTTCTGGAAGAAAGAATGGCCGAAAGTCCAGAGAAAGTTTTTTCTTTTCTGAACGATTTATTAGCTAAAGCAAAACCTGCAGCTCAAAAAGAATTTGCTGAATTGACGGCTTTCGCCAAAGAACTGGACGGAATCGAACAATTAGAAAAATGGGACGGTGCATATTATTCTGAAAAATTAAAACAACAGCTTTTTAATTTAGACGATGAAAAACTTAAACCTTATTTTCAATTAGAAAAAGTTTTAGATGGAGCTTTTACAGTTGCCAAAAAATTATACGGATTAACTTTTACGGAAGTTTTTGATATTGATAAATACCATGAAGAAGTTACAACTTATGAAGTAACGGATGCTGATGGTAATTTAGTTTCTATTTTCTATGCAGATTTCTTCCCAAGAAAAGGAAAAAGAAACGGTGCATGGATGACTTCATTCAAACACCAATCTATAAAAGATGGCGTAAACGAAAGACCACATATTTCGAACGTTTGTAATTTTACAAAACCAACCGAAACTAAACCGTCATTATTGACTTTTAATGAAGTTACGACTTTATTCCATGAATTTGGCCACGGTTTACACGGAATGCTGGCCAACACAACTTATCCAAGTTTATCAGGAACGTCTGTTTTTTGGGATTTTGTAGAATTACCAAGTCAGATTATGGAAAACTGGTGTTACGAGCAGGAAGCTTTGGCTTTGTTTGCAAATCATTATGAAACTGGAGAAATTATTCCGATTGAGTATGTTCAGAAAATTAAAGAAAGTGCGAGTTTCCAGGAAGGTTTAGCAACATTGCGTCAGCTAAGTTTTGGATTGTTAGACATGGCTTGGCACGGACAAGATCCTACGAACATTACAGATTTAAAAACTTTCGAAACAGAACAATTTGCCAATACACAATTATATCCTGATGTAAAAGAAAATGCAATGAGTACGGCATTCTCACATATATTTCAAGGTGGATATTCTTCTGGGTATTATAGCTACAAATGGGCCGAAGTTTTAGATGCTGATGCATTTGAATATTTCCAGGAAAAAGGAATTTTCAATCATGAAGTAGCAACAAAATTTAAAGAAAATGTACTTTCTAAAGGCGGAACTGAACATCCTATGATTTTGTACAAACGTTTTAGAGGTCAGGAACCAAAACCTGAGGCTTTATTGAAGAGAGCTGGATTAGTCTAGACTTTCTTAGATTTTTAGACTCCTTAGACTATTAGATATTTTTGAAACCGAAGCATTTCTGCTTCGGTTTTTTATTTGATTTTCTTTAAATGTAATTTTCGCTATCTTCGTCTTTTAAATCTTAATCTTACAAATACAAGCCGTGAAAAAATATTTCAAAATCGCCCTTTATCTTGCAATCATTGGATTAATTGCAATTGTTTCTGTAAATTACTATGTAAAATCTTCGACCAAAAAGAACATTTATTATTCAATTAAAAAGTTCCCTAAAAATGATGTTGGAATTATTTTTGGTGCGGGAATTAAAGGAGATCAACCAAGCAAATACTTAAAAGATCGTTTAGACGCTGGAATTTTACTATGGAAAGCGAAACGCATCAATAAAATTTTGCTTTCTGGAGATAACGGACGTAATGAATATGACGAATTAACGGTTATGAAAAATTACTGTTTTAGTCACGGAGTTGATACCACAAAAATATTCATTGACTATGCAGGCTTTGATACTTACTCGACTATGTATCGTGCAAAACACATTTTTAAGATTAAAAAAGCAACTTTAATCTCTCAGGAATATCATTTAAATCGAGCAATTTATATTGGGCAAAAACTCGGAATAAAATCAGTTGGATATTCGGCAAACAATGGAGAATATTTAGGCTATAAATATGTTACTTTTAGAGAATATGGCTCTATTTTTAAATCTTTCTTTGATGTTTTAAGAAATCGTGAACCACACTTCTTGGGTGGCGAAATTAATATAAACGGAGAATCCAATTATTCTAAAGAAGACAAACGATAAAAAAAAGCCTGCAAGAATATCTTGCAGGCTTTTACTTTTTTAAAATAGAATCTTTATTCTTTGCTCTATTTTCTTTTTTCTTTTTTTACTCCTTTTCCAAAACTTTTTTAGCCAATTTCCCAACCGTTAGTCCTTGAACAACGATAGAAAATAAAACTACTATATAAGTTACTTCTAAAAGAAGGTTTTTATATTCTCCTTCTGGCATAGAAAGTACTAATGCAATAGAAACTCCTCCTCGAATTCCTCCCCAAACAAGCACCATTAAAGAACCTTTATTATAAGCAGATTTAATACCGAAAAACTTGAAGATATCAAAGAATTTCCATGGCAAAACTATTGAAGCAATTCTAGAAAACAACACAATAAAAATCGCCACAAAACCTATTACCAATTGTTTATTTAAATCTGGAAGTAATAGTAATTCAAAACCAATAAACAAGAATAAAATAGCGTTTAGAATTTCATCTATAAGTTCCCAAAATTTCTCTAAGTAATCTTTAGTCTCATCGCTCATTGCAACTTTTTTACCATAATTACCAATAATCAATCCGGCAACTACCATCGCTAAAGGACTTGAAACGTGTAGACTTTGTGCGATCAAAAAACCTCCCATAACTATAGAAAGTGTTATTAAAACCGAAACTTTATAATCATCAATTTTCTTGATAACTCGCGACGCTGTAAATCCTAAAACAGCTCCTAATAAAAGTCCACCAATACCTTCCTTTGCAAATAACCAGGCAATCGAACTAAAACTCATATCAAATGTGGGATCTGTTGCCATTTTTAAAACAACAGCAAACATAACTACCGCTACTCCGTCATTAAACAAAGATTCACCCACAATTTTGGTTTCTATTCGTTTAGGAACTTTTGCTTGTTTTAAAACACCCAACACCACAATTGGATCGGTTGGAGAAATTAATGTACCAAAAACTAAACAGAATATATAAGGGATTTTAATTCCGAACACTGGCGCTATGTAATAAAACAACACCGAAATAATTAGTGCAGAAAGTACAACACTAACCGTAGAATAAATTATAATAGGAACTTTTTGTTCTTTAAGATCAGACATATTAACGTGTAGAGCGCCTGCGAATAGCAGGAAATTCAACATTGCTCCCATTAAAATTTCGTTGAAGTCGAATTCTTTTATCAATGCAAAAAAATGCTTTGTTGTCGCAGGAAAATAAGAATCGCCCAACAGACGAATACCTACTGAAACTAACATGGCAATAATCATGATTCCGATAGTTCCCGGAAGTTTTAAAAATCTTAAATTTAAATAGGCGAAGAAAGAAGCCAATACAATAAGTATTGAAAATGTGTAGTATAATTCCATAAATTTGATTTTTACAAAAATATCTTTTACATTATTTAATCGAAAATTTCAAGTCCCGAATTAACATAACTTTATAATTAATAAAATAACTTTCATTTATTTTTGAAAGTTTAAAAAGTTTTACTTACATTTGATCTATGGAATTCAAAGAAGCAAAAAATAAGTTTGTACAAACCTGGGGAGCATTAGGTTCTCAATGGGGAATTAATAAAACCATGGCGCAAATTCATGCTTTATTAATGGTTTCGAACGAACCTGTTTCAATGGAAGACATTATGGAAGAATTGCAAATTTCGCGCGGAAATACGAGCATGAATTTAAAAGCTTTAATGGACTGGGGAATTGTATATAAAGAATACAAAGCCGGAGAAAGAAGAGAGTTTTTTACTGCCGAAAAAGATTTAGACGAATTGGCCGTAAAAATTGCAAGAGAAAGAAGTAAAAGAGAAATCAAGCCTGCTCTTAAAATATTAAAAGAAGTCTCCACAATTGACGCTAATAATTCGGCAGAAGAAAAACACTTTGTCGATCAAACTTCTAAATTGTATGATTTCGTTTTAAAAGCAGATAATATGTTAGACAAAATGACTGAGTTCAACGAAAACTGGTTAGGACGTTTGGTTCTAAAAATTATGAAGTAAAAAAATTCAACTAAAACTTTCATTTTTTTCTGAAAGTTTAAAACAAACTATAAATATGAAAATAGCAAACTTTGGAAATTTAGCAATTATTTTCTCGGTTATTATCTCTGCAATATTGGGACAATATTATCCTGATTGTTTAGGTGTAACATTTGTCTTAGGCTTATTTGTAATGCCTGTATATCAATTATTAGTTGGTTCCGTATGGTTTTTCTCACCAAATAGAGACAAACGGATTAACCTTTATTTCATAGGTGTTATAACTTTTTTCACTGTTGTATTTTGCACTAACTCATTTCATAAAACTGATAATGAGAGAATTTTCGAGCAGATCTTAACTATTTTATTCCAAATAGTTCCAATAACACTTGCAATCTATTTCACTTATATACTTAACCAATATTCAAGAGAATGAACTTCTTAAAAGCAGAATGGAAAAACTTAGCACTTTTTAATTATGAAGTTGATGCTAAACTTTTAGAAAAATATATTCCGGCAGGAACTGAAATAGATCTTTGGAATGACAAATGTTATGTAAGTCTCGTTGGGTTTATGTTTGAAAACACGAAAGTTCTTCGTTTCAAAATTCCGTTTCATATTGATTTTGAAGAAGTCAATTTAAGATTCTATGTAAAACGTTTCGAAAATGGAACATGGAAGCGTGGTGTCGTCTTTATTAAAGAAATTGTTCCTAAAAAAGCGATCACTTTCATTGCCAATACTTTGTATCAGGAACATTATGAAACTCAAAAAATGAGACATGAAATAATTGAAAAAAAAGATACCAGTACTTTTATTTATCAATGGAAAAATGATCAAAAATGGAATACGATTCAAATAGAAACTAAAAAGAATCCTGTAGCAATTGAGATTGATTCTGAAGCTGAATTTATTACAGAACATTATTTTGGTTATACCAAAATTGATAAAGAAACTACTTTCGAATATGAAGTTCAACACCCGAGATGGGAGCAATTCGAAGTTTTAAATTACAACATTAATATTGACTTTAATAAAACATACGGAACTGATTTTGAATTTCTTCAAACTACAAAACCAACTTCAGTTTTCTTAGCGAAAGGCTCTGAAATTATGGTTAAGAATAAAAAGAAACTAAAATTAATTTCTCTAATCTGAAAAATGCATCATTACATCCTAATTCATTTCATAATCTTTAAAACCAAAAATCATGAAAACGCTCGAAAACCAAACTTTGCTTTATGATGAAGATTGCCCACTTTGCAGTTTGTACACAACTGGATTTGTAAAAAATGGTATGCTGGATGAAAATGGAAGAAAATCATATTGCCAATTATCTGAAGAAGAACAAAATTTTGTAGACTTAAAACGTGCTCCAAACGAAATTGCTTTGGTTGATAACAAAACCAAAACTGTCACTTACGGAATTGATAGTTTAATAAAAGTAGTTGGATTTTCTTTTCCGTTAATCGAAAAAATAGCGACTATAACACCCGTACATTATGTTCTTAGAAAAATGTATTCTTTTGTTTCTTATAATAGAAAGGTAATAATTCCCGGAAATATTAAGGACGAAAACAAGCTACAATGCGTTCCGGATTTCAATTACAAATACCGTTTTCTTTTTATCGCATTTGCCTTAACGGTAACGACTTTTGTTTTATTTGGATATTCTAATTTAATTCCGGTTTTACCCAAAACAAGTATCGTTAGAGAAGTTGTTTTGTCATTTAGTCAAATCGCTTTTCAAAGCTTGTTTCTTTTAAAATTCAATAAACAAACTATCATCAATTATGCAGGAAATTTAATGACTGTTTCTTTAATGGGTTCTTTGATTTTAGTGCCAATTTTAATTGTAAGTCAATTTATAATTATTCCGGCAATTATCATTTTAGGTTGGTTTGCGATAACTGTTCTGATCATGTTTGCAGAACATTTTAGAAGAATTAAAATTCTAAAACTCCCACATTATCTTTGTTATACATGGATACTTTATCGAATTCTTGCTTTACTCCTAATCTTAAATTAAAAACAGCCACGAATTATTAATATTCACATAGAATAAAATTCGTGAATTCATGGCGATAAAAATAGTACTCTAATGAAAAAACTCATAATAGCAGCGGGAACCGGTTTTTTAGGACAAGTTTTAGTCAATCAATTCAAAGATAAATTTGAAGAAATTGTAATTCTGACTAGAGGAAAATCTCAAACCACTAACGGAATTAAATATATAAACTGGAACGCCAAAACTTTTTCTGGTTGGGAAAAAGAATTGGAAGATGCAACCATTTTAATCAATCTTGCCGGAAAATCTGTAGATTGTCGCTATACAAAAGAAAACAAAAAAGAGATTCTATTATCTCGAATTGAAAGTACAAAGATTTTAAACAAAGCGGTTTTAAACTGTAAAAACCCACCTAAACACTGGCTGAATTCATCTACAGCAACAATTTATAGATTTTCATTAGACAAACAAATGGATGAAATTGATGGTGAAATTGGAAATAACTTCTCTATAAATGTCGCCTTGTCTTGGGAAAAAGCATTCTTTAAAACTGAAACTCCAAAGACATTAAAAACAGCTTTAAGAACTTCTATCGTTTTAGGAAAAAATGGTGGAGCATTTATTCCTTTGAAAACATTAGCAAAAACAGGTTTTGGAGGAAAACAAGGAAAAGGAAATCAGTTTATAAGCTGGATTCACGAAGAAGATTTTGCAAATGCTATAGACTTTATAATTGAAAAAGAAATGACAGGAGTTATCAACATTGTTGCTCCAGAACCAATTCGTAATGCTGATTTTATGCAGAAACTAAGAAAAGCAGTTGGTTTTCCTTTTGGAATTCCAGTGAATGCATTTCTTCTCGAAATTGGATCTTTCTTTATTCGAACAGAAACTGAACTGGTTTTAAAAAGTAGAAATGTAATTCCGAAACGACTTTTAGAAAATGGATTTCAATTTAAGTTTGGAGATATTGACAAGGCTTTTCAAAATTTATTAAATAAATGAATCTAATTTTTATAATCAGACATTGGGCTTTCACATTATTATTAGGGCCATTTATTTTTGCAATAATAAATGGTTTAAATACTAACTGGAGTTCGAAAAATCTTTTTGATTTTTTTCAAATATATCCGCTTATGATATTTATGGGATTACTTTTCTCTCTGCCAACATATATTTGCATTAGTATACTTTTTACCGTTTTTAAGAACAAAAAAATACAACCATGTTGTGCAAAAACAATTCTGATGATAATTGTAGTAATTGGAATTTTTATAACAACAGGACTTATAAATGGAACTGTTTGGTTTGTCCTTGCGATTTCTTACTCAATTTCGTCAATTACAGCAGGTATATTTTTGATGCGATATTTTAAAAATGAAACAGAGTCATGACAACAATAAATCTCACAACCATAATAAAAGCGCCAAAACAAATCGTTTTTGATGCCTCAAGAAACATAGACATTCATCAGCAATCCGCTAGTCCCACTAATGAAAAAGCAATTTCTGGCGTCATTTCGGGTTTAATTAATTTAAACGAAACGGTAACTTGGCGCGGAAAACATTTTGGATTTTATCTCACACACAAAAGCAGAATTACTGCAATGACCTTTTACGATTATTTTGTAGATGAAATGGAAGAAGGAAAATTTAATTTTTTTAAACACGAACATTTTTTTGAAGAAGAAAATGGCGTTACAATTATGAAAGATCATTTACAATATGAAACTCCGTTTGGAATTTCAGGACGAATATTTGATGCTTTATTTTTGAAAAAACACCTTACTCAGTTTCTTTTAGAAAGGAATAAAGTTTTGAAAGAAGTCTCTGAAAAGCTGATTTAAAATAAATTTCTTACTTTTAAGAAAAGTTACTTCATTTAAAAATAAACTTATGACTATAAAAACTAAAATTTTATCGCTCGCTTTTTTTGTATTTTCTTGTATTGGATTCGCACAAAGTAATTGCGCAACATTAAAAGGTTGTGAGCGAAAATTGTGTGAATTAAACACCAAACTAGCAGCTGCTAAAAAAGCAGGAAATCAAAGTCAGATCAAAGGAGTTGAAGATGCCATTTCGAAAACGAAAAAAAATTGCACTACAAAAACAGTAAATAATGATCTTGACAAAAAAGTAAAAGAAAAACAGCAAAAAGTGAACGAAAGAACTGCTGATTTGAACAAAGCAATTAAAGATCAGGAAAGCACAGAAAAAATCAACAAGAAAAAAAAGAAATTAGCTGAAGCTAAAGCCGATTTGAATAAAGCGTTGGCAGAGCAGAAAACGAAATAGATTAGTACGGATTTATTTCACGCAGTTTTTCCGGATTTGAGCAGATTTTAAAATCAAAAAATCAGTTGCCTCCAGCTTTAGCTGGAGTAGAAATTGTGATAGAATATTCCTGGCTTTAGCCAAATCACAAAGTTTGGCTAAAGCCCTAATTGAAAACTCCTTTTTTACCTCCAGCTAAAGCTGGAGGTAATTCAAAATTTAATAATTCATACATTCTCTTTTGAAAATGATTTTTCTCGCTTTACGGTTTGCGTGAGGGATAGAAGTGGAAAGCCCACAGCCTGACGAAGGAAGTGCGAGGACTTGCAGCGGATAGCCCGGTTCGCCTTTTCGGCGAAAATGCCCAAAATATTATGCTTAATTAAAGAAAAAAATCATCAGCCACCAAAATATTGGAACACTTTCGACCCAAAAAGAAGTATAATATTTTGATCTATTTGGGTTTGCAAACAGAATAAATAACATTAAAGTAATCACCATTATAAGATTTATGAGCAAATCATGAAATGTGAATGTTAATACTCCAACAATCCAAAATGGAACTAATAGTAAAAATCCTAAAATCTTTGTTCGCTTTACACCAATCGTTTGCGGAACAGTTTTTAAATGCGGGTCATCATTGGCCAAATCAATAATTTCAAAAACCAAAATCAGCACAAAAACCAATACAAATCGCTGAATACATTTTATAAAAAAATCCGGTATAAACGGAATTTCGGCATTTATATAGGGTAAAACCAAAGTCGCACCTACCCAACAAATTGCTACAATATAAATTTTAACTCCTGCCCAGTTTCGGGCATTTTTTCGATTTGGAAAAAATGGAAGTGTATAAAGTGCCGTAATAGCAAAAATTACAACCGACACAATTTGGGTAATTCGTTTTAAGTGAAAAAAATAATACCCTACTAAAATCAGTGAAACAAAACTCAAAACAGCAATTATTTTTAGTTGAGTTCCTACCGGTTTTCTATTTACACGAACCAAAGCATCATATTTAACAAAATTATACCCCACAATTGTTCCAAAAAAAACGAACAAAGCCATAGGTGCATCATACTGAATATGAAATACATGAAACGTTACACATACTAATGCATAACACGACAAAGCTACGTGTATACTGCTGTTTAAATAAAAATCGAATATTTGTTTTAAAAGTTTCATATGCTCAAATCTAATCAATTGGTAACAAATCAACTCTTTAGTTAGAAAATTGACAAAAATTGAAGTTAAAAATACCCATTAAATTATTAATAATACTTAATTTTGCGCCACAAAAAAACAACACATTTACTATAAAATGTAATAAACCTTGTGTTACACTTGATTAAGTCAAAGAAGATACATCGCGAATTGCATTGCCCTTAAAAAATTAGATAGCTACAAATGAGAACAGATGCTTTTGCTTTAAGACACATTGGCCCAAGAGAAACAGATCTTCAACACATGTTACAAACCATTGGGGTTGAATCGATCGAACAACTTGTTTACGAAACACTTCCGGATGATATTCGTTTAAAAGCACCTTTGAATTTAGATCCTGCTATGACGGAGTACGAATTTGCAAATCATATTCGCGAATTAGGAAAGAAAAACAAAACATTTAAATCATACATTGGTTTGGGTTATCACCCAACTATCGTTCCGGCTCCTATTCAAAGAAATATCTTCGAAAACCCAGGATGGTATACGGCTTATACGCCTTACCAAGCAGAAATTGCTCAAGGTCGTCTTGAAGCAATCTTGAATTTCCAAACTACTGTTATCGAATTAACAGGAATGGAAATTGCAAATGCTTCTTTATTAGATGAAGGAACTGCTGCTGCCGAAGCTATGGCTTTGTTATTTGACGTTCGCACACGTGATCAAAAGAAAAACAACACCAATAAATTCTTCGTTTCTGAAGAAATTTTACCTCAGACTTTATCTGTTTTACAAACACGTTCAACTCCAATTGGAATTGAATTGGTTGTTGGAAACCACGAAACATTTGATTTCTCTGATGAGTTCTTTGGAGCTATTTTACAATATCCGGGAAAATATGGTCAGGTAAACGATTATAGTGCTTTTGTTGCTAAAGCAAAAGAAAACGAAATTAAAGTGGCCTTTGCTGCTGATATTTTATCATTAGCTGCTTTAACTTCTCCGGGAGAAATGGGAGCTGCGGTTGTAGTTGGAACTTCACAACGTTTTGGTGTACCAATGGGTTACGGTGGTCCTCACGCTGCTTTTTTTGCAACTAAAGACGAATACAAACGTTCTATGCCAGGTCGTATCATTGGAGTTTCGATCGATGTGAATGGAAACCGCGCTTTACGTATGGCTTTAGGAACTCGTGAGCAACATATCAAACGTGAAAAAGCAACTTCAAATATTTGTACAGCTCAGGTTTTACTAGCGGTTATGGCTGGAATGTACGCAGTTTACCACGGACCAGAAGGATTAAAATACATTGCAAACAAAGTTCATGCATCTGCGGTTACTACTGCTGAAGCTTTAAATAAATTAGGAGTTTTCCAAACTAATACAGCTTACTTTGATACTATTTTAGTAAAAGTTGATGCTCAAAAAGTAAAAGCAGTTGCGGAGAAAAACAAAGTAAACTTCTTCTACCCTGATACTGACTCTGTTTCGATTTCATTAAACGAAACAACTTCAATTTCTGACATCAACCAAATCGTTGCGATTTTTGCTGAAGCTTTAGGAAAAGAAACTGTTACGGTTTCTGAATTAACTTCTGCAAGTCAATTGCCTGCTTCATTAGAAAGAACATCTTCTTTCTTGACACATGATGTTTTCAACAATCATCATTCAGAAAGTCAGTTAATGCGTTACATCAAAAAATTAGAGCGTAAAGATTTATCGTTGAATCATTCAATGATTTCATTAGGTTCTTGTACAATGAAATTAAACGCAGCTTCTGAAATGTTGCCTTTATCAATGCCAAACTGGAACAGCATTCACCCGTTTGCGCCAGTTGAGCAAGCAGAAGGTTACATCACGATGCTTAAAAAATTAGAGCAACAATTAAATGTAATCACTGGATTTGCCGGAACAACATTACAGCCAAACTCTGGTGCTCAAGGAGAATATGCTGGTTTAATGGCAATTCGTGCTTACCATTTATCAAGAAACGAAGGTCACCGTAATGTATGTTTGATTCCATCATCAGCTCACGGAACAAATCCTGCTTCTGCAGCGATGGCCGGAATGAAAATTATCGTTACGAAAACAACTCCAGAAGGAAATATTGATGTAGAAGATTTAAGAGAAAAAGCAATTGAACATAAAGATGATTTATCTTGTTTAATGGTAACGTATCCATCTACTCACGGAGTTTTCGAATCTTCAATTATTGAAATCACAAAATTAATCCACGATAATGGCGGATTAGTATATATGGATGGTGCAAACATGAACGCACAAGTTGGATTAACAAATCCTGCTACAATTGGTGCTGACGTTTGTCACTTAAACTTACACAAAACATTCGCTATTCCTCATGGTGGTGGTGGACCTGGAGTTGGACCAATCTGTGTGAACGAAAAATTGGTTCCATTTTTACCAACAAACCCACTCTTAAAAGTAGGCGGAGAACAAGCTATTACAGCAATTTCATCTGCACCTTACGGATCAGCTTTAGTATGTTTGATTTCTTACGGTTATATCACTATGATGGGTGCTGAAGGATTAAAAAGTGCTACAGAACACGCTATTTTAAATGCGAATTACATGAAAGCGCGTTTCGAAGGACACTACCCAATTCTTTACACTGGAGAATGCGGAAGAGCAGCTCACGAAATGATTTTAGATTGTCGTTCATTTAAAGAAAACGGAATCGAAGTGGGTGATATCGCAAAACGTTTGATGGATTACGGTTTCCACGCTCCTACGGTTTCTTTCCCTGTTGCTGGAACTTTAATGATCGAGCCTACAGAATCTGAAGATTTAGCAGAATTAGATCGTTTTTGTGATGCTCTTATCTCAATCAGAAAAGAGATTGAAGCTGCAACTGCTGATGACAAAAACAATGTATTGAAAAATGCACCTCACACATTGGCTATGCTAACTACAGATACTTGGGATTTCCCTTATACTAGAGAAAAAGCAGCTTATCCATTAGAATACATTGCTGAAAATAAATTTTGGCCATCAGTTCGTCGTGTAGATGACGCATACGGTGATAGAAACTTAGTTTGTAGCTGTGCTCCTATCGAAGCTTATATGTAATACTAAGATTTTTTAGTTTTCATTTAATTATATCCAAACCCGATAAGTTTTAAAACTTATCGGGTTTTTATTTTTAATAAACATTGCAATTCTTGAATTCTTCGATAAGGGTATTATTTTCCCATTTCCTCAAAAAAAATATTATTATTTTTTTCTTCTGCATTTATTTCAAACGTTTGAAATCTCGGTCAAACTCAATTTTCATTAAAAAATAAACAATATATCTCATAAATAATTATTATTTCATAATTATATGCATGCATAGTATTTTTTATGATAGTTATCATAATTTTATTTATAATTTAGCAATAAATTTATCGGATAATCACGGAATAATGAAAATAAAAATAATTGGCATAGGAAGTTACATTCCAAATAAAGAAGTAAGCAATACAGACTTTGGTGATCATGTTTTTTTAAATGAAGACGGAACTCCTTTTGGCTACCCTAACGAAGTTGTAATTAAAAAATTTAAAGGTATCACCGGGATTGAAAATCGCCGATATGCCGAAGACCAACATACTTCATCTGACTTAGCATTTTTTGCAGCTGAAAGAGCATTACAAAATGCTAATATTGATCGTGAAACTTTAGACTATATTATTTTTGCGCACAATTTTGGTGATGTAAAAGCTGGAACAAATCAATCTGACATTTTACCAAGTTTGGCGACTCGTGTTAAAAATAAATTAGATATCAAAAACCCAAAATGTGTAGCTTACGATATTCTTTTTGGATGTCCAGGCTGGATTGAGGGTGTTCTTCAAGCAAATGCTTTTATTAAATCCGGAATGGCAAAACGTGTTTTAGTAATTGGTGCCGAAACTTTATCAAGAGTTGTTGATGATCATGATCGCGATTCTATGATTTATTCTGACGGAGCCGGAGCATCTATTTTAGAAGCTTCTGAAGATGATGCTGGTTTATTATCTTACGAAAGTGCCACTTTTGCAAATGATGAAGCTAACTATTTATTCTTCGGAAAATCGTATAATCCAGATCTAGACCCAGATATTAAATACATCAAAATGTATGGTCGTAAAATTTACGAATTTGCATTGAGTCAAGTTCCGCTTGCAATGAAAAGCTGTTTAGACAAAAGTGGAATTGCCATCGAAGAAGTAAAGAAAATCCTGATTCATCAAGCCAATGAAAAAATGGACGAAGCTATTATTGCGCGTTTCTACAAACTTTACGATAAAACTCCACCAGAAAATATTATGCCAATGAGTATTCATGATTTAGGAAACTCAAGCGTAGCAACTGTACCAACTCTTTACGATTTATTGATTCAGGGAAAACTTGAAAATCACGAAATCAATAAAGGCGATGTTGTAATTTTCGCATCGGTTGGAGCGGGAATGAACGTTAATGCTTTTGTATACAGATACTAGATAACGTTTTTAGTCGCAGTATTCAGTCACAATTTACAGTCTGTTAAACTAATAACTAAGATTGAATACTTCGACTGGAAACTGAAAACTTTAAAAAAGTCCGCATTTTAAAATGCGGACTTTTTAGTATATTTGCGACCTAATTATAAAAATTAAGAACGAGAGATTGTTTCGTTCCTTGCAACGACTATGTACGAAAAAACGTTTCCAAATAAAAGATTCAAACTTACCTTAGAGTTTTTACAAAAACACGTTAAAACATCTGAAACTATTTTTGATTTTGGTGTACCAAATCCATTCTCTAAAATAATGGAAGAAAATGGATACACTGTAAAAAACACAAAAGGCGAAGATTTAGACAACGATCAAACCGCTTTACAAACAGAAGAATATACTATTTTTACGGCATTTGAAATTTTCGAACATTTGCTAAACCCATACACAATTCTACAAAACGTAAAGTGCGATAAATTACTAATTTCAATTCCATTGCGTTTGTGGTTCTCTCCGGCTTACCGTTCTAAAACAGATATGTGGGACAGGCATTATCACGAATTTGAAGATTGGCAGTTAGACTGGCTTTTAGAAAAAACAGGCTGGAAAATTACTGATCGCCAAAAATTTACTCATCCGGTAAAAAAGTTTGGTTTTAGACCACTTTTAAGATATTTCACTCCGAGATATTATATTGTTGCAGCGGAAAAAATAAAAGCCTAAAGGCAAAATTCCAATAAAAAAATTCCAAATTCCAATTTTAACCATATAGGTAAAATTGGAATTTGGAATTTTAGAAGATTGGGATTTATTCTCAAGAATTGGCATTTAAAATTGAAAATTTATGAAATACTACATCGTCATTCCCGCGCACAACGAACAAGATTTAATTGGTTTAACTTTAGAATCTCTGGTTTCGCAAACTGTTTTACCATCAAAAGTTGTTGTTGTAAATGATAATTCTACAGACAAAACTGAAGAAATTGTTCTGGGTTTTGCAAAAGAAAATCCATTTATTTCTGTTGTAAACAAAACTTCAGACGCGATTCATATGCCGGGAAGCAAAGTAATTCAGGCTTTTCAAAAAGGTTTTGAAACTTTAGATTCTAATTATGATATTATTGTAAAGATAGACGGCGACTTAATTTTTCCTCCGAACTATTTTGAAACCATAATCAAACATTTCGAATCGGATCCAAAAATTGGAATGGTGGGTGGATTTTGTTATATCGAAAAAAATGGAGACTGGGTTTTAGAAAATCTTACAGACAAAGATCATATCCGTGGTGCTTTAAAAGCATATCGCGCAGCAACTTTCCAACAAATTGGAGGTTTAAAACCTGCAATGGGTTGGGATACTGTAGATGAATTACTTTGTAAATATTATGATTGGAAAGTTGTTACCGATTCTTCATTACATGTAAAACACTTAAAACCAACTGGCGCAAATTACAACAAAACAGCTCGTTATAAACAAGGAGAAGCTTTTTATACTTTAGGATATGGTTTCTGGATTACAGCAATCGCATCTGCTAAGTTGGCAATGATGAAGAAAAAACCGCTTCTCTTTTTAGATTATATTAAAGGATTCTTGAAAGCTAAAAGCGCCAAAACTCCTTTATTAGTTACCCCTGAACAAGCTAAATTTATTAGAAATTATCGTTTTCAAAAAATGAAACAAAAGTTAATTTGATTGGTAAAACAACCGAAAAACCTGAACTCATAACCCAAAACTCATAACTTCTTTTTACCTTAGCCAATATTTGTACAACTATGATGCTAATTCGTTATTTATCTCAAATAGGAAGATATTTTTTAATGCTGAAAGAAATTTTTAACAAACAGACTAAATGGCCTGTTATGAAAAAATTAATTTTCAAGGAAATCGACGACCTTATAATTGATTCTCTTGGAATCGTTTGTTTCATCTCTTTTTTTATAGGTGGAGTTGTTGCTATTCAAACTGCCTTAAACCTTACTAATCCATTAATTCCAAAATATCTAATTGGTTTTGCAACACGTCAATCTGTAATTCTGGAGTTTGCTCCTACTTTTATTTCGGTAATTATGGCCGGAAAAATGGGTTCATATATTACTTCAAGTATCGGAACAATGCGTGTTACAGAGCAAATTGATGCGTTAGAAGTTATGGGTGTAAATTCATTAAACTATCTTGTTTTTCCAAAAATAGTAGCCCTGTTAATGTATCCTTTCGTAATTGGAATTAGTATGTTTTTGGGTATTTTTGGAGGATGGTTAGCTTGTGCATACGGAGGTTTTTCAACTAGTGAAGACTTTATTCAAGGTGCTCAAATGGAATTTATTCCTTTTCATATCACATATGCTTTTATTAAAACTTTAATTTTTGCAATGTTATTAGCAACTATTCCATCTTTTCACGGCTATTACATGAAAGGTGGTGCACTTGAAGTTGGTAAAGCAAGTACAGTATCATTTGTATGGACATCTGTTTGTATCATTCTTTTTAATTACATATTAACTCAATTATTATTAGGATAATGATAGAAGTAAAAAACATAGAAAAATCATTTGGCGACAGTAAAGTTTTGAAAGGTGTTTCGACAGTTTTTGAAACTGGAAAGACGAACTTGATTATTGGACAAAGTGGATCTGGAAAAACGGTTTTACTAAAGACTTTATTAGGAATTCATACGCCAGACTCTGGTACAATTGAATTTGACGGACGTGTTTACTCTGAATTAGATCCAGATGAAAAGAGAGCATTAAGAACTGAAATTGGAATGGTTTTTCAAGGGAGTGCTTTATTCGACTCTATGACTGTTGCAGAAAATGTAGCTTTTCCATTAAAAATGTTCACGAATGACAACAAAAATAAAATTCAAGAACGTGTTGATTTTGTTCTAGAAAGAGTAAACCTTGTTGATGCTCATAAAAAACTTCCTTCAGAAATTTCAGGGGGAATGCAAAAGCGTGTGGCAATTGCACGTGCGATTGTAAACAATCCGAAGTATCTGTTTTGTGATGAACCAAACTCTGGTTTAGATCCAAATACTTCTACTTTAATTGATAATTTGATTAAGGAAATTACGGAAGAATATAATATAACAACTGTAATAAATACGCACGATATGAACTCGGTAATGGAAATTGGTGAAAATATCGTATTCTTAAAAAAAGGTTTAAAAGCGTGGCAGGGAACTAAAGAAGAAATTTTTAGAACTGACAATAAGGATATTGTAAAATTTGTTTACTCTTCAAACTTGTTTAAAAAAGTTAGAGAAGCGTATTTGAAAGGTTAGAACCTATTTTAAATTCCAATATTTTTAAATTCCAATTCTGGAAGAACTCAATAAAAAATTCCAAATTCCAACTACATCAGTATTGGAATTTGGAATTTTTTATTTGGATTTTAAACTTAATTTGAATTTATTAATTCAACCTCGGCATTTGGATTAAAAAGATAAGTTCTTCCTGAACTAATTTCAATGCATTCAAAACGTTTGGTTCTAACAGCTAATTTCTTAAATATTTTTCCATTTTTTATTCTAAAGACACTTCCATACGGAATCTCAAAAACATAGTTTTTATCATTGTCAGTATCGTATTGTTTTAAGGCCAAAGACAAAGTTGTATCTGTATCGCTACTTGCGGATGGATTTTTAAAATGCCTCGCTAATAGCGGCAATAAACCACCCGGAAAAATCTCCGGACGTATAAACGGAATCATCGTACGTTGAAATGTATGTTTCCATTCATTTCCGTGAGGCTTTATATTTCTTCCGAATTTCTCGAATGCTACTAAATGTGAAATTTCGTGAATTAGCGTAATCAGAAAACGATATTTATTTAAACTTGCGTTTACCGTAATTTCATGTTTTCCACTTGGTCCTCTCCTATAATCTCCATGTCGCGTTTGGCGCTCATTTACAATTTTAAGATGAACCTGATTGGAAACAATCAATTCAAAAACAGGCCTTACTGCATGTTCCGGTATATATTTAGCTAAAGTCTCGCTCAATTTTCTATTACGTTAAAAGTTATATGTTAGAAGTAAAAAGGTTTATATCAGATTCAAAATTCATAATTCATAATTCATAATTAACTAAGGATTCGTCGAAGAAACCTCCAATACCTTTCCGTTAAAATATTTATTTCCATTCAATGTAAAATCATAAATATAAGTTGCCATTCCTTCGGCAGAAATTGGTGCCTGATATCCAGGAAAAGCTTCGTTTAACATTTCGGTTTGAACAGAACCTAAGGCCAAAACATTAAAAGAGATTCCTTGTTCTTTATATTCTTCTGCCAATAATTCGCTTAAAGTAATTACGGCACCTTTACTCGAACTATAAGCGGCTAAACCTGCAAATTTAAGACTTCCGCGAACGCCACCAATAGAACTAATAGTAACAACGTGACTTCCTTTTTGTAAATAGGGCAAACAAATTCTGGTAAGATTTGCTACTGCAAAAACATTCACTTTATAAATACTTTCAAAATCAGCCTGAGTAGTTTCGGCGAAAGGCTTCAACAACAAAGCTCCTGCGTTATGCACCACAGCATCAACTTTTTTCCATGTTGAAGACAAGAAATGATCCACTTCTTGCAAAGCATCTTCGTTTGCCAAATCAACTGAAAGACAAGTAATGTTTTGATGTTCTAAAAGTGCTTGAGGTATTTTTCGTGAAATAGCCAAAACTTGATGACCTGCATTTGCAAACTGCAACGCCAATTCGTAACCAATTCCTCTACTGGTTCCGGTAACAATAATATTTTTCATAAGGCAAAAATAAGCAAATAGAGTAAAAATAAAGGTTATTTGTTCATTGTTATTTCTTCTGTTTGCGTTGTAGCTATTCGGGTAACTGCTGGTAAAAACTCTTGCACAAAAGAGGTTATATGCGGAATATCCATCACTTTAAATTCATCTGAAACATGGTGATAAAAATTAAAATTTTCAAAATCAAAAGTACTTATCGATTGACATGGTTTTCCAAATACTTCAAAGAAAGAATAATTATCAGATCTGTAAAACAATTTATATTCGGCTTCTTTAGGCAAAAATCCAATTGTCTTTTTCCCTGTATATTCATTAATTTTTTCGGCCATATTCGATTTATCAAAACCTGTAATGTAAGCTAAATAATCACGTTTCATTGGCACTCCAATCATTTCGATATTTAACTGAGCATATAAATTAAAGTTTTGTTTTTTTAATTTCTGAACTAAACTTTTTGATCCTAATAGTCCTTTTTCTTCTCCGGCAAAAAACACAAAAAGTATACTGCGTTTATTCGATTTTGTTTCTGCAAAATATTTCGCCATTTCTGCAACCGCAGTTACTCCAGATGCATCGTCATTTGCTCCATTATTTATTACATCTGCCTGTTGCTTTTTCTCTAAACCAATATGATCATAATGTGCACTTAAAATCACAAACTCTTTTTTTAGTTCCGGATCTGTTCCTTCTAAAACGCCAACAATATTATAAGCAGGAATTTTAAAGTTGGTAAGTGTATCGCGATAAGTTTTAAAATAAGGCTTTACATTGTTTTTCTTAAAAAAGTCTTCTAGGAAAACAGCAGCTTTCTCAATTCCTCTCGTTCCAGTTTCACGTCCTTCTAATTCATCAGAAGAAAGATATTTTAAAAAATCTGACACTTCTGTCTCATTTACTTTATAGGTAATTTCCAAAGGTTTCGAACTTGATTTTGAGGACTTTTGGTTTACCGCAGTTGGACTTGATTTACACGCTAAAAAAATAAACGGAAGAAGAAAGTAGAGTTTTTTCATAACAATGATATAGAGTTAAGGCAATTTAAAAAGCTAAGTAATTGGTTTAAAACCGTAAACTTCTGAAAAGTAAAAAAAATAATCGTAAAAAAACCCTTTCGAAGCTTAAAAAGCTGAAAGGGTTCTTATATCTATTTTCGAATGAATTTATCCCGCGATCACTGATCTTGAAATTACAATTTTTTGAATTTCTGAGGTTCCCTCATAAATCTGAGTAATTTTTGCATCACGCATAAAACGTTCAACATGGTATTCTTTTACATAACCATTTCCACCATGAATCTGTACAGCTTCTACAGCAGTATCCATTGCAACTTGCGAAGCAAATAATTTTGCCATTGCTCCACTTACATCATAGTTTTTATGTTGGTCTTTATCCCAAGCTGCTTTCATACATAAATGACGCGCCGCTTCGATATTTACAGCCATATCTGCCAGTTTAAAAGCGATTGCCTGATGATTACAAATTTCTGTTCCAAAAGCTTTACGTTCTTTAGAATATTTTAAAGCCAATTCGTAAGCTCCAGAAGCAATTCCTAATGCTTGAGATGCAATACCAATACGACCTCCGGCAAGCGTTTTCATGGCAAACTTGAAACCAAATCCATCTTCACCTATTCTATTTTCTTTTGGAACTTTTACATCACTAAACATTAGTGAGTGCGTATCTGAACCACGAATTCCCATTTTTTGCTCTTTTGGGCCAATAGAAAAACCTGGCATATCTTTAGTCATGATCAAAGCATTAATTCCTTTATGCTTTAATTCTGGATGTGTTTGAGCAATTACTAGATAAACTGAAGCTGTATTTCCGTTTGTAATCCAGTTTTTAGTTCCATTTACTAAATAATGATCTCCCATATCAATAGCAGTAGTTTTTTGCGAAGTTGCA
Organism: Flavobacterium hibernum; assembly: GCF_000832125.1. Lineage (GTDB taxonomy): Bacteria > Bacteroidota > Bacteroidia > Flavobacteriales > Flavobacteriaceae > Flavobacterium > Flavobacterium hibernum. The sequence goes on along the minus strand of NZ_JPRK01000004.1, from coordinate 63,517 downwards.
TCACTACCTGCTTCGGGCTCACTTAAACAAAAAGCTCCGTGAATTTCTCCTGAAGCTAAACCCGGTAAATATTTTTGTTTTTGTTCTTCAGTTCCAAATTCTTGTAAACCCCAACAAACTAAAGAGTTGTTTACAGACATTACTACAGAAGCAGATGCATCTACTTTTGAAATTTCTTCCATTGCAATTACATACGAAATTGCATCTAATCCACTTCCTCCGTATTTTGGATCAACCATCATTCCCATGAATCCTAATTGCCCCATTTTTTTAACTTGCTCTGTCGGAAAAATTTGTTTTTCGTCACGCTCAATAACACCTGGCAACAATTCATTTTGAGCAAAATCTCTTGCTGCTTGTTGAATCATCAAATGTTCTTCGGTAAGATTGAAATCCATAGTCTTTTATTGTTTTGTTATTCCTAAACCAATTTAGAAAAAATTAATTTAGTTAGTGGTTATTTTTGTTTTTTGAATCGCTTTTGTTTTAGGCAAAAAGGCTTTCAAAGATAATTTTTATATGTCAAATTAACAATGCATGCATATAAAATTAATAGATCAACAACAATTACGATAACGTTTTCGTAATAATATCGAAATTTACCACGATAGCCATCAACTTTGCAACGTTTTCTTTAAAATTTAAGAATAAAACTGCCAATAAAAACAGCTTACTTCTAAAGATTCAGCCAATTTATCCTTCCAAAAAGATTAAACAAACCATAAAACACGTAAAAGTACGTAAAACATATCTTACTAATTTGATTACTAATCGTATACGATAAAAAAAATCAAAAATAACTAGAAAAAAACCTGCCCTACAACGTTATTAAATTGATAATTTAGCATTATTTTTGCTCAAAAAATATAATATCGACAGCATATGAAAAAGATTTTACTTTTACTTACTTTCCTTTTAAGCTTGCAATTTTCGACAATTTCGGCTCAAACTCAATTAGAAGTTAATGGTGTTACGGTTCCAAGAAAAATTGAATTTCAAGGTAAATCTTTGCAACTTAACGGCGCTGGAGGAAGATCTAAAATGTGGTTAGAAGTTTATGTTCAGGCATTATATTTATCTCAGCTCAGTCAGGATCCGCAATTCATTATTGATAGTGATACTGAAATGGCAATTAGAATAGAAATTACATCGTCTATGGTTTCTTCTAACAAATTGACTAAGGCTATGAATACCGGTTTCGAAAAATCTGCCGGAAGTAATCTTGCACAATTAAGACCAAGAATTGAAGAATTTAAAACTTTTTTAAGTGATGCTATTACAGAAAAAGATGTTTTCATCTTAGCTTACAACCCGCTTGACCAAACCATCAACGTTTACAAAAACGAAACTTTGAAAGGAAAAATTAACGGATTTGACTTCAAAAAAGCTTTATTTGGAATCTGGCTTTCAGATAAACCAGTTGACGAAACATTGAAAAAACATTTATTAGGGATATAACTTCCTTAAATCGACACAGAATCTAAAGCCGAAAACGCCTTGTTTTCGGCTTTCTTTTTTTTGTTTATTAAAATTGGCATCAAATACATTATTCGCATTATTCTATTTTATACTTTTACGCAAACTAAACATATCTCAACAAAATGAAAGATTTATTACAGCAATTTGAAAATAAAGCACCTGAAATTGTTTTTAACTGGAAAGATTCTGAAACAGAAGCTGAAGGATGGACCGTTATTAATTCACTTCGTGGAGGAGCCGCAGGTGGAGGAACACGAATGAGAAAAGGCTTAGATATGAACGAAGTTTTATCATTGGCCAAAACAATGGAAGTAAAATTTTCGGTTTCTGGCCCTGCAATTGGAGGCGCAAAATCTGGAATTAATTTTGACCCTAACGACCCTCGTAAAAAAGGAGTTTTACAACGCTGGTACAAAGCTGTTTCGCCCTTATTAAAAAGTTACTACGGAACTGGAGGAGATTTAAATGTTGACGAGATTCACGAAGTTATTCCAATGACAGAAGAATGTGGCGTTTGGCACCCGCAAGAAGGTGTTTTTAACGGGCATTTTAAACCAACTGAAGCGGACAAAATCAATAGAATTGGTCAATTACGTCAGGGGGTTATCAAAGTAATCGAAAATCCAAAATTCTCTCCTGATGTAACTAGAAAGTACACTGTTGCAGATATGATTACGGGTTATGGCGTTGCCGAAGCTGTTCGTCATTTCTACTCAACATACGGTGGCGAGATTAAAGGTAAAAAAGCAATTGTTCAAGGATTTGGAAACGTAGGTTCTGCAGCTGCTTTTTACTTAGCCGAAATGGGAGCTAAAGTAATTGGAATTATTGATCGTGATGGAGGTTTAATTAAAGAGGATGGTTTTTCTTTTGAAGAAATCAGAACGTTGTTTTTAAATAAAGACGGAAACAAATTAGTAGCCGATAATATGATTCCGTTTGAAGAAATCAATTCTAAAATCTGGACCATTGGTGCTGAAATTTTCACACCTTGTGCGGCTTCAAGATTGGTGCAGCAAACTCAAATTGATAGCTTAATTGCAAACGGATTAGAAGTTATTTCATGTGGAGCAAATGTTCCTTTTGCTGATAAAGAAATTTTCTTTGGATCTATCATGGAAGAAGTTGACCATAAAGTAAGTTTGATTCCAGATTTTATTTCGAACTGCGGAATGGCTAGAGTTTTTGCTTACTTCATGGAGAAAAAAGTTCAAATGACAGATGAGGCTATTTTTAATGATACTTCTGAAACTATAAAAAATGCAATCGTTAAAGCTCATGCTTTAAACTCATCAAAAACAAATATCAGCGCAACAGCTTTTGAAATTGCATTGAAACAATTAGTATAATTTTCTTTATACTTCAATATTTAAAAGAGCCAAATTTATAGTTTGGCTCTTTTTTTATTTTAAATTTAATCGCAAAACCCTTAAAGTTTTCTCTCATTTTATGTCATTTCGACGAAGAAGAAATCTTCGCAAGTAACTCTGCAACGAAAACCCAATCTTTGTCGAGCTTCTTTCGAAGATTTCTTCTTCGTCGAAATGACAAACAGTATGGTTTAAATCGTTGCTAAAAAAATGTTTGCGAACTCTGCGTAAACCTTAGCGAACTTTGCGGTTAAATTAAGCCCAGCACTTTCATTCTAAACAATTTTTACTACTTTTAAACGTTTTTATTAAATACTATTACAAAACTCAGAATCAAAATGACTTTTACGGATTCTTCAGATAAAAAGAAATCTCTATTAATATCTACAGCGATATATGCAATCTTGCTGTTGCTTTTATTTTTCATACGTTTTTGGCCTCCATATAATCCAGAAAACAATGCTGCACTTGCATCTGGCGGTGGTGGCGGTGGTGTAACAGTAAATTTTGGAGACAGCGATTTAGGCTCCGGAGCAAATTATAAAAGTGAAGTTTTAGAGGTAAAAAACAACGTAAAACAGGCTCCCGCAAAAGCAACTCCGGAAGAAGAGGCTGTTATTACTCAGGAAAATTCGGTTTCTGATAAAGCAGATGTTATTATTCCGACTAAAGAAAAACCTAAGAAGCCAGTTCCTGTTGAAAAACCGATACAAAAACCAATTCCTGAGAAACCTAAAGTTTCAAATTCTACAAACGATGCTTTATCCAGCATTTTAAAAGGATCGAACAAAGGTGGCGATGGAGATGATAAAGTTGCAGGAAATAAAGGAAAATCAAACGGAAGTTTGGGCTCTAACGGTTATTACGGCACCGGAGGTTCTGGTGGTGGAACAGGCGGAGGAAACGGCACCGGAAATGGAATTGGTACAGGAAGCGGTTACGGAGCCGGAAGTGGTGGCGGTTCTGGCGGCGGATCAGGGTATTCTTTAGGAACCAGAAAAGCGTTATCTAAACCTGCACCAAAATATACTTGTAACGAAGAAGGAAAAGTTGTGGTTGAAATTACAGTTGACCAAAACGGAAAAACAATTAGTGCAACTCCAGGAATTAAAGGGACAACAAATACTGCAAGATGCTTATTAGATCAGGCCAAGATTGCTGCAATGAATACAAAATGGGACGCTGACAGTGACGCGCCTGCAAAACAAACCGGAAAAATTATTTATAATTTTAGTTTGAATTAAAGCATGAATTTACTTCGTCTATTTGCTTAGCTCCGGTCACGGATTTACACAAATAAAAAAGGCTTTCTGAAAAATCAGAAAGCCTTTTTTATTTTTTATCACCTAGCTTGTCATTTCGAACGAAGGGAGAAATCACACTAGAAACTCCGTAAAGAAAAATTAATCTTTGTCGATCACCGAGTGTGATTTCTCCCTTCGTTCGAAATGACAAGATTATGTTATTCTCCCTATATTAGTGAGATTGCTTCGTTCCTCACAAGAATATACTCAATGACTACTTTCTTTATTCTATACTCTTTCTTCTTTCTTCTATAACTCTCTTTTCTCCGCGTGAGGGATAGAAGGAAGCTACCGCAGTAGCCCGGATAGCCCGACCGGAATAAAAAAATGGGCGAATCAACGCTATGCTGATTGGCCCATTTTTTTATTGTGGTCACGCCCTAATGATAATTACTTCGGGCTTGTAGCGATTACAAACTTTAAGTTGTTCTTCACTCCTATTTGCAGTACATCAACTAAATCCTGTACTTGTAAATTAAACGGAATACGAACGACAACTGTTTGTTCTTTATCTGCTCCAATTTTTGACATTAAACTTGTTTCCAGATTTTCAAAATCTACAGGTTCTTTGTCGATGTAGAATTTTTTATCTTCGGTAACAGATAAGCTAATTAGCTGTTTATTTGTTTTTTCATTTGCCTTGGCTTTTGGCAAAGTCATTTTGATAACATTAGGATTTGCAAGCGTTGAAATAATAAGGAAAAACAACAGCAAGAAAAACATAATATCACTCAATGATGAAGTCGCCACTTCGGCATGAAATCTTCTTTTTCTTTTAATTGACATACCTTATGATCTTTGAATTATATTGACAAATTCTAATATTTGCTTTTGAATTTTTAAAGCAAAATCATCTATTTTCCCGTTCAATAAGTGGTAAGCACTATAGGCTATAATACCAACAATTAATCCTGAACCTGAACTGATCATTTTTTCGTATAAACCTCCAGAAATGTTTCCGATACTGATATTCTCTGTTACCGAAATACTATAGAAAATTTTAATAACTCCAGAAATTGTTCCAATAAAACCTAAAGTTGGTGCAATACCTGCAATAAGTCCTAAATGTCCTAAACGTCTTTCCATTTCACCAATTTCAATATCGGCAGCACGATCCATGTTTGATTCAATTTCAGCAATTGGTCTTCCAATTACTAAAACTCCTTCTTTCAAAATATTTCCAGCAGCAGTATCGCTTCTTTCAACAATTGTTCTGGCCAAATCAATATTCCCCGCATTTAATTTATCGCCCACATCTTGCATTAATCTTGCATCGATTTTAGACGCTTTACTAATATATAAATAACGTTCTATGATAACATAAAAAGTATAAAATAATAAGATAGCGATTGGAATAAGAAAGAAACCTCCTTTTAAGATAAATCCTAACACAGAGATCTCTGTATTTGGTGCAATTTTTTCGATAACTACGTTAGATGCGGCGTTTGCAATGGTATCTGTTTGTAATTGAATGAAAGTAAACATATATTAATTCTGGTTTTTAATAATTAATTCTAAAAATTATTTGAAATTTGCAATAAAGATAATTTTCGCTCCAATATAAAACTAAAAAAAACGAAAATTATTTCAATCGACAACCATTTTATCCAAAATAAATGAACTATCAAGAAACTACAAATTGGATGTTTAATCAACTTCCGATGTATCAACTTCAAGGCGCTTCGGCTTATAAAGAGGATTTAACCAATATTAAACTATTGGCGTCACATCTTGATCATCCGGAAAAGGAGTTAAAATGCATTCATGTTGCGGGTACAAACGGAAAAGGTTCTACTTCGCATATGCTGGCTTCGGTCTTGCAAGATGCAGGATATAAAGTTGGATTATACACTTCGCCACATTTAAAAGATTTTAGAGAGAGAATAAAAATTAATGGTACCGAAATTTCAGAAGACTTTGTTTGTGATTTTATAACAAAACATAAAGATTTTTTTGAAGCCAATGATATGAGTTTCTTCGAAATGTCTGTAGGTTTGGCTTTTGATTATTTTACTTCAGAAAAAGTAGACATCGCTATTATTGAAGTTGGTCTTGGCGGAAGATTAGACGCTACAAATATTATTACACCTTTAGTTTCGGTTATTACCAATATTGATTTAGATCATACTCAGTTTCTAGGAAATACTCCGGCAGCTATTGCGGGAGAAAAAGCGGGAATTATAAAACCAAATGTTCCTGTTGTTATTGGAGAATATACTACGGAAACTCAACCTGTTTTTTTTGCTAAATCCGAAGTGAATAAAGCTCCTATTTACTTTGCCTCTGATTTAATTTCCAATGTTTTTGCATCTGATTTGATTGGAGATTATCAATTTCATAATAAAAAAACGGTTCAGCAAACTATTAAGGTTTTGAATGCCGAAACCGAATTTAAGGTTTCGGACGAAAATCTGAAAAACGGTTTATTGAACACCGTAAAAAATACTGGATTACAAGGAAGATGGCAACAGCTTGGCGAAAATCCTAAAATTATATGCGACACTGCTCATAACAAACATGGATTGGCTGTTGTAATGAACCAAATTAAGAACGAAAGTTTTGAAAATCTACATATTGTTCTAGGAGTTGTTAATGATAAGGATTTGGATTCTATTTTGCCTCTATTCCCTACAAAGGCACAATATTATTTTTGCAGCCCGAATTCTTCGAGAGGTTTAGACGCTGAAATTTTAAAAGAAGCTGCTAAAAAATTCAACGTAATTGGAGAAAAATACGATTCTGTCGAAATTGCATTTGAAGCAGCGAAGAATAATGCATCAAAGAATGACTTTATTTATGTTGGCGGAAGTACTTTTGTCGTTGCAGAATTGCCATTGAAATAAACAAAAATCAATATTTAGGAAAAAGTTTAAAAAAATCATTTTAATAACAAATTCATAAACAGCAAGATATAATCAATTAAAAAAAAAGTTTTATTTTTTATTTGATTTTCTTTGCAGAACTCGAAAACTAGCGTATATTTGCACTCGCAATCACGAAACGATAGCAACCTAGTAAAATAGGGCGATTAGCTCAGCTGGTTCAGAGCACCTCGTTTACACCGAGGGGGTCGGGGGTTCGAACCCCTCATCGCCCACTTAAGAACTCCTTACGAAATTAAGGAGTTTTTTTATGCATTAGCGAGTAACGCGGTTTTAAACCTTGGTTACTAAATTAGGGGAGATACTCAAGCGGCCAACGAGGGCAGACTGTAAATCTGCTGTGTGAACTTCGCAGGTTCGAATCCTGCTCTCCCCACAAAAAAACTCCTTAAGAAATTAGGGAGTTTTTTTTATGCCTTATTTTCACAACAAAGAAAAGAACACAAAGCTTTATGTTGACTTAGATTTGTGTTCTTTGTGCTTTTAGAAGCTTTCTTAGATAAAAATCTTTACGCGCTTTGCGGTAAAAAAAAGTTTCGCTACAACATTTAATATTGAACCTAACAGACTGTTAAGTCCCAAAAGAACGGTAAGAATTTTTAACTATATTTGACCCATATTTGGTTTATTTGGCAACATTATTGCTAAAAAAGTCAATTCATGAAACCCAAATCTTAAAAATGAAAAATAAACTATTAACTCTTTTGTTTGTATTTACTGTAGTAAATATGTTTGGGCAAGCTCCTGCCACAAAAACTACTTATTCTAATAAAGATTTATCGGCAAGTACTATAGTAAATAATAAGGCCACGAAACCAGTTAAAAAAGTTCCATTAGACGAATCTTCAATTCTAATTTTTGATTCTGATGGCTCTCTTTTTTCATATGATTTTGAATCCGAAACTATTGTTTGGACTGTAAAAGCCGCAGACTCTTATACAGAGATGTGCGCAAATAAAGTATTGTTAGCAGATGGTGTTGTTTATGTACCTTTTATTAACGGTGAAATTTTCGCAATCGACAACCAAACAGGTACTATTTTTTGGAAATCAAGATTGGGTAATGTTACAGATCAGATTGTTTTAAAAGATCAAACGCCACTAGTACAAAATGGAAAACTTTATATAACTGCTCAAAATCAAAATCAAACCAGCAACTTATATGCTCTGGACATAAAAGATGGTAGTTTAGTCTGGACGTACAAGCTAGACACAGCAAATAACGATATTCCTGCGCTTTATTTTGACAATAAAATCTTTACACAAAGTGGAACAAATATCTACAGTTTTGATGCTAATACTGGAAAAGTTTTAAGTCAGAGAAGTTTTGAGCAACCTATGACAGGAAAACCTGTAACTGATGGCGAAAATATATTTGTAGCGAACGAAAAGAATGTTCTTTTTGCTTTAAGCCCAAATAAACTGGATATTTTATGGGAATTTAAATTTGATGAAACCCAATATAATATCAAGGAACGAATATTTTGTAAAGATAATAAAGTATATTTTGCGGCTCAAGGAACAAATGTTTCTTCTTTATATGCTGTAGACTCAAAAACAGGAACTCAGTTATGGAAAACAGATTTTAAAGATGATAATATCGAATACATTGTGAGGGAAAACGAAAACATTTGGGGTTATAGTAAAAAAGGAAAACTTTTTGAGTTGGATATAACTAATGGCGAAATTGCATTTGAAACAAAATTAACAACAATACCTGTTTCAAATATTGAATTTCCAAATGACGATAACTTGCTTTATTATTACTGCGATGCTGGTTTAATTCAGTACGATTTAAAAGAAAAAGATGAGAATGTATATTATATGAAAACCGTTCTTATGGATAATATTTATAGTGCATACTTAAAATTAATTCGATAATATATATCTTAATATTAGAGGTAGAAATAAAAAACTCCAAAGTCATTCGATTTTGGAGTTTTTTGTTTCCTGAATAATACGTACTAATCTAAAGGGAATATTTATTACGTTGTTCAATTTAATTTGTAACTTTAAAAAGCATAAAGCACTAAATAAAAGGTGTTTAATTTTTAAATATTATTTAAACAAAACTACTTATGAAAATAAAAACCAAAGTTCTGATAAGTTTAGCTTTAGTAAATATCTTAATTTTTAATGAAGATGCAATAGCCTGCACAAGGGTTGTGTATAAAGGATTAAATGGAACATTTATTACGGCTCGTTCTATGGATTGGAAGACTGATATTCCTGCTAATCTTTGGATTTTTCCGCGTGGAATAGAGAGAAATGGTGAAGCTGGAGATAATTCTCTAAAATGGAAATCCAAATACGGAAGTGTAATAACTAGTTCATGGGACATCGCTTCTTCTGACGGAATGAATGAAAAGGGTTTGGTAAGCAATCTTTTATGGCTCGCTGAGTCAAATTTTCCCCAATTTACAAAAAATGGAAAGGATAAAGGTTTGGCAGTTTCACTTTGGGCGCAATATACGCTTGATAATTTTGCAACAGTTGCAGAAGCTGTAGATGCATTTGAAAAAAATACTTTCGCAGTAGTTTCATCTCACATTCCCGGAACTGATATTTTTGCTACAGTTCATTTGTCCATTTCAGATTCAACGGGAGACAATGCAATCTTAGAATATATTAATGGTAAATTGGTCATACATCACGACAAAAAATATGTTGTAATGACAAACTCGCCAATTTTTGAAGAGCAATTAGCCATAAACAGCTACTGGAAAGGAATTCCTGGAACTATTATGCTTCCAGGTACAAACAGAGCCGCTGATAGATTCGTGAGAGCGTCCTATTATATTGATGCAATTCCAAAGACAGATAATACAAGAGTTGCAACTGCCAGTGTATTTGGAGTGATTAGAAATTGTTCTGTTCCGCTAGGAATTTCTTCACCAACTGAACCTAATATTTCTTCGACAAGATGGAGAACAGTATCAGATCAAAAAAATCTAATTTATTATTTTGATAATGTACTAAATCCTAATGTAATATGGGTCGAGTTTAGTAAAATTGACTTTAGCGAAAAAGCAAAACCAAAAAAGTTGAGCTTAGAAAATAACGAAAATTACTCCGGAGAATCTTTAATTAAATTTAAAGTAGCACAACCATTTAAGTTTGCAGGTCTTGACTAAAAATAACTATTGTAGTATTCGATGGTATCAATAAATCAAAAAACTCCTTAAGAAATTAAGGAGTTTTTTTGTCATGTTTGTTGCCTTTACGCACATTTGCATGTAACTATATTAAGTTGTTATTATAAAGATTCTTTTATGACTTTTCAGTTTTTGGAAGTTCTTTCCAAGAATAACTTTTATGAACAATCTTCCAATTCCCTTCGTATTTAAGCAGCAAAAAATAATCTGTAAAACGTCGGTAATTTGGCACGATAATGTCAGCTTTGGCAATTGCCGCGTCGTTTTCGATATCAATAGAGGTAATATTTCCTATTCGACTCGTTTTTTGCCCAACTTTTATGTTAGTAATATATTGTTCGCCAGAGCGTATCCATAAAGTATCGTTTGTAACTGTGTACAAATTAAAGTTAGGATGAAAAGCTTTTCTAAGCCTTTCCGGCTCTCCATTTGCCGTACCTTCAATGTAGTTAAGCAAAACTTCCTTAATTTGTTCTAAATCACTTTTTACAACGGGATTAGGTCTTTTAAAGTTAGTTTTTAAAATCGCTATCACTTCATTTGCAACTTTGGTCGCAGAACTTGGATCTTGTCCTGTCACAAATCTTCCATCAACAATATAAAACGCATCGCCACCTTTTTTAGAATATACAAAATTACCTTGATTGCTTTTAATTGCATTATCTATTGCAAACGGAAATGTTTTATAATAATCGGCATCATGATTTTCAAATTCGTCCGGATAGCCCGTAATTTTCTTTCCTGCATAAAGAGATTTTTGATTTTCATCTTTTAAAAAAGCAATTCCGGCAGTTCCATGACAAATGGTCGAAATTACACCGTTTTTGGCGTAGATATCTCTGGCAATTTTTTGAATCGCAGTATCTTCGGCCACACCATACATTGCAGCGCCGCCACCGCTATAAAAAATTGCCGAATAGTTGCTGGCGATAATTTCAGATGGTTTCATTGTGTGTTCTAATTTGTCCATAAACCAACCGTTGTACAAATATTCCTTTTGTAAAATATCCGATGCATTAATATAACCAATAGGAATTGCTCCACCATTTGGACTTATAAAATCAACGGTATATCCAGCTTTTATAAAGACATCATAAGGAACAATAATTTCGGCAAAATGATTAGCTGCTGAAATGTTAGTGTTTCCATAAAATTCCTGATTTGAAGTAACAAACAAGATTTTATTTTGTGCAGCAACACGCGCCAGATTTAAGCACACACAAAGAAATAACAAGACTAATGTTTTATTCATTTTTAGGAATGTTTCGAGATTAAAATTTTAAAAAAAAAACTTATCCTTTTGTTTGAACAGTTGGAGTTTCGACGGTTTTATGCGGTGTTCTGGTTGAAATTTTATCTACAATAACCCAATCCTGATTTATTTTCATGAGATTAAAATAATCTGTAAATAAAAGTTTTGAAGTACTAATTTCGACTTTTGCAGTGGCTACAGTATTGGTAATATCAATGGAAACAATGCGCCCAGACCAATTAGGTGATTTAGGATGCTTTTTATAACCAACAACGTACTTTGATTTGGTGACAATATTAAACTTGTTTTCTGCAAAATATTTTAGTTGCCATGAATCATGAAATGACGATGCAACCATAGCCGAATCGCCTGTCGCTTGTCCTTCGATATACATGTTAAGCGTTTTTTGAACCAAAGGCCACTCATTTACAGCGTCACTCGTTTGAGCATTTACATTAAAAGACAAAAAACTAAAGCTAATCAATAAAAATACTTTTCTCATTTTTAAAATTTTAAATGGTTAATAATGAGAGCAAATATCTTGTATGAAAAGAGTTTAAAGGTTTTAATTTATAAAGTAGAACTCTTAATTTATAGTATTGAACCTATTTTGAGTAAGATTTTTGATATTCAGCAGGAGTAAGGCCCGTTAATTTTTTAAAAGCGGTAAAAAAAGTAGATTTTGAGCTAAAACCACTATCATAACCTAAACTTTCAAGAGTGAAGTTTTTTTCGGTTTCCAATAACTTTTTTGCTTTTTCGATTCGATATTCTTTAATCAGATTTGAAAAAGACTTACCCAAAGTTTCATTTACATATTGAGATAGTAAATGCTTTGTTGTTTTTAGCTCTTTTGCAGCTTCTTCAAGATTAAAATCAGGATTTAGATATAATTCTTTTTCAATTATTATAGATAGTTTTTGACTTATTTGTTGTTGCATTTCTGCATCCATTTCTTTGTTTTTATACTTTTCCTTTTCTTGAAAAAAAGTTGTTTCATTGCCGTTCTTAAAAATTAAAAGCAAGACAATTAAGTATAAAATAAATGTAAAGGATAAAGCTCCAACAATATAAGAAGTATAAGCTGCGAAAGCATAAGCCAACCAAATAAATAAAACTCCAAGATAGATGCTAAGAAACCATAAATCTATTTTTTTTAAGTGTTCTTTAGCTTTAATTTTTTGAATAATTGGATAAATATACCTTAAGGACAAAAGAATATAAATAAACCATTGTAGATAGATTCCTCTTACAATCCAGCAACGCCAAAAAATCTGATGTTCAACATAAGGATAAAAAACGCCCAGAACTGTGATTATTGCCAAATAAGGTATTACATGTTTAACCCAATTTCGGTTTTTGTTTTCGGTTTCCGGCTTTAGGTATAAATACAGAAAAGGACCGATTAAAACACAGGCAGAAAGTCCAATTTGAATAAAAATATTGGAGAGATTAGGATTAAAATAAAAAAAAACAGATTTAACAATTCTAATACTTAAAACCAGTAACAATAAGGATAAGTAATAATTAGTAAAAATTTTCTTTTTAGCGTTTACTGCAAAATATATCGAGAGTACAAAACCATTAAAAGCTCCTAAAGCACTAAGAAAGAAAAGTAATTGGTTTGACATTATTCTATATATTTTATCATCAACGAATATAACAAATAACTTTATTACAATTAGTTCGATATAAGTAATAAGAAATTATTTTATTGAAATCTCTATCTAATTCAAGACAAATTAATTGATTTTCCAATAATCGAAAAGAATCAAAAAACTAAAAACCTTCAAAATCATATAATTTTGAAGGTTTTATGTCTGTTCATTTTCTTTTAAAACTGATTGTTCTTTTTACTTTTTCCTAAAAGAAATTATGGTTTGCAATAAAACAGAAAGTATCACGAAACACAATCCAATGTAAAACGACATATTTAACTCTTTACTTTCATTAAAAAACAAAAAGGCTAAAATAATCGCATAAACCGGTTCAAGGTTAAAACTTAAATTTACAGTAAAAGCCGAAATATGTTTTAAAGATTCTGCAAATAGTACGTATAGACCAACTGTACAAAATGATGCCAATACTATCAGATAATAAACATCTTTTAAACTTGGTAAAATTGTTGGAACGGGGAAAAAATAAAGATAAAACGGAAGCAAAATTCCAAGTCCCACAGTTCCGCCAATCATTTGGTAATAATTAATAATTCTGCTGTCAAAATTCCGCACCAGTTTCTCATTATATATAGTATAAAGTGCCGCAAATGCTGACGAAATAACCCCTAGAATTATTCCCAATTGATATGATGCATCAAAATGAAAAATTAATGAAATACCAAATAAGGTTATTAAACTTAAACCAAGTTCAGACAAACTAAATTTACTTCGATTGATCAAAGGGGCAAAAATTGCTGTAAAAAAACTAGTTAAACAATAACAAACTACACCAATAGATATGTTGGAGTATTTAATACTGGCGTAAAAAAATACCCAATGTATAGTAATAAACATTCCGATTTTTGCAATATCTAACTTTTTTTGAAGCTTGATATTTGCAGATATCTTAAATAACTTTAAGATAAAAAATAAAACAATAGAGGAGAAGAATACTCTATACCAAACTAAAAGTCCTTCATTTAGAGATATAAGCTTACCAAAAACACCGGTAAAGCCAGCTAGAAGTACTGCAAAATGCAATACCAAATATGATTTTTTCATAAAAATTGTCCGTACCTAAGTACTAGATTAAATATTAATAATAAATTGAGTAACAGTCATAAAAAAATTTGTCGAAAATAAGTTCGACAGCAAAATAGGACTGATAACGTAGTTAATTATTAAAATCTAGGCGGTGGAAGACAACTCTTTCTGTTCATATCAAAATTTTTTGTGCAAATTAAACAAATGATTTTGTTTTGGCAATGGGATAAATTATTTTTTTTTTTAGTTTATCATTACGAACTCCCGCATTATAGAACACCTATTCACTATACAAGTTATTGTGTTTTTAATATTGGAATTTTCACAAAACTATCATTGTACCATTTTACTTTTAATGGTTCTTTTGCATCCTTTATTGTTTCTGTTGTTACTGTTTTACCTGTTCCGTAGTTTAATTCAGAAAATGGATTTTTATTTACATTCAGATATACTAATAATCGACTTCCTTTTCTTAATTGTTTGCTTACTAAATGTGTATTAGAAAACGGAATAACTTCAATTTCATTTGGCTTAAGTAAATTCCGATGTGTAATATCATTTGCATAACTCGCTCGGCCTATAAAATAAGAAAGATGAAAATACTCTCCATTTGGCATTACTTCATATAATGTAACACCAAAATCCATATCCATTTTATTAATACTTGCTTTGATTTCTCCTAAAAACGAACCATTTATTACTATTGGCTCTTTTAAAGGCTCACTTATAAAATTAAATCCATTAGCTGTATCAATCTCTTTACGAATAATTGGCTCAGGATAATAATCATTATTAGTTATTTCCCTGTTTGCAAAATCAACTTCTTGCGTTAGAAAACTTTTTTTAACGGGTTTCAGTGAATTCAAAGAGTAGAATTTACCTGACTTCTTAGTAGTTAAATACATTGTTAAAAAACCATTACTCATTTTATCAATTGATGGTGCGCTTCTCCATTCATTTGCGCCCATAACTTGATAGTTAATTCTATCTTTTAAAATTTCGGGTTTAGTTCCGTTTTTTAAAATATAATCAAACCATTGATATGTAATTTTAGATATATCAAATAACGCAACAGGATCTACTTTGTATTCATACAAAATCGATTCTCCGCCACTTTGAGTCCCAAAATGCCCATAAGGACCAATAACGAGGTAGGCAGGTGTTTCAGGACTATACTTTTGAAGCTCTCTTAAATAATACAAACCTGAACTTTGTCCATCATTATAATAACCATCAAATGCTAAAACGGGTATTTTTATTTGTGCAAAATCTTTTTTATATGGTGTCATTTTTTGCCAGTAATCATCAAAAGAAGGGTGGCTTATCCATTTTTGAAACCATCTATTAGGCACGCCATCAATACTGTCTAATTTATTATAGGCAACTCCTGTTTCCCACCATCTATTTTGCATTTTCCTAAACCGTTGTCTGTCATTTCCTGCGACAGTATCTAAGTATTTATTATTTCCAACATAAAATGCCCATTCGTAGTTTGGATTTACAAAAATATTGTTCTCCACAGGCAAACCTTGCCCTGGCCTTGCAGCTACATACGGTACAATTGTTTTAAGTGCGGGATGAAGTGTTTTACAAGCCGCCCATTGGGTAAATCCATTGTAACTGCCGCCAAACATTCCAACACTTCCGTTACACCATTTTTGTTTACTAATCCAGTCAATTACATCATAAGTATCTTTTGCATCATTCTCATATGGAAATATTTCGTTTGAACTAAATCTTTTTCCCCTCGCATATGCAATAACACCAACATAACCATTATCGACAGATTTTTTTAATGAATTAATATCTCTTCCTGTATCTCTAACATAAATTGTAGATTGAAGTATTACAGGTTTAGGATTTGTATCTCCTTTTTTACTTACCATCATTAGTGATAATATTGCTCCATCTCTTGTCCTGACAAATATGCTATCCTGAATGTTGTATATACTTTTTAAATCTTCTGATCTTGTTTTTTTTGTTTGTTGAGCCGAGGAATTAAAAACTAGCAGAAATAAAATGGTAAAACTTAAAAATACTTTCATTTATTGATTTTTACTTTGATTTAGATTTTCCTACTAGATGTTAGTACTTTCTGTAAAATCAATTGAAAGTTTTTAGTATTCGCTTTTAGATAAATTCGAATCATCAGCTGGTTTTTAAGTAGCTAATATAAAACTAATTTAGCTCGAATAATAAATAATTTATGTTTTAAACATTCTTAAAATCCACAAAATAATAGTTTGTAAGAAACATTATTTCAAATTACGCTCTCGTAACAAATCTTCTAATTCTTTACTTTTATATTTAGAATTATTAATCAATTTATAAATGAAGTACAAAGGGATTAGTGTCAAGAATCCTAAACTATTTTTTGCAATACTGTAAACGATAACACCTGCCAGAAATCCAATTAATAAAGCATTCATGATAGAAGCTGATTTTCTTTTCTTTGCCTCTTGTAACAATTCCTCATTTGTCAAATCTGATAGTTCTTTTTGGTTCATATTTATTTGGTATTAATCTAGTTAATATTTTAACAGCTCAATTTACGATTTAAAATTATATACCAATAGAATTATTTTTTAATGTAAAGTACTCCCGTTTTTATCGTTTTCTTTTCGAGTTTTCCTTCTGTAGCAAGCTGTTCTAGTATAGATTTGGCTTGAGTAGTTGTTTTATCAAGAATTACGGCATATTCTTTAACAGCAAGACTCGGATAAATATCGAACAAAAACATTGGGTTAGTATTATTTGTAATGTTATTTTTTTTAGCCTCCGGATAAAGTTCCAAAAGCGTATTTTCGTAAAATTGATATGGTTTTGATCCGTAAACATTCAAAAGTTTCTCAGATCCATCTGAAAACAACATCGTTGGAAAACCACGAATTCCCAGTGTTTTTGCGTATGAAAGATCGTCTTTAAATAATTGCTGAGCATTACCTTCATAATCCAGTTTTAGCCTTTCGACATCAAGTTTACTTTCTTTTGCCACTTCAGCAATAATCTCCCATTTGGCAATGTTTTTTTTATCTAAGTATAGTTTCTCTCTCAGAATTCTCATAAATACGATTGCTTTCTCTTTATCCTGCATTTGAGCTGCTTTCATGGCAATGCAAGATGGATAAGAAGAATTAAGAGGATCTTCGAGCCAAACATCGCCATCAATTGGCATTTCGTAATAAAGACTCGCCTCTTCCCAGTGATGAGCCACGTCAGACGGCTTGCTAATTCCTCCGCTATTATAGCTCCAGTCGGGAAGAAGTCCGCCCATTCGGTAGTCAATTTCAAAATAATCCCCATATTCTAATTTAAGTTTTCTTAACTGAGGCTCAATTCCCCAGCAAGACGAACATATGGGATCTGTATAATAAATGATTTTTACAGGCTTTTTGTCTAATTTAATTTTGTTTCTGCCAGACTCAGTTGCTACAATAGGCATTTCACAAAATCCTGTTTCAGGATCGCACATCAAAGGGTTTGTTTTATCTTGGCTCATTATATTTTTTGTTTGAGATTGAGAGTCAAAACTGCCAATTATTATCATCAGTATTAGTACTGCCTTCATTATTATTTACATTTTTACACTGCAACCCTTAATAACCTTTTTTTGTTAATCGATTTTTAATTGTGTCGTTTTAAAACCGTTTCTTTTAATACTATTTTGATTCATTTTTACTTTTTGTTTCTCCGCTCGTACATTAGTTATTTGAGCTTTCATTCTAGTATCATGAACGTTAAGAATATCAATTAAACTTATAAATGAAACGGTCGCGGCTAAAAGAAATATTTTAAAATGCAAACTCATAATTTATAAATTTTGTTTTGGATTAATTTTATATTTGTGATGCAAAGTTGATGCGTATTTTGAAGCAAGTCAATTAGTCAAAAAAAAATGACTATGGAAAAAAATAAAGAAACAGTAGGAGAGTGCCCGGCAGAAGGGCTTTTAAAACAATTATCAGGTAAATGGAAACCGCAGATATTTCGCCTTGCTTTAGAAGGACCGGTACGTTTTAATGGTCTTATAAGAAAAATTGAAGGCAGTAATAAACAATCTATTGCAACAGCTTTGCGCGAACTGGAAGAAAATGGTCTTCTGGAAAAATCAGTAATTAAACTAAAACCACTTCATATCGAATATTCTTTGTCTGAAAAAGGAAAATCTTTAGTTGTAGTATTTCAACAATTAGAATGTTTTGCATGATAAAACAATAATAAAACTCTATTGAAAATAAAGCTATATATACTAATCGTAAACATCTTATTTTTAATCTATTTAGTAATTTTAGCTAATCTAATGATTTGATATATTGCATGATTTTCAAATGATAAAGAACGAGCAATTTCAGGAATTGCTTGCATATGAGCTTCACATAAATAACCAAACTCAAGTTCTGTAGTAACATTGGCGTGTTTTAAAATTATCTCCTTTATATCACTTGTGGTTTTGGCCACTTCAACATATAATAAATAGAGATCTTCTGAATAATCTAGTGGAGATGTTACTTTCTGTAACAAGGAATCGTACTCAACATGTTTCATAAAATTTAATAGTTTTTTAGTTTTATTAAATAGTAGGTTCCCAAAGCTCAATTTTATTGTCTTCAGCGTCTAAAATATGTACAAATTTTCCATAGTCATAAGTCGTAATATCATCCAGAACAGTTACACCATTTTCTTTTAATTGATTTACCAAACCTTCAATATTCTGAACTCGGTAGTTAATCATAAAATCTTTCTTGGATGGAGAAAAATATTCATCGCCTTTTTTAAAAGGACTCCATTGAAGTGCGTTTATTTCGTCAGGATTCTGAATATTTCTAGATTCAAAAGTAGATCCCCAATCATTAACGTCAAATCCCAAATTTTTGGAGTACCATTCTCTTGTATCCTTTGGATTATCAGTAAAAAAGAATATACCTCCAATTCCTGTAACCTTTGGTGTAATATCGCAAGACGAAGCCGAATTATCTGTCTTATTCTCTGACTCTTCCATTTTGTTTGTTTTATTTATCCAATTACTAATTTAGAACTAATTTGGCAAAAAATAACAAAATTTATAAGAAAGAATTACTTCAACAAACTTCTTCTAATTTTATTAAATGAATAAATAAAAATACTTTATTTATAAGCTATAGCGGCACTTGTTGGCCCAGATAAATGCAACAATTCTGTTGATTTAAAACCAATTTTTTCAGCCCATTTATTAAAATCCGAAAACGTAAAATTAAAACCATTTCCGGTTTCTATCAGCATATTTAAACTCATCATCATTCCAAAAACATTCTCCTTTCTTTCGTCATCAATAATATTTTCGATTGCTACAAATGCTCCGCCCGTTGGTAAAGCATTATAAGCTTTTTGAATAAGAATTAACTTTGTTTCTTCATCCCAATCGTGCAGAATATTTCCCATAGTAACTACATCGGCGTGAGGAATTGGATCAGAAAAAAAATCTCCACTTACTGATTTTACACTGTTACTAAGCGCAAATTGCTGAATAGTTTCGTTTGCTATAGGCGCAATTGCAGATAAATCGAAAGAAACACAAGTTATTTGAGGTTGGTGTTTTGCGACCATTAAAGACAACATTGCAGCAGAACCACCAGCATCTGTTAGCGTTTTATATTCAGAGAAATCAAACTTTTCTGCAAAAGCTACAAATCCGCCCATTTGTGCACTTGACATCGCATGCACAAACATTTTTAACCGGTCTGCATCATCATAAATTTTCTCAAATAGATTTCCGCCCACTTTTGTTTCATTTTGAGGTTTTCCTGTAAGCAATCCTTCTTCAAGATTTCCCCAAAAATCATAAAGTCTTTCGTTCATCATTTCAAGAATTCCACCTACGTATGTGGGTTTGTTCTTGTCTAAAAAAACATCCGTATCAATACCGTTCGAGTATTTTGCTGTTTCAAGAACGCCTTCTCGATTCACAAATCCAAAACCTGTTAGAGTATCTAAAAAATCAAAAACATTTCGGTCACTACAATTTAAATTTAATTCATTTTTAATTTCAATTGCAGTCATGGTTTGCCTGAAAGCTAGCTTGGTAAACAATTCAAAGTTTATAGCTGCCAAAAGAACTTTTGAAGCCCAAAATCCAGATCCAATTTGCATAATAGTTGCAGGGCTCGGAGAAGTGTTTTGCTGTTCCATTTTGTAAAGTAAAAATTAACGCCTACTTTTTTCGGCCTTCGGCTTATCCGTTTAACATTCCTATATCTAACTATATATAGATCAGGCTCATCAAACTTTTAAAGTAGGTTGCAAAATTTGATTACTGCTAAGTTA
This sequence comes from Flavobacterium hibernum, assembly GCF_000832125.1. Lineage (GTDB taxonomy): Bacteria > Bacteroidota > Bacteroidia > Flavobacteriales > Flavobacteriaceae > Flavobacterium > Flavobacterium hibernum. Next base: position 43,074 of record NZ_JPRK01000004.1, on the reverse strand, counting down.
AATCTAATTTAAATACAATTAACAAACTAATACATAGTAAATTACCTGATTTAAAACGCAGCATGATTTTTTTTCAACTTCAACTAATAAAATCTTACAATAGATTAAGACTTTTTATTTTTAATCATTTAATCCTTTTCCTGACAAAATTTGCGGAATACATTTTTCTACTCTTGAATCTCTGGTTTTTGATTGTTTTGGAGTTGAAAAATAGAGTAAATAAGCACGTTGTCGACCAGGAGTTAAAGCCGTAAAAGCAGTTTTTAGAATCGGAATTTCATCTAGTTTATTTTGAAATTCATAGCAAACTGCTAAATCTGCGGTTGTTTTTAATTTAAATTGCAAACCAGATTTTTCGACTTCAATCGCTTCATAAATATAGGCTTTAAGAATCGCTTTTTGATCGATAATTTCATTAAGATTGGTAAATCTAATTTGTCGCGCAGCCTGAACATTTTTTGATTGTTGTATTAATATTTCATTAGTATCATTCAACAATGCACCTTTAAAAAATAACAAAGCACAATATTCTTTAAACTCATGAATTAATACTATATTTTTTCCTTGAAAAGTATAGCACGGAACTCCCCATTTTAGTTCTTCGGTTAACTGACAATCCAGAACAATACTTCTTAGTTGTTCTTGCTCTTTTTGCCATTTTTTTGACGCATCAAAATAAAAATCAACTTTTGGATTCATAATCTTAATTATTAAAAAATGGTTAAACGCGTAATAATCCTCTAAAACCTCTTGCAGCATAATATGATTCGGCACCATTATGATAAACAAAAACGGTATTATAGCGAAAATCCGAGAATAGGGCACCGCCAAGTTTACGAATATCAGAAGGAGTTATAATCCAGCTAGAAGTTTTAGCATCAAAATTCCCAAGTTTTTGAAGTTCGTTGTATTGCTCTGCATTTAAAATTTCAATTCCCATTTCGGTAGCCATATTAATAGCACTTCCTACGGGTTTATTCTCTTTTCTTTTTTCTAAAGCTTCGTGATCGTAACACAAACTTCTACGTCCTTTTGGACTTTCAGCCGAACAATCGTAGAAAATATATTCATTTGTTTTTTTATCAAAACCAACTACGTCCGGCTCTCCTTCAGTTCTTTCCATTTCGTCCAGCGACCAAAGTTTTTCAGGATTTGCTTCTAATTTTTCCTGAACTTTATTCCAATCAAGGTCTTTGTGTCGATTCATATTTTTCTCAAAACGAATTTCCAATACTTTTAACAACTCTTGACTTTGTTCCTCAGACAATTTATTTTTCATATCGTTATATATTAGTCGATTACTAAATTAAATATAATTTCAGATTCATTTAGGAATTAAAAGAAATGATTCTTCTGGACGCAGGTCTAAAAAACCAAGATGCGACTGTAAGAATTAGTAATAATATTGGCCCGAATAATGTAATGGAAGAATCTCCAATAGCCAAATGAGAAAAAACTGCACCAGACATAGCAAAAAAGAATCCAGCATAAGCGCATTCTTTTAATAAAGGATATTTTGGGACTAAAATTGCAATAACACCTAATATTTTCCAAATCCCTAATAAGGTTAAAAGATAAACAGGATATCCTAAATGATTCATCATTTCAACTTCTTCTTCCATTTTAAGCAATTGTACAATTCCGGTAGAAGTCATTCCTAACGCGAGCCACAATGTAACAATCCAATAAATAATTTTATTTCTCTTTTCCATAATTATTTTATTTTACTGACGATTTCTTGTATTCTATTATGAGCTTTATTAATACCTTGAGCAAAGGGTAGTTTCAACATTTGATCTCTAAGCTCTACAGATTTATAAATAATATGCATTTTTAGTTTACTTGTTTCTTCAGTTATAGATTCAAATTCTAAAAATTCAAGCTGTACAGCAAAAGGGGAGTTCTCCATTTCAAATGTGCGCGTAATTTTCTGGTTGTCTACAAATTCATGAATAACACCATTTGCCTGAAATACAATATTCCCGCTATTATCACTGGTTTCAAACTGGTATCCTCCATGCACTTTATTTTCTAGTTTTAGAACTTTTGTTCCCATCCATTGTTCTACAATTTCTGGCTCAACATAAGCTTTAAAAAGTAATTCTAGTGGAAGATCAAATTCTCTCGTAATTACAATTTCCTGCTTATCATCTTCTGCACTAATTTTTGTTTTTGGTTCCATATTAGTTTATTTTTTGGTTTTATAGTTTTTCATTATCGCTTCTAACTTATTAAATCGGTCGTCCCACATTTGTCTGAAAGGCTCAATAAAATCAGCTACTTCTTTCATCTTTTTAGCATTAATATGATAGTAAATTTCGCGACCTTTTTGACTTTGTTCCAAAAGTTCACATTCACTAAGTATTTGAATATGTTTCGAAATTGTTTGTCTTGAAGAATCAAAATTTTCGGCAATTGTGCCCGGAGTCATTGCTTGAATTGCTACTAAACTCAATATTGCCCTGCGAGTGGGGTCGGCAATAGCCTGAAAAACATCTCTACGAATTTCCATTGTGCAGTTATTTGACTGCAAATATAATGCAGTTATTTAACTGCGCAAAACTTTTTAATCATTTTTTACAAATCTAATTTTCAATCACTTAATTCTTTAGATGAAAAAATCACTTCAAAATCAGCAACAAATTTTTAAAACCCCTAAAATCGCATCGCTTCAAAGGTTTTAAAATATTAGCACTAAGATTCAATTGAATAACTAGCTTTTTTTATTTCAATTTTAGCAAGAATAACTATAATACAAATTTCTGCTAAAAAATAAAGTAATCCCAAAATCGTAATTTCTTTATAAAAACAGAGCACTAAAATGAGTGTAATAAAAGTGTAGACTACATTTGCCACACCAATAATTTTCAAAAAAATCTTCCAATTGTCTTTAACAAATAGGTAGCTCAAATAAGAGTATACCGCAAGAACACAAGCTAATGCGGCCAGAAAATAAAACACATCACTTGGCATTCCAAAAGCTATTTCGAACTTTACTAATACAACTCCTAACAAAAAAGCCGAGAGTAAAGCTCCCAAACTGTCAATTAGAAATATTTTTTTATAACTTAATATCATTTTTTTTGAAACGGTTTTATTTAAAACTTGAAAATTACAATTGTTTATTAAATAAAAAACCACTCATTCCTTTTGGAGTAGAGTGGTTTTTGATATGAATAATATAAGTCTGTAAATGAACTTATATTTTGGTTAATGTTAACTTCATTTCTTTGCTATCTAATATCAACTTATCATCTGTTATAGTACTTTCACAAGGATATGGGGTTCCTGTTTCATCTTTAATTACTAAACTTTTACCACCTTTTGTCAACGCATAAGTACCATTAGTTATTTCTGATTGTAAATAACCTGTTACGTGACCGTCTTCTGTAAAGGTTAAAGTTCCTTGCGTTAAAATAACACTTTTAGCAGAATCAGAAAGAGGCATTTTAGCCTCTACAGCCGTAATTTTCCAAGAATTAACTAATTTATTTCGACCTTTATGACATGAAATCATTAATACAGTCAGCAATACAATTCCTAAGATAGATAATTTAGATTTTTCCATGATTATATGATTAAAAGTTAGACTACAGAAAATTACAAAATATTTTCTAATTAAGAATCTTAAAATCAATTATTTAAACAGAATAATAAATTAAAATCGCATTTTCAGTTAAAAACCTGTCTATTTACCTGTTTCACAAAAATCACCAGAGCCTTAACTACTTAGCGTTTTGATTAATTCAAACAAATTAATTTAAAGTTAATGCTCCCAAAATCTCGTCATACATAAAAGGCCCGCCAGGATATTTGGCTGTATAATCCAGATTCATCCAAACTTGTCCGCGCTCATCTATATGATAATGTATTTTTTTACCATAACTTTCTTTTACAAAAAGTACATTTTTAATCAGGTAATTAACCTTTTCAAGATCGATTAATGAACCTATTAGTATTTCCGGGTAAATATGCCCTTTGGTATGTATTAACCTTGGAGTTCCACCAATAGAACGTATTGCAGCCGCCATTAATATAGAATGATCGTCGCAATCTCCAGAAAAATATTCTAACGATTCGCTTGCTGTTGCAATATAATCGCCTTCTTTTGGATCGTTTACATAATTCCAGCGGCTATTTATCTCTTTAAACACTGCAAAACACTGAATAATGGTTCTATAATCAGAATATCCTTTTATGCCTTTAAAATGCTTACTTGTGGCCATTATAGCAAAATTTCGAACCTTTGGATTCTGGTATTCTATTGCATTAATGATTTTTGATTTATTGGGAAAAGGAAGCAACTTTGCCACAATTATATCTTGTGGAAAAGGATTATCTGACATGGTATAAATCATCGAATTATAATCTTCAGATATTTCATTGAAGCCATAATTACCTACAACGGTTCCATAAATTAAAACCATCAAATAAACTGCAATACAAAGGATTATAATGGTTCGCAACAACATCAAAAGAAAGAATATCGCAGCAAAAACAAATAAAAAGATAAAAACACGATCTAAGTTAAAAGGCCACTCTAAATCAATCAGATTTTGATGTAGTATGATAAAAATTGGAATCGTTATCAAAAGACTCAATAGCATAATAATAATCCTATCATAAGGTGATTTCACCTGTAATTTGGATTTTAATTGCGGAAAGTCAATTTTAGGAAAATTTATCATAAGAATCAAAAGCAGTTTTTACAGCGCTTTTACCGTTTCAACAAAAGTACTTTTTTTATCAATAATTCCGAGATCAAATAATTGATTTTGAATTTTAATAAATGCTTTTTCAGTTAAATTTTTCTGAGACCATTGTGTTAGTTTCAACCATTCTTGAATATCTTCAATTTTTTGATCGAATAAGCCTGATAATGTTTTATCGATATTAGGAATCTGAGTAAAATCTTCGGTAGTTCTATTTATAATTTCGAGTATGTTTTCGACAATTTTTGGATTCTTTTTTAAGAATTCATTTCGAACCGCAATTACAAATGAAGGCCATGGAGTAGGGCAGTCACCAACTCTTCTAAAAATGCCTTTATCAACAAGAGGTTTTGTCATAAAACGCTCCCACATAAAATAATCGGCAGTTCCGTTGGTCAGAGCTTCAACAGCACCATCGATTGTATTTATGATTTCAAATTGCAAATTATCTGTTTCCCAACCTTGCTCATGCGCATTTACATAAGCCATTAATTGAGAACCAGAACCTAATCGAGAAATGGCAACTTTTTTATCTTTTAAGTCTTTAACGGTTTGAAAATCTGATTTTGCAGCCACATGAATTCCCCAAATTAAAGGCGATTGCACATAAATTTGAACAATTTTACTTGGATTTCCTGCAACGATATCTTTTACAATTCCTTCGGTCAAAATAACAGCCATATCAGCTTCTCCGTCACGAAGCATCTGACACATTTTGCCTGTACCTTCTGGAATATCTTTCCATTGTAAATCAATGTTTTCAGCTTCAAATTCACCATTTTCAATGCATAAATGCCATGGCAAATTGAAGTGCTCAGGAACACCTACAATTTTTACAGTTTTCATTTTAGTTTAAGTTTAAGTTAAGTTTGGTAAGCGTATTATAAGTTTGTTTAAGTTTTTTAATTTTTAAGTAAATCAGCTCTGTGTTTTTCTGAAAGACAAGGTTCTGTAAATTCAATAACAGCCTTTGATTCATAGTCGTTCAGTAAATTTTTCACGATCGAGTAATCAACATCTTTGACTATTTCAGCCGCAAGAAACGTATCGTTTAAAGCTTCAGAAATACAATTTATAGCTTTTAATTCTTCTCTTATAACTTCTTTGTCAAATTCCTTATCCAATATTAAAACCTGAACAATCGAATTACCAGAGCTTTCTAAAGTTTCCTTGTGAATAAAGCATTTCTCATTTTCATCATATTCTGCTCTAAATGTGTCGTCTGTTGCGATCAAAGGACCGAAAAAGGGAATATTATCCAATTTAAAATATCCTTTTTCCAAATCTATAATTTCTGCCCACATGGTTTCTGAAACTATTTCTTCAAGATAAGTACTATAATATTTAAATAAGATTTTTTTATGTGTTTCTGCCATTATTTATTTTGTAATATTTTTTTTTGCGCAATCTCTTTTAATTATCTAATTCTCAAATTGACTAATTAACTAATTGCTTAATTAATTTCATTTATTATCGCTTTTAACGGAGATATTACAATACGATAACCGTCTGGATCCAAAAACATTTTTCCGTTTTCATTCCAAAATGGATTATTTGCAGTAATTATTGAAATGTTATGATATAATAATCTATCTATCAATACATCATAATCTATTATAGATTTAGGATAAAGCACAATAACATCATCCTCGTCGAATGCATGATTGGCTTTTACTTCAGATTTTGTAAACTCAAAATGCCAGTCTAAACCAGATTTACCAATAAAGATTCCATCGTAATTGTTATGATTATGAAAATTTGCTAAAAGTTCAAAACCCAGAATATTGACGTAGAAATTTTCTATTGCTTCAAGATTATCCGTATGTCGTGCAACTCGTAAAAACATAATTGTAGATTTTTAAAATTCATCTATCTAACCAATCTTATTTCTATTAACCTTCAATTTTTTTTATTAAAAATAAGAAACTTATAAAAATGATTAATCCCGCAAGAAAGTTTTTCTGCGAAGTAGTAAACCCATTTTTATCAACAGTTTTATTCTGATTATCCCAATAGTATTCTAAATCTTTCGAATATTTATCTTCAAAGGAAACATTCAACAATTGGAAAAAACAAAATCTAAACAAACCACCAATTCCTAAAAAGAAGGCTTGCAAAACATGTTGAACTAAATGCATCATAAATTATCTGATTTTCTAATGAACAAATTATCCAATTTATTTCGCAGCCAATTTATTCAGAGTATAAGTAATTAACTCGTCAACTGCTTTGTAAGGATCTTCACTAAAAGTTCCGCTTGCACGATTGGCAATAATAGCATTTAAAGACAAAGCATTGTGTCCTAAAAGCGCCGAAAGTCCATAAATTGCAGCCGTTTCCATTTCTAAATTTGTAATTCGATTATCCTCAAATTTAAAACTATCCATTTTACTGTTTAATTCTTCATCTTGAATATTAAGACGCAAAACTCGTCCTTGTGGCCCGTAAAAACCTCCTGCAGTTGCCGTAATTCCTTTGAAAATTTTATTAGATTCGATTAATTTTTCTAATTTTTCAGAACAAGCAATTGCATACGGTCTTCCTTTTCTAATATCCCAATTTGTCTGACTAACAAAAGCATTTTCTATTTCCTGATTCGAAACTTCGTCGATCAAGTAGGAGCGAAGCATATTATCTAATCCTAATCCAAATTTAGACATTACAAAACTATCTACAGGAATATCGGCTTGCAAAGATCCTGAAGTTCCAATTCTGATAATATTTAATGAAGTTAGATTTTCTTTTGGCTCGCGAGTTTTTAAATCGATGTTTACCAAAGCATCCAGTTCGTTTACAACAATATCAATATTGTCTGGACCAATTCCGGTTGACATTACAGAAATTCTTTTTCCTTTGTAAATTCCCGTTTGAGTCTTAAACTCTCTTTTTTGTGTAGAATATTCTATCGAATCAAAAAACTGAGTAATTTTTTCGACTCTGTTTTGATCTCCAACAAAAATTATATCGTGCGCAATATGTTCTGGAAGCAGATTTAAGTGGTAAACACTTCCGTCTGGATTAAGTATTAATTCTGAGTTTTGTATCATTTTTTTTCTTTAAAGGTTCAAAGTGGCAAAGGTACTAAGGTTCTGAGGTTTTCTGTAGAGGCGCAAAGCAGTGCGTCTTTTTTTCTGGCCACAGATTTAACGGATTAAACAGGTTGTCACAGATTTTTCTTTTTTTTATTCCAAAAACAAAACACACAAAGCTTTGCGAACTTTGCTTTTTTTTTTAAACCTAGTTCTCTATTATTCTTTGCGTTTTTTGCAGTTAAATATTCAATTAGAGTAATCTAAAATTACTAACCACCAACTCTTTTTGTTTTAAATCCTTTTTCTTTAAGGATTGCCATAATCTTATCACGATAATCACCTTGAATAATGATTGAATCATCTTTAAAAGTTCCGCCAACACTAAGCTTAGTTTTGATTTCCTTGGCTAGAATTTTAAAATCTTCATCAGATCCTTCGTAGCCTTCAATTATAGTTGTGGCTTTTCCTTTTCGTTTTTCAAATTTACAAATCATTGGCTCTTTTTGAATATAAAGCACATGATCCTGTTCCTGAATTTCTTCCGGTTCATTTGATTCGATATGATCTGGAAATAAATTTTTTAATTGATCTTGTAAGTCCATTGTTCTATCTTAAAATTAAAAAGACATTAAGCGTAAACTCAATGTCTTTTTATTATTTCTCGTAAATTTAAAGATTATTTCTTAATTAAACCTAAATCTACTAAACGTTCGTATAAATAATCACCTGCGGTAATATCTTCGAATTTTTTAGGATTCTCGGCATCAATACAGTTTTCCAAACAATCCAAACGCATATCGCTAACAGGATGCATAAAAAACGGAATAGAGTAACGAGATGTTCCCCATAATTCTCTTGGTGGATTTACCACTTGATGAATTGTTGATTTCAATTTATTATTCGTGTGTCTTGATAACATATCTCCCACATTAATAACCAATTGATCATCTTCCGCAATAGCATCAATCCATTCGCCATCATGATTTTGAACTTGTAAACCTTTTCCTTGAGCACCCATTAAAAGAGTAATCAAGTTAATGTCACCATGAGCTGCTGCACGAATTGCATTTTCAGGCTCTGAAGTAATTGGTGGATAATGAATTGGTCTTAAAATAGAGTTTCCGTCTTTTGCATATTGGTCAAAATAAAACTCATCTAAACCTAAGTGCAATGCCAAAGCTCTTAATACATAAACACCCGTTTTTTCAAGCATTTGGTACGCTTCTTTACCTACAACATTAAAACGAGGTAATTCTTTAACATCCACATTGTCCGGATATTCCGAAGCATATTTTGAACTCTCGTCAACATACTGACCAAAATGCCAAAATTCTTTTAAATCTCCCTCTTTACGTCCTTTAGCATGTTCTTTTCCAAAAGAAACATAACCTCTTTGGCCGCCAATTCCAGGAATTTCATAATTATGCTTAGTTTCTACTGGCAAAGCGAAAAATTTTCTTATTTCGCCATAAAGTTCGTCTACTAATTGGTCGTCAAGAAAATGACCTTTTAGGGCTACGAAGCCAATGTTTTCAAATGCACTGCCGATTTCATTTACAAATTTTTGTTTACGTTTCGGGTCGTCCGAAAGGAAATCACGTAAGTCTACACTAGGAATGTTTTGCATACTTTACATTTTTATTTTAAAAGAGAATAAGGACTCATAAATCCTTATCAGTAACAAAGGTATAGAATATTTTATATTTCAATTTTAATTTTTTGCATAAAATTTAATTTTAAAGACCTTGTTTAATGATTTGGCATTGATTTATTCAATTTTGAAATCATAATTTATAATAGTGTTAGATTTATTTTTTTTGAGTAAATTCCGCTCTGTTTTGATAAAGAATTAAATTATTTAACAAATAATACCTAAATTGTTATATTTATATATCTTTGAAATAATTAAAAAACGATAACCAAATGATCTTTTACAGACAAGACCTTACTGATGCCAAGTTACTAGAGTTATATAAGAAAATATTGAAACCTCGCTTAATCGAAGAAAAGATGCTTATCTTAATTCGTCAAGGAAAAGTATCAAAATGGTTCTCGGGAATAGGACAGGAAGCAATTGCTGTTGGGGTTACCGCTGTTTTAGATCAATCTGAATACATTTTACCAATGCATCGAAATTTAGGAGTTTTTACTTCTAGAGATATTCCGCTGCATCGTCTTTTTTCGCAATGGCAAGGAAAAGCAAATGGTTTTACAAAAGGTAGAGATCGTAGTTTTCATTTTGGAACTCAGGAGTATAATATTATTGGCATGATTTCGCATTTAGGTCCTCAATTAGGGGTTGCTGACGGAATTGCCTTAGCCAATAAACTTCAGAATAATAAAAAAATAACGGCAGTTTTTACAGGTGAAGGCGCCACAAGCGAAGGAGATTTTCATGAAGCCTTAAATATTGCAGCAGTTTGGCAATTACCTGTAATGTTTGTCATCGAAAATAATGGCTACGGACTTTCTACCCCTACAAATGAGCAGTATTTTTGCGAAAATCTTGCTGATAAAGGTATTGGTTATGGAATGCAGAGCTATATTATTGACGGTAATAATATATTAGAAGTTTACAATAAATTGTCTCAGTTAAAAGCTCAAATGCAGGAAAACCCACATCCAGTTTTATTAGAATTTAAAACCTTTAGAATGCGTGGGCACGAAGAGGCGAGTGGGACTAAATACGTTCCGCAGGAGTTAATGGACGAGTGGGCGATTAAAGATCCTGTTACAAATTATAGAAATTATTTACTTGAAATTGGTGTGCTTACTACCGAATTTGATGAACAATTACACAATGAAATTAAACAAGAAATCGACGAAAATTTAGCCATTGCAAATGCAGAACCCGAAATTGTTCCAACTTATAGTGGTGAATTAGATGATGTTTATAAACCTTATCAATTTGAGGAAGTTAATCCATCAGAAGAAACCAAGAATATACGATTCATTGACGCTATTAGAAATAGTTTAGAGCAATCAATGCAACGTCATAACAATCTTATTCTTATGGGACAAGATATTGCAGAATATGGTGGTGCTTTTAAAATTACTGATGGCTTTGTAGATGTATTTGGAAAAGCACGTGTTCGGAATACACCAATTTGCGAGAGTGCAGTAGTTTCAGCAGGAATGGGATTGTCTATTAATGGCTATAAAGCAATTGTCGAAATGCAATTTGCTGATTTTGTTTCGACTGGTTTTAACCCAATTGTCAATTTATTAGCCAAAACACATTATCGTTGGGGCGAAAAAGCCGATGTTGTGGTCCGTATGCCATGTGGTGGCGGAACTCAGGCAGGACCTTTTCATTCGCAAACCAACGAAGCCTGGTTTACTAAAACACCTGGTTTAAAAGTCGTTTATCCAGCTTTTCCTTACGATGCAAAAGGTCTATTAAACACTTCGATAAACGACCCAAATCCTGTTTTATTTTTCGAGCATAAGCAATTATATCGCAGTATTTATCAAGATGTTCCAACAGATTATTACACGATTCCGCTTGGAAAAGCTGCTGTTTTGAAAGAAGGAAAATCAGTAACTATTATTGCATTTGGAGCTCCGGTTCATTGGGCTTTAGAAACTTTAGCCAATAATCCTGAAATTGAAGCCGATTTAATTGATTTAAGAACTTTACAGCCTTTAGATACTGAAACTATTTTTAACTCCGTAAAAAAGACTGGTAAAGTAATTATTTACCAAGAAGACACTTTGTTTGGTGGAATTGCCAGCGATATTTCGGCCTTAATTATGGAAGAATGTTTTGAATATCTGGATGCTCCCGTAAAAAGAGTGGCAAGTTTAGATTCTCCAATTCCGTTTACAAAAGCTTTAGAAGATCAGTTTTTACCCAAAAATCGCTTTGAAGAGGTTTTATTCGATTTATTAAAATATTAATTACAAACAGCAAATAGTTTTGCATAAAGAACATTTTTTTTATCTTTAAACAATAAAAAACATAATTTATGAAAAAACTATTTGTTTCAGTTTTTGCGGTTGCGCTACTTTTTTCCTGCAACAAAAGCACTAAGTCTAACGGAGATAAAGCTTTAGATGGAAAATTTGACAAGTATAAAGATGGTTTCGTAACCTCTTTATGGAAAATTAATCCGGGCTGGGCTTCTGGTGTAGGTTACCATAAATATGATAGTATATTATCTATTTATGATGCTAACGAAGAAAAAAAACAACTTGAGTTTGTTAATGCGCAATTAGATTCTTTAAAACAATTTAACATTGATGATTTGTCTGACAACAATAAGACTGATTTTCAAATGATTAAAAATCAGCTCGAAAGCACTATTTTTAGTATCAAAGAGATGAAATCGTCTGAATGGAATCCTTCTGAATACAATGTGTGCGGAGCTTTTGCTGAAATTTTAAACGGAAATTATGATTCTTTAGAAGTGCGTTTACGTGCCTTTAATAAAAAAATGAATGCAATTCCTGCTTATTATGAAACTGCCAAAAAGAATATTAAAAACCTAACTATTGAGCATACAGAACTTGCAATAGCACAAAACTTAGGCGGATCTTCTGTTTTTGATGCGGATCTAAAAACTGCTTTAGAAAAAAGTAAATTAAGCGCTGCCGAGAAAAAAGAAATGCTGGATAAAGCTCAGGTTTCAATAAAAGCAATTGCAGATTATGCAGCTTGGTTAAAAGCTTTACCAAACAAAACACCTCGTTCTTTTAGACTAGGAACTGCTTTGTATGCCAAAAAATTCAATTTTGATATTCAATCTAGTTATACTCCAGACGAAATCTATAAAGTTGCAGTTGATCATAAAAAAGATTTACACGATAAAATGTTTGTTCTGTCTGATAAACTTTGGACAAAATACAAAGGAAATGAGCCAAAACCAGCTAACAAATTAGATTTAATCAAACAGGTTATTGATAAAATCTCTTTGCAACATACTACGCCAGAAAAGTTTCAGTCTGAAATTGAGAAACAAATTCCAGAATTAACAGCTTATGTAAAAGCTAAAGACTTATTATACATCGATCCGTCAAAACCACTTGTAGTTCGAAAAGAGCCAGCCTATATGGCGGGAGTTGCCGGAGCATCAATTTCTGCGCCCGGACCTTATGATAAAAACGGAAATACCTATTATAATGTAGGAAGCATGTCTGGATGGACTGCCGAAAATGCTGAAAGTTATTTAAGAGAATACAATGATTATATTCTACAAATTTTAAATATTCACGAAGCCGTTCCTGGACATTACACGCAATTGGTCTACAGTAATCAATCGCCAAGTATCATTAAATCTATTTTAGGAAATGGAGCAATGGTTGAAGGTTGGGCTGTTTATGCTGAAAAAATGATGTTGGAAAGTGGTTATAAAAACTCTGACGAAATGTGGTTAATGTACTATAAATGGAATTTAAGAGCCACTTGTAATACCATTTTAGACATTAGCGTACACACTAAAAACATGTCTAAAGAAGCGGCTTTAGATTTATTGACCAAAGAAGCTTTTCAGCAACAAGCTGAGGCTGATGGAAAATGGAAACGTGTAACTTTATCTCAAGTTCAATTATGTTCATATTTTACAGGATATACTGAAATTTATAACCTTAGAGAAGAACTTAAAAAACAAGAAGGAGAAAAGTTTAACTTAAAGAAATTTCATGAAAAATTCTTAAGTTTTGGGAGCGCTCCGGTAAAATACATTAAAGAATTAATGCTTTCTAAAGAATAATTTTCTGAAGGTATTTACAAAAAAGGTTTGATAAGAAATGCTTCTCATCAAACCTTTTTTTATGTATTTTGAATAAATTAATAAAACGCAAAGCTTAAACACAATCCTCTCAATTCGAGGAACGAGAAATCTCCATGAGTAGCTCTACAAAGCTTGAATTTTTGTTGCGGAGTTTCTTACGGAGATTTCTCGTTCCTCGAAATGACAAACAGTATGGATAATTGATTGTTTATAAAGATCCGTTTAATCCGTGTTCAACTTAATACTGTTTACCTTTAAATAATAACTACCAATCGTTTACCATCTAAAACTTCTCTTGACCAAGCTTCTTCAATATGGCTTAATTTAATTTCTTCGATATTAACCTTTAATTTGTTTTGAGCTGCTAAAAGAAACATCTCAGGAAGAATTTCCGAGAACAACAATTTTACTTCGTTTTTAGACCAGCTTCCTAAACCAGAGCCAGACAATTGAAGATCAACGCTTCTTAAAATCCCCGAAGATAATTGAATCGTATCACCGGCCATTCCGCCAATAGTTACATATCTAACCTTACTACTAAATGAACCATTTCCTTTTAGAGCCGTAAGAATCAGTTCTGCTGGATGTCCCCACAAATAATCTAAAACAATATCGATAGGAGTATTTGTGTGAATTTCTTTAAGTTGACTTACAATTGTCTGATCGTCTTGCTTTAGAGAAACAATTTCGTCAGCACCCAATTCTAAAAGATTTTGAAGTATTTTTTCATTTCTTCCGGTAACGATTATTTTCTTAGCGCCATAATGCTTGGCAATCTGAATCGCAATTCGTCCCGTAAAACCCGTTGCTCCATTAATTAAAACAGTTTCACCTTCTTGAATATTTGCTCTAAATTTAAGCGCCATTGCAGAACCTGCAACTGCATTGGGTAACGAAGCTGCAATTGCATTTGTAATTCCTTCCGGTAAACGCACCAATATATTTTTATCGATAATCGCTTTCTCGGCAATTGTACCGCTAATTCCGCGAGCATAAACTCTTGTTCCGTCTTCCAACAAACCAACTCCGTCGCTACCAACTACAAAACCATTCTGATTGTCATTTTGAGAAGAATAATGTTGTCCACTTGCTTTTCCCTTGTCCAGATTAGTAATTGCAACTGCTTTTACCGAAAGTAAAATTTGGTTTTCATTTTGTACAATTGGCTCTACAAATTGAGCATATTTAGGCATTTCGCCTTTTTTATAAACTACTGCTGCTTTCATAATTATTAAATTTTATGAAGCAAAATTAGATCGCATTTTGCACACAGACGATAACATTTGTTATCAAATCTTTTTTACCATATAAGCTGTATAAGTTCATTTAAGTTTGACATATAATTTCTTATATGACTAAATGTAGTTAATTTACTTATTTTCTGTGTAACAATTTACTTTTAATACGGCTTAAATGAACTGTGGTGATTCCTAAATAAGAAGCAATATAATGCTGTGGTATTCTTTGAAGAATCTGAGGTCTTTCTTCAATTAAACTTAGATAACGTTGAGTAGGAGAGTCTTTTATAAAAGAAACAAAATACTTCATATAATCAAAAGTTCGCTCAAAAATCATATCAATAAAACGATCTCTTAACTGCGGGATTTCCTTGATTTCGGAAAGAATTTTATCCAAATCATTTTTAGAAATCCACCATAAAATAGAAGATTCAATAGTTTCTATACTTGCCGGACTTGGCGACTTTTTCATAAAACTTTCGATCGAAGCTACACTTTGATTTTCGAAAAAAAATTGCGTTGTTAAATCTTTTCCGTTATTATTAAACCAAACTCTAATACAGCCTTTTTCTATTATAAAAAGCTTTTTTGAAATTTCACCTTCCTTTAATAAAATCGTTTTTGAAGGAACTTCTAAACGTTTGAAACAATCGGTATATTCAATCCATTTTGAATCATCGAGAGGAAATTTATTTCTGAATTGATTAAACATTGTCTTTTATCACTTTAGTTCCTGAAATCGCATCATGAAAACCATTTCTGGTAAAGAAAAATGAAAACCTATCAAATGGAATTAATCTGCAAAAAGTTCTACTAACGATATCCATAAACTCCGGTTTATTTCCATCTAAAGTAACAACTTTAGTTTTGGTAATAATTTTACCTAATGTTTTTTGAGAATTATACTCAAAAGAAATATAGTAAAATGCAATAAAAAGAACCAAAGATAAAATTCTATAAATTGATAATTCAACTCTGCTTGTTAAAGGCAAAATACTTTCGATCGTAGGAACAATTATTACATAAAGAATAAAAATTACAACAAAATCAATAGCAAAATTCACGAATCGAATTACTGAACGAACTGAATTATTTTCAATTTCTCTAACAAGCTTTTCATGAACATTGATTTTTGAACTTATTTCTTCAAATTTAGAAGCATCAATATTTCGTAAATCAATTTCATTTTCCGCAGCTTTAATAGCTTGTTCTTGATATTTACTGCGATTTAGAGTAACTATTTTAATTAATTCTTCGTCTGTCTTGCCAGACATGACAGTAGTAAAATCATTTTCCATTTAGCTTTTGTTTCTGTTTTTAATAATTAAAACTATTAATTAGAATTGGACTCCAACTCAAACAATTGCACCTGACTTTTTAATCGGTCAACCAACAAGTTCATCATTCTTTTGTTTAAACTTGAAGAGTTTTGAATATAAGTTTCATATTCTTCAATAGTAAAAAGCGCCATCACAATTCCTTTAAGAGAATTACGGAACTTAATGTCTTTTTGAATGGAGTTTTCGATGGTTTGAAGTTTCTTTTCTACCGTATAAGAGTAAAAATCTGCTTTATTTTTATTTACATAATTTGTAAAAACAGCAATAAACAAATCATTTTGAAGTTTTAAAATAGGCCTAATCGTTTGATTTTGAAACAACTCATCGGCTGAAGATTGAGCACTTACAGTTCCTAAAGTTTCGCCTCTGAATTCTCTTAAAAAAGTGTCTCTATCTTCCATGTTTTTTCTTTAAATTTAGAAAAAAATCCAATACAAAAATTTTAATTTAAACTAAAATTATGCGCTTTCATACTAGAAAATGGGTTAAACCCGAAGATTTAAATCCAAACGGAACTTTATTTGGCGGAAAATTATTAGCATGGATTGATGAAGAACTTGCTCTTTACACCATTATTCAGTTAGAAAACACCAGAGTAGTAACCAAATACATGTCTGAGATTAATTTTAAAAGTTCAGCCCGTCAAGGAGACATTGTAGAAATTGGAATTGATGTGGTAAAGTTTGGCAATACTTCTTTAGTTTTAACTTGTGCGGTTAGAAATATGATGACTCGCGAAATCATTATTACAATCGACCAAACAACAATGGTGAATTTGGACGAAAACGGAAAACCAAAAGCGCACGGAAAAACCCAAATCGAATTCGTAAAAGATAGATTATAAATTCTCACCATATAAGTGATATAAGAAAATTTAAGAAGCTATTTATTACTTATAAAAAAAACTCAACTCAAAAATGGTCAAAAATTCTTTAATACTTTTTTTATCCGCAATTATATTAATGTCTTGTAATTCTAAAGAAAAAAAAAGCGAATACAAACATATTACCTACCAAGCCATAAACGGAAAAGATACAGCAATTTTAGCGATAAACATTAATGACAAACGATTCTATGGTCGTTATGAAATACTGTATCACAAAATAGGAAAAGATTCAGGCGATGTAAGAGGAGATCTAAAAGGAGATACCTTAAGAGGTGATTATCATTACATATCTAATGGAGGAAGCTGGAAAAGAGTACCAATGGCAATATTAAAAAAAGAAAACAAACTACTTTTAGGAAGCGGAACAATTGGTATATATTTCAATCTTCCATGTTTTATGCCGGGAACTCCAATAGAGTATGACAATTCGAAGTTTATTTTTGAAGAAGTGAAAAAGTAGTTTTTTGTCTCAGTATTCAATCGCAGTCTTAGTTTAATCGTGACTGAAAACCAGCGCTTAAAACTAAGACTAAATACCGAATACTGAGACTGAATAATGAGACTGAATACTAAAAACTAATCCAAATGACCAATCTTTGATGGCAATTCGAAAATTTCAAGATCAAAATATACTACAGAAGCCATAATATGATCAAAAATATCAGCCATAATATATTCATAGTTTGCCCAACGTTTATCGCTCGAAAAAGCATAAATTTCTAACGGAACTCCATGCGCACTCGATTGTAACTGACGGCACATAATATGCATATCTTTATTTAGTCCTGGATGTGATACTAAATATTGAATAATATATTTTCTAAACAAACCCAAATTGGTCATATTACGACCATTAAGTGATAAAGTTTTATCTACACCTTTAAGCATATTATATTTCTCAATTTCACTTTGACGTGTTTCGATGTAAGAGCTTATTAATTGCACTTTTTTCATCTGATTCAAATCTTCATTATTCAAAAAACGAATACTGCTGCTTTTAATCAAAACGTGTCTTTTAATACGTCTTCCGTCAGATTTTTGCATTCCGCGCCAGTTCTGAAAAGAATCTGAACTCAATGCATATGTTGGAATTGTGGTAATTGTATTATCAAAATTTCGAACTTTTACTGTTGTCAAATTAATTTCGATGACATCACCATCTGCACCAAATTTTTCCATAGTAATCCAGTCGCCAATACGAACCATATCGTTTATCGCAACCTGAACACTCGAAACGAATCCTAAAATAGTATCTCTAAAAATCAAGATAATAATTGCCGAAAGCGTTCCTAAAATGGTTAATAATTCGCCTTGTTTTATTCCGAATAATTTTGAAATAATAATCGCAACTCCAAAAATCCAGAGCACGATCATAATAACCTGAACAAAACTGTCAATTGGCTTATCGCTGTATTCCGGTTTTTGCTTTAAATAATCGCGTAAAGCATTAAAAATCGTTCTAATTATCCATAAACTAATTAAAACAATATAAACACCAACTATTTTACCAAAAAGAGTTTCCCAATATTCGTATCGATCCAAAATAATTGGAACCGCTTTATAAATAAAGAAAAACGGAATTAAATACGCGGTGTATTTTGTGGTTTTATTGTGAATTAAATAATCGTCAAACTTTGTTTTGGTACGCTGAGCAAAAACAGCCGTTAACGTTACCAAAACAAATTTTGCGATGTAATAAATGGCAAAAGCCAAAGCCACCATAATGGCAATATTCAAGACCAAGCTTATATAAGACGCAAAATTACGACTCATTCCCCAGCCTCTAAAAAGTGGGTATAAAAAGTTAAATATTTTATCCAAAAGGTTAGGCATTATTTTCTAAATATTTTTTCTCTACATAAAAAGTTCCAAAAGGAATAAGAGAAGCTATTTGAATAATTGCAAAGGTTTTTAGGTCCCAATTTTGTGGTTTTTTAAGCAAAAAAGCCAATATTACATATCCTATAAACAATACTCCATGCGTCATCCCAAGCGGACGTAACAATGTATGATAAAGTTCAGGATTATTGGTTTTAATAAAAAGCATATTGGTAAACAATACTAAGTAAGAGATTCCCTCTAAAATTGCAGTAACTTTGAAAATCTTGAGCATGTAATTATATTTTGAATTTAATAGGAGCAAAATTAAGTATTATGGTTGGTTTTTGCGGTATGAATCAAGAAAGTAATTTACTTTTGTATTCTTAAACTTTTATAGATGAGTAAGCGTGATTTAAAAAAATATTTGGGCGAATTAAATAAAACACAACTCGAAGAACAAATCCTTGAGTTGTACGAAAAGTTTAGTCCAGTAAAAACGTATTACGATTTTGTTTTTAATCCAAAAGAGGACAAACTTTTGCAGGAATGCAAGGTTAAAATCTCGCAAGAATATTTTCCGATAAAAAAACCTGGCTCAAAAAGGCGTCCTAAAGCCAAAATGCGTCGTTCGGTCGCACAAAAATATATCAAACATTTTATTTTATTAGGAGTTGATCCATTTGTAATTGCAGATATTATGCTTTACAATATCGAAATTGCGCAAACGTATTCGTCGCAAAATTTAATTAAGCAGGAATTATTCTACAAAAGCATGTTGAATTCATTTGAACAAGCCGTAAATTTTTCAATTTCTAACGGAATTTTGCATGATTTTAAAGAAAGAATTTTGGCGATTGAGCAAGAAACAATTCAACAAAAATGGAAAAATAAGTATGATTTTGAGGCAATTTTAGAAAAACACGACTTATAAAAGTGCTTCTCATAAAAAATCTTATTTAAAAAAAACATTTATTTTAGGTTAAAATAAGATGAATAACTGTTTTTTAGGTGTATTTTTGCAAAAATCCAAAAATTAACAATGTCTCAAAACACTTTAGAAATAGAAAGAGAAGAGAAAAAAGAACTTTATGCATACCAAAAAGGCGATATTGATGCCATTTTTGAACGTTTAGACAATGCTCCTTCGAAACATCATTTATTGTATCAATTACCAACAGGTGGTGGAAAAACAGTAATTTTTTCCGAAATCGTTCGTCGTTATTTAGCCAATAATGATAAAAAAGTGGTGGTTTTAACACACCGTATCGAACTTTGTAAACAAACCTCAAAAATGCTAAAAGGGTTTGGAGTTTCTAACAAAATTATTAATAGTAAAGTAAAAGAATTACCGGATCAAAACGAATTTTCTTGTTTTGTTGCCATGGTAGAGACTTTAAAAAACCGTATTAATGACGAAAAATTACATTTAGATAATATTGGTTTAGTTATTATTGATGAGGCACATTATAATTCATTTAGAAAATTATTAAACTCATTCAAAAATGCTTTTATTCTTGGAGTAACAGCAACACCTTTGAGTTCGAATATAAAATTACCAATGCACCAAAGTTATAATGAACTTATCGTGGGAGACACCATTAGTTCATTGATCGACAAAGGTTTCTTGGCGAGAGCCACAACTTATAGTTATGATGTTGGATTAACATCGTTAAAAGTTGGTATCAACGGAGATTACACCGTAAAATCTTCAGACGATTTGTATACAAATACCATCATGCAGGAAAAACTTTTGCATGCTTATACAGAGCGTTCTTTAGGTAAAAAGACTTTAATTTTTAACAACGGTATCCATACTTCATTATATGTATACGAAACGTTTAGAGAAGCAGGTTACGATATTAGACACCTCGACAACACAAGTAGTGCTGAGGAGCGTAAAGATATTTTGGCTTGGTTCAAGAAAACTCCAGATGCAATTTTGACTTCTGTCGGGATTTTAACAACTGGTTTTGATGAGCCAACCGTAGAA
Source organism: Flavobacterium hibernum (assembly GCF_000832125.1). Lineage (GTDB taxonomy): Bacteria > Bacteroidota > Bacteroidia > Flavobacteriales > Flavobacteriaceae > Flavobacterium > Flavobacterium hibernum. The sequence continues at coordinate 22,323 of NZ_JPRK01000004.1, read as the reverse complement.
ACTATTATCTTAAACAGAGCAACAAAATCATTAACTTTATACTACCAAATGATTGGTCGTGGATCTCGTAAATTACCTGGTAAAGACGAGTTCACAGTTATTGACTTAGGAAATAATGCAGCACGTTTTGGTTTATGGAGTGAGCCGGTAAACTGGCAACACATCTTTAAATCTCCTGAGTTTTATTTGGAGAATTTACGTGATGATACCGAAATTGAGTTGTATTTTAAATACAGCATGCCTCCAGAATTGCGTGCAAAATTTGCTAAAACTGCCGTAGTTACTTTTGATGTTGATGAAGAACACAAATTAATTATCAAGCAAAATTTACGTTCTAAAGTCGTTTTAGACAAATCATTAGAGCAACATGCAGCAATGTGTGTCGATAATACAGAAACATTACAAGAAGCAAAATCATTAGGAAAAGAACTTGATGACGATATTGACTGTCGTATTAAACGTTATGCAAAATGTTTGAGCCAGTGTAGTAAAAACTACCGCGAATGGTTAGTTGACGATTACAAACTAAAACTAGTTCTGTTAATTGGTAAAAAATATCGTGAAAAAATCATGAATGAACCAGATGAATAGAAAAGTTTCATTTGAAGTTTAATAGAAGGAATAATAATTTCATAAGGCTTGTCATTTCGACGAAGGAGAAATCACACTAGTATTGCACAAAGTTTGTAGAATATTGGATGTGATTTCTCCTTCGTCGAAATGACAAAAAAGCCAAATCAAGAACCAAAGGTTCTAAAAAAATCATTTTAATCTGAGTAATCGGTGGCAGAATTTAAAATCTAAAATCAGAACTCTACAATAAAAAAACAATGTCTAAACAATTCTCATCATTAGGAATTTCAGCACCAATTTTAAAAGCTTTAAGTGAATTGAATATTGTTGAACCAACAGAAATTCAGCAAAAAACAATTCCGTTACTTTTATCTGAAAGTCATGATGTTGTAGGTTTAGCCAAAACTGGAACGGGAAAAACTGCTGCTTTTGGATTACCATTATTACAATTAATCGATACTGAATCTCCAATTGTTCAGGCAATAATTTTAGTACCAACCAGAGAACTTGGACAACAAATTTTTAGAAATTTAGAAGATTTTGGAAAACATATTCCAAACATGTCTATAGCTTCAACTTGTGGTGGAATTCCAATAAAACCACAAATCGAGCGATTAACGCAACCAACACATATTGTTGTTGCAACACCGGGACGTTTAATAGATTTAATTCAGCGTAAAGCAATTGACTTAAAACAAGCACAATATTTAGTTTTAGATGAAGCCGATGAAATGGTTTCGATCTTAAAAGAAAGCTTAGACGAAATTGTTGCTGAACTTCCTAAAAAACACCGCACTTTATTATTCTCGGCAACTTTACCAGGAACAATTAAACAACTGGTTCAGAATTACTTAAACAAAAATGTAGTTCAAGTTAGTGCTAACATGGAAACTGTTGGAAATCAAGGAATTGATCATGAATATATTGTTGTTGACCCAATTGAGAAATTAGATGTTTTAATGCATTTTTTAAATTCAAAAGAAGGAGAACGCGGTATTATTTTCTGTAAAACAAAAGCGGCAGTCAACAAATTGACTAAAAACTTGGCTATAAATCGTTTTTCTTCAGGAGCGCTTCACGGTAGTTTATCTCAAGGAATTCGTGACAGAATTATGGAACAATTTCGTGAAGGACATATTAACATACTTGTTGCGACTGATTTAGCTGCTAGAGGAATTGACGTAAAAGAAATATCGTACGTTGTAAATTATCATTTACCAGACACTTACGAAACTTACGTACACCGTAGCGGAAGAACTGCAAGGGCAGGAGCAAAAGGGCTTTCATTAACCGTTATTCAAGAAGAAGAGGCTGTTGAAATTCCGGAATTTGAAAAAGAATTAGGTATTAAATTTACTAAATTCCAAAAGCCATCGGCACTAAGTTTAGAGGAAAATAATACGCTATTATGGGCTAAACAAATCTTTAAAACAAAACCCAATCACGATATTTCAGCAGATTTGAAAACAAAGGTTAAAACCGTTTTTCATCATCTTACAAAAGATGAATTGATTGAAAAACTTATGGCCAATTATGTTCTTCAAAACAAAATCGATGTAGTTGAAAAACCTGTTAAAAAATTCAAAAAGTAATATTTCAGCCGACTGCTTTTGCAAATTTATGTCGTATATTTAGATGGTAATTTTTATAAAACCTACCTAATAGACAACATATATGAAAATAGTCATTATAGGAGGTGGTTTTGCAGGAATCAATCTTGCAAAAGAGCTTGTAAACCACCCTCAAATACAAGTAACACTTGTAGATAAAAACAACTATAACTTTTTCCCTCCCTTAATATATCAGGTTGCTACGGCATTCTTAGAACCTTCGAGTATTAGTTATCCTTTCAGGAAATTTTTCGCAGGTAAAAAAAATCTTCAATTTCGTTTAGGCGAACTACTTTCAGTAGTTCCTGCAGAGAATAAAATAATTCTTAACAACGGCGAGTTAACATATGATCATTTAGTTTTCGCTACAGGAGCTGAAACAAGCTACTTTGGTATGGAAAACGTAATGAAAAACGCTATTCCGATGAAAACCTTAAATGATGCCATCGAAATGCGTAATGCGTTGCTTAAAAACCTTGAAAAAGCCGCTATTACTAAAGACATTCGTAAACGACGAAAATTATTAACTATTGTTGTTGCCGGAGGAGGACCAACAGGAGTGGAGGTTTCTGGAATGTTTGCCGAAATGCGAAAAAATATTCTACTTAAAGAATATCCGGAATTAGAAACATCTGCCAGTAATGTTTATTTAGTCGATGGGGGAGACGCACTACTCTCGCCTATGAGCAAAGCATCGCAAGAGGATACTCTTGAAGCACTAACAAAATTGGGAGTTGTAGTTAAACTACATACTCGTGTTACAGATTATGTTGACGATACGGTTCATTTTGCTAATGGAGAAACCATTAAAACTAAAAACTTAATTTGGGCTGCTGGAGTTTCTGCCAAAATATTTGAAGGAATTCCAACTGAAAGCTACGGACGTGGAAAACGTATGGCTACAGATCAGTACAATAAAGTAAACGGTCTTGATAATATTTATGCCATTGGCGATACCGCTATTTTGGCCGGAGATAAAAATTTCCCTGACGGACATCCGCAAGTCGCACAAGTTGCCATTCAACAAGGATTAAATTTGGCTAAAAACTTTAAAGCCATGACTCAAAACAAACCTTTAAAAGCATTTGTTTATAATGACAAAGGTTCGATGGCAATTATTGGAAAAAATAAAGCTGTGGTCGATTTACCAAGTCCAAAATGGCATTTTAAAGGATTCTTCGCTTGGGTTATTTGGTTGTTTATTCACTTAATTTCTTTGATCACGTATAGAAACAGATTAAATACATTTTGGAACTGGATGGTCGCTTATTTCGCAAGAGATCAATCTCTTAGAATGATCATTAGACCTGATAAAAAACAGGAATTGAATTAAAATTTATTTCCCTCTAAATCCAACAAAAAACCAGAATTTTTATTTCTGGCTTTTTTTTTCGTTGTTATTTGTCATTTCGAGGAACGAGAAATCACACTAGTAATTCGACAAAGATTATCACTACGAGAAATTTCGTATGTGATTTCTCGTTCCTCGAAATGACAAGATTGTGAAAAAATTGAATTTTGGAATTTTAAAAATGAATTTTAGAATACTAATGCCCAATCATAACATCATCAGTTGCAGATAATTCAACTTTTTGTTTGATAAAGCGTTTTCCTATATTTAAAATTATAAAGGCAATGATTGTAGTTGTTGTCATAATGGCAACCATTGGCGCAACAGAATCTTTTACAAAAACTCCAACAGCAAAAGATGCCAAAGCACCTAAACCTAGCTGAATGGCACCCATTAATGCAGAAGCACTTCCAGTATTCTTAGCAAATGGAGCAAGAGTTAAACCTGCTGTATTTGGGTTAGAAATTCCTAAACAAGCTAGGAATAAAAATAACATTCCAATCGTTTCATACAATCCTAAAAGATCATTTAATGCCAATATTAGAAAAATTATACTAATTACTGATTGTGAAATTAAAGCTCCAAAAATCATTTGTTCACTCGAGTATTTCTTCAATAAAGCCGAATTTAACTGACTTGAACCTATAAAACTAACTGACATAAAAGCAAATATCCAACCGTAAGTTTTAGCATCAACGTGGTAAATATCCATAAAAACGATAGGAGAGGCCGCTACGTATGAAAATAAACCAGAAAAAGCGATTGCACCCGTAAATGCATACGTATAAAATTGAGGTTCTTTAAGTACCTTTAAGAAATTAGTAATAATAGGTTTTGGCTTCAATGATATTGATGTGTCTGGTTTATAAGTATTTGGCAAACCAATTTGCGAACCAATTAGAATAACAATTCCCATGCACATTAAAATAAAAAACACAGTATGCCAACCGTAATCTTCTGTTACATAACCTCCAACAGTTGGAGCCAACATTGGCGAAAGCCCAACAACAAGCATCAATAAAGAAAATACTTTAGGAATATCTTTTACAGGAAATAAATCTCGTACCATTGCTACCGAAGCCACTGTAGCAGCGCAACTACCAATAGCCTGAACAAAACGCAAAAGGATAAATGAATCAATATTTGTTACATAAATACAACCTAAAGACGCCAGAATATAAACCAACAAACCTATGAATAAAGGTTTTTTACGTCCAAAACGATCTAATAAAGGTCCATAAAGTAATTGTCCTGCCGAAATTCCGATAAAATAACTGGATAAACTCATTGAAACTTTGGCAACGGTAGTATGCAGATCTTTGGCAATACCAGAAAAACCAGGTAAATACATATCAATTGAAAATGGACCAAGTGCGGTTAAAGAACCTAAAATAAGTATAAGTTGAATGTATTTTTTTCGTGTCATTATCTTAAAAAATTGCTTTTAATTTTTTGCAAAGGTAAAGATTTCATATCTTGTTAGATAATTAAAACCATTTTAATAAAGTTTTGATAGTGTTACGCAGTATTTAATTTCTAAAAGCAATTAAAAAATTTAATCTTAAAATCAAAGAATTATGAAAAAGTACATGTTATTATTAGCCTTTATTTTTACGACAATTACATTTGCACAAACTATCACGTCTAAAAAAGAAGACGCAAGCCCTGAACAGTATGCACTGCTCGAAAAAGTGAATAAATTTTATCCTGACATTACTTTAAACAAAACAGTTACAAACTTTTATGCAGACGGTAACATCATTGACACGCATCAGGAATTTGATTTGGCAAATTCAAAATTTTCAAGTTACAAAATCGGGATTGAGCCTGATAACAAGAAATTATTATTTGAATACGTTTCTGATGAAACTGGAAAAGTTTGGGGAGATGTGACACTTTTTAAAGGAAATGCTTTAAGAACAACATTCTCAGAAAAAAACAATGAAATTAGTGTTGCTTTAAATGGTAAATCAGTTTATCTCAAAAAACTTAAATAATATTGTACTTAACGAAAAGCATTCGCCGCAGCGAATGCTTTTTTGCTTTATATTTGAAACTTATTTACAAAAACTAAGTCACAGACACGATAATGAAAAAATATATTTTAATATTACTGCTAATTTCTTTTTCAGCGCATTCACAAATAAATAAATTTACAGGAACCTGGAGCACTGAAAATTGTAAAAATTGTAGCAAAGAATATATTTTAACCATTACAATGGCACAATCAAATGGTAAAATTTTTGGTACAGCAGAAATTATAAGTGACAAAGCCGAATTTAAAACTGATGTTATGGAAGTTACCGGATATGTGGCAACTTTAGGAGAAAAAGCATATATCAGTCTTAAAACAAAAAACAACCTTAGTGCAAATGTTGTTTTGTACGCAAACGAATCAACTTTACAATTCAATAAACGTGGAGGCGCTGACTTAGTGCCAAAAGAAACATTTCTAACAAAACTTTACGAGTAACATAGAGACGTGAAATCGCAATGAAAACGTCAATTTTAAATGTATAGTTATGAATAACAAAATATTAAATTATGAGCTTTAAAAAATTTACATTATTAAGCGGAGAGCCATGCTACATTCAAACACAAGATGTTGTGTTCTTTAGCACGCATCCACAGGCTAATGAAAATGAATGTTTAATAAAATTAAAAGGAGGTCACGAAATTATTGTAGCTGAGAATTTAAAAGTTTGCCAATATATTTTCATTCCAGATCCATCACCATTAAGAAACTCTTATTTAAATCATTAAATAATAAGCCTTTGTAAATTAATACAAAGGCTTAATTATTTTAGAAATTACAAAAGAAAACTTCATTGATATAAAGAAGATATAAAGCCTTAAAAACGACAAATTTAGTGGTTTTAAAATGTATATATTTTGACCTATAATTTATATTATGTAAAATAGAATTTTTCAGAAACTTCTCTTATACTATAATCTAGTATTTCTCCTAATTTTAATAATTTAAACCTTCAAGTCCCTTAAACAAACAACAAATCACTCGATTCTCAATTTCATACTGTTTCATTTGTAAGATAAATTAAAAAATTTAAGAGACAAATGAGATTTTAAACACTAATAAATCATTTTAAAGCCTCTAAATCAGTAATTCTTAACATTTATTTAAAATAATTACATTCTCGCATCGATGCTTTCATTGTAAGACATTATTTTATTATTTTTACATTCGATACTTTAAAAAAATTATCAAACATATGAATACAATTGCTGAGCATATTGCAGATTTTTTAAAAGAATACCCGCCATTTGATAATTTAACTTTCCAAGAATTATCGGATATTGCGACAAACATTCGTGTTATCAATTTAGAAAAACACGCTGTATTATTTCAGAATAATGATTTACTGCATGATAGTTTTTATGTGGTTGCTTCTGGTATCATAAATTTAACTACAATTGCTGATGCTGAAGAAACTATTATAAACAAATGTCATGAAGGTGATATTTTTGGTTTACGCCCGTTTTTTGCCAAAAATAACTACATGATGACTGCAAAGGCTCGCGAAGAAAGTATCATATACGCTATTCCTATTGCTGTTTTTAGACCTTTTGTAGCTAATAATTCTGATGTACTAAACTTTTTACTTGAAAGTTTTGCCATTAATTCCAGACACACAAAAGACAACTTAAATTCAAATGGAAAATTAATTTCAGACACTGCTTTTTATGTAGATCAGCAGTCAGAAATGCAATATATACAATCGTTAGCATACAACAATTCGCCATTAACAACAGAATCAAACAGTATTATAAAAGATGTTGCTATTTTAATGACCGATTCTATGGTTGATAATGTCGTAATTTGTGAAAAAAATAATCCTATTGGGATTGTTACAAATGCTGATTTGTCTTCAAAAATTGCAACAGGACGTTACCCGATTACAGAAACAATCGACAAAATTATGTCGTCGCCAGTCGTTACTGTAATTGAGAATGTATCGCTTGCTGAAGCGCAATTGCTGATGTTAAAAAATAATGTTACACATTTATGTGTTACTAAAGATGGTACGAGTAAATCGCCTGTTAAAGGAATTATATCTGAGCACGATTTAATTGTAGCTCAAGCCAGTAATCCTGGTGTTTTAATTAAAGAAATTAAACGCTCACAATTACCAAAAGATTTAAAGCAAATACGCGATCGTTTATCTGATTTGATTCAAAATTCAATTCAGAAAAATATTCCAATCTCTCATGTCAGTAATATTGCAAGCGAAATTAATTTAGCAATTATCAAACGTGCTGTTGAGTTATCTATTTTAGATCTAGGCTCACCTCCTGCTCGATTTGCTTGGTTAAGTATTGGAAGTCAAGGTAGAAAAGAACAACTTTTACTAACAGATCAGGATAGTATTTTAATTTTTGAAGATGTTGCGCCTGAGAAATACAGAGAAGTAAAAGACTATTTTTTAAGATTAGCAAAAAGAACTACTTCTATACTTGAAAAAGTGGGTTACGAACTTTGTCCAAACGGACACATGGGAAGCAATATGCTTTGGTGTAAATCGCTGACAGACTGGACAAAACAATACAATAGTTGGATGAATACTCCAGGTGAAAACAGCAACGATTTAAGTAGTATTTTCTTTGATTACGAGATTGTTTTTGGCGAACCAAAAATTGAAGAAGTTATAGAAAACGTCATTTTTAAAAATGCTGTTAATAACACTTTATTCTTTGATTTTTTAGGAAATGATGCTTTAAAAAGAAATTCACCTTTAAGTTTCTTCAAGAAATTTATTGTTGAAGAAGAAGGCCCACATAAAGATAAATTCGACATAAAAACACGTGCATTAATGCCGTTAATAGATTCAGCACGTTTATTAATTTTAAATGCTAACATAAAAGGAATCAAAAATACATATTTAAGATTCAAGCAATTAGCAATTACAGATTCTAAAAACGCCGAGATATACTTAAGCTGTGCCGAAGCTTTTTTAACCCTATCAAAGTTTAGAACTGTTGAAGGATTAAAAAATGATGATTCCGGGCAATATATCAATTTAAGAGAAATGTCTAAAACGGATAAAGAGAAGTTAAAAAATGCCTTAACCCCAATGAAAGACCTTGAGGAATTAATTAAGAGTAAATTTCAACTTACACAATTTTCGTAAATATGCTAGACTGGATTAAAAATATCAATAAAGAGTATCCGGAATTCTGGAAGGAATACTTAAATAAATTCGAAACTAAACCTAACAAATTTGTAGTTTTATCTACTGAAACTTCAGGTCTAAACCCGAACAAAGATGTTATTTTATCTTTAGGAGCTTTTTCGGTAATTGATGATAGTATTTCTATAAAAGATAGTTTCGAAGCTGTTTTACTACAGTACAAGTTTTTGCAGGATAACGGGCTTTCAAATGAATTTATCATTGAAAGTAAAATGTTAAAAATGCCTGAGCCAGATGCGATTGAAGCTTTAATTAATTTTATTGGGAACGCTATTTTAGTTGGGCATCATATCAATTTTGACATCGAAATGATTAATGCAGCTCTGGAACGTTTAGATTGCGGAAGGCTAAAAAACGAAGCTCTAGACGTTGACATGATGTACAGAAAATTAATGGACATTAACGATAAACAATTCTCTCTCGACGATTTAAGCGAGATTTACAAAATTCCAAAAAGTGACAGAAACTCTTCTTCTGAAGATGCTTATAAAATTGCTCTTTTGTTTTTAAAATTAAAATCAAGATTAGGAATTAAGTAAATGTTTTTAAACCATATAAGTTATATAAGGAATTTAAGCTTCAATTGTCAGACTGAGCGAAGTCGAAGTCAGTCATGCAAAATCACTTTACTGAACTTCGACTTCGCTCAGTCTGAGCAACTTTGAGATAAAAGTTTGAAATCTTTGTCAAAGCTGCAGATTCCAGATAATTTCACATAAAAAAATGCCTCTTAAATTAAGAGGCATTTTTTATTTCTATTACAGTCAGAGTTTAAACTCTTTCTTTCATAATTTCTTCTACAATTTCCGGATTCAATAATGTTGAAGTATCTCCAAAATTAGAAAAATCTCCTTCGGCTATTTTACGTAAAATTCTACGCATAATTTTTCCTGAACGTGTTTTTGGTAAACCAGAAACGAATTGGATTTTGTCTAATTTTGCAATTGGCCCAATGTGATCAGAAATGTATTGGTTAATCTCTTTTGTTAAGTTAGTTCTATCTCTAACTTCTCCAGTTTCTTTTAAGATTACAAAACCATATAATGCATTTCCTTTGATATCATGTGGGAATCCAACGATTGCAGATTCTGCTACTGCTGGATGCTCATTAATTGCATCTTCTATTGGGGCTGTTCCTAAATTATGACCTGAAACAATTACAACATCATCTACTCTACCCGTGATTCTGTAATATCCAACTTCGTCTCTTAAAGCTCCGTCTCCTGTAAAATATTTTCCAGGGAAAGCAGAAAAATAAGTGTCTTTGTAACGTTGGTGATCTCCCCAAATAGTTCTGGCAATTCCTGGCCATGGAAATTTAATACATAAACTTCCTACTACTTGGTTTCCTTCAATTTCATTACGTTTTTCATCCATTAAAACCGGCTGAATTCCAGGTAATGGCAAAGTTGCATAAGTTGGTTTTGTTGGTGTTACAAATGCAATTGGCGAAATCATGATTCCACCAGTTTCTGTTTGCCACCAAGTATCAACCACCGGACATCTTTTATCTCCAACGTGGTCGTTAAACCAGTGCCATGCTTCTTCGTTGATTGGCTCTCCAACTGATCCAATAACTTTAAGTGATTTTAGAGGATATTTTTGAATATAATCTAAACTTTCTTTTGCTAGTGAACGTATTGCTGTTGGCGCTGTATAGAATTGTGTGATTTTATGTTTTTCGATAATATCCCAAAAACGGCTAAAATCCGGGTAAGACGGAACTCCTTCAAAAATTACTGTTGTTCCTCCATTTAATAAAGGTCCGTATAATATATAAGAGTGACCTGTAATCCAACCAATATCTGCAGTACACCAGAAAATATCATTTTCTTCGTGACTAAAAACATTTTTAAAAGTATAGGCCGTATAAACCATATACCCTGCTGTTGTATGAACCATTCCTTTTGGTTTTCCTGTAGAACCTGAAGTATATAAAATAAACAACGGATCTTCGGCGTCCATAATTTCAGCAACACTATTATCTAATGCAGTATCTAAAAGCGGTTGCAACCATTCGTCACGACCTTCTTTCATTTTAATTTCGGTTTTAGTTCTTCTTACAACCAAAACTTTAGAAACAGACGGGCAAGAATCTAATGCTTCGTCTACAATTCCTTTAAGATCAATAGTTTTATTACCTCTGTAACCTCCATCTGAAGTAATAACCATTTTACATTCGCAATCATTAATTCTAGCAGAAACTGCCGAAGCTGAGAAACCTGCAAAAATTACCGAGTGAATTGCTCCTATTCTTGCACAAGCCAATACAGCAACTGCCAATTCTGGAATCATTGGTAAATAAATACAAACTCTGTCTCCTTTACGAACACCTTGATCGCGCAAGACATTCGCCATTTTAGAAACTCTTTCGTATAATTCGTTATATGTAATATGTAAAGCTTCTTCAGAAGGATCATTCGGTTCAAAAATAATAGCCGTTTTTTCTCCTCTTTTGCTTAAGTGTCTATCAATGCAATTTTTTGTAATGTTAACTTTTGCTTCAGTAAACCATTTCACTTCGGCATCGGCCATATTAAAATCAACAACTTTTTCCCATTGTTGGTACCAAGTAAAATTTTCTTCAGCTATTTTCCCCCAAAACTTCCTTGGTTCCCTTATTGACTTATTGTAATGTTTAAAATATTGTTCTAAATTTTCAATTTTATAATAACTCATACGTTTTTGGAATTTTTTTATAAATGTATTAAATATCAGCGTATTCTTAAAATTATTTAATTCATAAATTTTGGCAAAAAAAAACACATATTAAAAAAAATATCGTCTTTTTATACATAAAATATAAAATTTTACTTTTTGAAGTAAAAATGCTCAGCGCAAAAAAGGCATGATAAATAAATATCATGCCTTTTTATTTATAACAATTTCAATAACAATTAATTTTGTAATTCTGCATTACAGTACGATCTTCTATTTTGAAAATAGCAGCATCTTTATTAATTAAAATGAAACTTCAACAAGTATACTTATTGCTAAATATACTCCCTTTATTAGGGATTAGCTTCACTTAACTTACTTGTTAACAGAAGTTAAGTGAATGCAATATGCATCTATATCCATTTTCTTAATAAGTGCTTACTAATTCAAAATATTATACAAAACAGAGATACAGCGCAAATTCCACAATCGAATGTGTGGTAATTCCCAATTTATTATCCAATTTTTTTCATTGCAGTCATAGACTCTCTCAACCACTCTCCTACTTCTTCGATAGGATGTTGACGAATTTCTTTGTTTACCGCAATTAAAACGGCATTATCTACTCCGTTTGAAGTTGAAAATGGTTTTCCTATAATGTTTGTTTCTACTTTTTTCATAAACTCAGTCAATAACGGCTTACAAGCGTGGTCAAATAAATAACAACCATATTCTGCCGTATCCGAAATTACACGGTTCATTTCAAATAATTTTTTTCTTGCAATTGTATTAGCAATCAATGGCAATTCGTGTAACGACTCGTAGTAAGCAGATTCTTCGATGATTCCAGCTTCAGTCATAGTTTCAAAAGCTAACTCTACACCAGCTTTTACCATTGCAATCATTAAAACTCCATTGTCAAAATATTCTTGCTCAGAAATTGGAGCTTCTTGTGGAGCTGTTTTTTCGAAGTTAGTTTCTCCAGTTGCAGCTCTCCATTTCAATAAGTTAACATCGTCATTAGCCCAATCAATCATCATAGTTCTTGAGAATTCTCCAGAAATAATATCGTCCTGATGTTTTTGGAATAACGGACGCATGATGTCTTTTAATTCATCTGCTAATTCGTAAGCTTCAATTTTAGAAGGATTATCTAAACGATCCATCATGTTTGTGATACCACCATGTTTCAAAGCTTCTGTGATAGTTTCCCATCCGTATTGAATTAATTTTGAAGCATATGTAGCATCGATTCCTTTTTCAACCATTTTATCAAAACATAAAATAGATCCAGTTTGCAACAATCCGCAAAGGATAGTTTGCTCACCCATTAAATCTGATTTTACTTCAGCTACAAATGATGATTTTAAAACTCCTGCTTTATGTCCTCCAGTTGCTACAGCATAAGCTTTTGCCTGATCTAAACCAAAACCGTTTGGATCATTTTCTGGGTGAACTGCAATTAAAGTTGGTACACCAAATCCTCTTTTGTATTCTTCACGAACCTCAGATCCAGGACATTTAGGAGCACACATAATTACTGTGATATCTTTACGAATTTGCATTCCTTCTTCAACAATATTAAAACCATGAGAATATGCTAATGTAGATCCTTGTTTCATTAATGGCATAATGGCAGTAACTACAGCAGTATGTTGCTTATCTGGTGTTAAGTTACAAACTAAGTCAGCAGTTGGAATTAATTCTTCATAAGTACCTACTTTAAAACCGTTTTCAGTAGCATTTTTAAAAGAAGCTCTTTTTTCAGCAATTGCATCTGCACGTAATGCATATGAAATATCTAAACCTGAATCTCTCATGTTTAAACCTTGATTCAAACCTTGTGCTCCACAACCAACAATGACAACTTTTTTTCCTGCAAGTGCAGCAATTCCGTCAGCAAATTCTGATTGCTCCATAAATTCGCAAACTCCTAATTGTTCTAATTGTAATCTAAGTGGTAATGTATTGAAATAATTTGCCATTTTGTTTTTAATATTTAATGAATGTTGTAATTTAATATTTGATTAATATGTAACTAAGATTATTCTATTTGAATGATTCTAATAATGTTGAAATTTCCATTTTTTGTTTAGAAACTGATATTCTGCCTGAACGAACAAATTGCATAATGCCGTAAGGTTTGAATTTTTCGTATAATTCCTCAATTTCAGAACGTCTTCCTGATTTTGAAATCACAAAAAAATCACGAGAAACAGTTACGATTGTCGATTGACTTTCTTTAATGATATTTTGTATTTGTTTTTCATCAAATAACAAACTTGAAGCTATTTTAAACAAAGCATTTTCAAGAAAAATAGTTTCTTCATCTGTGTGATAAAAAGCTTTTATAACTTCAATTTGTTTTTCAATTTGTCCAACAATATTCTGAACCCATTTTTCTGTTGTATTTACTACAATGATAAACCTAGAAACATTCTCTATTTCTGATTCTGAAACGTTTAGACTTAATATATTAATGTGACGCTTTAAGAATATTCCTGATATTCTATTCAACAATCCTACATTATTTTCTGAATATACCGATATGGTAAATGTCTTATCTTCCATGTTTTTTTATCGTTTTTTATTCCCGATAATTATCGGGATTGAAACTTTTTTCTAGCTTAATCTAATTTCAGAAACACACGCTCCTGTTGGAATCATTGGAAAAACATTGTTCTCTTTTTCGACCATAACTTCTAAGAAATAAGAATCTTTTGAAGCCAACATTTCTGCTACTGCTGCATCTAAATCTTCTCTTTGAGTTACTTTTTTAGATTTGATATGATATCCTTCGGCAATTGCAACAAAATTTGGATTGATCATTTTTGTTGACGCATATCTGTTGTCAAAAAACAATTCTTGCCATTGACGTACCATTCCTAAAAATTCATTGTTTAAGATTACAATTTTAACAGGCACTTGTGTCTGAAAGATTGTTCCTAATTCCTGAATTGTCATTTGAAAACCTCCATCTCCAATAATTGCTACTACTTCACGATCCGGTCTTCCCATTTTAGCTCCAATTGCAGCTGGTAAAGCAAATCCCATTGTTCCTAAACCACCAGAAGTGATATTACTTTTGGTCGAATTAAATTTAGCATAACGACACGCAAACATTTGGTGTTGTCCAACATCTGAAACGATAATTGCGTCGCCTTTTGAGTGTTTATTTATCATTTCCATAGTTTCACCCATAGAAATTCCTTTATTATTTGTTGGATTTAATTCTTCTTTTATTACTGAATCAAACTCAATTTTATCAAATTCTTTAAATTCATTGTGCCAAGCTTCATGAGATTTCTTTTCAATTAAAGGCAATAATGCATTTAAAGCTTCTTTTACATCTCCTAAAACTGCTACTTCAGTTTTTACGTTTTTATCAATTTCAGCTGGATCAATTTCAAAGTGAATTACTTTCGCTTGTTTTGCATATGTTTTTAAACTACCTGTAACACGATCATCAAAACGCATTCCTAACGCAATTAAAACATCACATTCGTTCGTTAGCTTATTAGGACCGTAATTTCCATGCATTCCTAACATTCCAACGTTTAACGGATGGTCTGTTGGTAAAGCTGAAAGTCCTAAAATAGTCCAACCGGCCGGAACACCAGATTTTTCAATAAAAGCTTTTAATTGTTCTTCGGCTTGACCAAGAATAATTCCCTGACCAAAAACAATAAAAGGTTTTTTTGCATTATTAATCAAAGCAGCAGCTTCTGCAACTTTATCTAGTTTTAATTTCGGAACTGGAACATAGCTTCTAATTGAAGTACATTTTTCGTAACTAAAATCAAACTCATCAAACTGAGCATTTTTAGTAATATCAATTAATACTGGCCCCGGACGACCTGAACGTGCAATAAAAAATGCTTTTGCAATGATTTCAGGAATCTCTGAAGCTTCTGTAATCTGATAATTCCATTTTGTAACCGGAGTCGAAATTCCGATAATATCAGTTTCCTGAAAAGCATCAGAACCTAATAAATGTTTTCCAACTTGCCCTGTAATACAAACCATTGGAGTTGAATCGATTTGAGCATCTGCAATTCCGGTAACTAAATTTGTCGCACCTGGTCCAGAAGTCGCAATAGCCACTCCTACTTTTCCTGTTGCTCTCGCATACCCTTGGGCTGCGTGTGTTGCACCTTGTTCATGACGAACTAGAACGTGGTGTAATTGATCTTGAAATTTATATAATTCGTCGTAAACCGGCATGATTGCTCCTCCTGGATATCCATAAACCAAATCTACTCCTTCTGCTAATAAACATCTTATAACGGCTTCTGCCCCTGATATTTTCATAGTATATTTTGTTTTCAAAAATCAATTACAAAATTCAATTTCAAAATTCAATAGCAATATCAAAAATCAATTTCAATGTTAAATTTTAAATTGACTTTTTTATATTTTTATTGCTATTTGATTTTTGACATTGTCATTGATATTGATTTTTGATATTGTTATTTAATAATTAATTATCGGTAACGCAACCTGTAGAAGCGCTTGAAACCGATCTTGCGTATTTAAGTAAAACTCCTTTTGTAACTTTCAACGGCGGTTGAACCCAAGCCGCTTTTCTTGCTGCAAATTCTTCGTCAGATATTTTTAGGTTGATTGTATTATTTACAGCATCGATAGCAATTAAATCTCCATCTTTAACTAAAGCAATACCACCACCATCATATGCTTCTGGTGTAATGTGTCCTACAACAAAGCCATGCGAACCTCCAGAGAATCTACCGTCTGTAATAAGAGCACAACTGCCTCCTAATCCAGCTCCAATAATCGCAGATGTAGGTTTCAGCATTTCAGGCATCCCCGGACCACCTTTAGGTCCACAATACCTGATGACGACTACATTACCTGGTTTTATTTTTCCAGCCTCAAGACCTGGAATTACTTCAAATTCACCTTCAAAAACAACAGCTGGACCTTCAAAATATTCTCCTTCTTTTCCACTGATTTTTGCTACAGCACCCTCTGAAGCAAGGTTTCCGTATAAAACCTGAATATTTCCTGTTGGTTTTAAAGCTTTTTGAATTTCATGAATTACTTCTTGTCCATCTTGTAAATCTGGAACTTCGGCTAAATTTTCGGCTACAGTTTTTCCTGTTACTGTTAAACAATCTCCGTGAATTAAACCGACACTTAATAAATATTTCATTACTGAAGGAATTCCTCCTGCAGCGTGAATATCTTCCATCATATATTTACCACTTGGTTTCATATCGGCCAATACAGGAGTTCTGTCATTAATAGCCTGAAAATCATCCAAAGTGATTTTGATATCAACTGAGTGAGCCATTGCGATTAAGTGCATAACTGCGTTTGTAGACCCTCCTAAAACTGCTACAATTGTAATAGCATTTTCAAAAGCTTTACGAGTCATGATATCTCTAGGCTTAATGTCTTTTTCTAATAAAATTTTAATTGCAGCTCCGGCAGCAAGACATTCGTCTCTTTTATCCTGACTTAATGCAGGGTTTGAAGAGCTGTATGGCAAACTCATTCCTAATGCTTCAATTGCAGATGACATTGTATTTGCAGTATACATACCACCACAGGCTCCTGCTCCAGGACATGCATTTTGAATAACTCCTTTAAAATCTTCAGGAGTTATTTCGTTTTTTACTTTTTTTCCTAAAGCTTCAAAAGCAGAAACAATATTCAAAGATTCACCTTTCCATTTTCCAGAGTGAATTGATCCTCCGTAAACCATAAGAGACGGGCGATTTAATCTTCCCATTGCGATTAACGCTCCAGGCATATTTTTATCACAACCAGGAATTGCAATAATACTATCGTACCATTGTGCTCCCGCAACTGTTTCAATAGAATCTGCGATTACATCACGAGAAACTAGGGAAAAACGCATTCCTTCAGTTCCGTTTGAAATTCCGTCACTAACACCAATGGTATTAAAAATAAGTCCGACCAGATCTACATCCCAAACACCTTTTTTAACATCTTTTGCTAAATCATTTAAGTGCATGTTGCAAGTGTTACCATCGTAACCCATGCTCACAATACCTACTTGTGCTTTTTTTAAATCTTCTTCAGTTAAACCAATACCGTACAACATCGCTTGCGCCGCAGGTTGTGTTTGATCTTGAGTGATGGTTTTGCTGTACTTATTTAATTCCATTATGTAATATTTTATTTTAATTTTTGTTCAAAAAAAAACCTTCCAGTATTTGGAAGGTTTGTAATATAGTTTTTCAATTATATTTATACCATTCCCGATGCATATGTGTGAATCACATTGACAACAACGACAGAAGTAATAATAATTGAGATTTGCATCTTTCTATTTTTTTAGTGTCACAAAAGTATGAAAACTTATAGGACTAAAAAAATAAAATCTCAACATTTTCTATACTTCTTGTTATTTAATTCATATTTTTAATAAAAACCTTAAACAATTGTCGATTGACCAATACTAACATTGTCATTATTAAAATATAACAGATCATCTTTACTAAAAATGAAATTAGAAACAAACTCCCCTACTTCATTTGTACCAAATTTTGAATCTGCTTTTAAATCTGTTGTAACAACTTTAAACTCAATAGCTTTTTCTACTGCCTGATAAATTACTTTTGCTTCTTTAAATAAACCAAAATGTTCTAACAACATTGCAGCCGATAAAATTGAAGCAATTGGATTGGCAATATTTTTTCCTTTTGCCTGAGGATAAGAACCGTGGATTGGTTCGAAAAGCGCATTTTTTTCTCCTAAAGATGCCGAAGCCAATAAACCAATAGAACCTGTAATTACGCTTGCTTCATCTGATAATATATCTCCAAATAAATTTTCTGTCAAAATCACATCAAATTGTTTAGGATTTAAGATAATTTGCATTGCGGCATTATCTACAAATAAAAAATCTAAAGCAACATCCGGATAACTCTCGCCCACTTTCTGAACTACTTTTCTCCATAATCTAGAGGTTTCTAAAACATTTGCTTTGTCAACCATTGTTAACTTTTTACGACGATTTTGTGCCGATTTAAAAGCCAAATGTGCAATTCTGGTAATTTCTTCTTCTGAATACTCACATAAATCTGAAGCATGTGTTCCTTCTTCATTTAATGTTTTGGCTCCAAAATATGCACCACCTGTTAATTCTCTGAAAATAGTAAAATCGGCTCCCTCGATAATTTCTCTTTTTAAAGGAGAAGAATCGATTAACGATTTATAAGGTTTTATAGGACGAATGTTAGCGAATAAACCTAACTCTTTACGCAATTTTAACAATCCTTGCTCCGGACGAACTTTTGCGTTTGGATTATTATCATATTTTGGATCTCCAATAGCACCAAATAAAACTGCATCTGTGTTTAAACAAAGATTTAAGGTTTGTTCCGGCAAAGGATTTCCTGTTTTATCAATAGCAATTGCCCCCATGAGTGCCTCCTCAAAAACAAATTCATGATTGTACACTTCACCAATAGCATATAAAGCTTTTTTGGCTTGTAAGATTACTTCTGGTCCAATACCATCTCCTGGTAAAACTGCTATTTTCAAATTCATAACGTCTCGTTCTTTATGTATTTAAATCCTTTTTTCTCTTTAATCTATTTTCTTTCTTCTTAACTCTTTGCTCTATTTTCTATTCTCTAACTAACTTCTAATTAATTCTCCTTCAATTTTAGAAGCTTCGATAATTTGATGAATATCAACATCTAAAACTTCTTTCTTGATATCAGCAAATTTTAAAAATTCGATGTAAACAATATCTAATTGTACTTTTGTAAGCTCGTAACCAACTTTCTTCGCACGGTAAGCCAAAGCAGCTCTTCCGCTTCTAGCTGTTAAAATAATTGAAGATTCATTTACACCAACATCAAGCGGATCCATGATTTCGTAAGTTGCTCTGTTTTTAATCACACCATCTTGGTGAATTCCTGAACTATGCGCGAATGCATTTGCTCCAACAATTGCTTTATTTGGCTGAACGATCATTCCCATACTTTCAGAAACTAATCGGCTCATTTCGTTCAATTCTCTTGTATTAATGTTTGTATCTAAATTTAAGTATGGATGTTGTTTAAAAATCATTACAACTTCTTCAAGTGCTGTATTACCAGCTCTTTCTCCAATACCATTAATAGTACATTCTATTTGTCTCGCTCCGTTTATAGCTCCTGCGATTGAATTTGCAGTTGCCATTCCTAAATCATTATGACAGTGACATGAAAGGATTACGTTTTCGATTCCTTTTACGTTTTCTTTTAAATATTTAATTTTGGCTCCATATTCTTCAGGCAAACAATATCCAGTTGTATCCGGAATGTTTAATACTGTTGCTCCAGATTTAATTACTTCTTCGCAAACTTTTGCCAAGAAAGCGTTATCTGTTCTACCTGCATCTTCAGCATAAAACTCAACATCTTCTACATAAGATTTTGCGTGAGAAACTGCATATTTAGCTCTAGCAATAATATCTTCTCTTGTGGTATTTAATTTATGGAGGATATGAGATTCAGATGTTCCGATTCCTGTGTGGATTCTAGGTCTTTTAGCATGCTTTAGGGCAGCAGCCGCAACATCAATGTCGTTTTTTACGGCTCTTGTAAGTCCGCAGACAGTTGCATTTTCTACAATTTTACAAATCTCAGAGACCGATAAAAAATCGCCCGGACTTGACACAGGAAAACCTGCTTCGATAACGTCAACTCCCATTTTATCAAGTCTTTCTGCGATAACTAACTTTTGTTTAGTATCTAACTTACATCCTGGAACTTGCTCGCCGTCGCGCAAAGTGGTGTCAAAAATTTGAACTTTCTCTCTATTCATATTCATTTATTTAATGTAATTTCACATCTTGATAACAAATATATATTGTACTTCAGCAGTATGAAATTCATTTTAATGAAATTATACTGTTCATAAAACAATTTATAACGTATTAAATAACTAAAAACCAATAAGTTACATTATTATATTTTACAATGGCTAACCATCAAAAAGATTTTTTATTTGTATTAATAAAGTCCCTTTCTAAGTCCGAAAAAAGACAGTTTAAGATTTTTGCAAGCCGTTTAGAGACAAGTTCAAATACTAAATTCATCGAATTGTTTAATATTTTAGATAAATCTGAAAACTACGATGAAAAGCTTATCTTAAAGAGCGGAATCATCAAGAAAGTACAGTTATCTAATTTAAAATCATACTTATACAAGCAAATATTAGTGAGTATTCGATTGAATATTCCAAGTCAGAACATTCGATATCAATTGCGCGAACAAATAGACTTTGCGGTAATTCTATATAATAAAGGATTATACAAACAGAGTTTAAAGATTTTGGATAAAACTAAAATCGTTGCGCTCGAAAATGACGAAAAATATATGGCGTATGAAATTGTAGAATTCGAAAAACTAATCGAATCGCAATATATTACCCGAAGTATTCAAGGACGTGCCGACGAACTGGTTATTCAGGCAAAGGAATTGAATTACAGAAATACCATTTCAAGTAAATTATCTAATTTATCGCTTCAGTTGTACGGAATCATGTTAAAAACGGGTTACGTAAAAAGTGATGAAGAATATAAATATATTGATGATTATTTTAATAAGCACATTGCAAAACTAGACGAAAGTAAATTTGGTTTCCGCGAAAAGTATTGGTTTTATAATGCTAATTTGTGGAGAAGTTTCTTAGTTCAGGATTTCTTAGCGAGTTATAAATATGCTTATAAATGGGTGACTTTGTTTTATGATAATCCGAATATGATTATTCAGAATCCGGTATTTTTCTTAAAAGGAAATCACTACTTTTTGGAATCGCTGTATATGCTGAAATACAAATCTAATTTCAAAAAATACTTAACGCTTTTAGAGGAAACCATCGAAGATCCTAAATTTCCTGTAAACGACAACATTGCATCATTATCATTTTTATACGTTTATAACAATAAGTTAAACTTACATATTCTGGAAGGAACTTTCGCTGAAAGCGAATATCTAATTCCAGAGATACTTGAAAAGATAAAAATACACAGTGAACATCTTGACGAACATCACGAGATGTTGTTTTATTATAAGATTGCGTCAATTTACTTTGGTAACGAAAAGTATAACGAATGTATTTATTATCTGGATAAAATTATCAATAACAAGAACTTATCTATGCGTGAGGATTTAATGTGTTTTGCCAGACTTTTGTCCTTAATTACACATTATGAATTAGGTAAAGATTATTACCTTGAAAATCATCTAAAAAACACCTATAAGTTCTTGCTAAAAATGAACGACTTACACGAAGTTCAAAAAGAAATTATCAAGTTCTTAAAAAATCTAAACAATTTTTATCCTGCCGATATTAAAAAGGAATTTATCAAAATGCGTTTACGATTTATCGAACTAGAGAAAAACACTTACGAAAAAAGAGCTTTCCTGTATTTAGATATTATTTCCTGGCTTGAAAGTAAAATCGAAAACCGTAAAATTGCTGATATTATTAAAGAGAAAGCAAAATTGAATAGTCGTTAAGGTTTTAAATTCCAATTTTTATCCCGAGGCTTCGGGACCAAATTCCAAATTATTTGCTGTACTATCTTTGTCAAAGTTTAAAACTTTGACAAAGGTTTACGCGTAAAATTACTACGTAATATTTGTCATTTCGACGAAGGAGAAATCTTCGCAAGTAACTCCGCTCCTAAAAGCACTAAACTTTGTCGAGCTTTTTGCGAAGATTTCTCCTTCGTCGAAATGACATACTTTATCTAAAATATATTTAATTCAAACCCGACAGGTTTTTAAAACCTGTTGGGTTTACTAAACGTAAAAAATCCCAAACTCCACAATTGGAATTTGGGATTTTTTTATTAAAATTTTCCGAATTTTTATTCAACTATATTAGAACTCGTAACATAGAAGTTTTTATCAACCTCAATAGTTCTTTTATC
>NZ_JPRK01000003.1 GCF_000832125.1 Flavobacterium hibernum | reverse complement strand
TTGTCATTTCGACGAAGGAGAAATCACACTAGAAACTCGTCAATCTTTGTCGAATATCGGATGTGATTTCTCCTTCGTCGAAATGACAAAGAAAAAATAAAATTAATCTCGTAAAGGTTCGTTTAAACCACAATATTGTCATTTCGACGAAGGAGAAATTACACTAGAAACTCGCTAATCTTTGTCGAATATCGGATGTGATTTCTCCTTCGTCGAAATGACAAAACTTTCTTTAATTTGCGATAGGTTTGTTTATTAAAGTATCACAATCAACGGGCTAAAATAATAAAGCACAGTCTAAAACTTGTAACTATATCCAAAACGTATTACTTGTGTTTCGTAATAATCTTTGCTATTATAGCTAAAACCGTTTCCTGATATTTCTTTTTGTACGACCAGAGTATTAAAAATATCAGTGGCGTTTACGAAAACTTCACCTTTTCCTTTTTGTACGGTTTTTTTAATTCCCAAATCAACCGAGAATCTCGAATCAATTTTTCCCTGTGGCACAACATCAGGCGCGAGATAAAGTGCAGAAACCTGACCTTTTAATGTTTTACTGAACTGTAAGGTATTGTTCCATTTTAGATTTCCCGAAATCATTTGCTGACGTTCGCCAACATAAATACTTGGAATAGGATACAAATTTGTAACCGTAAAAGCGTCAATCGTATTTTGATACAAATTTCCGTTAACATTAAAGGAGTACCAAGAAGTAACTTCATTCGAATAAATTGCTTCAATTCCTATAGAACTACTTTTATCTGCATTTTGAAATACATTATAAATTAAATTGCTATCAGGAACTGTCGTTGCTATGCGCGCAATAGTTCCGTTTATGATTCTGTAATAAATCGAGGAAGTAAAATAACCTTTAGGCATTGTTTTTTTATATCCCACTTCAAAAGTATTCGTGAATTGCGGGCGAAGTGCCGGATTTCCAACTTTTATAATCTCAGCATCATCATATTTTGGAAAAATACGAATATCGACTTCGGCAGGTCTGTCGACTCTGCGGTTATAAAAAGCGGTGATTTTATTTTTATCATCGATTTTATAGCCAAAACGCATATTTGGGAAAGGTTCGGTATAATTGTAACCATCACTTTTATAGGTAGGATGATTTGGATTAACATCATATTGGAGTTTTACATATTCAAGACGCAATCCAAGTTCAGCTTCGATTTTATTACTCTCAAAAATATAATTAGAATAAAGTGCCGGAATTATTTCTTTATAATTGGCCCATCCTCCGGCGTTGGTATCAATAGGCGAATTCTGTCCGGGGAAGAATTGCATATTGGTAGGGATTTCGCGGTTTCTGAATTTAAAACCAGTTTCAAATCGTCCGTATTTTAGCGGTTTGATATAATCAAGATTAATGTCGATTACCTTTTCATCAGATAAAAGTTTAAAAGAATCTTGTCCAACAAAATCAGGCATTGTATTGGTAAAGAAATATTTTTCGTCTTCACGATGATACGTATAGTTAATTCCTGCATTTAATTTATGTCCCGGCTGACTGAATTTGTGTTCGTAAGAAGCACTCGCCATTAGCGTTGTTTTTAGTTCATCTTCCAGAAACGACCATAGTCGTAGTCGTTGCGAGTAATCCTGATTAAAGAAAGGTTCATCTCCGTTATCAATGATTTTTTCACTTCCAAAAAGTCCCGAAAAAGAAAAACTGTTACGGTCGTTATAATTCCAGTCTATTCCAGATTTAAAAGTTGTAAAATGAGTATTACGATTTCTAACCGTTTGCTGATTTATAATTGTACCATCGTCATAAGTTCTGGTTACAAATTCATTTTTATTAAGTGTTTCAGTATAAAGATAATCGGCCTGAACGTAAGCGTTTATTTTCTCCTTTCGATAATTTAGAGACAAAGAAGGATTTATTTTTGGAGTCATTTGGTATTGCGGACGTATGGTTGGCAAATTGGCTTTACGTTCCCAAAGCGCACCATAACCAGAGGTAATTCCAACTTTACCATTAAAACCTTCCTGTTTATTTTTTTTATAAATGATATTGATAATACCAGCATTTCCGTTGGCATCAAATTTTGCAGAAGGATTGTTTATAATTTCAATTTTTTCAATGGCCGATGCCGGAATATTGTCAAGACCGGATTGATTTCCAAAACCAGTAAGAGCAGTTTGTTTTCCGTCAATAAGAACCATTACTTTATCGTTACCACGAAGTTGTACTTTTCCGTCATGAAGCGTCACACCCGGAAGACTTTGCATAGATTGAAGAACTGAACCTCCGCTTTGAGTAATATTATCGGCTACAGAAAATACTTTTTTGTCCATTTTGGCACTAACTTCAGAAGTTTTAGAAGTTACAATGACTTCAGACAACGTATTGATATCTTCTTCGAGATCGATACTATTAAGATCTAGAAAGTCTGAAAGCGAGCCAACAAAAAGTTTTTGAGTTTTGGTTTTATAACCCGTAGAACTGATTTCCAGAATATAATTTCCAGATGGTACTGCGGGAATATTAAAACGACCCTCTTCATTGGTCACAGTACCGGCAAGCATTTTTTGGTCTTTTGCCGTTTTTAAAACTACATTAATATAAGGAAGTGAAGTCTTCGAAGTTTTATCTTTAATTAATCCTGAGATTGAGGCTGAGTTGTTTTGTGCCGTAACATTGTAAATTTTCATTACAAGAAACGACAATACTAATATTATCTTTAATTTCATTTTTATGATTTTAATCTGCGATGCTTTTAATGTAAGTTCCTTGTTTGTCAAAAATTAGGTCAATCGAAGTGACCTGAGCTTCAAAAGTAACTTTGCCATGAGCATCGGTTATTTTTGCAGCTTCAGTAATTTTTTTGTTTTTGTAGTTTTTTTGAATGTAAGCCAAAGCTTTGGCAGGCAGTTTTTTCACGCTGATTTCCTCTTCAGTTTCCAGGATATTTCCGCTAGAATCTAAAAGCATCGCATGTTGAGTTTTGCCAATTGTAAAGTTGGCTTCATAATTTCCTTTTTCCTTCTCCCATTTTACATTAGCTTGATCTGGATAGGATAGTAAGAAAGTCGATTTTACAATATTAGGAACGTCTTTTTCGCTTACACTTTGCGCAATGGCAAAGGAAGAAAAAAGCAACGCTAAGAATGCGAAGATTGAATTTTTCATAAGTACTATTTTTTTTGATTGATAAAAAACATAGTACAAAGTTGAAATACGAATCTGTAGGAAGTTTGAATTTTTTAAAATTTCACACTAAAATGATGCAAATTATCCTGAAAACTATAGTTTATTTGCCAATGATTAAGTTCGGTGATTTTTTTGATAATAGCCAAACCAAGCCCATTTCCTTGAGAAGAAGGATTAGTTTTAGAAAATCGATTAAAGAGTTTCTCAATTTTTAAAGGAGAGTTTTGTCCAGTGTTTGCAAATATCAATTCATTATTAAGAGTTGTAATAATGATTTTTCCGTTTTTTTCGTTGTGGCGAATCGCATTCAAAAACAAATTATTAATCAATACTTCTGTAAGAGCTGGATTTCCTGTTAAGCTTAAAGTTGAAGTAAATTCAGTTATAATAGTCAGGTTTTTTGCATTGGCCTGTTCTGTAAAAAAGTCTAAATGTTTATTAATATAATCATTAAGAACAATATCGCTTTTTTCAAGAAAACTTTCGTTGTCAATTTTAGAGAGTAATAACAGGTTTTTATTAAGCCTGTTTAATCTGGAAACATCTGTATTTAAA
This sequence comes from Flavobacterium hibernum, assembly GCF_000832125.1. GTDB lineage: Bacteria > Bacteroidota > Bacteroidia > Flavobacteriales > Flavobacteriaceae > Flavobacterium > Flavobacterium hibernum. The sequence goes on along the minus strand of NZ_JPRK01000003.1, from coordinate 293,291 downwards.
GACGCAACCAAAAGAGATTGCTCTTCGTTTAAGTCTAATTGAGTAAGGGTATCAATTTTAGTTTGAAATAATGCTAAAGGAGTTTGAAGTTCGTGTGCAGCATTTTCGACAAATTCTCTCTGACTTTTATAAATGGCTGTGTTTTTTTCGATAAGTCTTTCTAAGCTTTTATTAAGACGATCAAATTCGTCAATATCAGTAGGAATAAAATGTGGAGGTTTATTTTTATCAATTTCAAAATCCTGAATCTGATTTAGCGTATTATAGAAAGGACTCCAAATTTTTGCGGCAGTAGCTTTTGATATCCAAATAATTCCAATCAGAAGCATAATAATGATAAAAAGAAACATGCCGGCAATGCTAAAAACCATTCCCTCCATTTCTAGCAGGTTTATTTTCTCAGTATACGTATATTTTTTTCCGTTTATCGTTACAGGTGCATATAAAACGCGAAAAGGTTCTTTTTCTTTTGCGATAGAATCGTAAAGCATTTTACCCACAATAGAATCTTTGGTAACACCCATATCAGGAACAATCATTACTTCATTATTGTATTTGTTCCATAAATCAATATCTTTTTGTGTGAAATCCTTGTGACTTTCTTTTATAAATGCACCTTTATGAAAATGAAGTACTTCATCTGTTTCGTAAACATAAAGCCACTGGCTTACAAGATAAAACAAGGGTGCCGATATCAATAATATGATAATAGCATAGATAAGAAAGCTGTTTGTGGTTTTGTTAAGCAGTTTTTTATTATTCATTTTCCCATTTATATCCAAGTCCGTAAGCTGTTTTAATGTAATCTCCGCTTCCTGCCTGAGACAATTTCTTTTTTAGATTTTTAATGTGCGCGTAGATAAAATCGTGATTGTCGAGCATGTCTGCCATATCTCCGGAAAGATGTTCGGCAATTGCGGCTTTAGATAATACTTTGTTTTCATTGCCAATTAAAAAGAGAAGCAAATCCAGTTCTTTCTTTGTTAAATCTAATTTAATATCATTAACGGTAACTGATTTAGATAATATATCAATTACAATTTCATTGAAAATAAGATTATTCGAACCCTTAAAGTTTTTTCGTCTTATAAGTGCCTGCATTCGAACCAAGAGTTCAGATAAATGAAATGGCTTAGTCAAATAATCATCTGCACCAAGATTGAATCCTTCCAAACGTGTTTCAAGAGTTTCTTTGGCCGAAACCACAATTACTCCGTCGGTTTTGTTTTTTCTTTTAAGTTCTCTTAATATATCAAATCCGTCACCATCAGGCAACATAAGGTCAAGCAGAATACAGTCGTAATCGTAAGAATCAATTTTGCTCAATGCCAATTTATAGTTTTCGGCCATTTCGCATTGAATTCCGTTAGTTCTAAAATAATTTTTAATGCTCTGAGCAATTTCCAGCTCGTCTTCTATAATTAAAATTTTCATACTGCAAGTTTAGATATAAATTTTGAAGAAAAACTGAATCTGAGATGATTTGTATTTAATAGCTATTAATTATAAAGTAATGATTTAAAGTTGATTGCAATTGAAATAAAAACAGACTAATGTAAAAATTAGATTTTAAATATACCTTATTGTGTTATAAGTAAAACCTTTAATGATTATTGATAATGCCGAAATTTTAAAAATTTGCAGGCTAAATAAATTAAGGATTATCAGTATGCTAATTTATCAATTTTAGTTCTTTCTAAGAGAGATAGAAGCCAATAATTATTTTTTTATAAAGAGATTATTTAATAACCCGCAAACGATAATCAAAAATTACATTACAGAATACAAATTCTAAATTTCTTCAAAATTGACCAATTACTTTACTTTTTTTTAAAGTGTTATTCATGAGCAGAATATTGAGATTAGCTAATCTTGCAGCCGGCAAATTTCATGAATTATTAAAAGTTTTGAGAAAAAGATGAAGTGGTTTATAAGCAATAAGAACTATAGTTATTGGCGCTTTTAGATTGGTGTTGATCATTTTCTTTTTAGGTCAAAGAAGAGCAATATTTTAAGATGTAAATTATTTGAGAACTCTATTTAAAGCATAAAAAAGATTAATAAAAATGAATGCAAATATTATTAATAATTATTCAAGACTTAAGTTAAGCTTATTTTTTTTGCCTCTATTTTCCTTAATTGCCATTGTTTTATTTTTATATAGTAAAGGCGCTTTATGTGCTGATAAATATATAGAAATTCAAAAAGATTGTTTTTTTTATATAAATTCTCATTTAGGACAATATCCTCATCTCGAGTATAATCTCACTCAATTTGGAGATGCGTTAGTTTCTTTATCATTTTTGAGTTTATTCGTTGTTTATGCGCCAAAAATATGGGAGGCTTTACTGTCAACTTTGTTAGTTTCACTTGTACTTTGTTGTCCCTTTAAAAGTATGTTTGCAGTACCACGACCAGCCGCAATATTTGATAATAATACTTTTTATATTGTTGGAAGAGCTGTTTGCGGTCACAATAGCTGTCCTTCAGGACATACCATAACAATCTTTGCAATACTTACCGTTTTAATGTTTGGTTTTATGCCAAAAGAAACGAAATCTAAAATATTATGGATTTTTTCAATCATGAATCTTGGATACTTTCTTGCTTTTACAAGAGTAGCAGTAGGAGCACATTACCCGCTTGATATTATTATAGGTAGCGTTATTGGTTATCTGTCTGGGCTTTTAGGTATTTTTATTACCCGAAAATATAAAATATTGGCATGGATAAGCGTTAAAAAATATTACCCAATTTTAATTTTATTGTTTGTGTTTGGCTGTGTTTTGCTAGTCAACAGAATTATTAATGATAATTTGATCATCTTTTATTTTGCATTTATTAGTTTAGCCTTTTCATTATATAAAATTATTACACTTTATGTTAAAAAATAATATCAAAATAACTCATTTTGTTGCCATTTTGAGTGTGTTGAATTTTTTATTCTTTCACTTACCGTTTTTTACTTATGTATTTAATAATGTAGATTATTCAAGTTTTAACGGAGTAATTTTGGTTGTGAGTTTGGTAATTCTAGTGTTTGTTTTAAACGCATTTGTTTTTTTTCTCTTTTTTTCTCTCTCACATTATTTTGGAAAATTTTTGTTGGTCCTGTTTTTTATGATCAATTCAATTGCCGTTTATTTTGTTAATACATACAGCGTTATTGTAGACGAGAGCATGATTGGTAATGTATTTAATACCAATTATGAAGAGTCGAGCAGTTACTTTTCTTTTAAATTAATATTATATATAATTGTATTAGGAGTTCTTCCAAGTGTTTATATTATTAAAGCTAAAATAATAAATGTAACTTTAAAGAAAGGGCTAACCATTTCTTCTTTAGCATTATTACTTACTATTGTTTTAGTAATGGCCAATGCAAGCAATTTGTTATGGATAGATAAAAACTCAAAACAATTGGGAGGTCTTGCAATGCCTTGGTCGTATACTGTAAACACTTCACTTTTTTATATTCATAAGTATAAAAAGAATGAAAAAGAAATTTTATTGCCAAACGCGACAATAAAAGACAATCAGAAATCTGTAGTAGTTTTAGTTATTGGAGAATCTGCCAGAAGACAGAATTTTTCTTTATACGGTTACGATAAAAATACAAATCCATTACTCTCTAAAACGCCAAATGTATTTCATTTTGATGCTACTTCCTGTGCTACGTATACTACTGCGGGTGTAAAATGTATTTTAGAGCATACGAATAGCGATGATCTATATGAAATACTGCCTAACTATCTTTATAGAAATAATGTAGAGGTTGTCTGGAGAACTTCAAACTGGGGAGAACCTCCGGTACATATTAAGAATTATCAAAATCGAGATGTTTTAAGGAAAGACTGTAAAGGAGAGGGATGTGATTATGATGAAATTCTTTTAACAGGACTAAAAGAGCAGATATTAGCCAGTAAAAAGAACAAGATATTGATTGTATTACACACCAGTACAAGTCACGGACCTACTTACAGTAAAAAATATCCGCCACGATTCGAAACTTTTAAGCCTGTTTGTAATAGTGTTGAATTAGGAAAATGTTCTCAAACAGAACTTATCAACGCTTATGATAATACAATTGTTTACACCGATTATATTTTATCTAGCGTAATTGATGATTTGAAAGAATTAAAAGAGTTTAAGAGTACCATGATTTTTGTTTCGGATCACGGAGAATCTTTAGGAGAAAAAAATCTATACATGCACGGAGTTCCAATGAGTTTTGCTCCAAAAGAACAATATGAAATACCTTTTATAGTTTGGGTATCTGATAACTCGAAACAACTGAAAGCTAATAAAACATTAACTCAGAATCATGTGTTTCATAGTGTTTTAAATTTTTTAAATATCGAAAGCCCTGTTTATAATGAGGAATTGAATATTTTTAAAAACTAATAAATATTTAAAATAAGTTAATTAAAAAGCCTGTAAGCAATAAGTTTACAGGCTTTTTTTTTGGAGTCGTCGGGATTGCAATTATTTTATTCTGATATCTAGCAGTCAATTGTATAGATTTTCAATTACTGATCTGTACGAATTTTTGAAGTTTAAGATTGTAGTTTTTAGGATATTTTATACAAATCAAAAAGATGTATAATTAGCTTAGAAGAATTTAATTTAAAACCATTTTTGTAAAACCATTAAAAAGCGTTTTATTCTTACTTTTTTGCATCTCTTTGGGAAATTGAATGATAATTATGTTGTGGAAATGTTGATTTGTTGATATTAAATTTATATTTGTGGAAACAAACCATGACAAAAAATTAGCCTAGATAACGGAAATATTAAAATTGATGAAGCGTATTACAAAGAGCTATTTTATTCTTTGTATCCAAGACTTGTGAGCTACAGTTATGGTTTGGTTAAAGACAATTTTCTTGCCGAGGAAGTAGTTGGAAATGTTATGTTACAGCTTTGGGAAAACCGTGTAAAATTTGAAAAGATAATTGATGTTAAGTCTTATCTCTACACCATGGTTCGAAATGGTTCATTTTTGATCTTAAAAAATGAACAGAAAGGTATTCAATTGAATAATGAATTATCTCATGAAACTTTAGATTTTGATTTTAATATCCTGGAAGAAGAATTATATGCGACTTTGATTGAAGCTTTGAATTCGTTACCGGAAAAATGCAAAGAAGTTTTTGAACTTTCCTGTATAGAAGGATTGAAATACAGAGATATTGCTGAACAGCTTAATATTTCGATAAATACAGTTAAGTCTCAGCGTGCCCGTGCAATAGAGTTATTGAAGGTTAAACTCAGGAATCATTCAGAACTTTTATTCCTTTTATTATTTTTATAAAAATAATAAAAAATCTTTCCACCCATTTTTGATATTTTATACTCTTAGTTATATAACATTACTTAAAGTGTTAATAACCGATACTTAAATATCAAAAAACATGTCTCAAGGAAAGAAAGAATTTGTAATCACTGCTCTTATAAGAAAGGAACTTCTTACGGGAGAACTATCGATTGAAGAAAATGCTCTTTTGCAGGAATGGCTTTCTATACCCGAAAATCAAGAATATTACCAAAAAGTTATTAATGTAGAAACTTTAAAATCTAAGGAAAGATTTTATAAAACGGTTCATACAGATTTAGCTTTTGAAAAAATTAAAGAAAAAATTGATTTTGGAGAAGCACCAATAATTTCACTTTTTGATTATAAAAACGTATTGAAATACGCAGCAATTTTAGTTTTTTTAGCAGCAATTTCTTCTATTTTCTACTTCCTCAATAATGATGCTAAAATGCAAAATCAAGAAGTAGTTGTAAAAGATATTGAACCGAAATACAACAATCCAACACTTGTTCTTGCAGATGGAACAGTTGTTTCCTTAAAACCTGAGAAAGAAAAGATCATTTCGAAAAATGGCGTGATTTCAAATGTAAATCAGGTTTTGGTTTATGATGCTAAAGCTAATAAAGGAATGGTTTCAAATGGAGAGAATACTTTGATTGTACCTGTTGGTGGTATTTATGCTATTATACTTTCAGACGGAACCAAGGTCTGGCTTAATTCAAAATCATCTTTAAAATATCCTGTAATATTTAGCGGAAATACTCGAGATGTAACCTTAGAAGGTGAAGCTTATTTTGAAGTGAGCAAAAATCCCCATAGTCCTTTTACAGTTAAAACCAAATCTGGAAATGTTACTGTTTTAGGGACACATTTTAATGTAAGTGCTTATCAGGAAGACAAGAAATTTGAAACTACACTTGCAGAAGGGAAAGTAAAAATTTCTCCAATAAATAAAACCCAAAAGAACGAATCTGTTGTTTTAAAACCAGGGCAGCAGGCTAGTGTACGAAATGAAGTTTTGAGAGTAGTAGAAGTTGATCCTTTTGTTTCCAGCGCTTGGAAAGATGGTAAGTTTTATTTTGAAAATGAAAATCTGAAAAATATTTTAGACAAAATGGAAAGATGGTACAACTTTAATGTAAGGTTCGAACAAAAATCATTAGAGCAGATTAAATTCACCGGAATTGTTTTAAAAGACCAGTCAATCGATCAATTTTTGGATATAATTAGAAAAACATCGAATGTGAAATATAAAATAACCAAACTAAACCAAACGTATGAAGTAACCATTAGTAAGTAAAAAAAACCGGAAAATGTTTGCACCATTTCCCGGCTAGTATTTGTTCAGTCGAAAAAAAGAGTTCGAAACCAATTAACCAACCAAAACATTTTAAAAGTATGAAAAAAAACCTATCCGCAAAAGATTGCAGGGTAAAATCCGCACTTTGGGATAATTTTCTTAGCATCATGAGGAAATCCATAATATTGTCAATATTTCTTTTTAATATAGTTGCTTTTGCTTCTGCCCAAAAGATAACTCTAAACGCAAAAAACAAGTCAGTAGCATCTGTTTTAAAAACAATTACCAAAAAGACCAATGTAGAATTTTTCTATAGTGATGATACTTTTGATTCACACAGAATAGTAAATATTGCAGTAAATAACGCCGAAATAATGGCCGTTATCAAAGTATTGATTGGTGATAATTACAAAGCTGAATTTGTAAATAATAACTTGATTGTTATTGCATTAAACACAAAAGCTGCGGTTTCATCTGCTAATGGTAACATTCAAGCCAATAAGCAAAGGAAAATTTCCGGATTAGTTACAGATAATACGGGAATGCCCATAATTGGGGCAACAATTCTGGTAAATGATAACAAGCAAGGTACAGTTTCTGACTTTGACGGAAAATATCAAATAATGGCAAATGAGGGCGATCTTGTTACTTTTAGTTTTTTAGGTTTTGCTACAAAAAAAATTAAAATTATTGATCAGGTAATACTTAACGTTACTCTTGAACCCACTACTAATGAATTGAATGAGCTTGTTTTAGTAGGATATGGAAAAATGACCCGCGATAAAATAACAGGCGCTGTAACAAAACTGGACACAAAGGTATTGCAGAATACCCAGAATGTATCATTTGCCGATGCCTTGATTGGTGTAGTTCCCGGTCTGTTTGTTCAGGAAAGTTTTTCTTCTCCAGATTCACCACCAACTATGTTGTTGCGAGGTGTGGGCTCTATAAGTGCCAGTACAGAGCCATTGATTGTGGTAGACGGCGTGCAGATGCCAAGATCTGGATTAGATTCATTTATGCTAAATGCAGCCGACATACAGGATATTAGTATTCTGAAAGATGCCGCAGCGACTTCTATTTACGGATCTAAAGGAACAAATGGAGTTCTTATTGTAACTACAAAGAGAGGCTCCAGAAATACGAAACTTAAAGTGGCTTTTAACAGCCGTTTAGGAGTTAAATATGCAGATAGGTCTTTTACTAACGACTTAATGAATGCTTCTCAAAAATTAGATTTTGAAGAGTCATTGGGTTTCTACAAAACGAATCCTGCCTTACTTCAAAAAAGAAGAGCTTCTGGTCAGGACGTAAATTGGGCAGATTTATTATTAACTAACGAAATTAACCGTGAAAATGATATTTCTTTTTCAGGTGGTTCAGACAAGGCTAATTACTACACTTCGCTTACTTACAACAATGTCGATAATATTTTTGGAGGTCATTACAAAAGATACACAGTGTCAATGCGTGTAGATTATGATTTGAACAAAAAGTTAAAAGTGGGATTTTCTGGAAATTTTGGAAACGTAAATGAGGAAGATAGACGTACAGTGGGATCACCTTTTTCAAACGCATTTCTTTTAAATCCTTGGCTGGCAATTAAAGATGCTAACGGAAATTCATTACGACTATTAGATATTGGTAATTCTACCGGAGTTCCTTACAACCCAATATTTGTAAGAGATAATACGACTGTGAATAACAACCGAAAAAACATTGGCGGAAGTGCAAACCTTACCTATACTCCGGTAAAATGGTTAATCTTAAATGGTATTTTGGGGGCTAACTTCAATACCTCTAAAAGTAATAGTTATGAAAATGTAATCGTCAATGGAGGTGCGCTGACCTACAATTCGGGTGATAGTAACAATTACACAGGAACACTGACCGCAACTTTAACGCATACATTTCAAAAACATGCATTTGATATGGTTATGGGTTATGAAGTTAACGAGAGTGAGACCAACAGTCTTAACCTTACAGCAAAGGATTTTAGCTCTGACGCAGTGCAGACGATAAGTGCTGCAAAAAGCGTTGGTGCGATCACAGAGCGAAAATCTCAGGCTGGTTCTCTTTCTTATTTTTCCCGATTAAATTATACGTTCAATAATAGCTACAACCTCTCGGTTTCATTTAGGAGAGATGGCTCCTCTCGCTTTGGGAACAATAACAAATATGCTAATTTTTGGTCCGTAGGGTCTTCTTGGGATATGCATAAAGATTTACTTAATGGAATTAAAACAGTAAGCTCTTTAAAATTGAGGGCAAGTGTTGGAACTTCCGGAAACGATTTTATTGGTGATTTTGCCTCTCAGTCCTTGTATGGTTACAGAAGTCAGATTACGTATGCAGGAAGCACAGCTCCATACCTAACCAGAGGTGAAAATGCAGATTTGACATGGGAGAAAAACTTTAATATAAACGTTGGTATCGATTATGGTTTCTTTAATAATCGAATTAGCGGAACAGTTGATTATTATGTTAGAACTACAAAAGACCTGTTGAACAATAAACCAATACCGCTTACTTCCGGTTTCTCAGAACTTGTTTCTAATATTGGAGATTTCAGAAATGAAGGTATAGAAATAAGCCTGCACAGTGTAAATATTAAAAATCAGAATTTTACATGGACAACGGATTTTAATATTGCAAACAATAAAGGAACGGTTTTATCCTTGTCAGACGACAAAGATATTTTATCAAACTCGGGATCTACAGTTTTTAAGGCCGGAAGTGCAATTAGATCTTTTTATATTGTGGATTGGGCAGGAGTAAATCCAGTAACCGGCTTTAATCAATATACAGCAGCAGATGGAAAATTGGTAGATTTTAATACTAACAGAACCAGTTCTAACACTGTCGAAATTAACAACCTAAGAAAGGTTATTAATAAAACTTCGATTCCTAAGTACTATGGAGGTTTAACAAACACTTTTAAATATAAAAATGTAGATATGTCCTTCTTGATTTCGTATGCCGCAGGACATTATGTGTTAAATGAAGGAGTGTATAATTTATACAATAATCCCGCATTTAACCAGCATGTTGACGTAGCTAATGCGTGGAAAAATCCCGGTGACCAGTCTGATTTGGCAATAAGGCAAGTATACTTGGTAAGACCAACAGCATCAATGGTATCAGATTATAAGGCATCATCTCAATTTCTTGAAAATGCGAGCTATATAAAATTGAAAAATATTATGATTGGATACTCTATTGACAAAGAAGTTGCAAAAAAAATTGGAGTAGAACGTCTTAGATTTTTTCTTCAAGGGCAAAATCTTTTCACCAAATCGGCGGTTAGTTATACTGATCCTGAATATGCTACTGCAGCGGGAGGTATTGGACTCTCTTCTTCGATTGTTAGAGGATACTCATTTGGGATGAATGTTAATTTTTAAGAAAGAGAAAGGTCTAAATACGCATTTTCATAATAAGGCGTAGATAACAAGAGGAAAATCAAATTCTATCGGACAGATAAAAAAAACAATAGTATAGATGAAAACAAATGTAAAATTATTCTTTGCCACAGTACTGGTTACTTTTTTAAGTGCTTGTACTGATGATATTATAAATAAAGAGCCTTTAGATGAATTGTCGCCCGAAACTCTTTTTCAGACAGATGGAGGTTTTAGAAGTGCTCTAGATGGTGTTTACGGGGTTATGAAACAGGATTTCTTTGGCTATTCTCATGGAATTTATTCCATTCCGGAAGCCATCAGCGATGATTTGGTGGGATCATCTGACTCAAAGGACTATTCCCTTGATGGCAGCTTAGAAAATATTTATCCGCTCGCTTATACCAGCACAACAGGAAATATTGAAGGATTTTGGAAAATTTCTTATCAGGCTCTCAACAATGTAAATACCATTATTAGACAAGCCAGAAAAAGTACACTTGCCAATAAAAATGCTTTTTTGGGAGAAGCATTAGGTATAAGAGCACTCATATATTACAATTTATATCGCTTTTATGCGCCGGCTTACAATACCAATAAAACGGCATTGGCAGTTCCGTACCGATTTGAAACAGATGCTCTCTTAGATAGTAAACCTCGAAATACTTCGGCTGAAGTTATCAATTACATTCTGGCCGATTTAAATGAAGCCGCACCTCTTGCCAACAATGTGGTTAACTCTTACAGAATATCTAAAACGGCTATTTATGCATTATTGGCACGTGTGTATCATGAAACAAGTGATTACAAAAATGCTATTGTATATGCTAATTTAGCCTTGACTGATACAAGGTATAAATTAGATACTACGCTTGCAGCGCTTCAAAAAGAATGGGATAAGGATGATTCTGGCGAGATTATGTTTAGAATTCGTTTTGAAAATACAGAGGTGCAGTATACCGCAGGAATTTTTGCAATACCTGTAATGTCCAGCTACCCATATGTGGTATCGAATGATTTGCTTAGCCTATACGATCAGAATAAAGATTTTCGATTCTCGGTATATTTTAAAAGTCATCCTACAATCAAAGGAAGCTATTTTCCAAAGAAGCAGGCTGGAACTAGAACAACAAATGCCGCGACATTTGATCCGGGAAACATCGATCTTAAATTAATAAGAGTACCAGAATTGTATCTAATACTAGCAGAATCATATTTACAGGAAAACAACAGTGTTGCAGCGTTAGCGAATTTGAATAAACTGAGAAACGCGAGAGGCTTAGGTGACTTTACTGGAGCAGATCTCAATAAAGAAATTCTAAACGAACGCAGGAGAGAGCTGGCATTTGAAGGATTCAGATTTACAGAACTAAAGAGATTAGGTTTAGGTTTAACGAGAGCAGGAGGCAATGGCTTACCGCCAAAAGCAGATCGATTTGCTTTACCAATCCCACAAACAGAAATTGATCGTTCGGGAATTGCACAAAACCCCGGATATTAAAAAGATAAGTAGAGTCCACTTTGTGTTAAAAAAGTGGACTCATAATGACATTTAAAAAAAATAAATACCTTAAAAAATGAAGAAAAAACAAGTTCTCATCTTTTGGTTTGTAGTCTGTTCAATATTGATGGGATATTCTCAAAGTAAAGAAAACTCAAAAATGACCATCCTTAAAAACGGATTTATTTTTGACGATAAATTTGATAGTAAGAAAGGGAGTATTGTAATAGATGGCGAGAAGATCAAAGACATTTTGTATACTGAGGATCTTACTAAATATCCAGGAGCTGATGTAATTGATATTACTGGAAAATATGTGATGCCTGGGCTAATTGATTCACATGTTCATTTAGCTACAGTACCCGATTTGAATAGAGAAAAAAATAATAAATATATGCAGGATCAACTTTCGAAAATGATCTATGCCGGAATTACCTCTGTAAGAGACATGACCGGAAATGCAATTATTCTTGCAGACTATAAACGTGCCAGCACCCTTAATCAATTGCCGGCACCGTCCATTTTTTATGCAGCTCAGTTTGGAGGGGCAGCCTATTTCGATTCAATGAGAAAGTATTCCAAAGATAAAAGCGATACACCCTGGGAGCAAACTATTACGGAAAAAACAGATATGAAAATTGCCATTGCAGAAGCTAAAGGAGCAGGTGTCACCGGAATAAAAATATACTCTGATTTGACTCAAGATCTTATTAAAAAAATTGTAAAAGAGGCAAAACTTCAGGGATTACAATGTTGGAGCCATGCTGCAGTTTTTCCTGCCACGCCCACTGATATTGCCAATGCAAAAGTAAACAGCATGTCGCATGCATTTGATATTCCTTATGATTTTACTACTGAAAAAATGAATAGGTCTAAAAGACCCGATATTGATGAAAAAAAGCTGGATAAGCTTTTATTACTCATGAAAACCAACAACGTTATATTGGATGCTACTAATTATATTGGAAATAATAATAAGCTTTATGTGGGTATGAAGGTAACTAAAAGAGCTCATGAGCTTGGTGTCAAGGTTTCTGCAGGAACAGATTGGCCTTATTTATTTGAAAAAGATCATGTTGTTCCCTTATTCAAAGAAATAAAAATTCTGACTAACGACTGTGGTTTTACCAATAAAGATGCTTTGATAAGTGTTACAGTAGTGGGGGCAGAAAGTATTGGAGTAGAAGATAGAGGGGTTATAGCAATAGGCAAACGAGCAGATTTTTATATTACAAATTCAGATCCGTCAAAGGCAATTGAAAACTTACAAGATGGTTTTATGACCATTAAATCCGGGATTACTTACACCGAAAATAAAATTTAAATAATTCTAAAACTATATAAACGAAATAAATTAAAAGTATAATGAAAAAATGGTATTGTTTAGGTATTGTAGCCCTTGTTTTGAATCTACATACTTTTGCGCAAAAAGCAACAACTGATTATGTGCGTCTTTCCGGAAAAATAATAGAGAAAAACTCAGATTCCTTATTGGTATTCAAAGGCAGAACTAAAATAAAAAGAATAAATGTTAACAAAGATGGTTCTTTTGCGGACACATTGAGAGTAAAAGAAGGCTTTTACGGCATTTTTGATGGTAAAGAACAAGGCTTTTTTTATTTCAAAAATGGTTATAATTTGAAAATTACTTTTGATACCAAACAATGGGACGAAACAATGGAATTTAAAGGTGAGGGCGCTATACCTAACAAATATCTGTTTAGGAAAGCCTTATACTCTGAAAAAGCAACTGCCGATAAATCTATATTTAAATTAGATAACGATGAATTTATAAAAAGAATAGATGAAATAGTGGCGGGTTACCAAAAAATCCTCAAAGAAACCAAAGGTTTAGATGCATCGTTTATTGCTCTTGAAGAAAAGGATTTTGAAGATTTTAAAAAAAGCAGTGTAGACAGATATAATAAAACTACCGGATTGAAAAAGCATCAGGATAAAATTCTACCTAAAGGAATGGTTTCTCCAAAATTCGTCAATTATGAAAACTACAATGGAGGTATAACATCCTTAGATGATCTGAAAGGGAAGTTTGTTTATATCGATTTATGGGCTACCTGGTGTGGACCCTGTAAAAAAGAAATCCCTTTTCTTAAAGTTTTGGAGAAAGAGTTTCACGATCAAAATATAAGCTTCGTTAGTATTTCTGTCGACCGTGTAAAAGATCATGATAAATGGAAAAAAATGGTAGGAGATCTTCAATTGACAGGCATGCAGTTATTTGCCAATGGCGATAGTTCTTTTGAGAAAGCTTATGAAGTAGCAGGTATTCCTCGATTCATTTTATTAGATCCACAAGGTAATATTATTGATCCAGATGCGCCAAGACCATCTGACGAAGGAATAAAAAAATGGTTAAAAGAAGTGGGAGTTTAAAAAAATTACATTCAGAAGGGATTAGCATTTTGCTATCCCTTTTGCATTTAAAGGCATCTTAGTAAAGTCAAAGTTGGAACGGAAAAAAAAGTGATAAACATAATTTGATAGTGATTAGAAAAAAACTTAACCTATTTATTCTATTAGATGTAATTTTTAAAAATAAAAGTAGTGAAGATCTTTTTTCTGTAAAATATTTCCTATTAGTTAATTTCAAGTTTATAACCTTTGCTGCGTACAACAACAATGTTGATATTTGGATCAGATTCAAGTTTTTTCCTAAGCTTAGATATAAACATATCTAAACTACGGCCCACAATTACGCCATCATCTTCCCATATCTCCTTTTGTAAGCGGTTTCTTTCTACTGTTTTGTTTGGAGAAGAAGCGAAAATAACCAATACCCTTGTTTCTGTTGCGGTCAGGTCTATTACATTTCCATTTATAGTGAGCTTTCGACTATTTGCATCGAACAACACTGATCCTAAAGAATAAATGCCACTGTTTTGATTATCAGGTATTTCTTTTCGTGACTTAAAAGATTTTACAAAAATAAAACTGATGAATGCTAAAATCGACAGACTTCCCAGAAGATATTTGCTGTCTGCTATAATTATTTCTGTTGGTTTGAATTTAATGTTAATCATGTAGCAGGCTTTGGGCTGTCTTCTTCCTATACAGGCTACAATATCATCTTTTTCATTTTTGGATATAACATATCCATAAGCAACATTAGAGTTACCACAATTTAGAACGTTAACGATAAAATAACTTGCGAACGGGTCTTGAACTAATAAATGTCTTGTAATATTTACCAATGAATCTGGTTGAAAGCTAAAATCATTCTCAAATTTAATCTGATATTCATTTTCTGAAATTTTTTTCACAGGGAGTACTCTTGATGTACTGTCGCCTGATTGCAAAAGGAATTCATGTCCGATTTTTCGAAGTAAAATTTCTCTTCTTGCAAAGTTAAAGCCTTCACTATCTTCCGTACGGAAGGCTGCGCAGATTATAACAGAAAACAAGATAAATGTCAATACAAAAAGATATTTATTTTTTCCGGAGATCAGATTTCGACTAAGAAGCATATTGTCAATAATTTATTTACAAAGTTTACATTTTTATTTACAATTTTCATCGCTCAAGCCGAAATATATCAAAGTAATTTTGCTACATAAACTTTAAAAAGAAGGTAAACTATGTTATTAATTAAAGCTTTAAAAAGTATGAAAAAAATCATTTATGTGCTAGTCTTATTCTTGGTTGTAGTAAGTGGGTTGGTATTTGCTAATCGTGAAATTAAAAATAAAATTTCTAAAAAGGCAGTAGTTAAAAACCTTTCTAATACTGAAAAGAAAGATGTACTAAAAAAATGGGAGGATACTCCTGATGGCATAATGTTTCAAAAATGGGAAGTATCTCCCGCAGGTAAAAAAGTGTATGCTAGTGAAGCTAAAATAAGAAAATCTATTAAAGATTATGTCAATATGAAGGGAGTTGTAACCTCTCTTTCTCTTCCGTCAGGGTCAAGATTAGGATTTGGAATTATGGTAAAGATTAATAGTTATGATTATATACTTAGTTTTGGATTAGAAAAGTCTGGCAGCAATGAATTTCAGCATTTAAGGAACTTGAGAGTTAATGACACAATAATTATAAAAAGCCATAGTGTATCTCACGCGCCCAAGTATTTGTACCCAATTATATCTGGCGACTATGTAGAACGAGATAGTACGATAATTTTTAAACGTGCACCTCGCAAAGACGGTTGCTGAGTAAATAATTGCAAACTTTTGTTAGGTTATATATACGAGCTGGTAGTAATTTTAATAAACATTAACTAATATTTAAATGAGTTTACGAACATTTATATTCTTAATTGGATTTTTATTTCTCAATTCTTGCAAGAAAAATGATGAGAAAATTGAATGGATTTTTGTGGAAGGCGGAAGTTTTGAACAAGGTAAAAACCAGATTGTTGTAAGCCCGAAGGGCGACTCTATAAAAGGATTTACTAGTCCGCATAGAGTAGTTGAACTTGATGATTTTTACATTGGTAAATATGAAGTAACGGTTAAACAATTTAAACAATTTTGTGAAGAAACAGGTAGAAAAATGCCTGATCCACCTATTGAAAATGCACATGGTATTAAAGTTTATTATAAGTGGATAGACGAAAATCCGATGCTTGCAACTTGGGACGAAGCAAATGAATTTGCAAAATGGGCAGGAGGAAGACTTCCAACAGAGGCAGAATGGGAATACGCGGCTAAAGGTGGGATGAAAACAAAAAAATATAATTATAGCGGCAGTAATAATCCAATTGAAGTTGGCTGGGTTAAAGAAAACTCAAACAGCACATTTCATAAAGTAGGACTTCTTAAACCGAATGAGCTTGGTATATATGATATGACAGGGAATGTTGGCGAATGGGTTTTTGATTGGTATAACCCCGAAAAGGATAGCTTGGTTAGTAAAAGAAATCCTCAAGGACCTATAGAAGGACAGTATAAAATTTCAAAAGGTGTCAGTTGGTTTTACGAAACACAAGATCAGAGAGGAAGACCGTTAAAATATGGAATTCATATGCCAGAAGTAAGATATCAATCACCAAAAGGGACACGAAATGATGGATTCGGATTTAGAATTGCGAAAAATAAATAGAAACCTGTTCATTACAGGGGACTAACCAATTTTTAGACTCATCTGAGCAACAATTAATAATTGCAGATATGGTCAGATTTAATTAATGAGATCAGATTTATAAATAAAAAAATGGTGCCAATTGTCTTCAATTGGCACCATTTGGCTGTAGTGAGGGGGACAGGACAAATTACAACATCATTTTTGGATGATTTGAAGAAATTGGCATACCATATGTAGTTTCTGTCTTCCATTGGCTTTGTAAATTTGGTTTAGATGTCCTGTTGGGGATTGATGCAAAAATCTTTTTGATTTCTAAATTGATTAAACGAATAGTATCATTTTCATTATTTTGCATCAGATATATCGTTTGCTCATTTGTGTACATGAAATAAAAGTTTAATTTTACTTTCCAAACTATACACTTTTTCCGCTTGTCATTAAAAAATAATCCTTCCTAATTATTTAGACAAACGCGATTAAAGAATGCATTTAAAGTGCTTATTTTTTTATTTACAAAACTCAAAATTTCATGTATCAATTTGTAAAATATATTTTGATGCTTTTTTTGGCATCCTTAAGTTTAATATCCTGTAAACAAAAACAGGCAGACAAAATAAAAATAGGTTTTTCTCAGGCGATGACAACTGACGACTGGCGGAAGCAAATGAACAGTTCTATAAAAATCGAAGCTTCGTTGCGACCTGAAGTCGATTTGACAATTAAAGACGCCAATAATAATGTAGGAAAACAAATTGAAGATATCGAGCGATTTATTTCTAATAAAGTTGATGTTATTATTGTATCGCCAATTCAGTCAAAACCTTTAACAGTGGTTGTAGAGAAATCTATAAAAGCTGGAATTCCTGTTCTTGTTTTTGATCGAAAAATTGAAGGAGAAAGTTATACTGCTTATCTCGGAGCAGATAATATTGAAATTGGACGAATCGCCGGTCGCTACATTATCTCGCACAGTAAAGGTTCTGGCAATATTATAGAAATTACAGGCGCCAGCGGATCATCTCCGGCTTACGAAAGAACGCTTGGTTTTAATCAGATTATCAACGAGAATAAACGTTTTAAGATTGTAAAAACCATTCAGGGCGATTGGGAAAAAGAATCGGTTAAAGCACCTTTGAAAGCCATTCTTCTGCAAAATCCAAATGTTGAATATATCTTCGCTCATAACGACAGAATGGCTTTAAGCGCCTGGGAAACTGCTAAAACCCTGGGACTTGAAAAGAAAATAAAGTTTATTGGTGTGGATGCCTTAAACTCCGTAAATGGTGGTATTGAGTTGGTAAAAAGTGGCGTTCTTGATGGAACAATTTTATATCCAACCGGAGGAAACGAAGCTTTAAAACTGGCATTAAAAATGTACAACAAAGAATCGATTTCCAGAAACAATATATTAAATACGATTGTTATTGATAAAAACAATGCTGAAATTATCGAAAACCAAATGGATAAAGTCGATCAACAGCAATTAGTAATCGAATCACAGCAAGGTGCTATTAAAGTTCAGGAAAGAGAATATGCTTCGCAGAATAATTTAGTGAGACTGCTTAGCTTTTTTCTTGTCATTATTTTGAGCTTAACGATTTACAGTATTTATTCTACAATTTCGATTTCAAAAAAGAAAAAACAATTAGAAAGAATCAATCAAACGGTAATTGACCAAAACAATGAAATTCAGGAAATGGCTCAGATTGCAGCTAAAAGCAACGAAGCAAAACTGAATTTCTTCACCGGACTTTCGCACGAATTTAAAACGCCAATTACTCTAATAATGAGTTACGTTGAGTCTTTAATTGAAAATGAGAAAATTAAAGGAACCGCATTGATAGATGAAGTAAAATTGATTCACAAAAACTCAAACAGATTGCTTCGTTTGATCAATCAATTATTGGATTTCAGGAAAATTGAAGAGCAAAAATTTACGCTAAGAGCTTCGAATACAAAAATTTATGATTTCACAAATGAAGTCATGGCTAATTTTAAAGGCGAAGCCGCCCGAAGAAATATTGATTTTCAATTAAGCTGTAAAAACAAAAATCTAGAATTGTTTATTGACCGCGGTTTAATGGATAAAGTCTATTTCAATTTATTGTCAAATGCTTTTAAATTTACGCCCGACAATGGTAAAATTAGTATTTCAATTGTCGAAAATCAGGATAATACGGTAAAGATACATTTTAAAGATTCCGGAATTGGTATTCCTGACGATGAGCTTTCAAATGTTTTTGATCCATTTTTCAGGGCTTCAAATAATAATAAAAACAGCTCCGGAATTGGTTTGCATTTGTCTAAAGAGTTTGTGCTTTTGCATCAGGGAACTATCGAGCTAAAATCAAAGCAAGGCAGCGAATTTGTGATTACTTTATTAAAAGGAAACAGTCATTTACAGCCTGGTGAAATTATTCAGAAAGTCGAAAGCCTGACCAGTATTCCGAATTTAATTACCGATAATTTAAACATAGAACCCGATTTAAAAGAATCAAATATTATTTCAGATGCTGAAAAGCATTCTTTGCTAATAATAGAAGACAATGTAGATTTGGTTAATTTTCTAAAGGCAAAACTGTCTAATGAATATGTAGTTTATAATTCTGACGGAAGCGATGCAATTGAAAAAGCTTTAGAAATTATCCCGGATATTATTATTTGCGACATTAATTTAGTCGACAAAGACGGTTACGAAATCAGCAAAGAGCTAAAGAAAGATCTTCGTTCCTCTCATATTCCAATTATAATTCTAACGGCACAAAGTAACAAAGAATCTGTTTTAAAAGGTTTGCAGAGTGGAGTAGACCAGTATTTGACAAAACCTTTTAGCCTTTCGATTCTAAAACAATCTCTATCGAGTTTGCTTTTCAATAGAGAAAAACTACGTTATTATTACACCAATAATATTTACCGAGTTGAACCTGAATCTAAGTTTGGAAATCAGGAACAGTCCTTTATTACCAAAATGAATGACATTATTAAAAAGAATGTCGAAAATCCAAAGTTTTCAGTTGAAGATTTGGCGGATAAATTGGGTGTTTCGAGAGTTCAGCTGTATAGAAAAGTGAAAGCAATTATCGGAATTAATATTAGCGATCATATTAATAATGTCAAATTAGAGAAAGCAGCAGAGCTTTTGAAGTCAAATGACATGAATATTTCTGAAATTGCCTACTCGCTAGGTTTCTCTTCGCCAAACTATTTTTCTACAGCTTTTAAGAATAAATTTGGAATTTCTCCTAAAGAATATAAAACGTCCAGCTAATTTGTATTTGAAATTGTTTCTTTTAAAGTATCAATTTTGAAGGTGATGTAACAAAATCGAAACTACAAGGTTTTCGTAAAAGTTTTTTAATTTACGTAAAACCTTGTAAATAAAGGTTTTGAGTTTAAAATGCTAAACTATCAATATTTATAGAAATAAATTGTAACATCATTAAAAATAAGTTGTTTTTTTTGCAGATATCTTAGCAACAAGTTTTTAATACATGTACAATGAATAAGATATTGATTTGGTCTGTTACTGCTGCACTGGCAGGTTTTCTTTTCGGTTTTGATACCGTAGTTATTTCTGGAGCTGATAAACAATTACAGCTTCTGTGGCACTCGTCAGATGCCTTTCATGGTTCAGTTGTTATGGCAATGGCATTATGGGGAACTGTAGTTGGTGCAATCTTTGGAGGAATCCCAACAAATAAAATAGGACGTAAAAAAACCTTGTTCTGGATTGGGATTTTATATTTTGCTTCGGCAATTGGTGCCGCTTTCGCTAATGATCCGTTTGTTTTTGCTGCCTTTAGATTTATTGGTGGTTTAGGAGTTGGTGCTTCTACTATTGCTGCTCCGGCTTATGTGTCAGAAATTGCTCCGGCAGACAAAAGAGGAAGATTGGTTGCTTTGTATCAGTTTAATATTGTATTAGGTATTTTAATTGCTTTTATCTCTAATTACTTTTTAAAAGATATTGGAGAAAACGCCTGGAGATGGATGATTGGTGTTCAGGCAATTCCTTCTCTGATTTATATTCTTTTTATTTTGACAATTCCCGAAAGTCCAAGATGGCTTTTGTCTAAAAATCGTGACGAAGAAGCACGTAAAGTTTTATATACGATTGATCCGTCTGCAAATATTTCTGATTTAATGGATGATTCCCGTGAAAACGGTATTACCAAACACGAAAATATTTTCATGAAGAAATACCGTTTTCCTTTAATTCTGGCTTTTTTAATTGCCTTTTTCAATCAGTTTTCGGGAATCAATGCATTTCTTTATTATGCGCCAAGAATTTTTGAAGAAGCCGGCTTAGGGCAAAATACAGCGTTGTTAAGCAGTATCGGAATTGGAGTTACAAATCTTATTTTCACCTTAATTGGTGTGGCATTAATCGACAAATTAGGAAGAAAGTTGTTAATGTACATTGGTTCTGTTGGATATATTATTTCACTCGGATTAGTATCGGCTTCTTTCTATTACAATTGGGGAGGTTTGTCAGTTCCTATTTTCCTTTTCCTTTTTATTGCTTCACATGCAATTGGTCAGGGTGCGGTCATTTGGGTTTTTATTTCAGAAATATTCCCAAATCATATTCGTGCATCCGGACAGGCATTTGGAAGTTCAGTACATTGGGTTTTGGCAGCGATTATTCCGTCTTTAATTCCGATGTTATTTTCAGAAATCGGACCAGAAGTTGTATTCCTTATTTTTACTTTAATGATGGTTTTACAATTGTTATTTGTAATTTTTCTGATGCCGGAAACAAAAGGAATTTCTTTAGAAGCTTTAAGCGAAACACTAACTAAAAAAAATAACCACAAAAATGAAATCAAAGAAACATCTGCCGTTAGCTCTTTATAGTGCTGCCTTACTGTCGATAGTAGGATTAAAACCGTCTTCTGCAACTGCACAAACTGCTGCCGTAACTGTATCGAACACAGCGGAAGAACAAATGTATCGACCAAATTTTCATTTTACGCCAAAAAAAGGCTGGATGAACGATCCTAACGGAATGTTCTTTTCCAACGGATACTATCATTTGTTTTACCAGCATTATCCTGATGGAAATACATGGGGACCAATGCATTGGGGACATGCCATTTCTAAAGATTTAATTAAATGGGAAGAACAGCCTATCGCGCTTTATCCGGATAAAGACAAGTATATATTCTCCGGAAGTGCCGTTGTCGACACGCATAACACATCTGGTTTAGGAACGGGAAAAACAGCTCCGATTATTGCTATTTATACTTTGCATGATATGGCAAAGGAAAAAGCTGGCAAAATTGATGTGGAGCAGCAGGATATTGCTTTTTCTAATGATAACGGTTTTACATGGCAGAAATTTGAGGAAGGAAATCCTGTCGTGAAAAACCCTGGAATTAGAGATTTTAGAGATCCAAAAGTTTCTTGGGATGAAACGCACAAACAGTGGATTATGGCTTTGGCAGCACAGGATCGAATTCATTTTTACAAATCATCAAATCTGAAAAACTGGGAATTTGCATCTGAATTCGGAAAAAATATTGGTGCTCATGGCGGTGTTTGGGAATGTCCTGATTTCTTCGAAATAAAAGTTGAAGGTACAAAAGAAAAAAAATGGGTTTTAATCGTAAATCTTAATCCGGGTGGGCCAAACGGAGGTTCAGGAGTTCAATATTTTGTTGGGGATTTTGACGGAAAAACATTTATGATGGATCAAAGTTTTGCCGAAAGAGTGAAAAATGAAAAAGCAGTTTGGGCAGATTATGGAAAAGATAATTATGCAGGAGTAACGTGGAATAATGTTCCAACTTCAGACGGAAGAAGACTGTTTATCGGATGGATGTCAAACTGGGATTATGCACAGCAAGTTCCAACAACAACATGGAGAAGCAGTACAACCATTCCGCGTGAATTGAAGCTGGTTAAAAAAGGAAACCATTATAATTTGGTTAGCACACCGGTAAAAGAAATCAATAATTATGTTTCTAAAACCATTAAAACAAAAAGTAAAACCGGAAAAGGAACTTTGAATTTAATTGAAAACGGAAAAGTAGATTTAACACAGACAGTTATTAGTTTAGATTTAAAAAACTTAAAACAGGAAGATTATGCTTTTACACTTTCAAATGCAAATGGAGAATCTTTAAGTTTCGGTTTAAACAACAAAGAAAATTACTTATTTGTTGATCGTTCTAAAGCCGGTAAAATGGATTTTTCAGATAAGTTTGCTTTACCAGTAAGCAAAGCATTTTTGGAAGGAAGCCAAAAAAGTGCCGCTTTTAAAATTATTCTGGATAAAACTTCAATTGAAATATTCTACAATAATGGCGAAAAAGTAATGACGGAAATCTTTTTTCTAAATAAACCATTTACTTCACTTTCGATTACTTCAAAAGAGAAAATGGAAGTAAATAATGTAA
The DNA here is from genome assembly GCF_000832125.1 of Flavobacterium hibernum. Classification (GTDB taxonomy): domain Bacteria; phylum Bacteroidota; class Bacteroidia; order Flavobacteriales; family Flavobacteriaceae; genus Flavobacterium; species Flavobacterium hibernum. Next base: position 270,328 of record NZ_JPRK01000003.1, on the reverse strand, counting down.
TAATTCAGGAATTAAATGTCTCAAAAAGGCACTAAGAAAGAATAGCAGAATTATTTTTTCTTCTTAAAAATCCACAGCTAAAGCTTGTAAATACTCGAAAGATTTTCCTTTCTGACCTTTTATGCTTTGTTCTGAAAATTATCGATTGCTTATCGCAAGCGAAATACTAACTACGTAATTAACCAATTAAATATAAACCAAAACAATTAATTTATGAAAAGTAAGATTATTTATTTTCTATTTTTCTTCTTTCCGATGCTGATGATGACGGCGCAGGAAAACGGAATTAAAGGAACGGTAATTTCGTCTGATGACGGAATGCCGCTTCCTGGAGCGACAGTTATTATTTTAGGAACAAATACCAGTTCGGTCACCGATTTTGATGGAAATTTTTCTTTCCCAAATGTCGCTTCAGACGCTGTACTTATAGTTTCTTTTATAGGATATGCCCCGCAATCGATTTCTGTTAAAGAGCAAAAAACAATCAATATAACGTTGAAAGTAGACAACAATCAATTGAATGAAGTCGTGGTAACCGGTTATTCAAAACAAAAGAAAACGGATATCACAGGAGCAGTTGCGGTTGTGAACATGAAAGATGTTATGAAACAGCCGGAACCAAATCCGATCAAAGCTTTACAGGGAAGAATTGCCGGAGTAAAAGTATCGTCTGATGGTTCGCCAAGCGGAGGAAATACAAAAGTGGTCATTCGTGGTGTTGGAACTTTAAACAACACAGATCCGCTTTACGTTATTGACGGAATGCCGACAAAATCCGGAATGCACGAATTAAACCCTAATGATATCGAAACCATTCAGGTTTTGAAAGATGCTTCTTCGGCAAGTATTTATGGTTCCCGAGCTTCAAACGGTGTGATTATCATTACAACCAAAAAAGGAAAAGAAGGTAAAATGAGAATCAATTTCAGTACCTATGCTTCCTTTTCTGATTATTCTAGAAAGTTGGATGTTCTAAACGCGAACCAATTTGGACAGGCACTTTGGCAGGCGAATATTAACGACGGTTTAAATCCGAATAACAACAATTTGCGTTATCAGTTTGACTGGTCAGTAAATAACAACAAACCGCAATTGAATAAAGTTTTGGTTCCGGAATATTTAGATGCACAGCAAACCATAAAAGCTTCAAACACGGATTGGTACGATGCTATTTCTCAAACCGGAGTTGCCAATTCTTATGATTTGTCTGTATCGAATGCTTCGGATAAAGGAAATTATGTTTTCTCGCTAGGGTATTATGGAAACGAAGGTGTTGTAAAAACAACAGATTTCGAAAGAATTTCTGCCAGAATGAACAGTTCTTATAAATATTTTGATGGCAAATTAGTTATTGGAGAAAACTTCAGTCTAAACCGCACGAACGAAGTAACAGATCCGGGCGTTTTAGATCCGGCACTTAGAGCTTTACCAATTATTCCGGTGCATACTGTAGACGGAATTGGTTGGGGAGGACCTGTTGGAGGAATGAACGACAGACAAAATCCGGTTCGACTTTTAGAATATAATAAAGACAACAAATACGATTATTTGCGCCTTTTTGGTAACGCTTACGCGGATTTGGAAATCATTAAAAACCTGCACATCAAAACCAGTTTCGGAATGGATTATGGTTTTTATAAAAAACGCACGTTACAGAGAAGCTACAAATCAGGTTATCTGCAAAACGATCAGACTTCTGTAACTATCGATCAGTCAATCAGTGATAAATGGACTTGGACTAATACTGCGATTTATAGTTTAAACTTTGGAAAAAGCAATCTTAATTTGATGGCGGGAACGGAGATGTATAAAGATACTTATGATACAAATACGTTGCGTAAAAATGACTTTTTGATCGAAACGCCGGATTATATGTATCCGGATGCAGGAACAGGAGAATCTTTTACCAGCGGAACTTCGACCGTATATTCTTTGCTATCTTATTTTGGAAAAGCAGATTACGAGTTTGATAATCGTTATTTGGTTTCGGCTACAATTCGTCGTGATGGTTCTTCTCGTTTTGGAAAAAATAATCAATTCGGAACATTTCCGGCAGTTTCTGCAGGATGGAGAATCAGCAACGAAAACTTCATTAAAAACAATGCTACTGTTTTTTCTGATTTGAAATTAAGAGCGGGATGGGGACAAACCGGAAATCAAGAAATCAGTAATACGGCAGTTTACTCGCTTTATCTGGCAAGTTACGCAGGCGGAAGTCCAACTTGGGCAACATCCTACGGAACAGCTTATGATATTGCAGGAAACGGAAACGGATTGCTTCCGTCTGGTTTTATCGCAACGCAATCAGGAAATGATGATTTAAAATGGGAAACGACTACACAAACCAACATTGGTTTGGACTTTGGTTTATTCAAACAAAAATTAAGCGGATCTATAGATTATTATATCAAGAAAACAGATGATATTTTGGTGTTGCCGCCTTATTTAGGAGTTATTGGAGAAGGTGGAAATCGTTGGGTAAACGGAGCTTCTATGGAAAATAAAGGCTGGGAGTTTTCTCTAGGCTATCATGATGAAACTTCATTTGGACTGAAATATGATATTTCAGGAAATATTTCGGCAAACAAAAATAAGATTACACAATTGCCGGATGAAGTAAAAAACAATTACGGGGGCGACGGACTGAATGATAATATTTTGGGACGACCAATAAATTCAATGTACGGTTATGTAACTGACGGATTGTTTACAAGTCAGGATCAAGTTGACAACTCGGCAATTCAGGAAGGAAAAGGCCTTGGAAGAATTCGTTACAAAGACTTAAATGGCGACGGAACAATTACAGATAAAGACCGCACATGGATCGGAAATCCAAATCCGGGATTGTTGTATGGAATTAATTTAAACGTGTCTTATAAAAACTTTGATTTTACCACTTTCTGGGAAGGTGCAAGCGACGTGGATGTTATCAATAATACCAAATATCAGACTGATTTCTGGAGCGTAGATGATGTGGGATCAAACAAAGGAACACGTCTGCTGAATGCATGGTCTTTGGATAATCCAAATTCAACCATTCCGGCACTGACAACAGTTGACAGAAATGCAGAATCTAGATTTTCAACTTATTATGTAGAAAACGGAAGTTATCTAAAACTTAGAGTTTTACAGTTTGGCTATAGTTTGCCAAAGGATTTACTTAAAAAACTTAGTATGGAAAGTTTCAGGTTTTATATCAGCGGTCAAAACTTATTGATTATTGATGCGAAAAGCTTCACAGGTGTTGATCCGGAAAATGCAGGTTTTGGATATCCTCAGCCGACAACTTTTACTGCTGGTCTTAATTTTACTTTATAATAAAAGATTTAAAAATGAAAAAAATATTATATATAGCAGGATTTGCAGTGATGTGTTTCTTCGCTTCCTGTTCCGATTTTTTAGAAAATGATCCGCGTGGTGTGTTGTCAGAAGAAGATATTGTTACACCGCAGTCGGTTGAAGGATTTATGAATGCGGCTTATGCGCAGTTAGGAAATGATCATTACGATTCTCCGTACAGTTTATGGCCGTTTGGAAATGTACGTTCTGATGATGCCTACAAAGGCGGAAGCGGTACAAACGATATTCAGGATTTTCATTTTTTTGAAGTTTCAAATAATATCCGCCCGGATTTTGGAGAATTGGATAGTTTCTGGTACATCAGTTATGTGGGCGTTTCAAGAGCTAATAAAGCATTGAAAGCTTTGGAACAAATCTCAGAAGCCGATTATCCGTTGAAGAAAACGAGAATGGCTGAAATGCGTTTCTTGAGAGGACATTTTTATTTTATGCTGAAAATCATGTTTAGAAATGTGCCTTATATTACAGAAGATATTCCGATAGAAAAATATAAAACAATTTCAAACAAAGCGCTTTCAAACGAAGCGCTTTGGACCAAAATTGCTGAAGATTTTCAGGCTGCGGCCGACAATTTACCTGATGCCCAGCCACAAATAGGACGCGCTACTAAAAAAGCCGCTTATGCGTATTTGGCAAAAACAAGATTGTATCAGGCCTATACACAGGACGAGACATTTAAGGTTACCGGAATTAGCCAACAGCATTTGCAGGAAGTAATTGCAGCGACTGATAAAGTTATTGGCAAAGCGACTCTAGAACCTGATTTTGCGAACAATTTCTTGCCAGGAACTTACGAAAACGGACCGGAATCTATTTTCTCGATTCAGTTTTCTGATAATGATGGAACTTTATATGGAAGATTGAATTTTTCTGATGTTCTTTCTACACCACAAGGTTTAGGTTGTTGTGATTTTCATAAACCAAGCCAAAATCTAGTGAATGCTTTTAAAACGGGAGCCAATGGTTTGCCTGAGTTTGATACGTACAACAATGAAGATTTTGATTATAAAAATATAGATGCAAATACAGTTGATCCAAGATTGTATCATACCGTTGCAATGCCGGGCTTGCCTTATAAATATGATCCAGAATTTCTATATGTTGAAGCTTGGGTACGTTCTCCAGGGACGTATGGTTACTTTGCTTCTTTAAAAGAAAATGTTGCTCCAAATTGCAGCTGCGTGGTAAATATTGATCCGTTTTATGGAAATTCAAAAAACAGAATACAGATTCGTTATGCTGATGTGATTTTGATGCGTGCCGAAGCTTTGATTGAATTAGGAAGACAATCTGAAGCTTTGCCATTAATTAATCAAATCAGAGAAAGAGCGGCGCAGAGTACAGGAAGATTGCCTTACGTGAAAAACTTCAAAATAAATACCTATGTAGATGGTGGCAATTGTAACTGGACGCAGGGTTTTGCCCGCAAAGCATTGCGTTGGGAACGTCGTTTAGAATTGGCGATGGAAGGAAGCCGATTCTTCGATCTTGTTCGCTGGGGAATCACAGATCAAGTTATGAATGATTTTTATGCTAAAGAAAAAACAAAACGTACGTATTATCAGGATGCCTTTTTTGATGCGCACAAAGAGGAGTATTGCCCAATTCCGTTGAAGCAAATTAATTTCAGTCAGGGATTGTACAAACAAAATCCAGGTTATTAATCTTTAAAGAATCAGCAATATGAAAAAAGCTTTAAATAAATATTGGACCAAAGTGTTTATAGTATTGGCAATGATTTTTATGATTACTGCCTGCGAAAACAGTTTTGAAACTGGCGGATTTGATGTGAGTTCGCCTTCAAATGTACTGTCATTCAAATTAAATGGAGTTTCAGGAAACATTGATCAGACAACAGGAAAAATTACTGTTGTAATGCCTTACGGATCTGACATAACAGCTATAAAACCAGAAGTTGTTTTTGTCGATGGCACAACATCAAATCCGGAATTAAATTCGGCAATGAATTTTACAAATCCGGTAAAATTCAGAGTGGTTAATGGTAATTTATACAAAGATTATATAGTAACTACAACCGTTTTAAGTCCAATTAAGAGTTTTACAATTAATGGTGTTGCAGCGACTGTAAACGACATTAGCAAAACCATCAATATGACGCTTCCTGAAAATACTGATTTGACAGCGCTTAAACCCGTAATTGAAGTTACGACAGGTGTTACCATTTCACCAGCTTCAGGAGCAACCGTTGATTTTACAAACGCAGTCACTTTTGTAATAACATCAAATGGAAAAAGCGTTAACTATACGGCAAATGTTGGAGTTCCGGTTGCAGGATTGACAGTTGCATTTTTAGGAACTGCCGCTACAAGATCCGGAATTACAAATATGGATGAAGTTACAGCTTCAAACTGGTTGTTTGATAATTTTCCAGGTGCTAAATATATTTCTTTCGAAAGTATACAAAACGGTGCCGATTTAAGTGATATCGACGTCATTTGGTGGCATTTTGATTCGGCTGCAAATTTACCTTCTGTGGCTTATAATCCTGCGGTTACAAATGCATTGAAAAATTTTAGAACAAATGGAGGAAATCTGTTGTTGACTTCATTTGCTTCGCAATATGTTGATGCTTTAGGAATTGTTCCGTCAGGGAAAGGACCAAATAATGTTTTTGGAGATTTTCTTCCAAATGGATTTGTGGACGGAAATTCATGGGGAATGTCATTCGTTGGTCATGAAGGCCACCCAATTTTCCAAGGTTTAACCATTTTTGAAGCCGGAAAAGCCAATTTACTGCAAAGCGGAACTTTCAGATTAAATCATACAGCGTGGTGGTTTTTACCGGAATGGGGCGGATACAATAATGGAGAAGGCTGGAGAAACCAAACAGGAGGAACCAATCTGGCAAGTGAAGCCTGGGATAATGAACTTAACGGAAGAGTTACAATTGCAGAATTTCCAAATACAAGCACAAATAAAAATGTAATTGTTATTTCTATGGTAGCTTACGATTGGTACAATGAAACCAATAGCAGCGGAGTGCCAAGTCAGGCAAACGAGTTTATTACAAACATTAAACTGCTGACACAAAACAGTATCAATTATCTAGCGGCAAAGTAAATAACCTTGAATTTAATTAAAATGAAATATAGAAATATAATCACAATAGCATCTGTTTTCTTTTCGCTGGTTTCGTGTAGTCAGGATGAAAATTATATTGGAGGTTCGATCTCAGGAGGCAATTCTGAAATAACAAGTATTTTTCCTGTTCCGCCGGCACAATGGATGGGCACGACTGATCCCTATTATAGTGCAGGTTATACCGGAGATATTATGCCTTTTTTCGATAACGGAAAATTCCATATTTACTTTCTGCATGATGCGCAGAATAAACCTGCCGGAAAAGGATTTCATGATATTCATGAATATCAAAGTACAGATTTGGCACATTTTACTTATGAAGGTCAAACTATTCCGTATGGTACAACGCTTGAACCTGATTTTGCTATTGGCACTGGATCAGTTGTCAAAGTGGGTAATCTTTATTACTTTTATTATACTGGGCACAATGAAAATCCGGTTTTTGTTCAGTCGAATGCGAGAGAAAGTGTGTTGTGTGCAACAAGTAGTGACTTGAAAAAATGGACAAAGGTTCCGTCTTTTAAAATTACAGCTCCGGCGGGATATTACAACTATGATTTCAGAGATCCGCATGTGTTTTATAATGATGAACTGAAAAAATATTCAATGTTAGTCAGCGCACAGACAGAACCTGGAAGAAAAGCCGTTTTGTTGCATTTTACAAGCGCTGATCCTGCATCAGGAAAATGGAATGTTGAAGCTCCGATTTATATCACAACGCCTGAAGATAATTATCTGATGATGGAATGTGCGGATATTTTCAAAATGGGAAGCAATTGGTATTTAATTTTTTCGGAGAATTGGAGTGGCAATAAAGGAACGCATTACAGAATTTCTTCATCAATAAATGGTCCATGGACAAAACCGGAAAATGACAGAATTGACGGAGAATATTTTTATGCAGGAAAAACAGCTTCTGATGGAAACAAAAGATATGTTTTTGGATGGAATGCCAGAAAAACACCTGAGAATGATTTAGGAAATAAAGATTGGGCAGGAAATATGGTTATTCATGAATTGATTCAGAATTCAGATGGAACTTTAGGAACGCAATCACCGAAATCGGTTAAGGATTTATTTTCGAAAAAGAATGCTACTGCAGAAGTAGATGCAATTTCAGCCAACGCAACAGCCAATAACGGAACCTATTCTTTATCCGGAGAAACAGAAAAAGCAATGGTTACTTTTAAAAGCATTGGAAAGAAAGTTAAAATAAAAGCCGAAGTCACTTTAGCGAAAGCTAGCGGAACAACCGGATTTGTTTTTCATACCAATGATACAGGAAGTTATTATAAAGTGGTTTTGGATATTGCTAATGGAAAAATAAGCGGTTTTAATTCGGCTTCACAGGAAGTAACGCGTTTGCCATTTGCATTTCAGACAAATGTAAAATATGATGTTGAAATAATTGCTGAAGGAAGTGTTGTCGTAGTTTATATTAACGGAAAAACGGCGCTCACCAACCGCATTTACGGAAGAGACAAAAACAAATGGAGTTTAATTGCTGAAGGACAAACGAGCACAATCTCAAATCTTCAGATAACGCAACCTGAATAAAAATTAATAATAAAATATTTTAGAATGAATAACGGAAAAAACCTTAAGGCGGTGGCATACGGAGAGGTACTTTGGGATGTTTTTGCCAATGAAAAAAAGATTGGCGGTGCACCATTGAATGTTGCCTTGCGCATGAAAACGCTGGGTTGCGAAGTGGCCATGATAAGCTGTGTAGGAAATGATGAAGATGGGAAAGCAATAAAAAATCAAGTGAAACAACTGGGACTTGAAACGGATACAATCGTAATTTCAGAAGATTTCCCGACTGGTTTGGTCAACGTTACCTTAAATGAACGTGGATCGGCAACTTATGAAATCAGTTATCCGTCTGCCTGGGATAAAATTGAATTGAATGATTTAGCAAAAGCAACGGTAAAATCGGCTGATGTATTGATTTACGGAAGTTTGGTTTGTCGCGATAACGTTTCGAGAAAAGCTTTGGAAGAGCTGCTTCAAAATGATGTTTATAAAGTTTTTGATGTGAATTTAAGAAAACCACATTATACGTATGAAATCCTGAACCAGCTTATGCAATCGGCTGATTTTATTAAATTTAATGATGAAGAATTGCTTGAAATTGCAAAAGCAATGAATTCTCCTTATGAAAGTCTGGAAGAAAATATGGCTTTCATTGAAGAAAAAACAAAAGCAACTGCAATGTGTGTAACGAAAGGTAAACACGGAGCTTTGTTGTTGTGGGAAGGAAAAATTTATGAAAATGGTGGGTACCCAATTGAAGTTGCTGATACGGTAGGTGCCGGAGATTCTTTCTTGGCGGCTTTGATCACTTCATTGCTAACAGGAAAAGAACCTCAGAATTCAATTGATTTTGCCTGTGCAGTTGGTGCTCTTGTTGCTGAAGCGCCTGGAGCAAATCCGGAAGTTCCTAATTCTAAAATTGAAAATTTAATGGCTGTAATTAAAATTTAATCTTTTTACAAAAGGATCATCGTATTCGATTAATTGAAATTGTTTTTTTTGAAGTTAAGCGTGATATCAAAAAAGATGCTCTTTTTTTATTGTGGTTTAGTGTCTAATAGAACGCTAATTTTAAATTTACCTAATTTTTCATGTATACACTTATTTATTATAGTCTTTTTTTTATTTTGGTATGTTTTTAAAAAAGAAAAATACAGCAAAAAAATAAGTTAAACTCATTTATTAATAAGGATATGAAAAAAAGGCGCCAATTGTCTTCAATTGGCGCCTTTTGGCTGTAGTGACCTCAACGGGACAAATTACAACATCTTTTTTGAATGATTTGAAGAAATTGGCGTACTACATGTAGAGTCTGTCTTCTATTGGTTTTGTAAATTTGGTTTAGATGTCCTGTTGGGGATTGATATCTTTTTGTGAAGGTAAATCTAGTTGATGTTTGCCTACTATTTTAAGCATAAATTGTTTAAGGACTAAAAGAGCAAAAAATTTGGACTAAAAAGAAAAATATATTGTTCTTAATGCTTGTATTTTTGTAATAGAAGTTTTTACTATTTGTATTAATTCCAAAATAAATTAAAACTGCTTTATAGATTTAATAATTCTATTATGAAGAAAATGATTAAAGTTCCAACTTCTTTGATTGGCGGTGATGCTCCCCAAAATTCTCTGATGCTAGATGGCTGCTCAGTAATTGAGCAGTGCATACACAGTACAGAAGTTAAAGGAACAATGTACCTCGAACAGCATTTACTTCTAATTGTATTAGAAGGATCAGTTGTTCTGACTTATGGAAAACAAGAATATAAGCTTTTCAAGAATGATATGATTTTGCTGAAAAAAGCAACTGCCGTAAAGTATCATAAATTCGGAAATGCTGAAAATGATAATATTTACGATAGTTTAATGTTTAGTATTAAAGATGATCTTTTAAAGTCGTTTTTATCAACCTCAGAAATTAAAGTTTCAAAACCTGAGGGAGAAATTAAAACAGGAGTTTACCCAATGAATGAATGTTTAGTTGCATTTGCACATTCCATGAAGCCTTATTTTTTTGATCATTCTGTGGTTCATCCCGGACAGCTTCGCCTGAAAATAATGGAATTACTTTATGATGTTGCAGAATGTAACCGAAATATGTTTTTACAAATTCTTCAGTTGCACGAACCTGTAAAAACTGATATCCGTAACGTGGTAGAACAGCATTATGCTTCACCAGTTTCAGTTTCTGAACTGGCGTATCTTTCCGGCAGAAGTTTGTCAAGTTTTAAGAGAGATTTTCAAAATATATACAATGTTGCACCTGCAACCTGGATTAGAGAAAAGAGATTAGAAAAAGCAAAAGATATGCTGGAAACTACAGCTTTGTCGGTTTCAGATATCTGTTATTCTTTAGGGTTCGAAAATGTTTCTCACTTTTCAAGAATATATAAAGAATTTCACGGACAGGCACCGAGTATCTCTCGTTAGTAATTTTAAAATTAAGCTTATGAAAGTATTCGTTATTGGAGGAAATGGAAGGGTTGGATCTCTTTTAGTTACTAAATTAGCTTCTCAACATCAAGTTTTATCGGGTTCAAGAAACCGAAAGCCAGAAAATAATCTGGATAATGTTGAGCAAGTTTATATTGATTTGTTAAGCGATGTTGATACGATTGCCGAAAGTATGACTGGTGTAGACGTCGTTTATTTTGTCTCAGGTTCACGAGGGAAAAACCTTTTACAGATAGACTTACACGGGGCGATAAAATCGATGCAAGCCTCAGAGAAAGCAGGAGTTAAACGTTATATTATGCTAAGTTCTATTTTCGCCTTGCAACCGGAGCGTTGGAATGAATCTTTCCTGAGTACCTTAAAAGATTATAATATTGCCAAGCATTATGCTGACCTTTACCTTACGACTCAAACCCAACTTGATTATACTATATTGCAACCCGGAGCGCTAATAGAAGAAGAAGGTACAGGAAAAATAGAGACCAATGTGACTAACGCCGGATCTAATTCTATTGCTAATGTTGTAGATACTCTTGTATCAGTATCAGAAAATAATTCTACTATAGGTAAAGTCATTTTAATGCAGGATGGCAATACTCCAATTGTTGAAGCTTTACATCAAATCAAATAAAAATTTAGGCATTCAATTATTTGAATATTAGTATTTCTGTGTATTCTCAATTGCTCATTAAAAAGGTTTGATAACAAATTTATTAATAGGGAAACTTCCACAACGAATAATTTTAAATCCTTAAAAAAGGACTAATTAGACAAAATCTTTGAGCTAATTAGAAAAAACGTCACGCTTTAGTCCTTGTACCTTTGTTTTAGAAATAGAGCTTAACTATTCTGTCAAATAGCACAGAAAATTAAGCTCAAAAATTAGCAATTTTCAACTAAAACAAGACGATTTATGAAAAATATTCCCGAAAGAAAAACCGCAGTTCGAAATTCCGCAGATTTTAGGCAGGATATTAGAAAAATTTCGAAAAAGATCTTTTCCTCAGTCCCAACTTTAGCTATTATCTCAGCCTTAACCATTGGCGGATTATTAGCTTCCTGCCAGGATAAAAACAATCAAAACAATAAAACAGAAGTTATGCAAAACAATCAAGTACAAAAAGAAAGTATCCTGAAAGCAATAGATTTATATGTAGAAGCAGGAAGAAAAGGCGATGGCAATATTGCAAAACCAGCATTTGCGTCAACCGCAACAATGTCGTGGTCTGAAAACGGAGCATTAAAAAGTGTTCCGATTCAAGTGTTATTTGATGGATTTTCTGCCGCTGAGCCAACAGAAGCGAATTACACATTGACTACTCTGGATGTAGGAGGTGATGTTGCAATAGTGAGAATCGAATCACAATTTGGACCAAACAAATATGCCGATATGTTTAGCCTTGTAAAAGACGGAAACGATTGGAAAATAATCAGTAAAATTTATCAAATTATAAAATAAGAATTATGTCAGCAAATCAAAATATCAATACCGTTCAGGATTATGAAGATGTCCTGGCGGCAATGGAAGGTTATGTGAACGGATTAAAAACAGGAAACGTTGCAGCATTAAAAAAGACTTTTCATAACGATGCGATAATGTACGGTCATTTAGGCGATGACCTTTCAGAAGGAAGTATAGACAATCTGTACACCTACGTAGAGAAATTTGGCGCAGCACCCAACATCAAAACCAATCTTACGGTTTTACACAAAACACCTACCACAGCAGTTGTTCGCATTGAAATGGAACACGATGCAGCAGATGAAGATTTCACAGATTACCATTCGTTAATCAAAATTAATGGTGAATGGAAAGTAGTGGCAAAGCTTTTTCATCTGTACACTAAATAATCAAAAATCATTTCGTAAAGTTTTTACTGGGAGCAAAATACTGCTTCCAGTGGAGCTTTGCGTTTAAAAAAAAATAAAAATGTCAAAATTATTCAGTCCATTGACTGTTAAATCAGTTACGTTTAGAAATAGAATTATCACTTCGCCAATGTGTATGTATATGGCTCAGGATGGATTTGCAAGCGACTGGCACCTGGTTCATTATGGCTCAAGAGCGATTGGAGGTGCAGGTGCAGTAATGCTCGAAGCAACAGCGGTACGAGCTGACGGACGTATTGGAGTAGGAGATTTAGGAATCTGGAAAAACGAGCATATCGAAATGCTTACCAGGATTACATCCTTTATAAAAAGTACCGGAAGTGTTCCTGCTATTCAATTGGCTCATGCCGGTAGAAAAGGAAGTACTTGGGCTTCAGGACGTGAAAGTCGCCCTTTGATGCCGGATGAAGATGGTGGATGGCAAGTTATTGCGCCTTCTGCCATACCGTTTTCATCAACAATGCAAACGCCCCGCGAGATGACCTTACAAGATATCGAAGAACTTCAACAAGCTTTTCTAGATGCTGCAGTGAGGGCTTTAATGGCGGGTTTTGAAATGATTGAAATTCACAGTGCCCACGGTTATCTCATTAATGAATTTCTATCGCCTATTCCTAACAAAAGAACAGATCATTATGGCGGCAGTATAGAAAACAGAGCAAGATTTCTATTCGAAATTATCGACAAAGTAAAACAGGTATGGCCTTCAGATCTTCCAATTGCCGTGCGTATTTCGGCTACAGACTGGATGGAAGAAGGGTGGAACATTGAAGATTCAGTTTGGCTAAGCAAAAAATTGTCTGAAAAAGGAATTGATATTGTTGATGTTTCTTCGGGCGGCACAGTTCCAAATGCTAAAATCACAGTAGGTTTCGGTTATCAATTGCCATTTGCAAGCGCCATTAAGCGGGAGTTGAAAGATCAATTATTGGTGGGAACGGTAGGTATGATTACCAATGCACATCAGGCAGAAACGATCCTGACGAATGAAGATGCCGATCTTATTTTTATAGGTCGTGAACTTTTGCGAAATCCTTATTTTTCTTTAGAAGCGGCAAAACAGCTTCGTTCAGAAATTCCTGTTCCCAAACCTTATGAACTTGCATTTTAATACTAAAAAACAAATTTTATGAGTATTTATTTAACTGTTGTTGTAAAAGCAAAACCTGAGCATCAGCAAGAAATCAAAAAACTTTTATACAGTCTCCCTGAATTATCTATCAAAGAAGAGACCTGCATCGAATATGATGTTCACCAAAGCATTGATGATGAAAACATTTTTATTCTAAATGAAAAATGGGAAAGTCTGGACGGATTAAGTCTTCATAATCAACAACCGTATTCAAAGGCGTTTTTCGTATCATTTGACAAATTGCAGGAACAACCGATTATTTATCGATCCAAGTAGTTAGCAACATTTATAGTTGTTTAAAAAAATTAGAAATATGAAAAAATTAAACGAGTCTGTAACCATTATTACCGGAGCATCTTCCGGCATTGGTGCAGCAACAGCATTAAAGTTAGCTAAAGCCGGATCCAACATTGTTTTGGTCTCCAGAGCTGATGATAAAATAGAAAAAGTAAAAAAACAGATTGTAGCTGAAGGCGGTAAAGCCGAAATATTTGTTGCAGACGTAACAGACATTGATCAAATGAAAGCTATGGCAGATTTTGCAATTAAGAAGTTCGGGAGAATAGATAATTTGGTTAATAATGCCGGATTAATGCTGTTTTCTCAATGGAAAGACGTTGCTATTGAGGAATGGAATGCGATGATTGATACTAATATCAAAGGTTATTTGAATGCTATTGCGGCAGTTCTTCCTAAATTATTAGAGCAAAAATCCGGTCATATTCTCAATATGGGATCTGTGGCAGGAATCAACATTGGTGTAGGAGCAGGTATCTATCACGGAACCAAATTTTTCGTTCGGGCGATTACCGAAAGTTTAAGAAAAGAGGTATCTGTGCATAAAGGAATTAAAATAAGCCTGATAAGTCCGGGAGTAATCAATACAGGATGGGCAGACAAAGTAACCAACAAAGAAGGTGCAGCAATTGCAGCCGAGTTGAATAAGCAAGCGATTAAACCTGAAGATATTGCAAATGCAGTATTGTTCGCTTTTGACCAGCCGGATAATGTTAATGTGAACGATATTGTGATAAGTCCAACTTCGCAAGATTGGTAATGTTTAATAAAAAATAAGCAATGAATAAATATAAAAAGCTGTTTGCTCCCTTGTTATTTGGTTAAATAGAGGTAAAAAGCATAAAAAAAAGCCCATTTCGTAAGAAATGGGCTTTTAATTTTGTGACCCTTACTGAACAATTTACAAATCATTTCATGCAAGATTTAAAGAAATTGGCTTATTTTCAAGTTGATTTGTATGATAATTATTTTGAATTTTTAATTATGAGCGGTTTGTATGTATCGTAAGGGTTAAATATTTAAAAACTGTAAAATCTCTGATTTATTAATGAACCAATTTTTTAAATTAATTTTCAAACAATAGAATTTTAAAGCAATATGAAAGTTGAATTTTGTTCTATATAAAGTTAATATATAATTTGAAGATAATCCAGTTCAAAATTTGGTGATGATTTTAGAAATTGAAATTTAATTTTTTTTTTCAAATGTGATGGAACAATTCCTTGAACCACGTCAGAATGTAAAATTCAAAAAAAAGATAGTTATAAAAAATACTATTTTCAAAATTGAAACACTAAATAATGAATTTTGTATAAATGATTTAATTTTTATTAATCAGGAGGTTTGTTGTGTTTTAATTCTTTATTTTAGTTAAAAAAAAGAATATTTTTTAACAGATATATCAAAATGTAATTTATTTAATAATTTTTATATGGCGAAATTGGCACCCACTTTAAATGATAACGGCTGGGATGAAATGTTTTCAAAAGATGGTGTGAGAGATTCTTATAGTCAGGTTTTTAAAACGCTTCAAGGTTTAAGTCATAAAAATTTAACCAGCAAACAACAGCAGGCTTCTGATTTGTTTATGAATCAAGGTATAACTTTTACTGTTTACAGTGATGATGACAACGGAATTGAGCGTATTTTTCCCTTCGATATTATTCCAAGAATTATCACTCAAAAAGACTGGCTGGAAGTAGAGTCTGGAATAAAGCAGCGTTTAATTGCTTTGAATTTATTTCTTGAAGATATTTACAACGAGCAGAATATTATAAAAGAAGGAATTATTCCTGCTGGTTTAATTGCTTCATGTCCGCATTACATACAAGAAGTTCAGGGTATAAAAGTGCCACATAATATTCATGTTCATATTGCCGGAATCGATTTAATTCGTGGTGCAAAAGGAGAGTTTTATGTACTCGAAGATAATTTGAGATGTCCCAGCGGAGTGAGCTATATGTTGGAAAATAGAGAAATTACCAAACGTATTTTTCCAGATATGCTGTCCTCAAACAATGTCAGTATGGTAAGTAATTATCCTATGATTTTTCATAGTATTCTGGTTTCACTTTCTCCTCGAAGTATTTCAAATCCAAATGTAGTTTTACTAACTCCGGGTGTTTACAATTCAGCTTATTATGAGCATACTTACTTGGCGCGCCAAATGGGAATCCCTTTAGTTGAAGGTCGGGATTTAGTAGTCAATAATAGCCGCGTTTACATGAAAACCACTTCAGGTTTGCAACAAGTTGATGTAATTTACCGTCGTTTAGACGATGAATATCTTGATCCATTGGTTTTTAAACCAGACAGTGCACTTGGCGTTCCGGGATTAATCAGCGCTTACAGACAAGGAAATGTCGCACTTGTAAATGCCGTAGGAAATGGCGTTGCCGATGATAAAGCGATTTATGCATACGTGCCCGATATGATAAAATACTATTTGAATGAGGAACCGATTTTAAAAAATGTTCCGACTTATCGAATGGAAAATCTAGACGAACGGGAGCATGTTTTTGCCAACATGGAAAATATGGTTATTAAAGAAACCAATCAAAGTGGTGGCTACGGAATGATTATGGGCAATAAAGCAACGCAACAGGAATTGGATGCTGCCAAAATTGCAATTACCAAAACTCCTAGAAACTTTATTGCACAGCCCATTATACAATTAAGCACAGTTCCGTGTTTGATTGATGGAAAACTTCAATTGCGACATGTCGATTTACGTCCCTACGCTTTATGCGGACCAAAAGGTGTACAAATTGTTCCCGGCGGATTAACGAGAGTCGCCCTGACCGAAGGTTCTTTAGTCGTAAATTCATCACAAGGCGGCGGCAGTAAAGACACCTGGATTATAAAATAGATCATTTTTTAACCTTAAAAAATATTCAAAAAATGGGAGTAAATATGCTTAGTAGAGTTGCAGACGGAATGTTCTGGCTCAACCGATATATGGAACGTACAGACGGAATGCTGCTTACTTTAAATACTTCTTATATTTTATCTTTTGATAAAGAAATTAATGATTCCCAGGGTTACAAACCGCTTTTAGAATATTACACTAATTTATCTCAGGATAAAATTTATTCTATACAATACGACACCACTTATGTCTTAAAATATATTATTTGTGACAATCAAAATGATAATTCAGTTAAAAATTTAGTGGTTAAGGCTCGTGAAAATGCTCGCGGTTCTCAAGATAAAATCACCAAAGAATTATGGGAACATATTAACTCGATGTATCATTATATGAACTCACCGGATTTAACTAAAAAACTGGAAACTACAGATGCACTTAAAATTATTACCAAACTAAACAAGGATTTATTGCTCTACAATGGGATTCTTCAAGTTACGATGCCAAGAGGATTGGGTTGGTGTTTTTCGAGTATTGGCAAACATATCGAGAGATGTTTACAAACCATTTCAATGACTCAGGCTTATTTTGCCCCCATCAATTATAATTTGGAAGGAGAAGAAGATCTGCTTTATTGGCGTCGTTTATTATTGTCACTTTCTGGTTATGAATTGTATTTGAAAAGTTACAGCAATATTTCGCACAACCGCAAAGTAGTACATCAGGTAATTTTCAATAAAGATTTTGCACACTCTGTAATTTACACGCTCGACTTTATTAATACTTATTTGGATTGTTTATTTAAAGACAATGATCTAAGTGAAGCCCGAACTTTAATGAACCAGTTTGGGCGTTTGAAAAGTTATGTTGCTTTTACAGATTATCAGCATTTAACCAATCAGGAATTAGAGGAAGTGCTGCAAAATACAAAAAATCAGCTCATTCAGTTTTCGACAGATTTTTCAAAATTATTCTTTTCTTACACCTAAAAATATGGCGGTTTTCAAAATAGTTCACCTTACAAAATATCAATACAATTATCCTATAAAAGAAAGCATCAACGAAATCAGATTATTTCCGCATCATTTTGAAAATCAAGAAGTACTTCAGTATCAGCTTTTAATCACACACAATCCTGATGTTGATATTTCTGTAGATTATTACGGAAATCGTGTTGGAAATTTCAATGTTTTGGATGCTCATAACGAAATGACGATAGAATCCCGAATGTTGGTTCGTGTGAATCATTCTCTTAAAATTCCAGATATAGATGCCACTTCAGTGGAGGATATTCAGGAAGAGAAACAAAGGAGTATTTTACTATTACGTCTTTGTTATATCGATGAAATTGAGAAACAAAATGAAATTATTGAGATTTTAAACAAAATCAATATTGCGCATAAATCAATAATAGAAATAGCGCAGAAATGTAATACTTATGTGTTTGAGAATTTTACTTACACCAAAGGAATTACCAATATAGAAACTACGGTAGATGAAATTCTTACGCTAAAAAAAGGTGTTTGCCAAGATTTTGCACACATTTTGTTACAGCTTTTGCGTACTGCGGGAATTCCATCTCGTTATGTAAGCGGTTATATTTGCCCTAACGAAAGTGGTCTTCGTGGCGAAGGTGCAACGCATGCCTGGGTTGAAATTTATACGCCAAAACAAGGCTGGCTAGGTTTAGATCCTACTAATAATATTTGGACAATGGACAATCATGTTCGGCTTTCTGTAGGTAGAAATTTTGCCGATTGTAGTCCAATAAAAGGAACTTTTAAAGGATTGGCAAGACAAACACTTTCCGTTTGCGTTTCTATTGGTTACGAAGACGGCCGACAATTTGAAGAAATTAATGACGTACAACTTCAGGAGGTTTCTACTCGAGTTCAGGAACAATTAGACTACATGGATCATTTGCAGCAACAACAGCAATAACCATAAAAAATAAGCAATTTATTTCATTTTAAGAATTTAGTAGTGGTTTGATCAATATATGGTTCGATGGATCTTTTTTATTTTAAACATAATGATTTTGGAGAATACAGAAATGAATTAATTTTCAACCTCAGTTGAGCAACAATTAATAATCGCAGATATGCGAGGGGAAGATTTTAGTAATGATTAAATGATATACTATTTTCTAAATGAGATTTAATTATTTACCATTGAACAGCAATTGCAAAGAATTTAGGATATTATAGAACCTTAATTAATTTTCCATTCTTTGTGTTCGAATCCTGTTAAGTTATTGCACTTTAAATTCAAAATTACTCTTGCTTATTTATTGAAAGATATTTTTTTTTGTAAAATATTATCTGATTCTTATGTCTTTAAAAAAAGTAAACGAAAACAAAAAATCAGATAATATTTATTGATAGATCTTTAAATAAAAAATGGCGCCACTTGTCTTAAGTTGGCGCCATTTGGCTGTTGTGACCTCGAATGGATTCAAACCATAATATTTGTAAATCATATTATGAATTAGATTTTGATTTTATGTAAATTAAGATTATGCTTTTTGAAACAGCAAGTACTACGATTTTAGCACTAAACATATACACTGGTAAAGTATCTTTAAAAAAATGACTTAACTTTTATAACAAAATTAGAGGTAGCTCCAACCAGTGAAATTAGGTTCTTTAAAATATTTTTAACTTTTCTTTAAAACTGTTCGAATCTCCCTTGGAAATTTATTAAAATAAAAACCGTAAAGTACCGAAAACAAAGAGGTTGTTAGTTTTTATTAAATTACGAAATTGTAAAATTGCACACTTGTTAAGCCTCTATTTTATTGATTTTTAACAAAAAAAAAGGCAGAAAATAATATAATTTTCTGCCTTTGTGGAGTTGATGGGATCACAATCGAAGAGCTAATTCCTATATTAATGTTTATAGATAGGCTTGTAAAAAAGTCCTAAATCCCTATATTTAAAAAGGATTTGTGTTTGTTTTGTGTTTTTTTTAAAGCCTTATTATTTTTTTCTTTTTGGATGTTTTTTCCAAAATGGTTCCCTTTTTTTATTTAAAATGTATAAAATGATTGACTCAGGGTGTTCGACAGTTGAACACCTTGTGCTATATACATTAGTACAAGGTGTTGTGTAGAAATAATCTTAGAAATAATTTTGCACCAAAAATTAAATTATGCTAAGTGAATACACAGAAGAAGATATAATTGATATGAAAATATTAAATTGTATCAAACAATTTGAAAATGACAAAGAGGAGCAGTTAACAGAATTAGTTATTGAAATTCTTGTTGAATCAATTTTAAACCAATGCTATGAAGAAAGTAATCAGATATCTACGATTTAGTAGTCTTGGACAAAGTAACAGTTCGATAGAAGCGCAAGAATTATGCACAGACCAATGGATTTTAAATAATAATGTAGAATTAGTTGACACTTTTATTGATGTAGGTAAAAGTGCCAAAACTTTTGAAAGGCCTGATTTTATTAGATTACAGGAATTTGTTTCTAAGTATCATAAAATAGTAGATTATCTGCTTGTTGATCAAATGGACAGATTCAGCAGGAATGCTGGAGAAGCGCTTACATTAATAAAAGAGCTTCAGAAAAAATATAAGATACAGGTTGTAAGTGTTACAGAAGGAATCACCTTTGATTATGAAGTTCCTGGAAACTTTTTTAGAACAGGGCTACAGTTTTTATTAGCGGAGGAAGATAACATAAATCGAAGTATTAAAGTGCGTAAAGGACTATATACAGCTAAAGCAAAAGAAGGACGTTTTATAGGCAGTGTTCCTCCATTCGGGTATAGAAAAAGTGGAATAGGCAAGCAGAGACATTTAGTGATCAATGAAATGGAATCTGAAATTGTAAAGTTTATTTACAAAAGCTATTTGAAGAATGTTCCTCTGTATGTTATTAAAAAAGAAGTTTATGATATGGGATTTGACAGGAAAGGAAATGTTGCCGTAGAAAAAATATTAAAAAACCCTGTTTATGCTGGATTGCTTGAAGTAGAATCATTTAGAGATCTGCCTGGAGGATTATTTCCGGCTGTTCATGAAGCTATTATCGATAATAAAACTTGGAGATTAGTTCAGAATAAGATTAATGAGCCAAAAGGAACAAGAGTTATTTTAGACGAACTGTTGCCGCTGAGAGGGATTTTAAGATGTCACTGTGGTAATCCTTTGACAGGTGCACCATCACGAGGTAAATCTGGAAAATATTTTTACTATTATAAATGTAAATTTCCACGACATAATAATCTAAGTGCTGTGAAAATTCATGATCAGCTTCTTTCTATATTAGAATTAATAACTTTTTCTGAAAAAATGATTGACAATATTATAAGAGGTTGTCGAAAGAAAATAAATAGGGAAGCAAGTTCTAAAAGACTAAAAATGATAAGACAAGAAGATCAGCTCAAAGGTATTGAGATTAAATTTACTATTCTTGAAGAAAAATGGATTACTGGTGAAATAAGTGCCAAGACTTTTGAAAAATGGAGTTTAGAATATCATAGCAAAATGGAACAGCAAAGAGCGTCAATCAAAAGATTGAAATTATTTACAACTAAAGTAATTGAATTATTTGAAGAACACCTTGATTTACTAATTGATATGAAGCAGATTTTCGGTCATGCTTCTTTATTACAAAAGCGTGAACTGATAAAAATTTTATTTAATAACAATTTATATTATCACAACGGTAATTATTATACTAGTGAAATTGACGAATCGCTTATTTATAAGGAATCGTTATTAAAAAGTAAAGGTCTTTTTAGATTATAATTTTTTTAATCCTCCTTTATTTGCAACTAAAAAAAATAAGGAGAAAAAATCAATGCAATTGACCACTATTTGTCAAAATGGAATGACAATTTAAATGGGGTTTATTTTTTTTGATTTCTTCTTAAAATTTAATAATAAATATTGATATTCAGGGAGTTATAAATATGCTGATCAAGCCATAAAGAAAAAGTATGGTTGAAGTGGCCAATTTTTCCATTATAATATAAATTCCATCTAAATAATAAAATGACTAAAAGTTTAATGAAGTTAATTCCATGCTATCAAAAAACTCTGTACGAGCTAATTCTGCTGATGGAGTTACCATTAATGTAATTTTAAAAAAAATGCAGAGGATTTAACGAATGGATCAGTAATTTAAGAATACAATTCAAAATAAATGCATTGGATATCAGTGGATGTGTAAACAAAAATAGGAGTAAAAATCAGAATGATATTCTCTTTTCTCATTCTCCAGTTTTTGTTTGCACATCCAGTCTAAACTGTTTATAAGGAGGATTACTTTGAGAAATAGGATTCTTTAATTTTAATCAGTTCATTTTTCTGTTCATTCAGTAGCTGCTCAAGATTGTTAAATATAAATGTCATTCTTTCCTCATTATCATCAGATAATTGAAAGTCATTTAAATTTATTAATCCTTTTTTGAAATCATATCCAGCAAGTAAATCAATATATTTTATAAAATTAATCTGATCACTGCTTAAAAATTCCATATTATTCTGCATCCATTCTTTATCTTTAGCTAGAAGATCTTTATGAATGTGCATCTGCATAACCTGATCAAAGACTTTTTCAGTGTTATTTTTGACCACATCTACAAAAGACGCCCATTGATTTTTTCTTGGAAGACTGCGATATTCTACCCATCTTGGAAGTATTCTTATTTCTTTTTCCTCGGTAAGAACTTGCAGTATTTCTACAAGCGGACTAAGGTCATCGAGGGGCTTGCGAATTGGGAGTACATCTTTTTCTCTCCAAATCTTGAGTATGATATCGCAGCATTCCTTTTGAAGTATTTTTTTTTCCTCAATGTTAACTGCAGATTCAGCATTGTGAATTAATTCAGCCAGATAATGTGACATCCATCTTGCCATGGTGTTTACAGAATAAACCAAATCGAGTTCCTTAATCAATTTTTTACCCAATTTTATAATCTGTTCCTCTGAGTGTTTTAACTGTTCCATCTTCTTTTATTAAATATAATTTTACATGAGCTCTATTGTCGTCTAATCTGTATGTATATTCTCGTTCTTCAAGCTGTCTTTCTACAACGCACTGTACAATTAAAGACTTCTTTACTGTTTTTAAGATTTTAAGTATGAATTCGCCGTCCGCCTCTAAAATTGTTCCTGAGCTTTCGACCGCATCATTATATTTTCTGTAATGACTGTCTACATCTGAGATGTCATTCCAGTTCTTGTACATACTGATTAATCTGTTTTTATGATGTCCTGTTTTGAATAAATCATCGTATATAAGGTCAAACTGTGAATTAATTGATTTACCAAAGCTTATGTAACCTTTTAAAGTATTGCAAAAAAAGGGGTCATGAGAATCAAGCCCTTCGTATGGAGATGTTATTTCCCTGAGCCATCCCTGTAAAACAAAACCATTTTCATTAATACTGTCTTCCTCCAATTGTTCATCATCTACTTCTTCCTCTTCCTCTTCCTCTTCCTGGAAGGGCAGGGTATAGTCATAACTGTCTTTTGAAGTTTGCAGAGCCCTTAGTAAAGCATCTGCTCCCTTATTTGAAACTAAACAAGATCTGATTGTTATTGTTTCTTCATTGGTGCCTATATGTTTAGAAATTCCTCCAAAAACCTTTAAAAAATTATTTTTGTTATCCAAAAGACCAACTGTTTTATCAAAGTATTCTTCATGAATTGAATTACACCATTGCTTATCAAATGTGTTGAATTCATTTTTCCAGTAAGAATCTTCCATAGGAATGGGGTCACGCAGGTCAGAAAGCCAGAATTTTTCAAATGCATTTGCCTCTGAACTGAGCCAGTAATTCCACTTTTCCCAGTAATATTCTGATTGTACTAAGGGCTTGTTCTCTATGAGATATCCTGCTACGCAATACATTGCATGGTACTCTAGATAAACGGACAGTTTTTCAATTTCGGGGTTATTTCCCTTACGGTTATAGGTTTTACTGTATTCTCTATCATAGAGCTGCCCTCGCAGATAATCATCATCATCGGGATTACCAGAGTATCCCCATTTTTCTGTAATGAACCTGTCTGCTATATCTGCAACATCATACTGGGTCAGACCAAAAGGTTTACCAACCGATTTAAACCAGTATGGCAGTGTTTCGATCCAATTAAAACGGAAATTCCATTTTTTTTCAGGATCCGGAGCATTTTTTTTATTCCGGAGATCTGATTTTTCTACTTTATTAGGCGTCAATTGGCTTTTATTTACAGCATTAATGTTCTGCAGTTCTACTTCTGTATATGTTGAGCTATCAAAGCCGTACAGGTTTAAGCAGGTATTTTTGATATAATGCCGTATAAGAACATGTGGCAGTGCAGGGTCTAGCAACTCGTCATAAAAGAGATTTTTAAATTTAATCAGCGTTTCTGTATTGTCAATAGATATTCTTTCAATAGCTATCCACAGATATAATTTGGCGGACATCCAGTAAAAGTGATACTTTTCGTTTTGAAAGGGCTGAACATCCCTTTTGTTTTGAAGCTCCAGTAAAACTGTTAATACTGTGGTGTTTTTGAATTCGGCTAGCCTTCTTAAAGTGTGAACTGCTCTCCAACGCAGTACTTTGTCTGGATGACCTAATATAAAACGCAGCAAATATGCTATATTCTCAGATGAATCTACAGGCGCTGCTAATTCCTCTCTCCAGCAGCCGTCTGCAAAATCAGGTTTAATTTTTGAATTCCATCGCTGTAAAATCCATGTTAAAAGATTTTCATTGTCAGTTGGTGAAAGTTTAGTCTTGATTAGTTCCAGCGAGCTATATATGGATTCATCAGAAAGAAGATCTATTTTCGTAGGTAAGATTTCTACCATGATATCTGTTAATTCAGCATCTTCAACAGAGAACATGACTCCAAACTGGCGAATTGACCATATACTGAGATGTTCAACGAAGTTAAAATGCTTCAATCTGCTCTGTAGAACAATTTTAAATTTTTCCTTTTTCCAAATTTTAAGGGCAGGATAGTAAGACCATTGCTTAAAAGCTTCCTTCAAGGTATTTTCAAGAGAATCAAAATCCAGTAATTTGTCACTGATATCAATTAAAGCATTTAGAAACTGGATGTATTGTGCAGGTTGGCAGTGCTCTATAATGTCAGTCAGAAGATTCTGTATGCTCCATCTGTGATTATAGCTTTCCTGATTTTTGATAATAATGCAGTCGATTGCTTTTTCAATTTGCTTAGCTGATGTATAATCCAACTGTAGAATATCAATATCATGGCGAAAAGTTTCTTTTTTAAATGTACCCGGCTCTGAGCTATCTGAGATCTTTTTATCAATACTATCTAAAAAGTCGATATAATTTTTAATATCTGTTAATATGGAGTTATGCAGAAATTTTCCGGATTTTACCTGTTCATAAATTTTTCTGATAAAATGCTTATCTTTTATTAGTCTTAAATCGCTAAATAACAATTTTATAAACCTGTTTTTTTGTTCAGAATCAAAGGCTTTATCAAATTCTTCAATCAAACACTTATAAACCTCCTCTAATTCATCGTAGCGATAATTTGTCATTAAAGGAAGCAGTGATGCAGCATTAATTTGATTGAAATATTCTTTGTCAAGTGCTTTATCAATAAGATAAATTATCTGCTGGTCAATTTCGGCGATATTTCTATGATGCCACCTGCATATAACAGCAAATAAAGAAGGCATGTCGAGATTTCCAATTCCCAAAAGCCCTGCAGTGTAGGGCAGGTGATCTTTGTCGTAAGCGTTAAGTTTTACATCACAGTATTCTATAAATCTGGCATATTCAAATGCCAGCTTTGGATTTGATGCAGGTATTCCCAATTCAGACAGATAAGATATACTCTGGATCTGTATAAAAGCTTCATAGTCTATTTCTGAAGTTGCTTTAACAGCTTCATCAAAAAAATATTTTGAAAATGAATTGTCAATTTTTCTGCTGAAAAGCAGACATTTGATATAATCATCAGTAGCTTCTTTTGCAGATAATTCAGAATTTTTTATCATCTGGTCACATTCATCCAAAATTTTATAAGAAGTTTTAAGCAGATCCCGGTGTGAAATTATTGTGCGCAGTATTTCAAATCTTATTCTTAACCTGCCAGTCTGGCCGTCAAATGATTTCAAAATAAAATCTATTCTTTCTGGGGTGCTATCAAGTAAAAGTGCAGAGTTAACTAATTTTCCTGCAAGAAATAAAAATCTATCGTTAGACCAATGTCCAAATTGATGCTTAAATTCGTAATTTTTTGCTACAGTATTACATATTTCTTCGAATTTTTCCTCGCATTCAGTAGCAGAAATTCGTCTAGTCTGCAAATCTGAATATAATTGGTAGATAGGAATGGCGCAATTGAAAAATAAAAAAAATTCACGTTTGTCGTCCTCTATTCTATTTCTTTCTTTTGTATCTTTTATCTTACCTATATTTTTGAATTTATCGGGTAAAAAATGATCAATAGTACTTTGTTGACTTTTTAAAGACAGTAGAAGAGTTTCTTTTGCTAAGCAGATGTCCATTAAAATTTCTTCATGCTTATCGGAGTAGTCACTGTAGAAAAAAGGAATTTTTTCTACAGGCTTAACTTTGATAAAATCAAGAATCTCTAAGGTTATTTTTTGATCCACTTTATGATAGGCTAATATATCGCAGAACTGGACAACGAGTCTTATTAGTTTGTGTTTAAACTTAATTTTTTTTCTTGCCATTACAGCACAGAGATGCCGGGCAACAACAGTTAAATCTGTGCTAACAGGCAGATTGTATTGAAATTGTCTGCAGATTAGAAAGATTTTTACATCTATTCGGAAATGTGTGTACTTACCCCAGTTTTCAATATCGTTATTATCAGAAAAAGCCAAAATATTTTCGGCCAGATAATTTCCTGCGGATAAACGTATTTCCCGAGGTATCCATCTATTGAGGTTGTCTATTGCTTTTTTAACTCCAGATAATCGTAATACTGTTTCTGTTTCGTATGCAATATCAAGACTGGTGATTGGATAATCTCTCCGCTGATCATCTTTTAACTTATTTCTCCAGTTTAACCATTCCTTTGCTGTTTTCAGATGCTTTATTGCTGTTTCTCTGCTTTCAGGTTTTCGTGAGCATATCCCAGCAAGTTTTAAGTGAAATGCCCCAGCCCATGGCTTTTCATCAGATTTTAATTTTAGACGGGATAGAGAAAGGTCATCTCCGTAACTTGCTACTAAGTCCGGATATTTAATCAATAATTGATTTAACGCCTTATCAGTTTTTGATTCTTCGGCGGCAATAAATAGAAGTTTGAAGAATGTTAATTCATCGCCAATATCTCTGCTTACTTTTAAAGCTAGTTTGGTTCTATTAATATAAACTTGCTTATTTCTAATAGGATCTTTAGGAAAGACCAGTGCTTTTCTGTTTAATACAATGTCTACCAGTTCTTGTTTGAATCCAGCGTTAAATAAAAGCCCTCCTAAATTTACTGAGGCATACTCATCTTGGTCTGATTTGTTAAAAAAAAGAAGTGCCGTCTCTTGAAGATGTTCAAAAGAAATCTGATAGCTTTCCCTAATATAATTTTCAAAATCTTCATCCCTGAAGCTAAAAAGTTCCCCGTCCAAAATCAGCCCGTTCCAGATGTCAGAGGACAGGTCTTCAAGAAATTTGGAATCGACTTTCATTATCTCTGATAAGTAGCTAATCGGCACAGGTCTTGGCAGTGAAATTAGTAGTTTGAAAAAATGCTCAATGAGTTTTCTTTTGTCTTTTCCTACTCTAAGCAGAGCTTGTTCAATTTTATCCAGAATTAAATCTTCTACTGCTTTTCCATTTGGTTTAAGGTAGTTTATTACCTCATTTATTCCCTGTCTTTTAAGATGTAGTGAGTAAAACTGCACACGTGGGATTCCCTTAGTATAATTGTGAAATTCTAAAACTTCATCAGCTGTAATTTTAGCAAAATTATTTTTTAAGAAAAGCGCTGATTCAACGATACTGAATGGTTTTAATTCAATGTCGATATACTTCGAGGGCAGGTTCAGAGTTTCTTTTCTATAAGTCCTTGAAGTAGCAATAATGTGGCATCCTGACGGAATTTCCATATTAAGGAGATCTTGGACAAAACTTTTTTCTCCACATTGATCAGCGGCAGTAATACTGTTATCGGCAGCATCTATAACAAGAACAAGACAAGATAGAGGTTCTCTATTTCTCAGCACCGCTACCGCATCTTTGATTCTTTTGATAAATTCTTTTAAATAAACGTCATCAGATTCATTCTGAAGAAGTAGAAACTCTGATCCGATTTTTTTTGCCATTTCGTTAGAGAGCTGAATAATCGCATTTCGATGTAAATGACGCTTGTCTTCTGGATTCTGGTATTTGCCTGCTCCATAACAGTCAAATAAAATGCATTGTGAATGAGCAGGAAGCTCATTTTTTATCTGCTGCGTTATGGTAGATTTTCCAATGCCGGCTCCGCCATGAATGCAGATTGGCTTATAGGAAGTATTTTTGTGAATTACAGTAATAATCTCCTGCAGCTGCTCCCTTAAGATCACACTTGGATTATGTTCAAAATTTTGAGATACAGGAAACAGGTTTTCAATACTGCTGAATCCGAAGCATGCGAGGGTATCAATTAAGGTTAAGGTTCTTTCATCACGGTTTTCGGGCATCATTTTGTCCCATATCATTTTAAAAAGTGAATTGAACTGGTTTTTAGACCTGATACTTGTTTTGGCAATTGATTTTACTAATTCAAAATTCAGTGTCTGTCTTGATGCTGTACCTGAATCCTCAAAATTCAGTAGCCTTAGAAAGTCGCAGAATTCATAAACAGTAAGTCCGGAGGCTTTACGTAATTTAACGAACGGTTCTTTCACAAATTTTGGGAACTCATTTAAAACGGAAGTAATGCTTAAAGGCCTTTTGTTTCTTTTTAGGAAATCTTGAATCTGTATTATTTGCGATAATTGCGAAGCATTAACATTCCTATTGGTGACCAGTTTTATTGTTATTTTCTCTAAAGCTTTTTCCCGCCCAAATTCACACAAAAATGTTTTGTACACTTCGGCAAGTCTGTGAATGACAGAACCGTGAAACGAGCTTGATTTTTTGCCTTCGTACAGTTTTGAAAAGGTGAAATTTTCGCTAGAGCGTCTAGTGCTGTATTTTAATTGTGATATGACAATAGAGTCAGAACTCAGAAAATTCTCACCTCCATAGTATTCCGTTAAATCAATTCCTAAAAACTTCTCGCCTGTAGGATCAATTTTCTGTGAAAGGTTTTTTTCGAAGCCTTCAATTGTAACGGCCTTTAGGCCTGAATTATCAAAGTTTAATAATTCCAGTGATTTTTTAATAGTCCAAAGTATGTGAAAATCATCTCCCGCACTTGATAAGTCGGCATCAGATATAGTAGGTTTATCCATATAGTATCAGCAGCTGTATAACAATAAAAATTAGTAAAAAAATCTAATTAGTAAACAGCATAAAAATAAGATAAAATATTAAGAAATTGTTTTAAATTGTCTTCACTTTTCAACTGCAGCATCCAGATGCCAATCTGCAATATCATCCCCAACCAATGTTTTGAGACCCATTCTGGTAGAACTTTGCAAACACCTCAAATAAAGGAGTGCCAATAGATGTATAAAGGTGTTTAATGTGTTACAAGTTAGATCTTTACTGTTTTTTTTTTTTCAATGCCGAGTTTTTACTTCTACAGAAAGCAATTTGCTACAATTACACCATAAAATTAAAGTTTTTTTCTTTACATCTAATTTTATATAGTTTACGAGATTAAAATAGTCTTTTTTAGCAGTCGAACACCTTTTTACGTTATTATTTATGAAATTAAGTTTTTTTTTATATTTTTTAACTTTTTTTTAAAAGAGTTCGACAACTTTGAGCAAATTTAATAAAGTGAAAAATGTAAAGTACCGAAAACAAAGGGATCGTTAGTTTTATTTAAATTACGAAACTGTGAAATTGAACACTTGGGAGTGCCTTATTTCACTAGGTATTTAACATAAAAAAAGGCAGAAAATTATATTATTTTCTGCCTTTGTGGAGTCGATGGGGCTACAATCGAACAGCTTATTCCCGTTTTAACGTTTCTTGATAGCTTAAAATTATGATTTAAAATATTAAAATTTTAATTCAATAAAGTAAAAAATTCCAAGTTTTACCTGTTGACTCGAAAGAAACTTCTTGTTTTACTGCACATAGTTCAACAATTTTCTGACCGCACCATAGTGTCTCATTTTTTCGGTGAGGATATTAGCTTACGCAATTATTAGGTTCGAGCCCTAGCTTACAGATGATGCATCTAATTTTATGAAGTACAAAGTCTCTTCAGTTTAAAAACATCAAGTAAATATACAAGAAAATTTACCATTTGTTCCAGTAATATCGAAAGGTTCGGTTTAATAACATTGTATTTATATATGTAATAACTCGAAAAGTTTCAACATTAAAAAATCAACATATTAAAAAATAGAATAATAAACTAAAACTTAAGATTATGAAACAGTTGCCTAATTTAGACGCATTCGTGAAAATTCTAATTGACAAAGGCTTCACTGGTTACTTTCAAACAGATTCAGCCTATTCAGGAAAGTTAAAAGAAAGTATTACCAAATATCTGGAAGCCTGTAACAATGGTACAGAAAGACCTTATAAAGACGGAATTTTTTCACTATCTACTTATCTGCAATGGTCAGGAGATGATAAAGATAGGATTGAATGCAATTTGTTGATAAGACAAGAAAACGACGTTTTTGATATACAAAAAATGGAAATTATAAGAAAAGACAGATACGGACAACTTTTGAAAAAATCAGAACTAAAAAACCTTTCAACAGGTTCAATTCCGACATTAGAGGAAGCTATTGAACAGGTTTCTGTATATTCTCAACAAAAACTTTCTGATCGAAAAAGAGGATTTAGAATGTGAAAAATGTAAAAAGAATTAAGCATCTCAAAAAAGTTTCAAACCACTCGATTTAGGGGTCACTTAACCTTCATCCATTAAATGTTTATGATATCAAAGATTAAAAATAAACAATTGTTGCGGCAATTATCGACCTAGAAATTATCCCAACCGTACAATATTCAGTAGCCTAACGGGACAATTCTCGAACCATTTTTTGGATGATTTACATAAAATAAATATCAAGCAATATTAAATTTTCGGTTCAAATCCCATAATGGTCAATATAAATATTAATAAATATAGATCTCGATGATACAGAATTCGAACCTTTTGTAGGAAGATTTAAAGATTTTAAATGATGTATAATTTTGCTATTTGAATTTAATATAACTATTAGTTAGAATCGTGTTCTCTCCAATTGATAAAGGTAGCAAGAGCAACGAAATTTATATTGATTGTTAGTACGAAAAGTATTAAATAAAAGTCCGCATAGTGGTTTATGAAATAAAGATCCTATTTTTGAAAATAAATAAATACTGACATTTGTCAGACATAGCACCCCAATTTAGGGTGTATAACCCTGATATATTCAAACATATATACAAGTGATGAGCTAGATTAAAAGACCGAAACGTAATCGAAAAGTTAAAAATGAATAAAGAAACTCAAATTAAATTATCCGAAGAAATTATTGAAACTGCTTTTCATTTATTAATCAATAAATTAGCATTTGGTGGATTAACAGCAAAAAACGAAGCTTCGTTTCAACTTGAATTTGGTCACATTTTGAAAACGCTCGGACAATTATATGAATTTAGGCTTGAAGATAAATTTCATTTAGAATTTGAGACTTATATAGATTTAAGTGATAAAAGTGTGAAAAGTAAAAGTAATAAAGCGAGAGTTGATTTATTATTGAAATATAAAGATGACGAAACAATTACGAAAACCGCAATTGAATTAAAGTTTTTTAAAAAAGGAAATCATAGAGAACCAAACAATCGATATGATGTTTTCAAAGACATTTCAAATTTAGAATTATATAAACAGAACGGAATTGATATTTGCTATTTCATATTGGCAACTGATCATTTGCATTATGTAAATCAAGAAAATTATTCATTCGACACAGCAGATTTTAATTTTAGAGATAATCATAAATATAAATCGGGAACTGTATTGCAATATAAAACAAGTAAACCTTACGGAGAAGATTTAAAATTAAACCAAGATTATGAATTTAAATGGAAGCATATAAATGAGTTTTACTTTCTGAAACTAAAAGTGTAGAAATTGGAATAAATAAAAATCCAGCCCATAACAGCCACTACAACGGATTTGGGCATTTGGCTTTATGTAAAATTGGTTCTGTATTTGGAAATTTAGGCATAACCGAAAGATTACGCATTTTTAATCCCAAACCCGCTGTAGTGCCAGAACGTTATCTTTCATTCTATAAAAAAACAAGACGTAACAAAAATTACTATCTTTGAAAACCAATTTAAAAAAATGACAGAAGAAAAAAGAATCGAAATATTAAACAATGCTAAAGAGTTTTTCAGAAGTGAAATTGTAACTAGCCATATTGAAGGAGCTTGTAAACGAGCAAGTAAATTATCTGAATATAATGTAAATCCTTTTTTATTCAAATATTTAGCAAATTTTCTAACTGGAAATGATAATGCAGAAAGCATAGCAAGAGCTTTAGTTTTACCGAGAATTCTAGGCTCATCAATTAACACATCATTCGGAATGAAAATCCAAAAATTAATAGGACAACTATTTCAAGGATTAGGTTCAACGACAACAGGAATTGATATTGAATTCATTGATGCTATAGATGGACGCAGAAAATATTGTCAACTAAAAGCTGGTCCAAATACAATTAATCACGATGATGTAGTAACTGTTATTAATCACTTCAATGGTGTTAGAAATTTAGCAAGAACAAATAACTTAAATGTTGGAATAAATGATATGATAGTTGGAGTTATTTACGGCGAAGAAGCTGAATTAAGTTCACATTATAAGAAAATATCTAATTCATTTCCTGTAATAATAGGAAAAGAATTTTGGTATAGACTTACAGGGAAAGAGGATTTTTACTTTGACTTGATTGATGCAATTGGAGACGTAGCATTAGAAGTTGATGGAAGTCATATTGTAGAAGAAACCATTTCAAATCTAGCGTTAGAAATTCAAGCAAAATATTTTGAGTAAAATAGAAATCTATGATTTCTATTTTACTTTATAATAATCATTTAAAAACTTGATAATCGAATAACCAACTTCACGACCTAAATTTACAGGAACAGCATTTCCAATTTGTTTGTATTGTTGAGCCATTGGTCCTGAAAATTGCCAATCATCTGGAAAAGTTTGTATTCTAGCATATTCACGCACTGTAAACGGACGAGTTTCGTCTGGGTGACATCTTTCAGTTTGTTTTTGGGCTGGACTACAAGTTAAGGTTAAGCAAGGTTCATCCCAACCTATTCTTCTAGCCATACCAGTTTTTCCACCACCTAAATAAAAACTTGCACCCATAAAATCCTTCTGAATATCTATTGGTAAATCTCTCCAATATCCTTTAGGCGGAACTAGATCTAAAACACTTTTTTTACTTTCGGGATATTTTGCTCCACTAGACTTATGCACATTAGACTCAAACAATTCTCCTTTTTTGAGTGCATCTGAAAGATTATAGATTTTTTTATAGGGCTTTGGATATTCATATTTTAAATCAATATCTTTCCTAATTCCAACTAAAATAAGACGTTCTCTTTTTTGTGGAACTTTATAATTTATAGCCTTTAAGACTTGTACAGGAACAACATTATAACCAATTTCATCCAAAATAGAAATCATACCTTGTAAAGTTTTTCCATTATCGTGGTTCAATAATCCTTTAACATTTTCTCCGATACAAATTGGCGGATTTACTTCTTTGATAACACGCGCAAATTCATAAAACAAAGTTCCTCGAGCATCTTCAAATCCTAATCTTTTACCAGCATAACTAAATGCTTGGCAAGGAAATCCTCCAGTAACAACATCCACTTGATTGTAATATTCAGAAAAAATGAAATTCTTTATATCTCCTTCCAGAACATTCCATTTTGGTCGATTATTTCTTAAAGTTGCACAAGCGTGTTTATCAATTTCATTCAAAGCAACACATTTCAATCCTGCTTTTTCCATTCCAACAGCCAAACCACCAGCACCAGCAAATAACTCCAAAACCTTGTATTCATTTTCAGGAGCGACAAAATTGGAAATTGTTTCTCGGACATCTGTCTGAAGAAAATCAGCAAATAAAGTCTCAACATCTTTTTTTCTATAAACTCTATAATTACTCATAGGTTCACGAACTGCAGAAAGTTTTCCTTCTTCATCCCAACGGCGAAGTGTTTTTGTGCTCTTATTAAGCAACTTTGCTGTTTCTGAAATAGTTAAATATTCACTCATAACCAAATTACACAACGTTAGACATTGGTTACAAATATAATAGAAAATATTTCAAACTTCCAAAACAAAATGAGAAAAAAAAAGAACGACAGATAACAGCCACTACAACGGATTTGGGCAATTGGCTTAAAGGAAAGTTGGTTTTGTATTTGAATAATTTGGCAAATCCGAGAATAGGGCTTAATTTAGTCCCAAACCCGCTGTAGTATCTAGACATTGGCAGAAATTTTACCTCAAAAAATAATTTAATGACTCCATTTAATTTCAATAAAATTTATGTAATTGAATCACTAAATCCAAAAGAGCAAACTGGGAAACAATTATATGATGATTTGTTAAGATGGAAAGAATCAAAAAATTTAAAAGTTGAACTTATACAAGTTGAAGATAAATTGGAATTTTACGATGCAATTTTTCATATTATCGAAGAACATAAAAAATTCGATTATTATCCAATATTACATATTGAAATTCACGGAAACAAAAATGGATTAGAATTAAAATCTAAAGAATTTTTGAATTGGTACGACTTTTATTTAATGTTGGTTGAAATTAATATGCACTTGGGAAACCATCTTTTTCTCACATTAGCAGTTTGTAATGGTGCATATTTAATGCGTCAAATTGAAATTGAAAGACCTTCACCCTTCTATGGCTTTATTGGCGCCTTTGAGGAAATTAGAGTTGATGATTTGATGATTAGATATAACGAGTTTTACAACGAATTACTTGAGTCTTTTGATATATATTCTGCAACAAAACGTTTAATTGAATCCAATTCAGAAGAAATATCAACTTATGCGTACATTGATTCCGAAGAAGTTTTTAATATTGTATGCGAAAACCTCAAAACAATATATTCAGCAGAAGATATTGAGCAACAAGCAAACAAAGGAATTGAAAGGAATAACATAAAATTTGAAAAACTAGAAGACGAAATTAATTATAAAGCGATTTTTAAAAAATTGCTTATAAATACATTTGAAACATATCGTGAAACAAACAAAAGCAGGTTTTTTATGACGGATAAATTTCCTGAAAACAAAGAACGTTTCAATTTATAAAAAAAACTTCTGCCAACACACACACTGCAAGCAATTTGGGGATTTGGCTTAATTTAAATATTGTTTTGAATTGGAAGTTAGACAAATCCGAATAATAGGCTTAATTTAGACCCAAACTGCTTGTAGCGAGCGAACGTTAGTTGACATTATAATAAGATCTGTGCAAAACAAAACATATGTTTAAATATACTTTATTTTCAGAATATTCTCTTGTAAATTTATTAAACGATCAAATCTACTTAAATCATTATGAAAGCTTCAACGATCCCTTTGAATGCAGGTGCGAAATCTTTAGTGGTTTTCCCGACAAAGACTCAAATTCAGAAAGGATTGGAGAAATTATCAGAGCTTGGGGTTTTGATGATGCTAATGATGTAAGTGCATTGGCAAATTATGAAGATTTAATATTGTCATTAGAAGATACAGAGCCAAGTGTTCCAAAAACAATTGAAAGTGCTAGAATATGCTGTTTCAGCAAAACTGAAGATAATTTATTAATGTGGGCACATTACGCCAATGGTCTTCGTGGTTTTTGTTTGGAATTTGATCATGAAACCATTATTACGGAAGATATTGACGCCGACATATTTGAGGTTTTATATGAATTAAAGCCGACCACAATCGATACAGCAGTAAGTGCAGTTTTAATTGACCAAGTTGACTATAATGAAGATGCAATTTATGAAACTGAAAAAAGACTCGAATATGCAAATTTAACTGATGAACAAAAAGAAAATGCTCATTCTGAAATTCATATGTACAAAGAATATCTAGATTCAGTCCATTCCAAAAATCGAGAAATCTATCAAAAAATGCTTGCTACTAAATCTATTGAATGGCAATACGAAAAAGAACTTCGAATAATTTTACAAACTGAAAATTTAGATAAAGCAGGAGTTTTTTTAAAATATCCTATCCAATCACTAAAAAGTGTCATTATAGGAGAAAAAATGCCAATAATGCAAAGGCAAACACTTTACAATATTGTCCGTTCGAAGTCAAAAGATATTTCCGTAAAAATCGCTACACGAATTCCAGGTAAATTTGGTGTAATAATTAATGAATTTACTGAATAAAAATAACGTCACCTATATAGTCACTATAACGGATTTGGGCAATTGGCTTAATTGAAAAAATGGCTTATATTTGGTATGATTTCGAAAATCTGACATAATGGGCTAATTTAGTCCCAAACCCGTACCAGAACGGTTTTGGTACGGATTTTAGTGAAATCAAGAATAGATAGATGGTTACATAGGACCAATTTCGGTAGTCAATTGATTTTGATACAAGATGGTTAATGTTAGCGATTTTTGCACTCGGTCTTCATTCGCAACTTAATTATCTGTCAATCATTAATAATTTTGATTAAGTCCTACAATACAATAAATCTATATAATTAGTTCACGATTATGTTATTGCTTTGACGGCAATGGTATTATTTTATCCAAACCTGATTCTATTAATAGTTCTTCCATCATAATTTCATATATATCAACTCCCTCGTTTTCACATACATCAAAACATTCATTCATCAATTCATTTCTTAACTGAGCATCTTCTTTATTGTAAGAAGGTGTGTTAGTCGTAAAATTTATATAATCATTAAAATCATCATCTGGATGAAAACTTAATCCTTCAGCTGTCAATTGTTTTGCAAATTGCTTAACATCCTCTATTGTTAGAATTTTAGTTATCATAATGTTTGTTTTAAAGTTAAAATAAAATTTTAATTAAATTAAATATCAACGATGTATATTCAAATTTAACGATCATACAAATTTAACTATTTAATCAATTGAATTGGAAATTTTCTGTTTTCCTTAATAATACTTTTATATAATAATACCTACGTTATACATTAATTTTTAAATACTGAGGAAGTTGCTTGATAAAAAGATAATGAAATAAAGTGCGTTTTGTTATCTTATATTGTTTACATATACGTTATTATATTTCTTAAATTCACATGGAAACAGAACCTAAACTTTAAGAAATGGAGAAACGTAAATTTTACGACCGAGAATTTAAAGTGAAAGCAGTCCAATTAGGATTTGAAATAGGTCTTACAAAAGGTGCAAGAGAACTGGGTATTAGGACTGCGTTTATGAGTCGATGGCGACAGGAATTTCTTGAATTTGGAACATTAAGTTTTTGTGGTCGTAGCTCCACAAGATTAGACCCAGAACAAAAACAATTTTCTAAACTAAAAAGGAAACTTAAACATGAGCTTCAAGAATCAGAACTTGAACTTGAAATTTTTAAAAATGCAAGTAAATATACTTTTGGTGGAAAACTTACAATTTACGATTTTATTAAAAACCATACAGATAAGTACACGATTACAAAAATGTGTAAAGTTTTAGGTACAGAAAAAACTACATATGACAATTGGAACAATCAGGTAATATCGACAATACAACGTAGAGTAAATTTGTTACATGAAGAGATAACTTCCATATTTTTTGAATACCATGAGATATATGGATGTTCAAAAATTGCTGCCGAATTACAAAGTAGAGGGTTTAAAATAAAAACAGGCCAAGTTTCTGTACATATGCAAAAACTAGGTCTGGTTAGCAAAGTTAGAAGAAATGCTAAATTTAAAAGAATTCTACCCGCTAATCCTTATGCATTTCCTAATGTTTTAAATCAGCAATTCAATGTTGAAAAACGATCTATGGTCTGGGTCTCCGGGATAACTCAAATGCAAACGGCGAATGGACTTTTATTCTTGACTATTATTATGGATTTATTTGACAGGAAAATTATTGGATGGAGCCTTAGTAATGGATTAACTATCAAAGAGACTATTATACCATGTTGGGAAATGGCTGTTCAAAATAGACCAATAAAGAAGGATTTACTATTTCATTCTGATAGAAGAATTCAATATACTAACAAAATGCTAAGTAGTATATTAGACTCTTACAAGTTTATAAGACGCAGTATGAGTCGCAAAGGAAATCATTCTGACAACGCTATTTCTGAGAGCTTTTTTAATTCCCTTAAATCTGAACTCATAGATTCAAAGATTCTTCTAACAAAAAAACAGATGAGGAATAAAATATTTGAATATCTACACTAAAAAAGGCATTCTATTATAAATTACCAAACTTTAAGCCTATGAAAAAACGTAAAATTTACGACCGGACTTTCAAAGAGAACGCAGTTAAATTAACTTATGAGCGAGGCAAGAGTCAAACTAAAGTTATTGCAGGAGAGCTTGGAATAACCGCAAAGATTTTATCCAGATGGCGACAGGAATATAAAAAATTTGGAACAGGAAGTTTTTGTGGAACGGGTTATTTAAAATTAACTCCTGAGCAAACCATAATTACTAACCTTGAAAAGAAAATTAAAGATTCAAAAATAACACTGGAAATTTTAAAAAAAGGAACTGAATCTGTTTCTCAAGGCTATGTAAAGACAAAAGATTTCATTGAAAATAATAAATCTAAATTTTCAATAATTAAAATATGTAACGTATTGCAAGTATCAAGAACTACATATTATAATCGAAAAAATCAAGAGCTTACAGATACAGAAACCCGAATAATTTTATATAAAGAAGAAATTACATCTATATTTTATGAATTTAAGAAAAAATATGACGGTGTTAAAATTACAAAAGAACTTCAAAGAAGGGGATTTAAAATACAATACCCGTCAGTAAAATTTTACATGAAAATGCTAGGTCTTCGCAGCAAAGTTAAAAGAAAATTTAAGGTAACAACTGATTCGTACCATAATCATTATGTATCTCCAAATGTATTAAATAGAGTATTCACAGTTGGCGAGCCTGCTAGTGCCTGGGTTTCAGACATCACATACATACAAACTATCATAGGCTTTATGTATCTCACAATTATTATGGATTTATTTGACAGGAAAATTATTGGATGGAGTTTAAGCTACGGAATGAGTACCAGACAAACTACTCTCCGTGCTTGGAAAATGGCTGTTAAAAATAGGAAAATTACCAAAGAATTAATATTCCATTCCGATAGAGGTGTTCAATATGCAAATAAAATGTTTACCAATAAATTGGACTCTTATAAATTGGTTAGACGAAGTATGAGTGGTAGAGGAAATTCTACTGACAATGCAGTTTGTGAAAGTTTTTTCTATTATTTTAAAACTGAATTGCTTGTTGGAAATAATCTGGTATCGAGGAAACAAATGAAAATACAAGTAAAAGAATACATCGAAAATTGGTATAATAAAAAAAGAAGGCATTCATTTTTAGGATATAAAACAATCGAAGAATTTGATGAAATTTATTTTAATTTGTAATTGTAATTCTTGACTTTTGCTTTAGAAAAATATACATATAAACAGCTATTTTATTCTCCGCAGAACTTCTTTAAATTTTTTTTTGAGCAAATCTATTTTTTAAAAAGTGCTTAAGAAGCATGAAAAATTTCCAGACAACTTAGAGTATATTCAAAAAAATCTTTCCGATTATGGGAATCCGTAAAAGAAAATTTAATCAATTTAATATCTTTGAAATATTGATCACAAAAAATAAAGCTAAAATTGAAGTTGACTCAAATAGATAACGAATACTAACAATTAAGCATATTTTTTATTTTACTTTTTTCATATTTTTAGACTTATGATCTGTTTTTCTTTTTTGCTGTAATTATTTTATTTATTAAATTCTCTGCAACAAATAAATTACTTAGGTAAATCTATACTTTAATTACACAAGTTAGCTTTTTAAAAATGTTCAATATATTGCACCTTTGGAAGAACTTTTTTATT
Organism: Flavobacterium hibernum; assembly: GCF_000832125.1. GTDB lineage: Bacteria > Bacteroidota > Bacteroidia > Flavobacteriales > Flavobacteriaceae > Flavobacterium > Flavobacterium hibernum. The sequence goes on along the minus strand of NZ_JPRK01000003.1, from coordinate 230,483 downwards.
ATATTTGATTTATATTTTTTATGCATAAATTATAAGTAAAATTAAAATCATGAAAGCAGTTAAAGAAGGGCAAATTGTAAAATTTCATACCCCATTGGCACATGAAAACCCAAACCAGTTATATGTGGTACTAGAAGTTATTGAAGATCAAGAAAGCTCTAGAGCAGAAATTCAAGCACTAAATACAGGCTTACCTTTTCCTCCGATAAATAAAGTTAAATTATCTGATTTAGAGGTTGTTGAGGTAGGTACTGGTGATCTAATGGGACACAAAGTAACTATAAATAAATCAGACGACTCACAAGTAGAAGGAAGAGTAATCAAAGTTAGTGAACAAAAGATAGAATTGAATCTATCTACTGGGGCAAAAGGTGTAGAAACTAATGTTTGGCTTACAGTTGTTGATAATAAGGGAGTTGAACATTTAGGGACGTTGCTGATTAATCAAGACTAAAATTATTATCCAAATAAAGTAAAAATAATGAGTACAATTATCACTGAAGAAGAAAAATTGAATCATCCATACTATAAGCTCATGGAACTACGTGGGGATTTATTGGAAACTGAATTAAATTCTTGGTCCCGATTAGATTTAATAGAATGGCTTTGTTGGAATGATCGCAATGGTGTATATAAAGATGAAGATTCTTTGCAAGAATTTGGTAATATTGTTAGTAAAGAAGAAGCTATTGAAATAATCTCAAGACAAATTACACAAGCATAATAAATGATCAATAGAAGTGCTAAAGAGTTAGATAACAATATGGAAATACATCTCCATGATTGTCGCTTAAAGATAGGGGAAACTATTCGTGAAATCCGTGAAAAAAAAGGATATAATCAAGAACAATTAGCTGACATTATGAATGTGAGCAGAACTACTATATCTAAAATTGAAAATGGTAAATTTAATTTCAGTATAGATTATCTTTCTAAATTCTCATGGTTTTTAGATTTCAACATCTCTATACTTACTAATAGAAAATGATCAGATTTAATTTTACTTTAATATTTAGTCTGAAATACAAATAAAATTCCATTTACAAGGTGAAAATAGTGTGTTTCACTTTTTTCTAAACCTTACGGTTAAAAAAAACTCACTTTCACGTGAACTAATTATGATAGATAATAAAATTCCTATAATTGATTTATTTGCCGGACCGGGAGGTCTAGGGGAAGGATTTTCTTCTGTTTTTAGCAATAAAATAAGGGTTTTTGATATAAAACTTTCAATTGAAAAGGATGCTAATGCACACAAAACTTTAGAATTAAGAAGTTTTTTTAGAAAATTCGAAAAAGGAAAAGTACCAAATGAGTATTATCAGGTTTTAAAAGAAAAAAAACTACTTAAAAGAGAAAGCTTAATTTTAGACTTATATGAAAAATTCCCTAAGGAATCATTCGAGGCAAAAAAAGAAGCTTGGCTAGCTGAATTAGGGAGCGATAATTTTCCATCCTCAAAAATAGATAAAAGAATTAAAGAGTCCTTGAACGGGCAAAAAGACTGGCTTTTAATTGGTGGGCCTCCTTGTCAGGCCTTTTCTTTGGTTGGAAGATCAAGAGTTGGAGGAATAGATGACGAAGATCATCGTGTTTATCTCTACAAAGAATATTTAAGAATTATAGCAGTTCATCACCCGACAGTTTTTGTAATGGAAAATGTAAAAGGACTTTTATCTGCAAATGTTAACGGAGAAAAAGTATTTGACTGGATTTTAAATGATCTTCGCGACCCTTCGTCAGTTTTTAAAGATACGAATTCTCCAAAGTACAAAATATATTCACTCTCAAGTAAGCCAGAGCGTATTGATAATTTAGGTCATCCTCTATACAAGGACGATAGAGATTACTTAATTCAATCTGAAAAATTCAAAATACCACAAAAAAGACATAGAGTAATTTTACTAGGTATTCGAGAAGATGTTGATGTATTACCTTCGATTTTGAACGAAGGCTTAAAAGAAACTGACCTAAAGAGTGTTATTGGTGATCTTCCTAAGGTAAGAAGTGGGTTAGGAAGATCCATAATATCAAGTGAAACTGTCAATGGAACAAAGAAAAGAATATATAAAAATGAGATAGATTCAGATCTGAATTGGGAACAGAAAATCAACGATATAAAACGCGAGATACTTTCGTGGAAAGGATTTGAATCAAAATTACCTTTCAAAGAAGTGAAGGTCTCCTCTTATGGCTTAGGGTCAGAATACATTGAATACAAAACACCGTCAAAGGATAATCCATTATTAGAATGGTATTCTGATGAAAATTTAAAAGGAGTAAGTAATCATGAAACAAGAACACATTTAGTTGAAGATTTAAAACGCTATTTATTTGGTAGTTTATATGCCGAAAAATTTAAGCGATTTCCAAGACTTCGAGATTATGAAGTTCATAGTACTGAACTAATGCCTGATCACGTTAGTGCATTAAGTGGAAAATTTGCAGATAGATTTAGGGTTCAAATGCCTGATTGTGCTGCTACAACAGTAACAAGTCATATTTCAAAAGATGGACATTATTTTATTCATTATGATCCTGATCAGTGCAGAAGTCTAACAGTTAGAGAGGCTGCCAGAATACAAACATTTCCAGATAACTACCTGTTTTGCGGGCCAAGAACGGCACAATATCATCAAGTTGGAAATGCAGTTCCTCCTTATTTGGCTTATCAAATTGCTGAAATAGTCAATAATGTATTTATAAAATATAATATTAAAGAAGGAATTACCAATATACAAAAGGATCCACATATTCTGGAAAAATAAAACTTTATAAAAGAAAGATATCCATAACTTGAATATTAAAAAAATATGACTAATAAAATTGAAGGAACATTCATTAATGCAAAATTTAAACCCAGAGCAAGACTTTTATTGCAACTGGGAGATCAATTAATTAAAAACGAAAGTATCGCTTTAATTGAATTAGTCAAGAATGCTTATGATGCAGACGCTAATGTTGTAAATGTTTTAATGGATATTCCAGATGATAATAGCAATGGTACAATTATTATTGAAGATGATGGCTATGGTATGCCTATAGATATTGTTGAAAATGTTTGGCTGGAACCTGGTAGTGATTTCAAAACTAAGAAAATTGAGAACAATGAAGTTTCACCTAAATATAAGAGGTTACCTATTGGGGAAAAAGGTATAGGAAGATTTGGAGTTCATAAGCTTGGTAATATTATTGAGTTAGTTACAAAAGCTGAGAATTCTAAGGAGGTATATGTTAAAATTGATTGGTCGACCTTTAACGAATATAAATACTTGGAAGATGTTCCAATTAAAATATTTGAAAGAGATATCCCCCTTTACTTTACTAATGGGAAAACAGGAACACAATTAACAATAAGTAATCTTCATAAAACATGGGAAAGAGGTGTTGCTCGTGAAATCAAAAGAGCAATAACATCTTTAATTTCTCCTTTTGAAACAAAAGATTCTTTTAAGCCTGAGTTTGATATTCTTAATAGACCTGATTGGTTTGACGGTCTGTTAAAATGGGAAGAGGTAAAAGAGTTGTCATTATACCATTTCAAAGCTTCAATGAAGGGTAATGAAATTTCAAGTTTTAAATATGAATTTACACCTTGGGCTTCAATGCCAAAGTTGGAATTAAAGGAAGTAGGATTAGACGACAAGTTAGTAAAATCATTCAAAAACTTGAAATACATTAATGAAAAAAATAAAGAAATCGGTTTTTCTTTAGATGACTTTAGTATAGGAGAGATAACATTCGAAGGTTATGTATTTGATCTGGATTCATATATTTTGAGTTTAGGTGTTTCAGATAAGACTGGTTTTAGGAAATATATGAAGAATGCTGGAGGAGTTAGTGTATTTAGAGATGGTTTAAGAGTTTATGATTATGGAGAGCCAGAAAATGACTGGCTTGGTTTAGATTATAGAAGATTTAATTCTCCAACTAAATCAATTAGTAATAATTTAATTTTAGGAGCAGTATTTATTAATAGAAAAGATAGTAAAGATTTGATTGAAAAAACAAATCGAGAAGGTTTTATTGAGAACGATGCTTATAAAGCTTTTAAAAATTCCATACTTCATATTTTTGACTGCGTAGAAATATTAAGAATCGGTGATAAAAGAAAATTGAAAGAGATTTATGGTCCGACACCTAAATCAGCACCAGTTATGAGTCTATTGGCCGATGCACAAGACTATGTTGAAAATAATGTAAAAGATGAAAGTGTTAAGAAAGAAATTGTAAAATTTTTAGATAAGATTGAAGCAGATTATAAAAGAGTTAACGAAAATCTACTCAAGGCAGCGGGAGCTGGTTTAAGTATGAGTATTGTTGTCCATGAAGTTGATAAAATTATCGGGGAAGTAATGAAGGTATTGACAGCGGAAAATGCTTCTGACAGAGTATTAAAACTTGTTAAACACTTGTCTTCTTTAATAGATGGCTATGCAGAAATCATTAGAAAATCAAATCAAAATAACGAGAATATTATTGAAATTATTGATCAGGCTCTATTTAATACTGAATATAGATTAGCAGCACATAAAATAAAAATAATAAAAGAATATAAAAATTACAATGGCGGAACTAAAGTTAAGATTGCCAAAAATCTGTTGATAGGCAGCTTAATGAATGTCATTGATAATTCTATTTATTGGTTAGATAAAGCAAATGATGCCAAACCAAGTCTAATAAAATCAATATTCATAAATATTATTGAGGAAGAGAATTATTTAAATTTAGTTTTTACTGATAATGGAACAGGATTTTTAATCCCAACAGAAGATATTGTAGAACCTTTTGTCTCAGCAAAACCTAATGGTATAGGATTAGGTTTACATATTTCTAATGAAATAATGTTAGCGCAAAAAGGTAAGTTAATCTTCCCTAATGTGGGTGATTTTGAAGTGCCAGATGAATTTAAAAATGGAGCAACAATAGTTTTTGCCTTAAAAAAATAACCACATATGAGTTTTCCAATAAACGGTAGAATAGCAATTATAGACGATAACATAATTCAAGCAAAACCTCTTATGGACGTTTTGTCAAGTAAACAATATCCTTTCACATATTATTCTGGTGAATTAAAATATTTACCTTCAAAAGAAGATTTTTGTAATGACATTAGAGTTGTTTTTCTAGATATAAATTTAATTGATGATAGAGAGCACGAAGACAAAGTCTTAAAAGCAAAATTAGTACCTGTCTTACAGAGAGTTATATCTCCAGTAAATTTTCCATTTGTAATAGTTTATTGGAGTAGACATGAAAATCATAAACATTTAATAAATGATATTTTTGATACTGATTTAAAAGATAGAAAACCAATAGGTTATTTAGAAGAAAGCAAATTAAATTATTTTAATGGAGATGGATCACCAACAGAAGAGCAAGAACAATCCATAAATCAACTGTTTGGAAAAATTGATGGTTTATTAAATGAGAAACCTGCTTTTTCATATTTATTACATTGGGAAAATTTAATACACATATCTGCAGATAATACACTCGAAGAAATTTTTAGTTTTCCCAATTCAATAAACCCATGGGAACAAGAAGCAAATTACATTTTTAATAAGCTAGGAAAAAGTTATGCTGGAAAACATTTTGATTCATCTTCCCCAAGTAAAAAAATAAATAGTTGTTTTCACGCAATGAGCTCTATTTTTTTAGATACTTTAGAGTATAATGTAAATTTAAATAATATCCAAAATTCACAGTCATTAGAATCTGAAATTATTAATAAAGATATTGTTCCGGAATTAAATAAAAAATTACTATGCTCTGAAGACACTGATAATTTAAAATATTCTGGTGTTGTTCTATACGAAATTAAAGAAACGATAAATGTAGTTGATGAATTAACTATTCAAAAAATTAAACCAATAAATTTAGAAGCATTCAATAATGAACTCAGAGAAAATTTATTAAATGTAATTGTAAATGTTACTCCCCTTTGTGATTTTGTTCAACAAAAACAAAAAACAGATAGGTTAATTAGAGGTATTTTAATAAAAACAAAATTCAGAATGAACTTAGATGATAAATCTGAAGCTTTATTTTTTTCACCTGACTTTCAATATAACAATATTTCATATTTTCTTGTAATTGACTTTAGACATTTCTTCACTGATGATATTCAACCAAATGATAATATAAAGCCTATTTTCAGGTTGCGACAACAGATATTATCAGAAATTCAATCAAAATTGGCAAGACACATTAGTAGACAAGGTATTTTATTTTTATAAGTAATTAAAATATTGAATTAAAAGATAATTTTAAGTACTATGCACCAATACAAAGCCGAAAACGCTAAGCCTAATCCAAAATCCACTATCAATTCTTATAGAAGTTTTGGTTACAATTTATCCACTGCTATAGCAGATATACTTGACAATAGTATTTCTGCATCTTCAAGCCTAATAACTATAGATTATTTGTGGAAAGGGAAAGATTCATTCATTTCCATACTTGATAATGGTAAAGGAATGAATTTAGAAGAGTTAATTATTGCAATGACTCCAGGAAGCAAAGACCCTGAAGATTTGAGAGATGAAAAAGACTTGGGTAGATTTGGAATGGGATTGAAAACGGCTTCGTTTTCCCAATGCAAAAGATTAACAGTTGTTACTAAAAAAGAAGGATTCAATACAATAAAAAGATGCTGGGATATTGATTTTATAAACCAAGAAGAAGAATGGATATTATTGGATTATATTTCAGATGATACTTATTTAAAAAAAATTGATGAATTAGTAAGTGGTACACTTATAATTTGGGAATGTTTAGATCGAATTGTAGGAAATGCAAAAGAAGAAAATGAGTCGGTGAAAAATGCTTTTTATCAGGAAATGATTACTGTTAAAGAACACCTTGGTCTTGTATTTCATAAATTCATAGAAAATAAAAAAATAAAAATTTATTCAAACACTTATGAAATTGCTCCTTGGAATCCCTTTCTTTTAAATTTAAATCCCAAACCGGAAATGGGACAAACAGAATTACTTATTAATAATGTTGAAGTTACGTATTTCATATTGCCTCATATGTCAAAAATAAGTATTGAAGATTATGAAAAATCAGGTGGTCCATTAGGCTGGTATCAACAACAAGGATTTTATGTGTACAGAGGAGATCGACTATTAGTTTCAGGAGATTGGTTAGGAATTGAAAAGAAACGTGAATATTCAAAATTGGCAAGAATTGCGGTCAACTTTCCTAATGCAAATGATTTTGATTGGAATTTAGACATAAAAAAATCTACCGCAACTCCACCAATTGAAATTAGAAGGGAATTAGGAAGAATAGCAAAGATAGCAGTTATGAAATCTGCTAGGATTTACAATTGGCGAGGTCCAAACACAATTACTAATGATATTAGAAATACTTCATTTGAAAGTTTATGGAAAGACGAAACAAACCGAGAGGGAATTAAAAAATATAAAATAAACAAAAAGCATCCTATAATAAAGCAGCTCCTTCAAACAGATAGTACTAATAAACTATTTTCAAAAGCTATAAAGTTACTAGAAGAAAACATTCCATTAGAGCTGATTTTATACAATCAAAATGAAGACCCATCATTTCATGAATTAGAAAAAATGATAGAAACGCCTAGTGATGATTTAATAAAATTAGCAGTTGAATTATTTGAAATTTATAAATCTCAAGGAATACCTGAATCTTTATCAAGACAACAAATAATGAATTCAACCCCATTTAATCTTTTTCCATTAATCAATGATCATTTAAAATGAACGATATAAAGCATTCTGCAAGGGCTATCTCGCATACCTTACTTAATCATGAGAAAAGCAAAGGGGAATTAACTCCAGAAATAATTAAACTAATTATTGAAAAGGTTAGTATAATTAACATTGACCCAACACAGCCAATTGATAAAGATGAGCTATTTGAAATATTAATGGCGGATTTCAGTATTGGTAAAGGGTCAATAACAATGTTGTCAGAAGATATTGAGCCCTGGGTGAAAGAAAACAAAACAAATATTAATTGGGAATTATGGCATAGATACAAATCCTATATGGCTGAAAAAGATCCGTCTTTTCCAGTTAATGATTTAGACGATTTTACAGAAAAAATTCTAGACAAATGCGTCAATCCAAATAATAAAGGTTCATGGGATAGAAGAGGGATGGTTGTTGGGCACGTTCAATCAGGTAAAACATCAAACTATGTTGGACTAATAAATAAAGCAACTGATGCAGGATATAAAGTAATTATAGTTATTGCAGGCACAATAAGCTCCTTAAGAAGACAAACCCAAGAAAGAATTGATGAGGGTTATATTGGAAGAAGTAGTTCTGCTTTCATAAATAACAATGGAGAAACAAAAATTATCGGAGCAGGTAAATATAAAGTGGATACAGATATTTATTCTTTATCCTCATCTTATTATAAGACTGGAGATGAAGGAGATTTTAATCAGGCAATTGCCAATAGGTTAAATATCCCAATTGGAAAAAATCCAGTAGTTTTTGTTGTCAAAAAAAACAAAGGAATTTTGGAAAATCTAATTGATTGGTTTTCTAAAAATGAAAAAATTAAAACAATTGACGGTCATCCAAAATTATTTGATGTGCCAGTATTAATAATCGATGATGAAGCAGATGCAGCTTCTGTTAATACTACAAAAGATATCAATGAAGTAAAGACAATAAACAAATTGATTCGAACTTTATTAAATGTTTTTGATCAAAATACATTTATTGGATATACTGCAACTCCATATGCTAACTTATTTATTTCTCAGGAATATAATTATGAATTAAAAACAGTAGTAAAAGGGAAAGAATATTTAATTGGTGATGATTTATTTCCTCGGGATTTTATAATAAATATTAAAGCTGCAAAAAACTATATCGGAGCTGCAAAGGTTTTTGGGTTGGAAGATCCCATAACAGGAGAAATTAATGAGTCTCTTGATGTATTTAGAAAAATTGATGATTATGACCCTCCTTTTTTTAAAATAATAAACAAAAATAACAAAGATGATCTGCCGGAATACTTACCGGAAAGTTTGGAGCTAGCGATTAAGTCATTTATTCTGACATGTACAATAAGAAGATTAAGAGGTCATGATAAAAAGCATAATTCAATGTTAGTTCACGTTGCTTTATATGTAAAATGGATTGATCGAGTTGCATTATTAGTAAATGAAAAAATCAGAGAATTTAAAAATAAAATAGAAAGTAATGATTCGAAATTTATTCAGGAATTAAAAGAACTATTTGAAAATGATTTCGAACCAACCACTATAACTACATTAGAGAATCTAGACTATACTGATGTAAGAATAAAAAATCATCTTTGGGAAGATGTTATTACAGAATTAAAAAGTGCTGTGTCTAAAATTGATGTGAGGTCTGTTCATGGAACAAGATCTACCACTAACTTAGAATACCATAATATAGAAGAGATTGATTATGGCAGGTATGAAAATGGTTTGTCAGTAATTGCAGTTGGCGGTAGTAGACTCGCTAGAGGAATTACTTTAGAAGGTCTTTCAATTAGTTATTATTTAAGAACCACAAAAATGTATGATTCTTTAATGCAAATGGGGAGATGGTTCGGTTATAGACCGGGTTATGTAGACTTATGCAGACTTTATACAACAGAACAAATTTACGAGTGGTTTAATCACATTACTATGGCCACAGAAGAAATGAGAAATGATTTTGATGAAATGACAGCAACTCATCAAAAACCTAAAGATTTTAAACTAAAGGTTCGAAATCATCATGGGTTAATGACAATAACAAGTGTTGCAAAATTATATTGGGCCCAAAACATAACTATTTCATTTTCTGGTTCAAATCCACAAACATATCAATTACTTAAATCCGAATATGCAATCAAAAATAATTTTAAAGTATATGAAGATTTAATTACTGAAATTGGATTTCCATCAGAAATTGACAGAATTAAGAAAAAAGAAAAGATAAAATATTTACTTTATAGAGATCAAAAAATTGAAATAATATGTGATTTTTTAAACAATTTTAAGATTGACCAACCAAACATAAAAAATGGAACTTTAACGGATTATATAATAGAGCAAAATAAAAATAATAGCATTTCTAATTGGAATATATGTATAGTATCAAATACCGATGAAAATGTTTTTATAGACTGGAATGGAACAGCCTCGAAAGATGGTAGAAAACCGAATGAGAAAGTGAATTTATATAAATTAACGTATAAAAATGAAGTAATTGAATTGGGATGTAATATTAGAAATCAAAAGGGTATATCACGATCTAGCGAGAATTATTTAATCTCAAAAAATCAAATAGATGATTTGAAAGATAGACAGGTTGACTTATCAATACAAGAGTTAAAAACAAATGAACAAATTAAGCTTCAACGATCTAAAGAAAAAAAAGGTCTTTTGTTAATTTATGCTCTTGACGAAAGAGGAACTTCAAATATTGATTTTGGTATACCTGTAATTGGTTATAGTCTTCATTTTCCAAAAATTAACGATGAGGTTAAAGTTTCTTATATGGCAACTACGAAAGCTGATTTTGAAAATGAACCTATGGAAGATGATGATAATCCTGAAAACGAATAATTATGATAGATATTAAATTGATTTGGGCAAGTCAAACCCCCACTGATGAAATTATAATTAAAACTAGACTTGAAGAAATTTTACCGTGCAAATGCTTTGCTGCAACTGACCATATAGCAGGAAATTATATTTTTATCATAGAAACTTCAAAAAATGCTAAAATTCCTGAATTTAAAAATTTTAAATTCAAAGGGCTTTTGATTCAAGTATTTGATTTTACTGATTATAAAGAGCTTAATATTTATCTTTTAGACAATCAACTTAAGGATATATTTAGTTTATTTATTGAAAACATACTGGATGAAATTGCTGATTGTGTTACAGAAAATGAGGCTCTAATTGAAACTTCAAATGTAGTTTTAAAGTGGAAAAAATTATTTGATAAGATAAATTTTCAAGGACTAACTTTAGAAAATCAGAAAGGATTAATAGGGGAACTTTTGTTAATAAACTCGTTTTTAGATGAAAAATTTCCTATTGAGAACTTGCTAGAAAGCTGGACTGGTCCAGATTATGAAGACAAAGATTTCTTATTTGGTTCTAAAGGTATTGAAGTAAAATTTACTTCTTCAAAGACTCCAAAAATTAGGATAACAAGTGAAAGGCAATTAGACTCTCAAAATTTATCTCACTTATATTTAATTCTTTTTGTTGCCGAACAAGTAAAGGACAGAGGGTTTTCACTTAACTCTATTGTTGAACAAATCCGAAATAGAATATCTAGCAATCACAATGCTCTGAAATTCTTTAATGAGAGATTAATAGTAGTTGGCTACTCTGATGAAGATTTTGAAAACTATAATAGTCAATATGCTCTTAAAATGTGTTATAAATATTCAGTAGAAAATGATTTTCCAAAAATAATTTCATCAGACTTGGCCTCTGGAATATATAATGCTTCATATTATATTGAATTATCTGCTATCGAAACTTTTAAGTTAAATGTTGAATCATTTATTGAATTAGTAAACTAATGGTAAAAGGATTAAAAAATTATATTGAATCCATACAATCTGATGTAGCAGCCTTAGTCTATTCAGATGGTGAAGGTGCTAGTTTTGAAGATAAATTCACTGAACATTGCTTAGAAATTTTAGATAGTGCAGGTAAATCAGAAGGCGCGAGTGTTTTATCATATGTTCATCCAGATTCGCAGGGAAGGATTGATTGGAAAATAAATGGATATTGTTTAAAGGATGAATTCAAGGACGATGATAACAAAGTTTATTTTGAAACTTTAGACCTTTTCATCACACATTTTAATCATACCTCTTATGATTTTAATATTCAAAAAAGTGATTTTGATAAGAATATAAATCAAATCAAAAAATTTCTAAATGCAGCGTTAAAAGGGCATATCGATTATATAGATCCTGCACAATCAGAATTAAATGCACTTTTGAAAATTATAGTAAAACAAAAAACAAATTTCGTTAGAATAAATGTTTTCTTTTTAATCAATGGTAATTCAAATCATAATCTAGACACAACCACTATCAAAGGATATGACGATTTGAAAATTTACATTCATGTTTGGGATATTCAAAGATTTTATAAATTAAATGAAAGTTCTAGTAATAGAGAACCGATAGAGATTAAATTCAAAGATTTTTTAACAAATGATCTTCTGGGAATTCAATGTCTTAAAGTGCCTGATTTGGATGAATTATATGAATGCTATTTAGCAATAATTCCCGGAGATGTTCTTTCGAAATTGTATGATTTGCATTCTAGTGAATTATTAGAAAGTAATGTAAGAGCATTTTTAGGGCAAGCTGGAAAATATAATAAAGGAATTAGAGATACTATTAGAGAGAAACCTCAAATGTTTTTACCTTACAACAATGGTATCACTGCAACAGCGGAAATTGTTGAAACAGAAATGATTGATAATCAACTTCATTTAACAAAAATGAATGATTTTCAAATTGTTAATGGAGGCCAAACGACTGCATCATTATTTCATACCAATAGGAAATATAAAGATGCTGATATAAGCAAAGTATTTGTTCAAATGAAATTGACAGTAATTAAGGATATTGATCAAAAGAATATTGAAGTACCAAATATAGCTAGATTTGCGAACAGTCAAAATAAAGTTACAGATTTAGATCTTTCATCAAATAATCCATTTTTTGTCCAGATAGAATCATTATCTAGAAGGAAATATGTTACTGACTTCAATAATAAATCAAAATCAACATTATGGTATTTTGAGCGTGTTAATGGGCAGTTTAGAGAGTCATTAAACAAATTAAAAGACAAAAAACAACAAAATAAATTTAAAGAACAGAATCCTACTAATCAAAAAATTGTTAAATCTGAAATTGCAAAATATATTAACATTTGGGAATTAGAGCCTCATTTTGTTTCTCTAGGAGCTCAGAAAAATTTCAATCATTTTACTAAAAAAACCAACGAATTAGTAAAGAAGAATAAATTGCCAGGTGAAAATTTTTATAAGAAGCTAATTGCAAATGCAATTCTTTTTAAAACAGTCGATAAACTATTTGGAAGAAAAAATATTGATGCAATTGGTGATACCAACTTAAAATCATTTACTGTTGCCTACACATTATCTTATTTTCATTATCTAACTGATAATAGACTTGATTTATGGAAAATCTATGAGGAACAATATTTAGATGCCAGAATAATTAATGAATTACAAAAATTGATTGTTTTTGTTTATAATCACTTAGTTAAAGCATCAAACAACTCTTTAATTTCAGAATATGCCAAAAAAGAGTCAAGCTGGAAACTTTTAAAAGAAGAGAATTATATTGTTAATATCGGTAATTATAGTGATTGCTTTATAGCAGAAGACTTGGTTTTGTCAAGAGATATTGAAATAGAAGAAGTAGATAATAAATCAGAAAATAATTTGATGAATATTTCCAAAATACTAGGACTTGGTAATAAATTTTGGGATGGAATGTCTAAATATATTTTAAATATTGATGAATTCAAATTAATGTCTACAGATGTTTGGGAAATTGCGAATAAAATCAAACGTTCAAAAAATCTAAATGCTAGAGATATTTCTATTGGAAATAAATTTATGGTATACATAGAGCATAAACAAATTGACATAGATCAAATTAAATCACTTTCTAATGAAATTGAAATTGAAATTATCGATATAAAAGCAATTTTTGACCGATTAAAACTAATCAGTAAGAATGATTGGACGAAGATTTTTGATTTGGGAGAACAAACAAAAATATTTGATAATCTTGAACTTTCAAATCTAAAGTCAGTTCATAAATCTATTTCTAAAAATGAAAGCATTAAAGAAATAAATATTATAAACGCATTGAAATCTATAAGAAAACTTACAAAATTTGGAATTAATCATTAAATTTCTATTTAAGTTAAATAGATAAAATGTTTTATCACTTGGTGAAAGAAACTGATTGCCTCCAAGCTAAAGTTAAACTAAAAAAAAGGAGCGCTATATTTTCTACTATTATAATCTATAAAACGATGTAAAAAAAACAAATCAAGCAAATTAAAACAATTAAAAAAGTTGAGTAGATAGTAAACATAGTACGTTTATGGATACGATCAATTTTGGCCAATTTTAAATTTAATTTGGCTTTTTCCCGGTCAATTATATCTTGATATCTATCATTCATTATTTCAAATATATTAAACTTTCCAAAAATAATATTAAGGATTCCCGTACACACGTTCTATTTATAATAAATTGATTTTATTGTAACTCCTCCATTTTTTCCAGTCCTGCAAGTGCAAACTGCCCAGTATTAATAAAATGTTTATTTATATTTCATTTTCTCAAAAATAGTTTTTAATTGATCCCTATTTTTACTTTGTTGTACATCTAAATCACTAATTTTCTTTAGCTTCTCATAAAGATCCTGCTAATAGGCTTGTCGTTTGTGGTCAAACTTTTCAAAGAGTTTGTCCGTATGGGCAAAATTTCTGAAATAATCTGCCTGCTTGATTGCCTCTGCCAGATTTAAAACCTCAATATTCTCTCCATTTTTATCTTCTATTTGTATCATGTTTTCAGGGTTTAAAAGGACAGGCATAATCTGCCTGTCCTGATTAGCTAATTGAAAATCAAGGCATCCGAGCCTTTACTGGCAAAATCCACACAAAGGTTAAAAGCCGACTGTGTACGGATTTGCCCTGTACCCCCCATCAAAAGGGAGGTTAATTTGGCTTCATCGTTCTTGTAATTTCTCACATTCTGAAAATAGCCTGTCAAAGAATTGTATGCCCCAAATACAGTCCCTTTGGTGGTATCCATAAGCTGTGTCGGGTCGCTCATAGCATACTCAAAAGCACTATCTACCATATTTGTAAAACAAGTTGATAATTCATCTTCCTTACCCTCTTTTATAGTTTTCAGCACTTCCTTATTGGGAACAAGGGCAGACTGTATTAGTTTTTTTACTTCATTGTCCGTGATTGGGATTTTTGTCCAATGGTTAAAAATGGATTCCATCTGCGCGGAGAGCATATCGGATATGCCTATTACTTTGTGCGCCTGTTCCAAACGTTGTTTGGCATTAGAAGTGTGACGAATACGAACGGTATTGGTTTTATTGTTCATAGCGGCATTAAGGGTATTGTTGCAAACGATACGGATAGGCGTGAATGCAGCCGTTATGCTTCCGCTTCCGTCGTGTGAGGTTGTTAAGAACAAATATTTCTCAATCAAATCATCGTTACCAACCCTAATATAATCTGGCAATTTTGCTGTTATAAAGATGCGTTCCCCTTTTCCGAGTGCCCCTGCAGTTTCGTATAGGATACCGTCACCGCCTACGATGCTGTCAAAAAAAGAAAAGGCATCCTTGTTTTGTACAATTTGGTAATCTTTGCCTACCACACCGAGTACAGCATCATTATCGGTTCGCACCGTACTGTAGTAATTTGGTACTTCTATATTATTGTGAATGATTTCATTATCCAAAATAATTTCGGCTGAACCGGCTGTAAACAGTTTACGTTTTTCTACTTCATAATCCAAACCTGCGTAGGTAATTGCCTCGGCGCTTGTTGGGTAGTCGGTAATAATCTGCCCCAAATTGTGCCATGCTTTTTCCTTAGTACTGAAAAAACTGTGTTTTCCGCACTTCTCGTTGTAATTTATATTGTGTGCCATGATGCTAATTTTTAAGTGATTACGCTATTATTAAAAAAGGTACGTCTGCTGTTTTTTTGATTTCTTTTCCTTTACTGCTGAATTTTGCGGTATCAGTTTCTGTCTTTTTGGCAAAAACCAAAATTTTAATATTGTTGGTGTGAAACGTCAGAGTGCCCACCGCTATACCTTCGCTGTTATTGTATGCACTGATACCAATACGTCCAAAGAGCTGTACGAGTGTTCCTTTTTTAAGCCACTGTGCTGTTTTGGTATTTAACCAATAGGAGCAATCGATATAGGTAACGGCTTCCTTTACTTCGGTACTGCCCTTAGGTTTGTAATTGTCATTGATAGCAATACTGAAATTGACCACTTGTTTTTCGCTGTTCACTTTTTGAACTACTGCATCTGCTGTTAATCGTCCTGTGATTTCCATAATTTTAATTTTTAATGATTACTACTGTTTACTTTCTCTCTAATCCTGCTCCAACAAAAATTGTTTTCAAAACGAAAAAACGGGAAAAAAGAAAGCAAGATGCAAGTGGCTTAAGGATGTGCACGTGCTATAAGTCCCAAAGGGTGGCAAGGGGAGCGCCGCCATTATGCGCACGGGGCATGCTTAAGTCACTATCTTAGCTGCCCTTTTAGTCCGTTTCGAGTGAAAGCTTTAAGTAAAATCTCTTAAGTGTCTTTAATAAGGGAATCTTAAATCGTCAAAAAAAACTGAAATAGGGCATCCTAAATAAGATTCAATTGTCTCGTTTTCCTAAATTGATTAAAAGAAAATTAATGGTAGAATAGCTAAAATGGAGAGACGATTTCAATAGGTAATATTCATTTATAACAATTTATTTTTAAACTGCTCATGCTATAGCTTAAAGATTCGCCAGATATAAAAATTAGAAATATTTTCTGAAATTGTAAGATTTATATTTTAAAACATCTAAATTGTTCGAGTAACATACCCTTGAATCGTAACGCTGTACTAAGTGCTAAAAAGACTTATAAGGGTTTGTATTTGAGTAATTTAAAATAAATTGAATAATTACATTTAATAAATAGGATATACAATAAATTATAAAAATGGAGACAAACAGCATACAATTAAAGATTATCGGACATTTATTGCCTGATAGTTTTTTTATACCATCTTATCAAAGAGGATACAGATGGACTGGTAGAGAAGTAATAGATTTATTAAATGACATTTCTAATTTCACTCCTAAAGAATTAGTGACAGGTGATAAAACATGGTACTGTTTACAGCCTGTTGTAGTAAAAAAACATGAAAGTGTTTGGGAAGTTATAGATGGGCAACAGCGATTAACTACGATCTATTTAATACTACATTATCTTAATCAGGGATATGTAGAGAATAGAAGAAGGAAACTATTTGATTTAGATTACGAAACAAGAGAAGGTTCAACTGATTTTCTAAAAGCAAAACTTTCGGATGGTTATATTGATGATTCTAATATTGACTATTTTTTTATTTCTGAAGCCTACCAAACAATTTCAAAATGGTTTTATACACAGGGACAAGTACCAAATTTTGATATATCCTCCTTTGAATCAAAAATACTGCACCACACAAAAGTGATTTGGTATGAATCAGTCGGTGATGATTCAATAGAAATTTTCACAAGAATTAATAGTGGAAAAATCCCTTTGACAAATGGAGAGCTAATCAAAGCATTATTTTTAAATAGTTCTAATTTTAATAAGATGGATCTTGAAAAAATAAAATTGCGACAATTAGAAATAGCTTCGGAATGGGATAAAATAGAATACAGTTTGCAAAATGAGAGTTTTTGGTGGTTTATAAACGAAAAAGAAAACAAACTATCGACAAGGATTGAGTTTATTTTCGATTTAATGTCAAACAAAACAGATAAAGATGACGACCATTTTACTTTCAGATACTTTAGTGGCAAATTCGAAAAAAAAACAACACAAGAAATAAATGCTAATTGGCAGGATGTTAAGAAATATTTTCAAATTTTAGAAGAATGGTTTTCTGAGAGAGAACTATACCATAAAGTTGGCTTCCTTATTGTTAACGGAATCAAGATAAAGGAACTTTTAAAATTGAAAGAAAACAAATCCAAGAATGAATTTTTAAAAGAATTAAACGCTCAAATTACCTCTAATTTGCCAGTTGACATTGATGAGTTAGAATATGGTAATGATACATGGAAAATTAAAAACATATTACTGCTGCATAACATACAATCTATGTTAAATAATGAAAATGAAACTAATCGTTTTCCCTTTGATAGATACAAAAAAGAAAAATGGGATGTAGAGCATATAACAGCAATTGCAGATAAATTAACTACAGAGAAACATCAGGAAGATTGGTTAAGAGATACATTAAAGTTTGTACCAAAAGAAAAAATAAAACCCGAATGGATTCATTACGATAAAGATTCTTTTTTGAAAACAGCAAAAGAAATCTCAGATTTTTTTACCGAAGGTAACGATATTAATGATATATCGAACCTTACGTTATTGGATTCCGCAACAAACAGGAGCTATAAAAACGCTGTTTTTCCTCTAAAACGAAGTACCATTATAGAGCGTGAAAAAACGGGCACATTTATTCCTTTGTGTACAAAAAATGTATTTATGAAGTTTTATAACAAAGATGTTAGTCAGATGAGTATTTGGGGAAAAGAGGATAGAAATGCATACCTAAATGACATTTTAACAACTTTAGAAATTTTTAAAAAATAGAGCAAAAGATGAGGGCAGATATAGAAACTTCAAAAAAAATGTCTTTTTGGCAATTATTACAATTACATAAAATAGAAATACCTATTATTCAAAGAGATTATGCTCAGGGAAGAGAAGACAAATCAGAAATAAGACAAAGATTTTTAAATTCGATATTTAGTGCTCTTTCCTTAAATAAGCCACTTGAATTAGATTTTATTTATGGAAGTGTAATAGATGATTTTATGCAGCCATTGGATGGCCAACAACGATTAACTACTCTTTTTCTTTTACATTGGTATGTTGCATATAAAGAAGATAAGTTGGCAGGTAAAGCTATACTTGAAAATTTCACATACGAAACCAGAACTACTTCACGCGAATTCTGCATTGAACTGATACAGAAAGGAATCAATTTCAAGAATCTATTGGAAACTGATTTTGACAAAAATGGTGTTCCTAAAAATAACCAACTTTCTAAAACTATAATTGATTCTCCCTGGTTTTTTCTTTCCTGGAAAAAAGACCCGACAATAAAAGCAATGCTCGTTATGTTAGATGCTATTAATCAAAAAGCAACTGATAAAAAGTTTGAAAACATAAAAGACCTTTGGCCTAAATTTACCGAAGATCATACCATAACATTTAATTACATCGAACTGAAAGATTTTGGACTTTCAGATGATTTATACATTAAGATGAATGCAAGGGGAAAACCTCTTACTGATTTCGAAAACTTTAAGGCTTCCTTTGAAAATAAAATCAAAATAGAATTTTGGGAAAAAGAAATTACAAACCCAACTGAAAAATTTGCTCATAAAATAGACACAATCTGGACTGATTTGTTTTGGACTGTCAAAGATGGAGACAATTTAACAGATAGTCCTTCTATAAAAATTATAAGTTCTATTTTGATGAGTTGTTTATCTTTATCTGAAAAAGATAAAGATTCGAAAGAAAGACGTATTCGCGAAATATTAAACCAACCAAATGTTATTAAACCAGAAGATTTTGACTTCAATTCTTTTTGTTATTTGAAAGAAGCGCTTGACGCATATTCAAGTATAAAAGATAAAATACAATTAGATTTCAATCTTTGGAGTTACTTAAATAATGAAATTAACTTTTTTGATACAATAGCAAAAGGGGATAAAATAGAATACCAAAAAATAGTATTATTTTATGCCCAAACCCAATATCTGCTAAATAACGAAGAAATTGACAATACAAATTTCTCAGATTGGATAAGAGTAGTGAGAAATATTGTTGTAAACTCAACTATTGATAGTGCGGAAACTTTTACCGGAGCAATTCGATTAATAAATGAATTATCAATTGGAAGCAAAGATATCTACAGGTATCTTTCAGAAAACAGTATTAAATCTGAATTTGCTAAAGATCAAGTAAAGGAAGAAATTATAAAGTCAAGAATAATCGGTTTTGATGATACTTATAAAGGAATCATTTTCAAAACAGAAGATACAAATTTCTGTAGAGGGAGAATTACTTTTGCATTTGATTGTATAGAATTTGACAAGAATAGCATAGGATCTTTTTCATCAGATAAATTATCTAAAATTGAAAAAGTATTACAATATCATTTAAGTGACGATAATGATATCTCAAATGATTTCCGAAGAGGTTTATTTACTATTGATGACAATCATTTTTATAATTATTGGGATACATCATGGTTATATGCTGTTGGAGCCCCTAAGAGATGTATGATAGGAAGTATCAATGATTTAAAAAGTTTTGCTTATAAATCCAATTTCAAGAAATATTTAATTGGGTTGTTACAAAAGTTGACTGAGAAAGGATTAGATGAAATTATAGAAGGTTACGAAATTCCAAATGATATGCCCAATTGGAAAAAAAGATTAATCAAAGAAAAAGGGCTACTTGATTATAGTAAGAAGCACTATATAGCTATTAAAGAAGATGAATGCTGTTGGTTAATTCCTGAGAGTAAAGTGGCGAATAATAAAGAAGGAGCAAAAAAATGTAAATCAATAAAGTAATTATAGTTCTGAACGACACTCAACATGAGTGTCGTTTTTAATTTAAGACAATTAATATCTTTTGATTTATAATTTGTGTGCAATAGGAATTTATATGAAAATATCATATCCACTACTTCTATAAAGAGAGTCACTTTATTATTTCGCCTTTATTCTTTCTTTTAAAACAGTAGTTAAATGGTATCCACCGGTTTGAGCAGCTTCGCCTTTAAATTCTACCAAATTTGCATCTCGAAGCTGGCTTATATAACGCTCAATAGTCTTTTTATTTATTTTAGTTAGTACTTCATAATCAGGGATTCTTTTTCCTTCATTATCTGCAATAGCTTTTAATAGGATTACTAACTTTAGTTTTAAAGATTTAGTTGCTCCCTCAATTGCTCCCTCAATTGCTCCCTCAATTGCTCCCTCAATTGCTCCCTCAGTTGCTCCCTCAGGTTTTTTATTAGGATTACGAATACTAGCATTATCACCATTAGAGTAAACATTACTAAAAAATGTAAGTCTAACATCATTTTCATTAGTTCTCCATACTGGCTCTCCAAGACCAGCTTCTTTACAGGCATCTAATATCTTCAGAGTACCCCTTCCAATCTTTTCCATAAAACCTCTCAGGAATATAATATGAGCAATATCCGGATTTACAGGCATGGATAAATGATTTTTTTTAAGTTCAGCCGCTTTTAGTGGAGATTTTCCGGAATTTGATATTTCTAAACGATCCTTATAAATTAGTATCGAAACCGATCCGGAAATAGAAAAATAGTCCCTATGCACTAATGCATTTATAATACCTTCCCGTAGTGCAGACATAGGGAATATATAATTGTCTTTACGCTTCCAGTCGTTATCGCTAAATTTACTTGAAGTGGTTAGATGTTTTTCCAAAAATTTCAGTATCGATTCAATATTTTTAAAAATATTACCTTCCAAAAGTTGATCATCAAGGAATTTGTCCCCAGTTTTACCTTGTTCCAAAAATGCAATTCTAACTCTTGATTGCGGAATAAACCTAGCTGGATTTTTTGCAAAAAGAATAACAGCAGCATTGGTAAAACTTCCGTTTTGATATAGTCCAAAATGAGTTAAAAAAGCAATCGGCTCTTTTTTATATTCTTCTAGTTTGGTTTTATTTATCGTTTCTTTAATTGTTTTCTGTAGTTCATCTAAGTCCAAATCTTCGAGATCAATACCCATTGCCAACTGTCTTTCCCAATGCAGTTCCGTTGACTGTCTATTATGGATTAATTCTGAAATTTCGGTTGATGTAGCTTTGATTGTTTGATTACCTTTTCTATAATAAATTCCACCATTAAAAATATAAGGTTGTTTGGAACCAGTCCATACCTTAATTGATATAATTTTCTTATTCTGTAGAGGTTCAACCGATATCATAATAGGGGATTCCGGAATTATTTCTGTGTTTAAATATTCAGTTAATTCTGCTTTCAATCTTTCTGCATTTTCAACTCCAAGAACTTCTTTTTTTTCTCCAATACCAATTAGTAATTGACCTCCCTCGTTATTTAAAAAGCTACCTATGGTTTTACCAATAGTTTCCTTATTCACAACTTGTAGAAATTCTAGTTGATCGCTTTTGCCTTGTCTAATTAAGCTCTCTATAAGTTCTTCGTTGTTCATTTTTTTCTATTTTGTAATTCTTTCTTCCTAAGTGATATATCGTGAAATTGTGTACTAATGAAAAGATGTATCTCACTTGTATTAAAAAAGGGTTGGCACCAATCTTTTCTGGCTATATTATACATATCTACAACTTTAACACTATCCAAAACAGAAGTTGATTTTATATCAAATCCATTTCTTTTTCCATCTTCTGCATGCATGAATTGATGCATTAACTTTCGAGTATATTCAATATATTTATGGGTTACAAACCAGCGGGGTTTATCAAGTTCGACAGCCTTCTCAAATTCCTTATGGGTAATTCCGGAACCATATCTCGGAAATATAATTCCTAAAAATAAATCACAATTTTCTACAGCTTTAAGACAAGCTGCTTCCGGATTACTACCAATCGGAACATAGATATTACCTTCTTTGGACATGATTACCTCATAACCAAAATTTTCTAATATATATTTGATCTGGTCAAGGTCAGATTCAGATCCGTAGACTGTTGACGATACCATTATTTTAAGTTTACTAACCATCCGGGTAATTTTATTGTTTATTTCTTAGTTCGATTAAGAGAAAGAAAAGATCAATATCAACGAAATTTAAATCAAAACAAATAATTCATCTGCATTGTAAATATAACAATTTAAGCTAATATTACTTATATAATCAATATCTGTACGCAAGCCATTGTATATTCATTGTTTTCAATCGAGAGTATCACTTCTTTATTACTAAATGGCTTAATTCAATATCATTTAGTAGTCTTTCCTTTTCAGCATGAATAATATCCTTGACATCCTTTTTTATCTGTAAGTAATTCCGCTGTACCATTGCATTATCAACTTTGCGAATAGTAGGAATATCGACATATTGATCCTGTTCTTTTTTTAATGATTTATGGTCATTTACTATTTCAGAATGAAATGTTTTGAGTTCAATTTTACAATCAGGATCATCCGCTACCATACCCACGAATTCACCGGAACTAAGTCCGGAAATTTTGGATGGAGGTACTGCCGATTCCAATTGTTTGGAACGACTTATAGAAGTATCTCCGCTATTAATGGAAAGGCTTTCCCTGTCCTGCATAATTTTTCCAAAACGCTCTGACAATTGTTTGGCAGTATCACCTGTAACTTGTCCGCTTACTATGTTTCCGACAATATTCATAATCACATCCGCCTGTTCTCGTCCATAATCTTTACGCAGTTGGCTAAAATCCTGAATACCCAAACAAGTTGCTACTTTATTACTTCGGGCTGTAGCAATTAAACTATCCATATTATTGAGATAAATAGTTGGAAATTCATCGAAGATCAAGCTGCTTTTCTGTTTATTTTTTTGGTTCACCTGCTTTACCAATCGGTTTACGTAAAGTGACAATACAGCTCCATATATTTGGATTTTCTGCGGATTATTGCCCATACATACGATCTTAGGATCGTCCGGATTATTGATGTCCAATGTGAAGTCACTACCCGATAAAATATAATACAATTGTGGAGAGGAAAGCCGTGCCATGGCAATTTTTGCAGAAGCAATTTGCCCCTCTAATTGGTCCATAACATTATTTAGGTAGGCATTCACAAAGGGATTAATAAGTACTTCGATTTCTTTTTCGGTTCTGAGCAGTGTAAAGAGACTATCGTAATCTTCCTGCATGAGTTCAATTACATGGGGAAGCGTACAGAATTCACCGTCTTTATATTTTCGTAAATACCATATTATGGCGGAAAGAAAATTAATCGGTGATTCTACAAAAAAATCCCCCTGTCTTTTGATCCATTCCCTGTTGAGTCCCAACAAAATGGTACGTGCCGATTCTGAAGCATCCGTAATATCACTCATACCTGACGGCTCTAACGGATTACAACGGTTGGTCCGGGTCAGATCATCAAAATTAATGACATAAAACTGAGGTAATTTCGGATAGAGATGTTTGTATTTAAGCCAGGTATTATAAACAATTCTTGTCAGGTCATCAAACTTGAAATCATAGACAAACATGGTGAATTTTTTACGGATGTGCTGGGTAATCACATGACGTATGACAAAATAGGATTTTCCGGCTCCAGGAGTACCGGAAACCAGCAGTCCCCGAAAAGGATTAATAATATTTATCCAGCTGTCCCTTATCTTATCCTTTAAGTGATATCGGGCTGGCAGATTAATAGAATATTCATTTTCCAGAAGTCTTTCTTCCTGAGGAAAAGTTTCATTTTCTTTATTAAAAACATCCTTACTATTGAGCCTGTTCTTTATAATACGCGATAATAATGTACCACCGGAAAGTATCAGAAGAAAGCCACTGGAGGTTATGGTCATGTAGGCAATTGCCGCCAGCATCAGTTCTATTTTCAGGTATAGTGAAAGATAACTTATAAAGTAAATAAGGATACCTGTAATTATATAAGCAAAAGCTGTTTTATAATTCAGCTTTTCATCTTTTCGCCCTTTAGCTCCAATTAGCGAGGTTATTAAAAATCCCAACGCAAATAGTTTGGATTTATGAAAATTACTGAATAATCCTGTATGATAAATATTACCCATGATTTTATCACTGAACCCGCTGACCAAATGCCATTGTCTAAAGGCAGCATAGCAGTAATAATAAAAATGGATTAGTAAAATAATGATGCTGATGAGTCTTGTCATATCCAAGATCTTTCTCAGTGCCTGTTCGTTTTCTCCTGTCTGCATAGCCATGATTTCAAGTTTTATCGATTATTGGACTGTCCCCTTCTTTTTTTCTTTTTGTTTCTCAGCTCGTATGGAAGATAATTAGCTGGTTGTTCAGCTTGCGTGAGTATCTCTGCTAATTGGCCCATTATAGTGTTGGATCCTACGTATTTGTTATTCCTGAAATCATCACCAAACAGCGTTGTAAGGATTTCTGATATAGGTGCTTCAAATGTGATTTCGTGTAATTTTTCACTAACTGAACCTGTCATTTTTTGTTCGGCCGGATTAACGGATGCACAGCGTTCCTGTATTGCCTTAGCGCTGTATTGTTTGCCAAGTGTACTGCCATTAAAAACACATTTTGTGGTATGATCTACATAGGTAATCCCATAAAGTAATCCTTCTGTGTTTTTTCTAAAAACAGTATTGATTCCATCTTTTTGCAGTACTTGAACTAGTTCTGCGAGCGATATTTGAGTTTTAAAGAATGCCATATCAATGGCATTTTTTACCCTTCTTATATTTGAGATTTCATTTGTTTTATTAGACGCAAATTTTTCTTCTAAAAATTTAAGTGTTGGCTTGTTGTAAAACAGACTGGCTTTTATGGGGACTCCGATAGGTTTACCGTCATCATCAAGTATTCTATACATCAATCCTTTTGCTTTAAACATTTTTGAATCTTCATTGCCTGGGTCTGCTAAAACATTGTATTGTTTGAGCACTGCATTGAGCTGCGGAAGGCTGGCATATTTATACGATGAAAGCACCTGATTGAGTACATTTGTAATAGCCTTTTTCGATTCGCTTCGCCCGTATTGAATCTTTTGTGAGATGATTGGCTTAAGCGTAAAATCAGTACTGTTTTTATTCCCTTGCGCCTTAACAAGTCCAAAGCGTTCTTCGATTTCTTTTCTTGCCGGTTCAGATCGGTTTTTGCCAATATTTTGCATGTCAATTCGTTTACCATCTCTTTGAACATTTATGGAGACTAGATGGATGTGCGGATGCCCGGAATCGTGATGCTGATACACGAGATAAGGCTGTTCACCAAAACCGATTTTTTCCATATAAGTATCCGCGATAGCCATTAATTTTTCCTTGGAATGATTTTCTGAAGGATCAAAGTTGATCGAAATATGTACACTGTTTCGCTTTACATTTTCATTTAGTTCCAGTTGTTTTAAAAAACGGTTCAGTTTCACAGTAAGCCCCATTTGATCAACATCAATTGGATAATTTCCGGCACCTATACACTCTGCCACATTTTCTTTTACTTTGTTTTCATTGTAATAGAAAACCTTGTGGATAGAGTATCCTGTTTTTATGATCGCAACCATTTTTCGGAGATTTTCCGGATGTAGTTTTTGATTTCATCAATCTTGTCAAAAAGGATTTTCTTATCCAGTTCAGCACTTATTATCCATACTTTAAATTCCGGAATTTGATTTAGTGTATGTAGTTTTTTTACTGCCTGATTGAAGTTGTTTCCAATGCCATTTAATTGCTTGAATAACTGCATCATTTCATGGGCCATATCATCTAAAGACTGATTCCTGTAAATGGTGTTTATAGATTTCTCAAATAAGTGCCTGCGAATATAATCACTCAGTTTGCGGCAAGTACTAGTTTTCCATTTTTTCTCAATTTTCGTATACTCTTCGGGAGTAAAGCGTAACCCAACTATGCGTGTTCTGTTTGAATTTTCTCTTTTCATTTTCTCTCTTTTTCATTGTTATCAAACCTTATTTATCCTTTCACTATCACTGCTCACGAGTTCCGAGTGTAGAGCAGCAAGAAGGCTGTTGTTTAACAACAGGACATCTTGCCGATTGCAGGAACGTGGCAATCCTCCTGATACTTTAATGTTCTTTAGACATTCTAGTATTTTCTAAGATTTTAAAAATTCAAAATATCCAATAATTACCTCTTTTGGACAATTTGATATTTTAACTGTATTGTTCCTAGAACTTAATACACTATAAAGACAGTCATTAAATTTTTAATGTTTTTTCTAAAATCCATTTCATTTTTATTTTTAGAACTCAAGGAAAGTGCACACTGCATAAAATTCAGAACTGTTATAACCTGGTAGCTATTATGCCGATTTATCTTCCGAATTTTAGATTGAAAACGTGCTCTTTCAAAGCAATAAACCAATTTCAAAACAACAAAATTCTGACCGCTTTAGGGAAGGTTTTTGATTGCTCATTTTAACCTTTCTTGTTCATTTCAGATACAAAATTAGGTAAGCAAAATGGATTTTACATATGATGGACATATTATGTCCATGACACTTTAGGACTGGCTTTATACCTTTGTATAAATAAATTATTAATTAAAAACGTGAAGATTATGACAACAAATGATGTGGCCAAGGTGTTTGATACTGTACTTAGTATCCCAGGCATGAATGATGTAGTGAAGATTGATTTGAAAATTTCACGAAAAAATGTATTACTATTAAACCATGTTATTGAACGTGGATTATCTGCGAAGGGAAATGATAAACCATCGATTCTTATGAGTAGTATTCAAGAAGAAAATCTTCAGGAGTTAAAACTATTTGGAGAGGAATGTTTACAAAAAGCGGGGCTGATTGAACTCAGTGAAAAACTAAGTGTACTTGGAGATACAATAAAGTAGCGACAGTTAGAAATCAACAAATTACTTGAAGCCATTAGAAATTATTTTTCTAATGGCTTCTTTTTAATTATAAACTGCACCTTATTCTGTTTTTTAACTACGATTGATTGTTATTGAAAAATCTTGGCTTGTTTTTGATAATAATTAATATCAGCAAGTGATTTAATTTTGTTCATAACATTGTAAATCAATTTTTTAATTACAATTTATTACTTTCTGTTACACTTGAAGTTTATTAAATGCTACAACTAAAATAGGTTTTACATAAACCTAATCTAAAGAATTGTTATTGTTTTAAATCTGACTAAATGCTTTGTTTAATTAATTGCAATATATAATGAAATCAAATGCAAAACTTAAGACTATAATTTTGGACTCAATTTGCTTATTGCTGGTACTATTGTTTGTCTATGCAGCAGTAAGTAAAATGCTTGACTTTGAGAATTTTCAAATACAATTAGCGCAATCTCCATTACTTAGTGCATTTGCCGGACTAATTTCCTGGGGAGTTATCATTTTAGAACTTTTGATTTCAGTTTTACTTGTATTTAAAAGAACCAGAATACTGGCATTATATTTTGCTTTTGGGCTGATGGTCATGTTTACAGTTTACATATACATTATTTTAAATTACAGTTCTTTTATACCTTGTTCTTGTGGAGGCATACTGGAAAAATTAAATTGGAAAGAGCATCTGGTTTTTAATATTTTCTTTGTTATTATATCCGCAGTTGCAATATTGCTTATCCCATTTAAAAATCCTGCAGAGGGAGGCTTTAGAAAAGAAAAAAAACGAAAATCTCTCTCTCTTGCAGGCTGTGCTTTGTTGGCAGTTATGCTAATGGCCGGATTATTTATCAAGTCAGAAAATATGATGCATTATGATAATTCATTTATCAGGCGCTATCCTCAGGGTACAGAAAAAAAATATGATACACAGATACAATACAATTCTTTTTATTTTTCAGGTTTCTCAAAGGGTAAAATCTATCTGGGTAATACAAGTAGTCCATTGCTGGTAACAGAATGGGATTCTTTACTCAGACGTAATGCGAAACATAAAATCACAGTGAATAGTGACCTTTTGTCTACCGCTGTACGCTTAAAAATTATTGACTCTTCTTTTTATTTGATTGATGGAAATGTTGCTTCAATATTTAAAGGCAGTATTTCAAATTGGAAGGCAAGATATAAATGGAATGGCTCTATTCGATTCACACAGCCTCAGGTCATTGATTCGGTTCATATATCATTTAGAACTATTGACAAACAAAGCAATCAAAGTGAATTAGGAACTTTATACTTTGGAAATCCCTCTAAAATAACTATAAAGTCTGATTTATTACAAAAGCAAGTTGATGGAATGTTTGATGTTGACGGAAGATTTTATTATGACTTTTATTCCCAGAAACATGTTTACATCTATTATTACCGTAATGAGTTTATAGTTGCAGATCAAAACTTAAATCTTGCTTTTAGAAGCAATACTATCGATACACTTAGTCCTGAAAAAGTAAAAGTTGCTTATCTAAGCAGCAGAGGCGAAAAAAAGTTTGCCGCTCCACCAGTAATTGTCAATAAATCTGCTGCTATTCATAAAAATCTGCTGTTTATAAACTCAGGAATAATTGGAAGATATGAAGATAAAAAAATGTGGAATCAGGCCTCTGTAATAGATGTATACAATTTAAATGACAGATCCTATGTATCCAGTTTTTACATCTACCATATTGAAAATAAAAAGCTAAAAGATTTTATTGTGATTAACAATCAATTGTATGCTATTATCGGGACTCATTTGGTCAGTTACGTGCTTAGCAGTGTCATTACAATACATTACAAAAAGTAATTATAATATACAGCGCAGTATCAGGGGAAGATCGAAAACCTGTGATAGAGTAGATCATTAACCATAAATTATTTAAATCATGAAAACAATTTTTTCAAAACAGGTGGTTATTCCTGCTGCCGTATTTGCCCTTGCGATAGCAGGTGCTTTTACAACTAATGCTATGGAGAAAAATAGTAGATCTACAGCATTGATTGATGGTTACGTAAGGCTAAATCCGGCCGGATTATGTAATGAGGAGCAGACTTATGAATGTGATACTGATAATTTCGGTGCAATTTGCCGAGTGTCAGCTAATCCAGCCTCACAACAGGTATATGCAAAAAATGCTAATGGTGCCTGTACGGTCGAAGTTTATAGACCGCAACAATAAAAACGGTAAATGCAGTTCCAAAAGAACTGCATTTATTTTTTAATTAACTTTAACAAATTCAGGGTTACTTTTTGCTGATAAGTAATTATCAAACCACCGCATCACATATTCTGTTAAATGTTTTTGCTGTTCTTTATCAGTTAAAACATGCTGCTGATCCGGATATAGAAGCATTACATTTTTTTTACCAAGACGGCGCAAGGCTAGATAAAATTCTATAGTCTGATAATAATGTACATGTCTGTCTGCCTCACCTGCCCATGATAAAAGCGGAGTTGTTACCCGATCTGCATAATACACCGGCGAGTTAGCCAGATAACTAAGGAAATTTTTAAAAATCGAGCCGTCCATTCGAAACTGACCAGACTCGTACTGAAAGAAATTGGGGCGGTTGAAATTCCACGAAACATAAAGGTAGCCACTTATAAGATCAGTGATTGCCGCACCCGCTACGGCAGCGGAAAAAATATTAGTTTGCGTAATTATATAATCTACTTCATACCCTCCAAATGAATGCCCAATCAAGCCTATCCTTTTAGGGTTGACCGGAACAATTTCCAATGCTTTCTTCGTTGCTGCAACAACACAATCAACAGCAGAATTTCCCGGATTGCCAAACTCATACACAATGTCTGGGAGCAAAACAAAATAGCCAGTATTTGTATAGTGACTGACATTAAAACCATTGCCACTGTAAAGCGATGGATTAATATAATCGTGTACAGTTTCTGATTGTTTCTCATACACATGAACGATCATAGGATAAAGTTTTTCAGGATTATAATTTGCAGGATAAAATAATGCAGCCTTAATATTATTTCCATTCCTATTACGGTAATGAATTACTGAGGAGGTTCCTGAATTGAAATGCTTAAAATGATAATTACTCTGATAAAGTGTCTGTGCTTTTTTTTCTTTTTTTTCTTGTAAAACAAGCCTTGGTGGTGTTTCAAAACTTTCTTCTTTGTAGATCACAGTTTCAGTGTTCAAAGCCATTACAGGATCTGAGATTTTATTTTTGCTCAATATAATTGGAAGTATGGAACTATTTTTTTTATACCACCATAATCCATTCACATTTTCAGCTTTTGATTGAAGTATAATTGATTTATTTACGTTTATTACAGCGTTTGTTACACCATCAAAATTACCTTTTAGCTTTTGCTCATTTGAAACTGGCCTTATCCTATATATTGTTTTTTCGCTCCTTCCATGTGTTAATTTTAGTGCTTTCAAATTTTCGATTGATATTTCCCATATGTCAAACCGGTCGTAGAGCAGAATTGATTGGTCATCAGGTGTCCATCCGGGATTTCCGTATGGAAGAGGACCGTCCCCGCGATCCAAATCTTCAACAGAGAAAGATTCCTGTAAAGCTGCAGTGAGATTAGTATGAATATTTTTCTCAATATTATAAATCCACCAATGATTATTTTTAAAATAGGTAACGTATTTTCCCGCTGGAGATAAGGCAATTTTATCAACTTCATAATTAAAATCTTTTAAAAAATATTGTTCCTGTCCAGTGTCAAGATTGATTGTTTTGTAATCTCTGGCAGCATGAAGATTTGACTGTGGTTCATTGGCGACAGGATTCCATGTGATTGCAAATTTTCTATTGGTGTCAAGCATCAATTTAGAGAAAACAGTATCTGTCAGTATTCTAAAATTATTTTTTTCAGGCCACCATACAACTGTCTTGGGCATTTTAACACTGCCGTCTTTTTCCTTTTCAGCAGGTTCTAAATATTTGTCATCTGCATTCCATACCTGCACGATTTTTTTTGCTGCTTTTTCGGATTTCGGATTTCGGCCTTTAATTTTAAAAAACACGCTTTTCCCATCCTCTGATATCATCATATCTGAAACAGTTTCCGACTTTATTACATATTTTTTATCAAAATCAAAAGTGGTGTCGGGCTGGAAAACAAACATTTTTTGTGTATCGGTTTTGTAGTAAACCAATTCTTTTACCTCTGCTGAAGAATCTGTATTTACATCAGTTTTTGACCTTGTGAATACTGCGGATCCGGTGTTTTGCTGCCAGACAAAACTTGTATAGTTAAAGTTGTCGCTTTCTATTATTTTTGATTCTGAGAACTTTTCTTTTATAGTTAAAATAGAAACACTGCAACCATTGGATACAGATTTGCTGTAGATCAGCTGATTTGATTTTTGATTATAAGCATATCCCTTGACATTTTCTATTTCATAAGATGCAGAACCATCTAATGGTTTAATAATTATTTTTTTTTGCTTGTCTGTACGCAGAAAAATAATCAAATATTTTTCGTCTGAAGTAAATAAGTAGTTATCTGCATTTTTTGTAATCTCAATTTTCCCTGAAGGCAGATGAAGCAGTGAAAGTTCATTTTGATCGTTTCGGCTGCAAAACCATTTTTCTTTCAGAAAGGTTCCTGTCAGAGTGCCTGAAAAGGCATAGTTTTTATTTTTCTGGGTACTTTTTACAAACAGTGTATCAGAACCTTGCTCATAAGATAAACTGTAGGTGTACCATTGTCCATTTTCTGAAATTTTTTTTGTTTCCATGGTACTCCACAATTTGTAATCAGCATCACTGATATTTTTTTTGATTAGTCCCTGTCCCGAAGCGGAACAGGTTACTAATTCAAATATGAGTACGGAAAGCACTCCGTAAACAAATCTTAAATCCTTTTTCATATTTTATACGGCATTAATATCCTAGATTCTGAGGAAGTAAATTAGGATTCAGAGTCAGTTCAGATTCAGGGACAGGGAGAAGATTGTCGGTTGAATTCCATCCATTTTTTACTCCTGTAAGTTGGGAATCCAGCTGTCCGGTTCTTTTCAAGTCAAAGAACCGGTGGGCCGATTCAGTAAATAGTTCAAATCGGCGTTCCCGGATAACCGCTTCCAATATTTCCTGCTGTGAAACTGCAGGGGTATTTCCTAATCCTGCATTCTGCCTTATTTTGTTGAGGTCTTCTTTGGCTCCTATCAGGTCTCCCTGTTGCGCCCTTGCTTCAGCACGTATGAGATACTGTTCGGCAAGCCTGAAGATTATTGAATATTCAGTTGAAGTGGCAGTTTTTAATTTGACTTTGTATTTGGCTGCGAAATACCATGTGGAAGTTCCTTTTGATACCGAGCCAATCCATTTTTGTCTTCTCTGGTCACCAATTTCAAAGGCATTGACAAAGTTTGGATTAAGTGCTACATCGGCAGGTGGTCCTGTAAGTAAAATCATTGATCCTCCCTCTGCGCTATTCTGACCTTCAACTCCCGGCTTGTACTGCCAGATGGTGACAGTGCTTCCTTTTAGGAATATTTTATTCAGATCGTTTTCCCATTTGTATGTTGCGGTATTGTTTAGGAGATAAGAAGCTGCATTGGCTGCTTCAGCCCATGCTTTGGAATAAAGATAAACCCTTGCAAGAAGTGCCATTGCTACTGCTTTATTAGCA
Source organism: Flavobacterium hibernum (assembly GCF_000832125.1). Lineage (GTDB taxonomy): Bacteria > Bacteroidota > Bacteroidia > Flavobacteriales > Flavobacteriaceae > Flavobacterium > Flavobacterium hibernum. The sequence continues at coordinate 197,409 of NZ_JPRK01000003.1, read as the reverse complement.
CGTGTGCGATCAGCGGACAAATAACTCTCAGGAAGAAGAGCATGCGAAGTTTGAAGATCTTCTATTATTTTCGAATATAACAGGTTTGTACTGCTACGCCCAATTGTAGTATTCTGTTTGTAATTTGTTGCTGTAACATAAGGAACATCACCATATAGATTCAATAAATAGAAATGTAAAAGAGATCTTATAAATAGGGCTTCGCCAATGAACTGATTTTTATCTGTAGTGGCAAGGGTAGCGGAAGCAGTTACTCCCTGTATTACTGAATTGGCGGCATATATTTGAGAATAAGCTGTTTTCCACCAACTTACAACTTGTGGATTAGTAGGCAGCAGTGTGTTGTTGTAAAAATTTAATGTTGTGCCTGAACTAATACCATAGAAATTCAGTTCATCTGTATAAGCACCCATTTTTGTGGTTATCGACACACTATTTCCAGTTAGCATCCCCGAATCGCGCAGGCTGGCATAAATATTTGAAACTGCTGCATTGGCGGTACCCTTATCTTCAAAGACTGCTTCTGTAGAAAGTTGTCCCGATGGGCTGTTAACCTCGACAAACGATTCACAACTGTAACCCGAAATCACTAATAAAGAGATAATTATTCTTTTAAAAAGGGTTATTTGCTTCCGTAGATATAATTTAGTTTCCATAATGTTAGTATTAGTTTAAAAAGTTAGATTAAGCCCCGTTGTAAATACTTTTAACGGCGGCAGATATCCGGCAAACTTAAATGCAGGGTCATTGCCTTTATAGGGAGTAAAAGTCAGCAGGTTCTGTCCTTCAAAAGAAAGACGGCATCGGACTCCTTTTATCCAGTCCTCAGGTAATGTGTAGGATATTGCGATGTTCTTCAAGCGTATATAAGAGGCATCGGTAATGATTCCGTCACTGTTGAAATATTTATCCGAGGCATCCAGAACCTCCCCGTCAGCACTGGTGCTAAATCTTTGAAATTCGGCATTGTCTCCGCTGTTCTGCCATCTGTTAAGAATTCTGGTTGTTTGATTACTCTTTGCTCCCGGTAAGCCAAGACTATATTCCTCACTATAATTTTTTTGCTTTGAGAACTGGAGCAGAAAATCAACCTGCCATCTTCTCCAATTAATTTGATTCTGTAATCCTCCAAAAAAATCAGGACTGAAATCTACAACAGTCTGCTTGTCTTCGGGTGATGTTATACGGCCATCGTTATTAATATCCTCAAATTGGTAAATTCCGGTCTGTGCATCTATTCCGGTATAATGGTAGGCTTTTATTATAGTAAGGGGGGCACCGATTACAAATTGGTTCTGGTAAGTCGACCCCTTTAAATTGGGAAAGGACAATAATTTATTTTTGGCAAAAGAGATATTGAAGTTCGTGATCCATTTAAAACTCTCTTTTTCAAAATTGACAGTTCTTAAAGTGAGTTCAACTCCGCTATTTTGTACTGATGCATCCAAATTAGATTGAATAGAGGGAAACCCTGTTGTTCCAGGTAATGGAATACCAACGAGCTGATTGGAGGAACGGTTTTGATACCATGCACCCGTAAAGAAAATCCTGTCCCTGAAAAAGCCAAGCTCAATGGCAGCTTCCGCTTTTTTATTAATTTCCCACGCAAAGTCTGCATTAAATAAACGAGTTGGCGCTATTCCGGTTACGCCTCCATAATTTGTACTGGCGGTAGAATACGTGTCCATGAACTGATAATCCCCAATCTGATCACTGCCCGTAGTTCCGTAACTGGCTCTTAACTTACCAAAACTAATAACAGGATTATTGGTTTTAGTTTGATTTTTATTAAAGAAAATCCATGCGCCTCCAACAGCGCCAAAATTAGCAAACTGATTTCTGGAACCAAAACGGCTTGAACCATCACGTCTTCCAGTCAGGTTTAAAATATACCTCTCGTTAAAAACAAAATTCAAACGGGCAAATACTGCCTGATATTTATAAATAGATTCATTATCTGCTATTGCTTTGAGAAGCGTTGCTGAAGATAAACTGTAAATAAGGGCATTGCTTGTAAATCCGGTTGCTTCCTGTATAAGCTGACTGCCGGATAATTTTTGAAATGTACTACCCAATAATGCCTGTGTTTTTAATTTCCCATAGGATTTCTGCCATTCGATTTGGGGTTCTATAATCCATGACTGCCTTTGGGTGTTGGTTGCAGTTATAATAGAATATTCGCTTCCGAGCTGATAGGCAGGATCAAACATAGTAGAAGGCTGGGTGCGGGTTTCGTTATGATTTGTATTGGTAAAACCCAGACTTGCTTTTGCAGTTAAACTAGGCAATATTGCATAGGACAGCATTGTATTTGCAATCAGGTCATTGGTTGCAGTTTTATATTTGCCCTCCAGATAAGACAGAGGGTTTTCCCAAGTGCTGTTCTCCCAATTAAGGTTTCCAGACTCATCGTATAAAGAAGGTGCATTTGGAGCCAGAAGAACCACAAATTGTGAGAGGTCAATTCCCGGCTGGTTATTTTTCTGTGCCGTAAATCCTGCCGTCGTGTTGATTTGAAATCTGCCATCTTCAGATTGATGATTAAGATTAAAACGCACGTTTGCTTTGTTATAGTGGTAGTCTCCCGGAAAAACGGTTGTTTCTTTATGAAAGGCAGAACTGATAAGAAATTGTGTTTTTGAAGAACCTCCGGATAATGATGCCTGAATGTCTGTATAACTTGCCATTCCTCCCAGAAGTTCTTTCTGCCAGTTGGTATATCTGCTTTGATCCCATGTGCCATTTACATCATAATCACTAGGACCATAATCAATACCGTCATTAGCAAAAGCTTCCCGGCGCATCTCCAGATATTGATCTGTCTTTAACAGATCCATAAAATTTGTAACCTTGCCTATACCTTGCCGTACATCTACTGTGTAACGAGTCAATCCTTCTTTTCCTTTTTTAGTTGTAATCAAAACAACACCATTCGCTCCACGCGAACCGTAAATAGCAGTCGCATCAGCATCTTTCAGCACTTCAATGCTTTCGATATCAGCAGGATTAATAGAATTTAACGGATCAGAAGCAGAAGGAAGCACAACGGTACTGCGACTGCTGCCGACAGTTTGTGAAGAATAAGGAACTCCGTCAATAATATACAAAGGTGCGTTTCCATCACTTCGAATGCTGTTTCTTCCACGAATTTGAATGTCAAACCCTCCACCTGCAACACCGGTTGTCTGGGTAATATTTACTCCCGCCATCCTGCCCTGCATAGCTGCAAGCACATTTGTTACGGGCTGTTTCTCTATGTCTTTTGAAGTAATTTGGGCAATACTTCCGGTACGTTCACTTTCTTTTACGGAATAATATCCAGCATTCACACGAACCTCCTGTAAAGTTGTTGTGTCATAAATCAATTGAACATCTACAGTTTTACGTCCTTTTATTGGTACGAGGGTAGTTTTAAAACCTATAAATGAAACAATTAAGGTATCGGTAGCAGAGGCGGAAAGGGTGTATTGACCACTATAGTCGGAAATGGCTGCATTATTAATTTTATTTTTTACAGCAATAGTTACCCCAGGCAAAGGATTAATGCCATCGGTTATAGTTCCCTGTATTTGATGTTGTTGAGTAAAAATAGTACTATGCCGGACTGTGTTTTTGGAATAAAGAGATGAAAAAGAAAAACAAAGCCATATAAAGAATAGGCAATAAAGACCTTTCCCATCCTTGTAAAATGAAAAATTATTCATAATATTGGATTGGTTAGTTAAACTAAGATTTGATTAGCTATGATCCTCTATACTAGTTTGCGAGACGAAGTAGAGGGTCATTTTTTATGCGGTAAGTTGAATGGTTTATGGTATCGACTACCATTTTTGTTAAATCATGGGCACTAAATTTTGGTTAGTTAAACTAATTAGAATTTTTACGAGCCTAAAAAACAATGAAGATTGGTGCTATGAATGAAAACTGAAGGATTTGCTTAAAAATAAAAAGGGCAGGTACTCAGCTTATTGCTCCTAAGGTACTGGTATACCCGTACGCGAATAAGTGAGCCCACGCCCTTTAAGGCGTGAGCATTTACACTTATCGTCCTGCGCGTACGAAAATTACCAGTTTTAAGGAGCAGGATTCAAAGCGAATGCTTCAAATATTTTCAAATGAAGTATCGCAAATTTAATAATTCTATTCAAAAGTATAGAAAAAAAATATGTAATGCAAATGCATTACGTCAAAAATATAAAAAAAAATGAAATTGCTATATGGGAAATTTAAGACCAGAGGATATAATTTTAAGGGATCAGATTAAATTAAGGCTTAAAGAGTTAAGAGAAAAAGCAAGCCAAAATAAGTCTAATCTATCGAAAGATGTTGAGATAGATAGACAAAATTTTCAGGCATGGGAAAAACTGGAGATTGGAAGAGGAATGAGCATTTATTCTATCGGCAGAGTTTGTAAAGCTTTAGGAATTACACTTAAAGATTTTTTTGATAGTGGTATATTTGACAATACATAAAAAAAGATGCTTAGGCATCTTTTTTTATTTAATTGAAATTATAAAAACACGTATTTATACGCGGTCTCTCTATTTATTAAAAAACTAATTTGCCATATCAAGTGACAATTATGGAAAACCGTAAAAGAAAATGAAAGGGGTTCTTTAAGTTTGGCATTAAAAGCTTAAAAATGGCATAAAGCCATCTTAAAATGTACGGTAGTACGCCATTATATGGCATGAATAAACAAGTTACCTGCAAGCGTATCGCAGAATAGGGAAAAAAATAATTAACAAAACATTTATATAATTATGACTAACGAAGAAAAAATTATAAGACACGATACTTTGGAAATATTAAGACAGAGAATAGGTGGAAGTTTCGGCTCTGCAGACGGTATTTTTGCAGGACATCCAAGTGATGAAGAAAGAGCAAAAGAATTTCGAAAACTTGCTTTCGACAAAGGAATTACACTTATTGAAATTAGAGAAATTACTTTAGGATATTTATACAAAAAAAACTATGTAGCGGAACATATAAAAGAACAAATTGATAAAGTGACAATATATTTCGCTAAAAAAATCTCGTAATGATTAAAACAACTAAAAATTCAAGTGGAGTTATGGGTATAACTTCATTATCAAGAAATTTGAATTCTGAAATAGGTTCATATCAAGAGCATTATATTAATGAAAACTTTGGTTATACAGTTAGACTTACTAATGGAGCAATTAATATGTCAAGTGAAATAGCGGAAGATTATGAAAATCAACGCAATAGTATAACTAATGATAGAATTGAAAAAGTTGCAAATACATTCAGAAAGATATAAGGTTGAACATAAAACGCCTGCAGGTAACACACGCTACAAGCAATTTGGGGATTTGGCTTAATGGGAAAATTAGTTTGTATTTGGAAGATTTGGTAAATCCGAAAGTTAACGCTGATTTAATCCCAAACTGCTTGTAGCGCGAGAACGTTACCAGCTATTTAAAAAAATTACACAACCTATAAAAATTATAATGAAAAAAAAATTACTCCTTCTATGCGTTTTATGTTGTTATTCGTTGAGCTATGGACAGAAAAAAACTGTCGAACAACAAGCTAAAGAATATGTCCAATGGTTTTCTAAATTATCAACATCAGAAAAAAATATAGCTTCCAAAAATCTAGTAACCAAATTAAATTCACTAGATGCTCCTTCAAAAGGAATTTGGCTTGCTGCTTTTGATGCTGCAGAACCAAAAAAAAATGAACCCCTTAAACCTAAACCATATACACAAATTGAAATTGAAACCAAACTCATTGATGAGGTAAAATCCAAAATCAAAGAAAATGGATACTTTAAATATTACGAAATCAAGAACATAGCCATAACTAAGGCTTTAAGTAATAAAGATATTGCCGACTATCACAATGAAAATATTCAACAAAAACTAGATTCCATAACAATATTGATAAAACAATTAAAAGAAGATAGAGAGGTATTAAAAGCAAAGATTCCTGAAGGATATGAACCTAAAAATGATTCTATTTATGACTACTACTTTGCCTTAGAAAAAAACACTTATGATATTACGCAATATACCCATTACTTACTCGATAACAAAGATTCATTCTACAAAGGTAAAACTCTCAATGTGAATAATGCTGAGGTCAACTGGGATGACACGACACCAAAGAGATACGCTATTGAGGTTAAACTACAGGAAATGAATGGAATTGATGATACAAAACCCAAAACATCTTATTTTTTTGGCGAATATTGTCCGTTGGGAACTGAAAGTTATAACCCAAATAACCAGTGGGTTTGGACTAAATTAGTTGAAGAAAAAAGAGACCTTGATTATATGCTGTTTGAAACATATGGAATGAAATAAATCAACAGCTGGTAACAGCCGTTGCGTGATTGGGGTTTTAGGCTGAATTTAAAGATGGTTTGTACTTGGGAAATTTGTGTTTAATAGAAAATCTCGCTTTTTTATTCCTCAACCACGCAAAGCGCCAAGACGTTGGCAGATATTTTGGGAAAACCGACAAGAATCGAAAATAAAATAAAATAAAAATATGGGAGAATGGTCAAAAACTGTTGGAGAAAAAGGAGAAGAAATTGTCAACTATTTTTTCAACGAAATTTTAGGTTACAAAACAATTTTAAGTAACGAAAGTATAGTTTGTAATAAAGGTTTAAAACATAAATCAAACTCTTCCAAATCAAATAAAACTACTCACGGAATTGACGCATTAATTAGTGCGAAAAGTCCATTAGAAGATAATTTATTAGACATCGGAATTATTTCTTCAAAATTTACTTCATCAATTTATCCAAATTCTCCGAAAACTTTATTTAAAGAGTATCTCGCTGATTTAGCATTTACAATTGAGTGTTTTAAAAACTCAAAGTTATATTCAGATATAAATCAGAAATTTTCAAATGTCAACAGAACAGATATTACGGGAATTTTAGTTTGGGCATCAAATAAAAGTTCTCAAAAAGAAGAAATTATTTCAAAAGTTTCAAATATAATTTTAGATAATGATTTAATATTTGATAAAATTATAATTGTTGATAACGATAGAATCAACTTTTTTGTTGAAACTGTTCAAAATGCCAAAAAAGAATTTGGAGCTGAAAACGTAAAGTTTGTATATCATAATTCAAACCTAAATACAATCGGTTTACAATCTGTTAGTTATGGTGATTTTCTACCAACCAATTACTTGTTTTCAAATATTATTCCTATCAGAGTTATAAATAAAAATGAGATTGAGTTTATAATATTTTCAAAAGAAAACTTCTCAAAAGAAAATTTTTCAAAACTTTTGGCTTTCGCCAAAAGTTTTGATTTATTGCACTCTGTAAATAATATTATTTTATCATTCTCTGATTTTAATGATTTGACAGATGAACCAATTATTTTATCTGAATTACTAAATTTTGACCATTATCAATACGGAAAAAATCTATTTGTAAAAACACATTTATCTGATTTCAGAAATACAAAAAAATCATAGTCGATGAATCAAGAAATTTTACCTCAAGGCGATAGAATTAGACAATTGCTAACAAAATCGAATATTACTAATGCGAATATTAATAACTTGTTACGAGAAAAAGGAGTTTTTTTAGGACAAAATGAAAAAAACAATTCAGTTCCGATTTTAATGAAAACTATTGTAAGTCCTGAAGAATTTATTGAGTTATATCAAACTCAAAAAAGCAAAGAAGACACAATAAAGTTCAGAACAGCGACTATAAAATGTAATAAAGAAATAGACTTAAGTGAAATATTTTCAGAAAATATGAACTTAAATCAGAAAATAATTGATGCTCACAAATATCAGCCAACATTCAAATTAATAGGTTCTCCTAATCCATATTTCGAAAATGATAAAGTTATTTTTGAATATAAACTTGAAAAAGACAACGTTTTAGAAGATTGGACAAATAATAAAACTTATCACACAGGAGAAATTATTATTACAAAATCTTCAGACGGAAATTTGGAATTATCAATTGAACAAAACTCTACCTCTAAAGAAACATTATTTACAAATGATTTATTTATCAGAGAAGTAAAAAAAATACTTTCAAACCAAAATTTAATTAGTAATAATGAAGATTTTATTAGAATTAAATTCAACGATTTTATAAATGAATCTCGAATTCAATTTTTATATTCTTTCACAAAAAATTTCTGTATTTATCTTGATTTCCTTTCAATTACAGATATCGATTTAATTTTAGATGAAAATGAAGAATCTCATCAAGATATTAAAATCTTTTTGGACGAAATAGATTCTCTAAAACTAAATGGTAAAGGGTTGCAAAATCATTTATTGTTGAAGAATAATAAATATCATCATAAATTAATTTTTGCTTCAATTTCACTAAAATATAGCTTCAATATTGATGGAGTAAAAGGATTTTGCACAATAGTTATATCATTTCCTGACTATTCAAGTAAAAAAGATATAAATTCAGAGTTACAGATTTCAATAAATTTTAATGTAAATAGAGAACATAAAAAAGATGCAACTGAAACTCATTTAAGAAAAAAACTATATCCTTTTGTTGAAAAAAATAAGATGAAAAGCTATAAGGAATACAAAACTGAATAAAAAAAAATCTGCCAACACACGTTAGCGGTCATGCTAAAGACAACCGTGCTGACAAAAACGGGGATGCTGAAAACCGACCAGAGTAAGCATAAAAAAACAACTATTATTATGGCTGACAATTGGGACAGATTTCCAAGTAACATCGGTGAAATGTTAGGACCGATAGAAAAGAAATCATTTGTTTTTAATTACAAAAAATTTGAAGTTTGGCAAGGTGGTACCTGTATTTTTGCTGGCAATTCAAACGGACAGATTATTGCGCAAGTTATAAATGAACAATTAAATGTAACCGTTGACGATGCATCGATTAATAATCACATTAAAAGTCAATTTTCTTTTGGGGAAATCTCAACAAATAACGACCGCATTATGTGGAGTAAGGATATTTTTAACTCTTCGGATAAAGTCGAGAGAAATAATCCAGATATATCCTCTCTTTTTTATAAACAAGGAGTTTTGTGTAAAGTTACTTTCACTATCCACGACCCAAATACTCTTGTAGAATTCTATTCATAAACAAAAATAAATACAATGGGGCTATTCGACTTTTTTAAATCAGAAAATAATAAACCATCTGTTGATTTAATGGACTTTAAATTTATATCAGACGACCATACAAGAAATGAAAATGGACGACCAACAAACGCTAACAATAAAGGAGCTTTGAGGGGAATTAGAGTAAAAACATCTGATAATAAATTTTTTTACGTGACAATGTATAATATGAATGAAAACCATCCAGTATGGGGAGATAACATTCAAATGGCGGAAAAACGAATGAAATTAGTTGAAGATAATAATAACAAAATCATTCTATTAGGTTTTGGTACTGATGCTATGGGATCTTCTTTTGCTGACTATGGCTTAACACTTCATAAATCCAATGGTACTATTAATAAAGTGACATTACACATGCACGACAGAAATGTTGACATTGAATATTTAAAGTCAGAAGAAAAATCATTGAAGCAAGCTACTTCAACGAATAATAGTGGCATTGAAGAAATTCAAACTTTTCTAAACAAATTTCAGACACTCCCTATCAATATAAAAGGAGAATTAGCTCAAAAGACAGATAAACTAAACAACATTGGAGTTGATTATTACGAAAATAATGATATTGAGAACGCCATCATACATTACAATAAAGCTCTTGAAATATACCCAATAAATGATGATGCTTTAAAAAACCTCGTAATCTGTTATAGAGAAACTAACAATTTTATTAAGATGATAGAAGCACAATCTAAACTGGACTATCTGAAACATTTAGGAATATAACGAAATGTAAAGAAGAACGAACCACTAACGCACATTACAAGCAATTTGGGTATTTGGCTTAATTTAGAGTTGGCCTTGTACCATATAATTTGTGCTATTCGAAGATTAGGCATACTTAATCCCAAACTGCTTTTAGCGCGAGAAAGTTAGCGTTGACCAGTACACTGCTTAAGAAATCAAAAAACCTGTATTTAATTCTAAAGCGATGTAATACAGGAAATTTTAAAACTATAAAAGAAGACTACATAATTATAATGGAAATATTTACACTTAAAGAATATCTAAATCCAAAATTGAAAAAAATTTGGCTTTAAGAATATAAGACGACCATACAGATTTTGAAACGGAAATTATATGACAGTTGCTACTGTTGACAGAGAAAATTGGTCAGGACCCGACAACCAAATAATAGACAAAGAAACAATCATAAAAACACTAACTGACTATTTAAATTTTTTACTGAAAAAGATTAATATAGCCAAAATTGGCTAATAAAGAGCAGTTTACAAAAGTTGAAAACCTTATCGGTAACGATTTAGTAATGGTGCACACTGCGCTTACTTTCATTGAATTACCTTGTAAATCATCTTTGCAAATTTAATAAATAAAAGGGTAAAGTCTATAAGGCTTTACCCTTTTTGCACACAATATTCAAAAAAATCTTTCCCAATATGGGGGAACCTGTGGTGTTGGTTTCAATATTATTTCCAAATTTTGGCATACCAAGAACTAGATGAGTTCTGAATAAAATTCTGTAAACTTTAAAAACATCTATGCTATGGAAATTATATTGAGTAAAATATTATCAGAAATTCGGCATAAGGAGGACAAAATTTCTTCTCAAATGATAAGGTCATCTGATGAAGCATATCAAATGACTTTGTTTCTAAATGAAATGTTGTGTGCTATTAAAACTGAAGTATTGCAAGTTGGATTTTTAAATGAAGATCAAGAGGTTGATTTCTTTAAGAATGTTAAACCGCAAATCCTTGGAAAACTTATTTATTACAATAAAGTATTTCGGATAGAAACTACCTGTCCCGTGAGTAATGGTAAAATACATCAAAGTTATTATGAAAATGTTTTAAAAAATCTCAAGTTAGAATATAAAGAAAGTATTTGCAATGAAGATTTCTACAGATATTACCGTGCTGGCAGAACCGACCGTGATCACACTTATTTCAGGCTCGGAAAGATTAACTATCACGATGGATTAAAGAGTGGCGTATTTGAAATTGACCTTAGCTTCTCCACATATTACGACAACAAAATAGCACATATTATTGCCAATGAACTACTTTATACTTACACTCTTACTAAAATAAATCCTGAAGAAAATCCCGATACAATATTACAAAATTTAGATACAAACAAGGATATTTCGTGGACCAATTCTCAAAATGCACTTATCGAACTGATATATGCTCTGTATGCTTCAAATTCCATTGCATACGGAAAAATAGGCATCCGAAAATTAGCTTTGATTTTTCAAGTGCTATTCCGAACTCCCTTAAATGATATTCATCATTCTTTCCACCGAATGAAAACAAGAGCAGGTTCAAGAACTGCATTTTTAGACCAACTCAAAATATCCCTCGAAGAATATATGGATAAAGACCTTTAGCTATATCAAAAATAACCGTTTGAAAGCAGTACCAAAACGTACTGCTTTTTTCTTTGCCCATATCTGCCAATTGGCAAATGCTCTCAAAACTTCATTACAAAATATCCAAAATCCCATAAAAACCTTGTTAAACAAGGGTTTTCCCTAATTGTAAAAATTTTAAAAAAACAGACAAACCAATTGGCAAGGCTTGGCAGACAAACACTGCCACCTTTCACAATTTTGCATAGTGAACTTTAAAAAGCTATGCAATGAAAATAATAACCATCGAAGAAGACGTGTGGATACAGCTAAATAGCCGTATCAATGCCATTGCCGACTATTTGAAAAGACAGGAAGATAAAAGCTATGATGACCTGTGGCTCAATAACCACGAGGTATGCCAATACCTGCATATCAGCGAAAAAACCTTATGGCGTATGAGAACCAAAGGCGAGATTAGTTATTCAAAAATCTACGGTCAATATTTCTACACCATGGGATCCATAAAAGATATGCTTAATGCCAACGCCATACAGAGTAGTGAGGAATTTGTACAGGAGCTTATGGCAAAAGGTAAAAGCTATATAGAAAAAGGCAGAAAGCTAAAGACAGATAAAAAATAGGTATGAACCCTTAAAAATATCATTATGAATATTGACAGAATGGAATTTTTGGCGTGGATGGAACGCTTAATGGGACGTCTTGATATGCTGGGCGATAATATAGATGATTTACAGAAGAAACGTAATAGCATAGATGGCGAGGAACTGCTCGATAACCAGGATTTACTTCAGATGCTGAAAATCAGCAACCGTTCCCTGCAACGGTATCGCTCCATCGGCAAACTGCCCTATTATACTATTAGTGGAAAGCTTTATTACAAATTGTCTGATGTTCATCAATTCATCAGAGATAGCTTTAACCCACCCACAATTAAGATGAACGTCAATAAGTGACAAACACTGCCTTTGAGTGCCAAGTAATGCAATTCAGTGAAGGCTTCCTTTACATTCGGCATTGAATTTTAAAATTTTCAGACTATGAGTGAAGAAACAACAAATAAGCAGGAAATGCCCGAACAGTTATCGGACATATTGCTGGTGCTGGATAAAGAAAAAATGAAAATCCAAGCCGTAAAGAGTATAGACGAAAACGGGAAAATGGAAACTGTTGATCCCACGAAGAAAAACCAAAACCAGTTTATGCGTGTGGACAAAAGTGGTGATTTCTTTTCGAACTTCTTCTCCAATTTTTTCAGCCAGCTAAAGAACCCTACCAATTTTTCATTCTTTAAAGTGCCTGCACCTGTCGCTGTTGAAAAAGCACAGGAAATGCAAAAGCAGGTTGACAAGCCAACTCCTGAAGGCGAAAAAATAATGAAAGATCACGAAGTAAAAATAGAACAGCAATCGGATAAAAAACAAGTAAATCAAAATAATATGGCAACAACAGAAACAACACAGCAAGCAAGCGAATACCGCTACAAACCGGAGCAGATTGATTGGGATACTATGACCAATCTCGGATTAAGCAAGGAATACCTTGAAAAGAGAAACCTACTTGAACCTTTATTGAAAGGTTACAAAACGAATGAACTCTTACCGATTGGTGTCAACCTCGGTGGTACAATTCTTCGTACAGATGCCCGCTTGTCTTTACAGCAAGCCGAAGACGGAAAAGTTGTGGTAGGAATACACGGCATCAAAAAAGAACCCAATTTGCATTTTGAATTTTTCGGGCACAAGTTTACGGATGAAGACAAAAAGAACCTGCTCGAAACTGGTAATATGGGGCGTGTGGTAGATTTGAAAAATTCCAAAACTGGCGAACTGATGCCTTCCATTATCAGTATAGACAGACTAACGAATGATGTAATTGCATTGAGGACGGATTTTATAAAAGTTCCAGATGAAATTAAAGGCGTGAAATTGGACGATGCCCAGAAACAAACCTTAATGGAGGGTAAACCGCTAAAGTTAGAGGGTATGATTTCTACCAAAGGAACAGAATTTTCGGCAACAGTACAATTCAATGCAGACAAGCGATATGTGGAGTTTCTGTTTGACCGCAACAATTCTAACAGGCAAACCCAAAGCAATGGACAAACTCAAAACAATCAGCAAAACCAATCTCAGGAAGCTCCAAAAACATTCAGAGGTAAAGAATTGACCGATGATCAACATAAGGATTTTAAAGCCGGTCAAACCATCTACATTGATGGATTGAAAGATAAAAAAGGGCAACCATATCAAGGTTATATCACTTTCAATAAAGAAAATGGAAAAACCAATTTTGAATTTCCAAATCAATACAAGGAAAGAGTAAAACCAACCGAAGCCCATAAAACGCAAACTGCTGTCAATTCGGAGGGCAAGACCAATGAAGCGACCAAAAATATCAAAGAGCCTTTGAAGTCTGGTCAACAAACACCGAAAAACAAACAACAGCAGGAACAACAGGAAAAGCCCAAAGCTCCAGCAAAAACCAGAGGCAAAAAAATATCTTAAAGTATGAAAACAATCATTGCAGAAAAACCAAGCGTAGCAAGGGAAATAGCCGGACTTTTGGGAGCATCTGATAAAAAGGAGGGCTACCTTACAGGCAACGGCTATTTTGTTACCTGGGCATTCGGACATTTAATAGGGTTGGGAATGCCCGAAGATTATGGAATTTCGGGATTTGATAAAACAGCGTTACCAATTTTACCCAATTCTTTTTTATTAACTGTTCGCAAAGTAAAAAAAGATAAAGGCTATACAGCCGATACAGGAGCGTTAAAGCAACTAAAAATTATTGAACAGCTTTTCAATAAAAGCGAGAGCATTATTGTGGCTACCGATGCAGGCCGTGAAGGCGAATTGATATTTCGTTACATCTACGAATACCTGAAATGCAACAAACCGTTTGAACGGCTTTGGATAAGTTCGTTGACCGAAAAAGCCATCAAGCAAGGATTTGAAAACCTAAAACAAGGAAAAGAATTTGACGGATTATACCAAGCAGCACAAGGCAGAAGCCGAGCTGATTGGTTGGTAGGCATTAATGCAACACAAGCATTGAGCATTGCCGCAGGAAATGGTATCTATTCCCTCGGAAGAGTGCAAACGCCTACCTTGGCTTTGATATGCAAACGTTATTTGGAAAACAAGAATTTCAAGGTTAAGAATTATTGGCAGATACAGCTATCGCATAATAAAGAGTTGATAGATTTTAAAAGTATTTCCAAAACAAAATGGGAAGACCAAAAACTTGCCGTTGATACGCTGAAAGCCATTCAACGAAACGAAACTACAACAATTACATCAGTAGAAACCAAAAGCGTTACGGAACAACTGCCTTTGCTATTCGATCTTACCGGATTGCAGAAAGAAGCCAATAAAAAACTGAATTTGTCTGCTGACGAAACCCTAAATATTGCTCAAAGCCTCTATGAAAAGAAGTTTATCACTTATCCACGTACCGGAAGCAAATATATTCCTGAGGATATGTGGGCAGAAATCCCCAATCTTGTAAGGGCTTTACAGGACAGAGAAAGCTGCAAACAAGCGATTACAAAAATGAAATGGGGTCGCTTCAATAAACGTATTGTGAACGATTTGCGTGTTACCGATCACCACGGTTTGTTGATTACAGATAAAATTCCTTCAGCACTGAATGCAAAGGAAAATTCCGTTTATGATATGATTGCCTTTCGATTGCTCGAAGCCCTTTCACAAGCCTGCATCAAGGAGATAACCGATGTTGCTTTACAGTCATTGCATTATGATTTTACCGCAAAAGGCTGTAAGATAATTGAACCTGGTTGGCGTTCCATCAAAGGGAATTTCTCCGATGATGATATTGAGCCTGTACAGGATTTACCTGAACTAAATAAGGGCGATGAACTCAAAATAAAAGAAGCTTCCGTTCTCGAAAAGAAAACCAAACCACCTGTACTTTATACCGAAGCAGGACTTTTATCAGCTATGGAAAGTGCTGGAAGAGAAATAGAAAATGAAGAAGAACGGAAAGCGTTGCAAAACATCGGTATCGGCACTCCCGCTACAAGGGCCTCCATCATCGAAACCCTGTTTACTCGAAATTATATCCAACGAGATAAGAAATCTTTAATACCAACTGAGAAAGGATTACAGGTTTACGAATTAGTCAAAAATCGCAAAATTGCAGACGTGGCAATGACAGCCGAATGGGAACTCACATTGCAGAAAATCGAAAACAACGAAGCAGATGCAAGGGTGTTTCAAAAGGAAATGGAAAATTACGCCTCATCTATTACCAATGAGCTGTTGCAGACTTCCATTGCCCAAAACAACTTGCCAAAACTCATTTGCCCGAAATGCAAAAGCCAGCAACTCATTATCCGTGATAAAATCGTGAAGTGTACTGATGAGGCTTGTAATTGGGTTCAGTTCCGTAATGTGTGTGGTATACAAATCGGCATAACCGATATTGAAAATCTTGTCAATAAAAAGAAAACTTCACTTATCAAAGGAATGAAAAGCAAAGCAGGAAAAAAATTCGATGCTTATATCGTGTTGAATGAAAATGCCGAAAGTTCCTTTGAGTTTGATAAAAATAAAAGCTACAAAAAGTGATGGAAAATAAACTTATCATTACCAGCAAGGAAATAGAAAACCAAATCTATACTGTAAGAGGGCAACAAGTGATGCTCGACAGCGACCTTGCAAGGATTTATCAGGTAGAGACCAAAGTCTTCAATCAGGCAGTAAAACGTAACGCAGGTCGTTTCCCTGAAAACTTTCGTTTCCAATTGGCACAGGAGGAATTTGATGCCATCAACTTGAGGTCACAATTTGTGACCTCAAGTTTGAATTATGGTGGCAGGCGTTATCTGCCCTACGTTTTCACTGAACAAGGTATTGCAATGCTGGCTTCGGTACTCCGCTCAACGGTAGCTATAAAGGTCAGCATTGAGATTATGAATGCTTTTGTTGAAATGCGAAGAATGCTAATGAGCAATGCTTCGCTTTTTCATCGTCTGGATAAAATTGAACTGAAACAATTAGAAGCTGACCAAAAATTTGAAGAGATTTTTAAGGCTTTGGAAAGCGATAAACTCCACAGCGAAAAAGGGATTTTCTATGATGGACAGATTTTCGATGCTTATAGCTTTGTTTCTGATATTATACGAAGTGCCAAAAGTTCTATTATCTTGCTGGATAATTATGTGGACGATACGGTGTTGACTTTATTAGGTAAACGGAATAATAATGTAACGGCAACAGTATATACCAAAAACATCAGCAATCACCTACGGCTGGATGTACAACGGTACAACAGCCAATATCCTCAGATTGAAGTTAAATTATTTGCAGATGCCCACGACCGGTTTTTGATTATTGACAGTACGGAACTTTATCATATTGGGGCATCACTCAAAGACCTGGGCAAGAAATGGTTTGCCTTTTCGAGAATGGATATTGAGGTTGGTAGGATGTTACAAATTTTGAATGATCAATAACCCCTCCAATTTGGAGGGGTTATTGATTATATTTGTAATTGAGCAGTAATGCTCTTATAATAAACTTTTAGGGCATCCCGCTCATCTTTTCCAACATAACTATTGTGAGCAACCAAACAACGTATTTTGTATAATTCATCAACCATTACGTTTAGCCAATGTTCATTTTGCTTCGGAAAATACTTTCCAAAGACTGACCAATTTCCAACTATTATTTTACCTAATTCAATAAAATCACAATAAAACAAATCATTACCACCTCGTAATGGTAAATATTTACTTTCTTGTTCGCTCTTTTTTAATTTATCTATTGTGTCTTGTACTTTTCTTGGAATATTTACAGTTTCTGTCTTCATAATCTCTTCAATGAATTTTCTTAATGAATTTTCAATACAATATAAATACAAGTAAACTTCCGACATTTCTCTTCCTTTTTGTTGAATATCTTGAGGTAAAAGATTTAGATGGCCAAAGTTTACATTTTGTTGTATTTCTTCTATACTATCCATTAGAGAATTTTCATCAGAAATTAGTGGATAGAATATCTCATTAATATATTTTCTGCGCTCAGCATATCCTCCTTTAGCTTGCATCTCTCTTCTAAATTCTTGAAGTGTAACACAAGTTTTAAATTCTCTCGGTTGGTTAGAAAGAAACTTGGTCGATTGTTTAAGTTCATTTTTTAAACTTTTGTATTCTGCTTCATTTTCGCTTGATATAGAAACATCAGTTGAAGCACCGGTAAGAAGTATTTTTAAACGCTCAATATTGTCTGTGTAATTCATTTTTTTGATATAATCATCAATACTTTGAAATAAGTTGTATTAATGAGTGGTTCTATGGTTACAAAAATACAAATTAATTTCTCCTGTATTTTATAAGTACACGCCAAATCCATCCTCTCGAAGCCAAACTCTACCACTTATACAAAGGCTCTTCTAAACTGTTATAATTTTAAAACTCTAATAAATTATAGTATGGATACACAACAAAAAGACCTATCATATTTCAGGTTACGACTACAAGAATTATTAAATACCAGCTTCCCAGAAAAAGCAAACGACCAAAAATTTATTGAACAACGTTCCTTGTGGGCTACTAATGCCTACGAGGGCGCTTTTCGTTCGGGAAATACTATTGAACAATGCAACGAAATAGCCAATTACATTCTTTTTGAGGGCTTGCACTTCTCCAAATTCGATACAGTTTTCCAAGTCGTATGCAATGAGTTTGATACCATAATGGCGGATGAGGAACTGCGACCGTTCGCTCTTAAAATGTTCCCTGTTTGTGAGCCGGCTTTCTCCGGCTATCAACTAACCGATGATTTCGCTTATAACACAGAGTACGACCTACTCTATACCGAAATAACAGGAACCATCGCAATATGGATAGAGGAAAATGGGCTTCAGTAAGAAGCAACATCTCCAAAAGAACATTGATGCCCTGCGAATTGCTTTTAGACTAGAAAAGGAGAAACGACAAGCCACAGTAGGCGAAAGACTGCTAATGATGCAATACAGCGGATTTGGCGGTCTTAAATTCGTGCTGAACCCCATAGCGAACGAAATAGACATCAATCATTGGAGAAAAACGGAACATGAGCTTTTCCCGATTACGCAGGAACTCCACCAGCTACTCAAGGAAAATTCCGAAGACGAAAAGCAATACCGCAGGTATGTGGACGGTATGAAAAGCTCTGTTCTGACGGCTTTTTATACACCACCACAAATCATTGATACGATTTCCGCAACCTTGCGTGAAAGCGGTTTAAACATTAATAAGTTCCTTGAACCCTCCGCAGGTATCGGCTCATTTATACAATCCTTTTCAGAAAATCAAAAAGCCAGTGTTACTGCCTATGAAAAAGACTTGCTCACAGGCAAGATTTTAAATCAGCTTTATCCCGATAGCAATATCCGTATAAGTGGTTTTGAGGAAATACCCGAAAAGGAACAAAACAGCTATGATGTAATCGCCAGTAATATTCCATTTGGCGATACTTCTGTATTCGACCTTTCCTACTCCCGAAGCAAGGACAGTGCAAAAGTGCAGGCTTCCCGAAGCATACACAATTATTTTTTCCTGAAAGGTGCTGATATGTTGCGTGAGGGTGGCTTGTTGGCTTACATTACTTCGCAGGGTATTCTCAATAGCCCAAAGAACGAACCGATACGCAGGGCGTTGATGCAGGATAACAATTTGGTTTCAGTCGTTCGATTGCCCAATAACCTGTTTACGGAATATGCAGGAACGGAGGTCGGAAGCGATCTGATTATTCTGCAAAAGAACACGGCGAAACAAAGTCTGACCGAAAGGGAAGACCTGTTTTGCCAAAGCAGGCAAACAGAATACAATACTCCTGGCAATGCACTCTTTCAGGATAGCGCAAGGATTGTACATACCGATCGGAAATTAGATACCGACCCTTATGGACAATCTGCACTAATTTATACACACAAAGACGGGGTTGAGGGAATTGCTAAAGACCTCAAACAAATGCTTATCAATGATTTTGGGAAGCATCTTAATTTGAATTTATACAAAGGCGAACGGAACGATGAACCTATAATACAAATTCCCGCTACTCCAAAGGTAAAGCCTCCAATTGTCGAACCCGTAGCCATTCAGCCACAGCTTGTACCAACTCCTGCAAGTAATCAAGACACTACACAGGAATTGAAACAGCTAAGCATTTTTGACCTGTTTGAAAATGCGTACGAACCTGTTATGGTTGTTGCTCCGCCCAAAAGAACAACACAAGTTAAAAGGCAAAGCATCAACAAAATTAGCCGTGCAATAGGTCGCCAACCTGACCTGTTCGGTAGTTCGATGCAGCAGCCTTATGCGCCACCTGTTACTAATAGTGTCACCAATGGAAATACATCTACCAATGGCAAAAAACAGGAAGCTATTGGCGACCTGTTTTCAACAATAAACGGGAATGGTCAAACTGATAAGCCAGTCGTTCCCGATACTATTCCAGAACCTGCTCCTTATAGTGGCAAACTGCATCCATTCTACCGTAACGATTGCCTAGTCGCAGATAATGGTTGGGTCGGTCATCTGCAAGATATAGATACATCAAATGAAAAAGCAATTTTTCATCCTTTGCAATTACCGACTTCACAGAAAGCAAGAGCCGAAGCATACATTGCGTTACGTGATGTTTACCAAGAGCTTTACAACAAAGAGGCAAAGTTTCAGACCGAACACAAAGGAGAAAGGGAAAACCTTAACCGTCTTTATGATGAGTTTGTCAAAAAGTACGGTAACCTCAACAGTGCCGATAACATCAAACTCATAAAAACGGATAGCTCCGGTAAGGAGATCCCTTATCTGGAGCGTGTGGTTGGTGGTGTGGTACACAAAGCCGATATATTCAGCCGCCCTGTTAGTTTTTCTACCATAACCATAGCAACGGACAATCCCGAAGAAGCGTTAGCGGCTGCGCTGAACAAATACGGAAGCGTGGATTTGGACTATATGTCCGAAATCAGCGGTATGACGGACGAGGCTTTAAAAGAAGCATTACACGGTCGTATTTACTACAATCCTTTGCAAAAAGAATATGAAATATCTGAACGCTGGATTGCAGGGAACGTGGTAGAAAAAGCCCAAGAGATACAGAACTACATTGAAAACAATCCCAATGATATCGAAGCCAAAACAAGCCTTACTGTTTTGGAAGAAGCCCGACCAAGACGAATTGAGTTTGAGGAACTCGATTTTAATTTAGGTGAACGCTGGATACCCACTGGTATTTATGCCCGTTTTGCTTCACATCTTTTTGATACGGACGTACTAGTTCATTATTCTGAAAGTTCGGATGACTTTTCCGTAAAGTGCGACCGTAAGAATTTGCATATATGGGAAAAATACGCTGTCAAAGCTGAAAGCCGGACGTTTGACGGTATTGCCCTGCTTAAACACGCCCTTGTCAATACCACGCCTGATATTACTAAAAAAATTACGGTTGGCGACCAAGAAGTCAAGGTACGGGATATGGAAGCCATACAAATGGCGAACACCAAGATTGACGAAATCCGTACCGCATTTACCGAATGGCTACACGCCCAAAACGATGAGTTTAAAAACAGGCTGACCGACCAATACAACGATACTTTTAATTGCTTCGTTCGACCGAACTATAACGGAAGCCATCAGGACTTTCCGGGTTTAGACCGTAAGGCATTAGGTATTGAAGACTTGTATTCGAGCCAAAAAGACACCGTTTGGATGATAAAACTGAACAATGGTGCTATCTGCGACCACGAAGTAGGTGCAGGAAAAACGTTGGTAATGTGTACCGCAGCACAGGAAATGAAGCGTTTGGGCTTAGCCCATAAACCTATGATTATCGGGCTGAAAAGCAATGTTCACGAAATTGCCGAAGCCTACCGCACTGCCTATCCACACTCTAAAATTCTGTTTCCAGGCAAAGAGGATTTTACACCTCAAAAGCGGATGAGGATTTTCGGGGATATTAAAAACAATGATTGGGATTGCGTAATCCTCACACACGACCAATTTGGGATGATACCGCAATCGCCCGAAATACAAAAGGAAATTCTCCAAATCGAATTGGATAGTGTAGAACGAAACCTCGATGCACTACAATCACAAGGCAAGGAAGTGACCAGGGGTATGCTTGCTGGAGTAATCAAGCGGAAAGAAAACCTCGAAGTTAAACTCAAAACCCTGCAACACGATATTGAAAATCGCAAAGATGACGTAGTGGATTTTAAGATGATGGGCATTGACCATTTGCTTGTGGACGAAAGCCATCAATTCAAAAACTTGATGTTTAACACAAGACATTCCAGAGTTGCAGGATTGGGTAATGTTGACGGAAGCCAAAAGGCAATCAACCTTTTGTTTGCTATCCGCACCATTCAGGAACGCATTAATGCGGATATGGGAGCAACTTTCCTTTCCGGAACGACCATCAGTAATTCGTTAACCGAACTGTACCTATTATTCAAATACCTCAGACCAAGAGCAATGGAAAAACAGGGCATTCATTCTTTTGATGCCTGGGCTGCTATTTACGCAAGGAAAACAACCGATTATGAATTTTCGGTTGCCAATAATATTGTTGCAAAAGAACGTTTCCGCTATTTTATCAAAGTGCCGGAGTTGGCGCAATTCTATTCAGAAATAACGGATTACCGAACGGCTAAGGATATAGGCATTGACCGCCCTAACAAGAATGAGGTATTATATAACATACCACCTACACCCGATCAGGAAGTGTTTATTCAAAAACTAATGGAATTTGCCAAATCGGGAAATGCTTCTTTATTAGGAAGAGCTCCTTTATCTCCATCTGAAGAAAAGGCAAAAATGCTCATCGCTACTGATTATGCCCGTAAGATGTCTTTGGATATGCGGATGGTAAGCGGTGCGTATGATGACCACCCCGACAATAAGGCTTCGCATTGTGCGGACAACATTGCTAAATATTACAACCAATATAATGCACAAAAAGGAACGCAGTTTGTTTTCTCCGATTTGGGAACCTACAAGCCAGGCGAATGGAATGTGTATTCCGAAATCAAACGCAAGCTTGTGGAAGACCACGGTATCCCTGCGAACGAAGTACGTTTTATTCAGGAAGCAAAAAATGACAAGCAACGCAAAGAGCTTATCAAAGGAATGAATGAAGGTAAAATCCGCATACTTTTCGGTTCTACAAGTATGTTGGGCACAGGAGTTAACGCACAAAAAAGAGCCGTTGCTGTTCACCATTTGGATACACCGTGGCGACCAAGTGACCTTGCCCAAAGGGACGGCAGAGCTGTTCGCAAAGGCAATGAAATTGCCAAGTTCTTCGCAGGTAATAAAGTAGATGTAATCATTTATGCCGTAGAAAAATCATTGGACAGCTATAAGTTTAACCTACTATACAATAAACAACTATTCATAGACCAATTGAAAAACAACAATCTCGGCAAACGAACCATTGACGAGGGCAGTATGGACGAAAAATCGGGAATGAATTTTTCGGAATATGTGGCTATCCTATCAGGAAATACCGACCTGTTGGATAAAGCTAAATTAGAAAAACAGATTGCGGGGTTAGAAAGCGAAAAACAGGCGTTCAACCGTTCAAAGTATAGTGCGAAGTACAAATTGGAAGACTATACGGCTGAACTTGATAAAGCCCAATCCCGCTTTGACCGTATGAGCCTTGATTGGAATAATCTACAAGGGCGTATTCAAAAACGTTCGGATGGTACAATTGCAAATCCTGTACAGTTGGACGGTTTACCGCCCAATGCGGATATAAAACAAATCGGTGCAAAGCTTAACCAGCTTGCGGACAAAGCCCGCACCGGAGGTCAGTATGAAGAAATAGGAAGCCTGTACGGATTTACCTTGTATGTCAAAACCGAAATGTCCGAAAAGGAGGGCGTGGATATACGGGTAAACCGCTTTTTAGTGCAGGGAGAGGGCAATATCAAATATACCTACAACAACGGTTTAATTGCTAAAGATGAGAAGCTGGCGGCTATGAACTTTCTTAATGCACTGGAGAAATTGCCGGGCTATATCGAGCAGGAGCAAAAGAAAATTGCGGAAATACAGAAGGATTTACCTGTTCTTCAGAACGTGGTAAACGGTATGTGGTCTAAAGAGAGTCGATTGAGCGAACTCAAAACGGAACTGGCTGCCGTTGAACGGAAGATACAGTTGTCTATCACTCCGGAACCTAAAGAAGAACCAGCAGAACAAACCGAAAAACAGAAGCAAACTATAAAAATTTCAAAAGAGAATGAACAAACAAAAGCTATTACAATTCATCTATCAAGAGGAATTTAATAAGAAAGTTATTTTACTTCATCCTCCTCATCCATTTTTTTGATCAAAGTATCACGCATACTATCAAGAAATTTTGTCCTGTTCACTTTTCGTGATTTAAGCTCCATAAATGTATGATAGAAATCCCCCAAATCAATATTAAAGGTACATTCGAATGTTTTAGCAATCAGTTTTAAATCGGCATTACCATTATCAAATACTCCTTGTGAATATAGGCCGTAAACCAATTCGGTTAAAGCAGTTTTACTTCCAGTCCAATTTAATGAAGAATAATCAAATACTTTTTTCTGATTTTTATTATTCAGTTGGTCTTCGAGATATACTTGTATCAAATCATTGGCAATTATTTTAGCTACTTTATAGTCGTGTGAAGTTGTAAAATTGTGATCAGTTTCAAAATAGTAAGTATCTATGCTTAATCTCACATCATAACCACCTCTTACAAAATACCTCTCATCAAGATAGATGCTATTGGTTCTATAATACTTATAAAATTCGAGGTTGTTATCAAAAAATCTTTTTAGTTTTGCTAATTCATTGTCAATATACTTCTTTATTGTTTTCCCATTTCCATAAGGCTTTTTGGTTTCTATCTTATAAATAGCATTGTAATAAATTAATTTGGACAGAATAACAGGTTTCAACTTTTTAAAGAAGTAGATTTCTTCTTGTTTATTTTTAAAACCTCGTTTTAATACAAATTCTTTTAACTTTGATAAGCAATCTACTATAAGCACAATAACTTCCTGTGGCAGTAAGATTGGGTCATCTACTTCCAATGTCAACTCCTTGATTTTTTCTTCGAGTTTCTGTACGCATTCATTATAGTATTTTTCCATAGATTTTAGTTTAAGATTAAAATCGTAATGGGTAAGAACCCCGATATAATTTTAGCTATGTGGTTTTCATTGCAAAAAGATTTATGGTGTTAGGAATTTGTTTTTAAATAATCAACAAGAGCTTGTACCGCAGTTACTTTTAAATGTGTTCTGTTGGTTCCATATTTTTCTGACACACCTTGTTCAGTGATATAGGCAACCTTATATGTTTTTTGTTTTTTTAAATGTTCGTTCTCGTAGTAGATTTCCTCAATACGATAGCCATACGGATTTTCAATGTGGAATTTGATCTGTAATCCTAAATATCGTTTACAGTAACCGCCCATTTGTTTCATAGGATTAGCTGAAAAAGTACGTTCAAAGTTTTCTTCCAACATATCAATGATCTCTTGTCCCGTCATATCAACGGTAGAAATGATTGGGTTCATAGGAACCATACTGTACAAATCCCACATCGTAATATTTCCTTTATCAATAGGCGCACCGTAACGCCATCCGTTAGAAAATGCTATGTTTACACCAGCAGCCTTGCTAATTGCTTTTAATAACAGATTATCCATAGATGATGAGAAAGCATCATACCGATGTAATATGGTATTCGTTCTCCCAACAACATCTTCTTGCAAGTTTCTGTATGAAGCCATAATGTCATTTACAATATGTTCTACTGGTTTATGGCTCGCAACATCTTCGTTCACTTCTATAAGCTTGTATTGATAATTTATAATTTTATTATCTACGATGGAAAGTTTAAGATGTCCCACAAAAGAGCCGTGGCAACCACACTGTATTATTATGGTATCTTTTACTTTTACAGGTTCATATATTCTGTTGTGGGTGTGCGCACTTAAACATATATCAATTCCTGTTGTACTTTTAAGTAATTCAATATCCTGCGGGTAGCCATTGTGCGAAAGTAATATGACCAAACTTGCTCCCAATCCCTTTACTTCTTTTACATAACCGTTTATTTCATCCATTCCGTCAGTTACATAAATTCCTTGTTTGAACTTAGCGGGCATCGTCTTATCGATAATATTGGCACAAATACCGATTACAGCAATTTTTTGATTACCTACCTCAATAAATGAATACGGTTTCAGCAGTAGGGTACCGTCATCCTTATAAACATTGACACCTAATACGGGATAATTAAGTAGTTTATCTAATGCTAAAAGATGTTCCGGCCTATAGGCAAAATCCCAATGTCCCACCATTGCACTAAAACTAAGTTTGTTTAAAATTGGAATTAGTACTTCGCCTCTGGAAGCCACTACGGGTAAGGTTCCGTGAAAGGTATCGCCTCCGTCAAAAAACAAGGTGTGTTCATTCTCTTTTCTTATCTTCTCGAAAACAGAGGCGATTTTTGCATAGCCTCCTGCTGTTTTAATAAATTCCCCGTCCTTACCATAAAATAGTTCTGGGTGTGGTTCAAGATAACCGTGTACATCATTTATAAATCCTATTGATAATTCCATTATATATAATTTAAAGTTTTAAAGCATTTTTGATTATGGATGAACAATTGCCCAGCCTTCGTATTGCCTTAATATAATTTCTCCATTACCGCTAGGGACGTAGTTCACAAAATCAAACAATTCGTTCTTGTCAATTTTTCGTTCTTCCATTGTTTTAGAACACTGGACAAATAAAACGCCCTTATCTTTGAGTGCAACCAATAATTTTTGGTAGCTGTTAGCTTTTTTATACATTTCCACACCGTCAGAAAACGCAAGGACTTCTATCTGTAATTTACCTTTCAACCGTGGGTCACTTAGTACATTATTGATGTTGCGAAGGATCCCCTTTATTTTTTTATCCTCTGCTTCGTTCAAGATATAAAGCGCATTGTAATGTTTTTTGTATGCTTTCGCGGGCTCAAAAGTGGTATCTGGTTTTTGTTGCGCAAAAATGCTAATAGACATAAAACATAGTACGGCTATTAGCAAAGCTTGTAGTTTTTTCATTTTATTGTTTTTATTGTTCATTTATTAATTCTTCTATTTCCTTTACAAATTTTTCAGATGCGTAATTGGCAAATCCGGTATGATGAAGCCTGACTTTACCTTTCTTATCCAATACTACGGTTGTTGGTAATGAACCGGAAAACACTTCCGTTGGAACATTACCGCTGGACTGATACATTGGAACTGAAAAATTTTCTTTTTCCAGATATGCCCTTCCCGCAGCCGGGTCATTGTCCTCGTTGAGGGTTAGAAAGAAAATGCCAGGGTTATCCTTAAATTGGGTATACAGAGTTTCAATAGATGGAAATTCAGCCCGACAGGGTGGACACCAAGATGCCCAAAAATTGATAAACACTACTTTTCCTCTTAATGATGAGGTATTTTGTATGCTCCCTTTTCCGTCCGTAAAAGTAAAATCAGTATTTGTAAGGCTTACTGTATCCGCATCCTTTTTGTCTATACTCGCGTTAAAAATTCCTGTTGACATTAGTTGGCGCAGCACAAATGATTTTGCATCGGGGCTGATAAGCAATATCCCGACGGCAATTACCATAAATATGGTAAATGCATTTTTCTTAATGTACTGTAGCTTTTTCTGTGGTGGTTTCTTATTAGAAACTTCTTTATTGTTAGTCATAATTCATTCTTTTATCAATTAGTTACTATCTACAAGTTCATTCACAACTTTGATGATCTCGGGACTTGTATAATCCCTACCACCTTCGATACGGGCAATCATATCTCCGCTTTTGTCTAGTATGACCGTAGTTGGAATTGAAC
The DNA here is from genome assembly GCF_000832125.1 of Flavobacterium hibernum. GTDB lineage: Bacteria > Bacteroidota > Bacteroidia > Flavobacteriales > Flavobacteriaceae > Flavobacterium > Flavobacterium hibernum. The sequence continues at coordinate 170,055 of NZ_JPRK01000003.1, read as the reverse complement.
TGCCTAAATATTCAGAAGGTATATTGCTGGCTGGAACATATACAGGCAAATCATACTTATTCTTCTCCATAAATGCAGTGGATTTTTCCATCTTGTTGTCTACATCTACCATCAGGAATACGATGTCGTTATTGCCTTTGTACTTTGCTTTTAGTTCGTTAATGGTAGGCATTTCCTGAATGCAGGGCGGACACCAAGTTGCCCAAAAGTTGATAAATACTACCTTACCTTTTAATGAACTTAACGATACGGTTTTTCCATCTTTATCAGTAAAGGAAAGGCTGGCAGTTGTTGAGACCTGTGCTTCCGTTGTCCCAACTCCTGTCGTCGTCGAATGCTCGCTCTCTACCTTATTTTCTTTCTTCTTATCCGTATTCCCGCAAGCAGCCAGCGATATAGCTGTGATTATGAAAAGACCAGAACGAATTGCCAAATTTTTAAATTGCATTTTCATACTAAATGATTTTAATTACTTATTCTATAAATTTTTACTCTTGTATTTGTTAATTGCAGATTGAATAAAACCGTAATAGCTTTTCTGATTGTAATCTGCTCCAGTAGGTTTGATCAGTATTTCCTCGTTAGATGGGTCTAAAAGTACATAGTGAGGTTGCGAATTGGAGTTAAACTTACTCGCCTGAAAATCGCTCCATTTATTTCCTATGGTACGTATATTTTTGCCACTAAATGATGATACAAATTGTTCTGCCTGTGGTAATTCTGTTTTATCGTCCACATAAAGTTGGATGATGATAAGTTCTTCGTTCAATAGCTTGTGTACGTCTTTATCAGACCACACGGATGCTTCCATCTTACGGCAATTAACACAGGCATGCCCTGTGAAATCGAGCATGACAGGTTTGCCCACTTTCTTTCCATATTCTATTCCCTCCTCATAGTCAAAAAAGACATTAAGGTTTAAGGGTGCGTGGAATATATCCGAATATTTGCGGGCTTTGCTATCGACGACATTATTTGTCTCTGTCCTACCAAATGAAGAAGTATACAGGTCAAAATCTTGTGTTGTCTGTGGTGGTAAAAATGCCGAAATGGATTTTAAAGGTGCTCCCCACAATCCAGGAACCATATACAGGGTAAACGATAGTACAAGTATTGACAGTACCATTCTCGGCAGGCTCAATGTATCCATTGGACTATCATTCGGAAACCGAATTTTTCCTAATAAATAGAAACCTAAATATCCGAAGATTATAATCCAAAGTGCTAAAAAGACTTCTCTGTCGAACCAATTCCAATGATATGCCAGATCCACATTGCTCAAAAACTTCAAAGCAAGAGCTAATTCTAAAAATCCGAGTGTGATTTTTACGCTATTCAGCCAACCTCCCGAAGATGGAAGGCTTTTTAAAAGGCTTGGGAACATTGCAAAAAGCGTGAACGGTATTGCTAATGCCAATGCAAAGCCGAGCATCCCAATGGCGGGACCTAAAAGTTCCCCCATTGTTGCAGCCTGTACCAGCAACGTTCCGATAATTGGACCAGTACAGGAAAAGGACACTACGGCTAATGTTGCTGCCATAAAGAAAAGCCCTAGCAAACCTCCTCGATCAGCTTTACGGTCTAACTTGTTCGCTAGCGAGGCAGGCAATGTAAGCTCAAATGCACCGAAAAAGGAAAAGGCAAATACAACTAAAAGAGCGAAGAAAGCAAAATTAAAAATCCCGTTTGTAGATAGACTGTTGAGTGCATCCGCACCGAAAATTAGCGTAATGAAAATACCCAATAGAACGTAAATGAGTATGATAGACAATCCATATATCATTGCTTGGATTACCGCCCTGCGTTTCGTATGACCGCTTTTGGTAAAGAAACTTACCGTTAAGGGCAGCATCGGAAAAATGCAGGGCATCAACAATGCTGCAAAGCCGCCGATAAAACCCGCAATAAAGATTGCCCAAAGGGAACTTTTATCGGTTGTAGCTTCATTCTTTTGCAATGTTACCCCGTTTTCATTAGTTAGCAAAGTTTCTGGCTCTTTGGATGTTGCAATACTTTCCTTCTGAACGGGCTGCTGCTCGGTTATTTCTGTAAACTCCACATCATCATGCGATACGAGGCTGTCTGTCTGCGCATTTGCAGTAACAGCCACCAAACCAAAGATGAATAGTACCGTTAATATTTTTGATATTAATCTCATATTAAATTCTTTATTTTATGGGAATGCTGAACGCCACTTCTTCAGGCGGTAAGCATTGCTTATCGTTACAAACCATATAGGTAAGCGTACCTTTTACCGTAGGCGCATTGCTTGTTAATTTTACCTTTTGCTGGAAAACCACTAATTTTTCATAATAACCCACTTCCATATCAAAAGTCGTGTCGTGTTTGACAATTGGTTTAGCCGCCTGAACCTTTCCGCTTAACTGATAAGCTTTTGACGAATGGAAAGAAAAACTTGTAGGCTGTGGACCGTTTTTAGGAACCGTTTGCGAATAGATATGCCAGCCATCGTTTATTGTTGCCTTAAAGAACAATACAGCTTCTTTATCACTAACGCGTTTAGAAGCATACGACCACTTCACAGGCTTTAGTATTTGTCCGAAAGAGGCGGCACTTGCGAATAAAAATGCCACAAAAAATATTATCTTTTTCATTGTTTTACTAATTATTTTTCTTTTAATAGTTTAGTCACTAGGTCAACCACTTCCTTTGACGAATAGTCAGCTCCGCCAACATGCCTTGCGATGATATTGTTTTGCTTATCTACGATAATAGTAGTAGGGATAGAGCCTGAAAATAACTCACGGGGTATTTCGCCATCGGGAACATAAACTGGCAAATCAAATTTTTTGCTTTTCATCCACTCTTTTGATTTTTCTATTTTTCCGTCCACATCTACCATTAGAAATACGACATCTTTATTGTCCTTAAAAATCTTACGCAGTTCATTAATCGATGGCATTTCGTGAATGCAAGGCGGACACCAAGTAGCCCAAAGATTAATGAAAACGACCTTTCCTTTTAAGGATTTTAACGAAATGGTTTTACCGTTTTCGTCCTTAAACTTTAAATCTGGCGTTTCTTGAGAATTGGTTACTAATTTCTGTTCGATATTTATTTGTTGATTTGCGCTCACAGTTGCATTAATGCCATTTCGATTTATTGATGCGTATGCCCATCCCGTAATTGCTATTAATGGAAGTATGGCTATTTTTTTGATATTCATTTTCATAATACTATTTTTTTATTTTCCCTTCTTTGATTTCTTCAGATGGTTTGATAATGATTTTGTCGGCCAGAGAAAGATTACCAAAAACCTCTGTAATTGTATCTAAACGGATACCTTCCTTTACAGCAATCCGTTTTACTTCGTTGTTATTCAATGTTAGTACATACGTTCCAGATTGGGTGTTTAGAACACTCTTGCTTTGTACCCAGTTAGACACGTTTTTACGTTTTAATTTCAACTTGACCTGCGCATAATCACCTCCCTGCAATTCGCCCGATGTATTATTTACGTCAAACTCAAGTGTTAGCGAGCGATCATGTTGGTCGAGCAATCCAGATGTTCGAGATAGTTTGGCATCAAACGTCTTACCTGGCTGCGAGCTTACGGTAAAAGAAGCAGACATACCGTCATAAACAGATGATGCGTGTTTTTCCGGTAGGGATAAGGTAAGGCGGAGTTTATTACTCTGTGCCATCATAAACAAAGGTGTATTACCTCCTGTTCCGGCTAATGCCCCAACAGAAACATTCCTTTGGGTTATTATGCCATCAAACGGTGCTGTAAGGCGAAGGTACTTTTGTAACTGTGAAGAATGTGCCGTTCCCGCTTTAGAAGCATCAAAAGCAGACTTGGCACTTTCCATCGCACTTTTAGCTCTGTCAAGTTCGATATCCGCAACCGCTCCCGTTGTTTTGGAAGCCGTTACCAATCTGTCATAAGCCTGTTTTGCATACAGGTAATCACTATAAACCTTTTGCTCTGTAGATTTATCAGAAAGATACTGTTGTTGCATTTCAGGAGCTTCGAGTACGGCTAAAAGCTGACCTTTGCGAACTCGATCGCCTCGGTCAACATACATTTGTTTTACAAATCCTGTAACCTTTGCATAGACCGCTACCTGCTCGAAAGGTTTGAGTTCTGCTGGAACGGCTATTTCGTACTCGGGATTGATGACCTGTAGAGGAGCCGTTTTATAGTTTACAGGTTTTGCCTGCTTATTTTGCGTTTGTCCTTTTTCCTGCTCTTTTTGTGAACAAGCGGATAGCAACAATACCATTGATATGGTAAATGCCAGTATGGTTGTTGATTTTTTATTGATTGAAATGCTGTGATACATTGTTTTTGTTTTTAAGTTTATTATATCGTTTGTTTATCGGACTGTTCTGCATAATACCTACTATCTTCATCATCAGGGTCTAACGAAGGACTGATTATTGAAGTCCTCGACATTAGGGAAGAAAAGAAATGCGGAACTAATAACAAGATGGTTACAGTGGAAGCAATCAGCCCCCCGATAACAGCTCTTCCCAAGGGTGCTACTTGTTCGGCTCCATCGCCTAAGCCCATTGCCATTGGTAACATTCCGGCAAGCATCGCCGCTGCTGTCATCAACACTGGTCTTAACCTCGACGAAGCAGCGAGCCTTGCTGCATTAGCAGGCTTAAGTGCCAGTTTTTTTCGATAATGTTCGGCTTGATTAACCAATAATACTGCATTAGAAACCGATACACCAAGCGACATAATAATACCCATATAGGATTGCAGGTTAAGCGTACTACCTGTGAGGAATAGAATGATAAGACTACCGGCAATCACGGCAGGTAATACCGATAGAATAATAAGCGGTACTTTGAACGATTGATAAAAAGCCGACAACATAAGGAATATAGCTATAATTGCCACACCTAAACCTGCCAAAAGACTACCCAAAGTATCATCTAAAAGCTGTAGTGTACCTTCTGTCCAAACAATAGTTCCACGAGGTGGCTCTCCAGCATTTTTGATAGCTTGTTTAACTGCTCGTGAAGCTGTACCTAAATCTTTTCCGTAAAGGTTAGCCACAATGGTAACGTAACGGTTAGGCCCCTTTCTGTTTACTTGTGCAGGAGAAGTAACCCTTCGTATGGTTGCTACATCTTCAAGTACCGGGCGAAGACTTCCAGCTTTCAAGGGAAGTGACCGAAGTCTTTCTTCCGACATAATGCCCTCTGGAATTTGTACTTGTGTTTGAAAAACCAGTCCTGATTTAGGATCAATCCATAGGTTCTTATCCGTAAAGCGTGTAGATGATGTAGCCGTAACAAGGCTACGTGTAATATCCTGCATCGTCAGTCCAAATTGTCCAGCAAGGTCACGGTTTACGTCAATTTCCATTGTTGGATAGGCAATAGGTTCGGCAATACGCACATCCCTCAGATATGGAACTTTTTTTAAATTGGCTTCAATTTTTGATGCATGGGCAAAAGCACCTTTTATCTGATTGGCTCCAACTTTAACTTCAATAGGCGTCATCGCTCCTTGACCCATAATCTTTTCGGTCAGTTCCATTGGTTCGAAATTAAATGCGACTTCGGGGTACTTCTCTATAATCTTTTTACGGACTTTCTCTTTGAATTCTTCCATTGATCCATCATACACTTCTTTATTGACAGATATTTGCAGTATAGCTTCGTGAGAAGAATTACTGAAAAGGAATATCGGATTTATCGGAGACCCTGCGGGGTGCATACCTACAAATGCAGAGGTAATATTTAAACCGTTGTCAGGCAGTTCTGCTTTGATATCTCCTGTAATATCTTTAACAATCTGTTCTGTTTTTTCTATTCTGCTTCCCTGTGGAGCCTGTATGCGTATCTGAAAATCTCCATTATTGGAAACTGGCATTACATCAGTGCCAACAACTGTTAATAAAACGCCAGCAATTACATTCGCTACCAGCACATACACAACAAAAAGTGGGATAGCCTTGGTTGACCATTTACGCATCCTGTAAGAATAGTTTACCCGGAATTTTTCAAAAAAAGCTCGCTTTCTTGGAGTATTGGCTGCTGTGTTGTGCTTGTTCTTCATCATCCAGTTGGCCAGTATCGGTACAAAGGTCTGTGAAGCCAAAAAGGATGCAATCATTGCAAAGGCAACCGCCATCGACAGAGGCATAAACATATCTCTAGGAATGCCTGTCATAATGAAAGCAGGGGTCAATACAGCAAGAATACATAGTAAGATCAATAATTTCGGTATAGAAATTTCGATTAAAGCATCTATAATTGCCCGTTGCTTGGGTTTACCCATTTCCATATGTTGGTGGATATTCTCTATGGTTACTGTGGCTTCATCAACGAGAATACCGATGGAAAGAGCAAGACCACTCAATGTCATGATATTTATGGTTTGCCCTAAGAGATATAAAACAGTAACTGCTGTAAGAATGGCAATTGGAATAGTCAATACCACAATGATAGCTCCACGTGTGTCTCCCAAGAACAATAGTATGACCAATCCCGTGAAAACAGCTCCTAAAATACCTTCGTGTATAAGGTTGGAAAGGGAACGTTCGATATAATTTGATTGGTCAAATTCATAACTGACTTTTACATCTTCAGGTAATTGGTCTTTCAGCATCGGAATGGCAGCTTTTAGGTTCTCCACGGCATCCAATGTGGAGGCATCTGCTTTTTTGATAATAGGCAGGTAAACAGAACGTTTTCCGTTTATCAAAGCGTAGCCTACTGTTTGATCTGCTCCGTCCTCCACACGGGCTACATCGCCAACATATATAGTACGGTTGTCGCTTGTTTTTACAGGGGTCTTCAATAGTTCTGCAGGTCCTTTAGCGATAGAGTTTATAGGAGCCATCAAGTTTTCATCTCCTATGCGAATACTTCCAGCAGGAGATGGAAGACTATTTTTAGTGATGGCAACGGTAATATCTTCGGGGCTTAATCCATTGGCTTGCATTGCGTCAGGATCGATATTGATCACAATGGAACGTACATTTCCGCCAAAAGGAGCGGGAGAAGTAATGCCTGGGATTTGTACGAACATTGGTCTGATTTTGGTCAATGCCAATGTCTGTATTTCATTTACGGAACGCTGGTCGCTTTCAAAAACAAGGTTACCTACTGGAAGCGAACTACCGTCAAATCTTACTACCATAGGTGGAACTGCTCCGGGCGGTAGGAAACCCATTGCCCTTGAGACCGATGTTGATACCTCTCCAGCAGCTTGTGCCATATCCGTTCCGGGATAAAAGGTCAGCTTCATCAGGGTTAGCCCCTGTACGCTTTTAAAATCAATGTTTTTTACTCCACTCACAAAAAGAAGTACCTTTTGGAACTCGTTAGCCATAAACCCGTCCATATAAGCTGGGGACAGTCCACCGTAAGGCATAGCAACATACATCGCAGGCAATTCCACTTCGGGAAAAATGTCTACGTTTATTTTTTTTACGGTATTATAGGAAAAGAAAGCTATTGCTAGTACGACAACCATAATCGCAATTGGTTTTCTTAACGCAAATCTTATAATGTTCATATACGATTATTTAAAGGTTGTTGAATAAAAAGTCGAAATCTGCAGTTAGCTCCGCTTCATAAGCTAGCAATCCCCAATATTCACGGGAAGCCTCGATATGTACATTCTCTGCCTGTTCAAGCAAAATGCGTATCTGTAAAAGTTCGCTTAGCGTAATTAAACCGCTTTTGTACCTTGCGAGGTACATATTGTACGCATCTTGCGACTGCTGTACGGCCAGCTTCGTTTTCTGAAGCTGTTGGTATTGCTGAACAATTTTTGCCTGCGAAGCAGATAAATCTGCTTGCATTGCCAGCTGGTACTGTGATTGAAGTAGCTTCGTACTTTCGGCTTCTTTAAACAGTTGTTCGCCTTTCATCCGGTTAGTATGCAGATTAGTCAAATTCCAGGTAATGCCGACACCTGCCAAAAAATTATTGGTGGTATTGCTGAACCCGTCTTTCCATGCTCCCGATACGTTTCCGTTAGGGCTGATGCCAGTGCCCCGATAAGCATAACCACCCAGCAAGTTGATCGAAGGCAGAGAAGCTCTTTTTTGTGCCTCACCACTTAAAGTATAATACTCCGACTGCTTGTCTAGCGCATCTAATATGGGGTGCGAAGGATTAATGGTATTTAATTTATTTAAACCATTTTCTGTGGGATTACCGAAACGGTCGATTGATGCTGTGAAATCTATGGTATCATTGGCATACAACTCCAATAGTTTAATATAAGAAGCATTTTTAAAGCCATACCATTTGTCATGCTCGCCCATTGCCTGCACATACGATGATGAAGCAAGCAAGCTGTCTGCCGCAGGTCTTAGGCCTGATGCTGACAATCCCGAAGTTATTTTCCGGATGTCGTCAAGACGTTCGGCATTCTTTTGGGTCCATTGCAGCTTAGCATTATTGTAAAGAAGAATGATGTACCTTTCAGATAATGTCTTTTTTAGGTTGAGCAGGTAAGCATCTTTATCGCTGACCGATTTGTTATATAAAGCACCCGCAGCCTCGTTCTGCTTACGGAGCTTTCCGAAAGAGAACATTTCAAAATTCACAATAGCGGAGCCAAAGGTATTGGCTGCGGTAGAACTACCATCTAATGGTACTGGGCCATTTACGTTAAAAAAACCAGGCTGTGGGAAAAAACCACCTGCACTACCTTCGTAAGTTCCATAAGTATTTTGTGCCTGTGCGTTAATTTGGGGAAGCATATTGCCCTTAACTGCCCGTTGGTTGAATTTTGCGGCATCAATCTCCGATGTTTTTGCACTAATACCCGGATAATTTTCTTCAACTTTAGGCCACAAACTGCCTAAGGTGTGTTCCTTGTGTTGCTGCGCATATAGCGGAAAAGCAACAACAACGGCTAGCCACAACAAAGTGACCGCCATAATATGTTTTATCATATTGATGTACGATTTTTAAAAGCCGTCATGACGACTTCAGTTTATTTTTTAAAAAGGGAAAAAATAGAAATACATCCTAAATGAGACATTGCGTTCAAATTAGGAAAAGAAACTAAAGGGAGAAATGAATGAGAAGTTTTCGGTATTCTAAAAAGATAGAGATAGAATTACGAATTTTTCCACTACCACCATAAAGTGGGTGTTTAGTTTCTTTTCTTTCTTGGCGGATACCAAAAAAGAAAATAGTAGTAACTGCAAGAAGAATTACTGGTAATAAATCGTGAGGACTATACGATGATTTATGATCAATTTGGCTATCGACAAAATCAATCTGTGAACATTTTTCAAATGTATTTACAGATAAATTATGGTTGCCTTTAGGTATACCTTGTTCAGTTTTTGGAGGGAAACCAGCAAGTGTTTTAATACTAGCCTTAACTGAGCAAGATGAAAGAAACATCACAAGAAATGCAGCGAATACAAAAAGGTATCGCTGAAAACTTTTTAGACTATGTGATATTTTATTATCCATCAATATGCTAAAATACTTTAATTAAACTAACAATCCAAACGAAAGCCTGTGTTTTAATATTTTTTAACATCCACTACTATTTTAATTTGACGCTTTAGATAGTTTAAATTACCTGGTTAATTCATTCTTTTGTTCTGTCCACTCGTTAATACCACCTAAATAAATACTTAGGTTTTTAATTCCGTTTCTTCTCAATATAGAGTATGCCATTGCAGCTCGCACTCCGCTTTGGCAATGAACAATGACAGGCTTATCTTTACTGATTTTTTGAATATTTTTTTCTAATGAAGTAAGAACAATATTTTCTACACCTTTGATATGTCCGTTGTCGTATTCGCTTTCGGTTCGCACATCTATGATTTGAACATCTTTCTTGTTCAAGTGCTTTTTCAGTTCCTCAATGTTAACGAGATCGGATTTTTCCAGTGCCACATTCATCTTATTTAAGCTGATCACAAACCCGTAGATGTTGTCCATCCCGATACGCATCATCTTACGTGTCAGATCCTCCATGTGGTTTTCATCAGTTATCAATACAATTTGATGTTGATAATCTATCAAAGAACCTACCCAAGTGGAAAATGATTTTCCGTTTTCTATATGCAGGCTTCCCGGAATGTGAGCTTTGGCAATCTCGTTTTTATTGCGGGTATCAATAATCAGTAATTTGTTATCTATTGCTTTTTGAAAAGAGGTCGGGTTAAGTGTTGGATGAATAGGAACCTGTATCAGCAACGGTCGATCTACTTTATTCAAGTGCTTCATCATAGCAAAATATTTTGGTGGTGTTGGCTGCCCGTTCAAGATGTAGTGCACAAACCCCTTTTCATCATTTTTAAATTGGAATGCTTTGCTGTTCTGCTTTTCTTCCCTTAGTGTAGAATGAGGAATGGTACTTAGGCTCTTACCGCAGAATGATCCAGCCCCGTGTCCAGCCCATATCTCCAAATCATCAGGCAATTTTGAAAACTTCTGTATGGAAGCATAAAGCTGTTTTGCGCCAAGCTCCTGTGAGCCTTCTTGCCCAGCTGCTTTTTCCAGTAGGTCAGGACGACCAACATCGCCCACGAAAATAAAATCTCCCGTAATGGCTCTTTGTGGTGTTACAGGAACTTTCGTATCTCTTACCAAAAAAGTGATGCTTTCAGGTGTATGTCCGGGTGTGTGCATTACGCTAATTTCTACCTGTCCAATGAAGATTATACTGCCTTCCTTCAATCCCGTATGTGGAAATTGATATTGCCAATCTGTTCCTCCCTCATCAGATAGTAACAACTCTGCACCTGTGGCAGCAGCCAATTCACGGGAGCCACTTAAAAAATCTGCATGGATGTGCGTTTCAGTTGCTTTAATTATTTTGAGATTGTTAATTTTGGCAATTTCCAAATAGGTATCTATGTCGCGTTTGGGGTCAATAACAATAGCTTCTTTGGTATTCAGATCACCGATGACAAAACTTGCCTGTGCAAGTGTTTCATCATATACCCGCTCAAAAAAATAGCTTTGGGCTTGTAATTTATTTCCGTGAAAGAACAAGATTATAAATACAACCATAATAGTCGTAAACTTTCCTTTGATTAGCATAATCAACATTATTTAGAAATTCTTAACTCGCAAAGTTAGGCTATCTGTTTTCATTACACTGTAACTTTTGTTACATTGGTGGAATTGATGTTTTGTTATTCTTCTTTTTTAGTTGATAGGTAAAATTGAGATAGAGATTATTTTCATGCAGTTTTGTTGTACTATTCAAAGGTAAGCGAGTAATGTGCATATAACCAATGTCAAATTTTACATTTGGTACAAGTTTGTATTCGATATTCAGCCCTAAACGATCGTGATCAAAGAAATGATGGTATGTTGTGCCAGAAAGATTAAAAAGCAATTCGTCAAAAACACCAATCTTTAGTCTTCCAGTAAAGTCGTAGCGAAAGCCAAAACGGTTTCGAAGCCGGATGATGTCTGCTTGATTGTTGTCAAATATTCGATATTCGGCAGCTGACCTATCTACTATATAAAATTTTTTCAGTATCTCGTGTTGTAATTCAACTGCCGCCGAAAAACGAATTTCACTGCTTGGTATAGTAGTTTCGTCTAAATGTTTTTGAATAATCTTGTAGTTCTTAAAATAAGCTAAGGGAGATAAGGAAAATTTCACATCTTGACTGTGTTGATAATGTAACCAATTCCTGAAAGCAAACATCAAGTTTTCACCTAACATATTCTCGTTTTCAAAGCCGTTTTGTCTCCTGTGCTGAAGCTCGTTATCTATTTTAAATTTTTCGCCGACTGGAATGCTCAAGGTACCTCGAAACCAAGCGTTGTAATGATCTTGTGCCTGTAAAGTTTGAGCAATAGATATCCATATCGCTGTTACCAGCAATCTTTTAAACCAATACATAAACGTTAATTAATGAGGTAGCTTATTTCTAAAATAACCATACACCCATGTGCCAACAATCGCAAAGAATAAAGTTATAATCATCACAGTCACTCCAGTTCCAATTTGTGCGAAAATAGGTCCAGGACACGCACCTGTAATAGCCCAGCCTAAACCAAAAATAAGTCCACCAATGATCTGACCTTTATTAAATTTCTTATCATGAAACTCTATTTTTTCGCCATAAATGGTTTTTATATTAAGTTTTTTAATCATAAAGACCGAAATTGCACCAACTATAACAGCACTACCAATAACACCGTACATATGAAAAGATTGAAAACGAAACATTTCTTGTATGCGGTACCAACTGATTATTTCGGCTTTTATAAATACTATTCCGAATAATAAACCTACTATTAAGTATTTGATATTGTGGTACCATTTGTGCTCTAAATGGCTTTCATTTATGCATACTGTGTCTAATGAGCGGGTTTCGAAATCTTTGTTTTTATCTATATTTTTCATTTGTATTATAATTTAAAGAGAGAGAATTATTGGAAGTATAATGTTTGCCATAATTAATCCGCCAATAAAAAAGCAGCAAGTAGCAATTAGCGATGGCAATTGCAGATTTGATAATCCAGAAATTGCATGTCCACTTGTGCAGCCACCTGCATAACGAGAACCAAAACCTATCATAAAACCACCGACAACCATCATTAAAAATCCTTTTATTGTAAAGAGATTTTCCCAAGAAAAAATTTCTTGTGGCAACATTCCGTTGATATTTTTTATACCGTAGCTTGCTAATTCAGTTCTCAAATTCTCATTAATGATTATAGGGTTTGGATTGGCTAAAAAACTAAAAGCGATTACACCTCCAATTAGTATTCCAACTACAAAAAATATATTCCAAATTTCTTTTTTCCAATCATATTTAAAAAAAGAAATATTAGCTGGCAAACAAGCTGCACAAGCATGACGTAAATTGGCACTAATGCCAAAATTTTTATTTCCTAAAATTAATAATGCTGGTACTGTAAGCCCCACTAACGGACCGGCTACGTACCAAGGCCAGGGTTGTTTCAAAAATTCTAACATTTATTTTTATATATTTTCGTTAATTAATCTTTCCAATTCGTTTAAGGGGACTATGCCCGACTGACGCCAAAGCTGTTTACCATTTTTAAATAATAATAAGTGGGTACACTTCGTACTTTATGTGTTGTTGCTGCTTGAGGTTAATTGTCAACATCAATATTAATAATGCTTGCATCATCTCCTACATATTTCTTTTGAAGCTGCAGAATAAAAAATCTTGAGTTGTATCGAAAGGTGTCGTATGGCTTTCTGAAATGCAAAGGATTTTGTCGAAGCCATTTTCAAGTGTTTTGGTTAAACTTTGTTCAGAATATTGTTCGATTTCAAGACCACTGCATTTTGTTGGTCCGCTTTCGGAAAAAGTTCCAATCATCATGAAGCCAGTTACAGACATCCTTGCTATGTGCAAATATTTTTCAATTTGTTCTGTTGTTGTTAGGAAGTGAAATGCTGCTCTATCATGCCAAATATCATATTGTGTATTGGGTTGAAATTCTGTAATATCACTAACTATCCAATTTACTTTTTTAGCTTTGTCTCCTAAGCGATTTTTAGCTTTTTCAAGTGCTTTTGCTGATATATCAAGAACACTAATGTTCTCATACCCCTGATTAAGTAAATGGTCAACTAATTTGCTGTCGCCACCTCCTATATCAATAATTTTTGCCTGTTTCTCCAATCTGAACGAAGAAATAAAATCAAGAGATGTTTTAGGCATTTCCTGTGTCCAGCTTACCTGGTTAGGGTTTTTAGTTTCGTAAACGTTTTCCCAATGCTGTTTTTTGTTATTTGTATCCATAATCACTAAATCTTTAATTTCCAACATTAAATTTGTTTAACTAACATACTTCTTCATAGGCTGTATTCTCCAATTTTTTGTTGTTTTTTGATATAGATGTATTGCAAGCCGAAACACCATAACATCCTATATTAAGTATAGGCATTAAAGAAAATAATCCACCCATTACCACAAACCACCATTCTTTTGACTGAATACCCTGTGCTATCACGAAAATGCCTAATGCCAATCGCAATACACGCATAAAATTCCAAGTTCTTAGATAGTTTTTCATAATCAATTTATTTTTCCAATAGCACAGCTCACATACGATTTTGCTTTTTTTAATAGGTCATTATTTCCTTTTTCGGGATAACCCATTTTTGAAAGAGCATTTATAAGAAATATTTTTTCAACCGTAGCATCAATAGTTACGGTTTCGGTGTCTTTGTCAATACTTACATTTTCAACACCATTTATTTTCATTAAAGCGGTTTTTATGCTGTTCATACAGCCACCACATTTAATGTTTTCTACTGCTATATTGTGTATCATCTTATTTTCTTTCTAAAAGTGCTAATGCCAAATGGCAAATACAAGGGGCAAAAACTAATGAATGATGTAAGCACAAATACTACTGCTAATATGCCTAATATGATTGCCAATGTTCCTGAAATGACATTTGTAAAGTACAAAACACCTATAACTACAGCAACTAGTATTCTGATTACTTTATCGACTGTTCCCATGTTCTTTTTCATTTCTCTATTTTTTTATGAGGTTAATAAACACTTCCGAGTTGGCTCTTGAAGGAATGCTGTTATAACATTCATCCATTGTTTTGATGAAATAATGCGGTTCAAAAACAGGTTTGTATTCGCAAGGGCAACCTCCAAAAGGTGGAAACGGTTGGTTAAATTGTTTGTCGAATAGCACACCTATTATTTTACCGTTTCCGTTGAGTATTGAAGCTGTTTTTTTTGAATATTCAATTCTTCTAGCAGGTGGAATGGCACAAAAAAATGTTTGCTCAATGATCAAATCGTAACTACCCTGATGATTGAAAAAGTCTTCGCACAAAACGTTTATCTGTGTTTTGTCAGCAAACTTTTCTTTTAACGCTTCAACTGCTTTTGGTGCAATATCTATTAGTGTAATGTTCGTAAATCCATTCGCTATCAAAAATTCTGCTTCATAGGCATTGCCACAACCCGGAATAAGAATAGCTGCATTTTTATCATGGTATTGTGTCATATACTCCGTAATAGCGGGCGAAGCCTGTCCCATATCCCATCCTGTTTCATTTTTCTGCCACCGTTCATTCCAATAGTTTTGGTCAAGTGGGTTTTCGCATTGTGTTACGCAACAGGCTATATTATTTTCTTCTTTACTCATTTATCAACTGATTTACATTTTCCCAAGTGCCACCGTTTATAACATTCTGAAAACCGCTCTGCTCCAAAATACTTTTTGCCTGTCCGCTTCTATTTCCACTTCTGCAAAAAACAACGATATTTTTCTTGCCCTTGAATTTTGGTAATTCCATTGGTACTTTATCCAATGGAATATTTACCGCTCCTTTTGCACTGCCTGCCGAAAACTCGTCAGGTGTGCGAACATCTACTAAAAACGCACCGTCTTTTATAGCTTCTGATAATTGACTGTTATCTGTTTTGCCAAATATTGCTGAAAAAAGTCCCATAGTTTTAAATTTTAAGCTTTTGTACAAGATGTTTCATTACATCCAATTGTTTTACCATTTTCTGCTAACCACTCTTTCATTCCTCCAGAAAAGTTTTTCACGTTTTTAAAGCCGTTTTTGGCAAGGATCGAATAGGCAATGGCTGATCGGTCGCCTGCCTGACAATGTATAACCACCTGTTTGTCTTTGCTGATTTTACCCAAGTTGTCCATTAATGTTCCAACAAAAACGTTTTCTGCACCTTGAACGTGTCCTGCTTCATATTCCGATGCACCACGAACATCTACTATCTGCACATTATCCTTTCCTATCTGGGTTTTAAATTCTTCCAAAGAAATGACATCTGAAGTATGGAGCTCAATTCCTGTAGCATTTACATCCGAAATGTATCCGAAAATGTTGTCCAAGCCGATACGCATCAATTTACGGGTCAAATCTTCCATCTGACTGTCTTCGGCTACCAAAATAAACTGCTCTTGGTAATTCAATAACCAACCGCACCAAGTAGCGAAAGAATTATTACCCTGAATGTTTAGCGAATTAGGAATAAAACCTTTGGCAAATTCTACTTTATTGCGGGTATCTATTACCTTCATGCCTTTTTCATAGGCAGAAATAAACTGCTCTTTGGTTAGCTCTGGATGTTTCGGAACATCTATAAGTAACGGACGATCAACTTTGTTTAAGTGCTTCATCATCGCAAAGTATTTCGGTGGTTCAGGCTGGTCGGCTAAAAGGTAGTCGATGAACCCTTTTTCATTTTCGCTGTATTGAAGCGCCCAGTTTCTAATTTTCTCATAGCCAACTGTAGAACTTGCTACGGCTCCTAAAGCCTTGCCACAAGCAGAACCTGCGCCATGTCCCGACCATACCTGCACATATTCTGGAAGTGCCGCAAACTTTTTCAAGGACTGGAACATTTGTTTGGCTCCATCTTCTTTTGTACCAGCAAGTCCAGCAGCTTTTTCGAGTAAGTCAGGACGGCCTATATCACCCACAAAAACAAAATCACCTGTTAGTACTATAACGGGCTTATCTGTCGCCGGATGATCAGTTAATAGAAAGCTTATACTTTCTGGCGTATGGCCTGGTGTATGTATTACTTCTAATGTGAGGTTGCCCACTCTGATAATATCCCCTTCTTTTAGCCCTTTGTGAGGGAACTGGTACTGCCAATCTTCGCCTCCTTCGTCTGAAAGGTACATTGTTGCGTTTGTTACTGCTGCAAGTTCCCTTGAACCACAAAGAAAGTCTGCATGAATGTGAGTTTCAGCTATGTGTGTAATACGGAGGTTGTTTTGTTTTGCGATGTCGCTGTATATATCAATATCACGTTGTGCATCGATTACTATGGCTTCCCCAGTTTTTTGACAGCCAATAACATAACTGCCTTGTGCTAAACTCTTATCATAAACGTGTTGAAAAAACATATTCTTTAGTTTTTAATTAATTTTAAATGAAATTACCCAATTGATTTTTTAGCCAGATACCAATCTACCTGCTCTAATTCCTTATCGGCTTTTCTTGCCGCCAAAGCTTCTATTGTTTTTGGAGCACCCACAATTACTTTGTCTCCAGGCTGCCAATTAAGTGGCATTGCTACTTTATGTTCATCCGAAGTTTGTAGAGCAAGCAATGAGCGTTTAATTTCGTCCATATTTCTTCCCACGTTTAGTGGATAATACATTATCAAACGTACTTTCCCTTCGGGATCCATTATAAAAACGGCACGAACAGCTGCTGTTTCACTTTCACCTGGTTGTAACATTCCATAAAGTTTTGAGACTTCCATCGAAATATCTGCAATTATTGGAAAATCAAATAAAATTCCTGTTTTTTCATGAACTGCATTTACCCAGGCAATATGAGAATGAATACTGTCAATACTTAAACCAATTAATTTGGTATTGTGTTCCGCAAAGAAATCTTTTTCAAGTGCAAAACCACTCATTTCTGTTGTACATACAGGTGTAAAATCAGCAGGATGTGAAAAAAATACTACCCAACTTCCTTTATTATATTCAGAAAATTTTAAAATTCCAGTTGTTGTCACTACGTCAAAGTATGGAGCTATATCGCCTATTCTTGGCATTGTATTTTTAATTTCTTGTGTTTCCATTTTTCTATTTGTTTATAATTTATAATGCTAAATTACCATGTTGTTTTTTCCTGTACAGCTACTTTGGTTACACAAGGATGTTTTTTTACCTAATTAGGCAATTTCGTTTTTTTTTAATCTAGCTCGGCTACTAGTAGCTTGTATCGTCTAGCTTTACTTTGCCCTTAAAGGTCTTATACAAAAAGATAAAGTACCCCGCTAGTAAAGGAGTTCCAATAACAACAATGGTCAGCATAATACCTAAAGATTTTTGTGATGATGCTGCGTTATATATGGTTACGCTATATTTTGGGTCAATCGTAGAAATCAATAAGGTTGGGTATAATTGTAAAGCAACAAGACCGAGTAATAAAGCCATTGTTAATGATGAAAAAATCAGGGCTTGCATATAGCTTTTTTTAGAAGCGAGGCGAGGCACATTTGCAACTGCCAAGAAGGAAAGTATTGGAGTAATAAAATAGAAAGGGTTATTCCTGAAAGTTGTTGTAACCTCTGGGATGAATATTAGGGTATAGAGTGTTGTAATGCCAAAGGTTATTATAAAAAATATTATTCCTTTTTTCAATAGAAAAGTCAGTCTAGAGTGTAATCTTCCTTCGGTCTTTATCAAAAGGTAAATTGCCCCTTGTGTCATAAATAATGATAGCGTTGTAAGACCTACCATTATTGCATATGGATTTAAAAAAGAGAAGAACATACCGCCTTTATAGCTATGATTTTCTCCCAGCGGGAAACCTTGTAAAATATTACCAAGAACAATCCCTAATAAAAAGGCAATCATAATACTGGAAACACTATACACAATATCCCAAGTTTTTCGCCACCATAGCATATCTTCTGTACTTCTGAATTTGATTGCAGCTGCCCTAAGAATATTAAACATTAGGAAAAGCATAAACGGAACGTACATTGCCGACAACATAGTAGCATACATTACTGGAAAACAAGCAAATAATGCACCACCGCCAATAACCAACCATACTTGATTGGCATCCCAAACTGGAGCAATGGCATTAATTGCCACTCGACGGCTTAAATCCTTCTGAAAAACAAATGCCAAGCTCCAGCACCAAAATCAAATCCCTCAAGTATGGCATAGCCGGAAAATAAAAGACCAATAACTAAATACCACAAGGTTGGATAGTCTATTCCTAAAAAATATTCCATAACTATTGATTTTAATTCTTTAGAAAGATTGAAAATTAACCAGTGTGCTGCTTTCTTCGTAAGGCCCGTGTTTTATTTTTTTATTGACCATATAGATAAATAGTACAAATAATAGTGCATAAATGATTGTAAACATAATTAATGAAAATACGATTTGATTAGCTGAAACCTCTTGCGAAAAAGCATCGCTGGTGCGCAAATGACCATAAACAACCCAAGGTTGTCTTCCCATTTCGGCGGCATACCAACCTACTTGATTGGCAATTTGAGGTAGTATTACCGAAAATGAAAATATCCATAATAGCCACCTGGTTTCAAATAATTTTCCACGCCACCATAAGAAACTAGCATATAATGTCAATCCTATTAGCAACATTCCGATAGCAATCATGATGTGATAAAATTGAAAAACGGCATTGATTTGGCTTGGTCTATCTTTAACGGGAAAACTATTTAAACCAGTTATAGGAGCCTTAAAATCTTGGTGTACCAAAAAAGATAATCCTCCAGGGATTTTCAAACCTGTCACTTCTTGTTTTTCTTTATCTACCCAACCAAAAAGATATAAATCGGCAGGAGCTGACTTTTTAAAATGACCTTCCATAGCGGCTAATTTTGCTGGTTGATTTACAGCAACTCCATCAGCAGAGCTGTGCCCAGAAATTAATTGTGATAATGAAAAAATGGTCGCTACAACTAAAGCAATTTTAAAAGCTTTTTTAGAAATTTCTACATAACGTCCTTTGATTAAATAGTAAGCATGAACGCTTAAAACCAAAAATGCACCAGCTAAAAATGATCCTTGCCAAGTATGCACTAATCTGTCCATGCTTGATGGATTGAATACCATTGCCCAAAAATCGGTCACTTCAGCTCTTGTGTTTAATCCCTCTCCAACAATATGATAGCCCGCTGGAGTTTGCTGCCAAGAATTTGCAACCACAATCCAAACTGCTGAAAACATTGAACCGAGAAACACGCCTATTGTTGAGACTAAATGTACCCAAGGTTTTACTCGATGCCAGCCAAAAAGGAGTACACCTAGAAAAGCACTTTCTAAACCAAAAGCAAATAAACCTTCAGCAGCTAAAGCACTTCCAAAAATATCGCCTACATATCGCGAATAGACAGCCCAATTGGTACCAAATTCAAATTCCATGATGATACCAGTTGCTACTCCGATACCAAAAGTCAGTGCAAATATTTTAATCCAAAAACGTGTTAAAATTTCGTATTCTTTTTTACCAGTTTTGAGGTATAAACTTTCCATAATGACCATTATCAATCCAATGCCAATACTTAGTGGTGGATAGATGTAATGGAAAGCAATAGTAAATGCAAACTGAATTCGAGCCAGAATTTCTACATCCATAGCGTTGTGTTTTTAAACATTGATAAGTGATATTTGGTATGGGCGTAATAAATAAATTCAGGCGATACAACCTAGGTAGCTAAGCTGTGCCTTTTAAAATTTTGTTCCAATATAGCCAAGGCAATACTTTTGTTTTCAGTATCCACATTGTCCAACGTGGTTTTGCTTGATTGAATGGAAATGTCATTTTTGGTTTGTTGTTATAATCAAACTCTGCCAGCATTAATTTTCCGTATTGCGTCGGTATCGGGCAAGCACTGTAGCCATCATATTGAGCGGTTACAGGTTGTTTATCCATTACTTCTAATAAGTTCGTAACTACAACTGGTGCTTGTTTTCGTATTGCCGCTCCGGTTTTACTACAGGGTGCATTGGTGCAATCTCCCAAAGCAAAAACATTGGGAAATCTTGAATGCTGCATTGTGTTTTTATTGACCTCTACATAACCATAGGGATTTGAAGCATCTGCTAAGGGGCTTTTTTTAATAAAGTCTGGGGCAGATTGGGGAGGTACTGCATGGCATAAATCAAATGAAAGAGTAACTTTATTTGCTAAATCAGTTTGTGATGCTTCGTTAATACTATAACAAGCAGCTGTCGTTTCTGATAATGACTGCTTTATTGAACTTGGAGTGCTTTTGGTTTCGAACTCGATTGTTTTATTATTTGCATCAATTCCTATTGTATTAGCACTATAATGTACTTTTATATTACCTTTTTTTAATACTTCTTCTAATGTTGCTTTATATTCAGGCACACCAAATATAACTGTTGCCCCAGAAATATAATGTATGTCACATTTGTCTAAAACACCTTTCTTACGCCAATAATCTACAGCCAGATACATGATTTTATGTGGGGCACCACCACATTTAATAGGCGTGGATGGGTTAGTAAAGACTGCTATACCGCCTTTAAAATTTTTAATCATTTCCCAAGTATATGGTGCTGAATTAAAATTATAATTACTGCTTACATTGTTTTTACCTAAGGTTTCTTTTAATCCTTTTATTTTATTCCAATCTAATTGGATACCCGGACAAACAATTAAATAATCGTATGAAATTTCTTTTCCAGAACTGCAAATTACTTTGTTTGAAGTAGGATTAAATTCAGCAACTGCTTCTTTTATCCATGTCGCATTTTTTGGAATAAAATCCTTTTCATTACGGATAGTCTTTTTAATATCAAAAATTCCTGCACCAACTAATGTCCACGCAGGTTGATAATAATGATTTTCTGAAGGCTCAATAATGCCAATACTTAACCCATTTCTTTTACGAAGTAATTATGATGCAACAGATAATCCTGCATTTCCACCGCCAACGATAACTATTTGATAATGCTTTTCCATATTATTATGATTTTAGTTTAATAAAGTTTCTTTGATGATGATGTAAATACCCATAAGCAGTACAAACCAACCGAAAGCAGGCTTTAGTTTTTTACCATCTATTTTTTTAGATAGATAGCTTCCGATAAGCACTCCGGTAATGGCGAGAGCCAAAATTTTAAAAAGAAATATCCAGTCTATTGTATAATGTGTAACGGAAATGGCAAAGCCAAAAAGGGAATTAAGAGCTATGATTACTAGCGAAGTACCGATTGCTTTTTTAAATTCTAAACGCAATAAATTGACTAGGGCAGGAATGATTAAAAAGCCTCCACCAGCGCCGATTAATCCGGTAACAAAGCCCACAAATATTCCCTGAATAACGATTAATAATGTACTTACGGTGGGCGTGTCGGTAGGTAAACAATCTTCTCCTTTACATTTTTTTATCATGCTGTATGAAGCGAAAATCATCAATACAGCAAAAAGCAACATCAAAAGAATGTTTTTGGTAACGGTAAAAGCTGCAATACTGAAAACTTCTTCAGGAATAGCGGGAACGATGTAAGCCCTAGTTAGAAAAACGGCTACAATTGATGGAATACCAAATATAATAGCTGTTTTGATGCTTACCAATCCTTTTTTGAAATAAGAAAAAGAGCCGACGACGCTTGTGGAGCCAACTATAAAAAGAGAATAAGCTGTAGCTAATAATGCATCAAGACCAAATAGATAAACGAGAACTGGAACAGTAAGGATGCTGCCTCCGCCGCCTATTAACCCTAAAGAGATACCTATAAAAATTGATGCTATATACCCTGTTATGTCCATAGATTTTTAAATTGTTACAACAAATTTGCATCAATTCAAAAACCTGCACAGCTACTTTTGTTACATAAGGGTTATTTTATTTCTACCTAGCCTAACCTTACCTATTTCTTCTAACTGTTTGAGTAACCTTGACACCACTACACGGGCAGTCCCAAGTTCATTAGCTAATTGTTCGTGGGTGATGTGCAGAATATTATTTTCAGTAAGTTCACGCTTTTTAATCAACAAATTCAATAAACGTTCATCTATTTTCTTAAAAGTGATGGCATTAACAATTTCCAATAATTCTTCAAAACGTTTATGGTATAAACGAAAAATATAATCTAGCCATTGCGGATATTCCTTAATGAATAAGGATACTTTATCCATGGGCAAAAAAAGTATTTCCGCATCTTCTTCCACTTCAGCTTTTACCTTACTTGTTTCATTGTGCATACCGCCTAAGAAAGACATGATACAGCTTTCACCAGCTTTGATATAGTAAAGCAAAATTTCTCTACCATCTTCTTCTGTCCGTATTACTTTCAGCGTACCTTTGGTTACAATTGGAATAGAACGGATGGAAGCATTTTCATCTAGTATAACACTTCCTGCTTCATATTCTTTTCTTATGCTATATTCATAAAGTTTGCCTATCAATTCAGGAGAGGTCTTAAATTCTGTTATTTGTTCTAATGGTTCCGTTTGCATTTTTTTAAGACTTACTAATTAATAATATTTGTTGTTGCGGTGTTGATTTATTCCGTAATAGAAAAATGTAACCTACAAACTTACATTATCTTCCTTTAATACTTTGTGACTTTTGTTACAAAGTTAATAGTTTCATCCCTTTTGTATCAAATGCTGCAAGTCGGGATCATTTTTAATTCGTTCCATTTCATTTTCAACAATACTAAGAATATCTGATTTTATTTGACGGTAATTGCTTTCAATTTCTTGTTTCATTTTGTCCTCTCCTTGGTCATTGACAAAGGAGAGGATTTCTGGTATCTTCTGATAGACTTTAGTTTCTGCGGCTATCTTTTCATTATCCACTACAATTTCAGCGTGGAAAATCTTTTGTTCGATACGCTCATCAAAATTATCCGAAACGGAACCCACAAACATACCCTGTGTAAGTGTTGAAATTTTGGAAGCCGGAATAAGGCTATCTAACTGTGTTGAAATAGAGGTAGATTTATCATTCCTGTTAATCGTCATACTCTGGCGTTTCTGTAAAACCTTCCCGAAACGTTCCGAAAGGCTTTTTGCCGTTTCACCAACTACCTGTCCACTGAAAATATTACCAACGGTATTTTGTATAACCTTAGCTTCTTTATCTCCGTAATCACGGATAAGCTGGGAAAAATCTTGAAAACCTAAGCACACGGCTACCTTATTACTTCTCGCCGTTGCAATCAAATTATCCAATCCCCTGAAGTAAATAGTGGGTAGCTCATCAATGATAACAGAACTCTTCAATTGTCCTTTTTTGTTGATGAGCTTTACAATTCTTGAATTGTACAATCCCAACGCTGCTGAATAAATATTTTGACGGTCGGGATTATTACCAACACATAAAATTTTTGGCTCTTTTGGATTGTTGATGTCTAAAGAAAAATCATCGCCAGTCATTACCCAGTACAACTGCGGGCTAATCATTCTTGACAACGGAATTTTTGCAGATGCGATTTGTCCCTGTAATTGGTCTTGTGCTCCGCCTTGCCACGCATCCATAAAAGGCGATAAGTAATTTTCCAAATCAGGATATGAAGTTAAAATCGTGAATACGTCCGAATACTTTTTGTTCAGTAATTCAATAGCGTGTGGAAAGGTACAATACTTACCGTTTTCATAGATTTTCAGATACCAAATAATAGCAGCCAAAAGAATGATTGGGCTTTCCACGAAGAAATCCCCTTGCTTCTGTATCCAGCTTCGGTTGAGGTTAAGCATTATGGTATAAGCCGCTTCATAAGCATCCGAAATGTCCGTCATAAAGTCGGGGTTCAAAGGATTACAACGGTGGCTCTTGCGTGGGTCGTCAAAATTTATCACATAAAATTTCGGCTGAACTTTGTATTTATCCCGATGCTTCAATAAGTGGTTGTATGCAATGGTAGATAGGTCGTCAAACTTGAAATCGTAGATGTACATTGAGAAGCCTTTCTCAATCTGCTGCTTGATGTAATTGTTTACGATTGCATAAGATTTTCCTGAACCCGGAGTACCCAACACAATCGAGGCTCGAAAAGGATTGACTATGTTAATCCAGCCATTGTTCCACTTTCCTTTGTAATAAAACTTCGTGGGGAGATTGACAGAATATTCGTTTTCCATTAAACGAGTTTCCTGCTGAAAACTTTCGTTCTCGTTGTTGAATACATCGTCCATCAGGTTGTTGCGGAGCAAACGGCTCATCCAAACTCCGGCTACCATTAAAGCAACATAACCTAAACCTGTAGAAAGAATATATAGAAATGTGGCAGTAAGTAAAGGTAACTTCAATAATGGAAAGTTCAGAAAAAATAGGACAAAGCCAATTGCCAAAGCCACATAGATTTTAGACCAGGTTATCTTCTCATTTTTTACGCCTTTAGTTCCCAGGCAGCTTAAAGCCAGCAATACCAACGCAAATACTTTGGTGTATAAATTTTGCGAAAACAAACCCGCAGTTCTGTCGAAATTCCCTAAAATTTTGTTGATTATTTCTAATGTCCATCCACGTTCTTTAAAGAAACCGTAACAGAACCAGTAAAGATGCATCAGTACCAAAAGAATACTTACTGCCCTCATAAAAGCCATTATCTTGGCAAGCCCTCTTAAATCGTCTTCTCCCTGCATCATTTTAAGATTTAATGTTCGGGCGTGAATTTAAAGGCTGTTGCTATCGGCTCTTAAAATGTGGAAGTTATTGGCGGTATTTGGCGGTATTTGGCTAAATGTTTATTACTGACTTCTTTTGCGTTTACGCTTCTTCTTCATTTTATTAGCAAAATCTTGTTCCTCATAATCTTCGCCCTGTGCTTCGGGAAGCAAACCGCCTAATGCTTCAATCAAACCGTCTTCGTGTTTTTCAGTAGTATTCAGGAAGTCGAACAAGTGATGAGGTTCTTCCGCAGAAAGATCTGCATCATTTGGTCTTGATATTTTCGATTGTAATTCAACTGGCTCTTTTATCCCAGATTTGATATTATTATTCCAATAATCATTAAAGGTATTGGCAGAAAGTTCCTTGCCCAAACGTGAACCGTTCCAAACCGTTTTAGAATTGTGGTCTATAAAAGTTATACCATAAATTCGACCTGTGTCATTCCTACGAACCACAACGTTAATGCCCTGTTCGCTCAACTGATTTTTAAAAGCCTGTTCGTTATTTGTAGATTGCAGAGCAAAGGTAACGGCAGCTTTAATGGTTGGTTTTGTCGGGTGGTTTTTTAAAGCCTCTTTGCTTTTTGCAAAATGCAATTCTAAAGCAGGAAGTCCAGCACTTTTTCCGAATAAGGAAGCCTTGAATGGATGCCCGGCTCTTTCGCCTTTCTCATTTAACGGGATGTACAACAAACCCTGTTGCATTTTCCCTAGCAATTCGCCCTCCACTTTTTCGGCGGTAATATTGAACAGGGAAAGCAAAGCATTATATTCACCCAAAGTTTGGTACTGGTAGTAGTTAGGCAGGTGGCGGACAACCGAAGCGATTTGGCTTTTTACATCTCCAGCTTTGTAATCTACCGGATGGAAAATCTTGTCTTTCTGTTTATGTTCTTTATCAGCTGCGGTTATCAATCCATATTTCCTTTCCAGTTCACGGCAAATATTCATAGACCGCATTTTCTCGAATTTATCTGAAATCTTTTTGCCTTCTTCGTCCACGCAAACCGATACGATATGAATGTGACTGCGGTCAATATCGGTATGTTTAAATACCACAAAAGGCTGTTCGCCGTAACCCATTTCCCGCATATACTGCTCTGCCATTACCCGATATTTATCATCGCTTACCTTATCTTTCGGGTCAGGATTGAGCGAAATATGCAACGTATGTTTTTCTGTATTTCGGTTCGCTATCAAATAAGGCGCAAAAGATTGGGCTAATTGTGCCACGGAATAATGCCCGTTAGCAGTTTCAATCATCTTATTGGCAAACAAAATTTTTCCATTTTCATTCTCCACTTTGAGCTGATTGTATGCCAATGCTCCGTATACATTTCCACTTCTGCCGATTTTTGCTATCATTTCTAAGACTATTTTTTCAAATGTTTTGCCTCAAATTCTTCAGTTATCTGAATGATTTTTTGGCATAGCATCGCCATTTCAGCCGTCTGTTTTTCTAATTTGTAAAGGAACGCTGCGGCTTTTTTCTCGGAAAAATTCTTGTACAATAGTTTTACAATCTGGTTATAATTTACTCCTACGGAGCGAAATTGACTGTGAAACGAGGTCAATCGCATATAAAAATCAACCGTTCCCTTGTCAATTTTAACCGATTTCATTTCCTTACTGAACAGCAGGGAAATGATAAACTTTGCTTTATTGGGCATTCCCGATGCTTCAAAAAGCGATAAAAGTTTGGCATTTTCTTCGTCTGTAAGACGGAAAACGTGGCGGTGGATGCTTGGATCGGTTTTCGGTGTCCGTCCGCCCTTATTCTGTTTTTTGTTACTGTTCTCGTTCATCACTAATCCATTTTTAATCCACACAAAACCTCGACTTCGGAGAGCGTTTTCTGCCCCCTGCTAAGGGCAAGTTGTTTTGAGGCACTAACTCGGTTTCGAGTGCCTCAAAACACAACTTGCCGTGTTCCGGTGAACACAAAAATCCGCCCTGCGGGACGGATTAAATGTAACAGGAAAAAACGGCTTGAAGCCGTTCTGCTTCGTGTCCATTTTATCAAGATGCTTTGCATAAATCCGTTAGTAAAATTCATTTTACAAAGTAACCAACTGTTAATAAAAGTATTGCAATGTGATACTAGGACAAACTCTGCCTTTGGAAGCCAAACACTGCCACACATCAATAATGAGCCAATTCGATCGCTTTATTTGCCGTATAGTTTTAGTGCAGGTAATAAAAAATGTATTAGGGGTAAAAAATAAATTGGGTTTTAGTACAAATATTTTGGAATAAAAGCATATGGTTTTAAAAGCATAAAACAATAAAAGTGTAAAAGCATAAAAGCGATAAAGCAATTTACTAGCTACAAGGTTTACCAGTTGCTAAAAATGATTACCCACCAAGCGGTAATGAAAGCAAATAACAATCAAGAAAATTTCCAAAAAGGGAATACAGGCATACGGGAAATAGGTGCTATTTAAATACACCAATATTCAAACCTGTCAAACAAATAAAATGTGTAACAATAAATCTTTAAATAATGGAAACAGAAAAGAAAACTTTAAAAATCAGTTTTTCAACGCCTAAAGGCGGTGTTGGAAAATCTACTATGACTGCACTACTTTCAAGTGTATTGCATTATCGTTTAGGATTTAATGTCCTTGTAATGGATTGTGATTTTCCACAACACAGCTTAGCCAATATGAGAGAAAGGGATTTGAAAACTATTATGCAGAATGATTACCATAAAAGATCTGCAATGAAATTGTATCAAAGCATCAATAAAAAGGCATATCCGATTATCAGTTGTAAAGCGGAGGATGCCTTGTCAAAGGCTTTGGAATACGTAAATCAATCTACAATAGAGCCTGATATAACTTTTTTTGACCTTCCCGGCACAGCTAATACAAAAGGTGTGCTTACTACCTTAAGAACAATGGATTTTATTTTTTCTCCAATCAGTGCTGACCGTCTGGTTATGGAAAGTACGTTGAGCTTTACTAAAGCATTCCTTGGCTTACCCGAAACTGCTGAGAGTAATGAGGATCAGAAAATGTGGATGTTTTGGAACCAGGTAGATGGCCGGGAAAAGACAGGAATATACGAGGCTTATCAAAGTGTCATTAACGAGCTTGATTTATCTGTAATGACCTCAAAAATCATGGATAGTAAACGTTTCAGGAAAGAAACGGATGATACCTTGAACAGTGTATTCCGGTCAAGTTTGCTACCTGCCGAACCACAGCTTATGAAAGTAACTAGAATGGATTTGTTTGTTGAGGAGTTTTTAAAAATTGTTAACCTCTAAAATAGTTAAGTATGTCAACAGATAAGAGAAGAAAAGACTTCGATAAACCTGTTGTTGATGAAGAATTAATCATGAATATCATGAGTGGTAATCAGTCTTTTACTGTACCCGAAGCCAATCAACAACAGGAAATACAGAAGGAAACAAAACCAAAAGAAAAAGCCCGCAATAGTTCCTCAAAGAAGGTGGATTATGAGGAGACATTTCTGGTCAATCGGTTTCCTTCAGGTCGAAACGGAAAGGTCGTTTACATACGTCCCGAATACCACGAAAGGTTAATCCGCATTGTGCAATTAACAAGAGAAGAAAAGACTACACTCTATTCTTATATCGACAACATCCTTGAACACCACTTTAGGGAGTTTGGGGATGATATTACTGATTATTTCAACGAACGTTTTAAACCCATTTTATAGTTATGGAAATAGTAATTGTGATATGCCTGCTGATTGTGATTGCCCTGCTTGTGCAGGACAAGATTGTAATCAAAAAAAGTTCAGAAAGAAAACCGATACAGGAAAAAAGCAACCCTAAACTGCCCGATATTATGGGGCAACCTAGACCTAAGAGAAGCCTTTCGGTGCCAAACAATGCCACCGAAAGCCAAGTTGAAAAACCAGAAATAAATCCTGATAATTTTGACATAGAATACGACGAAAATGAAAACGTCGGCATTCAAATTCCGCAGGAAGAGCTGGACGAAGTTTTCAGTAATATGCCTGATTTTGGGGAAGAGGAGGAAGAATGGAATAGGTACGAATTATCCGATGGCGATAACGGTTTCGCCCAAGGGGTTACCTTTGAAGAACTAAGCTCCGTGGGGATACTGCTTCAAAAAGAAAAACTGGAGCAATCTCAAAAGGAAACAGCGATAGCTATAGTTCAGAAAATACAGGGAACCGAATTATTCAGCCTTTTGGAAAATTCTATGGAAGGCACTTCTCGTAAAATAGCAGAGCTATTGGATAGTAGCCTTTCTTCTGAAACGGAAACCAGTTCTTCCACTTTGCGGAAAAATGATTTGGAAAATTTCGACATTGGGGAGTTTGTATAGACTTCCCTTTGTCTTTTAAAACAACGAAGTATGGAAAGAGAATTGCCCAGTATAAATATCGAGGGAACAGATTTCTTGATCGATATAAATAAGGTCGAGTTAAGGGAAAAAAACAATCCAGTCAATACCATTTCAATTTACGTAATGAGCGATGTAGAAGATGGCTACGCTTTTAACTATAGTCTACAGGAGAAGAACATTCCGAACCTTATAAGTAACGGAGAAGACACTTCAGTAAAGATACCGGAACTCGTTGTGCTTGATCCAGCAGGAATGGCAGAAAAGTATAAGCTAACACCCCAAGAATTAGAAAATAAAACAGACTTCGACTTGATGGTGGATCAGACGGCATTCAATGACAGAACCCAAAAGGGAATGCTTCCTACAATCAATATTGAAGGTCATACCTTCTATGTTGATATCCGAATGGGTATGCTTCGTCCTAAAGATGATTTTTTGTCAAAAGGAATCGTCTTTGATGAAATAGATCATTACTTCTCCGAGGAAGCGAATGCTTACATCATTCCCTACAATCCCAAAATACATGAATTCCAAGAATTAGACTACGACAGCATTCTGGAATTACCAAAAGACCTTATCGCAGTTCAATTCCCTTTCCAAAGAGAACTTGACCCTATCGGATGGAATCGAAACGGAGGTTGGAATATCAAAGAAGATTTAAAACGTATAGGTTTAAAATCTCATTTTGAAGCAAAGACAATTCCCTGGAAGGAAACATTTCTACCACAAATAATAACAGAAAACCTGAAGGTGCTGAAAGAAAAAATGACCAAGAAAAAACTCCAAAACAAACCTGTTTTCTCTTCAAAAAAAGAGCAAGGAAACAAAGGACGAAAAATGTAGCCTTATAAAAAAGGATTAGAAAGAAGCCCGTCAGACAGCATTTTGTTCTGACGTGCTTTATGCCAAATTATTGATGAAATTACCACTCACTGCACAGCAATGTCCAGAAAACCTGTAAAGCGTGGGAGAATGGAGAAAGTAGCAACCTATCCATCTTCGCTGGCAGATTGCTTGAAATTATTATCTTAATTGGACTAAAGTATTTGGATATGTTATTAAATACGCAAATATTATAGGGTTAAACCTTTTTTAATAGCACACTTACAAACATCAACTCGCACCGCATTATAAGCTCCGAACAATGTTCCTTTTGTCGTATCCATTTGTTGGGTGTCGCTTATCATTGCGTATGCAAAAGCATCTTCAACGGTGTTTTTGAACACGGTGGAAATTTCATCTTCTGCACCTTTTTTGATAAGGTCAAGCGTTTCCTTATTCGGGCAAAGTGCCAATTGGATTAGCTTTTTAACCTCTTGGTCCGTTACCTTTACTTTTGCCCATTCGTTGAAAATACTCTCCAATTGATTGCTTAATGTGTTGGCAAGTCCCATAATCTTGTGAGCGTTCTCGATACGTTGTTTTGCTCCCGAAGTGTGTTTGATACGAACAACATTGGTCATACTGCGTAAAGATGCATTCAGCGTGTTTTGGCAAACAATACGGATAGGCGTAAATGCGGCTGTGATGCTTCCGCTACCATCGTGCGAAGTGGTAAGGAAAATGTACTTTTCTGTAACATCATCGCCATTGCCTACACGAATATAATCGGGCAATTTGGCTGTAATAAAAATGCGTTCTCCGTTGCCTATTGCTCCTGCGGTTTCGTACAGAATGCCCTCGTCACCGCCTACAATAGCATCAAAGAAATTAAAGGCTTCACGGTTTTGTACGATATGGTAATCCTTACCGACTACGCCCAATACGGCATTGTTATCGGTGCGTATGTTGGCGAAATAGTTAGGTACTTCCAATTCGCTACTGCCTATCTCTATACCGTTGGTGGTTTCGATAATGCCCGAACCTTTGGTAAATAGTGGGGATTTTACGACTTCGTAATCTAATCCTGCGTGTTTGATAGCTTCCTCGCTTGTTGGGTATTGCTCCACGATTTGCCCTAAACCGTACCACGCTTTTTGCTGAACGCTGAAAAATGAATAACGTCCTGTTCTCTCGTTGAAATTGATATTATGTGCCATAATGTTTAAAATTTTGATATAAAAAATGGATTGAATGTTCTTGATTAAAATGGAAGGTCGTCTTCTGTACCTTTTCCTGCTGTACTGTTGTTTCCTGTTTGTGCAGTAGCTTGTACGCTTTCGGTTCTCTTACTACCTCCGTGCAATTTGATTTGTGAGGTGTGGAAATTCAGACCTGCTCTTGGCTCTCCATCATTACCTGTCCACGCTCTTGTACTTACTCGTCCCGATAGTTCTACCAAAGTGCCTTTTGTGAGTAGCTTGGCTACATTCGGGGTTATCCAATAGGAGCAGTCGAAATAGGTTGTTTGCTCTATGCGTTCGCCTTGCTTGTTACGGTAGCTGTCGTTGGTCGCTACTGAAAAATTTACTACTTGTTTGTCCTGTGACGTTGTGCGTACTTCCGCATCCCTTGTCAGTCTTCCTGTGATGTTCATATTCTTTAATTTTTAGTTATTGATTTTGATTTTTTTTAGATTTATTCGGCAATGAGAGGAGGTGCTGTTTCGTTTCATTACCATTTCCAATGTTTTTAATTTTCGTATCTGACATTTTTTTTATTCGTTTAAAGAGCCGGAGTATGCTATGTTTCGTTTCACGAGCATAAAAGGTTCGTGTTTAGCATCACCAAGGTTTTGGAAAAAAATACTACCCAACGGGTGGAGATTATTTTCCAAACTTGCTTGACCTTTGTGATGCGTTAAGAACACGGAAATACCTTTGCTCTTGAAATGGGACAAAAAGCATACGGGTCTTTGGATAAAAATGAATGTGGAAGCTAAGAAGATGGCATTGAGAAATGGTTTACAGTGAATTGAAATAACACTTCCAATTCGCTGAATTTTTAAAACACTTTTTTAAAGCGGTGGGGCTATCAAAGCCACACTAATAGAGGATTAAAAAATTGTATTTGTGTGGGAGGCGTAGATGGCAACATTTTTTAATCTTCTGTTCCAGAAGTAGCCGAAAAGCTCTTTTACAGAAAGGGAATAGCAGAGCGAAGTAAATGTGCTTTGGCTATAAAATATGGGCATAAAAAAAGCAGAACCGTTAAGTTCTGCTCGTAATTATCAAATTGTGATTAACTATATAACCTGTAAAAACGCTTCTTCAATCTCCTTAAATTTAGGAGCTACCAAATCCATATCCTTACTAATCTTTTGGCTGGTAATTTTAGCATAAATCTGTGTAGTAGAAATATTTTTATGCCCCATCATTTTACTAAGGCTTTCAAGGGGAACACCTTCTGTCAAAAACATCGTTCCAAATGTGTGTCTTGCGGTGTGAAAAGTTACTTTTTGTTCTGTAATAATTTTAGCTTTTTCAATTAATTTGCCAATGTGAGTATTGCAGGTTACATTGGTTGGAACTGGAAAGATAAACTCATTACGAGTGCTACCGAGGTATTTTTCTATGATACGTTTTGGGATTTCCATTAACCGAACATTAGAAGCAATATCTGATTTTTTTCTTCTGCTGATGATCCATTGATGGCCATCGAAGAAAGACTGAATATTGTTCCTTGTTAGTTTTTTAATATCCGCATAAGCAAGTCCGGTAAAACAACTGAAAATAAAAAGATCTTTTACAAGCTCATACCGTGGGTGGGGCGGTGCACACATCATCAGTTTTTCTACATCTTCTTTAAGAATATAACCCCTGTCGGTTTCTTCCATATTAATTTCATAATCTTGAAACGGATTATCACGTATCAAACCTTTTTTTATAGCCAATTCTACCAGACTTAGTACGGGCATCGTGTAAACCCAAACCGTATTATGTGTAGATTGTAAATCGTACCGAAGATAAAAATCGAATTCCCTAATAAAATCTCCAGTCAATTCCCGAAAGGCCATATCATCACGATGATAGCGTTCTTTGATAAAAGTGGTAAGATGATTATAAACCGTGATGTACTTGTTGTAGGTGCTTTGTGAACGTTCTTCCTTGTCAACCAATTTTTTAAAATCCTCATTTTTATCGTTAAAGACTTTTAGAATTGCATCATCCATTACACCAACACCCAAGAATGAGAGCTTTACTTTTTGGGAAGTAGCAAAGCCCTCGTGTTTCAGCATATCTTCATAAATTTTGTCGATACGCCCACGTATGTTATCCAACTTTTTATTAATATTTAAAGCTGTTGCGCTTTTGCCCTCAACTCTTCCATATTTTAGATCCCAATTGCTAGGGTCAATTTCTAACTTTGTCCCAAAAGTTTTAGGTGTTCCGTCAATGGTAATACGTGCCATAATTGGAGCATTACCATTTTTTTTTAGTTCGTTCTTTTTCAAGTAGAAAAGCAGTTTGAACGTTGATTTTTTTGTCTGCGTCATAACTCAAATGTTTAATGTTTAAAATTAATTTACATTGAGTTACAAGGAAATATAAAAATAAGTGCAAAACACTGAAATATAACCGTTTAAACTAATAAGGAACCTCTATTAATCGGTAACGAATTAGTAACTTAACTTTGTCATTTCAAACCCAAAACCTATCAGACACCGAGTTCCAAATAAAGACTACTTCTTTATAAAACATTGTATAGCAACGGATTTAATCGTTTTGCTTAACTTTGCTTTTTACTAATCTTTTTTAAGAAAAATAATAAACGAAACGAATAAAAAAGAAATATGACAGCAGTTGGTAAATGATAGTTTCATTACTAAATTCGACCACTTCGCCAAGCCTGAAAACTTTGCACTAATATTGCCTTAAAAAACATCTATAAATTATAAAATTAATATTTAATGGATTCACTAAACCATTTTAGAGAACAACAAATTCAGAAAATTCTAAACGAAATGAGTTCAAATTATTACGAAATAGAAAACCGTAACGAAATTTATAGTTTTCAAAGTGATCAAGAAAAACCTGACCTTGATTATGAAATGTATACCGAGTCTTTGGAGGATCACTTCACAGATAATGCTAAAACTGTTTATCTATTAATTTGTAGTTATATTGAAGGAAAAGGTGAATTAGAATATTTAAAACATTTTAAAAATATTATATCTCCAAAATTAGAAACAAAAGCTGAAACGTTATCGTCTGCCTACGATTCGTACAATCAAGAACATTATTGTGTGATATTGAGTGAAATATGGAATTTCCTTAGAACATATGAATTCTTTGGACAAAAAAACGACGAATACCTATTAAAAAGGACAGGTATAACTTATTTAGAAAACATACTCGAAAATACCGCAGTAATTGTAAAAGACCTAGATAAAGTTCCAAAATCAGAAACAGAAGTTTATAATGCCGTAAAAGTTGTTTGTAAAGGCGTATTTCCTAATGCAAATTATCCTACATCACCTTTTTTATCTATTGCACAAGAATATAAACCTGACATTTTATTGCCTTCTTTAAATACTGCAATAGAATATAAATATGCTCGTACAGAAGAGAAATTAAAAGCTACAATAGACCAAATTTTAGTTGACGTTGCAGGATATTCAAATCATACTACTTATAAGTTATTTTATGCGGTTTTTTATGTGACTAGTGATTTTTGGGGGCGAAAAAAATTCAATGAAATATGGAAAGAAAAAGGTTTCCCTAAAAACTGGATTGGAATATATGTAGTTGGAAATTAAAAATCCTGCTACTAAAAAGTTACAATTAATTTTTGGAATTGGTAAAATTGAAAGTACGCTTTGTATTTGGAAAGATTCGGTAAAACATAAAGATGTTTTATTTAATTCAAACTCGCTTTTGGCACTACGCTGATAGATATTTAAAATTACAAAAAACGTTAAATAAAATGAATCGTAAAACAATTATTAAAACATAAAAATGAAAAAAATTCTTATTTCTGCATTACTAATTTCAATTGTTTCTTGTCAAAAAAAATCTGAAGACAAAGCTGCTTTAAAAGTAAAAGTTGAAAACGTTGATAGTTCACAGAACATAAATACAGAAGGCAATAGTCAAAAAATAACTGAATTTAAAAGCGAAAATAAGTTAAAAAACTTATCAAAAGAAAACTTTAATTTCATAATTGATAAATTACTTGAAGATGGTTTTGGCTTAAATTCTTACACATATTTAGATTTTGACAAAATAGATAGTGATTATTGGAAAAGTGAAATAACAACATCTCCAATTAATAAAATGGACGAAAGAGTCATAAACAAAAATTTCTTTGTCTTTGAATTTAATTATGGAACAAATTCTTCTTTGAGACAGAAATATTTTTTACTTAATAACAATGAAATTAAAAGTGTTGATTTTAAATTGAACGACTCTGATAACAAAAAACTTAATTTACTTCTTGAAAAAGTTTGTACAAAAGATTGTATTTTACAAACTGATAAATTGAAAGAAATTATTAAAGACAAACAAAATAATTATGAACTTACATTTGGATTGCAAGAAAGTTTAGACTCTTTTAATAATTCAAGTATATTAATTAAATATAAAACAAAAGATTTCAAATCTATAGTTCCAAATTCTATTATGAAATTTGATGATAAGGAAGATAAATTTGTAGAATTAAAATAGATTTAAAGAAAACGGATACATGACTAGAAAGTTAGAGGGTATTGCCAAAATGATAAATTAAACACTATGAACAGGGAACTTTATGAAAAAGTAACGAAGGTTTACAAAGCATTAGTTAGTCGTTGGTCACATTCTGAATATTTTGACGGCTATGTGCACCATCAACGAGCAAGATGGGAAAATAATAAAGACATTTGGGATTTTATAAACCAATTTCAAAATGTTCCATTTCATATATATTTTCGATCAAATCATATTGGACAATTTTCAGCACCAGCAAAATACTTTGATACCGATACAATAATAATTAGCGAAAAAGAAATACTCTTTCACTATGATTTTTCTTTAGTATTATATTCTTATTGTGCATACCAATTGAGAAACGAATTGAAAAAATTTAGAGAAATGTTAGATAAAGAATTTGAGGATAAATTTAGTAAGTTCGTTAAAAAAGATGAATACTCTTTTCGATATAGAACTGGTGATCACGAAAACATCTATAATTACTTCTTAAACCAATTACCTAACTATGCATTAATTTGTAACTTATTATCTATTGGAGGAATATTAACTATTGAAGATTATTACGTAAAAATCAGATATATTAGAATTGACAGTATTATTAAAGGTCTGGAAGAACAATATAATTTTGACGAAATAGAAATAAAATAAAAAAAACTTCTGTTAGTAATGTGATTAATAATTAAAGTTTAAATAATATAAATATGACAGGAGAAAATTACTCTAAAATTGAGAATGGAATAAAAAATAATGCTGAGATTATTTTGGCTGTTAGACACGGTTTGGGAGATATTATTGAAGGCACAAGATTTCAGCCTTATATACTTGGTAACGATTCATATCAGTATTCTTTTGTATGGGGATTTTTACCTGATTTTAATTTGTATTATAAGTTTATGCTTGATAATATTATTACCGTTAAAAATACAGAAATAGAATATTTTGTTAGAGAAGACGCATGTTATCAACACGCAATTGAAGAAGAACAATTTGCGATTTTAAAAAACTTTCAGAATATTTAAAATAATGCTGCAAAACATAGCAATCATTGAAGCCCTAAAAGTGGTAGTCGCTTTCAAATAGAGAATTTAGAAGTCTCTTTTTATTAAAACGAGGGCTGCCTTTTAAAAGACAGCCCAATAAAGCAAGATTGAATTATTTTTTTGACTCTTCAATAGAAACTTTTCTAAACTCTTTTAAAAGTTTTTCAATTTCTAAAGTTGATTTACGAGCTCTAGCTCCTGCTGCTTTAACACCTTTATCAATTAATGATTCAGATTCTGTTTTAAATGTTTCGATTTCGGCGTTAATTTTTGCTACTAAATCTTTCATGATATATTTTATTAAATTAAGGCAGCAAAAGTAAAATTTTGCTGGTTGTATAGCAACTTTGCCGCAAAAATTAAAACGTTTTTAATTTATAAATAGTATAGAAAACATTTCATGAATTATTTATTAAAGAATCTTGTTTTCTTGAGGCATCTTATTTAGTTCCTCAATAAAATAAGACGTTGGACACCCAGCTTCTGCAAAAAAAGCCTGAGTAAATGTTTTAGTACTGTTAAAGCCAACTTCTTCAGCCAATGCACTATTAGAATATTTCCTTATTTTACTATCTTCTTTTAATAACTTTATTAGATAATTGATTTTAAGATCAGCGATGTATTTCACAAATTTCTTTCCTCTGTATTGATAAATTATCTGTGATAAATATTTTGGATTGGAATTGAAAATAGCGGCAAGCTTTGCGGAAGTCAGGTCTTTTACTAGAAATTTTTTATCCTTTTCAAATTTTTCCAATTGCTTAAGTATATCTGCAATAGTATCTTTATTTATATTTCCAATTCCATTACTTACATTTTTGACTTCCACTTTAGAAACTGCCTCATTTTTTGCCATCAATTCCTCAAATTTTTGCCTATAAACATTCTTATTCCTGATATGCCTGTAAGCAATGAATGATACGATTAAAAATAATACTAGTACGATACCAGTAAAAATAAAATCGTTATACTTCCTCTTATTAAACAA
Organism: Flavobacterium hibernum; assembly: GCF_000832125.1. Lineage (GTDB taxonomy): Bacteria > Bacteroidota > Bacteroidia > Flavobacteriales > Flavobacteriaceae > Flavobacterium > Flavobacterium hibernum. The sequence continues at coordinate 132,047 of NZ_JPRK01000003.1, read as the reverse complement.
TTCTTCAATATCCTGCTTATCTTTTAGTAATACTTTCGTGTCATACACTTTGCGAACTCTGCCAGAAAGATAGATGAACTTGTTGTCTAATATACTGTCTGCTTTTAGTAGCTTATCCGTATAATAGAGCTGTTTATGAAGATCCTTTTTAGATTTATAATACTTTAATAGTAACTCGTAGTTCTGCCGTAAATCCGGACGTATATATCCTGTATCATCAAAAATCTTATCAACTTTAAAAAAATATGGCAAAGCAATTTCGGGTTTATGGAGATCCCAATAGCTTTTTCCAATATAGAAATACCCAACAGACTCATTGCCAAAATCTTTATTTTCCTTTATAGATGGAATGGAATAATTAATTTTTTTTATAGCTTCTGCGTAGTTGTTTTTAGAGTATTGATTGATGCCTTCTGAATGAATAAAATAATTTTTCATTTCAGTATTTGACATTCTTATCCCTTCTTCAATTCCTTTTTTATTTATTTCAGAACATAATCCATAATTACCAATCCTATTATGGCACAAACCGAGTAAATGCAATGAATTTAAGTATGCTCTTGTATTTTTCTCTTTAAAATAATCTGTACACTCAGTAAACAAAGAAATAGCTTCGTCATAAAACCCTAGAAAATATTTTATGATAGCAATATTATATTTAACCTTATACACTAAGTACTTATCATTTGTTTTGGAAATAAAATTATCAGCTATGAGGTAATTATCCAATGCATTTTTGTGCTCTTTTCTAGCATAGTAAACAATTCCCTTTGAAAGATAAGCTGAGCCAATAATAGCATTATTATTGGCTTTTTTGGCAGTGTAAATCATACTGTCTGCATATATCAATTTCGATTTTTCAGGTGCATAGAATAAATAATTTTTATATCCATTTACAATTTCCTCGAAATTTTTATCCTTTTTTGCCTTGTTCAAAAAGTACTTAAGATAGTATGCCTGGTTTACTTTATTCTCAGCTGTGGCTTCTATACGTTCAAAAAGATAATCATAACTTTTTCTTTTAAGCGTATCGAAAATTTTCGGTTCCATTTCCTGCGCATACAATTGATTTCCAAAGCAAAGAATTACTAATAATATATAATTTTTAATCATAAGTTAAATTAAAAAATGAGACATTATTTGATGTGAAAATGCATTTTATCAGCGAAAAACACTATTGTGTAAATATAACATTGTGTTTTGTTTAAAACAATGTTAAATATACTGCAATCTATTTAGAATTAGTCTATTTTAAGTAAAAAAAGGTATGTCGATTTTCCGAAAATCGACATACTAAATTCGGAAAACCCATATACAACGTTTTGCAAATCAAAAAATCTACTTCTAGATTTGTCGTGAATTCAATAGCAAAAAACATTTGGCATCGTGCCGGATTAAAGTTCTGCTAACCCGGGTGAAATGAACTGACTGAAAAAAACAGTCTTTACATTTAACACTTTTAATCATGAAAAATCTTTTATTATTGCTAGTTGTATTAGCATCACTACTTGTTTCTTGTACCAGTGAGAGTATTGATAATGCCAAAATTTTAGATGATGGTCTTATTGAAAATAAATCTAAAAAAACGGCAAAGCTACTTCAGACACTAAGTCCTGAAAATCCGGCTAATGAATATGACATAGCAGGTAAAATACATAATGACATCCTTGATGTTTACTTGTCTGGAAATTATACATTCAATACGATTGCTCGAATCAGCCAAAAAGTAGATTCTATCTCGGTTCTGAATAACGATCTATTAAATATGGCAACAAGTCTTCCCTGCAACTTTCAGGAAATTCAAGAAACTGTTGATGATCCTCAAATAAAATTAGAGCAAGCGATTGCAAATTCCTCAATGACAAATGCCGCTAAAATTTCTCTTTCCAACTTTATGGATTCCATACTGTTATGGGAAACTGATGAATATGCTATCATTCATCAATCCATAATTTCATTCGAAGCATCCGTTATATCCAACGCACAGTTTAGCAATGAGGACAAGAGGATCATTCTTACCACTTCATCCATAGTAAGATATTCATTGTATTATGCTAAAGAACGTAAAGATAAGGATTGGGAAACTTCTGTTGGAAATCGTGTTGGAGCGGTACAAGGTGCAGTAGCAAATTCTTCAACTGCGATTAATAAATCAATAGTGACAGGACTCATAATTCAAAATCTCCAAACAGAATAGTTATGTATATAACTGAGTCGATTGAAAAACAATTGCAATATGTGTATTGCGTGTTTTTGATTCTTTTCAATATTGTGAGCCTTTATTTCATCATAGATCTATTATCCTATGATGAAATAATAGGCTATTTAACCGATGGCGGGATAAAAACTGATTCTCCCAGAAAATTGGCATATCTATTTTTTGTAAACGGCATATCAAATTTATTTTTCGTTTGCGTTTCATTGATGGCCAGATTATTTGATAAGTAATACTTTCTAGCAAAATTAAACATTTTAAAACGCTTATTTTGGCATCTCTAAAATCAAAATATAACCCATCAGGCTTACAAGTCTACATTTTTGAAACATTTTCCTCCAGAATTGCTTTTAAAGAATCAATTATATTGAATCGATTTACAGTTTTGATTATAAATTCCGGAGCAGTATGCCTGTTGATCAACAGTAAAAAGATTCATTTATTTATCAATGAACTAATCGTCATTCCAAAAAAGTCTATTTGTGAAGTTTTAATAATGAGTAATCAATTGCAAATATGCCAGCTTTCATTCTCTTCGGAGTTTGCTTTTGCTAATAGTATAAGATGGCCGCACATAGGATATTTTGAATTTTTTATTGCAAAAAATACTTCCAAGATTTTTCTCAAAAATAAAGAAATTGGATTACTTGTAGATTTACTTAAATTAATCAATAGTAAGGTCAGAAGTTCAAATAAGAATATTCTGAAAAAGGAAACATTGCTTTTGAGTTTTAATCTTTTTCTTTATGAACTGGCAGGAACATACTATCGATCATCTTGGTACGATAATGTCAAACATACTGGAAATGAAAAAATAGTTATCCATTTTTTTAGGTTAGTAGAACTACACTGCAGAAAAGAACACAGTGTGAAATTCTATGCAAATATCCTAAATGTTACTGCAGGGCATCTTACTAAAACTGTCAAACAGGTTACGGAGATCACAGCGAAACAATGCATCGAAAATGCAATCATTCTGGAGGCCAAAATCTTGCTTCAAAATAATGATTTAACCATTTTGTATATTTCAGAAGAACTGAAATTTGCCAATACTTCTTTTTTCAGTACTTTTTTTAAGAAGCATACTTACCTGTCTCCTTCTGAATACCGTTTACGATTAAATTCTAATTAAATATTATTAACAACACATGTTTTGACCGGGTTAAGAATGTTCTATAAGCATTGATTTAGAGTACTGTCGATTGCAAGTCGGGAGAAATATTTACTAAATAAAAGTAAAAGAAATGACTCAAACCTATCTTTTAGAATGGATGGACTTAACGGTAACTTCAACCCTTAATCCCAACAAAACGGACCTTACTCTGATTTCTCCAATTCAATCAAGAGAGATTATTGAAAAAGCGAATGAACAAACATTTTTTATTCAGTCACAGTTTACTATACAGGTTTTTTCGCTTACTAAGGAGAAACAGATAAAAATTTTAGTTGGAAATTATTATTCCACATTACTATTTCTTTTAGATAAAATCACAGAAATAAATAATAGTAATGATTTACACAGAGATAGTCTAATAGAAGTGACAACTACTTTAATGTCCTGTTTGAATGAATTAATAATTTTTATAGAATCAAGATTTGCAAACTATTTAACGGCCCCCTTTCAAATTGTTGAAAGGAAGACAACTAGTCCTATAGTAATGAATGGTTTTTCTGGTAAAGTTTTATGTAAACTTTCAACCGATCAAACAGCCTTAATATTAAGGGCATCCGATGAATTAAAAATTCTTATTTCAAAATCAATGAATCATTTATTTAAAACAATCGTTCCTTTTTTATCCACTCCAAACAAAGCAGATCTTTCATACAATGCCATGCGGAGCAAGGCTTATGTTTTTGAAGAAAGGGATAAGCAAATAGCAATTGAAACATTGGAACGCATGATTAAACAGATCAAAGAATATTAATCAAATACTACTAATTTAAAATTTAAAAACATGAAAAAGCTATCTTATATTTTAACTACAGTGATTTTAATAATCACAGGCTGTCAGCCTAAAAAGCTGGATGAAAAATTGGCTACTAACCTTATTCTGGAAAAAAATCATTACCCTGCTATTGTACACCATGATATTTTCTGCGGTGATCCGACGCATGCTTATACCATTTTTAAATCAGGACTCGTAGAAAAAGGATTTGTAAAAGTACTTCAAAGCAAGAAGTTTGGTGATACAACTTCTTTCGTGAGTTTTACTCCTGCAGCAAAACCGTACTTACTACTTACACCAGCAGATGACAAAATAAGTAAAATACAGCGCGTAAAAGTAGCTGATGAAGAATTTGGAGCAGTCAAAGAAATAAGGATGATGAGTTCCGGTAATAAAGCAATTGTTGAATATATTACAATTCGAAGAAAGAATGTTTTTGCTGTTGCCATTAAAAATGGATTGAAAGATACACTTAATCATTAAGTCTATTTTATACGAAACGATGATGGCTGGCAGTTGTTGGATAAAAGGTCGGAAATTGAATTTTTATCTTATTAGAATATTCAAAAAATTACGTAGGCAACCATAATTGTATTATTAGTTCTATTACAAAATTGTTACACTCTTATTAGTCAGTAATGTATCAAATTGACCTGTTTAAATTTCCTATTTATTGATCTTTAAGAATTTGTTAGTGACTCATTCTATTATACCACGTAAAGAAAATTTCAATAAGATAAAACTGAAAAAATCATTTTTATTTTAATTCAAAAGTTAATAAAATTGTAGTAAAAATATTTCTTATATTCGCTTGAAAAAGCCACCTCATAGCTCAAAGCCAATTTGAAAATTGTATTTGGGTACCATTTTATGGCTCAATAACTAAATTATAGGCAATTTTAAAGAAAGCTATGCCAACAAAGGAATTCAGAAAGACGTTCAAAGATACTCTTGATTCACTTCATATGTCAATTTGTGAATTAACATTAAAAAAGAATGATGAATTTTATAAATTACTTCGGTCATACTACTCATTTATAAATTCACGAACTCAAACTTTATTCTTACTTGTCCAAAATGATTGTCTTTGGGACGCAGATATTATTTTAAGACCAATTGCTGAATGCACTGTAAAGTTTGCCTATGTTTCTTCTTTTGATGAAACTACGAGAATTGAAAAAGTTCGCGAGTTTTGGGTAGATTTAGCGGAAATAAATAGACTAAAACAATCAAATCAGGCAAAACAGATTATTGAATTGACCAATATTGATTCTGCTTTCTTAACAGACATCGTTTTAAATGAAAATGACCAAATACTTTTGGCGGAAAAATGGACTAAACAAATGCGACAGAGAAAAGAACAACCTTGGTCATATAATGAAATGATAAAAACTATTTCAGTGAACTATGACTTCAGAGAGATATTAGGATTAGCAAGGAATTTTACCCAATCAAGTCATTTAATTCACGCAGATGAAACTGCTTTAGGAGTAATTTTAGATAGAGAGAATAATAGAACAGAAGCACAAAAAGAAGCTTTAATGAATCTTCATGAGGTTAGATTACTCAGCGATTGTATAGCATTATATTTTTGGCTAGTAAAAGTTTCTTCTAGGCTTTCCGATATTGATGTAAATCCTGAATTAATCAAAAAAATAAATAATTTCGAGAATAGTAAATTGGAGTTTAAATCGTTGGAGAAATTGATTGAATAAAAACTGTATACAAAAGCTACTAAACGGATTTGAGCAATAGCTTAATGGAAATTGGTTTTGTATTTGGAATGATTTGGCAAATCTGAAAATAGGGTATAATTTAGTGCCAAACCCGCTGCAGCCAGAATGTTGGCAGTAATTTTGAAAAACCTCCGAGAATTCAATAACCTAACTCTACAAATGATAAAAGTGGAATTTTAAAAATATTATTATTTAGATTTTTATACATCACAATTTTAAACTCAAAATATGTCATTACCAATTATTTTAGACAAGTCAACTTTTCAGAGTTTAGGACACGATGAATTAATTCAACTTCATAGATATTACATTATAAATGTAACACCACTTCTTGTTTCTGAAATATTAGGCGATTTGTCTAAAGAAGAAGTTGAAAACAAGAAGTTACCAAAAGAAGTAGTAATCAGTTTGGCTAATAAAATTTTTCCTTCAAATACTTATGTAAATACAAATTACAAAAAGCTCTTGGAACTATCTCTCCTTGGGAATAAAATTGAACTAAATAATCGACCTTTTCTAGAAGCAAGTAAGTCAATTAATACAGGTAAAAAACAAGGACTTGTATTTGAAGAAACAGAAGATGAAAAATCCATCAGAAGATGGAAAGATGGAAATTTTAATTCTATAGATGAAATAATGTCTTGGTTTTGGAGAACAACGAGTAAAGATGAAGAGGTAGTACAGTTATTTAAAAACAAAATGGAGCAATTTTCTCTTATCAAATTGGAGAAAAAATTAGGTGACAATTTAGAAAACTTAAAAGCCTTAAGAGATATTTTATTTATTGAATTGAATAAACCTGAAAAACAACAGCAATATTTAAGTTTAGTAATTGATTATTTTGAATTAGACTATAATTTAGCTGCACAAATATTTTACAGATGGGAAACCGAAAAAAACAATTCTATTTCCAACTTCGCACCTTATGCTTTTTATTGCATAAGCATAGCTGCAATGTATTATGTGGGAATAAACAATAAACTGTTTAGTGAAAGGAAAACTAATTTATTAGACTTGGAGTACCTTTACTACACACCTTGTTGCCGAGTCTTTAGTAGCAATGATAAATTTTTGATTTTCTTATTTGAATTAATTAACCCAAAAAATGTTTTTTTTATAAATTCAAATTCTTTAAAAGGTGATTTAAATAGCTTCCATAAATATCAAATAGAGACTGGAGAAATAAATGATAGACCACCAATAAAGGACACTGAAACATATAGGATATGGGATAAAGTTTTCGATTTAAAATTAAGTGACTTTCTAAAAGCTCATCCTAAAAGTCAGGAGGAATTAAGAAAAGAATTTGAAGAAATTTTAAACGCAGCTGAAACTGGTAAACAAGGTGCTTTTGATGGGGAACCTGATTTTGTAACAAAAAACACTTATATGAGGCCAACTGACCCTTGTGTTTGTGGAAGTGGAAAGCAACTTAAAGAATGTTGTTTACTAAAGGAAAATGAAAACTAGTTCAAACATACGTTTCTAGCAATTTGCAAATTTAGTAAAATTACCGTTTCTAATCGTATTTTCGTTTATCAGGAAATACTCTTTTAGAAAGATAGAAAACTGTTTTAAGCGTGGTAACGTTGGTAGTTAATTTAAAAAAAACATTAAGAAATAAATATGAAATTAAATTTAAAAGGTTATTATCTAAAAGATGGAATTTTAAATTTTGTGCCTTGTGATGTAATTATAGAATTTGGCAAGATTCAAAAAATAAAATTTGACCATAATGAATTTTTTACTAATTACCAACCTTCATATAATTCTGAATATGGTATAGAAAAAATCTTCTATGAAAAATCTTCTAAAAACCTAAAATTCACATATCGAATATTATATCATAATGATGCTGAAGAAACTAAGATAATAAATATAAAACCAAATCAATTCCAAGTTTTTAGAATTAAATGGGCATTTAAAAAATATATTATTCAATCGGATGATATGAGAAAAGATATTCTAAAATATGTAATTGGTGGTTTTCTTGGTTATATCGCAACATTAATTATTCAAGAAGTTAAAGAATATAGGACAACTCCAGAATCACCGAAAATTGAAAACCAAGAATCTTTTAACCGTAAATAATTTAGATTTTTTTTTTTAATGTCACCAAAAATAAACTAATATAAAACTAGAAGAGGAAGTTGAATTGGCTGATAAAATTTATGAGCTAGAATGACTGTATTATGTTTATGTAAAAAAAAACAGATGACACACTTTTGAATTCATTTTAAAAGTTAGTAAAATTTTCGAACTAAAAAACTATCTTAAATAATTATCTCATCATCAAATCAGCCTTCCATTTGGGAGGCTTTTTTATTTTTTCGCATTTTTTTAATTTTTTTTCTCCTTGATTTTACTGGGGGTTCAACGGGGTACAACTGGGGTACAACATAAAGTTGTACTTGTGGCTGTTTTATCTCTATCGTTACTTTGCCCTGTATTGATGAAGATCCTGATTTGGAATTATCCATCTTCCAGGATTGTGAGAAACTAATGTAGAACGATAAAATGAAGAAGGTATGTTTACAAACATTTCATGGGGTAATTACATAGTTGTAATTATTCTGCTATTGGCAAGCTGGTATTTATATGTTGGATTTCGATTTTATTTTGATGATCTCAAAGAAATCATATCAGGAAAGCGGAAACTTCAATTCCGCGGATTTGAAGACTCAAATTACCAAGATCCTCAATCTGAATTAAAGTATCAGGAATTACCTGAAGCAATTTCAGACCAAAACTCCTTGGGAGAATTTGATACTACCTTTCAGGATGTTGATGCCTTGGTGTCACGATTAAAAAGTTTTATCGCAGATGCTGCAAAGAAAAAATTAGTCAAAAAAGAATTTACCTATTACCTACAGCTTCTTCTAAGAGAATTTCCCTCAGTGAAAAATTCCCCTTTTAATTCCTCAGTAAGTGAACTGATAGTTTCAGAATGTGAGAAACTCGAATCAATTAATTTAACCCAGAAGGAAGCAGAAGCCCTTTGGGAATAAACTTAAAAACAATTTAACGGAGGAATTGCCCCTGTCCATCCCGGCGCAGTATGGCATATGTAACAGGAAAGAGGAACTGCGACAGCGGCTACACCTCCGTTTTTTATCTGAATTTTTAAACTTTAAAAATAATGTACGATGAAAAAATGGAACTGGAATTTTAATAAGTTTATCCAAGAAAAAATAAGCAATATTGGTATTCTTCTGGTGCAAATCCTTTTTGCGATAAGCTATGAAACCTATGCCCAGGATGGTCTGGCAGGAATTAACGAAGCCAACCAACAGGTTCGAAGTTACTTTGATGCAGGAACGGAACTGATGTATGCCGTAGGGGCATTATTAGGTCTTATTGGTGCTGTAAAAGTATATCAAAAATGGAATGCAGGTGATCCTGATACCGGAAAAGTAGCGGCAGCCTGGTTTGGAAGCTGTGTTTTTCTGGTGGTAGTGGCTACCGTAATCAAATCCTTCTTTGGGATTTAAAACAAATCGTTATGGAAGATTTACTCAAAGAAAAGTTATGGTTTTACATTATCCATAACAATCCAGATTTGATGTTTACACTACAGGAAGATTATAGTGTATTGGATTATCTCAATGAGAAAATAAGTAGTGTAAAATCCATATTGGACGATATGCTATCTGATGGTACACCTAAATACATCATCGAAGAAATCTGTCTCAATGTACTTACCGAAGATCTGAAACCTTCCCGGTTTTTATATATCCGCTCCCTTCTTTCGGAGGAGTTTGAGAAAACCTATGCCGCTTTTCAGGAATCAGGTATCCTGACCTATGAGGTAATGAATCTTATGGAAAACTGCAGGCCCGTTTTTGAAACCATTGGTTTTACTAAAGAAAATGAAGAAGATCCTAATTTAAGAAATGCCCTTATTGGTCTGATTGCTGACTATTTGAATTGAGCTATTTATAGCATGTAGTATGAAAAGGAGTAATTATGGCTTACAATCTATCCCAAAAACTAAGTGCCAATATCAAGGCGATTACCATTGCAATGCAATGGCAACAAGGTGATGCTTTATCGGCAGAAGCAGTTGACGCGCTTAAGGCATATGCCGGCTTCGGAGGTATCAAGGCTGTATTACACCCAAATGGCACTACCGAAGACTGGATAAAATCCGGCGCTACTAAAGAAGATCTGAAGTTGCATCCGGAAATCACAAGACTGCATGAATTATTGCAGGAACACTATTCTGAAAAAGATTATAATTCAGTTATTTCTTCACTTCGTAATAGTGTTCTTACCGCATTTTATACACCGGAAATAGTACCGAGCACTTTGTACACTGCTTTGGAAGAACAAGGTATTAATCCTAAAAGATTATACGAGCCATCAGCAGGATCAGGCATTTTTATCACTGAAGCAGACAGTGCATTTTCAAATTTGGAACAAATTACTGCTGTGGAAAAAGACCAATTAAGCGGACTGGTACTTTCAGCATTAAACAGTACACTTTCAACCCAAAATACCACTCATGTAATAGGACTGGAAGAAGCTCCAACAAATGATAACGGCAGTTATGATCTTGTGGTCAGCAATATTCCTTTTGGTAATTTTTCTGTGTATGACGAAACCTATCCCGATAAAACGATTTCAGGAAAAATCCACAATTACTTCTTTGCAAAAGGACTGGACAAACTGGCTGACGGTGGCATTATGGCTTACATAACTACAGACGGTTTTTTAAACAGTCCTTCCAATCAGAGTGTGCGAGAATATCTTTTTCAAAAAGCAGATTTTGTGAGTGTAGCAGTTATGCCGGATAACCTGATGAAGGAAACCGGAAATACCGATGCTCCTAATCATCTGCTTATTGTTCAGAAAAATGAGCATAAACAAACCCTGTCGGATAATGAAAATGAGCTGCTGCAAACCGTTGAACTCGAAAATGAATTTGGAAAATACTGTATTAATAAATATCTGCACAATAGACGCGAGCTCCTAATTGGTAATGAAATAAAAGCCGGTAAAAACCAATACGGACAGGCGCATCAAAGTGTGAGACAAAACGGTGATATCAATTCTATTAGAAACTATCTTGGTGAAAATATTACCAAGGGATTAAAAGAAAACTTTAACCCCGAACGCTTTGAGAAGGCTCAAAAAACGGAGATAGTTCAGCCAGCTGAAGCAATCGGACAAAAATTCACTTATTTACCCATGCCAGAGAGTAAAGCAAGCGGTATTTCAGTGCAGCTTGGCTTGTTTGATACTGTGCCTGCAGAGAATATCAACCGTGCTATGGATTATATCAACGAGCTTAATGAAACTGTAGTGGATAAAAAAACAGCACGAATACTCAGCACCATACGCACTAATGATAATCCCTCGCATGAAAATGTGGTGCTTATCGCTGCTAAACAAATTAAGACTAATCGATACCTGTATAAATTATATTCGAATGTAAAAGAAATCGATGGCTTTTCAGCCAATTGGATGAATGGTGGATTACTCCCTCATGAATTACTGGCTTTATCCAATACCCTTCAATACTATAATCACAAGTATATTTATGAAGGAGATAAAACCTTGGAATCGGCCTTTAATCTTGAAAGACAACTTTATGAAGAAAATCTTTCATTCAAACCGTTCTACAAAGAAGGAACGCTGGTTCGCCTTGGAGAATCTGTTGGAATTATAAGAGATATTAATAACGAACACAAACAGGCCTTTTTCCAACCATTGGTATCACAAGGCAATCTGAAATTCTATGATTCCTATATTGCTATTCGGGATCATTATCTGGAATTGTTTGAGAAAGATCAATCAGATAAAGCTGGCAGTGAAGAGGTTCGGAAAAATCTAGATGAGCAGTATACCAAATTTGTTACCCACTATGGTATTTTGAACAGCGCTGAGAATCGCAGGTTAATCATGCAGGATTCCGCTTTTGGTTTCACCATTCTTTCTTCATTGGAACGCAAAGAAGGCGAACGTTATGTGAAGTCGGATATTTTAATAGAGTCTGTAGTAAAACAGCACGAACGCTATTATACAGATGATCCGGTTGAAGCGCTGGCCCGCAGTCTGAATGAAAAAGGAACTGTTGACTTAGGCTTTATAACTGCTGCGACAGGACTTGAACAAAACGAGGTTATAGAGCATCTGAACCAGCATATCTATTTGAATCCTACAGGTCAGAATTGGGAAACTTCAGACCTTTATTTAAGTGGCAATGTTGTAGAAAAGTTACAGCAGGCTAAACATGCTATACAACAATATCCTGAAAACACACAATATTACAAAGGATTGCAGGCACTTGAAAAAGTACAGCCTGAGCGTATCCCTTTTGAATTACTCGATTTCAATCTTGGCGAGCGATGGATTCCCAACCGATACTATGAAAGTTTTGCCGGAAAATTATTTGACCAGCCAACTGAAATTAATTATTTCCCATCACTGGATACCTTTAAAGTAAGTACAGGGCATAATACCAAAATAGACAGAGAATTTTCGGTGACTCCCAAAAGCGGCAGAACCACTTATGGTTACACGATATTGGAGCATGCGCTCGAAAATACGGCTCCCTTTTTTACCTATGAAGTTGAGGGAGCCGGCGGAAAACCCATCCGACTGCCCGATAATGAAGCTATACAGCTTGCCCATCAAAAAATTGAAAACATCCGTAATGGTTTTATTGAGTGGCTGCAGGAATTGCCAATAAATGACAAAAATGAATTGGAAAATCTCTATAACAATACGTTTAATTGTTACGTATTGCGAGAATATAATGGAAGTCATCTGAGCTTTCCGGGTTTGGATAAAAAAGCTCTGGAGATTGAAGACTTGTACAGTTCTCAGAAAAATGCGGCATGGCGTATTATTCAGAACCGTGGCGCTTTGATCGATCATGAGGTTGGGCTTGGAAAAACATTAACCATGATTGTGGCTGCCAATGAAATGAAACGATTAGGGATTATTCATAAGCCTGCAATACTGGCATTGAATGCCAATGTAAATCAAATTGCAGCAACCTATAGAAAGGCTTATCCCAATGCCCGGATTTTAGCACCTGGTGAAAATGATTTTACCCCGGCCAAAAGAATGAGACTCTTCCATGAGATTAAAAATAACAATTGGGACTGTATCATTTTAACCCACGATCAGTTTGGTAAAATTCCACAGTCACCCGAAATACAAAAAGAGATCTTACAAAATGAGCTGGATAATATAGAACGGGACCTTGATACGGCCAGAGATCTGGGAGGCGATATCTCCAAGAAAATATTAAAAGGTCTTGAAATACGAAAAAATAATCTGGACGGCAGGCTAAAAACACTGCTGAAAGATATAGAAGATAAAAAGGACAGCGGCATCAACTTTAAAGAAATGGGTATCGATCATTTGTTTGTAGATGAATCTCACAAATTCAAAAACCTGACTTTCACTACCCGCCATGACCGTGTTGCGGGAATTGGAAATATGCAGGGAAGCCAAAAGGCGCTTAATATGTTATTTGCGGTACGCACGCTTCAGGAAAAATTCGATTCGGATCTGTGTGTAACCTTTCTTTCGGGTACTCGAATATCCAATAGCCTTACCGAAATGTATCTGCTTTTCAAATACCTGCGGCCTAAAGAAATGGAACGCCAGCATATTGAAAACTTTGATGGATGGGCAGCTGTTTTTGCCAGAAAAACGACTGATTTTGAATTTTCTGTCACCAACGAGATTATTGCCAAAGAGCGTTTTCGCCATTTTATTAAAGTTCCGGAACTGGCACTGTTCTATAATGAGATTACCGATTATAAAACAGCAAAACATATTGATCTGGACAAACCTGAAATTGAAGAGCGACTTATCAATGTCAGCCCGACACCGGAACAAACCGAATTCATTACCCAACTCATGCAGTTTGCCAAAACAGGTAATGCGACACTTATAGGCAGGGCACCTCTTACCTCGCAGGAAGACAAAGGCAGGATGCTTATAGCTACTAATTACGCTAAAAAAATGGCTGCCGATATGAGGCTGATAAATGAAAGATATGGTGATCACCCGAATAATAAGGTCAATACATGCGCCAGAAATGTGGCTGAAATTTATCAGGGTTCCATGGAGCATAAAGGCACTCAGATTGTTTTTTCGGATATCGGGACACCAAAGCCGGATGACTTTAATATATACGATGCCCTTAAAGAAAAACTGGTAAGGGATTTTAATATCCCGGCTCATGAGATTACCTATATACACGACTGGACCGATAAAAAGAAACCGGAGTTGTTTTCTAAAATGAATACTGGTGAGATACGTATTCTTTTGGGCAGTACAGAAAAAGCTGGAACCGGGCTTAATGTGCAAAAACGTGTTGTGGCGATGCATCATATGGATATTCCCTGGAGACCATCTGACCTGGGACAACGCAACGGCAGAGGCAGCAGACAAGGTAATGAAGTCGCCAAACAGCATTATGGGAATAAAGTAAAAAATTTCATCTATGCAACAGAGCAATCCCTGGACAATTACAAATTCAACCTTTTGAAGAACAAACAGACTTTTATCAGTCAGATGAAAAACTGTGAACTTAATGTGAGGACTATTGATGATGGGGCCATGGATGAGCAAAGCGGAATGAACTTTTCAGAATATATCGCAGTGCTATCTGGTGATACTTCATTACTGGAAAAATCAAAATTGGAGAAAAAAGTAACGGTAATGGAAAGCCTTAAAAAAGCACATTATAAGGAAATTTCCAGAACTAAATATCAGGTTGAATACCTAATGGAGGAAAAAGGAATCACCACTAAAACACTGGACAAACTAACTGCTGATCACAGTTTTTACAAAAACAATCTGAAGTATGAACCTGATGGTTCCAAAGCAAATCCTATAGAGTTGTATAACTGCAAGACAGCAGATCCAGAAAGTATCGGCAAAGAAATTATCCTGCTCTATAAAAACTGGAAACCTCCCGAAGGAGAAAACCAAGCCAAACAAATTGGGAAGTTATATGATTTTGGACTCTATATAAAAAGAGAGCGCGAAGCCTATCAAAATGATGGTTTGTACAAGTACCGTCACTCCAACAGCTTTTATGCACAACGCTTGGAGGATGGTATTAAATATACTTCCAATGGAGGAACTCCAAATGTGGACAATCCAAAATTGGCAGCCCGCCACTTTTTAAATGCCATTGATAAGGTGGAACATCTCAGGTCTAAATACCAAAAGTCACTGAATGATATTGAAAACCAACTACCGGAATTACAGCAATTAACCACAAGAGTATTTAGCCAGGAGCATGAGCTTCAAAAAATGAAAAGCGATCTCTCTAGTCTGGAAAGGGAAATAGCCCTGAAAATTCAGGAGAACCAATTGAAAGAAGCCAATCCGCAAGAGGCTAGTCTCAGTAATGAAACAAAATTAACGGATACAGCGCCCGTAATTCAACTGCCAATAAAAAGTATTGAAGAATCACAGCATCTCACAGTGGCAGAAAGCAATACTGATAAATGGCAGGAGCGCTCTTTTTCGGAGATGAGACGCAGCAGCAGGATGAAATTTTAAAATAAAGACCATGTCAAACAGTGTGTATCAAATCAACAAAGGAATTAACCAGAGCATCGAGTTTAAAAGGTTAAAAGCGCAGTATATCTGGTATTTGGGTGGTGGCGTAATTGTGCTTATGATACTGTTTGCAATTATGTACATAGCCGGATTACCCTCTTTAATCTGTATCGGAATTATTGGTATTTCAGGAACATTGTGGGTGTTGAAAATATATAAAATGAGCCATCAATACGGTCAATATGGAATGATGAAAGCTTTAGCGAAACGACAGATTCCAAAAGCTGTGAAATCGCAAAGCAGAAAAATATTTATGATGAAGAAATAGAATTTGCTCAGCATTAGCTGAGCGGTAAAAAAAAGGATGATGGAAAAGATGATAGATGATATTTTACCAATTATGGATGTAGAGCACGATTGCATCCTGTCCAAACAAGGCGATGTGACAGTAGTGTTTAAAGCAGAACTGCCCGAGATATTTACCTTGTCGGATCAGGAATACGAAGCATTTCATCAGGCGTGGCTTAAAGCGATAAAACTGCTTCCGAAATTTAGCGTATTCCATAAGCAGGACTGGTTTATAGACAGCAAGTTTGAACCCGATTTCACAAGCGAAGATTCGAGTTTTCTTACCCGAAGCAGTGAACGCTTTTTTAATGAACGTCCCTTTCTGGATCATTCCTGTTACATTTTCCTGACCAAAAAACCGGCAGGCAGAAAAACGTCAAGTTCTCTATTTTCAAATTTACTTAGAGCTTCTATTGTTCCTGAAGAAACATTAAAAGCACAATTGCGTCAGGAATTTATTGATAGTACCGGACAATTCAGACGCATACTGGAAGACAGTGGTTTTGTCAAATTGACCCGCCTTGGTACTGATGAACTTAAAAGCCACAGCAGAAAGATTGGTATCATTGAACAATATTGTTCTTTGTCTGAAAAACAGAACTCGTTTGTTTTTAAAGACATTGCTTTTGATGATGGTCTTCAGGTAGGAGACAAACATTGCCAGATTTATACGTTGGGGGATGCCGCTGATCTGCCTGCCTTATGTGGTTCGAGAATTAATTATGACCGCTATTCCACAGATAAGACCAAATTCAGTATCGGATTTGCTTCGACTCTGGGGCAATTACTTTCCTGCAACCACATTTATAATCAATATATTTTCATAGAGGATTTCCAGAAAACGCTGCAAAAACTTGAAAGTAAAAGACTGCGACTGCAATCCTTATCAGCCTACAGCAGGGAGAACCTGATTGCCCGTGATGCTACCAATGATTTTCTTAATGAGGCTATCAGCCAGCAGCGACTGCCTGTAAAGGCACATTTTAATGTACTGATCTGGACGGAGAATAAAGAAGAACTCAAAGATTTAAAAAACAAAGTTTCTTCAGCACTAGCTCAGATGGATGCAGCTGCAAAACAGGAAACAGTAGGTGCCGCACAAATCTTTTGGGCAGGAATTCCCGGGAATTCCGCAGATTTCCCAATGAATGACACCTTCGATACGTTCACAGAACAAGCGACATGCTTCCTGAATCTGGAAACAGGCTATCGTTCTTCCCTTAGTCCAACGGGAATTCGATTAGGAGATCGTTTGACTGGAAAACCAGTTCATGTAGACATTAGTGATGAGCCTGTTAAGATGGGAATTTGTACCAATCGGAACAAATTCATACTGGGGCCTTCGGGAAGCGGTAAATCATTTTTTACCAACCATATGGTTAGAAGTTACTATGAACAAGGAACTCATGTTGTACTTGTTGATGTTGGACACAGCTACAAAGGATTGTGTGATATGGTAAAGGGTTACTACTTTACCTATGATGAAAAGAACCCGATCCGGTTTAATCCCTTTTATATCAGCGAAGGAGATTCTCTGGATACCGAGAAAAAAGAAAGTATTAAAACACTCTTATTGGCACTCTGGAAAAAAGACAATGAAACTTTCAATCGAAGTGAATATGTAGCACTGTCCAATGCACTGCAATTGTACTATGAAAAGTTAGATAGCAATTCCGATTTATTTCCATGTTTTGACAGTTTTTATGAATTTCTGAAAAATGAGTTTGTATCCATATTGGAAGGTGACAAGGTAAAGGAAAAGGATTTTGATGTAAACAATTTTCTGTATGTACTGCGTCCTTACTATAAGGGAGGTGAATTTGATTACCTGCTCAATGCTACCGAGAATCTAGATTTGTTAAAAGAACGCTTTATTGTGTTTGAACTCGATAATATCAAAGACCATCCGATACTCTTTCCAGTGGTGACCATCATTATAATGGAAGTCTTTATCAGTAAAATGCGCAAGCTTAAAGGAGTCCGTAAAATGATCCTTATAGAAGAAGCCTGGAAAGCTATTGCCAAGGAAGGAATGGCAGAATATATTCGGTATTTATTCAAGACTGTTCGTAAATTCTTTGGGGAAGCCATTGTAGTGACTCAGGAAGTAGAAGATATTATTTCTTCTCCAGTCGTTAAACAAGCCATCATCAATAACAGTGACTGCAAGATATTACTGGACCAAAGCAAGTATCAAAATAAATTCGAACAAATCCAGGAACTGCTTGGGCTTACTGAAAAAGAAAAAGCACTCGTATTATCTGTAAACAAAGCCAATGATCCTGATAAGAAATACAAAGAAGTATTCATTTCGCTTGGAGGCATGCAATCTAAAGTATACCGCACCGAGGTTTCCCTTGAGGAATATTACGCGTACACAACCGAAGAAACTGAAAAAGTAAAAGTACAGGCGTACGCTAAGAAATTTGATGGTGACATTAGAAAAGGGATTGCAGCACTTGCTAATGACTTAAGAGCATAAAAATTATAAAAACTAAACAACAATAATTATGGAAACAAAGAAGAAAATCATGATTTGCCTGTTGTGCTTTTTACTGATCAGCACTCCGGCAAGACCGGCAACGGCAATACCTATTTTGGAAATCGTAAAAGCGGTTGCCAAAAAAGTAATTAAGGCTATTGACCTTAGGATCCAAAAACTGCAAAACAAAACGATCTGGTTGCAGAATGCACAGAAAAAAATAGAAAATATCCTCTCCAAACTAAAGTTGGATGAGATTTCCGATTGGACCCAGAAACAAAAAGAACTCTATAAGAATTATTACGAGGAACTGGCAAAAGTTAAATCCATTATTACCTATTACCAGCGTATCAAAGATATCAGTGAAAAGCAGGTTCGTTTGGTAGATGAATACGAAAGAGCGTGGAACCTATTTCAAAAAGATGCTCATTTTAATACCAGCGAACTCGATTATATGCAAAGTGTGTATTCAGGGATACTCGATGAAAGCCTGAAAAACATCGATCAGATCTTTCTTGTATTGGATTCTTTTACCACACAGATGAGTGATGCCAAAAGACTGGAGATCATTAATAGTGCTGCGGATCAAATTGATATCAATTATGATGACCTGACGCTCTTCAACAGACAGAATATACTACTGAGCCTTCAAAGAGCCAAAACAGAGCATGATGTCAAATCCGTTAAACAATTTTACGGAATTCCGTAAACAAACAATAAAATCATGAAAAAGATATTTTTAGTAGTGCTTTTTACTGCACTGACCACAGGGAATCTTCATGCACAGGCAAAACAGCAAAGGATGCTTTTAGAGCAAATAGCAGCCCTGCAAGTCTATATCGGATATGCTCAAAAAGGCTATTCGGCAGTCAAAAAAGGACTCAATACCATAGGAGATTTCAAACGTGGAGAATTTAGTCTTCATACTGATTATCTCAATTCGCTAAAGGCCGTCAACCCGAAAATAAGAAAGTATGCAAGGGTAACAGAAATTATAGCCCTCCAGATAAAAATCATGAAAAGCTACAAAAGCTTATATCAGCAAATCCGGCAGGATGATTTATTCCACGGAGATGAAGTCGATTATATCAAAAGGGTCTTTGAAAGGTTAATCAAAAATTGTGATACCAATCTGGATGAGCTTCTAACAATCGTTACGGACGGAAAGTTAGAGATGAAAGATGACGAGCGAATGAAACGCATTGATATGATTTACCAGAATATGCTGGATAACTACGCTTTTTCTGAGAGCTTCAGTAATGAAACTAAAATCCTGGCTGTATCAAAAGCAACCGAATTGAAAGAAGCAAAAAACAGCCGTGTCGTAAACGGCATTAATACTGATTTGCCATGAAAAAATTACTGATTATAGGAATTGTGTTTACCGGATTGCTATTTCCATCCCCCATAACAGCCCAAAAACAGGAAATCCAGCAATTGATTTTGAACATAGAGAAATTGGCCCAGTTCAAACAGATTTTAAAGGATATGAAAAAGGGCTATGAAATACTAAGTGGAGGTTATAATACGGTAAAAGATTTGTCTGAAGGAAATTTCAACCTTCATGAAACATTTCTTGATGCGCTCATGCAGGTTAGTCCCACAGTTAAGAATTACAGGCGTATTGGTGATATTGTAAATTATCAGGTGCTTTTGGTAAAAGAATACAAATCCGCTTTTAACCGCTTCAGGGACAGTAAAAATTTTAATCCTGAAGAAATTGCCTATTTCGAAAGGGTGTACGATAATCTGTTTAAACAAAGTCTTAGAAATCTTGATGAACTGACCTCGGTGATTACTGCTAATAAAATGCGAATGTCAGATGATGAAAGGCTAACTGCTATTGACAAAATATATGCAGATATGCAGGACAAACTTTTGTTTCTGAGAAACTTCAACAATAATACGACTGTACTGGCTTTACAGCGTGCAAAAGAGCATAATGATACCCGCGCAATGCGCAGTATTTATAAGTTAAATAACTAAATATCCAGTGTTATGATAAAGATAAATAAGCAAATAATACTTGTGCTTCTTGCAATGATATTGCCATTTACGATTCAGGCCCAAGGAATTGCAGACGATATGAACGGTCTGCATAGTGTACTGGAACAATTGTATGATGAAATGATGCCTTTATGTAGTAACCTAATTGGCGTCGGACAAGGACTTGCCGGTTTTGCAGCGATGTGGTATATCGCCTCAAGAGTTTGGCGACATATTGCAAGTGCCGAACCCATAGATTTCTATCCGCTCTTTCGTCCTTTTGTTATCGGATTTTGCATTATGATTTTCCCGTCTGTCCTGTATATGATTAATGGTGTTATGAAACCTACCGTTACGGCAACTGCTGCAATGGTAGAGGGATCGAATAAAGCGATTGAAAGACTGCTTAAAGAAAAAGAAGAAGCGCTCAAAGAGACTGATCCCTGGAAAATGTATGTGGGTTCTACAGGAAGCGGCGATCAGGATAAATGGTACCGATATACCCATGATGATGCAGATCCAAGTGGTCAGGGAATGCTGGATGGTATTGGAAATGACATCAAATTTGCGATGAGTAAAGCCTCTTATAATTTCCGAAATTCAGTAAAAGAATGGATGAACGAAATACTGCGTGTATTATTTGAATCTGCTTCGCTATGTATCGATACACTGCGGACTTTTCAATTGGTGGTACTTTCTATTTTAGGTCCAATCGTTTTCGGTATTTCGGTTTTTGATGGTTTTCAGCATACGCTGACCGTCTGGTTGGCACGTTACATCAACATCTATCTGTGGCTCCCTGTGGCAAATATATTTGGAAGCATCATCGGAAAAATTCAGGAGAATATGCTAAAAATTGACATAGCCCAAGCTGGAGAATATGGAGATACATTCTTTAGCAGGACTGATGTTGCCTATTTGGTCTTTATGATTATTGGAATTATTGGCTATTTCACTGTCCCTTCTGTTGCCAATTACATTGTTCATGCCGGAGGTGGCGGTGCACTAGGGCAAAAAGTGACCAGTATGTTTAGTAGTTCTACAACTTCAGTGATGAGTACTGCGTCTCAAGGCACTACAATGGCAGCGGATGCAATGGGGAATGCTGCAGGGCGTATGTATCAAAGCATGGCGAATTCCGGTAATTCTGCACCCTACTTCAAAGACAAGGAGAATTATATGGCCGATAAATTAAAAGGTAAATCTTAATCCTAAATTCAAAACTTATGTTTAGTAAAATGAAAAATATTGACACTGCTTTTCGGCATGTCCGCAGTTTTACGATGCTTGTCATTACTGGGTGTATCCTGATTAGCTGCTTTTCACTTTATAAGAGTTTCTCACTCGTATCGCAAATGCAGAACAAGGTTTATATACTGGCTAACGGAAAAGCACTGGAAGCCTATGCTTCAGACCGAAAAGATAATATTCCTGTAGAAGCCAGAGATCATGTAAAAACGTTCCATAAGCTCTTTTTCACTCTTGACCCGGATGATAAAGTAATTAAAAGCAATGTAACAAAGGCTCTTTATCTGGCGGATGACAGTGCCAAACGGGTTTACGATGATTTAAAAGAAAATGGTTATTACTCCGGTATCATATCGGGAAACGTCAGCCAGACGATACAGATTGACAGTGTAACTATTGATCTTAACAACTACCCGTATGGATTCAGATGTTATGCTACACAAAATATCATTCGTACCACCAGCATCGCACATCGGAACCTTATCACTGAAGGTAACCTTCGTAACGTATCGAGAAGCGATAACAATCCACATGGCTTTCTAATCGAGCGATGGAATACTATTGAAAATCGCGATATAAGTACGGAAAATAGAAAATAATAAAACTGCACGTCATGAAATTCACTTTTAAAAGAAACAGCGAAAAAAACAATGTTATGGAAAGGGCTAAAAATAATCTATGGCAAAAGTTTGAACAGGCTAATCTGCGATTACAGTATAAATGCGCCCATTGGCTGGAACTTAAAACGACTCATTTTACACGTCTTAACTGGATTGTGATTCTATTCACCTTTATAGTGTTTACAGGCGGAGGCAGTATTTATCTGATTGTGAAAAGTTTTTCAGGTAATCCAACTAAAAATATTACTGTAATCCCAATAACCAAACCAGCCAATGTAATACCCTTAAAGGAAAAGCCTCTTGAACTCAGTACAATTATTAGTAAAACAGAATTTGAAAAAATTACAAGTTTTAGGAAATACATGGATAGTCTCGGCCGCAGTCCCACAGGAAAAAAAACGTATGACAGTATTGTGTCAGACCGTCCCGGACTTCTGGACAGCCTAACAATAATCGAAAATTATTATTACTCACATCTTAAAAATTAATATCATGGAACAAAACACGAAATCATTAAAAGTCCTAAAGCAGCGTAAGATGCAGTTGGTATTGCCAATATTAGTATTGCCATTTCTAACTGCCATTTTTTGGGCATTGGGCGGTGGAAAAATGGATGCCGCTAACTCAGCAGTAACACAGCAAAAAGGTTTTAATCTAAAACTTCCCAATGCGAACCTGAAAGAAGGACTTCCGCTGGATAAGATGAATTACTACGATCTGGCTGCAATTGATTCTGCAAAGCTTGATGAACTTATTAAAAAAGATCCTAATTATTTGAGCCAGTCCTTTCAGATTGATTCGACCGAGGACAGCAGTGCTGTTACTCGAAGAAAAGAAAGAAATGGCTTAAATAAGTCTGTTTATCGTGATCCAAACGAAGAAAAAGTACATCAAAAATTGGAAGCATTGCAAAAAGTAATTAATACACCTGTTCCAATTCCGGAGCAAAACAAGGATTATATAAAAAATCCAAAATCTAATCAAACGGCAATGCATTCCAATGATGTTGACAGGCTGGAACAAATGATGCAGTCCATGAATGATGGACAGGAAAGCCAGGATCCGGAACTAAAAGAGCTCGGTGGAATGCTGGAAAGTATTTTGGATATCCAACATCCTAACAGGGTACAGGAAAAATTAAAGAAAGCTTCCCAGGCTGAGCGTGGACAAATCTTTACTATTTCCACCAAGGAGCAAGAAGATCCAGTTTCTTCTTTACAAAACAAAACTGTTAATCATACTGAGTCAGGATTGAATAGATTTTACTCTCTGGACGAACCTGAGTATGATGATTTGATGCAGAATACCGTAGAAGCGATTATTCATGAAACACAAACGATTGTAAATGGATCCATAGTTAAGTTCCGACTCATGAATGACATTTTCATAAACGGAGTTAAAATCGTAAAAGACAATTTTCTGTTTGGAACAGCTTCCTTAAAAGGAGAAAGGCTAACGATCAACATTAGCAGTATCAGATACAGCAACTCCTTATTTCCAGTGGATTTGTCTGTTTATGATATGGATGGACTTGTTGGAATCTATATTCCGGGAGCTATTAATCGTGATGTTGCCAAAGCATCTGCTGACCGATCCATGCAAACGTTGGGAGTTGCATCATTGGATGATTCCTGGGGTGCTCAGGCGGCAGGAGCCGGAATTGAAGCGGCAAAAAGTCTTCTAAGTAAAAAAGTAAAGCTAGTTAAAGTAGTTGTAAAAGCTGGTTATAAGGTACTGCTGCACGATGAAAAGCAGAAACAAAATAATTCCAATTAAAAACTAAAAATGATACAGATGAAAAATTTTAAACTATTGGTGATGGGGTATTTATTATTGATGACCATCGGTGTATTTGCACAGCAAACAAGTAAAAACTGTTTATCCAAAACAGAATCAGACTCACTAATGATAGCCTATTCAAAAACAACCAATATTGTATTTCCTTTTGCCATAAAAAGTGTTGACAAAGGAAGTCCCGATATACTCGTACAAAAAGCAAAAGGACTGGAAAACATCCTTCAGATCAAAGCTGCCCAAAAAGGATTTTTTCAGACCAATCTTACAGTAGTAACTGCAGATGGCAAACTCTACTCTTTCGTATTGGATTATAATGAAGATTTTCCGCAGCTGAATCTTACCCTTAATAAAACTAAGCCTGATGGACAGGAAATTTATTTTTCAGATGCAATTATTAATGATCAGGATATTGAAGAATATTCAAAATTAGCGCTGTACGATAAAAAAAAGCTGCGAGGTCAAAAGGAAAGTAAATACGATATTGATTTTAGGCTCAACGGAATTTTTATTCGTGACGAAGTAATGTACTACAGGATAAAGATAACCAACAATTCTAAAATCAATTATGAGATCGACCAGCTTCGTTTTTTTATTCGCGACACTAAAAAAATAAAACGTACTGCTTCACAGGAAATTGAAATTACGCCCATTTATATCCTGAATGCTATTGATAAAATTAAAGCTGAAGCAGAAAACATATTTGTATTTGCGCTGCCAAAATTTACAATTCCGGAAAAAAAATACTTAGCCATCCAGCTAATGGAGAAAAATGGCGGCAGACATTTAGAAGAACATGTCAAGAATACAAAACTGGTACAGGTTACTGTACTTCCAAAATTATAAACTATTTAATAATTAAAAAATTGAAATCATGAACGAGAAAAATTTTGAATACTTAAGAGATCAGATTAAGTATACCGGTTTCGGTGAAGCACTGGAATCTCAATTAAAAGAAAAAATGCAGAAGGAAGAGCCTAATTTTACTTTGACGCATAATGCGCAATATGGTAATGATACTGCCGCAGCTACATTAAATTTCAATAAGTCAAAAGAAAGTGATCTGTATTTCTTTAATTCTTATAAAGTGGAACTGCAAAAAGAAAATTCCAAAGAAAATTTGGAGCAAACTTTTTATATCAATAAAGGCAGCAACATAACCATGAAAGAAGCTTACAATCTTATGGAAGGCAGATCAGTAAACAAAGATCTTACCAACAAGGAGGGAGAAATTTATAATTCTTGGGTTCAAATCGATTTTAAACAAACTGAAACTAATGGAAATTTTAAGCTAAACCATTACCATCAGAATTACGGTTATGATCTAGAAGCAACGCTGTCCAAACATCCAATTAAAGAACTGGAAACCCCAAAATACAAAGAAGACTTGATAAATTCTTTGAAAAAGGGAAACCTTCAATCCGCTACTTTCCAAAAAGAAGGAAATGAGATTAAGCAGTATATTGAAGCCAGCCCACAATTCAAGACAATTAATGTATATGACAGCAATTTACAGCGCATTGATAATCGTAAGTCTACAGAAGAAAAGCAATCCGAAACCCAGCAAACTTCTGAAAAGCAAGGCAGTAAAAAGCAAAACCAAAGTACTGATGATGATGGACCAGAAGTGCCAAAGGAAGCTAAGAAGAAAAAGAAAAGTCAATCCATGTAAGCAGTGATGAAGAACGAACAACTTCCCATAAACAGAGTAGAGATGGAATTAAACCAGTGGCGCTCCAGGGAAGAGCGTTTTAGTAAACTGTTTAATTTCAGTCTTTCCAATAATAGGTCACTACTTAAGGAAAAACTGCATCATTACGAGCGTATTGGAACAAAGTATAAGGGCAGCAAAAATATTGAGGAACGTTTCGCTTTGCAGATGCTTAAGCAGGAAAAGAACAAGATTCTTAAGCAACTTTATCCTAATTTATTGGTAAGACTCATTCGTAAACTGATCATTGCACCACTCATAGACCAAATTGCTGTTCGGAAAGATGCAAAAAAGGAAGAAAAAAATAACCAATCGCTGTATTATCAGATGCAGCGTATTGGTTTTAGAGATTTGTCAAATCAAATTGATCAGCAAATCAAAGAAGGTCATGAGCAATTCACTATTCCGGTTTCCTATTACATTAACGAAAAAGAACGACTGGATCACGAGTTGTCTTTTGTAAAAGACCAGAGTGGACAGTATCAATTTGAAGCATATAAAACCACTTTGCAAAATAAATCAAAGCCTGATGAAGAGAGAAGCCAATATTTTAAAGTACAACAAGGAAATTCTATTGATACAACACAGGCATATAATTTATTAGCTGGACGTTCCATTCAGAAGGAAAAATCCTGGATCCAACTGGATTTTAATGATAAAGACGCAAGTGGCAATCACCGCATCAAAGAATTTCATTACGGGTATGGTTATGATCTTGAAAAAGCCTTACAGCAACTTCCTTTAAAGGAATTATCAAATAAAACTCAAGCCGCTAAATTAGAGGATGCTTTAAAACAGGGAAACAGGCTGCCTGTAACCTTGATTAAAAATGGAAATGAACATCGGTTTTACATTGAGGCCAACCCTCAGTTTAAATCGGTAAATATTTATGACGAGCATTCGAGAAAAATAACACTCTCAACTGCATTGGGTAATAAAACAATGGAAACTGTAAAACAGCAGCAAAAGACAAATGAGAGTCAACAGGTGAACCATTCCACAAGAAATGGTATGCGTGTAAGCTGATAAACCAAAAAATAATGAAAACACTAAAACCTTTGTCTGATTTCTTTAAGGCTATTGAAAAAGATTACCGTATTAGTATCACTCATATTGGTATATATGCGGCATTGCTTCAATTCAGAGCCGAAAAGGGTTTTGTTAATCCTATTGAGGTCTATAGGTATGAAATCATGAAGTTAGCCAAGATAACCGGGCCTGTAACCTACCATAAATGCATGCGTGAGCTAAACGAGTATGGTTACATTAGCTATCTGCCAAAACGCAATAGAAATCAGCGGAGTACGATTTATTTTCCTATATAAGTAATTGAATCAATTTAATTTAATTAATAAAGCCCGCTTAGGGCTTTTGCTATCAAAAGTAAGGAGGTGTATGATGGATAATGAAAATGAGAAATTGAAAGGGCCTGATGTAGATGAAATAATTTTTGAAACTTTTGAAGTTCTTGAACAGGAACGAGAACAAAAGTTAGTAAATTTAATCATTGAAATAATTGTTTCATCTACTTTAAAGGAATATTATGAAAAGGGCAATTAGATATTTACGATTTAGTCAGTTAGGACAAAGTAACGGTTCAATAGAACGTCAGGAAATGTATACCGATCAGTGGTTACAATTTAATAAAGTAGAACTGGTGGATTCCTTTATTGATAGAGGGAAAAGCGCTAAAACTTTTGACCGTCCTGATTTTATAAAATTACAAGCTTTCATTGTGAAGTATTATAAAAATGTAGATTATCTTTTAGTAGATCAACTAGACAGGTTTAGTCGTGACGCAGGAGAAGCAATGAATATGGTAAAAATGCTTCAGAAAAGATATAGTATTCAAGTGGTCAGTGTAACTGAAGGGATTACATTTGATTACGATACACCTGGTAGTTTTTTTAGGGCTGGTTTACAACTATTATTGGCTGAGGAAGATAATATCAATAGAAGCATAAAAATAAGAGGAGGGCTTTATACAGCTAGAGCGAAGGAAGGTAGATATATAGCAACGAGTGCTCCATTTGGATATATTAAAGAGGGGGAAAGAAAAGATCGCAGATTGATAATTAATGAGTCAGAGGCTAAAATTGTAAAATTTATTTATGATTCTTATTTACTGGACGTTCCATTATATCTTATCAAAAAAAACGCGAATGAACTTGGATTTAAAAAGAAAGGTAATACAGCTATTGAAAGAGTCCTCAGTAATCCTGTTTATGCTGGTATGTTAAATGTTCAAGCGTATAAAGAATATCCTGGTGGTCTTTTTCCTGCAATTCATGAAGCTATTATTGATATGAGTACATGGCAAATGGTGCAAAGCAAAATGAAAAAGCCAGAAAAAACAAGGACAATAATTGATGAAAATATTCCACTACGTGGATTATTAAAATGTCATTGTGGTGTGCCATTAACAGGAGCGCCATCTCGTGGAAAATCTGGGAAATATTTTTATTACTATAAATGTAATTCTTCTAAACACAATAATATAAGTGCAATAAAGGCTCACAATCAATTTCAGAATGTATGCGAGTTAATGAGTTTGCCCGAAAAGAGGATTCGTGAAATAAAAGATGGTTGCAATAATTCTATTGAAGTAGAAATGAACGCTAATAAACAAAGAGTTCAAGAAAAAAAACTTGAATTAGAAAGTGTACAGGAAAAAATGTTCTCAGTTGAAGAAAAGTGGATTAAAAATGAAATTGCAAAAGAAACTTATGATAGATGGTATGCAACTTACAATGGTACTATACAAAATTTGAAACAGACCATTGAAAGACTTAATACAGATCAAAGTAATGTATTTTTAATTTTGGAAAATAATTTAAATTTACTTACTGATATGCATTATGTCTACAATAAATCAAATACTTTGCAGAAAAGAGATTTTATAAATATGGTGTTCGATAGCAATTTGTACTATCAAGAAGGCATTTATCGAACACCTACAATGAGAAGTGTTTTTACTCATAACACCGCATTAATGAAGGAAAAAGGATGCTTGATTTATGAAAAAAAACGGGATGATTTAGCAATCATCCCGTTCAGTGGAGTCGCCGAGAATCGAACTCGGGTCCAAACAAGCAACTAAAGAGCTTTCTACACGTTTATTTCCTGATTGGATTTTCGATGTTGAGCTAGGTCAGGAACAACCACTCAACACTTATCTTCTTAATTTCGATCTCCACCCGAAGCTCATGGAAATCTAGGTTTATTTTTACGGTTCCCCTGTACTGACCGCCACAAACCAAGGCTTTCAAGGAGAATCCAGCTTCCCTATCTGATAGGGACGTGGCTAATCTTACTATAATTCAGATTATGCAGCTAAAGCGTAGTTATTTTCGCCGTGTAAAATTGTAAGATCTTATATTTACGAGCAAGGTCTCAATGCTCGACGTGCTTACTTTTCAATTCGACTTGCTGTCAAAACCAGTCGACCCCAAAAATGAGTTTGCAAATTTATACTATTTGAAGTTAGTTTTGTAATAAATTTTAGAGAAAAATAATATTATTCTTCATCTTTAAAATTAAAAGGATAATCACCAAATATTGGAGCCAATTTACGAACCGCATAGGTGTTTCTTGTCATTTTATTTGATAATGCAATAATAGTAACGTGCTCTTTCATTAACGGAATATAAGATGAGGTATTACCATGCCACCAACCGTTATGAAAGTAAAAGTTTTGTCCGGAATCCCAATTGATCATTCGAATACCTAAACCGTAATTTTTTTCACCTTTACGTTCGTTACTATATCCTGTGTAAACTTCTTTTAGAAGTGCAGGTTTCAAAAAGTCCGGAGCATTTCTGGCGCGATCAAATTTTAATAAATCACGCGGAGTTGAGTAGATGTTTTTATCACCATAAACACAATCCAGATAATCAAAACCAATTTCTACACCATTACCTTTATAGGATGGAACAATTTTTTTTCTGTCTTTTTCGTTGTCAAAAACAAAAGTATTCGTCATTCCCAAAGGTTTAAAAATCATTTGAGTCATGGCCTCCTTGTAGGTAAGTCCTGTTATCTTTTCAATAATTAGAGCCAACATTGCATAGTTGGTATTGCAATAACTAAAGCGTGTTCCGGTTTTTGATTCTAACCCAATGTCTTTTGTCGCAAGGATATTCAAAATATCTTTGTTTGTTAATTGATCATGTCTGTCCCAAACCGATTTATCACGATCTGTAAAATAAGCATAATTTCGCATTCCACTTCTGTGACTTAGCAACATTCTTACCGTACAATCAGGATAAGGAAATGTTTTTAAAATTGTATTTACTTTTTGATCTAAATCAAGTTTGTTTGCGTTAACTAATTTTAAGACCGCTGTTGCTGTCAAGACTTTACTTACAGATGCAATATGAAGAGGAGTGTCTGCTGTGATCTTTGTCTCTTCATTTTTGTTAGCATATCCATTGTATCTTTCAAAAATGATTTGACCATTTCTAGCTACCAAAAAACCTCCATTCATGGTATTGTTGGGCCAGTTTTTATTATAAAAATGGTTTATTCTTCCCGTAACTGAGTTTAAGTAGGCTTGTGTAAGTCTTTTTTCCGGACCTAACGGCTTCATCTTTGGTAAGGTATCCTCTATCGTTGAAGTAGTGTCAGTACTCGTTTTTTTATCTTTTCCACATGAACTTAAAACTAAAATTAGGAGAAGTATTTGTGCTATCTTTGTCTTTTTAAGGAAACTCATTTTCATCATTCTTTAAAAACAAATATATAGAATTCAATATTTATGTTTCGCCGTTTTTTGTTTGCCTAAGCGCTTGTTTTAACAAAAAATTAAGATTTTGTTTAATTAGTCGTTTGCTAGTCAGGTTTTAACGTTTTTCACGCATTTAAAATTGTAATTCAACAACAAAACTTTAACTAAATTTGTTATATTTGAAACAAATAATAAGTAAAAAGTTATATTAATAAATACTTTAAACCTGTTTAAATGAAATTTGGAATCATAAAAGAAAGAAAAACCCCGCCAGATCGTAGAGTTGTTTTTGCTCCTAATGAGCTTACAAGACTCAAGCAACTTTATCATGATGCTATTGTCGAAGTGGAAAGTTCAGATATTAGGATTTTTTCGGATGTGCAATATCAAAGCATGGGCATTACCGTAACAGATGATGTTTCTGATTGTGATGTTTTATTTGGTGTAAAAGAAGTTCCTGTCGAAAATTTAATTCCAAATAAAGCCTATTTCTTTTTTTCGCATACTATAAAGAAGCAGCCTTATAATAGAAAGTTATTGCAGGCGATTTTAGAAAAGAATATCGATTTGTACGACCATGAAACAATTGTTGATGCTCATAATCGTCGTTTGATTGGTTTTGGAAGATATGCCGGAATGGTTGGTGTTTATAACGGTATTCGAGCTTTTGGAATAAAATTCGAATTATTTAAATTGCCAAAAGCCGAAACTTTATCTGGTAGAGATGCATTAATTATGCATTTGAAACGTATTACAATGCCAGCTTTAAAGTTTGTAATAACCGGAACCGGAAAGGTTGGCATGGGGGCTAAGGAAATTTTAGATGCCATTAAAATAAAAGAAATTACTGTTGATAATTATTTGACTAAAAAATATGCGCAAGCTGTTTATGTGCAGTTGGATGTTTTAGAATACAACAAACGTATTGATGATCAGTCTCTGGATTTTACAGATTTTGTAGCACATCCGGAAGAGTATGTTTCTGATTTTGAAAAATTCACCAAAGTAACAGATATTTATTTTGCCGGACATTTTTATGCTAATGGTGCTCCTATGATTTTAACTCGAGAGATGTTGAATGCAAGCGACTGCAAGTTAAAAGTTGTGGCAGATATTTCATGCGATGTAAAAGGACCAATTGCTTGTACTTTGCGTTCTTCGACTATTGCAGAACCTTTGTATGGCTATTTTCCTTTAGAAGATAAAGAAGTTGATGTTTTTCATCCTGCTGCTGTTGTGGTAATGGCGGTTGATAATTTACCTTGCGAATTACCAAAAGATGCCAGTGAAGGTTTTGGAGAACAATTTATGGAACATGTAATCCCTGCTTTCTTTAATGGAGATAAGGACGGAATTTTAAAACGTGCAAAAATCACCGAAAAAGGAAAACTAACCGAAAGATTTAGCTATCTGCAAGATTATGTTGATAATTGTGAATTGTAAAATGTAAATTGTTTTTCAATTGCAAGATTTATAAAAAAAGAGCTTTCTAAATTCTAGAAAGCTCTTTTGTATTTACGCCAGTAATAAAGCATTTATTTACTGCCTTGATTAATTAATAATTCACAATTAACCATTTATAATTAATTTAAACCATTTCTTCTGGTTTTACCCAAGCATCAAAATCTTCTGGAGTTACGTAGCCTAAACGAACAGCTTCGTCTTTAAGGGTAGTTCCGTTTTTATGAGCTGTTTGTGCAATTTCAGCAGCTTTATAGTATCCTATTTTGGTGTTTAAAGCAGTTACTAGCATTAATGAATTATCTACTAATTCTTTAATTCGTTTATAGTTGGGTTCGATTCCTTGTGCGCAATGTTCATCAAATGAAATACAAGCGTCACCTATTAATCGTGCCGATTGTAAAAAATTGGCTGCCATAACAGGTTTGAATACATTTAATTCATAATGTCCTTGCATGCCGCCAACTGCAATCGCCATGTCGTTACCTATTACTTGTGCGCAAACCATTGTTAACGCTTCGCATTGCGTTGGATTTACTTTTCCAGGCATGATAGATGATCCCGGTTCATTCTCTGGAATATGAATTTCTCCAATTCCTGATCGTGGTCCAGAAGCTAACATTCTAATATCGTTGGCTACTTTGTTTAGAGAAACGGCCAATTGTTTTAAAGCCCCGTGAGTTTCAACAATAGCATCGTGCGCTGCCAAAGCTTCAAATTTGTTTTCGGCAGTTACAAAAGGATGATTGGTAAATTTTGCAATATATTCGGCTACTTTTACGTCGTAACCTTTTGGAGTATTCAATCCAGTTCCAACAGCAGTTCCGCCTAAAGCGATTTCAGATAAATGTGCTAAAGTATTTTTTAATGCTTTTAACCCAAAAGACAATTGGGCGGCATATCCAGAAATTTCTTGCCCTAATGTTAGGGGAGTTGCATCCATAAGATGCGTACGTCCAATTTTGACAACAGCTGCAAATTCTTTTGCTTTTGCAGCTAAAGTAGCGTGTAGTTTTTCGACACCGGGAATTGTAGTTTCTACAATCATTTTGTATGCAGCTATGTGCATACCGGTTGGAAAAGTATCATTTGATGATTGTGATTTGTTTACATCATCATTTGCTTTTATAAATTGCTCGCCTTCGCCAATATTAAATCCTTTCAATACTTGAGCGCGATTTGCAATTACTTCGTTTACATTCATGTTGCTTTGCGTTCCTGATCCTGTTTGCCATATCACCAGCGGAAATTGGTCGTCTAGTTTTCTGTCTAAAATTTCGTCGCAAACGGCTGCGATTGCATCTCGTTTTTCTATTGGTAGAACACCTAAATCATAATTAGCATATGCAGCTGCTTTTTTTAGATAAGCAAACCCTTCAATGATTTCTTGTGGCATCGATGCCGAAGCTCCAATTTTGAAATTATTTCTAGAGCGTTCTGTTTGTGCTCCCCAATATTTATCGGCTGGGACTTGCACTTCGCCCATTGTGTCTTTTTCTATTCTATATTTCATTATGTTGTATGTAAAAAGTTATTTGTAAAATGTGAAACGTTGTGGTAAATGGAACGCATGACGCTGATTTACTTCGTAAAAACGCTAATTAAAACGGATTCTTTATTTTGATGTTTGTAAAATTTATCTTGAAAATGAATGCCTAGCCCCGATAGAAGTGAAAATCCTTTTATGTCCTGCCTCGGCGGACATAAAAGATTGTAACGGATAGCGGGAAATAGCTCCTGAAAACATTCATATTCTTCTGATTTAGATAGTTAAATAATAATTGAAAAAAATCCTTATTTAAAATGAGTTTAAATATACGGATAATTGTGTTTTTATAAAAATTGATTTGGATTTAATTGCTAAGGAAAAATATAAAACCTACATTTGTCCTTACATTCAAAAATTCCGGAAAACATGTTTGAATTTTCACAGTACTTAGGTTTTTTACTTTTCTTGACCATACTAACTATAGGGTTTTGGTTGATGTTTTTCTTAGTTGGTTTCGTATCTTATTGGGTAACGGGAGCAAGCTGGGAAATGATCAAAGAGAAAAGAGCAAAGAAGAAACAAGAACAATCAATTTAATTTTAGATTGATTTCATAAAAAAAGGACCCGTTTTTACGAGTCCTTTTTTTTATGCCTATGTTAAATTAAATTCCAAATAAAAAAATCCAAATTCCAATTAACGGTTGCTAATTGGAATTTGGAATTTTTTTATTGAAATTTTAAAGCGTTTTATCCTGGAAAATCTCCACCGCCGTCACCTTCATTTTTAGGTGCTGCGTTTTTATCTCTCTCGCTTTTTGGTTTGTTAAAACGGTAAGTGAACGATAGATTGAATTGGCGCTTACGGAATTGCATTTCACCATAAGAGGTTTGGTTTTCAAGATAAGTATAAGATCTCATGATTCTTGAATTGAAAACATCGCTAATATTGAACGCAATTGTTGCTTTGTCTTTTAGAACATCTTTACTAAATGCTGTATTCATACCAAACTGACCTAGGTTTTTACCTTGTGCCGTTTTTTGTTCTCCATTATACATGGCTGTTAATTGCCAGTCTATTTTGTATGGTAAAGTTAGTTTTGAATTGATTCTTGCAAACCATGAATTTGCTTGATTATCTAGATTTTGTACTACTAAATCTCCGTTTGCATCAGTATAACTGTTTTCTCCAGTAGTTTTTACGTTGTAAAGGTTGAAGTTACTGTTTACTTTCCACCATTTAAATGGAGTGTAGTTTAAGGTAAATTCAAAACCAAATTTTTGCTCTTTACCTAAATTAATAGGGCGGCTTAAAATAACTGGAATTCCGTTTACAGTTTCTCCTGTTGGAGATCTTACGAAGCTGAAAACGTCTTTAGTGTCTTCAAAATAAGCAGAAGTATTAAAGGTTACTTTGTCCCAGCGTTTAATGTATCCAATATCATATTTGTCTGTTAAAGATGGATCTAGATCTGGATTTCCTTGAAAAATATTAATATTACTAGAGTAATTTGTTGCAGGGTTCATGAAACGTCCTCTTGGTCTGGATAAACGCTTACTGTAACTTGCTGTAAAATTGCTCTGATCTGATATTTCGTAACTTATAAAGGCGCTTGGAAACAAGTTGTTATACTTTTTAGTATTGAAATCATTTGTTTCTAAAAGATTTACATGAATGTTTGTGTCTTCCCAGCGTAAACCAAATAAATAAGAGAATTTGTTTACTTTAAGACCATACTGCGTGTACAATGCATTGATGTTCTCTTTGTATTCTAAAGTATTTGATAAACTTGGAATTGCTGCTCCTTGATCATCAAGAACATAATATTCATTGTTTAAATCTCCAAAACTTCCTTTATATCCGGCTTCAAACTGACTTCCTTTACCTAATGGTAAAACATAATCGGCTTGTACTTGTACTTGTTTCTGAACCTGATCGTTTAGAGTGTTATTGAAATTGTCTGAACCTGTGATAAGGCTATTGCTATCGTCGCTGTTTCTTGAAACAGATAAATCGGCAGTTAATTTATGACCTTTATCGTTAAAGTTTTTAATTAAATTCGAAGTATATTCTACATTCTCGCTTCCAGTATCACCATTGTTTAAACGGTAAGATGTACCTGTGAAATTGTGACCAGCATCAAAATTTGTATAGTTGATTAAGTCTCTTGTGTCGCCACTGCTTTTTTGATAATTGATGGCGTTTGTCCAGAAAGTATTTGGAGCAACCGTCCATTCGATACCAGCTCTTCCGTTAAATCCGTCAGAAGTTCTTTTAGTGTCACGATCTTCGTCAAGGTAGCTTTTTATTGTTCCGTCTGGATTAAAATACTGAGAGTTGGTTAAACCTCCACCTTCACTTGTTCTGTGGTTGTATCCTGCAGTTGTAAAGTAGTTCAATTTCTCTGTTTTGTAATTTAAGTTTGCACTTAAACCGTATGTTTCTGGAAGTCCCGTAGAAGCAATAAAAGTTCCGTTTAAACCTTGATTTTTTCCTTTTTTAAGGATAATATTAATAATTCCTGATCCACCTTCAGCGTCATAACGTGCTGAGGGGTTTGTAATAACTTCAACTTTGTCAATAGCATCTGCCGGAAGCTGACGTAAAGCTTCGGCAACATTTATAGCGTTTGATGGTCGTCCGTCGATTAATATTCTGATGTTGTCACTTCCTCTTAAACTTACGTTACCTTCGGTATCAACAGAAACTGATGGTACATTGTCCAGAACGTCACTTACAGTTCCGCCTTTTACCATCATATCCTGACCAACATTGTATACTTTTTTATCTAATTTTATTTCGACTGTTGATTTTTCGGCGCGAACAACAACTTCATTTAACTGCGCTGCATCTTCAGATAAATTTACAACACCTAAATTAGTATCGCCCTGAATATTTTTTGCTTTAATAAATGTTGGTTTAAACGAAATAAATTCCACTTTTATGTCGTAAGTGCCCGGAGCAACAGCTATATCAAATTCACCTTTAGGGTTGGTGATTCCTCCAGCAATAACTTTGGTGTCATTTAAAGCTGTGATTGATATGGTTGCATATTCAAGTGGTTGTTTTGTTACTTTTTCAAAAACTTTACCAGTAACTTTTACCTTGTTTTTAGAAGGAGGCGCTTGTTGGGCATAGTTGTAAAAACTTGTAAGGAAAAATACAAGTAGTACAGCAAATTTGATTTTTTTCATTGTTTTTTTTTGGTTTCAATTACTCTTTAGACGACAAATGTAGCCTTTGGTTTAAAGAGGAAAATCATAAAATAATGTTAATGTAATATTTTATAATCAGTCTAAAAAGGCAGCAACCAAATCGATATCTCTGCCAATAATTGCTTTTCCGTCTTTTACAACAATTGGGCGCTCGATTAAAATTGGATTTTCGACCATTGCCTGAATAATTTCGTCGTCGCTTAACGTTTTTGCTTTAAAATTTTCGATCCAGATTTTTTCTTTAGTTCTTACTAATTGAAGTGGCTTTAGATCTAATTTTTTAAGTAAACTCTTTAGTTCATTGTGAGTTGGAGTTTCAGTAAGATATGGAATGATCTCGTAGTCTTGTTTTGAGTTGTCAAGAAAAGCCAAACAAGTTCTTGATTTTCCGCAACGTGGATTATGGTAAATTTGAATCATTTTGTTATATTTAATGGGTTGTAAGACAATTGAGTTAAAAATCGGTATTTTAGCAAGAGCAAAAGTATGATTTACTTATCAAATCGAATTCTCATTTTTAAATTATTATAATATGTTTTTAGAACAAGGAATTAAACCTGAAAATAGTTTTTGGAAATACCTTATAGGGTCAATTTTTATCATTACAGCTTCATTTATTGGTCAGATTCCCTTTTCGTTGGCGGTTTATTTTAATTATAATGGCGAAGGAGCTTTTCCTACTGATAATGATTCTGCGTTTAAGATTTTTGATCCAAATGTTACTTTATTTTTGGTCATGGCGTCTTTTGTTTTTGCATTTGCGGGAATTTGGTTTGTTGTAAAATATTTGCACCATCAAACATTATTATCGATTACCACTTCGAGAGAAAAAGTAGATTGGAATCGGATTTTGTTTTCGTTTCTTTTATGGTCGTTTTTTTCGATTTTAAGTTTCTCGTTTCTCTATTTTAATGCGCCCGAAAATTTTGTCTGGAATTTTAAATTAGTTCCGTTTTTGATTTTGGTGGTAATAGGATCAGTTTTAATTCCAATACAAACCACTACAGAAGAATATGTTTTTAGAGGATATCTAATGCAGGGATTTGCTAACTTAGCAAGAAATAAATGGTTTCCACTTTTAATGACTTCGCTAATTTTTGGTTCTATGCACTGGTTTAATCCAGAAGTAACTAAAATGGGGAATATTATAATGATCTATTATATAGGCACAGGTTTGTTTTTGGGTATAATTACGCTTATGGATGAAGGAATGGAGCTGGCCTTGGGTTTTCATGCTGCCAATAATTTAGTTGGGGCATTATTAGTTACATCAGATTGGACAGTTTTTCAAACTCATTCAATTTTTAAAGATCTGTCAGAGCCATCAGCAGGTTTCGATGTAATTTTGCCGGTTGTAGTTGTTTATCCTATTTTGATTTTTATTTTTAGCAAAAAGTACAATTGGACGAATTGGAAAGAGCGATTAACAGGGAATATAAAAAGTATAAAATCTTCAAATTAATATAGTCATGTCAAAATTAACACACAAAAATGTCCATAATTATTTTAAATTAAATGGTTATCATTTAAACGGAAAAGACTTGTGTCGCGTAGGGTATAGCTTCATTAAAGAGGGGGATATTTACGAACAAGCAATAGGAGAGTTTTTATTGGATTGGTTTGATGATAAGGAGTATATCGAAATGACAACTTCTGGAACCACTGGGCTTCCAAAATTGGTACGATTAGAAAAACAAGCAATGATTCAGTCGGCTTTGGCGACAGGTGATTTTTTTGGATTGCAACCTGGGGATAAGGCTTTACTTTGTTTACCAACGCAGTTTATTGCGGGAAAAATGATGTTGGTAAGAAGTTTAATTTTAGGTCTTGATATTGATGTGGTTTCGCCAAGTACAGAACCATTGGCTTTGAATAAAACCCAATATGATTTTGTAGCAATGGTACCTTTACAAGTTCAAAATTCTATTGATAAATTAAAAAACGTTAAGAAACTAATTATTGGTGGAGCTAAAATTGATAGTGCGCTAGAAGAGAAGTTATTACCGTTGAAAACTGAAATATACGAAACTTATGGTATGACGGAAACTATTACGCATATCGCTGCAAAACGAGTGGGTGAGAAGGCCTTTTCGGTTTTGCCGAACGTGAAAATTGCAAAAGACGATCGTGATTGTCTGGTAATTTATGTTTCGTCTATTTCTGATGAGCCTATAGTTACAAATGACTTGGTTGAGTTGATAGATGAGAATCAATTTGTTTTTTTAGGAAGGATCGATAATGTTGTAAATAGTGGTGGAGTAAAGTTAATTCCAGAGCAAATAGAGGCTAAATTGGTCGATAAAATAAGTAATAGGTTTTTTGTAACCGGAGTTCACGATTCTGTTTTAGGCGAAAAATTAATTTTGGTTATTGAGGGCGAAAAACAAGATTTTGCTCCAGACTTTTTTGATGTTTTAGGGAAATATGAAAAACCAAAAGAAATTGTTTTTGTTCCAAAATTCAAAGAGAATGAAAACGGAAAGTTATTGCGCAAACCAAGTTTGGTTTAAGAAATTCAAATAAATAAAAAATCCCAAATTCCAATTATAAAGTTAGAATTTGGGATTTTAAATATATGGAATTAATTACTCTTTAATAACAGCATCTTTACGTTCCAATAATGCCATATAAAATCCGTCGAAACCAGATTCTGAAGCCAATATTTTACGATCTTTAATAAAAGTGAATTGTTTTCCAATTTCAGTTTTTAAGAACTTTTCAACTTGTTCTTGATTTTCTGATGGTAATACAGAACAAGTTGCGTAAACTAATTTTCCGCCCGGTTTTACAATTTTAGAATAGCTTTCTAGAACTTCTGCCTGAACTTTACGAATGTTATCAATAAATTCAGGTTTTAATTTCCATTTAGCATCAGGATTTCTTTTTAAAACTCCCAAACCGCTACAAGGCGCATCGATTAAAACACGATCTGCTTTTTCATGTAGTTTCTTGATCACTTTTGTAGTGTCAATAATGCGGTATTCAATATTAAAGGCGCCATTTCTTTTGGCTCTTAATTTTAATTGCTTCAATTTGCTTTCGTACAAATCCATTGCGATCAATTGTCCTTTGTTTTCCATTAAAGAAGCAATGTGCAATGTTTTTCCTCCAGCTCCTGCGCAAGTGTCAACCACACGCATTCCAGGTTTTACATCAAGAAAACCAGCTACTAATTGCGAGTTGGCATCCTGAACTTCAAAAAGTCCTTGTTTAAAAGCGTCTGTCAAAAATACATTTGCTCTTTCTTTTAAAACTAAAGCTTCCGGTTGATCTTTTAAATATTCTGTTTCAATATTCAAATCCATCAACGTGTTTCTCAGGTTTTCTTTAGTTCCTTTAAGCGTATTTGTTCTTAAAATAACTTTTGCAGGTTGGTTTTGAGCTGTAATTTCTTTAGCCCAAACTGTTTCTCCTAATTCTTTTACACCCAATTCATCCATCCAGTCCGGAATAGATTCTTTAAGCGCTCTAACTTTCGAAAGTTCATCAAAACGTCCTTTGATTTTTCTTTCAGGAGTTCCTTCCAATTGTCTCCAATCCGGAATTGGATACCCTCTTAAAACTGCCCAAACAGCGAACATTCTCCATAAATTATCTCTATCGAAAGGTTCTTTTACTTCGGCAATTTCTGCGTATAATCGTTTCCAACGAACAATTTCGTATATCGTTTCAGCAACAAACTTCCTGTCAGAACTTCCCCAACGTTTGTCTTTTTTTAAGGCTCTAGCTACCACTTTGTCTGCATATTCTCCTTCGTTGAAAATTGCATTTAATGAATCTATGGTAGTATAAACTAAATTTCTGTGTAATCTCATTTTAAATATTTGAGTTGCAAAGGTACTATTAATTGATTGAAAGTTAAATTTTTAATTAGTATTGTTATTTTAACTTCTTTTAAAAGAAAAAAAACACTCTAATAAAGTTTAAAAGAGTGTTTTTCTGATTGTATTTTATATTGATTTATTTTATAATTCTGGTCAGTCCGATGTTCTCTGGAGCATGAAGCACCATTGGGAATTTTTCTACTTTTACAGAACTACTATCTAAACCAAATGCTCTTTCTTCAGATAAACTTAATTTTTTGATGAAGAAATAAGAGTTCATAATAATATTTTCATGCCATCTTAAATCATTGTCATTCGAAAGGAATTTTTCAGACAATACAAATTTAAAGTCTCCAATGATATTGTTTTTGTTCAATGATTCATAGCGGCTTGTAATATCAACTTCTCCGCGTTTCACCATGTCACGAATTACTTCTCTAAACATTAAATTGATTTTTGTAGGTTCTCTAAATCCTAAATTAAAATCGATTCTATAAATATCATCTTTGGCAATTTCAGTAACTTTATATTGAGTTTTATAAGGCTCAGTCAAAATGTTAACGTGAACAAACCAATAAATGTCGGCTCTTTTTGGACGTTTTTGTAAAATAGAGTAGATTACTTTTTCCTCCAATTCGTCAACACGATTAGCATTCGTCATATAAACTAAGTGAGTTGCGTATTTAGGGATCGATAAGTCCTCACTTAATTCCATTAACACCTTTTTATAATCGTCAATTTTGACAATTTTAGTGTAGTTCTTATTAATTTTCTTAGCCAAATACCATATCGTCATAATCGAAATTAGTGCCATTGCAATAATTAACGTTACGTAACCTCCCTCCGCAAATTTTGTGATATTAGCAATTAAGAAACTGAACTCAATTAATAAATAAATAGTGATAAGTGGAACCATTAAGTACAGTTTTACTCTCTTCATTATTAAATAATAATTAAGTAAAATAGTAGTCATAATCATACATAGAATGATAGCAAGACCGTAGGCATGCTCCATATTTCCTGATTTTTCGAAGTGTAAAACGATTCCAACACAACCAAAAAATAACAACCAGTTAATTGACGGAATGTACAATTGTCCTTTTACTTCTGTAGGATATTTAATTTTTACTTTTGGCCAGAAATTTAATCTCATTGCCTCGTTTATCAAAGTGAATGAACCACTAATAAGAGCTTGAGAAGCAATTACTGCTGCTAAAGTTGCAACTACAATTCCAAACGGAAGAAACCAATGTGGCATAATGAGATAGAAAGGATTTCCGTTTTCTCCACCTAATTGTTGTAAAGTGCTTCCTTCATGGTGAATTAAATATGCAGCTTGACCAAAATAGTTTAATACTAAAGTTGTTTTTACAAACATCCAGCTAATTCTAATGTTTTTTCTTCCGCAGTGCCCCATGTCAGAGTACAAAGCTTCGGCTCCGGTAGTACATAAAAATACAAAACCTAGTACAAAAAAACCATCAGGGTGTATAGAAAGTAAATGATAAGCGTAATAAGGATTTATTGCTTTAATAACCTCCGGATGGCTAATGATTTGGATAGTTCCCAACGTTCCTAACATGGCAAACCATATAAGCATCATTGGGGCAAAAAACTTACCAACTAGCTTAGTACCAAATTGCTGAATAGTAAACAAAACAAATAAAATACCAATAACAATATAAACTATTGTTTGAGTTTCCATTGTTGGGTAAAAAGCTCTAATACCTTCAACAGCAGAAGAAATCGAGATAGGAGGGGTTATGATGCCGTCTGCGAGCAGGGCACTTCCTCCAATTATGGCGGGCACAATGAGCCACTGAATCTTTGTTTTTTTAACTAAGGCGTACAAAGCGAAGATTCCACCTTCTCCGTGGTTGTCTGCACTTAAAGTGATAAGTACATATTTTATTGTAGTCTGTAAAGTCAATGTCCAGAAAACACAAGAAATTCCGCCTAAAACAATATCAGAATTAATTGCATAATCGCCAAGAATGGCTTTCATTACATACAGTGGAGAAGTTCCAATATCTCCATATATAATTCCTAATGTTATCAATAAACCCCCTATAGACAACTTACTATGTAAGTTTTTATGCGATGCGCTCATGTATGTTTTTATAAAAGACGGTTGCAAATTTACTGTTTTAAAACAAATTAGCATCAATTATAATTAAAAAGATAAAAAAAAGCACAATCGTTAAATTGTGCTTTTTATATTTATGTTGAAATGTATTTTTAATATTAACCTCTTCTACCGTTGCTTCTTGAATTAGAACCACTTTCTCTTTGTGGTTGACTACTTCTTGACTCTTGACTAGCTCTTGGCGATTCAGAACGTTGTGTGTTTTCAGATCTTGCTGAACTACCTCTATTCTCAGAATAATTTCTAGGAGCTTCTGTTCGCTGGCTTGGAGTGTTTGAATATGTTCTTCCTGAATTTGTTCTGTTCTCAGAGTTGTTTCTTGGAACTTCAGTTTGTTGAGTTGAAGCAGTTCTATTTGTATTTACTCTGTTGTCATAATTTCTTCTTGAAGAATTAGTGTTATTTTCGTTGTAATTTCTTCTATTATCTGTTCTCGTAGAATTGTCAACTCTTACAGGTGTGCTTACAGAAGTTGAATTGTCTCTATTTGTTGAACTTACACGATTATTATTATTATTATTATTATAGTTTCTATCACTACTAGATCTGTTTTCAGAGTAATTTCTGTTTGAAGTTCTGTAATCGCCACTTGAAACTCTTTCCGAATTAGTTCTATGTGTATTGTAAGATCTGTTTGTGTTGTAAGAATTTTGATTTCTACTGGTTTCTCTAGTTGCAACACGTCTTTGATCTAAATCATATCTATTTGTTACATTCGAATGTCTTTGAGCAAAGCTATAATCAGGGCGTCTTGTTTCGTAACCATAAGTACGTCTGGATTCGTATAAAACTGGTGCTCTGTAGCTTCTTCTTGTGCTTACATAATTGTAACGATTGTTTACGTTGATACATATGTTAATGTTGTTTCTGTATCTGTATACTGGATATGGTGTCCAAGCAGTATAATAAGTTGGGTAATAATTCCATCCCCAAGTTGAATAGTAAGGTCTGTAATTAGTAACCCAGAATGAATTATAGATTACTGGTACAACATTGTAAACAGGCTCATAAATATAGTTCGCTCCATATAAGTAGGTGTTACCAACAACTTGAACGCTAACTTTGTTATAATTGTTTCTTTCCACATCTATAGTGGCAATATCCTGATAAACATCACGATCTAAAACGGCTTGTATAATTACAACGTGAGTTCTGTCTTCAACAGATTCGATTACACGTAAATAATCAACTTCGTTATCTCCATTTAAATCAAGATTTGATATTTGATATTTTGGATCATTCAAACGTCTTTCAAAATCTTGAAGATTTGCCGATTCACCAAAAATAGAAGCCACAGCTCTTAAATCTAAATTATCGCTTATGTCTGAATTTTTTGCATATACAGTTGCTCCGGCTTGAGCTTGACAAGAACTTATCGTTAATGTTATTAGTGCTATTAAAATTAGTTTCGTTTTCATTTTAAATCGTATTAAGATTGATATTCTGAGATATCCAATTACTGTGCCAGAAAAAGAAACAAAACTTATTTTATATGTTATAAATAATTGTATTTTAGCAACAATTAAATCTTAACCTATATGAGAAAAGTAATATTGTTTTTTGGTGCATTTGTTTTATTAATGTCTTTTAAAACGCTGAATAATAGCGATAAAGCCATGTTTAGCAATTGGTTTACATTAGTACAAATAGATACTTTGTTTCAGGATAAAATTAGTATAAGAGCAATTATAGTAGATAAAAATAAGATTTGGTATGGGGCTGATAATTCTCGTTTTGGGTATTATGATTTAGATAAAAAAGAGAAATTTGAAGATCATATATATCGCGATACTTTAAAATTAGAATTTAGAAGTATCGCTCAAAATTCAAACAATATTTTCTTGCTGAGTGTGTCGAATCCAGCTTTACTTTATCAGGTTTCGAAAAAGACACAAAAAGTAAAATTAGTTTACAAAGAAGTTAACCCGAAAGTGTTTTACGATAGTATGCAATTTTGGAATGATAAAGAAGGAATCGCAATTGGAGATCCAACAGAAGATACGTTTTCTATTATTGTGACTCGAGATGGAGGGGAAACCTGGACAAAATTACTTTCGGATAAATTACCTACTAACGCAGAAGGTGAAGCGGCTTTTGCGGCAAGTAACACAAATATTGTTATAAAAGGAAATGATACGTGGTTAGTTTCCGGAGGGAAAAAAGCACGCGTATTTTATTCTCCTGATAAAGCTAAAACTTGGAAGGTATGTGAAACTCCAATAGTTCAGGGTAAAACAATGACCGGTATTTTTACGGCTGATTTTTATGACGCTAAACACGGATTTATTG
Organism: Flavobacterium hibernum; assembly: GCF_000832125.1. GTDB lineage: Bacteria > Bacteroidota > Bacteroidia > Flavobacteriales > Flavobacteriaceae > Flavobacterium > Flavobacterium hibernum. The sequence continues at coordinate 87,275 of NZ_JPRK01000003.1, read as the reverse complement.
CTGGTGGCGACTATGAACTTCCAAATAAAAAAACAGATAATAAAGCTTTTACTAAAGATGGTGGAAAAACCTGGGAATTAATAGGTCAGGGAATGGGCTTTGGATACGCCTCTTGTGTGCAATATGTTCCGGGCGGAAATGGTAAAGAAATTATTTGTGTGGGTTCTGAAGGAATACAATATTCTCAAAATGGTGGCGAAAACTGGACACAGTTATCTACAGATTCTAAACTTTTTACCATTCGTTTTGTAAATAGAAATACTGCAATTGCTGCGGGTCACAATAAAGTTATCAGACTTCGATTTAAATAGTCTAGAAATAACAAGAACCCTAAATAATAAAGTAAGTATTATTATATAGGGTTCTTATCGCTGTTGTTTGTTGTAAGCAGGTAATTAATCTTTAGCTGCTTTATCTCTGTATTGTTTTAATAATTTTCTATTAAAATCATCTTCCGATTTTTTTAGTTTTAATATTTTTTTTGCCGAAAGTACCTTCTTTATATCTGAATTATATTTAACTCTTAAAAGGTATAATTCTTTGTCAGCGCTTTCAATTTGAGACAAAAGTGCCGAAGCTTCTTTTTCTGAAATAGAATTGATGTTGTCATCATCCAATTTGCGCATGTAGGCTTTTATTTTTTCATGACGTAACTCATATTGTTTATCGTCGTAAGTATTGTAAATAGGCCAGAATTTCTCAGCTTCTGTTGAGTTTAATTCCAATTCAGTCGTTAAAAAAGAAACTTTATACGCTTTAATTTTTTCGCGTTTTTCATCTGTTTTTCCATTTTGTCCAAAAAAGGAAAAGCTTACTAAAAACAGAATCATTGGTAGTATATTTTTGATTTTCATCTTCAAAAGTTTTGTTTTATTCAGAAATTAAGTGCTCTATATTTGGGCTTGAAGATAATATATCTTCAAGAGTTTCGTCTTCTATTGCGACATTTTTATTTAGTTTTTGAATGTCATTGGTATCTAAGTTTTGAATCAAATCATATTGGTTCAAGTTTGATTGATAAGCCAAATAGTTTTCTAATGTAGCTTCGTCAAGATCTTTAGAAGTAGCATTGTAATTATTTACAACAGGAATCATTAATCCAATAAATACTGCTGCAGCCGCAGCCATTGTTAGTACTTTTTTGCGTTTGTACAACGGAATTACTTTTACTTCTTTTTCGTTTATTTGTTGTAAAACTTTTGCTGAAAAATTATCAAAATAATCCTCCGGAGTTTTAAAGCCGGTCGCTATTTTGGGTTCGTTTTCTAATTTAAATGTTTTCATAATATCTATAAGATAACTTTTGATACAAAAGGTTTAATTTGTGGTAATATATATTTCAATTTTTTTTACAGCGTGATGATAAGATGCTTTTAATGCGCCTACCGAAGTTCCTAGTATTTCTGAGATTTCTTCGTATTTTAATTCTTCAAAATATTTCATTTTAAAAACCAGTTGCTGTTTTTCGGGTAAGCTCACAATTGCTTTTTGAAGCTTTATCTGAATCTCATTTCCATCAAAATAGGCATCGGCTTTTAAGTTGTCTATGGTTTTGTTTTGTAAATCCTGAGATGTTATTCCGCTTAATTTTGCTTTTTGATTTAAAAAAGTCAACGCTTCATTGGTTGCAATGCGATACATCCAGGAGAAAAGTTTACTTTCTCCCTTAAAATTTTTTAAATACTGAAAAACCTTTACAAAAGTATTTTGTAATACATCATCGGCATCATCATGATTCAAAACAATGTTTCGAATATGAGAATACAACGGTTTTTGATAATCAGACAAGAGTTTTTGAAACGCTAAATCTTGCGTTTTAGGATTCAATAATTGTAGAATAAATTCCTTCTCGTCTGTCAAATGTTTTGATTTATCTTATTAGAATGAATTTAATACAAAAGGTTTAATATCAGTTTTCTATTTAGAACTCTGATTGCTCTTCTTCAGTATTTGTTTTAGGAGTTTCTGCAGGTTTTGCTGGTTTTGGAGCAGCTGATTCTGTTTCAGGTCTATAAACAGGAGTTTTAACAACAGGAACTGCTTTCGGTTTTGTTGGAAAATAGATTTCAGTCATTAGTTTTGATGGGCTTTTAACATCAAATTTATTAATGGTTAAAATTTCAAGGTGAGACCAGCTTAAATCCGGGGTGATTTTTTCATTATTTATAAAGGCAGTTGTTTTAGCAATTGCTTCATTGGTGTGAGAATAATCTCCTGTTAATGTTGTTTTTACAGCTTCAAATCCATCTAGTTTTCCTCCAGAAATATCACTTCCGGAAGTTGTCATAATTTCCTTGTTTGTTGGCAAACAAATTGAAACTTTTGCTAATCCAGTTGCGGTATCATAAGTGTGATAGATAATAAATGGTTTACCATTTGTATCTAAACCATTGTTTTTACTAAACTCAATAAGTTTTGGAATAACAATTTTGGCATTTTTATTTACTTTTTGAATTTCGCTTGTAAAAGTTTGTTTGATATAAGGAGTTTCTGTTTTTCTAACCACTCCATTTACTTTAATTGCAAATGTTTTAGTCTCGTAATCTAAGTTTTTATCAATATTTGCAAGGCTTTTTTCGTAGATTGTTCCAATCACTTTATCCGAACCTCCGTTTAATGCAGCATAGATTTTAAACAAAAAACTCATTGTTCCAGAAGCTTTCCAGGTTACTTTGGTTTTTCCTGCCAAAGTATCTTTAAAAGTCCAATTTACATCGGCTTCAGTTCCGTCGTATTTCATTTTTTGCTGAATGCTTTCGCCGTCTTTGGTTTTAAGTGTAATGGCATTTCCGTTTCCTTCAGCTCCAGTCCAATAAAATGAAGCTCCATTTCCGGCAGTTTTATTGGGAAAAGTCATTCGTATAGTAGGATCTTCAACAGACCAAGATTCAAAATCTTCATAATTTCTAAAATCATTTACATAGTTGTATACAGTCGCTTTTGGCGAATTGATTACTTTGCTTCTTTCTACAGAAAAAAAACCTTTTTGTGTAGCAACAAAAACAGTAAGAGCAACTAAGCTTAATAATAGAAAAAGGAATAAATATTTTAAAATCTTCATTTGAGTAGGTTTTTCGGTGTCGTAAAGTTATAAATTTTATTAGTAGTCAACCTAATAACACGGCAATAAAAGTACACTTTATAAAATAAGTTTGGCCAAATATAACTTCAAATAGAACGATTTTGACTAACTTTAATTGTAAAGCTTCTAAAATTATTTAATTTAGTAAGAATAAGAAAATTGCTAGAATTATCTTTTGAAAAAGAATTTGATTACAAACAAAATTGCAATAAAAAGCAAGAATACAATTAGTACTTTATAATTTCCTTTGTAGAAAATTCTATGTAATGCAAGATCTTTTCGATAAGCAAATATCATTACGATTACAAATGCAATAAAAAAACAGAGCGCGAATATTAATTGTCCTTGACTAAACATAGTAAAAATTATTTTTGGCAAATTTAGAGAATTGTATATGAATTGTTGCTAATTTGGCATTTCATTTAATCAAATAAAATCATGAAGAAACAACTTGATGCAGTAACTGAGTTTCATACTGCTTTTAAAATAGGTCATAGTCAAACGCCAATCGCTGATTTAGGTGAAAATAAAAAAATACTTCGTTACAATTTGATGAAGGAAGAAAATGAAGAATATCTTGAAGCAGTTCAAAACAATGATTTAGTTGAAATTGCTGATGCATTGGGAGATATGATGTATATTTTGTGCGGAACTATTATCGAGCATGGTTTACAAGATAAAATTGAAGCTGTTTTTGATGAAATCCAACGTAGTAATATGAGTAAACTTGGCGAAGATGGACAGCCAATTTATCGTGAAGATGGAAAAGTAATGAAAGGGCCAAATTATTTTAAGCCAGATTTTTCGAAATTACTTTAAATATAAATCCCTAATACGTTTTTGAACATGTTAGGGATTTTTAATTTTTGTTATTCAGCGTTTGGGATATCTTCTAAACGGTAATAAACTTTTAATCCTCTTTCCTGAGCAATTCTAACATCGTTATCTGCTCCTTTTGATGTGCCTTCAAGTCTAAGAACAGCATCGCATTTTTCAAGAAGACGATGTGCAACAGGATATTGTATTTCATCCCAGACACTATCTCCAATATGTTTGGAATCTGCTAAATGGAGTAGTGGTAAAGCGAGCCATTCACCAATTACAGGCAAATGTCCCATTCTGAATAAAGGAAGTGCTACGGCTTCTAATTTATCTAAATTTTGTTGAATTAATTTGGGATCATCATTTGTCCCGCCTCGATAAGGTCCGGCAATAAGTATAAGCATATCTGTTTGTTTTTTACAAAGCACGCTAAGTTATTGCAGTAAAAAAATAATGTAGTTTAAGAAAACGCTTATTTGTTTTTGTTGGCTCGTATCATGCTTAAAAATTCGGGTGTGATTCCTAAATACGAGGCTATTTGTTTTTGTCTAACTTGCTTGGCAACTTGCGGATATTTTTCTAAAAAAATATAATAACGTTGTTCTGCAGAAAGAGAAAGATTTTGAATGACTCTTATTTGTTCCCTTATGTATGCATTTTGCATAATGATTCTAAAAAATCGTTCAAACTTTGGGATTTTCGTGTAAAGCTCATCAAGATCTTCTTTTTTTAAATGGAGAATAAGGCTATCTTCAATTGTCTCAATATTGAGCATAGCTGGTTGTTGATTGATAAAACATGACATATCAGTGATCCACCAATCTGAAATGGCAAACATAATAGTCGATTCTTTTCCTTCTGGATCTCTGTAAAAGGCTCTTAAAGTTCCAGATTGAACAAAATTTATAGTTCTACATATTTCGCCTTCTTGTAGAATAATATTTTTTTTGGCGTATTTCTTCTCTTCTAAAATCGAAAGAAAATAAGACGTTTCATTTTCGTTTAGTGAAATGTGTTTAGATATATTTTTTAAAACGAGATTCTCAATCATTTTTAATAGTTATATAAGACAAATATAAAATAGAAAACCCGACAACTGTTAAGTTGTCGGGTATGTTTCTGTATTTATCTTTTAATTATTGAACTTTAACAGTCCATCCAAAAGTATCTTCAGAAAGTTTGTTTTGAAGACTTGTTAGTTTTTCTTTTAATAAAGAAGCATATGAATTCTCGATTGGAGTCATTTCATAATAAACATCCTGATAAGAGAAACCTTTAATAACGCTGATAACTGCAGCAGTTCCAGCACCGAAAATTTCTTTTAAAGATCCGTTTTTAGCAGCTTCTACTAATTCTGAAACGATAACAGGACGAACCTCTACCTTAAGACCTTCTTTTTCTGCCATTGCAATTAAACTTTTTCTGGTAATACCATCTAAAATTCTTTCGCTAGTTGGAGCAGTCAATAAAGTATCATTAATTCTAAAGAAAACGTTCATTGTTCCCGCTTCTTCTAATTTTGTATGTGTAGCATCGTCTGTCCAGATAACTTGTTGAAAACCATCTTTGTTGGCCAAGTTAGTTGGGTAAAACTGTGCAGCATAGTTTCCGGCAGCTTTTGCAGCTCCAATTCCACCATTTGCAGCTCTACTATAATGTTCAGCAATAATTACTTTTACTTCGCCAGCATAATAAGATTGTGCAGGAGAAAGTAAAATCATAAATTTATACTCGTCAGAAGGATTTGCAACAACACCAGCGCCGGTAGCGATCATAAAAGGACGAATGTACATACTGCTTCCGTTACCTTTTTGAATCCATTCCTGATCTATTTTCAATAATTCATTTAAACCATCCATAAAAACAGATTCCGGAACTTCTGGCATTGCCATACGAACTGCTGAATTATTAAAACGTTTGTAGTTTTCGTCAGGTCTAAACAACCAAACATCATCATTGACATCTTTGTAAGCTTTCATTCCTTCAAAAATAGCTTGTCCGTAATGAAAGACTTTTGATGAAGGATCCATTAAAATTGGAGCATAAGGCTTAATGACTGGATTTTGCCATTCTCCATTTTTAAAATCACATTCGAATAAATGGTCTGTAAAAACAGCACCAAAGCTTAAGTTTTGAAAGTCTACTTCGTTTATTTTTGACGAAGTGGCTTTTCTGATTTCAATTTTGCTTGTTTGAGTTGTACTCATAATTGTGTAAAGTTTTTATGTAATTTTCATTGCAACATATAAATTCTAAAGTAATGATTTGGTGTTAAATAGAATTTATTGAATGCAAAATTAAGTAAAAATATATAACTTACTTAGTAAAACTGCATTATTTATGCCTTTTAACTGCGATTTATTTATCTTATAATAAAGTCAAAAAATTAGGATAGTTTTATAAAGAATTTATGAAAAAAGTGCCTATTTTTAAGGCTTTACGCATTTGTTTTGATTAAATTTGACTCTTGAAAGAGGCTAAAACCTATTAAAATCAGATTATAAATTTCGAAAAACGTGAAAAGAGAAATAATTAAGACGCTAGATGGCTCAACGACAATTCATTTGCAGGAATGGGACGAATGTTACCATTCTAAGCATGGTGCAATTCAGGAAGCAAAACATGTTTTTATTAAAAATGGACTTTCACTATTCGAAAAGAATCCAGTTAGTATTCTAGAAATTGGTTTTGGAACCGGTTTAAATGCTTTCATTACTTTTTTAGAAAGCAAACAAAAAAATCAGAAGATTGATTATGTTGGGGTAGAGGCGTATCCGGTTGAAGCGAATGAGGTTTTAGAAATGAATTATGTATCTGAACTTGACGCATTGGAATTTGAGAACATTTTTGAGAAAATGCATAAATCTGATTGGGATAAAAAAACTGAAATTTGCGATGCTTTCTCGTTAACCAAAAGGAAACAATTTTTTCATGAAATCGATGATTTAGAAATTTTTGATTTGATTTACTTTGACGCCTTTGGATATCGAGTGCAGCCGGAACTTTGGAGTACCGAGATTTTTCAGAAAATGTACAACAGTTTAAAGCCAAATGGAGTTTTAGTAACTTATGCTGCACGCGGAGTTGTTAAAAGAAGTATGATTGAGGTTGGTTTTACAGTAGAAAAATTGGCAGGTCCTCCAGGTAAACGTGAGATGTTTCGCGCATTTAAAAAGGTATAAATGAGTTGTTTAGAATGATTCTAGATTGATTTATATATAATAAGAAAACGTATTCGTTGCCAAAGTTTTTAAAATAATAAGTTAAAAAGAGTGCTTATGAATGATATTTGATTAAATTTGTGCGAGTTTAAAAATAATGATAACCCCCGAAAATCTTATTTTATTATGTCAAAAATGATGTTTGATTACACGAAATCAATACTTGAGAGAGTAAGTTTCGACCCGATACTTTTCTGTAAAGAACTAGAAAAAGCTATCAAAACACTGTTACCGTACGAAATGGAACAATTACAAGAATGGTTATTAAATTTCATTATTGAAAAACCAGAATTAAAACAGAGTTTACTGCTAATTAAAGTATAAAAAAAGGAGCCAAATTGGCTCCTTTTTTATTATTATTTCTTTTGTAGTGGACTAATGATTTGCACGTTTTGAAAAACAATTGCTCCTTTTACAACTCCAGCGATTGTCGATCTTAAAGCGTCAATGATTTGCATTTTTAATTCGCTTTTAGGGTAAATTAAACTTACCTCACGAGCAGGTTTTGGTTCCTTAAAGTTACGTAGTTTTAGTTTATCGGAATCTTTTAAGTCTAAGGTGTGCAAGTACGGTAGTAACGTTGTGCCTAAACCTTCGTCGGCTAATTTTATTAGGGTTTCAAAACTTCCGCTTTGAATCTGAAAATTATTTTGCTCGATGTCAGAACCGTTTTTACATAAGTTTAAAATTCCATCTCTAAAACAGTGTCCATCTTGTAAAAGTAAAATTTCATTTAAATTTAAATCAGAAACTTCAATTTCTTCTTTCTGAAAACTTGCATGATGCTCTGGAATGTAAGCTACGAAAGGCTCAAAGTACAAAACAATTTCTTTTATTTTTTCGTCTTCAAGCGGAGTTGCGGCAATTGCAGCATCAAGATGACCATTTTTTAGTTTTGTTATAATTTCATCCGTATTTAATTCCTCAATTAAGAGTTTAACTTTTGGGTACTTCTTAATAAAGTTGTTTAAAAACATTGGTAAAAGCGTTGGCATAATCGTGGGAATAATTCCTAAACGAAATTCTCCTCCAATAAAACCCTTTTGCTGTTCGACGATATCTTTAATTCGGTCAGCTTCGTTTACAATGTTCTTGGCTTGATTTACAATTTTTTGACCAATATCAGTAAGTTGAATTGGTTTTTTGCTTCGATCGAAAATCAAGATATTAAGTTCTTCTTCAATTTTTTGAATCTGCATGCTTAGAGTTGGTTGTGTCACAAAGCATTTTTCGGCAGCAAGAGTAAAGTTTTTGTGTTCTGCAACAGCTAACACATATTGTAATTGAGTTATCGTCATTTTGATAGTATTTTGTGATGCAAAAATAAGGAAATATAATTTTTTTTTATTGACTTTTATAAGAAGTTTAATTAAATTTGTAGTAAACATATTATAAAACGAAAAAAGTATGAAAACAAATATTTTAGGATTACCGGTAAAAGAATCAGAATTGTTAGTAAAAGAATTGAATATTCTGTTGTCAAACTTTCAAGTATATTATCAAAATTTAAGAGGAATACATTGGAATATTCGTGGTAAACGTTTTTTCGATTTACATGTAAAGTTTGAAGAGTTGTATACAGATGCTCAATTAAAAATAGATATGATTGCAGAGAGAGTTTTAACAATTGGTGGAACTCCATTGCATACATTTGATGATTATATAAAAAACAATAAATTAACTGTTGGAAAAAACATTTCTAACGATGAAAAAGCAGTTCATTTAATTGTAAGCTCTTTATCAGATTTATTAAAAATAGAAAGAGAAATTTTAAAACAATCTGATGAAATTAATGATGAAGGAACAAATTCTATGATGAGTGATTTCATTGCAGAGCAGGAAAAAACAATTTGGATGATGAAAGCTTGGTTAGAAGAAGAACTATAATTTATTGTTTATGAATAATTTAAGAAGCAGAACAGTCCCGTTTGATTGTTCTGCTTTTTTATGATTGTTAAATTTGTATAAAATTTTTGCCTCTGCGCTTTGATTTTATTTCTTTAACACTATTTTTGCCTCAATGAAATTAATCGCTCGCATATTATTATTCATATTTATTACCTTCTTATCTACCCCAACAATTGTTCAGGCGATAAAGAAAGGTACTAATACGACTATATCTTTTAATTGCGCTGAAGAGGAAGTTCATAAAGAACTTAAATCGGTGGTTCATGCTACAATATTAGAGCATGAAGTATTAATACCTGTTTATATTCAAAAGAAAACGATTATTTCTGAAAATATCGTAAAATTAGATAATATTTCTCCGAGCATATTTGCTCCTCCTCCCAATTTAGTATAATACTTCCGATTATTTTGAACTAAACTGCATTTGTATAAATGCGGCTACTCTTTAATGAATAATTTTTTTAGTATTGTATTATGACAAAAAAAATCAATCTTTTTGCCAACCTAAAATCTGATTTTGCTTCAGGTTTGGTGGTCTTTTTGGTGGCTCTTCCATTGTGTTTAGGTATTGCAATGGCTTCTGGTGCGCCTTTATTTTCTGGAATTATCTCGGGTGTTATTGGTGGTATTGTGGTAGGTTATTTAAGCCAATCACACATTAGTGTTTCGGGTCCAGCAGCTGGGTTAACAGCTATCGTTTTAACCGCTATTACTGATTTTGGAGCTTTCGATGTTTTTTTAATGTCTGTTTTTATTGCTGGATTAATTCAATTAGCATTAGGGTTTTTAAAAGCCGGAAGTATCTCAAATTATTTTCCTACCAATGTAATTGAAGGAATGTTGGCGGGTATCGGAATCATTATCATTTTAAAACAATTGCCTCACGCATTTGGTTATGATGCTGATTTTGAAGGAGATCAGGCTTTCGTTCAAAACGACGGAAGTAATTCATTTTCATTTTTATTCGATGTATTAAATCACATACACTTAGGAGCAGTCGTTGTTTCACTTGTTTCATTAGTAATATTAATTTCTTGGGATAAAGTTTCTTTTTTGAAGAAATTAAAATTAATTCCGGGAGCACTTGTAGCTGTTATTATCGGTATAGCCTTAAATGAATTTTTTGTTTCTACAGGAAGCTCATTGGCAATTGCAAAAGAACATTTGGTTTCATTGCCAGTTCCAAAATCTTTTGATGAATTTAAATCTATTTTAATAACTCCAAACTTCGCCGCTGTTACAAATCCGCAAGTTTGGGTAGTTGGTATTACAATTGCCATTGTAGCTTCTATAGAAACATTACTTTGTATTGAAGCTGCTGATAGAATGGATGTGCAAAAACGTTATACTAATACAAATGTTGAGCTTAGAGCGCAAGGTATTGGTAACATATTAAGTTCGCTTTTAGGAGGTTTACCAATGACATCTGTAGTGGTTAGATCGTCTGCAAATAATAATGCAGGAGCAAAATCTAAAATGTCGACCATTATTCACGGTGTACTTTTACTAATAAGTGTTTTATCAGTTCCTGCACTTTTAAACAAAATTCCATTGGCAACTTTGGCTACTGTTTTAATTTTGGTTGGATATAAACTGGCTAAACCTGCTACATTCAAGCATTTTTGGGAAAAAGGAAAATACCAATTCATACCTTTTGTTGCCACTTTAGTATTTGTTGTAGCAACAGATTTACTTAAAGGAGTTGCTTTAGGAATTATCATCAGTGTAATTTTTGTATTGAGAGGAAACCTAAAAAGAGCTTACAGCTTTAAAAAAGAAGAATACGAGGATGGAGATGTTATTCATATCGATTTAGCACAAGAAGTTTCATTCTTGAATAAAGCAGCTATTAAGTTGACTTTGAATGAGATTCCAGAAAACTCAAAAGTAATCATTAGTGCCGAAGATACTGAATACATTGCACATGACGTTTTAGATTTGATTCGCGAGTTTAAAGAAACCAGAGCGGTCGATGAAAATATTAAAGTAAAACTAAAAGGTTTTAAAGAAGCTTACGAGCTCGAAAATTCACCAGATCTAAATAACCACGTTTCGATTGAGCATTATTATGATGTTGCAAAAAGAGCTTTGGTTAAAAAAGAGGTGACAAACGAAGAATTTTAAACAAATTAAATAAATTAAGGTATTTCTTGATTGTGAGAAGTATTAAAAATTAGATAACTTTACACTAAAGTTATTTTTGATATGTTTAAACATGTTGAAATACCATTCAAAAAACAAAAAATACAATGAGAAAGTTTTATGAGCAGTTATTAGAAAATAATAAAAAGTGGGTAGAAGATTCTTTAGCAAAAGATTCAAATTATTTTGCTGATTTAGCAAAAGGACAATCTCCGCCATTATTATGGATTGGATGTTCTGATAGTCGTGTTCCTGCAAATGAGATTATTGGTGCTAAACCAGGAGAAGTTTTTGTACACCGTAATATTGCTAATATGGTTGTACACTCTGATATGAATATGTTGAGTGTTTTAGATTATGCAGTAAATGTTTTAAAGGTAAAACACGTTATTGTTTGTGGACATTACGGTTGTGGTGGTGTAAAAGCTGCAATGGGAAATATGTCTGTTGGAATTATCGACAACTGGATTCGTCACATTAAAGATGAGTATCGTTTGCACGATAAGTATTTGAACTCTATTGAAGATGAAACAGAACGTTTTAATGCTTTTGTTGAAATCAATGCTAAAGAGCAAGTTTACAACTTAGCAAAAACTTCGATCGTACAAGGAGCTTGGAAAAACGGTCAGGATTTAATGCTTCACGGATGGGTTTACGGATTGAATTCTGGTTTCGTAACTGATTTGAATGTAAATATTAGTTCGAATGATGAACTTGATGATGTTTATCAATTGAATAATCTATAATAAAAAAGAAATCGCCTCAAAAGGGCGATTTTTTTTATTCGTTTCATTTAATCGAAGTAATATATTTCGAATACATCACCAGAATACCAATGGAGACGAATATCATAATAAGTGAAATTATTTAAATAATTTGTAAACATACCATAGTATTTTTCTTCTTCTGAGAAAAAAAAACGTGTTCTGTAATTGTCAACTAAAAACAGATTTGTGTACAACTCTCCTGTATTAGTATTTTTTACTACAGGTGTTATAGGGATTTTCAGAATATTGTAGTAGTTGATAATCTTTTTCCAACTTGTAAATCCAGGTGTCTGATTGTGAGATTTGTCAAAAAAATCGACATCTATTTCTTTATAGAATAAGGTCTCATTTCTAAATAAGTATGTAATCATTTTACTTTTTAAATCATTTTTGAAATAATCCAAATTTTTTCTTTTTTTTATAGAATCTTCCTTATCGAAATTCCATAATTGGGTTGGGCACCTTTTTCCTTCCTTATTTATTTCTGGCTTTACATTAGAATACATGTCATATTTTGAAATAGATTTGATAGTATCATCAATTTTATCATGGTCATCTGATGTTGCTATGTATGAATATTTATAAAAGCCATTCTTTTCCAAATCTTGTTTAGTTATGGGTTTGGTTAAAAAATGATTTATTGTATCTTTTTTTTGACAAGATATAAATGTTAGCACAACGATTAATAAAACTATATTTTTCATCAATTTATTGTTAATCCGTATTCTTGTAATTCTTTTAATATATCTTTTTTTACGATAAATGGATCGCCTTCTTTCCTCTGTGGAGAAACATAACCATTTGCATTTTCTCTTTTGTACTGTTGATATAGGGTTTGCTCATCAAGATAAACAGGTCCGTTAACAGGATAAGTGTATTCTGCAAGACTAAATCGTGGCTCGGCACTTAAGGCAAATCCTAAAATTTTTATTGCGTAATCAGCAATTACAGGTGCTTTTCCTGGTGCAAAGCCAACAGAGGCAGTTGTAATTCCCAAAAGATTTAACTTTTTATTTAAATCATCTCTGTTTTCAGAAACTTTTAAATAAGTATAATTTACATACGTTCTTCTGTTACAAATAGAAGCTTGTATAATGTATTCGTGAAATTTTTCTAGTAAATATATTTTTCCATTTCTGAATGTAATCTGCTTATTTTTTATAACCAGATTATGGAGTTCTTTTTTGTCAACGCACCGTTCTAATTCTTTTCGTATTTTGGTAGAAGAATCTAAAATATGTTCTCCATTTACATACTTTAATCTAAATGTTGTATTGACTTTTTCTCCTTTTATTAGACGTCCTTTATTATCCATGTAGATGGTTAGGGCACTCAAATAGCAATTTCTTGGAGTTCTTGAAATATCTCCTCTTTCAGCAGGATCAGTGTAGCATTTATTCAATTCTAAAGATGTCAAAGCGGTAATACAATGAAATAATCCATTTATTTTCATTGAAATACTTTGAGGATAGTAAGATCTATATAAATCTCTATATTGATACTCCTCCCAAGGCTCAGGTACAACTTCTGGCTCATAATCTCCAAAACTAATTGATGGTCCCATTTTTATATTTTTACAGTTTAAGTAAAAATATTTTATCTCTATAACATTAAGGGCTAGTAAAAGATAAAAAAGTAATAGAATAAGTTTAGAAAGAGAATAGGTTTTGCGGTTTTTAGGAATGTTGATAAAAATCGCCCTTCAAAAGGGCGATTTTTTTTATTCGTTTTCGTCAAGATTTTCGTTAAAAGCCGATGGTAACAATGTTGGGATAAACTTTATTAAGATTGGCAATAATAAACTTCCGCCGGGAAGTAAGAATATTGTTAACGATGGAATCGTTTTACAAATATCTAAAAGCTGTTTTTTTACTTTCTTCTTTTCTTTGGCATCCAAATCTCTGGTAGTAGAATAAGCTAATAGCACCATTAATTCTTTACTCTGAATAATTTCCTTAACCAGCCTGTTTTTGTTTCTTACAATTAGTTTTACAACGCTTTGCGTCATTTGATCGTAAAAGTGTTTTACAGGATTAGAGTAATTAAAATATGGAATCTTCTTTTTGTGAGTAGTTATAAAAGTATTTGTTGTATCAATGCTTTTAGTTACAAAATCGTCAGAGATGTTCATCATTGAACCTAACGAATATAAAAAGTAAGATTCTTCATTCTCGACAATGCCATCACTCCACAAAGCCATTCCGGCCATGTCGATCAAATAATATTGTTCGAGTTTATTATTAAAATAATCCAGTTGTAAAGTCTCTAATGTATCAACCGTAACTTTTGAAAATTTCGAATATCGAATTGAAGCTTCAAAAAGTTTAATCAATAAATCGTCGTGTTGCGACTTGACTGTTTTAGTTTTTAAAGCCAATGCTACAATACCAAGAACTGTTTCTTCAATTCTTTTAAGGTATTTTTCTGGAATTGCACCTTTTTCTAAATATTGTCTAAAAGCCAGAACATCAATAAACAAAAGGGCATTGGTAACCAAATGCGAAAAGTTTTTGCTTATAATGCTATCATTCGTTTGAACACGTTGATCTATAATATTCTCTAATGCAAGTGAAGGTGTATCTTTTGGAAGTAAAATTTTGAATAAATTAAATCCCTCCGGATTCATTTCCTTGTAAAATTTTAAAACTTCAGTAATAAAATTTTTGGGTTCAGAACTTCTTTTTTCTAAGCAAAACACATGATATAAAGTGTTTAACAAAGCAACTTTAGAAATTTCGGTCTTGAACCAACCTTTAATAGGAATTGGAATTTGAGAATCAATAGCAATAATGTGTCCGTAGATAAATCCGGTTTCTCTAACTTTATAGTAAAACGAATCAGCAGTTTCAAAAGGTATTGCTTCTGAAAACTTTTGCTCACTAAAAAACTTATCTATCCAGCCGTGTGCTGATGGGTTAATCATTGCATTAAATTTATTGCTGCAAAGCTATATCTTTTTCTTGTGTTCGACTAGATTTAAAATGAAATAACCACTACATTTTGTGAAAATATAGTGGTTATTACCTATTCTAATGATTATTTTACTTAATGATTCCTGCGCAAGCAACTCTACCGCCTGCATTTCCGGTTGGCTGAGTTGTAAAATCATCAGTTCCCTGATGTACAATTAAACCTTTTCCTAAAACATCTTTAGTAGCATCTCCGCAACCAATACACCATTCGTCAGTCGTTAAAGTTATAGTTCCGTTACCTTTTGCATCAGCAGTAAAGTTACCTATATCACCTTTATGATATTCGGCTGAACCCCATTTTCCGTGTTTTTTAAAAGTTGGATTCCAGTGTCCTCCAGCAGAACTTCCATCTGCAGAACTACAATCTGCTTTTTCGTGAATGTGTATAGCATGAACACCAGGTTGTAGGCCACTCATTTTTGCTACAAAAGTTACTTTACCATTTTTCTCAGTAAAAGTAGCTGTTCCGGCAACTGTACTATTGCTTTTTGGCTCTAATGCTACAGTTAAGGTTTTAGCATCACTTGATTTTGTATTAGTCTTACAGCCAACAACTAAAGCTGTAATTATAGCGAAGGAAACAATTATTTTTTTCATATAAGAGGCTTTTAAATTAAAGATTAAGTAAATTTAACATAAAATCACGACATTGATTGGGGTTAATAGTTAAAAAAAACTAAAACTATTGGTTGTAATTTAATGTAGTTTTAAAGTGCAGAACCAAAAATTATTGCGTAAATTCGTATAACCTCGAATTGTAAGTTTTATTTATAAGTATTCATTGTGTATTAATTTAATCTTTAAAATTATGATAAAGAATGTCTTAACTTTATTTTTTTTGGGAGTTGTATTGATTTCTTGTAACGCTTCTAAAACGCAAAAAAGTGATTCAGTTTCTAAACTTGAAGGAACGTGGGAACTTAATTATATTACGGGTCCAAGAATTGCTTTTGAGGGTTTATATCCAAATAAAAAGCCCACGATTAATTTTGATATAAAAGAAAACCGAGTTTCTGGGAACAACAGTTGTAATTCTTTTACGGGAAAACTTGTTGTAACAGGTAATAAAATTGATTTTAATCAACCCATGGCCGTGACCAAAATGATGTGTATGGATGGGCAAGGCGAGCAGGTTTTTATGAGTACTTTACCCAAAATAACGTCATATGATGTTACTGATGATGGTAAAACTTTGAATTTTATCTCTGGAGATATAGCTATGATGCGATTTACCAAAAAGTAAAATAGCTTTTTAACCCTCTCAAAATGTTTTTTATGAAAACTAAATCATCTATTTTATTAGTGTTGTTTTGCTTTTTGAATCTGGCTCTTTATGCACAGCAAAAAACAAGCAAGGAGATAAAAGCAGAACAAGCTTTAAAAAAACAAAAAGAAATCGAAGCCCTAATAGATTCGAAGAAATTTGATTTTGAGGCAGAGAAAGTTACTCCGCAAGGAGGAAGACTTATTTTTATAGATTACAATACCTATTTTTTAAAATTCAATCCTGAAAAAACTACTTGCGATTTGCCTTTTTTTGGTCGCGCTTTCAGTGTTCCTTATGGTGGCGATGGCGGAATGAAATTTGAAGGTATTCCTGAAAATATAAAAATAGAGAAAAAGAAAAAAAACTATACTTTAAGTGCCACTGTAAAAGGCAAAGACGATGTGTACAATCTTTTGTTTACTATATTCTTTAACGGAAGAGGATCACTTTCAATAACAAGTAATAACAGAGCATTTATATCTTATGATGGTGAGATTAGAGCGCCTAAAACAGAAGAGGTTAAGAAATAGAGATTAAAAAAATATGAAAAATTCATTGTGCTTACCCATATTAATTCTTTAAAATAATTTTAAAATCAGAACTATGAAAAAATTAAGTCTTATTCTTGTTATGGCCGTGGCCTCATTTTCATCTTACGCACAATCTTCGTTTAAAGAAGATGTAGACGTTGTACAAAGTATTTACGGAAAATCTAAAAGTGATCTTGTAAAAGAGTATATGAATTTATCAGATACTCAATCTGTAGCTTTTACAAAGGTTTATGATGATTATGAAGCAGAACGCAAAGCGCTTGGTCAAACAAAATTTCAATTGATTAATGATTATGCAACAAACTACGCAACACTTACAGATGCAAAGGCAGATGAGTTGGCAAAAGGTGCATTGAAAAATAATTTAAATTACGAAAAATTGTATACTAAGACTTATGGAAAGGCTAAAAAAGCAATTGGGTCAATCAACGCCGCAAAATTTATTCAGTTAGAAGTGTATTTACAAACTACAATTCGTGACGAAATTCAAAATGCGATTCCATTTATTGGAGAATTAGATAAAACAAAAGTGCAGTAAATTCTCTTTATTTATTTAAAAAAATCGGCAGTTATCTTTCGATAGTTGCCGATTTTTTTTTCCTGTTTTATTCTTTTTCAGTTATGTGGTCGTTACTTGGTTTAATATAAACATCTTGCTGTGGAAAAGGAATTTCGATGTTATGAGCTCTAAAAGTCTTATCAATAGCAATAATTAAATCACTTTTTACATCGTTGGCAAAATTGATGTGATTTACCCAAAATTTAACAACAATATCAATCGAACTGTTTCCAAACTGCGTAACCCAAATAATTGGTTCAGGACTTTGTAAAACCGAAGAATGGTTTTGTAAAATTTCATTCAATAATGATTTTGCTTCTTCAAGATTAGTTCCGTAAGCTACGCCAATCAAAATGTCAGTTCTTTTTTTGGTATTCGATAATGTCCAGTTTGTTAAATGCTGACTTAATAAATCTCCATTTGGTATAATAACATCGGCGCCATCAAAAGTAGCCACAACACTACTTCGAATACCAATAGATTTCATTTTTACGGTTTGTCCTCCAATATCAATTGTGTCATTTATATTAACAGGTTTTTCAAAAGCAATAATAAGTCCGCTGACCAAATTGTTTACTAATGTTTGAAGGCCAAATCCAATTCCGACACCAAGTGCACTAATAATAATGGTTAAGCGGTCGACCGGAATTCCCGATGAAATAAAAGCAAGACTAATTCCGATGCTAAAAATGGCAATTTGAATTAAAATCAACCAGCTTCCAAATTTATTTCCTTTGTTTCCAGTTGAACTTCGAGCTGAACCACTGGTTAAAAAAGAAACAATTTTTGCAATAAGAACTGAGGTTAGAAGGATGGAAAAGAAAATAAAAATGCTTTGATACGAATAATTAATATCACCAATCGTACGGGATTTATTAAAATAATCTATAATTGGATCTATAAGAGTATGAAAAAAGTAAGAGTTCTTTCCAATAGAAATCAGCCATCCAATAAGGAATAAGATATTGGTTTTAGTAGTAAAATTTACTTTTTCTAAATCGTTTATTTCTAATTGTTTTTCTTCATTTGTTTCTCTTAAAAAATTAGAATAATTAATAATATCAGCAATCAAACGATAAGTGTTTGTAAATAGGTAATACATTAAAATCGTTATAATACCATTTACCATAAGCAATTTTCCTAAGTTATAATTATGGTGAATTAATATAAAAAACATGGATATTATTTCGAAGACAGTTACAATATATAGTGTGTATTTAAAAAGTGGTTTAAGTACTTCCTTATTCTTTATTAGATTGTAAATACTAAATGCAGCTGTTGCCAATGCCAAAAAGAGAATCAAATAAACTTCTTTTACAGAGTGAATTAAAATGTTATTATCGTATAAACTAATAAGAATTAAAAGGACATAAATTTTCCATATAAATTTATCTTTAGATGAAAAGTATTCTTTGTTTACTACTGTTAATGCAATTATAGAAATCAGCCAAATTAAAGCTGTAAAAGCAAAAGGAGGGTAAATAAAGAAAAAATTAAATAACGTAAATGAAATTAATATTGCACAAGCTATAGGATGTTTTAATATTTGTTTTGAGAATTCTATTTGATGATAAACGCCTTCTTTTTTGTATTTGTTTTTAAGAAATAAAAGGTAAATAATTAATGCTATAGCCAGCAATAACATTAAAACTATAGTATCAAAGTGATTGCTTATAAAGAATATCAAAATGATTAGCTCTTTGGTAAGCGAATAAAAAAAAGATTCTTCAAAGCCCATTTTGTTGGTGCCTTTTTCAAAAATCTTACCGTCAGAATCGAATAAATTTGTAAACTCATCTTTTCTAATATTATCTGTTTCGATAATATCATTTTGAAGATCATACTTAAATTTGTTTGCTAGTATTTGAAGTTTACTAATACTGTCTAATGCATTTTTGAATCTTTTATTTAAGGAAATGACATCCGCATTCATTTGTGAATATCGTTCGTAATACAAAGATTTTCGTATGGAATCTTTAGGAGCTGTAAAAAGAGATTTCTTTATCATTAAAGAATCAATTTTAGTTTGCATTTCGCTCAATTCAAGATTATTCTTTTTGATTTTAGCAAGCTGAATATCTAATCTTGTTTGCAGCTCCTTTAACATTATCGAGGTTACAGTAATGTTTCTAAGAGTTTGAAAATCGTTTTTATTCTTGATTATACCGTCGATTGCGGTTTTTTTGAGTTTAATAACATTGTTCAGCTCGGTAGTAAAACCTTTGTAGTCAATTCCTGTTTTTAAAGTAAGATCGGCAACTTGAACATTTTTAGAAATAGCATCAAATAATAAAGATCGTTCTCTGCTAATTTTATTTTCCTTAAAGAGTGCGTTACTTTTCTCTTGGTCAAGTTTTAATAAATTTTCTATTTTATTATTGGTAGAATCCTGGTCTTTTTTTGAAGTGACATTTTGAGCGTAAGAAAAGGAAGTTTCTACGAAAAAGAAAAGTATAAAAACAGTTTTTAAAACCGTTGCTTTGAGTTTGGCGTTTTTATAAAAAAATAAACGGTTGGTTATATTATAAAAAGCCATAGTAATTTGTTTTTGGTGGTGATATCAAAAATACTACAAAAAAAAATAACCTAAAAAATTACTTTTTAGGTTATTTGTCTGACTCAAATTATTTGCTTCGTACTTCGTAAATGCCATTTACCATTCCATCTCTAAAACTGTCTAGAGGAAGTTCCCAAAACATAATTCCTCCCAGTTTTTTTGATTTAACATATTCAGTTTTTGCTTTTATAGAAGTTAAATCGTCTCCTGTTGCAAAAGTTTTTTCTTTTTCGTTGTACCAATATGCAGCTTTTGCTTTATCGTCCCAAAAATACTTCCAACCATTTGCTTCGGTGTAAGTAGTAGCAAAATTTTTGAAGTCAACACCTGCGATGTGTTCTCCGGCTTGGTATAAACCGTTGTTAATGTTCGCAACATTTTTCCAAGTTCTGGTATAAAATGCGCCACCAATAACTAATTTATCAGCAGGAACACCTTGTTTTAATAAATAAGTCACGGCTCTGTCTGTAGATTCTTCTTTTGGATTTGTGCTGTATAACGGAGTATGGTGTCCTGTAACTTTAGAATAACCGTTTACCAAATCGTAACTCATAATATTGATACGATTTACTAGTGGAGTTACTGCTTTCCAGTCGATAGATTCATCCAGATATTTTTGGAAACCTCCGGCAGCAAAACTTAATTCGTATTTTTTACCTAAAGTAGAACGTAAAATTTTAATCAATTCAGTAAAGTTTGGTTTGTCAGCAGCTTGGTATAAGTGTCCAGGCAGTCCCTCAATTGCTGGATATTCCCAATCTAAATCTAAACCATCAACTTTAAAATAGTTACTAACTTCTTTTACAGATTTAGCAAAAGTCAATCTTCCTTCGGCTGTCGAAAATGCAGCAGAACATGGTTCGCAGCCACCCCAGCCACCAAGAGAAAGAATAATTTTTAATTGTGGATTTTTAGCTTTTAAAGAAACTAAATGCTTAATAGTAATAGAATCTTTTGGAGAGTCAACACTTAGTTTTCCATCTTTTAAATGACAAAAACTAAAAATAATTTGATCTAGTTTATTGACCTCATATTCGTTAATTAGTTTATCATCACCAGTATAATAGGCAATAATGTCGAATTTTTTGCCTTTTTGTGCAAAAATAGTTGTCGTAAAACTGCACAATAAAAGCAATGCAATTAAGTTAATTTGTTTCATTTTATGATTTTTAGCGTTTTTAGAATGCTAAATATAAAACATTAGGATTTAAAATTTACTATTGATACTGTAACATAAACTTAATTTTAATAAATATTTGTGAAATGATATCGTAATGTAGTGTAGAGGCACTGCTGTGTGCCTCTACAAAAGAATGCCACAGATTACAAGATTAAAATGATTAAAAAAATCTGTGAAAATCCTGTAATCTGTGGCAAAATAAAAAAAATAAAAAAACCCGCACTGTTTCGGATTAGTGCGGGTTTAAACAAATTAAAAGCTAAAAACTATTTTTATCTTAGAAGCAGTATTCGTTTTCTGCAACTAATTTAGATGTAATAACCTCTCTTAAAGCTACAACATTTGGATTGTTTGTGTATTTTGTAAAACGTTTTAATCCCATTAACATCATACGTTGTTCGTCACCTTCGGCAAAAGAAATAATTCCTTCTTTTCCTCTAGAGTTTACGATATCTACTGCTTTGTACAAGTATAATTTTGCCATTGCAATTTGCTCTTTAACTTTTTCTTCACCTTGATTTTTGGCTAATTTTTCAGTTCTCAAGATTGTACTTTCAGCCATGTAGATTTCGATTAAGATATCAGAAGCAGCCATTAATAACTGTTGGTGAGAATCTAAATCCGGTCCATATTTTTGAACAGCGCTACCAGCAACCATCAAGAAAACTTTCTTAAGGTTTGCTATGATTCCTTTTTCTTCAGCAAACAATTCAGAGAAATCCGGAGTATCGAAAGATGGAATTCCCATTAATTCTTCTTGAACTTTCATTGCTGGTCCTAATAAATCAACGTGACCTTTCATAGCCTTTTTGATCAACATACCAACAGAAAGCATTCTGTTAATTTCGTTTGTTCCTTCGTAGATACGTGCAATACGAGCATCTCTCCAGGCACTTTCCATTGGAGTATCTTCAGAGAATCCCATTCCACCAAAAATCTGAATTCCTTCATCAGAACAGTTTTGAATGTCTTCAGAAACAGCAACTTTTAAGATAGAACATTCGATAGCATATTCTTCAACACCTTTCAATTCAGCTTCCTGATGAGTAGTTCCTTCTGCTT
This sequence comes from Flavobacterium hibernum, assembly GCF_000832125.1. Classification (GTDB taxonomy): domain Bacteria; phylum Bacteroidota; class Bacteroidia; order Flavobacteriales; family Flavobacteriaceae; genus Flavobacterium; species Flavobacterium hibernum. Next base: position 65,185 of record NZ_JPRK01000003.1, on the reverse strand, counting down.
CACGAGCAGCGATTCTATCTTCGATATTTTTTGCAGCACGGTAAGAAGCACTTTCGCCAGCATAAGCGTTAGTTGCCATTTCGGCCAATTTAGAACGGATTGCTCCAAACTGAGAAATTGCAGTATTAAATTGGATTCTTTCGTTAGCATATTTTACAGCTCCAGTAGTTACTCTTCTTTGAGCATCAAGACAAGCAGCAGCCAATTTAATACGACCAACATTTAAAGCATTCATTGCAATTTTAAAACCGTTTCCTCTTTCAGACAACATGTTTTCAACAGGAACTTTAGTATCGTTGAAGAAAACCTGACGAGTAGATGATGCACGGATTCCTAATTTATGCTCTTCTTCATTCATAGAAATTCCGTTTGACGGATCGTTTTCTACGATGAAACCTGTAATGTTTTTATCGTCTCCAATACGAGCAAAAACAATGAAAACGCTACAGAAACCTGCATTCGAAATCCACATTTTTTGTCCAGTAATAGAGTAGTGCGTTCCATCTTCAGATAAAACAGCTTTTGTTTTTCCTGAGTTAGCATCAGATCCTGCACCTGGTTCTGTTAAGCAATAAGCTCCAAACCATTCTCCAGTAGCTAATTTTGGAACATATTTTTTCTTTTGTTCTTCGGTACCATAAAGAGTAATTGGCATAGTTCCAATTCCTGTATGAGCACCAAAAGCAGTAGAGAATGAACCAGTTGCTCCAGAAATGTAGTCACAAACCAACATTGTCGAAACAAATCCCATTCCTAATCCACCGTATTCTTCTGGAACTGCAACTCCTAGAAGTCCAAGTTCACCAGCTTTACGCATAGAAGATTCAGTATAAGCGTAATCTTTTTTCTCAAAACGATCTTTGTGTGCCCATAATTCTTTGTCAACGAACTCTTTTACAGAGTCGCGCATCATTAACTGCTCTTCAGAGAAATCTTCTGGGGTAAAGATATCCTCGCACTTTGTTTCTTTAACTAAAAACTGACCACCACGGGTTACGTTTTTTTCGATTGTATCTGCCATTGCTAATGTTTTTTTATTTTTTGTTTATGTTTTTTGTACACAATCTTGTCATTTCGACGAAGGAGAAATCTCCGTAAGTAGCTCTACAAAGATTATCAGCTGTGTTGAAAATCGTCGCGGAGATTTCTCCTTCGTCGAAATGACAAACTGAATGTATACTTTACTTAATAATACTTTCTTACAATACTTCGTAAATCCCTGCAGAACCTTGTCCAGTTCCAACACACATCGAAACGATTCCGTATTTGTTACCTCTGCGTTTCATTTCGTCGAATAACTGAACAGAAAGTTTAGCTCCTGTACATCCCAGAGGGTGACCTAAAGCGATTGCTCCACCGTTTACGTTTACGATATCAGGATTTAAACCTAACTCGCGAATTACGGCCAAAGACTGAGAAGCAAAAGCTTCGTTTAACTCAACCAAGTCAATATCTTTTAATTCTAAACCGGCTTGTTTTAAGGCTTTCGGAATTGCTTTTACGGGACCAATACCCATGATTCTTGGTTCAACACCAGAAGAAGCAAAATTTACAAGTCTTGCAATTGGCTCAAGATTCAATTCTTTAACCATGTCCTCACTCATGATTAAAACAAAAGCAGCACCGTCGCTCATTTGAGATGAGTTACCGGCAGTTACACTTCCGTCAGCAGCAAAAACAGGTCTTAAACCCGCCAAAGCAGCAACAGAAGTTCCAGCTCTTGGACCTTCGTCTTGTTTTACAACATAAGACTTAGTTTCTTTTTTACCGTTTTCATTGATAAAAGTCTGCTCAACAGTAATTGGAACGATTTGTTTGTCGAATTTTCCTTCAGCTTGAGCTTTCAAGGCTTTCATATGAGAGTTATAAGCAAACTCATCCTGATCTTCTCTTGAAATTTTATATTGATTGGCAACCGCTTCCGCAGTTAAACCCATTCCCCAATAGTAATCTTCGTGACCTGCAGCAGCAACTTTATAATCCGGAGTTGGTTTGTAACCTCCCATCGGAATAAAACTCATACTTTCAGCTCCACCAGCAATGATACAATCTGCCATTCCTGATTGGATTTTAGCAGTTGCCATTCCGATAGTTTCTAATCCAGAAGCGCAATAACGGTTAACCGTAACACCAGGTACATCTTCTACTTTTAATCCCATTAAAGAGATTAAACGTCCAACGTTCAAACCTTGCTCAGCTTCTGGCATGGCATTTCCTACCATAACGTCATCGATACGTTTTTTGTCAAAATCAGGCAGTTCGTCCATCATAAACTGAATGGTTTCTGCAGCTAATTCATCAGGTCTTTTAAATCTAAAAACCCCTTTTGGAGCTTTTCCAACTGCTGTTCTATATGCTTTTACTATATATGCTGTTTTCATAAATGATTGTATTAAGATTGGAGAATTAAGTATTAAGATTTTCCAATTGTTTTGTTGATTTTATCTTTTAATGATCTTTGAAATGAAAAATTCATATTCGAAACTTCTACTAATTGATTAATAGTTGGTTGAATTAAATCTTCATTAACAAGCTTAAGTCTTTTAGCAAGTATTAATTGGGTTATTAATTCAAAAGTTGAACCATTCGCAATTCCTAAAAAATGCATAAATTCTTTATCTGAATTTCTACCTGAACCTTCAGCAATATTTGAAGGAATAGAAACAGCACATTTTTTTATTTGATGAATTAAATTGAATTTTTCATCATTTGGTAGCAATGCTGAGATTTCATAAACATGAACTGCTATATCCATTGCTTTCTGCCAAATCTTTAATTTTTCAAACTGGTGCATTTCTTAATACTTAATTCTTATTACTTGATACTAGTTTCTTAAAGGTTTTCCTTTAGTTAACATATATTGAATTCTCTCTAAAGTCTTACGTTCTGTACATAAACTCAAGAAAGCTTCACGTTCGATATCTAATAAATATTGTTCAGATACTAAAGTCGCTTCAGATAAATCACCACCAGCCATTACGTAAGCCAGTTTGTTTGCAATTTTCTTATCGTGCTCAGAAATGTATTTTCCAGCTTCCATTTGATCCGTTCCAACTAAGAACATCCCAAGAGCTTGTTTTCCTAATACTTTCACATCAGTTCTTCTGATAGGTTGCGTATAACCCGCTTCTGCCATTAACAAAGCATGTTTTTTAGCTTCGGCAATCTGACGATCTTTGTTTACTACAATAACATCTTTTCCGTGTTGAAGAAGACCTGTATCAAAAGCTTCATAACCAGAAGTCGAAACTTTTGCCATTGCTATTGTTAAGAAATACTCTTGAAGAACGTTTAATTCGACATCATTTTTGCGGAATAAATCTGAAGCTCTCAAAGCCATTTCTTTAGATCCACCACCACCAGGAAGTACACCAACACCAAACTCAACTAATCCCATATATGTTTCAGCAGCAGCAACCACTTTATCAGCGTGTAAGCTCATTTCGCATCCACCACCAAAAGTCATTCCGTGAGGCGCTACTACAACTGGAATAGAAGAGTAACGAACACGCATCATTGTATCTTGGAATAATTTAATTGCCATGTTCAATTCGTCGTATTCCTGCTCAACTGCCATCATGAAAATCATTCCGATATTAGCACCAACAGAGAAATTCGCTGCTTGGTTACCAATAACTAAACCTTGGTATTCTTTTTCAGATAAGTCGATTGCTTTATTGATAGCTTGTAGAACGTCGCCACCAATTGTATTCATTTTAGATTGGAATTCTAAGTTCAAAATTCCGTCTCCTAAATCCTGAATAATTGCACCACTATTACTCCAAACTTTTTTGCTTTCGCGAATGTTGTTTAGGATAATGAATGAATCTTGTCCAGGAACTTTAACTTGTGATTTTGTTGGAATGTTGTAGAAATAAGTAGCTCCTTCTTTTACAGAGTAGAAACTTTCGCTTCCTGAAGCTAGCATTTCGTTAACCCATGCAGCAGGCTCTAAACCTTCTGCTTTCATGATTTCGATTCCTTTTGCAACACCAATAGCGTCCCAAATTTCGAATGGACCATTTTCCCATCCAAAACCAGCTTTCATGGCATCGTCAATTTTGTATAATTCGTCTGAGATTTCAGGAATTCTGTTTGATACATAAGCAAACATTCCAGCGAAACTCTTACGGTAAAATTCTCCCGCTTTGTCTGTTCCTTTTACTAAAACTTTAAAACGATTGATAGGTTTATCGATAGTTTTTGTTAGTTCAAGAGTAGCAAAATTTGCTTTTTTAGCAGCGCGGTATTCTAATGTATCTAAGTCTAAAGAAAGAATATCTTTATCTACTTTTTTATAAAAACCTTGACCTGTTTTACTTCCTAACCATTTATTCTCCATCATTTTATTGACAAAATCAGGAAGCTTAAACAATTCGTGTTGTTCGTCATTAGGGCAGTTTTCATAAATACCGTTGGCAACGTGTACCAAAGTATCTAAACCAACAACGTCAACAGTACGGAAAGTAGCCGATTTTGGACGACCAATTACAGGGCCTGTCAATTTATCAACTTCTTCGATCGTTAATCCCATTTCTTTTACCAAGTGGAATAAACTTTGGATTCCGTAAATACCAATTCTGTTTCCAATAAACGCCGGAGTATCTTTAGCAACAACAGATGTTTTTCCTAAAAATTTAGATCCGTATTCGTTTAAGAAATCCAATACTTCAGTCGAAGTTTTTGGACCAGGAATAATTTCAAATAATTTTAAGTAACGCGCAGGGTTAAAAAAGTGAGTTCCGCAGAAGTGTTGTTGAAAATCTTCGCTTCTTCCTTCGCTCATAAAGTGAATAGGAATTCCAGAAGTGTTAGAAGTAACCAAAGTTCCCGGTTTACGGAATTTCTCGATTTGTTCAAAAACTAATTTCTTAATGTCCAAACGCTCCACAACAACCTCGATAATCCAATCGACATTGGCAATTTTTGCCATATCATCTGTTGTATTTCCAGTTGTGATTCGGCTTGCGAATTTTTGGCTGTAAATAGGAGATGGTTTCGATTTTAATGAATTCGCCAAATGTTCGTTTACCACACGGTTGCGAACGGCTTTACTTTCAAGTGTCAATCCTTTTTTAGCTTCAGCTTCGGTCAATTCACGCGGTACGATGTCTAGAAGTAAAACTTCAACACCAATATTTGCAAAATGACAAGCTATTCCTGAACCCATAATTCCGGATCCAATTACAGCAACTTTTTTAATTGTGCGTTTCATAGGTACTTAATATTTGTTTTTTTGTAGAAAAGGAATCTGTTTGCGAAAAACTATTCATTCTCTTTATTCTCTGTTTGATTAAATATGTTTTTGTCCTGAATTAACTCATTTATGATTTCCGAAACTTCGATAAAATGTTTCAGTTTTTCGTCTGAGACATGTTTTCTAACGGTTTCATTAAATTTTAGAACAGTATTTTTAGATAATTCTCTTTTTTCTTTTCCAAAGTCCGTCAAGTATATTAAAACACCGCGACCGTCACTTGGGTTTTTTTTGCGAACAATTAAACCTTTGTCTTCCATTGATTTTAATGTTCTGGTTAAGCTCGTGGCTTCCATACCCATTCTTGGGCCAAGAGCGGTCGATGGAGTACCTTCTTCTTTATCGATACTCAAAAGAGCAAAACCGGTTGCCATAGTGGCATCGTATTTGGCAGCTTCTTCATTGTACATTCTTGAAACGGCTTGCCAAGTAGCTCTCAAAATATAATCTATTGTTTTCTCTTTCATAGGTAACTATATCGATTTCAAATATAATCAAAAAATACTATGCGTGCATATTATTTTTTCATAATTTTTTGGTTAATAAAAAAATAACTCTGATTTAGAGTGGTTTATGGTTTAATTTTAACTGAAATATACTATTCTTTTTTTAGATTTTAACAATTTTAATGCTGTAAAAATTGCTTTATGGTATTTATTCAGGGTTTAATTCCGTTTTTTGTAAAAAATTATGGTTTTAATTCAGAACTATGTTTGGCTTCATATCTAGATAAAGCCTTTATAAGGATCTTTTTCATGCGATTTCGGAGGTTTTCTGGCCGCAGAATTTCGATTCCGTCACCAAACCCCAATAAAATGCGTTCCATCTCGTAATTTGAAGTAATAAACAAATGAATGATAATACTCTTGTCCGCATTTTCTTTAATCAACCGCTGAGATTCATGCAAAGGCTTCGTTAATACATAAGGCGCATTTATGGCATCAATCCAAAGTTCAATTCTTGTGGGGCGTGAACCCGTATTAACCGTTACGCCAATTACGTTTTTGTAAAACAAATTGGCATCAAAATCTTCTTCTATATAAGGAAGGTTAAAATCATAATCGATGGCAATGATTCGATCAAGTGCCAAATTGCTAATAGGAGCAGACTCTTTTTTCTTGCCAACCAAAAACCATCTGTTGTTGAATTCCTTTAAAATAAAAGGATGAAAATGAAACTTATTTTCGTCTTTAGATTTAAACGATTTATAGGTTATTACAAGAACGATTTTTTTGATAATCGCCTGATAAATTTCATCTAAATAATGCAGTCCTTTTAGTTTCTCATTTTTATCCAAATATATAACCGGTTTGGTATGCGACTTTTCCGAGTAGATTTTATCCTCCAAACGTTGTAAAATATCCGATACATCATTAAACAAAGAGAAATCCTTAAATTGTTTTAGCATCGAAACCGTTTCGGTCAAAACATTCATATCCGTTTCCGTTAGCGGAATATCTGTTATTGTAAAATCTTCGTCTTCATATTTATAATACTTTTTGTCATAAACGACAATTGGTGCATTGTAACCCAGTTTTTCGCTCCGCATTAATTGAATGTCCATCTGAATCGTTCGTTTGCTTATTGGGTTTGCACGACCTTCGTACTCAAATAAAGCTTCAGAACAGCATTCGATTAAATCCTCAAGCGTCCATTGCCTGTATTTGTTTTGCAGGCATTTGTCGATGGTTTTATATCGTATTAAGGCATTTTTGTTTTGTGACATGGTTTATGTTGTTTTGGGCGTGTCCCTCCGGGTCGGGCTTTCGGCTAAATCTTTTATTCCGCTATCGCTTCATAAAAGGATACCGCCTCAATCCCTCACGCATTTACGTTAATAGTGAAATCTCGTTTTCAATGATTTTATTTTCGTTCCAATTTTCCGTAAAGACGTACTGCAGTGCGTCTAACGTATTGTGGATATTCGTTGCGTAGACGCACTGCCGTGCGTCTCTACAGATATACTTTATATTAAAAATGAAATTTCCTTTTCAATATTAACTCTCGCTTTCTCCTCATACAAATCCCTAAATTCCTCAGTCTGAAAAATAAACTCATTCTCCAAAAAATGTTTCAACGCTTTTGCGCGTCCAGGTTTATAGAGAAAATCAGGATAAATGCGGTATTCTTTTCTAATTTGCTCGAAATAGATTTTATAATCGTCCCAATCTTTAGAAAGGATTTTCAAATCAAAATCGATTAACCAATTAATGTCTTCAATAGAATTTTGTTGATGTTGTTGTGTAGCACAAATAGCATCAAAAACTAATTGTTTATTTATGCTGACATTTTCAGGTAAAATCGCCAAAGCATATTCGGCACTTTTGAGTTCGTTATCTTTTTTAGAAGCGGAATACACAAAATCATGATAAAAAATAGAAAATAATATTTCACTCGGATTTTGAAGTTTATCGCGATACGTTTCAAAACCATCAATCATTTCTTCTAAATGCGTGAGATTATGATAATGCCTTGATTTTTTGGAATATGCCTTTTCTAATTCCAACCAGTTTTGCTGAATTTCATTTGCCGAAAAGCCAATTTTCAAAAGTAATTCAGAATAAATTTTCTGTAAATTCATCTTGTTTTTTACTCAAATTTAAAATTCTTTTTTTACTGCGCAAAATAATTGCGTAGTGGTTTTGAAATCTTTGTCCAGAAATAAAAACAAATTTTATTTCTAAAAAATGAAACTGGTAATGAGTTGAAACAAATGATTGGTATATAATCTCGGAAGTTGTGACATAATTATTAATAGATTAAATTTAAACCACGAGTCTTGTAATGCATTCGTAGTTTTTTAAATACATAAATTAAATAAAACTTTATGAAAGTTAACAAGAATAAATATTTTGATGCTATCGAAAAAGCTTTGGATAATGCTAAAGAACTAATTGAAGAAGCAGAGATTTTAGTAAAATATAATAGAAATGCACGAGCTTACACGCTTTTTCAATTTTCGATTGAAGAAGTAGGAAAAGCATTTTTAGTATTTCAATTTGTCTTAAATGGAAATATAGAAGATGTTGAAGAGACAAAAAAGTTTTTTAAAGATTTTACTAGTCATACGGTTAAAACTAAAACTTCTGAAGGTATAGATTTTATGTTTGCTTTAGCAATTGAAAAAAGTTCTTATTCGAAAAAATTAATAGAAGAATTTATATTTGAGAGAGTTGATGTTACTGTCTCTAATAATTATAAAAATTATAGTCTTTACGCCTCTTTTAAAGATGAAGAATTTTATAAACCATCAGAAATTATAACTAAAAATATGTTAGATAAGATTTCTCAAAATGCAAAATTCCGATTACAAGTTGGAAGCTCATTTATAAAACTTGGAGTTAAAAATTATGATGTTCTTTTTGAAACTAGAAATAATTTTGATGAAAGAGAATTATCTGAAGAAACTAAGAAAAAGATCGAAGAACTTCTAAACTCAAAATTTGATTAAAATTAGTATTTGAATCTTAGAAAAATAAATTGATAGACATGGAAAATTCAGAATATACAATACATCCTTTTAATGAAGTTTTCTACATAGAATCGTTATTAAATAAAACAAGTTCAATTTTGAATGATGTTGAATCATTAAATGACATTTTTGAAAATGAATATTATGATTGTCAAAATGATGATTTGATATTAGATTTACTTCAAAACATCATTCTTACAGCAGGAGGGATTTCTCGATTTTTTTGGCCTTCAAAGAACGGGTATTATAAAATTAGAGGAAAAGAGTTACGTAAAGTTTATCTTGTTGATGATTCAAATGTTTTAAAAAATAGAGATATGCGAAATCTTATAGAACATTTTGACGAGAAATTAGATGATTTTTTGAAAGAATTTAATAGTGGAACAGTCATGCCAAAATATGTGGGACCAATAAGTTATGTAGATGATATTAGGACAGTTTTTAGAGCATATTTTTATGATATGGGTATTTTTAAGATTTTCAATGTGGAATATAAAATTGAACCAATTATAAATGAAATTAGTAGAATTCATGATATTTTATTGCTACAAGAAGGAAAAGGCGGTCGCTTTATACCCAGATAACTAGCGAAGTAGTAAAAAAAAACTTTACCTCTATGAGCATCTGCAACTTTGCCTCTTAAGAAAATACAAACAATGAACACACAAATAAACGGTACAGATATATTAGAATTAGGATTCCCTGAAGGAAAAATAATTGGGATTGCCTTAAAAATAAATACCAAAATAAACAGATTCACAAGAGATGAAATGATTGCTAATTTCAAAAACGTCTTAGAAAATCCTGAAAATTATATAGACGATAAAATCTTCAACAAATTGGCTGTGGCTTTAATCGAAAAATCGAATGAGAAACCAGAAGACTTTATTGCTTTAAATGAAACGCCAAATGCGTATTCGGCATACGGATTAGATCATATAGAAGATGGCGCCAGAAAACAAATGGAAGTAGCCATGAAATTACCTGTTACTGTTGCAGGAGCTTTAATGCCAGATGCACATCAAGGTTACGGATTGCCAATTGGTGGAGTTTTAGCCACTAAAAATGCCATTATTCCGTATGGAGTTGGAGTTGATATTGGATGTAGAATGGCATTGTCTGTTTATGATATTCCGGAAGATTTTTACTTTGAAAACGAAGCTAAATTTAAAAGAGAATTAATTTCAAACTCCATTTTTGGAGCAGGTCATGGATTTCATGGTCAATACAAATCAGATCATGCGGTTTTAGAAAACGATGCTTTTAATATGAATCCGTTTGTGAAAAATTTAAAAGATAAAGCTTGGTCGCAATTGGGATCTTCAGGTGGTGGAAATCACTTTGTAGAATTTGGAATTATGGAATTTGCAAAAGATGATGCCGTTTTAAATATTCCGAAAGGAAAATATGTTGCGTTGTTAACGCATTCGGGTTCGCGCGGAATGGGTGCAACAATTGCCGGACAATATACTAAAATTGCCAAAGACGTTTGTAAACTTCCCGAAGTTGCAAGAAATTTGGCCTATTTGGATATGAATTCACAATTGGGGCAGGAATATTGGATGGCGATGAATCTTGCAGGAGATTATGCTTCGGCCTGTCATGAAATTATCCATAATAAAATGGAAAAAGCTTTAGGTGCTAATATTTTAGCCAAGGTTGAAAATCATCATAATTTTGCATGGAAAGAAGTTTGGAATGGTGAAGAAGTTATTGTGCATAGAAAAGGAGCGAGTCCGGCAGGAAAAGGCGTGATGGGAATCATTCCGGGAAGCATGACTGCACCGGGATTTTTGGTGAGAGGAAAAGGAGAAGAGAACGCCATAAACTCGGCTTCGCACGGAGCAGGAAGACAAATGAGTAGAACAAAAGCTATAAAAAGTATTACGCAAACAGAGATGAAATCGATCTTGAAAGATCATGGCGTAACACTTATTGGTGCTGGTCTTGATGAGGCACCAATGGCTTATAAGGATATATATCAGGTTATGGAAGCACAACAGGATTTAGTTGATGTAGTAGCCAAATTTATACCAAAATTAGTGAGAATGGCAGATGATGGAAGTAGAGAAGATTAATTAAAATAAAAGAATACAAAAATTGTATCAATAAAAAAATATAGATTTTAAACTAAAACGCCCTGAAAATCAAGGCGTTTTTTTGTTTTAAAGACTTTTGAAAAAAAATAATTTTTTACTGCGCAAAATAATTGCGCACTAGAATTTGAATATTTGCTCAAGAAATAAAACAAGTTCTTTTATAAACTGAAATACATCAAAGGAGACTTTGATTTACAATATCAAACAAGTCCTGTTGCGTGTTTCTGTATAGCACCATTGTAGAGAACTTTTCGCAAAAGCGTATTATGTTTTTCTATGCAACTTGATTTGGAGGTTTTAGGTTGTTTTCCAAAAAACGATCTCACTCTATAGGTCATGGGTTCGACTCCCATTCGCAGTAATGCGATAGTTCAGTTGGCAAGAACAATAGAAAATTCGCAGGTTCGAATCCTGCACTGATTTAGGTTCAGTTTGACAGCGGCTTGTCGCTAGAGACCATCACTCTTAAAAAGATGACCAGGAAAAAACTGATTTGTCTTTGTCAGTGAAATTTTAGTCTAGTTCCGAAACTTCGGAATCGGGACGAGGCTAAAATTTCACACTCACGATAAGACCAGTGCGAACAGAAATGTATTTTGAAATACTCATTTTCTTTTCGGTTTGATTGTTTAAGGATTCTTAGAATCGCTTTTACAAAATAGAGCCGCAAACAATAGGAGTAAACAAACCGCAAACTGTTCGTCCGTTTTTCTCGGAGGAGAGAGACAATGAAGTTTTTTTATAGAAAAGAAAAAATAATGCCACAGATTTCACAGATTCACACTGATTAAAATAAAGTGAATTTTATATGAAAGAAATCATTTTAATCTGTGAAATCTGTGGTAAATAAATAATTAACCTAACGGGCAAACTTAAAAAAAATGAAGATGATAAAAAGAATTAAAATCGAGGCGTACCAAGTGGGTTTGGTATTCGAAAACGGAAAATTAGTGAATGTATTAGAAGCAGGTTTACATTGGATTTTTGGAGACAAAAATGTGATGACTTACCATATGAATACAGCTTTTCAAGCGCCATTTGAGTTGAATATTTTGTTGGAAAACGAAAAATTGGCTTTGATGTTGCAAATTGTTGAGGTTGCCGATAATGAGATTGTTTTGCAATTTGTAAACGGAAACTTTAAAGGTGTTTTGCCTGCGGGTAGATATGCGTTTTGGAAAGGTATTGTAAAAAATGAATTCACAAAAGTAGATGTTTCTAAAATTGAAATTACAGAGAATGTTGCTGTCAATTTATTAGAAAATGCTCAATTGAGACTTTTTACAAGAAAGTATATTGTGTCTAGTAATTATAAAGCTTTGTTGTTTGTAAACGGAACTTTTGTAAAGGAGTTAAAAGCCGGAACACACTACTTTTGGAACAACGCCATTACTATTGAAGTTAAAACTGTTGATGCCAGACAACAACAAGTTGAGATTTCTGGACAAGAATTGTTGACGAAAGATAAAGCAGGATTAAGAATCAACTTTTTTGTGAGATACCAAGTGGTTGATATCATGAAAGCTTTGGTCGATAACAAAGACTTTGATAAACAATTGTATGTGGCGATGCAATTGGCTTTGAGAGCTTTTGTTGGCGGATTGACTTTGGATGAATTATTGAGCAAAAAGGACACAATTGCCGAAGCGATTTTGGCAGAAGTAACTGCTAAGATCGACGACTTGGGATTGGTGATTTCTGATGCTGGAATTCGAGATGTAATTTTGCCTGGAGATATGAAAGAAATCATGAATCAGGTTTTGGTTGCCGAGAAAAAAGCGCAAGCCAACAGCATCATGAGAAGAGAAGAAACCGCCGCAACCAGAAGTTTATTGAACACTGCAAAGTTGATGGAAGATAACGAAATGTTGTGGAAATTGAAAGAAATGGAATATGTAGAGAAAATTGCCGATAAAATTGGTGAAATCACAATTTCAGGTGGCGGAAACGTTATCAGTCAATTAAAGGAAATCTTCGTGAAATAAAAATGGCTGTCTCGTAAAGGACAGCCTTTTTCTTAGGTTATTTATTTTGATTTTTAAGTGAATTCGCAAGTGGGACGTGGGCTCCACAAAGAAAGAAATGCGAACTGTGTAAAATAGCAATCATTAAGGTAATTGTTGTAAAAATCTTATTTTTAGCAAAATTTGTTAAATTAATACAAAATATATTATATTTGTATCTGTAATTAAAAAATAGAAAAATACAGATGATACTTTCAGCAATCCTTAGTTTTGAACCTTTAGCCGGAGATTTTCCAGTTGAAGCGACAGGATGCAATAAGTATTTTTATGAAATTGAAATATAAATTTTAGAGTTTAAACTCAACATAAATATATAAAAGCATCCTTATTTGAGGGTGCTTTTTTTGTTTTAAGCACTTCGACTTCGCTCAGTGTGACAATAAAAATCGCTCAGTGTGACAAAAAAAAAGTTTCGATTTCGCTCAACATGACGACAAAAAGATGAAAAACAGACCATAACCAAAAATATTAAAAAAAATAATTAACCAAATGTTTAATGATTAATAAAAATAGCGAAATATAATCTTGAAAAGTAATCTGGTGAGTAACAGTCATTTGATAAAAGATAAATCTGCACCAGTTTGCGGACAGGGATTCCTTTGCTCTATTTTTTACGTAACTAATTATAAGTCAGTGAAATAATATTGAAAATGATTTGGAAATATGATTTTTTCGACATTATCTTTGCCTAACAAAATTGAAACAATAAGTTTCGCAGAACAACAACAACAACAACAACAACAATTTTAAAAATAAAACAATATGAGTTTTAAATTATACATAAACAACAAAGGATTAGCGGCCACGACTTCGAATAGTGAATGCTTTTACATGCTGGTGCATCAATATAGACAATAGGATAATTATATCGTATTTGTTATGAAGCACCTTTAATTGGGTGCTTTTTTTATGCCTTGGCGGCAAGGAACAAAGGGACAAAGGTTCAGAGTGCTAAAAAAAAACTTAGTGACTTAGCACCTCAGTACTTCAGAAGCTTAAAAAAAATTAACAATAAAAATTTTAGGATGAATCAAAAAATAGGACTTAGGTCAGACTATAGTGGTCAAACAGATAAAGTGGAATTTGGTGAGTTACCGTTTGCCTCAAGTAAAGAAACGGATTTAGAACTTATTAACCTATGGAAAAGAAAGGTGAATTTTAAGGAAATTATATATATCATTTAGAGATGTTTCTCTAGTAAAGCAATGGTGCTTTTAAACTTTTGTGATATTGAATTTTCCAGAAAAACCTTCGATTTCTTGAGACTTCCAAGAATTGCAAAAATAAAAATACCATGCAAAACAATACATTAGAAAAATATAAAAAAGCAATTAGAAAAAAATACGAGATCGAAAAAGAAGGTAAATACTTTGATTATTTGTACAAACCTTCTCGTGGAGTACTTCGTGATTTATGCTGGTTGATTTTCGAAAATAACCCAACAAAAGATGACTTGAACGTTTTTAGTAATTTATTAGGATTAGATTTCGATCATAGTAAAAAGAATAAGTTTAAGGAGAAAAAAGATAAGTTTAGACCTATCGAGACGTTCTTTAAAGGCGAAACAGAGCTGTCAAATATCGATGCTATAAATATGGCAGCTATTTTGGTTGACTTTGAGCCACGTCCTTTTAAAAGGTTTTACGAAAATTCTAAAACCGAAGAAATAAAACCAGTTAAACGAATTGAAAAAGTTCAAGCAATTTTTGAAAAAAAGAGTTCTGTAAAAAAAGAAAAGCTTGAAAAAAAGTCTAAGAAAAGAAGTTTCTTTCGAGATTTTAAAAGCATGTTCTTCTAGTAAACAGAAGTGCAGAATTGCAAAAACGCAATTTGTAAATTGAAGGAAATCTTCGTGAAATAAAAAAAGGCTGTCTTATAAAAGACAGCCTTTTTCGTTGGTTAATTATTTTGATTTTTAATTGTGATCGTAGATTTTAAAGTAAAGATCTTTATAAATTTCTTTAATGATTTTACGTTTCAATTTTAAAGTAGGAGTCAATTGTCCGCCATCGATAGACCAAACATCTGGAGTTAACTCAAAACGTTTGATTTGTTCCCAGTGTCCAAATTTTTTGTTGATTCCTTCAATTTCTTCGTCAATACGTTTAATAACGTCTTTATTCTCACTAATTGCTGAATCTGTGTTTCCTAAAGTTATTTTATGAATTTTCGCCCATTCTTTTACAAATTCAAAATTAGGCTGAATAAAAGCGGCAGGCATTTTTTCGCCTTCACCAATTACCATAATTTGCTCAATAAAACGCGATTGTTTCATGGCATTTTCAATTAGTTGAGGTGCAATATATTTTCCGCCAGAAGTCTTGAACATTTCTTTTTTACGGTCAGTAATTTTCAAGAAACCTTCGCTGTCAATCTCTCCAATATCTCCCGTATGAAAATATCCGTCAATTAAAGCTTCGGCAGTTTTTTCAGGATCTTTAAAATAGCCTAACATTACGTTTGGTCCTTTGCAAAGAATTTCTCCGTCTTGTGCAATTTTAACTTCAACATTGCGAATTACTTTTCCAACAGTTCCAATCTTGAAACCTCTGTTTCTTTGATCGTTTACGGCAATTACAGGCGATGTTTCAGATAAACCGTAACCTTCCATAACCGGAATTTCTGCGGCAGCAAAAACTCTCGTTAAACGCGGTTGCAATGCAGCACTTCCGGAAACCATTAAATCTAAATTTCCACCCAAACCTTCTTTCCATTTACTAAAAATAAGTTTGCGGGCAATTTTTAATTGAAATTCATACCAAGCACCATTTGCTCCGTATGGCTCATATCTTAGGCCTAAATCGATAGCCCAGAAAAATAGTTTTTTCTTAATACCTGTTAATTCAGCACCTTTTGCATAAATTTTATCGTAAACTTTTTCTAAAAGTCTTGGTACAGCTGTAATAACTGTTGGACGAACTTCTTTTAAGTTGTCACTAATTTTATCAATAGATTCACCAAAATAAACCGAAACACCATAATATTGATAGATGTATAAAATCATTCTTTCAAAAATATGACAAATAGGCAAGAAGCTCAAAGCAGTGCTTTTTCCTGGATCAAACGGAATTCTTGGTGCGCTGTCTAATACATTCGAAACAATATTTTTGTGCGAAAGCATAACGCCTTTTGGTCTTCCTGTAGTTCCGGAAGTATAAATAATAGTAGCCAAATCATCTGTTTGAATACTGTCTTTTCTGGCTTCAACTTCATTTTGGTTGCTTTCATCGGCACCAAGAGTCAATAATTCTGACCAATGTTTGCAACCCGGGATTTCATTAAAAGAATAAACTTCTTTTAGAGTTGGTACATTTGCTTGTATCGCTTTTACTTTTTGGTAAACTTCATCATCAGATACAAAGCAGTAAATACTACCACTATGATTTAATATATATTCGTAATCTTCTTCGGAAATTGTTGGATAAATAGGAACGTTTTGTGCTCCGGTTTGCAAAATACCAATATCCATGATATTCCACTCCGTACGGTTGTTTGATGTTATTAAAGCAATTTTATCATCTTTTTGAACGCCTATACGTAATAATGCTCTCGAAACAGCATTTGCTTTTGCAATATATTCCTGGCTAGATGTTTTTTCCCAAACTCCATTTTTTTTGGTTGCTAATGCAACTGGAAGGGCATAAGTTTCTTGTTGATAATAGGGAAAATCAAAAAGGCGTGTGATTGAAACCATGTTTAATATATTGAATTTTATTGCAAATTAAATAAAAAAAGGGTATAATTTTTAAATTTACAGAATTTTATAATAAAAATTATAGGTACTTTAGAAATTCTACGAAAACGTTTTCTTTTTTGTAGTAAAATTTCGAAAAAACAAGAAAAATTTATTTTCAGGTATAAGATTTATGTAGATTACTGAACGCTATAATCTACGTATTCTTTAACTCGTTCTCCCATTAAGAACATTTTTTTCTTGGCGAAGTGAATCGAAAATTGAGAGTAAGTCCAGTCAAGGCTATCATTTAGTCTGTACCAAAAAGTATACGACGCACTATTAAAACCTTCTTTAAAAACCGGAACACCTTCGTCTGTGCATTCGATTCCCCAGTTGATCTTTGTTTTAGTTAAATCGTTAGATTGAATAACTCCGGTTCCGTCTGGATTTAGTACAGTAATAGGTTCTTTTTGTCCGGTAGTAACAAAAGTTCCAGGCACGGGATAACCAATAGTAGTGGTAATAAAATGATCTCGGCCGTTGTAAGTAATTTGATCTACATGAAGTTGAGAATAAGAAGTTGTAGAAACAAAACACAACGTGCTTAGTAATAAATAAAAGGATTTCATTCTGTGTAGGTTTAATTGTTTTTGGAGATGCTTAAAAAAATTGGTGGCACAATTTTTTGGCGAATATAGTTCAAATTTCATTAGAAAAATGAATCCAAATTACAAGAATGATTTTTTTATTTTATCAAAATATTACTCCGTCGAAAACTGATTTTCTAGTAGTTTTTCTTTAAAATCAGATTTAAAAGTATAAGCAAAAGTTACCATTAGAGCACGCGTATCAGATTTTGAAGTTCGATTATTGCTAAACAATAAAGTATTGTTTTTATAGCCACTTTCGAGCGTATTAAACATGTCGGTTACGACTAAGCCAAGTCTGGCATTTCCTCTTCCTAGTTTTTGCTGAAAACCCATATCGACATTATAAATAGGGATTCTTTTTCCTTGTGCTGTGGCTAAAGCCGAATTATAATTTCCAATAATTTGTAGTTTTCCGCCTTTCCACGGAACAAAATTGTTAATCATTTTTCCGTACCAACTAAAAGCATTATTCACCACATCTTGCGCTAGATTAGATGCGTTTATGTTTTGCTGAAAAGCAGTTATGCTAATATTTGCATCATAAAAGCCAACCGGTTTTAAGTTAAAAATAGTTTCTAAACCATAAGTAATGGTACTTCCAATATTTTGAGGTGACAAGAAAATAACGCCATTATCGCGAAGTTCTGCATATTGTCTAATTGTATTTGTAGCATTTCTATAAAAAGCATTGGTCGAGAACGAATATTTTGACCAGTCTTTGTTATAGCTCATTTCGGCAATATGAATAATCTCAGGTTTTAAATACGGATTTCCGCCATGAGGATTCAATGCATCTGTAATATCTATAAATGGATTTAAATCATCCAGATCCGGACGGTTAATACGTTTGCTGTAACCAATTTTTACAGATTGATCTGATGCTAAATTCATTTGAAGCGATGCCGATGGAAAAAGCTTTAAATAATGATTAGAAAAATTATCACTGTTGTTTGCTGTTTTACCATTGTTCGAAACCTGCTCTGCACGCAATCCTAAATTATATTTCCACTTTGGATTTTCTTCTTCTCCAATAAAAGAGTTTAGCATTCCGTAAGCAGCATTAATTTGTTCGTTGTATTTAAAGCCACTGCTTACTAACGGATTTACGACATATTCGCCATTAACCATATCAGCACTTTGAAAATCCGAATTAAAAAATCGGAATGTTCCTTTGTAACCTGTTTCTATAATCGATTTTTCAGAAACAGGAACGGCATAATTTACAATTGCGTTCGAAATATTTTCATGCTCATAATTGTGTGTTCTTTGCAAAAATGCATCACCAATTTGAGTATTATATTGATCATAATAAAAAGTATCGATATCCGTATTTTCTCTATGTTTATTAAACGAAGATGTAATATTTGCATTTAGGCTTTTTCGATCATCGGCAAATTTTCTGTCATAACTAAAAGCCAGTTCACCAACTTTTGAACGTTCTAATTCTAAAGAATGTCTAACATTGTTAGAGAAAAACTGATTCGTATTTGTGTTTACCAGCGTATGCAAAGTTTCGTCATTATCTTGACTTTCCATATTTCCTAAAGCTTCAAACGAAAAACTGTTTCGTTCATTTGGAGAAAAATCAATGTTGAATTTTAAATTCTGTAAGCCTTCAGTTCGTTGATCGCTTCTGTTTTGGTTAATAAAATGCTCATCATCTATAAGATAATTGGTTCTTTCGCCTTTTATTTTTTTAGTTCTTCCGGCAAAACGATTATCATAGCCTAAACCAAAATTCCATTTATCAGTTTTATGATTCAAAAGAACAGAACTGTTTAATCGTCCTTTTGCGCCAAATCCGCCACCCAAAACCACAGCGCCATTCATACCGCTCTGATTATTTTTTTTGAGTTTAATATTGATAATTCCACTTTCGGCATTGGCATCATATTTTGCAGTTGGATTGCTAATAACTTCGATGCTTTCGATACTGCTCGCAGCTATTTGATCCATATTGGTAATTGCCGAGTTTTTTCCGTTAATTAAAATCATCGGAGATTTTCCTCTCAAGGTAATTCCGCCATCAGCATCAACAGAAACAGTAGGAATGTTTTTTAGCATATCAGTTGCAGTTCCGCCAGCTTGCGTAATATTCGAAACCGCATTGAAGATAAAACCACCGTCAGTTTTTTCAATTTGTTTTCTCTGAGATTTTACAACAACAGCATTCAATAAATTAGTGTCGTTTTGTAACGTTATATTTCCCATAGAAATTGGAGCACCATTAAGTTTTACTTTTTGAGTAAAAGTCTTAAATCCAATTAATTTGAATTGTAATTTATAATCTCCTGAAAGTACATTTTCTAATAAAAAATTTCCAGATGCATCTGTTACAGCATAGCTCGCAACTTTTGTAGAATCGCTTGTGTTTTTTAATACAACATCAACAAATTCAATTGGAAGTTTTCCGTCAGAAATAGTTCCTTTAATAGAAGATTTTTGTCCAAAAGAAAATTGGCTAATAGAAAGTAAAAGAAATAGAAAGGCTAGTTTTTGCATCAAATTTTTCATGAGACAAAGATATTTATCCATGTATTTATGCTTGCTTAAGCTGCCTTAAGATATTATTAAATTAGTCTTAGAGTAGTTTAAATTAAAAGGTTTTTTACTTATGTATTATTAATCAACACAAAGTTTGTCATTCCGAGGAACGAGGAATCGCACGCATAACAACAGTAACAATTGTTGATAATCTTTGTCGAATCCCGCGTGTGATTCCTCGTTCCTCGGAATGACAAGATTGAGAAAAAGTAATTTTTTGCCACAGATTAAAGGATTAAAATGATTTGCAAAGCTTTAGAGAAATCTGTGATAATCATTTAATCTGTGGCAAAAAAAATCTTGTAATTCGGGGCAAAAAAAACGCCCGAATTTATCGGGCGTTTTAATAAAAATATATTTTTTAGATTTTCTCAATCCATTTTCTTGCGTTAACAAAAGCTTCGTGCCAAGGCGAAACCTCGTCATTTCTGTCTTTTGGATAATGAGCCCAGTTCCATTGAAAAGTCGAACGTTCAATGTGAGGCATCATTACTAAATGTCTTCCTGTTTTATCACACATCATTGCCGTGTTGTAGTCAGATCCATTTGGGTTTGCAGGATATCCTTCGTAAGCATATTTAGAAACAATGTTGTAGTTTTCTTCAGCAAGAGGTAAATTGAATTTTCCTTCTCCGTGAGAAACCCAAACTCCTAAAGTACTTCCGGCTAAAGTTGATAACATAACCGAATTATTCTCCTGAACTTTTACAGAAGTAAAGATGCTTTCGTGTTTGTTACTTTCGTTATGAAGCATTTTTCCGTGAACTTCATGCTCTGGATTAATCACTTCCAATTCCATAAACAATTGACATCCGTTACAGATTCCAACAGATAAAGTATCTTCTCTTTTGAAGAATTTATCCAAAGCTGTTTTTGCTTTTTCATTGTATAAGAAAGCTCCCGCCCAACCTTTAGCAGAACCTAAAACATCTGAGTTAGAAAATCCTCCAACTGCACCAATAAACTGAATATCTTCAAGAGTTTCACGACCAGAAATTAAATCCGTCATGTGAACATCTTTTACATCAAAACCGGCTAAGTACATGGCATTTGCCATTTCACGCTCAGAATTACTTCCTTTTTCACGAATAATAGCTGCTTTTGGTCTTGGTTTAGAATTGTCAATTTCTGGTTTTTTTCCTGTAAAGTGCGCTGGGAAAGTATATTGTAAAACTTGATTTTTATAGTTTTCGAAACGTGCTTTTGCTCTTCCGTTTTTAGATTGTTTTTGATCTAATAAATAAGAAGTTTCGAACCAAATATCTCTGTAAGTTGGAATATCTAATTTGTAATCACCAAATTCTAAAGTTGCAGTTTCCTGAACTGAACCAATTTTGAAGAATTCGATATTGTTAGCTTTCAATTTAGCTTCAACAGCTTCATCAGATTTAGCTTGAAAAACAATTCCGATATTTTCAGCGAAAAGGATTTTTAATAAGTCTTTTTCCGCGAAAGCGCTGAAATCAATTTTTGCTCCAAGATTTACATCAGCAAAACACAATTCTAATAAAGTTGTAATTAAACCACCGCTTCCGATATCGTGTCCGGCTAAAATTTGGCTTTCGCCGATTAATTCCTGAACTGTATTAAAAGCATTTTTGAAGAAAGCAGCGTCTTTTATAGTAGAAGTTTCGTTTCCGATTGTGTTTCTGATTTGTGCAAAAGATGAACCTCCAAGTTTGAAATCATCCTGAGACAAATTGATATAATAGATAGAATCTCCGTTTTTCTGTAAAACCGGTTCAACTACTTTTCTAATATCTGTACAGTTTCCTCCAGCCGAAATAATAACCGTTCCCGGCGCGATTACTTCGTCGTTTGGATATTTTTGTTTCATCGAAAGTGAATCTTTTCCTGTTGGAATATTGATTCCCAATTCGATTGCAAAATGGGAACAACCTTCAACGGCAGCGTACAAACGAGCGTCTTCACCTTCGTTTTTACAAGCCCACATCCAGTTTGCAGATAATGAAATTCCTTTTAAACCATCTTTAATTGGCGCCCAAACAATGTTTGATAATGATTCTGCAATAGCATTTCTACTTCCTGCAACCGGATCAATCAAAGCAGCGATAGGAGCGTGTCCAATAGAAGTTGCGATTCCTTCTTTTCCTAAATAATCCAGCGCCATAACCCCAACATTATTCAAAGGCAATTGTAACGGACCTGCATTTTGTTGTTTAGCCACTTTTCCACCTACACAACGGTCAACTTTATTCGTTAACCAGTCTTTTGAGGCAACAGCTTCTAAACGTAAAACGTCTTGTAAATATTTTTCGAAATCTGCCTTGTCATAAGCAACATCAGCATATTTTCTATCGATAGTTTTATCAGTCATAACCGTTTTAGGAGAACTTCCGAAGAAATCTTCTAAAGCATAATCCATCGGTTTTGAACCATTTGATTTAGATTCGAATGTAAAACGGTGATCTCCCGTAACATCTCCAACCTGATACATTGGCGAACGCTCTCTGTCGGCGATTCTTTGTAAAGTATCAATATCTTTTTGACCAATAACCAATCCCATTCTTTCTTGAGATTCGTTACCAATAATTTCTTTTGCAGAAAGTGTAGGGTCTCCAACAGGTAATTTATCCAAATCGATTAAACCTCCAGTTTCTTCTACTAATTCAGAAAGACAGTTTAAGTGTCCGCCCGCTCCGTGATCGTGAATCGAAACAATTGGGTTATTGTCGCTTTCAACCAAACCACGAATCGCGTTTGCAGCACGTTTTTGCATTTCTGGATTTGAACGTTGGATTGCATTTAATTCAATTCCTGAACCAAAAGCTCCGGTATCTGCAGATGAAACCGCAGCTCCACCCATACCAATTCTATAATTTTCTCCACCAAGAATTACGATTTTATCACCTTCTTGTGGTTTCTTTTTAATTGCCTGATCTAATTTTCCGTAACCAATTCCTCCCGCTTGCATGATTACTTTATCGTAACCAATTTTACGGTCGTTTTCTGAATGTTCGAAAGTTAAAACTGAACCTGTAATAAGCGGTTGCCCGAATTTATTTCCGAAATCAGAAGCTCCGTTTGAAGCTTTGATCAAAATATCCATTGGAGTTTGGTACAACCATTTTCTTTCTGCCACAGCATTTTCCCATTTTCTGTCATTATTTAAACGAGAATATGAAGTCATGTAAACTGCTGTTCCAGCTAATGGAAGTGAACCTTGACCACCAGCTAAACGGTCACGAATTTCTCCTCCTGAACCTGTTGCAGCTCCGTTGAAAGGCTCAACTGTTGTTGGAAAATTGTGTGTTTCTGCTTTTAAAGATAAAACCGAATCAAATTCTTTTATCTCGTAATAATCTGGTTTGTCAGCTGTTTTTGGTGCAAACTGCTGCACTTTTGGTCCCTTTACAAAAGCAACGTTGTCTTTGTAAGCAGACACTATATCGTTAGGATTTTCCTGTGATGTCTTTTTAATTAATTTAAAAAGAGAAGTTTCTTTTTCTTCACCATCAATTACAAAAGTTCCGTTGAAAATTTTGTGACGACAGTGTTCTGAATTCGCTTGAGAGAAAGCAAAAATCTCAGAATCAGTTAACTTTCTTCCTAGTTTTACAGCAAGATTGTCTAAGTAATCAACTTCTTCCTGACTTAAAGCCAAACCTTCAACTTTGTTGTAAGTGGCAATATCATCGATTTCCAAAATTGGTTCTGGTTGAACATTAATCGTGAAAATTTCCTGATCTAATTGATTGAATTTTTGTGAAAGCATTGGATCAAAATCAGTGAAATCTTCCGTTGCCGGATGAAATTCTTCAATTCTGATAATGCCCGGAATACCCATATTTTGAGTAATTTCTACAGCATTTGTACTCCAAGGGGTGATCATTGTGGCGCGAGGACCAACAAAAAAATCCGTCAATGCGGATTTTTCGATCTTATTAGAGTTGGCAAAAAGCCAGTTTAGTTTTGAAATGTCTTGAGCCGAAATTTCGTTTTGCGTTTGTACGGCAAAAACAGTTTTGCTTTGGTTTTCAAAGAAATGGATCATTGTGATGTGTAGTTTGTTGTATTGAGGTGCAAATTTAGTGTAAATAAATAGCAAGCGCAAATTTGAAAACAAACTCTTTTGAAAAAAAATTACAGGATTTTTTGAACCATATAAGTTATATAAGTTCATTTTAGAAGTTTATTTTTTAATCTCGCAAAGTCCTAAAGTTGCAAAGTTTTAATTAAAGTAATCATTAATTGCCCTGTTTGTCATTTCGACGAAGGAGAAATCTCCGCGAGAAGCTCTACAAAGATTTGACTCTCGTTGCGGAGATTTCTCCTTCGTCGAAATGACATAAAATGAGAATAAACTTTGCCTCTTAGCTCCTTCTCGGCAAAATTTACTTTGGAAAAACAGCACTCTGATAAGCTCCTAAATCTGGTGGGGAAGTTCTCGTAACTCCTAAAATATCTTGCGGAATAATATACGCCTGATTCCCTTTCGCGAAAGCGGCAGAAGTATTATCGATGTTAAATTTATTCTGCGAAACATTATAGAACTTCGGATTTCCGTTTAGAATAATGTTATTGTAATGTACAGCATCAGTTTTAAATTGATAATCCGGATTTGTTGTCGTACTGCTAAATTTTAACAAGCAATTGTTTAATTGATAAACAAATGCTGCACTTGTATTTTTATTCAAATTAAATTCGTTTGTTCCCGAGCCATAAATAATACAATTATTGAAAGTTGCTTGTGTCAAAGGATTTGTTTCTGGAGTTTGGCCAGCAAGATTGTTGCTTAGATTAACTGCAAATTGCGCACTTCCTGACCAACTATTATTAAAAGTACAGTGCGTGAAACTGTAATTTCCGCCATAAACGCAGGATAAACTTGCTAATCCGGCATAATTAATTACAATGTTTTCTCCGTTTATGCGCGCATTTTGAGCTAGTATTCCGTATTCGACGCAATTGTAAATTTGTGTGTTTTTTAATTGAATTGTAGTATTGTCTTGATTTTTTATATTCAAACCAATAATGGCATTTTTTAAAGTAAGATGATTTATGGTATGATTTGTACTTCCGTTGGATAAAATAACAGAATTCCATTGTCCTGGAATGTCATCATAAAGTGATTCTAATCTGTCCCCTTCAAAAACAACTTCATTTTCTAATTTATCAGTTGTCGATACCGTTCCATTGATGTGTAACGAAGCTTTGTTGTCTATATAAAGTCCTGAATTAGCATGAAAAAAAACTCGTGCTCCGGCTTCAAAAGTAACTGTTTTGCTTTGAGGAACTCCAGCAAATCCATAAATAACATAAGGTTTCTGTTTGGTAAAAAGTAACTCATTTCCGTTTACAGGATCGTTTTCATTCAAATAAAAACCATCAACAGCTTTTCCGTCAATTTGAATTTTTTCTTTAGTTCCGTCAGGATTTTGTTTTGGATATAAAAAAACAGCATCTTGTATTAAAGTAACGAGGGCAACTTGCTGAAGATTGGCACCGCTGTCGAACTGAATTTCATCGGTATACAAAAAATCAGTTGGATTAGCATCTGTAATATCTGCAGTAGTTTCTATAAAAATATACAAACTGTCTTTGGCTAAAAGCGTAACATCTTTAAAAATTTTACCATTATTACCACTCATTCCGTCAACAGTCATTCGGTATTTTGAGCTTAAACCTTTTTTGAGTTGAATTGTTGGAATCGAAATGTCATTTTTACTTCTATTATAAACCTTAAGTTGGTAAGTGCTTGAACCAATGTTTTTAAAAACAGTATCTAAGTAAACAGTGTCTTTTGAAAACTTTAAATCTCCGGAGCTGGCAACGGTGTCAAAATCAGTTCGGCAAGAACTAAAAGCTAGAATTATTCCGAAAATAAAAAGTACAAAGTATTGACGCATTTTTGAATAGTTTTTTTGCCACAGATTAAAAAGATTTTACCTACTGTTTTAAAATAAATAATCCGTGTAAGTCTGTGTAATCTGTGGCGAAAAAAAAGATTTTGGCGACAGATTATATTTGATTGTTTTTGTAAAAATAGCAAAAAACTGACAGGTTCTTAAATGATTTTTAATTTAGGATTGGATTTTCTGATTTGTATCTCTTCTTTTCTTTAATTTTACGATTTTAAAGCCTATTTTAATGAATTATACAAAAGAGCAAATATTAGAGCGTTGCAATCAGTTTTCTAAAAACACTTTGATGGAAACGCTAAAAATTGAATATATTGATGCTGGCGAAGATTTTCTAACGGCTAAAATGCCTGTTAATCCAAGCGTTCATCAACCAATGGGATTGTTACATGGAGGCGCATCGGTGGCTTTGGCCGAAAGTGTAGGCAGTGCTGCATCATTCTTTTTTATCGACCCAAAAGAGCAGGAAGTTCGAGGAATTGAAATTTCGGCAAATCACTTAAAAAGTATTCGTGAAGGTTGGGTTTTTGGAACTGCACGTATTATTCATAAAGGAAGAAGTATTCATCTTTGGGAAATTAAGATTACAGATGAAGAAGGAAATTTGATTTCGCTTTGTAAGCTGACGAATATGGTTTTGGACAGAAAGAAAACAGAATAGAAATTATGAATGACTTTTTTTCGACAATAAAAAAACATCAAGAACAAAATTTACCTTTTGTAATTTATTCTAAACCTAACTCTTCGAGTATTTTTGCGTTTTTACAGCAGAACGATACTTTGTACACGGTTTCAGATTATAGCGAGAAAGGGTTCGTTTTTGCTTCTTTTGATGAAAAACAACTTGTTTTAATTCCCGAAAGCGAATCTAAAATTATTAGTGCAGAGCAAACGAAAGTTGATTTTAATCCCGTAGAAATTGAAGATTTAAATTTTGATGCTGAGGCTAAACTTCAGTATGAAAATTTAGTCGAAAAAGGGGTAGAAGCGATTAAAAATGAAGAGTTCAAGAAAGTTGTTTTGTCAAGAAGTGAAAAAGTTGATTTAGTTAATTTTGACTTTAATATAGCTTTTCAACGATTAATACATTTATATCCTGCTACTTTTTCGTATTGTTTTTTTCATCCGCAAATTGGACTTTGGATGGGGGCAACGCCTGAACAATTATTAAAGGCGAGCGGAAATGTTTTTGAAACTACTGCTTTGGCAGGAACTCAAAAGGCCAATTTGGAAACTGAAATTTCTTGGCTGCAAAAAGAAAAAGACGAACAGCAATATGTTACAGATTTTATTGTAAAAAGACTACGCGAAGTTGCGTCGTCTGTTGTGGTTACAGAACCTTACAGTTTAAAAGCTGGATCGATTTGGCATATTAAAACTGATATATCGGGAGTTTTAAATGAAAATTCGACTTTAGAAGAAGTGATCGATACATTGCATCCTACGCCGGCGGTTTGTGGTTTGCCAAAGAAAAAAGCAAAAGCATTTATTATCGAAAACGAAAATTACGACAGAACTTTTTATACCGGTTTTCTGGGGGAATTAAATAGCAGTTTTGCAAAGAATATCAATAGCTCTGATTTATTTGTAAATTTACGTAGTATGCAAATCAAGGATAATAAAGCAATATTATATATGGGTTGCGGAATTACAAAAGAAAGTATTCCTGAAAAGGAATGGGAGGAAAGCGTTAATAAATCAATGACAATGAAAAAGGTTTTGAGAAAGTAAAAAGAGTCTCAGTTTTCAGTCTCAGTAAACAGTTAAACTGTGATTGCGACTGTGACTGAAAACTGAGACTGAGACTTGAAGCTTGAAATCTGAAATAAGCAAAAATAAAAAAACATAATGAAGTTAGATATATTAGCCTTTGGCGCACATCCGGATGATGTAGAGTTAGGTTGTGCGGGAACAATTTTAAAAGAGGTGTCTCTGGGTAAAAAAGTTGGAATCGTAGATTTAACGCGAGGAGAATTAGGAACTCGTGGAACTGCCGAGATTAGAGATCAGGAAGCAAAAGATGCTGCAAAGATATTAGGAGTTTTGGTACGTGAGAATTTAGCAATGCGCGATGGCTTTTTTGTAAATGACGAAAAACATCAATTGGAGGTTATTAAGATGATTCGAAAATACAAACCCGAAATAGTATTGTGTAATGCTGTTGACGATCGTCATATTGATCACGGAAAAGGAAGTAAGTTGGTTTCTGATGCTTGTTTCTTGTCTGGGTTAATGAAAATCGAAACTTCGATTGATGGAGTGAATCAGGAAGCTTGGAGACCTAAGTTTGTTTATCATTATATTCAATGGAAAAATATTGTTCCGGATTTTGTAGTGGATATAACTGGTTTTGAAAAAAAGAAGGTAGAGGCAGTTTTGGCTTATAAAACTCAATTTTATGATGCAAATTCAAAAGAACCTGCTACGCCAATTACAAGTAAAAACTTTTTAGAAAGCTTAAATTATCGTGCGCAAGATTTAGGAAGGCTAATTGGTAAAGATTTTGCCGAAGGTTTCACTGTTGAAAGGTGTTTGGCTATCAATAGTTTAAGTGATTTGATATAATTTTTTTCATTTTTTGATGAAAATTTTTCAGTTTTTCCTTTGTAGAAGTAAACCTTTGTTATATATTTGCACTCGCAAAGAAAAAATGGTGGTTGTAGCTCAGCTGGTTAGAGTATTGGTTTGTGGTGCCGAGGGTCGCCGGTTCGAACCCGGTCAGCCACCCAGATTTTTGAAAAGCCTTGAAGAAATTCAAGGCTTTTTTTTATGCGTTATTATTTTTCAAGGTTACAACGGATCAAAGAAACCTGTGGAGAGAGAATGCTAAGTTTTTTTCTTATTCTTAGCTTTTATAAAAGACAAAGTTCACAAAGCTTTGTGTTGACTTAACTTTGCGAACTTTGCGCTTTAAAAGCATTCTTAGATTGAAATCTTTGTGTTCTTTGCGGTAAAAAAACAATTAAGGGAATATATTTTATGTTTCGTTACAGTATTTAACGTTGATCCGTTTCGTCTTTGAAAGACCAATCTTATGAATGATTTTCGATGGTTGAAAACTTGTGGAATATCTGTAACAATAAAAACCACTAGTTAACTAATAAAAGACAGAATTTAAAAAGCTGTTTTTATGCGATATGTTTTTTAACGGATGCCGATATTTTCATCGAGATATCATCCATTTGAGCATATCTTCTGCGGTAAAAAGCTCGCTTGTGTGACTTGATCTCTTCCATTGATTTACGGGAAGATATTAAAGGAAGTTTAAACCAACCTTCACTGTTTTGTTCTCCGCCTGATTCATTCCAAATGGTATCGTAATCAAATTTTATTGTATGCAGCCAAGGAAGATGTATAGCATGCTTTTGACGATAAGCGTGAATAGAATCTCCTGCACCATATACACTGGTGCATCCTAATTGTTTAGAAAACTCTTGGATGGCAAAAATAATAAGCGATTTAGGGCGCAATCCGTTTAGCAGTTTTTGAGCCATTTTTGATGAATTTTCAGAATTTTGTTTGCTTCCCTGAACACAGCCAATTCTGCAAATCCATTGTTGATAGTTAATTTCTTCAAATGAACAAGCAGCAGCTACGATTCGTCCTCCAAGCTCATTGCATTCAAATGAAAAAACTAATTCACCTTCTTTGCGGAATCTTTCATCATATCCTAAAGTTAACGATGCTTTAATTTCATCATTGAGATTAAAATTAGCTAACTCTAAAACTTCACCGGATTTAATTAATTGTTTAAAAGTTTCACTTTTGCTCAAAATAAATTTATAAGTATCACAGATTACTTTTGTTTTTTGTTCCTTCGTCCATTTGGTCGACATGTAAACTCTATATGGTTTTATATAAATCCTTTTACGATGTTTCGTTATAAAAGAAAAATCTGGTGATTTTAGAATTTTGTGCCACTTAGATGTAAAGTTTGGATTTGTGAGGGCACCAAAGAAGCTTTTTAATTGTTGTTTTCTTCGATAGCTCCTTTTTTCATTTGCAAAGGCAACAGATGCATGTAGCCAGCCATGTGTTGCAGCGGAAATAATTGGAATACTTGTTGCAATTTTTGTAAAAGTGGAATCCGATCCTATTAAATATTCATCATAGGGTTTTTCTTGTTTTTTCTCTAGCATTATCCTTCAATTAATTTGATTAAGTTGAAAAAACTTTACACTCCTGAGTTCTAATGATTGTTTTATTAAATAATCATATTCGCCCCATTTTTAACTTGAGGCATGACTCAGAAAAGAGCTTGAATTTTCGTCGGCTAAATTAAAAAGAATATCGCTATAAGAAAGTTTAATCTTACAAAAAAAAAGAAGAATAATTTTTTGTTTAAAGGTAAGTCGTATAAATTATTATTTATAAAAGAATACCCATAATTAATTATAAATTGTGCGTTGTTTTAATCTATACTTTTGGAAATTCATTTTTAAAAAATATCATTATTGATGTGAATTTGTTACATCTGGTAAACTTTATCGTATAATTGATTAATGATCAAAAAAAAAACATGACAGCTAAGTCATGTTTTTCATTTGGTTATTATAGTTTGGTTTATGAATTATCTTATTTCATCAAAAGTATTTCCTTGATTAATATCTCCGGTTTTGAAACCTTTTTTAAACCAGTACATTCTTTGTTCAGATGTACCGTGTGTAAATGAATCGGGCACTACGTGTCCTTGCATTTTGCTTTGTATTGCATCGTCTCCAACCGCATTTGCGGCACTTAAAGCTTCTTCAATATCGCCAGCTTCTAAAATTTGTTGATTATCATGTGCCCATACACCAGCATAAAAATCAGCTTGCAATTCCAGCGCAACAGAAAGTTTATTCGCTTGGGCTTCACTTTTTCCTTCTTGTGCCTGTCGCGTTTTTGCCGATGTTCCAAGTAAGGTTTGTATATGATGGCCTATTTCGTGAGCAATAACGTAAGCAATGGCAAAATCACCACCCTTAGCACCAAATTTAGTTTTTAGTTCTTCGAAGAAATCTAAATCCATATATACTATTTGATCTCCCGGGCAATAAAATGGTCCAGAAGCTGATGATGCTCCACCGCAAGCAGTGTTTACAGAGCCTTTAAAAAGTACCAATTTCGGTTTTTTATAGGTCAATCCTTGCTCTGCGAAAACTTTGTCCCAAGTGTCTTCGGTTTTAGCCAGCACAGATCTTACAAAATGTCCCATTTCTTCATCTTCTTTACTTAAGGGAGCTGCAGTTTCAGTTTGATTTGATTGAGAACCTTGCATTTGTTCTAGAATTGGAGTTATCATTTGAGCATTTTCTCCACCAAAAACATTTACTAATAAAATAATAATACCGATAATTCCACCTCCTACAATGGTTTTTCCTCCAGAAGACATTCCTCTTCGGTCTTCGACATTGTCACTTTCCCTTGTGCCTTTCCATTTCATATTAAATTGTATTTTAGCTTATTGAGTTTTGCGATGTACGAATTTATATATTTTTTTAGAATAACAGCTAATCAGATGCAATTTTGTTTTTAACTATTTTAACCATTTCGTCATAGCTTCCTCTACAGTGCCTTTCATTATGGGTTTAGAGATATAATCGTTCATTCCGGCAGACAAACATTTGTTTCTTTCTTCTTTTTCAGTACCTGCCGTTACGGCAATTATCGGAATTTCTTTTCCTGTGTTCGTGTTCCTTATGGCTCTAGTACTTTCATAACCATTCATAATTGGCATTTGAATGTCCATAAAAATAAGATCAGGATTTATGGCTTCAAATTGCGTTACAGCTTCATATCCGTTTTCACATTCGTATATATAGGCAGTGCTATATAGATTTTTAACAATGGTTTTTAATAATAGCATGTTTACTTTATTGTCTTCTACTATTAAAAATGTAAATTTTTTGTGATCGTGGTTTATGTTGTTGGTATTAAGTTTGAAATTGTTCTTTTTACGTTCGGCGTTATATTTTTCGTTAATACTTTGATTGCTTGTTTTTAAATTTAAATCAAAGTAGAAAATGCTTCCAATATCTATTTTGCTTTCAAGTTGCAGTCGGCTTTCCATTAAAGCTAGTAATTGATTGGAAATTGTTAATCCTAAACCGGTCCCTCCAAATTTTCTCGTTGTAGAACTATCTTCTTGCGAAAAAGCTTTAAAAATCTTTTTTTGATTTTTTTCAAGAATTCCAATTCCGGTATCAATTACAGAAAATCGAATGATACAATTGTTATTTTTATTTTTTTCAACAACAGAAACATTCAGTTTGATAAAACCTTCATTCGTGAACTTTACGGCATTTGAAAGTAAATTGATCAAAATTTGTTTTATTCTCACAATATCTGTCCAGATATATTTAGGAACATCATGATCTATATTCAATTCTAGTTGCAGATTTTTTTGGTTCGATTCGTAAACAATTAAATCAAAAACCTGTCCGAGTACTTTTTTAATATCGTACAAATCAATAAACAGTTCCAGTTTTCCCGCTTCAATTTTAGAAAAATCAAGTATGTCATTAATAATATCAAGCAATGAATGTGCTGATTGATTAATAGTGGTCATGTACTTTTCCTGAATTTCTCCCAAGTCGGTTTTCATCAATAAATGCGTAAAACCAATGATCCCGTTTAAAGGCGTTCTAATTTCATGCGACATATTGGCTAAAAAGTCTGACTTAGATTTGTTGGCAGCTTCTGCAAGTTGTTTTGCTTTTATGGCGTCTTCAGTTACTTTTTTATTGGTAATATCGAAATAAATTCCGCCAACAAATTCAATTTCATCCCCTTTTTTAATAACATCCCCAAATTCTTCTATCCAGATATATTCGCCTGTTTTTCGTCGAATACGGTAAATATTATGAAGCGGCATTCCGTTTTGTAAATTATCAATTTGATTATTGATTACGTCATTTTTATCCTCAGGATGTATAAGTGATAAGAATGATAAATTGTTCTCAATAAATTCTGATTTAGAATAGCCGGTTAGGTTTAAAATCTCATCATTAAGAAATATTTTGGTAGAGAAAGCATCAAATTTTGATAAGTAAACGGTGCCTGGAATATTATTGGCGATTAGTTTGAATTTCTCTTCGCTTTCAATGATTTTGGTTTCATTTCGGTTTCTTTCTAAAGCCGATGAAATATTGTTGGCCAGAACCTGAAAAATGTAAATTTCTTCCTCAGACCATTTTCTTTCTTTTGTACAATCATCAAAACCAATAAAACCAATAAATATATCATCGATGTACAAAGGCAAAATCAAAATGGACTTTATTTCGTTGTCAATTAATAATTGTTTAAAAAAAGTATCACCAAGTTTTCGAGTATGCGTGTTAACGATTTTTTTATTGTGCGCCGCCTCGTAAATTTCTTGTAAATGATTTTTTGTAAGTTGTTGTATTTTGGTTATTTGGTGTTCGATTCCTTCTCTTGACCATTTGTATTTTTGACTTACAGTATCATTTGTAAGGTCTTTTTCGTAGTAATACATATGATCGACTCTGGCAGCTTTACCAATTAGCTCATATGTTTCGTGAAACATTTCGTGCGGAGTCTTGCTCAATAAAAATTTCTCTGTACAAAGTGAAAGTGCCGAAAGTAGTTGACTTTTAAATTCTAATCTTCGCTCAGCTTCTAGACGCATCTGTGAAGAAAAAGCCAATGAAATTATGTCAGAGATGGTTCTGGCATAATTAATATCTTCATTGTCCCATTCTCTTTTTTCCTCAGTAGTTTCAAAGCAAACTACACCAATCAATTGACCACTCAAAAATACAGGAACATCAAGCATTGATTTGATGTGATTTTTTGTGAAGTAAAGTTTTTGAAACTCAGATGTTTCTAGTTTATTAAAAACATCAGGAGCATTAATAATGGTTTTGTTTTTTAAGGTTTCAAAATAAATTGGGTAGGATTCTTTATCCAGAATTTTTTTATCGCTTAAGTTTTGATTGTCAATACTAAACAAGTTTTTACAACTGATTAAATCTTTATTGTATTTCCAGAAACTTACGCGATTTGTTTTAGTTGCTGTCGCAGCTTCTTTTATAATAAAATCGATGACATTGTTTAAATTATCGTAAAGACTAAAGTTTGTTGTGGATAATTTACTCGTAGAATTGTTATAGGCCTCAATTTTTTTTAGCCTCTTTTTTTTGTCATTTTCAATGTTTCTAATGTCGGTAATATCTCGCGCTATGCCTGCATAACCAATAGTTTGACCTAAATCATTTTTACGGATAATGATCTTTTGCGAAATCCATATTCTTTTTCCATTTTTCTTTAAAATTGGAATTTCAATTGTTGGAAAATTATTTTCGTTGAGTTCTAAGTTTTCATAAAAGTCAACGGCATTTCGCTGATAATTTTCATGAATAAAATTGGAGTAATGTTGCGAAATAATTTCATTTTCTGAATAGCCCAGAATAGAAAAACCAAAATCATTTATAAATGTAAAATAGCCATCGGCATCGACTTCAAAAATAATATCAGTTGCGGTTTGAATCAAGTTTTTGTATTGATCTCGAACAATAGTTTGTTCTGTAACATCTTGACCAATACTGATAATTAAATCATCAGAGAATTTTTTATCTTTCCATTGAATGTATTTAAACTCACCATTTTTGCTTTTTAATTTCCTGATGTAAAGTTTGTCCTCTTCATGCGTTAAAGCTTCAAGGTTTTCAATAAAGTCAATTCCTTTGGTTAGTTTCCAAAACTTTAATCCCATAACTTCATCAGGTAAATAGCCTAAAATAGAGGTAATGGTTTCGCTGCAAAATAAAACTTCGTTCTTGTTGTTGGTTGCAATAGTAAGCGAATTTCCTTTGTGTACGATTTCATTAGTAAATCTATAATTATCCCGATTGTTTAATAATACGGCATATCGTACTTGATTGATAATAAAAATTAAAATGCAAAAATTGATTAAGAGTACAGAAGATTTTACTGAAATTAAATGAAAAAATACAGTTACTGATAGAAAGCAAAAAACTAAACTTATAAAAATCCAATAAATCTTTATGGGTTTTAAGATGCCGTAAGAAAAGTAAAAAGAAATTAAAAAGACAATTATGGGTACAACATCATTAGGAAGTCTAATAATATTGCTGGCAACATAAGTTATATAAACAAAGAAAAAGAATATAAATATTGGCTGGATTTTTTCGCGTAGAAATTTTATTTTATCTGTTGCAAAATAAATAAGAAGCACGGCAAAACCAATTGCTACATTTTGAATTAATAAGCTTTTTGGCCGGATTTTAAAAATCTCATTTATAATCTCAATAAGGATAACGGCAATACCAAAAAATAAAATATAGAGTTGATACTCTCTACTTTCAGTTTCTATTTCTGGTTTCTTTTCGATAAAATAACCAATTCGTGCTTTGATTTTAAAGAACTGATAAACCAGAAGAAAGAGAAAACCAAACAAGGCCAAGCCTAAGATAATAAGCTTAGGATTGTTGAAAAAAATTATGTTGGAAGAAAAGACGTACCAATTCATCATAATTGATTTCAGGGCACCACCAAGCAAGGCAATTCCTGAAATCAACGAATTGAAAATACTATAGTCTTCTACCATAGATATTGGGGATATGTTTGGTTTACTAATTAGTTTTTTGAAAATTTCGGTAGAGTAGGTTAGGCTCCTTTTTTATCCGATATTTTCTATTTTATTAAAAATCAGATTGTCCGATAGAATCAATAGGATCTTCTTTATCAATATTAAAAATGGCACAATATATAGCGTAAGTCATCGAATAGGTAAACGGAATTGTAAATAATATTCCGATACAGAGCGCTATAAGTCCAACAAAAAATGCAACAACAATCATAATCATTAAGCCTAACAATACTAGTGGTTGTTTACTAATAATAATGAAGCTTGATTTTATAGCATTAAAAGCACTTAGATTTCCAAATATAATAAGTGGAAGGGTTAAAAACGTAAAAAATGTAATTGTTAGTGAAATTAGTAATCCAAGACTATTTAATTTTTGAATTTCTAACAAGGATGTTATTACAACACTTATTAAAGAAATAATAAAAGTTGCCAAAAAGATTTGCGAAAAATGATGCGTTCTATAATAGCTAAAAATCGTTGAAACATTGAATTCCTGATCTTTGTCTGCACAATCAGCCATTTTTAAAAATCCAGCTGTAAAAGGACTGAAAATTGCCGAAACAAATGCTGATACTACAATGTAATATATTAAATGAATTTGAGACAAATTTTCAGGTTTTATACTTAGAATATTGGCATTGGTTAATTTATCGAATCCTATAATAGCCCCTAAAATACCGTAGGCAAGCAAACCAAATAAAATTGAAAAGACTAATAATATTAATCCGGCATAAAGAGCAATTTTTTTATAATTTTCGAAAGCATGATTAAAAACATTTGAAAAATCTAGTGCATAACCGTGATTTTTAATGTCATTGATTTGATCAAGAGTGGATTTCATTATTTAATAGGTAAAATTATTTTATAGTCTAATGATTTAGTTAGATTTATCATGCGTAAATATAATATTTTAAATCAATTCCGTATAAAAATCTACAAAACAATACTGAAATGTTTTAGTCTATTAAATCCAGTCTAATAATCGTTTAAGAGAAGTAAGTTTGTCTTTGTAAGGAGCGTACCTCATAGGGAGATCGAGCCAGTTGGCTTTTTTTACGACAGGTTTATGATGTGAAAAAGTATCAAAGCTTAATTGACCGTGATAGGCTCCAATACCGCTATGACCAACGCCTCCAAAGGGAAGTCTTTTATTAGAAAAATGAACAACTGTATCGTTTATGCAACCTCCGCCAAATGAGTACTTTTTGATTAGATTTTGAGCAAAGTATTTGTTTTCGCTAAAAATATAAAAAGCAAGAGGTTTTTCGTAGCGACTTACCACCTTTTCAATGTCGGCCTCAGTTTCGTAAATAAGAATAGGCAAAATAGGACCAAATATTTCTTCTTTCATTACCGGACTGTCCAAAGCAGGTTCTTCGATTAAAGTTGGCGAAATATAAAGTTTTTCTGCATCCGTTTCTCCTCCATAAATTACTTTTTCGCGCTCGATCATGCTATCCAGCCTCACCCAGTTTTTGGTATTAATAATACGGGCAAAATCTGGAGATTTCTCCATTTTATTACCGTAAGCTTTTATGATTTCTTCGATTAAAAAAGAAACGAAATTAACCTTCATATTTTTTTGAACCAAAATATAATCGGGAGCAATACAGGTTTGACCAGCGTTAATAAATTTTCCCCAAACAATACGTTTGGCTGCAAGTTTTAAATTGGCAGTTTCGTCAATAATACAAGGATTTTTTCCGCCAAGTTCTAAAGTTACCGGAGTTAAATTCTCGGCAGCAGCCCGGGCAACAACTTTACCAACAGAAACACTTCCGGTAAAGAAAATATAATCCCATCGTTGTGCTAACAGTTTATTCGAAACTTCGACGCCGCCTTCGATAACTTCAACATGGTTAACATGAAAAGTTTTCTCGATAATTTTAGCAATTACCGCTGATGTATGTGGAGTAAGTTCCGACGGTTTTAAAACAACTCTGTTTCCTGCAGCAACGGCTGAAATTAGTGGACATAAAGCTAATTGAAAAGGATAATTCCAAGGTGCAATAACCAGTACTTTTCCGTATGGCTCTTTATAGATATAATCAGTTGAAGGGAAATTAAGTAATGATGGAAAAACGCGTTTTCGTTGAGACCATTTATGTATATTTTTAATGGTGTCTTTTAGATCCGAAATGACATAATTCGTTTCGGTTAAAACAGCTTCAAATTCAGGCTTCTTAAAATCATCGTACAAAGCTTTTACAATTAAATCTTCGCTTTTTTGAATGTTGTACAATAATTTCTTTAGCGTTTCTTTTCTGTATCCGATGTCGTTTTTATAGTCCATTTTTTAGATTAA
This sequence comes from Flavobacterium hibernum, assembly GCF_000832125.1. Classification (GTDB taxonomy): domain Bacteria; phylum Bacteroidota; class Bacteroidia; order Flavobacteriales; family Flavobacteriaceae; genus Flavobacterium; species Flavobacterium hibernum. The sequence continues at coordinate 27,663 of NZ_JPRK01000003.1, read as the reverse complement.
CTTGTTTTTCTCTATGCAAGTTAATCGATAATTTTTGAAATTTTAACAAATAAATCATAAAATCACAAAGCATTCCAGATCGTCTCATCCGGAGTAGGTGCAATGATTGTAATGTTTTCTTTGGATACAGGATGGATAAAAACTAATTTGCGCGCATGAAGGTGAATTCCGCCATCAGGATTACTTCGGTCAAAACCATACTTTAAATCGCCTTTTATTGGAGATCCAATAGCAGATAATTGTGCACGAATTTGATGATGACGACCAGTATGTAAATTAATTTCCAGCGCCACATAATTTTGAAGTTCCTTAAAAACAGTATAATCTAAACTTGCCAGTTTACTGTCTGGAACTTCTTTTAAATGCGCTTTTGAAGTATTGTTCTTTTCGTTTCTTTTTAGATAATGAACGAGTTTTGCAGATTTTTCCTGAGGTTTATTTTTTACAACAGCCCAATACGTTTTTTGCGTTTCACGATTGCTAAACATTTCGTTCATTCTCGTTAAAGCTTTGCTTGTTCTGGCAAAAACTACGATTCCGGTTGTAGGGCGATCCAAACGATGAATCACACCTAAGAATACGTCTCCAGGTTTGTTGTATTTGTCTTTAATGTATTCTTTTACAATATCAGATAATGGCTTGTCGCCCGTTTTATCACCTTGCACAATATCGCCTACACGTTTGTTAACCACAATAATATGATTGTCTTCGTGTAATACTTGTAAGTTTTCTTTATTAGAAAGAATTTTCATTTTTAGACTTGTAGTAATTTTAAATTTTATATTGAAACCTGTAGGATTTGAATCTCTCGCAAAGACGCAAAGACGCAAAGTTTAAATTTGATTCTTTGCGTCTTTACAAGAAATAAGAGTGAAATTAAAAAGCTATGAACCTTTGTCACTTTGAGTCTTTGTTCCTGAAAAAAGAAACCTTAGAGCCTTAGCAACTCAGAACCTTAGCGCCTTAAAACTTAATATTGCTCCCCAGCATTAGGAAAATCACTAGACTTAACATCAGCAGCATATTGACCAATTGCTTTTGTCATTTCGTCGTATAAATTTAAATAACGACGTAAGAAACGTGGGCTAAATTCATTGTTCATTCCTAACATATCGTGAATAACCAAAACTTGACCATCAACACCACCTCCGGCACCAATACCAATAACTGGAATCGAAATACTTTCGGCAACTTTTTGAGCCAAATCAGCAGGGATTTTTTCTAAAACAACAGCAAAACATCCTACTTTTTCAAGTAATTTTGCATCTTCAATTAATTTTTCAGCCTCTTCCTCTTCTTTGGCACGAACGCTATAAGTTCCAAATTTGTAGATCGATTGAGGTGTTAAACCCAAATGCCCCATAACCGGAATTCCTGCGTTTAATATTTTTTTGATAGATTCTTTAATTTCTTTTCCTCCTTCAAGTTTTACAGCATGTCCGCCACTTTCTTTCATGATTCTAATAGCAGAACGCAAAGCTTCTTTTGGGTCAGATTGGTAACTTCCAAAAGGTAAATCTACCACAACTAAAGCTCTTTCTACAGCGCGAACTACAGATGAAGCGTGATAGATCATTTGATCTAAAGTAATTGGCAAAGTCGTTTCGTGACCAGCCATAACATTTGATGCAGAATCGCCTACTAAAATTACATCGACACCTGCGGTATCAACAATTTTTGCCATTGTATAATCGTAAGCGGTAAGCATAGAGATTTTTTCCCCATGGCTTTTCATTTCGATTAAGGATTTTGTAGTGATTCTTTTATAATCTTTTTTTGCAACTGACATTATGAGTGAGTTTTAGTTTTATGAATGATTTTAAAAGCTGAAATTACTTTTAAAACGAGATTTTTTTGTTTGCAAAATTAAACAATATTATTCTAACAGTCGGCCATATTTACGGCAATTGCTAAACCACCTTCTGATGTTTCTTTGTATTTAGAATTCATATCTTTTGCAGTTTGCCACATGGTATTAATTACCTTATCTAACGGGACTTTAGCATTTTTAGAGTCTGTTTCTAAGGCTAATTCTGCGGCATTTATAGCTTTTATAGCTCCCATAGTATTTCTTTCGATACAAGGAATTTGTACTAAACCACCAATTGGATCACATGTTAAACCCAAATGATGTTCCATTGCGATTTCGGCAGCCATTAAAACTTGAGCAGGAGTTCCGCCCATTAATTCACAAAGTGCCGCCGCCGCCATTGATGACGAAACGCCAATCTCGGCCTGACATCCGCCCATAGCAGCAGAAATAGTGGAACCTTTTTTAAAGATACTTCCAATTTCTCCGGCAACCATTAAAAATTGTTTGATTTCTTTTTCGCCTGCATTATGGTTTTCAATAACCAAATAATACATTAAAACAGCCGGAATTACACCAGCGCTTCCGTTTGTTGGTGCAGTAACTACGCGGCCTAAAGAAGCATTTACTTCATTCACGGCAAGTGCAAAACAACTTACCCATTTCAGGATTTGACGAAATTTTACTTCAGTTTTTCTAATTTCTTCTAGCCAACTTTGTGGGTCAGAATAATTAGATAAACCTATTAAGTTTTGGTGCATATCAAAAGCTCTTCTGCGAACGTTTAATCCGCCGGGAAGAATACCTCCGGTATGGCAACCAATGTACATACATTCTAACATCGTATTCCAGATACGCATTAATTCCGAATGAATTTCGGCTTCAGGGCGCATTGACTTTTCGTTTTCATAAACAATTTCAGAAATCGATTTGTTTTCTGAAACCGTATAATTTAAAAGTTCAACCGCATTTTGAATCGGGAAGGGGAAAGCGCATTTTATAACCTCATTAATTTTGGCATTTGTGCGTTCTTCTTTCACGACAAAACCTCCACCAATCGAATAAAAAGTAGATTCGTATTCAGAATCATCGGCTTTATAAGCCGTAAATTTTAATCCGTTTGCATGAAAAGGAAGAAAGTCTTTATTGAAAACAATATCTTGAAGAAAATAAAACGGAATTGTGTGTTGGTTGGCCAAAATAATTTCGTTCCTGTCTTCGATCGTTTTAATGATTCCCGCAATATTCTCTACCGGAATATATTCTGGATCTTGACCGCTTAAACCTAACATAACAGACAAATCTGTAGCGTGACCTTTTCCGGTTAACGAAAGTGATCCGTACAAATCGACTTTTACACGTTTAATTTGGTCTAAAATTGATTCGTTTTTTAACTCTTCTAAAAAACGTTCAGCGGCTCTCCAAGGCCCTAAAGTATGTGAACTTGAGGGGCCAACGCCAATTTTAAGCATATCAAAAACAGAGATACATTCTTCCATTGTGCAATATTTATTAAGACAAAGATAATTGAATAATGCAATGAACATTTATTTTCGTTTGTAAATGTTGCGATTTTGTTAAAAAATATATTAAATATTAATAATTTGACAACGAAACAAATTTTATTACTTAATATGCGGTTTTCGTGAAAAGTTCGCATTTTTTTTAGGTATTTTTGTAATGAAGCAATCACTAAAGAATCCCGATTTGTTTGATTTTAGATAAATCGGTAAATAATAACTTCTGAGATTTGATTTTAATTTTAATACCACTTTTCACAAAAAATTAAAATACTACAAAGAAGATAAAATTACATTATGATAGAATTTTTCAAGCACTTTTTACAAGAATTTGAGTTACCGCTTACCAACCCAGTATTGATTTTTTCGTTAATACTTTTCATTATTCTCTTGTCACCTATTTTACTAAAAAAAATAAATATTCCGGGAATTATTGGACTTATTATATCCGGTGTTATTATTGGGCCTCACGGTCTGAATATTTTGGCAAAAAACTCAGCAGTCGATTTATTCTCGACAATTGGACTTTTATATATTATGTTTATTGCTGGTCTGGAACTCGACATGAATGAGTTTAAAGCCAATCGAAATAAGAGTTTGTTATTTGGGTTCTTCACCTTTATTTTTCCTTTAACAATTGGTTTTCCGGTTTGTTTTTATTTACTGAACTACGATTTTAACGCCAGTTTTTTAACCGCAAGTATGTTTGCAACGCACACTTTGGTAGCATACCCAATTGTGAGCAAACTTGGAATTGCAAAAAATCAAGCTGTTGCCATTACAGTTGGAGGAACAATTTTGACAGATACAGCGGTTTTGATCATTTTGGCTGTAATTATGGGAAGTAGTCAGGGCAATCTAAATCAGGCTTTTTGGATAAAACTAACGGTTTCATTAGCTATTTTCTCGGCAATTATGTTTTTAGTGATTCCAAGAATTGCCAAATGGTTCTTTAAAAAATTAGAAAGTGAAAAACACGCCCACTATATTTTTGTACTTTCGGTAGTTTTCTTCGCTGCATTCTTGGCCGAAGTAGCAGGAGTAGAGCCAATTATTGGTGCTTTCGTGGCAGGTTTAGCGTTGAATCCTTTAATTCCGCATTCGTCTGCATTGATGAACAGAATTGAGTTTATTGGAAATTCATTGTTTATTCCGTTTTTCTTGATTTCTGTGGGAATGTTGGTTGATATCAGTGTGATTCTTAGCGGACCAACAGCACTAATTGTTGCAGGAACATTAAGTGTTGTGGCTATTTTTGGAAAATGGATTGCGGCATTTTTTACGCAAGTCGTTTTTAAATATACTAAGACTGAAAGACAATTGATTTTTGGGTTAAGTAGCGCCCACGCTGCCGCAACTTTAGCGGTTATTTTGGTTGGATTTAAAGCTAAAATTCTTGACGAAAATATCCTGAACGGGACCATTATCTTAATTTTAATTACATGTATTGTTGCTTCTTTCGCAACTGAAAAAGCAGCTAAAAAAATAGCAATTTGCGAAGAAGAAGTTTCGCATGAAGATGCTAAAAGCGATGAAATTTTAGACGAACATATTTTAATTCCGTTAGCAAAAACTTCGGCTACTGCGAGTTTATTAGATTTTGCACTTTTAATTAAAGATAAAAAATCATCAAATCCGGTGACATTATTAACGATTGTACCCAATAATGATCAGGCCGAAATTAATATTTTAAAGTATAGAAAAGCCGTTGATAAATTCGTAATTCAAGGTTCGGCGTCAGAAGTAAAAATTAATACGATTGCCAGAATTGACCATAATCCTGCAAGTGGAATTGCGAGAACTTCAAAAGAAATCATGTCGGATATTGTGATTATTGGATGGCCAAGAAAAACAGGTTTTCTAGATAAGATTTTTGGTGAGAATGTAGATTCGATTATCAATAATGTGGGTAAAAGTTTGTTTATCTGTAGGTTTCAGAAATCATTTATCGAAGAAAAAAGATTGGTTTTTATTTGTCCGCCTTTTTCAGAAAGAGGAGTTGGATTTCATCTTCTACTACAAAAAATATGTAGATTATCGCAAGAATTAAGTATTCCGATTGTAATTTATGCTGAATATAAAACGCATCAAACCATTCAACAAATTGCAACAAATTTAAAGCTAAATGCAAAATTAGGTTTTAAAAGCATTATGGATTGGGAAGATTTTGAATCAATTTCCGAAGAAATAAAACCAACCGATTTAATTGTCTTTAACTTATCTCGAAAAGGTTCTGTTTCGTACCAATCGATTTTTGATAAACTGCCTCAAAAATTCGAGAAGTTTTTTACCAATAATAACTTGATTTTGGTTTATGCGCAAGACGACCGTAAAGAAACTTCAATGGATGCTTATGAAGATTTTACAGCAACGCCATTAACAAAAGGAATCGAGACAATTGAACAAATTGGTAGAGGTTTAGGGAATATCTTGAAGAAGAGATAATACAATGTAATTTTAAAGTAATTCTTAAGATTTTATGACTAAAGATTTAGTGAATCTGACTGTGAAGTATTCTTTTCCTAAAAGAGATTTAAAATCTTCAATTGAAATAGCGGACATTGAATCGTATTCCAATTTAAAACTTCCAGAAGATTATGTTTATTATCTAGAAAACTATTTTGGTTTCGATCAATTTATTGGTGTCGAATTTATAAAGCTTTGGAGTTTAGAAGAAATTATTGAAGCCAATGAAAGCTATAATATCGTAAACGAATTACAACAGACAATTGGGATTGGATCAAACGGAAGTGGAGAATTCATTGGAATTGAATTTGACGAAAATGAAAATATAAAAATAATCCTTTCGCCTTTTATAGATTTGGATAGTAAGTATAATATTGAAATTGGTTCATCTTTTACTGATTTTCTAATTCGTTTAGATAATGGTGTTGATTGGTTTTAAATGAATAATGAATAAATTTGTTTGGATATTAATCATTGTAAGTCTATAAGCATGAAACATAAAGCCAAATCAATCCGACCATTTATTGGAGCTAAAGATTTTGAAATCTCTAGATGTTTTTATCAGGATTTAGGATTCGAGGAAGGAGTTTTAGATTCGAAGTTTTCGGTTTTTAAAACTGGAGATTTGGCCTTTTATCTTCAAGATTATTATGATAAAAGTTGGAACGAAAACACCATGATTTTTCTTGAAGTCGAAGATGTTGATTATTATTACAACGAACTTTTAAAACTCAATCTAACAGAGAAATATGGAGTAAAATTAACTCCAACAAAACATTTTGATTGGGGAAGCGAATGTTTCTTGCATGATCCGTCTGGCGTTTTGTGGCATTTTGGAAAGTTTAATAAATAAAGTTTTTTTGCCTCGAAATTGCTTTGCCTGTTCGCTATCGCTCGAGTCGTGGCAAAAAAAAATCGCAACGAAAAAAATTACAAATAAAAATCGGCTAAGAGAATTGTATTTTTGTCGTGTTGATACCAATCATTATAAACTAATTCTAGTTCTTTTACCCTAAATTCTCCAAAATCATAGTCGCGATATTGCTCTAAAACTTGTACTAATTTTTCTGGATTTTTAAGTTTTTCCTGAAATCGCATAATAGTAGAATGCGCGGTTGCAATTTCATACCGACTATCGATACTTTGCTGTAAATCTGAGTTTTTAAAATTATCTCGAAGTTTGTTTCGAAAAGCGTTAAGAGTTTCGTCTGACGGGAAACCTTGTAGCATTACAGCAGATGGCGAAGCCGTTACACCGCGAAAATTGATATTGATTTGATCGACTTCAATTAAGCTTTTCTCGATGATTTCGATGTATTCATGAACGTTTATTTTATCTAAACTAAAGCCATCGTAGCACGAAATAATCGACATTACCGTAATGTGAATGTCGGAATCAGGATAGTAATATTGTGTATTATCTACGGCTTTTAAATCCTTTAAAAGTACCTGAATATTTGCTTTGACACTTTCGCTTGGACGAATAAGAAGCGTTATCCCAAAACGAGAATCTGATACGGAATTAATTTGAGTATCTAGCTTATAATTTCCAGCCAAAATTTCTTTGGCAGATTTTGTATAAAGTTGATTGTAGTGTTCGGCTAAATTCATTTATGGTTATTTCTTTTTTACTTTATCCAGATTTTCTTTTACTCTAAACTTTACAATTTTTGTAATTAAGTCAAAAGGCATAGGTTGATTTAACGGAAATTGAACTGAACCTTTGCCTGATTTATATTTAGAAAGTTCTGCCGAAAATGCTTCGTGACCACTTGGTAAAGCATACAAGCCAATATGATTTTTAAAAGCAGCAAAATAAACAACAATTCCATTTTGTTCAAAAGCCGGCATCGAATAACTAATTTTTTCTTTGGCATCGGGCGCTGCTTTTTGAATAGTCATTCTTACTTTTTCTAAAATTTCCTGTACGTCGTTTGGAAATGTTCCAATGTATTCGTCAATATTTGTAGGTTTCTTAGTCTCCATTAATTTACGATTTATTTTGAAGATTGGATTAATGAATGTCTCGCAAAGGTGTAGAGTTATATTTATTTGCCACAGATTTTTATTAAAATGATTTTAATAAAAATCTATTTAAATCAACGTATTTATAATGTTGAAAACTTTGCGATTCTAAGTCTTTATCGTTAAATACGTGTTTTAAGCTAAACCTTTCGGGAATCTGTCTAAAACTAAATTCAACTGAATTTTATGTTCCAGATACGCTTTTGCACCAGCCAAAACCAGTGTGAAACCTTCAGTTGAATTGCGAACCTGATCGATTATTTTATCAGAATCTCCTTTTAAACCAGAATTAGTAATGCTCACAAAAGTCTCGTTTTCGTTTAGCGGACTAAAAAGCCATTCTACAATTGTAGTTTCGTCTGGATCTCCCCATTCGATCACTATTTTTTTATTTTCCTGCAAAACATGAGTAGTAACGGTCAAAGAAAAGCCATACATTTCCCAAGTCCACACCGTTTTTGTGTCTTGTTCTAGTATTCCGGAACCTTTTGTAAACCAAAATTTCCGGGTTATTTCGGGATTTATAAAAGCCTGAAAAACCTCTGAAACAGGTTTTCTGATCAGCATTTCGGCTTTTGCGAAGTGGTTGTTTTCTGCTTTCATTTTTTTTATTGTGTATTATGAAACTTGAAACTTAAAACCTGATTTTTTTTGAGGAATCTAATTTAAGAATAATACTTTACACTTTGCCTTTATCAATCCATTTTCCGACAGTTGGAGGTACGTAATTTTTCATTTGATCTAATAAATCGTCGATATTATCACTTACTAAAAGCATTTTCTGATTGACATCTTTCAGCAAACCTTTTTCGACCATTGTTTCAGTTAATTCAATTAAAGAGTCATAAAAACCATTGATGTTTAAAATTGCAATTGGTTTTTTATGAAGCCCTAGTTGCGCCCAAGTCAACATTTCAAAAAGTTCTTCGAGAGTTCCAAAACCTCCTGGCAATGCGATAACGCCATCGCATAAATCATTCATTTTCGTTTTTCTTTCATGCATACTTTCTACCAAAATTAATTCGGTTAAACCCAGATGTGCAATTTCTTTAGACCTTAAAAAATTTGGTAAAACGCCAATTGCCTTTCCGCCGGCATTTAAAACACCATCTGCCACAGCCCCCATTAAACCAACATTTGCACCGCCATAAACCAATTCTATGTTTTGTTTTGCCAGAGTTTGTCCTAACAAAATAGCTTGTTCTTTATAGATTTCTTCGGTACCAAAACTAGAACCGCAAAAGACTGTTATTCTATTCATTATTTATTGTTTCTTTAATTCGTATTCAAAATGAGGCATATTTATGTCGTTAACGGAAAAAAATATTTCATTTATTTTAGTAGCTCCAAGTTTTAAAACCGCTTTTTGCGAACGGAAATTTTCTATTCCAACGTGAAAAAGTATCGAATCAACATACTGAAAAGCATAATCAATCATTATTTTTTTAGTTGATTGGTTATAAGACTTACCCCAAAATTTTCGTCCAATAAAAGTATAACCAATACCAACACTTGATTTTTCTTTATCGTAATCATAAAATCGGGTGGTACCAATTATCTCATTAGATTTTTTATCTAAAATTAAAAAAGCACCTTTAGAGCTCAGTGCTCCTTCAAAAAAAGGCTTAAATATTTCTATTTTGTATCGATCTTTTGATGGATGCTGATCCCATATTAATGGATCTGAAGCAACTTTATAAAGTTCTTCAAAATGGTTTTCTTGTAACGGAATTAATTTTGTGATTTCATCTTCTAGAAAATCCGGTTGTAAATTAAAATTTGATGTTGCCATTTTTATTGTATTATTAAAATTGTTTTAGCCAGATTAAAAGATTAAAAATAATTTTTAAATCTACGTATTGTGTTATTACAGTGTTTGTCATTTCGACTGAAAGGAGAAATCACACCAGTAATTCTACAAAAAAAATCGCCAATCTTCGTTGAGTTTCTAGCACGACCCTTCGACTTCGCTCAGAATGACATAAAATGAGAATCAGAACAATAATTAAATTCTCTTAATTTGAACACAGGAAACATTCTCCATTTTAACTTTATTCTCTGTTTTTTTCAGCATTCCTGTTTTTTGATCTCGTTTAAAAACGACTACATTTCCTGTAAGAACATTGGTTGCAATTAAAAATTTCCCGCTTTCGTCGATGGCGAAAATTCTCGGATGTTTTCCTAAAGTCGACTGATACCCAATGTTTTTTAAAAGACCATTTTCATCAATTGAAAAAATGGCAATATTATTTTCCTTTCCGCGATTTGTGGCGTAAAGAAATTTCCCGTCGGGTGAAATATGAATGTCTGAACTTTCAAAACCTGATTTAATTTTGTCCGGATGTGTATAAATTCTCTGAATCTTATTTAAAGTTCCATTTTCATATTGATAAACACTAATCGCTCCAGCCATTTCTTCAATACAATATCCAAATTTCTGATTGGGATGAAAAGTGAAATGTCTTGGTCCAGCTTCTAAATCTGTTTTTGTAAAAGGGCTTTTTGTTTCGACTAAAGGTTGTTTTTTATTTTCATCAAATTGATAACAACGAATTTTATCGACTCCTAAATCAGGCAAAAACAAATAATCATTTTGAGGTGAAAATACTGCCGAATGTACGTGTGATCTGGTTTGTCTTTCTTTGTTGGTACTTCCGTCCATATATTGGAAATTCTGCGCAAGCGAATCGATTTTTCCATTTTCTAGTAACGGATGAACCGAAACACTTCCCTCAGTATAATTGGCGTTTACAAGCCATTTTCCGCTTTTATGAATCGAAACATAAACGGGATTTTCGCCACCGCTTGATTGTTTGTTTAAAAAAGTTAGTGATTTGTTTTCGGGATTAAATTCAAAACTGCTAACGCTACCGGCATTTGGTGTTTTAGTATCTGTGCAAGCGTAAAGATATTTCCCGTTTGGTGATAAAGTCAGGTAAGAGGGATTGATAATATCTTTTGCCGAAGTCACTTTGCTTAATTTGCCTTTTAGTGTATCTAATTGATAAACCTGAATAGCTTCGGCTGTTTTATCTCGGTTATAACTTCCTAAAAAAACGTAAGTGTTTTGTGCAAAGAGATTAAATGTTGCTAGAAAGGTAATTGCAAGAATGAGTGTTTTAAGTTTCAATTTATTGATGTTATAATTTTAATTTTTAGTTTGTTAAATAGAGATTCGGTTTTAGTGAACTCCTTTCCACCATTGTAGAAATTCTTGTTTTTCGTTTTTTAGTTCTACTAATTCACCAATTTTTGGTGTTATTAGCGGAATTGGATTTGCTGATAAACTGTTTAAATGTGTTGCTTTAATCAAGGGTTCATCCCACGGATGCAAGGCTAACGGGAATTTTGATGAATGTACCGGAAATACTCTTTTGGCTTTTAAATCGTGCATGGCTTTTATAACATCTTCAGGTAAATTATGAATGTATTTCCAAGCTTGATTGTATTGACCGTTGTCGATAAGCGCGATATCAAACGGGCCAAATTTAGCTCCAATCGTAGCATAATGTGTGTCGTAACCGCTATCACCACCCAAATACATTTTAAAATCTTTGGTTTCTAGTACAAATGATGTCCAAAGTGTGTTACAACGATTTATGCTTCGGCCAGAAAAATGTCTTGATGGCGTAGTATAAAGGCTTATATTTTGATCTAAATCTACTTTTTGATGCCAGTCTTTTTCGATAATTTTTTCAAGAGGGAATTTCCAAAATTCAAAGTGAGAACCTACTCCAAGCGGACAGATTACTTTTTTGATTTTAGGTTTTAGTTCCATAATGGTTTTATAATCTAAATGATCGTAGTGATCGTGCGTAATCAATAAATAATCAATTTCCGGAATATCATTTGCAGTATAGATATCGGTTCCTTTAAAAGCTTTTGTGGTTCCGTAAATAGGCGAGGCGTTGCCGCTGAAAACGGGATCTATTAAAAAACGTTTTCCTTCAAGTTGAATGTAGTATGACGAATGTCCAAACCAAACTAAAATATCCTGATCTAAAGGAATTTCATGTAAATTGGTTTTTACTGACGGAATTACATCTGTGGGGATTTTACGATCTACTTTTTTAAAGAAGAAATCTTTTAGAACGTCAAAATAACCGTAACCTTCAGCAAGTTCTGGGGTAAAGCTTTCGTTTTCGAATTTTCCATTTTTATACTGTGGAGATTTTTGAATCAAAGCGAGTCTTTCGCCAGATGGTTTTTTTCCATATCTTGGATGAAGTAAAAAGTAAATAAGAACTGCTAGTAAAAGAAGTATTATTGTTAAGATCATAATTGTTTAGTTTGTGGTATTGTTATGTAAACCGATAAATAAAACTTAGAATAGAATTTGCTTAATAAATTTATAAACAAACATACTAGAGATTACAATTAAAATTAGTAATCCTGTTAGTAGGCGAAAATTTTCAAAAAATGCATTGGTAATAATATCTACAAATTTAGCATACAGTTTTTTGCGATTGCGAATACAGACACAAATAGTTACTATAATGATTAAAAAAAAGATACATTCTAATATAAAATGGTCATTTTCAGATTGTGAGTTGTGTTCTGATAGAAATCTTTTCATCTATTAAGTTACCGTAATTTAATTTGAGGGGTATAATTTATTTAAATTTTCGACCGAAAGTTTAACCATTTTCTTAAGCAGTTCGATATCAATATCTACCAGTTTTTTAATGTAAATACAACCTTTTGATGGTTTGAACTTTCCGAATTTTGGTAATAACTCTTCTCTGTTTTCTTCGGTTAAATAAAGATATAGTGAAATAGCGCTTTTTCTTGGTGAGAATCCTGCAAGTGGCGCGTCGCCCTCATGACCGCTAGCATATTTGTAATGATAACTGCCAAACCCAATAATACTTGGCCCCCACATTTTAGCTTGCGAACCGGTTACTTTTTGCATTATTGTTATCAGTTCGAGTGTGTCATTTCTTTTTACTTCATCATCAACCGTATTTACAAAATCCATAACACTGCTTTGGGTTTCGGTTGTTTTATTCTTTGCCATTGGTTTTATTTTTGATTCAGTAAATTACTTTTTTGTCAAATGTTTTTGTTTCATTGTTAACTATTTACTATCGAAAACTATTTTAGAACATTCCATTCTCGTTAATTCTTTCTTTTGGAATTAATTGTCCTAAATCCCAAAGTTCAATTATTTTACTAGATTCGAATTTAAAAATATGTACAACAGCAGCACCTAAGTCGGCTGAGTTTTGTTTTACGTGAGAATGCACTGCAACGAAATCTCCATCGCTTAAAGCGTGATAAATTTTAAAAATTTTATTTGGATTTTTTCTTGAAGATTCTTCCATCGCCAGCATCAAAGTATCATGATCACCTTTAAAATAGGCATTATGATGTTTAAAGTTCTTGCCAACATACAAACGAAAGGCCTCGTGCGAATGCCCGTTTGCAGCGAGTTTTAGAAACTCTTTGGCAATAAATTTCTTAGTCATGATTTCAAAATTTAAAAACAAACTAAGTTATGAAATTTACAATCTTAAATGAAAAAAAAACTGACTTAACTTTAGTATATAATGAAGTTTACAATAGCTTCAGAATGTATTATGGGAGTGTCGAAAAGAGAGAAAGAAAAGTTAGATTGATCGATTTTTAGCAAATAATTTTATTGCCAGATAAGCCATAGGTATATAAGCAAAAACTAAATCTACAACTGTATACCAAATTGGAGAAGGCAGGGAACAAACACTTACAATTCCTCCAATTAGAAAGAAACCGCCAATTATTAAAGGCAATTTTGTTTTATAGCTTATGGCAATTATTGCTGTTGTTGCTGCTCCCGCAAATGTTCCAATGGCGTGCGCTAGAAAGGGAAAAAGAAAATGCTTGGGTTCAAATAAATGCATCGTTGCTTTTAAACCTTCCATGGTTGTATTATCTGCACCATTTGGAGGCGGAATGATGGAACTACTTGCCAAAATAATAAACATGTTAACAATACTTCCAACAAAAAGTCCTGCAATAACAGCCAAAATGTTTCTTATAATGGGATTCATAGTTTTAGTTTTTTAGCTACGAATTTATGAAAATTATTTCGAAGATAATTTCTTTTCTGTTTCTGTTTGAGGTTTTCCGGAGGCATTTGGTGCGCCTTTTCCGGTGGTGATTAATTTTAGTAAACTATTCTGAATGTAATTCGTCCAGCCTTCTTTACAAATGTCAAAACATTCATATTCTGGTACCAAACCAAAATGGGTAAAACGAAGTTCTGTTTTGCCATCTTGCTCTGAGATTTCAAAGGTTGGTTTGGTACCAGTCCATTCAGTTTTATCTTCTGTAAATTTAAAATAGTTTTTTTCGACTAGCCAAACTATTTTTTTGTTTGGAATAACCTCAATTAATTTGACTTTGCATCGATGTACATCTTCGTAATGATATTCAAATTCGTCGTTAAGCTTTGTTGTATTGCCTTCGATTTCTTCAGACCACCATCCGCGAACATTTGTAATAGCATTAAAAACTTCTTCTGGAGATTGATCTACTTTTATTGTTGTGGTAAAATTTGTTGCACTCATTTTATTTGATTTAGAAAGTTAGAGAACAAAGTTATCTTTTAAAAATCAATTAGTTAGGGGTGTTTGTGGACAATTTTAAGGAGGGGTTCGGACAATTTAAATTGTGGTTGTTGAAATTTTAGGGAGCAGAAAAGTTATTTTCATCAGAATCTTTAGTCCCGCTGTACACTATATCTTTTCCCAGCTAAAGGAGCTGGAAAAAGGATACCGCTCCCATCGGGGCTAGATTAAACGTTTGTCTTTTATAAGAAATACTTTTTCTGAATGAGAGAAAACAATAGAGAAAATGTCAATACAATTATAAAAATCAACCATCCATACCCTTGTGAGTTTTTTAAGTTGGTATAGTTACTTTTTAGCTTAAAGTAGGAAGTTGTTATATTCTTTAAATTTTTTGCAAGAATAGTATAATTTGTAATTTCCATAGAAGTAACAATTATTTTCTTCGAGTTATAAAGTTCAATTATAATTTTGTTGCCATTGTAAATATCATAAGTCGAAAAGTTTTGGGAACCTTGAATATTATATTTAGTTTCTCTAACTTTATAAACATCGTCAAAATCTATATTTCGCTTGTAAAAAATTAAAGGATATGAAATAGTCAATTCTGTATTGGTTAGTGTAACTTTTTTTGAACTAAACAGCATGAATAGACTTCCTAAGGCAAAAAAAGCGAATATTGACACAATTATCCATATCAAATTAGTTTCTGTATCGTTACGGGTTATCCAATCACTGCTGCAAATTAAAAAAATAATACTTGAAGGAAATAAGAACCCCATAATGCTAAAACCTATTTGAAGTAAACTAGGATTTCCTATTATTACCTCGGGTAATTCAGTTTCTTTAATCATATTTAGTTGGCAGAGAGATTGTAAAGAATTTAGTTTGTTTTAAACAATCCGATCAATAAATTTATAATAAAAATAGGTATAGCGATAAAAATAATCAATAAAAATTCATTTACTAGTGTGATATTAATTAACTGGTTTCCATAGTCAAGCAAAGGAAAGTTTGGATCACTTTTTAGTTGCTTACTGTAAAAAATAATTATCCAGTAAAAAACAAAACTGCCAATCAAAATAAAAGTATGAATTGCGGTTAAAGGCGTTATAAGATGCTTTTTGGGCAATTTTTCGAATACCCAATACAAAAGCCCTGTTAAAAAATATAAGGAAAACAAAACAATAGTACAGTGGTAATTTGACATTACAAAATAAGTATCATGAACGTTAAGATCTAAGGATGAATTAGGATCTGTACTGCGATAGAAACCTATCAATAAAATTATTATTGAAGTAATCAGGAATAAGTTGTAGGCTTTTATATTCTTTAGATTCATGGTTTAGATTTATAAGACGATTGCTATTTATAATTATAAAAATCGTAGTTATTATTTTGTCTCAGTCAAGAGTAGTTTTCTGCCTTCGTTTATCATTCTAATGCCGTAAGAAATGGTTGCAATTGCGCAACCTAAGCTTACGAATACGTTGGTAAGATTTACCGTAATTGTTTTTTGTGTTATTAAATAAATGCCAATGATTGCAAACAAACAAGTCCAGGCGCCCATATAATAATCGAAAGTACGGTTGAATATTTTGGCTAACGGAAAAAAATGCAGACCAACTGCTAATGCAAAAAACGAAATAAACAATTCGTCATGATGTATATTCATTAAAACATTCTTGGCAATTAGTATTGCCAAGCCTTCCAGACCAAAAATTATTAAGAACCATTTTTCGTTGCTTTTTTCTTCGACCGTTTTTTCTTCGTTACTTTCAATTAGCGTTTTTTGCGCTTTGGTAAATGTAAAATAGAAGTACAGAAACGCTGTTATGATAAATCCTAAAAAGATTCCAATAAGTCTGTAGTCTTTATTTTCAAGATAATATTCGGCAATAAAAGTCCAGATGGTTGTATTGATAATCATAAAGAATAAACCTCCAATTGGTTTATCGATATCTTTTTTAGTTATTGTTTTCATTTGGATATAATGGTTTTATAAATAGATTCTAATTAAATAAAGGTTTTACAAAATGAAAAGTGAGATATGTAATTCCTGAACTTGCAATTAATCCCATAAAAATCCCGATGAATATTTGGCCGTGAACTCTTGGAACCAAACAAGCTTTATGAGGTTTTTTAGGATTGTAATAAACTCTTGTAGGTGTGCCAATCATATTTTTTATTTCTCTATCGCTGTTTATAAAATTCATATTTGAATCATGTAAATCGTATTTTGTTGAGGGTTTATTTAAACTTTTATAATCTTTTGAAAAAAGAGAATCTGAGGCATAAGTTTGATCTGATTTGTATTCTTTACCATCGACTGTATAAGTATATTCTTTTACAATTGCAGCTCTGGAACTTGTTTCATGATCAACATTAATTTCAGTATATTTTATCTCAGCATTGGTAATCTTACCCAATGTCGATTTCCATTTCCTGCTTTTTATCATGCGATACAATCCGATAATTCCAGAGATAAATAACCAATAACTAAAATAGATGAATAGTGGAAAAAAGATGCATACAAATATGGTAGCTGTAATGTCAAGTTGCCAATTGTTTAAATTCATTTTTATTGATTTCTAATTGGATAAAACGACAGGAGTAGGGTCATTTTCCTTAATCCTGATTTTGCATTTTTTTTCTATATCATAAACATTTTCAATTCCTGAAATGTAAATGATGTCCGGAACAAATTTTGCCGATTCGTTTTTTCGGCTTTGCATTTTACCGGTTCTCAATTCATATTCTAAATCGCCCAAATTGTTTTTGGACTCTATTTTTACGTTTCCGCTAAATTGTTCCCAGTCTGTAATGATCGTTTTTCCGTTGTTGTATTCTATCAGTCGGGTTTCAGTCCCAACAAAATAACTTCCTTTTTGAAATAGCGATTTAACAGAATAAAAAAGTAATATTAATCCAATTACAGAAAACAGTCCAATAATTAATCCAGGTACCAAAAGTTCGCTTAAATCGTCCCAACTTGCGGTTACAGGAGTACCATTTGATGTAAAATTGACTTCTTCGTTTTTAAGTAATGGACCCAAAAAAGCATAAGCCATAAAGGCAACAAAACCGCACCATACAAAGGCGAAAAATAACCCGATTCGGGTTTTGCTTAAAGGATATTTTCGTTTTGCTTTTGTCGAAAAATCGATTTTTTCATTTTCAATTATTTTTTTGAGATCAATAGGTAATTCAGTTAAAGTCATTGTTTTTTTAATTGGTTTTTGGGGTGTTGTTTAATTTATATTTTTGGATAATTCAAATAGAATATACTCTCCATGTTCAGATTGTCCTCTTTCTCTTGCTACAAAGCCTTTTTTAAGATAAAAAGCGATTGCATTAGTATTGTTTTCAAGACATTTTAAGGTAACTGGTAAATGTGTTTGTACAATTGCGGCTTTCAGTAATTCGGTTCCAATGTTTTTTCCCTGATGGTGTTGGTCAATATACAAATGATGAATAAAATTATCTTTCATCCAAATCGAAATAAACCCAATTGGGATATCATTATCATAAGCTACTAAGATTATTTCGCCTTTTGTATCACTGTCAAAATCTTTTAATTGAAAAAGTGATGGATCGAGCCATGAAAACGATCTGCGTCTTACTGTAAAGTATAAGTTTCGTAAAGATTCAAAATCGGTTTTTTTGATTGCAGCTATTTTCATCACGTCTTTAAATTACCAAATGTTTACTTAAATGCTTTAGCTTCGTTTTCGAGCATTTTTTCAATATTAAAGTATATTCCGTCTACTTTATATTTGCCTTTTTCAAAACTTTGATAATCACATTTCCCTACTAATGACTGGGATTTTGTTTCGAGTTCAAAGAGGTTTAGCACAACATATTCGTGCGATACAACGAGAACATGAAAACCCGTTTCACATTGTTTTCCGTCGCCCGATGATAAGATGGCATTTATAATGTTGTGAAACTTTATGGAGGTTTTTTTTGCCATGTCTTCATTTCCTTTGGTATGATAAACATAACCAAGAAAGTTTAGTAATCTTATATCGAAAGGAAATTCGCTTAAAGAGTGATTGGCGAGTTTAATAATTTCGTCGCAATCTGCGGGTTCTAATTTTTCTTTACCGTAATATTCGCGAAGCTTTTTGTCGTTTGGAGATGTCCAGAAGGCACTATATTTTGGTTGAAATACATATCCAAAATATAAATGTCGATATTCATCTTGGTTTAAAAGTGTGTCGTTGCTAACGAATCTTTCCATTAATTTGGGATAATAATAGGTCGAATTTTTATCTTTAATTTCTTTTTCGATTGCTTTATAATCTGGAATTTTAAAAGCAATTTCCTGAGCAAAAGCATTTATTCCTATTGTTAAAATGGTTAAGAATATTAGTTTTCTAATCATAGTTTTAGGATTTAGTTTCTGGTTTTGGTAAAACTAAAGTACAAATTAATGCTTGATATTTAGCAAAAGATATATTGAATATCCCGAGCCGAAAGGTCACGCCAAAAAAACAATCAATCCGATTCACTTTTTGTAAAATCGGATTGAAATATTTCATAGTATAATTTTGCGTTATTTTTTATGTTTTTACGACTGCGGGCGGAGTCCATTCATTTTTAATTGTTTTTTCTTCTGGCCAGTAACATCTAAAATACAGACAAAAAATACCTTTTGGGCAGGGTAACCAGTTGGCTTTTTTATCTCCTAGCGGTTCTGAATTTTGAACATATAAAGTAAGCGAGCCATCAGTATTATATTTTAAGTCTTTGTTTTTTGTTCCTACAGAATAACGTTTTATTGCATTAGGCGAAAAAAAATGATGTTCATCATATAATGTGAGCGACCAAAAACCTTTTACCTGTGGTGCTTTTCCTTTTGCAAAAGTTACTGTGTATTGATTTGAACCATTTAATTTTGTACTATTTGAATCTAGATCTTGATAAAAATATTTGGTTTCGGCACTTGCATTTACCAGTATATTTGATTTTGCAATAGCTGTTCGCGTAAAATAATCTGTCCCAAATGCAGCACAGTTATTGGCGGTTGTCCAGTTATTGGCAAGTGGTATTCCCCAGTTTTTAAATTGTAGTAATGGGTCGATTAGTTCTTTATCAGCTTTATGAGCTTCTTCTATTATTGCTTTTTTCAGTGCAGGATCTTTTTTTGCAGCTTCAATTACGGCAAGTATTTGTGCATAACGAGATTCTTCACCACGCAATGGTGGTGCATCTTTTAAAACAATTGGCAGTTCATCAAAAAAAGAATCAGGAAATACCCATTTGGTTTCACCCGAGCCACCATCTTTTGTGGGCGAATTTAAAGATGGGAGTTTACTCCAATCCTGACTTTTCATTTTACCATCAAATTTATCCAAAGCATATACATCAATAGTATTAATAACGCTTTGAATTGCTTTTTTGTCTTGAGGAGAATCATCTTGAAATACTCTTGGTACAATGAAAGCTGTTCCTGTTTTAGATCGAAATGTTTTTGTAATTCCTTTAGGAACGTAACCTTTCCAGTTTGGGCCAACGAGTAAATAGAAACCTGGTTTTGTTCCATACATTTTACCTAATTGTGCAAAAGAGTCCGTTCGTAAATCAACTACTTGATACACCCAAAAGCGATCGCCAAAATCTGGTACTTGAACTATTACTGGAGTTTCGTCTAATGCGGCAATAGCTGCACCGTAAACGACATCCTGATTTGGGCAAGCGACCCAGCGCTGTTCTGGTTTTATATAATCGTGAAGCATCGCTAATGAATTTAATGGTGCAAATGGTAGTACTCCATTCATAAGACCAACTTTAGGAGCCTGTTTAAAAGCTAAACGACGATTATAAATGTTTTCCATTGGCCATGCCCAGAAGTAAGCGTCTCTCGCAACTTGTCTCGCATAAGATTCTGTGATTTTTACATTGAGATCTGGTCCAGGGGGTAATAAATTTGCTGATTTATTTAAGGTATCGGTTTCCGCCGAAACTGATATGTTATTATTTGTGTTTTTATTCTGATTACACGATGCTAGGGTAAGTATTACTAGCAGTGAAATAAGTTTCTTTTTCATCTTTTTTATATTATAAATAGTTACTTCACTTTTTGTATATCATTTAATTTCCAACTTTGATCGTATAAATTTGGTTTAGGGCCATAAAATCGAGCTAGTATTTCAAACTTACCTTTAGAATCTGTTGGCACCCAGTTCGATTCGCCACTTTCTGGTGGAGTTGGACCAAAATAAAGATCTACAGACCCATCTGGATTTGTTTTTAAACCAGGTGTTTGAGAAGATCGAGCTGCCCACTTTTTATCGCGAATGAAAGTATGGGTTTCACGATTATATACTGTCATTGACCAATATTGTTTTACTGGGACGTTTGCAGGAACATTTACCTTGTAGTGGCTGTTTCCATCAAGTGAATTCCCATCTTTATCTACTATTTGCATTAAATAATACTGAGATTCACCAAGATGTTTAGCACTAAAAAAAGCTATCATATAGCAAACGGCTCTATTATCTATAGGATAAATTTCAGTGATAGAGTAGGTGCTTTTTACACTTCGAATATTATCTTCATTGGCAGGGAAAAACCAGTGCGTATCTTTAAAGAAAGGAGGAATCGCTTCATAATTATACTCAAGCCATTTTCTTGCAGTTTTAACAGATTGTGCCAATATTTCTTTTGTGCGACTGTCTGGACTAAATGGTTTGTTTCTTTCTATACCTATTGTTTTTAGAGGGTCAATCATTGCGCGATCTCTATCTAACCATGGTTCAAACTGAACGATTTTATTTAGAGTTTCATAAAAACTAAAGTCAAATGGTATATTAGATTCGTAAACTTTATCGCTAGCATCAACAAAAACTGTTGCTGGATTTTTTGATGCTTCGCTCAGTGGATACATTTTTATGCGTTTAGAATAAGCAACTGCCGTAGCAACATCTGCAGCACTACCACTTTTTAAGACTGAACGAAGTAGGGCATAACCACGAAAAGTATCTGATTGTAGCGGAATGTAACCCGCCGGGATTTTGTTTTTATCATAACCTGGTGGAAGAAATAGATATTTGCCCCCTTTACCTTTATCAACACCTCCTGGGCCTACATCTTCAAGCGCATTTTGCCAGTAGGTCATAATACTACCGTTAAAAACACCATTATCTGCTGGTGGAATTTCGAGTACTACGGGGCCAACTTTTTCTGTATTGAAAAAAGGCATTAAATAAATTACATCTGGATTTGGTGTTAAGGTTTGATTTTTCCAATCTAGTAATTTTGGCCAAATTACAACCTGATTGTCTTTACCATTTATTTTAGCAAGAGCATCATACATTAATTGATAATTTACGGCTGGCATTCCCCAAATAGCGGCTTCGATACCTCGCTGATAAAGAATTTCTTCCTTTATATTAGCAGGTTTAAATGCTGTTGTAATAGTATCTGTATTGTCTAATTTTTCTCTGTTGTCTTTTGGGGTTTGATTGCAGGCTGTAAGGATTAGCACAAGTAATAATGGAAGAAGATTTTTTTTCATAATAGTAATTTATTGGTGATTATAAATTTTATTATTTCATTTTTTCAGCCTTTGGTAATTTTCAACTTTTGCAATAATCTAACTTTATTAACCAAATGCACTGAATGTTAAATTGAACTTTTTCTCAAATTTGAAAGAAGTTTGTAATGGGGTATATACTTAGTCTATTCTTTCTGTTGCTGGCGCGTATAAATCTAGTTACTGTCAGATTTTTAGCATAGTTAAAAATACAAAAAAACATTATAAGTTAAATGTTTATTTTGATACATAATTGGTATTCAGTTTTTTGTATTGAATTGTGGAAGTAATAATGCGAGTTTTTTTTTGAAATAAGTGATAAATGTGTACCAATAAAAAATCCGACTTACTTTATGTAAATCGGATGCTGTATGAAAATGTAAGTTTTATTAAAACGCTATTTTAGTTTTACTATAATTTGAGCTACGGCTTTTTCTAATCCTTTATGAAAATCTCCCTTTTTAAATTCAGGCAAGGCATAATTGGATATAATTTCTCTGGTTTCGTCGTAGTTAAGTTTGTTTCCTATTTGATCGCTGGCTTGAAGCTGAATTTGTCTTAAGTCTTTGCTTAAAACGATTAAAACGGCAGCGTTCATTTTTAGTTTATTGTTCAGATAAGTATTAAGATACAACGCATATTCTGGAATATTAGCGTATGGTTTTATCGAGGATGTTGTTACAATAATAATTTTATGACCAGAATTTTTTTCAGCTGATTTTAAAGTGTTTGTTAAACCTGTAATCTGACTTGGAGTTAGTATTTTTTCATAATCGTTTACATAGTCGTACGATTTTGAAAATATGGTTTGTGAATCTTGATTTGTCGTCTTTTTGGTTTGGGCAAAAATAGTACTTGATAAAAATAAGAAAATTGTAATGATGAAGAATGTCTTTTTCATTGTAGGCTTAAGCTTTGATTTGGTGCCGCGAAAATAAGATTTTATTATTATATATCACCTTGAAGTTTGTTACTAAATAATGAATGAAATTTTGATTTTGTTTGAAGAAATAAAAAATCCGACTTGTGAAAGCAAATCGGATTTGGGATGAGTTTTTATTTTCTTAGTTTATAATTTTCGGCTAGTGGTCCAGTAATTTCACGTTTTTCGTTGTCAAGTTGGATTAAAGTATTTCCATCTATAATATAAGAAACTATAAAACTTTTGTCTTTGGTTTCGGCAGTAATAATATTTCCAGTTTTATCCCAAATTAAGATTCCTGTTTCTTCAAATTTGTTGTTTTTCAGCTTTCCTAAATAAATAGATTTTAAAGTGAATGTGTTATTGTCATTTAATGTGATTTCTTGCTCGATTCCTTCACAATCTGCACATGGAATTACTCCTTTATAAGTTCCTGGCCAGTCTAATGGGTTTTGGGAATTAATTACTTCTGCTTTTGAATTAAGACTTAGTTTTTGTGGCGGTTTCTGCTTTCCACAGCTTATCATAAATAGAGAGATCAAGGCCAATTGTAAAATTTTTGAATTCATCTTTTAAAAAATTAATTGTAATAAATGTGTTTGTAATATTAAAAACATTGCAAATGTAGTCTTTTTATTACTTTTAAGAATGTGTTAAGCAAAAAAAACCGACTTGCTTTCACAAATCGGATTAATTGATTTTTATTTTAAACGAATTAAGTTTTAAACGATAAAAGAATATTATTTTAATGGTTGTGCTTCTGGAAATTTCCAGCTTCCATTTAAAATTTCTTTTTGCGGACGATATAATCTAACCCAATAATTCCAGTCAGGCATAATAGGAATGCAATTGGCAACTTTTCCATCACAACCGCCAAATTGTATAGTTACTGAACCGTCTTTATCTTTTTTTGCAGTGATGTTATTCAAAGAATAGGCATCTAAATCATTTTTTTGAAAATACCCTTCTTTATTATAAACACTAATAGACCAAAAGCCATCGACCGGAACATTTTTGACATTTAATCGGTATATCGTTTTACCATCATTTTTTTTGGGCTGAATTTGAAGATACATGGCATCTTTTTCTGTGTTTCCTCCCCATCCAGTAGCAGTACCAACTAAGTGGCGAACTGGATCAACTTCCGTTTTTAAGCCGAACATTCCTTTGGTGTCGGGGTATTTTTTAGATACTTCAACTAATGAGTCGTGAATTCGCTTTTGGCTATTTTTATCCCAATTAGGAATATCAAATGTTCCTTTGTCTTTTTGATCTACTTTAATTGCATTTTGTAAATCTTTAACCTTTTGAAGATCATTTTTATCATTTGGATCAATAAATGTTCGTATGCCTAACATAAGGTAGCGAGTACCAACTTTATCTTTTGAATAAGTAAAAGTACCAGGTGCATATTCGGTTTTTGTATAATGGTCTTCATCTGTAACCATCATAGACATAAAACGCTTACCAGGATTAGGCAGTGTAACAGTTACAGGCCCTGCATCAAGATCAAATACAGCTGCTGAATACAATACATCACGATTGGTACGAATAACAGTCTGATTGTCTATAGGCATCAATTCTGTATAATGGAAAAATTTACCAGTAGTACCAGCCTGTTTGATGATAGTATTAAAGTACATATCAGTTTCTGCTCTAATAAAATTTTTGACAGTAACTAAGGCTGCATCAGTTTGGGATGTTGAACTATTTTCTTGTTTCTGTATAGAATCGTTTAAAGTCGTTTTGTCTGATGCCTTGTTATTACAGGCTGCTAAAGCAAGTATTGCAATTAGCGGAATTAGTTTTTTTTTCATTTTTAAGAGAGGATTTAAATTTATATGTATTGCAAATTTTTAATTGTTTTATTTCGTGCAAATCGGGATAAAAGAAATCAAGATCTTATTTTGGAGGATTAAATTTACTAAAAAAAAGATATTGTAAGTAATATTTAATTTTTTATTTAATTGTTTTTCAGTGTTTTATTTGTTTTTTTACTTGCTTTTATTTTAAAATATTCTTGTGAATAATTTGTGATTGTAATATAAATACAATCAATTTTAAGTAAAAAAAGAAAAACTGGAAGAATATTATTTTTTCAAGTTTAAAAAGTCAATTTTTGAATAGAATAAGGTTAAATCTGTCGTTTAAAAAAGCGATAAAAAAAATCCGACTTGCTTTCACAAATCGGATATTTTTTAAATTGACACTTACTGTAATTGTTTAGAAACTATTTATTCGCTAATTTACTTCTATGTCTGTGCAGTTATTAATTTATTTTCCACAAAGTGAATTATACTCATTTACGACATCAATCGCACTTTTGTTTTTTGGCTTATACTTCTCATCTTGTGATTTTTTTATCAATGCGGGACAGTCTGAAAAAACATGCTCGATCATTGTTCGGTATGCGTTACCTTCTCCAATTGTTAACCCAAGCGCAGTACTGGTGAAATAGTTAGCAGCTTCTTCTCCATTTTTCCAGACAAAGTAAAAAGTTGTTGTTCCAATATATCTTCCTTTTTGATTAGTTTGTTCTTTTTCGCCACTATAAAGTGATGCTTTGCCTTTAGCTATATTTACCGGAGTCATCCATTGATATTTTATTTTTCCGTTTTTCTTTAAAGACATAAATTTGTGATCAAATAAAGGCATATAAATTTTTTCGACACCTAGAACTGTAACTTTTTCGATTTCTTCATTTTTATATTTTAGATTTCCGTCTGAAGTTTTTATTGATAATTTTTTAGTAGCTGAACCAACATAATGTGACGGGTCCGTCATCAAGCCAGTCAAAGTTGTTCCATTTTTTAATGTCATTACTGCGCTTGATTTAGGATTTGTACTACCACAAGAGAAAAATAAACCAGTCAGACCGATTATTATATACTTTTTCATTAATTTATAAGTTTAATTTGATCGGCAAACTTATATTTTTATTGACTTAAAAAAATACACAAGAAGTCATTTTTGTAATATAAAAGGTTTAAAAATTGGCGTTTTACAGCGTTATATTTTTATGGGTAGTACTTTTATAAATAAAAAATCCGACTTGTTTTCACAAATCGGATATTTTAAATTGAAAATTATATGTAACCGTAAAACGGTCTATTTTTACAAGTGAATTACTTCGCCGTAAGCATCAGCCACAGCTTCCATAACAGCCTCGCTCATTGTTGGGTGAGGGTGAATAGATTTAAGGATTTCATGACCTGTAGTTTCTAGTTTACGAGCTACAACTGCCTCAGCAATCATATCGGTAACACCAGCACCAATCATGTGGCATCCTAACCATTCTCCGTATTTAGCATCGAAGATTACTTTTACGAATCCGTCTGGAGTTCCGGCAGCTTTAGCTTTTCCAGAAGCTGAGAATGGGAATTTACCAATTTTTAATTCGTATCCTTTTTCTTTAGCTTGTTTTTCAGTTAAACCTACAGAAGCGATTTCTGGAGTTGCATATGTACAACCAGGAACGTTTCCGTAATCGATTGGGTCTACGTGTAAACCAGCGATTTTTTCAACACAGTTAATTCCTTCTGCCGAAGCTACGTGAGCTAAAGCTTGTCCAGGAGTAACGTCTCCAATTGCGTAGTATCCAGGAATATTAGTTGCGTTGTAAGCGTTTACTAAGATTTTATCTCTGTCAACAGCAATTCCAACTTCTTCTAATCCTATGTTTTCGATGTTTGTTTTAATTCCAACTGCCGAAAGAACGATATCAGCTTCAAGAACCTCTTCACCTTTAGCAGTTTTAACAAATGCTTTTACTCCTGCACCAGTTGTATCAATGCGCTCAACAGATGAGTTAGTCATCACTTTAATTCCGGCTTTTTTCAACGAGCGCTCAAATTGTTTTGAGATATCTTCGTCTTCTACAGGAACTACGTTTGGCATAAATTCTACAATAGTAACTTCAGTTCCCATTGAGTTGTAGAAATGTGCAAACTCAACTCCAATTGCTCCAGAACCTACAATAATCATAGATTTTGGTTGAGTTGGTAATGTCATTGCTTGTCTGTAACCAATTACTTTTACACCATCTTGCGGTAAGTTTGGTAACTCACGAGAGCGAGCTCCAGTTGCGATGATAATATGGTCAGCGCTATATTCAGTAACTTTATTGTCTTTGTCTGTAACGTCAAGTTTTTTTCCTGGTTTTAGTTTTCCAAAACCTTCAATAACGTCAATTTTGTTTTTCTTCATCAAGAACTGAACTCCTTTGCTCATTCCTTCTGCAACACCACGGCTACGTTGTACAACAGCAGGGAAATCTTTATCAAAGTCAGAAACTTTCAATCCGTAGTCAGAAGCGTGTTTTAAGTAATCAAAAACCTGAGCTGATTTTAATAATGCTTTTGTTGGGATACATCCCCAGTTTAAACATACTCCACCTAAGTTTTCTTTTTCAACTACAGCTACTTTAAAGCCTAATTGTGAAGCTCTAATAGCTGTTACATATCCGCCAGGACCACTTCCTAAAACAATAACGTCGTATTTCATTTTTTTGGTTTTTAGTATTTAATACCGAAAATGAAGTTTAATTCCGAAACTCATTTTTCGATTTTATTCTTTTGTTATTTGTGATTGCGAATTTAAGGAATTATTTTAAAAAAATAGTAAGATGTAAAAGGGTAAAATGTGAAAATGTGAAATCTGAATTGTTAATTATGAATTATAAATTATAAATTACTGTTTTTTTCTTCTTAAGCTGTAAAATAAAACTTTCATTAACAAAGCGAAGTCGAAGACCTTTCAAGATGAAAAGCTCTTCGACTTCGCTCAGAGTGACAAAATAATTATTAATTATTAATTATCAATTGTTAATTAAA
>NZ_JPRK01000002.1 GCF_000832125.1 Flavobacterium hibernum | reverse complement strand
AAACCCGACAGGTTTTTAAAACCTGTCGGGTTTATTCGGAACTAAAAAAAATCTATTTAATCTTTAGGCAAATACTAACTCTTTCTGGCAGGAAAATAATTCTCTTTCAGAATAATTTCTAACGGAATATAATGTGTGTTTTCAACCGTTTCTCTTAAAACTAATTTTCGATATAAGTAATTAACGCCCATATAACCTTGTTCTTCTGGTCGTTGATTGATTAGAAAATCAATTACGCCTTTATTCATATACTCGATATTTTGTTTTAGCAAATCATAACCAATTATTCGAACACCTTTTATATTGTTTTGTTCTAAAAATTGAGCGACAATATAGGCTCTGGAATTAGGCACAAAAACACTGTTAATACCAGAAAACATCTCCAAATTCAATTGATCTATTCCTGAATCTTTGATTGTAACTTCTGAAAATTTAAAATTTTGCAGATCTTCATGATCTCTAAAAAACGAGTAAAATCCGTTGATGCGTTGTAAATACACAGATGTACTTTCGATTTCTCTGGTTATTTTAAAAATCAATACTTGTCTTTCGTTTTTTACTGCAAAACTAATAAGTCGTCCTGCTAAATATCCGCTCTGAAAAGCATCTTGCCCAACATACGCATTTTCAGTTCCTGAATCGATATTGGAATCTATCATTACAACCGGAATATTTGTTTTTTTGTATTCGTTTAAAAACTGAACTGACTCTTGGTAAAAAATAGGTGCAAATAATAAACCGTCACACTCAAATTCTAATACTTTTTTTACTGCTTCTTTAAAAGAACTGATATTGAAATCATAAAAGAAATAATCTAAAACAATTCCGAATTTACTAAACTCGACTGCTGCTTTTTCGATTCCTGCGACTTGACTTTTCCAGTATTCCAGATTTTCATATTGTGGCAAGAAAACGGCAAAATGAAACTTTTTGTTCAAAGCAAGATTGCTTGCCAAAATATTTCGTTTATAACCGTATTCTTCAATTATTGCATTGACTTTATCTACATTTTCCTGAGCAACCTGCCCACGATTATGGATAATTCGATCAACTGTTCCCGGTGAAACGTTTGCTAATTCGGCAATTTTTTTAATCGTTATAATAATGATGATTTTTAAGTTAAAATGACTTGATTAACAATAATAAATTATAATATTTTTTACTAAATATAAGTTGTTTTACCTAACTTTTTATATACATTTGTAAAAGCCCGTGTGCGTACACGCAAATATACACATGTGTTGAAAAAAATCATAATTTAATGCGATAATTTATTACGTTTTTAGCTCTTAAAGGCAATATTATAGATTTATAATAAAAAACGTCGACAACAATTTATTTATAAATACTGATTAAATAGTTATTTATCAAATTATTTGATGTCGTTATATAAACTTATAGTTTATGTTTTAAAAGGTTAAACAATGCCTTAAAAGCGGTTGTAAAAGCGAAAAAATTATTTTCATTAAATAACACTGACATAATGACTATTAATAATTAAAAACCAGTATTTTAACACTTATAACAAAAAGTAATGCTTCAACATTTATAAACAAATTTATTCGTTTATAAATTATCATAAAAGCATCTATTTTACAAGTTTAAAAACTGACTTTTAAGAACTAAAAAACAACATAAAATAAAAACATAAAACCAAATAAAATGATTGTAGATTCATTACAAAACGCTGCAAAATATTTCAGCCTTCATCCTAACTTCAAAAAAGCATTTGAATATGTTCAGCAAAATGATATTAGTAAACTTGAAGAAGGTGCTTTTGAAATTGCCGAAGGATTAAAAGTAATCGTAATTGTTGGCGAGGGAGCAACAAAAGAAGAAAGTATTAAAGGTTTTGAATGTCATGATAAAAATATCGACATTCAGATTTCTATAAAAGGACCGGAAACTTTTGCGTGGAAACCAAGAGAAAAATGCATTAGCCCAAATGGAGATTATAGCGACGAAAGAGATGTTCGATTTTTTCATGATAAACCTGATATGTTTTTTGAATTGCAGGAAAAGCAGTTTGCTATTTTGTTTCCCGAAGATGTTCATGCAGCAATGATTGGCGATGGAATACTTAAAAAAATTGTTATTAAAGTAAAAATCTAAAGTATGAAAACGATTCAAAACACTATTGATGTTATTGCTCAGCAAGGAATTCTTCCTTTATATTTTGCAACAAGTGAAACTGTTAGTATCGATGTCCTGAGATCGCTATATAAAGCGGGGATCAGAGCTGTAGAATATACCAATAGAGGTGCTGAAGCTATAGCAAACTTCAAGAAAATGGTTGCGGTTAGAAATACTGAAATGCCCGAAATGTTACTGGGCATTGGAACTATAAAAAATATCGAACAAGCTCAAGATTTCTACGCCGCCGAAGCTGACTTTTTTATTAGCCCGGGATTTGTTCCTGAAGCTGCGGAATTTTTAAAAAGCAAGAATGTTTTATATGCTCCCGGCTGTATGACTCCTACAGAAATTATTGCCGCCGAAAATACGGGAATAAAATTCGTAAAACTATTTCCAGGTAATATTCTTGGTCCTGATTTTCTTAGTAGTATTAAAGACATTTTTCCATCATTGGTTTTCATGACTACAGGCGGAGTCGAAACAACGCACGCAAGCATACAAAGCTGGTTTACTGCCGGTGCATCTGCAGTTGGATTAGGAAGTAAACTGATTAGCAAAAAACGCATGGATGAGCAAGATTATGAGGTTATCGAGCATGAAACAAAGAAAATGCTTGAAATCATTAAAACCATCAGAAAATAAATCACTAATTAACACAATACTATTTTACAAGTAGAAATGTGTTTTTGAACATTCACAATCATATTTCTACGGGAAAAAAAACTGCCAAAAATCATAAAATTTAAAATGGATTCAATATTTAATCTAAAAGGAAAAATTGCATTAATTACAGGCGGTGCAGGCGTATTAGGAAGCAATTTTGCAAACGTTTTGGCAAAACAAGGCGTGATTACCGGAATCGTTTCTCAATCGATCGAAAAAGCCAATAAAACTGTATCAATAATCGAAAGCAACGGCGGAAAGGCTTTTGCGATTCAGGCAAATGTTTTAAACAAAGAAGAGTTAGAAAAAGCCAGAGATTTTATTGTAGAAAAGTATGGTCGTCTTGATATCTTAATCAACGCAGCGGGCGGAAATATGCCGGGCGCTACAATTCAACCAGATCAGGCGATTTATGATATGAAAACTGATGATTTGCAAAAAGTTGTTGATTTAAATATTATTGGAACGATGTTGCCTTCTCAAGTATTTTCGGAGCTTTTTGCGAAACAAAAAGAGGGAAACATTATTAATATTTCATCAGCATCGGCACAAAGACCTTTAACGCGAGTTGTTGGATATTCTGCTTCAAAAGCAGCAATTGATAATTTTACACAATGGATGGCGGTTGAACTGGCATCGAAATATGGCGAAGGTATTCGTGTAAACGCTATTTCGCCAGGATTTTTTATTGGAGAACAAAACCGTGCCTTATTGCTAACTCCGGAAGGAAATTTAACACCAAGGGGAGAAAAAATTATTGAGCATACGCCAATGGGAAGATTTGGAACGCCTGAAGATATCGATGGGGCGCTTTTATTTTTATGCAGCGACATGTCTAAATTTGTAACGGGAACTATCCTAAAAGTTGACGGAGGTTTTGCGGCTACAAGTATTTAAATAATTACCTATAAAATAAATCAAAAATGGAACAAACGTTAAGATGGTTCGGGCCAAACGACCCAGTTTCTTTACAAGATATAAAACAAACGGGAGCTACCGGAATTGTTACAGCATTACACCATATTCCAAACGGAAAAGTTTGGGAGATTGAAGAAATTATTAAACGAAAAGTTGAAATTGAACATGAAAATGGCGATCCAAAAAAAGGATCTTCCGGCTTAACCTGGTCAGTTGTTGAAAGCATTCCAGTTCACGAAGATATTAAGAAACAAACGGGAAATTATCTTCAATACATTGAAAATTATAAGGAAAGTATTCGAAATTTAGCTTTGTGCGGTATTAAATGCATTTGTTACAATTTTATGCCGGTTTTAGACTGGTCACGAACTGATTTGGCTTTTACAACAGCCGACGGTTCAAAGGCTTTACGTTTTGACATTAATGCTTTTGCTGCTTTTGAATTGTTTATTTTAAAAAGACCGGGAGCGGAAAATGAATATTCGATAGAACAGATTGAAAAAGCGACAAATTACTTTGAGGCTATGACTGATGCTGACAAAGTAAAATTGCAACAGAATATTCTGGCCGGACTTCCCGGAGCCGAAGAAGCTTATTCTGTTGAGGACTTTTTAATTACTTTAAGCGGTTACAATCATATTGACAGAAAAGCTTTGAAAGAAAATCTATTTTTCTTTTTAAAAGAGATTATTCCGGTTGCAGAGAGTAAAGGTGTTTTGATGGCTATTCATCCGGACGATCCTCCCTACCCGATTCTAGGATTGCCGAGGGTTGTAAGTACGGAGGAAGATTTAATGGAACTTATGAATGCTGCTCCTTCTAAATCGAACGGATTTACGATGTGTACGGGTTCATACGGTGTAAGAGCAGATAATGATTTACCAGGAATTGTAAGACGTCACGGTGATAAAATGAACTTTATTCACCTTAGAAGTACTGAAAGGGATGCTGAGGGAAGTTTTTACGAAGCAAACCATCTAGAAGGCGATGTTGATATGTACGAGGTTGTAAAAGCTATTATTGAAGTTGAAAAAAGAAATAATAGCCAATTGCCAATGCGTCCGGATCATGGACATCAAATGTTGGACGATTTGAATAAAAAAACAAATCCAGGATATTCAGCAATTGGTCGTTTGCGCGGTTTAGCCGAATTAAGAGGACTTGAAATGGGTATTAAGAAGTCGCTTTAAAATAATTTAGTTTTCTGTTCATTTTAAGTTAAACATAATAATCATTACCAATTCATTAACAAAAAACTAAGTGTAATGATATGATTTTTATGGACTATTAACTTACTTTGTAGTAATTCTAAAAATTGTAATCCTATGAAAAAATTAAGTTTACTAGCAGTTACTTTGTTTGCTGCATTTACAGTTCAAGCACAGGAAGTGGTAAAATTTGCTCCGCTTGACGCAAGTCCTGTTGACATTGCTTATTTTCCAAATAAAGCTGTGAAATTCAAAAAAACTGATAATCCTTCGCCTTCTATCAAGGTTATTTACGCTAGACCTTCTGCAAAAGGACGTGCTATTTTTGGAGAATTAATTAAGTTTGGAGAAGTATGGCGTGTTGGTGCAAACGAAAACACTGAAATCAAATTTTACAAACCTGTAACCATTGGTGATAAAAATATTGCAGCTGGAACTTATAGTTTATTTGCCATTCCTGAAAAAGATAAATGGACAATTATTATCAATAAAGAAATTGATCTTTGGGGTTCTTATGCATACGACGAAAGTAAAGATATTGTAAGGGTTTCAGTTCCTGTAAAACCGGTATCAACTGTTATTGAAGCTTTGTCAATTGCTTTTACAACTCAAGGTGCTGTAACAAATTTGGTTATTGGTTGGGATAAAACAACTGTTGAATTGCCTATAACTATCAAATAATAGTTTCTGTAAAAAAACAAAAAAGCCGTTTCAAAACAATTTGAAACGGCTTCTTTTTTTAATCAATAGAGCAGATTTCAACCATTAAAAATTAAATTGAAAAGAATTATTTAATTTCAATTAATTTTGGTTCTTTTTGTTTTGTCTCTTCTTTTTTAGGGATGCTCAAACGCAATAATCCATTTTCGTAGTGAGCATTTATATTGTTTTCATCTGCAACATTTTTTGGTAATTCAAAACTTCTTTGGAACGATTGATAACTAAACTCACGACGAGTGTAGGTGTCGTTTTCTCCTTTATCTTCTTTTGAAGTTGATTTGGTGCAGGAGATTGTTAGTAAATTATCATCAAGCGTAACATTAAAGTCTTTTTTATCAAGTCCCGGAGCAGCAACTTCAACTTCGAAATTTTTGTCTGTTTCTTTAATATTTATTGAAGGCACGGTTGTGCTTGTAGAAGAAAAGTTACTGTTTTCCCAGTTAAAAAGCTCTCGATTTAAAAAATCGTCAAATAATCTTGGAAATGATTGTGAACGGTTTTCATTTTTTCTGATACTTAACATAATTTCTACTTTTTAATAGTTATACATTAAATTACTTTTTCTGATCTACTCTATACAAAATAAATACCAAAGCATAAAAACTGTCATTTTTTCAGAATACAACCACCTAACCCTTAGTTAAATATGAAAAAATGTCATTTTTATTGGTTAAAAAACATTATAACTTTTAACTTGAAAATAATCTATAAAACAAAAGAGCTAAAATCTTTTAAACAGACTCAAGCTCTTTTTTATATTAAAATAGATTTTTCTTACTCATTCAATGTCAAAGAATAATCTAATTTTGATTTGATTTTTTCTCGTTTGTTATTGAGTAAAAAAACTTTATCCGGACTAGCAGAATAGTAACCGTAAAAAGTTTGTGCCGAATTTGGTGTTTCAAAATTCAAAACATAAATTGTTCCGTCGGGGTCATTTCCAAGTCCTCTTTCTGTATTATAACTACCTTTCTCTATAAACTTCTTCTCAGATTTACCTTTATAAACACTTGTCAACTCAAATTTATGGCTTTCGATTGTACCATCGCCCTGATAAATTTTTAATACTGTTTTGATTCCTTCACAATTTGCACATGGCAATAAACCTTCGTACACAACTACTTTTCCTAAAATGCTATCAGTACTCTCAACATCCATTATTTCTTCTGAAGGAGTCTGAGTTGTTTCTTCTTTCTTTTTTGAATTACAAGACAGTAAACAGGCAGCAATCAACACCAATAGTACTTTTTTCATGACTTTATAGTTTTAGAATATAAATATAAGAATATTCCTGTACTATATAACGCTTTACAAGTTAATTCCCATTTTTCTATTTTAATGATAAATCAATTATTATTTAAAATAATTGTATGATTTATAGGATGAAGTTTTGTATTTTTATCTGAAGCAAAATAAATTGTATTTAACTTAAATAAAACTACATGGGAAAATTTGTAATTACTAAAAGAACCAATGGCGAATTCCAATTTAATTTAAAAGCCGGTAATGGACAAACTATTTTAACAAGTGAAGGGTATACTACAAAAGCTGCCTGCACAAACGGAATCGAATCTGTAAAAACAAATTCACAAGATGATGGTCGTTTTGACAGAAAAGAAGCCAAAAACGGAAAACCTTATTTTAATTTAAAGGCTGGAAATGGTCAAATCATTGGCTCAAGCGAAATGTACGAAAGTGTTTCGGCTAGAGAAAACGGAATTGAATCCGTAAAAAAAAATGCTCCTGAAGCAACTACAGACGATCAAACTGAATAAAATATATTTTGCACTATAAATCTAAAAGTGACTAAATAAAAACCCCTTAAACATAAGTTGTTTAAGGGGTTTTATTTAAAATCTAAATAGAATTATATTTTTATCTTCGGTATTAAAATATGATTACTGTATTCTTAAATTATGAATTAATCCAGTAAAAAAACAATTAATCCTCTTGCACCGTGGGCTCCTAAAACTAACGATTGTTCAATATCAGCTGTTTTAGACGGTCCGGCAATAAAAGTCCCAAAACCGTATTCCTGATTTCCAATTCTTTCATACGCCTGATGCATCGTCGCTATAATATCTTTTTTGTGTACTATAATGGCTAAATATTGCGCGATAAAAGGTGAAACGCGTTGTCCTAACACATCATCTGTTACCCAAAGTGCACTATTTTCGGCAACACCAAAATGCGCTTTTAGAATGTTTAACTCTACATCCTGAAGCGAATGCGGATCATCGTTTGTCCAATCTAAAGATCCAATCTCAGAAAGCTCTGGAATTGTTGTTATGATACGTTTCTTCAGATTATAATTTGATTTTATATAATGGATGATTTCATCATAATTAGCCACTTCTACAGGATCTCCGCCAATGTTTTTTAAAACCGTTTTATAGGTTACAAACACATCAGGATTATCTGAACTTAAAAGATTTAGATCAGGCAATTCGGTCATTAGAGCAGGTTGATTTTGCTTTATTTTTTTTAAAATATCCTCTTTACTACTCATTGTCTTTTGCTTTTGCTTCTCTTGAATTTTTCTTGTACCATTCTCTAAAAGATTCCTCTGGAACGTCGGGCATTTCGCGTTGATCGTACCATTTGTTCATTTTATTATTGACCAATCCAGGAATATTTTTCATAACAAAACGCCCTGATTTTCCTGCAATATTAAAAATTGTTGGATTCGCTAAAACTGTCGACATTGTTTTCATTGCAATAGTTTTAACTGTTGGCGTGTGTCCCTCTTTTACCAAAACCTGACGCCATTTGTACAATTGGTCGTGTATATCAATTTTTACTGGACAAACATTTGTACAAGAACCACAAAGTGTACTTGCAAAAGGTAAATCGGCATTTTTACTCATGTCTAAATTAGGAGCTAGAATAGACCCTATTGGCCCTGCAACGGCATTATGATAACTATGTCCTCCACTACGTCTGTATACGGGACAAGTGTTCATACAAGCTCCACAACGAATACATTTTAGAGAGTTTCTAAAATCTTCTCTTCCTAATTGTGTACTTCTTCCGTTATCGACAATAACGATATGAATTTCTTTTCCGTCTCTTGGTTTCTTAAAATGACTCGAAAAAGTAGTAATTGGCTGTCCTGTTGCACTTCTTGCTAATAATCTCAGGAAAACACCTAAATGTTTGCGCTGAGGAATGAGTTTTTCAAATCCCATACAAGCGATATGTACATCGGCTAAATGTGCGCCCATATCTGCATTTCCTTCGTTGGTACAAACCACAATTTCGCCAGTTTCTGCAATCGCGAAGTTAACTCCGGTTAAAGCTAC
The DNA here is from genome assembly GCF_000832125.1 of Flavobacterium hibernum. Lineage (GTDB taxonomy): Bacteria > Bacteroidota > Bacteroidia > Flavobacteriales > Flavobacteriaceae > Flavobacterium > Flavobacterium hibernum. The sequence goes on along the minus strand of NZ_JPRK01000002.1, from coordinate 442,883 downwards.
TTTTCGAGTTAAGAAGGTATCTCTTAAACTTAAACGTGCGGATTCTGTTAAATATTGAGGGTCTATATTTCCTTTTTCAGTACCTAAATGCTCATGAAAAGTTTCACTTACATCTTCTTTTTTAAGGTGAATAGCGGGTAGAACAATATGACTTGGTGGCTCTTTACGAAGTTGAACAATATATTCTCCTAAATCTGAATCGATAACTTCGATACCCTTTTCGGCTAAATAATCGTTTAAATGGCATTCTTCTGTAAGCATTGATTTTGATTTCACCATTTGCTTTACATCATGTTTTGCCATGATCGAATGCACAATTTCGTTATGTCCTTTTGCATCGGCTGCCCAATGTACAATTATCCCGTTTTTTTGTGCGTTGGCTTCAAATTCTAATAAATAATCATGAATGTTAGACAATACGTTATTTTTGATTTTTGAAGCAGTTTCACGAAGCAATTCCCAATCGAGAATTTGATGTGCTGATTTATCGCGTTTTTCACGAACAAACCAGAGTGTTTCATCGTGCCAGTTTACTCGTTCTACATCTTTGTTAAAACGTGCGGCGGCTTCGCTATGTTCAATTGTTTTTTCTGAAGACATCTTTTCTTATTTATTTCACCATTAAGACATTAAGATCATAAAGCTTTGGCTTAAATTACTTAATCTCTTAATGGTAAAAAGAAAATTAAGTTTAATTTTAAAATCACTTAGTTTTCCAACGAATTTAATATTTCGGCGATATGAATGGTTTTTATTGGGCTTTTTTGTCTTTTTAGAATTCCTTCTAAATGCATCAAACAAGACATATCTCCACCTGTAATATAATCAACTTGATGGTTTTCATGATCTTTTATTCGGTCTTGACCCATTTTTACTGAAACAGCTTCTTCGGTCACGCAAAATGTTCCTCCAAAACCACAACATTCATCTTTTCTGGATAAGGAAACTAAATCTAAACCTTTTATATTATGTAATAATTGTTCGGGTTTAGAGAAGAATGGCGCGTTGAGTTCTGTCATTTGCGAAAGCTTTAATCCGCGTTGACCGTGACAGCTTACGTGCATCCCTACTCTGTACGGAAAATTTCCGTCGATGGAATCTACTTTTAGAATATCAGTAATAAACTCTGTGAGTTCAAATACTTTCTTTCGCATTTCAGCTGCTACTTCTTCTTGTTTCTCGTCATGCAAATGTTCTTTTACATGTAAAACACAACTTCCGGATGGGCAAACAATATAATCGAATCCTGCAAAATTGGCTATAAAATTAGCATCGCAACCCTTGGTTAAATATTGATATCCGCTATTTGCCATGGGTTGTCCGCAACAGGTTTGTCCCATTGGAAAATGAACTTCACAACCTAGTTTCTGTAAAAGTTCATAGGTTGCAATGCCAACTTTTGGGTAAAACTGGTCGACATAACACGGTATAAATAATCCGATTTTCATATTAATGTATTATTATTCTTTTCACGCAGATTTAAATGATACAGTCTCATATCACCAAGCTTTGTCGAGTTACTATTGTGATCCCTCGTTTCTCGGAATGACAATATTGAAGGATAACCAAACTGTCACAACTTTAAATTACATAAAAAATATTTTTAATCGTTTAATCTGTGGCGATTATTCTCTCGCAGATCTGACAGATTGAGCAAATTTTTATTTTTTTTTTAATTTTTAATTTTTAATTTTATTTAGTGCTTGTAAAATTTCAAATCAATTAAATCGTTCTGAATTGGTTTTGGATTCCAGTTATGATGAATCGCTAGTGCAGCGCCTAATGCACTTGCCTGAGCCATTGATGCAGCATAAACTTCTATGTCAGGAAAGGCTTCTGCTAATAAATTCATGAATATTGAATTTTTGCTAAATCCTCCGTCGACAAAAATCTTCTTTACTGGACTGTTATGAATTACTAAATTAGTCGAAAAAACTTGTTGTTCGACTAAGTCCAACATCAATTGATGATAGGCAACTTCGTAACTATTAAATGTCGATAGGTCTCTTTTTTGAAATGGACATTCTTTTAAAATATCAAAGTCATATTTCTTTGGATATAGAATCTGAAAATTTAAAGCTCGTAGATTTGATATTATCTTTTTATCAAAATAAATATCTTTATATGAATCGACTGGAACTTTAAAATATTCTGCTAATCTTTTGGTTTGTACTTCATGTTCGTTACCCGAAAATAAGCGAGCTGCTTTTACGGGTTTTTCTGTGTATTGCATGTAACACAAACAGTCGTTTTGCAATTCTTCAAACGTTAATTGTTTATTATTGAATGGATTTAAAGAAATACTCCATGTTCCTGTTGATAATAAAACAAAGGGTTCTGTAAAATTTATGGTGTACGGAATAATTGCAGATGAACTATCGTGTAAACCTGCTCCTATTGCAACTTCATTGTCTTTTTTGATGATATCTTTTCCGTAATGTAGTGGCGGAATTTTACTTATGATATCTTCGTTTTTGACCCATTTATGGTACTTCATCTTTTTGAAATTCCAAAGATTGGTATGACACCCAATACTTGTAATGTCTGAATAAGCTTCGTTTGTCAAAAGATAACTCAGGTATTGTGGCAAGTGCAAACAGTATTTGATGTTTTCAAATAACAGGGGTTTTTCTTCTTTCAACCTGTAAATTTGCATACCTGAATTCAGGCTTCCTAAAACCGGAGAAGCTGTTTTTGCTGCAAATTTTTCTTTGCCTTTATACTTTTTATAGAATGCATCTATTAAATCCTCCGGATAATCTTTTAGATAATTATATAGAGGAGTCAAAATTTTTCCGTTTTCGTCAATGTAAACAAAACTAGCTCCGTATGTACTAAAATTTATAGCTTTAAGAACATAGTTGTTCAGCGTTTTAATTTCGGCTAATCCTTCAAATATCCAGTTTTTTAACAACTCAATATCTTCACAAGGAAAACCGTCTTCATCAGCGGTTTCTTCAAGATTTACTGATTTTTCCCAAACTATTTTATAATTTTCATCAAATAAAAATACTTTTTTGTTGGTTTTACCAATGTCAAAAATTGCAACTACGTTCATTTTTTTTAATTGTAAATTGTTAATTTTCAATTGTTAATTATAGATTACAGAATTATGTTTTTTGCTAAGTCTTTCTTTAAAACAACCAACATATAAATAACATTGGCATTAACCCATAATTTATAATTAACAATTAATAATTTATAATTATAATCCTGTAGCCATCGTTTTTAAACCTCTTTCTCCTATTAGATTTTTTCTAACGGCAAGACTACGATACAATTCAACTGGATTTAATGCCGCACCTGAACGTAAACGAGCCTCAGCAACTAATGCACGAACATCTGTACGGAAAGCATCTTGAAGGATTTCCTGTGCTTTTACTACGTCATTTTCTTGTTGTGCAATTTCTAGTGCTTTTCTATCGACCAATAATGCTTGAGCATAAGCAATCATAATAGCTTCTACAGATTGTAATAAGTCTTCTAAAGGATCTTTTATGTTGTGTGAAGCATCGATCATCCAACCTAAATCTTTTGCATGGTTCATTCCTCTGGCGTCCATTCCTTCAACTAATTCATTAAAGATTAAGAATAATTGATATGGTTTTAATGCTCCGGCAGTTAAATCATCATCTCCATATTTTGAATCATTAAAATGAAAACCTCCTAATTTTTCTTCCATTAATAATAAAGAAACGATTTGTTCTATATTAGCATTTGGTAAGTGGTGTCCTAAATCGACTAAAGTTTGTGCTTTGTCTCCTAGTTTTTTAACGTACGAATACGATTGTCCCCAATCTGCAACTGTAGTGGAATAAAAGTTAGGTTCGGCACATTTGTATTCTAAAAACATTTTCCAATTTGAAGGTAACGCATCATAGATTTCTTCTAAACTTTCTAATGTATTTTGATAAGCTTTTCTAAAGTTTAATTGTCCCGGAAAAGAAGATCCATCAGCCAACCAAATAGTTAGTGATTCTGATCCTAATTCGATTCCGTGCTGAATTACTTCTATATTATGTGCAATTGCTTGTTTACGAACTGCTTTGTTTACATTTTGCAACGATCCAAATTTATACGAATTCTCCTGACCTGCCTGATCTTGAAAGGTATTGGAGTTCATGGCATCAAATCTTAAATTGTGCTGTGCTGCAAGCGTTTTGATAGCTTTGTAATCTTGTGGAATATCCCACGGAATGTGTAATGAAATTGCTCCCGAAGCATTATTTAAAGCATGAAGCAAACCAACATCTTCAATCTTTTCTTCGATAGAACGTGGTTCTCCTCCTCCGGCAAAACGCCCAAATCTTGTTCCTCCTGTTCCTAAAGCCCAAGATGGAATTGCAATTTGAAAGTCTATTAATTTTTTAATAATTGCTTCTGTACCTTCAATTTCCGAAATTGTAAAAGCAAATTTATTCTGATGTTTTTTTATTAATTCCTCGTTATGAGATGCTATATTGTTTGATCCGATTAACATATTATTTTATCTTTTAATAGAGTCTACAATATATAAATTATATAAATGAACTCCTTGTTTAACTTTATTATATTTATGCTATTTTACAGGTTTTATGGGCATTATTATATTTAAAAAAAATCTAACGCTCAAATGATATCGAACGTTAGATCACAAAAAACCACTTTTGTTTTAAACAAACTTAAAAAAACCTAAACAACTTTATCTATAAAAGCCCATTGATACTCCACCGTCTACATTTAATGCGTTCCCTGTTGATTTACCTAGTAAACCTCCAACAAAAGCATAACAAGCGTTTGCAATATCATCTGGCAATATGATTTCATTCAATAACGTGCGTTTTGCATAATATGCCGGTAACTCGGCAACCGTAATACCATATGCTTTTGCACGACCTTCTGCCCAACCTCCAGACCAAATATTAGAATCTGAGATTACAGCATCTGGATTTACTGTGTTTACACGAATTTTATCTGCTCCTAATTCAGCAGCCATTAAACGTGTTAAATGTGCCTGAGCAGCTTTTGCTGAACCGTATCCAGGATTGTTTGGTCCTGCAACCACAGCATTTTTAGAAACAATATTTACGATGTCTCCACCAAATCCTTGTTTACGCATTACTTCTATTCCGGCTTTTGAAACAATAAATTGTCCTTTAACCAAAATATCATATAATCTGTCCCACTCATCAAGTGTATGCTCTGCGATAGATTTTGAAATGCTGATTCCTGCATTATTTACAATAATATCTGCACCTCCAAAAGCTAAACAAGCTTCATCTAATGCTTTTTCGGTACTCTTTTCGTCTGTTACATTCAATAATGTACTTGAAACTGCATCTTTACCAAATAGTTTAATAAACTCTGCTGTAGCAGTCTCTAAACGCTCTTCGTTAATATCATTAATTACGACACAAGCCCCTTCCTGAGCAAACTTTTTAGCAATTGCTTTTCCAATTCCGCCAGCCGAACCTGTAATTACAGCAACTCTTCCTGACAATGATTTTGGTTTTGGCATGCGCTGTAGTTTTGCTTCTTCTAATAACCAATATTCGATATCAAAAGCCTCTTGATGCGGTAAAGAAGTATATTCTGAAACTGCCTCTGCTCCTTTCATCACATTTACTGCGTTAATGTAATATTCAGACGCTAAACGTGCCATTGTTTTATCTTTGGCAAACGTAAACATACCAACTCCCGGATATAAAATCACTACTGGATTTGGGTCACGCATTGCAGGCGAATTTGACTTTTTGCAAGCGTTATAATACTCTTTGTACATAGCACGGTAAGCTTCAAAAGCGGGTGCTAATTTTGCCTTAACGGCCTCAATATCTGATAAATCTTCGTTTGGATCTAATGTTAAAACCAAAGGACTAATTTTTGTACGCAAAAAGTGATCCGGGCAAGATGTTCCTAATGGAGCTAATTTTTCTAAATCATTAGAATTGATAAACTCTAAAACTCTTGCATCGTCTGTATAATGTCCAATCATCTGACGTTCTGATGAACAGAAGCCTCTTAATATTGGTGCTACTTTTGCAGCTTTTAATTTACGATCTGCTTCTGGAAGACTATCTATTTTTTTACCTCCAAAAACTGGGCGTCTTTTTCCGTAATTATTCTCTAAATATTCAGCACATTTTTCAATTACTTCCAATGTGTTGATATAACTTTCATAAGCTGTATCTCCCCATGTAAATAATCCGTGTGAACCTAACATGATTCCGCGAAGTTTTTTTCCTTTTTTCTCAGCTTCTTCTAAACAGCTTCTTAATTGAAGCCCAAGGTCAAAACCAGGACGTTGCCATCCTACCCAACCAATTTCACCGTCGAATAATTCGTCTGTAATCTTTGCTCCATCTTTTGCAGCAGCGATTGCAATTGCCGCATCAGGATGTAAATGATCTATATGTTTAAATGGTAAAAAACCATGCAAAGGCGTATCGATAGAAGGTGCTTTTGAAGCTAAATCGAAAATACAATGATTGAACAATTCTACCATTTCATCTTCAAACTCAATACCTCTGTAAACATTTTCAAGATTGCGAAGTCTGTCTAAATATAAAGCAGCACAACCAGATTTTGTCAATGTACCAATGTCACCACCAGAACCTTTAATCCACATTACTTCAGAGCTTTCTCCTGTCAATGGATCTTTGTCTGTAATTTTTACCGAAGTGTTTCCACCACCGTAATTAGTAAGTCTTAAATCGGCTCCAAGTATGTTAGAACGATAAATGAAAAGCGCTACTTCATCTCCTGCCAGTGCTGCTGCCTTAGCGTCATCCCAAAGGTAGCTTACGTGCTTAAAATTCATATTTTTTGTGTTTATATTCGACATTGTTGTTGTATTCGACATGCTTATTAAATATTTATTTCCTGTATTTTATAATGAATTCCCTATTCCCACTAAAACTATCGAAAGCATAATTAATCCAATACCAACTCCAAAAGTTGTTATTGTTTTTTTAGAAACTCCTGACCACTCTTTCAAATAAAATCCCCATAAATTTGCTGTTAGAATAATCGTTGCCATGTGCAAAATCCATGAACTTGCTCCGTTTCCTAATTTACTTTCTCCCATTCCGTAAAAGAAAAATTGTAAAAACCACATGGTTCCTGCAATACCAGAAAAGAGTATATTTTTAGCAATTGGTGATTTTTTATTGGTATAATCTGAGAATGTTTTGTTTTTAAAATTTAAGTACATACACCAGATAAAATTGGTGGTTAAACCTCCCCACATCAAAACAATATAAGTAACGTTGTTTTGAAATAATGGATTACAACCGTAGTTTACAGCCGTTTCTGCCATTGGTTTTCCAGCTTCGATTCCGTAATTAAAAAACGAACTTAAAATACCTGATATTACCGCTATTATTAAACCTTTTACCAGATTAAAATCTTTGTCTTTATCTTCATGACCTACTGCAAAATCTTTTTCTTTAAGCATTCCTGCTTTTCCAGATATGGCAATACCAACAAGACAAACGGCTACACCCAGTAAAACTAAACGTCCGCCTGAACTGGTGAGCATATCGCTAAATGAAATTTTTCCATCAGTTGGATATAAATCGTAATAAACAGAAGGAACTAAGGCTCCAAAAGCTGAGCAAAAACCTAGGGTAATAGAATTTCCTAAAGACATTCCTAAATAACGAACTCCTAAACCATATGTTAGTCCTCCTACTCCCCAAATCAATCCCATTGTAAACGTGAAAGCTTTTATAGTTGGAGATGCTGTAGCTATTATTTCAATAAAATTTGGAATCGTTAAATAAGCAGCAATTGGCGGAACTATTAACCATGAGAAAAAACCTCCAACAATCCAATAGCTTTCCCAAGCCCAATCTTTAACTTTTTTAAAAGGCATATAAAAACTACCTGAAGAAAAACCTCCGATAGAATGAAAAATAATTCCTAATAATGACTCCATTTATTCTTTTTGTTTTTTGGTTAGTTTGGTAAGTTAGTTTGGTTTTGTAAAATAATAGAATGTAAAAAACAAAACTGTCCTGTACTATCCTTTATGGATTTGGCAATTATGTTAAAACTGAATATTATTACAAAGAACAACACAATAATATTGGAAATATAAATTTAAAATTTCTATTTTAGCAATCGATTTCGCAATTATTATATCCGCAATTAGGAGCTAATTAACAAATCTTACAAAATAAGAACCCTACGTTATCTATTTCGCAAGTTTTTGTAAGAATACCACCCTGACTGGAATATTTGTATGATTTTAAGCGATCTTTTTTAATGTAATTTAGAATTATATCTCTATTAGATTTAAACAGATATAATTTGCAAAAAACAATCATGATTAAACTTATCAAAATAGACGAAGATTCTAGAGTACCTAAATACAAACAAATTGTAGACTCGATCTTACAGAATATTGCTAATGGAAATTTAAAAATAAATCAAAAAATTCCATCAATTAACAGCTTTAGCGAGGAATTTTATATGTCCCGAGATACGGTAGAGAAAGCTTACAATATATTAAAGGAAAGAAAAATCATTTCGTCTATTAGAGGAAAAGGGTATTATATTACCAGAACTAAGCTTGAATCGAAAGTAAATATTTTATTTTTAATTAATAAGGTGAGTGCGTACAAAATGAAAACATACAGCTCTTTTATTAATACACTCGGCGCCAATGCACATACCGATCTTCATATTTATCATTGCGACGAAACACTCTTTTTGAATTTACTTGACAAATTTGAAGGCGCATACGATTACTATGTAATTACAACTCATTTTAAAACTGATGAATTAAAACATTTAAGTTTTACGGATGAAGTAGCTAAAGCAATCCAAAAAATTCCCGAAGATAAACTTGTCCTAATGGATAATATCAAACTGGGAATGGACGGTGAAATCATTAAAATTTACCAGGATTTTGAAAACGATATTTACAATGCTTTAAAAGAAGGAATTGCCAAGATATCAAAATACAAAAAATTAATTCTGGTTTATCCTGAAAAAGCTGTTTATCCTTATCCTAGAAGAATTCTGCACGGATTTAGAAAGTTTTGTGTGGAACATGAAATTAATTTTGAAATTCTAAGTGAGGTTTATGACGATATGATTCTTAAAAAAGGAGATTTGTTTATTACAATTGAAGAGTCTGACTTGGTTAATTTAATGAAGCAAATTCGTGATGAAGAATATGTTTTAGGAAAAGATATTGGTGTGATCTCTTATAATGATACCCCTCTTAAAGAATTATTAGGAATCACAGTTATGTCTACAGATTTTAATGTGATGGGAGAAACCGCTGCCAGAATGATTTTGAATAAAGAAAAAGGACAAGTAAAAGTTCCGTTTAATTTTATTGATCGAAATTCTATCTAAGGGACAAATGTTTTCTGTAAACTATTTTGATTTCTCGTTACACAAAAAATAAACAAAGAAATCTATAAAAAAACCTCGTTTAAAATTCATTAAACGAGGTCTTTTTTTTGTAAATAAAAGTATTATTTTTTTGATTCTTCGATAGAAACTTTTCTAAACTCTTTTAAAAGTTTTTCAATTTCTAAAGTAGATTTACGTGCTCTCGCTCCTGCAGCTTTAACACCTTTTTCAGTTAATGATTCAGCCTCTGCTTTAAATGTGTCAATTTCGGCGTGGATTTTTCCTAATAGATCTTTCATGCTTATAAGTATTAAATTAAGGCGCAAAAATAAAAGTTTGCTTGGTAGTTACAACTAATTTGCTGTTAAATTTATCCCTGCTTTTTGGCCGTCACCTTTACATTAAGTTTACTCGCATTTTTTTTAATTGAATAAAACAAAACAACAAACTAGTAATCAAATACTTAATTTAAACATATCTGAAAAAGTAATTTTTATAGCTATCAAAACTTTTTTTCGCTAGAATACGATTTTCTCTTAAAAATATTTAAAAAACTTAAGTTTTCTCAGTACTACATCCTTAGAATCATGTTTTATTGAGGAATATTTACCCACATAAACCCGTGTTGCCTCTCAAAATTCTTTTATTTTTATATCTAAATAGCTACTTTACAACTTCAACTTTAATTTTTGCTGATAGTTGTTTTGCCAAAGCTGTAACATAATTGGTAAAATATGCTGAGTCTTTAAAGTTTTTATCTGCACTCAATTCCCAACCTGCTATTGCATAATAAGAAATCTCTTTGTTGTTTTTTATTGAGAGTTTTGCCAAATAAGAATCTGTTAATTGTCCGGTCTTTGGAGCTTCGATATAACCTTCATAAATATTCTTTGGTACTAAAATCGCAGTTCCCAAAATCCATTGACGTTCATAGGTTAAATAATCGTGCTGAATTAGACAAACCCAATCGCCAGATTCAATTACTTTTAGTGGATTTTTGTTGTTTAAGTTAGAAAGTGCAACCAAAAATGTTTCTTTCCCTTTTATGCCGTTTATTACAACGGTGTTCTTAAAACCATACATTCCAGGCCAGATCGAAGTAGTTTCTTGTACTTGATATTCATTTCCACAAGCCCTCCAATTAAAATAATTATAATTTAAAACAGAATTGACTGGCCCCTCTGCCGCAATTTTAAAAGTCGTTTTTTCGATGTTATTTACAGTGTCACTTGCAATAATTCCAAGTCTATTTATTTCATTGTTAATTAGCAAAGCATAACCTCCTAAACCAACAGAGTTTCCAACCGGAAAAATATCTCTTCCCCAATCGTACATTACATGATAATTGTCTTCTACAGCTCCTTTACTATTAATACCAACATCTTCAGGGGTAATTGCCGGAATTCTTTTTCCGAAAACATCTTTAGAATTTCGTCCGTCCAGGTAATGTCTAAAACCTACTTTATCGTTTTCCCACGTTGGCCCATCGGTTTGATATTTTTGATATCCCAGTTTTTTGTGTACTTGATTCGCCATTAAAACCTCTTCAGTTGCTGGATGTACAGGCAGATTTTTCCCTTCTCTTTTTCCAAATCTTACACTTGTTTTTATTGGATACTTAGGATCGGTTGGAGACCACTTTAATTCTAAAGTTTTCTTTTCGTTAGGAGAAAAATCTGCAACAAAAAAAAGCTCATCCCATTTTCCGTCTCCATTTAGATCATTTACCTGTGCTGGAATTGTGTCTGCTTTATAAATCAAAACAGGATATTGATTTATTTTTTCCTTTAATGAAAACTGACTTCTTTTTATTGAAATTGCCATTTCTGTCAGTTGTAATTCTGTCGTATTTTTCAAAACAACTTTCTCTACGAATGTTTTTTTCTGTGCATTACAATTCATAAAAACCATCAGCAAAACGGCACTTATTGGGCTAATTTTGATTGCTTTTTTCATTACTTTTTTTCCTTTATATTTTTAAACAATTTAGACCATTTAGTGCAAATAAAAAAGTTCTTTATAACGAATTTTTATTGCCTTACAAGCCATATTTATTTTTAAGGAAAAGCATTTCTTTATTGACTAATTATTATAATAAAAAAAAGGATATAAGTATGACTTTATATCCTTTAACAAAAAAAATCTAACTGTAATTAACTAACCATACAAATATTTAAAACTACATCATAAAAAATAGTGCTTTATAAAAGCCATTAAACTGTGTTTGAAGATGATTTGAAGTTAAAAATTTTGATTCTGTTATCTGTAACGCAGGATCAGGTTTACTAAAATATTTTTTTAGTTCTTTTACAATTTCAGTTCTAGTTTTGGAACTGTCTAATAAAATTAAACTATTTATTTCTTCTAAAAAAGACATACTATTGTATAATTGCTTGTCAAATAAACAAACTAAAACATTATTCTCTTTTTTATTCAGCTTTAAAAATTGAAGTAATTCAGTTTTATCATGAATCACATATATAAAACGATCAAAATCATTTGAATCGGTTTTGTTTTCATTTAAGAAATGACCGTCAGTAAAATCGAATTCATTCTCAAACTTCCTTTTAAACATTTTTAAAAAGATTTTTTTATTATCGCATACTAAAACTTTATCCTTTTTCATTTTTCTAATTTCTTTAAAAGACATTTAAAATTTTATTTCAGTTTTTTTTCCAAATACAACTCTTTGCTATATTCAGATCTCAATATCTAAAAATTGCCAAGCAAAGGTAAATTGATTTAATTCTTCCAACGTAACACAAGACGTCATAAAACCAATAGAATAAGCTATATAATAAGTGTATTATGATTAAATTTTTGTGATTGGAGTTACATTCTTATTTACGAATGAAATTAATTCATTCATCTGTCTAGTATCATTATAATTATTTGAAATCGAAATGATATACCCATTTTTATCTTTTACATACAAAAACAAAAAATCTTTGGTGATAATAGCTTTTTCAATACAACTCCATTCATGCGTAAATACTCCTATTGGGGAACGAACACATATAAAGGAATTTGTAAAACTAAATTGGTATTTTTTTACAAATCTTTCGAATTTTAATAATCTCTTTATTAAACTAAATGTCATATTACAAATTGCATCTACTATTGAATAATAGAATAGCAAAAAAAGAATTACAAGAAATAAACTCCCAACTATCCATTGAATAAAATCGTTGTCATTTCTAAGATTAAAGAAATCAAAAAATACAACTACAAATAACATAAAAGCCAAGAAGAGCATTACCCTTTTCTTGTACAGATCTTTAAAATACATTTTATTCAACTTTCGTATTTCATTCATATCTAATCTGAATTCCAAAGAAAAATTTGCAGCATTCATTTGATTGAGATTAATTGTTTGTTTTGGTTAAAAACTTGTGGTAAGACAGAATGCAAATTTAGATCGGGGACATAAAATGAATTCCCTCATCAGGTTTTTAAAATATCAGAATAAGACTTTTTTTTCGATTCTTATTCATAAAACGGATTTTGAATACAACTCTAAAACAAAAAAGAAATGATTTTATAAAATAGTTTTAATCCAAATCTTTTTCTTACAAAAATCTATCGGGTATTTTTCATTACAACCAAGCCTTGATAAGTCAAAAAAATATCAGAATAAGGTCAAATAAACAACGGTATTTAGTTTGTTTTCAAATAGTTAATAAATTTATGTTTTTTTTTTATTCACTCAAATATTTACTTATTTTTGAATCTAATTTAAATCGATTATAAATAATTTCCTACAAAAATGAAATTTCCCACATTAGACAAAAAACTTAAGGAAAGAACAAAGGAGCTCACTTGTCTTTATGAGATTTCACAAATAATATCAGAAACAAATTCAATAAAAAAAGAAGTTCTAAAAAAGATAATTTCATGCACCAGAAAAGCTTGGTGCTTTCACAAAGAAGCAATAGTAGAAATAAATATTTTAACTTTTAATTTATCAACATCACAAATTCTAAATAAAACTATTACTCAAGTTAGCCAGATACCAATTTCCGGCACTTCTTCGGGCTACATAACAGTACATTATCCTGACGCAAAATACACTTATGAAGACTTTCTTGAAGAGGAACAAAAATTACTCAATACGATAGCTATTGAGGTAGGAAATTATATCGAAAAATTTCAAAATCTGAAAAAAAAGGCTTCACTAAGAAAAACTTTAGAAAGAATGGATCGTTTGTCTATACTTGGCGAAATAACAGCAGGAATAGCACACGAACTAAATACTCCTCTGGCCAATGTTTTGGGCTTTGCAGAACTTATTAAGCAAAACAATACAGATCCCGAAATTACCTCAGACATTTCTATTATAATAAATTCAGTCATATACTCACGCGAGATTATTAAGAAACTAATGTTTTTTTCACGCGAAATGCCTCAACAATTAAAACCAACAGAGCTTAAGCCAATAGTAACATTCGCTGTGTCTTTTTTAAAACAAAATTTTCAAAAAAAAGAAATAAAAAACGAAGTCTTCTTTAGAGATGAAAATATTATCGCAAAAATTGACTCGGTACAAATTACACAGGTTCTTTTTAACTTACTCCTAAATGCAATTTATAGTTCACCAAATAATAGTTTAATAAAAATAAAAATTGACAATGATTATCAAAATATCATTATAAAAATTGAAGACCAAGGCACAGGAGTATCAGACGACATTAAATCCAAAATTTTTGAGCCCTTTTTTACCACTAAATCCAAAAAGAAAGGCTTAGGCTTGGGACTAAGCGTAGTACAAGGAATAATCCAAAACCATAACGGAGAAATCACAGTAAAAGACAACTTTCCAAAAGGAGCAATTTTCACAATACGATTACCTCAAATTTAATACAAAATGAATCAAAAAAAAGAGAGCATATTAATTGTCGATGATAATGATGATATGCTAAACTTACTTCAACGCCATCTAAAAGTTTTTAAGTATCATACCTACAAAGCTTCATCTGTAAACGAAGCTATTAATGTTTTAAAATACAATATAATTGATCTTTTGATCACAGATCTAAATATGCCCGAAGTGAACCGACGAATCTGGTTTATCCGTTCCAACACCAACCTGAGAATAAGCCGAATAGGATCCTAAAGCAACGAACAAGGGGAGTAATCTATTTTTCATAACATTAATTATTATGCGTTTAATTTTCTGTAACTCATTAAATTTCAAATAGCTAGATTTGAAAGTGCAAAGTTCTTCTGAAAATAGATTTATTTTTACCCGTAAAAGTTTTTAAACTTATAAATTAAGGTATTTATTAAATCACTAAATAAAACTTGATTTTCATCAAACATCTCTTTTTTCTTTATTTAATAATATATAAAACAAAGAAACTAGCTATTACAATAACTTAAGACCTTATTTAAACTAAATATCATTAGTTTATGCTTAAAAAAAACACATTTAAAAATGTTAGACTTGATACATAAACCATATTTTCACTTTTGCGATCGCGCATTAAATTTTCTTTATAAACCTATTTTACTCCAAAACATAATTTTATAAATAAAACATTATGTTTTATTTAAATAGTACATTAATTGCTTATAACTGACGTCTTTTAGTATTACTTTTTTATTTTCATCTAAAAGATAAATAGAAGGAATACTCTCGATCCAATATTGAGTTCTAATTGTTGCAAAATCCATGTTTCCCCAAAGATTTGCCCAATTATTTGGAAATTTATTCTCCTTTAAATATTTATGCCATTCTGCACTATTATTATCTACATAAACTGCCAAAAATGAAATGTTTTTTGGTGCTGCATTAATAAGCCAGTCTTTTACAATGGGAGATACTCCAACACATCGTGAACAATCAGGATCAAAAAAATAGAGAATCGTATATTTTGATTTACTATTTAGTAACGATATCTTTTTACCGTTTTGATCTTCTAAGTCAAGTTGGGCAGCAACAGTATCAACTTTATTTTTTAAAATAAACGAAACTCTTGAACCAATATCATCTTTTCTCCAATCTGGAGTAAAAATTTGTTCCTGCTCATTTTTAAGAATATAGATACCCATTTCTTCATTAAAAAACCCACTGCTTTTTTGTAAATAAAGATTAAGCAGCGCTTCTTCAATAATGTGATATACTTTTGACTTTACAACAGCTCTTTCCAATAGATCATTAGTTGTTTTAATTATGTTTAGAGTATCTTTTTGATTAAACAGATTCACATAATAATTGGTTTTCCCAATTAAATAAGGAGTATTAATTAACATCTCATCTTCAAAATTAACCCCTTCCCAATAATTTTGTTTTATGAAACTTACTGCATTTTGATACTTTTCGCTTATATGTTATTGTCCCCGTTTCTAAATTTTGAGATTGTGTCTTTACAGTTTGCTCACTTTCAACCAAATTAGTAATCTCGGTTTTAACTGTAATATTATTAAAAATTGTTCAAGAATTATCGATAACATCCTTGACAACATTAATATTACTAGTAGTTCCTGCCTCGTTTTTATAAGAATAAAATCCCGCACCGTTATTAGTAAGAGTAGTAATTGTTTCGTTTTCTTTTACTATACCATTAATATCAATAGGCTGTATATTTCCAGATGTATCAATATAAGTAAACTGATTCGTAACAGGGTTAAACGTTACATTTCCATCACCATTAGAAACTTCGCCGGCAGTCAAAATTCTACTCCACTTATTAATATACCAATAGTAGTAACCTGGTGTAACATCAGCAACAGTTTCTTTATTAAAAATAAGAAGACTATTTATAATCTCCGATCCAATTGGAGCCTTATCTGTACTACTTTTTAATTTAATCTGCGGTATCAAAATTCCTTTATTTTCAGCAAAAACTTCTAGTTGAGCAGAATTTGAAGTAGGCACTATTTTCCCTACTAAAACCAGAGAATAAGCAGAATAAGCCCCTAAAACAATGAAAAAAGGGAGTAATTTATTCTTCATACGATTTAATCTTTAATAAGTTATTAAATGATTGAGTAATATCGTAGAACTTTCAAATGAAAATACGTTTCATTTAATTCACGCATTTCATTTTATCATTCTTTAATAATT
Source organism: Flavobacterium hibernum (assembly GCF_000832125.1). GTDB lineage: Bacteria > Bacteroidota > Bacteroidia > Flavobacteriales > Flavobacteriaceae > Flavobacterium > Flavobacterium hibernum. Next base: position 426,469 of record NZ_JPRK01000002.1, on the reverse strand, counting down.
TAAGACTATACAAGTCTTAAAATATAAGATCTAGGTAAAAACCTTTTTGTATAACCACAAAAAGCTTTTAAACTTACAGTTTAGAACATTCTAAAACTGTGATGCGATTTAACAGTTAAAATAATAAGTAATTAAAGCAGGTAAAATAAGACATGTGCAGCAAATGTCAGATTCTAGAAATCAGATTAATTAAAATTTAAAGGCTTATAGTAAATTTAATTAGAAAGAAAAGTGCCTGATTATAAGATATAAAAAAAATAAATATATTATATCACGGCGGTTGGTCGTACAGATTTGAAACCTATATAAGAGATCGTAAAGACAAGTTAAATAAAAAAATCTCTATGCTCTAAACTTATAATTAGCATCTAAAATTTATATATAATTAAAATTTATTATACTCAAATGTACATATTTCACACATAACAGCAACAAAATCAACATGTTATTTTTAAAAAAAACTATTATTGAAGCAAATAATTTCTCATTTACATCCATATCATCTTAAATAATAATCTCTTCATACCTAAAATTTAAAAGAATTAAATTTTATAAAATATCACCGAATGAGATCTCCTTTCCAGCTTGCTAAATTCCTTTATTCATAATTTAAATCTAAAGAATAACAAAAATGCACCTAAATCTTATCAGTGTTACACAAAGAAGTACTAAAAAGAAAAACCTGCTTATAATTAAAGTATAATTTTATATACCAATAACTATCTATAGCTATAGGATTGAACTGAAAACAAATTAAAAATCTATTAAAAAAATATATATTTTAAAATTATATAATTATTTAGCAAAAAATCATCGATAACAAATTACAATAAAAGCCTTAAAAAAAAACACAAAAACATAATTAACAGGGTTTTAACTTCACTACATTTACATCAATATATCATACACCTGATTAAAAAAATCCTCTCTTTTAATCATTGATATAGCTTTTTATATAACTATGTGCCATTTATTTTACAATCTAAAAAACTCATGTAGATTCAAAACATTATTTACAGTTTAAATCAAAGAGAAATGGTTCAGAAAATTATAAAATCGACTTTACTAGCTTTTTTTTTCATTTGCAAACTAACATCACAAGTCGTTAATTATGGTGATATGTATCTTATGCAAAATACTCCAGTTAAGACTTTCTTTAATTTTCAAAATACCGCTACTGGCGATCTTTTACAGGATGGAAGTCTTTATGTAAATGCCAATTTTAAAAACGAAGGTTTGGTGCGATATAATGTGGCTCAAAATGGAACCACTTTTTTTTCAGGAAACCAAACTCAAATAATTGAAGGATCTGAAACATCTTATTTTCAAAATATTGTTTTTGATAATATTACATCAACTGCACCTTTTCACTTGGCTTCTAATATTAATATTGGTAAAAATGCATCATTTAAAAATGGAATTATTGATGCCGATACTTACAATGGAAAAATGATTTTTGATGAGAATGCTTTTCATTCCAACGCCAGCAATTTGAGTTTTGTTGATGGAAAGGTAGAAAATTTAGGCAATTTACAATTTGAATTTCCAATTGGCGATGAAATCTATTTCAGACCATCGATAAATAATAAAGCTGGCGATGATAAAAATATCTACACAACTCAGTTTTTTTTTAAAATACAGGAACCCTGCACCCATATACAAGTAAAGATCCAGAAGTTCTCTCTATTGACCAAAAGGAATACTGGAATATTGTTCAAAACCAAGGAACTGAAAAAAAAGTAATTAGTCTTACTCTTGATAAGAATACAACCCCAGAACTATTTTTTGAGGATTCAGCTACTTCTCAACTTGCCATAGTGAGATGGGACGATACCACATCAAAATGGATTAAAGAAAAAGGAGAAATTACAGATTTACTAACTGGTGCAGATTATACAAAAATAATCACTACACAGGTAAGCGGATACGGAATTTTCACTATTGCTTTAGCAGAAAAAGACAATCCGGCACCACCAACTGATCTAATTATTTACAATGCAATTTCACCAAACAATAATGGCAAAAATGACAGTTTTCATATAAAAGGAATTGATAAATACCCTGATAATAGAGTCGAAATCTATAATAGATGGGGCGTTAAGGTATACGATGCACTTTCATATAATGAAAATGACGTTATGTTCTGAGGATATTCAGACGGTCACGATACTGTTAAAAAAAGCGCAGGTCTACCCGCCGGAACATATTTTTATATTTTAAGGTACAATAAGAATAACGAATCAATTCAAACCACTGGTTATTTGTATATTAATAACGATAAATAATGTTTCTTTTGAAATTATTAATGAAACCGAAATTCAACAATCTTACCTAACTGCACTTTTTAGTTTTTGAAGAGATTGGCTCTCAGAAATTTTAATTTGATCTATTACGATTTGAGCAATCTTTGTTGCCCCTAATAAAGACAAATGAGTATCATCGGCCTTATCCTTATCGTAATAAGCATTTTCTCCAGCTTTATAATGCAAGTGAAGTTGTTTTGATTTTTCAGGTCCGTAAGATTGCTCCAATAATTCAGTAAAATATTCCAAATCGATAAAAAGTACTTTATATTCTTGCGCGACCAATCTTGTTTCTAACGGATAATCTCCATGAGTAGGAAGTAATACTCCTTTCTCATTAAAATTACGTCTAGAAATCGAAGTCAATAGAACGGGAATTGCCCCTTTTTCTCTACTCTCTTGTACAAACTTAATTAAATTATATCTATAAGCCGTATGCGGGTTTGTATAGCGTGTCGAATCCTCTATTTTTTCGTCATTATGTCCAAATTCTATAAAAACATAATCTCCCTTTTTAAGTTTTTTATAAACAGAATCCCAGCGTTTTTCATTGATAAAACTTTTTGTACTTCTACCATTTACTGCCTTATTCTCTACAACAATATTATCCTTAAAAAAAGGTTGAAGTACTTGTGCCCATCCATGTTCAGGATTACGATCAGGATCTTTTTTGTTTGCCATTGTAGAGTCCCCAATAGTATATAATGTTGTCTTTTGAGCAAAACAAACTGACGATATTAGCAATGTGAATAAAATATATTTTTTCATTTTTTTTATTTTATGATTTTTAACTTTTTAGATTTTAGATTACTCATACTTTGCTATTCCTAAGAACGAGTAATCTCAAATAATAGTACTCCAATTTTGATATGCTTTATGTTAGTTTCTTGCGAAGATTCCTCGTTCCTCGGAATGACAAAAATGCGCAGAAACTAGTATTTCAGTACCTCTGAACCTTTGAATCTCTGAAGCTTTGAACCTTTGAACCTTTACAAATAAGAACCTTTACAAATAAGAACATTTGCAACTCAGAACCTCTAAACCTCAAAAAAAAAACTATTTTGCAGATGTAGGAACACTAGCTCTTTTACCAATAAAAACATCTGTCATTAAAACGTTTTCTGCATTTTCATTTGAAATCGCATTTTTAGCTTCTTTAATTTCAATATTTCTAAGCGATATATTTCTAATTTTTTTATCAGGAAATCCTTGAATTACAATTCCAGATTCTGTTGCTTTATTACATGTAATGTTTGAAAAGTAAATGTTTGAAATTTCCGATTGATAACCATTTCCTTCTCCGTGATAATTGGCCGTAATGTATAGACAATCTTCTACTTCATTTAATTCAATATTTCGAACAAAAACATTCTTTATAAAGCCTCCTCTATCTGCATTGGTTTTTAGATAAATTCCTCTTTTTAAATACCCTACAGTTTTGCAATTTTCTACAAATACATTTTGAACTCCTGCCGACATTTCGCTTCCAATTACAACTCCATGCAGTCCTTTAAAATTGCAATTTCTAATGACAATGTTTTCACTTGGGGTCGCAAAATTGGCTCTTCCTTCATGATCTCTACCCGCTTTTATAGCAACATTATCGTCGCCGTTATCAAACGTTACATTTTCGATTAAAACATCTTTTGCATATTCTGGATCAATACCGTCGTTATTATAATTCAATGATTTGTAGCTAATTCCTCGAACAGTAATACTCTCGGATTTTAAAAGATGTAAACACCAAAATGGCGAATTTTCAATACGAACATTTTCAACTAAAATATTTTTACACTTAAAAAACTGTATCATTTGCGGACGTAAAAAATAACCGTCTCCTAATTTTCTCTCGCTTAAAGGAACATTATTATGATTCATTTCACGGCTCAAATCTTTTCCTTTTCCTTCCTTTGCTTTAAAACTTCTCCACGTTTTCCCTCCTTCTCCATCAATTGTACCTTCGCCAGTTATTGCAATATTAGAGCATTCGTATGCATAGATTAAAGGACTATAATTATAAAGCATTGTTCCTTCCCAACTCGTTAAAACCATTGGCAAGTAATCTTCTGGTTTGTCACTAAATTTAATTTTTGCCCCTTTCTCTATTTTAAGATTTACATTGCTTACAAAATGAATTGGTCCATTAATTTTATAAATTCCTCTAGGAACAATTATAGTTCCGCCATTGTTCTTTTTACACAATGCCATTGCTTTATCAAATACCACTTTGTTATTGGTAATGGAGTCTCCTTTTGCTCCCAATTTCAAAACATTAATTTGATAAGATGGAATCACGGGAAGCTGAATTCTCTTGACGATTGAATCTACTTTGGCCGTTGGAAATTCATTATTCTGACCAAAAGAAATCCATGAAATGAATAGAAAAATGAAGTACTTGAAATTCATATATTTTTTTATTAAGGTTCAAAGTTACTAAGTCCTTAAGCATCTAGTTTTTATGTTGAATACTTAATTCTCTTGTCAACTTAATTGGTGCTTATTTGACAGTTGTGGAACTCGAATACCAATTTGGCTTCGAATCTTTTAAAATGTTTTCGATGGTATATTTTTCCGCCTCTTTCTTTGTAAGCTGTTTCGACCATTTGACTCTTTTGGTTGGCTGAAAGCCTTCGCCTTTGCAATTGTATTCAGCATAAAAAGCATTCTTTTCTGCTTCAGGCTTAGACCAATTTTCCCAACCTTCAGGTTTAATCTGTTTTCCCATATCACAATTGATGTAAACTGTTTTTGCATAAAAGCGCCAAGGTCTTCCTAAATAAACATCTGTTGCTGCGGGTTCTGCCGTTAATTTGCAATCTTTAAACACAAATCCAAAAGCAGTATTTTGTGGTGTAGAAGCAGCTGTTATATAAGAACTTTTAATACTGTGAATTTCACAATTTTCGAATAAAGCTGTTGCTCCGCCAAAAATAAAATCTGTTGTACCTTCAATATAACAGTCTTTAAAATATTGTTTTGCATCTTTTCCTGACAAGTACAAAGTATCCTGATTTCCTAAAAGAATACAATTTGCAATTTTAGCACGATTTGCCACTACAGATAATGCAATACCTTGTCCGCGATCTCCCGAAGCATTTTTAATGGTTAAATTTGATGCCAAAAAATCATCGCCTTCCACCAAAAGTGTATAAGTATAAAAAGTACTATTTCTTCCTAAACTGATTTTCGAAAAATTATCATCAAAAGTAATAATGGTTTTTTCTTTACTTTCACCTTGTAAAACTACATTGGTATTCCATTCTGGAATTCTAACTTTTTCATTGTAGATTCCGTTTTTTACATAGATCGTAACTTTATCATATGGAAATGCCGGACAAGCATAAACAGCATCTTGAATTTTTGTAAAATCCCCCGTTCCGTCTTGCGCAACGGTAATTAAACTAATATTTTTTTTTTCTAAAGCCGAAACTTTTGTTCCATTTTTAACTGCCCATGCATCATACTTTTTCAGGACCTCGGTTGGCGCCTCAGTATACCAAGAATATCCATTACGTCTTTCAGAACCAATTTCGTCCAAAGATTTTCTCTTGATTCCGTCACGATCGCAAAAGAAAGGTTCGTTCGTATCAAGATCCATAAACCTTGCCCAAATTGGTTCTGCATTTTGCGTTACAATCATTTTCTTATCAATAACTTTTCCGGCATCGTTCAAAACGCGTTTCTCCTCCAGATTGGTGATTTTAGTTTTTTCGAACCAAGCCTTAGCACTTTTTACTGCTGTAACTATTTCTGCTGAAGGCTTTTCAATTGACATTAAAAGCAATACAATTTTTGTAGATTCATAACCGCTAAGAGATGCCAATTCAAAAGCTCTTGCATTGGCTGGTGCAAAAGTAATTTCATCGTGTTGGGCGCACCAAGCTGTTAAAACACCATTTTGTTTGTATTGTGTTTTCAGGATACAATCAACCCCTTTATCAAAAGATTTCTTGGCTTTTTCAACAATTTCTGCTGATGGTTTTATACTGTAATAATCCGTTTGCTCTCCAACTTGTTTCATGATATTCAATATATTCACCATCGAATCATCATTATAAGTGATATGTGTATAATATCCTTTTTTTAGAGGATAAAACTGAGGCCAACCACCATTTTTATACTGAGCTTCAAACAAATAATTAAGTCCTTTTAAAAATGATTCTTTGTAGCGTTCATCTTTTACTTGTGCATACATTTTCGACATAAAAAGCATTTCCTGAGATGTTGCTCCGTTGTCTGTCGTTATTTCATGCAAATCACTTTTCAGTGCCAGTAAATCCTTTTTTTGTTGCGGCGTTAATTCTTGCTGCATTTGGATATTTTTTGGCCATCCGCCAATATCTCTTTGATAAAGCAAAACGTTTTCAGCAATCTTTTTAGCCTCGTCTGTTCCAAACCAAGAAGCATCATTTTTGCGAATAATATCCGGCCACTTTTTATACGTATTTTGCGCATTTAGCGTAATACTTAATCCTAACGCAAAAAGGAGAACTATTTTTTTTAATTGAATCATTTTACCGTTGTTATTATTTTTTTTTAAAAGACAATATTTTAAGCTTTGAAACCTCAATACTTTTCAATTCTTATTTTAACACTAAAAAAGATTAAAAAATAATTTATTTGTAAGAAAAAGCATTTAAATAATTTTAAAGCACTAATTTATACTCTAATGTAAATTAGTACCGATTTTTTTATTTCTTTCAATACAAACCAATTATTTAAGTCGTTTTTTATGAAATCAAAGCGAAAATTTCGAATTAGCCGTTTTTATTTCGAAATTCTAAACCAATCTACCGCCACATTGCCCGAATCATTTGTTACTTTTTGACTTAATGCAAAAAGACCTAATTTCGCGCCAATCCATTTTCCTTCCTTAGCAATAAAATCAGTTCCAATCGATTCATATTTTTTATCATCTAAACTGTAGAAGAAACTACAAACACCACCTTTTTTAATTTTAACTCTCAAATAGATTGTATTCTTAGTAATTAGAATTGGTTTAGTTTCATTCTCTAAAATTGTTTTATCGAAGTTCCCTGTCTTTTGACTCAAATATAATTTTCCGTTATTATTTTTAAAACACAAATAACTATAATCTAATCCCATAACCAAAAGTCCAGTTGATTCTTCGTTTAATCTGGTAGTAAAAGTCATTTTTGTTGTTGCTGTAAATTCTTCGGCAGGGAATTTTTGCAACAGCAAATTTGGTGCTTCAAATATTTTCTGATTGTCTTTTAAGGTAGTTTGACAGAATAAATTTAAATATCCTAAACTTGTTGGAAATCCCCAGTTAATCTGAGAATTTGCTTGCCATTGCCACTGTAAACCTAATTTTGGCTCATTAAACTCATCTGACTCAGCTGGAGTTTCAATTGGATATTTCTTTCCTACATTTGGTTTTTTGAATGTCGTAACCGGTTCACCAATTCCATTCTTATCAAAATCCTGTCCCATAACTGGCCAGTCTTTTTCCCATTTCATAGGCTGAAGATGTACAATTCTACCATATGCACCTTTGTCCTGAAAATGAATAAACCAATCTTCGCCCGTTTGCGTTTGCACCCAAGCACCCTGATGTGGTCCATTTATAGTTGTTTTTCCCTGTTCAAGAACTTTTTTCTTTTCATAGGGACCATAAACATTTTTAGATCTTAATACCGTTTGCCAACCTGTTGCTACTCCTCCGGCCGGTGCAAAAATATAGTAGTAATTATTTCTTTTGTAGAATTTTGGGCCTTCAATGGTTTCTTCGCCTTCATGTCCGTCAATTACCATTACTTCGTCGTTATTGGCAACTGTACCTTCAGCATTCATGCTGCAAACCACTATTAAACTTTTAATTTGAGCACGACTTCCTGCAAAAGCATGAACTAGATAAACTTTACCATCATCATCCCATAACGGACTGGGATCTATAAGTCCGATTCCTTTTTTTACTAAAAGTGGTTCAGACCAAGTTCCTTGCGCACTTTTGGCTTTTATCATATAAATTCCAAAATCGGGATCAGGATAATAAATGTAAAATTCATTATTATGAAAAGTAATGCTTGGCGCCCAAACTCCATTGCCATGTTGTACTTTATCGTACGTTTCAAATGGTGGTTGTTTTGCAAGTGCATAACTTATAATTTTCCAATTTACAAGATCTTTCGAATGCAAAATAGGCAATCCCGGAATACAATTAAATGACGATGCGGTCATATAAAAATCATCTCCTACACGCACAACATCAGGATCTGAATAATCGGCATGGATTATAGGATTTGTATAAGTTCCATCTCCATTATCGGGTACCCAGACTTGAGCAAAATTCTTCTGCAACGAGAATATTGAGAGAAAAAGGAAGATTTTTAGAATTTTCATTTGTGGTTATTAACTTATTAAACCCGACAGTCCCGAAGTCTCGGGATAAAAACCTGTCGGGTTTCGTTACGATTATTATCTATTCAATTCTATAGCAGCCAAGATAAAAGGCCCAGTTGCTTTAGGATCATTGTCTTTTTTTCTTTCATTTACATAATAACTGTAAGAACCGTCACGATAAGGTGTTCCGCCTAAACCAGCTACCTGACAAGCTTGTGTTAGTGTAATTCCACCATCGGCATCTATTTTTGTAATTAATTTAGTTGTTAAACCATCAAAAGCTTTATTAGCCAATTTTTTATATTTTGCAGGTAAATATCCTTTGTTAACTCCTTTTGCAAAAGCATAAGCAAACATAGACGAACCTGATGCTTCAAGATAATTTCCTTCGGCAGCACCTTTGTCCGTTACCTGATACCATAAACCAGATTTAGGTTCTTGATATTTAGCCAAAGCTGCACAAGCGTTATTTAAATACTTTACTAATTCTTTTTGTTTTGGATGATCTTTTGGCATATAATCTAAAACATCAACAAGTGCCATTACGTACCAACCTAATGCTCTTGACCAGAAATTTGGAGAATTTCCTGTTTCTTTATTTGCCCATGGCATTTGTTTACTTTCATCCCAAGCATGGTACAATAATCCTGTTTTTGGATCTGTTGCGTGCGACTGAATTAATTCGAATTGTTTTGCGATATCATCAAAGCTTTTTCCGTTTTCAAACGTAAGTGTGTATTGTGCATAAAATGGTTCTCCCATATACAAACCATCTAACCACATTTGATTTGGATAAATTTGTTTGTGCCAGAATCCTCCGCTTGCTGTACGTGGCTGTTCTGCCAATTGTTTGCGTACTAATTGCATTGCTTTTAAATATTTATCTTCTTTTGAAGTTGCATAAATATCAAAAAGTAAACGTCCTGGTACCACCAAATCGATATTGTATTTATCAAACTCATAGGTTTTAATAGTTCCGTCAGCTTGCACCAATTCATCTACATAACCTCTTATATAAGCTTTGTAACGAGCATCTGGATTTTTTTTATACAATTCTTCTATCGAATGTAAAACCAAAGCATGCACATAATCCCATTTTGGCTTTTTAGAATCGTCGATCATATAAGCTTCAGGATGACGTTTCATTAACGTTAACGCCATTTTATCAGACCATTTTAAATTTTTAGAAATTACTATTTCTTTTTTTGCAGGTTCTTGCGAAGTCACTTTGCAACTCGTGAAAGCCATTAAACAAACTAAAGCAATCGATGTAAAATATCCTTGTCTTCTATTATTTTTCATTTTAAAATATATTTAAATTCTACTATTTTTCTAATTCAAGTGCGGCCAAAATAAACGGCCCTAACCCATGTGAGTTATCAATTTTTATTTTTTCTTTGATGTAATATTCGTAAGATCCATCGCGATACGGATTTCCTCCTAAACCTGCGCTGGCACAAACTTGTGTAATATGAATTTCTCCATCGGCATCAACGGTAATTAATTTGTTAACTATTCCATCAAAACCTTTTTCAGCAAGCTTTTTATAACTCGATGGTAAATATCCTTTTTTTACGCCTTTTGCAAAAGCATAAACAAACATTTCTGATCCTGATGCTTCAAGATAATTTCCTTCTTTTGTTCCCGCATCTGTAACCTGAAACCACAATCCTGACGGATCTTGATATTTGGCAACTGCAGCGGAAATTTCATTTAAATATTGAATCAATTCTTTACGTTTTGGATGATCTTTTGGCATATAATCCAGAACATCGACCAAAGCCATCATGTACCAACCTATAGAACGCGACCAAAAATTTGGCGAAGTTCCTGTCTCTTTATTTGCCCATGGCATTTGCTTACTCTCATCCCAAGCATGAAAAAGCAAACCAGTTTTTTTGTCGATAGTATGTAAATGTATTTGTTCAAATTGTTTTGCTACATCATCCAGATTCTTTCCTTTTTCAAATTCTACTGTGTAACGAGCATAAAAAGGTGTTCCCATATACAATCCGTCAAGCCACATTTGATAAGGATAGATTTTTTTATGCCAAAAACCACCAGAATTTGTTCTTGGATGTGTTTCTAACTGCTTTCTTAAAGTTTGCATTGCAGTTAAATAACGCGTGTCTTTTGTTGTTTTGTAAAGATCAAAAAGAATTTTTCCGGCGTTTACATAATCAATATTATAATCTTCCAGTTTATAGTTCATTATTTCTCCTGAACTATTGATAACCGTTTCGCCGTACTCTTTTACATAATTTTCATAAACAGGATTCTTTGTTTTTTTATAAAGTTCCTGAAAAGACATGGTTACCAAACCTAATTTGTAATCCCATTTTGGTTTTTCGTTATTATCGATTTGCCAAGCTTTTGGATCACGTTTCATAATAGAAAGCGCCATTCGTTCTGACCATTTTAAATCTTTAGAAATTGTAATTTCTTTCTTTGAAGATTCCTGAGCCGTCACTTTACAAAATGAAGATACAACCAGGCAAGTTAGCACGATTGAAACAGCATAATTTTTCTTTCTATTATTTATCATCTTTAAAATGCTTTACGGTTATTTATTCAATTCGATTGCGCTTAACAAAAATGCAGCTAAAGCTGGCGAACTATTGTCTTTTGTTTTACTGTTGATATAATACTGATTTGTACCATCGCGAAAAGGCTTTCCTCCTAAACCTACATTCGATGAAACATTCGAAATAATCACTTGTCCTTTGTCGTCTTTCTTTACAAACTCTTTTACATAAGCATCGAACGATTTTAGTGCCATCTTTTTATAACCTGAAGCTAAATATCCTTTGTCTGCCCCTTTTGCCAAAGCATAAATAATCATTCCTGATGATGAAGACTCTAAATAATTTCCTGTCATTTCAGGTTTATCAGCAACTTGATACCATAATCCTGAAGCACTTTTATTTTTATCAACACTTTTTGCAATTTGATTCAAATATCCTACCAGTGTTTTATAATTTTTATTTGTTTTAGGATAATAATCTAGTGTTTCTACCAAAGCCATCATGTACCAACCAATTCCACGTCCCCAAATGGTTGGCGATGTTCCTATTTCAGTATTTGCCCAGCCAATTTCTTTGCTTTCATCCCACGCATGATAAACTAATCCTGTTTTTTTGTCTACATGATGATTTTGTACCAATTCAAATTGTTTTGCAACATCGTCTAAAGCTTTTCCGTTTTCATATTTAACGGTGTATTCTGTATAAAAAGGTTCAGCCATGTACAAACCATCAACCCACATTTGATTTGGATAAATTTGTTTGTGCCAAAATCCTCCGCTTGCAGTTCTTGGCTGACTTTCCAACTGAGTTCTTATTTGCTGTAATACTTTTAAATAACGTTTATCTTTTGTTACATCATATAAATTAAACAACAGTTTCGCAGGATTTGCACAATCAATATTGTATTCTTTTATATCATATTTTTTGATATTACCATCTGCATCAATCATTTCATCAGCATATCCTTTTATGTAATTGAGATATACTTTTTCATTTGTTTTTTGATACAATTTTTCAAAAGCAGATAAAACTAAACCCATTTTATAATCCCATTTTGGTTTCTCAGTTCCGTCGATCTGCCAAGCATTAGGATATTTATTTAAAATAGTAAGTGCTGTTCTTTCTGACCATTTTAAATTGTCAGGAAGAACAGCATTTTCACTAGTTTGCGCAATTGTTTTACTACTGAAAATCAATAGCAAAACGATTGCATGTTTGGTGAAATTTGTCATTATAATATTCGATTTAAACATATATTACATTTAATCTTTTTAGCTTGTTTTTTCCAGCAGATTTGGCAGATTTTCACTCCCAATCTTTTAAATCATTAAATCTGTGGTAATACTTTTAAACAAAAATTACATTTTACCTTTTTTATTCAAAATTTCTAATTTTTGGTCTAAATACTTCACAAATTCTTCTTTCGATTTTATTCCATTTGGTTCCTGTTCCCAAGCGCCTAAAAGGTAAAAAGAAGTCGCTTTTGTAGTTGGTTTAAATACTAAAAGATAATCTAAATCAGTTTCTGGAGCATTTTCAATAGTTTTAACTTCGTAAAAAATTGCCATTCCTAATTTGTCCGGAACTAGCGATTGTACGCCATAAGTTGCGATATATGCCCACTTTTTATTTTTACTGTCTTTCTTTAAAAACTCAGTGTTTTTTTGTTTTGCAATTCCGGTACAAATTCCTTTAATTTCTTTTGAAGCCTGAATTTTATGTTGTGTATAAAGTTCGTCTGGTTTAATCGTTAACTCTGATGTAAAATCAATTTTATCAGATGCTGTTTTCCATCCGTAATACTGCACTTTTACAACTGATTCTGTAGTTTTATTTGCAACGGTTGCAATAGTCGAATCAACTTCACGAAAGTGTAATTTTTCATTGTTTAAATAACGATCGATAGACCCAATTCCAATCGCTTTTCCTGCTTTCAAAATATCAGCTCCCCAATCGCTCATTTCGTGATAAGAATCAAAATTATCCTGTCCTACTCTTGGCAAAATCATCTCTGGAGTTTTCTTTCCAAAAATATCAATTGCATTTCTCCAATCTAAGTACAAACGATATCCTATTCTATTGCTTTCCCATCCCGGACCTTCGTAACGTATATCAAATGAATGATCTGTATGCTCGGGAGCCAATTTTAATCTGTCAACATTTTTAAAAACAGTACCGCCAATGTATTTACGTCCTTGCCATTTTCCATCTGTTTTTGCAGATATTTCGGCATAGGTTTTAGCCGTTTTTATATCGTATTTCTTTTGAGCATTAACTGCAGTAATACCAACTAAAAGTAAGGTCGCTAATGTGATTTTTGTTTTCATTTTTACTATAATTATTTAAATATTCTGTCTAAAAATTTTGTGGTGTACACCACTGTTTCATCAAACCAAGGCTGAAAAAACCAAAAAGAATGAGGTGAATTCTGAATTGTTTTTACTTCGCTATAAATCTTATTTTGATTTAAAATTGCGATCATATCATCTCTTCCTGCATGAAACCGATCAAAACTGCTGTTTATAAACAATGTTGGCGGCGTATTTTTATCAGTGTGATTTAGAGCCGATGCCTTTTTCCAAATTTCAGGATTCTGTTCATAAGTTCCGTTTAACCAAAATGCTGCCATTTCTCCTTCTTCAGATTCCGGATGTTTAAATGCCAAAATTCCATCTACATCGATAATTGCCTGAACTTTTGAAGTAGATTTACTTTTGTAATTTACATCTTCAAAACCAAAATCCTCATTTGTTGTACCAATCAAAGCTGCCATTTGACCTCCTGAAGAGCATCCTAAAACGGCAATTTTGTTTGGATCTACATGGAATCTTTTTGCATTATCTTTTATAAATTTAATCGCATTTTTTACATCATAAATCCCCTGCGGATATTTTGCTTCAAGAGATAATCTGTATTCTATTGCAAAACAGGAATATCCTTTTGAGGTTACTTCTTGTGCCAAAACCTGCATTTGATTTTTATTTCCTGATCTCCATCCTCCTCCATGAATCATAATAACTCCTGGATTTCTTTTTTCGTTTTTATTAAAATAAGCATCTAAATGTAATGCTCTGTCTTTATTTTTATAATAGATTATATTCTCAATCTGAGTATCTGTTTCTCTTTTGTTTGCTTTCGCAATTTTTATAAACGGATATTTTTTAATCAGTTTATTGTAAGTACTTTTTACGGTGTAAGATGTATCTACACTATAAGTTTGCTGCGCCGAAACGGTACAGGTAATAAATACTAAAATGAATACTACTTTTCGCATTAAAATTACTTTCTTTTTTTAGTTAAGAAAGGAGCCCGATTCAGGGATCGAACTCCTTTTTAACTTCTTCAAAAAAACTTACCCTCAATAAAATAATAAATTACTAATAACCAGGATTCTGAGGAAAATCCTTATTTTGATTTAAGTCTAGCGCCGATTGTGGTATTGGTCTTAAGATTTTAAGTTTTCCATCTACTCCAACAAAATTTGCTGCTTTAATTTTGTAATTATATGCCGAAGCTCTTGCAACTAATGTTCCTGTACGTTTTAAATCGAACCAACGTTTGTACTCTCCTACTAGTTCTCTTCCTCTTTCGTCAAGGATATAATCGATGTTAAATTGTGCCGCAGTTGCATTTGCTACACCTGCTCTTCTTCTAACTTCGTTTAAACGATCTAGACCAGTTGAAGCGTTTCCTGCTTTTAAATAAGCTTCTGCTGCTATTAAGTACGTTTCTCCAAGTCTTGATACAATGATATCTCTTGTACTTACAGGCCCTGTACTTGATGGCGTTGTAGGATCCGGGTCATCAAATTTCTTAACTGGAATTGTGTAACAATCCAAGTTTTGAATTAAAGTGTGTGCTGCCGAATATTCTCCCCAAGGATGGTATACAAATGTTGCAGATTTTCTTGACGCGTTTGCTGTGTTCCAAGCCAATCTATCTGCTGGTGTAAACCATTTTGGCTCATAAAAGTGTCTTACTTTTAATGTTGCCGGAGTTGTGCTTCTGTAATATGGATAGTACAAGATTGTTTTTGTTACTCCATTTGTTGTTTCAGGACCTTCAAGAATTTCTGTCATAAAAGTTGCATCCCATCTTTTATCTCCTTTTTCATATAAACCTAAGGCATAATCTGTTGGACATAAATTGTAGCTTCTTAATGGTGCTCCAGTTTCTGCTCCTCCTAAATAGGAACTGAAATAATAAAACTGGTTATTTCCTAATTTAGTTGGGTCTGTACTTGTTGATGCTTTATCGTATTGAACGGAGAAAATAGTTTCTGCATTTAGATCATTTCCTGGTTTAAACAATTGGTCAAAAGCTAAATTTAAGGCTTGTCCAGCGATTGCAGCATCAGCATAAGCAGCTGCTTTTGTAAAATCTGATGGAGTTCCAAAAGTTTCATATCCTCTTGTTAAATATACTTTTGCCAATAAATCGTTCACCGCTCTTTTATTTACTTTTCCTCCTGTTGCATACGCCGTTGTACCAACGCTCGCTAATGCTGCATCAAGATCTGCAATAATTTGTGTATATACTTCTTCGGCAGTATTTCTTTTAAATGATAAAACTGGTTCTGTAATATTATTTAAAACAATTGGCACTCCTCCATAGGTCTGAACTAATAAAAAATAAGCATTGGCTCTTAAATATTTTGCTTCACCTACAAGTGTATTTAAATTTGGAGTTTGCTCTGTTACAGTCGAATAATACACTGTATTATTTACTGACTGTATTTGCTGATAACAAGACGTATACAAATCATCAACATTTGCAGCAGATGGAATTAACAATGTATACTGACTTATACCGGCTGGTTCTGGAGTTCTTCCTTCGGCATACATATCTGTACCAGATTCAAACAACCACGGGTTACCGCCATAAATTCCTTTTAATCTTGCATAGTTGGAATTTACTAATAACTGAAATCCTGATGCTGTTTTGTAAGTTGCATCTGCTGGAACGTTAGAAAGACTTTCTTCTTCAATATAGTCACTACATGAACTAAAAGCAGTAGCGATAATTCCTAATATTAATATTATTTTTTTCATTTTATATCTTATTAAAATTTAACACTTAGTCCCAATTGAGTTGTTACAGATGCTGGACGGTTTAAACCAAAGTTTGAACCTGCCCATTCCGGATCATATCCGTCAAAATTTGTAAATACAAATGGGTCTAAAACATTTACATAAATTCTTAAATTGCTCATTTTAATTTTCTTAAGCAATTCTGAATTGAAAGTGTATCCTAAAGAGATATTTTTAATTTTAACATAAGATGCATCTCTATAATAACCAAACAAAGAAGTCCAATAAGCACCAGCTCCTGTTGCAATAGGTCCAGGTCTTGGGTTAGTATTGTCTGCGTTTGCAGCAATCCCTGTTCCGTTTGTTGGAATAAAATAATCCATTTTAATTTTTTGACGACCTCTATCACTTACGTCAGCGAAATTTTGGTGGAAAGTACTTAAAACGGTTTGCCCTTGACTTGTAATTACTGAGAAATTAAAATCAAACTGACCTACTGTTAATTTAGAATAAAAACTTCCTTGCCACTCTGGATTTGCATTACCAATTACTTGTCTGTCATCGGCATTAAATTTACCATCACCGTTTAAATCTTTTGGTCTTGCCTGACCAGGAGCCATACCAAAAGTTGCTGCCTTAGCCGCTTCACTTTCTTGCCAAACACCATCGTAAACATAATTGTAGTTTGGATTTATTTCTGAACCTAAAATTAGTTTGTTTCCAATATCACTTACTTTATCCTGATTGTAGATAGACTCTAACTTGTTTACGTTTTTAGTAAAAGTGAAAGTAGTTTCCCAATTTACATTTTTAGATTTTATATTTTTAGTCGTCAATAAAACCTCGATTCCTTTATTACTTACAGAACCAACATTAGCAAAGGTATTTTTCCAACCTGTTTCTAATGGTAATTGTTGTTTGTAAATCAAATCGTCTGATAATCTGTCATAAACATCCACGCTACCTGTAATTCTATTTCTCAAGAATCCAAAGTCAACACCTAGATTTACCTCTCTTGTTTTTTCCCAAGTCAGGTTTTGATTGGCTAAATTTTCAGACTGCCATCCAGATACTACATTTGCTCCGTTTGCATAAAAAGTTTGTTGGTTTAATAATGCTTGCGAAGTATATGGCGCCACATTATCATTTCCTGTATATCCTAAACTCGCTCTAAGTTTTAAATCTGAAACGACAGAACTGTTTGCTAAAAATGATTCTTTGCTAATTTTCCAACCTAATGCTACAGATGGAAAATTTTGCCATTTATTATCTGCTGATAATACAGATGAACCATCCCATCTATTAGATGCAGTCAATAAATATTTGTCTTTATAAGTATAGTTCAAACGAACAGCGTAAGAACTTAATGTGTTTTTTGCATATCCAGATGTTACATTATAACTTGTTTGAACTCCCGAACCCATATTATTTGTTCCAACATCAAAAGGTTGATTGTTAGAATACATATATGAATTTTCATCTGTATTAGAGTATGAACTCTGCAATAATAATAAACTAAAGTCGTGTACTTCGTTAAAAGTATGTTTTAAATCAACTTGGTTATCCCATGTATAATTAAAATTGTTATACGTTTTAATTGATGCTGAGTTTTTACCGTTTAATGTTACACCATTATTTGTTTGAGCAGTATAAGCACTGTTCGTACTTGTATCTTGAACTCCTGCAGAAAATGTTGTTTTGAATGTTAACCATTTTAAAGGCTGGTATTGCATATAAACGTTACCAACTGTTTGCCATGTTTTTTCGGTCTGAGATGAATTAGCAATCTCCATTAAAGGATTTACAGCACTGGTTTTATTAATTGCCCATGATCCATCAGGATACGTTAATTTTCCAGGTAAAAAGAATAAGGTTCCAATTTTTTCGTTTCCTGCAGCATCAACTGCATAAGGTGACATTAATGGGCTTAATCTAAAAGCGTCTTGCATTGCTAAGTCACTTCCTAATTGAGTATCAACATGTGCAATAGTAATATTTGCTCCTGTAGAAAATTTGTCGTTTATCTTGTGATTTAAACCTAATTTGAATGAGTATTTATCTGTTCCGTCATTGTCAATCAAACCTTCATCGCTTTGTATACCAAATCCTAAGTTATAACTTAAACCAGAATCTCCACGTCCAGAAATATTTAAATAGTTATTTTGAGTCATACCCGGTTTTAATACCGCATCATACCAATCAAAACTATATCCTGCATTTGCTCTTGATACCAAAAGAGGGCTTTGATTTCCAGCTAAAGCAGCTAATTGCGCCGGTGTTTGTGTAGCAGGCGTAGCGCTCATATATGCTACTTGGTGAAATTTCCACCATTCTGCACCCGACATCATTTCTGGTAATCTTGCAGCTGTTTTTGTACCATAAGAAGTGTCAAAAGATACATTGATACCAGATTTTGCATTTATTCCGCTTTTAGTCGTAACAATGATAACCCCATTAGATCCTCTTGAACCATAAATTGCAGCCGAAGAAGCATCCTTAAGAACATCCATTCTTGCGATATCCTGCGGGTTCAAAAAGTCGATTCCATCCATTGGTACACCATCAACAACGTACAATGGAGTTGATCCTAAAACATTTGGATTACTAGAATCGGCCAATAATGAGTTATTACCTCTAATTACTACTTTAAATCCGTCACCAACACGTCCAGAACTAGAAGAGATCTGAACTCCCGGTGTGCTTCCCTGAATTGCCTCTAAGGCACTTGTTGTATTTCTTTCGGTAATTGTTGCAGCACTAATTGTACTTACAGAACCTGTAAGATCTGTTTTCTTCACAGATCCATATCCTACAACCACAACTTCGTTAAGTGAGTTTGATTGTTCTACAAGACTAACATTTACTTTAGCTTTTCCGGCAACACTTACTTCTTGTGTTTGAAAACCTAAATAGCTAATAACTAAAACAGCCTTGCTGCTTGATACATTAATTTTAAAACTTCCCTCAAAATCTGTCGAGGTTCCGTTTTTAGTTCCTTTTTCCTGAATATTTACACCTGGTAGTGATAATCCAGCGGCATCTGTGATCTTCCCCTCTATAACATTTGACTGAGCAAACATTGTATTGCTCAACAAAAAGTTTAGGAAGAATAAAAACACAACGTTGTATTGTATTTTTTTCTTTAATGGTTGTTTGATGTTCATAGTTTGGTTTAAGTGGTTTGGTTAAATGATAGTTGTTTTAGTTTTTAATTGATTCTACTTTTTTCTCATTGATATAGGTATTAATAAATTTTATATTCTTTACATTCTTTAATAAATAGATCGAATCTACTTTTTGTATGGTTACATTTTTAAGTGTAATATTTTCAACCGGAGATTCTTTATAGCCTTCTGCCCAAACACTATATTTTCCTCCATTTTTTACTTTCACATTTTCAAGACTAACGTTTCTAATTGTTGGGATAAAGTTTCCAGTTTGTGATCCATAAACATTATAAAACATGTTCAACTTTAAAACACATTCCTTAACAGTTCCAACTTCGAGGTTTCTAACATAAACATTCTCGATAATTCCGCCTCTTTTCGAATTTGTTTTAATACGAATTGCACGATCCAGGTTTGGACTATCCATTACACAATCTTCAACAAAAACATTATTTACACCGGCTGATATTTCGCTTCCAATAACGACTCCGCCATGTCCGTCAATCATTTTACAATTTTGAACAATAATATTTTTACTTGGAATTGCTACTCTTCTACCATCGGCATCGCGACCAGATTTAATAGCGATACAATCGTCGCCCGTATTAAAAGTGCAGTTTTTAATGAGTATATTTTGAGAATATTCAGGATCACAACCGTCATTGTTCGGGCCATGACTATTTACTGTAACTCCATCAATAATTATGTTGTTAGATTTTAAAGGATGTAAAATCCAAAATGGCGCATTAATTACAGTGATATCTTTTATTAGAACCGTATTACATTCAAAAAATTCAATAAAATTAGGTCGTAAATAACGTCCATCTCCAAAAACTCTTTCAGCAACTGGAATGTTTTTTTCGGCCATATCGACTAAAACTTCACGATTTTTAGGATCATTTTGCGACGGAACTCCTTTTTTCCATCCATAATCTTTACCTCCAGACCAAATCCACCAATTCGTGCGATCAGCCTGACCATTAAGAATTCCTTTTCCTGTTATCGCAACATTAGTTTTGTTTTTAGCATAAATAAGAGGAGAATAATTCATCAATTCTGTTCCTTCAAACGAAGTATGAACTATTGGATAATCTTTAGGATTGATACTAAAAAGAACTTCGGCATTATCAGCCAAGTGCAGATTAACATTGCTTTCTAAATGGATAGCTCCTGTCAAGTATTTTCCGTTAGGAACCAAAACCTGACCTCCGCCATTTTCAGCACAGGATTTAATTGCTTTTTCGAATGCGTTCGTGTTTAACGTTTTTCCATCTGCTACAGCACCAAAATCGTTAATGTTATAAATTTTATTTGAGAAGTTTGTTTTTGAAATACCTTTAACTATCAATTCTTTTTGTTTCCATGGATCAGATTCAGAAACAACCGAAACTTTTTTCGCGCATGAAAGCAACATTAAAGCTATTACACTAACAATTGAAACTGACTTAAATACTATAACTTTATTTGAAATCATGTAAGATGGTATTTTATTGTTTGATATTCACAACAATGTAATTATGTAATCGATTACACGAAAGTAGAAAATAAGTTCCAATACACCAAATTTATTTAGAAATTTATTATATATTTAATTTTTATTAGGAATTATAATTACACTTAATGTAAAAAAACATATAATTTATTATCATTGTTGAATCGAAAACGTTTTATTTATAAATTATGGTAATCGATAACATTTTGTGTTGCATTATAAAAAAAAATGTATTTTTGTCTATAATTTAATTTAATAAATCATTATTAATGAGCGAAAAAATAACCATTTACGATATTGCTGAGAAATTGAATATCACCGCTGCTACTGTTTCGAGGGCGTTAAACAACAATCCGAAGATCAAAGAAAGCACACGTGAGTTGGTTATCAAAACCGCTGCTGCAATGAATTACAAGCAAAATAAACTTGCTTTGGCATTAAAAAGTGGTCGAAGTAATAATATAGGTGTAATTGTTCCTCGTATAGATAGCAACTTTTTTGCGTCTGTAATTAGAGGAATTGAAGAAGAATTACATCCTCATGGTTATCAGGTAATTATTTGCCAAACACACGAAAGTACCAAAAGAGAGAATGAAAATCTATATACCCTTATAGATGCACAAGTAGACGGTATCATAATGTCGGTTACAGATGTTACAGGCGAAAATGATGGTGCTTTCCAGAATGTATTACAAAAAAATGTCCCTCTTATCTTTTTTGATAGAAGTAAACATATTGATGGTGTAAGCTCAGTAACCATTAATGACTTCAGAGGCGGATATTTAACAACAAAACACCTAATCAATGAAGGCTGCAAATATATCGCTCATTTATCTGGAGATCAATCGCTAGAAATATTCAAAAACAGGTTTCTAGGATACAAACAAGCTTTACTAGATAGTGGAATCACATTTAAAGAAGAGTATGTTATTCCGGTAAAAAGTATGGTTGAGGCAGGAAAAAACGCCGTAGATACTTTATTACAGCTAGAAACGCCACCAGATGCAATATTTTCGTCAAGTGATTTTGCCGCATTAGGCGCAATTCAAGAATTAAAAGAAAGAAAAATTAGTATTCCAAATGATTTTTGTGTTGCAGGTTTTAGTAACGAACCTTTTACGAAATTCATGGAATTATCTATAACCTCCGTAGACCAATCTCCACTTGAAATGGGTAAAATGTCTGCTCGTGTTTTCTTAGAACAAGTAGACAAAACTGATACTATTAAAATTGAAAAAAAGGTCGTTCTTGCTCCAGAATTACACATTCGTAAATCTTCGTCGAGAGCTGCCATTTAATTTTTTTTTTCACCATATAAGTGATATAAGTTCAATTTAGCTCTACGTTCATAATACATTTAACTAAAAGGCAGTTCTTAAAAAGAACTGCCTTTTTCTATTAAATCAATACCTTCTAAGCTATATAAGTTCGATTTTAGAGATCAACGTTAAATGTTACGGAGAGATATGAAACCAAAAAGGCAGCCCTTTTAAGAACTGCCTTTTTATTAACTATATTGTTTAAACTAAAATGAAATTATATCACTTATATGGTAAAATATTAAAGTGATACTCCTCTTTTCCAAGGAATAAAATCGTTTTGATTTAAGATCGCTGCTTTTGTTTTGATTGTTCCACTTGCAACATCAATAATAAATTCCAACATTTCATCAGCCATTTCATTAATTGATTTTTCTCCTGTAATAATTCCACCAGTATCGATATCGATAATATCAGACATTTTAGTAGCCAACTGTGTGTTTGATGAGATTTTTACAACCGGTGCAATTGGATTTCCTGTTGGAGTACCTAAACCTGTTGTAAACAACACCATATTTGCACCAGAACCAACCATTGCAGTAGTACACTCCACGTCATTTCCTGGCGTACATAACAATGTAAAACCTGGTTCATTAATATATTCTCCATAATCGAAAACACCTGTAATTGGTGAAGTTCCTCCTTTTTTAGCAGCACCAGCCGATTTCATTGCATCTGTAATCAAACCGTCTTTAATGTTACCTGGAGAAGGATTCATATCAAATCCTGAACCTGCATCTACAACTGTTTTTTCGTACCATTGCATTAAGTCTAAGAAACGTTTTCCATCCTTATCATCTATACAACGATTTACTAGTTCCTGCTCTACTCCACATAGTTCAGGAAATTCAGAAAGAATTGTAGTACCTCCCAAAGCAACTAAATGATCTGATAATACTCCCAATGTTGGATTAGCTGAAATCCCCGAAAATCCGTCAGATCCACCACATTCCAATCCAATTCTTAATTTAGATAATGGAGCCGGTTCTCTCTTAATTTCATTTGCTTTTTTAATCGCTTCGAAAGTATCTTTAACAACACTGCTTAGCATTGTTTCGATAGTTCCAATTTGTTGCTGATCGTAAATTAAAACAGGCTTTTTACTGTTTGGATTTATCGCATCCAGAGCATCTTTAAAGATTTGAATTTGCAAGTTTTGACAACCCAAACTCAGAACTGTAGCTCCGGCAACGTTTGGATTATTTACATAACCAGCCAATAACTTAGCTAAACTATGCGAATCCTGACGAATTCCTCCACAACCACCTTGGTGTGTAATAAATTTTACTTCGATGTTATTAAACAAATTAGCATCGTTTGAAGCCGCTTCGTTTCCAGCACCGCCAGTTTCAGTTTTTACCAAAGAACGCAATAACAATTGATAATCGTTCTCTTTAGGTTTCATCAACTCTTTTTCGAAAATATCTTTTAAGATTTCGATGTTTCTGTTTTCACAAAATACTAATGGAAAAAACAACCAAACGTTTTCAGTTCCTACTTGCCCGTCTTCTCTATGATATCCTTGCCAAGTTCTGTCTTTCCATTTATCAATATTTGGAGCGGTCCATCCAATAGTTTCCGTTTTACCGGTTACTTTATCACTTTCATGTTTTACGTTGGCTGTAGAAAGTAACCCTCCTCTTTCGATTCGTGCACTTGCTTTTCCAACCAAAACTCCGTACATAATGATTCTGTCTCCTATATCAAAAGGAACCATTGCAATCTTATGTTTCATCTTTACATCAGACTCAATAGCAATTGATTCTCCTTCAAAATCAATTACTTCGCCTGCTGTAAGATTCACCAAAGCAACCGCAACATTGTCGGTTGGGTGAACTTTTATTAATTTTTTTTGCGTTGCCATAATTAAACCTTGTTCTTTGTTCTTTGTATCTTTTTATTTTACTCTTTCTTGAAACTTAGCAAAACCGGCTTCAACACCGTTTGAATCAATTTCTTCTAAAGCAATTGTAATCGCTTTTGTTAATCCCGGAATTTCAGTTAAATCTTCATCCCAGAAACTTTTGTTTTGCAATGTAAGTCTAGCTATTTTTTCATAATCATCTGATTTCCATAAACCATCAAAAAACGAAACAATATCTTCACCATCTTTAACCGGTAAACTTTGACCATTCCATGTTCCTTTGTAGAAACGAATTAAACTCGCTAATGAAAAAGTCAAATTAACAGGCAATTTTTTGTTAGCTTTATAATATCCTAATAAACTAGGTAAAACTCTTACTTTGAATTTCGAAACAGAATTTAATGCAATATCAGCAAGTGCATGTTTGATAAATGGATTTTTAAATCGATCCATTACTTCCTCAGAATAGGCCGTAATTTCATTTTTATCCATATCAAGAGTTTCACTAATTTCACCAATAACACTATTGACAAATTTTCCTGTAAAATCTCCGTCAACAGTTTCCATTACTAATTTGTTACCATACAAAAGTGAAAAAGGAACCATTGCTGTGTGCGCACCATTTAAAATACGAACTTTAATCATTTTAAAGGGACGTATATCGTCAACGATTTTTACATTCAAATCCGTTTTATGAAAAGGCAATTTTGCTTTTAAAGCATCTCCACCTTCAATAGCCCAAAGGAAAAAAGGTTCAGCAGCAACAATTAAATTGTCTTGATAATCTAACTTATTATTGTATTCTTCAATTTCAGCTCTTGGATATCCAGGAACAATTCTGTCAACCAAAGTACTGTGATATGTACAAGCATCTGATACCCAAGTTTTAAATGCATCTTCCAATTTCCATGTATCGCAATATTGCAAAATATATTTTTTCAGCGTCTCTGAGTTATAATCAATCAATTCACAAGGAATGATTGTTACTCCTTTAGAAGCATCTCCATTAAAATGTTTAAATCTTTCATATAATAAAACAGTCAACTTTGCAGGAAATGACACTGGCGGCTGCATGTCCGGAGTATCACTTTCAATGAATTCAATTCCAGCTTCAGTGGTATTAGAAACAATAAACTGAAGTTCTTCTTCTTTGGCTAAAGCCAAATAATTTGCAAATTCAGTATATGGGTTTATCGTTTTTACAATATTAGTAATCAACTCAATATCTTGTATCTTTTCGCCTTTTTTAATTCCGTTCATAAACAAGGTATAAAGACCGTCCTGCTCATTAATAAGGTTTACCATACCGTCTTTCAAAGGTTGAACTATTGCAATACCCGCATTAAAATCAACTTCTTTATTTAGTTTATGAAAAGCGTAATCAACAAAAGCTCTTAAAAAATTACCTTCTCCAAACTGAACTACCTTAATTGGCTGTAACTTTTCTAATCCTGTATTTATTCTATTTAATTTTTTCATTTTAAAATTTCTTTAAAGTGTTCTAAATAATCACATTAAATACCTTATTCTGTTATTAGCTTTTTTTTAAACTGTAAAAGAAACATTACACTCGAGTGAGTAAAATAAATTTTGCTGTGAGGAATGACAAAATTTATTTTTCAAGCGTAATGCTCAATTACAATCTCTAAAATCTAAAAAAAACGCATGTAAATAAGGAATTGGCATGATTACTCCTTATTTATTTTTAATATTTTTAATGATATCAAGTACTTGACTTACTTTTGTTTTTAATCCGTCAAAATCCTTATTATCCAGTATCTCTTTTGAAATTAATTGCGATCCTATTCCAACACAAGTTGCTCCTGCGTTAAGCCACGAAGTCAAACTTTCTACCGTTGGATAAACACCTCCGGTTGGCATTATATTTGTCCACGGACACGGTCCTTTGATCGCTTTAATAAACTCTGGCCCATAAATATCAGCTGGAAATAATTTTACAATTTCGCAACCTAATTCTTCAGCTCTTGCAATTTCTGTAAGCGTTCCGCAACCTGGTGACCACAATACTTTACGTCTGTTACAAGCGATGGCAATGTCTTCTCTAAAAACAGGAGTTACAATAAAATTAGCTCCTAAACTCATATATAACGACGCTGCCGCAGCATCTGTAATCGAACCTACACCCAACATCATTCCCGGTAATTCTGCCAAAGCATACTTGTTTAAAGCACCAAAAACTTCATGAGCGAAATCGCCTCTGCTTGTAAATTCCATTAATCGGGCTCCACCGTCATAACATGCTTTCAATACTTTCTTACTGATTTCTAAATCTGAATGAAAAAACAACGGAACCATTCCGTTCTCTCTCATTTGTAAAGCCACCTCTATTCTTGAATATTTTGCCATTTTATTTTAATTATCTTGATACTAATGCTGAACCATCACCATCAATCATATTTTCAACTTCTTTTAAAGTAACTAAATTATAATCTCCAGCAATTGTATGTTTTAAACAACAAGCTGCAACTGCAAAGTCTAAAGCTCTTTGATTATTATTTTGATATTGTTGTAATCCGTAAATCAATCCGCCCATAAAAGCATCTCCACTCCCTACTCTGTCTACAACAGGTGTAACTTCTTTTACTGCAGCTTGATAAATTGCTTTTCCATCAAACAAAATACCTCCAATTCTTTGGTGTGATGCACTTACAGAATAACGCAAAGTAGTCGCAACAGTTTTTAAATTCGGAATCAAATCAAACAACTTACTATACAAAACCGGAAGCGATTTCTCATCTTGATAATTAGGATTTACTTTTGGAATTCCTAACATAAAATAAGCTGTATCAATATCTCCTAAAATAACATTGCTATACTTCAACATTTCCGGCATAACATCGCTTGGCGTTTTACCATATTGCCACAATTTTGATCGATAATTTAAATCGCACGAAATTGTAATTCCAAGTTTATGAGCAACTTTAATTGCCTCTAAACAAGCTTCGGCGGCACTTTGAGAAATCGCTGGAGTAATTCCGCTCCAATGAAACCAACTTGCACCTTCTAATACTTTTTCCCAATCAACAATACCTTTTTCAATAGTTGCCATCGAGCTATGTGCACGATCATACACTACATTACTCCCACGTGTTCCCGCACCGGTTTCTAAAAAATAAATCCCTAAACGTTCGCCTCCGTAAACTATGTTCTTAGATTCTACATTCATTTTTCGGATTTCTCTTAATGCAGAAAAACCAATTTCATTTTCAGGTAATCTTGTAACAAATTCAGCATTCACGCCGTAATTTGCTAAAGAAACACATACGTTAAACTCTCCACCTCCGTACGTAGCACCAAATGCTGTAGATTGCGAAAAACGCAAATGTCTCTCTGTAGAAAGGCGCAACATAATTTCGCCAAATGCAACTACTTTACTCATATTATTAAATTGTATTTACCAGTAAAATTTTCTTTTCCACCAT
This sequence comes from Flavobacterium hibernum, assembly GCF_000832125.1. Classification (GTDB taxonomy): domain Bacteria; phylum Bacteroidota; class Bacteroidia; order Flavobacteriales; family Flavobacteriaceae; genus Flavobacterium; species Flavobacterium hibernum. The sequence continues at coordinate 398,963 of NZ_JPRK01000002.1, read as the reverse complement.
TAAGAGATTAAGAAAAGTTAAGCTTACTGTTCTTTTTACCATTTCAACTTAATTACCTTAATATCTTAATGGTAAAAATCTTTTATCTTTATTTTTAAACTAAAATTTAAAATACTCTTTTGCGTTGTTGTATGAAATATCAGAAACTAATTTTCCAATCCATTCCATATCATTAGGAAGTTCACCACGTTTGATTTCATCTCCAAGAAGATTACATAAAATACGTCTGAAATATTCGTGTCTTGGGAAAGACAAGAAACTTCTTGAATCCGTCAACATTCCTACGAAACAACTAATTAATCCCATGTTTGAAAGGGCGTTTAATTGTTTTGTCATTCCATCTTTTTGATCTAAAAACCACCAACCAGATCCAAACTGTACTTTTCCGCGAACGCTTCCATCATTGAAGTTTCCAATCATGGTTGCCATTACTTCATTGTCGGCTGGATTTAAGTTATAAATGATTGTTTTAGTCAATTTATCTTTACTATCTAAAGCATTTAAAAAGCTTGATAATTTTTGTGCCTGAGGATAATCTCCAATAGAATCCCAACCAGTATCAGGACCTAAAATTCTATGCATACGAGCATTATTATTTCTTAAAGCTCCTAAGTGAAATTGTTGTACCCAACCAAATTCATGATAGGTTTCTGATAAGAATTGCAATATGGCACTTTGGAATTTTAAACCTTCTTCAGGAGAAATAATTCTGTTTTCTCTTTTCTTTTTAAAAATTGAAGCAACTTCTGATTCTGTAAATTCTTCAAAATAAATTTGATCTAAACCATGATCACTTAATTTACAACCGTTTTGATTAAAAAATTCAATTCGGTTTCTTAACGCGCTGCATAAATCCGCATACGTGTTAATTGCAACTCCGGACACATCCCCTAATGTGTCCAGATATGCATTATAACCATCATTAGAAATTAAGATAGCTTTATCAGGTCTGAAAGCCGTACTCATTTTAGTTCCAATAGGATTTTTTGCAAGTTTCTGATGAAACTCTAAACTATCAATTGGATCTTCGGTAGTACAAACTAATTCAGCATTTACTTTTTTAAGTAAGTTTTGTGTACTGTATGCTTGAGAATTAATTTTCTCCGTTGTTTCGATATAAATTTTCTCTGCTGATTTTTCATTCAACAAATCGTAAATATCAAAATAACGTGCTAATTCTAAATGCGTCCAGTGATACAAAGGATTACGCATTGTATATGGAACTGTTTTTGCCCAGTTTAGAAATTTATCTTTATCAGATCCGTTTCCTGTTACAAATTGTTCGTTGATCCCCAAAGTACGCATTGCACGCCATTTGTAGTGATCTCCGTTTATCCAAACTTGAGTTATATTGTCAAAAATTTTATCTTCAGCAATAAACTGAGGATTCAAATGATTGTGGTAATCTATGATAGGCTGATTTTTTGAGTAATTATGATATAACTCTTCAGCAAATTTATTTTCAAGAAGAAAATTATCGTTTATAAATGTTTGATTTGCGCTCATGTCTTTTTAATATAATTGAAATAATTATTCGTTTGATGGTTTACCAATTGTAGCCAGTATTCCACCGTCTACGTATAAAATATGTCCATTGACAAAATCACTTGCTTTTGATGATAAAAATATAGCTGCTCCTGCTAAATCACCAGCGTCTCCCCATTTTGCGGCTGGAGTCCTGCTAATGATAAAATCATTAAAAGGATGTCCGTCGACTCTAATAGGTTTTGTTTGTTCTGTAGCAAAATAGCCAGGTCCAATTCCGTTGATTTGAACATTATATTTTGCCCATTCTGTAGCCATGTTTTTAGTCAGCATTTTTAAACCGCCTTTTGCAGCAGCATAAGCGCCAACTGTACTACGACCCAATTCGCTCATCATCGAACAAATGTTGATTATTTTCCCTTGTCTTCTTTCAATCATTCCTCTAGCAACATGCTTTGAAACGATAAAAGGACTTACTAAATCAATATCAATGACTTCTTTAAAATCAGCCACATCCATATCCAGTAACGGAATTCTTTTGATGATTCCTGCGTTGTTAATTAAGATATCAATTGGCCCAACCTCACTTTGAATTTTCTGAACAGCCTCAATAACTTCTTGCTCATCAGTCACATTAAACTTATATCCAACTGCATTTATCCCCTGACTTTGAAGTTCCTTTACAGCATCATCAATTTTTTGTTGAGAAGAGTTTCCGTTTACAACAATTGTTGCTCCAGCCTCCCCTAATCCTTTTGCCATCGCCATTCCCAGTCCGTGCGTACTTCCTGTAATCAAGGCTACTTTTCCGTTTATATCAAATAATGAGTGTGCCATAATTATTTATCTTAATTCAGTGATTTTACAAACATCCATATCTCCGTAATCTAAATTCTCACCAGCCATTCCCCAAATAAAAGTATAGTTACTAGTTCCTGAACCTGAGTGAATAGACCATGGCGGAGAAATAACTGCCTGATGATTGTTCATCCAAATATGTCTTGTTTCTTGCGGTTGTCCCATAAAATGGCAAACTGCTTGATTTTCCGGAATATCTAAATAGAAATATACTTCCATTCTACGATCGTGTACGTGTGCTGGCATAGTATTCCAAACACTTCCCGGTCTTAATTCCGTCATTCCCATTTGCAATTGGCAAGTTGTAACAACGCTACCAATAATCATTTGATTTACTGTACGGTGATTAGCCGTTTCCATTGTACCCAATTCTAATTTATTAGCTTCTGCCAAGCTTACTTTTACCGTTGGATAACTTGTATGAGCCGGAGCAGAATTAATGTAATATTTAGCTGGATTTGTACTGTCATTACTTTTAAAGATTACCTCTTTATTTCCGCTTCCAATGTAAAGAGCATCTTTAAACCCAAGTTCAAAAGTTTTTCCTTCAACAACTATAGAACCACTTCCTCCAACATTGATAATTCCAATTTCTCTTCTTTCTAAGAAATAAGGTGCTTTAAGCGGATCAATGCTTTCTAAAGTCAAATCTCCTTTTACAGGAACTGCAGAACCAGCAATATATCGATCGTAATGAGAATACGTTAATACAATTTCGTCTTCTTGCATTAAGTTGTCAATTAAGAATTCTTCTCTTAATTGTTGTGTATCATATTTTTTTACTGCTTCTGGACTTGACGCGTATCTTGAGCTATATTTTGTCATAATTTTAATTTAATGTAATCGATTGCACAAAATTAGATTTTTATCTTTAAAAACCATAATTGAAACCAAAATTTATTTTTATTTATACTTTTTATAAACTATAATTCTACTTTTTTCATACGTGGTACCAAAAGATGCATTATAAACCACGCCACTAAATAAGATGCTCCACAAATGCAAAACATTATAAAATATCCTATTTCTATTTTACCCAATTTAGTATAGTAAACGAACATGTTTTTCTGAACAACTAAAGTCAGTAAAATACCTCCAAGTGCTCCAAACATCCCTCCTATTCCTGTTACAGAAGCAGTTGCTTTTTTAGGGAACATATCTGAAACTGTTGTAAAAACATTAGCACTCCAAGCTTGATGTGCCGAAACCGCACAACCAATAACTAAAACTGCCCACCACATATTTATTGAACCTAAATATTGCGAAAACAAAACTGGCAAAACAGCAAATGCATAAAGAAGCATACTTGTTTTTCTGGCTTTGTAAGCAGGCCAGCCAATATTAATTAGTCTTAACGGCAACCAACCTCCACCTATACTTCCAACACTTCCAATAACATATACTAATGCACAAGGCCAAATAATCTCGGTTGCTGTAAGCTTGTATTGCTTCATTAAAAAATCTGGTAACCAGAATAAATAAAACCACCAAACAGGATCTGTCAATAATTTTCCAATTGCAAAAGCCCAAGTCTGACGAAACGAAAGCAACTTTAACCAAGAAACTTTTCCTGTATCTTCAACTTCAACAATCTCAACCTGATCTGATGTAATATATTCTAACTCAGCCTGAGATAAACGTTTTTGTTTTTGCGGTACTTCATAAAAAAGAAACCATAATCCCAACCAAACAAAACCAACAATTCCGGTTAAAATAAAGGCCCACTGCCAACCATAATTCTCTGCTATAAAAGGCACAGACAACGGTACAATAATAGCACCTATATTACTCCCCGAATTGAAGATTCCCGTTGCCAACGCTCTTTCCTTTTGAGGAAACCACTCTGCTGTTGCTTTTATTGCAGCAGGAAAATTTCCAGCTTCAGTAATTCCTAAAAACACGCGTGCAATTAAAAAACCTCCCGTTCCGGTTGCAAAAGCATGTCCTATTGCAGCCAAACTCCATAAACCAGTTGCAATTGCATAGCCAAGTTTTGTTCCTAATTTATCTATAATTCCGCCCGCGACCAACATACCCATTGCATACGCAATCTTAAAAGCCAACTCAATATTCGAATAATCTATTACCTCTTGTTCTGGTGTCCAATGAAAAGCTTCTGCCAAAAAAGGTCTTAGGTAACTTATTACATTTCTATCCAGATAATTTACAGTAGTTGCAAAAAATACTAAACTACATATAGTCCAGCGGTATTTACCGATTGCTGCATTAGCTTGATTCATGATTTTGGTTGGTTTAAGGTTGGTTAGTTAGTGCTTGATTACATAAATTATTATAGATTAGTAATTGGACTATATTTTGGCACTAACGTTTTCATTACTGCCCATCCTATTAAATAGCAAACTGCACAAATAGAGAAAATAATCATATATCCAGTATTAATTCCGTCATAAACAACAACTCCTGTTTTTTCTAATTCTTTGAAAAACGTCTCAGGAATAGGTTGTGTCGTGAATTGAGGGAATTTTTCTAAAAATGGTAAACCATCTATAGTTGTAAATGTTTTATGAGTGTAATCGAATAAAAGCCCCGATCCTTTGTTGATTAATGTAGAACCTAAACCTCCGGCTAATCCTCCAATTCCGGTAACAGTTGCAATTGCTTTTTTAGGAAACATATCTCCAACTGTAGTAAAAATATTTGCCGACCATGATTGGTGTGCTGCTCCTGCAATTCCAATAACTATAATAGGAACCCAATAACTAATATATCCTAAAGGCTGTGCTAATAAGGCTAATAGTGGAAAAAATGCAAAAATCAACATCGCTCTCATTCTTCCTTCGTATGGATTCATACCTTTTTTCTCTACAAAATAAGTTGGCAACCAACCTCCAATTATTGAAAGTAAAGTAATCATATATAAAACGAACAATGGCAATGCTGCATCTGTAGCTTCCATTCCGTAAACAGACTTCAAATAAGCTGGTGTCCAAAACAAAAAGAACCACCAAACTCCATCAGTCATAAATTTACCAAAAGCAAATGCCCAAGTTTGTTTGTATTTAAAACAATCCGCAAACGAAACTTTAGTACTTGTTTCAGGCACATAACCTGCTAGTTTACTATCAGCAATATCATCTTGTTGAATATATTCTAATTCTGCCGCGCTAACTTTTGGGTGTTTTTCCGGTTTATCATACATAAAAATCCAGAATCCCATCCAAACAAAACCTAAGGCTCCAATAATAATAAATGCCATTTCCCATCCAAAAGATTTTGCAATAAACGGAATCGATATAGGAGCGGCCAACGCCCCTACAGTAGCACCTGCATTAAAAATACTAGTAGAAAATGCTCTGTCTTTTTTAGGAAAATATTCAGCTGTGGTTTTAATAGCCGCAGGGAAATTTCCTGCTTCTCCAACTGCCAAAACAAAACGAGCAAAAATGAACAATGTAACACTTACATTAATAACAAGTCCTGTATCTTTTACAAGATGAATCGCTTCTCTCGCACCTTCAAAACCTACAAACCAGTCTCCAGTAATAATTCCGGCAGTTGCAATACCACAAAAAGCATGTAAACAAGCCCCAAGAGACCAAATTCCAATTGCCCAAAGAAATCCTTTTTTAGTATCTAACCAATCCACAAAACGACCAGCAAACAATAACGAAACTGCATAAAAAATAGAGAATAAAGCCGTTATATTTCCGTAATCATTATTTGTCCAATGAAATTCAGGCGCAATAAAATCACTCCAGGTTAACGAAAGTACTTGTCTATCTAGGTAATTAATTGTTGTTGCAAAAAATAGTAACGCACATATACTCCAACGATAGCTTCCTGTAGTTTTTTTGGTTTGGCTCATAGCAACTGCATCTGTTTGATTCATGGTAATGGTTAATTATAAAAATTTATATTTTTTGGGTAATTTATTCCGCCTTCTAACTTTAATCCAAAAACAAAAGAATCAATGAATTAAATGCTGTAAAACAAAATAATGTAATCGATTGCACAAATATAGTTTTAAATCTTTATATTCCAAATAAATTATATAAAAAATTATTTTAATCCATTAAATAAACATATAGATTAAAAAAAAGAACACAAAATTACATATTAAACAATATATTTGTTAAATGCCAACGGGAAAAAATCACCCATTTTAGATGTCAAAATTGTCCAAAAAACTTTCACTTTTAAACAATTATTGTAAGTCAAGTGCCTTTTGTAATAAAAATAACTTGTTACACTTGCAACTTGTCTGAAATTGACCAAGAAAAAGCTCTATTTTTGAAATCAGCAAATAATTTTACATTCACCTAATTCATCTTACCTTGAAGACTCTAAAAACTAATTATCTAAAAAAAACAGCCCTGTTTTTTACTTTATTTATAGGAATTACAACTCAAATGATGGCTCAAAATCAGATTATTCAATTATGGAAAACAATTCCAGACGAAATTAAAGCTCCAGATTATAAAGAAAATGAATCGATCATGGACGGAAAAGTGCAAAGCACAAGTTTGGTTACAGTTCCAACTTTAAGTATTTTTTTACCAAAAGAAAACAAACCCAATCAAACCGCAGTTCTAATTTTTCCAGGCGGAGGATACCAGCATTTAGCTATTGACAAAGAAGGAACTAAAGTAGCACAATGGCTTAATAGTTTAGGAATTGCAGCATTTGTTGTAAAATACAGATTACCCAACGATAAAATAATGAAAAACAAAAACGTTGGCCCTTTACAAGATGCGCAAGAAGCAATGCGTTATGTACGACAAAATGCCGCAAAATATAATATCGATGCAAACAAAATTGGAATAATAGGATTCTCTGCCGGTGGACATTTAGCTTCAACCTTGGCAACACATTATGACGAAAAAGTTTACGAGTCGACTTCAAAAATAAGTGCTCGTCCAGATTTTTCACTTTTAATATATCCTGTAATCTCAATGCAAAACGACATTACCCACAAAGGATCGCAAATTAGTTTATTAGGTGATAATGCATCTCAAGCATTAATTGACTCTTTCTCAAACGAGAAAAAAGTTACCTCACAAACTCCACCAACCTTTCTAATTCATGCCACAGACGATAAAACAGTTTTACCTGAAAATAGCATTAATTACTATTTAGCTCTTAAAAAAAATAATGTTCCTGCTGAATTACATATATATGAGAAAGGTGGACACGGATTTGGTTTAGGTGTAAAAGACACGAGTAAATTCTGGACTAGAGATTGCGAAGAATGGCTTAAAAACCATAACTATTAAAATAAAAAAAGGGTTTTTAGATTCAGTTAAACAAATAACTTAATCTAAAAACCCACTAAAAATTAGACTCTTTTGTATGCTTGCAAATTTATACAAAGCTGTATCCACAATCAAATGAATATGTCAAATTTTCATTGTAAAAATGTTTCTCCAAAAACAGTTACAATAGAAATCTATATGTGTTTAAAAAGGTAAAAACATCATATTTTCCAGATATCTATAGGACAAAGCTACAAGCAATGATTAAAAAAAACTTACGGTTTTCCACATTGTAACAAAAACTTAAGAATTAATTAAACTTTAGATTCTTCAATTTCTTGTCCTACATTAAGTTAAGACAAATTAGAATCTAGTAAATTTGTTTAGTAAATCGAAAAATTATGAAAAAATTAGAGTTTTTAATACTTGGAAAGAACGAAGCTATTCTGGAAATCTTGCTTAGATTAGTAAATGCAAACGAAAATTGGAATGCAATAGGTTTTAATCATGAAACACTGGCTCAGGAATATTTTCTAAAAAACAACTTAGATTTTGTTTTATTGAGTTCGGGAATCGAAGATCATGTTGAAAAAGAGTTTACCCAATTTTGCATAAAAAATCAGCCCGAAGTAGAAGTTATAGAACATTTTGGCGGAGGAAGCGGATTACTGCAATCTGAAATTTACCATCGTTTACATTTAAAAAACAAACTCTAAAAATGGAGAAACATTATTCTGTAGCCATTTATCCGCCCGAAAATATAATTGCTCATATTAAAACTATGAAAGAGCAATTGGCAACAAATATTGGCTGGTTTAATAGTAAAAATTCTGTTGCACATATTACAATTTGCGAATTTAAAGTAATGGAAAAAGAATTAGAGAAAATTAAACTGAGACTCTTTAAAATTGCCGATTCATTTACTTCTTTTCAAGTCCATTTAAACCATTTTAATGCTTATGAAAATGGCGCGTTTTTTATTGCTCCAAACGAAGATTCAAAATTGAATTTAAAACCTATCTTAAAAAAAACTCAGGAAGCGCTCCAACTTTCAAATCTTAAAAAAAGTAACGATCCACATATTTCAATAGGGAGAAGATTAACTCCGGAAAATCTTAAAATAGCCTCACAACTTTTTACATCAATAGATATTGATTTTTTATGTAATTCTATTGTCTTAAGAGAATTTGACCCTATTAAAAAGCAGTTTTTTGTAATTGGCACTTTTGCATTTAATGGAAATAACCAACCTGAATTAATTCAAGGTAGTTTGTTTTGATTTTTAGTGTTTTCATAAAGTTTGTCATTTCTCTCCCGACGCTTCGGGATCGAAATGACAAAAACGAGTGCAATAAAAAAGTACTTCCTATTTTCCGTATATTTGAATTTTACAATTCACTCTTATGAAATCTCTAGATTCATTTTATCAAGATATCACTCAAGGTTCTTCAATTGAACCGAGTTCGTTATTACCAAATGACATTCAAAAAGAAATTGGTCACTTTAATGTTTTTGATATTAAAGAGCTTTTAGAGCGTCTACAAGGAAAATCTATTATGCCTTATGATCGCCGAGCGTATTATAAAATAAGTTTGATTAAAGGTAAAAACAGAGCTGAATATGCCGATAAAATAATCGAAATTGAAAAACAAGGTCTTTTATTTGCAACGCCAAAAATTCCGTATAATTATCTTCCGCAAGACACTAATCAATCTGGGCAATTTTGTGTTTTTACAAGTGAATTTTTATCAAAAAATAAAAGCGGAATTGATTTAGACGAACTTCCCATTTTTGCTTCGGATGGGTATCCTATTTTTCAGCTTACAGATGAAGAAGTAATCGAAGTAGAATTGATTTTCAACAAAATACAAAAAGAAATCAACTCTGATTATATTTACAAATACGATTTAATTCGAAATTATGTTGCTGAATTAATTCATTTTGGACAAAAATTGCAGCCTATTACAGCGCTTTATTCTAAACATAATTCTGCGGCCAGAGTTTCGTCATTATTTGCAGAATTATTAGAAAGACAATTCCCTATCGAATCTCCAAATCAACGATTAGAGTTAAGAACAGCAAAGGATTTTGCCGAAAGATTATCAGTACATGTCAATCATTTGAATAAAGTTTTAAAAGAAAATACAGGTAAAACCACAACAGAGCTTATTAGCAACCGCTTAATCAACGAAGCTAAAATTCTTTTAAAACAAACGGATTGGAATATCTCTGAAATTGCTTTTTCCTTAGGTTTTGAAGAATTGGCACATTTTTCAAATTTCTTTAAAAAACAAACTTCTTATACGCCTTTGGCTTTTAGATTGTAGATTGTTGATTTTAGATTGCAGATTTGGAATTTGCAGTTTATTTTTTGTGATTTACCCCTTGTGATTTGAATTTCGCAAACATCCATTTGAATTTTACAATTCCCCAGTTCTACTTCGCTCCTACCTTTGTCTTATCAATTTAAAGATCGAAAAGATGAATTTATCCAATAACAAAATTCTAATAACGGGAGGTGCAAGCGGTATTGGACTTGGACTGACCCAAAGATTTATTCAGGAAAATAATACTGTGATTATTTGCGGCAGACGCGAATCTGTTTTAAATGAAGTCAAGACAAAGTTCCCTACAGTAATTACAAAAGTATGTGACTTAGCAATTGAAGCAGAACGTAACGCACTTTATGAATGGATCACAGAAAACCATTCTGATTTGAATGTTTTAGTGAATAATGCAGGCATCCAAAATTGGGTTTCAGTTACAGATGAAAACTTTTTTGAAAGCGCCAAAACTGAACTTGCCACAAATACCGAAGCTCCATTACATTTGACTTCCCTATTTATTCAGTTAAAATCGCTTACAACCGTAATGAATGTTACTTCAGGATTAGCCCTTTCGCCTTTTGCAAAAATCCCAGTATACTCAGCTACAAAAGCGTTTTTCCGTTCATTCACCATTTCGCTTCGCCACATCCTAAAAGCAAAAAACATTAAAGTAATCGAAATCATTCCACCAGCATTAAATACTGATCTTGGAGGTATTGGTTTGCATGACGCACATCCAAGTGTAGATGATTTTATCGTATCTATTTTTGAACAAATAAAAGAAGGGAAAGAGGAACTAACTTTTGGAACAACTACAACAAGAATAAATTCAAGTGTACAGGAGCTAAAAGCTTCTTTTACCGCATTACATTCTAATTTGTAAAAAGTGAAATGTAAAATATGAGATGTAACATACCAAAAATATTGCACTTTCCACATTTTACTTATCACATTTTACTTATCACATTTTACTTATCACATTTTACTTATCACATTTCACAATAATCAGCAAACAATAAACAACTATAAAATGGCAGTAAATACAAAAATAGCTCTAGTTACAGGCGGTAGCAGAGGTTTAGGGAAAAATATGGCAATTGCAATTGCAAAAAAAGGAATCGACGTTATTATTACTTACAACAGTAAAAAAGAAGAAGCAGATGCTGTTGTAAAAGAAATTGAGAGCTTAGGTCAAAAAGCCGCTTCACTTCAATTAAATGTAGCAGAATCAGGAACTTTTGATGGCTTTTTCACGAATGTATCAGATGTTTTACAAAGTATTTTTAAAACCAATAAATTCGATTTCCTAGTTAACAACGCGGGAATCGGAATTCATAATTCTTTTGTTGGAACTACAGAAGCAGAATTTGATCAATTGACAAATATTCAGTTTAAAGGTCCATTTTTCTTAACACAAAAAGCATTAAATGTAATGAATGACGGTGGCGGAATTGTAAATATATCAACAGGTTTGGCAAGATTCTCATTTCCCGGTTACGCTGCATATGCTTCGATGAAAGGTGCGATTGAAACCTTAACAAAATATCAGGCAAAAGAATTAGGTGCCAGAAAAATTAGAGCAAATGTTGTGGCTCCGGGCGCAATTGAAACCGATTTTGGTGGTGGAGTTGTTCGTGATAATGAGCAAATGAATCAGCAAATTGCATCAGTAACTGCTTTAGGAAGAGTTGGTTTACCAGATGATATTGGCAGTGTAGTTGCCTTTTTATGTACAGAAGAGGCTCGTTGGGTCAATGCGCAGCGTATCGAGGTTTCTGGCGGAATGATGCTGTAATTTAGTATCACAATTAAACCTGAAACGTTTTATAAATTATAAAAACAAAACCCGACAAACTATAAAAATTTGTCGGGTTTATTGTCTCAAATATAATTGAATTAGTAAGCAAGCGTGTTTTTAATCTTTTTCGACTGCAACGTCAAATCCTCCATTTTGGTCAAAGACAAGATCATAAAATCGACCTTTCTTTTGTACTCCTACTTCATAAGTTGTTTTATTTTTATCATCAACAACTACTGCAATTTCGCGTATGGCATTTGAAGGGTAATTTTTCTTTAAATAAGCCTGTGCTTTCTGCGGAAGCTTGTTAAGCGGAATTTGTGTTTCAAAAGCTTTTAAAACTCCTAAATTATCATAAACAGCCAATGATTCTGTTTTTTCATTCGTTCTGAACTTTCCTTCGTATCGAATTTCATCATCATCATCTCCAACGTATTTTAGAGCCCATACTGCGGTCTTTCCAGGATACTCTTTTTGAAAAGTAAACGACACTTTTTCCGGTGGTGTAACCACTTTATCAGGAGAAGTTCCGTTTTGACCAATCAAAAAACTACTGTACAAAAAAAGTAGTACAAGCAAAACATTTTTCATATCTCATCATTTTTCAAATTAATAACCAATAGCTAAAGTAGTAAATTTACTACTATAAAAATCAAAAAATGATAATATTTTTTTATTCGCTCTCTTTCTTTATACGGTCAGATAATTCTCTTTTATAAGTAATACCAACTGGTAATTTCTCCTTTTTAATAATCACAAAATCCTTTTCTACGGCTTCAATTTTATCCAAAGCCACAATATAGGATTTATGAATACGTACGAAGTTTTTTTCAGGAAGACACTTTTCAAATTCACTCGTAGTAATTGATGCTAAATAAATTCTTTTTGTTGTGTGAAGCTTTACATAATTACCAAAACTTTGTGCAAACAAAAGCTGATCTAACGCTATGTCAATAAAATAACCATCGACCTTAACATTTACAGTATTAATTTCGACTTCTTCCTCTTTGCTTTTTACATTTTCTGCCAGAAAAAAGCGGTCAATAGCTTTTAGAAATCGGGGGAAATAAATAGGTTTTAAAAGGTAATCAATCACACCGTAATCGTAACTTTCAAGAGCATACTCAGAATAAGCCGTTGTTAAAATAGTTTTTGGATGAGTTGGAATAATCTTTAACAGTTCCATTCCTGAAATTTCTGGCATATTGATATCTAAAAACATCAAATCGACTTTGTTTTCACGAAGATAATCCATGGCTTCGATACCATTATAACCTTGAAAAACCAACTCTAATTGCGGATTTTGCTTAATGTAATTTGCCAAAACATAATGTGCTGCCGGCTCATCATCTACAATTATACATTTTTTTGGTTCTCTCATTCTACAAACTTTTTAAGTTGCAATTTCAGATCCACAATGTATGTGTTTTTATTCTCCTGAATATCTAATTTATAGTTTTTACCATAAATTAAATTCAATCTTTCTATCGTATTTTTTAAACCAATTTTGGTCGAAACCACATCTGTTTTTTTCTGCGGAATCGAGTTTACAACATGCAAATGCAACAAACCATTTTCGACAGTAATAATTATTCGAACAAAACATTTTTCGATAGCGCAAGTTCCGTGTTTAAAAGCATTTTCGATAAAAGCAATCAACAACATTGGCGAAACTTTATAAGCGTTTTCGTTGTCTATTTTGTAATCGTAAGTAATCTCACATCGATATGCCACACGCTCTTTTTCAAGCTGTACGTAACTGTTTATAAACTCTAATTCTTCTTCTAAAGAAACACATTGTTTGTTATTACTTTCCAATTGATAACGCATCAATTGAGAGACTTTCATAATTAAATCTGGTGTTCGATCCGGAAATTCAAGGCTAATACCATAAAGCGTATTAAAGGTATTGAACAAAAAATGAGGGTTCAATTGTCCTTTAAGTGCATTCAATTGCATTTGATTGAATAATAATGTTTCGTCTGTTTTTCTTTTATGTATTCTATAGAATTTAAACACAATTATAGGGCTCAAAATACAAACTAAAGTACCCAAAACACTGGCCAATTGATACACATAACTTCTTTGATGCGAGTTTTGATACAAATGACAATTACTAAACATGTCGAGTTTTGTCATTTCGAATAAAATAACCGAAAACAGGAATACACCACAAATCGTTAAAAAAACATAAGTTAAAGGACGTTGGGTTTTAAATAAAATTGGAAGCAAAAAAAAACGATTGAATTGAGCATGCATATATAAAACGAGGTAGAAAAAAATCCCCATTAAAATAGAAATGAAAGAACTAAATAACATCCAATCATTTTTTAGCGTATAAAGCGTAAATGAAAAAGCAACAACGGCAATTTCCTGCCACCATTTGTTATCCAATATGTTATTAAATTTTATACTCATTATTAATACTTAAATAGTTTACAAATTACGAACATTTTTTTAGTTTTTATTTCCATTAAATGACAAATTCAATTGGTCATTTATAATTGTAGTACATCATTTAAGATGACAATTATCAGTTTAAGACAAATAATTTTGTTACATAATTTCACACTTTGAGTTTTATGTATTTCAAAAAAATTACTTTATTATTCTTATTGATTTTTGCAACCGTAAGTCATTCACAAACCTTGTCTTTAAAAGAAGCCATAAAAACAGGTCTTGAAAATTATGGTTCTATAAAAGCAAAAACCAATTACACCAACGCGTCACGCGAGACACTTAAACAATCAAAGCGTGATTATTTGCCTAATCTTAACCTGTCTGCACAACAAGATTATGGAACCATTAATGGGCAAAATGGTGCTTTGTACGGATTTAATGGTTTAGGAACTGCTTCGTCTGGACCAGCTTTACCAGATCAAAACTGGAACTCAGCTTTTGGAGCTTTGTATTTGGTTAATATGAACTGGGATTTTTTCACATTTGGAAAAATTCAGGAAAAAATCAATTTGTCTAAAATTGATGTTCAGGCCAAAGAAAATGATTTAAAGCAAGAAAAATTTCAACAAGAAATTAAAATCTCTGCTGCCTATCTTAATTTATTGGCTAGCCAAAGATTATTGATTTCGCAACAAAAGAATTTAAGTCGTGCCGAAGTTTTTAAGAGAACAGCCGTTGCACGTGTTAAAAACGGATTATTGGCCGGAGTAGATTCTACATTGGCAACCGCCGAAGTCTCTAAAGCTAAAATCTCTCTAAATCTGGCTAAAAATTTCGTTAAAGAACAAAACAATAAACTGGTCGATTTAATGGGTGTTGCACCTCAGGATTTTGTTACAGATACATTATTTGTAAACGAGATTCCGAAAGAGGTTTTAAGAGGAACTGCAACTTCAGACAGTTTACATCCGTTGCTTCAATATTATAAAACTAAGATAGATTACAGCGATCAGCAAACAAAATTATACAAACGTTTTTATTATCCAACCATGAGCGCATTTGGAGTTTTACAAACGCGTGCTTCAGGATTTAATAGCGATTATATAACAGATCAAACTTCATTCAATAGAAATTATTGGGATGGCATAAATCCGGATCGTACCAACTATTTAGTGGGAATTGGAATTAGTTGGAATTTGACAACTCCGTTTAGAATGAGTAAACAAGTAAGTGCTCAAAAGTATGTTTCGCAAGGTTTACAGGAAGAATACAATCAGGCAGACCGAGAGTTGAAATCGCAACTAAAATTAGCCGACGACAAAATACAAATTACACTTGAAAATTTTGCCGAAGCGCCAATTCAAGTCAATGCTGCACAAAGAGCCTACTTGCAAAAATCGACTTTGTACAAAAACGGATTAACTGATTTAACAGATATCACACAAACATTATACACACTAAATCGCGCCGAAATCGATCGTGATATCGTCAACAATAATGTTTGGCAATCGTTTTTATTAAAAGTGGCGGCCACAGGCAATTTTGACTTATTTATAAATGAATTTTAATTATAGATCCTAATGAATTTAATACGATTTGCACTCCGCAAACCCATTTCGATACTGGTATTGGTTGCGGGTTTATTTTTCTTCGGAATAGGCGCCATACAGGACATTAAGGTAGATATTCTACCTAAAATGAACTTGCCGGTAATTTATATTGCACATCCCTTTGGAGGTTATACACCAGACCAAATGGAGGCTTACTTTGCTAAAACTTATGTCAACATTTTACCTTTTGCAAATGGTGTAAAATCTGTTGAAACCAAGAATATTCAGGGGTTAATGATTATGAAATTAACCTATTACGAAAATACCAATATGGCTCAGGCTGCTGCGGAGTTGAGTTCACTTTCGAACAGAATTCAGGCGGCATTTCCTCCTGGAACACAACCACCGTTTATCATTCGTTTTGATGCTTCTTCTCTCCCAATTGGACAATTGGTTTTGAGCAGTAAAATTAGGTCTAATAACGAATTGCAAGATTTAGCCAACGTTTATGTTCGTGCTTCATTTACTTCGATTCCAGGCTTATTATCTCCGGCACCATTTGGCGGAAGCCCAAGAACAATCGAGGTTAATGTAGATCCGGATTTATTGCGTTCGCATAATATGACGCCAGATCAAATCGTTGAAGCTATTCGTATAAACAACCAAACGGCTCCATCCGGAAACGTTAGAATTGGCGATAAAAACTATATTACACCAACCAACAATACAATTAAAGAAGTTAAAGATTTTGAGAATATTCCATTATTCAAAGGAAGCGTTCAAAACTTAAAATTAGGAGATGTTGCCACCGTAAAAGATGGTGCCGATATTACACAAGGTTATGCTTTAGTAAACGGAAAACGTTCGGTTTACATTAGTATTGCAAAAGCGGGAGACGCATCGACTTGGGATGTAGTTCAGAAATTAAAAGCTGAGCTACCAAAGATTCAAAGTACGTTGCCCGAAGATGTAAAATTATCGTATGAATTTGACCAATCAGTTTATGTAATTAATTCCGTAAAAAGTTTAATTACCGAAGGAATTATTGGAGCAGTTTTAACCGGATTAATGGTTTTATTATTCTTAGGCGATAAACGTGCAGCTTTAATCGTAATCCTAACCATTCCAATTTCGATTATATCGGGAGTTTTATTCTTGAAATTGTTCGGACAAACGATCAACTTAATGTCTTTATCAGGATTGGCTCTTGCAATTGGAATTTTGGTGGATGAAAGTACGGTAACGATCGAAAATATTCACCAGCATCTCGACATGGGCAAACCCAAGGCACTCGCCATTTGGGATGCTTGTCAGGAAATTGCTTTGCCAAAATTATTGATCTTACTTTGTATTTTAGCGGTTTTTGCGCCAGCATTTACAATGGTTGGTATTCCGGGAGCGTTGTTCTTGCCTTTGGCTTTAGCAATTGGATTCTCGATGGTTATTTCATTCTTGCTTTCTCAAACTTTTGTGCCCGTAATGGCAAACTGGTTGATGAAAGGACACGAAAAACACGAACATGAACCTGGTATTACTGATGATGAAGCTGAATTTATTGATAGCGGAATTACTCCCGAATCTGAAAGAGATTTAATCACTCAGAAAAAAGGATATGTAGAAAGAGAAGATACTGACAATAACGGAAAAATTAGTGCTTTTGAGCGTTTCAAAATCCGTTTTATGAAAACTCTAAATCGTTTATTCCCACATAAAAAAGCGGTTACAATAATCTATTTAATTGGGATTACACTTATAGCTGTTGTCTTTCTTAATTTCATCGGAAAAGACGTTTTTCCAAAAGTAAATTCAAGTCAATTTCAGTTAAGAATGCGTGCTCCAGATGGAACTCGTTTAGAGCGTACCGAAGAAAAAGCCATCATTGTTTTAAAAGAATTGCAAAAAATGGTGGGCAAAGAACACATCGGAATCTCCTCTGTTTATGTAGGTCAACACCCATCTTTATTCTCAATTAACCCCATTTATTTGTTCATGGCAGGTTCGCATGAAGCAGTATTTCAGGTGAGTTTAAAAGAATATCATGTCGATATGGATAATTTTAAGGACGACTTTAGAGCCCGAATCAAAAAAGTACTTCCAGATGTAAAACTTTCTTTTGAACCGATCGAGCTTACAGACAAAGTATTGAGTCAAGGTTCTCCTACTCCAATCGAAGTTCGTATTGCAGGAAAAGACAAAAAACGAAATGAATTGTATGCCAATCAAATTGTAGAAAAACTAAATAAAATTTCTTATTTCAGAGACGTTCAAATTGGTCAGCCTATTCATTATCCTGCTATGAATATTGATATTGACAGAACTCGCGCCGCCGAATTGGGTGTTGATATGAATGACATTTCAAGATCGCTTGTGGCTTCGACTTCATCATCTCGATATACCGAAAAGAATATGTGGGTCGACGAAAGAGCAGGATTATCATACAATGTTCAGGTTCAGGTTCCTTTAAACCAAATGAAAAGTAAAACCGATATTGGAGAAATTCCGGTATTAAAAAATTCGCTTCGTCCTGTTTTAAGTGACGTTGCCAAAATTACACCCGGATTTGTAAGTGGTGAAAACGACAATTTAGGGGCTATGCCATACATTACCGTTACGGCAAACATCAACCAAACCGATTTGGGGACGGCAGTAAAAGATGTTGATGCAACAATAAAATCTTTGGGAGAATTACCCCGCGGATTGTTCATCACGCCAATTGGTATGAGTAAAGTATTGGTAGAAACATTAAGCAGTTTGCAAGTTGGTTTATTGGTTGCCATTTTTGTAATCTTCTTAATGTTAGCCGCTAATTTCCAGTCGTTCAAAGTTTCTTTGGTAATTTTAACCACAGTTCCTGCCGTAGTTTTAGGTTCATTATTAATGCTAACTATTACAGGTTCTACGCTTAATTTACAATCGTACATGGGAATCATTATGTCGGTTGGAGTTTCTATCGCAAATGCCGTTTTATTAGTTACAAATGCAGAACAGCTTCGAAAACGAAACGGAAACGCATTAGAATCTGCACGTGAAGCTGCGGCGTTACGTCTTCGTCCAATTATTATGACATCTGTTGCCATGATTGCGGGAATGTTACCAATGGCAATTGGTCATGGCGAAGGTGGCGATCAGGTTTCTCCTTTAGGAAGAGCCGTTATTGGCGGATTATTATTTTCGACCTTTGCCGTTTTATTAATTTTGCCATTAATTTTTGCGTGGGCGCAAGAAAAAACAACAACTCAATCTGTTTCTTTAGATCCTGAAGACGAAGAAAGTATCCATTATATCTCATCATTAAAATTGAAAAATGAAAAATAAAATTATACAATCGACCGCATTATTTTTTGTAGCAGTCTTTTTTCTAACAAGTTGTAATTCTAAAAAAGAAGAAACTCCAACTGTAGAAATTGAACCTAAAGTAGAAACCATTTCTTTAGAAAAAGAAAAACTAACTACAGAGTTGCGTTTGCCTGCCGAATTAACTGGTTTTCAACAAGTAGATTTATATGCTAAAGTAAGTAGTTTTGTAAAACTGCTAAAAGTAGATATTGGTTCTAAAGTAAAAAAAGGACAACTTTTAATTGTTCTTGAAGCACCGGAAATCAGCTCTCAATTGGCTGCTGCCGAATCTAGACTAAAATCGATGGAAGCGATTTATGCAACCAGCAAAAGTACTTACAACCGTTTGTACGAAACGAGTAAAGTTGAAGGAACTATTTCTAAAAATGATTTAGAAATGGCCAACGGAAAGAAAAACTCAGATTACGCACAATATCAAGCCGCAGTTGCAGCCCACAAAGAAGTGTCGATTATGAGAGGTTATCTAGAAATTCGCGCTCCTTTTGATGGTGTTGTTGCAGCAAGAAACGTAAACTTAGGAACATTTGTTGGTCCGACAGGAAAAGGGTCAGATTTGCCTTTATTAACAATTCAGGAGCAAAGTAAATTGCGTTTGGCGGTTTCTGTACCAGAATTGTATACAGGATATTTGCATATTGGAGACGAAATGAGTTTTAATGTAAAATCGCTACCCGAAACTTTTAAAGCAACCATAACTAGAATGTCTGGTGCTTTAGATTTAAAACTACGTTCTGAGCGTGTAGAAATGGATGTTCACAATACTAAAGGAAATTTATTACCTGGAATGGTAGCCGAAGTTTTATTGCCGCTTAACGCGAAAGACAGCACATTTGTGGTTCCAAAATCGGCGGTGGTAAATGCAGCCGAAGGAATATTTGTGATAAAAGTTGTTAATCATAAAGCAACAAGAGTCGACGTGAAAAAAGGTAGAGAAATCGATGATAAAATTGAAATATTTGGCGACTTGAACCCAAAAGATAAATTGGTAAAAATTGCCAGCGAAGAAACTAAAGAAGGCGATACAATAAACGAATAACCTGCGTTTAGTCTTCATTTTAGTGATTACCAAAAACTGTACGCTTAATGCGGCATTTTAAAATTTAATTTTAGAATGTAGATTACAATTTAGTTTAAAGGACGATGCTTTTATAGTATCGTCCTTTTTTTTGTTTTTTTATCTTGCTACGAGACCACTAAAAATCAAAGTTTTGTTTAAGGTGCCCAATCTTTCGGTAAATTTCTAAACTGTAAAGTTTTTTACAACCATGTAAATGTTGCATAAAAAATTTTAATTTAAATTACTTCAATTAAACCTCTTCATTTTTTTTCTAATAGAGATCATATTTCAATTCAAACTATTAAATAATAATTTAAATAATAATTGTATTACAAAATAAAATATATTTGCCATGCATAAAAAACTAATAATCATTAAGTAATTAATGTTCCACAAAGTAACATTATATGCTGCTTTATTTAATATTACAATTAAGCACCAACAATCCACTAACGAAAGAAAGTTTGAAGAAAGAATTATGATATTATAGAAACTGTTCGTCTAGTTAATGAAATAAGGTTTTAGTAAAATTATCTTCTTAATTCCTATATTCATTTATCAAAAAAACTTAATCCTTAAAACAACACAACACTTAATATATTAAAAAATACTAAATGAAATATAACTTTACTCTTATTCTTATTATCGCTATTTTTAATTTCAACACTGCCCAAACGATAGATGCAAATTTAGTAGAATTAAATTTTCATGAAAATAGCAATCCCCACAACTTCACAGCTGCCAAATCTGGATTTTATTTTACAGCTACTGATGGTTTCCTTAAAAAATTTGGAGAAGAATTATGGTATTCTGATGGTACAAAACAAGGAACCAAAATGGTTAAGGATATTAAATCCGGACAAAACTCTTCAAACCCACGTTCGTTAGTTTATATCTATAACACTTTATACTTCACCGCTTCTGACGGAAAAAACGGAGCTGAGCTATGGAAAAGTGATGGAACAGAAGCTGGAACTAAAATGATTAAAGATATCAGACTTAACAATAATAATGATGACTATTATGATGGCCCGTCAAATTTATTAAATTTAAATGGGAAGTTATATTTTACTGCTACCAATGACATCAATGGAGTTGAACTATGGACAAGTAATGGGGCTGAGTCGGGAACTTACATGATAAAAGATATAAATCCCAATGGAAGTAGTAATCCAAGTGGTCTATTTATTTTTAAAAATAATCTATATTTTGTAGCAGACGATGGTATAAATGGACTTCAACTATGGAAAAGTGATGGAACAGAAGCTGGAACTAAAATGATGAATAAAATTAATCCTAAAGAATCTTCGTTTCAGTTTTTCAATCAGTTCTTAGTTTTGAATGATCATTTTTATTTTTTTGCAAATAGTGGAAAAGAAGGTTTTGAATTATGGAAAAGTGATGGGACAGAATCTGGGAGCACTTTAGTAAAAGATATAAGAGCAGGTATCAATTCGAGTTCATATTCTTTAAAAGGAGGAGTAGCAAATAATCTCATAATTTTTGAAGCTAATGATGGAATTAATGGTTCTGAAATGTGGAAAAGTGATGGAACAGAATCTGGAACTTCAATGATTCGTAATATCAATAAAACAAGTAGTAACAGCCTACTATATGATAGTAAATTCATTGAATTTAACAATGAGATCTACTTTGTTGCAAACGATGACGTTCATGGTTTTGAAGTATGGAAAACTGATGGAACATCAAATGGTACAATTTTATTAAAGGATATTAATAATGGTGACTCATCATCATCTGTAGAACAATTTTATGTTGATAGAGTAAATAATAAACTTCTATTTTATGCAACCTCCACAAATTATAAAGAAAAGAAACTCTGGTCTAGTGACGGAACATTGAATGGTACAATCGAATTAGCCGATGTTAAGTCCAGCAATAACTCAGGATTTGTACCTAGCTTCGTTACTATTAATAATATTACCTTTTTTTCAGGTGAAAATGAAACAAATGGAAATGAAATATGGAAAACCAATGGAACGGTGGCAGGAACTTCTTTTTTTGTAGATCTTAATTATTCAAATAGTAGTAGTCCTTCTAAATTTACAGAAGTAAATGGAGATGTTTTTTTTAAAGCAAGAGGAAAAGAATTTGGAAACCAATTATTTAAAAGCAACGGAACTATTTCTGGAACTCAATTAGTTAAAGATATAAATCCAGGATACGATGCTATTGATAATCTCTCCGATATGAAAGTTATAAATGGTACTTTATTTTTTAGTGCAATTGATGCTACTCATGGTTACGAATTATGGAAAAGTGATGGGACCGAAAAAGGTACTGTTATGGTAAAAGACATAAATCCTGGTGGCTCAAGCAGCTTGCGAAATTACAATGAAACACAGTCATTTACTGTAATCAATGATATTTTATATTTTTCTGCTAATGATGGAGTAAATGGTTTTGAATTATGGAGAAGTGATGGAACAGAATCTGGAACTTATATGATAAAAGATATAAAACCAACGACTGGAATTGCTTTTGATGGTGGTTCTCCGAGAGAATTTACTTTACTGAATAATACAATTTATTTTATTGCTAATGACCTTATTGGTACTGGTATATGGAGTACAAATGGAACCGCGTCTGGAACAATTAAAATAATAGACTTGAACGACGTCAGAACTTTAAGAGCTGTAAATAATAAATTAATTATTTTTGCGTCAACAGGGAATAATGCTCCAGATGCTGTATGGATATCAGATGGAACTAAAGTAGGGACCCATCATTTAAAAACTTTTAGTGTAAGTAGTGATATTCGATATAATGCAACTTTTAATAATGAATTATATTTTGTAGCTACCAGTCCTGAGAGTTTTAATAAAGCTCTTTATAAAACTGACGGAACTATTGCAGGTACAATTTTATTATTTGATGGAGCAACTCACCCAACACTACAAAACTTAAGCATCAAGAATATTTTAACATGCGGCAGTTACGTATATTTCGCTATTCAAGATTACTTTGGTTCTAATAAAGAATTATGGAGAACGAATGGTAAAACAACCGAAAAAATTGTCGGACAGGATTCAAAAGATCTTGTATCAATTAAAGATCTTACCTGTTATAACGATAATATATTGTATCTAGCTGAATTATTCGCTCGTAAAATATGGCTGATTAATGATAATCTAAGTAAACCACTTGATCTAAATATAAATGTTTTAAATGGCCCAAATTTTGAAGAAAATAATTCTATATATGAATTAGGAGCAACTTCTAATAATTTATATTTTCAAGGCAGGAATGATCTCAGTGGAAATGAACTTTATATTACTAAAATAAATAGTTCTTCGTTAGGGATTTCTGATCATATCAATCTCGAAAACAATAATTTAAAACGAATAACTGTTTATCCAAATCCAGCAAATAAATTAGTTAACATTAAATCTCTTGATCATTCTGAAATTACTAAATTTGAGTTATGGGATTTCTCAGGAAAAAAAATCTATACAGAATTAAATGAAGACTTAAAAAATGAAGTAAAATTCGATGTGAGTAAATTATCTGCAGGAATCTATTTTATTAAGGTTACACTTTCAGATGGTAAAATAAGCAATGCAAAAGTTTTTGTAAATCATTAACCTTCACAATCTAAAACAAATAATATACATCTACTCCGTAAACTCGCAAAAATTTACGGAGTTTTCCTTTATTAAATCCCCTGCTAGCGCGAGCGTCCAACTCGTGATCACAAAGAATGGCAAAAAATCTATAACAAAAAAACCTCGACTTTTAGAAAGTCGAGGTTTTCTTTTATAAAATATAATACTTCAAAAATCTTAATCCAAATCCAAATAAGGGTTTAAAACTTCTGCCAATTCATTCAGCCAATAAAAGCTGTTTTGCAAATTGGTAATTTCGTTTTGGATTGTTTCATGTTGTCTCAAAGCTCCTAAAGCAAGAACATAATTTACTTGCCTGATAGATTTCGCCATTTCTTGTGGATCGATTGCGTTGTTGAAAAAATTAATAAGCCTAGTTTCGGCTTCTTTAGAAAGATTGTTTGTATTCATAATCCTAATTTAAGAATAATAACTCTTGTCTTATTGTGTTTTTCATGCATTCAATAGCAATTACAGTCGTTTCCGATACTGTTCACATAATGAAGAGTAAGTTTTACAATAGTTATTTCTGTACGTTTAGGAATAACAAATATAGTAAAAAAGACACATCATCAACAAACTTTTCCTACAAATAAAACATTAACGATTTGTACTGAATTTTATGATCTTCAAAGTATTCTTTCTTAAAGATTATTAACTATTACACACGATTTTTCAGCATCGCTCCCACTTCAATATTGTTATTAGTTCATTCTTTTTTTTAGAAAAAACAAAACCAGATTCTTCCTTTTGTATCAAGATTTATGAAAGAGTATCTACTTGAAGTTTAATTTTTTAAGGCAATTAAGACTGTAAGATATTTTTGTATAAATTTTTAAATTAACATTTTTTTGTAATGTTAAAATTTATAAATTGCACTACTAATAATCCCTAAATCATATTTATGAAAATGAAAATTACTCTATCTACATTCTTCTTACTAGCAATTACACTAGTACAATCCCAAAACATTACAATTCCCGATGCCAAATTCAAAGCTTATTTAGTTGCAAATACTGCCATTAATACCAATGGTGATGCCGAAATAAGCAAAACCGAAGCAGAAGCTTTTACGGGTTACATGGATTGTAGCTCCAAATCAATCGTAAATTTAGCCGGAATTGAATCTTTTATAAACCTTACCGGTTTAAATACAAATTACAACAATTCGACGACATTGGATTTAAGTAGTAATTTAAAATTAACATCCTTGTATTGCGTTGCAAATTATTTAACTGCATTGAATACAGCACCACTTTTAGAGTTAAAAAATCTTGAATGTGGTATAAATAAGATTACTGCATTAAATCTTTCTAAAAATACTAAATTAGAAACATTAAGAACCGGATCGAATTTACTTACAGCATTAGACTTGTCTAAAAACCTGTTACTTTATGATCTTGGTTGCGAAAATAACAAGATTGAGAATATAGATATTAGTTTAAACGTTAAACTAACTTCTATAGATTGTAGATCCAATCTACTTAAATCTTTGAACTTAAATAACGGAAAAACACTTTTCTTTAATTTAATGAAATCTACCGGAAATGCTAATTTAACGTGTATACAAGTTGATAATCTTAATAGTGTTCGAGTTGGAACATGGCAATATGATACTAAAGCAACTTTTAGCACAAATTGTCAATATAATTTAGGTTTAAATGATGTTGTTTTAGATAGCGCAGTTCACGTTTATCCAAATCCAGCAAGTCATGTGGTAACAATTAATTCTCCAAGCCCAATCGATGCAGTAAAAATTTATTCGGTTACGGGTGCTTTAGTAAAAACGATTGCAAATCCTACACAAGTAGAAGTATCTGGTTGGTCTAAAGGATTGTACTTTTTTGTTTTCCAGATAGGAACTCAATACTTAAACAAAGAAATTATTGTAAAATAATTGACTCTTAAAAAAACTTTTTGGGTTTTATAAAACATGCCAACTTTTAACTAAAGTTGGCATGTTTGTTTATAGTCCTTAGACTTTATGATAAAACTGGAAATGCTATTTTTTAATAATAGATATTCATAATTATTTTAGACTTAGAACCGTCAATTATTTTCTCCAGTTTTTTAAAGAAAACGTCACTAACCATTGGACAACCATGACTGTTAGAAATGTAATAATCTTGTTCTCCTTCTGGAACCGCAGAATAAGAGTGTAATACAATTGCTCTTTTTTCGGCATTACTATTTGTATCGTCTAATCCGGATAATTTGTATGATTTACCAAACATTCCTCTATACGATTTACCTACAGAATATCGTCCTAAAGAAGTCGAATTAGAATTGGGTTCATTACTAAACTTTAAGTCTCCTCGAACTTTAGTTTCAGAACCTGAACCGTTTGCAACAAGTCCTTCTTCTAAAATTTTATCGTTAACCAAGTCGTAAATAAAGAATCTGTTTTTACCGGATTTAATTCTCATATCAATAAAAAAGGCAATTTTAGCATTGTATTTACCCTCTTTATTCAGTAATTCTTTTACAGCAGCCAGCTGATTATTAAATCGCTCTATTTCTGGCTTTATTGGTACAACCTCAATTTTATTCTCTTTTGCACTACAAAAAAAACTTACTATAAAAAACAAAGTCAAATTGAAAATTTTCATAAAATAGCTTTTTAAAATCTACGGTGCAAATGTAGCCACACGACAAAACAAAAACAGATCTTAAAAGTCTAAAAAACAACATAATAAGATTTATTTTATAGATAAATCTAACTATCGAAGTCTTATAGAATATTAAAATCTGTTTAAAAAATTATAGGCTAAAGAAGCATCTCAACTTCATACAGTACCTAGAATTTAATTGCAATTTTACCAATTGTAGTTCCTGATTCTAACAATTGATGCGCTTTTTTGAAATTTTCAACAGTCAAACCATTCAATGTAGTTTTTAAGGTAGACTGAATTGTACCGTTTTCTAATAAATCAGATAATTTATTTAAAATATAATGTTGCTCAATCATATCATTTGTTTGAAACATTGATCGCGTAAACATTAATTCCCAATGAAAACTAGCGCTTTTACCTTTTAATTCGCGAAGATTTACATCTTCCTTTGGATCACTAATAGAGCCAATATGTCCTTGCGGTTTAATTAATTCGACAAATGCACTCCAATATTGGTTTACATCAACGAAATCTAAAATAAAATCAACTTGCTGAAAACCTGCATTGCGAACTTCCTCTACTAAATTCTTATGATTTACAACAAAATCTGCACCTTGTTGTTTACACCATTCTATAGATTCGGGGCGAGAAGCTGTAGCGATTACGGTTAATCCCGCAACTTTTTTGGCCAATTGAATGGCTACAGAACCTACTCCGCCAGCTCCACCAATTATTAAAACGGTTTTGCTTTTGTCTTTTTCACGATCGATTCGAATCCTGTCAAATAAAATCTCCCAAGCTGTTAAACCCGTTAATGGCATTACGGCAGATTGCTCTACAGTAAGCGATTTTGGTTTTTTACCCACAATTCGTTCATCGATAACTTGATATTCGGCATTACTTCCTGGTTTGGTAAGATCTCCCGCATAAAAAACTTCGTCACCCACTTTAAATAAACTTACTTTATCTCCAACAGCTTCAACGATTCCTACGGCATCCCAACCAATGATTTTTGGAGTTTCTAAAATAGTGTCTTTTGCACTGTTCTGGCGTATTTTAAAATCGACCGGATTAACCGAAACTGCTTCAATTTTAACTAATAAATCTTGTGATCCCGGAATTGGTTTTGGAATTTCAAACTCAATAAAACTATCTTCCTTCTCTATTGATAATGAGGTTATAAATCCTATTGCTTTCATATATTTTATCTTTTTTATTTAAACTAATATCACAAAGATACACACAATAAACCCAGTCGAAATGGTACAAATTCACTATGCTTTTGTACATCCTTTATCGCTTTATGATTATTATTTTTAACCTTATTCTGTTACAAAAAAAACTTTTAGAGGCAATACGGCTAAAACCCACATTATTATATTTACGAAACCACGCCAAAAATTAAAAACTCCTAAGATGCAAACTACACAAAAAATCAATGAATTATTATCGAAAAATTACAATTCTAATATTAGTATTTTGGGCACACATCAAGCTAGTATTTACACCTCTATTCTAGACACAGATAATGGTACCATATTTATTGCATCAAATTATCATTTATTTTCTTTTAAAGATCAAGATCGTAATTACTGGCTGACAGTTATAAAACCATTTAATGAAAACGGAAAAGAATATCACCCAAAACTAGACGATTTATACACTTCAAATAATGGAATAAAATATAGATTTACAACTAGAGAAATAATTGTTGCAATGGCAATAGAATATTTTGAAAAACATACGAAATCTTAAACGTAAAAAGAATTATAATCTATTTTTTGAACTTTAAAAACAAGA
Organism: Flavobacterium hibernum; assembly: GCF_000832125.1. Classification (GTDB taxonomy): domain Bacteria; phylum Bacteroidota; class Bacteroidia; order Flavobacteriales; family Flavobacteriaceae; genus Flavobacterium; species Flavobacterium hibernum. The sequence continues at coordinate 370,880 of NZ_JPRK01000002.1, read as the reverse complement.
ATCTCTGGCTTAAATATTATAAATATATCTTAAAATATTTTAATTCTTTTTGATTATATGTAGTTAACTACGTAAATTTGTTTACAAATTATTTTTATGGTATTAGAAAAATCAAAATCATTAGTATTAGGTAATCTTTTGCAACGATTGAATGAAAACCTAAGGAAAGAAGCTCAGCAATTCTACAAGAGTCAAAATATAGATTTTGAGCCCAAATGGTTTCCGGTTATCTATGTGCTTGCTCAAAAACAAGCTATTAGTATTGTCGAACTATCTCAGGAAATTGGATACTCACATCCTACCACAATTTCATTACTGAAAGAATTAGAAAAAAAGGAATTGATTGGGTCTACCAAAGATGCTAAAGATGAGAGAAAACGTTTAATAACACTAACAGACAAAGCCAACAAAATGATCATTCAATTACAGCCATTATGGTTAATTATGACCGAAGCTTTAGTTGAACTTACCGATACCGAAAATAATTTATTCAAAGCCATAAACGAAGTAAATCAAAATTTAAAATCAAAAAATCTTTTTGACCGAATGACTGCTATTAAAGAAATAAAAGACAATTCTACTGCAACAACAAAAGAAAATTCTATTAAAGTTGACCAAGTAACTGACGAAAAACTAATCGAAATAGCTTTTGCTATCCGCAGACAAGTATTTGTAGAGGAACAAAATGTATCGCAAGAACGTGAATCTATGGACGACAACGAAGCCGTTCATTACCTAGCAACTGTTAATGGCTTACCAGCTGGCGCCGCACGCTACAGAAAAACCGAAAAAGGAGCAAAAATTGAAAGAATTGCTGTTCTTAATACTTATAGAGGCAAACGAATTGGTGAAGCTATTTTACTCAAAATACTAGAGGATTTAAAAGATGAAAGTAAGATTTTCTTATATGCACAAGTTAATGCAAGTCGCTTTTACATCAAAAATGGTTTTAGACAAACTGATAATTATTTTCTAGATGCCGGAATTGAACACGTCGAAATGGATTTTATAAAATAATAATCAATAAAGTATTTCTTAGTAGCCATAAAACAACTAAAAGGTTTGGATTTCTACTAAGAAGTACTCAATGATTTTTTAAACTCTGATGGAGAAACTCCTGTGCTTCGCATGATGAATTTATTAAAGTGGCTACTATCAATAAAACCCAAATCATTACTTATTTCTGAAAAAGTCAAATTGCTTTTACTTAACTTTTCCCTCACTACTTTTAGTTTTGTTTGCTCGATATAATCTCTTAAAGTAATGTTCAAATGGTTTTTAAAATATTCACCAATGTAGTGGATAGAAACGTTAAAATGATTGGCTATTTCTTTCTTCTTCAATAAATGCGGATTGGCAATATTTGACCTAATGTAACTTAAAATAGTATCAATCTTTAAAACCTCTATAGTTTGAAATTCTAAACTACTTTCGTTTGTAGTTGCGTTTCTTCTTATTATTTGAATCAAAGACATCATCAAACTTTTGATTATAATTTCGTTTTGTCCTTTTTGTTTCGCAACTTCTTCCAATATTTTTAAAATTAAAACTTCACAAAAATCTTTATCTTCTTCGAGGAAAATCAAATTTCCATTGGTTTGATTGTGGTAGTAAAATAACTTCTCTATTTCTTCAATTTCCTTTTTATTCGAAAAGAAATTAGGCAGAAACCTTAAGCAGTGAAATTTGGTAGGTTCAAGAGTTTTAAAAGAGTGATAATCCTTTGGCGTAAGCAAATAAATATCATGCTCTTTGTAATGATGATGAATTGAGTTTAAGATATGATTTCCCGTTCCGTATTCGATATATAATAGTTCGAAAAAATTATGTCTATGCACTTCCTTTTTCCAGGTAAGTTCTTCGACCGAATAAATTTCGAAATCTTTGTATATAAAAAACGTGTCTTTCATAATCCTTAATTTTTACAAATATAACCGATATTTTTACATCAATTAATGATCCTGAACCTATTTACTTTGTACCAAGATTTAAAACCCAAAATACTACAATATGAACTCAGATACATTAAAAATAGGAATTCTTGGAATTGGTGGAATTGGCGGATTTGTTGGTGCTCCCCTAGCCAAAAAATATAAAGATAGCAGCACTAAAATTATATTCATATGCAGAGGCGAAACCAAAAAAGTGATTCAAAATGAAGGTTTATTATTTGAATCTAAAGGTATAAGCGAAACTATATTTCCCGATTTAGTATCAGATAATCCAGCAGAAATTGGAATTCTCGACGTATTGATTCTTACCTCAAAATCTTATTCAATAAACAACATATTAGCAACTTACAAAGATTGTGTAAACGAAAAAACGATTATAATAACGTTGCAAAATGTAGTTAATGCCAAAGAAATAATCAGAGAAACTTTACCCGAAGTTGGTCAGATTATGGAAGGTTGTATTTATGTAGCCTCGAATGTAAAGAAACCAGGACATGTTCAACATCTTGGCGGGCCTGGAAAAATTTTCATTGGAGGAAAAGAAAACAAAGCTTTAATCCCTTTATTAGTTGAAGGAGGTTTAGATATTACTTATGTTGCTAGTATCAGCGAAATCTTATGGAAGAAATATTTGTTTGTTGCTCCCGTTGCTGCCATAACATCTGCTTATAAAGTTACTTTTGGTCAACTTCTTGAAGATCAAAATCTCATGCAAATTTTAGGAAATATGATGATTGAGATTCAGTCACTTGGCGCTAAAAACAACATCATTTTGACGAATGAAGATATTGAAACTTCTAAAGATTTATTGACTAAATTTCCGTTTGAATCTAAATCATCCCTTCAATTGGATTTTGAAAACCACAATCAAACCGAGAAACAATTTTTAGTGGATTATGTGATTGAAAATGCTGTTAAATTCGGAATTGAAACTCCTTATTATAATGGTGTGAATGAGAAAATTAATACTCTGTATCTGGCTTCCTAATGTAACTTTATATTAAACTGGACTAAAGTCCAGCCCTACAACATTTATTATTCCTTCGGAATTCAGTTTATTTTGTGATTATGCTTTAAATTTAGTTTCAAGATGAACAAAGAGCTATAGGCTCTAATTATATTATAGGGCTGGATTTTAATCCAGCATAATTTTGCGCAACCAATGATATTCCATTTTTAATTGGATTAAAATCCAGCTCTACAATATGGAATTATTCTTTGGAATTTTATCGCTTTATTAAACCAAAATCTCATAAAAAAGATATTTTCTCGCCTAGCCCCGATCGAAACGGCATCCTTTTATGGTGGGTTTCACCATAAAAGATATAGTGTAGAGCGGGAAAAATGGTTTTGAAATACAAAAAACCATCAGCTCCTTAAAAAATTAAACTTAAAAAATTCCTTATAATTATGGCCTTTCGGCGGTTTTTAATACTTGTCTATACAACAATAAGAAAATATTATGACAAAAATATTTCATTATTAGAAAAACCGCCATACATTTGCCTAACGGTGTTAAACAATTTAATACTTAATCAAAATGGCAAGTAAAGATCGTATTTTAAGACAAAAAGAAGAGACAAGAAATAATATTCTTGGCGCTGCTTATGATATCGTAAAAGAAGACGGCTGGAATGGTTTAAGTATGCGTAAAATTGCTGACAGAATAGAATACACGGCTCCTATTATTTATGAATATTTCTCTAATAAAGAGGCTATTTTAAGTGAACTAACCGGTAAAGGCTTTATTAAATTAAGTAAAGAGCTTGAAAAAGCAAGATCAAAATTTGAAAAACCTGAAGATCAATTAGAAGCTATGTGGATGGCATATTGGGATTTTGCATTTACGGATACCGAAATGTATCAGGTAATGTTTGGTGTACAAATGACGTGTTGTTCTGAACGATGTTCTGCTGCCGAAGCACCTTACAAGTTGTTTACGTCTGTAATTGCTGAAATAATGAAAAACAGTAATCCAACCGAAGATATAATCAAACAAAAGTACTTTACTTTCTTTTCTGTTATTCATGGCTTAATTGCAATTAATATCATTAATAAAAGTGATATAATGGCAACCATAAATGCTCAAATCTTAAAAGATGCAATTAGTGGTATTATAAAATCAATACAATAAAAAAAATTTCATTTTTACTTAACAGTGATAAATGATTTAATAGAGTAATTTAGCAACTATTTTTTTACTACTTTACTTAACAGTGTTAGAAAATTTAATAGAGTAATAGAGAGGCTTTTTTTCTGAAGTTACTTAACAGTGATAAATAATTTAATCCCTATTCTTAAATAGATCGGGAAGTCACTTTTATTGGAATTTTGCACAATTATACTTAACAACGTTAGATAATTTAATATAATTAAATATGAATACCCAGAATATCCGAATACCACAAAATTTAAACAATAAGAATGTCCAACAAATTAAAACCAATACGAAAATGAAAAATGTAATTATAACCAGTTTTATTCTGGCACTTGTGTTAAGCAGTTGTGCAGATAAGTCGCAGGCTCCAGCAGCTCCTGCTCCCCCATTATTACCTGTTTTAGCAATCTCAAGCGAAAATACTACTACTGATGCAGAATATCCTGCTTCGATACAAGGAACGGTTGATGTTGAAATTCGCCCACAAGTAAGCGGAAACCTTGAAAGAGTTTTTGTAGACGAAGGTGCATATGTAAGCAAAGGTCAAACTTTATTTAAAATAAACGAACGTCCTTTTCGTGAGCAATTAAACAATGCTTTAGCTAATCTTCATGCTGCCGAAGCTGCTTTAATTAACGCTCAGTTAGAAGTTGATAAATTGACTCCACTTGTACAAAACAAAGTAGTTTCTGATTATCAATTAAAAACAGCTAAAGCTTCTCAAAAAATTGCCGCTGCAAACATCGAACAAGCAAAAGCAATGGTAGGATCTGCCAAAATTAATTTAGGATATACTACAGTAACTGCTCCTGTTAGCGGTTACATTGGAAGATTACCTAAAAAACAAGGAAGTTTAGTATCTGCAACTGATGTTGAACCTTTAACAAACTTATCTGACGTTCATGAAGTGTATGCTTATTTCTCTTTAGGTGAAACGGATTTCATCAACTTTAAAGCGCAATATGCTGGAAACAGTTTAGGTGATAAACTAAAAAAACTACCTCCGGTAACTTTGATTTTAGCAGATAACAATGCTTATGCTCAAACCGGAAAAATCGATATGGTAGACGGTCAATTTGATAAAACAACTGGTGCAATTACTTTAAGAGCCACTTTCCCTAATACTGGCGGAACTTTACGTTCAGGAAATACTGGAAAAATTCGTTTAGGTCTTCAACATGATGATGCTGTTTTAGTACCACAATCGGCTACAGTAGAAATGCAGGATAAAGTTTTTGTTTTTACAGTAAACAAAGAAAACAAAGTTGCTAAAATGCCTATTACAGTTATTGGCAAAAGTGGTACAAACTACTTAATCAAAGACGGTGTAAAATCTGGTGACCAAATTGTATTAAGCGGTATCGATAAACTTCAGGAAGGACAAGTAATTCAGCCTGAAAAATCAACTCCTTCAAAAGTTGCCCAAATAATTAACAAAAAATAATTTTTACGAAAATGTTCAAAATATTTATACAAAGACCAGTACTCGCTACCGTTATCTCCATTTTATTGGTGATCTTGGGTATACTTGGACTTACAAAATTACCCTTACAACAGTTTCCTGATATTGCGCCACCATCGGTTTTGGTAACGGCAGTTTATCCGGGAGCTAACGCAGAAACGGTTTTACGTTCTGTGGCACCTTCTCTGGAAGAATCAATAAATGGTGTTGAGAACATGACGTACATGAGTTCTACAGCCAGTAATGACGGATCTCTTGCTATTACAGTTTTCTTTAAATTAGGAACTAATGCAGATCAGGCTGCGGTTAACGTACAAAACAGAGTTGCGCAGGCAACAAGTCAGTTACCTGCAGAGGTTGTGCAACAAGGTGTAACCACTGCGAAACAACAAAACAGTTTTATCATGGCCATTGGTATGTTTACCGAAGATGAGTCAAAATACGATCAGACTTTTGTTGCCAATTATGCACAAATTAATATTATTCCGGAGATTAAACGTATTCCAGGAGTTGGTTCTGCCAGTATTTTTGGAGGTGTAAAAGATTACTCTATGCGTGTTTGGTTGAATCCAACACAAATGTCGACTTACAAAGTGACTCCAAACGAAATCATGGGCGCGATTCAGGATAAAAGTTTGGAAGCTGCTCCGGGTAAATTTGGAGAAAGAAGTAAAGAAGTTTTCGAATATGTAATTAAATATAAAGGAAAACTAACCAAACCAGAAGAATATGAAAATATCGCGATTCGTTCTAATGCAGATGGTTCGGTTCTTCGTTTAAAAGATGTTGCCAGAGTCGAACTTGGTGCTTACTCTTATAACAGTTTAACACGTTTAAATGGTAAAAAAGGAGTTGTAATTGGTATTATCCAGTTAGCAGGTTCTAACTCAAATGATATTCAGGTTGCGATTAACAAATTGATGGAAAAAGCCTCTAAGGACTTTCCAAAAGGAATAAAACATAACATTTTCTATAGTACAAAAGTTGCCTTAGATCAATCTATAGAGCAGGTTCAGCATACTTTACTTGAAGCATTTATATTAGTATTCATCGTAGTATTTATATTCCTTCAGGATTTTAGATCAACATTAATCCCGGCTATTGCTGTACCTGTAGCAATTTTAGGAACGTTCTTCTTCATGCAGTTATTCGGATTTTCGATCAACCTTCTTACGCTTTTCGCATTAATTCTGGCGATTGGTATTGTGGTCGATGATGCCATTGTGGTCGTCGAAGCCGTGCATGCTAAAATGGAGCACAAACATTTGTCTCCAAAAATAGCAACTCATGAAGCAATGCACGAAATAACGGGTGCTATTATCTCGATTACGTTGGTAATGGCTGCTGTATTCCTGCCGGTTGGTTTTATGGAAGGCTCAACAGGAGTTTTCTATCGTCAGTTTGCCTTTACAATGGCAATTGCAATTGTAATTTCGGCAGTAAACGCTTTAACTTTAAGCCCTGCACTTGCTGCTTTATTCTTAAAAGACAATCACGGAGCACACGGTGATGCACCTTATGAGAAAAAAGGATTTAAAGAGAAATTCTTTAACGGATTCAATAAAAGTTTTGATTCCCTTACCAACCGTTATGTTGGAGGTTTGAAATTCTTAATCCGTAGAAAATGGTTAAGTTTAGGAGGTTTAGCTTTAATTACTGTAGCAACTATAGTAATGGTTAAAACAACTCCGGCAGGATTTATCCCAACAGAAGATCAAGGATTTATTGCCATTGCAGTAAATACTCCTTCTGGAACATCATTAGACGGAACTCAAAAAGTAATGACTGAGGCCGAAAATACATTAAGAGGTTTAGATGCATCTCGATTTGTAACAGCGATTTCAGGATTCAACTTATTGACGAATTCTACAAGCCCATCTTCGGCAGTTGTTTTCGTATTGCTTAAACCAAATGAAGATCGTGGAGATGTTAAAAATATTGACGAAATCATGAATCAGGTTCGTGGTAAACTTGGAGCTATTTCTGGCGGAAGTTTCTTCGTATTTAGTTTCCCAACCGTTCCCGGATTTAGTAACGTTGAGGCTTTAGATTTAGTACTTCAGGATAAAACCGGAGGAAAACTGGATAAGTTTAGTGGAATTTCACAAAACTTCATCGGAGAGTTGATGAAACGTCCGGAAATTGCAGTAGCGTTTACTTCCTTCAAAGCCGATTATCCTCAATTGCAATTGGATATTAATGATGAAAAAGCAGATCAATTAGGCGTAAAAGTAAAAGACATTTTACAAACCATGCAAACCTACTTTGGTAGTGCGCAAGCTTCTGACTTTAATAGATTTGGTAAATATTACAGAGTTGTAGTTCAAGCCGATATCGACGATAGAGCTGATCCATCATCAATTGACAGAGTATTTGTAAAAAACAAAACGGGCGATATGGTACCCATAAATACTTTAGTAAAACTTACTCGCATTTATGGTTCAGAAACGGCTTCGAGATACAATTTGTTTAATTCAATTTCGATCAATGCAATTCCTAAACCAGGATTTAGTTCCGGAGATGCCATTAAAGCAATTCAGGAAGTTGCAGCACAACAATTACCTGCGGGTTATGGTTTTGAGTTTTCAGGACAAACTCGTGAAGAGATTTCTTCTGGAGGTCAGTCAGCAACGATTTTCTTACTGTGTTTGATATTCATCTATTTCTTACTTGCTGCACAGTATGAAAGTTACATATTGCCATTGGCTGTAATCTTATCAATTCCTGCAGGTATTTTTGGAGTATTTGTTGCCATTGGATTAACTGGAATCGAAAACAACATTTATGTACAAGTTGCACTGGTAATGCTTATTGGTTTACTCGCCAAGAACGCCATCTTGATCGTCGAGTTTGCCGTCCAGAAACGAAAATCAGGTCAGGCATTAGTAAGAGCGTCAATCGATGCTGCAAAACTACGTCTAAGACCAATTATCATGACATCATTAGCATTTGTTGTGGGATTAATCCCGATGATGAGCGCAAAAGGTCCATCAGCACAAGGTAACCACTCTATTAGTATTGGTGCCGCCGGAGGTATGATATCAGGAGTAGTACTTGGATTGTTTATCATCCCGGTTCTGTTTATCATCTTCCAACATTTACAAGAAAAGGTTTCTGGAAAACCAGTTGCCGTAATTCATAACGAAGAAAAATAAAAATGGAAAATTATATAACGACAATCCTCGTAGCCATTATAATTGGCGTTGGATACATATCCTATAAAATCTCAAGAGATCTTGATAACAGAAAAGATACTTGTACAGAAATTTAATGACAACATATAAAATGAAAAATTATATAACCAAAATCGTGATGATCGCCATTTTGATCACGACTATAATATCCTGTAAAGTTTCGAAGGATATTGAAACTCCAAAAGATGCATTTCCTGAAAATTTCAGGAATGCATCGGTTTCAAAAGATACAACGAGTATTGCTGATCTGGAGTGGAAAAATTTCTTTACAGAAAAAGATATTATTCAGCTTATCGATAGCGCTGTAACCCGAAATAATGATTTACAGATTGCTACTAAAAATATTGAAATTGCACAGTACAAATTCACACAATCCAAATGGGGAAATGTTCCTCAGCTAAATTTAAATGTAAGTGCAAGTACGAGCAATCCATCTGATAATAGTTTTACCGGAAAAAATTTAGGTCAGGCTTTAGGTCAAAACCATATTGACGATTATTCTGCCGGAGCAACACTTTCGTGGGAAGCCGATATTTGGGGTAAAATCAAAAATCAGAAAAAAGGAGCTTTTGCAGGTTACCTTCAATCAGAAGAAGTAAAAAAAGCGTTGCAAACTACTATTGTAGCCAATGTTTCTAAAGGTTATTACAATCTTTTAATGTTGGATGCACAATTAGAAATTGCTAAACAGAATTACAAATTAAATGATAGTACAACCAACATCATTAAATTAAAATACGATGCAGGTCAGGTAACATCATTAGCAATTCAACAATCTGAAGCACAAAAATTAGTTTCGGCACAATTAATTCCACAATTAGAACAAAACATTGCCATTCAGGAAAATGCTTTAAGTGTTCTAACAGGATCATTCCCGAATTCTAAAACAAGAACCACACGTTTAAGTGCTCTTGAAGTTAAAAACAATAATGCAATCGGAATCCCGTCTTCATTAGTAAGCCGCAGACCAGACGTAAAAAGTGCCGAATTAGCGCTTAAAGTAGCCAACGCAAATGTTGGAATCACAAAAGCAGACTTATATCCTGCACTTAAAATTACTGCTCAAGGCGGAGTAAACTCTTTCGAAACCAGTAATTGGTTCAACATTCCGGCTTCATTATTCGGAACCGTTGCCGGAGGTTTAACACAACCTTTATTGAACAACAAAAAGGTAAGAACTCAATATAATATTGCAGTTGCCGAAAGAGAAAAAGCTGTTTTAAGTTTCAGACAATCAGTTTTGGTTGCGGTTAGCGAAGTATCTGATGCTTTGGTAAAAGTGGAGAAATTGCAACAGCAAGAATCTTTCCTTAAGGAAAGAGTAAAAACCTTGCAACAAGCCATCAAAAATGCCAATTTGTTATTCAAAAATGGTATGGCTGAATACTTAGAAGTACTATCTGCGCAAGCAAATTTATTGCAAAGCGAGCTGGAACTTGCCAACATAAAAAGAGAGCAACTTACTGCCAATACCGAGTTATATCGTGCGTTGGGCGGTGGTTGGAGATAATACCCGTTAATTATTTTTTTTTGAGAAGAAAACGCTGTGAAACATTTAGTTTCATGGCGTTTTTTTATGTTGTTGAGATATGGCACGCGGATGACGCGGATTCGCTTCGCGAAAGCACGGATTTACACAGGTTTTATTTTACTCACAATGGATCTTGTCGTATTCTTATCATCCTGACGGAGGAAGGATCACACAAGAAATGCCACAAACTAAATCGACAATCTTTATAGAGTTCCGTGTGTGATCCTTCCTCCGTCAGGATGACAAAAAACAGGAAAAAAAATCCGTTTTAAATCCGTGTTTTTGCGAAGCGAATCCGTGTCATCCGTGTACCATTTACCCGCCAATCCCCATATTTCAGATTATTTTTTTATTTTTGATTAAATTACTTTAAGAACGAAAAATATCATTTTTATAAATTAAAAAATAAAATAATCCTTAATAATTAAATCAAACCCAATGAAGAAAATTGCATGCATTGCGCTTTTAGCTTTAGTTTTTACAAATTGCAAACAAAACAATTCGAATGAAGATTTAAAACCTGTAACAAAACCAGTAAATACAAGTGCTGTTGTAAAAGAAGAAAAAAAAGAAGCAGTAAAAGAAGATTGCAAAGATGTATTGGTTGAAATGGGAGACGGAAGAGAATGTATCTTAGAGAACACCGACTTAGATAAAGTCTATCAAAATATAATTAAAAATAAAGAAGTAGAAGAATCAGATTATTTTTTAAAGACAATTCCAAACGAGAATAAATCTGTCGAAATAAATAAAAACGGATTAATCTCAATTGATTATGAAATCACAAAAGATAAAGTCGCCATTACTATGAATTATGAAGGCGGCGTGACCGAAGTAACGCTAGAAAAAATAAAAGATACGGTTAAAAGAAGTATATATCATTATGCTGACTAAACTCCATAAATAAATCTCCAATCTTTGTCGAGCTACTAGTGGAGATCCTTCCTCCATCAGGATGACAAATAATGCGAGTGCAAGATTGCGAGAAAAAACAATAAAAATCCGTTTTTAATCCGCGCTTTCGCGATAGCGAATCCGCGTTATCCGCGTGCCGTCATTCCGCATTATTTCTTTACTTTTGATAGTACATAATTATTCCTTACAATGACACTTAATCAAGATAAATACGGTGAAGATTTAAAACTGAAATTCGTAAGCTACGCTCCTATTTCTCCAGCATCCTGGCAATTAATCGAAAATATCATTGAAGTACAATCTATTAAAAAAGGAGAAATACTTTTACAAAACGGGCAAATTGCAAAAGAAATCCACTTTATAGTTCAAGGTGCCATGAGAGCTTTTATAACGGATGCGCCAGGAAATATTTACAACAAAAACATTTTTCTAGATGGTGATTTTGCAGGTTCAACAGTTTCTTTGATTCAACAAACACCTTCAGACTTTTCTATAGAAGCACTCGAAGATTCCATTCTGATAAACATAAATTATAAAAAATACAGAGAACTCATTTTTCAAAACGATGACTTAAAAAACTTCTATATTGCATATCTGGAAAGAAATTGGGTAATTGAAAAAGAACAAAGAGAAATCTCGATCGTAATGGAAAATGCAACCGAAAGATATCTTGATCTTCTATCAAAACATCCGGATATTTCAGAACGAATTCCGTTACTGCATATTGCATCGCATTTAGGAATTACACCTACACAGTTAAGTCGCATTAGAAAAACTTTAGAAAAAGATTTATAAATCAACATATGTAAAGGTTTCCCGTAAAGGCTATAATTACCTTTGTTTTATATTCTGCATAAATAATATCAAAATGAAAAATATAGACCTCCTAGAAGAAAATATTAATAACCTTACCCAATTATGGAAAACCGTTGGAATTCCTTTTCTATCCTACCATAAAAACGACACTTTCGAGTATTGCAAAATCGAAAATTCTGGTTGGCCAAATAAATTGTGGCTTCGAAAAGACATCACCAAAAATGATCTTTCGGATATTAAAAAAGCAATGCAAACCAATTCTAGTTTGGTTTTACCATACTGGGATATCTACAAAACAAAATCTTATGAAATCTTAGATGCTTATGGTTTTACGGTAAAAACCGAACAAGTTGCAATGGCGATGAAACTAGATCAGAAGTTTACAATGCAAAATAATCTTTGTTTTAAAAGAGTTTCGAACGAACAAGATGCCAAAATTTGGTCGGACTTGTATCCAAATGCTTTTGGTTATCTTATTAGTAAAGAAATCCTGATTCACAATCATAATGATGTTCAGTTCTATTTAGTTTCTTTAGAAGAAAAGCCAATTGGAACTTTCATGCTTTTTCAAACTCAAAACAATATCGGAATTCATGGTGTTGGCGTAATCCCTGAAATGCGCAGAAAAGGCTTTGCCGAAGAAATCATGAAATTTGCACTTAACCTTTCTATTGATTTAAAAGCAGATTATGCTTTATTGCAAGCATCCGCAATGGGAAAAGACATTTATACCAAATTAGGTTTTGAGGATTTGTTTGTTATTAAGAATTATGTTATTGCTTAGTGGTTTGCTGTTATTGGCACACGGATGACGCGGATTCGCTATCGCGAAAGCGCGGATTTAAAACGGATTTTTTTTATTTACTCACAATAGCTATTCGCAATCTTGTCATCCTGAGCGAAGTCGAAGGACACGTAAGAAGCTCGCTAAAGATTGGTGATCTTGATTGCAGAGTTACTTGTGTGTCCTTCGACTTCGCTCAGGAAGACAAACTGTGCGGTAAACTCCATTAAAAAATCTAAAATCTATTTTCTTTATTATTTCCTCTTTCCTTCTTCAAAAAAAATCTAAAATCTCCCACTTTGTCCCATATGCCCCTAAAATAGTCTTAAATACATATTTACTCAGAAAAATAAGATTCGTAAGTTTGTAATACATTAACTAATAACCATTTAAAAAAAACAAACTTATGAAGAAAGCAAAAATTATTTTCTGGATTACTACAATTATTATTTTCTTATTCGAAGGAGTTATGCCTGCCCTAACTTCACAATCTGAAATGGCAAAAGAAGGAATTCGACATCTGGGATATCCGCAGTATTTTATGAATGCATTAGTTGTTTTTAAAATATTAGGAGTGCTTGCTTTAATAATTCCACAAGTATCACATCGCATTAAAGAATGGGCTTATGCCGGCTTTTTATTCGATTTTATATTTGCTTCCATTAGTCATTTCGCAGTCGATGGTGTTGGGTTTGAAGCTTTCTTTCCTTTAATATTTATTGTGATTCTGGGGCTTTCTTATATTTATTATCATAAAATAGAACGATACAAAAATATCGCTTTGTAACACTTCAAACTGATGATAGAAGTCTTTAAAACAAATGTTCAGGAAGTCGAGCAATCTATTTTTATAGTTGGAAAACTTCTTGAACATTTTCCAAACAGTGCCATTAATTTTGATCTCGAAGATTGTGATAAAATTTTGCGCGTTCACGGATCATCTATCTCAAACCAAAAAATAATAGAACTTCTCGATTCTTACGGATATTACTGCGAAGTACTTTTGTAAATATTTCACATTAATAATAAATATCAAAATACTTCCAACCTAATAATTCATTATAACTTTAAGTATACTTTAAATCTTCAAAATCATTACAATGAAAACAGCAGTTAAAGAAAATATTGAGGAAACATTTAAAAAATTAAATGAAACCATTTCTTCTTTTTCAGAAGAAGAATTTAATATTATACCATACAAAGACAGTTGGACTGGAGGACAAACTACTCAACACATTATTCTCGCGAGTTCCGGATTTCCCGAATTATTTGCCGGAAACACACAAAAAACAATTCGCAAATATGATGAGCATGTAAAAGAATTGGAAGAACTGTTTTTAAACTTCGACATTAAAATGAATGCGCCTGATTTTCTAAAACCTGCAATAACCAACTACAACAAAGATTCATTAAATTTGGCTTTGGCAAAAATAGAATCTGATTTACTTAAAGCAGCAGAAACGCAAGATTTAACCTTGACTTGTCTAGATTTTGAGGTTCCGGGTTTTGAGAAGTTTACAATATATGAATGGATTAATTTTGCACTCGTTCATACGCAAAGACATACACATCAATTAAATTCAATTTTTAGAAGGCTCACTCAGGTTTAAATTTCTACCTTTCAAAACCAAAATCAGTAAACCATTTATATGAAATCAAAAAGCGGAGCCATTTTCTTGTCCGGATTAATTGCGGGAACATTAGATATCCTTGCAGCAATACTTATCTATGCTGTTATACTCAATAAAACAAGCGCCATTAAAATTCTACAATCTATTGCAAGCGGCGTTTTTCATAAAGAGGCTTACACAGGCGGATCGCAAATGGCTTTGTATGGTTTGTTATTACACTACTTGATAGCCTTTGTTTTTGCGTGGTTTTATTTTGCAGTCTATCCGTATTTCTCATTCTTAAAAAAGAATGTTTATCGATCTGGAATTATTTACGGCGTCTTTACTTGGATTGTTATGAATTTGGTCGTTTTACCAGTTGTATTTCCTGTTTTACCAGCCAAAAATTTCGATTTCCCTTTAGTGTTATCAATACTTATTTTAATTTTTTGCATTGGAATTCCAATTGCATTAATCAACAAAAAACATCAATTATTGCGCAAATAATTTAAGTTGAAGCAAAACTCGAAACAAAAAAAGCGAAACTATATTAGTTTCGCTTTTTTTGTTTCATTAAAACTCACTGCTACACTTTTGTTCTTCCGCTTATTAGTGAAATAATAAATAATACAATAAATATGAAGAATAAAACTTTAGCAATACTAGCAGCTCCGGCGGCAATTCCACCAAAACCAAAAATTCCGGCTATAATCGCGAGAATTACAAAAATAACGGTCCATCGTAACATAATCTTGATTTTTAAGTTCATAATAAAGATCAATTAAGATCTATTTTAATTGTTACTCAAAGTTGATTATTTTCTACGCATCACATTAACTCTTAACAATAATTTATTAACTCAATTAATTCTAAATCAAAATATTAGTGTAATTTTAGAATCCCTCTTTTTAATTACAAAATTCCCATATGAATGCTTTTGAGTTAATTTTTTGATTGATTGGATTAAAGCTCCCTTCATTCTCAAAGTAATTTTAGATAAAAATTCAGACACATGGAATCAACCATAACTGAAAGTATTTTTAGCAACAAATTTGGCACTGAGTTAAGACTGTTAAAAGTACTTATTTACGCATAGTTGATTATTTATCCTTTAGCATAAAAATGCAAAAAAGGATCCTAAAACGATCTGAATTATATGAACGTCATGGTTATCTAAAATATGTTGCTTTCTATCGAGAAATGCCTTTTTTGACAGCCTTTTATATATTTATTACGGTGCTACTAACAATAAAATTGCGGTGGCTTGACTGAATTTCAAACGACTTATTAATCGATTTAAAGTAAAAACCCCATGAAGACGATATCAAATAAATCAAAAATAGTTTTTCTATCTACATTTCCGCCAACACAATGTGGCATAGCTACGTATACGCAAGACACCATTAAAGGAATTACAGATGTTTTTGGCAAATCAGTCAGTTGCCAAATTTGTGAATTAGTTGATAGTCCAAAAGAAAAACCTACGCAAGCCTTTACCTTAAATACAAAAGATAAAAAAGAATACGCCAAAGTTGCCGAAGCAATCAACAAAGATAAATCGGTAAAATTGGTTCATATACAGCACGAGTTTGGTTTATTTGGTGGAAATTATGGCGATTATCTATTAGATTTTTTAAACGTAATCAAGAAGCCTTTAACCTATACTTTTCACAGCGTTATTCCAAATCCAAATAACGAATTGAGGACTTTTGTAAAATTACTTTTGAGTTACAGCAACTCCGTTTTTGTAATGACAAATCAATCCAAAGAAATTCTAATTAATGATTACGGAATCGAAAAAGAAATTATTACTTGTGTACCACACGGAACTCATATTGTAATTTATGAAACTCCAGATCAGGCAAAATTAAAATTTGATATTCAAGACAGGAAAGTACTTTCGACTTTTGGACTTCTGGGCGAAGGAAAAAACATTGAAACCGGTTTACAAGCACTTCCAAAAATCATCAAAAAAGAACCTAATGTTTTATATTTAATTATCGGAAAAACACATCCAAATTTAATTATTGATGGCGTTGATGCTTATCGTGATAAATTGGAAGCTTTGGTCGAAGATTTAGACTTAAAAGACAATGTTCGTTTTATCAATCAATATTTAGATACAAATGAACTTTTGGATTACTTAAAAGCAACCGATGTTTATTTGTTTACCTCAAAAGATCCTAATCAGGCAGTAAGCGGCACTTTTTCTTATGCTATGAGTTGCGCTTGCCCGATAGTCGCATCAAAAATTCCGCATACACTAGAAGTATTAACCCCAGATTCTGGAATTTTAGTTGATATTGGAAATGTAGATCAATTTGCAAAAGCCACTATTAAACTCCTTTCTGATGATAATTTAAGACGAGAAATGGGAATTAATGCGTTTAGAAAAACTAGAGCTTCATCTTGGGAAAACGTAGCCATTACACATATGGATACTTATAAAAAACTAATTGAAAATCCGGCAGAAATAAAATACACATATCCATCTATTCAATTAGGGCATATTAAAAGAATGACAACAGATTTGGGAATTATTCAATTTAGCAAAATTTCAATCCCGGACTTAGAATCAGGATACACACTAGATGATAATGCACGTGCATTAATTGCAATTTGTATGCATTATAAACTTACTCAGGACAAAGAAGATTTAGCTTATATCTTAATTTATTTAGACTTTATCATTCGTTGCCAACAGCCCAAAGGAGATTTTATCAATTATGTCGATCAGGAAAATCGCGAACACATTGAACAAAATGCCGAAGTTAACCTCGAAGATTCTAATGCAAGAGCAATCTGGGCTTTAGGAACTGTAATTTCGATTGGCGATATTCTTCCTGAAGCTATATCTAAAAAAGCATCGCAATGTTTATTAAATTCATTAAAATGGGCCGAAACTATTCAGTCGCCACGTTCAATAGGTTTTGCTACAAAAGGCTTATATCTTTATCATACAGCCGTTCCTAATTTGTACGTTTCAGCAATTATCAATAAACTAAATGCTAAATTGCTTTCTAATTATGAAATCCATGCTACAAAAGATTGGAAATGGTTTGAAAACTACATGACATACGGAAATGGTATTTTACCGGAATCTATGCTTTTTGCTTTTTTAACCACCAATAAACCTATTTACAAAAAAGTAGCTTTAGATTCACTTGACTTTTTAATGTCGAAAATGTTTAACGATAAAAACTTTAAAGTAATTTCTAATAATGGATGGTTACATAAAGGCTCTGAACCTCAGGAATACGGAGAACAACCTATTGATGTTGCCTACACTATTCATACCTTAAATTCATTTTATAATGCTTTTGGTACTCCAGAATACAAGCAAAAAATGAAAATAGCCTTTAACTGGTTTTTAGGAAAAAATCATCTTGGACAAATAATGTACAATCCAATAAGCGGAGGCGGTTATGACGGACTCGAAAAAGAAAACGTAAATCTAAACCAAGGTGCTGAATCTACTGTATGTTATTTAAATGCGAGATTATTAATGGAGAACCTTAAATTATCTGAAATTAAAGTTATCCCACTTATGAAAACTAAATCCGGAATCGCAATTAATTCATAATTGACTAATATTATATTCCTAACTAAATATACTATTGACCCTAAAAATCCCTTTTCGAAGGGATTTTTTGTTTTTTAACATTTTCGCACTAACGCTACTTTATTTTAATTATTGTGTTTCATTATGTTAATTATATAAACTTCGTAAAAAGTTGTGTAAGATTTTTTCCTTACTTCTAAAGTAATTTTAATCTATAATAATTAAGAGTTTATAACCATCTAAACTGTTGGTTTTCATTCAGCAGGTTTAACGACTAAAACATTAGTATTTTGATACTCACTTTAAAAAATACATTCACCGAAATAGGCAACGTAACTTTGTTTGCTAAGCAGTTTTTTAAGGAAGTTTTTGTTCCTCCTTATGAAACAAAAGAGCTTTTGAAACAATGTTATATTATTGGGTACAAATCCCTGCCTTTAGTAGCAATAACCGGTTTTATAATGGGATTGGTTCTTACGCTACAATCAAGACCAACTTTGGTAAAATTTGGTGCAGAATCTTGGTTACCCGGAATGGTGGCACTTTCTTTAATTAGAGAAATTGCACCTGTAATTACAGCCCTAATTTGTGCCGGAAAAATTTCATCTGGAATTGGTGCCGAATTAGGTTCAATGAAAGTTACAGAACAAATTGATGCCATGGAAGTTTCGGCAATAAACCCATATAATTATTTAGTAGTTACCCGAATTTTGGCTTGTACTTTAATGGTGCCACTACTAGTCTTTTTTGCAGATGCTGTAGGTATTCTTGGTGGTTATGTTGGTATTAACATTCATGGTGATGTTAACTTCTACAGATATCTAACCCAAATTTTTCAGTCGTTAGAATTTTTAGATTTAATTCCGGCCACTATTAAAACCTTCTTTTTTGGCTTCTTTATTGGAATGATTGGGTGCTACAAAGGTTTTAATGCCTCAAATGGAACAGAAAGTGTTGGTAAAGCTGCAAATTCTGCAGTAGTAACGGCTTCGCTAACCATTTTTATACTTGATATGGTCGCAGTTCAAATAACCGATTTATTCTTCTAAAAATGATTAAAGAGAAAAAAAATATAGAACCTAAAACAAAAGAAAAAAGCAAAACCCCAATCCTTGAGATTAAGAATTTGCACAAAACTTTTGGTACAGATAACAAAATTTTACAAGGCGTAAATCTAAGCGTTAATAAAGGCGAAGATTTAGTGATTCTTGGACGTTCAGGCTCAGGAAAATCAGTTACTATAAAATGTATCGTTGGTTTAATTGAACCTGATCAAGGCGAGATAAAAGTGTTTAATGAAAACGTATTGAATTTAAGCAAATCTGAATTAAACAAAATTAGAGTCCGAATTGGATTTTTGTTTCAAAGTGGTGCTTTGTACGATTCAATGTCTGTTCGAGAAAACTTAGCTTTTACACTAAAAAAACACAAAAAAGATCTTACTCCGGAGGAAGTTGAAAGCGAAGTAATGGAAGCGCTGGATAATGTTGGTTTGAGCGATGCAATTGATAAAATGCCATCTGAATTATCTGGAGGAATGCAAAAGAGAATTGGCTTGGCCAGAACCTTGATCTTAAAACCGGAAATCATTTTATACGATGAACCAACAACAGGATTAGATACCATTACATCAAGAGAAATAAGTGAATTAATTCTAGATATTAAACATAAACGAAAAACAACCTCGATCATTATTACGCACGATATGGCTTGCGCCAAATTAACTGCAGATCGTATTATGGTTTTGAAAGATGGAATCATTCACGCCGAAGGAACTTATGAAGAACTAGAAAAAGACGAAGACGAATGGGTTCGCTCTTTTTTTCAATAACATTAAAAATAAATCATTAGAAATCATGGATAAGCAATCTGGATATACTTGGAAATTAGGAATGTTTGTAACAATAGGTTTATTGCTTTTTATAATGGCAGTTTACTTTATTGGGAAACAAAAAAATCTATTTGGCTCAACATTTCATCTTACCTCAAAATTTAAAACCGTTAGTGGTTTAGAAGTAGGTAATAATGTACGTTTTTCAGGAATTAATATTGGAACTGTCGAAGAAATCAGGCTTATAAACGATTCTTCGGTTGTGGTGTCTATGGTTATAAAAGATGATGTACGAGAATTTATTAAAACAGATGCTCGCGCAAGTATTGGTTCTGATGGTTTAATGGGCGATAAAGTATTGACTATTTCTCCAGGTGTAAAATCTCGAAAAGTGATCGAAAATGGTGGCGCAATTGCTTCGATAAATGGAATCGAAATGCAGGATTTAATGAAAAGTGTAAAGAAAAGTGTTGACAATGCTGCTGTAATAACTGACGAATTAGCCATTTTTAGCCATAGTATGAATAACGGAAACGGTGCGCTGGCAAGATTAGTTCGTGATGATAAAATGGCGAGTAGCGTTTCGAATACAATTAGTAATTTAGAATCAGGTACCAAAGGTTTTAGCGAAAATATGGAAGCTGCAAAAAGTAATTTCCTGCTAAAAGGATATTTCAAGAAAAAAGAAAAAGCTAAAGAAAAGAAACAAGAAGAAATAAAAGAGAAACAGGAAGAGCAGCAAAAAAAAGCGGAAAAGGCTAAAGAAGAAAAAGCAAAAGAGGAGAAAGAAAAACAGGAAAAAGCCGCAAAAGAGAAAGAAAAGCAGGATAAGCAAAAAGAAGAAGACGCTAAAAAAGCTCAGGCCGACAAAGCAAAAAAGTAACACATCAAAGCCTTAAATATGAGAACTTCATATAAAAATATAAGCCTAAAAATACTAAAAATTACAGGAATAATAATAGCAAGTATCTTGCTATTATTGTTTTTAATACCATTGCTATTCCCTGGAACAGTTGCTACTGAAGTTAAAAAAGTTGCGAACGAACGTTTAGATACAAAATTAGATTTTACCAAGTCCAGATTGTCATTTTTTACACATTTTCCTTCATTAACAGTTTCGCTTGATGATGTATCACTTACCGGATCTGCGCCTTTTCGTAATGATACTTTACTGAAAGCAAATCAGGTTGCTTTTGGAATTAATTTAAAAAGATTAATTTTTGATAATGAAGTAAAAATTAATAAACTATATGTTTCAAAAGCACTTATAAATATTATGGTAAACCAAAAAGGTCAAGCCAATTATAATATTTATGTTGCGCCCGAAGATCGCGACGAAAAACAAAACGATCCTAATGCTCCTGAAGAAGGAACTGCTATAAGGCTGGAACGAATTGATCTTGAAGATTGTCATGTAAAATACAATGATCGATCTGCCAAAATTCTAGTTGATGCAAAAGGTTTTAATTATATTGGAAAAGGAAATTTAAGCGAAGATATTTTTGATTTAAATACTGATGCCCGAATTGATACTGTCGATTTTTATTACGACAGAACGGCTTATCTTAGAAAAAAAGAAGTCCGTGCAGATTTAATTACCAGAATTAATACACATGCTCTTTCGTTTATACTTCAAAAAAACGAATTAAAAATCAATAAATTACCACTAGAATTTACTGGTTTGTTTACTATTTTAAGAGATGGTTATAAAATCAATATTAAAGCAGCATCTACAAACACAACCTTAAAAGATTTATTTTCGGTCATGCCACCAGAATATTTAACCTGGCTGGAAGAAACCGAAATTTCCGGTAAAAGTGATTTACTTTTTACTTTTAGAGGAAATTATAATGTTGCCAAAAAGCAAAAACCCGATTTAGCTTTCAATTTAAAAATTGATAAAGGCGCTATAAATTATCAAAATGCACCTGCTCCATTAACAGATTTTCAAATGAATCTAAATGCTGTTTTGCCATCACTTGATGTCGAAAAGCTTTTAATTAATCTTGAAACCTTTAAATTTAAAGTTGGTGAAAAAGATTATTTTAACGCTTATTTGCGCAGTAAAGGTTTTACTGAAATGACAGTCGATGCCAGCGTAAAAGGTGCTCTGGATTTAGCTACAGTCGATGCTGCCTTGGGCTTAAGTTCTATTGACATAAAAGGAATTTTAAAAACAAACATTCAGGCAAAAGGGATTTTTAGTACTACTAAAAAATTGTTTCCTAAAACTATTGGCGGAATCTCACTTCGAGATGGCTGGTTTAAAACAGACTCTTACCCTAATCCTATTACCAATATTACGTTTGTCGCCAATGTGCTTAATAAAGCCGGAACCTATCAGGATTTAATTGTTGCTGTAGCTCCCGCATCGTTTGTTTTTGAAAGAAATCCGATGTATGTAAATGCTACACTTTCAGACTTTAGCGATTTGGCTTACAATGCCAAAATTAAAGGTGAATTAAATGTCGGGCGAATTTATCAGGTTTTTTCTCAAAAAGGTCTTGATGTTACAGGTTATGCAAAAGCCGATCTTTCACTTAAAGGAAAACAAAGTTATGCCACTAAAGGACAATACGATAAACTGGATAATCGCGGAACTCTTGTATTAAAAAACATTAAAGCTACATCTGAGTTATTCCCGAAAGCATTTTTTATCAAACAAGGAAATTTTCGCTTTCAAAATGAAAAAATGTGGTTCGATAAATTCTATGCTTCCTATGGAAAATCAGATTTTGATATTAACGGATATTTACTCAATACGATTAATTACTTTTTGGAATCGCACGGAACTTTGACAGGAAACTTCAACATGAAATCTAAACTTATTAATGTTGATGAATTTATGGCACTTAAAAAAGGAGAAAACACAGATCGCAATATCGAAGTAGAATATGCAAAAGAAGATCATCCTAAAATGAGCGGTGTCGTTATTGTTCCCAAAAATTTAAATGTTACTCTTAATGCCAATGCCGATAAAGTAGAATATAATGGATTAGTCCTGAATAAACTTTCCGGAAAAGTAGGAATTGCTAAAAGTGGTTTTTATTTAGAAAATGGCACTTTTAATATCATTGACTGCATTTTAGGAATCGACGCTTCGTATAAAGATGAAACGCCAACTTCGGCACATTTTGATGCTCATTTTAAAGCCAAAGATTTTAGTGTAGAAAGAGCTTACAAAGAAATTCCGATGTTTCATGATATGGTTACCGTAGCCGAAAAAGCAAAAGGAATTATTTCTGTCGATTATAAAATTAAAGGAGATTTAAACGGAAATATGGGACCAATTTACGAATCTCTTGAAGGCGGCGGAACTTTAAACTTGCGCGATGTACAACTGAAAGGTTTAAAATTATTTGACGGAATTAGTTCTAAAACCGGTCAAAAAGGTTTGGATAATCCTGATATGAAAGGAATTGAAATTAAATCAAGTATCGATAACAATTTAATTCATGTAGAACCTTTCTCCTTTACCGTAGCTGCCTTTAAACCTACAATAAAAGGAACTACAAGTTTTGATGGTTTACTGGATTTAAGAATGCGATTAGGGCTTCCGCCATTTGGTCTTATTGGAATTCCAATCGTTATAACCGGTACACATCAAGATCCAAAAATTAAAGTTTTTAGTAAAACCGGTAAAAAAATAAACGACGCCATTTATGACGAAGTACACAATAAAGTAATTCGGGAAGAAAAAGTGAGTAAACCATAAATCAAATTGAAATGAAAACTAAAAAACAAAATAAAAGCAGCGCCTTTGAAAAATTTGCGACAAATGTCTCTAAAGCAGCAGGAAGCACGCCTGCTTTTATTGGCGCATTTTTAATTGTAGTCGCCTGGGCAATTTCAGGTCCAATTTTCGATTATTCAGAAACCTGGCAATTAGTAATCAATACAGGAACAACGATCATTACATTTTTGATGGTTTTTTTAATTCAGAAAGCACAGAACAAAGATTCACTGGCAATTCAGTTAAAATTAAATGAACTGGTAGCATCAAACGAATACTCGAGCAATAGCCTTGTAGATATTGAGAGTATGACCGAAGAAGAAATGATCATAGTTCAAAAATACTATCATAGACTAAGTGAATTAGCGAAGAAAGATGAGAGCATCAGAAATTCACATTCTATTGCAGAAGCGCTAGAACAACACGAACGCAAAGACAAAAACAGAACTAAATCCCGTACCCGAAATATCAATAAAAAATGAAACTACGCTCTACCGAAACTTTCTGGCCATTAAAAAATGCTATGAAAAACAGTTATCCGTCAATTAATTCAGATTTGAATACCACTATTCTTATCATTGGAGGCGGAATAACAGGAGCTTTAATGGCTTACAAATTAATTACCGAAGGCAAAAAAGTAATACTTGTAGATCGTCGCGATGTCTGTAACGGAAGTACTGCGGCCAGCACCGCTTTACTGCAATACGAAATTGATATTTCGCTACACGAACTAATTAAAATAAGAGGAGAAAAATGTGCTGTTGACAGCTATCAAAATGGTAAAAAAGCCATATTTGATTTGCGTACTATTATCGATACTATAAAAAGTGATTGCCAGTTTGAATTTAAAAAAAGCATTTATTTTACATCTGTAAAAAAAGATATTCCGTTTTTACGAAATGAATTTAAATGCCGAAAAGAACATGGATTTGATGTAAACTGGCTAGAAAGATGGGATCTCGAAAAAATGGGTTTAAATGCAATTGCAGCAATAGAATCTAATACCGCTGCCATCATGGATCCGTTTAGGCTGGCAAATGATTTACTGGTTTATTGCCAAAAAAAGGGAATGCAAATTCTGGATCGTACCAACATTACAACTATTCAACACCAAAAAGGAAAATGTATCGCGCATACCGAAAATAAATTCACGATTACCGCCAATCATATTATTCATTGTACCGGTTATGAAAGTACCGAAACTCTAGCCGAAAAAGTAGTCGATTTAAAAAGTACTTATGTAATCACTTCTGAAAGTTTGCCCATTTTACCTGCCGCTTTCAAAAATGCTATTTTTTGGGATACTTCATCTCCGTATTTATATTTTAGAGCAACTTCAGACAATCGCATTATTATGGGCGGAGGCGATGAAGAATTTAAAGATCCAATAAAACGAGATAAACTATTACCGAAAAAAGAACAATATCTTTTGAAACATTTTGAAAGAAGATTTCCAAAAATTGATTTTAAATTAGATTATTCCTGGGCAGGAACTTTTGGCGAAACCAAAGATGGTCTTCCTTACTTTGGAAAACCTAACCCTAAAAAAAATGAACATTATGTTCTTGGTTTTGGAGGAAACGGAATTACCTTTAGCGTTATCGGAATGAACTCTATTCTAGATTCGATTAATGATACTGAAAATGAGGATTTAGAGTATTACAGGTTTGGGAGGTAAAAAAGCTGAAGCTTTTTTAGGTTCAAAGTTACAAAGGCTCAGAGGTTTAAAACTTTGTGCCTATGAGCCTTTGTAACTTTGAACCTAAATTTTCAACTCCATCTGAATATTACAACGTTTATAAGGTGTCGGCAAACCAAAAACTTTCTGAAAACCGAGTTTGTAATACAAGTTAATTGCGGGTTTTAGGATTGTATTACTTTCCAGATAGATCTTTTTTGCACCTTGTTCTCTGGCGCTATTAACAATTGCTTGCCCTAATAGAAAACCAATATTTTTACCTTGGGCTTTGGGAGAAACTGCCATTTTTGCCATTTCAAAATCAAACTCAGAATCATTCATTTTGATAAGTGCACAAACTCCAAGTGGCTCATTTTGATATAATGCAACGAAAATTTTACCGCCTTTGTCCAGAATATATTCCTTTGGATTGTCTAATGCTTTGTAATCTGCTTCTTCCATTTCGAAGTACGTCGAAATCCATTCAACATTCAATGTTTTAAAAGCTTCAAGATATTGCGATTCAAAGGGTACAATTTTTACATCTTTGCTTTCGCGTAATTTCTTTTGTTCGTTAACTCTTTTAAACAACGTTTTTTGTTCTAGCAAATGTTCCCATTCTTCAAGCGCAGCCCACAAATTATGACTTGATTCTGAAATTAAACCATCTACAGCAGCTTCAACATCATTTAATTGCAATTTTAATTCCTTAGAAAACTCCCAACCTTGTGCAGTCAAACCTACAATATTTCTACGTTTATCACTGCTTTTCAAGCTTTCTTCAACTAATCCAGTAGCAATCATTTCCTGGATAATTTTGCTCACAGACGGTTGCGAATGTCCAATTTCAGTAGCAATTTCAGTAATCGTGATTTCTTTCTCGTTCATAAGTGTATAAAAAACCGGAAACCATTTTGGAGAAAAATGCATTCCGTACGACTCATATATCTTGGCAGCATCATCTGTTATAATAGCTGTCATTAAACGCAAGCGACTCCCCAAAGCCACTTTGCCAACTTTATTAAAAAATTCCATATATAATCAATTACATAACTAGTTATGCAAATGTATCTATTTTTTAAATACAAAGACTAAAAGATGGTAAGATTTTAATTTTTTCCTCAATAAGATGCCTTGAAATTGCTATACGCATTTTTGTCATCCCGAGGGACGAAGAAACTGCGCAAGAAACTAACGCAAAGTAATTTTTAACAAATTAGCAAGCTAATTATGGAGATCGCTCGTTCCACGGGATGATAATGATGGCGCGTATTTTTTAAAAATATGCTATCCAGAATGTTAAGAGTGAGTTTTTTTCTAAACAACTTCTGAACCTTTGCCACTTTGGACTTTTGCCACTTTGCCCCCTTTTACGCTGTAATCGCCAAAGGATTCAAATTGTACTTATAATCTTTTGGACTGCAATTGAATTTTTGTTTGAATATTTTTGAGAAGTAGCTTCGACTGGTAAAACCAATACAATAAACAATTTCGGAGATGTTTAAATCTGAAGTACGAATTAAGATTTCGGCTTTTAAAACTCTCATATGTGTTATATGATCATTTACAGTTCTGTTATGAATTAGTTTAAAACCTTCCTGTAGTTTATTTGGCGACAAACCAGCTTGTTTACACAATGATTTAATGCTAAAAGCTTCTTCAGGATTTGCTTCAATAGCTTGAGAGAGTTCTTTAATTTCTTCCAATTCTTTTAAAGTAAGACAATTTGTATCGTGGGACAAAGCTTTTTGATCATCAGAATATTGTTGAATTTCCATGGCTAGAATAATTCTCAAAATTCCTTCTTTCATTATATTCTTAGCAATTCCGGTTTCAGTAATAACGCTTAATTGGTCAATCTTTCTGTCAATTTTTAAATTATAAGAACTTAAATAAAAGAAATTTGATGCAGTATTACCTTCAACAAATGTTTTTCTTACCTGACTATTTAAAGAATAACCTTGATTTACTTCAGCAATCTCATTTCCTATAATAATCAATGTGCATTTGGTTCTTATGTCTTTCTGAAAAAATAAAATATTATTCTGATTTTGCTTTGTATTTACAATTGCAGTCTGAAAAGCATTAATCTTTTTACTATCGGTAGAAAGGTCAAAACTATGTGATAAACTTCCTTTAGAACAATATGCAAGATATAAAGGTTGTGATTCCTCATTTGATATATTCAGACATAAATCTTCCGAAAAAATCATATCAAACTGAACATACGAAATATTGTCGCTAAATGAAACGGCCGTGATTATTCCCTTTGCAAAATCATTCTCCACTTCGAGTATATGCTCATCCAAATCAAAAGTCACAGTTCCGCCAATATTAGTATTCAAGTCTTCAAATAAATTCTGAATTTTTTCTGTATGTATCGTAACTGTTTTCATTTTGTTTTGGATTTAAAATTTTACAAATCAATTAATAGTTTTTTTTCACAGAATTAGTATTCTTGTATTACAAAACCTGAACACCAAAGTTCATCTAAATGTACTTTTAGAGTGTTACATAATTTCTTACTTTTCTTTTATAATTACTTATAAATGATTATTTTAACTCAAACAAAACGTTTTTTAATTCAAAAAAGATGAAAAGTTTCTCTTTCTTACCCATAAGTTCAAATAATGCTAATATTCTGATTTTGGGCACAATGCCCGGAACAAAATCACTGGAAATGAACCAATATTATGGTCACAATCAGAATAATTTCTGGAAATTTATGTTTACCATTTTTCAAGAAGATTTCTCTAATGATTATGAAACAAAAAAGGCGCTCTTAATTAAAAACAAAATTGCTGTTTGGGATGTTTTGCAATATTGCGAAAGAATTGGAAGTTTAGATAGCGCTATAAAAAACGAGATTGCAAATGATTTTGAGACTTTTTTAAAACAGCATTCAAACATTGAAACCATTTTGTTTAACGGACAAAAAGCGGCGGCGTTTTTTAAAAAGTACGTTCATCTCGACAAAACGTATCGTCTTATAACCTTGCCATCAACAAGTCCGGCAAATGCAAGCAAATCTTTCCAGTCGAAACTAGACGAATGGAGGATTATTTCGTCATTATAAAAACTGCAAATATTGAAATCCTATAACATTTTTGTTTTAAATTATAACAGATTACAAAGACAATGGAATTAATTTTACACCAACAAGTTAAAGCCATTGAGAAGAAGAATGAATTTAAGGATTACGGCTTTTTAAAATATAAATACGACTAAGAAAACTGTAACAAGTTTAATTATAAAAGAAACATTGGTTATGTTAGTTTATTTTTGAGAAAAAGCTATTCTATTTTAGGGTAGCTTTGTTTTTTTATAACAACAAACCAAAAACAAAATAACTATGAAAATTCAAACATACTACAACCACATACGGTTTTATAAACCGCACCATTTTGTTTTTTATCCTGTTTTAATCCTGTTTTTGGTGGCAAGTATTTACTTTGCATGCACTACAAACGATGCGCTGATTTGGTCGTTTATTAGTGTTTGTTTTGTTTTTTTATTTTGCCTGGCATTTATGTTGCGACAACATTATGCGCTTACTTTGCAAAACCGAATCGTTAGGTTAGAAATTCGCTATCGCTACTTTACTTTAACCGGAAAGCGATTTGAAGAATTTGAGTATAAATTAACGGATGATCAGATTTTTGCTTTACGATTTGCGCCAGACAACGATTTTTTGCCTCTTTTAGATGATGCTCTAAAAAACAATCTTAGTGGCGACGCTATAAAAAAAGCTATTGTACACTGGAAAGCAGATTATAACAGAGTTTAATCCGTTAGGAATCTGTTCTTACTTTACTGGAGTTTTTTTTATAATTAAACAAAATATAAATCAGAAAAATAACGAACCAAACCGCTGCAATAACGCTGAAAAAAATATCGATAATAGAAGAATGAAGATAATTTGGCTCGTAAAAAAAGCGTTCTAAAGTCGATAATTTATCTTTTAAAGCTGTTCTGTCAAAATTATTTCTAATGCCGTTTAATGGTTCGTCGTGATGGTCTTTATAAAAGAAAACATCCTTTGTTAAATCTTTAGGTACAATACTAGTTTCAATCTTGTATTTTCTAAACAATGTATCCAATTTTTGAAAACTATGCAGTAACGAATCTTGCTTAAACTTATACAATAAGTTATATCTTTTTACTGCTGCATCGTATTGTTGTTTCTCTACAGGAATTCCTTTTATTGGTTTATAGATTGCTTTGTTTTTAATAAAAATGCAAATATTAGAATCGTAATCCGGGTTAACTTGTTGACCTTTATAAATAATTTCGGTACTGTCTTTTAGCGTATTTTTTTTAATTATTCGCTCCAGAAGCTCTTTTTTACCAAAACCAATGCTATCCAAAATTGTATTTGCCGCCGCCGAAACCTTATTTAAATCTGTTGTTAGCATCTTTAAAGTATCAATACTATAATACTTATACTCGACGGTATAATATTGACCAATCGCACTACTATCTGCAACTTCTATAACGGGATAAGGTTTTGGATATAAAACATTGACAGGATTAAATAATTTCTCAGAACTATATGAGGTATAATTATACAATAACGGACGTAAAACATTCAATAACGTTTTGTCATTATTAAGGTCTTTTTCAGACAATTCTGTTTTTAACTTTGCATTCATACCAAAGCTATAACTCACAAAAAATGAAAAAGTAAAAAATGAAACCAACAGTAATAAACCACCAATTTTAAGCAAATTGGTAAATGTATAATTTTGTCTTGAATGATTTTTTATTAGAAAAATTAAGAAAAAAAGTAAAAACAAACCACTTATAAAAAAGTGAGAAATAGAAACATCATCATAAAACTTAAATCTATAAAACTCGCTATAAATATCAATTTTCCCAATTCCTTCAAACGTAAAATAGCCGTATAGAAAATATCCAAAATGGATTAATAATAGTACTAAGAAAGATTTTATAAAGTATTGTTTTAATTTTTTGTCCATAATAAAGTTGAGAATTTACTCTCAAATATAGATAATCAATTTTCTAATTACAAATG
Organism: Flavobacterium hibernum; assembly: GCF_000832125.1. Taxonomy (GTDB): domain Bacteria; phylum Bacteroidota; class Bacteroidia; order Flavobacteriales; family Flavobacteriaceae; genus Flavobacterium; species Flavobacterium hibernum. Next base: position 340,619 of record NZ_JPRK01000002.1, on the reverse strand, counting down.
GGAGTCAAAAATGTCAAACAAAAAAAGACGCACCGTAGTGCGTCCCTATATTAAAACCTTTGAACCTTTGAACCTCAGCAACTCAGAACCTCTACTTAACCTCAAATCCCTCCTTTACAATTTCTCTCTCAACCTTATCGATAAGTTTATTGGTTTTTCCGCTTAATCTTTCTTTTTTCCAATCGCCTTTAGCATAAATAAGCATTGTTACAATTGCTGTAACTACAGTCGATATAGGAAAAGCCCACCAAATTCCAATTGCTCCAAGTGGTGTATTGTGTGACAAAATGTAAGCCAACGGAAATTGTAAAACCCATTGCGAAACCAAAGTCAAGATCATAGGAAGTGTTGTGTTTCCAACGGCTCTAAACACGCCTAACAAACACATTTGAAGCCCAAGAAATCCCCAAGAAAGACATGTTATTCTTAAAAATACAGTTCCGCCAGATATAACTTGCGGATCGTTTGGTACAAAAAAAGCAATTAAATGAGGCGCTAAAAGAAACGCTATTATGCCAATTCCGGTTAATAAGCCAAAACCTAAATAAGCACCTAGTTTTGCGATTTTACCTGCACGAAGCATATTTCCCGCACCAATATTTTGCCCCACCAAAGTAGCTACTGCCATTGAAAGTCCTAATGCCGGAATCATTATAAGCTGAATTAAGTTTGAACCTGCTCCATATGAAGCTACGGTTGTTGTTCCAAAATGTACAATTAGAAACGTAATCGCTGTGAGCCCAATTGCGCGCATAGATTGTTCTATTGACGACGGAAAACCAATTTTAAAGGCTTTCTTGATGTGTTTGTAATCTGGTTTAAAATCCTTTAACTGTAAATGAATTCCGTGTTTTCCTCTAAACAAAATAGCAAACCCAATAATGATTGCTAAACTTTGTGTCGATAAAGTTGCCAAAGCCGCTCCTTTTACGCCCATTGCAGGAATAAAATTCCATCCAAAAATAAATAACGGATCTAAGGCAAAATTTAGAATTACAGTTCCTAATACAATGTAAACGGGCAAAGTAACTCGACCAACACCACGCATAACCGATTGAAAAATCATAAAACTAAAACTAAAAACCAATCCTATAAAGGCAATTCGCATAAAACCCAATGCGTTTGTATAAACCTGTGGTGTTACTTTAAGTAAATACAAAAAGTACGGACTTAACCAATACCCTATAATTGATAAAACAATCGACGCCGAAATTACCATTAGTAATGTTTGGGCTGCTACATGATTGACCATTTCCTGCTGTCCTGCACCAAAATATTGTGCTATAAGTATTGATCCTGCAATGGCCAAACCGGTTCCTAATGCAATCATCAGAAAAATTACTGGTGTACTTACAGATACAGCTGCAACGGCATCTCCGCCCAAACGTCCAACCCAAAATGCATCAACTAATTGATATGCGGCTTGCAGTAAATTGGCAATCATTATTGGAACTGCTAATTTTAATAATGAAGAAAGTATTGGCCCTTCTAATAATTCGCTTTTGTTCATTTTTAGTTTTCTGTATTTATATTATTTTTTTTGCATTGCTATATTAGAAATTCGTCTAATTCGTCGCGAACTTTTTATTCCACTAAAGCGCATCAAGCTTATCTGCAAAACCTCTAATTGCTGCTAAGGCTTCTGTTCTTTCCTTATCAGAGAAAACGGCAAGAACCTCATCTTCTGACTTTCTCATTAACAACCGAATACTTTTTGCCATACTAAATCCTTCGGCCGTAAGACTTACTATATTTTTTCTCTTGTCCTCTTCATCTTTTTGAATTTCAACCAAGCTTTTCTTTTCCAAAGCATTTACGCTTCTTAGAATAGACGACTTATCGCGCATGGTAATGTCTGAAAGTTCTCTTTGAGACATGCTTTTACGCTGCAAAATCATGATTAGCGGAAGTTGTTCTTGCTGTAAACTTATTCCAGCTTCATTCATAAGTGTATTTGTATGACGAAAAATAGTTCGTTTAATTCGGTGAATCTGAAAGAAAAAACTATTCGAAATTTCGTCTTTAAATGCATCAAAATCTGTTTTATTATTTTCCATAAAGCAAATTTACAAAAAAGAGTGACATGTCAACTAATTTTAACAAATAATCTATCATACTGATATTCAGATAAATCATTAAAATAATAAGATCAAAAAACTGAATTGAATGATTTTTTTTGTTAACTTTAATTGTTAAAATTTTATCAATAAAATCTAAAAATAAGTCAGATGAAAAAGTTATTTTGTTTTTTGATAGTTCCTCTTTTCTTCTCTACAATTCAGGCACAAACCACCGCCGAAATACCTGTAGAAAATCCTCTAACTGTTCTGCAAAGTAATATTGACACTCCTTCTCAAGATTATGATGTAGCAGATTTACCTTGGTATGCCAGACGTTTTAAAGTAACTGCAGGCGCGTTTTTTCCAGTCAATAATACTCAAATTCAGGTTGGTACTAATAACGGAAATCACGGAACAGAAATAGATCTTGAAAATGATTTAGGTTTTTCTAAATCCAGCAGCTCTTTTATGGGAACTTTTGACTGGCGAATTTCAAGAAGATCTAGATTGGGATTTGAGTTTTTTGCTCTTGATAGAAGCTCATCCAAAACTTTAGAAAAACAAATTGATTTTGGCGAACACACTTACAATATAAATACGAGAGTAACCGCTATGTTTGATGTTCAGATTGCAAGAATTGCTTATGGTTATGCTTTTTTGTCTAAACCAAAATACGAAGCTGGTTTGTTAATTGGTACTCACGTACTTTTTGCAGATTTGGGTTTACGAGTTGACGCCAATCAAACTAGTTTAGAATATAGAGATAGTTTCAATTTTACTGCTCCGCTGCCAGATATTGGAGTTTGGGGAGAATTTGTTTTGGCAAAACGCTGGGGGTTATATGTAAATGCAAATTATTTGGCCATAAAGATCGACAATATCGATGGCCGAATTGTTAGTTATAATTTAGCTGTTTCATACAATGTATACCAAAATCTAAGTCTTACTGCAGGATACACTGGTTTAAATTTTAAAGTAGATGCTGTTAAGGAAAGACTAAACGGATACCTAAAATGGGGCTACAACGGACCAACTATAACAGCTGTTTATACGTTTGGCAAACATGTTAAATTGTATAAACACTAGTTTTTTTAAGGTTCTAAGGTAATGAGGAAATAGGTGCAAAGGTGCAGAGACACAAAGATACAAAGGGAAAAAGTGTTGAAATTAAAACCTTAAACTTGAAACCTTAAACTTGAAACCTGAAACTTGAAACTTGAAACCTGAAACTTGAAATCTGAAACTTAAAACCAAAAATAACAAACCCGATATCTTCCAAGAAAGGTATCGGGTTCATTGCTCAAACACAAACTTAATTCAAAAAAACTCAACTAACTTATCTTTCAATTGGACTAAATTTTATTGCTGTTCCTCCGCCAGCTGCCAATTTGATATCTAATACTGTTTTACTATTTACTTTTTGTTTTGAAATTGTTACGGGATATGGATTTGTTTTATAATTTGTTCCCGTTCCATCTGCATAAATTTCGGCTTCATATTCTTTGTCTTTATCTAAAAACGACAAGTCTACTTTAAGATTCCTCGCATAACTATTTGTGATAGAACCTAAATACCAATTTTTATCTTCCCAATCTTTACGTGCAATTGTGGTGTACTCTCCTATTTTAGAATCTAACACTTTGGTATCTGACCAATTGCAAGGAACATCTTTAATGAACTGAAACTCTGGCTTTCCTTCATAATTCTCCGGAAGGTCTGAAGCCATTTGCAACGGACTATAAATAATTACATACAATGCCAATTGATTTGCCAAAGTAGTTTGGACTCTTGCTCCCGAAGGTGTTTTGTAATCAAAATTGAAATTCCCTGGAGTATAATCAAAAGGTCCAGAAAGCATTCTGGTAAAAGGTAAAGTCGTTAAATGTTCCGGAGTATTTCCTCCATCTACAGACCATGCATTATATTCCTGTCCTCTTCCTCCTTCTTGCGACATAAAGTTTGGATATGTTCTCTGTAGTCCTGTTCCTTTTATTGGCTCGTGATTATCGATCATAATATGATATTTAGCCGCCGTTTCCATTACTTTTCTGTAATGACGTGCTCCATACTGGCTGTCGTGCCATTCTTTTTTGTCTAAATATTTATTTACATAACCCGTTTTTACGGTATTAACGCCCATTTTTTGATACAGTTTGAAAGCATCTTCTAATTGACTTTCGTAATGTTTTGTAGCGCCCGCAGTTTCATGATGTCCTATTAAACGAACATTTTTAATAGCTGCATATTTTGTAATTTCATCTAAATTAAAATCAGGATATGCTTTTGTAAAACTAAATGCAGAACCATCGGCAGTCCAGTCGCCATCCCAACCTTCGTTCCAGCCTTCGACCAGAACGCCATCAAAATTATTTTTGGCAGCAAAATCAATGTATTCTTTTGTATTCTTGGTCGTTGCACCATGTTTTGGTCCTTGTCCCCAAGTATATTTTTCTAAATGCATTCCCCACCAAATTCCAATATATTTTGAAGGTCTTATCCATGATAGATCTTCAATTTTTGAAGGTTCATTTAAATTTAGCATAATAGTCGATGTTGCAACTTCTCCCGCTGTTTTGCCCACAACAATTGTTCGCCAAGGTGTTTTAAAAGGTGTTTCGGCATAAACTTTTACACCATCTGCCCAAGGCACTAATTCGCTTTTGTATTGTTTGTCATTTGTTTTTAATAACGTCATTGAGGCAAAATCAGTTAAATTAGCTTCATGAATAGCCACAAATAATTTTTCTTTGGTTTCAAAAGTTGCAGGTGTGTTAATGGTATCTGTTTTACTTATTGGTGTTTTGCGATATGTACTTTCGTAATAACTGTTTTCGCGATGCACAGGAATCCACCAAACATCATTATCTGATTTAAAAGTAAATTGCGTGATTTCATTTGAGATTTTTACTTTGTCTAAATGAGGTTGTTTTGGAAATGAATATCGAAATCCTAAACCATCATCAAAAACTCTGAAAATAATATCTACCAAACGCTCTTCTCCCTTTGCTTCTTTTAAATGAACAATTAATTCGTTATGATGATCGCGAACTTTTTTAAATTCTCCCCAAGGTTGTTCCCAAGTTTCATCGGCAGATTTTTCTTCGGTGGAAACCACTTCAAAACCATCCGTCATTTTTTGGATTCCCTGAAACTCAAATCCTAATAACGATGGCTCTATAACCGATTTTCCGTTTGACGTAAAACTATATTGAGGCTGACCAGAAGGCGTTAATTCAAAAACTAATGCTGCTTTTTTATCCGGAGAACTTATTTTGTATGTTTTTTTAGTACTGCAGGCAAATATCAGCATCGATGCTAAGGCGATGAAACAGTATCTATATTTTATGTTTTTCATTATTTAATTGTATTAATTACAACTCTTTATTTAATTTCGTTTAGTAACTGTTTTGCTTTTACGGGTTGCATTGAAACAAAATAATTAAAAGCCTGATCTAGTTTTTTCTGGGCGTCGGCATTGCCTTTTTTATCTATTCGTAAATTGTACATTTTACTGATATCAGGAAAAACTGTTTCGGTATTCTTGACTCCTGCAAATGCTTTTACTTTTTCGATGTAAGTGTAACCAAATTCTACAGTTGGTTCGAACATTGTTCCTTCTCCAAAGTCATTCCATGTAATCAATTGCAGGTAGTTTAAGTTGGCGTTTTTAGCCAAAGAAAGTGTTTCGTCGAGTGTTGCTCCATTATTTGGTTCTATAGTCCAGCCAATAGCAGCTCCACCACCACCTTCGGCATAAAAATCTTTAAAACCTGGATAGGCGCTTCCTATTGCAACTGATGATTTTGGTTTTGTATTGGTGTAAAAATTAGTTAGATAGGTACTGTTTTTATATACCCAAGCATATTCTCCCGAAGCATTTTGTCCTGCTTCTACAGATTGATCCCAAAGTGTTAGAAAAGTAGGTTTTATGGTTAAGGTATTAAAAACATTTGTCCACTCGGCTGGCGTTTGCAAAACAATTGGCCCAAAATTTAGCAACAATGGCTTTCCGTTTACTTTGATGTAATTAGCATCTTTAAAATAATTGGTTTGTATGTACGCTAAATCTGTTTTGGCCGCTCCAGTTACTGAAATTGCTTTTCCGGCATCGACAACATTTTTTGTTACTCTGTCTTCATAAACAATGGCATATTCTAGTCCAACTTTGTTTAACATGGCAATAAGCTGTTCTGTGTTTTCTTTTACCATTCGATAATCGTTGACATCAAAAGTGCCGTACCAGTCGATCAAAACTCCATCGATTCCAGAATATTTCATCAATAATAAATGATTTTCGATCACATTTTTATCGCCTGAATGATAAGGTCCAATTAGAGGATAATAATAAGATGCAATTTCTCTGCGGTTGTTTGCTCCTATATTGTTCGGGTTTTTGTTGGCCATTGTCCAGTGATACCCCCATTTTTTATCGGCACTACTTTCATTGGTTTCAAACCAAGGCATATAATGCACGTAAATTTTGGTACTATTTGTTTTTTCAATCGCAACAGGTGCAAGTGTTTCTGGTTCTGTAGGTGTATCAGATTTTTTATCATCGCTGCTACAACCCGCGGCGACCAAAATATTCATGATCCCAAAAAACAATAATGTGATAGATCTTTTCATATTGATGTATTATTTGTTCTTATTTTTTGCCACAGATTAAAAGGATTAATGGATTTTTTATCCTGATAGCAATATGTAATGGTTAAAATTTTCTCTCACAGATTTGGCAGATTGAGCAGATTTTTTTTATTATTTTTTATTTCGACATGATGTGTGACAAAATTATATCTGCTAAATCTGCGTGAAACAAAATCCTTTTAATCCTTTTAATCTGTGGCAAAAACTATCCTAAAATATGTCAGCTTTCCACGACTAACCAACATGGAAAACTGACATTCTAAACCTAGTTAACAGGATAACCAGGATTTTGTTTTAGATTTTTATTTGTTGTTAAAACTGTACTTGGAATTGGGAAAATAGCTCTGTATTTTTCGGTAGTTCCTTTTTCCCACCATGGCAAAAAGAATGTTCCAAAACGTATGTTATCAGTTCTTCTTCTTCCTTCAAAAGTAAATTCCTTAAGTAGTTCCTGATCTATAAAATGAAGATCGATTACGGCTGGCATTTCTTCTCCCGCACGCGCTGTGACTTGTTGTAAAAATGGTTTTGCTAAATCTGGAGATCCTAAACGAACGTAACATTCGGCTTGCATCATTAAAATTTCGGCATAACGAATCAAAACAAAATCATGATCACGTTCCCAAGTTTCACCAGCTTTCATTTCGTATTTCCCTAAACGAACGCCTTGATTGTCTTTGGCATCGGCAACACTTGTTACTTCTTCAGTATAAGTTAAAGGTTCGCCATTATCCATTATAATAACTTGTCCTGTTGCCAAATTAATCTGGTCGCCTGCAACCATACATTTTTTTCTTTTGTCTGTATTTGCAAAAGCAGAGTAAACTCCTGGTTGTGCACACATTCCGTTGGCGCTCCAAGGATAATCAGCTATTGCAGAAATGGTTAACTTGTGTAAATAATGACAAGACATTGAGTTCATATAATTTCCTACTGTACCTGCTTTTGAATCATAAGGAATTGAGAAAATTATTTCTGGTGACTTTTCGTTTTGTGTTGCAAAATTGGCAAAGAAATCAGGTGTTAAAGAATATCCTGTAACTTTCTGGCACATTGATAAACAGTCCTGCCAACGTGCTGTTCCTATAAAAGCTTCTGAGTTTAAATACAATCTCGCTAATATTGAATAGGCTACATTTTTTGTCAGTTTAGAGTATACGATGTTTGATGTTAAATGCGGAATTGCATCCAACAATTCTTTCTCTACAAAATCATACACTTGTTTTCTGGTAGAATTTGATGGCAAAGAGGTATCTTCAAAATTGACTACGATTGGCACATTTCCAAATAAATCTAAAAGATTATAGTAATAATAGGCTCTTAATGCCTTTAATTCGGCATAAATTGGTGCTTTTGCCGCATCTCCCAATGATGATTTATCTACTTGATAAATAATAGAGTTGATTTTTGCAATTCCGGTGTAATTGTAACGCCAAGCCGAAAGTATCATACGATTGTCTGCTTTCCAAGTATGTTTTTGTGCATCTTGATATTGACCTCCATCGTACCAGTTTGTCCCTCTTGTTGGAATCGTTGCTTCGTCTGAAACGGTTTCGTTCAGAAAGAATACATACTCACTCGTTGGAAAGTTGTTTGATATATTATCGGAAAATCCTCTTAAAGAAGAATAAGCTCCACCAACTAATGCATCAACTTCCTTTGGCGTGTTTCCAAAATTTCCATCTTCTACTCTATCATATAAATCTTCATTTAAATTGGTACATGATATCGTAAAAAGCATGCTTACTAATAACGCTGCTGTTATTTTGATTTTCATTTTCTATATTTTTGAGTTAATTCGCTTAATTGTTTAGCGTAAAATTTAATCCAACAGAAATTGTTGTTGGTCGAGGATAATTATTATATCTATCAATTCCCGGAGCTGCCAATCCCGTTTGATCCAGTACTCCGGTTTGATTAATTCCGTCTTGTGCATTTAAACCAATCTCAGGATCTACTCCTTTATATTTTGTAAATACGGCAAGATTTTCTCCCATAAGATAAATTCTCAATTTTGAACTTTTGTATTTTAATGGCATAGTATACCCAACTGAAACAGTTTGAAGTCTAAAGAATGACGCATCTTCGATCCAATAATCTGAATATTTTGGCGCTGATGTTATACCGCTATTCAGAAACCTATCAGGAACATTGAAAGTTGGTAATCTGTTTGGATCGTTTAACATCATGTTTGTAGCATTTAATGCTTTTTGACCAAACATTCCGTATCCAGAAAATCCAAGATCAAAGTTTCCGTAAGTAAAATTCATTCCAAGACCCATAGTCAAATCTGGCTGAACATTTCCTAAATCTCTTTTATCAGCATCTACTAAAGCATTTTCTGCAACTATATCTCCCGCTGCATTATAGTACTGAATTTTACCATTTGCATCAAGTCCTGCATTTTTGAATCCCCAAAAAGTTCCAACAGCATAACCCTCGGCAATAATTTGAGAATACTGTCCGGACATACCAGATAAACCATGTAATGATCCGCTATAAATCACGTCTGTTTGATAGGTTGGATTGGATAGTTTTTCGATTTTTTGAACGTTATGTCCTAAAGTTAAATTGGCATTCCACGTAAACTTTGTGCCTTTTATTATATCAGCATTCAACGTAAGTTCAACTCCTTTGTTTGACATTTCGCCTACGTTTGCCAACATTGTTCCAACTAAATAAGGAGGTTGAGGCACTTCGTAAGTATATAATAAATCGCTTGTGTTTTTTGAATAATACTCGAATGAACCTGTTATTCTATTAAAAAGACTAAAATCTAAACCAATATTTAATTGTTTTGTCGATTCCCATTTTAAGTCAGGGTTTGGATTTTGTTGTGGCGAATAAGCCAAACTCCAAGTTCCTGTAACCGGGTCGTAGTAACTATCTTTTCCAACTCCTAAAATCGAAAGTGATTTATATTCTCCAATTCCATCCTGATTTCCTGTTACTCCATAACCTACTCTTACTTTCAGATTGTCTAACCAGCCTTTTGTTGAACTCATAAACTCTTCGCTCGAAATTTTCCAGGCTGCAGAAGCTGATGGGAATGTTCCCCATTTATTATTGTCTCCAAAACGGCTTGAACCATCTCTTCTTACTGTTGCCGTTAGCAAATACTTTCCGTCATAGGAATAATTTGCACGGGCATAAAATGAAACTAGATTTGATTTCCCTTTATAAGAATAAACGTCTCCTAAACGATATCTATAACCTGCACCTAAATTGTTATAACTAAAAGCATCTGTAACAAAACCACTACGTTGTGCGCCAAAACCTTCGTATATATTCTCTAGATAAGAGTATCCAGCAAGTGCTCCAATAGTATGTTTGTCGATTACTTTATTATAATTCACATACAATTCTCCTTGTGCATTGGCAAATTCCGCATATGTTTTTTGGGCATAACCACCTTCTGTAGCGCCTTCTAGAACTGCATAACTTGGTTTATACAAGTTTCCTTGAACCGCATTGTGTTCATACGAAATATTTGCTACAGCTAGAAAGTCATTTAAGAACTTTACTTCTGTTTTAAAATATCCTAACAATCTGTGTCTTTCGTTATCAGCCGTTCTGTCTGTTAAAACTTCAACCGGATTTTCGTAAAGCGTATTAATTACATTGGAAAATTTTCCGTTAGAATCGTATACGGGAATTGTTGGATTTAGATTGTAAGCGCGTTCAAAAATTCTATAATCTAACGGATGCCATTTATCTACATTGGCAAATAAACCCATGTCAAATTTTACATCTTTGTTGTCTCCAAGATATTGATAAGCCGTAATGTTTCCGCTTAATCTTTCTAAACCTGTAGATTTTATAACACCTTCGTTGTTTAAGTAAGAAAGTGAAGTTCTAAATCCGCCATCTGTTTTACCCGAATTAATAGTTAAAGTATGCGATTGTGAAATAGCGGTTTGTTCAACTGCTTTTTGCCAATTGGTGTTTCCTCCAAAATCAACTGCATCTTTGTTTCCCGTACTGCGCACATATCCTCTCCATTGATTTGCTGATAAAAGATCTAAATTATCTGCCACATAACCCACGCTAGATAAACCGCTGTAGGTTACCGAAACTCCTTTTGTTCCAGATTTGGTTGTAATGATAATAACTCCGTTTGCTCCCCTTGATCCGTATATGGCTGTTGCCGAAGCATCTTTTAATACATCTACAGATTTGATATCTGAAGGTTGAACAACATTAATGTCGACTCCCGCAATACCGTCAACAACAATTAACGGGCTATTACTTGCCGTTAAGGAAGTTCCTCCACGCAAACGTATTGTTGAACCCGCAGCCGGATCGCCAGAAGGACGAATGATATTTAATCCGGCTACTTTTCCTTGTAAAACCTGTTCTGTAGATGAGATTGTTCCTTTTACTAAATCATCTGCTTTTACACTCGAAATCGCGCCTGTTAAATCTGATTTCTTTTGTGTTCCGTATCCAACAGAAACTACCTGAACTTCGGCAAGCATATAACCGTCATTTTGTAAACGAACGTCTATATTGCCTTTTGTTGCTTCGGTGATCTGAACTTTTTGAGTGGTTGAACCAATAAATGAAACTTCTATTGCACCTCCTACGGCTACATCCAGTATAAATTTTCCGTCAAAATCTGTTGTGGTTGCGTTTTTGGTTCCTGTTTCGATAACTGATGCTCCCGGCAACACATTACCTGTATTGTCATAAACGGTTCCTGTAACATGCTTTTTTCCCTGAGCAAACATTCCTGCCGAAAGAAAAAGCATGAAAATCATGAATACCATCGATTTAGTAGTCCACATTTGATGCAGGACTATTTTTGTATTTTTACTATTCATATGTTTTAATTTGATAGTGAATTATTTGTCTAAAGTTTTAAGAGGCATTTTGGTATCTGAAATTGTTTTGTTTTTGTTGTCTTTTACCACAACATGAATTTCAGTTAAATTTGGAATGCCATTTAGTTCTGCAACTAAGTTCACAAATCCTTTTATCTCTGCTGTTCCCCCCGTAAACTCACCGTTTATTACTTTGCTTCCTGCTGTAATGGTGTAAATTAATTTGTTAACTCCAGACTCATTGTTTTTTCTGGACATTCCAAGAAAATCTTTCTGACTTAATTGTAAAGGGAAAAATCCAAAAACGGGTGCTGGTGGCGGTACATAAGCTCCTGCAAATAAAACCTGATCCGGGGTTGTTCCTGCCCAATCGTCTTTTACCATTAAAAAAACCAGATTCTTCATTTCATAACCGTCCGGCGCATTGTAGTAATCTTTAGGTACCAAATCCATTTTATAGAAACCGTTTCCTAAATCTTTTAATTTTGTTTTGGCTACAATTTCCGGAAGCCAAGATTGGTATTCTTGTTTGATATCCCAATCATTCAATCCGCTATGCATGTGTACACTTTTAGCGCCAGCAAACCCAGGAGCCAGATTAGCATTAAATAAAATACTTACTCCTTTATCAATTGTTGGTTTTGTTGGATAAGATCTGATTAGCTCATTTGCAGTATAAAATGAAGAGAAATCTGTGTACGGCATATTAGCCACATCACTTTGTTTTGATCCGTTTTTGTTTTTTATACGAAACCAAAATCCTGCACTTGCAGCAATTTCTGCCGGAGTTTTAGTAAAATACAATGTTGGAGTTAACGTAAAACTCCAAATTTTATCTTTAACATGTGTTAGTTTTGCAAAATTCGAAGAGTTTTCCCAATTCCCCGCATCTGGTTCTGATGGCGACCAAATCCACATATATAGATCTTCATTTTCAGCATAAGTGGTTCCCGAAAGGTCAAAGTACCACGTAACTTGTTCATCATATTTGTATACCACAGGAAATGATGACATACTTCCTACTGCACCAACATTTTCTTGTCCCTGCATAAAATTAGGAGCCATCAAAAGGGCAAGTAAAATTGTATATATAATTTTTTTCATGTTACTTTTTTAATTAATGGTGGTTAATTTAAACACATAAGACACAAACGGAACGCCGCCAGAAGCATGCACCAATTTTAATTCCATCTCGCCGTTTTTACCCGGAATAGATGTTATTAATAGTTCGTCTGTTTTTTGAGTTTTTTGAGCGTCGCTGTACAAATAGATTTTAGTAGCTCCGGTTGGATTTACTGGTTGAAAATCTGAACTTAACTTCCAATATCCTTTTGGGGCAAAAAGAGGAGGAACATTACCCGACACTTCATAACTTGTGGGACTGTTTTTTTCGTCTACGTTAAATTTGATTTTAAAATCTTCGTAGTTAAAATAGGTACTCAAGTTTTCTTCACTTGGTTCGATCTTATTTGCCTTAGCAGATTCATCGATCATTTTTAAATTTGTTAATCCCCAATTTCCATTTACTTTCTCATAAATGGTAATCGGATCAACATAGCTTCCGTCATCTGTGTTATCGCAGCCAATGGCAAAAAAACACATCATAACAGCTAACCAGTAAATACTTTTACATCTCATAAATTTTGGTTTTTGTTAGTTTTTTTTATCCCTTTAAAAGGACACTACGAAACTAGAAGTTAAATAAATCTAAAAAAAAACATCTGCGAAAAATCAAGATGTAATTCGATTAATTTAAAATATAAAAAACTTATAATCAACAAACTAACACTTTATTAAAATTGTAAAAATCAAGGTATTGTTTAGACTAAAAAGTCAAATATTTAATGGTAAAAATGACAATATCCAAATTAAATCACATATTTTTTTAAGTATATATATATTTAATCGCTTTTTATTGTATAATTGCAAGTTATTAAACTACATTTAACATTTAGAGACTACTTTCCGTCTACATTTCAAAGTTTTAAAGAAATAGAACAACAAAAACAAACCAATATTTAAAAGTTGCTAATCAACAACTCTTAAACTAATTTTGAATTATATAAAGGATTAAAACCAACAGAACCAAAATATTTTCTATCCCCTAAACCAAATCAAAACATGCGAAGAATCTTAATTCTATATTTTTTCATTGCTGGTTTTTCTCTGGCTGCAAAAGAGACAAATCCTGTTTTAGAAGAATTAGATAATGTGCTCCTTAAGAAAGATATTTACTTAAAACAGAAATATCGAAAAATAGAAGCACTGAAAAAAAATGTATCTAAGTTTACCTTGAGCCAAAACAATGAGCAACTATATGATAACTACATGAAGTTGTTTGATGAATATAAATCCTTTAAATACGACTCTGCTTATTATTATTTGGAACAAGCCAAAATCAAGGCAATTGTTTTAAAAGAACCAAAATATTTAGCCCAAAGCCGAATTAAAGAGGGTTTTGTATTACTTTCGTCGGGACTTTTTAAAGAAGCAATCGATACTTTGAATGTTATCGATGACAAAAAGCTTGATCTTAAAAATAAATTCGAATATTATTCTATAAAAGCCCGCGCTTATTATGATTTAGCCGATTATAATAAAGACCAGCGTTTTAATATTCATTATATACAACAAGGAAATCATTTTCTGCAAAAAGCTTTAGCTTTAATTGGTACCAATACCAACGAATATTGGGCTGCCGAAAGTTTAAAAAGATTAAAACAACAAGACTGGCGCGGTGCGGAATTTGCTTTTAGTTATTGGATTAATAATTATAAACTTCCTCCAGATTATTACGGTATTGCAACTTCGAGTTTAGGTTATATTTATTCTGAGAGAGGATATACAAAAAAAGCAATTCAGTATTTAGCATTAGCGGCAATTGCCGATGTTAAAAATGCTACAAAAGAAACTGTTGCGCTAAGAAACTTAGCCAACGAGCTCTTTAAAATGGGTTATTTGGACAAAGCAAATGAATATATCAACATTGCAATGGACGATGCTACTTTTTATAATGCCAGACATCGCAAAATTGAAATTTCGTCGATTTTGCCTATTATCGAAAAAGCGCAATTGAATAATGTAAAAGAGAAAAATGATAAACTGGAGAGAATCATCATTTTATTGACGATTTTGACGGTGATTATTATTTTGTTTTCGATTATAATTTTTAAACAATTAAAGGAAAGAAATAAAGCCAGAAAAATAATGGCTTCATCGTATGCTCAACTTCAGGAAATGAATATTAGTTTGAGTGAAGCCAATGCAATAAAGGAAGAATATATTACGTATTTTATCAAAGCAACTTCAGCATTTATTAATAAAATAGATCATATCCAGAAAAGCACTTTGCATAAGATCATCACTAAGAAAACTGATGAAGTTATTGCAAGTTTAAAACGTTATAATGTTAAGGAAGAACGCGAGAACTTGTTTCATCAATTTGATGAAATCTTCCTGAAGTTATTTCCAACGTTTGTAACAGATTTCAATCATTTATTCCCAAACGATCATAAATGCATTGTCAAAAAAGGAGAACTTTTAAATACTGAACTACGCATTTTTGCATTGTATAGATTAGGAATTCAAGACAGCAATCAAATGGCGGAATTTTTGGAACTTTCTGTAGCTACAATTTACACATACAAGACCAGAATTAAAAGTAAATCAGATTTTAAAGATACTTTTGAAGAGAAAATTATGGCAATAAAAACGATTTAAAAAAGTTTATAGCCACAGATTAAAAGGATTAAAAAAGATTTTTTATGTAGAGTATCTTTATTAAAAAGAGTAGCCACTAATTACACAAATATTTACAAATTCTTTTTATCAATTTACAGCATAAAAATCAGAGAAAATTTGCGCAATTCGTGGCAAAAAAACATAACTAAATAAATCTTTTTAATCCTTTTAATCTGTGGCAAAAAAATTATTCTGAAATTTCTAATTGAAGTACTACATTTTGATATCGTGTACTAAGTGAAAATAATTGCTCCGCAAAAATCATAATTGCCAGCGGAACAAAGAAAAAGGAAATCAAATTTTCTACGTATAAAAAATAGGTTGTTACAATAAAAATACGTGCATATTCCATATAATAAATCCATTTTCGCTGTTCTAATAAAGCACCACAATTTACTAATGTGATCAGAATAAAAAACAAAACAAAAACTTTATCAGTTGCATTTAAATACTCAAAATAGTACGTAAAAACGGTTAAAAACAAGGTACAAACTCCTAACTGAATATAAAGGTAATTCTTGAATCGAAGTCTTTGGTGCGGATTGGCTTTATCTTGTAAAAAACGCTTTTCTAATATTGGCCGAATATCCTGATCCATATTTGCGGGACTTCCAAAAACGGCATTCCATTTGGCTTTAAAACCTTG
The DNA here is from genome assembly GCF_000832125.1 of Flavobacterium hibernum. Taxonomy (GTDB): domain Bacteria; phylum Bacteroidota; class Bacteroidia; order Flavobacteriales; family Flavobacteriaceae; genus Flavobacterium; species Flavobacterium hibernum. Next base: position 324,705 of record NZ_JPRK01000002.1, on the reverse strand, counting down.
TGAACGTTTCATTAATTCATAAATTTCAAAGTAATAATGAAAATGCTGCCACAAAAAACTGTAGCTTTTTAGCGGATGCGTTAACCCGTATTTTGGTTTTTCTTCTTCCTCCTGGAAAGTTCCAAAAAGTCGATCCCAAAAAGTAAACATATCACCATAATTTTTGTCTAAATATTTTTCGTCAGAAGCATGATGAACACCATGAACAGATGGTGTTACAAAAACATACTCCAACCATTTTATTCTTCCAATAAGTTGAGTGTGCGTAAAAAACGAATATGCGCCATGAACAATAAGCATTGTAATTACCATAGACGGATGAAATCCTATCAAGGGCAAAATGCACCAAAATCCGGTTCTAACAATAGCCTGAAAGGTAGTTATTCTGGCTGCAGCCGTAAAATTAAACTCTTCACTATGATGGTGTACAATATGTGCCGCCCAGAAAAAATTGACTTCATGACCTAATCGATGATACCAATACCAAACAAAATCTGTGGCCAGAATTAAGGCAAACCACACAAAAATTGTACTGGGAATATCAAATATTCTATAATTGTTGTATATAAAATAATAGAGCTGATAGAAACTTGCAGCAATAAACAGGTTGATTAATCGTTCGGCAATTCCAATGCTAATATTTGAAACTGAACTTTCATAATTAAAAATTTCTGGTCTTTTTTTACGTTCCGCTAATTTATATTCCAAAAACAAGAAAAGGAAAAAGGCAGGCATTGCGAAAGCTAGAAAATTAATATGTTCCATCTTAAAAATTACTTTATTTATTTGTAAAAAACTAAAATACAATTCATTATAAATTAAAAAACAAAGATATTTTCATCAATTAACACTTCTTTTTTAGATTAAAAATGATAGCGTTAACCAATGAAAATAATCTCTTAATTTTAAAACCTATATTTTAATTCTGCTTAAATTTTGGCGCTTCTAAGGCAACTTCTTTTATTGCCTGAGTATCGGCTACTTTTTGTAAAGCAATTACATAAGCAGCAATACGTGGTGTAACATTATGCTTAGCGGCAATTCTAAAAACAGTTTCAAAACCTTTTTGTAAAATATCTTCTAATCGAGTATTAATCTGATGAATTCTCCATGATTCTAAAAGTGAATTCTGAAGCCATTCAAAATACGAAACGGTTACCCCTCCTGCATTTGCCAAAATATCAGGAACAACCAAAACATTGTTGTCATGCAATATTTTATCAGCATCTGAAGAAACTGGACCATTAGCACCTTCTACAATAATTTTGGCGCGAATAGCATTGGCATTTTTTTGTGTAATTACATCTTCTTTTGCCGCAGGAATCAAGACATCAACGTCTAGCAATAATAGTTCCTCGTGTTTGATTGCAACTGAATTTGGATATCCTTTAATGTTTTTATTATTCAAATTATAATACAAAATCAACTCTGGTATGTTTAACCCTTCCGGATTATAAAAAGCTTCAGAAACATCGCTCACAGCAACAATCTTCAATCCTTTCTCGTATAGAAACAAAGCCGAATGTAATCCAACATTTCCAAACCCCTGAATTGCTACTGTAGATTTTGCCGGTCTAAGTTTTAGTTTTTGAAGTGCTAATAAGGTAATAATGCTTACACCTCTTCCTGTTGCTTCTACTCTACCCAGCGAACCTCCTGAATGCAAATGTTTCCCTGTTACTACAGCATGAATTGTTTTACCGTGAACTAATGAAAACTCATCCATTAACCAACCCATTTCGTCAGGGCCAGTTCCCATGTCTGGTGCGGGAACATCTTTTTCTGGTCCAAAAATATCAGATAAAGCTTTTGTGTAAGCTCTTGTAATTTTTTCTAATTCCGCTTTAGAAAGTTTTCTTGGATCACAAATAATTCCACCTTTTGCACCTCCAAACGGGATTCCGGTTACAGCAGATTTCCAGGTCATCCAGGCCGCTAATGCTTTTACTTCATCCAGATTTACGGCGGTATCGTAACGAATTCCTCCTTTTGATGGCCCTAAAGCTGTATTGTGAATGACACGATACCCTTCAAAGTTTTGAATTTTTCCATTGTCTAATGTAATCGAAAAATTAACTACGATTTGTTTTTCCGGACGTTGCAATTTCTGCCTAATCGATTCATCTAAATTAAGAATGTCGGCAGCGATATTAAAACGGTCAATCATTGATTGAAAGGGATTCTGTTTGATAATTTCTGTACTCATAATATATGTCTTTTTAAAATTGGGGGTTATTTATTTTATCTTTTAATTATTGAAAATCTCTTGTAAATAAGAACTGCAACACGGTATTTTCATCAAACAGCTTTGCATCATACTATTTATATTTCTATTCGATCTCATTTCTTCATTTTTTAATAGTTCTAAAAAAAAGCCTTTCATGGTGCATGAAAGGCTAAAAAAAAAAATAACTAACAAGTACTTTCTCTATTAACGCCATTTCATCGCATAGTTCGACATGCAACACATCGTGAAGTTGCACATGAACGGGATGATATATAGACTACAGTTTTCCATTGTTATTGCAAATCTATAAATATATTTTATAAATTCTATAGAATTAGTCGAGTTTATTTTTAGATAATAAGAAAATAATTTAAAAACACCTGAAAACAAAGGTTTTACAAACTAAAAAAAAGTACTTAAAATTGAGACATAACGATAAAAACAATGGCAATTAATGCCAAAAAGAGCCCTATGTAATTTAATTTGGATAATTTTTCCTTGAAGAAAAGTAAACCAACAAGACTTCCTAATACGATAACTCCCATATTCATTCCGGCAAAAACTGTGGAGGGATTTTCGGCGAAAGCCTTATGAGCTTTTAAATAAAATAGAATATTTCCAAAATTAAAGATTCCGACTAAAGCTCCACAAAGGATATTTTTAGATTCTAATTTTACATTTTTTATTCCAATTTCATAAACAGAAATTAAAATTGCAACAGTCAAAGCGATACAAAAAACTACAAATAAGGAAGTTGGATAAGGCAAAGTAGTATAAATTGCTATTTGCTTAAAAAGTATATCAATGATTCCAAAACCTATTAAAACAATCGTGGGAAAGATCCATTTATTCTCATTATTCTGGGACTGTTTTCTTAAGATGAATAAAAGCGCTATAAAACCAATTACGATCCCGATAATTTTATAAGTATTAAACTCTTCTTTAAAAATAAACCAAGCCGCTAATATTGGAATAAAAAGAGATAATCGTTGCGCAGCATCTGTTTTTACAATTCCCATATGTTTAATAGAAGCCACAAGAAAAAGAAAAACAACAGGCAGCAAGACTCCAATGGCAATATACAGGTTCCAAGGCGCGTTGGCATCTACTTCTTTTAAATTTGGAGCATAAGTAAAGTAACAAAGTGCAAGAGCCGCAACATAATTAAAAGCTACAATTTGTGTTGGATTTGAATTGTATTTTCGGGTTATCTTAAAAATAACACCCACAGTTACACTACAAAGTATACTTAAAACAAGAAACAGCATAAGATTAAATTTTGAATGCAAAAATAGTGTTTATCTATTTCAGGTTTTCATTCGTGACCATAATAATTCACATAATGATGCTTAAACTCTGATTGCATTAGTTCAGAAGTAATACCTCCAAATTGGATTTCAAAATCAGTATCCATACCAGCGATAGCTCCACCCCAACCTTGCAACTGATCTCCATTTTCTAAAAATACTTTTAACTGAGGAATTATTACAGTATCAATAAACTTGTCTTCAGGGAAATCTGAATTTATCTGAACATTAAATTTTAAACAGTGATCTTTAAAAAAATCATATGGCGAAGTAATCTCGTTAAATATAATTTTCCCATGAATTACACCCATTGGCGGATCTGCATATTCGAATTTTGTATAACCGATATTTCTGCCATCAAGTTCCAGGATATAATTCTTCTCCATTTTAATTCTTTATTAGCGAATCAAAAATAAGGTTTATCTTTTTATACTTTTTAAAAAGTCAATATTTATAAGATGCTTTTAAAATTTACCGCAAAGCGCGCAAAGTTTTTTTATTAAGCAGTGTTAATAAAAAAACTTTGCGCGCTTTGCGGTAAAATTCTATCAAGTAAAACTCTTATTTAAAAAAATCAATCACTTTTCAACCAACCCGTAATACTCATTCTGGTGTTTTGAGTTACTAAAACTTCGTGAACTAATTCGTTGCTTTTAAAAAAGACCGTTTTACCCTGAGTAGGCGAAATTTTCTGATTGTTATTTTCCTGATGAATCATCAATTCTCCACCGTCACTTTCCTGCCAATTACTATTTAGATAGCTAATCATGGAGTATTTTCGACTTGGATTATTTTTGAATTGATCTAAATGTTTTAAATAAAAATCTCCTGTTTCATATAAAGAATAATGAAACTCATAACCTGTAATTCCGGCGTAACAACTTTCATTTAAGTAAATAATAAAAGCATCTATTTGCGCAAAGAATTCATTTTCAAAAACATTGTTATGTTTCTTATCCAGCCAATAAATAGAATCGCTTCTAATCGCTCCATCGTAAGAGAGTTTCTCCGAATTTCCAATTCCTGCGGCCTTCAACAAGCTTTCCTTGTTTAAATTGAGTAAATTTTGCTTTAAATGATTCGCTAACTCCGGACTTAAAAAATGCTCCGATATTCCAACTTTATTTTCAATATAACTTGCAATCAAATCTTCGAAACCATTTTCCATTTTTGTTTTGGGAAAACTGCAAATACAGCCAACGGAGCAAGGTAGATGAAATAAAACTGGTAATGGGGTTTTTAGAAATAATAAAACAATTGTATAAAATAAACCAGACAGGTTTCGTACAATCTTGTCATTTCGACCGAAGAGAGAAATCTCACTCTTAACTTGACAAAGATTGAGAATTTTGATTGCGGAATTTCCAATGTGATTTCTCTCTGCGGTCGAAATGACAAAAAACAATAAACCCGACAGATTTTTAAAACCTGTCGGGTTAAACGTGACCAGAATAACTTATAATTCACAATTAATAATTAATAATTCATAATTTATAACTTACTAATATAACTTCCGTACATATCTTTAAACTGATGTCCTTGTGCAAAACGGTCTTTGCTTAATTTTTTATATTCAACCAATCCCCACAAAATAAATTCTTTGAAGAAGTATTGATCGTTTTTATCTAATTGTGGTTGATACTTTTTAATTAAAACTTCTAACGGCGTTACTTCGTCTAAAATAGCTTGATATTTTTTATCCGAAGCATCGTCTAATAGCTCGAAACCACTTTCGGCAAAAAACCATTCTATTAAATCAGAATATGGTGTTTTTTCACCTTGCTTTTCCAGCTTTTCAATCTTAGGTAAAAGCGTTGGAAACAATGTTCGAATTGCCGAACCAATTAGGTTTTGCGCTACGGCGGCGGCTCCCTCCTGCTCTCCTTCATAAACCAATTCTACTTTTCCGGTAATGGCGGGAATTATACCAATAAAATCAGACAAACGTAAAGTAGTTTTATCTACTCCGGCTTTTAAAGCTCGGCGTTCTGCCGTGCTCATTAAATTCTCGAAAGCAGTAATACTCATTCTCGCACTTACACCGCTTTTATTGTCGATGTATTCGCTATCACGAGCTTCAAAACTTATTTGCTCCAAAATATCTTTGGCTAAACTTGGCACATATACTAATCTGTGTTGCGTTTCATCAAGCTTAGCTTCTTGTTCTGTAATGGTTCTTGCAATTGCAACACTTTCAGGATAATGGGTAAGAATTTGAGAACCAATTCTATCTTTCAAAGGAGTTACAATGCTACCACGATTGGTATAATCTTCGGGATTTGCTGTAAATATAAATTGCATATCTAACGGCATTCTCAACTTAAATCCACGAATTTGAATATCCCCTTCTTGCAAAATATTAAACAACGCTACTTGAATTCTGGCTTGTAAATCTGGTAATTCGTTAATTACAAAAATACAACGGTTCGCTCTCGGAATCATCCCAAAATGTATTACGCGATCATCTGCATATGATAATTTTAAGTTCGCAGCTTTTATTGGGTCAACATCTCCAATTAAATCGGCAACGGTAACATCTGGCGTAGCTAATTTCTCGAAGAAACGTTCGTTTCTATGCAACCACGATATTGGAGTTTCATCCTCTTTTTCGGCAATAATGTCTTTAGCAAAACGCGAAATTGGATTTAAAGGATCGTCATTGATTTCTGATCCCGTTACAAACGGAATATATTCGTCTAATAATTCTACCATTTTACGTGCCAAACGCGTTTTTGCCTGACCACGAAGTCCAAGTAAATTTATATTATGACGAGACAAAATGGCGCGTTCTAATTCTGGAATTACGGTATTTTCGAAACCATGAACCCCCTCAAAAACAGGTTTTCCGGATTTGATTTTCTCGCGAAGATTATTACGCAATTCGTCTTTTATACTTATGCTTTTATATCCTGAGGCTTTTAATTGACCTAATGTGTTTATGTTTTTTATTTCCATTTTATTGAAATATCAATTTATTTATATATATATATATTTTTTTTTGCGGATGGAATGAATTGTGGAATTCCTTTGCTAAGACGCACTGCTGTGCGCCTCTACGATAAAACCTTTGAACCTCTGTCGCTCTGAACCTTTGAACCTAAAAAATTAACGAACCCTTTTCTTCCTATTCGTTTCATAATCTTCAAAAATCATTTCGCCCAAACCTTTAAGTCCTGTGTAAAATGCTTTTCCCTGATTTGCTTCCGTAAAATGATTCACAAAACGCTGCAAATATGGATCATTTGCAATCATAAAAGTTGTAATCGGAATATGTAATTTTCTTGCTTGTTGCGCCTGCGTATAACATTTATCTACAATATATTCGTCCAGTCCGTTACTATTCATATAATAGGAACCATCACGTTCGCGAACGCAACTAGGTTTTCCGTCAGTAATCATGAAGATTTGCTTGTTGGTGTTTCGCTTTCTACGCAAAATGTCCATTGCTAATTGCAATCCCGCAACTGTATTGGTATGATATGGTCCAACTTGCAAATACGGTAAATCTTTAATGGGAATTGTCCAGGCATCGTTTCCAAAAACCAAAATATCAAGCGTATCTTTTGGATAACGGGTTGTGATTAATTCTGCCAGCGCCATTGCCACTTTTTTTGCAGGCGTGATTCTGTCTTCGCCGTATAAAATCATGCTGTGGCTAATATCGATCATCAAAACCGTACTCATTTGGGCTTTGTATTGTGTTTCCTCGACAACCAAATCATTTTCGGTCAGCATGAAACTTTCAACACCATTATTAATTTGAGCATTTCGAAGACTTTCTGTTAACGAAATACGCTCTAAACCATCTCCAAAATTAAATTCACGAAATTCTCCAGTATGTTCGTCGCCATTTCCGGCATGTTTGGTTTTGTGATTTCCTGTTCCGGAACGCTTTAAATTTCCAAAAATCTGATCTAAGGCTTGTTGTCTGATAGCGCGTTCTGTTTTAGCAGTGATTCCAAAACCTCCAGTTCCATCTTCTTTAACCTCGTCTTTTATGTAACCTTTCTTTTTTAAATCTTCGATAAAATCATCGATTGCGTAGTTTTCGTCGGTAAGTTTGTATTCTTTATCCAACTCCCGAAGCCAGTCTATAGCTTCATCAAAATCGCCCGAAGTATGGGTGATTAACTCTTTGAAAATGCCAAAAAGTTTTTCAAACGGAGACTGAAATGGGGCTTCGTACGTCTTAAAATAAAAACCTTTTTTAAATTCATTTTTCATAATTCTAAAATTACGCTATTTTAGAATTATGAAAAAAGAAACGTTTATTAATTTTTAGTTAAAGTATTAAAACAAAATAGGTTGAATTCCCTTATAATTTTATCAATTATTCAAACTTTCCATCAAGGTAAAACCAAGCGCCGTTTTCGAATTTAAAAGTAGAAAACTCGTAATGTGTCTGTGGTTTTTGATTAGCATCTAAAAAATAGGCTTTAAACTCAACAGTATTTTCAGTAAAACTTAAAATTTCCAATTTTTGCCATTTGTTAGAAATAGCCCATTTTAAAATTTCGGCTTTCGAGTAATATTGCCTTTCCGAAACATGAGTTGTTTCTAACAAATAATCACCATTATGGGTTGCGTAAGCAGCGTAACGAGAACGCATCAATGCCAATGCTGTTGGTGCTTTTTGATTGTTTTGCAGATATAATCCACAGCAATTATCAAATAACAATCCTGTATCACAAAAGCATTTTTTATTCTCCATCAACTTGCTCTTCGCCGTTAATCTTAACATGCAATTGATTCAATAAAACCTGATATCTGCTTATTTCTCTTAAGTCTTCGTCTTCTTCTGCATGATCTAACATTTCGTCTAAAGTTTCATTTACTTCGAGCAATTTGTTATTGGCTTCTCTATCGTTTTTTGCAGCAATTAGGTCTATAATTTCCTGCACACTTGCTTTTAAATTTTCAAATTTCATATTTATATATTTTTTTCGCCACGAATTGCACGAATTGCACTAATTTTAATTTGTATTGAACACAAAATTTTAAAAAAAATAATTCGTGCTAATTCGTGAAATTCGAGGCAAAACATTTTCTATTCTTCTTTTTTGTCTTCGTTGAATTTTTTAATAATTTCTTTTAGCTTTTCTTTTCTTGCAATTTCAGCCTGTTTCACTTTATTCTGGGCTTTGTGCAATTTGTCATTGTGCTTTTTGATATTCCTTTCGTTGTTGCGTCCCATTATATTTCTCTTTTTATTTCGTCTAAAGTTTTCTCGGTAAAAATCAATTCGGTTATGATTTGTTTTCGTAAATCATCTATACTTTCATAATCAAAATGCTTTGCCCAAGAAGTTAATTGTTGCAGATTTCTAATTTGTTTAATTTTTTTTGTCGTTTCAAAACTAGTTCTCAGTATTGCTTTATTGTCGAACTCAGGATTTTTTTTATGCTGATAAGTCACTGTATTTTTATCATAATTTACATCAATATAATACAACTTCTCTTCAGCATTATCAGGATAAAATTCATTCCATCTTGCAAAACCTATTTTGGTTTTCGATGGTGTTTCCGGTTCCATCGCAATCAAACGCCATTTGCTGTTTGCTAATCTTCCCCAATGATTCGAAACTCGATACATACCAGATTCGGTGTAATAATAGGCACTTCCGGCTTTACTTTCAAACTGTTTCTTTAAACCTTCTATTTCATTTGAAAGCACTTCATTAAATACGCAAAAGGTATTTTTAAACGAATTAGGATGTGGCTTGAAGTTTTTTTGCATGTGCAAATATACTGAGATTGTCAAGAACTCCCTAAAACAAACATAAATTGATTAACTTTGCAACTTCAATTTTAAAATAAAAAAGCCATGTCTAAAGATTCACAAGAAAAAATGTTGCAAAAAGGGGTTTATACCGGCATCATAGAAAAAGATGAAAACAATAATTATTTTTGTGGAGCTTACCTTTTAGACTATAAAATGGTACAAGCTAATCATGTCGTAGGTGACTTAATTACTATTAAATCTGTGATAGAAAACCCAAGCGATATTAGTTATGATAAATACCCGAAGAAATCGAAAAACTTTCATAAAGCGAATCAAAAACCTGAGGATAAATAGCATTAGGTTAAGATGAGATTTTTACCGCAAAGCTCGCTAAGAATTATACTAAATATTATATTGAGAAAACACAGAGTTCGCAAAGCTAATCAACACAAAGCTTTGCGTCCCGAGGCTTCGGGATTGCGTTTTTATTAAAACCCAATAAATTATATAACTTCGCGCTCTTTGCGGTAAAAACCATTTCGTATTACATTTTACTTCTCGCATCAAACATTTAACAAATAACTTTTTATGAATATTTTTTCGATCAAAACTAAAAAGTTAAAAAAAAGTGTACCTTTGCAAAAAATTTGTCTTTTTGAACAATTAATTTCAATTTCAAACTAATAGACAAGTAGTTACCTTTATTTATGAAAAAAATAGTTGAATACCGCAAGTTACTAAACGTAGACAAAACTGCTGAATTAAAAGATTTAAAAACAATCTATCGTAATGCGATGAAAGAATCTCATCCTGATAAATTTCAAGGTGATGACGCTGGTTTAAAAGAAGCAGAAGAAAAAAGTAAAGCTATCATCGAAGCTTATCACTTTTTGGTAAGCATTAATCCTGAAACGATTAAAGCAAACTTACCTGAATATACTGAAACTATCGCAACTTCATCAATTACTGATTATAAATTTGTTGAAGGTCGTTTAATTATCGATTTTTCTAACGGAAGCGTTTACGAATACATTAGTGTTCCTAAAGCTACTTACGTGAAAATGGTAAATGCTGATTCTCCTGGAAGATTCGCAAAAAGACACATTTTGAACTCTTTTACTTGGAGAAAGAAAACAAATCAAGAATAGATTTATTCAAAAATATTTACAAAAGCACTCTATCGCTAGAGTGCTTTTTTTATGCTCAAAAATTAAAAAATTATCTATTTAAATTCATTATAACAATATATTTAAGAGTTTTAAACTAAATAAACCTAGCAAACACATTGATTACATGCGAATTATAACTTAAAAAACTATAACAAAATTTTAGGTTACAAAATTGTTGATGTTTTATAATTTTAGATACTTTTGTTGCACAAATCAATTAACTAATTAATTTTTTATAATGAAAAAAATACTTTTTTTACTAACTGCTTCTGTAGCGATTATTTCATGCAGCAAAGTTAAAGACGGAGAATACCTAATTACTGGTACTGCAACTGGAATTGAAAACGGAAAAACTATCATTCTTCAAGGTCAAGACCCAACTACAAAAATGCCATTAGCTCTTGACACAGTAAAAGTTGAAAACGGAAAATTTGAAATAAAAGGTAAAGTAACTGAGCCAGCTTTTCATACTTTAATTCTTCAAGGTGCAAATGGACCAATTCCATTTATATTAGAAACTGGAGAAATTAAAGTTGCTATTGATAAAGATAGTATCCACAAATCTAAAATTTCTGGAACTTACAATAATGATGAGTACACAAAATTCAACGAGGATATGACTAAAACTCAAAAAAGTTTAGTTGATTTTCAAAAGAAAAATACTCAAAAAATGCAACAAGCTCAACAAGCTCAAGATACTGCAACTATCAACGGTTTGATGAAACAATACATGACTCTTCAAACTGAAGTTCAAGCTAATTCTAAAAAGAAATATTTAGCTTACGCTGAAAGTCACCCAAAAGCATATATCTCTGCTTTAATTATCCAAAGTATGGTTAATGACCCAAGTACTGACGTTAAAAAAGCAGAAGCTTTATACAACTCTTTAGACGAGTCTTTAAAAAACAGTACTCCTGGTAAAGAAATTAAAACTAAACTTGGTCAATTGAAAATGCCTGCAGTTGGTGCAACAGCTCCTCCTGTTGGTAGCCCAAACTGAAGAGCAGAGTTTTCAGCTCCAAATCCAGAAGGAAAAGTAGTTTCACTTAAAGAAAGTTTAGGAAAAGTAACTATCGTAGATTTTTGGGCTTCATGGTGTGGACCATGCAGAAAAGAAAATCCTAATGTTGTAGCTATCTATAAAGAGCTTCATTCAAAAGGTTTAAATATCATTGGAGTTTCTTTAGATAAAGACGCGAGCAAATGGAAAGAAGCAATTGCAAAAGATGGTTTAACTTGGACACATGTTTCTAATTTGAAATTCTGGGAAGAACCAATTGCTAAACAATACGGAGTAGAATCTATTCCAGCAACTTTTATTCTTGATGCATCAGGAAAAGTAGTTGCTCAAGACTTAAGAGGTCCTGAATTGAGAGCAAAAATATTAGAGCTTTTAGCTAAATAATCCATATTCAGAATAAAATAAAAAAATCTCCCTAGTGGAGATTTTTTTGTTTTATACAATAACTTAAAGGAAGCCAAAACAGAGCCACGTAAAGTAAAAAAAAAAGTACAATTGACACTTAACCAGTTTATTATTACTTACTCCGCTAAAAATTCGTTTTATACTCTTATAAGAGAAAATGACGTCGTTTCATTATTAGCAAAAAACCTAACTTAATAAAGAATATTATTTTGATTGTTTTTAATAATTTTTATTCTTAATTCATCAAAAAAAAAATCTTCAGGCTTTTAGATTTAAAATTGGAATTAGCCTCGCTAAACAACTATAAAAATAATCCTACTTTTAAAAGCGATACTAAAAAACTTCCTATATCGATATTTTTTATTTTATTCAATTCCAATGAATTAAAAAACAACTTTAAAATAACTTTAAATTAATCTGTTTTTTTGTTTGTAAACATGAAAAACGTTCCTATATTTGCAACCGCTTAGAACAACAAAGCGCACTTACGCTGAGATCGGGGAGATACTCAAGCGGCCAACGAGGGCAGACTGTAAATCTGCTGTGAAAACTTCGCAGGTTCGAATCCTGCTCTCCCCACGGAAAGGCCGAAAAGCCTGAAAACTTAAAGTTTTCAATCTTTTCAAAAAGCCATAAAAAATGTCTGAAGACCTGTAAATTCAACTATTTGCAGGTTTTTTTCGTTTTAGACCTTTTTCAATATTTATAAAAGCTCACAAAATTAAAGGTGCAGAATCGGTGCACTTTCAGGCACGCAGAAAAGTGCACCAGAAACCGCAAAAATCCCTTATAATACAGGGGTTAACGAGGTTAACGACTTGATTTGGCAGTAATATTATTCTACATTTATTAATTTAAAAAGTAGGATTATGTTGGAAAGCAGTTTTGGTTTGGGATTCTTTTTAAAAAGACCCAAAATAGAAAGTAAAGAATGGATCGTATATTTCAGAATCACTGTTGACGGTATCCGTAAGGAAAGTTCAACTAAAAGAAAATGGGATAATACACGATGGGATCAAAGGTTTGAAAGAGCAGTCGGGTCAAAGGAAGATGCAAAGTCGATAAACTTCTTTTTGGATTCCCTGACTTTAAAAATCAATGAAATCAAAACCGAAATGATGTACAGCGGCAAATTTATAACCGCTGAGAAAATTATGGACGAGGTTCTGGGAAGATCAGCACCTAAGATTAAGGTGCTGGAAGAATTTCAAAAGCATAATGACGAAATGGAAGCGCTGCTTGGAAGAGGCTATGCAAAAGGTACTCTTGACAGATTTACAATCACTAAAAACCATTTAACCGCTTTTATCAAATTCAAACTTAAAAAAGATGACCTTGAATTTGCGGATTTGAATCTCGAGTTTGTTAAGGATTTTGAGTTTTACCTTAGAACCGTGCGCGACTGCAGTAATAACACCACCCTTAAATACATTGCAAATTTCAAAAAGATTGTCATCCGCGCGATCGATAAGGAATTAATCACTAAAGATCCTTTTAAGAACTTTAAAGGACGTAAAACAAAACTGGTAAAAAAACCACTCACCGCTCAGGAATTGCATGAACTAGAAAGGCATTATTTCACAACGGACAGGCTCAATGTCGTAAGGGATGTTTTTGTCTTCCAGTGCTACACTGGACTGGCCTACATCGATGCTTATCAATTAAAGAAAACGGATATAAAAGAGGGCATTGACGGCAATTTATGGATTATGTCTGAAAGACAGAAAACAAATTCCACCACCAATGTACCACTTCTTCCTCAGGCACTGCAAATAGTTGAAAAATATAAAGAGCATCCGTTATGTATACAGCGCAAATCTGTATTGCCTGTCTCATCGAATCAGAAAATGAATGAGTACCTTAAAGAGGTTGCGGTCTTGTGTGGGTTTCCATTTACACTTAATACTCACATAGCCCGGCGCACATTTGGCAGTACTGTCACACTTAACAATAACGTTCCTATAAACGTAGTTAAAGAACTTCTAGGCCATGCATCAGTAAAACAGACTGAAGCATACGCGATAACAGAGCAGGCAACAATTGGACGTGAAATGTCAATTCTGAACAAGAAATTAAATAAAACTGAATCCAAAATGTCCAAGCCAGACCTAGCAGTTCTCAGCAGGCTGGAAAAAGAAATTCAGGCAATTAAAAAGAAATACAACATTCCTTCTTGATAAATAATTTCAAAGTGTATTCTAAACTAAAAGAGGCTGTCTCAAATATTCAGAGACAACCTCTTCTTACATAGTTTTACTTCACTTTTATAGCCGGGATGATAAGATGGAGTGTACTTAATGTATCCTAAATCCTGAAGCTGTTTAAAATACTTATGATAAGTCGGTAACGTGTTCACGTGCGACAACTCCATAATTTTGCTACGACTGACTTTTATCCTCTTACTCTGCCCCTGCCTATACCCTAACCCCAGTATCGCTGTCAAAATTGATAAATGCCAGACATTAAGTTGGGGATCATCAATATACATCGATAAGTAACTCATAATATTTCTTTGTTTTAATCCACTATCTTTTTTCATCTGTAAAAAGTTTTTCAAGATCCACTCTATTATAATAATACGAACCAAGCACTTTCTTAAAACGCACTTTTTGAGTAGTTCTAAGATTCTGAACCGAACCAGCTGAAATATCAAGTAATTTTCTCACTGACTTACTTTTAATCCATTCAGGATCATTTGTCTCGCTTTTTACAAAACTAGATTTCTCTAAAAGGCTTTCTATTTTATCCAATAAAAGAAGACTAAACTGTTTTAAATCTTCTTTTGTTACTACATCATCACTCATCATTTATTTTTATAATTCATTATACACTTTTACTGTATTCATATTATTTTTAATTTGAAACAGAACTTTATGATTTAGTTTCAAACAAAGGAACAAATACCTAAAAATCTCTACAAGTACAATTTTTATTGTACCCAATTGTACTCTTTAAATTTCTGTAAGAAATTTATGCGATTTATGTTGCGAATTTTAAACCCAAAATAAGAAAAAACTTTTAAGCCGCAACACTTAAGCAACTGCATTCAAGCACATTATCATTCAATTTATTTATACTCGAAAGCGCTTTTAAATCGTCCAAAAGATGGCGGTTTGTAAATTGTATCGTAGAGGTCACTACTCGGGACAAAAGAAAAATATCATCTTTTGTTCCGTTTTTTTTTGCCCGTAATCTATTGTTTACCAGATAGATACACTTGAACATTTCGTTGACCCTACCGGTTTGGATTTTATTGTTTTGAAATGTGAAATTTTCAGGAAAAATTAAACCGATTATCTCTCTGGAATCCACTAAAGACCCGTCACCAAAGGCCTCGCCGAGTTTTATTAGGTTTTGCAGTCCTGTGTTCATTAAAGATTCAATATTGGCTCTGTCTTCATCCACATTTCCAATCTCATTTTCAAGCCTGCTGATCTCAGCATTGTATTCTGTCTTCATTAAATGATAGTCATCGGCATCTATCTTCTCGGTAACCAGCAGGTTTCTGGCAACAGCCAGTTTTTTTTCGTAAACCCCAATCTGTTCCAAGGATTTCTTTTTCTCATTTATAACTAATCCTGTATGTTCTCTGTATGCTTCAAGCAGAACTGCACTGTATAATTTTCTTACTTCGACCAAAGGCTTGAACTTATTTAAATGCCCTTTAAATACACTATTGGCCATTTCGGAATTTACCCTCCACTTGCATAATTTATCGCAGTGGTAATAGTAGTAGTCTCTGCTTCTCCCCCTGCACTTGCTGCCTCCCAATTTCTGCCCGCATTCAGGACAGACAAAAAAGCCCCTGAGCGGAAAATTCTCAATTGTCTTGATTTTTGGCCTGTAGGTCCGTGCTTTACTGTTGAGTATATCCTGAACTTTATAGAACAGATCTTGGCTGATTATTGCATCATGCTGCCCCTTAACAAGCCTTTCCTCCTCATCGCGATACTTTGGAACTACTATCATTCCGCAGTACAGCGGATTTCTTATAATCAGCCACATGTTATTCTTGGAGATTCCCATGCCCTTTTCTTTGGCAGTCTGATATATTGATTCGGTACTGAAAATATTCTTAGCAATCTGTTCATATACCCAAACTACGTTCGCAGCTTTTTCCGCCACAACTGCAATGTACTTTTTTCCATCTTCGGTTACCTTATTTGTATAACCGTAAGGCGCCATCCCCATATGCCTGCCCTCTTTTTTTCCTCTTCTTAGCCCCTGAAACGTATTTAATGCCCTGCGGTCGTTTTCAACCTCAGGCGCAGCGAGATAAAAGGCGAGCATCATTTTGTTTTCCGGAACGCTTAAATCTAACGGCTGTTCAATTGCCTGCGGTTCGACCCCTAAAACCCTTAATTGATTTATCATCTGATAAGCATCGCCCGCATTGCGGCTGAACCTGTCCCATTTCATAAAAAGAACCAGGCTTATTTTATTTTTGTGCTTTTTTATGTCGGCGAGAAATTTTTTCCATTGCGGCCTGTTGAAAGTTTTTGCCGAATGGTCTTCGTAGATCACATTGCGTATCTGAATTCTGTTGATGCTGCAGTACTTTCTAAGCATCTCTTCCTGATTGCGCTGCGAGAAGCCTTTCTCAGCCTGCTCATCGGTGCTCACTCTGATATATGGGAATGTACCATGATGCACGTGGCGTAATTATCGGAAAGTGTCCCCTTATTTTCTTCCAGCCAATGCAGGTCGAAATCCTTCATGAAGGAATACCCCTCATTCTTTAAACGCATAATGCCTCTATCTACCTCCAATCCGGTAGGCATTACTATTGCATCAATTCCATCATTTTGCCAAAACCGCTTCTGATCCTCCAATATAATTTTGAACGCGCCTAAAAACAGCCATGGACCAATACCTACAACCTCCCCTTTGTCCCTCAACTGACTTAATTTATTTAGAAGCCTTTGCTGCAGAACATTTATATCCTGAATAGAGCAATGATCAAAATCCGGCATAATACCCTTTACCCTGTTCAGATATATTCTAAAATTTGTAAGTGCTGTATCTAATCCTTCTTCACCGAACCTGAGACTGTATACTTTTGCAATTTTCGTATCTTTTGGTATTGCCGCGTCAATATATGCCGAGGCATATAATACAAAATCATCATCATATTTTGCATGTCCGGTCCAGCTTAATGAAATTGCACAGGCAATTGCAAAATAACTATGGGGAAGAGTCCGAAAAAAATGATGGCTTCGATTGTGTAATTCCTCGCAGAAAATTTCGCCGTTTTTACCTAAATAATCTGCAATTTCTTTATCTGATTTTATCATCTATATAAACTATTTAGTCAATAATGCATTATTATTACAATGTTTTGGCTTGTTGCAGTAAATCATAGAAAACGTCCTTGATGGTTTTACAATTCGAGTTTTCAATTAGTCCAAAGTTATACTGCAAATCCCACGCTTTAAGAAACAAGCACAATGTTGTCCATATTTCACTATCAGCTGATGGCTGCAGAATTTCAATAGCATTTTCTATACGCTGGTCCACATCAGGATGGGTGCTTCCTCCCTTTAAGGAATTCTTTATAAACAGCATAGAGGCTAGCCCCATAACAACCGCAATTTCGGCTTTTTGCCTGCTTGTGGAATTCTTCATTATTAATTGGATTGCTCGTGAATCGGCTTCAATTTCTAGTGGCTTCCTTTCTTCATTTTCCAATTGGTTTAGTTGAACTTTTTTTATATGCTCTAACTCCGCATGGGCGGTTTCATGATAAAGTATAAAATTTAATACCTCTACAAATAAATCGTTGACATGCAGAATGTAATTGCCCTGCGGACTTTCCTCGTCAAAATATTCAGGGTTAGGCAATACATCTTTATCCCAATCTGTGAAACCCTTAACCAAAGTGAGTGCATACCTGAAAAGGTCCTCTGCTTCACTTAAAAGCTCAGCGCTATATGGTCTGCTTTCCATTTTACCCTGCGCAATCAGGTTTGGAATCGCATATTTCTCTTCATGCAGCACATAAAAATAGTAGCAGTTAATCCACACATAGGATAAAAATGTTTCATGTATATTTATTAACCCATTGTCATTTATGAATGGCATTTGTCCATTTAGAAGAGGCAAGTTCTCTGCATGGTACAGAATTTCTTGATGAAGACGGTAATCTGATTGCAGGGATTCTATGTATTTTTTATTACGAGCTTCAAGTCTAGCTGTTAAATTATGTTTTAGGACTCTAATTGGCTGTTTTCCGCTGTGCGAATTCTGCCATATACTTGTTTTCATATAGTTTATAAAATTTTGAAAATTATTGGATTCAATTTCTGCCAATGTTTTAGTTATCAGAATAATTCCGCATTAAAAACTATTCTGCAAGTTTTTTATGCATATATTTTTCTGTCTCTTGATAAATCATACAAATCTAAATTGAAAGATAACTGATTCCTTCGATAATCTCTTTCGATTCCTCACCCTCAAAGCTGATATTTAGCACATCGCTTTCTCTAGTGTCCAACAAGAATTCTGTAAAATATCGCGGTACATTTTTACTGCTTAAATTTTCTTCTCTAGAATTCAATTTTGCAATGAAATTTTCGAATTCACTTAGCCCTCTGAATACTTCATTCAAAATATCAATATCTCTTTGCTGATTATCATAGGATGCAAATTCGCCTGGATAAAAATAATCTGCGTAGTTATCTAAAAAACCCACGTATAGTTTGGCTGGGGAAACTTCAAAATAATGAAGCAGATATCTTAAATATCTAATAAAGGATTCTCTAAGCTGAAATGCTATAAAATCTTTGTCGGCATCACTTTGCCCATCAATGTTTTCGATAGATTTTAAGAAGGATTCTAAAGCTTGATGAACTTTTACTCCTATTACATCTGCAATTATTTCTGGAGTCCTGTCTATTCCTCCAAAGAAAAAATAGAAATAATTTACTTCGCAGCGACTCATGTCAAATTTCCCTACCCTGAAATTATGTTCTTTATTTTTTTTAAAAGACACCTTTGGAGTTTGCCTTTTTGCCTGATCATCAATATCTGCAACAGAAACAAACTTTGTTTTTCGAATTAAATTCCCTGCATTGGCTTCCAAATCAGCCATATCTTCGATCAGAGGAAAAGCATATACTACCGCATTGCCCTTATCGCCTCCTATGCCATTGGCAAGATTGCGAAGCACAAAATGCTGATTCGTGCTCGTCGAATTTATCTTAAATTTAAAATGATCATGTGGGGTCTTGCTGAATTCACTTTTAGGATCCGGGCTTGAAGTTTGCAGATCTCCTTTTTTGTATTGTATAAAAAGCAGATGGCCGCCACTGCCCGATTTTATTCTTACATCAAATCCGCCGCCTGCATTTCCAGTTGGATCATCCTTTCCTTCAGTTGTAATATGAAACCCTCCCGCAGTAGACTTTGGAACATTAAAAAAAGGTATTCGATGTGCTGGTCTCCAGTAGTCCCACAACGGAATATCTCTTAGAAACCAAAAATAGCTATCAGCAAGGTTAAGAAGTTCGTGCGTTATGTTTAGCTCGAGTGTTTTTTCGTGAAATTCCATATTAATTATTAATGTTTTTATGCTAAAGAATATTATTCCCTATCGCAATTATTAATTGGACAAACCTAGAATACTCTTTGTATTTATATTTACGGTTTTCCGTAAATCGTGCAATTTCAATCTACAAAATAATAGTTTTGTAATATAATTTGTGACAGTACAAATACCTGTTTTACTAATTTATAAGCATAAAAAAAGATGCTTGTTCAGCATCCTTATTTGTATTTCGTTTAATTTTTCACAAATTACTTTCTACTATACAGAGTGTATTATGACATCCATTTTGCAAATGCGAGTGAAATTATTCCTAGAATAATGGAAAGAACTGCTAAGATGTTTATAAGATTTTCGAAAAAAGGAGTTAATATTGAACTCCGATAATTTTTGAAACCCTCACCCCCAAAAGCATTTCTACGGTAGAATCTTCTTCTACCAATAAAAAGTTTAAGAATAATACCAATCAATAAAATCAAAACACCAAAAATTATTAAGATTGAATTGTTTCTATCCATAATCTCTTAATTGGAATTAAGTTAATTTTATCTTTTATTTTTTCGCCTTCGATACAAAATCATCATTGATTTTTGAACCGTGTTTATCCTCTATAATTTTAAAAAAGTCTGAAAGAGAAATCTTTTTGTAAAAACACATAATTGCCAAAGTTGACATTGGAATTCTATAACCATCTACATCTCTTATCTTTGTAATAATGTGTCTATGAACACCTAATTCTTTACTAAGTTTATTAACTGATTTTTTTGGGTCAATCCAGTTACTGGAAATATAATTACAGATGAATTTATCAAGTAAAAATACTTTACCTGTTTCATCTGAATCTCTTTTGTGATTTCCATTTTCCTTAGTCATTATAGCAAAAGAAGATAATTTTTACAAATATTATTGTCACGATAGTGCCAGTTTCATAATATTTTAGTATGTTTGTAATTGATTATATATATTTGCGATACTTCTAATTAAAATATTTGAAGCATTCGCTTTGAACCCGCATCGGAAAACTGGTAATTTTTGTACGCGCGGGAAGATAAGTGTAAATGCTCACGCCTTAAAGGGCGTGGGCTCGCTTATTCGCGCGTATGGGTATACCAGTACCTCCGATGCAATAAGATGAGTACCCACGCCTCTTTATTTTTGACAAATCTCAT
Organism: Flavobacterium hibernum; assembly: GCF_000832125.1. Lineage (GTDB taxonomy): Bacteria > Bacteroidota > Bacteroidia > Flavobacteriales > Flavobacteriaceae > Flavobacterium > Flavobacterium hibernum. The sequence continues at coordinate 304,143 of NZ_JPRK01000002.1, read as the reverse complement.
CTTCACAAAGCAAATTCCTCAGTTTAAAAAGAAACGCACTCATTTGTTTAACCTTTAAAAAGGTCAGCAATGATGGAATAATTGTCCTGTTTTTGTAATGCCCGGCCTGAAACGGTATTGCCATTGAATTAGTTTAAGGGCTGGGTCATTGCGCAGCAGGTCCAGCATATGCCTTGGCACAGGCTGCAAAATCACAATCTAATATTTGAAATCTTAATAAATGCGCCAATGAAATAGCCTTTTTATAACATAATTTGAAGCGCGGCATCAAATGCTGCTTCAAAAAAGCAGTCCCCTACCGCAGCGACTAAACTAGTGTAGAGGACTTTAGCTAATCAAAACCAAGTTCAACTAACCAATCCAATATTATGAATATTTTTTCATTTTTCAAGGGTGGGAAAGCTTTTTATTGCCTTGTTTTTACAGGCTTTCTTCTCTCTTTCTCCCAGTCATTCGCCAAAAGCAGTCTGCGGCGCAGCACCTCTTTAATCCAACAGCATCAGATACAGGGAACTGTCTCCGATGGCTCTAGTCCCCTGCCCGGCGTTACCATCTCATTAAAGGCAGATTCCATGACTGCCGCGATTTCAGACTACAATGGCCATTTTAGTATTCAGGCGTCTGCCCAAGATACTCTGGTCGTTTCCTATTTAGGTTTCAAGACCGTCTACGTTCCGGTTAATAGCCGAACAAAAATTGACATTGTGCTTCACTATGACACCACTACTCTACAGGAAGTTAGGATAAATGCAGGGTATTACACTGTAAAAGAGAGCGAACGGACTGGAAGCATAGCAAGAATCACCTCTAAGGATATCGAAACCCAGCCCGTGACAAATGTTTTGGCCACAATGCAGGGACGCATGGCAGGAGTAAACATAATCCAGACTACCGGTGTTCCAGGAGGCGGTTTTGACATTAAAATCAGAGGGCAGAATAGCCTGCGCACAACGGCAAATAACCCGCTTTATATTATAGACGGAGTTCCTTTTGCATCAGATCCCATCGGATATTCGCAGACATCCACTATATACCCTAGCAGCACTAGCCCATTAAACAGCATCAACCCGGAAACCATTGAAAGCATTGAAGTGCTTAAGGATGCCGATGCTACCTCCATCTATGGATCAAGAGGTGCAAATGGCGTCGTGCTTATTACCACAAAAAAAGGAAAGTCAGGACGTACAAAGTTCACTGTATCAAGTTCAACGGGAGCAGGAAAAGCCACAAAATTCATGAAACTGATGGACACAGAGCAATATCTGGCTATGCGAAAACAGGCCTTCATAAATGACGGTATCCCACAATACGGTACTTCGGATTATGATATAAATGGAACTTGGAACCAGAATCGAAATACTGACTGGCAGAGAGAACTGATGGGCGGCACCTCACAGCTCAACGATCTGCAGGGGTCTGTTTCAGGAGGATCTGAAAAGACACAATTTCTCATCGGCGGAAACTATCATCAGGAAAGTACTGTTTACAGCGGAGATTTCAAATATAAAAAAGGGGGATTGCAATTCAGTTTAAATCATGCTTCAAAAGACGACAGGTTTCACATCAATTTCTCAGGCGTATACAACATTCAAAATAGCAGCCTTCCTGCAAATGAACTGACTTATGCCGCACAGACGCTGGCTCCGAATGCGCCATCGCTTTATAATTCGGACGGCAGTTTAAACTGGGAAAATCAGACCTGGCAGAACCCTCTCGCAATGCTAAATGCACAATTTAAGGCCAAGACAAAAGATTTAGTCGCCAACGCGGTGCTGTCATATAAATTGATGCCTGAGCTAACTGTCAAAAGCAATTTTGGATACACTGACCTAAGAACGAATGAAACCAGAACAACCCCATCTACAATTTATGATCCCATTTATAACATTAGCAGCTCGCGCTCTTCCATGTTTAGCAATATCACTGGCAGGTCTTCATGGATCGTTGAGCCGCAGCTTAATTGGGACAAGGAAGCTAATTTCGGGAAGTTAGGATTGCTAATTGGAGCCACTTTCCAAAACCAGAACAGCAGCGCCTTATATCAGTCTGGCACAGGGTTTAGTTCGAACAGCCTAATTTATAATCTTGCGGCAGCTAAGACTGTTTCTGTTCTCGGTGACGATGAGACCGTGTATCGCTACCAGGCTTTCTTTGCCCGTTTAAATTACAGTTATCAGCAGCGATATATTATAAATCTAACCGCAAGGCGAGATGGATCGAGCCGCTTTGGCCCCGGCCGGCAGTTCGCATCTTTTGGAGCCGCAGGATTTGCATGGCTTTTCAGCAATGAAAAATTCCTCAAGAACAGCACATGGCTGAGTTTTGGAAAAATCAGAGGCAGTTACGGAACGACGGGAAATGACCAGATCGGAGACTACCAGTATCTTAATACCTATACAACAACAGGAATTAATTACAACGGAACCGTAGGAATGCAGCCTTCAAGATTGTTTAACCCCGATTTTAGCTGGGAAATAAACAAAAAAATGGAACTGGCTCTTGAAACGGGTTTTTTTAATGATAGAATCTTTACTACCGTATCGTGGTATTCCAACCGTTCTTCAAATCAGCTCGTAGGCATACCACTTAGTGGTGTCACTGGTTTTGCCTCCATTCAGGCGAATCTGAACGCAGAAGTCGAAAATTCAGGTCTGGAATTAACTTTGAGGTCATTGAACCTGAAAATCAAGAACGTCCAGTGGCAGACGAATTTTAATCTTAGTTTCGCCAAGAACAGGCTCGTTTCTTTCCCTGGGCTTGAAAGTTCAACCTACAGCCAGAGATACCGAATTGGTCAGCCTCTTAATATTGCATTGGTTTATCAGCTCAAAGGAGTCAACCAGCAGACGGGAATATACGAATTCGAAGACCTTAATGGGGACGGCAAAATTTCTTATCCTTTAGACAGGCAGAAAACAGTAAACCTAAATCCAAAATACTATGGGGGTTTGCAGAATCAGCTGTCGTATAAAAATTGGAATTTGGATTTTCTGTTCCAGTTTGCAAAACAGCAGAACCGCCTTGTACCAATGGGGGCTGCTGGATCAATGTCCAATCAGCCGGCAAGAACTGCCGATGCCTGGCTGCAGGCTGGTGACATCAAGCCATATCAGGTCTACACCACCGGTGTCAACAATGTGGCTGTAAATGCGGATTCTTATTTCTCTGAAAGCGATGCATTAATATCAGATTCCTCTTTCATTAGGCTAAAAAATATCTCTTTAACCTATCAGCTGCCGCTAAAGTTTACGGAGACCAGCTGTAAGATTGTCTTTCAGGGGCAGAATCTGCTGACTTTCACAAAATTCAAAGATGGTGACCCTGAATTTTCAAGTTATGGTTTTCTCCCGCCCCTTAAAGTAATTACTGCCGGTATCCTGCTAACCTTTTAAACTTAAAATCATGAGACTTTTAAATAAACAACTTTCAATCCTGATTGTCTTTCTGGCATTCTACGCTTGCGATTCTTTTGTCGAAACAAACCTTCCAAAGTCACAGCTCTCCAGCAGTTCTGTTTTTGAAAACTATGAAACTGCAAATGCGGCCCTGATGAATATTTATGCCAAACTTCGTGATACGGGGATTCTTACAGGTACAGGCAACGGGCTTTCCAATGCGTTGGGAAACTACACCGATGAGCTGACGGCATACGGAACTCCCACAAGTACTAATATGGCATTTTACAATAATGCACTGCTTCCCGGTTCGACCGTAATCTCAAGCTTATGGAACGCATCCTACAATCAGATTTATGCCGCTAACGCATTGATTGAGGGGCTTGATAAAAACACCTGGCTGACATCGGACAACAAGAAACAGCTTTTAGGGGAGGCTTTATTTCTTCGGGCGGTGGTGCATTTTTACCTAACTAATCTTTTTGGCGATGTGCCATACATTACCGCAACCGACTACAAGCAGAACAGTACAGCCACCAAAATTGGCAGAAAGGTGATATACGGAAGCATTATTGCCGATCTTGAGACCGCTTCTGCATTATTGCCGGTGTCATACAGCAGTAATGCCAGAGGAAGAGCCAATAAATTAGTATGTAGGGCCCTGCTCTCCCGAGTTTACTTATATAACAAATCGTATGCGGAAGCGGCAAATGAAGCATCAGCTCTTATAAACAGTACTAACTTATACGGACTCGAATCTGATCTGAACAATGTCTTTTTAATCAATTCCAAAGAAACCATCTGGCAGTTTGAATCGGCTTCTGCAGGACAGAATACAAAGGAAGGTTCTATATTCATATTTACGGCCGGCCCTCCCGCATCAGTTGCGGTCAATACCGTTCTCGCCAGTTCGTTTGCAGCCGGTGACCAGAGAAAATCAAAATGGTTAAAAGCCATAACTAAAGGGACTGATATCTGGTATCATCCCTATAAATATAAAGAGCAGTCCAATACTTCTGCATCTAAAGAGTATTCAGTAGTCCTCAGGCTGGCAGAGCAGTATCTAATACGGGCGGAAGCCAGAGCTGCTCAGGGTGATCTCATCGGCGCAAAAGAAGATCTAAATAAGATAAGATTGCGCTCGGGATTACAGAACACCCAGGCAGCCTCGAAAGAACAGCTGCTTGCTGCTGTGCAGAGTGAGAGAAGATGGGAGCTCTTTACTGAATACGGGCATCGTTTTTTTGATCTAAAAAGACTGGATCAGCTGGATGCCGCATTGTCAAGTGTTAAAGCGGGATGGAATACCGAAGACAGTCTTTTTCCAATACCGCAGAGCGAATTGGGAAACAATCCAAAACTCCTTCCGCAAAATCCCGGATATTAATATAATTAGTCATAATCATGATTCGCACTGATAAAAATAGTTTTACAATGACCTTTTTTAGAGCTTTAGCTCATGTTTTTTTTATTTTGCCATTAATAGTAACCTGTCCCGCTTCGGGACAAGCTGTGCAAAAAAGAAAACTTAACTTTGATGATTACAGGCTATGGGGACAGCTTGCATTAGATAAATTTTCACCCAATTCAGAGTGGATAAGCTATGGGCTCCAGTATGAGAACGGTGCAGATACACTGTTTATCACAAATGCCTCGAGCAATAAAAATTATGCTTTTCCTTCCGGCTCAAAATCACTTTTTACAAAAGAAAGCTTCTTCGCTTTTATGGACAAAAATGAGCTGAATATACTTGACCCCATATCGGGCAGAAGGGAGAGTTTTGAAGATGTAATCCGATATGACTACTCCTCTGAATTGAACAAATTTATTATCCTAATTAAAGAAAAGGGCAAAAGTGAAAAACTTATAATTGCAAGCCCATTGGCAAGAAGAAAAAATGAGATAACCGCTGCGACAGATTTCTCCTTGAGTCCAGACGGATTACTGCTTGCTTATTCCGTTTTAAAAGACGGAGTAAATTCTGCTATGCTTTTTGACCTTCGCAAGGGACAGCTCATAAAAAGTATGGCTGAAAGCAAAATGGCTGATTATAAGTTTTTAGCGTGGAATAAAGATAGCAGGGGATTGGTTTTCAATAGCAGATTAAGCGCAAAAACTTCTGAATCCTTATTTTTCTATGCAATTCCTCTCAACAGGCTCTATGTTCTTGATTTCAGCAGTGAAAACGCCCTGAAGACAGAAAGCAAAATCAGCACCTCGGCATTAGATCCAATATTAATTTCTGATAATCTGGAAAAAGTGCTGTTTACTATTAGAGGAAACAATACAATAAGTGCCAGCAGTGATAAATCTAATGTTGAAATATGGAATTGGAATGACAAATGGGTTTACGGCCAGAACCAGCGCTATGGCAGATTTGACTTAAGCCCCAAATTAATGCTCTGGAACCCTAAGAGTCAATCGGTAACTCCCATAACATCTGAGGCTTTCCCTTCAGTTATGCTTGGTCGTGATTTGAGCTATGCGGTACTTTCAAATCCTAAGCAGTATGAACCTCAGTATGAACATCACGGTCCAAGGGATTACTACCTATTGGACCTGGATAGTTTTGAAAAAGACACGCTTCTTTTAAAACAATCTGCTGATCTAAACCTTATCTATAGTTCGCCGACTGGAAAGTACATTTCTTACTTTAAAAACAATTACTGGTGGGCTTACGACGTTAAAAGAAAAACACATACTAATTTAAGCGGAAAACTTAAATATCCATTTTACGGAAAAGTAAATCTACTGGCATCGGACGGTCCCTTTGGAAATCCTGGCTGGAGCAGTAAGGACAATGAAATCCTTTTGTACGATGAATTTGATATCTGGGCTCTAAAGCCTGATGGCAGTTCTGCAGTACGCCTCACCCATGGCAGAGAGAAAAAAATCAGATTCCGTATTCAAAGCGATAGGCCAAACAATAAAAGAATACTATATGATGCTCCGCTTAATGAAGATTTTGATCTGAACAAAGGACTCTTCCTTAGTGCATTAGGAGATGACGGAAAGACTGGTTACTGGCATTGGAGCCAGAATAAGGGAGAAAAAGAAATATTCTTTACAGATTCCTATATTGATAGATTTATTTTCAATGCTAAAACCAAAACTGCAATTATGGTTGAGCAGAAATTTAATCTGCCCCCAAGGATAATTTCTAAAAAAAATGATAGGGAAACTCATGTCGTAGTGCAGAGCAACCCGCAGCAGGAAAATTATTTGTGGGGAAAAACCGAGCTGATCAGATTTCAGAATTCAAAAAAACAGAACCTAAAAGGGGTATTATACTACCCTGCCGGCTATAATCCGTCCGAGGATTATCCAATGATCGTTCATATATATGAAAAACAGTCTCATACACTGCATCAGTATAGCAATCCGACACTGCTTAATGAACCAGGTTATAACTTTACAATTTTTACCTCAGAAGGCTATTTTGTATTCAGCCCGGATATAGTCCATGAAAATGAAAACGTGGGATTGTCAGCACTTGACTGCGTTGAATCTGGGACAAAGAAAATAATTGAAATGGGGCTTGTGGATTCCAAAAGAATAGCTCTGATTGGACATTCATTCGGAGGGTATGAGACGGGATTTATCATCAATCATTCGGATCTGTTCGCCACCGCCGTGGCCAGTGGAGGTATTTTTGACCTTACCCGTAGATTTTTGACTTTTGGTGTCAATATGCGCATGCCCGAAATGTGGCGTTTTTCCAGTGGAGGATGGCGCATGGGAAAAAAAACGCCGTTCAGCCATCGTCAGGATTTTGATCGCAATTCTCCTTTGGAGTCAGTCACAAATTTAAAGATCCCCCTGCTTATGTGGAGCGGAAAAGAAGACACTCAGGTGGATCCTTTCCAAAGTATGGAATACTACTTGGCACTCCGCAGGCTGGGCAAGAAATGCATTTTTCTTCAGTATCCCGGAGAAGACCATACCCTTCTGGAACCAGTGAATCAGAAAGATCTATCCATCCGCCTTCTGCAATGGTTTGATTATTATCTGAAGGATCAAAAAGATGCTGAGTGGATTCGTGCAGGGACACTCTAATTTGACTGAATTTAAAAAATGCCGTTCCACTGGAACGGCATCCTTATATGGTTAATAATTCAATTTGATTATTCGGGACGGTAAAGTTTCACCACACAGTCTCCATTGTTGTCTTTTCCCCAGGCCTGTGCTCCTGTTGTCCCATTGATTCGGCAGACAAATTGATTTTCCTCGGTCTCACAGTTAGCAGTGTTATTGCTGCATTCACCAAAAGCATCCAGCTGATAACCTATCTGAAGGGAAGCCGCCGAAGCTTTTTGCATTGAAGTAGTTACAAAGGCTCCTGAAAGCCCAAGTGCTATCACACCAAATGGAATAACGTTTTTTAAAAATTGCGTTTTCATAATAATAAATATTAAATTAAAACTCTGATCTACTTTTTTCTACAGGTGTTCGATCTTTATATCCTGATACCGGCCGGTATATCATAATGGCTGACTTTTATTTTATTCAGCACTTTTAATTTCTTTTTTAAGAATTGTCTTTAAGTCATAAAGCACTAACGAACTGCCTATAATAGCATACAACTGGTTTTTAGTTACCATAATGCTTTTTAGCTTTTCATTTTTGATCTTGTAAATTGGAAAACTCATTAAATAAGACTGTTTATTAACGTCATAAACATCAATTATAAAAGCCTGATCCCAGGTCTTTTCATCCTGAAATCTCCCTTTGATTTTCGAATAAATGAAAACAAGATTATTATGCACGGCTGCACCCGCATTCACTATATAAGGAGGAGCTGACATTTTTCTTTCCGTGCTATTTTTCAGATAAGAAACTTTTAACTTTGCATGGCTTGTGGTATCGATGGTATGAATCCGAGAAATCAGTTCAGCATTTTTTCCCGCAGTGATAAACTGATTGCGGTAAAAATAGACGTACACTATTTTTTGGCTGGTTTCGTCATACAAAAGCCTACCATCCGTATCAAAAACACCGTCGATTTGCTTTTGCAGCAACTTTGGATTATAGTTTGACTTGGACTTTTCATTATCAAAGACCCCAATGATGTTGGCAAGATCCTTTCCCTTGTTTGATCGAAGCACTATTCTGCTGCTGTCCAAAGGTTCTGCCTGATCAAAATAAGGCAGCCCATTGAATTTTTTAGGTACGTTCAAGTCTTTTAAGCTTCCGTTGAAAACTGCTGGAACAGAACCGTCTATCAAATAAAGGCATTGATCCATAACCCTTATTAATGGCCTTTGAAATAGTACATTTTTTTCAGTGAATATGATCCGTTCAACCTTTTTATTTTTCAAGTTTGTATCTGCAGATAAAAGCTGAAGCGGTGCTGTAGAATTGCCCAGATAAATACGTCCATTAGTAATCCCTGCAAAATAATAAGAGTTAAATTTTAAGTCCAATTTGCTATTAAACATTACCGCATGGCGCGGGTAACGCCTAATAAAAGGATTTTCATAATGCATCATCTGTTCTGACCAGATAAATAAAAAAATTACTATTGCGGTTCCTGATGCAATAATGCCAGCAATCCATTTCAAACTACGGCTGTAATCCCGGTTAGAAATTTGCTGATCCAGTTTTTCATGAAGCAGCATCGCCACTATTGCCAATAAAATAAACACTATATTAAAAATCAGATGGACATTCCAGCTCATTTTTTCTAATATCCCTCCGCATGAGCATGGTACAAATGAACTGTAGTGCAGCACTATAAATATATAAGCGGTGAACGTGGTCATAAGCGCCAGTGATAGTCTTAAAGCAGCTTTTCTTAATCGAGATACTGTTAACATCACCACTGCAATTAATTCCACTATTGGAACAGCATAACCTATCCACGATGCATGTGCACTTATCAAAGGCGATTGACCGATTTGAACTTGGAAATTTTCAAAATCCAGCAGCTTGCTCAAGGCCGCATACACAAAAAGAAGTATATAAAGCAGGCAGATCGTTTCAACTATAATACCTTTAAGAGAATCTGATATTTTCATGTCCAATACTTTTGCTGTACAGCATATTCCTTTAAATTCTGAGCAATTTTGCTTCTTGCAGAAAATGGCTGAGTCTGCGGTACATTTTCAAAGTGCCAAATTAGATCAAATGTATTGAGTGATTATTATGAAAATTCATCCATTATTTATAAAAAATGGTCTATTTTTCCTATAAGTATTCTTCTGCCTCCTCACTGCTAGGTCTTAAAGAAATATTCTTAAGGCATTAAAATGGGGCCGACTTTTAGCAAACCGCATGCAATTGGCTATCAAAACGTTGCTGGAAAACCGGATGAATCCGCAGCATATCAAGCGCCATGTTTCTTTTCTGCCCTTGGATGAGCGGGGCTTTTTGCCTAAATTTGCGGCATGAACCACGAAGAAATAAAACGCTATTTTGAAAGCAATCCACCGCCGAAGGAAGTAAGACTGACTGAATGGGCAAATATTACCGATACGCAGGTTTTTCTCAGGAGCTGCTACAGCACCATCAGAAACTTCAGCGGACCTGTGGACCGCTGCCCGGCATGGTGGCATCTCAGGGATTTTTATATTCTAATTAAAAAGACTGCCGCGCTGCAGGCTCCGGCACGGGAAGCAGCTGCGAATAATATTCAGGAAAATGCCTCTGATCAGGCGCTTTCAGAAGAAGCCGCTGTTTAAAATCGGCTTTCATTTATAAAATAACAGCCCTGAAGTGTGAACTGCAGGGCTGTATTTTTTTATGATCGACTCCTTCTCAAACCAGAAGGAATTCTGCTTTGTTTCTTCCCGCAATGCTCCAGTCCATTTCCATTATGCTCTGCAGAAGATCTTTAAGGGCCTTGAATGTGCTAGGCTTCACGGCATAATAATCGGCTCCCAGACCATAGGAGCGGTTTATGTTTTCAGCATTGCTGCTGGTGGAAAGCATAATCACTTTTACGCCGCTGAACGGCAGCGTTCCCCGCCGTATTTCCTCAAGGCATTCGAAACCGTTTTTAACGGGCATGTTGATGTCCAGAAAAATAATTTCAGGAAGACCTTCGACCGCCTGATTAAGGGCACTCAGAAGCTGCTGCCCGTCTTCGGCTGTATTGACAGTCACTGGAAGGCTGAGCTCCTGAACGGCATCGAGGAACAGCAGCCTGTCGTCCTCATCGTCATCTGCCAGATAGATAATCTTTTTGGAATTATATATTTGCGACATGGTTTCATGCTTTATGCTGCTGCAGAAGACAAGAATCTAAGAATCTGCAAAAAATACATATCAGGTACGTAAGAATTGAAAATCGATAAATAATCGAATTATATCCGTTTAGCGGTTAACAGACCTTAAATATACGGAATTTACCTGCATAATTTTCAGCAATTGAAGCAAAAGATTGAAAATTATAGAAGCAATAACACTTTATAACGTTTTTTTTTAAAGTCATTTAATCCTTTTAAAAATAAAAACAGCATTCTTTTCAGAATTCCCTATGCCGTAAATTCTGAATAAAGCCTTTCCGGCCTCTTTTTTCTTTTATGAATACCTGCTGAAAAATAAGGCTTTTTTAAAATTGTTGCTATTTGTAACATGATAACTTTTATAAAATGTTATTATCTGTACTAATTTTGATCTGTATAAAAATGAACAGACCATGAGCAGGGCAATTGTGCATATCGACATGAACACCTTTTTCGTATCGTGCGAAAGGCTTTCCAATTCAGAACTTAACGGCATTCCGCTGATCATAGGCGGCGGGGACAGGGGCGTTGTGGCATCCTGCTCCTACGAAGCCCGTAAATTCGGGGTGCGTTCGGCCATGCCCATACACATGGCCATGAAGCTCTGCCCTCAGGCCAAAATCATGAAGGGCGACATGGAGCTCTACTCGAGGCTCTCCCATGACATTACCGAAATCATCCAGGAAAAGGCGCCCGTGGTGGAAAAGGCCAGCATCGATGAATTCTATCTCGACATCACCGGCATGGACCGTTTCTACGGAAGCTACAAATGGACCGATGAGCTGGCGCAGCGAATCACAAAGGAAACGGGCCTGCCCCTCACCTTTGCCCTTTCGGTCAACAAGACCGTATCGAAAATCGGCACGGGCGAAGGCAAGCAGAAGCAGAACCTTGAAATCCCCGAGCATCTGGTGCAGTCCTTCCTGAACCCGCTCTCCATCCGCAAGATCCCCATGGTGGGGCAGAAAACCTTTGAGCTTCTTTCGCGCATCGGCATCCGCACCATCCGCACGCTCTCCGAAATGCCCGCCGAGTCCCTGCAACAGATGATCGGCAAAAACGGAACAGAACTCTGGAAGAAAGCCAACGGCATCGACAACACCCCTGTGGAGCCCTACACGGAAAGAAAGTCCATTTCCACCGAGCACACCTTCTCCCAGGACACGATTGATATACTGAAACTCAGCAGGATCCTGCAGGGAATGGTCGAAAAGCTGGCCTACCAGCTGCGCGCAGAAGAGTGGCTCGCCTCGACTGTGACCGTCAAAATACGCTATGCCAACTTTGATACCGAAACCAAACAGTCCCGTGTGCAGTATACCTCGGCCGACCATATCCTGAACCAGACAGTCGCAGATCTCTTTGAGAAGCTCTACCAGCGAAGGATGAGGCTGCGCCTAATCGGTGTGCGCTTCAGCGGCCTTGTCAGGGGAACCTACCAGATCGACCTGTTCAATGACACCGAGGAGATGCTTGCCCTGTATCAGGCAATGGACCGAATGAAGAGCCGCTACGGCTTTGATGCCGTGATGAGATGCGCCGGTGCATCTTTCAAGTCCAATAACAAAGACGAAATTTTAAAACGAAAAAAATAAATCATGTTTCTCAACTGCCACTCATTCCATTCCCTGCGCTACGGCACCATACCGCTGGATGATCTGATCAGGCAGGCAGCGGATTGCGGTGTCACGGCGGCAGCCTTGACCGATATCAATACCGTTACAGGGATTTATGATTTTATAAAAGGCTGCCAGGCTCTAGGCATAAAACCGCTTGTCGGGATAGAATTCCGCTGCAGCCATAAATTGCGCTATATCGGCCTTGCGCAGAATGCCGTGGGGCTCGCCCAGATGAACCGCTTTCTGACCGAACATAACTTTGAAAAGAAGCCGCTCCCCGAAACAGCGCCGTTCTTCTCGGATGTTTTCATCATCTATCCTCTGGAAAATGCGCCCGACGAGCTGCGGCATAATGAATACATAGGCATACGTCCCGACCAGCTGCAGAAGCTCGTCGTATCGCAGTGGAGAAGACGCCGCGCCGAAATGGTGATCCTCCAGCCGGTGGTATTCCGCACCAAAAGGGAATACAACCTGCACAGGATCCTGCGCGCGGTTGACCTCAATGAGCTTCTCTCCAAACTCGAACCTGACCACTGGTGCGGCAAATCGGATGTGATGATTCCGGAAGCGGAACTTATCGCACTGTATGAAGATTATCCCGAAATCATCCAGAATACAAGGCATATCATCGAGCGCTGTAATTTTCAGTACGATTTTGAAAGTCCGAAAAACAAAAGGCATTACACCAAAAGTAAAAAAGGGGATATTGCCCTTCTGACCACCCTTGCCGAAGAAGGCCTGGTACGGAGATATGGGCGCCATAATGCAGAAGCAAAAGCGCGTGTGGAGAAAGAGCTGAAAGTCATCAATGACCTTGAATTCAGCGGCTACTTTCTGATCACCTGGGACATCATACGCTACAGCACCTTCTGCGGCTTCCTTCATATCGGAAGGGGCTCGGGCGCGAACAGCATCATTGCCTACTGTCTGGGAATAACCGACATCTGCCCATTGGAGCTTGACCTGTATTTCGAGCGCTTTTTGAATGAGAACCGCAAAAGCCCTCCCGACTTCGATATCGACTGGTCGTGGAAAGAGCGCGATGTGATCCTGAAATACATCTCAAACCGATACGGAAGCGACTATGTGGCATTCTGCGGGACTAATGTTGAATTCAAATACCGCTCGATTTTCCGCGAGGTCGGAAAGGTCTTCGGCCTGCCTAAAGACGAGCTGGATATGCTGGCGAAAAATCCAATGAAGCTCCACCAGACCAACTCAATTGTAAAGCTGGTTCAGGAATACGGCATGATGCTCGAAAAATACCCCAATATGAGAAGCATGCATTCCTGCGGGATATTGATTTCCGAAGAGCCGCTGACCAATTACACCCCTCTGGAAATGCCCCCGAAAGGATTCCCCATTGTGCTCTTTGATATGCATACGGCAGAGGATATCGGTTTTGACAAGTTTGACATCCTCAGCCAGCGGGGCATCGGGCATATTGACGATACCGTGAAGATTATTGAGAAGAACAGAGGAATCCGGATCAATATCCGCGACACGAGAATCTCAAAAAACGAACCCTCCGCAAACGTCTATCTGGCCGAAGGGAGAACCATAGGATGCTTCTATATCGAGAGCCCTGCGATGCGGGGGCTTTTGCGCCGTCTGAAATGCGATAATTATAAAACCCTTGTTGCTGCCTCTTCGATCATCCGTCCAGGAGTGGCGCAGTCGGGAATGATGAAGGAATACATATTCCGCCATAACAACCCGTCAAAATTTGAATACTTTCACCCGGTCTTTGAAAAGGAGCTCGGAGAAACCTACGGCATTATGGTGTATCAGGAAGACGTGATCAAAATTGCCCTGCATTACGGCGGGCTGTCGGCAGCGGACGGCGATATCCTAAGGCGTGCCATGTCGGGCAAGGGACGCTCTAAAGCGGCGCTCCAGAAAGTGAAGGACGATTTTTTTATTTCGGCGGCCGCAAAAGGGCATCCCGAAGCGCTGAGCCAGGAAATCTACCGCCAGATCGAATCCTTTGCAGGCTATTCCTTCTGTAAGGCCCACTCCGCATCCTATGCCGTGGAGAGCTACCAGAGCCTTTATCTGAAGGTGCACTACCCTATTGAATTTATGGTTGCCGTAATCAATAATCAGGGAGGGTTCTACAGAACTGAAATCTATGTGCACGAAGCCAGAATGGCCGGCGCTGTTATCCATACCCCCTGCGTGAATAAAAGCGGATACGAGACCGCTCTTTACGGCACCGATATCTATCTGGGATTTATGCACCTGCAGGGCCTGGATTCCAAACTATCGCTGTTCATCGCTGCTGAGCGCGAGAGAAACGGCATCTATAAATCGCTGGAAGATTTTATAAACAGGGTGCCGATGGGAATTGAGAATGTAAAGACACTTATTTTTATCGGCGCTTTCCGTTTTACGGGAAAAACCAAAAACCAGCTTCTGGTGCAGGTAAGCCTTTTGATGAATAATTTCAAGCCAGCAAATCGCGGGCTTATGCTCATTGAACAGCCTGCAAAGGAATTTAAGCTGCCTGTTCTGGAGCGCTCGATTTTTGAGGATGCCTTTGATGAAATCGAGCTTTTGAATTTCCCGGTTTCCTGCACCGTTTTTGATCTGCTCAAAACCAGATACCGAGGGGATGTGATGGTTCGGGATTTGTTAAAATACCATAAGAAGGAAGTTCGCATGCTTGCCTATCTCATCTCGACAAAACAGGTGCCTACAAAAAGGGGCAATATGTATTTCGGGACATGGATCGATCATGAGGGAGCCTATTTTGATACGGCGCATTTCCCGGACAGTCTTGTAAATAATCCTTTTCAGGGAGGCGGATGCTACCTGCTTTTGGGCACAGTGGAAGTTGACTATCATTTCCCTACGATCACCATTTCCAGAATGGCGAAAATGCCATTTATACCTGATCCGAGATATTCGGACTCGGAAAAAAGGTATTCCACACAGCACAATATCAAACAGGATGTCAGCAGCACCCACCGCCAGCCTTATCCGCAGGATCACGAAATTAATCTGCCGCGCCACAGAATGAAATTTTGAATATTTAGTTATGCAATGTCCTAAGAATGAACTAAATTTGATAGAAAAGCAGAAACAGAAAGAGGAAAACAAGCATGCCGTACATCAGTTTTCTGCTGTTTCTTTTTCTAAGCTTTTGTTTTCGCTTTTCATTTTCTTTAATAAGCCTTTCGATGCGTTTAATGTCTATTGGGTAAGATTCCATAAGATCGTTTATTCAAACTTAAGCCGTATGAAAAAGACTAAAGCCCTTAAAAGGGCAAATTAGAATCAGGATAAGACATTTTTAAAACAGCCTTTAAAACGGAATATTATGTGTTATTATACCCAGCAGAATGCCTCCATAGAAGATCTCAAAAGACGCTTTAATGCGGAACTCGACAATGAGGAAACCTATCTGCAGTCGGATTTTATAAACGGGTTCTCCCATCCAAATATCCCTGTGATACTAAATTCCTCTCCGCATCTGATCACAACGGATTACACCTGGGGATTGCTGCCTTCCTGGGCAAAGGACATCGAGTTCAGGAAAAACACTCTCAATGCCCGCATTGAATCCATTGACGAGAAAGCATCATTCAAGAATATAACACATAACCGATGCCTGATAATCGCATCTGCCTATTACGAATGGCACTGGAATGATGAGAAGGGAAAAAGCAAGGACAAGTACCAGATCAATTCGCAGGATGATGAAATCTTTACGTTTGCCGGCCTGTATTCCTCCTGGACGGATCCCCTAACAAATGAAATTAAAAACACCTACACCATGGTGACCACAAAAGCAAATGGCCTGATGCAGTACATCCATAACCATAAGCTCAGAATGCCCATTATGCTCAAACGACAGGACGAATCCGCATGGCTGGACCAGTCGGTGAAAATCGAGGATTTCGCCTTTCCCTATCAGGGAAACCTGGTCGGCTTTCAAATCTAACAGATACTGCTATGGAAATCGATAAGTTTAACGGAGTCACAGACTCTGAATTTATAGAATACTTTAAAATTGACCTTCATTCCCGAATGGAGATCATCAATTACACCTATCCCTATGAACTCCTTGACGAAGACGGCGGCTTCGGCGAGCATGTGCAAAGATGTGTCGGGCTGCTGAAAGACTACATCATCGTCTGCCACAGGGAGGCAAAAGCTGCCTTAAGGTGGCAGCAGAAAGAGGCTCTGGAAAATGATGGCGAGCCAGGCACCGAAATGGAATTGGGGCAGATGGTCCAGGAAACTCCCGAGGAAAAAACCAATAGGCTGGAAATGGAAAAGAATCAGGAAAAGGAAGAGTCGGCAGCCAAGTACAGGGAGCTGAGCAATGAGATAAATTGCCTGATCGACGGGCACCGCGAGAAGGTAAAAATTATCTACGTCGACCTGTGAGGTTTGGATAGAATCATTAGAACCTAATTTTGAGTCCCGAGAATGGAAATTGTTTTCTCATCCAAAATGCCGCCATAGTATTTCTGAAGCACTTTTCCGAAGACCGGATCCGCATCGGCAATCCTGCTGAACAGCGTCATGCAGGACCTGAGCTTCCGCTGGTCAGGCTTTCCGAAAATCTCCAGCGCGGTTTTTCCGTTCAGTCCCAGGACCGCCTGTGAAACCTCGACAAGACGTTTGCCCAGCACCGGATCGTTAAGATATTCCCTGGCTTCGTCCAGGTCTTTTAGGCCAAAATATACATTATAGTCCGTAAAACCCAGACCCCTGATCTGCGGGAAGACAAACCACATCCAGTGGCTCTGCTTGCGTCCGCTTCTGATTTCTTCCAATGCCCGGGCGTAGGTGTCCTGCTGCGCGCTGATAAATCTTTCAATGCCGTCTTCTGGATTCATCTCTCCTCTATTTTAAATTTATAATTGGCCTGCTTGATCCTTTTGCGCAAAGAACAGCAGTGAGGAACGATTTTCAGAACACTTCCTGATACAGAAGCTCGATTGTCACCTCTCTTTTTGCGGATCCCTCCTCCACGAAGATCGTGGCCCATCTTGGCTCGAAATTTTCGACCAAGAAATGGAAGGCGCTCATTATTTCATCCGCCGCACTCTCCAGATCGATGCCAAGATTCTTTTCATATCCGATGATACGGTAGAAGATGCCGTTCTCCAGCAGCTCATCCTGACCGTCTGCCGTGTTGTCCGGTGCCGGTCCAAAACAGAAAATTTCTGTGCCTCCGAAACCAAGCACACCGGCTAAATGGCTGCGGACCGATAAAAACAGGGTCTCGTCACTCAGGCCGTAAGGCACGTCCAGCTCTCCGGCTCTAACGGTCAGCGCTAAATCTTCAAAATGCAGTTCCATAAATCGAAAATTAAGAGATTAAAAGGACGGCATATGATCCGAAAATCTCACCAGAAAATCCGAAATCAGTCTAGGATGCCTTTCCCGAAAACCTTCTCAATCTGATAGATATAGCTCTCCAATATCGGGCTGGACAGAAAAAAACGGCTCACTGCTGTGGCCTTTGCATCGGTCTTCTGGCTGTCAAAGGAGCGTTCCAGCAGTGTGGTATAGTCTCTTAGCTGGTCCTTGTCCAATATTTTTCGCAGGTTCCTTTCCGTATTTACGTAGGACTTGAGCATCGGAAAATCATTGTTGTCGTCCGTTTCATAGCGCTCGAGTCCGGACTTTATATCATCATATTCTTCTTTGAAGAGGCTCAGGACATCCTTCATATTATGCGCGTAAAATATGTTGGGAATGAGTCCCGCCTTATACTCTGCATAATGCTGCTGTGATGCGGCGGGGCTTTCCAGGTACTTCTCAAAGGTCTGTATCCTGAAAATATAATCCGTTTCAAAAATATTACGGTCCTGATAATCAATATCCATACTGTACTGTATTAGTTCTTATGCCTAAAGTTAGCTAATTTTTTAATTCCAGCCTTCTAAAAAAACGATCTGCACAGTAATTAAAATTCGGCAGTTTTAAATCCGCTGTTTAGTCCATGCCCGTTTCTGCGGGAAATGAAAAGAAGCTCTGCCGATACTAGCGGATCAAAATCCACCTGCTTTCTTCATTGGGTGATTCACCCAAAAATCCAGAAGATATGAACGAATATTCGTATCTTCAGCCATAAATTTAAAATTGGCGTAATACGGAAAACCGTAACCTCGAGATTATTATAGGGCTATATTTACAGAATAAATCTGCTGTTGTGCTTTAAACAGCAGGCAATAATGCCGAGAAAATTTAATTCCTGATCTTATTTCAAATCGTGTATCAAACTTTAGATCAGAAGGATATATTTTATTAACGTAAAAGAAGGTTAAATGAAAAAAGAAACGCTGCTGCCCATACTGGCGGTTATAATGTCGTGCAGTTCGAAACCGGGCTATGGCAAAATGGTTGAAACCACTTATAATTTAAATGCAGGGGCAGTTAACCGCATCATGAGCTCGGACACCGCTTCTGCAGATTACATTACAGTTGAAAAACAGGGAAATATTTTTATATTTGAAAACACACATAATTCCATATTTAAGGTTTCAAAAAATCCTGCCAAAATTGAAATTATTGATGCTCAGGACAAAACCTCCACCTACATGGAAGAAAGAGGCTATAAGATCACAGCTAAAAAAAACAGCGATACTTTAATTATCCGTTTTTTCCCAACCGGATCTACGCCGGCATCGGTGTTTAAATTTGGAATTGAATATAAATTTTACAAGTAATACCATGAATGAACTAATCTGCCACTTTTTATGTGCGCTTACTGATCAGGAGATTGTAAATCTGTTTAATGGATGCATCTCGGCTCCGAATCCTGATAATGCATATGCCTTAATTTATAATTCAGCAGACCCGCAGTTTTATTTTACGGATACCTTCAATGAAGACGTTAAGCCAAATTCCCATTATATTGTAGTTGGACTGTTTTATCTCCATGAGATTAACGACCTGTCTGCACTAAAGGCAAAGATACAGTCATTAAAGACAAAATGGTGCGGTTCATAAATACCGTGAATCTTTTTTATCTTTTCTGTATTTTTTTCCGAGTTACTGAAAAATGTCACCAATTTTACGGCAGTCCTTTTGAAGATATGAAATCTTCACGGATTATATAAGCTGTGGAAGAAGCGCTCTGATCTATCAGCTTGTCCAGCAGCGCAATAAAATCATTCCTTAATCTGGCAGATGCCGTGATTTCTCTTCTCATGCGGCCGTCGTAATAGGTCTGGATAATAATTTTTTCAAGATAAAAATCCCAGTCTTTATTTCCGGGCCACTCTTTTTTAATGCGTTCAGCCAGCCAGCTGACAGCGTCAGGCATTAATTCCTCAAATCCAATGCCGGCTGTTAATCTTCCGGAAGATTCAAGATCTCCCCCCTGGAGTATAAAAGTTTCAAAAAAATGCTTTTTATTTTTTAGGGGATTCCAATCTAACTGCGTTAAGGAAAGTATGCGATGGTTGAATAGAAAGGCTTTATCAAAAATAAACATCTTAGCCGTTAAAATCTTATGGCTTAAATAACTCCATAAAATCCAGAAATTTGCCGCTTTGGATTCATCATTTAAAAACTGGTTTACCACTTCCTCCAGGCACTTAACGGTAAAATCATATCTTTTATCGGAATAAAAGATTTTTACGCCATCTGCATAAGCCCAGTCAATTAATGCTTTAAAGTTCTCAATTGCAGTATCCTCAGGCTGGCTGAGTAAAAACAGTGCAAATTTTTCTTGAAAAAACTGCTGCAGGGTATGATGGATCGTGTCGTCATATGGATCGGAATCTTTTGCAAAGGTTTCAAAAATGAAACTCAAGACATTCTTGAAATAGTCCCGAAGAATTTTGAGTTCTGTTTCAGCCGGCACCAGTTTTAAAGCTTCGAAAAGCCAGTCGCCTGCATTTGACTGATATTCAGGAATTGCAATCTGCACTGGGGTTTCCTCTTTAGCGACCCTATTCATAATGGCATCAATAGCGGCGCTGTATTGTTTAAGGGCATCGTTGTATTTGATATGCCCAGCAATGCGGCCTTTGGGTTTATAATGGGGATTTATTTTTAACCTTATTCTATAATGTGCTGTTTTTATAATGGAAAATAAATTTCTTTTATAAGATTTATATCCGCTTAAATGCTCCAGCCTGTGCTTAAGGTGCGAGAATTTTGAATACTCCACAATGCAGAAGATGCAGTTTAATACAAAACCGGGATCATGCTTCCATAGGTAGCTGTTAATTGACGCTCTCAGGGAATTGTGCTCGGATCTCTGATGAAAATGCGTTAAGTAATAAAGAATATTCTGCTTGTACATCTTCTTTTGCGTCTCATCCGACTTGAGCATCAAAATTGGAACAACAGAAAAGGCAGCTTCTGTTTCATACACCGTGTATTTGGAATTCGTAAAATCCATTAGCCTATTTTCGAAAAGTTCGTATTTAAAGAGCTCGTTTACTTTTGTTTCACACCATTCTCTTTCTGCTGCGCTTAATGACCTATAGAAATCCCTGATTCCCATTGCAGCCACCAGCACGGGCTGGTTATGCATCTTGGAGATGTTTTTATTATCCTGGGCATCCACAGAGATTTTGTGGAACTCCGACCATTTTTCATAACTGTCCTCTTCCACGGTTTCATGCTTAAATTTCTGCATGCACCAGTATGCTGCATAAGAAACGGTATGGTTCTCTTCCTGCTTCGTCTTATTTTCCTCGACAACCTTTTGCAAGTCATCCTCCAGTTGTGTTTCTAACAGATAGCCGTTTTCAACTTCCTTTACTATTCTTAATTTTCTGCGGTCTATCCGGGCAAGTGCAAAACGCCAGTTTTGGTCTGTCGGGTTTTCCAGATTAAAATTATCTATGATCCCAAAGATTTCGGTTTGAAACTCGCCAAGGCTAAGGTTTATAACCAGATCTTCAATGCTTTTGCTTCTATGCTTTAGTGTTTGGAAATTCTGCAGCTGCAGGTGGCGCAGCTGGCGGTGCTTTTTATAGCTCAGAGGACTGTAGGCTTCTGATTCTTTAAGGCACCTGTGGAAATCCAGATGATAAATCTCCCTTATTTTCAGTAAAGGAAAAATTCTTCTTCCGGCAAGATCCATATGCTCATTAGCGACACTTATAAGCACTGCCGACCCCATGACGCTGTTGCATCTGGTTAAAAAAGCCTCAAAGGTGTAGTCCCAGGAAGCCTTTAAAAATTTAGTGTACTGGTCATGCTTGTTCTCTTTTATATCTCGGCCGATCTGCAGCAGATAGCACTCGGCTGCCATTAGGCAGGATTTCAGAACATCGGGCGAATTAAAATAGGTTCCTCTGAACATCATCCATAATGAAGGGCTGGCATGCTGTTTAATCTCTCTTCCGTCGTCCATTATAACAGTTATCTGCGAACGGTGGTCGGCAGGATGCAGAAATTCATTGTCCCGGCCGAAATCGGACTTGATATAGGAATCGGCAGCGTGATTAAATAGCTTCACTAAAAAATCTACAGTTGCAAAGGGAGAATACAGCAGAAGGTTCAATATAGGCGTTTCATAAGGGCTTCCAGGTGAATAATGCCTTTCTGTGCTCCTTCTGAAGCCGAAATCCTGTTCAGTGTGCATCATCGACCGGTGGTACGGCCCCAGGATGGACTGCCTCTTCATTTCTGCAATCTGCTCAGGAGTCGGCGGATAATAAAACCATTTGCTTTCTGCAATTTCAAGGACAAGTTCAGGATAATTTTTGCATATTTTCTGCCCTTCGTACCCGTCAAGGGCATACTCTAAAATCTTGTCATACAGATTGCCGATTTCAAAATCAGCATCCCTGTTTTTATTTCTAAACGCATCCTCTATTAATGATTTCAATTCATCTTTGACAAAGTCAGACAGACGGAAAAGCATTAATATTCCATTTTCAAGATTCTCAGTTTTAGCCCTTCCCTGGCCAGATGGGACACCTGATGTAAAATTACTGTAAAACCATATTAAAATTTTAGCCGCATGCTCGGCCTCGGCAGGAAACGGTCCGTTTTTTTTCAGGCCTTTCTCCCACTGCAGCAGCATTGATAGTATCAATCTCATCTGTGGCTGCAGCAGATTCAGGTTTAAGAAAATAAATTCAATGAGATTGGCCCATACTTCACCGTAGGGAACCAGATTGATATTGTGATATACCTGAGTCCTTTTGTCCACATCCAATGCGTTCAGGAGGGAAAAATCCGGCTTCTGGCAAGAAACCCGAACTAAAAAAATTATCCTTATGAAATATTTAAACTGATCTAAAAATAGAAAATCCTTGTTTTCCCGCAGAAAATCACTGCTGTAATGCGACTGCATGACAGCAACTAATATTTCATCCTTCCAGTAGTTTTGGATTGCCGAATCGTTGAGGGTTGATTTTACGAGCTGGCCTGCAGATCCGTCCATTGCCTGTATTTTTTCTGATATCCAGATTCTGAAGGCTCGCCGGACTGCCGGAGCGGTTCCTATTGCATCATAAAAAGCGCCGTAATTGTCCTCTTCAGCAATGTACTGCAGATAATTGCTGTCAATATGCCTTGTCAATGCCCAGTCCTCATAGATGTCATGAGCTGCCGCAAAGCTTCTTCTGTATACCGGTTCGGGATCAATAATATGGTCAGCGGTCAGCTCGTGAAGTATGTCAGCACGTGCGTGCTCAACAGTTGCATATGCGCTCATTGCCGATGCCCTCTTCAGGGCAATTTCCATAAATGTCTCACCGCGCAGCTGTCTTTTTCGGGGATCTGATTCCTTTTCGCGCCCTTCAATCACATATTCCCACATGATCTGTTTGAACCTTGCTTCAGTATCAATATCATCTTTTACCGAATTCTGAGGTAAAGACACTGCCTTATCCAGATTAAAGGGAATCTGGAGAACTTTCAAAAGGGATTTATTTTTTGCTAACGTTCTCAGCATCGGATAGCTCTCAGCGATGCATTCCAGCTCCGCTGCATCAAGCGCAGGCACATCAAAATCGGGAAAAGCGGGAAACTGCCTTAAAAAACGGATTTTTAAATGCTCGGCCGCATAGCTCCTGCAGGTAAACACTAATGTAATATTCTCTCTTTTAAAAAGCAGTTCAAAAAAATCCAATATTGTCTCAGCATTATCCGTTTCAAGTATTTTTTCGATGCTATCTATAAGGAAAATTTTCTTTTTACCGAATTGCGGGGAATCAAGAACCTCTGAAAGGGATATGCCAAAGCAGAAGGGCTTATCTGCAAATATCTCCTCGATGCTTTTTTTGTCCAGCTGCTCGCCCTGAAAAGCAAATATTTCAAAATCGCTTTTTAGTCCATCCAAAATCTTCTTAACCATCGCCGATTTTCCGCTTCCCGGCTTTCCTGTAAATATTGCCAGCTTGCCGTTTTTTATAACTTCCAAAGCAGCGGCTGAAATTTCGGTCCTCGGCAGGTTGACTTTTCCAACGCTGTCTCGTATTCTTGAAAGCACCCTGAAAGAATTTTCATTAAGCTTTTCAGCTGCTTCAAGCACAGTAGGGTCTGTCTCTATCTGCAGCAATGATAAAAGGGGCAGCGATCTTGACGCCAGAAGATCATTTACCAGAGAAAGATCGATCCCCAATATTCTTTTATTTTTTGTCTCATAGGCAAGAAATAGGCCGCAGCAGAAATATCTGTCATTCACTTTAACAAATACCGGACTTCCCGAATAGCCTTCCACAAGGTTGTCGTCATTGTACTCCCCGGTCAGGGGATCTGATACTTCAATCTGTATCTGCCTTTCGTAATCTCTATCCTTAAGGGGCATCAAATGGTGCAGCGTTCTTTTTAATTGATTAAGAACCACTTTAGGAAAACCTGTTATCTCAAGCTCATGGACTTTAGCCGGCACCAGGCAGATTTCAGGGCATTTATCATAGTTAAGCGATACGGGAAGGAATTGCTTTTTGACTATCAGTACTCCTATATCTTCACTTGCATTGTTTTCGCCAAATAATATTACATCCCCATCATGCAGCTTATACTCAGACCATCCATTATCAGTAAGAAATCCGACTGACAGCTCATTGCAATCCCATGCAATCCCATTATCCCCAACCAGAGCATGTCTTGCCGTAAAAACATAGGCCTCTTCTGATTGGCCGGCCGGCGAATATATAAGTCCGCTGCTGAATCCCTGGGGATTTTCAATTCTTACTATAAAATCTTTCTCTGCTGTCATCCTATTTCAAAGTGAAGGTGGCTGTTTCCCGGCTGGGGAAATATTAGATTAGTATTAAATTCTGGATCTGCTTTAAAAATGTTCCTTGTAAGTTCATTTTCCTGCGTGATAAAAAAATTGATGTTTTTATCGGGATTGGCGCGAAGCACTTTCACTAAAGTTTCCTTGTTGGGCAGATTTGAACGGTTATATCCATCTGCTGAAATAATGTAATTTTCGCAGTCAACCAGCTCCAGTAGAGCATTGCTTGTATTATACCTGCTTCCGTGATGGGGAATCTGCATATGCTTTAGCTTGATCTTCTGCCCTCCGAATTTTCTCCTGATAGCCGAGACAAGTACATCAGGATGGCTGTCGGCAGTAAACAGAAATGATTCGCCGTTGAACTGCAGCATAAAACTTATGCTTGATCCGTTTTCCACCGAAACATCCTTCACTTCCCTGGAAGTGTCGAAATCTTCAATCCTCCTGCCGTAGTCATTATTTCTAATGCTTTTTAAAGATGAAGGCTCCTTATCCCTCATTTTCACTTCCTCATTTTTCCACAGCTTGAGAAGCGAATTGTATTTTGCATTGTCGGGAGACAGGATAATCAATTTGGCTCCCCATAAATCAATCAGGGGGTGGCTGTCGGTTATGTCCTGTTTTACATGTGAATGGGCTGCAAGGTACTCCCTAAGGGTAATGCCCTGCTTGACATTTTTTAAGTTATTGCTCCGGATGCCGGTGTCATAGTCCCAGTTGGAATAATTGAACCAGAAAGTGGTTCTGGAGAGATCCACGGCTTTCAGAAGGTCAGCATCTTTAAGAAGACGGAGAATTCCGCCTATATGATCATCATCAATGTGGGTGATGATCCATATATCAATTATTTCTTTTCTGACGTTGGCTATTTCATGCAATCTCTTTCTGAGCCCTGACTCATAAAGGCGGCTCTTCTCGCTGCCGCCGTCAATTATGATGTTGTGCGTTTTATCATCAGTGCCTTTAAAATTAATATGGATGGCATCCGCACAGCCTGCATCCAGAAAATCAATGTTCATCAATGCGCCAAAAGTTTTTAGTAAGATTTTTTATAAAATTACAATTATTTGCAGCATGTGCAACCTTAAAACCAAAAAGTGCTTCTGCCTTCACAACCGAAGCAGCTTTTATTTGAAAATTGAACCTATTCGATCGTTACAGTATCCAGGATGTTTTCCTGATTTATAAATGCAGCGATATACTGCTTAACTTCGACTTGCTTTTCAGATGGCGTTTCAAAGGTATTGATATGAAACTCCTCATCCTTGTCCAGGATGTGGATAATCTCGGTATAGCCTTTGGAAATCAGGCTGCCCTTGAGCCTAAGGATGGTATGCTGCTGGCGGGCATCCAAATCTTTTCTCACTTTTAGTCGTATCGCTTTTTCCATTTTGAAAGATCTGACCGTTGGTCTTGGGTGGATTCTAAATCCAAATATACCTATTTACATTCGGCGCATGCAAAATTTCAGTGTTAAAATAATGCGCCGGCGAATGTTAAAACGCATTGGATCGGCAGAAAAAAAACTGCTCGCATTGAGAGACTTGCTGCTCTTCTGAAAATTTTAAAATATTTTTAATAATCTGATATACAAACAAATAAACACTAAAATTATCCAAAATAAAAGTCTGTGAAATGAAAATTCAGGATGATTACAAAATTGGATTGTAAACTTTCGGGAAAAAAGAATCGATATGTTTTGCCCTGGTTAAGCCAGTGTAAAACAATGATTAACAAAGTCCTAGAAAATGCGCCAATTATTCCTCGAAAATGCCGATGGGGGCATCGAAAAAATCACGTCCGAAAAGGCCAATCCCCTTTTGGATCTTTATGTTTCATTCAACTTCTCAAGGCTGCGGCCTACCCTTTTTTTCCTGCCTGCGGTGCTGCTGCTGCTAATCGCCGCGTTCCTTTTCATGCTCGATGCGCTGCGCGCCGAATCGTATATCCTGATCCAGAGGGAATATTTCTTTATGCTGAATGCCACCCTGTCCCAATATCCTGAAATGCAGTACAATCTCACCGAAACCGGAAATACGCTGGTGGTGGCGTCGCTGCTGAGCATTTTTGTGCTGCACGCGCCTAAGATATGGGAGTCTCTTGCCTCTGCCCTTCTGGTTTCCTGCCTGTTTTCCAGCGTGCTGAAAAAGCTCTTTCATGTCCCAAGGCCGGCAGCTTTTTTTGACAACGGCAGCTTTATTATAATCGGAAGAACCCTCTCAGGGCACAACAGCCTGCCCTCAGGGCATTCCATCACCATTTTTACGGCGCTTTCCATCCTTATGTTTGCCTTTATGCCTGCCAGGCTGATAAACAGGATCTTTTGGTGCACACTTTTTGTGTCAGCAGGTCTCGCGCTTGTCCTCACAAGGGTTGCCCTAGGAGCGCATTACCCCATTGATGTTCTTGTCGGGGGCATCATAGGCTACTTCTGCGCCCTTGCCGGCAT
Source organism: Flavobacterium hibernum (assembly GCF_000832125.1). Classification (GTDB taxonomy): domain Bacteria; phylum Bacteroidota; class Bacteroidia; order Flavobacteriales; family Flavobacteriaceae; genus Flavobacterium; species Flavobacterium hibernum. The sequence continues at coordinate 277,270 of NZ_JPRK01000002.1, read as the reverse complement.
ATTTATCTCAACAAGGTACCGCATCTGGAAATGGATCGGAAACAGGAAATACCACCCCTTTTTCATCATTGCCTTCACGGGATGCTGGCTTGCGCTGGCCTTCAGGATCATGCAGGAGCACCTTTTCATATTCTGCCTGTCTTTATTCGTTTTGACCATATCACTATATAAAATTACCGCCGCATATGTTAAAAGGTAAACTACCGGCAGCCCGCATGGCAGCCTTAATCAGCCTGGCCAACTGCCTGTTCTTCCATATCCCCTTCTTCTCTTTTGTGGTCGGGAACCTGAATTACGCGGGTTTCAGCGGCATTATGACCATCGCCAGCCTCATCGCGCTGATGCTGGTGCTGGATTTCCTGGTCTTTTACCTGCTGCTTTACCTTACCGGAATTTTCGGCAGAATTCTCATTTCGCTCTTTTTTGCCCTCAGCGCGGCAGCCCTGTATTTCATCAATTCCTACAGCGTGATCATAGACGAAAGCATGGTGGGGAATATCCTCAACACCAATTATGCTGAATCAAGCGCCTATTTTTCGATCAGGCTGGCGCTTTATGTGCTCGTGCTCGGGATAGTTCCCTCGGCCGCGCTCTTGAGGATAAAGATCATAAAGGAGCCTCTTAAAAGGTTTGCGGCGCTCTGCTCAGGCAGCCTGCTCATTGCGCTGGCGCTGGTATTTATCAATTCAGCCGGCTGGCTTTGGATCGACAAGAATTCCAAAAAGCTGGGAGGGCTTGCAATGCCATGGTCTTATGCGGTCAACACCTCCCTGTTTTACGTGCACCAGTACAATAAAAACCAGAAGGAAATCCTGCTTCCCGATGCCCGCATCAGGGACAGGAAGAAATCCATTGTGGTGCTGGTCATCGGGGAATCCGCAAGAAGGGCCAATTTCTCGCTGTACGGCTATCCGAAGAACACCAATCCGCTGCTTTCCAAAACTGAAAACCTGCATATCTTCAATGCTGTCTCCTCGGCAACCTATACCACCGGCGGCGTGAAGGCGATACTGGACCATAAAAAGACCGATGAGCTTTATGAGATTCTGCCCAACTACCTGTACCGTAACGATGTCGAGGTCATCTGGAGGACCGCCAACTGGGGAGAGCCGCCGCTTCATATCAAAAATTACCAGGACCGGAAATACCTAGGCGCTGCATGTCCGGGCAGGGAATGCGCATACGACGAGGTCCTGCTTAACCTTTTCCGGGAGCAGATCCTGGCCAGCAGCAGGGACAAGATATTTCTGGTGCTGCATACCAGCACCAGCCACGGCCCCAGCTACAGCAAAAAGTACCCTCCGGCGTTCCAGTATTTCAATCCGGTCTGCACCAGCGTCGAGCTTGCTGACTGCTCAAAGCAGGAACTGATGAACGCCTACGACAATACGATAGTTTATACCGATTACCTGCTCAGCCGCGTGATCCAGAACCTGAAAGAGCTCAAGGAATTTGACAGCACTATGATTTTTGTTTCGGACCACGGAGAGTCGCTCGGCGAAAAAAATCTCTACATGCACGGCCTGCCGATGAGCATTGCTTCAAGGGAGCAGTTTGAGATTCCTTTTATTGTCTGGGTTTCGCCCGGCTCAAAAAAACTGAAAGCCGATAAAACCGCATCCCAGTACCATGTCTTCCACAGTGTGCTGAACTTTCTGAATATAGAAAGTCCCATCTATGATGAAAATATGAACATTTACCAATAGCATTCAAACAACCGGCACAAGCCATAAAAATAATTTCTTATGAATGGAACAGTATTTATAAACCGGCTCAGCAACAGGTCAAGGCTGGCAATTTCCGCTTCGGCGGGACTGCTCACCGCCGTTGTCCTTGAGATCGGAACCAGCAGGCCCTCGGTGCACATCATGGCGGTATGGCTGGCTTTTTCCCTAACCCAGCTGTTCTTCTCCTGGTTCACCATCCTGACCTGCCGCGTGGATGAGCTCAAGAAAAGTGCCAAAGACCAGGACTCGGGACGCGCTGTGCTGTCCCTGTTCATGCTCCTTACAACGGCCGTAAGCCTTCTGGGCATCTTGCTGCTGTATGTTTCAGCCGATCAGAAGACCGGTTCCGAGCTGGCGCTGCATGTGGTGATGACCCTCTCATCGGTGGGAACGGCCTGGGCGGTGGTCCATACCACGTTCGCCTTCAAATACGCCAATCTCCATTATTCGCTCAACGGCCTTGATTTTCCCGGAAAAGGCGAACCTGACTATCTCGACTTTGTCTATTTCTCATTTGTGATCGGCACAACCTTTCAGGTGTCCGATGTCGCCATACTGGACAGGAAGATAAGGAGGACCGCGCTGGTGCACGGGGTGCTTTCCTTTATGTTCAACACCACCATACTGGCATTGAGCATCAATATTATTTCCAGCATGGTGCAGCGCTGAGCAATTAAACCCTATAGGGCATTTATACGCTCCCAGACTCTTTTTTTTGATGTGATTCTCCCGGCATCCAGTTTTCATGGCTGGGGGAATCTTTATCAAAGCCCCGAAATCTTAAGGCAGATTTTGCTAAAAAAACGTGCTGCAGGCAAAAATTCAGAATTAATTCAAAATTGAGCCGTATTATTACAGACTGTAATATAAACGGCACAGCCGTTTTATAAAAATGATGCCCCGCAGCGCATATATTGCCATAAATTCTTAAATTTAGTGGGCATATGCACTGTCATGGGGCGGTAAGAAAATGGCATCATGAAAATTTTAATCATAGAAGACGAACAGGATATCGCTCAAAGCATACAGAGCTATTTCAAGGACAATGGCGTAAAATGCGAAACGGCGCACAATTATGCGCAGGCCGTGCATAAGATCGATAATTACGATTACGACTGCATACTGCTTGACCTTAGCCTTCCCGACGGCAACGGTTTTGACATCCTCAGGGAGCTGAGAAGCAAGGACAAAACCGACGGGGTGATAATCATATCGGCAAAAGAGACCCTGGAAACAAGGCTGGAGGGCTTCAGTCTGGGAGCCGACGACTACCTCACAAAACCCTTCCATCTTGCCGAACTGCTGGTAAGGATGCAGGCACTGGTAAGACGCAGGAACTTCAGGGGAAGCAACAGCGTGGTGTTCCAGGAGATCAGGATCGAGGTGTTCACCAAAACGGTCCTTGTAAATGAACAGAAAATCGAGCTGACCAGAAAGGAGCTCAACCTTCTTCTGTTCCTAATCGGCAACAATGACAAGGTCCTGTCAAAGGCCGCCATCGCCGAACACCTATCGGGCGACATGGCCGATATGCTCGACAGCCACGATTTCATATACGCACACATCAAAAACCTGAAAAAGAAGCTTTCAAAAGCAGGTTCGGGAGATTATATTAAAACCGTTTACGGCGAAGGATACAAATGGGAAAAATGAATACCAAAAAACTGCTCAGCAAAACCACGCGCGATTTTCTTATCCTCGCTGCCGTAATTCTCACAATCTGCGCTCCGATATTCTACTTTGTGAGCCAGTGGCTTTTTATCTACGAAACCGAAGAGGTGCTCGTGCAGCATAAAAATGCATTCATTAACCAATCCAGCCGCAATTTCACTCCCGAAGACATCAAGACCTGGAACAGGTACAACCTGCATTTCACCATTATGCCCGATATGGGCGTAAAAAAAGATTCCATAGTCGGCACCATGATCGAAGACTCCACGGCTGAGGAAAAAGAGCCTTTCCGCATCATTTACGCCCCAGTGGAAATTGCCGGCAGAAAATACACCTACACCGAAAAGATCCACCTGCTGGAAATGGAAAGGATGGTGTTCACCATAGCTGGCATGTTCACCTTTATCCTTCTGGTGCTTTTTATCGGCATAGTCTGGCTGTCCAAGAAAACGGCATCCAAACGATGGAAGCCCTTTTACAATACCCTGGACCAGATCCATGAGTTTGAGATCGACAAAAGCAAGCCCCCGCACTTTATCCAGTCTGGAATCGATGAATTTGAACGCCTGAACAGAAGCCTTGAGGCGCTGATCGAAAAAAATACGGCCATCTACAAAAGCCAGCGCGAGTTTGTGGAAAACGCCGCACATGAGCTCCAGACGCCCCTCGCGCTGTTCCAGAACAAGATCGACACCCTTTTCCAGATGCGGCTCGACAAGGACCAGACTCGGGTGCTGGGCGCCTTGAGTAGGGATGTCGCAAAACTCAACAGGCTCAACAAAAATCTGCTGCTGCTCTCCAAAATAGAGCATGAGATCTATCTGGAAAAAACCTGCATCTCGGTTAATGAGCATATAGAAAAGCATCTGGACTTCTTTACCGAGCAGGCCGGCCAGAAATGGGTCGCCATTAATGTGCAGCTGTCCGAAAAGCTTGAAATAGAAGCCAACCCTGTCCTTGCCGAAATCCTTATCAACAACCTGGTGCTTAACGCCATCCGCCATAACCGCACCGAGGGAAATATCATAATCAGGACCCTGGATCGCGAGCTGATGGTCCTCAACACTGGTACGGCCGAACCGCTTCCCATCGAGAAGCTCTTCGGACGTTTCTTCAGCGGCGGCACCTCGGCAAACGGCAGCGGGCTGGGTCTGGCCATCATCAAAAAGATAACCGAGATAAGCGGATGGAAGATCTCCTACTCCTATTATAATGATTTCCACTGCTTCAGCGTAAAGTTCTAGCGGCGGCACCTGATCGCGCAGGAAGCTTCCGCTCGGATCCAGCATAGCTGCGCCAGGCTGCAATGCGCTTTTTTTTCATAAACAGGGTTAATATTTCTTAATAAAAACCAAAAATTCAGAATGACTACAACATTGCAATGTAAACTTTGCTGAGTTATTATTGAGTTATGGGTAAATTGTCTATCAGAACCGGCAGATACGCACTGCTGGTTCATTTTATTGCATGGTTTCTGCTGTTTTCGCAGCTGCTGCGCATCATCCTTTTTATCTGGCAGCATGGCCAGGTCTCGCAAAGCATTTTTGATGTCATCCGCACGCTCCTTACAGGGCTTTTTTTTGATATCGGAACCATCGCGCTGATTTCTTATCCTGCCGTTCTATACTATACCGTATTTGCGGGAAGATGGACCGGCTCGATGGCCGACAGGATCGTAATCTGGTTCTTTACGGCGCTGAATGTTTTCATACTGGTTTTCACCTTTCTGGCCGAAATCACCTTCTGGGAGGAATTCAGGACCCGCTTCAATTTCATTGCGGTGGACTACCTGATCTACACCTACGAGGTCATTGCCAATATACAGGAGTCCTATCCTCTGCCGCTTCTCGTGTCAGCTGTCGTGATAGTTACCGCACTTGTGCTTTTTGCCTTTTACAGATCAAGAGCCTTTGCCGCCGCATTCGCCCACAACACGGACATAGTGAAGAGGGTTTCCATATTGCTGCTCTTCACGGCCGCGGCATCCTTTTATATCACTTTTATCTCCAGCAGCCTGGCCGAATGGTCGCCCAACCGCTACAATTCCGAAATTTCCAAATCGGGCATCTATTCCTTTTTTGCCGCTTTTCGCAATAACCAGATGAAGTACGAGCAGTTTTACACCTCCATCGGCAATGACCGCGCGTTCAGCATCGTCAAATCAAAACTGGCAGACAGCACGGTATCCTTTGCCACTACAGGCTACTCGATCCACCGCAGCATAAAGGACGTCCAGTCGCCGCTGCAGCGCAGCAACGTGGTCTTTATCCTCATGGAAAGCTTCAGTGCGGATTTTATGGCCCAATTCGGAAACAGGCAGAACCTGACCCCTTTCCTGGACAGCCTTGCCCAGAAAAGCGTCTTTTTCACCGGCATGTACGCCACCGGAACCAGAACCGTGCGCGGCATGGAGGCGCTGACACTGTGCATACCTCCCACCCCGGGACAGTCGATTGTCAAAAGGCCTGAAAACCGGGACCTCTACACCATCAGCAATGTCTTCAGGTCCAAGAACTATGACTGCAGCTTTTTTTACGGCGGCGACGGCTATTTCGACAACATGAACTCCTACTTCGGAGGCAACGGCTTCAGCATTTATGACCGCGGGCGCGGAAGCGTGCTCAGCGACCGCATCAGCACAGTGAGGCATAATATCGCAGACAGCGAGGTCACATTTGAAAATGCATGGGGAATCTGCGATGAGGACATATTCAATAAAATGCTAAGCACTGCCGACCAGAAGCATAAGCAAGGAAAGCCGTTCCTGAATTTCGTGATGACCACCTCCAACCATAGGCCCTACACCTATCCTTCGGGCCGGATAGACATCCCGTCGGGAACGGGACGCGAGGGGGCTGTCAAGTATGCCGACTATGCCCTGAAAAGGCTCTTTGCCCAAGCGTCTAAAAAGCCCTGGTACAAGAATACCGTCTTCATTGTCGTTGCCGACCACTGCGCCAGCAGCGCAGGAAAGGATGAGATAGACATTGCCAACTACCATATCCCCGCCTTTATCGTCAATATGCCCGAAACGGCCAGCCGCAAGGTGGATAAGCAGTGCTCGCAGATCGATCTCTGGCCTACCGTATTTTCGATGTTCAAATGGCACTACGAATCCGATTTCTTCGGCAGGGACATCCTTGACCCGGATTTCGAGCAGCGGGCGTTTCTGGGGACATACCGCAAGCTCGCGCTCATGAAAGGCAGCCGGGTTATGATACTTTCCGACCAGAAGAAGCAGGCCTTCTACAGCTGGAAAAAATCAGACAACAGCCTCACGCCCCTTCCGATGGACAGGCCCTTTCTTGAAGAGACCATCGCATGGTACCAGACCGCTGACTACCTTTTTACAAACAAACTTTTAAAATAAGCAATGACCTATATACATTTCATCATTAACCCTGTCTCCGGCGCAGGGCGCCACAGCCTGCCGGATTTTTACATCAGGCAGTTCTTTCCCGCTGACCGGTATAAGATCAGCACTGATTACACCATGAGCAGAAAGCACGCCCTGATCCTCACCGAAAAAGCGCTGGAGCAGAATCCCGACATCATCGTGGCATGCGGAGGCGACGGAACCATCAATGAGGTGGCTTCGCGTCTGATCGGAACCGATGTGAAGCTTGGAATCATCCCCGTGGGATCGGGAAACGGACTGGCATCGCATCTGAACATTCCGCGCGATATCGGAAAATCTCTTGAAATTATCAGGGAAGGAAGAAAATTGCGGATCGATGCCGGAAGAATCAACCAGCATTACTTTTTCAGCAACACCGGCATCGGAATTGACGCGATGATTGTAAAAAAGTATGAGAATTCGGGAAAAAGGATGCTTTTTGCCTATATCAAGGCTGCAGTTGTGGCAGCCTTTGAGTATAAGGCGAAGCCCGCCATAGTATATTTCGACGACAGGGTCATACCAATAAAGCCATTTATGGTCTTTGTTTCCAATTCAAATGAAATGGGCTACAGCATGAGCCTTACCCCAGGCGCACTGCTGACGGATGGAAAACTGGATCTGGTTCTCATTCCCGAGCTTTCCTTTTTCGAAAAGATAGCCCTTGGATACCATATTCTCACCCGCTCAGTCAGCAGATTCAAGAAGGCCCAGCACCATCTGGTGCAGAGCCTGCAGATCGAAATGCCCACGAATATATTCACCGATGCGCAGATCGACGGGGAGCATTATAAATTAAGGACCAACACCTGCAGAATTTCGGCAGAGCCTGCCGCACTCAGCGTGCTGGTCTGAACGCTTAATTAGGCTTTTCCGGAACTGCCTTCCCTTCGGGGAAGGCTCTCCGGAAATACGGGCTGCCGCCCTTGATCTTATCAGTTCTATTTGGCAAGCCTTGAGCGGTCCGTCTCAAAATCCAGAAGGATCATTTTCTGGTCGTCCAGAAAAATCAGCACATCCAGAACGGCAGCCTGGTTATGCTTCTCCTCTTGTATCGGATCTGTCGGAAAAATTAAGCCCGAAAGCTCCTCCAGAGCAAAATCACGATCAGGATTGTCCCTTAGAATGGTAAGGATTACATTGGAAATATTGGCATACTTTTTCATATTCTGCTAATCATTTGGTTTAAATGCCCGGTTTATTTTTTTATAGAATAAACCGCAGAACCTTAGAAAAAGCCTGCGGTTTTGAATTAACAATCGCCTTTTATATTTTTTTTTATATATTTCATTTCGGGGATTCAGGAAGGCGTCCTGCGCCTTCATTGGTCAATTTCCCATTGGCCTGCTCATGCGGCCTGTCCTGCACGTGGTACAGGATAAAATGTCTTGCCCTTGCAAAAATTCCAAGTACAATCACAATTCCCAGAATTGCCAGTATGATCGTTTTTCCGATATTGACAGCCGAATACCTGTTCTTCTTTCTAACCGGCCTGCCCTTCTGTCCCCTGGAGGTCTTCTGTATGTTGGGATAGTATTTCTTCTTTCGTTTTTTCATTTCGCATAAAATTCGATTCAATGCGCTATACCTGCAGATACGGCATTGCATTACCAGTAACTGCCGGTAAAACTGCACGTTTGATATTTCTGCCTGTGCGGTTGCGGCAGGCATTTCTGATGGATATTACGATTGGATAAGGGCACAAAGAATCCCTGCCGTCTGAGCCAGATGATTATCCGTAAGCGGATATCATCTGGCCGGCAGCTAAACAGCAGCATTAAATCTTTTGGATTTAAGCCTTTAGAATCTTTGAATTATCCAATTTAGAATTTCATTTTCTGGATGCGCACCGCATTCAGAATCGCAATCAGCGATACGCCGACATCGGCAAATACGGCTTCCCACATCGTGGCCAGCCCGCCTGCTCCAAGAACGAGCACTACGCCCTTGACTACGAAAGCCAGGGTGATGTTCTGCCATACGATCTTCTTGGTCTGCCTGCCGATATTGATGGCCATGGGTATTTTTGAAGGCTTGTCGTCCTGTATCACGACATCGGCCGTTTCGATGGTCGCATCGCTTCCCAGCCCGCCCATTGCGATGCCCGCATCGCTGAGCGCTACCACAGGCGCATCGTTCACTCCGTCACCGACAAAGGCAACCGTTCCATACTGCGCCTTGATCTCCTTCACTTTGTTTACTTTGTCTTCCGGCAGAAGATCTCCGTAGGCATTGTCAATCCCCAGTTTGTCTGCTACAAATTTCACTACGCTTCCCTTGTCCCCGCTGAGCATCGTCGCTTTTATATTCATCTTGTGCAGCAGGTCGATGGTCAGCTGCGAGTCTTCCTTGATGCTGTCCGCTATGGTGATATACCCGACATATTTTTTGTCATAGCTTACCGCGATGGTCGTGTATACTATCGAAGCCGGATCGACATCATAAGAAATGCCGAACTTGTCCATCAGCTTGAAGTTCCCCGCAAGCAGCTCCTTTCCGCCGATTAATGCCTTCAGTCCGTGGCCCGCAATTTCTTCGGTGCTTTCCAGTTTTATCGAACTGTCCACCTCACCCACGTATTCATGGATTGCCGTAGCAACAGGATGCGAGCTCTGGCTCTCCACCGCATTGACCATTTTCAGGATCTCATCCTTGTCAAACTCCGGCTTGAAGACAGTCTCCTGCACTTTGAAAACCCCTTCTGTCATCGTTCCGGTCTTGTCCATCACCACGTTCTGGATCGAGGCCATCACGTCAAGGAAATTGCTCCCTTTGAACAGTATCCCGTTGCGGCTGGCCGCACCGATTCCGCCGAAATAGCCCAGCGGTATGGAAATGACAAGCGCACACGGACAGGAAATTACCAGAAAGACAAGAGCCCTGTAAAGCCAGCTGCTGAAATCATAATTGTCCACAAAGAAATAAGGCAGAAGGCAGATTCCGATAGCCAGAAAAACCACAATAGGCGTGTAGATCTTGGCGAACCTGCGTATGAACAGTTCTGTCGGAGCCTTCTGCGAGGTCGCATTCTGTACAAGTTCCAGTATTCTGCTGAGCTTGCTGTCGGTAAAGGCCGCGGTGACTTTCACCTGTGCCGCCACGTTGAGATTTATCATTCCCGCCAGGACCGCCTCGCCTTTGGATTTGGTGTCCGGTTTGCTTTCCCCTGTAAGGGCCGCCGTATTGAATGAGGCGCTGTCGGTTAGAAGCTCCCCGTCAAGCCCAAGCTTTTCTCCTGGTTTCAGCTGGATGATATCCCCAATCTGGGCCTGTTCGGCTTTGATTGTTTTGGTCTTTCCGTCTGCGACGATGGTCACTTCATCGGGCCTCTGGTCCAGAAGGCTTTTGATGTTGCGCTGTGCCCTTGATACGGCAAGGGTCTGGAAAACTTCCCCTACGGCGTAAAAAAGCATTACCGCAACCCCTTCGGGATATTCCTTAATGATGAAGGCGCCGACTGTGGCTATGCTCATCAGAAGGAACTCGGAAAATATCTCCCCTTTGGTGATGCTTTTGAAGGCATCCCTGATAACCGGAAATCCGACGATCAGATAGGCCACCAGGTACCACACGAACCGCAGGGTGCCAGAAAACCACGGCAGCTTGATCCAGTTGTCAAAAGAAATGGCAAGAAGCAGCAGCACCAGTGAAATTATCGAAGGAAGGAACATCTTAAACGCTCCGCCTTCGGCAGTGCTGTGGTTATGGCCGTCATCATCGGTGTGGGCATGGCTGTGCCCGTCGTCGCTGCTGTGCGCATGGTTGTGGCCGTCACCGGGAGTGTGCCCCTTCAGAAGTTCCTTTGCGCCGGCCTGCACATACACCTTCTCGGTCTGCGTGCAGCAGATCTGTTTCCCGTTCTTATCGTATTTATGTTTGTGTTCCATGATATATAATTTATAAGGTTAAAAAATTCGGCACCATTCTCCCTGAAGTGTCCCGGTGCCGATAAAAGGCAGTCCATTGGTTTAGTTAGTCCTTTTTTTTGCTCTTAATTAATCTATCTACCAGTCTTCTGTACCAAGAAAAATGGTTCACGCTGAAAATCAGCAGTATGATGAGTGTCGCCGAAACGGCAATTACAAGCATATCCAGTGCTATGGCCATTCCAACCGCTGATGTGGTCCAAAGGCCCGCGGCGGTTGTGATGCCTTTGGGCAGGTTCCTCTGGTCCCTGAAAATTATTCCCGCCCCTATGAATCCCAGCCCGGTCGCAATGGCGGCAAGCATTCGGGCCACAGCCGAGACATCTTCCGTAAGATGGGCCGCAATGGAAACAAACAGGCAGGAGGCCGCGCAGATGCATGCAAAAGTCCTCACGCCCGTATTCTGCTGTTCCCTTTCCCTTTCAAGCCCGATCAGGCCGCCCAGGGCAGCAGCCAGCAGCAGCTTGGCTGACATATAAAGTTCAACCCCGATATCCATTGGATTCTGATTTTTGGCAGAAAGCCCAATTGCTACATTTCATAATAAAGGCTGTTCTTAGGTTTTACGGGAATATCCTTCGCGCCGGTCATCTCAAGGAGATTGATCTCAATGGTCTGTGCCAGCGAAGTCATCGGCGTATCCACAGGCGTGTTCTCAAAAGGATCCTGCATGATGATGGCAGTTGATTCGATCGCAATGAACAGCAGCGGAATCAGGATGGTAAGCAGCAGTTCAACCGCCAGCTGGGAATCCTCGAGCCCGAAGGGCAGTATGGCCGCAAAAACATAGATCAGCGTGTGCACCAGAAGGCTGTATGACTTTGGAAAGACCGTATTTTTGATCCGTTCGCATTTTCCCATATGGTCGCAGAGCCGTGAAATGGTTTCATTGAGCTGCACGGTCTTGAAATCCGTTATGATCCCTTTCTGCTCCATTTCGGCAGCGCCCTGCGAATGCCTGTCCAGCAGGGCATTGGGGATGTTTGTCCCGGTAATTTTATGGAACTTCAGATAGGCCTCCACCTTCGGGCTGAAGGGCTGGCGGCGCAGCGCTTCTCCAAGGGCATACACCCATATGATCTGCCTTTCGGCAAACTGGTCTGCAATCTGGCTGTTTTCTTTGGATGCGGCCTGCATCACCTGTCTGACAAGGGTGCGCGAATCGTTTACAATCGCACCCCATACCATTCTGGCTTCCCACCACCTCTCGTAGGACTGCGCAGTCCTGAAGGCCAGCAGCAGCGAGACTGCGGTTCCGACAAGAGCCGGAATGCTGAGCGGAAGGGATACTTTCCTGAAAACGGGAAGCATATCCAGCATGCCGATTGCAGCGGCAAAAATGACAATGAGAATAATCTGGGATCTTATTTCCCTCACAAAGTACAGCACTGATATTCTGCGGTTTAACAGCATAGCTTAAAATTAAAATTTTACAATTATCCTTTGTTCACAATTATCTGATTTGAATTATGATGCAGTGAGGCACTTCTCGCAGATTCCTTTGGCCAGAATCTGGATCTCGTCGATCCGAAGGCTGCCTGTCAGGCTTTCGGGAAGAATGATCTCCTCCCTGCAGGTGGTCTGCCCGCACTTCCTGCAGTAGAAATGCAGATGCCTGTCGTTATGTTCTTCCTGCTCGCATGAATCTGCGCATAAGCGGTACCTGGCCTGGTTTTCATCCATGATCTTATGCACGAGGCCTTTTTCCAGAAAAGTCTGGAGCGTCCTGTAGATGGTCACCTTGTCGGCCTTATGGAAATATTTCTCGATATCGGCCAGAGACAGAGCCTCACTCAGCGTCTGCATGTACTCATAGATCAGGATACGCATCGTGGTCAGGCGTATGTTCTTGCTGTTAAAGGCTTCTTCCGTTGTTTTCTTCATATAATTTTTACATTAAAAATAAACCGGCAGCAAGGCCTATCGGCTGGGCAGTTACAGTAAATTTACGAAGCTTATTTTTAAATTCAGCATTCGGATTCACTTTTCAGCAGGCAGATACTTGATAATCGGCCCTGACTGCCGGCATTTTTTAAATTAATGCAGGTTTCCCCGTTCGAGACCATCAATTAAAGACCAAGGGGGAGGGTCTCCAATTATCCGGGTTAATCACAGGCAAACACACGCTGTCGAACAGGAACCTGCATTAAATCCTTCAATTTCTTAATGCTCGTGGCCTCCCGAATTGCTCAGTTTGGCATTTACAAAAAAGGTTCCTTTGGTCACAATCTGCGATCCGGCAGGTATTTCCTTAACCGGCGTAACTGCCGTATAGCCCACTTCTGAAACCCCTTTGGTGACCTCCACTTTTTCAAAATTCATGCTTGCCGCATCGATTTTCTTCTCCTCTTCGGCACTGTGCTTTTCCCCCTCGTCGGCGCCTCCCTCAGCTTCCGACTCCTCATGCTCCTCGGGTTTCTTGTCCGTTTTCACGAAAATGTAGAATTTACCGTCCGCCTCAGCAATGGCATCATTGGGAACTGCTGCTGTAAGTGCAGTGCCCACCCCTACAAGGGCAGTGATATTCATTCCGTCGATAAGCCCGGTCTTGCTGCCCGTAACCGTACAGTGCACTGCAACGCTCTTGCTCTGGTTCTCAAAAGATGACCCTATATTGAACACCTTAGCCGTGTAGGAAACCGCCGGGTTATTGGTCAGGGTGAAGCTTACGCTCTGCCCCACCTTTACCTTGGGAAGATCCTTCTCGAAAACCTGAAGGTCAAGATGGATCAGCTGGTTGTCCACTATCTCCACAACAGGAGATGAAACGTCAACATAGCTTCCGATCTTCGCAAATTCCGCACTTACCGTGCCGGTAACCGGACTTGTAACCGTTAATGCCGCTCTTAAATTCGAAGGGGTGATCGCTGCCGGATTGATCCCCATAAGCTGGATCTGCTTGGCCAGCGAAGCCTTGCGGGCGCGCAGCGCACTTACCTCGGCAGTGGCATTCTGAAGATTTTTTAAGGCTCCGGCATTGCCCGCCTGAAGGTCTTTCTGGCGCTGCAGCTCCTGCTCCGCATTGGTGATGCGGCTGTTGATGGTGATATACTCCTCCTGCTGCTGCACAAACTGCGGGTTCTCGATAGTGGCAATCACCTGGCCCTTGCGCACCTGGTCGCCCAGCTGCACTTTAAGGGTCTTGATCACGCCTCCGTACAGAGAGGTGGCATTGGCCTTGTTATTGTTGGGAACCCTTAACGCGCCGTTGACTTTAATGGCTGCGGTCAGGTTCTTGTTCTCGATAGTGCCCAGCTCAACCCCTACAGAGTTCATCTGCTCCTTGGTCAGCACCGCAATTGTGGCAGCTTCCTCCTCGCCGTGCTCCTCTTCTTTTGCTCCCTCAGCCTTTTCGGTTTTAGCTCCAGTTTCGCTTTCATTGCTTTTTTGTCCGCAGCCTGCAAGCGAGAAGATTGCAGCGGCCGCGATTAATAATTGGATTTTGAGTTTCATCTATGCTCTATATTTAAAATTATCCTGTGGGAAGAATGTACCTGTCCCACAGGCTGTTATATTATTTATTTATTGTTGAAATAGTCAAACTGCACTGCAGAAAGGTTATACTGGTTCAATACATCAAGATAATTCTGGCGGATTCCCACTGCCTGGGTCAGAAACTGACCAAGCTCGGCAAAACTGATCTCCCCCGAGCGGTAGCTCAGTGTCGAAGCTTTGATGATGTCCTCTGCCTGCTTAAGCCCTGAAGTCTCATAGAAATTAAGCAACGACAGGTTTTTTTCAATCTCTGCGGCAGAAGAATTCTTCTGCGTAGCCAGAAGCTGGGTCTGGTAGGCAAGATTCTTTTCCTGCACTTCCTTTTCCGCCTTTGCCGCCTTTACCTTGTTATGGGCAGATACGGCTCCGAAAAGCGGAAATGATGCAGTGGCCGAAAATCCCGTATATGGATCATCCAGCCCATAAAGCCTCTGGCTGAAGACTCTTCCCGACAGCTCAGGCATGTTGCTGTTTCTGATTACCGAAATATTTGACGAGGCAATCTTCACATTCTGCTCCTGAAGGGTAAGCAGAGGATGCAGTCCCCCGCCCTCAGACAAGCTGACTTCCGCTTTGCCCAGCGGAGCTTCCACCGGAAGCAGCCATTCGTTCAGGTTCATGAGCATCATCAGCTGCTGCTGCTGCACGCTCATGTCTTTCCTGTTCTGGTCCGAAAAGGCCTTTAGTTCCAGAAGTTTGGCCTCGGCCGCAATCTTGTCCAGCTGCGCCACATCACCGGCCTTAAGACGCACCTCGGCAGTTTTGGAAAGCTGCGTATAGATGCTGTCCAGACGCTTGTACAGCAGCTGTTTGTCCTGAAGGTACCAGAGCTTGTAATAGGCAGTGCGCACATCCCTTTTGATCGTTGCGTTCAAAAGCGCTGTATTAAGCTGGCTGTACTGCAGCTGGTTCTTGAAATAGCTTTTTCTGGCTGCATATAGGCCCGGCCACGCAAAACTCTGTGAGATTCCGATTTTCAGAATCCCTGTCCTGTCCGACGGCCTCAAATCCTCATTCTCAGCGAAAACGCCTGTTTTAGGGATATCAACGGCCGTTTTTACATTCAGCCCGGCAGCCTGGATTTCAGATTTATTGATGTCCAGCTGCTGGTTGCTCTGCAGTGCGGTTTCGACAGCCCTCTCAATCGGGATTCTCTGCTGCGCATTTGCAGAGCCGAGACCCGCGATAAACAATATAATAATGGCAGTTGTGTTTCTCAATTTAAATTTTCCTTTAAAGTCAAACTTTGTATTAAAAATGATATAAAGAAGGGGAAGGACAAAAAGCGTTAGGAACGTGGCAGTTACCAGACCTCCGATTACAACGGTGGCAAGCGGCTTCTGCACCTCTGCTCCGGCGCTGCTGCTGATAGCCATCGGCAGGAATCCCAGCGATGCCACCATAGCGGTCATAAGCACGGGACGAAGCCTTGTGATGGTGCCCTCTTTTACCCTTTCAAAAATGTTGCTCATACCCTCTTTTTCAAGCTGGTTGAATGTTCCGATAAGCACGATTCCATTCAGAACCGCCACCCCGAACAATGCAATAAACCCGATTCCGGCACTGATGCTGAACGGCATCCCTCTGAGCATTAGGGCAAAAATCCCCCCAATTGCACTCATAGGTATTGCAGTAAAGATCAGCATAGCCTGCTTAAATGAACGGAATGTGAAATAAAGCAGCCCAAAAATCAATAGAAGCGACACCGGCACCGCAATCATAAGCCTTGCGCTGGCCGCCTGAAGGTTCTCGAACTGTCCTCCATAGGTAAAGTAATACCCCGGAGGCAGCTGCACTTTTTCAGAAAGCTTTTTCTGGATGTCCTGCACTACGCTCTGCACATCTCGGCCCTTGACATTGAATCCGATCACAATCCTTCTCTTGCCGGCTTCCCTGCTGATCTGTGCAGGCCCAAGTTTATAGTCGATTTTAGCAACCTGCGACAAAGGCACCTGGACTCCCGTGTTGGTTGGAATCATAAGGTTGCTGACATCGTCTATGCTGCTTCTGTGCACGCTGTCAAGACGCACAACAAGGTCGAAACGTCTTTCGTTTTCATAAACCTGTCCGGTGCTTTTTCCTGCAAATGCGGTGCTGACAACGTCATTTACATCTTCGATGGTAAGCCCGTAATTGGCAATTCTGGTCCTGTCATATTCTATATTGATCTGCGGAAGGCCGCTCACCCTTTCAATCTGCGGCGAGGTTGCTCCCGGGACGCTCTGGATAACCTGTCCGACCTCCTTGGCATACTGTGAAAGCGTATCGAGATTCTCCCCGAATATCTTTACGGCAACATCCTGCCTGATACCGGTCATAAGCTCGTTGAAACGCATCTGGATCGGCTGGTTCTTCTCAAAGAAAACCCCGGGAATCACTTCAAGCTTTTCCATTATCGCATCTGCTAGTTCGGCATAATTCCTGCCCGATTTCCATTCTTTCTGAGGTTTTAGCACAACCATCAGATCGGTAGCCTCAGGTGGCATCGGGTCTGTGGGAACCTCTGCAGCACCGGTTTTTCCGACCACCATTTTGACTTCGTCAAACTGCTTGATGATCCTAGAAGCCTGCATTGAGGTCTCGATGCTCTGGTTCAGCGAACTTCCCTGCGGCAGGATGCAGTGGAATGCATAATCCCCTTCCTGCAGCTGCGGGATGAACTCTCCTCCCATTCTTGTAAAGCAGAATATAGCGGCAAGGAATACAACGCCAGTTGCTCCAACAATAACATATTTAATTTCAATTACTTTGGCAAGCAGCGGCTGGTAGATATTCTGGATTCTGTTCATCATCTTATCGCTGAAGGTCTCCTTGTGCTGCGGCTTTTTAGACAAGAACAGCGCGCACATCATCGGGATGTAGGTCAGAGACAATATCAGGGCTCCAAAGATTGCGAATCCTACGGTCTGTGCCATCGGACGGAA
Source organism: Flavobacterium hibernum (assembly GCF_000832125.1). Taxonomy (GTDB): domain Bacteria; phylum Bacteroidota; class Bacteroidia; order Flavobacteriales; family Flavobacteriaceae; genus Flavobacterium; species Flavobacterium hibernum. The sequence continues at coordinate 260,130 of NZ_JPRK01000002.1, read as the reverse complement.
CATTTTCCCCTCAACGCCCACAAGGGTAAGAATCGGGATATATACAATTAAAATGATAATTTCTCCAAAGGCCGCGCTTGTACGTATTTTGGATGCCGACTCGAAAACTTCGTCGTCCATCTCCTCCTGCGTCAGGCTGTTCAGCGACTTGCGCATGGCCAGATGATGCAGCGTAGCTTCCACAACGATGACCGCACCGTCGACAATCAGACCAAAATCAATTGCTCCAAGCGACATCAGATTGGCGCTCACCCCGAATACATTCATAAGCCCGAGAGCAAAAAGCATGGCCAGAGGGATGGCAGATGCCACGATAAGCCCGGCACGGAAATTTCCAAGGAATAAAACCAGTACAAAAATTACGATCAGGGCTCCCTCAACAAGGTTCTTCTCAACGGTGCTGATCGCACGGCCCACAAGATCCGTACGGTCAAGATACGGCTCGATTACAATATCGGCAGGAAGCGATTTCTGGATCGTAGGCAGTTTCTCTTTGATGCGTTTCACCACCTCATTGCTGTTTTCTCCCTTCAGCATCATCACAACGCCCCCAACGGCATCAACCTCCCCATTATAGGTCAGGGCACCGTAGCGCACAGCTTTTCCGAATCTCACTTCGGCAACATCGCTCACATAGATCGGAGCGGCTCCTGTATTTTTAACCACGATCTTTTTGACGTCGTCCAACGAAGTCACAAGACCTATGCCTCTGATAAAGTAGGCATTTGGTTTTTTATCGATATATGCTCCTCCGGTATTCTGGTTGTTTTTCTGAAGTGCCGTAAAGATGTCCGGGATGCTTACCCCCATGGCGCGGAGCCTTTCCGGGTTAACGGCAACCTCGTACTGCTTCAGCTCGCCGCCGAAACTGTTTACCTCTGCAATGCCGGGTGTTCCGTAGAGCTGTCTTGCCACAATCCAGTCCTGCATCGTGCGCAGGTCTTTGGCATTATACTTATTCTTGCTTCCTTTTTTAGGATGGATTATATACTGGTACACCTCGCCCAGACCCGTGCTCACGGGAGCCATTTCCGGAGTTCCTATCCCCTGGGGGATTCTGTCGGTTGCCTCCTTTAATCTTTCGCTGATAAGCTGTCTGGCAAAGTAGATATCCGTTTCATCATCGAACACAACGGTAATTACCGAAAGCCCGAATCTTGATATGCTTCTGATTTCCTGGATTTTTGGAACAGTGGCAATGCTCTGCTCAATTGGAAATGTCACCAGCTGCTCAACCTCCTGGCCTGCAAGCGTAGGACAGCTTGTGAAAATCTGAACCTGATTGTTTGTGATGTCAGGAACGGCATCTATGGGCAGTTTGGTTGCGCTCCATGAGCCCCATAATATGAGGACCAAAGTCATTAGGCCAATAATGATTTTGTTTTTAATACTGAATTTAATTATACTATCTAACACTATGCATTTAATTTTAACGTTTAGAAAATAGACTGTTCACCCATAGCTGTATGGGGAAAGTATGAAGTGCGCACGGGCATTCCGAATGGTTACGGAAAAGCACTGTCAATCCCTGCAGGACATTAGATGCCTGCCGGAAATCACTTTACGCGGTATGCGCACTACGAAAAAATCTAAACGGAAAATTTAGGCGGCTGCCAGATGCTGCCGGTATAGCTTGAATTTACCTGGCATTCTTTTAGGAAAGTATTCCTTGAACTGATAGGCTGCTGGGGAAGATTAAAGTCCGGCATCTTAAAGCTGAACTTTATTACCGAAACACTGCAGCACGAACACTGGCAGAATGGCGAGCAGTGGTCGTCATTATCACTGCTGTGATTATGCGACAGCTCCTTCTGCGCAGTTTTAGAGGAAATACAGCTATTGTATACATCACTGCATGGAACTGCAAGCAGCCCTAGAATGTAAAGTAATAATATTGTTGTTTTCCATCTCATGGGACAAATGTATAAAATAGTTTATGCAATCCGATTGCAAAGTGACCCGCTACACTGTAAAATACTCATTGTAAGCAAACTAAAAACTTACCCGCTGCCGTATATATAGATTGCAAGGCAAGGATTAATTCCTTCATAATTTTATGTTACGCAAAGTAACAACCCAATATTGTAGACATTCTGAATTTTCGACAGATTAGGTAAAAAAAAATTGCTTTTCTTCTTTTCTTCCGCTTAATGAAGACATAATTGCCTTCATGCCGGCAATGCAATATTTATATATGAAGCTTCATTCCCTCATGTGTCGGCATAAAGCCCAGGCTCTCGTAAAACTTCAAAGCCTCTGGCCTTTTCTTGTCTGTGGTCAGCTGGACCACATGTGCCCCTTTCTGCTTTGAACGCTTTATGGCCCACTCGAACATAAGCTTTCCGAATCCCTTTCCTCGGTCTTCCCTCCTTATCCTGACCGCCTCTATCTGCGCCCTTACTCCGCCCTGATAGGTAAGATACTGGATATAGCTCAGCTGCATGGTTCCGACCAGATCTCCAGCCTTATTAGTGACGGCGACCAGCTCCTGCGAGGAATCAGCGCATATATTTTCAAACGCGCTTAAGTAAGCTTCAGGTAGGGGGATCTGGTAGTCCTCCCTGTTCTGGCCAAGGGCATCATCCGCCAGTAGCCTGATGATTTCGGGCAGATCGTGCGCTTCTGCTCTTCTAAACTTTAAACTCATACTGCTTAATTGATTTAAAATAAACTTCTTAGGAGATTAAACTGCCTTTTAAGTGCAGTAGTTCCCACAATACGCCTGCAAAGCTAGTAAGCAATGTTATTATATTTTTCAATCAAATACTCCCTGTCAACGGCTCCTTCCATCCATTTCCTGACATCTCTGATGCGCTCTTTAACGTTTTTGATTTGGATCTCCATTATTTCACTGTCATCGAGATCCAGATGAGCGGTGCTCCTGTCTTCTGTAAAAAAAGTCTTGTACGGCAGCCAATTCTCCTCCGTCAGCCTTCCGTATGGAGATGACTCCGCGGTCTCGCGAAGTTCGCTAAAGTATAATCCGTTGATTTTTTTTGCCGAATTCTCAACTTCAAGAAAGGCAAAAAGCCTTTGGAGGAAAAAAGATTCCCCAACGCTGAATCCTTTTGTATCTTCAACTGTATATAATACTGGAGAAGAACACTGCTCTGCATCGATCCCGCTGTAATCAATATACGCGCAAACTGCATTGGGAACGCACACCACATCCAGATGATGATGGATAGCAGCGATTTCATTTTTTTTGTAGAAATTGCCTATAGTTACAGCCGCCGATTTATTTGTCAAATCAGTGTTAAATGCAAATATGCCTTTAAAGAAAGGTACGGAGCTCATACCTGAGTCGAATATTTTATCTATTCCCTCCAGCGAATCTGCCAGTGTACCGGAATCAAGGGTCGTCTTAATTTCGATTACGGCAATCACGGCCTCCTTTTTGACCACGACCAGATCATCCTCTCTAAAAACCGGAATATAATTATGCTGGTCGTAAATTATGATATCGATCTGCTTGCTGCTGCCCTCGATGAATCCTGTAGCCACATGAAACTTTTTTGGCACATATTTTCGAAGTACGGAAATAAAAAGCTGCTCTCTATAATTTCCAACAGTCTGTCCGTGGCTTATTACATAATTGATCCTGTCGCTCTGGCTCTTTATTTCATTTGAGATGGAGGAAAGATATCTTTTCTTGTTTTCTAGTTCGATCCTGTCGGGACTCAAAGCAATATACTCATCCCTCTTCAATTTGACATATCTTAATGAATTGAGTGCGATATGCGATTTAATTATTCCCTCTGCATCCGACACGGAAACCCCTAGTTCTTTAACCAATACATTGATGCAGTCAGCGGTCTTTAATCGGTACTGGTCAGAGAAATGCAGCGTATTGATAAATATATGCCAATTTTTTCTGATCTTCTTCTGCAGATCAAGATATGGACCCGAATCGAATGAACGGCGCCTGTCAACAATTAAAAACGGATCGACCTGCTGCTCAAACTCCTCTATTGTATATCTGACCGTTCCTTTTGCCATGGCGTCCGGAGCTATTGAGTGCCACAAAAATTTTACTGCATTTTCCTCTATTTCCGAAATCTGCCCAAGCATGGCAGTGTTATAATGGTCGTTCTTATTTACAATAAGATGTTTCCCTTCCAATAAAAACTTTAAATAATCTTTTGTCGGCAATGTGATGTTTTTTAGGTTAATATTTAAAACTGGACATTACAGTTTTTCTTCAAGTTTATACACTAGTGAATGCTGCAGTGCAAGGCGAATTTACCATTTTTTTTCTTAGCATTTCTCGCCCCAGGCCAGATACTGCCGCTAATTATCGGCTCAGACCGTAAAGCGCACCTGAGCCTCTTGCATTTGGAGATCACTCAAATTTCGGCACGTTATTTGTTTTTTTTTTTATAAAACATTAATTTACCGCTGATTAACTAATCTGAAAATTATGAAAACAACTTTATTTTCTCTTCTGTTCTTCGCAATGGCTATAAGCGCATCCGCCCAGAACCAGCCTTCTTCCGGCACAAATGCATTTCCCTGCATCGATGCTGCATACAGGCTTTACAGCACAAACAATATGTGGACCTATATCAAACTCAACACCCGAAACGGACAGATGTGGCAGGTCCAGTGGGACACTGGAAAAAACAGGTTCGAGTCTCCCCTTTCGCTCAAGGCGCTCGCCGCACCCGATCAGGAAAAAAACAGCAGATTTGTCCTCAGCCCCACCACCAATATATACAATTTAATTCTGCTGGACCAGCTTGACGGCCGTGTCTGGCAGGTGCAGTGGTCAAGCAAACCCGAAGAGCGCGCCATTTTAGCCATAGAATAGAAAAAGGACGAAAAAGCATTTTCCTTTATCGGTCCGCAGCATTATTTTTGCACTCTGCTGCGGACACTGCATTTAAATATTGGATAGGCATTACTGCACAAATGGACGAAGTTAAATCTTTGCTATATTTGTTTTTATGCCGGCTGATTTTCTTTAAAATGCGTTATATTTGGCCGGAACAAACAATTAAATCAGCATTTCCCCTTACGCATGAAGCATTTTAAAGGCATATTGATAATGGCGCTCCTTGCCATGCGAATGCTTTACGGCGTTGAAATCCACAGCGTCTCTTCCGTGCTTGCCGATTGCGCCGAGATGCAGAATATTTCAGGCAGGAAAACCCACCAGTGCGCCGTAGATGCGCCCCATAGCAAAAAGAAAATCCGCATAAGCGCTTCTTCCCAGGACAAAAAAGAAAAGCATAAAACCCCTGCGCTATTAAAATCGCTATCAGAAAAATTTACTGATGAAGCGCTATCGCTCCCTCACAGCAAAAGCACCGCCTATTTTAAGCTGAACACTGCATTTGCAGACGCTTCAAAAAACTCCCTCTACAGACTCCATTTCTTTTAGACTCAAAATTCAGTTTCAAATTTACCGATTCGCTGGCTTAACTATCGATAGTACGCTCATCACATCGTAAAAGAAGGCCGTTTTTTATGTTCTCTGCTGCCACCTGCGATTGCCAGCCTGTAAAACAGCGACCTATCCAGCTGCAAGACCATATATAAAAAGTGCCGGCTTACGAGAAAAGCCCATTATTTAGCATTCGGCTTCAAGAGTCTGAAATGCCCTGTAAAACTATGGCAGCCCGCACTCCCGCTGCGCTTTCCAATACAGCTGAAAACCTGTTTAAACCAATTAAAACCAGACCCGCCGACGGTCTGCAAATCAGTATGGCTATTCTGTATTCAGCCGGAATAATCATCGATTATTTAATGCAATGAAAAATTTAATTCTTTCTTTTATATCGCTTTTGGCAGTCCATAGCGCCCAGTCACAAAAAAACGCGCTTAAGAGATACCTCGAAAAACAGGATGCTTCCACAACCGATACGGTCATCTGTTTGAAATCCTCGGATTCGGTCTGGGCTGATCTTCCCGTGACCCTAATCAGGGGGCGTGAAAAAGGTCCAACCCTTACCCTAGCCACCGGAATCCGCGAAGGCGGATTTTCCGCCGCCGCTTCCCTGCTGCAGCTTCGCCGTGAGATAATGCCTGAAAAGCTCAAGGGAAACCTCATTATAATTCCCGACGCTGATGTGCAGCGCTACAGCGGCCGCAGCTCCCAATCCGACAACATCCGAATGTCCCATCTTTCCGATGCTTTTCCGGGCAGCGCCAAGAGAACCGCGGCAGAATTGATCGCCGATTTTATTTCGACTGATGTCTTTGATGCAACTGATGTATTTCTGGAGCTGAACGGCTGCTATTCCGGCAGTGATCCGATAGCTTTTATGTGCTACTACGACAATGCGGAATTCATGCAGCAGACAATGCTGGCGTACCGCCTGAGCGAAGCAAGCGGACTCGGCACCATCCTGAGCCATCCGTACCCGCTCTCATCAGGAGAGCCTTCAAAATGCGCCGTGAAGCAGGCGGTCAGGCTGGGAATTCCCTCATTGAGCATGACATTAGGCGGATATGAAAAACAGGGATCCTCCAGCCAGCCATCGGATGAAGAAGCGCTTTACAGGATTATGGCAAAATTGGAAATCTACAATAATGGCACAACAAAGCCTTCCCGCACAAAGAAATCCAGGTATAACAGAAAGGCCTGTATAAAGGTTCCATTTCAGGGCATATTCTGCAGCTCCATTAAGCCAGAGGATAAAATCAAAGAAAGCCAGAAGATAGGCTGGAAAAAACGGTCAAATTGACCACGCTTTTTCAATATAAAGTGACCACCGCTTTCGGATCAAACTGACCACCACTTTTCAATTTAAACTGACCACCTTGTCTCGGTTTAAATTGACCACCAAACACTACTTCTTTTCATGTTGTTAAACCATGGATCTGTATAAAAACTACAGACTATGGCAAATAACAAACTAGACATGAACAAAATTAGAAAAGTCATTAAGTTGCACTGCAACGGCAAAAGCAAGCTGTTTATAAGCCGATATTTATCTTTATCCAGAAATACTGTAAAAAAATATATCTCTTTATTTGAAGTTCTTGGATTAAGCCTGGAAACCGTAAACAAGAAAACTGACACCGAATTAGACGAACTGTTTTCTCAGGGTCCAACAGAAGTTATTTCCTCAAGAATCGAAGATCTGTATGCTTATTTTCCTCAGATGGAACGTGAATTAAAAAAGGTAGGCATCACCATACAGACTATGTGGGAAAGATATATTGAAACCCATCCTGACGGTCTTAGAGTAACACAGTTCAGGCATCGCTTCCGAGACTGGAGCAACAAGGTAAACCCTGTGATGCATATGAATCACAAGGCTGGCGATAAAATGTATGTTGACTATGCTGGAAAGACGCTTTCAATCATAGACAAAAGCACATCCGAGGTTCAGGAAGTACAGTTTTTTGTTGCCATACTCGGTGCCAGCCAGTATACTTACGCAGAAGCTTCAATGAGCCAGCAGAAGGAAGATTTTGTAGCTTCGGTAGAAAATGCAATGCGTTTTTTTCAAGGAACACCTGCCGCAATTGTGCCTGACAACTTAAAATCTGCCGTAGTCAGAACCAGCCGCTTCGAACCCACCATTAATGAAACTCTGGCTGATTTAGCTGAACATTATGAAACTACTATTCTGCCTGCAAGAGCATACAGACCCAGAGACAAATCTTTAGTTGAGGGTGCGGTTAAGATACTTTACAGAAGAATTTATGCAAATCTGAAAGACTCTAAATACTTCAGCATAGAAGAACTGAACCAGGAAATATGGAATCTGCTCGATGCACATAACAACAAGAAACTTACCGGAAGACCATACTCTCGTTTTGAACTCTTTATGGAAGATGAAAGACATGAACTGCAGCCTCTTCCTCTGGAACGCTTTGAGATTAAATACCAGTCTCTGGCAACAGTAATGCAGAATGGGCACGTCCAGTTAAGCCAGGATAAAAACTACTACAGCGTGCCCTATCAATATTTAAAGAAAAAAGTAAAGCTGCTCTACACAAGCTCTACTGTTGAAATATACTTCAAATACAACCGTATAGCCACTCATATCAGAAATCCCAAGCCCTATATCTATACCACAAATCCCGAACATATGGCAAGCACACATCAGTTTGTAGCACAGTGGAATGCCTTAAGGTTTATTGACTGGGCCAATAGTATTGATCCGGCAGTAGGAGAATATATCATGCAGATAATAGAAAGCAGGAACCACCCCGAACAGGCCTATAAAAGCTGTTTAGGCATATTGTCTTTTGATAAGAAAGTAGGTGCAGAAAGATTAGCAAATGCCTGCAAACGTGCTCTGGATTTTAAGATTTATAATTTTAAAACCATACAGAACATCTTAGAAAACAGTCTGGATAAGATACCCATGGAACACGAAAAGGAAGAAGATCAGGATCTTCCCGACCACGGCAATATCAGAGGAAAAAATTATTATAACTAAAATCAATTTACAATGAATGAATCTACTGTAGCAAAAATGAAACAGATGAAGCTTCATGGAATGCATAACGCCTTCATGACAGCTATCGAAAGCGGTAAAACCGATCATTATACCATTGACCAGTTTATGTCAATGATAATAGATGCCGAATGGGATGAACGCCACAACAGGCGTATTGAACGCAGTATTGCCAATGCACGCTTCCATTACAAATCAAATATTGAAAGCATCAATTTTGACCAGTCCCGGAACATTGACAGAAATCTTATACTCCGGCTTGCAGAATGCAGTTTTGTAGAAAAGAATGAAAATATACTAATCACAGGAAGCACAGGGGTTGGTAAAAGTTTTTTAGGAACAGCACTTGGTTATCAGGCCTGTATCGAAGGGTATAAAGTAAGTTATTTTAATACTGCAAAATTATTTGCAAAGCTGAAAATGGCCAAGGCAGATGGCACATACCTGAGAGAACTGATGAAAATACAAAGGCAGGATGTTATCATACTAGATGACTTTGGACTCCAGGCATTGGACAGCCAGAACAGAATCACACTTTTAGAGATCATCGAGGACAGGCACAACAATGGTTCTATTATTGTAACCTCGCAGATCCCCGTTCAGGGATGGTATGACATAATAGGCGAGAAAACCATAGCAGATGCAATCCTGGACAGATTAATACATCAAGCCCACAGGGTTGAGCTGCATGGGGAATCAATGAGAAAGAAAAAAAGCATAATCAAGGAATAATTATTTATTTATATTTGAAACAATAATTAACACACGAAAAAAAGTAGTTTTTTAGGTGCTCACTTTGCACCGAAATTAGATGGTCACTTTAAACCGAAACGAAGTGGTCACTTTAAATTGGAAAACAGTGGTCAATATCACTGAGTTTTACAATAAGCCTCTATATAGAAGTCGAACAAACTTATTCCCTAACCCAATCCGCACCGCCAAGTTCTGATTGGGTTTTTTTATGTTTATCAATTATCTCATTTTATTAATTTTTATTATCAACTCTCACTTCAACTTCTTGTCTAATTTTAACATTGCCATGGATAAAGCTAAAACTATTCAATAGCTGAGTAACTTCATTATAAATATTACCGCGCTTCTTTGTGTCTTTTATTGTTATTATGCAGCAAAATTCCTGACTAGGTGTAAAATTCTGAGCTTCTGCCTTCGCCTCGGTATAATGTCTGAACAAACCTTCGAGTTTTAAATACCAGTTTTTAGGGCCTTTTAAATAATGCTCTTTATTGGCAGGAGTGAAATCATCAAAATTAACGCACCACTTTTTGACCGGCTGAAATTTATTTCCGTAAGAAATAAGCATACGCTCTGTTGAAAATTTATCCGTTACAGATTTATGCGTTTTTCGTGAATAAAGATTAGGCGCCAAAAGATTTTGTCGATTATCTGCTCCAATTGGGTTTTTAATCGTTTTCTGGGTAATGTCCCTGGCTACTTTAGTATCATAACTGCCAAACATAACATCTATATTACTTTGGCAGTATTCTACTCCTTGTGAAACTTCGAGAATTGGAGAAGTTACCAGCGTAACTGTAACTTCTCCATAATAATATCCATCCTCATCAATCATACTCTGAGGAAATGGAAAATCCAAAATATCAATAAAGCTTCCCTTTTCTAAGTTATCCTGCAGAATTAATGTAATCTCATTTGGTTCATTATACAAGATATCATCAATATTGGTAGGCAGACCAAATCCGGCATGATTTAATTTTTCCGCAAGCTCCATCTTCATCTCATCTGGATATTTCGCAGAATGTATGATTAAGCCCTTAAGCAGCGTTGGGCTAAACACTTCGTTTAGCTTAAAATTTAAACCCGCAGCAATAGCTGTAATACGCGGTGTCGAAAAACTTGTACCGACATTATGAGCTACCCCTCCAGAGGTCGAAAATGACTTAACAGTATTGTAAATTGCAGTATTTCTAGAATTCAAACCTGCATTTCCTCCAATATGAGTAAGATCAGGCTTTATCGTATAGGAAGGCCCGGGACCTTTTCTGGAAAAAGGCGAAGGATTATGCTTTCCTACCTGATCCGTTGCATTCTGATCATGTGAAATCGATCCCACTACCAGCCCTCTAACCGTATCAGCTGAATTAGCGATTCTTGATTTTGGTGCTTTGAATTTAAAATTTTCACAATTTCCTGCCGATTTGCAAATCAGCACATCGTTGTGATCCTGAATTTCATCCAATGCTTTTCCAAAATCTGAAAACTCATATAAATCTGCTTCTGTAGCAGTACCAAGTGAGAGATTCCAAATTTTTATATGATTATTTCTGCTTACCGCATCCCTGATGTTTTCAATGAGCTCATCTTCAGAAATAGCCTGTTTGTTTTTATCTGCAATAACGATAGCCTCATAAATTTTGCACCCTTCAAGACCGGTATATTTATTACCCTGGAAATCATCTCCATACAACAGTACGCCTGCAACAAAAGTTCCATGCCCCTTATTAATAACATCATCAATAAAATAAGTGCTGCGGTCATTCTCCAACCATGGCTCGAAATGCGGAATGTTTGCCACACCCGAATCCAGTATCCCTACTATCGGATATTCTTTTCCAGCTTTTGGATATTTTATGGGAATTTCGTCTTCACCGATCATTTCATCAAAAGTAATGTCATAAGTAGGCATTTCTGTTATCATTTGTATTCCATCGAAATCCTGCAGCAAATCAAGAGCATCTTCAGTAATAGAAGCGATACTATATATGTTGAGGTCTGCAGAATAAACAGTTTGTTCTGCATCAATATCATTGTTTTGGCAGAAAGATTCAAAGTTCTGGATAAGAATTCTATTTAATTCACTGTCTCCATAATTAAACAGCTTAACTTTTATCTTAGATTCGGTATTTGGATTAACATTAATTAATGGATGATAAACTTCAATATTCTCAATAGCATCGATACCCATTATAATTGAATCTGAAATAAAATTCTGATCTGCTTTTGCAAAATTATCGATCATCTTCTTAACATCACGTGCATTGTCCACTTTAACCAGTAATTCACTTTCTGAATTGAAACCTATTAAATTAAGTTTTTTATCCACATTGAAGATCAAAGCTATTTCTTTACGAAATCTCTTGGCAAGTGCGTCTTCGTTGACTTTAAGTCTTAAAACAGTTGGAGTATAATTATCCGAACTTACTTTTCGTTTCAAAAGCTGGTCAACCTCAATCAATTTCTCTCTAAAAATTATAGATTTTCCAGCGATGTTGTCCTTATTTACCCATTTAGGCATAGGACCTCCTCCGGCACCTTCAGTTCCGGATTCATCTTTTTCTCTTTTCTGGAAAAACTTAATTGGTAAATTTCTTTCGGTTGCCATATCTTAATTATTTATTTAGATAATTTCTTACCTGTCTTAATGAAACATTCATTTTATCTGCAATTGCTGTTTGTGAAATACCATTATCATTTAAAAATTCAATCATTTTGTCATAAGAAAAAGATCCGTGATTATTAAATTCAAAAATTTCAAAAAGTAGCTCATCATAAGTTAGTACCTCTTTCTCATGAATAATAACCTGTGACTTTGAATTATTAACTATTGTTTTTATATCTGATGGGGATTTACCCTCCAATAATTTTATTAGTCTGTCGTATTTCTTTTTATCATCAAAAAAATCAGTTTTAAAATCGTTTACAAACTCTTTTAATAATTCACTGATTTCATTTTCCTTTGGCATTCCGACCTCTATTACATGATTAAATCTTCTCCAAATCGCTTTATCTAATAATTCAGGATGATTTGTTGCCGCAATAAGTATGTTACTTGATGAAAAACTATCAATATTCTGTAATAAACTATTTATTACCCTTTTTAACTCACCAAGTTCATGCTGGTCGTCTCGTGCTTTTGCAATTGCATCAAATTCATCTAAAAACAAAATACAGGGTTTATTATCAGCAAAATCAAATATTTTTCTGATATTTTTTCCGGTATTCCCAAGTAGAGAAGATACAATTGCATCAAATCTTGCAATAACTAAAGGCAGGCCTGTCTGCTGAGAAATATATCTCGCAAGAGTTGTCTTTCCGCCTCCAGGCATACCATACAACAACAAAGTATTAGAAGTTTCGATTCCGTGTCCAATTAACTTATTCTGATGCTTAACTGCACTTATAAAATCCAAAATTTTATTGTGCATCAATGGGGGCAGCACAATTGGACTGGCGTTTTTATTTGGAATCTCAATATCAACAATACTCATTCTGCTTTCATGATCTACAGGCACAGTCAATAACTCATCCATAGTCACAGCCACACTGGGCTCTTTTTTCTCGATTACTTTTAAAATCATTTTTGACATCTTTTCATCACCGTCTTTCATGACTTTATCAGCAAGAAGCTTAGCATAACTATAAACTTTGCTAGAGTCTTTCGACAATCCTCCTTCTATGATTCTTAATATTTCAGTGTACATTTTCTGTTTTTTTATTGTAGGTTATGGTACAAATTTAATAAATTTTGATATTCAAAACACAAAAAGTGTAATATTTTTTTAAAAAATCGTATTTTTTTTACGGTTAACCGTAATATTACCACACAAACAAACCTATAAAACCTCGCTAATATTGGACTTCAGCAGTATTCAGAGCATATCTAAAAAATTTACTTAAAGATTACAATCAATTCTCTTTCAAAATAACTCCCATATAGCTAGCTGACCATAACCCATCCTAATAACGAATCCAGCCAGTACCCTAAAGATGAGAATTCAAGTCCTGCCACATTTGTTGTAGTAAAACCAACTGCATAAAACTTTAAAAATCAGCAAATAGATAAGTATTCATTTTCATTCGAAACGGCATAAAAAGGCAGCCAAGATAGTGCCCGCCGTATGCTGCATGCGCATAATGGCGCCGCTTTCGCTTGCCACCCTTCGGGACTTATAGCACTCCGCATCCTCATAACCGGTCACTTGATTCTTGCTTTCTTTTTTCCCGTTTTTTCTTTTGAAAACAATTTTTGGGAGTGCAGGGAGAAAGAAATTTTAAATAACAGTAACGCTAAAATTTAAAATCATGGAAATCACAGGACGTATTACAAAAGATGCATTAGCCCGTAAAGTGGGAAATAAAAAACAGGTCGTTAACTTCTCCATTGCCATCAATGATAGCTACAAACCCAAAGGAAGCACCGAGTACAAACAGATTACAACTTTTATCGACTGCTCGTATTGGCTCAATGCCAAACTTGCCGAATGGCTTAAAAAAGGGGCGCTAGTTCAGCTCTTCGGGCGTGTGGGGCTGAGTACTTATATCGGTCACGACGGCTCGGCTATGGGGTCTTTAACCTTTCACATCAACAGCCTTAAGATTTTGGCTTTTGCCAAAAAAGAGGACACATCTGCGAGCGCAGTTTCTGCACCTAAAAAACAAAATTCCTCAGACGATCCCGATGACCTGCCTTTCTAAGGCAGATACTAGGATTGTATTTATAAACGCCAAAAAATCACATTATGAAAGCCTTAGACAAAAACGAGTATACGGACTACGATGTAAGCCATGTATTCAACGAAATCATTTTAAGCCATTTGGATAGCTATAACGGAAAGAAAAAACAGCAGTTGAAGTCTTTCCTCGAAGACTTACAGAAAGGGGGCTGTATCAGCGGTATGATAGGGGAATTTATCTACCACAACGACTGCAAAGCTTTTTACATCAAACACATTGAAGATTTGGAAGGCATCAAAGAGGACTTGGAAGAAGCATTCGGAGAGCCTGTAGCCAACCGCTATAAACTGCCCCACTATACTTTTTTATGCTGGCTCTGCTTTGAGGAGTACTGCTACGGCATTTACAGAGATGTCTTTGAACAATAGCTATTAATCAAACTTTTTCCATCATGAAACCATCTGAAGACTTTAAAACTGCTATAGAGAATTATCTCAATACAACTGCGCAGGGCGATTCAGCCTTTGCCCAAAGCCTTGCCAAAGAAACCAAAAACATCGAGAGCTGTTGCAGTTACATTTTTGGCGAGGTCAAAAAAACAGGATTGTGCGCCTTTGACAATCAGAAAATCTTTGATATGGCACTCAAATATTATAACGATGACAGTATTGGTGCGCCTGCACCAATCAACTGTAAAGTGGTGGTAAATCAGCCTGTAAAGGCTGATTTATTCAGCTCTACTCCTGAAATGACTCCGCAGGTCGCAAGACCTGAAACTGTAGTGTTGCATACAGCGAAACCCGTACAGCAAACCTTAACACTTTTTGACTTATGAAACCGCATACCGCCATAGAAAAACAGATAGTCGCATTAAGCGAATCCCTTGCGCCCATTACCCCCGAAATACACTCATGGGCAGAAAAGACCATTTTTCTGAAATGGGGCGTTTTATCACGTGGAAAATTTCACTGTCTGGACTGTGGAAACGCTTGGAAACCCGAATCCGAAAAACAGTCTGCGAAATTTACGGCTTGCTTAGCCTGTAAAGGAAAACTTAAAATGCACGGTTGCAATCAAGTGCATTTCAAGGAAATAGAATACAGCGCAGTAGTAACTTGTCTTTCGGATTTTCAAATAGTGCGCATCATTTGTTCGACCAAACAGATGAAGAAGAACTGTCTGCCCTCCTATTCCCATACCGAAGTGATGCAGCATTGGATAAACCCAAAAGGCGAAGTGCGCACCATGTCACGCAGTACAAATGTTTTTTCGCACGCATACGATGCATGGCAGTACTATTCGCCCCTTGAAATCCGCCCAAAGGATTTTCAGAACTCTCCCAAGTACCGAATCAACCCCTACAGGTTTTATCCACGCTTGAAAGTGCTTCCCGTATTGAAACGAAATGGCTTTAAGACAAGTTTTTATGAGGTAGCACCTCAGGTGTTGCTTTCATCATTATTAAAAGACCACTGTGCTGAAACTCTGCTGAAAACTAGGCAGATTTCATGGCTCCGCTATTACCTTGAATCTCCCCATCAGCATGTCCTGCGCAACTGGCAGGCCGTAAAAATATGTCTTAAAAAGAATTATACAGTTTCCGATTTTGGAATTTGGGAGGATTATATCGAACTTTTGCGTTGGTTTAAAAAAGACATAACCTCCGCCCTGCTCGTCTGTCCTGCTGATTTACACTTGGAGCATGACAGATTGGTGGAGAAAAAACAGCAGTTGCTGAGAAAAAAATATCTTGTGAAAATGCGTGCGGAAATAGAAAAAGCGCAAGGTCTGTATGCTGAGGAGAAAAAACAGTTTTTCGGGTTATGCTTTTCAGGGGCAGGAATTACTATTTCAGTATTGGAGAATGTTTCTGAATTTATGA
Source organism: Flavobacterium hibernum (assembly GCF_000832125.1). GTDB lineage: Bacteria > Bacteroidota > Bacteroidia > Flavobacteriales > Flavobacteriaceae > Flavobacterium > Flavobacterium hibernum. The sequence continues at coordinate 244,401 of NZ_JPRK01000002.1, read as the reverse complement.
CCGAAGGCGACAGCCTGAGACACTGTGTTTTTACCAATGAGTATTTCAAAAAGATAGATTCCCTGCTCTTCTCTGCACGCATTGACAACAAACCAATCGAAACTATAGAGGTTTCTCTTTCTAAAATGGAAATAGCACAGTGCCGTGGTTTGAGGAATCACAATTCAAAACATCATAAAGCTATTTTCAGTTTGATGAAAAAAAACCTTTATCAGATTCGCTCCCGAATGAAAAAGAAGAAAGCAGAACAATGCTAAAAGCGGAAAAACCGAAGAACTTTCGGTTTTTCCGCTTTATAACATTTCAGACACTGAAATTTTCCTTGCTGATTTATAGCAATCTTCCTCTTAGATTGTTCAAATCAAAAAAAAATAATTACTGTTCAATAGCGTACTGCCTTCAATGCAGACTATTAAACAGGGGAAGAAAAATCCATTTCTAAATAAACTATGAAAAAATAACAATTTTAACATTTCATTTATAAACAGAGATATTTTTATAATTATCTTTGTTTACGATTTTACATGTCTTATGAAAAGATTCCACATCATAGTAATTATTACCTTAGGTTTCTTCTTGATGCCAATGGCTACTTTTGCTTGTGGAAAACTTTCTGGAAAGATTTCTTATACTAAAGAAGCTTCCAAAAATCATGACAATGATTGCTGCTCGAAAGATGGCAGTCATTCCAAAAAAAATAATGATGGCTGCTGCGGTCATAAATGTGGGCACAAGTCATGCGGTTGTGTCTCAATCTGTAACGGAGGAATTACTTTCTTTAACCAACTTGACTTTAAAAACATCACTATAAGTGTTTTTTCTAAAAAACAAAAATTCCACAGTTCAGAAACCTCCATTCTCTCTGGTTTCTATACTATCTGGCTTATCCCTAAAATAAGCTAAATACCTTTTTTGACAGCCATACGTGTGTCAAAAAAGGAAGCCTAACTGCTTCATTTTTTTATTTTTCGCTTTTTGTAGAATAATTCTCTATACAGTTCTTGTATGCAATTATTTCTCAAAAGCAATATTCACTTCAAATACATTTTAAAATGAAATCAATTCAAAAAGGATTGATGGCAATCACTCTATCGCTGTCAGTCATAGTGTTTGGCGCACCTATAAAAAATGCAAAAAACATAAATGCAAAAATTTATGGTAATTGTTTAATGTGCAAAACTGCTATTGAAAAAGCAGGAAACATCAAAAATATCGCTTCGGTAAACTGGAATGAAAACACCAAAATAGCGGCTATTACCTATGATGAGAAGAAAACAAATCAGGATGAAGTCCTGAAAAGAATTGCCTTAGCAGGATATGACAGCGACCAGTTCTTAGCTCCTGGTGACGCCTATGCAAAACTTCCACAATGCTGCCAATATGAAAGAACAAATATGGCGGCTCCAATAAAAAAATCCGAAATGGATATGGGTAAAATGGATCATTCACAGCATACAGCCGCAGTTCCTGCAGATGCACAAGAAAACAGTCCTTTTAAAGCAATTTTCGACAGCTACTTTGATGTAAAAGATGCTTTGGTGAAAACAGATGCTAAAACTGCCGCATTGAAATCTAAAGAGCTCCTTACTGCAATCAATGCTATTAAAATGGAGAACCTAAAGCCAAAAGAACATACTGCATGGATGAATGCAATGAAAAGTTTAGCTTCAGATGCCACAAATATTTCTGAAAACCAAGATGTAAAAAAGCAAAGGGAATCCTTTAAAAGCCTTTCCAAAAACACGTACGATCTTATAAAAACTGCTGATCAGCCGCAGCCGGTTTATTATAATCATTGTCCAATGGTTGATGCGAATTGGCTCAGCAAAGAAAGCGGCATCAAGAATCCGTATTACGGTTCACAGATGTTAAGCTGTGGATCAACTATAGAAACAATCAAATAATCCCAAATCAAAAAATGAAAAATATAATAACCGTTAGTTCAATGCTTGGAGTTTTAATTTTAGGGACCGTTTCGCTGTTTTCTTGCAGTAAAATGGATGATATGAATATGTCCGATCCAAAACTGAATATAAACTATCCTGCCGCTTATGTGGTCAATGGTCAGGACGGCACAATTTCAGTAATCAAATTGGAAACTAATGAAGTTACAGAAACCTTAAGCCTAATGGGCAGCGGCAACGATATGATCATGTGGCCGCACCACATTTCTTTACATTCCAATCATCTGGCTATCGGTGTACCCGGAATGGACTTCTCTGCAGGCCATACCGCAGGTATGGGAGGAATGACAGGTAAACTCCTTGTAATTGACCCAGCCAGTGGGGCAACAGTAAAAAATATCAGCCTGTCAATGATGAACCACAACACAATATACAGCCCAAATGGTTCAGAAATCTGGGTGCCGCAAATGGACATCAATGGAAAAGTTCTGGTTTATGACGCCTTAACATACGCATTGAAAAGCACCATTGCAGTTGGCATGATGCCCGCTGAGCTTACCTTTTCTTCTGATGGGACTAAGGCTTATATTGCTAATGGAGATGACAATACTGTGTCAGTTATAAATACCGCAACCAAGCAGGTTACAGCCACAGTTGCTGTGGGAAAAAACCCTGTGGGTGCCTGGACAGGAACTGACGCCAGAATGTATGTTGATAATGAAGACGGGCAATCTATCTCGGTAATCAATGTGGCAACCGATGCCGTAGGCCAAACCATTGATCTAGGATTTATGCCTGGAATAGCGTCTCACAATGGAAATAAGAAAGAACTTTGGGTAAGTGATCCTGTCAATGCAAAAGTCCATTATTGGACCTGGGACCAGACTAAGATGATGTGGGTTCATGGAGGTGTATTCACTACTGGTGCCGGTGCACATGCTATAACATTTACAGCAGATGGAAATACTGCCTATGTGACCAATCAGACCGCCAATACGGTCTCTGTTGTTAATGTATCAAACCATACGGTCTCTAAAACGATTAATGTCGGTAGAAAACCCAACGGATTGGTGCTGAAAATATAAATCTGATATAAAGGCATTTAAAAGGCAAAATAGAGATTGGATTTGCAATCAAAAAAAGAATAATTCTTATAACACTCAAACAAAGGAATGTTAGACAAAAAAACATTCATTAGAGATAAAAACTAAAAAAAATGAAAAAACTAATTTTCTCAACCCTTGTAATGGCAATTGTACTTACAGCTTGTAATTCAAAAAACAAAGAAACTGCAGCTCCTGAAGCGGCTTCCGGGACAGCTCAGAATGACTCGCAATTGTATGCCTGTTCCATGCATCCTGAAATTACAGGAAAAAAAGGAGACAAATGTTCCAAATGCGGAATGGAATTAACCGAGCCAGTAAAGGAAACGGCCGGAAAAAGTGCAGAAGTAGAAACAGCCCAGACTGCTCAAGGAACATTTTCTATAAACGAAATCGTGAGTAATTATCTGTCCCTAAAAAATGCATTAACCAAAGATGATACAAAAGGAGCTGCAGATGCAGGCAAGGCATTATATGCAGTTTTTAACAGTGTAAATCCCAATTCGATAGATGCGAAATTAAAAGCAGAATATCTTGATATTGCTGATGATGCCAAAGAACACGCAGAACATATTGGAGCTAACGGCGGAAATATTGAACACCAGAGAGAGCATTTTGCCGTGTTAAGTAAAGACATGAATGATTTGATAAAATCTTTCAAATCAGAACAAAAATTGTATCAGGACTTTTGTCCTATGTATGATGGCGGAAAAGGAGCTATTTGGATAAGCGAAACCAAGGAGATCAAAAACCCATATCAAGGAAAAAAAATGTTAACCTGTGGTTCTATGAAAAAAGAACTATAGTACAGCTAAGTACTAATAAATTTATCGGGCTGTTTACATAATGACCACTCAATTTTCTCGTGACTAATGATGTTCATAATTTATTGAAATGTATCTAATTTTTTTAGACTACGCCGTGCGATACTCTTTGCTGAATATTCACTTATTTCCCATGTGTTTATTGTGTAGACAGTCCAATAGATATTTAGAAAAAAAATCAATAGCAACCTATTTTTTAAACAATTTAAAATATAATTAAAATGAAAAATACAATTCTTTCAGCCATATTAATGGTATGCGTAATGGTTTCTGGCAATGCGCAAAGCAAAAAAACAGAAGCAAAATTTTCAACTCAGCAAATTGTTGCAGATTATTTAGCGTTAAAAAATGCACTCGCAAAAGATGACAGCAACGGGGCCGCTAAAGCTGGCAAGGCACTGTATTCGGCTTTCAAAACCACAAATGTAAAATCGATAAATCCAAAATCCAAAGCTGAATATCTTGATATAGCTGACGATGCCAAAGAGCATGCAGAACATATTGGGGCCAATGGCGGTAATATTGAGCATCAAAGAGAGCATTTCGCTCTATTGAGTAAAGACATAAATGATTTGATCAAAACTTTTGGAGCTGCAAAAACACTATATCAGGATTCTTGCCCTATGTATGATGGTGGAAAAGGAGCTATCTGGATCAGTGAAACAAAAGAGATAAAAAACCCTTACTATGGTTCTAAAATGCTTACCTGCGGTTCAATGAAAAAACAATTGTAAAATGAAACGGTTCATCAGAAAGATTCTTTTTATTGGGTTAATTATTTTTCTACTGATGCAATTGTATCAGCCTGCCCGCAATTCCGATTACGGGCAGGTTTTACCAATTCACATTTCAAAAGTCTATCCCATTCCCAAAAATATACAAACGATTCTTAAGACTTCTTGTTACGATTGTCACAGCAGCAACACGCAATATCCATGGTACTCCTACATCCAGCCGGCACGTACCTTTATGGAAGGACATATCAAGGAAGGAAAAGAAAATTTGAATTTCAGCCAATGGGGAAGTTATTCGAAACGAAAACAGGAAAATAAATTAGACCGAATTGCCAAGCAGATAAAAGCCAATCAAATGCCTTTGGCTTCCTATACGCTGATCCATAAAGATGCAGTACTGAATACTGTTCAGAAAGAACAGCTACTCAATTGGATTGAAAAAGTAAGTGATAGTCTTTCAAAAATAAATTAAATCTATGGTACACAAATTAATAGAATGGTCCCTGCGCAACCGTTTCATCATATTACTATTATCAGCAGGAATATTTGTTTGGGGTATTATCTCTATTCAAAAAAATCCTATTGATGCTATTCCAGATCTATCTGAAAATCAGGTAATCGTTTTTACAGAATGGATGGGACGTGCTCCACAGCTCGTTGAAGACCAGATCACCTATCCCTTGGTTACCAACCTTCAGGGATTGCCTAAAATTAAATATGTAAGGGCTGCTTCCATGTTTGGAATGAGTTTTATCTATGTCATTTTTGAGGATGATGTTGATGTATACTGGGCAAGATCAAGAGTACTGGAAAGGCTCAGTACAATTAGCAGCACCCTGCCCAAAGGAGTTGCACCGCAATTGGGACCCGATGGAACCGGAGTTGGCCATATACTCTGGTATACTTTGGACGCTCCCGGCATTGACCTTGGCGAACAAAGGGCACTGCAGGACTGGTATGTCAAATTTGCTTTGCAAAATGTCCCCGGAGTAAGTGAAATTGCTTCTTTTGGAGGATTTCAAAAAGAATACCAGGTTACCATTGATCCAAACAAACTGCTATATTATAAGCTGTCTGTCCCTGAGGTTATAAGCGCCGTACGAGCCAATAATAACGAAAGCGGCGGAAGAAAATTCGACATGAGTGATATTGGCTATATCATTAAGACATCCGGTTATCTGAAATCCATAAAAGAAATTGAGGATATTCCACTGAAAAACCAGAATGGTATCCCTATAAAAGTCAGCGATATAGGAACAGTCCAGATGAGCGGAGAAACCCGATTGGGAATCTTTGATCATAATGGTACAGGCGAAGCTGTTGGAGGCATCGTCGTGATGCGTTACGGTGAAAACGCCGATGCCGTTATTGATAATGTGAAAGAAAAGATGAAAGAAGTCGCAAAAGGGCTTCCTAAAGGGGTAAAATTCAATATTGTATATGACCGAGGGCATCTGATCAAAGAGTCTATTGATTCGGTTAAGCGCACCTTAATTGAAGAGATGATTGTGGTTTCGCTTATCGTTATTATTTTTCTTTTCCATTGGCGCAGCGCATTAAGTATCATAATCCAGATCCCAATTACAATTGCCGCGAGTTTCATACTTCTAAATGCCTTTGGAATATCCTCCAATATCATGTCCCTTACCGGTATCGCACTTGCCATTGGGGTAATAGTTGACAACGGTATTATTATGAGTGAAAATGCCTACCAGCATCTCTCACAACGGTATGCACAATGGGAATCCGAACAAAAAACTGAAACAAACTCTGATGAAAAGAATTAAAAATATATTTCGCAAAAAAACACAGTGGATATCCGAAGAGGAAAGGCTTAAAGTAATTGAGAAAAGCAGCAAGCAGGTTTCTCGCGGGGTATTCTTTGCCACCATAATTATAATTACTTCTTTCCTGCCTGTATTTATGCTTACCGGACAGGAAGGAAAGCTATTCCATCCCTTGGCTTATACAAAAACTTTCATACTGATTGTGGATGCCTTGTTGGTACTTACATTAGCTCCGGTACTGATCTCTTTTTTTATGAAAGGGAAATTCCGTCCAACTGATGCACATCCCGTAAATCGTTTTTTGGAAAAAGGTTATGAGCCTATCATACGCTGGGTCCTAAAATGGAGAAAAACAACCCTTACGGTTAATATTTTGGCGTTATTGATTTCCATTCCATTATTGATGCGGCTGGGAACAGAGTTCATGCCCCCACTGGATGAGCAGAGCATTTTATTTATGCCTGTTACCCTGCCTGATGTATCCAATGGAGAAATCAAACGCATCTTGCAGGTACAGGATAAAATAATAAAATCAGTTCCCGAAGTAGAAAGTGTTTTAGGCAAAGCCGGACGGGCTAATACAGCTACCGATAATTCCCCAATGAGCATGATTGAGACCATTATCATGCTAAAACCAAAATCAGAATGGCGTAAAGGAATAGACAAAAAAGACATTATTAAGGAACTCGATACCAAACTGCAGATCCCGGGTGTGGTAAACGGTTGGACACAGCCTATCATCAACCGTATCAATATGCTCGCTACAGGAATTCGTACCGACGTGGGTATTAAAGTCTACGGTCAAAATCTCGATACCATTGCGCGAGTATCAGAAAGAGTAAAAATGGCTTTAGAGGGAACCCCTGGAGTGTCTGACTTATTTGTGGATCCTATTACTGGTGGCAAATACCTGGATGTTGATGTCAATCGTTCCGAACTGGCCCGTTATGGACTCACTGTAGATGACGTAAACCAAACCGTGGAATTTGCCTTAGGAGGAGCGTCCATCGGCAATACCGTTGAAGGACGAAGACGATTTTCAATAAGCGTTCGTATGGCACAGGACTATAGAAATAGCGTAGAACGCATTAAACGCATTCCCCTGCAGTCTCCAACCTTTGGAGAGGTGCCCCTATCTTCTGTTGCCGATATTAAATTCGTAGATGGCCCTCCAATGATTAGTTCAGAAAATGCACTCCTTCGCGGGGCAGTCATGTTCAACATACGTGATCGTGATATGGGGGGAACCGTACAGGAAGCTATGAAAAAATTAGAAAGTGCCAAAAATATACTTCCCGAAGGGTACTTTATAGAATGGAGCGGACAATATGAGAACCTGATCAGCGGAGAAAAGACCCTTAAAATCATTGCACCGATAGTATTGCTTATTATTTTCTTCTCCCTCTATTTTGCCTTTAATTCCCTTAGAGAAGCCTTCTTAAGTCTTATAACAGTGCCTTTTGCTTTGATTGGAGGTGCCTATATAATTTTTTTCTGGGATGTCAATCTATCAGTGGCAGTAGCTGTAGGTTTTATAGCCTTGTTTGGTATTGCCGTGGAAACCGGAATTGTGATGGTTATCTATCTCAATGATGCAATGGAGCAGCTTATCAAGGCCAAAGGTAATTCAAGAGAAACCATTACTAAAGACGATCTCAGAGAATATGTGGTACACGGCGCCGCAAAGAGATTACGCCCAAAACTAATGACCGTCTGTGTCTCATTATTTGGATTAGTGCCTGTCCTTTGGTCCAATGGTGTCGGAATGGATGTAATGAAACCAATCGTATTGCCTATGATTGGCGGCGTATTTACCTCTGCCGTACATATCTTATTAGTAACCCCGCTTATTTTCCTAATGTCTAAAGAATATGAATTACGAAAATATGGCAAACTTGAAGTACATGATGTCAAACATTAAAATACTGGCAGTACTATTGCTTTTACTGCCATTACAGCTATTGAGCCAGACCCAACAGGTCTTGTCTCTTGATACAATCCTTCACAGGATTGATAAAAAAAACGTGCTCCTGCAAAGCTATAGCCTAAAGGCTGAAGGGTACAAATATAGTGCTGATGCCGCAACGGCATGGATGGCACCAATGGTGGGTGTTGGGACATTTATGACACCCTATCCTTTTCAGGAAGTTATGGATGACCGCGACAAAGGATCTTTAATGTTCAGAGTTGAACAAGATATCCCCAATATAGGAAAGCTAAACAAGAAGAAAAAATTTATCCAGTCCCAAGGAAATATTGAGAACGCTACGCGGACCGTTACCCTTAACGACTATAAAGCGCAGGCCAAACAGCTCTACTACAGCTGGATGGTAGCCGAAGAGCGAATGAAAGTTTTGGATCAGAACGAAAAGATAATGTTGACCATGAAAAAGATTGAGGAAGTACGCTATCCTTACAATCAGTCGCAATTGGGTAATGTATACAAGATTGACGCAAGGATTGAAGAGAACAAAAATATGATCCGCATGCAGGAAGGTGAAATCGCAAAAGCAAGAGCATGGCTCAACAGCTTGATGAACCAGCCTGGCAATGCTGATTTTTCAATCGACACAAGTATTATTCCTGTCTTCAACCCTGCTTTGCACGACACCACAAGTCTTGCTGCTGTGCGGGGAGATATTAAAAAGATGGATGCGGGAATTGAATCGATGCAGCTCAGTATTCAGGCGATGAAAGCGGAGAAAAATCCCTCTTTTAAAATCCAGTTTGACCACATGAATTCTTTCGATAAAATGATGCCCAAAGCCTATTCGGTAATGGCAATGATGTCTATTCCTATTGCTCCATGGTCATCAAAAATGTATAAATCAGATGTTAAAGCAATGCAATATAATGTACAGGCAATGGAGAAAGAGAAATCCGCCATGCTGCAGGAAACCCAGGGTATGTTATATGGTATGCAATATGAAATACTGACCATGCAAAAAAGAATCCAGGGACTCGAAACAAAAATAATCCCTTCAATGCAAAAATCGCTGGATGTAAACTTTCTGAACTATCAGGAAAACAAACTGCAGATTCCTGTAGTAATTGACTCCTGGGAAGCTTTAAATATGCTGCAGAATAACTTATTAGATGAAAAATTAAAACTATATCAAATGATTGTCGATTATGAAAAAGAACTCTATCGCTAAGTTAGTCGGATTGTTATTCGTTTCGATATTAGTATTGACAGCCTGTAACAAGAAAACAGAGCATAACAGTAAGCCCGCACATCAGCATAGTACAAATCAGGAATATACTTGTCCAATGCATCCCGAAGTTATTCAGGATAAGCCCGGCAGCTGCCCAATATGCGGGATGGAATTGGTTGCAAGACACACTCCTGGAACGGAAACAGCTATAGACAGCAGCCTGAAACACCTTTTAAAACCAGTTAACGAACAAGTTGTTTCAAACATATCTGTCATAAAACCTGACGAGGGTACTAAAATATTCTCTATGCAGGTACAGGGAATTATTACCTACGATACCCGCGAGCAGACCAGTATCTCCAGCAGGGTAAGCGGAAGGATTGAGCGTCTGCTGATTAAGTACAATTATCAGCCCGTAAAAAAAGGACAGTTAATCATGGAAATCTATTCCCCTGATCTGGCTGCCGCGCAAAGAGAGTTGTTATTTATTTATCAATCTGACCCAAACAATCCGATGCTTCAAAAAGCAAAAGACAGACTCTCTCTGCTGGGTATGCAACAGGGGCAAATTCAACAGGTATTAAAAACAGGTAAAATCTCCTATCGCATTCCTGTTTACAGTAATGCCACCGGGTACATCTTAGACAACACGGGAGCGGCAAATGCTTCTGCAACAGCTCCTGCGGCTTCGCCTCAAAGCGCACCGTCAGATGATGGTATGGGCGCAATGGGTTCAAGTAGCAGTGCAGCATCAAATAGCAGCGCATCTGCCCCTGCTTCCTCTGCTATTATGCTAAGAGAAGGACAATATGTTGGTGCAGGACAATCTCTTTTTACAATATATACCAACAAAAACCTTATCGCTGAGTTTGCTTTTGATCCATCGGTATCATCCCAGATTAAAAAAGGACAAAAGTTGGTGTTTTATGAACCCTCAGATAAGCAAACCGTGTATACTGGTACTATCGGACTCATTCAACCCGTCTTTAAAGAGGGAAGCAACTTTACCATAGCCCGAATTTATTTGCAGGATAATAAATTTCAGACCGGAAAATTAGTAACTGCAGCCATTCCTATTGTCAGTAAAGGCTGGTGGCTTCCACAAAGCGCCGTTCTTAATTTAGGAAATAAATCCATCGTTTTCAAAAAAGAGCAGGACGTGTTTGTTCCCAGAGAAGTTAAAACGAAAAATAATGGTGATGGAATGGTGCTAATAGACCAAGACATCAATAATTGGAATATCGCCAGTAATGCGGCTTATATGATAGACAGTGAGAGTTTTATCAAGACAGCTTCAGAAAATAAATTAAAAAATTAAGCCATGAACAATAAACTAATAATTCGTACTATTTTGCTCATTGCAATGGTTTTTCCACTTCTATTTACAGCATGTGCCCAAAAAGAAGAAAAAAAAACCAGTCAGGAAAAAGCTCAAACCTATACCTGCCCCATGCATCCGCAAATTGTAAAAGATGGCCCGGGCTCATGCCCGATCTGTGGAATGGATTTAGTGCCTTTTGAAAAAAACAACGCACAGGACTTTCTAACCTTGGGACCCAGCCAGCAGGCACTAGCTAATCTGACTACAATAACTGCTGGGGAAAATGAATTTTCAAATTCTTCTCATCTTAACGGACGTTTGGTTACTGACCCTGAGCAAACTATTTACATTTCAAGTCGTGTGGCAGGAAGGATTGAAGAGTTGTATGTAAAAGAAACTGGTGTTCCCGTTCGAAAAGGCCAGCCTTTGTACAAAATATATTCAGAGCAGCTTTCAGCCCTGCAGCAGGAGTACCTTCTAGCTACGGCACAGGCTGCAAGCTTTACTGAGGATAAACGATTTGCCCAAATAAAAAATGCTGCAAAACAAAAACTATTATTATATGGACAATCTGAAGCACAGCTTAATGAATTATTAAAAAAACAAAAAGCTTCTCCTTATGTTGTTTATTATGCCCCGGATTCAGGAATAGTTGCAGAACTTTCCATAACAGAAGGCCAATATGTAGCAGAAGGAGGCTCTATTATGAAACTGGAAGATTATACCCGTTTATGGGTCGAAGCTGATGTCTATCCCGCAGATGCTGGTAAAGTTAAAATAGGCCAAAAAGTAAAAGTTATAGTCTCGGGTTATGAAGATCAGCCCCAAACAATGACAGTAGATTTTATAAATCCTGCCCTGCAGACAAGCAAACAGCTCATACAGCTGCGAGGTGCTATTGCCAATCCAAACAAGCAATGGCAGGCAGGTCAACAGGCAATTGTTTTACTGCCTTCATCAGAACAAAAAATGAAATTAACCATACCTGTAGATGCCGTAATAAGAGACGGCAGCGGTACACATGTGTGGATTGAAATTGAAAAAGGCAAATATCAGCCTAGAATGGTGGCTATTGGTTCTGAAACCTTCGATGAAGTCGAAATTACCAGTGGCTTAACAAAAGGTGATATTGTGGTTGCAACTGGCGCCTATCTCTTGTACAGTGAATTTATATTAAAAAAAGGCAAAAACCCAATGTCAGGAATGAAAATGTAATAATTAATCAAGCAAATAATGAAAGAATTAATCAAATCAGGAATCTCCATATTATCAATCTTGTTGCTTATTGCCTGTGGTAATAATGAAAACAAAAAGAAAGAGATTCCACAGAATAAGAAAACGTCAGTCGCAATTACTAAGGAATCCGAAGTAAAGATAAATGATGATCTTTTAAACGCAATTTACAGCCAGTATACTCATTTAACAGTTGCCCTTACTCAAGGTAATATCGCAGAGGCAAAACTGGCAGCTAATGCGATTGAGGCGGGAGCGCAAAAAATCAGCGCCAACAGTAATCTTGTTACAAGTGCTGGGGCAATCGTTTCAGCTCCGGATATTGAAAAGCAGCGAGTAGCTTATTCTCAACTAAGTAATGAAATGGCTGGCTTGCTGAAGAAAGCAGGAATGGCTGACGCTGAGCTGTATGTGCACTATTGTCCAATGGCTTTTGATAATAAAGGGGCAGTATGGATTAGTACTACCAAAGAAGTGCGTAACCCTTACTTTGGAGAAAAAATGCTTAAATGTGGTGAGGTGAAAGAAACAATTAAATAATCAGAATCTAAGATTGAAGACGGTTTGTAATTATTTTTTAGTGTTAAACAATTGGTTGAAACAGCTGATGAGAAACAAGCCATTTGAAACAAGTTTAAAATACATATTAGCTTCAAAAAAAAACACTAACTTTCTATATACTAAACAAATAACACATCGTATCTAAAAAAACAACCTTATGACACATACCTATACAATATCAGGAATGACTTGCGATGGATGCCGCACCAAAGTAGAAAAAACATTAAATGCAGTCGAAGGAATAAAGGCAAATGTCACATTAGATCCACCGATGGCAACCATTACGATGGAAAAACATATTGCCACCGAAGAACTTCAAGCCGCATTAACTGCCGTTGGAAAGTACACCATTGAAATGACTCATGCTACTCATTCCCACGAAAAAACAGCTGAGAAATCATGCTGTAGTACTGCTAATGATCATCAACACAACAAGGATCATAAAAAAATAGCGGTACCTCATAATCATGCCGGTGGAAAATACTATTGCCCAATGCATTGTGAAGGTGATAAAATGTATGATAAAGCCGGAGATTGTCCTGTGTGCGGAATGGATTTGATACAAGAGCCAGCAGCTATTCAAGTACAGCAATATACCTGTCCGATGCATTCGGAAGTTATTACCAATGCGCCTGGTTCATGCCCAATTTGTGGAATGGACTTAGTGCCTATGGAGCCAACGGATACAGAGGAGAACAAAGTATATAAGGAGTTGCTGCAAAAAATGAAAATAGCAATACTCTTTACGGTGCCTATCTTTTTTATTGCTATGATAGAGATGATGCATGACAATCCATTATTGAAAATAATGGACGTTCAAAAATGGAATTGGGTTCAGCTGATTTTCTCACTCCCCGTGATGTTTTATGCCGGTTGGATGTTTTTCGTTCGCGGATGGAAATCAATTGTAACTTGGAATTTAAATATGTTTACCCTTATCGCAATTGGTACTGGGGTAGCATTTTTGTTTAGTATTGTTGGAATGTTTTTTCCGGATGTATTTCCGGAGGAGTTTAAATCGGAACACGGAACAATTCATCTTTATTTTGAAGCGGCAACGGTAATTCTTACACTGGTATTACTAGGACAATTGCTTGAAGCAAGAGCGCACAGTCAAACCAGTGGTGCCATAAAAGAATTATTGAAATTAGCACCTACCGAAGCTACTTTGGTTCTTGAAGGAGTCGATAAAATAATCTCAATCCATGATATCAAAAAAGGTGATTTATTACGGGTAAAACCCGGAGACAAAATTCCTGTGGATGGGAAGATAACCGATGGTGAAAGCACAATAGACGAATCGATGATTACCGGCGAACCAATTCCTGTGGATAAAAAAATGGGAGATGCGGTATCATCAGGAACCATCAATGGAAACAGATCATTTGTTATGATTGCCGAAAAAGTAGGTTCGGAAACTTTGCTTTCGCAAATTATACAAATGGTCAATAATGCAAGCCGTTCCAGAGCACCAATACAGAAACTAGCAGATAGTATCGCCAAATATTTTGTGCCGATTGTTGTTGTTATCTCTGTTCTTACTTTTTTCATTTGGGCAAAATTTGGCCCGGAACCGGCAATGGTTTACGGATTTATCAACGCCATTGCCGTATTGATAATTGCTTGTCCATGTGCACTGGGTTTAGCAACACCGATGTCTGTAATGGTAGGGGTTGGTAAAGGAGCACAATCGGGAATTCTCATAAAAAATGCCGAAGCCTTAGAAAATATGAACAAAGTAAATGTTCTGATTACTGATAAAACGGGGACAATTACCGAAGGAAAACCTTCTGTAGAGAAAATTGTTGCTTTCGAGTATTCAGAAGAGGAACTGTTACAATTTATTGCTTCTTTAAATCAATATAGCGAACACCCTTTGGCACAGGCCGTAGTGAAATTTGCAAAAGCGAAAAATGTCTCTTTGACAAAAGTCAATGATTTTGAAAACATCGCAGGTAAAGGAGTGATTGGAACTGCTATTGGTAAGAAGACGGCATTAGGCAATAAAAAATTAATGGAGCAAGCAGGGGCAATTGTTTCTGCTGTCATAGAAGAGAAAATTATTGCCGAGCAAAAATTAGGAAAGACGGTTTCTTACATCGCTGTAGATAAAAACGTGGTGGGATTTGTAACGATAACCGATGCCATAAAAGAAACCAGTGCTGCTGCTATAAAAGAATTAATGCGTCAAGGAGTTGAAGTAATCATGCTTACGGGAGATAATATAAATACTGCCAAGGCTGTTGCCGACGAATTGCATTTGACTTCTTTTCAAGCAGGCTGTTTACCAGAGGATAAATTAAAAGTAATCGAGAAATTACAAGCTGAAGGAAAAATTGTTGCTATGGCGGGTGACGGTATAAATGATGCGCCGGCTTTGGCACAATCGGATATCGGAATTGCGATGGGAACAGGAACAGATGTTGCAATAGAAAGTGCCAAGATTACATTGGTAAAAGGAGATTTGCAAGGAATTGTAAAAGCTAAAAACCTGAGCCATGCTGTAATGAGCAATATAAAACAAAATCTCTTCTTTGCTTTTATATACAACGTATTAGGGGTTCCTGTTGCAGCTGGAGTTTTATATCCGTTTTTCGGAATATTACTTTCTCCTATGATTGCTGCCCTGGCAATGAGCTTTAGTTCTGTATCTGTTATTGTCAATGCATTGCGATTAAGAAGTTTAAAACTCTAAAGAATAAATAATTTACTATACAAACAAAGATGACCAATCTAGGACAAATTATTCTGCAGTATAAAATTGATAACGAAAGTGTCTACAATACCTGGTTTATATATAACGATCAACGATTAAAGGCATTTCGCACTATAAGACGCGGTGTTCTGCAAGTCATTGAGGATATTAAAAGCAAAACCTTTCCTAATGATTTCAAAGAAAGCAGCCTAGAATTTGTACTGAGCTGCATTGCTGAACAAAAACAAGTCTTTGCCGGAGTTTCACATCCGTTTTACTGGAAACCCAAATTACGCATTCCAGATATCTATGAAAATCAAAACAATAAATTGGCTTTTGGTCAGTTTCTTGAAAATTGTATCAATGCCAAGTCTGAAGAACAGGTTGTAAAAGAAATCATAAGACTCGATGAATTAAAAATTAAAGGCTTAGGGCCAGCGGTTGCCAGTATTCTATATTTCATACACCCAACCTGGTTCCCACCATTCAACACTGCTATTCTAAATGGTTTTAATTTTCTTTTTAAAGACAAAAAAAAATTGGGAAGCTGGACAGAATATCTTAAAATACGAGAAGTTTTAATGGAAACTAACAGTTTGCATAAATCTCAGCTCTCAAATGATTTGGGTGCCATCGCTGGATTGTGTTTTGAAATTGGAACTCAGAAAATGCTAATAGGCAATGATGAATATTTAAGCGAAGTAGAACGTGCAAGATTCGAAAAAAACGTACACAAACGTCAGAAAGAAATACTTGACGAAAAACTAGAAGAAAATCTGCATAGTGAAATGCAGTACCATTTATTAAAAATTGGAGTTTCATTGGGTTTCGATGTTACTCCGGCAAGCAATGATAAAAGCAAATCGTTTGATGGGCAGAATTTCTCCTTTATTTCACTTGGAAAATTCCCTGAGCTGCCTACTGACAAGGACACTCAAAATACCATCAAGTTAATTGATGTGTTGTGGTTCGAAAAAGGCACAAACAAAATTATAGGAGCCTTTGAAGTAGAAAAGAGCACTAGTATCTATTCGGGCATACTACGGTTGTCTGACCTATACTTTACTATTTCAAACGGACAGGAAGTTTTTTATATTATAATTCCAAATAATCGGGAAAAGGATTTAGTCCTTCAACTCAATAGACCTGTTATAAAAAACTCTAAAATGAATATTAAGTATATCCTGTTTTCTGAACTAAGAGCCAATTGTGATGCTATATGCAAATTTGGCAGCGACCATTCGATAATGGAAAAAATATCAAAATCAATTTAAAATTAAAAACTATGAAAAAAATAATTCTGCTAAGCTTCATTATTATGCAATCGTTATCAATTTCTGCACAAGAAAAAATTCAAATTAAACTTACCCCTGCAAGTCCCTCTGCATCATTTCAACAAGAAATCGGAAGTTCTACAGTCAAAATATCCTATAGCAGACCCTTAGTAAGAGGGCGAAAAATATTTGGCGAATTAGTGCCTTTTGGTAAACTCTGGCGAACAGGCGCCAGCGATTGTACGACCATAAGTACTAATGAAGATATTGCTTTTGGAAACAATATTTTAAGAGAAGGAACTTATTCTGTATTCTCAATTCCTTCAGAAAATGAGTGGACTATAATTATCAATAGTGATATTACTTTACATGGCGAAACTGGTTATGATGAGAAAAAAGATGTTATGCGTTTTACCGTTCCCACAGAAAAAACGATTGGTTTTTATGAAACTTTTACCATTGAATTAAATGACATCAACAGTAAAGGAGAAGGCTTCCTTAAAATAGAATGGGAAAACACAATGGTTAAAATACCTATGAAAAGCAAAGCTGACAAAGAAATTTTAGCCCTAATTGACAAATATATTATTAAAGAAAAAAGTCAAAATGCTACTTTATTGTTTCAGGCAGCAAATTATTATTCAGCCACGTGCAGAGCAAACAACCAAGCAGTATCGTGGTTAGCTGAAGCTGAAAAATTAGATCCTGAAAATTTTTATTATCCGACTTTAAGACAGAAAATCTCAGTAGAACTCAAGGATTATCCCAATGCCATCGAGGCTGCAAAAAAAGCCCTTGCAATTGCAGAACAGAAAAAAATGAAAGGCACGGAAAAATTAAAAAACCAGCTTGAAGAGTTACAATTATTACTTAAAAGCAAATAAATATTAAGCTATTACAATATCACATTGAAAAATACAAGCGCAGAAAAAATCCCCGCCACTTAAGCTAATGCTGTATTATATTATAGTGCCATTAGATTTGTTTTGGAGGAAAATTTATTAATCTAAATAACTTTTAAAGGAAAAAAATCATGAAAATGGAACACACAACACAGCAGCATTCAAAAGAGAAAAACCCAAAAATGTACAAAAAATTAGCATTTATGATCGTATTGTCATTTATTGCTATGTACATCCTAATGTACTCGATGGTAGATGTTTTTGCTAATGTCATTCCCAATGTAAATCAATTTTACATGGCAGGACTAATGACTATGCCGATGCTCATAATTGAGATTATTGTAATGGGCAGTATGTATATGAATAAAAAGTGGAACATGGCATTACTTGCCATAGGCGGCCTTGCTGCAATTATTTTTTTTTCCTGCATCAGACTGCAAGCGGCTGTTGACGATAAAGAGTTCTTAAAATCAATGATTCCACACCATGCAGCGGCAATCCTCATGGCCAAAGAGGCTTCCCTTCAAGATCTAGAAATAAGTCAGCTTGCACAAGACATTATAAAAGCACAAGAAGCTGAAATTGCGCAGATGAAAGCCAAGTTGGGTGAAATGAAAAAAAAATAACAGAACAATATTCTATAAAAATAGCAATATGAAAAATATACTTACAATACTAGTTTTTATCATGCTTCCTGTCCTAATTTATGCTCAGGATATGAAAACAATGGAAATGGATAAAAAGCCTTCGAAAGAAGAGTCAAATCCCACTACGTATACTTGTCCAATGCATCCCGAAATTCATGAAGCCAAACCAGGAAACTGCCCCAAGTGCGGTATGAAACTAGTTCCGGAAAAGTCAGACAAGCAAACAAAAACAGCAGAAAATAAAGCCACCAAGCAAACTGACCAAGGTAATAAGACACTTCAGGACGGCAATAGTAGTTCTATTTCTCAGAAAAGAGCTGAAGAAAATACTTCGCCACCGCGTGTAGTCCGATATGACCTGTATATAAGAGACACAATTGTAAATTTTACAGGAAAAGCAAAAAGGGCCATTGCCGTTAACGGACAAATACCTATGCCTACTTTGACCTTTACAGAAGGAGATACTGCGGAAATCTATGTTCACAATGAGCTGGATGAAGATACTTCCTTGCATTGGCATGGCTTATTCTTACCCAATCAATATGATGGTGTGCCAAATCTAACTCAAATGCCAATTAAACCCCATACGACGCATCTGTATACTTTTCCCATTATTCAGCATGGCACACACTGGTATCATAGCCATACGGAACTTCAGGAACAGATAGGCATGTACGGTTCGTTCATTATGAATAAAAGGACAGATGATCCGACCTTTCGCAAGGGAATCGATGATTTGCCTTCCGTTCCCATAATACTAAGTGAATGGACAGATATGAAACCTGAAAATGTACATCGATTACTGCACAATGCATCAGACTGGTTTGCTATTAAAAAGGGCACTACACAAAGTTATGCAGAAGCTATAAAACAGGGGTATTTCAGCGACAAAATAAAAAATGAATGGAAGCGAATGAATGCCATGGATGTCAGTGATGTTTATTACGACAAATTTTTAATCAATGGGAAAAATGAAAATCAGCTTTCCCAATTTAAAGCAGGTGATAAGGTCCGATTACGGGTTTCCAATGGAGGTGCATCAACCTACTTTTGGTTAACCTATGCCGGTGGGAAAATTACGGTTGTGGCAAATGATGGGAATGACGTAGAACCCGTTGAGGTTGATCGACTAATTATTGCAGTTTCTGAAACCTATGACATAGTTGTTACTATTCCAGCTGATAAAACAGCTTATGAATTTTTAGCAACACCCGAAGACCGAACAAAATCTACGTCCCTTTACATCGGAAGCGGAATTAAGCAATTAGTAGCTCCTTTGCCAAAACTTAAATATTTCGAAGGAATGAAAATGATGAACGGCATGATGAAAATGAATGGCGATCTGGATGACATGGGAATGAGCATGAGCCTTAATAAGATGGATATGAATGTAGTAATGTATCCTGAGATTACAGGTGAAACAAAGCCTAAAACCAGTACAAAGATGGAAGGAATGAAAATGGATGCTGAGCAATATAATGCCAATGCACTTTCGGATATTACAACACTAAATTATGCAATGCTTAAATCACCTACAAAAACTACGCTTCCCGAAAATGCCCCTGTTAAAGAACTAAAATTTGAACTTACGGGGAATATGAATCGATATGTATGGAGTCTGGACAATAAGGTGGTTTCAGAAGCTGATAAAATATTAATTAAAAAAGGTGAAAATGTACGTATAATTTTGCATAATAATTCTATGATGCGCCATCCAATGCACTTGCATGGACATGATTTCAGGGTTCTTAATGGACAAGGAGAATATGCACCATTAAAAAATGTGATTGATATAATGCCTATGGAAACCGATACTTTGGAATTTAATGCCAATGTTGATGGAGACTGGTTTTTTCACTGCCATATTTTATATCATATGATGAGCGGAATGGGCAGGGTTTTTACTTATGAAAATCAGCCGGCCAATCCTGAAATACCAAACCCAAAACTAGCACAGCGAAAACTTTTTGCCGACGACAGAAAATTCCACTTTATGGCAGAAAATGATTTTGCCACCAATGGAAATGACGGTGAAGCAATGTATCAAAGTACACGCTGGAGCATTGGAACCGAATGGAGGTTAGGATACAATGACATGCATGGTTATGAAACAGAAACACATATTGGTCGATATATTGGAAAAATGCAATGGTTAATGCCTTTTATAGGATTTGACTGGAGATATAGAAGAATGGGAGAAGATATACAAGAAAATAATCTTTTTGGACAAACCAATACTAAGGATAAACGTGCAGTGGTAAGTCTAGGGGTTAACTACATCCTACCTATGTTAATAGTAGCACAAGCTGAAGTTTTTACCGATGGTAAAGTCAGATTACAATTTGAACGTAAAGACATTCCCGTTTCTAAACGGCTTAGAATGAATTTGATGTGGAATACAGACAAGGAATATATGGCAGGACTACGCTATATAATTACCAGATGGGGTTCTTTGTCTTCACACTATGACAGTGATATGGGCTTTGGTGCAGGATTTATTTTAAATTACTAGCTTATAAGTACAATAGTAAATTATTGTAAGACCAAATTCTAGAATTAAGATTAATCGGTTAATATTGAAGGATATCAATTTTTTTAAATTGTCTTTCATTTGAACGGTGTGGAAGTCCATTCAAATTAATGATCGAAATTGAACCAGTATGAAAATCTAATAATACCAATTTTAAATTTAAAATTGGTATTATTAATAACAAATAACTGCAAATGCTGAACATCTTTCTAATTATGGGTTGTTCAGTTTGTATTGTATTTATATAATATCAGCTAACGATAAACCATGTAATTATTGCTTTATACATTGGTTTGATAAAACTAGCATTCGGGTAACAAACAATATTATAAAACCATATGCATCGAATCTTTTTCTTAGCCGATGCCTTCATCTTCATAAAAATAAATCTTTATATTTTTTTTTATTTAAATTATTATCGTAATATTGCAATATAAATATAAAACGATGGGAGCAACAAAAACAGATCACTTTACAGAAAGCCAAAATGAGCTTGCTGTTTTAGCCAAAGCGTTAGGCCATCCTGCGCGTATTGCTATTATGGAATATTTATTAAAAGTGGATGCTTGCATCTGCGGAGATATTGTAAACGAACTTCCCCTTTCACAGCCGACCGTTTCACAGCATTTGAAAGAATTGAAAAATGCGGGACTGATTAAAGGAAGCATCGAAGGAAATTCTATCTGCTACTGCATCAACGAACCTGGACTTGAAAAGATAAAAGGTTTCTTTGAGCATATATCAGATCATTTGGCAAAAAAGCGAAGTGAATGCTGCTAATCTATAAAAATATGGAAATCAGAAAACTTTCGGATAAACACTGGGATCAGGTAAAAATAATTTACCAAAAAGGGATAGATACCGGCAATGCCACTTTCCAGACCAGCGCCCCTTCATGGGAAGACTGGGACCAGTCACATCTTAAGTCATGCCGGGTTGTGATGCAGGAAGATGGCAAGGTAATTGGCTGGGCTGCCCTTACACCTGTTTCTTCACGCTGCGTTTATGCGGGGGTTGCAGAGGTGAGCGTATATGTGGATCCAGCACATTCAGGAAAAGGAGTCGGGCTTACCCTTTTAAATGAACTTGTCCGACAGAGCGAAACAGAAGGAATCTGGACGCTTCAGGCAGGAATCTTTCCTGAGAATACAGCAAGTCTCCGCATCCATGAAAAAGCAGGCTTCCGAATACTTGGAACAAGAGAAAAAATCGGAAAACAGAATGGTATCTGGAGAAATACTGCGCTTCTTGAAAGAAGAAGCTCCGTTATTAATTAATAAAAAATATAGTTTAACTAAATATAAAAAATTATGAAACTTTCAGAAATTAAAGAAGTGCTTAAAACAGTGGAAGCTGTAAATTTTGAATTGCCGGACGGCACATTTGTACCAGAATATTTTCACGTAACTGAAGTAGGCTTGGTTACCAAAAACTTCATCGACTGCGGAGGAACAGTAAGAAAAGAAACAGTTGTAAACTTCCAGCTTTGGGATGCCAACGACTACGAGCACAGGCTTAAACCTCAGAAACTGATCCACATCATTGAGCTTTCAGAAAAAGTCTTGGGAATTGAAGACAATGAAATTGAAGTGGAGTACCAGAACACTACAATCGGGAAATACGATTTGGATTTTAACGGCAAAAACTTCACTCTGCTTAATAAACAGACAGCCTGCTTAGCTCAGGAGCAGTGCGGTATTCCATCTGATAAGCCTAAAGTAAAATTATCTCAGCTAAATACTGATAATGTTTCTTCATGCACTCCGGGCGGAGGATGCTGCTAATCATTAAACAGATAATCAATAAACCTTTACAGCCAAAAAACTATGTTATATCCACAAATTGAGAATACCGTTAAATCATTTGATTTTAAGCAGATCTCTGAAGATCGCAAAGCAGTCCTGCAGCCATTAATCGACTTCATTCAGACCAAAGTGGACAGTAAGCTGGAAACCAGACTAAACCTGATCTGCACGCATAATTCCAGAAGAAGCCACTTATCGCAGGTTTGGGCGCAGACTGCCGCCGCCTATTACGGCATCAAAAACGTTTCATGCTATTCAGGAGGAACCGAGGCTACTGCCCTTTTCCCGATGGCAGCGGAGACTTTGAAGGATTCAGGATTCAACATCAAAACCCTTTCAGAGGGTTCAAACCCCGTTTATTCAATAAAATATTCAGCTGACGAACTTCCTGTCATCGGTTTTTCCAAAACCTATGATGATGATTTCAATCCTGAAAGCGGATTTGCCGCAATAATGACCTGTTCGCAGGCTGCCGGCGGATGCCCGTTTATAGCAGGCGCTGAGAAAAGAATCCCGATCACTTTTGAAGATCCAAAAATTTCCGACGGAACGCCTCAGCAGAAAGAAACTTATCTGGAGCGAAGCCTGCAGATTGGAACTGAAATGTTTTACATATTCTCACAAATAAAAAAATAAAATGTCAGCAAATAACTGTGCACCAGCTGTCGGACGCAAAAAGTTAAGCTTCCTTGACCGCTTCTTGACCCTTTGGATTTTCCTTGCTATGGCTATAGGCGTGGCTATAGGATACTTTATTCCTTCCAGCGGAGATTTCATCAATTCTTTCTCCAGCGGAACAACAAACATTCCATTGGCAATAGGACTTATCCTGATGATGTACCCGCCACTGGCAAAAGTAAAATACGAACAGATGGGACAGGTTTTCAAGAACACTAAAGTCTTGGGCGCCTCTTTATTCCTGAACTGGATTGTAGGCCCTGTCTTGATGTTTTTGTTGGCGCTCCTGTTTTTAAGCGGATATCCTGAATACATGATCGGGGTGATCCTGATTGGCCTGGCACGTTGTATCGCAATGGTTGTGGTATGGAACGATCTGGCAGACGGAAACCGCGAATATGCTGCAGGACTAATTGCCCTAAACAGTATTTTTCAGGTACTGCTTTATAGTGTATACGCTTACATTTTTATAACCATTCTACCTCCCTATTTTGGATATGATGGTTTTGAAGTCAATATCAGCATTGGACAGATTGCCGAGAGTGTGGGTATCTATCTAGGTATTCCATTTGCTCTGGGAATCATAAGCCGCTATGCTTTGATAGCTTTAAAAGGCTCTGAATGGTTTGAGGATAAGTACGTGCCGTTTATCTCACCGATTACTCTTATTTCACTGCTCTTTACGATCATTGTAATGTTCAGCCTGAAAGGGGAACTTATTGTTCAAATCCCGATGGATGTCGTGCGTATTGCAATACCGCTTGTCATATACTTTACTTTAATGTTTGTCATCAGCTTTTTTACAGGAAAATATTTTGGGGCTGACTATTCAAAGGCTACATCTATTGCGTTTACAGCCACCGGCAATAATTTTGAATTGGCTATTGCCGTGGCAATCGGAGTATTCGGAATAAACAGCGGCCAGGCATTTGCAGGTGTTATTGGCCCTTTGGTAGAAGTACCTGCTCTTATAGCACTGGTAAACCTTGCATTTTGGTTCAGAAAGAAGTACTTTACAAAACAGGCAGCTGCAGAAACTGCTTAGAAGAAATATGAGAATTGCAATAATATCGGATATACATGCGAACTTCCCCGCATTGGAGCAGACCCTAAAAAGTATTGAAGAGGAGAATATTGATGCCGTTTACTGCTTAGGAGATTTGGTCGGCTACAATTTATGCCCCAATGCTGTGATCAATGAGATCCGTAAAAAGCATATCCCCACCCTTGCAGGAAATCACGATGTCAAAGCTGTTGAGATACATAATGACGGTTCAAATGACATTGAAAGCTACGCTTATCAGATTGTGGGTAAAGAGCAGATAAAATATCTTTCTGCTCTTCCTGCTCATATCAAGCTTGAATATCAGACGGCCAATAAACTCATTAAGATTTTGATGGTCCATGGAAGTCCTTACAGCAATAAAGAATATCTCCTTGAGGATAAAAATGAGAAAGATTTCACTAACATCTTTCTTGATTCCAATACTGACATTCTTATCTGCGGACATTCTCATCTGCCTTATCACCGCATATTGGAAAATCCCAATAAAAAAGGCAGTTATTTCCATGCCATTAATGCAGGCTCGGTGGGAAAACCAAAAGACAGAAATCCAGACAGCTGTTATGCGGTCATAACCATTGAAAAAAGCAGCAATCTTTCAAAAAAAGACGGCATTAAAGTTGAATTCATAAGAGTTCCTTATGATATTGAAAAAGCAGCCCGTGCTATTGAGGAAAGTCCGCTCCCAGACATTTACGCGTTTATGCTTAGAAAAGCATATTAAAATCTTGAAATAAAACCTATTATGGAAAGTTTTAAATTATTTTTAAAAAGCATCGTGCCTCTCAGTGATCAGGAGTTTGAAAAGTACAGTCCGTATTTCAAAACAAGGACCTTAGGCAGAAACAGTTATTTTGCAGAGATCGGCAAAACCTCTCATGAAGCCGCTTTTATAAAAAAAGGGCTGCTCAGGACATATTATGTAAATGAAAAATCCGAAGAAGTGACTTCCTGCTTCTGTACAGAAAATAATCTCACGGCTTCATATAAGAGCTTTATCTCTCAGCAGCCTTCGGAGCTTTCCATTCAGGCAGTGGAAGATACCCAGCTTATAACAATCAGCTACAATGACCTGCAGACTCTCTATCAAAAGAGTCCTCTCTGGCAGAATATTGGAAGGTCAATTGCCGAGCGGCAGTATATGGTGATGGAACAGTATGCCAGTGTTTTATGCAATGAAACTGCAAAGGAAAAATACATGCGCATGCTTAAGGAACAGCCTGCTGTTGTAAACAAGGCTTCAGTAAATGATATTGCAAGCTATCTTGGAATAACACGCAGGACGCTGAGCAGGATCAGAAAAGAAATTAGTCTGTAAATTCGAGGACATTTGTCCTTTTTGCTAATTATACTTTCCAATAGTTTTGCTTTTATAATCAATTATAAATAAAATGGAAACAGCAATTATCATTTCATCCTTCTTTCTTGTCCTTTTTGCAGTCTTGGCCTTGTATGACGGCTTTTATCTGCATATTTTCAAATACCAGCTTCACAATCGGGAAGAAAGTAAAACCGAGCACATTACCCATACTTTGAGAGCTGTTTTCTTTCCAGCCATCCTTTATTTTTTGTTCTTGAAACAAGATAATCATACTAGTTTTGTAATAGGCTTAATCATTGTCCTTTTAGATATAATGGTACTCGGTTACGACGCTTTTATAGAAAAAGACAGCAGACAGTTTATGGGAGGCCTGCCACGCTGGGAATATATTGTCCATTTATTCGTAAATGGATTTCATTTTGCGTCAATTGCAGTGTACCTCTCCATCAGATTTACTTTTGAAAATGGGCACATAATGATTTCTAATATCAATCAATCTCCAGGCTTCTTTAATTTGTTAATTGTAAATCTTTTGCCGGGAGCTATCGTAATGGCAATTCTTCATGTTTTCTTATGCATGCCAAAAACAGCCCATATCTGGAATAACTTCAGAGGCAAAATCAATTGTTGTTAATCCCGCTTACTTAATAAGCAGAACAAAAAATCTATGAGTTTGGAAATAAATACTATTCACAATCAGTTTTATATCATCTTGGGCAGATATATAAAGGCTCGTATAAATGATACCGACGATGCATCCGATGTTTTGCAGGAAGTTTTTATAAAGATAAACGAGAATTTAGGATCACTTACCGACGAAGGCAAACTAAAAAGCTGGATTTTCACAATCACAAGAAATTCCATTATTGATTATTACCGAAAAGATTCCAATCATAAGAAATCAGAGCTGACCGAATGTATGATGCAAAAGATTATGCATGAAACAGATTTTGATACTTCGGAAAGTCTGGACTGCTGTTTAATAAAATTCATTGAGCGGCTGCCGGAAGACTATCGGGACATTATCATGGATAGCGAAATACATGGAATTAAACAGAAAGACTTAACAGAAAAATACAGCCTTGCCTACCCTTCCATCCGTTCTAGGGTGCAGAGAGGCAGATCCAGATTAAAGGAAATGCTTTTGGACTGCTGCAGTATTGAATTAGACCGCCGTGGAAATGTTATGAATGTTACTTCTAAAAAATCATGCAGCGGAGGAAAATGCTGATATCACCGGATCATTTACGGAAGATTCATATATAAAATTCAGGCTGTTAGAAAAAAAATCAGCAATGCCTGCATCATTTTTAGATTAGTACGTCTTAAGTAGTATTAATCATTAAAAATTTAAATTATGAAAAACAAAATGTACCTTACTCTTGCAGCATTGGTGTTGTCTGCTGGAAGTATTTTCGCTTATGCGAACTTATCAAAAACTGATGCAAAGAAAAACTGCACTGAAAAATGTTCTACGCATTGCTGTAATGACGATTCGGGAACTTGTGCTCCGAAAGATTGCAAAAAGTAATATTTCACGTTACTACTTAAAAGACAACTCAAAAAGTTGTCTTTTTTTATGCGCAGGAATCATTCATAAATTAAATTCAAATGTTTTATATTTTAGCACTTGCTTAAATAAGCAAATGATATATATTTGCATTATGGAAGAAATAACTTGTATACGACAACAGGCAGATATAAAGCAAATAATCCGCTGTAAAGACAGAGTATCAGAACTTAATACCTCATTTGACTATTTATCAAGTGGGCTTGAATTGGCTGGCAACAATGTGAGATTAAGAATTCTCTTTTTACTTTATGAAGAAAAACAGCTCTGTGTATGTGACATAAGTGATATTCTTGATATGGGTATTTCTGCAATTTCACAGCACTTGCGAAAACTAAAAGACAGAAAACTTATTGAAACCAAACGGGAATCGCAGACCATTTTCTATTCATTGACAAAGGAATATGAAAAAATGCTGAAACCTTTTTTCGAAATTTTAACCCAAAATGAAATTTTAGAAAAAATATGAAAACAGAGAATAAAATGATCGGAGCTGGATTTTTGACGGCAATAGCTGCTTCATTGTGCTGCATTACTCCCATATTAGCATTAGTTGCCGGAACAAGCGGGATTGCATCTGCTTTTTCATGGCTTGAACCAATGAGGCCTTATTTCATCGGCCTGACTGTTTTAATTATTGGTTTTGCGTGGTATCAAAAGCTGAAAACTAAAAAGCCGATAGACTGTAACTGCGATATAGAAGAAAAGCCGAAATTTGTTAATTCAAAAATGTTTTTAGGAATTATTACAGTATTTGCATCCCTCATGCTTTCGTTTCCTTACTATTCAAACATTTTTTATCCAAATACAGAAAAGAAAATCTCGGTCGCAAAAAAGTCCAGCAGTCAAAAAGCGGAATTTGCAATCAGCGGAATGACTTGTGCCAGCTGCGAAAAACATGTAAATCATGAAGTAAACAAATTGGCAGGAATAATAAATTCAGATGCAAATTATACCAATGGTAATGCTGTTGTAGAATTTGATAATTCTAAAACCACTATTTCAGAAATTGAAAAAGCAATTAATTCAACAGGCTATACAGTTACTAGCAAAAAATTAAAATGAAAATCGTTCTACAATCTACAATAACCTGCCCTCTTTGCTCCCACAGCAAAGAAGAAACAATGCCGACCGATGCATGCCAATTCTTCTACGAATGTGAAAACTGCAAACAAACACTTAGACCAAATCAGGGAGACTGTTGTGTATATTGTAGTTTTGGAAGTGTACCGTGTCCTCCAATTCAACAGGATAAAAAATGCTGCTAAATTGAATAATTTATAATGGTCAAATAGATTATCATGAACAAATTTCGACTATGAGAAACATCAATAAAACATAAGCCATTGCAACACAAATAATTACATAAATTTCATTATATTTATCATAATAATATTTTGGTTATGGAATATGAAAAATATGAATATAAAGGAAAAATTACACCTTTAAAAGCTCAAAAAATGCTGAAAGATGAAGGATTGAATGTTACTTTGGAAGATGCAACAGATATTTTGAAATTTCTAGCTAATATGGCAGATGTAGCAGTGAGAAATTTTCTAAAAGAAAAAGAAGATACTTTGTAACCTATTTAACTTTAGCAAAATTTATTTTTAAAATCAAAAAATTCCTTACTGACAATGTTACAGAGAATTTGTTCTAAACATTGTAAATATTAGGAGGTAGTATGAAATAGTGTTCTGAGTTTTATGGAAAAATTGTTCCACATTGCATTTGGAATAGATATCTTTTTGTATCTATATGACTGAACTTTTAATTCTTAACTGAAAATACTCGGTATTTTACTATATTTGTATTAGAAAAAAGATTAATATTACTGCATATTAGTCCGTTAGTCTACAAAATTTTTGTGCATGATTTAATATTGAAATAATAAAAATTTGAATTTGGTGCAGAATCGGTGCACAAAGGTTCAAGACATAAATAAAAGTGGCATATACAGCGGTTTCAAGCCTAAGGTTCGAATCCTGCTCTCCCCACCAAAAGTCCTAATGAAAATTAGGACTTTTTTTATTCCTAAATATTAAAATTTTACTTTTTTGAAATTTAGGTTCTTAAGAGCAAAATTTAAAAAAAGTAACAGACATTTGCGCAACTTTTTATGAGGAAATCTTTGCGGAACTAGCTTTCTTATTTCAATTCTTAGCAGATTATAGTTGCGAGTGCAAAGTCAGAGACGTTTGCACAACAGCTACACTTTGCGCAGCTAGGCGATAAAAACGATTCTTTTCAATATTGTTATGGCTGAAATTTTTAATATTCTAACCGTGCTTCTTATTCCTAATCCCTCTTTGGTTAATTGAATGATATTTTGATTGATATTTAATTTATAAGCCTGATTTGTATACTTTTATATAAAACGATGACATCAGATTTTACAATAGTACTGCTGCTTATAGTTTTTTGTTTTCCTATTTTTAATGATATTTATTCTATTTCAACAGGAATTTAACTTTTCAAAACAACCATAGAATGTGCATTCTTTCAAAAAAAATGCAGATCTAATTTTGATTTTAAAACATAAAAATCCTCGCATTGCTGCGAAGTTTAATTTTTCCATTCTTTGTCGATTTCCTTTGAGGGCACGGGAATAATTTCCGAGCTATCGTTGTCTATATCCGAGCTATTGGGTTTAACAACCAAGAAATCTGATACATCGCCTATTTTATCACTAACTTTGATACATTAACAAATGTTCCGATATCGAAAGTAGAATTATCATTTACTCTATGCAACAAAAAGTGAAGAGTATCTATTCTAGTAGTTTTGGGGTATCTAACCATAAATACTCCATTCCCAGAACCTAAATTACCAAAATGTTTTTCTTCTATTTTCCATTCTAAAAGGTATTCACTTTTCTTAAACTCTTTACTTATTTTTTTTAATTTCAAGACAATTTGATTATTTGGAGATAATGCAACTTTTCTTTTTTCCCCTTTTATAACTTTATAATGCCAAACTTTTTCAATCCATACAGAATCAATAATATCTAAATCTCCAGTTTGCAATTTATTTACTGTAGAGATATAAAACTCATTTTTTTTTGAATTTGAAATTGTTGAAGATGCTTGAGGTGTTGCTGTATTGAATTCATTACAACTAATACAAATTAATACTACAATACATAGACTAAATAAAACTTTCTTTCTCATTTTCTTGACAATATTGTTCGTGGTACGTTCCTATTTGCTCCTCTTACAGAAGAGTATATATCATTTGGAATTACTGCATTATATAAAGCTATTCCCGCAGAATAATCCCCTGCTCCGCTAGTGTTCATCGCAAGCGCTGCGCAAATGTCTTTGACTTTTCGCTATTTTTTTAATCTTCATAAAAAAGAATACACCTAAAAGTTTCCGACTTTAAACCAAATATAAATTAAAAACATTTTATAATTTCTCCAGCTTAGAATATTTTTTTCTAGTACTATCTTACACTAACAACTAAAAAGTCAGGTGACTTTTGGCACATTTACAATTTCTAACAAACAAAAAAATGCGTAAAGTCAGAGACATTTGCGCAGCTTTTTATAAGGACCTCTTCATACAGTAGGAATATTCGTGTATTCTGTAGTTTAGAACTCTTCGCAGAGCGGGTTTCTTCTTTATTTTCTTTGTCGTTTCGCTTTGTGTTCACGAGCAAGATGCTCGCGCCAGCATGGGAAACAAATGTCCATGTCTATCTTCTATTAAGTCATAAAAATCCTTGTTTTTATAGACTCACGGACTATTGAGGTATTTCAGACCACAAAAAAACGAGGTGTTTAACCTCGTTCTTTGGATTGTATCAATCGTGTAAACTCTGAAAACTCTTTATCTGTAAAATTTTCCTTTTTAAAACTTATCGGCAGTTTGAGCGGTTGTGACTGCAATACCTGTTTGAGCTGAGAAAGTTTTAGCTTAATTCTCATCGTCTGTAGTATTTGTGCCGTTGCTGATAAAATCCCAGTCTTCTCCGCTCAGACCGTCTTTGAACATGTAGAACAATCCTGCTTTGTATCGGTCATAAACACTTACATCGGTTCTGTCGTAGTTGAAGTAATCCTGAATATCCGTTACAATCTCCACTTATCTTAACGATGCAATGGAGCAGCTGGAAGAACCAATTACATAAGAGAAAATAGTGGAACTCGATTCCATTGAATTTGTGGGTGTGCTAGCGTATCTAAATAGATTTTTACTTTTTAGAGCAAAATCTGAATAACAGGGTTAAAGGCTTTTGAAGCTACAAGCACTTTTTGCCCTATTTTATAATCTATTATTTCTTCTTCTGTCGCAACGACTTTTATAATGTTATTTCCAGAGCATACTTGTACTACATAAATAATATCGCTTTTAGTAATACTGATTATTTCTCCAGTGACTTGAAACTTACTACTTATCTTCGTTTCAGCAAATACCTCATTTGGAGTTCCTTGTTTACTAATTTTTCCTTTGTCAATAACAATCACTTTATCCGAAAGTTTAAAAATTTCGGCTATTGAATGACTAATCATCAAAGTGGTTAATTGATATTTTTCATGGGTTTTTAAAATATAATCCTGAAGTTTAAATCGCATTTCATCATCTAAGGCTGAAAGTGGCTCATCTAACAATAGAATTTCCGGTTTACGAACTATCGCTCTTGCCAAAGCTACACGCTGTTTTTGTCCTCCTGATAAATTTTGCGGTTTAGAATTTTGAAGTGATTCTAATTCCATCAATTCGATTAATTCAGATACAATTTGAGTTGAATCATTTTTGGATAAGGCAAACTCTAAATTTTCTTTAACCGTCAAATTCGGAAATAAGGCAAAATCTTGAAAAACAAATCCTATCGAGCGTTTTTGAACTGGCAGATGAAATCTTTTTAACGAATCATCCCAAATATCATCGCCCACATTTATATCTACTTTTTCCGCCTCTGTAAGTCCTGCCAAAATTCTTAGAATGGTGGTTTTGCCTACTCCTGAATTTCCGTAAATAGCAATAAACTGACCCTTTTCAAAAGTCAAAGAAACATCCAACGGTAGTTCACCATCAGCAGTTTGAAGCATTTTATAGGCATGAAACTGTATCATTAATAAAGTGTAGTTTTTCGAGATTTATTATTGATTAAATGAACAGTAAGGAGAATAAGAAAGGAGAATGCAAACAAAATTCCCGCGTAAACATTGGCATTATGGTAATTCATTGACTCTACTTCTTCATAAATAGCAATCGAAACTACTTTGGTTTCTTCGGGAATGCTCCCTCCTACCATTAAGACTACACCAAACTCTCCTATTGTGTGTGCAAAAGTCATAATAATTCCAGTGAGTAATGAAGCCTGAATATTAGGCAGTAAAATTTTTGTAACGGTTGTAAATCTTGATTTTCCTAAGGTAAAAGAAGCTTCCTGAAGTGCAGGCGGCAAATTTTTTAATCCTGATAAAATAGGATTTATCATAAAAGGAAGACTGTATAAAACAGAAGCGACTATTAATCCCTGAAAAGTAAACACCAATCGAAGATCAAAATAATCGGATAAAAATTTTCCGAAAGCATTTTCAGGACTAAAGGCTATTAAAAGATAAAATCCTAAAACGGAAGGTGGTAAAACTAAAGGCAAACTTATGAGGGCTTCTATAACCGCTTTAAAACGAAATCGGCTGTAAGCTAACCAATAACAAAGCGGAACAGCCACAACGAAAAGTATTATTGTGGTAATCAAAGCTAGTTTTGCTGTGAGCCAAAGAGGTTCCATATTAATCATGCGCAGATAAGCTTACTTCGTTTGTTTTTATTAAAGCCATTACGCTGTCATTTTCTTTTAAATCTAATTGTTCACACGCATTGCTTGTAATAATTGATTTAATAATTTGATCCTCATGCATTAAATTAATCTGACTAAGAATTACTCCTTTTTTAATAGACTCGATACGACATGACAGCTGATTCTGAATACTTATGTTGGCTTTTAAATCTTTTGAAATTATGACTTCGGTTTCTTTAAAAATAATTCTGACCTCTCTTTCTACTTGCAAATAATGGGCTGTTTCTGGCGTGTCTAAAACTATTGATGAAAAAATAACGTTACTCGATCGTACTTTTATAAGCGAAATACCTTCATGTGATTGAATTTTCGATATGGTTCCAGTTAGTATATTCATTATGCTTTGGTATCATATCCATAATATTTCAAAATAGCAATTGCCTTTTTTGAAGATATGAAATTATAGAATTTTAATGTACTTGCATTTCCTTTAGCTTTTTTCAAAATTACACATCCTTGCTCTAACGGTGTATGGCTTTTTTGAGGAATAATATAATACTTCCCTCCTTCTTTTTTCATGTTTGGAGTCAATACGAGCGATAAGGCAGTGATTCCTATATCGGCATTTCCCGTTGTGATAAATTGAGTAGCCTGAGTAATGTTTTCACCAAAAACAAGTTTGCTTTTTACTTTACCGTAGATTTTATAATACTTAAGACTTTCAACTGCTTTTTCACCATAAGGTGCCGTTGCGGGATTACCAATCGCTATTTTTCGAACATCAGTACTTAAAAGGCTATTTATTTTATTTTTATTAGGATCTGTTTTTTTACTCCAAATTACTAATTTTCCGGTGGCATACATTTTAATTTTAGAACTGGTCATTTTTTTCTCTTCTAATTTTTTGGGATAATCCATATCGGCAGAAAAAAAGATATCGAAAGGAGCACTATTAGAAATCTGCTCAAATAACTTTCCTGAGGCGCCATAAGTGATTTGAGAATTTATAGTTGGATTTTGAATTTTAAAAACAGTATTTATCGAATCTAAAGCTATTTTAAGATTAGCTGCTGCTACAATCGTGATTTTTTCTTGCGCTTGTACAGTTCCAAATACTAATAATAAAAGTGCCGTTAAATTAAAAAGATGATTTTTTCTAGTCTTCATTTTTTATTTGTTGCATTGTTATGTAAAAGTAAGGATTATAAGGCAGAGATTAAAAATCTTATTTACTTTTAGGAACATTATTATTGATCTAAATAAATTAGATAGGTTCAAGGCAATGCTAAAAAACAACTTTCTTAAATCGTAATAATTCCCATAACCATTGCTGTTTTTACAGCTTCTGTCGTGTTGGCAACTTTCATTTTTTCAATTATATTTTGTCTGTGACGACGTACGGTGTAGACCGAAATATTGAGCTGTGCCGCAATTTGCGAACTATTACCTCCCTTTGCTACTAATGTTAGTATTTCGAGTTCTCGTTTCGAAAGAAGGCTTTGCTGGTAATGTTTATATTTTTCGATAGCAATAATCTCACCTGTTTCGATATTTACAATTTTTGGGTCGATTCCTAAACGGGACTGAATATCTGCCGATGGTGCATAAAGACATAATGCCAACCAAACGCTCCCATTACTAAATGTTTTGAGATAAATGGTTCTATGATTGATATATGCACAATTTTCAAGCGTATTTTGAGTACGAATACGGCTTGATGTACTATATTTATGACTGTCCTGATAAGGTAACGTTTTAAGATATTGAAAATAGTTGAGTTCTAAGATATGGCGCTCTATTAAATCGTCTGGATGTATTTTGGTAAAAATACATTCTTCGAAAGCAGAATCGATTACAGAATTTTCAGCCGGTAAACCAAATACTTTCCCAAAATTACCCGCATAAATATAACTGCAATCGGCTTGAAAATCTGACAAAACTGCAACGCATTGATCAAGACTTACATAGCCTTCAACTAATTTTTTGAATGTGTCTAAATCATTGCATTCTTCAATCGAAAATATTTGTTCTAATAAAGTGGCTGATAATTGATTCTCGACGGATACATTTGACATAGAAGGAAATAAAAATGGTTAATTTTACGTATTGTAGTTTTTTGCGAACAATGGTATTTTTGAAAAACTAAAATATAATTTTTCTATTAAAAAAAACTCTTTATGAAATCAAACTTTTATTTTTTCTGCATTTTATCCGTATTAACCTTGTTGTTGGCTTGCGGAAATAATAATCAAAAAGAAGTATCAGAAGTAACTCCAAAAAACAATAAAAAAGTAGATTCAGCCTTTGTAAACGGAACTCTTTGCGATATTAAGCTCCCTAATATTCATTTTACAAAATCCATTAATGGCGCTGATACTTTGGCTAAAGCCGATGCAAATGGCAAAGTAATTTTTCGTGCAGGCGAAAAGAAAGATTATTTTTCTGATCCAAATGGCGAATTATCAAACAATACTGCTCCTATCCTGCTCTCGAAAGTCGATAATACAAAACCTTTTACTTTAATCTCTAAAGTAACGCCCGAATTTACAGAGAAAGGATTGTACAATGCAGGTGTTTTATATATTTACGTCAATGATAACTTCTATCAAAAGTTCTGTTTTGAACAGGACGAACGCGGCAATCATCGTGTGGTAACAGTCCGTACGATTGGCACTTCGGATGATAATAATCATGACGTTGTCAAAAATCCCACAATTTATATGAAAATATCATCTGATACCCGTACGGTAGCCAGCTATTATTCTTTAGATAAAAAAAACTGGCAAATGGTTCGTTTGTACAAAAACAATTATCCAAAAACAATCTGGATGGGAATTAGTACACAATGTCCTGTAGAAAAAGGGGCGCAAAGTATTTTTGAAGAGGTTAGCCTGAATCAAAAAAGTGTTACAGATTTTAGAATGGGGAATTAAATTTCTATAAAAAACGGTAATCTAAAATTGTAGTGCAATTATTTAAATACTGAGTAATGAAAAAAATATGTGTCTTGCTATTTGTTGGATTAATTCCTTTTGTTTCTTTTAGCCAAAAAATCACAAAAGTATGGGAGTCAGATTCTATATTCTTAAAACCGGAATCGGCGCTTTACGATTCTTCGAAAAAAATTATTTACATCTCAAATATAAATGGTGAATACCTCGCCAAAGATGGAAATGGATTTATTTCAAAAATTAAAATCAATGGAGAAATAGAGATATTAAAATGGGTTGATGGACTGGATAATCCGCAAGGTATGGGTTTATATAAAAACAAATTGTACGTCGCAGATATTAACAGAGTTGTTCAGATAAATACTAATACCGCTAGAATAGAAAAAATATATAAAGTTGATTCAGCTAAATTCTTTAATGATATCACATCCGATACCAATGGAGATATGTACATTTCTGATTGTTTTGATAATAAAATTTATAAAATATCCGATGGAAAAATAAAAGTATGGTTCGAATCTGAAGTTCTTTCCAAACCCAATGGATTATTATGTAATAAAGAAGATGTGTTAGTATTGAATATGAAAACCCAAAATGCTTTTGCTATAAATAAATTGACTAAAAAATCTCATCAAATTTTTAATGGGATTGATAATTTGGACGGTATTGTTAGTGATGGCGAAAACGGATATATTGTATCTGGTGCATGGCAAGGACAGTTATTTCATATCGATTCAGATGGAAATAAAAAATTAATTATTGATTTAGGTAAAGAAAAAATCATCACAGCTGATATTGAATATATCATAAAGCAAAACTTACTTATAATACCAACTTTAAACAAAACAGTAATTGGATATCAATGGATTAAGTAATGTATAATTATCTGGTGTAAAAAAACCGTTAATTAAAATCCATATATAAAACGGCTCTTATAGAAAATACTTTCTTCATATGTATGAACTCAAAAAAAAACTTTTCTCTATTTTTTTTTAATAGCATTACAATTCCTATTCTCATCACACTAAAAAAATCTAATTCATCAACTCTAACATTCAAAATATAGCTTTTTTTTAACTTCCTAAAGTCCTGTAAAATATACGAAATCATTAAATTGCAAAGAAAAATAAGATGTTACAAGAAATTGAAAATTTAATACCCCACAGAACACCATTTTTATTTGTAGATGAAATAATATCATTTACAAACGAAACGATTATTGGTATTAAAACATTTGATGAAAGAGATATTTGGTTAAAAGGAAGCGTTCCTAAGTCTGAGTATATTCCCGGAACAATTTTGATAGAATCAATGGCTCAATGTGGTGGTGCAGGTGTTAGACTTTTAGGAATAACAAATGGAATTTTTGGTCTTGTTAGTATCGAAGATGCTGAATTCTTTGCAACTGCAAAATTTACAGATAAAATAAAATTTGTAATACAAAATATTCGCTTAGGTGAAAAGATAATTAAACAATCTGGAATCGCATACATAGGCGATAAAAAAATAATAAAAGCAACCTGGATGTGTGTCAAAATACAATAGTACAATTGGTCGAATCCTGCTCTAAAACAAAAAGTCCTAATGAAAATTAGGACTTTTTTTATACAATAAAATTAAATATTCAAAATTGTGAGTTAAAATGAATCAGTCTAATTTTTAATCAAACATTTATAATACTCTTCTTTTTTTAGGATTTCGAAGCCAAATAACGCTCTGCATCAAGAGCCGCCATACAGCCAGTTCCCGCAGCAGTAATTGCTTGGCGGTATACATGATCTGCTGCATCTCCAGCCACGAAAACACCCTCTACATTTGTTTTAGAAGTTCCTGGAGTATTTATGATATAACCCGTTTCATCAAGATCGATATAATCTGCAAAAATATCAGTGTTTGGTTTATGTCCAATGGCTACGAAAAATCCTGTTGCCGGAATTTCAATCACTTCGCCAGTAGTTTTATTTAAAGCTTTAATAGCATGAACCACTTGTTGATCTCCCAATACTTCCACTGTATCGTGGTTCATTAAAATCTCGATATTATCCGTTTTTCGAACACGCTCTTCCATAATTTTTGAAGCTCTAAATTTCTCGCTTCTCACCAACATCGTTACTTTTTTGCAAAGTTTAGATAAATAATGCGCTTCTTCACAGGCAGAATCTCCTGCTCCAACGATTACCACTTCTTGATTGCGGTAAAAGAATCCATCGCAAACAGCACAAGCAGAAACCCCACCGCCCATTTGCAAATAATGTTGTTCTGAAGGTAATCCTAAATATTTAGCCGAAGCACCTGTAGAAATAATAACTGTTTCACAATGCAGTTCGATTGAATCATTAATCCAGACTTTATGAATATCTCCCGAAAAATCAACTTTGGTTGCCCAGCCATCACGAATGTCTGAACCAAAACGTTTTGCTTGTTCTTGTAATTGAATCATCATTTCTGGGCCTGTAACTCCATCAACATAACCAGGAAAATTTTCAACCTCGTTAGTTGTAGTCAATTGACCTCCAGGCTGCATTCCTTGGTATAAAACTGGATTCATATTTGCTCTGGCTGCATAAATTGCTGCCGTATAACCTGCAGGGCCTGATCCGATAATCAGGCATTTAATTTTTTCTGTCATATTAATATAAAATTCTAATGCTTTTTAATTGCATTGATTTAAAAACTAAACCAATTTTTAATGATATTTCTCTCTGTTCCTTCAAAACTCAGATGTATAAAATCGTTCTTTATAGTATCATATCGATACGCTGTTCTCCAATGTTCTGCATTTTGAGCTACCAGTGCAATAGCATCGCATATAAAATCGATTTCAGTATTGGTCATAGTAGGATGAATAGACATTCTTATCCATCCGGGTCTCTCGGCTAAACAACCTCCAAGGATTTTTTCTTCAATGGATTTTGAGAGTGATACATCAACATTTAATAAATAATGTCCATAGGTTCCTGCGCACGAACAGCCACCTCTTGTTTGGATTCCAAAACGGTCATTAAGAAGTTTTACTACCAAATTATAATGTACATCTTCGATATAAAAAGAAAATACCCCAAGACGGTCTTTGTTCTTTGGAGCCAGTATCAGCAGATTTTCTATTTTAGAAAGTCTTTCAAAA
This sequence comes from Flavobacterium hibernum, assembly GCF_000832125.1. Taxonomy (GTDB): domain Bacteria; phylum Bacteroidota; class Bacteroidia; order Flavobacteriales; family Flavobacteriaceae; genus Flavobacterium; species Flavobacterium hibernum. Next base: position 205,468 of record NZ_JPRK01000002.1, on the reverse strand, counting down.
ATAATAGTGTTAAGCTCATGTTCTCTTCTTAAAATATTCGCAGTCCCCATTTGCTCTTTTAATTTGATAGCCATAGCCGTTTTTATGGTCTGCAGAAATCCTGGTGTGCCTCCGTCTTCCCTTGTTTCAATATCATCAATATAGTCGCGATCACCCCACGGATTGGTGTAAGAAACTGTGCCTCCTCCGGGATTATCCGGAATTAAATTTTTGTATAGTTTTTTATTAAATATAAGTACGCCTGTAGAACCTGGTCCGCCCAGAAATTTATGTGGCGAAAAAGTAATTGCATCGAGATACTCATCTTCTTTTTCAGGATGCATATCAATATCTATATAAGGTGCCGAGCAGGCAAAATCTACAAAACATAGCCCGCCATGTTGGTGCATTATAGCCGCTATTGCATAATAGTTCGTTCTGATGCCTGTTACATTAGAACAGCCTGTTACAGCAGCTATTTTGATAGGAGTATCTTTGTGTTTTCTCACTAATTCTTCAAGACTAACAAGACAAGGAAGACCATTTAAATCCGCAGGAATAACCTCGACCCTTGCTATGGTTTCCAACCAAGAAGTTTGATTAGAATGATGCTCCATATGGGTCACAAAAATCACAGGTCGTAACTGTTCGGGAACATTCGTGTACTTTTTTAAATTTTCATTTACTTTAAGTCCTAAAATACGCTGAAATTTATTGATTACACCAGTCATTCCAGTGCCTTCGGTAATTAGGACATCATCTTCAGAGGCATTAACGTGCTGTTTTATAATTTGTCTGGCATCATGATAAGCCAGGGTCATAGCAGAACCTGTAATGGCTGTTTCAGTATGTGTATTAGCCACAAATGGGCCAACTTCATTAAGGAGTTTCTCTTCAATTGGTCTGTATAATCTTCCGCTGGCTGTCCAATCAGAGTAAATGATTTTCTGGCTGCCGTATGGAGATTCAAAACGCTGTTCAATGCCAACGATGTCTTTACGAAATGTACTGAAATAAGCTTCAAGATTTTCTATTTGACCGGAAGATGCTAAATTGTTTTCTTTATTATCTGTTGAATTCATTTTCTTAGTATGGTATTTTTTTATGTTGAAACCATTTAATTCTTGATCTAACTTTAACAGCAAAACTGCTGGCTATTTTTTAATCAAAGTTGAAATTTTATGCATTACAACATTTTTAATCAACTAAACAAAAATGTGGTTTCATGAGCGAAAATAGAATATCTAATGCACAGTTTCTGTGTCTTTTGTCACAGTTGATTTTATATTATACAATTAATATCTAAATAGTTATACTAGTTCTTTTGCAAATGCATTATTTATTAGGCTAATATTTGATCTAAATAAATCATTACTATCATCAAGGTTTTGGTACTCTATTTTTTTTCTTAGCATATTAGCTTTTATAGCCAGAATGTTGTTCCTGTTTTTTAGCTCTAATCTTACCAGCACAGATTCTATTATTGAATTATTATTTTTTAAATACTGAAAATAAGTGACTTCATCATCAGGACCTAGAACCTCATTGATAAATACTTTTAATACACCTGTGCGTTGTGGAAATTCGATTATAAGATAATGAACCAATCCTTCAAACAGAAGAGAACGTTCTCTAATTTCGGCTTCTTTTTCAATGTTTTTTAAACCGCCACTTATAATACAAACCACATTTTTGTCTTTTATTTCATCTGCATAATAATCTAATGCGGCAATACTTAAAACTCCAGCGGGTTCTATGTTTATATCTTCAGAAGTGAATAATTGCAACATTGTAGAGCATACTTTTCCTTCTTGAATTTTTACAACGGCATTTAGATTTTTTTGACAAATCTCAGAATTCAAATTACTCACTTTTTTAATGGCCCCATTATGCACAACTGAATCAACATTATTACATGTGTTTGCACTTTCATTTAATATCTCTAGAGAAGGATTATCTTGAGTAGTTACACCAATAATTTTTGTATTTGGACTTAAATGTTTAAAAATAATAGAGAGACCTGCCGCTAAACCACCGCCTTCGAGAGGAACAAATACATAATCAATATTTTTTGTACATTCTTCTAAAACTTCTAAACCTACGGTTCCCTGTCCTGCAATAATTTTTAAATCATCAAAAGGATGTATAAAAGATTTGCGATGTATTGAGGCATCACCCACAGCTATCGCATTGGCTTCTTCAAAAGAGTTACCTGCATTTATTACTCTGATATAATTTTTTCCAAGCTGTTGCACTTGTTCCAGCTTTTGTTTTGGTGTGTTTTTTGGCATGTATATTTTGCCTTTTATTTTTAAAAGTTCACAACAATAAGCAACTGCTTGCGCGTGATTTCCATCGCTGGCACACACTATTCCAACTTCTTTTTCGGCGGTAGTCAATGAATTTATTTTATTATATACACCTCTAATTTTAAAGGAATGAACAACTTGTTGGTCTTCTCGTTTTAATAAAATGGTAGCACCAAACTGTCTGGAAAGATTTAAATTTTCAATTAATGGCGTAGGTTTTACAACGCCGAATAATTCTCTTCTAGCTAATTTTATTTCTTTCAATAAATCCATTTTGCGTAGTGGTATTTTAAATAGTATTTTCGACTAATAGCGTCAATGTTGCTTTATCGAATTAATTATTATCCATTTTTAGTAATTCATTTGCAAATCCTTCATTACTTTTTATTAGAGCAATTTTGGAACTTTTTATAAATTCAATAAGTTCATATTGAAGTAATAATGTAATTAACTCATCGATTTTATTTTCTAATGCCATAACTTCAATTATGGTGTACTCTTTCTCAATACATAGATATTTGGCGTTGTATTGACTCAATAAAAAATTGAAACCTTGATCGTTCATAACAACGTTAGTCGAAATTTTGAACAATGCCGTCTGGGTATAGATAATTTCATCTTCTGTATTGCAATAGCATTTAAATACATCAATAATTTTTTCTATTTGATGCACTAAATTGTTTACGATTTCAAAGGTTTCATTGATGACAATTGTGAAGCGATACATTTTATCGATCTCGCATGAAGAAATATTAAGGCTTTCTAAACTAATTTTTTTTCTTAAAAACATAATGGCGATTTTATTTGTTAGTTCCATTTGGTTTTCTGTATAAACCGATAAAGTGTACTTCTCTTTCATTTTGTTTTTTTTATAATTAGTTTTCTTTTTTTAGCGTTATTTCTCTATTATTTATTCAAAAAAAAACCTTTCTCGTTTGACTGAGAAAGGTTTGTATAAGACAATATAATCCTGACTCGTCATAAAAGACAAATAATGATAATTGCGATAATGATAATAGTTACTAAATTTTTCATGTTTGTTTTAAATAAAAAAACCTCCCAGTTGTGGGAGGTTTTAAAATTGTATATGCTATACTTCTTTATATAAAATCTCCTTACTAATATCAAATGATAATAATAGTGTTGATAATAATAAAGATGTTCGTTTGTTTGCTCATTGTTATTTGTAAAGCGCAAATATATATTTTTTCAAATACATTTTTTTATTTTAGTATAAATAATTTCATTTACATTTTTTCAAAATAAAGATAATCTGTAGTGTTATTTATATTACGTAAACGAATTTGCGAATTGTTAAATTCAAATAATTTCCAATTACTATTTAATTTACTAAGTGATTCTGAATTGAAATTTATTTTTACTTCCCTAGCTCCATTTTGCATTTTACTTTCCCATTGACCCGTTTCTGAGACTGTACCTTTTGTAGCAACTACAGATTGATCACTTTTAAATACAAATGTATATCCTGTGTAAGAAGACGTTTTTTCTGATCCACTAAAAAAATAAGGGATTTTCCAAGTTCCTTTTGTTATCGTTTGCGCAAAATCAAGCGATAGAATGTTGTTTTCCGGACAATAATCAATGGCATATTTAATCGCATTTTCGAATTCTAAATTGCTTGAAATTGATTTTGTCTGATAATTATAATCGGCAATAGCAATAGGATATTTTAAGGAAATATATTGACTGCTGTTTAGATTTTTTATGAAATTAAAAAATGCTTGATCACTTATTATAGATACGGAACTAGCAGCTTGATTCGCACTGTTATAAATATTAATTGTAATAGGATAATTGATATTTAGACCATTTATTTTTGATAAAAGATCCGGATACATATTCCAATAATCGATTAAAGTATTAAAATCAGCTTGATTAGGAATCAGTTTTTCAATGTAATTATAGTAAACCATCGTTACCGGAAAATCAATTCTTACAAGATCCTCATCATAAGAATTTGCGTTAATATTATCAATTACCTTTTGATAATCTGCCTCTGTATTAAGCGCAATTTTGGCATTATTTACAGTAACTGTATAAGGCAATTTTATGGTACAATAACTAGATCCATCTATTACATTATCCTGCACCGTTTTTACCATTGCAACTCTTTGCAAATAAGTAGTAAGAGGAGAAACATTTGTAACTGTTTGTAGCCCATTATTACTTTGTTCATCAACTTCTGTTTGACAAGACAACAAAAATAATAAGGCAAATATTGATAAATATTTTTTTAAACGGAACATATTTATATTTTTTCAAAGGTAATAAAATTTAAAGAATTTGTTTTTTAATAAATTCGGCATCAAGGATTTCGTTCTCTCAATACTAAATTATCAAAAGCCAATAGCATTTTGTTCTTCTATAAAACAATCGGCTTTGCTTTTACCCTACTTAAATTAAAAACAAATACTTTTGCATCGACCAAACCCAAAAATAAATGCCACAGAAAACCGAATCAAATACTTGTGACGAAATAATTTTTTCGTCTTTTTTTAAAAGTCAGATCAAAGCGCTTCGTAATTTTCTTTTTTACAAATATGGCAATATAAACCAGGCAGAAGATTTAGCGCAAGAAGCATTTGTAAAACTTTGGCAAAACTGTGCTTCAGTTCCACTCGAAAAAGCAAAGTCATACATTTATACGATTGCAAACAATAGCAGTCTTAATGAAATTGCACATCAAAAAGTTGTTTTGAGGTATGAAAAAAACTTTACAGGCTTAGACAAAACAAACGAAAATCCAGAGTATCTTTTAGAAGAAAAACAATTTCAAGCTAAACTTTTACGCGCGATCGAAAACCTAAACGAAAAACAGCGTGTTGCTTTTTTAATGCATCGAATTGATGGAAAAAAATACAGTGAAATTGCTTTAGAATTGAATATTAGTGTAAAAGCGGTTGAAAAACGCATTCATTTGGCTTTGTTAAGCTTACGTAAAGAAATTGATTTATAAAAGTAGGGTGAAATTAGTTCTAATTGTTTTAATGTTATAATACCAATACAATGAAAAAAAATCGCTTATTAGCCAAATGGCTTAACAATGATTTGTCCAAGGATGAATTAGCTGAATTTGAAGCAAGTCCCGATTTTGAAAAATACCAAAAGATAAAAGAATATACAAATCATTTAGAAGTTGGTGATTTGAATGAAAATGATATGTTATCGAATATTTTAAAACAGAAAAAAGCAACTCCAAAAGTAGTTCCATTATACAAAAAATGGATGTTTAAAGCCGCTGCAATCTTTGTTCTGGCTCTTATAACAACTTTCGCATTCAATAATTTTGTGCCTCAAACACAAAAGGCAAGTTTTGGAGAAAAAACAACTTTTTCGCTACCCGATAATTCCCAAGTCGTACTAAATTCCGGTTCTGAAATAAATTATAAAAAATGGAACTGGAACAGCAATAGACATCTTGAATTGAAAGGTGAAGCCTATTTTAGGGTTGCCAAAGGCAGACGATTTGAGGTTGAAACCAGTCTGGGAAAAGTAACTGTTTTAGGAACTCAATTTAATGTTAAAGCGCGAAAAAACAGGTTTGATGTTGTGTGTTATGAAGGTCGCGTAAAGGTCAATTATGGTAATTCGCAAATTTTATTAACGCATGGCCAAAGCGTTACTTTTGAAAATGGAAAACAAGTCAATATGACTGTAAATTCATTGAAACCAGAATGGATGGACAATCAAATATGTTTTTATAAAGAAAACATCAGAACTATATTAGACGAAGTTGAAAGACAGTACAACATTAAAATCGAACTAAATGCAAAAGATACAATCTCCTTATTTACAGGCAAAATTCCTGCTAAAGATCTTGATGTAGCTTTGCAAATTATTAATACTACTTATCATTTAGAAGCTAAAAAAGTCTCGAACAATAAAATAATTTTTGACGAAAAATAAATGTTACGCCCCAAACAATTTCATTTTTTGTTTTTTGCACTTTCTCTTGCCTTGAATCTTTTTGCTCAGGACAAAGGAAAAGTTATGTCTTTTAAAAACATTATTAGTGATATTGAACAGCAACATGCCGTAAGTTTTAATTATACCGAGGAAAATATTATTGGTTTGCAGCTAAACCCACCAAAAAAATCATTTACACTAGATCAAAAACTACAATACCTTTCAAAAAAAACAAATCTGTCGTTTGAAAACATTGGTAATAAATTTATAAATGTTTATAAAAAAGACAATGACGTTCCACTAATTTGCGGCTACGTTTTTTCTGGCACTGATAAAAAACCTATTGAAGATGCAAACATTACTTTGCCCAACAAAAACCAAGTTACAACTAACTCAAACGGTTATTTTGAATTAAAAAAAAACGATAAAAATCTATTACTGATTAGTCACGTTGGATTTATAACTAAAAGAATTACAACAGGAAATTTAGACTTTAAAAACTGTCTTCAAATATATCTTGAACCTGAAATTACAGAACTTGAAGAAATTAAAGCAAATGCCATTTTGGCTTCGGGAATTTTAAAAAAACCAGATGGATCTTTTGAGATTAAACCCAAAAAATTTGGTATTCTGCCAGGACTTATAGAACCTGATGCTTTACAAACTATGCAACAAATTCCGGGAGTAAATAGTCTTGACGAAAGTGTTTCGAGTATTAATGTTCGCGGTGGCACACACGATCAAAATTTGTTTTTGTGGAACGGAATACGAATGTTTCAAACGGGACATTTTTTTGGATTAATATCTGTGTTTAATCCTAATTTGGCGCATACTATATCCATTTATAAAAATGGAAGTTCTGCTTTTTTTGGAGAAAGTGTTTCGAGCGTTGTCGCAATTTCTTCTACTCCTGAAATAGCCGAAAAAAATACGTTTAGTGCCGGAATCAATATGATTAACGCTGATGTTTATGGGAAGTACAATGTTTCGAAAAAGAGTTACATCGAAATTTCGGCACGTAAATCTATTACTGATTTTGTAGAAACGCCAACCTACAAAGAATATTTTGACAAAATATTTCAGAACACTACCATCACAGATTTTTCTCAAAACAAGAATATTAATTATCGAAGTAATCGAAAATTCAGTTTTTATGATGCAACACTAAAATATGCTCAAAAAATAGGAATTAAAGATCAAGTAGTGCTTGATTTAATTACTATTAAAGATAATTTGGAGGTCTTTAAAAGCGCACTTTCATACAATATAGATAAGTCTCAAAACAATATTTTACGTCAACAAAATTACGGCGCAAATTTGTCTTGGACTAGAAACTGGAATAACTTTAATACCACTAAAGTTAATGTTTACAACTCTTCTTATGAACTTTTTGCCAACCAGCAAAGTACAGTAAGTGAACAAAATGTAATTCAGGAAAATACAGTAAAAAATAATGGTATTAATCTAGAAAATCATCACATTATTAGCTCGAAATTCAATTTTAATGATGGTTATCAGTTTAATGAAATTGGTATTACTAATTTAGAACAAGTAAGTAATCCTGATTTTTACCGCAAAGTAAAAGACGTCCTGCGAACTCATGCATTTATTGCAGAAGGGAAATACAATGACACCATTTCTAGAATCTATTTTAAAGCTGGAGGGCGCTTAAATTATATCGAAAAATTTAAAAAAATCATTCTCGAACCACGCGTTCAATTTAGCTACGGTGTCAATAAAAATTTAAGTTTAGAATTATTGGGCGAACTAAAAAGTCAAAATACACAGCAAATTATTGATTTACAGAAAGATTATTTTGGTATTGAAAAAAGACGTTGGATTATCTCAAACAATAGCACAATTCCAATTCAAAGAAGCAAACAATTATCCTTAAACTTATTTTACAAAAAAAATGACTGGTTACTGGACATAGAAAATTTTTATAAAAAAGTAACTGGCATTACAACCTCCAGTCAGGGTTTCCAGAATCAATTAGAGTTTGTCCGTACCACCGGAAATTATGAAGTTTTGGGAACAGAAATGTTGGTTCAAAAAAAGATGAATCACTTTCTTACTTGGTTAAGTTATACCTACAATAACAATAATTATCATTTTTCTAATTACGAATATCCTACTTTTCCAAATAATTTTGAGTTAACTCATACTTTGTCGTGGGCGGGAATTTATGAAAAGAATAATTTTAAAATTGCTTTAGGTACAAAATGGTCTTCTGGAAGACCAAAAACTTCTCCAGATTTTTCTCAAATTAATCTTTCAGATCCAGTATTGATTTACAACAAGCCCAATAGTACTAATCTTCATGTTTTTTCTCAGGTTAACATCTCCTCTACTTATAAGTGGAAAACTGCAAATGGAATTCAATACAAATTAGGTTTATCTGTTTTGAATATCTTAAACAGAAAAAACGAAATCAGCGAATACTACAGAGTAAGTTCCTTAACTAATTCTATAGAGGAAATTGAAACATTTGCATTGCAAAGAACTCCAAATATTAGTTTTAGAGTTTCTTTATAACGCGTTCTACACAAGGTTTTTAGAAAACCATTTTTCATCTTTTTTATTTTTTTTTCAAAAAACAACATTTTTTTGGTAGGGTAATCTTTATCAAAGCTGTTTTACTATTGAATCCCATCAAAAGAAAAACAAATGAAAAGAAAAAAAATAGTATCTGTAATCGCAGCCTTATTGATACTAGTATCGGCAGGTATTTACTTTTATTATGGCTTTTTATTTAAGGAAGCCCGAAATATACAATCAGAAATACCTGATTATAATATAACTGCCACAAAGTTACTCGAGGATTATAACTCCGATCCAAAAAAAGCTGATTCATTGTACCTCAACAAAACTATCGAAATAACGGGCATTGTCACAAAAGAAACAGATTCTGTAGTGATACTTGAAAATAATGTTTTTTGCTTATTCACCCAAAAAAATCCAGTTAAACTAATCAATCAGAAAGTTAAAATCAAAGGCAAATGCATTGGATATGATGAACTATTTCAAGAAGTCAAATTAGACCAATGCACCAATTAATAAACACAAACAATAATCAATTTATGAAGAAATTTTTAGTACCAATTTGCCTGTTTTTAGCTACCATGGCATATTCGCAAGATGATTTACTCAAAGGACTTGATTCTACACAGGTAGAAGATAGTTATTCTACAGCAACGTTTAAGGCACTCCAACTTGTAACCTTGCAAACAACAAAAATGCCTGCAAAAAAAGAGTTCTACTTTGTAGTCTCTCACCGTTTTGGAACTGTAAAAGATGGTCTTGATAGCTTTTTTGGTCTTGATAATGCTACTACAAAATTGGGCGGTATTTATGGGGTGACAGATTGGTTATCCCTCAGTCTTTCCAGACATACTTTAAACAAAATGTATGAGACTGGTGCAAAATACCGTATGGCAAGACAAAATGCGCATTTTCCTGTGGATATTGTTGGATATTCTGTAGCAGATATTAACACATTTTTAGAAAAAGAACAATATCCTGGTTTAGAGTTTAAACATAGAATGACCTATGTGCAACAGCTTTTAATTTCGAGAAAAATTGGCGAAAAACTTTCTTTAGAATTAGTACCGTCATTTGTACACAAAAACCTTTACAATCCTGATATCGAAAGAGACAATCAGTTTTCTTTTGGAGGTGGCGGACGCTATAAAATCACCAAGCGTTTATCTGTCAATTTAGAATACATGCACAATTTTGACAAACCTGAATTTTACAAAAATCCATTGTCGGTAGGTTTAGATGTAGAAACTGGCGGACATGTTTTTCAACTCATATTTACCAATTCTCAATCGATGAGTGAGAGCGGATATCTTACTAACGCTTCCGGAAATTGGGGCAAAGGAGATTTCTTCTTTGGTTTCAACCTTTACAGAGTATTTTAATAACCCTAAATAATCAAATTATGAAAAAAGCAATAGCAATTACGATTTTACTGGCTACACTCGCAAGTTGTAGCGATTCTACTTATCAAGATATCGAAACTCCTCCAGTAATTACAACTCCTACCACACCCACAATTCCAACGACTCCAACGACTCCTACTACGCCAACAACGCCAAGTACTGCGCTTACGTATACTAAAGATGTAAAATCAATTATTGATGCCAATTGTATAAGTTGTCACCAAAGTGGCAGATCTGCTGCTTTTAGACCTTTAACGACTTTTGCACAGGTTAAAGCTGCGGTTGAGAGCGCAGGTTTATTGAACCGAATTCAGTTACAAAGCGGACAGCAAGGACTTATGCCTCAAGGCGGAAGAATGTCTCAGGCTAATATTGATGCAATTGTAAAATGGAATACAGATGGTTTAAAAGAAAATTAATCATTATGAAAAAATCATTTTTTAATTTCCTTGCCTTACTGCTTATTATTGTTGCAAATACTACTGATGGATTTGCTCAAAAACTGATTACAAAAACAGGTAGCATAAAATTTCAGGCTTCTATGCCTTCTTACGAAGAAGTTGCTGCCGAAAATAAAAGTACATCAGCAGTTCTGGAACAATCAACCGGAGATTTTGCTGCTTTGGTTTTAATAAAAGGATTTCGATTTAAGGTTGCTTTAATGGAAGAGCATTTTAACGAAAATTATATGGAATCTGAAAAGTTTTCGAAAGCAACTTTAAAAGGTAAAATCGAAGATTTCGACATTTCTAAAATTACAAATACAGCTAAAAATTTTACTTTAAAAGGAAATCTTACCATTCATGGAAAAACAAAACCTGTTACGGTTATCGTAAAAGTTTCGAAAGCTGCCAACGGAGTAAATGCCTTAGGTTCATTTGAAGTAAAACCTGAAGATTTTGATATTGAAATACCAAGCCTTGTTAGAAAAAAGATTGCTGACAAAATAAAAATTAATTACAATTTTTTATTAATTAAGTGATTCTCTCTTCATTAAGATCAAAAATTTAGATAATAGAAATCACCCATCGAATATTAAATAAATTGAGCTCTTTTTGATTTAGAAGATCATTAAACATGACTATTGTTTTGAGGTCAGTTTTACAATAAACTGACCTCTTTTTTTAAACCTTAACTAAATTTAAAATGGTCAGTAAAAATTATGTTGTTACGGGAGAAGATGTAAATGATTTTATGGTAATGGAAAATACGGCATACATTTCGTATACGGTTCGATTATTATATCATTTTTTATTTTACAATGGTTTTTCGAGAGAAAAACTTATGTCGCTGCATCTTGGTTTACAAGAAGGAAAACATGAAATAGTATCATATAAAAATTTAATGTTTACTGAACATTTTTTTGTAGAAATGAAACATTGTTATTTAGATGATAAAATCAATATTAAAAGCTGTTTTTTCAACTCAAAAATGGAGTGCTGTGCCGAAGTGACTAAAGAAGTAGAATGGTTTGATCCTATTCGCAGAGAAGTTATTACGACGCCAAAACAAATTACAAAGCATTTTAAATCTAATACAATATCCTTTTAAACAAAAAAACACGGATTAGATTAGATCAGATTTTAGTTTCTCCGAAAATTTTTCATACAACAGTAAATTGTTTGTCTGTAAATTCAAAATTCTTAACTGTATTTTTAGAATAAAAAAAGGGCGAAAATTTAATTTTTCACCCTATTTTCAATTGTAAAAAAAACTAAAGTGTAATCTTAAAACATAACTCCGAATTACCTCAACAAACATCAAAATAAATTTAATTCATACCTGTTGGGTGTAATTATTTTTAACACATAGAATCATAGTCCCGAAACGTCGGGATTGTAAACTTATAAAAGGCGTTTCACTTGTATTAACAAACATAGATCTATGTGTGAGAAACTAGTTTCTTTTTTGCATTCTTTACACATCTATAAGCTATGATTCTATGTGTTAAATTGTTTTTATGAGTATTCGAAGCATTGATGCTTAACTTTTTAGAATGCTTTTTTTTTAAAAAGCACCTCCATTATTTTTGTGTAAATTTCAGTGTTTTGATAAACTCCCGAAAAAACATGAGCTCCGGGACCATAAGCAAAAACAGGAACAGGAACTGCTGTATGATCATTTGTACTAAAACTTCCCTGTACATAACCTTTTGCTACACTACCATCGATTAACGATAAACCACCAGTTTCATGGTCTGCTGTGACGATTAATAACGTTTCTGGATTTTTATCTACAAACTCCATTGCTTGCCCTACAACTTTGTCAAAATCGAGCATTTCACGAACTACATATTCAACATTATTAGTATGCCCGCCATAATCAATTTGAGCTCCTTCGGCCATGATGAAAAATGGATTTTTTGTTTTAACAAAAGTTGAAGTTGCTTTCGCCAAAGATTTGGTTAAAAAATCTCCCCTTCCATTTTTCATAGAAACTACCGAAGCATCATCTAAAATAATAAACTTGAAGTTTTTAATGGTATCAAGAGCACTAAATTTATCTGAGAAAGTGTATCCTTTTTGCGACAATATTTTAGACAAATCTTTACCATCTTTTCTCGCTGTAAACTCTTTAGTTCCTCCTCCTATTAAAATATCAGACGGATTCGATAAAAAATCATTCGCTATTGGTTCGCTGTAACTTCTTTCAGGTTGATGCGCGTAGAAAGCCGCTGGAGTTGCATCAGTTATATTTCCTGCAGAAATAATGGCAGTTTTAAAGTTTTTCTTTGCTAACTGCTGGGTAATTAATTCCAACGATTTTCCGTTTTCATCAACACTAATAAATCGATTATTGGTTTTATGTCCAGTTGCCATAGCCGTTGCTCCTGCAGCAGAATCTGTTATATAACTGTCTGAAGCCTTCGTGATAGAAAGTCCTTGTGTTGGAATATTAAACAAACTTAATTGTCCTTTATTAGCAGTGTATCCGGCATAAATTTGCGTTAATCCCATTCCGTCGCCAATAAGTAATATTACATTTTTGGGCTGTTTGTTTTTGAAAGAAGTCGCTGTGTTTTTAGGAACATAAGCAGAATGAAATTCGGTATTTTGATAAAATGTTGTTTTTATTTTTTTTATAAATTCAGTTAATGCAGATACATTATCCGTCCCAATAAAATCAACTTTTAAATTCATTAATGTCATCCAGGTATTAACATTATCCTGAGTTGCCCAGAACCTCATTTTTTTGTGCTGATCGTGAACCTTTTTAATTGTTGATTGAATTTTTTCTAAATCCGCCTGTGTTAAAACGCCTTTACCATTCCAAACTGTTAGCTCTTTTAAATCCTGACTTATCAATTCGACACGTGATAATTCTTGCGAAGAATAGTTTTCAGTAGGTCTTCCGTCAAAATAAATAAACTCAGGATATTCCAACCATTTTGCTGGAGCTGGTCTGTTTCCTGAAATAACAACTTTTACATTTTTGTTGGAAATAATTTCCGGAAACAGTTTTAATTGCTGTACAATTATTTTTAAAGTTTCGTCGCCATTAGATTTAATATCGATCATTAATATTAAAGGCTTATTGCTTGGATATACCTGACCGTCTAATTTTTTGAGCTTAGAAGATAATGGCTCTAAATACATTTTTTTCAGTGAATTTTCAATACTAATTTCCTTTGAAGTGTGCGCTACAAATAATTCATTATTTACTAAAAAAACATCGGCTTCTATAATTCCTGCTTCATTAGAATAGGCATTATAAAAAGGCATTGTACTTGCATAATCGTTATGAGAATGTATGTTTGAAGAACTATATTCCTGTGCTTGAACTAACAGGACAAATTGGAGGCAAAAAAGGGTGATTATTTTTTTCATCGAAAATTTAATTTATTCTCCCGTAAAGCCGTAGGTAACTTTGCGCAGAATATTATTTACTTGTAGATTCTTACTCTAATTTATTATCTTTTTTATCAACTGCAGACTCCGACTAAGCCTGCAGTGAAAAAAAAATAAATAACACACTAACAATTACCATCGCCTTCATTTACATGAATTTGATTGGCATTTTTTTAAATATTTTTTAAAAAGCTATCTTTAAAAATTCGGGCAAATATTTTCTTGATATACTTTATTTTTTTACTTCGGTTGTATAAATGACTTCTCCTTTTTCGTTAACTGCTTGTACATATAAGCTGTTGGCCAAAACTGAAAATACCATAAATCCGTATTCTGAAACAGCTAATTTACTTATGGGTAAAATGTCGATTGGAGTAGCTTCTGATGCTGATCCTGAAACAAAATAATGGGTTTTGCCTTCTGGTAATAAATGTTGCAAATCATGATCATGTCCGGCGATATAAGCATCTACTTCATATTTATCAAGTAACGCTTTTAATGATTTTCGTACCGCTTTTGTATCATAACTTTCTCTTCTTTTTAAAGTTGCTGTAAATAGCGGATGATGACCTACAACTAATTTCCACTTTACACTTTTTGGCGCTGTCGAAAGGGTTTTAACAAGCCATTTTTTTTGTGCAGTTGTATCTTGAGAAACTACGTTTTTACCATAAACATCATTTTTATAAAATTCAGGGATTAAAGGATTTGTATCTATAAAAGCAATTAATACTTGCTGACTAGGATCTCCGTTTATATCAAATGTTTTGCTGTAATATCTGGCTGGCATATTCCAACGACGGCTTATTTTTGAATAAGCAACCTGCGCGTCAGGATTTCCGGCATAATCATGGTTTCCTAATACGGAATACCAGTTCCAATGAAGTGAAAAATCTTTATAAATATCTTCAAAAGATGTTTTCCATTGCGGATCGTATTCGCTCGCTACTCCTACTGGATAAAAATTATCGCCTGCAGAAATTATAAAATCACGATCTATGTCTTTGGCAGTAATCGCCATTTGTTTGGCAACAGGAATTTGATGATCTTCACCAAATCTACCCCAATCTCCCATTACAATAAAATTTAAAGCATTAGGGAATTTTTTAACACTCGTATCTTTTGTTTGTGCTGTAGCAAAATTTATAGAGAGCGTACAAATCAAAACTCTAAATGCTATTTTTGGCAGTACTGGTATTTTCATTTTTTTTTATATTTAAAATTTGAAGGCTGTATTGGTTTTTCAATAAAAGAAAACCATCAGCCTTCAAACTAAACTTTTAATTTACTTGATTTAATATCCTTTGTTTTGCACTAAATATCCAGGAGTGTTAGATGCTCCGTCGATTGCTACTTGAGGAATTGGGAATAATCTTTTGTTTACATCTGTATCTGTTTTTTCAGTCCATTTATCTTCATAATGTCCAAAACGAATTTGAGTATTTCTTCTCAAACCTTCCCAATAAAATTCAAAACCATATTCTCTATACAAAATATCTAGAGTAATTGCAGGAAGTGCAGCAGGAATTGGAGCTCGCGCAGTTCTAGAAGTTCTTACTTTATTCATATCGGCCAATGCTCCGGCGTTATCTCCTTTTCTTAATTTAGCCTCAGCACGCATCATAAAAATTTCGGCATATCTTAGCAATATCATATCTACACTGCTGTAATAATTTCCGTCTGGAGAGGTATGGCTAAATTGGTATTTAGAAACTCTGTATCCAGAATAGTGCATACTTCCTTCTTTAGTAAAATCAACTTTCTCAGTCAGGTTAACATAACCTACATTTTTGTCAGGACCGTTTCCTTTAATTTGTTTCACCGGGTAAATTCTATATCCTCCGTCACATTTAAAAAATGCTCCGTTTGCATCTTTTCTCGCTGCCCAAGGAATACCTCTCATGATTCCTCTGTCGATTTCAAAATCTTCAGCTTTTACGCAATAGTAATGATCCTGATCGTTTAGTGGCGAAAATCCAGTAAGATCTTTTAAGTTTGCAGGCACTTTTGCATTGTTCTTGTAAAATCTAGAATCGGCATCGGCAGGATCTACAGATCCATAAGCTTTAACCCATGTTTGATAAAAATCTGAAGTAATAGCAGGTCCATCTGTACCATCTGCATTAATAGATTCCGGTCTAGGAAACATTGATCCTGGAATAGACCAATATGCCCAACGGTTATTTTCGTCTTTTAAAACCCCACGTTGATCCATTGCAAAAATTAATTCTTTATTTGAATTATTTTTATCATCAAACAAATCAAAATATTCAGGAGATAAAGCAAATTTTCCAGAGTTAATAATGTTATCTGTATATTTTATAACCTTATCCATATCTGCCGCAGCAAATGTAGCTGTACCATAAGGATCACGATAAACAGAAGCATTTAGATACAATCTTGAAAGAAGTCCCCAAACTGCCGCTTGTGTCATTCTACCAGGCCCTTTGTCTGTATTAATTACATCAGCAACAGATAACAATTCGCTTTCTATATAAGCAACTGCATCTTGTCCGCGAAGTATTTCTGAAGTACTAGCCGATGACTCTTTTTTAAACACAAGTCCCCAACTGTCCAATGTCATCATATTTAAATAAGCTCTCAGGGCTTTCATTTCGTAAAGTGCTCCTTGTGCCTCTTTGTTTCCTGCTTCAGCAAGTGGTCTTAATACTTCAATTGCAGATAATGTTCTTGAAATATTTTTAGTAAGTTCGTTCCATGTACTAGTAACCAAATCATTTGTAGGCGTTGTAGTATGTGCATGAACTGCTAAATATTTACCACCATCATACCAGTCTGTTCCTCCTCTGTAAGGTAAAATTCCCTCGTCACTTGCAATTAACTGTAATCCAAAATTGTTGGTATGTATCCATGTCGATTTTAGCTGACCATATGCTGGCGCAATTGCACCACTTATAGCATCTGCCTGTCCTGCTCCGTTTAAGGATTCGTCCAGTACTTTTTCTTCTAAGTCTGTACAACTCCAGGTAAACATTAAACCTAATGCAAGAGTTGCTATTATTATTTTGTTTTTCATGTTATTTTGTTTTTGATTAAAATGCAACGTTTAAGCCAAATAAAACAGTTCTGCTTCTTGGGTAACTGAAGTAGTCAATTCCAAAAGACTGAATATCGCCAACTGATGTTCCTGTATTAATTTCAGGATCATATCCGCTGTATTTAGTAATTACAAATAAGTTTTGTCCTGTTATCGAAAGACGTATGTTATCCATTACATTATCAAGTCCAATCATTTTTGGTCTTAAGTTGTATCCAAGAGTTGCATTATTTAATCTTAAATAACTTCCGTCTTCTAGATATCTTGTCGAAACTGTATTAGAGTTTGTCGAAGCTTCGTTTAAGTATTGTGAAGCTCTATCTGTGGTGTTGAATGAATTTGCAAGCTGCCCTCTGTTGAATGAAGACATTGCAACGTGGTTGTAAATTTTGTTACCTCCTGCTCCATTAAAGTTAACTCCTAAATCAAAATTCTTATATTTAAAATTCAGGTAAAAAGCATAAATATAATCCGGTAAGGCACTTCCTGCCACGATACGATCATCGTCAAGAATTTTTCCATCTCCATTTGTATCTGCAAATTGGTTTAAACCATCAGCACCAATTCCGATGAAGTCAAGCATATAAAAAGAACCAATAGGTTGCCCGTTAATAACTCCGTTAATCGTTGCTCCAGATTGTCCGCCACCTTGCGCTCCTCCTGTAGTTAATATTTTATAAGGTGAGTTTACTACTTTATTATCTGTAAAAGATATGTTTCCACCAATGCTATATGAGAAGTCTCTGCTTTTATCACTGCTGTAATCTAAAGCAACCTCAATACCATTATTTTTAATTTGCATATTTGGAATATTTGTCCAATATTTTGATGTTGGCTGAATAGGATCTACCGGCGCAACTTCTAGTAAAATATTTTCTGAAACTTTGTTGAAATAATCAACTGTTCCTGATAATCTATTGTTGAACAAACTAAAGTCTAAACCTATATTTGCTTGTGTTGAAACCTCCCATTGAATGTTTGGATTGGCTAAACGTGTGTAGATTGATCCATAAGGATATCCGCTTAAATCTGTAGCAGATGGATCTAACGGGTATGTATCGTTTCCTGTATTACTTTCGGTATAACTTGCTTTGGTTATTTTAGATGGAATTTCTTGTGAACCTGTTTTTCCCCAACTTGCTCTAAGTTTAAGATTATTAATTGTTTCAGACTCTTTTAAGAAATCTTCTTTACTAATGTTCCAACCTAAGGCTACAGATGGAAAATATCCATATCTGTTATTTTTACCAAATTTCGAAGAACCATCGGCACGCATAGTTGCTGTAAGCAAATATTTATTGTCGTATCCATAATTCAATCTTCCAAAGAAAGACTGTAATTCATTTTCTACTGCAGATGAAGACTGAGTTGTACGCTCACTTGCGGTTTCGATTTGATTTTTTGGTTCTACACCATTATCAGGAAATCCGGATAAATTGTAGTTCTTTTGGTTTACTTGTATTTTTTGATACGATTGTCCTGCCAAAATAGTGAAACTATGCTTTTTTGCATTAAAATTATACGTCAATGTATTCTCATACAAAGTATTGTTATTTGTAGTAACGATATTGTTTAAAGATCCTAAAGTGGTATTAGTTGCTGATCTGTATGGTAAAACTTGTATATCTCTTTCAGACATTGAATAATCTACTCCAAGATTAAATTTATAAGTTAATCCTTTTATAAATTCATAAGATGGCGCAATATTAGCCAAAATACGGTTGTTGTTCGTTTCATCAGAATAAAGTCTCTGACTGATTATAGGGTTCAAAACGTCATTACTTAAATTAACATTTGGTTCTCCATTTACATAAACCGCATCGGTAGGATTCATCGTAAGCATATTACCTACTACACCTCTTGCATCTGGTCTTGAATTTTCAAGTTTTGTTGCTGTCAAATTAAAAGCCACATTAAACTTATCGTTAAGTGCTTTTTGGTTTAAATTTAAACGTCCTGAATAACGTTTTAAATCACTGTTTTGCAAAACTCCTTGTTGATTGTCTACACCAATAGAGGCTGCATATGTTGATTTGTCTGTTCCGCCACTCATCGAAAAATTAAGGTTTTGCGAAACACCAGTTCTTGTTAATTCATCTTGCCAGTCTGTATTTGCTCCACCATCTTGTAAAGTTCCGTTTACGGCAACAACTTGTTTTCTAAATTCATCAGCATTAAAAACTTTAACTTTATTGGTTAATGTTGAAAATCCCGAAGTCATAGAAAGGTTGATTTGAGTTCTTCCTTTTGATCCTTTTTTTGTTGTAATTACAATAACTCCATTTGCAGCTCTTGAACCGTAAATTGCAGAAGCTGATGCATCTTTTAGAACTTCAATACTTTCGATATCCTGCGGATTAATAAAGTTTAATGGGTTTGAAGCTACACCTGTATTACTATTGTCCAAAGCAAATCCGTCTACTACATAAAGAGGTGTTGTTCCTGAACGTAAACTTCCTACTCCACGAATAATAATGTCTTGATTGGCTCCCGGTTCACCACTTGCTGCGACAACATTAACCCCGGCAACTTTACCCTGAATTAATTGTCCGGCATTGGCTACTACTCCTTTATTAAAATTTTCACTTTTTACAGAAGCGATTGCTCCGGTTACATCAGATCTTTTTTGAGATCCGTAACCTACAACTACTACTTCGTTTAATGTACTTACTTCTTCTGTTAAAGATACATTCACTTTTTGAGTACCAGAAAAAGCTACTTCTTTTGTTGTAAATCCTACATAAGAAAAAACTAGAAATCCTTCTTTTTGCTGTGCCTTAATTACAAAATTTCCATCAAAATCTGTTGTAACGGCCCCTTTTGGCTCTCCTTTTATGTAAACGGAAACTCCTGGAACGGGTACTTTCTCGACATCAGAAGTCACGACTCCTGATACAGTTACCTGCGCATGGGAATATGACATACATCCTAAGGCAAGAATTAACAATGCATAAATTTTTTTCATTTAAAATACTTTTTTATGTTTTGCCAAAAGTATTTTAACGTGCTTGCCAAATGGGGTAATTTTGATTCGTAAAGGAGGATTTTAGATTCAAATTAGGACAAAATTAACGGCTAAAAAGGGGTGTTTTGTACCATAACATTGAACTAACTTTGCGTAAACACAGAGCTAACAGAACTTTTAATAGAATGCTTTAAATTCTTTAGGGCTTTTTCCGAAATATTTTTTGAAAGAACGTCCAAAATATTTTGGATCATTGTAACCGCATTCAAAACTGATCTCAGAAATGTTTAATTTTTTGGTCCTTAATAAGATTTCTGCTTTTTGTAATCTAAAAGATGTTATTACGTCCGAAGGTGATTGGTTTAATGTTTCTTTAAATATTCGATAGCATTTTACTCTGGAAATTCCCAAATTTTCTACAAGGATTTCAACATTAAAAGACGGATCCTGAAGTTCTACTTTAATCATTTCTAAAGCTTGTTTTACCAGTTTATCATTGTTTGTTAGCAGTGGATTATCTTCTGTTAAAATCTCAAATATTTTTTCCTGCATTTTATTTTCCTGCAATGCTTCTTTGTTTTTATCGATTAGAGAAGTTATCTTTTTTGAAATAAATGAGGCACTTGCCGGTAATTGAATTAGTGTTTCTATGCCAAGTTCCAGTAATTGTTCGTGAAGCTCGTAATTAATATCTTCTGAGATATAAATCATGGGGATTTTAAGGTTTAACGTTTTTCTATTAGAATCTAAAAAATGAACGAGTTCTTTTGTGAATGTTGCCTGATAAAATACTAATGCCGAAAAGTTGATTTGTTTTATGGCAGAATTTAAATTTGCTACTGAATTTTCAAAAAGCAAATGAAAATTATCGCTTTCTAAAACCTGATTTGCCGTTGTGTAATCTGATTGGTCGCTAAAAACTAAAAACAATTCTTTATCCAGAGTGTGTTGGTCTTGCTCACTAAAATGTTTCCAAGAAATTGTTTCTTTTATATTTAAATTTTCTGAAGCATATTCTAACGGAATTTGTAAAGTACTCTTAAATTGCTCTTCCGGACTTTCTATAAATACTCCGTGTAAATCTTCGAGCAATACATTTAATGCTTTAAAATATGGACTATAGTGCAATATATTGTGCCAATTGTTTTTTAATATTATACTGTCTGAAACTAAACTTACTTTTAGAGAATCATTTTCGTAACCTATCGTAATATTTAAGGTGCTTTCTATCTCTGAATATTTACTGATATCGTTGAAAAAATATTGTAGTAATAATTTTAATCGCAATATATCTACCTCAACAAAACGAACGCTGTTGTCTATTTCGCAATTTAAATTTACCTGATTTCGCTGTAAATCATTTTTTAGTTTTTCGATACTGCTCTTTAAAACGGGGAACAAATTAACTGCCGATTTTTTTATGGGACCAATGTCTTTTATGTGTGTTAAATAATTCCAGCTCGAAATAAGATCTGCCAGTTTTCCTGATTGTAAAAGCAAATCATGATGTGCTTCGTTATCTTTTTTATGTGTACTCGAAATTTTGATAATCTTGGCTATCGGATCTTGAAATTCTGCCAGCATGAAGGTTTTAAAATTTTCTATTTCAAAATTTTCATTTTTAAGATTGCTATGTAAGGCTAAAAGTTTTTCTTTTTGTTCCGAAACTTGTTTGTTCTTTTCGTCCAGTTTTTCATTAATTATCTCGAGATCTTTCTTTTGATTTTCGATAACTTTAGTACGATCTCTAATTTTTTCTTCTAATTCCTTTTGTTGTGCCGCAGCAGTTTTATTTTTAAAATAAATGAGCACTAAACAACTCAAAAGAATTAGACCTGACATTAAAATATAAAACAAAATGGTTTCATAAAAAGCCTTAGTAATATGCAGGCTAAAAAGTGCAGGACTGCTAATTCCGTTTTTGCCTTGTTTTACCAAAAAATTATAAGTTCCTGACGACAAATTTGCATATTCGACTTTATTGGTATCGTGCAATAAAATCCAATGTTTGTCTCTTCCTTCAAGTTTATAATAAATTTCAGATTTATTTTCCTGAGGAAATGCAATTGGTGTTATTTGGATTGCTAATTCATTATCTGTAAAACTTTTTTCGATTGTAGGTAAATAGTTTTCATTGCCATCGACAATTAGTTTGATTTTTGCTTTAGATGTACAAGGATTAAAACTATTGGGATTAAAATAATTAAGTCCGTTTACACCGCCAAAAAACAATATCCCTTTTGAGTCTTTGTAATACGCTCCCTCTGAAAACTCTGGTGCCTGCCATCCATGACTTGGATTATAAGACGTAATTGCAAACGTTTTTTTTTCAATAGATGCAATTCCTTTTGTGGTGCTTATCCAAATTTTATCTCTATTCTCGATAAGACCATACACCATATGGCTAGGAAGTCCGTCGGCCTCGGTAATGTTTTTAATTAAGCCTTTTTTATTGTTAAAAACACTAATGCCGCCTAGAGATGCAATCCAATAATTCCCTGTGCTATTATCAACTAGAACAGAGTAAACACTATTTCCTAAAATTCCATCTTGGGTCGAAATTTCTTTTATTGCATTGGTCTTTAAATTAAACAATACAATGCCTTTTTTTTCTGTTGCGAGAATAAGATTTTCTTTGTCTTTTTTAATACATCTTATATGGTATTTTAACAGTGCGTTTTGTGCTTTAAAACTCTCAAATTTTTGAGTTGTCAAATTAAATTTAGCCAAACCTCCCCAACACGCTATCCAAAGTTGTTTTTTATCGTCTTCATAAATAGAATACGATCTATTATTTGGCAATTCTTTTATTTTTCCTGCCTCAAAACAAGTATAGTTATTGCCCGAAATACGTAGAATTCCTTTGTAGGTTCCTGCCCAAATTGTTCCATCGCTGGCAGTAAACAAACTCCTAACCCTATTCCAATCGGCATTTGCGGTGGCTTCTTTAATTACAAACTTTTCATAAGCATTCTTTTGCTGGTTGTAACAATAAATTCCGTTTGTATAGTAACCTAACCACGTTTTTCCGTTCGCATCTTTCGTAATTGCTCTGATGGTTTCGGTAGGTAAACGCGGATCTTTAATAGGATGTGGCACTACGGTATTTATTCTTTCAGAACCTGTATAAGCCATGCTTAAACCGCCATCTTTTTGTCCTAACCAAATGTTTCCAAAATCATCTTGGTGCAAAGTTTCTATTTCATTGCTGTTAAATGAATAAGGCAAATACAAATCAGCAGTAAAATGATCGATTGTATTTTTATTGGCATTGCTAGAAATAATATACAATCCGTTGTCTCGGGTAGCGTACCAAATATTCCCTGATTTATCTTTTAAAACATCATTGATTACCAATTTAGGATATACTTTTTGCAAGATCTCTTTGAGTTTTTTTTGATCTGTGCTCTTAATAGAATTGGATGTTATTTTAACAAAAGCTTCATTTTTAAACTCGTAGTAACCAGCATCTGTTTGTACTACTATATTACCTTTTTGAGATAAGAGAATGTTTTTTGGAATACCTGTAAACTGGAATTTCAAAAACTCACCATTACCAATATATTTATTTACATTTCCCTCTTTTGTAATTAGCCAAATAAATCCTGCATGATCTCTTTTTAATTTAGTGATATAATCGCTAGAGATTGTTTTGTTGTCTTTAATATTGTGCTTAAAACTTTTAAAGTTATGACCGTCATAATAATTTAATCCGTCCCAAGTAGCAATCCAAAGACCTCCATCTTTGTCGTTCTCTATATCGATTACCGAGTTATTTGATAGTCCCTGATTTGTTGTGAAATTTTCAAACTTTATATGTTGTCCAAATGACTGTACTGTAATAAAACAAAGTACAATTAACCTTTTAAGCATTAGTTTCTTTTTTAACTCACAAGGTTACAATCACAAGGTTACTTAAACATAAATTGCATGTTAAGTTAAAAAGTATCTGCAAAAATTAACTTTAGACCTGCAGGAATCAAAAGCATTTTTTATAGAATGCACTTTACTTTTAAACAATAATTTTGATTTTTAAATTAAGAAACTATAAAGGATATATATTCCTTTTTTGATTCGAATTGTAACTTTTGAGATCACAAAACGCGAAACAGATTAATTAAATTTATGCTTAAATTTTAGTTATGTTCCCGTTCCTTAAAACAAAGCACTTTTTAAAAGATTTGCTTCCTGAAAACTACATTGATATTCACAATCATTTGTTGCCTGGCATTGACGACGGAGCAAAAACAGTTCAGGAAACTACGCATCTTATTGCTAATATGAAAGAGTTAAACATTCATAAAAGTATTGCAACTCCTCATACCTTTAACCAAAAATGGAATAATACTACTCAAACGATAAAAACGGCATTTGAAAGCGCTACAGAAGATAAAGTAAATAATGCGTTTTTAAAAAATTACGCCAGCGAATATATGCTGGACTCTTTTTTAATTAAAAAAATGCAGGAAGAACGATTGTTATGCATTCATGAAAATTATCTATTAATTGAGTTTCCATTATTGTCAAGTCCGTTTCATTTATATGAAATGCTTTTTGAGATTAAGCTTCAAAACTATAATATTATTCTGGCTCATCCGGAACGATATCTGTATCTTCATAATTCCATCAAAAAATACGAACAGTTAAAAGATTTTGGTATTTCTTTTCAGCTAAACTTACTTTCGTTAACGGGTTATTATGGCAAAATGATTCAAAAAACAGCATTGCAATTACTGGAGAATGATTTGTATGATTTTACGGGATCTGATATACATAGTAAGACAGAAATCAATCAATTTAAAACAGTAAAACTTCAAGTTCCGAATAAAAAACAGATGGACCGTTTACTCCTTAATAATAGTATTTTTCTAAAATAGAAGCCAAAAAAAAAGCTGTTCGATTGAACAGCTTTTCAAAATTTAAGTATGATTAAATTTTACGGTTGTGGTTTTTATTCTTGATTAATTATTATTCTTTTTCTTTAATTTAATTGCATTGAATTTACAATGTTCTTTATTTTTTCATTGAGAACATTTTCTACATCTTTAAAGTTTTCTTTAGTATCGAGTTCTTCTCTCACACTAATGTAAAATTTAATCTTAGGTTCTGTACCGCTTGGTCTAGCACAAATTTTAGATCCGTCTTCGGTGCAGTAAATCAAGACATCGGCTTTTGGCATGTCTATAATTTCATCTTCTTTGGTTATTAAATTTAAAGCCTTTGATGATTTGTAATCTTCAATCCTGATTACTTTTTGACCGTTAATTTCTTCCAAAGGTTTTTCTCGTAGATTTACCATCATCTGATTGATTTCTGATAATCCTTCTTGTCCTTTTTTAGTAATCGAAATTAAATGTTCTTTATAAAAACCAAAATCTACATAATGCTTTACTAATTCTTTGTAAAGTGAACTTCCCTTCGCTTTTGCCTGAGCGGCAGCTTCGCAAATTAATAGGGAAGCAGATACAGCATCTTTATCACGAACAGCATCACCGACCATGTAGCCAAAACTTTCTTCTCCTCCGCCAATGAACTCAAGCTCAGGAAAATCTTTTATCATTTTGGCAATCCATTTAAAGCCTGTTAAACCGCTTTTATAACCAACATTGTATGCGGTTGCTATTTGAGTAATCATCGGAGTTGAAACGATGGTTGATGCTATAAACTGTTTCCCATTTATTTTTTCGGCTTTTTTCCATTGTTCTAATAAAAAAACGGTCATGATAATCATCGATTGATTTCCATTGAGTAAAATCATTTTCCCCTCATCATTACGAACGGCTACGCCTAAACGGTCGCAGTCTGGATCTGTACCAATTACGATATCAGAATTTGTGTTTTCGGCCAATTCTAAAGCCATTGATAATGCTTCTGGTTCTTCTGGATTTGGTGATTTTACAGTGGGAAAATTACCGTCTGGAATTCTTTGTTCTTCAACAATATGAACGTTTTTATATCCTGCAGCCGCTAATGTATCTGGTAAAACTGTTATTGATGTTCCGTGCAAAGATGTAAAAACGATATTAAGATTATCTTTTGCCTCAACTGGTGTATTAAAACCGGCATTTTCAATAGTCGATTTTATAAAAACGGCATCTATTTCATTGCCTATGTATTGAATTAAATTTTCATTGGCATCAAACTTAATCTGGCTGTAATTTAAATTTTCAATCGATGCGATAATTTCGTGATCCTGTGGCGGTACAATTTGTCCTCCATCTTCCCAATATACTTTGTAACCATTATATTCTGGTGGATTATGAGATGCTGTTAGTACAATTCCGCATTGACAATTGAGATATTTAAGCGCAAAAGATAGTTCTGGAGTTGGTCTTAAACTCGAAAATAAATATACTTCGATTCCGTTTGCCGAGAAAACATCGGCAACTGTTTTTGCCAATTTATCGCTATTATGACGGCAATCGTAAGCAATAACTGCTTTAATTTTTTGATTTGGAAAGGACTTAAATAAATAATCTGAAAGTCCCTGAGTACTTTTGCCCAACGTATATTTGTTAATACGATTGCTGCCTACTCCCATTATTCCTCGCATTCCGCCTGTACCAAACTCTAAATTTTTGTAAAAACTATCTTTTAATTCATCAGAAGATGAAGCCATCATTTTGTATACTTCGTCTTGTGTTTCTTTATCAAATGGCGGATTTAACCACTCTTCTGCTTGTTTTAAAATATTTATTGCTGCATTCATTAGATTAGTATTTAGTATTTCGTTGTTTTAACTACAGTCTTTTAAATAGTTTTTTCTTTAGTTTCTGTAGTCTAGTTTCTTTTTCAACTTCTTTTCCGTATCCGTAACCATAACCGTAATTATAACTATAACCGTAGCTTGAAGTAAAATCAATATCGTTGACTACATATCCCATATTCACCAATTTTTGATCCTT
This sequence comes from Flavobacterium hibernum, assembly GCF_000832125.1. Classification (GTDB taxonomy): domain Bacteria; phylum Bacteroidota; class Bacteroidia; order Flavobacteriales; family Flavobacteriaceae; genus Flavobacterium; species Flavobacterium hibernum. The sequence continues at coordinate 178,533 of NZ_JPRK01000002.1, read as the reverse complement.
ATACAGTTTGCTCGAATAGGATATTAAATTCTTTTGTGTTACGCCAGATCGCAAGACAAACAAAGTAGTATCTGCATACTTTGAGATCATAAGCGTATCACTCACTAATAAGGTTGGCGGAGTATCAAAAATAATGATGTCGTACACTTTTTTCACTTCATTAATAAAGCGCTCAAAACGCTGATTAGACAATAATAATGTTGGATTAGGAGGTATAATTCCTGATAGTAAAATATCAAACGGAAATTCTTTATCGCCATTATTGCACAATAGACTTTCCCATTGAATGGTTCCATCATGCAAATAATTACTAAATCCTCGACTGTCTTTTGTGGTATTTTTTAAGTGTTTATGCAATTGCGGATTTCTAAAATCAGATCCAATAATGATTACTTTTTTATCAATATGTGCATAAGCAGAAGCTAGATTAAAGGAAACAAATGTCTTTCCTTCTCCTTTTATAGATGATGTTACGAATATTACTTTACCCAATTCATCTTCGGTATAAGGGGTGATAAAATTGGTATTGTTGGCAAGAGTTCTAAAGGCTTCCAAATTTTGAATTGCAGAATCTTTATTGCCTTTTAATGACGGAAGTTCTGCTAAAATAGGCAATACTGTATTTGTATTTTCAACATCTACAGCTGTATATATTTTATTATCTAATTTGAATAGTATGAACAAAATACCAAACGGAATACAAAATCCTATAAAGAATGCAACCAATACAATCTTGTTTCTTTGTGGAGAAATAGGATGAATATCTGTTATGGCATAATCTATAATTTTAGTGTTTGGTATTGTAACAGCTAGATTTATAGATGCCTCTTCGCGTTTTTGAAGCAATAGCAAATACAAACTTTCTTTTAAATTTTGCTGGCGTTCGATACTACGCAATACTTTTTCTTTTTCAGGAAGTGAAGCAAAACTTCCTTCGGCTTCTTTCTGTGCAGATTCGCTTTGAACAAGCGTTGTTTTTAATTGCTTTTTGTATCCTTTTACAGAGTTTATAATATTGTTTCTTAAGTTCGTAAGTGTACTTACCAATAGCTGAACTGAAGGATTATTGTTTCCTGCGCTGGTTTGAAACTTTTGATACGATAAAACTGCCGTATTATAATCGGCTACTAATTGATTGATTATTAAATTTTGAATACCAATATCTGCCGGTAAAAGTTCGAATGCTTTTTGAGATTCAATACTATTTCTAAGCAAATCTGCCAATAATAATTGCGATTCTATATCGAATGACGATTGTTCTTTAGCCGCTTTTTGAAGTATACTTGAACCTGCATCTTCTTGAATAAAACTCAGTTTATTATTCTTTTTATAATTCTTTTTAGAAATTTCTATAGAATCCAGTTCTCTTCTTAAATAGACAAATCGATCATCAACAAAATTAATGGTTCTTCTGGAAACTTCTTTTTTATCGGTAATTCCATCTGCTTCATAAACATAAATCAAGTTATTGATCACCGCTTCTGACTGTGGTCCGTTTGTACCTTTTAATGAAATTGACAATATATCGCTGTCTTTTCCTTCAGCATCTACTTCAAAGTCATTACTTAGCTCTAGCGCTGTTTTGTGTAGCGTTTTTAAAACTACGTTAAAACTCTTGCTAACATTTTTTGCCATTACTGCACCAAAAGCCGGCTTGATATTTATTGGTAAATGAGGAATATTTTGGTTTAAAGTATACCCTTTTACCTGAAATGTTTCTCCTGATAAAATATCTAAAACGGTATATCCTGATGCGGTTACAGTTATGGTATAATCCAACGTCTTTTTTAGGTTGGATGCATCATAACGATAACTCACAATAAACGGTGGGTTAAAAATTTGTTTGGATGTTACTCTGGAATTATAATAATATTCGACATTCAACTTTAAATTTTTAACGACTTGTTCTGATATGTGAACGGATTTAAGCAGGGCAATCTCGTTCTCTAAATTAATAGTCGATTTATTAAATAATTTAGATACATCTAGTGTAAAATTTGAATTTTCTTTGTCATTCAATAGTTTTACTTTAGCTTCAGATTTGTATACAACATTCGCATATCTTAAATAAACAAATGCGCTGAATAAACAGATAATTATCGATAATACAAAGGCAGGCCAGTATTTTAAATATTTATTGATTACTTGTTTTAAATCTACTGGACTATTTTCTTCGACAAAATCGAAATATTCATTTTTATCAGTATTCATGAGTTAATTTATCTTGTAATTAATATTATAGAGCTTAGAATTAAGGATGCGATGGTAAGTATTGTACTTGCATTGCCAATATATCCGGCAGTTTTTACTTTGGCATCATTAGGATTTACAACCAATATATCGTTTTGACGTACTTGATATTGATCATTATTCATCCAGTTTGCTGTTGTTAAATCTACATGTGTAATTGTTCGCTTTCCTTCTGATTCTCTAATCAATAGAATATCATTACGTTTTCCGTTAATCGTCAAATCTCCGGCATAACCCAGTGCTTGAGGAATAGAAATTGACTGCTCTAAAAATGAATAAGTACCCGGCGTTTTTACTTCTCCTAAAACGGTGACTTTTGCATTTAAAATTCGCACAGATACTGATGGATTAACTAAATGTCCTCCTTTTTCCAACTCTGTTTTAATCTTCGTTTCCAAATCTTTTACAGATAGATTAGCCGTATTTATTTCGCCTAAAATTGGTAATACAATAATTTTATCAGGAGAAACTAAATATCCCTGTACTTTTAAAATATCTAATGTGCTGCTTACTCCGGCTGTATTGGTACTCTGAATGTTGTATGCCAAAGCTGTCTCTGGGACCAAAGCACCAATTCTAATGCTCAAAATATCATTTGGTTCAATAGAAACAGGTTTTAAATTTGTGGTAACTGACGAAAAATTTGCAGCGTCCTGAAAATAAATAATGTCTTTTCTGGAAGCGCATGATGAAAATAAAATAGTAATAAGTATTAAATAGAATAATCGATTCATTGTATTTTGAAATAAATTTAAAATTTAAGGCAGTGGAATGGTACTTCATAAAAAGCACCTGAAAGCGAAATATTAATTACAAAGAATTAGAAAATTCGCTCGATTCGTATTGGGCTGATTTCTTAGCTTTCATTTTATCATTTAGCTTAGACAAACGGTATAATTGTTTTTTCTGAACTTTATCTTTAATATAATAGCGATACAATTCTTTACCAATAAAAAAACCGGTAATAGAAATACCTGAAATAAATCCGGCAACATAATAGGTTACATTCATAATTATTTAGATTTTAAGTTAAAAAGCATTTTCATCTCCTTTTAGGGTTAATACAACTGTTCGCAAACAAATTTTTAAATCTTTTATCAGACTCCAGTTTTGCAAATAATCGATATCGGCTTTTACCCTGCGCTTCATATCAGAAACTTTTTTAGTTTCTCCTCTGTGTCCTGATATTTGGGCTAAACCGGTAATACCTGGTTTTACAAAATGACGTACCATAAAATCATTAATCTGATTGTTATAATCTTCTGTATGTTTTAGCATATGCGGGCGCGGCCCTACTACACTCATATCGCCCAATAAAACATTAAAAAACTGAGGAAGTTCGTCGAGGCTGGTTCTCCTAATAAACTTGCCTACCGAAGTAACTCGCATGTCTCCTTTTTTTGCCTGTACACTATCGCTATCCGTATTTACAGCCATGCTTCTAAATTTGTAACAATAAAAGGATTGATTTTTTTTACCAGTACGAAGCTGCTTGAATAAAACAGGGCCTTTGCTTTCTTTTTTTATAATAAATGCAAGGATTGGAAACAGCCATGACAATACAAAAATGATGACAAGCAAACTGAAAACAATATCAAAAACACGCTTGGCGAGTCTGTTGTAAGCATTTTGCAACGGCTCATGTCTTGGACGAATAATATGGAAGTTTTCGTAACTGGAACTGCTGAATGAAAATTTAGAAATCTCGGATAAATCCGGAACAAATTTTAATCGGATGCAGTATCTATCGGCTAACTCAAAATAAGTATTTAAATCGTCTATAAACTCTGTTTTTACTACAATGTATAATTCTTGAATTCCCATTTCTGACGATTTGTGAATTGCATTTATGAGCGCATGGTTAAAAGATGATTTATCTTTTAAATTATCCTCTTCAACATCGTTTATAATTCCTAGAAAATTAAAAAAATGAGAGTTGCTTTCTAGTTTAGATGCCAATTGAATACTTGTTGCATTAAATCCCCATATAGCAACTACAAAAGGTTTATCGACCCATCTTTTAATATTATTTAAAACATAAGTAAATATAAATCTGGAGATTAAAAGATAAAGAAGCAGAAACGTAAACTGTAACATACTTGCTCCAATACTTAGCTGGTAGCTTTTTAAACCCTCAAAAAAAATAATAAAACCTTGCCAGAAAAGAAATTGACATAAAAAAACACGCCAGCTATTACGATAAAAACTAGGCAGACTAAAAACGGTGTCAAGACGATATAAATTAAAATATAAAGTCGTTAATAACCATCCGGCTGTTGCAATAAGATGACTATTATTGACAAACGATGAACTCCATTGCACATCTGTGGTCTGAGCGAAATGAAGGAATACTGATACACTAACAACTATTGTAAAGAAATCAGTAAACATACTGCAAAAAATAAAAGTAAATTTATGTCTGTTACGCATTTTTATTTAAAAAATAATGATTTAACTTCTTGAATGATAAAGCAGCTGTACCGCCGCAAATACCGCCGGCAATTCCAAAAAATATATCCATAAAATCCGGATGCCTGTCTGATATAAAAAATTGCCCTGCTTCTGCCAAGCAAACAATCACTGCACAAATGATTACGGTTTGTGGCCGCACAAAAAAATATTTTATGGCTTTATAATCTGTAACGTCCTGTAGCACTTCACATAAATATCCTAATGCAAGAAAAGGAACTGCTGTTCGCAGATTGAGATATTCACTTGTCCAGTCTATTATAATTTGTGGCAAATAACTTTCTGTTCTCAAATTAGAAGAAGGCAACCATGAATAGTAAAAAATAGCCGCTGTACATCCTAAAAACAGTATCACATTTAGGCTTCTACCGCTACTTTTATGATTACTTTTAACGATTACTGACGAAATTTTAGGTGGCAAAATCTAATCGAGATATTGTGTTAATGCCCTCAACTTCTTTTTAAATACTGCCCTAAAAGCTGGTAAACCATGATGCTTATAAATACGGTAATCTTCGAAAAGAACCTCAAATGCTCTGCTGGGAGACGTGCTTAAACCGCCCATTCGCATTTTTACCAAATAGGTATTGAGATAAGCGAGGTTTAATTTGTTCTTGAATAAATAACGAAGTAAAAACTCTGTATCTGATGCTATTTTAAAATCAAGATCATAATAACCCAATTTTTCTATTACACTTTTTCTCAAATATACCGTTGGGTGAAGCGGTAGCCAACCTGATTTTATTTTTTTGTAATTGTATGCCCCTCCTATTCTGTTGCGCACAATTTTTTCTTCTAAATCGTTCGTCACGTAAATTCCATCGCCATAAATTCCGTCGCTAGAATGAAACATTTTAAGCATGGTTACCACTTTTGAGATGACTTCATTATCGTAAAACTCATCATCTGAATGCATCAAACCAATAACATCGCCAGTTGCCAATTTTAAACCTTTATTGATAGCATCGTACATTCCGTTATCAGGTTCAGATATATATGTGCTAATTCTTTCGCCATACGATTCAATAATTTCCTTTGTTCCGTCAGTTGAATTACCATCTATAACGATGTACTCAATATTGGGGTAATTTTGCGATAAAACACTCTGTATAGAATTTGCAATGGTTTCTTTTCTATTGTAACAAATAGTAATGATAGAAACTTTCATGGTCATTTTGTTTTAGTTAATTTGAATATTTGAAGCTTTAATAGCTACAGTAAGAATGGTGTAGAAATAGATCAAATAAATTACCATCGTTCTTTTACCAACTGAAGCGGATTCCCTCCAAAAACTCCATTTCCCGGTAATGATTTGGTTACAATCGAGCCTACAGAAACGATGGTATTGATACCAATTTTAACATTGGGTCCAACAAATGAGGCTGCTCCAACCCAGCTTCCGTCTTCAAGTACTATTACTCCGTTTCGATAAGGCATTGTAGGATCTTTATAATCATGATTGCCTCCGCAAACAAAAACTTTCTGACTGATACAAACGTTGTTGCCTATTGTGAGTAATTCAAAATTTAAAAAGAAAACTTCTTCGCCAATCCAGACATTATCGCCGACAACTAATTTCCATGGAAAATGAATATTTACTCTGGGTTTTATTACTAATCCTTTGCCTACTTTGGCGCCAAAAAATTTCAATAAGAACACTTTAAATTTTGATGGATATGGTATAGCCGATAGAAAGAACACAACTTTTACAAGATACCACAACATCTCTTTTGCCTTTGATGCACCTCGATCAAGACCTATGTCGGAGTTAAATAAATCTAAGCGAACTTTTTTCATAATACTTTATATTAAAAATGTTTAATAACTTTTAAAACCTTGTTTGCAAACTGAGCTTCTGTAAAATAAGATTGTACATATTCTCTATTAACGCTGCTGTATTTATCCACAAAATCTTCCAGTTTTTCATTAATTTCAAGCAATGTGTTAAAGATGCATTCAGGACTTTTGGCAGGAACAAAACATCCGTTTTCTGTGCTGATAATATCCGGTATTCCCGAAAATTTAGTCGTAACTATTATATTGCCGGTAGCCATGGCTTCTATTAATGAAATTGGCTGTCCTTCCATACGATAATAGGTGGGTAAAATGAAAACATTTGATTTTTCTAACAGGTCAATTTTATTCTGACCAGATACAACGCCGTGATATTTAATAAATCCGTCTAATTCATTGAATTTATTATGGATAAGATCCTCAGATTCGTCTTCAATTTTACCTGCAATGTCTGCCTGAAAAACAATCCCTTGATTTTTTAATAAAATTAAGCTGTCCAGAAAATCAAAAATTCCTTTTTCTTCCATGAGATTACTCAAATAAAGAAGTCTGAGCATGTCTTTAGGTTTAGCAACTTGCTCTTTTTGAACTAAATTATCCTGAGCAAAATTCTCGACTATAAAGACTTTTTTAGGGTCAAGCAGTCCGTCAAAATTGGCTCTTAAAGAATCTGAAAGAACAATTCCCGCAGCAGCTTTGCGAATACAGAATGAAAAGATTCGTTTTTTTAATCCTCTCAACGATTTGTACTCGTTTCCTAAATGATTTCCATGAATATGAATTATATATGGTTTACCACTCCATAAACAGTAAAAATAGAAAGGCATATATTTTACTATCCCAAAAAAGGTTTGCCCCGGCGTTGTATACACAACATCTGATTTTGAAATAGCTTTTGTTTCTTTATAGACTTTTAAAAATGAGAATACTTTACTAAATGAAAAATTCCCAACGTTTTCTGACGATATATTTTTTGAATTTGTATTTATTGTATCAACAGAAATCCCAGAATGCAGTTTTAACTGCTTTAAAAGAATTTCGTTGGCTAAAGAACAGCCGTTTATAGGCTGAGGAAATGGACCGATAATAAGTATCTTCATGTTTTTATATGCTATCTTTCTGTCTTAATGAACTTTTATTTTGATTCCAACCATTTATAAAAACAGCCTCTTGATCATAGTTTTTTGTTTATTATATTTTTTACTAATCCTGCAAAATAGTGTAGTTCTTTTGTCTTGAAATAAAACAGAATTATGATGATATTGGGAACTAATAAAGCGATGAAGCTTTTACCTAGAAATCCTGAAAAACTCTCCGAAAAGAATGATTGCAGATAAATTGCTGCGATATAAGAAATGCCCAGAACACCTGTATATTTAATGATTGTAATGTAATAAGTACTCACTTTTTTTTGAAAACCGTGTTTAAAAACTACGTATGGCTCCCACCAAATATTGGTTGTTAGATTACTAATTATTGTAGCGATTATTACAGATTCTACGCCCCATTTTAAAACCAGTAGGAAATAAAATGAAAAGGATAAATTAATTGCTGCTTCAAACAAAGATTTCCATTTAATGGGCCAGAACAAACCTTTGGCATCTATAAAAATCTGAGAGGTAATTCTCATTCTGTCCAGATAGAAATTAAATGTGATCAAAAAAGTAATCAATGCCGAAAAAACATATTCTTTTCCCCAGATTAAATTGATAAAAGGATTCACCAAAGTACTCAATGCTATAAAACAGCATATTGCAAAATAAGCATTGATAAAGAACAATTTATTGAAGAAATTATGCGATTCTTCATTTGATTTTTGTGCTACATAATTCCCAACACTTGCCGTTACAGGCAACATAATTTGCATGAAAACAATTCTAATAGTATTGGTAAGCAATAAGTAATTAGAATAAATTCCCATCACTATAATTCCAACAAACTTTGAGATCAATAAATCGTCTACACCAGTAATAACAACAGAACCTAATTTACTGAAGGACATTGCAAAGACATTTCTTCTCAAAGCATCTTTATCGACTTTATCAATCTTCAAATCTTTATTTGCGGCTAGATAAGGAAATAATTTATCTGCCTTTTTTGAAATAAAATAATTTCCTAAAAAAGTACATGCGATTTGAATAATTAGAAAACTTAGGAAATCATGAAATATAAATAATGCTCCTATTTGCAATGCTCCTTTTATGATATTAAAATAAAGCTGATTTAATGAGTCGATATGCCCATTTTGACTTGCAATGATTAATGATCTTTTATAATTAAAGAAATAACTAACTGATGTATTTAAAAGATATAGCAGATAAATAACCCATAGAGGCGGTAGTTCTTTTGGCAGTTCTGATAAATCATTAATAAAAAAGTCTAAAAATGGAATTAATACTAAACCAACTAGAAAAATAAATGTTCCTATAGTTTCATAAACCTTCGCATAATAGTTCATGAGTTTTGAAACTCTTACCTCATCTTTTATAGACAAAGGCGCATACATGGCATAAATAATCGCGGTTCCAAAACCTATTTCGGCAAAAGACAATACCGAAAGTATATTGGTAAATAACCCATTAATACCTAAATAAGCTGCTCCTAATGTTTTTATAAATATTGTTCGTACTGCAAAATTTAAAATAATTGTAACTAGCTGCCCTATTAAGGCGGCGGCTGAATTTTTTATAGAACTTCGGGTTCTGTTTGTTGTCATTAAAATTGTTATTTTTTTTATTGTATTACTTTTCCCAGTGCACGCTTTTCTTAACTATTGCTGCGGGAATACCGCCAATGATTATGTTGGGCTCCGAAAAAGATTTTGTTACAATAGAGCCTAAAGCCACTATACTACCATCTGAAATTGTTACTCCTTTTAGAATTGTTGCATAACTTGCTATCCAGACTTGACTGCCTATTTTAATTGGTTTGTTGGTATTGATAATCTTATTATCCTGATCATAAATTGTATGACCATCTCCATCTCTAACATGAATATTCCAGCCCACCAGTATATTTGCCCCAAAACTTATAGAGGTATTACTGGCACAAAAGAAATTCTGATTTGCAGTAAAGTTTTTTCCAAAAATGATCTGTCCAGCATTATCTGCTCTTAACGAAACGCCTCTTGCGAAATGCGCCTTGCCATCAAAAATAACTTTACAGTTTTCTTTAATTGTCCAATAACTAAAGCGGTTGCATTCATTTCCTATAGCACCTTCTCCCCAGCCAATTTTTATCATTCCAAATGTTGCTTTTGTATTAAGTGCAACTGTATTTCTGTGCAGAGCAAAAAACTTAGTTTTATAATCTACCAAAATCGGAAGCTTAAAAGCTATTTTGGGCTCAAACAGAGCGAAATTAAAATAGACCGTTTTTGGCAAGCTGAGACTTAACCTGATTACTTTCTTTATCAAATGAATCATAATTGAGGCTTTAAGATCGTATTACATAATTTTATTAATGCTTCGCCTGAATTTGTCCAAGTGTATTTTTTAGCATTTTTATAACCTAACTCAATCAATTTTTCTCGAAATTCAGAATCAAGTATTATGCGTTCTAAAGCATCTTTTGTCTCGTCAATTTTAAATGGATCGACTAAAACGGCTGCATCACCAGCCACTTCTGGCATAGACGACACATTAGACGTAATAACGGGAGTTCCTGCTGCCATGGCCTCAATAATAGGTAACCCAAAACCTTCATAAGATGATATAAAGGCCATCGCTAAAGCAGATTTATAAATCGCTGGTTTGTCATTTTCATCAATGTAAGACGTAAAAACAACCTGATTTTCTATTTTAAGATATGAAGCAAGTTTTTTTAATTCTTCATTTCCCTGCGTAATTACTAAACTTATTTCTTGTCTTATTTCCGGAGAGAGCATCGCATAAGCTCTAATTAAATTATCGACATTTTTATGCCTGCGTATTCCGCCTAAATAAACTATAAACTTATCCGGAAGCTGATATTTTTCTCTAACTTTTGCTAAATCTTCTTGTTCTATTTTATTGTTATACAATTCAAAATCAACGCCATTAGGAATAACAAAAATTTTATTCTTATTGTACAAAAACTCTTCAAGAATATCTTTTTTTGAGGCTTCAGAAATTGTTATCAGATAATCTGAATTTCTGATTGCATAATCAATATCATTTCTGTAATCCAGTTGTATTTTACTGTTTTCTGTGGCAACTCTCAGCGGAATTAAATCATGAATTGTGGTTACTACAATACCTTTGTATTTTACTCTTGGAATTTTATAGGTTAGAAACAAATTAATATCTGACTCGCTGCCCATCATATTGTGATAATAAAAAGGCAGTGCTTTTTTTATTAATCTGGAATAAACTGCTTTTACAGGTATATTTGAATATTTTACGGGAAAACTAAAGCGTCTTAATTCTTTTTCCTTAACGCCTCGAACAAAATTAAAGCTTCCACAGATTTTAAAGAACTTATACTTTTCTAATTCTTCTGTTAACTTATTTGCAAAAAGTGCAATTCCGGAACCTTGATTGTTTACAGGTTGAAGATTTATATTTATATTATTTCTTTTCATTATACAGATTTCGCTTTAAGCTGCTGATAAAAATTTTCGTAATTCGCTGCTGCATTAGACCTTTCTTCCCAAATTCTTCTTGACTGTTTGCACATTTCATTAAACTGTTCTGCGTCTAACAAAGCTGTCTTTGTCAATACACTTACCAGTTCTTCATTGGTAAAATCTTTATCGAGTAAAAAACCGTTAACTCCGTTTTCGACAATCTCTGCGGTGCCTCCTACGTTTGTGGCTATTATTATTTTTCCAAAGGACATTGCTTCCATAATAGAAACCGGAACTCCTTCATTTTCGCTTACATTTATAAAAACATCATAGGGTTTAACAGCATATTCGGCAAGCACTTTTTCATTGCTGCAAGCACCCATTAATTTTACAGAAGCTAATGGATTATTGACCTCGGCCGCTATTTTACTAATCTTTTCAAACTCTTCTCCATCACCATAATGAGTCCATTCTATTTTTACAGATAACTTTGAAACTGCTTCAAGAATGGAGGAAACTCGCTTAACAGGGCGCATCCAGGAACAGGAAACAAGATGTAATGTTTCGCTTTTTGGATATATATTTACTCCTTTATCTAAAGAACCTAGTCTTGATAATTTTAATTTATCAGTATACTGAGGATACTTTTTACTTAAATATCCCACACCATCTGTTGAAATAGAATGTATTTCGTTAATCTTAGACAGAATATATTTTCGCATAGGAAGATAACGACCAGCATCGGCATATTCGTAAAGGTCAAATCGATGACAGCGGGTTATTTCTTTTTCAAAATGAATTACATTTTTTAGTTTCTTTTTTAATGAAATAATTACAAACGCAGTTATGTACATCCAGTAAGAATATAGTACAACATCGCAATTTTTGTACTTCTCATTCACAATTCTCGTTAAGTCATTTAAAGCATTATGTGCAATAAATAAAAACCTCAACAATTGCTTTATATTTCCTAATGTGAAGCGTTTAGTCGAAATTAAAACCAGTAATTCTTTATAAAAATTAGAATCGGTAAAAGTCAAAAAAAGCAACTTCAACAATCTTAATTTGCTGTTATAAGAAAAGGTACTGTTGTAAAATGTAACGGATTGTTTTGTTTTTTTATAGATGATATCTCCAGGTGTTTTGGCACCATAAGCCAAAATAGGAAAGCATACAATTTCATCAAAACCGGTAGCATATTCTAATTCATTGGACAAAAAATCTTCCGATTTTCCATAAGGAAATTGTGTATTGACAACGATGAGTACTCTTTTTTTACTATTTTTCATTTTCTTAGACAATAGAATTGGCTGTCCATTTATAATTTTGATGCTCTACACGAGCCTCAGCTCTATAAAATCTTTTTTGTTTTAAAACTCCGAAACGATTTACCCACAAGACAAACCAATAAAAAAGGATGTATTTACTCCAGCAGAAAACGATAGTCTGAAGGCAGTAACAATGAATTAATCCCATAAGAATTGACATCCAGATATACATGTATTTATGGTACAAATCCTGAATAACTTTAGACGCAGCTTCCATGCGTACTAAAAGCATTATCATGACATAATTTCCTAAAATTAAAACTGGCCAACCCAGCAAATTTCCGCCAATGATTAAAAAACCTCCAGAAAGTGAAAGCATTTGCCCTCTGTCATCTCTTTGTTTCAATGAATCTTTAAAAACATCTGAAGATGAACGAAGTTCTACCAAACTATTAGAGAGCGTTTTAAAACCTGGTAAATCTGATAATCCTGAAAGACCATCCGAAAAATCTTTTATCAACGCCTCATTTGACTTAGCCGAACTTAAACCAATAGATGCCTGATAGGAACGGGCAACTGTCCAGAGACCGTTTGCATATTCTTCTACAATATTTGAAGTTACTACACTGGAATCTCCTGTTTCAAGAGTTCCGGCATTATCTTCTGCAAATTGTTTATTTACATAGGATAAAAACATAATTACTATTGCAAATGGAAGTAAAACTGCCAAAATTTTTGTTTTAAATTTTGGATAACTTACTATCAAAATAGTAATTGTCGCGATTGCAGTTTCGTATATCAGCGAGCGATTACTTCCAAAATAGGATATAAAATTAAAAATCGCTGCAAGCACTCCTAAGCAGAAATAGAACTGAAAACTAGTTTTATTTTTGGTATATTTCTTTGCCTCGGCAAGTAATAATATAAAAATAAAGATTTTTATACTGTTAAAAATTGTGGCGTCAAATACAACTGCAATTTTAGAAACGGACTCTTTTAATCCTAATATATTTAAACCCGGCATCCAGGAATTAATACGTACTAAAAGGAATAAAAAATAGATAATTAGTATGCGTTTTCCATAAGAATTTAGAGGTAATTGTTTATGTGCAATATCTTTTTTTTGATATTTTTTAATGTAAATAGGAAACCATTTTTTTATAACTGCACAGGCTATAAATAGTTCTATTGCATAAATAACTACAGCTACATCGTACGAATCTGCTTTGGCTTCGGGCATTCTAAAATTCAATTTCCCTTCTGAAAGCGTTATTAAAAAGGGCTGAATAATATACCGGATAAAAACAATGCTGTAATAAATTTTAAGACCAATTCCCTGCTTATGGTAACGCAATATTGTATTACCATAAATAGTTATGCATATTGTAAAAAACAATGGGATTAGAAATAAAAATTCCAAACCCTTTCTGGCAATTGGTTGGTTATAGATATAATAACTTTCAATTAAACCTAATAGAGCTAATCCAATTGTAATGTAATTTAGATTTTTCAAACTTAAACCGCTGTATTAAAGTATTCTATAATACCATTAAGAGTAACAGACATATCACATCTTTTTTCTGAGGCTAACCTGATTTCTTCGGTAATATTATGATCTGCATTTTCATACATTTTTTTATAAAATTCTATCAGTTCATTGATATTAACAGGCGTTTCATCTGCACTTATTTGATACACATATTTACTATTATCCTGACTAGAAAAAGCATCAACAGTGTACGATGAAACCATGGGAAGTCCTTTGGCAGCATATTCCTTAGATTTTATAGTACTTTCTGTCTGTAATCCTATTCGATGTATTGCAAGCGAATTAATGGCAATATCTGCCTTCTCGTAAAGCACATCTAAGTCGTCACTGGTTTTAAAGCCGTAAAATAAAACATGCTTCTCAATACCATATTTTAAGACTAAATCTTTGTATTTTTTTATCTCTTCTCCTTCTCCAACCAAATGGTAAATGATATTGACATCGCCACCAAGCTTGTAGTAACTATTAATACCTTCTATTAATCTGTCGTAACCGTGACAAATCACAGTCATTGATACTGAAATCAAATGTATTTCTTTACTGCTAAACTGTTTTTTCTGTACCGGAATTACATTTTCATATATAATACCGTTCATAGTATTTATAGCCTTTATACCGTAAATTTTATCGTCTTGTGAATAAGTAACAATTCGACCTACAAAAAATCGCAGTAAAAAATTAGATGAAGAATCCATGAAATAACGTACGAACCCATTGTGCGATTTAAGTAACTCTTTTTTATAAGGATAAGTAGGAATTTCAACAACCATTTTAATTGCTTTCCTGCCTAATATTCTAAGAGTATTTACAAATAAAAGATCGCACAAATGATATCTGCTGTAGATAAAATTATAATTATTAACCGAAAGCTTTTCATTGATAAATGAATACATTTTAAGTCTTCGATTGGCTTGATTTAAAGGTATCGTTTCAAAAAAATCATTATTAAGATAATAAAGACAGTCTGGACCATATGACAGTAATGTTACATTATATGATTTACTAAAAACTTTGTATTGGTTTAGTATTTTTTTTGAAACACCATTTAATTTTTCAAAATCAATAATCACTGGTGCTATATACAATAACTGTTTCATTTCTTTTTTAAAAGTATATTTTTATAAAATGCTGTTTGATTTATCTTGAATAGAATACTATTTATCAATACGCACCTCTGCAATTCCGATATCCAATATAGAAGTTTGAAGTTGTTTATTCTTCAAATAACTTTCTACGGCTATACCCTTATATTTTGGTATCATTATTAAGATACTTTATCGCGTTACTTATTAAGTTTTTTGATAAAGTTTTTAACTCGATTTTATCTGGAAAAAAGGCTTCGTGTTCATGACTATTTTCTAGAATATTCTATGCTTCAACAATGACTTGTTGGTCTGCCAAATTAAATCTTTCCTCAAAATGCATACGAAGATCATTTCTAAATCCTCGCTTTGTATCCAGGCATTCTAAAACTTCTATATTATGTATGTTTCTAAATTTATGCTGATATTCCGGACAATGATTGCAGACCAAAAGCGGAATTCCAAATGAATTAACTCTTAAAAGATCTATCAGTTCCTTTTCTGAATAAAAAACAAAAACTATTAATGAAAGATCGTTCGTCATCTCGTGTCCATAAAGAATATCTGTTTTATGGCCGGCAGCAAAATTGATGTCCTTAAATTCGTATTTTAAAAATCTTGAGAAATAATGACACTTATCATAAACCATTACTTTGTTTGCATCCATAACTTTTAATTTTAAATTATATTTATACTAAAATATTCATGCGTATTAAAATGATTTGGGGGCAATTTTAAAATGTAAAATGGTTAGTTTTTACTTGATTTCAGTTATTATTTTTGATTCTTTTTTTTTAGAGCTTTTTTTTTAGAGCTTTTTTTTTAGAGACCGATGATCGTTACTAAAGAATTATTGTATTCTTTTAAACATAAAGAATAGTTCGACAGAATATGTAATTTAATTACAAACCGATAGAAACTTCTTTAACATTTTGGGCATTGGCCAAAAACCATTCATATGTTTTTTCGATTCCTTCCTTAAGACCTACCTGCTGTTTCCAGCCTAATTGTTGCATTTTTGAACTATCCATTAATTTACGAGGTGTTCCATCTGGCATTGCACTATCCCAAATAATTTTACCTTCATGTCCTACGGCACTTTGAATCATTAGTGCCAATTCTTTAATGCTTAAATCTTCGCCAGACCCAACATTATATAAATAATCCGGTAGTCTATTTTCCAGAGCAAAAACAACGGCCTGCGCCATATCGTCTACGTGAAGAAATTCTCTCATTGGGTTTCCTGTTCCCCAAAGTGTTACGGCTTCATGGTTACTTTCTTTAGCTTCATGAAACTTTCTAATCATAGCTGGTAAAACATGTGAACTTTTTAAATCAAAATTATCATGAATTCCATATAGATTAGTTGGCATTAGACTTACATAATCTTTGGCAAATTGTTTACGTATAGCCTCACAAGCCTTGATTCCTGAAATTTTTGCCAATGCATACCATTCGTTGGTAGGTTCTAATGGTGCAGTTAACAAATAATCTTCCTGAATGGGCTGCGGTGCCATTTTTGGATAAATACATGAACTTCCTAAGAATATAAACTTTTCTATTTCTGACTTTAAAGCGGTATCAATTAAATTATTTTGAATTTGCATATTCTCCATAATAAATTGATACGGAAAGTTATTGTTTGCTAAAATCCCTCCTACTTTTGCAGCCGCATCGATAACTACTTCTGGCTTCTCTTTTGCAAAAAAAGCCTGAACTGCTTTTTGATCGCGCAAATCTAAATCTTTACTAGACTGTCCTATTAGATTTTGATATCCTTTGCGCTCCAATGCTCTCCACACTGCAGAGCCTACCATACCTCGATGACCTGCAATGTATATTTTAGCTGTTTTATCTACTCTCATCTTACTCGTAATAGTTCATTGTTTGATATCCTGCTCCTTCTAAATGATGGTCTTTTTGCATGATTTTTATATCTGATTGCATCATATCATTTACTAAATCCTGTAAATCATATTCTGGAGTCCAACCTAATTTAGTATTTGCTTTTGTAGCATCTCCAATTAATAATTCTACTTCTGTAGGACGGAAATAACGAGGGTTTACAGATAAAACTTCTTTTCCAATTTCTATTTGAAAATCAACATTATTACATGCCTTTACATAAGCTTTTTCTTCGACACCGGTTCCAACAAATTCAATATCTACGCCAACATAAGCGAAACTCATTCTAACAAAATCACGAACTGTAGTAGTTGTACCTGTAGCTATTACCCAGTCTTCTGGCTCATCAGCCTGAAGAATCATCCACATCATACGAACATAATCCTTGGCGTGACCCCAATCTCTTTGAGCATCAAGGTTTCCTAAATAAAATTTCTCCTGTAGTCCCAATGCAATTCGAGATACTGCACGTGTAATTTTTCTGGTTACAAAAGTTTCTCCGCGAATTGGCGATTCATGGTTAAATAAAATTCCGTTACAAGCATACATACCATAAGCTTCTCTGTAATTTACAGTGATCCAATAAGCGTACATTTTGGCAACTGCATAAGGTGAACGCGGGTAAAATGGTGTTGTTTCTGTTTGCGGAACTTCTTGTACTTTACCATATAATTCTGACGTTGATGCTTGATAAATACGGGTCTTTTTTTCTAATCCTAATAAACGAACTGCATCTAAAATTCTTAAAGTTCCTAAACCGTCCGCATTACCAGTATATTCAGGAATTTCAAACGAAACCTGAACATGACTCATAGCGGCAAGATTATAAATCTCATCAGGTTTAATTTCCTGAATAAGACGTATTAAATTCGTACTATCTGTCATATCGCCATAATGCAATATAAAACGTTGGTTATCTACATGCGGATCTTGATATAAATGATCAATACGATCTGTATTAAATAAAGAAGAACGTCTTTTAAGTCCGTGTACGATATAATCTTTTTTTAGTAAAAACTCACTTAAGTAAGCGCCGTCTTGTCCTGTAACTCCGGTTATTAAAGCTATTTTTGGTGTATTAGTCATAATTTCTAATATTGTAATGAATTTGGTATTATCTTTTGTTTTTTCTAAAGTTTACTATCAAAAACTATCTTTTCTAAACTTTCTGCGTTTACAACAATGGAGAATTAACAGCTTCTAATTCTTGATAAACTTGTTTTACCTCTTGTGAGTTTTCCTTTTTTACGACTAAAAATGCATCTGGCGTATGAACCAAAAGGCAGTTTTCGACACCAATAAATGAAGTGTGAATGGCTGATCCTATTAGAATATTTCCGTTAGCATCGGCATGATGACCTTTCTCGACTAAATAATCATAAACAGATTCAAACGAACCCAAATCTGACCAGCCAAACTGTGAGGCAACAACTTTTATATTAGAACTGCGCTCCATCACGGCATAATCTATACTAATCGACGGAATCTTCATAGACAAATCATAATCCAGCAAACCAGAATCATTAGATTCCCAAGCCGTTTTGGCTCTATTGTAGACTTCTGGTTCTTGTTTTTGAAGTTCCTCTAGAAATATTCCTGCCTTAAAGCAAAAAAGACCGCTGTTCCAATAAAAGTTTCCTTGTCTCAAAAATTCTGATGCTTTATCCAAACTTGGTTTTTCATGAAAAGCCAAAACATTATCTCCCTCGAATTCAATATATCCATATCCGGTTTCAGGTTTTGAAGGCTTAATACCAAAAGTGACCAAATAATCATTTTTTGCAATGGCGATAGCCTGTTTTAAGGATGTCATATAATCTTCTTCACCGCTAATAATATGATCTGAGGGTGTAACGATTAAAATATCATCTTCTTTAGACTGAAAAGCAGCAAAAGCAATTGCAGCGGCAGTATTTCTAGGTGACGCCTCAATAATATGCGAGTGATCAACAGAGAATTTTTCCATTACTTTACAGCTCAAAGCATAATTTTCTACATTACCAACAATCAATAATCTATCAGCTATGCTTTTATTTCTGGCAATAGTCATCTCTAACAATGACTGACCGTCAAACAAATCAAGATATTGCTTTGGTTTCGTCTTGCGCGAAAGAGGCCATAACCTACTGCCAACACCGCCGGTTAATACGACATGAACTATATTGTTGCTGACAATCATTTATTTTCGTTTAAAAGTTCCATTTGAAAAACTTCTCTTCGAAGACCACTACTAGAAAAACGATGATCTCTTGTATTATAATAAAGTTCTATCCCTTTCTCTTCACAATAAGATCTTCCGGTAAAGTCTTTCTCTTTATATTCATCTCCCAAAAAACGTGTATCAATTTGAAAAGACTGTAGAATATCCTTTAAGTCCTGTTCTGTTGCATAGGGAACAATTTCATCTACAAATTTGCATCCCTTAAGTTGGATATAACGCTCAACAACAGATTGACTTGGTTTGTTTTTTTCAGGACGATCAAGAGTTGGATCAGTTTGTAGTCCAACTATTAGATAATCACAATTTGATTTTGCTTCTTCCAGCATTTTAATGTGGCCTGCATGCAGCAAGTCAAAAGCACTAAATGTTATTCCTGTTTTCATAATTGATTTAGATTAAATATCAAAAAAGCTGTTTTTGTTTAGACTTAAAAAGGGAGCAGAAACAAGTAAAATTTCAAAATTGAAAAAGGGTTCCCCGTAGATAGTTACATTTTAGCTATCCAAAAAAAAATTATAACTACTAACTACTTATGGAAGCCCTTTAATTATAGTATGATATTAATCACAACATTTCGTGCTCATATAGAATCAAAAAAAGAAATCTACAAGAGTAAAATTACAACAAACGCAAAGTGAACATAGAAACTGCAAAAGACAATAAAACCTAATTTTGGAACATATAACTCTAAAAAGGATGCGAAAAAGTATGGTAAAAATTAATTTTATCTGCTTTAAACCAGTGGGTAATCATCCTCATACAAATAAGAAACTAAAACAATTGATTCTTACACAAATACTGCTGTAAAAAGCTGTATATCAAAAAAAAACTACTTCATATTAAGAAAATAGCTCGAACTAAATCCTAAGGAACATTCTTTCATAATAATATAAAAACGATAAAACAGATAAAATGGAAATCACTAAAATATGCTGCATTGGAGCTGGATATGTCGGCGGACCTACTATGGCAGTTATAGCACAAAAATGTCCGCATCTTACAATTACAGTTGTCGATTTAAATCAAGAGCGAATTGATGCCTGGAATGACGAAAACACAGATAACATTCCAATTTTCGAACCTGGTTTGAGCGAAATTGTAGCAGAAACAAGAGGTAAAAACTTGTTTTTTTCTACTGCGGTAGACAAAGCAATTGAAGAAGCTCAGATTATATTCATTTCTGTAAACACGCCTACTAAAACCTACGGAAAAGGAAAAGGTATGGCTGCTGATTTAAAGTACATTGAACTATGTGCCAGACAAATTGCAAAAGTTTCAAAAGACAATAAAATTGTGGTAGAAAAATCTACACTTCCTGTTAGAACTGCCGAAGCTATCAAGAGTATTCTTGACAATACTGGTAATGGAGTGCAATTTCAAATTTTATCTAATCCTGAATTTCTAGCCGAAGGAACTGCTATTACTGATTTACTAAATCCTGATCGAATATTAATTGGTGGCGACGAAACTCCTGAAGGACAAAAAGCAATACAATCTTTGGTGGATATTTATGCAAATTGGGTACCTCAGGATAAAATATTAACCACAAATGTATGGTCGTCTGAGTTGTCTAAATTGACGGCGAATGCTTTCTTGGCTCAAAGAATTTCATCTATTAATGCTTTGTCTGAACTTTGCGAAAAAACTGGAGCAGACATTAATGAAGTGGCTCGTGCTATAGGAATGGACAGCAGAATTGGTCCAAAATTTCTTAAGGCATCTGTAGGCTTTGGCGGATCTTGTTTTAAAAAGGATATTTTAAACTTGGTTTACATTGCTAAATCCTACGGACTAAACGAAACTGCTGATTATTGGGAACAAGTAATTATAATGAATGATCATCAGAAAAAGAGATTTGCTGACAAGATTGTAAAGACGCTTTATAACACGGTTGCAAGTAAAAAAATTGCATTTTTGGGTTGGGCATTTAAAAAAGATACTAATGATACTCGAGAATCAGCAGCAATTTATACCGCAGATGATTTAGTAAATGAACAGGCAACAATATGCGTTTATGATCCTAAAGTAAATGAAAAGAAAATTTTAGCAGATTTGGATTATTTAGAAACCAGATCTTCAGTAGAAAATGCCAAAAGTGTAAAATCATTCGAAGATCCTTATGAAGCCTGCCAAGATGCTCATGCTATCGCAATACTTACAGAATGGGAAGAATTTATCGACTATGACTGGAAGAGAATTTATGACGCAATGCAAAAACCTGCTTTTATTTTCGACGGAAGAAATATACTGAACAAAATAGAACTGCAAAAAATAGGTTTTGTTTATCAAGGAATTGGTTCTTAAACCACCTAAAATACAAAAAAGAGACTGCTCAATACTAAGCAGTCTCTTTCACTTTCTTTATCAATAACAAAAAAACCGCCTTATTTTTCATTAGCGGTTCTCTTTAGATTTATAACTTATTAGTTACACTCTGTTTTTTAATTTTTTATCCTGAAAATCCATAAGTCTACTCCTTGAAATTCTCAAGGTTTTTATATCAGAATTGCTGCCAATTCTTAATTGGTCATCAATTTTTTCTTCTGCATCGTTATTAAAAAAATACGATACGTCAAAAAACAATAAATCAGAAATTGAAATTCCAAAAATATCTGCAAGTCTTGATATTTTCGAAATTGTTATATCAATTTCACCTCTTTCAATTTTACCATATCCACTATAAGTCATTTCCAATTCGCCAGCTACAAAGTCTCTGGTTAAATTTTTCATCTCTCTAATGGTTCTGATATTGTGAGAAACAATTTTGTTCATAATTTAATTTATTTGATAATAGTATAATTTTAAATAGCTTATTTACAGTAACAAATAAATAAAATCAGCATCTTAAAAACTAAAATTATACGGACTGTTTAAAAAAAAATAGCATTGAATTAAAATAATAAACTAAAAAAATCTGCTAACAATAAATGGGAGTCAAAAACATCTTTATTTTAGTATTCTATTTTGAAGAAAAACAAGCAAAAAAAAAATACCTTATTCCTATTCTCATAGAATTAAAAGTATTTTTTTAAGTATTAAAAAGAATTCACTTTTTACATTTTGATGTTTTCAACTAACGTTTAATAAAATCTAAACCATGTCTTTAATTGACTATCAAGCACTACAATTTGTTATTTATTAAACTCCGTTCTGCCTTATATTAGAAGGAACAATTATTCAATTGAGAAAGTCTTTTTTTTTACAGCTTTGTAAATTATTCTGTGCATTTTTATTTTTTTCAAAGCGTTCCAGTCTTGCAGTAACCACAAGTATTAATTCATTAAATTTAAACGGTTTAGTTAAAAAATCATCAGCTCCGTCTTGCAGACATTTACGTATTAATTCAACTTCGTTTTTAGCCGATAAAAAGATAAACGGAATCGTACTTAAATATTTATTTTTTTTAATATTTTCATGCAATTCGCTGCCATTCATAACCGGCATAACCATGTCGCAAATAATTAAATCCGGCATCCAATATTCTAAAATATCTAAAGCCTCCTGCCCATTAGCTGCAGTTCTTACATCATAACTTTTAAAGACCAGAAGTTCCTTTATGGTTTCTCTAACATTTGGTTCGTCGTCAACAAATAAAATTTTATTGGTGTTCATAAGGAAATGTCAATTTAATTGTTGTTCCAAAATTTTCTTTGGTTTTTAATTCCACTGTTCCGTTTAAAAATTCGGTAAATTGTTTCACGATAACTAAGCCTAATCCAGAACCAATGATTGAGTTGGTATTGGAAGCTCGAAAAAATGAAGTAAATAAGTATGGAATATCTTTTTTTGGTACTCCCAAACCATAATCAATAACCTGTATTTCAATGTTATTTTCTAAATAAATAATAATAAGCTCAGGATCTGGTTTACCAACAGAATACTTAAATGCATTATTAATGACATTTGTAAGTATATGAACAATTAGTGACTCATCAGTAAAAAATACTTTTTTAAATCCTTTCTTTGTTACTCTGATCTTTGCTCCGCCATCCTTATTAAAATAGGTTTTGGTTAATGTATCAATAAACTCATTGAGATCTATAGGCTGAATCACTTTTTCAATTTTTTTAGCTTCCTGCTTTCCAAAAACTAAAATATTATTCATAAGTTCAGTCATTCTCTCAACTTCATTTTTTATTCTCGAAATAATGACTTTACATTCATTGGAGTCTCTTTGGAAACTATTTATTTTCATTTCCAGAAGTTCTGCATTAGAGTAAATAACAGTAAGTGGCGTTCTAAATTGATGTGAAGCGATAGAAACAAAATTAGATTTTAATTCATTAAACTTTCTTTCTTTTAAAAATGCAGCTTTCATTTCTTTATCAGCTCTAATGCGTTTGGTTATATCTCTGCTCGAGGTTTGAAATCCTATGATTTTCTTTTCAGAGTCTAACATGACTTTTGTTGTGGTTTCTAGCCATATGTAAGTTCCATCAAATTTTCTAAACCGAAATGTTATTGTTTCAATTTGTTGATTTTTAACAATCGAATGATAGTATTTTTTAATATTGCTTAAGTCTCTTTTGTGTATAAAGTCCCAAGGACATTTATTAATCAATTCTTCAAAATCATAACCTATTATATCATTTGATAAACTGGAAACATATAATAAATCTCCTCCTTTTGAATGCTGGCAAATTAGGTCTGTAGTATTTTCGGCAATAAATCTAAATTTTGCTTCAGACAATGATAATTGTTTCTCTTTTTCCACTAGTTCACTGATGTCCATATAAGTTCCAATAACTTTCTTTGGTATTCCTTTCTTATTTAATTTTAATAATCCTGAATATTTAGCAGAAATATAATGTCCATCTTTATGAATAATCCTCGTATTACCTTCAAACTTGTCCAATTTTCCAGCCGTAAAATCTCTAAAATCATTCCTAATCTGTTTCTTATCATCTGGAGAAAAAATCTTAGTCCAAAAATCAGGAATATTGTTAATCTCTTCATTAGTGTAGCCTAATATTCCATACCAATTTAAACTAAAATTCGTTTTTTCAGTTTCAATATCAAATTCCCACATTGCCTGATTTGAACTTGACATGAAAAAGTTAAATTTCTCTATAGTTCTCTCTAGTTTTGATATAGCAGTATTTTGACTAAAACGAATTCCAAGGCTTTTTGTAATAGATTGCAATACAAAAATTTCTCTTTCTCCCCATACACGCTCACTTTTACAATCCTCAAGTCCAATCCATCCCCAGAATATATTGTCCGAAAAAATAGGCAGAAAAAAATAAGATTTCACAGTCCTAATCTCCAAAATCTTTTTTAATAACTTATTATCGATATCTTTACCCAACCCAAACCTTAATTTATCTTTGTAGAGTATACTATTAATAGATAAAAAAGCATTATTGAGACTTTTGTTTACACCAAAATGGTTTATATAAGGTTTAATTCCATTATTACACCATTCGTAAGCATAATCTAAACCTAACAACTCGTTATTATTTTTATTTTTTAGGATGTAACATCTGTCGATGTTATGCTCTAGACCAATATCTCTAATACACGAATTTAAAGCATCATCTATTGAGGAGTATTGCAATAGATGATTATTGATTTTAGAAACATACGACAGTAGTTTTTCCATCTTTATTATCATTTTTTCAAATAAGACACTAAAAGTATTACATTTTGTGCTTTTTATTCAAAATAATACTCATAATCTAAAAAATAACCGTAATGATTTAAAATAAATTCATCCAATGATTAAACAAAAAACCAAAATAACTATAATTGAAGACGATGTAGAAATTGGAAACACTTTATCAGAGATATTACAACTAAATAATTTCGATGTAAAATATTTCAAAGACAGTACTGAAGGCCTTCAAAATTTAAAAAAAAATATTCCTGATATCATCATTTGCGATATGGTAATGCCCGTTCTTAATGGCGAAGAATTATTCTTTAAAATTCGCAGAAATACTAAATTTCACATCATTCCCTTTATTATGATTACTGCCAATATCGATGACGATTTAAAATTTAAACAACTAAAAAATGGTGTTACAGATTTTATCATAAAACCCTTTAAGACACAAGAACTAATCTATAAAATAAATAACTTAATTTTTCTTAAAAACAATATTGAAAAAAAGTTCACTCCTGATCCATTTTCTAAAATCACTATTAAGTTATCCGAAAAAGATTTTATTACTTCATTAAATGAAATTTTAATACAAAAAATAAAATCTCACATCGATATGAATGAACTTTCAAGAGATCTGGCCATTAGTAAATCAACTCTTGATAAAAGAGTACGAAAATTAACTACCAAAAATGCCAGCCAGTACATAAGAGAATTTAGATTAGATTATGCTGTTAAACTAATTCATTCTGGTGAAAGAAATATCAAATACATCGTTGACGAAACCGGATTTAGTTCGTTCTCTTATTTTTCAACCAGTTTTAAATTATATCACAAAATGACTCCCAGAGATTTCATAAAATCTATTGATACAGAGAATAATTAAAACATTTTCTAATTTTTCTTTTATAGAAGTAGCCGTCTCAAAATATGAATTGTGACGGCATTTTTTTTTAAAAATATTAAGATAAAGCTATTTAACCACCAAAATATTAATGGGAATTGATGTTCGTTAATTCTAACTTTAAAATAATTTGATTGTATAAAAAAATAAAATTTTAACTTATCTCTATTTAAATCTATAAAAAACGATACTAAAACACCTATTTAATTTACGATTTTAATACATTTGGGGTCAAATCCAGTTTAGTTTTAAAAATCACGAAACTTTACTATTTTAAACACTTATACGCTTATTAACCTCATCTATTCCATTATTACGAGTCGTATTAATTTAACAATTTAGGTGTTAATGCTAAAATAAAAATTTGTGATATAATTATTACAATTTAAATGTAATATTTTAACTTTTTCTTTTGTTTTTTTAAATAATTAATCTAAGTTTACGTAGCACTAAGTCAAAGTTTAGTATTTATTCTTAGGCTTTAGTTTGTTGTTTAATGCAGTTAATTAGTATTCCGCTTGTACTCCAAAGCTTTATAAACAATATTTAAATTTATTAATACAGTAGCAAAATATGTCTTCGTAATTTATTCGAAGGATTTGTTTTTGATTATTAGGATTATTCCATAAACATCCAAAAGATATTGTTCCTCGTATTTAATTTAAAAGTTTGTATAACACTAAAATTACCAAAGAAAAAATAAACGGAATATGGCCAAAATATTAATTATTGATGATGAGGAAACATTAAGAATTACAATTTGCGAGTTGCTTTCTTTTGTGGGACACAAAATATGCGAAGCAGAAGATGGTAGAGACGGATTAGAAAAGGTCAAAGAATTTAAACCCGATGTTATTCTTTGTGATATAATGATGCCAAAACTTGATGGTTACGGCTTTATGGAAGAACATATAGCTTCTGAATATTCGTATATACCAGTCATATTTCTTTCGGCTAAAATAGAACCTAAAGATAGAAAAATGGGCGGCATTTTAGGAGTAAAACATTTCTTAAAAAAAACATTTGTATTCAGTGAATTAAAGCAACTGATAGAAAATTATCTATAAAAAAATCCCTTTAAACGTTGTGTATAATTAGAAAAAAAACATTTTAACACATAGTCCTAAAGCCTCTGGACTATGGGTTAACAATAATTACACGCAACAGAATTTCTTTTAATAAAAACCTACGTGTGTGACATAATTTACAAGAGCAATTTCCAAAAAAAAGACAACTTGTTTAATAAGTCTATTATCATGAATAAAAATTAAATTTTAATTCGATTCATTCAAGTTTAATTTTTTGATAAATTTGCCAGTTCCTCGATTATCAAAAAATAAACTTATACATCTTTAAGTTTGAAATTTGACTTAGAAAATTTATACACCTCCAATATTCGAAACAGAAAATTATTAGATGAATCTAAAAAGACTGGAAATCAAGAAAAATATTCAAAAAGCAGAAGATAAAAATTTGTCATTCCGTGTTTTTGATTTAGACAACATACACATAGAAGCTTACTCTAATCCTCATAAAAAAGATCATTTTTGCATTGTAATTGTTGAAACGGGAAAAATTGATATACAAATTGAAGAGAAAGTTCATCATCTTAAAACGGGAAAAATTTCTATT
Organism: Flavobacterium hibernum; assembly: GCF_000832125.1. Taxonomy (GTDB): domain Bacteria; phylum Bacteroidota; class Bacteroidia; order Flavobacteriales; family Flavobacteriaceae; genus Flavobacterium; species Flavobacterium hibernum. Next base: position 151,311 of record NZ_JPRK01000002.1, on the reverse strand, counting down.
ATTTTTCCAGAACAAATTCATTCTTTTACTAATCAAACTCAAGATTTGACAGGTAAAATTATTTTATTTGAAGAAGTTTTATTTTGTTCTGATATTTTAAAAAATGAATTAAGTGCCTATAATGTAAACCTTTCTTCAAATCTAAATTGTACAGCTCTTCCAGTTGAAGAATTTGAGCAAAGCAATGTGCTTATAAAGAATATTCAAAATATTTATAATAATCCCAGCCTAGTTAAAAAAGAACAAGCTCGCTTTTACATTAAAATATTTTTGCTCGGACTTATTGAATCTGTTCACGGACAGCATCCTGTAATGCATCAAAAAACAAATCAACATCTTTATATTGATTTTAAAAAATTACTTAACGAACAGTTCAAAAAAGAACGTACGGTTCAATATTATGCTGAAAAACTCAATGTAACCAGTAAAAAACTAAATGAAATAACAAAAAAACATTGCAGCGAAACGGCCATCAACGCCATACATAACAGAATTCTTATCGAAATTAAAAGACAGTTATTGTTTTCTGATCTCTCTCATAAAGAAATTGCCTTTGATTTGGGATTTAGCTCTCCATCAGCACTTAACAAATTTGTTAGAGCAAAACTTAAAGAAACGCCAACTGAACTTCAGAACGAATTGGCACAAATTTATAACGCGTAGTATTGTATTTATAACATCTCACCCTTTGTGCTCATCTACATTTGCAGTAATAATTAATACTATTAAAGATGAGCAAATTATTTGTTGCAGCAGAGGTTTTCCACGGTCCTGGAAGCCTTGAGGAGTTAAAGAATATTAAAGGTAAAAAAGCTTTTGTCGTAACTGGAGGAAGTTCTATGAAAAAAAGCGGTACGCTTGATAAAGCGGTCGCATATTTGAACGAAGCAGGCATCGAAACGGTTATTTTTGATGGTGTTGAAGAAGATCCGTCATCAGCAACAAGTTTTAAAGGTGCAGAAGCAATGTGCGAATTTCAGCCTGACTGGATTGTTGGTCTGGGAGGATGTTCTGCAATTGATGCTGCCAAAACGATGTGGATTTTTTATGAACATCCGGAAACAGATTTTGATTCTCTTATCAAACCTTTCAGTGTACCAACACTTAGAAATAAAGCTAAATTTATAGCAATTCCATCTACTAGCGGAACTGGTACTGAAACTACAGGTCTTGCCGTAATTACTGATCGCGAAAAAGGAGTTAAATACCCAATTGTATCATATGAATTAACACCGGATGTTGCTATTATTGACGGTGAAATTTGTGCATCAATGCCTGCTCACGTAACATCAAACACCGGACTTGATGCTTTAACGCATTGTGTTGAGGCTTACGTTTCTAACATCGATGATAATTTTGCCGATGTATTGGCTAAAGGTGGTTTGGAGATTGTTTTTGATAATTTGGAAGAAGCTGTAAAAAATCCTTCAAATATTGCGGCGCGCCAAAATATGCATGATGCTTCTTTTATGGGAGGTTTAGCTTTTAATAATGCATGGCTTGGAATTGTTCACTCACTTTCACATCAGGTTGGAGCTTTATACGGTATCCCACACGGATCTGCAAATGCTATTTTCCTTCCAAACGTTATTCGTTATAATGCAAGCGCTACTAATAAATATCCAGCCCTTGCTAAAGTAATTGGTGGAGAAACTGCCGAAGATCTTGCGCAGTCAATTGAAGGTCTTAGAAAAAGTGTAAACAACATTTCTTCTCTAAAAGAATTCGGAATTTCTCAAGAAGACTGGGATAAAAACCTTGATTATATTGCCGGTAACGCTTTAATAGATCCATGTACAGGTTTTAATCCGCGAGTACCAAGCTTAGAAGATTTAAAAAATATCTACAATGCTTGTTATCTTGGTTTTGTATACAGCGAAAATGAAGTTTTAAGCTAATCTATACATAATTATATTCGTTATAAACCGCCTCAATAATGAGGCGGTTTTTTATTGAAGGGATATCTCTTTACTACAAAAGCTGCGACGGTTTTGTAAAATACTGAGGTAGGTTTTGAATTAGATGAATTATGAGGCATCAATTATGAAATAATTCAACACGATATAAATTAACTAAGATAGTTTTTGTAATCGGCGATAATCTGTAGGAGATATAGATGCGTGTTTTTTAAAGAAACGACCAAATGCCGAAACCGAATTAAAGCGCAAACGATACGCAATGTCGGTAATATTGACTGCCGGGTTTCCTAATAAAACAACTGCTTCTTTTAGCAAATGAGCATCAATGATTTCATGCGGTGTTTTGCCAACTGCTTTTTTTACAATTTCTATAAGATACTTGTTTGAAACATGGAGCTTTTGAGCATAATATCGTACTGCTTTGTGCTGTGTAATATTATCCATAACCAAATTAAGAAATTGAAAATAGGTGTCTTTGGGATTTTCCGAAACTAAATCGCAGGTAACTTCTTTTGCTGATAAAAACTCAGCTGTTTCTAATAACAAATTAAAGATAATCGTTCTAACAATTTCATCTCTAAATTTCAAATCTGCATGGATTTTACTATCCAGATATTCCATAAGTTTAATCAACTTAGCAACCTCATTCTCCTTTAAATGAATCAATTCGTAGGATCGGTCTTTAAAAAATGTTAGCCTTTCGATTATAAAAGGATCGGAGATATTTTTGAGCAGAAACTCTTTTTCAAAAAAAAGCAGTTTCATTTTAAAATCTTCGCTATTATCTTGAAAAGCGATTATTGTAGCCGGTCTTGCAAGTAGTACACCAAATTGTTTAATGTAATGCTGTTGGCCATCAATAGCAATAACCATGTCGCCACTCATACAAATACAGAGCGAATAATAATCCATCCGAAAAGGTTTCTGTGGAAAATCTAACCTTTTTTTACCAGTCGAAACATAATATGGTAAACTATAGTCAATCCCAAAATAGGCCAATGTATCACTTATTTTATCGTAATGTTGTTCCATCATGCCTAAATACCGCTAAAATTTAAATTGTTTTGGAAAGTAATTGATCATAAAAATACACTTTTTTTCGGCATAAATACCTACAAACTATAGAGATTTTACAATAAATTCATTTAACGATTCTTATAAAACAATTTCTATCAAAGTAGAATAAAAGCAAAAAAATAGCGCTAAGTCAAAAAAAACTTAGCGCTACTTCAAGATTATTATTATCTAAAATAATGAATCTAAATATTCAATTTTACAATCGTTAGTCTATAATTCCGCCTACCCACTGTTTCACTTTATTTAGCTGTTCTGTAAAGAACGACTCGTGCTCTTGCGGATTATCATTATTTTCAACTAAAATATGCTCGTAATATGTTCCTTTCAAGAATTTTCGTAAAAGTCCCTGACCTACAAAAGGCTCATAATCATTTAAAGATTGTGCAGCTTTAAGTAAATGACGAATATCATACTGCAAAGGATTAATATCTGGTACTTGTTTGTTTAAATTTAGCAGCTCATAAACCGCTATTCTGGCTGTACGAACAGAACTTTCCATTGTAAATACGATATCATTATTTGTTTCTACAAACTGTCCTACTAAACCTAAGTTTAAACAACCCTCTGGAACAACTTGCGGACGATCGCCTTTTGCTCTTGGCATAAACATAGATGTGATATAAGGCATAAACGAACTGCGAACAATTGTATTTTCGATAATATTATCTAACTGATCAATAATACCTAAATGATGCGCTAATTCGGCCAAAATCTCATTTCCTGTACATTGTGGCATTGTCTTTTTAACATAATCACCTTCCTTATCCATAAAAAGAGCATAGACCCAAATAACCAAAATATCATCTGGCTGCTCCGGAAAATGGGGTTGTCTGTTACAAGTAAAACTCATTAACCAATTTGAATCGCTAATAGTAACAATTCCTCCAGTGGCTGTTTTACCAGAGTACGGATCATTTACACACAACTCTTTTACTTTTTCTACAAAAGCCGAAGGTCTACAAGTAAGCGTTGCGGACTCCCAGGATGATTTTGAAATATTACCACAAAATTTTTCAGGTTTTCCAAAAACTGGTGATTTGGCTGCCAGATTTTTCCATAGTTTCCAACCAGCACTTTCTCCGCTTGGACTACTATTCAAATCGATTGCCGGAGCAGTTATATTGTCTCCGTAAATAGTATCTTCTGTCATCGAGCCAGTCGTTGCAATTACATAATTGTCCTTGCCTACCGCTATTTTATCATCTTTACCATCTCGATTGATTAAAATCGATTCTACTATTTTTCCATCAGTATTACTGTGAAGCACTAAATCCTTTACAAGCGTGTTTAATTCAATTTGTACACCTTTGCTTTGAAGAAATTTTCTAAGAGGCGTAACAAATGTATCATACTGGTTGTATTTAGGAAACACCAAACACGAAAGGTCTTTCATACCATCTATGGCGTGCAAGAAACGGTGCATGTATAATTTACATTCTAATAAACTATGCCAGTTCTCAAAAGCAAACATAGTACGCCAGAAAAACCAGAAATTACTATTTAGGAAAGAAGAACTAAAATAATCTTCAATTGTAATATCATCTAAATCTTCTTTCTTCTTTAATAGCAACTTTATAATAGCGAGTTGGTCTTTTTTTTCTAATCCAAATTTGCTAAAATCTTTTATCTGTCCTTGATTGAAAATAAGTCGTGCTTTAGAATAATTAGGATCATTATCGTTTACTAAACGATATTCGTCGAGTACGCTGTAAGGTGCCGGAAGTTCTAAGGCCGGAATATCCTGAAAGATATCCCAAAGATTTTCATACGTCATATCCATCTCACGTCCGCCTCGTATTATGTAACCCTCTTCAGCATTACCTGCACCATCGAGTGATCCGCCGTCGACATGTAACTGATCTAGAAAAATAATATTCTCGCCAGGAATCTGACCGTCACGAATAAAATAATAGGCAGCAGCCATTCCTGCAATACCGCTTCCTACGATGTAAATTTTACTGTCTTTATACGATTTTGGAGGAATTCCGATGTTTCGTTGGTAATTGCCAATTTGATCTGAAAAAGGCATTGTTTTTTCGGGAGTATTTAATTGAACTTCCTTACTGGAATCTGGTTGGTGATTTACCTTTCCGTATTCTTTTGACCCATTAAGTAACTTGTCGAATTTTGAAGTAGTAGAACTCATAACTTATTTTATTTAGATTCACTCAAAGTTAAGAGTACCCTCAAAATAATATGCATCCCCAAATTCAGTAATACTATCCTCAAATTCCGAACAACGAAATGTTTAATTATAAGGATCTGTTGCAACGGTTTTATTTAAAATTTCCGTTCCAGATTTCTTTGTTTTTAAATAATTTTAGAGATTTTCAATTACCAAATAACAGAAAAAAGAATGCTCTGCTCTTTTCATCCAAAGAATTACTTAACAATGAAAATGCTTTGGTAATTTGTGCTTCAACTGCTTTTACAGAAATCTTCAAATATTCTGCAATTTCCTTATTTGTCAATCCTTCTTTTTTACTTAAAGTAAAAACTTCTTTACACTTTGGCGGAAGTTTTTCAATTTCTTTATTTATCACCAAAAGCATTTGTTCAAAGGTCTCGGAATTGTCATCCATAACAAATGTATTTAAGGTTTCGAAATATGTTTTCTCAACTGTTGAAAGCAATTGATTTTTTCGATACTGGTCTATAAATTCGTTGTATACTGACTTGTATAAAAAGCTTTTGAAAGATTGATCAATTTTTAGCTTGTCACGTTGTACCCACAATCTCACAAATACATTTTGAACGATATCTTCGGCGGCAAAAATGTTTCGAATTAAACCATCGGCATACAAGCATAATTGGTGGTAATAAGCGTCCATTAGATAGGTATATGCTTGTTCATCACCTTCTTTTAGAGATTCGAGTAAAATGGTATTATCGCTAAAAAGATCGCTTTTCATAAAAGCAAATTAAAGTAATATTAATTAAAATAATACTAATAATAAAAAAATATTCTCAAAATGGTAGGGTATTGTTGTTTTGGTTCGTCATAGGCTAAATAATCAAAAATGGCAAAATTAAAAATTGAAATATTAATCCTAAAATTTATAAATAATCAAGCTTCTGAAGAAGATATAAATGCTATTTCAGACTGGCTTGAAGAAGATGTAAATAATCAAAAGGTGTTCAATAACTTGATTAAAACCAACTATACGGTTAATTATAGCATGAAAAGTGTTAATACTGATGCTGCAAAAAAACAATTTTTACAAAAAATCAAGCAGGAAAAAATCAAACAGAAAGAGAATGTTTTTTCTAAATCTAGCATTCGCTCCTATTTTAAATACGCTGCAATTTTAATAGTGTTTTTAAGTGCTTTTTATATGTTTAAAACTAAAGATGTTTTTACAACTAAAGACACTCCATTAACTGTAAAAGAAGAATCAATTACATTACAATTAGAAAATGGAAATATACAAGTTATCAATCCTGTAAATACTCAAATAATAAAAAATATTCAGGGTAAAACAATTGGGAATCAGAACAAAAATAAAATCGTTTATACTGGAAACCAAAATTTAGATAAGCTAGTGTATAATATGATTAGTGTACCCAACGGAAAACGATTTGAATTGATTTTATCTGATGGCACCAGTATCCAATTAAACTCTGGAACATCTTTAAAATTCCCTGTACAATTTATTAAAGGAGAAAACCGTCAAGTATATCTGGATGGTGAAGCTTATTTTGCTGTAACAAAAGATCCAAAACACCCATTCCTTGTAAGTTCAAATGATATGAATGTAAAAGTTTTGGGAACTAAATTTAATGTGACTTCTTATAAAAAAGATGCCAAGACATATACCGTTTTAGTCGAAGGAAAAGTAGCTGCATCTGATCACTTAAATAATGAAGAAGTAATCTTAAAACCATCTGAACGCGCTTATTTTGAAGGTAAACAATTAAAGTTAGAACCGGTAGACGTTCGAAAATATATTGCCTGGGTTTCTGGAGAGCTTATGTTTATAGATGATTCTTTTGCTGTTATTACCAATAAACTAGAGCGAAAATACAATGTTCAGATTATAAACAATTACGAAGAGTTGAATAGCATTGTTATCACTGCCACTTTTAAAAACGAAAATATTGACCAAGTTTTAAAAACTTTTCAAACTTATAAAGCTTTTAATTATACCATAAACAATAGAGTAATAACCATAACCAAACCAAAAAAAATGTAGTAACCAAACCAAAAAAAAAGGAAGGTGAGTCAACACCCTCCTCGTCAATTTAAAATGCTGATTTAATCTAAAACTAAAAAATTAAACCAAGTGTAAACTTATGAAAAAACAACGAACCAAAAGTGCGTTGAAGCACATTTTCAATACCCATAATTTAAAAATGAAATTAACTTTCTTATTTTTATTTACCAGTCTTTTACAGGTCAATGCATCAAGCTGTTACGGACAAAAAAACTTAGTTACCATGAATGTAAAAGGGGTAGCTTTGACTAATGTTCTTCAGCTTATTGAAGAACAAACTGATTTTCATTTTTTCTATAACCGAACTGAATTAAACATCAGCCAAAGAATTGTTCTGAATGTTAAGCAAGAACAATTAAGCTCAGTTTTGTCAAAATTATTCAACAACAGTACCATTACGTATCAAATTTTGGGTAATCAAATTATTCTAAAAAAAATAAATGCTCCCGAAAAAAAGACAGAAAATAATGTAGCCGTTCAGCAAAAACACTTAGAAGGAATTGTTACCGATAAAGCTGGACTTCCGTTAGTAGGTGTTTCTGTAATGATAGAAGGAACAAATTATGAAACAACCACAGACTTTGACGGACGATTCAAATTTGTTTCTGACTACAATGCTAAATTTTTGATTTTATCTCATGTGGGTTTCGAACCCAGACGCGTAGCAGTTGATGGTCAGACCGCTTTTAAAATTGTTCTTTCACCAGAATTAAATGAACTCGAAGAAGTTGTACTTGTTGGTTATGGCAAGCAAAAACGTAACGAATTCTCTGGTGCCGTATCTACTATAGATGCCAAAGATATTGTACAGGCAGCTACAGGAACGATAGGTTTTGACAGAGCATTGGGTGGTTTAGCTGCAGGTGTTCAAGTATCACAAAATACAGGTCGTCCAGGTGCGCCGGTTCGTATCAATATTAGAGGAATTACTTCGCCATTCTCTTCTGTAGGAGGCGGATTAAATCAGCCTTTATTTGTAATTGATGGTGTGCCGTTTAATATTGATGCTTTGCAAGGCGCTAATCCCCTATCTACATTGAATCCAAATGATATAGAAAGTTTTGATGTATTGAAAGATGCCGGAGCTACTGCAATTTATGGTTCTCGTGGAGCTAACGGAGTTATTATTATTAAAACTAAAAGAGGCAAAAAAAATCAAGCTCCAAAAGTAAACTTCTCTTATGCTACAACATTTGCTCAGCCTATCAAGAAAGTTGGTGCTTTAAATTCAAATCAATATAAAAGTTTTTACAATTTATTGGTTAACAATAGTGTTGATGCAATGAACAGTGGTCAACTAGATCCTTTTTTATCTTACGATTTAGCAAATATTGCCAAAGTAGATTTGGATTTCGATACTTTTCAGGTGAGCAATGGCGGTATCAACGATAATTATTTTGGAAATGCCAATACAGATTGGAACAAAGAAGTTTTTAGAAGTATGGCTGTAACAAATCAAGCTAATTTGAGTTTGAGCGGTGGTAGCGAAAAAACTGATTATAACTTTAGCACTTCATTTATAGACCAAGAAGGTTTAACTATAAATGATAAAATGAAACAATATAATCTAGGGATTTCCTTTGATACTGATATAACAAATCACGTAAAAATGGGAAGCTCTGTAAATGTTGGTCATACAGAGGTTAACTCTGGAGAAAACGATGTTTTAAATCAGTTTACAATAAATACTTCAATTGCTCGTGCTCGTCCGGATTTACCCGTTAGAGATGAAAATGGCAAATTGTTAGGTCAGCCGGATTATCAATACGGGTTTATGACTTTAGAGCCAAATCCGTTAATGCGATTGAGCAACAAAACCAATAACAAAGCTTATAATTTTATTGGGAATACTTATATTGAAGTAGAGCCATTAAAAGATTTAAAGTTAAAAGCAGACGTAAATGCTTCTGTTTTTTACAATAAAAACAGTTCGTTTATTCCTAAAATTACAGAAACTGATTTTATATATTATCCTAATGATTCTTATTTAAATGAAACAGATGGTTTAGTTTCTAATATCACAACAAATTTGACTGCTAACTACAATTTTAAAATTTCTGAGCATAAATTTGGTGCATTAGCAGGAGCTGCCTGGGATAAAACAAACTTTAATAATTCAAATCATTTATACAGTGGTTTTCCTGATGACGAGGTTTTAATCAATGCTACATCAGCACGAACTGTAATTGGATATGCCAGCAACCGTATAGAAACAGGATTGTATTCGTTGTTCTCTCGTTTGAATTATGGTTACAAAGATTTGTATAATGCTACTGTAAATTTTAGAACCGATACTTCTTCAAAATTTGGTCCGGATAATAAAAGAGCGTACTTCCCGTCTTTGTCTGCAAGTTGGAATATTAATAATGAAAGTTTTTTAGCTGATGTAAGCAACATCAACATTTTAAAACTTAGAGCGAGTGTTGGAAAAGTGGGTTCTACTAATGTTTCAGATTTTGCTTTCTTACAGTTTTTTCAAAACACAGCATCTAACATCTATAACGGAAGTTCGGCTATTGTTCCAGAAAACAATTTCCCAAATCCAAACATTGGATGGGAAACTACCAAAGAGGTTAATTTAGGTTTAGATTTCGGTTTCTTCAACAATCGCATAAAAGGAAGTTTTGATATTTACAATAGAAAAACAACCGGTGCTTTAGTAAAAACACCAATCCCATTTGAACTAGGACCTAACTCTTATTTCTCTAATTTCATGGATGTTTCAAATAAAGGAATTGAAATCACTTTAGGCGGCGATATCGTTAGAAGTCAGGATTTTGTTTGGTCGACCAATTTTAACTGGTCTTTAAACAGAAACAAACTCGAAAAATTAAACGGTGCAAGTATCAATCCGTACCAATTAGATTATTACATCGAAGGTCAACCTGTAGGTACTATTATGGGATATAAAGTGGCCAAAATTTTCCAATCGCAAGACGAAGTTGATGCTTTGAATGCGGCTTCACCATCAGGAATTTATGATAAAGCCTCAACTACTGTGGGTGATTTTATGATGGAAGACGTTAACGGTGATGGTCAGATTAATGCTGATGACAGAGCGATAATAGGAAATATTCAACCGGACTTTTTTGGCGGAATATCAAATACTTTCGCTTACAAGAATTTTAGTTTAAATGCATTCTTTCAATACTCTGTAGGAGCAAAATCAATTTGGAGTGCAATTCCAACAGGTATATATAACACACTGGGAGAAAATAAATATACTGAATACGCTCTAAACACCTGGACACCTGAAAATCCTAATGCTCGTTATGCAAAAGCCGTATATACAGATCCTTCATCTAATGGAAGAATTTCAGATAGATACATTTATGACACGTCTTATTTACGTCTAAAAAGCATCCAATTAAGTTATAATTTCGACCAAAAACTAATGAACAGAATTGGTATAGAAAGAGCAAAACTGACTTTAACGGGCACAAATTTGGTGACTTGGACAAAATGGCCTGGAATCGATCCTGAAACTTTCTCTGAAAGAGGAACTATCACAGATCAAATCAACAATGAAGATCCGTATCCATTAGCTAAGTCGTACTCTTTAGGAGTTCAAGTTCAATTTTAAATTCAAAAAAAGATGAAACAACATTTTATAAAGATCAATACGATTTTACTTTTTGCAATAGCATTAACCAGTGCAAGCTGTAATATTGACGATATACAACCCAATAATAAATTAACAACAGAGAATACTGTACGCGATGAAGCTTCGGCTCAATTAGTTCTAAATGGTGTTTATGATTTAGGAAAAGAGTTTGATGTAAGCTTCTTTCCCTTGCATTTAGCAGCTTATGGCAACGAAGGAATGATCTCGGGTTTTATGAGTGGTACTAAAGGATTTAACACTAACGAAGTCCCGGTCGATAATATCTTTTTAACTAATTTATATAGCGGTCATTACAAAATTATTAATTCAGCTAATTTCCTAATTCAGGAATTAGAAGCAGGAAAAGCCGTTGGTATTTCTGAGGAAAAAAAAGGCGAAATGATTGCTCAGGCAAAATTTCAGAGAGCTTTTACTTATTTTAATTTGTTGCGTTACTTTGGAGAATTCTACGATTTAAACTCTTCTTACGGAGTAGTTTTAAGAACTAATTTTTCGACTGTACTCGAGGCAAAACCTAGAAATACAGTCGCGGAAGTATACAAACAAATAGAAGATGATTTACTGTACGCATCACTTATGGGGCCAGTAAACATAGACCATTTTTATTCTGGAAGTCTTGCTGCCAAAGCCTTGTTATCGAAAGTTTATTTATACGAAAGAAAATTTACTGAAGCCGCTACTCTAGCAGATGAAGTAATAAACAATGCCGAAGGTTATATGCTTGAAGCGCAATATTCAGATATCTTTAAAAACAGTTTTAATTCATCTGAAGTAATTTTCGCTCCAAAAACAGGCCCAGATAATGAAGGAAAAACAGCCATGTATCAGGTAAACACAACAACATACAGTCAAACCTTAAAAAGTTTAGCCGATGCTCAGGCAGGAACTTTAAACGACGGTAGTTTATCAGGTTCGGGTTCAGGATACGATCCACGTTTTGCATTTGCCTACTCAAATACCACAAAAAAGTCGAATGGAAACGGTAAATATCCATTTTTAAACACAATTGCATCTCAAGGAAATACCCTTTATCATTTGCGTCTTGCTGAAATATACCTGATTAAAGCAGAAGCAGAAACTCGCAAGACAGGTGGAGATCTAACTGTAGCACTAGAAAATCTAAACGAAATTAGAAATCGTGCCGGAGTAGCCGAAAAAGAACTTACTGATAAAGCCACTCTACTTGAAGATATTCGCAACGAAAAATTATTAGAACTATTTTTTGAAAATGGCGAAGGATGGTTTGATATCGTACGATATGTAAATCTTGGAAATCTTACAGCATCATCAGTCAAAGCTACTTTGGTATCTCCAAATCAGTTTGTCCTGCCAATTCCATTACAAATAATAGCAGGAAATAAAACAGTTATACAAAACAAAGGCTACTAGCCTATTCACAATTCTAAAAGCAGAGTGTACCTATTTTGAAAAAGATAAATCTGTAATCAAATTATGGATACACTCTCATTTTTTAAACTTGAATTTAATAAAACTAAAAAAATGAAAAAATTACAAGCATTAGCATTACTAGTTGTAGTGTTTTCTTGCCAAAAAATAATAGCGCAAAAAGAGTACGCAGTAGTACACGGAAAAATAGAAAATCCAATCGAAGGATTAGGCGTACGATTATTTGATCCCATTAGTTCAAAAAGTATTACAATAAAAGTAGCTGCCAACGGAACCTATAGAGATACAATAAAGTTAGAAAAACCTATATTGTTTAATACCTTTTATGATAAGTTCTTCAATTTATATCTTACAAATGATATGAATTTAGAAATTAATTTTGATGCAAAAAACATTAATAAAAGCATTACAATCAGCGGAAAAGGAGAAAAAGAAAACAACTTTTTAAGAACCAAATCTAAACTGGAAGCAGATTTATATGGCGGTGATTATATTGCGTTTTTAAACTTAGAAAAAACAGTTTTTGATGCCAAAATGAATAAATTTTCAGCTGATTTCGCATCGTTGTTAGATCAAAAACAATCAGATCTTGACCCAAATTTTATAACCACCCAAATTAAAATGTTCGAAGACTTAAAAAAAGGTCTTGCCCAGCAATATACAGATGAACAAAGAAACAAAACTGAATTAGGTGTAGGAATGCCTTCACCAGAGTTTAAAAATTATATTAATTATAAAGGAGGAAAATCCTCTCTAAAAGATTTTAGAGGAAGCTATGTTTTTATCGATGTTTGGGCAACCTGGTGCGGGCCTTGCAAATACGAAATGCCATTTATTGGAAAAGTAGAAAAACAATTTCATGGCAAGAACATAAAATTTGTGAGCATATCTGTAGACCGTTTAAAAGATGAAGTAAAATGGCGCAACATGATTAAAGCACAAGGTTTAACCGGAATTCAGCTTTTGGCAGATAAAGAGATCGCATCATCATTTATAGCGGGGTATTATATTCAGGCAATTCCACGTTTTATTATTTTAGATAAAGAAGGAAAAATTGTAAACTCAGATGCTCCAAGACCATCAGAACCAGAATTAGTAGATATTTTAAATGCTCTTGATATTTAAATAACTTTTTAAAAAATAGCTCTAATAACCAGAGAAATCATCTTTCTGGTTATTAAATTTAATTCCTTTTTGCCTCCAATTATCAAACATTACTACTTGTAAAGCATAGTTTATTAATTAATAATGGACTATTGTATTTATCTCGATAAAATGTTTCAAATAGCATCCCTTTTAAAATTTATTTTAAATCAGGGCAGGAAACCTATTGAAACTTAAAAAAAAATCAACCTACAAATAAGACATACATCTACAATTACTATAAAAAACATGAAAAATTTATTAACTATATTTTTTCTTTTAGTAACAGCTCATGTTGTTACGGCGCAAGAACTAAAATTAAGCGATCCGCTTCCGGTAAATACCAGAATTAAAAAAGGAGTTCTAAAAAATGGAATGACGTATTATATCTATAAAACAGATGTAATTAAAAATGTTGCCAGTTATTACATTATTCAAAATGTAGGTTCTATTTTAGAGAATGACGATCAACAAGGGCTTGCACATTTTCTGGAACACATGGCTTTTAATGGAACTAAAAATTTTCCGGGAAAAGGCATTTTAAATACACTTCAAAAACATGGAGCTGTTTTCGCAAAAGACATTAATGCTTATACTGCTTTTGACGAAACGGTTTACAACATGGACAATATCCCTACAAACGTACCCGGATTAGTAGATACTTCTTTGTTGATTTTACACGATTGGGCAGATGGTTTATCGCTTACAGAATCAGAAATAGATTCAGAACGTGGCGTAATTAAAGAAGAGTGGCGAACAAGACAAAATGGATATATGCGTCTTTTCAAGAAATCATTACCTACAATGTTTAATAAAACCAAATATGCTGATCGTATGCCTATTGGTTCGATGACTGTAATTGATAATTTTAAGTACAAAGCCTTACGAGATTTTTACCACGATTGGTACAGAACAGATTTGCAAGCTATTGCAATTGTGGGCAATATTGATGTAGCAGAAATAGAACAAAAAATAGAAAAGTTATTTGGTACAATCCCCGCGATAAAAAATCCGATACAAAGAGTCGTTACAATAATTCCGGACAATGAGATCATGCTTTATAATTTAGGAACCGATAAAGAAGTAGCTACCTCAACGATTTCTTTTACAATTAATCAGCCCAAATCCTTAAAAGACGAAACTGTAGCCGATTTAAAAGAATCGCTTTTTAACGGAATGGTTTCAAGAATGTTAAACTCAAGACTTAGAGAAATTTCTCAAAAACCAGAGTCTCCATTTGTTTCTGCAAGTTGCAGTTATTCCAGTTTAGCGAGAGCAAATAATACCTTCGGTTTACTAATCTCTCCAAAACCAAATCAGCAGCAAGAAGCATTTAAAACTGCGTTGACAGAATTAAATCGTATCGTAAAATTTGGTTTCACGCAAGGAGAAATTGTTAGAACGAAAGCTTATTATACTAATCTTTATCAAACTAAAATTAGTAAGATCGAGCAAACTCCTCACGCCGAAATAGTGAACATGATTCAGAAAAACTATCTCGAGAATGAAGCTATGACTGATATTACAAAGGAATTTGATATCATTAAAGTTATTTTTAATGAAATGACTCCTCAGGATTTAAATGATTATGTCAAAAAATTATACACTACAAAAAATAGAGTGTTAGATGTTACAGGAGTCGAAAATGAAAATAACCTTTCGCAGGACGAAGCTTTAAAAATTATTAACCAAGTCGAAAACGACGCTAGTTTAATAGCTTACACAGATGAGTTTGTAGGTAAAACATTGATTTCGGGTATTCAAATTAAATCAGGTAAAATTGTTTCCGAAAAAAATAACAAGAAATTAGGTTCAACTCGTTTTGTATTGAGCAACGGCGTGGTTGTAGATTACAAATTTACAGACATTGAAAAAAACAATGTGTTACTCGAAGCTGTAAGCTTTGGAGGTAATTCTTTAATCAAAGATGCCGACCTTCCTTCTGCTGCAATGGTAGGAACTTTGGTAAGAATGTCTGGTTTAGGAGATTATAACGCTACAGATATGACTAAAATTCTGGCGGGAAAAAATGCGAATACAAGAATCGAAATTACAGCATTAGAAGAAAATATTTCGGGCATGACTACTACTAAAGATGTCGAAACTATGTTGCAATTAGTGCATTTACAATTTGTAAAACCCCGTTTTGATGAAAGCAGTTTTAAGGTTTTACAAAACAATTTACAAAATAGCTTAACTCAAAGAAAAAATGATATCGCTTATAAAATGCAAGATAGTATCACGACTTCTTTATATGGATTCAACAATACAAAAATGCGCCTTTTTGATGAGCAATATATAAAAGAGGTTTCGTTCGAAAAAATCAAATCCATTTACAAAGAACGTTTTAATAACCCTGCCGATTTTACATTTTCGATAGTAGGTGATCTTTCAAAAGAAGATCTTAAACCGTTATTAGAGAAATACATTGCTAGTTTACCCACCACAAAGAAAAAAGAAAAATGGCAGGATAATTCAGTCGCTTGGTTGAAGGACAGTAATAAAAAAGAAATCTTCCTTGCAATGGAAGACCCGAAAGCAACGGTTCGTATTTCGTTTAAAAAGCCATTGGAGTACAGCTTAAAAAATACTTACCTACTAAAAGCTTTTCAGGACATTCTGGAACTTAGATTAATGGAGACATTAAGAGAGCAAGAAGGCGGTACTTATGGAGCAAGTGTATACAGCTCTTTGTCTAAAAGACCAAAAGAAGTCGCTAATTTTTATGTGTATTTTGATTGTGATCCTGATAAAGTAGAGAAACTAGTAGGCATCGTTTATAAAGAAATTCAAAAAATTGAAAATAATGAAATTGATAAAGACGATTTAAATAAAGTAGTCACGAGTTACCTGAAAGAATTAAAAGAAGAAAAAGAATACACAGGTTACGAGTTGAATGTACTGTACGATTTTAATGTAGAAGGATACAATAAAAATGATCCGAAAAACAATCTTGACATAATAAATTCAATAACTACACAAGACATTCAGAAGCTTGTAAAAGTGTTGATGAAAGATGCTCAAAGTTTCGAATTTATATTTAAACCTTTAAAATAGTACTAAAAATACCTTTCGTTACTACTTAGTTCTCTAAGTATTTTGAATTAGTAAGCAATCAACGAAAGTACTTATAGGGTCATTGGCAAGATGACCCTATTATCTAATACTCACTAATAAATTATATTCTAGTAAAAAAAATAGGATGTGTGGTGTTCAAGCTTATGCTTCGAATCTTACTCTCCATACCAAAAGTCCTAATGAAAATTAGGACTTTTTTTATATTTGGATTTTAAACTTTTAAAATCTGAGAAACGATAAAAAAAATCCTATTTATCTTAACAAAAATTCGTAAAATAAATAAACTTTCAAATTTTAAGATTCATATCTTTTCCTTTTAAGGACACCAGTAGAAAAAAGAACAAATCTTTAGGTACATTTGCAGAATCTATTTTTTTGAAATAATTATATTTTTTTTGCATTTTACGCCCCAATATAATGAATACTTTAGAACAACCTATACCACACAACGAACTACAACGTTTGGCAGCATTAAAACGCTACAATATACTTGACACATTACCAGATAATGCTTTTGATGATGCTACAAAACTCGTTTCATACATATGCGGTACGCCCATTGCACACATTTCATTCATAGACGAGAGCAGACAATGGTTTAAATCTGAAATTGGAATTGGAGTTACAGAAGTTCCAAGAGAAATCAGTTTCTGCCGATATACCATCATGGAATCGAAGATGGTTGAAATATCTGATACGCATTCAAACGAAAGATTTAAAAATGATCCTAATGTCACAGGAGGTTTTAAAGTGAGATTCTATGCAGGAATTCCGCTTACAACACCTGACGGATATAACATAGGAACAATTTGCGCAATAGATCATGTTTCTAAAGAGCTAAATGATGATCAGCGCAATGCACTTTCGATAATTGGTAAACACGTTATCAATCAATTAGAATTAATAACCAAAAATATTGATCTGGCGGCTCACAAAAAAATTGCCGATCGTGCAGTATTTGCAAAAGATAGTTTTTTGGCCAATATGAGTCATGAAATTAGAACTCCATTAAATGCCATTATTGGTTTTACAGATCTTTTGGCACAAACACAACTTGATAGTATTCAGCGCGATTATATCGAAAGTGTTCAGATTGCCGAAGAAAACCTGCTTTTAATAATAAATGATATTCTGGATCTTTCTAAATTAGAATCTGGTCATTTAACTATCGAATCCTATCCTTTCAATTTAAAAAATACCCTTAAACATGTTTACGACTTACTAAAAATTAAAGTTCCAAAAGATGTTGAATTCAATCTTTTTCTGGATGCCGATATGCCCGAAAATGTAATTGGAGATCAGGGAAGATTAAATCAAATATTAGTAAATCTTACAGGTAATGCACTTAAATTTACCGAAGATGGCGAAGTAACTATTTCTGTAAAAAAAGTAGCCGAAAGTGCCGATAATTATTCGCTCAAGTTCTCTGTTAAAGATACTGGAATTGGTATACCCGAAGACAAACTTAAAACTATTTTTGAACGATTTACCCAAGCAGAAGAAAGCACTACCAGAAAGTTTGGCGGTACAGGACTAGGTCTTAATATCGTAAAACAATTGGTAAATCTGCAAAACTCAGAAATTCATGTAAAAAGTAAAGAAGGTCGTGGTTCTGAATTTTTCTTCATTTTAAACTATAAAAAAACGGCGCAAATTGAGGCTAAAGAAGAACAATTATCAAGCAATAGTTTAGGAAAACTAAATATACTTCTTTGCGAGGATAATGTATTAAACCAAAAACTAGTAAAAAGCGTTATGCATAATTTTGGTTTTGAGTTGGACATTGCCGAAAATGGAGAGGTAGGAATTGATTATTTATCAAAAAATAAATATGACCTGATTTTGATGGATCTTCAGATGCCGGTAAAAGATGGTTATCAAACTACCGAATACATTAGAAATGAAATGAATTTAAAGATTCCTATAGTTGCTATGACCGCGCATTCGCTTGTAGGAGAACAAGAACTTTGTTTTAAGATAGGAATGAATGGTTATGTACCAAAACCTTTTAAGCAAACTGCACTTTTAGAAATGATAAAAAGTGTTTTAACCAAAGAAAGTAATCCCCTCCAGAAAAGAAAGGTAGATTTGTCTTTCTTAGAAGAAATGTCTTATGGAGATGCCAGTTTTAAACAGGAAATGATTAATCTTTTTGTAGAAAAAATTCCAAATGAAGCAGTTCAACTGGAAAAAGCATTTCAGAATAATGATTATAATGCCGTAAGAGATCTTGCACATAATATGAGATCTAGTATTGACATTTTTATGCTAAAAGATCTTAGTAACTATTTAACTATTATTGAAGAAGAAGCTAAACTGGGGCGATTTAGTTCTGAAACTGCAGAAAAAATAAACTTTTTTCACAGTGAAATTACAGAAGTTATTAAAATTTTAAAGGAACTATTATAGAAACCCGATTGCGCAAATTTATCTCAGCAACGATAGCGCGGATTTGCAACCGTGCCCACAAAGGTTTGTTTGTTTTCTTTGTAAATATAAAAAAGTGCATTAATTTGTGTGACTTTTGTTTTAATGATTTGTTTTGTGTCCTACTGTTGCGGGCACGGATTACAAATCCGCGCTATCTGGGTAGTTTCACGAACTCTTGTAAAAATTTCACAAAATTTGATCCTGATAAAATAAATTTTGCTATTGTAAAGACCAAAGGAAAATTTGATTTAAAACCAAAACTAAAATTTGATTATTAAAAATAAAAATATGGCAACTCAAAAAAAAATTTATAATATTTATGGAAACGAAATAAACAAAATTCAACTTTCATCATTATCAGATTATAGTTTAAAAACAATTATTGATAATAAATTGAAAATGGTGGAACATTTTGAAGATAAACTGTTAGCTGATGGAGAATACTATCTTGAAGATAATGAAAATATTGATGATTTAATACAAGAGTATTGCATAAATAAAAAACAAAGATGGTATTTTCACTTTAACAAACAAACTTATGGAATTTTTACTTTATGGGATTGGAAAGCAGTAAATTCTGATGGTATAGCATATTTTAAAGGAAAAAGAGTTTTAGACAATAAAAACCGTAAAGTTTTTTATTGCCAACTTAATCTTGAAACGGAAGAAATAAAAGGTGAAGCAATAAAAATAGCTTATCAGAACATACATGATGATGAAAATACTGACATATTATTTAAATTCAAATATAATGCAGATGGTAGTCTCTTCAGGATTGAAGATCCTAATGAAATTTATTTTGACAAAGTAATGGGTTCAAAACCTCAAGATTTTATTGATGATATTGATATTCAAGCTTTTTTTTCGTGGAATGAGCACGAATATTATCATTCAGCTTTACCATTTTTACCAAATGAAAACATTTAACAATTGTTGTCTCGTTCCTAAAATAGATTTACATAACAACAACTCAAAGAAAAAAGATCTTTGAGTTGTTGTTAAATTAAAAGAGAAAAGCAAATCTCTTAAACTCCAAAAAAATATATTTCAATAATTCAGGAAACTAAAATTCATAAGTTCCCCCTATCACTTCTTGAAAAAAACTCAACATTATCTAATTGATATTATGGCATATGCAAGAGCGATACGCCCGTGACAACAGGGGCAAAAATTTTTACAAGCCTGCCAAAATATATGCCAATTCAGAAAATAAGATTTTAGAAATTAAATTTATTGCTCATAAAAAACCAGAATATTTAGAAGTATTAAATCAGAAATTGCAAACACAGAGCCATATATTTTTACGCCTTTAGATGTAAAATGGACTAGAAACACTGATTCGGAATTTAGAATGTTAAATAAACTTGCTTTATCTTTAGAACCTAATGCAAAAATCACTGACCAATTTCTTCACTATGAAGGCACATTAAAGATAATATCTGAAAATGCATATTGTACATCTTGTCAAGGTATTGTTGTACAATTTAATAAAATGTTTCCAAAAATTAATATTGTTCTAATTGACGCAACTAAAATATAATTAATTATGAGTAAAAGTTTTAAAATTATTTTTGACAGTCTAATATATGAACCTTTCAATTATAGACTAGAAATAAAAAACAGATTATATAATTTATCCTATTCATTACAAAAATCTTTTACTAATAATCAGGAAAATTACGAACTTAATATTGATGATTTAGATTATAAAGGAATTTATTCATTAGGAGGTGGTTTATGTTTTTCTGCTTTTCATTGGAATGAGGATATTGAAAAAAGAATAAATGAAAGATCAAGCATTAATAATTTCACAGGTATTCCATTTTTTTTAGGAACTGATAATGAAAAAATAGAACTGAACAAGGATGATAAAAAAAAGTTGATCAATTTTCCTAAAGATTATTTTGATAATTTCATAAGAAAGATTAAAAATTTAAATGTTTCATCTGAATCAAACAAAATAATTGATAACCAAAAACAATTTACAATTGATATAGATGATCCCACTTCAATCGAAACTTCAGTAGCTGAATATAATTTCAACTATAAGACTAATTTCTTTGTATCTGAAATACAATTGATTGATCAATTATACTTTGCAACAATTGAAGTTACAAAAGCATCTCTAGTAGATATTTTTTGTTTAGGTTATAAGATTTATTTAGATGATGAAAGAAGAAACTAATTAAGAAATCTTAGGTATATCTTGCACAGTGTTTAGCCCCGCTGGCGCAAGCGTCTCGCTCGTGAACGCAAAGTTGTTTTTGTTCTAAAAATTATCTATCTAATTTATAAAGGTTTTAGAGATTAGAAATTAAATTTATTGCTCATAAAAAAGCAAAAATGATGCCCGTTGTCAAAGAATTAATAAAACAATAAATATGGAAATAAACTTTTTAAAATATTTAAGAGACAATCCTTCCGCATATCCATATGACAAAGATTACAAAGCTACTATTCAGCCAATTTCTATCGAAGAAATTGAGCATTTAGAACAACTTTACAATAGTGGTAACCCATTTCCAAAAGTTCTAAAAGAATTACTGTTTTTAGCTGGTAATGATTGTTATGTTTGTGATTATGGAATAAATGAAACTCAGCAAGAATTGCAAGAGTGGGTTAGGGAAGATATGTTAGAAAACAAAAGAACAATTTCACGACCATTTTATGCTTTTGATGTATATGGAGGAAGTCAATTTTTATTTATTTACTTAGATGATGGTTACAATCCAGCAATTTATGAAGCACACCCTTACAGTAATAATGATAGCTGGATTAGTCGCTTAAGTAATTTGACAATAAAGAATCTAGTCGATAATGGTATTGAACGGATAAAAAGAGGAGAAAATCCTTTTTAAAGAAAATACCCCGCTGGCGCGAGCGCAATGTCATTAAGTTAAGGCGTTAATCGATTTATTTTAGGCGTTTTAAGGTGTTTTAGATTAATTTAATTGTATTATTTTTCTTGTATTTGTTCTGTAATTTTACAGATTTAGATATGGCAAAAAATTCAATTTTGATAATTAAAAAATTGCGAGAAGAGATTTTTAGTGAAAAAATAATATCAGATTATAAAGTGAATCAAAAAGATTTTACCAGAAAACGAAAACATCCGATCGCACAGATATATCTCAGCAACGATAGCGCGGATTTACAATCCGTGCCCGCAAAGATTGGTTTGTTCGTTTTGTAAATATAAAAAAGCATATTAATTCGTGTAACTTATGTTTTAATGATTTCTTTTGTGTCCTACTGTTGCGGGCACAGATTACAAATCCGCGCTATCTGGGTATTTAGATAAAGACCCTATAATTAAGAATTTAATTTTAAACAAATTAAACGACCCTAATTATTTTTATAAAAACTTAAGGAATAACCCAAATTATTTTATACTAATTAACGAATAAAACTATAATAATGAGTGAAGTGCTAATAAAGAGAAAAGATAAGTCTTTTTGGATTAATCCAAATTTTATTCAATTGGTAAGTCAATATATTTGCCAAGTTTTTGAAGCAAATGGACTACATACATATTCTAAAGAAATTCAAGATATGTATATTGATTTTGATCTAAATAGAACAGGAGAATGCTTAAGTTTTGTAAGTATAGTATTTGATGATATATCCGACGATACAGACAAAGCAACAATAATTGAAATATTTAACCAAGCTAAAATATTAATTCAATCTTTAGGAAATGAAATTTCAGTTGTTAGTCTTAATGAATTTGAAAATGCTAAAAATGATCCGTCATTTAAATTGATGAATTGGTCAATCCCTGTAAAAACAACAAGTTTAGTAAATCTATTAAATTTATTTATTGATTTACTAAACGACGCCTATCCGAATGTATTAGGAAATGTAAATTTCATCGGCTACCAGCCCATTTCAAATCCAAATGTCCAAATTTTATAATTATCCCGATCGCGCGGATTTACCTCCGAAACGATAGCGCGGATTTGCAATCCGTGCACGCAAAGATTGGTTTGTTTTCCTTGTAAAAAAAAAAGCGCATTAATTTGCGTGACTTTTGTTGTAATGATTTGTTTTGTGTCTTACTGTTGCGGGCAAGGATTGCAAATCCACGCTATCGGGTACTTTTATAGAAAACAAGTATGCTTTAATTTTGTAATAACAGTAATCGCATAAAGAATATAAACAATAAACCTCGCAAATTGCGAGGTTTATTGTTTATATAAAGTAAAATTTGAAATAATTATTCAACCATAATCTCGTCCACAAATAACCACGCCGATTGTCCTTCTCCCGGATGACCTTTTGGACACTGACCTAAATTCTTGGCTGTAACGCGCACAAACTTCGCTTTTTGCTCTGCAAACTGAGCCGTAAAGTCTTTTATTTGAATGTCTTTTTCAGAGGCTGCAATAGCATTTGTTACTGTTTTTACTTCTTTAAAAGTGATACCATCTTGCGATATTTCGAATTTTACATATTGTGGCAAAAATATCCATTGGCTCCAATTTTGAATACAGCCCAAAGTAATACTGCTTATTGGTGTACTAGCTCCCAAATCTATAGTGGCAATTAAATCATTTTCGTTAAATCCGTGCCATTGTTTACCTATGTCTTTTGTACCTCTAAAACCATCAATTAAAGTATTAACTCCATTAGCGCGATAATGAGTGCTGCTGGCATTTGTGTAACTTATTGTTTTTCCCGTAGCTTTATTAAACGTAAAAGATTGTTCTGCAGGTTTTGCACTCAATATTTTATTGTTTAAAACTGTGATTGCTTTTACGGTCATAGAACTATTTACCACAAATGGTTTTTCATATTTTAAACTACTTATTGATGGAGCACTTCCATCTGTTGTATAATAAATTAGGGCACCAACTTGATCTGTGTCAAGTTCAATAAAAAGTTTATTGTTTTCGACAACTGGTTTTATATCTACTTTGAAATTCCCTTTTGAATAACGGATTCCTCTTTGCTCAAACCCAACTAAATGTGGCTGTAAACGTTCGGCAAAATTGTTCCAATCGCGTTGCTCTTTTTTAGACCACAATACTTCTGCCAAAGCCAGCATACGAGGCAGAATCATATATTTAACATGTTCTGCTGTCGTGATATATTCTGTCCATAAATTGGCTTGTGCGCCCAAAACACGTTTAGCTTCCTCTGAGGTTAATTCTACGGGAATTGGGTCGTAATTGTATACTTTTTTCAAGGTATTAAATCCTCCAATTGCAAGAGGTTCTGTTTCAGGATCGCCTTGATAATGGTCAAAATAATAAGGAGTACCTGGAGTCATAACTACATCATGTCCCATTTTAGCCGCTTCGATTCCGCCGGCTTCACCGCGCCAACTCATAACAGTTGCTTCCGGAGCCAATCCGCCTTCTAGAATTTCATCCCAACCAATCATTTTTCTGTTTTTCGAAACCAAGAACTTTTCCATTCTGCGAATGAAATAACTTTGCAATTCTTTCTCATCTTTTAATTGCTCAGTTTTCATTCTCGCTTGACATTTAACACAATGTTTCCAGCTTGTTTTGTCTACTTCATCTCCTCCAATATGAATATACTTTGAAGGGAAAATTGCCATTACTTCTGTTAGTACATCTTCCAAGAATTTAAAAGCCTGATCGTTTCCTGCACAATAATTACTTTCGACTTTACTGGCTAAAAAATTTCCTGATTGTGCAAAATTATTTTTAGAATTACACGAAAGTTCCGGGTACGCCGCCATTGCAGCCTCAGAGTGACCAGGCATTTCAATTTCTGGTACAACTGTAATGTTTCTTGCTTTGGCATAAGCCACAATTTCTTTGGCTTGTTCCTGAGTGTAATATCCACCGTAAGTCGATTTATTTCTGTCGGCATTAAATTCTATTTCAGCCCAATTCCACGATTTTCCCCAATCATCAACTCTCCAAGCGGCTTGTTGGGTAAGTTTTGGATATTTTTTAATTTCTAAACGCCACCCTGCTCCATCGACTAAATGCCAATGAAAAACATTCATTTTATACGCTGCCAATAAATCGATAAATTCTTTTACCAATTCCGGCGAAGCAAAATGACGACTTACATCAAGCATCATTCCTCTCCACTGAAAACGTGGATAATCTTTTATTTCCATGCTCGGAATTTCAACCAAATCATTTGTACGGCTAAAAGGCAATGTTTGCAATAAAGATTGCACACCATAGAACAAGCCTTTTGATGTATTGGCTTTGATATGAATTTGTTTAGGATTTACAGAAAGTAAATATCCTTCGTCTCCAATTTCATTGATTTTTTCGATACTAAATACAATTTCTTTTCCGCTTGTTTTGGTATTGTTTAATTCAAATCCTGTAACTCGTTTTACATATTCTTTAAAAAAGTGAACTACTTTTTCGGCTGCTGCATCTTTCTTATCTACTTTTATAACGGTAGAATTATCAAAGGAAAAACTGCCTTGTTTGATTTCTAAACTTACGGGCTTTGGTATTATATGAACCGATTTTTGTGCTTGTAAATGCATCGAAAATACCAATGCAACAGCTAAAATTAAGTTTGTGGTTATTTTTTTGGTCTTCATTATTTGATATAATTAGCTAAAAGTTAAGCGTTGTGGTTATTTTATTTAAACACATAGTTTCCTATGTTTTTGTTTTTTTTCACGCAGATTTAAAAAGATTTAAGTCGATAAGTGCAGATTATTATTCATAATATCTTAGTTTAAATCTGCTTTAATCTGCAGAATCTGCGTGAAATAAACTAGGCAAATAAACAAAAGACAACCTAAATTGAGCTGTCTTTTCTTTATTTAACGCTAGTATTGCTCTTTAAAATAATTGGCTCCCCACATTGTATATCTTTTTTTCATGGTTTCAATTTTTGTTTGAAACTCAGTCCAATTTTTACTCTCTTTTGGCGACCATAATACTTCGCTTAAAGCACTTAAACGCGGGAATATCATATACTCTACTTTGGCAGGATTTGCCATATATTCTGTCCAGACATTTCCTTGCGCTCCTAAAACATATTTTGCTTGTTGCTCGTTCAACTCTTTAGGAATTGGCTCGTAACTGTATACTTTTTCTAAAGGTAAAAAACCACCAATTGTAACTTCTTTTTCGTTTTTGGTTTGCGAATGATCTAAATAAACGTGGCTTCCCGGCGTCATAATAACCTGATGATTTTCTTTTGCAGCAGCAATTCCACCCGCTTCTCCCTGCCAGCTCATTACGATTGCATTTGGTGCCAAACCTCCTTCTAAAATTTCATCCCAGCCTATTATGGTTCTTCCTTTTCCATTCACATATTTTTCTATTCTTTGAATAAAATAACTTTGCAGACCGTGCTCATCTTTTAAGCCTTTTTCTTTTATCATTTTTTGGCAAAATTCACTTTTTTTCCAAGCATCTTTTGGAGCTTCATCTCCTCCAATGTGAATGTATTTTGACGGAAATAAAGCAATTACTTCATCCAAAACATCTTCTAGAAATTTAAACGTATTTTCAGTCGGAACAAAAACATCTGCATGTACGCCCCAAGTTTCCTGAACAATTTTATTTCTTCCGTTTGCCATTTCTTGTTTACTCTTATCTGAAATCATATTATCAGGAAGATTGGTTTTCTGGTTAGGAAAACAGCTTAACTCAGGATAAGCAGCAATTGCAGCACCACTGTGTCCCGGCATTTCGATTTCTGGAATTACAGTAATAAATCTGTCAGAAGCATATTTTACAATATCTTTTACTTCTTCTTGTGTATAAAAACCACCTTCTGGTGTATTATCGCTTCCTTTACCCGGATATCTGCCTATGATACTTCCGTTTCTCTTTGAACCAATTTCGGTAAGTTTTGGATACTTTTTAATTTCAATTCTCCATCCTTGATCTTCGGTTAAATGCCAATGAAAATAATTCAATTTATGCAATGCCAAATAATCGATGTATTTTTTAACGAATGCTACTGAGAAAAAATGACGTCCAACATCGAGCATAGCTCCTCTGTAAGCAAAACGAGGTTCGTCTTTTACTGTTACTGATGCAATAGCTAGGCTATTACTTTTTTCTGCAGGCAATAACTGAATAAGCGTTTGCATTCCGTAGAAAGTTCCTATTGGAGAATTCCCTATAATTTCAACACCATTTTTATCTGATATTAAACTGTAACCTTCGCCTTTAAGTCCTGCTATATTTTTAAGACTTCCTAATTTAATGTAGTTCTTACTGGCTTTTTTAGCAACAGGTAATTTAAAATCATAGTAATCTGACAAATAACTGTTTAAAAAAGTCGCCGTAGCATTATCTTCTTTATTGGTCACCACTAAACTAGTTTGCGCGTTAATCACAAAATTTCCCGCATTTTTAACCACTTTCACCGGTTGCGGAATGATATTTACTTCTTGTGCAAACGACAATGTACTGCATAAAAGAAGCGAAAAAAGAAATGACTTCACCATATTTTCTATTGAATTAATTATTGTTAAAACTATAAATCCTGTCGTGTGTACGATAACACCTTAAAAACAAAGCATAATAAATTTACTTAATATTTTAATCCCGATAACAATCAGGATAGATTTTAAGTCTAAAAAAGAAATATACTTTTTGTTCAAAATCAGCAAAGCAAGGAATTTTGGCAAAAGCTTATCTTCAAAAATGGTTTGCGCATTTTTGTCATCCCGAGGACACGAGCGTTAGCGAATTGGCGAAGCAATCTCCACAAGAAACTCCTCAAAATAAGTTACCAATCTTTGTCGAGCTACTCACGGAGATCCCTCGTTCCTCGGGATGACAATATTGTGGTTATTATATGTGACTATTTTTTAGATCTTCATCAAAAGCTCCTTGTACTTTTGATTTAAAGCTCTGTTCTAATATATTATAATAACGGATTACATTAATCTATTTTGTATACGCTACAGCGTGTTGTTTACTGCTTCCTAAACCATCCATTCCTAATTCGACTACGTCTCCTGCTTTTAAGTAAATTGGTTCTGGCTTAATTCCTAAACCTACACCCGGAGGAGTTCCTGTACTAATGATATCACCAGGAAGTAATGTCATGAACTGGCTTAAATAATGCACTAAAAATGGAATTTTAAATACCAAGTTTGAGGTGTTACTGTTTTGGAATTTTTTTCCGTTTACAGTTAACCACATTGGTATATTATTTACATCTTCAATTTCGTCCTGAGTTGCTAAAAAAGGTCCAAGTGGAGCAAATGTGTCGCTTCCTTTTCCTTTTGCCCATTGTCCGCCACGCTCGATCTGAAAAGCTCTTTCACTGTAATCGTTAAGTAAAGCGTAACCTGCAACATAATCTAATGCCTCGGCTTCTTCGACATAGCTTGCTTTTTTCCCTACTACAAAAGCCAACTCAATTTCCCAGTCTGTTTTTTCACTGTTTTTTGGAATAATCAAATTATCATTAGGTCCACATAAAGATGTAGTTGACTTAAAAAAGATAATTGGCTCCGCCGGAATTGGCGCATTGGTTTCTAAACAATGATCTACATAATTTAATCCAATACAAATTATTTTTGAAGGTCTTGCCACCGGAGAACCTAAACGTACATTAACATCAACTTCTGGTAATTCTGGATTACTTTCTAATGCTTTTTTTAATTTCTCTAATCCGTTTTCTTCAAAAAAAGCTTCATTGTAATCTGTAACAATTGATGATACATCAAATCTTTTTTCGTCAATTAAAATACCTGGTTTTTCTTTACCAGCTTCTCCAAATCGTATTAGTTTCATTTTATTCTTATTTAATATATTATACTTCGTCTTATTTTTTCAAACAATAATTATTATTGCTTATTCAATTACATAAATCATTGCACTTCTTGCTCCATGCGCTCCAATTACTAATGATTGTTCTATGTCGGCTGTTTTGGATGGCCCTGCTATAAAAGTACCAAATCCTTCTTTTGACACGTCTAATTTTTCGTAGGCCTGATGCAAAGTATTTACTATATTCTTTTTCTCGATTACTAAAACCAAATGCTGACAAATAAAGGGAACAAGCCTGTTTATCATTTGACTTTCGTAAACCCAAATCGCACCATTCTCGGCTACTCCAATTGTGCCTTTTATATAAGCTTTTTCTACTTTTTCTAATTCAGATGCCGATAAAAAAGCAACTTGTTCATCGACTTCACCAAGTGCAGAAATTGTATTTACTACAAAACTCCCATTCTCTTTCTCAGCGGTTAATTGTTCTTTTAGCGCTGTAATATCTGTAATCAATTCGGTTTTTCCACCAATACTTTCCAAAACCGTTTTAAACTGCGCGTACACATCATCATACTGAATTACAACGCTGCTATCAATAACAGGAATCTCTATAAATTCAGGCTGATTCATTGTTATGGCATTCAATATGTTTTCTCTTGCACTCATTTTTTTATTCTCTTATTTTTAATTTTGGCTTTTCTTATTTTTTAAATACCAATCTCTAAAAGATTCTTTTGGAGGAGTTGGCATTTCTCTTTGTTTGAACCAAATATTAAATCTATTATTGACCATAAAGGGAAATAGCTGCATACTCTTTCTTCCCATTTTACCCATCAAACGATAGATTTTAGGATTCGAGAACAAGAAATCCATTCCTTTCATGCTAATTTTTTTACTTCCTGCAACATAACCTTCTGAGACAATTACTTGTCTCCATTTCCACAATTGTTCGTGAATATTGATTTTTACCGGACATACGTTCGTGCAACTTCCGCATAAGGTTGATGCAAAAGGCAAATCGGCATTGGCTTTCATATCTAAATTTGGATTCAGAATAGAGCCAATTGGGCCAGCAACTGCTGTGTGATAACTATGTCCGCCACTTCTGCGATATACTGGACAAGTGTTGAAACATGCGGCACAGCGAATGCATTTTAAGGAGTTTCTAAAATCTTCTCTTGCCAATTGTTTACTGCGACCATTATCTACAATAACAATGTGCATTTCCTGATTGGGTCTTGGTTTATGAAAATGACTTGAATAGGTTGTAATTGGCTGTCCTGTGGCACTTCTGGCTAATAATCTCAAAAATACTGATAGATGCTCTGCTTTTGGAATTAATTTCTCAAAACCCATACACGCAATATGAACAGGTGCGGTATGTGCTCCCATGTCGGCATTTCCTTCATTGGTACAAACTACAAAGCCTCCTGTTTCTGCAATAGCAAAATTAACTCCGGTAATTGCTAAATCTGATTCTACAAACTTATTGCGCAAGTGTTGTCTCGCTGCCTCAGTTAAATATTGCGGATCATTGTTTCCTTTTTGGGTTTGTAAATGCTCATGAAAAGTAGCACTTACATCTTCTTTTTTTAAGTGAATTGCAGGCAGTACAATATGACTTGGCGGTTCTTTCCTAAATTGAACAATACGTTCTCCAAGATCAGTATCAACTACTTCTATTCCGTTATGCTGTAAATATTCATTCAAATGACATTCTTCGGTAAGCATGCTCTTGCTTTTCACAATTTTCTGTATACCGTGTTTTTTGATGATTTTATGAACAATTTCATTGTGTTCTTTGGCATCTGATGCCCAATGAACTGTTATGCCGTTAGCTGTGGCTTTTGCTTCAAATTCTTTTAAATAATTGGCAAGGTTAGAAAGTGTCGCATTTTTAATCTGCGATCCCCACTCTCTTAATTGTTCCCATTCTGGTAAACCATGCGCTGCCTTGTCCCTTTTTTCACGAACAAACCACAAGGTTTCGTCGTGCCAATTGGTTCTAGGCTCGTCTGCTATAAACTTTTCCGCTAATGCAGCATGTTTTACCGTCATACTTTTTTATTTATTCTGTATATTACTTGTCGCTCAGGTGTTATTTGAATTACCTCCAGTTTTAACTGGAGGCGAAAAAATGGTAATCGATTCAGGCTTTAGCCAAACTTATTCATTTTGGCTAAAGCCCAAATCTAAATTTTATCTTTTACATCCAGCTAAAGCTAGATGCTATTCATTAACACACATAAACATAGATTTTAAAATTTCATAAAGACGTTTCATTCATTCAAAAGAATCATGAGGTTGCTATCCTAAAAAAAATATGTTTCTCTTGAATTTCATTTCCACGGCTTCAACCTATGTTTTTATGTGTATTTTTTTATAAAAAACCATTCAATATTTCAGCAATATGAATTGTTTTTGTTTTACTGCCTTGTCGCTTTAATATTCCTTCTAAATGCATCAAACAACTGGTATCGCCCCCGGTAATATAATCTACCTGATTATCTTCGTGTTCTTTTACTCTGTCTTTGCCCATTTTTACGCTTACTGCTTCTTCAAATACACAAAAAGTACCTCCAAAACCACAACATTCGTCATTTCGTTTTGGCTTACTTAACGTAATATCCTTCACCATTTTTAGTAATTGTTCTGGTTTCGAAAATTCAGGTAAAACTCTTTCTGTCATTGACGAAAGATGTAATCCTCTTTGTCCGTGACAGCTATTGTGCAATCCTACTTTAAAAGGAAAATTAGCATCAATACTTTCTACTTTTAAAACATCTGCTAAAAACTCTGTAAGTTCATAAACGGAGTTACGAATCTGTAAGGCTTCTTGCGGATTTTCGTCATCATGTAAATGTTCTTTTACGTGCAAAACGCAACTTCCGGATGGAGCTACTATATAATCGAATCCTGCAAAATTTTTAACGAAATTTTTATCGCAGCCTTTGCTTAAACTGGCAAAACCACTATTGGCCATTGGCTGACCGCAACAGGTTTGTTCTAAAGGAAAAGCAACATCACACCCCAGCTTTTCTAATAATTGCAGCGTAGCAATACCCACATTGGGGTAAAACTGATCTATATAGCAGGGTATGAATAAGGCAACTTTCATTCTACTTTAATTATTTAGTTTTATAAAACCTCCGTCTATAGGATAATCGCAACCGGTAACAAAACCAGATTCATCGCTGCATAAAAACAAAGCTAAAGCTGCAACTTCATCTGGTTTTGCCATACGTCCGATAGGCTGTGATTTTGATAATTTTTCGAACATTTCTGCTTCTTGACCCGGATAATTTTTGGCAATAAATCCGTCTACAAATGGCGTATGTACACGTGCCGGAGAAATTGAATTACAACGAATATTCTCGCTCATATAATCTCTCGCAATTGATAAGGTCATTGCCATTACAGCACCTTTGGCTGTAGAATATGCAAATCGATCTGAGATTCCTACCCACGCTGCAATCGATGCCATGTTTACAATTACACCTCCACCAGAACTTCTAAATTGTGGTATTGAAGCATGCAAACAATTGTATACACCTTTTACATTCACACTCATTACTCTGTCAAAATCAGCTTCGGGTGTCGTATCTACTTTACCTACGTGAGCGATTCCGGCATTGTTTACCAAAATATTGATGTTTCCGATTTTCTCGAATGTTGCGGTTACTTCTTGTTGGTTGGCAACATTACAAGCATGCGAAAATACTTTTCCTCCATTTGCTTTTATTTCATCAACAGCGCTTTTAGCACTTTCTTCTGTTAATTCGACAATATGAACTTCGGCTCCTTGTTTTGCAAATAAAACCGAAATTGCTTTTCCTATTCCGCTTCCGCCACCAGTAACAACTGCTTTTTTGTTTTGTAATGAAAACATATAATTTAATATTTGATTCGTTGGGTTTAATTAATTTAACACATAGAAACATAGATTTTTAATAACCATTTGTCAGGCTGAGCGAAGTCGTTGTCAGGCTGAGCGAAGTCGAAGCCCACGTACCAATTGGAACGCCCTTCTCCCGAAGCCTCGGGATCGCTCAGGGTGACAATTCATAAAGCCAATTATATAAAGAAATGTATTTCTTTTTAAATTCTTTCTTTACAGCTAAAATCTATGTTTTTATGTGTTAGATATTTTTTTGAATTATTACCAAACGTTTTAGTTTATACTTTATTTATTCAATCTCTAACCTTAAAAATTTCATCTTTACAATGATACTCCTCGTTTCCACGGAATAAAATCGTCTTGATTTAATAGTACTGCTTTTGGAATAATTTCACCGCTGGCTGCTTTGATACAATATTCTAATATATCTTCGCCCATTTCTTCAATGGTTTTTTCGCCACTAATAATTGGACCGCAATCAATATC
The DNA here is from genome assembly GCF_000832125.1 of Flavobacterium hibernum. Classification (GTDB taxonomy): domain Bacteria; phylum Bacteroidota; class Bacteroidia; order Flavobacteriales; family Flavobacteriaceae; genus Flavobacterium; species Flavobacterium hibernum. The sequence continues at coordinate 118,339 of NZ_JPRK01000002.1, read as the reverse complement.
TATTATGTCGCTCATTTTTTTGGCTAAAACCGAATTTGTGGCAACTTTGATTACGGGACAAACAGGGTTTCCTGTTGGTGTTCCTAATCCTGTTGTAAACAATATTAGTGTGGCTCCAGATGCTGCTTTTCCTGTTGTGGCTTCTACATCGTTTCCTGGTGTACAAACTAAACTTAAACCTGCTTTTGTAGCTTGTTCTGTATAATCGAGTACATCTATAACTGGTGCTGTTCCTCCTTTTTTGGCTGCACCGGCACTTTTTATTGCATCGGTTATTAAGCCATCTTTAATGTTTCCAGGTGATGGATTCATATGAAATCCTGAACCCACTTTATGCGCCAATGCATCATATGATTGCATTAAATCAATGAACTTTTTGGCTGTTTCTTCGGATGTACAACGATCAATAAGATTTTGTTCGACGCCGCACAATTCCGGAAATTCTGCCAGTAATACTTTACCTCCTAAAGCGACCAATAAATCTGATGTATAACCAACTGCGGGATTTGCCGAAACTCCGCTAAAACCATCACTTCCTCCACATTTAACTCCTAAACATAATTCGCTTAATGGTGCCGGAGTTCGTTCTTGTTTGTTTATTTCGATTAATCCTTCGAATGTTTTTTTAATGGCATCCGCAATTAATTGTTCTTCGCTTTTTGATTGTTGTTGTTCAAAAATATACAACGGTTTATCAAAAGATGGGTTTTGTTTTTTGACGTCGTTTGTAAAATCCTGTACTTGCAAATGCTGACATCCTAAACTAAGCACGGTTATTCCTGCTACATTTGGATGGTTTGCATACGATGCTAGTAAAGCACTTAATGTAGCCGAATCTTGGCGTGTACCTCCGCAACCTCCTTGATGATTTAAAAATTTTATACCGTCTACATTCTTAAAAACTTTGTTTGTATAAGGCTCTGGAGTTAATTGAACGTCTATTGAGTCCAAACTTTTTCCATTTTGATAAGCTTCAAGTAAAGCGTGGGTGTATTGTGTATATTTATCGGTCACGGAATATCCTAACTCGTTGTGTAAAGCTTCGCGTATGACATCCAGATTTCTGTTTTCGCAAAATACTGTTGGTACAAATAACCAATAATTGGCAGTTCCTACACGACCGTCATTTCTTTTATATCCGTTAAAAGTTCTGCCTTTGTACTTGGAAACATCTGGTGCCTGCCATTCAAAATCTACATGACGATATTTATAAGGTTCTGCTGCATGTTTAAGATTTTCGGTCGTCATTAAACTTCCTTTTGCAACATCACATTGTACTTTTCCAACCAAAACGCCGTACATAATAATTTCATCTCCTGCTTTCAAATTGGTTGTATAAAATTTATGCTTTGCCTTGATATTGTCTTGTAGTATATAAGTTTCATTTTCAAAAACTACACTTTCTCCTTTAGACAAATCTGTTAAAGCCACCAGTACATTATCATCTGGGTGCATTTTTATTACCAATCTTTTACTTCCGTTTTCTAACATATTATATAAATAGAATTTATGCTTTATTTGTTTTATGTCCGTTAAATGCAAACAATAGAATTACTGAGAAACAGGTTAACGGAACTACGTAACCGTACTGAATACTTCCTGTAATATCTGAAATCAATCCTAAAACCGGAGGAAGCAATGCCCCGCCAACAATTGACATTACGATTAATGAAGAACCAATTTTTGTGTTGTGTCCAAGTCCATCAATTCCCATTGAAAAAATGGTTGGGAACATGATACTCATAAAAAAGGCTATTGCGATTAAAGTATATACTACAATCATTCCTGTTCCTACTATGGCCAGAATTGATAGACAAATATTAATTATGGCATAAATGATTAATAATTTTCTAGGCTGAATGTATTGCATAAAGAATGTTCCTGCAAAACGCCCCAGCATAAATGCTAATCCAAAAAAGCCCAAATATTTGGCTGCAACACCTTCTTCAAGACCTGCCGAAGTGGTTGCCATTTTAATAAAGAAACTTGCAACGCAAACTTGTGCTCCCACATAAAAAAACTGTGCTAATATTCCCCAACGCAAACGCATTGATTTTAAAGCTCCAACAAAACTTGCGCCATCTGCTCCTTCTTTATCTTCGTCTTTTACATCGGGCATATTGGTAAAATAAAACAACACTGCTACTGCCAAAATAATTAGTCCTAAAACTAAATACGGCATTTTTACACTTGCAGCTTCTTCTAAAACATAAGCGTGTAATTCTGCCGGTGCCATAGCATCCATTTGGGTTTGTGTTAGATTTTTTCCTGATAAAATCATTGGACCAATATAAGCCGGAGCAATAAAAGCGGCCAATCCGTTAAATGATTGTGAGAAATTTAATCTTTTGGTTGCTGTTTCTGCCGGACCTAATATGGTTACATACGGGTTTGCTGCTGTTTCTAAAAATGTAAGTCCGCAGGCAATAACAAATAAAGCTCCCAAGAAGTAAATATACTGTAGTGAATTTGCGGCCGGAACAAATAAAATGGAACCAATACCAAATAGTATTAACCCAATCATTATGCCTGATTTGTAACCGTATTTTCGCATAATATATCCCGCAGGCAATGCCATAACGAAATAGGCTATAAATACAGATGAATCTATTAAAGATGATTCTAAATCTGTAAGATTAAATGCTTTTCGTAAATGTGGAATTAGTATTGGATCTAGATTGTGTACAAATCCCCAGAAAAAGAATAAACTGGTAACTAATATAAAAGGAAAAAGCCATTTCTTATTTTCTTTTGTACCAGTCTCTTTTTGAACATCCAACTGCGTTATTAATGCCATATGCTTTTTATTAAAATTATACTTTTTTGCGATTATAAAAATATAATACTTAAAGTATAATTATTAATTCAATATTACCCTTGTTTAATTATTAATTGTCTATTATGATAATTTTAAACAAAAAAAAGGTGGATTTAAAAAGAATGTGGAAAGTATTGGTTTACAACTGATCCGTCTTCAAACAGATCTATAATTGCATAACCGGGCGGTGTTTGTTTGTAATAGGTTTTTCCTGCTGAGTCTTTATCGCCAGGTTCCCACCAAAAACCGCTCAAAGCACCATTACAATAATAATGCACATTGTTGTAAATGGCTTCATCCTTTAAATGAATGTGTCCGCTTAAACAGGTTATTTTTTTGTCTTTGTGTTTATAAAAAAGATCGCTGATGTATTTAGAATCGGTATGGTTTCCTCCATCAACATGTGTGCATACCGCAAGAATAGGATAATGGCTCATGCAAACAACTGGCATACCTACAGGAATACTTTGTAAATCTTTCTCTAGCCATAAACGCTGCTCATCGTCTAATGAACCTCCGCCATTATTGCTGTCTAAAATTACAAAGTGCCATCCTTTTTTATCAAAACTATAATAGCGGTTTGGAATTCCTAATTGCTTTACAACATAATCTTTCCCATACATTTTGTCTTGCTTGTTTGGGGCAGCCCACCACATATCATGATTTCCGAGGCAACTGTGCATTTCAAAACCACTGATTCCTTTGGTTGTATCATTCCAAATTTTCCACAATTCATTTACTCTTTCGCGAGTAATATTATCATAATCTGCTGCAAAAATGGAATCTCCACCATTGAGAAAAAAATCGACTTTGTGTTTCTTGATTTCTTCTAAGCATTTCTCAAAACGGTCTGGTGCATTTTCTTCTGGTCGAATATGTACATCGGTAATATGTGCAATGCGTAAAACTCTTTTGGATTTAGTGCTTTTTTCTGCTGCAGAAATAATAGAAGTCGAACCAGTCAAAGCTACAGTACCCGCTGTTAATCCAATGTATTTTAATAAATCTCTTCTTTTCATTTTGTAGTTTGTGTGTTATAATTTCTCTCGCAGATCTAGCAGATTGAGCAGATTTTATTTTAAAATCTATTTTTTTTGCATGATTAAATAGCCTCCTGTTTTAACTGGAGGAATAAATTGGCAGCAAAAAGGGCTTTAGCCAAACTCTTAAATTTTGGCTAAAGCCCTAAATATCATTTTTACTATTAACATCCAGCTGAAGCTGGACGCTATTCATACACATAGCAACCTATGTATACTTTAAAAAAGTGAAACGCCTTTTTAAAGAACTGCAAGTCTATGTTTCTATGTGTTAAAATTATTTACACCTAGCGATTCAATATTTATTTGACTGAATAAGGTCTGTCTTTTGCAGCAACTCCCCAAGTTTTAGAAGGCTTATCTCCCATTGTAAAAATTAATTCGCCACCTTTCATAATGTCCGAATGAAGAATATAACTCTGTGTATAAGACTTTCCGTTTAAAGTCGCTTTTTGAATATAAATATTCTTTGTACTGTTGTTTAAAGCTTTTACAGTAAAGCTTTTACCATCGGCTAAATTTAATGTGGATTGATCCATACTCGGGCTTCCAAAAACATAAATTCCGTTGAATGGATTTACAGAATACATTCCCATTGCACTCCAAATATACCAAGCTGACATTTGTCCAACATCTTCATTTCCGCACAATCCATCATGTTTATCGCTGTATAAATTATCCAAAATGTAACGTACTTTCTCTGCTGTTTTCCAAGGTTGTCCTACGAAATTATACAAATATGTAATGTGATGGCTCGGCTCGTTTCCGTGTGCATATTGACCAATTAAACCTGTGATATCACTTGAAGCTTCCGCTCCCATATCGCCAGTAATTTTAAACAAAGTATCAAGCTTTTTTGTAAATGGTTTTTCTCCACCAAGCATTGCAATAAGTCCTTCAACATCCTGAGGTACTAACCACGTATATTGCCATGCATTTCCTTCAGAGAAATCGCCTTTTTCATGTATTGACTTAAAGGGATCGAATGGTGTTCTCCATTCTGTATCGCTTAATTTTGCGCGTACAAAACCAACTGAAGGATCGTAATATTTTTTATAAGCTTTTGAACGGTTAAAGAAGTAATTATAGTCTTCTGTCTTTCCCATTTTTTTTGCCATCATCGCAATCGCGCCATCAGAAATTGCATATTCCATACCATAAGATACTGATTCTCTTAAACTATCTCCCGGAATATACCCTAACTTTTTTACAAAATTAACCCCGCGATCGTCCTGCATTGCAGTTGCTTTTACCGCTTCAAAAGCCAATTCTCCGTCAATTCCTTTGATACCTTTTAAATACGCATCGGCAACAATTTGAATGGCGCTGTTTCCTGGCATACAATAGGTTTCGTTCCCCATTAAATGCCAAACTGGAAGATGTCCTGTTTCTTTATAAATTGCCAACATGGAATTAACAATATCCGAAACTTTATCTGTTTGTGTTAAAGTAAGCAAAGGGTTTGCTCCTCTGTAAGTATCCCACAACGAAAATGTGGTTAAATTGGTAAATCCTGCCGCTCTATGCACTTGTTTGTCTGAACCGTAATAATCGCCATTGCTGTCGTTATATATCGAAGGCGCAATCATGGTGTGATATAATGCGGTGTAGAAAGTTCTCATTTTGGCAATATCATTTGATTTTACCTGTATTTTATTTAGCTCTTTGTTCCATTTTTCATCTGCTTGAGTGGCAACTTTTTCAAAGTTCCAGCCTGAAATTTCTTTCTTAATATTCATTAAAGCGTTTTCTGTACTTACTGTCGAAATTCCCACTTTAATTTTAATCACTTCATCTTTTAAAGTCGAAAACTGAAGTACTGCTTTGGCACTATCTCCCAAAACCACTTTATTGATCATCTCTCTTGTATTATTGTACAATTGGATTTTTTTAGCCGGTTTTGATAAAATTGCGGCAAAATAAATACGTTGATCTGCCGCCCAACCTTTAGAGAAACGATATCCCTCGATCAAAGTATCATTTTTTACTTTGATATAAGTATCTACTGCTTTGTCCCAACCAATTCCTTCAACCAAATCTAAAATGATGTGTGATTTGTCTGAAGCAGGAAAAGTATACTTTTGAAAACCAACTCTTTCCGAAGCTGTCATTTCGGCTTTGATTCCGTTTTTCTTTAAAATAACTGAGTAGTAACCCGGTTTTGCCACCTCATCTTTATGATCGAAACCTGAAATATAACCGTTATCCATGTCTTTGGCAGTTCCTTTTTTTAAGTTGATTTTACCAACAGCAGGCATAAAAAGTAAATCTCCAAGATCTCCAATTCCGGTTCCGCTTAAATGCGTGTGCGAAAATCCGATAATTGTTGGATCAGAATAATGATACCCTGAACACCAATCCCAACCTTGCGAGATATTGACTGGTCCTAACTGAACTGCTCCAAAAGGAACATTTGCCCCCATAAAAACGTGTCCGTGAAATCCTGTTCCAATAAACGGATCTACATATTGCGTTAAATTTTGTTTATTAGTCTGCCCTTGCACTTGCAGGCAGCAAACGCCTAAAATTGCAAAAAATGTTGATTTTAAATTTTTATTCATATTTTTTTTAATTTGATATATAAATCTGTCGTAACATCTGATTTTTTTTCCGCCACGAATTACACGAATTTTCACGAATTTTTAGCAGAGCAAACCTGAGCTTATTTACTCTATAATCTTTACTCTTGCTTCTATAATCTTTCTTCTCCCTACTTCACAATTTCAAAACTCGTCTCCAACATTGCATCTCTCGAATTCGAGCCAATTTTTACGTTATATTTTCCTTCGTAGATTTTGAATTGTTTTTTTGTATCGTCCCATTTTTGAAGTTCTTGCAACGGAATTTCTAATGTAACAATTTGAGATTTTCCTTTAGTAATTGATGATCTTTTAAAAGCTTTTAATTCTTTCAATGGCATTCTATCTACATTTGGATATTCTATATATACTTGAGAAACTTCATCGGCATCATAATTTCCTGTGTTATCAATTTTGATTTGCATCGAAATTTTATCTGATGTTGTTTTTGTATTCTCTGGTTTCTGAATCCAATTGTATCCAAAAGTGGTATAGCTTAGTCCAAATCCAAATGGATATTGCACTTCTTTATCAAAATAACGGTAGGTTCTGCCTGCCATTGCATAGCTGTTGTAATCAGGTAAATCGCTGAATGATTTGTAAAAACTAACAGGTAAATGTCCTGATGGAGAAACTTTCCCGAAAAGAAGATTTGCCAAAGCAGTTCCGCCTTGTTCGCCAGGATACCAAGCAAAAACGATTGCATCGACATAAGGCTCAATTGCCGAAATATCAACTGCGCTTCCGCCTGTTACTACTGCTACAAGTGGCGATTTCGTTCCTTTACGAAGTGCTTTTATGTATGCGATATGCGAAGCCGGTAAATCCATGTTTTTTCTATCGCCTTTTCCATCGGCAAGAAAAGCATCGCCTTCTTCACCTTCATAAACTGGTGTAAAACCAATTACAGCAATCGTCAAATCAGCCATAGAAGCTGCCCAAACTCCACCGAAATTTTTGGTATCGGTAAAATCGCAACCCATATCATATTCTACACGGGTATCAGGATCTACAGCTCCTGCAATTCCTTCTACAAAATTTACGGCTTTATCTGTGATTCCGTGATAATTACCCAATAAAGCATCTAGTGCAGCTGCATTTGGCCCAACTACAACCATCGATTTATAATCTTCTTTTTTCAGCGGAAGCAGTTTTGTTTTTTTATCTCCTACTTCGCCATTTTTTAATAGAACCATACTTTGTTCTGCCATTTTTCGGCTTAGATTTCTGTGATACGTATTTGCAATACTGTCTATACCATATTTTCGATACGGATTATCTTCGGCTTTGTCGTAAAATCCTAATTTGAATTGTGTACGCAAGGTTGGCGCAAGGGCGTTATCAATATCTTTTTGGGTAATTAGTTTTTGATTCAAGGCGTTGATCGCATCTTTTTGCAACAATCCGCTGCAATCCATATTTACTCCGGCTTTAATTGCTTCGGCAGCAACGGTTACACTGTTTGGCAAGGTTTTATGACTTTCGTAAATATCTTGAAGCGCCCAACAATCAGTAACAACGTGACCACCAAATTTCCACTCGTTGCGCAAAATGTCTTTTAATAATGTTTTACCTGTACAGCAAGGTTCTGAATTTACACGATTATAAGCGCACATTACGGTTTCTACTTTGGCATCGACTAATTTTTTGAAAGCATATAAATAAGTTTCTCTCAAATCTTTTTCATCTACAATAACATCAATTGAATGTCTGTTTTTTTCAGGGCCGCTGTGTACCGCAAAATGTTTGGCGCAAGCTGCCGCTTTCATGTATTTTGGGTCTGTTCCCTGCAAACCTTTTACATAAGCAGTTCCCATTTTTCCGGTCAAGAATGGATCTTCGCCATAGGTTTCTTGTCCTCTTCCCCAACGCGGATCTCTGAAAATATTAATGTTTGGTGACCAGAAATTCAGTCCCATATATTGCAAACGACGATCTTTGGCTACAGCCATATTATTTTTGGCTCTGGCTTCGGTCGAAATTGCATTTGCTACTTCATTTAATAAATTATCATTAAAAGAAGCTGCCATTCCTAAAGCTTGCGGAAAAACGGTTGCTTTTCCAGCTCTTGCTACTCCGTGCAGCGATTCGTTCCACCAATTGTACTGCGGAATATCTAATCGTTTTACGGCTTTGCTTTCAAATCCTAATAAAGAGATTTTCTCTTCAATAGTTAATTGTTTCAGTAAATCGTCGACTCTTTTATCTATCGATAAATTTTGATTTTTATAGGGATATGTTTTTTGCTGTGCAGAAGTAATTCCAATACAGAAACAAAAAAACAGTACAAATCGGTGATTTCTTAAACAATTCATTATTGAGATTTTTAATTTTATTAGTGTGTTTCTTTTTTACTAAATCGTTTTATCAATTCAAGCAAGTGGCTGTAAAATTCGGTTATACCAATTGTTTAAAAAAACTATAACTTACTTTGATTCAAATAATAAACATTCTTCGCTGTTGCTTAATTTGAAATATTTCAGAAATTTAAAGATATAATATCTTTTTGATTAAATAATACTCCGATTTTATCTAAATTTAGATTGCAATTGCCCTTACTTTATGTTAAAAAATAAAAAAGAGATATCTCTTACGAAATATCTCACTTAAATAAATGCAATACTAAATTGAAGTTATATAATCTAACGCTACAAAAAAGGTGAAGTTGATAATTTTCTTATCTGCTTCACCTTTCTGTAGAATTTTTTATTTAGTAAGATTTTCGAACATAATAATTGCGGTGTACAAAACTCCTGCCTCCCCTCTAAAAGTTCCTGATCCTCTTGGCTCATTTTTTATCGAATACCATTCGTAGAAACCATTATTGTCTTTTACGCGTTTTAGCATTGGTTGTACTTCTCTGTAAGCTTCTTCGACATATCCGTATTTAATTAATTGTTGTATTGTTCTTGCGCCAAACCAAGTCCAGTCGCCACCATTTTGATAACTGTAAACCGGATTCATAATTTTATTTGCAAAAAATCCGTTTGGATAAGGCGGATAAAGTGTTAAACCAATAGAGGGTGCTCCTGCTTCTTTTACTCTTTTTACCATTTCGTCAAGCGACGCTTTTACCTCGGCTTTGCTTAATAATCCAGCTTCCATTGCTACAGTTGTTCCTCCAAAATAGTAAATATTATTTTCGTCGAAATCTGCTGGAAAAGGGGAACCATTTAAATACAAATGCGGAATGTATTTTTGCTTTTTGGTGTCCCAAAGGTAAGTTCTGGTATTTTTAGTGACGTCTGCTTTAATTTTTTCCCATTTTGTTTTTGTTGATGGAATTATTTCCATCAAGTTATTTAACGCGACAATAAACATGGCATTATCATAAATATCGCAAGCCATATGTGTGTTTCCGTCAAGATCAACTCCATAACCATCTTCTGGCTGTACATCGCCCCAATCTGCTGTTGTTGCGCCTGTAATTAAGCCATATTTTGTTGTGTAGCGGTTTTTCATTAAAAAATCCATTGCCCATTCTAATCTTTTTGCAACGGTTTTATCTCCAACTTTTTCGGTTAGGATCGATTTATCGCCTGTTAGTTTTATGTATTTATAAACGGCTTGTACCAATGAGGTTTCCTGATCTGTTTCAACTGTATTTTTATGAGCGGCGTATCTTGGTTCTAATTTCGAGTATGAGAAATCTGTTTCCCCCGCTCCAATTTGCTCTTTGGGTGTATAACCGTCGATGATGTTTCCGTCGTCGCCCTGCATTCTAAAAAACACTAAAAGATTCTCTTTAATATCTTCTTTTTTAGAAACTTGTGCTGCTAATTCTATAAAGGTATTGTAATCTCTAATCCAAACTTCACGGTAACCGTCGCCAGCATTTACACCGGTTTTCATCACTTCTAAAGCTTTCTTTTTAACGAAAGGCATATAGGAATCACTTTTGATTTTTTCAGATAACTGTTTGTCAATCGGAGTTTTTGGTTGTGCTGTAAGCGTCAGTATAAAAGCAAGTGCCGCTGCTGATGAAAGTATTTTTTTCATGTTTATTTAAATTGGAATTATTGTTTGTTGTTTTTAGTTCATGGTTTGTTGTTGTTGATGTTAACCACATAGTGTGATAGCTATCGAGATTGTAAATAATGAGTACAAAAAGAAATACATATTTATTACATAATTGGATTTGTGAATTGTCACCCTGAGCGAAGTCGAAGGGCGTTCCAATTGGCACGCGGGCTTCGACTCCGCTCAGCCTGACAAATGATTATCAAAAAAAAAGTCTCTATGTGTTAAAAAAAAATCTCCATTAAAATGTTTTAAAAACTTATTCACTTGTACTCATTGATGGCGGTGGTGTTTTTACTCCCCATTTAATATTTGGTTGTGCTCCCATTTCAAAAAATAAGGTTCCGCCGTCTGTTAGTTTTTTGCGATCAATCCATGCATTTTCAATTTTTTCTCCGTTGAAAGATGCTGATTGTATATACTTGTTTTTCTTCGAATTATTTTTGGTCTCGATTACCAGTTCTTCCCCTTTGTAATACTTTGGGTCGAGTTTGATGGTTACTTTATCAAATAAAGGACTCCCGAATTGAAAAGTAGGATTCATTACGGCATGTCCCTGCACATCAAACAATCCTATTGAGGCCATTACAAACCAAGCTCCTAATTGTCCTTGATCTTCGTCTTGTCCAAATCCGTAACCGTGAAGCGGTTCTGCTCCATAGAATTCTTCGCAAATGGCACGCGACCATTTTTGCGTAAGCCAGGGTTTCCCCGAATAGTTAAATAGAAATGAATGGTGCAAACAAGGCTGATTTCCGTGATTGTAAAGCATTTCTAATCCTGAGAAACTATCAATTCCGTTTCCACCGCCAAAAGTCGATTTTTGACTTTCGTTGAATGTGGTTTCTAAACGTTTATTGAATAACTCTAAACCTAAAATTTTAATTAATCCGGCAGGATCTTGCGGTACATACCATGTATATTGATAGGCATTTGCTTCTTGAAATCCTCTCCAAGCCTGCATTGGATTAAAATTCTCAATGAATTTTCCGTTTTCATATCTCGGACGAATGAATTTGGTTTCGGGATCAAAAATGTTCTTCCAGTTTCCGGCTTGCTTCGTTAGTTTTTTATAATCTTCGGTCTTGCCTAAAGCTTTTGCAAATTGAGAAACTCCGTAAGAAGTATAGGAAAATTCTAAAGTATGCGATGCGCCAAAATTAAATACCCAGCCATTTGCAAGTGTGGTATCTTTTGCCGGAATATATCCATCTTTTACAAAATAAGCCAAGTCGTATTTTCCGGAACCAAACGGACGTTTGCTGTAACCTGTTTCGTTTTTATAGGCAATTTTATAAGCTTCTTCTACATCAAAATCTCGAATACCGCTATTGTAAGCTGCCGCAATCATCAAACCAAAACAGTTTGTTTGTACACCATTAGCATGTGCTCCGGCTGCAATTCCGTCGTGTAACCAACCTGTTTCTTTTGCAAAATCAATATTAGATTGCAGGTATTCGCTCAAATAATCCGGATAGGCCAATGCCCAAAGTTGCCCTAAATTCCAGAATCCGCCCCAAATTCCGTCTGTATTGTAATGATTGTATTTTGGTTTTCCATTTCCGTCAAGCGGAATTTTTCCAATTTTACCGTCATGTCTCGGATAACTTCCGTTGGCATCACTTGCTAATCCGCGTCCTAAGAGAGCGTGATATAAACCTGTGTAGAATTTTACTTTATTGATACTATCTTTAGTTTCTACTTTAATTCTTCCTAACTTTTCATTCCATTTTTCATGAGCTGTTGCTTTTACGGCATCAAAAGTTTGTCCTGTCGCTTCGGCTTTTAAATTCAATTTTGCATTTTCGATACTTGTGTACGAAAGTCCCACTTGCATTTCGACAACTTCTCCTTTTTTGGTGGCGAAATTGATGTACATTCCGTTTCCAATTCCTTTAGTTTCTGCCTGACCGTTAAAGGTTTTGTTTTCTACAAATGAACCGTAGGATTGTGGCGTTTTATTTAGCTGAATTGCAAAATACATTTTCACTCGCTTTTCCGGATCACAGAATTTTAAATATTCCGGAAATGTTTCGATTGTTCCTTCTAAAGTATTTTTTCCGGAAAGTTTCATCGTGGCTTCGGTAACGCCACTGCTTTCGCCTTGACGATGTCCAATATCAAAAATAATTCTCGATGCTGTAGATTCCGGAAAGGTATAACGATGAAAACCTACTCTTTCTGTAGCTGTCAGCTCTGCTTTTATTCCATATTCTTTTAAGAAAACGGAGTAATATCCAGGTTCTGCGTGTTCGTCTTTTTTATCAAATGTTGATCTATAGCCGGTTTCTGGTTTTTCTAAAGTTCCGGGAGTAGTTTGCAATTTTCCTGTTACGGGCATTGCCACTAATCCGCCAATTTGAAATTCATGAAAATGTCCAAAACCCTCAATCGAGTTATGTCGATCGTCGTAACCGCAAGGCGCCCAGCTTCCGCCACTTCCGTAGGCATTGGTATGCGGGGCCAATTTTGCCATTCCAAAAGGCAAAGATGCAGGCGTATAAAAAAACCAACGTCCGTGTACTGAACCTATTTGCGGATCGACCCAAGCAGTTGCATTAAAATCATCTTTTTTCTTTGAACAGGAAAAAAGCAAAATAATCATGGCAAACTGTAGTATTGTCTTTGAAATTGTTTTCATATTTATTCGCTTATTTTTATTGCCTTGTAATTAAAACTTCTTTACTGGATTTAAGCAAAGCCGAAAGATTTGTTACAACATCTGGATGTTGAGAGGCGAGGTTATTTTTTTCTCCTTTATCTTTACTTAAATCATACAACTGAGGTAAAGGATTGTTGCCTAATTCAATATTTACATCCAGATCAATACGAGGTCCTTTTGAGGATTCGATATATTTCCACTTTCCTTGAATGATAGACAATGAACTACCTTGCTCGATCAAATAAGATCGATCTTTATTTGATTTTCCTGTTAGTTGTGCCAGCATATCGAAACTATCCGGAGCATCGTCATTTTGCAATGGTTGTGCTGTAAGTTTTGCTAAAGATGAAAATAGATCTATATGACTTAGTAATACGTCTGTCTTTTTGTTGGGCTGTATATTTTTTAGCCATTTTACGATGAATGGAACTGTAGTTCCTGCTTCAAAAGAACTGTATTTTCCTCCGCGTAATGCTCCTGCTGGTTTATGATTGCCCAACATTTCAACCGCTTTATCCATATAACCATCATTTACCACAGGCCCGTTATCACTGCTAAAAATTATCAGAGTATTTTGAGTAAGTTTCAGACTGTCTAATGCTTTTACTATTTCGCCTACTGTCCAATCCAACTGTAAAATTGCATCACCTCTAAGTCCCATTCCGCTTTTGCCTCGAAACATACTATGCGGATAACGAGGTACATGTATATCGCCTGTTGCGAAATACAGGAAAAATGGATTTGAAGTATTTTTCGACATGAAACTAATGGCTTTTTTGGTAATATCGCCTGCTATATCAGCATCTTTCCAGTATGCGCTATGACCACCGCTCATATATCCAATTCGGCTAATGCTGTCTACGATTGTTTCATTATGTCCTTGCCCCGGATAAGGTTTCATTCGCAATTGTTCAGGGTTTTCTTTACCCGTTGGGTCATTACCTACTTTCTCTTTGTAACTTACAGTTATTGGATCTTTGGGGTCAAGGTTTAATACTCTTCCGTTTTCTACATAAACGCATGGAACTCTATCTAAAGTAGCAGGCATTATAAACGAATAATCGAATCCAACTTCTTTTGGTCCGGGTTTAATTTCAGTATTCCAATCAATACCATTCGTACCCAATCCCAGATGCCATTTGCCAATTACAGCTGTGGTATAACCCGCCTTTTGCAACATCGAAGGAAGAGTCGCTTTATTGGTTGGGATAATTAACGAAGCATCACCAGGCGCTATTCCGGTTCCGTTTTGTTTCCACGGATATTTGCCCGTAAGCAATCCGTATCTTGAAGGTGTGCAAGTTGCAGAAGTCGAATGTGCATTAGAAAATTGCAATCCTTGCTTTGCCAATTTATCAATATTTGGAGTACTAATTTTCGACATGCCGTAACAACTTAAATCGCCATAACCTAAATCGTCTGCATAAATTATAATGATATTGGGCTTTTGCTGCGCCCAAATTGTAAGGTTAAAAACGAAAAGGATTAATAATAGTAAGTTCTTTTTCATAATATTTTAAAATATAAAATGAGGTTGCAAAAAGTCAATTATGGGCTTAATCTTTTGGATGTATTCAGTTTAAACATCTATACATTTAAATTGCCTCCAGTTTTAACTGCAGGGTTAAATTGATTATAGATCTTGGCTTTAGCCGAACTTATGCTTTTTGGCTAAAGCCACTAATCTAAATTTTATTGCTTACATCCAGCTAAAGCTGGACGCTATACATTTTCTTTCTTTTTATTCTATTTTAGTTTACATCAAACTAAAGCTGGACGCTAAAGATTTTTATGAATACAATTTATGCTTTCTCAATTGCTTTAAGTGTTTCTTCTTTTATATCTTCGTTTAAGCCTAAGTTCCATGACTTCTCAATTTCTTCGAGGCTTTTTCCTTTGGTTTCAAAAAGTTTCTTTTTTGCATAGACGAATGAAAGTATACAGAAGAATGAAAAAACAAAAAATGTTGCTGCAATACCCAATCCATCTCTCATTATAGGAAATAGCAAATTGACAATCCAGTCGGCAACCCACATCGTCATAATGCATATTGACAATGCTGTTCCTCTAATATGTGTTGGGAAAATTTCTGTTGAGATTACAAATTTTAATGGTCCAAGGGAGAAGGCAAAAAACAACAGAAATAAGATGATACAAAACAGCATATACCAGCCTGTAATATTCATCATAAAACAAAAACCTGTTAGAGCCAATGCAAAAGCGGCACACAACGAACCTACTAAATACAAAGGTCTTCGCCCCCAAGTGTCTACTTTAAAAATGGCTACAAATGTAAAAAGCACATTCGCCAGACCCAATATTACCTGATAAAACAATGCATCGCTGGTTACAATCCCTGCCGATTTTAAAATTGTTGGCCCGTAAAAAATAACTCCGTTAATACCGCTAAATTGTGATAAAGCGGTAAGTACCATTGCCAAAACCAACAATTTACGCAAAGGCGAACGAAGTAATTCTTTATATCCTCCAGTTTTTTGACTGGTCATTTCCTTAATAGAGTGCAGCTCTATTTGGGCTTTTTCGCTTCCATTTATTTTATTGAGTATCTTAAAAGCTTCTTCATCGAGTCCAAATTGTACCAACCAGCGCGGACTTTCAGGAACTATTAGCAATAACAAACAAAATGCTCCCGCCGGAATTACGCCAACAATAAACATTCCGCGCCAAACATTTTCAATAAACAACCAATGAAGCAAACCCTGGCCTGTTGCGGAATGTGTTATTGCATATTTTTGAAGAAAAAAATTACTGATATATGCTGCCAAAACACCAACGGTTATGGCAAGCTGATAAAATACAACCAACTGTCCGCGTTTGTGCGAAGGCGCCACTTCGGAAATATAAAGTGGTGAAACATTTGAAGCAACTCCTACTCCCATTCCGGCAAGTACCCGAAATAAAATTAATGTTGAATACACTTCTGAAAATGCAAAACCTATTGCACTTATTAGAAACAATATGGCAGAAATGAATAATACTTTTTTTCTTCCAATTTTATCGCTCAAATAACCCGAAAAAGCTACGCCTACAATACAACCTAATAAAGCGCAGGAAACAAATAATCCTTCCTGTGCCGATGATAAGTTATATTGTATTTTTAATGGTTCGATAATACCGCTCACAACGGCCATATCAAACCCAAACAAAAAACCGCCTAATGCTGCTATTAGCGTTATGAGTGATATGAAATAATTGGTTCTTTTGGTTTTCATTCGTTTTTGGTTAGATAGTAGTTATAGTTGATGTTGACTGCTTAATTCAATAAATAAATTTTTAACACATGGAAACATAGTTTTTTGATAACCATTTGTCAGACGAACGCGCTGTCTGGCTGAGCGAAGTCGAAGCCCACGTGCCAATTGGAACGCCCTTCGACTTCGCTCAGGGTGACAATTCACAAATCCAATTATGTGAAAGAAATATATTTCTTTTTGTCACCTTCTTGTACATGCAAAATCTATGTCTCTATATGTTTAATTTAAATACATCCAAGATTTTAATTTATAGTTAATCGCATTCCTCTGGTTTTACTAGAAAAAGGCTAAATGGTGGTTCATTTATTAGTTGTCCTATAGTTCTAACACCAATTGTCTTTTACATACGAAATCACTAAAAAGGCTTTTTTACTGCCTAAATGATTGATTTTGTATTTTGGAACATTTGCCGGAATAACAAAAGTTTCGGCATATTTAAATTTTTGATTGTTTTTTCCTGCGCTTACTTCTCCAATATCACCTTCGACAAGCATACAAATATGACATTGTCCAAGAGTTTCGATCTCTATTTCTCCCGTAAATTCGTAGCGGTCAACGGCGTAAAAATGCTCTTCGTGAGTGGGTAAACTTACTTTTCTGCCGTTTGAAAATTCTTTGGTTATGCTAGGTTTCGAAATAAACTCTCTTTCAATTCTTTTGCCTTTTCGATCAAAATAAACGTTTTTAAATCCATGTTCTACATTGATTGGGCGCGGTTTTCCGTCTAAACCAGGACGAACCCAATCGTACATTTTAAATGTAAAAATATAAGGGGTACTGCTAATTTCTAATACCATATTATTCTTGCCCGAAGCATGAATGGTTCCGTTTGGAATTAGGTATAAATCGTGTTTTTTTGCCTTGAATTTTTGCACATATTTTACAATATCAATTTCTTCTGCCTTTTCCTGAGATTCGATTAAAGCTTGTTTAAATTCATCTGGATTAATATCGTCCTGAAAACCCAAATACACTTCGGCATCTTCTTCGCAATCCAAAATATAATAGGTTTCATCCTGCGTAAATGCTTCTCCAAAATTTTCTTTAATATATTCCGGACGTGGATGACATTGTACGGAAAGATTTCCGCCATCGAAAGTATCCAGATAATCGAAACGAATTGGAAAATAATTCCCAAAACGATCAGCCGCTTTTCCCAGTACTTTTTTATTATCCTGAAATAATAGAAAGTCAAAAGAAACTTCTAGTAGATTATTATTTCCTTCTAGTACAATTCCGTTTTCGGGAGTAATTAATTCAAAAGACCACGCATAGTTTACTTCGTCCTGATTCAAATCGGTGATATTATTTTTCATCCAATCGCCACCCCAAATTCCGGCTTCAAACCACGGACGTGCACGAAATGGACTTTCTAACATTAGATTCAATGAATTTCTAAAATCATTTCCTTTCATCCAGGTAATTTCATCAATACGTTGTTCGTCAATAATAAAATCTATTTTAGGCAGTAAACGTTCTTTATGAATATTTAAAACTGGCCACTCTATAAAATACAATCTTTTGTATATCTGCGAATAGACCAAAGTTTCGCTATTACCCATATTTTTTACAGCACCGGCTCGCATTCGATATTGGATTTCATTTTTAGGAACATCAACATAAAGCAATTGCCCTTCCCAATTTGATAATGAAGCTCCAGTTCCGTATACGATACAAATATCAGCACTCGTGTCTGCTTTTAATTGTTTTAAATTTTCGGCTTCGAAGAAATCAGAAAGTTCTCCCAAATATTTTTTTCCAAAAACAGGATCGTCTCCATTAAGGTTTGGCTCAATCATTTTATTGATTTCTTCGCTTGATTTTAAGCAGGAATCAATATTGTACCAAAGCACATTTTTCTTTTTTTCGATCAAAGCCGAATTTAAATGCTGTCTAAAATTTTCCCAAAGCACACCACCAAATCCATCAATAACCACAATCTTTTGTGTTGCTATTTGATTGGCCAAAGTTTCAAATCCAACCAAAACATTGGAGTTGGTGTGAAAAGATGGAAAAACATTGTATGCTCCATTTTCTTTCACAACTGCGGTAAGAGGTAATAAAGGTTGTGTGGTTTTTCTTTTAGACTGAATTGATTTTTCCATTTATAACTCGTGTGTTTTTAAACCGTACGTTTGATTTCGATGGTATACGTAAACCAGTCGTTTCGGTAATAACAAATGTTGTATTCTATTGGTTTTCTTGCAGTGTCAAGAACAGCTCTTCTTCTTTCCAGAACAGGCTGGTTTTTCTCGATTTTTAATAGCCCTGCAATACGTTTATTGGCCGCAATGGCTTTTAATTCTTCTTGCGAATACACAGGAACTACGTTGTATTTATTGCCTAATATCTCGTATAACGGTGCCTCAAAATTCTCCTCGACAGAAAGTCCAATTCGCGGATGAAAATAGGATTCGAAATAAACCATTGGGCTGTCATCGATACTTCTGGTGCGTTGCAAAAGCAAGACTTCGTCTCCTTCATTTATTTGCAGATATTTAGCAACTTTAGTGCTGGCTTTGACCATTTCTACATTCAACGAAAGATTTTTAAACTCCAATCCCATATCCTCCATCTCGTGAGTAAAACTCATCCAGTTGTTTAGGTTGGTACTGATTCTATTTTGAGACACTCGTGTTCCGGAACCTTTCTTTCTAACTAGTAATTTTTCGTTTACTAAAATGGCAATGGCCTGACGAAGTGTGTTACGAGATATTCCCCAACGTTTCGCCAAATCCACTTCTTTTGGAAACAATTCTCCATCCTTAAAATCGGGATGTTTGATCAACTCGCGAAGTAATTCTTCTACTTGTTTATGAAGCGGAATTTTGCTGTCGTGATCTAATAACGGTATTTTGTTCATATGTTCATACATATGACAAATGTAATAGTTTTTTGTTACGAACAAAATTATTTCATAAAAAATGTAACTAATTGATTACTAAACAATTTTAGTTAAAATTAATTCTTACTAAAACGATATAACAAATTCACTGATTATCAACGAATAAATTAAAAAAGGCTATTTTTTTCAACTAAAAAAAGTTAGTATGTTCCTATTAGAACTTAAAAATTTCTATCTTAGCTTTTTACAAAAAAGACTATAAGTTCATTTTACTTCTCTATTTTATAAATTCACCATACGATGAAATCGCAGTTTTATTCCTGTTTTCATTTTGGTCTTGCAATTTTTATTAAATCGATTTAGTAAATTGACTTATGTTTTATTTATTTTTTCAAAACTAACCCTTTCTGTTTCTTTTGGATTAAACCAAAAGCACCGATAAATCAAACAAAACCAAAACATGAAAAAAAAACTATTTGTATTCTTTGTCTTTTGCAGCTTCACAATGTCTTTTGCTCAAAAAACAGCCAAAGCAATTAAAGTTACTTACCAAAGAAGTTACAATGGAAAAATTAGCGAAAACCAAGATCCTTTGCTTTTATTTACCTCTAAGGATTTGAGTTTAACAACATCTGATAAAATTACGCAGCAAAAAGCAGATTTGCCTTTCGAGCAGACTTTTGTAGATTTTAATACGAAAACCATTTTACAATGGGCACAGCTTAAAGCCAATAAATCTATTTTGGGTTTGGATAATGAAGCTTTAGGAAAGCAAAAATTTGAGTTTAGTACTGAAACTAAAAAAATTCTGAATTATACCTGCAAAAAAGCAACTACATCTGTAAACTCAAATAAAATAGAAATTTGGTATACGAACGAATTAGGGTTAAAAGGTGGACCAAGTGTTCTTGGACAGGATTTAGGCTTGGTTCTGGAAACGAATCGAAACGGTAATTCTATTGTAACAGCATCCAAAATTGAAATTCTAAAAACGATTCCTTCAGTTTTAAAAATTCCTGACGTACAATCTGTAGATCAGTTAACTTATAAAGATTTATTATGGAAAAGCCGTTTTACGAACATTCCTGTTTTTAATAAAGAACAAATTAACTTTTCATCTGATTCTAAATCAAACGACAGTATTCTGCGTTTTGCAAGCGGAACTATTATTGTTCGAAAAGTAAAATTTCCTGTAATTAAAAACGGAAGCGCCATTTTTGTTGATGTAACTCAGCAATCTAATGGCGATGCTTACGACAGAACGGGATCTGTTTTTATGATTCCGATGGATAAAAAAAGTTCTTTTCTGGACGGATTAAAATCTGGTGTTAAAACTTTGCCGGTTTATGAAAACGGCGATGGTAAAAAATACCAGGGTGTTGTGGCAACTAATGAATATACTCCTTTGCTAGAATTGATGCGCTTTTTTACGCCTTTTGGTGTCAAACATTTTAATTACTTACAACTTAAAAATAAGGTTTGGCAGGATAGTGTTTTTTACCGTCAGGATATTTCGCTTTTACAGCCAAAATTGAGCAATCAGGAGGTTTACATTGGGATGTTTATTGGTAATTATGATGCGGGTGGACACAAAGCGAGTTTGAATATTTCGATTCACGAAGGTGAAGACAATAATAAGAAAGGCGATTTTATTTTACCTCTTTTCAATACTTTGAATGTTATGGAAATGGCGGGACAAGATTATGCCACAATGTTTGATAATGAAAAAGGATTAGAAATGTCGTTTGAAGTTCCGCAAGGTTATAAAAATTTCAAATTGAGTTACACCACAACTGGTCATGGCGGATGGGAAAATGGCGATGAATTTTTGCAAAAAAGGAATACTATTTTCATTGATGGCAAAGAAGTTTTTGGATTTACTCCTTGGCGTACTGATTGTGGTTCGTACCGATTGAGCAATCCTGCTTCGGGTAATTTTGGCAACGGTTTATCATCGTCAGATTTAAGCCGTTCTAATTGGTGTCCGGGAACAACTACCAATCCTAATTTGATTGATTTAGGAAGTCTTGCACCTGGAAAACATACTATTCGTGTTTCTATCCCAATGGGAAAACCGGAAGGAACGAGCAGCAGCGCATGGAATGTTTCGGGATTTTTGATTGGTGAAAGGTAATTGATAATTAAATATGGATAATATCGACTTATTGATTAAAAGGAAGTCTTTCTATATTTAAGTTTGAAAAAAAAAACTAAAATTAACTCGTTGGACGTAATTTTTAAACACATAGAAACATAGCTTTTGGAAGCTTAAAAAGGCGTTTCACTTATTTAAAATACACATAGTTATCTATGTACAAGAAATGTATTTCTTTTTGTCTCCTTTTCTAAACATAAAATCTATGTTTCTATGTGTTTATTTTTTTTACGCATTATATTCAACGAGTTAATTCTAATTTTTTAATATCTAAAGCTTTACTATCAAACCACAAAACTTCAAAAAAACATGAAAAAAATCACACTTTGTCTGCTGTTTTTCTCGATGAGTCTAACAGCAATAATGGCTCAAACTTACACTCCTACCGAAGGAAATCTAAAAAACAGAAAGGAATTTCAGGATGATAAATTTGGTATGTTTATTCATTTTGGGCCTTACAGCGTTTTGGGTAACGGCGAATGGATTATGAACAACCAAAACATTAAAGTAACGGAGTACGGAAGATTGATTAATGTTTTTAACCCGCAGGATTTTGATGCTAAAAAATGGGTTAGCATTGCAAAAAGTGCAGGAATGAAATACATTACTTTTACGACGCGTCATCACGATGGTTTTAGCAATTTTGACACTAAATTGTCTGATTGGAAAATTACCAATACGCATTTTAAAAGAGATTTATTGAAAGAGTTGGCTGAAGAATGTCATAAAGAAGGCATTAAATTATTTTGCTATTATTCGCTTTTAGACTGGACAAGATCTGATTATCAATATGAAACGGGTAAAACGGGTAAAGGAACTGGCAGAACTCAAAAAAGTGATTGGGAAAGCTATATTCATTTTATGAAAGGTCAATTAACTGAATTATTGACGAATTATGGAGAAATTAGTGGTATTTGGTTTGATGGTCACTGGGATCAATTGGATAATGATACTGATAAAACATTACAATCTAAAGTAAACTGGCATTATGATGATATTTACAAATTGATTCATTCTTTGCAGCCTAATTGTCTAATTTCAAACAATCATCATCTTACACCTATTCAGGGAGAAGATTTTCAGGCTTTTGAGAAAGATTTACCTGGCGGAAATTCTACAGGATTTGGCGGACAATCTATTTCGCAATTGCCTTTGGAGACTTGCGAAACTATGAACAATTCCTGGGGTTTTAATATCAATGACCGAAAATACAAATCGACCAAAGATTTAATTCATTACTTAATTAATGCGGCAAGTTTAAATGCCAATTTCCTTTTGAATGTGGGTCCAATGGCCGATGGAACTATTCAGCCGGAATTTGTTGAAACGCTGAAAGAAATTGGTGTTTGGATGGATAAAAACGGAAATACAATTTACGGAACGAGAGGCAATGTAATGAAACCTCAAGATTGGGGTGTATTTACTGCTAAAGGAAAAACTTTGTTTGCGCACATTATCAAGACGCCAAACGAGTCTGATTATATTTTTATTCCTGAAATGAAGCAAAAAATTAAAAAATGCTATTTGCTAGACGGCAAAAAAGAACTGAAATTCAAACAACAACCTGAGGGAACATTTGTGTATTTGAATGGCGCAAAAATCGATACAATTGATACGATAATCGAAATGCAGATACAATAGATTTATTTATCAAGACCTAACAGGTTTTAAAAACCTGTTAGGTCTATCATGACGACTCGTATACAACATATACTTTAAAATTAATTATTACAAACATGTTAAAAAAAGTTATTCTCTTTTCTGCGGTTGCGTTAATAGCGACCGAAAAAGGAACTGCACAAACTACAATTTCTGCTGAGAAATTCCTTAAGCACGACACTTATCTAGCTTCGGATAAACTGGAAGGTCGTCTTGCAGGAACAAAAGGCAATAATGAAGCTGCGGCTTACATCAAAAAATATTTTAAAAAATTTGGACTAAAAAAATTCAGTGATAGTTACTATCAGCCTTTTAAAATTTTTATAAAACCTGAAATTAATAAAATGAAATCTGATAGTGTATCTACACAAAATGTTGTTGGATATCTTGAGGGTTCTGATGAAAATTTAAAGAAAGAATTTATCGTTATTGGCGCACATTACGATCATTGGGGATGGGGCGGAAAAGGTTCCGGCAGCAAGAAAAAAGATACTATTGCAATTCACAATGGAGCCGATGATAATGCTTCTGGTGTGTCGGCTCTTTTGTCGATATTAGAAGAACTTCATCATAATAAAATTGCTCCTAAAAGAAGTATTATTTTTATTTCGTTCAGTGCCGAAGAAGAAGGTTTATTGGGCTCTAAATACTTTGTTAATCATTTACCAGTCGATAAAAACGCTGTAAAAGTGATGATTAATATGGATATGGTTGGACGATTAAATGATAAAAAAGAACTTTATATGGGTGGCGCAGGAACTTTTCCTGACGGAGTCGAATTAATGAAAAAATTAGGTGAAGGCAGCGGACTTAATCCGGTTGTTTTTGCGGGTGATGTGGGCGGTTCTGATCATGTTACTTTTTATAAAAATGATATTTCGGCAATTGGTTTGCATACGGGCGGACATCCGCAATATCACACTCCCGAAGATGATACGGCTTTAATTAACAGCGAAGGCGGTGCTTTGGTTTCTAAATACATTTATAATGCTTTGGTTGCTATTGCAAACTACGAACAGCCTTTAACTTTTATTAAACAGAATTAAAATGCTTTAAAATCCTTTGTATAGCTTCTTTACAACATGATTTACATAAACTAAAGACAAAGTCTCATTAAATAAAAATCGGCGAACTACAGTGTAATTAACTGCTAGTTCGCCGATTTTTTTGTTTGGTTTTATAAACTTAAAAGGGCTTCTCCCGAAGCCTCGGGATCGCTCAGCCTGACATAAAGGATTAAAATAATAAAAATAGAAAGTATCGTTTGTCAAAATGAGTAATCCCAAGGCTTCGGCAGAAAGGAGTTCCAACTGGAACGCGGGCTTCGACTCCGCTCAGCCTGACACAAAGGATTAAAATAATAAAAAAAGAAGTATTGTTTGTCAACCTGAGCGAAGTCGAAGGCGCTCCAATCGGAACGCATGCTTCTCCCGAAACCTCGGGATCGCTCAGCCTGACACGTAATATTTAATTACACCCAATGACAGAATGAATCTTTTTATAAAAAAAACATCTCTAAATTGAAAAACCCCAGATTCAAGAAATATCCTGAATCCGGGGTCTACCAATTACTAACAAAACATTTAAAATGAAATTATTTTACGTCCCAGAAAATTTTGGTACTTAAGTTATCTTTATCCTTAACTGTATTGTAATTATCTGTATTATAAACTCTTTCAGAATTTGGGTATGTGAAACGAGTTGGAGGAGTTTTTCTAATCGTACTAGTTTCATCATCAATGAAAGTGAACGCTGGAAGTTTTAACCTTCTTTGCTCAGCCCAAGATTCATCAGCTTGCATGATGTTGTAGTGAATGTACTTTTGAAAAGCAATTAACTTCAATTGATCTGCTGCTGTTGTAGCTCCTGCAAAATTAATTTTAGTGATGTAAGCATTTACTTCAGCAACTGTAGGTTCTGCAGTTGGTTTCCAAGTTAAAACATCCGCTTTATCACCTAATCTTACATAATACTCAATAGATTGTCTGATGGCTTTCTCGAAGTATGTTTTTGCCAAAGCTCCATTACCATTTCTAGTATAGTACTCTGCAAGAATCAAGTTTACCTCCGGAGCATTTATTAATGTACCTGGTAACCATTTGTTTTTACTGATTACTGACATATTGTAAAGTGCAATTTTAGTATCAGCAATTAATTGATCCTGAGCTCCTGATGCTAACGTTGGATCCAGTCCTACGTAAGCTGTTGCACTTGCTCCCTTCTGAAACAACCAGGCTTCACGAGGATCACTATTGGTGTTCATGTGATCAATCATTGGTTTTGGAGCAATGTTGTTATTTCCTGACTCTAAAGCGTCAAAAAATCCTGCAGTATCTAAATCTACATCTTGAGTATATACTCTAAATGCAATATTTTCAGCACTTTCGTCAACGATTTTTCCTTCAGCAATAATTTCAGCCATTTCAGAATTTGCTCTTGCTGTAAGAGCAGGAACTGCAGAAACTCTGTTTAATAACTTTAAACGCAAAGAATTACAATAGATTTTCCAGCTTACAAGATTTCCTTTATTAATTAAATCTTGATTTTTAAATACTGTTTCTACTCCAGCAGTTAAAGTAACTGAATTCAATTCTGTTGAATAAGCTTTCAACTCATCTAACATCTTAATGTAAAGCTCTGTTTGATTATCGTACTTAGCTGCTGCTTTTGAATAATCTCCACCAGTCATACTAATTTTTCCTGCCTCAGAAAACGGAATATCTCCTACGTTATCAATCATTTTTGAGGTATGATCGTACAAGTAAATCGTTGCAGTAATCATATAGATTTTGTTTGCTGCCTGATCTGCTGGAGATAAAGTAGCGTACACTTTTTCTAATTCTCTAAATTGAGTAACGAATTTGTAATACCTAACCCATCTGTCGTTTATAGTCGCTCCTGTAACATAACGCCCTGACGAATTAACAAAACCGTGAGCTTGAGTAAAAGTAAGAGAAGTTGTTCTAATTACTGTAAAGTAATTCCAGTAGGATGGGATTACATCCTCGAAGTTGATTTTCATGAACCCGGCAAATTGTTTAGGCACAGTTGTCGAAGTTACTGTAGACGGATCTCTGTATGCTTCTGCAAAATCGTCCTTTGAACAAGAGTTCAAAAGAACTGACGCAGATACTAGTGATATATATAATAATTTTCTCATGTTGTATTTTTTTAATTATAAATTATCCAATTAGAAAGATGCTCTCAACATTACTCCATAACTTCTTGTTGACGGAGTCAATCCTGCATTGTTTACGTTTTTATCCCATCTTGAACCAGCAGTTGTTGCTTCAGCATCCATATCTTTAAGTGTTCTGTAGATGTAAAATAAATTACGCCCGAAGAAAGAAAAACTTAATTTAGTTGCTCCTATTTTTTTAGCATAAGATGCTGGCACATTAAACGCTAGAGATACCTCTCTTAATTTAACATAGTCATTCTTTTGGATATACAATTCATAACGTGAACTACTGTATTGTGGTCCTCCCCAGTTGTAAGTCATGTTGTAATAACCTGCCTGAGAGATCACATTTGTGTTTGTTGCACCATCAGCGGTAACTCCATTCATCAACATACCATCACGATACAAAACTTGCCCGCCTGGTCCTGCTGTTGCACTATTAGGAACCTGAACTCCTTTACCATTACTATCCATATAGTACGTTAAACCACCACGCTCATTTGTACTATACTTCAATGATTCTTCAGTTAAACCTCTTGATATCATCCAGTTAACACCTGTAGGCATTAAATAACCTCCGTAAGAATAGTCGATATTTACATCTAATGTGAAATTTTTATACGTAAATGTGTTTAATAAACCTCCCACACCTTTTGGTGTAGCGCTTCCGTATTTAACCCATTTGTCTCCATCGATCATTAAGAATCCATCAGAGTCAACCATATCTTTCCCATTAGCATCTGTTTTAACAGGGTGTGCATAAAGACCTCCCATTGCATCACCTACAACTGATTTTAATTGAGCTGCAGATCCATCATAATCAGCATGTAATAACTCAGATGAACCGTTGGCTAATTTTACAATTTTATTGGTGTTTTTTGCCCAGTTTAAAGTAAGATCCCAAGAGAAATTTTCTGTTCTAAAAGGAGAAGCAGTCAAAGCAATCTCAAAACCTTTATTATTAAGCTCACCTACGTTTGCTAATATTTTACTTGCTCCTGTTGTTGGTGCTAAACTCAAATCAAGAATTTGATCTTTAACATCTGCATTGTAGTATGAAAAATCTAAACCTAATCTTCTGTCGAAGAATTTAGTTTCAAAACCTAGCTCATACTCTGTTTTCATTTCAGGCTTAATTCCTTCGTTTCCGTATGAATCCTGAGAGTTTGTAATTAAAACTGGATTTGCAGTTCCTTGAGTTCCTAAAGTAGTTTGAATAAATGCTACGTTTGCTCTGTAACGATCTGGATAGTTACCCACTTTACCCCAAGAACCACGCAATTTTGCATAATTAATAAACTCTGGCAATTTAACTGCATCTGATAATACAAAACTTGTATTTACAGAAGGATAAGTAAAGCTATTACTATTTGGGTTCATTGTAGATGTACGGTCTTTTCTGATTGTTCCTTCAATGAATAAATAGTTTCTAAAGCTTCCGCTTAAAGTACCATAAACGGCATCTTTCACTGTTTTATATCTTGTAGAAGTACTAGTCGCTAAACCGATAGATGAATTCATATCATACCACCCTTCAACACTTAAACCACCATTTGTAGAACGAGATAAAAAACTACCTGTTTCTTGCGTACCTTGGTAACCAAGAAGCGCATTTACACCAAAATCTTCGTTAATTTTTTTATTGTAAGTCAATAATAAATCACCATAAAGAATATTGTAGTCCTGACCTTCCATCATAAAAGATCCTGAAGTATCTCCATTTCCTCCAAATTGGTACACTAAAGGAATTTCTACAGGATTTTTACTTTCTGTGTTTACAGCAGTTAAATCAGTAGAAACTCGACCACGTAAAGATAAATCATTTGTAATTGTAAGCGTTTCAGCAACACTTGCAATTAAACGATTTGTAACTTCGTCTTGTTGTTTTGCATTTGTATTCCAGAAATAATCTGCAATATCTGCTTTAAAACCATTACGATAAATATTCTCGTTTGGCGTTAAACTTTGAGTACCTTGACCAGTAACGTATTTGTATCCTAAACTCGTTTTGTATTTAGCTTTATACCAATCACCATTATCAAATGGTCCAAGCATACCTGTAAAGTTGTTAACCAAACGATCCATTGCAAATGTACGGTTACGTACGTTTTGGTTCAAATAGCTTACCACAACATCTGTTTTCAGCTTTCCTGTTTTGAAAGATGCATTTACGTTAAAATTGTTCTTTTTGTTGTTGTTCCCCATACTCAATCCTTCAGATTCGATATGTGTATAAGAAAAACGTATATTACTGTTTTCAGTACTATTTGTAAGTGCAAAGTTTGTTGTTGCATCCCAAGCTTGTTGGAACATGTTTTTGTATCCATCTCTTTGAGCAGAATATGGACGTATAACTCCATCCCAACTCATAACTGGTTTTCCATCAAACCAAGGACCAAAGTTATTACTACTAGCTGAAACTCCTCTTGTATCAGCAACACCATCACCATTAGTATCGTAATGAGCAAAACCGTCTGGTGCTAAAAATCCTGTAGAATAATTTGCATTTGTCCATCCTGAACCTCTTTCATATTGAAATCTTGGCATGTATGCAATTTGATTCCCAGAATAACTAGTACTAAAATCAATACCTAACCCTTTTTTTCCTTTACCAGATTTAGATGTAATTAATACAACCCCGTTTACAGCCTCAGAACCGTATAATGCAGCAGCAGAAGCTCCTTTAAGAATCGAAATGTTCTCGATATCTTCAGGGTTAATATCTGCTAAACCATTATTTTTAACACGTTGTTGGTTCCAGTAATCATTGTTGTTAACCTCTCCGTCACGAATAGGCACACCATCTAAAATGATAAGTGGCTGATTTCTACCTGTAATAGAGTTTATACCACGAATTTGAATATTGATTGCTCCTGCTCCACCTGGTGTAGAACTAATACGTACACCTGGCGCTTTACCATACAAAGAGTTTGCGATTGTTGGCGAAGCCGTTTTTGTTATCGCATCTGCTTTGATTATACTTGTAGCATATCCAATTGATTTGTTCTTTTTTGTTTGACCTAAAGCGGTAACTGTAACTCCATCAAGTTCATTTGTAGCACTTGCTAATCTCGCTTTCATACCATCAACAGCTTTTAATTCTGTTGTTTTGAACCCTATCGAACTTACAATAAGAGTTGCTCCTTCTTTTACCGAAATTTTAAACACTCCATTTTCATCGGTAGATGTTTCTTGTTTTGTTCCTTTTTCTCTAACTATTG
This sequence comes from Flavobacterium hibernum, assembly GCF_000832125.1. Lineage (GTDB taxonomy): Bacteria > Bacteroidota > Bacteroidia > Flavobacteriales > Flavobacteriaceae > Flavobacterium > Flavobacterium hibernum. The sequence goes on along the minus strand of NZ_JPRK01000002.1, from coordinate 88,884 downwards.
CCATAGGCACAGGTAGATTTGCATTGTCTGTAATTACTCCGGAGATTGTTTTGTCTTGTGCTTTCGCCCCTTGGAAGCACATTACCATTAGAAAGACTAATAGTGATTCGTATAACAGTTTTCTCATAATTAATATTGGTTTGGTTTGGTTTTTAATTTATTTAATTAAGGGTTCTGATTTCCTAAAAATGAGCACTAAAACCTTTAATTGTTTATTACTATTCTCTTCGAAAGAATTTAATAATAATTAAGTTTCTTGTTTAACACATCTTTACTTCTTTACATCATAAGCACATTTTTTTTGTTTAATAATTGGTCTATATTTCACTTGCTTTGTTTTCTGATCAACTACAACGTTTTAGTGCGTTGCTTTAAAAAAAAGGAATACAATTACTACACCGATTCCCTTATAGTTAGACTTCCTTTTTTCTTTTCTTTCTCAATTTCAGAATTGTTTCCTTCATTCATATGTTTCATTAATAAACGAACTGTTTTTTTTCCCATTTCTTCGATTGGCTGAGATAAAACTGTGATAGAAGGCGAATGCAATCTAAAACTATCGTGATCATCAAAACTTATAACTGCTTTATCTGTTGGAATTTTTAATCCCAATTTTCTAAAAGATTGCAACCCTGCAAGCAGCAAATAATTTGCTCCAAACAAAACCGCATCAATCTCGGTTGTATTATTCAAAAAGTCAGAGATCTTTTCTATTCTTTCGTCTTCACTAATATGATACTCAATATCAAGAATTTTAGATTCGTCGTATAAATTCACTTCTTTTAGTGCACTTATATATCCTTGCTTTCTAAGATCCATCTGAATCAATTCTGACGAATTGGTTACAAAAGCAATTTTTTTAAATCCTTTTTCCAAAAGATAATTTGTGGCTGTTTTTGCACCTTCAAAATTATCCAACACTACGTGGCTCACATTTTGCTCTTCAAAATATCTATCGAGCAAAACAACCGGACATTGAAGCTCCATCAAACGATCGATAGTTGCTTTCATATTCTTGGTTGGCGTGATAATAAAACCATCTACATTTGCCTGCAATAAACTATTAACCAACTCTACTGCTCGCTCATCATTTCCGCCTGTACTGCAATAAAAAACTCTATAATTTAAGTCTATCGCTTCTCTTTCTATTACTCTTGCCAAATCAGAAAAAAACTGATTCGAAATATCCTCTACAATAAGTCCAATAGATCTTGTTTTTCCAGTTCTCAAACTGCTGGCGATCATATTGAGTCTGAACTTCATTTCCTCAGTAACTTTAAAGACTTTCTTAATCACTTCTTTGCTTATCCCCATCTTCTCGCCTTTGTCGTTAAGAACAAACGAAACTGTGGTGACAGATACATTTGCAGCTTTGGCGATATCTTTAATAGTGATCTTTTTACTCATGAAACGTTAAGTTTATCTTAATTCTAAGTTAATTCGTTATAAGCAAATATATATTTAATAAAACGATTTACAAAAACGTTTTAGTATTTTTTTTATATCAAATTATCCATTTTAACATTTTAAAAGTATTATTCAAAATTTTAGCGCCAATAGCCTATAAATAAAACAAATACAACTTTTAAATTGAATATTAATTTTCTGACAAATCATTAAATTTTACATATATTTTAAAAAAATTAAAATCTTAAAAAAAAGCGGCAAAAATTAAGTAAAATTGTAAATTTTTTAACATAAATATATGTTAACCTCAATAAATTAAACAAATTGCCATTTTCTTCCGTTTCAAAATTCCTTTCGAAAATCAATTCTAATTTTTTCTTCTATTTTAAGATCAATTCACTGTTAAATTCTGATCGTATTTTCTTTAATTTTTGTCCTCATTTTTAAGTTGTAAGCTTTTTTTGATATTTGATTTTTACAGATACTTAAATCCTACAAAATTTTAACCTAAATAGCTCCTTTAATTCGTATTATGCATTAATTATCCTTACTAATTTTCTAAAAAACACATCAAATTGACACCTTCATCTCCAATCGCTTTCATTTTGCTTTTCAAACCTTCTTTTTTCTAAAGTTCGTAAACGATATATGCGCTTACCATCCAGTGATTTGAAGTTCCGTTTGCATTTTTTTGTGCTTCGGGAATACTAAAAATTGCTGTGTGTTTTCCTTCATTCAATTCTAAAGGAACTATCATTGGCGGAACGTTACTTCCCGGACACCAATTTGATCTACTTAAATCGCTACTTGCTATTGGTTCTTCAATTTCTTTTACGGCATAAGTTCCTTTATCATCCTGAATATAAGGTGCTTTTCTTTTCTTCAGCCAAACTCCCGTACCCGGATTAAATCGGCGAAAGCTCGCGCAATCATCTCTCCACGGAATAAAATCAATTACTTTTTTACCATCTACTTTAACGATATTCTGTTTTTTAACAAACTCATCCCCTTCGCCATGACCGCCGTGTCCAGTTGTGATGTAATATAATTTTGGATTTTTTGCTCCATTTGGTAAATTGAATTCTACTTGAAAATCTTTATAAGCAAATAACTCATCGTTTCCTTGATTGGTTCCAAAAGGTTCTGTGTTTAAAATAGGAACGATAATTTTGTTTTTTGGAAGATCGCAGCTCAACTCGCTCGGAGTCAAATTGATTGTTGCATTAACAATATGTCCGCCTTTGGTATAATTGCCAATATGAACTCCTATCCAAACTTCGCCTTGCAAAACGGTAGAAAATTGCGAAATATCTTCTTTCCATCTCACTTCTTTTTCCCAATACGGAATATAAACTGGTTTACGTTGCAAGGAATCATTGCTAAAAAAACCAATTCCAAAAGTGGTCATAAAGCGCATTAGCTCAACTGTTGGCGCAAAATTACCTTCTGGAACTATCGATTTTATTTTTGTAAATTCGTTCGAAGCAAACTTTTTTCCCTTTACAACATCTTCTAACGAATTGTTTTTATCTACCGGAAGTACAAAAATAGATCCTGCTCTGTCGTAGCGATCTCCGCCTGAAACTACGCTTACATTAATTTCATATTTTGTATTTATTTTTTGTTTTGGAAGCGTTACTTTTTTAAAAACGTATTGCCCACCGCCGTAAAAAATATTCCCATTAACATCTGTCGAAAAATCTTTGCATTTTTCGTCGTGCTGCACTCTAACCTGATTAAAGATTTCAACTTTTTGCGCCGTAATGTGATTACTAAACAGTAACGTATTCAACAGTATTGCAAAAATTACTTTTCTCATATGCTATAAATTTCTTTTGTATCTTTTTTTATTAAAACGCTAAATTATTCTGTAACTGTAATAATTTCTCTTAGTCGAATATCTCTTGAAGATGCGCCAATCATAATTCTGAAATCGCCAGGTTCTACTACCCATTTCATATCTTCGTTTAACATTTGCAAGGTTTCTTTGTTAATCTCAAACGAAATTTCTTTTGATTCTCCTGCTTTAAGCGAAATTCTTTGAAAGCCTTTCATTTGTTTTATGGGCTGAGCAATAGAAGACAAAAAATCTCGTACGTACAACTGAACGACTTCGTCTCCATCGACTTTGCTGGTATTTTTTATCGTGCAATACACTTTTGTCGTTTCAGTTTTTCCAAGTTGTTTTTTATCAAATCGTAAATTACTGTATTCAAAAGTCGAATAACTTAATCCGTAACCAAACGGAAATAAAGGTGCTCCGTTTAAATTTGTATAATCGTCTGAACGTCCTGTTGGTTTATGGTTGTAGATTAATGGCAACTGCCCTTCAAAAACCGGAAACGTAATTGGTAAACGTCCAGCCGGATTTTTATCTCCAAATAAAATATTGGCAACTGCATGCCCACCATCTTCGCCCGGATACCAAACATCCAGAATTGAAGGCACATTATTAATCCATTTGTCCATTGTAATGGCGCTACCTCCTACAAGAATCACAACAACTGGTTTTCCTATTGCAGCAACGGCATTGATTAATTCTTCCTGATGTCCTAGTAAACCCAAATAAGCTCTGTCATTAAATTCTCCTTCTTCGATTCCGGCAGCAATTACAGCAACATCAGATTTTCTGGCAGCAGCAACGGCTTCTTCTATTTTCTTTTGCCAATCGTTGTTTACTCCAATATTCCAAACTAATTTGAATTTAGCATAACCTTGCGATTCAAAAAACTCGATTTTAATATCGTATTCTTTGTCTTTTTCAAAATTAAAATCAACCAGTTTTGTCGAGTAGGTTTGGCTTTTCCAATTGTCAATAATTAGTTTTCCGTTCAAATACAAACGGTAACCATCATTCCCTTCAAAACCAATTTTGTAAGTTCCGGCAACTGGCGATTTGATTTTTCCTGTCCATTTTGCAGAATAAAAATCATAGTTAATTTTTTCCTGATCTGGAGAATATAATGTCCAATCAAAATTTATGGCATTGTCTAATCTTGTTACAACAGGGCTTCCGCTTAATTGCACATTATTGAAATACTCTGCAGCTAATCCGTTTACTGTTTTTCCTTTTTCAACGCTGAATAAATTAACCGATGGAACAACGGTGTATTCTTTATTTCTTCTGGCACAACCTTCTGCCAGATTAATCGCAACGGACTTTCCTAACTTCGCTTTTATACCGTCGAGCATATTTACTTTTCCATTGCCGGGACCGCTGTAACCGCCAAGTCTTGCTTCGGTAATATCATTTCCTATTAAGGCAATTGATTGTATTGATTTTTTTAGAGGTAAAACATTGTTATCGTTTTTTAATAAAACCATTCCTTTTTCGGCCGCTTCTCTTGATAATAATTTATGAGCTGGATTTCCGTTCCATTTATTCGTTTCTTTCTCATCGGCATAAGGATTCTCGAACAATCCCAATTCAAATTTTAATCTCAAAACTCTTGTTACGGCTTCGTCGATATTTTTCATATCAATTCTTCCGTCTAAAAATGGCGGTTGAAACAATTTGTAGTGATCGTAAGCGGTTTGAAAAATTACATCTAAACCATTATTGATCGCATTTGCACTCGATTCAGGATAATCTTTTGCAGTATAATGCAATACATTTCCCCCACCAACAGCATTTGCATCTGAAATAATGAATCCTTTAAAATTCATTTCGCCTTTCAGTTTTTTATTTAACAACCAATCGTTTGCCGTACAAGGACTTCCGTTTATGGTATTGTACGAAGTCATTACGCTTCGGCTTCCGCCCTCGTTAAAGCAGGCGCGAAATGGTGGAAACTGATATTCTTCTAAATAACGCTCATTGTAGTCGATTGGATAACTGTCACGTCCGCCGTCTCCGCTATTTGCCAGGAAATGTTTTGGAGTTGTGATGACTCCTCTTTCTTCAAAAGACGACACATAAGCGACTCCCATTTTTGAAGAAAGAAAAGGATCTTCTCCATAGGTTTCTTCTACTCTTCCCCAACGAACATCTGAAGCTATATTGACAACTGGCGATAAAATTTGACGAATTCCGCGACTTTTAGATTCTAATGCAATTGCTGTTGAAACTCTTTTCATCAAACCAGGATCAAATGTTGCTGCCAACGAAATTGACTGCGGAAAAGCTGTTGCTCCATCTCTTACTAATCCGTGCAATGCTTCATCAAAAGCTATAATTGGAATTCCCAAACGTGTTTTTTCGACAAAATACTTTTGCATTTTGTTGATTAATTTTACGGTTTCTTTAGCGTTACTTGCTGCGCTGTAATCTAAAATTTGGTTACTCGCATCGGTACTTCCTTTGGCACTTACCTGAAAACCAAAAATTCCGTTTTTATAATTTTCTGCTCCATCAGACAAATCGCCGGGAATCATGAACATTTGCCAAAATTTTTCCTCTACCGTCATTCTGGATAATAAATCCTGAACGCGTTCTTCTACAGGAAGTTTTGAATTTTTATATTTTGGCATATTTTGCGAAAACAATATTTGTGTTCCAAGAAATAAACCGATTAAAAGTGCTTTTTTATTCATGATGTTGCTTTTGAATTGCCACTTAAGCTTAAATTATTGTATTAATTCTACTCTCTGGATTTTTTACTAAATCGTTTAAATAGATGGATAAAAAAATGTCATCTCCTGCAATTGAAGATGACATTTTTATGTTTTATTAGTTGGTAAGGAAACCTCCCTGACCTCTGTATAATTTTATTGGTGCGTCTAATGTAACTTTGATACAGGTTACATATTTATCTGACGTGTTTTCCGGAAGATCGATATATACTAATCCCGGAACTGCACTCCATGAAATTTTACCTACTATTTTGTGCGTTAGTTTTACATTTGACCCCAAAACTGTAATATCCTGAATTTTATTGTCAAGTCCTTTTAGCATTAATTGCCCCGAAGTTTTTCCGTGTACAAATAAATAAAGTGTTTTTGAATCTTTAGAAAGTGTTGTTGGTCCGTAAAAATGTCCTAACGGAATTCCTGGAACAGTTCCAAAAATACCTTCGCCGTTTCTTCTGTTCCAATCTCCTAATTCTTTCAATGTCGAAACCACTGTTTCCGGATAAGTTCCGTCAGGTTTTGGCCCGATGTCTAACAATAAATTTCCTCCATTTGAAACTGCATCTACAAAAATAGTGATGATTTCATAAGGCGTTTTCCAATTGTTATCGCTCACACGGTATCCCCAATTTTCGTTCATAGTCATACACAATTCCCACCATTTAAATGCTGGACGAACCACTGGAAAGTTTTGTTCTGGTGTATCATAATCTCCATAACCTTGCAAACGTCCGTTAATGATTGTGTTAGGATTTCTGTCCAACATCATTTTACGCGTTTTTTCGGCTTGCCATTCATCTGCACTATGTTCCCAATCTCCATCAAACCACCATAAATCCGGATTGTACCAATCTGAAATTTCTTTGATTTGTCCTTGAAAAAACTTTTGAAAACGTGCCCAACGAGCTGGTTCTTTTTTAATATCATAACGAGATTTATCTTTCAAGAATCCCGGATAGTCGTCGTGTGTCCAATCGATTAAAGAAAAATAAGCACCGCATTTTATGTCTCTTTTGCGTAATTCTTCAAAGAATGGTTTTATCATGTCTTTTTTGGCAGGAGTTGTTTTTACCGAACTCAATTTACCTAGTTTGGTATCGTACATTGCCACACCATCGTGGTGTTTTGTGGTAATTACGGCATATCTTGCTCCAGCATCTTTAATCATATCAGCCCAAGCCGCAGGATCGTATTTACTTAGCGTATAGCTTTTTTGCTGTTTCATATAATCTTCTACAGAAATTTTTCCGTTGTGAAAACTCCATGATTCAGAAACATCTGCAACTGAATAAATTCCGGCGTGAATAAAGATTCCTAATTTGGCATCTTCAAACCATTTCATTTTTTCGGCAATATCTTTTGCAGCAATTTTGTTCTGCGCAACACTTGTAAAAGTTGTTCCAGCGAATAAGGCAGCTAAAATTATTTTTTTAATCATTTCTATTTTTTTTACTGTTTATTAAGCGGTTTTGTAATTAATTTAAACACATAGAGACATAGTTTTATAAGCTCGAAAGAAGGCGTTTCACTTTTTTAAACACACATAGTTTTACCTATGTGAAAGAAACTAGTTTCTTTTTTTTATTCTTTTTAAAACAAAAGCTATGTTCCTATGTGTTAATTTTTTTTTCACCCAAACGGGTTGTTTATTATTTTATTCTAATCGGTATTGATGCTCCTTGTAATCCTGCGCTTTCGGCTTTTACTGTAAATTGTCCTTTTTGACCTTTTTTAGCTTTTACAATTACTAAAACTTTCCCGTTATAAGCAGGTCTTTCGGTACTTTGAAAAGGCACAAAACTAGTTGCATCTCCGTTGTCTGTCGCCACAATTTCTCCCGCTCCTTCTATCGAAAACTTCACTAAAGGTTTTGAACGAGGCACTACCAAGCCATTATTATCTGTTATATCAACTGTTACAAAAACCAAATCAACATCGTCTGCCAGAGCTTCTGTTCGATCTGCTGACATTTTTAGTTTTGTTTCTTTTCCTGTAGTTTTAACAATATCTATTGCCCAAATTTTACCGTTTTTATAGCAAACTACTCTTAGTTCGCCAGGCGCATAAACAACATCATTCCACGTAAGACGGAAATCTTTTCCTGCTTCCATTTTCTTTCTTCCAAGGCTTTTTCCGTTAAGGAACAATTCGCCTTCGGTTCCTGATGTATAAACGTGTACAGGAACAACTTTGCCTACTCTTTCGCTCCAATTCCAGTGTGGCAATATGTGAGCCGTTGGAACATCTGGTCGCCAATGTGATTTGTAGCTGTAATAACGATCTTTTGGAAATCCTGCCAAATCGATAATTCCAAAATAACTACTCCTTGATGGCGGATTGTTTTTTTCTAATTCTGCCAATTTAACTTCTAATTCTTTTTGTTTAGAAGGATCTGTTCTAAAATTCAACAAGTTGGTTTCATCAGAATTGTAAGGTGTTGGCTCTCCCAAATAATCAAAACCTGTCCAAACATATTCGCCTAATAAATGCGGATATTTTGCATTGGTTCTAAATTGTGTGTCTGGCGAACAACCCCAATCAGGAAAAGCTTCATCATAAGATGAAATTTGCCAGGAGGCTTTGTCGAATTTATTGTCAAAGAAATATTCTCCGCGCGAACTTACGGTCGAAGCAGTTTCACTTCCCAATGTTGGTTTATTCTTGTATCTTGGGTCAATATCCCATTTTGGCTGTTGGTCAAAAAAGTAGTTTACTCCCATAACGTCAAGCGCAACGGCTGCTCCGGAAGCTCTTCCTCCATCGGGATCATTATATCCGTTTGACACTGGACGCGTTGGATCTTCTCGGCGAACTATATCCGCCAACTCTTTTGTCAATTTTACGTTTTGCTGATCTGGAACTTCATTCCCGATTGACCAAATAAAAACCGACGGATTATTTCTGTCTCTGCGTACTAATGCCACTAAATCTTTTTCGTGCCATTCGTCGAAAATAGTGTTATAATCTAATTTTTTCTTTCCAATTTTCCAGGCGTCAAAAGCTTCATCCCAAACTAGGAATCCCATTTTATCTGCCAATTCCAGCAATTCCGGCGCTGGCGGATTATGAGAAGTACGCAAAGAGTTACATCCCATTTCTTTCAATATTACCAATTGTCTTTTTAGTGCCGAAGTATTGATCGCAGCTCCCAAAGCACCTAAATCATGGTGATTACATGTACCAAAGATTTCGACTCTTTTTCCGTTTAGAAGGAAACCGTTTCTTGGTGTAAATTCGATTGTTCTAATACCAAAAGGCGTGTTGTAAGTATCGACAACTTTTCCGTCAACACTAACTTTTGTTTGCGCCACATAACGGTTTGGTGTTTTTAAATCCCATAATTTAGGATTGTTTATAATCGAATGAGTTTCTGCTTCTTCAGTTCCATTGGCTTTGATTTCAAGAGTTGAAGTAATTAGGGAACCTACCTTTACTTTAGGAATATCATTAATATCCAGCTCATATAAATCTGTTGTAACAATCGCTTTAACGGGTTTGTTTGTAGCATTATCTACGTTTACTAATACTCTGATATTGGCCGCTTCTTTGGTAATATTTGGTGTTGTCACATAAGTTCCCCAATGTCCAACATGTACCGGATTTGTTTTTACTAACCAAACATGACGGTAAATTCCTGCTCCGGGATACCAGCGAGAATCCCAATTTTCGGTATCTAAACGAACAGCTAAAATATTTTCTTGTCCAAATTTTAAAAACGGAGTCAAATTCATGCGGAATGAATTATAACCAAAAGGCCATGTTCCGACATACTTTCCGTTTAAATAAATTTTGGCATTTGCCATTGCGCCATCAAAATCAACAAAAATTTGTTTTCCTGAATCTGAATTTGGAACTGTAAAATGTTTGCGATACCATCCAATTCCTTTCCACGGTAATTTTCCTGTTTCACCTCTTAATTCAATTCTAAAAGGTCCTTTAATAGCCCAATCGTGTGGTAAATTTAGTTTTTCCCAATTGGTTTCATTTGTCGTTACGGCTTCTAAGTTTTTAGGTTCATCTTTTACCAATCCGTCAGGTTGAGATCCATATCTTGAAAAAAGCCAATTATCATCAAAAGACTGCGTATCTGTCGAACCCATTCTTTTTATTGCTGTATTCTGCGAAAACGCAGACAATCCTATCAATAAAAAAAATAGTACAGTAAGACTTGTATTTAGTGAAGATATCTTTTTCTTCATGTTTGGTTTATTTAGTTATTCTGGTTTGGTTTAGTATTGTTAAGGCATATTTCTTGTGTTACAAGGAACGGTCTAAATGCGTATATCCTCCATCAACATATATTAATTGCCCTGTGGTATGACTTGATTTGTCTGACAATAAGAAAACGGTCATATTAGCGATTTCTTCGGCAGTTGTCATTCTATTTTCAAAAGGAATTTTGGCTGTAATTTCTTTTAATTTTTCCTCTGGATTTTCGAGTGTTTTAATCCATTTATCATACAATGGCGTATAACATTCGGCCACAATAACTGAGTTTACACGGATTCCGTATTTCAGCAATTCTACAGCCCATTCGCGGGTTAAAGCATTACGCCCACCATTTGAAGCCGCATAAGCAGAAGTGTTTCCTTGTCCGGTATCGGCAGTTTTTGAACCAATATTCACAATTGCCCCTTTTGTTTTTTTAAGCTCTGGCAAAGCGTATTGTGCCATTAAATAATAATGAACTAAATTTTTATGAACCGATGCTATAAATTTCTCATAATCTCCACTTTCTAAACCAACACCATCATTTACACCGGCATTATTTACCAATCCATCGATACGTCCGTACAAAGCAATAATTTGATCAACGGCAGTTTTACAAGCTTCAGGTTTAGTTAATTCGGCCACAACAGACAAAGCTTTTCCGTTCTCGGCTTCTATTTCTCTAATAGCAGCTTGATTGTCGGCATCGTCTCTTCCAATTATTACAGGAACAGCACCTTCGGCAGCCAAAACTTTGCAGATTCCGAGTCCAATTCCTTTCGCTCCTCCTGTTACAATAATTATTTTGTCTTTAAGATTAAGGTTCATTTATTCTTTATTTTGGTTAATTAGGTAGTTAGTTTTTTTTTTGCGAAATCTGACAATCAGAATTTCGATTTAAACACATAGAGACATAGCTTTTGAACTGTACACAAAAAGGCATTTCACTTTTAAAAAAGCACATAGACTCTTATGCAATCTCTATGTTGAAGAAACAAGTTTCTTTTTTTATTCTTTTTCACTTTTAAATTCTATGTTTCTATGTGTTTAATATATTTTATCCCAGTTTCAAATTATTCATGCAACTGATAAAAGTTAATAGCATTCTTGCTCCAAAATTTATCCTGATCTCCTTTAGAAAATTTCGAGAAATACTGTTCAGCAATATCACAAGAATCGGCATAAGATGCAGCTAGTAAACTCACCGGCCAATCACTGCCAAACATTAAGCGATCAATTCCAAATGCTTCTGTCACGACATCCAAGCAATACATAAAATCTGTTGCTGTCCAATTATTCCAATCGGCTTCGGTTACTAAACCCGAAACCTTACACATTACATTTGGATATTTTGCAATCGCTTTTATCCCCTTTTCCCACTCGCTAAATTCTTTATTTTTAAAATCCGGTTTTGCCAGATGATCTACAACAAAATTTTGATTGGGAAACCTTTCGACAAGTTTTGCTGCATTTTCCAAATGTTTCGGAAAAATCAAAATGTCGTAGGTAAACTTGTATTTTTCTAATTTCGAAATTCCGTTCAAAAATCTTTCAGACAACATAAAATCAAGATCGGCTTCGGCCTGAATAATGTGTCTGAATCCTTTTAGTTTTTTGTATTTATAGAAATATTCTAAACGTTCGTCAATATTTTCAGCGCATAAATCAACCCAACCTACTATTCCTTTAATAAAATCATTGTCTTTGGCAAGCTCTAACAAAAAGCGTGTTTCTTTTTCGCTTTGGTCGGCCTGTACTGCCACGCAACCATCAACTTGATTTTCTATCAATAAAGGTTTTAAATCTGTAGGCAAAAAATCCTTTTGTATCACTTTCATTTCTTCGGTGATCCAGGCATCTTTTACTGGATTGTATTTCCAAAAATGTTGATGACTATCTATTTTCATGCAAATCGAATATTTTATCCATCATCAGCCATTTTTCGCCCTCTTTTGCCCCAGGTAATGCCTTTTGGTATTTCCACATTAGTTCTTCCCATTTCTGAACTACAGGATTATTGGCATCCATTTCGCCTTTTCTTTCAAAAGTAAAAGTTTCATTTGCCTCAATAATCATAAACAATCTGTTGCCTACACAATAGATTTCAAGATTTTCGATTCCGGAATTAACGATGCTTTCTGTAATTTCCGGCCAAATCTTTTCGTGATACTTTTTGTATTCAGCAATTAAAGTTGGGTCTTCATTTAAATCTAATGCAAGACAATATTTTTGAGTCACCATATTATTGTATTTAAAATTGAAGGTTAAAAAACCTAAAACTATGATTATTGATAAAAAACTATTTAAAACTTAAAAAGGGCTTCGACTCCGCTCAGCCTGACACTTAAACTTTAATTGCATCTAAGGGGTTAATGGTAATATATTATCTCTTAAGTTCAGCAAAAACGAGCAAATCAACTAAATCGTTTTATATTTCCGGAAACGGCATTTTAGCACTATCTGGAAAAAATAAAATTATTGCATTAATACCGTTTATTTTACCTCAAAATTATCATTAATTAAGCTTTTATTATCTTAATAATTAATTTCATAAAAAAAGACTTAATATTTAGCATTTTCTATATAATCTACCGATTTAGAAAAGTATACACATTATTAATAGACCTGATCAAAAAAACTGAGTTGCTTTTTTAGAAAGGAATACTATATTTTATAAACAAGAATTTTACTTTACCTCTTACTATCATTTTTAATGAATTGCGAGATTAAAAGGCTATATGAATATTTTTTAATGAAGAAAAAATTCTACACCAAAGCATTCTTTCGATATTCCTTAGGAGTTGTTCCTATTAGTTTCTTGAACAACTTATTGAAGTTTGAGGCCGTTTTATAGCCACATTCGTAGGCAATTTCAGAAATTCCCAAATCTGTTTCGATTAGATATTTGCAAGCATTTGAAACTCGTATTTCATTTAGATATTCTACAAAAGGTTTTTTGGTTTTGGATTTAAACATTCTGCAAAAAGAAGTTGGCGTTAAATTGGCAATTTTTGCAATCTCATCAAGCGAAATTTCCTCTTTATAATTCGATTTCACATATTGAAAAACTTCGGCAAGTCGGTCATTTTTATTCTCGTCATTGGTAGACACATAAGAGTTATCGTTGATAAACCTAAGATCTTTGCTTTTCGACAAAAGAAACAAAATCTCAATTAATCCCATCACAACTTCAAAACCTTTCTTTTTGAGCAGTTTTTCCATTTTTTTAGAAATCAGCGCATTGGTCTGTCCTGTTATGGATACTCCTTTCATGGCTTGAGAAAAAAACTTTTTAACATCTTGCGCTTCCGGTAATTCATAAAATGAATCTCCAAAAAGATCTCGGCTAAAATAAATTACAATTGCTTTGGCCTTTAAACTATTAATTCCTTTATAAAAAATTTCATCATTAAGCCAAACATGCGGAATATCATCGCCCAAAAAAACCATGTCGCCAGACTCAAAAGATTCTACTGCGTTTCCGATAATTCTTTTACCGTGACTTTCTAAAATGTAAACCAACTCAAATTCCGGATGTGAATGAAAAGGCGACTGAAAAAAAGATTCCTCACGCGAGAACACAGACAACGATGTGTTTGTATAAGAAGCAATGTTAGTCTTTACAATTTTCATTTTCAGAATAATAATGATAATTAATAATTAAATAAGGATAAAATCGAATTAATCGCTTATTTTTTTTAGATATAATTTTAAATTTCCCAAAAAACAAAAATAACAAAAAATTCATATGAGAATACTAAATCGTTTTACTAAGTTTGAAAAAACTAAAAACAAATCCTAAAATGAGTAGCTAATTTTTAAATTTCGCCAAAAATATCAACGTTTTTTTTCTGCGCTTTGCCCTGATTTATCAGCCAATTACAGAAATAATTTAGGCTAAAATAGAGCTATTTTGATTAAAATTTAACCGCGATTAATTAGGCAGAGATTTCTCAAAAAACATTTTAAAATAATTTCAAAATAAATAAAGAAACGCTTTTTTGTAAAACAAAGCCTTTTATTAATACCATACAATTCGTCGTTTTTTACTTCTACTATTTTACTTGTTTAGCAAAAGTTTCAACTAAAATAATGAGATAAAAATTGAAAAAACTAAAACTAAAAACATGAAAAAAAGCCTTTTAATTTTCCTTATTGCTTTGTGCACAAAATCTATCGCACAAACTAAGGCTACCGGAAATGTGGTCGAATATTTTGGTAAGGAAAAAATCACTACAACTGCCGAGGGTACCGTTTTACACGATTTTACGGCTGGTTTCACGCTTGCTACAGACAAAAGATCCGGTACGCTTTTTAACGGTCAAGATGCTGTGGCGTGGCAATATTCGATTGGAAAATTTGTAAATCCAAATAAACAAAAAGGAGATTGGCATCCTATAAAAGTAGATTCGGTTGGAGTTTTTAGTGGGAAAGAAATGAGATCGGCTTTTTTATTTACAGAATACAAGGCTTCAAAAAGTCAAATTGTACTTCTGGAAACTACTGGAGGAACACGAACCTATATAAATGGTTTTCCGCACGAAGGCGATCATTATGATTTTGGATATACTTTGATTCCGTTTAAACTTCATAAAGGCATTAACGAATTTGTTTATACAAAAGGGCGTTTTGGCCGTGTGAAGTCTAAAATTATAGTACCATCAAAAAGTATTCAGTTTACCAAACGCGATATGACGCTTCCGGATGTTATTAATGGCGAAAAAAACGAAAAATGGGCTTCGGTTCGTGTTATCAATGCAACCGAGAAAGACCTGAAAAACCTTGAAATCACAGCAAAATTATCTAGTGGCGAAACTGCAAATTATGCAACAGATAATATTATGCCGCTGTTTGTTAGAAAAGTAAAATTTAAAGTTCCGGATGCAAAAGCAAATTATTCGGGCGAACTTACCATAGAACTTACGCTTACTGATAAAAGCGGAAAAGTAATTGACAAAACAAAATTCCCAATTCAGCAACGCTCTGCAACCATTCATCACGAGCGCACTTTTTTAAGTAAAGTCGATAATAGTGTACAATATTATAGCATTGCACCTGCATTAGGAACTGGACAAAAAGCTCTAATTCTTTCAGTTCACGGTGCTTCTGTAGAGGCACGTAACCAAGCAAGAGCTTACAAACAAAAAGATTGGGCGCATATTGTGGCTGCAACAAATCGTCGCCCTTTTGGATTTAATTGGGAAGATTGGGGACGAATTGATGCACTGGAGGTTTTGGCCGAAGCCAAAAAAGTTTTTAATACTATTCCGGAGCAAACCTACTTAACAGGTCATTCGATGGGCGGTCACGGAACTTGGTTTTTAGGAACTACTTATCCTGATAAATTTGCTGCCATTGCACCTTGCGCCTCTTATCCTGATATCTCAACTTATGGTTCTGACAAGGGCGACGAAATGCACGATATTTTTAAAGCTTATGGATCGATCAAACGTTCGGCTAACTCTGGGCGTATTAAAAGTTTGGTACAAAACTTAAAACAATCTGGTGTTTATATCCTTCATGGCGATGCAGACTCGACTGTGCCAATTTCGCAAGTACGAGAAATGCGTCAGATTTTAGGAACTTTTCACCCTAACTTTTGTTATTACGAATATCCGGGTGGCGAGCATTGGTACGGAGATCACTCTGTAGACTGGTTTCCTATTTTCGAATTCTTTAAGCGCCAAACGATTCCTGCCAATAAAGAGGTTAAAGAAATCGATTTTCATACCGCTACTCCAGCCGTTTCGGCAACAGATTATTGGTTAAAATTACAACAGCAAATTCGTCCGTTTGATTTTTCAAATATTAATGTAAAACTTGACAAACAGCAAATTACCGTTAAAACAGAGAATGTTTCGATTATGGAAATTGATTTGCCTTCGTTACATTTAAATGGCGAAATTACGATCAACATCAACGATCAAACCTTAAAAATAGCTGCTGACAAAAAAGCAATTTTGGCTCTTAAAGAAACAAAATGGGGATTCATTGATGCTATTAATACGACTGAAAAATACGCAGAACGTCAAGGCGGATTTAAGTTTGCTTTTAACAACAATGTCGTTTTTGTTTACGCTACAGGAGGTTCGGCCTCAGAGCGCGAATGGTACTTAAACAGAGCTCGTTTTGATGCTGAGACTTTTTTGTATAAAGGTAACGGAAGTATTGATGTGGTTGCGGACAGTGAATTTTCTTTAGAAAAATATAAGGACAGAAATGTGGTGCTTTATGGGAATGCTTCGAACAATCGTGCATGGAAATTATTGTTAGAAAGCTCTCCTATTCAAATTGATAATCAACAAATAAAAGTTGGAGACAAAGTACTAAAAGGAAATGATCTGGCTGCTTATTTTGTTTTGCCAAGAAAGGACAGTAAAACTGCTCTTGTAGGTGTTGTAGCCGGAACTTCTGAAAAAGGTATGAAGGCAACTTGGGCAAACAATTACATTTCCGGAATTACTGGTTTTCCTGATGTAATGATTTTTAAAGCTGATTTACTTTTAAATGGTTTGCCAAATATGCAAGTAAGTGGTTTCTTTGACAATAACTGGTCTGCTAAAACATTAGAATTCAATCCGTAATAGTAATAAAAATAAGGTGCTAAAAATGGTAAAATCATAATTTAATACTCTTAAAAAAGTGTTTAGCATTAATTTACTAATACGATTTAGCACTTCGACAAAAAACAATTACTTTTAACACCAAAATATTGAAATTCAAATAAACGATATTGGTTTACAAACAGAAGTACAACCTTTTAAGAACCAATAATAAAAGAATTAAGTAAAAGATGGAAAAAAGATTTGCAATAGCTATGGATGTTGGCGGTTCTCATATTACTTCTGCAATTGTTGATCTAAGTGAAATGAAAGTTTTTGAAGAATCTTTGTTTAAGGTTTCTTTTGATTCTAATTTACCAACCGCAGAAGTAATGGATTTTTGGGAAAATGCCATTCGCACTTTATTAGAAAAATCAGAAGTGGGCAAATTATCAGGAATAGCTTTGGCTGTACCAGGGCCTTTTGATTATGACGATGGAACTTGTTGGATTAAAGATCAGGACAAATACGAGAATTTCTACGGACTCAACATAAAAGATTTATTGCGAGAACGTTTTGATTTTGATCTGGACTTTCCGATTGTTTTTGAAAATGACGCTACAAGCTTTGGAAAAGGCGAAGTTTATAAAAACATGGAAAACCTTCCAAAAAATGTAATGGCGATTACTTTGGGTACAGGACTTGGCGCTTGCTTTATCGAAAACGGAAAAATTGTAAGTACTGGTACTACCGTTCCAACAAATGGCGAAATATGGGATCTTCCTTATAAAAATGGTATTGCTGAAGATGCTGTTTCTTTGAGAGGTTTACTCTCAAATTATCAAAATCTAACCGGTATTCAAGCCAATAATGGGCTCGAATTATACATTTTGGCTATAAACGGAGACAAAAAAGCCTTAGAAGCTTTTCATTTATTTGGAGAGGATTTGGCCGAAATTGTGCTTCCATGGTTAAAAAGTTTTAATGCAAATATGCTTGTTATTGGAGGAAAAATAGCAAATGCCGGAGATTTATTTTTGAATTCTTTTAGAGAAAAAGCAAAACAATCCGGAATCGAAATTGAGCTTATACTCTCAACAAATAATGAAACAACTGCTTTATTAGGGGCTGCAAGTTTACTTTATAAAGCTTAAAATAAAAATGATATGACAAATCGTAGAAATTTTCTAAAAAAAACGGCAATGGCATCTGCTGCTGTTGCATTTGGTTCTTTTGCAGGACGAGCAGAGGAACTTAAAGAACAAAATGAACTTCCTGACGGAAAGGTGCGTAAACCAATTGTGCTTTCGACATGGCGTTTTGGCTTGCAAGCCAATGAAGCTGCCTGGGAAGTATTAAAAAACGGTGGTCGTGCCTTAGATGCTGTAGAAGCGGGTGTAAAAGTTCCTGAGGCTGACCCAAAGGAAAGAAGTGTTGGTTATGGCGGACGTCCTGATCGCGACGGACGTGTTACATTAGACGCTTGTATTATGGACGAAATGTCTAATATTGGTTCTGTAGGTTGTCTGGAATTTATAAAGCATCCTATTTCTGTTGCGCGTGCAGTAATGGAAAAAACGCCTCACGTTATGCTTGTGGGCGATGGAGCTTTACAATTTGCATTATCGCAAGGTTTTCCTAAAGAAAATTTATTGGTTCCGGATTCTGAAAGAGAATGGAAAGAATGGCTAAAAACTTCTGAATATAAACCAATTGCTAATATCGAAAATCACGATACGATTGGAATGATTGCGCTGGATGCAGCTGGAAATCTATCAGGGGCTTGCACCACTAGCGGAATGGCTTTTAAAATGCACGGTCGTTTGGGCGATTCGCCTATTATTGGAGCGGGTTTATATGTTGATAACGAAATTGGAGCTGCAACTGCAACTGGTCATGGTGAGGAAGTTATTAGAATTGCCGGTTGTCATTTGGTGGTTGAATTAATGCGACAAGGAAGATCTCCGCAAAAAGCCTGTGAAGAAGCTGTTTTAAGAGTAGTAAAACTGATGAAAAACAGAAAAAAAGACTTAAAAGATATTCAAGTTGGGTTTATTGCCTTGAATAAAAAAGGCGATTATGGTTCTTATTGTGTTCAGAGCGGTTTTAACTACGCCGTGTATGATGCAACTGGAAATCGTTTAATTGATCCCGATTTTTACATCAAATAATAAAACTATCAAAACCAAAAAAAAAAAGACTAAACAAGAAACCAAAATGAAAAATAAATTCCAGTTACTGTTTACAGCATTGGTTTGTGCCAGTGCGTTTTCTCTGCATGCTCAAGGTGATTTTAGCATGGAAGCTAACAAATCTGAAGAAGCAGGATACATCGCGCCAAAAGATCCGTTAGTAAAAGCAAATTTAGAGAAATGGCAAGGCTACAAATTTGGTGTATTGATTCATATGGGACTTTATACGCAATTAGGAACTGTAGAGTCTTGGGGCTTGGCTCCGGAAGACTGGGTAACCAGAGATGGTTATGACGATTATTACAAATACGCGACTGATTACAGAAATACAAAATACAAATTGAACCCTACGAATCTAAATTCAGAAAAGTGGGCAAAAATGTTTAAGAATGCTGGTGCAAAATACATGATATTTACCTCTAAACATCATGATGGTTTTTGTATGTATGATTCAAAATTTACCGATTTTAAAATCACAAATCCTGAATTACCTTACGCTAAAAATGCGAAAGCCGATGTTTTAAAAGATGTTCTGGATGCTTCGAGAAAAGAAGGTTTGGCGGTTGGAGTTTATTACTCTAAACCAGATTGGACTACTCAAAATTTTTGGTGGTCTTATTATCCGCCAAAAGACAGAAATCCTACTTACGACATTTCTAAATTTCCAGAAAGATGGAAAAGCTACGTAGCGTATACGCAGAATCAGTTAAACGAATTGACTACAAATTATGGTAAAGTTGATATACTTTGGCTAGATGGATGTTGGGTTAGACCGCTTTCGACCATTAACAAAAAAGTAGAAGAATTTTGTAAATATCCGTATGATATGGATATTGATATGAAATTAATTTCTGAAACTGCCCGTAAAAAACAACCCGGAATGCTTGTTGTCGATCGTTGGGTTCCAAGCGAATATGAGAACTACTTAACGCCTGAGCAAAAAACTCCAGAGAAACCTTTAACGGTACCTTGGGAAAGCTGTATTACTCTTGGTGGCGCATGGGGATGGGTTGCAAATGATCATTATAAAACATCAAAAGAAGTCGTACAATTAATGACGAGTATTGTGGTTAAAGGTGGAAATTTACTGCTTGGTGTAGGTCCTGATGCCAAAGGCGAATTTGATCCAAAAATTGAAACAACTCTTGCCGGCGTTGGAAAATGGCTATCGGCAAATGGCGAAGCAATTTATGACACTAAACCTGTTGCTCCTTATTTAGATGGAAAAGTTGGTTACACTCAAAAAGCAAACGCTATTTACGGTATTTATATGCCTGCAAAAGACGAAAAAGAACTACCAGCAACAATCACGATTAAAACGGATAAAAAAGGTAGTTTAAAAGCTTCTTTATTGGGTACAAAACAAAAATTGACCAGTAAAAAAGTCGATGGTGGAATTATCGTTACGATTCCGCAAGAACTAAGAACTACTTTAGCAACTCAGGAAGCTGTCGTAATTAAAGTGAGTTAGTAATTCGAAGAAAGAAGATATTAAAATAAAAAAAATGAAAAAGCAATTAATAACAATTTTGGGATGTTT
Organism: Flavobacterium hibernum; assembly: GCF_000832125.1. Lineage (GTDB taxonomy): Bacteria > Bacteroidota > Bacteroidia > Flavobacteriales > Flavobacteriaceae > Flavobacterium > Flavobacterium hibernum. The sequence continues at coordinate 68,425 of NZ_JPRK01000002.1, read as the reverse complement.
GACCTTTTTGTCTGTAACGGCTCAAAAAGTAAGCGCTCCAGCACCTTACGGAGCCTTGCCAACTGAAGCTCAATTGCATTGGCAAGAAACAGAACAGTATGTTTTAGTTCATTTTACGCCAACTACATTTCAAAATAAAGAATGGGGTTATGGTGATGCTGATCCTAAAATTTTTAATCCAAAAAAATTCGACGCTAATCAAATCGTAAATGCGGCTAAAGCGGGCGGATTTAAAGGTGTCATTTTTGTTGCCAAACACCACGATGGGTTTTGTTTATGGCCAACCAAAACAACGGCTTACAACATTAGTGCAAGCCCCTTTCGTGATGGAAAAGGCGATATGGTAAAAGAATTTGAAGTTGCAGTGCGTAAAGCAGGATTGAAATTTGGTTTATATTGCTCGCCTTGGGATCGAAATAATGAAGATTATGGTAAACCTGAATATGTAGAAAAATACCGAAATCAGTTAAGAGAATTGTACACCAACTACGGAAAATTATTTATTACATGGTTTGATGGTGCCAACGGTGGCGATGGCTATTATGGCGGTAAACGAGAAAATAGAAATATAGATCGTGCTACTTATTATGATTGGGATAAAACTTGGGCGATTTCTAAAGAATTACAACCCGAAGCTGTTATTTTCTCAGATAATGGCGAAGTACGCTGGGTAGGAAACGAAAGAGGTTTTGCTGACGAAACTTCTTGGGCTACTTTTACTCCTGAACCAATTGCCGGAAAAACGGTAGCTGTTCCCGGAGAAACTAATTATGAAAAAGCGCAAGGCGGAACCCGAAATGGTAAATACTGGAAGCCTGCAGAGTGCGATGTTCCGCTTAGAGATGGCTGGTTCTATCATGCAGATCAGGATGATAAAGTAAAATCGGTTTCGGAGTTATTCGAAATTTACTGCAAATCTGTAGGTAGAGGTGCCTGTATGGATATTGGTCTTGCACCAGATACGGATGGATTATTACACGAAAATGATGTTAAAGCTTTGAAAGATTTTGGAGATTTCTTAAAGCAAACGTTTTCTAATAATATGGCAAAATCTGCTGTGGTTACTGCATCAGAAATTCGAGGTGATAACCAAATCTTTTACGGAACTAAAAATCTTACTGATAACGATCGTTACTCTTATTGGGCAACAAGTGATGAGGTAAAAAAAGCTTCTGTAATTTTAGAATGGGACAAAGAACAAACTTTTAACATCATTCGTTTAAGAGAAAATATCAAATTAGGACAACGTATTGAAAAAGTCGAAATTGATGCTTTTTTTAATGGGAAATGGAAAAAAATAAGTGAAACTACGAGTATTGGCGCTAACAGATTGGTGCGTTTACCAAATTACATTTCAACTCTAAAATTGAGAATTCGCATTGTCGAATCTCCGGTTTCTATTGCTTTAAGCGATATTGGTGTATTTAAAGAACCTGAACAATTGGCTGTACCAAAAATTAAAAGAAGTAAAGATGGAATGGTTTCGATCGCTACTGAATCGGCTGTACACCAAATTCATTATACTACTGACGGAACTGAACCAACATCAAAATCTCCGGTTTATGAAGCGCCTTTTTCATTCTTAAATTCTGGTGAAATAAAAGCAAAATCATTTGGTGCTGATATGAAATCGAGTCAAACGGCTATTCAATCGTTTAATGTTTCAAAAAAAGACTGGAAAATAGTTGCGGTTACTTTTGAGAATCCAGAAAAAGGAATCTCCTTAAATGCAATCGATGAGAATGCAGAAACCGTTTGGAGTACTAATGACAATTCTCTTGCAATTGCTTTTCCGCAGGCCATAACAATTGATATGAATCAGGAAATTACTATCGCTTCGCTATCGTATTTACCTCGTAAAAATGCCACAGGCGGAATTGTAAAAAATTACGAATGGCAAGTAAGTTCAGATAATCAAAATTGGACAACTGTTGCCGGAGGTGAATTTGCAAATATCAAAAGTAATCCTGTTGAACAAAACGTCACATTAAAAACAGCTACAAAAGCGAAATACATCAAATTTATTGGTAAAAGCAGTGTAGATGGAAATTATATTTCTGTTGCTGAATTGGGTGTTAAAACCGTAAAATAACTAAATATATCACTTACATAACGAAACCCGACAGGTTTTAAAAACCTGTCGGGTTTTCTATGCGTAAAAAACTTCTTTATTTTTTTGAGGAATAAGGGAATGCAAAAGTAGCTCGACGAATATTGACCGTTACTTTGCGGAGTTTCTTGCGGAGATCCCTCGTTCCTCGGGATGACATACTATATGTTTCATTTATATAAGACAATAGTTAATATTCTCAATTTTGTCATCCCGAGGAACGAGGGATCTCCATACGTAGCTCGACAAAGCCTACGTTACGAAACCCGACAGGTTTTAAAAACCTGTCGGGTTTACTTTGCAGTAAAGATTTACACCACAAAAAAAGGAGTTAATTCAATCGAATTAACTCCTCTTTTTATTACCTATTCTTTGATTCTAATTTTGAATCACTTTTAATGTTGTAGCGTTTACAAAACTATCATGAGAGATAAAGAAACTATTCAAAGGTTTTCCGTTTATTTGAATTTCTCTGATTTTTCCATCTGTATTAACTTCTCGTTCGATTACAATATTGTCTTTTTTATAATATCTGGAATCTAATTTAATCGTTACTTTATCAAACATTGGCGTTGTAATGGTGTAAATTGGATCTCCTGGAGATATTGGGTAAATTCCCATCATAGAATAAACTAACCAAGCCGACATTGTTCCTGTATCATCGTTTCCTGGTAATCCTTTTGGTTCATTTTTAAAATATTCTCTCACCAATTTTTTTACCATTTCCTGACTCTTCCACTCCTCACCTTTTACATAATTGAATAAATAAGGATATGCAATATCTGGTTCGTTTGCCATATCAAATTGTTTGGTATCAAACACTTTTTGCAATTGCTCAGAGAAAACTTTATCACCACCCATTAATTTCATCAATCCTCTAATGTCGTGTGGTACCATAAAAGCATATTGCCAAGCATTGCCTTCTATAAATCCAACATTTTCCTGAAAATTAGCTCCTGCATTAGGATCAAAAGGTTCGTACCATTTTCCGTCAGGTGTTCGTGGTCGAAGTAATTTTAAGTCTTTATCATATAATTTTTGGTATGATAAGGAACGTTTAGAAAAACGCTTAAAATCTTCTTTTTCGCCCAAGGCTTTTGCCAAAAGTGAAATCGCATAATCTGAGGTGTTATACTCTTCTGTTGTCGAAACTGATCCTTTATAATTAGTAGACAAATATCCTTTTTGAATGTATTCTTTTAGTCCGGGACGCAACGGATTTTCTTCAATTTGATCTGCACTTTTTAGCATCGCATGATAGGCTTTGTAAATATCAAAATCCTGAATTCCTTTTAAGCACGCGTCTACAATAACTATACTTGCGGGATCACCAACCATTGTAAATGTTTCGGTTGAATTTAATTCCCATTTTGGCAACCAGCCGTTTTCATCATACATTTCTAACATGCTTTTTATCATATCAGATTGTTGCTTAGGATATACTAAAGATGTTAACGGATGCATGTTTCGATAGGTATCCCATAACGAAAATACGGTATACCGCGTGTCATAGGTTCTTCCAATTCTGGTTCTTTTTATTTTGGGGTATTCACCATTTAAATCATTTAATGTATTTGGGTGAATTAAAGTGTGATACAATGCTGTGTAAAAAATAACTTTATCCTGATATGAACCACCTTCTACCAAAATTTTAGAAAGTTCTTCATTCCATTCGTTAAATGTTTCTTTGTAAACATCATCAAATGATTTATAACCTGTTTCTTTTTCCAGATTCTCACGGGCATTTTCGATGCTTACATACGAGATTCCAATTTTAACTTCGACTGTTTCTTTTTTATCAAAATTATACGAAAAATAAGTTCCAATGCTGTCTCCAACAACGGTTTTAATTGTATTTTTCATGATTCGGGTTTTACCGTTATACCCCATCCATTGTGCCTCAACACCATTGTATTTTGTTGTATTTTTCCATACGCCAAAATGGTCAGCCGGTCTTGAAAATTTAGCCACGAAATAAACCGGATAAGCATCTTCCGGACTATTGTAACAAAATGATCCTACAGAACGCATTCCTTCTATTTCTGTAGACGAAACTACTTTTACCATTGCGCCTTCTTCATTTGTTAATCCTAATCCCAGATTCAACAAAATATTAGATTGTCCTTTTGGAAAAGTGAATCTACTTACTCCCACTCTTTTTGAAGCTGTAAATTCTCCTTTAACATTATATTTATCAAGATCTACACTATAATAAGCCGTTTTTGCAACTTCTTTAGAATAAGTAGAACCGTATTTTAAATGATTGGTTTCTACTGCTCCCGTTGTTGGCATTAACATAATAACACCTAAATCCGGACAACCTACACCACTTAAGTTTACCTGACTAAATCCGGTTAAAAATGTATTCTCGTTTACATAAGGATTGGACAACCATTGACTGTCTTTTTCTAATGGGTTTTGACGTCCCGCCACATTAAACGGGCTAATACTTGCCATTCCTCTTGGTGCAATTGGCCCCGGAAAAGTGGCTCCATAATTGGAAGTTCCAATAAGTGGATTGACAAATTCTGCTGGTTGTTGTGCAAAAGTACTTATGCTAAAAAACAGCATGCTCAAAAAACATGCTGCCTGAATGGTTCTACTTTTATTAGAAATCATATTTAATCTTCTATCTATTAATGGCTTCAATCTTTAAAGTCCACGCTTCTTTACAAGGTAAATTATTAATTAAACTTTCCGGAATTGTAACTTTAAATCCTTCGGCTAATTTCGTCCATTTTAATGGTTTATTAAAACCTAACATCGATATTTTTGTTCCTTTTTTTGGATTTATAGATTTTACGACTATTTCTGAGGGAATTTTCTGCTCTCCATCTTTGGCTAAATAAAATAAGAACACGTTTCCTGCTTTATTTTGAGTCATACAAATATTGTTTTCTTTATAAGGCGCGATTGGTTTTGTATTATAAATTGCAGTACTATTTACTTTCATCCAATCTCCGTAAGCTGCCAATAAATCATAAGCTCCTTGTTGCCATTCGCCCTCCGGACTTGGAGCAACATTCAATAATAAATTTCCACCTTTTGCCACTACATCAATAAGCATATGAATTCCTTCTCTGCCTGTTAAATATTTAGCATCGGGAGTATACGACCATCCACCGCCAGAGGTAATGCAAGATTCCCAAGGATAAGGTAACGTTTTTTCGGGAACACGATTTTCGGGAGTCAAATAGTTCTGATTTTTTCCGTGAACCGCTCTGTCTACCACAATTAATCCTGGTTGTTTTTGGCGTGCTTTTACAACCAATTCATCCATTTTTACATCTTGGTCAACAACTCTGTGTTTTATAAATCCGTTTTTAGAAGTGTTTTCTGCAAACTTCTCTTTATAATTTTCGTCGATATTTTGTTGGTCTCTTTTTTTAACCCATCCACCGTCTAACCATAAAATATCCACTTTGCCGTAATCTGTCAATAATTCTAAGATTTGGTTGTGTGTAAAGTCAACATACTTTTGCCATTTTTCAGGATAAAGCGATGGGTCATAATTTACGTTTCTGTCGAAAGGAGGAAAATAAGGATCCCAATAGTTTTCGTTATGCCAATCTGGTTTAGAAAAATAAGCACCAACCGATAAGTTCTCTTTTCTAAAAGCATTAAAAACTTCTTTTGCAATATTAGATTTTGGATTACTGCTAAAAGCACATCCTTTGTCTGTTACTTTATAATCTGTATATTTTGAATCAAACATCGAAAATCCGTCATGATGTTTTGTCGTAAAAACCATGTATTTCATTCCGGCCGCTTTTGCCGCTTTTGCCCATTTCTCGGGATCAAATTTCACAGGATTAAATGATTTTTTCAAACCTTCATACTCTTTTACGTATTGGTTGTAATTGTTCGGATTGCTTCCTTTTTTACGTTCGCACCATCCGTAATCTTCCGGACAAATCGACCACGATTCTACAATTCCCCATTGGCTATAAGTTCCCCAGTGCATTAATAATCCAAACTTTTTGCCTTGCCATTCGTCTAAGTTTTTCAGTACAACAGGATCTGTTTCCGGTACATATCGCTCATCTTCGTAAATGGCTTGAGAAAACATTTGAACTGAAAATAAAATTGCAATTATGAATATTCCTCTTTTCATAGTTAGTTTATTTTTTGGTTTTTGGTTTTTGGTTTTTCTTTCTGATTTTTTTTTAAACACATAGAGACATAGTTTTTTATGGCTTAAAAAAAGGCGTTTCACTTGTATTAATGCACATAGATTCTCATTTTTTGCCATCCCGAGGAACGAGGGATCTTCGCAAGAAACTCCGTAAAGTAAAGAATAATCTTTGTCGAGCTACTCGTGGAGATCCCTCGTTCCTCGGGATGACAAACTGTGCGTTGAAAAAACTATTCGTTCAGAACAACTACACACAAAGGCATTAATTCACTAAAATTTCATCAACAAACAACCAAGAACTTTCGCCTTTTGGGCTCTTTTTTAAGTTGGTTGCAATTACTTTTACAAATCTTACATTTTGTTTTTCGAAGTTGATTTTAAAATCTTTCAACTCAGAATTTACATTCTTGGCATACGGACGTATTATTTTACCAACTTCTTTATAATGAATGCTATCGTTTGATACTAAAACTTTTACTTGTGTTGGAAAGTTAATTCCTGCTCCTTGACTTTCTAAAGTTCCAATAGTTACTTGCGATATACCTTGCTCTTTTTCAAGGTCAATTACAACTTCCATATCATTAACAAGCCAAGCTTGCCATTGACCATCATGAAAGTTTTTTGATCCTCGAATGGTGTTTACCATTCCAAAAAGTCCATCTCCTTTATAATTGTCATTATAAGGCGTTAGATATTTTACTTTATCACCAACTGCTTTATGAAATACGATTGTATCTGTAAATGTTTTCCCAACTGGTTTATCATTTTGAAACAACGATGCTTTTAAAACTGTTGTTCCTGTAAACTGAATTGGGTTTGTATATTTTACAGCATTATTATCTATGCTTTTATCGCCTACTACATAACGAATATCTGGATTTGGAAACTCGTTTTTTAAGGTTACATTAATTACTTTTTTAGCTAAATCTGCGGTAGATGAAGCCGAAACCAAATAAGCGCTTTTTGAATAATTGATTCCTAAATAATCGTATCTTTTTAATAACGAAGGTAATCTAGTAGTGAAATCGTTCCAGTTGCGGTTTTCTTTTGAACTCCATAAAACTTCTGATAAAGCTGCTAATCTTGGAAAAATCATGTACTCTGACGCTTGAGGACTTGTTAGAAATTCTGCCCATAAATTAGCTTGTCCGCCTAAAACGTGATTTGCTTCTTGTGGTGTCATTTCTTCTACTACAGGATCAAATTCGTACACTTTATTTAATGGATTATAGGCATCAAAAGCTAATGGTTCTTCGTTTTGAGGTCCTTGATAAAAATTAAAATAACAAGGTGACTCCGGCGACATAATTACATCGTGACCTTGCTTTGCTGCTTCGGTTCCTCCTTTTGTTCCTCTCCAGCTCATTACGGTTGCTTCTGGAGCTAAACCGCCTTCTAATATTTCGTCCCAACCAATTATTTTTTTGCCTTTAGAATTGATGTATTTTTCCATTCTTTTTACAAAATAGCTCTGCAATTCATGAACATTTTTTAAACCATGTTCTTTCATCCTTTTTTGACAATGCGGACATTTTTCCCAATTGGTTTTGGTTGCTTCATCTCCTCCAATATGAATGTATTTTGATGGAAAAATAGTTATAACCTCATCGATTACGTTTTCTAAAAACTCAAATGTTGTTTCTTTTCCTGCGCAATAAATATCTGTAATGGGCCATAATCCGCCAGACGGAACTCCAATTTTTTGGTCAAAACAAGATAATTCTGGATAAGCAGCAATTGCAGAACTTACGTGTGCCGGCATTTCGATTTCCGGAATGATTTCGATGTTTTTTGCGGCTGCATATTTCACAATTTCTTTTAATTCTTCTTGTGTCAAAAAGCCTCCGTAAGTTCCTTTTTCGTCAGGATTTGTAACCAGTCTTGCGTTCCATGCAGCGTTTTCCTGATCGACTCTCCAAGCTCCTACTTCGGTTAATTTTGGGTATTTCTTAATTTCAATTCTCCAACCTTGATCGTCTACTAAATGCAAATGCAACACATTCATCTTTAACATTGCCAAACGATCGATGGTTTGGATTATGTAGTTTTTATCAAAAAAATGACGTGATAAATCCAACATCAAACCTCTCCATTGAAAACGTGGTTCATCGGTAATCGTTACATTCGGAATTTCCCATTTTGCAACTGTTTGAGCAGTTTTACTTTCTATGGCTTCCGGAAGTAATTGTCTAATGGTTTCTAAACCGTAGATAAAACCAGCATTTCCGTTTGCTGTAACGGTAATACTATTGTTGTTTACTTCTAATTTATAAGCTTCTTTATGAAGATTTGAATCGACTTTAAATTGAATATAATTGCGCTGTGGCACTTTTGTTCCTAAAACGGGACGCCAGCCTGCCGCTGCTCCAAACTTGTTTATTAAGGCATTCGAAATCTCTTTCTGAAAATCTGTTGTGGCAACAAAAACGGTATTTTTAGAAAACTCAAAACTTCCTGTTTGAATCAATAATTGATTTGGTTTTGGGATTATCTGAATGTCTTTGTCTGTAAAAACTTTCTTCTGACTATAACCCGAACTTAAAACTGTTAAGAAGATTAAGACGAATAAGGGCTTTAATGTTCTCATAATTATTATTTTAAAGATGGTGTTATTTTAAATTGATATTGATAATTTTTATCTTTTAATAGATATTTTTCCATTGGCCACGCTTGCCAACTGTCGATTCCGCCAACTCCCATTTGTTTATAATCGATTTTTAAACTGGTTAAATCTCTTTCTTTCAATTCGGCTGCGTGTCTTTGGTCTTTTTCGAGTCCGTCGTCTAAATCTTCATTTAAAAAATGAAGCGCAGTAATTGCTAATAATTTATCAGATGTTACGGTTAATTTCAATTGATTTCCTGATAATTCTAAGAAACGTACTTCTGTTTTATTTCCGGTTTCCTGCGGACGAATGTATGGATAGTATTGCTCTGAAACTGTTTGTGTATAAAGTCCCACTTTTGAACTGTAATTTCTGTCAATATAGTTTTCGTGCGGGCCTCTTCCGTAATAGGTTAAATTACTAAAATCTTTTGGAACAATTACTTCCATTCCAAATCTTGGTAGCATTGGTGTTTCAATTGCTTTATCAATATTTAGTTCTTCTTTGACAAGCAATTCGCCGTTGCTATTGATTTCATAATTCAATACTAATTTTGCAAAAACCTGTGGTAAACTATAGGTCGCTTTTACCTGAATTTTATTGTCTTTTGTAGCAGTATAACTCCAATCTATAAGCACTGGATTTTCTGTAGCTGCTTTCCACGCTACTAAGTTTTTCTGAAAATTAGCTCCAAAATCATTATCGTTTGGTGCTCTCCAAAAATTTGGACGCAATTGATATCCGTCTTTTATAATTGGTAAATTATTGAATGAATAACCGTTGATAAATCCAGTTTCTTTGTCGAAAGTTATTTCGGTTTTATCACTTTTAAAAACGGTACTTTTTGCTTTTTTCTCTGCCGTTATTTTTCCCGAAGCTTCGATTTTTATATCGTTTTTCCAAGTTCCTTTATACGCCAATTGTTCTGTTGCGATTTCGAAACCTTTTGGCAAGAATGGTTCTTCTTGTTTTAGCTGATAACTGATGTTTATAAAAGCTTCCTGGAATTTTTTACCTTCCAATTTAATTGGCAAAGCATATGTCTTGAACTGATTTGCATTGATAGCTAAGTCTTGGATTACTCCTGTTTCCTGCACAACTCCGTCTAAAACTAATTTCCAGTTTAAAGTTACATTACTCAAATCTTTAAACGAGAATTCATTGTAGACTTTAATCGTTGCTGTTTCTTGATTTTCCCAAGATGTTAGAATGTTTTGTTGTACATTTTTTACTTCAAATGCGTGCGGATTTGGTTTTCTGTCTACCGTAAAAACTCCGTTGTTTACAAAGTTGTTGTCGCTTTTTACATCTTTTGGTCCAAAATCTCCTCCGTAGGCAAGAATTGTGGTTCCGTTATCTAGTTTTTTATACACTGATTGATCGATCATATCCCAAATAAATCCGCCTTGAAAGTTTGGATATTTACGATACACATCCCAATAATCTTTAAAATTCCCCATCGAATTTCCCATTGCATGGGCATATTCGCATTGAATGTAGGGTCTTGACGGATTTAGATTTGCCAAGATATATTCTTCCATTTTATTGGGCGAACTGTACATTGGATCGATAATATCAGAATCCCATTCGAATTTTAAATCTTTTCCGTCCCAAGCTCCCGCAGTTGCTCTTTCGTACTGAATTGGTCTTGATTTATCGCGGTTTTTTATCCATAAATATCCTCTATAAAAATTGTAACCGTTTCCGGCTTCGTTCCCCATACTCCAAATAATAATTGAGGTATGATTTTTATCTCTTTCTATCATTCGCTGCATACGCTGAATGTGTGCCAACTCCCAATCTGGTTTATTGCCCAGTGTTTTGGTAATATCGTAACCCATTCCGTGCGATTCTATATTGGCCTCGTCGACAACATAAATTCCGTATTTATCGCATAATTCGTAAAAATATTCGTCGTTTGGATAATGCGACATTCTTACGGCGTTGATATTAAATTGTTTCATCAATTTAATATCTTCTTCCATTCTTTCTCTCGAAATTGTTTGTCCAGTTATTGGGTCAACTTCATGGCGGTTTACGCCTTTTATATAAATCGCTTTTCCGTTTACTAAAAGTTGTCCGCCTTTTATTTCTACTTTTCTAAAACCAACATTGTGATTAATTACTTCGACAATATTTCCTTTTTTATCTTTTAATAGAAAACTTAGCTGATATAAATTCGGAATTTCTGCACTCCACTTTTTTGGGTTATTTACTGCAAATTCAAATGTTTGTTTTTCGCTTAAAGCAGAAATAACTTTTGAGGCAATAATCTTGTCTCCATCCTTTAGCTGAACGTCTAAAGTATAATTGTCTTTTTTATCTAAATTGGAAAATTGAGTGGAGATTTTCAGGGTTCCGTTTAGATAATTTGCATCTAAATCCGGAATTATTTCAAAGTCGTTTAAATGAGCTTTATTACGGGCAACCAAATAAGAATCTCTGGTAATTCCGCTCATTCTCCACATGTCCTGACATTCTAAATACGAACCGTCATTCCATTTCATTACTTGTAGTACAATTATGTTTTTACCGGTTTTTACATATTTATTCAGATTAAATTCTGAAGGTAATTTTCCGTCTTCGCCATAACCAACATAAATGCCATTTACCCAAACAGTAAGGTTTGATTTTGCAGTACCAATGTGTAGCAAAATATCTTTTCCTTCCCAGGATTTGTCGATTGTTATTTCTCGTCTATAAACTCCTGTTGGATTGTATTTTTTGGGTACAAACGGCGGATTTGGTGCCATTAAATAATCAAAATCGTAAGTTGTATTAACATAAACCGGATATCCATAACCGTTTACATCCCAACTTGCTGGAATTTTAAAATTATCCCACGCTTTATCATCAAAATTGGTTTTCTCGAAATCTTTTGGAAGCAGGCTTGGATTGTCTACATATTTAAATTTCCACGCTCCGTTTATATCCAGATAATTTTTAGATTGTCTCCATTCGTTTTTACTCGCTAATGTTTCATTTTCAAAAACATAATAAGCGGCATGCATGGGTTCACGATTATCTTCATTGATTTTTTCGTTCTGCCAAAACGGAACTTTTTCCTGCGCATTTACAGATAAAACCGAGGTTGCTAATAAGGATAATATGGATATTGTTTTTTTCATTCTTGATTGGTTTATACTGTAGCTTGTATTTTAAACAAATAGTTCTCGCACTTTAAGCAATGTCAATAAGTTAAGCTTTTTTGAAACAATTCTAATTAAAATTTCTCACGCAAACCTTAAACGCAATCTTGTCATTTCGAGGAACGAGAAATCTCCGTGAGTAGCTCTACGAAGCTAAGACTCTTGTTGCGTCCCGAGGCTTCGGGATTGTGGAGATTTCTCGTTCCTCGAAATGACAAACAGTGTGGATAATTGTTTTTTATAAAAAAATTGCGTTTCAGGACTATGTGTCTAAAATACGATGTTATTTTAAACTAGCTTTTGTTTCTTTTATCGTTTTAAAATTACTTTCAGATAAAGCATTTCCATCAAAGAACGAAACTCCTACTGCTCCATTTTCTTTGGCGTACAAAATGGCTTCTTTTAGTTCTTTATCATTCTTTAAACCCGGAACGTAAATTCCTGTATTGATTTTAGTTTTCTTGTCTTTTAAATCGGCTACACCTTGTTTTGTTGCGTATCCAACCCAGTCAATTTCTTCGTCGTAGAAACTATTGTAAATCATTGGGTACACTTGGTCAATATTCCATTTATCCCAACGCTGACGTACCATATGATCTGCCATTTCCGGATAAGGAAATACGGCTGCTGTTAGGTTCTTGTTGTGTTTATGAGCAATTTCATAAGCATCATTTACGACTGCCTGAATGGCATTTAATCTAAAGTTTTTCCACTCCATATCGATCGATGTGTTGTGACTTTCTTTTGGATTTTTATGATGGATTTTTTCAAATGCTTTTACACATTCGTCACAGTAACAAAAGTCGAATTGAGGTAATTCTACATCTTGAACTAAGTTGTATTTTGGCAATAAACTAATTGGTAAAAAGATGTCCGGGAAACGAATATAATCTAAGTGAACGCTTTCGATTCCGTCTACTTTTGCCAATTCTTCAACTAATTTTAAAACGTGTTCTCTAGATTCTTTTCTGGTTGGGCATAACCATTGGTAATAATCTACATATGGACGCGTATCAAAGCAGGATTTTCCTTCTTTGCTTACTTGATACCATTCTGGATGCTGCAATGCAATGGAGTCGCCGGGTCTGTTCATTGCCATAATCCAGGCATGCACTTTTAATCCTTCTTTTGTAGCTAATGGTACTAATCTTTTTAAAAGTTTTGGATCTGTTGAGGTGTTTATAAGCACCTCATCAATTCCTCCATCTTTGTATTTTTTAAATTCTTTTGTATAATCTGCATCTGATTTTTTGGCATCAGCGGTTGTCCATACTCCAAATTTAAAGGTGGTTTGTTCTTCTTTTTTAGTACATGAAAAAATACTAAATGCTAATAAAAAAAGTAATAGTTTTGGTAGTTTCATAGTGGTTTATTTTGTGATTATTTTTCCATCCTGCCTTATTACATATGTTGTGTTAGAGAATGGACTTTTTACTAAAATATTATAGCCTGACGAGTGGTTTTCTATTGTTGGTTTTAAAATTTTACCATCGACTGTAATGTTTGTTTTGGTAAGATCTTCAATAGACTTCGCCCAGGTTTTGTGTTTTTCAAAGTATCCTTTTTGGGCACGATATAAAGTATATAATTCCCATTTTACTTTTTCGTCCTGCGGAATTTTAAAGGTATCTTTCTCGTCTTTGGAAGAGAAATAAACATAACCCCATTTTTCGGGTTCATGCATATTGATTACGCCCATTGGCGACCAAACCCAATTGTACTCTGGCAAAAACTTTCCTTGAGCATCTTTCTTTCGCTCGTAGGTTCCTTTTTTAATACTGTGCTGCCAGTTTACTCTTGAAAAATTGACTCTCCAAAATTTATCTACAGGAACATTTTGATCGAAAAATGTGGTTTTGTAAGCTGCCCAAGGAATTGCCATTTCCAACACCCAACCTTCATCTGTATCATTTGGATTGTTAAGTGTTCCGTTAACCTTAACGGCTGATTTTAAACCTGGAATATTCCAATCGTTTGCTACTACAATATCGCTTTCACGATAGGGTTTTGTCAGAAACAAATCCCAAGCGGTATTTAGGGCGTTTATTTCTAATTCGTAATAGTTGAAGGTATCATTGTCCGGATCAACAAAAACTTCAAAATCGTTGTTGTAAAAAATAATGGTATCGCGTTGCTTTAAGTTTGCCCAAACGTGCGGTTCTTCCATTTTTGCTAATATATAGAAATTGGTTTCGTCCCAAAGCATTTTTACTTTTGTAGCATACTTTGGTTTTACTCCATTTTCGATATCTTCAAAAAGGTCTGTCCAATCTGCTTTACTCCACGAAGCATCAGATTCGTCGCCGTCTATTACGATTGGTGTTTTCGTTTTTGCCGCCACATATGTTTTTGGTATAACTGGTTTCTTTGACTGAGAATATCCAATTATCGAAATTAACCCTAAAGCAACTGTAAACCATTTAAGTTTTAAAACCATCTTTTTTTTATAAACTGTTATCTTTTGTAAACTGAATTACTTCGCTTAATTTACCAAATGCTATAGCTACAACTGTATCTGCTGCGCCATAATAAACTGCCAATTTATCTTCTTCTGTATCATGTAATGCAGCACATGGGAAAACTACGTTTGGTACATCTCCAACCATTTCATAAAGTTCTGCTGGCCCTAATAAATAAGGTTGTGTTCTGTATTTTACCTGATCTGGTGCATCAACATCTAATAGTGCCGAACCCATTGCGTAACGGAAACCGTTGCAGGTATTGATTACTCCGTGGTAGATCATCAACCATCCTTCATTTGTTAAAATAGGAATTGGTCCTGCTCCAACTTTTGTACATTGCCAGGCGCTATCTTCAAAAGGTGTTGGTTTCATTACTAAACGGTGTTCTCCCCAATATTTCATATCCGGGCTGTAGCTTATCCAAATATCTCCAAAAGGTGTGTGTCCGTTATCACTTGGACGGCTTAACATAGCGTATTTTCCGTTTATTTTTTGTGGAAACAAAACTCCATTTCTATTGAATGGTAAGAAAGCATTTTCGCATTGAAAAAATTCTTTAAAGTCGAATGTGTATCCAATACCTATTGTTGGTCCGTTGTAACCATTACACCAAGTAATCCAGTAACGATCTTCGATAAAAACAACACGTGGGTCATATTTATAAGCCGATTCGATCATTTCGGTATTTCCTGACTGCATTACAATTGGTTCATGATTGATGTCCCAATCGATTCCGTTTTTACTAAAACCGGCAAAAATATTCATTTGAACGGCTTTGTTATCGCATCTAAAAACACCCGCAAATCCATCTCCAAAAGGAACTACTGCACTATTAAAAATACTGTTTGATGATGGTATTGCATATCTTTCAATAATTGGATTTTCTGTGTATCTCCACATTACATCATTACTGTTTTCGGGTCTATCTTGCCAAGGAATACTGCTCATTTTTTTATTTTTTGTTTATTACTTTTTTCTATTGTTTTTCCTATATCATTATTAACACACAGAAACATAGTTTTTAAAATTTAAAAAAGGGGTTTTGGTCAGTTCAAAAGATATAGCTATGTGTGGAACTTTCTTTTGTAATTCTTCTTTTCTAATTGTAAAAATCTATGTTTCTATATGTTATTAAATATTCTTAATACATGTTGCCAATCTTTGTAGAGTTTCTTGCGGAGATTCCTCGTTCCTCGGAATGACAAGCTTAACGTGTTAACTTTTGTCAAAGTTTCAAAATTGGATTAAGTAATTTAATCCTCAATTCTTCTAACTTTATCTAACCAAGTGAATTTTAAAATTATCATTGTTACTAAAAATACCGCTAACGCCATAAAAGCTTTTGGATAATCTCTGATTACAAAATAAATTGGAAGCAATATCATACTTGATTGCCAAACTATCCCAATGATACAATTTAGCATATCTTTCCAGAAATCATTATTTTTTTCGAATGTTTGATCCTCTGCTTTTAATAGGTTACAAACTGGTTTCCACCAGCCCCAAGGTCTTACGTTTGCGTAGAACGATTTTAAAACTTCCATATCTGTTGGTTTGCTTAAGAAGGTTCCTAAAAGACAACCTAATATTGAAAAACCAAATATTACCGGAAACAGGTAAATTGCTTGTACTTGTGCTAACTCATATAAAAATGATCCTTCGGCTAAACTTCCTTTGGCTTGACCTAAAGCAAATTGCAAAGAAGCAACGATTAATCCGGCAAACATTCCCCAAAAATAACCCCAACCGTTAAAACGCCACCAAATCCATTTTAAGAAATTGGCTGCTACATAACCACCATATAAAGCACTTGTAATCCATAAGGTTAATGAGTTGATTGAATCTGCAAAGAATCCCATGAAAACACCTAAACCAACAACTATGAATGAAGAAATTTGGCTCACTTTTATATAGTGTGCATTTGTTGCAACGGGCTTGAAGTATTTTTTATAAATATCATTTACAATATAAGCCGGCCCTGCATTTACAAAAGCTGAAAATCCAGACATAAAAGCGGCTAATAAACCTGCTAGTAAAAGTCCTTTTATTCCAACAGGAAGATATAAATTGACTACTTTTGGCATTAACAATTCTAAATCTGCTCCTGTTAAACCTGTATTTGCATTTAACTCTGGTGCTAAATTTATCAAAGCAATTACCACAATTCCTGTTATTAATAAATATCTTGGAATAAATAAGATTAGGTTGGTAAAACCACTCATATAAGCGGCTTCTTTTACTGATTTTGTAGAAAGGATTCGTTGTAAATCGTAACTTGGTGTTGGTCCTGCAACGCTGGCAAAGAAACCTTTAAACAATGTCATTCCAATAAAAGCACCAAACATTTTGTATCCTTCAGAATCGATTAGGGCGTTGAAAGTCTGGAACTTTTCACTCCATTGTGTTTCAAATTGCCATCCAAAGAAAACATTTTTCCATTCTTCGGTAATTACGGAATTGATTTGAATATCGGTATAATTTATAAAAGCATAACCTGCAATCAGGACACTGGCAACAATCATAATTAAATACTGTACCACTTCTGTCGCAACTACAGAAAACATTCCGCCTTTTACGGTATAAATTGTGGTTAAAAATATGATTATTAAAGCATAAGATCGCTCTGAGGTAAGTACAACTAAGTCTCCATAATGAAGCGCTAAATCCCAAGGAAGAATAATGGTTATGAATTTCCCGATTCCTTCAAAAAAGTAAGCGATGAAACCAATTGTAGAAATGATGGCAAAAATCGCCACAATAATATGTGATGCTTTTCCGGCTTTGTCGTTTCCAAATCGGGTCAAAATCCACTCAGAACCCGTCATTACTTTAGATCTTCTAATCCAAACTGCGAGGAACATCATTACAAAAATCTGGTTCCAAATGGGCCAAAGCCACATAAACATGAAACTTTTTACACCATATAAAAACAATACTCCAATCATCCATGAAGTTCCTGAAACGTCAAACATTCCAGATCCGTTGCTTAATCCTAAAAAATACCATTTGATTGTTTTTCCGCCAAGGAAATAATCATCTAAGCCTTTTGATGCTTTTCTTGAAATCCAAATTCCTATTCCTACTGATAGCACAATATAGGCTACGATGATTGATACGTCAATGATATCCATTAATTTTAATGTTTGTTTATGGGTGAGTTAAATTTTAATTACTGTTTTTGGCGCTTTGTTTTGGTTCATAAAAAAGTCTGAATCCATAAAAAACGGAATGTCTCTTATTTTTTGAACGTGCTATTTATGAAAGCGATTCGTTTATTAAGAAGTTTATTCTATAACGATTTTAGAATTCTTAAGAAAAACCTGTTGATGATGTGATATTGTTTTTTGGTTAACATAGCTATTTTGATTTGTACGAATATTTATTGTGAGAAGTTTTTTTGGTAAAAAATCTTGCTGACTACTATTTTTGTACCTTTTTATTTTACAACTTGCAATCAGAATTATATGTAAAACTAAAAAGCAAAAATCCCCACTATAAAACATTCTTAATTAAGCTTTAAACTTAAATAAATTAGAGTTTTATTAAAACTATTTTAGACAGACGACATATAAACTAAGATAAACACCAAAAAAAGTCACAAAATATACTATTATTATGAATTTCAATTCTGGCAAACTTTATCGTGTTCCATTACATTATCATATCCTTTTTTGGCTTACTTATTTTTTATTCAACACATTTCGTTGGGGTATTTATTTTAATGATTATTGGTATTCGTTCAAAACTAATTTATTGGGGTTTCCAATTCACATGACTTTGTGTTATTTGAATATTTTAATTTTCATGCCGTATTTGGTTTACCTCAAAAAATATCTGCTTTACATACTGACTGTTTTGGCGTCTATATTTATAATGGTCATCATTAAATTTAATCTTACTTATTTATTAATCAATCATAATGTTTGGCCAGAAGGACCTCAAACTATCGATAAGCTAACACTTAATTATACTATTGATATGATGATTGGTGAACTTTATGTTATCACGTTTGTTACTGCAATTAAGATAACTTTGGATTTCCTAAAAGAACAAAAAAGGGTTGCCGATCTTGAAAAATCGCAATTAGAAACTGAATTGCTTTTCTTGAAATCTCAAATTTCTCCGCACTTTCTGTTTAACACCTTAAATAATATTTATTCTTTATCTGTTGAGAAATCGAACAAAACGCCAAAAGTTGTTTTAAAGTTATCGGAGCTAATGCGCTATATGCTTTATGATACAAAAAGCAAGAAACAAACTTTAGAGAATGAAATTCTATGTATTCAGAATTATCTGGATTTGGAGAGAATTAGAAACGACGATCGATTGGAAATAAATATGTCTATTTCTGGCGATATTCATGATAAAGAAATATCTCCTATTATATTATTGACTTTTATCGAAAATGCTTTTAAACATGGTGTAAACAAGAATACCGGAAAAGTAATTATCAATATTAGTTTTAAAGTAAAAGGTGATTTTTTACATTTTACAATTGCGAATCCGCTGCCAGAAATTACATCTCATAAAGACAACTTTAACAAGTCAAGTGGTATTGGTATCGAAAACGTTAAAAAAAGACTGGAATTAGATTATAATAAAAAGGACTACAATCTTTCTTTTAAGAATAAAAAGAATATTTTTGTGGTTAAGCTTATGATTAAAGTTGCTTAACTTGATTTTAAATTTTATTACCTTAATTTTTTCGCTCAAAAAAAATAATAATTGCAAAAATGAAAATAAATTGTTTGATTATAGATGATGAACCATTGGCAATTAATGTGATTAAAAACTATTTGGAGCCAATTGAAAATTATGATGTAATAAACACTTTTACGAACCCAATTGAAGGTTTAAATTTTCTGAAAAATAATAAGGTTGATGTTCTTTTTCTGGATATAAATATGCCTGTTCTTGATGGGATTAATTTCTTGAAAAGTTTAGAAAATCCTCCATTAGTAATTATTACAAGTGCTTATAGTGAATTTGCTATTGAAACTTACGAACTGGACGTTTTAGACTTTTTAGTAAAACCAGTCGAATTTCCAAGATTAATGAAGGCGCTAAACAAGGCTGGTAAAAGACTTGAAAATAAAAATAATCCTCTTCAGGAAAGCAGTGTTGAAAGTCCTTTTATCTTTTTGAAAATTGACAAAAAACGAATGAAGAAGATTTTCTTAAATGAAATTCTGGTTATCGAAAGCGTTAAGGATTATTTAAAAATCAGCACTTTAACTGGCAAATACATCATTCACAGTACCTTATCTGATTTCACCGATTTATTGCCTGAACGAAACTTTTTAAGAATACACAGATCTTTTACTGTTGCTATTGATAAAATTGATGCTGTTGAAGGAAACAGCGTTGAAATTGAAGGTATTCGATATGTCATTGGTCGATCGTATATGGATCATGTAAAACAAAGAATTTTAAATTCTTCAAATTAAAAAACTCTCTTTTTTTAATTTCATTTCAAGACTTTCCTCTAAGTTTTGAACTTTGGCCTACTTCTTATCCATTATTTGATTTTTATTGCAAAACGGAATTAAAAAAAGAAATTGTCTCTTTTTTTATACATTTAACAAGTAAAAACACATAAAAACTACTTTAAAGAAGTTTCAATTTATAATTTGCAACATCTAAAAAAAGATGCAACGTAGTCTTTTTCGTAAATTTGAGATTCACAAAATCGCACACATATTTTCGAAATTCATCTGTAATATAAATGTATCACTAGTTTTATTTTTACCTGAATCCTTTTCATTCTGTGCCTATGGAACAATCTCTACTAACTCGGAATTACTTCAAAAAGCTTATTTTCACTTTATTTATAGCTATTCTTTTTTCTCTTAATTCGTTTGGGCAAAACTGTACGGTAAATGCTGGAATACTGAACGTCACGATTTGCGAAACTGATGCATTAGTCTTAGAAGGAAGTACTCCTTCTCCAATTATTGGTACTGTTTCATGGTCTCAAATTTCTGGTCCAACAGTTGTTATTAACTCTCCAAACAGCACAAGCACTACTGTATCTGGTTATACAGGAGGGAATACTTATATCTTTAGATATAGTGCAACTTGTGGAGACGGTGTTTTAACTTTTCAAGATAAAGTTGTAAATGTTAAACCTATTACTGCTGCACAAGCTGGTGGAGATGTTGCAAGTTGTCCTAATAGTTTAGGAACATTGACGATTACGGCAAATACACCAAAAAATACGGGAGAAAATGGCTATTGGGAGATTGTTGGTAATAATAATGCCGGTGTTGTCATTAATTTTCCCAATTTACCAACCTCAACTATAACCTTACCTGCAACTAGCTGCGGTGTAACTACATTGCAATGGGTTATTGAAGGTCCAGAGATTGCTCCTGGATTTCGTTGTAGAACTACATCTCAAATTACTGTGACTAATTATGGTGGTGTTAAACCCGTATCTGCGGGGCCGGATCAAACATTAAGCAATTGCTATACTACTACTCAAGCTACTGACCTAAGCGGAACATACGGAGGATGTGGCTTGAATGGACAAGGCGGAATTTGGACATTTGTAAGTGGTCCAAATACCCCAACAATAGGCAGTCCTACTTCGAGTGATACACAAATTTCAAATCTGGTTCAAGGTACTTATACCTTTAGATGGACTGTAACAGGACCTTGCGCTTCGGGAAATGATTTGGTTTCAATTATTGTTCCTCCTGCCACACAAGATGTAACAATATTGCCAGGTGGCGATGAAAATATCTTTTTTTGCGACAATACTATTACTCAAGTAACACTTATTGCACAAACACCTTTGTACGCAGGTGAAACGGTACGATGGACTCAAATTGCCGGAGATAATAATGCAGTAATAGTTTCACCCACAAATCCAACAACATTAGTTACAAACATCTCTGAATCAGGGAATCCGTATACTTTTAGATATACTCTTACAAATGCTAATACTGGCTGCGTTTTTACTAAGGATTATAAAGTGCAATACAATGGGGCAACAAGAACTATTGTAGCCAACAATGGTAATGATATTGTAGGAAGCTGTAATGCAACTGTCTTTACAATTCCGCTTACTGTAACGGGTACAGGAGTAAATCAATACAGAATTACTAATGGACCAGATAATTCTCCTTTAGGCCCTTTTCCCACTGCACTTAAAGATGTAGGTAATTCGCTAACATTAACTCTTACTACTGCTGGAGATTATACTGTTGAGTTTGTTAGGAGTCAAAATGGGGCACTTAATGTGGGCTGTAATTATGGTTTCGATACTGTAAACATTCTTGTTTCTGGTGCTCCAACACCTTCTAATGCAGGATCTGATGTAAGCTTACCTTGCGGAGATACGAGTACATTACTTTCGGGTGTTAGTACAGACGATGGTTTACATTTCTGGAGTCAGCTAAATGGCCCAAATGAAGCCCTAATTGCAGATGCTTTTGCAACAGATACACAAGTAAGTGAACTTATTCCCGGAACATATGTTTTCCAGTATATAACAAAAGGAGGTGGCGCTACCTGCGGATTTTCGGTAGCTACTGTAACTATATATGTTTCCGGAAGTACATTAAGCAATATTAATGCGGGGCCTGACCATGTTGTTTGCACAAGATCAGATGTACCGCTTGCTGCTACACCTGCTGAGAGTGGTGAAATAGGTGGCTGGAGTCAAGTTTCAGGACCTGATACTCTAACGTTTTCTAATGTACACGATCCTAATGCGATTGTTTCAGGATTATTGACTTCAAATGCTGTTTATGAGTTAAAATGGACCATCGAATATCTACATCCTGGACCAACTTGCGGTGCAGCTGTTTCTGACAACATGCAGATATTCACAACCAATAGCATTGCTCCAACGAGTTCTAATGCTGGACCAGATACTTGCTATCCTAATGGAACCAATACATTTAACTTAAGTGGAAATACGCCCGAAGGACAAGATTTTGGAACTTGGACTGTATCACCCTCAGCAGGAGTTGTAATTGCAAATATTAATGATCCTAATACTTTGGTAACAGTTCCTGGAGATGGAACTTATACTTTTACCTGGGCAATAGAAAATAGACTAAGAATATGTATACCAAGTATGAGCAGCGTAAAAGTTACTATTGCTGTCACTCCTCCAGCTGCTGTTGCTGGTCCTGATCAAGAAATTTGTGGTTCTATAGTAACAATGGCTGCAACTGTTAGCGCTGGGGCAACTGGAACTTGGACAAGAATATCTGGAGCGGGTAATTATACTATTAGTGATGAACATGATCCTAATGCTGTTTTTACATTTTTATACAGTGGTTATTACATTTTTAGATGGACTGTAAATGCCAATATTTGTGGTGAATCTTTTGATGATATTAACTTAACAATTGGAATTCCGCCTCATGTTGCCGCTGCCGGACCAGATCAAAATATTTGTAATAATACAAGTGTGACGATGGCTGGAAATGCTTATGACAGTTTTTTTGAGGTTGGACAGTGGTCTTTACTTACTGGTGCGCCAAATCAACCCAATATTGTTAATCCGGCCAATCCAAATACTGTTATTAACGGACTTGTTACTGGAACTTATACCTTTAGATGGACCATTAATGCAAAAAGTGTGTTTTTATGTCCACCCACATTTGATGACATGATCGTAACAGTTGCTCCTCCTGCGAATGCTGGTCCAGATCAAACATATTGCGATGTTACGAGTATTCAACTTATCGGAAACAAAAACTCTACCGGAACATGGACACTTCGCAGTACTTCTGGAAACGTTGCCGATGTTGTTATTACACAATCACCTTCTAACAGTTATATTGCAAATGCCACTGTAATTCCTGGTAACACTTATGTCTTTACTTACACTACGCCTTCTTCCACTAATCCAGACGGCTCTACTTGCTCCGGATCATCAGATGATGTAAATATAGATGTTTTTAGCGGTGCAAGTGTCAATCCTAATGCAGGACCGGATCAAAACCTCTGTATTACTGATGTTGGCGGAACAACAGCTTTAGACGGAAATGTGCCTCCTCCAGATGTTACAAAAGCGGAATGGAAGTTTGTTTATCAACCTGCAGGAAGTGTTGCTGTTATTGAGACACCATCAGCACCAAAAAGTAATGTTTTAAATTTAACAATTCCTGGACTTTATATTTTAGAATGGGTTTTTGAAAGTGGGTCCTGTCGAACATTATCAGATATTGTTCGTATACAAATGAATGCCGCTCCAAGCGTTGCCAATGCAGGTCCAGATGAAACAGCCGCATGTCAGACAACCTATAAAACTGCTGCAGTAACTCCTACAGTTGGCATTGGTAAATGGTCTTTTGCTTCGCCTTCAGATGATCCGTCTGGAGGAGCTGTTATAATAGACAGTCCAAATAGTCCAGTTACAACTTTATCGAATATAACGACATTAGGTACTTATATTTTAACATGGACAGTATCTAGTGGCCCATTTACTAATCCATCTTTATGTCAGCCCTCTATTGATACAGTTTCAATAACCTTTAATGATATACCTCCCTCTAAAGCAAATGCGGGACCTGATCAAGAATTATGTAATGCTGATTTTGCTACTATGGCCGCAGTACCTGTAACTTCAGGAATTGGTACTTGGACAAAGGTCTCCGGCCCAGCGGCAAGTATTGGCGCCGTAAATGATCCCAATTCTGTAATGCTTGGATTACAACCCGGCACTTATGAATTTTTGTGGACAGTGACAACATTAAATAACAATGGCTGTATTTCTCAAGATTCTGTTACAGTTACTATTTATGAAGAGCCTACAACTGCTGATGCCGGACCTAATCAAACGGTTCCGCAATTTTCTCCTATCAACATGAATGCTTTACCACCAACAGTTGGCTCGGGAGAATGGACTCAAATAGTAGGTCCAACTACTTTAGGATTTGTTGATAGTACATCTCCAACAACTGCAATAACCGGTGCAATTTCCGGCACTTATCAACTGCAATGGACTGTAAATAATGGAACGTGCCCTGTTTCTAGCGATACTATGACGCTTACCATACTTTCTGTTTCGGATCTTGAACTAACAAAATCTGTATCTCCTACTCATGGAAACGCCGGAGATGAAGTAACTTTTAATATCCAAATTTTTAATAATAATTCGCTTGGTGGAACTGTAACGGCAACTGGCGTAGCAGTAAGAGATTATATCCCTACAGGATTTAGTATTGTACCAGGATCTGCAAATTTATCCGGGCAATATAATTTGGGAGATAATACTTTGACTTGGTACAATCTTACTATCCCTAATGGTGGCAGATTAAACTTAACATTTAAAGCTATTATTAGATCTACAGGAAGTACTGTAAATAAAGCCGAAATTATACAATCTGATCAATTTGACCCAGACAGCACACCTAATAATCAAATAGAAACTGAAGATGATCAGGATAGTGTTTCTGTATCAATAGATATGGCTGATTTATCACTTCAAAAAACGGTTTCACCAACTTCAGTAAGTATTAATGATAATGTAGTATTTACAATTAGAGCTACTAACAGCGGTCCTAATACCGCAACCGGAGTAACTGTTTTAGACAAACTCCCTCCAGGTTACACTTATATTAGTGACAATGGTTCGGGCAAATACAATAGCACTACAGGTATCTGGAATATAGGAAACCTCAACAATGGAAACTCTATTACATTGCAAATTACGGCAAAGGTAAATGTTGCTACATCTGCCAATTATATGAATACTGCCGAGATTCAAACTTCACGCCAAGTTGACCCAGACAGTACACCAGGAAATGGTCTTCCTGAAGATGATATGGCAAGTGCAAATATTACCCTAAAATCTGCCGATTTAGAACTTACTAAAATTGTTACACCAACATCTGCAGCAGCGGGAGAACAAGTTGATTTTACGCTTAACCTAATTAATAAAGGTCCCGGAAATGCAACGGGAATAGCTGTGCAAGATGTGATTCCGGTAGGTTATACATTAATTCCCGGATCTGTATCGGTTGGAGGAACATATCAAGCTGCCACAGCAACACTTGAATGGAAAAATATAGCATTAGCAAATGGTACTAATACCAATTTAACTTTTAGTGCATTTGTAACTCCTTTAGGAAGTTATCGTAACGTCGCTCAAATAACAGCCAGCGATTTGCCAGATCCAGATAGTACACCTAACAATGATGATGGAGATCAAAGCGAAGATGATGAAGACAATGCCGAAATTACCTATATCGGGCCTTCTGCAGATTTATCTTTGACTAAGAATGTAATTGCAGGAAATACAAACCCAGTAGTTGGTAGTCAGATTTCTTTTGAGCTTATCATTCAAAATGATGGTCCAAATAATGCAACTGGAATTCAGGTTAAAGATTTATTGCCAACCGGATATCAATTTGTAAACTACAGCTCATCTGCCGGTCTTTATAATAACATTACAGGCATCTGGAATGTTGGTACTGTAGATAAAGGAGTTGCAGAATCGCTTATTATTGATGCAAAAGTATTAGCAACGGGGGTTTACATAAATACTGCACAAGTAACCGCCAGTAGTTTACCTGATCCTGATAGTACACCTAATAATGATGACGGAGATCAAAGCGAAGATGATGAAGCTAATGTAATTGTTACTCCTATTCAGCCAATATCTAATTTAGCATTAATAAAATCTGTAAATAATGCAACTCCTCTAATAGGTTCACAGGTTACTTTTGAGATTGTAGTAACTAATAATGGTCCAAATGATAATACGAATGTAGAGATAACTGATTTACTACCATCCGGCTATACCTATAGCTCGTTTACGGTATCAACCGGAGCATATAATCCAACGACAGGACAATGGCTTGTTGGAAATATGGTCAATGGAAAATTTGAAACCCTACAAATTAGAGCAACAGTAAATCCAACGGGAGATTATCTAAATACTGCCGAGGTTACAGCTGCTGATCTTCCTGATCCTAACTCAACTCCTAATAATGGAAACACTACAGAAGATGATTATAGTCAAGCTACAACAGCACCTGTATCTGCCGTGTCCGATTTGTCTATTGCAAAAACAGTTAGCAATAACACGCCAACAGTTGGTTCTATGGTTACATTTACCATTATTGTAACTAATGGAGGGCCACAAGACAATACTGGCGTTGAAGTAACTGATTTATTGCCTTCCGGATATACATACAATAGTTTTACAGTTTCGACTGGAGCTTATGATCCTGCTACCGGAATTTGGACTGTAGGTAATTTAGTCAATGGAAAATTTGAAACACTGCAAATTACAGCGAGGGTAAATGCGACCGGTAACTATACAAATATTACCGAGATTACAGCCGCAGATCTTCCCGATCCTGACTCAACACCAAACAATGGAAACACAACCGAAGATGATTACTCAAGCGCGGTAACAATTCCGATATATCAATCTTCTGATTTATCATTAACTAAAAATGTTAATAACACCACTCCGTTGATAGGTACATTAGCAACTTTTGAAATTATTCTAACAAACAATGGTCCACAAGATAATTCAGGTGTTCAAGTAACCGATTTATTACCTTCGGGATACATTTTAAATGGATATACAATTTCGACAGGAACGTATAACTCCACAACAGGTATATGGAATGTAGGGAATTTAATAAATGGAAAATCTGAAACTTTACAGATAATTGCAACAGTAAATCCTACAGGAAATTATACTAATATTGCTGAGGTAACAGCTGCTAATCTGCCTGATCCTGACTCTACGCCAAATAATGGAGTTACAACGGAGGATGATTACGGTACTGCTTTTGTGGTGCCAATATTACAAGTTACAGACTCTGATTTATCACTGACTAAAACGGTAAATAATCCAACTCCGGTAACAGGATCTATGGTGACATTTGAAGTTGTAGTAACCAATAATGGTCCGCGTGACAATACAGGAGTTAAAGTAACTGATTTACTGCCTTCTGGATATGCATTCAACGGATTTACGATTTCAACTGGAACTTATAATCCAACAACTGGAATATGGACTATAGGAAGTTTAATTAATGGAAAATCTGAAACGCTACAAATAACTGCTATTGTAAATTCAACAGGAAACTACAGTAATATTGCTGAAATAACAGCTGCAGATGTACCCGATCCTGACTCTACAACTAATAATGGAATAGTAACCGAAGATGATTATGCAACTGCATCGACAACTCCAATAAATCAATCTTCGGATTTATCATTGACTAAAACGGTAAATAATCCAACTCCTGTAACGGGATCTTTGGTAACATTTGAAATTGTAGTAACCAACAATGGCCCACAAAATAATTCAGGGGTTAAAGTAACAGATTTATTACCTTCGGGATATACTTTCAACGGATTTACAATTTCAACAGGAACTTATAATCCAACAACGGGAATATGGAATATTGGGAATTTAATTAATGGAAAATCCGAAACGCTGCAAGTAACTGCTACTGTAAACAGAACTGGTAACTACCTCAATATTGCAGAAATAACAACCGCAGATGTCCCTGATCCTGACTCGACTCCTAATAATGGAGTAACAACCGAAGATGATTATGCAACTGCAGTAACAGTACCAGTACAACAAGCTACAAACTCTGATTTGTCATTGACAAAAACTGTAAATAATACCACTCCAGTTACAGGAACTCAGGTAACATTTGAAGTTGTAGTAAGTAATAGTGGTCCGCTTGATAATACAGGTGTTAAAGTAACTGATTTATTGCCTTCGGGATATACATTTAACGGATTTACAATTTCAACCGGAACTTATAATCCAACAACGGGAATATGGAATATTGGGAATTTAATTAATGGAAAATCCGAAACACTGCAAATAACGGCTACTGTAAACAGAACTGGCAATTACATTAATATTGCAGAAATAACAACCGCAGATGTCCCTGATCCTGACTCAACACCAAACAATGGAGTAACAACCGAAGATGATTATGCAACTGCAGTAACAGTACCAGTACAGCAAGCTACAAACTCTGATTTGTCATTGATAAAAACTGTAAATAATACCACTCCAGTTACAGGAACTCTGGTAGTATTTGAAGTTGTGATAAGTAACAATGGTCCGCTTGATAATACGGGAGTTAAAGTAACTGATTTATTGCCTTCGGGATATACTTTCAACGGATTTACAATTTCAACCGGAACTTATAATCCAACAACGGGAATATGGAATATTGGGAATTTAATTAATGGAAAATCCGAAACGCTGCAAATAACGGCTAGTGTAAACAGAACTGGTAACTACCTCAATATTGCAGAAATAACGACAGCGGATGTACCTGATCCTGACTCTACTCCTAATAATGGAGTAACAACCGAAGATGATTATGCAACTGCTATAACAGTGCCTATACAACAAGCTACAAATTCTGATTTATCTTTAACAAAAACGGTAAATAATTCGACTCCTTTAGTAGGTTCACAAGTTACATTTCAGGTTGTTGTAACCAATAATGGTCCGCTTAATAATACTGGAGTTAAAGTAACTGATTTATTGCCTTCGGGATATACATATAACGGATTTACGATTTCAACAGGAACTTATAACCCGATTAACGGATTATGGACTATAGGGAATTTGGCCAATGGAAAATCTGAAACACTACAGATAACAGCAACTGTAAATCTTACAGGAAACTACACTAATATTGCCGAAATAACAGCTGCAGATCTTACTGATCCAGATTCGACTCCAAATAACGGTGTTGTTACCGAAGATGATTATGCAACAGCTACTACTACTCCAACAAATCAGGCGGCAAACTTATCTCTGACCAAAACAGTTAATAATGCAACACCATTAATTGGAGCGCAAGTAACCTTTGAAATTGTTGTAACCAATAGCGGCCCACAAAACACATCGGGAGTTCAAGTCAAAGATTTACTTCCTTCCGGTTATACTTTTAACAGTTTTACCGCAACAAAAGGATCCTATAATAGAAATACAGGGATTTGGAATATAGGATCTTTTGTAAATGGAGATTCTCAAACATTGCAAATTACTGCAACAGTAAATGCCACAGGAAATTATCTCAATATTGCAGAAATAACTGCAAGCAGCATGCCTGACCCAAATTCGACTCCAAATAACGGTGTTGTTAACGAAGATGATTATGCAACTGCAACAGTTACACCTTCCGTTCTTATGGCCGATTTATCGATTAGTAAAACGACGCAATCAGGTAGTACAACATTTGATGTTGGTACAACCGTCATTTTTAATATTACGGTAAAAAATGATGGCCCTGGCGATGCTAGCGGTGTGAGAGTAAAAGATTTGCTTCCGCGTGGGTTTACGTATCAAACAAATTCTGCAACGAGTGGTATTTACAACTACGTAACTGGAATATGGACAACCGGCACGGTAAATAATGGAGAAACTCAAACCTTGGATATATATGCCAAAGTAAATACGCCGTCCGGCACAGCAAATGAATATACCAATGAAACTGAAATTGTTGCGAGTAATATGCCAGATCCAGATTCTACACCAAACAATGGGATTAAAACAGAAGACGACTACGACAGTATTCAAATTAATGTTCCAATCGCAGATTTAAGTTTAGATAAAACAGTAAGTAATAAAAATCCAAATATAGATGAGGTTATAACCTTCACAATACAACTCAACAATGCAGGACCAAGTCAGGCGACAGGAGTTGCAATCGAAGATATAATTCCACTAGGCTACCGCAATATTACCAATATTACAAATGGTGGATTGTTTAGCAAAAACGCTATAAAATGGGTCAACTTAACAGTTCCTGTTGGTGGTATAACTTTAACCTATCAAGTTACCGTTGTAAGTCCGCATGGACTCGATGGTTACGATTATTTAAACATTGCCCAAGTTACCGCGAGCGATCAATACGATCCTGACAGTAAGCCAAATAATGATAATGGTGATCAAAGTGAAGATGATGAAGACTCTGAATTCATTAATATTTCGGCAACAGATATTGCTATAAACAAAGAGGTCGACCAAATAAATGTACCAATGTACAGCACGGTAACCTTTACCATTACAGCCGAAAATCTTGGAAATCTAACCGCCACAAATGTTGAGGTTCTGGATATACTGCCAAAAGGTTATCAATTAGATACGTTTACCGTATCGTCAGGAGTATACAACAGTACAACCGGAATTTGGACCATTCCTTCTGTAGCATCAAAAGGTTCTCAAACCCTGACAATCTCGGTAAAAGTGGTTGATTTTAATGATTATTTAAACACCGCTCAATTTGTAAAAATGGATCAAATAGATAGCAATTCGTCAAATAATCAAGATAGTGCAACGGTTGCTCCTAATTGTTTGAAAATTTTCAATGAATTTTCTCCAAATGATGATGGTCAGAACGATACATTCTACATTGACTGTATCTCACAATATCCAGACAATCAGCTACAAATATTTAATCGCTGGGGTAATTTAATCTACTATAAAAAAGGCTACAACAACACGTGGGACGGCAAAGCAGACGGCTCTGCAAAAACACTTCCGGAAGGTACCTATTTCTATATTCTTGATCTGGGTAATGGTTCTCCAAAAACATCCGGATGGCTTTATTTAAAATAAAATAGCAATAACCAAAATAAAATTGGCTATGATTAAAAATATAAAAAAGATTTTCACAACCCTTACAATGCTTTCTGTATTTGGCGCGATAGCACAGCAAGATCCCCAATACACGCAGTATATGTACAATACGCTTAGTGTAAACTCTGCGTATGCCGGATCATTAGGACACTTGGCTATAACTGGTATTTACAGATCACAATGGGTTGGACTTGAAGGCGCACCAAACACACAATCTTTTACGCTTGATACTCCTGTGGGAAAAAACGTTGGACTAGGTTTATCTGTAGTAAGCGAGGAAATTGGCCCATCAGAAGAGCAGTATCTTGATGCAAACTTCTCCTATACCATTCCGTCAGGGCTAACTCATAAATTATCTTTTGGAATAAAAGGAGGTGGTCGAGTTATTAATATCGATTGGACAAAAGGAAGTTATAGAGATCCTGATGTTCAGTTTCGTGAAAATATTACCAATAAATTTCTTCCGGTAGTTGGTGCAGGTTTATACTGGCATGGCGAACGAGATTATATCGGAATATCGATTCCAAACTTTTTGACCAGAGAACGCTATAATTATGATGATATTGCCGATGATTTGGTTAACGAACGTATGCATCTTTATCTTATTGGAGGAATTGTTTTTGACCTCTCGGCACATACCAAATTTAAACCTGCTGTAATGGTAAAATACGTGGCTGGAGCTCCATTAATAGCCGATTTCTCTGCCAATTTTATGTTCAATAACTGCGTAACACTTGGAGCTTCTTATCGAACAGCAGATTCTGTAAGTGCATTGGCATCATTACAAATCACACCGCAGTTTCTTATAGGCTATTCTTACGATTATAGTACTACCGAATTACAAAATTATAATAGCGGTACGCACGAAATTATGCTTCGATTTGAATTAGTATCACGCAAAAAGGGATTAAAATCTCCTAGATTCTTTTAATACTAGCATTATGGAAAAAAGAATTATTATACTCGCCTTGCTAATTATACAAATGGTTAATTCGCAAACTAAGAACAAAACGGCCGATGCCCTTTTTGATAAAATGTATTATATCGATGCCGCAAAATCATATGAACTATCAATTAAAAATGGTGATGCCTCAAAAGAAATCTTGCAGCGTTTAGGAGATGCGCACTATTTTAATACCCAAATGCAAGATGCCAGTAAGTGGTACGGTAAACTCCTAGCCGATTATTCTGCTGAGGTTCCTGCGGAGTACTATTTTAGATATGCACAGTCTTTACAAGGAATTCAAAATTATGAACTGGCGAAAAAATGGATGAAAAGTTTTTCTGAGAAACAAAAAACAACTGATTCAAGAGCTCAAAACTTTTCTCTAAAAACCGTAACTCTTGAAGATATAAAGAAAATAAAACCGCAATTTGTTCTCGAAAATTTAGAAATCAATTCGGCTTACTCAGATTTTGGTCCAATGTTTTATAAAGACAATCTGGTTTATGCTACAACCATAGATTCCTCTTTTTTAAAAACTGCAAAGTACGGATGGAACGATCAACCTTATTTAAATCTGCAACTCGGAAAAGTAAGTCCAACGCAAACCAACGTAACTTTTAAGGAACGCTTTGCAAAAGAAATTACAACGCAATATCATGAAGCTTGCGTCGCTTTTTCGCCAGATGAAAAAACAATTTATTTTACCCGAAACAATTATAACGGTAAATTAAAAAGGGACAATAAAGGCGTGAATAATCTAAAATTATACTCGGCAAAAGCTGTAGAAAGCAGTAACGGAAATGTACGTTGGGAGAACGTAAAAGAACTTCCGTTTAATAGCGACAATTATTCTGTTGGGCAACCAACTATAAGCAAAGATGGTAAAAGACTGTATTTTGTTTCTGACATGCCCGGAACAATTGGTTCTACAGATATTTTTATGGTAGATATTTTGGGCGAAGATCAATATTCGAATCCTAAAAACTTGGGCGAAAAAATAAATACAAGCGGTCGCGAAATGTTTCCGTTTATAACAGATAAAGCTTTGTACTTTGCCTCTGACGGTTTCTTGGGATTAGGAGGTTTAGATGTTTTTGAAAGCCGATTGAATGATGAAATCTTCGATACACCTGTAAATCTAGGTGCACCATTAAACAGTAGTATGGACGATTTTGGATATATTGTAAACGAAGAAACGAACAAAGGTTTTGTATGCTCGAACCGAAAATCAGGAAAAGGAGATGATGATATTTACTCTTTTGAAAGAAGCTGTACACAAGCTATAAAAGGTTATGTTTTTGATGCTATTTCTAACAAAAAAATTCCAGGTGCCATCGTGACGCTCAAAAACAATGAAAATCAGGAATTACAGCAAATTGTTTCTAGAATTGACGGAAAATTTGAATTTGAAGAAAATATAAATTGCAATACGCCTTATACCATAGAAGTGGTTAAAGAAAATTTTACAACCTCATCAAAAGCCCTTCTA
This sequence comes from Flavobacterium hibernum, assembly GCF_000832125.1. Taxonomy (GTDB): domain Bacteria; phylum Bacteroidota; class Bacteroidia; order Flavobacteriales; family Flavobacteriaceae; genus Flavobacterium; species Flavobacterium hibernum. The sequence continues at coordinate 34,923 of NZ_JPRK01000002.1, read as the reverse complement.
ACTCCCGAAAATTCTGGTATAACCGAAGTGCCAATTGGACTTGATCCAAATTTAATAGAACGCAAAGAAGGAGTTTTAAAAATCAAAATTGGAATTATTTTCTTTGATCTCAATAAATCAGATATACGTTATGATGCTGCAATAGAACTTAATAAAGTAGTTTTATTAATGACTCAATATCCTTCGGTAGTTATCAAGATTGAATCTCATACAGATTCGAGAGCTGACGATCAATACAATCTTGAATTATCTGATCGAAGAGCAAAAGCTACCAGAGATTATATCATTTCGCAAGGAATTGCTCCTGAACGAATTGAAAGCGCCATTGGTTATGGCGAAACTCAGCTAATTAATAATTGTTCTAATGGTGTTCCTTGTTCCGAAGCTCAGCATCAAATGAACAGGCGAAGCGAATTTATTATTACAAAAATGTAAATCAATGTATCTTAACAAATTAAAATCATTTGTAATTTCAATATTCATAATTCGAATATTGAAATTGCAAATGATCACATTTTATATAAATAGACAAATACGGCACCTTTTCAGAATACCGTATTTTATCCAACTAATCAAATTCAATCTTTATAGACTTGCTTTTACTTCCCCGCAAGTCAACATATTTTTTGGATAGTAAGGATTTTTAATTTCTTTACTATCACTTAACCACATCGCGCCAGTCATTGGGCAAACCTGCAAATTTAATGCTGTATCTACCGCTTTAAATTTGGGTGCCATATCCCAAAATTTAACCGAAAGTGTCTGGAAAATTTTGCGCTGCTTATTAATGTTTTTTGTTGCTGCAACTTCTCCCGCAAGTTCTATAATTTCTTTTCTTGCCGTTGTAGCCGCGTTCATTTGTTCGAGACTTAACTTTTTAAATTTGAAGTTCTTTAACGAAAGTTGCAATGCTGTCGCATTTTTAACCACCGCAAGACTATCCGAGACAAGAAGATTATTCTTTAAGGCCAGATAATTGGTTGTAATTTCTTTTTTTTCGGCTTCGCGCTTTGCAACTAATTCCGGAGCAACTTCTTCCTTAGATGTTATTTGAGCATTTGTAAGAGTACTTAATCCTAGTAATGCTATAACTAATAATTTTCTCATATATCTGTTTTATTTATTTTTGAAGTAATCTTATCAATTTCTATCAAAATACTTTCAAAATGTTCTTTGTTTAAACCTGTACTTCCCACCATCAATTTTGTAACATCAGATCTTAATTTTACAAGATGTTGTTTCGCATATAACCTTACATCACTACGTTGTGCAGTATTCAATGCTCTAGTTCCTTCAGCTTCTTTAGGTAATAACAATAAATATAGTTTATCAATATAACTGCGCTGAAGTGCACGTCTGTAATAATCTTGTTTTTCGTCTCCGCTAAATTTAACCCAAACCGTTTGTTCTAAATCGTTTAAAAATTCCGGAACGGTATAAGCTCCTTCAAACTGCATCGATTTTAGGCTAATGTTGTACAAAATACCTGAGCTCAACAACATGTTTAAAACTTGATTTTGCTGGTCTGCGATTTGATCTTCGGTCTTTAATGAAGTTAATTGACTAATATCCTGAGGATACATCCAAAGTGGCGCATTAAACAATTGTCGTCCTACATAATCTACCGCCGCTTTTATTTTGGCTTTAGGAACAGGCTGATACACTACTCCTTTTTCATCAACAGTTCTTTTAGTCACATAATTATTACCAATATATTTTAGTACATGATATAAATACAAACCATATTGTCTAACAACTGCTTTATGCATATCCGATAAATTATCATAAGCATCGTTAGGTTGATAAGTCCATTCAATAAGATTAGGAACTACACGCTTTAAATTTTTAATTCCGTAATCGCTGGCAAGAACGGCATCATCTCCAAGATCTTCTGTCTGACTGCGCGGATCTTCATCTTTCCCTTCGCCTCCAAACCATAATTTTGGATTTGCTGTTAAGCTATCTGTCGTTATCTTGGCAAGTATTTTTTCTTCTTCAAATTCGTCTTTAGCTTTTGGAAAATAAGTATATCCCCACTGAAGAGCCCATTTATCATAAGCACCAATACGCGGATAAATTCCTTTTGGGCTAATGTTATCTTCTGGCTGTGCAACATAATTAAAACGGGCGTAATCCATTATAGAAACGGTATGACCATTTGCTTCAACCCATTTTTTATCTCTAAGTTTTTCTACAGGTGTAGCACTACTCGCTCCCATATTATGACGTAAGCCAATGGTGTGTCCAATTTCATGCGACGAAACGAAACGTATTAATTGTCCCATTAACTCATCATCTAAGTGCATTTTTCTTGCTCTCGCATCTAGAGGTCCTGCCTGAATCATGTACCATCTTTGTACTAATTTCATCACATTATGATACCAACCTACGTGACTTTCTATGATTTCTCCACTTCTTGGATCACTTACTCTTGGTCCGTAAGCATTTGGAGTTTCAGATGCGTAATATCTAACTACAGAATATCTTGCATCTTCTAAACTCATTGTTGGATCATTTTCTGGCCATTCTTTACCAACAATTGCATTTTTAAAACCCGCCGCTTCAAAAGCTTTTTGCCAATCGTTTATTCCTGCAATTAAATACGGTCTCCATTTTTTTGGAGTTGCCGGATCAATGTAATACACAATCTGTTTTTTAGGCTCGACCAATTCTCCTCTTTCATACTTTTTAATGTCTTTATCTTTTGGTTCCAAACGATAACGCTGAATTATAAACTTGGTCTGAGCGCGTTGTTCATCATCATCAAACAAAACATATTTATTGGCAAAATACCCCACTCTTTCATCAGCAAAACGTTTGCGCATTGGCGTTTTTGGCAACAACACAATCGAGGTATTTACTCTCAGTGTTATTGTTCCGCTGCTCGCGGTTGTACTTGTGTAGGTTTTTGTAGTTTTAACTTCTACGTTAATCGGGTATGTGTCTATAGTCTCAATAAAAGACTTATCATCGGCTAGAGAAGTTAATTTTTTCTCTGTTTTCTCCTGACTTCCTAACGAGAACATCGCATTCTCTTTCTTGAACGCATCTGTTACTTCAATAACAACATTTCCGTTATCAGGATTGGTTGTTTTTATAGGAAAAGCGGCCACAATTGGATTCTCGTTGCTTCCTTCTAATGCTTTTGCCAGCATAGAATCAGCGTTGCGAACATCTTGTCTATATTGCAATGATCTTAGAAAAACGGTATTGTTTGCTCCTTTCTCAAAATAAATAGTTTGCTCGTTGGCTTTTTCTCCACCAAAACGTCCAAACCCTTCAGGAGTCGAAAGATATCTGGTTACAACCAGCATATATCTATTAAATAAACTGTCTGGAATTTGCAAATAATATTTAGTATCAACCTGACTTACAACAAATAATCCTGATTTAGTTTTAGCCTTATCTGTAATTACTTTATTGTAAGGCTGCATGCCTTTTGGCTGTGTAGCGGTACTATCTGCTTTTTTTTCGGGGGTTTGAGCAAAACCATGCTGACCTGCGGCCAGCATGATTAGTAATATAATTAATTTCTTCATTGGAGTTAAAACGGAAGTTTTTCGTCTGTGTTTAAAGTAAGTTTTGGATTTTTTGTCAAGGCAGACAATGGAAACGGTATAATATATAGTTTCGAATTAGGCTGTAACGTATACGTTTTTTGTGGAACGGTTTTGTTCACTAACGGAAATACTCTTGTAACAGTTTTTGCATATTCAGTTTCAGTATTTAATCGTTTAAGATCAAAGAAACGATTGAAACCTAAAAGCAATTCTTTTCTGCGTTCGTTTATTACCAATTGCATCGTTGCTGCTCTAGTTGTTGGAACGGCTAAATTTACAGTTCCTGATACAATACGTTTGGCTCTTAATGTATTTAAAACACCTACAGCTTCTGCAAATTTATCTTCTCTCGCATAACACTCAGCTTGCATTAAGTATACTTCAGTTGTTTTCATTCCAACAGTTGGATAAAAGAATCTTGTATATACAATCGACCAATAAGCTGTATTTGAACCCTGATCTAAATTTGTTGCGCTGGTTGTATTGAAAAACAAATTAAAACGTGCATCGTTTGTACCAAATAAAGTTCTTAGTTCCGGACTTATAACATATTGATAGGCAAAGTTCATTTCATTATAACCTGTCATGTACTGGTAACTTAATACTTCTACATTATTTGCAGCGGGTACAGTAACTACTGTTGGACCACCTTGTTTGCTGTAAGCTACCATATCAAAAATTTGATTATTGTAGCTTAATGATTTTTCGGCAGCTTCTCTTGCTTTGGCAATTTCTCTTTTAAACAAATGAACTTTTGCTTTAAATGCATACGCAAATGCTAATGATGGATGATATACATCTAGTGGTTTTTCCTGAAGATATGGTAAAGCATCTTCGATATCTTTTTGGATAAAATCGTAAACCTGAGCTACAGTCGATTTTGCTGGCTGAGCTTCCAGATCAAATTTATCCATGATACAAATACCTCCATCTGTTGCAGCAGTTTGCGGATTATATCCTTTTGCATAAGTGTTTATTAACAAAAAGTGATCGTAAGCTCTGTTAATTTTAGCTTCGGCTTTTGCTAACTGTTTTGTACTTTCTTCTCCTTTACTATTATCAACTAATGTAATAATGGTATTCCATCTATTAATATAAGAGTAAGCCTGATTGTAAAAACTTGAAGTTTTTAATAACGAAACTCTGTCTGCCGTTTCATCAAAAGTAAAATTAATGATATCAACGTTTGGAGTTATTCCTATTACGTTGCTTTCTTTCATCCATTGATCATCTGACAAATATTGAAAGTTATTGATTGGATAACCTCTGTTTGGCAGCGATACCATTTCGTAAAATTGTGCTGCAGTTTCGATAACCAACGCACCTTTTGGCGTTACATCTGTATATTCTTCGCATGATGTTACGGTTAACATCAAAAGCGACAGTGTTATTATATATATCTGTTTCATTTTTTTATAGCGTTAGATTTAAACCTAATAAGAATGTTTTTGGCGATGGTAAATTACGTGTACCACTATTAGCCGAATAAACTTCAGGATCAATACGATTCCCGGCAGCACTCCAATACCAAAGATTATTTATTTGAAATGTAAACTTAGCCGATGCTATTTTCATTTTATTAGCAAAAGGTTTTGACAAATTATAAGCCATAGAAATGTTTCTTAGTTTGATGTAATCTCCATCGACCACATTTACATCTGAGTTTCTCCATTGACTGCTTATCGTTGAAGCATAAGTTCTAACATTTTCTGCAAAATCTACATATAAACGAGTATTCCCGTTTTGGTTTGTATCTGTGTAACGATCTGAAATACCTGAAAGAGTTACTAAATCTGTACTCATATCCATAGTTTCTTTACGCATTACATTTCCTCCTGAGAAAACAAACAAGAAATTTAAATCAAATTGTTTGTATGAAAATCGTTGTGATACTGAACCTGTATATGTTGGCATTAAAGTTCCCATGTTAACTAGAGCTGCAACGTTGTTTACAGATTTTACAGAAGTTGATATGGGGTTTCCAGAAGCGTCGAAAGTAATTGACGGATTTCCGTTTTCATCTAAAATATAAGGATATCCATTTACAGTTCCTCCATATTTGTAAGCATACAAGCTATTGTAAACCTCGTTTTCTAGGAAGTAATCGCCTGGAAAACCAACATAGTTAGACGCTGTAGATTCGGCTCTGGTAATCTTTTTAACAGTTGTTTTATTAAAACCAAAAATTAGGTTTGAAGCAATACGGAAACTTCCGTTATTGTACCACTCAGATCCTAAACTAAATTCGACACCTTTATTTAGCAAAGCTCCTGCATTAATTCTTCTGCTTAATGCACCAACCGTAGGATCTAAATCTGTTGTTGCTAATAAATCTGAACTGTATTTACGGTAAACATCAATGCTTCCGTTTAACTTACTGCGAAACAAACTATAATCTACACCAAAGTTAGTACTTTGTGTTTTCTCCCATCTTAACATAGGATTTGGCTGTGCCGTAACATTGATGTATTGTAAAGATTGATATAAGTTATCGTTTCTTCGTGTAGCAGTTACATATGGAGTTGTAGATTGATCTATATTTCCGTTAATACCATAAGTTGCTCTAACTTTTAAAGCACTAACCCATTTTATTTCTTTCATGAAATCTTCGCTGCTAGCATTCCATCCTAAACCTGCTGACCATAACGGACGGTTTTTGTATTTAGGATCTACTCCAAACAAATCTGCTCTGTCTACTCTGTAACTTCCTGTTACGTTATATTTAGATAAATAAGTATAATTTAAAGTGCTAAAAACTGAAAAGTAACGGTGTAGCGATTCTTGCTGCGTTCTTGATACAGCTCCTAAAGTTCTGTTGTTTCCGGAAATGTAACTCGCAACTCCTGTTTGGCTCAGTGACAAACTATTAAGTACTGCAGAAGAAAGTGTTACAGGATCGTAACCGTATCTTATTTGTTCGATATTTCGAGGAGAACTGCTTTCTCTCATTTCAAAACCGGCAACTGCATTTACAGAGTGTTTTCCCTCTCCAAATTCCTGAGTAAAATCTAATTGGTTTCTAAAAGTATAATTGCTACCCTGATTACTCAATTGTTTGTAACGACCTCCTGTAGAAAAACCTTCTACATAAGTGTAAGCATTTGTAGTTGGATTGTATCCTGTTAATGCATTAATGGCATAACGCATTTTATAAGAGTTTATGTCGTTGTATTCTGAACTCTCATATCTTCTGGCTTCATATTGAAATTGCGTATTAAAACTTAAACCTTTGTAAAGCTTGGCTTTAATGTTTGCAAATGCTCTTAAACTTAATGAACTTTGATTTTTGATTCCTTCCTGAAGTGAATTTAAAACATTAAACTCGTTAGATTTGAAACCACTTAAAGCGGCAAGTTTTCTAGCAACTATCGGATTAATAAGTCCGCTTGAAGTAAAACCATCACTAAGACCTACAAATGGAGACATTACTAGATTTCCGTTGTCATCAGTAATACGCTCATATCTTTTTTGAATATCGTAATTACCATAATCAATATCCGTTACATCATCATTGCTTAAAGTTCCGTTTAAACCAACTGTTGCTTCCAACCAATTGTTTACCTGAAAACTACTTTTTGCATACAAATTAAAAGCATTGCTTTTGTTATTTTTAATACGAGCTTTAGATTCGTCGTAGTTTAACGATACATACGTGTTTTGTTTTCTTGTACTTCCAGAAAATGTAATGTTGTAACGTTGTCTAAATTCATCCTGCCAAACGTTATCTCTGTAATCTTTATAGTAGTCGTTCTTTCTCCATTGCGCAATCGTACTATTATAATCGGCATTGGTTACTTTTCCTTCTTCTAAATCTCGGTTTAATTGGTAAAGTGGGCTGTAATATTTCATACTACTGCTTCCAATATCTCCATAGATATTAAACATATCTGTAGTATTGGCAAATCTTGCTCTTTCTCTTTTATAAACTGCTTGTTCAAAATCGACTATATCGCTTGTAGAAGCATAGTTCATATCTCCTAAATTTGGTTTTGTAGAGATAAAGAAATCCGTATTTACAGTAACTTTTAAGTTACCATTTCCTTTTTTAGTGCTTAAAACGATAACACCGTTTGCTGCTCTTGAGCCATAAATAGAGGCCGCTGCTGCATCTTTAAGAACATTTACGCTCTCAATATCATAAGGGTTGATTTGATCCAGAGTCAATTCGGTTGGCAAACCATCTATTACAATAAGCGGGCTGTAACCTACTTGTAGAGATGAAAAAGTACCAATTCCTCTTAAGATTGGTTTATCTGCTGTAGTTCCGTTAGGATTTTTTTGAAACATTAAACCTGCTACACGTCCTTCTAAGGCAGTAGCCAAATCAGCATTGATGTTTTCATTTAAAACTTTTTCATCTACAGTTGCTATAGCTCCTGTTGAATGTTTTCTTTCAAGAGTTTGATAACCTGTTATAACAACTTCTTTCATTATAGCAACTTTCTCTTCGGCAACAATTGTCAATTGAGTACGTCCGCCAATAGCGATAGATTTTTTCTCGACTGTTAATCCTGAGATTTCAATTATACCTTCAGATGACACATTATCAAGAGAAAAACCTCCGTCAAAATCGGTTACAACATGAATGTTCGTGCCTACAACATTTACATTTACACCCGGAAAAGGCTCATTTTTATTGTTTAGTATTTTTCCGCGTATACCGATTAATCCGTTTCCCACTTTTTCCTCTTTTGCAGCCGTTACCACAATGGTTTGATTGGTAATGGAGTACTTTAAGTTTTGGGCGTTAAAAATTTGATTCAATACTTCTTTCAAAGCAGAATTCTTTACGTTTATGGTTACAGGTTTCGAATCTTTTAGCAATTTCTGCGTATAAAAAACTTCGTAGTTGGCCTGTTTTGCCACTTCTTTTAGCACCGTTTCTAGTGGCGCATCTTTAAATTTAAGGGTAATATTTTGTGCTTGACCTGTAAAACTGCAAAACAGCACAAACAAGAAACTAAATGCCCATAAAGGGATTGAAAAATTAAAATCGAAAATATTTCTTTCGACTTTTTTGTAAGGTTTTTTTGGTTGTAAATTAAATTTCATACATTTACATTTGGTTTTAGTTAAACAATAGGTGGACAACTTATATTGACTATATACTTTTTAACAACCAGAAGCATCGCAACTGCCTCTGGTTTTTTAGTTTATAATCTCAATATAATAGGGTAAATTTAAAATTAGGGATAAACTATAATGGTTCTTCCTTCTACCTTAAATTTTATATTACTAAGCTCAAGTACTTTTAATACTTCAGACAAATTTTTATTCATAAACGTTCCGCCGCTAAATCTCACATCCGAAACATCTCCGCGATATTCTACTTTAATTCCGTACCAGCGTTCCAATTGTCTCATTACCGTTTTTAAATCGGCATTGTCAAATTTAAAACGACCATTTTTCCAGGCAATAGCTTCGTCAGTATCTACTTCTCTAATTTTAATTTTAGTAAAGTTGTCAGATACATTCGATTGTTGTCCGGGTTTTAGAATTGATTTTTGATTTTTAAAACTTACCGCAACACTTCCTTCTAATAAAGTAGTTTTTACAACTGATTCATTTGCGTAAGCGTGTACGTTAAAGTGAGTTCCTAAAACTTCTATAGACTGATTGTCTGATTTTACAATAAAGGGTTTGTTTTTATTCTTGGCGACTTCAAAATAAGCTTCACCTTCTAACTCAACCAGTCTTTTATCTCCATTAAACTGAGTTGGATATTTAATTGATGAAACTGCGTTTAGATATACTTTTGTACCATCTGCCAAAACAATATTATACTGTCCTCCTGTTGGTGTTGATAAAGTATTGAATGCGTTAGGATTATTTTTTGAAGCATCGGCGTCTGGATTTATGATATAGGTAATAACTCCGTTTGCGCCCATTTTAATGGTAACTTCTTCGCCTTCTTTAGCAATGGTATCTTTTGCCGAAATATTCGCCAATATAATTTGCTTTCCGTTTGAAAGTGTCAGGATTCCACGGGTTCCACCCGGAGCAATTTCCTGTGCTTTTTCGGTAACCTGAATAATTTGTTCTTTTGGTTTTGTAAAATAAAATATTCCTGTACCCAATAACAAAGCGATCGAAGCAGCAACAGCAACACGTGGCCAAAGGCGAATTACTTTTGGTTCTGCCTGCAATGGCAATTTCGATTTTAGCAATTCGTAACTATCCTCAAGTTCATAGTCGCTAAGCTGCAAATTGCTTGTAGAAGCTTTGTGTAAATACCACGCATCGAGTTTATCCTGATCTTCATTAGATAAGGTTCCTTCTTGGTATTTTTGTAGCAATGCTAAAATTTCATTTTCCTTCATAATTACAACACGATATTTTGTCCTGTTTTATATAAGACAGTTAGAAAGTACTTTTGTCATAGATAATGACGAAAAAAAATTAAAAAAATATTATTATATCATTAACAAAATCAAACTAACGTTATTTTATAACTATAAATAAGACAGTTACGAGAAGATTTTGCCACAGAAATTAACAATAAGTATTATTATAATTTACCAAATAAAAACACTTACTAAGGACTTGAGTTTTTCTCTTAGTATTTTTAGCGAATTGTAGACTTGTTGCTTGGCTGTTTTATCTGTAATGTTTAATTGAAGTGCAATTTCATCATACGAAAGCTCTTCGACTTTTCGTAATAAAAAAACTTCGCGCATTTTTTCGGGAAGTAAAGCAATTTCTTTTGCAATTATGGCTTCTAATTCTTGCTCTCTAATTTTCGAATCTGCTAAAATGTAGTCATTTTCGATAAAATTTGAAATGGAATCTGCATAACGCGAAACTACTTTTTCGTGTGCGATATGATTTAATATTCTGTTTTTTGTTGCTTTGTATAAGTAAGAAGATAGAGAACCTGTAATTGCCAATTCGTATCTTTTGTTCCAAATACTTAAAAATATTTCCTGAACAATATCATTCGCTTCATCCTGATTACCAAGTACTTTGTACGCATTATTGACTAAAATTCTAGAATATCGCTCAAAAATTTCTGTATACGCTAATTGATTATCTTCCTTAAGAAGAGTAATTAAAGTATGATCATCATATTTGTTATAAACAGACATTTTTTAGGCGAAGTGAAGATCCAAAAAGCAATATTAAACATTTTTTATGTTAAAACCCAAAACATGATTCAATCAAAAAAATGCTTTTGACTTTAAAAGTTATTCTGAAATCATAAATTATTGACAATTCTAATTCTGAAATTAATGATTATTCTGACTTAAAAATTAAGCACTCTAACCAATTGATTTATCCAGATTTAGAAAAAATGGTTTGAATTAAGAAATAAATTTAATTCAAACCATTGTAAGTTAAATTCAAATAAAGTGACTTACTCCATCGAAAACCATTCCTGAACATCTTGCGCAATGGTTTCTTTATTTACGATACTTTCGAACTCATTATTTGTTGCATTGTATTTATAAGCTTCCTGCCATTCTTTATAATAAAAAGCAACTTTTTCTATAGCATTGCAAATAAACAAAAGTTCATCGTTTGTCATTGTTGGATGTAAAGAAATGCGAACCCAACCCGGTTTATTACTTAAATTTTTCTGAAGAAGTTCTTTTGTCATTTCAGCAGATTGTTCTTCATCAATTCCAAATAAATAATGGGCATAAGTACTCGCACAAGACCAACCGCCACGAACCTGAATTCCAAAACGATCGTTTAAAAGTCTAACAATTAAATTGTAATGAATGTTTGAAATTGTAAAAGAAACGCAACCAATTCTTTCGGTATTTAAATCGCCCAAAATAGATAATCCATCAATTTTTTGAAGTTTTGAATAACAAAGATTTAGCAATTCTTTTTCTCTATTTTTCATATTCACGATACCCATTTGTTCTTTTAATTCTAAACAAAGAGCCGTTCTCATTACTTGCAAAAATCCTGGAGTTCCACCATCTTCCTTTACTTCTATCGCATCGCTATAATGATATTCGCCCCAAGGATTGGTACATTTTACGTTTCCTCCACCGGGATTGTCAGGAAAATTTGACTTGTATAATTTTTCATTAAAAACCAAAACTCCACAAGTTCCAGGCCCTCCCAAAAATTTATGAGGCGAAAAGAAAATGGCATCCAATTGTTCTTCGGGATCTTCGGGATGCATATTAATAGAAACGTAAGGCGCCGAAGCCGCAAAATCAACAAAACAATAGCCACCGTTTTGATGCATAATTTTGGCGAGTTCGTGATAAGGCGTAATAATTCCTGTTACGTTAGAACAAGCTGTAAACGAACCTATTTTTACACTCCTATTTTTGTACTTTTTAATTTCTTCTGCCAAAATTTTTGGATCAACCAAATTATGTTCATTAGCAGGTAAAATCGCAACATCGGCAATGGTTTCATACCACGGAACCTGATTAGAATGATGTTCCATATGTGTAATAAAAACAACTGGTCTTTCGTCATCAAACTTTAAGTTTACATTGTAAATATTGTCATGAGAACGAAGCCCCATAATGCGTTGCAATTTTGATAAAGCTGCTGTCATTCCTGTTCCAGTAGTTACCAAACAATCGGCATTATTAGCATTTACATGCTTTTTAATTAGGTTCCTAGCATGTTGATAGGCATATGTAGATGCTTTACCGGTTTCGCTTGAAAACGAATGTGTATTGGCAATCATTGGCCCAATTTTATTCAGCATTATATCTTCAATTGGTATGTATAATCGTCCGCTGGCGATCCAATCTGCATACAGAAGTTTTTGTGTTCCATACTCAGATTCGAACGTGTGATTTACGCCAATTGTATTTCCTCTAAACTTAGAAAAAAATTGTTCTAATTTTGTTGTAGTAGCTTTTTCTATAACGGTTTCCATTGCGCTCTTTTTATAAAAACAATTATTTTTTAAATTTTTGTATTCCAGAATTCAACCAATTGTAATAATCTTCAATATCAGGATTATATGCAGATGGTTCGACCAAGTTTGCGCTATTGTGATCTACAATTACGTAATAAGGTTGTGCATTTGCTTTATAGGTTTTAATTTGTAAATCGCTCCATTTGTTCCCAATTGTTTTGATTTTTTTTCCAGTAGTTTCTGAGACATATTGTTCGTTTTCCGGCAACTCTTTTTTGTCGTCTACATACAATGAAATTAAAACTACATTATTTTTTAAAACGTTCAAAACTTTAGCATCTGACCAAACTAACTCTTCCATTTTTCTACAATTTACGCACGCATAACCTGTAAAATCAAGTAAAACTGGTTTTCCGTTTTTCTTTGCGAATTCCATTCCTTTCTGATAATCATGAAAAGTAATAATGTTTTGCGGACCAAATTCTGCTCCGTCAGGTAAAACTGATTTTGTTTCTCCTGAACTCTTAGATCCTCCAAATCCTTCTGGCGATTCACTATATTGCATTGGAGGCGCAAATCCGCTAATTAATTTTAAAGGTGCACCCCAAAGTCCCGGAATTAGGTAAATGGTAAAGGATAAAACGATGAGTCCAAAACTTAATCTTCCAACCGAAATATGATTTAATGGAGAATCGTGCGGTAAAGTAATTTTTCCGAATAAATAGAAAGCCAACGTTCCAAAAACGGCAATCCAAATCGTTAAAAAAACTTCTCTTTCCAGCCAATGCAATTGCAAAACCAAATCGGCATTTGATAAAAATTTGAATGCTAAAGCCAATTCCAAAAATCCCAAAACTACTTTTACCGTATTCAGCCATCCGCCAGATTTTGGCAAAGCATTTAACCAACCCGGAAATGCTGCAAACAATGAAAACGGCAACGCAATTGCTGTCGAAAATCCTAACATTCCAACAATTGGCGCAATACCACCTTTTGATGCTGCTTCGACCAATAAAGTTCCTACAATTGGTCCTGTACAAGAAAAGGAAACAATTGCCAAGGCAAGAGCCATAAAGAAAATCCCAATTAATCCTCCTCTATCTGCTTGCGAATCGACTTTGTTTGCTAATGCATTTGGTAACATAATTTCGAAAGCTCCTAAAAAAGAAACTGCAAAGACAACTAATAAAACAAAGAATATAAGGTTGAACCAAACATTGGTCGAAAGTGCATTTAAAGAATCTGCACCAAAAACTGCTGTTACAATTGAACCCAATAAAACATAAATAATGATAATTGAAAATCCGTAAATCAAAGCATTTCTTATTCCTGCCGCTTTGGTTTTACTTTGTTTGGTAAAATAACTTACAGTCATTGGAATCATTGGAAAAACACAAGGTGTCAATAAAGCTGCAAAACCTGATAAAAATGCTATAATAAAAATACTTATTAAACCTCTGGAATCTTTTTTCTTAGCTGGACTTGAAACTGTTTTTTCTTCTTTTTCTACTTTTTCTATAGTGGCTTTTTCGTCAACAATTGCTGAATCTTTTGTTGCTGCGGTTTCTTCGGCGGAAGCCACCTTTTTTGAATTTGGTATTTTAAAAGTCAATTCTTCAGATGACGGTGGTAAACAATTACTATCGTCGCAAACCATAAATTCGACTTCGGCGGCGATGTTTGTAATTTGATCTGATGTGAATTTTATTTTTTGGGTAAAAAGTGCTTTATCTTCAAAATATTTAATTTTCATATTGAAGATTTTATCTACTACTTCGTGTCCTTTTCCTTCGGTAGTTTTACCGTTTAACTCAAAGTTTTTCTTGGGATTTTTGAAAGTAAAGGCTGTCGCCGATGGCCCACCTTCTTCAATGTATTGTCCGTATAAATGCCAACCGGACTGAATCACTGCTTCGGCTTTTAGGACATATTCTTTATCTGAAATTTTTTCTACAGAAGTACTCCATTTTACCGGATTATACATTTGTCCAAACATACTGCAACTCAAAAGCAATAGTAAGGTTGTGATGCTATTTTTCATTGTTTATTGTTTTTGATATTTTAAGTTTGATTAAAAAAAGAGCTGTTTGCCAACAGCTCTTTTACAGTCTTTCTTAGAAATTTGCTTACTAATTCAGTTCCTAATATTAAAAAATGAAAGACTACTATTAAAAATATTTTTTGTGGTTTTTGTTTAATCGCAATCTTGTCATCCCGAGGAACGAGGGATCTCCGCCAGAAACTCTGTAAAGTAAATCCCTATCTTTGTCGAGCCTCTCACGGAGATCCCTCGTTCCTCGGGATGACAAAAATATGCAGGGTAACCTCAGTTAAAAGATGTTGAAACCTTACGTCTCACTTCTTTCTTCTTTCTTCTTAAAAAAATTACTTCAAAGGATTACCATCTTTATCTAACGAACCTGCTTTTACGATAATCAGTTTGTCTAACTGAATGTATTTTTTAATGGCATCGTTTACTTGTTTCAAGGTTACTTTCTCGATATCTTTTGGATATTGTTCGATATAACTTGGTTCCAAACCTCTTTCTACAAAGCCCAAAATCGTTCTGGTCATTCCGTTTGTGGTAGCCATTCCTACTTTAAAACTTCCTATTAGATTGGTTTTCTTGTTTTCCAATTCTTCTAAAGTGATTCCGTCGTTTACCCATTTTTTAACCTGAACTAGGGTTGCGTCTAATCCTTTTTGAAACAAGGTTGGATTGAATGAAGCATTTACCATCCAGTATCCGCCTGTATTGATATTACCGCCCATTCCTGACGAAATATTGTATGTTAATCCGTCATTATCACGTACGGTTTGCATCAAACGTCCTGCAAAACCTGCTCCTAGTGTATAATTTCCAATATAAAATGGAATATAATCTGCATCGGCTCTTTTTAATCCTGTGTATTGTCCAATGTATAATTCGGCACTTGGTTTTTCGGCAATTGTTATTACTTCTGTTTTTGCGTTGGCTTTTACAGCTTCTTCAAACTTCAGGTTTTCAACTATTCCGCCATTCCAATTCTTGAAGGATTTCTGTAACGATTTATTCAAATTTGCTCCTTCGGTATCTCCAACAATTACTAAGTGCATGGATGCTGGTCCAAAATATTTTTTATGAAATGCTTTTACTTCTTCTAATGTTGCATTTTTAACGTTTGCCAAATCTTCTTCAACACTGGTGCTGTAATTTGGATTTGCTTTTGGATATATTGCTTGTGTTAATGCAATGCTTCCTCTTTGTCCCGGATCGTTTAGGTTTTGCTGAATACTTCCTGTAAATTGTTGTTTTAGGTTTTCAAATTCTTTGGCATCAAATAATGGATTTCTAAGTTCTTCGGCTAATAAGGTCACAACTTGATCCAGATCTTTTTTCAAACACTTAAAACCAATATTTACTTTGGTTGTCGATGCGTTTACACTGATGTTTACGCCTAGTTTTTGAAGTTTTTCTGAGAATTTAAATTTATCGTTTAGCGTTGTTCCTTTTGATAACATCGAAGCTGTTAACGAAGAAATTGCAAGGTTTTTACCTTCATTGGCATAATTTCCTAATGAAATACTTGCCGCTACGGTTACAAAATCTTTTGCTGATGTTTTTACTGAAACTACATCTATTCCACTTATTTTTTCTCTTTTGTAAGTTGATGGAGCTTTGTCAATTGTTGTTTCTTCTAATGAAGAAGCGATATTGGTTCTAGTTTTTTGTTCTGATGCAATTGCAGATGAAGCTTCATCATGTTCATGTCCACCTTCTAAATGTCTGTAATAAAACGGTTCATTTTTTGGCATGAAATTATTGGCTTGCACCGATTGTTGTGCTTGATCTCCCTTTTGTTTCGGGATAAAATATCCTGTTGTACTTTGATCCTCGACTAGGTATTTTTGTGCCACTCGCAAAACATCTGCCGGTGTTACTTTTTTAAGTCGGTCTACACCTGTAATATAATCAGTCCAATCTCCGGCTGCAATAGCTTCTGTTAATTCTGAGGCTATTACGCCTGAACCATCTCTGGCTAAAATAGTTTGTGCACTAATATTGGCGACTACTCGATTTACTTCGTCTTGGGTTACGCCTTCTTTTTTGATTTTTGCAATTACTTCATTGATTTTTGTATCAATGTCTTCATGTTTTGATGTCGTTGGAAATCCTACGCCGATATTAAAAAGTCCTACTTCTTTAAAATTTGTAGCACTTGAGTAGGCATAAATTCCTAAACGGGTGTCTACAAATGTTTTGTTTAAAATAGCCGAAGGTCCTGAACCTATTATTTCTGCAAGTATATTCAACGCTGGTAAATCTTCATTAAGAGCTCCTGGTATTTTAAAGGCTTTGTTTACAACGCCTAATTCTCCCGGTTTTCTCACTACAATTTTACGCGGACCGTATTGTTGTGGTTCTTCGGTATAAGGTTGCGGCATTGCGTTTGGTGCTTTTGTTATTTTACCAAAGTATTGTTCGATAAGTTCAAAAACGTTCTCTTTTTTAAAATCGCCTATAATGGTTAATGTTGCATTGTCTGGCCAGTAATAGGTGTTGTAGAAATTACGCAGGACTTCTATTGGCGCTTTTTCAATGTCTGATTTCCAACCTATAGTCGAATGATGGTACGGATGTGCAATATAGGCTGCTGCCCAGATTTCTTTATCTAATAAACTGTTTGGATTGTTTTCGCCTCGTTCGAATTCGTTACGAACTACAGTCATTTCGGCTTCTTTATCTTCTTTTAATAATAAAGAATTTCGCATTCTGTCGGCTTCAATTTGAAGTGCCAATGCTATTTTATCACTTGGTAGTGTTTCAAAATAATTGGTTCTGTCGTACCAGGTTGTGGCATTTAGTTGTGCGCCGGTATTTTGTAGAACATCTGTAATGGTGGTTCCAGTTTTTTTGTTGAAAGTGGGTGTTCCTTTAAACATTAAATGCTCTAACAAATGGGTCGATCCTGTGTTTCCTAAAACTTCATTTTTAGATCCTACGCGATACACAATTTGTACGGTTACAACCGGTGAAGCATTGTCTTGCAAAAGTAAAACATTCATACCGTTGGGTTGGTACAAATACTCTTCGATACCACCTAATTCTTTGATTTTATTGAATTTTGCCGATTTATTTTGCGCTGAAATAAGCGTACAGAAAGCTAGTGAGCAATAGCCCAGAAAGATGTGTTTTTTCATTTTTTGTGATTTTTTTTTAGTTTTCAGTCACGGTTTTCAGTTTTCAGTTTTCAGTCGCAGTTTGCACTAAGACCGAAAACTAAGACCGAAAACTAAGACTGAGACTGAGACTGAGACTGTAAACTGAGACTAAAAGACTTTTTCTAAGACTTACTAAAAATTTCTTTCAATTTAGTTTGAAGTGCTTCTTCACGAAGATTTTTAGCTACAATTTTTCCATCAGGTCCAATTAAGTAATTGGTTGGAACTAATTTTACTCCGTATAAAACGGCTACATCATTTTTCCATCCTTTTAGGTCAGAAACGTGAGTCCAGGTTAAGCCGTCTTTTTCGATTGCTTTTTCCCAAAGGTTCTTTTTGTCATCTAATGAAATTCCTAAAACTTCAAAACCTTTACCGTGATAGGTTTTGTAAGCCTGAACTACGTTTGGATTTTCTTTACGACATGGACCGCACCAGCTTGCCCAAAAATCTACTAATACATATTTTCCTTTATAGTCTGATAATTTTACAACTTTTCCGTTTACATCTGTCTGAGAAAATTCCGGAGCTGTTACGCCAACTGCTGTTTTATCATTAAGATCTATTGCTTCTTTTAACTGCTTTCCGTAAACAGATTTTTGTACTTCTGGAGACAAAACTCCATAATATATTTTTACTTGTTCTGGTGTTCCGTATGATACAATTCTATCACTAATTACTAAGGCAGCAGCAACTTTATCCTTATTTTTTCTAATAAATTTATCTGTTAAATCATCGGCAAAAGTTTGAAGATCTTTCCATTTTTTGTCCATAAAAGCTTGTTGTTCTGCCGTTAATTTCACTTTTCCGTTTTGACTTAGCGAATCTGAAGTTTTATAGACTGGACCTGCAATCGCTTGAATTTTTTTAAATTCGTTATCGTAATATGATTTGTAAATATCATTTTGTGTTGCTCCACTTACTTTTGCTTTGAAAATTGAATCTTTTTTGGCCTCAACTTTTATATTTTCATTATCTAAAAGGAAAAATACACCATACTCTTCTCCTTTTAATTTTATGGTATATAGTAACGGTTCTGAAACTTTTCCTGCAAATGTAAAAACTCCGCCTTTTTGAATTTCTGCTGAATCGGCAATTTTCTTCTCTCCTTTTTCATCTGTATTTTCCAGATATACTGTTCCTTTATCTAATCCAGCAATTGTACCGTTGATGGTAAAACCTTCTTCTTTTTTAGAGCAGGAAATGATCGTGCTTATAAGCGCTAACGCCAATAAACCTGTTTTTAAGATTGTACTTTTCATGTTGATATTTTTTTATTTTTATGTATTGCTTTTTTTTTTGTTTTCAGTCGCAGTTTTCGGTCTCAGTGAGCAGTGAGCAGTGAAAATGTAAAATGTAAACTGTATACTGTAAACTGTGACTAAAAACTGAAAACTAAGATTTTAAAAGTTCTTTCAATTTCTCATCTAATGCCTCGCCTCTTAGATTGTCGCCGATAATTACACCTTTACTATCGATTAAATATGTGGCTGGAATTGTTTTTACGTTGAATGCATTACTCACTTTATTATCGTCTAATAAATTGTGCCATTGCATGTTTTCTTGTCCAAGAGCTTTAAGCCATGCTTTTTCGTCTTTATCAATTGAAATGCTTAAAATTTCGAATCCCTTATCTGCGTAAGCTGTGTAAGCTGTTTTTAAATTTGGAATTTCTTTGCGACATGGTGCGCACCATGATGCCCAAAAGTCGATTAATATGTATTTTTTTCCTGCAACGATGTCTTTTACATTGTAAGCTTTTCCGTCTTTGTCTTTTAATCCAAAATTTGCAACGCTTGTTCCAATTAATGATTTTGGATTTAGGTCTTTATCTACCACTTGACCGTAGTAACTTTTCTTTGCTGCTGGAGAAAATTGCTCGTAAATTGGTTTTTGATCTGGTGTAAAATAGCTGTATTGTGTCAGCATGAAAAATGGTCCCCACCAAGTTGCTTTATTTTTTGTGATTAGATCTTTTGTTGATTTTTCAACTTTAGCAAAAAACGCTTTTTCTTTTGCTTCAAAACTTTTCCATTCTGGACTATTTCCAATAGAATCCATTAGTTTTTTATTTCCTGCAACTCTTGCGCTTGAATATGCTTTAGAAACTTCTTCTGTTCCTTTATGATATTCGATGTAATCTTTATTTAATTCTTCTCTAAAAGCGGTTTCTTTTTTATAATAATCGTTTGCTTTTGATCCTGTGATTACTTCATTTTTAAAATTAATTTTACCATCTTGTTCTTTTAAAACTTCGGCTTCGGCAGTTAGTTTTATTTTCGAATTTTCTACTAAAACTGGAATGTATCCTTTGTTTTTTCCAAACTCAAGATAAAATAAACGTGGTTCGTTTAATTTTCCTGTAAAGGTAAATTTGCCATCTTTACTTGTCGTTTCGGCAACGGCAACTTCTGATGTGTGCGTTGCTCCCGGAAGCAATTTTATAGTTGTTCCGTCTACAAGTCCTGTTATGTTTCCTTCCAGATTATATGAAGTTGCGGCTGCAACTGCAGGCTTTTTCTTTTGTGCCTGACTGTTGTTTGAAAATGCAAATAAACAGATGCATAATCCTAGTATTTTATATTTAATTGTATTCATTTTTTGATTGATATTTTAAGTAAAAGCTTCCCTTTCGGGTGTCCTAATCAGGAAGCTTTAAGGTTTTTATTTTGCTACATTTTGGGTTATTGTTCCGTTTCCAGGGTTTTTTACAGCACCTTGAGGAAATGGCATTGTCCATAAATGAGAAGTAGATGACAAGTTGTAAGTTGTACCGTTGTCTACTTTTGAAAAACTTACTTTATACACTCCTTCTGCATTTAAACGACGAGCGTCCGCAAAAGGAATAAGTGTTAAAATAAGTTCGTTATTCTTAGTTTTAAAAATAGCGTTTAATGCAACTGTCCTATCTGTAGTTACAATATCCTGATAAGACGATGGCTGAATACGTGTTTTACGTACTGCATTTAATGAGGTCAAAGCATCACTAATTTGTCCTGCACGAGCTAGACATTCTGCCTTAATCAAATATATTTCGACAGTTGTAATTCCGCCGTAATTAAACATACCCGACAAGGTTCTTCTGTAATACGTTTCAACACCAACTGTTCTGATTTTCCAACGTGATTTAAAACGAACATCTCCTGCTTCAAAACGTTGTGCACGTTCTACCGGAAGACTAAATTCTGTAGATAAAGAAGTTGAAGCGCCATGACGATACGTGTAATTCTCCACGTAATCATAACCCATTGGAGAGGGTGTATTGGTATAAGAATTTGGAAGATCAATTACGGTTTTATTTGCAACATAATAAGCATTCCAATCGTATAGTCTATTATTTTCGGTCAAAGCCAAATTTGCATATTTTAAAGCCTCAGTATAGTTGCTCATTTGCAAATAAACGCGCGAATTAAAAGCATAACCTGCTCCTAAATTAGGATGCAAAGCAGTTTGAGATACTTTTGGTAAATAAGGCAATGCTTCTTTTACATCGTTTAAAATAAAATCATACAATTCCTGAATGGTTACTTGTTTGCTTGGTGCATTAACATCGGCACTTGTAATTAATGGTACTGATAATTTTGTCTTTGCAGTTGATGCATCATAAGTATCTGCATAAAAATTAACCAAATTATAGTATGACATGGCACGTAAAATTTTTGCCTCGGCCCAAATTATTCTTTTTTGATCTTCGGTTGCTTCTGTTGTTGTTAAAGCATTTTCAATAATCAAATTGAAGGTCGAAATTCCTTGGTACTGCCCGTAGTACATTCTTTCGTCTGACTGCTTTAAATCGATACGATCTGCGGTTTCATCCCACATGTAATTGGCTTTAGTCAAACGCTCGGCTGCCAGCGTAGCTATATCGATAAATTTATCGTTCATCAAGTTTAACGCTTGTGCCGCATCTACACTTTGGTTAGAATATTCGTCGCGAAGAAATGCTTCATAATCTGCCAATGTTGTTGGTATTTTAGATCCCTTTGGTGCATCATCCAGATAATCATTGCAAGATGCAAAAGTCAATCCTAATGTTAATATGCAAAATGCCTTTATATATATATTTTTCATGGTATACTCTTTTTAAATTAGAAATTAATATTTACACCAAAAACTAAACTTGGAGATTGAAAGCCATTTAAAAGGTACTTAGCATCTCTACTTTTAGCAATTGTAAAAACATTTTCGGCATTTAGATTGAAACGTACATCTTGTAATTTTACTGTTTTTAAAACTGATGAAGGCAATCTGTAAGCCAATGAAACGTTACTTAATCTAATATTTGAAGCATCAAGAATATTGATATCTGCGTAACGATAAATGTCACGAGAATCTGAAATATAATCAGCTTCATATTCGTATACAGCACGAGGCACATTAGTAAAAGCTTCGTCACCCGGTTTTTGCCAACGGTTTACAATGTTTTTATTTACAGTTGTAATATCTGTTACATAAGTACCTAATCCGTTAGAATAATTATTTTCTAACATTGGTAAAAATGTATTTCTGATTTTATGTCCTAACTCATAAATAAACAATGCCGAAAGTGAGAAATTCTTGTAATTTACTGCTGTATGAAATGATCCGCTGTGCGTTGGTACAGTTGAACCATAATCGTTAATAGCATTTAGATCTGCCGGATTGTAAATTACTTTTTCGCCTTTTGCATTATAAACCTGAGGTAAACCTTTAGCATTTAAACCAGCCCATTTATAACCGTAAATTGTATTGTAATCGTTACCAACTCTAGGATAAGCAGATGGATAATCTAACTGTAGGTAATATACCGGAGCTGCAACTTTAACAAAATCAACTTTGTTTTTGTTGTACGCATATAAAACTGAGGCATCCCAAGAGAAAGAAGGCGTTTTAACGATTGTTCCTCTTAAAGTTGTTTCGATACCTTTGTTGGTCATTTCTCCATTATTTATTTTGTAAGTAGAATAACCAAAACCTTCTGTTGGCACTCCGTTACTATTTGATAATAAATCCTGTCCTTTTTTGTTGTAAACATCAAAAGTTCCGCTCAATCTATTTTTAAAGAATGAAAAATCGACTCCTATATTGGTTGTGGTTGTTTTTTCCCA
Organism: Flavobacterium hibernum; assembly: GCF_000832125.1. Classification (GTDB taxonomy): domain Bacteria; phylum Bacteroidota; class Bacteroidia; order Flavobacteriales; family Flavobacteriaceae; genus Flavobacterium; species Flavobacterium hibernum. The sequence goes on along the minus strand of NZ_JPRK01000002.1, from coordinate 12,238 downwards.
AGACAATTCAGGATTTGGTCGTTGGTTAACGTATCCTTGATTTCCGCCAACATTTGGGTTAGCATAATAAGTAGCTGTTAAATATGGTGCAGCATCTTTGGCAACGTTTCCTCCAATACCATAAGAAGCACGAAGTTTAAGTGAATTTATCCAATCTACTGCAAAGAAAGATTCTTTATCAATATTCCACGCTGCTCCTGTAGACCATGTTGGTTTATTTTGATATTTATTGTTTGTTCCCCAAAGGTTTGAACGATCCCAACGTAAACTTCCTGTTAATGAATATCTTCTGTCGTATGTATAACCACCTGTAGAATAAAACGAAACATAACGATTTACTAGTTCACGATCTGCTGAAAAGTTATTACGACCCAAATAACCTGAAAAAACAGAACCGTAAACTTTTAATAAATCTACCTGATTTACTGGCGTATACGATAAAGTTTGCTCATCCCAGCCGTAACGTGTGTTGTCTCCGTATTCTATTTTTGAATGACGAATTTCCATACCTGCAATGGCTGTTACTTCGTGTACATTATTAAAAGTCTGATCAAAATTTAATTGCTGACGGAAATTGTAAGCATTAGAAAATTGATTGGTTTCTTTTAAGATATCACCATAAGGTAAGTTGTAAACTGCTTTGTTATTTGCAATTGTTACTAGACCATTTACTGTAGCTCTAACATCGTAAGAATCTTTTTCTCTTATTAGACTTCCTCTATCAACACCGTATTCGTATTGAAACATTGCATTGTAAGTAAGTGCTTTGTTGAATTTTACATTAAATTTTGCAAAGGTTCTATTTAAGAAGTTTTTAGTTTCATTTATGTTACGTCCCAATTCATCCATTGGTGTAATATCCATGCTGTAAAGACCATATGTTTTCATGGACTGAAGCGTAAAACTATTGTATCGAGATGCAGCTGTAGAAGTAAAATTTGTGCCATCATCATTTACTAACTGATTGTACATCTGAGTTTTAAATTGTGGTCTAAAAGCATTATAAGTTTGCGTATTGCTTTCTCCATAATTAACATATGTCCCTAAATCTAAAGACAACCAGCTTGTAATATCTGTTGAATTTTTTAAATTGATTCCAACAGATTGATTATCAGAATAACGGTCTTCAAATTTGTTTCCTTTATACGTCAAGGAAGCATTAAATGTATTAGATTCGGTTGCTTTACCTAAACTTACGTTGTGCTGAATAAAATACTGATCACGTTTTGCATATCTGGCAATATCATCATAGTATCTGTATCCTTGAGAACCAAGTTGGTTTAATCGATTATTCATATCCGTTTGAGAAATATTTCCTGCATAACCATTTAATAGTGTTTGCATTCCCTGACTCGTAAATATGGCATTGCTTAATAATGATTTTGCATATGTACTTGCATTTGCTCCTTTTAAACTTGGGTTTGCATCTGCCCAACCTTTTTCCAGACTAATAATATCTCCTGCATCCGTAAGGTTTCCGGTGTAATTTCTATATGGAGTTACTGTTAAATTACTTGAAAACGAAATATTTGTTTTTCCAGCTTTGGCTTTTTTAGTTGTAATTACTACAACACCATTTGCTGCACGTGAACCATAAATTGACGACGCTGCTGCATCTTTTAAAACTGTAATTGTTTCAATATCTTCTAAGTTCAAGTTTGGAAGATTTTCCACTAAATTAAAATTCTCAGTAAATTTTGTGTTTTCGATTGGGAAACCATCAATTACATAAAGTGGAGTTGTTAAACCATTCATAGTAGTTTGACCACGAATTTTACCGTTTTGGTATCCTACGATACGTCCTTCTAAAATTTTGTTTAAACTACTTAAACGTTGCTCTTGAAAATCTTTTGCTTTTAAATTAGAAAAAGATCCTGTTGCTTGTTCTGATGAAATGTTTTGATAACCTGTAGTTAATATAACTTCGCCTAATTCAAGTGTATCTTCTTTAAGGACAACATTGATAACACTTCTGCCGGCTACTTTTATTTCTTGTCTTACATATCCTAAATATGCAAAGGCCAAAGTAGTTTCTTTACTAACTGCTATAATTTGAAATTCTCCATTAAAGTCAGTTTGTACGCCTCTTCCAGAACCATTATCTGAAATTGCAGCACCTACTAAAGGATTTCCTTTTTCGTCTGTAACTTTACCTTTTACGATAAAATCTTCTGCTACTTTTTGCGCTACAACTGTTTTTTCTGCCGGTGCTTTTTTAGGTGTTAAAATAATATGAGAGCCTGAAATTTTAAAATCAGTTCCTGTATTATTAAAGATTGTACTTAGAATCGTTTCCATAGAGGCGTCATTAAGCCTAACGTCTATTTTTCGATCTAAATCAACAGATCTTACGTTGTAAACAAATCTGTAATTTGTGGTATACTCAATTTTTTCTATTATTTTTCCAACGGTCATGTCGCTGGCATTAAATGACATTTTTGCTTTTTGCGAGTAGCTTACTCCCGCTTGCATCACTGTCATAGTGGTCAATAAAAATAATGTAGTCAATTTCATCTTCAAATCAAATTTCAAAAAAGGCTTGTCGAACCTGATTTTGTTCAATACTTTTTTCATACTTTTAAATGTTTTTAATTGTGGTTGGTTAGTTTATCGATCGCATTTTATTCTACCGGGAAATGTTGGCGCATTTTCCGGTTTTTTTGTAAATAACGATCCATTTTTTTCTGAACGTTTTGTTACATAGGCATTTTATTTATTTTAGATTGTTGATTTTAGATTTTAGATTTCTGATATCCAAAATCTTTATTCTATTTTCTTTATTCTTTATCCTCTTACTTAATCGTTATTTTATCTTCATCAATCTTATAATCAATCGCGTAGCTATCGCTAAAATATTTTAAAACCACTTCTATTGGTTCATTATCAAAGCGGGCATTAAAAATTTCTTTTCCTAGCTCTTTATTTTTATTGATAAAAGTAACATTGTAATGACGCTCTAACTTTTTAATAATCGATTCAAAAGAAGCATTTTTAAACACTAAACTTCCTTTTACCCAAGCTGTGTAATAATCTGTATTGACGCTTTCTGTGGTGATTTTTTGTTGTCCTCGCATATTTGAACCTTTTAATCTCGGAGTCAAATACACTTGATTTTCTGCTGTTTTTTTATCTTTGTAAAGCGAAACTTTTCCTTCGACCAAAACTACATCTGTGCTTATATCTTCTGTATACGAATTAACGTTGAACTTAGTTCCTAATACTTCAACATCAATATCTTGTGTATTTACTGTAAACGGATGTGCTTTGTCTTTTGCAACTTCAAAAAAAGCTTCACCTGTTAAGTATACTTGTCGGTTTTGATTCCTTAAAAACTGAACTGGATATCGTAATGAAGTTCCGGCATTTAGATGAATTATTGTTCCATCTGCTAATTGTACTTCGAACTTTTTCCCGTACGGAATTTTAAGTGTATTGTAAACCAATTCTCCGCTAGCGTATGTTTTAGAATATATAAATCTGTTTTTTTCTTGTTTTCCAATTACTTTTCCATCTTTATCTGTCAAATTTCTTGATTCAGATGTATCTACTGTTTCTGTTGATTCATCTCCTAATTGAAGTACAATTTCATCTTGTCTTGGAACCACGACATTTCCTTTAGAATGAAATAAGTTTGAACTTTTATAGAAATAAAAACTTCCTAATGCTACAATCAAAATAGCGGCATATTTATAATACGATGAGAATCTTCTTTTCTGGAAAACATTATTTTCCTTTTTAATTCTTTCAGATAATTGTTTTCTCACTTCGGTCGAATCAAAAGTATTTACAACAGTATCTATTGCATAATTGGTTTTTACGAAATCCTTAAATACAATTTGATTCTCTTCTACCTTTAGCCATTCTGTTAACGTTTCTATTTCGTCCTGACTGGCTTGATTCGTAATAAATTTTACGATTAGTCGCTCTGACTTTTTCACTGTCATTTTACTCTTTTTAAATATTATTACGAAGCTAAAAAACAAAACCCTAACAATTTGATAATCTTTTTTTCATTTTACTGTTTTTTTTACTATTTGAAATCTTTTTCTTTCAATTAAAATTTTTAAAAACTCTATAAATTCGATAGAATTAATAAACTAAATAATATATCTTTGCATTTTTAAGTACTTTTTTATTTGTAATAAAATTCAATAGAAAAGAGAAAAAGTTACTCTTTTTGGCAAAAAAAAGATCATTTTGAATCCTAAAAATTATAAATTTATATATTTGTTTCAATGAAAAGCGAAGATTATAACGATAACGATATCCTAATTGAATCTCTAAAAAATGGAGACGAGAAAGCGTACAATTATTTGATCGATACGTATCATCATAAACTTTGCGTTTATGCTAACAGTTTGGTAAAGAATATTTATAGTGCCGAGGATATTGTACAAAATGTATTTATAAAAGTATGGGAACAACGTACTCGCTTAAAAACAAATCACGCTATTAAAAGCTTTCTTTACAAATTAGTTTACAATGAGTTTATTGACTTGTACCGAAAAAATCAATCACTATTTTCATTAGAAAAATCGTATTACGATGCCTTAAATTCGATTGTTCTAGAAGATGATTCAGAATCTTTGCAACGTGTTATAAATGTAGTAGATAAAGAAATACAAAACTTACCTCCAAAATGTAAAGAAGTTTTTATTTTAAGTAAAAAAGAAGGTTTAACTAACATTGAAATTGCAGAACATCTAGACGTTTCTATAAAAACTGTAGAAGCTCAAATAACAAAAGCGTTTTCTATTTTACGCTCTTCGCTTGACGATAAAATAAAAAATTTCCTGTTTTTATTATTCTCAAAAAAGAAAAGTTTACGATTAAATCTTTAGAATAATTTACAATACTCAAGAAGTATTATGCAAGTGCTTTGCAAGATTTAAAAAACTCATAAGCTCTTTTTTCTGCATAAGAAAACTCTGAATTTCGCAAAGGAAAAGCGCAATGTCCTCCATATTTTGGTGTCTCCAGATATACATATTCACTTTCTTGGGCTATTGCTCGCGGATAACATCTTTCTCCCAAAAAAGGATCATCAAGAGAATTAATAATTAAAACGGGAGTGGTAATATTTTTAAGAGAAAATTCTGGAGAAACGCGTTGATAATAGTCGTCTCGGCTCGCGAAACCGTGCAAAGGTGCCGTAAAATAATGATCGACTTCGTCAAAAGAAGTGATTTTATCAATTTGATCGCTGTTTATAAAATCAGGAAACTGCGCTGCTTTATATTTCAGCTTTTTTTTAATATCTATTGTAAAATTCTTTAAATAAACACGGTTAAAACCTTGTTTAAGGACTGCTGCACTTGTTGCGATATGAGTTGGTGTCGAAATCGAGACAGCAGCTTTTAAACGCTCATCGATTTTGGTCCATCCTAAATAATTTAGCAGCTGAACACCTCCCATTGAATATCCAATAAGATAAACTTCTTCAAATCCTTTCTTTAAAACAAACTGAACTACTTCATTCAAATCGTCAACTGCACCGTGATGATAAAGTCTTGGCAAACGGTTCATTTCTCCTCCACAGGTACGGTTGTTCCATGCAAAAACTGAAAAACCTTCTTGTTGAAAATAAGCTGCGCAACTATTATTATACGTTCTACGGGAATCTCCTTCTAAACCATGACATAAAATAACTGCTTTTTTTGGGTCGTTTACAATGAAATCGATATTGATAAAATCTCCGTCACTTAATTCCTGTTTTTCTCTTGTATATCCAGGTGCGTCAAACTTTTTAAACAACGCAGCATAAATAGTCGAAACATGCCTGTTGCGATGAATAATCGGAGGAAAATTATATTCTGATTCTTCAATTACTGGCATGATAAAAAAGTTTTTGTGGGTTATACAAATCTAAGAAATGAATCAACACGTACTTTAAAACTTTCACTTTAATTTCATTTTTAAAAATCGCGGCTCAAAAGAAATTGCATCAAAAAAAACTTTAAAATAATATGATGTTTCTCTAATTAAAAAACCCTCCAAAATTAAAATGATTTTGAAGGGTCTAGTTTTTTTTCGATGATAAAAAGCTTCAAGCTTTCATTAAAAAGAAACTGTTTCAAGAAATTCAATTACCTCTCCGTTAAGCCCGTAAACCAAACTGTTGCTCACTTTTACTTTTTTTCCAAGGTTTTCAAGTTCCAATGTTTCTTTTACTGATAAAGGTTTGGCTCCATTTTTTACGGCTTCGTTAAAAGCCTTTTCGGCATCTTCAACAGTAAAACAAATATGCAATAGCGCATTTTCTATATATGGATCTCCTGGTATTCGTTTACGTCCCTGAGTTGGAAAATCGGCATTATTGTCACAGATTTCAATATAACAGTCAAATGCTTTATTTTTCATCATAATGCATTTTTCCAAATTAAACTGTGGTAGGCTCCAGCTGTGCGCAATTTCGAAATTAAGAGTGCGGTAAAATTCTATTGTTTCATCGACATTCTGAGCTTTAACTGCAAAATGATGAAATCCTTTTATGTTGTTATTCATTATCATTAAATTTGAAACAAATATAATTCCTAAAGTCTCAGAAAGGGACTGCTTACAAAATTGTTAGTCATGCGAAAAGAAAGCTCTACAAACTTTGAAAACCAACAAACTCTTACGGATTTTTGTAATGCTTCTAAAACACTAATGCTCATTTCGGGGCGTTGGAAATTATCGCTCCTTTTTAGTTTATTGGAACATAATTCCCGAACTTTTTCTGATTTCAAACAAATTGTACCTGCCATAAGTGACCGTATTTTGGCACTTCAGCTAAAGCAACTCACGGAAGATTCTTTGATTGCGAAACAAAAAAGAGAAAATTTCATGTTTTATACTTTAACAGAAAAAGGAAAATCTCTAAAAGATATTCTTGTAAATCTCGCCAAATGGCAAACAAATTTGGAGTAATTTAAAATCACTTATTTAAATTACAATGGAAGTGTAATTGTAAAGACGGTTCCTTTATCAACAATTGAACGAACTTGAATTGTACCGTTATGCAGGCTAATAATTTGTTTAACAATAGACAATCCAACGCCATAACCATTTTCATAATTTTTGTTTTTTCCTCTATAAAATAAATTATAAATCTGCTCTAAATCTTCTTCAGGAATACCAATTCCGTTGTCTGAAAAAGTTAATACGATCTTATCTGATGCTGCATTTATATCGACAATGCAAGAATGATCGTTAGAATATTTACAGGCGTTTTCCATAATATTCGAAAAAGCGATCTGTAATAAGTACGGGTTTCCAAGATAATTATAAAAATTAGCATCAGTATCGTCTAAATCTCTGTAGCTTATTGCAATTTTATATTTTACATCTTTCTTATTTAGTAAATTTAATTTGGCATCAACAAGAACTTCATCTATTCGAATGTTTGACATTTTTATTTGCGAAATATCATAATTAGCACGTGCAAAGTCAAGAAGTGCAGTCGAAAGCTGCGAAACATGATTTGCCTCTTCTAAGGCGTTATCTAATGATACTTTATAATCGTCAATCGTTTGATTTAATTCTTTACCAAGTTCAATTTCAGCAATTAATATAGAAAGTGGCGTACGGAATTCATGTGAAATAGTGGTTACAAAATTTCTATGATTATTAAATGATTTTTCTAATCTGTTAAAAGTAGCGTTGAAAGTTTGCGTAAGCTCGTAAAGTTCGTCTTTAGCTTTTGGCACTACAATGCGTTTATTTAGATTATGTTCGGATATATCTCTGATTTGAAAGATAATATCCTTAAGTGGTTTTAATGTGTAATAAGAAAACCCAAAACCAATAATAAAGATTAAGATAATTGAGATAAAATAAACATACATTACATTTTCTTTAAAAGCATTAATATGATTTAATCCCGTTACGTCTACTGCTCTTCCTACAATATAAAAAGCTCTGTTATTATCGGTATAAACAATGCCTCGGTATTGGTATTTATCATCTACCCAATTTAATGTTCGATTCTTTTTTATAGACTGTAATATTTTTTTACTGCCTAGTGGTGGCATATTATCTGAAAAATAAAGATTAAAATTACTATCATAAACACTAATATCAGCTTCATTAAGGACTTTCTTATTTTTAGTATGAAGAAATTTAATCAAGTCTTTATTAATCTGAGCATCGAATATAAACTCAGCGCGCCAAGTTATTTTATAATCAAGACGATCAAAAAATTCATCTTTCCTGTTTTTTTCAGAAACAAAATATACGCTGTATGCAAAAACAAAAAGAATAAAAGCGGTTAAAATAGCATAAGCAAGAGCAGTTCTAGTTACTAATTTCATATTTTACTGCTTAAAATAAAACCCATACCTACTTTAGTATGAATTAGTTTCTGTTCAAAACCTTTATCAATTTTTTTTCTTAAATAAGCGATATAAACGTCAATATAATTGGTTCCGGTATCAAAATTATTTCCCCAAACATTATCGGCAATCTCATCTCGAGTAAGAAGTCTTTCGGGATTCTGCATCATAAAATGCAATAAATTAAATTCTTTTGGAGTCAGATTAATTGCTAATCCTTCTCTGTAGATCACCTTAGTTCTTTTATCCATAACAAGGTTGCCATAAACAATTTGCGCACTTTCATCTGCTGTACTAACTGTATCACTTTTACGCTGTAGCAAAGCCTTAACTCTTGCGTAAAGTTCCCTGATTTCAAAAGGTTTTACGAGATAATCATCCGCACCAGCATCAAAACCTTCAATTTTTTCGTCTATAGTTCCCAATGCTGTGAGCATAATAATTGGGATCTTTTTTCCCGAATGGCGAATTTTTTTACAGAAGGTAATTCCATCCATTCCTGTTAACATAATATCTGTGATAATTAAATCAAAGTCAATTTTCTCCAAAAGTATAAGTCCCTCTTCTGCTTCTTCTGAAATATACACTTGATATCCCTGACTTTCCAATCCGCGCTTCAGTAATGCAGAAACACGACTGTTATCTTCAACTATCAACATCTTCATCTGTATACTTCGATTTTAAATTCAATTCAAATTTACGACAATAATTTGTCTTTCTAAAAAGCCTCTGTGTATACCGCAATTCGCACATCTTACAAATTATCTGAATATCAATTATTTAAAAACAAAAACAAAAGTTTTCTAATAACATTCTATAGTCTTTCTAATACTTTTCTAATAACTCTAAGACTATCCTGAATCTAACTTTGTCCTGTCAAAAACAAGTAGTGATCACTACCAAACAGAATGTAAATTTTAACTATACATGAAAACAAATTATTTAAAGATTGGATTATGTCTTTCTCTCTTAGCAGGATTCATAAATACAATAAATGCTCAAAAAAAGAACGATTTTGGAAACCCAACACTTACACATTATTTAAACGATGAAAAAACTCGCTCTATATCTTTTAGCGGTTATACCGAAATTTGGGCGCGCTACTTAGAACTTAATCCCGGAAGCTTAGTAAATGGTGAGCAAGTAAATAGTATTTCTGACTTGTCATTACGAAGAGTACGTGTAAAAATGGCTTATCAGCCTACTGAGAAGTTTACATTTGTATTACAAGGTGGTTTAACCAACGTTAATGTAGCTTCTAAAACATCTCCAACATTTGAACTTTTAGATGCTTATGCAGAATATAAATTTAATGATGTAATTGCTGCTGGTGCTGGACGATCTACATGGAGAGGTTTATCAAGATTTACTACAGGACCATTAAATACTTTATTATACGATTTACCATCTTATGCCACAGGAAATGCCGGTATATCAGACGAAACCGTTAGAGAGTTAAGTATTTACGCAAAAGGACAAATTGGCAAACTTGATTATCGTCTGGTTATTGCTGATCCGTATACAAATGTCAGTGCAGATCCACAGTATAACCTTGCCACTTTTAGTAAAACGAGCCCTAACAAAGATTACTCAGGTTATTTTAAATATGAATTCTTTGAATCTGAAAACAATTCTTCTCCGTTTCACTCTGGAACATACAGCGGGAAAAAGAAAGTTCTAGCATTAGGTGCAGGATTTGAATATATGCACAATGCATTGTGGCATTTAGACGAAACGAAAACTACCATCAATGATGACGAAAAAAGCTTTGCAGTTGATATTTTCTACGATACACCAATAAACAAAGACCGAGGTACTTCTTTTAGTGCTTATGCCATGGCAATGAATAATAATTATGGTCCAAACTATGTACGCTATTCCGGAGTGAGTAATCCAGCAAGTGGCGTAAATACAGCCACAAGTAGTCTAAACGGTGCCGGTAATAATTCGCCAGTAATTGGAACTGGTAATACTTATTACGTTCAAATTGGCGGTACACTACCTTACTTTAATAGAGATAAAAACAATCTACAATTACAACCTGCAGCAAGTGTGATGTTGTCAGATCTTGACGGACTTCACGATAAAGCATTGACTTATGATGCTGGTGTATCTTTATTAATGAACGGTATGTCGTCAAGGTTGACTGTTGATGCACAAAACCGTCCAATCTATAAATTAAACAATATCGGTCAAGCCGATGTATCAGACCGAAAATGGCAGTTTGTTCTGAAATACAGAATCGACTTTAATTAAAACTTTACATATGGAAAGAAGAAATTTTATTATCGCATCAGCGAGTGCAGGAGCACTTGCGTTAACCGGAGAAAATGTGTTAGCAAATACTAAAAATGAAACAGAGACAGAAACTAAACCCAAAACAGTTTATTTTCATTACCTCCTATTTTGGCTTAAACCAGAACTTACACCTAATCAGGTAAAAGATTTTCAAAACTTTTTTGAAGGGCTTAAAAAACTTCCGTACGTGAAAAATGTTCGTTATGGCGGACCAGCTAACTCAAGTCCAAGGCCCGTTATGGACAATTCTTTTACATACAATGCATCTATGGAATTTGATTCTCTCGAGGATCTGGAAACTTACGGAAAGCTAGACGAACATCTTGCTTTAGTTGCAAAATACAAACCATTTTTTAATAAAATGATGGTTCACGACTCTATATACAATCAATAAAAATTATTACTTTTAAAATCAATAACAAATGAAAAATTTACTAAGAGGATTTATCCTAACAGCGGTTATTATGACAGCAAACAGCAATTATGCACAAAACCACAAAAGCGTTTCCGTAAAATCTATGGAAGAAGCTTCTGAAATCCCTGCCTACCGTCTTGTAAACAAACCCGATGGTTCGTGCTACTTCGAAAAAGGTACAATACCATCATTAAAACACATGAATACAGCTTCTTTTTGGTACAGTAACAAGACTGAAGAATGGGAAAAGAATGCACATCCAGCACCAAGAAAACAATATGTAATAACAGTAAAAGGTAAAATTAAATTTAAAGTCTCAGACGGTAGTACCTTTATCATAGAACCTGGTGTAGTATTACTTGCAGAAGATCTAAAAGGTAAAGGCCACAGCTGGGATATGGTTGATAGTGATGTTTGGGAACGCTTATATATTCCAATTACCGAAAATTCAGATGATCTTTTTCAGCCTGAATCAAAATAAACATACTTTTCTTTATCAAAAGGTGCTCCGATAATCGAGTACCTTTTTTTATATCTCTAACTTAAGGTTTTCATAGTAAGAATAGAGAAAATGTAACCATCAAAGAATCATAATACATTTCTAACGTCAGAAAGAAACTATTGCCAAAGCATATTATTAATCAAATTGACACCTAAACATTTCTACAGCTAATAACTTATTCAAGATCCTGCATTTTAAGGCAAAATATCATTAATCAATTTTGCCTATTTATAGTGTTAGGTACTCTCTTACGATTGAGCCCATCTTGCGTAGAAACATAGAGTTGTCAAGTTTAGAAAACATTAATATATTATACAATATCACCTCTATTAAGTATAATTACCTCTTAAACTATTTTGACAATAGAATCAATGCTTTAATATTTCTTTTAGTATTAAAGCTATTAGATCTTAATTTATAGACTAAAGTAATATGAATTTCTTCCTATTCAGATTATCTAATCATTTTATGTACCTATATGTTTTACAGATACACCTTTATAGAAATCATTGAAGAAATTAAACGTTGCAGTTTTTCCAACCCTATAAAAACAAAAAAACCCTATCCGATTGGATAGGGTTTTTGAAAAGAAAGGCGACGACATACTCTCCCACATAACTGCAGTACCATCTGCGCAGGCGGGCTTAACTACTCTGTTCGGGATGGGAAGAGGTGAGCCCCGCCGCAATAACCACCTTAAGGTCGTTGTTA
>NZ_JPRK01000001.1 GCF_000832125.1 Flavobacterium hibernum | reverse complement strand
TTTGTGACCCGACTGGGGCTCGAACCCAGGACCCCATCATTAAAAGTGATGTGCTCTACCAACTGAGCTATCGAGTCATAATTCTTTTCTTGAACGCGGGTGCAAATATAAGAAGTTATTTTTAAAATACCTCCTCTTCTGTAAAGTTTAATTTAATGTTAAATTAATGACTTGAAACAGATGTAAATACGTAAAGAATTAAAAAGTAATTTTTGTGTATTTTGCCTTTTTTATTGATTTTAATGGTGTGGAATTTGATTTTTTTTTATTTGTGATTTTTTTTAAATAAGTTAGAAGTAGATAATTTTCTATATTAGCAATGATGAAAATAGAATAAGTTTTAATCGTCTGTTAGGTGGATAATAAAAAAGATAAATATTACTTCTTTAAAAAGAAATATGAGAAAAATTAAATTCATTTTAGTATTGTTAGGTCTTTTTTCTTGTAAACATAATCAGGAAAAAGTAATTGATGTAAATGATCAAATAAAAATAATAAAACTTAAGAAGCCTGAAGATATAAAATCTTATATACATAAAGTTGATAGTAGAGATTTGTTATGCTTGGATGAACTCAAACTTGCAAAAGCTCAAGTGGATAGTGGTAAAGTGGTTTTTACTTTAAAACGTGGTGAAGGGGTTTATAATACTAGGCAGGCTAAACGATTAAAAGAGTTGTGCGAAAAGTATAAGTTGTATTTTGGTTTTGATGAAATTGAAGATAGTTTTGAAAATGAGTATGAAAGAGCTGGATGTTATGGGGCATTTATGGATGAGGTTATTGAAAAGAAGTTTGGTGTAGGGTTTAGGGAAAAGCTTTTGAAAGAAGCGGATGAACTTTCGATTACTAATAATGATACTATTAATGCTTATGAATGTGATGTTAGGTCGGAGATCTATGGGTTAGAAATTAATAATGTAGTTTATTTGTCAGGAAAAAAATTCAATGTAAAAAGAACTCAACATGGGCAATTTCTAAATCTTGATGTTATGGTTTATATTGATAAAGCCGGGAAGATTATTGGATATAAGCTTAATAAATTCATAGATGATAATCTAGATTTTGAAAGAGAAAGACTTTTTGGTGTTGCTGTAAAAGAATTGAAAAAGTATAAAGAATGTAAGGCAGGAGAAATTAGAGGGAAAAAAGTTATTACGGAGAATTTTGTAACTGTTAACTTTTATTAATTGTTTTTGTCTTACTTGGGAGGAATGTATTAAAAAAAAATAAAACCTATTTCGTTACGAAATAGGTTTTATTTTTTAGTGACCACGGTGGGATTTGAACCCACACGCCCTTACGAGCACCACCCCCTCAAGATGGCAAGTCTACCGTTTCTCCACGTGGCCTAAAAAGAAAAAAGGTCAAGTAAATTAATACTCGACCTTTTTGTGACCCGACTGGGGCTCGAACCCAGGACCCCATCATTAAAAGTGATGTGCTCTACCAACTGAGCTATCGAGTCAATGCTATCAAGAAAAGTATTTTGTTAAATCACAAATTTGTGACCCGACTGGGGCTCGAACCCAGGACCCCATCATTAAAAGTGATGTGCTCTACCAACTGAGCTATCGAGTCATATTCTTTCCTTGAATGCGGGTGCAAATATAAGGAGTTATTTTTGATATTTGCAAGCTATTTTATTATAAATTTGTCTTTTTTTAAACAAAATTTACAACGCCTTAGTTTATAGGTTATTATTAAAATGAAAAAGATTGTATTATTAGGATATATGGGATGCGGAAAGTCGACAATTGCTCTGAACTTGTCAAAAATTACAGATATTCCGTTTTTAGATTTAGATAAATGTATCGAAAAAAGAGCAAATTTGTCGGTAAATGAGATTTTCGAGCAACACGGAGAGATTTATTTTAGAAAATTAGAGCACGAAATGTTCTTAGAATTACTTCAATCTTCAGAAAATATTATAATAGGTTTAGGCGGAGGAACGCCATGTTATGCTAATAACCACGAATTGTTAAAAGGAGATGATGTTACTTCGATTTATTTAAAAGCGTCAATCGAGACTTTATACAATAGATTAATTCATAACAAAAGCAAGCGCCCGTTAATTGCTAATATGGAAGAAGAGGAAATGAAAGAGTTTATCGCGAAACATTTGTTCGACAGAAGCTATTATTACAATCATGCGCAACACAAGGTTTCGGTTGATAATAAAGCAGTCGAAGAAACGGTTCAGGATATTTTAGAAATCTTAGCTTAAAAAGGCGTAGTTATCACCATTTTCATCAAAAACAACTTGCACGTGTTCTAATAAAGATGTTGATAGCGAAATTCCCTTAAAATCAGCCTTAACAGGATATTTTTTGTGGTTTCTGTCTACGAGTACTGCCGTTTTGAATTTCTTAAGCGGAACATCTAAGAAATGACGAACGGCATAAATTAAAGTTGTGCCTGAGTTTAATACATCATCAACCAGAACTAATCCTTTGTTTTGGTATTCTTCTTTACTTAGTGAAGTATGTATAGGTAATTGTGGATTTTGTTTGTCGACTTTAACTTCGCAAAGAGAAACTTTAAGGTTTGAAATATCGCTTAAAGCTAAAGCTATTTTTTGAGCAAAAATAGAACCGCTTGAGGCGATTCCAGCAATCACAATTTCTTCTTCATCAACAAACGTCTCGTAAATTTGATATGCGATACGTTTTATTTTATGTTCGATTTCCTGATTAGTTAAAATGATATTTTTGCTCATGATTTAATTTTTTGCTAAAGTACAAATTGAATTTTAGATTGTAGATTTTGGATTTCAGATTTTTGAAATTTATTCCACTTCATCTTCGTCAATGATGTCATTTCCGTATTCATCAATATCTCTTCTATCTTTTTTGGTTGGTCTTCCTGTGCCGCTTTTGCGATAATGTTCTTTAGAAAGTTTTAATAACTCTAAATGAGCATAAGCTTCAGGAGAAGTTTCGTTTTTTCGGTATATATCCACAAGTTTTGCTCCCACTCGACTTTCCGGAATGTCCAGTACGGTGATAATTTGTGTAATTTGATCTTTTCGAAACGTTATTCTGTCAGTAGGAAAAACCTCTTTTGATGGCTTGGCAACTTGCCCATTTACAGTAATATGGTTTTTTTTGCACGCTTCGGTTACCATGTTTCGAGTCTTGTAATAGCGCACGCACCACAGGTATTTATCTATTCTCATAATTTTTCTAAAATCAAAGTTAAATTCTTTACAAAAATAAATCAATATTGTATCTTGCGCACTTAAAAAATTAACAATAATGAATAAATTTAAATATTATTTTATTTTATTGCTTGCGGGTATTTCTTTGGTTTCTTGTAGTAAAAGTAATGATGATGATACGGTAACCGTTCCTGTAAGAGATTACAAAGAGCAATATAAAGCTGATAATGATTCGATTATCAAATATTTAAAGACTAATTATATCACCGTTACTAATAGTCCTGGAACGCCGCAAGATCAAGATGTGGTGATTAAAAAAATAGTTGCTGGTGACGGAAATGTTTCTATTTGGGATCAAACTACTTATCCTTTACAGTCTCGTGATGTATATAGTAATGATGTAACGTATAAAGTATATTTTTTAACTTTAAGAAAAGGTGTTGGTAGTTCTCCTACTAATACAGATAAGGTTGTAACGGCTTATACTGGAACTTTGTTGGATAATACGGTTTTTGATACTTCTTATGGTAATCCGGTAGCTTTTAATCTGTTTCCTTACGCTAATGAGTTAACAGTAATCGAAGGTTGGTCAGAGATTTTTCCACAATTTAAAACTGGTACATCTACGACTGCAAGTAATGGTGTTATTTCATATAAGGATTTTGGTGCAGGTGTGATGTTTTTGCCTTCTGGTTTAGCGTATTATTCTGTTCCTCAAGGTAGTATTCCAGCATATAATCCAATAGTTTTTAGTATTAAATTGTTTGATCTTCAAAGAATGGACAATGAGTTTAGTAATACTACTTCTGGAAGAGTTTTTATTGGCGATGGTATTCCTGATTACTTAGAAGATCTAAATAATGATGGGTATCTTTATGATTATAATTTGAATAAAACTAAATATCCTAATCCTCCAGCTGACTGGGTAAAAGAAAATGATACAGATGGAGATGGTATTTCTGATTTCCTTGATTTTGATGATGATGGTGATGGTTTTACAACAAGATTTGAAATTACAAAACCAGCAGGACAAATAGGTATTGTTAATGGTGTGAATTATGGAGCTAGGTTGTTTTATCCTTGGGATCCTACTGTTGATAATCCTTTAACGCCAAATGTTGACGAAACTGAACCAAGAGGAATTCCTAGAAGACCAACTGGTGCACTGGCAGATCCATCACAAGCTGAATCGGCAACCAATGTGAGAGCCTTTTTACCTGAAGATTATACTGCAAATCCAAGACTAAGAATGCACTTGGATAAAACATATCCTATTAAGAAGAATTAAATTCTAATTTAAATACTAAAAAACCTCGAAAGTGATTTCGAGGTTTTTTTTTATGCCTAAATATTTAAGGATTTCTCTTTGACCTTGTTTTATGTCTTAATGCTTTATGATTTGAATTTGTCAGATAACGGGAATATCTTTTTAAGCTATGATAAGTATAGAAAATAAAAAACCTCGAAATCACTTTCGAGGTTTTTTTATAAGTAAGAAAACTAAAAATTATTTTCTTTTGATAACTCTTTCTACAGCTTCAACAATTGCTTGATTGTTTAATTTGTATTTTTCCATTAATTGCTCTGGAGTTCCAGATTCTCCAAAACTATCTTGTACTGCTACAAATTCTTGTGGAGTTGGATTGTTTAAAGCTAATACTCCTGAAACGCTTTCTCCAAGACCTCCAAGGTAGTTATGCTCTTCTGCAGTAACGATGCATCTCGTTTTCGCAACTGATTTAAGAATTGCTTCTTCGTCAAGTGGCTTAATTGTGTGGATGTTAATTACTTCAGCAGAAATTCCTTTTGCTTCAAGAGCTTCGGCAGCAATAAGAGCTTCCCAAACTAAGTGTCCTGTTGCAACAATTGTAACATCAGTTCCTTCGTTTAATAAAATCGCTTTTCCAATTACGAAAGGTTCGTCAGCAGGAGTAAAGTTAGCTACAACCGGACGTCCAAAACGTAAGTAAGCAGGCCCGTGGTGATCTGCTAATGCTAATGTAGCTGCTTTAGTTTGGTTGTAATCACAAGTATTGATTACAGTCATTCCTGGTAACATTTTCATTAATCCAATATCTTCCAAGATTTGGTGAGTTGCCCCATCTTCTCCTAGTGTTAAACCAGCGTGAGATGCACAAATTTTTACATTTTTATCTGAATAAGCAACAGATTGGCGAATTTGATCGTAAACTCTTCCTGTAGAAAAGTTAGCGAAAGTTCCTGTAAATGGAATTTTTCCTCCAATAGTTAAACCTGCAGCAATACCAATCATATTAGCTTCTGCGATTCCAATTTGGAAAAAACGCTCTGGGTGATTTTTTTTGAAATCATCAAACTTTAATGATCCAATTAAATCAGCACAAAGTGCTACTACATTTTCGTTTTTTTGACCTAGTTCAGTCATTCCCGCTCCAAAACCCGAACGAGTATCTTTGCTTCCTGTATTTTCGTATTTTTTCATTGTTTAATTTTTGAGATGCTGAGGTTCTAAGTGGCTAAATTTCTAAGTTGAAAACTGACACTGAGACTGAGCACTTTTTAATAGTCTGCTAAAGTTGAAATGTTTTGAGCTAAAGCGCTTGCTAACTGATCGTTGTTTGGCGCTTTACCATGCCATGCATGAGTGTGCATCATAAAATCTACACCATTACCCATTTCAGTATGTAATAAAATACAAACTGGTTTTCCTTTTCCTGTTCTTGATTTAGCATCAGTTAAACCTGCAAGAATAGCATCAATATTGTTACCTTCTTTAATTTCAAGAACGTCCCAGTCAAAAGCTTCAAATTTAGCACGGATACTTCCCATTGGTAAAACTTCGTCAGTAGTACCATCAATTTGTTTTCCGTTAAGGTCAATAGTTGCAATGACATTGTCTACTTTTTTTGCAGAAGCATACATAATTGCTTCCCAGTTTTGACCTTCTTGCAATTCTCCATCTCCATGTAAAGAATAGATGATATGATTATCTCCATTTAATTTTTTAGCTTGAGCTGCACCAAGTGCTACAGATAAACCTTGACCTAATGAACCAGAAGCTATACGAACTCCAGGTAATCCCTCATGAGTTGTTGGGTGTCCTTGTAAACGAGAGTTTAATAATCTGAAAGTTGCAAGTTCTGAAACAGGGAAATAACCACTACGTGCTAATACGCTATAAAAAACCGGTGAAATATGCCCATTTGAAAGGAAGAATAAATCTTCTCCAATTCCGTTCATATCAAAACCTTCTTTGCGCTCCATAATATTTTGGTATAATGTAACCAAAAATTCAGTACAACCTAGTGAACCACCTGGGTGACCTGAGTTGACAGCATGTACCATTCGAAGAATATCTCTTCTTACTTGGATCGTTAAATCGCTTAATTGTTGTGTGTTAGGCTTCATTTTATTTGTAAAAGTTAAACTGAAGCAAAAGTAATTGTTATTTTGCGGGCTGACAAATGATTTTTTGTTTTAGTTTGAGACAATTGTTAAATTATAGGTCTTTTTTTTTAATATTTTGAAAAATCACTGATAACTTATTTTTATGTCATATCTAATATCATAAAATAATTATATTTACCCAAGAATCTTAAAAGCAAAATCTTTAACTACTAAGCGAAAAACTTTCGTCTGATACTATTTTTTGAATGGAAAATTCAGAATAATAAATATCGAATAAAAACTAAAAATGAGCCAAAAACTATCCATCATTATACCTGCCTATAATGAAGAAAATACCATAAAATTTATATTAGATAAGATTAAGAAAGTTGAATTAATTGAAAATGTTACAAAAGAAATAGTAATCGTAGATGACTGTTCTTCAGATAATTCTTTAGCGGTTTTTAATGAATATAAAGTGGCCAATAGTGATTTGGATATTGTAATTCTAACGCATTCTACAAATAAAGGAAAAGGAGCTGCTTTGCATTCAGGAATAAGTAAAGCTACAGGAGATATATTAGTGGTTCAAGATGCTGATTTAGAATATGATCCCAAAGAATACAATGTACTTTTGAATCCTATTTTAGAAGGTCATGCTGATGTTGTGTATGGAAGTAGATTTATGGGGGGCAAGCCGCATCGAATCTTGTTTTTTTGGCATAGCATAGGGAATAAATTTTTGACGTTTTTAAGTAATATGTTTACTAATTTGAATTTAACAGATATGGAAACCTGTTATAAAATGTTCAGGACCGAAATAATAAAAAGTGTGCACTTGCAAGAAAAAAGATTTGGTTTTGAACCTGAAGTTACTGCAAAAATTGCTAAAATTAAAGGTATTAGAATTTATGAAGTTGGAATTAGTTATTATGGTAGAACATTTGAAGATGGAAAAAAAATAAGTTGGAAAGATGGCTTTAGAGCTATTTACTGTATCTTCAAATATGCCATAAAATGAAAAAGGTTTACTTATTTCTTTTAATCTTAGGAATAATAATAAGATTTGTAATTCAGTTTGTTTTTCCTGCTTTTAATGGTGATGAAATTTCAGTGGGTAACAATATTAAACATTCTGGTTTTATTGAATTACTTTATCCGTTAAAATTTGGTCAGAGTGCGCCACCTTTGTTTCTATGGTTGCAAAAATTTTTTATTGAGATTCTTTCTTTTAGTTTTTGGATAAATATTAAAGTTTTAAGTTTTATCTCCTCAATTCTCGGCATAATATTGTTTTATGTTTTTATAAAGAGAAATAGTTTTAGCCCCATTTTTTTACTGTTATTTATTATCCTGCTTTTTAATCCGTTCATTATTAATAATTCATTGACTGTAAAGCAATATACGATTGACTTAACAGGGATTATTTTTTTGATAGTTTGGTTTAAGACTAAAAATTTTAAGAAATATAATTGGGCTTTCTTTTTAGTTTGGTCCTTAATATCAAATATTGGTTTGTTTGCCTGTTGCGGATATTTAATTTATGATTTATTCAGCCAGCGTTCCTTACGTAATTTTAATGCGTTTTTTGATTTTGTTAAAAAAAATGCCCTTACAATTTTGGCACCAGTGCCATATGTGGTTTATTTTTTCTGGTTTATGAATCAGGAAGGAGCTGTAGAATTGCAAGCTTATATGGTTAAGTATTGGAGTAGTTCGTTTATACCTCTTGATAGTTCAATTTTTAAATATTTACTATATACAATTCACGGATTGTGGATTTATATTTTTAATGCTTTTGAAATTTGGGGTATTTTTATGATGATACTAATGCTTTCTTTTTTTCTTTTTTCGAATAAAAAACAATTCATGTTTAGGGAAGAAATTTTGTTGCTTTTTTGTATTGTTATCGTGCATTTAATATTGAATATTTTTCATATGTATCCTTTTTCAGACAGGCTGTATCTCTACATTGCTCCCTTTCTTGTTTTGATTTTAGGATCATCTATAGCAACCATTTCAGATTTTGGAGTAATAAAAAAACATTTTCAAAAAGTATACGTATTAATTTCAGTTGTTACGTTGTTTTTGTATTCTTTATACATGTCTGGGAATGATAACAATGTGTATATGTTGTATGAAAAGCTTAACAATTTAAATGCTAAAGAAATTTATGCTACTGAAAAATCTATAGAAACCATTGATTCGTTTAATGAATTTACAGATAATAAATTCGTAATTAATAAAAAGATGGTGCTTCTTGATTCAAAGTTAAATGAATCAAATTATATTGTTTCTAGAGTTTCTAAAAAAATAAAAATGAATCTAACTTCAAGCGAAGAATTGGAAATTCAGGATTTAATTAACTCTAAAAAAATTAAAAAAATTGATTCAGTTAATGGTTATAATATCTATGAAATTAAAAGATAAAATACGTATCCAATCTTAAATAGAAATAAAAAAAGTCCTTTCAGTAAGGACTTTTTTTATGTTTATTTAAGAGGGGTATAAATTTATTCCGTATCGCCTTCGCTATAGAAGTTGTTTTCTTCGTCTTCAGAACCAATTTCTTCCTGTTCATCGTCAAGTTCAGAGCCTGGAATGTCAAGATCGTTTCCTAGTTTGTCGCTATTTTGTTTCCATTCGTGATCGTTTTGATCGATGGTTTTTTCTGTTGAGATTTGCTCTAGATCAATTTCTTCCAGTTTATCCTCATTATTGTAAATGTCTTCTGAGGCTGGATAATCTAATTCTTCCAGGTTTTTTTCGATTTCATTTTCGTTTGTTTGGTTCTTTTCTTCTGAATTTATCATGATTTCAAATTTTTAAAGTATTCTATAAAGTTACGAAATCAATAGATTTAAGTCGTTATATTTTTAGAATCAGAATATTACAGTATTTTCATTCTATTCATTAGATCTTAAATTTTAGACTGAAAAATCAAATTGAAAAAAAAAATGCTGTGCTTTATTAATTGCCTCATTTTTTAATGAACAAATTATCTAATTTGCTGAATCTCTTTCCAAGTAATTAACTTAATGTTGTTTTCTTTTAGTTTTGATTCGCATTCTACACTTGTAAAAAAGTCAAAATCGATTTGACGCCAAGCTGAACCAAAATTAGGATGATCGATCGTGATGCCTTTCATTTCATAATCGTCAAAAGCAGGATGAAGCAAAAACATATTGAAACCACGTTTGATGTTGTCTAAAGCTTTTGCATAAGAAGATCTTAATTCACCTTTTTCGAAATCAGAAAAATAACCAATTAAAAGATTATCAGCCAAAAGTGTGTTTTCAAAATCGTATTTTTCATCAGATAAACTAATAGACTCTACAAATCCCTTGTTGATGAAAACAGGTAAGTTGTAAGTTTTTCCAAGATCTTTATAAATCTCTAAAATTTCTGGAGTTACGCCAACGCTGCACATATGCGAATCGAGATGTGTAGGTTTGATTCCAAATTGCAATGCTTTTTCGATTTGAGCAGTAAGTTCTTTTTTAATTTCGGATGGCTTTGCGTTGTTTTTGAAGTCCTTTCGGGTTTTGTAAAAATATCCATTTTGATCGACTAAACTCGAAACTTCGGTAATTGGAAGAACTGGACCAAATTTGTAGTTTTCCCATTCGCAAGTTAGTGTTAAGTGAATTCCGCAATCGTAATTTGGATTGTTTTTAGAAAATATTGCTATTTCATAAAACCAAGGACAAGGCACCATTATGCTGTAAGAGTTTACGAATCCGTTTTGAAGAGCTTGTATTGTAGCTTGATTTTCGGAATGCGATAATCCGGCGTCATCAGCATGAATCATTAATAGTTTGGTGTCTTCTGGATATCCAAGTTTTTGAGCTAAGTTCATTGTTTTATTTATTTTTTACTCGTAGTCCCGATAGCTATCGGGAGCAGATTGCTTCGCCTGTTCGCTATCGCTGGGGTGAGCAGATTTCTTTGTTTCTATTCAAATTTAAAAATTTCTTATTGAAACGTCAAGTCTTTTTTGCGTTAGGGATAGAAGCGGATAGCCCACAGCCTGACGAAGGAAGTGCGAGGACTTGCAGCGGATAGCCCGACCGTAGGGAACGCCCAATTATTAAATTTTAAATTTTCACCTTGGTTTTATGGTTGTGAAAATGTTTCATTATCTAATTATCTCATTGTTGAATTATCCCATTTTCTAATTGCCAAATTAACTAATTAAATTTTCCTGAAATTAGCTTATCTTTGCCGACTGAAAAAAGAAACAGATGAAGTTTGATTTATTACAAAAAGATCCGCAATCTAAAGCTAGAGCGGGAAGTATTACTACAGATCATGGCGTAATTGAAACGCCAATTTTTATGCCTGTTGGAACGGTAGCATCTGTAAAAGGTGTGCACCAACGTGAACTTAAAGAGGATATTAATCCAGATATTATTCTTGGAAATACATACCATTTATATTTACGTCCGCAGACAGAAATTCTTGAAAAAGCAGGTGGATTACACAAGTTTATGAATTGGGATCGTAATATCTTGACAGATTCTGGTGGATATCAGGTTTATTCTCTTTCGAATAATAGAAAGATTAAAGAAGAAGGAGTAAAGTTTAAATCGCATATTGATGGTTCATACCATTTTTTTTCGCCAGAAAGTGTAATGGAAATTCAGCGTACTATTGGAGCTGATATTATTATGGCTTTTGACGAGTGTACGCCTTATCCTTGCGATTATAGATATGCGCAACGTTCTATGCACATGACGCACCGTTGGTTAGATCGTTGTATCAATCATTTAGATAAAGTTCCTTATAAATATGGGTACGAACAAACGTTTTTTCCAATTGTTCAAGGAAGTACTTATAAAGATTTACGTCGTCAATCGGCAGAATATATTGCAAATGCAGGACAGCAAGGTAATGCAATTGGAGGTTTATCAGTAGGAGAGCCTGCAGAAGAAATGTACGCCATGACTGAGGTAGTTTGTGAAATTCTTCCAGAAGATAAACCACGTTATTTAATGGGTGTTGGAACTCCTATTAATATATTAGAAAATATTGCGTTAGGTATTGATATGTTCGATTGTGTTATGCCAACTCGTAATGCAAGAAATGGAATGTTGTTTACAGCAAACGGAACGATTAATATTAAAAACAAAAAGTGGGAAGCTGATTTTTCGCCAATCGACGAAATGGGGCACACTTTTGTAGATACTGAATATACAAAGGCGTATTTGCGTCACTTATTTGCTGCAAATGAATATTTGGGTAAGCAAATTGCAACGATTCATAATCTTGGTTTTTATATGTGGTTGGTTCGTGAAGCTAGAAAACATATCTTAGCTGGTGATTTTAGACCATGGAAAGAAATGATGGTTAAAAATATGAGTCAAAGACTATAAAAAGGTTTATTTGTTTAATCGTTTATTCGGTTGAACAATTAAACAAATAAACGATTAAACTTTACTATGTTAACGATAATAGATAAGTATATATTAAAAAGATATTTAGCCACTTTCTCGGTGATGATCTTATTATTTATTCCCATTGGAATTGTAATTGACGTCTCGGAAAAGGTGAATAAAATGTTGGAAAACAAGGTTCCGTTCACTGCAATTGCTGTCTATTACTACGATTTTACGGTCTATTTTGCGAATTCTTTGTTTCCGATATTTTTGTTTTTATCGGTAATTTGGTTTACTTCAAAACTGGCAAATAATACTGAAGTTATTGCAATTTTAAGTTCGGGAATTTCGTTTACACGTTTTTTGAGGCCTTATATTATGGGAGCTTCTATAGTTTCTGTTTTTGTACTTTTAATGGGTTTCTTTATTGTTCCATCTGCCAGTGAAGGATTTAATAATTTTAGGTATACGTATTTAAAAGGTAATGGAAAAGCAGAAATGCTTGGTAATAATACCAATGTATATAGACAAATTAATGATAATGATTTTATTTTTGTAAATAGTTTTAATGAAGAGTCTAAAACAGCTTTTAATTTTACATTAGAACATTTTGAAGGTGAAAAATTAACATATAAAATTACTGCCAGTCGTATAAAATGGGATCCAAAAAAGAAGATTTACATATTATACGATTATAATAAAAGAACACTTGGCGAACTTAATGATAAAATAGAAAAAGATCCAGAGAAAAAAATGGCTTTCAAATTTGAATTGTCTGATTTGACTCCGGTTGTTTACATTGCTGAAACTTTACCTTTAGGGAAATTAATCGACTTTATTGACAAGGAACGCAAGAGAGGTTCAGGAAATATCAACATATATTTAGTTGTGCTTTACAAAAAATACAGTGTACCGGTTTCAGCTTTTATTCTAACAATTATTGCTGTGGCAGTTTCATCAATGAAACGACGTGGCGGAATGGGAATGAATCTTGCCATTGGTATTGCAATTGCCTTTTCGTTTGTGTTCTTTGATAAAATATTTGGTACTCTTGCCGAAAAATCTACATTCTCACCTTTTCTTGCTGTATGGTTTCCAAATATTGTTTTTGGAATTTTAGCAGTTTACTTATTACGTAATGCGAAACGATAATTTAAAAAGTTATTTAAATCTTCATTTAATTGTTTTTATTTGGGGTTTTACGGCTATTTTGGGAGCTTTAATTACGATTGATGCCGAAAATTTAGTTTGGTTCAGAATGCTTCTTGCAGGAGTTTTTCTTGGAACTTTTATAGTGTATAAAAAACAATCTTTTGTAATTTCTGCAACATCTTTTGCTAAATTAATTTTTGTTGGATTGCTTATTGCACTTCATTGGATTTTCTTTTTTAGGGCCATTCATGTTTCTAATGTTTCCATAACACTTTCGATATTTTCTCTTGGAGCTTTTTTTGCATCTTTGTTAGAGCCGTTGTTTTACGGAAGAAAGATATTATGGTATGAAGTTTTCTTCGGATTAATAATTATTGCCGGTTTGGCTTTAATTATGCAAGTCGAGGTAAAATATCTGCACGGTATGTATTATGCATTAGCATCGATTATATTGGGGGTTTTATTCACCTTAATGAATGGGAAATTGATTTCAGATCACGAACCGTCTGTTATCACATTTTATGAGTTTGGAGCAGGAGTTTTCTTTATTTCGATTTATTTTTTAATTCAAGGAAAATTCAACGCCGACTTTTTTACAATGTCATTAAATAACTGGATTCTGTTATTGGTTTTGGCTTCGGTTTGTACCGCTTATGCATTTACGGCTTCTGTAAAAGTGATGCAAAAATTAACGCCTTATACCGTAATGTTAACGACTAATTTAGAGCCTGTTTACGGAATTATGCTGGCTTATTTTATTCTGGGAGGGAAAGAGAAAATGAGTACAGAATTTTATATTGGTGCGCTTATAATTGTTATTACAGTTATTTTAAACGGCGTTTTTAAACATTATAAGAATAAGAAAGAAGTGTAATAATTTCCTTATTTTTAAATTACATTTTTATATTTTAAATACGATTTAATTATCCCAATGATATAATATTTTTATATTTGCGGTTCGATTTACAAACAAAATTCAAAAATCCATGGAATATTTAGATTTTGAGCTTCCAATCAAAGAACTTGAAGAACAGTTAGAAAAGTGTGTTATTATTGGAAAAGAATCTGATGTTGATGTAACACCAACTTGCAAAGAAATCAACAAGAAATTAGAAGAAACTAAGAAAGAAATATACAAAAACCTTACAGCTTGGCAACGTGTTCAGCTATCAAGACATCCAAATAGACCATATACTTTAGATTATATTAAAGCAATTTGCGGAGATACGTTTTTAGAACTTCATGGAGACAGAAATTTTAAAGATGATAAAGCAATGATTGGTGGACTTGGAAAGATAAACGGGCAATCGTTTATGATCGTAGGTCAGCAAAAAGGATATAATACAAAAACACGCCAGTACCGTAATTTTGGTATGGCAAATCCAGAAGGATATCGTAAAGCTTTGCGTTTGATGAAAATGGCAGAGAAATTTGGAATTCCAGTTTTAACTTTAGTAGATACTCCGGGTGCATATCCAGGACTTGAAGCTGAAGAAAGAGGACAAGGAGAAGCAATTGCCAGAAATATTTTTGAAATGGTTCGTTTACAAGTACCAATTATCACCATTATTGTTGGTGAAGGTGCTTCTGGAGGTGCTTTAGGAATTGGTGTTGGAGATAAAGTTTATATGTTAGAGAATACTTGGTACTCTGTAATTTCTCCAGAATCATGTTCTTCAATTTTATGGAAAAGCTGGGAATATAAAGAACGTGCTGCCGATGCTTTAAAATTGACTTCGTCAGACATGAAAAAACAAAAATTAGTTGATGATGTAATTCCAGAACCTTTAGGTGGAGCGCACTATGATCGCGAAACTACTTTTAAAACGGTTGCTGAATACATTACCAAAGGATATAATCAATTGAAAGACTTATCAACAGCTGACTTGATTGCCCAAAGAATGGACAAATATAGTAAGATGGGTGAGTATAAAGAGTAAAATCTTACAAATTTATATAAAATCCGAAGCCTTATCGTTTCGGATTTTTTTTTGGTTATCAACAAAAAAATATATTTATAAACAATTAATAGTTATAACTCGATAGCGATCTCTTTTTAAATTTCGCTACTTTCGCTATATGGAAAATTTCAAAAATGTAAGCCCTGCAAAGGGAAATAAACCCTCAATTATTAATTTAGAAAAAGGAAAACTCCCTCCACAAGTTCTTGATTTAGAAGAAGCTGTACTTGGAGCAATGATGATTGATAAAAAAGGAGTTGATGATGTAATTGATATTTTGCAAGGAGATGCTTTTTATAAAGAGGCACATAAATTTATTTTTGAAGCAATCGTTCAGCTTTTTACAGAAACACAGCCAATTGACTTGT
Source organism: Flavobacterium hibernum (assembly GCF_000832125.1). Taxonomy (GTDB): domain Bacteria; phylum Bacteroidota; class Bacteroidia; order Flavobacteriales; family Flavobacteriaceae; genus Flavobacterium; species Flavobacterium hibernum. The sequence goes on along the minus strand of NZ_JPRK01000001.1, from coordinate 17,644 downwards.
TGACGGTTTCGACTCAGCTGAAAAAGAATGGAAAATTAGAATTGGCTGGAGGAGATTTTTATTTAATTCAGCTTACGCAAAAAATTGCATCTTCGGCTCATATCGAATTTCACTCGCGTATCATTCTTCAAAAGTTTATTCAAAGAAGTTTGATTCGTATTTCTACCGAAATTATCGAAGCATCTTATGATGAAACTGCTGATGTATTTGATTTGCTTGATCAGGCCGAATCAAAATTATACGAAGTAACACAAGGTAATATTAAGCGTAGTTCTGAAACTGCACAGAGTTTAGTACTTCAGGCTAAAAAGAAAATTGAAGAAATTGCAAAACAAGAAGGTTTAAGTGGTGTTGAAACTGGTTTTCATAATCTGGATAAACTTACTTCTGGTTGGCAGCCCAGCGATTTAATTATTATCGCAGCGAGACCTGCGATGGGAAAAACGGCCTTTGTACTTTCGATGGCGAGAAATATTGCTATACAGTACGGGCATGGAGTAGCTTTGTTCTCTCTGGAGATGGCGTCGGTTCAGTTGATCACCAGGTTAATTTCGTCAGAAACAGGTTTGTCATCAGAGAAGTTACGTACGGGTAAATTAGAGCCGCACGAATGGGAAATGTTAAGTACCAAAGTTAAAAACTTAGAAAAAGCTCCTTTGTTTATTGATGATACACCGTCACTTTCTATTTTCGATTTAAGAGCAAAATGTCGTCGTTTAGTTTCGCAACACGGTATCAAGATTATCATTATTGACTATTTGCAATTAATGACAGCCGGAGGAAATAATAAAGGAGGAGGAAATCGTGAGCAGGAGATTTCTACAATTTCCCGAAACTTAAAAGCCTTGGCAAAAGAGCTTAACGTTCCGGTAATTGCACTTTCGCAGTTATCGCGTGCCGTTGAAACCCGTGGTTCTAGTAAACGTCCGTTACTATCGGATCTTCGTGAATCTGGAGCTATTGAGCAGGATGCTGATATTGTATCGTTCTTATACCGTCCTGAATATTACAAAATTGAAGAATGGGATGATGATGAAGCATCGCCAACTACAGGTCAAGCAGAGATTATGATCGCGAAACACCGTAATGGTGGTATCGAAAACATCCGATTGAAATTTATTGGACACCTTGGTAAGTTTGACAATCTTGATGATTTTTCAGGAAGTTATGACGATTTACCGTCAAAAATGAATCATGATGAGAATCCGTTTATAACAAAAAATCTTCCTTCGCCTAATGAAGCTTTTGGTAGTAATTTGAATGATGACGATGACGACAGTGATGTTCCATTTTAATATAATAAAAAAGCCTTTAATAAAGGCTTTTTTTTATGCTCAATTGTTAAAATTATTAATAAAATTAATTAGCTTAGCCAAACCATATAACATATCTAATACTATTAACTAATTTAATTTGTAAACTATGAGTGAAGAAACCTTTCCAGGACCAATTAAGGTTACGTTGCCCGTTGCTAAAGAATGGGAAAAAAGATACGATGAGGATACCGAGGTTGAAGACCGTGAGAAAAAAGTAAAATCTTTTTTAATACCTCGCGAAAGCTTAGAATTAGTACTAAAACTTGATACAACAGCTGTTCGTGCTTATCTTGGTATTAATGAAAAAAATGAAAAAACATTACTTTTTGTTGGAGCTCAATATGACCCAAAAACGAAACAGTACTATGACGTTTATGGCCCGCCTCCAGGAGTAGATGAATGTGAAGGAGATCCTATACCGCTTGTTTATGATGGTACACGTCCAAGTCCTCCGTATTAATCGAAAATAAAATATCTAAAAGTGGATGATTTTTTAATTTACTCAGGTTATTTGATTTTATTATTAAATCTGATACTGTATTCATATAGCTTTTTCCGAAAGGGAAAAGCTAATGTTTTTTTTGTCTCTTATTTAGCATTTGCATTTGTAATGCAATGCTCGCTTGAAATATTGTATCGTATCAAGATTAATAATTTATTCGCTGTCAATATATTTTTTATTGGTCAAATGATATTATTGGGATTGTTTTACAATTCATTATTACCAATAAAGAGCCAAAAGATTTGTGTAAAAACTGCTCTTATTACGGCACTATTTTTATTAGCAGGACAATTTATGATGGATTCAAGTCAATTTTTAAAGTTTAATTTGTTTGAAATTACTTTGACTTCTTTACTTATAGTGGCTTTTGCTTTGCTTCACTTTTATAATATGCTTACTGAAAATAAGAAATTTTACTATGTTAGTTTTGGTACAGTCTTTTACTTACTAGGATGTACAGTATTGTTTTTAATTGGGAATTTTTCTACAAGACTTAGTGACAATGTAAAATACCTAAGTTGGATGTTAAATGCTTTTTTATTTTTAGTTTATCACTTGTTCATTTTATATGAATGGAAAGTTAGTTTCTATAAAAAAGTAGATTGAGAATACTTGATGTTAAAAAGAATGTAGGTCAATTATAAAAAAAATATAGATGTTTATATTCTGATTAGTTTGCCTGAGTTTTTTATTATACTGACGGCATAAAATAATATAATTTTTGATTTAAGAGAGAGAAATCTAAATACTAAGAGCTAATATGAGTGAAAATTCAATTCCTGATAAAGAAATTGTTGCAATAATTTTATATACATCATGTTTTTTCATGATTCTTGCCGTCTTTCTAATTATATTTTTCTATTTCTCCAGAAAGAAAATTATACAAAAAGAATTAGAAAAAAGAGATTTAACATTACAATATCAAAAAGAGCAATTGCATGCTATAATTGTTACACAAGAAGAAGAGCGAAAAAGAATTGCTCAGGATTTGCATGATGATATTAGCTCCAAACTTAATATTGTTTCTTTAAACAGTCATTTGTTAACCTCTCCAAATTTAACAGAGGCAGAAACAAGTGAGATTACAGAAAATATTATTAGCTTAACTACAAAAGCGCTCGAAAACTCCAGAAAAATTGCCCATAACTTATTGCCTCCTGTTTTTGAGAAATTTGGATTAAATGCGGGTGTCGAAGAATTATGTGAAGAATTTGAAAGTAGCAAGTCTGTAAAAATACACTATAAAAACAAAATTGAGTTTGATGAAAAGGATATCGATCGCCATTTGCATGTTTTTAGAGTTTTACAAGAATTAATGAACAACTCTTTACGTCATGGAAAAGCAACAGAAATAAGCATCATCTTTGATACCGTTGACGGTGTTAGTACTTGTAATTATGAAGATAATGGAGTTGGTTTTGATAGTAAAAATGCTGAAAACCAAAAAGGATTAGGTATGAAAAATATCGATAGCCGTGTTTCATTTTTAAATGGAACAATCGAAATAGAATCGGAAATTGGTAAAGGTATTGATGTGATTTTTACGTTTTAATGTAAAATGTAACAATATAAGCGCTTTTTGTCCAATAAAATGGGGTGCTTAACTGTTTTTCTGATTCATATTTTGTAATTTCGGCAAACCAAACGACCAAAATCAAATCAAAATGAATGCCGCTATTAAAATTGCTTTAGTCGATGACGAAGTTTTATTCCGTAAAGGGATTTCTTTTTTGTTGCAAAGAGAAGATAATATCGATATTGTTTTCGAAGCTTCTAATGGAGAAGAATTACTTTCTCAGTTGAATGACAATGAAATTAAACCGGATATTATTATCATGGATTTAAAAATGCCAATCTTAAATGGTGTTGAAGCTACAAAAATCATTCGCAAATCATTTCCCGAAATTAAAATAATTGCATTAACAAGTTATGATACTAAATCTTTTGTTGCAAATATGATTCAGGTTGGAGCAGTTGCTTACTTAATAAAAAATACAACTCCAAAAGATTTGATTTATACTATTAATCAAGTAGCAATAAAAGGATTTCATTATAATGAAAATGTGTTGCGAACAATTAAGGAAACTATTGTTTCGACAAAAAACTCGAAAGGAAATTTAGAGACAGGTTTTCTTTCTCCACGTGAAATAGAAATTCTACAGCTTATTTGCCAGCAAAAAACAACTTCAGAAATTGCTGAGCATCTTTACTTAAGTCCGAGAACAGTAGAAGGACACCGTAATAATTTACTGCTTAAAACCGAATCTAGAAATATAGCCGGTTTAGTAGTATATGCGATTCAGAATGAAATTGCAGTTATTACAATTTAATTTTTAACTAGTTAAAAATTGTATAGATAATACGTAGTACAAAATAATAGTGAGTACAAGTACACATAGACCTATTTTTTGCATTACATTTAATCCTTTTGGTTGATTATTACTATCATTAAACTTCATGGTTTTGGTTTTTTATTGATTAGTTTGATGATCTGGGATAGCAAATGTATGAATAATATCTACTTTTAAAATACGTGTTTTTACGTGATTTTGATAAAACAATTTCAATTTTTTGTTAAGTTTTTATTTAACATTTATGCTCTTATAAAACCGAAATATCTATCGTGTTTTTTAAAGCTTCCTTTATATCTTTACTAAAATAATTTTCTAATGAATAAGTGTTTAGTTTATATTTTCATATTTCTACTTTCATTATCTGCAAAAGCTTCGTTTATCTTACTTCCGATGGATGAAACGACACAACAGAATCACTTAAAAGCTTACGGAATAACATATTGGTGTTTGAGTAAAGATTACAAAGCGAGTTGGTTGCTTAATTATCGCGGAGGATCTTTTTTATTGCCTGATGCCGAAGAAATTCGCAAAGAATGTAAAATTAGAGGTGTAAGTTTTGAGGTGATTTCGGATGCTGAAGAGGCGTCAATTTTAAATGAGATTTCTAGCCCTTCTCAAAATATGGAATCTGTAATTCTAGAAAAAGCCCCAAAAATTGCTGTTTACACTCCAAAAGGAAAACAACCTTGGGACGATGCTGTGACTTTAGTTTTAACTTATGCCGAAATTCCTTTTACGCCAATTTATGATGAAGAGGTTTTAAGCGATCAACTATTACTTTATGATTGGTTGCACTTACATCATGAGGATTTTACGGGACAATATGGGAAATTTTATTCGGCATATAAAAATACTCCATGGTACATAGAACAGAAAAAAGATGCTGAAGCTTTAGCTACAAAATTAGGTTATGCAAAAGTATCGCAAGAAAAAGGTGCGGTAGCAAAGAAAATTAGAGATTTTGTTATTGGTGGTGGATTTATGTTTGCAATGTGTTCTGCAACTGATAGTTTTGATATTGCATTAGCTGCAGATGGAGTTGATATTTGCGAAGCGATGTTTGATGGAGATGCGAGTGATTCAAATTATCAGTCAAAATTGAATTACGGAAATTCATTTGCATTTAAAGATTTTACGCTTGAAAGAAGACCAGAAGTATATGAGTTTTCAGATATTGATATGACATCAAAAAGAAGGATTCCGATGGATAAAGATTATTTTACTTTGATGGAATTTTCTGCAAAATGGGATCCAATTCCAAGTATGTTATGCCAAAATCATACACAATTAGTAAAAGGTTTTATGGGGCAAACAACCTCATTTGATACAGCTTTGATAAAATCAAATGTTTTGTTAATGGGTACTTGTGAGCTTAACGGAGAATCGAGGTATATTCATGGTGAAAAAGGAAAAGGAATGTTTACTTTTTTTGGAGGTCATGACCCTGAAGATTTTCAGCATCAAGTAGGAGATCCGCCAACAGTTTTAGATTTACATCCAAATTCACCGGGTTATCGTTTGATTTTAAATAATGTTTTGTTTCCTGCTGCAAAGAAAAAGAAACTTAAAACTTAATTAATTGAAAATTCGAACCAAATAGGGATATGGTCTGAAATTTTTCTGGCTTCGTCTAGAGTATTGAATTTTGTATGAAACGAAATTATACCAGAAGCAAGATATTTAATAGAATTTGTTTGATAAAAAATATTATCAAATTCTGATGCCAGACAGTTTGTTTCCTTACATTGTCGTTTCAAAGTTGTTTTTTGATTTTGTAAAATCGAAGTATATCCTATTTTTTTTAACGGATTGAATACAGAGTGCGATTGCGGACAGTTAAAATCTCCCATAAAAACCAAATTTAAGTTTGGATATTCCTGTGGTAGGAACTTAAAGTATTTTATTTCTGTTTCCGGTTGCTTTTTCTTAGTAATAGCATGAAAATTAACTAAAGTTACTGTCTTTTTGTTGATTTCGAATGTAGCAAAATAAGGTTCGCGATCTATTTCTAGATTATATTTTTTTTCAAGCCACGGATTTCCTTTAAGTTTAACTTTGCTTGTTTTCCAAATAAATGCGTATCGTTCAGTTTTATAGCTGTTGCCGGTTGTTGGATCACTTATGGTATAATCCCATTTTGATCCTTTTTCATTTAAAAGTGTTGCAAGTTTAGCCACAGCTTGAGCACCGCCGTAACCAGCAACGACTTCCTGAATAGCTATAATATCATAATCAAGAACAGTAGAGGCAATATGATTTAATTCAAAATTAGATTTTGATTTTCCAAAATTTTGTAAATTCCAAGATAGAATTTTAGTTTGGGAAAAGCTGAATATTGTAAAAAAGAAAAGAACAAAACTTAAAGAATTTTTCATGCTGTATTTAAAATGTCAAATATAAGCATTTGTAAATATTACAATAAATCAGCTTAATTGTATTTGTGATTTCAGAATAAAGATTCCTATTTTGTAGTTTCTATTTTTTTACTGGAATTATCTACAATCATCATCTCTTCAGTATTTGTTATATACCAATGAAGTATGATGATTATAAAAATTATTATAATCAAAATTATTTTTTTCATATTCAATGAAGTTCGATAATCTAAAAATATATGATTTTAATGCTTCTTATACCTGTTTTTTAGAGCGGTTCCAATAATGATTATTTGTAAAACAAGAAGAGCAGGGATGAAAATGATTTTCCAATCTACTTCTAGCCATCCAGTTTTTTCAGATACGAAAGCAAAACTTAGGGATAGAAAAACGCAAAGTAACATTGTTTTCATAATTATTTTGTTTTTGGTTGTATTAATATTTGAAATAAATCTTTGTTGAAGACTGCTTTCAAAATTAATTTTGTTCTTGGGTTTCATTTGTAGGTTAATAGATTCATACAAACTTAAATCTATAAAAAATTATTTCCTTACGGAAACCCGTAAACGGTATGAAATTTAAACCAAGCCAAAGTCTTTTGCAATGGCAATTAAATGAACATTGTTATTTGCTTTAAAGTATATTTTTAGTTTATTGATGCGTTTTTCGATACTGCTAGTCCCGTTTGGAGTTATGGAAGAAGCTTTAAATTCATTCGAAATATTTTCTAAAATATAACCTTGAGCTAAAAGTTTTAAAATCGAAATGTCATAAGATTCAATTTCGATTAAAGCCTTGTCGTTAAAAGAAAAAGACAAATCAGAAGAAAGTATTTTCTCTTCATTTCTATAAGTTCCTTCAATTGCTTTTCTTAATTCATTTATGCTGTTTCTTCCTTTAGAAACGTACGCATTAATACCCAAATCAGAAAAAAGTGATTTTATACGATATGATTTATCTTCGATCGAAAATACAATTTTCTTTAATTTAGGTTGAAACTCATTAGCCGCCTCTACAAGATCTTCTCCAGAGTTTAAATTCACTTTCCGGTGATCTGTTTTAAAAGATAAATCAGTTATTAATAAATCATAAGGTTCATTGTCTAGTAATGCTTTTTTTATTCTCAACAAACCATCATCACAATATTTCACGTGATGAATTATAGGAACTTTCAGGTCTTCAAGTACTTGAATAACGGCTATACTTATACTATCTAAATCTTCGGCAACTAAAACTTTTTTAAACATACTGTAGCACTTATAAAGGAAATGTAAAACTTAACTTAAAACTATTCTGCGAATGATCGTCAAAAATAATAGTTCCATTTATAGTTTTAATACGGCTTTCCACATTTTGCAATCCATTTTTAAAAATTATTGGATTATTTTTTTCTCTGACACCATTATCCGTATAGCCAATGACTATATTTTTATTTACAATTTTAAAAGTTACACTAACTAAAGTAGCATCACTATGCTTTTTCATGTTGAAAAATAACTCCTGTAGAACCCTGTAAATAATTATTTTTTTGTTTTTGTCAATTTGATTCCACAGAATTTCACTTAAACCATTTAATAAAATGTTTATGTTAGGAGTCTTAAATCCTGAAATCATTTCTTTTAAGGCAATATGATAAAATTCGTTGGTTGGTATTAGACTATTTTCTTTCGAAATATTTCTTGTTTTTGAGTATAAAGCCTCTAAATTATTTAATAAATTCTCTTTGTTTTCGTTTTGTTCTAAATCTTTATTTTGAGCAAAAGCCCTAGTTTGGTAAAGATCGTTTGCCAATTCGTCGTGTAATTTTTTTGAAATTCTCATTTCACTTTTAAGAATTTCTTCATTTTTTTCTTTTCGACCTTTCAGTTTTAGGTATAAATAAAGAAAAAGACTAAAAATAACAGTAAAAATGATAATGATATATGAAATGATATTACGTTTTTTTTGACGCTCTAAATACAAATCATTAGTAACCTTTTCATCTTTCAGCTGTAAATTTTCGGATTTATCTTGACTTGAATAGTACTTAATTCTGGCAAATTGTTTTTTTGATTTTTTCTTCAAAGTAGTAATACTATCCGCAAGTTGAATAAATTTTAGAGTGTATTTTTTTACATCACTTCCTTGACTGGTTTTGGTTAATAATTTTAAACTTTGCAATTTAGTAGTATTATCATTTAATTTGTTAGAAAGTTCATAAGCTTGTAATGCATAAGTTTTGGCCAATGAAGGATCACTTTTTTGAAAGTATTCTGCAAAATGAAGGTAATTATATATGAGTCCATTGTATTCCTTTAGACGAAGTTTTATTGCGAGACTTCTTTTGTAATAATCTAATGCTTCGGGCTTACCTTGTTCACTATAGCATAAGCCTAAGTTGTCTAGAATTCTAGAGTATTCATCGTCGTTTATAAATGGGTCTTTTTTGTAAATAACTTTAAGTTTTGAAAGCGGAATAAGTATGCTTTCTGCAAGCTTGTATTTTTTTTGCTTAAGATAATTTAAAGAAATGCTATTTAAGGCAACAATTTTTCTATAATAACTTGTTTTTAAATGTAATGCTTTTGTGTAATACAATAGAGAATTGTTGTAATCGTATGTATAATAATAATTAGCTCCAAACTGGCTGTATACGTTTGCCGCAAATCTTGGTTTTTTTATTTTTTTTAAATGCGGAAGAGTTTTGGTTAGTAATATTTCACTGGCAGTATAATCGCCAAGAGTTTGTTCTACAGATGCCATGCACGTTAGAGCATATACATAATCGACGTAATCAGTTTTTGTATCGCAAAGTAATTGAGCTTCGTTATAGTAGTAATAAGAGTTTACAAACTTGTAAGTGTCAAATAGAACATCTGCTTTATCCATTAGCTTTTTAATTTGGGCAGTATTGTCTTTTTTCTTTATTTGTATTTCATTTTTAGTACACTTTATTAAATACAGCGAACTACCCAACATGATTAATATAAGGATGGCTAAAAAGCATTTCAAAACTATTTTGTTTTGAAAGATTGAAAGAATTCCTGAAACCATTATATAGGGAAATTTAAATAAACTTTAAACCCTTTTTCAGGCGATGAATCAATATCAATTTCACCTTCTATATTTAGAATTCTACTTTCTACATTGTGCAATCCGTTTTTAAAATTTATGTCATGTAGGTTTGCACCTATTCCGTTATCAGTATAGTTAATAAGAATGTTTTTGTCAGTTGTTTTAAAAGTTATGCCAACTAAAGTAGCGTTACTATGCTTTTTCATGTTTACAAGCAGTTCCTGTATAACCCTATAAAGGGTTATCTTTTTATTTCTGTCAATTTTACACCAGGAAATAGAATCCAAACCAGTTAAAACAATGTTGGTATTTGGAGTAGTAAAACCAGAAATCATTTCTTTTAAATAAAGAAGATAATTTTCATTCGTAATAATAGGATTGTTTTCTTTCGAGATATCTCTGGTTCGAGAGTATATTGCATCTAGATTATTCAATAATTGTTCTCTATTTTCATCCAAAGCTAGATTTTTGTTTTCTGCAAAAGCCATCGTATGATAAATATCGTTAGCAAGCTCATCATGAAGCTTTTTTGCAATTCGAGTTTCGCTTTTATAGGTTGCTTCAATTTTTTCTTTTTTCCCCCTCGAGGTTAGGTAGAAATAAAGAACCAGTAGTAAACTTAGGCTTAATGCAATGACAATATACGAAACAATGTTTCGGTTTTTTTGTCTTTCAAGTTGCAGTTCATTTTCTGCTTTATGCGTTTTAAGTTTTAGATTTTCGTCTTTCTCTATTTTAGAATCGTACTTAATTCGTGCAAACTGATTTTTTGCTTTCTGCCTTACTTCAAAAATACTATCGACTAAATTAACGTACAAAGTGGAGTACTTTTTCAATTCATGGCCCGATGTTGATTTGATTATTAATTCTAATGAAGACATTCTGTCCTGAGGATGATTGGCAAGGCTGAATTTTTGGTAGCTTAGGGCAGCATATTTTTTGCTTAAATTTGGATTTTTGTCCTGATAATGTTTAGCTAAATTAATATAAGTAATGCCTATATCTCCATGATTATTCGTTTCGGATTTAATTTTTAATGCTTTTCCAAAATATTTAAGCGCACTAGGGTTTCCTGTTTTCGAATAACAAAAACCTATATTGTCTAGTGTTTTGGCATAATTTTCTGGAATTTCGAGTACACTTTTTTCAGTAAGCAAAGGAAGCAAGATTTGCAATGCCTCATCATACTTCTTCTCTTCCATTAAAACAACAGCAATATTGTTTTTGGCCGCAAGTTTGCGCCATTCGCTTGTATTTAGATTTAGCGCTTTATAGTAGTATAATAAAGCATTTTTTAAATCTGAAGTATTTAGATAATTAGTTCCTAATATTACATAAGTATTCCAAACGTGTTTAGGTTTCTTTATATACTTTAAATAGGGCAGAGCTCCAGTAGCTGTAGTTTCGCTGCCAATATAATCTTCCTGATTTTGTTGGATATCTGCCATGTCGTTTAGTGTACTAACATAGTTTTCAGAATCAGATATCGGATCGCAAATTATTTTTGCTTTGTTATAGTAAAAAAATGCACTATCAAATTCTTTATTGTCATAGAATCGATCTGCGATGATAATTAATTTTTTAACCTTAGCCTTTGTATCTATCGGTTTTGTTGTAAATGAGGCTTTTTTTTGACAGGAAAGAACAAGTAAAAGAGTTAAAATTATATATAGAGATAGGGAAATTCTTTTTGGTATCATGCGCCAAAAATAAAGAATTTAAGTTCTTAAAAAAGAGTATAAATACGGTATTTTGTTTAATTATTAATTTGATTTATTCCTGTGATTTTTAAATAGATACGGGCAAAACCAATTATGTTTATGGTTTTGTCCGTACTTTTTGTAAAGTTAATCTTTGTAAAATTATACCGCTCTCAATCCTGTTGTAATAGCGAGTCTGTTCCAAGAGTTAATGGTGATGATTAGTAAGATTATTTCAGCAAGATATTTATCACTAAACAAAGAAGCCGCTTTTTGATAAGTATCATCAGAAACGTGATTGCTAATCATAGTAACTTGTTCAGTCAAAGCTAAAATTGCTTTTTCTTCTTCTGTAAAAACATCCGCTTCACGCCATACACTTATTAAGTAAATGCGTTGCTCAGTTTCACCTTGCTTTCTTGCATCAGCAGTATGCATGTTAACACAAAAGGCGCAGCCATTTATTTGTGATGCTCTAATTTTAATTAATTCTTTATGCGTAGGAGTAAGTGAAGTTGTAGAAATGTATTTTTCTAAATTCATTAAAGCTTGATATGCTTCTGGAGCAACTGTTGGAATAACGATTCTTGGTTTCATTTTATATGTTCTTTAAAAGTTTGATACAAAGATCATATTCATACTCTTTAAAAAACTTGAACTACTTCAAGAAATTTTTCCCGCTCTAATTTTGCTCATAAATTCAGCAGAAAAATCTAAATAGGAAGCAAGCATATATTGCGGAATGCGTTGAACAAATTCTGGATTCAGATTATTAAAATGGTGATACCTTTCTTCTGCCGACATAGTAAATAAAAATTTGATGCGCATTTGTGCAGCACCAAATGATTTTTGCGCGACTATTCTAAAATACCGTTCCAGTTTTGGGATCTGAATTAATAAAGATTCGAGAACTGGTTTTTCGATAGCAATAACTTCTGAGTTTTCGATTGCCTGAATATAGAAATGAGACGGAATATGATTATGATAACTCAAGTAATCAGTAATCCACCAATTTTCAATTCCAAATTGAAGCGTCTGTTCAGTGCCCTTAGTATTAATGATGTACTGTCTCATGCAACCCTTAGTAATAAAGTACATCGTGTTGCAAAACTGACCTTCTTTTAAAACATGCTCTTTTTTTTTAATATTTGAAATATGCAGGCAAGATTCTAAAGTATCAATATCTGAAGGCTCTAGTGTTATGAATTTTTCAATATGATGAACAAGGGCTTCGTACATTGAGAAGAATTTGGTGAAGTACAAATATAGGTTTAAAATTCAGGATTTTGCAGATAGTATGAGATGTGACTTAATTAGTAAAAATCATTTTAAATCTGCAATCCACGGCAACTCCGCTTGACATGGCGGCTTTCCAGTTTGCGTTTTCAATAAACTTTTTAATTTGAAGAATAATATCGTCCTTAAATTTTTGATTTTGAGGATTTTTAAATTCAACTTCAATATTGAGGCATGAAATTTTAGAGTTTCTTTGAATAACAAAATCTGTTTTAATTAGAAAATTATCTTTATTTGGACTATGAATGAAAGTATTTGGAAATTTAAATTTTGTAAAAAAGTCTTTCTGAATTTCAATTTTTTGATTTAGAAAATCTTTAGCCTTAGGGTAAATTATGTAATAGTCATCAACATCATCAGGATAATTGAAAACCTCATTTAGTCTACTAATAACATAGAGGCTGTCTGCCATTTTTTCTGTTTTTTCTATAAAATTAATTCCGTATTTTCTGTTTAGTAATTCGTTAGATGCCTTGCAATAACAGTTGGTCTTTAATTGATAACGTTGGTCATTGCTTTCATTCCAGAAAGACGATAGTTCTAACTCCTGTGAGTGTGAAAAATCAATTCTTCTTTTTTGAAGTAGTTCTTGTAAAAATGAATGAGATCTATAGGTATTCATATTCAGATAACCTTCGGGTTCTATGTAATAATATGTTTCTTTAGATTTGAAATCATTTTTTGCCCTTTCGATTTCCGTGAGACAATTTGAATCTCGTTTATCAACTTCTCCAATTATTGTGTTTACAACATTTTTATCAAGCTGTTGTTGTGCTTGGATAATAAAGCTGTAAATTATAAGTACAATAGTTAGAGGTTTTTTCATATTATAAAGTTATTCTTTTCTATATTATTTTGCGAAAGGAGATTTGTTAGTTTTTATGTAATAAAAAACCCAATCTTTCGACTGGGTTTTTCTATGATAAGTAAGTAATCTAAATTGAGTTTATAAAACGTTTATTTTACTTTATTAAGTATTGCTTTGAAAGCTTCAGGGTGGTTCATAGCTAAATCTGCAAGAACTTTACGGTTCAATTCGATTCCATTAGCTTTTACTTTCCCCATGAATTGAGAATAAGACATTCCTTCCAATCTAGCTCCAGCGTTGATACGTTGAATCCATAAAGCACGGAAATTTCTTTTGTTTTGTTTTCTATCGCGGTAAGCGTAGCACATTGCTTTCTCTACTGCATTCTTAGCAACTGTCCAAACGTTTTTACGTCTACCAAAGAAACCTTTGGCTTGCTTCATTATTTTTTTTCTTCTTGCTCTTTTAGCAACTGAATTTACTGCTCTTGGCATAATTTTAATGTGTTTTTGTAGCAGGCGTCCTGAATTAAATCAAAGGAACTTAAAAGCCATACTCCAAGGTTATTTTAAATGATTTTTTAACCTAAAGAATTATTAGATAATTCTTAATTGTTGTTTGATGCTTTTCATATCTGTAGAGTGAACTAGCGCTGAGTGAGTCAAAGCTAATTTACGTTTTTTAGATTTTTTAGTCAAGATGTGACTTTTAAAAGCATGCTTTCTTTTAATCTTTCCAGAACCAGTAACTTTGAAACGTTTCTTGGCGCTAGATTTTGTTTTCATTTTAGGCATTTTTCCTAGTGTTTTAATTTATTCTTACTTACTTATATTTTTGTTTCAAGTTTAAAGTTTCAGGTTTGTTGTAAAACTGTATACTGAAACTGCAAACTGAACACTATTTCTTTTTCTTCGGAGCAATGAACATAATCATTCTCTTTCCTTCTAAAACGGGCATAGCTTCAACTTTACCGTGCTCTTCTAAATCTGTAGCCAAACGTAGTAATAAAATTTGTCCTTGATCTTTATAGATGATAGAACGACCTTTAAAGAAAACAAATGCTTTTAATTTAGCGCCTTCTTTCAAGAACTTCTCTGCATTTTTTCTTTTAAATTCATAATCATGCTCATCAGTCTGAGGACCAAATCTAATTTCTTTTACTACAACTTGCGTAGACTTAGCCTTTAAAACCTTATCACGTTTCTTTTGTTCGTAAACAAATTTCTTGTAATCCATGATTTTACAAACCGGTGGTTCAGCGTTTGGTGAAATTTCAACCAAATCCAATTCAAATTGGTCTGCTAAACGTAAAGCTTCTGCAAGCTTAAATACACCTGGTTCGATGTTCTCGCCTACTAGTCTTACTTCTTGTACACCACGAATATTGTTATTTATTCTGTGTGCATCTTTTTTTTCTACTCGAGGTTGGTAACCTCTGTTGCTTCTTATTGCTATGACTTTATAATTTAAGTTAAACTGTAAAAACTTTTAATGTCTTTTTTATTTCTTCGTTTACAATAGCGACAAATTCATCAATTGTAACTGTAATATTTCCTTTTCCTTCTTGACCGTGACGACGAATAGAAATTGTTCCGTTTTTCTCCTCTTCCTCACCTACAATCAGCATAAACGGTATTTTTTGCATTTCAGCATCTCTAATTTTCTTACCGATAGTTTCACTTCGGTTGTCAATTAGGGCGCGAATTTCGTGATTTTCTAGCAAATCTAAAACTTTTTTAGCATATATTTCGTATTTCTCGCTCAAAGACAAGATTATAGCCTGTTCAGGCATCAGCCAAAGTGGGAAATTTCCTGCTGTGTGTTCTAGTAAAATTGCTATAAAACGTTCCATAGATCCAAAAGGAGCTCTGTGAATCATAACAGGTCGATGTAATTCATTATCAGCACCTTTATAAGTCAATTCAAAACGTTCCGGTAAGTTGTAATCAACTTGAATAGTACCTAGTTGCCATTGTCTTCCTAAAGCATCCTTAACCATAAAGTCAAGTTTTGGTCCGTAGAAAGCAGCTTCGCCATATTCTACTACAGTGTTTAATCCTTTATCTGCTGCAGCATTGATAATTGCATTTTCAGCTTTCTCCCAATTTTCATCAGAACCAATGTATTTTTCTCTGTTCTCCTGATCTCTCAAAGAAATTTGAGCAGTAAAGTTTTCAAAGCCTAACGAACCAAATACATAAAGTACCAAGTCAATTACTTTTTTAAACTCTTCATCTAATTGCTCCGGAGTACAGAAAATATGTGCATCATCCTGAGTAAACCCACGAACACGAGTTAAACCATGTAATTCTCCAGATTGCTCATATCTATATACAGTACCAAATTCAGCATAACGCTTAGGTAAATCTTTATATGACCAAGGTCTTACATTGTAAATCTCACAGTGGTGAGGGCAGTTCATTGGTTTTAATAAAAACTCTTCGCCTTCAGCAGGAGTGTGTATAGGTTGAAAACTATCAGCACCATATTTTGCATAGTGACCAGAAGTAACATAAAGTTCTTTTTGACCAATATGTGGTGTAACAACTTGTTCGTATCCTGCTTTCTTTTGAGCTCTCTTTAAAAACTGCTCAAGACGATCTCTTAATGCAGCACCTTTAGGTAGCCATAAAGGAAGGCCTTGGCCTACTTTTTGCGAGAAAGCAAAAAGTTCAAGTTCTTTTCCTAATTTACGGTGATCACGACGTTTAGCTTCTTCAAGAAGCTCAAGATATTCAGTTAGGTCTTTTTGTTTAGGGAAAGAAGTTCCATAAACACGAGTTAACTGTTTGTTTTTCTCGTCACCTCTCCAATAAGCTCCCGCAACACTCATGATTTTCATGGCTTTGATAATTCCTGTATTTGGAATATGTCCACCACGACATAAATCAGTAAAAGTAGAATGATCACAAAATGTAATAGTTCCGTCTTCAAGATTTGAAATCAATTCAGTTTTGTAAACGTTGTCTTTATACATCTCCAAAGCTTCAGCTTTGCTTACAGGACGCATTTTAAATTCATGTTTTCCTCTCGAAATTTCAAGAACACGGTCTTCGATCTTTTTAAAATCTGCATCAGTTATCTTTTGATCACCAAAATCTACATCGTAATAAAATCCATTTGAAATTGCAGGTCCAAGTGTTAGTTGAATTCCGGGGAAAAGTTCCTCTAGGGCCTGAGCCATTACGTGAGAAGTTGAATGCCAAAAAGCTTTTTTACCTTCTGCATCGTTCCAAGTATATAAAATAAGACTACCGTCGGTCGTCAGTGGAGTTTCGGTTTCAATTGTTGTACCATTAAAAGATGCGGAAATCACGTTTCTTGCAAATCCTTCACTAATGCTCTTAGCAACCTCCATCGGAGTTACGCCCGAGGCAAACTCTCTAATCGACCCGTCGGGTAAAGTAATCTTAATCATTGTTTATAATTTTGTGAATGCAAATATAACGCATTACAAAAATACATACAATATATATATACATGTTTATACTAATATATAAGAGTAATATTTATAATTATCCCCAAACGTATTTTTTACTACTATATATAAGAGTGTGTTTATTGATTCTGGTGATAGGTTTCTAGGGAGTGTATTGGTTTTTGTTCTCCTTTATATATAAGCTAAGGTTTCACGTCCCGATTCCGACAGTTTATATAATAGGAATAGCTATGTTAGGTTGAGCGAAGTCGAAGCCTTTGGAATCTGGAATTTGAAAAAATTAGGAATTTTATTTAGGAGCTATCTCCCGCTATCCGTTCCAATCTTTTGTGCCGAACGCCGGCACAAAAGGATTTCCACTACTATCGGGGCTAGGGGAGTGTCTTTCAAAAGAGGCTTGTTGTAATACAAAGAGAAATAAAACGCTCCAAAATCAAAACTTAGCGTCTTCGCGTCTCTGCGCGAAACCAAAACCACGAATAAAATCTAGCTTTGTGTCTTGTTGAGTTTCATGCCAATCCAGACAAAGCAAACAAAACCAACGCTTGGTGCCTTAGCGACTTTATGGCAAAATCGTCCAAAATAGTCGAAAATCAGCAAAACAACCTAAAATCCTACAAAGGTCAAAAAAACTTAGCGCTGTAAGAAGCATCAAGCCAGCTACTTATAAAAAATATTAAAAATAGTTTAGAAAAAGGCTTGGAAATGCAAATAAAGGATCTACTTTTGCACCCGCAACAGCGATATACGCTCTTCGAAATACTGACAAGTGAGATTAACAGAAATGAAAATTTATTTTC